>NZ_JAUSXX010000001.1:0-4800000 GCF_030816325.1 Paenibacillus sp. W4I10
TAAAACGATCTATCGTGTAGCGCTGCCGGTCCTCACGGGAGTTGCAGTCATGAATATTCCTGCTGAGGCCTTTCAAACCTTGCCCATGTACCTCATTCCGATCATAAGTAATGGTCTCGTCATTGGGGTATTGGTCTCACTGGTTCTTGAAAAAACCGTGAACTGGTCCAAAATGGAACAACCAGCGACAGTAAGTAAAGCGGCATAAAGAGTTTCATCTTGCGACAGTCCAATTTGATTGGGCTGTTTTTTTGTTTTTTTGTTATCAGGCTATATGGCATCTAACTATTTCACAATAATTTTGCCTTGTCCTGCAAGCATTCGCATCTCTCTAGAGAGACGGTCCTGGTTCCCATCCTGCATTTCGAGTTGAACACCATAATGCCATGAGGTATTTTTTTCTTGACCCCAGCGGAGAGTGCCTTCCATATATAGAGGGTCTTCAAAGAGCAGCATATTCATTCCAATCCGAATATCGTTATTCTCTACAGGAAGGGACAGCGGAAATGACAGCTGACAGCCGGATCGACTGATATCACAGAGTTCGGCCTGAATGGGTTTGGCTGGTGCGTTAACCCCGTTGATGCTGAGAATATAGATCTCAAAGTGGATTGGTTCCTTCAATGTGTAGCGAAAGGGTTCTTTTCTATTGTTAATTGACATGGCTTGGCTTCCTCCATCAGGTTCAAAAAAAGTCAGTTATGCTTATATCGACCATTTGGAGCAAGAAATGAAGAGTTGCGTAAGCAGAGATGGTCCATGGGTTCCTTTTACACGTGTATCAGGCTTGATATAATGATGGAATATATTTCTGAGGTCAGACCTGGATCAGACAGAAGGGACGGGTGAATATGAGAGGAACATTTCAGATGGTTACAGATACGGCAACATTGTGCCTTTATGATCTAGCAGCGTTAAAACATCGTGCCGAGGATACTTCGGACTGGTGGTCCATTCCAGTGGATGAGCTGGCTGAGGTGAATGCAGGTCATTGTCTGTTCCTGAATCTGGGTGCGGATGGAGTGTATGAGGTGGAATGGAGCCTGGAGGATGTAGAGGAGGATTCAGATCCAGATCACGGAGCGGAACGGGAAAAGGTGTATCATCTGCAAGTTCCGTCTGGGCACGTCTATCTGGGGGCGGCGGATGATGTCACTGGCGGTGAATTAGAGCCGGATGAGACGTGTGAAGGGGTTCTGTTTCAGTTAAAGCCTGGAAATTATGCATGTATCGTCTCCAGAGAAGCCAGTCGGATCACCATTGTCATGACACCAAGTATTCAGGGAAATAACACGCGGGATGAATTAATCCGGATATAGTGTACATATACAAACAGGAGGGATTCATATGCAGGAATGGAACGAGATAACGATGATGAATGCAGATGCCCTGCGTAAACAAATGAGAATACTCGCTGCTTTGGATATTATCTTTTCGGAGGAAGAATGGCTACGCGTTCATCATTATGAAGCTGAACTACAGCCAGGTGTGGCATGGGGAAGCATCAATAACGGCGCAGGTGATCATCTGCATGTCCTGTTTACGAACTCAGGCACGTTGATCAAAGGATTTGATCATGAGTCACCCTTGAGCCCACATGCTCGTGAGGACGGAGAAATCTATCCGGGCATGTACGATGAAGTGCCGGAGACGTTGATGGCTGTTCTGCGAGATCAGGAGGAAAGATTGGATCTGGAGGATGTGACCTTTTGCCTATGGCAGGCAGGGAACGACTTGCCATGGAAGGTTGGTAACTGGATTCAGCTGGCGATGGCCGAGGAAGACAAAGCGGATGCCAGAGGTGGGGCAGAATTTTTGCTGGGATATTTGGAGAAGAACCCGGTAGATTACGTTGATTGGGCCAAAGGGTACTATGACTTGCCGGATCTGCCGTTGGAAGCCGTAGCTGAAATATATGAAGAAAACCAGGTGACCGCCAGACTGATTAAGCAGTTGTGTCCTGATCGAGATGTGGCAGCAGTACTGGATGAGTTACAGCAACGCGGGTACGCCGTGGAACAAACGTAATACAGTAGCAAAGGTGGGAAAGTAAGCCATGTACAATGTACAACTTGAGCGTATGCGTGAAAAGTTGATCACTCTTCGAAGCCTGGACCCGGATCTGGACCTGTTTGGCGCAGAGAACCATGAATATGAAATGGCGTCTGTGTGGACGCAGAAGGATATTGCGCAATTTGAACAGAAATGGCGAATTGAGTTGCCGGAGGACTATAAGGTATGGCTTCTTCATATGGGAACAGGTGGTGCAGGGCCTTATTATGGTCTGGAAAATCCGGATGACGGCGTATACGCTGTGCTTGGTTATGACGATGAGCTGAACGCGCTCTCGGACCCTTTCCAATTCACGGAAGCATGGAACTGGAACTATGACTGGTTCGATGACAGCAAGGAAGAAGAGGAATGGTATGCCCTAGAACACGAATATTTTGATCCAAAATGGTCGGCAGGCATGCTGCGCATCAGTGATTTTGGTTGTGGCATATCGATGAATCTGATTGTTAAGGGAGCCTCCTGCGGAGAGATCTGGGTTGATGACCGGGCTAACCGTAAGGGAATCTATCCTGATCAGTATTGGGGCAATACGAATCGACTACATTTTCTGGACTGGTATGAGTTGTGGTTGGATCGTTCGATCCATCAAATGCATGAACAAAAGCAACAATCTGGAGCGAACGAAGTCTGAAGGAGATTGTACATATGGGCTGGGAATATGGGATTAGAGCAACGGAGCCTGCGATTTTACATGAAGTTGTGAAGCGTCTGGCAAGTGCATTAACGTTTACCAACATGTACAGCTTAGAACACCAAGCCAACGGTTTTGTACTGAAACGTGAAGATTCTTCCTGGCCTAGAGCCCTTGAAGTGTGGATAGAAGAGGCTTCCGGGTTAGAAGAGATTGTGGATGGGGAGTCGTATATCTACTGTTTGTTTCATATCTGGGGCCAAGAGGCGCGGAGCTGGATGCAACAGATGGAGCGAGAAACCAGCCAGGTTGATGGTGGTTTAATCTGGTTTGAACTCTGATTAGTAGCGAAATTGCTTGAACAGGAGTGATCCTATGGCTAAAAAATCAAAGAGGACAATTCCTGCGTTCATGTATCAGTATCAGGGTCCGCAGCGGAATGTGGGTTTTGTTTTATCCCCTTTATACATAGAAGAATCGGTTGAAGTAGAGATGGAAGACATGCTGTTCATATATAATGAAGACTTTGACTCTATTCGTCCTGCATTGGATCGCGCATTTCCCTTAACTGATCCTCGAACTGGAGAAGAGATGAAGGCTCTTGATCCCTGCTGGGAGAATCCGATTACGAAGGAGGTGTGGGTGGGGATTTTATCAGCGCTGGATCAACAGGTGGTTGCAGAGCCAGAATTACAGATTTTTTTGAATCGGTTTACCGTGTGGGTGAGAAACCATCTGCAATTGGCTGAAGGGATCGAAGTTATCGGTAATTTGTAAAGAGTTAATCTTGTTTGGATTGTTCATGTGTGTCATCATTCGGTATTTTGGCGATGAAAGTCTTATGTAAAAAGCTCCCTCAGGTGTTGGCGGAGCTTTTTTTGATGAGCCAATAATAAAACCGTTTGCTTCACTCACCCGTCTTATACCACAGAAAGAGAGAGAAGGAGGGATGCGGGGTGGAAACAAAAGCAGAGACGAACCAGAGGATCTATGTACAGATCGAAGATGAGACGGTATTTGTGCAATCCATAATGGAGCATCAAGATACGCTTATTTCCATTGCCTACAGTTACCTGCGTAATCGGCAAGATGCGCTGGAAGCGGTACAAGAGATGACGTGCCGGGCTTGGATCAAGCGTCGAACGCTGAACAATGAGAAAGCGTTCAAGTCGTGGATCATTCGGATTCTGATCTATGTTTGCATCGATGAACAGAGGCGCCGCAAGCGGGCGACACCTCTGGCGAAGGAAGATCTGGAGGACAGCATTCCCGCGTCTTGGATGATCAGCGTTGATGATAATCGAATCGCTATGGAATCTCTTTTGCAAAAGGTGAAACCGAAATATCGCCATGTATTATTGCTGAAATATTATAACGACATGACACTGACGGATATCGCCTCCATCCTCGGCAAACCGGAAGGTACGATCAAGACCTGGCAGCACAAAGGACTCCAGCAGTTGCGCAAGTTGATGAAGAACAGGAGGGATTGGCATGACCACTAACCCGGAGGAGAAAGCACTTCTTGCAGACGCATTTCAGGTGAAAAGAGAGAAACAGCACTGGAATCCGGCGGACACGACTGCGGCAATTCAACGTGGTCTCGCAAAGGCCAGAACAAAACGATCAGGTAGGACCGTTCGTTTCAAATGGATCACGGCAGTGCTGGTCACAGTCCTGGCTGCAGGTTGGTTCCTTGTGGGCCCGCTTGGGAGCTATGGGCAGGAACAGGCAACATATACTGAACCTGTAGCCAATTGGGGGGTACTTGAACCCTTTCGTGAGCTGGCAACCGATATGGAAAAGACCACGATAACATCCGCAATTAATAATGGGTACGTGCAATTTGTAGATCAGACGGTTACGTCGGGCATATATGCGTTTACTGTGAATGCAGTTATGGCAGATGAGAATAGAATAACGGTATTGTATACTGCCAAAACGGATGCTTCGCAGGAGATGTATTCGACTGTCAATATGAAGATGACGGATGCATCGACAGGCGATTTGCTTGACAACGGTAGCTCAGGCGGTGTGTATTTTTCGAAGGATAAGCATATCGTTTATGGTCGAAGTACAATTGATCGAAATCGAGACAAACCATTGCCTGAGCAAGTGAATCTACAATTTCAGCTATCTTCAGTTGTGCCAGATGTGGTGGGTTATAAAGACAACGGGGAGAAGGAACGAAAATATCAATTTTCCAAAAAAATGAACGTTTCTTTCCCTCTTGATCCCAAGTTTTCTATCCCTAAAACGGAAGTCATTAACGTTAATCGGACTTTTACTCTTGGAGGCTATGAGGTCTTGTTGTCGGAGGTGGAGGTGTCTCCGCTAGTAACTCGGGTCAAATTTGTCCATGCACCTAATCAAGAGATTGATTACAAAATGAAGTTGTCGCTCAACGAGATCGTTCGGCCTATCGAGATCATTTCGACCTCCAGGAATGGAAAGCAGACCAAGTTATCCTTGGCAGGCGGGAGCGGAACGGAAGATGGAATGATGTATTCTTTCAGCAGCAATCAGTTGGACCATCCGGAGTCAATGGTATTAAAACTTCGTGGCAAACCAGATAAGGTCTATGATGATTTACAAGAAGCCAAGAAGGATGAACTGAAAATCAAAATCAAATAAGACAAACTAACTGGCAAAACTATTATTCGAATTGGTGGACGTTAGTGAAATAAGAGAAGGGATGTCCCTCAAGGTCGTAAGCCTTGTGATACATCCCTTTTTAAATATGAAAAACTGCTGATCTTATACAGTTAGAATATCTACTCCCAGAGCTGGAAGAGTCAACTTTTGATCCAATCTCTCGCTAGTCAACAAACTGCGATAAGGAACGTCCAGTGTAACCTCTCGTTGCTCATTCGTCAAATTGATCAGAAACAGGAAGTTTTGCTCCCCCTTCGTTCGAATCGACAGCTCGACACCTTCCGGCAGCTGGATTTTGGGGGCCAATTCCTTTTCCTTCAATATGTCTTCAAACAACTGATAGAAATACGATGGCTCCGGCCAAGTACCGATATAATATACTTCGCCTTCACCAAACTTATTGACAGTAACCGCTGGTACACCCTCGTAAAAGTCGTTGTCATACCAGGCGATCGGCTCTGCACCTCGCAGTTCCAGTAGATCACACCATTGCTTTGCAGCGAATGTCTTGCCCTCCGCGTTTCGTATCCGATGCTCACTGTTGCCGATGGCATCATATTCACTTACGACAACACCTGCTGCTTCTGCCAGTAGCCCCGGTAGAGGAATCATCTCACATACATTCCTCATGTTCTTCACGCCAGTCCGATTGGTGAGGACAACCGTCCCTCCTTTAGCTGCGAATCGCTCCAGTCGTTGTGCTACTTCTTCACTTAACAGGAAGAGAGAAGGGACAATGACCAGCTTGTACCCTTCGAGCTCCTCGGTCCAATTGATAACATCTGTACCTACACCCATTTTAAGAAATGCATTATGCATAGAGGACAGGTTGTCTATATAGTGCATTCCTCCTTCCGCCTGCGGCTGAAGGGAAAGCGCCGTATGCTGATCATGCGAATGCAGAATAGCAACCTGGGTAACAATGGTCGAGTCGGCCAGCAATTCTCCTAATTGGTTCACCTCGCGAGTAAGCTCTGCAAACTCCCTGAACCTGCGTCCAGGAACATTGCTGTGGTCGATCAGCCCATGCCAGAACTGTTCCGCTCCGACGGTAGCACTCCGCCAGCGGAAATGGACGACCATATCGGCACCGCGGGCGATGGTCTGCCAGGAGCGAGCTCGGATCAGTCCAGGATACGGGGTGCGCTGAATCGGCATCCAGGCACCCTGTGCTCCGCTGAGCTGTTCCATTACCCAGAAATTCTGGCGTTTGATGCCGCGTACCAAGTCCAGCGTAAGTGCACCATTCCTCGGAAACCGATCGCCATAATCGCGATACAGCTCATTCGGATAATAATCAACAGAGACAAAGTCCAATTCGTTGTGCATATCATAATAGTCCAAGCTGTTGGGATATTGCCACATGTTATGCGTCACGAATTGGCCTGGACAGTTACGGCGTAAAATCTCAAGCTGCCATCCCAGCAGATAGCCTACGCTGTCAGAACAAAATCGCTTGTACTCCAGAAGATAGGAAGGATTCATCGGTTTGCTAGGTCCCAGCGGCGTTGTTACCTCAGCCCAGCTGCTGTACTCACCACTCCAGACGACCGTACCCCACTCCCGGTTCAACTCCTCCAGATTGGAATAACGCTTTTGCAGCCAAGCGACAAATGCACGATTACATGTATCACAATGGCATTCCTGGTAGTGCATCTCATTATCGATTTGCCAGCCTATGACGGCGGGATGCTTACCATATCGCTGTGATATCGCTTCCACAAATTTGGAGCCCAGCATTCTCAAGGAAGGGCTATTGTTGCAACGATGTCCACGCACACCTGGCCGAATGATGTGGCGTTGTTCATCCATGGGCAGCACATCCGGATAACGAGTAGTCATCCAGTTTGGCGGGGTATTGGTGGGGGTGCATAATACAATTTCCATACCACGCGAAGCGAATACTTCTATAGCTGCATCCAGCCATTCAAACTGATAATTACCCTCAGTCGGTTCCATTCGGCTCCAGGCGAACTCCGCCATTCGCACAACTGCAACCCCCGTCTGTTGCATAAGTATGGCATCTTTCTCCCATAACTCCGGGGTCCATTGCTCTGGATAATAATCAATTCCTATCTTAATTGTCATCCTGTGTTCTCCTTTATTTATCAATATATTGAGATTATATGTTATATTAATTTGAGTTAATATCTTAAATAATTAATATCATATAACAATATTAAGATCAGGAGAGTTCGTCGTATGCCTCATCCCAATCGTAATTTTCCGGTATTATCTGCCCGAGACAAGCTGCTCCCTTTTTATCTGCTTGGCATCGGCCTGCATCATGAACAGGAGCACATCCGCCGAGACCAAGGCATTCAGGATTATCAGTGGATACAATGCCGCAGCGGTGTGGGCAAGCTCAAGCTAAGTGATACGGAATATATCGTCAAGCCAAGTATGGGTATGCTCTTGTTCCCTGGACAGAAGCACGAATACTATGCGCTATCCGAGAGCTGGGAAGTCGACTGGATCATTTTCGATGGCAGTGGGTCAGCGAGCTTGTTTGAAACCGTTGGCATTGTCGACACATGCGTATACACGCTTGCATCGCCTGAATACCTTCTATCTCGAATGCGGGAGTTGCTGCAAGCTGCCTTAACACCACAAGAGCAGACATTAAGCAATTACGCCTGCTCCGCCATCCTCTATACCTTATTGACAGAGATTATTCAACGCGTATCTGTTGAGGGCAGCGATACGGTCGGGCAGCAGTATGAGCGATTAAAACCGGTTCTGGACTATATTGAACAGCATTATGCCGAAGAGATTACTTTGCCAACGCTGGCTGGATTGATCTGTGTCACACCGGAATATTTCTGTCATTTGTTCAAGAAAACGACAGGCATTCGACCCATCAGCTATGTTAATCAAGTAAGGGTCAACAAGAGCAAGGAACTGCTACTCGACAATGTGCAACGTGGGATGGAGGATATTGCTCGTCAAGTCGGCTTCGAATCTACCAGCTATTATGGAGCAATCTTCAAGAAGCTGGAACGACTTACACCCGGTGCCTTCCGCCGCAGCTATCAGAAGTCGTGATATATTATTATCCGCAAGCGAATGGTTTTTCGTCAGAGGCTTTAGGAACTGATCCGAGGGCGGATCAGTTCCAAGTTGTATCTCACAGTACTCGTTTGTAGAGCCGCTAATTAGCGGCTCTATTTTGTGTGAAAGAAAGGTCTGTTTTTGTTTTTTCACTATATCTGATCTGCTGTTGCAAAAAAGATAATATTGTTGTCTTTTTGCAATTATTGTATTGTCACAACCAAAGTTACACGATATAATCGAGTTGTCTTCGAGGATAATATTATAAAGGATGGTGGAATTTTGAAGAAATTTTCAATGCTTTTACTCGCGGTAACTCTATTGTTACTAACTGTCTCCACGGCCCCGTCTATATATGGTGCGGCCAGTTATCCAAACACAGGTACGAACGGGTTGACTGGTTTTGCAGGCAGTGCCAAGAATGAAAGTGGTGTATCCAAGGCAGCCACGACAGGTGGCAAGAACGGTCAGATTGTTTACGTTAGTAATCTCAATGACCTGAGAACACATATGGCAGGCTCTACAGCCAAAATTGTCGTCGTTGAGCAGAATATTTCTTCCTCCACCCTGCAAAAGGTTGAATTCGGAGCGAATAAGACACTCGTCGGTTCCTTTGACAAACATACATTAACGAATATTCATTTCAGATCTACAAGCAGTTCAAGCAATGTGATTTTTCAGAATCTGACATTTCAACATTCAGCAAATATCAACGGGAATGATGATATCCAGGTGTATATCACTTCTGGCTCCAATTATTGGATCGATCATGTGACGTTCTCTGGCCATAGCTACAGCTCCGGCGGAAGTGACCTGGACAAGCTTCTGTATATTGGCGATCGCGCAGACTACATTACGATTAGCAATTCCAAATTTGCAAACCATAAGTATGGTGTTATCCTCGGTCATCCGAATGATGGTAACAGCAGTTACAATGGCGTCCCTCATGTGACGATGTCCAACAATTACTTTGAAAATTTATATGTGCGAGGACCTGGACTTTTAAGATATGGTTACTTCCATCTCAAAAACAACTATGCAAACAACTTTAATCAGGCCATCACAATTGGTGAAAAAGCACGGATTTATTCCGAAAACAACTACTTTGGTGCTGGCGCTGAAAAGGGTGGCATCCTGGATGACAAAGGAAAAGGTGAGTTTACGGATACGGGAAGTACACCAGCGCTTAATAGTCCGACTTCTCCTAAAACGAACTGGAGACCAAGCTCCAATTACAGTTATCAGGTAGAGAGTGCCAGCTACGCGCGTGAGTTCGTCACCAAGTATGCAGGCTCCTCCAATACAACACTTGTATTCGGAAAGTAAAAGTTGCTGGACATCCATTCACGACCAAAAAGGCCTGTCTTGTACGCCATAACGTATAAGACAGACTTTTTTGTTTATAAAATGATATGCTTACATATCATTTTGTATTTCATATTCATTTTAAATGTTGAATACCGATATACATAAAGTAGCGCTGATTTCATACTTGTGAAGTTAATATGTACTATGTTAAGGCGCTGCGTATTTGCGATTTGCACATAAGCAGGACCAAAGACTACTAGATGTAGTACAGAAAGGCCCTACAACTTACATTTAACCTACTTAAAAGGACGGGGTATGCATGGATCGTATGGACGAAATTATTTGGAAAAGGAACAAATTAATCGGTATCATTTTGTGGATTATTATTGCCATTGGTATGGGTCTGGCCTTTACGATGCCGAAGTTACTTGTGTCCAATGGAGTAGCTCTGATCTTTGTAGTTTGGATTACATACGCTAATGCGAAAAAGAAACATATTCATCTCATTCCATGGCTGATTACCGTATTACTGACAATATGTGGAGTCTATGTCGGTTGGGGAACGGTCAATTTTGCGTTAAGTTTGGTCATAACCGCAGTTCTTCTGTTATTTCCTAACAAGAAATTTTTTGTGGTTGGATTTTCGGTATTACTAGTCAACAGTGTTCTTCAGTTATTTGTTATGAATACCGTTGACTCTGTTGAGCTAATAGGTAATATCGTTAATGTGGGACTATTCGCTCTCACGGGAGCCATTCTGATGCTGGTCTCCCAGCTGAATCAAAGGCTCTTCCATGAAAGTGAAGTACGCCAGAATGAGGTGGAGCATTCTAAGCAAAGAGTGGAAACCATGCTGGAGCGTGTGAAGGAATCGGTCGAAGGTTTATCACGTTATACGGATCAATTGAAGGAAAAAGTGAATGCGACCGGCTCTATCACCAATGAGGTGACACTTGGGTTCAGTGAGGTTGCAAAAGGTGTTGAGTTTCAGGCGACCAGTGTAGCCGAGATCTCGGAATCCTTATCTGTGTCGGATCAGCATATCAAGGACGTTGCTTCGTATTCCCAACAGATGAAAGAGTTGTCCGCAAGTATGGCAACGAGCACGCAAACAGGAAGCACACAGATGGACCAGCTGAACATCCAAATGCAAGATCTATATGAAACGATTAATACAACTGCAAATGACATGCGAAAGTTCAACGAGGAAAGTGAATCCATGACACTTATGCTGAACAGCATAGCGGATATTGCGAGTCAGACCAACCTGCTCGCACTCAATGCAGCCATTGAAGCCGCTCGTGCGGGTGAGCATGGACGCGGGTTTGCTGTTGTATCAGAGGAAGTTCGCAAGTTGGCAGAGAACTCGGGTCAGTCCGCAAGTGATATCGGAACCATCCTGTCTCGATTAAAAGGGCAGACGCAGGCACTGACGGATCGATTCGAACGCATTCGTCAATCGTTACAACAAGGAAGAGATAGCGTCCATACGGCAGAGGAAGTATTCCGTACGATCAACAGCAACTCTCAGCATGTGTTAACTCAAGCGACAGATATCGAGACTAGTTCGGCGACCATGAAGGAATCATCCACCAGAGTTGTGAATGAGGTTTCCGAGATTTCGAGTGTGACTGAGCAATCCAGTGCAGCGACAGAAGAGATTCTGGCAAGCATGGAAGAACAACGCAACCTGACACAGAAGATGGTAGAGAGCTTTGGAGAACTGGAGCAACTGATTGTAGACCTGAATGAATTGGTCTCGGATCATCAAGCTTCTTCCGTTGTGAACAAACTTTAATATTAATAGTTGAGAGCCTGTCGGTGCGTATTTAGCGTACTGGACGGGCTTTTTTTCATGTGCCAAACAGCTTGATGCCGACATTTTTTTCCTATACAGTGTGATGTGTAGAGTATGAAGAGAGTAGAACTAACAATGTAAATGATAGTTAAAAGAAGATGTTACCTCATGGGGGAGTAAAAGGTTGAAGAATAAAGGAATGAAAGACAGCTCGGCCTACGATGACCGTACATATGAAGTTAGGAATGATAATCACGCTGAACGCGTGCGTCTTTATGATCAGCATTCGTTCGAAGGCATGGACTGGCCCGATACGGAGGACGGCAGATATGCCAGAGCTTATCTGGAACCTATGATGCTGGACGGGACCCAAAGCTTTATGTCCAACGTGGAAACGACATTGTTGCTCGCCCGGATTGATGATCTCGTTATTCCGCTGACGGTGAATGATACAGAGTATGATAATGCTTACGTTTGTTCGCCATATACGCATTATGTGAGTTACGCCAAGGAGGAACTGTCCATGTTGCAGAGGCCTGTGTTGGAAAAAGGTCTTTCTGTGCTGCTCAGTCTAATAGGTTGGGGAATGAAGCAATCGCAGATCAACAAAGTTGTGCATGTGAACAACTGGTTGTTGTCCACCAATCTGTATCCAGCCATGTCCGGTGAACAGGTAGAATGTTTGCTTACAGTGGTACAAGAGCGATACCCTGAGCATGTCATTGTGTTTCGCTCCTTGTGTCCGGGACTTCATCCCGATCTGACGGCGAGGCTAACGGAAGCGGGCTGCCGATTAATCCCGAGCCGACAAATCTATTTGTATCAAGCGCATGATCCGAATTTTGGCAACTCGAAATCGCGCTGGCTGTTGAAGCGGGATTACGAATTATTGGCCAAGCACGACTACGAATTCGTTTCCGAGTCAGATATGACGGATGCAGATATTCCGCGAATTGTGGAGCTGTACAAGCTGTTATACCTTGAAAAAATACTCCTATCACAATCCGCAATTCACCGAGCGGTTCATAGCTGCTGCGATGGCATCAGGAACACTCAGGCTCTATGGACTGCGGAAGGAAGGGTGCCTGGATGCGGTGATGGGTTATTTCTGCCGAAATGGAATCATGACAACGCCGCTGTTTGGTTACGACACAGCGGTGCCCCAATCCGTTGGACTATACCGCATGTTATCAGCTTGTCTGATCGGGCAGGCTCGAGAGAACGGCCACCTGTTACATGAGAGCGCCGGGGCTGCGCAGTTCAAGCGCAATCGCGGTGCTGTGGCGGATTTTGAATATTCCGTTGTGTATGAGCGACACCTTCCATGGGGCAGACGCTGGTGCTGGCTGCTGCTTGATCGGTTGCTGAATCGCGTAGGTGTGCCGCTGATGCGCCGCATGAAGCTGTGAACAAACATAATAACGTTTTTGCGCTGCTTGATGTAGGTGTGAGCTTGCATCTGGTTTGACTGCACACTTGCACACCCAACTGGTCATCGTGATACGCACACTCATTTCGCACTCGCCTAGTTAGACATGCTCTGCGAGTTGTACCTCGAAGCCATCGGGATCTGTAATGTAAATAAACCGCAGATGCGGATTGGGCTGGATGGGGCCGCGCACAATCGGAATATTCAATTCTGCCAGTCGTTCCATGGCTTCATCCAGCGAGTTCACCTCATAGCCGATCGACACGCCGGCCTCTGGTTTAAGAATGGATTCACTGCCCTCAATCAGTTCCAACTTGGCTTCATTTTCCATGCCGAGCATTGCAATCTGCCGTCCACGGCTTTCGAATCTGCGCTGAATGGGAAGTCCGAGCATGTCGTGGTAGAACCCAAGCGAAGCTTCCAGATTACTGACCCTCAGCGTGATCCAGTTTAATTTGATCAACATGGGTGAATCTCTCCTTTTTCTTGCATGATATGTATTTTGGTTACGTTCATTATACGATAGGTTCTAACAGGAACCTACTCCTTATCAGCAAACAACAAAATAGCTGCCGAAATATCGGCAGCCAAATGGTGTAATCTCCGGTAGTTCTAACGAATTATTGAATCAGATCAACGGCCGTCTGTGGTACAAATGCCTCTACACCGTTATAAACAATGACACCCTCCAAAGTTGTCTTTTTGCCGTTTACCAGTGCAATATTTTTGTAGATTTGCAGTTCCAGCTTGGTGTTGCCTTTTGTAACGAGGATCTTCGGATTTTTGGCATCCGTCAGGTCCAGTTTGTACGTCGCGCCTTTGGTCGTAAATGCCTGTTTGGCAGGTACAAACAATTGTTTGCTCACGCTGTCGAGATCCAGATCCAGTACTCGTGCCATATATTTGGCGACATCCGTGTTATCAATTACACCGAATGGACGGTCATTGTTCGGAGCATACGTGTACAGCACGACATCTCCACCTGTATGACCACCGGTTGTCCAGCCAATCCCTGCACGTTTGCTGATCATTGGACCGATTGCATAGTTAAGACTGCCTGGCTCGGCCGCTTTAATTGTGGCAATCTCTTCGGAAGTCAGATCGGTAATACCATAGTACTGTTTCATCACTGCTTTGATGTTTGTGCGCTTCGCATTCAGCTTCGCTTCAACGCCCTCGCCTGTCAGCTTGGCCTTTTTCAAAGGTCCGATAAATGTGGACAACGGCTCTTTATCGTATGTGCCGCTAGTTGCGTTGTTACCAATGGTGAGTCCACCATTACCATGGTCCGTAACAGCGACAACGGCAGTCTCTCCATCGGCTTTGGCAAAATCCATGGCTACTTTTACGGCATCGTCAAAAGCCAGCACGTCACTGATAATACCAATCGGATCGTTGGCGTGAGCTGCCCAGTCTACTTTACTGCCTTCGACCATCAGGAAGAAGCCGTCTTCATCTTTGGACAGAACTTCGATGGCTTTGGATGTCATCTCGGCAATGCTTGGCTGCTTCGCAGGGTCACGGTCCATATTGTAAGCCATGCTCGTGGGAGCGAACATACCCCAGAGTTTATTTGAGTCGGATGCTTTCATTGCAGCCGGTGTAGTGACGTAATCGTAACCCAGTGCCTTAATGGAGGAAACCAGATTCTCCCCGTCTTTGCGCCCCGCTGGCTCAAGGTACTTGCTACCCCCACCCAATACAACATCCATGCCATTGTAGACTTGCTGTTTGCTGAGCGCATCGTAATTTTTGCGATCCGGGTAGTGAGCAGAGAAGTCTGCTGGCGTAGCGTGCATAATCTCGGATGTAGCGATAATGCCAGTTGCTTTACCCGCCAGTTTGGAAGCTTCCAGCACGGATGCAACAGGTTTTCTTGCGTCTCCAGGCGCAATCGCCTTCTGTCCAGGCATGGTAGCCTTGTCCGGCAGTACACCGACAAATCCGGTATGCGATTTATAACCTGTTGCAAAAGCTGTTCCGGCAGGGGCCGAGTCCGCAATCGGCGCATCGGCGGAGTGAGTCCGAACCATGCCACTTGCCATGGAGTCCAGCGTCAGGGAAGAGCCTTTGTACCAACGAGCCAGAGCGGTAGCATCGTTAGCCATACCGTCAGGAATCAGAATAATTACATTTTTAATCGGTGATGCAGATGTTGTTGAGGTGGTGTCTTCCACAGCCCACGCTGCACTGCTTCCTCCGAGTGTAGCCGTAACAATTGTTGTCACCGCGAGCATCATTTTGGCTGCACGGACATTAAACCGGTTTAACATGAATGCATCCTCCTAGAATATATGTATAGTTTGGTATCTCAAACCAAGTGTATACAACAATTGCTAAACTAACGTATGAAATGGGTTAACTATATGTAAAATTTACGATTAGTGAAGGGTGCTAGAATTCATGTGAACTGGACAAAATGAGGACCACTCTTGTATGTTAAGGAGAAAATCGGGCCAGGGAATGACCCTCGTCTAATGATCGGCTTTGAGGTGGTTTGTAATGAAAGAATGGTCAGAAGCCATTCAGTGGTGGAATAAAAATCAGGTGAAGCTCATGGATATTCGTCATCTGGTCTTGAAGCCGGGACAGACGATTAGGCCGTATGTTCTGCCAGCCCATGCTTTTTTGCTGATGGTCAGAGGAGAAGCCATTGTTCATATGGGCAAAGAAAAGCTCAGGTCCACCCAGACGCAGGTTCTACATGGTGTCAAAGGAACAACTATACATATCCATAGTCTGGATCTCCCCTTGGAATATTATCTGATTTTATATAAACCCCAGCCAAGCTCCACTGGTACCGACACGTCGAGAGTGGAAAACGTACAACAGGAGTATGAATTTTCCCCGCAGCAGTATTATTTTGCATCAACATATCCGCTGTCGCTAATTCCTATTATGGAGAGAATGCATGAATGCTGGGTAAGCGGCGAAGAATTGGACAGGTTGCAGGTTACAGGACTGTTGTATCAGTTTGTATACGAACAGTTTCGTCAATGGAGGCAGGCGAGTGATCAGGTGGCTGATCCTCCGGAATTAGCCGAGCAGATTGCAGCATACATTCAGGAGCACTACGCACATCCCGTGTCCATGGAGGATATGGCGGCCCAATTTCATTACAGCAGTCATTATCTGGCACGGGTATTCAAGCGCAAATTCGGATGCAGTCCGATGGATTACGTCATCCAAACCCGGATGAATCGAGCCAAAGTATTGCTAACAGAGACAGAGACACAGATTCGTGATGTGGCTGAGAGCGTTGGATATAAAGATTTGTACTACTTTAGCCGAATCTTCAAACGAATGATGGGAGAAACTCCCGCTCAATATAAAATGCACAGTCATCTGCTTAAAGGTTCAAATCGTACCAATAAGAAGTCGGAATCGTTCATTGATGGAGAACTCACACAACGCTATATTGATAATAACGATAATCATTATCAATACAACACTTGGAGCGTGAATGACTTGAATGTTCGTTTTAAGCCTACTTTGGCGGTCAGTTTATTGTTTAGTTTATCCCTGCTATTAGCAGCTTGCGGGGGAGGAGCTGATCCACAGTCAACAGCAAATGAAGATGCTTCACTGCCTGCAACCAAAATGTATACCGACGCATCGGGGAGAACGGTTGAGATTCCAGCCCAATCTGCCAAACCGGTTGTGATCACATATGGGGGGTATTTGCTGCCACTCGGAATGAAGCCGGCGGGTGCCAACAAGGAAACACTGGATCTGTACCCGGAAGAGATGGCTAATGTACCGGATATCGGATCAGGAACGGGGAACGTAGAAGTGGTCTCGGATCTGGAGCCAGATCTGATCATCGTACCTGATTATACAAGCACGGAAGTGATCGGCACCTATGAGAAAATTGCGCCCACGATTACGGTAGCCTGGGGCGGTGACCCGGATGTCATCAACACCCTGAGAACGATGGGGGAGATTATGGATCGGAAAGAGGAAGCAGAGCGATGGATTGCTACTTTTGAAGAAAAATTGAAAGGGATTCGGGATGAACTCAACATCAATATTGAACCGGGAACCACGGCCATGTCCTTCGTCATCTATAACAAGGAGGTATTACTTGGGGGAGAAGGTGGCACATTGGGCAAGCTGATATACCAGGATTTCGGATTTGATATGCCTGAACAGTACAAAGCCTATGCAGATGGTGGGACCGTGCTCTCATTGGAGAAGCTGGCGGATAAACCTGCAGACTACTTCTTCACCCAGATGGACGATGAAGAGATGGAGCAGATGATGGAACTATTCAACGAGCCGGTGTATCAGAGTATTCCTGCGATCAAAAATCATCGGATCATTAATGTTTCTCGCAACTATTGGAATTATGGACCTTATCTGGTCGACAAGGGGCTGGATAGCCTGATTGAGCAAGTGAGCAAGCTGCAGGAATAGAGATCACTTCATTCAATAAGTGTGGCCCCCGAACACACGTTATATCAGAGTAGGTCATAGGTGAATTCACCTATGGCCTGTTTTGTTATATCGTCGGTTCTGTATATAATTAAAGCTTATAACCCACGGAACATTCGGAGCGATATGATATATGTTAAATTGTGGAGTGGAAGAAGGGGGTCTGTGAATGTATCGTATCGGAATTGTAGGACCTAAGCCGTCCATTGAGCGAACCATGAGTGCATTGCTGGGTTACAATCTGGGGGCGAGCTACGAGCTATATGCCTATGAACATGCAAGAGAAACAGGAGACATTATTAGACGAAATCGGGAGAATGTACACGGGTGGGTATTTACGGGGCCGATTCCTTATCTGAGTGCCCAAGCTGTACTTCTTGAAAAAGAACATGCGATATACTGCCCTCCTACAGGGGCAAGCTTGTATAAGGCGATGCTTCAAGCCGTCTACACCTTGGACAGTCCGGTGAAAGATATCTCCATTGATATGACAGATAACGAGAGCTGGGGGCTGATGGACAGCCTGGAAGAGCTGAATTTCTCGCAGGAACAATTACGTAAATACGTGTTTTCTATCGATTATGATGTGGGGGCCATGATTGAGTTTCACGTCCAGCATTGGCAGGAGGGGCTTACGAAAGCAGCGATTACATGTCTGTATGCGGTGTATGAAGGCCTGTTGGAACGTGGGGTACCTGTCTTCAAAATTGATTCAACCAAGCAGGAAACGGTGCAAGCCGTACGCATGCTGATTGAACAAATTCGCAGTTCCGCGTTCAAGGACAGTCAGATTGGTGTACTTATGATTGAGATCGATCGATTGCATGAAGCTGGCGAACAATCGACAGAGCGTTACCAGTTGCAACATATGGAGCTGAAGATCAAGGGAGTACTGCTGCGACACTGTGAACAAATCGATGGATCACTTCATCAAGACGGCACCGGGAGATATCTGATGTATGGTTCAAGAGGTGTAATGGCTCGTAATATGGAATCACTGCATTCGACCATGCATCAGTTGGAGCTGGATACAGACTTGCCCTCCTTTGCCGGAATTGGATTCGGGGAGACGGCGTTCGATGCCGAACGTCATGCACGCAAAGCCATCCAATATGCCAAGGATGATGAAGCAGGACGAATCATTATCTATGAGACGGATGGAACCATTGTGGAGGCGGCAGGAGAGGACCAAGAATTATCCTACGAAACGTATTCAAGTGACATCGAACTGCTGGAACAATTGAACAAAGCAGGCGTCAGTATCCGTACATTCCAGAAAATAAAGGCATACATACGTCGAATGGGCAAAGAAGAATTTACAGCCGGTGAACTGGCTTCCGGACTGTCGATGACCATCAGGCACGTACAACGAATTATGGGTAGCCTTACCGCATTTGCACTGGCAGAAATTGCTGGCAATGAGCTGAACACAAGGCGGGGAAGGCCTAGTAACCGTTATCGTCTTCTGCGTTAGGTTAACGAACATAGAACGAAACAATAAAACCGATGATGCAACCTTATGTCTCATGTCCGTGTGGAAAGGACAAGAACACAAGCGTGGCTCAGCGGTTTTTTTATTACAAGTGTTAAAATACATAACACAGGTATTGAACTTTATGTGGAGTTAATTATATAATGTCCTAAAATTACGACATTTTCGTTAAATGTACGTTAATGATCTGCTAACGGGGACAAGACCTCATCAGACTTGTTCAGTCAATCCAGAGGCAGTTCCATCACAGTCAGGGGGGAGTTTGCATGGTGAATGCGGACAGACAGGAGAACACAGGACTTTTTGGTTGGGTAGAGAAAGTAGGGAATAAGCTTCCCAATCCGTTTTTATTGTTTATCTATCTCATTGTCGCCCTGATGGTTGCCACATTGGTGTTATCACTCTTTAATGCGACGGCACATAACCCGATTGATGGGGAGCAGGTACACGTCAAGAACTTGCTGAGCAGAGAGGGGATTCAGTGGTTGTTGCCGAATGTGGTCAAGAACTTTGCCGATTTCAAACCACTGGCTTCCATCCTGGCTCTGGTGCTGGGCATTGGTCTGGCGGAGAAGGTGGGGCTTCTTGAAGCGGTTATGCGTAAAATGGCTGTTCGAGTACCTGTGCGTTACGCCAGTTATCTCGTTATTTTCATCGCGTTCTTCAGCCATGTATCCTCGGACGCAGCGCTTGTGATCATGCCTCCGCTTGGAGCGCTGATTTTTCTTGCGGTAGGCAGACATCCGGTTGCCGGATTGATTGCCGCGATTGCTGGTGTGGGTGCAGGTTTTACAGCCAATATGCTCATTGTGACCACGGATGTATTGTTGTCAGGCATCAGTACCGAGATTGCGGCCTCTGTAGATCCCAATGTGGGTGTTACGGTTCTGGATAACTGGTACTTTATGTCTGCTTCGGTTATTGTGCTGACCCTCGTTGCGGGGTTCATGACTGACAAATTCTTGGAACCACGCCTGGGCCGTTACGAAGGGGAGCGGGTGTACAAGCTCGAAGCGCCGACACCTGAAGAGAACCGGGCACTACGTGCAGCGGGAATCGCAGCATTGCTTTTTATCGCAGTGATTGCATTCATGGTCGTGCCTTCCAATGGGGTGCTTCGTAACCCGGAAACGGGAAGTGTCATGGGTTCGCCTTTCCTGGCCGGGATTGTTCCTGTCATTTTACTGTTCTTCTTTACCGTAGCACTGACTTACGGCATTAAACTGAAAGTGATTCAAAACCAGAACGATCTGCCGAAACTGCTCATTGAACCGATCAAAACGATGGCTGGATTTATCGTGATGGTATTCCCGCTGTCTCAATTCGTGGCGATGTTCAACTGGAGCAACATGGGCAAATTCCTGGCATTGACCATTACGGATTTACTGGAAAAGACGGGCATTAACGGCATTCCCGTGGTGATCGGACTGATCTTCCTGTCGGCATTGCTGACAATGTTTATTGCAAGCGGATCAGCGATCTGGTCGATTCTTGCCCCGGTGTTTATTCCAATGATGATGCTGCTTGGATTCCATCCGGCATTCACTCAGGTTATTTTCCGGGTATCGGACTCGGTCGTTATTCCCTTGGCTCCAGTATCACCGTTTGTACCGCTGTTCGTAGGATTTCTGCAGGATTACCGAAAAGACGCGAAGCTGGGAACGTATTATTCACTAATTTTGCCGTATTCGATTGCGTTCTTCTCGGTGTGGGTGGTTATGGTCATTCTATGGTATGTCTTCAACCTGCCACTTGGTCCGGGAGTAAACGCAAGACTGTAGGAGATCAACAGGAGCAGGCTTAGTGACTCCTAACGTTGAATGAGTAGTGTAGAACTGTATATACGATGAAATAGATAGAGGTTGGAGAGAGGGGAATGACACATGATGGATATTATCGCGCTTCGCCGGGATCTGCATGAACATCCTGAACTGGGATTCACGGAATTTCGTACTGCGACCAAAGTGGTGCAGATGCTGACGGAACTTGGGTATAGCGTCACTTATGGAAAAGATGCGATCGACGACACATCACGGCGGGGTCTGCCCAAGCCGGAAGTGTTGGAAGATGCATATCAGCGTGCCCTCCGGGAAGGTGCAGATCCGGTGATTGTGGAGCAGATGCGAGGTGGATTCACTGCCGTTGTTGCTGAACTTCAAGGGGAGCAGGATGGACCAACGACGGGATTTCGCTTCGATATGGATGCACTGCCAATCCGTGAGAGCAAGTTGGAGCAACACGCGCCGCAAGCGGGACAATTTCGTTCCAGTCATGAAGGCATTATGCACGCTTGTGCACACGATGGACATACAACGATTGGATTGGCGCTTGCAGAACGGTTGAGTAACCGTAAGTTTGCCGGCAAAATCCGGCTGTTGTTCCAGCCTGCCGAAGAAGGTGTACGCGGGGCATATGCCATGGTCGAAAAAGGAATGCTGGAACAGGTGGATCGCCTGTTCTGTATGCACTTGGGTACCGGTGTGCCATCCGGTCATATCAGAGGTGCGTCTGCCGGATTCCTGGCAACCACCAAGCTGGAAGCACACTTCACCGGTGTATCTTCCCATGCAGGGGCTTCGCCGGAGGAAGGACGGAACGCGCTGTTGGGTGCAGCGACCGCCATGCTTAACATTCATGCACTTCCCCGGTTCAGTTCGGCAGATACCCGGATTAACGTAGGCATTCTGGAAGGTGGAACAGGAGCCAATATTATTGCTGAGCATGCCCGTATGGTTATTGAGACGCGTTCGACGAGTGAAGAAACGAATCGGGAGCTGGAACGTCGCGTGCGGAATATCATTGAGCATAGTGCGGCCATGCACGAACTAACCGCTACCGTTGAGGTGGTTGGAAGTGCCATCCCGATTCGATGTGATATGGAACTTGCAGAGCTTGCGGTTCTGCAAGCGGAAGGCATCGCTGGTTTCACCCATGCAGAGGCCATATCGGATAGTGCTGCTCTCGGCAGCGAGGATGCCAGTTATATGATTCGGCGAGTACAGGAGCAAGGTGGCAGAGCTACGTATATGATTGTTGGCAGCGAGTTGCCTGCTCCGCATCATCATCCTGAATTTGATATTGATGAAGCGGTATTGGCCCCTGCGGTGGAACTGCTGGAGAAGTTGGCACGCACGCTGTAGACAACCAGAGAAGTAGGCTAGCAGATATTCAGGGATTAAGAGATAGCTGTGCAAATCAGCATGATGTAAGTTAAGTTCGAACCCGCATGAGAATGCGGGTTTTTATTGTAACCCCTATTGGAGATCCTATGAAGAAGATTAGAAAAAAGATATTGCGAACGCTTACATTGTATGCTAACATCACCATAACAACAGGATTGTAACCGTGTTTAGGGCAATACCTGTGTCAGTTCATTCGTTGGTTGTTTGTTCATCAAACGATTGATTGCGTTTACATTATCATATGGAATGAACCTCATTCCTCAGGGTTGTTACTGATTGCAGGCAAAACCTGAATTGAGGGCAGTAGACCACGCTAAAGCGATGTCTGTTTGCCTTCGGTTCAGGTTTTTTTATATAAAAAAATGCCTGATGGCATGACCGCAAGCGCCGTAGCAGATATTTCAAGCAGAAAGGAGCGCAGCAGATTTAATTTTTCATAAATAGAGATATAGACTCATCCAGACATTGGAATACTGATTCTTAGATACGCATTTCAACTGAACATTTCCAATGAACTTATCCCATCACACACTATTCGACAGCGAGGAGATTTATGACATGAAAACCATTAAACGTTCGATTGCTGTAGCAACCATTCTGGGGTTATGTGTATCCGCTCTACCAGCTTATGCAGCAGGCAATACAGGACCTACTTCTTCAGCAGCGATGGACAAGCTGATCCAATCCGAGCTTATTCGCGGCAGCGGTCAAGGTGTTAATGCAGCTTATCTGAACAAAAAGGCGACACGTATTCAGGCCGCAGTACTTTACTTGCGTTTGTCCGGATTGGAGAAAGAAGCACTCGCTTATCAGGGATCGGAAACGTATGACGATGCGGCTCAGGCAGGCAAAGTATTACAACCCGTCGTTGGTTACTTGAAGCAGCATCCGTATGTGGCTGAGATCGTAACAGGAACGGAGAAGTTTGAACCTAATGCACCCCTTACAGCGGAAGGTTATGCCGAAATGCTGCTGAAGGTGCTTGGATATGAAGCAGGTACGGATTATGAGCAGGGAGCGGCTTCCACCTACGCGGCTGGTAAAGGAATCAAGGCACTTCAAGGGAAGGGCGCGAGTCAACTTACCAATCGCCTGATGGCAGAGGCAACCGCACAGGCTTTGCAGATACAGCTCAAGAATGGCAGTGGAACTTTGGAGCAGAACTGGTTGAAACATAAAGAAGCTGGAGCGTTCCAACCTCAAACGGTGCAACAGACCAAGTATGGCGCGATTGATGGCAAAATCTATGAGCAATATGGCACGCTCGGCTGGCTTGGTGTTCCATACGCGGCACCTCCGGTAGGTGAACTGCGCTGGAAAGCTCCGCAAGAACCGGAAGCATGGACAGGAACGAGATCGGCTAAGGAATTTGCAGCAAACAGCTTGCAGATCTCCGGCAAGACTACAGCGGGAAGCGAAGATTCGTTGTATCTCAATATCTGGCGTCCTGACACAACCAGTTCGAAACTTCCGGTTATGGTGTTCCTGCACGGCGGCGGGAATATGACCGGATCAGGTAAAGATTTTCAAGGTGAACAGCTTGCACGGAGCACCAACAGCATTATCATTTCAGTGAATTACCGTTTGGGAGCCCTTGGATTCTTCGAAAATGCAGCGCTGAAAACAGGCAATGCCTTGGATGACTCAGGTAACTATGGTCTGCTTGACGCATTCCGTGCATTGGAGTGGGTGCAGGATAATATCGAAGGTTTTGGCGGAGATACAGGCAATGTTACATTAGCCGGACAATCTGCTGGTGCACGTGATGTGCTGGCAACTCTGATCTCTCCACTTAGCAAAGGGCTGTATCAAAAAGCAGTTGCTTTCAGCGGAGGATTGACGACAGCATCACCGGAAGAAGGCGAGCAAAAATCCGAGGATGTACTTGTGAAGCTACTCGTGCAAGAGGGGAAAGCGGCTAATGCAGAAGAAGCAAAAGCATGGATTGGCAAGCAATCTCATGCACAGCTGGAGAGCTACCTGCGTGCACTGCCTGCGGACAAGTTGGTCACTGCGTTTGGCGCAACGGCAATCCGTATGGACCCATTCCCGCATCTGTTCCGTGATGGCACAGTGATTCCAAAAGAAGGGTTTGACGCCATCAATAATGGCAATTATAAGAAAGTTCCTGTATTGCTCGGCAGCCTGGAAACGGAGTTCTCCGGTTTTGCCTTCGGTGATCCAAACTTCTCTCCATCCATTACGGATGAGACTCTGTTTACTGATAAAACCAAGGCGGAACAATATGCTGCTGCGTTGAAATACGGTAGCGAAGCTTATGCAGGCTTTAATGCAGAGCGTGTAGCGGAACAATTGACAAGTGAAGCAGGTCAGCCGCCGGTATATGCGTATCGTTTTGCATGGGGTACACAACTTGGGGTCATCTCTGAGCGTTTGCTCACGTTACTGGGCGCACCACATGGTGCGGATATGGACTTCTATACAGGACACGCAGACGGAATTGCTGCCTATTTCCCTGAGGGGTACTTTAGCGATACAAACAAACCAGGACGTGATCAGTTGTCCGCCGCGATGGCAGCATATCTGAAGCAGTTCCTGTACACAGGCAATCCAGGTACGGGCGGATCACCTGATCTAGCGGCATGGACACCTTGGACGAAAGATGCCCAAGCCCCAATCATGCGTCTGGATGCAAGTAATACAACCGCAGAGATTGGCATGTCCACACAATATAATCAAGGCAAAGAAGCCGTAATGGCAAAGATGAAAAAGGAATTGCCTGAAGAAACATACAAACTGTTGACGGAAAAAGTGTTCGCAGGCCGTTTCTTCTGGGAATAAGGATTACTGGGTAGGAAGGTATATATAGATAAAAGGTATATAGATAAATTGAAAGCCAAGGGAGCATATTCTCTTGGCTTTTTATACTGTTCGTTATGCTTAATTATGGTATTGTTGTAAATATAAATTAATAAGATATGGGAAAGGGGAAAACGTACATTATGGATGGAGCTAGTAATTTTGTTATTGCTGGGATTATAACTCTATTGATTTTCTTTATTATGATGGGCCTCGTATTATATCTGATCTTCTATCTTGTGATGAAGAGGTCTGGTGTCAAAGAGGAAGTATCCGCATTAAGGATGGAAGTACGAGTATTACAAGAGGAAGTAGAGCGGAACAAGCAGGAATTGGAAAATATAAAATCTCGTTAACTTTTCGAACCACTAGTTGTGGATGCGCGGAATGGTGTGGATACAACAGTATGGGAGGATAGGGGCTCTTCGCCCCTTCCTACTCAATACAGCGTGAAACCATTCAATTCAGCCTTTGCATACCGAGGGCACTCGATCTATTTCTTGGCAAAAAAACTAAGGGTTCCCGTGCTTTCATCTGCACTCACAAACAGGCTGCGTCCGTTAACACGATGAATTCCCTCTGGTGATTCTCCGGCTGTAGGAATCAGACCCAGGTAGTCCGGATTGACCGGATCAGCAAGATCAAAGAACAAAATGGCATCTGCCCGTTCAGAAGCTACGGCTGCATACGTAGTGCCGTCTACAGTAGCAACGGTCAGGTTCTCCACCTCACTTCCCTTGTTGGGACTGCGATCATCCGGGTACAAGCCAACCATGGCGGTTGCCGTGTCAATGAGGTTCTGGCTATCGTACATCCGCTGGCCTTGCAGATCCCAGACAGCAATATTACGTCCGCCTGCTTTTACACCATCCTCAAATTCATTCTTGCCCAAGTCCCCTTCATTAGCTGTCAGCAGGTATTTACCATCTGCCGAGAAAGCAATTCCATCCGGTTCATAACGAGCTGTCAACGTCTCTTTAAACTGAACGATACCATCATCTTTCAGATCTGCTTGATGTGAAGTGGTACCCAGAGCGAAGATTGAGCTAATTTTTTTTGTCTCCAGATCTACAATGGCAACGACATTGTTTTCCTGTAGCGTGATGGCTGCTGTTTTGTTATCTGGACTAATGGCAACATACTCCGGTTGTGGATCATGCGGATAGATGGCACCTTCTACATTGTCCAGAGATACCGGCAAGTTGGTGATTTCACCCTCCAATACGTTCCCGCCAGCAAAAGATACAACCATAATGCTACCCGGACGTTTGGTGTTGGCATAGTCAATTTCATCGGCAGCTTTATTCAGTTCTTCATCCTCTATCGCGATAACCGCATGCAGACCGTCAGGTGACAGTGCAATGGAGTCAGGACCAATGCCGAGTTCATACGTTTTGACGGTTTTGTAGGTTGTCAGATCCACAATGGCAAGCAATCCTTTGTTTGCTTCGCTATCTGTATCCCCTGTACGAATAATAGCAAGACCGTATTTACCATCTTTGGACACGGTTACGCTTGTGACTTCAGCTTTGTCGGAGAGGTCATGGAAGCTGACTGTCTTCAGGACGTTGATGTTTTTCAAGTCAGCAATATCCAGTATGGCAATGCTACCATTGTCTGCTTCGGTTACGAGCAGGCGCTGTCCATCTGGCGTAGAGGCTGATATTTCTGCTTTGCCACCAGGCATCTGAAAGGATGCGGTCTGTTCAAAACCGGTTTTATTTTGTTTCAGGATCAGTTGATCCGTAATTAATTTTAGCGTTTGGGAAGATACATACGTTGTACCTTTGGTGATGTAACTTTTACTGTCCAAAGGAGTTTTCACACCGTTGATGGTGGCTGAAGACGTTCCTATTGGAAGTTGTACTTTAGTATCTGCGATCTGGATATCAACACTGCGACTGCTTCCGTTCCATGTGACCGTACCCTGCATATTTTGGATGGCTGTACGCAGTACGACATGATCAGTGGTAGTTTTAGTTGCGTCAGCAGCATGAATCATTGATGTGTAGCTGGTTGTTCCTGCGGTAAGAATGGCAGTCATCGACAGAACGGCAAGCCATTGATTTCTCTTTTTCAATGTTCCAGATCCCCTTTATCGTTTCGTGTGTGATGGCATGTACAACTGTTTCAGTATAAGAAAGAAACGTTAAGCAATGGTAAAAAGGCAGGTCGAATTGTGTAAAAGGTTAGACGGGAATCTTCATACATATAGGACTGGTCTAAAAAAAGAAATTGCGGTAGAATTAATTGAGAATCATTATCAATTAATTCGGACTTTCTTTACTGATAAGTCTGATCAAGATATAGGCGAGGTGGATACCCATGCGCACGGATGATGCACTAGGCGTAGTATATCAGCATTACCTGACCCAGGAACCTTACAGTCAGCAAGATGAACACACGTATCTGCTCTCTCCCAAGGCGGGTAGTGGTAAGGTCAAAAGAGTGACAACATACAGTGGCATTGAGATTTTATATTCCCAGGTTGAATATCATCAGCCTTATCCTACGTATTTTGCTTCCGAGACACCCATTGTGGAATTGCAATTTGCCTTATCAGGAGAGCGACATGT
The DNA here is from genome assembly GCF_030816325.1 of Paenibacillus sp. W4I10. Lineage (NCBI taxonomy): Bacteria > Bacillati > Bacillota > Bacilli > Caryophanales > Paenibacillaceae > Paenibacillus > Paenibacillus sp. W4I10. The sequence continues at coordinate 27,450 of NZ_JAUSXX010000001.1, forward strand.
GGATATATCCGGTCAGGATTATTCATTATCGCTAGGGCAAGGGGCCCTTATTTTTATGCATGATTTCGAAGCGTGGTTTCATCCTCCGGCAAGGGAGCTGTATACGTCCTTTTCGCTGGGGATTCCGGTTTCTCTGTTCAATTATGCTGCGGCACAACTGGGCGGTTTCAAGTCGATTGCGTTTAATCAGGTGTTAGGACGAAAAGTGTTTAAGCCGATTGTATTTCAATTGGATAACCGGATACGAACGATGATCGACAGTTTGATTGTGGAATTAAACAACAGTTATCGATCATCCTTAATGATGGAAGCGACAGCCTTGGAGATCTTGAATCGATTTATGATCCAACTGTTTGATCTGGCGCCAATCCCCGCGGGATTCTCCAGAGAGGACATCCGGAAGTTACATACGGCACGGGAGATTATGGAGGGCTGTATGGTAGATCCTCCATCTTTGCTAGCATTGTCCAGACAAGTAGGTCTTAACGATTTTAAATTAAAAAAAGGATTCAAGGCACTTTTCGGAAGCACGGTCTTCGAATATTTGCGTCAGGTTCGTCTCGACAACGCCATGAAGTTGCTGCGCAATCAGAATAACAACGTCACCGAGGCCGCGATTGCGGTCGGTTACAGCAATGTCAGTGCCTTTTCGCAGCAATTTTATCGCAAATTCGGCGTGAAGCCCTCAGAGATGAAAAAGATTTATTAAATAATCCGGCTTGCCGTGAATTGTTCCGTATGGAGGCAGTGGGGATTCTCTCAGCCTTGTATACTCCAGGTACAGTGGATACTGTACTGAAATATAGAGGAGTGTACAAACATGAACCGAATCAGAGGTAGTATTTTTTTTAGCGTATTTGCAGCCATGTTGGGTCTGATGCTGATTGCACCCATTATGCCGCCGCTTATTCGCGAGTTGGGCATGAAAGAAAGCCATTCCGGTCTTATTATCTCGCTTGGGTCCATAATGATGGCTGTCATGGCTCCGGTATGGGGCAGATTCAGTGATCTGAAGGGCAGAAAACCCATCATATTGATTGGATTCATAGGCATGTCTGTGAGCTGTGCATTATTTGCACTGGCATTGTACGGGGGATTGAATGCATGGATCGGAGGGGGCGTATTGTTAACCCTTCTGATTGTGACGCGCAGTCTGATCGGTATGTTTATTCCAGCTGTACTTTCTTCTGCCCAGGCCTATATGGGTGATGTGACAGAAGGGGAAGAGCGGGGAAGCGGGATGGCAATTATCAGTGCTGCGAATGGACTTGGCCTTGTATTTGGACCTGCGATTGCAGGAGCCTTTACCCTTATCGGTCTGCTCTGGCCGCTTTATTTTGGCATTTTTATAGCGATCGCTGCGTTTATTATTGCCTTGCTGTTAATCCCGTCAGCCAAACCGGTCATTCAGGTAAAACCGCCTAAAGTAAACCCGTTCCAACGTGGATTACGAATGTACCTTGCTGCCGGCTTAGTCACGATGATGGGTATCATGACACTACAGGTTGTCGGGGGATTTTATTTCCAGGATCAACTGGCTCTATCTCCAGCGGCGACTGCCCGAATGGTTTCGTTTGGACTCATGTTCTCTGGAGCAGCGATGTTGATCATGCAGATCATGCAGATGAAATGGTTGAAATGGCAGCCACGCCCGATGATTTTGCTCGGATCCCTTTTTCTGATCGCAAGCATGATCCTTTTTTTGGTCTTCAATGTGTTATCCATGTATTATTTCTCGTTTTTCCTGTTTGGCATGGGTTCCGGTCTGATGATGCCCGGGTTCATGGCAGGTGCTTCGCTGGCAGTTAGCAAAGAACAGCAGGGAGGTGCAGCGGGATTGGTAGCAGCGATTCAGGGGATATCCGCCGTCATTACGCCTTTACTTACAACGACACTTTATCAGGTGGACAAACATGTTCCATTTATGCTCGTAGCTGTTCTGGTTGTCTTGCTGGCAATCATGATGCTGGGAATGCGGAAGAATCAATCCAATACTGTAACGGACGCCATTCATTCGTTATAGTCAGACAAAGTCAGAAGATCAAATAAGGTCAAAACAAAAGAAAAAAGGATCTATTTTAAAATAGTGAATCATGATGAAAGAAAATCGTTTTTTTTCGTCTTTTACGGACTTTGAGCCTGATTTGCACGGGTATTATAATAATCAATGTAAGCAACACCAATAAACCAACCACACAAAAGGAGCTGATTTTCATGTTTGATCTGATTCCGTTTCGTAAACGAAATGAAGACCCGTTCGGACACATGTTGAAATCCTTCAATGACATGGTTGAGAACTCATTCCTCTCCCCTTTTGGAACTGGCTCCCAGCCATTCCGGACCGACATTCGTGAGGAAGAAGACAAATATTCGGTAGAAGCCGAGCTTCCGGGCATTGCCAAAGAGGATATAGACATTCAGGTTCAAGGTAATGAATTGATTATTCGTGCCAAACGCAATGATATAGTGGAGCAGAAGGATGACTCCAATCGAATCATACGGCAAGAACGCCGTTCCGGCGAATTTATCCGGCGATTCTATGTTGATCATATTGATGAGGAGCACATTAAGGCCAAATTGGAAGAAGGTGTGCTGAAGCTCGAGATTCCGAAACGTCCTGGTGATGATCAATCTCGCAGACGAATTCAAATTGACTAAATTGACTAATACACGGTGGGTAAAATAGTTTCCTTATATGGCAAAAAACATGCAGGAGACATCCATAAGGATGTTTTCTGCATGCTTTTTCATATGAATTGGACGATACATAACTGACTATCCATTGGGCTGGTTCCAAGTTATTTCTCTGCTGCTGCTTGCATCAGGGCATAAATCTTACGTGTGGTATTCACATTTCTAACCGTCATATAAGCATAGACTTTGGAACCCACAAGCTTGTTCATGCCACTTTTGGACGCATCTTCTCTGCTGACTGAATATAAAATCGCTCCGGGAACATAGATCAGTGTACCAATTTCCGGTTTGATGGGCAGTTGGTCCAGCACGGAGGGCTCATTAATCTCATCCCAGAGGAACATCACATCACTTTTGGCGGTGTCATCATTAACCCATTCTTCTGGCAGCGCCTGAATAACGCTATGGATTTCATCCATATTCCGCACCATCACCCTGATCTGTAAGCCAAAATCGACGGCGATGGCCTGCTCTAACAAAAGGGATATCTCCCTATTTGCTTCGGCACGTTCCTGATGATCGGCAAAAATAATATTGCCAGAGTTGATGTAGGTAACAACATCCAGCATGCCTGCTTGTTCAAACGTTTCTTTCAGCTGCTTCATATTGATTTTATTGTTCCCGCCTACATTAATGCCTCGTAGCAAAGCCACATAGATCATATGGACGCCCCTCCAATTCCTTCAATTCACCGTTTTAACAAAATGACAGATATTCGAAAAGATGAGCAGTATACTCTTCTCCCAACAGATCTTGCAATAAAGGTTCCACTTGCTCCAGATACTCGGGCTTGGTTTCATAGGTTTCTTCATCTTTTACTTCTCCGGCATAGGTGCGCGCCGCTTCAATCAGGATGGCTAGTGCACTGAAAAAGTCTGACAGCGAATCAGCAACACGGTTTGGTTCTCCACCTGTAAAAGCGGCATATACGGGAGAGTTTGGTGCTTCTACATCTACAATTAACGGATCATCGTTAAAGTTTGCGATGACGACGTGATTTTTTGGCCAAGTGGAGGACTCCTCATAAGGTTCGTTCATGCCAATCCAGCGGAACCCCAGTTGCTGACGAAGCAGATGTTCAGGTGCGACAAAGGAAATAAGTGCGGCATCACCGATTTCGATGGCGGCATTTTTCATTTTGAGTGTACCTTCCGCATCCGCATCCATCATGTCATAATGACTGTACAGATACTGAAGTTCTGGAGAAAGAGGTATTCGTGTATCCACTTCCGGCTGGTGATGTTGTTCGCGGGGACGCAGATCATGATTTTTGAAAAGTCCATAAGCTTCATTATATAAATCCTGCTGTTCCACCAAACGGCTCAAGGCAGTATCCAGTTGTTGCATGATGTCTGAGTCCTCCTAATAACATTGATATAATAACAGGCCGATTCGTTTGATTCTTGGCTATAAGCATTATACTATATCAAAGATAAATTCAAAAAAACATTTGAATACGTTTACATTCATGAGTGGACATGATATACTTTCACTCAAATAAGGATTGTTACTGCTTCGGGCAGGCAAAACCTGAACATCACTATGCGTGGACTTTGTTCCATTCATATTGTTGTTCGGGTTTTTTTGCATTGATCCCAACCCAACTAACATCACGCTGTACAGAAGAAAGGGGAGCATTATGAACAAGAGAAAATGGTTAAACGGTTTTGCCGCAGGTTGTCTCAGTATCATCCTGGTGATCAGTGGATGCGCATCCAAAGTGCCACAAACCGCGAGTGACACACCGAATCAGCCGACAGAACAGACAGAGAATGAAACCCAGAAACCTGCAAACAACCAAGCTGCCAAAGGTAGAACAGTGATTACAACCGACGGTGAAGTGGATGATATGAACTCCGTCATTCGTTTCCTCTTATATTCGAATGAGATGGACCTTGCCGGAATTGTACTGACCAGCTCGGTGTATCATTATGCTGGAGACGAGGAAGCGGGGATCCAACCGTTCCGCTGGACAGGCACACAGTGGGTGTACGACATGATCGATGCCTATGGGGAGATTTACCCGAACTTGTCCAAACATGCGGATGGGTACCCGGAGCCGGAACAGCTTCGAGCGATGACGAAGATCGGTAATATTTCCGATAAAGGGGAGATGGAGAAGGAAACCGAAGGTTCCGAGTTCCTCGAAACTCTTTTCCTCGACGATGACTCCCGAGACCTGATTGTTCAGACATGGGGTGGTACCAATACCACAGCCCGAGCGCTGAAATCGATTGAGGAACAGTACAAAGACACGGCTGAGTGGGAGACGATCCGCAAAAAAGTCAGCGACAAACTGGTCCTGTATATCATTCTGGATCAGGATGACAGTTACAACGAATACATTGCGAAGAATTGGCCGGATATCCGCATTCTCAACGACCAATCGAACTTCTGGCATTTTGCCTATGCATGGAAGATGCATGCCGAAGAAGTGAACAGTAAGCTTCATGGCGACTGGATGGTCAAGAATACTCTGAACGGACATGGCAAGCTGATGGATATGTATGCATCGATGGGTGACGGTAAAATGATCGAAGGCGAACTGGCCGAAGAACAACGGGGAAGCGCTGAATATCTCAAGAACAATCCACAATATGACAAGTACGATTTTATATCCGAGGGTGATTCTCCATCCTTCTTTTACCTGATCGATAATGGGCTGCGCAGTATGGAAAATCCTTCCTACGGCGGTTGGGGTGGACGCTTTGGCGTTGTGAACGACAAGCTGTTTAGAAACAATGTGCTTGATTACGATCCATACACCAAACGATATGAAGCCGAATACTCTCTGATGAGATGGTTTGACGATATTCAGGATGATTTTGCAGCTCGTGCAGACTGGGCAGTTGCAGACACTTACGAAGGTGCCAACCATAACCCCTCTTTAACGATTAAGGAAGGGGTGGATCTAAGTGTTAGTCCTGGGGAGGAAGTTACTCTTCACGCGGAGGGTAAAGACCCGGATGGAGATCAACTGACGTATACGTGGTGGAGATATTTCGAAGCGGACACGTATGAGGATTCCAAAGTAACACCGAACAAAGTTCAGCCGGAAATGGCGGGAGACTTGTTACTTGGCTTGCATCGTGAACTTGCCAAGGATGAGCAGGTGGATACGATAAAATTGCAGGGCAGTGACACCGAAGCGGTGACATTTACCGTTCCTGACGATGCCCAATCGGGCGATACCATTCATATCGTTGCCGAAGTACAGGATGATGGAGAGCATCAGTTGAAGCATTATCAACGTGTGATCCTAACTGTGAAATAGAGAAATAGAGGGGCTGTCCCAAAAGTCATCAACATGGCTGGTGGGACGCCCCTCTTATTTGTGTAGTCTCATCGTAATCAATTGGTTAGCGCTGGATACCTGACCAGAAGACATTCCAGGTGATCGCCAAAGCTTGTTCATAGGATTGTCGTGTCTCATACACGAGCTGTACATCCAATCCATCCATCACGGTGACAAAAGCTACGGTGGCTTCTTCCGGACTCAGGCGTATATCGGAATGTCTGGTAAATACGGCTGCCAGCTCTTCCTTTAGTGTCCCGAGGTACGTTCGATATTGGGCCAGCACAAAATCATGCACCTCCAGCGGTGTGATAAAGGACAGGATATACATAAAAGCAACGTTTGGATGAGTCAGAAAGCGATTTTTGTGTTCATGCAAAAAGGAATATAGCTGCTGATCCAGAGTTTGGGTAACAGACTCACTGAAAAATTGGCGTACAAACTGTTGTTCCTCCTGCACAACTTCCTCATATAACTCCAGCAATAACGCTTTTTTGGATGAATAATGATAAGCCAGGGATTGCTTGCGAATGCCTGCCTCTTCGGCAATCTGCGCCATCTTGGTCCCCTCGTAACCCAGACGATTAAAATGTTGAATGGCAATTTCCTTGATTCGTTTTTTACTCAATGTCTACCTCCAGTTGGCGAGCTGTATACCTCTGCTGTTTTTGGGAGTATACCAAATATAACAAGATATATACCACAAAAATGCCTATAGAGACAGCATACACCACCGTATAGGAAAATGCAGAAGCCACCACGCCCAGGATCAACGAACCACCACCAATTCCGAGGTCGAAAAAATTAAAGAAGGAAGCCATCGCATTTTCATGCTCATGTTCTTCTACAAGATTCACACACCAGGTCTGAATGGCCGGGAATATGGCACCAAAACCAAAGCCGTATAATGCGCCGGCGATCAGGAATTGCACATCAGTCTGGGCGATAATCAGAACTAGTAGTCCCGCGATTGCAAACACGGCAGAAGGTAACAACACGGAACCTGGTCCCCATCGATCAAACATTTTCCCCGAGAACAGTCGAACGGCGAAGCTGGCGATGGCAACGATGAAGAAAAACCAGGCTATATTCTCGAATCCTCTTTCGGCAGCAAATAAAGCCACAAAGGACATGATTGAACCAGCTGCAATACCAACAAGCATAATGAGAAGGGAAGGGAAGAGTACCTTCTTTTCAATCAGTTTCACCGAAGGTACATGAGTTTGCATGGACTCGCTACGAACTCCTGTCTTCGGTTTTCTGGATACAAACACTGTCATCAGGAGAGCTAACAGCAAAATACACATGCCACCCATAAACAGGCTCTGGTAGTCGTACCTAAACAACAAACTTGTTCCAATTAATGGACCGATGGATATGGCGACCGTCTCCCCTACGCCGAAATACCCCATACCTTCTCCCCGGCGATCTCTTGGTATGTTTTCAGTGGCAATCGTTGCAAAATATGTCGTTGCCAAACCAAATCCGAATCCGTGGATCACTCGAAACACAAGAATCATCCAAATACCTGACGATAGGTAGTATGCGCCTGTCATTAATGCACAGATAGTGATGCCGATAATCAACAGATATTTTTTATCTATTCGAGCTGCCAAAACAGAAGTGAAGGGTCGAATCAAGATGGCAGAGAACATAAATACGCCGGTAACAAGCCCAATTTGGGAGGCTTCGCCACCAAGACTTGAAACAAACAAAGGCAAGGTGGGAAGCAACATTTCAAATGCCATAAACAATAATGCGTTGGCTAACATGATAAATAGGAATGATCTTCCCCAGAGTTGCTGAGGTGTAGAGCTATGTGTTGAAGTACTCATGGTTTTCCTCCGTAATGTTGATCTCTGTCGCGCGACATGTTGAACTGATTTTACCTGACGATAGTCAGATTGTAAAGCGCATATTCAGAACAGGGGTTCATGATTTTTTGGTGGACGAGAGAAGTTATTAATAATTTTTAATTCATATCCCAACATTTTCCGGTATAATAATCAGATAAAATGATTCATTCCGTGAGAAACAACGTTATTTCTCCCTTCTGGTGGTAGACATTGATCATTTCAAAAGCATTAATGATACGTACGGACATCCGATCGGAGATCTGGTGCTCGGCAATCTGGCAGGGCTGCTGCAATCGGTGTCGCGAAGTACGGATGTGGTTGCACGTTACGGCGGGGAGGAATTTGTTATCATTCTTCCAGATTGTGAAGAGGAGCAGGCGATTGGTATCGCAGAACGATATCGTTCACAGGTTGCTTCAGCCGACTGGGGTGAATATAACATTACGGTGAGTATCGGTGCGGCCACTGTAGTAGAGGAAGATACGGAAAAGTCCTTGTTCCAAAAAGCGGACAACGCCCTGTATGCCTCCAAAACTGGAGGACGAAACCGGGTGACACATGCAGCTCAGATGGTAAGAAGTTAAGAATGCTTTGCATCAAAAGAAAGCAAAAAGGAGCCTGCGCATGATGAGGGAGATGATCCCACATGCACAGGCTCCTTTTATTTGTGTGAAACAGATTGACTAAGTTGAGATGGCAGACTCAGGGTTGATTTATCGCGGAGCAAGGTAACCATACGCCTTAGCCGGAGAATTCGCCTGAGGACGAAAATCTTCGTTGGGTTCATCCATAAATGCCGGGTTCACATATCTGGAGTGTGAATCATTGCCAGATCCCTTGATGTAGGCAGCGATGCCGGAGTAGGCTTTATTTTTCCAAACCCACAGGGCGTCTTCCTGCTCTCCTGGTGAATAATAGACATTATGGTCAAACACATTGCCGGTATTGCTAGTATATTCGTTGTATATTAGTACTTCCGAGCTGCCTGATACGAGAATGTTACGCATGAACGTATTGTTCTTTGTCCGTGACTGCATGAATAACTGTCCATTGCCTGCATTCAGGGTATCATTCCCCACAAGCGTGTTATACATAATCTTGCTATCCTCGGTAGCTCCTCGTTCCTCGTCATAACCTCCCATGGCAATACCCGTCAATCTGTTGGAATAAATCAGGTTATCACGAACGGTAATGTTGCTGGTCGAACGTCCGGCATGTTCCGAGGCAATCTCAATTCCGATGTCGCTCCGATATACCTGGTTCTGGTCGATGATATGATCTTTCCCGCCATCTACATAGATGCCACCGGCCGAGTTGGTATCATTGGGCAGGTCTGTACCGTAGGAGGGATTGTTATTGGACGTAATATCGTATACTTCGTTGCCTCGTACAATGCCGTTACGAGCCTGATCGTACGTGTCGTCCTCGGACGTACCCTCGTACCCGATCAGATCAATACCAATATTGTCGGAATCATGGATAATATTGTCCTGTATGGCAAAGGTATCGACATTACCGTTGACTGCAAGTGATTCGCTGGAACCAAGTGTAAGATCATACAATTCATTATCCTTGATGATGATATCGCGTAATGCTTTAGGGTGCTCTGTGCCATATATGGCAATACCGTGGGCATCCCTGCCCCGCAAATCGGGACCTTCAGGAGTTGCGTAACTAGCGATCGCGTGTATGGTGTTGTCTAACAGCTGAATATGCTCACCTGCTCCGTGGACATAGATCCCGGTTGGAACTTGGCCCCCAAGTGTGGTTGTAAAATTACGAATTTCGAGATTCTGAATCGTGATATAACTGGCATTTTCAATTTCAATTAACCCTTCAATGCCCCGAACAGATAAACCTTTACCATCAATGATAACCTGCTCCTGAGGATAACTTGAAAATAGAGTTGGATTAGCGGAAGAATTACCACTTCTGGTGATTTTGACTTTCTGATGATAGACACCTTCACGCAAATAGATCATGCTTCCTGGCGAAGCATGGTCGGCTGCGTGCTGCAATGTTTTCCAAGGAGATTGAATGGTTCCTTTATTCGAGTCGTTTCCTTGGGGTGATATGTAATGGATGACCTGGGGATCAGACTTTTGAACAGAAACGGGTTCCTTCATGGCAGATGTATGATTCTGACAACCGGATACGAGCACCATCAGAATCGGAATCATAAGTATAACTACGCGAATCAAATCGTTTTCCCCCTTGAATTTAGCTTTGAAGATAGATTATAGCAGATTTGAACGGGTTAATAACCCATGATATGCTCTTATAAAATCAGCGAGGAGACTGCTCATGAATACATTAACGATAGCTGAATTAGTAGATCGGGAGAATCACGCATGGGAAGAACTTAAGGAACTCCTGGATAGTGGGCAAAATACATATGTGTATGTTCCAGCAAAACAAGAGGCTGGTGAGGATACCCTCTATCGTCTACAAATAAGCACCAAATCCTATTTGGGGGCTGTTGCTTATGAGACAGAAGGTATTGTACTGGACCATGGCTGGATCACGCTGCTTGGTGCGGGTGGTGACAGTACATCTGGGAGTCTCACCAGTTGGAATGGGGTGAGTGAGCAACCTTGGGTAGATGTGCTGGAGGGTATGATGGTCGTTGCATATGATGCGGCAGGCGGTTTCTTCGGACTGGATACAGGGAAGTATGGCCGTACGGGACACATTTATTATTTTGCACCGGATACACTCGAATGGGAATCGACAGAACTGGCATATTCAGGTTTCATCAACTGGCTGGCGAATGGGGATCTGGGGCAGTTCTATCAGACCTTTCGCTGGAAAGGCTGGCAAGAGAATATGTCTCAGCTACAGACAGGTCAAGTATTCGCGTATTACCCACCACTTTGGACGCAGGAAGGTGGCGGCGAGAGCAGCAGTAAAGCCCCAATTAGCATAATGGAGGCCTGGAAGTTTGCACTGGACGGTAAATAGTTGGCATGCTGCTGTAGGATGAAATCAGGAAAGTAACCGGTAAGTTCAAGTTCATTGAGTGATCCACTTTTAAAAAAAACGGCATTTCTGTTCCAAACTAAAAAAGGCTCGCGCTTGGCGCAAGCCTTTTTGTTTTGAACTTTAAACATCAATTATCAATTGTCCAATGTAACCGATTTAATGCCTGAGCGTGAAGCTCTGCTATGCCAGACGGTCAGCCCGAGTGAAACAACGCAGACGAACAACAGACAAGCATACACCACATGATAAGCTTCCTCGACCGAGACTCCCGGAATGCTGTGTAGCAGCAGCCCACACACAGCTACAGACACCGAACCACCGAAGAACTGAATCAATTGTAACATGCCCATACCGGAACCTATCTGGGCTTTGGGCAGCACTCGTGACGCTTCATTATTCAGTGAAGCCATGGAGGCTGACAGTGCCGGTGAGAAAAAGAGATAACCACTGGTAATGATCAGGGCGGATTGATCCAGTTCGAGCATGAATAAAGCAAGTACCGCTGCGAGCAGGGTGTGTCCGATGATCATAAATCGCATATTGCCATAACGGTCGATCCAGCGTCCAACGAAACGGGTGCAGAATGCTGCAACGATTGCCCCAGGAGCAATCAGCAAACCAATGGCGAGCGAAGAGCGTCCATATAGATCAGCAAGCACAAGTGGCATCAAAAACAGATTGCCCAGATTCACGACCAGTACGCAAAAACCGATAAGGATTAACCGGGTGTATCCTGGCGTTCGGAATACTTGTGGATTCACAAACGGAAGACTCGCTTTCCGAATATACAAGAGGTGTGCAATAAGCGAGATAACGCCGATGGTAAACCAGAACCAGGATTGCTGGGTGATCGCGACGAGAAGTGTAGTGGCATTTATGACGGTTAATATGGCACCAATAACATCGAACGGCTGATCTGTTTTGACGGATTCACGGGGGAGAAAATAAAGCAATACAGGCAGGGCGAGCAGGACAAGCACGGTTATGGCAAAAAGTCCGTTCCAGCCCCAGTACTCGCTAATGAGTCCGCCGACAATGGGGCCAAGTCCAAAAGCCATGGCGCTACCTGATGAGATCAGTGCGATGGCAGCTCCGCGTCGTTCCACCGGGATGTAACGACTTGCAATGACGAGCCCGAGCCCGGCCATCACCCCGGCACCCGCGGATTGTAGTATGCGTGTAAGTAACAAGATCGCGAAGTTATGCGCAAACAACCCCAGCAATGAAGATAACCCGAGGATCAGGAGCCCAACCGTTAACAGTTTGCGTACCGGGATACGGTCTGACAATCGACTGTAAATCACCGTCGACAGGGCGTAACCAATCGAATAACTTGAGATGACCCAAGACCCCAGGTCCGAGGTGATTTGAAGATCATGAATAATGACTGGCAAAGAAACATTGAACATGGTGGTATTCATCACAACGATAAACAGACAGCATGTCCAGAGTGGCATGACAATTTTATCTTTCACGGTACCATTCCTGTCTTGGGTATGAATATGAATTCGGTTAGAATCTTTAATAGATATTTGATGAAAAGCAATATATTATTCTACACTCTATTATGTCATATGGCAATAATATCATATTGATTCGTTCGAATGTGATGAGCATAGCAAGATATTATTAATAAACAATAGACGGATTTCCTGAATTTAACTAAAATGATCATTGAACATACATAAGCAGATGGATCAGCGGTTAGGTAACTAGATATGTAAGTAATTAGCATGTTGAAAATGAAGGAGATTATACCCATGACTCATGCATTATTAATGTCCCACAGCGTATTTCCGACTCTGGATATGAAGCGCACCGCGCAGTTTTATGAAGAAAAGATGGGCTTTCGAGTCGTCGAATATCTTGATGCCAAGGAACCTCATGTATGTCTTTATCGTGATCTTACCGAGATTATTTTGACCCAAAGCAATGGACAAAAGGTCATTCCCAACAGAGAATTATATGGTTATGGATATGACGCATATTTTATTACCCAGAACCAGGAGAAGCTTCAGCAGGAATTGATCAACGCAGATGTGAAAATCGTACGTGCCCTCAATCATACAGACTACAATAACAAGGAGTTTGTGATCGAGGATATCGATGGAAGATGGATCGCTTTTGGCATCAAACAGGGGTGATTTAGATACATAAACAGGCGCTCCGATCACGGGCGCCTGTTTGTGTATGTTACATCTGCAGATCTTATGCCGCAGTAACTTGTTTGCCGCGATTGCGAATCCACTTGATGACATCCATCAGTATGACGGCAGCAAGAGCAAGTCCGCCTGCAATCAGGAACTCATTCCAGCCGAATGTATCCGGGATAGCGAAGACGCCGCGAACACCTGGAATCAGTGTGATTGCATAGAGACAGAGACATACCAGAATGGAGCCAAGCACGAATTTATTGGTCATAAAGCCCACCTGGAAGATGGTTTGTGTGTTGGAACGTGCTGCAAATGTTTGCAGACTGCGTGCCAGAATCAGGGTTGTGAATGCCATAGCTACACTGATTTCCTCCGAGATGCCAAGTCCGATATATTGGGACACGATAACAGCTGCACCAATCAGGACACCACGTGTAATCACAGCTTGCAGGGTTCCACCTGCGAAGATGCCTTCGTTAATGTCACGTGGTTTACGCCGCATGACATCTGGCTCAGGTTTCTCTGTACCCAAAGCAATGGCAGGCAGGGAGTCGTTCACCAGGTTGATGAACAGCAGCTGAAGGGCCGTAAACGGATTAACCCAGCCGACGATCAAGGCAAACAAAATGGCGATAATGGCACCGAGGTTACCGGCGAACAGGTATGCGATGGCTTTTTTGATATTATCAAATACCATCCGCCCAACACTGACCGCATTCACGATGGAGACAAAGTTATCATCCGTCAGAATCATGGCAGCCGCATCCTTAGCGACATCTGTTCCGCTACCCATCGCTACGCCGATGTCGGCTTGTTTCAGCGCAGGTGCGTCATTAACTCCATCTCCCGTCATGGCTGCCACTTTGCCTTTACGCTGCCATGCACGCACAATCCGGATTTTGTTCTCAGGTGATACTCTGGCGTATACCGAGATGTGTTCGAGTTGTTGATCCAGCTCTTCATCAGACATTTTGTCCAGTTCGGCTCCGGTAATGGCGAGATCATCCGGTTCAGCAAGGCCGATATCCACACCGATCGCCTGAGCCGTCGTTTTGTGATCTCCGGTGATCATGATGGTGCGAATGCCCGCTTTTTTGGACTCTTCAATAGAACCGTATACCGCTTCACGCGGTGGGTCAATCATCGCTGTCAGGCCAACAAGTGTCAGATCATGCTCGTCATCAATGGTGACCTGGTTTTTATCATCGAATTTTTTGTACGCGTAGGCCAGCACACGGAAGGCACGTTTGGAGAAGGCCTCATTTTTTTCTTCAAACTGTGTGCGAATCTCGGGTGTGAGGGGCTGAACCTCACCGTTGATAAATACATGACTACAGCGACTGAACAGCACATCCGGTCCACCTTTGGTCAGCAAAGCCGTCTGTCCCTCGAAGGTATGCACCGTACTCATGAGTTTTCGATCCGAGTCAAAAGGAAGCTCAGCTTCACGCGGGAACTGGTCACGGATTTCATTGTAATCCTTATTCACCCGGTTGCTGAAGGCAATGAGGGCCACTTCGGTGGGGTCACCCAGTTCCTTGCCTTCCTGGTTAATATTCGAATCATTGCAGAGCACTGCAATATGTAACAAACGTCGTTCCTCTTCCGACCACTGATCGGGATCATCGGGGAATTCGTCCTTGGTGCCATGGGGAATGTAATAATCAACGACAGTCATCTTATTCTGAGTTAGTGTTCCTGTTTTATCCGTACAGATGATACTGGCAGAGCCGAGCGCCTCAACAGCAGGCAGTCTGCGAATGATCGCATGTTGTTTGGCCATCTTATTCGTTCCGAGTGACAATACGATCGTCACAATGGAGGATAACGCCTCGGGAATGGCAGCAACCGCAACAGCTACGGCAAACATCAGTGCATTTACGATGGAAGGCCCGATATTCTCCGTACCTTCGGTCAACCATACACGACCGGCTTCAATGCCAAAGATGAGAATCGACAAGCCCAGGATGAAAAAGCCCAGTTTTTTGCTGAATGATTCCAACTTGCGCTGTAATGGGGTGTTCTTGGCTTCGGCATTTTCAATCAGTTCGGCAATTTTGCCGATTTCGGTTTTGAGAGCTGTACCTGTAATGACAAGCATGCCCCGTCCATATACGACCAGTGAGCCACTGAAGGCCATATTACGACGATCTCCAATAGGAGCTTCATCCGGGATGGTATCGGCGTGTTTCTCCGCAGCTTCGGACTCTCCGGTCAACATGCCTTCGTTGATTTTCAGACTTCCTGATTCCAGGATACGGCCGTCTGCCGGGACATAATCACCTGCATCCAGCATAACAATATCACCGGGAACGAGTTCCCTCGCTGGAATGGTTTTTTTCTGCCCGTCACGAATGACCTTGGCTTCGGGTGCAGACATTTGTTTCAGCGCGTCGAGCGAGCTTTCGGCTTTTTTGGTCTGCACTACACTGATCACCGCATTGAGCAAAATAACCAGGAATATGATCAACGATTCAATCAGATGTCCAAGTACAACCTGTACCGCGGCTGCAATCAGCAGCACGATGACCATCGGATCTTTGAAATTTTCGAGAAACAGTTTCCAGACTGGTGTTGCATCTTTACCTTTTAACTCGTTATATCCTTCCGTTTCAAGTCTCTTGGCAGCTTCGGAGGTTGTGAGCCCCTTGGAGGAACTCTGTACATCCTGAAGGGTTTCCTCCGCACTGTGTCTGTAATGTTGCAATTGACCAGCTCCTTGAATATTAGATTTCTCTGTGTATTACCCTTACGGGCAAAATCTAGAATCGTTTCATTCCCATATTTTTTTAAGATTATGGATTTATACGTTTTTAGCTGTACACAGTATTTTTCATAATGATCCGAGATATGCCTTTTTTTGAATGTTATTATTTCCAGTTTGGATGATAGTCTCAGAGAACCATATATAGATGTTGGATCAGAAACTGTGTGCACCATCACACTAGCTCATATCAGGGTCTGTTACGCTATTACATAACGAACTGCGTTTAATCTAAGTTTGGAGGGGAAACCATATGTTTTGTTATCAGTGCGAACAGACGCCGAGTGGCGGGTGTACTGTGGTAGGGGTATGCGGCAAAAACGAAACAATCGCAAGTTTGCAGGATACGATGATTTTTGCGTTAAAAGGCATCGCTGCCTATGCAACACATGCACGCCAGTTGGGATATCATGATCCTGAGGTGGATCGAATTACACATGAGGCATTATATATGACATTAACGAACTCAAATTTTAATGTACAGGAACATCTGGATATGGCGATGAAGGTAGGTAATGCAGCAATCCGCATTATGGACGTGCTGGATCGTGCGCACACGGACCGCTTTGGTGTACCGCAACCGATTACGGTTAGTCAGAATCAGATCGAAGGACAGTGCATCGTGGTGACGGGACATAATCTGTATGCATTGGAGGAGTTGCTTCGTCAAACTGAAGGGAAAGGAATTAACATCTATACGCACTCGGAAATGTTGCCTGCGCACGGTTATCCGGCGCTGAAGAAATATGCCCATCTCAAGGGTAATATCGGTAAAGCATGGTACGATCAGCGCAGACTGTTTGAAACAATTCCCGGGTGCTATTCTTGCAACAACCAACTGTGTCATGCCGATCAAAGGCACATATGCAGACCGCTTTTTCTCTTACGAAGTGGCGGGTCTGGAGGGGGTTGCCAAGATTATGGATGATGACTTCTCACCGCTGATTGAACGTGCATTGTCACTGCCTGCGGCTAATGTACAATCGGAGCAAGTCTTAACGACAGGATATCATCATGAGACCGTGATTGGGCTTGCGCCCGAGATTATTCAAGCGGTGAAAGACGGTCATATTCGTCGATTCTTCGTTATTGCCGGTTGTGATGCGCCAGGCAAAGGTGGCAACTACTATCGTGAACTCGCGACATCCTTACCGAATGATACTGTAATTCTGACGACATCCTGTGGTAAGTTCCGCTTCAATGATGTGGATTATGGTACGGTTGGAGACACGGGGATACCGCGTTATATCGATCTGGGTCAATGCAACAATTCCGGTTCAACGGTGAAAATTGCAATGGCTTTGGCGGATGCTTTTGGCTGTACTGTAAACGAGTTACCTGTCAGCATTGTGCTGTCCTGGTTTGAGCAAAAAGCAGTTGCGATCCTGCTTGGCCTGTTCAGCCTCGGCATTCAGGACATTCGCATTGGACCAAAACCGCCTGAGTTTATATCGGAAGGTGTCTTGGATGTACTCGTGGATATGTTTGGTCTGAAGTTAATTACAACAGCAGAAGAAGATATGAACGCGATGTTGGCACTGTCATAGGATGAGGATGTATATTTACATGAAGAGTATGACTCATAAGTACAGATGGATAAGAGCCTACATAAGAGTAGGCTTTTTTGCTTTTTTGACCTTCATAGGTCCATATACCTTGTATAAATAAACATGCAATGTAAGGAAAATTAGTTTTATTATCCTATTGAAGTTTTTTCATGGAAATGTGTATATAGATAGAGGCATATTAGATCGAACACATCACAAAACACGGTTTTACCGTAACATGAGGAGATTGTACATAATGTATGACACACAGATTGAAGATTGGTTGAAACTCGCAGGTGGCAAGGAGAACATCAAGCTCGTAGAACGCGATAAGGGTACAACGACGCTGGTACTGAAGGACAGTACCCAATTGAACATGTCGGTTCTGGCCTCCACAGATTATGTGGCAGATATTCGGGTAACGGGTGAGCAGTGCCATCTGGCAGTAAAGGATGAATCTTCCGTGATCTACAATGCGTTACTGGGTATGGACGCCTGGGATTCGACAGGGACAGCGTTGCAGAAAGCGGGACACGTGAAGAAAAACAGATTCTCGATCTTACATTTTGTTTCCGATGTGTTCAGACCCTTGATGCCTGCAATTCTCGGAGCCGCTGTTATTAAAATTCTGCTCGCTATTATTGCGTTAATGGATACGTATAGTTCTGCGGATTCTTCTGCACTAATGGACAGCCAGACCTTTACGATATTTAAGATCATTGGAGACAGTGTTGTTTATCTACTGCCTGTATTGGTAGCAATCAGCACAGCGTATCGGTTGAAGAGCAATATCTATGTTGCTGCATCCATCGGCGGATTGATGTTCTATCCGGAGATGACCATGTTGATGTCAGGTGAGCAAGAGGTTCATTTCCTGGGCTTGCCACTTGTGTCCCAGCCCGCTTTTTACTCCACGGCCATCTGGGTTATTCTAACGATCTGTGCAGCGTCCTACCTGGAAAAAGTCGTTGAACGATGGAGTCCGAAATTTTCCAAAGGGATTGTTGCCCCTTTCCTGACGTTGCTGATTCTTGTACCACTAGTATTAATGATACTTGGTCCAGTTGGCACCTGGATCGACGAATATCTGCCGGAGGCATTGGATTCACTGGTAGCTAATGCTCCAGTGTTGACGGTGATGTTGCTGGGAGCACTCTTCTCCCTGATGTTAATTACAGGATTACACTACTGGTTACTTGCCATCATCATTAATGAAATCGTCATGAATGGTTCTTCTGTGGTGATTGCTGCCATGTTAGTGGCGATTGTTGGACAAGCGGGGGCCGCGATTGCAAACGGAATTCGCTCGAAAGAGCCAGCATCCAGAAGACTTGCTTTCTGGGCAACGGGAACAGCCCTCCTTGGAGTCGTGGAACCTGCATTATATGCGGTCAATATGAGAAAGAGATCCTCTTTCTACGCGGCATTGCTGGGTGGAGCTGCGGGTGGACTATATTTCGGATTGTTATCTGTCAAGGCATTCGCTATGGTGGGGAATCTGGGCTTGACCAGCCTCCCGCTCTTCATTGAAGAGGGTAGCCTGAATCTGTTACACACCTTCATTGGTGTGGTGATTGCTTTTGTTGTGTCAGGTGGACTGACTTATTGGATGGCGGGAAAAGGACAGAAACCGGGACAGGGATGACCGAAAGCTATCATCAAGTAAAGCGTAGAAGGTAACAAAATAAACAATGCAAGCCAAACAAACAGAGTAAGTCTGTACCTATTGGTACGGGCTTTTCTGTTGTTTTTATCTGAATATTACAAGTATGAAATGTACAATAGCTGTCTACTATTTTATTCAGGCCATAGCTTGTTGTATATGGAGTTGTAGAGTATTTTGATATAGTGAAACCTATAAATCTGGATGATCAATCCCTCTGAAAGGATAACATATGTCTGACAACATGGAATGGATTGCTCAATGGAAGTCAACGAAGGCATTAACCAATGCATGGATAACGAAAGGCGAGCTTCATCACTTTTCGAGTCACACCTTGATATTTATTATTGATGGAAAAGCGATCTGGAATATAAATGGACATCGAGTTCACGTCTCCTTTGGAGAATTAATAGCGCTCGAAGAGAACTCCGTAATGGAGGTTATCGAAGGTGGCAATCTGGATCTGGCAGGATGGCATGTTCAGTTCGATACATATTCGGTCCTGCATGAGCGACGGGAAGCAGAGAAGTTCGAATGGCATTTACCGTCAGGAGAGGCGTATCAGAAGGTACAACTGTCGGGTGGAAGTCTGGCAAGTATCATTCAGGATTGGAGTGAAGAGGATACACAGGAACAAAGTGCAGTAGGAGTTGGGCATCAGCATTTGTTATATGAATTATTAAAAAATCTGTACCGGAAACAAGCGGACAACAAACAGAAGCCAGAGCACGGCATACTGCGCTCCATTGACTACATGCAGCAGCATTATGATCAGGTGATTACACGTATGCAGTTAGCTCAGATTGCCGGAATCAGTCCATGGCATTACTCCCGCAAATTTAGCGAGCGATATGGTAAGCCACCTCTGGATTATCTGGCCCACTACCGGATCTATCGTGCACAGGAAGAATTGATATTAACAGATGCAACCTCACAGGATATTGCCAAAAAATCTGGATTTGAAGATGCTCATTATTTTAGCCGACGCTTCAAACAGTTGACTGGCGTATCACCTAAGATATATAGGCAGACGATGACGCAGCGCAAGATCGTATCACTTTCTCCAATCTGTGCAGAAATTATGATTCATCTGGGTGTCATCCCCCATGCCGTAGTGGTCACCCCGATCCTGTTGTCGCCACATCACCATGAACAATTTACATCGTATGGAGTGCAGATGCTGGAGATTACACAATATGAGGTGGAGATAGAACTTGTTCGACAAGTTCAACCGGAGATGTTGATAGGAAACGTATTGACGGAAGAGGTTAAAAGGGAGCTGCGCACAATTGCACCGATTCTTACCGGACTTCATCAAGATGTAGAACCAATGCTCGATCAATTGGCAGTCTGGTTTCTCAAAGAAGAAGAGGCTTATAGACTGCATCAGCAGATGAAACACGAAGTCAGTGTAGCTAAGCGACAGTTGCAACCCATCATCCAATCCGAGGCCACAGTCATGTTGCTAAGGGTAGAAGCGTTTGGTTATCGATATCTGGGTGGGCATTCACACGGGGTATCACACTTGTTATATGAACAGCTTGGATTAACACTGCCGCAAGCACTTGATTCAGGTGCAGCTTGGTTTAATCCTTGTTCGCTGGACCTGCTCACACAAGCCAATCCCGATTATTTGTTTGTGGAGAAGCGGATCATGCAGCACTTCAGTGCTGAAGAAAATATGAGGAAACTATGGGAGAGTCCGCAATGGAATGACCTGAAGGCTGTGAAAAATAATCGGGTATTTTACGTAGATACTCACCTGTGGGTAGACGGTCAGGGAATTACGGGACACACTCTGATTCTCAATCAGATCATTCGCCATCTTACGGAACCTCTTCATGAGAGAGCACAATAATCCAACGGAATACGCACGATATGCTATGGAAGCAACACTTCTTATTTGATACCATTTGATAATAATTATCATTATCAATATACATAAGGGGCGAAGTATATCATGTCACGAAGATTTAAAGGGTTGGGCATCATGCTGTTGGTGATCAGTATGATGCTGGCGGCATGTTCCGGTGGAACTACTGAAGAGAACGCTACAGCTGGAACAGCAGGTGCTCCAACTGAAGGAGCAGCGAGTACTGCAGAAGAAACAGCGACTGAAAGTGGGACTAAGGTGGTGAAGGATCAGTTTGGAGAAGTAACGATTCCAACTCATCCTCAAAATCTGGTTGTGTTTGATTCGATCTATGCGGAGTATCTGATTGAAATGGGTGTTACACCCCAAATCGTTTTGTTAACTCCGGAGGTTGAAGCGGAATACCGCCCTGATTATTTGAAAGAACATGGGGTCCAGATCATTGAAGTCGAGCAATATCAATATAATTATGAGCAGTTACTTGCGTTGTCACCGGATATGATCCTTGCAGCTGGCGAAGGCATGGAACAGGGCATATATGATGAATTGTCCAAAATCGCTCCTACGGTGGCACTGGATGCCAACAGTGAAATGAAACGTGCTATGCCAAAGCTGGCTGCCATATTTGACAAGACCGAAGAATCTGACAAAGTACTGGCTGAATTCGATGAGAGAGCCTCACAAGCGAAAGAGAAAATCGCGGCAGCCCTGGGAGACAAGACCGTATTGGTTCTCCGGGTTGAGCACAATCGTTACCGTTTCATGGGTCCCAAAGGAGGAAGCAGCAGTGTTTTCTTCTATGATATCCTGGGTCTGAATAGTCCTGAAGCGATCAAAGACTCTACAGATTGGTTTAGCCAGTTCTCACTGGAATTCTTGCCTGAGATGAATCCGGATTATATTTTCCTGGAAGACAGAACCCTTGTAGGTTATGACACGAAGAAATCCATGGAAGATCTGAAAGCAAGCCAAGTGTGGTCGAATCTGGAGGCTGTGAAGAATGATCATGTCTTCCCGTTGAAGACAAGCCAATTCGTATCGGGTGTGGGTCCGATTGGATCTGTAAAATTGATGGACTATGTTGTTGAAAAGTTGGTGCCTTAAATGACGATGGAGACACAATTGGATATCTACGATATTACGATCATTGGTGGTGGACCAGCTGGCATGTATGCCTCATTTTATAGTGGTATGAGAGCCATGCGCACCAAGATCATCGAAGCCAAGCAGGAACTGGGTGGATTCATGCGTACGTACCCGGAGAAGCTGATCTGGGATGTGGGCGGGATTGATCCGATTCGCTGTGAGAAGCTGATTGAATCGCTGGAGAGACAAGCGAGAACGTTCGATCCAACGATTGTGTTTGGGCAGGAAATATCCGAGCTTGAACGACGTGAGGATGGTGTACTTGTACTCATTTCCAAAACAGGCGAGCGTCATTACACACGTACCATCCTGTTATGTGCAGGCAGAGGTATGACTCAGGTGCAAAAGCTGGATGTCGAGGGTGCCAATCGGTATGAGCTGACGAATCTGCACTATACCGTAACTGATCTATCTCGATTTGCAGGGAAGCGTGTTCTGATCTCGGGTGGCGGCGATTCCGCAGTCGATTGGGCGAATGAAATGGGCAAAATAGCAAGTGAAATTACGGTGGCACACAGACGTCATGAATTTACTGGACATGAGTCGCCTGTTGCCCAGATGAAAGCTCAATCCAACGTCATGACACCATATAGTATCTCTCGCTTATACGGTACAGGTGACAAAATCGATCGTGTTGAGTTGGCCCATGTAGAAACCGGTGAGACCACACATGTTGAGGTGGATGAGATCGTCGTAAGCCACGGGTATGATCGTGATTTTGGTAACCTGGTGCAATGGGGACTGGCGCGGGAAGATTACGGCGTATCCGTTGATCAGCGCATGCGTACCAACATCCCAGGCATATTCGGAGCAGGTGATTTCATCACCTATGGAAGCAAAGTCAGGCTGATCGCTGGTGCTTTTAACGATGCGGTGCTCGCAGTCAACAGTGCCAAGACGTATCTGGAACCTGCTGCTTCCGATATGGCAGGTGTATCCTCTCACAACGCCCGGTTTTATGAGAAAAACAAAGCACTATTGTAAAATAAGAAGAACCTGTGTGAAAGGGATAAGCATCGCAAAAGCCAGTCAAACCTCGAGAGTATCTCGTGTTCGACTGGCTTATTTATCTGCATTTTATATTGAAAATTGGTCTTTGCATTCATGTTATAGACTGGATTCATAGACCAATTTTCTCATTATGGGCACTAAAATTTTCTAATTTATAGTTAATAGTCTATGCCCCTCATGATGGATACACATAGTATGTGGAGAAATATCACGGAGGTGAGTTCAATGTTAAATCGTCATGGAAAACGCATTTGTAGACGTAAATTTAAACAAAGCATGCATTGTCGTGTTAAGGTTAAGGTGGTAAAGGTTAGACCTAAGGTTGTTGTTAATGCACCGCAAGGCGCTCAAGGAATTTCTGGACCAGTAGGACCGATAGGTCCAAAAGGGGCAACTGGCGCTCAAGGGATACCTGGGCCACAAGGACCGATAGGTCTCAAAGGAGCGACCGGTGCTCAAGGGATACCGGGACCACAAGGACTGCAAGGAATTCCGGGTATACAAGGGCCAGTCGGGCCAGCAGGCGCGCTCGGAGCAGTGGGTCCAGTAGGCCCAGTAGGCCCAGCAGGAGCAACAGGTCCGGCCGGTCCAGTTGGGGCTGGAATATCCGATTTCCTAAGTGTTTTCCGAGCAGATCCTGGCACAGGCACAGACACAGTACCTGGCAACTCACCAATAACTTTAACCGGGGTTTTGGCTAATGTTGGAGGTGCATTCACTTTTGTGCCGCCGTCCTCCACGATAACAATCAATGAAACAGGAAGTTACTTGATCTCTTTTAGCATTCATAATCAGGGCGATGCGGATTTCAACCTCACGGTAAATGGAACGCCCGTAACACCTGTGCCTTTCACAGGTAATGGAGGTGGACCTATCTCGGCTGAAGTAATTATTACAGTAACAACGGTTCCGACGACGATCCAGCTGGTAAATGCGAATGCAACTCCTGCACAGTTGCATAACAATCTAAATACCACTGTGACCATTCTAAAACTGACTCCTTAATTCCGATTCTCAATATAGTTTATGTTCGTAAAATATAAAAGTTTATGTGTTTTATCCAGTAAATAAGTCTATTTATTCAAAAGATAGATTAACGGAGGTGGAGAGTGGCGGGACGATGACGCTGAAGGTCATCGCCGCTACTCTCTCCGTTTCCAGAGCCCAGCCTACCATTCGAACTAATCAACTATGATGCGAAAAGATTCGTACCAATAATGTGATAATCTGGTGAATTGTTTGTTGTATAAGTCCATATTGCTTCGTTCTCCATTATACTTAATGAAAACGGACGAGGAGATGGACTCCAGATGAAAAAACAAATGTGGATCATTGCAAGTGTTGCAGTTGTGATTGTGATCGGAACCTATCTGTTTGCAAGCAATACAGGCAAGGAAGAGGCGGGTACAGCCAATGCGCCCAACATCCGAAAATTGGTGGAAGATATCAGCACAGGAAAAGAGACACCGGAATCTGCCTCCATCAATGCTAAACAGTTAATCGTAACCGATCAAGATAAAAAGACCACTACATACGATTTGCCTGAAAATGAATTTTTCCTTTCCATTGCACCCTATGTGGACCAGACGCATCCCTGTGCAATTCACAGCTTGACCGGTTGTCAGGGGGAAATGAGCAATAAGGAATTCAGCGTTACCATTCATGATTCCCAAGGCAACACTTTTATGAAAGATGAAGTGATGAAGTCTGGTACAAACGGATTTATGGATTTTTGGGTGCCTAGAGACAGAACCTATCTGATTCGTATTGTTCAAGATGGAAAGGTTGCAGAAACGCAATTGTCTACATACGAAAATGATAATACATGCATCACTACGATGCAGTTGAGTTAGTGCAACAGACAAGCACTAGAAGGGAAAGGATGGCCTTAGAGCTATCCCTTTCCTTTTTTATTGCATAAAAGAGTTGGAATAAGGTACTTTGCATTGACAAATATCCGTTCCTACGGCATAATCCAATAGTGATAATGATAATTGTTATCATATAAATACATACAAACAGGGGAGATACAGATATGAAAAAAGGATTAAACGGACTGTTGATTATGCTGGCCTTTGTGCTGGTTTTGGCGGGCTGTGGTAAAACCACGACTACAACAGATACAAGTCAAGGTAGTGACTCGGGTAGTGCTCCGGCTGAAGAGACAGCAGGTCCTGTTACCGTGAAGCATAAACGTGGAGAGCTTAAGCTGGACAAGCCAGCAGAACGTGTCGTTACGCTTGAATGGACATATACGGAAGATGTCGTTGCCCTGGGGGTTCAGCCAGTAGGTAATGCAGATAACGCTAACTATAAAGTGTGGGTAACATCCGAAGCAGCACTGGATGACAGTGTAACGGATATCGGAACACGCGGTGAGCCGAATCTGGAAGCTATTGCTGCATTGAAGCCGGATCTGATCATTGCTAACGCAGATAATAATAATGCGGTCTATGATCAGCTTAATGCTATTGCACCAACCATTGAATTCGATCCGTATGATGGCGATGGCTATAATTATGACAAAATGACAGAAATCTTTAATACCATTGCAACAGCTCTCGGTAAAGAAGACAAGGCTAAGCAAGTTCTTAGTGATCTCGATCAGCACTATGTAGAAGCCAAAGAAAAATTGGCTGCTGCGGGTAAAGAGAACTTCAACTTTGCACTGACACAAGCATTCACATATCAAAATGCAGTCAGCCTGCGTATGTTTACGGATAATTCGGTTGTTATCGGTACATTGGACAAAATTGGTCTGCTGAACGATTGGAAGCCGGATAAACTGGAAAACTACGGCTTCTCGACAGTAGGAATTGAGTCGTTGACCGCTGTTAAGGACAGTAACTTCATTTATATCACTCAACCAGACGATGACGTTTTTGGCACAGCCATGAAAGATAACTCGGTTTGGAACGGGCTGAACTTCGTGAAGGACAAACGCACCTATCAACTGGCTAGCACCACATGGACTTTTGGTGGACCGATCTCCTCCAAAGTATTGGTTGACGGTGTTGTTGAGGCGATTACCAAATGAGTTCGGTTCAAAGATCCAAGCCAACGATGAATTGGCGCACAATAAGCATATATGGGGGCGGTTTGACCGCTCTCATCGTGCTTTTTTTTGTAAGTCTAATTTATGGAGAGGCATCCATTCCTTTGCATGTCGTTTGGGATTCGCTCACAGGCAGACAGGATTCATTAGAGCATAATATGGTCTGGGATTTGCGGATGCCGCGTACGGTGATTGGTATTCTTGCAGGCGGTGCACTGGCTGTTGCAGGCGCTTTGCTTCAGACGATTACGCGTAATCCACTGGCTGCTTCGGATACGCTGGGCATTAATGCAGGAGCGTACTTTGTGGTGGTGTTGGGAGCTATCGCTTTTCCAGGTCTATTAAGTCAGTCGCCTTTTCTTTTCGCAGCACTGGGTGGTTTGCTGGCAGCATTTGCGGCTTATTTCATGGGCGGCGGACGAACATCAAGCCCGGTTCGACTTGCGTTGTCCGGTATGATTGTATCAATGGTGCTTGGTTCATTTACAAGTGCATTACATATTTTTTTCTCCATGGAGACACAAGGGTTGTTCCTTTGGGGCTCCGGAACACTTGTCCAGAATGACTGGAGTGGTGTGTTTTATGCTTTGCCTTGGGTGGTTGGTATTACCCTTCTCACGTTAATCCTGTCCAGACAGTGGGATATGCTGGAGCTGGATGAATCAACGGCTTCTTCCTTGGGACAAAAGGTTGGATTGGCTCGTGCAGTGGGGTTAATTCTTGCTGTATTGCTGGCCGCCGTGATTGTCAGTGTAATCGGACCGATTGGGTTCGTGGGACTGGTTGCACCTCATCTGGTTCGATTGAGTGGTGTACGTTCTAATCGATTACTTTTACCCGGTGTGTTCATATGGGGCGCAGCGCTCCTGGTTGGAGCAGATGTCCTCGCCAAGATGGTGCATAACTCCAGCATGGAACTGCCAACGGGTGCCGTTATGGCGATTATTGGTGCACCGTGGCTCATCTGGCTTGTTCTTACACGCATGAAGGCTGCGAACGGATCAGGCATGTCTACTTCAATGAGCACAGGAGGAGCTGCGCGTCGCTTTGCATTTGGCCCTATGGCTGTATTATTCTCAGTCATAACGGTCGTGCTTATCTTGCTCAGTACGATGTTTGGCGGTATGCGAATCCCGCTGGCCGATTGGTTACCAAGTCTGTTCCAATCGGATGGACTGTTCTCCGCGCTGATTCAGCTTCGGATTCCGCGTACTCTTGTTGCCGCAGGTGCAGGAGCTGCACTGGCAATTAGCGGTGTGCTCATTCAGATGGCGGTACGAAACCCGCTGGCAGATGCTTCAATTGTTGGTGTGTCCTCAGGTGCAGGGCTTGGAGCGATGATGGTCATCATTTTATGGCCGGGTCTTCCGATATATTTGCTGCCAATTGCGGCAATCATCGGTGCAGCCATTGCTGCAGTGGTTGTGTTCTCCCTCGCTTGGAAGAAAGGACTGAACCCTTCGGCGGTTGTATTGCTGGGGATTGCGATGTCTGCGATTGCTGGAGCAGGTATTCAGATTCTGATTGTCCGAGGTGCGGTATACGGTAGCAGCGGATATATCTGGTTGACAGGAAGCACCTATGCTCGTACCTGGGAACAGGTGAAGGTTATCGGATTATTTTTAGTTATTCTGGTACCGGTGGCTTGGTGGCTGGCACGCAGATTCGAACTGCTGGTATTTGACGACAATAGTGCATCCGGGCTTGGTCTCGGAGTACGTCGTACACGTTTATTAGCCATGACAGTTGGTGTATTACTTGCAGCAGGGGCGGTTGCTTGTGTAGGAACCGTTGGTTTTATCGGCCTGATTGCACCACATATGGTACGGCTACTGACGGGGAATAAGTTAAGACGATCCATGTTCCTATCCGCATTAGCGGGTGCAGTCATGCTGGTGCTCGCCGATACAATCGGCAGAACCGTCATGGCACCGACAGAGATTCCATCAGGCATACTCATTGCGATTATTGGAACACCGTACTTCCTGTATCTGATGTATCGTTCCAATTGGCGCAAGTCTGTATAAATCGTTGAAACAAAAAGCCTGCTCCCCGAGCAGGCTTTTTGCTGTCACTTGGCACCATTCCGCCGCGAGCTTAAATCACCCAATGAATGTCTACTCCCGCACCAAATGACAAAATCCCCTCACGTCTACAAGAAGTAGAGATCACGTTATCAACCGTGATACTTTTACTCCCTGTGAACCTTGAGGGGATTTTTGCTTGAGCACATTCGAATCGTACTCCCGTTAGCTGGATTTCAGAATCCCGCTGTCATCGACGGATTGTACCGCTTGTTGCAATATTTCATTATCCTGAACGAGGGCGAAGCGCACATACCCTTCACCTGAAGGGCCAAAGGCACTCCCTGGCGTTGCGATGACTCCTGCATGTGTAACCAGATCCATGGCAAATTGTTCCGAGCTGTCGTAGTGCGCCGGAATCCGGCTCCAGACGAACATCGTTGCTTCAGGTTTGGTAATCGGCCAACCCAGACTGCTGAAGCCCTCACAGAGGATGTCTCTACGCTGTTCATAAATAGCTCTGACCCGTTCAACCTCGGATTGATCACCGGTAATGGCGGCAATTGCTGCTTTTTGGATCGGTAGGAACATCCCGTAATCCATATTGGATTTTAGCTTTTTCAGCATGGAGACCATGGTTGTATTGCCCACACAGAAGCCGATTCGAGCTCCTGCCAGTCCGTACGTTTTTGACAGGGAATTGAATTCCACACCGACGTCCATGGCGCCAGGGAACGCAAGGAAGCTTCCACATGACTTTCCGTCAAATACGAGTTCACTGTACGCATTATCGTGGAGCACGATAATATCATACTTCTTGGCAAAGGCAATCAGGTCAAGATAGAACTGATCCGGTGCCATCGCAGTTGTTGGATTGTTGGGATAGGAGACCAGCATGAATTTCGCTCGATGAGCGATATCTTCCGGTATATCCTGAAGCTGAATAACATACCCGTTTTCTTCTTTTTGCGGCATATAATACAGTTCTGCACCTGCCAGTAACGGTCCATCCGCGAAGACGGGATAGCAGGGGTCGGGGACCAGCACCAGATCACCTTCATCAACAATGGAGAGGGATATATGTGCCAGCCCTTCCTGTGAACCGAGCAAGGAACAGATCTGTGTTCTCGGGTCTAACTCGACCTGATAGCGCTGCTTGTACCAATCGCTTGTAGCTTGCAGCAACTCACTCTGATCATTCACTGCATATATATAATTAGCCGGATCAGCTGCGGCCTCACATAGTGCAGTTATAATATGCTGCGCAGGTGGGATATTCGGCGTACCCACACTGAGATCAATAACCGGCTGTCCGTTCTCCAGTCTGCGGCGTTTGATCTCCAGCAACCGGGTGAAAATTCCTTCGTTGAAATGATCCATTCGTTTGGCAAAGTTCATGATGATGATTCAGCCTCCAATCCTCTTCGTACGCATATTCATTAATAATAAATGGACAGCGACTAAAAGAGAAGAGCAGGTGAAAGCTTGCGGATCATGACTTTACTTTAAACTGGCTTAATTCGTCTTGCAGTTTGCCAGATAGCTGGTTCAACTGTTTTGACAGATCCGCTACCTGTTCGATACTATCCAGCTGCTCCTGCGTGCTGGCGCTTACTTCTTCCGTCGATGCCGAGTTCTCCTCAGTGGTAGAAGAGATAATCTCCAGTGCCTGGAATATCTCATCTTTGTGTTTGTGTACATTGGAGGTATTGTTGGTAATCTGCATCATACGCTGCTGTAGATCTTTTAGGTCTTTGTTAATACTAAAGAATACATGTTTGGTATCTTCTACGGATTTGGCATTCTCCTCCGCAATCTTCATACCGCGCATGGTATGTTCAACCGACAGGGTTGTTTTCTCTTCAATAACATTTACCTTTTTGTTGATTTCCTCTGTTGCCTGAGCCGTCTGTTCTGCAAGTTTGCGGACCTCTTCGGCAACGACGGCAAATCCTCTTCCATGTTCGCCAGCACGTGCAGCTTCAATGGAGGCATTCAGTGCGAGCAGGTTCGTCTGAGAGGCAATCTGTTTGACTGTATCCACAAAACTGGATATTTCATTCCGACTCAGGTCAATCTCCTGGATAATAGAGGACATTGCTTGGGTGGACTGATGGTTTTCCTCGGACCATTTCGATAATTGTTCCACGACCGCAAGTCCTTGGCTGCTCTGATCAGCAGATGTCTGCACGACCGTTCCCATAGCCTGCGCATCGGTAGCAATTTCATCGATTTGGCTGGATAAAGAGCCTGTTTTTCGTAAAATATTTTCCGTTTCGATGGACTGATAATTCGTTGCATTGGCAATTTCGTTGATGGCTGTTGATGTGTCATTCATGGTCACAGCTGTTCGAGAGGAGATGGCTTGCAGATCATTCGACGACTGGTTCAGGATTTGCGCCGAGCTGCCGACCATTTGCAGCATGACCTGAATTTTCTGTACCATGGAATTCAAGCCTGTAGCGATCTGTCCAATTTCATTATTAGATTTGATATCCAGTTGGACAGTCAGATCACCTTGTTCAATCTGTTTAATCTTAGCCAGCAGCTGTGGTATGGAGCGTAACAGACGGCGAAGGGTAATGTAACAGATAATTACAAGCAGAAGGGTAGCTGCAGCAAAACCGCCAAGCGTAATCCACGTGAACGTTTTTAATTCCGCGAGAACTTCTTCTTCGGATATGGTCAGACCAACGGACCATCCCGTATCCTTGCTGGTAGCGTAGCCGATATAACGACGTTCCCCATTGTCGTTCATAAGCTGTACGCCGTTTTCACCGGCAAGCATTTTCTTGCCGATGTCCCCCATGTCCCCCGTACTGTCCAGGATGTTCTCCTTCAAAACCTTCTCTTGATCCGGATGGTACAGAATTTCCCCGCTCTTGGACAGCAACATGGAATAGCCCGTGCTTCCAAGGGAATAACTCTCCATAATCGCCGGAATATCCTTAAATGCAATATCCGCTGCGGCAAAGCCGATCGTGTTGTTGTCGTCTTTGATCGGATAAAAGATACCCATAAGTACATTGCCTGCTGCAATATCAATGTACGGATCGGAGAAATAAAGTCCGTCTGCGGTGGTAACCGGCTTGTAGTATGGACGTGACTGGATATCAAAGTCCGGTGCAGATACGACACCATCATTTTGAATCCAAAAGCCTTTTCCATCCAGACCCGCGACCCAGGCATCGGCAAACGAAGGCTCTGCCTTAACGATAGCGGCCAGTGTTGCTTGTGTATCCGCAGCGTAGGTAGAACTTGCCGCATCCGCAGCAGATGCTGTTGTTTTTATGTATTGCTGAAATAATGTGTTGGTGGACATTTGCTTGACCAGTGCACCTTTTTCCTTGAATAGTGCATCAAATTCACTAACAATGGCTTGTGTCTTGGTCTGGAGCATGGATTCCTGCTGTTTCACCAGAATGTTTCGTGTGCTTGCAAACATAAATGTTCCCAGCACGGCAAAGACAACTACGATAATGATCAGCAGCACAATGGACAACGTATTTGCCATACTGGATGTCCGTGCTCCCGGTTTCCCCCACTTGTTCAACATGTTCGACATATTCCATCTCCCCAGATGAGTAATAAAAGCTTAAAACGCCTTAGTTATATGTCGGTATAAGTTATAGTTTTATGTAGATTGCTGTCGAATAATCCTGAAAGCGACGGAAAGGAAAGGCATGAGTATGAGAAGGATGAAAGGGGAGGGATGAAAAAAGAGGAAAGGAATGAAAAAACGGGGATCGGTGGTGGTTCATCCAGGCGATCTTGTTTATAATGGAATGAATTGGAACTATGGATGGAAAAGGGGGATTATCTGTGAGTGAGTTATGGCATGCTTCAATACAGGTGGCTCCATGGAATGCCGAAAAGGTGCACCAGGCGGTGCATCTGTTGCGCCGCAGAGCAACGGTTCATTTTCGCGTTGGCGCGGATACACACGAGGACCTTGCCGAGCTCGATGCCAAAGTATTCTTTGCCCGGCCGGATCTGATCCTACACATATCACATATGGACCCTAAAGGGGTATATTCATCCGGATTTTTGGGGCGACTGGCACAGTTGAAACATGTGTCTGCCTTGCAGCTTGATCTTTCGCAGGCACAGGATTTGACGATACTGGGTGCGATGGAGCAACTGCAGTTTCTAAGATTGAATTCACCTGCAAAGGCGACTGGGCTCGATTTTATTAAACACTACAAACGATTGACCTTTCTTGAACTGCGTGGCAAATTCAACGGATTTGCTTCCATTGCGGCATGCCTCCAACTGCATACGCTCATTCTGAACTGCACGGTCGAAAGTGCTGATGTGTTGGCGGAACTGCCCATGCTTCAGTATCTATCCCTGGATCACTGTGAGTTAAAAGGGGGATTGGATGTATTGACACAGTCGACCATCTCGATGTTGAAGCTCAGCTCTGTTCGCAAACTGATAAGCATTCAGGGACTCGAACAGATGCGCGGGCTGGAATATCTGCATCTGTCCTTGCCCAAGCTGGAGCATTTATGCGACTTTTCCCATCTGACCTCTCTCAGACAGCTCGAACTGGACTATATGAAATCGTTACGGGATACCAAACATCTATGGACAGCCCGTGCTTTGGAGTCTATTGAACTGAAAGAGGTTAATACGGCGCTCAAGGCGGATTCATTTGCTGGACTGACCGGGCTGGAGCATTTGCGCCAAATCGATTTTCGTTTTATTGATGTTAACAAAGGACGAATTGCAGCTATGCGTGATCACCTGGACAAGGCCGGAAAATCCCATTTGTTATATGAAAATATCCCTGAGCATGAACGCCTGAATTCTATAGGTATTGCGCACTTATCGCATGTATTAATGTAAACGGGCTTCTGTCCAGCGTGTGTATACAGAGCGCAATCCGGTGAACGGACCGTTTGAGGCGTGTAGATGTCATTGCTATCTAGGTGTTCGTATCCGTTAATGCAGGCATGTTGATCTCTTTCACGCAGGCCGCTTTGGACAAGCTGATGATACATCGAACGATGGTAACCATATCCTGCAGGGGAATGCGGGTCCCGTCATACTCGGCCAGTGCACGTTCCATCCCGTCTTCATACGGAATTTCTGCCGCCAGTTCTCCCGGGTTGATGCATGTCACCGCGATGCGGTCATTCCTCGTATGCTCTCTTAGAGCTTCCGTAATACCCCGTATGGCAAATTTGGAGGCGACAAAAGAAACCTGGCTGCTGCCTGCATTGCTCAAACCGGCTGTTGAACCGATCAGGATGATCTTCCCTGCTTCAGACTGGCGGAGCTGAGGCAGTAAAGCCTGTATACATACAATCGTAGAAGTCACATTCACATGGATCAGCTGACTGATATCTGCGGGTTCATCCTTATCAAACGTGTAGTGCTCTTCAAACCCTTCCTTTTCCCAGATTCCCACGTTATAAATAAGCACATCCAACGTCTCGCCTTGAAGCTGGCTGGCAATATGCTCCGCGGCTTGAAGCTCGGAAAGATCGGCCTGAATCCATATTCGCTGGACGCCATCCTCCACGGTCAGACTTTCAGGCTTGCTGCGGGACACCACCCAGACCTTATCACCGGATTGTGGCACACCTCTGACAAATGCATCGCCTAATCCCTTGCTTGCACCAAAGACAATTATATTTTTCAAATAAAGCCCTCCTTATCGATTAGAAATTAATAATTTTTACATTAATCTATATCTTACTATAGAGGTGATACATGGAACATGAAGTTTGAATGAGGTATGCTTCATCCTTGTCAAAGAAAAACCACCCCTGCCCCGCAAGGACGGGAGAGAGATGGTTGGAGAGATCATGATGACATTAATGGTAAAGTTTTAACTCGGCGATGGACCACCACCACTCGGGAGTGTCCGCCGTCAAAGCAATTTTGATGTATCGCGCCGTTTGTTTAGAGAACGTTTGTGAGATGGCAGGTCCTGTTCCCAGGGCTTCCGTAACCCCATCCCAATGTTCGCCATCATCAGAAGTGTAGAACTGGAAACTGCGAGCATAATCGTTACTGCTGCTGCCCGAATTCATGGTCAAGCGGCTGAAGCTCTGCTTGCTTCCCAGATCAATCTGGACCCATTGATTGGCAAGTTGACCAGATGAAGAGGTCCAGCGTGAATTCAGATCGTCGTCCAGCATTGCCGCAACATCTTCAGTGGTGGAGGCAGTCGCTGTCCATGATGTCCGATCCAGTTCAGCAGGTAGCAGATGATCCTGTTCCCCGGATATCCAGGGTGTCTGATCAGCGGTATAGACCTCGAATTCAGCCACGGACCACCAATGAGAATCAATACCCGTCTGTACGACCTTAATATAACGTGCTTCATGCGATGCAAAGGGGATAGAAACCAGCGGATCTGATCCTTCACCCGAAGCCAGGGCATCTCCCCAATGCTCTCCATCCAGGGAGGTATATACTTCATAACCGCGAGCAAAGTCTTCCCGGCTGTGCGCGCTGTCCAGCACAATCCGATTCACTGGCTGCGAGGCTCCCAGATCAATCTGAATCCATTCACCGCCTGTTTGAGTCTGACCGGAGGTCCAGCGTGTTTGGTCCGAGCCGTCGAGTATAGCCGCTGCATCGTCTCCGGTGGAAGTGATCACGGACCAGCCGTCAGGCAGCAACCGCTTTTGTTTGCCCGTTCCATTATGATGAATAAACAACTCGGAGATAGACCACCATTGATCGGAATCCCCGATCTGTACCACCTTCACATAACGTGCCTGCTGTTCAGGGAAGGTGATGGACATGTGTCCAGGCGTGCCTTCGCCGCCTTCAATGGACGTGCCCCAGTGTTCACCGTCATCCGAGACATAAATCCGATACTGTCTCGGATAGTCTTCTTTCGCATGACCCGGGTCCAATTCTATGGCATCGAAAGAACTCTTTTGGCCGAGGTCAATGGTAATCCATTGTCCTTCGATTTGTTTCCTCCCATTGGTCCATAGAGTATCTGAACTGCCATCCAGCATGTTGGCTGTCACATCTGCTCCTTGAGTAGAGGAGGCGGTTACGATCCATGAAGAGCGATCTGGAAGCGGTACGGGCTGTGGGAACTCCGGTGTTGCTTCAAGTTTGCCAAATCGGGCAAGCTTGAGTTCAGAGATAGACCACCAGCTATCTGCAGAGGAAGTTAATACAATCTTGACATAACGGGCGGTTTGCATGCCCAATTCCACGGACAAACTTGGAGATGTTCCAGCGCTCTCTGCGACAGGCTGGCCCCAGTTCTCGTTATCTTTGGATACGTAGATTTCGTACCCGTGAGCATAATCACCGCCGTTGTTGCCGGAGTTCATGAATACCGTATCCATAAACTGTTCGCTCCCCAGATCGATATGCAGCCAATCGCCGGGCTGCTGGAGCTGTCCGGATGACCAGCGTGTAGTCAGATCACCGTCGACCATGCGCTCTACCGGCTCTGAACTGGAGGATGCCGTAATGGTCCATTGGCTCCGATCGAGATAGACTACACCCTGAGAGGCATCCGGCTGTTTAACGACGGAATGTTCCAGCGGGTTAACCTTTACTTGCGCTTTGGCATACACGGTAGCCGAACCCAAAGCGCCATGGGCATTGTAGAAATGAACTTTTTTGACAGTGTCGGACGGATTCCAGATTTGCGCTGTATAGACGCCGTCTTTTTCATACACGGTTGCTGCCGGATCATCTGCCCATATATCCATCGTGCGTGTTCCCGTAGAAGCCATGCTGTGCATGAACCAGTACGCGTTAAAGACTTCATTTTGCTGCATTTCGCTCGTATTCCATTTGGCTAGAGCACCTTGCGGGTCTCCAATGGACTGGAACGGCCAGATAATATGCTGCCATGTGCGCTCCTGCTGACCACCCAGGTCCTTAATGAGACCATTGTAGAGAGCCTTAGTATTCTGCGGATCACGTCCATAATAGGTCATCCATTCCGCTGGCGGCAGCCAGTGAATACCGTAAATATGCTCCGCCTCATTAGAGAAGTACGTTCCATACAGGTAGGCACTGCCGTACACATGACCTACCGTAGCGTGTTGGTAATCCTCCAGCCAGTTATCCCCGTCATAGTTAAACCAGTATTGCTCGGCAGCCTTCTCTTCGGTCATGAAGCCCCAGATCCCGGTGTCGCGATAGGCTTTGTTGCCTGTCACCTCACCCCACATATATTGGCCGACCCAACTAAAGAGGGCTTCACCTGCGGCCTCCTGGTTATTCCCGCTGCGATTATCGGCGTAACCACCTGCCCAGGAGTGACCTGCGTACGGATCAAAATTGCGAAGCCATGGAAACTGATCATCTGTCCGTGAAGGATTGGCATAGTCCCGAATCAGAAGCTCAACCATGTCGCCGTAATCTTGCAAGAATGTTTTGTCATATGTGGCCAGTACAGCCGATGCAAAAACGTAATAACCGTAGGTAAAATGATGATCTGTCAATCCGGTATTAACACCGTATCCGCTACCGTAAGGGAAGATGGTTCCCCATTCATCCGAATAATAAAAATAATACGAGTGCAAAGGTTCGTCCGGCGAATAGGTATACCAATCTGTCAAAATGGTTCGAAGCAGGGAGAGATAGTGGTCTCGTCGTACCGTATCTCCTATCTGGTCGCTGATGAGTACACCCAGCGCAAGCGGATGAAGCTTTTTCCCTTGCCAGTAAGGATCCTCGCTCATCAGATTGCCTGCCGTATCCGCATCAAGCTGATCCAGATAGCTGATTAATTGTGCACGCGAGTAGGTTGGATCATCCGGCTCTACAAATTGCGGGATAATGCCATAGAATCGATCCTGTGTCGTAAACGTATTGCCTTCACTTACTTTCATCATGCCGCGAATGGAAGAATAAGCAAGCTCCGTTACCGGAGTAGTCGCCAGTTTCCATTGGTGCGGGAACAAGGCCATCAGTGTCTCGGAGGAATAGCCTGCCCGCTTCGTCTGGGTTACCGAGTTGAAGGTAGTCGTTACCATTGAAGTGCTCTCATTATAATTGTAGTCCACTTTTGTATCGGTAACAAAGGCGTAGGCATGCCGGTAATAATAAGACAGTTCTTCCGCGGACGGCAGGGTAGCCAGAGACAGATAGTTTTCGCTCTGGCCCAGCTTGATCTTGAGCGTATTGCCAAGTTTCATAAATACGGTTCCTTCAGGTGCAAAAATCCCGTAATTTCTTTTAAAGGTCTGAGGCGTGGGCGCTCTGTCCTGATTGGTTATTTCAACGCCGATATGATCGGCCGTTAGCAATTCTCCATCCTTCAGAACAATTTCACGGTTCTGATCATCGAAGAGACGTGTGATGTTGGGAGAACGAACAATAATGGTATCCGGGTTATCGAAGGTGTTGTACAGGAAAGGGGAACCTTTTACAAACGTGGTATTCATTTTGGCTGTGTCATCATCGCTCATGATGATCGTTGCGGAATAATCCCCATATCCCGCCACCTTGGTATTTACCTCCGCCGGGTTCATATTGCTGGTGCTCATGATCAGATCCGGTTCACCGTCAGCGTCCATAGAACCGCCATCAGCCGAAACATAACCAGCTCCGGGATTCAGAAGTTGAAGTCCTTGTTTGGTATATCTGCTTTTGAGCGGGAGTGTGACCAGACTGTTGCCATCCCCCAGATCGGATACAAGAATAGACTGCCACCAGTCATTGGAAGGGAGGGGCGCTGTGATGTCAGCCGTGCGATTTTTCGGGTTTTTCGGCTGCAGCATGGTGATGTCATTTACAGCGTAACTGCCGGAACCCACCTGTACCGAGGACGGTTCAGGGATATTCGGAATTGTATGCACAGGTTTGGCATCGCCTTCGATATACTCGTAGACGTCAAATGCGTACAGGGAGTATCCGTTGGTTGTTCCTCTGCCAAGTCCGGCCAATTTTACATACCGTGCTTCGGCGTATACCGGAATCTCATCCCGTCCACCGTCGCTGTGCAGCTCCCGGTATAATGTAGTCCACTGGTCTGCATCATTTGATACTTGAATATCGTATGCACGTCCAAAAGCGTTCTCCCATTGTAGGGATACGTTCCCGATTTCCCGGATTAGTCCAAGGTCTACAACAATCCATTCCTGATCCTTGTAGATGGAAGACCAGC
Organism: Paenibacillus sp. W4I10; assembly: GCF_030816325.1. Classification (NCBI taxonomy): domain Bacteria; kingdom Bacillati; phylum Bacillota; class Bacilli; order Caryophanales; family Paenibacillaceae; genus Paenibacillus; species Paenibacillus sp. W4I10. The sequence goes on from NZ_JAUSXX010000001.1 coordinate 65,621, forward strand.
GTGTATCCGGACGGCCATCCGTTACATTCCTGGCTTCGTAATTCCCTTTTTCCATTTTGGCTTTATCCTCGGCTGAACGGCTGGGCTCATCAATTTCTTCCGAAGACGCTGTAACCGGTTGTCCTAGTGCAAGGTTCATTGCTACTGGTTTGGGAGGTGGATTTGCTCCGCCCGTCCCGTATACATTGAATTCGTATACAGAGACGCCATAGGCTGGCTGTGCTCTTTGATGACTGAACAAGCGCACATATCGTGCCTCCGCTGTGACCTCAATTTCTGTCAGGCCGCCTTGCCCCTTCGTTGTGGAGTAAACAGACTGCCAGTTAACCTCGTCGTTGGATACTTCCAGATCAAAGGTGGAAGCATAGGCATTTTCCCACTGGATGGAGATGCCCGAGATGGAGGCCACCGCGCCTAAGTCAACATAGATCCACTGCGGATCTTGCTGCCATATACTTTCCCAGCGGCTGTTTTTGTTGCCGTCAACCACATGATCTGCCGTATTGCCGCCCAGAGATGAGGAACTGTACACAGGCCGGTTCAGGGATAACAGATGATGTTCCTCATCTGCGGCGTGCACTTTTGAGACCGGCCACAGCGGGATGCTGCTAATCAACAACAGAACAGATAACAGCAAGTTCATGTAGATGTTGCGTGTTTTTCCTTTTTGACTCGTTCGTACCTTCATATGACTACTCCTTTGTTAGCCCTTGCCATCTCACCAGACAGAGCTTCTCTTCTTTCTCTTACTCGCTACCGTATGTATCATTCTGTTCTCCCATGTTGCATTTGTGAGATGTGAATCCAATGCTCAACACGGGATATTCAGGTGTCCCATTTTGTATATCGATCATTTTGTCTGGAATATAAAGGTTTTTTAATCGTTTTCGTGGAAAAAGAGACATATGTCCTACATAATGTATGGAGGATGTGCAACTGTGAAATCAAGATTCGGAATCGTTGTTCTCCAACAATACGATATCTTCGCCACGTTGTTGTCTGAGAGCAATATTGTCCCTCCCCCAAGCACACATGACATCCACGATGGTATTGGCGGTAACGCCATACTCTGTAAGTCCGTATTCCACTTTGGGAGGCATCTGCTGGTAGACATGTCTGGTGACAAGGCCGTCCCGCTCCAGCTCGCGTAATTGTTGAATCAGTACTTTTTGTGAAATGCCGGGGATGCTGCGCCCTAATTCGCCCGTTCTCTTTACTCCAGACATCAATAAACAGATGATCAGCGCCTTCCACTTGCCACCTATGATTTCGAGCGTCGCTTCAATGCCCAGATTGTATTGTTTCATCCTGATTCACCTCAAGTTAAATTTTACGTGTTATATAGGGTGTAACTATTTATTTTCTCATGGTTCTGACACGGAAGTCCATACACACTTTGAGGTAACCATCTTACTTCATTGTGTGTATTTTCTTTTGACTGGATGTGACTGATAATGGTCCATATTCAAGTAAAGAAACCAACACCCTGGATGGGAAGAAAGGAACTTATGATGAAAACACTTGTTATTCTGGCACATCCCGATATGGAAAGTTCGAGAGTCAATCGTCGCTGGAAGGAGGAGTTGCTGCAGTATACAGATAATATTGCTCTTCACGAATTATATACGACCTACCCCGATTGGAAGATTGATGTATCCCGAGAACAAGAGTTGCTGGAGACGCATGATCATATCATGTTGCAGTTCCCGTTATATTGGTACAGTTACCCACCGCTGTTGAAAAAATGGTTTGATGACGTGTTCACTCATGGATGGGCGTACGGATCGAAAGGAAATCGATTGAAGGGAAAGCGGATGGGTCTGGCGATGTCCATAGGGGATAAGCAGGAGAACTATGCGAAAGATGGTTCTATCGGTTACAGCGTAGAGGAACTTGTTGCACCTTTCGTAGCAAGCATGAATCATATAGGGGTTCAGGCGTTGCCGCATTATGCAGTCTACGGTGCCTCGTTCCAGGCTACGGATGAAGAGATTAACCGAAGTGCTGAAGAATACATGCGTTATATAAAACAGTTCCGGGATTTTTAAAAGTTAAAAGCTGAAACTCTTCATAAGAAATGTACTGAAAAGGACCTGGCTCCACACATGGTGAAGTCCAGGTCCTGATTAATAACCGAAAAATTAATAACCCAATAAAACCACATTTATTCTACGCGAAAATAATCAAAATCTGCATATCCTCCGGTAGACTTCGTTGCATAATTGAATAGTGCAAACCGGTATCCCATAAAGTGTGGCAGGGTGTAAGACATTTGAAGTGTATTGCCAATGGTTGTCCAGTTGCTGCCATTCAGGCTATAAGCAAAGTAGGCTTTGTCGGTTTGGTTCGTAAAATCACAGATGACGCGGAGATAGATTCTGTTCTGGTTTAATGGCACAGTTGCTACTTCAGTCATGGTGCCGGAACTGGCATTAGCCATAACGATGGATTTGGTGCTGCCCGTCATTTTTACGCCGACAAAACCATATTTGGCCTGAAAAGCAGCGAGTCCAGCATAATCACCATCCTTCATGCCTGCTGTATCCAAAGCGGTCATCCCCGTACTTTTTGGACCAAAGGTTCGTTGTGTCAGCGTGTTGCGGGCTTCTAACAGGTTTTTGCTGATTTTGCCTGCAGTTAACCGCATAAAACCGGGCCGCTGGAGCAGGGACCAGTTGGCAGTATCAGGGTTATGATTCCACTGCCAGTATGGAGCCAGACTGGATGTGCCGGTAGATGAATTGCTCGTCAGGGAGACGTCATCCACATAAAACGCCATCAGATCATTGGTAGGGTCCGGATTCGAGTTATACGGTGTTTCCACAAAAATAAAGCTTTGGGATAGGTCTGCATTCGACGGAACGGTATACGTACCTTGAATGGTACCCCACTGTCCGCGGGTAAGCGTCGCACTGCCCATAATGGTAATTCCGGTATAACTTGCACCATTCTGGATGCTAAGATTGAACGTTTTGGTTGCAGGACCAGTAGTGTATTTGATCTTTGCCGAAAAAGAGTACGTTCCTCCAGGTATCAGCTTGCCTGTAACCATCTGTTTGGCTCCGCCTGCTGTCTGCTGTCTGCCGCTGACGAGCAGGCTTTTGGTACCGCTGAACGCTTCGGCATTTGTTACGGTGATGTTCGCCGTATTGTTGCTGGTCCAGGGCTGAATGCTGCTCTCCTCAAAGCCGCCGTTCACTAACAGTTGCGTTACTGAGGGTGTGCCTGATGTGGTTGCGTTGAACTCATCGGACCCGTAGATTTTGGCAGCAGGCTGACCTTCAACGGGCATATTCATGTTAAGGGGAACCTTGCCGTTCACCCCAAACACAGGCCAGTTATCCGACCACGTCACTGGAACGAGATAGGGGATGCGTCCAATGGCCCCGCTATCACGAAACAGCAAGCCGTACCAAGCGCCGGATGCGGTATCCACGATGCCTCCTTGGGCGATTCCCGAGTCTCTGAGTACAACTTTACCTGTGTATGGACCTGTCAATGTGTTTGCACGATAGGCAAGCTGAATGCGACCATCACCCGAAGGCCAGGCAATCAGGAATACATAGTACATACCATTGATCTTCTGAATGTGTGCTCCTTCTGCCTTTACAATCATGTTGGAGCCGGCAACACTGCTTGCGTTTGGAATCAGGACCTGATTGAGTCCGCCGGACTTGACGGCCTTGGCATCAGGCGTCAGCTCAACGATACTGATGTTATCACTGCCATGAACAAGAAAGGTTCGATTCCCGTCAAACAAAAGGGAGGGGTCATGGTAATAACTGTTCAATGTGTAAGGTGTCCATGGCCCTGTTTCAATATTGCTGGTCTGGTAAATATACGTCTTGCCCGTGGAAAGCGAGCCAAAGGCCACATAATATATACCGTTGTTGTACCGCAAGCTGCTCGCCCAGGAACCACGCCCATACTCGTTTTGTCCATTGTTCAGGTTCTGTATATCCCCGTTTCCAAGCGTATCGTATACATAGTTTACGATGCTCCAGTTGACCAGATCATAAGACTTCATGACCGGGACTCCCGGATTCATATGCATCGTTGTACTTGTCATATAAAATGCATTGCCCACCCGAATGACGTCACTGTCAGGAACATCCGCGTAAATAACCGGATTGCTGAACGTTGCGGCTGAAGCTGCCGGACTTGTCAAAGGGAATGATGTTATAAGCAAAGGAATAGCGAGTAGAAGAGCACTGATTTTTTTCCACATATTCTATCCTCCCAATTGATCATGTCCTATGAATTAAAGCGAGTACTCCAGATAATCAATGTAAGCATCCCAAGTGCCATTATCCGTTGTTACGACCAGCTTGATTTCCTGGTTGCCTGTAGCGTGAGTGATGCCGGTGAGGGTTTGAACGGTCGGCTCCGTTCCCGTGAAGTAGAAAGAACCAGCGGTTACACCCCCGATGACCAGATCAACACGGGCTGTATTATTGTTGTTGGAAGCGCCGCGGACAGAGAATTGATGGGTTGGGAATGCAAAATATTGATTGTATGCTGCATAATCATTGTTCCCGTAAAGAGCGACTCCATTAAAAGGAGAACTGATTACGCCAGCGTATTGGCCGCCAAGCGTCATATTCTCGGCTTCGTAACGGGTAACGTTTGGATTTGGATTAGGATTTGGGTTAGGGTTGCCGCCCGAACCGGATGTGAATTGCCAGTAGTCCAGTTTGAACAGATTTCCATTGCCCGAGCCTGTAAACACCAGATACAAACGATGTACCCCTGTAGCGTTGGTAACATTGGTCTCCATCTCGCGCCAAGTTTGCGAACCGCCAGTTGAACTTACGTTAAGTGTTCCAACTAGTGGGCCTGTCGGACTGTCCAGTCGGACCTCGATGTTGCCATTTCCGGTAGAAGCGACATTAGCCTTGAATTTGGAGGCTCCGGCTGAGCCAAAATCAACATTGCCGACCGCGATCCAATCCCCGTTATGAATATTAGTGACATTCTGATTGGCTACAGGTCCACCGCTCGCTTGACTAGGCTCGGTATTAATTCCCGCTTGCCAGCCGATGGTTTCCGCTTCCACCCGGACATACGGGTTGAGGTTAGTGATCTGAGGTACACCTGTCATATTTCCCTGAACCTCCTGGATTGTTCCATCCGCATTATGTGTCAGTTTGTTGATATGTGTGGAGCGGTACCCTTTACCATCACCGAGGAATGCCTTGCTTACCGTTTGTGCATGGTACGCCACATACCATTCGTTGTTGAACTGGAACACGGCATGGTGGTTATTGCCGCCTACGCCGAAGAACGTGCCAGGATTTTTCAGAAAGTGTCCTTTATACGTGAAAGGCCCCATCGGGCTGTCGCTGACCATGTATCCGATCTCACCTTTTGGATATGCAGTGGGATGTGTTCCCGCGAAGTTGATACAGTAGGAGTAATAATATTTGCCGTTATACTTGTGGATGCCGGAATCTTCGAACATATAAGGAGAATCAATAGTCACAGCACTGCCCACCACACTGGTCATGTCGGCACCGAGACGAATGACCCGAGCTGTTTTGGGATTGGCAATGGAAGCAGCATTGGTATCGTTTGGAATACCGCCTCCAGCATACAAGTAAGCAGAGCCATCATCATCGACAAGTACAGCCGGATCAAAGAGCCAGGTTACACCGGACATACCCGGTGTTCCGTGTGTCAGAAGGGCACGTCCGAGCGGGTCGGACCACGGTCCAATGGGGGAATCCGCCGTGAGCACGCCAATACCTCCACCCGAGTTGGCAAAATAAAGGAAAAACTTTTCTTTGCCAGCAATGGTTTTCTTCGCCATGGCAGGAGCCCAGGACTGGGTAGCCCATTTGGCAATCCCTTGTCCATTATTGGCATTATTCGCACCCGCTACCGGGATTGAACCATGGTCTGTCCAGTTCACCATGTCAGCTGAGGAGATGACGTTAATTTTCCCGATCGTGCTGTACTGGTTCTCTCGGACAGAGCCGTCACTGTTGTACAGATATGCATCACCTGTCATGTAGACATAGACCCGATTGTTATGGACGAGCACATAAGGATCGGCTCCTAGTTTATGATCGATGAGGGGATTAGAGTTTCCAGGAAGTTTGGCAACGGCTGCATTGGCTGCATGGCTCGATTCAACGGGCAGGGTGACAAAGATTAGCAGACACGACAACAACAAAACTAGCGGTTTACGAATCATACGTTTCGCCTCCATGAGATTGGATTAGTTGGTGAGCTGAAATTCAGAATAGCAGTGATGATGAAATGCCCAAAACGAAGAGATTTTCCTCATGTCACCCCCTTCTTGAAATAATGGTTAGGTTGGCTGTTAAGTTAAGTCTTCATGTTGTCATATATGGTTTAAGCCAGACCACCTGTGCACCGGGGACATGGTCACGGCAGCAAGGAGAGTGGCTATAACCCGAAGTAAGCCTGCATCTGTGTGTGCAATTAGAAAAGCTATAATCTGTCAGGTTTCTTTTTGTAATCGCTTTCAATAAAATGGGTTAGAACACTGAAATTTGGCGAAGAAAGAGATTTGGTCACGTTTAAATGTAATTATTTTTCATATTTTCTTTTAAATGTTTATTAACTTGACGATATCATATCACAATTTTAAGATAATACAATCTTTTTCTATTTTTAGTAGAGGATGAAGAAGACCATTATTATTCTATGTGTTTAACATTGGGCTTGATGGTAAAACACTATCTCGTATTCTATAAAACTACACTTTCAAGCATAGCTTTACCCGGCCAACAATTAGATATGAGAAAAAGACGTCTTAAGCTACGACCGTTTCCCTGGAATCTACCGGGGGAACGGTCGTTTCGTTTTTTCTGGAATCAATCCTGGTTACATAACAAAATCTACTCTCACTTGCTAACCAACTTTAACATTGCATAATTTCTTCTCTTTGTTGTATATATCCCAGTTTTTGTATACCTAAAGCCCTGAGCGTAGAAGGTTGTTAAGTGATAATGGTGGAGTGCCCCTCTGTTTTGTCCACACCGTCGATTGAGTTTTTGAATATTACTATCAAGTGAGCTTATGCCAAATATTGATAGAGTATGAGGTTCATAAAAAGGTGGGATGGGGAAAAATGTCTATTTTATTAACAGGACCGATTGAAAACAATCCGGTTTCCGGGGTTAGACCGACCCAACAGGTAACGATTAGATTGGTAAGTCGGGCTGAGGTGGATTCTGTAACAGTATCCATTCAGGGGTATGTGCTAAGCACAACAAGAACGCTGTATGTGAGTGAAGTAATCAGTATTGCCCCTAATGAAGCAGCGACCAGAACTTATTTTGCAGATTTAAATGCTTTTGAGTTTGTTTTTGGAACAGATGTGGAAGGCGTGGAGGAAGTAGAGATTTCAGTGTGGGGCAAACAAGCCTCTGGACAATTGGTTGATGCACACCGAGTGGTACAGTCCGAAAAAACAGTTAATAACATCTAGCAGATCAAAATCCCCAAAGAGGAGATTTAGCGATAAGCTTTTTATCAACAGGGCCAATAGAAAATAATGCTGTTAGCGGTGTAAGACCGACTCAGACAGTTACTGTCAGGATTGATAACCGTAGTAATGTCACAGCCTCAACCGTACAAATACAAGGGTATTACATGAGTGGTGGAATGAGGGTCCTGTATGTCAGTGAGTCTTTTGACATCGCACCCAATCAAGTAGTAACCAACAACTATTTTGCGAATCTTGATGCCTTCGAGTTTACTTTTACAACAACAGCGACGGTTAATGATCCTGTTCAAGTATCCGTATGGGGTAAGAGCAGCACAGGCGCATTGGTAACAGCCCATCGTTTGGTTTCTTCCGAGTTGCTGGGTGAAATCCCAAGCGTCACGGGAGTCACAGGTGCAACCGGAGCAACAGGAGCAACAGGCACAACAGGTGCAACCGGGGCTACGAGTGCGACAGGTTCTGGAACAATTATTCCTTATGCATCAGGACTTCCCGTTGTGTTGACTACAGTTTTGGGTGGACTTTTGAATACTTCCAGTTTAGTTGGTTTTGGCAACAGTGCTACCGGAGTAAGTGTTAGCGGAGGAATTATTGATCTCACAGGCGCTGCAGGCACATTGCTTAACTTTGCTTTCTCGGCATCGCGTGCAGGAACGATTACTTCACTGGCCGCTTATTTCAGCATGACAGCCGGACTTAGTTTGGTTGGATCTACAGTAACCTTAACTGCACAATTATTCCGATCCACTACACCTAATAACTCCTTTACAGCTGTACCGGGAGCATTGGTAACCTTGGCTCCTCCACTGACCGGGGTTTTGGCACTGGGGACAATATCCAGCGGAGTGACTACAGGACTGAGTATTCCGGTATCTGCCGGTGACCGCCTGCTTATGGTGTTCTCAGCATCAGTAACAGCCGGAATTGATGTGGCTACAACCGTAGGCGGATATGCAAGCGGAGGTCTTACCATCACTTAACGAAAAATTATATATATCAAGTTGTTAGACAGGGACCCTTGCCAATATGGCGAGAGGTCCCTGTCTATGTGTGTGCACAACTAGGAGAGCATAGCGCTATTGGATCAGATCGAAGGCTTCGTCGGTAAACAGGTATGTATTCTGTCCATGCTTCTTCACATGCAACAATGCTATATATAAGTAGCGTTTTTGTTCTCAAACTCTCTTCAATTGAAAGACAAGAACTATACAAAAACATAAAAGGCGAGGATTGCTCCTCGTCTCGTACATTTCATCATGGTCTACTAAATTTGACTTCGTTTTTTTAGGCTGTCTACTGCACCATTCCAGATGAGTATGTGCTCTTGTACATTCAAGGTTTCTTTCAATAGAGGGTTGTCTTCCTTCTATGAGCTGTTGAAACCAGCCTGTTATGTGGGGAGGTTATTATATAATAATATTAGTGGCTTTTTGCCACTTTCCAAAACATTCCCCGGTAGTACCGGATTCTTCTCATAACTTTCGAGTATAAAGGCGAAAAATGTTTGATGTCATGACCTCTCCATGATCTAAAGCAAATCGCCGAATTCTCCATGTGCATGGTCTTTATTATGGCGGGATGTGGCACACAGGCCGATAGCGGTTCGTTCACCGGAAACCAGGCACCCGAAACATGGGGTTCGTAATGCACAGCGCATCGGTTCGGTTCACCGTTTCCTTTATAGTCTTCCAAATGCTACGATCAACGCAAGAACTATAAAAAAGATATTTACGCCGAGCTCCCGGTACTCTTTACGCCGAATATGAAACAGCATTCCAAGCAGTGTGACAACAGCCAAAGCGATTGCGGCGATGGGTGTAAGCACCGGAGTGATGTTCAGCGCCCAAGGCAAAACTAGGCCAAGCGCTCCTAGTAGCTCCGCGATACCGATCAGAACAACTAGACTTTTTGGCACATCATTGACCCAGGCCCAGGTCTTTTTTGACGACTCGATACGAATGGTTTTCATCCATCCTGAATATACGAAACCTAGTGACAATATGATTTGTACGATCCATAACGTTACATTCATTTTTCTTATCCCCTCACTTGTTCGATTTCAATATCTGCCTCTATACTAAAGTGAGAAGGCCCAATCTGGAAGTAGGCACTTAAACCTAACCAGGTAACCAAAAGTAAACCTTGGCATGATTAGAGAGCGAGGAATAAGAATGACGGTATATTGCAAATTCGGAACTGCCTTGGATATCCTCACAGGTAAATGGAAATCTTTGATTCTTCTACGCCTGCTGAGCAACGGTACAATGCGGTTCAGAGATTTACAAAAAGCCATTCCGGATATTTCGAAAAAGATGCTGACCCAGCAGTTAAAAGAACTGGAGTATCACGATATTGTGCATCGGGAAGTATATGCCCAAATTCCGCCTAAGGTCGAATACTCGATTACTGAGTACGGACAGCTCATGAAACCTGTGCTCCAGACAATGAGCGACTGGGGGGCCGGCCATATGCAGCATATGGAGAAGCTGTACGGCAAAGAAAACGAAAAAGGAGCAAACCCATCCGAACTTCGGAAAATTGATTCCTTGAGGTGATAGGGTAACAAGGGAGAGTTAGTATTGAATAAACAAAAAATTGTGATCATTGGTGCAGGCATTGTTGGGGCGTGTATGGCCTATCAACTAGCCAAACGAAATCAGGATGTAACTGTTATTGAACGGCACTCAGCCGCGGCGCGTGAAGTCACGGAAAAATCATTTGCCTGGATACATACGACGCATAGAGTGGCTCCTGAATACTGGCATTTGTACGATGCAGCTGTGGAAGAATATCACATACTTCAGCAAGAGTTGTCTGAACTGAAAATTCATTGGCATGGCGCGCTAACTTGGGACACTCCGCCTCTAAGGGAGCAACACTTTCAAAACTTAAACCGGGAGCAGCTTGAGGCATTGGAGCCCAATCTGAAGGAATATCCGGATGAAGCCATGTTTGTCAGCGAAGAAGGTGCGGTGGACCCTATTGCGGTAACGGAGCTGTTGTTGAGCAAAGCGCAAGAGTACGGAGCAAAGATTCAGTTCGACACCAACGTTACACAGCTGAAGCAAGAGGGTTCCCGTCTGGTTGGTGTTCATACGTCCAAGGGTTTTGTGGAGTCGGATGTTGTGGTATTGGCGGCAGGAACAGGTGCACCCGAACTTTGTAACCCGTTAGGTTGTCACGTACCGGTAACTTCGTCACCTTCGATTCTGATTCGGATGAAAACTGCTAATAAACTGATACACACATTAATCTCCAATGCGCAATTTGAAGCGCGTCAACTGACAGATTATACGCTGTTGGCTGCGGAAGATTATATCGACGAGTCGGAGGAAAACGGACCACAGGCGGTCGGTAAGCGAGCTTACGACACATTGCGTCGCAGTCTCAAGCACGGAAATCAACTGGAACTGGAAAGCATAAAGGTTGGATGGAGACCCATGCCTGAAGATGGTTATCCGATTGTGGGCTTCCATGATCACATGAATGGACTTTATCTGACGCTAATGCATTCTGCAATTACGCTGGCGCCGCTGATTGCGAATCTGGCTGCAAGTGAAATTATTGATGGCAAATCAAGAAATGAATTAGACCCTTGTCGCGTCTCACGGTTTTAGAATCACCACACAACGAAAAGTACATCGCTCAAGTGGTGATGTACTTTTCGTTGCGTATATTTATTGGAGTCTTTTATACTTCCCAGTAGCCACCGGATTCTCCTCATAACTAAGTCGCTGGCGATTGGCAATTCCATGCTAGCTATTCTTCTACCTGTGAGTCTCGCTAGCGGATTTGGCACCTTGACTTTCAAGCCACGGGATCAGTTCGGATGAAAAATTACGTTTTGCTGTGTCCAGTGGAGTCATTCCATCCCAGCTGGCTATCCAGTTCAGTTCGGCGCCTCGGTCAAGCAGGTATTCGGCTGTTTCTCTTTGACCTCCATGGCAAGCACACCAGAAGGCAACGGTTACTGCATCGGGAGGAGAAGGGGAGGTGCTTGTTCCCCAAGGATAACGTTCCGGGAGTTTGGCTCCGTTAAAATATTCTTGTATGGCGTGAATATCTCCAAGTGCGGCCGCATGCCAAAGGGCAAAGATCGCACCACGCTCAACCAAGCGCCGTGCTGCATCCCATTGTGCGAAAGCAATAGCATCGTCCAGCGGCGTGCCACCGGCGATCACCGCGCCAGGCGCTTCCGTGTCTGCGCCAGCATCAATAAGGGCATCAAGCACTTGAACGTCATTGGAGCTTGCAGCCCAATGCAAAGGTGTCTCGATGTTTGGACCAACCAAAGGAGCATTCACTTCCGCACCAAACTTGGTCAATACTCGCACGGTATCCGCTCCATGAGGGAAGTGCCCCGGCCAATCCGTCACTACGTGCAGCAGCGTTCGAGAGGTACTGGAGTCTGAATCTACGTTGTCAGGCTTTCTTTCCAATATTCTTATCTTTGCCAATCCCGGATTCTCTGCCAGCAGTTGCTCTAATCTTGGAATATCTCCAGTGTGAATGGCTTGAATAACGCTCACGGCAAGTCTTTCATCTTCGTAAATAAATTCCATGTTCAAATCTCCTTTCAGACTTATATCCATATTCATGTTTGTGGTTCTTATCACATAAGCATCTGAACTGCGCATCTGGCATGATACTCCGCGAGGCCTCTTGCGAATTGCTGATCGGGGAATTGTCTGTGAAGCAGTTTCAATCCTCCTGATATCAAGGACAAATGATGGCAAAATCGATAAAATGTCATCCGCTCCGGGTCGAGATCATTATTTTTTAAGTAGTGATAAAAGTCTCCAAATCGAAACTCCAGAAAGCTATGCTCATGTTCGAGATCGAAGAATCCTGCACCCTCAATATCAATAAGGCATGGTTGCATAGCATGATCTATCCATATATGATCCGGACCTAACTCTCCATGAATGAAACTATAGAGATCTCTGGGTTGAATTGCTGCTTCCAATTCGTAAAGTTTCTCAAGCAGTCTCTTGTTATTTTCCCTTATATCTGTCATGTGCTTGGATGCATAGGATAAGGCTGTTTCGGCATCCAACCGCTGAATTTTGTAGCTAGGTCCAGCTTTTTTGCTGTTATCGTTGGCGTTTCCATAAACATTTCTTTGGATGTCATGCATATTAGACAACATATCCCTGATCCGTTGAAACAACTCATCCCAATCTTTGTGATTTTTATGCTGGAAATAGGCTTCGGCTTTCTGTCCATCTACATACTCAACAAGAGCAAAATCATAAGCATGTCGGACTCTATCGTTATTAAGATCATACAAGATTGGTGTTCGAATTCCATGTTGAGCGAGAAAGCGAGTATTCAAAGAGAAAAGTTCGCTGCCATAGGAACTGTGGAAAGTGGGGTCATTCAAGATCTCTTCCTGAAAATAGTTGCTGGAAATATCCCAAACGTACAGCATACACGTGAAACCATTCGTGCAGTCAATTTTGTAAATGACTTTTTGTGCACCGCCATGAATTCTTGAGCACTGCGTTATGAAGTAACTGGCACCAAATACATTGTGCACATAATCCTGTAATTCTTCACGAGTAAGATGGTTGTTGAACATCATCGACTTATACTCCGTTTCATCTGTATTTTGCCGGCCAGCAACCTAAATATATAGAACATTTTTCCAAAAATATAGACTGTTTCTTTTCGATCTGTTAAAGTGTTGATTAAGGTCTGTATATTTATATGTATATCAAAGCAAGGGGCTGGGTACTCGCGTTCGTGAGTGACCCAGCCCCTATTTTGCATGCAAGTTGACTCTCTATTGACATCAAATGAGACAATGAGATTATACTGTAAAGCAGCTTTTTTCGTTTACATCTAGTCATATTTGGCCTACGGATTACACCGTATAAGCCTTTTACACTCCAGCTCCTGGAATACACTTCGAATTTGGTTTGGACGCTCTGCTAGATCTGGATGAACAGCAAAGATAAGCCATTATCCTCATAGTAGTGGTATTTACTGACCATTGATTTTGGAAAGTGAAGTGGTCACAATAGTAATATTGCCATAAATGACGGAATTGTTATTTTTGAAGAAGATCAATTTTCAATAGATAGATGGTCGATCCTTCGATGTCCGTTAAAGCTAAGGAACAGGGAGGAGCATCCATGCAGCAGGATGACCGGAGTGTCACAAAGAGGCACAGTTCCGCGAGGGTATTGGCCACGAAAATTATTGAATTGTCTGGAGGAACGGACAATATTATCGAAAGCACCCACTGCACGACGCGACTCCGACTCCGATTGCAGAACAGTGATCTGGTGGAACAAGAGCGTCTTGACGGTATACAGGAAATTCAAGGGGGGTACGTTCGTGCTGGACAACTGCAGATTATCCTGGGACCCGCTCTTGTCTCTAAGGTTAATCGTCAGGTGAATGGCATGCTTCAGTTAACTGCTTCGTCCATACCACAAGAAGACAGCCCGAATGGACCTGTCACATCAGGGTTGCACGAAGTGAATCGTACTGATTCCTATCCACTGCCGTCCGAGACTACCACCAGCAGGTCATCCAATGATAAGGGGCTGCATTCACGATCTCTGTTACACAGGTTGATGAACGCATTCCAATTTTTCTCGGATATCGTTGTACCCATTATTCCGCTCTTCGTTGGGGCTGGGCTGCTGTTGGGTCTCTTGGGACTTGCGGGGGCATTCGGTTGGGATGATCCGAGCCAAATGTGGTTCCGGATTCTGTCACTGCTGACGGGCTCAGCGTTCCAGCTGATGGCGGTTCTCTTCGGATACAACACGGCCAAGCGGTTCGGGGGAACCCCGGCACTTGGTGCCGCTGTGGGAATTGTCATGACTCATCCGGGGATTCTTTCGTTCACCGAAATCGGTGGAGAGCCATCCTTGACTCAAGCTGTGCCCCTATCACCACAATTCGGGTATCAGGGAGCCATAGTCCCAACCGTTCTTGCGACGCTAATGCTAACGATAATTGAGAAAGGACTGCGCCGATGGTTACCGTCATCCGGAGCTGTTCTTCTCGTTCCATTTTTAAGCTTTAGCATCGCGGGAAGCCTGGCGGTACTGGTCATAGAACCCCTTGCTCTTGGTCTGGGCCGCTCACTGGGGATTACTCTGGAACACGTCTTCAACTACGGGAGCTTGCTTTTTGGTCTTCTGCTTGGAGGGGTTTACAGCTCCATTGTGATCACCGGCCTTCATCACGGGTTTCAGGCTGTGGAAGTTGGACTGATTTCCAATCCGGATATCGGCTTCAATTTCTTGCTTCCGATCTGGTCCATGGCGAATATCGCGCAAGCAGGTGCTGGTCTTGCAGTGCATGCCAGAACCCGGGACGAAGCATTGAGGAAAATAGCATTGCCTGCCTCGATCACCGCGCTGTTCGGTATCACAGAGCCAATCACCTATGGTGTGAATCTTAAACTTGGGCGCCCCTTTCTGGGTGCCGCTGCCGGAGGAGCCACCGGAGGGGCATATGTCGCTTTTCATCAGGTTGTCGCCAATTCATTTGGGCTAACCGGATTGCCGATGATCGCTTTTAGCGTACAGCCAGGGTTGATGAATCTTGTTCATTATCTCATAGGTTTGGTGCTTGCTCTGGCTACGGCTTTTACCGTTACCTTATTGCTCGGTGTGGATCGTGTTGTTCGACCAGAAGCTGATAAACTTAACGAACAGGCATAGGAGACTAACATGAAGATCAAAAAAATACTTAACAATAACGCTGCTGTGGTTAACGATCATGGAGAAGAGAAAATTGTCATGGGACCGGGTGTTGTTTTCCAAAAAGGAAAAAATGATATTGTAGACCCAAGCCTTGTTGAAAAAGTGTTTGTGATGACTGATCCGAAACAGTACAACCACCTTCAGGAAATGCTGGGCACCCTGCCTGAGGAAGAAATTGCGGTCACGCAGCAGATCATCACATTTGCCGAGAAAGCACTGGGTGTCACGTTTCATGAGCATATCCATATTGCTCTTACAGATCATCTCTCGTTTGCCTTGGAGCGGATTGGCAAGGGAATCGAAATTCGGAATACGCTTCTTGAGGAGATTCGTATTCTCTATCCAAGAGAGTTCCAGCTTGGGCTTCATGCCAAGCGTTTGATCTACGAGAAATTGCAGGTGGTCATCCCGGATGATGAGGTTGGTTATATCGCCATGCATATTCATACTGCCTGGAAGAATGCGGGCATGCACCATAAGGCTCCGGAAAAGACGGCCATGATTAGGGATATCGCGGAAGGTGTAGGACAAGTTGCTGGTGTGCTGGATCGACGGTCTGCGAACTATGAGCGACTTTTGACCCAGCTTGAGAATATGCTGCAAACGGATGAATCAGGTAGACTCCGTAATGAACTGAATCCGGAGCTTGTAGCGATGGCAAAGATGAATTTTACCGAAGCATATACACAGGCCCGCGAGATCGGTGAAATGGTTGAAGAGGATTATGGGTATGCCTTTACCGAAAGCCAACTGGTTGTGATCGCTATGGAGATCAATCGGATAGATCATCGACTTCATCCATCCTCAGAATGATTCGGATGCTTGGTAAACTGAGTCTCTGGTCCTTGATTCGAATCGGGAGTTTCGATCTATAGCCAAGTTTTGATCCGACCATATAGAATAGTTATCGACAGTTGAATATGTCGGGATTGTTACTGGTAAGCAGGCAAGACCTAAAAGTCCGTTGGGATCGGTGTATCCACCATACCCTAACGATTTTTAGGTCTTTTTCTGTTTTCCGGAAAAAAATGACAAGAGAGAGGGTTACATCTAATGAATTTCCAGAAGATGATGAGAAGAATGACAGCAGTAACGTTTGCAACAGCATTATTGGCAGGTGGGGGAGTTTCGGCTTTTGCAAAAGAAAGTTCAGACTACAAAGAGAGCTATGGTTTCTCGCATATTACACGCACAGACGCCCTGAAAATCCCTCAGGAACAAATCAAAGAACGATTCAAGGTTCCTCAGTTTGACGCGTCTACTATCCAAAATCTTCCTTCTGCAAAAGGATATGATGAGAATGGTAATGTCATCGACATGGATGTGTGGGATACCTGGCCACTACAGAATGCAGATGGTACCGTGGCTGACTATCATGGTTATCAAATCGTTTTTGGCCTGGCGGGTGACCCGGATCGGGGATGGGACACATTCATCTATATGTTCTACAAAAAAGTAGGGGACACATCCATTGATGCCTGGAAAAATGCTGGCAGAGTGTTCAAAAACACCGACAAGGATGTTCCCAATGACCCAATTCTGAATCAGCAGGCTGAGGAATGGTCCGGCTCTTCTACGCTAACTACGGATGGCCATATTCGTCTGTTCTACACCAATCGTCATGGCTGGGACCCGGCCAACGGATTTTATGGCAAGCAAACCCTGACGACTGCTCAAATCAATGTCTCCGAACTTACAGAGGACACGCTCAAGGTGGATGGTGTTGAAGATTTCAAGTCGATCTTTGATGGTGACGGCAAAATGTATCAAACCGTGGATCAGGCTTTCAGCGGTGGGGATTATTCCGACAATCATACGCTAAGAGATCCACACTACGTGGAAGATAAAGGTCACAAATACCTTGTTTTCGAAGCCAATACTGGAACAGAGACGGGCTACCAGGGCGAGGATGCATTCAATAACAGGGTCTTCTACGAAGGAAGCAAGAAATTCTTCCAGGCCGAGAGGGAGAGATTGCTGCAAAGTCCTAATAAAAAGTTGGCTTCCTTAGCCAATGGTGCTTTGGGGATCATTGAACTGAATGACGACTATAGCTTAAAACAAGTGATGAAGCCGCTGATTGCATCCAATACGGTAACCGATGAAATTGAACGCGCAAATGTCTTTAAGTTGAATGGAAAATGGTATTTGTTCACGGATACAAGAGGAGCCAAAATGGTTGTGGATGGTGTCGATGCTGAAGATATCTACATGTTGGGATATGTATCTGATTCTCTGACAGGACCGTACAAGCCGTTGAATGGTACTGGACTTGTATTGCATCAAGATCTGGATCCTAAGGATGTTACCTGGACTTACGCACATTTTGCTATTCCGCAGGTGCAAGGCAACAACGTAGTGATCACGAGTTATATGACCAACCGGGGAATGTTTGAAGACCATCATGCTACCTTCGCACCAAGTTTCTTGGTGAATATCAAAGGATCCAAAACATCTGTAGTGAAGGACAGCATTCTGGCACAAGGACAATTAACAGTGGAATAAACAAATTTCACAGAGAGTCTAAAAGAAAGAAAATGTCGATATCTATTGGCATTTTCTTTTTTTTACAAACGAGGTATCTGTTATGAATAACAAAATAAGAAAGAAAATGGTCATATGGTCTGCTGTCTGTGCTGTGATCATGCTCGCTTTCACGGTCATTCCTATCCTGACCAAAAGCGTATGGCCTACAGTGGATACGGGAGTAGCCTCTCCTAGCGCGAGTCTGAGAGCCAGCTTTCATTTTACAACGCCAGACATGTGGAAGAATGATCCCCAAAGACCGATATATCTGGACGGGAAGTACCACTACTATTATCTGTATAACGGTGATTACCCTACAGGCAATGGTACGGAATGGCGTCATGCAACATCGGTCGATCTGGTTCATTGGAAGGATGAAGGAGTCGCAATCCCCAAATACACGAACCGGAACGGTGATCCATGGTCAGGCTCCTTGGTTGTGGATGAGTCAGGTACAGCCGGTTTTGGCAAAGGTGCGCTTGTTGCCATTGTGACACAGCCTTCTGCGAGCAGTGGACAGCAGGAACAATACTTATGGTACAGTACCAATCAAGGGAAAACGTTTAAGTCTTATGGAGATCGACCGGTGCTAAAGAATCCGGGACAAAAGGATTTCAGGGACCCTAAAATCATCTGGAATGAGCAATCCAAGAAATGGGTTATGGCTCTGGCTGAAGGGACGAAGATTGGATTCTACGAATCAGCTAATCTGAAAAATTGGCGATATACCGGCGGCTTCTTCACGGAGAATGTGGGATTGGTGGAATGTCCTGACCTATTTGTGATGCGGGCAGATAACGGAACCTATAAATGGTTGCTCGGCGTAAGCGCCAACGGCAGATCATCGGGTCAACCGAATACCTATGCTTACTGGACCGGAAGCTTCAATGGCAAAGAGTTTGTTCCAGACCTGCATGAACCGCAATGGTTGGACTATGGCTTCGACTGGTATGGGGGAGTTACATTTGAAGATGGGGCAAGCAGTGACAAAACCGATCACCGCTACGCCTTCGCCTGGATGAATAACTGGAGCTATGCCAATAATACGCCGACACTGCAGGAAGGTTACAACGGCATGGATTCGATTGTTCGTGAAATTAAACTTATTACATCAAAAACGGGTCAATATCGACTGACCTCAAAACCGATTGAGTCTCTGGAACAGGCGGTGGTCTCGAAGACTGCCTTTAAACCGATTACAGTGAAGGGATCTCATGCACTTCATGTGACGGGAGATTCATATCAGCTTGAGGCCGATATATCGTGGACCAAGATCAATAATATTGGTTTAAGGCTTCGTGAATCCAACGACCAGAGCCGACATGTGGATACAGGCGTCAATGTAGAAGACGGTTATGTCTATGTGAACCGGGCCTTTACCGGAAATCCTGACAGGAGTGGCCGATACCTGGAGAGTCAGGCGGCATTTGCTTCCGAAAAGAACAAGGTTCATCTCAAGATTCTGGTAGACAAGACCAGTATCGAGGTCTTTGTTGATGATGGTTCATTGGTGCTATCCAATGTCATTTTTCCAAAATGGGATGACCGTGGAATCTCACTGTATGCTGAAGGAGGGACGGCAGTATTTAGCAACATGCAGATGAAGTATTTTGATTAATCGGTAGCATGACGAGAAGCCCGCATCGTTGGATGTGGGCTCCTTTGCATTTACTCTATTCCTCTCCGGTATCCACCGAATCTCTATACACTAAGTCCACCATCTACAGGCAAAACTACCCCGGTAACAAAAGATGAATAATCACTAAGCAACCAAGCGGCTGCGTTAGCAATCTCAATAGGTTCAGCCGGACGTCGAAGAGGTGTCTTAGCACTAATTTGTTCAATAATGTCGGGGTTAATGGAAACCCACTGTTGAATCATATCCGTCATTGTGGTTCCCGGAGCAATTGCATTGACACGGATACCCGCTGGCCCATATTCGACCGCAGCCGTTTGAGTCAGACTGTTTACCGCTCGTTTAGATGCCCCGTAAGCTCCCAATCCCGGATTCCCCTTCAGAACTACCTACGCTGCTGGTGTTAACAATAGAGCCTGACCCCGAAGTCTCCATCATAGCTTTTGCTGCCTCAGCTCCAATGCCTCGCCCCGCACCTGTAATCATTACTACCTTGCTCGCCAACATTTGTCCTGCAATGGTTGTCATATTCATTCTCCTTGCCTGGAATTGTTGATCTCATCAACTGACTTAACTATACTTTGACTATTAAATGGTCACGAGAACCTGCTTGATGGTGGGTTTGCAAGTGATAGGATAAGGGGGAGGTTTTACTTGAACGATAGTGAGCGCCGTTTAGCGCTAGGTAATTTCTTAAGAGATTTACGCTCCTCTCTTTCTCCCCTTGATGTCGGCCTTTTGCCTGGCAATCGTCGTCGCACGCGAGGCTTGCGGCGAGAAGAAGTCGCTGGGATCGCCAACATAGGACTCTCATGGTATACGCGTCTTGAGCAAGGTCGTGATATCCGTCCAGCGGTAGGTGTACTGGACAGCTTGGCTTCGGCGCTCAAGCTGACACCCAATGAGCGAAGGCATCTCTTTCTGCTTGCTGGAGAATCACTGCCTCCTCAATCATTCAGGACATGCTGAATGAATTGAACCCTAATCCGGCCTATGTAATCGGGAAAAAGTGGGATTTTCTCGCTTGGAATAAAGCGGCAGATGCTGTATTTACGATTAATAAGGTGTCACCTCCGCATGACTATAATTTGATGTGGCGCCAATTTACGGATCCTGTGTGGAAAGAGGGATCAGAGGATTGGGAACGTGTCTCAAGGAGAATGATTGCCGAGTTTAGAACGTCAAGAGCACGCTATCTGAACGATGATTCATTCGACAAGTTAATCGAAGATCTGAAGGGGACAAGTGCTGATTTTACAAGGATGTGGCAGTATCACGAAGTGCCAAGCTCCCTTGACGGCTACAAGAGGCTTTTGCATCCTACTCTTGGAGTTATTGAATTTGAGCATGTCACCCTTCAATTTCCAAATGAACCAGATCAGCGAATCATGATTTATATGCCTCAATCAACAACAAAATCCCGTTTAGAGCATTACTTCACGCACGAGTAGACAACCGTAAAAATTGAGAAGTACTTCATCCGGAAAGGAGACATCATTCTTTGAACTATTATTTTCTGGAATCTCAATATCCACGTAGAGGGTTTATTAGTGGTGGAACGATTTTCACTCCCCAATTAGATATGAATTATCTGGCGGTAGAGAACCCGTTGCCAGAGGGGACAACCGCAGAGGTTGAGTTACTATCTTCGGTGCGCAACCTGAATGTAGATTATTTTGAGACAATCACAGGAACAAGACACGTATCAGATCGTTTCAAAACGCTGTTGGAGGAAAAGCAAACAAAGATCCAGTTTATTCCGACAACGGTATGTTACCACGACGGTCGTTCGGTTGAAAAAACCTATTGGACTGCACATCAGCTTGATCGTTTGGATGTTTTCGATTATGAACGTTCGGAATATGGGCGCAAAGCGGTCATTGCTGCTTCTGTACAACAGCCTCCACGTAAGATCGTCAAAGTTGTATCCTCCATCTGCCTTCATGAAGAGCGAATTGGCGAGCATGAATTTTTTATACTGGATTATATAAACATCTTCAAGCCCATTGTTTCAAAAGATTTTTACGAAGTATGCCGAAAACATAAGCTGAATCTAAACGTTACAGAAGTCGGAGAGGTAAGCCCCTAAAATGCATGGGTACAATGAAAGCGCAAAGAAGCCCGCGTCAGACGCGGGTTCTTAGTCTTTATTTTTTCCCCAGTAACCACCGGATTCTCCTCATAACTAATCCAGTCACTCCAGCCTCCGGGATACAACTTCACATTCGAGAATCCCGCTTCTTCCAGTGCAGCACGTGCGGACAGGTGATTATGCCTGAATCGGAGTGTAGTAGTATTCCTACGGCGGGTTCAGAAACATGAATACATACATAATTTTCCTGCAAATTAATTTTATTTGTTCGAATCTCTGAAGAAGGATCCTCAAGTTTACTAAACGTATTTAAGTTTTACATGACTTATTTGTGTTAAGTATATTTACATATAGTTTGTTTTCATAAAGGTTATTTTTATATACAGTTCTATAATGTTATGTTTATTTACAAAAAAATATTGTTGTAAATATATTTATATGTTAGTGTGTATTTATGTTAGGTAATATTACATAGAATAGAGGGGGAGTGTAATGTTTATTAACCGAACCATTAAGAAATTTGGGGTTTCAGTAGGGATTATAAGTATGTTTACATTTGCTCTACCTTCAGTGGGCTTTAGTATGCCGCTGCAACCAACAACCATCGATAAGGTAGAAGGTGATTATTATGTAACGTCTGCGATTGAGAACATTCGCTGGGGATCACTGCCTAATCGAGACAGCTCTCCGATTCTTACTGTACCATCAGGAAGTGCGGTAACATTTGATACGGTATCGCATGAGGGATTGATCGAGGATCAAGGGAGAAATCCAGTGGAGTACTTCGGCAAGTTCGGTATCTCACCCGATGGAGTGTTGGATGATGCGAAGGTAATTGCGGCTTCTGAGATTAAGCATGATTATGTAAAAGACGGACCTCATATTATCACTGGGCCAGTAGCGGTTGAGGGAGCGGAGCCAGGAGATGTTCTTAAAGTAGAAGTCCTTTCGTTGCAGACTCGAGTTCCGTATGGTGTCATTTCTAACCGCCATGGTAAAGGGGCCCTTCCTAACGAATTTCCAGAAAATACAGGCCCGCAAGAGGGAGCTAGCGCAACAAAACCGGAATTATATAATAATGTATCTATATTTACGCCTATTGAAGAAATCAACGGCAATTGGTATGGAGTATTACCAACAAAAGCTGGCAAAAATGTACGTTTCCCAATTAACCCGTTTCTAGGTGTTATGGGGGTTGCACCTAATACCAGTGAAGTTGTGAGTTCGATCCCACCTATTGAAACAGGAGGGAATATGGATATTAATGAGTTGGGTGTGGGTGCAACTATTTATTATCCGATCCAAGTTAAAGGCGGGCTATTCTATACTGGAGATCCGCACTTTGCTCAAGGAGATGGAGAAGTGGCGTTAACTGCATTGGAAGCTTCCTTGAGGGGAACAGTTCGGTTAACGGTGTTGAAGAAAGGTGATCCATCACTACCGCATAGTGGAGAATTCACGCAACCTTTTGCTGAAACAGAGGATTATTGGATTCCAATTGGACTGGACCCTGATTTGGATGAAGCTATGAAAGAATCAGTACGTGAATCGATTCAATTCTTATCCGATAAGCTTGATATGGATAGAAGTGTAGCTTATGCGTACCTATCGGCGGCAACAGATTACGAAGTATCTCAGGTCGTGGACCGAACAAAAGGCGTTCATGGACTCATTCGAAAGACCGATTTCCTTGAATATGTTGACGTTGCCATGAATGTAGGTGGTACGTCAATCAAACCGGTTGTTCATAATGATGAGTTCTACGTACCGATTCGAACCATTTCGGAGCTATTGGGCGGTACAGTAGTATGGGATCATAAGACGCGTACAACGCAAATCAAATTAGGTACGAAAGATATAAGTGCTCAAATTGGTTCAGATGTGTATTCAATTAACGATAAACTAGTGTTCAATAGTAACGTACCAAAGCTTTTAAATGGCGAAACCGTAGTTCCGGTTGCTGTTATTAATGAAATACTAGGTGCTTATGTAAACTGGACGACGATCGACAAGATGTTAACAGCAAATGTATCGTTAAGTAAAAAGCAATAATAGATTTCATTATTCGACCGTGGTGGACAGATGTCCATCACGTTTTTCTGTTATCAAGAATCAAAAAAAAGCTACCCCTTGATGTCTACTTCTGTGCGCTTGTAAATACTTACAGGGTGGTGTTGTTAACTCGATGTTGACTCCGAACATAGAAAAATACATCGCCGGGGCAGATAAGCCACCTGGCGATGTATTCAACATCAATACACTGCTATGCGTCTTTGTGTGCTTCCGCATTACCTGTAGCCACCGAATTCTCATCATAACTGATCCAGTCGCTCCAACTTCCGGAATACAACTTCACATTCGAGAATCCGGCTTCTTCCAGCGCAATCACGTTCGGGCAAGCCGAGACGCCAGAACCGCAGTACACGATAATTGCACCATCCTTGTCCAGCCTACTGAAGCGCTCTTCTAACACCCCAGTATCTGTCCAACGTCCATCCCAATCCAACACATCTTTCCAAAAATAGTTCAACGCCCCCGGAATATGTCCGGCCTTGGCATCAATCGGTTCCTCCAACCCCGCATAACGGCGGGCATCGCGAGAATCGATCAACACAGTACTGCCAGTTACAGAAGCTTGTTGCACATCTTGCACACTTGCCAGCATCTGCGGCTGTACGTTCACCTCAAAGGAAGACGGGATCTGCACGGGCACATCCTGGGTCACCGGGAACTTGGCATTTTGCCAAGCAGAGAAACCTTCGTCCATAATATACACCTGTTCATGACCGATATAGCGAAGCAGCCACCATAACCGTGAAGCATTCATGCCGCCTTGATCATCATAAGCAACAATTCTACTATTGGAGCCGATGCCAGCTTTGGAGAGTCGACTTGCGAGAACAGCCGGATCAGGAAGTGGGTGACGTCCTCCGTGCGCAGACACAGGAGAAGACAGATCTTTTTCCAAATCGAGATAGACAGCTCCTGGAATATGTCCAGCTTCATAGGCTTGTCTTCCAGCCTCCGGCTGACCGAGCAAGAATCGGCAATCTGCAATGACGACATCCGGTTCATACATTCTGGCGAGCAGCCAGCGCATAGATACAACATTTTTCATCAAAATACACCGCCTTATGAGAGTGGTAGAGTCTTTTATTACTATGATTTACGAAAAAATACGTTATACCGTTGTAGGTTCAATAGGCCCTTTTCCCGCAACAGAGGCTTCTGTTGAAGCAATCTGAGGTTTGGTTTTACCATATCGAATGAAGATCCATACCCCGAATATAATGACGACCCCGGCAGACATCTGTAATGCACTGAGGGATTCGCCGAGCAGCATCCAGGCCAGTAATGATGAGAATACGGGTTCCCCAAGTACGCCCATGGATACCGTCGTGGCATTCATATATTGAAGCAGCCAGTTGAAGAGATAATGTCCAAAGATCGTTGGCACAATGGCGAGCAGCAGGAAGATTCCCCACTCTGACGCAGCGTAACCTCCGAACGGATGGCCCATGATCAGATTATATACCGCCAGCGTGCAAGCTGCCACGAAGAACACCCAGAAGTTATACGAGAATGCGCTAAGTCCCGCTCGCAAAAATTGACCCAGCAACATATGGACAGCGACTGCAATTGTGCCAAGTAAAGACAGGATATCACCTTGCAGAGCAGTACCTGCCAACTGGAAATCTCCTGCGCCAATGACGATTGATCCAAACAGGGCGATCCCCATGCCGATAATCATCATGCGGTTAATTTTGGCTTTGAACAGCCATACCGAACCGGCAAGAATCAGTATAGGCTCCAGCGCGAGAATAACTGTGGAACTGGCAACACTGGTGAGCCGCAGTGAACCCATCCAGAGCAGAAAATGAAGGGCCAGCATCACACCGGATGCAAGCAGCAAGCCCCATTGCCGCAGGCTCAGCCGCATCATCTCATGTCTGTATTTCCAGACAAACGGGAGCATCAGCAGATTGGTCAGAAATAGACGGTACATGGCAATGACCGCAACATCTGCGGTAGACCAGCGTACAAAGATCGAAGAAAAAGAAATGGCGATAATGCCGACAAAGAATAACAGATAGATGGATCTGCCGGCACGGTTCAAGCTTGTCATGGGTGTAGCTCCTTCTTGAAGTCTGATGGCGTAAATCACTTCATTATACAGGAGAAGGTAACCGCAGGAAAGATAAAGAGAACGAAGAGATAAGTAGATTGTAACCGGGCTTGTAACTATTCTGTCATTCTCCCGATCCATTTTTCTATTAATCTTCTATATAGAGACATGAAACGAGATAATATACCAATAATCGGGAAAAAATGAAAGTAAGGAAGTGGCATGACAGTGAGAGTTCAACAAGAGAGAGCGGGAGAACGTGGCAGTATTCCGCCTAGCACAAGTCGCACGAAAACACATAAACGAAGAAAAATCCGGTATGGAAGGGTAAGCATAGCTCTAATGCTTCTGGTTCTGTTCGTTACCGGTATTACATATGTATTCCTTGGCATGACGCATTGGATCAAAAGCGTTGTGGCGCCGCCTCCGATTACTGTAATAGAACAGCCCGCCAAGCTCGGCATGATACAAGTTACTCCGGATGCGAAGGAGGAACCGGCACGGTTCCAGGGTCAGGTTCGAAAATTGGCATACATAACGTTTGATGATGGGCCAACTGAATATACAGAACAACTGCTGGATATTTTGAAGCAGCATGAGGCAAAGGCTACCTTTTTCATGATCGGACGTCAGTTGAATCAGCATCCGGAAGCAGTGAAACGGCTGTTGAAAGAAGGCAGTTATCCTGGACTCCACAGCATGACACATAACTATAAAAAGCTGTATAAGAGCGGCAACTCGGCAAACTTTGTGAAAGAATTCAAGAAAGAGCAGAAGATGGTGCAGGACCTGATTGGTTTTACGCCTCATCTGATTCGTGCACCATATGGCAGCAGTCCACAGATCGGTGAAAAGTTCAGAGGTGACATTGCTGCGGCCGGGTTCAAAATGTGGGACTGGACGACAGATTCGCTTGATTGGAATCTTCCCGGTCAGCCGGATAAGATTGTGGCCCGCGTGAGCAAAAGTGTACATCGGGATAAGGAAGTGATTCTGATGCACGAGCGCGAGCAGACTGTTCAGGCTTTACCGCGTATTCTGAAGCTACTCGAGGATCGGGGTTACGAGTTCGAAGTATACGATCCGGATGCACACTGGGTAGCCAATTTTAGCGGAGATAGCCGCTTGTAATAGATCAACAAGATGATGATGCAAGAGAGGAAGGACTTGAGTGCTAACGAGTAAAAAAGTGGCGCTTGCGGCAGTTAGTGTATTGCTAATTCTGCTGGTAAGTGGTTGTGGAGATCCGCAGGAGCCTGCGGCAAATCAGATAAACCAATTGGTGCTCAGTGGTCAGGAGATCGATCAGAGTTTGAAGACGCTGACCAGTCATGAGCAGGAAGATATGAAATTATACAAGTCTATTTTGGACAAAGGTAAGAACAAAAACAGTGATCTCGAAGCACTGCTGGATCAGGCAGCAGGTCATATTCATGAACGAAGAACGTTGTTGAAGCAGGCGGAAGAGGCCATGAAACAGACCAACGAGAAGATGGTGGCCCTGCGCAGTTCATTGAAAGAACTATCATTTGAAAAAGAAGAAACGTTGGCACAGGCTGAAAAGGTGCTGGATCAATATGAAGCAAGAGCGCGTGCACTGGAAAATTTTGTTGCTTCGTATCAGTTGAGTCTGAATGCCGATGAGCAGTTGTATGATCTGATGAGAGAAAGTGCAGAACCTAATCTGGTTAAGATTAAACGAGCCATTCGGGTACGGAATAGCGAATATGCGAAGCTTGCTGAATTCCGCAAGCAATTTAACCTCCAGACCAAAGCATTTAACGGAGCCAATGCCAAGCTGGTACAGATGGATCAGGCCAGCTAAGTCGAGAAACTCAGCACCTGTTCAGACATTTTGCATGATTGAGCTGCCTGTCTCCCGTGTAAGTACTAGTATACAGCCAAGCCAATGGATGAGAAGCAACATGGACAAGCATCATTGCGTATAAGCTAACGGAGGTGTTCATATGCGAAAAGGAAATACAATGAAAGTCAGTGCATCATTCCTGATTTTACTTATGGGATTCGCACTTGTGGCCTGTGGGAACAGTAATCCTGCTGCACAGCCACCGGTGAATAATACGGAAGAACAGTCACCAGCACCGGAGCAACAACCAAATGAAAGTGCTGCAATAGAAGCAGAAGGTATTCTGACCGGCTGGGCTGATCCGCATACCGTTGAGATTCGAGTGAATGAGAAGCCGATGTCATTCCAAGTGAGCGAAGATCTGCAGAAGTCTCTGGATGATATCGATGACGAAGATTCCGTTCGTTTCAAATATGTAGAGAAAAAAATTGATGCAACAACAAAACAGTTGGTACTTACAGAGATTGCAAAGATGGAATCGAGTGATGACAATAACGGTTCCAATGCAGGCGGTACAGTAACGTCCGATCGTCCGAAGACATCAGAGCTGGAAGTGACGGTAGAAGGAATGACCGAGAAACGCCCAGTGACACTGGCACAAGCGAAAGGTTATTCACTGTATGTGTTTGAACCGATGGCTTTTGATGCGGAAGACCATGAATTAACAATGAAGATTGATCCGGATTATGAGGTAGAGATTGAGAAGTTGCCGGCGAATTACAATCTGGATGCGCTGAAGATGGATGCTAAGGAAGAGTTGTCCGAGACCGGAGAAGTGAAGCAGTTAACGGCTGAACAACTCAGCAACGGCCCGATGAAGGATGCAAGATTGTACATGATGTCCCAGAATGATAAGAAGACAGAGTATTTTATTGTGAAAGAACTGGACGGCAATGGTTTCATTTTCCACATCCAAGCACCTATTGGTGAACCTTCGGAAGGTTTCCTGCCAATGGCATATGCATCCCTCAATTCCATTATGAATGAGTAGAAAAGGGATGAGCCTGCAAGGCTGAGCCAAACGATGTAGTAAATTAAAAAGATTTCCTAACAGCGTGTTTCCTTGAGAGAGGAGATGCGCTGTTTTATTAACGTTACTACAATACAGATAGAATGTGCCGTGCCACGCCGTGCATAGACAAAGAGCCGGAAAGAGCGATGCGGCTGCATAGGTTCCTCCCGGCTTCTTAGCCGTGCTTCTATTCAGTTTGCAGGATCGAACCCATGCCCTGATCAGAGTTACTCAGGTCAGTATAGTCGATTCCTTGCGCCCTCTAAGTTCTTGATAACGGGCGATTACATTCTGATGAACGGGATGTTCGTCGGGAATTCCCATGCGTTCACGAATGAAGGCGGAGACGCCATCTTCGCGAATCATGTGTTGTAGCTTCATGGCTTCCTCGTCGCGTTTGTCATTAAACAGCATTGCGGCCGCCATAGCAGAAGTTAAATGAGGAATTTCAATTCCGAATTCACTGGCCTGCAGCGCTGGGCGAACAAGCCGATCATGAGGCGAAAGCTTGCGAAGGGGGGAACGTCCAACCCGGGTGACCTGATCCGTCAGGTTGGGATTGGCGAAGCGTTCCAGTATGGTGTCGATATATTTGTTATGCTTCTGTGCGTTGAATCCATGCTTCTGGATGAGCATCTGACCCGTCTCTTCCATAACATGGCGTACCTTGGCCCGAAGGGTGGAATTACTCATGACCTGTCTAATCGTGTTGAATCCTTCGATATAGCCGAAGTATGCGGCGACACAGTGGCCTGTATTGACCGTAAACATTTTACGCTCAATATAAGGTTCAAGCGAATCCACATAGTGGACGCCATCTATTTTCTTAAATCCATCCAGAAGTGCTGGACGATGAACGACCCATTCGTAAAAAGGTTCAACAGTGACCTGCAGCGGGTCTTTGTGGTTTTGAGCCGGAACAATCCGGTCCACAGCTGCATTGGGGAAAGAAACATAACGTTCGGCTTTTTTGCGAGTTTGTTCATCCAGAAATGGATAGATGCGTTTCTTCAGCCTGGTGCTACCACCGATGGCATTTTCGCAAGCGATAATATGCAGTGGAGCCTGATTATTGTTTTTCATGCGAAGTTGAATGCCTTTGGCGATCGGCTCGGCGATATCTCCGAGTGCAGATACACCCACCGCGGTTGTGATCACATCGGCTGAAGCGATCTCTTTAGCAACCAGATTTTGCTCATTCACATTGATCGCCGTCACGTTGTTGACAATCGTAGTGTCCTGATCGTTATTGGCAAGTGTAATCGGATATTCCTGTCTCTCTTGAAGCATGGAGATTTTCTTCGGGTTACGTGCGACAAAGCAGACTTCGTAGTCGGAAGCGGACAACATATGACCGATAAAACCGCGGCCTATATTGCCCGCACCAAAATGTACAGCTTTCATGTGTGAACTCCCCCTTTAAGGATTAAATCGCGAAATTCGTGCAGACCTTAGACGGTAGTGACGAGTGGCTTCGAAATCAAATCGTTAAATGTAAGGTCAGTCAAGCAAGACAGCCGTTGGTGAGGCATATCGAATTCCAGTGTTCCTGTAATGGTATTCGAGATGACTACGCAGTGCATACCAGCCGCAGCAGCTGCACGCGCGCCGTTAGGTGAATCCTCAATCGCTACGGCTTCGTCTGCAGTTACTCCAAGGGCTTCAAGCGCTTGAGTGTAGAGTTCCGGGTCAGGCTTCACATTTGCAACATCATCTGCCGTACGAATGACTTCAAAATAATCTTTCAGTTTCAGTTGTTCCAGATGCTGTTCAACCCACTCACGTTTGGAGCTGGATGCTACAGCCAGTTTCAGTCCGGCTTCACGAGCTTGTTCAAGATATTCCTGAATACCAGGACGCACCTTTTCTTTGTTCATCAATGCAGCGTGCTGCAACTGAACGGATTCCCTGAACGCTTCCCGATCGATCGGAAGATTCAAATCTGTGATGAGGTACTCATACGGATTAAATGTTTTCAAACTGGTACCGATGCATTGTGAATACATCTCCAGGGTTAGATCCACGCCGTGTTCCTTGTAAGCATCACGAAAAGCAATATACCATGCTGTCTCTGTATCAATAATCGTTCCGTCGAAATCAAACACCAGTGCCTTGATCATAAATTTGTTCCTCCTGTTTCAGAATTAGTTTGGGGATAAAACAAAAATGAAAATTTCCTGCAAATTTTTTCCCTGTATTCATTAACCTGCGGGATATTAGTTAACGCAATAAACCGAAAAAGAATATTAATTTGGGAAAAAATATGCGTTTGAAGCTAATAAAACCGTAACATAGGACAAACCGAGGGGTCAAGCGCGTCATGATTGTTTACATTGAAAGTTTTCATATGTATGATTTGTTTTCAGAAAATGATGAACGTTGCAAACCGTTAACCCTTTTGCATGTAAGCGGTGTACTGAATAAACTGTATTTTCAGCTCAAAAAAATAAAACTTTTTTTATGAAAATTTGCTATTTTGGCCGTTCTACAGCTTTCGACACTTTTATAATAGAAGAAATGGAGATTAATTTATTGGATTTTATTAGCTTTACGCCAGATCAGGCCCTGTGGGAGAATGGAAGAAAGATTCTGAAAGTATATGGAGTAAGGGAGGAAGACAAGCATGTTGCAAAAGGACCGTTTCAATGGCTGCTTCATCGGGCTTGCAGCGGGTGATGCGCTCGGAACTACCGTGGAATTCAGCAGCCCGGGCACATTTGAACCTGTAACGGATATCGTGGGTGGTGGCGTATTCGGGCTGGAGGCAGGGCAGTGGACAGATGATACGTCCATGGCTCTATGTCTGGCAGAAAGTCTGGTACGTAATGAAAACTTCGATCCTGCGGATCAGATGCGCAGATATACGAATTGGTACAAGGTCGGGTATATGAGCAGTACAGGCGACTGCTTCGATATCGGCGGGGCCACGCGAAGTGCCTTGGAGAGATTTGAGATAACCGGGGAAGCCTACAGCGGATCAACTGACCCGATGACGGCGGGCAATGGCTCTATTATGAGGCTTGCTCCTGTCGCGATGGCTTACGCCAATCAACCAAACGAGGCGGTCCACTATGCTGGGTTGAGCTCCCGGACAACACATGCTGCAACGGAAAGTGTGGAAGCATGTGAAGTGCTAGCCGCCATAATTGTTGCTGGTCTGCGCGGAGCGGACAAAAACGTCATGCAGATGCCGGAGACATGCAGACAGTGGAGGGAAGAACCTACTTTTTCACCCGCTATTGAAGAGGTTGTTATGGGTTCCTATCAGAGCAAAGAACCGCCGGAAATTAAGGGCAGTGGTTATGTGGTTCGTTCACTTGAGGCAGCACTATGGGCGTTCCATAAGTCGTCAAGCTTTGAAGAAGGCGCGTTGTTAGCTGTTAATCTGGGTGATGATGCGGACACTACAGGTGCTGTGTATGGGCAGATCGCAGGTGCTTATTATGGACTGAGTGGTATTCCGGCACACTGGCGGGACAAGCTGGCCATGCGTGAAACGTTCAAACAACTAACAGATGCCTTGTGGTTGAAGGCGACAGAAAATCGTTGATTAAGAGACAGGAGAAGAGAACATCTATGAGCACGACTGGACACAAAACAGAATTAGAGGCTTCGCAGTCTGGTAAACGAGGGGCATTTCCATTGTCCCTGTTATGTCTGACGATTGGAGCTTTTGCGATTGGTATGACTGAATTTATCATTATGGGCCTGCTGCCCAATGTGGCAACAGACTTAAATGTAAGCATTCCGCAGGCAGGACAACTCATCACGGGATATGCGCTTGGTGTAGCAGTAGGTGCGCCGATTTTAACCGTATTTACGCACAAGATTCCACAGAAGAAACTGCTGGTATTGCTCATGTGCATTTTCATTATCGGGAACGCATTGTCTGTCATTGCTCCGACATACGGGTTGTTAATCTCGGCACGGATATTAACGGCATTTGCTCATGGTACGTTCCTTGGTGTAGGTTCAATCATGGCTACGCGGCTTGTTGCGCCCGAGAGAAGGGCAGGAGCGGTATCGGTTGTTCTCGCGGGGCTAACGATTGCCAACATTATTGGCGTTCCGTTTGGTACGTTTATTGGGCAACAGCTCGGATGGCGGTCATCTTTCGGGGCGATTACGATCTTGGGCGTCATTTCGTTGATTGGTATCATTCGTTTCATCCCCGTCCTCCCGCATGGAGCACCAGCGAATCTCGGACAGCAATTCCGGAATCTGGTTCGTCCCCAAGTATTATTGGTTCTGCTTGTTGGAGCGATGGGATGTGGGAGTCTATTTGCCGTGTTTACTTACATCACGCCCATGCTTGTGGACATTAGTGGTTTTGCCGAACAGAATGTGACCTGGATTCTGGTATTGTTTGGCTTCGGTGTTACCTTGGGGAACATGGTTGGCGGCCGTCTGGCGGACTGGAAGTTGATGCCTTCCCTAATCGTCAATTTTGGGATACTGGCCGTGCTTCTGGCTGCACTTACACTTACCCTAGAGAATCCTTATCTCGCGGTAATCACCATATTCTTCTGGGGTGTAGCGGCTTTTGGTATTATGCCAGGATTGCAGATTCGAATCATGAATATGACCCGCGAAGCGCCGCTGCTGGCGACAACATCAAGTCACTCCGCATTTAACCTGGGGAATGCAGGTGGTGCCTATCTGGGCGGGTATGCAATTACCCACACGGGTCTTATATCCGTACCTTTGTATGCCGCAGTTATTGCCGGATTAGGCTTGCTAGGACTGCTCTTCAGTCTGTTCATGGAGCGTAAACATCATGGGCCAGAGGTTGCCCAGGTTGCAGAGGCAGCGTCGGCAAGCTGAATATGGAATCGGTTCGCCTCAATTCTTCCGTTGAACACGGAGAGTTGAGGTTTTTTTATATCATGATGAGATCCGGAGTAGGGGAGCGAATAGACGGTCTGGTGGTGTGAAGAAGTATACTTTTCAAACTATAAGATATAGTTATTTAAGTTTTTTGATGATGTACAGGCCTTGTGAGGTGATATAATAAAGATGTAATTGGAATTGATTGTAAATTATGGATCGCGAATGTTTACTTCCGTATTCATGCGTGGAAAGGAGGAACTTCGTTTTAAAATGTAAGGGCTTTCAATTGGGGTTTGTGTGTATCTGAAAGACCTGTTATGAGGTTCGTACACGGTTTAAAATCATATTCCAAAGGAGATTGATATTAATGAAAAAACGTCTGTCCAAAATTCTTAGTCTCTCCATCACAGCAGCACTCCTTGTACCAACGATGGCGTCTGCAGCCGATATGCAGGAAACTGCAGCTCCAACCCCCATTCAGGCGGTTGTAGATCAGGGAGCGACCGGCACCATGGATAATACCGGGCAAAATGCGCTGGCTAACACTCCGGTGGTGCCGGCACCACCGGGTTATGATGGCTATCGAAACAATATTCCGCACGGAAATACCAATCTGATATCCTATTACTCCACAACGGTAGGCAATACACGGAAAGCGACGGTGTATACACCGCCAGGATATTCTCCGAATAAAAAGTATAACGTTCTGTATCTCCTGCACGGCATCGGCGGGGATGAGTATGAGTGGGTCAATGCAATGAAACCAAAGAACATTCTGGACAACCTGTATTCCGAAGGTAAGTTGTCCCAGATGATCGTTGTCATGCCGAATGGCCGTGCCATGAAGGACGATCGTCCAGTCGGTGACATTTTTGCTCCGGACAAAGTGGCTGCGTTTGAACGGTTTGAGCAAGACCTGCTCAAGGATCTGATTCCTCATATCGAGGCCAATTATCCGGTGTACAAAGACCGCAATAGTCGTGCGTTGGCCGGTCTGTCCATGGGTGGTGGGCAGTCGCTTAACTTCGGATTGAAAAATCTGAATACCTTCGCCTGGGTAGGGGCATTCTCGGCTGCACCGAATACGCAATCTGTATCGCAGCTGGTTTCCAACCCGGGACAAGTCGCTAGCCAACTCAAATTGTTGTGGATCTCCTGTGGATCAAGTGATGGTCTGTTATGGGTCAGCCAGAATTTCAAAAATGGCTTGAGCAGCATGAACATTCCTCATACCTTTTATCTGGATGTAGGTGGACACGAACCATCTGTCTGGAACAGCGGCTTGTATCAATTCTCTCAACGCATTTTCAAGTGAATAACCGGAATTCATATTGGATGAGCTGCAGCCTCAGTTCTGTTTCTTATAGAACTGGGGTTTTTGTTATGAATCGAGTCATCTAAAAGGAGCACATGGGTATTTTTAATTTTGGGGAGGGGGTTAATGAAAGTGTAAGTAATGGTTTAATTTATTACATAGATAGTGTTATGAAGGAGAGGGATATGATGTTCTACTACAAAGGCGCGTTTCGGGAAACGGACAATGTGATCTATTTTAAAAGCGATGTTTCATTAGCTCAGAATGATGTTGTCCTATGTGGAGAAAAGAAGTATTTTATCGAAAGTGTGGAAAAAGAATTTCTCCTGCTTCAGCGGGTGGGTTCCATTGTTTCTGTGAGTCTGTGAAATCTTCGCAAGATCATCCCCTTTTTCAAGTGTACGTGCACTTCTGGGCCTCTGCCTACATACAATAGATCGACCCTGTTCCCACACGTGCTCAGGCCAGATCGTTGTAAAACTGCAGGAGGTGTCATCTGTGCCCGGATTGTTTACCGCAATTGCTCTATTCATTAAAGAGTTAACGTTACTTGTCTCGTATGTCAAAAATAATGCGTTCCCCCAGCCACTGGCTGAGGATGATGAAGCCAAACATTTGCGCCTTATGGCTGAAGGCAATGCTCACTCTCGCAATCTGCTCATTGAACACAATCTGCGCCTCGTCGCGCATATCGTCAAGAAGTTCGACAATACGGGTGAAGATCAGGAAGATCTGATTTCCATCGGAACCATTGGTTTGATCAAAGCCATCGAAAGTTTTCAACAAGGCAAAGGCACGAAGCTTGCCACATTTGCTGCAAGGTGTATTGAAAATGAGATACTTATGCATCTGCGTTCCCTGAAGAAAACACGCAAAGACGTATCGCTGCATGACCCCATAGGTACGGACAAAGAAGGCAACGAAATCACACTGATCGATATCCTCGGAACAGAAGCCGACGACGTTGTAGATAAAGTGCAGCTCAAGATTGAAAAAAGCAAAATCTATCGCAATCTCGACATCCTGGATGATCGGGAGAAGGAAGTTGTAATCGGTCGATTTGGCCTGGAAGCAGGCGGAGAGGAACGAACTCAACGTGAAATTGCGAAGGAACTGGGCATCTCACGTTCTTATGTATCACGGATTGAAAAACGAGCGTTAATGAAGCTGTATCATGAGTTTTATAAGCAAAAGTAGTTTTTGGTTAGACCAGAGGGCGCCTTTATCGGGAGCCCTTTTTACTGTGAAGATACTTAAATTGGATCTAAATAGTATTAATTATTTGGGGTTATGACCTAAATAAAGGAATTTCCATTCCCGTTGAAGAATATCTTTTACACTGACCAATTTAATATATAAGGAGTAAATCATAATGAAGCAGCTTTTTCAGAAAACTCCACTGTGGTTTTTGTTAATCTGGATTGTAGGATTTATGATGATTGTGTTCAACTCGTTCCAATCAAACTCGGGTACCATTAACTTGCTTGCATTATTCATAATTAATGTTGCTAATGCTATTCGAATTTGGAAAAATGAACGTTCGTTAGCAATTACCTTTTTAGTTGTTGCCACTCTATGCTTGGCTTATATTTTAGTATACTTCTATAGATATGTATAATCAGCATGACATGGCATGGGAATAACAAAGGAATGTACATAGGCTGATGATAATATGGATCGGATGCAACTCAAGATTATAAAAGCCAGGGATATACGCGCGTATCAATAGGTCACCTCTTACAAAGGTGGCCTATTTGCTGTGCAAAAAAAATATATAAATGAGGGATATGTATTCTGAGCAGATTATTATATGATGAGTAATAATATTTTGCATCGTAGAGAGCATTTGCAGAAAGAGAGTGGTGGTTGATCATGCAGCAAGAAACGTTAACAAGGGGATTAAAGAACCGACATGTGCAGTTGATGGCGATCGGAGGTGCGATCGGTACAGGTCTGTTCCTCGGAGCAGGCAAAACGATCCAGCTGACAGGACCATCCATCTTGCTGGCCTACATTATTACGGGTGTTGTGTTGTTCCTGATCATGCGTGCATTGGGGGAGCTGCTGTTAAGCAACTTGCAGTATCATTCCTTTGTCGATTTTGTGCGTGATTACCTGGGAAATATGGCGGCATTTATTACAGGCTGGACCTACTGGTTCTGTTGGATTTCCATTGCCATGGCTGATATTACGGCAGTTGGTTTATATACGCAGTTTTGGTTTCCGAATGTACCTCAGTGGATGCCAGGGTTAATTGCGTTAGTCATTTTGCTAATCATGAACTTGGCAACGGTCAAGTTGTTTGGGGAGATGGAATTCTGGTTTGCCCTGATTAAAGTCGTGGCTATTCTTGCACTCATTGTTGTTGGTTTATATATGATATTCAAAGGTTTTACAACGGATCAGGGTCCAGCGAGCTTCACCAATCTGTGGAGTCATGGGGGATGGTTCCCGAATGGACTGCATGGGTTCATCATATCGTTCCAGATGGTAGTGTTCGCCTTTGTAGGCATGGAACTGGTGGGACTCACAGCAGGGGAAACGGAGAACCCGGAGAAGGTTATTCCGAGAGCAATTAACCAGATCCCGATCCGGGTACTGCTCTTCTATGTTGGCGCACTGCTGATTATTATGAGTATCTACCCGTGGAACGCCATTGTGCCGACTGAAAGTCCGTTTGTACAAGTGTTTGCCGCTGTGGGTATTGCGGCTGCTGCAGGCATTGTAAACTTCGTGGTACTGACGTCCGCAGCGTCAGCGTGTAATAGTGCCATTTTCAGTACAAGCCGTATGGTGTTCTCCATGGCAAAGGATCACAACGCACCTGAATCATTTGCAAGACTGAACAAGAGGAAAGTCCCTTCCAATGCGCTGTTTTTCTCCACGATTGTTATTCTGATCGCGATTGTGCTGAACTATATCATGCCAGAGGGCGTGTTTACGCTGATCACGAGCGTGTCAACCGTGTGTTTTATCTTTGTCTGGGGCATCATGGTGATCTGTCATCTCCGATATCGTCGTACTCAGCCGGAACTGGCGAGTCGCAGCCGCTTCAAACTGCCACTTTATCCGTTCTCGAACTACTTGATCCTAGCGTTTTTGGCATTTGTACTGGTGGTACTGGCATTGGCCGAGGATACGCGTGTGGCACTGTTTGTCACGCCGGTGTGGTTTATTCTTGTTGCGGGGATTTACCTTTTTAAAAAGAAAAATTTGAGTAGTAACAGACAGTAGGTGTTACCATTGTCGCCAAATAAAGCCGCCCAATGATATTGGGCGGTTATTCGTATTTAAATTCTTGCAGCCCCTTTGCTTTCACGAATGCCTGCGTAGATGGCATCACAGATATCGGTTGTATACTGGCCCGACATCCCTTCAAGTGCCGTGTTGGTGAATGCGGCAACACTAAGTTCTTCTTTTGGATCAACAAACCAGGAATGGCCGTAAGTTCCACCCATTCGCCACGTACCCGCTGATTCCGGTGTACCAGCTGCCGCAGGATCTTTAAGTACGGTAAAACCAAGGCCAAACCCTCTGCCTGGCCAGTATGGCATCACGAGATCACCGATTTGATTGGTAGACATCTCAGCCGCAACGGCTTCTGTAAGGAGAGACTGTCCTCCTTGTCGCAATGCTTCAAGTAAAGTCAGAAAATCTCCGGTGCTTCCAACCATCCCCGCTCCGCCTGATGGATAAGCGGAAGGTTGATTTGCACGATTGGGGGCAAGCCGGAAACCGGCAGTCCCTTCAATAAAAGGAACCTGCTCCAATTGATTATGGAGAAGACGCGGTTCTTCAGATCCATCAGCGTATGCAGCGGTCAATCGATCCGAATCGACTGCAACAAAGTCAGTGTCCGTCATGTGAAGTGGACGAGTAACCAGCAGTTGAACAGCTTCTCTTAATGACATTCCGGTTACCTTTTCAATAACGGCTCCGAGTACATCTGTCGCGATGGAATACCTCCACATGTCTCCTGGCTCATATATAAGAGGAACAGAAGCAAGCCTTTGGAGATTCTCCTCCAGACTTAATTCAGATAAATCCATTCCATCCGAGATACCTGCACGTTCATAGGTTCCTTGCTCTTCTTGGAAAAACCGATAGGTCAAGCCAGCGGTGTGTGTCATCAATTGCTGAATTGTTATTTGGGTGTCCTGACCATTGGCAAGCTTGGGCCGGAATGCAGGTAGCCAGCGAGTCACCGGATCATGCAGATTCAGCTTTCCTTGTGAGACCAAAGCCAGAGCTGCTGTGGACACAATGGGTTTAGTTACGGAAGCCAGTCGAAACAGAGCGTTTTCTGTCATGGTACGTTTTTGCTCCCTGTCTGCGAAACCAGCTGCCCGGCTGTATATCAGTTCCCCTCCTAATGCAACCTGTACAACCGTTCCTACGATTCTTTTTTCGCTTAGAGCGCGGTCAATGGCTTCATCCACATAATTATGCAATGTCGTCATGTCTTCTTTTCCCATGTTTATCTTCCTCTCACCAACTGATGTATTTGATTTCTCGTGTTAACTGTGTTTATTATATAAATGATTGATCTTGTATTACATAGTTTGTTAAAGGCATTATAATGAATTGGCGAATATACTTAAGGTAATTTCTGAATATATCTTATGTATTTAAAGGAGTGGATCACATGGACGAAATAGATCAGCATATTCTGTATCACTTGGAGAATCAGGCGAGATTATCCATGACCGAACTAGGCAAATTAGTAGGATTATCTCAACCGGCTGTTACTGAACGAGTCAAACGAATGGAAGAAAAGGGGATTATCGAGGAATATCGTACGGTGATCTCCCCATCCAAATTGGGCAAGCAGAGCACGGCATATGTCCTTTTTCGCACAAGAGATTGTTATCCTTTCCTGGATTTCTGTCGTGCGTCACCTGAAGTCGTGGAATGTTACCGGATAAGCGGAGAGTATAATTACTTGCTGAAAATCCTCACAGACACCATTCAGGGACTCGAGGAGTTTGAGAACAAGTGTGATCCGTACGGTACTTACATGACTTTAATCACCATGTCTTCTCCAATTGCACATAAGAATCTCGTGGAAGGACCAAATCTGTTGGCACAGGCAGAATAAGATTCTGGTCTTTAAAATGAAAAACAGAAGAGGAGTCCACATCAAGTGAACTCCTCTTTCCTCCTGCGTGTAACCAATGCAAAATGCCTTCCTGTTAATTTGCTCTGGTAAATCCATATTTATAAGCACGCATAGCTACAAGCAACGCAGGAATGAGCAAGATAAACAGCGCCCCAGAAAGGTATCCTGCTCCAAATACTTCAAGAAGGATGCCCCCGATGATGCCTCCTCCGCCAATCGCCAGATTCCATGCTGTAACCAGCATCGATTGGGCGACATCTGTGCTTTTACCTCCAGCTTGAGCGATGGCAGTTTGTAACAGTGTCGCGGCCCCGCCAAACGTAAGTCCCCAGATCATGATGCCAAGGATAATCATCACAGGTTGATCAGTACCGATTCCCATCACGACAGACGCGAGAGCGAATGCTGCCAGACTGATGATCACTAATCTTCTCAAAAATCGGTCAATGAGCATTCCGGTTAACCAGATTCCCATAATGGAAGTGATACCGAAAATGAGCAAAATCAAGTCTACTCTGTTTGCAAATACGGTCTGGGCAAGGTATGGGGAAATATAGGTGTAAAGGATATTATGGGCCAGCATCCAGGCCAGAACAACAAACAGAATGGGTCTGACTCCCGGAATTACAAATACTTTATGCAGGGGAAGACGTTCCCCGGCTGGCTCTCCTGCAAAATCCGGCATTTTCCAGAGAACCCATACGATTAAGGCTGCGGTCAGAAGCGATACAATCCCAAAGATGAGGCGCCAGCCGATATAAGAACTGAGAAAACTACCGATGGGGACACCCAGGGCTAACGCCACCGGAGTACCGACCATAGCCACCGCCATGGCCTTGCCTTTTAACGAATCCGGGACCATCCGACGAGCATAACCTGCTGTCATTCCCCATAACACACCCGCAGAGACCCCGGCCATGAAACGAGCAGCAAGTGTCAGGATATAATCTGAGGATATTGCGGTAACGGTGTTAAAGACAAGAAAGCCGCTAATGCATGCCAGCAGAAGAGGTCGGCGTCTCCATCCACGTGTAGCAGCAGTCAAGGGAATGGCAGCAATAAGTGATCCAATGGCATAAAGAGTCACCAACTGTCCGGTGAGGGCTTCTGTGACCCCCAAGTCTTTTGCAATTTGCGGCAGCAGTCCCGCAGGCAGACTTTCAGTGAGGATGCAAATGAATCCAGCCATGGCTAAAGCAAGTAGCCCCGCCCACGGAAGGCGTTCTGAAGATATGGAAGGCAGCTCCCTTTGCTTGGGGAGGGATGTGTTAATGGACATGAATAAAAACCTCTTTTCTTATCATTTAATCCTATCCAGAACTATGCATATAAGCTTATCTAAAAAAAACAAACTTTTGCATACAGGATTAAAGGTAAGAAGGAGGTCTTAACATGGTATTTATTTTATTTTGTGAGTTTTTCCGTTAATTCAAAAGGGTGCTGTCTGTTCATCCATTCAAGAATGAGTTTGACAGGTTCCAAGTACCGTTGGCCTACCAGTAAACCCGTATGGGTTGTATCCCAAAGTCCGGCATATGCAGCGCCCAGCTGCTTGGCAGTTAATTGGCCTCTCTGATCTTCGTCTTCACAGGAAACAGCCTTGATCACCAAGCTGGGGCAATGGATTAGGTCGCCATTAATGGATATTCCATCGGCTCCACACAGGGCTGAAAAGGTAGCAAATGCCTTCGCAGATTCCGTTTGCAGATATTTTCGCTGAAAAGCAATGTCTTCTGCCGTCTCATCTATACTGGTCAGTTCATCACGGACAGGTGCAGGCATGATGATGTCCGATACGGTGGCTCGATCTTTTTCAGGATAAGGCACGGCGTCGTGGACCTCTTTGCTTATACTGGCATCAATGACAACAAGGCCTGCGAGAGTAGCGGTTTCGGCAATCTTTTGACTGAGAATCCCACCCATGCTAAAGCCAATAAGAATGGGAGGTTCGTTGATCCCGGCTAACACTTCCCGAATATCCTCCAAATAATCGTCAAACGTAATCTTTGTCATGTCCATGACCCGACTCATGTAATGACTTCTCAAGTTCATGACATAGCAGGTCCAACCCTGCTGGACAAAGTGGGGGATGTATTTGCTCCACATCCAGCTGCCTGTATAGGCACCGTGAAGAAACAGCAGTGGGGGCTTCTTGGTCACTGTTTCGGCATCATAAATCGGGGGTCCTTTGAATATTTCCAAGTGTAAATCATGTTCTCCGATCTTCTTTACTTCATGTTCCGGTAACAATTGAGTGTAGTCCGTCATACTAAAAACCTCCTCTAAAATATTAGTTTGATATCAAACTATTTCTCCAAAAAAAATTAGAAGTTGCTATGAATTTTCATTAAAATTCGCAGCAGTTCTTTTTTCTC
This sequence comes from Paenibacillus sp. W4I10, assembly GCF_030816325.1. Lineage (NCBI taxonomy): Bacteria > Bacillati > Bacillota > Bacilli > Caryophanales > Paenibacillaceae > Paenibacillus > Paenibacillus sp. W4I10. Next base: position 107,723 of record NZ_JAUSXX010000001.1, read on the forward strand.
CGCTTCCGTAACGTCCGCATAAAACAAGTCCAGTATGCGCTGCGATATTTCTTCGAACACAGGCTTTAATTCTTCTCCTTTTGTAGTCAACGCCACATGAACAACTCGTGAATCTGTTGCATCACGCTCCTTAACGACGTATCCTGTCCGCACCAATTTGTCCACAAGTGCAGTCACCGTGGATTTATCCTTGCCAATTTTTTTGGCGATTTCAGCCATGGTCATCCTGTGATTGTTATACAGGGCATAGATAATATCTCCATGGGACGTGGCGAGATCCTGAATTCCTTGCTCAGCCATCTCGGCCAGGATGAAGCGGTTGACCTTCTCTTTAATTTTGGATATGAGTGAAATAGCGTCTCTTGTTTTCATATGTGTAATATAGTTTGTTATCAAACTAATGTCAAGCTTTCATCCGGGATTTATTGCATGCGCAGTATAGTAAAAGAGCAGTGAGAATATCTTCTCCTGCTCCTTTGCTCCAGCGATTATTTGATTGGATTAGCTTTCATTTCCTGTCCCATTTTCTCAATACCGTCCAGTATCTGATATCCATAACCCCAGAACTGGCTGAAATCTGTCACATAGATTTGTTTGTTCTTGATCGCATTCATGCTTTGCAGGGCAGGGTTGGCATACAGGTTCTCAATTAGCTTATCGATATCCGGTGAACCGGCATACGCGGACAAGAGCAGGTAGTCGGGATTCGCTGTGATCAGTTGCTCAACACTTACCTCACCTTGCACACCATCAAACGTATTTTTCAGCTTCAACAGGCCAAGTGCATCAAGCTGATACGAATCGTTCTGCATGCTGCTTACCGTAATGGTGTCTTCCGTAGCAGGTACGATGTAGGCAAAAGTATGCTCAGGCTGATCGGCTACACTTGCCTTAATGGCTTCAACACGAGTCTTCAGACTTTCCGTGAATGTTGCGGCATTATCTTGAACGTCAAAGATCTGCCCAAGTTGTGCAATATCACTATACAGGCTATCAAGTGAGCCTTTGTGATTCGTCGTTTGCAGGAACGTGCGGATATTCATGTCATTTAATCCATCGACGGTACCCACGCCCCAGTCTGCATCAGCGAACAGGTCGCCCCGTCCGAGTACCAGATCCGGGCTTGCGCCTACAACCAGCTCTTTACCTACATAATCCTTGGATAGTACCGGAATTTTGGCGAAATCATCAGCCACATCTGGTGTAACCGAACCATATAGAGCAGCAACACCGACCATTTTATCGGTCAGACCCAATTTGATGAGCATCTCAGCCGCAGATTGGGTATTCGCAACAACACGTTCAGGTGCTTTATCGAATACTTGCACTTTGGGTTTCCACTCGCCGCCCTCACCCGAAATTGTGAAATTCTCAATGGTGAGCGGGTACGTCGTTTTATTTGTATTCTCAGCAGAAGCTGAAGTTTCTGTCGTGTTAGTTGTTGAAGTTGTTTCTTCGGCAGGGGAAGAAGTTGAAGCATTCGAACAGGCTGCAAGCAGCAGTAACAGGAGACTTAGAGCAGCGAAGCCAATGGTTCTGGATGTGAATTTCATTCAATGATGAACCCCTTTTCTATGTGTTTTAAATTGACAAAGATAATCATTCTCAATTATAATCCGAGAAAATGCTTTGTAAATAGCTAAATTTAATATGTTCTACATTTTACATGAATTGATGGGGGAAGAGATGGCACAGACGGTTCAGGTTCAGACACAGCGTATGGGAAAAAGAGAGTCTCTGATTCATAGTAAATCCGGGTTTGCTTTACTGATTGCAGCTTTAATCATGATTACGCTTATTTCTGTAGGGATCGCGGTTTCCATTGGACAGGTTCGTATTCCGCTGGCGGAGTCATATCGTATTCTTTTGTACAAATTAACGGGATTTCAGTGGGGGGCAACACCCATTGAGGCAGGTTCCTTTACTGATATCATCTGGCAGATTCGTTTCCCGCGTGTGCTGATGGCAATGTTTATCGGTGCAGGCTTGGCCTTGTGCGGTGCTGTTATGCAGGCTGCTGTGCAGAATCCGCTCGCTGATCCTTACATACTGGGTATATCCTCAGGCGCTTCTCTTGGAGCAACCTTTGCCATTCTCATTGGATTCGGTGCGATTGGGTGGCTTGGTCAGACGGGGGTGGCTTTCTGGGCCTTTGCCGGTGCGATGGGTGCGTCCTTACTGGTCCTGACTTTGGCAGGGATTCGGGGGAAAATGACGTCGGTCAAGCTGGTGCTTGCCGGAATGGTGATTAACGCGTTATGCAGCGCTTTTTCGAACTTTATTATTTATTTTGCCAACAATGCTGAAGGCATCAAAACGGTGACATTCTGGACCATGGGCAGCCTGGCGGCTTCCGGATGGAACAAGCTTCCACTCGTAGGGATCGTCGTGGTGGTGGCGATTCTATTTTTCCTTTTACAGTCCAGAGTTCTCAATACGATGTTATTGGGGGATGAAGCGGCCGTTACACTGGGCATTAATCTGAGTGTGTACCGCAGGGTGTACATGCTGTTAACCGCTTTGGTGACAGGTGTTATGGTGGCGAGCTGTGGCATGATTGGTTTTGTCGGACTCATTATTCCGCATATCGTCAGAGGTCTGGTGGGTTCCGACCATCGTAAGGTGATGCCTGTATCCGTGCTGTTTGGAGCCATTTTCCTCATCTGGACGGATGTTATTGCACGATCCCTCATATCCAGCGTGGAGTTGCCAATCGGTATTATTACGGCCATGATTGGTGCACCAATGTTTATGTATATGCTGGTCAAAAAAGGCTACGGTTTTGGAGGAAATTAAACATGAAGCTGAACGTAGAAAATGTATCCATCTCTGTGCTGAACACGGACATCATCAAGGATATTTCATTACAGGTGAACGGTAAACAGTTCGTTGGACTGATCGGACCCAATGGTTGTGGCAAGTCAACGCTGCTCAAGAGCATTTATAAAGTGATCAAACCGCAGCAAGGCAAGGTTTTTCTGGACAATACCGATATTCTCAAATCCAGTCCAAAGCTTGTATCCAGACACATGGGCGTTGTTGGCCAGTTTAATGAATTGAGTTTTGATTTTACGGTTCGCGAGATGGTCATGATGGGCCGTACCCCACATAAAAAAATGCTGGAGACGGATAATGAACGGGATCACGAAATCGTCGAGCAGGCTTTGGAAAAAGTACATCTGACTGGACATGCAGACCGCAATTACGTGTCTCTGTCTGGTGGAGAGAAACAGCGTGTGGTCTTGGCGCGTGTCTTGGCACAGCAACCCCAATTCCTGATTCTGGACGAGCCAACGAACCATTTGGACATCAAATACCAACTTCAGATTCTAAATATTGTCCGTGGACTCGGCATTGGCATATTGGCAGCGCTGCATGATCTCGAACTCGCCGCAGAATATTGCGATTATCTCTATGTGGTGAAAAAGGGCCAGATTGTGGTCCATGGCAAACCGGCGGATATTCTGACTCGCGAGATGATTGGTGAGGTATTTGATGTCGATTGTGAAATCTATACAAATCCGGTTACGGGCGGCCTGGGTATTGCTTACCTGAGTACACGTTGATTGGGACTATATCTTCGTTTGGATGACCTGGAGCAATCTTTCGAAATAATCAATTGAAGTGAACATAGACCGTACCTGTTGGAGCGATGTTGTTGGTGCTCGCAGGGCCGGTCTTTTGTTTTTTTAGGTGGGGTAGGGATCAACTATTGAAGCTTAGGGTCAACGGGATGAGCATGAGCACCTTTGCTAACTTCTTGGAAAATATCTGTGGAGTTATTGCTATGCGTTGAAGACTTGCTACTGTTGTGTTGTTGTTGGGGCTCTGCCGTTGCTCGGATACTTCCTGTAATCGCATAACTTCGCAGGATCTCCTCCAGATCTCCAATCGTCACGGGACGAGCATGTCGTTTCAGGACATAACCGAGTTGACCATTGGACTCCACGGTTGCCGTCTCCAGATCATCTACACTTGTAATTCCGTTTTGCCGCATATGCATCTCGAGCTGATCTATCGTATAACGCATGCGTTTCAGATTAGGGATAATGACCTTTCCGTTTTCTACCACGATTTTTGAACTGCCACTCACTAACCGTTCAAAAATATTAAATTTCAATTGCAGTTGTTCCACCACAAGCAATGTCGCGATAAATACCGCCGCCGATCCAATTGCTTTACCAAGCTCATGATTCGCAATAGGCTGCACTATCGTTGTTCCGATGGAGATCATGATGACCGTTGTGGCAACACTCATCTGCGAGATCGACTTGCGTCCTGCAATTCGCAGCAGAATCATGCCGATAAGTACAAGTAAAACAGATTTCCATATCCAGTCCATACGTATATTCCTTTCTATTCCAGTATGCGCTTTGCTTCTTAGGCTGTTCTGGAGTTGGAGGAATTATGCAGATGGCTAAATCGATAGCTTTCATTCCCCCCACCGGATCGTTTACAATAGGGTATTGATGAAGTGAACAAAGGAGCGGGTCACAGTGGCAAAACAGAAATACTATGTAGTCTGGGAAGGCAAGAAGCCGGGTGTGTATAACACATGGGCAGATTGCAAAGCGCAGACGGATCATTATACTGGAGCAAAATATAAATCCTATGAGTCCAAAGCAGCCGCAGAAGAAGCGTATCGTGCTGGATGGAAAGGAAACTGGGGTTCAAGTGCAGGCGGAGCGTCGAAGACAAAGTCGGCTGGTAGCGGAAGAAGCGCAGGCATGGAAACGTCGGAGGAAGTGGATTATGACAGCATCTCTGTTGATGTGGGCACACGTGGTAACCCCGGACCTGTAGAATACAAAGGGGTAGATACCCGCACTGGTGAGATTATTTTCTCCGTCGGACCGATCTCCAAAGGCACGAACAATCTGGGCGAATTTTTGGCCATTGTACATGCCCTCGCACATCTGAAAAAAGAAGGCAGTACCAAAACGGTGTATACGGACTCGGTCAATGCCATGAAATGGCTAAAGCAGAAAAAAGTAGCCACGACCTTGCCAAGAGACAACTCCACGGAAGAGATCTGGTTGATGATTGACCGTGCGGAGCAGTGGCTCCAGACGAATACGTACAGCAATAAAGTGCTAAAATGGCAGACCAAGCAGTGGGGCGAAATCAAGGCGGATTACGGCCGAAAATAAGTATATTTTTTTTAGATGAGCCCTTTATTTCTGGTCTATTAGAATCGTTATTTACAATTTCCAGTTTCCGCTCTATAATCATCTGAATATGATTAGTTAAACATATGGAGGAGCCTGTCATCTGCAGGCCCTCTTTATCTTTTTGGTCCATTGATTAGCAAGTCCATTCAATAGAATGGGGTATTTGAGTATATATTGCAGGAGGCAGACATGAGTTCCATTTATAGAAGTGAAGAAGGCAAGAGCAGCATACTTGAAGAGTATGAGATTTATTTGAACGAGTTGGGTGAGAAATTTACTCGGGAGTATGTAGAGACGCGTTTTGGCAAGACGCATGTTTTACTGACAGGTCCTCTAGATGGCAAGCCGTTATTTATTCTCCAGGGCGGTAATTGTGTGAATCCGATGACATTATCATGGTTCTCTTCTTTATTTAAAGAATACCGGATTATTGCTCCTGATACGATTGGTCATCCTGGTTATAGTGAGGAAGCGAGTATCTCCACACGGTTTGATAGTTTGGCATTATGGGTATCCGATCTGTTAGATCACTATGATATTGAAAAGAGTGCATTTATCGGTCCATCGTTTGGAGGAGGCATTATCCTCAGACTGGCTACCTATATTCCGGAGCGCATCTCGTGTGCCGTATTGGTTGCTCCTGCGGGTCTTGCGGTCAATTCCAAAATTAAAACAGCTCAGGATATCACGCTGCCGCTCGTCAAGTATCGGATGACGTCTTCACCATCTTCTTTGCAAAAAATTACGGACAACATGTCGTGCAACTGCATGAAAGAAATGGATAAAAACATTATCGGTAAACTTTTTAAATACGTCAGCATAGATCAGGATCTGCCCAAGCTCACGGAGCAAGAAGAACTGGTGAATTATACGTCACCAACCTTGTTATTGGTAGGGGAGAAGGATGTCTTTTTCCCTGCGGATAAGTGTATTGAGCGAGCTCAAAAGATTATTACGAATGTAAAAGCCATCAAGTATGATACAGGACATTTCCCTTCACAGGACGTATTGGTTCAGATGAACGAGGAAATAGGACGTTTTTTACAGAATAATTATTAATAAACGCTGCAAATGAAGGATTAAAAATGTTTTTCTCCAGTTTAATAAAGTAATTACATCCATCTGTCGATACTCTATATAAGAGAATGCTTTTCTTCTATAGAAGCAGTGTGGATAGGGATTAGCAGTAGATCGTAGAAGGCTTGAACTCATTAATATTTAAATATTTCGCGTTAAGGTGTTTCAAATTGCATCATTTGGTTTATATGTATAGTTGGCGATGAATTGCTGACTGGTTGAACCAAATGATGCATTTACGCGGAAAGTCTTCCGATCGACAAGGTTGAAAAGAGGTCTGTTATGAGAAAAGACAATTGCAAAATGGCATTGCAGCGCAATGTAATTATAAATGATACATATCAGGTAAGACAGGTATTAGCCAGCAGTGAGTTGGCTATTGTATATGCAGGGCGAGATCGTAACACGGGTGCCAAGGTAGCCATTAAGGAATTCTTCCCACAGAGACTGGCTGAACGTCAGGTAGACAAACGGAGAGTGTTCTGTTCTTCGCGAGGATATGGTGGACAATATCAGGAGTTACTGGCTGCATTTCTGCTCGAAGGTGAATTGTTATCGAAACTGGATCATCCTCATATTGTTTCGTATTTGGATCATTTTGAAGCGAATGATACGGGGTATCTGGTTATGGAATACTGCACGGGAATCACATTGACCGAGTATTTGAATGAACATAATCATGCTCTTGATGCTGCCTTCATAACGGAGACGCTGCTTCCACTGGTTGATACATTGGATTACATACATAAGCAAGGCATTCTTCACAGGGATGTGAAACCTTCCAACATTATGGTTATGGAAGATGGTACACCCAAACTTCTGGACTTTGGCTCAGCTACCCGTTGGCCTATGCAATCCGGAGAGAAACAGGTGATATTTACATCGACAGGTTATTCTCCGCTGGAGTTCTATTCAGAGAAATCCAGTCAGGGACCGATGTCGGACATCTATAGTTTGGCAGCTCTGCTCCATTATTGGACATGCGGGCAACCCCCTATGGACGTGAAGCAGCGGTTGTTCCAGGATGAATTGCCATCTGTTCGCTCACATAATGAGTATGTGAATCCTTGGCTAGCTCGTGTTATTCATTGGGGGTTGACGGTTCGTTCTGAGAAACGCTGTGCTTCCTTAGCTTGGGTCAGAAGCTCGCTGCGAGTTCAAGCCTGGGTATGGAAAGTGCGCAAACCAGGTACAGTGGAATGGTCTTTAGCCGAGAATGAACATACCCAGGTCTATGAAGTGGAGCCGAAAAAGCAACATGAGATGGCATAAGCAGGCGTGACCTATGTTCATAAAGTGGATGCACTTAAATGAGCATAGCAGTTGAATATATGAACAACATAAACAAGCCAGTTTCTTACCCTTGAAGGGGACGAACTGGCTTGTTTTCTTTTATATTTTGAGAGAAAGCATGCATCAGTGTGCACGTAGTTAACACACAATGTTTACTGTGAATCTCTCTTTTGTCCTACATAGATATTGGTACTTGGTTTGATGGCTTTGTAACGAATTTCGATCTCCGTAACACCATCCTCAAACGTAATATACAACTTTTCATTGTACTCCATAGCTTCCGTGTGTCTGCGCTTCACTGATGTTCGGCCTCGGACAACCGTACAATTCGTATCGTGCCGTACCAATAACGTTTCTTTTTTACCGGCTTCCAGCCAGATTCGTCCCGACTCCGGTACTTTGACCCCGATGTCCATGCGATCAAACAGTTCACTGAGACTTACTTTTCGGCGGTCCAATGAAGTCAGAGGCCAATTGGTCACCGGTATATCCTCGCCGTTCGCTGTAGCTAGAAAGTATCCTTCCAGTCTTCCGCGGAATACGGGTTTTGGCTTCAATACGAACCAATACAGTGCGAAAATTCCACCAGCAAGAAGCAGGCCCAATCCTGTATATAAGAGTACCTTTTCACGTAAAGAATGAATTTGCAACGAAATATCTGTTGTTATACTGGCTCCCTCAGAATCCGTTGCTGTCACCTTAATGGTCGAACTTCCAGTTTGAAGAGAGGACCATCGCAACAGGTTACCTTCAATGATGGCCTCCCCGAGCTTGCGTTCATTTCCACCTTCAGCAAGGACATACGTTAATGGATCATTATTGGCATCCTTAAAGTAGTTGTTCAGGTCGACATCTGTATTGCTGTCATCTTTGGATAACACCATGGATTCACCGGTGGCTACGGGTGCTTGATTCGTAATGTCGACTTCAACCGGAGTAATTTCCCGATAAAAGTCCGGACCATCGATCCGTAGACCCCATGTGAACAGGTCCGACTTGGGGAAAGTGTATTTTCCCGTAAACCCGCTGCCTGTATTGGTCAAAGGGATACGTTCTGTTTTTCCGCTAGATGGCGTTATAATGAGTTCTGCTTCCAACCCCTTGTACACATCCAAGTCCTGAATGGGTTTAGGGTCCACAGCCTGATCGTAGAGTGATGCCTCAAATGTGATGCTCTTCCCCTTGACTGGCTGCTCCGTTGCCATATTTGCGACCGCTGAGACGTTGTAATTCCCTAATAGGTTAATCTTCACCAGATCACCGCTACGGCCTTTGAATTTCAGTTTGAACTGTCCTTTGACCGGACGAATGATCTTCATTAAAGCATATTTATCAGACCGAATGAAGCTGACATTGCTCGACTGATAATAGAGCTGAGCTTCCGAGACAGCATGATCAGAGAGCATGATAATGTTGGCATCCGCCATGCTGGAGTTAGGAATATCCACGGTTACTTCCTGCATTGCTCCGGTTGCAGTCACAGCCGCTACAGATACAAGAACAGATTGAATCTGATCTGCAAAAATACGATTGAAGATTTCAGGCAGATCGTCCGCACTTCCGGTGATAAAGGAAGAACCACCCGTTTCTTTAGCGATGCGCTCCAATTCTGCCGGGTTAACCGTACCGTCGCGGTTTAGTCCCACAGTATAGATGGGATAACCAGCTTGTTGTGCCATCTCAATAACCTTGTCCACATCTTTGGATGAGTCGGCAGGTGTTCTGCTCGTCGATCCTCGTAAATCCGTTTCTCCGTCAGAGAGCAAAATCATAAATGGTTTACGTTTGTCCGTCTTGGATTGTTCAAGCAGACTAGCGCCTCGGCGTAAGCCAAGTCCGAGATCTGTATATCCTGAACGTCTTAAGCCATCCACACGGCTACGAAGATTATTGCGAGCTCCAGAGGATGAAATATCCATCAGTGGTACGGATGAAGTGATCTTGTCATTATAAGCTACGAATCCCAATCGGGTCTTAGGTCCACTACTCATGTCCATAAACATATGTATAACTTCTTCGGCAATGCGATCTTTATCGGTCTCATTCATAGAGTAGCTAACATCCAGGACAAACATGGCATCGAGTCCTTCATAAGTCTGGGTCTTGACGGATGATTCAGCGTATAGGCTCCCCATGTCCCATGCTGGAATTAAAAAGCTGATTACCAAGAGAGAAAAAAATGTTTTTTTGAATTTTGTTAATATCATACGATGCTTTGAATCTCCTTTCTGTTTTGGGCACTGCAATTATTTTTAGAGGTCAAACTGATTTTTGTTAAAAAACTTTTGTTTCCACTCGATAAAACCCCGTTATGCGTAGTTTTGATAAGCTAAGAATATTGCAACACCGCATACGTTAAGGCGATTTCCTCTTGATTAGGGGGAAAACTCCACTAGTTTTAAATCATTGAACATCATCCAGATTATAGGATATTCTTTATCATCGGCATGATTCGATGGGAAGTGAAGCGTAAATCGGAAATTAGTTCTATAGGTATATCGAAGTCACAAAAATGAGCTTTTAGACCTATATAGGGTAATATTGACAAAACATATCACTGATGATTAAGATGAATTCCATAAATCTCCAAAGCAAACGGCATAATCTGGTACATAAGTTCCAGTCATATGTTGACAGCTCGTTCTATTGGACTTGTGATCGCCTGAGAAGATGATTCTCTTAGATCATGACCAAAGACTGATAGAGCGTGCGGAGTGTCAAAAATTGATGGAGGGGGGGAAGCATTCGCCCGAATGAACCATCATTAGGGGGATGTTGCCTGAATGGATATTATTAATCAAACGAACCGAACGATGCTTTTCGAAGAGATCAATCCTGAGAAAATGGATTTGATTACGATTGTCGGTGACGTAAAAGGGATCGACAGTCTGAATGATGACAAGATCAAGGAGATCAATGAACACCTGCTTGTACGAAGCTTCGATGAGTTTTTGGACAAGTTTTCTCCCAGTGTGTATTCCTTTTTCAATGCGGTAAACCAGAAAGTCATGTATACGCTCAAAAAGCCGGAAGGGATTCCGGATGAAGCAATCTCTGAGATCAAAATTGATCATAGCAATGACTTCCTGAGAATGCTCTTTACCCTGATCGATACCAAACGTAGTCAGGGGATTACGAATGTAGATTTCAAGTTTGAAAATTTGCTGGATATGATCTCACCGAAAAAGGTTATGGATGACATTCGGCAGGTACGGAAAGAAATTCATTACATGTACGGCCAGCATGAGAAGCTGGATGACGGGGACCCGAAGAAGTTGGATATCGGGGATAAACTTAATGTCATGTTTGAAGATGCCAGCCGGAACTATAACAATGTTATGGCAATGCTGCCACTGGCCATCGAAGATATCAAAACCCGCTTGTTGCTGGGCCGTGCTCAAGAAGAAACTTCTTCCGAAGCGATTCAGGTAGGACAACTCACGATTGGTGAGAGCGGAGAATTGAAAATTATCGAAGCTCCAAAGAGTGATAACAACGAGTTGATGCTCCTGGATGAGTCGACAAGCACAGATTTGACTCAGGTGTTTGCCGAAGATTATGATTCACTCTCCGAGGCACCTTCACCGTATGTACAGGATCTGGTCGTTCGTACATTCTGCCCACTGCCTGCGGTTCAGACGGATGTTGATACGGCAGTTGAAGTACAGAATTACAATACATACCTGGAATTTTACAAGAACGCCAAGGATGACTTTGTGAAAACCGTAAAACCGCTGGTAGAGAAAATTTTGGGTGTCAAAATGTTCTTTGATCAATATGCGACCAAGAACAAAGGCATGCTGCCTTCCATGCTGATTGCCAATGCCAAGCTGGATATGCTTGTCAAGAGCAGTAATATTCCGCGGCTGGAGACCTATCTCAACACAGTCAATGCGAAGAATGATTTTACCGACACTATTTGGTTCGGAATTGTTCCTTCCGTTGAACTGGAGAATACGGGACAAGTTCAAGTCAGTCGAGCCCGTTTCCGTGGTAACGAGAAAGTGGTTAAACAAGACGGGAACAGTATGGAATCCCTGTCCATGCTTCTGCAAGTCGTTAAAGACTACAAAGTACAAGTGTTCTTCAGCTTCGAATCTGGAGAAGAGACTACATTCAGCAGCATGGCTACTGCGGGCATCGATAAATATATTGATAAATGCGCGGTATTAACTCGCAAAGACTACAGCGAATTCGCCATTCCAAGTGCTCCGAATTTCACCATCATTCCGAAAGAGAAATCGGGTGTCGTTATCGACAGTCGTATGCTCCAGACGGAGAATGGTGTGGAGCTTTCCAAGGAGAAGGAAGACATTCTGAAGCTGTGGATTGAAGGTGTGTATGTCGGTGCGTCTTATGTATCTGCCGGAATTGTGGCTGCATATCAGTGCCCCGAGTATCTACGAGGCGCATTCAAAACCGTGAACCGGGATTATCCAGGTGTGCGTTTTGATATTGAGGCAGGCGATAACAGTCTGCGTGTAGTGACTACGATGACCAAAGAAATTTCCGGATTCACGAACACCATCAAGGATTCGATTAACCGCAAAAACTTTGGATTTATTTTCTCATCGGAGAATGCCCAAATCCAGGATAGCGACATCAAGCGGATCACGGTATACAAAGCGAGAAGCATGGCGATGTCCGAAGATGGTTTTGATTCCTTGTATAAGACACTCGTAAGTACTTACATTGAGCGCTTGCTCCGTTTCCAAACAGGTGATTTCAAGCATGAAAATATCGTCAAATTCTTCAGCAACAATCCGAGCAGTCAGAAGAGCCGGTGGCTGGGAACCCGAGGGTCGATCAATTCGATCATTCAGGAAGGTGACGATATGAGCTTTATCATCGATGAGAAGAGCAATATGTGCCACATTGACCTGGTATTTAACGGCAACGTGAAGAACCTGGAGGTCATGATTACCAAAGGCACCAGCGCGATGAAGGTGTAAGAAACTGGAGTAGGTACAAGTTTTAGAAATTGAATATAATTCTCCAAACAACGAATTATAGACATTCATTTTGGTGTTAGAGGCGGCCTTTATTGGCTGACCTTATACATATATTTCGGTACCTCTCCCCAGATGGAGAGCATGCCGGGCACATTGTTTTCTAATCTTAAGGAGGTTTTTATTAATGGGTTTTGTATTGAAAGTAGAAGGCGCAGAAACAATCGAATTGGGAATGGATAATATCCGCACAGTAGTGTATGACACAGATACACCGGATGATTCCAATGCTAGATCCACAGATGTAGGTGCAACACTTCGCATCAGTGGCAAAATTATTACAGCAACAGATGGTGACAATGCAGATGACACGATGAAACTTGCTCTGTGGTCCCTTGTTCCGGCTGAAAAAGCAGATTGCTACCGTAAAGTAACCCTGGAAGTGGTTGCAGCGGATCAAGTGGTACGCAAAATTTACATGCCTAATGCGTTCGTTGTGGATTACACAGAGCGTTTCGGAGATACCGAAGGCGTGGGTGAATTCAGCCTGTTCATCAAACAGAAAAAAGACAAAACTGAATTCACTAAAATCGAAGGCGGCTTCCCGGTATAAAAGGGGGCAACTCATGTTCCGGGTCAGTTATGACTGGCCCAGAATAACGCTGTCATGTTAAGGGGCCCTGGTGCCCCTTAATCTTTATTTACGCCCGAATACGGCAGGGAGGCAGGAACGAATATCATGAAAGATTATTATGCCGTGCTTGGTGTGGAACGTGAAGCTTCTCCGGAGCAGATCAAGAAGGCTTATCGTCAATTGGCGAAGAAATTTCACCCGGATGTTAATGGGGGAGATCCGCAGGCAGAGGCGCGTTTCAAGCAAGTCCATGAGGCCTACAGTACACTCGGAAATCCCGAGTTAAGGGCAGCATACAATCAACAACCTCGATCTACAGGGAACCCGGGAGGGCCAAATGGAGCAACATCCAGTACTGCACGAGAAAAGAGTGGACAAGCCCAAAATGGACCTATGAATACCGAGAAGGTATGGTCTGATCCATCACGAATGCAGGAACAGTTTGAACAATTTTTTGGCTATCGCCCCAAAGGCAAGGAAAGCTCAAACAGTGGCAAAGCCGATCCCAATAAAGGAATGGATATGTCCGCCATGTTTGACCGATATTTCGGAGTTCGAAAAAAGTAAGCCGGTGGCCTGTAATGGATCATGCCGGTTCAGGCGGAGGTTATGGAAGTGAAACGAGGAAGGTCGGTAATGACGATAGGGGTTGACGCATGCGTCGCCATGATTTCGTTAGCCGTGCTGTATTACATATTCATCATTAACAGGGACATGAGTGCCCAGTGGATAACTGGAATTATTGTGGTCCTCTCCGGGGGAGCATACCTGTTTTTTAAATACTTACCTGCCAGCAAGAGGGAAAAGAAGAAGTTGTCTTCACGTGTTGTGAAACTCGTACTGTTGGACGATGACGGTACAAGTGTGAAGGAATGGTACATTCAGGGTGAGACAAGTGTATTGATCGGAAAAAGTTCGAAGAACAGTGAGGCGGACATTGATCTGTCCGATACTCCATATGCTTCCCTCATCAGTCCGCAACATGCTGTGCTGAACAAAGCTTCGGGCCAATGGTTTATCGAGGATATTGACTCCGCCAGCGGCGTGGGCGTACGTAAGGGAAATCAAAGCAGATCATCCAAATTGGAAATCGAAGAACCCAGCCTGATTGAGGCAGGGGACTTAATTTATATTGCCAATACCCGCATTTTGGTGAAATAACGTTGGCGTACCATTATACAAGCTTACGGGGGAATGAAAAGAAATGAGTCTGACAAGATGTGGAAACGGACATATGTTCAGCACGAGACGGCACGGAAACACCTGTCCATATTGCAATCTGGCCGTCGAGTCACCGCCTTCCGGCAATAGTGAAGCAGGGGGAGCAATCCCACGCGCGCCTCGCACGGCAGAGGATGACAGAACGATGCCATACCTGGGAGAAACGACAGGAATTGAACCGGTAACGGGATGGATGGTGTGTATCGAAGGTCCACAGATGGGCCAGGATTATCGGATTATGGCTGAAAAGAACTTTATTGGACGTTCGGAAGAGATGCATGTTCGAATCCTTGGGGATAACACGATTTCAAGGCGTAATCATGCGGTGATTGTATATGATCCCAAGAAACGGAATTTCTATCTGCTGCCCGGCGATGCTTCCGGCCTTGCCTACCATAATAACGAAGCGGTCTATTCTCCGGTGGAACTGGCTGCGTACGACGTCATTCAATTGGGACGCAGCAAATTCATTTTCATCCCATTATGTGGTGTGCATTTTGAATGGGAGCAACAGTGAATACCTTCATGATCTTGTGGAACGACAAGGAGCTAACGCCTTATTGGGTTCTGGCAGCAGGCTGTTTGTCGATCTGGTTGTTGTTATTCGTCCGAAGCCGGATTCCGGTAAGGCAACGTGACGATAGGCCGGTTGGCGTTCAGATCGGGAATGGACAGACCATTGGTGCTCGCAGTGAACAGGATGATTATTTTGCCTGTGCCGTGGAGCCTTATGGTGTACTTGCGGTGCTTGCCGATGGAATTAGTGGCTTATCTGGTGGGAAAGTAGCCAGTACCACTGCGGTAGAAACATTTATCCGTGAGTTTGAAGAGTTGGAGCGGTTTCCTGATCCAGAGGAGTTTTGGGATGCTTCTTCCCATGCGGCAAACCAGGCGATTCTTCGTAACTTGCTTGGCGTTCCGGGCGGAACAACGTTGGTATCAGCCATGATCAAGGGCAGAGAGCTATATTGGGGCGCGGTAGGAGACAGTATTTTGGCCGTATTTCGTAAAGGAGAGCTACTTGCTATCAATCATAAACATACGCTGGAAACTCAACTGGAAGAACAGTATATGTCTGGAGAAATATCGGAGCAGGAGGCGTTGGATAATCCGCAGCGCAAAAGGCTGGTCAACTATTTGGGGTACGACCATTTTAAACAAATGGAAATCGCGGACGAGCCGTTTGCACTGCAGCCGGCGGACAAGATTGTGTTATGCAGTGACGGGGTGTACAACTCCCTTACTGAAATGGAACTGGAGACTATACTGGCGAAAGACATGGCGCCATTTGATGCAGCCCAGACCATCATTGATTTGATTGAAGAAAAACAGCTCGTGCATCAGGATAATGCCACGATTATCATTTTGGAGCAAGGATGGTAGCGGATCAGGCAACGCACAGGGAAGGGAAATGGGGAGACGGATGAGGAAGGAGAACAGTGAATTCAAGACGGCTTTTGTCTCGGAAGCAGGATCTTTCCTGAAAAATCGGGATTTCTACGGCTGCGTTGAGCTGGAAGATTGGGCCTGTTATGTCATTGCAGATGGCCTGGATACAGACACGGAAGTGGATAGTGCTCAGATCACAGTGCAGACGATTCTGGAATCCTTTTTGGAAAAGCCAACCATGTCCAAGCGCAGACTGACGGAGTATATCAAGATTGCCCATGAATGGTTGCAGTATGAAAGCCGCCGAGTCAGGCTCAAAGCGGGATTCGTCATTGTAGTGACAGATTATACACGTATGGTGTGGGCATCTGCCGGACACAGCCGGTTGTATCATTTTCGTGGAAATCGGCTTGCACTAAAAAGCAAAGATCATAGCGTTGCTGCCCAGTTGGCAGCCGAAGGCCAGATTGCAGAGGATCGTGTCGATCAGCACGATGAACGCGGCAATCTGAACGAATACGCGGGCAAACCTGGCATGATCAGACCGTATGTATCGGATAAGATCAAGCTGGCCGATGGCGATGTGCTTGTGCTCTGCACCCCTGGATTATGGGAAGGTGTTCAGGATGCCGAGATGATCGATGCGGTTGAAGGTGCCAATGACCCGCAGACACTGGCGGATACGCTTGAAGAAGTGATGCTTAGCAAGCAGCGTACCCGTATCGAGAATTATAGTGCGGCAGCCATATATGTGAACAAAATTTTTCATGAAGAGCCCAAGAACCGTAAGAAATGGATTAAGCGGATTGCCATCATGCTGGTCATGCTCCTGATTTTTGGTGGAGCCGGCATATTCTACGCGGTAAAAAGTGCAGCCAAAAAAGCTGAATTGGTCGTAGATATGCTGCAATATGAACAGACCGCAGACCAGTACGTCAAGGAACAAGAGTATGCCAAGGCGGTCTCGGACTACAGCCTTGCACGCAATAATTCCATCAAAATCAAGGACCCTATACATAAAAAGCTGTTGACCGCGAAGATGTCTGCTGCCCAGACGCTGGTTGATGGGGAAGCTCACCTGAAAGAAGGCGACATTACCAAAGCAACCGCGAGTTACACCAAAGCATTGGAATTGTCTGAATCCTATAGCATGTTCAACCGGGAAGTTATTCAGGAGCGCCTGGAGCAGATGACGACCTTCCAGCAAGTGCAAGACTGGATCACCGAGGGCGATCTGAAACTTCAGAACGGAGATTACAGTGGAGCAATCATTTTGTATAAACGGGCCAGAACAGCCGCTACGGAGACAGCTTACAAAGATGCTCTGAAGGAAATTGCTACGCAACTGGAGACGGCCGAGACCAAACGTGCAGATATCAAGCGGCAATCCCGACAGCTTCAGGCAGATACGCTGGAACAGAAGGGTGACCGCTTCAATGAAGCCGGTGACTATAGTGGTGCCATGGATGCCTATGCTTCGGCACAGGGAATTTATCAGGAGATCGATATGCTGGAACGTGTGCTGGCCATGGAGCGGAAAATAAACAAGCTGGATGAGAAATTGAACCCACCGGTACCGGCGGCTGATCTTACGCAGGATACGGCAGGATTAGATACACCAAATACATCGGGCATAACCTCGGATATGACCGGGAGTACAGGAAGTGTGAGCACAGGCAGTACAGTGGGGAACGGTTCTTCCACTGGTAATGTTACCTCGGCTGGAAGTAGCAATGCGGATGCTTCTGGCTCAGGTGCTTCTTCTGGAAAAACGACAAGTAATGCTGGCAGTAATTCTGCCTCCAAGGCTGACGGAAGCACCGGAACCACGGAGGCTGACGTGAACGAACAGGAATCATCGGAAGGAGGAGATTCATGATGAAAGACATGATTCGTGACCGTCTTAACAAGATGGAGGATCTTGAACAACGCCGCATGCTCAAAGATCTCATGACAGGCGTTTTTCTTAATCTTGTGGAGTATCAGGAGACGCTGAACAAGCAAATTGAGCAACGGGTTTTCGATGAGGTGTTGCCGCAGGAGGAACGTCATGATGTATATGTCACATTATGCGCGCGGGAAGATCTGGACCCCATTCATGAATTTCTGTACCCGATCATTCCTGAGGATGCTGAACCACAGACCGTCTATTTGAGTGAGGCTTCAGAGGCTCTGGCGCGTAAGGAAGAGATGAAATTGTTCACGTTCTACATGGAATGTGGGCAACAGGAACTCCAATCTCTGCTGAAAAGTAATCGGATATTTCGCGGGGAGATTGTAACGAGTGAAGGCAGACATGCCATAACGGTTCGGTTGAAATCCAGTACAGCGTATATCTCCAAAGTTGAAGAATTGTACCGGGTCTTTCGTAAAAACAGCCTGCCATGGAAATCGATTAATGCACCTTATGTGTTCAAATTCGTTGATTGTGTTCTTGTGGGTTCGGACGATGGAGAGGCATGGGACAAACAACATACTGTCAAGGAACTTTCCATCCATCTGGAGGAGTTCGAGTCTTATAAAAGATCCAACATGATTCCACTGTGGAACATCCAGAAGCTGGATATGAAAACGGGTGGATTCCCTGTTCCTGCTTCGGACCGAATCAATTATGAACATGTGTTGCCACTCCGCAAAACCGGAACGGAACACGGATATCTGGTCGATGGAGACGAATCGCATATTCGCTATATCAAAAGATCGGAAGAAGATATCACCATCGTATCACCACTGGAAAAATCCGATTCATGGACGGTGCTGAAAATAGCGGGTCCCGTAGCAACCCGCATTGGCAGGATGGACTATCCGCTGTTTTCCAACAACAAGCGGGAAGGGTTTGCCGGTAAATATGCGCGTCAGGAAGGACGTTCTGTGCGGTCCAAAGGGGAGATTGCCCGCATGGTTCACGCTTTTCAGGCAGCAGAGGGGTTGGAACTGGAAGATGTACAAGTCGTGGCGCCAGGACCCGCTTTGGGCATTACGTACCCACTTAATGCATTTGTTAGCGACCATGTCCGTGTTGAGACAGATAAACATCGAATGATTTTAAGGTTCAGCAGACACGGGAAGCAGCCGTTACAGGCTATTTTTCTGGATGATCTGCTGAGCTTTCTGGTATCCGAAATCCAGCTGGCTTTCCCGGAATACTGCTGCGAAGGGGAATGGGTGTGAGTACAGCATGAATTACATCTGGGATCTGATTATTCGAGCTAAACGTGATGGAACCGATCTGCGCGACGTAACCTTTGTGCCAGCACGTGTATATTCGCCTTATATGGAACTTAGCCAGACAAACCTGAATGCTTCAGGCGTGGAAGGCACGGTAGAAGTCAATCCGTATTATCGCTTTTTTGATATTTTCCGGGACCTCTTTGATATCAATAATGAAGAGCAGGTGGAGTTGCGGGAAGCACTCTTTGATCTGGTTATTCATTTTCTGGCGGATATGGATTTGATGCAGGGTATGAACAAGAGGGAGTATTATATTCGCTTCATTCTGAAGGATATGAATTCGGGTGTATACGGGGATCGGGTTCGACGGCGACTGGAGCTGTTCGGGCAGGAGGAGCAGGAAGTGATCGCCTGCAATATGCTCCGTTTGTATGATACGGGTGAGGCGGTTCATCTGCTGAGGGATACCCTTGTTCGAATGTTCCCGCGTTCAACCCTTTATGCCAATTGTGAGGAAAAGGATGAATTGCTTTTGTATATTGGTCAGGTAGAACGTACGGAAGCGAAGGAGAAGCTGGAACTGATTCTTGAACTCTTTCTGCCGGTTCGGTTCGACACGGAAATATACTGGGGGCATCATTTTGGCATTCTGGATGTGGACTATACGATGATACAGGACGGGATTGCCCTATATTAAGCAGTACCAGCAGTTGTAAGGAGGAAGTATAGATGAACGGCTATTCATACCGATTGTATCCTGACGCCACGAGCAGGGAACGTTCCAGAGGAACCATGCGTTATACGCGTGAAGAATTAATGGACATGACCACGTTCCAATTACGGAACATTTGCTACAAGGAACGGTTAATCGAGGGGTTGGGTCCTCGGACGGAGCGGGAAGAACTGATTCGGATTATTTTAAAATTTCTGGGAGCGGACGATGTATTGTGGATCGACCAGTCTGTTGATGGCGGATTCGAGCGGATACAAAAGGCTATTTCTCGTCATATGACGGCGCCCATGAGCAGTGATGGAGGCATTAGTGTGCCTGCGCGACTGATTCTGTACGAAGGACTGAACGTGGACAAGCTGGATCGATATGTGGTTACGGCACCGGGTGGATTAACCGAATCCAACGTACTTTTAGTCAATGAGAGCATGGAGCTGTGTGGCATCTTCAACCTGGTTAAGGACGACTCTGTATCGGGAACCTTTTATTTGACAGCAGGAAGTGGGTCGACCTGGAAGAGATCGGGCAACAGACAGTACAGTCTCCTCTTTTTCCGTAAACGCGACTCGGAGTACCTATATCAGACCTATTATTCTAACAGACCGCTTCCACCGGTTCATATTCAATATACTCAGATCCCACTGGCAGATCTGGATATCCGGGAGCTTGAACCGACAGAAGCAGTGCTTGCCATTGATTTTGGCACCTCCAATACGACGGCAGGCGCCTATTTGCATAACGGTTATATTCAGGCGCCAAGCAGCCAGGATTTGCTGAATGGGCGAGTCCGTATGGATGCCATCAACTATGTTTCTTTTCCCGACCCTACATACAAAGATACGGACTGGATCGAGGTCCTGCCTACGGCCATTGGGGTGGCGGAGTGCTCGGATCCAGCGAACATTCGTTACGAGTTTGGCTATGAAGCGCTGCGAAGCATGCGTCGGGGAGGGTACAGCAGCCGGGCGAGTGTCTTCCGCAGCATGAAGCGATGGGTGAATAATTACAACAAAATGGAAGAAATCGTCGATGTTCATGGCAATGCGGCCATGGTCTCTCGTATGGATCTGCTGCGTGAGTACATGAATTACATCATCCGAACGGCAGAGCATCAGTTCAAGTGCAAGTTTCGCCATGTGCATTTTACGAGTCCCGTGAAGATGAAAGTGCAGTTTTTGCAGATGTTCGGAGAGATGCTTCCGGATTATCGGATTGAGCAGACGTATGCACTGGATGAGGGAATGGCTGTGCTCTATAACACCCTTGCTGACGGGATGGAACGTGGTGCTTTCATGGAAGGGCAGACGTATCATGCGCTCGTAATTGATTGTGGCGGTGGAACGACGGATTTATCTTCCTGTGCCTTTACGATTGAGGATGGACATATGGCGTACAAGCTCGATATCCATACCACCTACGAAAATGGGGATACGAACTTCGGAGGTCACAACATTACCTATCGTATTATGCAATTCATGAAAATTGTGTTCGCCGACTACTATAGCGGACGCCGTCAGGTGACGGATATTGATAGCCTAATTGAGGCACCTGGTGCGGATGTGTTCCGTCAGGTGGACGAAGAGGGTGTGAAGTCCGTTTATCTGAAGCTGGAGCAGCGCTATGAGGAGGCAGAACACATCATCCCGACTGCGTTTGCGCGTCGAGAGAATCGTTCACGGGATGAGTATTTGCGGGTAAGAGGCAACTTCTACTTCCTGTGGGAAATCGCAGAAGAGATGAAGCAGCAATTTTTCCGCAAAACCGGCATCTTGCGTAACCGATTCCACTCGGAGATGGAGGGCGACGGGGACAGTGATCTGCAGATCACCACCATGGAACGTTGGTTCCTCTCGGTAGAACGGAATGGGGAGTTGAAGGATGAATATGAGATCCCCGACGTGGTGTTCAATATCAAGGAAATTACCCAGCTGATTAAGGCCGATATCTATGAGGTGGTTCGCAAGTTTTTGGATGATTTCTATCGGCAGGGACGGATGAACCAATACTCGATTATCAAGTTGACAGGTCAGTCCTGCCGCATTGATGTATTTCGGGAAGCATTGAAAGAGTTCGTTCCAGGCAGAAGCATTGAGTTTCGGCAAAAACCTGCGGAAGGGCGTGTGCCTGATCTTAAACTTGCCTGCCTTCGAGGGGCGATTCGTTATCTGAGTGCGCGCAAAACAGGAAGCGTTCAAGCCGACATCACGCATGATGCCGCTGTAATTCCGTATACCGTAAGTGCCTACACGCATAATGGACGTGAGAAGATGCTGATCAGCAGTCTGGATCGGAGTGATGGCATCCCGGGTAGTATTTCCCGTCCATTCGAGACGGCAGAAGTGGAGTTATACCTTAGCGGAAGCGATGGCCAGCTGAGACAGAAGTTCGTATATGCCAACCGTCCGGATTTCTACAAAGAGGTGCTTTATGAAGACATTCGGGATCGATACGGAGATAAAATTCCGCAGGATGATACGGATTCCATCGTGAATGGAGAGACGAAGTTTTTTGTCTTTCCGGATGATCGTCATTGGTGTTTCCATGTGTTGCCTGTAGCTCGTAGAAATGAACGACTGTATCTGGGATCGCAGAAGTTGCTTCCGTTTGAAACAGACTTGTCTGAACTGGACTTCTTTGACGGAATGAAGTGAGGACCACGAGCAGAAAGGAGGAACACCGCTCATGTTCACATATTCGTATCCGCATTTTAACAAGGGAAGAATTCTGAAAACATCCATGTTGGAGGGACTACGCGATTTCCCCAGAGACTTCATCGAACTGTACTATCGCGGTTATGCAGATGGCATTGTTGCAGGTGCAGAGGTAGAAGTGTTCCCGGACAAGCTGGTTGTTGCTCCTGGGATGGTGCTGCATAATGGAAGGCTTTATATGCTGACAGAGCCTATGGAACTGGCATACCAAGCTACGGGACGGGTCAATGTGCTAAAGCTTCGGTTTACCGCGGAGGAGACCGTGAGTGACATGACGATAAGCCATTCGGAACTGCTCTTGGATGAAGAGACAACGTGTACATCTAGTGAGTTGGAGCTGGCTCGATTCAAGCTGAAGGAAGGGGCACGGCTGCGGCGGGACTACCAGACCTTTGCCGACTTGGCAACGGAGTTCAACACGCTGCATGTCATTCATGTCCCTTATGCAGCTGAGGGAGCAAGCACCTTATCTCCGGTTGTCATGAAGGATTATGCCGAGAGGTTGCTTCGAACGGGGACCTCTGATCCCCAGGATCTGGTCTTCGCCATGATGTGTCTCAATGAAGGAACGGTTGCACGTAGCGTCATTTTGCATCACATTGCCAGTCGATTGGGGCTGGAGTACAGAGAATATGATCATGCGCAGATTCATCGATATCTGGATCGCATACTGGCGAATGCAGGTCGGGGAACGGGACGTTCGGGTATGCCAGTGGGTGGACCACATCGTATGATTGTGGATTGATTCAGCACAAGGAAAGGAAGTTGTTTTTCATATGGAATATCTTGATCGCAAAGTAATTCCCATATTATATAACCATCGTGAAAATGAAGAGAATGGTCAGAACAGTGAAGTAGAAGAGACGGTTAAATTAGCACATACATCCCAGGCTATTAATTCAGCAGAGCTGCCAGCGAGGCTCCGTATTGGAAAGGAAAGCGTATTTCTAAAACGAACTGAGCTGTACGATAGTAGGGTAGCCATATCCCTTCCACGTTCATTGCGTTTAATTTCAGAGAAGGAAGCGAGCATGAAGTATCCTTCGTCTCATCGGCCGGAATGGATATATACCAATGATTCAGGGACAGTCAATTTTACATTCAACAGGTTGGAGCATCGAATTTCGGAAGAGGAGCTGACTTCCTTTACCGAAACGATGGCCAATGTCATTCGCGGAACGCAGCCTATCAGACAATGGGAGAAACATGGCGTTCGAATTACTGAAACGGGACAGTTCACGGGCTACTGTCAGTTTTCCGTTCAGGGGTTGAATAATCAGATATATAACCATATCGGTTTTTCGATTTTAGACCAGTCAGTTCTTGTTTACGGATTTAATTGCACGGATGAAGAAAAGCGCGATTGGCTGGAGCCTGGCGAGACGATTCTAAATTCACTTG
Source organism: Paenibacillus sp. W4I10 (assembly GCF_030816325.1). NCBI lineage: Bacteria > Bacillati > Bacillota > Bacilli > Caryophanales > Paenibacillaceae > Paenibacillus > Paenibacillus sp. W4I10. The sequence continues at coordinate 131,470 of NZ_JAUSXX010000001.1, forward strand.
CGATCCATTGAAGTTGAAAGGAGATGGGCAACATGAGTCTGACTTATGAGAATCTGATTATTGAACCATATGAACTGTTGCATTTGCAAGAACTGACGATCCGGAAAAAAATGAATGAGCACACTCGGCTCGTGTTTAAGGGCATGGTGTCTGAGGAATGGAAGGATCGCTATGTCGATGTTACGGATAAGGATACCCCAATTGAAGTGTGGCAAAAAGATGAGGATGGTAATAAGAAGCCTCTGTTCAAAGGCATTCCACTATCTGTTGAAGTGCAGGTTGTCAGAGGTGTATATACGCTCCATGTGGAGGCCATCTCACATACATACCGGATGGACATTACAAAACGAACGCGTACATTTCAAAATGTCAAAATGAAGTTACCCGATTTGTTAAAGGAACTGGATCAGGATTATCCGGGGCTGGACGTAATTGATGAGGGAACAGGGGGAGCCAAGATTGGCAAGGTTGCCGTGCAATATCAGGAAACGGATTGGGCATTTCTCAGGAGACTTGCTTCTCGTTTTCGCACCAGCTTGATGCCGGCCGCTCAGTTTGACAGCCCCAAATTTTATTTTGGCGTCTTTGAGCACGGAAACTCAATCGATCTGGACAATACACGTTATACAATCCGCAAAAACATGGCACCATTCATGTACTTTACTGAAAACGATACGTTAAAGGTCAACGAATCAGATTTCATTATATATGAAATCGAGACAGATCAGGTGATGGAGCTTGGACATCATATTACCTTCCGAGGCAGAAGCCTATATGTGACTGAGGCATACACCGAGCTTGTGGGAGGAATAGTGAAGCACCAATATGTACTTAGCCTCCATAGAGGACTAAGACAAAAGACATATTACAATTCGATAATTGCCGGAAGCTCATTACTTGGTCGCATCCTTTCAGTGCATGGTGGTCATGTAAGAGTTCAGCTGGACTGTGATGAAAAACAGGAGGAAGAGGAAGCGTTGTGGCTGTTGTATCAGTCGCCATACATCGCAGAGGGGCAGACAGGTTGGTATGTCATGCCTGAAGTGGGTGATCCGGTGGCCGTATATTTTCCAACGCAAAACGAAGAAGAGGCCTATGCGACAGGAGCACCCCGTCTGGATAATAAGGTAACTGGAACGAACCAATTAAACAAACCGGATCATAAAATTTTCCGTACGCCTTATGGCAAAGAAATCAGACTGACTCCAGATTCCATCTCCATTAGCAGCAAAGAGGGCGAGGTGTTCATTCGTCTCAGCGGGGACGAGGGCATTCAGATCATCGGAAGCCAGCAGATTCGGATGTCTGCTGGGGGCAATATCTCGCTCAAAGCCGGGAAGAAAATAACGTTATCTGCCGATTCGCAATTGTTGCTGGAAGGCGGGGGAGGGACATTCAAATTGGATGGACAGGCAAAAATGAGTGGATCAGAAGTGAAAGCCAACTAGTATAGGGTGACGTATGGGCAGGAGGGATAATTTCCAATGGATCGCAAGGAATCTATATTACATTTTTATACCCATCAGGTTAAAACCTGCGCGGGCCAAACTTATGGATGATTTGCAGCATACGTTGCATACAAGGTATACGGATTTGACAGCCGAGTTCCTAAGTCATTTCAGGTTGATGATTCAGGAAGTCAGCGACGCCCAAAAGCGTGGGGCGAAAGGGCGGATCGCTTACATTCAATATTCTATGTTGCGAACAGAACTTCTTGGAGGGGCGATGAATGTCCTGGTCGAAGCATACGATGCTTCATGGTTGCTGGATCGAACACCCATCCGTTCATTCTATTCTTCCCACTGGGCCTATGAGTGTCTTGAACGGATGCTCAATGGATTAAGAGAAGAACTTCCTCACTATCAAGGAACCGTCACAGCGGTAGAACTGGACCGAATCATGTTACAGGAAGCGGCGTTGGTGAATCGGTATCTTGTGCATTTTATACGCCATAGCTGTCGCGCGCTGGAGGACTTCGAATGGAACTCCCTTATGGATCTGGAACAGATATTCGAAGTACGTGTAGGAGAATACTTGGATGCCAGCGAGTGCGTATTTCGTCTTGATCGAAGGAATAGGAGCACTGAGGAGATTGGTGAAGCATTGGAAGAAAGTGATGGTCTGGAGGTCATGTACGCGCACTTTCAGGGACTGGATATGAGCGAAATGGAATGCAGCGATCTGGATTTTCGTTACAGCCGTTTTGATCGTATCGATCTGCATTCTACCGATTTTCAACGCTGTATCTTGATAGGGACACGTTGGCGCAATTGTAGTCTGGAGAACACCGATTTCACCGGAAGCGTTCTATATGGGGCAGATTTCAGCGGGTGTTCTCTGGAAAGAGCTGTTTTCAGGGAGATAATAGGGGAGGTAGGACATCCGGAAGGACTCGCTCAGGGTCCAGAATACGATGCGCTTAACTTCGAGAATTCAAACCTTTCAGGTGCTGACTTCCGAGGGGCACACCTTCGTGGAGCCATATTCCGTGGAGCCAATCTAACAGATACGTTATGGGAGGGTGCTGATGTGGAGGGTGCGATTTTTGACGATGCCGAGAGGAGGCGAGGGTTATCCGATACTTTCGTCTAATGGCCGATCTCAGATGGATACACCGCGTAGAGACTGAGCCTGTTGGTGAACTGCAACGCAGGACCTGGAATCAGGCTTTTCATGATTCAGGCAGTGAGCATACAGCCATTAACCTTTATGTGCGAAGCGGATTCCATGTCGATTATACGGATTATTTGGAACAGCCGGTTCCCTTGGTTTCAGATCAATTGCTTGAAACACTTATTATGTATTGTCCTCAGCTCAAGCGAAGGGCTACCGTATTAACGGACAAGGAGCGAATGACCCAAGAGACGTATTGGGCCATTCACCCTCCTGCACTGGCAAACATATTATCTCCTCATACCCTTCGGCGCATGGATGGAAGTCTGGAGCGGATCATACTGAAGCGAGATTTCCCGGAGGTACCCCTGTTCCAATTGATGGAGCAGCGCGAAACCGTGATTATTGTCAATCTAGCGTTGTCGGAGAGCATTCTGCGGCGAGATGTCACAGGAGTACAATTCATTCCGTTGGACTTGGAACAAACGAATTAGAAAGGAGAGGTTATGATGGTGCGAAGTCAAGATCATGATGCCCAGATTCATACGGCTGGAGAAGCCTCTAAAAGCTATGTCGTTGCAGGAGCAATACTTAAATGCAATTGCGGGACGCAGCGTACACGATTGAAGATACCATTCAGTCATGGCGTATATATCAAGGGGAAGGCGAAGATGACTGTCGAGGATTATGTTCCAGGTATTCATATTGGATCGTTCGGTAACTGTTCCAATCCAGCTAATCCAGCAGTAGCGGCAAGCACGATGGTTGACATCTATGGGGTTAAGAAAGCGCCTTGCGTTCCCGTGCTGACCATGCCTTGGCTTCATGGAAAGGGAGATACCAAGGTAGAAGGGAAAGCTGCACTGCTCAGTCACTGTACGCACAAGTGTCTGTACGGCGGAGATATCGTCATAGAGAATGACGGACAGCAATTGGACTTTTGACGATGAGTGAAATTACGGAGAAGAAACTCGACCAGATCGGTTATGAGCAAATTCGTCTATATTGGCCTTATCGTGCACAGTGGTTAGAAGGCGTGCAAATTACCCGCCAAGTGAACGAGCATGCGAAACTCTACGTCAGCGGTATAATTCCGGAAGAGGATGGGCCGGGCATTCTTCAGGTTCAGGCTGAAGGGGAATCTATCGTGCTCAGACAAGTCGATGAAAATGGTAGATCGGTGAGGAGACTCTTCCACGGCGTAATGACCTCACTCTCGGTTCATTTGTCGGGAGGAGTCTATCGATTCGAACTTGAAGCTTTGTCCAACTCCTATCAAATGGATATGAGAATTGAGGAACGAGCCTTTCAAAACAGAGGGTGGACGTTCAAAGAACTCATTCAATTCATTATGAATTCTTACCGCTATTCGGATGTCATGGATCAGGTTACCGAAAATACCTCATTGAGCGGACTTGTATTACAATATAAAGAGACCGATTGGATGTTCCTACGCCGGCTTGCCTCACGATTCGGTACAGTGCTGGTCCCCGAAATCACAGCGGCATCACCCAAACTGTATATCGGTTTGCCCGCAGGTAAGTTGTGGAAATGGCCAGAAGACCAACCTTATCAGGTTCGTAAGGAGCTGGCCGGAATTGATTGGCTTAGCTCCGGAACGGAAGATCGATATATCATTCAGGGCCCCAAGGGATCGCAAGGCGTATTGCAATATACGGTGGAAAGTGTCGAGACCTACGCGTTGGGAGACAAGGTCGAACTTCCGGATGGCAGAGAGTTGACCGTGGTGTATGCCCATTCGCGACTGGAATCCGGGTTGCTCATGACGACATACCGCATGGTACTCGAAGACCACATTCGCGTACCTAGATGCAACCTATCGGACCTGATTGGGTTATCGCTGTACGGCGAGGTGGTCCGCGTAATTCATGATCATATTCAGATCAAACTGCCAATGGACGAGGGCCCGATGACGGAAGGTTCCGCCTGCCCCTATCCGGTCGCGCCAGTTTATGCTGCGGAAGGGCATAGCGGGTTATACATGATGCCGGAGATCGGGGATCAGGTGGAATTATATTTTCCAAGTAGTCTGGAATCCGGAGCGTACATTCGTCATTCCATCTCTGAGGGTAAACGTTCCACTAACGGAGGGACAGAGCATAAAGTCTGGGGGCATCCTGCCGGAAGCTCTATCGGGATGTCACCTGATGAGGTTACACTGCAAGCCGGATCCGGGTTGACGATTACCTTGAATGATCAGGGGATCGTATTGAATAGTCCAGGCAATCTGTCCATTCAAGGCAGCAATATCCTGCTTGCGGCCGGAAAGATTGAAGCCACAGCACCAGAAGCGATTTGGCTGCTTGGCGGGGGTGGTAGCTTCATTTTGGACGGGGAGGCCAACGTACGAGCAGGTCTATTGCAACAGGAGGGCAGCAACAAAGCGCCTGTTCATGTGGCGGATCTGCCTCCGGAGCCGGAGCCACCGCTGATGCCGATTGAGGAGTACGAAGCGGCTCAGGCCGCAGCAGCCGCAGAGGCTGCTGCAGTGACGCAGGCATCAACGACGAACCCGAAAGATGGATCGTTGGCTGGAGCTGCGTTGGCCATCACTGCTATGATTCCGATCCTGGGAGCTCTAGGGGGGATTGCTGCTCAGACAGCCATCGGCGTAGGTATTGCTGCCGTTGCAACGGGTCTGATCGCGAGTGTGCCGAAGTTAGGCTCCTTCAAGCCTTCGGCTCTGAATTTGCTGGACCGATTTACGAACGGATTTACCGAACTCCAACAGCAGGAGAACGAAGCGAAATGGACGATGCTGGGTAAAATGCTGACGGCCGCCAAAGAGTTGACCACATCGACTTCCCCCATTGATCTACTCAAGAAGTTGCATCAGCAGCATCAGGAAATTAGTGCCACATATTATGATATTCCAGCTCATATTCGAGAGAAATGGACGAAACAACAGGCGGATCAGGAACTGAAAAGTTCGCTGGATTATTACAATAAAGTGATGGAAAACCCGGAGGAATACGATATTCTTTTCGTAGGGCCTCATTTTGCGAATATTACCTTCGATATTGGCAGGCCTCATATCACGGTAGAGGAACTAGGGAGTTATGATTATTGGAAGGCACAAGGCCTAAGCCTTGAGGAGATGAAGTATCTATCATGGAGGCTAAAGGCCCCCATGAGCGATGAAGCCTTTGCTGAACTATGGGATGGATATTACCAACATGACGCCATGCAAAAAGGGATGGATACGCAATTTGGTTTTAATCGCAGGGGAGGTTCAGCAGGCGGAACTGCAGGCCTGAGGCGGTCCATCCCGCAGGCAAGTGGAACAACGACGCCCAAAGTGAACACGAGCCCGTCTTCGTCCATCGTGCCCAAAGTGAAGACATTTGTCCGAAAGTATTGGGAAGACAGTCAGAAGATGGGGATCGTGTCTGGTGGAGGAAGTCATTGGAGCAATAATAAGACGAATAAAACGGGTGAGACTACTTCGGGGAATGGAAAGACAGCAAAGAGTGGGGGAGGATCAACCTCTAAACCTGTAGAGAACCCGCCGAAGTCGAAAACAAGTTCGGGTAGTACACCTTCTTCGAAAACGAATGAACCTAATGCAACGACAACGCCGAAAAATAGCACGACATCAAAGACGAAACCAGAAAAAAATGAAACGCCGAATGAAGTGAATACGTGGAAGCCATCTCCATCTAAGAAAAAGGACGAAGGTAAACCGCAAGCTGATACGAAACCACCTAAATCATCCGAACCGGAGAAACCGAATACAAATAAACCGAAGGAAAATACGGAAGGAACTGAGGGGACGGGAAAAGGTGATAGTGGAAGTAAACCACCACATCTACGAAACATTGACAATTTCTTGTCAGGTAATAAGAAGTTTGATGAAGTATTACATGACTATGCTAAGCATTATGTCGAGATCATAAATATTAAAGGATGGTCATGGGAAAAAAGTATACAGGGAGGTGCAAATTTAACTGCTAAACAAAGAAAAATGATTAGAAATAAGGCTGAGGAATTAAAGCTTATACCTAAAATCGAAGTGAAGAAAGTAAAAGGTATGCGTTACGGCTTTGCTGATTTTGAGGGGGCGGGTGTAGTAGTGCATACAGATCACCTTCCAAAAGAATTGTGGAAGAAAGGTGACACAGAACAGTTTAACTGGTTGAATAAAAATCTACCAGAAGACATAATTAAATTAGTTGATAACGGATCTTATACATGGCATCATACTGAAGTACCGGGGAAAATGCAATTAGTTCCCTTTGGTATTCATAATATTACAACTCATAATGGTGGTAGGTCTACCGGAATGTGGGCAGATGCGCCGAGATAAAGGAGGAAGAAATTGTGCAGATGAGAGCGGAGTCTATTATTTATCCATTACCAACTGAACAACTATTGTCAAAAGAGGAAGGTTTTTGGAGAGTAGAATTGCCATCAGATTATAAAGAATTTATTAAAATAAATAATGGGGGCATTCCAGAAAGACGTTCTTTTAGTTGTAATGGTCATAATTATATAGTTACTAGATTTTTGTGTATTCTTGAAGACCCAACCGAAATCGAATTAGGGATATTTGATATTGATGCCACAAAATCCCAACTTGATGAGAGATTGATTGATGATGAGGACTTAATAGGAGTTGCATTATTACCAGTTGCTGTTCTATTTTCTGGTGACTTTCTATGCTTGGATTTTCGTGAGTCTAGAAACAATCCTGATGTTTGTGTGTGGGATCATGCAAATTCAGGGGAGTTTGACCCAGTGAGTTATCCTGTTGCAAATAGTTTTAAAGACTTCTTGACAATGTTAGCTGAATAAATAATGTAGGATAATTATGCTAATTACTACTGTTAATATAATTTGAATTACAACCCTAACAACAAGATCGTACAATACAATCAACAGTGCCACAATGCGAGCTAGCTGTCCGTGTTGTGGTCTTTTATATCCTCTATATGTACAGCGAGTAAATGAATTAGATCCCCCTCCCCTAGTGCCGAATGAATCCATCATTCAACCAATAATACCTTTAAACTATGTAATACCCGTATGAAGATTTCTTCAATTATAGGCAAATCAAATGCTTTAATTTTTTACGCAATTATCACCATTGCGCTACATTAAACAGATTGATTATGGTCAGATACCACAGTAATTGACCTGTTTTTTGTTTCTTAGTTTTCTTGCGTTTCAAATTTACTCACAACTGTAGATGAACTTGATTTTGCATATTCCGTAGTAGGCATAACATGAATAGACAAAAGGAGTTTTATGTAGATAGTAGTTTGAAGGAGATAACAAGGCAAAAGACTATGCTGATTTCTCGTTAAAGCCACTTAAACCAAAGTATGAGGCCACTCTTGCACCAGATAGGGTGGAAATATAAGAAAAAGAGATAACACCTTCTTCGAAATCGAATGAATCTAATGCAACGACAACACCGAAAAGCAGGTTAAAGGCCCCCATGAGCGATGAAGCCTTTGCTGAACTATGGGATGGATATTACCAACATGAAGCCATGCAAAAAGGGATGGATACGCAATTTGGTTTTAATCGCAGGGGAGGTTCAGCAGGCGGAACTGCAGGCCTGAGGCGGTCCATCCCCCAGGCAAGTGGAACAACGACGCCCAAAGTGAACACGAGCCCGTCTTCGTCCATCGTGCCCAAAGCGAAGACATTTGTCCGAAAGTATTGGGAAGACAATCAGAAGACGGGGATCGTGTCTGGTGGAGGAAGTCATTGGAGCAATAATAAGACGAATAAAACGGGTGAGACTACTTCGGGGAATGGAAAGACAGCAAACAGTGGGGGAAGGTCAACCTCTAAACCTGTAGAGAACCCGCCGAAGTCGAAAACAAGTTCGGGTAGTTCACCTTCTTCGAAAAAGAAAGAACCTAATGTACCGACAACGCCGAAAAATAGCACGACATCGAAGACGAAAACAGAAAAAAATGAAACGCCGAATGAAGTGAATACGTGAAAGCCGCCAACGAAGAAAAAGGACGAAGGTAGCCCAAGCGAACAAACAAAGAAACCAAAGGATACAAAGCAACCAAATACTAATGACAAATCTAGTGACAATACGAAAAAGAAAAAAGGAAAGAGTCAAAAGCAAATCCAACAACAACTTGACTATCTAGATCAAAAAATTAAAATGAAGGAAAATGGAGGGGCTAGCGAAGAAGAAATCAAGAAATTAAAACGACAACGAAGCAAGCTGGCCAATCAACTTGATACTCCAGATGATATAAGTAATAAATTTGATTTATCCGGTGTAGAAGGGTATGAGCGAAAAATCGATAATAAAAAATATTATGATCATGATAAGGGTGACTTTGGAGAGGAAGTTGCGAAAAAAATCGCAATAAACAATAATCTGGGTAAGGATATTTCCGATCTGTTCCAAGTTGGTAGGAACGGAATAGATGGAGCCTTTTTGTCCAAAGGTCCGCCTCCTAAATTAACCATGATTGAGGCTAAGACTTCGGAGTGGGGAAATTTCAACTATTCAACAGAGCAAAAACTGGGTGGTGCAAAATATTTTGAAGTAATGTCAAGCCGTAAAAATAAAAGTTTTGCGGATTTTAAGACAAAATACAAGAAACTTTTAAAAGAAAACCCAGGGTTGGAGTTTGGGTTTATCAGAGTAGAAGTCGATATTTCGAAAACTTCAGTTGGTTTTGGAGTAGATGTTGTAAAAGTAAAAGATTGGAGTAATCCAATCAAATAACATTTTAAGGAGAAAACAATGGTTAATTCAAAAAAATTGCAATTGGCCTACAAAAGGTATGTCAAAAATTTTGTTGATAGTAATGCTGTAAATGAATACGAAGAAGGTAAAAATGAGATTGTTGAAATCGTCGATATTAATGATACAGAGAGTGATCATATCCTATTAATTGATATGGATAATATATCTTCCTTTTGGTTAGATGTCTGGAAAAATGACGTATTGATTAAAAACGGTCGAGATGTAAGTGCACTAAAAAAAATTCAACAAACAAAATTTTATCAGTGCATGGGTAGGCATATTTATAAAGATCGTTATCCTAATATGAAATTGATTGATTATTCTTTTGAGTATAGCATCATTGCATTAGTGCACTTCAATTTATTCGGATGGGTAAAAGAGGAAAAGATATTTTTTGATTTTATAGTCAAATATCTTGGAGATAATTTAATGGAAGCAAATGATTGGAAACAACATATCTGGTTTTTAGTAGAGTTGTATCTACAACACACCAATCAAACAATAGAAGGAACTAATAAAAATATTCACTTGACTGTGAAGTCCGCATTAGCAGATAAGGGACGGCCATGTGAATTGATTCCAGAAGAACTTGGAATATATAAAGAAGTATTGGAACAATGGAATACGCCTGATCTGAATGAAGTTACGCATTTAATTGGAAGAATGTCCGAACATCATTCCACGCTTGCTTCAGAGTTAGGAAAATCGCTTGAATTTGGAAATTATGATTACGCTTTTTATCCTTATGAAATTTTGTATTTGCTTCATGTGAGAAAAAAACAAGGTCTGCCCAATCCAAGTCATTTTGATGATTTCCTGATGAACTCACCGGAGGCTAAAATGAACATTCAAGATCCTGAACCGTATCCAGAGTGGGATCCCGTTTTACGAATGATTGATGACTTTTATCGCAAAAACTATCCAGAGTATATCCCAAACCACCATGGAGTTCTGTTTGAATAGGAGAGGAGGAAGACTGCATGGCAGATGAAGATTTGGTGCCGTTAATTTTCGATGATGCAGAGGATATCGACATGATTTTGAATGATCCGGATGAATCACTGGCGTATTATAGTATGCTAAATCATGGCTTAGCGACCAAACGGTTTTTATTTCTGGACTACAAAGGAGAAGTGGATCAGGAAATCGTCAATTACATCTTAGACTATGAGTATGCCTATGATATCGAATTGGGAACTACAGATCAGCTAGAAGAGTTGGGAGAGTTTGTCTACAAATATCTCCCTGAGAAAATTAGGGAGGTGAACAAGCTGATTTCTCGAAAAGGATATGGTTTATTCTCCTATCCGACAGCAGGAGACTTCTATGCATTGTTCATCGCTGAACTTAAGCATGAGGGTGCGCTAACTCAAGTGGATTTATTAGAAGATGAAGATATTCCTGAAAAAGAGCGTCACATCCAGTTGTATTTTTAGTTCAAAGATAAATCAGACAGGCTCCGGTTATTTGACTGGAGCTTATTTGTTTTGATTTTTTTTAGAAAAGGTTAATCTTGTGTCTTAAAAGTCAAAACTTTGATCAACCATATGATACATAAAGTCTTTAAGATTTATACTCAGTGAAACAAAATATGAAAAATGACAAAAGATTTGGATAAATAGCAATGATTCCAGGTGCTCGTGACTACATATCGTATGATGCTGGAAGATCAAATGACGCAATGCAAAAAAGGCCTGGATGCGGAATTTAATTTTTAAGGGCAAGGCTGAAATGACAATATGGAGAACAAAAAAAAGTATACTTAGTATGAACTTAATGATGGGAAAATCATACAATTGGTTCCAAGTAGTGTTAATTCTAAATTTGGACACCTTGGTGGTGTAAGTGAAGTTAAATAAGAAAGGACGATACTCTAAAAATGAAAAAAGATGAGTTGTTTGGAGAAATTGTTTATGAAGATGTATGGATAGGGACGATAGAGATAACTATGTTTAGGAAAAACCAAAAAATACTTTTGAATATTTATGGCGAAGAGAATGAGGAAATTACTCCGAATCAACGAAATGCTTTTTCGCAATTCAAAGCGTGTATGCCTAGCATAGTAAAGGAAAGCGAAGATAAGATTTTAGAGTATTATTTAGAAAACTATGAAGATTATCGAGCAATGCAAAGTGATAGTGAAGAAGTTGAAAAAATTGCTCCAAAGATTTCATCAATAGACGAGTTAGGGAGACTTGTTACGCCTACAGGTTTGCTAATAAGATATGATTTCGAGGATGGTATTAGAAGAGTAGGGATATTATGTGATTGCACTTGGGAACAAGAACATGGATTAGGTATTAGTGTTGAAAATGAAGAAGTAGTAGAAGTGGGTCTTCAAGATATTGTACTTTAACAGGTTCTGTCAAAGACTTAGTGTAAACTTGGTTTATAAGCCTAGCAACAAGATCGTACAATGCCACAATGTGAGTTAACTGCCCGTATTGTGGTTGTTTTTATCTCTAAAATCAGCATGTTGGTGTTAGTGAAATGCACAACCTAGTACCTAAGGAGAGGGAGAGAGAACTCACGGTGGTTGTATGCATGCTAAAAGATAACATAAGGAGTGAAAGAAATGAGAGTGGATGTTAATACCATTGTCTTTCCATTGCCAAACAAAGAATTATTAGAAGTGGTTGAGCGAAGTTTGAGAGTTTCATTTCCTGAAACTTATAGGAATTTTATTAAGGAACATAACGGAGCTGTACCAATCACAAATATGTTTAGTATGAATCAGCAAGAATACATAATAGAAAAATTTCTATGTATATTGGATGACAGTGAGTCTGATCCTATTAATGGATGGTATGATATTGAAGTTACTATTACGCAAATAGGTGATAGATTAACTGATAATGAAGATTTAGTGGGAATGAATGTAGTTCCTATTGCAACGCTTTTTTCAGGAGATCTTATTTGTTTGGATTTTAGAGAAACAGAAGAGCCTACTGTAGTTATTTGGTTTCATGAAGAGTCAGAGGAGTTTTCTCCTGTGACACAAAAAGTCGCGACCAATATATTAGAATTTTTTGAATTGCTGAGTAAATAAAGTTCTCCTAGTTCATGTTAACGAATGCCCCAGTTGTCAGTATCTTGTAGAGAAATTAGGGGTGCGTTTTGAACGTGAATTGTAAAACTTAAAGAAGATCTGTGGAAATATTTGAGTTGAGCGATGTGAGTGGAGAATTAACAGAAGATAGAAGAGAGATCTGTCTAATGAGAGATGACAAAAATCAGTAAGGAAGTGACCTGATGGAATTTGAATATCATGTAACCATGCGTGATCTGAAGCAGAACGAGAAAGAGACCTTTATCAACATCTGTAATCAAGAGAACGTGAAGCCCGTGTTGATCGTCTTGGACAAAGGTGAATATATTAATCAGCCAATGATTACAGGCATTGTACATAGCACGAATTACGAAGAAGTGAAGAATGTTATTGAAGAAGTTGGGGCGAAGTTTCGGGATAACGGATTCACAGTTGTTCGGACGAAGGTGGAAATTCCGGCTAAGGAAGAAACGTATTTTTATCAGCCGATGCTGGCACAGTCCAAGCCTTATTTCGAATGGCACGGAAAGGTATATGTGGATGATGTGGCCGTATTGAAGCAACTGTGCGCGGATTCGGGCGGACATATTTCACGGAACTCGCTGAATGTGGATGGAAAAGTCAGATTCGTAACGGTCCGGGAATATGAAAGTGCAGAACATTTTTATCGTAGAGTGGGAGAAATTCATGACATCTTACTGCAGAACAAGATCGAACTGTTAAAACAGCAATATGAACTGTGCATCTATGACAGCCGGGAAGAACTGGATCGTGGATGGATCTAATTGGATGTTGAGTACGATGAATGGAGGAGGAGAACGAGTGTCAGAAAAAAACATAAAAATGCACCTCCTAAATGAGGATGAGCGATTCATTGTTGTGTTGGAAGCTCTATTAAAGCGCGCTTCTCTGGTGAATAGTCCATTTGTATTAAAAGGAAGCTTATTGACAAGACAATATTTGGAGAATCCCAATGTTCGTTATGTTGATGACATCGACTTTCTGTATACGGGTAAAATTGAAACTGAGGATCAGGCCAATACAGTGTTTACAGACTGGATGATTCGGGTAACTGAGATGGATCTGAATGACGGTATCGTATTCCGAAGCTTTCGGGAGAATACCTTTTGGCGCAGAATAGACTACGCGATGGCGGATGATTTTCCCACGGTGAACACGGAGCTTGCCTTTTATATTGATAGTGAACCAAGGAGCGAAAATGAGTATGGAGATGAGGATGAGCTGCATCTGGATATATCCTTTAACCTCGACTTGGATGAGAAGCCTGTTACTCTATCGTACCAACCCATGGTTGGTGAAGCTTTTGTCGTTCCTTACACTGTACCACTCTCCATCCAAATTGCATGGAAGCTGCATCAAACGATAGTGAGGCCCAGGTTTAAAGACTTGTATGATTTGCAGCATCTGTTGTCTAACCCATCATACGATCAGCAGGCTCTCCAAGAGACATTACAGACCCTAGTCAATGAGTGCAATATGGACCCGGCTATTACGAGAGAGGATATGAAAAAGGTGTTGGTTGACGATCTGCATGATGTATTTTCGAGGTTAAATTACGATTATGATCTGCAGTATTATGCCGGAAGCCGCAGTCCTGAAGTCTATTTTATGGAGTTTGTTTCGGAGCTACGCCAAACGATGAATCATGCCGGGATTAACAGTGATGCATATGAACATTTACCAAACTGCACTAACCATAAATAGAGATTTTCATGTACTGAAGAAGAGGAGCTAATAGCTTTTCTGTAAGAAAGCTGCTTCGGAAGCATACGCTTCGCCTTTTATCTCCAGAGGAATTTGAAACGAACACCTCAACTCCGATACAATGTTCTCATAGAGTCTGAGAGAATGGATCAAATACAGTACAGAAATGGAGAAAACCAATATGACTGAATTTATTAACGCTGACGATATTAATGACGTAATTCTGGGTGCGGCAGCAAATGAGCTGGAACAGATGGTGGACAAAATGTGTGAGCTGATTGGCACCCCTTTGGAACAAACGAGTGAACTGGAGCGTCAGGTCATGGCTGCTTTTGGTTTTGGCGCGGTATATGGCATAACTCATCGGGATCAGCTGGCAGAGCCACAGGCCCATGCCTTGAGCATTCGGATGCTGATCAAACCGTTTAATTATAGTGAGCAGCAGGCTGTTGATTTTGCCGATGATCTGATCCGGGTGGCTTCCGATCGTGAGGTTCATCCGGTGATGAATACCATTATCCAACGTGGGATTGATGGACACCGCCAGTTCAATCAGGAAGACGATGAAGGATTACAACGTAACATACAGGAGATTTTAACAGCGGTTCAATCGCAAAAATAGACGGTTTTATTAGATGTGGGAGATGATTGCATTGGATCTGATGAAATTAAGCAAGGAACTCTCATACGCTCTGCGACATGCACCGTGGGAGTATGAGCTGGAACTGGACGAAGAGGGTTGGGTGGAAATCTCGCAATTGCTGGTGGCTTTACATGAAAGTCCGCAATGGAAGGAAGTCACGCAAGCCGATCTGGAGCAGATGATTCAAGCCTCGGAGAAAAAGAGACATGAAATCCGTACAGGCCGCATCCGGGCATTGTATGGACATTCGACACCCCATAAGATATCGAAGATATCTGCTGAGCCACCGGAAACCCTTTATCATGGAACACCCGCACGTGCTGTGAATTCGATTATGGAACATGGCTTACAGCCGCGGCAAAGGCAATATGTACATCTGTCCGCAGATATCAATACGGCCAATCAGGTGGGACGAAGACGGGATGATCAGCCTGTCATTTTGAGAATCAATGCTGCTCAAGCGGCCACAGATGGAATCCTTTTTTATCATGGAAACGAAAATATCTGGCTGGCCGATCACATTCCTGCATGTTATATTCTTGAGCAGTGACTGGTGAGCAATGAGTGATGAACTTTGTGGACAGCATAAATGCCTATCTCCAATTGCAGCAGTCGCAATCAATTGGTGAGTGTACAGTCATCCGTTCAACGGGTATATCGTTGTATTGATCGTTAGCTACACCAAACCAAAAAAGGGACGCATCCAACATTTGTTGGTGTGTCCCTTTCTCATATCCAAAACTTACTTGCCTACAATTGCTTTAATACCTTCGCTAAGTGGCTGAGCCGGACGGCCAAGCAATTTCTCTAATGTATCACTCTCGACAGCCAATGCACCTTCACGAATAGCACTTTGCATATCAACAAGCATCGATACGACAAAGTCCGGTAGACCTGAACCTTTCATGATGTCAGCGTAAGCGGCATCGTCCACGTTTTGCACGTTGATTTCCTGTCCAAGCACTTCACCAACAATGGCAGCCAGTTCAGCTTGCGTACGTAGTTTGCCGGACAATTCATATACGGTATTCTCATGTCCTTCACCTGCGAGTACAGCTGCAGCAGCATGGGCGTAGTCACTGCGGGTAGCCCAGCCTACTTGGCTGTCATTGGTGGCATGAACCCAAGGTGCGCCTTGCGTAGCGGCTTGCACACTGCCTGCTTCATTTTCCAGGTACCAGTTGTTGCGCAGGAAGGAATACGGAATGCCGGATTCACGAATAGCTTTTTCTGTAGCGCGGTGAACTTCCGCCAGGGAAAGGGTATTTTTCTCTGCATTCACAACGCTTGTATAAGCGATGAATCCCACGCCTGCGTTCTTGGCAGCGTCAATGGCAGCCTGATGTTGGCGAATACGCGTTTCATTGTCACCATCAGTCGAGATGAGCAACAGACGGTCTACACCGGCAAAAGCTTTCTCCAACGTCTCCGGTTGATCGAAATCACCGTGACGCACGTCAACGCCTTGAGTGCGGAGTGCTTCCGCTTTCTCCGGATTACGCACACTTACTGCCACATCCTTGGCAGAATTGTTTTTTAACAATGCCTCTACAACCAGTGAACCCAATTGACCTGTTGCGCCAGTAACCAAAATTTTCATTTTCTTTTCCTCCTATGATATGTGTTGTTGGTTGCATATGGATGTAATCAAATATGTTATAACAGGTGTGATTACAACGAAAGGGTTAAAAAAAGCTCATTATGAGCTTTTTTATTCAGAGACATGAATCTGATCCATCATCTGCTGTATGGTTACACGATTCAAGCGCTGTTCCATGGCTGTCTGAGCCTCAATGAGTTCGGCACGCAAGGTGTGTTCAATCATGTTGCCGACCGGACATTTCGGATTCGGATGTTTGTGAAAGTTAAACAATTCCCCATCCTCCACGACCTCAAGCGCTCGATATACATCAAGAAGGGTAATGTCGGCCGGATCTTTCAACAATGAAGCACCGCCCACACCGGGTCTGACGTCAATCAGACCAGCCTGTTTCAACTTGGACATAATCCGCCGAATAATCACGGGATTTGTATTCACACTCTGCGCGATCACATCTCCGGTGCATTCATTGGGCATAACAGCGATCAGGGACAGGGTATGAACCGCAATGGAAAAGCGACTGCTGATTTGTCTCATGCGATAATCACCACCGTTGTAACTATAATAGTTACAAAGCGATCGGATGTCAATTCTTTTATATCATAGGTTAATTGATCGTTGCTGTTATCCTGTAATCGTAGATGATCAAACAGATGATAATTGAACGATCACCTATGTCAAATAAATGAGTTGTGGTTCTTTTGAAGCGTTAAAAAAGAAGTAGGTTTCAAACCTTTTAATGTAATAATAGGGCTAAATTCCTATTATTTTCAAGTTAAATGGAACTATATGGTTTTCTTGTTTGCGTACAGAAGAAGAAAAATGACAAAATCTTCGACATACTAGAAAATTATGTATGAATTGACAAATGTAAAAGCGATTATATAATGTGTGTATCTACAAGATTGTACATTTAGTTACAAATGATTCCAAATAACAAACGGCGGGAGTGGGACAGGCATGTGGTTTTTGGTTCTATGGTTGTTAGGTCTAATTTCAGGGGGAGTACACCTATATGTGTTAGGTTTTCCCGGAGAAATGAGCGAGATTAGCAGAGTATTGCTGCTTCATCAGTTTGTGGTTACGTTTGGATTGGTTGGAGTGATTGGTTATGTTGTCAACATTGCCAGAGCGGATCAGACAGCCAAAATGTTAGGATGGCCTGGTGGACCATTTCAGGTTAAATACGGTTTTTCCCAGGTAGGGCTTGGAGTTATGGGGATTATGGCCATCTGGTTCCAGGGGAACTTTTGGGTTGGTGTATTGGTAACGATGTACATATACGGGTTAAGTGGTCTTTGGTCACATACTTATGTCATGATTAAAAATCGCAAGGCAGATGGAGACAGTATCGGGAATCTCATTATGGATGTGGTGTATCAAACGTTTATCACGGTTCTCTCCGTATTGGCCGGCGGAATCTGGGTAATGCACTAAGCTGTAATTGATTTTTTGCCTTACACAGCTTGAATCTCAATTAAACGATGAGGTGTGGTCGTGATGGTACAAAAAACCGTTGAACTTTCCGAAACACAAAAGGGAATCTATTTTGATTGTCAGGTGAATGATCCCACTTCGTATAACATCTCAGCTTCAATTCAATTTGATCATCTTCAAATGGAGATATTTCGCCGGGCCATCGAATTGCTTATGTATGAGCAAGTGGTGCTGCGTACTCGGATTGAGATTCAAAATGATGTACCCGTGTTATCCGTTCATGAAGATATGGATTATTCACTTGCCTTGTGGGACCTAAGTAGCGAGAATCAGGAGAATCCAAAGGAACAACAGTTAGAAGCACTGGTGGATGAATGCATCGGGACACCTTTTGAGCTGGAGAAAGGTCCTCTGTTCCGTATAATGATTGTTCAGATGGATAAAAGCCGATATATTCTGACCTTATGTATTCATCATTTAATATGTGATGGCTTGTCGCTTGAACTGATGAAAAACAAACTTATCCAGTCATATACATGTCTTCTTGAAGATCAACCTGTGGATGTCAAGCCGGATGAAGGATTCATCTCTTATGTTGAGGCAGAGAACAAGAAACTGCACGAAAACAAGTACTCCAAAGAGCGGGAATACTGGTTAAACAAAATGAAGGGAGCGGAACCTCTTTCTCTAAAGCACGACTTTCCAGCAGGTTCTTTACAAGAAGGAATTGGTCATGAACTGCGATTTGATATTTCGGAATCGTTAATGGCTGATATTACACAGATGTCCAAAGATAATGAAGTAACCGTTTTTATGTTCTTTATGGGTGCCTTTGGCATTCTTATGAGTAAATATGTCGGTACAGACGATATCACCTTTGCCTCCCCATATTCTCATCGTCCCGGTATGGACTTGGAAGAAACGATTGGATGTTTTGTCCATATGTTGCCCATGCGATTCCATATTGACCTCGAATCAACTCTAAAACCTCTGCTGCAACAAGTAGCCACAACCTGGATGGATACGTACAGGAACATCGGATATCCCAATAACCTCATTGTCAGAGACAGCATGTTACAGGCTCAACCCGGATCACCATCGTTGTTTGATATCTCCTTTGTTTATGATTCCTATGAGGAAGATATGCTCGGAACTCGTATTCTGGATCAGGATAAGGTTACGTTTCCAGGAGATCTGATGGTGGTGTTGAGTCGTTTACCGCAAGGTGCTCAGTTGAAGCTGCAATATAAACCGAGCTTGTTCCGTGAAGGTTCAATGGAGCGAATGGGCCAACGATTTCTATACTTGCTGAATCAACTAGTAACCAATTCTGATCAAAAAATCAGTGAGTTCAGCCTCCTAACGCAGGATGAGAAAGAAAACCTACTGTACCGATTCAATCAAACTTCTTATTTTCCCTACACTCCACAACATATTATGGATATATTTCACGATAAAGTAGCACGTTTCCCGGAGCGGGTAGCTCTAATGGAAGGGAAGCAGCATCAGACCTACGCGCAGGTCAACGCAAAAGCGAATCAATTGGCTAGGCAGATCGTTGCGAGTAAAAAAAGTGATAACGCGGCAGTTGGCGTGCAGATGCCACGTTCCTCGGATATGGTCATTGCCCTATTGGCTGTATTAAAAGCCGGATGTGCTTTTGTGCCTGTAGACCCTTCCTATCCTTTGTCCAGAAAGGCCTATATTATATCGGATGCAGACATATCCATAGTGCTGGCTATACAACCCGAAAAAGATGACGAGACTCTGGATGTCCAGTACATCTACGTTGAGGGAGATCAGGCCTATACGGGGGATGCCTCAAATCTCGAAGAGGCGCTGAATCCGCATAGCCTTGCCTATATCATGTACACATCCGGATCAACAGGCAAACCAAAAGGAGTCATGGTTGAAAATCATAGCGTAGTCAATACACTGCTTGATCTGGATCGTCGTTTTCCAATGCAGGCGCAGGATGTTTACTTGCTGAAAACAGCTTATACCTTTGATGTGTCGGCCACGGAACTTTTCGGCTGGTTCATGGGTGAAGGCGCACTAAGTATTCTTGAGCCTGGAGCAGAAAA
This sequence comes from Paenibacillus sp. W4I10, assembly GCF_030816325.1. Lineage (NCBI taxonomy): Bacteria > Bacillati > Bacillota > Bacilli > Caryophanales > Paenibacillaceae > Paenibacillus > Paenibacillus sp. W4I10. The sequence continues at coordinate 151,369 of NZ_JAUSXX010000001.1, forward strand.
AGACCCTTCTCGTATTGTGTCTACGGTGGCATCACATAAGGTGACGCACATCAACTTTGTTCCAACTTTATTCCGTCTTTTTCTGGAAACGATGGAGCTTCGCTCCGATCTGTCAGCATTGGAAACGCTGAAATGGATGTTTGTTGGCGGAGAGGCAGTCACGCCAGACATCATTGAGAAATTTAACAGGTTAAGCATTAGAGCAAGTCTTGAAAATGTTTATGGTCCAACCGAATGCACCATATGGGTTTCTCATTATCCATTAAGCCATTACGAAGGCTTGGGTAATGTACCGATTGGCTACCCGCTCAATGAGTCCAGATGGTATGTCGTCGGAAATCATGATGAGCTTCAGCCGTTAGGTATTCCAGGGGAGCTTTGTCTTAGTGGTGTTGGACTTGCACGTGGATATCTGAATCTGGAACAGATGACCCGAGAGAAGTTTGTCCCTAATCCTTTCTTTCAAGAAGGACAGGACGCAGAGCATTTCAGATACATGTACCGTACAGGAGATCTGGTACGTTCACTCCCAAGCGGTACGATCGAATATCTGGGACGCATTGATTTTCAGGTTAAAATTCAGGGAGCCAGACTGGAGACAGGCGAAATTGAGAATACCCTGTCATCCTATCCGGGTGTCATTCAGACCGTGGTAGTCATGAAATCATTTGAAGGTAGGTCCGGCTTGCTGTATGCCTACTATCTGTCAGAGCAGGAGCTGCCTTCTGTCGAATTGAGAGAGCATCTGTCTCGTTCGTTACCGGCATACATGATACCATCCGTTTTTGTACATAAATCCGAATTTCCATTGAATAGCAGTGGGAAGATTGACCGGAAGGCACTCATGGCAGATATCACGCATGCTCACACTTCCAGTACGTTCTATACCGCCCCGTCTTCCGAACTTGAGAAGGCTATAGCCGAAGTGTGGGCCGAAGTGCTCGGTGTTGAGAGAGTAGGGCGCGATGACCATTTCTTTGAATTGGGCGGAAATTCATTTTCTGTCATTCAGGCTCACAATAAACTAAAACATTATACCGATGTGGAGTTCCCTGTTCCTCGTTTTTTTGAATGCCCGACATTGCGTCAATTTGCCGCGCTGGGTCCGAAGGATGAGGCAGTTCGGGTACCGACTGAAAGGGAACAATTGTTTCAACGAAAAGACGGCATTATGCGTGAGGACATTGCAATTGTGGGCATGGCGGTGAATGTGCCGGGCGCTGAGGATATAAGGGAGTTCTGGAGTAACCTGGTTGAACGGCGGGAAAGCATTCACTTTTATAGTGATGATGAATTGAGGGAGCTTGGTGTGGAGGAAGCGCTGCTGCGTTCACCTCGTTACGTCAAGGCAAAAGGACGTGCCAACGGCATCGATGAGTTTGACGCAGGGTTCTTTGACTATACTCCCGGTGAAGCCAAAATGATGTCTCCCCAATTCAGACTTTTGTATCAGGGAATATGGGAAGCTCTGGAGGATGCAGGCTGCAGACCGGATGAGGCGGGTAAGGTGGGTGTGTTCCTTGGCGGATCCGATGACTTCGAATGGTACCGTCAAGTGCTTTTTAACGATGCTAACTATAGCAGTAAATACGAAGCATTTACCCTCAGCACCAATCATTTTCTCGCTACCCGAATGGCTTATAAGCTTAACTTAAAAGGGCCGGCCTATACCGCTCTGACGGGATGTTCTACTTCATTGGTTACACCTCATCTGGCATGTCAATCCTTGATCGTTGGAGAATGTGATGTGGCCGTGGCTGGTGGGATCACCGTGGAGTTGCCCAATGAAGGGGGTTACATATTTGAGGATGGCATGATGTTCTCCACAGATGGACACTGTCGTCCATTTGATGCGGCAGCCAGTGGAACCGTCTTCTCCAATGGTATGGGAATTGTGGTGCTGAAGCGGGTAACCGATGCTCTGCGGGACGGGGATCATATCTACGGGGTCATCAAAGGCTCAGCAATTAACAATGACGGACAAGAGAAACTCAGTTTTCTTGCTCCTAGCGTAAGCGGTCAGGCTGAAGTCATTCGGGATGCTTATAAGGTAGCCGGAGTAGACCCGGAAACGGTAAGTTATATCGAAGCACATGGTACGGGAACGTTGCTTGGTGATCCAATTGAAGTAAACTCGTTAACTCGGGCCTTTGCTTCCGACCAAAAGCAATTTTGTTATCTGGGTTCGGTCAAGGGCAATGTGGGACATATGGATACAGCCGCAGGTGTGGTTGGTTTAATCAAGGTAGCGCTCAGTCTTGGACAAGGTTATATCCCTGGAACAGCGAACTATGAGCAGCCTAATCCCAAGATTGATTTTTTGAATACGCCTTTTAAAGTTAATGCACAAGGTGTGGACTGGAAACAGGGCAATGTTGGAGTCATGCGCGCAGGAATCAATTCATTTGGTGTGGGGGGCACGAATGCTCACATGGTATTGGAGGAGGCTCCCGAGATGGAGAAGTGCAGTCCGGATGATGACGTAAATATATTGCTTTTTTCCGCCAAAACGGAGTACTCGCTGAACCGCACCGCTGAACGGATTATGGAACATCTGACTCAACATCCGGATCAATCTGTGTCGAACGCAGCGTGGACCTTGCAGTCAGGTAGATCTGTTTTTGCGTATCGTAAGGCACTCATTCTGGATAAGACATGGAAGGATAATCCGGACAAGCTGATACAACAGCTGGGGAAAGCACGCGTATACCATTCAGCTCAAGGCACCCGTCCCGTATACTTTATGTTCCCCGGACAAGGCAGTCAGTATCAGGGAATGGGTGCAGAACTATACAGATCTACAGAGCAAGCAGGCCTGGCTCCAATCTTTAGAAGTTATATTCAGGAAATATTGGACCTTCTGCCTGCGGAAGAACGAGAAGATATGCTGTCCGTTGTATACGGGGATCAGCAGCCTGAGCGAATAAACCAGACGGAGTACAGCCAATTCGCACTGTTCATGACCAGTTATGCGCTGGCCAAGTCGCTACTGGATCTGGGCATCAAGCCAGATGGCATGATCGGACACAGCATTGGTGAATTGGCTGCCGCTGCGGTAGCGGGTGTGTTCGAACTCGGAGATGCTGTCAAGTTAGTTCGACTTCGCGGACGTCTGATGCAGCAACAACAACCCGGGGTCATGCTTGCCGTTATGGCGGATGCACAGCAGGTGAAGTCACAACTGGAGGAAGACATGTGGCTTGCCCTGGTGAATACTACAGGTTCCAGTGTGATTGGTGGGACAGCTGAAGCCATTTCACGGATGGAAGCCAAGGCTGAAGGACGGGGCTGGAAGTGCATTCGTGTAAAGACTTCCCATGCATTCCATACGCCAATGATGAATAAGGCTGCCGAGGAATTTAGACGTTATCTAGCAGAGCATTCACTTCATACACCACAGATCCCATTACTGTCCAACACCAGTGGAACATGGGCGCTTGGAGATGAAATCACACAACCTGACTATTGGTCCCGTCATATTTTACAGCCGGTGTTGTTTGAATCAAACCTGGCTGAAGTGTTGAAGGATGAGCGGGCTGTATTAATTGAAGTAGGTGCAGGACGAACGCTAAGCTCCTTTGCCAGACAGCACAGTCAATCAAGAGATTCCCAGACGGTACTGAATATGCTACGTCACGTAAGGGAAACAGAGCAGGATAGTATCTATGTGAACCGCAGACTTGCGGAGTTATGGTGCGAAGGCATTGAACCGGACTGGAAGGTGCTCAAAGGGCAGACGGTACGACGCAAATGCTCTCTGCCTACTTATGTTTTCAACAAACAATCCTATCCTGTCAGTGTTTCTCTTTCTGGCTCATCAGCAGCGGAAGGAATGGGTACCGGGGATGATAGGCAGCATGCAGACCAGGGTAAGGGAAGTGGCTCTTCTCTAGTAAAAGGGACAGTTTATACTGGTGGTTCAGACCAACTGAAACAGATTGTCCTGGACGCATATCGAACGATTTTTGGCATCGATGATCTAGATGAAGAGGTTAATTTCTTTGCGGTTGGAGGAGATTCTCTCAAAGCAGTCAGCTTGTCTGCATGGATCCGGTCTCATTTAGGAATTCAGCCTGAGGTAGCAGATATTTTCAATCATTCAACGCCTATTCAATTGGCGGAGCATCTCTATGTCATTGCGAAACCAAAAGTGGACCAACAGACAATTCAATCTGCACCCACTATGGATGCGTATCCAATCTCTTCTGCACAGATGCGTATGTTCACACAAGCGATGCTTGATCCAGGCAATACGGCATACAACCTACCGTCTGCAACCATTATTGAAGGTGAATTGGACCGTATAAGAGTTGAGGCTGCTTTGCAGAAGTTGATGCAGCATCATGAGGCGCTCAGAACATCGTTTGAGATACGGGGCGTTGAGATCGTTCAGATCATCCAACCTTCGGTTCGCTTAAGTATGGGCTATGCAGAGCAGCATGTGGCAGATGACCAAGAGTTGCCTGCGATGATCGAGACATTGATTCGTCCTTTTGATCTGGGGAGTGCTCCGCTTATGCGGGTTGAACTGATTAAGATAGGCGAGCGCAAGCACCTGCTATTCTTTGATATTCACCATATTATCGCAGATGGTACATCTGTCGAAATCATTACTCGTGACTTCAATGATTTATATTTTGGCAAAGAGCATACAGTCCGATTACAGTACAAAGATTACGCGGTATGGCAGCAGCAGCGTCTCGCTTCAAATGAATACAATTCACATCAAACATACTGGCTGGACCATCTTGGCCCTTCTTTACCTGTGCTGGAGCTTCCACTTGACCATGAGCGTCCATCACAGCGATCCATGCAAGGGGGACGTCTCCATTTCACGTTGAATCGTTCGTTAACACAAAACTTGCACGAGCTGGCTTCCTCATCGGAAGCATCCATGTATATGGTAATGCTAAGTGTGTGGAATCTTCTTCTTGCACACCGCTCAGGTCAGCAGGACATTGTGGTAGGAACGCCTGTTGCAGGAAGGATACAAGAAGAGTGGAAAGAGACGGTAGGCATGTTTGTCAATATGATTGCGATACGGAATTTTCCAACGTTTGATCGTACGTACACTGATTTTTTACGCGAACTTAAACAACATACACTGGATGCTTTTGCGTATCAGGAGTATCCGTTTAATGAGCTTGTGGCACAACTGGGCGTGACACGTGAGTTGAATCGAAATCCGGTATTTGATGTTTGTTTCGATTATCAGAACATGGATTTGCATGGACTTGAACTTCATGGTTTGCAATTCAGTTCTTTTCCGGTGGAGACGGGTACGTCCACTTATGATCTGTTAATGACCTGTCAAGAAAACAGGGAGAAGCAGGTGATTGAAGGATATATCGAATACTCGATGGATCTGTTCCGCCGGGACACAGTTGAAGGTATGATGCAGGAGTTTATCGGACTCTGCCAAGAGGTTGTACAACAGCCCAATCTGTCTCTGAGCGAACTGCTTGAGAGAAACATTGGTTCTCATGAGCACCCAGTCCATCTGCTTGCTGGTCCACGTCTGGATTACACTCCTGCGGTGGGTCTGCATCGGCTGTTCGAGCTGCAGGCAGAACACACACCAGACAAGAAAGCTCTCCTTGTATCATCCGGAGCCGCTTTTACCTACAGGGAGCTTAATGAAAAAGCTAATACGCTGGCTTGGAAGCTTATTGATCAAGGTGTACGCCGGGATGAACCTGTGGGCATATTATCCAGACGTGATGAATCGTTGATCATTATGCTATTGGCAGTGCTGAAAGCTGGGGCGGCTTATGTGCCTCTGGACCCTGCTTTTCCGCCGCAGCGTATCCTGAATATGATCGAAGATAGCAGAATGAACGTATTACTGTGTACGCCTGATGAAGAAGGCACAGTGACTTTTAGCGGAGAGCGATTCGTGTATGATCCAACTGCCCAGGATGTGCGCTCATCCGTTAACCCGGACGTAAACTTCCTGTCTTCGGACCTGTCCTGTGTGATTTTCACCTCAGGATCGACGGGTCGTCCCAAAGGGGTCATGATTACTCATGAGGCGATGGTCAATTTTGTTGAGGACATCAGGCACCGACATATTTTTGCACATGAGACAGATCGCATCATCAGTGTAACGACCATATCTTTTGATATTTTCGGATTTGAAGTGTGGGCACCACTATGCACCGGATATTCGCTGTATCTGGCCAATGAGCAGGAACAGCTTGACCCGGCTCTTGCTTCACGTCGAATACGTGAACATGGTGTTACGCACATTCTTAGCACTGTTTCACGCATTAAGGCATTTGTCGATAATCCGGAATTCGCTCAGGTGCTGGGCAATCTGCGGTGTGTGCTTACCGGAGGGGAAAATGTCCCTGTGGGACTCCTCACCGATCTGAAGCGGCTTACGCCTGCTCGAGTCTTTAATATGTATGGACCAACGGAAACTACGATCTGGTCAACGACCAAAGAATTGAATGACACAGCCGCGATTACCATTGGCAAGCCCATTACCAATACAGAGATTTATATTCTGAATGATGAAGGTGAAATACTGCCACCTGGCAGCTATGGAGAGCTGTGCATTGCAGGAAAAGGATTATCCCGCGGTTATCTGCACAATGCTGCTGAGACCGATGCCCGATTCATTGCAAACCCCAATGTTTTGGGAGGCCGTTTGTACCGAACTGGCGATCTGGCCCGTATACTGCCGGATGGGGATGTTGAGTTAATGGGACGGTTGGATCAGCAGGTGAAGATTCGTGGCTACCGGATTGAACTGAACGAGATTGAGCAGGCAGCGATGAATTATGAACGTGTAAGAGAAGCTGTCGTTAAGGTAGAAGGGGCCGAGCAACATTCATTGCAATTAATCCTTTTCTACAGTCTGAAGCCTGGGATTGGGCCTTCCGTTATGGAAGATGAAGACGTACAGCTTCGGACCTGGTTAAAGCAGCGGCTTCCACAGTACATGATGCCTTCTCGCTTGATTTGTCTGGAAAATCTGCCTGTGCTGCCTAATGGCAAACTGAATCGCAATGCCCTTCGTCTGACTGATTTTGAAACGGGAGAGAGGGATAACCCTGCTCTGGTTTATGGCTCATCGATTCAAGGAATGGAGCGGGCAAAAGTTGATTTGGAGCAGATGCTCATTGCAACGTGGAAGGAAATATTGAATCTGGATACGGTTAATATCCATGATCACTTTTTTGACATCGGAGGCAACTCGCTGGGGCTTATCTTGATCAATAATCGGCTGAATGCCTATCTGGATAAAAGCGTTCCGCTGGTGCAATTGTTTGAGCATTCCTCCATTGCATCACTGGTCAATCATCTGGTGGCTGAGCAGATGCTGCCGACAGTTACACAACAGGTGCGAGAGGAGAGCGGGCATATCGCTACGGCTGGATATCCTGTTACGAACCCAGACCCGACAACAGCTCCCAAAGATGATGTGATGAGCACAGTTGAACACAGCAAAGTGGAGCAGAGCAGACCGGCACAGAGCAGACCAAAACAGAGTATCTCGTTTGCTTCAGACCACAGTAGCAGAGATTCTTCGTCGTCGGATATCGCAGTCATTGGCATGGCAGGGCATTTTCCCGGCTCAAGAAATATTGAGGAGTTCTGGGATAATCTAATGGCAGGTAAGGACGGTATCACCCGTCTGAATGAGGAGGATCTAAACGCTGCGGGTGTACGACCGGAAGACTTCAAACATCCTGATTATGTACGGGCCAAAGGTGTACTGCAAGATACTGAGTATTTTGACTCCGGATTTTTCGAATATCCGCATCAGGAATCCAACATGATGGATCCGCAAATACGGCTGCTGCATCAGTGCTCATGGGAGGCGCTTGAGCATGCCGGGTGTGATCCTTACAGTTATGAGGGATCTATAGGATTGTTTGCCGGAAGTGGACTGAGCTTACCATGGATGGTGCAATTTCTAGGTCGTTCCGGTAATTTGCTACAGGCTTTTGAAGCCATGACTTTAAATGAAAAGGACTATATTACAACCCGAGTATCTCACAAATTAAATCTGAGAGGGCCGAGTATGGCCGTACAGACCGCATGTTCAACTTCTTTGGTTGCTATCCACCAAGCTGCTGAATCGCTGATTCGTGGGGAGTGTGATGTGGCACTTGCGGGAGGTGTCTCTATCTCCTATCCGCTCAAAGAAGGTTATCGCTGGCATGAAGGCATGATTTATTCAAAGGATGGTCATTGCAGACCGTTTGATGAGCAGGCATCTGGTACTGTGTCTGGTAATGGATGTGGAATGGTTGTGCTCAAGTCACTCCGCGACGCGCAGAGAGATGGAGATCATATCTATGCAGTCATTAAAGGTTCAGCGATTAATAATGATGGCATGGACAAGATTGGATATACGGCACCGAGTGTGGCCGGGCAGGTCAAGGTTATTCAATCAGCCCTTCATCGTTCGGGAGTGTCTCCAAAAGAGATATCCTATCTGGAGGCGCATGGAACAGGAACCAAACTGGGGGACCCGATTGAAATCGAAGCACTCAGGCAGTCATGGGGAACAGATCGTAGAAATTATTGTGCTCTAGGTTCTGTGAAAGCCAATATTGGGCATCTTGATGCGGCAGCAGGTGTCGCCGGTTTTATTAAAACCGTACTGACGCTTTATCACCGGGTGGTTCCGCCACAGATTCATATGAATCGGACGAATCCGATGTTGGAACTGGAGCATAGTCCCTTCTATATCAACAAGGAGCCACAGTCATTAGAAGACGCGAAGCATGTCCTGCGAGCAGGTGTCAGTTCGTTTGGGATCGGGGGTACTAATGCTCACGTCATTCTGGAGCAACCGCCCGTCCAAGAGAGCCAAGCCAATTATGAATCATTGCTTCTGCTGCCCTTCTCGGCCAAAAGTGAATCTGCGCTGGAACGCACGTACGATTCGGTTCTACAGGCGATCCATGCATTGCCGGAGCAGTTGCCCAATGCTGCATGGACGCTACAGAAGGGAAGAAGCAGATTCATTCATCGTAAAGCGCTAATCGTTGTAGACGGTTATATTCCGCCAAGCGAGCAGTCTGTAGAGTTTGAGACACAGGCAAGTGTGATGAATGGGAAGCCTAAGGTCATGTTTTATCTCAGCGGAAATGCAAGTTGGGAAGCGCGCAAAATTCGGGAACTATATGCTTCTGTGTATCGCAGCCAGGTCTCAGAGATATTCAAACAGCACTTTGAAGAGATACTGAATCTCTTTGAGTCCAAGGAACAGTATGCCATTCACCAGGGCATAGGGCGATCGTTAACCGATTCAAGGCTTGAGCGCATGCAGTGCTTTGTTGTGCAATATGCTCTTTATAAAACCGTGATGCAGCTTGGTATCAAGCCGGATGCTGTCTGTGGACAAGGCGTTGGCGAACTGGTGGGGTTGGTTATTAGTGATGCACTTGATCCAGTACATGCCGTGGGGCTTCTATACAATCTGGAGCATTGGTCACTAGAAGAAGGAGCATTGTCAGATGCTTTGACAGGAAGGATGACAGATGCAACTGTAACAGACCTTGCGTCGAGTATTGCACCACTGTTATCTCCAAATTTCCTGTTCACGCTGCTAAATCGCAAGACGCTTTCTGAATCTGCTGGGCATACGCTGTGGATCGTTTCGAATCAGCAGCAGGATACAGACCAAATAGCCTTGGATTCATTTTCAGAGCCAAACATCATTGCTCTTACTGGAGATCGTCAGAGCTTGCTTGAGGCAGACGTGTATTTAATGAAAGTACTCGCTTTTTGCTGGTGCTCTGGCATGGAGTTGGATTGGGAACAGTTAAACGGAACGGGGCGTAGGCAAAAAATCTCCCTGCCGACGTATTCCTTTGATCCGATTGTTCATCAACATGATGTTGCGTTGTATCAGCTTGCAGGTATGTCGCAGGTTGCGGCGGGTTCTATCGCAGCATTAGACCAATCTCCATCTGGGAAAGTCACGGTTCAACGGACTGATGATGAGATAAGGCATATATTATCGCAATTGTGGCAGGAGTTGCTTGGTAATGGAGCAGTCAGCCTTGAAGATGATTTCTTTGAGCTTGGGGGTCATTCATTAAAAGCGATTTCCTTGGCGTCGAGGATTAAAGAAATGTTTGGATTAAATTTGGGGCTGGAAGAAGTTTTTGATCATTCTGTGTTTGAACACATGGTCCAATGGATTGCTCAACATCAGGCTACAAGTGACTCTGATTCAGTGAACCCAATCTTGCCTGTAACTAAGAAAGAGAAATACAAGACCACTTCTGCACAGCGAAGAATGTATGTGGTGCATGAGTGGATGAAAGGTGAGAGTACGGCGTACAATCTCGCCAGCTCTTATAGGGTAAGAGGAAAACTTGACCCTGTTAAATTCAGAGTAATAATGGATGCACTGGTAGAGAGACATGAAGCATTCCGTACTAGGTTTGAAATGATTGACGGTGAGCTTTTCCAGGTTGTCGAGGATCAGGTTCCAAGCGTTGTGGAGTTGCTGGAATTAGAAACAGCAGGGTTAGAGCAGGTCATGGAATGGATAAAGCCTTTTGATCTGACCAGCGCACCATTGGTTCGTGTTAAGCTGATTCGCCTTTCTCAAGAGGAACACATCTTATTCATCGACATGCATCATATCATTTCGGATCAGAGTTCCATTGCGATCCTGATGCAGGATTTTGCACGCATGTACAGAGGAGAAACATTGCAATCTCTTGACATTCAGTATAAGGATTATGCGGAATGGCGTGATGAAGCTGCGTCACATGGACAATCTGTTGAAGACGCCAAGTTTTGGATACGTGAATTCGAGGACATGCCTGCACCGGTTGAATTGCTTACAGACTTCCCAAGACATGGCGCGTCATCTTACAGAGGAGACAGACGTTCCATTGAACTTGGTGAGTCGTTAAGCACACAGGTCAATGATTTCTGTACTCAACAAGGGCTTACACCCTATATGTTGTTCATGGCAACTCTGAATCTATTAATCTGGAAGTATACGGGTCAAGACGACTTGGTCGTAGGTACAGCGGTTGCGGGGCGCGAGAAGCCAGAACTCAATAACGTTATGGGTATGTTCGTGAACATGCTTGCCATTCGCACCAGCATGGACAAAGAATGGTCCACAGAGGCGTATTTGAATGAGATACGTGGCAAGCTGTTATCCTGTTATGAGCATCAGCATTATCCTTATGAAGCACTGGTGGAGCAACTTGGTCTATTCGGTGATTTAAGCCGCAGCCCCCTATTTGATGTGGTGCTAAATTACATTAATATGGGAACCGATGATCCTGAAGCCGGGGAACTGATGCTTGAACCATGGGTCGAAGGTAAGGTGGATGCCAAATTTGATCTGACTTGGACACTGGTCGAGCATAAACAATGTTACACGGTTGAGCTTGACTATCGCTCGGATTTGTTTAAAGCGGAGTCCATGGAACTGATGCTGGATAAATTCCGGTATATCCTGTCTCAGATCATAACACGGGATAATGAACGAATTGGTCAGATTAAGCTCACTACACCGGAGGAAGAGGAATGGCTGCTGTACGGAGTCAACGATAATGCCGCTCAGTATCCGCGAGATGCTACCATTTCCCAATTATTCGAGGAACAAGTTCATGTGCATGCACAGAAGACAGCATTGGTCTGGGAAGACGGTGAATGGAGCTATGCGGATCTGAATGAACGTGTTCAGTGGCTGGCGTTCAGGTTGCTTGGACAAGGGGTAAAATCAGGCTCCAGTATTGCTCTCATTCTGGACCGTGGACCGATCCAGATGATCAGTATTCTTGCTACACTCAAACTCGGTTGCAGTTATGTTCCGATCGACCCGGCTTCGCCGCCATCGAGAATTGAATTTATTTTGCAAGATTGCGATGCGGCTGTGTTATTGACTGAAACGGCGTATGTCTCCACATGGCAATCTGTAGTTCCTTGTATCGTGCCGGCAGATGAACTGGCAGCATTTGATTCAGGAGACATGCAGGAGCCTGTTGAAGATATGAACATGACCGCTCTTGACCCGGCTTATATCATTTATACATCAGGGTCTACAGGAACCCCGAAAGGGACTGTGATGAGTCATCGCAATGTGAGCAAAGTCATGAAAAATAGTAATTTTGTCACCGTCGTGCCAGAGGATCGTATCCTGCAAATTTCAAACTATGCGTTTGACGGTTCCATTTTCGATATTTTTGCTTCATTAATAAATGGCGCTACTCTTGTATTAATCTCAAAAGAGACCATTTTGGATATGGCTCGTTTGGCGGATGTCATCCGACAGCAACGAATTTCAGTATTTTATATTCCGACATCCTTGTTTAATATGCTGGTGGATTGGGATGCTGATTGCTTGAAGAATGTGCGTAGAGTGATGTTTGGTGGTGAAGCTGCATCGGTGAGTCATGCCAACAAAGCGCTTGCATGTGTGGGTCCGGGCAGGTTATTGAATGGATATGGGCCAACGGAAGCAACCTTTTTTGCCTCCTACCACTTATTACAGCAAACAGAGCCTTATACTGGCTCACTGCCTATAGGTTACCCCCTGTCTAACACAGCCTTGTATGTTCTGGATGATGAGCTGAAGCCTGTGCCACCTAACGTTCCAGGGGAACTGTATATCAGTGGGGATGCGGTAGGTATTGGATATCTTAACCGTGAGGATCTTACCCAAAAACACTTTCTTAATGATCCCTTCCGCAAAGGAGAACGAATGTATCGGACAGGTGACATCGTCAAACGTTTGATTGACGGCAGTCTGATTTTTATTGAACGTTCGGATTTCCAGGTCAAGATTAGAGGTTTCCGCATTGAGTTATCGGAGATAGGCAACTGCATGGAGCGTCTTTCAGGAGTTCGTGATGCCTTTGTCATGACAGTTACAGAGCCATCAGGAAGTCTATACATTGCTGCTTTTTATACAAGCAACACTGGGGCAGATACTGAGTACATTCGAAGAGAACTTCACCAGCAACTGCCAGAGTACATGGTGCCAGCACGAATTATTCGAATGGATCATCTTCCGATTAATGCCAATGGCAAAGTGGACCGAAGAGCATTGTCCGAGCATTTGGTTGAAGAGCAGCAGAGGTCTCTGGAAGTGAATTCACCTCGGACAAAAATAGAGCGTGTCATTCTTGCCGCCATGCGACAGATACTCGGTAATCCAAGCATTGGTGTGGAAGATCACTTCTTTCAAAATGGGGGGCATTCGCTCAAAGCGATTGCATTCACTCAAATTTTGTCAAAAGAAGGAATTGCCATCAATGTGAACGAATTATTCCAATATCCGACAGTTAGAGGACTTGCCAAATTAGTAGACATTAATCCTCCGGCGTCAGTTTGGTCCGAAGATAGCCTGCATATCCAGATCCCGATAGTCATACCACAGGACATAACACTTCATGAAAAACAACTGGACAGCCTGGTCCTGCATGTCTTAAACAGCTGCAATCAGGTTTCATCTTTTATGGCGGGCATGACCCCTATGGGTCAATTCCCACTATCTCCAATACAACAAGCACATGCTTCTACGACTTCACGAGCAAGCGGATTTACAACAACGCTGGAAGGCGAATTGAATGAACAAGCTGTAAAACACCTGATACTTGGGGTTATATCCCGGCATCAGTTACTGCACAGCATGATATATGAGGAAGAACAATTGTATTGGCATCCATGTGATATGTCGTTAGCGGCGGACATGCTGCAACAGCTTATCCCATATCTTGATATTCGTCATTATGCTTCGGATACGATTGAGCAGTTGGAGTACAAACTGGTTCAGTCTCTGTTATACAAAACGTATACGCTGAAGGAACTACCTTGGCGTCTGTGTATTTTGCGTACAGGAGCCACAGAGCATAAGCTGATTTGGAGTTTTGATCATCTTGCGTTTGATGGTATGAGTGCTCAAATCATCAAACAGCAACTTGAGTCGAAGGCATTATATAGACCGCAAGGTGTAGGGACAGAGAGTGATCTTCTGTACCAAGTACGAAATTATGAGGATTATGTAAATTTTCTGTCTCAAGGCCCCATAGGGGTATCTGAAGATGAAATGAAGAAACAATTTTCACTTCAGGCATGGAATAGATATAACACCATCGTCATGGACAAGTTGAAGGAAATAGAAACATTGTCGCCTTCAGCAATGACTGCCGAGTTGTCCCTTGCAGGGAAGGAGCCTGCAGATGTTTGGTGGACATACTTTGAAACTTTTTCCAACATCATTGCGGCTTATCTGAACATAAGCCAATTGCCAATAGCCCTGGTGCATTACGGAAGGGAGTATGGCGAAGAATCCTACTACGATTATGTGGGAGAATTCCTTGATCTGATTCCAGTGCTGGTAGACAGTGAATTCACACAGGAAGATCTGTTGGAACGTCTGGAATTTACGAAGCGACACAGCATTAACTTTATGGCACTTACACATGATTCTTCCCTCTCGGCACAATATGATGGCATACAGGAACAATTGGGAACTGCCTACAGGCAAGCAGAACAGGAGCCGCGTCAGATGATTCTGTTTAATTATCAAGGCTTCATCTCCAGCAGCGAAGCGATCCCAATGTCGTCTCAGTCGTCGGATGACCAAGATTCGAATTCGGGACTCGCCCAATTCGAATGGGTAATTCGCTACGACGAAGAGTGTCTGTACGTACATCTGGCCTGTCAGGTTGGTCTGGACATCAAACGTATGAAACAGCTGATTGATGACAAGCTTGGTAGCGATGTGAAAGTGGTAGTTCACAATGAGGCAATGGAGGTGCAACATGTCCAGTAAATCCATACAGCGAGGACCCGAGCTGATTGTGCCAGAGCATTATTCAACAGTGGCTGAGATGTTAATCTACATTGCAGATACTCATCCAGACAAGGGAATGACCTATATCAGTTCTTCAGGTGACGAACAGTTTGAATCATATCCTGAATTACTGATGCAGGCGCGCAAGTACCTGCAGTCTCTTCAGGAGCAAGGCATTCAACAAGGACAGGTCGTTATTTTGGAAATTGACCAGTCACAGGAATTTTACCGTACATTTTGGGCTTGTATGCTGGGGGGCATTATTGTCGCCCCGGTTAGTCCTCCAGCCGCCTGGGAACCAGGCTCAGCCGGTCTGGAGAAATTCACGAAAGTGTGGGAGGTACTCGGGCGTCCGGTTGTGATCGTCGAGGAAGCCTACATGCCCAAGTATAAGCAGCTTGCGGAAAGTCCGGTATTCAAAGATCTTATGTTGATTAGCGTGAACCAGCTTCAAGCAGGCCAGCAGATGGCTGATCTATGCCCAACCTCTCCTGACGACATTGTGTTCCTGCAATTCTCATCAGGAAGCACGGGAATTCCCAAAGGTGTGCAGTTAACAAATCACAATATTATCGCTAACAGTATTGCATGCAAGACTTTTCTTGGAGCTGAAGAAGGAGATAATGTGTTTACCTGGTTGCCGCATACGCATGATATGGGGATATTTGGACAGCATCTGACACCCGTCCTGAGTGGAGCCAACATCATGGTGATGTCACCTTATACCTTCGTACGGTCGCCTTATCTGTTCTTGCGCAAGATTACGGAGCATCAGGGAAAATGGTTTTGCTGTACCAATTTCGGTTTCGAATGGATGGTTCAGAAGATCCCGGATTCCAAGCTCTCAACGCTGGATCTGTCTTCACTGCGTATGACCTTGAATGGTGCAGAGCCTATATCAACGTCTGTTATCGAGCGATTTGTCAAAAAATTCAGCTCTTGTGGCTATCGTCCCAATATGATGTTTCCTGCGTATGGCATGGCCGAAGCGACAGTAGGTGTATGTACCTCCAGACTGGGAGAAGAGCCGCGAATTGAACGTATTTCGCGTTCACGGCTGGTGCAGGATGGGCTGGCTGTGCCAGTCCAGCTGCCTAGCAGTGATAGCCATACTTCGGATGTGATCGAATTTGTCCATGAAGGATATCCCATGACAGGGATTCAAATCCGGATTGCGGATGAACAGGGTGAAGTGCTGGATGAGCGGGTCGTTGGCGAAATCCAGATCCGTGGGGAATCGGTAACCTCTGGATATTACAGTCTCCCGGAGATCAATCGTGAAATGTATGTGGATGGGTGGCTTCGCACTGGAGACCTGGGTTATATGGCTGATGGCTCCCTGGTTGTAAGCGGACGAATCAAGGACATTGTGTTTATTCGGGGACAGAACCATTATGCGCATGATCTTGAAGAAATTTTGTACCAGAATAGCAGCATTCCGAGAGGGAATCTGACGGTAGTCGGGCACTTTAACAGCCTCAAACAAGTAGAGGAGCTGCTTGTATTTGTTAAATACAAATCGTGCACTCCACAGTTTCTGGATGTACGTCAGGATCTGATCCAACGTATGAGGGCTGGATTGGGTATTGAAATCACCCATGTTCTCCCAATCAAGGTTATTCCCAAAACGACGAGTGGCAAGGTCCAGCGCTTCATGCTGAGAAACGAATATGAGCGTGGAGTATTTACCAAGGACATCGAGGCCATTGAAGAGCTGATTCGCGAAAACACACAACAACAACACGAGACGGTTTCCACATCGTCTTTGGAGTATACCGTACGCAAAGCCTGGGCCGAAATTCTTCAATTGCCCGCAGGAAAGATTGAGATGGATACTTCTTTTCTCGCACTTGGAGGCAATTCCATCCTCTCCTATCAATTACTTGACAAGCTATCCGCACATATGGGGCGTGAATTAGGACAAGAACTACTTGTTTTTTGCAGTACAGTACGTGAGATGGTGGAATATCTGCAGGAACTTCCAGCAGAAACGAAGGACTTTGAACAAGCTGAAACAACAGATAATCACCTGAATGTACATCGTGTTATTGCTATTACCGGGCTGTCTCTGCGTCTGCCTGATGCCGACACCCAAGAGCAGTTCTGGAGCAATCTGGTTAACGGGTTAGATAGTGTTGACCGGGTAAGCTTAGAGCGTGCAACACACTCCAAGCAACCCGATTGGGATGACTGGATTGGGGAACTAAAGCAACCGGATACGTTTGATCATGAGTTCTTTGAAATCCCCTCTGAACAAGCTGCATTTATGGATCCGCAGCATCGCAAGCTGCTGGAAGTTGCTCATGAGGCGCTGGAGGATGCGGGTATGCTCGTGGATCATGAGGATAAGCGTGATGTGGGTGTGTATGTAGGGATTAACCCAAGCACATACTTCGATCTGGTTGTTGATTATATGAACCGGAGTCTTGGAAAGGCTGTTCATTCTCACGCTATGGTAGGCAATATGTCCAATATAGCAGCGGCCTCCATTTCACACATGTACAATTTTACAGGGCCGGCAATGTCCATAGATACAGCATGTTCATCTTTTCTGGTAGCACTGACACAAGCTGTGGCGGCCATTCAGGACAAGCGTATCTCTGGAGCAGTTGTAGGTGGAGCGAACATTTTGGCTACACCGCATGTTCATCAACTATCACGCAATGCTGGAATCTGTTCTTCCACTCAACATACGAAGGTATTTGACCGGGAAGCAGATGGTTCAGTCTTGGGAGAAGGTGCTGTTGTTGTATATCTGGAGCCGCTAACAGAGGCAGTTCGCAACAATAAGCATGTTTATGGTGTGATTCGCGGGACAGCGGTGAATAACGACGGATATTCCCTGGGCATTATGGCACCCAACCCTCAGGGACAATATGAGGTACTCCGTGCCGCTTATCGCGATGCCAACCTAAACCCGAGCGAGATTTCTTATATTGAAGCACATGGATCGGGGACAAGGATTGGAGATCCAATTGAGGTGAATGCCTTGCTCCGACTGTTCCGTGAAAAGGGATGCACAAGCGACAATTCGATTGGATTAGGTTCAGTCAAAACCAATATTGGTCATTTATTTGCAGCCTCCAGTGGAGCCAGTCTTGCCAAGGTTCTGCTCAGTATGCAGCATGGGGAACTGGCACCAAGTCTGCATATGGATAATCCGAATCCGGCCCTCCGACTGGACCAATCGCCGTTCCATATTGTTAGCGAGCATAAAACGTGGGATGTACCTGAAGGAAAAACACGGAAGGCAGGCATCAGTTCATTTGGCCTGGGAGGTACGAATGCCCACATTGTGCTGGAGGAATGGAAAGCCCCTGTCCGTGCAGTTGCCCCGGCACGCGGCCAATTGTTAACGTTCTCTGCCAAATCAGAGCATGCTTTAAAAAAGCTGATTGATAACACGGAGCAGTATGTGAAGAAACATGTGGACCTGGCACCAGAGGATCTTTGTTTTACCCGGAACAGATATAGAAAACATTATCGGTATCGTGCAGCAGTAGCTGTCAGCTCAACCGGAAAGTGGAACATCGAAGAGATGGAGTATGGCTTCAAGCCTAGAAACCGAGCTGCTCGTGTCAATATTGTGGTTGGGGGGCATGAGATTCGCGGAGAAGATGAGGCTCTAGCTCGTCAAGTAATCCGGCCAGACGATTCTAATGAAGATAAGGTATCTACCTTGAACTATTGGGTGACCCTGCTTGAGACACTTGTACGTCTGGTCCCTTCCATTCAGGAGATTCGAGGAATAGCTGCAGGAGAGGAGCTTGTATCCAGTTTACATCTGGATGGCGAGGAACATCACAGCGCTCATGCAAGCCAATCCATTCCAGTGAAAAATAGAGTGACGTTAGACAGTCTGCAAGACACACCTGGCAAGATGGCAAGCGCCGACATTGTAATTATGATTGCTGCAGATCATACAGTGCAGCAGCTTGAATACAGTGGCAAGGAGAGCTTCATCCGCCTGTCTGCCAAGCCGACGCTTACCATGGAGGATCAGCTTGCTTTATTACTGGGACAGCTTTATGTACGTGGTGCTGCGCTGGATTGGGAACAGTTACATCCGAATGGCTCTGGCCAGATTGTACATCTGCCAGCACATCCATTCGAGCCGTATGTACATTGGATAGATGTGAATCAGGGAACGGAGGTCATGATATGACAAAAGAAGAAATTGAGCTTTTTATCAAAAGCGAGATTGCAGCAGCGTTGAATCAGGAGCCAGAGGACATTGATGAAGAGATGAATTTTTTGAAAATTGGTGTCTCATCTGTGCAGGCGCTCAAGATCATTAACCGTGCGCGTAAGCATCTTCAAGTTGACATCAGTCCGGTTGCGTTGTTTGAATACAAAACAATTGCCGAGTTCGCCGCCTATCTGAATGAATCTCTTCTTCAAGAGGGGGTTGCCGAATGATTGAAGTGGATATAGAGCAAGAGATCATTCATGAAGCTGAATTGTTTGCTGCCCGTGAAATTCGTCCTTATGCTCAACAGATTCAAGAGCAGCAAGCCATTCCCAGAACATTGATCCGTGCCATGGCTGAAAAAGGTTACTTGGCTGCCTCGATCCCGGCTGAATATGGCGGCATGGGTCTCGGCCCTAAGGCGTACGGGCTGTTGACTGAAGTATTTGGCAAGGCTCTTCCAGCCGTTCGCAGCTTGTTAACGGTACATACTTCACTTGTAAGTGAAACTTTGGTACGTTTCGGAACGCCTGAGCAAAAATCGTCCTGGCTGCCCAAGTTGGTGAAGGGAGAATGGATTGCTGCCTTTGGCCTGACTGAACCGGAAGTTGGTTCGGATGCCAAAAGTGTAAAGACCGAGTGGAGAGAAGAATCGGACTGTTATGTTTTGAATGGAAAAAAGAAGTGGATCACGTTTGGACATTTGGCAGATGTATTTATCATTATTGCCTCGAATCAGGGACGAAGCACTGCTTTTTGGGTAGAACGCCAGTTTGAGGGTGTACAGACCAAACCTATTGAAGGTGTCATGGTTGCGGGAGAGACAGGTATAGCTGAGATTGATCTCCATGAGGTGTGTGTACCAAAGAATCACATTATTGGACGTCTAAATGAAGGTTTTGAGTACATCGTAACCGGGGCGCTGGATCAGGGCAGATATAGCATAGCCTGGGCAGGGCTGGCGATTGCGCAGGAAGCGCTGGATGCCATGGTGACTTACTCAAGGAAGCGGAAGCAATTTGATCAGAAGCTGAGTCATTTTCAGCTGATTCGCGGCATGATTGGAGATGCGGTGACAAAAGTCCATGCAGCACGAGCATTATGTTTACGGGCAGCCGAGCTGAGAGAAGCCAAGGACCCGCAGGCTGCCATGGAAACAACAATCGCCAAATATTTTACGTCCAAAGTTGCTGTTGAAGTTGCAAGCGATGCGTTACAGGTGCATGGTGCGAACGGAATTAGTAACCAATATCCTGTTGCCAGGCTGTATAAGGAAGCCAAAATTCTGGAGATTATTGAAGGTTCTTCTCAGATGCAGCAGGAGATGATCTCGCATTACGGATTAAAAGCCTATTACAAGCGTGGCGGTGGCGTATGACGTTTTGTGCGCTATTTCCCGGCCAGGGAAGCCAGTATATCGGAATGTGCAGCGAGTTGTTGGACAGTGAGCCGGAGGCGAATCAGATCTTTGCGGAAGCAAGCGAGGTGATCGGATTTGATTTGAAGGCACTGGTTATGGAAGGGACCCTGGATCAATTGACGGTCTCTGAATATGCTCAGCCTGCTGTACTGACGGCAAGCTACGTTCTATTTGACTCATTTGTTCGCCGGACTGGAATGACTCCAGATTATGCAGTAGGTCACAGTTTGGGGGAGATTTCGGCTTTAGTAGCGGCGGGTGCGTTGCGATTTGCTGATGGAATCCGTTTTACAGCTCAGCGTGGTGCGTTGATGCATCGCTCCATTCAGGAGCAAAAAGGAAGAGCGGGTATTGTTGTTGATGTAACCCAAGAAGCGCTTGAAGAATTAGTCGAGAATATTCGTCAGAACGAGTATGTGACGATCTCCGGTTATAATTCACCGGGACAGTTTGTCGTCGCAGGTACTGCGAAGGGTCTTCAACTGTTGGATGATCAGGTGGATGGCTACGGTGGGGAATTCATTCCTTTTCGTATGATGCCAATGAAGGCAGATGCACCTTATCATAGCGAGTTGATGCAGTTCATTCAGCCTGAGCTTGAAGAGATGCTTGCAGGGGTTTCCTTCTCTGCACCGGTGTTTCCCATATGCTCTACAGTACATGGTGAGTTCATTCGCGGACCCGAGGACATTCCTCAGCTGCTGAGCAGCCAGCTTTTGCAACCTATTCGCTGGAATCAGGCATTGGCACGCGTTCAAAATCTGGGAGCCACGGTATGGATCGATATCGGTCCAGGCCAGAGCGTAAGAAATATGATGGCTGAGAATAAGACCTTGCCTGCAGCCTATTCGCTGGATGATCCGCAAGATCGGTTCAGGTTATTGGAGCGATATGAAGCAGTAAACCAGACAAGTGGGGGAGGCGATAAGGCATGATCACGGAGATGATGCAGTACAATCAGCGGGTGAAACAATGGCTGCCTGGCGGTGTCCACTATAATTTTCACCTTCCTTGGGAAGAGACGCCGCTCCATTTCAAGCATGCTTCCCGAAGCAGAGTGACGGACATGAACGGCAACGAGTATTTGGATCTATATGCCCGCTTTGGTGCCCTCATTGTTGGCCACGGCAACGAGGAGTATAACGAGTGTCTGAAGGATACCATTGACCGTGTTCTTTCTGTAAGTCATTGCGATTTGGATGCAGAGGCTCTGGAACTGATCCATCAATATGTACCTTCAGCAGAAATGATTCGTTTTGGGTTATCTGGCACGGAGATTGTCCAGAATGCACTTCGTCTTGCCCGGGCGTGGACAGGTAAAAATCGCTTTGTACGTTTTGAAGGCCATTATCATGGCAATGCGGACAATATTATGGGTGGCAAGACTGCACGTACAGGTTTGCCTGTACCTTCAGACTATCCTGGTGACATGAAAGGAACAAAGGGGAGGGCAAGGGATGCCATGGAATCTCAATCCTACCTCCTGCCATGGAATGACGCACCCCGTCTGGAGGAACTATTTCGCCAGCATGGAGACGACATTGCAGCAGTAATCATGGAGCCGGTTTGTGTAAATGGAGGCGGAGTCATGCCTGCTCCGGGTTATCTGCAAAAAGTCAGACAGTTATGTGACCAGTACCAGGTCGTGCTCATTTTTGATGAGATTATAACAGGATTCCGTATGGGACTCGGTGGTGCCCAACAGTTATTCGGTGTAACGCCCGATCTGACTACACTTGGGAAGGCAATCGCCGGTGGCGGAGTTCCGGTGTCAGCCCTGGTTGGCCGAGCGGATATCATGAAGTTGCTTGTAGACAAAAAAGTAATTCATGCGGGTACGTTTAATGGCTATCCATTAGGTACAGCTGCTGTAAAAGCTACGCTGGAAATGTTGGGCCGCAATGGAGGACAGGCGATGAACAGCATGAACCGCCACGCTGAGATGATGCATGACATACTCTGCCAGGAAGCAGTGAAGGTAGGTCTGCCTTTAATTGTTCAGGGTCCGTCTGGCTGTGCTTCTTATCACTGTTGCACGGAGCCGCTTACGGATACGGCTGATTATACGTTTGAATTGATGTCTTTTGATATTTTGTTAAATAGCAAGCTTGCTGAGCACGGTGTTCTGGTATCTACGCTCTCGCGGATGTATCCGAATATCCTGCTTGATATGCAGGATGTTGCCTGGTTTAGTGAGCGTGTCCCAGCAGCACTTGCAGAAATGAAAGAGCTCTACGACGAGCTGATCTGATGGTAGCTCAATAAGGAGGTGATTAGGTATGCATAATCGACTCATTGCAATCATTGGCGCAGGGGTGATGGGATGCGCCACAGCACTGGATGTCGCGAGGGCTGGCTATCGTGTGATTTTGCAGGATATTTCGGCGTCGGTCATCGAACACGCTCCTGATGTTATACGTCGTGAATATCGTTCAGCTTGCTTCCTGAAGCAAGGGTACGGTCAGGTGCCCCTGGATCAGATCATGGAACGAATTTCGTTCCAGACACAAGATGAAGGTGTGGAAGAGGCAAGTATCATTATTGAAAATGTAACCGAGAATCTGGAGTTGAAAAAGGAAGTTTACGCACGACTATACCACACGGCTCGTCCGGATGCTTTATTTGCGCTAAATACAAGCTGTATTTCCGTGACAAAGCTCGCTTCATTTTTGCCTGACCCAGGTCGAGTCATTGGGGTGCATCTGATGAATCCAGTTCCTGTTAAATCCATGGTGGAGGTGATCAAAGGACATCATACAACGCAGGGTACGGAACATGAGATGGTAGCGTTTTTGGAAACTCTTGATAAAAGTCCAGTTGTCATAGAGGATTTGCCCGGGTTTGTCTCTAATCGCCTCTCGCACTTGTTAATGAATGAAGCAGCGTACATTGTACAGGATGGAATCGCTACACCTGAGCAGGTGGACGCCATTATGAAGAAGGGCTTCAATTATCAGATGGGGCCGCTGGAGACGGCGGATCTGATTGGTCTGGATACGGTCGTGCATTCATTGAAAGTATTGTACGACAGCTATCAGGACCCCAAATTCCGATGCTGTCCGATGTTGCAGAAAATGGTTGATGCAGGACAGTGGGGGCGTAAGACGGGTCAAGGATTCTATGCCTACTAAGATGAAGGGTGGCATGACCATGGAAAAGCTCAAGGATATCAAATGCATCGTTTGGGATCTGGACCACACCATATGGGATGGAGTTTTGCTTGAATCTGCAGATGTGCAACTGAAGCCGGGCTTAAAGGAGGTGATTGAAAAACTGGACCAGCGAGGTATTTTGCATTCTGTTGCCAGTAAAAATGATGCAGAGCTGGCTTGGGCGAAACTAAACGAACTGGGCATCGCCGAATATTTTCTGTATCCCGAAATCCATTGGGATGCGAAGTCACTCTCTGTTCAGCGGATTCAGCAGAACATTAATATCGGTATGGATGCCATTCTGTTTGTGGATGATCAACCTTTTGAACTGGAAGAAGTGCAAAGTGTACATGCTGACATCCAGGTACTTCATGCGGATCAATATGAAGCCATGCTTGATGACCCAAGGCTGATGCCTCGATTCATTACAGCCGACTCTGCGTGCAGAAGGCAGATGTATCAGGCGGATACACTCCGTAAACAGGCTGAGGAACAGTATGAAGGACCTTCAGAACAATTTCTGGCTACGCTCGGCATGAAATTTTCCATCTACGAGGCTACTGAGGATGATCTTCAACGTGCAGAGGAACTTACCGTTCGCACCAATCAACTAAATGCAACGGGAATTACCTACAGTTACGAGGAGCTGCATCAACTGATGACCTCGCAGGACCATATGTTATTGGTGTGTGAACTCGAAGACAAATACGGGACGTATGGCAAAATTGGGCTTGCACTTATTCACATGCAGCAGAAAGTATGGCGGCTAAACATGCTTCTGATGTCTTGCAGAGTGATGTCCAGGGGAGCAGGGAGTGTACTGCTAACGTATATCATGCGTGAAGCTCGGAAGCAGGGCAAACAGATGCTTGCGGACTTCAGGGACACCGGAAGGAACCGGATGATGAATATCAGCTATCGCTTTGCCGGTTTCAAGCAGCAATCTGCAGATCAGGAAGGAAGAGTACTGTTTTATCATGATTTGCAGCAGGCTGTAGAGTTTCCAGATTACATTCAGGTTTTAGTGCCCGAGGGGCAACACCAATAACAAGGGGGAAGGGCAGTGGATTATCGTCAGGAAATTCGGGAGTTTATCGGGAACAACCTCACCATGGATCATGAGGACACTCAAATTAATGATAATGACAATTATTTTGAGCAGAGGTTCGTCAATTCGCTCTTTGCGATGCGTTTGGTGGACTTTGTAGAGCGTAGATTCCAGATTGAGATAGCAAATGAAGATCTGGATTTGGCTAATTTCTGCACGATTAACCGTTTGCATGATCTTATTGAGAGAAAGTTGACTGAGAAGGAGGCGGCACTATGATTACAGCTAATCAGGCATCCATTCGTCCAGTCACAAGTCCGGCAACCAGCCCGTCCAACAAATATATGTATTTGTTTTTGGGAATTTCCTTTGGCACATGTTATGGAATCGCAAGTTTGTTCATGTTCTTTGCGGATTTTATTGTACCCATAACAGGTGAGTTAACCTTGATGCATCCACTTGCAATCGTTGCTCTGTATTCACCTTCCATTGCCGGATTAATTACATGTTATGTGATGGGCGGCACGGAAGCATTAAAAGGAATGTTTATGAAGCTGGTTCCGCGCAGACAGGATCTGTTCTGGATACCACTCATTATTGGAATTTCCATCATCTTTGCCTCAACAATGCACTTTGGTTCCTTGTTATTCGGCATACCGGTCCCTGAGTTGACATATAGTGTACCTGAAATGATCTGGTTGGGGATTGTGAATCTGATCAAGGAGACGGGGCTGATTGGTGGGCTGTTTGGCTGGATCGGATTTTTGCTTCCATTTTTGCAAGGGAAGTTAAAAAGTAATATAACAAGTGGTCTGCTTACCGGCCTGTTGTTCGGATTATGGGTGCTTCCGGGGTACTTGATTTCCTCTTTTGGCACCTCAACCACTTACATATACTACGTTGTTCAGCTTATGGCATTTATCGTGTTCCAAAGTTATATCTTCAATGCAACCAAAGGTACACTTCTGTTTTATCTGCTTGCATTCTGGCTTGTGGCCACAGGAAGTCAAATTGATTTGTACTACTTTAATCCGCAAGTTCAGATTATGCAATTCTTCTTTTTTGTAATATCGGCTGTTGTCATACATGTCATCTTCAAGCGTAAAAATGTGGATACTTCACTTCAGACATTCCCTGCATATGTTCTGGAAAAGTAAGCCTGATTATGGTGGTGGATAAATGATGGAACCGATCTATTTGGAGCAGCTACAAAAGGGAGAGGGAAACAGACAGATAGTCTGTTTTCCTTATCTCGGTGGGAACTCTAACAGTTTTCAGCCCCTAGTGCCGTACCTTCCTGACACGGAAATTTGGGCGTTTACGCCCCCGGGTCATGGTCTGAACACCGAAACACCCCTGGAGCAAATGCAGCAACTCGTAGAACTGTATACCAGCAAGTTGCTGGATGTTATACAGCCCGGCAGTCTGTTATTTGGACATAGTCTGGGAGGGATTACAGCCTACTTTGTTGCGCAGCGCTTATGTCAGGAACGTCCAGATGTAGCTAAAACGCTACGGCTTGTGTTATCTGCCTGCAACACGCCTGACGAATGCGGGATGCAGAATTATGATCGGATGTCAGACGGAAATCTGATTGATCATCTGTTTTCCTATGAAGCTCTTCCGCAAGAACTGATACATGAAAAAGAATTGTTGAATTATTTTCTGCCCGTCATCCGGGCGGATTTCAGGATGCTGGAATCTGCAGCAACGCTTGAATATGAGCCGCTCTCATTGCCGGTGTTGTATCTGTGGGGAGAACGGGATCGTACCGTTACCCTTCAATCAGCGTTGAGATGGGGCCGATATTTTGACACATCCATGAAGCTTCAAACCATCAAAGAGGGTGCTCACATGTTCATGATGCATCAACCTTCAACGGTGGCGCATTGTCTGACAAGCTTTATGACTCCAGATAAATAGGAACAACTTGTAGATGAGAGGAGCCATGTTCGTTTATGCTGCTACGAATGCTGAGAAACGATATAACGAGAAAAAAAGGGATTACGGCTGCGTTATTTATTTTTGTACTGCTCGCCGCCTTGCTGGTATCTTCGGGGTCACGAATGATTATGGAACTGACGAGTTCCATCCAATATCTATTTTCTGAATCCAAAACACCACACTTTGTGCAAATGCATGCCGGAGAACTCGATCAGGCCAAAGTGAATACATGGGCTGAAGAAAATGCCATGGTCCAACAGCATCAGATTGTGGAAATGGTCAACATTGACGGCTCTAATCTGTTTCTCGGAGCAGAGTCCGAAAAGAACAGCGTTATGGACATTGACTTTGTTACACAGAATCAGGGTTTCGACTATTTGTTGAATTTGGACAGTGAGATTATTCAGGTGAACGATGGCGAGATCGCGGTTCCGGTATATTACATGCAGCAAAAAAAATTGAGCGTTGGCGACCAGGTTCGGATCGATAATGGTCAATTTGAGCGTTCTTACACCATCGTTGATTTTGTCCGTGATGCTCAGATGAATCCATCAGTTGTGCACTCCAAACGTTTTATTGTGAGTGCAGGAAATTTGCAGGAACTGAAGCAGAGCATCGGAGAGATGGAGTATCTCATCGAATTCCGGTTGACGGATCCCGGACTGACGAGTGAATTTACCCAAGCTTACCAAAATGCCGGACTTCCCAACGCTGGTCCAGTCGTAACCTATGGGCTGTTCCAGGTATTGAATGCCATGACCGACGGAGTTATTGCAGCCGTTATTATTTTGGTCAGTCTTGTGCTGATTCTGATCGCGATGCTTTGCATCCGATTCACGATGCTTGCGACCATCGAAGAGGATTATCGTGAGATTAGTGTCATGAAAGCGATAGGGATCGCAGAGAAGGATATTAAGAGACTGTATCTGATGAAGTATGTATTTATGGCCGGATTTGCATCCGTGCTTGGTTACATTGCATCACTTGGCGTTAACAGATTATTTGTTTCCAACATCATGTTGTATATGGGAAAAGCACCTGCAACCCTGTTGCATTTCGCGATTCCGTTATTAGCCGCTGGAATCATATTTGCCATGGTTGTTCTGTTCTGTCGAACGGTACTGCGACGTTTTCGTTCCATCTCCGCAGTGGATGCTCTCCGTACCGGGAGCCTGGGAGATACACAGATCATTCGAAACCGGCTTAGTTTGTCCCGCAATCGCTGGTCTTCTGTACCTGTCTTTCTTGGTCTGAAGGAAGTCATACAGCGAATCAAGATGTTCCGATTATTGTTGTTCGTCTTTGTAGTCAGTTCATTTATCATGATTGTGCCGGTCAACTTCCTGAACACTTTGCAGGCGCCAAGTTTTATATCTTATATGGGTGTTGGACAGAGTGATATTCGCATTGACTTGAGGCACACAGACGATGTGGAGCAGCGTTATGACAATCTGGTTGCCCAGATCCAAAATGATAAAGACATCAAAACGTATTCCCCATTGGTAACAAGTCAGTTCAAGATTAAAAATGCGGAAGGAAGTTACGACAATCTGAGTGTAGAAACTGGGGATTTCAGTATTTTCCCATTGTCTTATGTTAGCGGTAATGCGCCAACAACCGAGAATGAAATTGCGTTATCTGATGCAAACAGTAGCGAGCTGCGCCTGAAGACTGGTGAGCAACTTACTTTGCTCGTTAATGGCAAGGACCAGATGATGACGGTCAGCGGAATATACCAGGACGTTACGAATGGTGGGAAAACGGCGAAAGCCTTATTGCCTTACAACAAGGATAGCGTGTTGTGGTATGTGGTCAGTTTGGATCTGAATAATCGCGGAGACATGGCTACCAAAATTGCTGAATATGAGGCGGCTTTCTCGCCAGCCAAAGTAACCGATCTTCAAGGTTATCTGGATCAGACGTTAGGCGGAACCATCCAACAATTGAAATTGGTGACGATGCTGGCCTTGGTCATCGGTGTCTTCATATCTATTTTAATTACAGCACTGTTCCTTCAGATGTTAGTAGCCAAGGACAACAACGACATTGCTGTACTAAGAAGTCTCGGGTTTGCCTTGTCTAAAATCAAGTTCAAGTATGTCGTGATGTCACTTGTCATATTAATCTTAGGGGTTGTTACTGGAACGATATTGTCCAATACGTTGGGTCCGTTGCTGGTTAGTGCCATTATGTCGACGTTTGGTGCTTCCAATATTGTTTTTGTTGTTAACCCGTTACAGGCATATGTTTTGTGTCCATTGTTACTTGCAGGCACGATTGTACTAACAGCATGGATAAGCATCCAATCGATCAAGGAAACGAGCATATCCAAAATGATTGTCGAATAGGGAGGATCAACGATGACAACTATACTTGAGGCTAAAGACGTGAATAAATCCGTAGCGATCGGCGAGAATGAAGAACATAACATCTTAAAAGATATCAACCTTCAATTAAAAAAGGGAGAATTTGTTTCCATCATGGGGCCATCTGGCTCAGGCAAGTCTACCTTACTGTACAACATAAGTGGTATGGATCAGATTAGTGCTGGAAGTGTCTATTTTAATGGCAAAAAAATATCGGCATTTGAGGAGAGGGATCTGGCAAGTCTACGTTTGACCAAAATGGGGTTCATCTTTCAAAATATTCATCTGCTCAAGAATCTGAATCTGTTAGACAATATCGTACTTTCCGCGTATCTGGCCAAGAATAGCAGCAGAGAAACGATTAATACACGGGCGATGTCATTAATGAAAAAAATGGGGATTGATGAGCTGGCTGGGCATAACATCACCCAAGCCTCAGGCGGACAGCTTCAACGGATTGCCATCTGCCGTGCGCTGATTAATAATCCAGATATTTTATTCGGCGATGAACCAACGGGGGCGCTGAATTCCAAATCAACGTATGAGATCATGGATATTCTGGGCGATATTAATGCAACGGGTACAACCATTCTGCTGGTGACCCATGATGTGAAAGTCGCTGCCAGATCGGAACGTGTGCTGTTTATGATGGACGGTAAGCTTGTTGCAGACAGAAATATTGGAAAATATGCAAGAGAGCGTCAGGATCTAAAAACAAGGGAAAGCCATTTGGCGCAATGGTTGACTGAAATGGGGTTCTAAAAAAAGAACTCCATGACTACAATAGACCGACAGTCGGTCGAACGTATCGGAGGCCAGGATATGAGATTGATAAAAAATCCGGAAGAACGAAGGAACGAGATTTTGGATGCCGCCGAGATTCTGTTCATAACAAAGGGGTACACCAAAGCTACGGTCATGGATATCCTTCAGGCGTGCAACATTGCCAAGGGTACATTTTATTATTATTTTCAGTCCAAGGAAGAGGTCATGAACGCCATCGTTATGCGTTTTATTCTGAGCGGGGAGGCATCAGCCAGACACGTGGTGTCCGACCCCAAACTAAACGCCCATGACAAAATTTTTCGCATCATGATGGCGCAGAATCAGCCAGACGGCAGAAAACATGATCTCATCGAGCAATTGCACAGTGTTCATAATGTGGAAATGCACCAAAAGAGTCTTGTAGAGACGGTAATTCGATTAAGTCCCATCTTGGCCGAGGTGGTAGAGCAGGGCATTCAGGAGGGGGTATTTCATACACCTAACCCAAAGGAATCCATCGAATTCCTGCTCGTATCGTCACAATTTTTGCTGGATCGAGGCATCTTTCAATGGGAGGAGGAAGAACTCCAAAAAAAGGTTGAAGCATTCACGCATATTATGGAACGTGTGCTGGGAGCAGAAAAAGGAAGCTTCGCCTACGTCACTCGTCTTTATTTTCCGAATCAAGGTTAGCCGAGAAAGGAGTATCATCCATGGAACATACCGTTCAAAAATCATTTAGAAAGTTTCTGGTAGTATGGTTCGGTCAGCTCATCTCCATGATTGGGATTGGACTTACAGCCTTCTCCCTGGGGGTGTATGCCTTCGAAAAAACGAATACAGCAACAAGTGTTGCATTGATTACCTTATTCACGTTTTTGCCGAATATCCTGCTTCGACCTATTGGAGGTGTACTGGCCGACCGATTCGACCGTCGAACGATGATGATTATCGGCGACCTGGGGTCGGCAGCCGGTTTGATTTTCATTCTGTCGATTATGCTCACAGGTGATATCCAATTATGGCATATCTATGTGGGAGTGGCCTTTAGTTCAGTGTTTTCCGCGTTGCAGAGCCCGGCATACAAGGCCTCTGCTACGGACCTGCTGGATAAGGATCAATTCTCAAAAGGAAGCGGTCTTGTACAACTGGCTGAATCCTCGAAGTTTCTGTTTTCACCCATCATTGCGGGCATTCTGCTTAGTATAACAACCATTGAAGTCATTCTGGTCATTAATATTCTGACATTCCTGGTTGCCATTCTGGCTGTGCTGGTTATTCGGAAGAGCATGAAGGTGGAGCGAGAGGATCGAGAAGGCAAAAACTGGATCACCGATATTCAAGAGGGCTGGAGAGAAGTTGTAACCAACAAGGGAGTACTGTTGCTGGTGGTGATTATTTCACTTGTCACCTTTTATCTGGGATTCCTGGAGACACTCATTGGTCCGATGCTTCTGTCATTCACGGATGCAAAGACACTTGGAACGTTTCAGTCTGTAAGTGCCATCGGCATGCTCATTAGCAGCTTGTGCATCGGCATATTTACAATAACAAAGAGATACGCAAGTGTGCTTGTGATGGGTCTGATTTTGTGCGGTTTGTCCTTTTCGCTTCTGGGGATATCCACCAACATTTATTTTATTATCTTCGCAGGTTTTCTGTTCCTGTCATCGCTGCCGTTTGTCAATATGAGCGCAGATGTGCTGGTGCGAAACAATATCGCCAACGAAAAGCAGGGCAGGGTATGGGGAATCATTGGTATTCTGTCACAACTCGGGTTTATTATTGCATACAGTTTGGCTGGATTTCTGGCCGACCATGTGTTTAATCCGCTGTTGATGGAGGGGGGAGCACTGGCTTCTTCTGTTGGTCAAATTATTGGAACTGGGCCAGGCAGAGGTATTGCCTTTCTGTTTATCATCGCGGGTCTGTTTGTTATTCTGATCGCAATAATCACATCCCGTTTGAAAATGATCAAATCTTTGGAGCAGAGCCCAGATATAACGGCTCCATCCGATGTTGGCGGTTTGGCGCACGATTAATTCGAATCCAACAGCGTAAGCCCTTGTCCGCAGCAGCGTGTGATACTTCTTCTGTACGAAGAAGTTGTTCACACGATGAGCAGACAAGGGCTTTTGTGCTGAGGAGTCAGCAGATGTACTTAGACAAGATGCGTTTGTGTATTTGGATTGTCGGTGGAGCTTACCCTTTAACCGCCCCTGAAGTTAGTCCTCCTACAATATACTTTTGCCCAATGAGGAACACAATCAACACAGGCAATGACGTGAGCACGATATCGGCACTGACCAGATTCCACTGGGCACTGAATTGTCCAAAGAAGTTATATACAGCCAGCGTCATCGGCCACATCTCCACTGTATTCAGCATATAGAGTGGGGCAGTAAACTCATTCCAGACACTCAGGAAATTAAGAACAAATACCGTTACCAGCACCGAGGTTAACAAAGGTACAATGATTCTCAGGAACAGCTTGATCCCATTACATCCGTCCATGATCGCGGCTTCATCCAGCTCCTTCGGGATGTTAGACACAAACGCATACGTAATGAACAGTGAGATCGGAATCCCCATGGCCGTGTAGAGCAGAATCATGCCGACATGTGAATTGATCATACCCATGGACTTCATGACTTCCATCAGTGGAATGTAGTTGAGCGGCAGTGTGATACCTAGAATCAGGAAGAAGTACAGAAACTTGCTGAGCCTCGAATGGTTACGAGATAAAGTGAAGGCAGAGAAGGCCACAACAAACACCAATAGCAGAGAAGAAGCCCCGGAATGCAGCAGACTGTTGAAAAAGGAACCGCCCAAATGTCCCTGTTCATAGACAATTTTGTAATTTTCGAAGATAAACTTCTCGGGCAGCGTCAGCTTCAGCACTTTGGCCTCAGCATCCGACTTGAATGAATTCAGTACAATGACGACAAAAGGGATCAAGACCACCAGGCTGAGCAGCCAGGCGAGAGCATTTAACCCGATGGAAGCCAATCTTTTTCTCAATTGCATGTCAGTATTCCACCTTTCGGTTCATCAAACGAATGATGAAAAAGGAGATGATCGCCATGATGACAAACAGAATGGTAGATAGCGCACTTCCGAGTCCCCAATACCCTTTGGCAAAAGAGGAATAGACCGCCGTGTTAATCACATCTGTTGCGTTACCGGGGCCACCGTTGGTTAACACGTATACGGCATCGAATACTCTCAGCCCATACGTAATATTGAGCACCGTGGCAATGGTAATCGTAGGCATCAGCATCGGAATCGTGATCCGGAACAGCTTTTGCCCAAACCCGGCGCCGTCAATGGACGCTGCCTCGTAATAATCCCGGGGGATGGCGAGCAGTCCGGCGATGAACAGCACCATGATGTACCCCATGCCTTTCCACGTGTCCACTGCCATGATGGATGGCATGGCCCAGGTTAGGGAACCCAGCCAGTTTTGGGCGAGAACATCCAGCCCTAATGAACGCAGGGTTACGTTAACGAACCCGTTGTTGGGGTCAAGCAGACTTTTGAACACAAGCCCAACAATCAGGAACGACAGCACCTGCGGGGAGAAAATGATCATCCGGTGCAGATTGGCGGCCTTTACACCGCTAACTAGGAGTAGAGCCAGAAATAAGCCCAGAACGGTCTTGGCGATGGATGTCACGAGGGTGAACAGGACTGTGTTTTTGATAAAAAGAAGATAGGTCGGATCACCCGCCAATATGGTACGGAAATGCTCCAGACCGATAAAGTTCTTCTCCGAACTATAACTGTTCCAGTCGGTGAAGGAATAATAGATGCCCAGCAGGGCGGGAGCAACGATGAACAACAGATATAATACAATCGCTCCAGATGAGAAGTACCAGGGATAGATTTTGTTTGCATTCATAACCGGTAACACCTTTCCTTCCTGCCAAAACAAAATACATGAGCGGGCAAATGCCCGCTGCATGTAACGCTGTTCAGCATTTATGTTTATCTACAATATGCGCTATTACTGCCACTTCTCATCTTTAAGCACTTTGGCTTGTTCAGCACGGCGTTTATCAATGTTTTGCAGAATCTGATCCGGTGTCATGGCTCCAGCGAACATGCCCGACAAGTCTTTACCAATATCCATCCATTGTGGATCAATATATTTCACAGCGGCCTGCATGACCGTACCTTTTTCATGTTTTTTCTCATAATCAATATAGTCCTGTGTCAGCTTTGGTTCGATTTCCGGCCAGCAGATCGTCAGATTACCTTCACCTTCGTCGAACACACGTTGCAGATGATCATGCTCAGTAATCCAGCGGAAGAATTTCAGCACTTCTTCGGGATGTTTACTGTTTTTGTTACCAAACATGGCAGCTGAACCGCCGGGATTCACACCAATCGTCTGATTATCTCCCCACGGCATGACGAAGAACCCCATATTGTCTTTCATTGCCGGATACGCTTCGGAGACTTCCTTTTCCGTCCCTGGAACCCGCAGCAACATCGCTGCTTTCTCCTGACCAAACGCTTCAATTCCCGCTTCTACCGTATTGGACAAGAAGTCTTTGCCGAAATAACCGAGATCCGCAAATTCTTTCAACTGTTCAATGACCGTCTTGAGTTGCGTCATATCTGCGACTTTCATCTCATTATTGTTCAGCTTCTCGTACGTTCCCGCTGTTGTTTGCTCATAGTTAGGCCCTGTTTCGAACAAAGGCAGAACCTGATACCACCCGCTGGCAGGTGCTTGATAGAACGGAATAATGTCTTTATCCTTAATTTTCTGGCTGATCGCTTTGAATTCGGCATAGGATGTAGGAGGCTCTATGCCGAGCTCCTGGAAGATACGTTTGTTATAGTACACATACCAGATTTTCGTTGGCGCAAAAGAAACCCCGTACACCTTGTCATTGTGACTGACGGTTGGCAAAATCTCTTCAGACATCCGACCTGTGAATTCCTCATTGGTCAGGTCAATGGCATTTTCCTCCGGTCTTACGTTAGCCGGCATGCTCAGTGGGTCCACATCGACATTGAAAATGTCAGGTGCTTCACCAGAGGCCAGCTTCACCTTGATCAGGTCACGCCACTGTGCGTCAGGGACGACTTGGAAGTCAATTTTGACACCGGTCTCCTGCTCATATTCCTTGGCCATCGTCTGCATGATGCCTGTACGCGGAATACCGGATTGGCTTGTTCCAAACGTGAGTGTCACCTTACCCGAACCTTCCGTACTTTTACCTGAGTTGCACCCGGCAAGCAGCAGGGTGGAGAGCAGGAGCACACTTGCAAGCGAAAATAGAAATCGTTTTCTCATCATTGAACCTCCCGAAATATAAAGAAAATTGTCACTTGCCGAAACGCTTAATGTAAGCGTATTCTTATGTGGATAACTTTACTGTGAACAAGGGATGTGCTCAATAGACAAAAGCGTTCTGTTGGGTGGACATTTTCGAATGGTGTGACTGATATCATCATAGGACGAGGTGTATGGGGATTGCGGTATCGATTTGGAACGCTTCAGCAAAGTCTGTTTGCCTATTACTCTGCGGTATTTATTATCTTTTCGCTGATTGTGGCGGGGCTTCTATATGTTTTTCTCGCAAGTGACATTCGTCAGCGAAGTGAAGAACAACAGAGACAACTGGGGGTATCAATCGTTAGTAATCTGGATCAGGAAGTGGTGAAAATGAACAACTTCTCCATGAATATCGTGTACTCCAATCTGGTCAAAGAACACTTCAGTCACTACTTGGCACCAGCGGAGGATAGCGAGCAGACAATGACGAGTGATCCGGCATTGTATAAGGATACAACCACACTAATTGATGTCATTCTGGCAATTATCAGCAGCTCCAATACAGCCAAGCAGGCCAATATCTATGATGTGAACGGCAAGATGCTGGGAGCGGGTGCATTCAACGGGCAACTGTCTGTAGATCTGACTCAGCGACCGTGGTACAAGGAAACCTGGGAGCGGAGTGGCTGGCGAGTGATCCGTCTGTTAGAGGGAGGAGCTTTGCCCATGCCAACAGGGGAGGGGAAATCAGAACAACCCTACATTTCGCTTACCCGTGTATACAAAGATGGTAATTATGTCAGTCAAGGCGTCGTTGAGATTTTGCAGGATGCCGGAACCCTGTTCCAGCATTTGAATGAATTGCAGGCGAATAACAACGATCTCCGGATCTATGTAGTGGATGAACAAAATACACGGTTGTATCCACTTTCTTCGGATGCCGGTGCTTCTCAAGCAGGCCATTTCGATGATGTGGACTTGATTCAAAATCTTTCATTTCCGCCTGATACGATGCAGGAGATCACCGATCCTTTGAATCATTCCAAACAAATGATGACGTACATGACGTCTCAGGAGACGGGATGGACCGTTGTTGTCATGCAGTCCAAGCAGTCCCTTTTCGCGAGTCTCAACCGGATGGCTGTGATGTTTATCGGTGCCACGTTAGCTACTCTCATGTTGATTCTGGTTCTCTCGTATCTCATCTCCAAACGGGTTACTTTGCCGCTACATCGTTTGCAGCGTATTATTCAGAAAACGGGTGAGAATGATCTGGTATCGGGTCAGGATTCCGGTCAATTGTTCAAGCTGGAGCATCCCGGTTCTATTCGGGAGATGGATGAGCTGAATGATACGTTTATCCGGCTGAATCAACAGCTTGTGCAATCGTTTCAGGACAGGCTGGCGATGAAATCTCAGGAGACAGAAGCGAGATTACTGGCACTCCAATCCCAGATGAACCCGCATTTTCTCTATAACAACATCACAAATATTAGCATCATGGCGGAAGAAGGCATGAATGAGCAGATTGTCGCGTTCTGCACCAATATTGCGTCTATGCTGCGTTATATTTCTACTCCGGGAAAGAATGGGGTTCCCCTGTCTCAAGAATTGGATTATTGTGAGCGATATCTGGAGTGTATGAAGATTAGGTTTGAGGATGATCTACACTACGAGTTCCATATTTCGGATGAGATGAAGTATATCCAGGTTCCTATGCTGATGGTACAACCATTACTCGAAAATGCCATGAAATATGGACTGGGTGATACCCCTCCATGGAGACTGAATATTACTGGAGATATGGATGCGGTACAGAAGACCTGGCAGATCCATGTGGAAGACAACGGGCCTGGCATGGAACCCGAAGCACTTGCCAAGATCATGCATTACATCGAACAGTCACAGGAGTGGGAGCGTATGCCTGACCTTGAAATTAACGGCATGGGACTCAAGAATATATGGGTCCGATTGAAATTATGGTATGGCACGGCAGCCCACATGCAGATTACGAACAAGCCTTCCGGCGGTGTCCAGATTACCATAGGTGGTTCCATTCGAAAGGAGCATGACTGAACCATGACAATCAAATACAGAACGATTATTGTGGAAGATGAAGCCCTGATTCGCAGGAATGTCTCGCGCAAATTCAGAGAGCTGGACACCCGGTTCGAGGTGATTGGTGAAGCGCGGAACGGTCAGGAAGCGTTACAGCTCATTGAACATTCCGTACCTGATCTGGTTGTAACTGATATACAGATGCCGGTAATGAATGGATTGGAACTCGCCAAACATCTGTATTTTGCCTATCCGCATGTGAAAATTGTCATTCTGAGTGGTTATCATGAATTCGAATATGCACGGCAGGCAATCAGTTACAAGGTGGAGGATTATCTGCTCAAACCATTATCGGAAGAACAGCTTCGGACACTGCTGGATGCGATGGAATTGAAGCTTGGGAGCGCTGTGGATTCACTTGCCCACGTCAGTGCCGTGCTGGACGAGCAGGTGAAGCCGGAGGATATCGCAGAGGCCGTTAAGTTGTATTTGAAGCAGAATTACATGCATGAGATTACACTCCAGGACATGGCGGGACAGATGCATTTTAGTGTGGACTATCTGGGAAAGTGTTTTAAAAAAGTGACGGGTGAGACTCCGCTGAAATATATGACAGGTTTGCGGATTAATGAAGCAAAGCGTATGCTCGTCACGCACGAGAATATGGATATCAAGACCATTGGTGGAGCGGTAGGGTATAGTGATTCCCACTATTTCAGCCGGATTTTCAAAAACAAAACAGGCCTATATCCAAGCGAGTATCGCCAACAGTCACTGGAACGAAAAAAAGCCCTGTCCATGGATAATGGGAATCCAGATGGCTTGAGCTAATTTATTGCAGTAAAGCTTCTTCGGTTATTTTGCGAATATCGAACGGGGATCGAATACCTTCTTCGATGATATCAGGCAGGATGTGATTGAGGAAATAGCGGACACAGTGGAGATCGATGTTTTTGATCTTGACGAGTGCGTAACGGTACATGACGATAAATTCTTTCTCCGTATTACCCCGTTGCAGTTCGGCAAAGGCTTCGTACACTTGATCCATCTTGTCTGCGACTTCCAGAATTAGTCCTTCGACAGATTGATCTTTGCCTTCTCGGAGCTGTCTGCGGAAAATTTCTTTGAACTCTTCCGGGATATTTTCGTTAATAAAATGTTCAACCATACCTTCTTCCACTTGCTGAAGCATGGAACGAAGTTCGAGTGAAGAATGCTTGACTGGCGTTTTGATATCACCGATGAAGATTTCGCCATAATCATGGCTGCTGGTGATCTCGTATAGCTTCTTCCAATCTATGTTCACGCCTTGCTGCTCTTCAATATCGGCCAAGGTTTTGGCGTACTGAACTACTTTCCAGGAATGGGCGGATACACAATGTTCTTCGAACTTGAATTTGCCAGGGGTTCGAATAATGCGTTCAAGATCATTCAATGATCGGAAGTACGTATGAATTCCCATAGTAGAGATCATCCTTTGTAATTTTGAGTAGTCGCCTACACTGACTATACTCTAGTTATATTAACCTGGGATTAACGATGTATACATTGAATGTAAAACGAAGCCAAAAAGCCACCATGTATGACTGAACGTGAGTTCGGCATCCATCGTGGCTTTAGTTGTGTAAATGTTCTGCTATCTATCGTACGGAAATGCAGTTGGATTAAGAGTTACGCTTTTTTGCGTACTGATGAAGTATACCAGTAAGCCATTCCGACAAAGAGGGCACCGCCGATGATATTACCAAGCGTCACCGGGATCATGTTATGAAACCAGCCTGCCAGAGTAATGGTATCCGGGTGGTTTGGCAACAGCCAGGACAAGGACAGCAAAGTCATATTGGCAACACTGTGCTCATACCCACTTGCAATAAAGGCGTACAGACACCACCAGATAAGAGCAATTTTGGCGATATCCTCTTTTGTGCGAGCAGCCATCCAGATCGCCAGACAGACGAG
Source organism: Paenibacillus sp. W4I10 (assembly GCF_030816325.1). NCBI lineage: Bacteria > Bacillati > Bacillota > Bacilli > Caryophanales > Paenibacillaceae > Paenibacillus > Paenibacillus sp. W4I10. The sequence continues at coordinate 190,354 of NZ_JAUSXX010000001.1, forward strand.
CCAGTTACAGAGAATGCCGCGGAAGAACAACTCCGATACGGGAGCGGCCATCTTTTTGGCAGAAGCGACGAATAACAGATGTTCGGGCGCAGCCGTTTTGAACAGGCCGCTGCCTACAATAAGCAGGCTGAGCAGGATCGCACCTAGCAAATTGCCGAGGAAGACGAGTCCCCAGTTTTTCAGTGTATCTTTAACTGTGGTCCGGCCTGCCAGTGTACTCATGGTAAAGAACATATTGTTACCTGTGAACAGTTCCGATCCGGCAAAGATGACCAGCGTGAGGGCGAGTCCGAAGGACATGCCCATCAACATGGTTTGCAGTGGTGACTGTGCCGCAAGAAGCGGAGCACCAATACTGAAGATCAGAACGATGCCAAGCCCTACATAGGCACCAGCCATCAAGGCAGCAACCATATAACGTGGCAGGCTTGCGTTCATTTGATCCCGTTTTTTAACCGCAGCTTCAATAATTCCCTCAACACTTGGTGTATACATCACGGTTTCCCCCATTATTTTGCATCAATCTTTGAACGTTTCAATGGAGCTATATTTCGATCCAGACCTGGCCGTTCTCTACCTTCACCGGATACATCTGTACTTGACCATTGTCTGGTGCTTGCACAAGACCGGTAGTCAGGTCAATTTTCCAATCATACAGCGGATCGTACAGATAATGCCCGGACACGATGCCTTCAGCCAGCGGTCCACCCTTAGGGTGGGGATTGTGATTATCCGCAGCGAAGATGGTGCCATCCGATGCACGAAAGACAGCAAGCTGATGGTCCTTAATCTCAACTACTCTTCCGATTCGTGGCAGGAATTCTTCAACTACTCCGGCAGGGAAGTAGGTGCCTGATTGTTTTGTCGTCATCTAAAACCACTCCTTATCTATATTTAACATTCCGGCAGTATTAATCTTGCGAGCTTACTTATGGACGAGCCGATACTTCGATGCCGTGGAACATTTTGCTTTGGCCTTCCTCATTGCGAATCGCTTTTTGCCAAGGTTCTTCCACATGCTCAAGTGCGAATTCAATCCGTTGCATCAACGCTTTGCGTTCCTCAAGATTATCCACGACAACCGAACGAATATGCTCCAGACCCATACGTTCCACCCACTCGGAAGTCCGCTCCAGATAGTTACCTGTTTCGCGGTAATATTGCATGATGGCTCCGCACAGTTCAATCAACTCTTCATCTGTTTTCACTTTGCACAGGGAATCAGCAAGTCTTGCTTTAATACCGCCGTTACCACCGATGAAGATTTCCCAGCCGCCGTCGTTACCAACGATACCGATATCTTTTGTACATGCCTCTGCACAGTTCCGTGGACAGCCATTGACAGCGTATTTGAACTTGGCAGGCAGATCCAGACGTTCGAATTTACGTTCAATGCGAGCACCCATAGCCATGGAATCCTGTGTACCGAATCGGCAGAATTGGGAGCCGACACATGTTTTGACCGTGCGCAGCGATTTGGCGTATGCATAACCTGAAGGCATATCCAGTTCAGCCCAGACTTTAGTCAGGTCTTCTTTTTTGACACCAATCAAGTCAAGACGCTGACCGCCGGTAACTTTGACTGCTTTCACATCATATTTGACTGAAACGTCAGCGATGCGTTTGAGGTCCGCTGGTGTAGTCACCCCGCCGTACATCCGAGGTACAACCGTATACGTTCCATCCTTTTGAATATTCGCGTTCATACGTTCGTTAACAAAACGGGATTCTTTCTCATCTTCGTGTGTGTCTGGTGCAATCATGCCAAGGTAGTAGTTGATCGCCGGACGACATTTGGAACAACCTTCAGGTTGACTCCAACCCAGTACATTCATGACCTCTTTGGTCGTTTGTAATCCTTTTGCACGAATCTCAGCTACAATCTCATCCCGTCCCATGGAAGTACATCCGCATATTCCCTGTTTGGCTCCACTGCTGAAGCCGTCTCCCAGCACATATTGCAGAATCTGTTCCACAACCGGTTTACATCCACCGCAAGAGCGTGTTGCACCGGTACAGGCTTTGATTTCATCTACAGTGGTAAGGCCCTGGTTTGTAATTACATCAACAATAGTTCCTTTGGTGACCCCGTTACATCCACAGACGATCTCGTCCTCGGGCATCGTTTCAACAGAAGTTGCTTTCTTATGACCGCCGCAGCCTGTACCCATGAGTGAACCGTACAATTCCTCGGTCATTTCGGTCTGTTGTTTGATCAGTTTCTGCAATTCGGCAGAATCCGTAATGTCACCGAAGAGAACGGCGCCGACCATTTTATTATCACGAAGCAGAATTTTTTTGTAAGTCCGTTTCCAGTCATCTTTGTGCGAAATGACGGTGTGTTCCGGACTGTCGATGAATTCACCAGTTGAAAAGACGTCTACACCCGAAATTTTCAATTTCGTAGATACTACGGAACCTTCATAAGGAGCCGTTTCAACCCCGCAGATATGTTTCGCCAGAATCATTCCTTGTTCGAACAATGGGGCAACGAGGCCGTAACATACCCCGCGGTGCTCTGTACATTCTCCGACCGAATACACATTCTCAAGTGAAGTCTGCATATAGTCATTCACGACAATACCCCGGTTCACTTCCATACCGCTTTCGCGGGCTACAGTCGTATTGGGTTTAATGCCTACAGCCATGACCACAAAATCAACATTCAGAACCGTATCATCTGCAAAACGTATTCCTTCAACGCGTTCGCCGCCCAGCAGTTCGGAAGTCTGCGCACCCATCTTGAACCGGATACCCTGACGTTCGAGTTCTGCCTTCAACATGGCTGAAGCTTGTGGATCAAGCTGACGCTCCATCAGATCCTGCATCAAGTGTACTACGGTAACTTCCATGCCAAGTTGTACCAACCCTTTGGCAGCTTCAAGACCCAGCAGTCCGCCCCCGATAACGGCCGCTCTTTTGTACTGTTTGGCAGCGTCGAGCATCACATTACAATCGGCGATATCGCGGAAACCGACAACACCCTCTTTGTCATGTCCCGGAACGGGGAGAATGAAGGAGTTGGAGCCTGTTGCAATGATAATTTTGTCATAAGGAACGCGAGTTCCTTCTTCAGTCACAACTTCGTGTGTCTCGGCATCGATTCGTGTAACCGTTGTGCCTGTGTGCAGCGTAATGCCGTAATCTTCATACCAGTGAAGGTCGTTCAGTACGATGTCATCCAGTGTTTTGCTTCCTTCCAGTACATAAGACAACATAATGCGGTTGTAGTTAGGGTAGGGCTCTGTGCCAAAAACAGTAATATCAAATCGCGATGTTAATTTTAAAATTTGTTCTACAGTACTGATTCCTGCCATTCCGTTACCTATGATAACGAGTTTCTCTTTTTTTCCGTTCATGTGTGTATGCCTCCTTGGATAGACGCTGTACATTACCAACAATTTTAGTGGTTTATATTTGAAATTATACAAGTAGTTGACGACAATTTATGTGATTTAATTCACTAATAAAGATAGAAGAGTCATAAATATAATAATGTGCGCCCCATCACAGAAAGTTATATTTATTTTCATACAAATAAGAAATGCGAACTATTGTTCTTATTTTGTTTTCGTTGTAAAATCGGAACTGGGCCTTATTGTTCCCGATTTCTTTGAAAGGACGTTTTTGCATCATGATGGGAAGATCCCACCTTATTATCGGGACAGGTGTGTCGCTTTCTGTTCTGCAGTTGGCCGGTATGCCGGTGACAGCGCCGGCAGTTACGGTTGCACTGATTGGTTCGTTATTGCCTGACATTGATGAGCCAAATTCGCTGCTGGTATCCAGAGCCTTGCCTAACAGTCTGATCAGGTTGTTACAGACGATTCTGTTGCCCACAGCTGTATTTGTGTACTTCTATGTTCATGCCAAACCATGGAACCTGTTGCTTGCGATCCTCATTGCGCTTGTGTCATTCCTGCCTTCACGTTCGCTTCGCAAAGTGTTGATGTTTGCGATTGGACTCGGACTGGTCTTTTATGGTCACGCGTTCGCACCGTGGAACTTGATTGCAGGCAGTTTGTTAATGCTCTGCACCACACTGACTCATAGGGGACTGACACATACCCTGTACGGAACCGCAATATGGGCGGGCTTGTTGTACAGCACGACCCAGCAGCAGGGACCGGAGATCTGGGTAGCGGGAGGAACTGCATATGCGATGCATCTGTTGGCCGATTCACTCACCAATCGAGGTATTCGTCCGTTACCACCACTCAAGTGGCGCATACGGGTGAATCTGATGAGTACAGGGACCAAGCGTGGGGCCGTTGTAGAGAATGTCTGCATTGTGCTTACTCTTATTTTGGCCTGGATTGCATTCTCACCGCTATTTCTATAGCCATCCAAAAACGCCAGCCCGCATATTGTGGGCTGGCGTTTACAGATATGCATTTCATAATGAATGGATCGTAATAACCTAGCCAATTCAGGATTGAGAAGGAGAATCAGTCAGGTCGTCAATATCGGAAGAACCAAATACAAATAAAACAACAAGAATGACAATGATCAGTAGCTCAGCGAACCCATTTCCGTCAAAGTCAGACATCACTTCAACCTCATTTCTTGGCGTTTAGGAATTGATTCTCTGTTGGAAAGCCCGTATAACGTCATTCAACGTCATATCGCCACCGATTTCATCGAGGAATTGCACCAGTTTGTCTTGATTCGATGGTGTAATATTTTGTAATGTTTTATACTGCCCAACCAGTTCAACGACCAGTGTAGCTTCTCGAAACAACGTGACCGCATCCACTCTTAACTTCCCACTTACTAGTAATGCTGCAACGATAAGTTCCAGATTTCTTCCTTTAAGGTTGCCATTGAGAAGGGTGTTTGCGGCATTTGTTTTTTTGGTACCTTTATTCGATTTTCCATTCCTTCTCACTGCCATAACAGGTCCCCCGCTGCTTGGTGTTTAATTCATCTACCGTTATTACATCTTATGTGTAATTCCCTATAATGTTCGGCCTATTAATCTACGTATGTTGAACTAAAAAATATTTACACTTGCCACTCCGAATGACAGAATAACCTTTCAATCACCGAATAAAGGCGAAGTATATGCTTCCGAAGCAGCTTTCTTGCAGAAAGGTTTTAGCTCCGCTTCTTCAGGTTATTTCTGGCCTCTGCGTTCAAGTGTAAATGTGTCCAACTGATATAGTTGTGGATATAAAAAAAGAGACCTCCCGATATAGTTAGGAGGTCTCTTGTCAACTGTTACGCGTTATTAATTATGGTATTCATCGTTGTCCGATCAAGACCTTTGACCAGCTTCACGATCAGTTCTTTGGCTGCATCGTAGTCGTCTGTATGAATGATGGAAGAAGAGGTATGGATATAACGTGCGCAGATACCGATCACTGTTGAGGGCACACCAATGCCACTCAGGTGAACTTGACCTGCATCGGTACCGCCTGGTGAGATGAAATACTGCATTTTGATCTGATTGGATGAAGCCGTATCTTGAACATATTCCACCATTCCGCGATGGGTGAACATGCCCGGGTCAAAAATACGAAGCAATGCGCCTTCTCCGATATGTCCAAATGACTGTTTGTCACCTGTCATATCATTCGCCGCGCTACAGTCAAGTGCAAAGAAGATATCAGGTTGAATCAGATTGGCCGCCGTACGTGCACCGCGAAGCCCCAGTTCTTCCTGAACCGTTGCACCAGCATAAAGCGTGTTAGGCAGTTTTTCCTTGTGCAGCGCTTCAACCAGTTCAAGTGCAAGTCCTACGCCGTAACGATTATCCCACGCTTTAGCCATAATTTTCTTAGGATTGGCCATAGGTGTGAATTCACAGATCGGTACGATCTGCATCCCTGGATGAATGCCCCAGGATTCTGCTTCCGCACGGTTGTCTGCTCCAATATCGAGATACATGGAATTCAGATCCACAGGTTTGTTCCGCTGGGACTCGTCCAGCAAGTGTGTAGGTGTAGAACCTACAACTCCGGTAATCCGACGATCAGGTGTGATGATTTCCAATCGTTGAGACAGTACAGCCTGACTCCACCATCCACCCAGTGGACGGAACTTGATCATACCTGTTTCCGTAATGCCAGTAGTCATGAAACCTACTTCGTCAAAGTGTCCGGCTACCATAACTTTGGGACCGGATTCCTCCCCGCGTAATACACCAAATAGACTCCCCAGGCGATCTTGGACGAACTCATCGGTATAAGCGGAAAGCTTATCTTTCATCCAGCCACGAAGCTCACGTTCAAAACCGGATGCGGAAGGAAATTCCGTCAACGTACGAAACATATCCATCGTTTTTTCATTCATGTGTCAACAACTCCTCTGTTGGTATGTAAATCAGGTCACAGTAGAACGGCTACCCGCCTGTTGTCCTTTAAGATGTAGTTCAAAAAGTCTTTTATCTTTTTGAACATGCACTTTAAGATGCTGAGGACTTGTTATTTAACCACTGGTCACATTACAGTATGAACCTTGCGCAAGTGATTGTCCATGTTTATGTCACGTATTTAAGGCATGTTTTGGGCGCTTACCGTGTCCAAGTTTCATGACTCTATCCGCTGTAGTCGTAGTCCTGATGCCACTTCAATGAATATGAATATATGGAGGAGATGTCATCATTTTGTGATGTTCTTTTTGTTCAATATTTGTTGGTCTGTTTACAGAAAGGAGCTAAATATCCAATGAAGCCTCCAGAAGAGGGCACGGAAAAAGTACTGTTTATCGTTCTTTTTATCTTGCTCGTGATTGTTCTTCTTTATTTATAGAGCGTATCTAAAAGTCCTCAGAACCGGCGTATTCCCATCTTGCTTCCACAACATGATCTTGTTGGAAACATATGCTGTCTGTCGCCGGATACATAACCTTCCGATTATTAACAAACAATGAATATAGGATTACACACATTGGCATTCAGCCGTAGCTTTGAACCATTTCACATAGAGGAGGTCTTGTATCTTGCCAGCTCAATCTGCATCCGGAAGCGAAAAAAAATCGTCGTCCCTGTCCATGGATGAAAAGGAGTACAAAAAAGTCGCAAAAAGACATGAGCCGCCTCGTCCAATCCTGAAAAATTGCCTCAAAGCATTTCTGGTTGGGGGTACCGTCTGTTTGATTGGACAGGCCATTCAAGAGGCTTTTATGGCCGGTTTCGACATGACATCGAAGGAAGCTTCCAGTCCTACGGTGGCGGTCATGATTCTCATATCGGTTATTCTAACGTGTCTCGGCGTTTACGATAAAATGGCTCAATGGGCAGGAGCAGGAACGGCTGTGCCGGTTACCGGCTTTGCCAATTCCATGTGTTCTGCTGCACTGGAACATCGTGCTGAAGGACTGGTGCTCGGTGTAGGGGCCAACATGTTTAAACTTGCTGGTTCCGTTATCGTGTTTGGTGTCGTGGCAGCATTTGTCGTAGGGATTGTTTACGCCTTTTTGGGATTTGGAGGTGGGCACCTGTGAAGCGATTGGGTCGCCAGACATGGCAGTTTGAGAATCGTCCGCGGATCATTGGTAAAGCCGCAGTTGTAGGACCAGAAGAAGGCGAGGGTCCACTGTCATCTGATTTCGATTATGTCTACGACAACCTCGAGATCGGCGAGAAAACGTGGGAAAAGGGAGAACGCAAACTGCTCGAACAGGCCTCCCAACTGGCTTTGGTAAATGCAAATATCACCAAGGAAGAGCTTCAATTTTTTGTTGGTGGAGATCTGATGAACCAGATTATCAGTAGTTCCTTTTCAGCGCGAAAACTGGGTGTGCCTTACCTAGGTGTCTTTGGAGCCTGTTCTACTTCCATGGAAACGTTAGCTTTAGCGTCCATGATTGTTGACTCCGGAGCTGGAGATTATGTCCTTGCAGGAACGGTGAGCCACAACTGTACGGTTGAAAAACAATTTCGGTATCCGACGGAGTATGGCTCCCAGAAGCCGCCTTATGCGCAATATACCGTCACAGGATCAGGGTGTGGTGTGGTCTCCCGTACTGGTGATGGTCCCGTTGTTACCAAAGCCACTATTGGACGCATTATGGATTTGGGCATCAAAGATCCCTTTAATATGGGTTCAGCCATGGCGCCAGCAGCAGCCGACACTATAATCTCTCATTTCAGGGATACGGGATTGGAACCCGGCTATTATGATCTCATTGTGACTGGGGATCTGGCTTCCGTCGGTCTGCCAATTACGAAAGAGCTTTTGCAAAAAGAAGGCATTCCCATGGAACAGACGGTTTTTAATGACTGTGGCCTGATGATCTATGATCGGGAGAAACAGCCTTATGTTGTTGCCGGGGGAAGTGGCTGTGGATGTTCTGCCACCGTCACCTATGGTCACATTTTGAACCGGATGCAGAAGGGTGATCTTAAACGGGTGCTCGTCGTTGCTACGGGTGCGCTGTTATCTCCGATTTCGTACCAGCAGGGTGAAAGTATTCCTTGTATTGCACATGCCGTAGCTATTGAAAAGGAGGGATAAAGGTAATGCAGTTCTTGTGGGCATTTATCGTTGGCGGTTTGATCTGTGTTGTCGGACAGCTTCTAATGGATGGGGTTAAACTGACGCCAGCTCATACCATGAGTACACTTGTTGTGACAGGTGCGCTTGCGGATGCATTTGGCGTGTATGACCCCTTGGTTAAATTTGCAGGTGCGGGTGCTACCATCCCCATCACAAGTTTCGGTAATTCCTTGGTGCACGGGGCATTGACGGAGCTGGAAAAAGAGGGATGGCTAGGTGTGATTACAGGGATTTTCGATCTGACTGCGGCGGGGATTTCGTCAGCGATCATCTTTTCTTTTCTCGCGGCATTGGTCGTTAGACCAAAAGGCTAACATAGAATGAGAAATCTCCTTGAACATATTGCGATTCAGCAAAGGCTTCGGATAACTTTTATCCGGGCCTTTTTTGTCGTATTCATGCGTGAACTGCGGTGAATCTGACGGGCTGGAAACAAATTATGAGTTCCTTCGAGTGTACTCGTGACTCTGGATCATGTACAATAAAAGGAAATCTGTATGCTTTTTTAGGAGGTTAGACCACATGCCTGTGCGCAAAGAGTCGATCCAAATCATATCCGCAGTTCGTTCAAATCTGGAATCCTGTATTATGGGGAAATCCTTTGAAATTCAACTTTTACTTACAGCTTTGCTTGCAGGCGGGCACGTTCTGATTGAAGACGTACCGGGAACTGGCAAAACGCAATTAATCAAGGCATTATCGAAATCCATGCGTGGTGAGTACCGGCGTATTCAATGTAATCCTGATATTTTACCTAGTGATATTACGGGCGTATCTGTGTTCCATCCGAAGGATGAGCGTTTTTATTTCCGGCCAGGTCCTGTGATGACCAACATTTTGCTAGCTGATGAGATTAACCGGGCCACAACAAAAACCCAATCGGCTCTGCTCGAAGTTATGGAGGAGCGCAGCGTAACCGTTGATGGCGATACGTATGATCTGCCACATCCATTCATGCTCTGTGCAACTCAGAATCCGATTGATTTTGAAGGCACGTATACTTTGCCGGAAGCACAACTTGACCGGTTTATGTTGAAAATAAGTCTAGGTTATCCCGATAAGGAAATTGAGAAAATCCTATTGAAACAGCATCAGCTCGGTCAGCCTGTAGATCGCCTTGAATCCGTGACTCATATGGACCAGATCTCGGCAATCCAGCAGGAGATTAAAGAGGTCTTTATCGGTGATCCGGTTATGGACTATTTGCTGGATGTTGTTCGTCAAACCCGCTCCCACCCATCTGTATTGCTGGGTGCCAGCCCACGGGCAGCCATATCGTTCATGATGGCCGTAAAAGCCTTTGCTTTCTTGCAGGAACGTGATTATGTGCTTCCGGATGATGTGAAAACGATGGCCCCTTATGTGATCTCTCATCGTATTGTGCTTCGCCCCGAATCGAGACTGGACAGTATGAGTTCCGAGGCCGTTTTGAATGCCGTACTCCAGCAAGTACGCGTGCCCGTCTCCATGGGGCAATAGTTCATGAAGCCGCTTTTGAGAACAGTCAATAGAGGGTTACGCCACCCACGCGTATGGAGCATCGCAATGGTGTGGATGTGCTGTCTGGCTTATGTTTTGTTTCAGGGCGGGAAGACATCCCTTATGTTGCTGTCGATGGTGACCCTGCTCTGTGTGTACCTTGCCATTGCTGGATTTAGCGGGGTAAGACGTGCTCAAGGAGTTCGTAGGTTATCTTCTGGTCCAGACCACGAAGAATTGCTGCATGCGGGTGACCAGGTTCAAGTACATCTGAGTCTGACGATTCCGGGATTCCTCCCGCTTCCCTATGTTGTTGTACGTGAAATGCTGCATCGGCATAACGGAGAATCGTGGTCGTTCAAGGAAAGTTTGATTCCCAATATGCGAGGTAATGGCGAGTTGTCTTTTCAGACACCGCCACTTGAGCGGGGGAAGTATGTTTTTTCAGAAACGGAATGTGCCAGCGAGGACATATTTGGACTGATTGAACATCGAGGAAAGTTTAAGGCAAAAGGTGAGTTTCGCGTACTGCCAAGAACGGTATTTATTCCATATTGGCAGCTCTACGACCGCAAATCACGGTTATCCGGTCCTCAGACGGCGTTAACCCGCTCACGGAGAGAGACCACTCAGATCAATGGTGTACGTGACTACGTATACGGAGATCGACTTTCCCGCATTCACTGGAATGCAACGGCAAAGACAGGGAACTGGAAGTCCAAGGAGTTTGAACATGAGTCTGTGCCTAAAACCATTCTGGTTCTGGATGCGCTGGCATCAAGTTATGAACATGGGGATGCATTCGAAATTGCCGTTTCCACGGCTGCCTCTCTGCTGGAGTATGGTGTCAGGGAACGAATGGGGATGGGGTTGTTGACATTGTCAGACCAGACATCCTTCATGGCCCCCAGTGAAAGCCTGATGGAACGACAGAAGATGATGCATCATCTGGTGGATATTCAATATAACGGTCAGGATACCCATCTGTTGCCTGGCGTGGAAAGAATCGCACGTCAACTGCCTCAGGGAGCTTACTTTGTCGTGATTTCTCCCCAGAAGGATGAAAAAATAATGGAACTGTTGCGCTGGGCCGATACGCGGGGCATGACGCCATGTCATATTCTGATCGATACCAGTGAATCCCGTCGAAGTGCCGAGTGGAATGCCATGTTGCGTGGAAGAGGCACGAGGTCATTCACTGTTTCTCACTTGCAGGAGCTTCCAACGGTGATGGGGGGAGGTTCTGTATGAGTACAAAAGGAAATGAAAACGTTGCAGGCAAACGATCCTGGTATCATGCAGCGTCATTGCTCTGGATTTTCCTGATTGGCATGCAGTGGATTTCCTTTACGCAGGAATCGTGGTACACGGAGACAACTTCTCTGGTCTTATGGACACTTGCAGCAGTCACTGTGCTGGAGGTCATCCTGCCCTTCAAAACGATGTATCGGGCGATCATCAAGGCGGTCGTTGTTGGTTACATTTTGCATAAAACGCTGATTGATTATACGGTGTACATCCCTTATGGCTCTTTAACGGACCGAGCGGAGCAATTCATATTACACATGACGCCGTACATCTGGTTCTCCCTGTGTGCATGGGTGATGCTTGAAGCTGCGCTTCGACTCGTGACCACAACACGTCGCATTCTTGTTTTTCTGGGTGTTAACATCATTTCGATGGGGATTCTCGATTCTTTCACCCAGATTCCACTCTGGATTGAAATCGCGTGGGTGATGTTTGCGGGGATGGGATGGCTCGTATGTCAGCATTTCCGTAACTATCAGCTACAGTATCCACAAGGTTGGAAACGAATCATCCGGTATCCTTATAAAGTCCTGGCCAATATTGCCATTATCTTTTCTTTAATTATTGTAGCCAGCGTTAATATGCCGGAGATTCCACCCACCTTGACGGACCCATATACGGCGTGGCGTAACTATACCGGAACTTCCACAAGTCAGGCTGGTAACGGAAACCTTGATATTCCCGCGGCTACCGAATCGGGATACAGCAGGGAAGACAATCAGCTGGGTGGAGGGTTCAACTTCGACTATACCCCTGTTATGTCTGTCACCACCAATGAGCGTAGTTACTGGCGCGGTGAGACACGTGCAGAGTATACAGGCACAGGTTGGGATGACCGTGGACGGGGTGCGACAGAAAATGTTGAAGCCGGACAGCCTCTGGAGAACCAAGAATCCGGAAATGTGAACACCAAACAAGTGACTCAGAACGTAACGATGCTGAATGACAATGTCTATCCGATTCTCTTTGGTGCTTATTCGATCGCTGAAGTGAGCTCGATTAATGGTGAAGACAGAACAGAACGGATGTTGTGGAATGCCGAACAGGCTGAATTGCATGTGGTGACAGACCGTCAGCAACCACAGTATCCCAAGACGTACACCATCGTATCTGAAGCCCCTGTGATTGTGGAAGATGAGCTTCGTACGAAGTCATTTGAAGATCTGTATAACAGTAATCCGGCAGATGATATGTACCTGCAGTTACCATCCCGTTTCCCTAACCGTGTGTCGAATCTGGCAGCCGAGATAACGGCATCTGCGAATACTCCGTATGAAAAAGTGGCATTACTGCAAAACTACTTACAAACTAATTTTGAATACACGAACAATCCGGATTTATCTCGAAAAGTAAGCAGCGACTTTGTGGAAGGTTTCCTGTTCGACATTATGGAAGGCTACTGTGATTACTTCTCCACTGCGCTGGTGATGATGGCGCGCTCGGAGGGCATTCCTGCAAGGTGGGTTAAAGGTTATGCGCCTGGACAACTGTCCCTGAATTCGGACATGCAGGCTCCACGTCAACCTGGCGCGGAGATTGAGACAACCTACACCGTTACCAATGCAGATGCACACTCTTGGGCAGAGGTTTACTTTGGTGAGTATGGCTGGATTCCTGTTGAAGCAACGCCGGGCTTTGATATGCCGCTGCTGACGGAACAGCCTGCTGTAGAGCCTGTAGATGAGCCTGAAGAAAAGCCAGAAGAGGAGCCGGTACAAGAGGAAGAGCAGACCCCTGCACCTGAGCAGACATCGTCTGCCATCCCGACTTTTGTTATCTGGGCTGCAGGAGCCATTATTGTAATGTGGGTAGCATATATGTTCTGGCGAAATCGTTTCTCCATGCGATTCTTCCTGCTTCGTCTACGGACAGGTGGACCGCTCACCCCTGAACAGAAGGTAGTGGCAGAGACCGAGCGTTGGATTCAGTATGTGAAACGCAAAGGGTTGACCCGGAGCGGAGACGAGACACTTCGTGAATCGGTAGCCCGCTGGAGCCAGGCAAAACCTGCTGCAGAAGCAACGTTGTATGAGCTTCTCACGAAGTTTGAACAGACTCGTTACAGTCCGGCGTCCGTAACTGCCGACGACTGGAAGGGCGTCTATCAGACCGCCTTGAAGCTGCGGAAGGAACTGAAAGCGGAACGGGCATAGTTGTTGCCCGTCCCGTTTTTCCTTTTTTCCTATGCCATCAGGCGCTGTATGCATTTTCAGGAAAGACGGATTTGTGATATAGTGTGTCGTATGAAACTGAGGTGACTTCTTTGTTTAAAATGTTAATGCCCAAGCTGCGTGTAGACACGGTTTTTGACATTAATCTGGAAGAGCTGTACGCTCAAGGCTACCGTGGAATTATAACTGATCTGGATAACACACTCGTTGGAGCCAAAGCCCCTGACGCTACGCCCGAACTGATTGAATGGTTTGCACGTGTGAAAGAGGCAGGTTTCAAGCTGATGATTGTGTCCAATAACAATTTGAATCGTGTATCCCTGTTTGCGACCCCGCTGGATATCCAGTTTGTGCATAGTGCACGCAAACCATCGAATGTACCGTTTCGTAGAGCAATGAAAATGATGGAGTTATCTCCTGAAAACACGATTGTAGTAGGCGATCAGATGCTTACGGACGTTTATGGAGGGAACCGAATGGGGTTATATACCGTTCTGGTACTGCCAATCTCCATTGGGGACGAAGGTTTTATGACCCGCTTCAATCGACGCGTGGAACGGATTGCTCTAACGAGTTTACGCAGGAAAGGCTTATGGCTTGAGGAGGAAAAGAAGAAATGACAGAACCGCATAACGGCAATCTTGCCGTAAGGTGCAGCGGATGCGGCGTGCATCTGCAAACAGAAAATTCGGAATTACCAGGGTTTATTCCTGAGAAGGCATTGGATCGTGAACCGGTTATATGCCAGCGCTGTTTCCGCATCAAAAACTACAATGAGTCATCATCCGTTACGGTGGATCAGGACGAATTCCTGGCGCTGCTTAGCAAAATCGGGGATAAGGATGCACTTGTCATCCATATCGTTGATTTGTTTGACTTTGATGGCAGTATTATCTCCGGTCTGCAACGTTTTGTAGGCAACAATCCGGTATTGCTTGCTGTGAACAAAACGGACTTGCTTCCGAAAGTAACCAACTGGAACAAGGTTCGCAACTGGGTACAGAAGCAAGCCAAAGAACAGGGTTTGCGTACCGTGGATGTAGTCTTGTGCAGTGCGAAGCAAAATCAGGGCTTCGACCGACTGCTTGAGCTTGTAGGAACGTATCGCGAAGATCGTGACGTGTACGTGGTTGGCGGTACCAATGTGGGTAAATCCACACTGATTAACCGTCTGATTCGTGATTACAGCGATCTGGAGCAGGAGCTGACCACATCCCGTTATCCGGGAACAACGCTGGATATGGTGAACATTCCGTTGGATGATGGAAAATATATCATTGATACGCCTGGGATCGTGTATCCATGGCGTTTCAGCGAGATTGTTTCACGTAAGGATCTCGCTGCCATCATGCCAGAAAAACCGCTTAAACCAGCTGTGTATCAGTTGAACTCCGGTCAGACGCTGTTCTTCGGCGGCATGGCTCGATTTGACTTTGTGGAAGGTGATCGCCAGTCGTTCACTTGTTTTATCAGCACTGCGCTTGATATTCACCGGACGAAGCTGGAGCGTGCAGATGACCTGTACCGTGACCATCTGGGAGAATTGTTGTCTCCGCCAACCCGTGAGGATGCAGCAGAGATGGCTGAATGGACCAGACATGAATTCCGCATCAAACGCGGCAGTCAATCTGATGTATTCATCTCTGGCTTGGGCTGGATTAAGGTTAATGGCGATATTGGAGCGCTTGTTGCTGTTCATGCTCCAAAAGGCATTCGTGTACAGATCCGCCCATCCTTGATCTAGTAATCTCAGAAGCTGTACATCAGATGGATCGGAGGCGGAACACTATGTCTGAGCAGAAAAAGTTCAACTCTTCACTTCCCGTGTTGCTTGGTGTTATGGGTGATCCTATTGCTCACTCCAAGTCTCCGGCAATGCACAATGCGGCTCTGCAGGCTGCAGAAGTGAATGGAATGTATATGCCACTGCATGTTCATCCGGATCAACTGGAAGCGGCCGTTCGGGGAATTGTGGCACTGGGCTATCGTGGTGTTAATGTCACCATCCCGCACAAAGAGCAGGTGATGCAGTATCTGGATGTGATCGATGAAAGTGCTCGCCTGATTGGTGCGGTGAATACCATCGTTAATGAAGGTGGAACACTGACAGGGTACAATACCGATGGTATTGGTTATGTCCGATCGCTGAAGGAAGAGGCTGTGCCTGAGCTTGCGGGCAAACGTATCGCTGTATTGGGAGCAGGTGGAGCGGCAAGAGGCGTTATATACGCACTTGCATTGGAGAAGCCTGAGCAGATCCACATTCTGAATCGTACAGCGGACAGGGCTGTTGCACTTGCTTCGGATTTACGGGGCCATGGCTTGGGAGAAATCTCGGGCAGTGGCATGGAAGACGCTGCAACGGTACTGGCTACGGCTGATATCGTGATTAACACAACGGCTGCCGGTATGCATCCTCATGTTGATGACGTTCCGGTTGATCCTGCACTGATCCGTGAAGGAGCAGCGGTGAGTGATCTGATCTACAATCCGCTGGAGACCCGTCTGCTTCGAGAGTCGCGGATGCGAGGATGCACGGTGCATGGTGGTCTGGGTATGTTTGTATACCAGGGCGCAGTGGCCTTTGAACATTGGCTCGGCATTCCGGCTCCAGTGGAGACGATGAGACGAGCTGTACTAAACAGTTTTGAAGTGTGAAATGATATTAAGAGTACATGCAGACGACGAGTGCAGAACCAATCTGAAGAAACGGAGTGGTCGCATTTATCACCGGATTTTCCCTTTTTAAAAAGGGATCAGAAAAATCTGGGGATAACAGCGATCGGAAGATGGTACTGCACTCGGAGTCACCTTGTGTACTCAGTGATCATATTTACCATTGAAAAATAATAATTGAATGGTCAGGTCCGGACAGTTTTTGCGCTGTCGATCAGGGCCTGCTCAACATAAGGAGTATGGAGTATTCATGTTAAACGGTAAACAAAAGCGCTTTTTGCGGTCACAGGCACACCACCTGACCCCTGTATTTCAGATTGGTAAAGGTGGAACAAACGAGCACCTGTTCCGTCACATCGAAGATGCGATTGAGAAGCGCGAATTGATGAAAGTGCAAGTATTGAACAACAATGACGAGGACAGAAAAGAGATGGCAGAAGAAGTTGCCCGTGAAACGGGAAGTGAGCTTGTACAACTGATTGGTAACACAATCATCCTGTACAAAGAATCTCGTGATAACAAACAAATCGAACTACCTAGATAAGGGAGCGTGACGCAGGTGAAGATCGGCATCATGGGTGGTACGTTTGATCCGATCCACATGGGACACCTCCTGGCAGCTGAAGCGGCAAGGGACTCGCATGCACTGGATGAGATCTGGTTCATGCCTTCCCATGTTCCACCTCACAAACGCGGAGCCGGAGCTTCGGGACAGCAACGTCTCGATATGACGGTAGCGGCTGTGAAGGGTGTGCAGCAATATGAGGTGCTGGGTATCGAGATGGAATTGGGCGGAGTGTCTTATACCATCGATACGATGAAGGAACTGTGGCGTCGCTATCCTGAACATGAATTTTATTTCATTATCGGGGCGGATATGGTGAACTATCTTCCCAAATGGGAGCAGATTGAAGAGCTTGCAGAACGCTTAACCTTTATCGGAGTTGGTCGGCCAGGCTTCCAGTTACATCTGGATGATTTACCAGACGAGTTACAGGATCGGGTCCTGCTGGCCGAGATGCCCTTGGTCGATATTTCATCGACAGCCGTACGCAGACGTCTGGCCAAAGGACATTCGGTACGCTTCATGATTCCTGATGAAGTGCACCAATACATTGTAAGGAGCGGTTTATATGGCACTAAGCCGTGATGAACTGATTCAAGCCGTATCCGGACAAATGCCGGAAAAACGCTGGAAGCATACACTGGGTGTAATGGAATCGTCAGTGATGTTGGCTGAAAAATACGGTGCTGATCCTGTGAAAGCAGATCTGGCAGCGATATTGCATGATGTGGCGAAGTACTGGCCCGTAGCGGAGATGGAAGCGGTCATCCGTGATAACGGATTAAACCAGGAACTTCTGCAGCATGACAAGCAACTCTGGCATTCCGAAGTCGGTGCTTTTGTAGCCGAGCGTGATTACGGTGTAGTGGATTCCGAAGTTATTAATGCCATCCGGTGGCATACCTCGGGTCGGGTAGGCATGAGCTTGCTGGACAAAGTGGTATGTCTTGCCGATTACATTGAACCGGGACGAGATTTCCCGGGAGTGGATCACATTCGCGAACAGGCTGAACGTAGTCTGGAGGAAGGTTTAATTGCCGGATTCGATTCGACGATCAGCTTGCTGATCTCGCAACGACGTGTCATTTATCCTTTGACCATGCTGTCGCGGAATGACTTAATTGCACAATTATAGATTATGGAGGTTGGTTCATGACAGTATCATCGAAAGAACTTATGAATATGGCGGTTGCTGCCGCTGACGACAAAAAGGCATCCAATATTGTAGCATTGGATCTGATTAATGTTTCCCTGGTGGCGGATTATTTTGTTATTTGTCACGGGAATTCCGATACACAGGTACAAGCCATTGCCACTGAAATTCGCAAACAGGCTCATGCAGCCGGAGCGACGATCAAAGGTATCGAAGGTATGGATTCTGCACGTTGGGTACTGATGGACATGGGCGATGTTGTTGTTCATATCTTCCACCGCGACGAGCGTGAATACTACAACATTGAACGACTGTGGTCTGATGCCAAAGTGGTGGAAACTGTATGAGTTTGATTGCTGGAACAGTCGTCTCTTTGCCGGTTTCACGTGAAGTGTCTCCGTTTGGTTTCTTTTTGACGACAGGATCGGAAGATGTACTGCTTCACTACACCGAGTTAACGCGGGATATTAAGATTGGTGAGACGCTTGAGGTATTTGTGTTCTTTGATACGGAAGATCGTCTGGCCGTAACGATGAAAAAGCCTTATCTCATGCTCGGCGAAATGGCACGACTGGTTGTGGCTGATGTTCACCCACGACTGGGTTGTTTCCTGGAAATGGGACTTGGACGGCAATTGCTGCTTCCTATTCGTGAATTGCCTGAACTGGAAGAACTGCGTCCTCAAGTGGGGGATGAAGTCTTTGTAATCATGGAACATGACAAGCAGGGACGTCTGCGTGCCAAATTGGCCGGGGAACGTGAACTTTCACCATTGTCTTTCCATGCTCCAACTTCATGGTTAAACGAGTGGGTTGAAGCGACGGTATACAAGCCACTGCAGATGGGTACTTTTGTACTTGTAGAGGGTGGTGTACTGGGATTTGGCGCAATTGGCATGATTCATTCATCCGAACGTAGTCATATGCTGCGTCTTGGTGAAAAAGTGAAATGTCGGGTGACACTGGTACGTGAAGACGGACGTGTGAATCTGGCCATGACTCAACTCAAACAAGTTGGACGTAACGAAGATGCAGACAAGCTGCTCGCCTTTATGAAAGAGCGTCCTATGGGTGGCATGCCATACTCGGATGCAACTCCGCCGGATATCATCAAGCAACGCTTTGGCATCAGTAAGTCTGCTTTCAAGCGTGCCTTGGGCAAATTGATGAAGGACGGACTGGTGGTCCAAAAGGAAAGCTGGACGTATCTGTCCGAATCTGCTCCTGCGGATCAAAGTGAAAACAAATAATCTTCTTGATTAAATAGTTGTAATATGGAACTCGGATAAGGCAGGGATAGGCTGGGTAAACACCGGATGCCCCTGCTTTTTCTTTTGTTAGCAGGATTGGAAAATGAAATTGAAAGTGCGGTGCCTGACATGTCTTACCGGAAATTTGCCTATGTGTATGATGAATTAATGGAAGATATGCCTTATCCGGACTGGATAAGGTTTGCAAGAACAGCATGGGAAAAGCATGGAATGCCCAAAAGTGTCGCTGAACTTGGCTGTGGAACGGGCTCCATTACGATCCCGCTCGTGAACTCCGGTTTCGAAGTTACAGGCATTGATCTCTCAGCAGATATGCTGTCGGTTGCACGCAGCAAGATGGAGGCTACGCCTCAAGGCCATCGTTTGTATCGGGAAGGCAGTGTCCGTTGGGTGCAGCAGGATATGCGGGAATGGCGAGTTCCGGAACCTGTGGATTCGGTGATATCTTTCTGTGATTGTGTCAATTATTTGCTTGAACAAGAAGATGTCATTCGTACATTCCAGCGCACATATGAGATGCTGAAGCCTGATGGAACGTTCCTGTTTGATGTGCATCATCCCAATACCCTTATTCGTTATGATGAGGAGCAGCCTTTTGTACTGGATGAGCGCTCCGTGTCGTATATTTGGACTTGTGATCTGGATCAGGATCGCTGTGAGATCGAACATCATCTCAGTATTTTTTCGCGTGTGGATGATGGTAACAAGGATATGTACCAGCGGTTTGAAGAAGTTCATGTCCAGCGTGCATATAATCCGGACTGGATGAAGCTGGAGTTATCCAAGGCAGGTTTTAGAGACGTGAAGGTATATGCGGATTTTGAATGGAAAGAGGCCGAAGACAGCGCACAGCGCTTGTTCTACGTTGCTGTGAAGTAAGAACGAAAGATGACAACTGTCCTTATGTATGGTGCATAAGGGCAGTTTTTTTGTTTGATTTTCCATGGAGAATGAATAGCGATAGTCTTAAATAGGGTAAAGGAATGCAAGAAAAGACATAACGACGTGACAAAAAGTATTGCCAGTTAAAGTAAAGGAGGCGATAATAGTCGGATAGAAAGCGTTTTCCGAGAAAATAAATCAATTGTCAATGTGAGGTGTAAAAATGGAAAGTACATATAAAACAAGACTTACGTCAGAACAATTGAATGCCATAATAGAGCAGCATTTCTCTGCAAGTATACAGGACTACAAGGAAATGGTAGATGGCTGGGCCAATCATGCATATCTCATTACACTTAGTGACGCACAGCGAGTGGTACTCAAGATTGCACCGTCGGCTTCGACAAATCTGATGCGCTGTGAGCAGGATCTCATGATTGCCGAGGTTGAGGCACTACGCCTCATCACGGAGCTACAGGATGTTCCCGTACCCCAAGTGCTGGCTTATGATGATTCGTTAACCATGGCTTCAGCGCGTTATTTTATCATGGAGTACATGTCTGGAACACCCTATAATCAGGTCAAGGATCAGTATTCTGCGGAAGAGCAGGAGGCCATTGAACAACAACTCGGTCGGTACAATCGTCGAATTAATGAAATCAAGGGTGAGAAGTTTGGATATTTCTCGGAACAAAAACAGCGTTATTCCACATGGAAAGAAGCATTTATGAATTTGATGGATGACATTCTTACCGATGGTGAAGAAGCCGGAATTACATTTTCGATCGATTACCCTGAATTGAGACGTTTGATTGAAGAAAAATCGAATGTGCTGGACGATGTCAAAGAACCTGTGCTTGTGAGTTGGGATCTGTGGGATGGCAATTTTCTAGTAGACGCAGGTCGTATCACAGCGATTATTGATTTTGAACGTTCACTGTGGGCAGATCCTCTGATGGAGCATTATTTCAGTCATTTTAACTATACGCCTGGTTTTGTGAAAGGGTATGGGCATGCGATTACGACCGAAAGTGAGCTGAAAAGAAGAAGCCTCTACGACTTGTACTTTGATCTGGTGCTACGCATTGAGTGCGCTTATCGTCAATATGATAATCAGGAACATGTGAATTGGACCATTCATAATCTGGAGGAAGGCATTGAGCGTTTTCGGTTATCCTAAACAGCAACCAGCGTTATGAACGGTACGAACCGCAGACTTCAAGATGGCGATTATAACGTGTAATATTGACTTTGGGCTTGCTTTTTTATATAATGGTCCCGATATTGTATACATATTTCGATGATAAGGATCAGTAGTAATTCCTGTACATAACAGAGAGCCGGCGGTTGGTGCAAGCCGGTTGACAGTGATTTGCGAACTCGCCTTGGAGAAATGCGGTGATTACACCACTCTGTTTAACCTGCTTGTATAAAGCTTGGGTTTAGGAATGGAAATCCGCATCGGTTAACCGCCGTTACAGGTCCAAAGGGAGTGGATGACGAAGCACGTTCGTCCGCTAACTAGGGTGGTACCACGGGAATTCAACCTCTCGTCCCTAGCGCTGCAAACGCTACGGGATGCTGAGGTTTTTTTGTTGCAATTAAAGCTAAAGCGAATAACCTGAAGGAGGAACAATAGATGACTGAGAATAACCAGCCGAAACACGGCTATCAGCCACAAGTCATGGAAAAAAGTTGGCAGCAATACTGGGATGCAAATAAAACGTTTAAAACGGGTGAGGACCCTGCTAAACCGAAATTTTATGCACTGGATATGTTCCCTTATCCATCCGGTTCAGGTCTGCACGTAGGTCACCCGGAAGGATATACGGCAACGGATATCGTTTCCCGTTACAAACGTATGCGCGGTTACAATGTATTGCACCCAATGGGTTGGGACGCTTTCGGTCTGCCTGCTGAGCAGCATGCACTGGATACAGGTGAACATCCACGAGATATTACATTCCGTAATATTGATAATTTCCGTCGCCAGATCAAATCGCTCGGTTTCTCTTATGACTGGGATCGTGAGATCAGCACAACGGACCCTGAATATTATAAATGGACACAATGGATCTTTATCCAGCTGTACAATAAAGGCCTGGCTTATGTGGATGAAGTTGCAGTTAACTGGTGTGAAGCCCTTGGAACGGTACTTGCTAATGAAGAGGTTATTGATGGCAAGAGTGAACGTGGCGGACATCCGGTTGTACGCAAACCGATGCGTCAATGGGTTCTGAGAATTACCGAGTATGCAGAGCGTCTGTTGGAAGACCTGGAAGAGCTGGATTGGTCTGAAAGCATCAAGGATATGCAGCGTAACTGGATCGGTAAATCGACAGGTGCAGAAGTTGTATTTGCCATTGAAGGTCGCGAGGAAGTTATCAAGGTGTTCACCACCCGTGCGGACACATTGTTTGGTGCGAGCTTTGCAGTACTTGCTCCGGAACATGAATTGGTAGAAGCAATTACAACTGATGACCAACGTGAAGCGATTCAGGCTTATCAGGAGCAGGCTTCTCGTAAGAGTGATCTGGAACGTACGGATTTGGCCAAAGACAAAACAGGTGTATTCACTGGCGCTTATGCAATCAATCCCGTTAATGGTGCAAAACTGCCGATCTGGATTGCTGATTACGTTCTTGCAGGTTACGGTACAGGCGCGGTTATGGCTGTTCCGGGTCATGATGCACGTGACTGGGAATTTGCGAAGCAGTTCGGTCTGGATATCATCGAGGTTATTCAAGGTGGCGACGTTACACAAGAGGCATATTCGGGTGATGGCGCGCATGTGAATTCCGATTTCCTGAACGGACTGAACAATGAAGAAGCGGTTGCCAAGATGATTGCTTGGCTGGAAGAGAACGGCAAAGGACAAGGGAAAGTAACCTATCGTCTGCGTGATTGGCTGTTCAGCCGTCAGCGTTACTGGGGTGAGCCAATCCCGATTCTGCATCTGGAAGACGGAACGATGAAGACAGTACCGGAGGATCAACTTCCACTGCTGCTGCCTGATATCGACCAGATCAAACCTTCGGGTACAGGAGAATCACCACTGGCGAATGTTACGGAGTGGGTGAATACGGTAGATCCGGAAACGGGAATGAAGGCACGTCGTGAGACCAACACCATGCCACAATGGGCGGGTAGCTGCTGGTATTACCTGCGCTTTATCGATCCGCACAATGACAAGGAACTGATCTCCAAGGAGAAACAGCAGCAGTGGCTGCCAGTTGATCTGTACATTGGCGGAGCAGAGCACGCGGTGCTTCACTTGCTTTACGCTCGTTTCTGGCACAAAGTGCTGTATGATCTGGGTGTTGTGGAGACCAAAGAACCTTTCCACAAATTGGTGAACCAAGGTATGATCCTGGGTACCAATAATGAGAAAATGAGTAAATCCCGTGGTAATGTCATTAACCCGGATGAAATCGTGAATGAATTCGGTGCAGATACATTGCGTCTGTACGAGATGTTCATGGG
Source organism: Paenibacillus sp. W4I10 (assembly GCF_030816325.1). Lineage (NCBI taxonomy): Bacteria > Bacillati > Bacillota > Bacilli > Caryophanales > Paenibacillaceae > Paenibacillus > Paenibacillus sp. W4I10. The sequence continues at coordinate 213,842 of NZ_JAUSXX010000001.1, forward strand.
ACCATTGGAAGCGACAAAACCGTGGAATGCAAACGGGGTTGAAGGCATGCACCGCTTCCTTTCACGTGTATGGCGTCTCTTCATTAACGAAGACACAGGAGCCATCAATGACAAGATTACGGTGGACGGTGGAACGGATGAGTTCAAACGGACTGCTCACAAAACGATCAAAAAAGTTACGGAAGATCTGGAACATCTGCGCTTCAACACATCCATCAGCCAGCTGATGATTTTCATCAACGATGCATACAAAGCGGACACACTGCCTCGTGAAGCGATGGAGAACTTTGTGCAGCTGTTGTCACCACTGGCACCGCATATGGCAGAGGAACTGTGGAGCCGTTTGGGTCATGAAGGTGGAATCTCTTACGTGGCTTGGCCTGAATATGATGAGTCCATGACAGTAGATGCGGAAGTAGAAATTGTTGTTCAGGTAAACGGTAAAATCGTAACTCGTGCTACAATCGCGAAGGATCTGGATGCACAGGGTATGCAGGACTTTACGATGGAGCTGGCACCTGTTAAGCAGGCGCTGGAAGGCAAGACCATTCGTAAGGTCATTGCCGTTCCAGGCAAACTCGTTAATATTGTTGCCGGTTAATCTCACCGGCTCGGAATAGTTCATCCAGCTTTAACAAATCTTCATCATATTTGTCATGTGTCGTGTGGATCAGGCTGTCGAAAACACCGTCGAGACTTACCTTCAGCAGTGCCAGTGCCTGAGCGGTAATACCGCCAGGTACAGCGACACGAGCCTGAAGCTCTTGCGGGGTGTATCCTCCTTCGGTGAGCAGCTTGCCTGTTCCGAGGAGCATTTCGCCAGCCAGAGCACAGGCATCTGCCCTTTTGATGCCTGTCAGTTTCACGGCACTTTCGATCCACTGTTCCAAAAAGAACGATATGAATGCAGGTCCGCAGCTGGAGAAGTCGGATGTGATTCGTGTACAGGCTTCATCCACTTGGTACGGCCTGCCTATATGACTGAGCAGACTTTCCAACACAGCGCGGTCTTCACTGGTCATTCGTTCGCCATGTATGCAGAGGGATGCTCCACTGCCGACTTGGTGTGTGACGCTGGGAATTACCTTGGAGACTTTGCAAGGAAGTGAAGATTCCAGATGTCGCAGCTGCACGGGACTGGTGATCGAGACAATTATATGATTGGGATTCACGACAGGCAGGATGTCGTCAATAACATGTTTGAATTCAAGCGGCTTCACGCACAGGAAGATGATATTACTTCGGATCACCGTTTCCCGGTTGCTCTGGGATTCATGCAGACCGGGGTAACGAAGGGATAACTGACGTACTTTGGACGGGGTCCGATTGCTGGCCGCAATCTGCCGGGGCTCAAGTGCACCCGATTGGATCAGGGCATAGATTAGCAGGCTGCCCATGCTGCCGGTTCCGATAAATCCAACCTTCATTGTTTCAGGCCTCCTTTCATGCTTTACGGTACTGGCGCAGTTCATTCCCTCTATTCTATGCGTGAGGACCTGTTTCACATGACATGAAAAATGCACAACTTGTTTCATCAGGAAAGTACAACGGTTCGGAAGCACCGCCCGTGTTCGAAATGAATGATTTTGAATTCAGGGAGAGGTGTGAAAGAATGAGATGGAACAAAGGGATGACCATTGCTGCTGCGGTGGTTGGAAGTATACTTATATTATGGTCGGGCAAAAGTGAACAACCACCTAGTGGCTGGGAACCCTTGCAGCTCGGCACCGAGAAGCCGACGATAGAGCAGGAACTCCCTGCTGTGCAGTCGGCTACTTCGGTTCAGGGCAATACAGGAGCATCTTCGGGTACGGATGCAAATGGGATGCAGACTGGGAATGAGGCAAAGGCAGGAGAGTCTAAAGAGTTTTCGAGCATTGGGGTTGAAGGTGATTCGGGAGTTCAAACTCCAAATCAGACGAACGATAATCCTTCAGATGCTGCTACTTCGATTGAACCAGTTACGCAAAGTACGAATTCGAATCCTTCGGTTCCCTCCGAGATGGGCACGAACAGTAATCCACCTGTAGTTGATGAGGAAGCTAGCGACAATGGTAAGATTGATGTGAATACTGCATCTGTCTCCAAGCTTACGGAGCTTCCCGGAATTGGGGAGAAGAAAGCTCAGGCTATTGTGGACTATCGGAATGCACATGGTCCTTATGCAAAAGTCAGTGATCTGACAAAGGTCAAAGGGATCGGCATGAAGATGCTGGAGAAGATGGCACCGTATGTGCAGATCCGGTAATATTAGAATAAAAAATGTGTTGAGCGGGAGGAAAGCAGCATGAGTACAGTAGAGGTACGCAAGGACTGGGATACGTATTTTATGGACATCGCGTATATGGTTTCCACCCGTTCCCGCTGTTCGCGTCGTCATGTGGGTGCAGTTCTTGTTCAGGGAAAGAAACTGCTGGGAACAGCCTATAATGGTGCACCCACCGGCGTCCCGGATTGTTCTGAAGCAGGTTGTATGATATCGGAAGAGTATGAGTTGGTCGTGACCGATGGGCAAGAAGAAATGGTGAAAAAGCAACGATGCATTCGCACAATCCATGCGGAGCAAAACTTGCTTTTATTCACAGATCGAATCGACCGCGAAGGCTCGTCCGTGTATGTGACTGACGAACCGTGCTGGACATGTGCCAATATGCTGGCGAATAGCGGGATAACAGAAATCGTGTTTCATCGTTCTTATCCTAAAGATAGCGGCAAGGTTACAAATATGATGGAACAGAAGGGAATAACGTTCCGCAGGCTGGAGAATTACCAGCCCCCGCGGGAAACGATGATGACCGTGAGCAATTAATGTGAATATGGTCGAATACGCGAGGGAGAACCTCCGGCAAGCCTGAATTGGCTTTCCGGGGGTTTTTCTGCGTTCAACGGGTGAAATGAAGGAGGGGTAGAAATGAAAGGCAGACCGTTATTAAGTTTTACGATTTGTTGGTTGTGCGGGAGCGGGATAGCATGTGCGTTAACAGGCTGGACGTTAATCTGGGGGTTAATTGGAGCTCTGGCATGTCTGCCACTTTTACTTCGTTTTATAGATGTGCGTGGATGGTCTGTTTTATTTTTACTCGCTGCCTTTATTGGAGGCGCTGTACATTGGGAGTGGAATGACGCACGCAATCATAGCAGTCTGCCGGAGACCATGCATATCGCAGCTTATGAGTTGGACGGATGGTCAGCTGAAATTCAGGGTGAGCTGGTGTCAGATGTACGCATTGACGGAGATCGGGCTGACTTTAAGATTCAGATGTCTTCAATATTACCAATATCGGATTCGTCAGCAGATACAGATCTTGTAGCATCATCTGCATTCAACATAGATGAACAATTGATGGTACAAGTCAGACTGTTGGAGGAAGAAGAACAACAGGTAGCAGCGGGCTGGAAGAGGGGCGATTTGATCACGCTTAATGGTTCTTTTGTCCTTCCTGGTGAAGCCAGGAACTTTGGCGGGTTTGATTATCGCAGTTACTTGCGCACCCTGCATATCCACTGGTTGTTCAAAGTGAAGGGAGCCAGTTCGGTCACAGTAGTTGCTCCTGAGGGACTTGGACAATATAACGTACTACGGTGGACGGATTGGACTAGGCATAAGTTGGGCTCGGCGGTTGAGCAGTTATTTCCAGAGCCTCATGCTGGATATATGAAGGGTCTTATTATCGGGATGGCTACTGATATCGATCCAGGTACCTATGGTCAGTTTTCACAACTCGGTCTAACGCATATCCTGGCAATCTCCGGAACCCATGTCGCTGTGTATGTTGCTTCTTTGCTTCTCATTCTATCTTGGCTAAGGCTTACCAGAGAGACGGCACTCACGATTGTTCTGATTCTGGTGCCAGCTTATGTGCTGTTATCCGGTGGTTCACCTTCGGTGATTCGGGCAGGAATGATGTCCATGATTGGGTTGTATATGGCACGTCGTGGTCTCGCCAGAGACGGCCTTCAGATGATCAGTGCAGCAGCGTTGCTGATGATGTGGTGGGACCCGTACTTTTTGCTAAGCGTGAGTTTCCAGTTATCCTTTCTTGTGACCGCAGGTTTGATGATCTACATGCCATTGATTAACCGACTGTTCAGCAGCTGGCCGAAATCTCTTGCCGCAACAGCATCCGTAACGGTAACCGCTCAGCTGATTTCTTTTCCAGTAACCATTCTGTACTTCAACCAGTTCTCATTACTCTCATTTGTAGCCAACTTTCTGCTTGTTTCTTTGATTAGCGCCATTGTATTACCTCTGGGGACAGTCGCCATGTTATTGTCATTCATATGGGTTCCCATGGCGAAACCCCTCGCATGGATAGCGATGCAACTGAATCAACTGACATTTGTAAGCGTGGAGTGGATGAACAGCCTGCCAGGTTTTGTATTGATCTGGGCAACACCGCCCTTGTTATGGATTACTGCATATTATGCCGTGTTGTATGCCTTGCTCTACCTGTTGCATCGTGGCAATGGTGAGCAGCGAGAAACAACGTTTATTGAGGAGGAGACGGCACCTCTTGTGAGGCGACAACCTCCAGTTTCCATGGGGAATGTGGGCATTCGCTCTTCTAAGTCTAACATGGCACAGGATCAAGGTAAGAACCGTGTAGATGGAAAAGAAACTTCATTAACGACTTTAGGAGCCAGTATCGCATGGCCGGAGTATACAAGTGCATTTACTGCACGAGGTGCAGGTTATTATACGCATCAACGAATGAGTAAAGCTCAGCGATGGTTGTGCGTGTTGCTCGCGCTAAGCTTTATTGCTGGATTGTGGTGGGCATATCAGACTCCCAAGCCTGCTGGAACCGGCATCGTGCAGTTTTTGGATATTGGACAAGGGGACAGCACATTGATTACAACCCCGGAAGGCAAACACATTCTGGTGGATGGCGGAGGAACGGTTAGTTTTGGGAACACCGAACAATCATGGAAAACAAGACGTGATCCGTATGAGGTGGGAGCTAAGGTGGTTGTTCCTCTATTGAAAAAAAGAGGCATCCATCAACTGGATGCTGTAATTGTCACGCATGCTGACCAGGATCATGCCGGAGGACTACAGGCTGTGCTGGAACAGATTCCAGTTAAACGTTTCATGTTTAATGGCACGACCAGCGGTAAGGATAACTTTGATAAGCTGCTGAATACAGCCATGGAACGGAAGATTCCTCTGTACGCCATTCAGCAGGGCATGTCCTATAAGGCTGACAAGCAGACGAGTTTACATTTTATAGCTCCGGATCTGGCACATATGGATGTAAATGAATCAGGCAATTTGCCTGTATCTGAACACCAAAATCATGATTCCGTTGTCTTTTTGCTGGATATGGCTGGCACTTCCATGTTGTTCACTGGGGATATGGATGCAGCAGCCGAGCAGGATCTGCTCTATATGATTCAAGATGGCTCACTTGCTGAAGTCTTTGAAAAACATAAGGTGAAAGGAGGCATTGCAGATAAAGTTGTCCTTAGCGAGATAATGCAGAAGTTTTTGGGAAATCCAATTAAATATGATGCATCCTCCTCTGCTATCTCCCTTGACGTTCTAAAGGTCGCTCACCATGGTAGTAAAACGTCGTCCACCGAAGCCTGGCTCCAATACTGGAATGCCAGAACCGCCGTGATATCTGCAGGAGTTAACAATACATATGGGCATCCCAATCCGGGAGTGATGGAACGTCTGGAGGCTACCGGATCAGATATTTATCGGACAGATCAGATGGGAGAGGTTCAGATGAGAGTGAAAAATGGGAAGATTGATATCCGGTACAAATTGGTTGGAGTTGAGTGACAGGATTTACATTACATGGTTGCATGATAAGCAGGTTGAAGAGTTTATAAAAACGGATGTCACGGCATGCAAAAATGTGACTTAACCCATAAAAAGATAAATTTCACCCATATATGTGCTGGAATTTGCTTTAATTTCCGTTGTTTTTTGCCTTTCGGAACACAAATAGAAGCATAAGTTTGCCATGAGTCGAAACTGGAAGCATAAAGTTGCCATGAGTCCCCATTATGACGACTTTTCATTTAACTAACGGGCAGGTTAGTTTAAATACATATTCAACTTAACAATCAATATTAAATTACAATACTGGATTGTAGATCGCTGATTGCAAGGTTATAGAGCTTTATTAATACAGCCCTATACAAACCGCTCTAGACGCGTTTTTTCATTTTAAAGGGTCAAGTTCATGTCCTTGGTCAGGTACATGAATTTGACCCTATTGCCGATAGTGGACATGAACAAGTCCTTATAGCCTTGACTATACAGAGAGTCTACTCCGCTACTCTGGTGAGTGGGACGGGGTAAACTCCATATAGCTTACGGAATACTCAGAAACTGCCCGGGTAAAATGGTTTACCAAGGCACAACTCCATTTTCATCAAAAAAGCTACCAGTTGGACCATCATTATTGATTGTGGCGAGCTTAACTACACTGGAAGCTGCTTGTTCGACTGTGCGATAGCCACTATTATCATTTAAATCGGTAGCTGTAAATCCAGGGCAAACTGAGTTGATTTTAATAGGAGTATCTCTTAATTCTTTAGCAAAGAAAACAGTTAAAGCATTTACAGCCGTTTTGGAACTATTATAGGCGAGCGAATTCACATTATAAAATTCCGACGTTGGGTCTGAATTCAAAGTTAAGGAACCTAATGCGCTGGAAAGATTTACGATTCTTCCGGCAGAAGATTTTTGGAGCAATGGAAGTAATGCTTTCGTGACAGAAAATACGCCGAAAACGTTTGTCTCATAAGTATTCTTGAGAACGGACAGTTCCAGTTCCCTTGGAGATGTGTTGCCTTCAAAAAACACGCCTGCATTATTAATCAAGATATCAAGGTATCCATATTCTTGTTCAATCCATTCTACTGCCGAGAGAACGGAGCTGGGTTTTGTGACATCAAGAACCACCGTTTTAGCTTTAATGTTCTCCGTTTCCAAGTGCGTTACGGCCTCATGTCCTTTTTCTTCGCTTCTTGCTCCTATTAAAATCTCATACCCCATGTTTCCCAATTGTCTTGCTGTCTCAAAACCAATACCCTTATTGCCACCTGTAATTAATACGATCTTGGATTTATTCATAAAATTGCCTCCCTAATCTGTTTTCTAAAACCTATACCTACGAAAATGTATTTAATTCTTATAGTTGTGACTGCCATTAAGATTCTCTCATTGTAACCGTGATATATCTCCTTTCATTTCTGATATAGTTAATATAGTGGAAATGATTGATACTTATAAGTACGCACATTTTTGTAACTTAATGAATGGAGTGGCAATATGGGATATGGATTAAAAAATTATGGCGATTGCAGTGAAGAGGTTATAAAGGCCTGTCCTGTTGAAATGGTTTTACATATGATAGGAGGAAAATGGAAGGGAATCATTATCGACATTTTATCCGAAAAATCGGTCAGATTTAATGAACTTAAACGATTAATACCAGGGATTACACAACGGATGTTGACTTTACAACTCAGGGAACTCGAGGCGGATGGAATTGTGAAGAGGATAGTAGATGACACTGTGCCACCCAAAGTAGAATACTCCCTCACTGAACAAGGAAATAAATTGTCGAGTATCATCGATTCTATAAGAGTATGGGGAAAAGAGTTTCAATCCTAAGTCGCGATCGGGAAGTCTTAATGGATAGCCGTGTCGGAAAAAAAATCGTAGGCGTCTTCACTTTTCACCGCGCCGCATAGCGGGATTCGATTCAGAAGTTTTGGTTCTGGGCTGACTGCCTGGACAGGAGATGTCGTGCTTTTGAAGCCGGAGTTCGATCTACCCAACGGAACGCAAATCTGATAATAATGGCAAAACCTACCGTGCAAGGCGAAAGCCTTACGGTGGGGTATAATTTCTTAAATAACACTGTATGATTTGTTCTTACCACCCTTGCTTGTGCTCAATATTGAACTAACAGTAAACTTTAGTTATATAGCCCCAGTCTAAAACCTCTTATTTGAAGCAAACTAGAATTAATTGCTCTTATAGGAGGTTTTATTATGATTTTAAGTGAACTTTGGAATCAATATGAGGCAGATAAACGAATTCAAGGGTTTAGCCCGAATACATTGCGCGCCTATGCTTTACAACAAAAGATGTTGGTTCTGGATCTTGGAGACGTAGATATTTCGGGAGTAACTTTAAATCTCCTGAAGGAATACTTAGCAAAGCAATCGGATCGTCTAAAACCAAGCAGCCTAGGGCAACGTATTCGTTTTATACGTTCCTTATTTCGTTTTGCATATGAAGAGACCTATCTATCTAGCAACCCTTCTATTAAACTGCGTGAGCCAAAAATGGAGAAGCGGGTACCTAAGTTTTTAATGGAAGAAGATGTGATCCATTTAAAGATTTCTTGTCAGACTTTACGGGAAAGAGGTCTTCTTGAATTTCTATATTGTACAGGATGTCGTATAGGTGAGGTGGAGAAGTTAAACATTGAGGACTTGAACTGGGAAAACTGCTCGGCTATTGTAAATGGTAAGGGGGCAAAACAAAGAGAGGTTTACTTCACCACGGAGTGCAAAGTATGGTTAAAGAAGTATTTAGACAGTCGCGAAGACTCGTGTAAAGCCTTATTTGTAACAGATACCGTCTACATTTGGAATTGGGATTACTATCTCAGCGCTAATCCTATTTTGTTGGCAAGGCTTACTTTTCTTATTAGCACATGTTTTATCAGGTTTAATTACTCCGGTGCTGCTAACTGAAATATCAATTGTAGGAGGAATTCTTATTTTTTGCTCTGGATTAAGTATACTTGGCATATGTAAATTCAATTCACTCAATTTAATTCCATCATTGGTGATTCCAGTTTTATTTTTTATAATTAAAAGTGTTGCAGGGATCTAGCTGAAAATTCTCCAATGAAGAGAAGATGAGTTAAGATATCTTAAGTGTGATTAAGTTCTACTTACTATATTGTTGATAAGATTATACTTTAATGCATAAAACTATAAGACCAAACAAGCACTAGTACTTGTTACGCTAACGGGAAACGTTAGTTGAAAAATTAAGAGCAGTATGTAGTTTTCTAGACTGCTCTTAATTTTTCGTTGAGTTATCCATTTGTTTGTGATGATACCAAGATGATACTGAAGTGCCATCACTATTGGAAGCATAAGTTTACTAAATGCAAACCTTATGGGTTAAGTCGTACGCACTCTATTTATCGGTGTGAAGATAAGTGAAAAAAGCTCCGATTTAATACCAACTGTAAGGCAAAAAAGACAAGAGAACTTATAATGATGTGGATAGTCTGAGCGGAAAAAGTAGTGAAGTTACGTGTAAATATCGAGTAGATAATCCCACCTATGAAGCCTAATAGACCATATGCGGCAATAGCAAAGGGCAATCTCATATACTTATTATCTTTTTTTCTGTATATAAGCAATCCATCCACTAATATGGAAAGTGGCATAATTAAGAAAAGTAAAATAGCGAGGTTAATCAATAATCCAACGGCAAATGTATACCCGAATGAATAATAGTGGGTATTCTCTATTCTTTCATCCAAGGGAACGTAGTGATATAACCCCATTACAAGTGAAATTACAATTGCAGTTAATATAGCTACAAGTATTTTACCGCGCGGCCTATTGATTCTATGGGTTTTTGTCATTATGAGCATTAACCTCCATCTTAAAAAACAATATTTAACAAGAAATTGACTAAGAGAGTTACTATATTTTAACATGCGGAGGTTTAGGAAAAGTGGGAAATAGAGAAAGAGAGTACTTGATTGACCTATAAAAGAAAAAAAGTCGTTTCGCTGCGAACGACTTTTTCCTTGAATTGCATGATGGTGACATATTTCAATGTCTATGTACTTTAAGCACATCTCGACTGTCACTTAGGGGAGTTGACTAAAAATATGTTACTTTCTTGCTTTTAAGATACTAATCGGCAAGCTAATTATAATTGCGCTAAATAAGTTGAGTACGTGATCAATTTGGTCCCAACTTTTATGCCCTATTATCATATTAAATGCAACAAGTAACACATTAGAGAGTAGAAAGATTCCCAGAAAGTATTTAGAAAAAGTTTTTAGATTCATTTAATCTCCCATATATTCAATTGAAATTTTGTTACGGATGTACGTTTATATGTTCCATTTTAGGTGATTGAATAGAATTATTTGTATGTTATTCGTTAAATATATGTAAAAATATGGATTTAGTTGTGTTTGTTATTAGTGTTCAGTAATTTTCTTTGCAGGATTATGGTTATTTTTACCGAATAATAGTTAGGCCAACCTTAGAGGAGGGATAGAGATACTTAGTGATCGTAGCACTATACATAATAATGAGGGGATCAAGAAAATGAAACTTGTAGAAATGACACCAAGTAAAAGGAAAAGTAATGCAACTCAGAAGTTTAGAGTGAAATGGATTAGAAAAGTGATAGCTCTATGCATTGGACTTTTAGTTATCGGTTTGATCGCAGGACAGTCCTCCGCTTTTGCATCATCTGGATCGGGTAATTCCATCACTTCAGTTCTTGACCGAAATGACTATTTGCTGGACGATGGTACACTTTGGTCTAAAGGGGCCACAAGTGGAGTATGGACACAAAATCGGAAACTGATTGGTATTTCAAAATCAGACGACCATTCCATCTTTGGGTGGACTGCCGATGGCCAAGTGATTCGGTGGGATAAGGACAATGCGCATAAACCAGTAACGAAACAATTCAATGGTGTGATTAAGGTATATGGCCATGGATGGGTCCAGCTTCAGGATGGAAACCTTTATAATTTTGATGATCAGGCTAAGGTTTTGGAATCGATTATCGATGTGGATTCTTATCGGGATAGTTCTGGGAGAGATTCTTCTTATACTGCATTATCTTCATCAGGAGATATATATTATGACAAATACAACAAAATACGTAAAGCAGGAAATGTACCTGATGGTAAAGCAATTGCAACAAATGGTGTTTACGCAGCAGTGCTAAAAAATGATGGCTCGGTAGTGATCGTAAGTATGCTATATGAGGATGACTACATCACGGTTGCAAATAATGTGCAATCTTTGATTTGGTGGGGGAGTACGCATAAGCTGCTCACGGTGAAGCAGGATGGAACCGTCTGGAGCTACGATCGAACTGCCAAATATAAGGGTGAGCAACTGCCGGGTTTAAGTAACGTATCGCGGATGGTGTATGCGCCTAATCTGGATGAACTATATGCACAGTTACAGGATGGATCATGGGCTACATATGATAATGGAAAGTTAGCTCCTCTATCAGCTCCTGCGTTAAATCAAGTGACACTTACGGCATCTTCCAAGGACGCTAATATTGGGGATACGATCACCCTTACCGTTCAGGAGAATTATAGTAACGGTTTCAAAAACAAACGTGTACCGTTGCCTGAAGAACTTATAGTGGAGCAGCCCCAAGTTGCACAGATTCAGGCGGGAGGCAAACTAAAGGTTACGGGCATGGGAACAACCAAAGTGACATTGAAGATAGGCGATTTGGCTTCAAGTCTTCAACTGAACGTTAATTCAGAGAAAAAGTTATCAGGCGCCACATTGCTGGATGGGAATGTATACTTGCCAGTACAGTCGGTGTTTAAAACATTGGGAGCCAAAATTGATGTCAAAGGCTCATCTTTTGAGATTCAATTTGGAGATGACAGTATTACTTTGCAAAAGGGAAGTGCTGTTGCGCGATTAAACAACAAAGAGCTGAAGTTGAAAGGGAAAGTACAAACGATTGGAGGACAAACTGTATTTCCTGCGGACTTGTTAAGACAGGCTGCGGGTATTCAGGTTCGATGGGATGCTGAGCTAAAGCAGGCCAAGGTGCTGGTTGGAAATTCTTCTATTCTGGTGGAATCGAAGGATACACTTGCACTGATCAAGAAAAAAGAGTTGGGGAATCTTGCTCGCTTCATTGGCAAGTCCTACTGGATCAACAGTGATACGAGTTTAGGGCAACGTTTCAGTAAAGTGACCATATCAGATATCAAAATTGAGAAGATTAAATACGGTGATCGAAGTTACTCTATTGTCTTCCGTAATGCAAAAGGAAAAACAGTTTCTGCCTACGCAGGAGGTGCGCCTTCCAGTGTGACGGAGATGCTTAACGATTCCAACCAATTCTTCTCTTCTGATCCGTATAAGAAATACAATTGGTCTCAGTCCACTTGGAATAAAATTATTGCCGGAGAAGTAGCTCTAGGAATGAACATAACCCAAGTGCGCCTTGCGTGGGGAGATCCATCCAGCATTTCGTATGAAACGAGTTCAAAAGGCAAAATCGAAGTTTGGGTGTATGGCAGCTCAGCAGGCATAAGAGCTTTAGGGTTTCTCAATGGCAAACTGATCGTGATTTACTGATGAATACACCAATTCATTACTTCATTTGATTGCAAGTCACAGCACAAAAAAGCCCGCTTTCCGTTACACTCCACGAGGGAGAATATCGGAAAACGGGCCATTTTTTCAAAATGTAGAAGAAATATAAGAACTACTCTACGCCATCCTTGAAGTGTTTGTTCCAATGTTTGTCACCCTTGTGCAACAGATCTTCTACCGTTTTCTCAAGAGTCATCAACAGCTGTGCTCTGACATCAAGTACGGTTTCTCTGTACAAGCGTTCTTCCGATCCAACGATTTTATCGCCGTATAATGCCTGTGCAGCTACGTACTTCCGATGTTCCTCGACCAGAGTATCAATGGAATCCAATGCATGTTCCACAAAGTGGGAAATACTTTGGTATTCTTTGGGCATTTGTTCTTTTAAAGCTTGAATTTTCGCAAGAGCTGGCATGCTCATCACCTCGTGTTTATGAATGTAAATTTACAATACACTATTTTCATGAAAATTGCATTAAAATCAGCTTAAATTTGGACAAATTTCGACTTTTTTTATTTTAGGAACCAAAAAAGTGCTTATCTATAATGTATGCCATTGCATTTGAATTGAGTCGTGTAAGTAATGGAATCCCTTTTGGATACGTTTGGTGACTCGTTATGCAATTTCTGTTATTCTAAGAGAAGATTTCAGCGGCCCTAATACATACGCCGTTATTTTGTTATGGCAAATTAAAAAAATACTTAACTTTGCAACAATTTTATTGATGATCACGTCTGTAAGGTTGCAGGGAGAGGGGGATCCTTTGTGGTAGAGCCGGAACTCATCAGAGCCGCTCAATCGGGCGATCGCGACGCTCTAATTACCCTATTGCGGGAGATTGAACAACATGTCTATCGGACCGCATATTACATTCTAAATAATGAACAGGACGCTTTGGATGCTGCGCAGGAAGCGTTGATCCGAATTTACACCAAAATCAACTCATACGAAGAAAAGGCCCAATTCAAAACATGGGTACAACGCATCGTCACGAACATCTGTATTGATAAATTCAGAAGAACCAAGCCGTCCGTCTCCATTGACGAACATGACATGGTTTTTCAGGATAATCAGGATGTGGAGTACGAGGTCATGTCTACATATGTGGCCCAAGACATTCAGGATGCGATCAACAAGCTTCCCGAGCATCATCGTACCGTTATTGTTCTAAGATATTTGCAGGACTTATCCTACAATGAAATTGCGGATTGTCTCGATCTTCCGTTGAATACGGTGAAATCTTATTTATTTAGAGCCAGACAGCAATTACAGAATCTACTACAGGAATATCAGAAAGGTGGTGTGACAGGATGAAATGCGAAGAGGTGGTGGAATGGATGCACCGCTATCTGGATCATGATCTGGGCGAGGCGGAAACCGCGCAGATGCTACAGCATGTGGCAAAGTGTCCGGAGTGTGCCGAGAATTTTAGTTTACTCAGAGCTCTTTCGAGAGAACTGGAAGAATTACCGCAAGTAAACCCGAAATTTAGTCTGGTTGATGCGATTATGCCACAGCTTGATGCCATTGACGAAGCGCGGAAGGAACAAAGTAGCACTATACAGGAAATGAATCCTGTCCCCGCTGCATTTGAGAATTTACAACGTTCAAGTGAGCGGAAAACGAAGCAAAAATGGCTTAACTCGATGGCAGGACGTATGTCCATGGGTGCAGCGGCTGCGGCAGTTATATTGGGATTCGCCATCTGGGGAAATCCGCCTGAACAGATTGAGAATGCCGATTCCATGCTGATGAGCTCTGGAGCTTCTCAAGAGAGCGGCAATGTGGATGAGAATCCATTAAGCAAGAATATTGAAAATTATGATCCTGCCACTTCGTCCCAACCAAGCAGCAACGATGTGTTTGTGGGGCAATCGAATGTTTCACCAACTAATCCAGATAGCCAAGACGTAGAAACAATTCCTGAAGAGAACGGTGGAGATGAGGTACAGGAGCCTGAAGTTCAGTCAGATCCGACACCTAAACAACCGGCTACCGAATCAACGCCTGCTCCAAATAAAGGACCGCAGGATAATTCGTCCAGAACTCCTTCGACCGATAATCAAAAGAATCCGGTTCAGAACCAAGATTCTGAGCAGAGAATTCAGGGATCAGGAGATTCTCCTAAATCTTCTGCAGATGGGGAAGAGAGTGGAGTAACAGAAACAGAAAATGGAGATGCGCAATCCTTCACTTCTCAGGATACAACACCTAATATGACTGAAGATGTTCCGGTTGAAGGTAACATTGTACCTGATTCCAGTGCAGGTGCAGACGCTTCTGGAGGAAACAAAGGATTACCAGCAGGACCGGATCAGGGAATGGCTACAACAGCAGCACCAAAAGAATGGAAATCACCTGACGGCTCTTATGTAGTTATGCTTATTGGTGATCAAATCAGCATATACTCCAAACCTGTGAGCGAACCGGATGTTCTAAATTTGGTTGAACAACGCAGCATAGAGGGGACACTGAAGTCAGCGAGTTGGTCGAAGGATGGTACCCTATTTAATTACGAAACGGACAAGGACGGAACAACGGCGAAGAACTCGTTTAATGTACCTGCTGTTTCAGGTGGAGCTCCTGCGAAATAATTAAAAATGGGGAGTGCGCTCCTCTAAACGAAAGAACATTTTCAGTATGACAAGCATATAGTGTAGTAACAAAACGTCCTATCTCAGTTCAAACAACTGACGTCGTATGACCGCGCACCGGCTTTTTCTAGAACTGCTGGTGTCAGCGTTTATATAGATGTAGGACAGGGGGCCTTCATCCATAACTGGATGTAAGGTCCCTTTGTTGTCTTGCACTTTTTCTGGTAGGATAAGAGGGATAGGGAGGCGCCGTGAATGGATGTAAAAAGTGCAACAAAGGCAATACGTAATGGAGAAACGGCACCGATATATGTGCTGTACGGAACGGAGAAGTACCAGATACAGCAATTTACGGATATGTTAAAAGAACAGGTTATTGAAGAAGAACATCGTGATTTTGCGATTATTCCATATGATTTGTCTGAAACGGCTGTGGAGGTCGTTATTGAAGAAGCAGAGACTGTACCTTTTCTGGTTCCACGCAAATTAATTATTGTAAGGGACGCGAGCCTGTTCACCGCAGGTAAAGAATCCAAGATTGAACATCAGGTTGATCGTCTGCTTACATATATGGAAAATCCGGCAGATTACAGTACGATTGTTTTCCTGGCCCAAGGGGATAAGCTGGATGAGCGCAAGAAACTGGTGAAGGCTGTCAAGAAACAGGCAGTAGTTCTTGCTTTTGCTCCACTCAGTGGAGATGAGCTGTTGAATTGGATAGTGAAACTGGCGAAGCAGCGGGATGTTTCCTTGGAGACGGGAGCGGCGGAAACGTTGATCAGCTATGCAGGAACAGGTCTTCAGACCCTGTCTGCTGAAGTAGACAAGTTATGTTTGTTTGCGGGTAATGGGGGGACAATCAAGCGTGCTGATATCGAGTCACTGGTTGCCCGTAGTACAGAGCAGAATGTATTTTCGCTAGTGGAGGAACTCGCTAATTTGCGATTAGAGAAAGCGTTGGCTCTTTTCTATGAGTTGCTGAAGCAGCGGGAAGAACCGATTAAAATTGCGGCTTTAATCGCACGTCAGTTTCGGATCATGATCCAAGTGAAGGAGTTGGGCCAACAAAGTTACTCCCAGCAGCAGATCGCCAGTCAGCTTGGTTTGCATCCGTATGCTGTTAAAATTGCGGGTGAACAAGCCCGTAAATTTCAGCCGGAACGTCTGAGAATGATTATGAGTCACCTCAGCGAACTGGATTACCAGATGAAAACAGGAGCGGTGGATAAAGTGCTTGGTCTGGAGCTGTTCTTATTGAGACTTGGTGCGTGAATGAATACGTAAACGTAATAGATTACTAGTGTGAATAACAAACAAAGCGACCTTTGCTCCATGATGGTTAAATCATCGGAATAAAGGTCGCTTTTGTTTGTGTCTTATACTTATCGAATCAGATACTAAAAAATCCTGAAAGCCTATGCTGTTCAGGATTTTTCCATTGGATCGTATAAGTAACGCTTCTTACGCTTGTGCGGAAAGAGCGTTCAGTTTTTTCGCCAAGCGAGACTTTTTGCGTGCTGCAGCATTTTTATGAACCAGACCTTTAGTTACAGCCTTGTCCAGCTTTTTGGAAGCAGCTTGAATCGCAGCTTTTGCAGTATCAACTTCGTTACTTACCAGAGCAGCATCAGCAGCTTTAACAGCTGTACGGAGTGCAGACTTCTGGGAAGCGTTGAGTGCGCGGCGCTTGTCGCTCGTTTTTACGCGTTTAACAGCGGATTTGATGTTTGGCATTACATTCACCTCCTGTAAGGCATTTGCATGAATACAAACGTTTCACAACTTAAAATATTCTATCACGCTAGCATGTAAAATGCAACAGATATTCCTACGATGTTCGACATGCTGTATAAAGAAACCCTTTTTCCCACACAATATGCTCAAATGCGGTAAGGAGGCAGGGACAGAATGACACTGGATTTGCAAAACTATACAGTTCGTACCGATTTGGCGATCGACTCCAAGGAAATGGCGCAAGGTAGACAGAAACAGACGATCCCCGGACTGCGGGAAGATGTGGAGAAAAAAGAGGGTATTACGATTACACGTATTGATGTCCTGAATGAAGAAGCAGCCACGGCTATTGGTCGGGTAAAAGGCCACTATGTCACCTTGGAAGTACCTTCCCTACGGAATGGTGATACCGAGTTACAGGAGCGAGTTGCTGCCGAGTTCACACGTGAAATGGAAGATTTTATGATTAAGGCCGGAATCAACAAAACATCCAAGGTTTTGATTGTTGGGCTGGGCAACTTAAATGTCACCCCGGATTCACTCGGTCCACTTGTTGTGGAAAATCTGATGGTAACCCGTCAGTATTTCGAATTGGTGCCAGATCAGGTTGCGCCAGGGTATCGGGAAGTCAGCGCGATTGCTCCCGGCGTGCTCGGTACAACGGGTATTGAATCCAGTGACATCGTACAGGGGATTGTAGACCGGACCAAGCCGGATGCCATTATTGCGATTGATGCGCTGGCCTCCCGTTCCTTGGAACGTGTAAATACAACCATTCAGGTAGCGGACATTGGTATTCATCCTGGTTCCGGTATTGGAAACAAACGGCGTGGCCTGACCCGTGAGATATTAGGTGTGCCTTGCATCGCCATCGGAGTACCAACCGTATGTTATGCGTCCACCATCGTGAATAATGTGATTGAGATGATGCGCTCACACTTTCGCCAGGAAACGGATCAGACCAAACAGATCATGGGCATGCTGGACGACATTGGTGAGCAAGATCGCTTGAGTCTGGTGAAAGAGGTACTGGAGCCACTGGGTCATGACCTCATTGTTACCCCAAAGGAAATCGATGAGTTTATTGAAGGAATTGCCAATGTTATCGCTACAGGACTTAACGCTGCACTCCATGATGCCGTGAATCCGGATAACGTAGCCGCTTATACACATTAAAACTTAAAACTGCTGAGAAGGAGGTCCGAATCTATCGGACTTTCTTTTTTTTGTTTCTGGAATCTTTCATTTTCCTGTTCTATCAAATTGTCCGGGCTCATAGAGTTGAAGTATAAGAGTTGTCCAGCAGGGAAGGAGACAGCAGAATGAACAAGATATTGGCCTGGAATATTGGAAAGTGGAAAAAAAGATGTCTGCACGTGCTGGCCATGGGCCGTACGTTGTTGTTGCTTATGATCATATCTGCCTTGTTTTTTGTCGTACTGGGTCTGGGGGGCATGGCAGAGAAACGCTTGAATAATTCACCCGTTTCTTCCATGAAAGGATTTGCGAGTGCCGTATCAAGCCGCTTTTTCGTCGATATGCTCGGTATGGAGATGCCTCATCTCACCCAGAAAGAACAGACCTCTGCCATATCCGGTGAAAATCTCACCTCATTTGTTTTTCAATTACTAACAAATGTAAATCCTCAAGATCCGAAGAGCCTGATTGCGAGAGAAATGCCGGGCATGGGTTCCAACCAACCTGTTCTGCTCCGTCCTGGATCTGGTAACGAAAAAGCCGAGGCTCCCGAAGATTATCAGCCCGGTCCCGGTCTTACGGATACGGCTTCCGCAGGTGGAGGAAAACCCGGTAGTGATCTGCATGTTCCACCAGGCCAGGACAATACGGATCCACCTGAGTCGAGTGAGCCTGGAGATGGAGAAGGTAAAGAAGATCCCCCAGCGAAGAATGGTGAGAAAGACAATTCAGGCTCACCGACAACAGGCAAAAAGTCAATTCTTATCTATCATTCCCATCCACGGGAAGGCTACAATCCACTGCTAGGTACGAAAAGTGATAATCCATCATCAGGCAAATCAACAGGCAATGTGTTTCAAGTGGGATCCTACCTCTCAGACAGTCTGGAGAAGCTGGGAATCGGCGTAGAACACGCAAAGGATGATTACCCCACTAAAG
This sequence comes from Paenibacillus sp. W4I10, assembly GCF_030816325.1. Lineage (NCBI taxonomy): Bacteria > Bacillati > Bacillota > Bacilli > Caryophanales > Paenibacillaceae > Paenibacillus > Paenibacillus sp. W4I10. The sequence goes on from NZ_JAUSXX010000001.1 coordinate 232,688, forward strand.
TAAAGGACTATAACTGGAACTATTCTTATAAATACTCCCGTCAAACGGTAAAAGCAGCACTCGCTCAAAATGATGATCTGACGTATCTCATAGACATTCATCGCGATTCACAACGTCATGGCAAAACAACAACAACTATTAATGACTTGGGCTACGCCAAAGTATATTTCATTATTGGACATGAAAATCCAAATTGGCGGCAGAATGAAGCCTTTGCAGCGAAAATTCATAAGAAGCTGGAAGCCAAGTATCCTGGGGTATCCCGTGGTGTGTGGGGCAAAGATGGCGGAGGAGCCAACAATGGAGAGTATAACCAAACCCTTTCACCCAACAGCATTTTGATTGAGATTGGTGGCATCGACAACACAGGAGCTGAGCTCCAACGGACATCGAAGATTCTAGCAGACATGATTGCTCAAGTGTATTGGGAAGATCAGAAGGTGGACAAAGCCAGTGCCAAAACCTCGTCGCAGGGTGGATAAGAACTATATATGTATGAAGGAAAAATAGTAGAGAGTGACAGGAGGCAATGCACATGTCCAGATTCGGTAAAAGACTGTTATCCATCGCTGTATTAATGTTGCTGGGTGTTCTGTTTGGAATGCAGCTGGCTGGCAGCAACTTTCATATGGGCAATCCATCAGGAGGCACGTCAACCGTTGTGACAACTGAGCCAACTTCATCGGTTACCGAATCTGTTCCGACTGCACCTGTCCAAAAGGAAATTAAAGAACCACCATTTGTACCTGTTCAGTCACCAAGCCAAGTGCTTGGGGCAGATCAAAATAAGGCTCCGGTTGATGTGTTGGCAGACAAAACGGCTGGACTATTGCAAAATCTCTCACATAGTGGAATCAAGTGGGTGGTCTCTCTTTTTAGTGGCGTTGCTGAATAAAATACCATGATTTAAAGGTACAATATAACCTCTGGGAGTGCATGATAACACTTTATTATAAAGTTGAGACATCACGGGATTGATGCACTGTGCTTCAACTGTTATAATGAAGTGATTGACACTAGGCTGTTTCTGGGGGTAAGGAATGACTGACATTCGGGCAAGACAACGTAAAATTCGTAACTTTTCTATTATTGCACATATAGATCACGGCAAATCAACACTTGCGGACCGGATCTTGGAGCACACAGGTGCGCTCACTTCGCGTGAAATGCAGGAACAAGTTCTGGATAAGATGGACCTTGAACGCGAACGTGGAATAACGATCAAGCTACAAGCAGTAGCCTTGACTTACAAAGCGGATGACGGTGAAGAGTATTTATTGAATCTGATTGATACACCGGGACACGTAGACTTCACCTATGAAGTATCACGCAGTCTTGCTGCATGTGAAGGTGCTCTGCTGGTTGTGGATGCGGCTCAGGGAATTGAAGCCCAAACACTTGCCAACGTGTATCTGGCATTGGATAACAACCTTGAAATTTTACCGGTTATCAACAAAATTGACCTTCCGAGCGCTGATCCTGAACGGGTGAAGCAGGAAGTGGAAGATGTTATTGGTTTGGACACAAGTAATGCGGTTTTGGCTTCGGCCAAATCAGGAATCGGAATCAAAGAAATTTTGGAGCAAGTGGTGAAAAGTGTTCCGGCACCGACTGGTGATCCTGACCAGCCTTTGAAAGCGCTGATTTTTGACTCGCACTATGACCCGTACAAAGGTGTAATCGTATATGTACGTGTTGTTGATGGCAAAATCAAATCGGGTTCCAAAATCAAAATGATGGCAACAGGTAAATCATTTGAAGTCATTGAAGTTGGAGCGTTCAAACCTCGCATGACCATCGTGGACGAGCTGAACGTGGGTGATGTTGGATTTATCGTTGCAGGTATCCGGCATGTTGGCGATACACAAGTCGGGGATACGGTAACGGATGCCAAAAATCCAACACCGGAACCTTTGCCGGGTTATCGTAAAATTAACCCAATGGTGTATTGTGGTCTCTATCCGATCGAAACATCGGACTATGTTGATCTGCGTGAAGCGTTGGAGAAATTGCAGTTGAACGATGCGTCTCTGAGCTTTGAACCGGAAACATCCAGTGCACTCGGTTTTGGATTCCGTTGCGGATTCCTTGGACTGCTACACATGGACGTTATCCAGGAGCGGATCGAGCGGGAGTTTAACATTCCGTTGATCACAACGGCACCAAGTGTAATCTATCACGTCACCTTAACAAATGGTGAAGTGATGAAAATCGACAACCCATCCAACTATCCTGAGGTGGGACGGATTGATTACGTCGAGGAACCATACGTCAAGGCAGATATTATCGTACCGAATGATTATGTAGGTACCATTATGGAGCTGTGTCAGAATAAACGCGGTGAATATGTGAATATGGAATATCTGGACACAACCCGGGTTACCATTACCTATGAGATTCCGTTGTCCGAGATTGTATATGACTTCTTCGACCAGTTGAAATCCGGTACCAAAGGATATGCATCCCTGGATTATGAGCTGTCCGGTTACCGTCAGTCCAATCTGGCGAAAATGGATATTGTACTCAATGGCGAACAGGTGGATGCTCTGTCCTTCATCGTTCACCGTGACCGTGCCTATAACCGCGGACGCATTGTCTGTGAGAAACTGCGCGAGCTGATTCCACGGCAAATGTTCGAGGTGCCAATTCAGGCATCCGTAGGTACCAAGGTTGTTGCTCGTGAGACGGTAAAAGCAATGCGTAAAAACGTACTTGCCAAGTGTTATGGTGGTGACATCTCGCGGAAACGGAAACTGCTTGAGAAGCAGAAGGAAGGTAAGAAGCGGATGAAGCAGGTTGGTAACGTTGAGGTGCCACAAGAGGCATTCATGGCGGTACTGAAAATTGATGATTAAATAACTAAGCTGAAAGGGAAGCCGGATGGCTTTCCTTTTTTCAAATAGAGGGGGACTTGCCATGACATTGGCAGCACACAGCCGGAAGACAGGTGCGCCCCAAGCGGTGTATCTTCACATTCCCTTTTGCACGAATAAATGTTTTTATTGCGACTTTAACTCCTACGTTCTGAAAGATCAGCCCGTGATGCAATATCTCGAAGCGCTGGAACGGGAGATGGAACATACAGTTAAGGCCAATCCACCGGGTGAGATCAAGACCATATTTGTAGGTGGGGGTACGCCAACAGCTCTGAAACCGGATGAGATGGCAGTATTTCTTCGTTCCGTGAAGACGTATTTCCCAAATTGGGCGGACGATATTGAATTTTCGATGGAAGCCAACCCGGGAACAACGGATGCGGAGAAACTCGCTGCGATGAAAGAAGGCGGCGTCAACCGTGTCAGCTTTGGCGTGCAGGCGTTTCAGAATGATCTGCTGACAGGCATTGGCCGTATTCATAATACGGATGATGTATATCGCAGTTTGGAGAATGCTCGTAAAGCAGGCTTGAATAACCTGTCCATTGACCTGATGTTTGGTTTGCCGAACCAGACCGTAGAGATGTTAAATGAAAGTATCGACAAAGCGCTGGAACTGGATCTGCCGCATTACTCCATCTACAGCCTGAAAGTGGAAGAGAATACACTTTTCCATACTCTGTATCAGAAGAACCAGTTACCACTCCCTCATGAAGATGACGAGCTGGAGATGTATCTTCTATTAATGAGACGTATGAAAGAAGCAGGCTATGGACAATACGAGATCAGTAACTTTGCCAAGCCGGGCTTTGAGAGCCGTCACAATATTACCTACTGGCGTAATGAGGACTACTATGGTCTGGGTGCAGGTGCACATGGATATGTGGGCCGCGAACGGCATATGAATATTAAAGGTATAAATCCTTATGTTGAAGCTTCACGAGCAGGACTGCCTCGTCTGGATCATTTCGAGATTGCTCGCCCAGAGGCCATGGAAGATTATCTGATGGTTGGACTGAGAATGTTGGAGGGGGCTTCAGCCTCACGGTTTAGCGAACAGTTCGGAGAGTCCATGGAAGAAGTGTTTGCGAAGCCTTTGGGCAAAATGTTGAACGCAGGGTTGCTTGAGCGGACGGCAGACGGCTTCCGACTGAGCGAGCAGGGTATCTTGTTCGGAAATGACGTTTTTGCGGAGTTTATCGGGTCCATATCGCTGAATTCGTAGCTTGAAATTCTATACGCTCTGTTGTATATTTATTCATATTGATTTTACAGAGCGTGTTAATTTAACAACTACGAAGTCAGCTTTCCTCTGGAAAGCTTGGTAATAGGAGGAGAGCAAGATGTCGGTAATATGCAGAAAAGCCGTGCCGGAAGATGTTGAACCACTGTATGAAATGATTAAGGGCTATGCAGAGCGTGGGATCATGCTTCCGCGATCACGGGAAATACTGCACCGGCAGCTGGAGCACTTTGTTGTAGCCGAAGTTGATGGTGAAGTGGTGGGTTGCGGATCGCTTTGTCGTCTGGGGAATGATTTGGTAGAAGTCAGATCACTCGGTATCTCGGAAGGGCACAAAGGGCTCGGTATTGGCTCGCGATTGCTGGATCGACTGGTAGAAGAGGCGGAGAAACAACAGATTCCCAAGGTGATGGCGTTGACATATGAAGTATCCTTCTTCCTCAAAAACGGCTTTGCTGTGGTGGAAAAAGAGATTTTCCCCGAGAAAGTATGGACCGACTGTGTTCATTGTAGCAAGCAGGATTGTTGCGATGAGATCGCGGTATTAAAAGAGCTTAACGTTTCAGCCTAACAACTGAATGGACTGCATGGATTGAGCCGAGTCAGCCTCTGCCCTACATGCAGTCCTTTTTTATTTCAAAGTATGTTCAATAAAGTTGTTAGGACTCGTCGACATTGGTCTATACTATAAATAGATGAGCCCACTCATCAAACTCACTTGACAATGTTCACGTCAGTTTGGTATTTTTGTATTACCGCTTAGCACTCATCTAACCGGAGTGCTAACGACATGGGACAGTACAGTCAGAAGGAGGGAATACTCACCATGTTAACAGAGCGTCAACGAATGATTCTGAACGCTATAGTGGATGACTATATCCGTTCAGCTGAGCCCGTAGGGTCCCGGAGCATTTCCAAAAGGGGAGATGTTGGATACAGTCCGGCGACGATCCGTAATGAAATGGCGGATCTTGAAGATATGGGCTTTCTGGAACAGCCGCATACATCTGCTGGACGCATTCCATCCCATAAAGGCTATCGATATTATGTCGATCATTTGGTTCCCTGGAATCAGGTAGAGCCTCAGGAATTGGACGATCTGAAGTCGTTCTTCGCCGAAAAGCTGAATGTCATGGAACAAGTTATTCAACATGCATCCAATATTTTGTCACATATGACGAATTATACTTCGATCCTGCTTGGACCGGAAGTATTCCATACGTCCCTACGTCACTTTCAATTGCTTCCGCTGAACGAAAGTGAAGCTGTGGCAATCATCGTGACCAATACCGGTCAGGTGGAGAACAAGACGGTCCAGATTCCTCCAGAAATCTCGGTAGCCGAGATGGAGAAAGTGGTTCGACTGTTGAACACCAAGCTGGTTGGTGTGCCAATTTACAAATTGAAATCCCGTCTCTATACTGAACTTGGGCAAGAGATGGAACGGCATATTACACGTTACGAGGAAGTTATGCAGGTGCTGAACAGTGCCTTTGACAACGAACATGATAATCGTCTGTTCCTCAGTGGTGCCACCAATATGTTGACTCAACCGGAGTTTAAAGATATCGAAAAGGTAAAAGATATTCTTGACCTGCTGGAAGAGACACCAACACTCATGAAATTGATGATGCCCGTGCCGGGTGGATCTGGTATTCAAGTGCGAATCGGCACTGAGAATGATCATGAAGCCTTTGCCAACTGCAGCCTGATTACAGCCTCCTATTCATTGGACGGTGAGGCTTTGGGTTCGATCGGTATTCTAGGACCCACGCGGATGGATTATGCACGTGTCATTCATATTCTAAATACACTATCCCGTGACTTGACGGCGATGCTGACGCATCGGTTCAAATAAGATTCGGGAATGAACCATTTCATTCGTATAAGGAGGTGAACATCTTGAAAGAGGAGCAATCATTTACAGAAGAACAAGAGGTAACAACAGCTGAGCAGGAGCCTATTAATGAAGCTGGCGCTGCAGAAGCACAAGCTGAAGAGATCGCTGATCAGGAGCAGGATGAGCTTGCACGTCTGAAGGCAGAAGCTGAGGAGCAACAGCAGCGTTATGTCCGTGCACAGGCTGATTTTGACAACTTCCGTCGTCGTACGCAGAAGGAAAAAGAAGAATTGGCTAAATATGCTTCGATGAAGCTGGTCACCGAACTGGTACCGGTTATTGATAACTTCGAGCGCGCCATGGCTACTGTACCAGAAGGAGCAGAGGTCGAATCTTTCTCCAAGGGCATCCAAATGATTTTCCGTCAATTGGAAACCGTGATGAATAACGAAGGTCTGACGGCAATGGAATCGGTAGGACAACCGTTCAATCCTGAATTCCACCAAGCTATTATGCAAGTGGAGAGCGACGAGTACGAAGAAGGTATCGTTGTTGAGGAAGTCCAAAAAGGCTACATGCTGAAAGATAAAGTGCTTCGTCCAGCTATGGTTAAAGTCAGCTCATAATTTCCTTATAGGAAGGAATGAGTCGGCTCCATAGTTGAACAATGTGGGCGAAGTTTAATATAAAGGTTTGTACACATAGAGCACGATTAGCAACATGAACATCTAAATAGGGGTCAGATCAGACCCATTCATTTTAAATTGTTGAGGGAGGAAATTTTCGGATGAGCAAAGTAATTGGTATTGACTTAGGAACAACAAACTCATGCGTAGCAGTAATGGAAGGCGGCGAGGCTGTCGTAATTCCAAATCCGGAGGGCGCACGTACAACTCCATCCGTAGTTGGTTTCAAAAAAGATGGGGAGCGCGTTGTTGGTGAAACTGCAAAACGTCAAGCGATCACCAATCCGGATCGTACCATCATGTCGATCAAACGTCACATGGGTACTTCCCACAAGGAAACAATTGATGGCAAAGACTACTCTGCACAAGAGATCTCTGCAATCATCCTGCAAAAATTAAAAACTGATGCTGAAGCTTATCTGGGTCAAACGGTAACTCAAGCAGTTATCACTGTACCAGCTTACTTCAATGACAGTCAGCGTCAAGCGACTAAAGATGCGGGTAAAATTGCAGGTTTGGAAGTTCTGCGTATCGTCAACGAGCCTACAGCAGCAGCTTTGGCATACGGTATGGAGAAATCCGAAGACCAAACAATTCTCGTATATGACCTGGGTGGCGGTACGTTCGACGTATCCATTCTTGAACTGGGTGACGGCTTCTTCGAAGTTAAAGCAACGAGCGGGGACAACCAACTGGGCGGGGATGACTTTGACCAAGTAATCATTGATTATCTCGTAAGTGAATTCAAAAAAGATCAAGGCATTGACTTGAGTAAAGATAAAGCAGCGGTTCAACGTTTGAAAGATGCAGCGGAAAAAGCGAAAAAAGAACTTTCCGGCGTATTGACTACAACGATCTCCTTGCCGTTTATCACGGTTGCTGATGGCGTTCCTCAGCATTTGGAGTTGAACCTGAGCCGTGCGAAATTTGAAGAAATCTCTGCAGGTCTGGTTGAGCGTACGCTTGAACCAACTCGTCGTGCATTGAGTGATGCGGGTATGACAGCTAACGATATCGACAAGATCGTATTGGTTGGTGGTTCCACACGTATTCCTGCAGTACAAGAAGCAATCAAAAAACTGACGGGTAAAGAGCCTCACAAAGGCGTTAACCCGGATGAAGTTGTAGCTTTGGGTGCTGCTGTACAAGCGGGCGTACTGACAGGTGACGTGAAAGACGTTGTATTGCTTGACGTAACTCCACTGTCCCTAGGTATCGAAACAGCAGGTGGCGTATTCACTAAAATGATCGAGCGTAACACAACGATCCCTACAAGCAAATCTCAAGTATTCTCCACATATGCAGACAATCAACCAAGCGTTGAGATTCATGTTCTGCAAGGTGAGCGTGAGATGGCAGCAGGTAACAAATCGCTTGGACGTTTCATGTTGGGTGATATTCCACCAGCTCCACGTGGCGTTCCACAGATCGAAGTTAGCTTCGATATTGATGCCAACGGTATCGTTAACGTATCTGCAACAGATAAAGGTACTAACAAAACTCAAAAAATCACAATCACTTCTTCCAGCGGTTTGAGCGATGCTGAAGTTGAGCAAATGATGAAAGATGCTGAGTTGCACGCTGAAGAAGATAAAAAACGCAGAGAACTCGTTGAAGCGAAAAACAGTGCAGATCAATTGATCTACTCTGTTGACAAAACGATCAAAGATCTTGGCGAAAAAGCAGATGCTGGCGAAGTTGAAAAAGCAAATGCTGCCAAAGAAAAACTGCAAGGCGTTCTGGCTTCCGACAACCTGGAAGATATCAAAGCTGCTACAGAAGAACTGACAGAGATCGTTCAACAACTGTCCGTGAAACTGTATGAGCAAGCTCAAGCGCAAGAGCAAGAAGCACAAGGTGCTGAAGAGCAACAAGGTTCCGCTAAACGTGATAACGTCGTAGACGCTGATTACGAAGTTGTGGATGAAGATAAAAAACAAAACTAATTCGTAGTTCTACGCGAATTAAACATCGGTGACGTTCGAATTAGAGGGAAAGTCATAGCCGGGGCTCCCGCGCTTTGGCTTTCCTTTTGTCACGATGTGCGATATGGTGAATGATATGGGGGTGGAAGAGTGGCTGAAAAGCGTGATTATTATGAGGTGCTTGGCGTTAGTAAAACGGCTAACGACGATGAGATTAAAAAGGCTTACCGTAAGCTTGCCCGTCAGTATCACCCTGACGTAAACAAGGCTGCTGATGCGGAAGCTAAATTTAAAGAAGTTAAAGAAGCTTATGACGTAGTGAGTGACGGTCAGAAGCGTGCACAATATGATCAATATGGTCATGTCGATCCGAATCAAGGTGGATTCGGTGGTGGCGGTGATTTTGGCGGCGGCGGATTTGGCGACATCTTCGACATGTTCTTTGGCGGTGGTGGCGGTGGACGACGTGATCCAAATGCTCCGCAACGGGGAAATGATTTGCAGTACACGATGACGATCGAGTTCAAGGAAGCTGTATTCGGTAAAGAAACCGATATTACGATTCCGCGTACCGAAGGCTGTGATACCTGTCATGGCTCAGGTGCCAAACCTGGAACGAAACCGGAAACCTGCTCGGTCTGCCAAGGTAGCGGTCAGCAGGAAGTCGTGCAAAATACACCGTTTGGTCGTATGGTTAATCGTCGTGCATGTTCGAACTGTAGTGGTTCGGGCCAAATTATCAAAGAAAAATGTACAACGTGCAGTGGTAGCGGTAAAGTTCGCAAGCAACGCAAAATCCATGTTCGCATTCCAGCGGGTGTAGATGACGGCGCGCAACTGCGTATGACAGGTGAGGGCGAGGGAGGCCTGCGTGGCGGACCAGCGGGAGATCTGTATATTGTCATTCGCGTGAAATCACATGATTTCTTCGAGCGTGAAGGGGACGATATTTATTGCGAAATCCCACTTACCTTTGCTCAGGCAGCTCTGGGAGATGAAGTTGAAATCCCGACGCTGACCGAGAAAGTGAAGTTGAAAGTACCAGCTGGTACACAAACGGGAACGTATTTCCGACTCAAAGGCAAAGGTGTACCACGCCTGCGCGGTATGGGGCAAGGGGATCAACATGTGAAAGTGGTTGTGGTTACACCTAGTAAGCTGAATGACGAGCAGAAAGATCTGCTTCGCCAAATTGCTGCGCTGGATGGAGAGCAAACACATGAGCATGAACAATCTTTCTTTGACAGAGTGAAACGCGCCTTCCGCGGCGACTGAGAATAAAATAAAGCAAGCCCAAAAGGACACCACAGCGGTTTTTACCGCAAGGTGTCCTTTTTTGTACGCCTTTTTTTAGTGGTTCAGTGTTTTTGGCAAAATCCATGGATTTATGCTACAAAGAACGACAACAATTTGTGGTGGCGTTTCGGTATATTCTGAGCAAACTTGCGGAAAGATAGCATGGCGAGAATGATATGCATAGCTGATATGCGAGAAATTAGGGAAGCAGGTGAAGCGGATGACCGAGAAAAATATTTTGGCGTACTTTCACAGCCCGGAGCAGGCTCAAGGGGCAGCCAAAAAACTGGAGGCATTGCGAGTGGAGGACCTGTCAATTAATCGATTCAGCCGATATGCGGGTGTAGGACCAAGCGGGGCTTCCTACAAGCCGGGTGTTTCCGGCAGTTTTTCATCATGGGTGCCCGATTCGATGCAAACCAATGCCAGTGCTGGAATCATGGCTGCGGCGGACCCTTCTGCAAGCGGTATGAGTGATGGTGGACAGGGTGGACCTACGGGAAGGGATGTATTACTAACGGTCATCGTAGATGAATCGGTACATCACCGTGCTATGTCTATAATCGAACAAGCCGGTGGAATGATCTAGTTTCAAGAAATCTATATTTAGATCACAATATAAGATTCAATCTAAACATTTACACAATAACGGAGAGGACAGAAAAAACTGAAGAAGCGAAGCGTTCGCCTTTATCCCCGGATTTTCCCTTTGGAAGAAGGGAATTAAAAAAAATCTGGGGATAACAGCGATCGGAAGGTTGTTCTGTCATCGGAGTGTCAGTGTAAATATGATTTAGTTGAACTTATACAATTTGAAGGAGGAGCATTACAATGGCAGAACATGAACGTCCAGGCAAGATTTTAACGAAAACGGAAAAGATGAAACGTATGCAATCCGCGAAAAATGAAGACGTGGAATTCAGCGCTGAAGCTGCGGATCATGAAGATATAGAAGCACTACGCCGCAGTGAAGCGGCTGATCGACGTCAGGGACGGGAGCTTCATGACTGAAGATCGCTCGGCAGTGACCCTCGAAGCTGTTTTTACAAGCTGGACTGAGGCCGAGTCTGCACGCAGAGCCCTGGAATTGTTGCACCCAAACCAATTGAGTATAGAGAGCCTTGGCAATGAAGCGTCTGCATTGGATTCAAACGATGTTAAGGGCTTCGATAATTCTCCTACAGCCGTGGTCGGAGGATTTAGTGGCGAATTGAATGTACTTGCCCTGATTAGTGATGACACGGAAATGTTGTCCAATGGTCAGGTGTATGATACACCCGAAGAGGATTCGGCAAACAGGCTAAAACAAGAAATTTTGCTGACTGTGTCCGTCTCCAACGATTCGCTCCCGCAAGCCGCAGAGATGATCACACAGAATGGTGGACGTTTTTGCTAAGTGAGATTCGAATTATGCAAAATGCTGAAGTAAATGAAATAGATATGTATGAATAGATGACAGGATATTCGAGCAGTCAGGCTGCGGATATCCTGTTTTGTTTTTCTTTTACTGGTGCGGCTTTGTGCTCCGGCTAGCTTGTGTAGTACAATAGTTGGGATGTTTGAAAAATGAGGAGGAAAAACCAAGTATGTTATGGCATGAACTAACAATACATACCACAGAAGAAGCTGTGGAGATGATTTCGAATTTTTTACATGAAGCGGGTGCTGGAGGGGTTTCGATTGAAGAGTCCGGTACTTTAAATAAAAAACGGGACACGACATATGGTGAGTTATACGACGTTCCTTTGAATGATATTCCGGAAGGCTTTGCGGTCATCAAAGGGTACTTCTCCGAAGGTACGGATATGGTTGCATTACAGTCAGAAGTTAATCCGAGAATTGAGGAACTCCCCGAATTCGGAATTGATACAGGTGAAGTTCGTTATGAGACGCGTACAGTAGATGAAAATGACTGGGCAACAGCCTGGAAGCAATATTTCAAGCCGGTACGTGTATCGGAACGTCTCACGATCAAACCAACGTGGGAAGAGTATACGCCAGAAAGTCCGGATGAGAAAATTATTGAGCTTGACCCAGGCATGGCCTTTGGTACAGGAACACATCCAACGACCTCCCTCTGCTTGCGCACACTGGAAACGGTTATTCAGGGCGGCGAGGAAGTTATTGACGTAGGTACAGGTTCTGGAATTTTGGCTATTGGAGCGATAAAACTTGGCGCAAAACATGTACTGGCGCTCGATCTTGATCCGGTTGCGGTAATCAGTGCCAGGGAGAATGTGGAACTGAATGGGCTGGAGCAACAAATTACGGTTAAAGAGAGTGATCTGTTGTCCGTCCTCGGGAGTCAGGACCCTGCACTTGGTGTACAACTACCGGTTAAGGTTGTCGTGGCGAACATTCTGGCTGAAATCATTTTGTTGTTCGTAGACGATGTCTATAATGCGCTTGAGTCTGGTGGGACCTATATTGTATCAGGCATTTGGAAGAACAAAGAGCAGGTTGTACATGATGCACTGGTAGCCTCCGGGTTTGAAGTGAGTGCGATCCATCGTGATGAGGATTGGCTGGCGTTTGTAGCCAGAAAGGGGTAACGTATGGACTTTTGGAATTCGTTCTTTCGTTATCCGATCGATCAGCTTCCGTTTTTCCTGCTGACCATTCTGATCGCATTTACGGTGCATGAATTCTCGCATGCGTATTTTGCCAACAAATTCGGTGATCCAACAGCCAAGCTGTTGGGTCGGGTCACACTGAATCCGGTTGTACACTTTGACTTATTTGGTGTGCTGTTGCTCATTATTGCCGGCTTTGGTTGGGCACGTCCAGTTCCGGTTAATCGGGCTAACTTCGAAAAACCTAGATTGATGGGCATCATCGTATCCGCAGCAGGGCCTCTGAGTAATCTGTTGCTCGCGATCATTGGTACAATCATCTATGCTTCACTGGTTGGTTCGGGAGCACTCGGCGGCATTGATAATGAGCGGTTGCTGACAGCAATCACGACGTTCTTCGCTATTTTTAACCTAACAAACTTTTTCTTGTTCCTGTTTAACTTGATTCCGTTGCCCCCACTGGATGGTTATCGGATTCTGGAAGATCTACTGCCACCTTCCCTCAGCCGCAAGCTGCAAGGGGTGGAGCAATGGTCCATTTTTATCTTCCTATTAATTCTTGTTATTCCTCCGTTGCAAAATGTGACGATTCAACCTTTGTATGAGTTTGCGCGAACGATGTATGTGGACTTGGCAAAGCTGGTTATTGAACTATATCGCTAAAAGCATATCTTGTATTGGACCGGAATACTGGTCAGAAACACGTAAAAGTTGTATGATCATCTGTGGCGATTGGATTCACGCCTGTCATTAGGCGGGGTGAATTCCAGTCATAACAGGACAGAATGGGTGGATTGACTAATGCAGCGATATTTTGTATCTGCAGAACAGTTTAATGAACACGCTGTGATCATCACAGGTGATGATGCACGCCATATCGGCAAGGTCATGCGTGGTAAACCTGGAGATAAACTGATTGTCAGTGACGGAAACTCCAGAGAAGCACTCGTGGAAATTGAAACTATTGAAGTTGGCCAAGTTACTGCAAATATTGTAGAGTCTCTGGTTATGGACCGTGAAGCACGGATTCGTGTAACTGTGGCGCAGAGTTTGCCCAAGGGCGACAAGATGGAAACAGTCATCCAGAGATGCACTGAGATTGGGGCGGTATCCTTTGTACCATTCCTATCAGAACGTACAATTGTGCAATATGATGCCAAGAAAGAAGGCAAACGGTTGGAACGGTGGCGGAAAATTGCCAAGGAAGCTGCCGAACAGAGTCACCGGAATCGCATTCCATCCGTCGAGCAGCCGCTTTCCTGGAAAGGGCTGTTATCTTCTTTTGAGGGCTACAGCCTGGTATGTTATTGTTATGAGAAAGAAAACGGTAAACAGCTGAGAGATGCACTGAAGCCGTTTGTAGAGCAGCTTGCACCTGATGCAAGTGCAGAAGTACTGATCGTTGTTGGACCGGAAGGTGGATTTTCTGAGAAGGAGACGGCAGAGGCTGATCAGGCAGGTGCTGTATCTGTTGGACTGGGCAAACGCATTTTGCGTGCTGAGACAGCTGGAATGGCAGCACTAACTTGCGTGTTATATGAATCCGGAGAAATGGGAGGAATGTAATTATGCCATCCGTGGCGTTTTACACCTTAGGCTGCAAAGTTAATTTCTATGATACAGAGGCGATTTGGCAATTGTTCAAAAACGAAGGTTACGATCAAGTGGACTTTGATGAACAGACAGCGGATGTATACTTGATTAATACTTGTACAGTAACCAATACCGGCGACAAAAAGAGCCGTCAAATTATTCGTCGTGCCATTCGGCGCAACCCGGAGGCGATTGTGGCCGTTACAGGCTGCTACGCGCAGACTTCTCCGGCAGAGATTCTGGACATCCCAGGGGTGGATCTGGTTATCGGTACACAGGACCGTGACAAGATTTTGCCATATGTTAATGAAATTCAGGAGTCGCGTCAACCTGTTAACGCGGTACGTAATATTATGAAAACTCGTGTGTTTGAAGAAATGGATGTACCTGATTTTGCTGATCGTACCCGAGCTTTCCTGAAAATTCAGGATGGTTGCAATAACTTTTGCACGTTCTGCATCATTCCGTGGTCTCGTGGTCTCTCACGTAGTCGGGAAGCAAACAGCATTATTCAACAGGCGCATCAACTCGTACACGCCGGATACAAGGAGATTGTTCTGACCGGTATTCATACAGGTGGGTATGGCGATGACATGGAGAACTATGATCTGACCGACCTGCTGTGGGATTTGGATAAGGTAGAGGGATTGGAGCGTATTCGAATCAGCTCGATTGAAGCCAGTCAGATTGACGACCGTATGCTCGACGTGATCAAACGTTCAGACAAACTTGTTCGTCACTTCCATATTCCGCTGCAAGCGGGTGATGATACGGTGTTGAAACGCATGCGCCGCAAATATACGACAGAAGAGTTTTATAATAAGATGCTTCGCATTCGGGAAGCGATGCCGGATGTGGCGATTACAACAGACATTATTGTTGGATTTCCGGGTGAGACCGATGAGATGTATCGTAATGGCTATGAGCTGATGAGGAAGATCGGTTTCTCCGAAATGCATGTATTCCCTTATTCCAAGCGTACGGGTACGCCAGCAGCACGAATGGAAGATCAGGTGGACGAAGAGGTCAAAAATGCACGTGTGCATGAACTGATTGACTTGTCTGAGCAGATGCAGCTGGAGTACGCTGAGCAGTTTGTCGGACAGGTACTGGATGTTATTCCCGAAGGTGAAGCCAAAGGCCGCGAGGGAAGTGGCAAACTGCACGGTTATAGCGACAACTACATTCAACTGGTCTTTGACGGAACGATGGATATGGTCGGTAAAGTGTGCCGAGTCAAAGTGGTTGAAGCCGGCGTCAACGAGAGTCAGGCTACGCTGGTACGGGTGTTGGAAGAGAATCTTAAGTCCGCCGCGATGTGATCGAGGCGTCAGAAACAAGGATTTCATTTCCTTGGGGAGCTTACCCGGGGAGATGAGGTCCTTCTTTTGCAAAAAAATAAGATAAAGATATCGAAGTTGATGGGGGAGAGCACGATGAACAAAAAAGAAATTTCAGCAGGCGGAGTTGTTTATAGAACAGGGGAAGACGGGGGTCTTCAAATTCAGCTTATCGTAGATCGTTATGGTAAAACAACTCTCGCCAAGGGCAAAATGGAAGATGGAGAAACAATCGAACAGACGGCACTGCGCGAGATTTTGGAAGAGACAGGTATGGTGGGTCGCATTGTAGAACCGGTTGATATCATTGCTTACACGTACCAACATGCAGATTTTGGCCCGGTGGACAAGGAAGTTCATTATTATCTCGTTGAAGCCGAGAGTGGAGATCTGCAGCCTCAGATTGAAGAAATCAAGGGTGTGGATTGGTATGCTCCGGAAGAAGCATGGTCCTTACAGCAGCAGAGCGGATATGATAATAACGATGATATCTTGCGTGTAGCCCTGAACAAGTTAGGCATTAACGTATAACGCATTATAGTTCTGGTTCGAGTCAGTTAGCCCGCGCGCTCTGTGGGTCTGATAAGCAGATCATCAAGCCACGGGTGACTTCGCCGCGGGGGCGTGGACCGGTGGTTTTTTGTGCCAGATTGGCAAGTAACAGAACGGTAAAGCAAGCAGTGAACTGGTGATGTTAAAAAGGGTCTGGGCATGCGCAATCTGTGCCCCGTTGTCCGCTGACAGCCAGACCGAAGCTGCATGCAGCTGGCCGATCAGCGGCATAAAGAGCAGTGCTCCCGCAATGTTTAATATAACATGGGAAGCTGCGACAAACTTGCCTGCGGATGCTCCACCCGCGGCAGCGATCACAGCGGTGATGCAGGTCCCCACGTTGGACCCGATCACAATGGCGATGCCGATCTCCACAGGCAATACCCCTGTGGCTGCGAGCGTAATCGCCATGCTAATGACAGCTGCGCTGCTGTGAATGAGCGCTGTCAGACAGGCACCTGCCAGGAAGCCCCACCACAAGCTGTCGGCCGAGCGGTCGAGAAACCATTGAAATACGCCCATGCTCCGCAAGGGTAAGGCAATGGATTGCATCACCTGAATGCCTGTCATAACAAGTGCAAATCCCGCAGCTGCGAGGAAGCTGTACTGGATGTTAAACAGAGTCTGGCGTGTACGTTCAGGAGCGGCCAGATTGCGTTCACCAAGTACAACAAACATGGCCCAGCCCGTCAGCGACAGGACAAGCAACGGCAGGGAAGCACGTCCGATCTGCAGTCCCACCAGCTCCGTCGTCAGACATGTCCCGATGTTCGTGCCGAGGATGATGCCGAGTGTCCGCCCATAGGTAATTAATCTGGCATTAGCCAGTCCAATGGTGAGTACTGTGACTGCAGTACTGCTCTGTAACAGAGCCGTTGCGCCCGCACTGAAGGCCATGCCTTTCCATGGAGCAGAGGTGGCGCGATTGAGCCAACTTTCCAACATGGGCCCAGCCATGCGCTGCAAGGCCGTTTCCATAAGCTTCATGCCACCAAAAAAGATAATAAGCCCATATAGTAGGGGCAATATCACATCTCTAAACATAGAAACATCATTCCTTCCGTCCGGGTTCCTTAACTCATCCTATGAGTAAGAAAAGACAACCATGACAAGCCTAAAGGAATTCAGAGGAAGCCAGCCTCCCACAATTCAAGTATTTCAATTGCCGCACCCCAATTCGAAAGATACTTTGATTCGTGCAAGCGTAGTGGAGGGGACGAAATCGAATCTGAAGAAGCGAAGCGTGCGCCTTTGTCTCCGGATTTTCCCTTTAAGAAAGGGAATCAAAAAAATCTGGAGACAACAGCGATCGGAAGATCGATTCGTAACCGAAACGCCACCTACGCGCCGCACCAAACCTATCTTTCGAACTATTAAATTAAAGGAAGTGGATCTACCTTGCCATCAGTTACACTCGAACGCAGTCGCAAAAAGCGGCTTGAACATGCACATCCATGGATATTTAACAACGAAATTGCCTCTGTTGACGGAAACCCTGAGCCGGGAGATCTGGTCAATGTATTGAATCATCAAGGTCGCTATCTGGCGACAGGATATTACAATCCCGCATCTCAGATCAATGTAAGAGTTGTAGCGTATCAACCGCTGGAGTCTGAACAGATGGATACGGCGTTCTTTGCAGCGCGTTTCCGCGATTGCTTGCGTCATCGGGAACGTTTTATCCGGGATGGAGAGGCATACCGTCTCGTTTATGGCGAAGCTGATTTTCTGCCAGGATTGATCGTTGACCGGTTCGGCAGCATCCTCGTTGTACAGTTGCTTACACTTGGTATGGATCGTTGCCGTGAAGCCATTGTACAAGCACTCATTGAAGTGATGCAGCCGGAAGGTATATATGAGCGCAGTGATGTCCCGATTCGTGAACTCGAAGGTTTGGAGCAGACCAAAGGTCCACTGTACGGAGAGTGCCCACGGCATGTCACAGTTACAGAAAATGGATTACTCATTAAAGTGGATATTGTGGAAGGGCAGAAGACAGGTTACTTCTTCGACCAACGCGAGAATCGTGCTGCCATCGAACCGCTCATGAAGGGTTGGGGCTACAAGAGTGGAATCACACTACAAACGACCGAGCAGGATGGCACAGAGCAGCTGTTGCCTGTGAATAAAAGCGGTAAGGTAGTTACATTCCCTTATTGGGACGGTGCCACCGTACTGGAGTGTTTCTCACACACGGGAAGCTTTACGTTGAATGCTTGCAAGTATGGAGCCAAAAAAGTGACTTGTCTTGATATTTCGGAGCATGCCATTGAGAGTGCACGAACAAATGTGGAGCTGAACGGCTTCACCGACCGGGTCGAATTCGTAGTTGCTGATGCATTTCAGTACTTGCGTGAACAAGTGAAGGGGCTGGATGAACGTACCGCACGTGCGCGTGCAGGCGAACAGAAAGTGGATACATCCAAAGCGCTGGCAGCTGGCGGTAAAACATTTGATGTAGTCATCCTTGATCCTCCTGCATTTGCCAAAACGAAATCAGCAGTTAAAGGTGCATGCCGTGGATATAAGGATATCAACCTGCAAGGAATGAAACTGGTTAATGAGGGCGGATATTTGGTAACAGCCAGCTGTTCGTATCACATGCGTCCTGACCTTTTCTTGGACACGATTGCCGATGCAGCAGAAGATGCAGGCAAAGTACTGCGTCTAATCGACTGGAAGGCAGCCGGTAAGGATCACCCGCAAATTTTGGGCGTGGATGAAGGACATTACCTGAAATTTGCTATTTTCGAAGTGCGTAGTAAAAAGAATTAGAGGAGTCTCTTTTTACTTGTTTTAATCCTTCGTGAAATAAAGTGAAGTTTAAATGAATGATACTTTCGGTTAGAAGTCCACAGTGTGAACAGCTGCGGGCTTTTTGCCGTGTTAACGGAGATGATCTCCGGTTTTACCGGATAGTGGCAAACGTATGTTCCGAACCAAGTCAGATATGTTATACTGGGAATTAAAATCTTGTACGTGTGGTTTGGAGGATTAGACATGTCCGTTCGTTTTGTTATTGGCCGGGCAGGCAGCGGCAAAAGCTCGCTGATTACCCGGGAAATTACATCCCTGCTTCAACAAGAACCGCAAGGCACACCTTTGATTTTACTCGTTCCCGAACAGAGTTCTTTTCGAACAGAGCAGGCATTGGTGTCTTCTGGAGCAATTAAAGGTACGATGCGTGCAGAAGTGCTCGGCTTTCGCCGTTTAGCCTATCGTGTAATGCAGGAAGCAGGTGGTTCTGCTCGTATTCCGATCGGAGCCGAAGGCAAAAAGATGCTGCTCTATAAAGTAATCCAGCGTCGTAAGGAAGAATTAAAGCTGTTTGGCGCATCCGGCAGCCAGCTGGGTTTTATAGGCGAATTAAATGACTTATATAGTGAATTTAAACGTTATGAAGTTGATCCATCATTGCTGGAAGAAGGGCTGTCTGGAGGGAATACCTCATCCACTTCGCCAATTCTGGAGGACAAGTTGCATGACTTGAATCTGATATATCGTGACTATGAACAGGAACTGACCAATTTATATATTGATGATGAAGACACGTTGACCGAGCTGACAGATCGTTTGTCGGAAAGTGCATTGCTGCAGGATGCCCAGATCTGGATTGATGGTTTTCAGGGATTCACGCCACAGGAGATGAGTGTGATTGGTCGATTGATGTTGCAGTCCTCTTCCGTGACGATTGCACTGACATTGGATCGTCCTTATGATCACGGAGCACTGCCTGGAGAACTGGAACTGTTCTATCCAACGGCAAGTGCCTATGCGCGCCTGAAAGGGATGGCTGACGAACTGGGTATACGGAGCGATATAACCGTGCTAGATTCGGAGATTCCACCGAGATACAAGGATCGTCCGGGACTTGCTCATCTGGAGGCAGGTTTCGACCGCCGAATTCGTTGGAAAAGTGAAGGCCTTGATTCCGGAATCCGACTGGTTGCAGCGGAGAACCGACGAGCTGAGATGGAGGGGGCACTGCGTGAGATGCGGCGCCTGGCACAAAACGAAGGTGCGCGTTATCGGGATATGGCGGTACTTGTTCGTCAGTTGGATACCTACGCTGATATAGCTGAACCTCTATTCAGGGATTATGACGTACCCGTCTTTCTGGACCGCAGAAGAAATGAACTTCATCATCCATTATCCGAGTTTATCCGTTCCGCACTGGATATTGTTCGGCGCCACTGGCGTTACGAGGATGTATTTCGCTGTGTCAAAACGGATCTGCTGCTTCCGCGTGATGGTGCCATCACTCGTGAAGATATGGACCAGCTTGAGAATTATGTACTGGCTTGTGGTATCCATGGGTATCGCTGGACTGACGGTAAACCATGGAAGTATGTACCAAGCCTGTCCCTGGAAGACAACGGTGAGGATGGCCGTAGTCGAGGACGGGACCAGATGCTTTCTCTAATGGAGAGCTGCCGAACGGTCATTACAGATTCCTTGGGTGTTTTTGAGAAACGAATGAAAAAGGCAAAGACAGCCAAAGCCCAGTGCGAGGCACTATACAGACTGCTGGAAGATGCTGAGATCCCATGGAAGCTGGAGAACATGTCTGCTGAAGCTAAGGCTCAAGGTGACCCGGAACGGTCGAGAGAACATCGGCAGATGTGGGGAGCTGTGCTGGATTTATTGGATCAGATGGTCGATATGATGGGGAATGAACGGCTGGATATCACTCTGTTTGCCGGGATGATTGAGACCGGATTGACGGAACTGAAGCTGGGTCTGGTACCACCAGCACTTGATCAGGTATTGGGCGGTTCCATGGACCGTACACGCCTTCAGGACATCAAATACGTATTTATCCTTGGCGCCGTTGATGGTGAATTACCCGCCGTACCTCAGGATGATGGCGTATTAACGGAACTGGAGAGAGCGTTACTGACGGAAAGAGGCGTGGCGCTTGGACCAGGTGCAACAAGGCAGATGCTGGATGAACGTTTTCTGATCTACACGGCACTTACAGCGGCAAGCAGCCAGTTGTGGCTAAGTTATCCGGTTGCTGATGATGAGGGGAAAACACTGCTTCCTTCCGAGATTATCCGCCATGTACGGAAAATGTTTGGTCTACAAGAACAGCCATTGCTCGCTCAACCACCGCTTGCGAACTTTGAAGAAGCGCATTGGTCCTATGTCACCCATCCGGGTCAGAGTCTGTCAACGCTCATTGGACAATTGCGCAAATGGCGCCGCGGAGAAGACATTCCTGAAATGTGGTGGGCGGTCTACAATTGGCATGTATCTCGAGAGACAAGCAGACCTCAGCTGGAGCGGTTGATGGGATCGATCTTTTATCGTAATAGAGCATTACCACTACGTACAGCTACCAGTCGCAGATTGTATGGTACAGAGGTGAGGACGAGTGTCTCACGAATGGAGCGGTTCGTTGCTTGTCCGTTCTCTCATTTTGCTTCGCACGGGTTACGCCTCAAAGAACGGCAATTGTACCGCCTTCAGGCTCCTGATATCGGACAGCTGTTTCATGCTGCACTAAGCCAGCTGGCTATGCGGTTGCGCGAAGAAAATCGTAGTTGGGGAAGTTTGACTCCAGACCAATGCCGTCAGGAAGCCGAGCAAACTGTGGAGCAGATTGCACCACAGCTGCAAGGGGAGATTTTGCTAAGCACCAAGCGATACGGTTATATTTTCCGCAAATTGAAGGACATTGTTAGCCGGGCATCCGTTATTCTCGGTGAACAGTCCAGACGTGGAAGTTTTGAACCGATTGGGCTGGAGCTTGATTTTGGACCGGATAAAACACTGCCGCCACTACGTTTTGAACTGGAGAACGGATGTGTGATGGAGATCGTGGGTCGGATTGACCGTGTGGATGTGGCAGAAGGCGAGAATGGTCTGCTCTTGCGTGTCATTGACTATAAATCAAGCCAGACGGACCTCAAGTTACATGAAGTGTACTATGGTCTGTCATTGCAGATGCTCACCTATCTGGAGGTGCTGCTTAGTGCTGCCGAAGAATGGCTTGGGGAAACGGCGATGCCGGGAGGAACGTTGTATTTCCATGTGCATAACCCGCTGTTGCAATCCGCAAACGGCATGACATCGGAGCAGGCAGGACAAGAACTGCTGAAACGGTTCAAAATGAAAGGTTTGCTGCTGGCAGATCGGGATGCAATCGCTCAAATGGACAACACCCTGGATAAGGGGTATTCAGCTATTATTCCGGTTGCCCTTAAAGCAGATGGCAGCTTTTATAGCAGCGCCGCTGTAGCTACGCCAGAGCAATGGGATACGCTGCTTGCTTCGGTTCGCAGTAATATCCGTGAGATTGGTACCCGGATTACGGATGGGGATGTGGCCATTGAGCCTTATCGTATTCAACAGGAAGTGGCATGCACGTTCTGTCCGTATAAGCCTGTATGTCAGTTTGATGAGAATATAGAAGGAAATGAATACAACCTGTTGTCCAAACCGGGTAAACAGCAAATCTGGGATATGTTATCTCACACCAAGGGAGGGGAAACATCATGACGAATATGCCAAAACCGGAAGGAAGCTTCTGGAGTGATGACCAGTGGAGTGCCATCTCCGAAAGCGGAGAAGACATCCTTGTTGCCGCAGCGGCGGGATCAGGCAAAACAGCTGTATTGGTTGAACGAATTATTCGCAAGATTGCAGATCCCTCCCAAGGATTCAGTGTGGATCGCTTGCTTGTAGCTACATTTACCAAAGCGGCCGCCGCCGAGATGAAACAACGGATTCGGGAAGCGCTGGAACGTGCGCTGGAAGAACAGCCTGGAGAAGAGCATCTGCGTAAGCAGCTGTCGCTGCTTGGACGGGCATCTATTACAACGCTGCATTCATTCTGTATGGAAGTCATTCGCCGTTACTATCAGCAGATTCCGTTGAACCCGGCTTTTCGTATCCTGAATGAAAATGAAGCGGAAATCATGCGCCAGGAACTGCTCGAAGAACTTTTTGAGGAAAAGTATGGCGAAGAAGATGAAGGGAGTACATTCCGCGAATTGGTGGACTGGTTCAGTGGAGAACGAAATGATGATGCGATGCATCGACTGGTGCAACGATTGTATGATTTCTCCCGCAGTCATTCCTGGCCGGATCATTGGCTCTCAGAGATGGCATCTGCTTTTCAGGTGGAAAGTGTGGAGGCACTTGGACATTCAGCATGGGTTCAGAGTATTTTGCGTGATGCGGCTCTTGCTTTGAGTGGTGCAGCAGGACTGCTCCGTCAAGGCATCCATATTTCCATGCAGCCTGAAGGTCCGGCACCTTATGCGGATACGTTAAAAGAAGACCTGGTGATGGTAGAAGAGCTGTTGTCTGCGGCCCAGGTTGTGCCATGGGAAAGGTTGCCTGAAGTGTTTCAACCCGCTGCATTTGGCAAACTGAAACCCTGCAAAAAGGATCAAACGGACCCTGCTTTACAAGATCAGGTGAAGGAACTCCGTGAGGCTGCGAAAAAGGCAGTTACCGACCTGAAAGGTTCATTGTTCGGAAGAAGTGCGTTTTCGTTCTGGCAGGAGCTGGAGCAAGCGGCACCACTCATGCAGGAGTTGTCTAGGTTGGTTAGTACATTTGGAGAACGTTACCGACAGGCCAAACAGGAACGTGGGCAAGTAGACTTCAGTGATCTGGAGCATTACTGTCTTCACATTTTGCGACATGAGGATTCAACGCCTGAACTGTCGATGCCTTCCGATGCGGCTATGGAGTACCGTTCGCGATACGATGAAGTGTTGCTTGATGAATATCAGGATACCAATACGGTTCAGGAAGATATCGTGAAGCTCATCTCCAGAGAAAACCCGGGTAACCGATTCATGGTCGGTGATGTCAAACAGAGTATCTACCGTTTCCGGTTGGCTGAGCCAGGTTTGTTTATGAACAAGTATCGCCAATATGGAGCGAGCACACGTGAAGATGGAATAGTGGAAGATCGTTTGCATCGTACAGGTCAACGTATTGATCTTGCACGGAATTTCCGCAGTCGTGCGGAAGTCGTGCATTCGGTCAATATGATATTCCGGCAACTCATGAACGAAGGTGTAGCAGAGATTGCTTACGATGAACGAGCTCAACTGGCATATGGGGCTACGTTTCCGTCAGAAACGCTTGGTGATAAGGCGTATACACCTGAACTTATGCTGATCGATCGTCAGGGCGGTGGTCCTGATCTGACAGAGAGTACGGATGAGAATGGGGATGCATCGGTCTCCGCAGAACTGGAGAGTGCCGAACTTGAAACAGCCCAGTTGGAAGCGCGGGCGATCGCAAGGCGTATTCGTGAGATGGTTGGGGATACGGACAAACCTGCCCTCCATGTATATGACAAAGCCCTGCAAACGATGCGCCCGGCACGTTACGGTGACATGGTCATCTTGCTGCGTTCGACCTTGATGTGGGCTCCGCTCATGATTGAGGAATTCAGACAGCAGGGAATTCCTGCTGGCGGAGAACAGAGCAAGGGTTACTTCCAGGCTACGGAAGTGGAAATCATGATGTCTCTGCTTCAGCTTGTTGATAATCCAAGGCAGGATATTCCGCTCGCTTCCGTGCTTCGTTCCCCGATTGTTGGACTGGATGAAGAAGAACTGGCACAGATTCGGCTTGGTGACAAAAGACAGTCATTCTACGATGCAGTTATATCGGCTGCTGGAGAATGGGGCGATTCTTCCACTAATGCCGGACAACAATCCCGGCAGGAAAATCATCCTGATTCCAACATCGTCCAGTTGCAGTGGCCGGAAGCCTGGTCAGAGATGGAACAGGGACAGCGGGAGACAGCCGCTTCTGTAGAGGCAGAGATCCTGGATGATGGATATGAATTCGATGTGCATACATTGCATACAGATGGAATGCAAAATGCTGGTGTTGCGGGACATGCAAGTGAGGATCTGGGCATAAAGGAGATCTCAGGCTTGGAGTTGCAGCAAAAGTTAATTCGCTTTATGCGTCAATTGGAGCAGTGGAGACTTGAGGCAAGACAAGGCAGTCTAAGTGAACTGATCTGGCGTATGTATCGGGAAACCGGTTATTTGGATTGGGTTGGTGGTCTTCCTGGAGGACTGCAACGTCAGAGTAATCTTAAGGCATTGTACGATCGCGCACGACAATATGAGGAATCAACTGCAAATCGCGGCTTGTTCCGTTTCCTGACCTATGTTTCCAGACTGCGGGAAAACGGGGGAGACCTCGGGACTGTAGCAAGTAGTTCTGGTGAGCAGGACAACGCCGTACGTATCATGACGATTCACCGGAGTAAAGGTTTGGAGTTTCCAATTGTCTTTGTCGGTGGCATATCCAAGATGTTTAATCAGCAGGACTTGAACGCACCGTTTCTAATGCATAAGGAACTGGGATTTGGTCCGAGGTTTGTGGATCGTGAGAACCGGGTTGCCTATCCTACATTAGCCAATCTGGCGATTCGTCGTCGTGCGCAATTTGAACTGCTTGCTGAAGAGATGCGTGTGCTGTATGTTGCGTTGACCCGTCCCAAAGAGAAAATGATTTTGCTGGGTACTGTAAAAGATGCCGCGAAAAAAGCGCTGGCGTGGTCTCAGGTCAAAGATAGTCCTGAACTGGCATTGCCAGACTATCTGCTTGCTGCTGGACGGAGTTACCTGGACTGGATTGGACCATCCCTGATGAGACATCCAGATGCTGTTGTGCTGCGTGAACTTGCTGGAAGCAATGATTCGTTCTCAGCCTGTCTTGCAGATGATCAATCACGATGGGCGATCTCTATTATTTCCGCCGATCAGGTATCCCGTGACCATGTGGTGGATCAGACACTCGGAGAAGAAGACGGAATGACTGAGGTACGGAAAGAACGAATTGCTGCGCTAAAAGCCGTTCAGCCTGTGAAGTTGGTTACATCCTCAACTGTAGAAGAGCTGACGAAGATTGCACAAGATACGGCTAACCAAAACATTGAAGATGAAGGTGCAGATACAGTAGCTCTTCAACAAGAGGAGACACGGCTGATCAACGAGGTTGATCAACGGCTTTCATGGACGTACCCCTATGAAGCAGCAACTCAAGTAGCAGCCAGTACATCTGTCACGGAGTTGAAAACGTTACTTGCGATGCAGGACATCCAGTCCGTAGAGGTGATGGAGGAACTGGGCGAACAATCCGAGAAATTATTGGCTCACAACACCCCAGGAATCAATTACACCAAAGATGAAGCAGGCCATGTACTACGTGGCGTATCCGATGAATCTAACGAGCGTGAGACTGGATCAGGGGCAGATTCAAACGGTACGATGAACCTTCCGGATCCGGGATCTGCGGGTACGTCTTTCAAACTGCACCTGCGTCGTCCGAAATTCATGGAGGCAACGCAGCTGACAGGGGCAGAACGGGGGAATGTGTATCATACGTTGATGCAGCATCTTCCTATAGAGGGTTCATCCGTTGATTCACAGCTTATTGAACAGACGATTGAGCGGTTGATTAAGCTTCAGATTTTGCTGCCCCATCATGCTGCGGCTATTGAACCTGAAGAACTGGCCGGATTTTTCAGTACAGAACCAGGGAAAGAATTATTGCGTGCAGCGTGGGTGAAACGGGAAATACCGTTTGTGTATGGACTTCCGGCACATCAGTCTCCAGTGGAATGGCTTCATGAACGGGCGGCGAACTCAGATATACAGGTGCTAAAAGAAGATAGCAAAATGCAGGCAACGATTGAAAATGAAACCGTGCTTGTACAGGGGATTATCGATTGCCTGTATGAGGTGGACGGCGAGCTTGTCTTGCTTGATTACAAGACGGATCGGGTGTTGGAGCATCGTGGTGGTTTGGATGAACTCACCAAAAATTATCGCTTCCAGCTGGATCTGTATGGACGGGCCATTGAAGATATATTGGGTCGGAAAGTTGACCGGAAATGGCTGTACTTTTTTGATGGTGGACATGCAGTGGAATTGTAAAAGAACTGGATCGGAATTTAAAACCATGGATTTCATATGGGAGAGGGGTGGAACGGACGATGCGTATTTTGCATACAGGGGACTGGCATTTGGGAAAAACGCTGGAAGGACGAAGCCGACTGCGTGAACAGGAAGATTTCGTTGATGAACTCGTCAGGTTGGCTGATGAGCAGCAGGCGGATGCCATATTGATGGCCGGAGATGTATATGATTCGGTGAATCCTCCCGCAGCGGCGGAACAACTTTTTTATGAAGCGGCAGCGCGTCTGACGGAGCATGGAAGACCCCTCGTGGTGATTGCAGGAAATCATGATCAGCCAGAGCGTGTGGCTTCTGTGACTCCGCTTGTGAACAGACAGGGCATCACACTCGTAGGGATGCCTACTTCAGAAGCGGTGACTATCCATGCAAAGCGAACTGGAGAAATTGCACAGATTGCCGCATTACCTTATCCTTCTGAAGCCAGATTGAATGAACTGCTGACAACAGATGGGGACGAAAATGTGCTTCGTCAGGCATACAGTCACCGTGTGGGGATGTTAATGCAGCGTCTGGCAGCTTCTTTTCGCCCGGATACCGTGAACTTGGCCATGAGTCATATCTATGTGCTCGGCGGTCTTGAGAGTGATTCGGAACGTCCGATTCAGATCGGTGGGGCCTACACGGTGGACCCTTCGTCTTTATCGACTGGTGCGCAATACACGGCGCTTGGGCATCTTCATCGTGCACAGGCTGTCAAAGGAGACGGTGTGATTCGATATAGCGGCTCTCCGCTGGCTTACAGCTTCTCGGAAGCAGGGCAGAGCAAGTCTGTCACGATGGTTGATCTGGCACCGGGCGGAGCTGCACAGGTAGAGGAAGTTTTGTTAACGTCCGGGCGTCCGCTTGTGCGTTGGCAGGCCCGTGGTGGTCTGGCAGAAGTATATCGCTGGCTGGATGAGGGACGTGATCCACAGGCTTTTATCGACATGGAAGTTTGGCTGGACGAGGCGATGTCCCTGAAGGAGATTCAGCAGCTGCGAAAATCACATGAAGGTATCATTCATATTCGCCCGGTGTATCCCGAAATGGCTGCAGCAGGGCTTTTGGAACAACGATCCGAGCTGCCGGTCCACGAACTGTTCCGTAAATTTTATCAGCGTCAGACGGGTGGTGCACAGCCGGAAGACAGCCTGGTACAGCTTTTCCTGGAACTTGTGGATGAAGACGAGCCAGGTGTGCGTGAGGAGGTCGAGGAAAGATGAAGCCAATTCTATTAAAAGTTGCCGGACTGCAAAGTTATCGGGAGATGCAGGAGATTGATTTTACCGTGCTGACGGAGACGGGACTATTCGGTATTTTCGGTCCAACGGGTAGTGGTAAATCTTCCTTGCTCGATGCCATCACACTCGCCATGTACGGAAAAGTGGAACGTGCGGTGAATGGGACGCAAGGTATTATGAACCATGCAGAGGATTCGTTGTCGGTTGCTTTTACATTTGAACTGATGTCGGCAGAGGGGACTCGAAGATTTCGTGTAGAGCGACGTTTCAAACGAAATAATGAAGTGTCGGTGAGTAACACGATCAGCAAATTCATAGAGACGGTTAATGGCGAAGAACAGGTACTTGCCGACAAATTGGCAGATGTGAATCGCTGCGTTGAAGATGTGATCGGTTTGAAGATGGATGATTTTACACGGGCAGTGGTGCTTCCGCAAGGGAAGTTTGCCGAGTTTTTGTCACTCAAAGGCAGTGAACGTCGCCAGATGCTGCAACGATTATTCCATCTGGAGAAGTATGGCGATCAGCTAGCCATCAAATTAAGCCGGCGGGTCAAGGATAATGATATGGTTCACCAATCTCTTGCTGCGGAGCAACAGGGACTGGGCAATGCCAGTAAGGAGACGCTGGAAGAAACGAAACGTCTTCTTCAAACCGCTGTTCAGCAGTCTGAATTGTCCCGCAAAGCGCTGGATGAAGCTGCAAAGGAAGCTGAACAACTGGGCAAAATCCGTGAGTTAAGTAACGAACGGCAGGCCCGGATGGATGAACAGCAGAAGCTGAAAGCACTGGAACCACAGATAGAGGCAGGCGAACAACGGCTGAAACAATCCGTTGCGGCAGATGCAATACTGCCTGCGTTGCAGACGGTTCGAGATGCCAAGGCTACACAGAAGCAACGGCAGGATACCGCCGAGACAGCTCATCAGCAAGCACTGGAACATGAGCGTCTGGCTGTTCAGGAAGCGGAGAAGGCTGAGACGGCACGCAAGCAAATGACAGAGGAAGAACCGAAACTTTTGCTGCGCCTGGAGCAACTCGAACAAGCGAAAGAGCTGCAACGTGAACGAGACGGGCTTCAGGCTGATTGCTCACGCCTCGTGCAGCTTCTGGAAAAGGGGCAAAGCGAACAGACTGCACTTGGACAGCAGCTTGAGAAAGAAAAGGAGCTGCAGCAGCGCGGGCGCAAACGGCGTGAGGAACTACAGGAGAGCCTCAAGCCAAATGAAGTGAAGTCAGAGGAACGCAGGCAACTTCAAGCTGCGCTTGAACTGAAACATCGTGTGGATACTGCCGCGGAGCAGTTGCAGCAAAATAAGGCTGACATGCAAGCCTATAAGCAGTCGGCAGAACAGGGAGCCGACAAGCTGAAGGCGGCGGCTGAGGAAGAAAAACGCCTGAGTGATCAGCGTCAGCATCTGGTAGAACAGGCGTCAGCAGGTCTTGAGGCCTTGCTTGCTTGTGAGCAGGACATCAGCCGCGAACAGAGCCTGCTGGTCCTTGCGGAGGAACAGCTGCGTGGCACGATGCGGGAGCAGGAGCTGCACCGGCTGTCCTCCGCCTTGCGCGCCGAGCTGCGTGACGGCGAGCCATGCCCGGTGTGCGGCTCGCCGCATCACCCACTCCCGGCTGCGCCGCCGGGAGAAGGTCCGCACGCAGGCGATGCGGACCTGGAACTGCTGCGCAGCCTGCACGCGGAGCTGCAGGAGCTGCGCTTTGGGCTGCGCCAACAGCTGCACGAACGTCGCAGCCTGCTGACGCAGCTTGGCGCTGCGGCCGGCGAAGCTCCTGCCGCAGCCGAGGCCGCGCCTGCGGCAGCGGAGCCCGAGCCCGCCGGGTCGCCCGAACACGGGCGCTCCCCGGCAGGCTGGGCATCGCGTGCCGCGGCGCTGCGCGAAGCCGCGCAGGCGCTGGCTACCGCAGCAGCGCCGCTCCAGGCCGAAGCCGCCGCGTTGCAGCAGGCGGCTGTGGGCGCGCAGCAGCGCCGCATGGAAGCGGCAGCTGCGCAGGAGGCCGGCCGTGCCGGGCTCGCCCAGGCGGAGCGCAAGCTGGCCGAAAGCGAGGCCGCTGCGGCTGCCTTGCAGGGCCGCTGGGCCGCGGAACTGCCGGGCATCGCTCAGGAGGAGGCCAAGGCCCTCTATCAGGCGATGCAGGAGCGCGATGCACGCGCCGAAGACATCAAGGAACGTCTGAACAAAAGCGTGACGTTCCTTGAGGAAAAAGACCAAATCATTCAATCTCTCCAGCAGAAGCTGGTTGAATTGGACAAACAACTGATTCAGTGGCAAACGGAGTGGCAGGGCAATAGCAAACAGCTGGCCGAGAAGGAAGAACGCTTGCGCCAATGGGTCGGAGAGAAGCGGGTAGAAGATCTGATTGCTGCGGCTCAGGCTCGTCTGGATGGACTGCGGAAAGCAGCTACGGATTCTGCACAACGCTTCAAAGAAGCGGACACGCTGAAACAGGAGTCAGCCAAGAAAGACGTCATGGCTCAGCAGGCAGCCGTCTCGGCCGCAGAACATTTGCAACAAGCACAGGAACGGTGGAAGCAATTGCTGGAACAATCCCCGTTTGACTCGGATGATGCTGTTGTGTCTGCGGCAATTCCTTCCCACGAAGCCGAGCGACTGGCAGGAGAGATCCAGCAACACCGTGAACGTGAGCGTGAACTGGCATCCCAGTTACGTGAATTGGAACAAAAGCTGGGTGGTGCTGTCGTATCAGAGGAACAGTGGTTAGCCTGCACCGAACGTTTGCAGCAGGTCCGAATTGAGGACGAGGCTGCCCTTCGTGCCAAAGCACGTGCAGAACGTGATCTGGAGGATGTGGAGCAGCGACATGTTCGCTGGACCGAACTTGAGAACAAGCGGGTGGAGGTAAGCCGTCAAGGTGAACTGCTCAGCAAATTGCAATCCGCGTTCAGAGGCAATGCTTTTGTCGAGTATATTGCCGAAGAACAGCTGATGCAGGTTAGTCATGCGGCATCTCAGCGTCTGCGCTTCCTAACCAAACAGCGTTATTCACTGGAGGTGGATTCCGGCGGTGGTTTTGTAATCTGTGATGATGCCAACGGGGGGGTCAAACGACCGGTATCAACGTTGTCAGGTGGCGAGACGTTTTTGACTTCGTTGTCACTGGCCTTGGCACTGTCGGCCCAGATTCAGCTGCGAGGTCAGTACCCACTTCAATTCTTCTTCCTGGATGAAGGGTTTGGTACCCTTGACCCTGAACTGTTGGATACCGTCATTACGTCTCTGGAAAAATTGCATGACGACCGTTTGGCTGTCGGTGTAATCAGTCACGTGCCTGAACTGCGTGCACGTTTGCCGCGCAAGCTTGTGGTGATCCCGGCAGGTGAGGCTGGAAACGGCTCACGGGTGGTCTTGGAGACCCTGTAGAGGGAAACGTGTATGATGTATATCCGCTTACAATCCGGGCTTGGACCAGAATGCTGAAAATATAGTGCGGATGTATGTTTGTCTGGAGAAGTGACCTGTTACGGCTTGAACGGCAGGACGTGGAGAAAAGAGGGAGGCATTACGCTTCTCTCTACCCCAAGTCTCAGCAATATAAATGATAGAAGCTCTTATAGTCCAAGCAACTGAATATTACCGAATTGATATTGTAAAAATATTTCTTTTCTTGCTTTTATAACTTAGCGGAGTGAGTTACATCACAGATACAGGTTCATCCCGCTGTTATACTACAGTTAAGCCGACAAACTTTATTTTAGTACCCCGGCGGACATCTGATCAGGACGTTTCCTGAATAGATGTCCGCGCAGCAGCCTTCCAAGGAAGCCGCTCACGGGGTGCTTCTTTTTTGTGTTTTCTCGTCAGTAGTGTCAATTCGCCCAGTTCTGAATACCATGAAAAGGTGATCAAGAGCAGAATCAGGGAGGCGTTGGCAAGTGGAAAAAGTGGAAGCGAAGAAAATATGCAAGGAACACATGCACCGTTATGTATGTGTACAGATGAATGACGGTATGCACTACGATGGCATTATGGAAAATGTGGATGACGAAATGATTTACCTGGCTGTTCCGGTTGGGCCGGAAGCCATGGTGAATCATGCGAACTGGGCTCCAAATGCAATGCCTGGAGCAAACTATCCGATAGGTCATACTCGCGGATTTTATCCAGGTTACGGCTACCCTACGCCTTATCCGTATTATGGTTATGGCCGTAGACGTTTTAACCGACTGGTGCTCCCGTTATTTGCGCTTACAGCGTTAACCCTTTTACCGTACTATTGAAATTAAAAAAACAGGCATAACTGCAAGTGACACATTCTTATGTACCCTATGGGCATCCGATGAAAATCCTCGAAAATAACTAGCTGAGGATGGATGTTTCATTCATGGTACCGTACAGCATGAGATAGAGAGGTCTTATCACATACGCAGTCTCAGCCTGATGTATCAGTCCTTGCAATACAACGGGCAACATACGAACAACCAAAAGGTCATGCCTGTGCAGAAGTGAACTTCTGTAAGGCATGACCTTTTTTTGAACCTAACTAGTGTAAGGTCGATGATGAACGGATGGCACAACGAGTGTATTTAAACCTGCTTAAAGCAGAAGCGGGCCTTAACGTGTCCGCAGCAGAGGCGTACCGCATCCTGAATATGCGAGAATGTGCCTATGTGTGAGCAAACATTAAGAAACCGCAAAGTTTAATTCTCCATTCCGATAAAAAGCTTCGCTTCTGGTGGAATCGATGCTGTTCTCTTGCCCACGGTTGGAGGAGCAGAGCATGATGTGAGCGCTGACGAATCTGAGGCATCTTATTCAAGCCTTTGAAGCACCCGCAGAATTTTAAGGAATCTGAGACACGTTATAACCGAATAAAGAGCCGCTTTCAGCATTTTTTTGAGGTTTTTTCGGGAAATAACGTGCCTGATGTTCCTTATAATTTCAAATGTGGGTCTGAACGCCAAATAAGATGCCCTGTGTTCCTTAGAAAATCGTCGACTACCCATTCGCGAGTATCAGCCAGCGTGGACTTCAAAATGCCCTCAACTTAATGCAGATTTCAAATCCTCAAGTAAATCTTCAACATCCTCGATCCCAACGGAGATACGAATCAAACCATCCGTGATCCCCAATTCTTGCCGACGTTCATAGGGAATGGAAGCATGTGTCATTCGGGCAGGTACAGAAATTAAACTTTCCACCGCGCCTAGACTTTCAGCCAATGTGAAATAACGGACTTTGCTTAATACTTCATCTACTTTTTCAGCACTTCCTACATCAAAGGAAACCATACCGCCATATCCTCTCGCTTGCATGGAAGCGAGCTTATGCTGTGGATGGTCGGGCAACCCGGGATAATAGACTTTGCTCACTGTTGGATGCTGATTCAGAAATGTCACAAGCTGCTCTGTATTGCGTTCTTGCGCTTCCATCCGCAGTCCCAATGTTTTAAGACCTCGCATTAACAACCAGGAATCCATAGGTCCCAGGACTGCGCCAATTGCATTTTGAATAAAATGCAGATCTTCACCAAATTGCTCGCTGTTGACAACCGCAAGTCCTGCCACGACATCACTATGACCACCGATATATTTTGTTGCAGAATGCAGTACAATATCTGCCCCCAGAGCTAGCGGGGTTTGCCAGTAAGGCGTACTAAACGTGTTATCCACGATGAACAACAATTCATGTTGTTTTGACCATTTCGCTACAGCAGCAATATCGGTGACCTTGAGTAACGGATTGGTAGGTGTTTCTACATAAATGGCCTTTGTATTGGATTGCAAAGCCTGCTCCAGTGCTTGTAGTGAAGTGGTACCTACAAAGGTAGTCTCGATCCCCAGACGATTCAGCACCTTGGTGAAAATGCGATAGGTCCCGCCGTATACATCATCCGTCAGAATGACGTGATCTCCAGTTTTTAACAGAGACAGTACAGTGTGAATTGCAGCCATTCCTGAACTAAAAGCAAAACCTCGAACGCCATCCTCCAGCTCTTTAATGACTTCTTCCAACGCATGACGGGTAGGGTTGCCTGTACGTGAATACTCGTATCCTTTGTGTACGCCAACCGATTCTTGCTCATACGTGCTTACTTGATAAAGGTACACTCACCGCTCCAGTGTGTGGATCACCAACAATACCTGCATGAATCAGCTTGGTTTTTGGTCTCATTTCATTGTCCTCCATTATAGATATTTTGGCTTAAATACCGTTCGCTGCTATCCGGGAAAATAACGACGATGTTACTTCCGGGAGCTGCGTGAACAGCTTCGTTTAATGCGGCTTGCATAGCTGCACCTGAGGAACTTCCTACCAGTAAGCCTTCCAACAAGGCCAGATCCTTGACCCGCTCAAAGGCATCTTCATCTGAGATCGTATGAATGGCATTAAAGTAACTCACATCCATAAAAGAAGATAACGTTTCGCCCCCTATTCCTTCTGTACAATGTGGTCCCGATGGACCTCCTGCCAGAATCGAACCTTCGGGTTCTACGATACATGTTTTAATTAACGAATTTTGCTCCTTCAAATAGCGAGATACTCCCATGAAAGTTCCGCCAGACCCGGCTCCGGCGACATATACATCCACCTGCCCGTTCAGATCACGCCAAATCTCAGGGCCCAGATGTTCATAATGTGCGAGTGGGTTATCCGCATTGGAGAACTGACCTGGAATATACGAACCCGGTATCTCTTTCGCCAGCGATTCCGCCTTACGTATGGCACCAGTGATACCTTCTGATGTGGGTGTGTTCACGACCGTAGCACCAAGGGCTTTCATCAACTGCTGCTTCTCAACGCTGAACTTCTGAGGTACTGTGAAAATGACCTTTAAATTCAGGCCTACAGCCGCCATTGCAAGACCAATTCCTGTATTGCCTGCGGTAGCTTCAATCACTGTTCCACCTGGCTTAACATCTCCTCGTGCCAAGGCCTGCTCCAATAAAAACTTGCCGATCCGGTCTTTCACACTTCCTCCAGGATTCATGAATTCCAGTTTGGCGAAAAGGCCGATTCCTTCCGGTAATGGATAACGAGTTAATTCAAGCAGAGGTGTATTACCTATAAGTTCCTGTACAAGTTGATAAACGGTCAAATTAACCAATCTCCTTTTGTGTGTCATTAACCATACATATTTGTTTACTCGGGAAAAGTGCGTGATAAAACCATATTTCGATAAAATGGCTTGGTATACATCCAATGTTGTATAGTGTTCGGCCCGATGATAGATGGAGAGTTGACCTAGAATACCTGGTTGTGTGTCTAAAGATTGGACGTGGGTTTTTACTTTTAGTATGATAGAAGGGAATACATACACTGGAATACAAAGGAGGGTATGAACTATGGATTGCTTATTTTGCAAAATTGTAGAGGGCACCATTCCCTCCAATAAAGTACTAGAGAATGACCATGTTATCGTTTTTCATGACATCCAGCCCGCTGCACCGACGCATGTTCTTGTCATTCCGAAGAAACATATTGCTTCCATGAATGAAGTTACTGCAGAAGATCTGCCATTGATCGGCGAGATTCATCTGGCTGCTCAAGAAGCGGCGAAGCGTCTTGGCGTGGAGGAAACAGGATATCGCTTGATCAACAATTGTGGTAAGGATGGAGAACAAACCGTTCATCATCTGCATTACCATTTGTTGGGTGGTACCAGACTTGGTGTGTTGACAAGTCTGTCCGATTCTCACAAATAAACGAGCTAATGGGTACTAATATTGAGGATTTAGTCATATGCATTAAATCCACGAATGTGTGACCAAATGCTTATATAATGAATTCATTTCATAATACCTTTGAGTTATAAAATGGATTCAAATAAGTGATCATTACATTGAGGTTGACACCTTTATTACCTTTCGCCTATAATGAAAGATGATGAACCGTGTTATTGCTCTTGGACGGTCTGGTCGGAGGGAGGGAAAACTGGTGTCTGAAACTAAAGTTCGCAAAAACGAGACTATTGATGCTGCACTTCGTCGTTTTAAACGCTCCATCGCTAAAGATGGCGTATTGGCTGAGGTGAAGAAACGTAAGCATTATGAGAAGCCAAGCGTAAAGCGCAAGAAAAAGTCCGAGGCTGCTCGTAAGAGAAAGTTTTAGGAGGATTTTAACTACATGAATCTTAGCGAACGATTGAACGAAGATATGAAGCAAGCGATGAAGAGTAAGGACAAGTTCAGACTCTCCAACATTCGGTTGATTCGTTCGACGATCAAGAATCTTGAAATAGATTTGAAAAGAGATTTGGATGACAACGAAGTGCTTGATATCCTGAGTCGTGAAATCAAACAGCGCAAAGATGCCCTCCAAGAATTTGACAAAGCGGGCCGTGAAGATCTCGCGGCAAATGCAAAAGCGGAAATTGAAGTACTCATCCAGTACCTTCCCACACAGCTTACCGAAGAAGAAATTAAAGTTATTGTACAGCAGACCATCCAGGAAACCGGTGCTTCTTCGAAAGCCGAGATGGGGAAAGTCATGGCGGCCCTTATGCCGAAAGTTAAAGGCAAAGCGGACGGCAAACTGGTAAATCAAGCAGTTCAACAATTTCTGCAATAAAGCAAATCAATAAACACCTTCTGACTTGTCAGGAGGTGTTTTTTCCATTTATCAAAAGGCATGATGTCCTTGTTATAACGAAATTTCTTTTTAATGGTTAATATATATTATTATGGATTTTCATTCTTGCAATTGATCGAGTTTTCAAATATAATTTTAAGATTTTGAAACGAAATGTTGCATTGCACGTAATAAATACCATAAGCTGGACAGTATAACATTAATGGAAAAGGGGGGACTATTGTGAAGGGAAAGCGCCGGAAGAAGCTTACGGGGCCATTGATGCTCTTAATGCTGCTGACGCTGTTGCTTCCTGTCTGGATTGGATCACCGTCAGCGCATGCAGCTGAGAAGAGTGGCGCCGTATATATTATTCCGGTTGATAAACCAATCGAGCAGGGACTTGGCAAGTTCATGGAACGCGGGTTCAAACAAGCAGAAGAGATGAATGCTGGCCTGATCGTTCTTGATATCAATACGCCGGGAGGCCGTGTCGACACTGCAGAAGCATTGGGTACCCTGATCAAGGACAGTCCGATTGAGACTGTTGCATTTGTTCGTGGAGATGCTGCTTCAGCCGGGAGTTTTCTGGCTCTGAATGCAGATAAGATCGTAATGTCACCAGGCAGTATGATTGGTGCGGCAGCAATGGTGGACAGTACGGGTAAACATGTTGATGATCCAAAGCTTGTTGCATTCTGGAAAAGCAAAATGCAGGGAGCGGCAGAAATCAGTGGTCGTGATGGCAAGATTGCAGCTGGAATGACTGATGTTAACATGGTTGTGGAAATGCCAGAGATCAATAAAACCAAGCAAAAAGGTGAAATTATTGCTCTCTCGGCTGAAGAAGCACTGAAAGTTGGTTATGCTGACCACATCAGCAACACACCGGAAGAAGCGGCAACGTGGCTCGGTTACAGCCAGGATGATGTATTTAAGGTAGAACGGACGACAGCAGAGAACATCTCATCCTTTCTTACCAATCCGGTTGTCATGACCATATTGTTGTTCCTCGGAATCGCAGGTGTGGCCATTGAATTGATCGTTCCTGGGTTTGGAGTACCTGGTATTGTCGGTATTGTATGTTTTGTCCTGTATTTCTCAGGAAATTACGTTGCCGGTTTTGCAGGAGCAGAGACGTGGGTATTGTTCACTGTTGGACTCATCTTGATGATTCTGGAGATGTTCATACCAAGCATGGGTATTTTGGGTATTCTGGGATCAGTTGCGCTTGTTGCAGGTGTTGTGAGGGCTGCTTATGATACGAGTGATGCATTCGTTTCCTTGGGTATCGCTTTCGGAGCCGCATTGGTAGTGATTGCAATTATCGCAGTACTGTTTAAAGATCGAGGGATATGGAATCGATTCATACTGAGTGACAGTCTGTCAGCTGAGCGTGGATACTCATCCGCTACCGAGCGTAAAGAGTTGATTGGACTGCAAGGTATTAGTCTCACACCACTTCGACCTTCTGGAACAGCGATGTTTGAAGGAGAAAGAATTGATGTTGTAACAGATGGTGATTTCATTCCGGTTGACACCCCGATTATTGTGATTAAAGCGGAAGGTACCCGGATTGTGGTTCAGCAAGCATTACCGGTGTAAACCCGCTCTGTTGTCGAAGTGCTTAATACTTCGGCAATGTACATAACCCTTCTGCGAAACTGATAGCAGAAGGGGATCAATTTTCAACTCAAGCAGAATCTTATAATTCTGTTATGATGTGTTTTTACAAATCGAAGCAAAAATGGAGGAATTTTCACTATGGAACCAACCATGATTACGGTTTTGCTCATTGCGGTAGTTGCCATTATCGTATTGAGCGTATTCTTCAGCTTTTTCCCGGTAATGTTGTGGATCTCGGCAATTGCATCCGGTGTGCGTGTTAGTATTATTACATTGGTCGCGATGAGACTCAGACGTGTAACACCTAGTCGGATCGTAAATCCGATGATTAAAGCAACTAAAGCAGGTATTCAATTGTCGATGAACCAACTGGAAAGTCACTTCCTGGCCGGGGGTAACGTTGACCGTGTGGTTAACGCTCTGATTGCTGCCCAGCGTGCAAACATTCCACTCGAATTTGAACGTGCTGCTGCGATTGACCTTGCTGGTCGTGACGTATTGCAGGCGGTTCAAATGAGTGTTAACCCGCGTGTTATCGAAACGCCTGTTGTTTCTGCAGTAGCAAAGGATGGTATTGAAGTCAATGTTCGAGCAAGAATTACCGTTCGTGCAAACATTGATCGACTCGTTGGTGGTGCTGGTGAAGAAACGATTATTGCTCGTGTAGGTGAAGGTATCGTAAGTACGAACGGTTCGGCAGAAACTCATAAAGTGGTTTTGGAAAATCCGGATCTGATCTCTCGTACAGTCTTGTCCAAAGGACTGGATTCTGGAACGGCCTTTGAGATCCTGTCCATTGATATTGCGGACGTGGATATCGGTAAAAATATTGGTGCCTTCCTGCAAACTGAGCAGGCAGAAGCTGACAAGCGTATTGCTCAGGCGAAAGCAGAAGAGCGTCGTGCGATGGCTGTAGCTCAGGAACAAGAGATGAAAGCGCGCGTAGTGGAAATGAGAGCGCGTGTTGTTGAGTCTGAATCCGAAGTGCCGCTCGCCATGGCTGAGGCTTTACGTAGTGGTAAGATTGGTGTCATGGATTACATGAACTTGAAAAATATTGAAGCAGATACTCAAATGCGTAATACATTGGGAAAACCTGTTGAAGGTTCGAGTTCCAACGATCAGGGTGATTCCAAAAACGGAAGATAGGCGGTGAGTGCATATGGGCCTATTTGAATGGATTTTTGATAATCTGTATATTGTAGCCGTTATCGGCTTTATGCTTTTCTCCTTTTTGGGGAAAGCGGCCAAATCGGCTGATCCGAACAAAAAGCGCCCTGGCAACGGGATGCCAACCTTCGGAGGCAGTGGTGATTCAGATCGGTCCGACCGTTCACCAGCGCAGACCTCAAGGCAGCAACCTGCCCCGACCGAGACTGCAGGTGGAACTCGTTACGATGAACCGTATGAGAATCCGTATGATGAAGACCGGTATGAGAACCCGTATAATGAAGAACGTTATGAAAGTGAACAGCATGATGATCGTTATGATCAACCATATTCGGAGCCTGCTGCTTCTTCTCGCACAAGCTCGCTTGAGCAACAAATGAAAGAAGTGGAACGACAGGAGCGTTTGATTCAAGAGAGATTAAATCGCTTCTCTTCTGCAAATAAACCTGTTGTGTCTGATTCCAGTTGGGATATACCGAGCACCGATGAATCGGGAGCATCTCCGCTTCGCCCTGCCGATATTCGTACAGGTGTGTTGTGGGCAGAAGTACTGGGTCCTCCTCGTTCCAAACAGCCGTTTGGTACAAGAGGGAAACTGTAAACAAGTCTTCATAATGAACAGAAAATAAAGCCGTCTCTGGTGCGCAGAAAGCCGCCAGAGACGGCTTTTTCTGTGTTCCTTGCTTTTTTCTCAACATTCGTACCTAACACGACCCGGAATTTTCATAAATTCATGAATCTGCGCATAAGTTGAACTGTAGAGGAAGGGGGAAGACCTTCGAATGACCCGGATCAGCCGCAAGCTGCGCAGATGGACCAGTGAGGTGTTGG
This sequence comes from Paenibacillus sp. W4I10, assembly GCF_030816325.1. Taxonomy (NCBI): domain Bacteria; kingdom Bacillati; phylum Bacillota; class Bacilli; order Caryophanales; family Paenibacillaceae; genus Paenibacillus; species Paenibacillus sp. W4I10. Next base: position 272,975 of record NZ_JAUSXX010000001.1, read on the forward strand.
ATCTGCCGCAGGATGTGCTTTATGATATGCCACGGTTAACCCTGATCGGCAGTAAGCAATTGTATATAGAGAATCATCGCGGTGTCATCCATTTCACACCGGATCGCATCGTGCTCGCTCTTTCCCAAGGCCAGTTGGAGATCAAAGGAACTGCCTTGGTGATACGTAACATTTTGCCGGATGAAGTAGCTGTTGAAGGAACGATTCTGGATATTCATATGAATGGAGTGGAGGGGAACGGATGAAGCAGCCCAGTCTGTATAAACTGCGGGGAGCAGTCCGAATCACGGTCACTGGGGGAGACATTGAAACATTGATCAACACGGTGGCAGAGCAGGGACTGGAAGTGTGGAACCTGCGTGCTCACGATGGACGCGTGGCAGAGATGAACATTCTGCTGCCGCATTTTTTCAGGTTGCGTCCTGTGTTGAAACGGACAGGCTGCAGGGTGAAAGTAACCCATCGCAGTGGTTTCCCTTTTTTTGCAGCTCGATTATTACGTAGGAAGTTCTTTCTTGGAGGGATGTTGTTTTTTGTCGCAGCTTTGTTTACATTGTCGTCCATGGTATGGGATGTGGAGGTCAAGGGTAACGTCACCATTCCTACGGACGAGGTGCTCGCAGCAGCGAAGAAAGAAGGGATATATCCTTTCCAATGGGGGTTCCGTTTGCAAAGCCAAGACAAGCTCTCTAGGCAGCTTGCACTCGCTCTGCCGGATGTAACCTGGATTGGCGTGAGCAAAGAGGGGACAACCATTACCATTCAGGTCGTAGAATCGGCGCAACCCAAGCGCGAACCATTACTGAACCCTAGACATCTGATTAGCAAGTCAGATGCTGTTGTCACTCAAATCTATGCGGAGCAGGGACGCCCTGTAGTTCAGAAGGACATGCGTGTCAAAAAGGGTCAGGTATTGATCTCGGGGATTCTCGGGGATGAGGAGAACACCAAAACCATCGTTGCCAAAGGTGAAGTTCGTGGTCTGGTGTGGCGTGAGTATCAGGTAGAGGTTCCACTGGTGCAAAAACATAATACAATGACAGGTGAAAGCAAAGAACGTTTTTACATGGTGCTGGGGAATTGGGCGATCCAGCTGTGGGGGTACGGAAGTACACCATTCAGTTCATTTGATACAGAAAGTAATCATAAACCATTGACGTGGCGATCCTTTACACTCCCTATGGGTTGGCTGACAGAGAAAGATCTGGAGACCCGAGAGCATGAGCAACAACAGACGATAGAATGGGCCAGAACAAAAGGATTGGAAGGAGCAAGGAACGATATTATCGCCAAAAACGGCAAAGGCACAAAAATTATAAGTGAAAAAATTTTGCATGAGAAGAAAGAGAATGGTAAAGTTTATATGAAAGTCTTATTTGAAGTAGAAGAAAGCATTGCGGAAGAACTTCCGCTAGTCCATAGTCAAGGAGAATGAGGATATTTGTCAGAGCAAACACGCAGCATACAAATCTCGCTCCAGAGTGCGGGAGAGGGCCAATCTCTTTTTGGACCCCAAGATACTTTTCTTAAACTGATTGAATCCGAGATTCCCGCCCAGATTGCATCCCGTGAAGCGGAGATTGTGATTTTTGGCAACGCACAGCAGGTGGAATCGCTTGAACAATTATTTGATGTGTTACTGCAATTGATACGCAATGGATATGTGTTAACTGAAAGAGATGTGAAGTATGCGATTGAACTTGCCAAGGATATGCGGGCAGACCAGCTATTGGATCTGTTCAAGGGCGAGATTACAACGACATACCGAGGTAAACCAATCCGTGTTAAAACCATTGGACAGAAGCACTATGTAACTACAATTAAAAAACGTGATATTGTATTTGGCATTGGTCCTGCCGGTACGGGTAAAACCTACCTTGCAGTTGTACTGGCTGTTGCCGCAATTAAAGAAGGCAGCGTGAAGCGAATTGTACTCACACGGCCTGCTGTTGAAGCGGGCGAGAGTCTTGGGTTTTTGCCAGGGGATCTTCAGGAGAAGGTAGACCCGTATCTGAGACCACTGTACGATGCCCTGTATGACGTTATGGGACAGGAACAGACCGCTAAGGCACTGGAACGTGGGTTAATCGAAATTGCACCACTTGCCTACATGCGGGGGCGTACGCTGGATGACTCCTTCATCATTCTCGATGAAGCACAGAACACAACACCGGAACAGATGAAGATGTTTCTGACCCGTCTTGGTTTTGGCTCCAAAATGGTCATCACCGGAGACGTGACACAGATTGATTTACCGCGTGGTAAGAAATCCGGGCTTGTGGAAGCGAATACGATCTTAAACGAAGTTAACGAGATTGGATTTGTCTATTTTGCCGAGCAAGATGTTGTACGGCATTCCCTTGTCCAGAAAATTATCGTGGCTTACAACCACGCCGCAGAAAATCAAGCATAGAAAGGGATTGTCTAAAGTGACCTCGAAGGAACCGTCAAAAGGCAAATCTTTTCAGAATAAGGCTACAGGATGGAAGTATAGCGTGTGGGCACGCTATCTTCTGTTTTTGTTTCTGGTGATTCTTTTCTACGTGAGTCTGGCTTCCAAGCTGCTCCCTGAGCGGTATGATATTCAGGAAGGTACACGGAGTGAAGTGGATATTGCTGCGCCCATGCAGATTCCGAATAACAAGGCCACACTCAAAGCACAGGAAGAAGCTGCTGAACGGGTACAGCCCATATTTCAGATTGTCCAGTTGCGAAACGAAAATTTGATGACTACCCTGCTTGATCGTGTAGATCGATTAAATCAGGATGATCAGATTTCAAGTCAGGACAAGATTGATATTTATCGGGATGAAATTCCGCAGCGTCAGAAGGATTTTGTGACCAACTATATCAATAATAATCGGAAAGCCGGTACATACTCCGAGACTCTTTTGGAAGAGATCAGAAATGTGGTACAGGAGCAAAGCTACCGTATTCCTGAAGAAACTTACATCAAAATCTCGCGTCTGACATCGGATGATATCCAGGAGATGAAACCGGTTGCGAGGGATATTGTTGCCCGGTTAATGACGGATCAGATCAGCGATGCAACCACTGCCCGTGCCAAAGTAGCTGAGATGGTGAGTGTCAGCTCTCTTGGTAAGCGTACGCAACGTGAGGTCGTGCAAGAGCTTGCTCGCCTCGTGGTGACCGCTAACCGCTTCTACGATGAAGAGGGAACCAAGGAAGCGAAAGTTCAGGCGCGTGAGAACACGCAAACCGTCTTTATCAAGCAAGGGGACACATTAGTTGCCAAGGGTGAGATGATCACACCGGAGATGTATACTTTGCTGGATGAAAATGATTTGCTGAAAAATGAAGTGAACTACTGGCCGCAGCTTGGACTTCTTATGTTTTCCTGCCTGTTGTCGGCAGCAATTCTGATGTACATTCAGCAAGGCAGCGGAACGCATTTCAAATATAATAATGCGCAGCTGTTGATGCTTGTTCTCATTTTTATTATTACGATTGTAGTTATGCATGTGACGGCGATTATTCAAACCAATGAGAGGTCGTATGTGGGCTTCCTCGCACCTGTTGCGGTAGGGGCAATGTTAATTGCGCTGCTGCTGGATACGTCGCTTGCCTTTGTATGTTCGATATTGATCGGTATGTTGTCCAGCATCATTTTGAATACCCATCAGGGTCAGCTTTTTGACTTCGAATTAGGTTTCTTTGCTGTATTGGTTTCATTTGTTGCGATCTTTGCAACTCATAAGGCTAGCCAGCGATCAACGATCCTGAAAGGAGCCATTATGGTCTGTCTGTTCGGGTCCATAGCCGTCTTCACCTTGGCTTTGATTGACTCGGGCGATTGGAATCGAACCACGACACTGTATGGCGTTGGGTTTGCATTTGCTGGTGGCGTACTGACAGCGATTTTGGTTATTGGGCTGATGCCATTTTTTGAAACTTCATTTGGCATCTTATCAGCGCTCAAACTGGTAGAACTGTCTAATCCGAACCATCCGCTTCTACGCAAGTTGCTGACAGAGACACCGGGTACCTATCATCACAGTGTTATGGTAGGCAATCTGTCCGAAGCAGCAGCAGAAGCCATAGGAGCTAACGGATTGCTCTGCCGAGTGGGTTCGTATTATCATGATATTGGCAAGACGAAGCGCCCCATCTATTTTATTGAAAATCAGAACAATATGGAGAATCCGCATGATTCAATTGATCCGAAACTGAGCAAATCCATTATCGTTGCCCATGCGCGCGATGGGGTGGAAATGCAGAAGGATTACAAGCTGCCCAGACCTATTCGGGATATTGCGGAACAGCATCACGGCACGACATTTCTCCACTATTTCTATCACAAAGCACTGCGCCAGGCTGAAGAAGCAGGCGTTGAGCCTGATTTCACGGAAGAAGATTTCCGTTACCCTGGGCCGAAGGCTCAGTCCAAGGAATCGGCTATTGTTGGCATTGCTGATAGTGTGGAGGCTGCTGTGAGATCTTTGCGCAAACCGACCGTGGAGCAAGTGGAGTCCATGATTGAGAAGATTATTAAAGGACGATTGGACGATCATCAATTCAATGATTGTGACCTTACGATGCGTGAACTGGATATCGTCGCCAGAACATTGAAGGAAACGGTGATGGGTATCTTCCACTCCAGGATAGAATATCCGGAGGAGATTAAGAAACCAAAGCCGACTTCACCCGAAGCAGGCTAATAATATGAGTAGACAGGAGTTATGAAGGAATGAGTCTTAATCTGGCATGGAATAATGAACAACAGGATAAAGAAATTACAGAACCGATGATTGCAATGCTGGAACAGTTGCTGAATCTCGCCGGAGAAGCGGAAGGTGTTGCAGACGGGGAAGTGGCTCTGACTTTTGTGAACGATGAGCAGATCCATGAGTTGAACCGTGATTATCGCGGCATTGACCGTCCTACGGATGTGCTGTCTTTTGCGATGAACGAAACGGTTGATGAAGAGCTCGATATTATCTATGAGCTGGACGAAGATGAAGAAATGGAAGAAATGCCGGATGTTCTTGGAGACATCATCATTTCCGTACCACGGACCATCCTGCAAAGTGAAGAGTATGGACACTCATTTGAACGTGAACTTGGTTTTCTGTTTGTCCATGGTTTCTTGCACCTGCTCGGATACGACCATCAGGATGAAGCAAGTGAGGCTGAAATGATGGGCAAACAAGAAGCGGTATTGGCCCAGGCCGGGTTGACACGATAATGAAAAGGCGCTCCTGGGGTCTGGTATTCCGCAATGCTGCGGAAGGAATCGCATATGGGTTGCGGACTCAGCGTAATGTGAGAGTTCACACGGGAGTGGCTATTTTGATGTGTGTAGCCGGCTTTTTTTTCAGAATCTCAAGAACGGATTGGATGTTTGTGCTGACCGCTGTCTTTTTGGTCCTGGTGACTGAATTGATGAACACGGCTGTAGAGGCAGCGGTTGACTTGGCACACCCCCATATCCATCCGCTGGCAAAAGCGGCAAAGGATACCGCGGCCGGGGCAGTTCTTCTGGCTGCGGTATTCGCCGTCATCATCGGTTGTATCGTTTTCATTAAGCCGGTGATGAGCTGGCTAGGTTTGTACTGATTTTGTTTTGATTTTGATTCGTTTTGTGATTTTAATACTACACAACTTTATAAAGTTAGACCTTGTTTAAGTTGAACTTGTAGACGTTACACGATAACGAAGAGGACAGAAATAAACCTGTAGAAGCGAAGCGTTCGCCTTTATCACCGGATTTTCACTTTGAAAAAGTGGATCAAAAAATCTGGGGATAACAGCGATCGAAGGGTTATTCTGGACTCGGAGTGGCTAGTGTAAAATTGGCTTTGGTTGAACTTAATTCGTAGGTACTAACTTTATATTGCACCCTAAGGGAGAGAATAATGATGGATAACGGTTTGTTAATGCAAGAAGCAATTAAGGCACGTACGAAGGCGTATACGCCTTACTCCCATTTTGGTGTAGGCGCGGCTTTGCTTGACAGTGAAGGGCATGTGCATCATGGTTGTAATATTGAGAATGCTGCGTATACACCAGGTAACTGTGCTGAGCGTACGGCGATGTTCAGTGCCATTGCAGGTGGGAAGAAGCCTCGCAGCTTCAAAGCGATTGCCATTGTGGGCGACACGGATGGTCCGATTGCTCCATGCGGTGTATGTCGTCAGGTGATGTACGAACTGTGTGAACCGGATATGAAAGTTATCTTGGGGAACATGAAAGGTGATCTGCAAGAGACCACCGTTGCTGAACTGTTACCTTGGGCTTTTGGGCCTTCTGATCTGAATTCTGCCAAAAAATAAACCAATATTCCAGGCCTAGGCGCCTGAGGAGGAACATATGAAAAAACAAGCATTTAAATCCGGTTTTGTAGCCATTATTGGACGTCCAAACGTAGGTAAATCCACACTGATGAACCAGGTTATCGGACAGAAAATTGCGATTATGTCGGACAAGCCACAAACCACACGTAATAAAATTCATGGTGTGTATACATCCGAACATCAGCAAATCGTATTCCTGGACACGCCGGGGATTCACAAACGTCAATCCAAACTTGGCGATTACATGAACCAGACTGCTCTGAACACACTTGGAGAAGTAGAAGCAGCGCTGTTCCTGATTGATGCATCGGAAGGCATGGGTGGCGGTGACCGTTATATTGCGGAACAGTTGAAAAATATTCGTACGCCTGTCATTCTTGTCATGAATAAAATTGACAAAATTGAGCCGGAAGCGCTGCTGCCCCTTATTGAGGAGTATCGCAAACTGCATGATTTCGCTGAAATCGTGCCTGTATCTGCCATGCTCGGCAGCAATGTAAGCACACTATTGGAACAACTCGGCAAGTATTTGCCAGAAGGTCCGCAGTACTATCCTGATGACCAGGTTACTGACCATCCGGAGCAGTTTGTATGCGCAGAGTTGATCCGTGAGAAAATTTTGCAGATGACTCGTGAAGAAGTGCCACACTCCATTGCTGTAACGATTGAGGATATGAAAGTACAAGATAACGGTGTTGTTTATATTTCAGCTGTCATTTTTGTTGAACGGGATTCGCAAAAAGGGATCATTATCGGGAAGCAGGGTGCCCTTCTGAAAGAAGTAGGTAAACGAGCTCGACACGATATTCAGAACTTGCTTGGCTCCAAAATTTTCATGGACCTGTGGGTTAAAGTGAAAAAAGACTGGAGAAATCAGGATAGAGTTCTGCGTGACCTCGGCTTTGGCCGCGACTGATCGTCGGAATTGTATCCAGTAATTGCAACACATAGTTTACCTTGCAAGACTCCATCCTATTTGGTAGATGCAGACGTCATTTCCGAAGAGAGGATGAAATTCCGATGCGAGATTTTTCGTGGAAGGTTTTTGCGATGACGGGGGATGTAGAGTCCTATTTGTTATATACCGAGGCGTGTAACTCGTTAGGACAGGAGTCGGATAATGCAAGGGAAGTGATTGAAGATGAAGAAGCCGAAGGATAACTGGCTGATTCGGGAATGGTTAGGTGACGAGGCATGCTATACAGGGTGGAAGGGATTGTCATCCGCAGCATGGACTACGGCGAAGGGAACAAAATCATTACGCTTTGCACCGAAAGCGGCGGGAAAGTAGGGGTACTCGTCCGCGGTGCCAAAAAGCCCAAGAGCCGACATGCTGCACTGGTGCAGCCGTTTACGTATGGTCAATATGTATATTTTCGCAATACAGGTCTAGGCACACTGAACGCTGGAGAAATTGTTGAATCTTATCATGAGTTGCGTGAAGATCTGGTCAAGGCCTCATATGCTTCTTATGCGTGTGAACTATTGGATCGGGTGCTTCAGGATGAAGAGACAGGTACATTTTGGTTCAAACAGTTAAAGGCGTGTTTGCAGGCGTTGAAGGAAGAGAAAGATCCGGTTGTTATTACAAGTCTGTACGAAATGAAAATATTACAGGCATCCGGATATGGTCCACAGTTCGATGAGTGCATCTCCTGCAACCAGGAGCGACCAGATGAGCAGTTGTTCATAAGTCCCAGACTTGGTGGCGTCTTGTGTCGAGCATGCAAACATTTCGATCCTCCTGCGATGTCCGTAAGTCCAAAGGCTCTGAAGTTGTTGCGTTTGTTCGCGCAGTTGGATCTGCAGCGCTTGGGGAATATATCAGTGAGTGAGTCTACCCGTGATGAGATCAAAAAGTTGATGCGTGCTTTTATGGATCATCAGCTTGGTCTGAATCTTAAATCCCGTTCTTTCCTCGATCAGATGGAGAAGTACGGGATTTGAGGCGTTTTGGTGGAAGTGAAACTATATCTTGACTTCATACTAGATTTTATATATTATGAAATATAATTTCTCTTTATGAGACATGCATTGAACGAGAAAGTAAAAGACTGGATTTATTGCATTTATGGAGACAAGTCTTTGTATAACACTTGGTAATCATGAATGAGCGAGCCGGGGATGGTGGGAGCCTGGCTGAATCGGTCTTTGAAACGGCACTCGGGAGCATGAATGGACACGGAAAAGTGGGCTGGAACGAACAGGATCATTCTGTTTGATCTAAGCCAAGTAGGGTGGAACCGCGGGAATAGCTCTCGTCCCTACGTCTGTACAACAGGCGTAGGACGGGGGCTATTTATTGTTGTCTTCACCGTCCTAAGCTTGCTAACAAACCATTGAAAAGGAGCATGATTATGAATTTTCAGCAGATGATTCTAACGCTGCAACAATTCTGGGCCGAGCATAACTGTATTATTGTCCAGCCATACGATACGGAAAAAGGGGCAGGTACGATGAACCCGATGACCTTTTTGCGCTCGCTTGGACCCGAACCTTGGAAAGTAGCCTATGTGGAGCCTTCCCGTCGTCCTTCGGACGGACGTTATGGTGAGAACCCTAACCGGCTGTACCAGCATCATCAGTTCCAGGTAATCATCAAGCCTTCACCGGACAATATTCAGGAAATTTACCTGGAAAGTCTAAAGCGTCTGGGCATTGATCCGCTCAAACATGATATTCGGTTTGTTGAAGATAACTGGGAGAATCCTTCCCTTGGTTGTGCAGGTCTTGGTTGGGAAGTATGGTTGGACGGAATGGAAATTACGCAATTTACGTATTTCCAACAGGTTGGTGGAATCGAGACAAATCCGGTAGCTGTTGAAATTACGTATGGTATGGAGCGTTTGGCTTCTTACATTCAGGATAAAGAGAATGTGTTTGATCTGGAATGGGTGGAAGGTATCACTTATGGTGATGTATTCCGTCAGCCAGAATTCGAACACTCTAAATATACGTTTGAAGTATCTGATGTCAAAATGCTGTTTACACTCTTCAACATGCATGAAGAAGAAGCAAACAAGGCCATGGCGCAGCATCTGGTATTCCCGGCATATGACTATGTGCTGAAATGTTCCCACACATTCAACTTGTTGGATGCACGTGGAGCTATCAGTGTAACGGAACGTACGGGTTACATCACACGTGTCCGTAATCTGGCTCGCCAAGTCGCTGCAACATATATGGAAGAGCGTGAGAAGCTAGGCTTCCCGCTGATCAAGAAAGGGGGAGCCGACCATGTCTAAGGATCTGTTGTTTGAAATCGGGCTGGAAGAAGTACCTGCACGCTTTATGCGCGCAGCAATCGCACAGCTGCAAGAGCGTGTCGTGAAATGGCTTGACGCATCCCGCATTGCTTATGTTGAAGTGAATGCATACGCTACACCGCGCCGTCTGGCTGTTTTGATTCAAAATGTGGCTGAAAAACAGGAAGATATCGAGGAAGAAGTGAAAGGTCCTTCACGCAAAATTGCCCTGGACGACAGTGGCAATTGGAGCAAGGCTGCACTCGGATTCGCCCGCAGTCAAGGTGTTGAACCCGACCAGTTCACGTTCAAGGAACTGAACGGTGTCGAATATATCTATGCAACGAAGAGCAGCAAAGGTGTGGAAACGGCTTCTGTGGTTGGCGAAGGATTACTTTCTGTATTACATGCCATGACGTTCCCGAAATTCATGCGTTGGGCTTCCTATGATTTCAAATTTGTACGTCCAATCCGCTGGATTGTGGCTATGCTCGGCAGTGATGTTATCGATCTGGAAGTGACAGGTGTTAAATCGGGTAATGTAACTCGCGGACATCGTTTCCTCGGTAAGGAGGCCGTGATCTCCACTCCGTCTTCATACGTGGAAGTGCTGCGTGCAGAACATGTCATTGCTGATATTCAGGAACGTGAACAGATGATTGTATCCCAGATTCAGGCACTGGCTGCTGAGAAAAAATGGGATATCGCGATTAAGGAAGACTTGCTGGAGGAAGTCCTGTTCCTGGTGGAAACACCTACCGTATTGTTCGGGACATTTGACTCCTCATTCTTGAATATTCCACAAGAAGTATTGATTACTTCCATGCGTGAGCATCAGCGTTATTTCCCTGTACTGGACAATGAAGGACAATTGTTGCCATTCTTCGTGACGGTACGTAACGGTGGAAGTGATTCACTGGACGTTATTGCCAAAGGGAATGAAAAAGTTCTGCGTGCACGTCTGTCTGATGCCAAGTTCTTCTATGAGGAAGATCAGAAGCTACAGATTAAGGATGCATTGTCGAAGCTGGAAAGCATCGTCTTCCAGGAAGAATTGGGAACGGTTGGAGATAAAGTGCGCCGTATTCGCAAGATTGCCGATGGACTTGCTGCCAAACTGCAAGTGTCCGGTGATGTTGCCGAATCCGTTAGCCGCTCAGCAGATATCTGCAAATTCGATCTGGTGACACTGATGGTGGGTGAATTCCCGGAACTGCAAGGTGTGATGGGTGAGGATTACGCTCGTAAAGCCGGCGAAAAAGAAGAAGTGGCCAAAGCGGTATTTGAACACTATCAGCCACGTTTCGCTGGAGATCAATCCCCTGCTTCTCTTGTTGGTGCCATTGTGAGTGCAGCGGACAAAATGGATACAATCGTGGGTTGTTTCTCCATCAACATTATTCCAACGGGTTCTCAGGATCCGTACGCGCTGCGCCGTCAGGCTGCAGGTATTGTACAGATTTTGCTGGATCACAAGCTTCCGCTGACATTGTCAGACGTGTTTGGAGTAGCACTTCAAGTACATGCCCAGATGAACCTGTTGAAACGTGCAGATGAAGAGGTTCGTAAAGATCTGCAAGACTTCTTTGGTCTTCGTGTGAAAAAATTGTTGTCAGAAACCGTCCGCTACGACGTAGTGGATGCCGTAATTTCTTCCGGATTCGATGATATCAGCGCTGTGGTACCAAAAGGTGAAGCGTTGATGGCGGCTGTTCTGACAGGAGACGCATTCAAAACAACGGTTGAATCGTTCAACCGTGTGGGTAATCTGGCTGCCAAAGCATCCAATGCTTCCGTACATCCAGAACTGTTCACAGAAGATGGAGAACGTCAGCTACATGAGGCATGGAGCAAAACGAATGCAGAATATCGTCAGGCGTTGACTCAGCATCATGCTGCTGAAGCACTGGCTATTGCATCTGCCTGGAAGGATGGTATTACCTCATTCTTCGATTCGGTTATGGTTATGGCTGAAGATGAAGCTGTTCGGGCGAATCGACTTGCCCTGCTCGCGGCTATTGATCGTGACTTGAAAGGATTTGCTGATTTTTCCAAGTTGGTTTGGTAATTGGACTTATTTCATGAGTCCTTTTCCACAGACTTTGCGCAAAGCTAAAATTCAGTATTAAAGAAGGATATATGAGGGTATAAATATACGGAACGGGTTGTGAAATGTATTTTTTACAACCGCTCCGTATTTTAGCCTTTGATTTCCCTTGTTGTGCCAGAAGGATTTTGCCTGGCCGGGGTCGTATATAACAATATGCAGCTATTTTATGAAACCGGGTGGTCTGGGTTTGAGTGAGTTAAATATACGTCACATTGTTGTGGATGGTGATGCTTGCCCGGTCAAAACCGAGATTGCGCAAACCGCTCGCCTTTTCAACATCCCCGTATTGTTAGTCTCTTCATTTGATCATTTGCTTCAAGGAGGAGAAGGGGTACGAACCGTGCAAGTGGATCGCAGTGATCAGAGCGCAGACCTGTATATTGCTAATCATATTAAGCCATATGATGTGGTTATCACTCAGGACTATGGACTTGCGGCACTTGCGCTCGGCAAACGTTGTTATGTTTTATCCTTTCGTGGTCGTGAGTTCAACGATCGTGACATTGATTTCATGTTGGATTCTCGTCATACTGCGGCCAAAGCACGAAAAAGAGGCCATTACGGGAAAGGCCCAAAGCCTTTCACAGAGCAGGATCGAGAAATGTTTCAACATAAACTGACAAAACTTTTAAAAGATTTGCAGGAGAATGTGTAAGTTTATCGAATTATATTTACGTGTTGAAGAGATGAAGGTGGCCAGAGATGAGTACCGGACAAGGCGGTATACCCGAAAGTATTATTGAATCGGTGTTACAGCAGAATGATATTGTCGATACGGTGAGCCGATTTGTGCATCTGACCAAACAGGGGAAGTATATGAAAGGCCTCTGTCCTTTTCATTCCGAGAAGACGCCTTCGTTCACCGTTACACCTGAGAAACAAATTTTCTACTGCTACGGTTGCGGCACGGGTGGAAATGCCATCAAATTCAGGATGGAAATCGAAGGGTTATCCTTTCCCGAGGCTGTCAAAACGATGGCGGAAGAAAGTCACATCTCTATGGGGGACTGGCAAGGGCGTGAATCTGCTCATGTGAATCCGGAGACTGAACGTCTGTTGGAGGCTTATGAGCTTACCGCGAAGCTGTATCATTTTTTGTTGAAAAATACAGAGCACGGCAAGTCAGCCATGGAGTATTTACGCTCAAGAGGTTTTGGCGACAAGTTGATCGACCAGTTCCAGATTGGTTTCGCACCAAATCGTTGGGACACATTGGTACAATTTCTCGAGAAACGTAACTATCCGCTCGAAGAGATGGAAAAGGGTGGACTTCTGTCACCGCGAAATGAAGGTCAGGGATATGTGGATCGATTCCGAGACCGGATTATGTTCCCGATTAATGGCAGGAGCGGTAAGCCGATTGCATTTGCAGGACGCATATTGGGAGATGGGCAACCGAAGTATCTAAATTCACCGGAAACCCGGTTATTTAACAAAAGCCGTGTTCTCTATAATCTGCATCATGCCAAAAATGCAATTCGCAAACAAAGACAAGCCATTTTGTTCGAGGGATATGGTGATGTCATCTCCGCATGGGATCAGGATATCCAGAATGGTGTAGCGGCAATGGGTACTGCGCTAACCGAGAATCAGGCACTGATGCTCAAAGGAATGTGCGACGAAGTCATCATATGTTATGACGGCGACAGAGCAGGACAGGCTGCTGCACTCAAAAACTTCCCCATTCTTGAGGAAGCTGGATTGCAGGTCAAAGTGGCTCTCATACCCGAGGGACTTGACCCGGATGATTTTATCCGGAAGCATGGTGGTGAACGGTTCCGAAACCAGATTGTGGATGGTGCCGTGACAACTACAAAATTTAAACTTATAAACTTGAAAAAAAGCCATATACTGCTAGAGGGTGGCGGACAAATCGCCTATTCGAAAGAAGCAGTAAAATTGATTGCACCCTTACCTTCTCCAACAGAAAGGGAAGTGTATCTTCGTGAACTGGCTGCAGAAGTGGACGTATCCTTCGAAACATTGAAGCAGGAGTGTAATGAAGAACGGGAGGCAATGAAAAATAACCTCCAGTACGGGGATAATAACCCGAAAAGGTGGAATAATGGTAGGCAACAAAATAGGCAGGTGCCTACACCGAATCTGTTGCCGGCTTATCACGCTGCCGAACGCAAACTGATTGCCTGGATGTTGCAGGATGATGAGGCTGCCCAGTACGTGAATGAGCATCTTGGTGAAGCTTTTAACTTGGATGATCATGCAGCTATTGCTGCTTATCTATATGCCTACTATGCGCAAGGCAAACCGTCGGATACAAGCCGTTTTATGTCTTCACTGCATGACGATCGCTTGGAAAAAACGGTCAGTTCAATCTCGATGATGGATGGTCCAGGTGAATGGAGTATTCAAATGCTCGATGATTGCATCAGGGAAGTGCTGAAGTATCCGCGTAAAAAAGAGTACGATTTGAAAAAAGAAGAAATGATTGCTGCAGAGCGGGCAGGTGATTCTGTACGCGCGGCACAGATTGCAATTGAAATGATTGCCCTAGAGAGACAGTGAACGTCTGAGGATTAGATGTTTCTAGGGAGGAGGGAGTCGAGTTATGGCGAATGATCAGCATACTGAACTAGAAACAGAATTGACACTGGATCAGGTTAAAGATCAATTGATTGAATCAGGTAAGAAAAGAGCTTCGCTGAATTACAAGGAAATTATAGAGAAACTCTCTCCTTTTGAGCAGGATGCAGAGCAAATGGATGAGTTCTATGAGCAACTGAGCGATCTGGGTATCGATGTAGTGAATGAAAATGATGAAGAGGTTACACTTCGTCCTAGTGAAGATTCCGAGAACAACACCAGAGAGGGAGAGGACGAATTCCACTTTGATGATGATCTGAGCTTGCCGCCAGGTATCAAAATCAATGACCCTGTCCGTATGTACCTCAAGGAAATTGGTCGTGTGCCACTGTTGTCGGCAGATGATGAAGTACAACTGGCTAAACGTATTGAGAACGGGGATGAAGAAGCCAAGCGTCGTTTGGCTGAAGCGAACCTTCGACTTGTAGTCAGTATCGCCAAGCGTTACGTTGGACGTGGAATGTTGTTCCTTGATTTGATTCAGGAAGGTAATATGGGTCTGATCAAAGCGGTTGAGAAGTTCGACCACAAAAAAGGATACAAGTTCAGTACGTATGCTACATGGTGGATTCGCCAAGCGATCACTCGTGCTATTGCTGACCAGGCGCGTACAATTCGTATCCCTGTGCACATGGTGGAGACGATTAATAAGCTGATCCGGGTATCCCGTCAGCTGTTGCAGGAACTTGGGCGTGAACCGACACCAGAAGAAATCGCTGCTGAGATGGATCTGAGTGTAGAGAAAGTTCGTGAAATTACGAAGATTGCACAGGAACCGGTTTCTCTGGAAACACCGATTGGTGAGGAAGATGATTCCCATCTGGGTGACTTCATTGAGGATCAGGAAGCCCTTGCTCCGGCGGATGCTGCTGCGTATGAGTTGCTGAAAGAACAGCTCGAAGATGTATTGGATACACTGACTGAACGTGAAGAGAACGTGCTTCGTCTACGTTTTGGTCTGGACGATGGACGGACGAGAACGTTGGAGGAAGTTGGCAAGGTATTTGGTGTTACGCGTGAGCGTATTCGTCAGATCGAAGCCAAGGCTCTTCGTAAATTGCGTCACCCGAGTCGTAGTAAACGACTCAAGGATTTCCTCGAATAATCGAACTATGGGAGACTTTCCGCAAGACGCTTTAGCGGCGGCGGGGTCTCCTTTATTTTTAATTTAAACGTCTTGATTTCTTGGTTTTGGAAATTCATCCTTGAAATGTTTTATTGGATTTTATTTTATCGCTTTTCCTTGTTCAATGCAAATCAATAAATTAAATGAATGGTGTAGGTGCTTCATGAAACTTTCGAATCGATTACAGCGAATACATGATCAAATTCCCGATGGCAGCCGCATGGCTGATATCGGTTCAGACCACGCGTTGCTGCCAGTAGCCGCAATCCGCAGTGGGAAAGCTGCAAGTGCAGTAGCCGGGGAAGTCAATCCTGGTCCTTATGATGCTGGATGCAAACAAGTCAGTGATGCTGGCCTGAAAGAAAAAATAACGGTACGCCGTGGAGACGGATTGGATGTAATCTCTGCAGGAGAAGTGGATGTCATCACCATTGCAGGCATGGGTGGTGCCCTGATTGCCTCTATTTTGGACCGAGGTATATCCAAACTGGAAGGAGTCCAGTTACTTATTTTGCAACCAAATGTGGGAGAGGATATCCTCAGACGCTGGTTGTTGGAGCATCACTGGGTGGTTGTAGCAGAACAGTTGCTCGAAGAAGATGGCAAGATCTATGAGATTATAACGGCGATGCCACAATCCGTAAGCCCGATTGCCAATGTAGAGGTATATCGTGCACGTCCGCTTCAAGGCGGGGCAGAATTAACGGAAGATTTGCTGCTGCGGATGGGGCCATATTTGGTGGATCGTCCAACGGATGTATTCTTTGCCAAATGGGAAAGTGAGATCATCAAACTGCAAGGGGTTGTAAACTCGATCTCCAAATCCGATCAGGATTCTTCCCGGGACAAGGCGGCTGAGGTAGAGCGTCTTATCGCAAACTTGAAGGAGGTTTTGGCATGTTTGCCAAAGGTCAAACTGTAATTCAACTGATGGAGCAGCTCGCTCCCAAACATCTGGCTGTACCGGATGACCGCATTGGTCTCCAGCTCGGCAGTTTGCAAAAAGAAATCAGTCACGTGTTAGTAGCTTTGGATGTGACGGATGAAGTGGTGGACGAAGCGATTCGTATTGGTGCCAACCTGATTATCGCTCATCACGCCATCATTTTCCGTCCGGTTAAGTCACTGAGTACAGATACACCTATGGGTAAATTGTATGAAAAGCTGATTAAGCATGATATTGCTGTCTATATCAGTCATACGAACCTGGATGTGGCCGAGGGTGGTATGAATGACTGGATGGCCGAGGCACTTGGCATCGAGAGTAAAGAATCGCTGGAAGATGTACACACAGATCATCTGTACAAGCTGGCAGTGTTTGTGCCTCGTACCCATCATGAACAGGTTCTTCAGGCCATTCTGGAAGCCGGAGCGGGGAGTATCGGTCAATACAACAAGTGCAGCTTTAACACGGAAGGCACAGGAACGTTTGTACCTGGTGAAGGGACTCAACCGTTTATCGGTACCCAAGGGCAGATGGAACGTGTGGAAGAAATGCGGATTGAGACCATCGTACCCCAAAGTCTGAGAAGTAAGGTCGTTCAGGCGATGCTTAAGGCTCATCCGTATGAGGAAGTGGCCTACGACCTTTATGCAATGGATTTAAAGGGCCGTACGCTCGGTCTGGGACGCTTGGGACCCCTTAAGGAACCTAAGACATTAGGTGAGCTCGTGGAGGTTGTGAAGACCCAATTCAATGTGCCTCATGTGCGTGTAGTAGGAGATCTGAACAAGCAGATCAAAAAAGGAGCAGTTCTTGGCGGTTCTGGCAGCCGTTATGCGCTCACTGCCCGCTTCAAAGGTGCGGATGTTATTGTGACCGGAGATATTGATTATCACACGGCTCATGATGCGTTAATGGCAGGTATGTGTATCATTGACCCGGGACATAATTCCGAGAAGATTATGAAACCAAAAACAGCGGATTGGCTTCGTTCCCGTTTGGAAGAAAAACGATATGATACACAAGTTACGGCTTCTGAGGTAAATACGGAAGTATTCCAGTTTATCTAAAAAGACCGTTGATGTGCAGCTTCCAGTAATATTAAGCTTGTCTGTGAACCTAAATGCCTGTATACTATGTAATGTTGTTCGGAAAGCTTGACAGACAATCGCTGGTGGCCTTTGTTGCCACGAGAGGAAAGTCCGGGCTCCACAGGGCAGGATGCTGGATAACGTCCAGTCAGCGCGAGTTGAAGGATAGTGCCACAGAAATGGACCGCCGATGGCCGGATTTTCCGGCACAGGCAAGGATGGAACCGAGGTGTAAGAGACCCCGAGGAACGCTGGTGACTTCGTTCCTGGTAAACCCCATCTGGAGCAAGACCTAATGGGACACAGCCACCTCTTCGGAGGAGGCAACCTTAGCCCGAGGTGTGTCTAGGTTGGTCGCTTGAGCTGTGCAGCAATGTATGGCCTAGATAGATGATTGTCGCTTCTGGTGGGAGGGTAGTTCCCGTATGAACCACGAAGAGCACAGAACCCGGCTTACGGTAAGCTTTCCTAACTGCAACAACACCATAGCAATACAATGTAGTCCACCTATCAGTCAAGGACAATTCGTATGAATCATCCGATGGCCTGACTGATCAGAAGGACCCATGAACATCTAAAAAAACATAACTCCTGTTGATAACAGGTTCTATAAAAATAAGGCGGCAGTTCCGAGGTTCTCGGGCCTGCCGCCTTATTTTTATTTCTCATATCAAGTTAATAACCTTCATACGCTAATGGAATAGTCAAACGTTTATGACAGTTCATTACAGTGTAACAACACTGTCCGATGTTAAGGAAGCATGCCAGCGTTGGATGGCGCGATCCATTCTTTCCACGGCTTCCGGAAGAAGCTCAGGGTCCGTATGAGTAAAGTTGATTCGCATGCGGTTTAACTCTGGTGTACCTGCATAGAAGGAATCACCAGGGACGATGCACACTTTCTCCTGGATACCATAAGTGAACAGATTGCTTGCAAGCATGCCTTCAGGCAGTTGCAGCCACAAGAACATGCCACCTTGAGGTGAATTCCACGAGATGCCTTCCCAAGCTTTGGCTGCCATAAGAGTCGTCAGTGTTTTCATGCGTTGTTCGTAATCCTCTGAAATATGGCGGATATGCGCATCCAGATCGAAAGATTCAAGCAGTGCATGAAGCGCTCTTTGGTCAATGCTGCTGGAGTGCAAGTCGGCACCTTGTTTGGCTCGTGCTGCCATTTTGACAATATCGGGAGCAGCCAGTATCCAGCCCGTACGAAGGCCAGGTGCTACCGTTTTGGAGAATGTACTGGTGTAAATAACATTGGAAGGGCCATCATAGGATACTGCATCCAGTTCTGCGAGAGCAGGGACATCCAATTGCTCCGGATTGAACCGAATTTCACCATAGGGATCATCTTCCAGAATGAGTACACCATACTTGCGGCACAGATCCACAGCCTGCTGTCTTCTTTCTCGTGACCACACTTTTCCCGTAGGATTGGAGAACGTGGGATTAATGTAGACAAGTTTTGGACGATGCAACTGGAGCTGTTCCTCCAGAGATTCAGGCAACATGCCGTGATCATCACAGGCTACGCCGTGAGATTCAGCCTGATAGGAATGAATTACTTGCAGCGCAGCGAGGTAGGTTGGTGATTCAACCAATACGCGGTCACCCGGGTCGAGAAGGATGCGGCAAACCAAATCAATGGATTGCTGTGAACCCGTAGTGAGAAGCATGTGATCGGGTGAAGCTGGAATGCCCTTGGATTCAAGACGTTCGGCAATTTTGGCGCGAAGAGGACGGTAACCCTCAGTCTCCGCATATTGAAGAGCGGCTGCTCCGCTCATAAATACTTTTTCATATGCAACGCGGATGGCTTCCAGCGGGAATGAAGTCTGGGCGGGTAATCCACCGGCTAGTGAGATCATTCCAGGTGCCTGAGCGGCCTGGAGCATGTCGCGAACGACAGAGGACGGGGTGTTTTGTGCCATTTTGGACCAAGGGATACTCATGTTATTCTCATCTCCTGTTATTCACTGTTATACTGATATTATAAACTATAATAGACGGACTACACTATAACAGTAAAATGAAGATCATAACAGTTGGGGGAGCACATATGCATATTGAATTAAAGCGGGGAAGCAGTACCAAATTGTACGTGCAGATTGCGCTAACGATTGCCGATCGCATCAGATCAGGACTCATTGAACCCGGAACCCGACTTCCTTCTGTTCGTAAAATGACCACGGATTTGGGTGTCAGCCTGGTCACTGTATCCAAAGCGTATGCTGAACTTGAAGCGATTCAATTGATCACCTGCTCCCAGGGGAAAGGTTGTTATGTGAGAGGTACATTGAACGTGGATCAGATGGAGGATGTGGACCGAACGCAGCGAAACAATGCCAACAGTGAATCCGGTACCTCATGGAATTGGCAGATGGCACTGGTGGATTATTTACCGCGAGCGCAGCTCTGGAGACATTTTGATACGTCACCTCAAGTGCGGTATGAACTTCATATGTCAGCGATTCAGCCTGAACTGTTGCCTACACGAGAGATTATCGACAGCGCCTACCGACTCTCCTCTGATCATACAGAGCGTATGGCAGCTTACGGATCTTTTCAGGGGGATCGGGAGCTTAGGCAGATCTTTGCCGAACATTTTGCCGAGCGTGGACTACAGGCTGCACCTGAACGCATGTTAATTACAAGTGGTGCTCAGCAGGGGATCGATCTTGTGGCACGGACTTTTGTCGGACCTGGGGATGTTGTATACATGGAGGCACCAAGCTATACCGGAGCCATTGATGTATTTACGAGTAGAGGCGCGAAGATCATTACGGTCCCGATGGATGACGAAGGCATGCGTATTGATCTGTTGACCCGATTATGTGATACCTATCCGCCCAAGCTGATCTATACGATCCCGACCTATCACAATCCAACAGGTATCACGATGAGTGCAAGAAGACGAGCACAACTTCTGAATCTCGCGCAAAGCTACCACTGCCTCATTCTGGAGGATGATCCGTTTGCAGATCTTTATTTTCGGGACCCTCCCCCGGCTTCCATTAAATCGATGGATGGGACAGGTCATGTCGTATATATCAAAAGCTTCAGCAAGGTGCTGTCTCCCGGTTGCCGTATAGCCTGCGCCATCGCAGACGGAAGTGTATTGACCCGGCTTGTGGCCGCGAAATCTACGGCGGATTTGGGGAGTCCGCTGCTTACACAAAAGGCATTGCAATCTTTTATTCAGAATCAGTACGGTGCCTATGTATCCCGATTGAGGGATGAATTGTATTCTCGCTTGTGCGCAGCATCTGAAGTGCTGGAAGAGCATGCTACTAGGGGAATGCAATGGCGCTTGCCCGAGGGAGGACTCAATCTGTGGCTCCAACTTCCGAGTAACTTGGATATGCGTGAGTTGCATCATCAGTCACTTGCTGCAGGGGTCTCTTTCCTCCCGGGTTCGGCCTGTTATGTAGGAGAGATGGATACACCAAGTCTGCGTATCTGCTTCACTGTGACAAATGTTGAGCTTTTGTGTGAAGGACTTCGTGTACTGTGCCAAGTCATTGACAGAGTTACACCTGGGCAGGGTGGGACAGTGGCGGACAGGCTACCGCTCATATAATTTTTCGGACTATGGACATACATCCAATCCACTTTCGATCTGTTGCAATAGGTTATAGTATCACCAGAAAGGGAGTTGGTTTTGAAATGAACCATTACTGTCCACCGCTTTGCCCGATTGTCTGTGACCCGATCCAGGTTGTTGAGGATTATTACATCCCACAAATCGTGCCTGTAATCCACCCGATTGAAGTGATCAAAAAACATCACTGTGTTCCGATTCATCACCACATGTATCCTGTTGTTGTCAAAGAAGAAGACCCTTGTTATGTATCCAGCCATAATCCGAAGAAAAAATCCGTGAAAAAATCGAGTAAAGCCCGCACATCTTCTCGCAAGCGCTAATTGCAGCGGGTGCCCCGGGGAATTGGATATAAACCAAAAGAGCAGCGTACGCCCCGGGGCGCAGCTGCTTTTGTATTTTTATTGAGCAGAGTCATTACGGTTAATGAGTATACTTTTTCATCGTGTTATCCATTTGTTGTCTGACATGTTGCGGCCAGAATTGCAAAGGAGCGCTGTTGCCTGATGCGGCTTGCAGTGCCTTATAGACATCGATTTGCCCATAGCCGAAATACTTGTCGTGACCCGGATCACCGAGGTCAATAACACTTTGGCGCATCAAATCCATCACTTCCGTGTTGGTCAAGTCCGGGTTCAACGAACGAATCAAACCTGCAAGTGCGGCTACATGAGGGCTAGCCATGGACGTTCCAGACAAGGCTGCATACTGATTGTTTGGATAGGTACTGGCGATACTGGACCCGGGAGCCATCACATCTACATAATCCCCATAGTTGGAGTAGGAAGCTTTGCTCATATCCGGGTCTGTAGCAGATACGGCAAATACTTCCGGATAAGCAGCAGGGTATCCTGGACGCTCTGTATTATCGTTCCCCGTGGCTGCAATCAGGACGATATCCCGGTCAAAAGCGTATTTAATGGCATCATGAAGAAATTGCGCATCAGCATAATTGCCCAGACTCATGTTGATAACTTTGGCTCCATGATCGGCTGCCCAGATGATGCCTTCGGCAACGGCATACGTGGTACCAGAACCCGAGTTGTCGAGTACTTTAACCGGTAGTACCTTGTTATACCAGCTCATTCCTGCCACGCCTTCATTATTGTTGACAGTAGCGCCGATAATGCCTGCGACGTGTGTCCCATGTCCCACATCATCCATCGGTTGGCTTCCCGGCTCGACCACATTATAACCCTCAAGGAGCTTGCCCTTCAGGTCAGGATGATTCATATCAACCCCCGTGTCGACCACCGCAACGATGACATCTTTGTTTCCCTTGGTAATATTCCAACCTCTGTTTGTCTCAATCGCAGGCAGGTTCCACTGATAATCGGAGAACAAAATGTCATTGGGTATCGTTACATCTGTTTGTTCAGTTACAGTATCATTGGTTAAATACATATAGTGGGGTTCCATATAGAGTGGATTCCATTTGCTTTCGAAATAACTATGCAATTGTTTGTAACTCATGTGTTCTGACCGAAAAACATACGTGTATCCCAGCTTGCGCGCAGATTGCGCTCTCAGATCGGATTTAATGATACGCATATCCCGTTCACCGGGATCTTGGCGAAAACGGATGACGATTTCATTTTCGTAAAAATGACTGGCATTTGCATTATCATGTCCGGTCTTCACTGTGATTTCGTTAAGCGTATCCGGGTGAACAGACTCAATTTTGAATTTACCCTCACGCGGATAAGGGATCATGCGAAGATTTTTGCGCTGATGTTGTTCAACAGCATTTAATACGTTCTGGCTGAACAAGGCAATTACAGCTCTTTTGCCATCTTTGGAGGGTTGCCCCATAACAAAATATTTTTCCTTACCCAAAGGAAAAGAAGAGGATTCAAAACTTTGACGTTTGTTTACCGCTTTTTTGGCAAGGTTGAGCGAATGTTGAAGCTTCTGTTGTTCCAACTTGCTTCCTTGTGAGGTGGCTTGATCAAAGGGCTTGTCAAAAGAGCCATTGGTATTCATGAGATGAATGGATCTGATATGTTCATGTGAACTTTGGAGATCATTCACATATCGCCTAACCTGCGCAGCATTCATTGTGGCGGTTTTCTCCAGCATGATACTGAGATGTTGCTTGGCATCCATACGGGTCAGAAGATCGGTTGCTTTGACATCCTGCACTTTCAGACGCTTCTTACTCGTGTGCTCTTCATGAGCAGAGTTGGACAGGGCACTTGGTTTAGGTTCGGGACGATTGGATGTTGGAAGCAAGAGTGTCAGGGCGAGTGCTCCTGCACCAGCTGCAAGGGCCCAGTTAATCCATTTCGGTCTGGACATGGTGGATGGAACCTCCTTCGTTCATTTTGGACAATCATTAACAGTGCTTCATCGTTGTCACTGGTTATATCTATCGTTAGAAAAAGCGGATATTTTTATGCAGGCGAGTTCGAGTCTGACTGCGTATAATAGGCATGTTTAACGGCAGAAGCGGAAAGCATGATTAAGGGATACCGCTCGTCATCTTTTTATGGTAGGATTATAGCTGAGAATTCAAAGGTCAGGGGAAAACCACCGTTGGCCGACCTATATGTAAGGACTTATTTAAGGGGGAGCTACCTTTATGTCAGCAGCCAATGTACAGAAAACATGTGAGTCAACTAGGGAAAAGTTAAAACCGGCTATCGATCGGATTGAAAAATTTTTGAATGAGAATGCTTTGCCTGAACTGGATCAGAATCAGACGGAAGAATCAACAGCCTTCTATAAAGGATTTCTTTCAGATCTCCGTCATTTGCTCGTTTTTTCTGAAGTTTCTTACGAAAAACTTGGCGTTGTGCTGCGTCGTGCCAACTTTGATGTCGATTTTGCCGAAAAGGCTCTTTATAATACGTATCACCAATGCGTAAACAGCTTTTTCTATCCCAAAAATGAATGTTATTCCGAAGACGGAAGATACGCTTACACAGGACAAGATGCCATTCGTTTCCGTGATAAGCCAATCCGTGCAGTACGGGATGTTATTCTGGAGGTTTCCAAAACGTACGAAGAATTGCGCGATGATCTGGCATATTATGAAAGTGATTACCTGACTCAGCGCCGTATGCAAAATCAACGGAATCACGCCTAAGTAACGTTTAAACCTTAATATGAAATTGGACGAAACCGCCCTTGTGGCGGTTTTTTTGTGTTTTTAGTGAGAATCAGACGAGGTGTGATCATGTCATCATCTGGCATTTTGACGGGGAATATCAGGTTTGTGGCGGGGAGACAATAGTAGTCGAGGTGATAAAAAATGAGCCAAGACAAACCAATTGTCAAATGCAGCGTCTCCAACTGCAACTTTTGGGGAGAGAACAATTTCTGCCACGCTGATGCCATCATGATTGACATTGACCAACATGCCACCCGTCGTCTGCATGAGGAATTTGCCGGTGAGACATTTGACTCCGATCACCATGATCACGCACGCACATCCTCTGCAACATGCTGTCACACGTTCAAACCCAAGTGAGCAGTCATCCCTATTCATAACGGAGGTGCTTCCAAATGAAAAATGACGATAATAAGTTTAATTTTCAAGATCGCCCTGAAACCAAGGGTGACGGTGAAAAACAGCGTATGCGTGTCGATTATCCAAGAAAAGTACATCGCGAAGAATACGGGGCAGAGGTCGCTCCTCCGACTGTCGTAAGAACTAGAGGTACCGAACGGGCAGAGCCTGTACCTGAGAAACATGAGGCAGACCGGGTCATGGAATCAACAGGCAAAGTCGCGGGTTACATGGGACTTGCCTTCGGGATCGCATCTTTGTTCATGTGGTCAATCGTACTTGGACCGGCCGCAGCCGTACTGGGTTACTATGCATATGTGAATGGTCGTAAGACAGCGGGAGCTTGGTCCATTGGACTGGGTATTGTAGCCACACTGAGTTATTTTTTCATGATTCCATTCGCTCGCTAACCTGTAAAATGATTCATTCAAAAGCCTTCTGTTCTCACCCAAATGTGGTGAATTACAGAAGGTTTTTTTCGTATATGCGCAGGTTAGGTGGGAAGATTCATATATTTTTTTGAAAACAATGGAACCTTGCTGTAAAACGATGTAGAATAAGGTCATAATACGCTTAATTATACGGGAGTGGGTATAACTCATGCAGATTGATCCAAGCGGATCGCGGCAGTTGTTGGAACTGCAATTGTCCAATGTGAAAAACCAAACCAGTGGATCACAATCGGATGCTGGTTCAACAGTGGATTTCGCCAATGTGATGGACGGGCTGTTAGGTACGGGTGCCAATTCGACGAGCAATACAGATTCCACCGCTACGGTCTCCAAAAGATCCAGTGATGGTTTGTTGTGGCTGCAACTCGGAAGCACGTACAATCCGGATATAAATACGGCAGGATCGTCCTCTGTCTCCAATAACATCGTTGAGTCTTTATTATCTTCATCCAATACAGGAATCGTGGATTCCGGTGCATCCGTACCTACGGATTTTGAATCATTGATTGCGGAAGCAAGTGCGAAATATGGTGTGCCTGAATCATTGATTAAAGCCGTCATTGACACAGAGTCCAATTTTAACCCAAATGTTGTGTCCTCTGCCGGAGCCAAGGGGCTCATGCAATTAATGGATGGCACGGCTGCAGGGCTGGGTGTGAGTAATTCATTTGACCCTGCCCAGAACATTGATGCGGGTACGAAGTATCTTTCCCTTCAGCTCCAGCGTTTCGGTGGAGAAGTGAAGATGGCGCTTGCTGCATATAATGCAGGACCAGGCCGTGTTTCACGTCTGGGTGTGTCGAGTGATAGCGAACTGATGAGTGTACTTAACCGTCTGCCTTCCGAAACTCAGAATTATATCTCCAAGGTGGAGAAGGCACAGTCGAAATATGTGATCTAAACTCACAGATAGACATTTCGCGATAACATTGATAGGCAGGACAAGATCAAATGTGGGAGCAGTAGCGCTTGAAACGCCTGTTCCCGGTTGGTCTTTTTGTGTTGTACGGGTATCGTGTTACAATGCTCACTGTAGGTTCATGAACGAAGAGATAAGGGAGGTCTAACCTCATTTGAAATATTTTGATTATGCTGCAACCACACCTCCCCATCCGGATGTAATTCGTACGATGGCCGAAATTATGGAGACACAATTCGGTAATCCGTCCTCCATCCATGGGTATGGAGAGCGTGCCGATCAGTTGCTGCGTCGTGCTCGATCCGGCTGTGCTGCGGCAATCGGCGTTAAGCCTGAGGAGATTGTATTTACTTCTGGTGCGACCGAGAGCAATAATCTTGCGATAAAAGGTGTGGCATTACGTTATCAGTCACGAGGCAGACACATCATCACTACGGCTACCGAGCATGCCTCGGTGTACGAAAGTTTTATGCAATTGCAGCAGTGGGGATGGGATGTGACGCTTATTCCTGTCAATTCCGCTGGTGTGGTGAATGCTCAGCAGGTTGTAGACGCGATCAGGCCCGACACGGTGCTTGTAAGTCTGATGCATGTAAACAATGAAACAGGAGCCATCCATCCGATTGCAGAGATCGGCAAACAGCTCAAAAAGAAAGCACCACGCGTGCTTTTCCATGTAGATGGTGTTCAGGGTTTTGGGAAAATGGAGGCGACACCTGCTGCTTGGGGTGCAGATCTGTACAGTCTGTCTGCTCACAAGATTCGTGGACCGAAGGGAGCAGGTCTCCTGTATGTGCGAAGTGGGGTGGAGCTTACGCCACTATTGTCAGGAGGATCACAGGAACAAGGCCTAAGAGCAGGCACCGAAAACGTGGCCTTGCTGGTAGGCATGGCAAAGGCTATGCGAATGGCAGCAGAAGATCAGGTTGATTTTGCCCGGCGTACAACGGCGTTCCGTGATCGATTAATGGAAACGATACGTGCCATTCCTGAATTTGAATTGAACAGTCGCACAGAGGGTGCACCTCATATTGTGCACTTCTCCTATCCCGGGATGAAGGCAGAAGTGGCGCTGCACACCTTGGAGCAGCTTGGTGTAACCATATCGACCCAATCTGCCTGTTCATCGCGTTCGGCTGAACCGAGTCGGGCTCTACTTGCGATGGGCAGAGATGCAGCTTGTGCTGGTGGCGGATTGCGTATTAGTCTTGGAGATGAACATACAGAGGAAGATGTAGCCTTGCTTGAACAGGCTTTACATCAGATGGTGGGGCAGTTGAGGCCCCTCGAAAGGCGGATGTAATGAATATGAAATATGATATGCTGCTTCTCCGTTTCGGAGAGTTTATGTTAAAAGGGAAAAATCGTGCCCGATTTGAAAAAACGATCATTACACAGGTGAAAGCTTTGCTTAAACCTTATCCAGGAGCGAGCCTTCGCAAAGAATATGGCCGTGTCTACGTGGATCTTGGCGGTGAATCACATACTGAACTGATTAAGGTGCTGAAGCGGGTATTCGGTGTGATGTCGATTAGTCCGGTTAAAGTTACTCCATCAGAGCTTGATGAGATTGTAAAAACAGCAGTTGCGTTTATGGACGAAAGGGAAGACGAATTCAAAGAAGGCACCACATTTAAGGTAAATGTAAGGCGGGTATGGAAGGAGTTCCCGAACTCTTCCCATGAAATGAACCATTTGGTCGGTTCCCCGATCCTTCGGAAGTTCCAGCAATTGAGTGTTGATGTTCGCCAACCTGATATTGAGCTGCGAGTGGAAATTCGGGATCAGGGCACCTATATTTTCAACAAAACCATTCCTGCAGTAGGCGGGTTTCCCCTGGGCACGAATGGAAAAGCGATGGTACTGCTATCAGGTGGAATAGACAGCCCGGTTGCAGCCTGGTCTTCCATGCGCCGTGGACTTGAAGTGGAATGTGTACATTTTTATAGTTATCCGTTCACAAGCCAGCGTGCCAAAGAAAAAGTCATTGATTTGGCGCGTGCCCTTGCTGATCATGCAGGAACAATCAAGCTGCATCTGGTTCCATTTACGGAGATCCAAACGGCATTTACCCAGCTAGGTCAGGATAATCTGATTATTACGCTGATGCGACGTTCAATGCTGCGAATTGCATCCAAACTTGCCGAGCGTGAGCGGGCATTGGCACTGATCACCGGGGATAGCTTGGGCCAAGTAGCGAGTCAGACTCTTCCGAGTATGAATGTCATTGGTCGTGCGACGGATCTGCCACTGTTGCGACCACTGGTTATGATGGATAAACAGGAGATCATTACCCTGTCCAAACAGATCGGAACTTATGACATATCTATTTTGCCATATGAGGATTGCTGTACTCTCTTTGTGCCAAAGTCACCTTCAACCAATCCAAATCTTCGAATTGTGGATAAAATAGAATCAACAATGAGCCATCTGACAGAATGGGTGGATCAGGCGGTGGAACAAACTGAAACGATCACACTGCACGCCGGTGAAACTTCTGTGGTAACGAATCAGACAGGAGACAATGGTATGAAGGATGACTGGTTCTAAACTAAATAAAAATTAGCATGGCTGACATAATAAGGGCTATGTTAACTGCAAAAAAGGACTGTCCGATGAAATATCGTTCAGTCCTTTGCTGTATTCAGATGAAATTTTTAGTTTAAATTAGCCTACGAATAGGAGCGTTGCTGTTCCCCGCCAGATCCCTTGTGGCTGGAACTGCTGGAGCGTTTGCGATAACCTGCAAAGACTACACCTGCAATAACCACAACGATGAAGAGAATGCGCAGTGCCGGATGCTCAGTAAAGTAAGGCAAAAGTCGCTGTTCCTCAGTGATCATATTAGAAGCCGTATACCCGAGAACAATGGCTCCGACATAGATGATCCAAGGAAAGTGATTAATTAGCTTGATAAACAGGGTACTTCCCCAGACGATAATAGGTACACTAATTAGGAGTCCAAGGATGACAAGCACGAGATGCTGCTGCGCAGCTCCAGCAACTGCAATCACGTTATCTAATCCCATGGCTGCATCCGCAATCACGATGGTACGAATAGCGGTCCACAAGGAAGTTCCC
Organism: Paenibacillus sp. W4I10; assembly: GCF_030816325.1. Classification (NCBI taxonomy): domain Bacteria; kingdom Bacillati; phylum Bacillota; class Bacilli; order Caryophanales; family Paenibacillaceae; genus Paenibacillus; species Paenibacillus sp. W4I10. Next base: position 301,972 of record NZ_JAUSXX010000001.1, read on the forward strand.
GCCTGAACATCATTGTGTTCATCTCCCTGATCCGCCAATAATTTATAGGCAATCCAGATCAGAAGTATGCCTCCCACAAGCAAGAGCCACGGAACTTTAAGCAACCATAAAACAACAACTGTTGCTAAAATTCGAATCAAAAGTGCACCGCCAGTTCCATATAGAATCGCCTTTTTCTGCACGGAAGGGTGCAAATTTCGAGCTGCGAGACCAATGACGATGGCATTATCCCCAGCCAGAATTAGATCAATAAAGACAACGTTCAGCAAAGCCAGCCAGAATGTGGGACTAAATAGCTCCATGATATATGTCACTCCTTATATACGGTTCAATCATTAAGAATAGCATGGACAACTCTGACATACAAGTTAATGTGGGGGGATGAGGACATGGATACACTATGGCTGTTAACTGAAATTTTGATGATCAATCTGGTATTGAGTGGAGATAATGCGGTTGTTATTGCGCTTGCCAGCAAGGATCTGCCACCAATACAACGCAAAAAAGCGGTATGGTGGGGAGCTTTTGGTGCGGTGCTGCTGCGTTGTGTATTAACCTTTGTAGCGGTATTATTGCTGGGAATTCCCTTTATCCAAGCAGCAGGTGGGCTGTTGCTACTCTGGATTGCAGTAAAGCTGCTGCTTCAAAATGATGATGAAGTACATATTCGAGAAGTTTCTACGACCTGGAAAGCCATTCAAACCATTCTGATTGCCGATTTTGTAATGAGCTTGGATAATGTTTTGGCCATAGCGGCTTTGGCAGATGGAGATTTGGCTTTGATTGTCATAGGTATTGCAATCAGTATCCCCATCGTCGTATGGGGGAGCGGGTTAATTGTTGGTTTGTTGAAGCGATTTCCGATTCTTGTATTCGCCGGAGCAGGCATCTTAGCCTTCACAGCAGGTGAGATGGTGATGAAAGACCCCAAGTTAGGAGAATGGCTGGGAGGTATGGCATCAGAGGTGCATACGCTGCTACCCGTAGCAATGGCTTGTCTTGTGGTTGCGATTGGAGGCGCACATAAATTTGTGCGTAAGAACGCATAGTTTAATTTTGGATAAAAGCTTGAACATATGACCGTCTGAACTGTCGGGTTTAGGCGGTTTTGTGTTGAGATAATACGCTTGTAAATACAACAACCGTTGGGCTAGTCATAAGTTGCACATTTTAGGGTAATACAGGTAAAGGACACACGCAAAGTGCGACATAAAGTATAGTTTTTTGCCGAAACATCGGATACACTAGAAGCAGGATTACAGGCTTAAAAATCAACAGTCAGTATGGAATGCGTATCGTTTATTAAGAAATAAAGTACATAGCCATGATATAAGAGGTGATTGCAGATGAGGATGAGAAATGAAAAAGCGATTGGACTATTTATTGCAGCTGCGGGAATTATTATTCTGCTTGGCAAGTTTGGCGTGTTTGGATTTATTGGTCGCAATTTCTGGCCTTTGCTGATCCTGCTGCCAGGCATCGCCCTTCATGCGTTATATTATGCGCGTATTTCACCATCGTGGTCACTCGTTCCTGCCGGCATACTAACGGTGTATGGTGTTATATTCAGTATAACGAATACATGGGGCGCTGGACTTATGAGCAGGCTGTGGCCAGCATTTTTGCTCGGGATCGCCATAGGGTTACTCGAATATGGAATGGCTGAACGGCGAAGACCGGAATATGTGTTACCTGCAGCTTTGATCCTTGGTGCGGTGTCCATCATATTATTCGGATTTACCTTGCTGCAAACAGGAATAATCTATGTACTTGCTGTCCTTTTGATCTTGGGCGGAGTCTGGTTATTGCTTGGACGAGGACGTCAAGGGAGAGGCTGGTAACATTCCCAATGGTCTTTTCGTGCGAAATATCTTGATTTTTACCTATAATAAACTATAATATAAGGGATATAGACATGCGTCGGGATATCACCGACGCTTATTTTGTGAGTAACCTGCGAAATTGCGGGAAGTTTAGTAGATAAGAATTGAAATTGGAAAGGATATGGATACAAACCATGCATTCAAGAGAACACATTCGCAATATTGCGATTATTGCCCACGTCGACCACGGGAAAACTACGCTCGTCGACAAGTTGCTCCAGCAATCCGGTACTTTCCGTGATCACGAAACGGTACAGGAGCGCGCAATGGACTCCAACGATTTGGAGCGTGAACGCGGTATTACGATTTTGGCCAAAAACACGGCTATAACTTATAAAGATTACCTGATTAACATTGTGGATACACCAGGACACGCCGACTTCGGTGGTGAAGTGGAACGTATCATGAAAATGGTTGACGGCGTATTGCTCGTTGTTGATGCATATGAAGGCTGTATGCCACAAACGAAGTTTGTACTTCGTAAAGCTCTGGAGCACAACCTGACACCAATCGTTGTTGTTAACAAAATTGACCGTCCAGCGGCTCGCCCGACTGAGGTTATTGATGAAGTACTGGACCTGTTCATTGAACTGGGTGCCAACGATCAACAACTTGAATTCCCTGTTGTATATGCTTCCGCATTGAACGGAACATCCAGCATGGATAATGATCCTGCAAAACAGGATGACAACATGATGGCGATTTACAATACCATCGTTAGTCATATCCCACACCCTACCGAAAATGTTGAAGAACCACTTCAATTCCTCGTTACTTTGATGGACTACAATGAATACCTTGGCCGTATTGCCATTGGTCGTGTTAACCGCGGTGTGATCCGTCAAGGACAATCGGTAACGGTTATTATGCGTGATGGTAAGAGCAAAACTGCACGTATCGAGAAACTGTTCGGTTTCCAGGGTCTCAAACGTATTGAGACAGAAGAAGCAGGAGCAGGCGACATCGTTGCCATTGCAGGGATCAAGGACATCAACATTGGTGAAACCATTGCCGACCCTAACAATCCAGAAGCACTTCCAGTTCTGAAAATCGATGAGCCTACACTACAAATGACGTTCCTCGTGAACAACAGTCCATTCGCAGGTCGTGAAGGTAAATGGGTAACTTCCCGTAAACTTCGTGAGCGTTTGTTAAAAGAATTGGAAACAGACGTTTCCCTTCGTGTTGACGAAACGGAAAGCCCGGATGCATTTGTCGTTTCCGGACGTGGTGAGCTTCACTTGGGTATCCTGATTGAAAATATGCGTCGTGAAGGATATGAGCTTCAAGTATCCAAACCAGAAGTTATCATTAAAGAAGTTGACGGGAAGAAAATGGAACCTGTTGAGCGCTTGTTGATTGATATCCCTGAAGAGAGCATGGGTTCCGTAATGGAGAGCCTGGGTGCACGTAAAGCAGAGATGGTTAACATGGTTAACACAGGTAGTGGTCAAGTTCGTCTGGAGTTCCTGATTCCAGCACGTGGTTTGATCGGATATAGCACAAACTTCCTGACATTGACTCGTGGTTACGGTGTTATGAACCATGCATTTGACAGCTACGCTCCAGTAGTATCCGGTCAAGTGGGTGGACGTCACCAAGGTGTACTGATCTCAACTGAAACGGGTACATCTACGTTCTATGGCATGATGGGCGTTGAGGATCGCGGTACGCTCTTCTTGGAGCCGGGTACTGAGATCTACGAAGGTATGATTGTTGGTGAACATACACGTGACAATGATATCGTAGTTAACATCTGCAAAGAAAAACAACTGACTAACGTTCGTTCTTCTGGTAAAGATGATACCGTTAAAATTAAAACTCCGATTATCTTCTCATTGGAACAGGCGCTTGAGTACCTGAATGAAGATGAATATTGTGAGATCACACCAAAATCTATTCGTCTTCGTAAGAAGATCCTGAATAAATCCGAGCGTGAGCGTGCAGAAAAACAACGCAAAATGGCTTCCAAAGCCTAATAACAACAAAATAATTTATATAAGTTAGCATTTGATGAAACACAGAAGTTAACGATGTTATGCACAGTGGAAGTAGTGAAGGGATCGGAATCGATTCTGCAGAAGCGAAGCGTTCGCCTTTATCCCCGGATTTTACCATTGAGTAAATGGATCAAAAAAATCTGGGGATAACAGCGATCAAAAGAACGATCCGATACCGGAACGGTCACCTCCGATGTGTGTTTTATTCAGAGTTATCGAAAGGGTTTCACAATAGTTAACTTATATTCTAGCATGAACACGAAAGGAGCTGGCTGTGCATGCAAGCATGGTTCGCATCACACCCGATCGTAGCCTACATCGTCATCTTTGTATTGATTACTTACGTATATAACAAGGTGTTTCGGGTACGTCAGAAATTGCCACTTGGTAAGGAAATCGTTCTCTATATTTTGATGGCGATGGGCACATTCATGCTTCTTATTTTTCAGATCGACAAGCTGCCCATCATTCAATGTTTGTTGGTCGCGGTTGGTTTGATGTTGTTAGTGAGAGTGCGTTATTTTATTGAAGGTCGTCAAAAGAAAAAAGCGGAAGCTGCCGCTCGAAACTCATAAATCCTGTCTTGTACAGACCATCCGTTTTCCTTAGGGAAAGCGGTTGTCTTTTATTTAGACAAAAACAGATGTGATAAAGGTGTTGAAGATATGAACTCAAATTCGAACGGACTGCCTCCACGGAGACAGGCACCAACGCAATCTGGTGCTTCTGGATCGAAGAATGGCAAGGGCAAGCAGCCTAAGAAGAAAAAGAGAATGAATGCTTTTGGCAGAATCCTTTTAAGTCTATTGGTTATTGCCATTGTGGTAGGCGGTGGATATGCATACTGGGTATACAATCAAGTCGTGGACACAGGCATCGATAAACCGGTACCTCCCGGGATGTCAGCCACAACCAAACCGATCACGATGCTGTTATTAGGCACAGATAACCGTCCTGAAACTGGCACATATCTCTCGGATGTTGTTATGGTGGCTTCGTTGAATCCCGAGACCAAGACGGCAACCATTGTATCTTTGCCTCGAGACACGCGTATTCAATTGGATGGGTACAAATCCAACAAGCTGAATTCCTATTATCCAAGATTCAAAGCACAGGAAAAAACCACTGGAAAAAATGCAGAGGATCAGATGAAAGAAATGATGGGCAAGTATTTGGATGTAGATATTAATTATACAACCGTCCTGAATTTCCAGGCATTCCGTGATGCTGTCAATGCCGTTGGTGGCGTGGATGTGACTGTGGATAAAAATATGTGTTATAGAGATACAGCCGATGGTACAGATATCAATCTGGTCGCAGGCGCACAACATCTCGATGGTAAAGCAGCACTAGATTTTGTTCGTTACCGCAAATCCAATTGTAATCCAAAGACTGATGAATCCAATGACTTTGATCGTAACAAACGTCAAAACCAAGTGCTGAACTCCATGCTGGATCAGATGAAATCTCTTGGGGGCATTACAAAGATCAGCAAAGTGATTGGTGCAGTTGACAAGAATATGACGACAGATGTGGAATCGGAACAAATGAAAAACTTTATCTCGACGTATTGGAACATTTCCACCGCGGATGTGCATTATACTCCGGTTACCGGAGAGTGGAGAAGTCCATATGTGTATATTAATGAGACGGAACTTGCCAATGCAAAGCAGGCTTTACAAGATACACTTTCAGGTAAAGTAACGGCTTCACCTTCAGGCGAATAACCTTCATTCCTTTGGGATTGGAAGCACGTTAATCGGTATGCTATAATAACATAAACCAAGTACAAGAATTGCATAAAGAAGGTTAGGGGGGCTGGTTGAATGTCCGAAGCCGTCACACAATTAACTGAATCTCTTTTACAGCAATTCAAGAATGAGACCTTTGTGCTTCTGAGCACAGTGGATGTAGAATCCGGAGGTCCGACTTCAACAGCCATCTCTTGGATTTATGCGGAGAATGCTTCTACTTTTCGTTTGGCGATCGATCATCGTTCACGTTTAGTGAATAACATGATTACTAATCCGCTCATTACGGTAACTGTCTTTGGAGAAGAGACGGTGTACGCAGTGAACGGACGTGCTGCGGTACGTCAAGATCCGCTGCAGGACGTTCCATTTAATATGTGCTGTTTCGACATTACAATTGAAGCGGTGAGGAATGCTCTGTTTTACGGCGCTCAATTGTCCTCTATGCCTCAATATGTCAAAATATATGATCAGCGTGCTGCTGAGAAATTAGATGAGCAGGTTTTTGCTGCCATGAAAAAAGCCTAGTGAGAGATCACTGGGCTTTTTGTTGTCTTTTGTCAGATGAATGCAGCTGCTGCATTTGTTGTTTTTGATTCACGTTTTCATCCGGATTTTGACGGACTTTGACGTCTTTCGGGAGTTGAGGGATAATTCGTCCCACCATGTCAGCAAGTTCTGAAGCAAAACCGGAGATTGGGTGCCCTTGACGAATATGTTCACCAATTTCTTTAATTCGTTCAGTGACATCTGCATCAGCAGTAACAATGGAATCCAAGCCTTCTGGGTCTTTGCGAAGTGCTTCGGCGACAGCGTACTTAATGGTACCAACCCGAGCACGTTCCAGTTCACCATCAACATCGATGCCAACTACGGCTGTATTACCGAGTATGACGCAGTTCGCATCTTCAACACCTTCCACTTGCTTGGCAAGAGCTTTAAGGTGATTGATTCGTTTTTCATTGGGCATCCGGCCACTCTTTGCATCATCAGCAATGTTGGTATCATGGACTTCACCTGTATTCTCATTGAGACGATCCAAACGTGAAGGATTCATCCGATCTTCCTGTGCATTGAGCATGTGAGATCCTTTCCCTTGATCTTGCTGAGTTGTTACATTTCCTCCGTAGCTTCTTGGATGTGACGTATGCGGTTCCTGAGAAGCGCTGCGTGTGGAACTGTTGCAACCTGTAAGTATAAAGATCAGAAGCAGCGTGCAAACCCATATTTTCATAAATGTTCATCCTTTCTTGGAGTTTTTCAGAATGGTTGACAATTATTTTGCCCTAGTCGAATACATTTATGTATGGGATCATGATTGTCCATGCCGCTGCTGAAAGATCACACTATCCATGCCTTTAACGACGCCGCTTTGGAGGGGATTGAATGAAAAAGATTTTTGTATTGGATACCAACGTGCTTCTGCATGACCCCAATGCCATATTTGCCTTTGAGGAACATGAGGTAATCATTCCCGCGGTTGTACTGGAGGAGATCGACTCCAAAAAAAGAAATGCCGATGAAATTGGGCGTAATGCCCGTAATGTATCCAGACTGTTAGACGGATTACGTGAGCTGGGTCACTTGCACAGTGGGGTACCTTTGGCTAATGGAGGTAACCTGAAAGTAGAACTGAATCATCGGAGTTTCGTGAAAGTTCAGGAAATGTTTGGTGAAGTGTCCAACGATAATCGCATTTTGGCTGTCGCACTGAATTATCAGATTGAGGAGAATGAAAAGGAAGTAGTCGAACGTCAGGTCGTGCTTGTCAGTAAAGATGTACTTGTGCGTATCAAAGCGGATGTACTTGGTCTGTTTACACAGGATTACTTATCAGATCGGACGGCAGGACTCAGTGAATTATATCCAGGTTATACGGCCCTAAAAGTTCATCCGTCAGTGATTGATGAGTTTTACACATATCGTTTTTTACCAATCAAACCGTTACAGTTGTCTTATTCGTTGTATCCGAATGAATTTGTCATTCTCAAGGATGAGATGGGAACCAATAAATCGGCTTTGCTTAAAGTAAATACAGAGGGAACAAAGCTGGAGCCGCTTTTCCTCAGTAATGACAATGTCTGGGGCATTAGCGCACGTAACGCACAACAACGCATGGCACTGGAATTGCTTTTAAATGATGACATCCCGCTTGTTACCATCACCGGTAAAGCTGGAACAGGGAAAACCTTGCTGGCACTTGCAGCAGGTCTGCTTAAGGTAGAGGATGATCATAAATACAAAAAACTGTTGATTGCTCGTCCTGTCGTTCCGATGGGGAAAGATATCGGTTACTTGCCTGGTGAGAAGGAAGAAAAACTACGTCCATGGATGCAGCCGATTTATGATAATCTGGAGTTTTTGTTTGACACCAAAAAAGCCGGAGATATCGATAAAATTCTAATGGGGCTTGGCAGTATTCAGGTGGAGGCCTTAACGTATATTCGTGGGAGATCGATACCTGGACAGTTTATCATTATTGATGAAGCCCAGAATCTCTCCCGCCATGAAGTGAAGACCATTGTATCAAGGGTCGGTGAAGGCAGTAAGATTATTTTGATGGGAGACCCCGAACAGATAGACCATCCGTATCTTGATTCTGCCAGTAACGGCCTGACGTATATCGTGGAACGGTTCAAACAAGAGGGAATCAGCGGACACATCATGCTCGAAAAAGGAGAACGGTCCAAGCTGGCACAGCTTGCAGCTGATTTATTGTAATATTTAGGGGATTTATTTCCCGGAAAATGTTGTTATTAAAGCCGGCTCCTGGAGTCGGCTTTTTGCTGAAAAAATAAGTAAGCGTTATTACACAGAACTCGATATGCTCGTATTATGCAAAAATCCGAAAAAGTGTTTTTCGGCAGGGTAGGACAAGAGTACTACTTATTTGTTACAATAATTGCTGCAGGAAAAAACTAGGTGAACAGGGAGGGAAGTTAATGAAGCGTAGACATCAGGTTGTTTTGTTCGCGGTATTACTGCTTTCGTTAACGATCTTGTCACCGAGTTTTGACTTTAGAGGTTCGCAGCTCAATCAGGAACGCGATCAGGAGAAGGATGCTTTTCCTGGGTCTTCGTCCCGTAATGAAGATGCTCAAGCTCCGCTGGAGATTGTAGTGGCGATGTCGGATGAAGAGTTTCAAGTCTTTCAAAAGATAGCCAAAGAAGTTGCTGCTTCCCAGCTGGTAGAAATTAATCTTCGGAATGAGAAGCCGGATACATATAAGCATGTTTTGGATCTTGAATTTTCACTAGGGGAGAACGGTGATGTTGTTCTGCTTGATAGTGAGGAAGTGCAATACTATGCCCAAAAAGGGTACCTGTATCCCTTAAACGGAACAACATTATCGAAGTCACTAGGAGATACGGTAGTTGGGTTACGGGGAATGACAGAGTGGAATGGTTATCAGTGGGGAATGCCTTTTGATTTTGATCCGTACATTCTGGCTGCACAATCTTCATTTCTGAAGAGAGCTGGTCTGGAGTCATTACCTCGAAATAAAGATCAGTGGGTCAAACTTACTCAACAAGCCATTGCGGAAGGCATCCCTTTAATTACAATAAACATCAATGATATGTACGGGACAAATGCGTGGCTGAATCATTTGGAACCGAGAATGGCACCAGATCAAGTTAAACGAACACAAATAGATTCGCAAACGGGGGATCTTCAGCAGGGGATTCAGTTGATGAATCAGATTCAGCCCCTTATTAGGCTTGAGTCTACCAATCCAGGGTTCTCTCCAACTGCTGACCAAAACGACACACCAATGGTTGTATCATTATTATCTCAATTATTGAATGCGGATCAAGCGAGTACAGTTGATAAAGATTCTTTTAAGCGAATTTCTTTCGAAACCTTGGAAACTGTAAACTCCAGAAGTCTTGTCATTACTGCGGGTTCGGTTGAGGCTGAGGAGGCGAGTAGATGGATTGAAGGAATGACGTCCGCTACGACACAGCTGAAATGGTACCAACAGGTTAACCGGTTGCCCGCAAAGCAACAGGAGCTAGATTTGGAGTCTGAGAAACTCGTTGGACCTTATGACATGACAAAGGGACAATCCTGGTTCTCAACCACCCAAGATGTCCCCGCTGCAACGACCAAAAATCATGCTCTAATAACTCGTTTTCATAAAAAAGTACAACAATTCTTAAAAGGAGAAATTACAGCGAATCAATACGTAGATAGTATTGGAACGACGAATTAACTTTAAGTTCGTGTTCAAAATGATATAGCTAGTTTTACTTCAAGTATGCCTTCACTTGTTGAAACATCGGTTGCTTTAACAAACGACAGGATTTTCTGTGGATAGAACCCAAGGTCAAATTCTCTTTCCAGCATTCGGCGAGTCGTATCTGGTAGTTCAAGCTGGTTGAATACAAGTTTGTCCACATGAAAACGAATGGAGTTTTGAGGTTCATTTTCTACCGTATAATGTCCTTCAATGCTTAATTGCAACTGATCCCGCTGACCGGAAGCTATAATCTTATCCTGGTTAAACTGAAAGGCAAAGTCTTCAAAGATTGGATTTTGGGAACGCAGAAATGCATTAAGCTCATCCTGCTCAATTCGAATCGTATACGTTGTTCCAGTCGTGGATATGCCTCCGTTTTGTTTTTGGATAAAGTCAGGCAGGTTCTGCATGGCAGATGCCAATGCTTTGAAATATCGTTTCACCTCATAGATGCCGATATTCTCCCAATAAAGGGTTAGTTCATCCATCAGTTTCTGAATCGCTGCCGCATCTCCGCTGGTGGCTATTTGGGCATCCATTTCTTTTTGCAGGGTGACTACACGTTCCCGCTGGTTTTGAAGATTAGTCTTCATTTCGGTTAATTCTGTTGTAGTCTGACGAATCTGAGTGGAAGTCTGTTGCAGGTTGCGATAACGGTCCTGATACTTGTCCAGCACAGCCTGATCCCGTCCGATAATAATCTGGTAATAATCATACAGTACAAACAGGTCTTTGAATGACCTGGCTCCCAGGACCGTCATGAGGAGGCTGTCGCGTTCTCCTGTGTAGTAGGACCTCACTACTGCTCCGGCCCGATCTTGCTGAATATGTATCTGCTCTTCCTGTTCCTGAAGCTGGACGGATAATGTCTCGTATTGTTGAGCCAGCTGTTTCTGCCTTTCGGCGATGCGTTCGATTTCGTGATCGATTTCAACGATGGATAGGCTTTTTTGCAATATCTCACGTGTATCCTCAGGTGAAGACTCTCCATAGGCATGGGCTAAAGGTAGCTGGAGTAATAAAATGATGCATAATATAAAGGCTGAAATGCCGTATTGACGTTTCACCGATCCATTCTCCTTTCCACTTCTTAAATGACAATCGTACAGGCTTGTTGTGCTCCAGACAATATATGAAACAAATACGTGAAATATCCTTAGTGGTTAAATAACACCATGAACATTCATTTAATCTGAACACAACAAAAAAGCAACCCGACAGATATCGGATCACTTTGATGCTGCAGGTGGATTAGAGCGGCAACCCCATTTCGAATACGGTCCAGTAGCTGAACCCCGTGAATGTTACGATCATATAACCCCAGAAGAGCAATATGTACGTTCGCTCGGTAAATTTCAAGTATCCCAAAATGACAAAAAACGCAGTCTGCAGGAAAAAAAGCAAAGCCATTTCGACCAGATCTCCCGCAAAAGCCATCAGGCCAATTGCAAGCGTGAAGAACCCGAGTACCCGAAACATGCGTGCCACGGTAAATCCTCCTCTCCTAAGTACGTTCATAGATTGTCTACACAACATTATACCGGGAAAGGAAAAACGTGTAAACAAATTTGGATATGAAAGCGAATTCTTTTTTTGCTCAAAGTAAGTATAGAGGGATATGTTTTACGTATGTCACGTATGAGCAAGCCTGAATGTGGAAATACATTTTAGTATGAAATCAATTCTATGAACTCTATGAGAGGCATAAGAATGAATGAAGCAGCTTTTATACCTAATTCACATACCGGGCTTCCGGTAATGCGGACGGTTATTTTAGGATGTTGTTAGGAGGGTATTATAGCATGACTGCAGTGAGACAGGATGCTTGGAGTACAGAGGACGATTTGATATTGGCTGAGGTTACTTTGCGTCATATTCGGGAAGGCAGTACACAATTGGCCGCTTTTGAAGAGGTGGGCGAAAAAATAGGCAGAACATCTGCCGCATGCGGTTTTCGCTGGAACAGTTGTGTACGAAAAAAGTATGATTCTGCCATCAGTAACGCCAAGGCACAACGACAAAAACGAAGTTATCTCAGAAAGCAACCAGCTATGCTCGGACCGCAGGTTGCAGCACTGTCTACACTGGACACTGAAGAACATCTGTACAAATCAGATGGGATCTCAGACGATTCATTATCGATGGATGCAGTAATCCGCTTCCTGCGACAATGGAAGGGAACAGTGCAGGAGAGCAATCGTCAACTCAAGATGCTGGAGAAGGAGCTTCGCGAGAAAGAAGATGAATTGCTTGAACTACGTCTTGAGAATGACCGTCTTTCCAAGGAAGTGAATGAAGTGCAGACGGATTACCGTGTGGTGAATGACGACTACAAAGCTTTGATTCAGATTATGGATCGGGCTCGCAGACTCGCATTTTTGTCCGAAGAAGAAGAGGAACTTAAGACACGTTTCAAGATGGATGCCAACGGGAATCTGGAACGAATTGAATAACAAGTTCAGACGTTTGATTTTTGAAAGTCAGGTATGAACCCGCCACACCTCCGTTACACAACGGTAGGTATGACGGGTTTTTAGTTTGGTGTTTTTGTTCTATTATAGATAATAGAAGAGCAACTACTGAAGCGGAGAGGAGTGCATCATATGATCATTGACATCGTAGGAGCGGGGGCACTGGGTCTTTTATATGGCGGGAAACTGCTGGCGTCAGGTAACCAGGTCAGATTTTGGACCAGAACAATTGCTCAGGCAAACCTCCTCAGCCGTGATGGAGTAACCATTGTGGAACAAGACGAGGAGATACATGTTCTACCGGATCAAATACAGGCGAAACCAATAAGTGAGCTGACTGACACATGGAAGAACACACCAGGAGAATGGTTACTGCTCATGGTTAAGCAGACAAGCATTGATGATTTCATTCATGAGATTAGTCCATTACAAGATCATGTGCTGAATATCGCTTGTTTTCAGAATGGGATGGGCCATCTGGCCAAACTTCAAGCAGCTTTGCCAAAGTCGCTTCTGTGTAGTGCGGTTACAACAGAAGGTGCGAAGCGTACACAGAGTCAGGTGACTCGTGCAGGTACAGGTGAAACCAGGCTGGGAAGGTATAACATACATATAGTAGCCTCTACCTCTATAGAGGAGAAGAGAACATTTACTCTGTCGGGATCGTTGCAGCAGGCAGGATTTGACTGTACAGTGTCGAATGAAATCGATAAGCTGATATACAGGAAACTATTGATTAATGCAGTCATTAACCCGCTTACAGCATTATGGCGAGTCCCTAATGGAGAATTGATCATCAAGGAAGAACGAAAGAGGCTAATGCGCCAGTTATATGATGAGGTATTGTTGATCTACTCTGCAAGTGGAATATGTTTGGATCAGGATATGTGGGATCAACTAATATCGGTTTGTCGTTCTACTGCCACGAATACTTCCTCCATGCTTGCAGATGTTCTCGCTGGACGTGGTACAGAAGTGAGGTCAATTAACGGTCATATTGTAAGAATGGCACAGGAGTTGGACCTTGTTGCACCTACACATGAAATACTGCTTCATCTGATTGAAGGAATGCAACCGGAAGGAGTGAATTAATGGGACTTTTTATTGTGTTGAGCATATTGCCCTTTTTTCCGTTCTTTCTTGTTTATTGGGGAATGTACGTATGGAAAAAAGACAAACGGAACGCCATGCGGATGGCAATGGATGTAACCACTTTTTTTCTTGTTTTTTCAGTATCGGCGTTATTCAACTTAACATTTGATTCGAATTTTGGTTTTTATCTGACACTATTACTCATACTACTAGCACTTGGATTTATCGGAGGTGCGCAAAATCGACTAAAGGGGAAGGTCGATGGGGGTAGAATGTTCCGGGCCGTATGGCGCATGGCCTTCATCATTATGAGTTTCGGGTATGTTTTGTTTACTTTATTTGGATTATTTAGATACTTCATGAAACAGATGTGAGGTTACATAACGCAAAAGAGGCAAAAAATGTGTCGATTTTGTCGAAAACTGAAAAAAACATTACTTTCTGAAAAAGTAATGTAGATTTTTTTGACCGGTGGTTGTATAATCTATAAACATATAAACCATATCAATTTAGGGGGAACGTGTTAGATGAAAAGGAAAAGTCTATTAGTCCTTTTGACGCTGATTTTGGCGTTCGGTACCGTACTTGCAGCGTGCGGATCGAAAAACGAAGGCACAGGTAACACCGATACTGGTTCTGCAAACGAAGGAAATGGTCTTGCTAAAGATCAAATTCTGAAAATCAACCTGTCAGCTGAACCTCCTACGTTGGACCCGGCTCAAGCAAAAGACAGCCAAACCAACACAGTTTTGAAATTCTTGTACGAAGGTCTTGTACGCATCGATGCTGATGGTAAAGAACAAGCAGGCGTAGCTAAAGACTGGACAATCTCCGAAGATGGTTTGAAATATGTTTTCAACCTGAACCCGGAAGCTAAATGGAGCAACGGTGATGCAATCACTGCCGAAGACTTTGTTCGTTCTTGGGAACGTGCTTTGAAACCGGAAACAGCTTCTCCATATGCTTACCAATTGTACTACATCAAAGGCGCTGAAGGTTACAACCTCAGCAAAGATGAAACATACAAAGGTACTAAAGTCACAGATTTCTCACAAGTAGGCGTTAAAGCTACTGATGAGCACACATTGGAAGTAACGTTGGAAAACCCAACACCTTACTTCTTGGGTCTGACAGCATTCTACACGTACTACCCAGTACATGCATCTGCTGACACAAATGACAAATTCTTCACAGACTACAAAAACATGATCGTTAACGGACCATTTGTAATGGATCAATATTCTAAAGGTCAAAAAATTGTTGTGAAGAAAAACGATGGTTACCATGCGGCTGCCGATATTAAATTGGCTCAAATCGATATGTCTCTGACGAACAGCAGTGCTTCCGAACTGCAAGCTTACAAATCAGGACAATTGGACTACACTGGTGCACCTAACGGTGAAATTCCATCCGACCAAATTCCTTCTGTAAAAGCGGAATTGCCGGACGAGTTCAAAGCTACTGGTATTGCAAGTACGTACTACTATCAGTTCAACGTAAACGAAGCACCATTTAACAACGTTAAAATCCGTAAAGCATTTGCAATGGCAATTCAGCGTCAGCTGATTGTTGACAAAGTTACACAAGGTGGACAAATTCCAGCATTCGGCTTTGTACCTCCAGGTATCCGTGGTGAAAACGGCGAATTCCGTGATGAGCACAAAGACGATTACTTCACAGAAAATGTGGAAGAAGCTAAAGCGTTGCTTGCTGAAGGTATGAAAGAAGAAGGTTACACAACATTGCCAGCTGTTACGTTGATCTACAACACTAGTGATGGTCACGCGAAAATCGCTTTGGCGGTTGCTGACATGTGGAAACAAAATCTTGGTGTTGATGTGAAAACAGAAAACCAAGAGTGGGGCGTATTCCTTGAGAACCGTCAGAACCAAAACTTCCAAGTAGCTCGTGCAGGTTGGTCTGCTGACTACAACGATCCATACAACTTCTTGGAAATGTGGACTACTGGAAACACAAACAATGATTCCAAATTCAGCAACGAACAGTATGACAAAGATGTTAAAGAAACTGTAAAATCTGCTGATCCAGCTACACGTATGGCTGCATTTGCTGACGCTGAGAAAATCCTGATTCAAGATGAAATGGGCGTTATGCCAATCTATTACTACACTAACGTATCTTTGACCAAGCCTTACCTGAAAGGCGTACAACTTGATTTCAGTGGAGCTATTGACTTCACGCGTGCATATCTGGAAGAGAAATAAGTTGTTCTGAAGTCTAATATGAATACTTCGGGATATATATGTGGAATTCCATATATATCCCGATTTTTTGTATGTGCACCGATTTTCCTTATAATTCTTGAAATTTCCGATAAATGGATTGGACTTTATTTCTGTCTAATTCTACAATCGATTTGTATACAAAATATTGTTTGTGGAGGTGTGCAAGGGTTGGTTAAGTATGTGTTGAAAAAACTATTATTTATGCTGCTATCGCTTTTCATACTCGCATCTGCAACCTTCTTCCTGATGAAGGCTATTCCGGGTGACCCTTTTACATCCGAGAAAAAAGTATCGCCTGAAATTCGGGTCTTGCTGGAACAGAAGTATGGATTGGACAAACCGATGTATGAACAATACCTGAAGTATATGGGTGGAATCCTTAAGGGAGATTTCGGAGTCTCAATGAAATATCTCAATCGAGATGTAGCCGGAATGATCGGCGAAACATTCACCGCTTCGCTGAAGCTTGGAGTGTTTGCAATTGTTATCTCCATTATCGTGGGTGTTTTGCTGGGCCTTATTGCGGCAGTTTACCATCGTAAACTCATTGATGATATCACGATGATCCTCGCTGTCATAGGTATAGCTGTTCCGAGCTTCTTGCTTGCTTCACTATTGCAGTATCTCTTTGCTACTAAATTAGGCTGGTTTAACGTTATGGGCTTTGATGGTCCATTGGATTACGTTCTTCCGGTTGCAGCGCTATCTGCATCTCCGATTGCTTTTATCGCTCGTTTGACGCGTTCGAGCATGCTTGAAGTCTTACATGCAGATTATATCAAAACAGCTAAAGCCAAAGGTCTGAAATGGCCTGCAATTATGTTTAAACACGTTGTAAGAAACGGTATTCTACCGGTAGTAACTTATGTTGGTCCAATGACAGCGAATATCATCACAGGTTCCGTTGTAATTGAACAGATCTTTAACATCGGGGGAATTGGTAAAGTATTCGTAGAGAGTATCACAAACCGTGATTACACTATGATCATGGGGATTACAATTTTCTATGGTATCCTCCTGATGTTGGCTCGTTTCTTTACGGATATCGCTTACGTGCTGATTGATCCTAGAATTAAGCTGGAAAGCCGGAAGGGGGCATAACGTTGTCTGGCACGAATAATAAAAAGAATGAAACGGCGAACACGAACCTGACTAGTCAGGCAGCGGTTAAACCGCAAGAAAGTGTATCCCTTTTTAAAGATGCCATGTACAGACTTGCAACCAATAAGGCTGCTATGATAAGTCTGGGTGTATTGGTTCTTGTCGTGATTTTCTCTTTGATTGGTCCAACTTCTTTGTTTACAAGTTATAATTATTATTCCAATGATTTGTTGAATGCCAATGCAGCGCCGAGTGCGGAGCACTGGTTCGGTACGGACGAGCTTGGTCGTGACGTGTGGGTAAGAACTTGGGTAGGAGCACGTGTATCCCTAACTGTAGGTTTGGCCGCCGCCTTGATTGACCTTGTTATCGGGGTTATTTATGGAGCGATCATGGGTTTCTACGGTGGACGTGTAGATGGAATTATGAACAAGTTTTCCGAAATCCTCTACTCCTTGCCGTACATGCTTGTTGTAATTTTGTTGCTGGTTGTACTGGAACCAAGTCTGACAACGATTATCATTGCCCTCACCATCACAGGCTGGATCAGCATGTCTTGGATTGTGCGTGGTGAGATTATGCAACTCAAAAACAGAGACTTTATTCTTGCTGCAAGGTCCATGGGAGCAAGCACAGGGCGTCAATTGTTCCGTCATTTGCTGCCCAATGCAATAGGACCGATTCTTGTAACATTGACATTGTCCATTCCAAATGCAATCTTTGCCGAAGCGTTCCTGAGCTTCCTTGGATTGGGTGTATCTGCACCAAGATCTTCACTTGGTTCTATGATCAATGATGCACTTACAGGCTGGACGCTATTCCCGTGGCGGATGTGGTTCCCAGCAGGTCTGATGGTTCTTACAATGCTTGCATTTAACTTGCTCGGAGACGGTCTGCGTGACGCACTCGATCCGAAATTACGTAAATAGAAATAGGAGGTGGGATTATGGAGCCGATTTTAACAGTCAAAGACCTGAGTGTGTCGTTCTCAACACGTTCTGGTGAATTTGATGCCGTTAAAAATGTGAGTTTTGAAATTGGCAAAGGAGAGACGCTGGGGATCGTAGGTGAATCGGGTAGTGGTAAGAGTGTTACCGCCCAAACCATCATGAAATTGATTCCCTCCCCGCCTTCGAAGGTCAAAAGCGGAGAAATTACTTTTCACGGGCAAGACCTGCTGAATAAGACAGACAAACAAATGGAAGCGATTCGTGGTAAAGATATCGGTATGATCTTCCAAGATCCAATGACTTCATTGAATCCTACCATTAAAATTGGTAAACAAATTACTGAAGTATTGCGCAAGCATCAGAACATGTCCAAACAAGCGGCGAATAAAGCGGCTTTGGAGATGCTGGAACTTGTAGGTATTAAAAATGCGGCTATTCGCATGAATCATTATCCTCACCAATTCTCTGGTGGTATGCGTCAGCGTGCCATGATTGCGATCGCACTTGCATGTCGTCCATCTCTTCTAATTGCGGATGAACCGACAACTGCACTTGACGTTACAATTCAGGCTCAAATTCTGGATGTCATGAAAGACATGCAGCAAAAGCTGGGAACATCGATTATGCTGATTACGCATGACCTTGGTGTCGTAGCGGGTATGTGTGACCGTGTTGTTGTTATGAAGGAAGGCGAAGTTGTTGAAACAGGAACAACTGCTGAAATCTTTAGTAACCCTCAACATCCATACACCATTAAATTGCTGAATGCTCTGCCTCGTCTGGACGAGCCCCAAAAAGGAAAAACCAGCTCCGGCTGGTATTATCAAAGGCAGCAATAAGCCTCTGGTACAAGTGAAAAACTTGAAACAGTACTTTAATTTGGGTAAAGGTAACATTCTCAAAGCGGTCAATGACGTAAGCTTTGATATCTTTGAAGGTGAAACACTTGGTGTTGTAGGCGAGTCTGGTTGTGGTAAATCCACAACAGGTCGTACCATTCTGCGTCTTTACGAGCCAACTGGTGGAAATGTTAACTTTAACGGAACGGATATCTACAAGTTGTCTCCGCGCAAAATGAAAGAAATGCGTAAAGATATGCAGATGATCTTCCAAGATCCATATGCATCCCTTAACCCGCGTTTCAACGTAATGGATATTATCGGGGAGTCCCTCGATATTCATGGTCTGGCTTCCAGCTCTAAAGAGCGTAAGAGACGAGTGGAGGAGCTGCTTGATCTGGTAGGTTTGAACCCAAGTCATGCACTGCGTTATCCACATGAATTCTCCGGTGGTCAAAGACAACGGATCGGGATTGCGCGTGCACTTGCTGTAGACCCTAAATTCATCATCTGTGATGAGCCATTGTCTGCACTGGATGTATCCATTCAGGCGCAGGTCGTTAAATTGCTTGAAGAACTTCAGCAACGTCTCGGCTTGACGTACCTGTTTATCGCGCATGACTTGTCGATGGTTAAACATATCAGTGACCGTGTCGCTGTAATGTACATGGGTAAAGTGGTTGAGCTCGCAGAAAGTGAAGAACTGTATGCGAACCCTGTCCACCCTTATACCAAAACATTGCTTTCAGCAATCCCTGTACCTGATCCGGAAGTGGAAGCGAACAAACGTCGCATCTTGCTGCCGGAAGAGCATATGAGCCCGATTCAGAATGGATCTGGTGGTCCTGCAAATGACCCGTACAACCTGGAAAATGCTCAATTGATTGAGGTTTCCAAAGGTCACTGGGTTGCAGAACCTTACGTATAATAGGAATATTAAAGCGATATGCTATTATTGATGTATTAAGTGCCGCCGACTCGTTCGGCGGTTTTTTTCGTATTTTAATCACTTTCTTTTGACGAAGCGGCCTTGAATTCGGTACAATCAAGAAAGGCTCTTTGAAGCAGAATAGGAGGCAGACCTCATGAACGGTATTACCGAGGCACTCCGCAGCGGATCAAAACTTGCAGAAGATTATATCTGTTCAAGAGATGCTGCGCGTGGCCTTTACGAGTATGACATTCGCTGGGAATCAGGACTTCAGGCGCGTGCCGAGTGGCTGGACCAATCGGAAAACACACGTATTGATCGTCGTGATCTGGCAGAGTATTTACGTATATATAATAAGCGGGTGAACGACCATGGAGAGGTTCATGCGTCCATCACACGTCTTGCAGAACAAGATGCACTAGTGGTTACAGGAGGACAGCAGAGCGGTCTGCTCACCGGACCCCTGTTCGTCATATACAAAGCCGCCAGCGTAGTGGCAGCTGCGCGTGAAGCGGAAAAAAGACTTCAACGCCCTGTAGTTCCGGTATTTTGGATTGCTGGTGAAGACCATGACTGGGATGAGGTTAACCACACATATCTACCTGATCATCAGGGAGACATGAAGAAGGTCAAGTTACAAGGACGATTCGCAGGAAGGGATTCTGTGAGTAATGTTCATGTGGATTCGCAGCAGTGGGTGAATGTACTCGAACAGGTGGAACATCTTTTACCTGATACGATACATAAACCAGGACTGATGAAATGCATCACAGAGATCCATCAATCCAGTTCAAATCTGAGTGATGCATTTGCCCGCATGATATCTGCCTTGTTTGCCAGTAGTGGACTTGTTCTAATGGATGCATCGGATCCAGATTTACGCAGATTGGAACAGCCCGTGTTTGAGCGGTTGATACGAAAAAATGAAGTGCTGCGCAGCGCATACACACAAGGTGCTTCGCTGGTACAACAAGCTGGTTATGCTATGCCTGCCGAAGTAGCGGAGGATGGATCCAATCTGTTCTACATTCATGAAGGTACGCGTTTGCTCTTGTTGTTGAAGGACGGTTTATATAGTGATCGCAAAGGTTTGGTTTCTTTCACAGAGGAGCGTTTGCTTCAGGAACTGGGAGAACATCCGGAGCGCTTCAGTAACAACGTATTGACACGACCATTAATGCAAGATTCCGTGCTGCCTGTAGCCGCTGTTATTTTGGGGCAAGGTGAAATTGCATATTGGGGTTTGACTCGGGAAGCATTCCGTCAGTTCGGACTGCAAATGCCCATTTTGTTGCCGCGGTTGTCCTTCACCATTATGGAAGATATTCATCACAAACATATGAAACAATATGGACTTTCTTTTCAGGATGTTCAATATCACATGGAAGAAAAGAAAGAACAGTGGCTCGCACAACAGGAGACGTTCCAGGTAGATGAACAGTTTGACAAGGTACAGGAAGCATTCCTTGAACTGTATGGACCGTTGCTAGATGAGATCGTGGAGATTCATCCAGGGCTGGAACGAATTGGCGATACCAATTTGAGTAAAATCAACGAGCAAATGCAGTATCTGAAACAGCAGACTCACAAAGCCATTGAAGATAAACATAATGTGAGTCTAAGGCACTGGAACGGCATTCAAAACTCCTTATTTCCAACGGGCAAACCACAGGAACGAGTACATAATGCACTCTTTTACCTGAATCGTTATGGCTCCGAGTGGATCGATGAACTGATTAAGGCCTCAAGCGAATTCCTTGGAGAGCACAAGGTTATTGCACTATAGAGCCCTTTATAATAGAAGAAACACATAAACAAGGAGGATATGGAATGACTACATCTGCGTTGCAAAACAGTATTGTGAAAGATATGGGACTCGCTTCAGAGGGTCATCTGAAAATTGACTGGGTAGAGGCACATATGCCGGTATTAAACCGCATTCGTCGCCAGTTCGAACAGGATCTGCCTTTCAAAGGTTTGAAGGTCGCGATTTGTCTTCATTTGGAGGCGAAAACAGCTTACTTGGCAAAAGTGATTCAAGCGGGTGGGGCGGAAGTAACGATTACGCACAGCAACCCATTGTCTACACAAGATGATGTCTGCGCAGCATTGGTGGAAGACGGCGTTACAGTGTATGCGAAATACAATCCGGAACCTGCGGAATTCAAATCATTGCAACTTCGTGCGCTAGAGGTGAAGCCTGATCTCATTATTGATGATGGCGGAGACTTTGCTACCATTATTGCATCCGAGCGCCCTGACCTCGCAGCAACAATTCGCGGCGGAGCAGAAGAAACGACAACGGGTATTATTCGTTTGAAAGCATTGGCGAAAGAAGGCCAATTGAAGTTTCCAATGGTTGCGGTTAATGACGCATACTGCAAGTATCTGTTCGATAATCGCTACGGTACAGGACAATCTGCATTCGACGGAATTATTCGTACAACCAACTTGGTTATCGCTGGTAAAAACGTAGTGGTAGCAGGTTATGGCTGGTGTGGTAAAGGTGTAGCGATGCGGGCCAAAGGTCTTGGAGCGAATGTGATTGTAACCGAGATCGATCCAATCAAAGCGGTAGAAGCACACATGGACGGGTTCCGGGTCATGACGATGGTGGAAGCCGCCAAATTGGGCGATTTCTTTATTGCGGTTACAGGCAATAAGGATGTTATCACAGGTGAGCATTACGATGTGATGAAGGATGGAGCGATCCTGAGTAATGCAGGTCACTTTGATGTTGAAGTGAATAAACCTGAACTGGCCAAACGTTCGGAATCGATTCGCACAGTTCGCCGTAACATTGAGGAGTATCGTTTCAAAGATGGTCGTAAAATGTATCTTCTTGCAGAAGGTCGTCTTGTAAACCTGGGTGCAGCAGATGGTCACCCTGCCGAAATCATGGATACGACGTTTGCCCTGCAGGCACTTGGTCTGCGTTATGTAAGTGAGAATTATGAAAACTTGGGTAAAAACGTTGTTAATGTACCTTATGATATTGACCAGCAGGTTGCCAGCTATAAACTTGAAAGCCTGAATATTGGCATCGACTCCTTGTCAGCTGAGCAAGAGAAATACCTGGATAGCTGGAAATTTTAAGCACTATCCAATAATTACAAGCTGATGAAATGATTCAATAGGTATAGAATGGTATATTGATGATATGGCTCATGTGCGGGTAGATATAAGATTGCCCGTTTAAGGGAAGCGTCTTTGATCCTGAGTGACAGGATCAAGGACGTTTTTTTATGCTGAAAAATTAAAAAATCAAGTAATGCAAGAAGGGTTTTGATTTTTTTGTGCGAATCTATTATGCTTAGGTGGTGGAAAGTGGGGCAAAGTGGGAGAAACGGGTGAGGAGTGAGTGGGCCAATGTTTATGGGGGAGTTCCAACATAGCATTGATGATAAGGGTCGGGTTATCATTCCGGCTAAATTCCGCGAATCTCTGGGACCGTCTTTCGTTGTCACACGGGGTTTGGACCAGTGTCTTTTCGTGTACCCCATGGAGGAGTGGGGGGTCATGGAACAGAAGCTCAAAGCACTGCCATTGATGAAATCTGATGCACGTGCGTTTACCCGTTTTTTTTTCTCGGGTGCAACCGAATGTGAACTGGACAAACAGGGCAGGGTAAATCTGCCGGGCAATTTAAGAGAGTATGCCAAGCTGGACAAGGATTGTGTTGTTCTTGGCGTGTCGAACCGGGTGGAGATTTGGAGCAAAGGCATATGGGAGAGTTATTTCAATCAATCCGAAGAAGCATTCAACGACATTGCCGAAAAGCTGGTCGATTTTAATTTTGATTTATAAAGTCAGGAGGGGTGCAGGTTGTTTCACCACATAACCGTACTCAAAGAAGAGGCAACAGAGGGATTAAACATCAAGCAGGACGGTATATACGTGGACTGCACTTTAGGCGGTGGCGGACATAGCTCCGTGATTGCTTCCAAGCTCGGTCCAGGGGGACGTCTGATCGCACTTGATCAGGATGATTGGGCTTTGGATAATGCTCGCGAGAAGCTCGCTGCTTATGGAGAACGTGTAACATTGGTGAAAACCAATTTTCGAGATCTGGAACAGGTACTCAAGGATCTGGATGTACCAATGATGGATGGTGTGCCACAGGTCGACGGTATTTTGTACGACTTGGGTGTGTCCTCTCCGCAATTTGATGAAGGAGAACGTGGATTCAGTTACAATCACGATGCTCCGCTCGATATGCGAATGGACCAGGATGCAATGCTGACGGCCAAAGAGATTGTGAATGAGTGGCCAGAAGAAGAGATTGCTCGAATTTTGTATCGCTATGGTGAAGAGAAGTTTTCGAGAAGAATTGCCCGTGTTATCGTCGGAAAACGAGCGCAGTCTACCATTGAGACAACAGGTGAACTCGTGGAACTGATCAAGGAAGGCATCCCGGCGGCAGCTCGACGTACTGGTGGACATCCTGCCAAACGCAGCTTCCAGGCACTACGCATTGCCGTCAACGATGAGTTGGGTGCGTTTGAGGAAGGCTTGCATCAGGCTGTTCGTTGTCTGGCACCAGGAGGACGTGTATCTGTTATTACCTTCCACTCCCTTGAGGATCGGATATGTAAACAGATTTTCAGCAGTTATCTGGAAAAATGTACATGTCCACCCGATTTTCCGTTGTGTGTATGCGGCGGCAAGGGGACCCTGCGATTAGTTAACAGAAAACCGTTGATTCCAACGGAAACGGAATTGACCGAAAATTCACGTGCTCGTTCAGCCAAGCTGCGCGTAGCCGAGAAATTGTAGATCAAGAGTGGAGGAGAGAATCGGAGTATGGCATATACACGTGGTAATCTCGCTGTAAAAGAAAAAGCGTCCCAGGAACGTGTGACCCAGCAACGATACAAAGAAACCACCAAAGTGGTGACCCGTCGTACGGGTCTTCCGGCGCGCGAGAAGATTTTGTATCTGATTACCCTGGTTGCAGTTATCCTTGTTGGAGGAGCCTTGATGTCTCGTTATGCTCATATCTACGATCTGAACAAGCAGGCGCAGTCCACTATTTCGGATATCAAGGTGTATGAAAAGACGATCGCAGACCTGCAGGTGGAAAAAGAAACATTGAACAACCAGGTTATCGAAAATGCAAAACAACTTGGTTACGTTGAAGCTTCCGGTAAGGATGTCATTTTTGTACCACGCTCAACAAGTACGAAATCAACAGGTACTGAATCGTCTTCGAATACAACAAGCAGTAAGTAAAGAGGTGTTCCGATGATAAAAAGAATAAAGATGCGCACGTTGCTAATAGGGGGATGTATTACCCTCTTTTTTCTTGTACTCGTAACCCGAATCTTTTTCATTCAAGTTGTGAACGGCGGTGTATGGCAAGAACGGGCGGCCGGTTTGGTAGAGCGGGAACAGACGATTAAGGCAGCACGTGGGACGATTACGGACCGCAATGGTAACGTTTTGGCTGCGGACGCGCCTGCATACACGGTTTCCGTTAATCCGTTATTAATTAATGAACTTGGCATTCAGGATGTTGTTACGGAGAAGCTCTCGGCCCTTCTTGGGAAAAATGAGAGTGAGATGCGTGCTCTAGTCACAGCGAAGAAAAAAGATGGAAAATTCTTTGAGCAGCGTGAAGTGCGCAGTGAAGGATATAAGATAAGTCCTGAACTTGCGGCACAAGTCAACGAACTGCGTGAGGAATTACAAGAAGAATACAAGGCTCGTAATGCCATTGTCATGGCTCAAGAGTCGAAGCGTTTTTACCCTGAAGAAACACTTGCTTCTCACCTCTTGGGATATATGAGCCGTGATGGGAAAGCTGTCAATGGACTTGAAGTCTCATATGATGAAGCACTGACAGGTACAGACGGATATCTGAATTATCAGAAGGATGCCAAAGGCATTAAACTTCCGGATTCACAGGATAACTATCTGCCACCTCAGAACGGTAAGAACCTTACGCTGACCATAGATGATACGATCCAGTTCTACATTGAGGATGCAATGAAAGAAGCCGTTGCCAAGTATAATCCATTGAGCATGACGGTCATTGCTGCGGACCCAAACACCATGGAGATTCTAGGGATGGCCAACTGGCCAACTTTTAATCCGAATACGTATGGGAGTACACCTGATCAAAAGAATTTTATCAACCATGCTACGCAATCCATCTATGAGCCAGGTAGTACATTCAAAATAGTTACGCTAGCAGGGGCTGTAGAAGAAAAACTCTTTGATCCCAATGCAAGTTTTGAATCCAAACGCATGTATATTGGTGGTTTCCCAATTAGTGATAATGGACATGCCTATGGTTGGATATCTTATCTTGAAGGTGTCAAACGGTCAAGTAACATTGCCTTTGTTAACTTGGGTTATAACATGCTTGGTGGTGAACGTCTGCGTCATTACATAGACGAATTTGGTTTCGGCAAAAAGACAGGTATTGATCTGCCGAATGAGTCAGCGTCACCGATCAAGCCACTTGTATACAAATCCGAGATTGCCACGGCAGCCTATGGGCATGGTCTTGTACAGGTAACACCAATTCAACAGGTCGCAGCCATCTCTGCGATTGCCAACGGCGGCAAATTGCTGGAGCCACATCTGGTGAAGGAGATCAAGAACCCAAATGATGGGACAACGGAAGTGATCAAACCTAAAGTTGTTCGTCAGGTGATTTCCAAGGAATCTTCCAAACTGGTGAGTGGTTATTTGGAACAAGTGGTTGCAGACCAAACGATTGGTACTGGTCGTAACGCCTATATTGAAGGTTACCGTGTAGCTGGTAAGACAGGTACGGCAAGAAAGGTTGTTAATGGAGCATACAGCAAGTCAAAAGACGTTGTATCGTTTATTGGATTCGCGCCCGTGAATAATCCGAAGATTGCTATACTTGTTGTCATTGACCAACCGGATGGAACCAACATTGGGGGAGGAACCGCAGCTGCCCCGGTGTTCAAAAAGATTGTCAGCCAGACTCTTCAATACATGGGAATACCCAAAGATACAGCCAAAACTCCTGACAAAAAGTCAAAAGAAGTCTCTGTCGTGCAAGCAAAGGCGCCTGACTTGAGTGGCAAGACAGCCAAACAAGCCAGAAGCCAGCTTCTAAGCGCAGGTATTGCTTATGTGACTCTTGGTCAAGGTGATAATGTAATTCGGCAGTATCCGGTTGCTGGCGCTTCTATGAATCCAGGCCAACGAATCTATCTGCTAACGGAAGAAAGCAGCAAGATGAAGATTCCCGATCTAACAGGTGAATCTCTCCGTGATGCCCTGGAAGTACTTTCTCTCATGAAGGTGGGGGTTACAGTCAAGGGTGAGGGTTATGTCGTGAAGCAAACCGAGCAGGTCGCAGGTGAGCAGAGAACTGTGCAGTTGAACTTGCAAACTGCCAAAGCTGCAGTAACAGGTATAGCCGATGAGGCTCCAATCTCTTCTGATCCGTCGTCAGAAGCTGAAGTGAAGGAACAAGAGGCTTCGGCCGGAGAAGCTAAAACCGACGAAACAGATAACAACAAGGCTCCTGCCAATGAATCCGAGTCCTCTGATGATCCAGCCACAAACGGAGCTTCGCTTCCTTAGGGAGCTCTGACAGCTTGTTCTAACCCCCGGTTGTCCTGAATATTCATGAATGGAACGAATGTCATGATTTTGGGACGAGTGGGGGGATCTTTTCGTGAAGGGATCAAGCGTAAATCTGCGGCGCAGGTTGCTATGGAGTTTAATGATTTTAGTTTTGTTATTTTCGGCCCTGATGATCAGGCTTGCTTATGTACAGCTCGGGGAAGGCCCTGAATTGTCAGCAAAAGCAGAAGAATCCTGGCGGCGTAATATTCCTTACTCAGCCAAGCGGGGGGAGATCCTGGATCGAAATGGAACCTCTCTGGCCTATAATGTGACAACACCGACCATTATGGCCATTCCGGCTCAGGTTAAAGAAGCTGAAACGACAGCTAAAGCGCTGGCCCCATTACTTGGGATGACGGAAGAAAAAGTGCTCGCAACCATCAAGAAACGAGAACTCATTGTACGACTACAACCCGGCGGCCGCAAAATTACGATGGAGAAAGCTCAGCGCATCCGTGATTTGAAGCTTCCGGGTATCGTTGTTGCTGAGGACAATAAACGTTTTTATCCTTATGATGATTTGGCTGCCCATATTCTTGGTTTTACGGGCATTGATAATCAGGGCTTAACAGGTGTCGAGAAGAAATATGATGATAAGCTGAATGGTTTGAATGGCAGTGTGTCCTACTTGTCCGATGCGGCCGGAAGGCTAATGCCGGGCTCATCCGAGAAGTATGTGGAACCGAAGGACGGCCTTAACCTCAAGCTGACCATTGATAAATCTATTCAGTCCATCATGGAGAGAGAATTGGATCAGGCCATGGTGAAGTTCCAGGCGAACTCAGCATTGGCCATAGCGATGAATCCCAAAACGGGTGAAATCTTGGGGATGTCCAGCAGGCCGGGATACGAACCTGCCGATTATCAGCAATATCCAGCGGAGATATACAATCGCAATTTACCGATCTGGATGACCTACGAGCCCGGCTCCACATTTAAGATCATTACTTTGGCAGCAGCGCTTGAAGAGAAAAAGGTCAATCTGCAACAGGATCAATTTTTTGATCCCGGATATGTTGAGGTGGGTGGAGCCCGTCTGCGTTGCTGGAAAAAGGGAGGCCACGGAAGTCAGACCTTCTTACAAGTTGTGGAGAACTCATGTAACCCGGGCTTTGTGGCTTTGGGGCAGAGGCTGGGCAAAGAATCGCTCTTCTCCTATATTAAAGACTTTGGTTTCGGTACCAAGACAGGGATCGACCTCAGCGGAGAAGCCAGTGGAATTCTGTTCAAACTGTCCAGAGTGGGACCTGTCGAGCTTGCAACGACTGCTTTTGGTCAAGGTGTATCCGTAACACCCATTCAGCAAGTAGCAGCTGTGTCAGCGGCCATCAATGGGGGTAAACTTTACAAGCCTTATGTTACGAAAGCGTGGGTCCATCCGGTCACAGGGGAAGTTATGGAAGAAGCCAAGCCGGAACTGGTTCGTCAGGTGATCTCGGAGAATACATCCAAACAAGTACGTGAAGCACTCGAGAGTGTTGTCGCAAAAGGTACCGGGCGTCCGGCATTCATTGATGGATACCGGGTCGGTGGCAAAACAGGTACAGCCCAGAAGGTTATCAACGGACGTTATTCCTCGACTGAGCATATCGTATCCTTTATCGGATTTGCACCAGCAGATGATCCACAGATTGTGGTCTATACCGCAGTTGATAATCCCAAAGGAATTCAGTTCGGAGGTGTGGTTGCCGCCCCGATTGTGCAGAACATCCTTGAAGATGCTTTGCATTATATGAATGTACCTGTTCGGAAGGATCAGGTCGCCAAAGAATACAAGTATGGTGAAACCAAAATCGTGACAGTCCCAGACCTGACAGGAGCTACTGTTGAAGATCTGTACGAAGACCTGAACATGAATTTTATGCTGGCGAAGTCTGGCAGTGGTAAATACGTGATTAATCAGGCACCTAAACCTGGCGCGAGGGTAGATCAGGGATCAACCATCCGCATTTATATGGGGAATGTACTGAACGATGCACATGATCACACAAAGGATGAATAACAGGACTTAGGGGTAGTTTGAGGCTTCTAGCGCAACAAAATTCATCCAAGTGCGTTTCATTATAGGGTTGTATTGACGATATTAATAAATACAGACATATGTTAAAACAGAAGTATAATTGGAAAAGTGAGGTTATTCATGTGCTTTTAAAACAATTTGCATCGATGCTGACCACCGCCCGCCTCGTGGGCGAATCAAATACAGAATGCCAAAACCTTCAGACAGATTCCCGGCAGGTAAAACCGGGTGATCTGTTTATCTGTCTTCCGGGACATACGGTAGATGGTCATGATTATGCAGAAAAAGCTGTAAATGCTGGTGCAGTTGCATTGGTGGTTGAACGGCAGCTGGATCTGCCTGTACCACAATTACTGGTGAAGGACAGCCGATTTGCGATGGCTGTTCTGGCAGATTTCTTTTTTGACTCGCCAAGCCAGAAGATGAATATGATTGGTGTAACGGGAACGAACGGAAAAACAACGACCACCTATTTAATTGAAAAAATCATGAGTGATTACGGGCGCAAGACGGGATTGATCGGTACTATTCAAATGCGGTATGACGGTCGCACCTACCCGATGTCAGGAACGACACCAGAGGCGCTTGATCTGCAGCGTAGTCTGCATGATATGGTTCAGAAGGGTACGGACTGCTGTGTTATGGAAGTTTCTTCTCACGCATTGGAACAAGGACGAGTAAAGGGAACAAATTTCCGTACTGCGGTATTTACTAACCTGACGCAAGATCATCTGGACTACCACCATTCCATGGAGGAATATCGCGGGGCCAAAGGATTGTTCTTTGCACGTCTGGGTAACGGTTATACGGAAGATGTTTCACAGCGTAAATTCGCTGTCATCAATGCAGATGATCCGGCTGCGGCTTATTTCATCTCTGTGACTGCGGCTGAAGTGATTACATATGGCATGGGTGAAAAGGCGGATGTACGCGCATCCCAAATCTCAATCACGTCTCAGGGAACTTCTTTTCACGTGGATACATTTGCAGGCAGCGCGGATATTCGATTGCGCATGGTAGGCAAATTCAATGTGTACAATGCAATGGCAGCAATCTCTGCAGCGCTGGTGGAAGGTATTCCGCTGGAAGAGATCAAGCGCAGTCTGGAGACGGTTCCGGGCGTGGATGGACGTGTTGAAGGAGTGGACGAAGGACAGCCATTTGCTGTTATTGTCGATTATGCCCATACACCGGATGGACTGGAGAATGTGCTGCGGACGGTGAAAGAATTTGCCGAAGGACGTGTAATTTGCGTGTTTGGCTGTGGTGGTGACAGGGACCGTACCAAACGCCCTCTCATGGGGAAAATTGCTGCGAATTATAGTGATTTTGTACTGGTTACTTCCGATAATCCACGGACAGAAGATCCGGATCTGATTCTCAAAGACATTGAACAGGGCCTGATTGAAGAATCCGTTCCTGCTGAACGTTATACGATGATTGTGGATCGACGCCAGGCGATTCATGAAGCTATTGAAATGGCAAGCCCAGCCGATGTAGTATTGATTGCGGGCAAGGGTCACGAGACCTATCAGATTATCGGCACAACCAAAACCGATTTTGATGACCGAATCATAGCCAAAGAAGCGATAAGGGGCAAATCCAATTGATAAAAAGAACATTGGCACAATTGGCCGAGATGTGTGGAGGAACATTAAGTGACGTTGCCGCTCATGGCAATGTAATGGTTGAAGGGGTGTTTACCGATTCGCGTAAACCTCTGGAAGGCAGTTTATTTATTCCGCTAGTGGGTGAAAGGTTTGACGGACACGAATTTGTGCAAGCCTGTCTAGAGAAGGGGGCTGCAGGCGCGATCTGGCAAAAGGATCATGGTATTCCGCCACAAGGAGCTGTCATTATTGTTGACGACACACTTGTCGCACTGCAAGCACTCGCATCTGCTTATCTAACGGAGAATAAAGCGGCTGTTGTTGGCATTACAGGCAGCAACGGCAAGACAACAACAAAGGACATCGTTGATGCCATTCTCTCAACGACGTTCAAAGTGCATAAGACGCAAGGCAACTTTAATAATCACATTGGTTTACCACTGACTGTACTAAGCATGGACCCGGATACCGAGATTATCATTTTGGAGATGGGTATGAGTGGTCGCGGGGAAATTAACGATTTGTCGGTTATTGCTCAGCCAGATGTAGCGATTATAACCAATATTGGTGAATCTCATCTGCTTCAGCTGGGGTCCAGATTGGAGATTGCCAGAGCCAAAGCCGAGATTGCCGCGGGATTGAAGTCTGGCGGGTTACTGATCTACAACGGAGACGAGCCTTTAATTGCACAAGTCCTTGAAGAGCCCGCAACGAAACAACCTGAGGGATTGCAGAGGTTTACATTTGGTCTGCAAACCGATAATGATGACTATCCTACCGGACTTATGAATGCGCAGAACGGCGTAGTTTTCACCACCAAACAGTCTGGAGAACATGCATTTACGCTACCTCTGCTAGGAACGCATAATGTCGTTAACTGTCTGGCTGCTTTGGCTGTAGCCCGTCATTTCAAAGTGACGACGGAGCAGATTGCAGCGGGATTGTCTCGCTTGAAACTGACAGGCATGCGTATTGAGGTTACTCAAGGCGTTAGTGGTCTAACCCTGCTGAATGATGCATACAATGCAAGTCCAACCTCCATGAAGGCCGCAATTGATGTACTAGAGGGTCTGAAAGGATACCGCATGAAAGTGGCTGTGCTTGGTGATATGCTTGAACTTGGACCTGAAGAACAGAATCTGCATCTTGGAATTGGTGAGTATATTACATCTGCCAAAATGGACATGGTGCTCGTATATGGTCACCTATCAGCACATATTGCTGAAGGAGCAAGAAAGCATATGCCGGCAGAGGCTGTGCATGCTTTTATAGATAAAGAAGAAATGACCCGTTATCTACTGGAGAAACTACATCCCAGAGACGTTGTCTTGTTCAAAGCCTCAAGAGGCATGAAGCTGGAGGACGTGGTCGAAGCATTACAAATAGCACCATTACAGAATCGAGTAGACTAGAGGGGTGAACCCATGGATTTTCAGGTATTACTGTTAACAATCGGTGTTTCATTTATTCTGGCGGTGATTGCCGCACCGCTCCTGATTCCGCTGTTACGTCGAATGAAATTCGGACAGCAAGTTAGGGAAGATGGGCCTCAGAGCCATTTGAAAAAAAGCGGAACACCTACAATGGGTGGAGTCGTCATTTTAGTTGCGTTCACATTGGCCTTTTTGAAATTTTCGGCAGTCAAGAATACAGACTTTTATGTCTTGCTCGTGGCTACGCTGGGGTTTGGGCTGATTGGCTTCCTGGATGATTACATCAAAATTGTGTTCAAACGTTCGCTGGGACTGACGGCCAGACAAAAAATGCTGGGTCAATTGTTCTTCAGTGCAGTGATGTGTTTCTTGCTGATTCAGAATGGACACAGCACAGCCATCTCTATTCCGGGTACGTCATTTTCGTTTGACTGGACCGGATGGTTCTATTATCCATTTGTCGTATTCATGATGCTTGCCATCACCAATGCGGTTAACTTTACCGATGGTCTGGATGGTTTGCTGTCAGGTGTAAGTGCGATTGCCTTTGGCGCGTTTGCCATTGTGGCGATGCAAGCCACGTCGATGCCGGCAGCAGTGTGTGCAGCAGCGATGATCGGAGCCGTACTCGGTTTTCTGGTATACAATGCACATCCGGCCAAAGTGTTTATGGGAGACACCGGTTCTCTGGGGATTGGCGGTGCGATTGGTGCGGTAGCCATTGTAACCAAGACAGAGCTTCTTTTTGTCATCATTGGCGGTATTTTTGTTATCGAGATCCTGTCTGTCATCATTCAAGTGGTATCTTTCAAGACTCGTGGCAAGCGTGTATTCAAAATGAGCCCCATTCACCATCACTTTGAATTAAGTGGTTGGTCAGAATGGCGGGTTGTTATTACCTTTTGGGCGGTAGGCGCAATTTTGGCCGCTCTTGGACTTTATCTCAACAAGGGGTTGTAGATCATGAACCATCCTGAATCATATCGCGGACAACAAGTAGTCGTGCTCGGATTGGCGAAAAGTGGCGTACAGGTCGCCAAAGTGCTGGATCGCGCAGGAGCGAAGGTTACAGTAAATGATAAAAAAGAGAGAGATCAATGTCCCGAAGCTTCCGAATTGGAGGCTTTGGGAATTTCTGTTGTATGCGGAGGGCATCCGGATGATCTGATTCACAGTGGTGTGAAGCTGGTCGTTAAAAATCCGGGTATCCCATACCATGCAGCTCCTGTGCAGCAAGCTTTGGCATTGGGCATTGAAGTGGTGACCGAAGTAGAGGTAGCTTATCATCTATGTGCTGCACCCATGATCGGGATTACGGGTTCCAACGGTAAAACAACAACAACCACTTGGGTGGGGGAAATGTTGGAACATGCCGGCCTCAACCCGATCGTTGCCGGTAATATCGGAACACCTCTCTGTGAAGCGGCAGAGCAAGCTTCTCCAGATAACTGGATGGTTGTTGAGCTTAGCAGTTTCCAGCTCAAAGGAACGGTTGATTTCCGTCCCCGAATTGCCAGCTTACTTAACGTTGCAGAGACACATCTGGACTATCACGGGAACATGGATGATTATGTGGCTTCCAAAGCCAAACTGTTCGCCAATCAGCAGCCTGACGACGTAGCCATTCTAAATTGGGATGATGCGGTATGTCGTGGTCTGGTTCCTTACATCCAAGGCAGATTGATCCCCTTCTCAGTGACAGAGAAATTGGATACAGGTGTGTATGCAGATCCTCCTTATGTGGATGGAGAAGAGGATGATGTGAAGCGTCAGATTATCTACGCGGATGAAAACGGAGATCACCACACCATTATTGACATCGAGAATATTGGCATCGCTGGACGATTCAATGTGGAAAATGCAATGGCCGCTGTGGCCATTGCCGTAGCGGCAGGAGCTGATCCAGCAGTGCTGGCTGCTCCGCTTGCAGATTTCAAGGCGGTTGAACACCGACTTGAATATGTCCTGGAGCATAACGGCTCTGCATACTACAACAACTCCAAAGCGACCAATTCGAAAGCTACGGTTATGGCCCTGAATTCGTTCAAGGAACCGGTCGTATTAATTGCTGGAGGGTTGGATCGCGGGTCAGACATGATGGAGT
Source organism: Paenibacillus sp. W4I10 (assembly GCF_030816325.1). NCBI lineage: Bacteria > Bacillati > Bacillota > Bacilli > Caryophanales > Paenibacillaceae > Paenibacillus > Paenibacillus sp. W4I10. The sequence goes on from NZ_JAUSXX010000001.1 coordinate 336,258, forward strand.
TGTTGCCCTTGTTCCAGGAACGGGTAAAAGCTGTCGTTGCAATTGGAGAGACACGAACAAAAATTGCCAAGGTCGCGGAACTTGCCGGATTAAAGCAAATTAAGGTCGTCGATAATGAGGAGGACGCTGCCCGGACGTTAACCGTTGCTGTGCAGGAAGCATCGAAGCTTGCCAGTGCCGGTGATGTCGTTTTGTTATCCCCGGCATGTGCAAGTTGGGACATGTTTGCTTCCTATGAAGAGCGGGGACGCATTTTTAAAGAGGCGGCGCATAACTTGTAAGTAGGGGGGTGGAAAAGCCCCTACTTCCATGCAAGGGGTGGCCTCCTGATGAAACAGACGCGACCGGCACCAGATATTTGGTTGCTGATTTGTATTTTGGCATTGCTTGCCATCGGCATTATTATGGTATATAGTGCGGGCTCGGTGCTTGCCTTTCATGACTATGGCGATTCATTTTATTTTGTAAAAAGACAGGCCTTGTTTGCGGTGCTTGGGCTTGTGGCCATGTTCGTAACTGCTAACGTAGACTACCGGGTGTGGAGGAAATATGCCAAGCCTATATTGATTGCCTGTTTTATTATGCTCATTGCGGTGCTCATTCCTGGAATCGGTGTGGTTCGCGGTGGTGCAAGAAGTTGGCTGGGCATTGGTTCGTTCGGTATTCAGCCCTCGGAATTTATGAAGCTGGGCATGATTCTGTTTCTCGCTCACTGGCTGAGCAAGGAGCCGGGCAAAATCAAAACCTTCACAACGGGGCTTCTGCCACCGCTGGGATTGATCGGTTTGGCTTTTGGGATTATTATGCTGCAACCTGATTTGGGGACTGGCACCGTGATGATGGGCGCATCGATGCTTATTATTTTCACAGCCGGAGCGCGAATGAAACATCTGAGCTTGCTTGCTCTTGGCGGCGTAGCGGGGTTTGCAGCTTTGATTGCAGCAGCACCCTATCGGTTGCAGCGTATCACAGCGTTTTTGGACCCGTGGTCCGATCCATTGGGTGCCGGATATCAGATCATTCAATCCTTATACGCGATTGGTCCGGGTGGACTGGCGGGATTGGGACTGGGTATGAGCCGGCAGAAGTACAGTTATGTACCTGAACCGCAAACGGACTTTATTTTTAGTATTTTGGCCGAAGAACTCGGCTTTATAGGTGGAATGATTGTATTATTGTTGTTTCTGGTGCTGGTGTGGAGAGGAATGCGTGTAGCCATGACCGTTCCGGATGCCTTTGGCAGTCTGCTTGGTGTTGGTATCGTAGGTATGGTCGCCGTACAGGTCATTATTAACATTGGTGTTGTCATTGGCATGATGCCTGTTACGGGCATTACATTGCCCCTGATCAGTTACGGCGGATCATCATTGACCCTCATGCTCACAGCACTGGGCATTTTAGTGAATTTATCCCGTTATGCGAGGTGACTATGCGATGCGAGTCGTTCTAAGCGGTGGCGGTACGGGTGGACATATCTATCCGGCCGTTGCCATAGCAAGACAATGCGAGGCGGAGAACCCGGACTCGACATTTCTATACATTGGAGGAACCAGAGGGCTGGAAAGCAAGCTGGTTCCCCAAGAAAATATTCCTTTTAAATCCATTGATATTACGGGCTTTCGGCGGAAATTGTCCATCGACAACCTGAAAACGGTCATGCGTTTCATTCAAGGTGTACGCAAGTCTAAAAAAATGCTGAAGGAATTCAAACCGGATGTTGTGATTGGTACAGGTGGATATGTGTGTGGACCTGTGGTATATGCAGCAACAAAACTGGGAATTCCGAGTATAATTCATGAACAGAACGCCATTCCTGGTCTGACGAACAAATTTTTGATGCGTTATGTGGACACGGTTGCCGTTAGCTTTGAAGGTTCTGAAAAATCGTTTTCCGGCGCAAAAAAGGTGATCTACACCGGTAATCCCCGAGCGACTACGGTAGCCCAGGCTAGCCGTGATCGTGGTTTTGCCACGTTAGGTGTACCGATGAACAGCCGTGTTGTTCTTGTGGTTGGTGGCAGTCGCGGGGCAAAAGCAATCAATCAGGCCATGGTGGACATGGCTCCAATGCTGGAACAACTGGACGATGTACATGTAGTTTACGTGACAGGGGATACCTATTTTGATGAAACGCGTGAAGCCATTCGCAGCTCATTGGGTACGATGCCAAACCACCTGCATGTCCTGCCTTATGTGCACAATATGCCTGAGGTGCTTGCCTGCACATCCTTGATTGTAAACCGTGCAGGTGCATCATTCCTTGCGGAGATTACATCACTGGGTATTCCTTCGATCCTGATTCCGTCACCTAACGTGACTAATAATCATCAGGAAGCCAATGCACGTACGCTTGAAGGTGGAGGCGCATCACTCACGATGCTGGAGAAGGATCTTACAGGCAAAGTCCTGTATGAAGCCATCGCCAAGATTATGAATGATGAATCGGGACGCAAACGAATGGCTGAAGCCTCTAGGAAACTGGGGAAACCCGATGCAGCTGAAGTGCTTGTTCATGAAATTCAGCGTCTTGCTGCAGGCCGATAAAGTGTGTTTGTGGGCGATTGTCACACACAAGACGGGGCTGACATAAGATACCGTATAAATCGTGACCATCGTTCCATGGCACCAGAACACGGTCTGTAACAACAGAACATACCGTGCTCATCGGTTTTGAAGCAAAGGAGGAAGCAAACATGCATCAGTGGATATCGTTACTATCCCAGAATAATGTTGGCAGAGTTCTTGAAAACGAATCGCTAGCCAAATACACCACATGGAAGATCGGCGGTCCTGCGGATGCACTGGTCATTCCCGAGAATAAAGAGCAGATGATGAATCTCGTTCAATTGCTTCACACGTATCAGATTCCGTGGATGCAACTTGGACGGGGCTCAAACATACTGGTGTCAGACAAAGGAATACGTGGTGTTGTGGTGAAACCAGGCGAGGGCTTTGATTATGCCGAATTTCACGAAGGTGGTGTAACTGCCGGAGCGGCGCATTCTTTTGTTAAACTCAGTGTGGTTGCTGCCAAAAAGGAATGGACCGGTCTGGAATTCGGCAGCGGTATCCCCGGCACTGTCGGTGGAGCTGTGTACATGAATGCAGGCGCGCATGGATCGGATGTGTCACGGATATTCAAATTCGCTGAGATTGTACTGGAGACAGGGGAATTGGTACGTTACAGCAAGGAGGACATGGATTTTGCCTACCGCCACTCTGTTCTGCATGATCGGAGAGGCATCGTGCTGGAAGCTACATTTGAACTCCAGTATGGAGAGCGCAACGTCATTTCGGAAACCATGGCGACTTACAAAGATCGCCGGCGCCGCACACAGCCACTGCAGATGGCATGTGCAGGTAGTGTATTCCGAAATCCACCGGGTGATCATGCAGCCCGCCTGATTGAAGCAGCAGGGCTGAAAGGAATGACCCAGGGAGGCGCACAGGTATCCACCATGCATGCCAATTTCATTGTTAATACAGGCCAAGCAACAGCAGAGGACGTTATCACCCTAATGCAGCAGATACAGAGCACTATATCATCTCAAAACGGTATTAACCTGGTACCGGAAGTCTTCGTAGTGGGTGAGCGGTAAACCCCGGAGGTGATACATTGGACAAATTGGTGATTGAAGGCGGGAAACCCCTCTCAGGATCCATACGCATCCATGGAGCAAAAAATGCCGCTTTACCGATTATGGCCGCAAGTTTGTTGGCAGATGGAGAAGTTACACTGCATAACGTTCCACACTTGCTGGACATTGAAGTGATGCTGTATATCCTGGAACGGCTTGGATGCACGTGTCGGCATGAACAGGGAACAGTGACGATTAATACCTCGTCTATCCGGTCATATGATGTGCCAGAAGATCTAATGAAGCAGATGCGCTCTTCCATTTTTTTGATGGGACCATTGCTGGCTAAGTTTGGGCAAGTGTCAGTGTATCAGCCAGGCGGCTGTGCCATTGGAGAACGCAAAATTGATCTTCACCTCCGGGGCCTGGAAGCGCTCGGAGCTTTGATTGAAGAGCAGGACCAACAGATTATCTGTCATGGGCACAATCTGGTGGGTACAGATATTCATTTGGATTTCCCGAGTGTGGGAGCGACCGAGAATATCATGATGGCAGCCGTTATGGCTAAAGGGACGACAACCATTTGCAACGCGGCAAGAGAACCTGAAATACAGGACCTGCAACACTTTTTGAATGCTATGGGTGCAAGCATTATTGGTGCAGGAACGGATACAATCACGATCAATGGCGTTGAGAAACTGAAGCCTTGTTCCTATGAGATTATACCGGATCGAATCGTTGCCGGAACTGTGATGATTGCAGCAGCAGCAACACGAGGCAATGTTACGCTTACACACTGCAATCCTGCTCATCTTACTTCACTTATACATGTATTGAAGCGCACTGGTGTTCAAATCACAGTCTGCAATGATATAATGACGGTGAGCTGTATGAGCCGTCCCAAATCAGTAGACCGTATTGTGACTTCTCCGTATCCTTCGTTTCCGACAGATTTGCAATCGCAAATCATGGTGCTGCTCAGTCTGGCAGACGGATTCAGTGTGATGAAGGAAACGGTATTCGAGGGCCGGTTTAAACATGTGGATGAACTGAATGTGATGGGGGCTGATATTTCAGTCGATCTGAACGCAGCATTTATCCGTGGTGTTCCCCGTCTGTACGGGGCTACAGTAGAAGCAACCGATCTTCGTGCAGGTGCAGCTCTGGTAATTGCTGGTCTGGCTGCTCAAGGCAAAACGGTTGTGGAGCAAGTGCATCATATTGACCGGGGCTACGATCAGATCGAGAAGTTATTCCAAAGTCTTGGAGCATCGGTTGAGCGACAGTCGTCCGTTTCGAAACAGTTGGATTTTGCCAATTAACGTCCTTGGAGTCCCCTTCTTGAAGGGAGGGGACCTGAGGCTTTGTGGAGCGCTACTTATGCCTAAAAGTCAAATTCCGGTTCTGAAGAAGAATCGGCCAAAAGGAAACACAAGCCGCAAAATTGTAATTATTCTCTTATTATTATTTATTGTATTGCTCGCTGTATTATTCTTTCGTTCTTCCATGAGTCGGATTTCGGCAATTGAAATTACGGGTAATGTATATACAGCAACTTCAGAACTGCTGGAGAAAAGCGGGCTGAAAGAAGGCGAACAATTTTTTGGGACAAGTACTGCCGAGGTTATTGAGCGTCTCAAGACCATCAAGGCGATCTCCACCGTTACCGTGGACAAGCAATTTCCGGGTATCATCCATATCAAGGTTCAGGAATATGCCACGGTTGCTTATGAGCTTGGTTCTGACGGTACGTTAAAAGCGATATTAGCCAGTGGGACAAGCTTGACGGTTCCGGCAACAATTGGTGTTGCTGTGGAGAAGCCCATATTGACCCAATGGAAGGCTGATGATCCACTCAAAGCCAAACTGAGCCAGACACTGGCTAAAATTCCGAATGAATTGACGACGGATATTTCGGAAATTATTCCGAATCCAACGCCTTCATTTCCGGATCAGATTCGGATGTATACCAAATCACAGTTTGAAGTGATTACAACCGTCTCTCTTTTATCGGATAAAGTGGAGTATCTGAATCAGGTGATTGAGACCGAACGGCCTGGGAAAATCACCATGCTTGAGGCAGATACCTATGTCCCTTTCATCCCGGATGACCCGGAAGATGATGCTGAACTAGGAGCAACCCCCTGATCTTTGCCATGATGAGGCTGGACTGAATATGAAAGCCTAGGCAGGTCGGGGTTTGACCCCGTCAGAGCAATGAAACTTGTTCTTTCTGAGATGAAGAAAAAATGATACACTTGAACTTATGGCACATGAGTTGCCTCCTTCTTTTTTCTTCAATGTTTTATGTCTGGCAACCAGATTTTGACACCCAAAAACATTGTAGAAAAAAGAGGGAAAGCCTGAAGTGTGTTGAATATGTTTTAAGAGTGTTTAAATTCGAACGTAATTTACTATTGGAGTCAGGAGGTGCCACAGACTTGAGCAACAATGACATCATTGTTAGTTTGGACATCGGTACATCCAAAATTCGCGCTATTATTGGGGAAATGAATAATGGAACCTTTAATATTATAGGAGTTGGATCTGCCGACTCGGAGGGAATTCGCAAAGGTGTAATCGTAGATATCGATCAGACGGTGCAGTCGATTCGCAACGCAGTGGATCATGCAGAACGTATGGTAGGTATTCAAATATCCGAAGTGTATGTTGGAATCTCGGGAAATCATATCGGACTGATGAGCAGTCACGGCGTCGTGGCTGTGTCTAACGAGGATCGTGAAATCGGAGAAGAAGACATGGAACGGGTGTTGAAAGCAGCCGAAGTCATTGCAGTTCCGCCGGAACGGGAAATTATTGATGTTGTCGCCAAGCAATATGTTGTAGATGGCTTGGAGGGCATACAGGACCCCCGTGGTATGATTGGTGTTCGTCTGGAAGTTGAAGCAACGATCATTACGGGTGCAAAAACCGCGATACATAATCTTTTGCGCTGCGTGGAAAAAGCGGGTCTGAAAGTAAGCGATCTGGTTCTCATGTCGCTTGGAGCGGGTCAACTGGCTTTGTCCAAAGATGAAAAAACGATGGGTTCAGTGCTTGTTGATATTGGAGCAGGTGCAACAACCATCGCCATTTTTGAAGAAGACAGTCTTGTTGCAACATCAACGTTGCCTATAGGTGGGGAATTCGTAACAAATGATATCGCCTATGGCTTACGCACGTTAACGGATCAGGCAGAGAAGGTGAAACTGAAATATGGCTGCGCCTGGTTGGATGATGCTGCTGCGGATGTGATGTTCAAAGTCACCCGAATTGGCAGTAATGTAGACAAGGAGTTTTCACAGGAGGATCTGGCAGCAATTATTGAACCTAGGGTTCAAGAAATATTCCAGATGATATCCCAAGAAGTGAAGCGTCTTGGTTACAACGAGCTTCCTGGAGGTTATATACTAACGGGAGGTACGGTCTCTATGCCGGGGGTTCTGCAGGTCGCTCAGCATGAGCTTGCTGCTTCGGTACGAGTTGCAGTTCCGGATTATATTGGTGTGCGTGACCCTGGGTTTACAAGCGGAGTCGGCATATTGCACAGTGTAATTCGCAGTTTGCGCATTCGTCCCTCGATCAATAACGGCGGTGGAAATAACAACAACAATAATAACAACAAGAAACCGACCAACCGTCCGAAGCCAAATACGGCACAGGAATCGGAGCAAAAACCCGGTCTGTTCGAGCGGCTGAAGAATATGTTCAGCGAATTTATATAACAGGTTGGATCCATTTCATACATTCTTGAAGCCGTCTGAATGCGCCGGTACTAAAATAAACGCTTTCGTTCGTCGATATATGAAATTGATTCGGTTCAAATCAAAAATTGGACGGGCCATCCATGCACATTGAGGGGGAGATGGAATAATATGTTGGAATTTGATTTCGAGATGGAGAGCTTGGCTCAAATTAAAGTCATCGGTGTAGGCGGCGGCGGAAGCAATGCAGTCAACCGTATGATTGAAAATGGTGTACAAGGTGTTGAATTTATTACGGTAAATACGGATGCTCAGGCGTTACACCTGGCGAAATCCGAGCATAAATTGCAAATCGGTGATAAATTGACTCGTGGTCTTGGTGCTGGTGCCAACCCGGATGTAGGTAAAAAAGCAGCGGAAGAGTCCCGAGATCTGATCATGAACACGTTGAAAGGTGCAGACATGGTATTTGTTACAGCCGGTATGGGCGGCGGTACAGGTACAGGTGCGGCTCCGGTTATTGCCGAAATCGCTAAAGAGTGTGGTGCACTTACCGTTGGTGTCGTAACTCGTCCATTTACATTTGAAGGACGCAAGCGTTCCAGCCATGCAGAGCAAGGTATTGAAGCTCTCAAGGAAAAAGTCGACACACTGATCGTGATTCCTAATGATCGTTTGCTCGAAATCGTAGACAAAAAGACTCCTATGCTTGAAGCATTCCGTCAAGCGGATAACGTACTTCGTCAAGCTGTACAAGGTATCTCTGATTTGATCGCTGTACCGGGTCTGATCAACCTTGACTTTGCTGACGTCAAAACGATTATGCACGAACGTGGTTCAGCCCTTATGGGGATTGGTGAATCAACTGGTGAGAATCGTGCCGCAGAAGCAGCACGGAAAGCCATTATGAGTCCTTTGCTTGAAACTTCTATTGAAGGTGCTCGCGGGGTAATCATGAACATTACGGGTGGCGTTAATCTGTCCCTGTATGAAGTGAACGAAGCGGCAGAGATTGTAACTTCTGCTTCCGACCCGGAAGTAAACATGATCTTTGGTGCCATCATTGACGAAGACCTGAAAGAGGAGATTAAGGTTACAGTTATTGCAACTGGTTTTGAAGATAAACCTGCTCCACCACCACCAGGACGTAAGCCTGCTCCAGCAACAGCGGAGACGACAGATACGCGTTCGCCGAACCTGCGTCCTTTCGGAAATCAGCCGAGCAATGATCAGCTGGACATTCCGACATTTTTACGCAATCGTTCACGCAATAATAACAACGATTAATACGCAAATCAATTTATTGGAAACCCGGTACTCCTTATGGAGCGACCGGGTTTTTTCTGTTTATTTAGATATCATAGCATACAGCAATGAACAAATTCTGAACAAAGGGCCTGAGCAATTCCGACAAAAAAAGTTGGAACCACACCCCCATGATTAGACAGACTTTGAACAGGGGGCTCCGTATACTTGTGAATATGCTCATGAATATCAGGATATCGGGTACCGGTATTTCGATATGTTGCGCGCAGGCAGGTGAAGACTTTGGTTGTTTATGTGGATCTAATTTTTTTGACAAACCTGTGTATTGACGGTGCACTCATCGGAATGACCGCCTGGATGCGCAAGACAAAGCTGGTTTGGTGGCGATGGTTGCTGTCAGCCATTGTCGGTGCATTATACGTGGTCATGATGTTTGTACCGGAGTTTGATTTTATGTTCACCTTTTTGATCAAGTTCGGGTTCTCGCTGGTCATGCTTACGATTGCTTTTAGTTTTAAAGGTCTGCAGGCTTTTGCGAGGACGCTGGGTACCTTCTATGTGATTAATTTTGTCGCTGCTGGAGGTATTCTGGGTGTGCATTACATGCTTCAGAGCTCCGGTGAGTTGTTTAACGGCATTTGGTTCACGGCTTCTGGCGGTATGTCATTTGATCTGAAAATTGCTTTCTGGTTCACGTTTATCGTATTTTTTGCTGTCCTGTTTTTATTCAAAGCTGTGCAGAGTTCAAAACGGAAAACGGATCGCATGACGACCTATTTGGGCAAAGTTGAGGTCTGCATCGATGAGGTAGTCATTTCTTGTACAGGCCTTCTGGATACGGGCAATCAACTTACAGATCCCTTATCGCGCATGCCGGTCATGGTTATGGAGGTTTCGTTATGGCAAGACATGTTACCTGCTTCATGGAAGGGTAGACTCAAGGACGAGGCGCCGGACAACCTTATTCTGGAGCTTGATCAGGAAAGTTTTCAGTGGCAGGATCGACTGCGGCTAGTGCCTTATCGGGGCATTAACAAAGGGACTGCGTTTATGCTGGCAATGAAGCCGGACCGGGTGAAGGTGACGATGGAGGAAACATGTTATGAGACGACAAGGGTACTTATTGGGCTGGATGGAGGTGTTTTGTCGTCGGATGGGAAATACCAGGCCGTGATTCATCCTGAACTTGTGCAAGACGCTGCTTCTGCGCAGTCTACGGCTCTCTCTGCGGGAGCAACAGAAAAGCCGCTGAATGTGGTATAGGAGGAACGTACATGCTTGTGAAATGGAAACTGGTGGCGCAGCTGCAATATTACCGTCTGTTATTTTTATTGGGACTCAAAAGCGAAGAGATCTATTATATTGGGGGAAGTGAGGCACTTCCGCCGCCATTGACACGGGAAGAGGAAGAATTTTTGCTGCAAAAATTATCCTCGGGAGACTCGGCCATTCGCGCGATGCTCATTGAGCGCAACCTGCGTCTGGTGGTGTACATTGCACGCAAATTTGAAAACACAGGAATTAATATTGAGGATTTGGTCTCCATTGGAGCCATCGGGCTGATAAAGGCAGTTAATACATTCGACCCGGAAAAGAAAATCAAACTGGCAACCTATGCATCACGTTGTATCGAAAATGAAATTTTGATGTACCTGAGACGTAATAGTAAGATCCGAACTGAAGTTTCTTTTGATGAACCGCTTAACATTGATTGGGATGGAAATGAACTATTATTATCCGATGTACTGGGTACAGAAAACGATACAATCTATCGGAATATTGAAGAGCAGGTAGACCGGAAACTTCTGCACAAGGCACTGGAAAAATTAACGGAGCGCGAGCGAATGATTATGGAGCTTCGTTTTGGCCTGACGGATGGGGAAGAAAAGACACAAAAAGATGTAGCCGATCTCCTCGGAATCTCCCAATCCTACATCTCTCGACTCGAAAAAAGAATCATTAAAAGACTTCGCAAGGAGTTCAATAAAATGGTCTGAAATACGTCATTGGTCAGAATGGGTATTACTGGCAAGGGTGCCAAGTACGAATAAAAAAGCCTGCCCCGGAGATAATGTACATTAATGTTTCTCCTTGGGAGGTAAATCACGATGACCCGAAACAAAGTCGAGATTTGTGGCGTGGACACCGCAAAATTGCCTGTCCTCACCAACACTGAAATGCGGGAATTGTTTCATTCCCTTCAGCAACACCATGATCGCTCAGCAAGAGAGAAATTAGTGAATGGCAACCTGCGTCTTGTGCTCAGTGTCATTCAACGTTTTAACAATCGGGGGGAGTTTGTCGATGATCTGTTCCAGGTTGGTTGCATCGGCCTGATGAAAGCCATTGATAATTTTGATTTATCCCAGAATGTCAAATTTTCAACCTACGCGGTGCCGATGATTATCGGTGAAATCCGTCGATACCTGCGTGACAATAACCCGATTCGGGTATCTCGCTCCTTGAGGGACATTGCTTACAAAGCACTTCAGGTCCGTGACAGCCTGACGAATAAAAACTCTCGGGAACCGACGATATTCGAAATTGCGGAAGTACTGAATGTGCCGAAGGAAGATGTTGTTTTTGCATTGGACGCCATTCAGGACCCGGTCTCGCTCTTCGAACCGATTTATCATGATGGTGGAGATCCGATCTATGTAATGGATCAGATCAGCGATGACAGAAACAAAGATGTGTCATGGATCGAGGAAATTGCACTCCGTGAAGCGATGCATCGTCTTGGTCAGCGGGAAAAAATGATTCTGTCGATGCGGTTTTTCGAAGGGAAAACCCAGATGGAAGTGGCTGATGAAATTGGCATTTCCCAGGCTCAGGTATCACGTCTGGAGAAATCAGCGATACAGCAGATGCAAAAACATGTAAAGTCATAACACGATGCAAAGGCAGAAGGACGATCAATCGGGGCAGTGTATACCGTTGGTCGTCTTTTTGTTATGGACTGTTTCCACATTCGATGAAAAACAGGACATTTTTCGCCCCTGAAACATATATTGTATAGAAGCGTGAAGAACGGGCAGAAGAGGAATAACAGGGGGCGGAAATGAATGAAAGTAAATACGAGCGAAGTAGCGGCACGAGGCATGAAAATCTCGGACTTTCAGACAAAGGATGTCATTAACATTACGGATGGTAAACGCCTGGGTCAGATCAGTGACTTGGAGCTGGATCTGAAGCAGGGACGAATTGAAGCGATTGTAGTGCCAGGGTACAGCCGTTTTATGGGACTCTTTGGAGGGGGAACGGATCTGGTGATTCCCTGGAGAAACATTGTGAAGATTGGTTCAGATGTGATTCTGGTAAAGATGGATGAGGTGAAGGAAAATACGTATGACGAGCGTGATCGCGAAGCGCGCCTGTATGATGAACAGCAGCATAACCGGACAGAGCGTGTGGAACGCATTGAACGGTCGGAACGTAATCAGCGTCGAACGATATAAATGAGACAGAATGTGGCTCATTTGGTACACTGGAAGTGGTGAGGTGAGATAATGGAACCCTTTGTATTGGATAAAAAATTACTTGAACGGACCAAGAACCCAAATTCAGATTTCGGTCCTGATCCGTTATTATTATATGTTGAGCCCTGGAGACAGCAATTTGAACAGCTGTCAGTCGGGTTTACGACGAGGCATGGTGGAGTCGGAAAAGTTCCGTATGCCACGCTCAATTGTGCTTATCATGTGGGGGATGACCCTGAAGTTGTACTTAACAACCGCAGGCTTGTAACCGAGAAGCTTGGTTTTGCAGCAGAAGCTTGGACCTGTGGAGAGCAGGTGCATGGCAAACATGTCGCAGTAATTACCGCTGAAGATCGGAGCAGAGGATTACTTGATCGTCAATCTGCGTTGCAGGATACGGATGGATTGGTCACGAATGTGCCTGGTGTGCTGCTGACTTCTTTCTACGCAGACTGTGTTCCGCTTTATTTCTATGACCCTGTGCAGCAGGCGGTAGGTCTTGCTCATGCTGGCTGGAAAGGCACAGTCGCGGGTATCGCTGTATCCATGGTGGAGACGATGGAACGGGAGTATGGCAGCCGTAGGCAGGACATTCGAGCTGCAATCGGTCCGTCGATTGGGGATTGCTGTTATGAAGTGGATGAGGCGGTCATGCAGCATGTACGGGTTTGGTTTGATGATTCCCCGGTTAATGATAAATACGAGGATTCTGCTTCTAAACGAGCATATCGAGCCGTGAATAACGGTAAAACGATGTTAAACTTGAAAGAATGTAATCGACACATTATGATGAAAGCAGGAATAATGCCGGATCATATCGAATGTACAACATGGTGTACAAGTTGTCAGCCTGAACTATTTTTCTCCTATCGGAAGGAAAATGGTGTTACAGGGCGGATGGCGAGCTGGATTGGGCTGGAAGAGAGGTGACCCTCTGTGTCATTGGAGGAGCGTATACAACAAGTAAATCAGAAGATCGAGGATGCATGTCGGCGCAGTAACCGTCATCGTGATGATGTGAATGTGATTGCGGTCACGAAATATGTCTCACTTGAAACAACGGGATTGGTGCTGAATCATGGTCTTGAGCATATTGGAGAAAACCGGTGGCAGGATGCACAGGCCAAATGGGAAGCTTTTGGTCAACAGGGTACCTGGCACTTTATCGGTCATTTGCAGACAAACAAGGTGAAAGACGTGATTGGCAAGTTTCGTTACATACATTCACTGGATCGTTTGTCATTGGCGAAGGAGTTGGATAAAAAAGCAGCTTCACTTGGCATCCAAGTGGAAACGTTTTTGCAGGTGAATATTTCGGGTGAAGAGAGCAAGTATGGCTTACAGCCTGAACAGGCAAGTTCTTTTTTGCGTGATATTCGTTCGTTCAACAATCTCAGGGTCGTTGGCCTGATGACCATGGCACCTCACGAGGAAGATCCGGAGCTGACACGTCCCGTATTTCGTGGGTTGCGTGAGCTGAGAGATCAATTGAATGGACAAGCCCTTACAGCAGAGCCATTGACTGAGCTGTCGATGGGGATGTCCAATGATTTTGAAGTGGCCATTGAAGAAGGGGCAACCTGGGTACGGCTAGGATCGATTCTCGTAGGAAAAGAGGAGGGTTCACGATGGGCGTAATGAATAAATTTATGAATTTCCTCGGACTTCAGGAAGAGGAAGAGATTGTGGAACGTGAACGGATGGCAGCACAGGAGGAAAATGAGTCTGAACATCAGGAAGCTGAAACCTCCAGTCTCGATAAACGTAGAAACCAAAGGGGGAATAATGTGGTGAGCATTCATTCCCAGAAAAATGTTAAAGTTGTCCTGTATGAACCGCGTTCTTATGACGAGGCACAGGAAATTGCCGACCATCTGCGTTCGCATCGTACCGTTGTGGTGAACTTGCAACGAATTCGCCAGGACCAAGCGCTGCGCGTTATTGATTTTTTGAGTGGCACGGTATATGCATTGGGTGGCGGTATTTCCAAAATCGGCGGAAACATTTTTCTCTGTACGCCAGATACGGTTGAAATTCAGGGCTCAATTACGGAAATACTGGCTGACAGCGAGCAAGATTATAACAGAATGAGGTGAGCCACTTTTGTATCAGATTGAAAGCGTGTTGTACACGTTATACCAGATTTACTTTTACATGGTCATTGTCTACATATTGATGTCTTGGCTTCCCAATGCGCGGGAAAGCTTCATCGGTGAATGGCTGGGCAAATTAGTGGAGCCATATCTAAGACCATTCCGTCGATTTATCCCCCCTTTGTTCGGTGTGCTGGATATTTCCCCAATTGTGGCGCTGATCGTTCTGCAACTCGCGCTTAATGGGCTGATCTCCATACTTCGGTATTTTGTATATTAGAGGTTGTTCAAAAAGTCCGCTTTTGATTACGAAGGATGCCTAGTGGCATCGTCAGCATCGAATATGGCATTCAGCCGAAATAAGTGGGAGGCTTACGAAGTATGTTTCCTTCGGAAACATTGTGGTTGCTCACGTAGTTTTCTCTACGCTCCGCTACTCCATTTCTAGCTTTATCCCATCTTCTCGGTACTGAAAACCGGTCTTTTTGAACACGGACTATTAGGGTAGGGTGATATAGATGAGCGGTGAAATTTACGAACATTTTAGCCATGATGAGCGGGATTTTGTAGATAAGGCTTCGGATTGGGTTGAGCGGGCAGGCAAGTATCATGACATGAAGCTAACTGACTTCCTTGACCCAAGACAGGTTTTTATCTTACAGACTCTTGCCAATCGTCGTAACGACGTTCAGATTCGTCTGGATGGTGGTTACGAGGCTGCTGAACGCAAGCGTGCGCTGGTTGCACCTGATTATATGTATCTGGATGATGAGGATATGGGAATGCAGGTGCTCAGTATCACGTCTGATGATCAGAAAATCTCGGAGCTGGAGCATGGGGACTATATGGGTTCCCTGCTCGGGCTTGGGATGAAACGTGGAAAGATCGGGGATATCCAAGTGCTGGAGGACGGTTGCCATACAGTGGTGGCGGCGGAAACCGGCGCTTTTTTATCGCTTCAACTGAATCAGGTGCATCGGTTACATGTGTTTACAGAGTTACTTCCTTTGGATCAGATGCGATGGTCAGAGAGTAAACTGGAGACGATGGACATTACGGTCGCTTCGCTTCGTTTGGATGGAATCTGTGCAGATGTGTATCGGCTTAGTCGCAGTAAAGTGCTGGTGCCGATCAAAGCTGGTCGCTGCCGTGTGAACTGGAAAGTTGAGGAAGATCCCTCCAAATCGCTAAAAGCGGGTGATGTCGTATCCATTCAGGGATTTGGCCGTTTCAAGGTTATGGAACAGGATGGGATGACCAAAAAAGGGCGCTGCCGAGTGAAAATCGGCAAATTTGCCTGAGTCTGTTGCAGGAAAATCCGCTTTCTTGTCGAAATGTTTATCATAAAGGTGTAGAAAATACGCGGTGTATCCGATATACATTAAGTCAAAGCTTTACATGAACGTTGGAGGATGCAATTCTGATCCTGCATTCCGTATACCTTGCCAAGTTTATAGGCATCAACGATACGGCCCCTTGGGTGGTACCCATGTGCTGCAAACCTTCTCTGGACGGGAAGGAACTTTAACAGGAGGTGGACAGCATGCCATTAACGCCGCTGGACATACACAACAAGGAATTTTCCCGACGTTTGCGCGGGTATGACGAGGATGAAGTCAATGAATTCCTGGATCAAGTCATCAAAGATTACGAAGGCGTCATTCGCGAGAACAAAGAGCTGAGCAATCAGTTGCTGTCCGTTCAGGAAAAGCTGGATCATTTTGCCACGATTGAAGAGACACTTAGCAAAACGATCATCATTGCGCAGGAAGCTGCTGATGATGTGAAAAACAATGCGAAGAAAGAAGCGCAGTTGATCGTGAAGGAAGCAGAGAAAAATGCAGACCGGATCGTGAACGAATCGCTGGGAAAATCGCGTAAAATTGCTTTGGAAGTGGAAGAACTGAAAAAGCAGGCATCGATTTATCGTGCCCGTTTCCGCACGCTTGTTGAAGCGCAGCTTGAACTGTTGACTCAGGATGGTTGGGAAGTGCTGGAGAGCCGGGAGCAGGAAGTGCGTGACCGTGAGCGGGAGATGAAAGAAATTTATTAGTCTCTCTCCTGGTTGACTTTTGTCTGCAAAGAGGCTATAACTATATTCATAATGAATAGTGATTCCATGACGGGTTCAGTACGTTATGATCTCATCCCTCAGAGAGTTGGTGGTTGGTGCAAACCAATGGATGAGTTATAGCCGAATATCTCCCCGGAGAAGTGACGCTGAAGCGGTGATCTTGATTGCCGTGGGTAAGCCGAACCGTAAGCCGTACGTTATAACGGCACCCTGCAGTAGTATAGCGGGGCATAAGCGCTGTTGATGACAGAGCATACCCAGGCTTGTCTGGATGTGGTTTGTGATGAACAGAATTAGGGTGGTAACGCGAGTATAGCCTCGTCCCTTTCCAGGGACGGGGCTTTTTTGTGTCCAAAAAAGGCTCTCTCCTTGAGGCCCGCAGGGACCTCAAGGAGAGAGCCGCCTGCCGGGGGAGCGAAGCGCCCGGCACACGGGTTCGCTAAGGCGAACGTCCATGAGGCCCAAAGGTGCCTCAAGGAGAGAGCCAACCGCCGGGAAAGCGAAGCACCCGGCACACGGGTTTCGCCAAGGCGAACGTTCATGAGGCCCGCAGGGACCTCAGGGAGAGAGCCGCCTGCCGGGAGAGCGAAGCACCCGGCACACGGGTTTCGCGGTAAGGCCATGCGGCGTTCACGCAGGGAACAGCCGCAAAATGGCCGCCACCACGCACATAAACCCTCGCCCATAAGCACGCCACGGGATTCCCAACGACAACCCATTCCGGGTGTCCAGAGGGCGGAGCGCCTATGGGGTCCCCCTTGGCAAGGGGGATTTAGGGGGATTGAAACGCTTTTTGTGGACGGTCCACAATCCAACCAAAGAAAGGGAAGATAATCATCATGCAACGAGTTGACGTCAAAGAGAAGGCACGTGCCAGAGAATTACGCGTGTTGGATAAATGGAAAACGGAGAATACATTCAAAAGATCCATCGAAAACCGGGAGGGCAAGCCAAACTTCGTATTCTATGAAGGGCCACCTACAGCGAACGGAAAACCGCATATCGGTCACGTGCTTGGACGTGTAATCAAGGACTTTGTTGGTCGTTATAACACGATGAAGGGTTACCGTGTTGTGCGTAAAGCAGGCTGGGATACACATGGTCTGCCTGTAGAACTGGGTGTACAGAAGAAGCTTGGTATCTCCCACAAGTGGGAAATCGAAGATTACGGCGTGGAGAAATTCATTAACGAATGTAAAGCGAGCGTATTCGAGTACGAGCAACAATGGCGTGATCTGACAGAAGGTATCGGATATTGGACGGATATGGATAACCCGTATATTACCCTTGATAACAACTACATCGAGAGTGTATGGAATATCCTGGCGACGATCCATGAGAAAGGCCTGTTGTATCGTGGTCACCGTGTGAGTCCGTATTGCCCATCTTGCCAGACAACACTGAGTTCCCATGAAGTTGCACAAGGGTACAAAGACGTCAAAGACCTGAGCGCTACAGCGAAATTCAAACTGAATGACAGCGGAGAATTTGTACTGGCTTGGACAACAACACCTTGGACGCTGCCTTCACATGTTGCACTTGCCGTGAATCCGGATATGGACTACTCCCGTGTTCGTCAAGGTGATGAAGTGTACATCATGGCAACCAATCTGGTTGAGAAAGTGATGAAAGATACCAAGGGTGAGTATGAGATCATCGGTGCACTGAAAGGTGCCGATCTGGTTGGCAAAACGTATGATCCTCCGTTCAACTACGTACAGGCTGAGAAAGCCAACATCATTCTGGGTGCAGGCTTTGTAACGGATGCAAGTGGTACGGGAATCGTACACATGGCTCCTGCCCATGGTGAAGATGACTACCGTGTATGCCGTGAGAATGGAATCAGCTTTGTGAACATGGTGGACTTGGAAGGTAAATTTGTTGCTGAGGTTACTGACTTTGCCGGACGTTTCGTGAAGGATTGTGATATTGATATCGTGCGATATCTGTCTGAAAATGGACGTTTGTTCAGCAAAGAAAAATATGAGCACAGCTATCCATTCTGCTGGCGTTGTGATACACCGCTTCTGTACTATGCAATGGACAGTTGGTTTATCCAAACAACAGCCATCAAGGACCAAGTGATTGCCAACAACAGTGAAGTGGATTGGTACCCAGGTCACGTTCGTGAAGGTCGCTTCGGGAAATTCCTTGAGGATCTGGTGGATTGGAATATCAGCCGTGATCGCTATTGGGGAACTCCGCTGAACATCTGGGTGTGCGAGGAGACTGGCGAACAATTTGCTCCACACAGCATTGCAGAATTGCGTGCCCGTGCGGTAGGTGATGTGCCTGAGAATCTTGAATTGCATAAACCGTATGTGGATGACGTTAAAGTCATGAGCTCTTGTGGCAAATATGAAATGAAACGTACACCGGAAGTGATCGATGTCTGGTTCGACAGCGGCTCCATGCCGTTTGCCCAGCAACATTATCCATTTGAAAATAAAGAAATATTCGAACAACAGTATCCTGCAGATATGATCTGTGAAGGGATTGACCAGACACGTGGCTGGTTCTACAGCTTGCTGGCGGTTTCTACCCTTTTGACAGGCAAAGCGCCTTACAAAGCGGTTATGGCTACAGGACACGTTCTTGACGAGAACGGACAGAAGATGTCCAAATCCAAAGGTAACGTTATTGATCCTTGGGAAGTGATTGAAGAATACGGTACAGATGCATTCCGCTGGGCTTTGTTGTCTGACAGTGCACCGTGGAACAGCAAACGTTTCTCCAAAGGTATCGTAGGCGAAGCAAAATCCAAAATGGTGGATACGCTGGTTAACACCCATGCATTCCTGACGCTTTATGCTACCATTGATGGATTTGATCCACAGGAGCACCCGTTCCAACTGTCCGCACACAAGCTGGATCGCTGGATTCTGTCGAGACTGAACAGCCTGATCCTGGTTGTAGAAAAAGCGTTGCTGGTTAACGACTATCTGAACTCTTCCAAAGCGATTGAAGCATTTGTTGATGAGTTGAGTAACTGGTATATCCGTCGTTCCCGTGACCGTTTCTGGGGAAGTGGCCTGACAGACGATAAACTGGACGCTTACCGTACATTGACTGAAGTACTGGTGACTACTGCGAAGTTGGTTGCTCCGTTCACACCGATGCTGGCAGAAGACATCTATCTGAACCTTGCAACAGGTGAGAGTGTGCACATGGAAGACTATCCGGTAGCTAATGAAGCGCTAATTGATGCAGGACTGGAACAGGATATGGAGACGGCTCGCCGCGTGGTTGAACTTGCCCGTAACGTTCGTAACGAAACAGGCATCAAGACACGTCAGCCACTGTCCGAATTGATCGTTTCTCTCGATAAAGGGTTTGACCTGGCAAGTTATGAAGAGATCATCAAGGAAGAGATCAATGTAAAAGGAATTCGTACGGAGCATAATGATGCGGAATTCGTTGACTTTACATTGAAGCTGAACCTGAAAGTTGCAGGTAAGAAATACGGTAAAAACGTAGGATTCTTGCAAAACTTCTTCAAGGGAATGTCGGCCGATGAGACGCGTAAAGTGGTTTCGGAGGGTGTGCTGAACATCGTTTCACCGGAAGGCGAAGAGCTGCAAGTGACGAGCGAAGAATTATTGGTTGATAAACAGGCCAAATCAGGTTTTGCTTCAGCATCAGGTTACGGTCTGACGGTTGCACTCAATACCGAAATCACGCCAGCATTGGAACAGGAAGGCTGGGTCCGTGAAGTGGTTCGTGCTGTGCAGGATACCCGGAAACGACTGGACTTGCCGATTGAGAAAAGAGTACGTTTGACACTGGATGTGGATGCATCCCTTCAGGAAGCTATTCAGGCGTTTGATGATGTATTGCGTGAAAATGTTCTCGTAACCGAAGTGACATTTGGTTCGAATGAGTCTATGGAACGCGTTGAAGCTGGAGGCAAATCGATCGGTATTTACATCGAAGCGTAATTCGAAGCATGTCCCATTCAATTAGGACAGAATATAGAGTATAAACCAACGAGCCGCAGAGGCAGGGACATATTCCCTGTATCTGGGCTCGTTTGTTTTTTAAGCAAAAAGGCAATGATTCTATAGTGCAGCCAATCTATATTGATCAAAGGAACTGACCAAAACATGAGCGAACATGATAAGCAAACCGTATCCACTTCACAACAATCAACATCAGATAATCCGAGTTCCCATGACAAAATTGAAGAGTTACATACCCTGACGAACCGTCTGGCGAATGAACTGGAACGTTCACGAATAGCGCAATACACAGAATTGCTGAACAGACCATGGAAATTGATCGGACTTAACCTGTTGTCTGGAGCCGCACGAGGTGTGGGGATTGCGATTGGATTTACCTTTTTTGCAGCAACGATTATTTACGTTTTGCAGCTACTTGGGGCGCTCAATCTTCCCATTGTTGGAGACTACATCGCTGATATTGTGCGCATTGTCCAGCGTCAGCTTGATATGAACACCTACTAAGCGATCAAAGGTGAAGGATATCAAAGTGCATTTAGTAAATGTCATCCGTCTCCATGTCCGGTTCTAACAGACCCTCGCCCTCACGGTTCTCCAGGTACTGGCGATATTGCCGATTGCGCACGATGGAGACGTCATGACCATAGATGTCCGTGGCAACAAAGCTTTCGTACGCTTCAACGCAGCCTTCCACTTCATCGGTTGCTTCAATCGCCATAACATCATAGCTGTCGATATCGCGTCCTTCAGCCATGGCTGGAGAGTTCGATGTGCCCCAGCTTTCAACAATCTGCCACGTGTCTTCACCATCGAAGCCATTTTGATCATCACGCTCGTCCAGACTGGTTCGACCAAATGCCGGGGCAAGGAATTCTTCCTCTACAGGACGGTTTTCGGAGACAACGGTTTCCGGTTGATGTTTTTTGCAGTATTTGGTGTAGGGAACAGCTTCCATGCGTTCATAAGGGATGGGTTGCTGGCAGACCGCACATGTACCGTAATGCCCTTCTTCGATGGAGTGCAGTGCAGAATCGATTCGTTCCAATTGGAATTCATCATGTTCCAGCAGGGAAATATCTTTCTCACGTTCATACACTTCCGTGGCTATGTCTCCAGGATGGTTGTCAATTGGTGATAATTCACCTGTCTGTAGTTTAAGGGAATCTCCAAGGCCATAATGCTCGTTTTCCGAAAGTCTATGTTCAATATCGCGCTTATCGGACATCAGTTGGGAACGTAAAAATTGCAGTTGTTCGTTAGTAAAATGTGACATGATTTTCCCCTTTCTGCTTTCATGCTGGAATCCGGATTTTGACTCTATTGTAGGATGTGCCATTATGGGCAAGATTACAGAAGGGAAATGTTATCGTTTTTGCCATAAGCATTGCTGATATAGCGCGTCGTGGACGATTTCCAAACAGCTGTGCTACAATAAACAAGTCTGGCGTAAGCCTGGTATCGTTTGGAAAAGACAAGAACGGAGTGACAAACAAACGTGGTGTATTATATCCTCGCTTTTATCGTATTTTTATTGGATCAGGGAACCAAGTATCTGATTGCAACCCGGATGGAACTCAGAGAAGAAATTCCGGTCATCGGCAATTTCTTTGTCATCACATCACATCGTAACTCAGGAGCAGCTTTTGGCATTCTGCAAGACCAGCGTTGGTTCTTTATCGTGGTTACGTTGATTGTGGTTGTTGCCTTGATTTGGTATTTGCAAAAGGTAAAAGATACCCCGCACAAATTGCTGCCTGTGGCGCTTAGTTTGGTGCTTGGTGGAGCAATTGGCAACTTCCTTGACCGGGCATTGACCGGAGAAGTTGTAGATTTTGTACAACTTAATTTTGGAAGTTATACGTTTCCCATTTTTAACATCGCCGATTCGGCAATCTGCATCGGTGTAGCGTTGATCATAGTGGAGACATTGCTTGAAGGACGGCGCGAAAAAGCAGCCGCGAAGATTGAAGGGAATGAACATCATGAGTAATCCGAATAAGGAACAGATTAACGACGAAGAACTAATGAATGGCAATGAACGTATGGAATGGACCGTTGCCGCTGAACATAAAAAAGAACGAATTGACAAATATATTACGGAAGCCGTGGATAACGTATCTCGCTCCCAAGTTCAATTGTGGATCGGAGACGGAATGGTTACGGTAAATGGTGCTGTAGTCAAAGCCAATGCCAAGTTATCCGAAGGTGATCTGATTGAACTACAGATTCCTGAACCGGCTGCCGTTGAGATCGTTGCCGAAGATATCCCGCTGGAAGTGGTATATGAAGACAGCGACCTGATCGTGATTAACAAACAGCGTGGTCTTGTGGTGCATCCGGCACCAGGACATACGTCTGGTACCCTCGTTAATTCACTTATGCATCACTGCAAAGACCTCTCGGGTATTAATGGAGAGTTGCGCCCGGGTATTGTGCATCGTATCGATAAGGATACATCCGGCCTGATCATGGCTGCCAAAAACGATCGTGCTCATGCATCACTGGCTGCTCAGTTGAAGGACCATACGGTGAATAGACGGTATATTGCGCTCGTTCATGGTCATCTTAACCATGATCAAGGGACTATTGATGCACCGATTGGACGAGATACCAATGACCGCAAAATGTATACGGTCACAGAACGTAACAGTAAACATGCCGTTACGCATTTTACCGTTAGAGAGCGGATTAATGATTACACCTTGTTGGAATTGAAACTGGAGACAGGACGTACTCACCAGATTCGGGTTCACATGAAATTTATTGGTCATCCGCTTGTAGGAGATCCAACTTATGGACGGAATAAAGGCATCAAAATGCAAGGACAGGCTCTTCATGCGGCTATTCTTGGATTTGTGCATCCAACAACGGGAGAATACCTTGAATTTTCAGCTCCGATTCCGCAAGATATGGAAGACGTGCTTGCCTCGCTACGCAGTCGTTAACAGCTCCAAGAAAGTACAAATGTTCGGATACTTTGTCCATGGCTTTGATCACGCAAATGCTTCATATTAAAGTGTAGAAATTTGCGTCAAATGAGGAGATGAACAACGTTATGAGTATCGATAAATATCAAGAAACTTACATTCAGACTAATTTTGCCGACCGTATCGGTGGCTCCAACTATGGTAAAGACACGAACATTTATAAATTCGAGAAAATCAAACGTGCCAAAGCTTCGGCCAAAAAAGATTTTCCCGATGTGGAACTGATTGACCTTGGTGTAGGTGAACCGGACGAAATGGCTGATGCAGGCATTGTAGCTGCACTTGCAGAAGAAGCTTCCAGACCTGAGAACCGTGGTTATGCCGACAATGGTATTCCTGAATTCAAAGCTGCTGCTGCTTCTTACCTGAAAAACGTATTCAACGTAGAAGGTATCGATGCAGATACTGAAATCGTACACTCCATTGGTTCCAAACCGGCTTTAGCGATGATGCCTTCATGCTTCATCAATCCGGGTGATGTGACCATCATGACCGTTCCAGGTTACCCGGTTATGGGTACACATACGAAGTATCTGGGTGGAGAAGTGTTCAATATCCAATTGACGAAAGAGAACAACTTCCTGCCTGATCTGACGGCGATTCCGGAAGACATCGCAAAACGTGCCAAGTTGCTCTACCTGAACTATCCGAACAACCCAACAGGCGCAAGCGCGACGGTGGAGTTCTTCACTGAAGTCGTTGAATGGGCTAAGAAATACAATGTTGTGGTTGTACATGATGCTCCATATGCAGCATTGACGTATGATGGCAAAAAACCGTTCAGCTTCCTGTCGGTACCTGGAGCGAAGGATGTCGGCGTAGAGCTGCACTCTTTATCCAAGTCCTACAACATGACGGGTTGGAGGATCGGATTTGTAGCGGGTAACCCACTTGTAGTCAAAGCATTCAGCGACGTGAAGGACAACAATGACTCCGGTCAGTTCATCGCGATTCAAAAGGCTGCTGCTTATGGATTGAATCACCCTGAAATTACGGAAAAAATTGCAGAGAAATATTCCCGTCGTCACGACATGCTCGTTGCCGCATTGAATGAACTGGGCTTCCAGGCTGAAAAACCTAAAGGTTCATTCTTCCTGTATGTTGAAGCACCAAAAGGTGTGGTTGGCGGACGTCGCTTCGAATCCGGCGAAGATTTCTCCCAATTCCTGATCCGTGAGAAACTGATCTCATCCGTACCTTGGGATGATGCTGGTAACTTTGTTCGTTTCTCCGTAACCTTTGAGGCGAAGGGTGAAGAGGAAGAGAAACGTGTTATTGCTGAGATCAAACGTCGTCTGAGCGACGTACAATTCGAATTTTAATCGTATTACCCAATAATTAAATCACGTACTAACGAAGAGACCGGAAACGGTCTCTTTTTTATGCCCATATTAGATTTTTTTCATTTACTCCCTTTACAAAATTATACAAGCAACATATGATTAGATCTTTACGTTATTTGTTATATACAGAAGTTGTTTTTGAAGGGAGTTATTATAATTGTTATCATCACGAACAAGTACGGTGTCTTCACCGGCTACAGGAACAGGCAGTACAGTGTCAGGATTATTCAGATTGTTAAGACCCAAACAGTGGACTAAAAATCTGCTGTTATTTGCTGCGTTACTATTCTCTTTTGAGGAGATACGGGCTGAAACCATTCTTGCGACGTTGCTCGGTTTTATTCTATTTAGCCTTGTTGCAGGCTGTGTGTATATTTTAAATGACTTTGTAGACCAGGACAGGGATCGACAGCATCCGGTGAAAAAGTATCGTCCTATGGCTTCTGGGCAGGTGAATCCGAGTCATGCTTTGTTGTTTGGCATTATTCTATTAATCCTTTCCGTAGGAACGGCCTTCATGATGAACCCTATATTCGGGGTGTTATGTATCGTCTATTTCCTGTTGAATGTATCGTATTCATTTGTGCTGAAACATCTCGTTATTCTGGATATGATGACCATTGCAGCCGGGTTTGTACTTCGTGCCATTGCAGGTGGTGTGTTGATCCATGTGCCGTTCACACCGTGGTTTTTGATCTGTACAATGCTGTTGTCGTTATTTCTGGCCATTGGCAAACGCAGAAATGAACTTACGTTGCTTGAGGGGAATACGGGATCACATCGTAAGGTTTTGGATAACTACTCCATTACGTTACTGGATCAATTCAATACGATTGTGACGACAGCTACGATTATCAGTTATTCCCTGTTCACATTCACTTCAGATCGAACCATTCATCTCATGTGGACGATTCCATTAGTCATTTACGGCATGTTCCGTTACCTGTATCTGATCCACATGAAGAACCAGGGAGGTTCGCCCGATCGTGTGCTGTTTGAGGACAAGCCCATATTAATTACGGTTATGTTGTATGTGATAAGTGTTGTTACAATCTTTGCAATCTTTGAATAAAGGCTGAGGGGGATCAGGGTGAAAAGCACGAAAGTCGCAATTTTTGATATTGATAAAACGATCATACGCAGTGATTCCATGTTTCAATTTGTGCATTACGGTGTTCGCCGTTACCCGTGGCAGGTATGGAGATTACCTGTCATTGCATTACATACCGTGTTATTCAAGGCAGGCTTCATGACGGTTGAACAAGTCAAACGATCCTACTTTCAAGAAATTGAGCGTATGTCTGAAAAAGATCTCGAACATTTCTTTGATACCCACTTGCGTACATCCATTTTTGCCGAGGCCAGTGTAGAGATGCAACATCGTAAAGAAGCAGGCTATCATGTCTTGCTGGTAACCGCATCTCCGCATGCCTATATGAAATACTTTAAAAACTTTCCTTGGGTGGATCATGTCATTGGAACTGAACTTGTCCGACATGAGAATGGTTACACATGCAGAATTGATGGCAGCAATTGCAAAGGGGAAGAGAAGGTACGCCGAATTCAGGCTTATCTGAGTGAGAAAAATATGGTAATTGATTATGACCAGTCATGTTCCTACTCGGACTCCTTATCCGACCTTCCAGTCATGCAGCTAGTGAGTCAACGATACTTTATTAACAAGCGTGTTCCGGACATGGAGGCATTAACGTGGGGGAAATAAAATCGCGTCATACCGGTAAATGGTTGATGCTCGTCTCCGCATTTCTGACAGCAACGGGTCAATTGTTCTGGAAATGGGGACTAACCGAGTGGATCTACCTGGGTGTTGGTTTTCTTTGTTATGGACTTGGAGCGATTTTGATGATTAAAGCTTTTGCTCTGGAAAAACTCTCTGTTGCTTATCCTCTGATGTGTGCCAGCTACGTATTTGCCTTAATCTATGGATATTTTTTGCTTGGGGAAGAAATTACGGTGCAGAAGCTGGCAGCAGTTGTGTTGCTTGGAATCGGGGTGACATTAACCAGTGTTGATCGATAGCTGGATGGTTGCCGTATTAATTGTCATGACGTTGTGTGGTGCACTGGGCGGGGCCGGACTGAAAGCTTATGCATCCAGTCGCAATCGTCTGCATGTACTCATGGGACTTGGATTCTACGGAACGGGTGCGTTGCTGAATATTGTATTGCTGAAGTTTCTTCCATTAACCGTAGTGTTGCCTGCGAACGCATTAACATATGTGTGGACTATCATCATTGCGATGTTGGTATTTAAAGAGACAGTGGGCCCTTTACACTGGATAGGTGTGGCATGTATTATGGGCGGGCTATGTTTATTGGTGTTCTAGAACTTAATTAATCAGGATGTGAAATGAAAGCATGAACTTTTTAGATTACTTATTTTATAATCGCAGAGCCAACTGGACAGCCTTTTACCTGTTTGCAGGATTTGCTCTGTTCTATGGTTTAATGAACGGCTCGTATGTTCTGTACATTGAAAATAATGCAGAACTGCTTGGGAAGTATACCCCATTTAATACAACGCTGTTTCCAATCAATTTATTCAACTTTGATCCTTCAATGTATTATGGGGACAACAGTTCTTCCGTGATCCATCCGCTGATTTCCTTTCTGGCAGTCACCCTTGCGGCTGTAGCGAAACTGCTGGGAGGTAACTGGTTCTTTCTAATCTTGCAATCGATGATAAATGCCGGTTCGGTGGTGCTGGCCTATCTGTTCCTGAGTCAAAAAGAAGATAAACAGACCATCGTACCGTTGCTGTTGGCCTTACTGTTTGGTTTCAGTTCCTACCTGATGTATACTGCGTTGATTCCGGACTCGTATCCGTATGTACAGTTCGTTATCCTTCTCTCTGTAGTTTACATGCAGTATACTCGTGAGCGTCAGGACGTACGTTATGTACCCAATGCATTGCTTGCGTCGATTAACTTTGGACTAACCTCGACTAATATCGTACCATTTGCTGCGGCCACATTCTTCAATATGAACGTATGGCGCAATAAGGCGAATCTGAAAAAATACATCGGCATCATGGCACTGGCGGTTCTGATCATCGTCGTATTAACTGGTATTCAGTATGTTGCCTTTGGAGGCCGCAGCTGGGTTAGTAACTGGCTGTTGGGCATTCAAAATGGTGGAACCAGCTATGCAACGCCATTCCAGTTCGCTGTTCATTGGAGAGCATTGAACATGCTAACCATTAATCCGATGCTGACACCGAAGATGCATTTACTGGACCCGGGCATGGCAGCCTTTGTTACGGATCTATCCCGTTACAATCCAATCTATGTGCAGATGACAGGTATCTTTATTTTACTACTGGCATTCATGGGCTTCATTAAAGGAATTCGTGAACGAGAAGTGTGGACCCTTGTGCCATATATTCTGTTTGCCTTTTTGCTTCATGTAGTCGTGGGCTTTGGTCTGGCTGTATTTCAATATGATATGTACCTGTATGCGGGGCATTATCTGTTTGCGTTCTTCCTGTTGGGTGGAGGTTTTGTCATCAGCCTTCGTCCGGGATTGGGGAAAAAAGTGGTTATAGGCTTGATCATGTTATGTGTTATCGTTACGGCAAGTAACAACATCTATCGCCATGTAGAAACATTAACAACAATCAAACAATCCTATAATCAGTTGGAACAGGAACGCTCAGTGAATTAATCAAAATGTATCGATTCATATAAGGAAATAAGATAAGGCCATTGGATGGAAAGTCCAATGGCCTTATCTTATTTAGTATCCAGCTAATGAGTTAAGCAATAATTTTGGTCTTCTTGGCATTCTCGGCTGAACGTTTGGTGAGATTGCTGAGTGGGCGTTTCAAAGCGAGAGCAACAATGAGACTCAGTGCGATGAACATGCACAACCACAGAATATCCTTGATGGCAGTAGACCACAATATGCCGCCGACCGACTCACGTAGCAGACTGATCGCATACGTGAAGGGCATGAACGGATTTAATGCCTGGAAAAAGGGTGATGTCATGCTGATTGGGAACGTACCGCCGGAGCTGGAGAACTGGAACACCATGAAGATAATGGCGATCCCTTTTCCGATATTTCCAAAAACGGACAGCAGGGTGTACGTGATGGTGACAAATACGGCACTCACCAGCATGGCAAACAGGACAAACCACAGTTTATCTGCGACATAAGCACCCAGGATTAATATATTTCCCAAGGTGACGCATACCGCTTGGAGCAATCCAATGGTTAGAAAAGTAGCAAGACGTCCAAGATACAACTCATATCCCCGGAACTTGCCATCCGGATTTTCGGCTTCAGCACGAAGCAGGGAGATCAGCAGTGTTGAGCCAACCCACAAGGACAGCACGCCATAAAATGGTGACATAGCCGATCCATAATTCGGAATTGGGTAAAGCTGTTGTTCCTTAATTTGCACCGGACTTGCAAGGAAAGCACTTTCTTCTTCGATATCGCCACGCAAAAGTTTGGCAAGTTCGGCAAATTGGTTATTACCTTCGACTTCCCTGAGCTTGTCCGCAGCCTTGCTGATGGCACTTTCTAATGCTGGCAGATCATCACGTACCAGCGTGGCAACACGATGTACTCCTTTTTCGACCTCCGGAAGCTGGTTCTGGACAAAATCGGATGCCTTGCCTATCTGTTTCTCGGCATTAGGCAGATCATTACGAACAAAATTAGCGGCTTCGTTCAGTTTGTTTCCCAGCTTGGGCAGATCGTTTCGAATTAATGAAGACACGGTGTTCAAAGCTTGGATAAAACCTTCACTTTTGTTCGCGAGTGTCTCTGATACCTCATGGATCTTAGATTGTACTTGAGGCAGTTCGCTCTGGATTTTTGTCAACTCGGTCTGCCCGAACATAATCCCTTCTTTGGCTGATGCCAGAATGTCAGCAATATCCGGAATACGATCCTTTGCTCCTTGTAGAGTTTCTGATGAAGTGGAGAGGATAGACCTGAGTTTATCCGCACCAGCTGCAAGTGCAGGCGATATTTCACTTTCATAGGTGTTTAAGATATTGCCAATCCCGCTGCTAATGTCCTTCGAGAGAGCATTTAACTGAGCGATGACTTCTGTCGGTGGAGTTGTATTACGACGCATGGCATCACTCATGATGCCAGCCAAGCGGATTTGCAACTGAAGTTTATCTGAAAGGGAGTTCAGTTGTGTAATTTTATCGGCAAGTGGATGGCTTGGAAGCAAGTTGTCTATTTTGCCCAGTAGTTCTGCCATGCTGTCGACGAGTTTTACCGCAATCCCTAAACGTGAAGCAATCCGGTCGAGATCTTCTACTGTAGGAAGGTTATTAAGATCCGAATTTTGCAATTGTGCAAATACGTCTCCTGCAGCGTTAGTAATCTGCTGCACCAGCAGCAGATTTTGGTGGATCGCCGGGCTAATTGTCTGGAACGCTTCTTCACTGGAATCCACGAACTGATCTAATCCCTCTGCAAGCTCAATCCCGTTGCCAGCGATTTGTGATACTTTGTCCAGATCTTGTTCTGCGGCCGTTACGATAGACAGAGCTTTGTTGGTTTTATCCAGCGCCGTTTGGATGACATCTGATACCTGACCAAAGTTTTCATCCACTTCTCGAATGCGTTCTACCGCTTTTTGTAAATCCGGTATCCGCCCTTGAATATCCAGCACCTCGGAAGCCGCATCATTAATTTGTGGCCAATACTCCTGCACCTTGAGCACATACTGTGCTGCTTCATTGATTTCAGGCAGTTTTTTCTCGATTTCAACGATCTTTTGAGCATCTTTTACAATCTCGGGCATGGCTTTTTCTACTTCCAGAACCTTTTGACCTGCGGCTTGAATAGCCGGAAGATTTTTCTCCAATGTAAAAATGCCATTCTCCATTTTGCGTAATGTTGGAAGCTGGGAATTAATCTCAACCCCGGCTTCATTCAACTTGGTTAGAACTGCCTCACTGACGGCTTCAGTGAAATTTTCATTGATTTGTGTTGTTATGGCAGATACACCAGAGCCTGTGATTTTAGGAGCAATGGCATTCACCTTTTCATTAACGGTATAGATTACCTCTGGGCGTTCCAGCTTTCCGTCAACGATACCTGTAATTTTGGACGAAAAGTCTCCGGGAATGAGCAGGCTGGCATAATATTCTCCTGTTTGTACCCCCCGACTAGCCTCAGCTCGATCTACAAAAGTCCAGCCCAGCTTTTCGTTGTTTTTGAGGCTGGATACCAGTTCGTCTCCGATATTAATATTGGTTCCTTCAACAGTCGCACCCGCGTCCTCGCTTGTCACTGCAATTTTGATCCCCTGGGTATTACTGTACGGGTCCCATACGGACTTCACGTTGACCCAGTCATACACCCCGGGAAGTAGAATAATAGCCACA
Source organism: Paenibacillus sp. W4I10 (assembly GCF_030816325.1). Classification (NCBI taxonomy): domain Bacteria; kingdom Bacillati; phylum Bacillota; class Bacilli; order Caryophanales; family Paenibacillaceae; genus Paenibacillus; species Paenibacillus sp. W4I10. The sequence continues at coordinate 367,117 of NZ_JAUSXX010000001.1, forward strand.
ATTAGAAATATACCTGTGGGAACCTTCAGAATATGTAACCAGTCTGTTTTGTAAACGTGCCAAATGTGACGCATGACTTCCTCCTAAATGTACATAAATGTAGGGCGTATCTTATTTCTATGTCGCATATTTGTGAATCTTATGTATATCGGCATTATTGCAGCATCTATGAATGGGTTCATGTTTATAAACTGTACCCATTTCACTTGGTACTAATTCAGAGCCTTCATATATTGCGTAAAACGAAACTCACCGTTTGTTCTCAAAAGAAGTGTTTTGTCTCTACTTAAGTATAGTCAGAGGTTTATTTTGGTTATATCAAATTTCTCATTTGCCTATGGATAAATATGCAGAAATGTTGTATAATTATGAATAACCAATGAGATGTATTGTGCATGGATGTTTTTCAGCCTAACTGCTGATTCTAAGAAGAACGTAGCAGAGGGTTTTCACCTGCGATGGTGAGGTGTTGACAGGGGGTTGTCTTTCTGTCATAATTCATGAAGACAAACGGACATATTGATTACAGAACCCTGTGAGGTCATGCAATATGAACGACATGAATAGCACCTTTAAATCAGTCCCGTGAGACTGGCAAGGTAACGTGAACGATACATCGTTTTTTTGCTGCGGCAAATGAAGCGATGCATCCCCGAGAGTAAACTTTCTTCAGAGCGGTCTGAAGTTCGGAGACTCCTTGCCAATAAACACGGCAAGGAGTCTTTTTTTTTCTCCTCGTCACGGGGCCATGATGCTGAAGGGAAATCCTGAGGAGGCTGAACGCATGAGCACAGAGACACATGTCATTATGGATGAGACGGCGATCCGCCGCGCACTAACACGGATTGCCCATGAGATATTGGAGAAAAACAAAGGAATCGACGATTGTGTGTTGGTCGGTATCCGCACACGCGGGGTTTACCTCGCAGAACGGATTGCCGCCAAGATTGAAGAAATCGAAGGCGCCAAAGTCCCCTGGGGAGAACTGGATGTGACTCCTTACCGCGATGACCGCTTGGACGAAAATAAAGCGAATCGCAAGGAAATGTTGATTATGACACCTGAATCACTTTCGATCCATAACAAAAAAGTGATTTTGTTCGATGATGTGCTCTATACCGGACGGACGATTCGCGCAGCGATGGATGCCTTGATGGACTGTGGAAGACCGCAGAACATTCAGCTGGCTGTACTCGCAGACCGCGGACACCGGGAACTTCCAATTCGACCTGATTTTATCGGCAAGAATGTGCCGACTTCCAAATCAGAGGAGATCGAAGTTGCACTCATGGAAACGGACGGACAGGACGAAGTCAAAATCACTCAGAACCGGGGGGAGCAAGCATAATGATTACACAGACAGCATTGAGAGACCGAAGCTTGCTTGGACTGAAGGAACTTAGTCGAGGAGAAATCGAGTCCATTCTGAACAGAGCGGCTCACTGGGAAGCACAGAAAGAGAAACTGGCTCCTGTACTGGAATCACGCTTTGTTGCGAACATGTTCTTCGAGAACAGCACACGTACCCGCTTCTCCTTCGAAATGGCAGAGAAACGCCTGGGTGCACAAGTGCTGAACTTTACGGCAGCCGCATCCAGTGTGGAAAAAGGAGAGTCCATCTACGATACGGTACGAACACTTGAGTCGATGGGCATAGATGCAGGCGTGATCCGGTTGAAACCGGCAGGCGTTCTGCAACAACTGGCTCAGAAAGTGAATGTACCACTCGTGAACGCCGGAGACGGCAACAATGAGCATCCCACACAGGCGTTGCTGGATCTCTACACGATGAGGAAAGCATTTGGCGAACTGAAAGGCTTGCGTGTTTCCATCATTGGTGACATCCTGCATAGCCGTGTAGCTCGTTCCAATCTGTGGGCACTGCAAAAGTTTGGTGCAGATGTACGCTTCTGTGCTCCGCAAACGATGCAGGCACCGGAACTCGCAGAGCATGCTCCTTATGTCGGTCTTGAAGAAGCGCTGGATGCAGATGTGGTCATGATGCTCCGTGTTCAACTGGAACGTCATCAACATGGCTTAATTACTTCAGCTGAGGATTATCGCGAACACTACGGATTGACGGAAGAACGGGCATCACGCCTAAAACCAAGCACCATTATCATGCACCCTGCTCCTGTGAATCGCAATGTCGAGGTAGATGACGCGGTTGTGGAGAGTGAAGCATCGCGGATCTTCCCGCAGATGGCAAACGGCGTTCCAATCCGCATGGCGGTTATGGAACGTGCGATGAAACTGTAACAGGGTCTGGCTGTGGGTCATAGGCTGACGGTACGGTAGTTCTTATAGAGCAATAAGAGAGTACACGATAAAGAAAATCATCCGGCTTGCCTGGTAAGCCGGACAGAACCGAAGCGGAGGGCAATTATGCTACAGATTATAAAAAACGCGAACGTCTTGAACCAAAAAGGGGAACTTGAACGGAAAACCATCATTATAGATGAAGGTAAAATTAAAAAGATCGTTGGTCTGGAAGACCAAGCGGTACTGGATGCCGAAAAGTCAGCGCAAAGTGTGACAGACGCATCAGGCAAACTGGTCATTCCGGGATTGATCGATATGCACGTGCATCTGCGTGAACCTGGATTCGAACACAAAGAGACGATCGAGACAGGTGCCCGTTCAGCAGCACAAGGTGGTTTTACAACAATTGCTTGCATGCCGAACACAAGACCAGTAACAGATACAGCGGAAGTTGTGAAGCTGGTATTGGATAAGGCCAAAGAAGCTGATCTGGTTAAAGTGTTGCCTTATGCAGCCATTACAAAAAACGAACTGGGTCGTGAACTTACCGATTTTGCCGCATTAAAGGAAGCAGGCGCTATTGGATTCACAGATGACGGTGTAGGCGTACAAAACGCTCAAATGATGAAAGATGCCATGAGCCTTGCGGCAAGCATGGATATGCCAGTGATCGCTCACTGTGAAGATGACTCACTGGTTGTTGGTGGATATGTGACGGAAGGTGAGTTTTCGAAGCGCCACGGCATCAAAGGGATTCCAAATGAATCCGAAGCCATCCACGTTGGCCGTGATATCTTGCTCGCAGAAGCAACAGGAGTTCACTACCATGTCTGTCACGTAAGTACAGAGCAATCGGTTCGTCTGATTCGTCTAGCGAAGTCCATCGGCATTAAAGTAACTGCTGAGGTATGTCCGCACCATCTGGTGTTGTCGGATGAAGATATCCCGGGCATGGACGCCAACTGGAAGATGAACCCGCCGTTGCGCTCACCACGCGATGTGCAGGCTTGTATCGAAGGTTTGCTGGACGGCACGCTGGATATGATCGTAACTGATCACGCGCCACACAGTGAAGAAGAGAAAGCCAAAGGCATGGAGCTGGCACCTTTCGGAATCGTTGGATTCGAAACAGCCTTCCCGCTGCTGTACACCAAGTTTGTGGAAACAGGACTGTGGAGCTTGGACTTCCTGGTGAAACGTATGACTGCTGATCCGGCACGTGTATTCCGACTGGATACAGGCAAACTGGAAGAGGGAGCACCAGCCGATATCACGATGATTGACTTGAACGAGGAAAAAGCGGTTGATCCTGCAACGTTTGCCACCAAAGGAAGAAACACACCATTCACAGGCTGGAAGCTGAAAGGCTGGGCCGTACAAACTTGGGTGGATGGCAAAAGCGTGTGGCATAACACGGTACAACAGTAAAACGGTAACTCAGCAAATTAATAAATTAGTAACTCTATATCTTTAACTCTTTAAATCAGTAACATCTTTTCAACTAACTCGAGGCAAATCATGCCGAGAGTCTAACATACGAAACAAAGCAAAGTTGAATGTCATGATTTTGAACTTGGACACCAACGTAACTGCGGAGTGGGCAGAAAGAACCCGAAGAAGCAAAGCGTTCGCCTTTATCACCGGATTACTCCATTTGAAGAATGGGATCAAAGTAATCCGGGGATAACAGCGATCAAAGGGTTTTCTGTACGCGGAGCCGCACAATCGTAACGTCCCCCATGTTCAACCCAAATGCCATTCAACGTTGATAAACACAGAGGAGTGAAATGGGATGCAGGCACAGGCAAGATTATTGTTGGAAGACGGCACACTGTTCACCGGGAAAGCATTTGGTGCTGAAGGTGAAACGACAGGTGAGGTCGTTTTTAATACGGGAATTACAGGCTATCAAGAGGTGCTTTCGGATCCTTCCTATTGCGGTCAAATCGTAACCATGACGTATCCGCTGATCGGAAACTACGGCATTACGCGTGATGACTTTGAGTCGATTCGTCCATACGTACACGGTTTCGTTGTGCGTCGTCATGAGCCAACGCCAAGCAACTGGCGTGCGGAATATAGCGTAGACAATCTGCTCAAGGAATACGGCATCGTAGGAATCAGCGAAATTGATACACGCATGTTGACTCGCCGGATTCGTCACCACGGCACAATGAAGGGAATTCTCACAACAGGATCGAAGCCTGTGGAAGAACTGCTGGAGATGATGGGAGACACCACCATTGCCGAACTGCGTAACCAGGTGCCAATGACTTCTACAGAACATGTCTATAACAGCCCGGGAACGGCTGAGCGTATTGTGCTCGTGGATTATGGTGCTAAAACAGGAATCTTGCGCGAACTCAGCAAACGTAACTGTGACGTTGTTGTTGTTCCACACGATGTAACAGCAGACGAGATTCGTCGCTTGAACCCGGACGGCATTCAACTGTCCAACGGCCCTGGGGACCCGAAAGACGTACCTCATGCAGTTAAGATGATCAGTGAACTGCTTGGCGAATACCCGATCTTCGGTATCTGCCTGGGTCACCAGTTGTTCGCACTTGCGGCAGGAGCAGACACCGAAAAACTTAAGTTTGGACATCGCGGAGGAAACCACCCGGTGAAAGAACTGGAGAGCGGACGTTGCTTCATCACATCCCAGAACCACGGATTTACCGTAAACGAAGAGTCTGTGAAGAGTACAGATCTGGAAGTTACACATATCAACAATAACGATAAGACCATTGAAGGTCTGAAACATAAATCATTCCCGGCATTCTCGGTTCAATATCACCCTGAAGCAGCCCCGGGTCCTTATGACAACAGCTATCTGTTCGACCGCTTCATCGAGATGATTCGCGAGCACAAGATCACTAACCCGCAAAAGCCGCGTCAAGCCGTATTGGCAGCCGCAGTGAAAGGAGCACAATAACATGCCGATTAACAAAGATCTCAAAAAAATCCTGGTGATTGGTTCCGGTCCAATCGTCATCGGTCAAGCGGCCGAGTTCGACTATGCCGGTACACAAGCTTGCCAGGCTCTGAAAGAAGAAGGCGTGGAAGTTGTACTCATTAACAGCAACCCGGCGACCATTATGACAGATACAAACATGGCTGACAAAGTATACATTGAGCCAATCACCCTGGATTTTGTAACCCAAATCATTCGTCAAGAGCGTCCAGACGGCTTGCTGCCAACACTGGGTGGTCAGACAGGTCTGAACATGGCGGTAGAACTGGCACGTGCAGGCGTGCTGGAACGTGAAAATGTGAAATTGCTCGGAACGCAACTGACATCCATCGAGAAAGCGGAAGATCGTGATCTGTTCCGTGACCTGATGCGTGAATTGGAACAGCCTGTACCTGAGAGTGTGATCGTAACAACACTTGAAGAATCACTTGAATTTGCAAATGAGATTGGTTATCCAATCATCGTGCGTCCAGCCTATACGCTGGGCGGAACAGGCGGCGGGATCTGTGCGAACGAAGAAGAGCTGCGCGAGACTGTGGTAGCGGGAATTCGTTACAGCCCAATTGGGCAATGTCTGGTCGAGAAGAGCATTGCAGGCATGAAAGAAGTCGAATATGAGGTTATGCGGGACAAAAACGATAACTGTATCGTTGTCTGCAACATGGAAAACTTCGACCCGGTAGGTGTTCATACAGGCGACAGTATCGTTGTAGCACCAAGCCAAACCCTGTCGGACCGTGAATATCAAATGCTGCGTTCAGCTTCCCTGAAAATCATCCGTGCCCTGAACATCGAGGGTGGATGTAACGTACAGTTTGCACTGGACCCACACAGCTTCCAATACTATGTTATCGAAGTAAATCCACGGGTAAGCCGTTCATCGGCTCTGGCTTCCAAAGCAACGGGTTATCCGATTGCAAAAATGGCTGCCAAAATTGCCATGGGTTACACGTTGGATGAAATCGTGAACCCGGTAACAGGCCAAACGTATGCTTGCTTCGAGCCTACGCTGGATTATATCGTGAGCAAAATCCCACGCTGGCCGTTCGACAAGTTCATCTCGGCGAACCGTAAACTGGGAACTCAGATGAAAGCAACAGGCGAAGTAATGGCGATTGGCCGGACATTCGAAGAGTCGATCCACAAAGCAGTTCGTTCCCTGGAAATTGGCGTACATCGCCTCTACCTGAAGGATGCCGAAACGCTGGACGAAGCTACCCTGAACGAGCGTCTGATCAAAGCAGATGATGAGCGTATCTTCCTGATTGCCGAAGCATTCCGCAGAGGTTATACGTTGCAACAGCTACAGGATTTGACCAAGATTGACTGGTGGTTCCTGGACAAAATCGAAGGTCTGATCGCATTCGAAGATCGCATTCGCGAAGAATCCGAATTGTCTTCCGACATTCTGTATCAAGCGAAACGCCTTGGATTCACAGACCGTGCCATTGCTGAACTGCGTGCGCAAGGTCAACCAGGAGGCACATTAACAACTGAAGCGGAAGTTAGAACTCGTCGGGAAGCAGAGAACCTGCGCCCAGTGTACAAAATGGTAGATACATGTGCGGCTGAGTTCGAAGCCACAACGCCATATTACTACTCAACTTACGAGACAGAGAATGAAGTGATCCCTTCCGACAAGCAAAAAGTTGTGGTACTGGGTTCAGGACCAATCCGGATCGGTCAAGGGATCGAGTTCGACTACTCTACTGTACACGCAGTATGGGCATTGCAAAAAGCAGGCTATGAAGCAGTCATTATCAACAATAACCCGGAGACGGTGTCTACGGACTTTAATACATCCGATCGCCTGTACTTTGAACCGCTCTTCTTCGAAGATGTCATGAACGTGATTGAACAGGAGAAACCAGTAGGGGTTATCGTACAGTTCGGTGGTCAAACGGCCATTAACCTGGCAGCACCACTGCGTAATGCAGGTGTAACCATTCTCGGAACGGATCTGGAAAGCATCGATGAGGCGGAGGATCGCAAGAAGTTCGAACGTCTGCTCTCCCGTCTGGAGATTGCACAGCCAAAAGGTAAAACGGTCATTTCCGTTGATGATGCGGTAGAAACAGCTCAAAGTCTGGGCTACCCGGTACTGGTTCGTCCTTCCTATGTACTCGGCGGTCGTGCGATGGAGATTGTATACTCCGATGCTGAATTGCTGACATACATGGAACAGGCGGTTAAAATCAATCCAGAGCATCCGGTCCTGATCGACCGTTACATGATGGGTAAAGAAGTTGAGGTTGACGCCATCTGTGATGGTGAAACGGTATTGATTCCGGGAATCATGGAACATATCGAGCGTGCAGGGGTTCACTCTGGTGACTCCATCGCGGTATATCCTCCTCAACACCTGTCCCAGGATTTGAAAGAGAAAATTGTAGAGATTACAATCAAAATTGCGAAAGAACTTAAAACGGTTGGTCTGGTCAACATCCAGTTTGTTATCCATGATGGCCAAGTGTACATTATCGAGGTGAACCCGCGTTCATCCCGTACTGTACCATTCCTTAGCAAAGTAACCAACATTCCGATGGCGAACTTGGCAACACAAGCCATTCTGGGTGTGAAACTAAAAGATCTTGGTTATGTTGACGGGCTGTGGCCTGAATCGGATCATGTATCTGTCAAAGTTCCGGTCTTCTCCTTCGCGAAGCTGCGTCGTGTAGAACCAACCCTCGGACCTGAGATGAAATCCACAGGTGAGGTTATGGGTCGTGACCCGAATTACGCCAAAGCGTTGTTCAAAGGCCTGATCGGCGCAGGAATGAAAATTCCGGCAACCGGAGCGATTGTTGTGACTGTAGCAGACAAAGACAAGGACGAAGCGGTTCCTTTGCTCGAAGGTTTCTACAGACTGGGTTACAAAATCATGGCTACCGGTGGAACAGCAGCTGCGCTTGAAGCAGCGAACATTCCGGTAACGACTGTGAACAAATTAAGTGAAGGTTCGCCGAACATTCTGGATATGATTCGCAGCGGCGAAGCGAACTTTGTCTTCAACACACTCACCAAAGGCAAAACACCGCAGCGTGACGGATTCCGAATTCGTCGTGAAGCGGTAGAAAACGGCATTGTATGTATGACTTCACTGGATACGATTCGTGCGCTGCTGATCATGCTGCAAACGATCAACTTCTCCTCAGAAGCAATGCCTGTCTTTGTAAAATAAATAAGTCTCTGATGAAGGACATCAGTCAGCCTGCGAGCTGGCGGGATGTCCTTTATATCGGGCAAAAACGGAAAAAATGAGCAAGTGGAGGGGAGCGCTGGTGATGAATCAAGCGAGTTTCAATGAAATGGCTGGCCGTCTGATGGTGGCACTGGATTATCCTGGAGCGGAAGAAGCGAAAGCATTGGTACAAGCTCTTGAAGGCATTCCCTGTTATCTGAAGGTGGGCATGCAGCTGTTCTACGCAGCAGGACCGGACTTTATTCGGGAGCTAAAATCCAAAGGTTACTCCGTTTTTCTGGATGTGAAAATGCATGACATTCCCAACACCGTTCGTGGCGGTGCTGAAAGTATCACACGTCTTGGGGTAGACATGTTCAATGTTCATGCAGCGGGTGGAGCCCTCATGATGCGTGCTGCACGTGAAGGTGCTGAGGCAGCAATCGCTGCCGATCCTTCCCTTAGCAAGCCTGAGATCATTGCAGTCACCCAACTCACCAGTACAAGTCTGGAAACGATGAATAACGAGATTGGCATCCCGGGAAGTGTGGAAGCTGCTGTGGTCCGTTATGCAGGACTAGCCCAAGAGGCCGGACTCGATGGGGTTGTTGCTTCTCCACTGGAAGTACCCGCAATTCGGGCAGCGTGTGGCAGTGCTTTTCACACCGTTACACCAGGAATTCGTCCAGCGGGTAGTGGTCTGGGAGATCAGACACGAGTCTTGACGCCGGGTGAAGCCATTGCCAGAGGAAGTCATTACATTGTTGTAGGCAGACCCATTACAGGCGCTTCCAATCCGCGTGAAGCGGCAGAAACCATTTTGAAGGAGATGTTGAACGCATGATCGAACTGAATGAGATTCCGAATCATATTGCTTCCCAACTGTTGAAAATTAAAGCCGTGGCGTTACGTCCGCAACAGCCATTTACATGGACATCCGGCATCAAATCACCAATATACTGCGATAACCGTTTAACGATGTCCTATCCCGAGATTCGTAATGATATCGCTGAAGCCTTTGCAACGATCATTCGTAACCAATACCCGGATGCAGAAGTCATTGCAGGTACGGCAACCGCGGGTATCCCGCATGCTGCCTGGGTGGCTCAGAAGCTGGATCTGCCGATGGCCTACATTCGTGATAAAGCGAAAGGACACGGCAAGGAGAACCTGATCGAAGGTTTGATTACCGAAGGACAGAAAGTGGTTGTCATCGAAGATCTGATCTCTACAGGTGGAAGCTCGATCAAAGCAGCCGAAGCCGTACGTGTAGCAGGCGCAACACCGTTGGCCGTGCTTGCCATTTTCAGCTACCAGCTGGATAAAGGTGTTAAAGCATTCGAAGATGCTGGAATTCCACTTCAGACGTTGTCCAATTATACGGCTCTGATGGATGTGGCTTTGGCTCAGGGAACGATTCAGGAAAGCGATTTTGAATTGCTAAAATCATGGCGTGAAGATCCTTCTTCATTTGGTAAATAATTTAATTGATACCTCGAAAAAATGTTCATGAATGAACGGTATCAAAATTGTAATGATTGCCGTCATATCGGCAAAACCATCGAATATGCAAGAGGCATCCCGCACTTTGGGGTGCTTTTTTTGTTTGTTCATCAAAATATTAACTTTTTCACTCTACCGTTGTAAAAAGCTTGTAACTTTTAGTTGGGATCGGTCGTTTATAATTCAGTGTAGGTTGGAACAGATTTCTAATTTTAGGTTTTTTGAAGAAATGATCGGGATATCAAGAAAGGATGAGCGTGATTGCTGGCATGAAGAATTTATTTCTCAGAAAAAGACCTGCCAAGAGCCAGTCAGGCGATGAACATCAACAGGGGGAAACACCGTTGGAGGCATCGACGGAGTCGGGAGAAAATACATACATAGGTGAATCAGCGCACCCGACAAGTGAAGTATCTTTATCTGAAAGTGAAATCGCTTCGGATGAAGTGGCTGCAGCTGCTATCACCACCGTTGATGAACCCCAGAAGAAGATCAAACCAAAGAAGGATATGCTGCCTCCATATGATGGACCTGTACTGGAGGTGCGTAACGTGCATCGCAGTTTCCAGACAGGCAGTCGCATTATCCATGTGCTCAAAGGCATTGATATGGAAGTGAATCCGCAACAACTGGTCATGCTGAAGGGGCGATCGGGCTCAGGCAAAACAACACTGCTGAATATGCTCGGTGGACTGGATCAGCCTTCAAGTGGAGACATTCTGTTCTCTGGCCAGCCTCTTCAGGATTGGGGAGACCGGAGGCGGACCGCTTTGCGGCGCAAAGAGATCGGTTTTATTTTTCAGGCATATGCACTCATGCCCTTATTATCTGCTTGGGAAAATGTAGAACTGTCGCTGCGCATGGCGGACGTTCCGCGAGCGGAATGGAAGGACAGGGTTGGTCACTGTCTGGATCTGGTTGGACTATCCAAACGGGTGAAGCACCGTCCATTCGAGATGTCCGGGGGAGAACAACAGCGGGTGGCTATAGCCAAGGCCATTGCCCATAGACCCAGATTGTTGCTTGCGGATGAGCCTACAGCGGAACTGGATTCCAAGATGGGCGCTCAGGTCATGGCCGTATTCCGCAATATTATTGAAGTAGAACAAGTAACAATATGTATGACTACACACGATCCTACAATTTTGGAGGTTGCGGACCATGTTTATGAAATGGCGGACGGCAGATTTATCAAGTAAAGGGGCCGCTCCGAAAAGGGGGAAACGCGCAGCACTTATTGTACTTGGTGCGATAATGGTTGCAACGATGTCCGGCTGCTCATTGCTGCCGTCAGAAACAGAGGAAGAAGTACTTCCGCCTATTACACCACCAACGATCTCCAAGAAACCGGAATATGAAGTCCGGACGGAAACGTTGGAGAAAAAAGTAAGTGGCAGTGGAAAAATGATGAGTCAGCGGGAAGAGAAGGTGTACTTCACGCTTGATGGCATGCATATCAAAGAGTTAAATGTTAAACCAGGGGATAAAGTGAAGAAGGGTCAACTTCTTGCTGTCCTCGATGTGGAGAGTGTGGAGAAGGAGATCCGTGGCAAGAAACTGGCTATTCGCAAATCCGAAGTTCAAATGAAGGAAACACTCCGCAAGAAGGATGAGATGGACCCGGTAGAGTTCGAAGAATCAACGATTGCGTTTGAAGAACTGCGCCAGGAACTCGCTGATCTGGAGGAACAACTGGGCAAAGCCACGTTGACAGCTCCGTTTGGCGGTACCGTTATTGCTGTGCAGGTAGAGAAGGGTGCAGCCGTGAAAGCGTATGATCCGATTGCTACGATTGCGGATACATCCAATCTGGTTGTGGCAGCTACCTTTGCCAAGGAAGATCTGGAGAAGTTCTCCGCGGGTATGAAGGCAGAAGTAGATATTAATGGAGCTGGTAAAGTCTCTGGCAAAATTAAAGTTATGCCTATCGCGGAAGCATCGGGAAGTGGCAGTGGCGAAGGGACGGGTGAAGGCGGTACGCCTCCAACCAAGGAAACGCTGGATAAGTATGTTATCGTTACACTTGCAAAAATGCCAAAAGGCGTCGAACGCGGTACACCACTATCGGTCTCGATTGTAACGCAGCGTACCGAGAACGCAATTGTGATTCCTGTATCCGCTTTACGCTCCATCGGTTCAAGAACGTATGTGCAAGTGGTGGAGAGTGATGGCAGCAAGCGTGAAGTGGACGTTGAAGTTGGTCAGCAGACATCGACAGATGTTGAGATTTTGAAAGGTCTGACCGTAGGCCAGAAAGTAGTGGGACGCTAATGGGGCTGCCATTGCTTCGGCTGCTGTTCCGCAAAATGTGGAACACGCGCTGGATGACCTTCAGCACACTGATCGGATTGATTGTGGCGGTAGCGTTCACCGTCAGTATTCCAATGTATGCCGATGGTGCGTTGAAACGGGTCGTCGCGCAAACGCTGCAGGATAACAGTGAAGGGTTGCCAGCCGGTTCGTTGCTTATGAGTTATCAGGCACCCGGTGGCGTGAAGACAGACACACGGGGTCTGGATGAAGTAGATCGTTATATTCGTGAGGATGTTCCTCGCGACATCGGGTTTCCTTTTCATACGTATGTGAATTCAAGATCTATTCGCAGCACAGAGGTGAGCCCGGAAGATCCAACCAAAGTGGATGCCAGCAGGGCGCGCAGTATGAGTCTGGGTACGATGAGTGGGCTGGATGCACAGGTGAATTACTCTGCCGGGGTGAAACCTGGAAACCAGGTCAAAGATGACACGATCGAGGCAGTCATGTTGGAAGAGGGTATGTACCGTAACGACCTGCATATCGGTGATATTCTGGAATATCCGGTGTATAGCGGTCTTGATATCACATTACGTGTGAAGATTACGGGTTCCTTCAAGGCAGATGATCCGAACAGCCCTTACTGGGTACAAGGATTTGACGGCATGATGAATGGACTTTATGTGGATGAATCGGTTTTTAATGATGTTTTACTGAAGGAAAAAGGGATTCCACTTCAAAATTCACGTTGGTATTATGCCTTTGATCTGAAAGAAATTCAAACCAGCCAGTTATCAGGTCTGACTTCCATGCTGGAAAGGCTGGATATCGATCTGTACCAGCGGCTGAAAGATACAAAAGTGGACATCACCTTTGGTGATCTGCTTAAGCAGTTCCGCAGTCAGAGTCTGCAACTGCAGACGATGTTGTTTACCTTGGCAGCACCAATGATTGCGATGGTCTTTTATTTTATTGCGATGAATGCCAGACAGTCATTACAAAAGCAAGAGAGTGATATTGCGGTATTGCGCAGCCGTGGAGCTTCAGCTCGGCAGATCTTCTCTCTCTACCTGCTTGAAGGCATATTTCTGGGCGCTATTGCACTGGTTATTGGGCCGTTGCTCGGTTGGTTTATGGCCAAGAGTATCGGTTCAGCAAGTGGCTTTCTCTCGTTCGTAGATCGAAAATCTATTCCGATCGGTGTATCAAAAGAAGCTATTCTCCTGGGCGTAGCAGCGGTCCTTGTTGCGATCATCGCATCACTTATCCCTGCGATAACCTATGCACGGGCAACCATTGTATCTGCCAAACGGCGGCAAGCACGGACAGACCGTGCTCCAGTATGGCAACGCTGGTTCCTGGATGTTGTGTTGCTGGGTCTGGCTGGATATGGATACTACCTGTTCTATGAACGTCAGATGTTGACCTTCCAGACTGGAATGACAACTGATCAGCTGCAGGTACAGCCGTTTCTGTTCTTTGTACCCGCACTCGCGATTTTTGCGCTTGGACTATTCTTCCTGCGCTTGTTCCCGTGGATATTGAAGCTTATTCAGTTAATCGGTCGCAAGTTTCTCCCGGTCCCGTTGTATCTGACATTAACACAGCTATCGCGATCATCTTCTTCATATTATCCGCTGATGATCCTCCTTGTACTGACACTGGGACTTGGGGTGTACAACTCGGCTGCTGCTCGGACGATTGATCTGAATTCCACTGAGCGTACCTTGTACCGTTATGGATCTGATGTGATTATGCAGACTGTGTGGGAAGGAACACCTGAGGTTAAACCCGGTGGTTCCGGACAGAATGGCGGTACGGGTGGAGGTCAACAAGGTGGTGGCAATGGAGGAGGAGGTTCTGCTGGTGGTGGTTCCGGCGGAGGCAACGGCGGTGGAGGTGCTCCAGGTGGTGGTGGCGGCGGTTCTTCGCAGCCATCCAAAGTCATCTACTCCGAACCTCCATTCGAAGTGTTCCGCAGATTAGACGGGGTTGAACATGCAGCAAGAGTGCTGCAGACCAAAGGCAATATTATCGTCTCTGGTAAATCGGGCGGACAGGGGATGCTGGTCGGAATTGATAATGTGGACTTTGCTCAAGTGGCGTGGTTCCGCAACGATCTGTTCCCGGCACATCCCTACAAGTACCTTGACTTGCTTGGTAAATATGAAGGGGCTGTATTGATCTCTTCCAAATTTGCTGACAAATTTAAGTTGAAAACTGGAGACCTCGTCTCCATGGGTGTGCAGGGACAGGCGATTGAATTCGTAGTCTTCGGGATCATTCCTTACTGGCCAGCCCAGTATCCGGATCAGATGCCATTCTTTGTGGCGAATCTGGATTATATCTATGATCAGGTGCCTCTAATTCCTTATGAGGTGTGGCTGAAAATGGAACCGGATGCCAAAGTGGCTCCATTAATGGAGAAGCTCGCAGCAGAAGGTATCGAGTTATCTTCTGTGCGTGACGTACGTACCGAATTGGTATCTCAGGGCAAACATCCGTCACGGGGCGGCGTATTTGGGATTCTGAGCCTTGGATTCCTGGTATCGGTTATTATCTCGTTGATCGGATACGTGCTGTACTGGTTCTTCAATTTGTCCGGACGTGTTGTGCAGTTTGGTGTATTACGGGCCATGGGTTTATCCCGGGCACAACTGAGCGGTATGCTGCTACTGGAGCAGGTGTTCACAGCGGGGCTATCGATCCTGCTAGGTATTGGGATTGGTCAGGTATCCAGTCGTTTATTCCTGCCATTCCTGCAAACGACGGATAATGTATCTGCTCAGGTACCTCCGTTCCGGATTGTGTTTGAACAGCAAGATATGTTGCAACTGTATGGGGTCACCGTAGTGATGCTGGTCATTGGTGCAACGATGTTGCTCTGGCAGATTCGCAGATTGCGGGTTCACCAGGCAGTCAAAATGGGAGAGGAGAGGTAAACGTGATCCAATGCGAAGGACTTGTCAAAATTTTTAAATCCAGCGATGTGGAAGTCGTTGCCCTTCAGGGTCTCAACCTGACTGTCAATCAAGGTGAAATGATGGCCATCATCGGTAACAGCGGTAGCGGTAAATCCACACTGCTGAATATTCTGGGCGGGCTTGATCGTCCTACGGCTGGTACGGCCGTTGTGGGAGACTGGGATTTGCTCAAGATGACAGATGCCCAATTGGTCGAATACAAACGTCATACGGTAGGTTTTATCTGGCAAAATAACGGTCGTAACTTGCTGCCTTATCTCACTGCACTGGAAAATGTGGAGACTCCCATGATTCTGGGAGGCAAGCGTGATCGTGCTTACGCGAAACAGTTGCTCGAATGGGTAGGCCTTAAGGATCGGATGCATAACAAATTGCATCAATTGTCAGGAGGAGAGCAACAAAGGGTAGCGATTGCGATCTCCTTATCCAATCGTCCCAAAATTCTGCTTGCAGATGAACCAACCGGTTCGGTCGATTCCGAGACATGTGATACAATCATGGACATTTTCCGAAGAATGAACAAGGAACTCGGCGTTACGATTGTCATCGTTACCCATGACTTGACGCTAGCTGGCAAGGTAGACCGGATCGTTGCGATCCGGGACGGCTTGACCAGTACTGAGTTTGTGAAGCGCAACCCGAATTTGGACGATGAGCATAGCTTATCCGAGACGGGTATGCCGGACATTCACGAAGCATTTGTCATTATTGACCGTGCAGGGCGGCTTCAGGTGCCAAAAGAGTATCTGGAGGCCTTATCCATTGATAACCGGGCTACATTGGAATTTGACGGTGAACGCATTGTCATTACACCGCCAAGATAATTAATGAGGGGGAATTGGGAAATGAAGAACAGGTTGTGGGGAAAACGTGTGCTGGCTGTCATGGCTACTGCGACGCTAGCATTGCCGCTGATTGCTGGCTGTACGGCAAGTGAGGCGAAAGATACAGAGCAACGTGTATTACGTGTGGCTACAATGTGGGGAGGGCAAGACGACAGTTATTTCCGTCAACAGTTTACTGATGCTTTTGAGCTGACCCATCCCAATGTAACCATTGAGATTGTAGCTGCCGTTGATCAGAGCAGCATGTATGGGTATGGCAACACCGAAGAACAGCCGGAAGTTCCGGATACGATGGAAAGTCTGAAGAAGATTATGACTGGCGATAACCCGGTTGACGTCATCGTGGCGGATACCTCTACTGTCAAATCATTAATTCAGGAGAATCTGGTGAAACAGCTGGACCCATTAATGCAAGAAGATAAGTTTGATACCACTGACATTGTTCCTAGTGTGCTGGAGGGTATCAAAGATCTGGGGGATCAGAGCATCTATGCATTGACACCAACGTTCTCATCTTCGGCTTTGTTCTATAACAAGGGCATGTTTGAAAAAGCAGGTGTGGAACCGCCAACGGACAATATGACTTGGGACGATATCTTCAATCTGGGTACCCGACTTACAAAAGGCGAGGGTAAAGATCACGTATTTGGTTTCGCCTTCACGACATATCAGGGTGGTTCGCCTTATTACTCCATGCAGCAGTACTACAGCGCGTTGCAGCTGAAGACGTTTGATGACAAAGCAGAGAAGATGACAGTAGATTCTCCTCAATGGGAGAAAGTGTGGAGCACCATCAGCAAACTTGCGATTGACAAAGTTATTCCTAAAGGCGACGAACCACAGGATCAAAATCCGAGTGGACGTTATGATCCAGTACAGGGTGACCTGTTCCTGAGCGGCAAGGCAGCCATGGCTATTGGTGATTACAGCTATATTAATCAATTAATTGATGCCAATAAAAACGCGGATAAAATGAAAGACTTTACGAAAGTAGATTGGGATGTGGTAACACCTCCAGTTCACCCGGAAGCTCCTGAAATTGGAGGCAGCATCTACCTGAGCAACCTCATGGCGATTAATAGTTCGGCTCAGAACCCGGATGATGCGTGGGAACTGATTAAGTACATGAACAGTGAGGACTGGGCTAAGATCAAAGCACGTAGCAGCTATGAGATGGTATCCCGGAAGAGCTTCATCAAGCCAAAAGATGGCTTGGATTACAACATTCAAGCATTCTATGCACTGAAGCCGATTCCGCCAACAAATACCAATCTGGATAAAATGTATCAAAAATCCCCAGGCTTATGGCAAGTAAATGAAAAAGGTATGGAATATTTCAACCAAGTAATAGAGAACAAAAAGACACCAAAAGAAGCACTTGGTGAGTGGGCAGCTAAAGGAAACGAGATGCTGGAGAAATTAAAAAAGGATCCTAAAGCTACGTTCCAATGAGATTTGATGAAGTAGTCATATCATGATAAGGATAGCCGCTGAAGATTTTAATCTTTGGCGGCTATTTTTATGAAAATGGGGTATTCTACAAAAAGAAGGAATAAATGACGACTTCGGAAAGGACGAGCGGTATGCACTGGGTATATTTCAGCAAGTTGTATGCAACCAAATTTCAGGCAGGATGTCTGGCCAAACGTATGGAACAGGACGGATGGATCTATGGTCACAATGAACCGGCAGAAGTCGAAGTGTATCGTTCACGCAAAGGTCGTTATGGTGTACGTTTTATTCCCTGACATTACCCCTTGACTTATTAGGGTAGTATGGTGTATATTAATTAAGTCGCTGTTTTAATATTTCTTACTGACGCGGGGTGGAGCAGCCCGGTAGCTCGTCGGGCTCATAACCCGAAGGCCGCAGGTTCAAATCCTGCCCCCGCAATTTAGTTTCACTTGGATGATCCACAGCCATCATCTGCACGTTATACATTATGTCTAGGGCCCTTAGCTCAGTTGGTTAGAGCGGTCGGCTCATAACCGATTGGTCACAGGTTCGAGTCCTGTAGGGCCCATACTCTTGAAACCCTTGCCGAGCAAGGGTTTTTTTCTGTCTTCATATAGGTGCTGGACCAAAAGGTAACTTGTTATCATCATCAAGGAATTGTTGGTATGCCCTTTTTTGTGCATCTCAATGTATGTCCATGCCGTATATCAAATCTCGCATATACTATCCTATCCCACACACAGGAGGTAGATTTCATGAGTCAATTTATTGATGCAAGAACCTCGCAGAATGCGAGTTTGGCAGGATCAATCTCCATACCAATCCTTGTAGTTAACACGCCTCAGTTATTTGGACAGATTGGTTTGATAACCACTGCTGGCATTGGAGCAAACCCACGGGTTCAGTTCAAGGGTACCGTATCTGTGCAACTCCCATTAGCTCTCGCTGGTATAACGATCACCATTGTCAGAGGAACTGCGCCAACAGACCCCGTAATTTACTCTGCAACGTCTACGTTTAACTTGAGCGTCCTCGCACCTCAGATTATTACCTTCTCTGGGGATGACTTCAATCCGCCTATCACGCCTCAATTGACGTACACTGCATTTATCAGTTCCAACTTGCTCGGTACGATCCGTGTAGGCCCTGAGAACTTTGATGGAGTCTTGTTTTCCGATTAATGTTGAGCTCACTTACTCCAAAGTGAATTAGAGCAATCAGTTTTAAATGAAGGAAATCACAGGCCTGCCCTCAAAAGCAGGTTTTTTTCTTGGTTAAGGGGAAAACTGAACTTCATCGAGTAGGTAGGGTTCTATGATATAATGCATTACAGAGATTGAATGGTATTGGACATAAAATAGTACGTGAACATCTTGGAAACGTATGAAATTAGTGATAGAAAGCAGGTTTCCGTTTAATGACGTCAAATGAAAGTCAACGTTTTCGTTACAGTGAAGCTCCGGTCTGGGATTGGCAGAGGGCTTATTATGAACAGAAGGGGCTACAAGCTTGGACAGAGAACCAAGTCCCTCAATATATTACGAGTAATCCGATGATTGCCACGGCGTATGCAGAGATGATCTTTGGCTTTCTTCAGGACCTCTCGAACAAAGGAAAGATCAGCGAGACCGTAACCATTCTTGAACTTGGAGCGGGTGTAGGGCGTTTGGCACACCAAATTCTCCTGAAACTGCTTGAGTTAAAGGAATTTGCTGGAATACAGTTACCGCCTTTCAGATATGTGATGACGGATCTGGTAGCGGAGAATGTGCTGGGTTGGCAGGAGCATCCATCCATGCAATC
The DNA here is from genome assembly GCF_030816325.1 of Paenibacillus sp. W4I10. Classification (NCBI taxonomy): domain Bacteria; kingdom Bacillati; phylum Bacillota; class Bacilli; order Caryophanales; family Paenibacillaceae; genus Paenibacillus; species Paenibacillus sp. W4I10. The sequence goes on from NZ_JAUSXX010000001.1 coordinate 386,377, forward strand.
CTTTATTCAACAAGGCATAGTGGATTTTGCACGTTTTGATGCTGTAGCGGATACGGAATTGAATCTGGTCGTTGCAGGAACGGTTATTCGACCCGGTGATCTGAAACAACCGTTGTTGTTGATTGCCAATTACTTTTTTGACAGCATCCCACAGGAACTAATCTATATTGGGGATGGCGAGATATATGAATGTGATCTGCTTGTTCAGTCTCCGGATCATCGTGAACTTGATCCCGCTGAGATGCTGAAGAATATGACGCTGAGTTATGGGTATCGCCGGGCGCCCGAATACAGTGCAGATAACTATCCGTATTCGGAGCTGATCACATTGTACAAGGCAGAGCTGGAGGATTCACATATTCTTTTTCCTGCCATCGGCTTGTCCTGTCTTGAACGGTTGAACAAATTGTCACAGTCAGGTTATGTGTTGATTACCGCTGATAAAGGGGATCATCGTCTGGATAACTGGAAGTTCGCAGAGCCACCTGAATTTGTTCTTCACGGGAGTTTTTCGCTAACTGCTAACTACCATGCCATTCAATATGTCTTGGAACAACAGGGTGCCCATACACGATTCACAACACATCATTATAAAGACCTGAATGTTGGGTGCATGTTGATGTTGGACGAACCCATCAGCTATGTGAACACACGTTTGGCCTACCATCGATTTGTTGAACGTTTTGGCCCGGATGACTTTTTCAGCATGAAACAATGGGTAGATCAACGGATAGAAAGTATGGAGTTGAAGCATATTTTACCGTTTTGGCGTCTGGGCGGGTACGATGCTGAGTTCTTGATTCACAGTGCGACGCACATCTCCAGTCTTCTTCCTGATGCAAGTGATGAGGAAATGCTGGATATTCAGTCTGGTATTCATACGATGTGGTCGTCCTACTATGTGATGGAGCAGCAAGGAGGTCTCGCATTTCTGGCAGGGCAGCTATTATATGAGATGTATATGTATGAGGATGCAAAACGGTTTCTGGAGATATCGTTGGTTGCAGATCCGAGTAACCATAATCCAGCCGTCTTATACGATTTGGCTGTGTGCTGTTATGAACTTGAACTGGAAGAAGAAACACTGTCATATACCCATAAGGTACTGGCTTTAGAACCTGATCATGAAGAGGCAGCAGCGTTACTTCAGAGTTTTGAGTTGATCTGAACGGAACAATTGAAGTCTTGTCTCCTATATGTCTAGAAGTAGTGATGGTTGTATATAAAATTGAAACTTAATTGGGGTGTAATCGTATTAATGGGATATTCAACCAATTATTTCTATAGTACATAAAGGAGATAGAGCTATGAAGAAAATGTTATCCGTTGCATTATATCCACTTGCTTGGGTGCTGGGGGCACTGAGTATCTTATCTGGAAATGCAAACAGTGTCCTTTTGGTGAAAGATATCGCTACAGATCGAAGCTATGATGGGCAGGCTATCTATGATAGTATTGAACGTAGAAATGCCTAACTACATATCATTGAACTGTAAAGGTAATTGTTTCACCGAGCATTAACATGAGAAGCACTTACTCTTGAAGCGAAGTACGATGAGCTGTTCTGACCGTACAACCTTTAAGCCGGTTTTGTACCTTATTCAGGTATGAACCGGCTTTTATTTATGAATGGGGGATACCGGATGAAGATTATCATTGGACAACCGAGGCTGGAACAGCATGTGCTGCAGCTTGAAGCCGAACTCAAGCAACACCCTGATGCGGATGTGTTGTTCTTTCCTGAAGGATATCTGAACCAGAATGTCGAAGACGCTTGCCGCCTGGCAGCTGCATATGGAACCATGATTGTAACAGGTCATCGCAGACTGGACGAACGTCCGAAGGACCGATCAATCATCATCAGTAAGGCTGGAGAGATTGTATTGGAGAAAGCTAAATATACACCTGCTGAGATGGTTGAGGAACAAGGCTGGGTGATAAGCACTTTGTTGTGTGATGAGCTGGTCCTGCAAGGATTTCGCAACGAGAATTTAGGAAGCGTGGACATTGTGATGCATTCCATTGGTGTGGGTATGTTCAGTGAAGGGCAGTACAGTGAGTGGGTTGAAGAGGCACGTAAGATCGCTTTACAGCATCGATGTGTTGTCATGGGGACAAGCCATGCGGATGGTTCGTACCGTGATAGCAAGATCTCCATTCCGATCGCCTATTGTATAACACCTGATGGAGAGGTTGTTCTGGCATCCCGAAGTGATACACGTACTCGTACAATCCTACTGGACAGAGGAAGTATAGACCCTTCACCTCAGGAGTCACAAGAAAAACAACTGAAAATCTCCATCGACTCATCTGGTTAAGTTACCAAGCATGAAACCCGTATGAATGGGCTGATGAACTTTCCGATTCGCCCGGTCACTTGCGCGTAATACGCATATGTTATGGCATACCTTGAAATTCAAAGGAGGCCAATCAAATGAGTCAAGTTGGATACGGTTGTGGCAATGTTGGTGGATTCGGCGGCGGATGGACTTCTACAAGTGCAATTCTTGTGCTTTTCATCCTGCTCGTGATCATCACAAAATCTTTCTGGCTGTAAGTCACGTATAGAAACGTGCAAACAGTGGCTCCGCTGAGACTTCAGCGGGGCTTTTCCTGTTTATAAGAAGCAACATATGCCATCCATGACATTTGACAACTGAAAACAATGTGCTTAAAATCACATAAGAGACTATTAACAGAGATTGAAGGGATAGCAATGCCGTTTATTCGCTTTAAAGGATTCACAGGTCCTCAGCTAGAGGAAGTTGTACCCCAAATTACAGAGCAGATGGCCCTAATTACTCATATTCCAAGGGAGAGAATGAAGGCAGAGCGTCATGATGTACAAGCGCTAACACCTTCTCCGGCTTCTATAGAGATTCTGATGTTTCAACGTGACCAGGAGATTCATAATCGGATTGCATCGTCGGTGCAAGCTATTTTGGAAGAAGCATACATGCCGGATGTGCATATTTTCTTCAATATATTGTCACCTAATTTGTATTATAAAAAAGGCAGGCCGCTGACCGATTATCGATTGGATTGAGATTGTGAGGGACGAGCAGAATGTTGCTCGTCTCTTTTGATTTACATATTTTTCGTATGTTTAACAATGGGCTGGTTCCTGTGAACCCTGTTCAACGATAATGAGCATAACGCAGACACAATAAACAAGACTCCACCGATAAGGTATACCCATCGAACACCCAGTTGATCAGCGACTAGACCAAAGATGACTATGGATACACTCATTACCGCGGGTATTAGGACGCCATGGGTGGCGTATACCTTGGTTAGAGATTCGAGAGGTACACTGTTCTGAAGCGCTATCTGCTGAGCCACATCACGAATCTGATGAACTGGACCCATGAGTATGCATAACACCAGAGCGAGCCATGGCAGGTTGTTTAGACCATAAACTACGGTCAGCAGGCTGAAGAGAAGAGAACCCATGGTCATACTAGCGATTAGATGCTTCTGAATACGTTTGGCCAGTGCAAGAGCCAGAATACCTCCAAGCATGGTTCCAGCAGCGTAACTCGAGTTCATGAGTCCCCACCAACCTTCTCCTCGTCCCAGAGCTTCTTTTGCAAAGGCCAGCGTAACAGCTCCGATCCAGATGGAGCCCGTAAGTGCCTGGGCAATGTCCATAAGCGTAATCAGTCGTAATGATGGATTCTTCCAAAGTATACTCCAACCTTCCCTAAATACTTTCCGCGATACAGCAGATTTGTGGGGTTGTTCTACATTCCGTGTGAGCGATCCCATGGTAATCATGAAGATCAGAACGGCCCAGGACAGGCTTGTAGCTGCCCAGAAGGTCTGTGCCGCCCCCCAGTTCATCACGGCGAATCCCGTCATGGCATAACCGACAATGGTTACAGTCTGATTGGAGACGGATAGTAGGCTATTTGCTTTTATAAGATCTTCACCTTGAACCAATTGTGGCGTTAAAGTCTTCAGTAACGGGGTTTCCCATCCGTCCAAAAAGGATAGTATGACCACTGCGAGCAATAAAAGCGGCAATTGTGAAATCAAGTGATTCAACGAAATGGCTATACAGGTCATGATTAATGTTTTGGCTATGGAAATGCGGATCAATAGTTTGGAGAATGGGAAATGGTTCACAAGTAATGGCAAAGTGAAACTTGCTGTTATACGTGTAATGATCTGAATTAGTGGAAACATTGCAGCATAGAGTACCGATCCAGTGTGACTGTAAATAAACGTAGTAATGACCATGATATATATGACATTAATAAGCGAGAGCAGCGTTTTGGCGGCCCAATACGGATAAAATGCGATGTTCATGCCAATGATGTCCTTTCCGAAACGATATATCTATATTACGGGCATTGTCATCATTGCACCACAAACAAAGTTATCATTTTCCCGTCATTTCAGCTCAAAAAAAGAAACTGCCCAACAGGGCAGTCATCTTCTAATGGTTATAGTTCATGCCATGGTGAGTGTGAAGGCGATAAGTAACATCAGCAGGCTGGTCGTTCTCACCATCGTCATATAAGGCCTGCTGGGTTCGGCCTCACCGCGGAAAATCCAGCCATAGCGCAGATACCAGCCGAATTTTGGGAAACAGAAATTGATGATACAGAGTACCATGAATATAAAAAAGAGGGTTCTCATACCCATCTTCCTTTCTTACTTACATAACGAATCTCATCTTAACGTTTGCGTCTGGTAAAAAAGACTACAATCAAAATGATAATGATGATAATTAACAGAAATTTCATGTATGTTCCTCCTAATGAGTAGTTAGGTTATTGTGTAATGTTAATTATCAACTATTACCCAAGAACCACATGACTTGAATAACTGTGTTACAATTAAAATATATTGATTTAATATCAACACATTCCGTTTGGTTAGTTTTCTCTCCTTATAATGTACGATTGCAGAATATATAAACATTAATGTGTGTGAGATGAAGGAGGAAGGCATGAGCCAACATAATCAACTCTCATTACAATGGGAATTTATCATCTCGAAAGTGAAGTCCTCCGTGACGGTGGTCGATGCTACCTTGCCTGAGCTTCCGCTCATGTATGTAAACGAACACTTTACCCAACTGACAGGATACACGTATGAAGAGTCTGTCGGACACAATTGCCGATTTTTGCAAGGGCAGGATACAGACCCCGAAACGGTAATGCAGATTCGTGATGCATTAAAGAAACAACAGTCCATTAAGATTGATATCTTAAATTATACAAAAAGTGGCCAGAAGTTCTGGAACGAACTGAATATTGACCCGATCTTTAATGAATCCGGAGAGTGTTTATATTTTGTAGGCATTCAATACGATATCTCAGAACGGAAGTATGCCGAACAACAGTTGAAGTTCGCAACTTCCATGGCTGAGATGAACAGCAGAGGGCAATTGGAATTCATCGGAAAGCTAAATCACGAGCTTCGTACCCCGCTTAACGGCATTATGGGCATGATCGAACTTGCCAGTATGGGTGAAACTACGGATGAGCAGAAAGAATATCTGGAGCTTGCACGTCAATCAGGTGAGGCGCTGCTTAGCATCATTAACAATAGCCTGGATATGGCGAAACTGGGCAGAGGCAAAATGGATGTTGAAAACATTGAGTTTCAACCATTGAAGCTAATTCAACAGATTGTGAAGACACATGAACCTGCCGCACAGAATAAACACATACGTTTGCTCTGTCATGCTGATCTGAATGTTCCTGATGTGCTTATCGGTGATCCGCTAAGACTTCGGCAGGTACTGGATAATTTGCTGAGTAATGCGGTCAAGTTCACAGAACAAGGTGAAGTGCAGTTACAGGTTGATGTGAGGCAACAAATCATGGATACCATAGTTTTGGTATTCTCTGTGCGTGATACGGGAATTGGCATTCCTCAGCATCAGATCGAACAATTGTTTGATGCGTTTACCCAGACCGACATCTCCCATGCGCGCCGATTTGGCGGAAGCGGTCTTGGTCTGACCATCTGCAAAGAACTGCTGGAACTGATGAATGGTCAGATTTCGGTGGAGAGTACAGAAGGGAAAGGTACACAGTTTGAGGTGACACTGCCCTTGCTGCGCCACCAGGCCATTCCCAATGTAGGATAATCAAGCAGGACAGCCGGGCGGTCTCGGCTGTTTTTTTTATTTATGGCTTTAGCCAGTTGAGTGCGTGTAACGCGCGAAACAAAAAACCACCCGCTATGCGGGTGGAGGGACCTGAGGTTTGACCACCAAGACCATTCCGATAAAATTGAGATGTTCAGGCTCAAAGAAAGGAATGGTCTTCAATGGCAAACAAGAGCTACAGCCTAGCTCACACAAAGTGGATGTGCAAATACCACATTGTATTCACCCCGAAGTATAGACGGAAAGAAATCTATAATCAAGTGAGAAAAGACTTAATCGAAATTTTTAGACGTCTATGTAAGTACAAGGGAGTAGAAATTATAGAAGGTCATATGATGCCCGATCATGTTCACATGTTGGTAGCGATTCCACCGAAAATAGCTGTCTCAACGTTCATGGGATATCTAAAGGGAAAAAGTTCGCTCATGATCTTCGAGAAGCATGCCCAGCTCAAGTATAAATACGGCAATCGAAAGTTTGGGCAGAAGGGTACTATATGAGTACAGTGGGTCTAAATGAAGCAACGGTAAGAAAGTATATTCGTGAGCAAGAAGCACATGATCAAGCGTTAGATAAGCTGAGTGTAAAAGAATACGAAGATCCATTCAGCAGTAATCGGAGCAAAAAGAAGTAAGACCAGTTTAACTGGTAAGTGAAAGTGACAAATAACACTGAGCCTGAACAGCCCTGCTGTCAGGCTAGCGTCTTTAGGCGCAGTTTGGCAACAGGGGGTTATACCCCAAGAGCAAACCACCCGTTGGACGGGTGGTCCTGATTTACATTTTATTGGATTGTTTTACGAACGGGCGTTCTGTTATAATGCAAGTGTTGAATGGGGGAGACACAGCATGAGTAAGAGACGCACTGGACGAAAACGAAAAGGTAAACAAGGCTTCAAAAAGCAGGTACTGACACTGGTAGCGATGCTGCTGGTAGCCCTCTACGCCTGGGCAGGGGGAGAATGGCCGGAGGAGATACCTAATCCATTCGGAGGGGTTAATAAGAGTGTGGACCACACCATTACGTTCCCTTCAGAGCGCTATCCCGAAACAGCCAATCATATTAAAGCTGCCATTAAGGCAGGGCATTCGGATGTATGCACCATTGATCGTAGTGGAGCTGAAGGCAATCGGGATCTATCACTCAAGGGTGTTCCGGTCAAAAAAGGTAAGGATCGTGACGAGTGGCCTATGGCGATGTGCGCTGAGGGAGGCACAGGTGCAGATATCCAGTACATTACCCCGAAGGATAATCGCGGTGCGGGTTCATGGGTAGGGAATCAGTTAAGTACATATCCGGATGGAACACGAGTGAAGTTTGTAGTGAAGTAACAACAGGATATGGGTGGGCAGAAACAATGATAGTAGGGCCTTTGTTGTGAGGTAAGTGGCGGTATGTTACAGGATAAGTAGAAGAGAAAAACCAGACGTGCATGCGTCTGGTTTTTTGGTATAAAGTGCTGGCATAAATAGATCTAGTTAACGTATTTTTTTATAAGGGAAGTGAGTTTCTAGAATTACAGATCCGACTATACGAGTTGCATTCCGCTTAAATGATGAGACCGGATGCTTAACAGACGTGTAACATGTTCAACCTCATCAAACGGAATCCACAGACTTCCGTGAACGGTACGTAAGGAGAGAATGGATGTATCAGCGGTGCGCTCGGGAAAACCGGTTACCGTCTGACCGCTTGTATTACGAACCATAATCTGTTGCTTGCGCCGGATGGCAATTTCTACCTCTTTTTTCATAAGTCATTGCTCCTGATTATGAGATGTTAAATCCATATGTCAATGTTTTCAATGGTTAATTTGTCTTCTTTATCTAGTCTATCAGAACTAGGTATAGATTTCCAGAAGAGAAATCAACAATCTTCTAGGTGATTTGTCATAGCTGGCGTGTATCCGTTTTTGAATGGGCATTACGGGGTTATATTAGGGTAAAAGGAGGGGAACGGAATGACACAATTGATTATTGGGCTGGCCCGTACCGAAAACGAGGCTATATTGATGCTGAATCAGGTGAAAGAGGAAGGCATCAAGGATAAATATTTAGGAGCGGTGGCAAAGGAGCAGCTTAATCTGGAGCTGGTGAGCGAAAAGACGGGGTTGCCCAAACCTCTGAAGGGTGCCGGAACAGATGGTGCCTTTGGCGCTCTGAAAGGCATATTGGCTGGTCTGGGGAAGCGAATGGATCAGACGATGTCGATCGGAAATGCAGTGCGCAGGCTCGCTGGTAATGAGATTGGGAGTGAGACTGATGATTTGGTGCTTACACTGACTGAAGCGGGGATCTCGGAGGAGGATGCGCGGTATTACGAAGATTGGCTGTTAAAGGACCATATCTTGGTTATCGTGGAGTGTAGTGAGGAAGAAGCGGCTCGTGTTCGACCTATTTTACTTTTTTAGTTTAATTTAAGGCTGATTTTAGGTTTCTTTAATGTTGGGGAGGTATTCTTATCTCACACCTCCCTTAATATAGATTGGTTTACCGGAAGTCCGGGACCGCAACTCGGACTTTCTAGGCACTGTGAGCTGACGCTTGCAGTGCCTGTTTCATTTTTTTATTATTTTTAATAAAAGGTGTTGCAAAGTTAATTAGTTCATGGTAAGATATTTCTTGTCGCCAAGAAATAATATCCATGCCGGGGTGGCGGAATTGGCAGACGCACAGGACTTAAAATCCTGCGGTAGGTGACTACCGTACCGGTTCGATCCCGGTCCTCGGCATCTTAAAAAGAAAAGATCGCATGACGCTTGTTAACCAAGCTGCATGCGATCTTTTTTTATGTTCTTTAATATCAATGTCACTTCATTGTAGACCACATCACCATGCAGCTCATAAACATAAACCCTACATAATACATATCAGAAGGTACATTTATCTGACTTTTATGAAGAGACGGAACAATGGTGTATACTATCCGTAGGCATATATTACCTTTACCTTGCTGAACGATATAGTCACAAAACCAATAAAACAATCTTATGGACGGAGGACTCAAGTTTATGATGAAACAGCTTAAGCCATACAAGGTGTTACAGGAGCGCAGAATCGAAGAATTGAAATCGGATGCGTATCTGTTGGAACATCAGAAATCCGGAGCCAAAATTGTACTTTTGTCCAATCAGGACGACAACAAAGTATTCAGTATCGGTTTCCGCACACCTCCGGAAGACAATTCAGGGGTAGCCCATATCCTCGAACACTCCGTGCTCTGTGGGTCCAAGAAATTTCCGGCCAAGGATTCTTTTGTTGAGTTGCTGAAAGGTTCATTGAATACATTCCTTAACGCCATGACGTATCCCGATAAGACGATCTATCCGATCGCGAGTCGTAATGATCATGACTTCCATAACCTAATGGATATATATCTGGATGCGGTATTAAATACAAATATTTATGAGAATGAAAAGATATTTTTGCAAGAGGGCTGGAACTACAACCTGACCTCTGCTGACGATGAGTTAACCTACAACGGAGTTGTATATAACGAGATGAAGGGTGCCTTTTCTTCACCGGAACGAATGGTGCGCAGAGAAGTGCTGAACTCCCTTTTCCCGGATACCACTTATTCCTCCGAGTCTGGCGGGTTCCCGGAAGCTATCCTGGATCTGACCTATCAGGGGCTGCTGGATTTCCACACGAGATACTATCATCCTTCCAACAGTTACATCTATCTCTACGGGGATATGGATATGGAAGAGAAGCTGCAATGGCTTGATGAGAACTACCTTAGTGCATATGATCGAATCGATATTGATTCGGCCATTCAACTTCAACCTGCCTTTGCAGAACGGGTAGACACAGTTAAGACTTACTCTGCGGGAAGTACGGAATCGGAAGTGGATAACAGCTTCTTGACCTATAACGCGGTGATCGGCACAAGTCTGGACAAGGAACTGAACATTTCGTTCCAAATTCTGTTATACGCCCTGCTGAACGCTCCGGGAGCGGTATTGAAACAGGCTTTGCTGGATAAAGGAATTGCGAAGGACGTCTATGGTTCGTATGATGACAGCCTGTATCAGCCTGTGTTCACTGTGGGACTGAAGAAGAGTAATCTAGCGAGCAAAGAGGATTTCCTGGGAACGGTCAAAGAAGTGCTTGAGCGTGTGGTAAAAGAAGGCTTTGATCCAAAAGCGCTGCTTGCTGGAATTAACTCGTATGAGTTCAATCACAGGGAAGCGGACTATGGCAGAATGCCGAAAGGCCTGATCTACGGATTCTCCTCCCTGCAAAGCTGGTTGTACGATGAAGAAGCACCTTTCACTCATTTGGAAGCCAATGACGTATTTGCTGAACTGCGGACAAAAATGAACGAAGGTTACTTCGAGCAACTGATTGAGAAATATATTTTGCAGAACACACATACTTCTTTTGTGGCGCTTACCCCGGATAAGGGGCTGAACTCACGCAAGGAGGAAGCATTGAAAGAACGTCTGAAAACTATTCAGTCCGGTCTTAGTGAGGAAGAAGTTCAGACGTTGATTCAGAAAACAGAAGCACTCGCCGAGTATCAGAATACACCTTCAACCAAAGAGCAGCAGCAGGTCATTCCGACGTTATCGATTGAAGATATTGAACCAAAAGCCTCTACGTTGCATCAAACGGTGAACCAGGTCGACGGCACAACCATTCTCCATCATAACCTTTACACCAACGGAATTGGTTATCTGAGACTGCTGTTTGATATCAAAGAAGTGCCACGTCATCTCCTGCCGTATGCAGGATTGCTGAAAAATGTACTGGGTTACGTGGATACTCAAAACTACTCGTTCAATGAACTGTCCAATGAAATCCATATCCATTCGGGCGGTATTCATAGCGGGATTGGATCTTATGCCAACGCGCATAAGCACAATGAATTCAAGGCTACCTATGAGTTCAACGCAAAAGTGTTATATGACAAGCTTGGATTTGCCTTTGATATGATCAAAGAAATTGTGTTCACATCCCGATTCGATAATTCGAAGCGATTGTATGAGATCATCTCTCAGATGAAAGGTAATCTGCAACGTAATCTGATCAATAGCGGACACTCTGCGGGAATTGGTCGGTCATCGTCCAAACATTCAGCGGTTGCGGATTTCAGAGAAGCTGTGAGTGGCATTGCCTTTTACCAGTGGCTTGAGGATCTTCAGGCGAATTTTGAGGCTAGAAAAGAAGAGTTATCTTCCAGCCTGCAAGAGTTAACGGGGTATATTTTCAGACCGGAGAACTTGCTTGTCAGTTACACTGCCGATGAGCAGGGATATGAAGGACTGGAACAACAGGTTTCCGATCTGAAAGCGAAGCTGTTCACACATGAGGTTGCCAAGGAAGAGTTTACGTTCACACCGGCTACTCATAAGGAAGGATTCCGTTCTCCTTCAGAGGTGCAGTACGTGGTGCAAACGGGTAATTATATCGACAAAGGATATCAATACACCGGTTCACTACGGGTTTTGCAGGGCATTCTATCCTTGGATTACTTGTGGACCAATATCCGCGCCAAAGGTGGAGCTTATGGCTGTATGTCAGGCTTCAGACGGAACGGAGACAGCTACGTTGCATCGTACCGTGATCCGAACCTGGATAAAACGTACAAAGTGTATGAAGAGATACCGCAATATTTAACCGATTTCCGGGCAGACGAGCGGGAAATGACACGTTACATCATTGGTGCGATCCAGGATCTAGATACGCCGAGAACACCTTATGGCGAAGGGGCATTCTCCCTGGAGTGTTATCTGTCGAATGTGACGGAAGCAGATCTGCAACAGGAACGTGACGAAGTGTTAAGCACAAAGGAAAGCGACATTATCGGTTTTGCTGAGCTTTTATCGGCCATACTTGAGCAGCAACAGCGCTGCGTGATCGGTAATGAGAACAAGATTGAGGAACAGAAGCAAATGTTTGACGAGACGCTGGATTTAATTAAAAACTAAGCGTTAGTCTCGCTTATTCCCGGATCGAATAGGCATCAAAGCGAAAGGCACTTTTATGAGCTGGTTTCAACAGCTTATAGAAGTGCCTTTTCTAATGGGGAGGGACTGTCTCCATCCCATATGATATGAGAATGTGTGACGCTCTGCGTTCTTCAGGTGACAGCAAGCATGTTGTATATTTTCAGGGTCCGCAGATCTTCCTTTGAGATTTTTAATTCATTATATAACTCCTGGTTCTCGGGCAGCGGGGTTCTGGAGAATAACATTTTGAGCGCGATAGGCATGAAAGGCCTGAAGGAGACACCTGCCATCAGTCCCCACTTTTTCTCCGATTCCTGAAAAGATGCCAGAATATTAATATATAGATTCTCCAGCGGCGTGGCCTGATTTTTCAAAATTAGCGTGGTCAGTGTATCATAATGCTCGGTGTGGCCCCAATACATATTCTCGCACTCTTGGTAGTTCTCAAAATCCTTCACATTCATATACATCACGGTGCGATAACGGTTGGCATCCGACTGAGCCATCATGTCAATGACACACCGAATGAGACTGTTGTTACGCCCGTCATAGAAGTAGGAATAGAAACGGGTTGAGTTCTTGAAAAAGCTGGACGGGACGGCATTCATCAGGGGAGATGCATGCCTCGGTTCTTGGTACAAGAGTTGCTCCACCTGAATGTTGAGCGCGTTCGCAATATGATGTAACGTGACCAGATCAAGTGTAATATCTCCGCTCTCATATTTGGATAACGTGCCCTTGCTCTTGAAGATCTGATCCGCAAGCTGTTGAATGGTCAGTCCCCGCCACTTCCGAAAGTTTCGTATTTTCTTGCCAACTTCCTGATTGATATTGTTCATAACCGGTTCTCCTTATGCCAATGTTTCTTGAGAGTACGTGAAAATGATGAAAGTCATTCATAAAATGATGTTATATGAGAAATATATCACTTTTTCTCGGAAATACCTATTTTGAAGAAACAATAAGCTTCATTTGTTTCGTCAGAATAGATTGTATTGCATTTGATGCAATTCCTGCATCATGAAATAATAGGTGTAATACGACATGAAACGACAATGAAAAAGTAAAGCAGATAGAGGAGCAGAAGCTATGAAATATAATTTTGATGAGATTATCGACCGCACAGGTACAAATGCCATGAATACGGATGGTTTCCGTCAATATATTTTTAACGCGACAGAGGACATGACTTTTCCATTCAAAGATGAAGAATTTATTCGCATGTGGATTGCAGATATGGAATTTGCCACACCTCCCGAGATTCTGGATGCAGTTAAGGAGCGTCTGGACCGTAGAATTATGGGTTACTCTCAGGTATTTGATCCGGCATACTATGAAGCTGTCTCGAACTGGATGAAAAGATACTATGACTGGTCCTTCGCGAAGGAGCATTTGGAGACCTCAAACGGGATCATTCCCGCTTTATATGAATTGGTGGAATATATCTGTCAATCGGATGAGAAAGTAATGATCGTGACCCCGTCTTATGGTTTCTTCAAGTCAGCTGCGGAGCATAACAATCTTGAACTGGTGTGTTCGGATATGATCAACGAGCAGGGGCGTTACTCCATTGATTTTGAGGATTTTGAAGCCAAGGCGAAGGATGAGAAGGTAAGGGTATGTATTTTCTGTAACCCGCATAATCCATCTGGACGTGTCTGGACAACGGAAGAGTTACAACGTGTGGGTGAGATCTGCCTGCGAAACAATGTATGGGTCATTTCAGATGAAATTCACTGTGATCTGCTGCGGACTGGAAAAAGACATACGCCACTTGCGAAGCTGTTTCCCGATACGGATCGAATCGTTACATGTATGTCTCCGAGCAAAACATTCAACATGGCTGGTCTGATGTTCTCCAATGTCATCATTCCGAATAAGGAACTTCGAGATATCTGGCAGGCACGCCATTATGGTTTCAAAAACCCACTGAGCATCGCTGCCACTCAAGCGGCTTACGAAACGGGTGATGAATGGCTGAAACAATTAAAAGGTTATCTAGACGCCAATTTCGCCTGCGTAGAACAGTATGTGAAGCAGCATCTGCCACTGGCTGTCTTTCACATCCCGGAAGCCACGTATCTGGCCTGGATTGATATCTCGGCATATGCTCCCGAGCATGTAAGTTTACCTTTATTCTTCGCGGAGCAAGCGGGTGTATTGCTCGAAGATGGTCATATGTTTGTAGCCAATGGTGAGGGTTGCATTCGGTTGAATCTGGCTTGTCCCCGTTCTGTCCTTCAGGAAGGATTACGTAGAATTAGCAGTGTGCTTGTGAAAGAAGTCGAAGAGGTACCCGTTCAAGTGTAAAGTCATCAAGTCATCACGCAATAGCGAGGTGACTTTTTTGTATGAGTATACTGAATGTAGCAAGAATACGATTAATTTCGAGGTGAACGTATACCCTGATGTGCAATTCTGGTCTGCTGTCCCCGGTTATGTTAAAATGGTGGATAGTCTATGAGTTGCATGGCATGTGGCTCTCAGAAGGAAGAGTCCAGTAGTTGGGCTGAACGAAACTGCATTCACCAGGGGAAAGGAGCCTATACATATGTTTGGAAACGATTGGGACAAGGTGCTTCAGGAAGAGACAGAAGCCGAGTATTTCAACAAGATTCGTTACACTCTCGCCGCCGAGTACAAAACGCAGACGGTCTTTCCGCCCAAAGAAGACCTGTTCTCCGCACTGAAGCTGACGCCATATCATCAGGTTAAGGCCGTTATTATTGGTCAGGACCCTTATCACGGAGCGGGACAGGCTCAAGGATTAAGCTTTTCGGTTAGACCCGGGGTACGCGTACCGCCTTCTCTGAAAAATATATATAAGGAACTTCATGCCGATCTGGACCTGCCAATTCCGAATCATGGATCTCTGGTTCATTGGGCACAGCAGGGAGTCCTGCTATTAAATGCTGTTCTGACGGTTCGTGAAGGTCAGCCTAACTCGCATCAGGCACTAGGGTGGCAGACATTTACGGATGCTGTTATTCGTGCGTTGAATGAACGTTCAGAGCCAATGGTATTTATGCTATGGGGCAGTCATGCCCAGAAGAAAGGTGCTTTTATTAACAGGGACAAGCACCTGGTACTGGAGTCTACACATCCCAGTCCGCTGGCTGCACATCGTGGATTCCTCGGCAGTCGTCCCTTTTCCAAAGCCAATGATTTCTTGACCTCCAAAGGTATTGAACCGATCGATTGGACGATACCGGAAAACGATATAAGTTGAACTAATCATTTACACAATAACGGAGAGGACAGAAAAAACCTGAAAAAGCGAAGCGTTCGCCTTTATACCCGGATTTTTCCCTTCGGAAAAGGAAATCGAAAAAATCTGGGGATAACAGCGATTGGAAGGTTGTTCTGTCATCGTAGTGTCTGTGTAAATAATCTGTAGTCAACTTATATAGACAGATGGAGGTGAGAACATTGCGACATTGGATAGGACGAAAAGTAGCGGTATATCGTGCAACAGGCATACGGGAGCCATTGAAGGGAACGCTGGTCGAGTGGGATGAAGAAGCGGAATGTGTACGGATCGGACCGAAACGGATCAAGGTATCGTTTGACAATATCGCAATGATCAGACCTCTTCCCGAAGAGAGTCTTCCCTTAAAGAAAGCACGTTCTGAGGTGCACAAGGTTGGATATGTGATGAAAAAGGCAATTCAGTTCGAAAATGCGATCTATTTCAAGTCACAGGTTATGATCTGGCGCCGGGCCAAAATTGTAGCGTTATCCACGACGATTCTGCGTCATGACGAGGATCAGGTTGAACTTGCAGATGGTCGGGTTCTTCGTAAAGACAAGCATATGTTTGTCGTACGTTCACGCCGTGGGATACGTTAGTTATACGAAGATTTAATATTCATTTCATGCAAAGATCATACGGATTTAATGTTCGGTCTGTATATTAGATAGTAACAACCCCTTCTAAATTGATGTGTATTGAAATGGGAGCCCGGCCGGCTGCAAACGGTCGGGTATTTTTTTGTCCATTGATTCTGTTAACCTGTTGTACATACCCATTACATTCATGTTGTATACTATTAAAATAGATCATGAGAAGGAGTGAAACCCAATGAAACGTATAGCTGTTTTTGCAGGCTCCAATCCGGGAAATCACCCCGATTATACAGAGAAGGCTGTTCAACTGGGCAAACAGATTGCTGATAGCGGTTATGCACTGGTCTATGGTGGTTCTTGCATGGGCTTGATGGGTGCAGTAGCCGATGCTGCTCTTGAGCAAGGGGGAGAGGTTATCGGGGTTATGCCTACCGGATTGTTCCGGGGCGAGGTTGTTCATGGAGGGCTCACACAACTGATTGAAGTGGGAACCATGCATGAACGGAAGGCTACGATGGCCGAATTATCCGATGGATTCATTGCACTTCCTGGAGGTATGGGTACATTTGAAGAACTATTCGAGGTACTGTGCTGGGCACAGATCGGTATTCATCGTAAGCCTGTCGGTTTATTGAATGTCAACGGATATTATGGACCGCTGATGAAGATGGTAGAACATAGCGTACAGGAAGGATTCTCCAACACCTCCCATCTCAGCCTGTGGAGTCTGGAAGCTGATCCGGCTGAACTAATTAAACAAATGTCATCCTATATTCCTGCAGAGCTGACTCAGAAGTGGTCACAACTCAACGGGAAATGAGTGCATAAGAAGACGGGCCTGATCCCACTCGTTCCTCGGGAGAATTTTCGATCTGCCCAAGCAAGTTGCGCTATCGGACATAGTCTATAGTGTACTTCGATGAAGAGGGGAGTGTCACTGATGAGCGAGCTCAAAGGTACAGGTTACGGATATTGCGGAGGCTTCGGTGGTGGAGCATGGACATCAACAGGTGCAATTCTGGTATTGTTCATTCTGTTGGTTATTATCTCTCGCACATTCATTCTGTAATTCGGTCAGTATCTCGGGACGGGGATCAAGCTGCAGAGGCAGCGCCCGAATAAAAAAATGACCTTTCCAAAGAGACGCCGGTATATGCCGGCGTTTCAGGGGAACGGTTTTTTGACGTTTCCAGCATACGTTAAGTAATTGAAAAAGCAAAAACCTGCCCCTGAATAAGGTCAGAAGCAGGAGAGAGAGCCTCCTGAGCCATTAGCTGCGTAACAAGCAGCTTACACCACAACAGCAGTTTGATCCGGATTACTTAACGATTTCCAGGCGATATATAGCCCGATGGCGGCTGCAATTAAGGAGAGTATTGCTGCAACAATAGCCAGCTGATCCAGTATGTTGGGTGAACTGGAGTTAAGAGAACGCTGATTAGCCGTCTTGCCGGATTTGTTTTTGATATGGACAGATGATCTGGAAAGCCTGGAAGCCGACTGTAACTGGGATGTGTGAGGACGCGTAGGTATCGATTTTTTCTTTGGGGGATTCAATAGTCAACCTCCTTATACGGAGTTCAGTGCTTCCATCGTTCATACTATGTTATGTCGATTTTCAGATTGAGTTCGCAAAAATGAGTGAATCCCCAGCCCGTTGATGTTGAACCCGGTCGCTAGTATTAGCGAAGCAGGTAACCCATTATACGCTCTGTTAATACAGGTCTAACAAACCGTGTTTATAGTAAGGATCATAGAGTGAAGCTTGAACACAGGAGGCGCTGGAATGAGGAACATGGAGATTATTGCCCATCGCGGTGCATCTGCCGTATGCCCGGAGAATACGATGAGCGCTTTTGAACGGAGTCTAGAGCTTGGAGCAACAGGGATCGAAACCGATGTGCAGATGACGAGTGATGGCAGACTGGTACTGATTCATGATGAGACGTTAAGCCGAACTGGCGGCGCAGAAGGCTGGGTTAAGGATACAACTTACGATCAATTGCGCGCACGGGATGTCGGGTCCTGGTTCCATGCTGATTTTGCCGGGGAACGTATTCCTTCTCTGGAGGAGTTATTCAAGCTGGTACAGGGGAAAGGAACCCTGCTTAATCTGGAATTGAAAAATGGTATTGTGAGTTATAAGGGGATGGAAGAGAAGGTTATACAGGCGATCCGGGAGTGGAATCTGGAGCAACAGGTCGTGCTGTCAAGCTTCAATCATGCTTCGCTCGTGAGATGTAAACGTCTTGCCCCGGAGATCCGTACAGCACTTTTATATATGGAAAAGTTGTACCGTCCCTATGATTATGCCGCCAAACTCGAAGCTTCCGGCCTTCATCCCTACAAGCTGGCAGTCACACAAGAAGATATTGCTGCTGCACTGGCACATGGCATTGTTACTTATCCATTTACGGTGAATGATCCTGCCGAGATGCAGGCCATGATTGACATGGGTGTGCAAGGAATCATTACCGATGTTCCGGATGTCCTGGTATCCTTACTTACGGTACATGCCCGTTAAACGAGTCTGTATTTTACATGTTCTACATATGTAATGATAAGGCTGTGTTCGAGCTTTTTGGCTCCTGCGCAGCCTTTTTGCGTGTAAAATTGTGTGCAAATCTTCATATATGCAATAAACATGTCCTATTTGTCCATTGCCAGAGCCCGTGGATTCACTTACAATGGTCTATGGGAATGAGAATCAATATCATTAAAGTTCGGTATTTATAGAGAGGTGATTGTTATGTACATAGGTTTGAGCAGCTCCACTCATAACGAGGGTGGGCGCGTATGAGTTCACAAGCTTCACCAGAAAAACATAATCCGGATTCACCCACAGCGAAGATACACACTCGTCCGTGGGCAGCCACACTTATTCTTACAGGGGGAGTTTTGCTACTCGCTCTGGGTATGGCGTTGTCCATTTCATTTGGCGCTGCTGATATTAAGCTTAGTGTAGTCTGGAAGGCTATCTTTGATTTCAATCCTGAGCTGACTCCACATCAGATCATATGGGAGATTCGATTACCACGTATCCTTGGAGGAGCAATGGTAGGTGCATGTTTCGCTGTAGCTGGTGCGATCATGCAGGGCATGACTCGTAACCCGCTGGCCGATTCAGGTCTGCTTGGGTTGAATGCGGGAGCTGGATTTGCGCTTGCAGTTTGTTTTGCCTTCTTCCCTGGCTTGCCATTTATGTATATCATCATGTATTCCTTCCTTGGAGCAGGGCTTGGTGTCCTGTTGGTGTATGGTTTTGGTGCAGCTTCCAAATCGGGTCTTACACCACTACGCCTTGTGCTTGCAGGTGCGGCTGTATCAGCGATGTTGTCGGCACTCAGTGAAGGGATTGCATTATATTTCAGGATTGGACAAGATCTGGCTTTCTGGACAGCGGGTGGTGTAGCCGGAACGAAGTGGTCTCAACTTGAGGTCATGTTCCCATGGGTACTCGCTGCACTAATCGCAGGTCTTCTCATCTCCCGTTCCATTACTCTGCTTAGTCTCGGAGAAGATATTGCGGTGGGCTTGGGGCAACGTACTGGGCTGATCAAGCTCATAGGCCTGATTGTTGTACTGATTCTCGCGGGTACGGCTGTATCCGTGGTGGGTGCGGTCGGTTTTGTTGGACTCATTATTCCCCATCTCACGCGGAAGCTGGTTGGGGTCGATTATCGCTGGATTATTCCATGTTCCGCTGTGATGGGCAGTCTGTTGCTTGTATTTGCGGATCTGGCCGCACGTATGATTAACCCGCCGTACGAGACGCCAATTGGCGCATTGGTTGCCCTCATCGGGGTACCATTCTTCCTGTATCTGGCGCGTAAAGAAAGGAGGACTCTGTAACGATGGAATCCTCAACAATAGTTGGAGCAGAGCGCAAGAAGAGAACCAAGAGTACGATTGTCCTCATTGTACTTGCCCTATTAATTATTACGGCTTTTGTGGTGAGCATGAACACAGGTTTTACCAAGCTTTCGCCGCTCGAGGTGATGCGAACTCTGTTTGGTGGAGGCACGGCGAAACAGGAATTGATTCTCTTTGAATTCCGTCTGCCACGTATTGTGATTTCGGTGCTGGTCGGGGCCGGACTTGCGTTATCTGGTTGTATTTTGCAGGGAGTATCTCGGAATGCGTTGGCAGATCCGGGGATCCTCGGGATTAATGCAGGTGCTGGTCTGGTCGTCATGTTATTTGTTTCCTTTTTCCCGACAACGACAGCAGCGCCGGTATTTCTTTTGCCAATTCTGGCCCTGATCGGTTCCGGTTTTGCTGCATTTCTGATCTACGTTCTCTCTTACAAAAAAGGAGAGGGCATCCTTCCTACGCGTATGTTGCTTACAGGGATCGGGGTAGCGGCGGGAATCAGTTCTGCCATGATCGTGCTTACGTTACGGCTTAGTCCGGAAAAGTATCAATTTGTAGCTACCTGGATGGCAGGCAGCATCTGGGGTTCGAACTGGAAATTTGTAACGGCATTACTGCCGTTTCTGATCATTCTTGTCCCGCTTGTCCTGTATAAGGCACGTGTATTGAACGTACTGAATCTGGGGGACCAGACTGCAAGCGGACTCGGGACTCCGGTTGAGCGTGAGCGACTGATTTTGCTTGCGGCTGCTGTAGGACTTGCCGGCTCATGTGTATCTGTGAGTGGGGGGATCGGTTTTGTAGGTCTGATCGGACCGCATTTGGCGCGTCGTCTGGTGGGTCCAAAACATCAATTCCTGTTACCCGCATCTGCACTGATCGGTTCATTGCTTGTACTGGTTGCAGATACGCTGGGTCGTGTCATCCTACAGCCTTCGGAGATTCCTGCGGGGATCCTGGTTGCCATTATTGGTGCGCCATACTTCCTGTACCTCTTAAGCAAGACGAAATAGAACGTAATCATCATTGTGTGGTTGCATAAGGAGGACATTGGTCCATGCTTCGCCGTTTCTTTGCCTATTACAGGCCTTACAAAAAGCTCTTTATTCTTGACTTTAGCTGTGCGATTCTGGTCGCGCTGCTTGAACTTGCTTTTCCACTGGCGGTCAACCGGGTAGTCGATGATCTGCTGCCAGGCGGCCGCTGGGACTGGATTCTATGGGCGTGTCTGGCATTGCTCGGCATCTATTTATTGAATTCATTCCTGAACTTCGTGGTTACCTATTGGGGACACAAGCTGGGTATTAACATCGAGACGGATATGCGTAAAAGTCTGTTTAATCATGTGCAGAAGTTATCGTTCCGTTTCTTCGATAATACAAAAACAGGACACCTCGTGTCCCGCATGACTAACGATCTGATGGATATCGGTGAGATTGCCCATCATGGTCCAGAGGATGTATTTATCGCGGTCATGACGCTAATTGGTGCATTCAGTATCATGATGAGCATTAACGGAAATCTGGCGGTGTTAACCTTTATCATCGTGCCGTTGATTATCTATCTGTCGCTCTACTTTGGTAGCAAAATGTCCAAGGCATTCAGTCGAATGTTCGGAGATATTGCGGACTTCAACGCTCGTGTAGAGAACAATATTACAGGTATCCGTGTTGTTCAGGCTTTTGCTAATGAAGAGCATGAAAAAGCACAATTCGCTGTGAACAACGGTCGTTTCCGTCAAACCAAACTGATCGCATACAAAATCATGGCCTGGAACTCCTCTGTCAGTTATATGCTGATGAAGCTGGTATCCCTCTTTGTTCTGGTATGCGGAACATGGTTTGTCATTAAAGGCAGTATGACCTACGGTCAGTTCATTGCATTTATCATGCTGTCCAATGTGTTCCTGACACCAATTCAGAAGATCAACTCGGTTATTGAGACGTATCCGAAAGGGATTGCAGGCTTCAAACGTTATACGGAGCTGCTTGATATGGAGCCGGATGTGGAAGATCGTCCAGGGGCCGTTACGGTATCCCATTTGCGTGGAGATATTCGTTATGAGCAAGTGACCTTTGGTTATTCCGATCAGGAACCTGTTCTCAAAGGTATCGATCTGAACGTGCAAGCAGGCGAAACCGTCGCTCTTGTCGGTCCATCCGGGGCGGGTAAAACAACATTGTGCAGTCTGCTGCCACGATTCTATGATGTGCTGGAAGGTCGCATCACGATTGATGGGCAGGAGATTCAGAATATGACGCTGGATTCCTTGCGTAGTCATATCGGTATTGTACAACAGGATGTATTCCTCTTCGATGGAACCATTCGGGAGAATATTGCCTACGGCAAGCTGGATGCTTCCGAAGAAGAGATCTGGATGGCTGCCAGACGTGCACAGATGGAACCTTTAATTCAATCGATGCCGGAAGGATTGGATACGTTAATTGGTGAACGTGGCGTGAAGTTGTCCGGTGGACAGAAACAGCGTTTGTCTATTGCCCGTATGTTCCTGAAAAACCCGCCAATTCTGATCCTGGACGAAGCCACATCCGCGCTGGATACAGAAACGGAAGCGGCGATTCAGCAATCCCTTGCTGAGCTGTCCGAGGGCCGGACCACACTGGTTATTGCTCACCGATTGGCTACGATCAAAAATGCAGACCGCATTATTGTCGTTGCTGAACAAGGCATTACGGAGCAGGGACGTCATGAAGAATTACTCGCAGCAGGTGGGGTGTACAGCCGCCTTCACTATGCGCAGTTTGGCGCATAACGTATCAGATGTGGATGTAAAAATGTAAATATGAGAAGTAACGCCATCGTTCTTGACTTGGAAGGAGTCAGGGCGATGGCATTTTTTTCTGTGATGTGAATAGGATGTAGTTCTGGGGTGCTGAATTGTGTCTGCCTGTGATCAGGGGACATGGAAACGGGTAATGATCATCAAGTCTCAAACTTTACTTGGTTAAGATACTCATCATTATTTATAGCGTAGGAGGCGAACGAGATGCAGATGAACGACATGCTTAAAATTCTAATAACCTGTCTATTATTTATTCTAATTTTGTGGTTTCTCATTCAAGGAGTTCGTAAACTTTCCAGTACTCGTGCGGGGTCCGGTTTCCGACGCTGGGGTGGATGGTCCATTGGGCTTTTCATTGTTGGCGCCGTGCCACTCGGTTTTTCGCTATACACAGAGTTCTTTGATGAGCGCCTGGATGCCAACATCGGGTTGGGGCTTGCCATGTTTTTTGTATGGGCTTATTGTGTGATCTTGTTGTGTACGGCGTTGGTGGTATGGGGAAGGTACGTGTACAAGCAGCGTAGAAAGCAGTGAATGGTTTAATAACCTGTTTACGATGGTCACATCTGCATGTTTGGACATAAGAAAAGGCTCATGACCGAATTCGTATAGAGAATTCATCATGAGTCTTTTGGGTTAGTTTATGATTATACTGGAAATTCAGTTCTACAAATACGATAGATGACCATGGGAGACTACTCAGAGGTTATGCTAAGGTTATTGTAAAAGAACCCAAGGTTCAAGGATTCTTTTTAAGAACAAAATTAACTGTGTTATGATCTCCTGGGACTAAATCTACTAATATTACGTGTCTGGGATACCCTGTAAAGTCTGCGGCTAGTGCGACTGAACCTGCCATAGTGCGTCTGAGAATGAAGTATCCTTGAGCATCAGTCGTTGTTCTTGTAGGATTACCACTTATTCTGACCCCAGGCATGGGTACCCCGTTTTCATCAACCACCTGTCCCCTTACATGTGCAGCCTCTTCTAACATTACGTCGATTTGGATCGTTTCACCTGCTCGGATGTATATACGATCTTCCACGTAGGGAACATAGTTGTCACTATCAACCCACATTGCAATGTTTGCACTATAATCGTAATCAATACCCGTTACGGTATATCTGCCATTTTCATCTGTTTCGACCAGGTATGGGATACTTGTAACTTCAATTTTAGCACCAGCGATGGGCTGGCCAGTCTGGTCTTTTACCGTGCCTATGATTGTGGATGGCTCATATAACTGGATGTCATGTTTCACCTCATCACCAGGTCTTAGCGTAAAGGTATCGTATTTATTATATGAAATGTAGGTGATGAAACCATCTGCACTGACGTACAAATACATATCTGTAGAATCTCGTACAACAGCCTCAATATGGTAATTTCCGTTCTCATCTGCTACTGTACTATTTTTCGTTATTTCTCCTAGATGATTGAGTTCATATTCAA
Source organism: Paenibacillus sp. W4I10 (assembly GCF_030816325.1). Taxonomy (NCBI): domain Bacteria; kingdom Bacillati; phylum Bacillota; class Bacilli; order Caryophanales; family Paenibacillaceae; genus Paenibacillus; species Paenibacillus sp. W4I10. Next base: position 410,431 of record NZ_JAUSXX010000001.1, read on the forward strand.
CATTGGCGTGGGGTACCGCATTTCCTCCTCTATCTGTAACTTTTCCATAAACAACAGCCGGTAGGGTGATATCGTTCTCGTAAGTGGAAGGTGATGCCGCTGAACCAGCAGCATGAGATGTTTCAGCATATGTAATGTAAAGTAAGATAGTAAAAATACATAGCATGAATGATTGAATTACCCATTTTGGACTTTGGATCATACATGATTCCCCCTCATTGATTATATTACCTAATATAAATGATACGTTTTGTATCGAAGGAAAACAAGAGGACTTTTGGTTGTATTTGTAAATCTAGCACTCAAAGTTGACTCCATTGTTATGCAACAATAACCTGATCTGGGACGTCAGCAATAAGAAGTAGAAAGTGAATGCTGTTAGAGGGGGGAAACAACAGTTGTCTAATCTTCGTATCGTTTGTACAATGCTCCCGATCTGGATACTAGGTCTTACGGGATGTGCTGGATCAAACGAATGCAAGTCAGTACAGACTATTGCAAATTCACCGACAGAAAAGGGCTTCTCTGGTTATGTGGTTGAACGCAAAGACAATTCCATTCTTGTTGTTGATCCCACGTTTCAAGATTACAGTTCCAATGGAGGAAAAAGTCGGTATTATCCGGCAAAATGGTTCTCCAATGCGCCTGATCCGCAGATCGGCTCCTATGTTGAAGTCTGGACGGATGGAGGCCCGGAAAATCAACCCTATCCTGGGCAGGCCAGAGCAGAAAAGATAGCGGTATCTTGTCCAGTAGCACCGGATGGTGCGCACATGACGGCTGCGGATGCGATTCGTAGCGGACTGCATTCACTTGATACAGAGAACATGCATATTCCCGTCATAGAGGACACACGGTTTGTTGCAGATACAGGGACATGGACCATTCAGATGCGAGATGCGAATACAGCGAATGAAGGGCAAGTAGTTCATGTGACCGTGAAGGATGAGGAGAAAGTTAAGACACAAGGCGGAGAATAAGGGGTTCATAGCTTTATGATGGTGGAGGAACGCGCGTTGCACATGAATATGATTCAAATTGAAAGAAATGATGTGGATTAGATTCATTGCAAGCTATCATGATGTTTGAACCGCCTGTAAGTTCCCTTACTGTCCATCATGTATTATGGTTTTATAAAAATGGAAAGGAATCTTCTGCTCATGGAATTATCAAGGTCTCAGCAATTAGCTCAAGAGCATGTAACCAATTATGCAAGAAGCCGCAAAAATGAGGCGGAGCAAACCATTAGGGAAATCATTCGTATGTCCAACATCGAGCTGAAGACATTTGAAGATGCTATCACTAAACTAAAATCTCATGCAAGTATCGCGTTACACTTTCACCCAGATCGATTAGATCCGAATATGAAAAGCGTGGCTGAGGCACTACTTGAGCAGGGGTTTTATAAAAGTCAGTTTGAGACTTTCTTATCGAATGGAAGTTTATCCGCATTTCCAGGCGGTGAACGTGACGTTTGGGAGAATAAAATGTTTGGCGGAGCGTACCAAATTAATGGCTCAACCAATAGCGAACGTCCCAAGTATGGGGCACTCAATGTCATGTTACATCCCGATGGACCTGCTCCGCGTTTTGGATCATGTTACTTCCTTTTATCCACTGAGGTCTCTCAGCGTTGCACGTATACATATTTGGATTCTCACCAAGACCCCGAGGAAAAGGGAACGTATGAGGAATTTGACCTGGTTTTGGCTGCTCTTATGAGGGATGTATTTTATAATAATTTTGCCATTGGTGAAAGAAATCTAACAGTTCAAAAGTTAATTGACCATATGCTCATCAATCTTGAGAAATCATTCCGAAATCCATCAAACCAAGAGCCAAATCGAAATCTGGACCATTATATCGAAGCTCAGGTTCATGGTGATATTTCCCTTGAAAAAGATGTAAAGATGCTTGTTGCCGACCCATCATTTAAAGGCACACATACAGGACGAATCTTAGAGCAGATATGTTTAAAGTATTCCATTGATCTCCACTGGCACATGGGCTTTACACTATTAGTAGATGAAGTTCCAATGGATTTTCGAGGTCCTTCGATGCCTTCACTAGCCAAGAGAATTGCAAAAAGTGATTTTATTGATGCAAATAAGATTGGTTCTGCAGCTATGGAATTGAAACAAAACCCAAGCCATTGGAGTGATAGAGGAACCTACACAGAAGTTCTACAAGAGTTGAAATTACTCTGGCATGTCTTAGTGAGATATGGAAAGCCAGTTGACAAGTGAAACGGTTTTCGAAATTAAAAATATTGAATATGTAGTGATAAAAATGCTAAAATACCAACTTCTTTTCCCTACCTGTTTGCGTATCTCCTGAATTTTAAAGTGTTACTCAATAATAGTACTCTAACGACCTTGAGCGGCTAGCCGTTCAAGTTTTTATTATCATTGAAACGGATTACGGACTATAAATTTATCTATGAATCTGCTGTCACAAAAACGAACGTATGTTCTATAATTAAATTGACTTTTTGTCCTTACAATAATATATTATTGTCAGGACAAAAAAAGAGGTGAAGCAATGTCCGCCAAAAAGATGGGGCGGCCTAAATCTGACAAACCCAAAAGCAGAACGATTGAGATACGTGTCGATGAGGACATTATGAACAAGCTCGATATTTCGGCTGAGAAGCTGAATACGAATCGATCAGACATCGTTCGCAAAGGGATTGAGAAGATTTACGACGAACTCCAAAAATGAAAAAAGGAAGCAGCGTAAGTCCCACGAAGAACACGCTGCTTCCTAACCCACAATCACTTGTTGAATGAGCGACTGCATAAATATCCTATCATGTGTAGAACGTTCATTCAAGTGAGGTGCGAATTGATATACAGGAGGATGCACATGAATTTGATATTAGAAGCATTATATAATGGACGACTTCGACCGGATGAGATGATGATGCCGACACATCCTGAATACCAAGCGTTAGGGCGGCAGATTGCAGCTCTGACAGTGCAATGGAAGAATCGATTGAGCGAGGACGAATTTCTTGAGCTTGAACAGTTATTTGACTTGTGTGGCAGATGTGAGGGCATGCATACGGAAGCAGCGTTTGCACAAGGTTTTCGTCTGGGGGCCAACATGCTAATTGAAGTCATGAGTCAGCGTGAGGAATCGATGTTGGAGTTTAACTAAGTTTAACGATGTGAGCAGAGATCAGGTTTACTTTTACAGCTAAATTTTCAGGAAATGAAGTGCATACAACATACTCATTTTGCAACATAAAGTTGTATCATAAATTTATTATAACAAAGCCCTCAAATCCTCTCTGCATTCAGCAGCAGGGTTTGAGGGCTTCACCTAAACATAGAGTTAACAATATATATAGGGAAAGAAACTGTTAAACAACTTGTTCCTTAATCCGCAATATTCCCTGCCATCTTCAGACGGCGAGCAATCTCTTTAAAGTCTTCTTGCGATATACCTGGTGCGAATTCTTCCTCTACTGCAGGAGCTTCCGGAATCGGGAATCCTTCAGGTATCCCTTGGATGACTTCAAGAGGTTGTCCATCTTCCGGGTGAGTACCTTTCCAGATCTGGCCGATCGCATTGAAGTCTTTATCACTATAGGTGTACAGCTTGGTGTGTACGCCTTTTTCTTCATATTTACGAGCCTCGTTGAAGGCTTTGTTGTTCAGTGAAGGAATAGGCACCAGCTTGGTCACATTTACGCCAGTTGCAATCTCAAGTGCTTTCGCATATGCGACGACATGCACACCGCCACGTACCAGCAGGAAACCAACTACTTCCCGGGCTGCCGGGTGATCCGTCATCTCATATACTTTCATTTTATGGGTACGAGCGCCACATTCTAGGAAGAAGTTATGCAGCAGATCCTCGACCAGGTTGCCGCTGTTGAAGACGTTTGCTCCCGTCCATGGATTACCCATAGAGTCGAAAGGCATTGCGCCTTGTGCACCTGCCAGATAATGATACGACAGACGAGCATCTTTCACGGAACCTAGCGGCGTATCATCGGGTTCTTTGTACTCGGTTGAACCTCTAAGGCACTTGTTAATGCCATGAGACACGAGTTCAACATGACCCAATTCTTCAGCCGTAATACTCATGACCAGGTCATAGAAAGGCTTCAGCTTTTCTTTGGATCGAAAATTAAAAGATTGATAGAGGTAGTTGTTCAACGTTGACATTTCTCCGAATTTGCCGCCGAGTAATTCTTGTATAGCTGCCGCAGCATTCGGATCTGGCTTCTCGACATTGGGAATCTCAATCAGGATTTCATCCAAGCGTTTGAACATTCGGTGTAACCTCCTCAAATTGGTATGGCAGATCGTGTAGGGTTTCAGATCGTGAAGTAACTCTGTCATGGCCTATTACACGTCTATTGGATTTTTCAAACAAAAAATCAACCAAATGGGACTTAAGCATCGCATAACGAATGTCTCATATTTTTTACCACTTGTTATTTCCTACTATAGTAAAATTTTTGTATAATAAAACATTCAAACAAGTTTTCACGTACAAGAGAAGAGAGCCATGAATCCATAAAGGAGTAAGAGATGAACAAGCGTTGGATACAACTAGTTAGGATTGTGATGTTTCTAATGATTCTGATGTACATAAGCAGCGAGCCTGCCACAGCATATGTCGTTACGAACGAAGTTCAGGTGGATGAAACAACGAGAAAGTTACTTGAGAAGAAATACGGGTTGGAACGGCCTGAGGAGCCAAAGACACAACAACACGTTTTCTCGGGTGACTGGGGAATGAGCTTTCGGACGGAGCCTCCTGATTCGTTTGACCGGCTTGTTCATGTGGTTCCTTTTTCCCTACGGCCACTGGCCTGGATCTTTCGTTTATTCGTGTAAAATGAAAGCCGGACGGGCAATATAACAGAAACATATTGTCCCAAGGAGTGAGTAAAATGAGAATGCTCATCGTTACCGTTATGTCGGTAGTCCTGAGTTTAGCCGGAATTACATCAGGAACAGGTGGCGCTATCCCTGATTATGCGAAGTGGGGAATTATTGCGGTCAAAGAAACACAGACCAAGTATAATGTGGATATTTTGGACTATAAGCATATCGGTCGTACCTCTCTAACAGCGGATCAATCACGGGAACAGTTCAAGCTGTGGGTTCGTGCTAAAGACGGCAAGCAATTCGCAGTCTATGTAAATGTTGATTTTAATCCATCTACACAACAGTTAAAGAAAGTACAATTTTCGGAATCGGATCGACACTGATCCGTTATGAACCAGACTGCCTTGATCATTAAGGTGAAAGTCTGGTTTTTTTATTTTACAAAATCCTTTTTTTACTATTGAATAAAGAACTTATGTTCGCATATAATATGAAATACAAACAAACGTTCTTATCGGAGGGATGATTATGCTAGGGAAATATATTGGCCAGATGGTGGAGCTTGTCTACATGGATCGTGCAGGGCAGATTACGCAGCGACACATTCGAATTAATAGTGTACGTGGCGGGATGATTAGAGCATCAGCGGGAAAAGAAGGCTCACCCCGAACATTTCTGGAGCAAGGTATTCTGGCATGGCGTCCTGTTAAGGACCAGAATGGGGAGGTACAGTATGCTGAACGACTTTGAACGCAAGATTTTGCGTATTATGGTGAACTATGCAGGACAACGGCGCAGGCTGCCGCGTATGGATGAACTGGAGACCAAGACGGGACGAAGCAGAGCTTACATTCATGAGTCATTGCTGGAGCTTGAACGCACCGGGTACATCGCGTGGGAGAACCGGTCTACTCTGGAAGGGATACAGATTTTGCAGGCATGGGAACAGGTACAACAGCCGATTCGCAAAAGCCAGCCTTCCGGGGACTCTGCAAAATATTTTACGGACTACTAATCATAATAAGAAAACGCCAACCCGGATATCCGGATCGGCGCTTACTGTGTCACACATACAACGTGTGCATCTATTTTAGAAATGGGGAAGTTGGTCCAGGTTGTTGGTTGGGTCACCGTCGGCATCTCCGCGAATGTACATTTCGCCATCCTTGCCTTTAAATACATTCACACCGGCAATAGCGCCAGCTTTTACTTCTGCAAGTGCCTGCTGATAATCCAGTACGCGTCCTGCTGAAGTCTGAAATGCTGTCAGGTCACCGTCGCCATTTTTCTGTACGGCTGTGAAACTCTCGCGTGTTGTTTGATCCATGATGTCACACTCTCCTTATATGACGAGATAGGAATCTGCTTACCTGATTAGCCTATCCGAATTCTTCGGAAGTATGCACCATATGCTAATAAGACCTGCCAACGCCGAGGTTTTACAGGCTCTTTCTCATACGAACATGCAGAATATCTGCATCATAAAAAGGTTCTTCCGAAATCACTTCATAACCCAGTTTTTCATAGAATTTCTGTGCCTGACATTGAGCATCCAGTACAGAATAGGATAAGCCGAGTTCACGTGCTCGCTCCTCCATCGCGAGCAGAAGCACACGTCCATAACCGAATGAACGATGAGACTCAAGCACCGCGATCCGCTGCATTTTGGCCGTATCCTTGCTGTAATAGATCAGACGTCCTGTGGCTACAGCTTGGCCATCCGTACTTAACAATACATGATGCACATCTGGACTGATGACATCATATTGATCAATCTCAATCTCGGCAGGCACCTGTTGCTCGATCACAAAGACGTGATGGCGAATTCCCAGGGCTTGCTCCAGTTGTTCTTCTGTCGATACATAACTAATCTCAGCTGCCAATTCCATTCCTTCTTTCTGCTCTTGCGCGACATATCAGACTGAATTATACAAAAAAATGTTTTTCCTGTATAGTGAAGTCTGGAACATATTGGGAGAGGAGGGGATAGTGATGGGCATGACAGGCATCATGGTCATTACCTTGTTAATGTCGGCTGCAATGATTACTCTGTTGTATTACGTGACCAAGAAAGCATACTCACGCAAGTGGGATGAAGATGAGTAATTCATCTGTTAACCTTCACGGCAAGACTTCACTGCTTCCTCGCGGAGAATATACATCTTGAATTACAGATTTGGAGTATACGTCCAGCCAAACGGGCAGAGGTTCACCATTTTCATTGGGCTGTTTTAACTGTTGGAATTGAACTGTATGTTCATCCCTCTCTAAGCTGCAACCAGTAACGGTTGTACTGAGAATCACAAGCCCAGCAAAGAGAAAGATGTATTTGGTAAATGTATATTCATTGGATTTTGACCGTTTTGTTAAGTTTCTCATAGGGAATTCACCTCGTTGTAGAAATGGTAATCTTTCCTTTATTGTGCACCATTTCGGGTGAATTATAACCAAATAAATCATTGACAATGAACACGGTTACTTGATATGATACTGTTACTTGATTGGGAAACAATTATATATCATGATCTGTTAGCTCAGCTGGGAGAGCACTATCTTGACAGGGTAGGGGTCAGTGGTTCGAGCCCACTACAGATCATACATGAGAAGCCTTACATTGTAAGGCTTCTTTTCTTTTTTTACATACAAACATGAATGCGATTTGCGATAGTTTCAGTTTCTCTCCTCTTTTTAAACAAAACTTAAATAAAACATAAATTCAGCGTAAGGTTCGTCTTCTATACTTGGTTCTGAGGTCAAGATAGAACAGAAGAAGGAGAGAACTTATGAATTATTCAAGTCCATTTACATCAAAGTTAGCCAGAGTAGGGATCGCGGGTACACTGGCTTTAATACTGGCAACAAGCCCACTTGCCAACATGGGGGTTATTGCCGCGGAAGCAGACCTAGCTCCTGTATCTACGAAGATACATAAAACACAGAAAGACTCTTTAGCGCAGACCCCGATTCAATACCAGATCCAGGCTCGATTAAATGAGAAGGACATGACGATCCAGGGGAGCGAGAAGGTAACGTATCGCAACACAAGCAAGGATACCCTCCAGCAGTTGGTCCTTCATACATATGCTGACGCAAACCTCTCCAAGTCTACACAGGCGAGCATGTACCAACAGCATAATGAAAAGATTAGTGAAGATCATCCGGAGAAGACGGCGGAGGACTTTCTGGGTGGCATCGATATTCAGGCTGTAACAGCAGATAGCCAATCGCTGGAGCTCCATAAGGAAAACCAAGCGTTGACCGTGCAGTTGAAAGAGCCCGTTCAACCAGGCGAATCGGTATCATTCCAACTGGAGTTTCAGTTGAATATACCCTATGGCTCACAGCGAGTTTCCTACTACAAGGACATGATCAATGGTGCGCACTGGTTCCCGGTGATGTCTGTTTACGACGAGGTTAAGCATCAATGGAACAAGGCACCGTATAGTCGAACATTTGAGAGCGATTATTACACCTCATCGGACTTTGAAGTTCAATTAAATGTTCCTGATGAGTATCAGGTAGCCATGCCGGGCACGATCACCACTCAAGACAGTACAGAACATGGACGTAAGATTGTGTCTGCTGTAGCCGAGAATACGAGGGAGTTTGTTTTCTTTGCAAGTCCTAATCTTCAAGTGGAACGCGCTACCCGTAACGGTCTGACGGTGGAATACTATTATTACAACGATGATCCATCCAAGAAAAAGATAGTTGACCGGTACATTCATCAGGCATTCAAGGTCATCGATTTTTATAGTGAGAAATATGGCAAGTATCCCTATCCAGAGTTCCGAATTGTCGAGACGTATGTACAAGGCGTTGCCGTGGAGTATGCGAGGCTCATCCAGATGGGACAGATTCAAAATGGTGCTATTCCAGAAGAAGACACAACCTTTGTTCATGAAATAGCGCATCAGTGGTTCCATGCATTGATCGGTAATAATTCGGAGACAGAATCCTTCCTGGATGAAGGCTTTGCTGATTTCTCCATGGTGTATTTTGCCGAGAAACAGGGAGACAAGCTAAATGGGTTCAGATCCATACAGTTTGATACTGTGCCCATAGACATGGCGATTGCGTCAACAAACGATGAAGCTGGGGATTTAGCAGGTTTGGTATATTATCAGAAGGGAAGACAAGCGATCTATCAGCTTTATCGTACCGTCGGCGAAGAGAAATTTGACGAATTGATGAGAACATATTTCAAACGCTACGTGTACCAGAATGCAACTTTAGAGGGGCTGCTTCACACCATTGAAGATGTGCTTGGTAAGGAAGTACGTTCAGAAATGCAGATGGCCCTATATCAGCCTAACTTTGTCTTAAAGCCGGAATACCAATTATCACAGGAAGAGACCGCCGCCTATGTACATGACATGTTACAACAACAGTATCAGGCTGTCATGGGCATGATCCCTAATCTGCCTTATGAAGTGATGAATCGATTGATGGACAAAGTCCTTCAAGGCGAGGAATTAACCATTGTGCTCAGTGATCAGGTCAGTAAGCTTGCAACTAAACAGCAGGAAGATATGGTTAATCAGTTGACCGGATTCCTTGATATGACCGGTATGAGATACAACATTATACGGGATCGCAAGAAACTGAAGCAAAAGATGAAAAAAGAGATTGGCAACAGTAACCTTATAGTCATTGGCAATGCCAAGTCAAACGGATTGGTGCAGGCTTTAAAATTTAACATTATTGATCGAACGAAACAGACGGGTTTTCCTTGGAAAAATACCATGAATCAACCTCTCGCCGCGGGTGCATACGTTATCAAACATCCCTATAACCAGAATCGATTGATGCTTCATTATTTCTGGAATGAGGATCATCTGAGTGATGCGGCATTTGAAGCTTTTAAGCAGAAAACACAGGAGTCTATCGGATTCACTAACGACTTTTACCAGTACTATGTATTGGATAACCAAGGCAAGGAGAAATCCAATAAAAAAGTTGCGAATCCCATATCTTCACTTTTTGCGGAGTAATAAGTAATTGGTTTTGCAGTTTCTTCGTTCAAACAGGTTAGCCAATTCGTATTGGTTAGCCTGTTTTCTGTTTAGTCATGTTTAACATAAGCAAACGGTTAGTTATATGAAAACCAGACTGAGAATAATAGGCTGTAATATGGGCATAATGCTTTAACAGAAAGGTAACTTCATGAATATACTTATCGGGAGAAAACAATAGGAGGGATTAATATGAAGGATCATCATTATCCGGGCGTACCCATGAAGGGGACAGTTGCTGATTACAACTGTATAGGAAATAAAAGAATGAACAAAATGAAAGCGTATTCATATAATGCTAGAATTTGTCCTATCATTCGTATTACTCAGGTGCCGGCTGCGAATGTGGGTAATGTTGTTGATTATTCAATCCTATTAGAGGACACTTCGGATGTTTTAGATTTGCGACCGGTAAATGGTAATCCCCTGCTCACGAAGGAGTTGAGTTCCTATGTCTACGACTGAGAATATTGCTCAGGCAGCACTCGACGCAGCGATGAAGGCCAACAGGGCCATTGCGCCTTATGATTATTGCGATGCAGAATCCAGACGGATGTACACGCCTCAATTTGATAAAAAAATGGACAATCCTATGTATACCGCCGCAATGGCTGGTCTTCAATCGATCTATTGGTTTCGGGCGATCAAAGTGAAGGGGCTTATCCCTGATGCAAAAGCAGATTATTATGCTACGTATTCTACCAACCATAATCGTATCGGTGGAATTGGACTTGCGTATTCCAACAGCCCGACAGGACCATGGACCAAACACGGACAGGTGTATCTCGATACTGTGGTTGGGAATTCGACGGAAACGCCATTTGTGATCTGGAACGATGAAGAACAATTGTTCTTTATGTATTATCAACAAAACGGACTGGGGATCAATCAATCAACGGCACTTGCGACCTCTGTAGACATGATTAACTGGACAAGAGTGGGTTTGATATTGGACAAACCTCCCGGGTTCCCTGGTGATGGTCATACCGGTTACTTCTCGTGTTTCAAAAATGGCGGCAAATGGATCGGTTTCTCGGTGATGGGCGGTGGTGACTTTGGTCGTAAATGTATCTGGCATTCACATGACGGACGTAGCTGGTTAGCTGATCCAAGACCATTAATGGGTGGTAATGATGCCACTTTAACAGCGGGAGAAAACATTTCGAGATCCAATGCTGGTGTATTTATGTACAAAGGGAGCATGTGGTGGCTGGGCATGTTATCGGCTTATGCTTCCGGTGGGGTTACGACTGTAGCTCGACCTGCCATTGCCAAGATCAGCGCAGACTTCCGTCAACTGCTGGACAAACCTACAGATATATATTTTCCGGCATTGACTTGGGAAACGACGAACATGCAGTCCTTGATGGTGTCCGTTATGGACGGTGTAGTTTACGTGTATTACAATACCGATCATAATATCGGTGTAGCCTATTCGGTGGGGGTGTAGAGATGGTTATACGTGATGCAGCGGGTCAGATCGTGCCCTTTGGAAAGGTTCACAAACAGCTTGTGGCCGATTTTCTTTACGGAACGTTACCGGATTGGGTGGAGGTGGTGGGCAACCCTACGTTTGAGCCTTTGCCCGACAGAGGGACCATAACCGTTACAACACCGACAACGGCAGGAGCCACGGCAGAGTTGAAAATGAAACATCTGATTGACAGCTCGAAAGTAACAGCAATTGCAATCACTTTGGAAGCGCTACAATTAAACGGGAACATTGGAATTTCAGTTCAGGTTGGCATTAAATCAAAGGATAGCAAAGCCGGAATCACCTTTTTTCAAAACGTAAATCAGAAGTATGGTATGGTCCGTGCCTATAAAGCAGATGGAACGTACACGGATTTTAATCAAAACATGGTGTTCTTCACCACACATGGCGTAGCAGGAGATGAGGCACAGAACCGTAAGAATCTCACTGTGCTGCTCTGTACCGGATTACAGTTCTCAGCTGGACTCGAGAGACCGTCCGTATGGCTTGGTGCGGATGATCAGTATGGTGGTGTTGCTGCTGACCTTAGCGGTGGTTTGTTCCAACATGGAGAACTGCAATGTCTTTTGAAACTGACTACAAGCAAGGCAGAGGCCAAGTATTTCAAATGTGCACAGATGAAAGTGGATATTTGGAGCAACTGAACTAAAATGGAGTAGATAGAGGAGGTATCTGATGAGAGAATCGATACATTATTCAATAGAACCACCTGAGAGCTTCGACCAATTATTAACGCTATATGAATCTTTGGGATGGAATTCGCTGAATTTATCTCAACATGAATTGGAACGTATGTGCAAACAAAGTTGGTATGCAATGTATGCTTATGATCAGCAGCGCTTAGTGGGCATGGGGCGTGTAATATCAGATGGAGTGATAACAGGTATAATATGCGGGGTAGGCGTTCTGCCTGACTATCAATCTCAAGGAATAGGTACAGAATTAATGAAACGAATCGTTGAGCATTGCGAGAAAAATAAGGTGATTCCACAACTGATGTGCACGGAAGGTTTGGAAACCTACTACGCAAAACTGGGATTTGAGAAGTTTACGATTGGAATGACGAAGAGGATAAATCGATAATCTGCATGGAGCGGTAAAAAAGGTATGCTTAGAATAATCGGGTACCCGTACACTTGAACACTTTGAAAAAAAAGTGTTCAAGTGTACGGGTACCTTTTTTATTTAGAGAAGGTTGATGATTGTACCGCCTGCTGCACCAGCAGCGACAACGATCCACGGTGGTATTTTCCAAAAAACGAGCATTAGAAACAACATGCATACCAGTGCAAAATCAACAGGAGTCAGAATCGCAGTTGTCCAAAGCGGATCGTACAACGATGCCAACAAAATACCTACAACGGCTGCATTAATTCCGATTAATGCTCCTTGAATTTTTGAACTTTTACATAAAGAATTCCAAAAGGGCAATGCTCCTACGATAAGAAGGAACGCTGGCAAAAAGATAGCAATCGTTGCAACCAAAGCACCCGGAACCCCACGCATCATCGCTCCTAAATAACCGGCAAAGGTGAACAATGGTCCTGGTACAGCTTGTGCTGCTCCATATCCCGCCAAAAAGTCGGACTTGTTGATCAGGCCCGTAGGGACGAATTCACGTTCCAGTAACGGAAGTACAACATGCCCTCCACCAAATACAAGTGACCCTGAACGGTAGAAGCTATCAAAGAATAACAGCCATCCCGAACGATCAAAGGGTGTGAGTACCGGGAGAAGAAACAGGATTCCAAAGAACGTAGCCAAACATAATATTGCCAAGTTACGACTCACAGGAACAGACAAGTCTGCTGTCTTAATACTTGTCATTTTTCTAAAATGGATCATGCCTACTATGCCTGCAATAACAATAAAAAGGATTGGAGTGAACGCAGTCTGCCATATAAGAGTCGCCGCAGCAGTAAAGATAGCGATGGTTGCCCTGTAACGGTCAGGAGTTAGTTTTTGCCCCATGCCCAATATCGCTTGAGCGACAATAGCTACAGCAACAATCTTAAGGCCGTGAATCCAGCCAGTACTGCTGATATCAAATCCTTGAAGAAGGAAAGCGAACAAAACTAAAGCAATGACAGAAGGAAGTGTGAAACCAAGCCAAGCCATCAGTCCCCCCAGCAAACCTCCGCGGATGATGCCAATTCCAATCCCGACTTGACTGCTGGCAGGCCCGGGCAAAAATTGACATAGCGCAACTAAATCTGCATAGCTTCGTTCATCCATCCATTTCCTACGGCGAACATATTCTTCATGAAAGTAACCAAGATGAGCGATCGGTCCTCCAAATGAAGTAAGGCCGAGTTTGGTTGATACAGCCAGCACCTCATAGAGAGCCCTGGATTTATGTTTGGGCTTGTCCGGGGTTAGAAATGAATTATTCTCCAAACGTGTTATCCCTCCTTAGGTTTTACTTAGGTTATCCGATGGTGACAGTTAAGAAAGGACAAATTTCCTCTACCGATGACTACAATTATAATCCTTATCATCGCTATTCGTTTAAACGCAGCATTAAACTGTATTATTTTTTTTATTAACTATTTACATACACAATTAAATTGTGTACAATGTAATTGTTAGCGATACAAGAGAAGTCGAATTTTAATCAACATAAATCCAATCAACTAAAGGAGTTTTCACAAATGAAAACATTATATGAAACAACAGTCATCAATACAGGTGGACGTCAAGGAATCGTACAATCCCCAGATAACGTGTTTATGTTGGATGTTGCGGCACCGCCTGAACTGGGAGGACAAGTGACGACAGCTACCAATCCGGAGCAGTTGTTTGCAGCAGGGTATAGTGCTTGTTTTAACTCCGCACTGGAGTTTCAATTGAAGAAACACAAAGTTGAAATTGAAAGAAGTACTGTAGCTGCAACCGTAATGTTGGTGACAGACTCTGAGGACAACGGCGTGAAGCTTCAAGTCGATTTGGAAGTTAAAATTCTTGGTCTAGATGAGGAGACAGCACAAAAGTTTGTGAGACTTGCCCATGACTACTGCCCATATTCCAAAGGAATCAAAGGGAACGTGAATGTTAACGTGGAACTCGCGTAATCACTGATACTATTTGTTATTGATAAGAAGCCTCCGAGAAATCGGAGGTTTTTTTGTATTATTTTGCTCCGTTCTAAGATGTGCTTTGCTCGGAAAAAGCAATATTAATGATTGCAACATACCTATAGGGGGTATAATGAATGGTATAAATAGAATTAAAGGAGTGCAGAACATGAAAAAGTACGTATTGACCATATCGACTATATTGATTACAAGCAGTTTGGTTTTGAGTGGATGTGGCAAGGAGAATCGACAGACTATTAAAAGTAACGATGGCAGTCATACAGCTGCCGCAGGTGAGATGCACCATTCTGAATCGGGAGAGCTACCGAAAGAACTGCGTGAAAAAAACAATCCCACCTTCCCAATAGGAAGCCAGGCGCTGATGAGTGCCGACCACATGCCAGGCATGAAGGGTGCGAAAGCAAAGATCGTTGGAGCATATGAGACTACGGTATATGCAGTTACGTATACGCCAACCACAGGCGGAGATCCCGTGCATAATCATAAATGGGTTATCCATGAGGAAATAGAGGACCATACGGATCAATCGTATGCGGCAGGTTCTGAGGTAGTGTTGAGCGCTGATCACATGAAGGGAATGAAGGGTGCCAAGGCCACAATTGATTCTGCTGAACAGACAACGGTATATATGGTTGATTATACTCCTACAACAGGTGGAGATTCGATAAAGAATCACAAATGGGTCACAGAAGAAGAATTATCTGCTATCCAATAGAACCATTGGCATGAAACAGCCCTTTTTATTCAGAAAAATCAAACTCATACTCAATTATGGGTTATAATGGTAGTAAGATTACACAAAACTGCTGAAAGGGGATGTACTTATGATGGATTTTAGCAAACCACCCCATGGCTCTGAGACGGATACACACCGTCAGCGTCATCAGGAGAATGAACAGAAATACCTGTCCGGAGGCAAGGGTATTTGGTATGAAATCAGCAACTGGCTCATTCTCGGAGGCATCCTCCTGGTCATATTTTTATTATTTAAATACGTTTTTTAAATAGACACACAACCGGGCGAATCCCCATATGATGCATTACATCAGTAAGCACTTGGGGAAATGGGGAATCCGGGATGGCAAAAGCAAAGGGCAAGAAAACTCCCGCATTAAAGAGTGACAAAATTCGTGTATCCATGAAGTTGGTCACTTCGGATGTATGTGAGAGATGTAAGACACCATGTACGCGAGGCATGGATTATGCTGCACGTATGAGAATTGAAGGGGCTTTAGGCAAGGGCGTTCCCTGTATATTGACCCGCCATACTTCTTCATAACTCTTCGTATAATCCCGTATATATAACAATTATAGATCAGGGGCATCCTTTAATGAGGATCGCCTCTTTTTGTGCATTCCAAGGGGTGGAAAAAATTCTGGATAAAAAATGAAAAATGATGAAAAACAGCGCAACTTTGTGGATGAATCTGCAGTATAAATGTACAACAGCTAGCAGCAGGGGAGGGAATATTGACGGGATGAAATGGAAACGAATATTGCTTTGTGTCACGGTATTCTCCTTGCTCGGCGGGTCTTTATTGTTTGCAGATTCGGTGAACGAGAAGATTCGTGTTCTCATTAACGGCAAGGAAGCAGCTGATGGAGGTTATCTCATTGATGGAACGACCTATGTACCTGTAAGAGAAGCCGGAGGCGTCGTCAAATGGGACAGCAGTAACAAGAGAGTAACGGTGATCAAACCGAATGTACATATTTTTCTCTTCAAGGGAGACACTGTATTTGGCAACGTTAACGTAGGTAAGCTGAAATTCAATGTATTTTCACAAGTGGACAGCCTGACAGCAGATGTAGCTGCCGTGAAAGTAACAATCACTAACCCGAGCGGTCAGGTGAAGGATATCCAGTCCCAGGAGCTCACGACCCAGAAGGATAACTTCTGGTTCCGCACATATGATTTTACGTACGATTTCAGTCGTGCCGGCAAGTATCAGGTCGGCTTTCATATTAAAGAAAATGCAAACAGCAGCTACGTCCTGGTAGCGGAGAAAATCATTACAGCGCTGAACGATTGAAGCGAAAATTACCCTGTGAGTTAAATTGACCTGGGTCATTGAACATGTTACGATATGCAAGGTTACACAATTTCTATTTATAAAGCGAGGTATTTCAATGAGCGATCACACACATGAACACGGCGATGGCTGCGGATGCGGGCAAGACCACGACCACGACCACGAGCATGAAGAAGTCCTTCTCACATTAACAGACGAGAACGGCCAAGACGTGGAGATGGTTTTGGTGGAGACGTTTGACGTGGAGAAGCATGTTTATGCGCTCCTGCTGGAACGTAACAATCCTGAAGCTGACGGCATCATCCTGCGTATGGAAGAAGAAGACGAGGAAATGGTGCTCTACAATATTGAAGACGAAGAAGAGTGGAACCGCGTTGAAGCGGCTTACAACGAACTCGTTGCATCACAAGAATAGTCATTCTTTTGGAACATAACATGAAGGCTCCTTGATCTCAGGGGGCCTTTTGTTTGTTTTTTAAGAGGTATACGAGCATGTACACCACCGGTTTGAACGACGAAATAGACGGGAAAATGCAAACTCGCTTGTCTCATAAAATAAAAAAGGACCAAGCTAGGGCTTGGTCCTTTAAGTTTATACCCTGCACAGCGCAAGGGAGTTGTTTTAGAAAATGGCATCGGCTTCCACGATCACTTTAACGTTGGTTACGCTGCGATCTTCGGGTCCTTTGACGGGTAATCCAACTTCGACATGATCGATGATGTAGTCGATATTTTCCTGGGTGATAACCTCACCCGGTAACAGGATTGGAATTCCTGGCGGATAGACATAGATGAATTCCGAGATAATACGTCCTGCGGATTCCTTAAACGGAATCACTTCGGTATCACCGTAGAATGCATCACGTGGAGTCAGCATCAACTGTGGAATATCCGGAACTTTTACTACCAGTTCATGGGCTGGGTTCACTTGATAATAGGTACGGGAGAGATCCTGCAAAGCGTTCAGCAAGATATCGACACTGTCATCCGTATCTCCTGGCGTGATGAGACACAGAATATTGTACATATCACTAAGTTCAACCTCGATGTTGTAATGTTCACGCAGCCAGTTCTCTGTCTCATACCCTGTAATGCCCAGATGGCGAACATGGATCGTTACTTTGGTTGGATCATAGTTGAAGGTCGCTTCTGTACCCAGAAGCTCTCTACCGAAGCAATACAGGCCATCCATATCGTTAATCGAACGTCTGGCAAACTCAGCTAGTTCAATCGCCTTCTGTGCAATTTCACGACCGTGGAGTGCCAGGTTGCGTCTTGATGTATCGAGTGAAGCAAGCAAAATGTATGAAGTTGATGTTGAGGTGAGCAGACTCAGGATCGTCTGTACACGCTGTGGATTCACGAACCCATTCTTCGTATTCAAGTTGAGTACGGAACTCTGTGTCATGGAGCCACCAAGCTTGTGAACACTGGTTGCAGCCATATCGGCACCTGCTGCCATCGCAGACAACGGCAGATCCTCATGGAAATGAATGAGTACACCGTGTGCTTCATCAACAAGTACAGGGACTTGGTAGCTGTGTGCCAGCTCAACAATCTCTTTAAGATCGGTAACCACGCCGTAATAGGTCGGGTTAATTACAAGTAATGCCTTGGCATCTGGATGACGCTCAAGTGCGCGACGGATAGACTGTGTGGTCACTCCGTGGTCAATGCCCAGATTGGCATCTTGAGAAGGAGAAACAAATACGGGTTTGGCGCCTGAGAAAATAATGGCGGACAAAACCGATTTATGCACATTACGGGGCACAATAATTTTGTCACCCGGTGAACATACAGACAGAATCATGGTCATAATGGCACTGCTTGTGCCTTGTACACTAAAATAGGTATAATCGGCTCCGAAGGCATCTGCTGCCAAAATCTGTGCTTCCTGAATGACACCGGTTGGCTGATGCAGGTCATCCAACGGTGCGATGTTAATCAAATCTATGGAGAAGGCATTATCGCCAATAAATTCACGGAATTCGGTATCCGCTCCCAATCCTTTTTTATGGCCCGGAATATGAAACTGTACCGGATTGAGTGCCGCATGATTTTTTAAAGCGGTAAACAGCGGCGTACGGTGGTGATTCATCAGTGCTGTCACAACCCTTCCTAATAAAATTGGTAAACAAAGATGAGTATAGCAAATTAAGAACCGAATGCAACAGTATAATCGACAATTTTTTAAATTGCCGAGATTTGGGCACATTCCCCACGGTTACACTAAGGATAGGGAATAGGCAAATGAACACCGAAAGGGGAAAAAGAATGCAAACCGATACAAAACCAGCCAAAATTTTGAGATCACCATTTTTTATCGCGATGTGGCTGACACTTTTTCTAGTTGAAATTATCAAAGGAGCCCTGTTGGTAGCTGTTTTGCCCGTGTACATGGACAATATACTGGGTCTGTCTGCAGGCGTCATTGGTGTGGCATTTGCTCTTCAATATCTGGGAGATAATCTGTTCCGGGCGCCTTCCGGCTGGGCAGCAGAACGGATCGGGTTCCGCGCAACGATGGTTACAGCTCTAATCTGTACCTTAATCGCTGTTATTATGATCCTTTTTCTCAAAAGTGCCTTTGGACTGGCCATGGCCTGTCTCATTCTTGGCATTGGTACGTCACCACTCTGGCCTTGCGCCATGACAGGGGTGACTGCGATGTCAGGCCCACAGAACAAGAATGGTACAGCGATGGGGGCGCTGGAGATGGCTGCTCTCGGCGGAACGGGGCTTGGACCTATAGGCATGAACTGGCTGCTGGAGCGCACGCATCATGATTATCGAACTATATTCCTCGTGCTGATGGGTTGTGCCATTCTTGTTATTCTGGTGGCTATGATTCTTCCTGGACGTGTCATTGTTGAAGGAGAGCATACCGAGCAAGCAGTGAAGAATAGTGATGGGAAATATCCAGCCAAACCGAATCTGCTCACGCCGTTCATCCGGCTGCAAAAGAGTGTGAAGGGCACACTGCAACGGGTTCGCAGCACACTTAATGTTAATCCACTCGTGTATCCTGCCTTGTTTATGCAGTCGTTTGTCATTGGGCTGCTCAGTCCAGTAATCACGCTATATACACGCACAGATCTGCACATCTCACCAAATCTTTACAGCTTGTTGCTGATTGCGGGAGGTGGAATAACCGTTATTGCCTTACTGCCTGTAGGTAAAATGGTAGACAGGTTTGGCACGAAACCGTTCCTGAACGTTGGTTTTTTGATGGCGGCTGCGAGTCTGTTCGCATTCTCCTCCATAACATCCATTCCGGTGGTGTTTGGTGTTGTGATGCTGGTGGGCATCAGTTATGCCATGATTTTGCCCGCCTGGAATGCTTTTGTAGCCACACTGATTCCGAAAGGAGAGCGGGGAGCGATCTGGGGATTTTTCCTTACATTGCAGGGATCAGGCATGGTTGTCGGCCCTATTGTTTCCGGGCTGCTGTGGGACCATGTGAGCCATCCGGCCCCATTCATTGGCAGTGCCATCGTCATGGCAGGACTTGCCGTTGTGCACTTTGTGTTATCCCGCAATCCGTTTCGCACCGCTCCGGCCAAATAAGCAAAAGAAAAGGGAGTTCCACCAACCGTCTTGGTTGTGGAGCTCCCTTTTTCGCGTCCATTATATCATGATAATCGGGGGCTTGCCCCTGTGCGTCTGCGGAAAGCTGCAATCCTGCGGTCCTTTCGGTGAAAAATAGTCAAATAACCAAGTACCCTTACATAAAATGAAGTATAAAATAGGGTAAGCCGATTGAGTAGAAGCGATTGAAGACGAGGGCCGGAGTTGATCCGGTACAGATGGAGGGAGTGCCGTGAATAAGAGTTATGAAGTTGAATATTGCAATCTGGAGCTGCGGTTCAACCGTCGGCATATCCAAAATTTGATCAGAGACCTTATTCGTGAGGGATATTCACTATATTGGAGCGAGGACGAATCCTTTTTTATTCTGTCAGTCCGGACCGGCCGCAAGCTGGTAAAGCTCCGCTTTCAACAGACACGCACGGGGAACTACAAGATGACTGGAGATTATATCATTAAGGATGCAAAGCTTGCAGAGTGGCTGGAGAAGCTGATTGGAGATACACGCGGGCATGCGGTTGTGAAGCGGTTTAAGGATCAGCAGATGACCGTGGAGAACATTTTGTTCGGTGAAGTCATTCGGCTCGTGGAAGTGTCCGGATTCAAACAGCGTGTCATTTTTCAAAAGGAACCTGCGCCGACGGCGGAAGAGATGGAAGAAATGTTCCTCTCGCGTGAAGGCGAGGAAAGGCTCATGTTGTTGCGCATGGAAGTGGACGATGAACTGGAGCGCCTCTACACGGCCATGCAGATGGATAATATCGAAAAAGCAAATGCTTGCCGTGAAGTCTTAAAACAGTTGTCTGGACATCTGTTAATGTTGGAAGGGTGACAAGATAAGTCCGTATTTATGAAAATACGATGAACACCTCAGCAGATTGGGGTGTTTTCTCGTTGCGTAGCTGTGCCACGGGGTTCACTTCTATACATAAAACCGTTAAAATGGGAGTATTGTTGAGAATTTATTTCAATAAAATTAATTGGAGCAAAGGATGGAGGACCAGATGACAAAACAACAAATTGGCGTAATTGGCCTGGCTGTCATGGGCAAAAATTTGGCCCTTAACATTGAAAGCAAAGGTTTCTCAGTATCGGTATATAACCGTTCCCCGGAGAAAACCAATGATCTTCTGAAAGAAGCTGAAGGTAAAAACCTGACAGGCTCATTCTCCATTGAAGAGTTCGTAGCATCCCTGGAATCCCCGCGCAAAATTTTGATCATGGTACAAGCCGGCAAAGCGACCGACGCTACCATTGAACAACTGCTTCCTCACCTGGATGAGGGCGACATCATCATTGATGGAGGGAACGCATACTTCCCTGACACGCAACGTCGCAGCAAAGAGTTGGAAGACAAAGGCATTCGTTTCATCGGTACAGGTGTATCCGGTGGTGAAGAAGGCGCACTGAAAGGCCCTTCCATCATGCCAGGTGGACAGGAAAGTGCTTATAAACTGGTTGAACCGATCCTGACGGCGATCTCGGCCAAAGTCGGTGACGATCCATGTTGTACATATATTGGACCAGACGGTGCCGGACACTATGTGAAAATGGTGCATAACGGTATCGAGTACGGAGACATGCAGTTGATTGGTGAAGCGTACCACTTGCTTAAATCCGTACTGAACGTTTCCGTTGAAGAGCTTCATGCAATCTTTACGGAATGGAATCAAGGGGAGCTGGACAGCTACCTGATCGAAATCACGGCAGATATCTTCTCCAAATACGATCCAGAAACGGGCAAACCAATGGTTGACGTCATTCTGGACGCGGCTGGACAAAAAGGAACAGGTAAATGGACAAGCCAAAGCGCGCTGGATCTCGGCGTACCATTGTCCATGATTACAGAATCCGTATTCTCCCGTTTCCTGTCTGCCATGAAGGACGAGCGTGTAGCAGCTAGCAAAATCCTGAGTGGACCAGCGACTGAAGCGTTCTCCGGCGACAAAAAAGCGTTCATCGAGAGCGTGCGTAAAGCCCTCTTCGCAAGTAAAATCGTATCCTACGCACAAGGATTTGCACAAATGCGTGCAGCTTCCGACGAGTATGGCTGGGATCTGAAATACGGCAACATTGCCATGATCTTCCGTGGTGGCTGCATCATCCGTTCGCAATTCCTGCAAAACATCAAGGAAGCTTATGATAAAGACGCAGCTCTGAAAAACTTGCTCTTGGATCCTTACTTCCAAAACATCGTTGAGTCTTATCAAGGGGCATGGCGTGAAGTTGTAGCGGCTGCTGTAAAACAAGGTGTTCCGGTACCTGGCTTCTCCAGCGCTCTTTCTTACTACGACAGCTACCGTACAGAGCGTCTGCCAGCAAACTTGCTGCAAGCTCAACGTGACTACTTCGGTGCTCACACGTTCAAACGTGTGGACAAAGAAGGCAGCTTCCACCACAACTGGATGGAGTAGTACCACCTATACAAGTCTATTAGATTTGGCCAAAGTGCCCTTAAGCAGGAGCTTTGGCCTGCTAAGGGGCTCAAAAGAGGTTTGGTGTTCCGGTGATTGCCGGTTAACGCTGGGCCTCTTTTTTTACTGTGTTATACAGTAATAATGTTGATGGAGAAGATATGTAGCTGGTTCTAGACATAATGAACATGAGACACTCTATTTTGGCAAAATGAGCCGGTTCTCGTTAGTTTGCTGGGATGGTTACTGATTGAGACGTTTGGGGGCTCATAACTGCTTGAGGGTAATCTGACGTAGGCTTAGATGCCGGGAGTTACTTGATCTGTCTTGGAAGTACTTGCAGATGGTCGAAAGGAAGTCGGTTAGGAGATGGTCTTTCCCAGTCCGCAGGGCTGTGTTATGATAGGACAAAAGTGCTCACGAATTGCTTGAATTAAAGGAGTGTACACCTTGAGCAAGTCTAACAATATTATTCTCATTGGTATGATGGGAACCGGCAAATCAACCGTCGCTGATATGCTTGCACGCGAGCTTGGTTATCGATTGATTGATGTAGACGCCGCGGTGGAAAAAGAGGAAGGCTGTACGATTCCGGAACTGTTCACTGGCAAGGGAGAGACGTATTTCCGTGATGCCGAGAGCCGCATGTTATGCTCGATGCTGGAGAAGAAGTCACAGGTCATAGCGACCGGAGGTGGCGTGGTGCTGCGTTCGGATAATTGTGACGTGATGTTGAAAAATGGTTGGGTTGTTGCCTTGACTGCTGATCCGGCAGTGATTGTAGAGCGTGTTAGTGGCTGTGACAATCGTCCACTCCTCGCAGGCAATGCAGAGGAACGCATTCAGGCAATTATGGAAGAACGGAAAGACGCATATCGGTTCGCACATTATACGGTGGATACAACCGAGTTATCCGCTGCTGAAGTGACTCGTTTAATTTTAGCGCATTACCGCGTCTAAGCTTGTTATCATCGAAGTTTGATGGATGAAAGATGGTGGCAGATATAACAAAACGGGCCATATTGGCCCGTTTCTAGAAGTGGAGCAGAGCAGAGGTCACAAGGTTACAAATGACTTCGCTCCCCTCCGGGGTTCTCTAGTCTTCCTGTTGCCACTGAAGCATACCGCCGACCATGTTTGTACAGCCTTCATATCCCAGTTGCTGCAGATATTCACAGGCACGCTCACTGCGGTATCCGCTACGGCAGATGATCACGATCTCGCCTGACTTCTCAATCTCAGACAGTCGGTCCGGAATCTGTCCAAGCGGAATATGCTTGGCTCCTTCGATCATGCCTTGCGCGACTTCATCGTCCTCGCGGACGTCTATCATCTGCAGCTCCTCTCCTGCCTGTAAACGGCGGCGCAGCTCAGACGTTTCAATTTCAGCTATTTGTGTCATATTCAGGTCCTCTTTTCTGTATGGACTTAACGCTATAATGATACCCAAGCGATGCACGGAATGTCAATTTGGCCACAATATAATCAATGAAGGAGAATTTCATCCATGGACGTTATTGTTAAACCAACCCCAACTTTGAACGGGGAAATCGGGGCTCTGTCCTCCAAAAACTACACTACCCGCTATTTGCTGGCTGCTGCGCTGGCAGAAGGCACAAGTACCATTCATTTCCCGGCACACAGTGAAGACAGTGACGCCATGCGCAGATGTATTCGTGATCTTGGGGCAGTGCTTGAAGAAGACGACAGCAAGATTGTGATCCAGGGCTTTGGCAGTCATCCACGTGATGTGCGTGAATTGAATGTAGGAAATGCAGGTGCTGTACTTCGTTTCCTGATGGGTGTTACAGCGCTCTGCCCTGAAGTTACTTTTGTGAATACGTACCCGGATTCTTTGGGCAAACGTCCACATGATGACCTGATCGATGCGCTGGGCCAACTGGGTGTAGAAGTACAGCACGAACAAGGACGTTTGCCGATTACAATCAAAGGTGGCAATGCCAAGGGTGGACACATTCGTGTATCCGGCTCCGTCAGCTCCCAATATCTAAGCGCCTTGTTGTTTGTTACGCCGTTGCTTGCAGAAGACAGCACCATCGAAGTACTGAATGACCTGAAGTCCAAGGTGGTTATCGGACAGACGCTGGAAGTGCTGGAGCAGGCAGGCATCGTTATCCATGCAAGTGATGATTACATGTCCTTCCGTGTACCAGGTGGACAGGCTTACCAGCCGACGACCTACACGGTTCAAGGGGACTACCCGGGCTCGGCAGCCGTTCTTGCCGCAGCAGCGGTTACACAGTCTGATGTGAAAATTCTGCGCCTGATGGAGCAGAGCAAACAGGGTGAACGTGCCATCGTTGACGTGCTGCGTATGATGGAAGTGCCATTGACACATGAGAACGATGTTGTACACGTTCAAGGTAATGGCAGACTGAAAGCGATCGAATTCGACGGGGATGCCGCGACGGACGCCGTTTTGGCTATGGTAGCCGCAGCTGTGTTTGCGGAAGGAACGTCACGGTTTTATAATGTAGAGAACCTGCGTTACAAGGAATGTGACCGAATCACCGATTACCTGAACGAACTGCGGAAGGCAGGAGCGAACGTTGAAGAGCGTCAAGCTGAGATTATCGTACACGGACGTCCGGAAGGCGTTGAAGGCGGTGTTGAGATTAACGCTCACTACGATCATCGCGTAATTATGGCGCTCACTGTTGTTGGTCTGCGTTCCAAGGAGCCGCTTCGTATTCGGGATGCACACCATGTAGCCAAGTCTTATCCGCAATATTTCGATCATTTGCAGGCGCTTGGTGCCTCGGTTCAATGGGTAAAAGAGTAAATAACTGAAAACCTGTTTTTTGAACACGCACTTTAATCAGAAAAGGATGGTGCTTGAACATGGAATTTAACAACCCTACTCGTGAAGAAATTGGACAACTTTTGCGCAAGGCAGGCAACATCGCAGTCGTCGGTTTATCAGACAAATCGGATCGCACTTCCTATATGGTGGCAGAAGCCATGCAGAGCAGAGGTTATCGCATCATCCCGGTTAACCCACAGGTGCAAGGTGAAATCCTGGGAGAGACGGTATATGCTACACTCGCGGATATTCCAGAGCCGGTAGACATTGTCAATGTGTTTCGTCGCGATGAGTTCTGCGCGGATGTCGCTCGTGACGCCGCTGCCATCAAAGCAAATGTTCTATGGTTGCAGCTTGGCATCCATAGTGATGAAGCGGTCCAGATTGCTGCTGAGAACGGCATGACAGCGGTAACTAATCGTTGTATCAAGGTAGAGGATTCCATCGTTCTGCGCGGCGCTGGACGCGGCTGAGAGGCTTGTTCACCTGTGATCGGATGATCTCCTGATCTGACCCAATTGAATGAACATAGGTTGAATCCCGTTAACTTGAAGTTGACGGGATTTTTTCTGTTCTATTTTTGCCGTTATTAATTACCAATTGGTTACTGTTTTGCTTTGACAAAACGTTGCGTAAAGCTTACCATCTAGGATAGAAAGGAGAGGTCGCCATGAATTGGCTCGGATCCTTGCAGCAGCTCGGACGAGCGGTAATGCTGCCTACAATGGTCCTGCCCGCCGCCGCAATTTTGCTCAGTGTTGGCAGTCTGCCTTGGGACGCCTGGGGATTGGATATTGTCGGTGAAGTGTCTACCGTGGCCGGACACGGTATTTTTTATTTCTTACCGTATTTGTTCGCTGTCGGTGTAGCACTGGGACTCTCCAACCAGGCCGGACAAGCGGGACTTGCTGCTCTGGCTGGTATCGTGATATATGATCAGGTGACTCGGAACTTTGGGGATGGCACCGTTCAGCCCGCTTCCTTAATCGGAATCATACTCGGCGCGCTTGCCGGTGGGATGCATAATCGGTTTAAAAGCATTAAACTGCCTGAAATTTTACAATTTTTTGGAGGTTCAAGGTTTGTTTTGCTCATCGTCGGACTCTGTTCGGCATTGTTCTCCTGTTTTATGTTGTGGCTCGCTCCGATCCTACAGCATGGATTGAACGGCATTGCTACTTGGGAATACAGTCTCGGGGGGTTTGGCCTGTTCATTTACGGGGTGTTATACAGGGTGCTGGTCGCTTTCGGGCTTCATCACCTGCTTAACAATGTGTTTTGGTTCCAGTTAGGGACGTTTGAAACGCCTGATGGTAACATTGTGCAAGGGGATTTGCCCCGATTTTTTGCAGGTGATCCAACAGCAGGATTCTTTATGGCGGGTTTGTTTCCCATCATGATGTTTGCCATTCCGGCAATAGCCTTTGCTATTATTCAGGAAGCCAGGGAAGATCTGAAACCAAAAATCAAGAAAACTTTTCTGACATCGGCACTCGTTTGTTTTCTAACCGGGGTATCGGAACAGATTGAGTTTGCTTTTTTGTTCGCGGCACCTTATCTGTTCATCGTGCATGCAGTGATGTCGGGCGTTGCCATGTGGATTAGTTACTGGCTTGATATCCGGCATGGATTTTCTTACTCCGCAGGTATTATTGATTACATACTCAATTTCCATCTATCGGAGAATGCTTGGAAGCTCATTCCGATTGGCATACTATATGGGCTGGTTTACTACTTTCTGTTCCGATGGGCGATTCGTACGTTCAAGATTCCAACACCAGGACGTGAAGAGGGCTCCATGCTGGAAGATTGGGTAGGTAACATTCCTTATCAGGCACCTTTAATCCTCGAAGCGTTAGGTGGGAAGAGTAACATTGTACAGGTTGAAGCTTGTATTACACGTCTTCGCCTGACTGTGCATGATGACCGCCTGATCGACACGGGTGCCATGAAGAGTATGGGGTCTGCTGGACTGATCAAGCTGGGTGGCGGTAACGTACAGGTGGTATTCGGTACCTACTCGGAATTGATTCGGGAAGAAATCGCGAAGCTGCTGGAAAGAGACCTGCAACAGGTTCTGTTCTGTGCCCCCGTTCAGGGCAAAATGCTCCCGATTGAAGAGGTGCCGGATCAGATCTTTGCAGCCAAGCTTGTCGGTGATGGTGTAGCCTTTGTTCCGGAAAAGGGAGAGCTGGTCTCACCCGTGTACGGAACGATTATGCACTTATACCCGACCATGCATGCCTTGGGTATTTCTACCCGTGAGGGGCTTGAAGTGTTACTGCATATCGGCATCGATACCTCTCAGTTGAAAGGCCATTTTGAAGCTTTTGTTCAGGAGGGCGATACGGTGGAGCCAGGGCAGTTGTTGATCAAGTTTGATCTGGCAGTACTCCGCGAGCAAGCGGCGTCACTAACAACACCAATGGTAATTACGAATCCAGATCGTGTAAAATCATGGAGTTTTGCTCCATTTAAGCAAGTTAAGAAAGGTCAGGCATCCGTTATGTCCGTGGTGCTCTATGACAGGAACGTTGGAGGGGTAGAATGAAGATACAAGGCATCAACGGAGCTGCAGGCATAGCCATCGGCAAAGCATTTGTCCTGCCCAGTTGGGAATGGGATCTGCCGGATCAGAAGATGGATTCGGTGGATCTCGCCCAAGAGTTCGAACGGCTGTATGAGGGCATACGGACATCTAAGGATGAGATCGAATATATCAAAAATGAGTTCAAGGAAGTTGTTGGTCCAGAAGAGTCCAGTATCTTTGATGCACATCTGGCAATCCTGGAAGATCCGGTATTCATGAACGAAATTCGCGGTATTATTGAGCGTCAATATAAGGCAGCAGAAGTGGCGGTCAAAGAAGCCATAGACCATTTTGTCACGATGTTTGACTTGCTGGAAGACGAGTATATGAAGGAGCGGGCCATTGACATCAAGGATGTGGGGAACCGTCTGCTCAAGCATTTGCTCGGTGCACCGGAGATTACACTTCCTTCGGATACCCAGCCGTATGTACTCGTTGCCAAAGAACTGTCGCCATCTCAACTGGCGCATCTGAATCCCACCCATGTACTAGGTATTGTAACCTTGATTGGCGGGAAAACATCACATTCCGCGATTATGGCTCGTGCCCTTGGCATTCCTCTCGTTTCCGGTCTGGAAGCGAGTCTTGGCATGCCGGTAGAGACAGGGGATATGCTTGTGGTGGATGGTGACAATGGCTTGGTATTTACGGACCCGGATCGCAAGACGATTGAACGGTATACCATGCTTCGCAGCAAACAACTGAAGAAAAAGGAACAACTTCAAGTCCTTGCTACCGTGGATGCCGTAACCAAAGATGGGGCCGTTTTGCACTTGGCTTCCAATATCAGTTCGGTGAAGGAATTGGACCTTGCTTTGAAACAAGGAGCCAAAGGTGTGGGCTTGTTCCGAACAGAATTCTTGTATATGGACCGTGCTACGTTCCCGGGTGAGCAAGAACAGTATGAGGTGTACCGCCTTGTGGCGGAGAAAACAGCAGGACAATCTGTTGTTATTCGTACACTGGATATCGGTGGTGACAAGCAACTCGATTACTTTGAACTGCCGGAGGAAGACAATCCGTTTCTGGGATACCGTGCCATTCGGATTAGTCTGGACCGCAAGGATCTGTTCAAAACACAGCTTACAGCCATTCTGCGTGCCAGCGCTGCCGGAAATGTCAAAATCATGTACCCGATGATCTCTTCGGTGGAAGAACTTCAGCAGGCCAATGAGATTCTCCGTGAGGCGATGTCCGATCTGGACGAGCGCGGATTATCATACGACCCTCACATTCAGGTGGGGATTATGATTGAAGTTCCTGCAGCGGTGATGATTGCTGATCTGCTCGCAGAGGAAGCTGATTTCTTCAGTATTGGTACGAACGACCTGGTTCAATATGTACTGGCAGTAGATCGAATGAATGAGCAGATCGCTCATATGTATCACCCCTATCATCCGGCTGTTCTGCGGATGCTTCGTGCGACAGCAGATGCGGCTCATACGGCTGGAATTGATGTCAGTGTGTGCGGAGAGATGGCAGGGGACGAACGCGCCATTCCGCTTTGGTTGGAGCTTGGCATTCGCCACTTGAGTATGTCTCCACAATCCCTGTTACGTGTGAAGCACAGAGTGCTGAACACAACAGCATCGGCCGCCAAAGAAGAAGCGCGAAAGTGCTTCGCCTTACGGACCAGCGGAGATATTGAGGAGCGACTGCAAGTTTTTAATGACTCCACGGGAAGTCCAGATGAACAAAGTGGTTCGAACGCATCGTGATTAGGTAAATTGGATATAAATACCTTTAAGTTAATATATTTACATTTGTGATAATTATTTATTGGAAAACTTGTTATATAAAACAACCCCACTGTGCATGAGAGCACAATGGGGTTGTTTTTATTTGTCAGCGAGTGCATCACAGAATGCCTTGCCATAAGGTGGAAGGTCAGGCGGACGACGTGCTGAGATGATATGTCCATCAACAACAACGGCTTCATCTTTCCAGATAGCACCTGCGTTTTCCATGTCATCCCGAATGCCTGGTGTAGAGGTTACTGTAACTCCGTCCAGAATTTTGGCAGAAATCAGCACCCAGCCCGCATGACAGATCTGTCCAATCGGTTTCCGGTCTGCATTCATTTCCTTCACAAGCTCCAGTACTTTGAGATAACGACGCAGCTTGTCTGGCGCCCAGCCGCCTGGCACGAGAATGCCATTGTAATCTGAACTGTCGAGTTCATCGAAACTGTATTCGGCTTCAGCAGGCACACCGTATTTGCCAATATAGGTTTTTCCTTTTTTCTCTCCAGCAAGATGCACTTCTGCACCTTCTTCACGAACACGATGCACAGGGTACCACAATTCCAAATCCTCGAATTCTTCATCGACCAGAGCGATGACTTTTTTACCAGTTAATCTCATGTCCATCTCTCCTTTTTGCGGTGATTAGGTCTGTTGCGTCTTTAATTGTAACAGATTCTCCAAGGGACTTCATGGAAGTGCATATTCAGTTTGGAGGAAGCGATTACAAGTCAGTAACTGCCTGCATTCGACAACCTTCATCTGGAGGGAGTGGTAATTTGTGCAACCTTTCGTTTATAGCAGGATTTGAGCCGAAATAGGTCGAATGGTACTTATATAGAGTATAGAACGAATGAGGTGATGGTGGTGCGCAAGTCGTGCAGATGTGGACATGTAATGGAGTTGGAATTAAGAACAGTGGTATACGCCAAAAAAGTGGAGATTCGAAACGTACCCGTATTTGCGTGTACAGACTGTGTATCATATGAAGTGCTTCCGCCGGTCAAGCCGGACTTAACAGAATGCATTAACACATTGGGTGAACAGCCCGTGAAACAAGACGTATCTTTTGGTGAACGTAATGAACTGGCAGACCTGTTTCATGAGTTACTGCTGGCCTGGCCGGATGCGACCGATCGGGAGATGGAGTATCGAATGCAGCAAGCAGTGGAGGAGCGTATCAATTTGTTGCTGGACATTATGGGTTACGCAACGAAGTCTGGTGATACAGCGTGGATTGAGACCACGGAGCGCAGATTAAGTCAATTATCCGGATTTGTGTGGCAGGAGTACTTCTCAAATGCTGTCTAATTTTGACGTGTAAAATGCTTGTTTTCATGAAAATTGGCTTTTTCGCGCACTTTTTGTTAAGATATCGAAGAGTGAAAACGCTCAACATAGCGGTATTCCTGGTAAAGGGGGATGTATATCTAATGGCTGACATGACTAAAATGACAAGTATTGAACAGCTAAACTCCGCAGTGGAGGCTACCAAGGATCAACCCTTGCTTCTGTTTAAGCATAGCACGCGCTGTCCGATCAGCTCGAACGCTTTTCAGGAGATGAACGATTATTTGCTTAACAATGCCAATGAACAAGTGAAATATGGCATCATCTATGTTGTGGAAGATCGCCCGGTATCGAATGAAGCAGCAGACAAACTGGGTGTTAAGCACGAATCTCCACAGGCAATCCTGATCAAAAAGGGAATTCCTGTATGGCATACTTCCCATTCAGATATTACTAGAACCACACTTACGAATGTTTTGGGTGAGTCCTAAAGCCTATTTTAATTGATTAATGCAAAAATTTGTCGTAATATAAATCTTAATGAAAATGGTATGAAAATTTACTGGTAATGGAGAGAAGTACTGTGACGGTAACCATTTATGATGTGGCACGTGAAGCTGGAGTGTCTATGGCAACGGTATCACGGGTAGTTAATAATAACCCTAATGTCAAACCGCAAACGCGGAAAAAAGTATATGAAGCCATCGAACGGTTGGGATATCGTCCGAATGCGGTAGCCAGAGGTCTGGCAAGCAAGAAGACAACCACGGTCGGGGTCGTTATTCCAGATATTTCGAACTCAACCTTCGCAGAGATTGCCCGCGGAATTGAAGATATTGCGAATATGTATCACTACAATATTATTTTGTGTAATGCAGACAAGAAGAAAGAAAAAGAAATTCGTGTTATTAACACGTTGCTTGAAAAACAAGTAGACGGACTGCTCTTCATGGGTGGAACAGTAACGGACGAACACATTCAGGCGTTCCAGTCTGCGGCTGTGCCGATCGTACTTTGTGCAACGAGTGATGAGAAGGGCACATTCCCTTCGGTGGATATTGACCATGAGGCGGCTGCGTTTGACGCGGTAAACACCCTGATTCGTCATGGACACAAGGAAATTGCGATGATCAGTGGTACACTGCAAGATCCTGCGAATGGATATGCCCGTTTCCAAGGTTACAAGAAAGCACTGGAAGCAGCAGGCATGGAATACCAAGAGGATCTGGTACGTATCGGTAACTATCGTTACGAATCCGGTGTGGAAGCGATGAAGTATTTCCTCGGACTGAAGAAGAAGCCGTCGGCGATCTTTGCTGCAACAGATGAAATGGCGATTGGTGCCATTCACAGCATTCAAGATGAAGGCCTGAAAGTACCGGATGATTTCTCCATTATTAGTGTGGATAACATCCGTATGGCTTCCATGGTGCGTCCTCAGTTGACAACAGTGGCTCAGCCAATGTATGACCTGGGTGCAGTAGCGATGCGTTTGCTGACCAAGTTGATGAAGAAAGAAAATGTGGAGAACCCACGGGTTATTTTGCCGCATGAAACAATTCTTCGTCTGTCTGTAAGTCACGCAGATGTAGTTTAATTGGGATTATATACAGTAAGGGAGAAGTCATTCTCTCTACATAGTGGATATGCGAAAGCTCCGGAGACGGAGCTTTTGTGCTGAATGAGGTTAAAAGTGAAAACAGGAGGTATTCGGAAAATGCGTGAAACGATTGGGATTATCGGAGCGATGGATGAGGAAGTCGAGCTTTTGCTGGCAGGTATGAAGCAGCTTGAGACGGTCAAACAAACCGGGATTACATACGTTGCAGGCGAGTGGCTGGGCAAGCAAATTGTCGTGTGCAAATCCGGCGTAGGTAAAGTAAATGCAGCGGTTACGACGCAGATCTTGATTGATCGTTTTCAGGTTAATCGGATTATCTTCACAGGTGTTGCGGGTGCAGTTAACCCGGATCTGAACATCGGAGATATGGTTATATCGTCGGTATGTGTTCAGCACGACATGGATGTAACGCCACTAGGGTTTCAACGCGGGGTTATCCCTTACCAGGAGACATCTGCATTCCCTGCCGAGGCTTCGCTTATTACACTGGCTGAAGAAGCATGTAAAGCTCAGGGAGCCAATTACCTGATCGGTAAAGTGTTATCTGGAGACCAATTTATTGCAAATAAAGATACGGTTAATATGTTATATACCGAAATGGACGGTGCATGTGCCGAGATGGAAGGGGCAGCAGTTGCTCAGGTCTGTTACATGAATCGAGTACCATTTGTTGTCCTGCGGGGGATGTCAGATAAAGCGGATGGTTCGGCGCATGTTAACTTTGCTGAATTTACCGTGGAATCTTCTCAGCGTTCACACCGTATTGTGGAGCATATGTTAGAAAATATGTAATGGAAGTAACTTGAAAAACCGCCTTTTGATTAGCTGTTCCATGAAGTATGGAGCAACGCTGCGAGAGGCGGTTTTTGTTATGTATATCGTTTTTCGAACAGATCATCAAATTAGTACATGAACCGATGGCGAAAGCGTACACGATCAAACTGTTCTTCTGATGTGATCGGCACCTGACTTCCGATTCGCACCATCAAACAGTTCGCAGGATGTGAACAGATTTCGGGGTCGTCTGTTGCATACCAGGTCATGTCGATCGTTTCCATCAGCCTCTCCATCATTTTACGATAATCCCATACGTTTAGTCCGCTGCCCTTCAGATCCCAATGCCAATAATATTCTGTGGTGAAAATAATGTAGTTCTCCATATGTTTATCTTCCAAAGCAGTAAGCAACATCTCACGTCCAATGCCAAGCGAGCGATAGTCGTCCGCAACCTCGATTGCCCCAAGCTCAATCAGATCAGTCATATTGCCCTCGGACCAGCGTTCACAATCATCCGCATAGTGAAAGGTTACATAACCGATAATCGTTTCATTTTCATGTGCAATGATAATTCGCCCTTCAGGTAATGCTGCGATCTCGGCCAGAGCTTCCTGCTGCTCCGTTGGTCGCCGAAAGGCATCCAGATCCGGATGGAAGGCAAGACGGGTTATCTCCTCGGCCTGCACGGGGCCTTCAACAGTAATTCGGTGGCCGGACTTGAAGATGGAACGTATATGATGTTCTTTGATATGCTCCATGGTTCATGCTCCTCTCTCTCCTACTTATAGAGGTTGTTCCAAAAGTTCGCTATAGCAAAATCCAAAAAATTGAAAAGCCATAGACGACAATTGAAAAGATTTGCTATAATTGCGTAGACAAAAAATGTTCACAATTCAATACAGTATAGTTAACATCTGTTTGGCCGAGCAAGTACATGATGAGAAGTTCTCTCTACTAATGTAAGCGCTAACTGGAAGTTCAGTCAACACAAAGGCAATGAGAATTGACCCCTGACGGGAATCGAAATGTCGAGTTGAAGGAGGCTGGCAAGCATGAGTCAAGCACATGGTGAGATGCTGCAAACGGTTGTGTCTGAATCTAATCTGGGCGATTACACGGAGGCGAGAAGCCGGTTCGATTGGGAATCGGTGGAAAGGCACTTTACGTGGCACGCCAGCGGAAAAGTAAACATGGCGCATGAAGCGATTGATCGTCATGTACAGGAAGGAAGGGGCGGAAAAACCGCTTTATTGTATAGCGATGCTTCACGTGAAGAGTCCTATACTTTCGCTGATCTGAGTGAACAGTCGAGTCGGTTCGGGAACGTTCTCCGCAAATATGGCATAGCCAAAGGGGAACGGGTGTTTATTTTTATGCCTCGAAGTCCTGAGCTGTATTTTAGTCTCCTGGGTATATTGAAAGCTGGAGCCATCGCGGGCCCTTTGTTCGAAGCTTTTATGGAAACGGCTGTGAAGGATCGGCTGGAGGATAGCGGAGCAGTAGCACTCGTCACAACTCCAGAATTACTGAAACGGATCAAACGTTCCGAGTTGCCCGAACTCAAACATATATTTATTGTGGGTGGGGGCGCGCAAACTGAAGAAGGACTCATCGATTTTGATGCAGAGATGTCTGCCGCTTCGGATGAGATGGAAGTAGAGTGGCTGAATCGTGAGGATGGTTTGCTTATTCATTATACCTCAGGCTCTACGGGGAAACCCAAAGGGGTATATCATGTTCAAAATGCCATGATTCAGCACTATTATACAGGTAAGGTTGTTCTGGATTTACGTGAGGATGATGTGTACTGGTGCACTGCTGACCCTGGCTGGGTGACAGGCACGTCTTACGGTATCTTTGCTCCATGGCTCAACGGAGTAACCAATGTGATACGGGGTGGTCGTTTCAGTCCTCAAGATTGGTACAGCACCATCCAGAAGAACAAAGTCACGATCTGGTACAGTGCACCAACGGCCTTCCGTATGCTGATGGGAGCGGGAGAAGAGACCATCGCCCAGTTTGATCTGAGCAGTCTGCGTCATGTCATGTCTGTCGGTGAACCGCTCAATCCGGAGGTTGTTCGTTGGGGATGGAAAGCCTACGGTCAGCGAATTCATGATACATGGTGGATGACGGAAACAGGTGCACAGCTGATCTGTAACTATCCCGGAATGCCGATCAAGCCTGGCTCCATGGGACGTCCATTACCTGGAATCGAAGCAGCGATTATTGATGATCGCGGGCAGGAATTGCCGCCGTACAGTATGGGTAATCTGGCCATACGGGCACCTTGGCCATCCATGATGGCGAAGATCTGGAATAATCCTGTGAAATACGAGGAGTATTTCAGGCTTACGGGCTGGTATGTATCCGGTGACTCCGCTTATATGGATGAAGAAGGATATTTCTGGTTCCAGGGACGGATTGATGATGTGATTAATTCGTCAGGCGAGCGTATCGGCCCCTTTGAGGTGGAGAGCAAGCTCGTGGAGCATCCTGCGGTAGCAGAGGCGGGCGTAATCGGTAAGCCGGATGTGACACGTGGTGAGATCATCAAGGCCTTTGTGGCGCTTCGTGAAGGATATGAGGCGACACCTGAGCTGAAAGAAGAGATCTATCGTTTTGTCAAAGAGGGCCTGTCTGCCCACGCTGCTCCGCGTGAGATTGAGTTTAAGGATAAACTGCCCAAGACACGTTCTGGCAAGATCATGCGCCGTGTCCTGAAAGCCTGGGAGCTTGATCTGCCAACAGGAGATCTATCCACCATTGAAGACTAACGTGACAGTGCCAGGATCATCAATGTGTCGGTATCGATACCGATACATTGAGTAGTGGGGAAGAAGTTAATACTCTACGAAGCCAAATACGGTGACTCTACCCATTAAAATGGATTGTAAAAGCCTGCTTTATGCCAATGGCATGAAAGCAGGCTTTTTTAGCTGCTGCACAACCAAATAAAAAGCCGCACACTCAGATACAGTCTGAGGATGCGGCTTGTTTTGGAAAGCTATGTCTGAATCAGGGTTGAAAATGTATGGCTGCAGAAGGTTCGGATTCACCCGCACTATTGCTGGCAGATACCTTAAACCATCCACTGGTCGATGCGGGTACTCCATAATCCATCGTATTTCCCGCTGTTGTTCCAATTTTGGTGTAAGGAGCCGAGCCTGTTTCACTGTAATATACAGCATAACTATCTGCGTTTGGAGTTGACGCCCATTGAATGCGCAGTCCTTGAGAGAGGGCAGATACGCTGACTTGACCAGGTGTAGCTGGGGCTGTCGTTGTTGTATTATCGGTCTGCGTTTCTCCCGGCGTAATGACTGTGCCTGGAACTTCAATTGGCTCATTAATCTCTTCTTCCACAGGAGGAGCTACACCAGCACTATTTACTGTAGCGCTAGGAGCAGACTCTCTGCCGGCAACATCCACTGCGGTCACATAGAAGGCGAAGTTGCCGCCTTGTGCTGCATATGCAGAGAATGATCTCGATTCACCAGTCAGGACAACTTGACCCTGGTTCTGGAATCCTCCACCGTTTACAGAACGATACAGACGATAACCCACGACATCATTTTCAGGTGTGGCATTAAATGTAATGACAGCTCTGTCACCCGAGGTTGAGATTCGTACGTTACCTGGTGCATCAGGTGCTTTACCGTTATCTGTTCTTGGATCAATCTGTGTTGGCATGTCTGCATCAGCATCTTCGGGAAGGTAATACGCAAGTGACTCATGTCGACTCATACGTGAGAATGCATTTTGCAATTCTTTGATGAGATCCGAGATTGGTTTTTTACGTTTGATTACTGTTTTTTCCTTCAACATGTCCGAAGGTGTTCCGTCACGCGGAATATAGTTTACACCATTGTAAGTAATGTACCTGGCTTTGGCTACACCGTCATC
Organism: Paenibacillus sp. W4I10; assembly: GCF_030816325.1. Lineage (NCBI taxonomy): Bacteria > Bacillati > Bacillota > Bacilli > Caryophanales > Paenibacillaceae > Paenibacillus > Paenibacillus sp. W4I10. The sequence goes on from NZ_JAUSXX010000001.1 coordinate 447,668, forward strand.
GCTATCCTTCGGAACAAACTTGCTGTTGAAAATATCCGTAACAAATTTGTCAGTCATGGATGTTGGCAACTTGCCGCTGTAAGCCGACACCGTGCGCGTTTCGATGCCAGATGGTTTTTTGAACGAATCTGTGACGAACAGATCTTTTTGCGTATCGATCACTTCGTTCAGGATTTTCGACCACAGTTGCTGCGCACGTTTTCTCTGTGATTTACTTTCCAGCGTATTCACCGGCTGTTTGTATCCAACCCACACGCCAAGTGTGACATCTGGTGTATAACCTTCAAACCAGACATCTGCGTAGTTTTGAGTGGAACCCGTTTTACCTACGATTGGCACACTCTTGGAATATTTGTAATTTTCACGTACTTTATCTGCTGTTCCCTCTGTAATAACGGTCCGCAGCATATCGGTCATCAGGTATGCTGTCTGCTCCGAGAAGGCTTGGACAGGTTCAGTATCGTGTTTGTAGACGATGTTGCCTTTGGAATCTACAATTTTGCTAATCATGTAAGAATCGTTATATACGCCCTTATTGGCGATAGCGCCATAGGCACTGGTTAATTCTTCAACGGTTACACCGTATTGGAGACCTCCGAGAACACCTGTCTGAGCCTGATAGTCTTCCTTCTGAATGGTGGTAATCCCCAGTTTCTTGGCGAAGGTCCAAGCTTTCTCGATCCCTACTTCTTCATTAAACAACTTCAGAGCCGGTATATTTAGAGAATAATTCAGTGCTCTGCGGGCAGTGACCAGTCCCTGATACCGATTGTTGGCATTCTTGGCAATGTGGTAGCCGCTCGGACCATTTTTGAGAATGATCGGTGAGTCATCAATAATAGAAGCAGGTTGGACAAGACCCTCATCCAGAGCTGGCAGATAAGCTGCAATAGGTTTCATCGTTGAACCTGGCTGACGTATCATCTGCGTTGCATAGTTCATCTGTTCATCCTGGAAATCCCGACCCTCGATCATGCCCAGAATAGCACCGGTTTTGTGATTAATCAGCATGGCAGCAGTTTGTTCTTTTCCTTTGACAGGATCATCTGCTGAGAAATTGCTGTCATCTTCCGCAATGGTACGCATCGTTTTGTAGATACTTTTGTTGATGGTCGTGTATATACGATATCCACCTGTCCGCAGTTGCGTCTGAGCTTCCTCTAATAATGCACTGCTTTCCTTCTGAGGTGTGGCTGCATCCGTAGCTTTGTCTGTAGATTCAGCTGTGTCGGAATTCAACTGTTTCATCAAAATCTGTGCAGCTTGTCGTTCCGTTTCCATCATAAGATATGGATAAGTGTTGTAAGCCTTGATGGTCTTCGGAGCGAGTGAACTTTTGATATCAAAAGCAAGAGCTTTGTCATACTCGGACTGATTGATTTTGCCCAGTTCAAGCATACGGCGCAGTACCAGATGCTGACGGTTGATTGCGCGGTCAAAATTCTCCTCTACAAAATCACCTTTACCGTTAAAAGCGGAGTAAGAGGAGGGGAGTTGTGGCAATCCAGCAAGATAAGCAGCTTGAGCGATGTTGATTTTTTCTAGATCGTTAATATTGAACAATCCTTTGGCGGCCGCTTTGATTCCGTAAACGTTGTATCCGCTGGAACCATTACCAAAAGGAACTTTGTTCAGATAGGCTGTCATGATCTCATCTTTGGTCAGGAAACGTTCGAGTCGGAGTGAGAGCAAAATTTCTTTCACTTTCCGATCTTCCGTGCGATCCAGATTCAAAAACACACGACGCGCCAATTGCTGAGTCAGTGTACTACCGCCGGTTTGTACTGATTCTTTCAGCACTTTTTGTTTCACGGCACGTAGTGTTCCGCTCATGTCTACACCTTTATGTTCGTAAAAATGATTGTCTTCAATCGAAATGACAGCATCAATAACCTTTTGTGGGATCTGGTCTGTAGTGACCGGACGCCTGTCTTCTTCCGTACGTAATTGACCGATCGGACTGCCGTCGGCAAAGTAAGCAAAGCCTGTGATGGAGTTTTCGCTGACTTTTTGTTCAATCAGGGCCCTTGAACGGACAGGCTCGTCTTTCACAATGGAACTGACGTATCCCATCAAAGCACCGCCTACAAATAGTGCCCCCATAAATCCAAGGACAACCATCCATTTGACGAAACTTCCCAGTCTGCGGGCAAAACTGCGTTTGCGTACAGGCTGTTCATCGGGCTTTTTCTTATTAACATCAACCATTCAGTGTCTTCCTCCTTTTAACAGCACTTATTATAGCATAAAAAGGCGGGTTTGCATGCCTGAGAAATACAAGTAATGGTCGAAATTTGCCATTCTGCCATGCATTATGCTATATATCATGCGATATTGAAGCACATTTCATGAGTTGTAAGCCAAAATAAGCAGGCCACCTCCATGCTGAGGTGCATAGGGTGACCTGAATGATTTGTCGTATTGGAGGTCTTCTACATTAGGTTTTGAAGCGTTGAATCAGTTCTAATAATTCCTGAGTAAGATTCGCTAGTGAGGCAGATGCCGCCGTAATCTCTTCCATGGATGCGAGTTGTTCTTCAGAGGCAGAGGCAACACGAGTTGCGTGATCTGCTGTCTCATGACCAATGGTTTTGAGTTGCACTAACGTGGCATCAACCTGCAGTGATCAGCCAGATTACGAATCTCGGAAGCAACAACACCAAAGCCGCGCCCGTGTTCACCTGCTCGTGATGCTTCAATGGAAGCATTAAGGGCAAGAAGATTGGTTTGACGGCTAACTTCCGTGATCATGCCTGTAATATGGCCAATCTCTTCAGAACGTTGACGGAAATTCTCCAGTGCGGTCATGGATGTCTGCACAGAAGAGGTGGCACTATCGACCATACGCATGGCGGACTGAATCTTATCGGTTCCGACAGTTGTTCGCTCAGCCACAGCTCGCGATGAATCCGATACATCGGAGGCGGCCTTTGCAATTCTTCCGATCCCTGCAGATATTTCATTCATGGAACGGGAGGACTCTTGCAGCTCCACCAACCGTATAGGTAACAGGCTCGGACCAATAGATGGATTTGGTTTTCTTTGGCTGCTGATAGTAAGTACTGGTTTCACCGCTTCCCTCATAAGTAGGCATAGGCTCAAAATGCATGGAGTTGCCATCACGTATAACGTATGGAACGAATCGCCCCGTAGCATCATCATATTCTTTTTTGTTGATGTGCTCCGTATCGTTTCCATCAAAGGCATTTGGTTCCCAGCCCGTGTAAAAGCCAAAAACTTTCTCGTCCTTTTTCAGATATTGTTCAAGGAGTCTGACGATTTCTTCACGGTTGAGTGATCCGTTCTGAGCGGCATCCAATAAGGTGGTACTCATGGTGTCCAACGTGTTTTTAACCTGATTAATGTCAGTCATAAACTCATTCGTAGCCCGGTTTGCTGCCTGTCCAGCAACGGTTTCGCCGTACTGGAGGCTTTTGTCGTAAATGGATTTGGTATTAAATGCAATCAGGGCTCCAATACAACAGAGTAATACGATACCGAGTAAAAGTCCAAGCTTAACAGCGAGCTTGCGATTGCGAAAAAAATGCATGTTTAATCCCCCTCGGTGTCATTCTTGTGATGTATATATGGATGTGTGCTTCTCCTGAAGGGAGTCTATATTTTATATCGTTATTTACGTTCCTATAATGAAGATAATTAAAAAAAAGCATAGAAAAACAGCTGCCGAGAAAATCTCGACAGCTGTTTGGATTGAAACTTTAATGTGATTGCAACGATTAACGGTTGTAGAACTCGACGATTTGTTTTTCATCGATGTCTTGGGACAATTCAGCACGCTCAGGCAAGCGGATGAATTTACCTTCTACAGCTGCTTCGTTGTATTCAACGTATGCTGGAAGATGCGAACGGCCTTCCAAAGCTTCTTTAACGGAAGAAAGAGCGCGGCTCTTCTCACGCAAGCCGATTACATCGCCAGTGCTTACTTGGTAAGAAGCGATATCGACTTTTTTGCCGTTTACAGTTACGTGACCGTGTGCTACCAACTGACGCGCTCCAGCGCGGGAGTTAGCAAACCCAAGGCGGTAAACGAGGTTGTCAAGGCGGCACTCAAGCAAGAACATGAAGTTCTCACCGGCAATACCTTGCATTTTTTGAGCTTTAGAGAACAGTGTGCGGAATTGCTTCTCGCCCAAACCGTACATGTGGCGCAATTTTTGTTTTTCTTGCAATTGCATACCGTAGTTGCTCATTTTTCTGCGTTGGTTAGCTCCGTGCTGACCTGGAGGGAAAGGGCGTTTCAATTCTTTGCCTGTTCCGCTAAGGGAAATGCCGAGGCGACGGCTCAATTTAAATTTAGGACCAGTGTAACGTGCCATGTTTAAAGTAGCTCCTTTTTAGTTAAAGTTCATATTAGGGCTCTGTTTGCGCTCCAATTTGTTGATGCGGGCTTGGCCTCGCATAGAACGATCAGGAAAGTTCAGCCGCTGTCCTGAAAGCAACAAAAAGAATGAGGGTGACACAACCGGTAATGCCCAAATTTAAAGACCCATTAGTAGTCTTCATCAACAATTTATTTTACAGTTTAAAAGAAACAAAGTCAAGCGTAGAATAAAAGCAAAAAAACGTCTAAATTTGTCGATAGGTCATTGGGCCTAAAATAATGGGACAATTTTCTGAAATATGGATGCAAAAAAGCTTTAAACAGAGTAAAATAGATTGTATCTTAACTTTAAATCATCTTTATGTAATAAGGTTATCGCAACGAATTTGCAGGTTTGCGATAACGTCTGCAGATTAATGCATCCTGGTGGATGCAAAAACGGTGCAAAGGAGCGCCTGACATGTTAGAACATCTAAGAAGTTTACCTGCCAGCTTGAATTCACGAAGTTCGGGCGATTCCGCATCTTTTGCCGCTCCTCATTCTCATGAAGAGCATGTGTTGTGGATGCAAAAAATGGATATCACACCTTTTGATTTTTCATATTTGGGCAGCTTGCTAGAGCAGGCATACAGTGACTGGAACTCCAGAGTGGGTTCAAGGCTGGCCAGAACATCAACCTTTTACAGCGTGTGGAACACCGAAGGCGATTGCATAGGATACGATAGCGATCATGAAGCTGATCCGGGCGTAAATGCACGCAGGCTGGTATTGGAATGTTTGGATAAGAGACAGGTCCTGTCCCTTAAAGGGACAAGCGAACGCGGAGAATATCTTATAATAACACATCCCTTATTCTCCAGAACAAACAAGGATATGTTTGCCGTATTCACTGCTGTGATCTATGAATCCAATGGATATGAAACGTCTGAAGCTGTGGTTCAATCTGAGGCATTGCATTATCGCACCTGCTTTTACCGAAGATTTGAATACATATTTATGACGGACCTGTTACATGCTCATGAACAAACAGCCCGTGAGGAACACCGGAGGTCCATCCTCTTTCAGATTGTTCAGCGAATGCATGACAAAATGGATGTCGAGGCTATATTGGATGAGGTATTTGACAGTATGGACTACTTGTACCCGGCGACTTATATCAAATTGTATATGTCTCAGGATCAGAGCAACTCTGACCCACGGATTAAACCGTTGCTTGTGCACGAGCGAGGAGAAGATATTTGTGTGCGTTCATTTATGGAGGGTAAGCTGATTGTTGCTCGCTCACATGATGCAGAGAACCGCATTGTAGATGTAGGGATTCCGCTGAAAGGCAAACAAGGCATATACGGTGTGTTCCATATCGAAATGAATGAAGAGATTATGGAAGAATCGGACTTGCAATTGATTACGATGATGGTAGACACTGCAGGAACGGCCTTTGAGAACGCCAAGTTGCATGAACAATCCAATATGTTAATTCAGGAACTTCGTTTAATTAATGATCTTACACAGCGGTTGAACAAGAGTCTGCATCTTTCGGAGATTTATCAACTATCCGAGCAAGAGTTAAAGGAAATATTCCAGGCTGAAACGTGTTGCATTCTTCAACTCAATGACAGTACAAATGACTTCGAAGTTATGTCATCTAACGTGAAAGATGTTTTTCACCAATCCTTTTCTGTAGACTACGGTATCGCAGGCTTGATCTATCGAACAGAGGAACCGCTTATTATAGTCAATTATGCGCAATATGATAAAGTGTCCTCCTTTTTCATGGAAGATACGGGATCCATGTCACTTATTGCATCACCGATCAGAGTTAATGGTGAAGTGAAGGGTGCCATTTTGTTGGGACATAGTAGAGAGCATTACTTTTCATATGATAACTATCGGCTCTTGCAGATGTTATCCATTCATATCGGGCTTGCCCTGTCAAATGCCACGCTGCATGCCGAGGTTCGGCGCTTGGCTAATCTGGATATGTTGACAGGTCTGTATGTGAGGCATTATCTGGATAGTGTGATTCACGAGCGACAGGCTCATGAATTCTGTGGCTCCCTCATAGTAGTGGATATTGATCAGTTCAAACAGGTGAATGACACATTCGGACACCAGACGGGGGATCAAGTATTGAAGCAAGTGAGTGAGATCGTCACCAGCTCTGTTCGCTCGGAGGATGTATGTGCCAGATGGGGTGGAGAAGAACTGGCGATCTATATGCCACAGGTGAGTGTAAGGCAGGCGTTAGATTATGCGGAAGTGATTCGAAAGAGAGTCGCAGAAGAGACCAGACCGCCCGTTACGGTATCCAGTGGCATCGCAGAGTGGAATTGGATGGATGAAAAGGTCAGTGTAGAGTCCTTGTTTTATCGGGCTGATATGGCTTTGTACAGCGCCAAGAATGGTGGTCGGAACAGAATCGTTGTAGAGGAACAGGATGTAACACGTTAAGAGAGAACAATTCCAATTGCGGAGTCGTTCTCTTTTTTTTGTGCATTGCAGATCAAGTTGTGTATAGAAGGAAGTATAAGCGTATACGGGCGGGGCAATCTATGGAGAAAGTTCACGGAAGGGTGAAGATAGACATGTTTAACCGCCATTCGTTACGTACATTATGGTTATTTGTGAGCATCGTGATTATTGGTGTTCCGGGTTGTGGATTAATCCAGCGAGATCAAACGCCTGAAGAGGTTTTTTCCTTGGCTTTATCGGGGATAGCGGGAAAAGAAACGTTGAGTTTTGAAGGAGAGGCAGGACTTCGACGGGAGAACAGTGGGCTGTTCGAGAATCAGTTCAAGTTTGAAGGCAAGCTGGAGAATCATGATCGTCTGACCCTTCAGACCCGATTACCTGGAGAAGTAACTGCTGTGGGCACAGGCATTCAAACAACTGCCGTAAAAAATAATGGACAGCCCAGTGGGTTTAGCGCCTCTTTCGAGCGGAAACAAGGGCAATGGATGGCATTGTCAGCGCAGCATGAGCCGCTACGTGGGTCTCTTTCTCGTTTTAACCCAATTGCCCAATTGGAGAAGATCGATGGGATGCACAAAACCATTCAATCGGAGTATGGCGCTGGTCGTCGAACCAGAACATTACGGATTGAACTTGCACCGGAAGACGCCAAATCATGGGCTGTAACCCAGCTAAACGACGAGATGAACGCCATTCGGGCAGAATATATGCATAAGGCAGCTTCGGTGAAAGGGGCGCGTAAGGAGAAGCTTGAGAAGGATCTGGAGAAAGTTTGGAAACAGGGTGAAACAACGATGCAACAGATGATGAAACAAGCGAGCGTGCAGACGGTATATCATCTCACGGTAGATCGGAAGAGCAGTCTGCCTCTTCGTTTATCCTCTGAAAGTCAGATGAGTTACACGGACAACAACCGTAAAAGTAACAAAGAAGCCCTTGTCACCGATGTAAACTTCAAGTCATATCAATAAACGAAGTGAGGGACTGCCTGCTGACGGGATGACTGTTCGCGTGCTACAATAGTATCGTAATTTACCGTTGTTCAATTTAAGTATGGCAGATGACAGGAGGATTTTACCAAGATGAAGGACCCAAGAATTCAAAAGCTTGCAGCAAACCTGGTGGGCTATTCAGTAGATGTACAGCCTGGTGAAAATGTATTGGTTGAGATGATTGGATCGGAACGTGATCTGATTAACGCCATTATTGAAGAAGTAGGCAAAAAAGGTGGTAACGTCTTTGTACAGTTGACCGATAAAACCGTACAGCGTGCGATGCTGAAAAATGCCACAGAAGAAATGATGAAAACGTGGGCAGAGATTGATCTGAACCGGATGAAACAGATGGATTGTTATATCGGTATTCGTGCGGGAGAAAATGTGAATGATCTGTCCGATGTGCCGGAAGAAAAAATGAAAATGTACAATTCATTGTACTCCCACCCGGTACATAGTGAACAACGTGTCAAACATACGAAATGGGTTGTACTTCGTTACCCTAACGCAAGTATGGCGCAACTCGCTAATACAAGTACAGAAGCGTTCGAAGATTTCTACTTCGACGTATGTAACCTGGATTACGCCAAAATGGACAAAGCGCAGGACTCGCTCGCTAACCTGATGAAGCGGACGGACAAAGTTCGTATCACCGGACCAGGAACAGAGCTGAGCTTCTCCATTAAAGATATCGGTGCAGAGAAATGTTCTGGCCAAAAAAATATTCCGGATGGCGAAGTGTACAGTGCCCCTGTGCGTAATTCCGTGAACGGAACGATTAGTTATAACACGCCAACGCTGTATAACGGAGTGACATTTGAAAATATCAAGTTCACGTTCGAGAATGGAAAAATCATTGAAGCGACAAGCAACGATACAGAGCGTTTGAATGAAATCCTGAATTCGGATGAGGGTGCTCGTCATATCGGTGAATTCGCGATTGGATTTAATCCGCATATTCTGCATCCGATGAAAGATATCCTGTTCGATGAAAAAATCGCAGGCAGCTTGCACTTTACACCGGGTCAGGCATACGAAGAAACGGACAATGGCAACCGCTCGTCCATCCACTGGGATCTGGTGTTGATCCAGCGTCCGGATTATGGCGGCGGGGAGATTTATTTTGATGATGTGCTGATTCGTAAAGACGGTATTTTTGTTATTCCTGAGCTGGAATGCCTGAATCCGGACCGTTTGAAATAGGAACAGGATTTTGCTGTTGCTAGGAAAGCGGATTCACGGTATCATGTAGTGGTAATTAATAGATGATACCAATAGTAAAAAGACGGAGGGATTCCTATGTCGAGTAATAACGCGGCTGTAGTGGAAATTGCTCAAACAGCAGGCAAGTTTACTTCTTCAATCGTGCTTCATTCGGAGAACAAGTATATCGATGTGAAAAGTATTCTCGGATTGTTTACAACGCTGATCAGCACGCACAGCTATGAACTGCATGTTCATGGTCCAGATGCAGTTGAAGCAAAAGCAGCCATGTCAGAAGTATTTGCCAAGCATGGACTGAATGTAAGCATCGCATCTGAGTAATAGCTCTCAAGAAGCACCTCTGCCTTTTTAGGCAGGGGTGTTTTTTGGCATGGAATGATCTGAATACTCGTCTGGACGTGACTTGAACAGGTGGATTATGCTTCAACAGAAGGCTTAACTTTGCGGGCTTATTTTGGTCAGGTTCTTGTATTAGCTCTTCATTTCGTCTAATATTAGAGGTAGAACGTCTTTACGCGATTTTTGGGACATAGGGGGGAAAAATGCATGACTTCATCTGATCTGCAGGACCAGCTGAATTTGAAAGCGATCAGTCTTCTTCAAGAAGATGCAGATAAAATACAGAAGCTTATTGAAGTACAGATGGAGAATCTGGCTACCCGCTACTGCCCTCTCTATGAGGAAGTATTGGATACACAGATGTATGGGTTCTCCAAGGAAGTTGACTTTGCTGTTCGTGCAGGGCTCCTTCCAGAAGGTGCAGGTAAGCAGCTGGTTAGCGCGCTTGAGCGGAATTTGGCAATTCTATATGAAGCCTTGAACAAGAAGAATGAGCAATAGCCTGCAGATGCGCGGGTCAGAATAGAAGGCATGCAGGCGTTTATGCATGCTTTTTTTGTGCGTCTGAACGGGATTGGGATGCAAGCCAGCCGGGAGGCGTATACAAGCAAAGAGACAGCACCGAATGTGAATTCGGGCTGCCTCTTGTGGCTTGTTTATATGCTACCTGAGGGAAGGGTTATACCAGGAAGAAGGATACACCGAGTATGATATATACCACGAGCAAGAGTAAACCTTCGTACCAATTCGTTGAACCATCTTGGGTAATGGACTTCGCAATAAATACGGATACGCCGATGGCGACCAGTTCAATCGTTGTAAATACGATATCCATGGTTCTGCCTGTGAAGTAGCTGACAAAAATCAGTACAGGAGCGACGAAGAGCGCGATCTGCAAGCTGCTGCCAACCGCAATCTCGACGGCTGCTCCGATTTTATTTTTCATGGCAAGCATGATGGCTGCACTGTGTTCGGCCGCATTACCGATGATGGCCACAAGGAATGCACCGACAAACAGTTCGCTAAGTCCAAATTCCGAAGTGAAGACTTCGAGCGTGCCCACCAGCCATTCACTGACAAAGGCAACCATGACTGTTGCGAGCACCAGGTAGAGAATAGATTTTTTCTTGGACCACGCCGGAGCATGCTCATGAGGTAGCTCTTCATCGCTATCCTCAGTGACGTCTGCAAGGTAGTTCTTATGTGTCACCATGGAGAATAGCAACCACGCAATATACGCGAGGATGAGCAATCCGGCCACGATGAGACTAAGTGTATTGGTGTCTTTCTGTGTAATGGAATGTGTATTGAGAAAGACTGCCGGAATAAACAGGGCAATGATGGCAACAATCATCAGGGAACCATTCAGACCTGCGAGTGAAACATTATAATTCTGAATTTTGAACTTGAGTCCTCCGGCAAAAATACTTAACCCGAGCACTAACAACAGATTTCCGATGATGGAGCCTGTCAGACTTGCTTTGACCATGTCGAACAGCCCCTCTTTAACGAGGAAAATGGCGATGATCAATTCGGCGGCATTGCCGAAGGTCGCATTCAAGAATCCACCCAGCCGCTGTCCTGCATAGTGGGCCACATTTTCGGTGGCTTTGCCTAAAAAACCGGCCACAAAAATAACCGAAATGGCTGATATCACGAACTGTAGAATCGAATCCCATTTCATGAAGTGGGCGATGGCACTGAGTGCAAAGAAAGCAATCAGCAAAATGGATGAAATCCGGTTTCTCACAACAAACACCTCGGTTATAAATTATTTTGTTTTGAATAACACTGTAAATCGCTTATGAGATTATTTTCATATTTCAATATAACCAAATGGTGGTAGGTTGTAAACGCATCTTTTTGAGTTTAATTTGCTTTTTGGGGTGGAAAGGATTTAAAATACGAGTAACGAAGTGAAGGAGGATGTGGCATGGCAGAACAACTTCAACTGGAGAGCGGAAACATCCGGATTGCCGATGACGTGGTTGCAAAAATTGCCGGAATGGCTGCAATGGAAACGCCCGGAATTGCCGCAATGTCTGGAGGATTGTCAGAGGGCTGGGCGAAGCGACTCAGCGGTAAAAACGTACAGAAAGGCGTGAGCGTTGAGGTCGGCCAGCTGGAAGCAGCCATTGACCTGCGCATCATCGTCCTGTACGAAACCCCGATTCATGAAGTTTCCCGTATGCTCCAGCAGAATGTAAGAGAAGCGGTAGAGACCATGACCGGATTACGCGTGGTTGAAGTCAATGTAAAGGTAGAAGGCGTATCTTTCAAAGGCGACGATCTGTAGAAATCGCAATCCGCAATGGAGAACAGAGCCATATTGACCTGTTCTTCATCTTGATAGACAGAATTGTACCGAGTACACAGAAAAAGGCTGCGCATCCATTAGGTGCACAGCCTTTTTTGTGTTGTTTTTTATCGAATCCGACGGATGGACTCCCGTGAACGAAGAGCAGGAGAGGTCCGAGTCTGTGTCTGTACAGTCACGGACTTGGTTTTCTCTTCCTTGATCACGTCCAGATTATTGGTGCGCGAGATACTGAGCAGAATGCCCATGGCAACCATCATCACAAAGAGTGAGGTACCTCCATAACTGATAAACGGAAGTGTGACACCCGTTACCGGAATGGTCTGAGTTACACCACCGATGTTGATAAATGCCTGAATCGCGATTAGTCCCATGATACCTATGCCGACCAATGTTCCGAATGGATCGGGACAGCGGAGAGAGACAATAATTCCTCGCCAGATAAAGTACAGGTAAACGAGCAGGAATAATGCACTTCCGATGAATCCGAGTTCTTCCCCAATTACGGAGAAAATAAAGTCATTATACGCATTTGGCAAATAGTGCAGCTTCATCGTACCTTGTCCAATTCCCGAACCTGTCATGCCGCCATCACCAATGGCAACAAGAGAACGGTAGAGGTTAAGACTTCCGCCATTAATATCGGATAATGGATCAAGAAAAGCCTGAATACGTCCGATCTTGTAGTTCTGCTCCGCAGTGACTGCTGTTGTAGCAGTCGTTGTGTCGGAAGGAGACATGGAAGAAAACAGAGAATTCGCTCCGAACGCCAGTGCCCCACCGAGTACAACCAAGAGAATCGAACCCAGGATATGTTTCATACTGGCTCCACCGGCATAGATCAAGAGACCACAGGTGGACACCAGAATGAAGGTGGTGCCGAAGTCTGGTTGCAGCATAATCAGCCCTGCGATGAATCCAACGATGAACAAGACGGGAAAATACCCTGTCTTGAAAACCCTGAATTTCTCACCTTTTTTGGTAATAAGAGCAGAGAGATAGAGAATGATAGCAATTTTAGCGAATTCCGCAGGCTGAAGACTGAAACCAAAAATGTGAATCCAGCTTCGTGCACCGTTCAATACCGCGCCTGTGACCAACACAATTACCAGCATTACCGTAGTAAGCAGGAAAAAGGGTGCATAAAGCTTTTTGTACTTGTTGAAGCGGATATTCATGGCAAAAAACATGCCAAATAGACCGATAATCGCCCACATAAGTTGTTTTTTCGTGAAGTAAAGGGCATCATTGTTAAATTTTTCGCTTGCGATTGCAATGCTGGAACTGGAGCTGAATACCATCACCAGTCCAAAGCCCACCAACAATAAAGTGAGGATTAGCAGTTGAAAATCCGGCGTGCCTCTCTTCGTTTTCGTTTGGGCCGTTTGTTGTTTCATCGTTTGGCCCAGCCTATGCTTCCAGCAGTTCTTTAAGCTGCTGTAATTTTTCGGCTGCCAGCTTCACGACTGGTTGCGGAACGGAAGAGTCATAATCCAGGCCGTGAGGGAAAGTGGCTTTGCCAAGGTATACTGCTTCAACAGCAAGAACGGTATCCGGTTTTTCCAATTTGCCTTCCACAGCGCGGGTATTGATGCGTACAAAGTATTCTGATTTGGTTTGTTCATCTTCAATTTTGTAGTCATATGTAGCACGGTAATATTCCCATTGCCACCGGACAAATCCGACTTTCTCGGCGCTCTCATCCAGGTATGCCAAGTCGCTCTTCAAGCCATCCAAGCCTGTATTCTCAAAAATCATAAGCGTTTGATCCTCCTCATAAGCTTCCGAGTATAATTTCTCGAGTATTTCTCTAGTTCATGATAGTATGTTTCCCCTTCCCGTGCAAGCTTTCCGAAGGCGTTTCGTATCGGTTTTCTTCCAATTCTGCTACAATATACAGCAATAGGTTTGAAGAGGAAGGTTCGGGCTTGATATAAGTCCCGTTTAAGATTGAAAGGGTGGAGAGAAATGACTAATAATATATGGTGGGAAGATCTGCAGATCCACATGGTGGAATGGCGGCGTCACCTTCATCGCAATCCTGAGGTTTCCTTTCATGAGGAGAAGACATCCTCTTTTGTAGCGGATATGTTGGAGAGTTTTGGCGTTGAAGTGAGGCGTCATGTTGGTGGTCACGGGGTCATCGGTACCATTCGTGGGGACAAGCCGGGTCCTGTCGTCATGCTGCGAGCTGATATGGACGCACTTCCAATTCAGGATGAAAAGAATGTCGAGTATGCATCACAACAAGCAGGAGCGATGCATGCATGCGGCCACGATGGTCATATCTCCATCTTGCTCGGTACGGCATTGTATTTCAGCCGTCACAAGCAGGAGATCCAAGGAGAGATTCGGTTTTTGTTCCAGCCAGCAGAAGAACTGCTTCCGGGCGGCGCAGTTCAGGTCATTGCGGATGGTGCGCTTGAAGGTGTCGATGTCATATATGGCATTCATCTGTGGACCCCGCTACCTGTAGGTGTTGTTGCCAGTAAAGCAGGACCGATGATGGCGGCGGCGGACGATTTTTACATTGAGATCAAAGGCAAAGGTGGACATGGCGGGATGCCACAATCCACGATAGATAGTCTTATCGCGGGTTCTGCGCTTGTGATGCAGCTTCAGACCGTTGTCAGTCGTTCGGTGGATCCATTGCAACCCGCGGTGCTGACCATTGGTACAATGCAGGCGGGCTCGGCTCAGAATGTAATTGCAGAGCAATGCAAAATGAGCGGTACGGTAAGAACGTTTGATGAAGAGACCCGAAACGGGATGAAAGAGCGTGTGCTTACCATGGTAGCCCAGACAGGGGCAGCTTATGGGGCAGAGACGCAAGTGAAATATATTATGGGATATCCGCCTGTGGTTAATGATGAACAGGAGACAGCACGTTTCTTCAGAGAAGCTACAGAATTATTTGGGGCAGAACAAGTGCAAGTTTCCCCAATGCTGATGCCAGCGGAAGATTTTGCTTATTATCTGCAGAAGGTTCCAGGGTGCTTTATGTTTGTTGGAGCAGGTAACCCGGATAAAAATGCGATCTATCCGCATCACCATCCGATGTTTGATTTTGATGAAGACGCGATGCAGACGGCCGTGAGATTATTTATTGCCATGGCTAAGGGTTACACAGCCGAATGACTTTAGATGCAGTTGGGCATCCTGTTCATACCAAGGTATGGGCAGGATGTTTTTTTTGTGGATTTTTAGAGGTTGTTCAAAAAGTCCATTTTTCGGTACTGAAAAATGGACTTTTTGAACTCGAAATTATAGAGGTTCATTTTCGGAAGCTGCCGGAACTGGACTTTTTTTGTGAGGAGGAAGGCTCCACATGGAAGGAACAGAACATATGTTAAGGACAGATGCTTGTATTGTTCAGCGAGATTTTACAGTTTTGCTGGAAGTTGGTCACCCCGGATTCGAAAGAGCAAGAGAGCAACTTGGGATGTATTCAGAACTGGTTAAGACACCGGCAGCGTTTCATACCTACCGAATCACTCCGTTATCGCTCTGGAATGCTGCTGCGCTGGGATGGAATGCAGAACAAGTCATCGCAAGTCTGGAGCTGGTATCCCGCTGGAACGTGCCTGCTGCACTCATACAGGATGTTCGGAGAATCATGGATCAGTATGGCAAATTAAAGCTGCATTCCGAAGCAGATCACACCAGAATGCGCCTTTACAGTGAGGATGAGCGGTTGCTGGATGAATTAAGTGGATTGAAAACGATAGCTGCCTTTCGTATGGAACGCAAGGACGCTCATGAACTTTTGCTCCCAGGAGAACAGCGAGGGTTATTAAAAAGGGAATTAACACGATTGGGTTACCCCGTACTTGATTACGTGGGGTATCGGGAGGGAACCAAGCTTTCATTCCAATGGCGAACCAATGATACAGGGGACCACTCTGAGCGATTTGCGCTGCGTTCTTACCAGAGAGAGGCTGTGGATGCATTCGAAGGAAGTGAGGGCATGGGAGGAAGTGGTTTACTCGTACTTCCTTGCGGGGCAGGCAAAACGGTCATTGGCATGGCCGTGCTGGAGCGGCTTCAATGTGAATGCCTTATTTTGACGTCCAATACAACGTCTGTGCGACAGTGGATTCAAGAAATTCAGGACAAAACCACAATTACCAGCGAACAGATTGGTGAGTATTCAGGTCAGAAAAAACAGGTGAAACCTGTGACTGTAGCTACATATCAGATTCTTACACACCGGAAATCAAAGGATGCTGATTTTACCCACATCAAACTGCTCAGTGAGCGGCAATGGGGGCTGATCATATATGATGAAGTACATTTGCTCCCAGCACCAGTGTTTCGTGCAACTGCGGATATTCAAGCTACCCGAAGACTGGGATTAACGGCTACATTGGTTCGAGAGGATGGCTGTGAACAGGATGTGTTTTCGTTGATTGGTCCGAAGCTCTATGATATGCCATGGAAACAATTGGAGCAGCAAGGGTGGATTGCGGATGTACAATGTCAGGAGATACGCATCCCGTTCTCCCCGGAACTAAGATCAAATTATCTGCAAGCTGAGGTTAAGCATCAATTTCGATTGGCTGCCGAGAATCCGGCGAAGGTACGTGTAGTCAAGCGTTTGCTGGAACGTCATCGGGATTTGCCTGCACTTGTGATTGGTCAATATCTGGATCAACTTGAGTTGATTGCCCGGGAAATTGAAGCACCTCTAATCTCGGGAACCATGTCACAGCAAGAGCGAATCAAATGGTTTGCCGCTTTTCGACGTGGAGAGATTAAAACGATTGTGGTATCCAAGGTTGCCAATTTTGCTGTGGATCTGCCCGATGCTGCTGTTGCGCTTGAAATATCCGGGAGTTTCGGTTCAAGGCAGGAAGAAGCACAGCGGTTGGGACGAATTCTGAGACCGAAAGCAGGAGAAAACAAAGCCTATTTCTATGCGCTGGTATCAGAGGATAGTAAGGAACAGGAGTTTGCATTAAACCGTCAGATGTTCTTGGTGGAGCAGGGATATGAATATGCCATCGTTCATGAGAACGAATAGTCCATTTATACTCGCGAAAAGAGGAGGGATTGGGATATGTCTTCATTTGAACCAATAGATGAGCCTGTGGTACTGAACCTTGATTCTTGGTCAAAGCTTGCTTTGGTGGAACAAAAAGTACTTGGTGCAATTTTTCACAAACATGCGGGTCAGCCTTTTTCCTCCCTCCTGCCTCGAGAACAGTGGGCCATCGAAGGACTAAGTGTCGCAGAAGCCAAATCTTCATTTGCCAACCTTCGGCAGCAAAAATGGATCGAATCTGTGCATAAGAGTTGGGGGGAGCGATTATTCTATATTCCTGCTTCGCTGATGGAGACATTGACGATTGCTTACGCACAAAGAGTGGGTATAACCGTTAAACAGATGGCACAGCATGCTCATGTATTACAGGAAGGAAAGCCGGATATTGCTGCGGAGCTGCTTCATCTGATCGCGTGGATCAAAAGAGAAGGACTTCCTTTGACAGGTAAGGGCACTATACATAAAAAAAGTGTTCAAAAATTAAGTGTGATCACGGTATTATCTTCGACAGACTTTGATGGTCTGAGCATCCGATATGAGCATTCGGATTTGTATCCGACCCACGTAGCTATCCTTCTCGATCTACTGCTCAGTCTGAATCTGGTTCAGAAGTCAGATGATCGAATTCAGATTGTAGATCATCGATTACAAAAATGGTTGAAGCTCTCGTGGAGACAGATGCATCGGGAAATATATCAAGCGTGTATGGAAAGATACGGAGAAGCTGAACCCGCGTTGCAGCATTTCTGTTATCAATTAGCAGTGCTTGCTCCCGAAAAGAACATTTGGTGCCATATAGAGAATTCGGAATTGAAACCACGAGTCAGGGGCTGGCTCTACGCACTAGCTGGCTGGGGGTATGGTGAAGTAGGAGAAGATCAGTCGGGAGATCTGGCATTCCGCTGGCTGATCGAACCGCAGAGCCTGTTATATCGAGAACAAGAGATGGTAAGTGAAGCGGAGCCGTGTGGATTTTACATGCAGCCTGATTTCGAAATGTTGGTGCCGCCGGAAGCAGGGCCTGACGTGATCTGGATGCTGGAGCAATGCGCAGAACGGGTGACGCGTGATCGAATGTCGATCTACCGCATGACAAGAGAACGATTCATTTCGGTCATAGCCAGAGGGTATGAATTACCTGAAGTGATAGAGTTTCTGGATCAATATGCTCTGACAGGTA
Source organism: Paenibacillus sp. W4I10 (assembly GCF_030816325.1). Classification (NCBI taxonomy): domain Bacteria; kingdom Bacillati; phylum Bacillota; class Bacilli; order Caryophanales; family Paenibacillaceae; genus Paenibacillus; species Paenibacillus sp. W4I10. The sequence goes on from NZ_JAUSXX010000001.1 coordinate 465,582, forward strand.
TACCGGAGAATGTACGTGTTGCGTTAGAAGATTGGGCAAAGGAGACGGATGCTGCACCGTTAACTTTAGATCAGCACATGGAGGTAATGGATGTAAGTACAGGCTCCGCAGATGATTCGAAGTTATTAGAAAAAGATGTGTTGAGCGGTGTATATTCTTCTTTCTACACACCGGATAATCAAGGTCTGGTTGATGTCCCTGCTTCTCTGCATGGGTTGGAGCGTGATCATTCTGTCATTGAGAAGAAGTTCTCTCTGTTGGGGTTTGAGGAGATACCGGAGACCTGGTACAAGGAGTGGCGTCGATATCATAGTTCAACCGCCCGACAGATTGCTGCCAAAGCCATTGAATGGCAGACCAAGCTGGGGATACAACAGGAAAATCGTACGCAATACCTCATTCCACATCAGGTAGAGGGTCATGAACAATGGACTTTAAGCGGTTGGTGCATGCTGGATTCAAGTGAAAATACATCAGAGACGGAATGGCGTACATTCTCCCCGTCAGAGTGGGATACAATGCGTCTTATCCTGCCAGATGATGTCATAACCTGACTATATCACGTGAATATCAGGTTGAAAGGCGAATTTTCGAGTTCCCCCTATTTCTAATTGCAGGAAAAACTCTTCTTAACTATTCATGGATATGCTATGATGAGGTAGTCTACGTTAAGTAGAACTTTATATATAGATAGGATGAATATTTCATGAGCGTAGCGGAAATGAACACGGTCGATATGGCCCAAGTGTTAACGGGCGCATATGAACTGGGCGACATGATTAACCAATCTGCCGAAGTATCGGATTATTTATATTGGAAGCAGCAAGTCGAGACTACCCCTGAGATTCAGATGGGGATTCGGAAGCTGAATGCCAAGAAGGAATTGTTTGAAGAAACACAGCGTTTCGGTCATTTTCACCCGGATTATCATGCAGCAAAAGACCAGGTGAAGGCTCTGGAACAGGAGTTGGAAAATTTCGAGGCGGTAATCCGCTTCAAACAGGCAGAGAAGTCCCTGGATGATATGTTATTCCAGATGTCAGAGACCATTGCATTCGCAGTGTCAACAACCATTAAAGTACCGAGCAATGACCCGAATCCGAAGGGCGGCTGCGGTAGTGGCGGCAAGTGTGGTTGCAGTTAAGTAATCATTATAGAAGGGCGGGGAACGATGATGTTTGCGGAAAGGACAGGATTCATTATTTGGGTCAGTGATTTGAAGGCTGCCCGTAATCTCGAAAAATATGGCACCGTGCATTATATCTCCCGCCGTATGCATTATGTGGTCATGTATGTTAATGCAGAACGGGCAGAAGATACGATGAAAAATGTGAAGCGACTTTCCTATGTGCGCAAGATCGAACGCTCGTATCGTAATGAGATCAAAACCGAGTATGCCAGCAAAACGATGGACAAAACGAGCTTTTACGGAATATAGACGAGAAACTGGAGGGACCCTTTGGGGTCGCTCTTTTCTTGAATTATACACAAATTGGCTATTGTGAAAAAAAGTTAAACTTACGCCTTGAGGTTGCGGGACTAATGTTGTAATATATTTGGTAATAAATAGATAGAAAGTCCTATCTGGTGGAGAGTGATTCCCATGCGTGATAAGGTGATGCAACGTTGGAGCACCTACGAGCCTTTTTTCGTGGCTCTTGGAGACAAGAAAGTGGCCGACATCGTCATTACCCATCATGCCAAGATGCGGTATGCAGACCGTATTGAGCCTGCACGTAGTGATGATGACCATATTGCGGCGTGGTTATGGGAGTGTCTGAAGCAGGACCGTATAACACCATACTACCGTAATGAACAGGACGTCTACCTGATTGATGAGGATCTGGTGGTGGTCGCCGAATTTTCCGAACTTGAAGGAGAATATGATATTGCGGGCAACCCGCTGCACAAAATGATTGTAGTTACGTTTCTAGGACGTATGTCGGAGACCATTGAGTTGAGGGACCTGAAATCATATTATTCATGGTTAAGACATTCAAGAAGAATGACGTTGGTCAAAAATAGCCGCAAGCATAAGTAAGCCTGAGTAGATTCAATATGTTGAAATCATAGATTCAAGTATTATCGCATGCAGACAAGCTGCATGCTTTTTTTGTTGCCAAGCGGGAAATCGGCTACAATGTAGAGAGTGTAATCGAAGAGGGGCGAAGATATGAATTTTCACCAATTGCATATTTTTTATACGGTAGCAGAGAAGGGGAGTTTCTCGGCTGCTGCACAAGCATTACATATGACTCAACCGGCAGTAACGATGCAGATTCAATCATTGGAGGACTATTTTGGCACCAAGTTACTGCATCGTTCCACCAAAAAAATAGAATTATCCGAGGCTGGCCGGACTTTATTACCTCATGCGAAACGGAGTGTAGAGCTGGTCAGACAGACGGACGAAGCGATGTCGGCGTTTACCCAGATGTTACAAGGCCGACTCCAGCTGGGAGCCAGTTTAACGATCGGGGAATATGTGCTTCCGCGCATGCTCGGACCATTTGCACTTCAATATCCGGATATTTCCATCGTCATGAAAGTGATGAATACAACGCAAATTATGGATGATATATTGAAGCACCAGCTTAATTTTGGTCTGATTGAAGCGCCAGTGCACCACCCGGACATGATTGTAGAGCCTGTCATGCAGGACGAGCTGAAACTGATTGTACCTGCCGGGCATGATTTGGCTAAGCGTAGCAAAGTTAATATTGAGGATGTAATGAATTATCCTTTTGTGCTGCGTGAGAAGGGCTCGGGTACTCGTCAGGTGATGGAAGACCAATTGCAAAAGAAAAAGATTGATCCACAGGATATGAATGTTGTAATGGAACTTGGCAGTACAGGAGCGGTAAAATCGGCCGTGGAGGCAGGGGTAGGCATTACGATGTTATCTCCTTCTTCGGTGCAGCATGAACTGGCTCTGGGACTTGTTCATATTGTGGATATCCGCGGACTCGAATTCAAAAGGCAGTTCTATGCCATCCATCTAAAATCGTCTTTGTTGCCCCTGTCAGCAGTCGCTTTCCTGAATTATCTGCGTCAGCAGGAGCAGCCTGAGTCGGTACATAAGACGGGGAAGGCATAATAGTTGGCAACATCAATGATAGATAAGATTGAATCATAATCAATTTTACACAAAGGAGCTGTTGTTCATGAATCAGCGCCAAGGACGCTGTGATCTTCATACGCATAGTCAGGCATCCGATGGAATGCAGCCACCTGCTGATAATGTGAAGCTTGCCAAACAAAAAGGGCTATCTGCGGTTGCCCTAACGGACCATGATACAGTAGCTGGTGTAGCGGAAGCACAACAAGCGGGAAAAGAGTACGATATTGATGTTGTTGCCGGAGTGGAGATCAGCACTCGGGCTGGTGGGAAAGATATTCATGTGCTCGGGTATTATGTGAATACAGAGGATGAGCAGTTCCTGCAACGGTTGCGCGGATTACGAGAAGCGCGAGATGAGCGGAATCATCTGATTATCGCCAAGCTCCAAGAACTCGGGCTTGATATAAGCTGGCAGGAGGTACTGGATGAGCTGGGACGACCGTTAGAGCCGGATGAGAGTATTGGCAGACCTCATATGGCTGATGTGCTGGTGAAGAAGGGATACGCTGTTGACATGCGGGATGCATTCGATCGGTATCTTGCTGAAGGCAAGCCAGGCTTTGTCTCTGTACCCCGCGTTGCACCAGAGGATGCGTGCGAGTGGATCAGAGCCGCAGGTGGAGCCGCTGTGATTGCCCATCCGGGTCTCTATAATGATGATGAATTGGTGCGACGTATCATCGAAGACTCTCGTCCAGATGGCATTGAGGTGTTTCATTCGGACCATGGCCCGGATGAGGAACGCAGGTATGGTGAGCTGGCCAAGGAATACGAACTCATTGAAACAGGTGGATCTGATTATCATGGCAAACGGCAAGGTGTTGTTTTCCACGGGGATCTTGGTAGCAAGACGGTGACGGTTGATGTGTTGGAAAGGCTGAAGGCAGCTGCTTCACAGCAAAAGGGAGAGTAAGCGAGACGTTGCAACGCTCTCTCTGGCTATGAGGGAGTTTTTGCTTATTGAGTACATTTTAGGATCAAAGGAGTATAGGACATGGAAACATGGTAGGCTCGACCTTCATGTATTCATGTCCCTTTTTTGTGTTAAAAATAGTCTATGTAATGGAATAGTTTACCCAAGCGCCACGTGTAGCCCCGAGACGTTCGAATAATTGCTGTGCTCGCTCATTGGTCACTGCTGTGATCCAAGACATATATGCGCATCCATGGTCACGCGTATATTGCTGACAGTGTGCAAATAATTTGACTTCTGCTTCGCCCTCTCTGAATGTTTCCGTAACAAACAGGTCATTCATGATGGCAACACGCTCTGCTTTCATCGTGCTGTAAGTAAAGAACAGGGTGGAAAATCCGATAAGCTTTCCGTCCTGTTCTGCCACGAATTGAGCACCGATCTGCTGATTAAGCAGGTTGTTGATCAAAAGCTGGATGGATTGATCACCAGGCCAGGGGTTGTTGTAGAATCCCACCACATAGTCATGCATTAATGCCATCAGGGGTTTCAGATCATCAGGTTGAGTTTCTCTGATATGTAGGGTCATGGTACACTTCCTTAAAAGTAATTTTTATTTCTTAGAATTGAATTATTATAGATATAAATGAATTAACATTCAATAAGAATGCTAAATAAGCTGAGCTTCACATATCATTCAAACAAGAAATGCAACCACAAAAATCCCCTGAACCGTTAATGGTCAGGGGATTTTGTTTCTGTCTTTGTTACTGTTACATCTATATAAGTGGAACTAATCATTTACACGATAACGGAGAGGACAGAAAAAACCTGAAAAAGCGAAGCGTTCGCCTTTATCCCCGGATTTTCCCCTTTGGAAAAAGGGAATCGAAAAATCTGGGGATAACAGCGATTGGAAGGTTGTTCTGTCATCGCAGTGTCAGTGTAAATAATCTTTAGTTCAACTTATATAGCCTTATCCATTTTTAATCGTGGATGGCAGACTCTTGATCAATTCATCATTTGGCGTGACAAACAAGGTCTTCTGATGATCATAGATCACAAAACCTGGCTTCGCACCACTTGGTTTGCGCACATGACGGATAAACGTGTAATCCACAGGCACACTGCTGGACTCCTTGGCTTGGCTGAAATAGGCAGCAAGCTGTGCTGCTTCTTCCAATGTAGCTTCACCAAAGTCCGTACTGCGAATAACGACATGTGAACCTGGAATGTCTTTGGTATGCAACCAGGTGTCGTTGGAAGAAGCGAGACGGTTGGTCACGTACTCATTCTGCAGGTTGTTTTTGCCCACAAGAATATCAATCCCCTCGGAGGAGGTGAACTGGTGTACGGTTGGACGGTCACTTTTCTTCTTCTTTTTACCTTTTTTATTGCGGTCACGAAGGTATCCTTGTTGCACAAGCTCGTCCCGTATTTCCTCAATATCGTTCATGGATGCAATGGACAGCTGCTGTAACAGGTTATCGAGATAGTCAATCTCGTCTTTGGTTTTGCCAAGCTGCTCATGAATCACAGCTAGACTGTTCTTGTATTTGTTATAACGCTTGAAATAACGTTGTGCGTTGTCAGACGGTGTGAGCAGTGGATCAAGCTGGATGGTAATGTTGGCTTGGTCTTCATCGTAGAAGTTCACAAGTTCCACGCTCTTGTCCCCTTTGTGGACCTGATGCAGGGAGGCAAACAGCAACTCACCCCATAGTCTGAACTTGTCTGCATCGTCCGCTTCCAGCAGATCCTTGTTCAGGTTGTCCAGCTTTTTGATGTTTTTGCTTCGCTCATTCTGCAGAAAACGGAGCAGATCACTTACTCTCTGTTTTACCGTGTCCCGTTCAGCCTTGTCTCCGTAATAATCTTCCATGCACTTACTCATCGTGTCATAGGTTTTCTCCAAGTCCTGAATGCTCTGAAGATGAACGGCCGAGAAAATCATTTTGCCTTTGGCGTTTGTTCCGGTTACAGGCGTGTAGATATGATCTCTGACAGGCCCCATCACGGCTTCAAAAGCGTTCCAGAGTGCACCAGCCTCAACTCGGCTTTCACCCTCAACCACAGCCTGAGTGCTCAATGTGCCTTCAGAAGCAATCCCGCGGTCAGCAATCTCTCCCGCAATTAACGGGCTAAGACCGCTAAAGGAGTTCACAAGCCAGCGTGATGCCTCTTCCTCAGCGGAATGATAGCTGTCCTCGAATGCTGTACGACTCACTTCGAGCGGATTACTTTTATGTTGCTCGGGTGGGGCAGTATATGAGAATCCAGGCATAATTACCCGGTAGCTGCTGATGGAAGGAGTCACATGATGAATGCCATCCAGAATCGTTCCAGTAACGGGATCAAGCAAAATAATGTTACTGTGACGCCCCATCAATTCAATGATGATCCGTTTAACCGAAACATCCCCCAATTCGTCACGCTGGCGCACATTAATGTGGATGATACGTTCCATGCCAATCTGACGGATCTCCTCGATGATTGCACCTTCACAGTGCTTGCGGAGCAGCATGCAGAACATGGGTGCTTCCGTAGGGTTAAGGAATGTCTTTTCCGTAAAATGCACACGGGGATAGGTTGGGCTTGCCGAAACAAGCAATTTACTATTACCGCGCTGAGCACGCAGGGTGAGAACTACGTCATGACCATTCGGCTGATGGATTTTGCTGATACGTCCACCAATGCAGCCTTGCAGTTCATGAACAATGGCCCGTGTTACGATGCCGTCCAATGCCATTTTTTCCACTTCCTCTCTCTATCGAGCATCTGCATTTATCATGCCAAATGCTTCATCTATATAACTGAAACCGTGCAACCAGGTATATAAAAAAACAAGGACTGGCTGCAGATTCTTCGTTGCTTGCCTGTTGAACGCTGGAATCGGTACTGCGCAGAACATCGCAGACTTTTATTTTAGCCTATTCTGTCCATCAGGGAAAGGATTCACCTTCCGGGTGCTAATCACAGACCTGTCCGAATACATATAGAGCAGGTAGTTTGTCCGGCATAGTGTACAGCCTGTCGACCAGCACGCCGGTGAAGCATGTGAGCTTATTTAGCAGATGAAATACAGACTGGGAGGGAAACTTGAAGCATGGAACATACCAAGTGGCATCAACTTAGTGATGAAGAGCTTCGTAACACTCTTGGCGTCAGCCCGCAGGAAGGATTGACGGATGAAGCTGTAGCAGAGAAGAGGAAAGTGGTCGGTTCGAATGAGCTGAGCGAGGGAAAACGCATTTCTCCAATTACATTGCTCTTGAATCAGTTCAAGGATTTTATGGTGCTGGTGTTGATGGGAGCAACGTTGGTATCCGGATTGCTGGGTGAGTATCTGGATGCGGTAACGATTGTGGCTATTATCGTACTGAATGCGATTCTGGGGTTTGTACAGGAATTCCGGGCTGAACGATCACTTCGTGCATTAAAACAGTTGTCTGCACCTCTTGCCAAAGTGCTTCGTTCAGGCCAGGAAGTACACCTTGCCGCCAAACAACTTGTACCCGGAGATATTGTCATGGTGGAGAGTGGGGACCGCATACCCGCTGATGTGCGCTGGTTGCAAACAAACAGTCTGGATGTCGAGGAGTCGGCCCTTACCGGGGAATCGGTTCCTGTAAGCAAACATTGCCTTCCGATTGCCGATGAGGATGTTCCGCTGGGTGATCAGAAGAATATTGGTTTTATGGGTACCATGGTCACTCGTGGTACAGCCAAAGGTGTGGTTATCCGTACGGGGATGGAGACGGAGATGGGCAAAATCGCCGATCTGATCCAGAATACGGAGGAGCAAGAAACACCGCTACAGCACAGGCTGGAACAACTGGGCAAAATTCTGATTTTTGTAGCGTTGGGACTAACTGTCATGGTTGTCGTTGCAGGGATATTGCACGGACAACCAGCCGTTGGCATGTTTCTGGCAGGGGTCAGCCTCGCGGTGGCTGCCATACCGGAGGGTCTGCCGGCTATTGTAACCATTGCACTTGCACTAGGCGTGCAGCGTATGATCAAACGTAAAGCCATTGTACGCAAACTGCCTTCCGTCGAAACTCTGGGCTGTGCATCCGTAATCTGTTCGGATAAGACAGGCACGCTCACTCAGAACAAGATGACGGTAACGGATGTGTGGCTGGAGGGACGTAACATCAAGGTTACCGGGGATGGTTATGCACCTGAAGGACAGATGCTGGAGAACGGTCGAACGGTAGAACTGAAGAGTGACCAGTCGCTACGCAGAATGCTCCAGATCAGCGCGCTTTGCAACAATGCCAGTATTGTCGAGAGTGTTGCAAGCGAGGTGGGGAGCAAGAAAAAGGGCAAGGATACCAAAAAGGACGGCAAGAAAAACACAAAAAAAGGTGATCTCCAAGAAGAAACCGTTCAACGAGACAATGTATTCTGGGAGCTGAAAGGTGATCCGACGGAAGGGGCACTGGTCACACTGGCCTCCAAAATGGGGCTTACTCCTGCCGGACTCAAAGAGTTGTATGCCCGCCAGCAGGAATTCCCGTTTGATTCGGAGCGAAAACGCATGTCGGTTCTGGTTCATCATCAGGGGGGCCGAATGATCTACACCAAAGGTGCACCGGATGTGTTAATCGGACACTGTAGTTATATTTTGTGGGAAGGTAAGGTCGTGCCTTTCACTGGAACACTGCGACAGAAAGTGATGGCAGCTAACGAGAGCATGGCTGGAGCAGCACTGCGTGTCCTCGGAATGGCCTATCGTGAAGTGAGGCCGGAAGAAAAAGTGGCTGACGAACAAGCCGCCGAGAGTCAGCTTGTCTTCGTAGGGCTTGCAGGTATGATTGATCCGCCGCGTCGTGAAGTGCGAGATGCGATTGCCACATGCCGCAAGGCGGGGATACGAACTGTCATGATCACAGGTGACCATGGAACAACGGCAGAAGCCATTGCTCATCAACTCGGGATTCTTCCACGTGGAGGTGCCTCCTTAAGTGGTCAGCAGCTGGCAGGCATGACAGACGAGCAACTGGATAAACAGGTAGAGGGCATATACGTGTTCTCCAGGGTATCTCCTGAACATAAGCTTCGCATCGTGAAATCATTGCAGCGCAAAGGGCATGTCGTCGCCATGACGGGTGATGGAGTCAATGATGCTCCAGCCATTAAAGCAGCAGACATCGGGATCGCGATGGGCATTACGGGTACAGATGTCACGAAGGAAGCTTCGGCGCTGATTCTGAGTGATGATAACTTCTCAACGATCGTGGCTGCCATTGAAGAAGGCCGTAATATTTATGAGAACATTCGAAAGTTTATCCGTTATTTGCTGGCATCAAACGTGGGTGAGATTTTGACAATGTTCTTTGCAATGATGATGGGCTTGCCGCTACCACTCGTACCTATTCAGATTCTGTGGGTTAACCTCGTAACAGATGGTTTGCCTGCAATGGCGCTCGGGGTAGATCAGCCTGAGAAAGATTTGATGGAACACAAACCCCGTGGAGCCAAGGAAAACATTTTTGCCCGCAGATTGGGTTGGAAAATCGTCAGCCGGGGTGTATTGATTGGATTATGTACACTCGGAGCGTTCTGGCTTACCCTTCAGGCTGCACCGGATAATCCGGGTCAACTGATCAAGGCACAGTCTGTGGCTTTTGCTACACTCGTTTTGGCGCAGCTTATTCATGTCTTTGATTGCCGTAGTTCGCGGTCCATCTTCCACCGGAATCCTTTACAGAACAAATATCTGGTTCTTGCCGTGATTTCATCGGTTGTACTGATGCTGGTTGTGATGTACGTTGAACCGTTGCAGCCGATCTTTAAAACCGTACCTCTGGGATTGCGTGAATGGGCGATCTGTATCGTTGCTGCAGGCATTCCCACGTTCCTTATGGGCGCAGGCAGCGTGTGGGGTGGTCGTCGTAACCGCCGCCGTATGGGTGGTTCTGGCCGCTTCGTACCGAAAAGTACAAAGTTTTCGGCATAAAATCAATACCTTTTCCTCACCTATTTCGTTATGCTATCCTCAAAATGATTCGAAGCGGAAGCTTTGGCATTTTGCAGGATAGCTTTTTTGTGTAAATGTTGAATATGAATTTCTATGGTAATCCTGTAGAAGAGCAAGAATATAGCTTTGGTAGCAGACTGCCAAAAGGAGTGGGCAAGATTATGGAATTTACGAAAATGCATGGACTTGGTAACGATTTTATCGTTGTATTTGGTGAAAAGGAGCTTCCGGCAGATGCAGCAGAATTGGCTGTGAAATGGTGCAACCGTTTCTTTGGCATCGGTGCGGACGGCCTGGTTTATATACTGCCTTCGGAGAAGGCTGACTTTCAGATGCGCATCATGAATTCGGACGGTTCGGAAGCAGAGCAGTGCGGTAATGCCATCCGCTGTGTATCCAAATATGTATACGATCATGGTCACGTGAACCAGGAGCAGATCACCATTGAAACGATTGGTGCAGGGGTACAACCTGTAAGTCTCAATATTCGTGATGGTAAAGTGGAAACGGTTCGTGTCGATATGGGTGAGCCGATCCTGAACGGTCTTCAAGTGCCTACAACGGTGGATGCCAACCCAGTGGTTGATCACTACATTGAAGCAAATGGACATGCGTTCAAATTCACTGCCGTATCCATGGGTAACCCACATGCAGTTATCTATGTTGATGATGCTGTTAATTTTGATCTCACAACTTGGGGCCCACTTCTTGAAGTACATCCCATGTTCCCAAAAAAAATCAATGTGGAATTCGCAACAGTTCGTGACCGTGGATATGTGGACATGCGTGTATGGGAACGCGGAGCGGGTCCAACACTTGCTTGCGGAACCGGAGCCTGTGCAACACTGGTATCCTCTGTCCTGAATGGACATACAGATCGTACAGCAGTCATCAGCCTCAAGGGTGGGGATCTCCACATTGAGTGGAATGAAGCTGACAATCATGTGTACATGACTGGACCTGCTGAAGTTGTTTTTAAGGGAATCACTTCATAAAAAGTGGAAGGTTTAACCAAAGGGGCCTGCGGGCCTCTTTTTTTGTCAAAAAGGACAGGTCGTGTCTCCTGTACAGAGACATATTGGGTGTTATGTGGAAAGAAAGTCCTTATGAGCTGGATATTCAACAAAAACCTTTGTTTTTCTTCGTTTTTTAGCGTTTTTTGTGTTACATTAGTATGTAAATGATCACAGCTAGGCGGGGGGAAATGGGATGAAGGCGGATTTGCGCAAAATTATGCAGGAACGGGTTCTCGTTGGAGATGGGGCCATGGGAACATTTCTGTACCAAATGGGGTTCCCAGTGGGGATTTCATATGAAGAATTGAACTTGATTTCACCTGAAGTAGTGGCGGATGTACATCGCCGTTATCGGGATGCAGGTACAGAAATATTTGAAACAAATACGTATTCTGCCAATTACGACAAGTTGTCCAAGTTCGGTCTGGAGTCCAAGGTGGAGGACGTGAACCGTGCCGGCGTACGCATTGCCAAAGAGGTAGCTGGGGATACCGGTTATGTGCTTGGTGCAGTTGGTTCCATTCGAGGTGGCAAGCGGACGAACGTGTCAACGAGTGAACTGAAGCGCTTTTATCAACAACAGATCTCTGCACTGCTTGATGAAGGCGTGGATGGCATTTTGCTTGAAACCTTCTATGATATCGAGGAAATGGATATTGCCCTTTTGCAAGCGCGCAAGCTGAGTGATTTGCCTGTAATTGGACAGTTCGCTGTAGAGGATGTAGGACATACACTGGACGGATATACGATGCCTGAAGCCTTCCGGATTATGCGGGAGCAGGGCGCGGACGTCATTGGTTTTAACTGTCGCTCAGGTCCAAACGGGATTATGCGTGCCATGGAAACCGTCTCCGGACGTATTGGTATTCCAATGTCTGTTTATCCAAATGCGGGTGCAGCAGATTATGTAGATGGTCAGTTCCGTTATGGTGCAACTTCGGAGTACTTTGGTCAGACGGCAGTGCAATTTGCCGAACTGGGCGCTCGTATTATCGGCGGTTGCTGTGGTACGACACCTGATCATATTACCGCTATGAAAGAGGCGCTTGCTGACTATATACCTTCGCCTATTTTGGAGCCTGATCCGTCAGAATCCAAACCGCGTATTGTGTTGCATGAACATGTGGATGAGCGTTCCGGACGTGGAGGACAGCCTACGATCGTTGATCTGGTCAAGCAGCGTCACACGGTCATTGTTGAACTTGACCCGCCGCGTGACTTGGACATTGCCAAGTTCATGAAAGGTGCCGAGACATTAAAAGCAGCAGGAGCAGATGCCCTGACACTGGCCGATAATTCACTCGCGGTTACACGGATGAGCAACATGGCGCTGGGTCACCTTGTTCAGGATCGCACGGGCCTTCGTCCACTTGTGCACATTGCCTGCCGTGACCGGAACCTGATTGGAACACAGTCCCACATGATGGGGTTTGATGCTCTGGGCATTAATCATGTACTGGCTGTAACAGGAGATCCTGCAAGATTTGGTGATCTGCCGGGTTCAAGCTCGGTATATGATCTGACTTCTTTTGAAATCATACGCATGATCAAACAGTTGAACGATGGAGTGGCTTTCTCAGGTAAACCGCTGAAGCAGAAAGCTGGCTTTGTCATCGGAGCAGCATTTAATCCTAATGTGAAATATTTGGAGAAAGCTGTACAACGTCTGGAGAAGAAAATTGCTTCTGGCGCTGATTACATCATGACACAACCGATTTATGATCCTGAGTTGATTGTAGCAATGCACGAAGCGACCAAACATCTGGATGTGCCCATTTTTATAGGTGTAATGCCGCTGGCGAGTGGACGGAATGCAGAGTATCTGCACAACGAGGTTCCCGGAATTCAGCTTTCGGATGAAGTGCGTTCCCGTATGGCAGGTCTGGAAGGCGAAGAAGGCCGTGCGATGGGGGTAAAAATTGCCAAAGAATTGCTGGACGTAGCAACAGCGCATTTCAAAGGGATCTATCTTATGACACCGTTTATGTTCTACGGTATGACGGCCGAACTGACTCAGTACGTATGGGAGAAGTCGGAGCATCAATGTCCTACTTGTTTCAACCCTAATAATCAATTACAATAGTAAAACGGATGTGATGCCGATGTCATTCAGTATGACCGGATACGGTCAATCCGCCTTTCATTTTGGCGGCTATAAGGTACAATTAGAGATCAAATCTGTTAATCATCGTTATTGCGAAGTGATGATGCGTCTGCCAAGAGAGTGGACGTATTATGAAGACGGTTTGAGGAAAATCGTACAGAGTCGTTTGAAACGTGGGCGGATTGATGTTTATGTAATGAAAGAAAAAGAGGAAGACCAGGCTCTTCCCGCTGTTCTGAATGAACAGACGGTCAGGGCCTATCTGCAGGCTGCAGAGCAACTGGAGACCCAATATGGAATGCAGGGCAAACCAAGTATTGTGGATATGCTTGGGCTGCCGGACGTCATGGTTCATTCGGATGGGACAAGTTCCATTCCCGAAGAGCAGAAGGACGAATGGGAGCGAGTTCTGCAGGAAGGATTGAAAGAGGCTCTGTCCAGCCTTGAACAGATGCGCGCTCGCGAGGGTCTTCATCTGGCCAGTGATCTGGAACGGCGGATTACCCGTCTGGAGTCACTGCATACCGAGATGCTTGATCTTGCACCGACTGTGGTAAGTGATTACCGCAACAAGCTAAGACAGAGGCTTACGGAAATGCAGGAAGAAGGCTCTTTCCCTTTTGATGAGCATAAATTGGGTATGGAAATTGCAATGTTTGCCGATCGTTCTAACATAGAAGAGGAGCTTACGCGTCTACAGAGTCACTTTGGACAGAGCAGGGAACTGCTGAAGAGTGATGAGCCTGTAGGTCGTAAATTGGACTTTCTAATTCAAGAGATGAATCGGGAAGTCAATACGATTGGATCAAAAGCCAACCATTTGGCTCTGGTGAATCGTGTTGTCGAGATGAAGGCGGAGCTGGAGAAGATTCGTGAGCAAGCTGCGAATATCGAATGAACGGCCAAATTTCGGCAAAAGAGTCGCATGTATAGGGGGAAGAACCTGATTATGGCAATCAAACTCATTAACATTGGATTCGGTAACATCGTATCGGCGAACCGGATTATATCCATCGTGAGTCCGGAATCGGCGCCGATCAAGAGAATTATACAAGAGGCAAGAGATCGTCACATGCTGATTGATGCAACGTACGGAAGACGTACTCGTGCCGTAATTATTACGGATAGCGATCATGTCATTTTGTCTGCAGTTCAGCCTGAGACGGTCGCCCATCGTCTTTCTTCGAAAGATGATGATAACGACGAATAAAATGGAGTGTAATATGTCTAAGGGATTACTGGTAGTGTTGTCCGGCCCATCTGGGGTCGGGAAGGGTACTGTATGCAGCGCTTTGCGCAAACGGGTGCCGGAATTGATCTATTCCGTATCGGCGACAACCCGTCAGCCTCGTCTTGGTGAAGAACATGGTGTGAACTATTTCTTCAGAAGTCATGAAGAGTTCCAGAACATGATTGCTGAAGATCAATTGTTGGAACATGCGGAGTATGTTGGTAATTATTACGGAACACCGCGTGATTTTGTAGAGAAAACGATTAACGAAGGCCGCGACATCATTCTGGAGATTGAGGTTCAAGGCGCGTTAAAAGTGAAAGAGAAATTCCCGGAAGGGATCTTTGTTTTCCTGCTTCCTCCTTCATTGGACGAGCTGAAAGATCGCATTCAGGGCCGTGGTACCGAAAGCCAAGCGACCATTGATCACCGGATGTCCGTGGCGGTTGATGAGATCAGTCTGCTGGAGCAGTATGATTACGCTGTTGTTAATGATGAAATTGATTTGGCGTGCAAGAGAATAGAAAGCATCATAATCGCCGAACATTGTAAGATCAATAAATAATCCCTTTTGCCGCTGAAGAATGCGATATAAGTGGGGCAGTTGTCATATCATATACTGAAGCACTCCTTCTCGGAATGCCCGGGTGTGAAGACATGCCACATCAGTTCTGTCAGGCGGCAACTTGCGATTATACTAATGCGAAGAGGTGTTTGTTAATATGCTGTATCCTTCTATTGATGAAATGATGAACAAAGTCGACAGCAAGTATTCCCTTGTTGTTGCTGCTTCCCGCCGGGCTAGACAGCTACGTGAAGGTGAAAAAACGGATTTAAGAGGTGCGAGATCCCATAAACAAGTTGGCGTTGCACTGGAAGAAATCTATGGAGACCTGCTCGTTGTCATCAAAGGACAGGACGAAGAAGAAGAGTAAGCCGCCTGCGGCTGCTCTTCAACTGCATACGGCGCAAGCCGGATTAATTGACAACCGCGAGGTTGTTATTTTTTTACGAATAAGCATATTTTAACGGAATCTTACTTAGACGTCGTATAAATATCGGGGGAAATAAACATGTTGAACGGTAAAAAAATCGTGCTTGGTGTGACTGGCGGCATAGCCGCTTACAAAGCGGCAACATTATGCAGCAGACTGGTGCAAAAGGGAGCGGATGTTCATGTGATTATGACAGCTTCCGCTACACAGTTTATTACCGAATTGACGCTGCAAACGTTGACCCGAAACACCGTATATACCGATACATTTGATGAGCGTGAACCAGCAGTCGTATCTCATATTCATCTGGCCGATCTGGCGGATCTTGTTCTGGTTGCTCCGGCAACTGCCAATGTGATTGCCAAGATGGCGCATGGCATGGCAGATGATATGCTCTCAACAACTCTTCTTGCGACGACAGCCCCTGTCATGATTGCTCCAGCGATGAATGTACATATGTATGATCATCCAGCTGTAAAGCATAATATGAACCTGCTTGTTGAACGGGGAGCCATGATGATTGAACCGGGTGAAGGTCTGCTTGCGTGTGGATATGTGGGCAAGGGACGTCTGGAAGAACCGGAGAGCATTGTGGATGTGGTGGAACGTTTCTTTGAACAGCGCGAGTCTGCAGACATTAGCCGGCAGGGACAAGCTCAATTGTTACAAGGCAAGAAGGTTGTTGTTACGGCTGGCGGTACGATTGAGCGCATTGACCCAGTACGATACATTACCAACGATTCATCTGGCAAAATGGGATTTGCCATAGCCGCAGCTGCGCGTGATCTGGGGGCAGATGTTAAATTGGTTATGGGCAATACCCAAGCCGAGCCACCGGAGAATGTTGAGTTGATCCCTGTACAGTCTGCACAGGATATGTATGAAGCCGTATCACGCGAGTGGGGCGATGCTGATATCGTGGTTAAGGCGGCGGCAGTTGCCGATTATCGTCCAAAGGAAGTTTACACCGAGAAGATCAAGAAGAAAGGCGACACGTTGTCGCTCGAACTTGTTAAAAATATAGATATTCTTGAAACGCTGGGCAAACAGAAAACCCATCAGTTTTTGATTGGTTTTGCTGCGGAGACTCAGTCAGTTGAGATGTATGCACGTGAGAAACTGGAACGGAAAAACTGTGATCTGATCGTAGCCAATGATGTAACCCGCACGGGTGCAGGATTTGGAACAGACACCAACGCGGTACATATCTATGACCGGGAAGGTTTGGTGGAGGAGCTTCAAGTGATGGCCAAGGACGATGTGGCTCATCGGTTGCTTCGGATTGCGGCGGAGCGCATTGCCGGGAGGAATTAGGATATGGAGATTGCCAAGGTCATAGTCGATGTTCCCGTGAAGGAAACAGACCGGCCGTTTGATTACCTGGTACCTGAATCGATGAGGGAATGGATCGAGATTGGCAGCCGGGTGGGTGTACCTTTTGGTCATCGGACGGTACAGGGATTCGTGATTGATCTTGTGCCGCGTACCGGAGAGGAAACATTCAAGCTTAAGCAGATTCAGGAGTTGCTGGACATTGTTCCCCCGTTGTCAAAGGATTTGGTTGAGTTGGCCGAATGGATGAGTGGACGTTATGCCAGTAACCGGATTTTGTCATTGCAGGTCATGGTGCCGACGGCATTGAAAGGGAAAGCAGAGCGATACATCTCGCTGGGAGATGCACTTGATGGACAGATGGCGGGTGCACAACCGGATGATGAGGTGTTATTTGTTTGGGGAGAAGAGTCTACGACCGAGAAAGTACAGCAGGATATCATCCGTTTTGTCAAAAGTCGGGGTCAGGTACCGCTGCAACAACTGAGTCGAAAATATCCCAATCATGCTGCACTAATTAAGAAATTATTGCTTGGTGGCGTGCTGCTGGAAAGTCAGGCCATCAAGGACAAGTTAAATAAAAAAACGATGAAGTCCGTTGATCTGGCTGTAGATATTGCTGCTGCTCAGGAAGCACTTGCTTCATTCCCGGCGAAAGCACAGCGGCAGAAGGAGATTCTGGCTTTTTTGCTGGAAATGAAAGAACTGCTGCCCATGCCGATGAAAGAAGTGTTATCTACACTACAGGTATCGGCCGCAACGATTAAAGGGCTTGAGGAAAAGGGATTGATCGTAACCGAGGACGTTGAGGTCTTTCGTGACCCTTATCAGGGCAGGAAGTTCAAAGCGACTGAACCGCTGGTTCTGACCGATGAACAAAAACTTGTCTACGACAATATCAATGGCCGATTGCAGGAACAACGCCATGGGGTGTTTTTGTTACATGGTGTTACGGGAAGTGGCAAGACGGAAGTCTATCTTCAAACCATTCAACAATGCATCGAGCAGGATCGGCAAGCTATCGTTCTGGTGCCCGAGATTGCACTCACACCACAGATGGTAGAACGTTTTAAAGGGCGATTTGGGGACCAAGTTGCTGTTACGCACAGTCGTCTGTCTGGTGGTGAACGTTATGATGAATGGCGCAAGATTCGTGAGGGTCAGGTGAAGGTTGCGATTGGGGCGCGTTCAGCTGTATTTGCTCCGTTCAGTCGGCTTGGGTTGATCATTATGGATGAGGAACACGAGACTTCCTACAAACAGGAGGAAACTCCGAAATATCATGCCCGTGATGTAGCCGTAAAAAGAGCACAGCAGCACCAGGCCGTGGTTGTTCTGGGTTCAGCGACACCTTCGCTGGAAAGTTATTATGCGGCACGCTCGCAGAGTAATGATGATTTTGCACCACTCTTGCTGGAGATGCCAACACGGGCACTGGGTAACAAGCTGCCTGAAGTGCGGATCGTTGATATGCGTGAAGAGTTGAAGGATGGCAACCGTTCCATGTTCAGCAGGGCTTTGCACAAAGGGCTGGAGGAGCGCTTGGAGCGTGGTGAACAGACTGTGCTTCTACTGAATCGCCGTGGATATTCGACCTTTGTTATGTGCCGAAGTTGTGGATATGTGGCAGGTTGTCCCGAATGTGATATTTCATTAACATATCATCAGCGCTCGAATAATCTCCGTTGTCATTACTGCGGGTATGCGGAAGCGGCCCCGGAAGTGTGTCCGGATTGTGGAAGCGAGCATATTCGATACTTTGGTACAGGTACACAGCGAGTCGAGGAAGAGCTTGCCAAGCTCTTCCCGGGTATTCGGGTCATTCGGATGGATGTGGATACAACAACGGAAAAAGGGGCGCACGAGAAGCTGCTGAAACAGTTTCGTGAGAAAAAGGCGGATGTATTGCTGGGCACCCAGATGGTTGCGAAGGGACTTGATTTCCCGGATGTAACCCTGGTTGGCGTAATAACAGCGGATTCAGCGTTGAATTTACCTGATTTCCGTGCTGCGGAAAAAACGTTTCAGTTATTAACACAGGTAGCTGGCCGAGCTGGTCGGCACCAATTGCCTGGTGAAGTGTTTGTTCAGTCCTATACGCCGGAACACTACTCCATTGGCCATGCGAGTCAGCATGACTACGTGTCGTTTGTACGTGAGGAATTGCTGCACCGTCGCAATTTGCAATATCCGCCTTACTGTCGCCTGATTCTGGTGACCTTTTCGCATGAGCAGCTTCCGGTATTGATTCGTCTTGCCGAGAACTACACGCGAATACTGAAAGAGAAGGCTAATGCAGCCGGATGGCTCGGCAGTTTGGATCGATTCAGCAATGATGCCTTTGATGTACTAGGGCCGGTAGCGTCTCCGATTCCTCGGATCAAGAATAGATACAGATTCCAATGTATGATAAAATGGCGGGGGGATGTAGACGCCATAGGACTCGCTCTGGCAACGGCCCGGCGCATGGACGATGATGTTCAGGCGCAGAAATTGCTTATTAGTCTGGATGTAGACCCGCAAATGTTAATGTAAGCATTTTGCAGCAATGCGGATGTAAACAAGCGGTATAAACATAGATTAAAATGAATACCCCAAAAATACAGATATCGTCCTGAAATTATGATGAGGATTAGGAAGGTGCTTACAACATGTCGATTCGCATTATCGTGCAAGAACCAGATGAGGTGCTCCACAAGAGAGCCAAAGAAGTAACTAAAATTACACCAAATGTACAAAAATTGCTGGATGATATGGCTGATACCATGTACGATGCAGAAGGTGTGGGTCTTGCTGCGCCGCAGGTTGGTATTTTGAAACGTCTGATTGTTATCGACGCAGGTGATGAGCAAGGGCTGATCAAGATGATTAACCCGGAGATCATTGCAAGTGAGGGAGAACAATTTGGACCGGAAGGTTGTCTGAGTATCCCTGGAATTAATGGTGATGTTCGCCGTTTCGAGACCGTTACGGTTAAAGGTCTGGATCGTGAAGGCAAAGAGCTGATTATTACGGGTAGTGGCTTGCTGTCCCGTGCATTCCAGCATGAGATTGATCATCTGGATGGCGTACTCTTTACGGATGTCGCCGAGAAAGTGTACGAAATTGCAGCCGATCAAACGGGACCGCGTCGTAATTAAGGAGTGATCGATTTGAATATTGTTTTTATGGGAACACCTGAATTTGCAGTTCCTTCTCTCGATATGCTGATGGCAGAGGGATACAATGTGGTGGGTGTGGTGACTCAGCCTGATAAACCACAGGGACGCAAAAAAGTACTTACGCCAACACCGGTTAAGGCCGCGGCAGAACGCCATGATCTGCCGGTGTTTCAACCTGTTAAATTGCGTGATCCGGAAGCCGTAGCCCGCTTGGCTGAATGGAAGCCGGATCTGATCGTGACCGCGGCCTTTGGACAGATTCTGCCCAAAGCTGTGCTGGATATGCCTGTTCGCGGTTGTGTGAACGTACATGGCTCTCTTCTGCCAAAATATCGCGGAGGAGCCCCGATCCAACGTTCCATTATTAACGGGGAATCCGTGACAGGAGTCACATTGATGTATATGGCTGAAGGCCTGGACACCGGAGATATGATCTCGCGTGTGGAACTGCCGATTACGGATGAAGATACATCAGGATCGATGTTTGATAAATTAAGTGAGGCTGGTTCCAAACTGCTTCAGGCAGAAATGCCACGATTGATTGCAGGCGAGACAACGGCGGTCCCTCAGGATGATGCCGAGGCTTCGTATGCTCGTAATCTGACTCGGGATGACGAGAAAATGGACTGGAATCGTACTTCACGCGAACTGTTCAATCAGATTCGTGGTCTTGTGCCGTTCTCCGGTGCATTTACGATGTGGGATGATCAGGTCTTTAAAGTCTGGGCTGCGGCTAACCCGGATCAGGTGGATCTGGCAACTTCTTCGGATGCTGGACAAGCAGAGCCGGGAACCGTGCTGCAATTGAGCAAAGCAGGGATTGAAGTTCGTACAGGTAATGGGTCTCTGTGGTTGACTGAGGTGCAGCCTGCAGGCAAAAAGGTGATGCAGGCCGCTGACTTTGCTCGCGGTGGTACACTGAAACCTGGAACGGTGCTGCGATGAGCGGTAACATACCAGGTCGTTCGTCAGGAAAAGGCCAGAAAGCTACTGGAAATTCATCCGGGCGTGAAGGAAACCGTCATCCTAATTCGGGTAAATCGGGTGGTGCATCTCGCTCCCAGAAACCCAAAACATCTGCTCGTGCATTGGCAGTCAAGGTTCTGAGTGCTGTTGAGCAAGATGGAGCATACAGTAATCTGGAGTTGAACCGTCGTCTGAAAGAGGCGGAACTAAGCCCCGCAGATGCTGGACTAGCTACCGAATTGGTGTATGGAACAATCGCCAGATTGAATACACTTGATTATTTTCTGGAACGTTACGTCGCCAAAGGAGTATCCAAACTGCAACCGTGGGTTCGTAGCCTGCTTCGAATCAGCGTATATCAGATGATATACCTGGATCGTATTCCGGAGCATGCCGTGGTGAGCGAAGCGGTTAATCTGGCGAAGAAACTGGGCCATCAGGGAATCTCGGGTATGGTGAATGGTGTACTTCGCAATATGATCCGTAATCGGGATGAACTTCGTATTCCAGAACATCTGCCCGTTGCCGAACGTATTTCACTTGAGCATTCCCACCCGTTATGGATGGTTAAACGCTGGATTGCCCAGTACGGCGAGGAGACGGCGGAAGCGATCTGTCGTGCGAATAACGAGCCTCCAGCAGTGAGTGTCCGAGTCAATACAACAATGACCACACGGGAGAAACTGATGCATGAGATGGCAAGCACAGGTGCAGTCGTTGAAGCTTCTCAGTTGAGTTCCGATGGTATTCTTGTGCGTAGTGGCGGAAATATGGCTCTAACGTCCTGGTATCGGGACGGCCTATTCTCTGTACAGGACGAAAGTTCCATGCTCGTCGCTGAAGCGGTTGCGCCTGTAGAAGACCAGCTTGTATTGGATTGCTGCGCAGCTCCAGGTGGTAAAACAGCTCACATGGCTGAAAAAATGCACGATCGTGGTCGTATTGTCGCTAACGATGTACATGCTCATAAGCGCCAGTTGATCCTGGATCAGGCGGAGCGTCTCGGTCTGAGTTGCATCGATGCGGTAACTGGAGATGCTCTTGATCTGAACGAGCGGTATCCGGAAGCGTCGTTTGATCGCATTTTGCTGGATGCACCATGTTCGGGTCTAGGTGTTATTCGCCGCAAGCCTGATGTGAAATGGACCAAAACCGTAGAAGATATCGAAGATATCGCAGGTTTGCAGCGTGAACTACTTGATCGGGTTGCGCCGTTGTTAAAACCAGGTGGTATTCTGGTGTATAGCACGTGTACGATTGAGCCTGCTGAGAATGAGGATATGGTTGCAGATTTCTTGAATCGACATCCGGAATATAGTCCAGCAGAAACATCGGTCTGGTCCGAATCGGAGACAGTGAATTTGAAGGCCGTGAACGGTGGTATTCAGATTTTGCCACAATACGCTCACAGCGACGGTTTTTTCATCGCACGGTTGACAAAAACAGGGGAATAACAGTTTAATAGAGCACGGAAGCATGACCGCCGAGGGGAACTTCGGCGGATTTCTTTGTGATGGGACTTCGATATAATTGTCAGAGAAAAGTGATGACAGGGTGCGATGGCGGCATTGAGGTGTTATAATGCATGAAGTACAGATATCAAGGGTATACATGGATGTAACGTGGTCTTTGTGATAGAATAGGACGAATGGAACGAAAAGAAGGAAGCCAACGAAAAGAAAAGAAGGAATAGGTGTTGACAACAAAATGAAACCTTTTATATATGATTATTCTCTGGAACAACTGCAGCAATGGGCTGTTGAGAATGGGGAGCCGGCGTTTCGCGGTGGCCAAATCTTTGACTGGATTTATGTAAAACGCGTGAATGATTTCAGTGAAATGACCAATCTGTCCAAGCCATTGCGTGAAAAACTGACAGAGCAATTTGAATTCGTAACGCTTAAGGAAATTACCAAGTTTGAATCCAAGGATGGAACGGTTAAATTCCTCTTTGGTCTTCATGATGATCATGCCATTGAGACGGTAATCATGAAGCATAACTACGGGAACAGCATCTGTGTAACCACACAGGTTGGTTGTCGTATTGGTTGTACGTTCTGTGCCTCCACATTGGGTGGTCTCAAGCGTAACCTTACGGCTGGGGAGATTGTTGCCCAGGTTGTACAGGCTCAGAAAATTCTGGATGAACGCGGCGAGCGTGTCAGCAGCATTGTAATCATGGGTTCGGGTGAACCTTTCGAAAACTATGAAGCAACGATGACTTTCCTGCGCATTATGATTCATGAAAAAGGGCTAAACATCGGTCAGCGTCACATCACGGTATCCACGAGCGGAATCGTTCCAAACATCTACAAGTTTGCGGATGAAGATACACAGATTAACCTCGCCATTTCGATCCATGCACCAAATGATGCACTGCGTTCGAAATTGATGCCGGTTAACCGTCGTTTTCCTTTTGAAGACGTGATGGAGTCCCTTCGTTATTATCTGGCCAAAACAGGTCGGAGAATTACGTTTGAGTATGCACTTATTGGTGGGGTAAACGATCAGCCAGAGCATGCAGCAGAACTGGCAAGTGTGCTTAAGAACATGTTGTGCCACGTGAACCTGATTCCGGTTAACCATGTACCTGAACGCAAATACGTAAGAACATCGAGAAGCGACATTTTCAATTTTCAGAAGATTCTCTCGGAACAGGGTGTTAATGTAACCATTCGTCGTGAACAGGGACATGATATTGCTGCCGCTTGCGGTCAGCTTCGTGCAAAGCATATGGAGTTGAGGTGAGAACGTTTTGATCAAAACAGTTCATGTGAGCCATATCGGACGAGTGCGTTCGGTGAATGAAGATTCAGCCTGGATTCGTAATCTCGATACAGGATATATTTTGGGTATTGTTGCCGATGGCATGGGTGGACATCTTGCAGGGGATACGGCAAGCCGCTTGGCAGTAGAGACGTTGGTACAAGATCTGGGAACACTGGAACCAGGTCTGTCACATGCGTCTCTGTCTGCAGCTCTCAGCGATGCTATTTTGCATGCCAACGAAGTTATCTTCCGTAAGGCATCCACAGATGACAAGTACCACAACATGGGAACAACGGTGGTTGCGGCATTATTGAACGATACGGAAGGTGTTATTGGACACATCGGTGATAGCAGAGCCTACAAAATTGCGAACAAAGCTGTGATCCAGCTAACCGAGGACCATACACTGGTGAATGAATTGTTCAAAAATGGTCAGATTAGCAAAGAGGATGTGTCCCATCATCCACGTCGCAACGTACTAACTCGTGCGCTTGGAACAGATGCCGAGGTGAAGGTTGATCTGGATACCGTCAAGCTGGAAGAAGGCGAAGTTCTTCTCCTATGCAGTGATGGTCTCAGTAACCTGGTCAGCAATGAGCAGATTATTCAGGTTGCCGGCAATCTGGAACTGGCATTGGAAGATCGTGCAGACCGACTGCTTCAGTTGGCTTTACTTGCTGGGGGAGACGACAACATCACGGTTGCTTTGTTCGAGTTGCAGAGGGAAGGTTCCGTGGATACGGAAACGGGGTGTGAGTCATGATTGGGCACCAGCTAGGCGGACGCTATGAAGTGATTGAGCGTGTCGGCGGTGGCGGCATGGCTCTTGTGTACAAAGCCCAGGATCTTCTGTTGAACCGGAATGTAGCGATCAAAGTCCTTAGACAACAGTTTGTGCATGACGAAGAGTTTATTCGCCGTTTCCGCAGGGAAGCACAGTCGGCAGCATCGCTGTCTCATCCGAATGTAGTTAGCATTTATGATGTGGGGCAGGAAGATGACGTTCATTATATTGTCATGGAGTACGTGGAAGGCAAAAACCTGAATGAAATTATTAAAGAACGTGCCCCTCTGCAGGTGGACGAATCGGTACGAATCGCTTCCCAGATTGCAGATGCTCTTGATCATGCACATCATAATCAAATCATTCATCGGGATATCAAACCCCACAATATATTAATTGGTCGGAATGGCCGTGTGAAAGTAACGGATTTCGGGATTGCCCGTGCCGTTACATCTACAACGATTACGCAGACCGGTTCCGTAGTTGGTTCTGTACATTACTTCTCACCAGAGCATGCCAAAGGGATCGTTACTGGTGAAAAATCGGACTTATATTCTCTTGGGATCGTACTTTACCAAATGCTTACCGGGCAACTTCCGTTTCTGGGTGAAAGTCCTATCAGTGTGGCATTGAAGCATTTGCAGGAAGAGTTCGATGAACCACGCAAATTCAATCCATTGATTCCGCAAAGTGTGGAAAATGTCATTTTAAAATCCATGCGTAAAAATCCGCAGGAACGTTATCAGTCGGCCAAAGAAATGCAGACCGATCTGGAAACTTGCCTGATGCCGGAGAGACGTAATGAAACGAAGATTGATTTTCCGGATGAGGATGATATAGACCAGACTCGCGTTATGCCAGCGATCAAACCTGAACCTCGCGGAGTTACATCGACGGGTGCAGTGCCTGTGATGGAGTCTGACGAAGAAACTGGCAAGGGTAAGGCAAAATCCAAGAGCTGGAAGAAGCCAGCTCTACTCATTTCATTAACCGTTCTTATTCTAATCGCCATGGTGGGCGTTGTATGGTATGTCAAGGGTATGCTGGTCGTACCTGAAGTAACGGTGCCTAACGTGATCACCCAGACAGAAGAAAAGGCTCGGGAAATGCTTGAGGAGAAAGGACTCGTCGTAAGTGATGAGGTCATCCGTCTGTACCAGGAAGGTATCGAACCCGGTATTGTCTTTGACCAGAGCAGAAAAGAAGGCGATGTCGTCAAAGAAGGATCCGAGGTCCAGATCAGTGTTGGTGCAGAAAAAGAACTGGTGAAGATGATTGATGTCAAACAAGAAACTTATGATGAGGCTGTCAAGAAGTTGACTGCGCTTGGCATCAAGGAAGATCAGATTCAGCGGAAAGATGACTTCTCCAATGATGTGGCTTCAGGTTCTGTTATTTCCCAGACACCGGGTGTGAATGAGGAATTCGATCCTGTGACAGTTCAGATTGAGTTGACCGTAAGTAAAGGTACTGAAACGGTTAAAATGCCTGATCTGAAAAATCTTACCCGTAGTGAAGCCGAAAAAAAGCTTAAATCTGCCGGACTTGAGCTTGCTCAGGTACAGGAAGAATTTAGCTATACAGTGGAGCAGGGTAAAGTGACGCAGCAATGGCCTGTGGAAGCGGGCGCAGATGTGAGTCCTGGCGATAAGATTACGATCTTTATCAGCACAGGGTATCCGCCTGAAGCGCTCCAATATCCTTTTGATATCAATGTATCACCCAAAGAAGAGGGCAAAAACAGTAAAATCCGTATCACATATGAAGATGCACGTGGCAAGAATCAGGAATGGGGAACTCGCACTGTTAATTCAACCCAAATGTTGACCATTCCACTTGTGCTCGCTCCAAATGAAAATGGGGCTGTGTCCGTATATCGTGATGGACAGTTCCTGGATACGTATCTTGTCTCCTACAGTGACGCCAAAAACGGAACAGTGAATGTACCTTCCATTGACCCGGAACAAAGCACTGAGACGCCGCCAGAAAATGAGCCTGATCCAGGTGAAGGTAGCGTTGATGAAGGCAGTGTTGATCCCAATCAGGAAGGCGAACCTGAGTCCACACCGGCAGACGGTGAAGGTGACAGTGTAGATGAGGACACTTCTGCCATGAATAATGGTAAGGGGCACGGCAAGGAAAAAGAGAAGAAAAAGGAAGTCATTAACGCATCAAGCCGTCCATAAGGGCGGCTTATGCTGGCGTCTGGAGTAAATGTACCACCATCTAAAGGAGGGCGACGGAGCTATGCCAGAAGGTATCATCGTTAAAGCGCTAAGCGGTTACTATTATGTCATGCCAGTGGAAGAAAACGGGGTTCCTTCGGTTGAAGGTTCCGCCGTTCAATGTCGAGCCAGAGGTATCTTCAGAAAACGGGGAACGTCACCGCTTGTAGGTGACCGCGTCAGCTACATGTTGACAGAGAACGGAGAAGGAACGGTAGATGAAATCCGGAAGCGTGAGACGGAACTTATCCGTCCTCCTGTAGCCAATGTAAGTTTGGCTGTTCTCGTGTTCTCTGTGAAGGAACCGGATATGAACCTGAACCTGTTGGACAAGTTCCTTGTTCACATCGAGCAGGCGGGGCTGGATGCACTCATTGTGTTAACCAAACTGGATTTGGCTGATCCAGCCAAAGACACTGTTGCTGAAGTGAAAGCATTGTATGAACAGGTTGGTTATGAAGTGATCTCCACAAGTTCACGTACCGGTGAAGGCAGTGAATTGCTCAGAGATCGTCTGGCTGGTAAGATCAGCGTATTCTCCGGACAATCCGGTGTAGGCAAGTCTTCGATGTTAAATGCATTGATGCCGGGCCTGACGCTGGAGACAAATGCGATCAGCATGCGTCTAGGACGAGGGAAACACACCACCAGGCACGTGGAGCTTATTCCCTTGGATAATGGTGGATTCGTTGCGGATACGCCAGGATTCAGCCAACTGGACTTTCTGGAGATCGGTGTGGAGGAACTCTCCACTTGTTTCCGGGAATTCGCCCAGTTTGCAGATCAGTGCAAATTCCGAGGTTGTACCCATACACATGAACCAGGCTGTCGTGTGCTTGCGGCCAAGGAGGAAGGTCTGATCTCCGAAAGCCGATATCAGCACTATGTGCTGTTCCTGACCGAAATGAAAGATAAGAAGCGGAGGTATTAACATGATTAAAATTGCCCCATCGATATTATCAGCTGATTTTGCCCGCCTTGGTGCGGAAGTTGCAGAAGCTCAAGCCGCAGGAGGAGACTGGATTCATGTTGACGTTATGGACGGTCATTTCGTCCCTAATATTACGCTTGGACCTGCGATTGTGAAGGCAATCGCTCCACATACAAGCTTGCCGCTCGATGTGCATTTGATGATTGAGAATCCGGAGCGTTATGTTGAGGAATTTGCCAAAGCGGGTGCAGCGGTAATTACCGTTCATGCTGAGGCTTGTGTGCATTTGCACCGCGTTATTCATCTAATTAAGGAGCAAGGAGTGAAGGCAGGAGTTGCCCTTAATCCGGGAACGCCAGCGTCTGCCATTCTCGAAGTTCTGGATGATGTGGACATGGTTCTTGTAATGACGGTCAATCCTGGCTTTGGCGGACAGGCATTTATCTCGGGTACCATGAACAAAATCAAGCAGATTCGTACCTGGTTGAACGAAAAGGGACGCCATGATGTACATATCGAAGTAGATGGCGGAATTGCTGCCGATACAGCCCCGCTTGTGGTGGAAGCTGGGGCGGATGTGCTCGTTGCTGGGAGTGCCGTATTTGGCCGTGAGGATCGTGCTGCCGCGATTACTGAAATTCGCCGTAGCTACGGAGGCTGATCTATGACCCTCAAGGAGACACTGTGGACGATGGCTGCGAGTCTCGTGACGGGACTTGTGCTTGCTTTGTTTGCGGTTATTCAATCCCCGTTTAATGCCATCACGTCATTAATCGGGGTAGGCGTTGTTATTATGTATTTCCGCAAATTTGATCGTACCGGACATCGGGTTACTTTTGTCATATTCAGCATACTGTATTATGTACTGAGTGTTTTCATGATCGCTGTCTATCAATATATTCCTGCCCAAACGTAAATGACCTGATCTTCGGGCTTGTCATTGTGGAATAGGGATCGAAGGTTCCGCATAAATATGGTTACATGAGCAGGTTTCTCATGTAGCCTTTTTTGTCGTGTTTGAGGTAAAGAAGGCCTGAAGCATAGGATACGGCGGACGCATGAGCATGATGGGGAGGGTGAATTATGAAATTTTACACATTCAAACTGCCGAAGTTTTTGGGAGGGTTTGTAAAGGCGATTCTTAATACGTTTCAAAAGAACTGATCCGATTGATAAGGTAACAGGGAATACCGCCGCTTTGGCTCAGTCTTATCTGGAATTCGTACCTGCGAAGCGCCATGCGGCGGCCATTCACATGTTAATGAGCGTATTCAAGAATCCCTCTTTTTGAATACCAAAAAAGCACCTGCAAGGAACAAGGTGCTTTTTGCTTACCCGATTTATAGTAGCTTTGCGTGATTATACGCGAGTCACTTTAACCGGCTTTCAGTGCACGGGTGCTTACGTATACACGTTTTGGTTTGCCGTCAACGAGAATGCGGACCTTCTGAACGTTTACGCCCCAAGTACGACGGTTACGGTTGTTAGCGTGGGATACGTGGTTACCGGTGCCCGGTTTCTTACCTGTCACATAACATTTGCGAGACATAGATTACACCTCCTATCCTAAAATAACCAGTTGCCTTCAGAAACGAAAAGTCATTCCATAAGGACTAAATTGTTCTTCCTGATCATAAAGATCAAGTTTCAGTAGCTAATGGCGTTGTTTAAGCCGGCATGAACCGGATCATTTCCATTACTTAACCTGCATAAAACAATACTTGAATATAATATCATAATTAAAAAAGCTTCGTCAACTGATCCAAAAACTTTATTTATTTCTCCTGTCTAATATAGTACAATGTTGAGTAGTCCATAATACAGTGGTGAACAGGCTGTTGCCGCGAGGAAGTCGGAGAATAAACCGTACTTAGAGGTCGGTGGTCTGCTTTTTGGCAACGCTGTGAGCTGCGGCATTCCATCATTGGCACCAGTCTCCATGCGGCATTCATGCCGGCTCTTGATACCGGTGCATATCCGTATGCCCCGAAGTTAGGGGTGCAGAGAGTGCAGGATATTGGTAGCCCGGCCGCCCAGACCGTTAATCCGGCTGACATGTTGTATTGTATGCCTGTGCCGGACAAGGTATGGACGAAGAATAACGCGGTCCGCGTTAGCGCATGAACAGACCAGACACATCTTGGTGCAAGGTGTTCGTGTATCAAGCTAGGAAGGGGAATTCTCACTTGAGTATACGTTCTTTAAATGGAACAGATTTCACCGCAATGGTACTTGCCGGAGCGGAACAACTTGGACAGCATGCAGAGCACGTCAATTCCCTGAATGTTTTCCCTGTGCCGGATGGTGACACGGGAACGAACATGAATTTGACAATGAGTGCAGGAGTCGCAGAGATTAAAAGAAAAAGTTCTGCCTCCATCGGCGAAGCTGCCGGTATTCTATCGAAAGGCCTGCTTATGGGCGCACGGGGGAATTCAGGAGTTATTCTGTCGCAATTGTTCCGTGGTTTTAGCCGTTCAGCTGCTCCCTATGAGGAACTGAATACGCTCCAATTTGCAGCAGCCCTGCAGAACGGTGTTGACGCAGCTTACAAAGCAGTCGTAAAACCCGTTGAAGGGACCATTCTTACCGTAGCCAAGGAAGCGGCAAAACATGCCAATTACTACGCAAGACGGACGAATGATATTACTGAATTAATGAATGAAGTTTTGTTAAAAGCAAAAGAAGCACTGGCAATGACTCCGGAATTACTGCCTGTACTGAAACAGGTTGGTGTTGTGGATTCAGGTGGTCAGGGGCTTGTATATATCTACGAGGGCTTTATGGAAGTATTGCTGCAAAGTGACGGATTGAGTCGTACTTCGCTGAACAAAGAAGTAACCCCATCCGTAGCAGCATCTGCTTTGAAACCGGCTGCACCGACAGAAGTGGATATCAAGAAGCCTGCACAGCAGCAGGTGATTGCACCGGAGATGCCATTGTCTGCTCAGGCGAGACTGGAAACGGAAGATATTGAATTCCTGTATGATATGGAATTCTTCATTAATCGTGAGCTTGGAGAGAACGCAGGAGTGGCATTTGATGACGAAGCATTCCGGAAAGCGTTGTCAGTTAATGGGGATTCGATCATCATCATTGCCGATGATGAAGTCATCAAAGTTCATGTCCATTCCAAGACACCAGGCGATGTATTAAACTTGGCGCTGCATTATGGTGAGATAACACAGATTCATATTCTCAATATGCGTGAACAGCATCGGGATCTCCTGACAGCAGGCATGGACATTGCTCCATCACCTGAATTGTTTGCAGAGATTCCACCAGAGGCAGCGCGCAGTATGGAAGAGGCTGTGCTTCCTGCAGATGAGATGGCACCGTATGGTTTTATTGCGGTATCCTCCGGTGACGGTATCGCAGAGATTTTCCAAAGTCTTGGCGTTGATGTTGTTCTGTCCGGTGGACAGACGATGAATCCGAGTACTGAGGATTTTGTAAAAGCCGTTCGTTCCATTGCTGCGGAGCAGGTATTTATACTCCCGAATAACTCGAATATTGTACTGGCTGCGGAGCAGGCTCGTGAATTGCTTGAAGATGAGCGCCGGATTACGGTTATTCCAAGTAAGACCATTCCACAGGGGATGGCTGCTGCCTTTGCTTTCCAGGAGGATGAGTCTGCGGAAACAAACCGTGACCAAATGTTGGAGGCCATTAGCCGGGTGCAGTCCGGTCAAGTGACTCATGCGGTTCGTGATACGCAATATGATGAATTGGATATCAAGGCGGGGCACTACATCGGTATCCATAACTCCAAAATTGTAGCGACGGATGAAACCATGCTTCAAGCATGTGAAGGTCTGCTCAAACAGATGATGGAGAGTGGAGATGAAGTGGTGACGATACTTGAAGGGGACGAAGCTGACCCTGAGGTTACTGCTGCCCTCGCTGCATGGCTTGAAGTACAGTATCCTGATGCTGAGGTAGAGGTACATCGTGGAGGACAGCCTGTGTATTATTATTTGTTCTCCGTAGAGTCCTAATAAAGGTTGTTCAAAACGTCTCTTGTTGAGTTTTTGAACAGGTACCAATAGCACTCTAGCGAAGAGGAGGAGAGTCATGAGCCACAAGGTTACGATAGTAACAGACAGTACGGCAGATATTCCCGAAGAACTCATTCGCAAATACGGGATTCATATTGTTCCGCTACGTGTTCTGTTCGGTGAAGAGACCTATGCAGATGGCGTTGATCTGACTTCGGAACAGTTCTACGAAAAGTTGAAGAAGGTATCTGTGTTGCCTACAACTTCACAGCCATCTCCAACCGATTTCATGAATGTGTACCAATCACTTCTTGATGAGAACCCGGAACGCCCGATTGTATCGATCCACCTGTCATCCGGCATGAGTGGTACCTACCAATCGGCCATGCTTGGCAAGTCTTTGCTGGAGCGTGAGGGTGACATCACCGTGCTGGATTCGAAGTCAGCTTCGTATGGATACGGTCTAATGGTGGTACAGGCTGCTGAACTTGCCGAACAGGGCAAGTCAGCAGTCGAAATCGCTGCTGCTATTGAAGGGATGCAACAATCTCGCAAGTTGTTCTTTCTTGTAGATACTTTGGAGTATCTGCAAAAAGGCGGTCGGATTGGCAAAGCTTCAGCCATCTTGGGAACGTTGCTTAACATTAAGCCGATCCTGTCTATTGATGAAGAAGGCGTTATCTACGCAGTTGAGAAAGTCAGAGGTCATAAAAAAGCAATGGCACGCATTATTGAGCTGTTCCAGAAGGATCTTGCAGGCAAACGGGTTAACCTGGCGGTAGGTCATACCGCTGACCCGGGATCAGCGATCGCTTGTGCAGAGCAGCTGCGGGGTCATTTTACACTGAATGAAGTGATCTATACCAATATTGGAGCCGTAATAGGCAGTCATGTTGGACCTGGTGTCATTGCGATCTTTATGTGGCCTGTTCCGGAATGAGGGATTAGACATGAAATTGGAAGAAATATCAGTTAAGCAAATTAACGGCGTGAGTGCTCTCAAAGAGGGAGAGCTTCACGCCTTTGGCATCTCTACTGTTAAAGACCTGCTTGAATATTATCCGTTCCGTTATGAGGATTATCGTCTTCGTTCGCTCAGTGAAGTGAAGGATGGGGACAAAATTACGGTCCAGGGACAGGTAATGGGTATTCCTGTATTACAACGATACGGTAAAAAGTCCCGTCTTACCTGTAAGATCATGACGGAAGAGTGGATGATTACAGCCACCTGGTTCAATCGCCATTTCCTCAAAGAACAACTTACCCCCAATCGGGAGATTGTGATTACGGGAAAATGGGAACAAAAACGCATGCAGATGACAGTTACTGACTCGGAGTTCCCCGATAAAGGCGATGGGCGTTCAGGTACACTGCAACCTGTATATTCGGTAACCGGCAAGCTGACGCAACAATGGATGCGGAAAACGATCAATCAGGGATTAATCCAATTCGGAGATATGATTCCTGAGATTCTGCCTCAGTCCTTGATGAAGAAATACAGCTTGATGCCTCGTAAACAGGCGATTGCGGGGATTCATCGTCCACAGGACAACCGGGAAGGTCAGCAGGCCAGACAGCGAATGGTGTATGAAGAGCTGTTTCTGTTCCAGTTGAAAATGCAGGCGTATCGTGCGCTCAACCGGAATCGTATGGATGGTGTTGTGCATACTACGGACAATACGACGATTCGTGAGTTTGTACGCAGTTTACCTTTTGAATTGACAGATGCTCAGAAAAAGGTGGAGCTTGAAATTCTGCATGATATGCGTTCGCCCTATGCAATGAATCGGTTATTGCAGGGTGATGTAGGATCGGGTAAAACGGTTATTGCGGCAATTGCACTATACACGACTGTTCGATCTGGGTTCCAAGGGGCTCTGATGGTGCCTACTGAGATTCTGGCGGAACAGCATATGCGCTCACTGCAAAAGCTGTTTGAACCGTTTGGGGTAACCGTAGGGCTGTTAACGGGCAGTGTAAATGGACGCAAACGTAAAGATCTGATCGCCTCGTTGCAAATGGGCATGATTGATATTGTGGTGGGTACACACGCCCTGATTCAGGAAGATGTTTTCTTCCGTGATCTGGGCCTTGTGGTGACGGACGAGCAGCATCGCTTCGGGGTGAATCAGCGCAGCGTTTTAAGACGTAAAGGATATAACCCGGATGTGTTAACGATGACGGCTACGCCAATTCCACGGACACTGGCGATTACGGCTTTTGGGGATATTGAAGTATCCACGATCTCGGAACGTCCGAAAGGACGGATTCCGATCTCTACGTATTGGGTTAAGCACGATATGATGGAGCGGGTGCTCGGGTTTATCTCCAGAGAAGTGGATCAGGGGCGTCAGGCTTATCTGATCTGTCCGCTCATTGAAGAGTCGGAGAAACTGGATGTGCAGAATGCCATTGATCTGCATGTGCAGATGCAGCAGAACTTTCCAAAATATCGTGTAGGTCTGCTGCATGGCCGGATGACGGCTGCGGAGAAAGAAGAGATGATGCGAGACTTCTACAGCAATGATATTCAGTTGCTTGTCTCCACCACCGTTGTCGAGGTTGGGGTCGATGTGCCAAATGCAACGTTGATGGTCATTATGGACGCGGACCGCTTCGGTCTATCCCAGCTGCATCAGCTTCGTGGTCGGGTCGGTCGTGGTGCACATGCTTCCTATTGTGTACTCATTGCTGATCCCAAGACGGAGGTTGGAACGGAGCGCATGAAGGTCATGACGGAAACGGAGGATGGATTCGAGGTATCCCGGCGTGACCTCGATCTCCGGGGCCCGGGTGATTTCTTTGGTACAAAACAAAGCGGATTGCCTGAATTCCGTCTTGCCGACATGGTTGCCGATTTTGCTGTGCTGGAACAAGCCAGAGATGACGTAACCCACTTGATTGAGGATGCGACCTTCTGGACGTCTATGGACTACGCACCTTTGCGTGATTTCCTACAGCAACAGCAAGTATTCAAGGGTGATCTGATTGACTAATGTTTGCCATGATAGCGGGTTTTTCGTATTACCTTTGTAAAAAAAGACAAGTGTACAAGCCCTCCCGACATATGAATAAGAAGTGAGTTCATTCTTTTGGGAGGTGCTATACGTTTTGGGTTATCAACAATATGGAATTAGTCCGCAGCTGGTGGAGCGGATCAAATTAAAGATGAAAAATCCCGCTGTCAAAGAGCGTATCAAAAAGTTGATTGATGGCGTGACCAAGTCTGATCTGCAAGATAAGGCCAAGGTCAGAAGGTTGGTCAAGTCTTCAGCTGTCATTATGAATGAGAATTTCTCTCCGGCGCAGGAGGAGCAGTTTGTTGCGTTTGTACTCGCGCAGAAGATTGATCCGAACAATACGTTTCATTTGATTAAGCTGTGGGGGATGTTTAGGTAGGGATTTGATGTCATGTTGGGTGGGATAAAGAGCGTTGTTTACACGGGGGCACTACGAGTGCAGTACCATCTTTCGATCGCTGTTATCCCCGGATTTTTTTGATTCCCTTTTCTAAAGGGTAAAATCCGGGGATAAAGGCGCACGCTTCGCTTCTTCAGATTGGTTCTGCCCTCTCCGTTGTTGAGTAAACGAAAGTACTTTATAAAAAACCAAATTACATCCAAGTTGGTGTAGTAATGTAAAGAAGGGTGTTCCATTAAGTCATCTGACTAATGGAACATCCCTTTTTTTGGTGGAGGTAAGGATGAAAAAGGTTTTAGTTGGGCTTTAAATTGTGTTTATGTATATTCATCCACTACACTTTTACTTTTATCCTGGAAAGAGCTGATGAATATTAAAGTTATGAGTAGAAATACAATTATAGTGCTGTTATAAGAATCTTCTTTTAGAATGTAGTCCTGTACAATTAAAGTCAGGATTGAGATAAATAAAATCATTTGCAGGACAAGTCTTGTTGAGCGATCAGGATTGTTGGATCGTCTGGAGACACAATAAATGATGAACCATATAAGACTAAAAAGCAGAAATGAACCTAGGAGTATAATGGCAAGCATGCATGAACACCTTTCTGTATTAATTCTCACTTAATAATTGGAATAACATGACAACTAATTATAACATAGGTTTTTCTGGAGTCGGATATTTTCATAGAAGTTAAGGGATGAACTATAGTGTGAATGGTGTAACATAGTTGATGTATTTTCACAGGATGGACTTTGCTTTCCTCCGGGGGGAGCGGTAAACTGTTGCATACGAGCATACGAGCATACGAGCATACGAGCATACGAGCATACGAGCATACGAGCATACGAGCATACGAGCATACGAGCATACGAGCATACGAGCATACGAGCATACGAGCAGCAGCGATCAATGTCCTGGATTTTATGTCAAAAAGGCGTGGCTGTGTCGGTATGCATTTTATTTTCAGACAGATGTGGAGGAAGTACGATTGGAAATGTTTACGATGCTGCTGGGTTTATTTGAACGGGCAGCGCTGTTGATTATATTTTTATTCTTTCTGTCGAGGGTGCCGAGATTTAGGCAGATTCTGCAAAAGGGGAAATTAAGGTGGCAAGAGTCTATTGCAGTTACCTTGTTATTCTGTGCTTTTGCCATCTTCGGGACATATACGGGCATTAATGTTGAAGGTTCACTGGTGAATGTACGGATCATCGCCGTGTTATCGGGTGGTATTTTGTTCGGAGCGCCTGTGGGTATTATTACGGGGATTGTCTCCGGGGTACATCGGTATTTGATTGATATGGATGGAGTCACAGCTATACCTTGTCTGATCACAAGTATCCTGGCAGGTCTGGTCTCCGGATATATACATAAGTACACGCCCAAGCCTAAGCGATGGATTATCGGTATTGGTGCCGGAATGATCTGTGAAGCGCTCACGATGTTATTGATCCTGCTATATTCCTATCCCGATCCACTGGGTGCCGACATTGTCTCGAAGATTGCGCTGCCTATGATTCTGGGTGAAGTCAACATTGGGCTGATTGTGCTCTTGGTGCAGAGTGTTGAAGGGGAAAAGGAAATGATTGCAGCCCGTCAGGCGAAGCTGGCACTGGAGATTGCAAACAAAACCTTGCCGTATTTTCGATCGATTGATGAGGATTCTCTGCGCAAAATCTGCCGGATTATTCAGGAGGATATTCAGGCCGATGCGGTTGCAATTACGGATACCCGGAATGTACTGGCGTATGTAGGATTTGGCGAGGAACGATATCATATCGGTAATGAAATTATAAGTGAGATGACCAAGAAGACGATATCCAGCGGGGAGATTACGATCAGTAATGATGTCATTGATGAAAAAACACCCGATATCCACTCGCTGTTAATCATTCCGCTCAAAGAACGAGGAGACATTACAGGTGCGCTCAAAATCTATTATCGCAAAGCGTACAAAATTACGTATCCATTACAAACGATGGCTGTAGGTCTGTCGCAGATCATCTCAACCCAGATGGAGGTATCGCGGGTAGAAGAGATCAAGGCTGCTGCCAACAAAGCAGAGCTGCGTGCATTACAGACGACCATTCATCCTCATTTTCTGTTTAATGCGCTAAATGCGATTGCATCGTCCATTCGAACCAAACCGGATCGAGCGCGGGAGCTGATTGTGAATCTATCCGGGTACATGCGCTACAATCTGGAGCTGTCGGATGAGTTAATCGATATTCATAAGGAACTGGAGCAGGTCCGTAATTATGTAGAGATTGAGAAAGCTCGCTTTGGTAGTCGACTTAACGTGATCTATGACATTGATGAGGTCGCGGTGCATATTCCGAGTCTCGTTATCCAACCGCTCGTCGAAAATGCAATTATTCATGGCATTCTCAAGGTCAAAGGACCCGGGACTGTTCGAATTCGGGTGCAGGATTATCCGGAGTTTGTTCGAATCAGTGTCAGCGATACAGGAGCAGGGATCAGTGCAGATGTTATTGAACGGGTCTATCACGATCGTATGCCTGGTAACCAGATCGGGCTATATAATGTGCATCGCCGGGTCAAGCTTATCTACGGACAAGGTGTAACCATTACACGGCTGGAACAAGGAACCGATATTTTATTTGATGTGCCCAAAGGAGATGTCGTAACAAGGTGATGATGGATCAATGAGAGCTCTTATTGTGGAAGACGAGATTCTGGCAAGTGAGGAATTGAATTATTTAATCCAGGAACATAGTCAGATTGAAGTGGTGGATCGCCTTGAAGATGGGCTGGATGTACTAAAGTTTTTGCAGGAACAAGAAGTAGATGTCATTTTCCTCGATATCAATATTCCCTCGCTGGACGGTATGATGCTGGCCCATCATATTGGAAAGTTTGCAACGAAACCCTACATTGTATTTACTACGGCGTATAAGGAACATGCAGCGGAAGCCTTTGAGTTGGAGGCGTTTGATTATATTCTGAAGCCGTATGACGAGAAACGAATTGCTGCAATGCTCCATAAGCTGGAGCTCGCATTCAAACGTGATCATGCGCCGGTGGAGCAACATGCTGAAGATGGACCAGCTACTCTGGTGGACGGATCTGCTGCACAGGGAGATCTGTTACGAGAACGAGATACGAATTCCCATACAGACAGAAGAATTAATCTGCTGCGGAATGACAATATTATTGTTACGGATACGGCAGATATCTACTATGCGGAAGCGCAAGAGAAAGTGACAAAGGTATATACCAAAAATGGGGAGTTCACCATGCCAGTGAGCATATCGGATTTTCACAGCCGACTGCCAGAGGATACGTTCTTTCGCTGCCACCGTTCGTACGTTGTAAATCTGTCTCAAATCCGTGAAATAGTACCTTGGTTCAACAATACGTATCTGCTCCGTCTGCGCGATTTGGAAGCTGAAGTGCCCGT
This sequence comes from Paenibacillus sp. W4I10, assembly GCF_030816325.1. Taxonomy (NCBI): domain Bacteria; kingdom Bacillati; phylum Bacillota; class Bacilli; order Caryophanales; family Paenibacillaceae; genus Paenibacillus; species Paenibacillus sp. W4I10. Next base: position 503,958 of record NZ_JAUSXX010000001.1, read on the forward strand.
GAGTCGTGGGAAGGTCAAAGAATTCAGGCAACTCATGCGCATCTAGAAGCATTTCATTCCGCATCTGATGCAACTCATGCTCAAAACGGTGTGATGAATCCCCTTTCATGTATGATTAGCTTGTGAACGCATTCATGTATATGACATCGGCAAAGGGGAGATCACGATGAAAGCAACAATTTCATCCGTTTCATCAACACCTGAATCAACATCTGTACCTACAAAAATGAATCGCTGGCTTATTGTTTTGGGGACCATCATTGTACAAATGGGTCTTGGAACCATCTATACTTGGAGTTTATTTAATCAACCGTTGTCTGATCGTTTCGGATGGGACGTCAGCTCGGTCGCGATAACTTTTTCAATTACCAGTTTTGCTTTGGCTTTTGCCACATTGTTTGCAGGACGATTGCAGGAACGTTGGGGTCTTCAGCGTCTGATCCGTGTAGCCGGGGTTGTGCTTGGGCTGGGTCTGATTCTGAGTTCCCAAGTCACCTCATTAACACTGCTGTACATTTTGGCTGGATTTGTCGTTGGTTTTGCAGATGGTACGGCGTACATTACGTCGCTGTCTAATCTGATCAAATGGTTCCCGGAGCGTAAAGGTCTGATCTCGGGAATATCGGTTGGAGCTTTTGGTACCGGCAGTTTATTGTTCAAATATGTGAACACGGCATTGATTGGTGCCGTTGGTCCTGCTCAGGCATTTATGTACTGGGGCATTATCGTTCTGGTTCTGGTCGTTGCGGGATCATTCCTGATCCGTGAAGCGGTTGTTCGTGTACAGGCTCCGACAAGCAAGGAAGGATCCAAACAAGTCGTAGCACGTCATGACTACACGGTGAAAGAGATGCTGCGTACAAAAGAAGCGTACATGCTGTTTGTTATTTTCTTCACGGCGTGTATGAGCGGTTTGTATCTGATCGGTATTGTTAAAGATATCGGTGTACAGCTTGCAGGTCTTGATGTAGCTACCGCTGCGAACGCAGTGGCCATGGTTGCAATCTTTAACACGGCAGGACGTATTATTCTCGGTGCGCTGTCGGATAAAGTAGGACGAATGAAAGTCATCGCTGGTGCGCTGCTGGTTACAGCCGTAGCTGTCATGACACTTAGTCTGGTTCCACTGACCTTCGGGATCTTCTTCGCCTGTGTGGCGGCCGTTGCCTTCTGCTTCGGCGGTAACATTACGGTATTCCCGGCGATTGTGGCCGATTACTTCGGATTGAAAAATCAGAGCAAAAACTATGGTGTGATCTATCAGGGATTTGGATTTGGTGCTTTGGCTGGCTCATTCATCAGCGCCCTGCTGGGTGGATTCCATCTAACCTTCATCGTGATTGCTGTACTCTGCGCTGTCTCGCTGTTGCTCGCACTGATCATTACCCCTCCGGGTCAAGGTCGTCGTGCACGTCAACGTGAAAAACAGATGAACCTTAACCCTTCATCACGGGCAAGCTAACAACATGCACTGGAAGTACGGAACAGAGAATATTTCTTCATCTTAAAAAGCAAATTAAAAAACAAAGTAAACAAAGCGGTCTCCAGATGAGGCCGCTTTTTGGTATCTACAGTTGTCAGATTGCTGACTTGTTGGCCTATCGGACCATCTGGCTGCCTGCAAGCGTGGTGCCTTGTGTGCATTCCATCATTCGCATCTGTTATACTCTAGGTGAATTCAACAAGACTAAGACCAAGTTATGTACCCCAGAGGAGGCATATCATGAAGTTCATTAAATACACACAACCTGATTTTGATGATTATTATGCATTGGTTTCCAATATGGAAGTAATGAAACAGATTACAGAACGTGCACTACCGGAGCAAGAGGCGAGAACGCAATTTGAGTCCATGCTGGAGTTTAATGAGCGTTCCACTTGCGGACATTACCGGGTATTTAGTGAAGATGGTGCCGGTGTGGCGTATGCCAAATTGATTCCGGATCAGGAGGACCCGACCAAGGCTGAGATAGGTTACATGATCCTGCCTGAACATTGGGGCAAAGGTCAAGGCACATCCATAGCGTCACGGTTGATTATTCAGGCACAAGCCGCAGGGATTGGATCACTTTATGCAGTTATCGATCCGGCTAACGCTGCTTCCCGCCGGATCTTGACCAGACAGAACTTTGTATCCACCTGGACAGGTGATTACGATGGTCTTCCTGGTGAGATTTTAGAGTTGAATCTTCAAATGAAGCGGTAAAGGAACTGTTCTTATGGTAATCAGATAATATAGGGCATCTTGCATGAGATGGCTGGAACTCATTATCATCATGGTACATGGGTTCACCATACACATTTCATGCAAGATGCTTGCTTATATAGAGATGTGGAGGAGATGACATATGAGCAATTCAACCATGGAACGTCTGAATGCATTACTGCCGGAGTGGCTGGAGACCAGTCGTTTGCACACCGGGCAGGGTAAGGTGGCTTCTTATATCCCGGAGCTTGTCAAAGCCTCTCAGGATGAGCTCGGTATACATATCATGGACGCCGAAGGGAACCATGTGTCGGCAGGGGACTGCGGTGTCCCATTTACGATGCAAAGTATCTCCAAAGTATTTACCCTTATTCTGGCCCTGATGGATCATGGGGAAGAAGCGGTTTTCTTTAATGTAGGAAAAGAACCGACAGGCGACGATTACGATTCGATGATCAAGCTTGAACTAGTTGAACCCGGAATTCCGTTTAATCCCTTGATTAATGCGGGTGCGATTACGGTGTCCTCTCTAATTGCAGGTGACTGCAAAGAGGAGAAATCACGGCGCATTCTGGAGTTTTTTCGCAAACTGGCGAATAATGATCAGCTGGGCTATAACGAAGAGGTATTCCAGTCCGAATCGGAGAGTGGTCACCTGAACCGTTCGCTTGGTTATTTCCTGAAGCATAATGGTGTGATCAAGGATGACGTGGAAGATGTACTTGCCGTGTATTTCCGACATTGCTCTATTGAAGTTACCTGTACTGATCTGGCACGAATGTCACTCGTTCTGGCTTATGATGGAACAGATCCGATTACGGGCAACGAACTTATTCCCCGTCGTTATGTACAGATTGCCAAAACCTTCATGACGACCTGTGGTATGTACAATGCGTCAGGCGAATTTGCAATCGAGGTTGGTTTGCCCGCCAAGAGTGGTGTATCCGGAGGGATATTGACCCTTGTACCGGGTCAATTCGGCATTGGTCTTGTGGGCCCTGCTCTGAATCGCAAAGGCAACAGTATTGCCGGCGTGCATCTGCTCGAGCGTCTGTCCAAGGAATTCGACTGGAGCTTTTTCTAAAAAGTTTTCGAAAAAAGTTATACCCTTATATGTAGCCGATGAATCACGTATCCGATATTTTGCTTCTTTTGAACGAAGTGAATGGTCCGGGTATGTCTCGTCGGCTGCTTTTGGTGTTCATCAGGATGTGTAGGAAGGCAGTCCTGCATGGCAACGGCTATGCTGCATCTATCATGGAACATCCACAACATCGGGGTGGGTATATATCCCTTCATTCATTGGCAAGCGCCACATCCGTAATGAGATTCATCTGAATATCCCGGGACCCGTCTTCCATCAGCAGTTTGAGGGTACGGGCAGGACGGTCCAGCCGAAGCACCTGCCCCGTGTAACGGATATCGTCATGTTCGTGAAACAACGTAATGGTAACGATATCTCCAAGCATCATCGAGTTGCTGAGCAAACGGGACATTACTTCCGCGGCCTGGGCATCCAGAGATGGGCGGGTACGAGGAGCAAGTTGTTCCTGATGAAGAATGTAGGCTTCCCGGTGTTCGGGGAGCATCATGCGTGAGGACTCAAAGATACCGTTTTGCTGCAATTTTTTACTCATTTATAATGACCTCCAATTTTATGAGAACGTTCATGGGCTTGCGCGGACGAGCAGAGGGAGGATGCCCGCATGATGGCGGTATCTCCGTACCTGCGCTTGATATCATCCGTGGCACGTTCCAATTCTCTTTTACGTTCGCGGTCATCAAACCAGGACAGCTGCACTTCAGAATCGGGTACAAGTCCGGTCAATGACACGCTGATGCGGCGGATGGGTAATCCGTCCCAATGGCGCAGGAACAGAGCTGCTGCCGCATCGTATACTTCATCCGTAATGTTGGTGGGTTCATTCACCTTTATCTGGCGGGAGAAACCGGTTGGCCGATCATAATCCTGTCCGCGACATCCAACCGAGACCACATGGCCCATGAGTGATTTGTCCCGGGAACGTCGACTGACGAGTTCCGCCAGTTCAAGCAGTACCACTTTGATATCTTCCCAGGAGTCATAGTCCCGGGGCAGCGTCATCTGATGTCCGATCCCCTGCTGTTGATGAGCATAGGTCCCGGGTTTGACCGGGGAATCGTCAATACCGCGGGCGATACGCCACAGTACCTCGCCATTCACACCCCAACGTTCTCTCAGACGGGATAGCGGAGTCTGAGCCAGATCACCGATCGTATGAACCCCCATCTTGTAGAGATGCTGCGCCATGCGGGAACCCACCATGAACATGTCTCGCACAGGTTTTTTCCAGATGGTGGACGGCAGATCTCTGCGGGGCAGTGTGCAGATGCCACCAGGGACTTTTTTGGCATATAGATCACAGGCCATCTTGCTAACGACCTTGGTATCACTAATGCCGATCCGAATGTACACACCCGTCTCTTCCATTACCCTCGATTGAATGCTGCGCGCAATCGTCTCGGGACTGCCGAACAGTTCCAGGCTTCCGGTGACATCGAGAAACTGTTCGTCAATACTATAGGGTTCTACCAGATCTGTGTACGACTGAAGGATACGCGTAATATGAAGGGACACCCGAATGTACTCGGCCATCCGGGGGCGCACAACAACAACATCCGGACATTTGGCGAGCGCTTCGCCCAGTCGTTCTGCTGTCGTAATTCCATAGGACTTGGCGATTGGACAGGCCGCAAGAATAATACCCGAACGGCGAGCAGGATCTCCCGCGACAACGAGGGGGCGGTCCTTGTATTCGGGGTGTGCAGACTTCTCCACACTGGCATAGAATGACTGGCAGTCTGCCAACATGATGACACGTCTGTCCTGGCGGGGCATAAGACTTCTCTCCTTATTCGTGATGCTAAGCTCTTCTGTTGAGCATCAATTATCTTCATTTGAACATCGGTAATTAACAGTTTATTTACAGTATGGAACAAGTGTTCTTGTTTTATAAGCATATCTGACAATTCGAAATGCAGCAACCGGAATTATTTTGCAAATTGGACACAATTATTGGTTAGCTATATTAGAGGCAGAAATTAGGAAATAAGATGTGCTTTTTTACATTTAATGTGAGAGATCCGTGACCTCTGGGTGATGACCGGGCGTTCATTTGGGTTTTTGTAAAAGGGTTATAAATGGGCACAGTCCTATAGAGGGGGACTGATGTCCTTTTTTGATTTTCTGCATATTTCAGAAAACCTTGATGTGACGCGGAATATCGCTGATGCGTTATCGGACTATAGTATCAATTTTGTAATCTTTATGGTTAATACTGTAAAATAGTCCGCAACTTTAAAATATAACTCGCGTTTAATGGGGTATGTGTTCAAACGGCAAACCTTGCCTGGACCCGCGTTGCACATAACATTAAAGGTTCCAGAAGTGCAAGATCAGCAGGCATCGAACCCATGCGATTCCCGCAGATATTAGTGTTTGTGAATCAGACGTATCGTGGAGGCTTCCGGGTGTTAATTGATGGCGTTTTTTACGAATTATGGGCAGAATGTTCCATTTCATGTTTGCTTCCATCAGCCTAGTTACAAATGCAGAGGCTTAGCGCTATAGTGAGAACACACCGCTGACATCTCTACCAAGCGGACATCCGAAGCGGAATGATTCATAAACTTCATGTTGGACCATTCGATGTTGAAGCAGGATGATATTAGAGAGGTGAGCAATCTAAAGACATGAGCAGACAAAGACGAAGACGCTGGCTATTAACGGTGTTGACAGGAGCAGTGGTGGTAACCGGTGGGATATTTGCCGGATGGCACTATATGCAACCCAAGCTCGTTACGTACACAGCGGAGAACGGCACGGAGATGAAATTCAAGACCGATGGAGACCGGTTCATGGAATACGGGCCGGATGGAACGTGGAGGGAGATGTTCGTCAAAGGTGTCAACCTGGGCGCAACTTCACCGGGGCATTACCCGGGAGAATTCCCGCTGACCAAAGAGGATTACTTGCGGTGGTTCCAGCAGATCGAGGATCTGGGAGCCAATGTAATCCGGGTATACACGGTTCACGAACCGATTTTTTACTCCGCATTGGTCGAATATAATCGCGGCCGGGAGCAACCGTTATATTTTATACAGGGCATATGGTCACCTGAAGAAGAGCTGATTGAGAAGCAGGATGCCTATGAGGCCCATATTGAGCAGACGTTCAAGCAGGAGATTGAAAAGGCCGTATCTGCTGTCTATGGCGATGCGGACATTCCTGCCAAGCAGGGAGAGTCCAGCGGCAAATACAAGACGAATGCAGGAAAATACCTGATGGCCTGGCATGTGGGGACGGAATGGGACCCGGCGATGGTAGACAATACAAACGCGAAACATTCAGACGTGCCGCAGTACAAGGGAGTTCATTTCTCGGCGAGTCCAGAAGCGTCACCGTTCGAGAACTGGCTCGCAGAGCTGCTGGATCATACGGCGGTTCTGGAGAAGAAATACGGATGGGAGCATCCGATGACCTTCACCAACTGGGTAACCACCGATGTGCTGGATCATCCCGGCGAGCCGCTGTATGAAGAGGATCTTGTCAGTGTGGATGCCCGTCATATTCAGCCGGAGGCGTGGCAGGGAGGTTATTTTGCAGCCTACCATGTGTACCCGTATTACCCGGACCTGTTCCATATCGATAAAACGCTCCAAACGATCAAGGATGAGAACGGTGAGTACAACACGTACAAAAGTTATCTGCGCAAACTCAAAGCCGAGTTTTCCGATATGCCTGTAATGATTACAGAGTATGGTGTACCCTCGTCTCTTGGTATTTCCCATCTGGGTATGGGCGGCCGGAATCAGGGTGGACATAACGAAGTGCAGCAGGGAGACATTGACGCGTCACTGACGCAGGATATCTATGATGAAGGATACTCGGGAGCGATTGTGTTCATGTGGCAGGATGAATGGTTCAAAAAAACATGGAACACAATGCCACTGGAAATCCCGGCTGATCGCCGTGCATATTGGCTGAATGTGCTGACAAACGAGAAAATGTTTGGTCTGCTTGCCATGGACCCCGGTAAACAGGAACAGTTGACCATCGACGGATCACTGGATGACTGGGATGATCTGAAGGATGGAGAGGTCACGACCTGGCAGGGCCAAGTGGACGGCATTCAGGAAATGAAGATGACCCATGATGAAGCCTATCTGTATATCGGGCTGACCCTGGATCAACCGTTTGACCCGGATAAGACAGTGCTGCGAATTGGGACCGATACACTTGCTGGAGGCAGTCAACCTGATAAGTTACTCCCGGGCCGGACACTCAGTGATGGTCTTGAGGCGGTGATTACACTGGGGCAGGATGAAGAATCTCAGGTGGAGATCGCCAAGGATTATGACTTTAATCAGCGTCTGTATGGCAAGGATGGATACGACATGCTACCAGATCAGCAGTCAGACTCCACAGATCCGTTCCACCCATGGAATCTGGCAGTCAGCCTGAGAATGACACCGCCGGATACCCGATCTGCTCATCCATTCATGAATGAAAAGGTCGGAACATTGAAGCGGGGAACGACGGCTCCCGGTCAGCCCGATACGGATTCATTAACGGCATGGCAGTATAACGGCAATCAGGTGGAGATGCGAATTCCCTGGATGCTGCTCGGGTTCGGTGATCCGAGTTCGCTGCAAGCGATCGACTATGGACCGCTCAAGAATGGACGTGAGTTCTCTACAGTTGCTGTGGAAGGCGTTGCCCTCATTCCGTGGTTAACGGACCGCGCCACGAAGAAAGTATCTTGGCCTGGGGGTGAACAGACGACCTTGGATCTGAAGACATTGCCGGTATATAGCTGGCAGCCTTGGGAGCAGGTGCAGTATAGTGAACGCCTGAAGCTAAGCTACGAAAAAATGAAGAAGATCTATGAAAAAATTCCTAGTTTTCAGATCGAATAAATGAGTATAAAGGAGGACCTTTTCACATGTTTCCAAGTTTGGCTTTGGCCTATCTGTTTTTGTACATCTGTATCGCACTTGTTGTTGTAGGCGTCATCGTATTGTTTGCCATGAAAATGTCCCACAATGGCAAACGACGCAAGACGGCGTTTTATGAATTGAAGCAGCGTGACTACTTCACCTATCTGCAAACAGCCTTGACTGAGAATAGTCCACTCAAATTGCCACCAGGCAAACTGGCTCCGCTGGAACGCAGAGTCATTCAGGACAGACTGATTGAATGGATCGACCAGTTTAAGGGTGAGTATCGCGACAAATTAATCGCACTGTGCCGTGAAGCAGGATTCGTAGAGCATGATCTGAAGGAACTGGGCCGTCTGCGTTACGGTCGCCAGATTGATGCGGCTTATCGCTTGGGTGGCATGCGTTGTCCCGAAGCCGTTCCGGGTTTGATGGAATTGCTTAAGGATGAGAAGCCGGGCCCGATGGCCATTATGATTGGTCGTTCCATCTCCAGATGTACGACCCGACAAGGTGAACTGAAAGACATGCTCGCGTTGCTGTTAACCAAAGGTAAGTCCATTCATCATCTGGCAGCAGATATTCTGCTCGAAACGAGTCTGGATACGAGCAGAATTCTAATCGAATTGCTGGAAGACCCAAATCCTGATTTTGTCAAAGTCGGACTGGTTGCCATGTGGGGACAGGCTGTACCTGAAGTGATGCCTGCACTCGACAGACTGGTAGGCGCAGAACATCAGGATGTACGTGCCGAAGCAGTGAAGCTGTATCTTAGCGCAAGTCCGGCACTGCGGGATGAGACAATTCTGAAGCTGATTCAGGACACTGACCCGGAAGTTCGTGCCGAAGTGGTGCAAGCGCTCGGTTCGAAGCATGCATCGGGTAGCATTCCATTGCTGCGCAAAGCGTTGCGGGATGAAGACTGGAGAGTTCGTTATAACAGTGCGGAGAGTTTGAGCAAGCTCGGCGAACCGGGATTCGAAGCGCTGTGTCAGGCTGCGGTGCAAGGTACAGTTGCTGAGCGCGAGATTGCGATGCAGCAGATTGAGAGTACCATGCAGCACACGAGAACCGATGACAGAGCTGTAGAGCAGATGATTGCACATAACAAAAAAAGACTGCTGTACGATCGCTATTTTGGCCCTATACGAGAGAACAGAACCAGCAAGAAACGTACAGGTGTCGCTACGGTAGGAGGGGATTACACTGCTTAGGGATCTACTATTAATCTACGGTATGGTCGCAATCTACTATGTTGTTTTTGTAAATACGCTCTATTTTTCCATTCTGGCCTTATCGTTCCGTAACATCTGGACGATCTTCCGGCGGTCGCATTATTCCAAATACAATACATTGTCAGGCTCGGAACTGGTACCTTCCGTTTCTCTGCTGGTACCGGCATACAACGAGGAACTGACGATTATTGAAAATGTGAACTGCCTGATGACGCTGAATTATCCAACGTATGAAGTCATTGTTGTGAATGATGGCTCCAGTGATGCCACGTTGAATATCCTGTTGGAAGAATATCGTTTGAAGCCAGTACCCAATACGAAGATTCGGGGCAAGATCGCCTGTCAGAAAATTCGCGGGATCTACCATAATCCAGAGTTTCCTGATCTGTATGTCATTGACAAGGAAAACGGCGGTAAGGCCGATTCCCTCAATGCCGGGATCAACCTGTCCCATTATCCGTTGATCTCTTCCATCGATGCCGATTCTTTGCTGGAGAAGGATGCCCTGATCCGCATGGCACGCATGTATATGGAGAATCCGGAAGAGACGGTAGCCATCGGTGGAGATGTAAGGATCGCTAATGGCTGCAAAATTGAAAACGGGGCAGTGCAAGATGTATCACTGCCACGCAAGATCTGGCCCATGTTCCAGTCGATTGAATATCTCAAAGCCTTCCTGGGCGGACGGATTGGCTGGAGTCACATGAACGGTCTGATCATTGTCTCCGGTGCCTTCGGCATGTTCCGTAAGGACGCTGTAATCGCCGTAGGTGGATACCGGGATGGTTATCCTGGGGAAGACATGAACATCATCATCAAACTTCACCGTTACATGCTGGAAAACAAATTGAAGTATCGCGTTGCCTTCTGCCCTGAGGCCGTATGCTGGACGCAGGCACCGGATTCCTACCGAATTTTGTCCAGTCAGCGCAAGCGCTGGGGCCGCGGGAATCTGAAGAACATGATTGAGAATCGCGGCATGTTGTTCAATCCGAAATACAAAGTCATGGGTATGGTGACCATGCCATATAACGTCCTTTTTGAAGCGCTGAACCCGTATTTCCGGATTACCGGACTTCTGGCTCTCGCTGGATATGTCCTTCTGGATATGACGCAATGGCCGATTCTGGTTCTGTTCGGACTGCTGAACTTCGTGAGTGGTTATCTGTTGAGTGTAGGCGCACTTGTCCTGGAGGAGATTGCTTTCAAGCGTTACAACAAGCTCTCCGATCTGGTCAAAATGCTGGTCTACTCCGCGCTGAAATTCGTGGGCTACCATCAGCTCGGCGTACTGTGGAGATTGCAGGGACATGTGCAGTTCATGCAAAACAACAACTCATGGGGTACCATGACACGCCAAAGCTGGTCCGAGGATGAGAAGAAAACAAGCGAAGCCGCTTAAGTACAGAATAATCAAAGCAATTATATGTCCAACTAGACATTTACACGATAACGGAGAGGGCAGAAAAAGCCTGAAGAAGCGAAGCGTGCGCCTAAAAGCTTTCTGAAAGAAAGCTGCATCGAAAGCATACGCTTATCCCCGGATTTCTCCTTGTTAAAAGGAATCAAAAAAATCTGGGGATAACAGCGATCAAAAGGTTGTTCTGTCATCGGAGTGTCAGTGTAAATAACATTTTTTGGACATGTATAGATAATCGAGGAGAAGGGTGGAAAAGAACATGCCAAATACGGCGACATTGCAGCGTGAGGCTGCCGTTAATGTGTACCGAAGTGTAGAACAGGGATTGAAGGAAACGGGTGCCGAGACATGCGGCTTAATGTTCATCCATTGTGCAGGAAATTCTCAACCTGAGCAGCAGGTCAGGGCACATCTGGAACAGACGAGCGGGACAGCCTTCCAGGTGTGGAAGGATGGGGCCACTCAGGCGATTGCCGTCCTGCTGCCAGGGTTGTCACTGGATGAAGTTCATTATGAAGGACTTCGGATCAAGCATGAACTGCAAGAGACCGTTCCCGGTGCCGATCCACAGATTACACTGGCCAGTTTCCCGGAAGGGGAGCGCCCTTCGAAGGCAACTATTCAGCATATGGCTGAGTCCTCGAAGCTCGTAGATTCGTCGGAGATTCATATCTACACACTGGACAATACGGCGGACGAGCCGGAACGCATTTTGATTGTGGATAACGATCCTACGGTACGCGAGTTCCTGCAATTGCGGTTGAAGATGCAGGGATACGAAACCTATGAAGCCGTCGATGGACTGGCTGCACTGGAGCTGATCGAGAAAGTTACACCGGACCTGGTGCTCACCGAGCTGAATCTGTATGGCATCGACGGTCTGCCGTTCATCCATCATATCCAAAATCTGGAGATGGAGCAGCCACCCAAAATTGTCGTGTTGACCGAGCAACGTGTCGAGCAGACGATCAGTCAATGCTTCCGCAGCGGAGTCGATGATTACATGACCAAACCGTTCTCGCCTGTAGAGCTGGATGCCCGAATCAGACGCTGCCTGCATTAGAAGACAGCTTGGAACAACTGATTGTGTGAAGTGCCAAGTAAGATATTTTTCTACACTATGAATCAGATAGATTAGAGCAACATTTAGAGCACAGACACTCATCTATTTATATGGATTTTAAGCACCACCAAAATACACTGCCCGGAGGGAATATCATGGAGAATCAACAATTCCACACATTACTGAATGCGATTGAAAATAAAGAAGCTGTACTCGGCGTTGTCGGGCTCGGTTACGTAGGACTTCCACTTGCCGTGGAAATGGTCAATCAAGGTTTCACGGTAATCGGAATTGATCTGGATGCGTCCAAAGTAGACAGTATCTATCAAGGAGATTCCTATATTCACGATATTTCGTCCGATGAGTTGAAAAAAGTAATGCAAAGCGGCCGTTTCCAACCAACGACAGATTACAGTATGCTGCGCGTGATCGACGCACTCAGTATCTGCGTACCGACACCGCTTAGTGAGAATCAGGACCCGGATACGTCTTACATCGAGACCGTTGTGGATCAGATCAAACTGCATATGAAACCAGGCATGCTGATTACCTTGGAGAGCACCACTTATCCGGGTACTACCGAAGAATTGATTCAGCAGAAGCTGGACAAGATCGGACATGAAGCAGGTAAAGACTATTTCCTCTGCTTCTCGCCTGAACGTGTGGACCCGTCCAACGGACGTTTCACAACATTTAATACGCCGAAAGTGATCGGGGGCACAACTGAAGCCTGCCTGAAACTTGGAACAGCGTTATATAGCAAATATGTAGAAACCGTAGTACCGGTATCTTCGCCAAAAGTGGCTGAGATGTCCAAACTGCTGGAGAACACATTCCGCAGTGTGAACATTGCCTTTGTGAATGAAATGGCGATGATGTGTGACCGCATGGGAATCGATATCTGGGAAGTTATTGACGCTGCGGCGACGAAACCATTTGGTTTCATGCCATTCTATCCAGGGCCAGGCATCGGTGGACACTGCATTCCGCTTGATCCGATGTACCTGTCATGGAAGGCCAAAGGTTTCCGTTTCTATAGCAAATTCATTGAGCTGGCGCAATCTACCAATGACAACATGCCATATTATGTATTGAACAAAACGTCAACGATTCTGAACGAATACGCGAAATCCGTACGTAAATCAAATATTCTGCTCCTTGGCATGTCGTACAAACCAAATATTGCCGATCTGCGTGAATCACCAGGACTGGAAGTATATGAACTGTTCAAGGAAAGTGGAGCTAACGTTAGCTACTACGATCCACATGCGGATTCCTTCCAAGACAAGCATGGCGAGACCGTACACAGCGAAGTGTTCAATCTGGAGCAGTTCAAAAAGTACGATTGCATCGTGCTGATCACCAACCACAGCGATTTGCCTTACTTTGATATTGCCGAGATGGGTGTGCCGATTCTGGATACACGTAATGCGTTCCGTTCGTACACACATCCGCATATCTACAAGATTGGTCACTCGGTGCAGCATCCTGTGCTTGAGCCAAGTGAAGCGTTGCTCGTCTGAGGAAATATATGAGGCAACGGGGCAAACTGGTGGGTATGGCGAAATGGGCCATTCTGGCTGTGGTGTTGTGCCTGCTGCTTCTGTCCTGGATGTTCAAATGGTTCTCGGCGGAGGAACACAAAGCGACTTGGCTGTGGGACGCGTCCATTATTGCAGAACAAACGCCTGAGATTATTGCTTTTTCCAAAGAACAGGGCGTGGATACCATCTTCCTGCAAATCCAGGATGAGGTGCCTGATGCAACATATCGCAAATTCATTGCGGCTGCAGGGCAGGCTGAGATTGAAGTGCATGGACTTAACGGTCATGCAGACTGGGCCTATGAGGAAAAGCGGGATGAAGGGCTTGCTTTTATCGAGCGAGTACGGGCATATAATGCAGCTTCCACCAAGAATGAACGCTTCGAAGGCATTCAACTGGATGTGGAGCCGTATCAGCTGAAGCGCTGGGAGAACGAGGAGAGCAGCGTCATTGCAGAGTGGCAGAACAACATGAAGGCCTGGACAAAAGCCGGCGAGGATGCCGGACTGTACATGAGCGCTGCCATTCCGTTCTGGCTTGATGCCCGTCAGTCGGCTGAAGGTGAGGGTACATTCAGTCGCTGGGTGATCTCCCACTTCGATGCGGTGGCCATTATGGCTTACCGGGACAGTGGGCAGCAGATGTATGATCTGTCCAAGGAAGAACTGGACGAAGCGGATGATCTCGGCAAGAAAGTCTGGATCGGAGCGGAACTCGCGGATACACACGAGGGGGATCACCTGACCTTTTTCCGTAAACCGGTTAGCAATATGAATGAAGAGATGGAGAAGGTGTTTGACCTCGGTTCCTCTCATTCTTCTTTTGCAGGTGTGGCTGTGCATCATTATGAAGCATGGTATGCGAAGAAGAACGGTATTCCACTTGCGCGCAAGAATGAGGAGAAGGAATAGCGTTAGTTCAACGTAAAAAGTTCCTGGTTTCGAGTACGTGCGTCAAGACTATAGTATAGAAAGAAGGCAAGTCCCGGGTAGATGGGGCTTGCCTTCTTTGGTGACGGATTTCGTAATGGGTTTTGCAGCACTAGGATGTGCAGGATATGAAACTCAGGAGTCCATTGTAATTTGGTAGAGGCGACATCTACACAACCGTACACAAGGCGTGGTGCATGAGGCATGGATTATAGGCTGGGGAGCGAAAGGTCGCTCCCTCATTCTTTCGTGCTCTCCGATGTGCGATAGCGATTGGGCGGCAGACCGACTTGCTTTTTGAACGCTTTGGAGAAGGAGAACAAGTCCGGGTAACCTACGGAATGAGCCACTTCGGTTAAGCTTAGTGGAGTCTGCACGAGCAAACGTTTGGCCTGATTCATTTTCAATTGTTGGATATATTGCACAGGGGACAGACCATAGGCTTTGCGGAACTGTTTGGCAAAATGGGTTCGATCCACACCCGCATGAGCGGATACCCCTTCCACGGAGATGCCGCCTGCAAAATGAATGTCCATGTATTCCTTGCCTTTCTGGAGCCAAGGTGTGGCTGAATCCGGTTGCAATCCTTTGGTTGCAGGGGAACGGGCGATCCGGTCAAAGAGGCTTAGAAAACGGGTGAGTCGCCCCAGATCACTCGCTCCATCCTGCGGTTTGCGAACATCCTCCATGAACGAGCGCATGGCACTTGCAGTCTCCGGGGTAAGTACACCTGAACGGTATGGTAAGTCAGGTGTAAGTCCGATCCGAGACAATAGTTCGGCTGCGTATGCACCATCAAAGGCGATAAATATTTTCTGCAACGTATCCTCTGGGTCTGTCCAGTACTCATGGGTAACATGTGGAAACAGACAGAACGCATCCCTGGCTCGAAGGGCGTGACGCTGTCCGTTCTGTATGAATGTACCTTCCCCCTCCAGTACAAACAGCAAATAATAATAAGGCGTAGTGCGCGGGCCAATATGATAGTTGGTTTTGGCTATATTACGGCCAATGCGAATCGGCCAGGCGCCACCAGCTTTCTCGAATTCAGATGGAGTGAAGAAAATAATATCCAAAAACTCATGGTGGTCCTCCTTCATACTCTCGGTCATCAGGAACACCTCTTTAATGTATAAGTATCGTAGATACGATCTAAAAGTTTCACTTACAGATGTAGTTTAAAAAGTCCACTTTTGATTACGAATCATGCCAAGTGGCATTATCAACATCGAAGCTGAAATTCAGCCGAAATAAGCGGGAGGCTTACGAAGTATGTTTCCTTTGGAAACATTGTGGTTGCTCACGTAGTTTTCCTACGCTCCGCTACTCTATTTCTAACTTCATCCCATCTTCTCGTTACTGAAAACCAGACTTTTTGAACACGTATTTAAACCTATTATACAGGTGGGTTTTATGCATATTCAAGATCAGGAAGACCTAAATCTGAGAAAAGACCACAAAATGACAAAATGAAATTGCCGCGAAATGACATTGATCACAGACAAATCAATTGATATGATGTCCATACCTATTAAACCAAGTTAATTAATCGGTATTTGAGTTTGATTATGCCTAATAAATCAATTTAAAGAATGACACGACAACGGAGGGGACAGAAAGAACCTGAAGAAGCGAAGCGGGCGCCTTTGTCACCGGATTTTCCCATGAAAGGGGAATTAAAAGAAATCTGGGGACAAGAGTGCTCGAAAGGTTTTCTGTAACCGAAGGCTTGAGTGAAACATTTTTAGAGCAATTTATCATAGAAGGGATTGACTTGTGTGAGCGAACAGGAAGAAATGGAGTTTGGATGGTTTTTGCCTACAGCAGGGGATGGTAAGTATGTAGGGGTTGCCCCGGAGCGGGAGCCAAGTCTGGATTATCTGATTGATGTGGCACAGACGGCGGAGAAGGCAGGATTCGAATTTGTACTGATTCCGACAGGGGGAGCGTGTCTAGACGCATGGGTGGTCGGCTCAGCTGTGATGAGCCACACGAAGACATTGCGTCCACTTGTTGCCATTCGCCCGGGTTTGGTTACACCCGTACTTGCTGCACGCATGGGAGCGGCATTGGATCAGCTATCTGGTGGTCGCGCCATGATCAATGTGGTTACAGGCAGTTCTGTTCGCGATCTGGAGGAACTTGGCGATCCACTGGCACATGCACATGATGAACGCTATGTGCGGGCGAGCGAGTATATGGAAGTCATGAAGCGTTCATGGACCCAATCGACGGGACTGAATCTGACGGAGTTTGCCGGAAGTGGTTCAAACTCTGGTGCAGATGCACTCAGCGATCCCAATCCTGAATTCAACGGCCAGTATTACAACTTCAAAGGACCAGTAGGCATGCCGGAGACGGTGCAAAATCCACATCCACCATTTTATCTGGGAGGAAGTTCACCGATTGCGAAGAAGGTCGCTGTTGAACATGCAGATACGTTCCTCATGTGGGGCGAGCCTCATGACTGGATTCAGGAGCAGATCGAAGAGATTGAGGTCATTCGTCAGCAGGTGAAAGAGGAAACGGGACAGGATCGTCAGCTCCGTTACGGCATGCGTGCTCAGGTGCTCATTCGGGATACTGAAGAAGAAGCATGGGCAGCAGCTTGGGAGATTATTAGCAAAGTACCACCAGAAGCGATTGAGAAAGCCAAAGCCGCTTTTGCCGAGACGGATGCAACCAACCAACGCAGACAGAACGAGCTACGGGAACTGTCCGAGAAGCAGCAGTTTGTCGTAGGTCCCAACCTGTGGACAGGCTTGTCCGTTGTGCGCTCCGGCGGTGCAATCCTTATTGTGGGTACAGCTGAACAGGTCGCAGAGCGTTTGATGGAATATGGAGATCTCGGCGTTACAACCTTCATTCTGTCCGGTTACCCGCATCTGGAAGAGGCAGAAATCTTCGGACGGACCGTGATGCCCATCATTCGCGAGAAATGGAAAACAAGACAGAAGCAACATTCAGTTACTACCAACTAAATAAGTTCAACTAATCTTTTTATACGAAAACGGAGAGGACAGAACCGATCTGAAGAAGCGAAGCGCTCGCCTTTATCCCCGAATTTTAACCATTAAAAAAATGATTCAAAGAGATTCGGGGATAACAGCGATCGGAAGATGGTACTGCACTCGGAGTGCGCCGTGTAAAAACTTTCGTGCAACTTACATTAATCATCCTCAGGAGGTCGTCTTTCGTGAAAAAAAATAAAAAATTGCTCCTACCGCTCGTCAGTATGCTGGTCATGTCCATCCTGCTGTCGGCTTGCGGCGGCGGGGATAACGCGTCATCTGGTGAGAACGGCTCCTCGGGTTCAGGCAAAGTTACGATCAGCTTCATGCACTGGCGTGGAGAAGATGTGGAAGCACTGAACAAGAGCATTGACGCATTTGAGACAGCAAATCCAAACATTAAAGTGGAGATGCAGACACTGCCTTCCGATCAATATCAGTCCACCGTACAATCCAAAATCAGTGACGGTTCGGTAGGAGATGTATTTGCTTCCTTCCCGGGTGCACAGTTTGAAGCCTTTACCAAAGCCGGATTGTTCACGGATCTGACCGGATCATCGTTCCTGTCGGCCTACAATTCGAAGCTGATTGAATCAGGACAGCACGATGGCAAGCAATATGCAATTCCGTATCAACTCGTATATAACGATCCAATCTATAACGTAAAACTGTTTGAACAATATGGCTTGACGCCGTCGACCGATTGGGAAGGCTTCCTGGCCCTTTGCCAGAAGCTGAAAGACAATGGCATCATTCCAATTGCCTTTGCCGGAGCGGACATTGGTCCGGGCCAATTCATGAATACGATGGTGATGAACAATGCGCCAAGTGACGACATTTTTACAAAAGTTGAAGCGGGCGAAGCGAAACTGACGGATGAGTTTTGGGTGAAAACATTGACTCAAATCAAGGAACTGAACGATAAAGGTTACTTCCAACAGGATGCACTGGGTACCAAAGACCCTGCGGCGGGCGCACTGTTTATCCAAGAGAAAGCAGCGATACTGGCGAGTGGCTCATATCAATTGGCTCAGAACAAGCAGCAGAATCCTAATCTGGAGCAAAAACTGCTTGCACCAATTACGGTAAGTGTCGATCAAGCGAAGTATGAAGGAGTGCATACGACGACATTCATGCTCGCTGTGAACAGCAAGTCAAAACATCCGGAAGAAGCGAAGAAGTTCCTCGAATTCCTGAGCAATCCCGATGTAGCAAGTGACTACGCCAACCAGACAGGACAGAATGTAACGGTAAATGATGTGAAGTACGATACGCCTGAACTTCAGGTAGCCGGAGAATGGGCGAGCAAAAAGACCGTGTTCCAGCCACGGTTCACCATCCTGAACGGAGATAATCAAAAAGCAGTAACCAACTCCATTCAGGCTGTGCTGAGCGGCACTTCTCCAGAGGAAGCAGCACAGCAGGCACAAGCGATCATTGATCAGCATATCGGGAAATAAACGATGAAAAACCGTCTTCAGCTATCCCTGTTTCTGATCCCTGGGTTGCTGCTGTACGTTGGATTGTTCGTATTTCCTACATTGACGGGGCTGTTCTATTCCTTTACGGATTGGGATGGGGTATCCCCGTCGTATGCATTTGTAGGGCTGGATAATTACAAGGACAGTCTCAGCAGCATCGTATTCCGCAAAGCCTTTGGCAATAACGTGGAGTTCATGTTAACGGTTGTTATTGCACAAACCTTTATTTCACTTGTCCTGGCGCTGCTCCTGGTACGCAATACCAAGACACGCATTGTGCTTCGGGCATTGTATTTCCTGCCAGCGATTCTGTCATCCGTATCGGTCGGACTGATCTGGGCATTTATGTATGATCCATCCATTGGATTGATCAATTATGGGTTGAATGAGGCGGGGATGAGCAGCATCGCTCGTAACTGGATTGGTGATCCGAAGATCGCGATCTATTCCATCGCTGCGGTACAGGTCTGGGCCCATGCTGGCCAGATGATGATTGTATTCATCGCAGGTCTGCAAGGCATCCCAGCAGAACTGTATGAAGCGGCTCGCATGGATGGCGGCAGCAAATGGCAGGTATTCCGTACCGTGACCTGGCCACTGCTGGCACCTTCGGCAACGATTGTTGTGGCCTATACGACCATTCAGTCGTTCAAGGCATTTGACCTCATTTTCACCATGACGGACGGAGGCCCGAACTACGCAACTGAAATTTTGACAACCTATATCTATCATACCGCCTTTGGCAGCTATTCATTTGGTCTGGCTTCTGCCGGTTCAATGATCTTCCTGGTGTTGCTCGCGCTCTTGACGCTGTTGCAGTTCAAGGCACTTCGTGCCGACCGGGTAAGCTATTGAGGTTGATGTTGGATCATTCATCCTGCAACCGAGGCAGAAGGGAGTTCACATGTTTTTAAAATGGTTCAATCGCCTGATCTTATTGGTGTACGCGCTGCTGATCCTGGTGCCGCTGTACTTTGTATTTGTATCCTCGTTCAAAACAAGCAGCAACTTCTTCACCAGTCCGTTCAGCTGGCCGGACCCGTTTACGTGGGATAACATTACTGGCATGTTCCGCAATCAGCCGATGTGGCAATATTTCGGAAACAGTCTGGTCGTGACGCTCGGTACGGTTGCAATTGAGTTATTGCTGAGCAGCATGATTGCTTATGCCATTGTCCGCTGGGGTGGCAGCGTAGGCAAAATCGTGTTTGCTCTGTTCGTAGCCGGTCTGATTGTTCCTTCCCAAGTGAGCATGCTGCCGATCTATTCCCTCACGCGTACGCTGGGCTGGTCGGACAGTCTCACGGGATTGATTGTCGTATCTGCCGCGATGCTCATGCCTGTCTCAGTATTTATGCTGACAGGTTTTATGCGCATGCTCAATTCGGAGATTCTGGAAGCGGGCAGTATGGATGGAGCAAATGAATGGAGACTCTATACACGGATTGCACTGCCACTGGCTGCACCTTCGCTGGCTGCAACGGCTACGTTCCTGCTCGTCATGGTATGGAATGACTTGCTTATTCCGATGTTGATGCTCAGCAGTAAGTCCAAGCTCACTTTACCGCTTGCGCTTATGCAGTTCCGCGGGGAATACGTGACGAACTATCCGATGATGCTTACGGGTGTGCTGGTAACGGCCATTCCGATGATCGCGTTGTTCCTTCTGCTCCAGCGTTACTTTGTTGCAGGTCTGACAGCGGGTTCACTCAAGGGGTAAGGTATCGCAGAAATCGGAAGGAAAAGCTTATTTTGCATTGATTTCTGGAGCATTCTGCATAATAATGATTTAGTGTCAGGATGACTACATAGAGATCAAGGGAGCTATAAGTGATGAGCAAACTGGAAGTATTGCGGAATCCCAAGCAGCGCAAGCTGCTGTTCAGTGCCGGCATGAGCTGGCTGTTTGATGCGATGGAAGTGGGAATGATCTCCTTTATCGTGGCTGCACTTGCCAAGGAATGGAGTCTCAGTCCCGGACAAGTCGGCGTGCTTACGAGTATTAACTCCATCGGTATGGCGCTAGGTGCTTTGCTTGCAGGTGCACTTGCGGACCGATTTGGACGGAAGGCCATACTGATGTGGACCTTGCTAATCTTCACGATTGCAAGCGGTCTATCTGCACTGGCGACTGGATTCGCCGTATTGTGTGCCCTGCGTTTGGTTGCGGGTATTGGACTTGGTGGAGAGCTTCCCGTGGCATCCACACTGGTATCGGAGTCGATGCCTACAGCGGAACGGGGACGTGCCGTTGTATTATTGGAAAGTTTCTGGGCAGGGGGCTGGATTGTATCGGCGCTCATTGCCAACTTTGTCATTCCGGAGTACGGATGGAGAATTGCTTTTGCCATTGGTGCGCTTCCGGCGTTCTACGCATTATATCTGCGTCGTGCCATTCAGGACCCGCCGCGGTATAAGAATCATGCCAAGCTTCGTAAAATCACGTTCCGCGAGAAAGTGGCTACCGTCTGGTCAGCACCACATCGCCGTACAACGTTGATGCTCTGGATTTTATGGTTTACCGTCATTTTCTCTTATTATGGCATGTTCCTGTGGTTGCCTTCGGTTGTGATGGCCAAAGGATTTACGTTGGTTAAAAGTTTCCAATACGTGCTGATCATGACGATCGCGCAGTTGCCAGGTTACTTCACCGCGGCGTACTTCATTGAACGTTACGGTCGCAAGTTCGTACTTGTTGTCTATCTTACGTTGACTGCGTGCAGTGCGATTGCGTTCGGACTCGCAACCACGGAAGCAACGATTCTGGCTGCGGGAATATGCCTCTCGTTCTTCAACCTGGGTGCCTGGGGTGGATTGTACGCGTACAGCCCGGAATTATATCCGACTTCCGTTCGTTCGACGGGTGTCGGTCTTGCCACATCGGTAGGCCGGATCGGTGGCGTACTTGCTCCACTGATGGTCGGTATGCTGGTTCAGCGTGAAGTGGCAATCAGCCTGATTTTCACGATTTTCTTCGTGACAATCCTCATTGGCGCAGCGGCAGTACTGTTCTGGGGCCGGGAAACGAAGGGTCAGGAACTGGCCGAGTAATTGTCAATAAATACAACGTAACTTTTGTACGGGTCTGCCTGCCTACGGAAATAACAGGTTGGACAAGCGGTATAAGGTTGATACAAGAAGGGGCATGACCATGGTGTGACCATGGGCTCATGCCTCTTTTTGTTATGTTCAGCGTCGTTTTTTCACTGCGTCATCGGTCCGATAGACTTCATTTTTTCTATATCCTATAATGACACTCGGGATGTCCAACTGTGTGGATTCAGAAAAGTGGAGGTAACTGGAATGATGAAGAAGTATAAGCAGATGGCACAAATGAATGAAACGTCTCGTGTGAATACAGTAAATGGAAGCCAAAATAACGTGATTGACATGGTGCGTGCACATATGAATAACGACATACATGTAACGTACAGCGATAATAACAGTAATGAACTGAGTCAGATGAACGGAATGTATGATGTGTATGTTGTGGACGAAAGTAAACCTATGAAAGAGATGGAGGTCACTAATATGATGAATAACATGACGATTACAAAAAACATGGACAACACGGGAAGCGAGAATGCACTGATTAGAACCAGTAGTACAGATGAAGGATCTGATGTGCGGACGTTTGCTGACAACATGGAACCTATCATTGTCAGTCGGAAAGTCACTCATGGAAAGGGGAAAACGGCTGGCAAAAGAGCAGGGCGGGTCAGCATGCTTCTCGGTACCTGCGCATTGACTCTGGGATTGACCGTGGCAGCTCCTTCTGCGGGAGCACAGAAGTTGGAACAGGGCGTTCGTAGCGAGCATGTGCTGCAATTGCAGGAGCAATTAAGCGATCTGGGCTACTTCGATGCTGGAATGACTGGATATTACGGTACCATCACCAAAGGTGCTGTTCGCAAGTTCCAACAGGCGCAGGGACTGAGTGCAGACGGTATTGCAGGCCCGGCAACACTGAACAGGCTGAACAAAAAGGCCAAAGCTGAGGGTGAGACACTACGCCAGTTAGCGAAGCTAATCCATGGTGAAGCGCGTGGGGAATCTTTTGAAGGGCAAGTCGCTGTTGGGGCGGTTGTTCTAAACCGGGTGCATTCGAGTGCATTCCCATCATCGATCTCCAAGGTCATTTTCCAGAAAGGTCAGTTCACGGCTATAGACGATGGCCAGTTTAACACCAAGCCAACCCAGACCTCTTACAGGGCTGCTCGCAAAGCTCTGAATGGCGCTGATCCGACGAACGGAGCACTCTATTATTACAATCCGAAGATTGCCACTTCGGTGTGGAGTAAGAGCAGGCCGACGCTTCTGACCATTGGGCAGCATGATTTTACGAGATGAGATAAGTAGAGGAATTAAGAGAAATAATTGTAAATATTAAATTACCCCCGGCTATGCCCTGCTGAATGCAGACGCGCCAGCCGGGGGTTTGTTAGTTTGACAGCTGAAACGTTAAGAAGTCTGCTTTGCAGAAAGTGCTTGACGAGGCGTTGCATGTTTTGGTGATGAGCCGTGTAAGCTTTATGTGCACGTTTAGCTAAGAATATTGGCGGACAGGTAGCGACAAATAAACCAGCTTGCGTTGTTCAAACTCTGGTTTTTAAATGTTAAAAGACAATTGTTTTGTTAAAAGTATTTAAATTCAATTTATTAATCATGATTTTTATTTTTCGGTAGCATATTGAAACATTGCATCCCCATATACTCTGCTATCATGGCATATTTAAATGGTCTACTTATTAATTGTGCTGAAAGGTGGGATAAGGTTTGTCGGATCCTTTTGTTGTCAAATCATTAGACGAAATACGGTTTTGGTCACGCATTATGAAAGAACATTCCTTTTTTCTTCGACTGGGATTTAGGTGTGAAGATACGCAGTTAATTAATGAGGCTAATCAATTCCATGCAATCTTTGAGGATATTGAAAGAAGATCACATTCTTTTCAAGCAGATACGGATCCGCAAACCATTAGACAGTTTAATTTAGAAGTTCACAATGCGGCTGCGCACATATGGGCATTTAAAAGAAAAGTGCTTGGGCTTATACTACGGTGTCAGCTTCCGGGGGGAACCAATTTCCCTTTGCTTGTGGATCATGTTAGCCGAGAGGCCAATTACTTTAGAAATCGGTTAGAGGAACTCAATAGTGGGAGACTTGAACCATTACCTGATGCGATTATCGATGAGAATGTATTTTTCCTCAAAATCATGGCAGACCATGCAAAATTTATAGGTCATCTTCTTGATCCATCCGAGCGAAAATTAGTGGAACAAGCAAGGGAATTTAGTCAAGATTTTGATACGCTGATGTTTCAAGCCATCGATTTAAGTTCCATGCGTCCACAATCGCAAACCCATCCCTTACTAAGTCAATTTGTTGATGAAAACCGCGTTTCAGTTCAATCGTTACGAGACTTTAAGAAGACTGCTCGCGACTTAATTGAGGAGTGTCGAATCAAAAGTATCATTCACCCCTTATTAGCAGATCACGTTTTTCGTGAAGCCGAAAGATTCTTATTTGTTCTTGACATGTTCGATCAGTCATTGTCTGGCATGAAGGTAAACAAGAAAGAAATCATGCATTAAAATACATTGGATGGCAGGCCATAAAGTGAAACCTCCGGCTCGCTGCTCAATGCAGAAGCGTTGCCGGGGGTTTGTTTAATTGAGCGAAACTGCTGAATATTACTTATTTATGTGATGTGGTATGCACGTGGCAATGGATGTGTAGATAGTTTAGTTTTATCCCTTCCAATCACAGCTCTAATGTCCGAAGGGTATCAATTGCGAGACGCTTACTTACCAGAGCATACTCATTACTATTTGATTACAATACTTATGGAATAAATCTAATCATGGTCATTGTTGTTCCTACGAGCAGACTTAAATTTTTGATTATACTACCCATATCTATACTATTATTTTTCATCATGATATATTTTGGTGTTCTAGGGCGGTTATTCGGCACGTAGATCAGGTCCGGGGACTTGACATTGGATGAACCTAACCAATTCTGTACAATGAATAACGAAAACACAACATAGAGTAAGGATGGATCAGCTTGATACGGATTATGATTTCACCTGCCAAAAAGATGAATATCGAAACGGCTCTTATGGCTTGGACGCTCAGGGTTATGGATAATGAGACCGCAGCGATATATATCGAATAAAAGGCAATCGGCTAGCCCTATGACTTGAATGCAGAGTTTGATTTTAGATATATATATTTTATAGAACTGGGGTTGGAAGTATTGAAAGAGATAGAGCTAAGTAAGGAATCCGTTTACTAAATAACAAACGGAAATAAAGGGGAGAGCTAATGAATTCTAGCACTCCCCTTTTTGCGTTCAATAAATGAATGAGAAGAGGGGGAGATTTTTCCGAAATTAGCTCATGACTATTAATCATTGGAATAAACAGTAGCATTGAAACTTTCGGGCCCCAGGCGCAGGTTACTAACACTGTAAATTGGATTAAAGGTAAATGTAGCGTATACAGAATAAATAAGTTGGCCATTTCCTGGTGGTGTCACATTATAATCCGCACCAGTAAAGCTTAATACGCAAGGACTAAAGAACGGGTTGGCCTGAACAATAGTACCCGCACGATAAACAAGCTGCTGTGAATTGCTCAATCCTCGATACACTTCTATGACAAGATCCCCGTTAACAGGAAGCTGATCAGCGGTAATTTCGATAATACCCGAAAAAAGCGTCCGTATGACCGTTCCTGGATTATTTACTTGTAGTCCAACCTGCGCGAATAATAGTGGGACTCCATTCGTGAAGCTGGGTGTTAAAAGGTTCTGTCCGTTCGAGCCTTGGGAAGTCCGTGCATCTAAGGTTTTGACCATTGGATGTCCTCCTTCCATAAAGATTCATATAGAAATTGAAGTTAATCGTCGCTATATGCGACAGCATTAAAGCATTCCGGTCCAATACGGGTAGCTTGTTCCATCCCGGATGCTGGTACAAATGTTGCATAGCAAGAATAGATTAATTGACCATTTACAGGGGGAGGAACATTGTAATCTGAACCTTCGAAGCTTGCGAGTATACTGTTGGTGGAAGGGAATACAGGTTGGGAAACGACATAAATAGGTTGGCCTGTATTGGTGGATCCCCTGAATATTTCCAGGCGAATAGTAGAGGGCAACGAAGATAAACTGGCCACTGAGAATCGATAGGTCCCATTAAACTGAGTACGGATGAGTGGTCCCGGATTAACAATGTTGAGTCCCAGGATCCCAAGAAGAGTAGGAGTGTTAGATGGAAGTGGGATGTTGAGCGGAGTAATGCCTGTGGACGCAAGAGAAGTACGAGCGTCAAGTGTACGAACCATTTTCATTCCTCCAATCTATTATATTTAAATATCATATGTTGTTTATTTGAAAGAGTTGTCCGCTTAGTGGCAAGAAGTTACAGCTCCTGTACAATGAATAACGACAAAAACAACGGTCTCATACATATATTGTGAGGATTCTGTTGTCACGTTGTAGAAATTCTGGGGCTACAGGAAGCGACGCTGAATATCATTGAAACCTAATATGAATTTACAAAGTATATATAAAGGAGGATATAATTAGTTGGTTATAAATTTGTACTCGGTTACATCCATAGAGGGGAGGACGAATATGCCATTTATTGGGGGAATCATTTTAATCTTGATCCTAGCATTTATTCTATGGGCATTAATGATCCCGCTATTCAATAAAATAGGTAGTAGAATTCTGAAGAAATACAATAAATTCAAACAAGAGGAGAATGGTAATGAAAAATTCAAAGACGTTTAGAGTAGGGGCAATAACAGTTGCATTCGTTATTATTGTAGGAGTATTACTGGTGACCTTCTTCGTCACACGAATTCCTAATGGTTATGTTGGGGTCGTGTATTCACCCAATGGAGGGGTAAAAGATAGCACACTGAGTCAAGGGTGGAAACTGGTTGGAGCGTTTGATAAAGTAACCAAATATCCGATCCGAATTCAAACGGTGGAATACAGAGATATTCAGATTGCTACGTCTGACGGAAAAAACATCACAATCGATTTTGCTTACAACTACCAAGTAGAACCAAGTAAAGTATCTTCTATTTTCAACACATTTGGGCCAATTAGCATTCAAGAAATTGAGGATACATATCTCAAAACACGTTTCCGTGACGCAGCTCGTAAAGGTATTTCCAAGTTTACAGTAATTGATGTTTATGGTGAAAAGTCATCCGAAGCAGGAGTAGACGTGCAACAACGTTTTTCTGATGACGTTAAAGAATTAGGCTTTATTGTATCAAACGTTACTGTAGGTGTTCCTCAACCTGACGCCAAGACTCAGGAAGCAATCGATAAACGTGTCGAAGCTTCTCAAGAACTGGAACGTAAAACGACTGAACTTGAGATCGCCAAGAAAGAAGCAGATCGTAAGCGCGTGGAAGCGCAAGGTAATGCAGACAAACTATTGATCGAAGCAGAAGGTCAAGCTAAAGCAAATAAAGAGCTTCAACAATCATTATCGAGTCAACTCGTTGAATATGAAACCATCAAGAAATGGGATGGAGCCCTTCCATATGTAAGTGGGTCAAATACGCCAATGATTCAATTGCCGACTACAAAAACAGAGCAAAATAGCGGCGCGGGGAGCGTATCTCCCTAATTGCGGTTTGAAATGCACACCTTGCTTTCTCACCAATTGAATGTGTTGAATTCTAATGAACAAGCCGGTCCAATCGTGGGCTGACTTGTTCATTTTGAGTCTTTTCAAAGGTACTATGAGGGATTTAGTTAAGCCTTGGCATTGGATTCGCCTGTCCAATCCTGTACAATGGATAACGACAAAAACAACGGTAGATTAAGGATGGATCAGCACGATGAGAATTATCATATCACCAGCTAAAAAGATGAAGATTGATACCGATCTTATGGCTATCGCGCAGATGCCGCAGTTTATAAACGAGTCAGAACAGCTATTGAGTCTGCTAAAAGAGTTATCCTATGACGAACTCAAAGCGATGTGGAAGTGTAACGATGCAATCGCCGAACAGAACGTGGAGCGGATTCAGAAGATGAATTTAAAAGCAAATCTGACACCAGCAATATATGCCTATGAGGGCATTCAGTATCAATATATGGCTCCGGGTGTTTTTCAAGATGAGGAACTGGCGTATCTTCAACAGCATTTACGTATTTTATCCGGTTTTTATGGCATGTTGCGGCCTTTGGATGGGGTTACACCTTATCGGTTGGAGATGCAGGGCAAGCTGCAAGGTCCGGGCTTCAAATCGCTCTATCAATTCTGGGGCAGCAAGTTGGCAGATCAACTTCAAGCGGACAGCAACTGTATTCTGAATTTGGCTTCCAAAGAGTATAGCAAAAACATCACGCCTTTTCTGAGCGAGGAAACTCGCTTTATCACTTGTGTTTTTGGACAAATGGTTGATGGGAAGCTTGTTGAAAAGGCAACCCGGGCCAAAATGGCTAGAGGTGAGATGGTACGATATATGGCAGAGCGGAAAATTACAGATGTGAGAGATGTAAAAAGCTTTGATCGGTTAGAGTTTGTTTTTTCAGAAGAGAAATCGGATGAGAGTACGTATGTGTTTATATATAGAGAGGAAAAGTAGTTTGTACTATGTGAGCAAATTATAAGGATAAGTGCTTTTTACTAAAAAGTCGCCATCCGGCGGCTTTTGTTGTATCCAGCAACCTTTTGGAGGATGCTCTTACGAGTATCATTTACCGCCGAAAATTGACTAGTTAATCAGATTGATTCCAAATGTCATCGAAGTATAAAAGGAAAATAGTCCTTATAATTGAGAACTAAATTACTATTACCGCTTTATCAGCTTCTACGGAGGAGAGCGTAAAATATATTGTGTAAATAGAAAAAGGAAGACCTTTTCACAGCTTTCCCAAACCGATCTGGAGAAGCCTGTATTCGACGCATCTGATCGAATTGTTTAACAAGAAAATCAAGAAATACACGAACCGGAAAGAGCAATGTAATACTACTCTTGCGAAAATAAATAAAAAATGCTCATGGCCAAATTCGATTAGAATGAAAGTTCTCACAACTTTTCACACCAGTAGAATTCACCATGAGCTAAACAAACCCTAGTTTAATCGAGCGTAGCAGCTAGCGGAATTTTCTATAAGCAGAGCAAGATCAGTGTGGAACTCCGCAGATATGCCATTATTCAGAACGTGTTGTCCTTACATTATTAAAGCAAATGTCCGCCAGACACTTCAATGTCCTGGGCTGTAACCCAGCCGAAATCATCGGACAATACATTCACAATGACCTTCGCAAGATCTTCGGGTTGTCCGATTCTGCCAAATACAGATTGCTCAGCCAGCGGCTTAATAAATTCAGGTTGTTTATCGAATACTCCATCGCCGAAATTGCTGTGCGTAGGACCAGGAGAAACCGCGTTGACCCGAATTTTGCGAGGTGCAAGTTCTTTGGCGATATAGCGAGTCCAAGTTGAGAATGCTGCTTTTAACGAGCCGTAGGTGGAGTATCCTGGAAATGCGTGGTTCTTGGATGAACTCGTGGTATTTACGATGGCTCCAGCATCATTCATGAATCGGACGAGGTGTTGTGTTAGAAAAACCGGTCCTTTAAAGTTCGTATTAACAATCTTGTCGAAGTACTCTTCGCTCATCTCATTGAACATCGCTGGCCCACCAACACCGCCATTATTAACTAAGTAATCAAAAGTCGTGCTGTCCCAAATTTCTTTAAGGCTCTGTTTGACTTCTAGAACGAAACCTTCGAATGTTGATATTTGAGTCAGATCCAACTTCAGTGCTACAGCCCGAACTCCGTCGTTCTTCTCAATTTCCTTAACGACAGCTTCCGCCCGGTCCTTATAGGAATTGTACGTGAGAATGACGCTAATTCCGCGCTTACCAAGCTCAAGTGCCGTCGCTTTTCCAATACCATTACTTCCACCTGTTACAATCGCAATTTTCATAAAATCCTCCTTATTTTGTGTTCGATCTGTCTTAAATTTTAGTCGCATCTGTTGAAATAATATAGATCTAATAATGCCTATTGGTTGCCTAAAAACACCATGTATAATTTCGATAAACCGAGAATATCCCTTCTCTTTATTATAAGAAGATCCTAAAAATGCCGATGTATGTCTGAGTTGTTTTGAGGGATAATGTGATAAAATAAGTGTATGAATAAAATTGTAGATGAAATTATGGATCTAATGAAAAGTGCAGGAACTCGACCAGTTGAAACCGGAGTGCCGGGGCTATGGATGATTAAGGGAGACATTCCCGCACATCAACTCGCAGCGCTCTACGAGCCGATGATTGGATTTACGGTTCAAGGAACAAAGATTCTATCCATCGGGGGGCGTAGCACTACACTAGAAGGGCCCTCGTATTACGTCGTACCGGTACATGTTCCCGCAACGGCGAGTGTACATCCAGACCGTGATGGCCGTCCTTACATGTCCCTTGGTCTTGAGTTGAATCAGAATGTTCTTCAGAGTTTATTAAGAGATCTTCCTGAAAATCTAATACCAACTGCTTCTGAGCATTTCGCAGCTTGTGAAATAGACATTGAATTTATGGAGGCATGGCTACGCTTATTGCGATTAACGAATACACCAAGAGATATTCCAGCTCTTGCACCGGCCTATGAACGTGAAATCCTGTATCGCGTTCTGATGGGATCACAAGGGTGGTACCTGAGACAACTGGGTCTGCGGGAAAGTAATTTCTCTAAGATTTCTCAAATTGTAAAATGGTTGCGCGATAATTTTATGAGGCCAATAGACATTGATGAGATGGCATCAAAATCTGGTATGGCTATAAACACCTTTCACCGTCAGTTTAAACGTGCAACGGGTTTAAGTCCTATTCAATTTCAAAAGCAATTAAGGCTGTTGGAGGCTAGAAACCTCATTGCATATGAGGGTTATGCAGTAGCCAGTGCAGCATATCAAGTTGGCTATCAGAGTCCTTCACAATTTAATCGAGAGTACTCCCGCTTCTTCGGTTCATCTCCGGCTCGGGATACTAAGAAACTAAGACTAATCGAAAGTGCGAGGGATTAGGGCGTGTCTGAAAACTCCGAAGGAAGCAGGTTTTGCCGAATTTTCGTTCCAAGCCAGGAAGTTTTCCGCAGGTGTGCCTGGGCACGTCAAGGGAAAGTGACGCAGCATGGGGCGAAAAGGTGGTAAAAGATGCACTTCAGCGATTTTTGAGACACGTCCTAGTTAGCTGGCATCTTTTTGGTACACTCAAGGTATGTGGAGCGTGAGTGTGGGGATATGTCCAGTCGATACCTAGAAGTCTATAATTATCAGTGCTCGGCGAAGTACTTCTCCTTTGCATAAGACGACAGCGACTATAAAAACAAGGTTTTGAGAGATTCGATTAAAGTATCGGTTGTATTGGATTTGAAGTGGGTAGATATGACGAGCGATTTATAGCCTAAGAGAACACCCTTTTCGGGTGTTTTCTTTTTATGATGCCTATGCAAAACAAAGAAATGTATTGATTTTAGCACCTCAATGAAGAAAACTGCAGAAGCAAGAGCAGATGAAATAAAAAATAATCCTTGTCACTATTCTGTAGCAGGAGGCTGAATAGAAGGAAAAGCCTCTTTTAACTTGATGGTAGTGGGAAAGCATATGGTGTACGAGAAAAGACGCAGGGGATGTATATCCCTGCGCCTGATCAAGAATCAAATCCGTGTCCATCAATCCAGATAGGATAGAAAAGACTCTAAAAAATGCTTTTCTACTCAAACTGGGCAGAGCCTTTAGTGCTTGTTAACGGATGATTAGCTCGTTCCAAAGCCGCACGGATAAGAGCCTTTGCGGAATCTTTGTCTGCAAACACATTGTCCATGCGTACACGGGCTTCCTTATTACCATAACCAAGCATCAGGTTGTATTCCATCTCCATATGTCGCGCCAACAAGGAGGAACCTGCAAGTTTACCATCAGCATCAGTTAAGGGATTGAAGCCACTGTTTCTTTCCTATGCTTTGTTCCACTCCTCCTGGACTTCTTGAGATGCATTCTTGAAGGCCGCCTGAGAAAATGTACTAACGTAATTGTTAGCAGAAGAGTGAGCTATCACATCAAATTGAGATACGATCGAATTCGTATCCGAAGCTGATGAGCATTTGGGCGTACTTCCCCCGTATTCCTCAGGATAGAACCAGGATGGCCAATTCCTCCAATATTCATATAACATCTTTCCTGTTAACGAACATTAATCCAAGCGGTCCACTGTGTTGGAATATTAATGGAATAGACCGTACCTACAAATTGTCCGCCTGTTGTATTAGGGGATTCATAAACCCAAGAATGGGCAAAAGCATCTACGACACGATCACCGTCCAGATCAATAGCTTCAGACCAGTTGTTGGTCATTGTATTGCCGGCGAGTTTGCCGTAGTGACTGCTGTCATAACCGATCTGGAACGTAATACACTGAATCCAAGCCCCGCCATGATCATTGGTCGTGGAGAGCGGGTTGTTATTGAAGCCGTAAATCTCTTGACCGCCATTAGGAGATACAACACCGTATACATTAATGTGAGATACGTTCGGAGCAGGTGCAAACAGAACTGGACCACCCGTATCTTTAGCCTTCTGCGCTTTAAATTCAGCCTTAGCAGCCTCAACAGCTTCACGGAATTCTTTGGAATTAATAATTTCTTCCTTTGTCAACGGTTTGGCTTGAGTCACGTCACCATCTGCATAGGCAGCTACATTAAACGAAAGTACGAGAACAAGAATAAGAGCTAAACCAACCAACTTTTTCATAGTAATAAATTCCACCTTTCTTGTTATGGGTATTCTTTTTTTTACAAAAATATGGATAACGACAAATAGACCTGCTTGCAGATTAAAGCCTCTTGCCCTCCTCTCTTGTGAAAATGGTTCTTCCCTCTTTTTCTTTACTGGAAAATAGAAATAAAGGAGATAGAACTCTACAGGCTAGAAAACTCTATGAAGTAGGAATGTATATGTAAAATGAATGCCTGCCAATCATTGTGTGTTGCAGACAAAATGGTAAACTCATATTAGGCCCTAATACTCATGGTGAAAATATAAGATTTCAAAATAAGCATTTAAATTGAAATATATTCCATTTATATAAACATATAGTACATCTGATTATCAATTCAAGTCAAGTTTATTCATTAATTCTATGAATTGTTAAAGCGTGTTGCTCGTCGCAGTAAAGATGCTACAGTATCCTGAAGTCGTCAAATAAAAGGAACCCTCAGGAACATGTATACACCTACATAGAAATCGTATGGGACTGAAGAACGGAAATAAATCATTCTTAGTGGGAATTAATGTAGTGAAATCAGGAGATTAGCCGGATGTCATTGCCATTAAACTTCTGCTAACATAGTCTTATCATATATTAGATGAGCGGTGAAAATGGATGAGTACCATTAAAGTTACCCCTGAACAGTTACATAACGTATCGAATCAAATAGATCAGGCGAGACATCAATTGGAGCATATACGGGAGGATCTCTCAAGACAGATCATGTTCCTTCAGCAGATGTGGCTGGGTGTGACGCAGGAGCGATTCTACTATGAATTTGAGCAGTCACGCCCTGTATTGCAGAAGGCGCTGGAAAGTATGGTGGGCATCTCCAAGGAACTCAAGGATATCGCTATGCGGTTTGAGAATGCTGATGCTCAGAAGGTGAGTCTGGGTAATGCCGTTGGTACTGTTGGCGCTGTAGCGATGATGGAGACCTCGAGATATTATGCCGGTTCGGACGATAAGGGCTATGGGATGGCACAAGTCAATGTTTTTGGAAAGTGGATGTCGATGCCTGTCAACGAGAATGGAGTTACGGATCAGTCTGCACTCCAAGCTTATGAGAGAGATCAGGGGCATTTGGATATTAATCGAATGCAGGCTGTAACTGCTGAACCGTCAGGGGAAGATATTTTTGCGATGCAGATCAAAGGCTTTGAAATGGGAATTGATCCGTTCACAGGCGAGCCTGTATCCGATAAATATGCTCAGATGATGTTGACTTCTCTAAAGTTTAGCCAGCTATTCATGGCATTTCAGATGGTTCGCGGGAGTATGCCGGGTGGCAAAGGTCCGTTTCGCTTACCTTCTTCTCATCCAGCTGTGGCGAAGATTAAAAAGAATTTGGAAGCGGCTGAGGCGAGGAAAGCGAATGAGCAAAAGAGTGGTTCTGGGGTTACAGGGCAAGCTTCTAATATCGGAGAAGTTAAATTGAAGCCACTTGGGACTAAAGGGGAAGGTGATGCACTAAAACGTACTTTTGAGATAGACGGAACTAAAGTAGAAATTAATAGTGGACATGGTTACCGTGGAAGTGGCCATCGAACAGGAAATGCTCAAGATATTGGCACCATGGATCAGATTGAATCCGTTATACTTAAAGATATGGAATTAGCCAATAAGGCAAATATTGATTTCCCTAGACCTCCTAAAACGATTGAACGAACTATTCAAGTAAATGAGAAACCGATGGGCTATACCGTAACACAAACGCCTGATGGTACTTTAAGGGTCTCTACCTATTATCCTAAATAAAAAATAAAGGGGACATTTACCTTGACTATACAGAAGACAGTGGAAGAATTGCATCAGTTGATTGACCAGGATTGGTCGAAATTAGATCAGGCAGAGTTAAAAACAACGAGGGAGACTGTAGAATCTCTATCCAATGAATTGCTATCTGAGATAGATCATACCAACAACTCAGATCATTTATTAGAAGCCATTAATTATGAGCTTACGTATTTCTTTCTACCGATCCCTTGTGTGATAAAGATGTATCAAAGATTGATTCTGTTAAATCCAACCAACCTGTCCTACTATGAATGGTTTACCGATTACCTTTTACAGTATGGACCCGATTGGCAGGAAGAGGCAAATGGGTTAACCGAACTTTATACGAAAAAAGATTTTCAGGATGCTTGTGATTTCGCACAAAAGATTGAGCAAGTTAAAGATTTTGAGAGTAAATAAATGGCTTCCTTTGTATTATTATTGAAAGATTATGAAGATGATGAAAAGGTAATTTATCGGTTTGGTCCAAATGAACATCATGGGAAAGATTGAACTAAAAAAAAAGGAAACCATTCAAGAAGTGGAGCCAGTAGTAAACCCTAATAACGAATCGAAATTTTATTTCGATAGAGCGGCTCAAAGATTGGCAAGATGTCTGTATAGAGAAAAAGGACCATTCCCCGATAAAACAACATTTGAATCTTAGCGCAATGCAAGCCTCGATTGGTTATCTCACTTTCGGGGTTTTATTTTTTGAGGGCGAACAGCGGCTTGGTGAAAAAGTGTGTTATCGAGTACAAAGAACCATGATAATTTCCCCTCAGTCTTGGATTGTCGGTTTTAATCATGGTTCTTGTTTTAATAATTTGCGAAGTTATCGCGGGGGATTTTCTCTATTGAGTAACTTATTCATTGATTTTTTCAATACTCACAACCGTCCTAGTGGGTGGCAAGGATTCTTGTTGGTTAAAGTCAGCAGCGATTTTTACTCTTTGCCCTATTTCAATTGACTTATAATTCTCTTTATCGACAAAATAATACGAAGCTTCCTGGTCTTGTGCTAGTTCTATAAAATCCTCAAGATTTCCATTTTCCAAGTACTACAATACCCTCGTAAACTGGATAATGCTCTTTCTCCTCCTTGTTAGTAAAGTCAGGCAGTATAATCATACTAATCAAGATAAACAGCATTATTTTTTCATAATGAACCTCCTGTGAGATGAAGTTATTCGCTTGTCTTCTAAGTATTACTTATGTTGACTTGATTATTGGAATAACATAAATCAATTACTAGGAGGCAATCCATATGAATAAAGTAGTTTGAAGTTGGTGCAGATAATTTTTTTG
Source organism: Paenibacillus sp. W4I10 (assembly GCF_030816325.1). Taxonomy (NCBI): domain Bacteria; kingdom Bacillati; phylum Bacillota; class Bacilli; order Caryophanales; family Paenibacillaceae; genus Paenibacillus; species Paenibacillus sp. W4I10. Next base: position 539,728 of record NZ_JAUSXX010000001.1, read on the forward strand.
GTAAACATCTGAACTCGGGTTAGGCATCGAGAATACAGACCATGAAAGCCAAATTGCTGTTTTGTGCAAAATTGTATTACGAGCATTCTTGAAAAATTCAATATGAACTTCAACTTGTGTGCTTTATTTTAATTTAATGCAATCTCAGGAGTGAAATACTAATATTTTTCGACAACAGACTTCGCCAGCATTCGACATAGGTCTAAGGATACAATATAAATAGGACTAAAGTTGTTTAATTATAATAAGTATCATATAGATAGTGAGGACTAGGATGAATACCATTGAGTTTATATCAAGAAATAACAAGGTTAATTTAATTTTGTTTATACATGGTTTCACTGGTAGCCAAGATACATGGAAAAATGGAACTGGTCAAGAATTCCCCAAAATGCTTATAGAAGAAGAAGGAATTCTTGAACATTATGATGTTGCCTACGTTTCCTACTATACGACATTGATTGATTTATACGGTCTTAAGTCAAGAGCAAAAAAGCTGATGAGAATGTTGAATTTCGATGCAGGTACTGCTAGAAAAAATGTTGGTATTGAGCAATTGGGAGAGTTTATTCAAGCAGTAATTCAGTATAACTGTGAATCATATGAGAACATTGTAATTGTTGCCCATAGCATGGGAGGGCTAGTTGCGAAATCATATATATTAAATGAATTACAGCAGCGTTCGACTGCTCCCCAAGTAAAACTGTTTCTTTCACTGGCGGTACCTCACACTGGTTCTGACTGGGCAAAATTAGGCGAGAAACTTTTCAGAAATGTACAAGCTATTGATCTTAATCCTTTAAGTCACTTAATGTCTCAAATTAATCGGAGTTGGATTGAAAACTCCAATACACCTCGAACTGTATGCTTCTACGGTCATTATGATGATGTAGTAAGTGAGGATAGTGCTGTGTTGCTCCAAGTAAATAAACCAGAGAAAGTGCCTTGTGATGAAGATCATAATTCTATTACGAGACCATCCGATAAGAATAGACTTATATTCGTTGCAGTAAAATCAATACTTCAAAATTTCGCTAAAGATACATTAAGCCAAGCTACATTAAACATTCAAGAATTTATAGATACTGGTCAAATGGATGATGAGGTATTTGTTATTCGATTATTGATTGCTGATGTTCATAATATTCATGTAAGTAGTGCTAAACAAACTTTTTTTAATGCAGAATATATGAGGAAAGTTCTTACCAATCAAGGGGATCAGTCAATAATGCTTTTGACGGATCTGTACGCTAAAATAGAATTTTTTTATACAATTGCTTTTGGGAAACTTATGAGTAAAGAACTAACTAATAGTAATCATTTGGTAACCTACGTTCATGATCAAATCATGAAAGAACCTGAACTTCTTAACTGCGCAATACCTTTACTAAGTAGCTACCATAAAACAGGTATGTTACATCAACTAATGAATAAATTGGAGAAAGATTTATGGTGGGCACAAGATCATAATATACAAACTATTGAACAATTTAGAGAGGCGCGGAGGAAATGATGCAACTACCGTTTATTATTCCTGAAAATGAATATAATGTTAGATTTGCGAGACTACTTATTATTGTGAAGGAATTAGCTTTCAGTAAACGAGGGAAACTTGTTTTAAGCATAGATCGAATAGCTATATACGATTATTTATTGAGGAATCCTGAATTGCTTAAAAGAGTGTTGAAAGCAGAAGGACAAGGCAAATTAATGGAGCTAAAGTACGAAGAGAGAAACTCAATTGAATCTTTATTTCCTAATAAATCTTCTCTATTTGACACGAATATTATTAAAAAAATTATGTACTCTCTGTTTTATTATGGCTATGTCTCAGCAAAGCATGACAATCAGGGGTACATTTTTTATTTTACAAGTCCCTTAGGGGATAAGTTTGTTGAAGAGTTGGAATCAAATTACTTTCAACGAATACAAACTTTAAGCAAAGTTTTGATTTCACTACAAAAGCTATCTAATGCACAATTGCAGAAAATTATAAAATCGACTCAATACGGGGTGCTTTCTTAATTATGAAAAACAATCGATCTCCTAAAATGATTTTGAATAAGCTTATACTGGTAGGAAGAGAGAAAAATTATGTTGTACCATTTTCGTCAGGTTTAAATATCATTTTTGGTGATTCCGATACAGGTAAATCAAGTATCTTAAATTTAATTGATTATTTATTGGGTGCTAGTGAAGTTGCTATTTATGACGAAATTGAAATGCATGGTAGATATGCACTGCTTGAAGTTAATTTAAACAATCAAATTTATACCATAAAGAGAGACATATTTGACCCAAATGCACTTATTGAAGTTTATAAAGAAACAATAGAGCATATGGATCAAGTATTTCCCAAGGAGTACGGTCCACATTCTAGAAAAGAAGGGCCTGCTGGATATTTGTCTGAATTTCTTTTAGAGGCGCTAAACATCCCACGGGTTAAACTAAAACAAGCGCCTTCAAAAGAAGATTCCAAAATGTCAACATTGAGCTTTCGAGATATTTTGAAATATTGCTTTATGGATCAAGATGAAGTAGGTAATAAGGATATATTGGATCAGAAAAACTTTTCTGTATTTACCAAGAACAAAGAAACTTTTAAATTTATCCATAACTTGTTAGATGATAAAATTACACTCTTGCAAGAAGAGATAGGTGAGAAGAACCGAGTAAAGCAATCAATCAGTCAGCAGTTTACGATTATTTCTTCCTTTTTACGAGAAGCACAGTTAGAATCTACAGAATCTTTAGAAGAAAAATCATTACAACTTGCTGAAGCTTTAAATACAGTTGATAGTGAAATGACAATGATAACACATAGTATGAAATCGAATAATGAACAGGATGAAGAACTTCGAAAGCTAATCGTAAATAAACAAAGTCATCTTGATGAATTGTCAATGAGTAAAATGTACAAAAACACTCAGTTAGAACAAAATTTAAGATTGAAAAAAGATTATCGCCAAGACATTGAAAAGTTGAAGGCTTCTCTTGAGGTTATTCGTAAGATGCCAAATCATGAATCACATCATGTTAATTGCCCAATATGTGAGAGCGAATTAAAAGCTTCAAGGTTTAATGAATTATTTAGTCACTATGACTCGACTGCTATAGAACAGGAGATTAAAAGTTTAAAAAATAGGGAAAAGGAATTGTCTGCATTAATTGAACAAGATCGAGAGGCAATTTTAAGATTTATCGCAACAATTGAAAATGAGAAGGACGATATTCGTAGAGCTAAAGAAATATTGGATTTAAAGACACAAGAGTTTGTCTCTCCGTTTATAGCTCAAAGAGATCTGCTTAATACACGAAGAGGAGAGATTACGGAAGAAGTTAAAAGAATTGAATACTTACTGAAACTCAGGAAGCAAGTCAATGATCTCACAATAAAATCAGATCAACTTATAGAACAAATTGATGAGTTAAATGAGAAGTTAGAGCTTCTGAAGGCAAATGCTCCTTCTGTCGAGGGTGTTTTGGGAAATATAGGTGATTTATTAAATGACTTTCTTACAAGTATTCCAATAAGAAATGCGTATGGAATAAGTATAAGTAGAAACACATTCCTTCCTGTTGTCAGAGAAAAAGATTATTCGAAATTAACATCAGGTGGACTTAGAACTTTAGTTTCAGTCGGATACCTAATAAGTATCTTAAGAAATAGCTTAGGAAATCAGACTAATTTTCCAAGTCTTGTTATGGTTGATACAGTTGGTAAATATATAGGTAAGACAAAACCAAAGTATTTGCTATCTACAGATCAGAGTCAAGATCGTGCCGAAGGCTTAAACGATCCACTTAAGTATAGAAACATTTTTGCCTACTTAGTTTTGATGTGTGAAGAATTGCTTCATAAATACGATTTTCAAATTATTATTGTAGATAATGATTTACCTGAAGATTTGGAAGATTCCTTAGAAGCTTTTGTAGTTAAGAAGTTCAGTGTAGTTCCGAGGGCTGGATATGACATTGGATTTATAGATAATGCAATTCCCAGAGTTTAAACGGATAGTTTTCATTTTTAAGTAAGAGAACATTTAAATATTCATCACAATTTCATAATTTTTATATAACAGGAGGAAAAGTATCTTGGCAAAGAAAATAAGTATTATTAATTTTAAAGGTGGAGTTGGAAAGACAACCATCACGTTGCATTTAGCTGCTGGTATTGAATATTTTTATCAGAAAAGGGTATTAATGATTGATGTGGATCACCAAAGTAGTCTCTCAATAGTGGCATTAAGAAAAAAATGGGAAGATGCAGTGAATAGCGGAAAAACAGTGAATAAAATTTTTGAACATTTTACAAAATCGAATCAACCTTTGCCTGGTAAAGAAATAATTATTCCTGCTCCATATAAAAAAGATTATCCTAATTTAGATATTGTTTCATCAAGTCTTGAATTAGATGATTTGGAACTTGAACTGGCTTCTTCTTCAAGAGGTGAAGCTGTTTTTTCCGAGTTTCAGAAAAGAACATTGTTAAGTTCATGGATTGATAAAAACAATTTAGATAATGAGTATGATTATATTTTCTTCGATTGTCCACCCGCAACTAAACTTGTTTCACAAAATGCTATTTCGGCATCTGATTTTTATATTGTTCCGGTCATTCCTGATGCAATTTCCAGTAGAGGATTAGAACATCTTGTTCATTTGCTAAAAAATAAAATTGATAAGAAAACCTCGAGTTTAGCAGACTTTTTGGTAGCGAGTGGTAGAGAAGTTCCAAATGCTTATGTGAGAGATACAAAACTTGGAGGTGTGGTTGTCTCTAAGCTTAAGGTAGCAGGTAATTCTAAAAGCGGTTATACTAATGATCATACACAACATCTGACTTTGATTAGTTCGAAATGGAAAAATGAAATCATACGCCCTTATATTGAAGAAGGTACGGGGGTTCCAGAAGCGATGGCAGAAGGTTACCCAGTATATGATAGAACAGATAACAAAAATATTGAAAAGAGAGAGTATTTTGAAGTGTTTGAAAAACTGGTACATAATACAGTAGGGAGGATAGGGTAGTTTATGCAAGAAGAGAAAAAGAGTGCCCGAAAAGCAGGTGGGAAAAAAATAGGAGTTGAAAAGGAAGTAAAAGTACAGGATTTACTTTCAATTATAGAGTCGATTTATAGGATGTCTAAAAATCCTTTAATGGGCAGTGGTGCAAATTCCTCTCAAATAAAAAATTTCCTTAAAACATTACAGCCTATAAAAGGAATGTCACTACAAGAATTAACTGATATTATTTCAAATTTGATTGAAGAAAAATCTCCTGAAAGAGACGAAATAGTAGACTCACTAAAAGTGTTGGATATCTCTAACGCTGAAATCAGGAATATGTGCATGAATTCTGAAAATGTAACTAAAGTATTATTGGAAAAAATCGGACATGAGAAATTTGGACATTCAAAAGCTTTATTAAGAGCAAGCAACAAAGAAAAAGTAATTCAATTAATATTGTCCTCTCTTGACAATTTAGAAATTTTGGACTCTATTGCGAATAAAGCTAAACAATAATGTTGTCACATTATTTGAGTGTAAAAAAACAAATCTCGAAACTTACTTTACAAGGATATTTCAAATTTATTTAACGTTTAAAAATTTGATCTTGCATCGTGGCTTCAATCTTTGACTTCAAAATCAACTAACAAAAACGGCAGAGATGCCGTTTTTTGTTAGTTCACAAACTAAGGTTTCTCCAGTGTGAAGTTTAGTTTCGTTGAATTCATATTACAGAAAGTAAAGCCAAACAAAAGTGAAATAATGAAGTGAAAATGTACTTTTAAATGTTCATGAAAAAAATCCAACATAAAAGGGACTAGATTACCCTAAAGAAAATTACTGTCTTTGTTGTATAATCTACTGAACTAATTTTTGATTATGATGAGATAATTGAACCCTTCGGAGTTATGTAAAAGTAGCACTAGCCAGCAGAAATTCAAATCAACTTTAAGGATATGGCTTCCTTACATCCGTCCGATTCAAGAGATAATCTGTACTGGTCTGATGATAATCAGCCAGCTTTATCAATATAGCTGTGGGAATATCCAATTCACCACGTTCATAGTTGCTATAAACACGTTGGCTACAGCCAAGATAGGTAGCCATTTGTGTTTGGGATAAGTCTTTATCTTCACGCAAATTGCGTATACGACTATACATGTTCATCACCTCACCAATACTATACTTTAGCGTGTTATCCGCTATTGATTTTTAGCGGAAAATCCGCTAAAGTATAGTGAGAATAGTTGGTAAAAAGACTAGGTGGGGATAACATGTCAAACTTGATTGAAGATTTGTTTCACGGAAAACCTGCGGTTGGACGAGTCAATTCATCCTGAACAAACTGAGTATCAGGAGATCAATCGACAGCGAGCCTTATGCAAGACTACAAAATACAGCTTGACGAGAACGAATACGATGCTTTGGAGCAACTGATCGACTTGATTGGACAATCCACATCCATGTATGTGGAAGCGGCGTTCGAGCAAGGTTTTCGCACAGGCGGTAAACTCATCATTGAGGTTCTACGCAAAACGTGAGTATCTATCAATCCATAAGTCAGCAGGGTATGCATAGCAACTCAAAAATCCCCTTCTCCAACACCGACAATCTGTCAGGCATAGAGAAGGGGATTTTATGTTTATTCCGTAGCATCTTTTAATCCACATGTACACTCAACACACATGCCTTACTCAAACTCCAACTTACACTACCTTTTATCTCGCCCCAATATTCGTACCTGATGGCGTACCCGATCCAATCAGATCACTACCACCCGCAAGCTTCAGGAAATTGCCCAGGACAGGTGTTCCGTCCGTGCTACGTGTTACCGAAGGCACGAGGGAGACAAAGTCGGCTGCGCTGGCGAGCAGGCCTTTGTCGTTGATGCTTTTTTTGTTCTTCCACCAGACGTTAGTGCTGCTGACGTCGGTTCCACTTGTTTTGTCACTGGCGCCGCCTTGAAAGGACAGGTTGTTGGTGAAGATGTGGGTGCCTACATCAAAGGCAAAGTTACTTTGCCCATTGTTCCAGGAGGTGTTGTTTTTCATCTGGATCGAACCTGGATTACTGTTGTAGGTGAAGCCGTGCTTTTTATTATTAAAAGCAATATTGTTCTCAACGATATGATTCACCGCAATCTTCTCGCCGCCAAGCTTGAAGCCGTTGCCGTCGCTGTTGGAGGTAGAAGTGCCGTCTGCGGTTGCACCGTTAGCGTAGGCAATGCTGTTGCGGATCGTGACCGCGCCGATGGCGCCTGTGTCCGTTTTGCTATACAGATCCCAGCCATCGTCCACGTTATAGGCGGCAATACAACCGTCGAAGACGTTGCCCGGGCCAACGGTCAGTTTGGCGGCAAAACCGTCTGCATCCTCGCCGTCATCCGGGTCATAGTTGTTGTGGGAGTAGGAACGAATCACTTCATTATAAGCAGGCCATTCACTCTTGGCGGCGGTGGAAGCATAACGTCCCATTTGAATCCCTGTATCCCGATTGTGATGGGCCTCGATCTGCTCCAAGCGGTTGTAGCTGCCTCCGATAAAGATTCCGTTGTCACCCGCACCTTTCACCTCAAGACCTTTGACGAACCAGTAGTCTCCAAACATTTGCAGTCCACGATTGGTGGAAGCGAAGGCTTGAGCGGAGAAATCAAAGACTGGTTTTTCCGATCCATACGCCACCAGATTTTTACGTTGTGAGGAGGTGCCGCTGTTACCGCGTTCAATGGTAATGGTCTGGGAGAAGCTGTAGGTGCCGCCGCGCAGATAGATCGTTTTGCCCGGGGCGATCTGGGTCAATGCGTTAGCCAGCGATGTTGGACTATTTATGGTTCCCGGATTGCTGGCTGAGCCGTTAGGGGAGACATAGAGATCACCCGCAGCAAGTGTCACACTTGAGGTAGCCACGGCTTCTGATGGATTATTTTGCAAGCTGCTCTCGATTACATCCGCCGCGCTAACCGATCCACCACCAATCAATAAAAGAGGAAACGCGGCACTCAGACAGATCTGGGCCATTTTTGATTTGAGGGAACGCTCCTTCAGGGAATGTACAGATCGTGCAGACACATGAGTAGATGTGGATGGGAATAATTTCATTAATAGACCTCCTTGGTTAATGGAAAATAGAATGCGTGAGCTGTTGCGGTATGCCGGACAGATGCATCGATGAAGTAGCTCATTGCGATGGAATGAATACTCTCTGTACAGCATAGTTTTATGGTAAATGTTGTAAAGGATATCTTCAATAATCATTTGATCAGATGGGTCTAGACGCAGGCAGGTTAGGCGTAGTCGCTCCCAGTGCCTGGAGTTTCACAGGTTACATGTAATCCTGACATTGGCTGGTAGCCCTGATTTAACGATGAATCATCTGAAATGAACTTCGAGATGCACGCTTTTACAACGCTCAAGGCACGAGACTCACCCTCAATCCACCCAAATGAACTTCGCATTTTCAAAAAAGACCAACACGCATTCAATAGGGGGCATAAACATAATCCGTGCCATCTATCGAAATGATGGGGCAATTAACGCATAACAAAAAGCCCCATAGTGGCTGCCAGAGGCAACGAGACTATTGGGGCGATGTTCGAAGTTGTATTATCTAATCATTGTAGGCGTTGTCCTTCATGGCAAGACTCATCGAATCAAGCGATGTGCTCTATTAAACCAACGCTGGGACTTATCGTCCGAACAATCTCATGCACTATAAGCGATGCATAGACGAGAGTTCTACAACGCTGCTCACTTTAATATCCGTCCGTCTCATGACTGCGCTTCTTCGCTTGCTCGACACTTGGTTCATGTTTTGGTTGGACTGTGGCACTATCATCGGTTGGCACAGACGCCAGTCCTTCCGCCACACGACGACCGTAGTCGGCATCCGCTTGGGTAAAATGAGAGATCATGCGCTCCCGGATATCCGGTTTGCATTGGGCCAGAGCATCGACCATGTTGCTGATCAGCTCATCCCGCTCCCAATCCTCGAATGCCCTGTAGGTGTCCCCGGCTTGTCCAAAATCATTCGTACGTTCGATCTTCTCACGAACAAGCCTGCCTTCCACCAACGGTTCATGTTCCTTGCCACGTGGCGCCGCTTCCTTTAGCCCGCCAAGCGAGGAAGGTTCGTAGTTCACATGCGGATTCTGACCCGGTGCACGATCCACCTGATATTGCATCTGCCCGCCGCTCTGATTGGTCGCAACACGGTTCTTCGGTGCATTCACAGGCAGTTGCAGGTAGTTCGCACCGACCCGGTGACGCTGGGTATCTGAATAGGAGAAGGTGCGTCCTTGCAGCAGCTTGTCATCCGAGAAATCCAGCCCGTCCACCAATACACCGGTGCCAAATGCTGCCTGCTCCACTTCATTGAAATAATCCTCGGGATTGCGGTTGAGCGTCATTTTGCCCACAGGCAGAAACGGAAACTGATCCGGCGGCCACAACTTGGTTGGGTCCAACGGGTCAAAGTCCAGCTCCGGGTGCTCGCCGTCTTCCATCACCTGAACGCACAGCTCCCATTCGGGATAGTCGCCTTGTTCAATGGCATGATACAGATCCAGCGTGGCATGGTTAAAATTCTGCCCCTGAATCTCGCTCGCGTCTTTTTGCAGCAGGTTGCGTATCCCTTGATTGAGCGGTTCCCAGTGATATTTGATGAGCACGCCCGTGCCTTCCTGATTGACCCATTTATATGTATTAACACCCGAGCCTTGCATCTGACGGTAATTGGCTGGAATACCCCAAGGGGAGAAGAGGAACGTCACCATATGGGTTGCTTCGGGACTGAGTGAGACAAAATCGAAAAACCGCTCCATATCCTGTGCGTTGGTCAACGGGTCGGGTTTGAAGGCGTGTACCATATCCGGGAACTTGAGCGGATCACGAATGAAAAAGATTTTCAGGTTGTTACCGACGAGATCCCAGTTGCCATCTTCGGTATAAAATTTCACGGCAAAGCCACGCGGGTCCCGCAGGGTCTCCGGTGAATGTCCACCATGTATCACGGTAGAGAAACGAACGAATACGGGCGTTTGTTTGCCTTTTTCCTGAAACAGACGTGCACGTGTGTACTTCGATACAGGTTCATCCCCGGCCGTTCCATACGCTTCAAATACCCCATGAGCACCAGCACCCCGGGCATGCACAACCCGTTCCGGAATGCGTTCGCGGTCGAAGTGAGTGATCTTTTCGAGAAAATGATAGTTCTCCAGTGTTGTTGGTCCGCGGCTGCCAACGGTTCGTACGTTCTGATTGTCCGTGATGGGGTGACCCTGTCGGTCCGTTAAAGTCTCGCTTGATTGGTCTGAGGAATGCTCGGATTGTGAAGAATGGTTATCCATAGAGTGGAACGCCACCTTTCCTTAAGTTGGATTCCTGTATATATTTTCCCTGTGGGCAGGTTCTATACATCGTGGCAACCAACGAACATCTAAACTACCTTTTGAAAAACCTCACCAACCGCCCTGGCGTGCTTCCTCGTAAAAAAAGCTTGTCACCCGCCTCGCTGCGTGAGATAATTAACTTTTGTCCAGCGGCCTTTTTGGTACGTGAAAATGAAATAGGACCGCTTTGTCTAAGAATGGAGGCTGACCTAGGATTGTCTACACAACGTTATCCTTTTGCATATGATCCGGCTGAACCTTTTGTATCCCGTCTGGGAGAGTGGGTTGCCGATGTTTTTTACGATATTTTGCCTGAGTTCGGCTTCGAGGTACGGGATGAACAGATTTTTATGGCGTACCAGCTCGAACGGGCCTATGGAGATAAAAAGACCATTATGGCTGAGGCCGGAGTAGGGACAGGCAAGACGTTAGTCTATCTGCTCTACGCGGTCTGTTATGCACGTTATACGGGCAAACCGGCAGTGATCGCCTGTGCCGATGAGTCTTTGATTGAACAACTTGTGAAGCCTGGCGGAGATATTGCGAAGCTGGCTGCACATCTGGATCTGGAAGTGGACGCACGTCTGGGCAAGTCCCCGGACCAATACGTCTGTCTGAACAAATTAAGTGCGGTGCGATTCGCCGATGAGGATGCGCCTGTTATTGAAGAAGTGCACGAGAGCCTTCCGGATTTTGTGAATACGCCGGGTACGCTTCAGGCTTTCCATCCGTATGGTGACCGCAAACAATATCCACATCTGAACGATCGTCAGTGGAACAAAATCAACTGGGACCCGTTCCAGGATTGTTTTGTTTGTCCAAAAAGACAACGCTGCGGCCTAACGCTGTCACGTGACCATTACCGTCGTTCCAAAGACATCATCATCTGTTCCCATGATTATTACATGGAGCATGTGTGGACCTATGATGCGCGCAAACGCGAGGGACAACTGCCCCTGCTGCCTGATCACAGCTCGGTTGTGTTTGATGAAGGACATTTGCTGGAAGAAGCAGCCCTGAACGCATTGAGTTACAAGCTGAAACACCGTATTTTCGAGGAACTCGTGACTCGCCTGCTTGAAGGAGAGATTCGTGAATCCCTCGCGGAGCGTGTGGATGAGGCGATTGAGAGCAGTGAACGACTGTTTGCGTTGCTGGATACGTATACGGTGGCAATTCCGGGATCGGAACGGAAAGAAGTTCGGGTAGAGCCGCCATTGCTGCGTGAGATTGAACGTCTCACTAGTGTGCTGGATGCGATCGGCGAAGAATTGGTATTTGAAAGTGGATTGTTCTCGCTGGATGGGTACCAGATGCGTGTCGTCGAAGAACATTTGGACATGATTCAGTCTGCACTTGCGTTGTTCCGTAAGGAAGACGGCTACATCTGCTGGGCGGAAGAGAGTGAAGACGAGACGACATTATCGATTATGCCGCGTACCGTGAAGGAAATGCTGAACGAGCGTGTGTTCAACACAGGCATTCCAATCGTGTTCTCCTCTGCAACGTTATCTGTGGACAGTTCATTCCGTTATGTGGCGGACAGCCTGGGTATTGATGATTTTGTATCCTTCTCCGTAGCTTCACCATATGATTATGCGGACAAAATGAAGATGAAGATTACCGATGAAGCTTTACCGGGTCATCCCGAAAATGAAAATCGCATGCGCGATGCAGTATCCATGCTTCAGGAGAGTGGAGGACGTGCGCTGATCCTGTTCCGTACGATGGAAGAATTGCGTGCGTTCAAGCAGGATATTGTTCATGTGCCTGAAGCAGAAGGTTTGCGCTTCATGTATGAGGGCGACCGGGAGATCAGTGATCTGATCGCGGCGTTCCAGCAGGATGAGGAGAGTGTGCTGTGCTCCGTCAATCTGTGGGAAGGACTTGACGTTCCAGGTCCGTCATTATCCAATGTCATGATCTGGTCGCTCCCGTATCCACCACAGGACCCTGTGTTCAATGCAAAACGCAGTGCGTCGGCTGCCCCTTATGAAGAGATCGATCTTCCGTATATGCTCCTGCGTGTGAAGCAAGGTCTTGGACGTCTGATCCGGACAAGCACGGATTCCGGTTCTGCGGTCATTCTCGATGAATCACTGTATACCAAAAAGGAAGCCAAAGACCGCATTGCGGCTCTGCTTCCCGAAGGTGTGGAATGGACAACGCTGACACATTAACCAGCTTACGTTAAATGTTCTTGCTTTATTTTTGATGATAAGGTTTCTTGCCAAAATAAGTTCTTGTTCTCTGCGGATTCACCATCCGTATGTGAGCATGAGCTTATTTTTTTATTTTGATGGTTCCTCCAATGTACTTCTCTTCCCTTTTTTTCGAGGGATTTTCCCTCGCTCCTCGCTACCAATCGCTCCAACATTCTAACGAACCTATCACACCTTATAGGGGTGATAATGAAGAGATGTAAATTCTAACGAATCTCAGTAACGTTATCCCGCCGAAAATAGCTTTTAAGCTGTAAATCGACCGAATTTGGAAAAATAACGTCGCTATGATTCGTTACACGTCAGACCTGCGCAAATAGGAGCGAATAGCGTGTGTCAGGTTCATTAGAACCAATGACCAATGAGCGCGAATAAGGGAGGACCTTTGTCATGCTTATGGGCTCATGGCTTGTGGGATATGGAAGCCCCTTTTTGATGTGTACAGATGTTAGCTGTGTAAAAAATACCCATGCTCAGATACCGTTCCCCGGTATCCGGCGCAATGCAGAGCACCCGGTGTCCCGGCCCGAGTTCCTTCGCGATGCGAAGGGAGGCCCACACCGAAGCGCCAGAGGAAGGGCCGAGCAACAGCCCTTCCCGGGCAGCAAGCTGCCGCATCGTATCCAGTGCGTCCTCATCGGACACCTGGATGATGGCATCCCACACGTCGGTATTCAGGATGTCCGGAATGAACCCCGGACTTGTACCGACGAGTTTGTGTGGGCCGGGCTCGCCACCGGACAACACCGGAGAACCTTTGGGCTCCACCGCATAGATGCGAATACCGGGTAACTGCTTGCGCAGTTCTTCCCCAGTGCCCGTAATGGTTCCGCCAGTTCCCGCGGTAGCGATGAAAGCATCCAGCTTGCCATCCATCTGCTGCATAATCTCGGGAGCCGTCGTGATTCGGTGAATGTCCGGGTTCGCCTGATTCTCGAATTGCTGCGGAATGAAACTTCCCGGAATGTCTGCCTGAAGTTCTTTCGCTTTGCGAATCGCGCCAGGCATCCGCTCCGCAGCGGGAGTGAGCACCACATCTGCGCCGTAGGCTTTCAGGATATTGATGCGCTCCTTAGACATATTGTCAGGCATGATCAAAATGGCTTTATATCCTTTGGCGGCGGCATTCATCGCAAGACCAATCCCGGTATTGCCGCTGGTTGGTTCAATAATGGTAGCACCAGGGAGCAAGTGTCCCGCAAGTTCAGCCTGAACAATCAGATTATAGGCGGCACGGTCTTTGACGCTGCCGCTTGGGTTGAAATATTCCAGTTTCACATATACGTCAGCGGAGTCGCTGCCTGTGAGTCGGTTCAGTTTAACGGCAGGTGTCTGGCCGATTAGCTCGGTTACATCTGCAGCAATGCCTGTATGTGCGGGTGTTTGTTTAATCGAATGTGTATTCAATTCCATGAAGTACAACTCCTTGATTGATAAGACGTTGAGAGTATATCCGGTTGAAATCAATTCATGCCTTATTGGAATGGTTGGATATCTCTATTCCATCTTAATGAACGTAACCTTCCGTGGTCAACTTGTTTTGCTGGGGATGGGTTCAATATTGTCAGAGTTGTATCAAGTCTGCGCCAAGTCCATCTGCAGATGCCGACTGAGCTCTTTTTTGACTTCATTGCGTGCGAACGTCCACAGCATGTAGAAACGTTGCCAATACCCCCTGCACATATACAAGGTTTCAATTCCATCGGCCTCACGTTTCTCCTCCAAAACTTTGACACCACGAGTTCTCATCTGTTTGCGAAGACCCAGAATCTCCTTGAGTACATTGTTCTGAATGCGGGTCAGCGACAAAATGTAGACTTCAGGCATCTTCAGCAGCAGCGTATCCAAAGTTCGAATATCCCGTTCAAGTACATCCAGCAATAGCGTGCGAACAACCAGACCTTTAATCAGACGATGATCTTCATCCGCAGGGGATGGGGCGGAAGTTGAGGATGTCATATGTTCACTTCCTTAACCTTTAATTGGAATTTTATATTTACAGAACATGTGTTCCTATATTATAATCAATATATGTAATGGAGATACACAATACAACCGAGAAATATTGGAAGCACATATTACCTCATTTTTCTAAAGGTACAGATAGTGGATGAAGCTAGGGATTTAAGGACAAGCCTGCTCCAAAATAAGGTATAATTTATGGGTTTTGCAGGAAACCTAAGGCCATAAACCAAATGAACCTTATGCAATGCAGTCTGCTACAGAAGTAATTACAAGCAATGAATTGCGATAATGATTCAAGGATGCCTTACCTTTAACAGGATGGCACCAGGTCAACGAGTAGAAGCAGTTTTATTTTAGCGAAAATGAGCAACAAAAAAGCCCCTGCCTTGGGCGGCGGGGCCTATGGAATACTGCCGATTCAGCGGCAGGTTTGATGATGTGTTCAGAAATTAGGCAAGATATTGAGGCTTTTCGTAGAACGCCTCTTTTTCAAGGATGACCTTATAAGGTCTTTCCTTGCCCTTCAAAGAGGGCCCAATGGTAGTTAGCGGTACGGCCGGC
This sequence comes from Paenibacillus sp. W4I10, assembly GCF_030816325.1. NCBI lineage: Bacteria > Bacillati > Bacillota > Bacilli > Caryophanales > Paenibacillaceae > Paenibacillus > Paenibacillus sp. W4I10. The sequence goes on from NZ_JAUSXX010000001.1 coordinate 554,872, forward strand.
TTGTGGAAACGATCTTCTTCCTTGGGTTCCGGAACCGGTCGTGATGATTCGGGCGCAGAACTGAGGCGTACCTTTTTTTCGCTGCCCCAGCGCTTGCTTATTTTTTTCGTTTCCGGTTTCATTCCGGTTCGCCTCCTAACAAATCGTTGATGGCGTTGAACAGTTGACGATTCTGTAGGTCAATCTGCTGAAATACCGCCTCATCCGCTTCAATATGTCCAATAATGTGAACGGTGATTACATACCTCTTGGCTACAGGATAGCATAGCAGATACTCTTTCTCAAGGTAATCATCATACAGGTTGATCTTGATTTTATTCTCCCGGTAAGAATCAATAACCAGGATGCGCTTGGGATCATCCGGTTGTTTGTCGTCATTAGCGGACAAGTCATACTTTCTCCCCGGTTCTCCAACATTACCACATAATTGCTCAATATAACCACTGTCATCTGTACGGTATATGGCTGTGCCACGTACAGCGAATGGAGGATGAGAGACAAAGGCAGTACGCAGGGCATCGCTCATTCGTTCCAGCATCTTGGCATCTGCTTTGCGGGTACGCAGCAATTCCCTAAAGAACCGCAGCAACTTAAGCAGTTGTAACCTTGCTTCTCCCTCAGTGCGTTTATGCTTCTCAATGATGTTCTCCAATTCTGGATCACTCCAGCGTCCTTGTTCCTCAATACTGTCTGCGATTTTGGAACATGCCACGGACACGGCTGGTGCCCACTTTCCGTCAGAACGGATTTCATATACGAGTGGATTTAACCCCAGCAGATCTGTGGGCATACGCAATCCTTCGACCTTGGTTGTGTCCTTGATGTCTGTAATATCCTCAGGAAGAATGAAAAAAATACGTTTTCGTCCCAGACGACCCATAAACAGACCCATTTCCAGCATTGTATTATCCCGGACCGACGCGTAGTACTTCCCGCGAATTTTGGATATATCATCCGGATGAAAAATAAAAATGGCAAAGTCGGTCGTACGGACCTCTACTTCCAGATCGTCCATGGTATAGCTGCTTGGATTAAAAACCCCAGAATACCAAGGGGTAACTTCGGCTGAAAAACGTAAGTTTTCGTGTACTGCGGCTGCAATCGGCTTTGCTTCCAGCGAGCAACCAATAAAGACTCTTGGCTTTAACGTTTTCATCAATCCGCCTCGCTTAAACGGTAGTGGGATTCAATTGTTATATTATACCATAAACAGCAGAGTAAGTCTGGAAACGTCTGAACTGGACAAAGAATAAGCCGATTACGTTTGCTATAGTGTATGTATGAAAGGAAAATGATTCCTTTAAAAAGCGCAAGAAAATAAAAAAAGGCTCCAATTTGTCACAGTTGGGTGACTGACAGTTATTTTTGGAAGCTTTGGTCATAGAATAAAGGAGCAGGTTGCACCATTAGCAAGCATTGCTTATCCTGGTGTTGCCGTATGACTGCTGGAGCAGTCCAAAGGCTGCTTTATGCCTGTTTTTGAGGGGTCCGCTGTTTAGACCCGGTCACGTTGGTGTTATATAATAGAAGAACAAGCAAGTTAGCTTTGGTGTTTAAACTGAATGAACTTGCAACTGCTGTAAGTTGGATTTACAATTTACACAGGAACGAAGAGTGCAGAACCCATCTGTAGAAGCGAAGCGTTCGCCTGAAAGCTTTTTGAATGAAAGCAGCTTGGGAAGCATAAGCTATCACCGGATTTTCCCCAGAGGGAAAATGGAATTCCAAAAATCCGGGGATAACCGCGATCGAAAGAGGGTACTGTAATCCAAATGTAAGTGTACAATTAAATGTTCAAGCTTATGCATTGTAGTTATTTTTCAGTTTAACTGAGCACAGCTAACCACAACAGAACAGAAAGGATCAGGATACCATGAGTTCCCGAAGGACAATCTCCCCAAGGACGATCTGGAAACGTTACGATCTCTCATACACATAGCGCCCCTTGTAGAGTACACCAACCGGTTCAAAAAAACGGCTGACTCTGCGAAAGAGGGGATTGGAATGAATATTCGAAGGACGTACACGATGATTTCTTCCAGGCTTACCTTTTGCAGGGTACGGTCGGTCTAAAAAACCAACCTACAAACTGCGAGGGAACCTGAATGAAGAGAACATCGTTAACCTTACAACACGTTAAAACAGAGGCGATCAAATTCGCCATTATGCTGCTCGGTACATTTATTTTAGCTTTTGCCTATTATCACATTAACTTTCAGAATCATTTATCGGAGGGCGGATTTGTTGGTCTGGCCCTGCTCGGAAAATACGCAACAGGCTTATCACCTGCTATCGGTATGTTGTTACTGGACATTCCGGTCATGATCCTGGCTTGGTTCCTCAAAGGCTGGAAATTCATGATTCAGGCATTGCTTGGCGTTGGTGCATTTTCCCTATTCTATGACGGCTTTGAACGATACTCCACACTGGTATTGTCGTTTAACGGAAATCTGTGGATTCCGGCAGTTCTATCCGGTATATTGACAGGGGTAGGCGCTGGGATCGTGCTTCGATTCGGTGGAGCGACAGGCGGAGATGATATTCTCGCCGTGCTGGTTAGCCGCTGGAAGGGATGGAAGCTGGGAACAGTTTTCTTTGTCAGCGATGCTTTTGTATTGGGATTGTCGCTTTTCTTTCTTCCGGTAAAAGAAACTTTATATACGATTCTGGCCGTATGGATTGCCAGTAAAGTCATCACGTACGTCGTTAGTGTTCCGGCTCGCGGAACCGTGGTTACAACTTCGGCTGTGAAATTGCCGATGCCATCGGCTGCAGCCAAGGCAGTTAACGCTGCTGCTATTTCACAACGGACTACGGTGGCTAGAGGGGTATCCAATTAACCATACGTTTCAGAACAACCATAACCTGTATGAATCATATTCAGGTCTTGATAGTTAACGTTCATATAAAATCCCTTTTGACTGCTCTTCAGCAGCAAAAGGGATTTTGTTGTTTTCCGATCCATTCAGGGCTTGATCGAAGAAGCAATCTGACCATCCTGATTATGGATAATCGCTCGAATATTTTGTTTTTTACTCAGTTCTTTGGCCTTATCTACAGCTTCTGCCTTAGTATCAAATGTGGACAGATAGGTAGACTTTCCTTCTTCTTTGATCGCCCAACCGGAGTCGGTAGGTACTACATGGATGTTATCATGACTTTTGGACGAAGAAACGGGCTCGGAATGACGACGTTCCGTGGAAGTCGACTTTTTGTGGTCGGAATGATCGGAAGAAGATGTGGAGTCCGATTTCGAACTTTCCGGTGCGGGATGATTTTCATCCCATTCTTCCGCCTTAGCTGTCGCTATGGCAATCGAGCGTCCTTCCTCATACCCGTCATCGAGCAGAGCATTGGCAATCTCAATTGCTTTATGTCTGACACGTGGTTCCAGGTTCTTCATGGATACCGGATAATCCTGTTTGTTCCAAGGCATATGAACCCCTCCTGTACAATAATGGATTAGTTGTATATTACCCTGTGAGGGGGAGGATAAACGATGAACATCCGAGGTCGTAAGTGCATTTACCGATGACCCAGAAGGATCTCGTTCCTATACTTTTGCAAGACAGAGGAGTATAATGCTGTCCATGAAAGAAATAAGTTCAACAAAAGGAATATAAAGGAGTACATACATATGTTTAGTCTTAGCCTGGCAATCCCTATGCTGTTCACCATGCTGATTCATGCCGCAGATAGCTTGTCCTATGCGCTGCGCCTTGGTGGGCTACGCACTCGCAGAATTGCGCTTGCCATTTCTTTGGCAGGTATCTTGCTGTTGGTTTCTCGAACCTCGAATATGGCCCAGGGTCCAATGGTAGGTAATCTGGTGGATACCGCAACACGTGGAGCCAATCCACACTTTGCAGCACAGCTGCACTGGTTAATGGGTGCGGCAACGATTGGAACGGCATTAGCCATATTGTGTTTTCCAACCATGGTGAAGCTCTCGTCGAGAATGGTTGTACATTTTGAAGCAGCCGGTTCTATCCCAGCAATGGTTCGCGGTATGCTGAAGCGAAGCAAGATTAGAAATGCAACGTATTACATCACCCCGCCATCCTGGAAGATGGCCAAACGATTGGTACAACATGGGATGCCAAGACGGTTAATGTTGCTTAATGTAGCGGTAACCGCAATCTATACCACAGGTGTCCTGTCCAGTTTATACGCAGCGTACCTTTACCCAGGGCAGGCTGTAGCTGCATCCCAATCAACCGGGTTAATTAACGGAATAGCGACTATTTTGTTAACCATCCTGATTGATCCGCGGATTTCCTTGCTCAGTGACCGATCATTACGTGGCGAGATCCGTTTGGATCGCATGAATCAGATTTATGGCTGCATGCTCGTATCCCGTCTATTCGGAACTCTGTTGGCACAGTTGTTATTAATTCCATTTGCGTATTGGATCGGTTGGATCGTAAGTATGATGTGACGAATTCTTTCGTGAATTGTAGCCAGGCACTCTCTTGTATATCTTTTGAAGCAGTAAATGAGAGGGTGCCAGTGCAAATTGAATTGACGAGGTATTTGTGCTGTGATACTATTAGACCGAATAGTCGGTTTAGTTTATGGAGGTTTTTCCAATCGAAGTCAAACGAAGAAAAGATGTTGCCCAGATTAAAAAAGACATTGCACGTAATACCAAGGAACTGTTTGCCCAAAAGGGATATAGTGCAACTTCCATGGAAGACATATGTACGATTAACAATCGGAGTAAAGGCAGTATCTATTATCATTTCAAAAGCAAAGAAGAGTTATTCATGTATCTAATCAAGCTTAATAATGAAGATTGGATGGATGCTTGGCTAGAGAAAGAATCCAGGTATGAGACAGCTGTAGATAAACTGTACGGACTTGCTGACCATTACGTGGATGATTTGGCTAACCCGCTGAATCACGCCATTAACGAGTTTGTCTCAGGTCAGGTCGTTAGTCAGGAGATGCTCGATGAGATGCTTTCCCTGATCCGAATTCCATATGCGACATACGAGTCCATTATTACTAAAGGGATGGAAGATGGGGAGTTAAAGACGGATGATCCACAGGATGTAATGCACATTATCTACGGTCTGTTTAGCGGATTGACTACACTCTATTACGAGAAGGACTTGGCGGATATTCGTCGTATTTACCACAAAGGCATGGCCAGTTTGCTAGCAGGCATTCAACAACGTTAACCATGAAAAGCTGATGTAACGTCAGTTTTTCTTTTTAAATATTAATAAACCGGACAGTCGGTTTTAAAAAAGGAGATGGAGAATGAACACATTGTTCAGAAACAAAGCTTTTTTAATCGTTACAGGGTCTGATCTGCTGCAAAATCTGGCGATATGGATCCGAAATATGGCGATCCTCTATTATGTAATGGATCGAACTCAGGGGAGTCCAATAGCCGTCTCGCTGATTACCGTACTTGAATATGCCCCGATTTTTGTTTTCTCCATCATTGGCGGTGCACTTGCTGATCGCTGGAATCCCAAACGTACAATGATACTGGGAGATATTCTGAGTGCGTTGTCTATTGTCATGATTATTGGCGTTTTATCTTCCGGGTATTGGCAGATTCTATACGTAGCCACGTTTGTATCCTCTATCGTTAGCCAGTTTTCGCAACCATCCTCTCTAAAGATTGTGAGGCGAAATGTAAAGGGAGAACATTTGCAATCTGCAATTGCTATTACACAGAGTGGTCAATCGTTGTTTTTAATTCTCGGACCAATCGTCGGAACGTTTATATACACTGCAATGGGAATTCAGGCATCCATGTACGCATTACTCATTCTATTCCTCACCTCTGCGCTTCTACTCACATTTCTGCCTAAAGACGCCACTCAGCGGGAAACAAATACCTCATTATTAGCGGATATCAAAGAGGGCTGGCAATATGTTGCTCGATCTCGCTCGTTAAAAATGCTTAGTCTGGTATTCATCTGTATAGGGCTTTCTGCGGGTCTCATCAGCCCACTTGGAATATTTCTGATCACCGAACGTCTGGGACTTGAAGCAACGTCGTTACAGTTTTTGTCAGGTGCATCTGGAATAGGTTTATTGATTGGAGGAGGGATTGCGGCTGCTGTAAGTAGCAAGTTGAATCAGACTTTAACTCTAATCGTAGGTGTGCTGTGTCTGGCTGTAGCCACGATGGGGGAAGTGTTATCCAGTTGGTTCTGGCTGACCCTTTTGATCAGCTTCTTAAGCTCAATCAGTTTGGCATTCATCAACGTCATCATCTCCACGTACTTGGTCACCCGTATTGATGAGCACTTGATCGGGAGAGTGAATGGCACCATCACACCTTTATTCATAGGAAGCATGCTTCTTGGATCTTCCATGGCAGGTGTACTGATGAACAGCACATCCATTTTTATCGTCTACGCAATCTCGGTTACCGTGATGATCATGGGTATTGTTCCAGCGATGCGAATTCAATTTCATAATGATCAGACGGCTTCTGCCAGCCAATTGAATTCGGAAATTTCTTCGAGCCAAACCTAAATCAATGCATTCTCGTGTAACAATAGTTCGTCTATTAAAAACAAAAACGTACAACAAAAAAGCAGCGGGATCATCCCACTGCTCTTTTTGTATTTGTATTATAACTTATTGGAAAAGGACGGGCGTACTCACCGTATCCTTCTTTTTGCAAGTCTTCTTTGGGTACAAAACGAAGTGCCGCAGAGTTGATGCAATAACGCATTCCACCTGCTTCGGCAGGACCATCGTTGAACAGGTGACCCAGATGGGAATCACCCTCACGACTTCTCACTTCCGTACGAATCATGAAGTGGCTGAGATCGGTTTTTTCCTTCACGTTGTGGTCACGCAATGGACGTGTGAAGCTCGGCCAGCCGCAGCCGGAATCGTATTTGTCGGTAGAACTGAACAATGGCTCGCCAGATACGATGTCCACATAGATACCATCACCGTGGTGATCCCAGAATTCGTTATGGAATGCAGGCTCGGTTGCGCTGTTCTGCGTAACTTCATATTGAAGCGGCGTCAGACGCTCTTTCAGCCCGTCTTTGTCCACATTACCGGACCAGTTACGTTCGATGAAATCTACACGTCCAGAACCTTTGCTGTAGCGTTTGTAATGGGCAGGGTTCTTCCGGTGATAATTTTGATGATGTTCTTCCGCTTCATAGAACGGTTTGGCTGGCAAAATGGGAGTGAAGATTGGTTTGTCAAAACGTCCGCTTTGTCCCAGCTCCGCTTTGGAAGCTTCCGCAATCTGGCGCTGTTCTTCGCTGTGATAGAAGATGGCCGTCTGATAGGAGGATCCACGGTCATGGAATTGCCCGCCTGTATCCGTAGGATCAATCTGCTGCCAGAACAGTTCAACCAGTTTCTTATAAGGGAAGATGGCAGGGTCAAACGTAATTTGTACAGCCTCTACATGTCCTGTTGTCTCCGAGCAGACCTCTTCATATGTTGGATTCTCGGTATGTCCTCCTGTATAACCCGATACGATCTTATGAATACCGGGCAGTTCTTCAAAGGGGGACACCATACACCAGAAGCATCCGCCTGCAAAAGTTGCTAACTCACTTGAATGTTGTTCCATGCTATAGTCACTCCATTTCTGATGAAGATTTAGCGCTCGTGTTCGAGCTCCAGCAATCTACCGTTTTATTAAAACTTGTTACACAAGCATTAGGCTTGCTCTTCTATTATATCCTGAATTGGCAAGCCAACCAAGCCGGAATGAAAACAAGCTGAATCTGAACGGTTTGCGAATTCTGAATTCAGGCTTTGTTGCGTGACCGAAAGCGAAATAAGAGCAATACAATGGCCATGAGCACCAGATATCCGGCAAGGATGGCCAGGCTCAGCCAGATGGACGTTTCAGCCTGTGCACCTGCATAGGCAAAAACAAAAATCGCTGGCAATTTGCCAATGGCCGTGGCAACCATGAAGACCCAGAATGGCGTGTACGTTATACCTGCGTAAATATTAACGGCCATCTGAGGCACGATCGGCAACAGTCGCATCGACATGACACCCATGAACGGATGTGCTTCCATCCATGTGGTAAAACGGTTAAGACCCCGAATGCGTTCGAGGTACGATCTCGCCTGATGTCTGAAGATGGTTCTTGCTCCGCCATAAACGAGCATGGCTGCAAGTGTGGTGCCAAGCCAGCATATCCAGGCTGCCGTGGTGGTACCGTAACTGTAACCAAAGGCGATAATAACAAACTTATAAGGAATGACAGGCACAAGAGCAAACAATGTTGCCATGGCGAGTAACAGCGGAATGGACTGATGAAGATCGGTCCAGGCCAGCAGTTCATATCTGTAAATAAACGTGACTCCTGCAAGTAAAACATATAACAGAAGCCATAACCATTTTCGCAAAATCCCAAACGCTCCTTTCAGATCAGGCAGGTCTGGTCGTGTCCCGATCTGTACTGCTGTTCCTCCTAAGTTTACCACGTTCGCCCATTGTCTGAACAATTCGTGCGAAGTCTGCTGCAATCACTGGCAAGTTGCTGTCTGAAGGGTTACACTATAGGACGTGGAAATATAGAACCAAACTGAAGGTGGAATGATCATCATGGAAACAACCCAACGTAAACGAGTTGCAATTATCGGCCTCGGCGATATTGCACGTAAAGTATATTTGCCGCTGTTAACAGCTCATCCGAACGTGGAGATTGTAGGCATTATGAACCGATCTCCGGAGCCGGTCAAAGCCGTTCAAAAGGCGTATAGATTAGAACGGGGAACAACGGATCTGAAAGAACTGTTGTCCTGGGATCTGGATGCGGTGTTTGTACATACAGCAACGGAAGCACACTTTGATATTGTCATGCAATGTCTGGAACAGGGATTAGCCGTGTACGTAGACAAGCCGTTATCCTATACGATTCGGGAGTCGGAAGAGATGACTGCTTTTGCCGAGGCACAAGGGCTGTTGCTGGCAGTGGGCTTCAACCGCAGATTCGCACCGATGTACCAAAAAGCCAAAGAATGGATGCAGGGTGGAAAAGGCTTTGAATCCTTGACAGTGACCAAACATCGTACAGGCATTCAGGATCGTCCTGCGGCAGAAACCATCTATGATGATCTCATCCATATCCTGGACCTGATGTTGTGGTACTCGGATCATAATGTGGAGTTACTTCATCAATGGATTCGGAAGAATGATCTGGACAGACTGCTGCATGCAACCGGAACGGCCAAGCTGGGCAGAACAGCCTACGGTCGATTCGATATGGTGCGTGAAGCTGGGGCAGATCTGGAGAAGATCGAATTGCATGGTGGTGGACGATCTGTTGAAGTGGTAAACATGGAGACGATCAGCTACATGGAACAGGGGAGTCTGGAAACCAAAGAAACGTTCGGGAGCTGGGACACCGTGTTAACACGCAGAGGTTTTAGCGGAGCAGTTGACAATTTCCTGGCTTGTCTGGACTCACCTGATGATTGCCTGATCAGTGCAAGTCATGTCATGGACAGTCATGAACTGGCTGAACAATTGATTCGCAAATAATTGCAGAATACACATACGGAGGAATACAAGTCATGGATGAATATGAAAAGGAACGTAATAAACAGATCGAGGAAGCTGTTATAGAAACCTATAAACAGGAAGAAGAGATGATGATCCTCGTATTTGCACAGTGGTGTGTCAATAATGGTTTGGACCCGGAAGAGATGTACCGGCAAGCCTACCCGAATCAGCAGAGCAACGAGCGTTTGCAGCAGGTGCAGAAGCTGATTGTATCCAAGGAGGAAGCCGGTGAGATCCCGGATGATACTGTACTTGGCGTGTTGTCCATGTTTGGCAATGAAGATCTGGCGATGGTTGTATCCGAGGCCATAGCCGCGCGCAAATAAGTTCAACTTACGTATACTGGTATGATTACATCTGTTCCCGGTGAATGACGCGGAATTCCTTCGGCGACATGCCGAACCGGGAACGGAATACCCGATGAAAATAGGTATAGTTGTTAAAGCCGGAAGACTCAGACACTTGCTCCAGGGTCATTGGACTGAAAATAATCCGTTCCCTGGCCATATTCAGCCGTACGTCAAGCGTGTATTGCATGATGCTTTTGCCAAACGCTTCTTTGAAGAGATGTACACCCCGTGAGACACTGATGCCAATATGTGTTGCCACATCATCCAGCTTGAATAAAGAGGAAGCGTTTTCTTCAATGTAATTCTTGATCTCATAAGCCACATAATTGGTGTTGGTTATCGTTGGATGCTCCGCGAGCAGACGATCCACTTCGAGACATAAAATTCGCATATAATAACTTGAAATCTCCGGATAAGGATTGGAGATGCGGCGCTGCTCCAGTACGAGCTGTCGAAACAGGACCAAGAGGCTTTCCGTCAGTTCGACTTTGATTCGGATCGGCCGTTTGTGACGTTTCCACCACTCATCCACCCAGGAACCATTAAAGAAGATGTGATAGTCGCCACTCTCTACCAGTCGTTCTCCCATCGGATTGGTTTCATTGTCTATTCTCAGCTCATAGGGCTCGTCAGGATCAAAAAGAAGCAGATCGCCCGCATCCACCAGGGACATGTCCCCGTCTATGCGTGCACGGCAACGTCCGTCTGTTTGCAGTCTTAACAGGTAGTTCTTCACCCCTTCAGGCTGCACCATAGCGTAGGGTTTACGATGAAATGAAAAGCCTGCTGTAAGAACTTGGCAGGTTTGATCTGTCGGCATGGGCATACTCCTTGCAATTTGAAAATTATGACCAGATAGTTCATGTTTCAATCATATTATTCATTTTAATTGAAGCTGAAACGGAATACCATAGTATTAGATTTAAGGAACAGGAAACATCCAACAAAACATATGTATCTCAACCATTCAAACGCAGATTTTCACCATGCGTAAGGAGATGAACGTCACAGTGGAGAAAATGAAAGCAGGCATCATCGGGTGTGGTAACATCAGCGCCATCTACTTGGAAAATCTCAAAAACAACCCGATCATTGAAGTCGTGGCTGTTGCGGATTTGATTCGTGAACGCGCTCAGGAACGGGCAGATGAATTTAATATCGCAAACGTTTACAATGTAGATGAGTTGCTGCAAAATAACGAAATTGAACTTGTGTTGAACCTTACGGTTCCTGGCAGTCACGCGATGACCGATCTGGCTGCACTCGAAGCAGGCAAACATGTGTATGCCGAGAAGCCGCTGGCAATTTCTCTTGAGGATGGTCGCAAGGTTGTTGAGTTGGCTGAGGAAAAGGGTTTGTATGTTGGTTCTGCACCGGACACCTTCCTTGGTTCAGGGGTACAGACAGCTCGTAAAGCCATTGAGGATGGGCTGATTGGTAAGCCGGTTGCAGCGACTTCATTCTTTATGGGTGGAGGACCAGAAGCTTGGCATCCTAATCCGGAGTTCTTTTATGTTGCAGGCGGCGGACCCATGTTTGATATGGGACCTTACTACCTGACCGCTCTGATTACGCTGCTTGGACCGATACGCAGAATCAGTGCCTCGGCAGGCATACAGATTGCAGATCGCAAGATTGGCTCTGGGCCGAAGGAAGGTACAGCACTGCAAGTAGAGACGCCTACCCACTTGGCAGGAACCATTGATTTTGCAGAAGGTGCCATTGCAACCATGATCACCAGTTTCGATATTCGCGGAGCTTCGGATCTGCCACGTATTGAAATCTATGGTACAGAAGGTACGCTTAGTGTACCGGACCCCAATTATTTTAACGGGGAAGTGAAGGTTCGCAGATACGGTCAAGACACTTGGGAGACGGTCAAACCAGTCTTCGAAAGTGGACAAAACGAACGAGGCATCGGCGTAACCGAAATGGTCGAATCCATTCGTGCCGGACGGGAACACAAAGCCAGTGGCAAGCTTGCTTATCACGTACTGGAAGCCATGCATTCATTCCAGCGTTCTTCACTTGAAGGCAAGCATATACATCTGGAAAGCAGCTATGATTCTTTTGCAGTAACTCGCACAGTTCAAACTGAAATTGAAACCGTGGAATCCCACTAGTCTGAGTAAAAAGTGTTCGAAGCTTGTGCTCTTACGAGTGAAGCAGAATAACCAGTATTCTTACGTTCAATTTCAGGATAGAAACACTCTCGATTTTCCACACTAATCAAACAGGCATGTGATCTGAACGGTAATTGTAGTTCAATATTCATGAATTCAGCAATCATACGATATCTAATCCAGGGAGGAATCGCACTTGAAACTCGGCGTATTTTTGGTACTATTCGGAGGACGTAAATTGGAGGATGCTCTTGATTATGTAGCATCCAAGGGATTAAAAGCAGTAGAGATCGGAACAGGCGGACATCCAGGCAATGCACATTGTAAGCCAGATGAGTTGTTAAGCAATCCTACAGCATTGAAAAACTTCAAAAATGCAGTGGAATCACGTGGTTTGACGATCAGTGCACTTAGCTGTCACGGTAACCCGCTACATCCACAAAAGGATATTGCCAAAGGATTTCACGATGATTTTGTTAAAACGGTAGAACTTGCTGAGAAGCTGGAAGTACCTGTAGTGAATACTTTCTCCGGTTGTCCGGGAGACCATGAGGATGCCAAATATCCGAACTGGCCTGTTGCACCATGGCCAAATGACTTCCAGGAGATCCTGAAGTGGCAGTGGGAGAACAAAGTTATCCCTTACTGGACAGAGTGGGGTAAATTTGCAGCAGATCGTAAAGTAAAAGTTGGATTGGAGCTGCACGGTGGATTCTCCGTTCATACTCCAGCAACATTGCTTAGACTCCGTGAAGCAGCCGGTGAAGTGATCGGAGCCAATCTTGACCCAAGTCACATGTGGTGGCAAGGTATTGATCCGGTTCAGGCAATTCACATCTTGGGACGTGAAGGAGCCATCCATCACTTCCATGCAAAAGATACAACAATTGATCCGGTAAACGTGAACAAACACGGTGTAACGGATATGCAGGACTATACCAATATGCTGGATCGGGCTTGGCAGTTCCGCTCGGTTGGTTATGGACATGATAACAAGACATGGGCAGACATTATGAGTGCCTTGCGTCTGGTCGGATATGATTATGTAGTAAGTATTGAGCACGAAGACGGTCTCATGTCGGTTGAAGAAGGATTCTCTAAAGCTGTGCAAAATCTCCAGCAAGTATTAATCGAAGAACCGCTGGGCGATATGTGGTGGGTTTAGAGCTACACTAGGGGGAAATTGAATATGATCAACGTCACCATTTGGAATGAATTTGTCCATGAGAAAATTCACGATGAAGTAAGGGAAGTCTACCCGGATGGTCTGCATCGAGCACTGGCTGACGGACTTGGCGGCGAAGGCTTTGCTATTCGTACAGCTACACTGGATCAGCCTGAACACGGATTAAGTGATGAAGTGCTGAATTCCACAGATGTGCTCATATGGTGGGGACATATGGCACATGATCGCGTAAGCGATGAGATCTCACAGAAGGTCGCGCAGCGAGTGCTGAACGGGATGGGGATGATTGTGCTCCATTCAGGTCATTTCTCCAAACCATTCAAAGCACTGATGGGAACCAGCTGCGATCTGAAGTGGCGTGTAGCTGACGAGCAGGAAATTGTATGGTGTGTTAACCCATCTCATCCGATTGCGGATGGCATCGAAGGCAAGATTGTATTGGAAAAAGAAGAGATGTACGGTGAATTCTTCGATATTCCAGTACCGGATGAACTGGTGTTTGTAAGCAACTTCCAAGGTGGGGAAGTATTCCGGAGCGGATGTACGTTCCGGCGTGGTGAAGGTAAAATCTTTTATTTCCGACCAGGTCATGAGACGTATCCGACCTATTACAAGCCGGAAATATTAAGAGTAATCAGCAACGCAGTGAAATGGGCATATCCTGCCCGCAGTTTTAAGCCGGAATTTGGCAAGAGCGAACCTGTAAGACCATTTGGTGGCGTGCTGGTCTAATTCACTAACTCAATCGTGAAATGGAAATTATATAAGTTTTATTCAAAAAGAACCCTTCTCCGAGTCATTGATGACTGTGGCAGTTGGGTTCTTTTTGGGTAAGATAGTACTATGGGGAAGTTATACGATATTTCCCATGGTTACGACGTAGCGTGTAATGTATACTGGGATGTATGATCCATTTTGGATGTTATGCTTCTAAAATTTAAACTTTTTAGTTGCAGGCGTTTTCTTTGAAGCTTAAATATGTTATTATGAAATATACTAACAAAATGTAAGTTGGTTTGAGTGATCTCTAAAGAGGTGATTAATGTGGAAGGTCAAGACTTGCGGATGTGTCCGCGTTTTGAGACGGCGTTTTCTTTTTTGGGCAAGCGCTGGAATGGTTTAATTATTCAAACGTTGATGAGTGGTTCGAAGCGATTCAAGGATATCTCCAATCTGATTCCATCCATGAGTGATAAGATGTTATCCGAACGGATGAAAGATCTGGAGAGTGAAGGTATTCTGGTTCGTCACGTCTATCCCGAGACGCCAGTTCGTATTGAATATGAACTGACGGAGAAAGGTAGAGCGCTCCAGCCCGTCATGAATCAAATTCAAGACTGGGCTGAGCAGTGGGTTGACTAACGTATAAGCATCACCCACTTTTGTTACATGAATGACATAGACTCCTGATTTCCGTGGAAATCAGGGGTTTTTGTCTTAAGTATTAGGTGGATCGGCGTTTTTCTCCTGGGCTATGCACATGTTGTCATGAGTTGTAGTATAATCTATAGAAAATGGCCACAGACGGCCGGAGCGAAGGAGGCCCACTTGTCATGAGAGAAGAAAGCTTATCCCGTGAAGTACGCTACGGCAAAGAAGATATTGCAGAACTTGAGAGCGCATCCATTCAGGTCCATCTAATTTATAAAAAAGCTGCGGAGTTGTTCAAGCGCACAGCATATTCCCGTTCAATTAAGGATGATCTTGCCGAAGTGAATACGCATTCTGTGAACAGCGATGGTCCGAGATTAGCTCCGGCGGTGCTGCAAAAATGGATTCAAACGTCCAGGGGCTGGAAGTGTATCGGATGTGAGCTGGGACAACCTGATTCAACGACTTCTCAGATGGAAGAAACCATCCATGGTAAGCGGTTGGTTCTGGATGTGGGAGAAGGTCGGCTGGTTCAGGCAGAAATGCTGATTCAGGCGGTTGTTTGGTCACAATATGAGAAGATTCGAATGTTTGCACCATGGCTTGGTGATGAACCCTTTTACAGCGTGCAGGAACTGGATGTCATTGCCCGTTATATTGTGCCTACCTATTTTTCGGAACGACCTTTGCATGAGCAAGGGAAGGTGTTCAAGGTACATCAACAATATGGGCAGATTCCGTTGTATCAGGAGTATGTAGACGCACCTTCATGCTGCGTGCAGGTGGACGGTGGATTGCTTGAAGGGCGATTGCTGACAGGTGTATACGTATCTGAGGAGCAGTTTTTCGGGCTTAATCCATATCTGAAAGATGGCGATGGAGGACGGACATATATGCAGGCTAGTGTCCAGTGATAACGTAACCAATGAGAACATAAAAATGCTTTAGATTGGAGAGCCTGTGTGCAGGCTCTCTTTCTTGTACAAGCCTTATTTGGAGGCGGTACCCTATAAAAGTAACGGCTTTGACACTTTTTTTTGCCGAGGGTTGTGCCATAATAGAGGTTATGGACAACAGGGTGAATGATTTTACGCAGGGTGGTGTTACCTACATGATGAAGAAAATCCCCGGTTACATAGGTGTATGTTTGCTCCTACTGGCGATCTTGGCTGGTTGTAGTGAGACACAGCCTTCTGAGCAGCCAATTGTCAAAGAGACAGAAACAGCGAATACAATCACAGTGGCTGTAGATGGCAGTACGTTTTTGCCTGATGCAACAAAGTCCATTAAGCGAGATTTTAGTGAGGGTTTGACACTCAAAAAAGCATTACTCAATAGCGGACTGGTCGATTTTACGGCAGATGGCAAACGGATTCAATCCGTCGGTGAAGTTTCTCTGGATTCTTCGCTTAGCTGGGCTGTCAAATTGAATGGCAAGGATATTGAGCAGGAAGATTGGGACATGGAACTTCATGCCAAAGATGAAGTGATCATTTACGTGAAAGCCGCTGACAGTGGGGGGGATGGCGTTGCATATCAGACAACGTTACTCAAGGTTAGCGGTGGAAACATTATGCCAACCCTTAATCGTCAATATGCCGGCGTCTACGTTCAAGAGTGCACAGTTCGCGATGTGTTGAAGTCCAGCGGCATTGTAAGAATGTCGGAGAATAACAAATTTGTCGTTTCGGTCGAGAATGTTACGCCTCGTATGAATGAGCGATGGGTCATTATGGTAAATGACAAAGAATTAATGGAAAATGGTCTGGACATGAAATTGAATCCACGTGATGCGGTAAAGCTTGAATTGACCAATGCATCCTAAGTATACCAAGAAGCCCAATCTCTTTTTAGAGAACTGGGCTTTTTTTCATTAAATATATAAGTAATATCCGATTAGCATAGCCAAATGTTAAATACGACAGATCTCGTTCGGGCAAAGCTCACAGTGACAGATCCCTTGCAGCATCTTCAGATCTTTGATAACAATCATGCCATTGTCATATTCAATCCCATCTTTCTTACGCAGGTCGCTTAACATGCGGTTTACACTTTCACGAGTGGCTCCAATCATATTGGATAGGTCCGTGTGGGTAATTTTTTTGTGTATAATGACATGCTCTCCATGAGGCTCACCATACGAATTCGACAACCGAATAAGGGTGGAGCAGAGTGCACCTGGTTTGCCATATAACATGAGATCCCGGAACTTGGTCTGTGTCAAACGGTGGTGGATGCCCATCCATTTCATAAAGTCGATCGCAAAGTCACAATGCTGGCAGATTAACATCTCCAGGTCTTTATGCTCCAGTACACCGATCTCACTATCCTCCAGCACTTCCGCTGAGAAGCTGTGTTTAGAGCCGAAAAAGGGATCAGCCTGCCCAATCATATCACCGGATTGATACATGTACATGATCAGTTCCTTGCCTTCATCCGTGGATTTGGTGATCTGGGCACGACCCCGTTTCATATAATAAAGTTTGTCAGAGATGTCGCCTTCCCAGTACAGATGTGTACCTTCCGGATAGGTTCTATCTTTCATGGTAACCAGCAAATGGTTGAAATTCGCTTCCGAGAAACAGTTAGTATTACCGCGCTTTTCCAGTACAGTTGTTAGTTCTGTCATAAGTCTATCTCCCCTTTATGTCCATCGGACGACCTTCTGTAGTAAGCAGTAGCCTCCGAGGTTCGCCGCAAACCGTTGCCGTCCTGATCAGGGTCATCTCGGCCGGGAGGAAGGACGGTACAAATTGCGGTGGTTCAATTTTTAAGTTCAGTATATACCTAATCTTACCGTTTGAGGGGGAAGGAAAGGGGGCAAAAATGACGAAATTTCAAACATTGTGATAAAATTCACTTTTAATGGAGAGGATGAATTCTACAGCCCTATATTTTAAATAGGAAGTGAAAATGGTCGTATGAAGGACACTACAAAACTTAAATTAAATTTGTTATACTTTGTGAAAAAAATCACATAATTAAGTTTATTGTCATGTTACGATGTGAATGTAAACGAGAGAGACAAACTAATACGAACCTTTAGGAGGATGAGGGAGATGGCTGTAAAGAACGAAGTCGCCCCAGCAAAAGAACCGACAGCAGGTCAGTATATTCAAACGTTAATCGACAAAGCGAATAAAGCACACGCCGCATTCATGAAGATGGACCAGAAGCAGATTGACCGGATTGTGCAAGCGATGGCGCTTGCGGGTCTGGATAAACACATGATGCTCGCCAAGATGGCCGTAGAAGAAACGGGCCGCGGAGTGTATGAGGATAAAATCACCAAAAATATATTTGCAACAGAATATGTGTACCACAGCATCAAGTATGACAAAACCGTAGGTGTGATTGAAGATAACGAGTATGAGAGCTTCCAGAAAATTGCGGAGCCGGTCGGCATTATTATGGGGATTACACCGGTCACGAACCCAACATCAACGACGATGTTTAAAGCATTGATTTCCATCAAGACGCGTAACCCGATCATCTTTGGTTTCCACCCATCTGCACAGAATTGTAGCCGGGAAGCTGCTAAAATCCTGCTGGAAGCGGCTGTGAAACATGGTGCACCAGCAGATTGTATTCAATGGATTGATGATCCTTCCATGGATCGTACAAACGAACTGATGAATCACAATGATGTGGCTCTCATTCTGGCAACAGGCGGATCAGGCATGGTACGTGCAGCGTACAGCTGTGGTAAACCTGCACTGGGCGTAGGACCGGGTAACGTACCTTGCTTTATCGAGAAAAGCGCAGATATCAATCAGGCAGTGACGGATTTGATCCTATCCAAGTCTTTCGATAACGGCATGATCTGTGCTTCTGAACAAGCGGTAATCATTGAAGAACCGATCTTTGATCAAGTGAAGAAAAAAATGATTGCAAATGGCTGTTACTTTGTTAACAAAGATGAAGCAGCAAAATTGACCGCAGGTGCAATTAATGCCGAGAAATGTGCGGTGAACCCGGCGATTGTTGGTCAATCTGCGGTGAGCATTGCGAAGTTGTGCGGAATTGAAGTTCCAGCAGGCACCAAAATTCTCGTGGCAGAGATTGAAGGAGTAGGTACGAAATTCCCATTGTCGGCTGAAAAATTAAGTCCGGTACTCGCTTGTTACAAAGTTAAAACGGCAGCAGAGGGCATTGAGCGTGCAGCAGAAGTGGTTGCTTTTGGCGGCATGGGTCACTCCTCGGTTATCCACTCCACAAATGAAGAAGTGATTGGCAAATTCGCAGATCGTCTGCAAACTGGACGGATTATTGTGAACTCACCATCCACACACGGTGCCATCGGGGATATCTACAACACAAACATGCCGTCATTGACACTGGGATGCGGATCATACGGACGTAACTCGACTTCTTCCAACGTAACCGCTGTGAACTTAATCAATGTGAAAAGGGTGGCTCGTCGTACCGTGAATATGCAATGGTTCAAAGTGCCGAACAAAGTCTACTTCGAAAAAGGGGCAACACAGTATCTTGCCAAAATGCCTGACATCACACGTGTGGCCATTATTACGGATGCAATGATGGTTAAGCTTGGATATGTTGAAAAGGTAGAACACTATCTGCGTCAACGCCAAATGCCAGTAGCAATCGAAGTATTCTCCGATGTTGAGCCAGATCCATCCACAACAACAGTAGATCGCGGAACCGAAATGATGCGACGCTTTCAACCAGACTGCATTATCGCACTCGGCGGTGGATCACCGATGGATGCTGCGAAAGCTATGTGGTTGTTCTATGAATATCCGGACACGGACTTCAACGATCTGAAACAAAAATTCATGGATATCCGCAAACGGATCTACAAATATCCACGTCTCGGCGTAAAAGCGAAATTTGTAGCGATTCCAACCACATCCGGTACAGGTTCTGAAGTGACATCGTTCGCGGTTATCACAGATAAAAATCAAGGTAACACCAAATATCCATTGGCCGACTATGAGCTGACACCAGACGTAGCGATTGTTGATCCGGAGTTCGTATACTCCCTGCCTAGAACAGCCGTTGCCGATACAGGTATGGACGTACTGACGCATGCGATTGAAGCTTATGTATCTGTTATGGCCAATGATTACACGGATGGACTTGCGATCAAAGCAATCCAGCTGGTATTCCAATACCTGGAGCAATCTGCGCTGCAAGGAGATAAACTGGCACGTGAGAAAATGCATAATGCTTCCACCATTGCCGGTATGGCGTTTGCCAACGCATTCCTGGGCATTAACCACAGCTTGGCGCATAAATGGGGCGGTCAGTACCACACCGCACACGGACGCACCAATGCGATCCTGATGCCACACGTCATTCGTTACAACGCGAAAAAACCGACCAAATTTGCATCGTTCCCGAAATATTCACACTTTGTAGCGGATGAGCGGTATGCCGAAATTGCCCGGATTCTGGGATTGCCTGCACGTACAACAGAAGAAGGCGTAACCAGTCTTATCAATGCCATTCGCAAACTGAACAAAACATTGGGCATTGAAGAATCGTTCCAGGAAATCGGATTTGATGCCAAAGACTTTGAAGCACATGTAGATTATCTGGCTGACCGTGCCTTCGAAGACCAATGTACAACTGCCAATCCGAAGTTGCCGTTGGTAACTGAACTGGCTGATGTATACCGCAACGCTTTCTACGGAAAGTTTGAATAACAAATCTAGAACGAAGCGTGACTTACGGCAAGAAGATCAGGGTTCCCCGAGAGGGGAGCCCCGATTGCCATCTTTCACACAATAACGAGAGGGCAGAAAAACAGAAGAGCGAAGCACCTGTTTTTCAGGTTTTATTCTAAGATTTGATTTGCTCCGAGCATAGAGGAGCAAAAGGGTTCTAAAGAGGTAGTAATGGAATTCGTGAGGTGGCTGTTTGAGTCAGATGTTCACACAATAACGAAGAGGGCAGAAAAACAGAAGAGCGAAGCACCTGTTTTTCAGGAAATGGTCCTAAGTCCTTGTTTGCTCCGAGTTTAACGGAGCAATGGTCCTAAAGAGATTACACGGAATCCGTGATGAGGTCGTTTGACCCAGATGTTCACACAATAACGAAGAGGGCAGAAAAAACTGAAGAAGCGGAGCGTTCGCCTTTATCCCCGGATTTTCCCCTTTGAAAAATAAAATTGAAAAAATCCGGGGATAACAGCGATCGGAAGTTGTTCTGCCCGCGCAGTGGCTAAGTGTGAATTTACAGGGTTCAATGGGACACAGCGCAGGTGGAGTGAGTTAGTTCACTGACTTTGTGACAAAAATCACAGATGATGAAAGCCTCAAGTCGTATACTGAAAATGTAAGAAAAACATTCATCCCGCGGTTCCGGTTCCCAAGTAGAGAGAACATGTTCCGGTTTATGTGAAACAATTCACATTAATCGCGGCTCTGGGCACACAATGCTACGAATGAAACAAGATGTTATGTGTCCAGAAATCCAAATTAGTGGAGGGATTAAGATGTCGGTGATTGAAAAAGATGTCAAACAACAAACAGGCTGGAGAAACTTTACCAAAGGAACATGGACCAAATCCGTAGATGTGAATGATTTTCTGGCACACAACTTGTCTCCGTATTACGGTGATGAAGCATTCCTAGCAGGTGCAACCCAGAATACCAAAGAATTGTGGGAGATCGTATCTGATCTGACCAAAAAAGAACGGGATAACGGCGGTGTCCTTGACGTTGATGTGAACACACCAGCGACTATTGTTTCTCACCAACCAGGTTATCTGGATCAATCCAAAGAGCAGATTGTCGGCGTTCAGACCGATGCTCCATTCAGACGTTCCATTCAACCAACAGGCGGAATCCGGATGATGATTGATGCATGTGAAGCATATGGCTTCGAATTGCCTCAAGGCGTCATTGATATATTTACAAACATTCGCAAAACACATAACCAGGGTGTATTCGATGCTTATACTTCCGATATGCGTGCAGCGCGTAAAGCAGGGATTATTACAGGTCTGCCAGATGCTTACGGCCGTGGCCGGATCATCGGTGACTATCGTCGTGTAGCTTTGTACGGGGTAGACTTCCTGATTCGTAACAAAAAAGGTGAATTGAACGCACTCGAAGTTGATGTTATTGATGAAGATGTCATTCGACTGCGGGAAGAATTGTCTGAACAGATTCGTGCATTGCAAGAATTGAAACAATTGGGCGAAATGCACGGGTTCGATATTTCCTTGCCAGCGACTACAGCAAAAGAAGCATTCCAATGGTTGTACTTCGGTTATCTCGCTGCGATCAAAGAACAAAACGGTGCTGCGATGTCACTGGGTCGTGTATCTTCTTTCCTGGATATCTACATTGAACGTGACCTGCAAGAAGGCATTCTGTCCGAAGAACAGGCTCAGGAATTGGTGGACCATTTCGTAATGAAACTGCGGATTGTCAAATTCTTGCGCACACCGGATTACAACGAACTGTTCAGTGGAGATCCAACATGGGTGACCGAGTCCATCGGTGGTATGTCTGTGAATGGTGAAACACGTGTAACCAAAAACAGCTTCCGTTTCCTGCATACACTGCACAACCTGGGTCCTGCACCAGAACCGAACTTGACTGTTCTCTGGTCAACGAAACTTCCAGAAGCTTTCAAAGATTATTGCAGCAAAGTATCTATCGAAACCAGCTCAATCCAGTATGAAAATGATGATCTGATGCGTCCAATCTACGGTGACGATTACGGTATTGCATGCTGTGTGTCGGCGATGAAGATCGGGAAACAAATGCAATTTTTCGGCGCTCGTGCCAACCTGGCAAAAGCTCTCCTGTATGCGATCAACGGTGGTCGTGACGAGAAATCCGGAGCACAAGTTGGACCTGAGTATCCTGCCATCACTAGCGAAGTGCTGGATTACAATGAGGTTATGAAACGCTTCAAACCAATGATGGAGTGGCTGGCGAAACTGTATATGAACACCCTCAACGTCATTCACTACATGCACGATAAATACAGCTATGAGCGTATCGAAATGGCATTACATGACCGTGACATTGTACGTACGATGGCTTGTGGTATAGCCGGTCTCTCGGTTACAGCAGATTCACTGAGTGCAATCAAATATGCCAAAGTAAAACCAATTCGTAACGAACAAGGCATCGCTGTTGATTTTGAAATCGAAGGAGACTTTCCTTGTTACGGTAACAATGAAGACAGCGTAGACAGCATTGCTGTTGAACTGGTCGAGAACTTCATGGGCATGATTCGCAAGCACAAAGCTTACCGTAACGCAGTTCCAACACAATCCGTTCTAACGATCACTTCCAACGTGGTATATGGTAAGAAAACAGGGACAACACCGGATGGTCGTAAAGCAGGTGAACCATTTGCTCCAGGCGCGAACCCAATGCATGGTCGTGATAAAAAAGGTGCACTGGCATCCCTTGGCTCTGTAGCCAAATTGCCTTATGAACACAGTCTTGATGGTATTTCCAATACCTTCTCCATCGTGCCAAAAGCATTGGGTAAAGAGGAGACTACACGTAAATCCAATCTGACTGCGATGATGGATGGGTACTTCGGTCAAAACGCTCATCACCTGAACGTTAACGTATTTGATCGTCAGCAATTGATTGATGCGATGGATCACCCGGAAAACTATCCGCAACTGACTGTACGGGTATCCGGATATGCCGTTAACTTCATTAAACTGACTCGTGAACAACAGTTGGATGTCATCAACCGTACGTTCCATGGCTCGATGTAAATAATTTGCAAGTAGAGGACTGCTAGAGCAAGGCATTCCAAACATATTAAACGCACAGCGGATGCGGATACAGAAAGGAAGAGGCAGCATGGTTAAAGGACATATTCATTCACTCGAAACTTTCGGGACGGTTGACGGCCCAGGCATCCGCTTTGTGCTTTTTATGCAAGGATGTCTACTCAAATGTCAATATTGCCACAATCCTGATACATGGGCGCTGGATGGTGGAAAAGAAATGACGCTTGAGGAGGTACTGGCTGAAATTGAGCCGTATCTTTCCTACTACCGCAGCTCGGGAGGCGGACTCACGATATCTGGCGGAGAACCAACGTTACAGGCCCACTTTGTAGCCGAAATCTTCAAGGAAGTGAAGCGGCGCTGGGGATTGCATACGACACTGGACAGCAACGGATTTAACGAACCGGAACGGATTCACGATCTGTTGGATCATACAGACCTGGTTCTGCTGGACCTCAAACATATTGATGATGAGAAACATATCAAGTTGACAGGTAAATCCAACGAGAGAACGTTGAAAACGGCCAAGTGGTTATCGGAGCAAGGTCGGAAAATGTGGATACGTCACGTGTATGTTCCTGGCATTCATAACGAGGAAGAGGATCTGCTTAACCTCGGACGATTTATTGGAACATTAAATGGCGTCGAGAAATTCGAAATTCTTCCATACCATCAGATGGGGATCTATAAATGGGAGGCGCTCGGCAAAGTATATCCACTGGATGGTGTTCCTTCGCCAAGTGAAGAAGAAGTGGAGCGGGCGTATCGCCTGATCGAACAAGGTCGCCAGGAAACGGCTGGCGCGGCTTGTTCCGGTAAGTGATCAACATTTATATATAACGTAGAAACTAAGAGCCAAGCAGTCCTTGCGAATACACTTCGCAGGGGCTGTTTTTTGTCCAGTAAAGGATTTTATCCCTCCATTGATGAATTGTCATCCTTACGATGTAAGCTCCGGCTTTTTATAATCAGAGTGTAAAGCCAAATGCTCAATATCTTGAGGAGGGTCAACCAGATGAAAAAAAGAATGACATTGCTGCTTTCATTATTGCTTATCACTTCATGGACTTTGGCGGGATGTGCAGGCTCAAGTAACGAGCCACAGCAGGGCGCAGGCAATACACCTGTGGAGGAGACAAGTAAGGAACCGGTTGAGATGCTTCTTCGCCACACGCAGGTGGGGGCTGACAAACAAAAAAGATTGGCCATTCTGCAGGATGTTGTGGACAAAGTGGAGGGTGAGATACCCAATCTGACCTTTACGCTGGATGGTGTCGAATCCGATGTGAATCGCAAGGAGAAGCTTCGCGGGGAGATGGCGGCAGGCAACCCCGCCGGATATATTCGAACTGTTCGGTAGCCCGGATTCCAAAGTTTATGCCAAGGAAGGTATGTTGCTTGATCTGACCCCAATCCTGCAAGAGCTGGGCATTCAAGACCAGTTTACATCCCTTGAACCGTTTACGTATGAAGGCAAAGTCTATGGACTGCCAATTGGCGGTTCAGGCGAAGGTTTTTTCTATAATAAAGAGTACTTTGAACAAAAAGGATGGAAAGCCCCAACTACCATGGCTGAACTGGACAATATACTGGCCGAGATCAAGGCTGATGGCAAAGTGCCGCTTGCTTCCGCATCCAAGGCGGGCTGGGTACCGCTTATGTTAACCAACCATCTGTGGTCCCGATATGCCGGGCCGGAGATTACCGCAAAGTTTGCAACAGGTGAAGCGAAGTGGACCGATCCGGGTGTTGTGCAAGGTTTTGCCAAACATAAGGAATGGGTTGATAAGGGTTATTTCAAAAAAGGTGAGCTGGGCTTCGAGTATGCCGAATACACCACGCAATTTACAAGTGGAGAAGCGGTATTAATGTATGACGGAACATGGAAATCATCTGTATTCAAGGAAGGTCAGAGCGGTGAATCGCTCATTGGCAAGGTTGGATTCTTCAATATGCCTCCGGTAGAGAACGGAGCAGGTGATCAGACGTCTTTGATGCGTGATGTGAACAATGGATACGGATTCTCTGCAGCAGTGGCGGATGACCCGCAGAAGCTGGAAGCAGTGAAAGCTTTTATCAAAAATTTCTACAATGAAGATATGCAGGTTCGCGGCCTTGTGGAAGATGGTGTGTTGCCTGCCATGAAGCTGGATGAGAAAGTGTTAACCGATAGCATTACCGATGATCTGATGAAAGAAATTGTGGCCGTTCTTAATGCGTCCAAGACGTCGTTCCCGGCATTTGATGCACTCGTTCAGGCGGATGTGACGACAGAGATCAGCAATCTGCAAATCCAGAAGTTGATTGGTGGGCAGACCACGCCAGAGAAAATGGCAGAAGAGCTGCAAAAGGTACAGGAAGAAGCAAACGCTTCAGTGGAATAAATCAATCCAAGCTGAAACTGCGATCGTTGAAGTGACTGAAGGAGGCTGACCATGAATACTTCACTCCGCAGCCCGTTAATCTATACGTTGTTTGTAATGCCAGCCCTAATCCTGTTTGTGATGTTCTTCCTATATCCTATTGGCAGCTCCCTGTATTACAGTCTGACGAGTTGGAATGGGGTATCGGCTGAGCCACGTTTTGTGGGTTTATCCAACTATGTGAAGGCGCTGACCGATGAACGTTTTTGGATTTCCACAAGGAATAACGGCTTTTTCATCGGATTTTCGGTACTGATTCAGGTACCCCTAATCGTCCTGTTTTCGCTTCTGATTGCCAATGTGAAAAGGCTGAAAGGTCTGTATAAAACGGCTGTTTTCTTACCATCCATCATGTCGACAGCCGTTATCGGTATCTTGTGGGGGTTCATCTATGAACCCAATATTGGACTGTTAAACAAAATACTTCATGTGCTGGGCATCGAGCCCATCTACTGGTTATCGGATAACCGATTTGCCATGTTGTCCATTTTGGTGACCAACGCCTGGCAGTGGACGGGATTTTACATTGTCATGGTGCTGGCGGCCATTCTGGCGATTCCCCGTGATTTGGATGAAGCGGCTGCAATCGATGGGGCAACGGCGGTACAACGTGCAATGCGAATTACGTTGCCGCTGATCCGGCCGATCATTTCAGTGGTGATCATGTTGTCCACTGCAGGAGCCATGAAAGCAGCTGATATCGTGATTGTCATGACCAAAGGTGGGCCCGCAGGGTCCACCGAGGTTCTGGCGACATACATGATCAAATATGCGATTACCAACTTCAAATATGGTTATGGCAATACCATTGCAGTGCTGATCTTTGCTCTGACGCTTGTGCTTACTGCGGTGTATCAACTGCTGGTAGCGAGGCGGGGCGAGAAGGTGGAATATTGATGGCGAAAAGCATAAAAAGCAGTATACCTCATGTGTTGTTAATGTTGTATTTAATCGCGATTTTGTTTCCCTTTTTATTTGTGATTTTCTCGTCCTTCAAGCAGGATAACAATGAGATCGCCTTGAATCCATTCGGTCTGCCGACAACATGGGAGTTTAACAATTATGTGGAGGCATGGGTGAATGCAAAGATTGGCACGTATTTCTGGAACAGCCTGTACATTTCGATTCTGTCTTCGGCGTGCACAATTGCACTCGGTGCCATGTTTGCTTTTGCCGTAACCCGAATGAGACACCGAAAATGGAGTCTGTTTCTGTACAGCCTGATTCTGGCGGGCATGCTTATTCCCAACAATGCACTCATGCTGCCGATCTATCTGCTTGTACGCAAAATGGGCATATTGGATACACATCTGGCATTGATTGTGCCCTATGTGGCGAATGCGATCCCCTTTACCATTATTATACTGGCGGCTTTTATGCGATCTCTGCCTGGAGAAATTGAGGAAGCGGCGGTTATGGACGGCTTGAGGGCCCCGGGTATCTTTGCTAAAATAGTGATACCTCTTACGGTTCCGGCTATTGTTACCGTTTTTATCGTTAATTTCCTCGGCAACTGGAACGAATTTTTACTCGCCAACTATTTCTTATCCACCGATAAATTGCGCACGCTGCCAGTGGGCATGGTCCAGTTTCGGGATCAATATCAGATGAACTATGCCCAGATGTCGGCAGGTATTGTATACAGTGTTGTACCTGTACTTGTGATCTACGCTATACTCCAGGAGAAAATTATAGAAGGAGTAACTGCAGGTGGTGTCAAAGGTTAATACCATGAACCAGTGAATAGGGAGAACGGGATATGAACTTGCGAATGAAGCTGGCCTTGGCATTTCTGCTGCTGATCATTGTACCGATGTGTGCGCTGGGCATTGGCATGTTTCTGGTCACATCACATACGATTGAGAAAAAATATAATCAACAGGCCGAATATGCGCTTCAGGCTATTAGTTACAATATCGAGAATGTATTTCAGCAGATTAACAATGTGACCGACAACGGGATAGCCACATCGGTTTTCCAAATGGCATTGAACGCCAAAGATCCGACCAAGCAGGATCTGGGGACCGGTAATCAGTTATCCCTGAATGCCAGCCAGCGCAATTTCCGTTCCCTTCTATATAACTATCCATTCATCAGTTATGCCTTTTTATATGATTTGCGTTCTTCCGAGAACAACCAGATTGTCTCCATTTTCACCAAAGAGAACTTTCAAGCCCTTCCTTTTCAGCAATTCAAAGTGCATCCTTTATTCAACGAAATTCAGCAACTTAATGGTGTGCCTAAATGGCTCGCACCTCTGGAATATCCCGAATTAACCGGGGTAGAGCCTGTCTTCACCCAAATCAGATTGGTCAAAGAACTCAGTTATTTTCAAAATATCGGCGTGCTTGTTGTTCAGATCAAAAAAGGAGAGATCGACCGGATCTTCCGTCACCTGCAAATCAGCGATTCGGCACAGGATACGTCGTTC
This sequence comes from Paenibacillus sp. W4I10, assembly GCF_030816325.1. Classification (NCBI taxonomy): domain Bacteria; kingdom Bacillati; phylum Bacillota; class Bacilli; order Caryophanales; family Paenibacillaceae; genus Paenibacillus; species Paenibacillus sp. W4I10. Next base: position 583,018 of record NZ_JAUSXX010000001.1, read on the forward strand.
CTGTTAATTAATGAAGAAGGACTGATCGTTTATGATCCTGCAGGTATTTATAACGGTGAGAACATGCAAAACCTTGGTGCTGAATCCGGCAGGTACGGTCCCGGCTTTAGCAGTGTCAGAACGGTCTTTGACGGCAAGGAGAGCATCATTTCGCAATATCATCTGAAGAACTATAACTGGAGTCTCGTCAGTGTGACTTCATGGGAAGCCTTATCTGCGGAAACCAATGCCTTTGCAGGTTGGTCTGTCATCATTATTCTATTATGCTTGCTCGCAGCAATGATCTTTAATCTTTTTTTCATGAATCGCATCACGGGTAACATTGCTGTACTTGTACGGTTTATGCGTCGTGTGGATGATGGTGATTTTAATGCGAGGGTGGAAGGAAAAGGATTCGATGAAATGCAGCTGCTTGCGCAAGGGTTCAATGAACTATTGGATCGTATCGGGGGATTATTTCGTCGTGTTCGTGCAGAGCAAGAGCAGAAAGCCCAAGCGGAACTGCGTGTACTACAGGCTCAGATCAAACCTCATTTTCTGTTTAACACATTGGAATCCATTAATGGATTAGCGCTGCGTGGGGAGGGCCGTAAAGTAAGCGAGATGGTGACCAGACTTGGCAATATGCTTCGTATTAGCATTCAGGATCAGGAGGAGATTCCGCTGGGTGAGGAAATAAGACATTTGCAAAGTTATCTGGAGATTCAACAGTACAGGTTCAGTGATTTGTTCACCTATGAGATTGACATTCCACCCCATCTATACAGCTCAATCCTGCTTAAGCTTACCCTCCAGCCTCTGGTGGAAAATAGTATTCAACATGGGTTTGAGGGGATCACCTATCCAGGTGTACTGCGGATAAGCGCATATGCAGAACGGGGTCATCTGGTGTTATGTGTTGAGGATAATGGGATCGGTATTCCCCAGGAAATGCTCGCACGATTTGAGTATATGGCAGAAGATCCGCCGGAGGATATGCTCACGGAAGGGGCGGAATCATTATCGTCTATAACTGAACGCAGGGGATTGGGATTACGAAGTGTGGCAGATCGAATTCGTATTCAATACGGGGCCGGGTATGGCATATTTATATGTTCAGCACCGGGGTACGGCACAGTTATTCGATGCATCATTCCATTATATGAGCAGGAGGAAGCCGGATGAATCTGACTGCAATGCTGGTTGACGATGAGCTGCCGATTCTGGAGAATCTGAACTTCATTTTACCCTGGGAAGAGATGGGGATTGAAATCACAGGTACAGCGAGAAGTGGGGTAGAAGCGCTGGGGAAAGTAACAGAAAGTCATCCAGACATTCTCTTGTGCGATATTCGGATGCCGTCTATGGATGGATTGGAACTTATTCGTTTGCTGCGAGAGCAGGGTGAAACGTGTGAAATTATTTTGCTGACCGGCTATCAGCAGTTTGAATATGCTCGAACCGCTATCAAGTATAATGTACATGAATACATATGTAAGCCAATTGATTATTTGAATCTGGAACATAAACTGCGTGAGCTTGCCGGGCAGATCCAGAAGAGACGCCTGGAAAACGAATCGCAACGTTATCGCAGCCAAGAGATGGAAAGCTGGATCAGACACAAACAGTTGATTGACCTGTTGCGAGGAGAAGCACCATTGAAGGTGGCCTATCCTGCCTCTGTTCCTGAATTCATAACAACTGCTGCACCTTATACGTTGCTGCTGGTGGATGCAGTCGGTTATTTTCGCCATTCTATCGGCTGGTCCGAGCTTCAGCATCAACGATGGCATGAGACCGTAAGTTCCAGACTTAGGGAAGTGGCAGAGAGAATTATGGATGACTGCCAGATTCTTTCGACCCGCAAAGGTGAGTGGTGCATCCTGCTGGAGGCATCGGGGGAGTGGAAACGTCGCTCAGAGGAACTGGCCCATCAACTGTGTCTCGAATTAAATATGATATTGTCCTTGGATTCAAGTGTGAAGTTCAGGGTTGTTCAGGATGCTGTGCCCGTGAACCTGGAAAGTCAAATTCTGGAGCGATACCGGTATTGTCAAAAAATACTGATGTCCCATTCGGAGAGTGAAGACAAGGTGCTGAAGGCGAGTTGTCCCGAAACCGCCTTATCGTATGATCATACGGCCTCCAAAGGGGCTAACTCATGGATTACAAGAGAAGATCTGGAGCTTGTTACTCGGTGGATTCGTCAAGGCAACAAGCAGGGGTTATGTGATGTATTGGATCGGCTTAAACAGCAAATGGGGAATTCAGGACAATCCTCCAGCAAGATAGATGAAACCAATCTTCGGTTTATGCTTGTACACATGCTTCGGGAACTGCGTGAAGTACAGGCCCTCGCTGAAGAGCACGAAGCGAATTTTTGGAATGCACTGCAAGGAGCCGTATCCATGAGGGAACTCCTTGAACTTGCAGAGGCTGTTACCCATGTCTGTCAGGGCAAACAAACGCAGCCACGTCCTTCTGTATCGGAACTGATCCTGTCTGCATGTGAGTATATGGATGCACGGCTGCAACAGGACTTGGGAATAGATGAAGTCTCAGATTGGCTCGGAATCAGTCCGGGATACTTCTGCCAGCTATTTAAAAACCAAATGGGTGTTACTTTTGTAGAATACATGACGCAGAAACGGATGGAAAGTGCCGCTTTATTGTTGAGTACAACCGAATGGAGCATTACAGCGATTGGGGAAGCCACAGGTTTCAAGGAGCGCCGTTACTTCTCCAAGGTGTTTCATAAACACTTCCACATGAAACCCTCCGAGTACAGGCAGAGTAAACGATTGGGTTCGTAGTGGCAAGGGAAACGGGAGGAGAGGTCAAATGAAACCCTTGAATGATCTGACATTGGAGCAAAAGGTAGGCCAATTGTTGATGTGTGGATTTCCCAGTCAGCACGCAGATGAACAGATTACTCGCTTAATCCGTGACTATCACGTCGGGGGCGTCATTTATTTCCGGCGCAATGTCGAAAGTGTAGATCAATTGACACGGCTGTCCGCCGAACTACAAGATATGGCTGCCGAAGCGGGGGCCCTACCACTCATGATTTCGGTGGACCAGGAAGGTGGCATGGTTGCACGGATTGACAAAGAGGGAATGACCCAAGTGCCGGGTAATATGGCACTTGGGGTGCGACAGGCAATCCGGAATATACCCTGGAGTGTGCTCAAATTCTGGGCGGTGAGTTAAAAAACATCGGTATTGATATGAACCTTGCGCCAGTGGTCGACGTGAATAACAACCCTCTTAACCCGGTCATCGGCGTTCGTTCGTATGGTGAATATGCTGAAAGTGTGGCCGCTCATGGCGTAGCAGCCATCACCGGATATCAATCACAGGGCATAGCTGCTACTGCCAAACATTTTCCGGGACACGGAGATACTGCTGTAGATTCTCATCTTGGTATGGTTACGGTACCTCATGATCGAAACAGGCTGGAACAGATGGAGTTGTTACCGTTCCGTAAGGCGATTGAGGCCGGAGTTGATGCTATTATGACAGCTCATGTGATGTTCCCTTCGATTGAGCCCGAGCCCATTCCGGCAACGTTGTCGCATAAGGTGTTAACGGGTCTATTACGTGAGGAAATGGGTTTTGAAGGCATTATTATTACAGACTGTCTTGAAATGCATGCGATATCCAAGCCATATGGGGTAGCTGAAGCTGCGATTCGTGCTGTGGAGGCAGGAGCAGATCTGATCCTGGTGAGTCATACCTTGCACGATCAGGTTGCTGCGCTGGAAGCCATTGTGGAAGCAGTTCGAACGGGCCGGATCTCGGAAGAAGTTATTCATCAGGCGGTTGAACGCATTATGACATGGAAAAGAAAGCGCTGCGGCCAGCAGAATGATCATCTGGTTTCGCCGAAAGCGAGTGAAACGGTCGAAGCAACCGATGTTGAACCTGTTGATTGCACTGAATCCACTAAACCCACAGAGCCCAACGAATCGACGTTGTTCAAGATTGCTTCAAACAGTATTACCATCGTTCATAATGATGGGCTGCTGCCGTTGGACCCAGAGAAGGACGTGTATGTCATCTGGCCTGAGGTTGTGCAACGGACAGAGGTGGATGAACCTTGGTCTCATACAGAATCGCTGGGTATTGCTCTATCGCAGCTACGAGGCAGAGTTCGTGAGCACAAAATTACTACTCAGCCCACTTATGATGAAGCAGATCGGATATTGGCGGATGTGTCGGATAGTGAACAAGTTATCGTATGTACGTACACATCGGCAGGTCATCTTCCGAAAGGGCAACAGTATTTGGTTGAAAAGCTTAGTGAAAACCATTCGCTGATTGTAATTGCTTTGCGTAATCCATATGACCTGCTGGAGATTTCGAGGCCGGGAAGTTATGTATGTACGTATGAGAATACACCTGCAGTTGTTCGGGCCCTGTCCCATGTGTTAACCGGTGGACTGCAGCCAACAGGAAGTCTGCCTGTCCGTTTGCGCTAGACCTATTCAATCCTTAAATCTCTCTGCGATATGGTGCTGATTAACCATCTCCTGGAGAGATTTTTTTGTTGGAATTTTCTATTGGTTAATTTTGGGATATGAATGCTAAAAAGATAATTGATAGATAACTATTTTCATAGTATTTTCCTTCTATTAAAAGTTTACAATTCTCCTCTTAACTTTTTAGCAACTTTTCCCGGTTCCAAGCGTCTAATAATATGACTTTTTGAGGGGATATTTATAAAATGGGAGCAGAAGGAGCCAAAGACAAAGAATGAATTTGAAGAAGAAATTGTCAATACTTACCGCTTTTGCTGTGTTTCAGGCGTTTGCAGTGATTCCTGCCAATGCACAATCAGCAGATCAGAGCGATACTACATCAGTGAATACAGCCGAAGTTAAATCCGTGGAGGTTGTGAAGAAAGAACAAACCATCGCGGAATCCGAAGTGAAATCTGGAACAAACACTCCAACATCAAATAATGAAACAACTGAAGAAGTGAACCCTGAGACAGATGTTCCTACAGGAACAGACGCGACTCCTGTTGAGCCGGTAATTGAACCTACGGACGAAGAAGGTACAGCTGAGGAAACACCAGCACCTGCACCAGTAGAAGTGGAGCAACCATCTACAGGGAGTTCATCTGTTGCTGGAGGCCGGGGTGGAGACCTCACTCTTTATATGAACAGTAATAAAATGATGCAAGATGGCAAAACGTATCTTGCTGGACAGCCGATGGCTGTTAAAAATGGTGTATCCTATGTAGCGATCCGTGCTCTCGTTGATCGGGTTGGCTATGATGTCAAATATGATAACACAACCAAAGAAACGATCATTATTAGTGGTGAAGATGAGCTGCGTTTCAAAACAAACAGCAAGATCTATACCGTTAATGGTGTGTCTAGAACGATGAAGGGCGCGGCTTATCAACAAAAAAATACGTTCATGGTGCCGTTGACTTCAATTACCCAGGCTCTGGACATTACGTATAAAGTAAATCAATCTGCTAAAACGGTTGTATTGAATCTGAGTACCAAACCGGTGGCGAGCTTCACGGTACAAAAAGAGGTTTTTGCCGGAGACCAGGTAACCTACACAACTAAATCCAGCTCTCCCAAGGGACTCAGCATTGTAGATGAGCGTTGGACAGGCCGTCAGGATTCATTCGACCAACCAGGTGTATACACAGTAACCTATGCGGTTCAGGATTCAAGTGGTCAATGGAGCGATCCGTATTCGGTTACGATTAAGGTTGAAAGACCAAATCTGCCACCTGTCGCAATGTTTACGACAGATAAAGAAGAATACAAAATGGGTGAGAAAATCACTTATATTGATCAAAGTACAGATGATGAAAATGCGATTGTAAAAACCGAATGGGATAACAATGCACTTGCATTCTTTGTTCCAGGACCGAAGACCGTAACGATTACAGTTACCGATAAACATGGTGCTAGCGATAGCTATACCAAGATGATCAATATTACGGGAGAAACACTTTATAGTTTGACTGACTTCAATCAATTGTTCACACCAGTCGGTGAGAAGTTCACTTTTGACGGTGGTGGAGTGCCGGCATTGGAGAAAGTACCTTTCACTTATTATGATGAACCAAGTCTGCTGATCCGCAGTAACAGCCCGGAAACCGTGAATACAGAAGGCATTGTGTACAAGGAATCTTCCTTCGGACAAACACGCTTCATGATTCACCATGTGAACAACACGGGCAAAAATGTGAAAATGTATGTTGTAGCGACAAACAACAATGCATACACGGCGTCCATTGACCAGCAAAACATGGGCTTTGCAGGACCGTCTCCTTTTGCAACGGTAGCTGGAAAGTTGTCCATTGATCGTTGGTTCCAATCCATGCAGAATGGTACCGGACAAAAGAAAGTGTACATCCAGCCAGGAGAAAGCAAGCTGATTCTTAATGATCTGAGCGTTCTTCCGATGAAACAGGGACAAGTCATTTCCTTGTATTCGGATGTATTCAGTGACTATGAACTGGATTACAACATTATCATGATTGAAGAAAACAAGGACCCGATGGAAGTGTTGTCAAGCCTGCCGGTTCTGGATCGTGATGGTGTTCACAACCGCGGAACGTACCCGAATGCAACACGGATCATTACGTACGATCAAGAATTAGGATCGAAGCCTGCACGTCTTCCACTTGGAGACAATGCAAGTGATCCAAACCTTGTAGGAACGGACCCTATGGCTTTCACTGAAGCGTCCAACGCAGGTAACTTCGGTGTATTGTACAAAATTACATTGAATAATGTTGCTCCGCGCACGTTGATTTCATTCAACCCTCGTGGAGGCAGATATTCAGGTGTGGCACTCGTGAATGGACAGGTCGTTCAGATTTCCACAGGGAAATCTGTAACTGCACCTAATGAGCAAAGCGTAATGTATCGCACAGGTTCGTACGGCGAGAGTGTAACTATTCTCTTCTCGGCGGCACCAGGAAGTAACTTGCCTGTTAACCTGCTGTTCACGCCTCTTCCGGCTGAAAAGTAATATCATGAACATGCACGGACGGTTTGGAGTGAAAGCTTATATCATATATACCCGTTCACCCCAAAAGTCGCCCGAACGATTGATCATCTGAACCGTCAGGAAGGGACTCCATCAAAATGTAATGTCATTAGCTCAAGCTAGACTAATGGCAATGCATGTGTATGGAGTCCTTTTTATGTGATGTTGAAATGACCTAACCCGGTGTCTTCGTTGACTCTAATCGTAATTTGATGCATTATTAGAGGTATACAAGAAAGCGAAAGTTTTCGCTTTTGCCGAATAAACTGTCGCTCTATGAATGATGCAAAATGCTCGTATGACAGGAGGTGCTTTAGATCATGCTGTCGACAGAACAGATTATTTCGACCATGTCCTCACAGGGGCTTCGCATAACCGATCAGCGGAAAACACTGGCCCGGTTATTTGCTGAGTCTCCCGGGTATCTTACACCCAAGGACGTCTATGAATATATGGGTAAGACTTACAGCGGACTGAGTTTTGACACAGTATATCGTAATTTGCGGGTGATGCAGGAACTTGGTGTACTGGAACAGGTCATCTTCGAAGATGGCGTTAAATTCAAAGCGCACTGTAGTGAAGATCATCATCACCATCATATGATCTGTCTGAAGTGTCAGAAGACATATCCTATAATTTTTTGCCCGATGCAGCTTGCGGATGCGCCTGAGCAATTTCAGGTTGTAGACCACAAGTTCGAGGTATTTGGATATTGTAAGGACTGTGCAGAGCATGCTCCGGCCAAAGCTGCATCGGGACATCAACACGCTCATGGGAAGCACTGACCATGAAGTTATCGCGCAGAATTGCTCAGGCACCCATTCGGGTGTACCGCAACTATATCTCTCCATTAACACCGCCAACATGTCGGTTCTATCCGAGCTGTTCGGCTTATGCCATGGAGGCGATTGAAGTGCACGGTGCGCTCAAAGGTTCGTTGTTAACAGCGAAACGTATTGCCAAATGCCACCCGTTTCATCCAGGCGGGGTAGATCTGGTACCACCAAAGGCGGAAAAGTCTATGATGGTATCAGAGTAATGTTATAGCCGGAAGCATTCGGATGAACTAGAAGCAGGCCAGGATTGACTTGAGGATGCTGTCCACTTGACAAAGGGGTCCGCGTTTCAGTATATTTTTCCTATATATGCACGTTCAAAAAGTCTGGTTTTCAGTACCGAGAAGATGGATTGAAGTAGAAATGGAGTAGCGGAGCGTAGGAAACTACGTGAGCAACGGACATTTCGACTGAATTTCAACTTCGATGCTGATGATGCCGGTAGGCATGATTTGTAATCAAAAGTGGACTTTTTGAACAACCTCTATATGATTTCCAGTGAAGGGATAAGTACAGACACACCCCCAGTGCAGAGAGCCGGATGAGCTGAGAACCGGTCTGGGAGGAGGATGGAATATGGTCCCGGAGGAACCTCTTTCGAGCGTGCAGACAGTGATTTCAGAGCTGCTGTCGTAAGGCTGAGGCGTGATCCAGCGTTAATGGGCGGTCGAAGGACCGACAGAGCCTGTGTTTTGCGAAAAACATGGGGAATTTGGGTGGTAACACGTGAGAGCAACTCTCGTCCCATAGGGACGGGAGTTTTTTGTGTTCTTTTTTAGTTATTTTGGATGAAGGGATCACATGAAGCAGGAACATTTGAAGGAGGAGAAGTCATTCATGGCTGAGCAAAAAACATTTTATTTGACAACCCCGATTTATTATCCGAGTGACAAATTGCATATTGGGCACGCGTACACAACTGTGGCGGGAGATGCGATGGTTCGTTACAAGCGTCTGCGTGGTTATGATGCTCATTATCTGACAGGAACCGATGAACATGGCCAGAAGATTGAGCGCAAGGCACAGGAGAAAGGACAGACTCCGCAAGCTTTTATCGATGATATCGTTGTGGGGATCAAGGAACTGTGGAACAAGCTGGACATTTCCAATGACGACTTTATCCGTACAACCGAAGAGCGTCACAAAACCGTCGTTCAGGATATCTTTGACCGTTTGCTGAAACAGGGAGATATCTACAAAGGTGAGTATGAAGGCTGGTACAGCATTCCGGATGAGACGTATTACACGGAGACTCAACTGGTGGATGTAGAGAAGAATGAGAAGGGTGAGATTATCTCGGCCAAGAGCCCTGATAGCGGACACCCCGTTGAATTGGTCAAAGAAGAATCCTACTTCTTCCGTATGAGCAAATATGCAGATCGTTTGTTGAAATATTATGAAGAGAACCCGGGCTTTATTCAGCCGGAATCCCGTAAGAACGAGATGATCAACAACTTCATCAAGCCAGGTCTTGAAGATTTGGCTGTATCACGGACTACATTTGAATGGGGCGTCAAAGTTAAAGGCGATCCAAAACACGTCGTCTACGTATGGATTGATGCGTTGTCCAACTATATTACAGCACTGGGCTACGGTTCATCTGATGCATCCCTGTATAACAAGTTCTGGCCTGCGGATGTACATCTGGTAGGTAAAGAAATTGTTCGTTTCCATACGATTTACTGGCCAATTATGTTGATGGCGCTGGATCTGCCTTTGCCGAAGAAAGTGTTTGCACATGGCTGGTTGTTGATGAAGGATGGCAAGATGTCCAAATCCAAAGGCAATGTTGTTGATCCAGTTACCCTGATTGACCGTTACGGTCTCGATGCACTGCGTTATTACCTGCTGCGTGAAGTACCGTTTGGTTCGGATGGTACGTTTACACCAGAGAGCTTTGTAGAGCGTGTCAACTCCGACCTCGCAAATGATCTGGGTAATCTGTTGAACCGTACAGTTGCCATGGTAGACAAATATTTTGAAGGCAAAGCCCCTACGTTTGCTTCGAATGTAACGGAATTTGATGCTTCTCTGGAAGAAGCAGGCCATGCTACGGTGGAAAAAGTGGAACAGGCGATGGAAAACCTGCAGTTTTCCGTAGCACTGACAGCGATCAGCCAGTTTGTCAGCCGCACCAATAAATATATTGATGAGACGCAGCCATGGGCGCTGGCTCGTGATGAGGCAAAACGCGATGAATTGGCATCCGTTATGGCTCACCTGATCGAAAGCTTGCGAATTGCTTCAATTCTGTTGCAACCGTTCCTGACACGTGCTCCTCATAAAATTTGGGCACAGCTCGGCATTCAGGAAGGTGAACTTACGGCTTGGGATACAGCTAAGCAATGGGGTCTGGTTCCAGCTGGAAACGCATTGCAAAAAGGTGATCCAATCTTCCCGCGTTTGGATTCCGAACAGGAAATTGCTTATATCTCCGAAGCAATGACTGGTGGCCAAAAAGCAGCAGAGCCTGAAGCAAGTCAAGCAGATGCTGGAGCTTCAGCAGCTGTTGAACCGGTAACAGCACCTGAAGGTACAGAAGAGATCGGTATTGAAGATTTTGCCAAAGTTGAACTGCGTGTAGCGCAAGTCATTGCCTGCGAACCAGTCAAAAAAGCGGATAAGTTGCTGAAATTGCAGCTGGATCTGGGTTATGAGCAGCGCCAGGTCGTATCTGGAATTGCGAAGTTCTATTCCCCAGAAGAGATGGTTGGACGCAAAGTCATCTGTGTGACCAACCTCAAACCGGTGAAACTTCGTGGTGAACTGTCCCAGGGTATGATCCTTGCAGCATCACATGGCGACCAGCTCACACTGGCTACAGTACCAGACAACATGCCTAATGGCGCACAAGTGAAATAAGAAATCAAATACTGTCGTAACTATGACTCAAGGTGGCCCGAAGTAACTCGGGTCCCTTTTTTTATTGATAGAATTCGTATCTGACGGGAAGAGAACAAGCATATACTGTTATGAACTCCGTACTTCAGGACAGAATGAATAGGACGGGATAGCTTGACAAGTAGGTTCAGGTTACCTATAATTCTTTCAGTAATGTTTACGATTAAGAGATGCGGAGTGAATCATAATGACATTTTATAAAGTTCAACATCAAGTTCTGGATAACCAGACAGAGAAGACGAGCAAAAGAGGCAACATGAAGTTACTTTGGACGGGTTTGCTTATTCTAACTTTGCTGGTATTGTCAGCGTGTGGGCAGGATAATTCCAATAGTGCGAAGATAGTGGAAGGCAAGGTAAACGTTGTGACGACATTTTACCCTGTATATGCTTTTACGATCGCAATCGGTGGTGAGGATGCCAATGTCATTAACCTGCTGCCAACGGGAGTAGAGCCACATGACTGGACTCCGAAGAGTCAGGATATCGTTAATACGTCTAAGGCACAGCTGTTTTTCTATAATGGAGCTGGACTGGAAGGATGGGCGCCGAATTTCCTGAAGTCGCTGAATAGTGATACTCAGGTGAAGTCTGTTGCCGTCAGCGAAGGGGTTAAGCTGTTAACCGCTGAGGGTGATGATGGGCACGGTCACGGCGAAGAGCACGAAGACGAGCATGCAGATGAACATACAGATGAGGCTACCAGTGAAGATGTCGCTGATCATCATATTGATCCACATACGTGGGTTAGTCCGAAATCGGCCATGATCATGGCTGAAAACATCAAAAATAGTCTGGTCGAAACAGATCCTGATCACAAAGCAGGTTACGAACAACGTTATAAAGAGCTTCGTACGAAGCTTGAGACGCTGGATCAGCGTTTTACAGATGAATTGGCTACCGTACCAAACAATGAAATTGTTGTCTCGCACCAAGCGTTTGGCTACCTTGCACGTGATTATGGATTAACCCAGCATGCCATTATGGGACTTTCCCCGGATGCTGAACCGACAGGACAGGATATTGTGAAACTTGCGAAACTGGTTAAAGATGAGGGCATTAAATACATTTTCTTCGAAGAGCTGGTTTCTGACAAATTGGCGAAAACATTGGCAAGTGAAGCAGGAGTAGAAACCATGGTCCTTAATCCCGTTGAGGGATTGACTAAGGAGCAGGCAACAAACGGGGATGATTATTTCACCCTCATGGAGAAAAATTTGCAAAATCTGCTGATCGCATTAAAATAAGATAGAATGAAGAATTCAGATCGAAGAGTCTTTACCGTTCACGGTGAAGGCTCTTAGGACGCTATGGGATTCTTATATATAATGAAGGGCGGCTTTGCCATGCAGCAAATCATGCCACTATGTCATGATCCAATTATAGAGATCGAGAAACTATCATTTTCCTACGGGGACCAGCGAGTAATTGAGAATCTCGATTTTATGGCCCAGGAACGGGACTTTGTCGGGATTATCGGTTCCAATGGGGCGGGTAAAACGACATTGCTGCGTATGCTGGTAGGACTTCTTCCTCCTGCGCAGGGAGATATCAAACTATTCGGACAGTCGATCCGCAGGTTCAAGGACTGGGACCGAATCGGGTATGTGCCTCAAAAGAATGCATTTAACCCGTTGTTTCCTGCGACCGTTCGTGAAGTGGTCATGTCAGGCTTGTATAATAACAAAAACATGTTCCGTCGTATGTCTCGCAAATGTCAGCAACAGTGCACAGATGCGATGCAGGTTATGCGGATTGAAGATCTGGCGAACAAACGAATTGGTCAATTGTCCGGTGGACAGCAGCAGCGTGTATTTTTGGCACGAGCGCTTATCAATCACCCGGATCTGTTGATTCTAGATGAACCCACAGTAGGTATTGATGCTGAATCACAGGCCAGTTTCTTTGAACTGATTACCCATATGCATGAACATCACCGCATGACTTTTCTGATGGTGTCTCATGATATGGATCGAATGGAGAGTTATTTGGGTTCTGAAGCTGCCATAACGAATGGCAAAATTAATTTTCATGTCCGTCATTCGCATGAGGTACAGGATTGTGCAGAGACCAATCTGCAACATACTACTGCACAGGTACGCTAGCCGTATTTATGGCCCATTAGATTAGAGTAAGGCCGAAGGAGTCGTGTTTGTTTTGGAAATATTAATGAGTGATTTTTTTCAGCGTGCGCTGGCGGGTGGGTTGTTAATCGGCATTACCGCTCCGTTAATCGGACTGTTCCTGGTCTTGCGGCGGTTATCCATGATCGGAGATACCTTGTCTCATGTGACCATTGCCGGGGTTGCACTTGGATTCCTGATTGAAGTGTATCCGATTGCGGTGGGCTTGATATTTGCCGTGCTTGCTTCATTTGCGATAGAGAAATTGCGCAAAGCGTACAAGAGTTACGCCGAATTATCGATTGCCATTATCATGTCCGGAGGCGTGGCTCTTGCTTCCTTGTTTTTCACGCTGGGCAAAGGATATAATGCAGATGTCATGAGTTATTTGTTCGGCAGTATATATACATTAGACGCTACGGATCTGAAGCTGGTAGGTGTGGTTACACTGATCGTGGTGATTGTAGTGGCATTGTTACATAAAGAATTTTTCCTGCTCAGCTTTGAGGAAGATGCGGCAGCGGTTACAGGGCTGCCTGTGAGAATTCTGAACATGTTAATCACTGTGATGACAGCACTTGTCATTAGCACGGCGATCAAGATTGTCGGTGCGCTTCTGGTGTCAGCGCTATTGACCATTCCGGTAGCGGTCAGCCTGTTGATGGCTCGAAGTTTCAAATCCGCCATTATTTTGTCCGTGGTGATTGGCGAAATTGCCGTAGTCCTTGGACTGGTCGTAGCAGGTGTCTGGAACCTTGCACCTGGAGCAACGATTGTATTATTGCTGATCATGATGCTGATTCTGACGATGATTGGAAAAAAAGGGTTCCGAGCCTGACGACTGAACGAGCAAGCACGTGAGCCCGGGGAAGGGAGACATCCGCTTCATGCCTGATGTTAATGTATGGATGGCTTTTGTAGCAGGTTTGGTCTCATTTATATCACCATGTTGTCTTCCGCTGTATCCATCATACCTCTCCTACATTACAGGTATGACGGTGCAACAATTGAAGGATGACCGCAATCAGCGCGAAGTCCGTTTTAAGACGATGACGCATACGCTGGCGTTTATTTTGGGCTTCTCGGCTGTATTTTATTCGCTTGGCCTTGGTGCTGGACTGTTTGGCCAATTTTTCAATGATAACCGGGAACTGATTCGGCAATTGTCTGCGATTTTGATTATGCTTATGGGCTTATTTTTGCTTGGTGTGTTCAAGCCGCAGTTTCTGATGAAGGAACGCAAGCTGGATATGAAATGGAAACCTGCAGGCTATCTGGGCTCTTTTATATTTGGTATTGGTTTCTCAGCAGGCTGGTCGCCTTGTATTGGTCCCATTCTAACAGCTATCATTGCTATGGCTGCAAGTGAGCCCACAACCTGGTTGGCGCTGATTACAGGTTATACGGCAGGGTTTGCAATCCCGTTCTTTATTTTGGCCTTTTTCATCGGTTCGACACGCTGGATCTTACGGTATTCCAATGTCATGATGAAAGTCGGAGGAGCATTGATGTTGTTCCTTGGGGTATTGCTTTTTACAGATCAGATGACGAAGATTACCATCTGGTTGCAGCAGATTACACCAGACTGGATGATTATTTAAACGGATGAACTGAATTCAAGTATTATTATGTATGGCATAGCAGGCTACATGTTACCAGAGACACTCTGGGTCATGTAACCTGCTTTTTAATCGTTAGTTAGGAATACTAAAATCAGCGTATGATGTCGGGCTGTTTCCGTTTAGGTGAAGTAATCAATATTGGCTAGTGGAAAATGTTCAAAGATCCGTTCCGTAATGAATTCGCGCAGCGCATCTTGCTGGTCATCCTTATACACATACTTGTACTGACCCCAGCGGCCCCATTTCATCTTGCGTTTCTCGATATCCATCTCCAGCTTGGTTTTGGGATAACGTTTCTCAATGGTTGCTTTGGCCGTTTTGGTAAAACGGTGCTGGATCATCTCAAAGGTAAGATCCCTGGTTGCTTCCTCTGGAAGTGTATCTGCGAGCTTCTGCAACAGCTCCGAGTATCCTTCTTCCCAGCCTTCATACCACATAATCGGAGCGATAATGAATCCCAGGGGATAACCGGCGTGTGCAATTTTGCCAGCAGCTTCAATGCGTTCCTCAAATCTGGAGGTAGCCGGTTCAAAGTTTTTGATGACATAATCCGAATTGACACTAAACCGGATACGGGTGTGACCGTTATGTTTAAGGTTCAGCAACGGATCAACGTGATGATATTTGGTTACAAATCGCAAGCGCCCATATTCTTCTTCCGCCATAAAACGGATCAAGTCACTTAAATTCTCTGTGATATGCTCGAGTCCTACGGGATCAGACGTACAGGCGGCTTCAAATCGCGTGATTTCAGGCGCCCGTTCTTCGATGTATCCTTTTGCAGCCTGAATGATCTCCTCAGTATTAACATAGACACGAACATAAGGTTTCGCACCAAGTGTAGTTTGAAGATAACAATAATGGCAGTGCCCCATACAGCCTGTAGAGATGGGAATGGCATATTCCGCTGAAGGTTTCGACTGGTCAAACTTGAGTGTTTTGCGCACACCAACGACCAGAGTACGCTTTGCCATCCGGTACTTTTCTTGTTCGGTTTCACCGGGCAAGTTTGTGATTCGGTTATGGGATGTGGTCATCTGATAAGGTATGTTTTTGGATGTCACCCATTCCATAATCCGTTTGCCTTTGTCATATTCCAACGCACCGGGTTCAAAATACACCAAATCGGGAATAAAGGGTTTAGTACCTTTTGCTTTACGAACTGGCGGTGAGGCTACACTTGTACTCACGAAATCACTCCTTTCGTTGCGGAACTTTGCTTAGTTTGCCTCGTTTGGGGAGAAGTCACGCCTGCCAATTACTTGTGTAACAGCGCGCTCCGAACTGTGCAGGACTTGCCAATGCGTATTGATAACATGTATCATTATAAGATAGGGACCAGGCACGAATAGGGGCCGGTCAGAGAGAAAAGAGGGAAGCAGATGCCAACGCCCAGTATGGAAGATTATTTGGAGCGTATATACAAATTAATTGATGAAAAGGGCTATGCTCGTGTGTCTGATATAGCTGAAGGACTGGAAGTACATCCTTCATCGGTGACGAAGATGATCCAAAAGCTGGACAAAGACGAGTACCTGATCTATGAGAAGTACCGCGGACTGGTGCTTACGCCAAAAGGCAAAAAGATGGGCAAACGTTTGATGGAGCGACATCATCTGCTTGAACAATTTTTGACAACGATTGGTGTTCAGGAACAAAATATCTACAATGATGTTGAAGGCATTGAACATCATCTGAGCTGGGACTCCATTACATGCATTGAGTCCTTGGTTGAATACTTCCGTCAGGATGAGAGCCGGTTGCGTGACCTCAAAAACCTTCAGGATGTCATGAGTAATACGGAGTCTTAAGTTTCAGCAGTGGAATACACATGGTGATATACAATGAATTGTATCCTGTGATCAAAGGATGCTTCTTGCCGTTTCAATGGCAGGAAGCATTTTTTTGTGTGCAATCAAACCATAATTTGGTGATTATCGCAACTAAACGAACAGTAGGAGCGTCTATTAAACTAGTAGAATTTACCGCAAATTTATAATGATTTTGGAGGACTGCACTAATGAACGTTCGTAAAGGATTGATGCTGCTGCTCATTTTTGTACTTGGATTACAGACAGCAGGCATGACGGCACAAGCGGCCGGGCAGAAGGAAATCGCTATTTTTCTAGACGGAAACCGTTTGGAATCGGATGTATCACCCTACATCTTGCCCAAAGTAAATGTAACTATGGTGCCTCTGCGTGTTATTAGCGAAGGACTGGGTGCGTCTGTTTTATGGTCTCAAGCTACTCGTACCGTGACCATTCAGAAATCTGATTCGGTCATCTCTATGACGAGCGGGCGCCAGCAGGCGACCGTGGATAACGCTGTAGTTGGTCTGGATGCATCGGTCGAATTGAAACAAGGTCGGGTCATGGTACCCATTCGATTCGTCAGTGAGAACCTGGCCATTCGAGTGAACTGGAATCAGGCAGCCCAGACCATTGATCTGTACACAGGAGACGAATCAGTCCCAACTCCTGAACCAACCCCGGTAACCCCAGCGGAGCCTGGAGGCACGGGTACTGTACCAGCTTCTGAAGAGATGCGGGGAGCCTGGATTTCCACTGTGAATGGAGACTGGCCTTCATCCGGTGCCAAGGGAAATGTAGAGAAGCAAAAGCAGGAGTATACAAAACAGCTAGATACTTTGCAAGGTATGGGCATTAACGCAGTATTTGTCCAAGTCAGAGCCAATGGGGATGCCATCTATCCTTCAGGTCTGGTACCTTGGAACAGCGTATTGACAGGAACACAAGGTAAAGATCCCGGTTATGATCCCCTCGCGTTTATGGTTGAGGAGGCACACAAAAGAGGTCTGGAGTTCCACGCCTGGTTTA
The DNA here is from genome assembly GCF_030816325.1 of Paenibacillus sp. W4I10. NCBI lineage: Bacteria > Bacillati > Bacillota > Bacilli > Caryophanales > Paenibacillaceae > Paenibacillus > Paenibacillus sp. W4I10. The sequence goes on from NZ_JAUSXX010000001.1 coordinate 600,344, forward strand.
ATCCGTTTAGAGCAACGAACTCAGCGGGTACATCGAACTTGGCTGCAAACCACATCTCCAAGCTTCATCCCGACTGGATTGTGAATGCATCCGGCAAAATGTACATTAACCCGGGTATCCCGGAAGCCAGACAGCATATTATCGATACGATCATGGAAGTGGTCAATCAGTATGATGTTGATGGTGTACATCTGGATGACTATTTCTATCCATCCAATGTGACTTTTAATGATGATGCAGCCTTCAAAACTTACAACACATTGAATACCAAAGACCGTGCTGAATGGCGTCGGGACAATATCAATCAGTTCGTTAAGCAGCTCGGGCAGAGCATTCACAGAGTGAAAGCTAATGTTGAATATGGAATTAGTCCATTTGGTGTATGGCGTAATAAATCCGTTGATCTGACAGGCTCTGATACCAAAGCAGGAGTAACCGCGTATGACAGCATGAATGCAGATGTGCGGACATGGATTAAGCAGGAGTGGATCGACTATGTCGCTCCGCAGGTGTATTGGAGTATGACACTGAGTGTAGCTCGATACGACAAAGTCGTGGACTGGTGGGCGAATGAAGTGGCTAACACAAATGTGAAATTGTATATCGGCCACTCTCCTTATAAGTTAGGTACACCGGAGATAGGTTGGCAGACATCACAGGAAATCATCGATCAGCTGAACTACAACAAGAAGTATGGTTCGGTCAAAGGGGATATTTTCTTTAGTTCACAGCACCTGACGAAGAATCCTCTCGGCTTGATTGCCAAATTAAAAGCCTACTATGGTCTATAAAACATTTTAACAATACAGTGATAAGACAAACCCTTGTTCTCATAGAGTGGCAGTAGAAATGTGGCTGCCTGGAGAACGGGGGTTTTTTGTTATGTTAATTAACGCGGTGTTTGAAGGTGGAGGCGTCAAAGGGATCTCGCTTGCAGGTGCTGTGCAGGGTGCTCAAGACTGCGGCATTCAGTTTAATCGAGTGGCAGGCACATCATCCGGTTCCATTGTAGCTGCTCTACTAGCGGCCGGTTACAGCGCCGAGGAGATGAAAGTCATTATTGAGAATACCCCCTTTGTTTCATTGCTGCGTCGTTCCCACATATTTAATACCCGATGGATTGGCCCCGCAGCGAGGCTGTTCTTGAAGAAAGGTTTGTATTCGGGGGAGGCATTGGAATCATGGATTCGCAAGATGCTGGAGCAGAAAGGGATTCGCACATTCGCTGACTTGCCACTAGGTAAGTTGCTTATTACCGCATCCGATATATCCAATGGGACCATTCTGGTGTTGCCAGACGATATTCGGCGGTTCGGCATTGACCCTGCGAAGCTGGATGTTGCAAAGGCGGTACGTATGAGTTGTAGTATCCCGTATTTTTTCGATCCGGTAGTCATACGCAAATCACCAGTATTCTCCAAAGGACTTCCTTTTCAAGATCAGTTTGTGTATGTCGTGGATGGTGGATTGCTTAGCAATTTTCCGTTGTGGCTCTTCGATGGTGATCGTTCTGAACGAGGAGGAGACTTTATTCCGGTTGTCGGATTCAAAATGGTGGGGAAGACGGAAGTGGAACCTGCCCGGATTAAAGGACCGCTAAGCATGCTTCAGGCCCTTGTGGAGACGATGCTCACAGCACATGATGAACGCTACATCGAACAGATTAATCGGTTTCGTACAGTGAAGATACCAACGCTTGGGATTAAACCGACGCAATTTCATTTATCGTTACAGGACAGCACAGCCTTATATCGATCAGGCGCAACCGCAGGGAGCGAATTTTTCAACGGATGGAATATGAAAATGTATGGTGAACAGTTGGACAAACAACGAAAAGAATTGCGCAAGAAACAAGCAGAAGCTCCACCTCTGATTCCTGTATAAACGTGAAAAAAGCAATTCTCCGCATGTTGGGAGAATTGCTTTTTTGTATGTTCAGTACCTTTTAGTGAAATTTCGGTATATCTTCATCGCTTTTACCTTTTTGTCCCTGAATCACTTGGAAAGGATAATCCTTACGCTTCTTTGAAGAGCCGCTGCTCTTTCTGGCACTGGACTGTGCATTGACTTTCGCCATGGTTCGTGCCGATGGCTTAATCTTTGGTGATTTGGTTTTGCTTGCCCAGCGACGAGGCGGATATTTGTACAGCAGGAATACGGCTCCGAACACGACCAGAGGAATAATGATCCTGGATGGACTAGCATTCCCCAGCCAAGTCAAGACTCCAACAGCAGCTAGTGCGATGAACGTCCAAAATAAGATTGCCTGCTTGTTCATATCATTCACCCTTTCACAGGATCGAGTGTTGCAACAGGTACTTCTGACGTAGCGGAGACATTGGCAAGCTTGGCATCCAACTCACGCATACGGTTAAACGAAGCAATGGACACTTCTACCTGTTCGTTGGTCGGTTCTTTTGTTGTCAGCAATTGCAGCCACAATCCTGGGTATCCGAGATAACGCAGTACAGGAATATCACGTACTGAATTCGTGAGCTTTAACAGTTCAAAAGAAATGCCTAGCACAACTGGCAATAACAACAGACGCTGACCCATCCGTTCCCAGAGGTTATCGTACGTGAAGAGGGAGTATAGAAACACTCCGATAATGACAGTCAACATAATGAAGCTGCTTCCGCAGCGGTAGTGCAGTCGGCTGTACTTTTGCACGTTCTCCGGTGTCAGTTCTTCACCAGCTTCATGTGCGCTGATTACTTTGTGTTCCGCCCCATGATACTGGAAGAGACGTTTAATCATCGGCGTCTGTGAGATTAACCACAGATAGGCGAGTAACAGGATCAGCTTAATGCCGCCTTCCAGTAAATTATGCAAAAACTGATTGTCGAATGCATTTTTGAATAGAAAATTCTCGATAACAACAGGAAGCAATGTGAGCACAACTTTACCAAAAAGGAATGAAAGAATGGCGACGGCGGTCACACCAATAATCATGCTAAGGCTCCAGCCCGAACCTTCTTTCTCTTTTTGCTTGGCTTTCTCTTCCGGTTCCAGTTCATCATCAGCATAGGCGTCAGCAGAATAATTGAGATGTCTGCTACCTTTGACACTTGAATCTATAATGCTGACAATTCCGCGTAATAAAGGAATCCGCCGCAATTTCGTGACCCAGGACTTGTCTTGCTTGGGAACTTCCAGATACGTAATTTCGCCGTCTTTTCTACGAACAGCTGTAACGTTGACATGTTTCCCACCGAACATTACGCCTTCAATGACAGCTTGCCCCCCATAGCTGACAGGCTTGGATTGTTGAGGCAAATTATTCACCTTCCTATTCTGTTCTAGGCCTTCGCGATCAAAGGCAGTTTAATAACCCTATTGTATCGAATTTTAAGACCAATTTCTAGTTTGTGAGTCAAACCTTGAAGGATGTTGTTAAGATTGTCCTGTTTTGAACATACTACCTCGTAGAATCGGAGCGGAAATTCGAGGCATAATGCGGGATTATCAACTGAATGAAGGAGAATATCGATGACAGAACGTAAGCATGAAAATAGATCACAAGATGAAGGTCAACGTCCCAATGAGCGGCAGCCAAAAGACAAGGGCAGGCGCCCTACCCAGAGGCAAGGTCAATCACACTACTACACCAAGCCATTTTCCTTTGCGTTAGAGCTTGGCTTCTTTGCCGGTTTTATCTGGGGCGGGCTGCATTGGCTATTCTATCTGTTGCATTTTACGATTGTACCTGTCGGATTTCTGGCCGAGCCTTTTTTCAAACATGAATATATATATACCGCAGCGGGACATTTGACAGGCTGGTTGTTTTTTATCGTCTTTTCCATCTTGGCATCCTTGCTTTACACGTTCACGATTAGAAAACTGAAAGGGCCGTTACCCGGCATGGTGTATGGAATCGTCTGGTGGCTGATTCTCTTCATACTGGTCGGACCAAAACTGGGGATGATGAAACCTTTGAACGGTTTAACATGGGATTCGATCATCACGGAACTCTGTTTCTTTTTGTTATGGGGGCTGTTCATTGGTTACACGGTAGCCATGGAGTACACGGACGAACGCAAACGCGAGCCGGAGCAAGCGGGGGCATAGCGCAAAAAAGCTTCTCAATCCGGCAATGGCTGTGTTAAAATAGCAGATGGTTATTTGCAGAGAGGGTGGAGCAGCGATGAAACGAATTATTGTGATCAATGGTCCGAACCTGAACATGCTTGGTGTACGTGAACCGGGCATCTATGGAACGCTTAGTCTGAAGGATATTGAAGACAAAATTCGCAGACAGGCTGATGAACTTGGCGTCTCCATCGCTTTTTATCAATCGAACCATGAAGGGGACATCATTGACCGCATTCATGCAGCGTTGGGTGAGGCAGACGGATTAATACTGAATGCCGGAGCATTTACCCATTATAGCTATGCTATACGTGATGCAATCAATGCTGTAAAAGTCCCTACGGTGGAAGTACATCTATCCAACATTCATGCACGCGAAGCGTTCAGACATCATTCAGTGATTGCAGCGGAAACAATCGGGCAGATTGCCGGATTTGGCGAAGTAAGCTATGAACTGGGATTGCTGGCTCTTGTGCGTCATCTGGACAAACAAACCTGAGCCGGGAACCCGGGAATGTGAGAGAAAGAAGGGTTACCGATGGAAAACAAACGAGTAAATAAGTTACGTGAAGCCATGCGTGAGCATGAACTCACTGCAATGCTGATTACAAACCCGATTAACCGTCGTTATATGACGGGTTTTACAGGCTCGGCAGGATATGTGCTGATTACGGAACAGGATGCATATCTGCTGACTGATTTCCGTTATATGTCACAAGCGCCTCAGCAAGCCAAAGGATTTACCGTTGTGGAGCATGGAGCTAAGCCGATGGATACGGTGCGCGAATTGCTGACATCCGCGAATATCAAAGAAGTGGGCTTCGAGCAGGATAGTGTCACATTTGGCACGCATTCCGCTTATGCTGAAGCACTTCAATCTATTGAACTGAAAGCTGTATCCGGGATCGTGGAACAACTTCGTATGTTCAAGGATGAAGATGAGATCGCGGTCATGCAGAGAGCAGCAGATCTGGCGGATGCCACGTTCAGCCACGTTTTGCAGTTTGCAAAACCAGGAATGACGGAGCGTGAAGTGGATTTGGAGATGGAGTTTTTCATGCGCAAACATGGAGCAACGTCCTCTTCGTTTGACACCATTGTAGCTTCGGGTGAACGTTCTGCTATGCCTCACGGTGTAGCGAGCAGCAAGGTCATCGGACAGAATGAGTTAATTACATTTGACTTTGGTGCACTTTTGGACGGATACTGTTCAGATCTGACACGTACCATTGCAACAGGTACACCTGTACCTGAACTGCGCAAAATTTATGACATTGTACTGGAAGCTCAGTTACATACGCTGGAGAACCTGAAACCGGGTATGACCGGACGGGAAGCAGATGCATTGGCTCGTGATATCATTGCAGGTCACGGATATGGAGATCAATTCGGACACAGCACAGGCCACGGTCTGGGTATGGAAGTTCACGAAGCTCCTCGCTTGTCCAAGCTTAGCGACGATGTATTGAAACCGGGTATGGTTGTTACCGTTGAACCGGGTATATATATTGATGGGCTTGGCGGCGTGCGTATCGAGGATGACGTAGTGATTACCGAGACGGGTATTCATATTCTCACGAAGTCGGACAAGAAGTTCACCGTAATCGGCTAAATTACAGCCACAAGGGATATAAGACGATTTTTAATATAGAGGTGTACATCTACGATTGATTCTATGCGAGCGCAAACACAGTGAAGGGGACGGAATCGATTCTGAAGAAGCGAAGCGTTCGCCTTTGTCTCCCTATTTTCAACCGCATTCCAGTTCAATCATGAAAATGGGGAGACAACAGCGATCGGAAGAACGATCCGAACCCGAAACGGTCAAGTCGCACAGAGTCACCAAGTAGATGAGCTCACCTTTATATTAACCCATCGTCTTATATCACCTACTTTTTAACCATATCAGGAGGGATTTTTTGTGATTTCAGTAAACGATTTTAAAACAGGCTTGACCGTGCAAGTAGATAACGATATCTATACCGTGCTTGATTTCCAACACGTTAAACCAGGTAAAGGCGCTGCCTTCGTACGTTCCAAATTGAAAAACCTGCGTAACGGTAACACCGTTGAAAAAACATTCCGTGCAGGCGAAACTATTGGTCGTGCCATCATCGAAAACCGTGGCGTATCCTACCTGTATGCAAGCGGTACAGAGCACACGTTCATGGATAACGAAACATATGATCAGTTCACATTGACTAGTGATCAACTGGAATGGGAATTGAACTTCCTGAAAGAAAACATGATCGTTAAGATTGTTAGCTACCAAGGTGAAATCCTGGGAATCGACTTGCCAACAAGCGTTGAGTTGAAAGTCATTGAGACTGAGCCAAGTGTTAAAGGTAACACTGCACAAGGCGCTACCAAAAATGCAAAAGTGGAAACAGGCTTGAACGTACAGGTTCCTTTGTTCATTAACGAAGGTGACGTTCTCCTGATTGACACACGTGAAGGTAAATACTCTTCCCGTGCGTAACTTTCACAAGCTGTAAGCTAATAAACGGTATTAACAACCCTTTGCCATTCCTTTGGCAGAGGGTTTTTTCGAAAAAAGATTAGCCTATGAGGCGCTTTCGTAATATACTGGGTTAAAGTCATTTCTCGTAGAGAATAATGACGATGGACATTAATTATGCATACTGCACAAGGTAGGGAGTGGATTTGCGTTGTCATTGTACGTCATGAAATTTGGGGGCAGCTCGGTCGGAGATACAGAACGCATGAAGCGTGTAGCCGGACGTGTTGTAGAAAAAGCTGATGAAGGACATCGGTGTGTAGTCGTGGTTTCGGCCATGGGGGATACAACAGATGATTTGATTGATCAGGCAAAACAACTGAATAGTGATCTGCCTGCTCGTGAGATGGATATGCTCTTAACGACAGGAGAACAGATTTCTATCTCTTTGTTATCGATGGCTATTCAAGCGCTTGGACGTAAGGCAGTATCGTTTACGGGCTGGCAAGCGGGATTCCGCACAGAGCCGGTTCACGGAAAGGCACGTATTCATGATATTCAACCTGACCGTGTGAATGCAGCACTTGCCGAGGGCAACATTGTTATTGTTGCAGGCTTCCAGGGCATGACGGAAGACGGCGAGATCACAACGCTGGGTCGTGGTGGTTCGGATACAACAGCTGTAGCGCTGGCGGCAGCAATTAAGGCTGATGCGTGTGAGATCTATACGGATGTAGACGGAATCTATTCTACGGACCCGCGGATCGTTAAGGTTGCGCGCAAGCTGAAGGAAATATCCTATGACGAAATGCTGGAACTTGCTAATTTGGGAGCAGCGGTGCTGCATCCGCGTGCAGTAGAGTACGCGAAGCATTCCGGTGTACCTTTAATTGTAAGATCCAGCTTTAACCATAATGAAGGAACGGTTGTGAAGGAGGAAGCAGCAATGGAACAAGGCGTAGTGGTTAGTGGTATTGCCTATGACAAAAACGTGGCTCGCATCAGTATTCTGGGTGTGCCGGATGTACCAGGAGTTCTGGCCGAAGTATTTGGTGCGCTTGCATCCAATCAGCTGGATGTGGACATTATCGTTCAGAGCGGAGTGATGGATGGCAAAGCGGACTTCTCGTTCTCTGTGGCGCTGTCTGATCGTGAGAACGCATTACGTGTCATTGAAGGCCTTCACAGCCGCTTGCCTTACCGTGAAGTCACATCTGAGGAGAACCTCGTTAAAATCTCCATTGTTGGCGCAGGCATGGTCAGTCACCCAGGTGTAGCTGCGAAGATGTTCAAAGTTATTTCCGCTGAAGGCGTGAGTATCAAGATGGTGAGCACTTCCGAGATCAAAGTATCTTGTGTTATTGACGGAGATAAGCTGCATGACGTCATTAAGGCATTGCATACAGCATATGATCTCGACACTGCCGAGCAAGCCGTTATCGGTGGACCTCAAGATCGCAGATAAGTATCTTCTGTGTATGTTAATTAGCAAAGGTGTACTGTTGCCAACGGGCAGCAGTACACCTTTTTTTGTTTTTCTCATGGCAATTCTCACATCAACTTGAACATCTTTCCGCCACGTATGCCTCTATAAGGTTGCATGAGGTTTCCCTCCCCCATCTCGGGAACACAATCCAGCAAGTTTAATTGAGAACAATATGAAATGTCATGAACCCTGCCTAACTTTTCAAGCCTACGCCCGCTAACAGATCCCTGAACCAGCTCCGGGATGCCCTCTTGACATTGGGATACCGCCTGATGAAGTACTATGCCGAGATCGTTTAGTTGGAGGGGAGAACAGGATTGCCGGTGCAGTTCGTCGATGATACATCCAGCACACAAGGCGTCCTCCAGTGCAAATTCATCCTGATTCCCCGCACATAACAGCAATACATCTCGTTGAAGTTGGCAGAGAACTGCTGCGACAGCCCTGACATTGAGAAATGATCCAGCTAGTACATGTTTCGCCCGGGAAGCTTTAATCAAGGCTCGGGTTCCATCGGTTGTGGTCAGTATGATTGTTTTATCTGCAATGTCCTCAGTCATATATTCATAGGGGGAATTCCCCACCTCGAATCCGGTGATTTTTTTGTCAAAACGTTCCCCGCCTCGAATGCAATCTTTCACTTCCATTTGTTTGGCTTGTGGAACGGTCTCTACGGCAATCACAGCGGAAGCGTCATACGCCAGAGCCGTAATAATCGTACTGGTCGTACACAATACATCAATGACAACTGCACTTCGCCCTGCAATATCAATGGTACGTACTTCATTCACATTGCCAACGACATCAACTCGCACTCCCCACAACTCCTTTCTGTATCTGGGGATCGGTAGTTCTGTTTTGAACCGAAATGGAACTTACCTATCTGCAAATACTATATGCATGCACATCTAGACGGGTGCCTAGAACAGAAGGTGCATCTATGGTTTCAACTCTCAACCGTATTCTGAAGAATTGATAGATTTCAGCGTCATAAATTAAATGTACAGGCATAAACTTGAGATATGAACAAGCGCCAGAAGTGTGAACCAAATGATCTCAAGGTTGGAGGAGCCTACTCATGAAGGTGAACTGGAGGGAACTTTTTCCGGAACCGATCCGAACCATTCTTGGAAGAATGCCACCCGCTCTATTGGAACAAGTGGAGGAAGTACGTATTCGTGAAGGCAGACCCCTGGAGATTAATGCAGGCAACACATACCACTTCCTGACACCTCAAGGTTGTCCGACCGGGAATCCTGAAGAAGCGTATGTTCCTCAGAAAGAAGTGACGCACAGGTTGCTGGACCTGATCAGTAACCATTCACTTTATACATTGGAAGAGGAACTGCGTAAAGGGTTCATCACCATACCTGGAGGACATCGAATCGGACTTGCTGGCCGAACGGTACTGAGCGGTGGGCGTGTCGAATACCTGCGTGACATCAACGGGTTTAACGTTCGGGTAGCCCGTGAGGTACATGGAGTGGCTGATCGTATCCTTCCTTATCTTCTCGATATGAAGAGCGGACAGGTCCTGCACACGTTGATCCTATCACCACCACAACAAGGGAAAACGACGTTACTGCGAGATCTGGCGAGACAAATTAGCAGTGGTACAAAGCTTACAGGGGGAACTGAACTGGTTCAGGGAATACGTCCGCGTCTGAAAGTGGGCATTGTAGATGAAAGGTCCGAAATAGCTGGTAGCTACAAAGGAGTACCTGGCTTCGACGTAGGTCCTCGAACAGATGTGATGGACGGTTGTCCGAAGGCTGAGGGCATGATGATGATGCTTCGCTCCATGTCGCCCGATGTCCTGATTGTGGACGAGATCGGTCGTCCGGAGGATGCCGAGGCGGTGATGGAAGCCCTGCATGCAGGAGTTTCAGTGATTGCGACTGCGCATGGCCGTGACCTATCGGAGCTGTCGGCCAGACCCGCCCTCAGAACCTTAATTACGGAGCAGATGTTTCAACGTTATGTCCAGCTGCAACGGACGAGCCGGGGCATGACCTTTCGGCTGGCTGATGGCAAAATGCGTGGGTTGCAGCAGACCGGGGCAGGAGGTGAAGCCTTTGGTTAACATGTTTGGTGCGGTAATTATTCTGTTAGCCAGCACCCTCGCCGGATTTTACAAGGCCAGACAGTATGCATTAAGACCGAGACAGTTGCGAGAACTCATTGCAGCCCTCCAGCGACTAATGACGGAGATTAACTATGGGCTCACTCCACTTCCCGATGCCATGGGCAAGATGGGAGCACAGACCAAAGAACCTGTAAAGACGCTGTTTCTTCATGCAGCTACACAGATGGAACCTCCTCATGGACTCACTGCCCGGGAAAGTCTGCAGTCAGGCGTGGATCTGGCGTGGGGAAGATCGGCCATGAAGGCTGACGAGAAGGAAGTGATGCTGCAATTAAGCTTCAGCCTTGGCACAAGTGACCGTCAGGATCAGACCAAACATATATCGTTAGCCATTCAACAACTAATGCATGAGGAATCCCGTGCCCAGGCCGATCAAATGAAATATGAACGAATGAGCCGAAGCCTCGGGATGCTTGTCGGAGCGTTAATCGTCATTCTGATCTTCTGAAATAGCCGGGATAGTGAGGTGCCAAGGTCATGAATCTAGAAGTGAACGCAATCTTTCAAATTGCGGGTATCGGAATCATTATCGCCATGATTCACACGGTACTGAAACAAATGGGAAAGGAAGATATGGCTCACTGGGTGACCGTAATCGGATTTGTCGTTGTATTGTTCATGGTGGTCCGTATGCTGGACAGCCTGCTACAAGAGATCAAATCGATATTTCTTTTTCAATGAAAAACGGTCATGAAGCCGGATGGTGGTGACCTGTGGAAATTATCCAAGTTGTAGGTTTGGCGCTCATCGCAACAGTGCTCATTCTGGTCATTAAGGAACAGAAACCGATGTTTGCTTTTCTGATTGCTGCCGCGACCGGCATTGTCATCTTCATGTTGTTGATTGGCAAAATCGGTGCAGTCATCGAAGTGTTGAAGCGGCTTGCCGAGAATTCAGGCATGGAAAGTATTTATCTGAAAACGGTGCTGAAAATTATTGGCATAGCGTACATCGCTGAATTTGGCGCACAGATTGTCAGGGATGCAGGTCAGGAGAGCATTGCGTCCAAGATCGAACTGGCTGGTAAGGTACTGATTCTTGTACTTGCTATACCGATCATCAGCATTATTATCGAAACCGTCATGAAGCTGATGCCGGTGTAGAAAGGGCGTGCGGACTTCATATGAAATCAATGCATCATAAGCCGCAGTGGCGCCTTACGGTTGTGCTGATGCTCTGTTTTCTGTTTGGTATCCTGGGACAGGTTGCTGCAACCTCACCTTCCGGTGAGTGGATGGAGCAGCAGGCCGATCAGCTTCCCAAGGATCAGGTGGAGAAATACTGGGATCAACTGATGCAACAATACGGTGGTTTCTTCCCGGATGGGAAGACCCCTTCCTTCATGGATATGTTAATCCCCGGCAATGAAGGGTTCAGCCTGAAATCGGTGTTTGTAGCGATAGGAACCTTCATGCTGCATGAAATTTTATATAATGGTAAGCTTCTGGTCACGATTGTGATGTTAAGCGTACTCAGCATGATTCTGGAGACGCTTCAGACCGCATTTGAGAAAAATAATATTAGTAAAATCGCCTATTCCATCTGTTATATGGTCATCATCATCATTGCAATCAACAGCTTTAGTGTGGCGATTGGATACGCCAAGGATGCCATAACTGGCATGATCAACTTCATGATGGCCATGGTTCCCTTGTTATTCACACTGCTTGCGTCCATGGGTAATGTCATCACCGTCTCCGTGACACATCCACTCATCATTTTCATGATTCATCTGGTGAGTACATTGATTCACTTGCTGGTATTCCCGTTACTCTTCTTCTCAGCTGTTCTGCATCTCGTCAGTTCATTGTCTGACAAGTACAAGCTGACACAGCTGGCAGACCTCCTCCGCAATATTAGTGTGGCACTGCTGGGTATCCTGCTGACGATGTTTCTGGGTGTAATCTCGGTTCAGGGAGCATCGGGCTCCGTAGCGGATGGAGTTAGCCTGAAGGCCGCCAAATACATCGCAGGCAACTTTGTCCCTGTCGTGGGCAGAACATTTGCGGATGCGACGGATACGGTAATTACAGCTTCTTTACTTGTCAAAAATGCGATTGGACTCACCGGAGTGATCATCATTTTGTTTCTATGTGCCTTTCCGGCACTCAAGATCCTGGCTCTTGCCTTGATATACAACGTAACTGGTGCCATTATGCAACCGCTTGGAGACACCCCGATTGTAGGATGCCTTCAGGCCATCGGCAAGAGTATGATCTACGTATTTGCGGCGCTCGCAGCCGTCGGGCTGATGTTTTTTCTGGCAATTACCATCTTGCTGACCGCGGGCAATCTGACTGTCATGATGCGCTGAATGTATGTTGGCAAGAAAGGGGATGGAAAGGATGGGGTGGCTGAGCAACTGGCTCCAGGAATTGATAATGATCGTTCTGCTGGCGACTTTTGTGGATATGCTGTTGCCCAATCGATCCATGGAACGTTATGTCAAGCTTGTGCTGAGCCTTCTCATCCTGCTGACCCTTTTATCCCCCATAACCAAGCTGCTCAAAAGTGATCCGGTTGGCGAACTGAAACGGGCAATGTCGGCAATGGATGCTCCATCGGATGGGAATGCAACACTCGAACAGATATTAGCTCAGGGCAAGCGGCTGCAAGCGGGTGAACAGGAACAATCCTTACAATGGACAGCGGAAGAACTGGCTAATGTCATGAAAGGCCAGATTGAAGAAACAACAGGAGCGAGGGTTCAATCCGTAGAGGTACAGCTGACCATGAGTAAATATGAAACCGAGATGGAAGCTGCCTCATCAGTCGAACTGCCTGTAATCCAGCGTGTATTGGTCGAGATGGCCGGAGAGGATGCAGGAGGAGAAGTGAAGGCAGGGCAGCAAGAAGTCGCTGCAAATACACAACCCATATTTGGAACAAACACAGAATCCGAGAAGGATGAAACACATCAAATACAGCAGCCCATCCAGATCGGTCAGATTGAAGTGCCTGATGTACAGATTGATGTGAGTAGAGGGCAACGTGATGGAAATGAAGCGTCTTCCGAACCTGTTATACGTGATCAGACAGATGAGACGAAGCAGCAAGGTGAGACATCCACAAGGTCCGAACATGCGGTGCAGATTATTACATTGTTGACTGAAAAGTGGGATGTTGATGCGAACAACGTTCAAGTGACAGAACCAAAAAGTGCTGGAGTGCTCTGAGAAGGAGGGTGTCCGATGAAACAATGGTTCAAAAAGATGGAAACCTGGATGGGTGGCGGAGAGGGTGGGGCAAGGCGAAGTCAAACCTTCCGCTGGCTGATTATCCTTGGTTTGATCGGGGTGGGAATCATGCTGTTCAATTCCTTCGTCAATGTCAAAAAAATTGATTCCGAAAATATCGGTCGGGAACCACCGGACCCGACAACATCCATGGCATCCATACAGAGTGATCCGTCGGAACAGAATCCTTTTCAGGCGATCGAAATTGCATTTGAAGACAAAATCAAAGGTGTGCTGGAAAACATTGTTGGTGTAGGAACGGTTGATGTGATGGTTACCGTGGATTCCACAGAAGAATTGGTCGTTCAGCGGAACGTGAAGGATTCTCAGCAACTTACCGAAGAAACCGATGCTAGCGGGGGCAAGCGACATATGACGCAATATACCCGTGATGGCGAGATTATTACGTACGAAATATCAGGGGATCAGACACCTATAGTGACCAAAAAGCTCAAACCGCAGATCCGTGGGGTGCTTGTTGTTGCGAGGGGTGCAGAGAACAAGGTTGTGAAGGACCTGATAACCGATGCTGTGGAAAAAGGACTGAATGTGGCAGCCTACCGGATCTCGGTTGTACCGCGCAAACAAGACTAATCTGATGTGTTGAATCACAAGATTCAATTCTCATAAGATTGAAGCCAATTTGAGGAGGAAGTTCTAATGAATAACAAACGTCAAACGGTATGGCTCGTTTCCATGCTGAGTCTGATGGTCATTTTGTCCGCGTATTATCTGTTCACTGAGGATTCCGGTCCAGTCAACGCGCCGGTGGCTGACAGTCAGCAAGTGGATGGAATCAAGCAAGGGGAAGCGAAGGAGACGGCAGGCATTCTTGATCCTACAGAAGGTTTGGTTGTGAATGAAGTGGTAAATAGCGGCGAAGTTGAAAATGATCCAAGTGCGGCTGGCGCTGTGGAAGAACCGGCGGCTACGGAAGGTAAAGAAGCTGGAAATGCAGAGAAAACACCTGCTGTCGAACCAGGCGAGAATAAGGGTGAGGCAGGCAAAGAAACCAACAAAGATACCGACAAAGGGGCAACAACTACACCCGAGACAGACGGTCAGGCAGGCGGCACTGCAACGAAGACAGATGAGGAAGTCCTCAAGGAAATGGAAGAGCAGAATACGACAGCATCTGCAAGCAGCCAGTTCCAGAACTACCAATGGCAGCGTGAAGAGAGCAACAATCGCAAGTATGAGGAACTGATGACCGTGGCAGGTGACTTGAGTAAAACACCAGAGGAGAATGCCAAAGCAACGGAGCAGCTCCGTACACTGGAAGAAAAAGAAGCTAAAATCACTGGCATTGAGGAGACGCTCTCTCAACAGTTCGCTAATGCGATCGTTCAAGAAGATGCCGACAAGTATAAAGTGGTGGTCCTCAGTGACAAACTGGATGTAAAACAGGCGGTCTCCATTGTGGATCTGGTCATGAAAGAATTGGCGGTTTCACAGAACAAAATCAGCGTGCAATACGTCACAGAACAGTAATCCAAATCATGGAAATGCAGTCCCGGGAGCTGGTTGTACTCTCGGGCTCTTTCCATTTTTAATGATTATGATATAATACATAAAGCCATATGACCGTCCTAGTGAGACTGGCATGATGCCGAAGGAGTGAATAATGGAAATGTTTAAATTGAGTGAAATCAAAGAACTGATTAAACTGGTAGATGAAAGTTCCGTTCAAGAGTTGGAAATTGAAAATGAAGGATCACGGTTATCGATCCGCAAACCGGGCAAAACGGAGTATGTTCAAGCAGCTGCTGTGCAACCGCAAATGATTGCTGCTCCGCAAGTACAGCCGGCCGCAGTGGTAAGTGAAGCTGCTCCGCAGGTCGATACTACAAGTCATTTACATAAAATTGTATCTCCGATGGTAGGTACTTTTTACAGAGCTTCCTCGCCGGAAGCGGGTCCTTTTGTGAGCGCTGGTGATAAAGTTGTTGAGAAAACAACAGTATGTATCATCGAAGCTATGAAGCTGATGAACGAGCTTGATGCGGACATCAAGGGAGAAATCGTTGAAGTGCTGGTTGAGAACGGACAGCTGGTCGAGTATGGGCAGCCCCTTTTCCTGGTGAAACCGGAATAACCGTTATAGCTGGTTAACAGCTAACCGCATGAGCTTCGAAGGAGGACAAAACGAAATGAAATTTCAAAAAATACTGATTGCGAACCGTGGAGAGATTGCGGTACGTATTATTCGTGCCTGCCGTGAAATCGGCATCTCAACGGTAGCTGTCTATTCGGAAGCGGACAAGGATTCTCTACATGTTCGTCTTGCAGATGAGGCTTATTGTATCGGACCGACACTGTCTAAGGACAGTTACCTCAACTTCACAAACCTGATGAGTGTAGCCACACTGACGGAATGTGATGCAATCCACCCTGGATATGGTTTTTTGGCGGAGAATGCTGACTTTGCAGAAATCTGTGGTTCTTGCAACATTACATTCATCGGGCCTTCACCCGAAGCCATTACCAAAATGGGAGACAAGGCTGTTGCCAAACAAACGATGAAAGATGCAGGAGTACCTGTTATTCCTGGATCAGACGGCCTTGTTGAAAATATGGATGAAGCCATCATGATTGCTAGAGATATCGGATATCCTATCATTATCAAAGCTACTGCTGGTGGCGGAGGTAAGGGAATTCGTATTGCCGAAGATGAAGAAACGCTGATTAAGCAGATTACCGCTGCTCAGCAGGAAGCACAAAAGGCATTTGGCAATGCAGGTGTATATCTGGAGAAATTCCTGACAGGTATGAAACACGTGGAAATTCAGATCATTGCTGATAAACACGGAAATGCAGCACATTTGGGAGAGCGTGATTGCTCGGTTCAGCGTCGTCGCCAGAAATTGGTAGAGGAAGCTCCGTGTCCGATCCTCTCCGAAGACGTGCGTACACTGATGGGGGAAGCTGCGGTACGGGCTGCCCTTGCTGTGGATTACTCGGGAGCAGGTACATTGGAGTTCCTGCTCAGCCCGAATGGCGAGTTCTATTTCATGGAGATGAATACGCGTATTCAGGTAGAGCACCCGGTAACTGAGATGGTTACTGGCGTGGATCTGATCCGTGAGATGATCTCGGTAGCGGAAGGCAACCCACTTTCATTCCGTCAGGAAGACGTGGTTATCAATGGCTGGTCCATTGAATGTCGTATCAATGCAGAAGATCCGGACCGTAACTTTATGCCATCACCAGGCAAAATCGGATTCTACCTTGCACCGGGAGGACCTGGCGTTCGTGTAGATAGTGCTGCTTATCCGGGTTATACCATTTCTCCTTTCTATGACTCCATGATCGCAAAATTGATTGTGTGGGGAGCGAATCGTGAAGAGGCGATTGCCAAGATGAAGCGTGCGCTTGGGGAATTTGCAATTGAAGGCATATCTACAACTATTCCTTTCCATCAGAAATTGCTGGAGCACCCAACGTTCATTCGTGGTGACTTTGATATCAAATTTCTTGAAGAAAACGAGATTTAAAAGGTATATTGGGCTTGTTTGTCATAATGTAGCCCAAATGATATAGTATGTAATAATAAGAGCGCATGTCTCCTGCAAAGGATAAGCCCGCATCTCGCGGATGTTTGCAGGAGTTCCGGTAAAGCCGGACCGGAAGGGTTCTGAAGGTTGATTAACCTGAGTCCAGCGCCCTGACGGATGGCCGCAAACTTATCTCGCGAAAGGTGTGTTGAACAGTTATGAGTACACTACCGACTGAATTTGAACGAACGGATATCGGTGAAATCCAGATCGCACCTGAAGTTATTGAAGTGATTGCTGGATTGGCAACCCTTGAAGTGAAAGGTGTTGCAGGCATGAGTGGCGGATTCGCTGGCGGATTTGCTGAATTGCTTGGTCGCAAAAACCTTTCCAAAGGCGTTAAAGTTGAAGTGGGCCAACGTGAAGCTGCAGTTGATGTTTCCGTAATTATCGAGTACGGATACCGTCTGCCACAGGTGGCTACGGAGATTCAACAGAACGTGAAACGTTCCATCGAGAACATGACAGGCTTGAATGTGAATGAAGTGAATGTGCACATTCATGACGTTCAGTTCAAGAGCACCGAGAAAGTGGAAGAGATCGACCTGAACAGTCAGCGCGTAAAATAAAAGAAGACAGATTCCCCCGGCATCATCTGCCGGGGGTTATCCCGTCTTGGACAGGTCTTCATTATAGCGAAAGCTGGATGAGGATCTGATTTTTGCTATTGAACAGGTTAAGTAATGTTAGTGAGCAAGGGAGGCTGTGCAGTTCGTGGCTAAAATACTGGATCGGCTTCTGTTGTTTATATACAGCATAAGCGTTGGAGCAATATCGGCAGCCGTCATTCTTCTGATTAGCGGTGTGCTGCCTTACGAATTGAATTACCAGCAGGAACAAAACGTTATTGTTGCGTCGGTTATAGCAGCAGCGATTTTGTTTATCCTGAGTTTGCGATTTTTCTACATCTCGGTTCGGCGTGAGCGTGCATCGTTGCCGTCTGTAGATCAACGTACTGAGTTTGGTGATGTACAGATTTCGATGGAGACGATTGAGAATCTCTGTTTGAAGGCAACTTCCCGTTTCCGGGGAGTACGTGATGTCAAGGCACGCATACGTGTGGTTGAGTCAGGACTGGAGATTATGATCCGTGCAGTAGTGGATGGTGAGACACCTATTCCTGCGCTGACTTCTGATCTGCAAAAGGCGATTCATGATCATGTACAAGAGATTACGGGCATCCCGGTTTCTTTTGTCACGGTGTATATCGCTAATGTGACCCAGTCGCCTAACTACAAGAGTCGAGTGGAATGAGGTGAGTTTCACTGATGCTGTGGAAAGAGATTTGGGATAGTCACAGAGGCCGAATTACCGGAATTATCGGCGGCATCTTTTTTGGATTTCTTTATGTATGGATCGGTTTTTGGGATATGTTGTTCTTTGCACTCTTGGTGTTCATTGGTTATACGTTAGGCAGACGAAGCGATTCGAAGCTGGGTTCGTCCATTCCCTGGAGGGAGTGGGGACAATGGCTGGGCGATCGCTGGCGTCCGTTTAAGTGACCTACCTGAACCCTGCAATATGTTTCTTCCGAAAATAGAGCTGTAGTTTAGGTTGCCCGTTTTTTGGAGGAAACGTATTGCAGGTTTTTTTGTGAAAAGGGATAACAATAACAATACCGTGTAAGCCATCGATCTAACCGATACAGGATTTGATGAGATGGATGCATGGATTATAAAATAAGCATGATGACGCTCCAGACGGAGCGCTGCAGGAGGCAGGACATGAAAAGACGTTTGGCAAGGGAAATTGCAGTACAAAGTCTGTATCAGATGGAAATGAATGAGGTGGGTGCAGCAGAAGCTGTAAACATGTTGATCAATGAAGCTGCTGAAGATAATGAAACCGAAGTAGTTATCCGCGATGCAGATGTAATGCGTACTTATGTTACTGAGATTGTACAAGGAGCCTGGAACAATAAGGAAGCCATTGACGGGCTGCTCGTGGATTATTTGAAAGGTTGGCAGATTAGCCGTCTGTCACGTGTAGATCGCCAGATTCTACGACTGTCTACGTATGAAATGGTGTTCCGTGATGATATTCCGGCAAAAGTATCTGTCAATGAAGCAATCGAACTTTCCAAATATTTTGGTACAGAAGAATCCGGTAAGTTCGTCAATGGCGTACTTGGACGCATGATTCAGGAAGTTGACGCCATTAAAGCAAAATTATCTTAAGTTATGATTAACTATAGTGCGTGTTCAAAAGGACCGGTTTTCAGTATCCTTCGTAATCAAAAGCGGTTTTTTTGAACAACCTCTAAATTTATATTCACATAAGGGAGAGAGAGTACAATGACAGCATCTATTATTAACGGTAAAGAAGTATCCCAAGAGATCCGCGCAAGCATGACAACAGAAGTAAAACAGCTTAGCGAACAGGGGGTAGTACCTGGTCTGGCTGTTGTGCTCGTCGGGGAAGATCCGGCATCCCAAGTATATGTGCGTAATAAAGAAAAAGCATGTCACGACCTCGGTTTCTACTCCGAAGTGCATCGCTTGGATGCAGATACGTCCCAAGAAGATCTGCTTGCGCTGGTGGACAAGCTGAACAATCAACAATCCATTAACGGAATTTTGGTGCAACTCCCACTACCGAAGCATATCGAAGAGAAAGCGGTCATTGATGCAATTGCCGTGGATAAAGACGTAGACGGATTCCATCCAGTCAATGTTGGTAATCTTGTTATTGGAGACGATAGTCTGCTTCCATGTACTCCAGCGGGTGTAATTGAACTGATCAAGCGTACTGGATTGGAAATGTCAGGTAAACATGCGGTAGTCATCGGAAGAAGCAATATTGTCGGCAAACCGGTATCGCTGTTGCTGCAACGCGAGAATGCAACGGTAACCATGTGTCATTCCCGTACCGCCAACATGAAAGAAATTACACGCCAGGCGGACATTCTAGTTGTAGCCATCGGTCGTGCCAATTTTGTGGATGCTGATTTTGTGAAACCGGGTGCAGTTGTTATTGATGTCGGCATGAACCGTTTGGAGAATGGCAAACTGGCAGGAGACGTTGATTTCGAGAGCGTGAAAGAAGTTTCTGGTCCAATTACACCCGTTCCTGGTGGTGTTGGTCCGATGACAATCACAATGCTGATGCAAAATACATTGATCGCTGCCAAGCGCGCTCACGGATTGGCCTAGGGTTTTGTCTGTGGCAGATCAAAAGATCTACTCCATCAAAGACCTGAACCGATATATTCGAATGAAACTGGAATCGGATCAGGTCCTGTCGGACGTTTGGCTACGCGGGGAGATTTCGAACTTCACACATCACTCCAGCGGCCATATGTATTTTACATTGAAGGACAAGGACAGCCGGATTAAGTCGATTATGTTTGCGTCCCATAACCAGCGATTACCCTTTGTACCGAAGGAGGGTGCAAGGGTTATTGCTCGTGGTAATGTCTCGGTGTATGAACGGGATGGGCAGTATCAATTCTACGCTACCCATATGCAGCCGGACGGGATTGGAAGTCTGTATCTGGCTTACGAACAGCTGAAGAAAAAGCTTGAGGATGAAGGGTTATTTTCACCTTCGCGAAAAAGACAGATTCCTCGTTATCCCCAGACCATCGGGGTTGTAACTTCACCGACGGGAGCGGCAGTGCGGGATATCATGATCACACTCCAGCGCAGGTACCCTTCTGCCAAGGTTGTTTTGTATCCTGTTCTGGTTCAAGGCAAGGGTGCAGCACCTTCCATCGTCAAAGCGATTGGCAACCTGAACCGGATGGGAGAAGCCGATGTACTTATCGTTGGACGTGGAGGCGGTTCACTGGAGGAATTGTGGGCGTTCAATGAGGAGATTGTGGCAAGAGCAATAGTCGCTTCGGATATTCCTGTCATTTCTGCGGTTGGGCACGAAACGGACTTCACTATTGCTGATTTTGCAGCCGATTTGCGTGCGGCTACACCTACAGCAGCTGCGGAATTAGCTGTACCTAATCGAGCTGAGTTGCTTGATCAGATCGGACAACGTCAGCGCCAGTTACAGCATAGCTTGCGTCAGCGTGCTGTACATAATCGCGAACGGCTCGCAAGATTACAGCGCTCGCCAGTGCTGGTTCATCCAAGACGTACCTTGATGCAGCATACGGAACGACTGGATATGATGCACCAACGGCTTTTGAGAACAGTGGATACACGTATGAAATGGACAGGAGAGAAGCAGGAGCGTCTGCGAGCAGCACTGCAACGATTCAATCCTCGTGAGCAGGTCAATGCAGCACGCCGTGAGAATGCGGCAGCACGCAGACAACTGGAACTTGCGATCAGGTCTATAACCAGATCGAAGCAGCAACAGTGGAAATCATCTGTGCGGCATCTGGATGCGCTTAGCCCGCTTAAAGTCATGTCACGGGGATACAGCCTTGTCTATGATGAGCAAGAACAGCGATTGATTAAGTCAACGAAGGATGTACAGCCTGGAGATTCAATTAAGATTAAATTAACAGACGGACAGCTGGACTGTCAGGTTTGGGGAATGAAGGAGGACGACAATACCCATGGCGAATGAACCGGAATTGAATTTTGAAGAGGCAATGGCGGCATTGGAAGACATCGTAGGTCAGCTGGAACATGGTGATGTTCCGTTGGAACAGGCCATCGATCTGTTTCAACGCGGGATGAAGCTTTCGCAACTTTGCGGTTTGAAGCTGGAACAAGTGGAACGTAAGATCGAGATGATCGTAGAAGAAGATGGAGAGCTTCGCAAGAAGCCTTTCGGAACTGCTGACGATGAGAGCGGTGAAGTCCATGAGTAATCGTCCTTCGTTTCAAGCATATCTCGAAGAGGTCACAGCTGAGGTGACAGAAGCGTTGAAACACACGCTTCCCGATCACTGGGATGTACCCCAATCGCTGACGGATGCGATGCAGTACTCACTCATGGCCGGAGGCAAACGCCTTCGTCCTCTTCTGGTCGTTGCTGCGGCGGAAGCCTTCGGTGCACAGCGTACAGCTGCAATGCCGGTAGCCTGCGCCGTGGAGATGGTTCATACCTATTCACTGATCCACGACGACCTGCCTGCTATGGATAATGATGATTACCGCAGGGGAAAATTAACGAATCATAAGGTATATGGTGAGGCAACAGCCATATTGGCGGGCGATGCGTTGCTAACTCATGCTTTTTATAGCATTGTTCAAGCGGGTCGTCGCAGCGGTGTGACGGCAGATGCATTGCTGTCCATCGTAGAGGACATGTCCGAACTTGCTGGAGCAAGAGGCATGGTCGGCGGCCAAGTTGCGGATATGGAAGGCGAGCAAGGATTGACTGATCTTGCACAGCTTCAATATATTCATTTGCACAAAACGGGTGACCTGATTGTTTTCTCCCTCATTGCTGGAGCACGAATCGGTGGAGCAACGGAAGGACAATTGGAAGCGTTGCGTGTGTTTGGCCGTGATCTGGGGCTGGCGTTCCAGATTCAGGATGATATTCTCGACCTGACGGGTGACGAGCAGAAGATGGGCAAGAAAACACAGAGCGATGTGAATCAGCAGAAGGTAACATATCCTTATTTTATTGGCATGGAGGCTTCTGTAGCTGAGGTGAAATCCCTTACCCAATCTGCGAAAGACGCACTCGAAAGAGCTGAGTTACCTGATGCATCCAGATTGCTGGAAATTGCAGATTACCTGATGCGTCGAGACCATTAGATTCTGATAAAACGTGCTGTTTCAAAATCTGTATAACCGTGTAATGAATGTAATGTCCTTTTTCCGAGTAGATGGAAAAAGTGTGTCCCGAGTGGATGCGGGAATACATATGGAGAAGAATTCTAAATAACTTGCTGGCGGAAATGCTCGTTATCGGGAGTATAGTGCAGTAAATTATGATTCTTGTTCTTTTATGTTATAATGATTTAATGTCATTTGATTCATTATGTATATATCAATTTACAACAATAACTAAACAATCTAGGAAAGCGGGGAGATTCTCGTGCTGCTTCCACAAATTAAACAACCCAGTGATCTAAAGTCGATGTCTCAGGATGATCTTGCCCTTTTATCGGCAGAGATCCGGCAGTTTCTGATTGAGAAACTGTCTGTTACAGGTGGGCATCTCGCACCCAACTTAGGCGTGGTTGAGCTCACGGTAGCCCTGCATTACTGCTATAACAGTCCAGCAGACAAAATGATTTTTGATGTAGGGCATCAGGCTTATGTGCATAAAGTCCTGACAGGGCGTATGGATCGCTTTGATACATTGCGTCAACATAATGGCCTGTGCGGGTTTGTCAAACGCAACGAAAGCGAACATGATGTATGGGAAGCTGGACACAGCAGTACTTCATTGTCCGCTGCGATGGGGATGGCCCTTGCACGTGATCTGAAGGGTGAGGACAATCAAGTCATCGCGATGATTGGTGATGGAGCGCTTACAGGCGGTATGGCTTTTGAGGCCCTCAATCATATCGGTCATGAGCAGAGAAAACTGATGGTTATTCTGAATGATAATGAAATGTCCATTGCTCCAAATGTTGGAGCCATGCATAAATATTTGAGCAAGATTCGTTCGGATCGTCATTATCTGAAAGCGAAAGATGATGTCGAGGGGATGCTCAAAAAAATCCCAGCTATTGGGGATCGTTTGGCCAAATCGGCAAGCTGGATCAAAGATAGTGTCAAATATATGATGGTACCAGGTGTTCTTTTCGAAGAACTGGGCTTCACGTATTTGGGTCCGATTGATGGGCACGATATTCCCAAATTGATTGAAACCTTCAAACAGGCAGATAACGTTGATGGTCCTGTGCTCGTTCACGTGCTCACTACCAAAGGCAAAGGTTATCAGCCAGCAGAAGCCGATTCGCACAAGTGGCACGGGATTTCTCCGTACAAAATTGAATCCGGTCAAGTGCTGAAAGCTGTGGGAAAACCGATGTACACGGAAGTGTTCGGTCAAACGTTAATTGATCTTGCGAAGCAGGATAAGCGGGTCGTAGCTGTAACGCCAGCAATGCCTACAGGCTCAGGTCTCATTCCTTTTAGTAAGGAATTTCCTGACCGCATGATTGACGTAGGGATCGCAGAACAGCATGCGGCAACCATGTGTGCTGCACTGGCTATGGAAGGCTTGAAGCCGGTCTTTGCCGTGTATTCTACGTTTATGCAACGTGCATATGATCAGATCGTACATGATATTTGCCGACATAACGCGAACGTGATGTTTGCTATTGACCGTGCCGGGTTTGTTGGTCCGGATGGGGAAACACATCAAGGGGTGTATGATGTGGCATTTATGCGCCATATTCCAAATATCGTTCTGATGATGCCAAAAGACGAAAATGAATTGCGCCACATGATGAAAACGGCGCTTGATTATAATGAAGGTCCAATTGCTTACCGTTATCCACGAAACAATGTGGTCGGTGTACCTCTGGATGATGTACTTGTTCCGATTCCGATCGGATCATGGGAGCAACTGCGTCCATCCGAAGGATATGCTGTCATCGCTTCAGGATCGATGGTGCAGCTTGCAGAAGAAGCAGCAGAGATGGTAAAACGGGAAGGGATTACAGCAGGCGTAATCAACGCTCGTTTCTTGAAACCTCTTGACGAGCAAATGTTACGTGATTTAGCTGTTCGAGGCACCAAATTGATTGTACTTGAAGAAACATCCCAAGCAGGCAGCATGGGTAGTGCAGTGCTGGAGTTTTATGCAGAACAGGGACTGCATGATGTTCATGTACAATTGATGGGGATTCCGGATCGCTTCATCGAGCATGGCAGTATTAAGGAACAACGTGAGGAAGTGGGTCTTACCGTTGAGAATGTATGTGCTGAACTGCGCAAGATGGCTGTTCAATCATCTTACGGCATACCGAAAACACGTTTTCCTTCGTAAATTTACATGATAGGAGACAGACATGTCACTCCCGAAAGAACGAATTGATGTTCTGCTGGTTGAGCAGGGCTATTATGAAAGTCGTGAGAAGGCAAAAGCTGCAATCATGGCTGGACTGGTATATGCCAATAATGAGCCAATCGAAAAGGCGGGCATGAAAATTCCAAGGGAAGCCGAGCTGAAAGTTAAAGGCTCGGTACATCCCTACGTCGGCAGAGGCGGATTGAAGCTCGAAAAAGCGATCCGTCATTTCGGCCTTGATATGAATGGACTTGTCATGCTCGACATTGGTTCATCGACCGGTGGATTTACGGATTGTGCACTTCAGCATGGCGCGTCTCACGTCTACGCTATTGATGTGGGGTATAATCAGCTCGACTGGTCTTTGCGTAATGATGAGCGGGTTACTGTTATGGAACGAACTAATTTCCGCTATGTGACACCTGAAGATCTGGCGGGACCCGTGCCGAACTTTGCGAGCATTGATGTGTCGTTCATTTCACTGCGAATCATATTGCCGCCACTTCTGGCTCTTTTGAAACAACCTGCAGACATCGTTGCATTGATTAAACCTCAATTCGAGGCAGGGCGTGAAAAAGTAGGCAAGTCCGGG
Source organism: Paenibacillus sp. W4I10 (assembly GCF_030816325.1). Classification (NCBI taxonomy): domain Bacteria; kingdom Bacillati; phylum Bacillota; class Bacilli; order Caryophanales; family Paenibacillaceae; genus Paenibacillus; species Paenibacillus sp. W4I10. Next base: position 625,789 of record NZ_JAUSXX010000001.1, read on the forward strand.
GTGGTACGTGATACGAAGGTACACAAGGATGTATTGCAGACGATGCTTCATTTTGCCAGTCAACTTGGTTTACATCTGCAGAGTTTAACTTTTTCACCGATAACCGGTGGAGAAGGTAATATAGAATTTCTCGCACATTGGCGTCTGGAAGCACCAGAGGCAACACAACCAGAGATTGATCCAGCTTCACTTGATGCACTTGCGGAGCAAGTTGCAAAGGAAGCAGCTCATACATTTACGGGAAACTCATCATAAGATGGGTTTCTTTTCGCTGGAAAGGTGATTGACGTAAAGGGAAATCATTACTGAACCTCGAATATGTCTTCGAGGTGAGCAATAATGAATGGTCAATATGACACAATCGTTATAGGTGTACTTGCTGTCTGTTTGATCTTGTGGCTGTTCTTTGGCTTGCGTAATTGGGTGAACCGACCGATGCCGGTAAGCTTGTCTGGAATGCAACTGAACGTGAACATTCAGGATTCCCCGGCCTTGGATTTACTTGAAGCACAGGGTTACGAAGTCATCGGTGGCAAAATGAAAATCCCTCTGGCATTTGAGGCCAATGAATCCGTGTATTACAGCAGATTATTCATTGATTATGTTGCAGAACGTGAGGATCTCAGATACCTGGTGAAAACGTCTCGTCGCAGACAACCACTTGAAATGACTGGCCCTGCGCTAAGGGATCGCTTCCTCAATTATCTTTTGTTATATCCTGGCTGTGAAGGCTTGCTGTATGTTGACGTGGAGGATTCCGATATTAAGTTAATCAGGCTCATGGACTATCAGGAAGATGTGTATGATGGAGATGATCTGGACTAATATAAAAGAATGAACATTGCAGGGCAAAGTCTGCGGCGAATTACAAACGCTGCTTTATTGCAATACATTTAACTGGAGGCATGTATGAAAGGACAAAGGCACATCAAGATTCGTGAAATCATTAGTCAAAATGAAATTGAGACCCAGGATGATCTGGTTGAAGCACTACGCAAATCAGGTTTTCAGGTGACTCAGGCGACGGTATCCCGGGATATCAAGGAACTTCTGTTAATCAAGATTCCGATGGATGACGGAAGATACAAATACTCTTTGCCAACAGATCAACGATATAATCCGATTCAAAAGTTGAAGCGTGCACTCGTTGACAACTTCTTGCACATTGATCACACAAACAATCTGGTTGTGATGAAATGTTTGCCAGGAACAGCCAACTCGATTGCAGCTTTGCTTGATAATATTGAGTGGAATGAAGTCATGGGGACGATCTGTGGAGATGATACCATTCTGATTATCTGCCGGACTGAAGGTAACAGCGTGACCGTTATTGAACGCATCATGGGTTACATTTCCTAATCAATGGTTCAAAAACATAATTTCTGAGTTAGTCATCCGGAGGTGTTTTTGCAGATGTTAGTTACGTTATCGATTCGTAATCTGGCTGTGGTGGAAGAAGTGGACGTTGTATTCCATCCGGGATTCCATGTACTTTCAGGGGAAACGGGTGCAGGTAAGTCGATTATTATAGATGCACTTGGCTTAATTGCCGGTGGACGAAGTTCAGCTGATCTGATCCGGTACGGATGTGAGAAGGCAGAGATGGAAGCCTTGTTCGAGATGGAGCAGAGTCATCCGGTATGGCAGACATTAGAGAAGTTGGGTATCCATTGTGAGCCTGAAGAGCATCTGGTCATTCGACGTGAACTGAACACACAGGGGAAAAGTACGTCCCGCATTAATGGGCAATTGGTCAATCTGACCATGCTGCGGGAAGTAGGCGAGAAGCTGATCAATATTCATGGACAACATGAACATCAGAGTTTGCTGCGTGCAGAGAGCCATCTGGGGCTTCTCGATACTTATGGCTCGGAAGTCATCGGACCTGTCAAAGCGAAGTATCAAGAGCGTTACAGCAAGTTTATCACGGCGGAAAAGGAACTGCGTGCGCTTCAGGAGTCCAGTCAGCGGGCATATCAACTCTTGGACATGTATCGGTTTCAGCTTGAGGAGATCGCAGCAGCAAGCCTTACACGAGGTGAGGATGAATTACTCGGGGAAGAACGGGTCAAACTATCCCATAGTGAGAAAATGATGGACAGTGTTGCTGGTGCATATGATCTGCTCAGTGGTCAACGCGGACTTGAAGCTGTGAGCATTGCTCTTTCAAGAATTGAAGACATTTCTGGATATGATAGCAAAGGACTGCAACCAATCGTAGAACAGCTGCAATCCGCATTTTATCAATTGGAAGATGCAACATTTCAGTTAAGGGATTACCGGGAGAAGATTGAATTTAATCCGGCAAGGCTGGAAGAAGTGGAGCAAAGGCTGAATCTGATTTCTGGCCTCAGACGGAAATACGGGGACAGTGTTGAACTTATTCTGAGTTATTATGATCAGATTAGCCATGAAACCGACCAATTGGAGAACAAGGACGAACGGCTGGAGAAATTGCGAGCTGAACGTGACAAAATGCTTAACCTTGTGATGGAGTCTGCTGAAGAACTCAGCAAGGTTCGCAAACAATGCGCCGAGGAACTTGCTGCACAGGTGGAAAGCGAACTCAAGGATCTGCAAATGGAGCGGACTACGCTGCGTGTTCAGATTACTCCTTTCGAAGATCCGAAGGGCATTGAATGGAATGGACGCCGTATTCGTCTGAATCGTCAGGGTGCGGACAATGCGGAATTCCTGATTTCGCCGAACCCGGGCGAGCCATTACGTCCACTTGGCAAGATTGCTTCAGGTGGCGAGTTGTCGAGAATGATGCTGGCGATGAAGAGTATCTTTGCACGACATGACCGGATACCTGTGTTGATTTTTGATGAAGTTGATACCGGAGTTAGCGGTAGAGCAGCTCAATCCATTGCGGAAAAACTGTTCCGCTTGTCTTCGACTTGTCAGGTTTTCTCAATAACTCACTTACCACAAGTGGCTTGTATGGCAGATCATCAGTATCTCATTGAGAAACATGTCTACGATGGACGGACGATGACGCAGGTGGAATCGCTGTCAGACGAAGGCAGAGTGAAGGAACTGGCACGTATGCTGGGCGGCGTGGAAATTACAGAAAAAACGCTGCATCACGCACAGGAAATGCTGAATTTGGCGGAAGCCAAAAAAGGGTGAAACGGACGGCTGGCGTAATGATTGACAGTAATAAAAGCCTGGGGGCGAGGTTATCTTATAGGTACGCAATTGGCGACCACCTTTCGTCAAGCGAAAGAAGCAAAGGGAGTGTGACAGCCATTGAATTCCCCCCTCAGGAAGAAATTGCTAGGTCTTTTATTTGCCTTCTTTCTTTGTGTGATTAGCCAGGCCATTCAGCCTGTGCAAAGTTATGCTTCACTGCCGGATGAATTGCAAGTGTTTGCTGGCAGGCAAGCGGATGTCCGGCTCGCTGTACCTGCTGCTTCAAGCGCCGTTGTAGATCGTCCAGATATCGTTGGTTTGGATGATCAGGCAGCGATGCATGTTACCAGGCAACAACCTTTGCATCTTCACCCTCAACAAACGGGACATGCCAAATTAACGTTGAAGTTGTGGGGTAAAATTCCGGTCAAAACAGTCCATGTGAATGTGATACCGGATTTGCGTGTTGTACCCGGGGGTCAAACGATTGGCGTCAAAGTTAAATCGGCAGGCATTCTGGTTGTAGGTCATCATCTGGTCCACTCTGGGCAGGATGAGCGTGTATCGCCAGGAGAAACGGCAGGCATTAAGCTCGGAGATCTGATTACGCATATGGATGGTAAACGTCTTGATGGCGTGGCAGGTGTCTCTGAAGCCGTTGAACTTGCAGGTAAAAGTAAAAAAGGTATTGATGTTGTGTTGAAACGTGGTAAGGAAACGGTGAAGACACGATTAACTCCGGCGTATGACTCCGAGGATCAAGCGTGGAGGCTTGGATTGTACATTCGTGATTCTGCAGCCGGTGTTGGCACACTTACCTTCTATGCTCCAGATCAGGGCGTATACGGCGCACTGGGCCATGTCATTACAGATATGAACACACAAACATCTATTGTTGTGGGTAGTGGTCAGATTGTTCAGTCCAATGTGACGTCCATTTCTAAAAGTGAGACCGGTGATCCGGGTGAAAAACGTGCTCATTTCCTCAAGGAAAGCAAGATTTTGGGCAATATTGAACGTAATACGGCTTTTGGCATCTTTGGTAAAATGTCCGGAAATCCTGAGCACAGTCTGTATTCGAAAGGTATTCCCGTCGCTTTTTCTCATGAAGTCAAAGAAGGACCGGCCGAAATACTTACCGTGGTTGACGGTCAACAAGTTGAACGCTTCTCGATTGACATTGTTCATGTGGCAGATCAAACCGAGCCAGCAACAAAAGGTCTAGTACTTCGAATCACGGACCCGAAACTGCTGGATAAGACCGGAGGTATCGTTCAAGGCATGAGTGGCAGCCCCATTGTACAGAATGGTAAGTTGATCGGTGCAGTTACTCATGTATTCGTGAATGATCCGAAATCGGGTTACGGTTGCTTCATTGAATGGATGTTACAAGATGCTGGCGTTATGATGAAAAAGGAAAACGATAAAAACCTCAAGGCTGGTTAAACAGCCCTGAGGTTCTTTTTTGTCGAAAGCAAACATAATATATCGGATAATGAAATAAATTATTTATTATATAGGATCAAGAAAAAAAAATAAAGAAAAATAATTTTCGACAGGAGGAATTTAACTTGCTGTGTCGAAAATTTAACCTGTAAGGAAATGTACGAAACGATGTTTAATTTAAAGGAGGATACCGTTTTGCAAAAAATTGAGGTATTGCTGGCCGATGATAATCGTGAATTTACGAATTTGCTTGCCGAATATATATCTGAGCAGGAAGATATGGAAGTTACCGGTATTGCATACAATGGAGAAGAAGTACTGCAATTGCTGGAGCAAACTCGGGATGTGCCGGATGTATTGATTCTGGATATTATCATGCCTCATCTGGACGGTCTGGGTGTGCTTGAGCGCTTGCGCAACCTGAACCTGTCTCCACAGCCTAAAGTCATTATGCTTACGGCATTCGGACAAGAGAATATCACACAGCGTGCCGTGCAACTCGGAGCTTCTTATTATATTCTCAAGCCGTTTGACATGGAAGTGCTTGCGAATCGTGTGCGTCAACTGGTTGGAACACAGACCGCGATGTCTACAAGCAACGGATCATCCATGTTCATGAAATCCAATGTTGTGCCAATGGGCAAACACAAAAATCTGGATGCAAGCATTACGTCCATCATACATGAAATCGGCGTTCCTGCGCATATTAAAGGATATCAGTATTTGCGCGAAGCCATTACGATGGTGTATAACAATATCGAAATTTTGGGAGCCATCACCAAAACACTGTATCCAGCGATTGCCGAAAAATTCAAAACCACGCCGTCCCGCGTCGAACGTGCCATCCGTCATGCCATTGAAGTGGCATGGACTCGAGGTAACATCGACAGCATCAGCCACTTGTTTGGTTACACGATCAATATCAGCAAGTCGAAGCCAACAAATAGCGAGTTCATCGCGATGGTCGCTGACAAGCTGAGAATTGAACATAAGGTAAGCTGAAGGATAAGGAGTAGTGATCGAGTAAGGAAATTTTGAATTCAGATTAGATTCTGGCCAAATGAATTTTGGCGGCCAATATCAGAATTCGTTCATTTCATGCAGATAAACTTCTGTAATATATGCCAACGAATACCGTCATTTATTGGATTTAAGATATCCAGTAAATGACGGTATTTTTGCATAAACGAAATAACACAGAACATGGGGATAAAAATTTTATTTCATAAACTTTTACCCTCAGTTAACGCTTTTTCAAGTAGAAAGTGGTACGATGTGACCATTGACAAAGACCTACATATATATTTAAAAAGTTCGGATTAGATGCTACGAACAGAGGTGTAGAATAGTATGTTTACGCAAATAGGCGAGATTGCTGAACCAATTCCTGTAGTACATTCTGATACAAAATGTGATATCGTCTATCATCTTTTCAAGTCCAAACCTAGTCTGGAAGGTATAGCTGTTATGGGGGAGAGGTGTGTGTCATTAATGATGCGGGCCCGATTCTTTCAGCAGATTGGCACCCAGTATGGCTATAATCTGTACATGGGACGTCCTGTAGAACTGGTGATGAACACGCAGGCACTGGTCGTGGATTATTCGGAACAGATTACAGATGTCAGTGTTCTAGCCATGGACCGAGATGAAGGGGAAATATATGACCTTGTGTTGGTCACGTCAGGAGAACGTTTCTTTGGCGCTGTGAGTATTCGGCGTTTGCTACTCGCTGTTGCTGACGTACGGGCTGAAATGGCGATTTTTATGAACCCGCTGACGGGTCTTCCAGGTAATCATATTATAGATGAAAGGCTGTCTCAGGCTCTTCAGATGGACCATTTTAGCGTACTGTACGTTGATCTCGATCAATTCAAAACCTTCAATGATAGCTACGGCTTCAAAATGGGGGATCAGCTTATTCAGGCGACAGCTAACTTGCTTCGCAAGCTATTTGTTCCCCCTGAAGCTTTTCTTGGACATATCGGTGGTGATGATTTTATTACGATCCTGAATCACCATGATTACAAATATATTAGTGAGGAAGTCATCTCAGGTTTTGAGGAAATGAAAAGGACATTTTACAACGAACATGATTGGCATCATCAATATGTTCTGGGGGAAGGACGTTCCGGGCTAAATCGGCCCATCCCTCTCGTGTCGGTATCCATCGCCGTTGTAACCAACAGTAAGCGAAAATATGAAAACATAGATCAGATTATTGATGAGGCTACACGGATCAAAAAAGGTTGTAAAGCGATTGTCGGTAGTGTCATCTGTGCAAATGATTCCGCCATTACTCCGTGCTAGAAAGTAGCTATAACTACTAACGTTAAAGATACAAGAAAAACCGCTACTTATCAGGACTTAGTCACCTGTAATAGCGGTTTTTCTATCAATGGATGCGAGTCGAGTGTTTTCTTGCGAAAACACTTCAACCTCATTATGTATACATATGGGTATGTTTGAGCAAAGGGTACTCAGATTCGAATATCGACGGATGGATATGAAGCAGCAGGAGATGTAGAAGCCGTAGTTTGCGGGCCTTTTCCGGATTCCTGATCTGTGGTTCCGCCATCTGATGGGTGCTCCTTACTTCCCGTTTTCTTTCCTTCATTTACTTCCTGATTATCTTCTCCAGATGTTGCAGAGATAGGAGTTTGTGCCGATTCTTTAGGCGCGGATTGATGGATCACTTCCACCAGTTCCCCCATCTTCTGATTAACCTTGTTTAACTGGGAGTTGATGTCCTGGACGGTCTCACGCTTTGCCTGAAAGACGGTGCGTTCTGAATTTTCCAACATCATTGATTTGCCGAGATCGAGATCATTTGTAGGAGGATTAATCTCCAGAACAAGTCGGTCGAAGCGGGTTTCTCCTTCGGTGGTCTGAATGGAGCCCTGCATGCGATCACGTAAACCGACCAGCTTACCCAATTGATCATAAGTCTGACTATGCTTGATCAGGTGATCGAGTGAAGGGGCTTGTGTCTCGTCGGTTGGTTTGGGTTGTTGGTGTTGAGTCTTTTCGGGCTGTCTTAATTTGTTCTTTTCTTGCAATTCTTCAGCTTTAATTTGGGCAATCTGGCTGTCGATCTGTGATATGGAGCTTGTTAAGGATTTAATTCGCTGAGCTTTGGTTTTGGTATCCAACTCGTCATTAGTTTTTACACCTTGCATTTCTTCATTGAGCCGGATCTTCTGCTGCATGAGTCCCTGAATTTCTTTATCCCGACTGGAGACTTGATTCCCGGGAGTGAAACTGCTTTTGGTTGCAGATGAGATTGAATTCATATCCTCTGTTCTCCTTCTACTCTTTATCATGGTTCTATTTACATATATCGGATGTTAAGAGAAGGATTTGAATAGCTCTTTTTTCGTCTGAATGGATTCATTTACATCGGTTGTATTGCGTGCTTCATCATAATAAATGATAATGGTTATCAATAAGTGAGTAGAGTACAGACACAATTTATGAAGACGGAGATGGGTTAGTAAAATGTGGAATGATTATTATATCGCCGAGGTGTCGGTCATGCAGTTCTATGATAAAGCACCGTTGGTCCTTGGTGATAATTTTGGTCGGGGAGGTCAGGCAGTCTACAGCGCGCTTGGTTTGAATCCTCCTGCAGATAAAAAAGAGATCTTAATGAAGGATCAACTGGTTGAAGTTTCATCGGAAGCGAATCCTGAGTTTGCCGGAGACTACATTATTCTAACAGTAGATAATCTGACCCTGGAAGAAGTTGAAATCCAAACCGGTCTGGAGTTCACTGGATGCGGTTAAAAATGATCGTGTGTTTATCTGGAGCCCGGATCGTTCATGGTACTTTGACCCGATTGTAACATTGGATCAAACAGAGGAATTGGCTGCGTGGTTTACGAAGATCTCTGAACCAAATTAAGTCTAACAAGTGATGGATGAGATGAAAACCAATTCCACTCTAAATTACAGTTGATAATGAAAATTATTATCATTTATAATAAAGGTACATTAGTAAACCTCTGCTACATATATGTTATCGGATGTATGGCAGAATGATGACCTTGTAAGGCCTTTGTTCCGGGTGAGGCTGGGATTGGAGAGTATGTGATGCAATTAGACGAACAGATGAAATGCTGGAATCATGCCGCTGTTAAGGTTCTGGATATACGACGAATCGTTATGGAGGCAGGGGCACAACTGAGTTCCTACACACTTCCGGCAAATGCTTTTATATATACGATTCGAGGCTCGGCTGACCTCCAAATGGATGGTAGAGCTTACAATGCAGAGCGATTTTACATGCTTCATGGGGCCAAAGGATCTTCACTGGATATCCAAACCAACGAAGATTTTGAATATATTCTGCTCTATTACAGAGCATTCCTTGCCTTTCCTAGTTTTCGCAAAAAGTGGTTATTGGCACAGCCAGAGGTTGCACCGTTCTCTTTGCAATATGGATTTACGCCAAGTAGTCCGCTGGGGTTGTTACGTTACCTTGATGAGCTTGAGGGTGCATGGATTCAATCTGGCAGTCTGGATCTGCTTCATACAAAAAGTTTATTTTACCAATTCATTCATGAAATGATGGTTCAGTTGGCAGAGCAGGAGATTAAAACAGAGCTTGCTGACCCGGTGAAACAAACACTTCGTTATATACAGAACCATTATAGGGAACAGGTGACGCTTGATTTCCTGGCTGAACAGTTCAACTACAGCTCCCGACATTTATCTATGCAATTCAAACGACAAACGGGTTACAGTCCCATTGATTATTTAATTCAGACCCGAATCGCCAAGGCTCGGAATCTGCTTGTACGATCTGATGCAACGCTGAGTGAAATTGCAGCAGAAGTGGGTTATTCGGATGTATATTATTTTAGTCGTATCTTCAAAAAACATGTGGGGATCTCTCCGATTCAGTATCAACGAAAGATAAGAGAAGAAGCGAGAACAGAGGATCGTCCATTGGTAATCTCTGAATCGTCCATTGGCCGAAGATGGAAGTCGGGATATATTGATTATGAGAATCATTATCAATATATAGACGGAGGGTCTACACCAATGAAAAGAAGAAAAACAAGTTCCAGTATGATTATGGTTGCATTATTGAGCATAACGATGCTCCTCGCAGCCTGCTCTTCAGGTACAGCAACAACACCAACAGCTGGCGAAGGAACGGGTGCCAGTTCCAATAACAGCAGTACGGCAGTATCATCAGATACAGGAAGCCAGACGAACAAAGACAATGAAACACGTACGGTCTCAACGGTTAAGGGTGACGTAGTTGTTCCAGCGAATCCGAAACGGGTTGTTGTATTGTATCTCCAGGGGGATGTCGTCGCACTTGGAGTTAAGCCAATCGCTACCTCAGATGTATATGAAGGGGCTGCATACAAGAGTGAACTAGAGGGTGTAAACGCATTGGGTACCTGGTTTGAACCGAATCCTGAAGCTGTCATTGATCTTGATCCGGATCTGATCATTGTTCCTTCAGAAGAGACGTATACCTTATTAAAAGATATTGCACCTACGGTATATATTCCGTATGAGAAATTGACTACAGAAGAGAGACTTCATGATATAGCAAGTATCTTTGGCAAAGAACAGGAAGCCGAAACGTTAATCACCAATCTCAACAACAAAGTCGAAGAGAGTAAGAAAACTCTTGCAGATGCAGGCATTCTGGACAAAACAATCTCCATTGTGGAGGGTGGTTTGAAAGGTATGGTTATTGTAGAGAGCAAACAATTTGGCCGTGGATCTCAGGCGGTATATGAGTACTTGGGAATGAAAGCACCCGAAGTCGTGCAGAAAAAAATCGACGTGGTTTCGGACGCGGCAGGCTCCACGATCTCCATGGAAGTCCTTCCTGAATATATCGGAGACTATGTGTTTCGCTCTGTGTATGAAGGGGCAGATAACTTGACGGATAATCCAATATGGAGCAGTATCCCAGCGATCAAGGAAGGTCGTCTGATTGAGATTGATTTCGATTTCTTCTATTATTCGGATATCTATTCGATTAATAAACAACTTGATTTTGTCGTTGAAAAGCTGTTGGCGGCACCAAGAGCGCAATAGTAAAGAGCAGATGTGTTCGTGAAATTTTTGTACAAGAAATGTTTGTTTTTTAGCCATTGTATTTTGATAAGATTACCATTAGACTAGAATTTAAGTGATAATGAGAATCGATATCAAATACTCGATGTTCTGGATCGAATTAACGGAGGTATTTTTAATATGAATCAGCAGTTGGAACTTTATGATGTAACCATTATCGGCGGTGGCCCTGCGGGCATGTACTCTGCCTTTTATAGCGGCATGCGAGATATGAAGACCAAGTTGATTGAGGCACGTGACAGATTGGGAGGTCGCATGCTCTTTTATCCGGAGAAAATGATCTGGGATGTCGGGGGTGTGACGCCAATTCTGTGTGAAGATCTGATCAAACAATTGGAAGAACAGGCAAGAACTTTTGAGCCAACCCTCGTATTTGAACAACAGATCGAAGGATTCGAGCGTCAACCTGATGGCACGATTCTGTTAACTTCTGCAACAGGTGAGCAACACTGGACACGTACCGTCATTATGGCAATCGGATATGGTATATATAAAATGGCTAAGCTGGAGCTTGAAGGTGCAGACCGCTATGAGGTTAGCAATCTGCACTATACCGTGCAGGAACTAGAACCATTCCGTGGTAAACGCGTGCTGATCTCGGGTGGAGGCGACTCTGCTGTGGATTGGGCGAATGAACTGGAAGCCCTGGCAGAGCAAGTTACGGTTGTGCATCGTCGTGACCGCTTTGGCGGGTTGGAGCGTAATGTACTGCGTATGAGAGAATCCTCTGTTGATGTCCGTACACCATATGCGGTAGAGACCTTGCATAGTATGAGTGGTGATGTGATTGAACAGGTGACCATCTCACACGTGGACACAGGTGAAACTGAACTGCTTGAAGTCGATGCTGTCATTGTAAACCACGGCATGAAGAGTGACTTTGGTCCAATCCGGGATTGGGGACTTGATCTTGGCGAATGGCATGTCACTACAACGGAGAGATTGCAAACCAATATTCCTGGTGTTTTTGCCGCAGGTGACTTTGTAGATTATGGTAGCAAACTGTACCTGATTGCAGGTACTTTCACTGATGCAGCCCTAGCGGTAAACAGTGCGAAGCTTTACATGGACCCTGAAGCGGAAAAAGTGGCTTATGTTTCTTCCCATAACAGTCGCTTTAAGGAGAAAAATAAAGCCCTTGGTGTTGTAGAAGAATAAAGGTCTGCGATCGGTTATATTAAGATGACTTCGGGTTAATCCCGAAGTCATCTTTTTTGCATAAAATGGGTAATAAGAAGGCATAATGGCACAAGATAGAACACGCTTAGAATTGAACATGAACCACCAAATGTCTATAATAAGCCTGAGAAACTGTAGAATGACACTATATAAGTTGAAATAATCATTTAAACGATAACGGAGAGGACAGAAAAAATCTGAAAAAGCGAAGCGGTCGCCTTTATCACCGGATTTTCCCTTAAGAAAAAGGGAATCGAAAAAATCTGGGGATAACAGCGATTGGAAGATTGTTCTGTCATCGTAGTGTCAGTGTAAATAAACTTTAATTCAACTTATGTAGATACAATAACTAGATCAGAGTGGAGTGCAGCGTATGAAAAAGGGATCACAGCCACAACGAGGTTTCACCTTCATCCAGCGGTGGTTCAAACGATCTGATAAAAAAAAGATCAAATGGTCTGAAATGTATCTCGCACTGGCTGGCGCGCTTCATCGCTTGTTGGTTGAAGGGCGGCGTGAACGTTCAGCAGCCAAACGGCTGCATCAGGACTTGCCCATTAACGCGTTGGGCGAATTGAAGCTAGAGCCAGGGGATATTGTGTACACGCCAAGCTCGGAATCAACGTATTACGCCGGGCATATGGGCATTATTGGTCTCGACGGCAAGGTTTATCATGTGCACCCTTATGGGCCTGTATTTGCTGATTCATTAGAGTGGTATCTCACGCGGTTTTATGAAGGTGATCGCTTCATTGTATTTCGCTCCAGATTGAATGAGGCAGGCATGAAAGCAGCCGGGTGGGTACATGACCATTACAAGCAGGTAAAATTCTACCGTTTGCAGACCAATCTGCGCAGTATTGAGCGCAATTACTGTTCCAAGTTTATATATCAGGCCTATCAATTCACCTCGGGACTGGATCTGTGGAGCCGCAAATTTACCCGAATGAATCAGGGTTATATCTATCCATTTCGAATTGAGCGCTCTTCAGAGCTGGACGTTCTGGGAACTTTTTATAAATAAGGTTGGAACCGACTGAAATACTGTTCTTCCGAAAATAAGGAGAGCAGGTTCTGTCGGTTTTTTTTGTATGTGTAGAGATTAAAAACAGGAAAAACGCCCAAAACGTCGAATAGATTATGAGATAGGCACGCACAACTTGGAATCGTATACATAAAAAAAGGCGAAATGATTTTTAGCCCAGAGCACAAAAATGACTACGAAGTAGACGAACAAGAAAGAGTGAAGCGAGATGAAATGGCCGGGTTTCTTACAACGATTCCGACCGAACAAAAACGTGGTTAAGCTATCGGACTATATCCCAAAAAAGGAAAGGAGGCACTACTGTTCCATATGCAAGAAAAACGTTAAATCGGTCGTGCATTATGCGGCTCCACAGGGAAATGTTTCAGGTGTATGCAGTTCTTGTAAGTCTTTGGCGGATGAACGAGGAATGTTTCCCATTTAATAAGAAGAGATGCGCTCAGGAAATAACAATTCTTTGATTTATGCGCGTTTTTGTAGTACATTAGCAAATGTATTCGAAGGAGGATTCTAATGTACTCAGGTAGACAAGACGATACTTTATACATCATGACCTACACCTTAAACAGCGGTATCAAGGGTACGGTTCCACTGTCTAATAAGCAGATTATTGAGTGGCTGGATTGCTACAGAAATGAGAAGCGCTTCGTGACCGAAATTGGCAAGGAGTTTTTTGGATTGAATGCAGGATTGGTAGCAGACTTCAAGGTTCAAAATCATTTATCGGATTATCAGCAGACCATTATGCCTACACAGCAGCAGGATAACCTGGAACGCTTGTCCAGTGCTTATAAATCAACCGAGTTATTAATGAAGATTGATTGTAAATGTGGCACGGCTTATGTGACGGAATCCCCATACAAGCGCACAAAATGGTACTGTACAAAGTGTAAAGAGATTGTATTTTTGGATGCCAAAAAAGGAATGGTGGAAACGTCGCGTGGTGACGCTTACTACATGACCAACAAATATTTTGTTTCCCGGGACTAGCGGGAAGTGACTCTGGAAGCATCGCTGCGAAGCGGTGCTTTTTTGTGCGAATATTTACTCTATAACAAAAAAAGCCCCAAGGGGCCTTTTTGGAAGATATCTAAGATCTTTTAGAAATTATGATGAGCATTCAACTTTGTGAGGAGGAATGAAGCAGCAACGACAGCGTGGCTCGTAAGCTTCTGAATCGCCAATCATGACAACCGGACCCAAGGTAACAGGCTCCCCATTGACGATACGTTGCGTAAAGGCTGCATCCGGGCTGCCACATACCGCACAGAAAGCCGAGAGTTTCTCAATGTCATCTGCCATGGCAAGCAAACCACCGACATATCCGAATTCCTTACCACGGTAATCCATATTAAGTCCGTCCACAATGACATGTTTGCCACAATACGCTAACTCCGAGACAAGTTCCATAATGGCACTGCTGAAAAATTGTACTTCATCAAATGCAACAACATCAGCATCTATGGTTTGATTCAAGATCATTTCTACGGATTCCGGGGTTAATTGCCGGGGAATGGAATGGGCAGGGAGTCGATAACCAATTCGGCTTACGATCTCGTCTTGGGCAAACCGATCATCCTCGGCTGGTTTGTAGGCCACAACCTTTTTACGGCCAAATTGTATTAATTTCTGACAACGGCGAATGAGTTCACCGGATTTTTCACTGAACATGGGTCCAGTAATTACGGTAATACGTCCTGTTTGCACGATGCTGCTACTCCTCTCACATACGGGATTCAACAAAAAAAGCGACCTTTACAGAGTACCACAAAATCTTTGGAAAGAGCCAGAACTAATCTGCGCAGCTTTGTGTTACTATATGGATTGTTAAGGTATTGGTTACGGCAGCTAATTAACAGGAGTTGTGAAAAGAGGTGTTTAGTATGAGTGAAGCATTAACATCACTGCAAGCGCAATATGAAAGCCTGAAAGAACAGGGATCTCTAGATGAAGCGGCGCAGGCATTATTTGCAGAACTGTTCGCAGAAGCGGAGAGACTGCAGGCAAGTAACCTTACCTTGCGTAGAACGATCTTGAAGTCTTCTTCCAAAGAATCACGTATGTCTACCAAACTGCGGGATGCCTTATACGAATGACCCGGAGATTACTCCGGGTCCTCTTCTGTCTTTAATTTGCGAGGGAATAGAATACCTGCTGTAATTCTGGCAATCATGGCAAAGGTGAGACCAATGCCTGCAAACATGTAGATTACGGTAAAGGCTTTGCTGAATCCGGTGGTTGGCACAAATTCAGGATGTCCCACTGTAGTCAGGGTAACCGCACAGAAGTATAACGCATCGATCCAGTGCAGACCTTCAACACGAGTGTAAAATAAAGTGCCTGACAGCAACGTTGCTGCCGTTAACGCGAACAGAGCCAGAAACTTGGGGTCTTTGAACGCATGGAAAATGCCTTTGAGCAATCGTTGTAACGTGATTAGAAATGATACCATGATGATCCATCCTGTCTATGTAAAGTAGGCGGTGTGTTGTATAAACACACAAAAAGCCCGGACTCATGGAGTCCTTCCGGGCGTCTCTGCTTTTTCGGGTACACTTTTGGACCGGAAACGGGGACCTACATAATTACGCTTGCGGTCACGGAACAAGATCCAGCCTCCCAGAAAACTCATACCTGCGGCAAAAAGGACAAGTCCACCGCCAAAGGAAAGCCACTGGAATCCTGGTGAAATCAGTTCGTTCCCGTGCTCGGCATAATATAGGAACAGGGCATCTTTCATCATCAGAAAACCCTTCATTGCCATTAAACCGGGGATGACCAGAACAACAATTGCCAAAAATCGCGCAAAGACCAATCTTGTATTCATGAGCATTATACCCTTTCTGCCAAAGTCGACATTAAATAAAGGTTACGCTTACAGATCATACCTGATTCCATCATAGCTTGGAATGCATGGGCTGTCCATGTGTGATTGGTTCAAACTTTGAGTTGACCGCTCAAGGAGAGTACAATGGCATATAGAGGGTATAAGCCAAACCATGATTCAAGCCATCATAAATTATATTGAAATTTGATTCATAGAGGAGAGCATGAGAGATGCCAATTACATGTGATGTTGCAATTCTTGGAGGAGGAACCGGTGGATATGTAGCCGCGATCCGGGCTGCACAGCTGGGCAAACAGGTCGTTATCATTGAGAAGGACAAGCTTGGTGGTACCTGTCTGCATCGTGGCTGTATTCCGAGTAAGGCTTTGCTGAAAAGTGCGGAAGTATACGCCGAGATCCAGGAGAGCGAGACGTATGGTATCGAGACAGCTGGAGCTACACTTGTATTTCCCAAAGTACAGGTGCGCAAGGATGCAATTGTCGAACAGCTTCATCAGGGCGTTCAGTATTTGATGAAAAAAAATAAAATTCAGGTTGTACACGCGAAAGGTCGCGTCATCGGACCATCCATCTTCTCACCGCAGAGCGGAGCAGTCGCTGTGGAGTTTGAAGATGGAGAGATGGATACGGTAGTTCCAACCAATCTCATCATTGCCACTGGTTCGCGTCCTCGTGTGTTGCCGGGCCTGGAACCGGACGGCAAATTCATAATGAGCAGCGACGAAGCCCTGCGTATGGATGAACTTCCTGCATCACTCATCATTGTCGGTGGGGGCGTGATTGGACTGGAGTGGGCATCCATGCTGAATGACTTTGGCGTAGACATCACAGTAGTAGAAGCAGCTGCTCACGTGTTGCCTGCCGAGGATGAGGATGTTGCCAGAGAAATGCAGCGATTGCTCGGCAAACGAGGTGTTCGTTTCCTAACAGGTGCCACTGTTCTAACGGAAACATATAACACAGATCAAGAGGGCATCCAGATTGATGTGCAGCTTGGTGAAGATAAGCAGGAAACGCTGAGAGCGGAGAAAATGCTCGTGTCGGTTGGACGTCAAGCTAATGTCGAAAATATCGGACTTGAAAATACAGATATCAAACTGGAGCGTGGGTTCATCGCTGTGAACAAACAGTTACAGACCGGTGAAGGTCACATCTACGCCATTGGTGACTGCATCGGCGGTTTGCAGCTTGCACATGCCGCAAGTCATGAAGGCATTCTCGCTGTCGAACATCTGGCGGGCGAAACGGTACATGCTGTAGAATCCCACCGTATCCCGCGCTGTGTGTACACACGCCCGGAAGCAGCAAGCATCGGATTCACCGAGCGTGAAGCCAAAGAACGTGGCTATGACATTAAAACAGGCAAGTTCCCATTTTCGGCCATTGGCAAATCGCTTATTCACGGAAGTCGGGATGGATTCGTGAAGGTGATCGCAGATGCCAAGACGAATGATATATTGGGGGTACATATGATTGGCACCCATGTGACGGAATTAATCGCTGAGGCTTCTCTGGCTCAGATGCTGGATGCCACACCTTGGGAAGTCGGACAAACCATTCATCCGCACCCTTCTCTGTCGGAAATTATGGGTGAAGCCATGTTGGCGGTCGATGGAAAGGCCATTGGAATGTAAGCCAAACAAGCTTATGAGAAAGGTCCTTTCCTTTTTTGGGTAAAAGGGATTATAATAAGGTTAAGCCAAGTCTTAGTACCAGGTTATAAGATCGGGTAGTAAGAGTGGCACAGGCTCTGATTAAAAGGAGGTACCTCATATGAGTTCACAAGGTACTGCAGACGCGGTCCATCGGCATCAACAGCTGGGACTTAGCGATGGTGAAGTATTGGATATGTACAAATACATGCTGCTCGCGCGCAAGTTTGACGAGCGTTGCTTGCTCTTGCAACGGGCTGGCAAAATTAACTTTCACGTATCCGGTGTAGGACAGGAAGCTGCGCAAGTAGGCGCTGCTTTTGGTCTGGATCGGGATCACGATTATTATTTACCTTATTACCGCGATTACGGTTTTGTACTCGCGGTAGGCATGACTCCGCGTGAGTTGATGTTGTCTGCTTTTGCGAAGGCAGAAGATCCGAATAGTGGCGGTCGGCAAATGCCGGGTCACTTCGGTCACAAAAAGCTGCGGATTGTGACGGGTTCCAGTCCGGTTACAACACAGGTTCCGCACGCTGTTGGATTTGCGCTGGCTGCCAAAATGAAGAAGCAAGAATTTGTTTCTTTTGTTACGTTTGGCGAAGGATCAAGCAATCAGGGTGACTTCCACGAGGGAGCCAATTTTGCAGGTGTGCATAAATTGCCTGTCATTATTATGTGTGAGAACAATCAATATGCAATTTCGGTACCGATTCACAAACAGTTGAGCGGCAAAATATCCGATCGAGCACAAGGATACGGGTTCCCCGGACTGCGTGTTGATGGTAACGATGCATTAGAAGTATATGCTGCAGTGAAGGAAGCGCGTCGCCGTGCAATAGCCGGGGAAGGCCCAACACTGATTGAAGCGATGATGTATCGGTTGTCACCTCATTCCACCTCCGATAATGATCTGGCTTACCGGACCAAAGAGGAAGTTGAGGAGAACTGGAAGAAAGATGGCGTTCCTCGCATGAAGAACTACTTGATTGATTGCGGCATCTGGGACGAAGCCCGGGATGCGGATCTGGCTTCCCAGCTTGCGATGGAGATGAAAGAAGCAACTGAATATGCAGACAACGCGCCATATCCTAAACCTGAGGACACTCTGACGCACGTTTATGCGGACAGCGAAGAAGGGGGACGGTAAGTATGGCAGTGATGGAATATATTGATGCAATCCGTCTTGCGATGAAAGAAGAGATGGAACGGGATGAAAATGTTTTTATCCTTGGTGAAGACGTAGGTCTCAAAGGTGGTGTGTTTACCACAACTAAAGGGCTGCAAGATCAGTTTGGCGAAATGCGAGTGATGGACACACCTTTGTCTGAATCCGCTATTGCAGGTGTTGCCATTGGTGCAGCGATGTATGGCATGAAGCCGATTGCCGAAATGCAATATTCGGACTTTATGCTGCCGGCAACCAATCAGATTATTAGTGAAGCGGCGAAGATCCGCTATCGTTCCAACAATGACTGGAGCTGTCCGATTGTTATCCGTGCGCCGATTGGTGGCGGGATCTTCGGTGGGTTGTATCACTCCCAATGTCCGGAATCGATTTTCTTTGGTACACCTGGTCTGAAAATTATAGCTCCCTACTCGGCATACGATGCCAAGGGACTGCTCAAGGCCGCTATTCGCGACCCGGACCCGGTACTCTTTTTTGAAAATAAAAAATGTTACAAACTTATCAAGGAAGATGTGCCTGAAGATGATTACATCGTTCCGATTGGTAAAGCTAACGTACTTCGTGAGGGTGCGGATATTACAGTGATCGGTTACAGTCAGCCGCTGCATTTTGTAATGCAGGCTGCTGAGGAGCTGGAACGTGAAGAAGGCATTACAGCACACGTTCTGGATCTGCGCACATTGCAACCGTTGGATCGTGAAGCGATTATTGCTTCCGCTCGTCTGACAGGCAAAGTGCTGATCGTACACGAAGATAACAAAACGGGTGGTGTAGGTGCCGAAGTTGCTGCGATTATTAGCGAGGAATGTCTGTTTGAACTGGATGCACCGATTCAGCGTCTCTGCGGACCTGACGTGCCGGCCATGCCAATTAGCCCAACATTGGAGAAATTCTACATGCTGAGCAAGGACAAAGCCAAAGCAGCAATGCGTACACTTGCCGAGTTTTAATTTCGTTTTTTGGATCGTTTAAAAGTAAAGTTTGGAGTGATAATCAAATGGCTGAACGTATGAAATGGATCGAGGTCATTATGCCGCAATTGGCGGAATCGCTGGTCTCGGCTACCATAGGCAAATGGTTGAAAAAACCGGGCGACCGTGTGGAACAGTACGAGCCGATCTGTGAAGTAATCACTGATAAAGTTAATGCCGAGATTCCATCCACTGTGGATGGAATTATGGGTGACCTTTTGGTGGAAGAGGGCACAACGATTGCTGTTGGTGAAGCAATCTGCCGCATGCAGGTCGCAGCTTCTGACGAAGAAGCGGCTGAGCAAGTAACACAAGTATCGCAGCAACAGGAGCAAGTGCAGCAACATGCTAGCCACACTCCTGTTGCCGCCTCAAATACAGCAGCACATGATCCCAACCAGCCGATGCGCAATCGGTATTCCCCGGCAGTACAATCCTTGGCAGCAGAGCATGGTTTGAACTTGCAAAGCATCCAAGGCACTGGAGCCGGTGGTCGTATTACCCGCAAAGATGTGCTGGCATTTGTTGCACAGGGAGGTAACGCGGCTGGATCGTCTGCACAAGCATCATCTGCAGCAGCACAGCATACACCTTCTGGTGTGCCGTCTGCTTCTCCATTCAGCGGAGTGAATCGTGGAAATGGAGAAATGGGTTTAACCGCTGGAGAAGCGATCTCAGCGTCCGATGCAGGTGTTCCTGTGAGACATTCAGGCATTCATCTAACCGAAAGCCCGAAAATTCCACAGATCGAAGTGGAAGGTGGCGGCCAGGGAAGATCGGAGTATTTCATCGATGTTACCCCTGTGCGTAATGCCATTGCCCGGAATATGCGTCAAAGCGTATCTGAAATCCCGCATGCATGGACAATGATTGAAGTGGACGTTACAAATCTTGTGATGCTGCGCAATAAACTCAAGGATGAGTTCAAGCGTAAGGAAGGCATCAATCTGACATATCTGTCATTCATGATGAAGGGAGTCGTTAACGCGATTAAAGACTACCCAATCATGAACTCGGTATGGGCAGTGGACAAAATTATCGTCAAACGGGACATTAACCTGTCCATGGCGGTAGGAACCGAAGATTCCGTACTTACACCCGTAATCAAACATGCCGATCAGCGAAATATTGCAGGTCTTGCCCGTGAAGTGGATGAACTGGCTCGCAAAACACGTGAAGGTACGTTGAAGTTGGACCATATGCAGGGAGGTACGTTCACGGTAAACAACACAGGTTCATTTGGTTCGATCCTGTCCCAGCCAATCATTAACTACCCGCAGGCAGCGATTCTTACATTCGAGTCGATTGTCAAGAAACCAGTGGTTATTAATGATATGATCGCTGTTCGTTCGATGGCTAACCTGTGTCTGTCGCTGGATCACCGAATCCTGGATGGCGTAATCAGCGGACGTTTCTTGCAACGTGTCAAAGAAAACCTTGAAGGATATACCATGGAGACCAAGGTGTATTAAGCAAATAGTTGTCGGGGAAGTGTATGTGCCGGAGGCCGTGCACTTTTCCTGCTGTCTACGGACAGGTGCTCAATTGTACACTGAACCTGAAGCAGAAGGGTGTGGGGAATCATGAGCAAGCCGCTGGATGTTGCATACATACCAATGCTTGATTATGAAGAGGCTTGGAACCGCCAGAAAGCGATTGTGCAGCGATTGGACGAGGGCGAGGGAGCGGAGCAGATGCTGCTTTTACAACACCCGCCTACGTATACGATCGGCTCACAAAATCATCCGGAGCATCTGCTTCTCAGTCCGGAAGAGTTGCGTGAGCAAGGGATTTCTTTGTTTCAAATTGACCGCGGCGGTGATATTACTTATCATGGCCCGGGCCAGTTGGTAGGTTACCCGTTATTGATTCTTGGTCGGGATGAAGACCTGGATCTGCACGGCTATTTACGGAAACTTGAGCAGGTACTTATGGATTATCTCGCAGACCAGGGCATCGAAGCAGGACGCAAAGAGGGTTACACGGGTGTGTGGATTGGCGATATGAAGATTGCTGCAATTGGCATCAAGTTTAATCGTTGCAAAAACCGCCGCGGTTTTGTAACCAGTCACGGGTTTGCTTTTAACATCAGCTCAGGCATTCAACATGCAGGTTTTCAGGGGATTGTTCCTTGTGGGATTGAGCAGTATGGCGTTACCTCACTGGAGGATATAACGGGCAAGTCCTATGCGGTGGAGCAGGTAGCGCAGGAGATTGTTCCGTACTTTAATCGTATTTTTCCATATCAAATTAATTGGGTCACGGAAAAAGAAGCCCTTCAACGTCTGTAAACAGTTCGTCGAAAGGCTTTAGGTTGCTATCCGAACAGTAACGGTTCGAGAGCTATGAAAAGGGTGGACCCGATCATGGCGATCAGCATGAGATAGATGATGATTTTGAACCATTTCTTTTTTTGCATGATGAGAGAACTCCTTTCAACATAAAGTAAACAAGCCATAGTAATTGTATTGTACCGTATCCACGAGAGGGAGGAAAGTCCTATGATTAAACAACAACGTGTTATCGATCAGTTCATGGAACTGGTGCAGATTGATAGTGAAACGAAAAATGAACAGAGCATCTCGAAAGTGTTAAAAGAACAGTTTACAGATCTCGGTCTTCATGTCTATGAGGATGATACCATGGAGCAAACCGGACATGGCGCCGGAAACCTCGTCATTACCTGGGAAGCCGAAGGAACTGAAGGGGTTGCACCGATCTTTTTCACATGTCATATGGACACCGTGACGCCGGGACAGGGAATTAAGCCTGAACTGGGTGAAGATGGCTGGATCCGCAGTGATGGAACAACGATCTTGGGAGCAGATGACAAAGCAGGGATTGCGGCATTGTTCGAAGCGATTCGTGTGATCCAGGAAAACAAGATTCCACATGGTAAAATTCAATTTGTCATTACGGTCGGCGAAGAGTCTGGCCTGGTGGGCGCACGTGCCATGAATCCGAAGGATATCGATGCCGAGTTCGGTTATGCGCTGGATTCTAATGGAGCTGTAGGCACGATCTGTGTTGCTGCACCAGCGAGAGCTGAAATTCAAATGAGCATCTATGGGAAGTCCGCACATGCGGGTGTGAACCCGGAAGACGGGATCAGCGCCATTCAGGTAGCAGCCAAAGCAATTGCAGCGATGACACTGGGCAGAATTGATGATGAGACGACAGCGAACATTGGTAAATTCCAGGGTGGATCAGCACTCAACGTGGTATGTGACTTTGTACAACTTGAAGCGGAAGCTCGCAGTATTGTGCAGGAGAAAGTTGAATTGCAGGTTGCACAGATGCGTGACGCGCTCGAAACAACATGTCGCAAATACGGTGCTACAGCTGAATTCAGAAGTGAGATCCTCTACCCTGCATTTGGCTTCAATGATGAACACGAAGTTGTACAGCTTGCACAGCGTGCCATCCGCAGTATTGGGCTGGAGACAAGTACGTTTGCTTCCGGTGGTGGCAGTGATGCCAATATCTTTAACGGATTCGACCTTCCGACAGTGAATCTGGCGGTAGGGTATGAGGATATTCATACAACCAAAGAACGCATTCGTGCTGAAGATATTGTGAAGTTGTCCCAGGTGGTCGTAGCTATTATTCAGGAAACGGCAGCTGGCAAGAAATAATGTGTACTTCTTAGACAAAAGTCCGAACCCGGTTTGTACGGATTCGGACTTTTTGCGAATTCATGTTATATTTCAAGGGAGAAGACTCGTTAATTTAGGGTCAAATTGAGTCAATGGGTGAATGGATTAATGACCCATTCATTTGCGTCCAGCGAGCAGATCGACTAACTTGGTATCTGGGCCCCACTCGCGCAACCATTGCTTGAGTATGAGCTGCACTTGCCGGGCTTGTCCTACCACGTGTACGGATTTAGGCGTCAAATAACTGTTCATCAAAATTCCCCCTGATTTGTTTATATTTACTGTGAGACTTCTATACGCTCACCATATGCCCCAAATCAGAGATTTATACATTAAGCGAATATATAAATTGAGCTAATCCTTTACACAAGAACGGAGAGGACAGAAATAACCAAGAGAAGCGGAGCGTTCGCCAAAAAGCTTTCTGAAGGAAAGCTGCATCGTAAGCATAAGCTATCACCAAATTTTATCTATTAGTGAAAGAAATCAAAAAATCTGGGGATAACAGCGATCGAAGGGTTGTTCTGTCATCGGAGTGGTTAGTGTAAATATTTTTAGTCAATTTATATATAATCCAACGATATGGAGTTGAAGAACAAATGAAACCAAACCAATCTGCCCAATCCATCCACGCGGCGCAGCCTGCCAATCCAAAACTGGATGAAGTGACCGTATCCACTAAGCCAATCTTCGAGGGCAAAGTGATTTCACTTCAAGTCGATACCGTTAAACTGCCAAACGGCCAGACGGCGACACGTGAGATAATCCGACACCCTGGAGCGGTAGCTGTACTTGCTCTGAATGGGGATCGCATGCTTGTTGTGGATCAGTATCGTCAGGCAATGGGACGTACCGAAGTAGAGATTCCTGCGGGGAAACTGGACCCGGGTGAAGAACCAGAGGTTGCAGCAGCACGTGAATTGCGAGAAGAGACGGGATATGTGGCCAAGTCGCTACGTCATTTGCGGTCGTTCTATACTTCACCGGGGTTCGCAGATGAAATCATTCATCTCTACATCGCAGAAGAGCTTGAAGCAGGGGACATGGCGCTGGACGAAGATGAATTCCTTGAAGTATCCGAGATCACACTGGAGGAAGCTTACGCTCTCATGGACGAGAACCGGATTAGTGATGCTAAAACGATGATGGCTGTGTACGCGTGGGACCTTTACAGAACGACAGGACGGTTCTAGGCATGCAAGACCAACTGAAAACGTCCACGATGTGGGAGCCCTGTTATACAGACCTGCATATTCACATCGGACGAACCTCTCGCGGTGAGGCTGTTAAAATTAGTGGCAGTCGGGATCTGACATTTGAGAATATTGCCCGGGAAGCTTCGGAACGTAAAGGAATTCATTTGCTTGGTGTTATTGATTGTCATTCTCCGGTTGTACAGATGGATATTGAACAATTGCTGGAGAGTGGTACCATGTCCGAGATTGAGGGAGGCGGCATTGCCTACCAGGACACCACCATTCTGCTGGGTACAGAGATTGAGCTGCGCGAGCCTGGAATGCGTGAGTTCCATATGCTGGCGTACTTCCGTGATCTGAAAACAATAAAGTCCTTCACGGACTGGATGAAACGTTATATGAAAAATGTGAATCTCAGTTCTCAGCGGGTATACGTGCCCGCTCTGGAGATGCAAGCCGAGATTAAGGCACGTGGTGGGCTTATTGTGCCTGCACATGTATTTACACCGCATAAAGGCATCTATGGTAGTACTGCGCCCCGTATGAGCGATGTGCTGGATACTAGTCTCGTGGATGCGGTAGAGCTGGGGTTAAGCTCGGACTCATCCATGGCCAGCTATATTCGGGAGTTGGATCATGTACCGTTTCTGACCAATTCGGATGCTCATTCACTTGGTAAGATTGGACGGGAGTATAACGAACTGCAAGTTGCTGCCCCTTCTTTTGATGAATTCCGTATGGCACTTCAAGGAGAAGCCGGCAGGAGCATTGCGGCCAATTATGGACTGAATCCAAGGCTGGGCAAATACCACCGTACCTACTGTGCAGCATGTGGCAGCATTATGGACGAGCAAGCGATGTCAGCAGAGCGTTGCCCTCACTGTGGCAGTCTGAAGTTGGTTCAGGGGGTGTTGGACCGCATTCTGTCAATCTCTGATCGGGAGAGTCCTCATGTCCCTGCAAACAGACCAGCCTATCATTATCAGGTACCACTGGAGTTCATCCCCGGTCTTGGCAAAGCCAAACTGCGCCAGCTACTGGACCATTTTGGTACAGAAATGAACGTACTTCATCGTACGCGTGAGGAAGAGCTTACTGCGGTTGTTGGACCTGTGCTAGCAGGCTTAATTGTGGCTGCACGGAACGGACAACTGGTGCTGTCCTCCGGAGGTGGCGGTACGTACGGTAAGGTTGCTGTTCAGGAAAAAGCTTCGGAGTGACCCGTGTAAATACTCCTAGGTTCAACTGATAAAGCTTCTCTTCACGTAGAGCCAATCTGGACAAGAAGTCATACAGGTGCATTCCGGTTCATAAGAATGACTATGAGGATGTAACTGAGAATCCTTGCAGCATGATACCGGAAAGGGGACTCGTACCTGTATGCGCTCTTCCTACTTAACATTTAAAGGTCAGACTTCGTTATATGTATTCGTGGCTGTCTTGTTTCTGGTCGGCGTCATTTTTGGCGCGCTCATGGTGAACGCATTGTCTCTTGAGCAACGTCAGGATCTGGAGGGTTATCTGGGCAATTTCTTCATGACCGTGCAGCACAGTGCACAGGTGACGGAGACCGGGGCATATTGGGACATTGCCATGCTTCATCTGAAATGGGTAGGTCTGATCTTTATTCTGGGTTTATCCGTCGTTGGACTACCCGGTATACTGGTTCTGGATTTTTTGAAAGGTGTGCTCATTGGATTCACAGTAGGGTACCTTGTTGGACAGTATTCCTGGAAAGGGCTGCTGTTTGCACTGGTGTCCGTGGCACCGCATAATTTGTTCGTCATTCCGATCCTTCTGGTCTGCAGTGTGGCGGCGATGACGTTCTCGTTATACATCATTCGCAATCGTGTTTTGATGCAGCGAACACCTGGTCGACAAAGGCCTTTTGCTTCATATATAGTGTTAACTTTGGTTATGGCTGCATTGCTGCTCGGCGTGGCATCTTTTGAAACATGGGTTACACCTGCGATGATGCGTTGGGTCACGCCAATGTTACTACCGGCCTAACGTGCACCGTATAGTGTAAAATGTTGACTTTAATTACGCACTCCCCCTATAATGAAAAGAGTGGGTTAAGTTGCAGTGTGCAGTGATTTCCTAGGGGGAGGGAGAAAATGGAAGCACGGATTGATAAAATTAAGCAGCAACTACAGTCCCAAGGATATAAATTAACGCCCCAGCGGGAAGCCACCTTAAGAGTACTTCTTGAGAATGAAGAAGATCATCTGAGCGCAGAAGACGTATTCATGCTCGTTAAAGAAAAGGCTCCCGAAATCGGTCTGGCAACCGTGTACCGTACCCTCGAACTGCTGAGTGAGCTGCATGTTGTAGAGAAAATCAACTTCGGCGACGGTGTAGCGCGTTATGATCTGCGCGGAGATACATCCAAGCATCACCATCATCACTTAATCTGTGTTCAATGCGGAAGTATGGATGAAATACGTGAAGACTGGCTTGGACCGCTTGAAGAGCGTTTGGAGCGGGAATTCAACTTTTCGGTAGTAGATCACCGACTGGACTTTCATGGAATTTGTTATCGTTGCAAAGCTAAAAATGAACAGAAACCCAAAGATGAAGAATAACATAGCATATCTTCAAGCTCTCACCGGCGGTTTTGACGGGAGAGCTTTTTTGGCACCGGACATGATCTGGAGTTTCCCCCGAATGGCATAAACCTCTGTTTATGGACATACCCTGATTCAAGGACAATACCGGATTCGAATCAGGAGGGGACGCGCCCATGATTATATCAGTGCGGAGAGGGCTCCGTTTTATTCGATTTATCATAGTTTTTGCCGCATTAGTTTATCTGTTCTATCATGTTCTGGATCTGTTCAATGGCTGGATCTCACCTGTGGATCAGTATCAGATGCCAACTGGCAATGCAATCAAAGTATTTCAGGAAACGGATTGGCCGGGTAATGGAGAAGGACGTCCTACGATGGCAGAGCGTCTCCGTTTGTTCTATTGGTACGGGGAGTAGCTTCAAACAGCCAGGGATGCAAATACGGGAGCAGTCTGCCAGAGCGGCAGATCTGTCAGTTGAGGAGCGTTGTATATGAAACAGACGATACATGCCTATGCCTTATACTTGGAAGATGATAAAGGGATGTCGAGCAGCACGCTTGAATCGTATCTCCGAGACGTGGACAAGTTCATTGAATTTGCAGATAAGGAATATGGCATACGCGAAGCCGATCAGGTCAGACGCACACATGTCGTCCTGTTTGCAGGTCAACTCAAACAGGCGGGACGTGCCAATGCAACCATTGCCCGCAGCATCGTATCTCTGCGCTCCTACTTTCATTTTTTGATGCGGCGGGGTGATATTATACAGGACCCTACGTTTGATGTGGAAGCTCCCAAGGCGGACAAGACGCCACCACAGGTGTTAAGTATCCAGGAGATCGAACAACTGCTGACGGCGCCTGATATTCGTTCACCGCAGGGTGTGAGAGATCGAGCCATGCTTGAACTGTTATATGCTACAGGCATTAGGGTCTCGGAACTGATTGCCCTTGACATTCGGGATGTTCAGCCTGGCATGCGCTTTATACGATGCGGTGGGGCGGGCAAGGAACGTATCCTTCCCATCGGTGCACCAGCAGCACATTGGGCAAGTGTATATGTGGAGGAATTCCGCAACAAGTTGCTCAAAACCGATTCGGACGAGCAGGCACTATTCGTGAATGTATCTGGCAGACGTTTAACCCGGCAGGGCTTCTGGAAGCTGCTCAAAAAAGCGGCGGTGGACGCAGGAATCTCAGAAGAAATTACGCCGCATACGCTGCGTCACTCCTTTGCAGCACACCTGATTGCCAATGGGGCCGATACACGTGCGGTTCAAGATATGCTGGGTCACGTGGAGCAGCCTGGACAACAATATGGCAATCATGGTCGCAAAACCATGAAAGAAATCTATGAAACCCATCATCCGAGGGCAAGATAGATTTTGACGCATGGCATTCACAAATACATGCGGAACATTGGGCCGATTTAGGATAAAATAAATTGAATACATCCAAACGCCGTTATACATAAGACGGATCGTTTCAACTCAAGGAGGAACATACATCGCATGACAGCATTAAACCAACAAATGATTTCGGAAGCAGCATCTTATATTCAAAGCAAAAGCTCCATCAAGCCGGAAGTCGGTTTGATTTTGGGTTCAGGTCTTGGCGTACTGGCAGAACTGATTGAAGATGGCGTAAGTATTGCTTATCAGGATATTCCACATTTTCCGGTGTCCACAGTAGAAGGACATGAAGGTGAACTATTGGTCGGAACCATTAAAGGTCGTCCAGTCGTGATGATGAAAGGCCGTTTCCATATGTATGAGGGATATGGTCCGGAATTGACAGCTTTCCCGGTACGGGTTATGAAAGAATTGGGTGTAAGTAGCCTGCTTGTAACCAATGCTGCAGGCGGTGTGAATACGTCGTATGAAGCTGGAGACTTGATGCTGATCTCTGATCACTTAAATCTCACAGGCAAAAATCCACTGATCGGACCAAATGACGCTGCACTGGGCGTGCGTTTCCCTGATCTGTCCGAAGCATATAGCCGCCGTTTGCGTGCGCTGGCGAAGGATACGGCCGCGTCACAAGGTTTTAACGTACGTGAAGGGGTATACGCAGGTATGCTTGGTCCGAACTACGAGACACCGGCAGAGATCAGAATGCTGCGTACATTGGGCGCAGACGCAGTGGGCATGTCCACTGTATCTGAAGTGATCGTGGCACGCCACGCAGGCCTGGAAGTACTCGGTATTTCCTGTATCAGCAACATGGCTGCCGGAATTCTGGACCAGCCGCTGTCACATGATGAGGTGATGGAAACGACGGAACGTGTGCGTGAGTCGTTCCTGGCGCTGGTATTGGCGGTTATTCCACAAATGTAAGCAAGATTTGAGTAGATAAGGTTACCTCTTTGGATGAGAAATCATCGGGGGGTAACCTTTTTTTGTTGTGTTAAATGTACGGTTATTCATTCGTTGAGTGCAGTGCGTTATTTTGCTTTGACCACATTTTCAATAAAAGTTCGGGAAATCATGCTTTACATGGAATAATTTACTGGAAACGGGCCGACAATGATTAGCAGTACATGCATGGAACATGCAGTAAGCAAGTCATTTGAGGAGGTAACTTAGTGAATAAAAGAATAATGGCATCGTTCATGACCCTTTGCATCCTGCTGTCCCTTTTGGCATCAACGGCATTAGCTGAAGAAACACCGAAGGCAGCGGGAGGAACTGATCTGGCCCCGTCGGCGCGCTCTGCCATCTTAATGGATGCAGATACGGGAACGGTCATTTATGAGAAAAACAGTCATGATCAGCTGCCTCCGGCGAGCATTACAAAAATTATGACCATGCTGCTTACGATCGAAGCGATCGACTCAGGCAAGCTGAAGCTGACGGACAAAGTAAGAGCGAGCGAATATGCAGCTTCGATGGGCGGTTCGCAGATCTTTCTGGAGCCCGGGGAAGAAATGACAGTTGATGATATGTTAAAAGGGATCGCGATGGCTTCAGGCAATGATGCCTCGGTAGCGATGGCTGAGAAGATCGCTGGCTCGGAAGAAGCCTTTGTACAGCTGATGAATGAGCGTGCGAAGGAGCTTGGCATGAAGGATACTCATTTTGCCAACTGTAACGGTCTGCCGGTCGATAATCATTATTCTTCCGCCCATGATATTGCCGTCATGAGCCGTGAACTGTTGAAGCATTCCGGGATTACGAAGTACACCGGTGCATATCAGGATTACCTTCGCAAAGATACGGAAAAGCCATTCTGGCTGGTGAACACAAACAAGCTGGTTCGTTTTTATCAAGGGGCAGACGGTTTGAAAACAGGTTACACATCCGAAGCGAAATTCTGCTTGTCCGCAACAGCGTCCAAGGATGGACTGCGTGTCGTTTCCGTGGTACTCGGTGAACCGAATACCAAAACACGGAACAGCGAAGTATCTTCGATGTTTGACTATGCCTTTAGTCAATATACGATGAAGGCTCTCTATAAGGCAGGGGATCTGCTGGGCAGTCTGAAGATCGAAAAAGGCGAAGTTGCCGAATTGCCTCTGAATGCCACGCAAAATTATAGTGTGCTGATGCGCAAAGGAGCCAAATCCAATGACATCCGGCATGAATTGCTGGTTGCCAAAGAATTGAAAGCTCCGATCAAGGCTGGGCAAAGTATAGGTAAACTGGTGGTTTACCAGGGCAACGACGTCATTAAGGAGTTCGACATTCAGGCTCCACAGGATGTGAATAAGGCTGGCTGGTGGAAGCTGTTCAAGCGGACAACGTCCAATCTGTTTGACTAAACGGCGATTTCCGCGAGTTGCACGCATCCTTCGAACATATTTTGTAGTTAAATAGGGGTTTTCTTCTAGTTTTGTCGGGGGGCAGGAAAAGCCTTCGGAAGCGTAGAAATCCTTGTTCTAAGACAGGGAGGAGAGTGAGCAAACGTGAACTTGCATGTGGAAATGGAACACCATCGCGGGATTCTGATTGTACGATTATCCGGGGAGCTGGATCACCATACAGCTGACATGGTACGGATGCAGATGGATGAAGCCATCCAGCGGAGACAAAGCGAGCATCTCGTACTCAGCCTGAAAGATCTGCAATTTATGGACAGTTCGGGCCTGGGTGTCATATTGGGAAGATACAAGCTCATTAAGAATAAAGGCGGCAAGATGGTGGTGTGTGACGTCAATTCGCCAGTGTACCGTTTGCTGGAAATGTCGGGTCTGTTCAAGATTATGCCGATATACGAAAATGAGGGAACTGCTCTCTCAGGTCTGGAGGTCGTCTCATGAATGAAGGAACAGGGACAAATTTCATGAATCTGCAATTCGCGGCCAAGTCAGAGAATGAGTCGTTTGCACGGGTAACCGTTGCTGCGTTTATCTCCCAGCTTGATCCAACGATGGACGAGCTCAGTGACCTGAAGACGGTCATTTCGGAAGCCGTGACCAACAGCATCATCCACGGATACAACAACAACTCCGAGGGTGTGGTGTCTATCCAGGCCGAGATTCGGGAAGACATGATCACAATTATTGTGGAAGACCGCGGTGAAGGAATCGAAGATCTTGAACTCGCCAAGCAGCCGCTATATACGTCCAAACCCGAACTTGAGCGGTCGGGCATGGGCTTCACCATTATGGAAAACTTTATGGATGAATTCGAAGTCAGCAGTGAGCCCGGCAGAGGCACCTCCATCAAGATGAAAAAAAGGATTGAATCCAAGAAAGCATTGTATAATTAGGGGTTGGTGTTCTTATGGATGCTGAAGTGAAACCATCTTCACAGACCTATTTGGACGATGCCGAGGTCAAACGGCTGATTGCGCTCAGTCAGTCGGGTGACCATGTCTCACGGGATACGCTGGTGAACTGCAACATCAGACTCGTCTGGTCCGTCGTACAGCGTTTTATGAACAGGGGATATGATCCGGAAGATCTGTTCCAGATTGGTTGTATCGGTCTGCTCAAGTCAGTGGACAAATTCGATCTCAGTTATGACGTGAAGTTCTCAACCTACGCGGTACCGATGATCATCGGAGAAATCCAGCGATTCCTGCGGGATGACGGTACCCTTAAGGTCAGTCGTTCACTGAAAGAGATGGCGAATAAAGTCCGCAAAAAAAGGGACGAACTGTCCAAACATCTGGATCGTTTACCAACGATTAAGGAAGTTGCCGCAGAGCTGGGGGTAACCCCCGAGGAAGTGGTATTTGCCCAGGAAGCGAACAAACCACCGACCTCCATCCATGAGACGGTATTTGAGAATGACGGTGATCCTATTACGTTAATGGATCAGATTGCCGACGAGTCTCAGGAACGTTGGTTTGACAAGCTGGCGCTGAACGAAGCCATCGGTGGTCTCAGTGAGCGGGAGCGGTTAATCGTTTATCTTCGGTATTACCGGGATCAGACCCAATCCGAGGTTGCCAGCAGGCTGGGAATATCCCAGGTGCAGGTATCACGTCTGGAGAAAAAAATACTGCAATCCATCCGCGACCAGATCGCGCAGTGATTTTGTGGAGTGCAATACAATATTGGCGTCTATACACCAATATACGACAACTAACAACCTTCTATCGCGCATTATGGCGAGGAAGGTTATTTGTTGTTAATACGGGGAGATCTCAAACGATTGGACTGCATGACCAGCATCATGCCAAGAATACATGCCATACCAATCCATTGATAGAAGCCAAAAGGTTCATGGAGCCATATGACGGTTGTTCCAACAGCAGCAAGGGGCTCAGCGCTCCCGAGCAGGCTAGTTTCCTTGGGTGTAAGACTTTTGAGACTCGCAATATAAAACCAAAAAGCAATCAGGGTTCCAAAAAGGATCGTAAATATCAAATAACCGTAGGTTTCAAGCGTGATGTTAGCAAAACTCATTTTCCAGGGCGGGTGAATAAAACTCATTCCCAAACCACCGATGATCATAGCCCAGCCGACCACAACAAGTGAATCGTACTTTTTAATTAGTTGCACGGCATACAGCGTATAAAATGCAGCTGAAACCCCAGATAACAGGCCCCATATCACTGCCAGCGAGGAGACAGATAACC
Organism: Paenibacillus sp. W4I10; assembly: GCF_030816325.1. Lineage (NCBI taxonomy): Bacteria > Bacillati > Bacillota > Bacilli > Caryophanales > Paenibacillaceae > Paenibacillus > Paenibacillus sp. W4I10. The sequence goes on from NZ_JAUSXX010000001.1 coordinate 658,805, forward strand.
GCGTAAGCGAGCCATTCGTCAGCAGGAAAAAACACCCACTGAGAGCCAAAACGGCGCATGCAAGGTCATTGCGTGTGAGGACCGACTGCTTACGGAGTGCGATGTAAATGATGATCATGACAGGGGACAGATACTGCAGCAGTGTAGCCACCGCTGAATTGCCGTGTTTAATGGATGCCATGTACGTATACTGAACGGCAAGCATGCCCACCAATCCGAAAATGATCAGCTGTCCAGCCGTTTTTTTATTTCTCCACACATCAAAAATCTGAAATCGTCCATTTGTAAACGATTGAATAACCAGTAATAGTAACCCAGCAATTAACAAGCGTACAGTAACATACCAATTGACCTCAATTCCATCCAGTTGAAACAGTTTTTGAGATACCGTCCCCCCAATGCCCCAGCAGATGGCTCCCGTCAGAACGAGTACGATGCCTGAAATTTTGGATTTTGCAGAAGTTGTCATTCTTGTTCGCCTCACCTTAAATATAAGAATAGTGTTATATTAAGGAGAAATACGATACATTTATATCAATATTACACTTAAAAATATAACTATATTGAGATGAGGGCCATGCAGAAGATCGAATTTATCATTGATCAACATTTGAAAGAAATGACGCAACACCGTACCGATACATTATCTATAGCCTGTTATGAGACAACCATTGTTCAAAATGTTCACGGACATATTCCTCTCCACTGGCATGATGAATTGCAGTTTGTTACCGTTCTTCAGGGTACGGCGTTGTTCCATATCAACGATCAAAAGATGATTTTGTCCAAAGGTGACGGGATTTTTATCAACAGTGGAATAATGCATATGGCTGAAGATCACGAGGAGAGCGAGAACTGCATTTATTTATGTCTGAATTTGTCCCCGCATGTTATCATGCCTTCGGATTTGTATATAAAGTACGTACATCCATATGTAACAGCAACTAATTTGCCTTTTCTGTATATCGAAAGAGCTAACGTTTGGGGAGAACAGATTCTGGATGTTATTGCACGGATTAGAAAGGAGTTAGTGCACCAAGTTCCTTTTTACGAAGTGAATGTTGCTTCTGCGGTGCTTAATATGTGGAAACTGCTGATTATGAACGGATATTCTCTAGAACATGATCCATCAGAGATGAGCAGAAACAATCGAATGAAAGACATGTTGCAATGGATTAATCTCAATTATGCTGATGAAATTAAGCTGGAAGATATTGCGAAGGCGGGACAGTTGAGTCGATCGGAGACATGCCGTTATTTCAAGCAAATCCTGAAAACTACACCCATGCAATATGTGATCGATTACCGCATCCAAAAAAGCATTGAACTATTGCAATCCTCCAAGCGTAGCGTCACCGAAATTGCCTATGAGGTCGGTTTTAACAGCACGAGTTATTATATTAACCAATTCCGCAAAACAATGAATTCAACCCCTTTACGATTTAGAAGGGAATTGAACAAAAGAGAAAAAGAAAATAATTCTTGAGAAAATGTTTATGATCGGTAAGTCTATCAACCAATCCCAAAGAGTCGCCCATACGGCGACTTTTTTTGATATGTAAAATAATGCTTTACACTCCGTTACGCCTCAAATCGGTCAAAAGGAGAGCGTATAAAAGGCTAATCTCCTAATTTCTAAAATTAATATCAAAAAGCTACTTTCACAAGTCATGGAATTTTGAGCAAAATAACCCCAAAAAGCTCATCTTTTAATTCCCTTCCTGCCTACTCCCCAGCATATTTATTTCAAACGTTTGGAAACGGGAGGACGATGGGTAGCGGAGGGATGGAATTGGTCAAAAGGAGCGAAGCGTGAGGGCTCACCTAAGGATACATAAGCAACGCAGGCGGCAGATTAGACCTGAAGAAGCGAAGCGTTCGCCTTTGTCTCCAAATTTCTAACACTTAGAAATCAATCAAAAGAATTTGGAGACAACAGCGATCAGAAGGTTGGTCTGCCGTCGGAGTGTCTGCGTGTATCCTCCCCCGAGCAACAGCGACCAATGACCGATCCATCCCGCAGCACTAGCACAACCTCCCGATCTTTTTCCAACCCGTTTGTAATAAATTTGCACATTCTTCAAATACTAACCTAAATTACGCAGTAAAGGAGTGCTATGGATGTCCCAGACACCCACTCCAATGGTCTATATTCGTCTACGCAGCCGTATTCGCATCCAGAGGGGCAGAGCAGTCAAGCTTGGAGACATTGCACATGTACTGACCTCTTCTGAAGACCAGGAGGGCAGGCTACTGGAGCTTGAACTGCTGCGCCCTGGACCAGAGGATGGCAATCTGATCCTCATTGATATATTGCAGATTATTCCCCGAATTCGGCACATTTTGCCGGAGGTAAGTGTGGAACTGATGGGATCAGGTCATACGTTGGTTGAAGTCATTGCGGGAAATGGTCAACCTTCCAAGTCCCTGTTCATATTGGTTTGGCTGCTGCTGTTCTTCGGATCAGCCTTAACCATTATGAATTTTCATGCCGATGTGAACATGCAGGAAGTACAGATTCGAATTGTGGAGATGCTTACTGGGCAGCGGGACGAACATCCCTATCTGTTCCAAGTGGCGTATTCCATTGGCATTGGATTTGGAATGGCAGTATTTTTTAATCATTTGTTCAAGAAAAAGTGGAATGAGGAGCCTACCCCGCTGGAAGTGGAGATGTTTCTGTACCAGCAAAATGTAGATAAATATGTAGTGATTGAAGAAAGCGAACGGATGCACGAGCAGGAACGCAGGGAGATGAATGCGGATGAGCGTTCTTAATGGAGCAATCAGCATTGTATTGGGTATTGCAGGGGGAATTGCCGTAGGAAGCGGCGTAATTGCGCTCATTCTGGTGCTCGATATGATTCCCAGGTTGGCCCAACTTACGCAATCGTATGACAAGACTCACTGGTATGAAGGGGCGCTAATTGGTGGTTCACTTGTCGGGACGGTGGCGGATTTCTGGCACTGGAAAATGCATGGGGTGCTGCTGCTCAGCCCGATCGTTGGTTTGTTCTGTGGTGTATTCATCGGTCTGCTCGCCGCAGCGCTCACCGAGGTGCTTAATGTACTGCCCGTGCTAGCCAAACGATTGGGCATGAAACCTTATTTATTTGGATTGCTGCTCGCCATGATTTTGGGCAAAATGACAGGTTCCCTGTTTGATTTTTTTATATATCAGCGTTAGATCGTGGCCATAGGAGGATGGAAAATGGATGAACGTTCGGATCATAGAGGCCAGGAAAATAGTGAAGGTATAACGGAAGAGATGTTACACAAGTCTGCTTATGAGATTCAGAAGGAAGAAGAGAAGAGAGCGTACAAAAAGAAAAAACAAAATGAAATGTCCGACAGCATTGAGGAATCGGTGCAGTATTGGCAGGAAAACGATGATATTTCCCCACGCATGAGTGAGAATAAATATACACTGCAACAGGTGCTCGGGCTCGGAGAATCCTTTGATGTTAATTTGAGGGAAATGGTTCTGGGTGGCAAACACGTTGGCTTGCTGATGATCACCGGCTTCGCGAAAGATGAGATATTGCTTGAAGTATTAAAAAGACTGACCTACCTTACCCCTGATGATGTGTCAGGGCATGCACTCAAGTCCTATTTCGAATGTTACATTCCCCATATTCAGGTGGAAAGAGTCGACAAGATGAGTGCGGTCATCAACAAGGTTCTTACCGGTATGAGCGCAATGTTTGTTGAAGGGGACCGCTCGGTCCTAATTATGGATACCCGGAGTTATCCGGTACGTTCACCCGAAGAACCTTCATTGGAAAGGGTAGTCCGAGGTTCCAGAGACGGCTTTACCGAAACGCTCCTGACCAATGTAACCTTGGTGCGCCGCAGGATACGCGACCCTGGACTGAAATTTGAGATCATGCAGGTGGGGCGTAGAACACAAACCGATGTCTGTGTTGTGTACATTGATGATATTGTGGATAAAGTGCAGGTGGATTCCGTTCGTGAAAAAATACAGCGAGTGGATATCGATGGTATTCCCGCGGCCGATAAGCAGCTAGAGGAAGCGATTATCAACAAGGGGTGGAACCCGTTCCCACTCGTTCGTTATTCGGAACGACCAGATGTTACAGCTTCCCATTTGCTGGAAGGACGAGTTGTCATTTTTGTAGACACTTCCCCCAGTGTGATGATTCTGCCTACGACCTTCTTCGACCTGTGTGAGCATGCGGAGGAGAACAGACAGACTGCCTTAATGGGAACATATTTACGATGGGTGCGTTTTGCAGGGATTCTCATATCGTTGTTTTTGCTACCACTATGGCTGCTGATGGTTATTGATCCTTCAATTAAACCGATGGGACTGGACTTCATTGGTCCACAGGAAAATGTAAAGTTACCGCTGATTCTACAGTTTCTACTGATCGAGCTTGGCGTCGACTTATTACGTATGGCAGCGGTTCATACGCCTACACCTCTCGCATCGGCCATGGGCTTAATCGCGGCAATTCTAGTCGGGGATATCGCCGTGAAAACAGGATATTTTGTCAATGAGGTTGTACTCTATATGGCGATCGCAGCCATCGGAATGTTTGCCACCCCGAGTTACGAGCTGGGACTTGCCAATAGGCTGGTCAGGTTGTTTCTGCTCATTGCAGTAGCGATATTCAAGGTTCCTGGATTGGTCGTGGGCAGTACACTACTCATATTGGCGCTCACCGTTCACCGGTCTTACAATTCTTCGTATCTCTGGCCTTTTATACCGTTTAATGCAAAGGCCTTAGGTAACTTTTTATTCCGGCTTCCGCTGCTGGAAAATAAAAAACGTCCATCATTTAACAAAACCCGTGACAACACCAAAATGTCCGATGATCCGGACGGTGAACTGCGAAAAAGTAAAAAACACAAATGATCTTCCGAAAAATCCATTCATCTCGCCGCCTAATTTGATATACTGGTGTAAAATCATTGGAATAGCAAATGTTCCAGTATATAAAAAAGTGAGGAATGCAGATTATGTATTTACATGGTACAAGTAAAATAAATGCGCAAGGGCATCTGGAGATTGGCGGAGTTGATGCAACAGATCTGAAAGAACAATTTGGAACTCCCCTGTACGTTGTGGACGAGCAATTGGTTCGCGAGCGTTGTAGAGAGTACATGGAAGCATTCCGTGCTTCCGGACTGGGTTTCCAGGTTGCTTACGCAAGTAAAGCGTTCTGTGTAATGGCGATGTGTGCACTTGCAGCTGAAGAAGGACTTTCCCTGGATGTTGTATCTGATGGTGAATTGTTCACTGCACTGCAAGCAGGATTCCCGGCTGAGCGCATTCATTTCCACGGTAACAACAAAACGCTGGAAGAAATCGAAATGGCTCTTGATGCAGAGATTGGATGCTTTGTTGTTGATAACTTCAATGAATTACATCTGTTGCAGGCTGTAGCTGCGGACAAAAATCGTAAAGTAAACATTTTGCTTCGTGTGACGCCTGGTGTTGAGGCCCATACGCATGAATATATTTCCACAGGTCAGACGGATTCCAAATTTGGATTCGATATCGGTAATGGTACAGCATTTGAAGCGATTGACTTGGCTTCCAAGCAGTCTAACCTGGTATTGCTGGGTGTGCATTCCCACATCGGTTCCCAGATCTTCGAAGTTGAAGGCTTCCAGATGGCTGTTCAACGTGTTGCTGAATTTGCAGCAAGTGTATATGAGCGTCTTAATGTTGCTTTCAAAGTGGTTAACCTTGGTGGTGGATTCGGAATCCGTTATATCGACGGAGATACGCCGCTTGAAGTTGCGCAATACGTGAAGGCTATTACAGACGCAGTTAAAAATCATTTTGCTCAAATCGGCTATGCCGTACCTGAGATCTGGGTTGAACCAGGCCGTAGCATCGTGGGTGAAGCGGGAACAACGCTTTATACAGTTGGAACTAGCAAAGACATTCCAGGCGTGCGTAAATACGTTGCCGTTGATGGTGGTATGACCGATAACCCACGTCCTGCTTTGTATGAATCCAAGTATGAAGCTGTGCTTGCCAACCGTGCGAATGAGGCTGCTCAGGAAACGGTATCTGTTGCGGGTAAATGCTGCGAGAGTGGCGATATGCTGATCTGGGATCTGGACTTGCCAAAAGTGGAAAGTGGCGATCTGCTCGCTGTAGCTTGCACAGGCGCGTATAACTACTCCATGGCAAGCAACTACAACCGGATTCGTCGTCCGGCCGTTGTATTTGTCAAAGACGGTCAAGGAGATGTCGTGGTACGCCGTGAGACGTATCAAGATATCATCCAGAATGACCTGGTACCAGCGCGCATTGGAAAACAGCCAGTAACTCGCTAATTCGTCAAAAGATAATACGATTCTGCATTATTCAAGATATAGTGATCTTAAAGTTGAAGCAGATGAAAAGGGAACTTCCTTTTTCGTCTGCTTTTTGCGTATTTGAGCTAAATCATGAAAAAAGTTGCCGTTTTTTTTGCGATCCAGACATTTTCGGTGTACACTAAGAAAAGTGCTGTAATGCTTGGCCCAGGGTCATGCGTTCTGGCACCATTAACGATGGTCAATACGAAAGGAGTCATTTACATATGGCGAAACAAGCGAAAATTAAATTGGCAAACGGCGGAGAAGTTTTGATCGATCTGTTCGATCAAGAAGCTCCAAACACAGTAGCAAACTTTGAGAAACTGGCTAACTCCGGTTTCTACAATGGCCTTACTTTCCACCGCGTTATCCCGGGCTTCGTAGCTCAAGGCGGATGTCCTAACGGTTCCGGTGCAGGTGGCCCAGGGTACACAATCAACTGTGAAATCAACCCGAACAAACATGAGCGCGGAACACTCGCTATGGCACATGCTGGCCGTAACACAGGTGGAAGCCAGTTCTACATCTGCTACCAACCGCAACCACATTTGGATGGACAACATACGGTATTTGGCAAAGTAACCAAAGGTATGGAGTTCGTGGACGCTTTAGAAGGTAAAGACAAAATGGAAACTGTTGAAGTTGTAGAAGCTTAATACCTTCACCTTAACTGGATCCAAACATGAAGTGCTTCTTTTATAGAAGCACTTTTTTTATTTTTTTTACATACTTGAAATCGATGATTAGAAAGGATGAATTAAACCTTGGATATGGTTACTCAGCTAAGCTTGTTAAAACAAATTTATAGTGAGCGCACGTTGTGGGATGAAGAACTGCAGGCATCGCGGCATGTCGTTCCGGATAGTCTATCCGTAAAGGATCGAGAAGCGCTTGAGGCAGCCGGGCATGAACCGAATCGATTTGTACGTCCGCAACATGATGAAACGATTACTGAGCTGAAAAAAGTTGCAAATCAATGGACGATAAATGATGCAGCGCAGGCTTTTGTATCCTCTTTGTGGTCCGCACCCATGATCTGGCGCTCGTTGCTTACGGGCAAGCTTATTGCGAGCAGTATGCCAAGTCATGAACATACGCCATATCCATCTTCGAACACTTGCAAGATCTGCGGATTAAGTGTAGATCAAGCAACCGACACGACGCTGCAATGGTATTGGCGGATGACCAATGGAACCCCGTTGGACGGTGATCCTTTTGGATATGTGTTGGCACTCCGAGAGCTGGCTGCCGCGCAGGAGATTCCAATACCCAATGATTACGACCGCTGGACATTCCGTGCGTGTTAACGGTGCTGCGCGAACTACCTCCCAAAACACGTTACAGCAAGGCAGCAGTAGCGCTCAAGAAGGAACGCCTTTTGCCTACACAGAAGGAATATGCCTACCGTGATTTGCTTGAGACGTTAGCTCTGATTGGCATACTGGATACGGCGGAACATCCCGGAATGATCACGGAATTCACCTCTTACATGCAGCGTGACGCACGCCCCAATATGCGTGTTGAAGTGCAGGCCCCTCTGGCGTGGTGGGACTCATCTGTCGGAATTAATGAGAACAACCTGAACAAGATATTTCATGATTTTGATCTGAGTAATATATCTCTTGCGGATAAGCCTGATGAGAGTCCAGCTGTAAAGGACACAATCTTAGGGGCATTGGAGAAGAAGAGAAGTGTTCGCGGAAAAGTACCAAAGGCATCTCCTGATGCAGGTACCGGGGAGGTACAGTCTGGAGATGTGTATGCTGTTCGGGTGCGGGAAGGTGTATGGGTGACGGTGTATTGTCATGAAGTCAGAGACAAGCGTGTCATCGTAGAATATCTGGATGGTGTCTTTCCAGAGATGCCGGGAAAAGCAGATTTGCATGGGACGTTTCGACCGAGAGCGAACGGACGCTGGAAATGCTCGGCTATTGCGATCGATTCCACAAGTTGGGTCAGAAGGGTGGCAAGAGAGTTCCCGCTTCCAACTTCACCCCTGCAAGAACCTGACCGCACTCCATTTCATAATGCCAAAGAATTAAAGCATATGGCGAGCTGGTGTTTTCCTGATATGTAGAATGATGCGATGGATGTGAAATGTGCCTCCAAGCAAAAACCGTGCCTCCTTGAGAGGAAGCGGTTTTTTGTTGTTTCTTAGCTTATTAAAAGTTAGTATGTGACAAAAAGGAACAAAAAACAATTGATTTTTTGGCATTAAAGTGCTAACATCCAAGTAATAACGAAAGCAATCCTTCAGGGCAGGGTGCAATTCCCTACCGGCGGTGATGCAGGAAGTGTAAGGACCTATGTGTCCAGCACTTGATGCAAAGTCCGTGACCTGTCTGCCCTTGGCAGATGGCTGATCTGGTGTAATTCCAGAACCGACAGTATAGTCTGGATGGGAGAAGGAGAGGTGCAGACCTAACAGGTTTGCATTCAGCAGGAGTATTGCTGCACAGTCACGATTTGTAATGTCTTGCACTGTGCAGGGAAGATCCGGTTACGTCGGAAAGTTCCATACATATGCCACACTATAAAAGCTCTTTACCTGTAATTGATGTTCATTAAGGTATGTGTCTATTTTCACTTGCCCGAAATGAAGTTTTGGGCAAAGTGTTGGCGTGCTGTATCCATTTCACTCCTGCTGGTGACATTTGTCTCTCATCATCCCCATCGAACTGATTGTTCGACGGGGATTTTTTAATAAACAAGACTTTAAACCGCGGGGTGAACGGATTTGGAAATGATCAATGATGAATTTTATATGGCACTGGCATTGGATATGGCGGAACGAGCACAGGGACAGACGGGGATCAATCCGGTCGTTGGATGTGTAGTTGTGAAAGAGGGTCGTATTGTAGGCCTGGGGAGCCATCTGAAACGTGGAACCGGTCATGCAGAGGTGCATGCACTTAACATGGCAGGCAGTGATGCAGAAGGAAGTACGGTATACGTTACACTTGAGCCTTGTAGTCATTATGGCAAGACGCCACCTTGTAGTGAACGCCTGATTCATGAGAAGGTGAAACGTGTTGTGGTATGTTGTGAAGATCCAAATCCGCAAGTATCCGGCAGGGGCATAAGCATGCTTCGTCAACAAGGCATTGAAGTTGAAGTTGGCGTACTGCGTGAGCGTGGAAGACGCATGAATGAAAAATTCATTAAATTTATTACAACGGGTCTACCTTTTGTGACACTGAAGACGGCTACTACTTTGGATGGCAAAATTGCTACTCGCAGCGGAGACAGCAAGTGGATCTCTAACGAGCCCGCTCGTGAGATTGTGCATGCCCTTCGTCATCGTCACCAGGGAATTATGGTTGGCGTCGACACGGTAATCGCCGATAATCCGGAACTTACAACCCGTTTGCAAGTCGAAGGCATTAGTCCAGTGCGCATTGTGGTGGATTCCAAGTTACGTCTTCCCGTAGGTGCCAAAATGGTTAAGGATGGTCTTGCTCCAACATGGGTGCTGACAACAGACGAAGCCAGTCCTGAAGCTGCTGAACGTTTGGAAGCCTACGGCGTCGAAATTATACGCTGTGGTCCTGGACCACGTGTGGATCTGTTAAACGGACTTAGCAAGTTGGGTGAGCGTGAGATTGGTTCGATTTTGCTTGAAGGTGGAGGCACCTTGAATGGAGCCATGCTGGAGGCACGGTTGGTCGATCGACTGCTCATGTTTATCGCTCCGAAGATTGTAGGCGGTTATGATACACCTGGAAGCTTCCGCTTCGAGGGTGTGGAACGTATGAATCAGGCGATTCAATTGAATCAGTTGGAGATCGAACAAGTTGGAGATAATATCAGCATTGGCGGTATTCCGGTGTGGCCTGAATAAATAAATGGATTTTAAAGTAGAAAGTTAGGTTCTTTATAACTTGAAAAAGGGAGGCGGCAGCATGTTTACCGGTTTGGTGGAAGAAGTCGGTCAGATCCGGCGTATTGGTCGGAAAGGCGAAGCGATGGTCCTGAATATCGGAGCTTCCGCCATCATGGACGATCTGAAGATTGGTGATAGTGTAGCAGTAAACGGCGTGTGCTTAACAGCAACAACACTCGAAGGTGGAGGTTTTACCGCCGACGTAATGCCTGAAACCTATCGTCATACCAATCTCAGTCAGCTGCAATCTGGCAGTAAAGTTAATCTGGAGCGGGCCATGCAATCAGGCGGTCGTTTTGGCGGCCATATCGTTCAGGGCCATGTAGATGGTACTGGAGTGATTGGCAGTATAACACGTGATCAAAATGCAATTGTGTTTGAGATCAAGCCTGATGATCACCAGTTGTTCAAATATCTGATCCCCAAAGGATCGGTTACACTGGATGGCATTAGTTTGACCGTTGTCCATACGTCGGATACCGCATTCACGGTTTCCATTATCCCGCATACCATTGGTGAAACTGTACTAAATGTGAAAAAGACAGGGGATACCATTAATATCGAATGCGATATTTTGGGCAAATATGTGGATCATCTGCTCCAGTATGGGAGAGGACATCGGGAGACGGGTGCTGGCAAGCCGCGCAGTATCAGTGAAGATTTTCTCGCCAATCACGGATTTGCATAAATAGAGAACAGAAATTAACTGGAGGTGGAACAATGTCAGAACAATCCATTCTGGACACAATAGAAGAAGCCATATATGATCTCATGCGTGGTAAACCTGTCATTGTTGTGGATGATGAAGATCGGGAGAATGAAGGCGATTTTATCGCTTTGGCCGAAAAGGCGACACCTGAAGTCATTAATTTCATGATTACTGAAGGTAGAGGTCTGGTCTGTGTTCCGATTACACAACAACGTGCGGACGAACTTAACCTGAAACCGATGGTTCAACAAAATACGGATTTCCATGGAACAGCCTTCACCGTCTCTGTGGATCACAAAGATACGACAACAGGTATCTCGGCACATGAACGCTCTATTACCGTGAAAGGTCTAATCGATTCTGAGGCGAAAGCCGGGGACTTCCGTAAGCCTGGTCACATGTTCCCGCTGATTGCAAAAGACGGCGGTGTACTTCGTCGTGCCGGGCACACAGAAGCAGCGGTAGATTTGGCTATTATGTGTGGTTCATATCCCGCAGGCGTTATCTGTGAAGTAATTAAGGAAGATGGCACGATGGCCAGACTTCCGGATCTGCAGGAGATTGCCCGCAAACATGATCTGAAGCTGATCAGTATTCAGGACATGATTCGTTACCGTAACGAAAAAGAGCAGCTGGTTCAACGTGAAGTGGCTGTGCGTATGCCAACGGACTTTGGTGAGTTTCAAGCGGTGGCTTATACAAACGCTGTGGACAATAAGGAACATGTGGCTTTGGTTAAAGGAGAAATTGATGGTTCGAAACCCGTACTTGTACGTGTGCACTCTGAATGTTTGACAGGTGATGTATTCCATTCGCATCGTTGTGACTGTGGTCCGCAGTTTGATGCGGCACTCAAACAGATTCATGAGGAAGGCAATGGTGTACTGCTTTATATGAGACAGGAAGGTCGGGGTATTGGCCTGATCAACAAACTCAAAGCCTATAAGCTGCAAGAGGAAGGTATGGATACGGTGGATGCAAACCTGAGTTTGGGTTTTGCTGCTGACTTGCGTGATTACGGAATTGGCGCTCAAATACTGAAAGACCTTGGGGTTCGTCAGATCAGACTGTTAACTAACAACCCTCGTAAAATTAAAGGCCTTGAAGGATATGGACTTGAAGTCGTAGAGCGTGTCGCGATCCAGATAGAGGAGAACGAGGACAATACGGTTTATCTTCATACCAAGCAAGCCAAGTTGGGGCATATGCTCAAGTTTGATGATATCGAACAAAACGAACAGTAAATATATTTTAGATGAACAACGTTGACCATGTAATTTATGGAAGATAATAATTAGGGATTTCCGTTACTTACATTACATTATACCGTTAGGGAGATGACTTGAATGCCACAATTTTTTGAAGGACATTTAGTATCAGAAGGATCCAGATATGGAGTTGTCGTTGGACGTTTCAACGAATTCATTACCAGTAAATTGCTTAGCGCAGCGCTCGATGCTTTCAAACGTCACGGCGTGCAGGATGATGAAGTGGATGTAGCCTGGGTTCCAGGTGCGTTCGAAATCCCTTTGATTGCGCAGAAAATGGCGGAGAGCGGCAAGTATGATGCGGTGATTACGCTGGGAACTGTCATTCGTGGATCAACTACACATTACGATTATGTATGCAACGAGATGGCTAAAGGGGTAGCGGCAATTAACCTGAAAACAGGCGTGCCTACGATCTTTGGACTGGTTACAACAGAAAATATTGAACAAGCGATTGAACGTGCCGGAACCAAGGCGGGTAACAAAGGTTGGGATGCAGCTACGGCGGCAATTGAGATGGCAAACTTGACGAAACAGCTAAAATAGTGCTTATTTAATAGTAGTGCCCTGCTTTGCGCAGACGAACACGGGAAACCGGATTCGGACGGCTTAGCAGGGTTTTGTATTTTTCTGGCGGGAGGATTCGTCTAGTGACGGTAGTTACATACAAACTGGAGACTTTTGAAGGGCCTTTGGATCTGCTGCTTCATCTGATTGATAAGGCTGAAATTCATATCCAGGATATTCCCATCAGCGATATTACCGATCAATACATGGCGTATCTGCATTCGATGCAGGAACTGGAACTGGATATTACGAGTGAATTTCTGGTCATGGCAGCAACATTGCTGTCGATCAAGAGCAAACTTTTACTGCCCAAACCACCGGTAATTGAGGACTTTGAGGATTATGATTTTATGGAAGAAGAAGATTATGATCCACGTGCAGAGCTGATTGCACGTCTGATAGAATATCGCAAGTACAAGGGAATTGCGCGTCATCTTCATGAACGGGAGTGGGAACGCAGCCTTATATTTTCCAAAGAGCCCGAGGATCTGCGCCCCTATATGCCCGTAGAAGCCCAATCGAACCCGGTTGAGGGTTTACACACCTCTGACCTGATTGCAGCCTTTCAGAAGGCGCTACGCAAGGCTGAGAAGCGTACAACTGTAACCCGGATCAAACGGGATGAGATTTCGGTTAAGGACCGGATACGGGATGTCATCGGCGCTTTGGAAAGTATGGGGCCGGGAGGCAGACTGTTATTCTCCAAGTTGATGGATGAGCATATCTATCGCCATGAGATTGTTGTCACTTTTCTGGCGGTGCTGGAACTGATGAAGATGAAGCAGATTGTCTGTTATCAGGAACGGATGTTTGAGGATATCGTTATGGAGTGGAGAGGGGAAACAAAGAATCATGGATTTTCCGAAATTGAAATCGATTATTGAAGGCCTGCTGTTTTTGTCCGGAGAAGAAGGTCTGAGTATCAAACAAATCGCCGAGATCGTCGACCAGCGAGTTGAGCTTGTAACGGACGCGATTGAGGAGATGATTCATGAATTTTCACAGCAGGGACGAGGTGTACAGATTCTCAAGATCGCTGGTGTAGTTCAGTTGGGCACCTTGCCTGACCACGCTGTCTATTTCGAGAAACTGGCATACTCTCCCGCACGCACGTCCTTATCCCAGGCGGCTCTGGAGACGCTGGCCATTGTGGCGTATCGTCAGCCGATTACACGGGTAGAGATTGAGGAAATCCGCGGTGTAAAATCGGAGCGGGCCATCCATACGCTTGTGAATAAGGATCTGATTATTGAAGTGGGACGAGCCGAGGCCATCGGACGACCAATTCTGTATGGAACGACCAAGTCATTCCTGGATTATTTCGGACTGGCTTCAATTAAAGACCTTCCGGAACCAGGCTTGTTCGAAGATTCGGAAAACCTGGAAGAAGAGACACAACTGTTATTCAACAAACTGGATTTGCAACAACTGGAACCGGAAAGTGCTGATCCGGCGGATGACCTAAGTCATATCGACAACGAAGACGATAATACGGATTCTTCACTCTAATTTGCTAGCTCATACTAACCGACACCCATCAGTGGAGTCGGTTTTTTTGTGCATTGTTTTAGATAAATGGTGAAAAGAACAGTTTCCAAACAAATATGTAATGGGATTTTTAGGTCAGACGTGAATTTTTTCCTATTCAGAGTGCCATACTAGACGAGAAAAGAATTGAGGGCTTGGAGGTAAGGCCTGTGTGGATTTGGCTTGGAGGAATCGGTTTGTTGTTCGCATTGCTGATTGCCGCAGTCCTCATCTCAAATGTTCATGTACATTTTACATTCAGTAAACATAAAAGTGATGATTACGCCAATATTAATGTTCGTCTTCTCTATGGAATTGTGCGGATTAACTATGAGATCCCGAGTATTGTTTTTCGCAATATGAAGGAAGGTTTTCTGGTCAAGACCGAACATTCCATGAATCATTCGAGAGGCGAGGCCCATGGAAGTGAGCGGGTCAACAAACGCAAAGTCAAGAAGTGGGCTAAAGATGTGAAAATTATGCTTAGGGCAACAGACGCGCTCAAGCTGTGGCTTAAGCAAACACTCACACGCGTACATATGACCCAACTGTCCTGGGCTACCCACATCGGCGTTGGTGATGCAGCATATACAGCGGTGCTGACGGGCTGGGTGTGGAGTATCAAATCCATTATTATTGGTTTTCTCACCTATCAGATCCGCTTTGATGAAACACCCGTGCTTCAGGTTATGCCGGTATGGTCCGATGAAATGGAATTTAGAACCGATCTGGATTTCAGAGCGAAAATTCGGTTTACAGCCGTTCTGATCGCTGGAGTTACACTACTCACCCGTGTGCTTCAAGTCGAAGGCGGATGGCGGATGTGGTTCAGACTTCTTCAGGAACAGCGCCGCAGGCATAAGGAGAAGCAAAAGAAGAAACTTAGTGGGACAACTCTGTAAAAACCCATTATAGCCGACCTGTTTTGGAAATATGAGGTTGGGGTTCGGTGCGTGTACTTAAAATGCTTATTTACATAAGTCCCTTCAAGTTTGGGGATGATATGGTTAGATCAAACCTAGCTTACATTGAAACTGGAGGGAATTAAAATGTCAGATCATCCAATTCAAGGCTTAATGGAAACTGCTATGGAGAATATCAAGGCCATGGTGGATGTCAATACAATTGTTGGCGATGCAGTCGAAACACCGGATGGTACCGTGATTCTGCCAATCAGTAAGGTGGGATTCGGATTTGCTGCCGGTGGTAGTGATTTTCACGTCAATGGAGAAAGTAATGGCAAAAGTGGTGCCACGGGTACCTCTACTGAACATGCCAGTTCAGCAAAAGTGGCTTCTCCATTTGGTGGCGGTAGCGGCGGCGGTGTATCCATACGTCCTATTGCGTTTCTGGTGGTAGGTAAGCAGGGGGTACACATTGTGCCACTCGATAACTCCACACATCTGTTTGAGAAACTCATTGACTCTACGCCTTATGTTCTTGATCGAATTCAAGGCATGTTCCAACGTAATACAACACCAACGAATACAACAGATGTACCAGTAACACCAGATCCATCAACCTATAGCTGAATCAGTTGGTCATGATCCCTCCCGCATATCCCAGCGTGAGGGATTTTTTGCTGTTTGTTCAGCGAATGGTGAGTGTTTTTTCGGTGGTTTCCGTATTGCATGAGACTTATGTCTATGATCCGCCTAACCTAGACATGAAATAGGTTATTGAAGGGGGAACGTTAATGCACAGAGATACCGTGTTTATGGTTTTGTTTGGCTGGCTGCTATCGGCAGTCGTGTATTTGGTAGGAGGAATTGATCACCTGTTTATTGCAGTGACCATCTTTGTGGGGCTGGATTACATCACAGGGGTGCTGTCTGCATGGTATAGGAAGGAGTTATCCAGCAGGGTTGGATGGTGGGGGCTTGCTCGTAAGTCATTGACATTTGTCTTTGTCATTATTGCACATCAACTGGATATGGTTGCAGGCAATTCAAATGATTTTATGCGAGATGCAATGTTAATGTTCATCATTGGTACCGAAGGAATCAGTATTTTGGAGAACATGGGAAAACTGGGCCTGCCTGTACCGAAGTTTATCACTTCAGCACTCTTTAAGCTTCGAGGGAATGAAGATCAAGTTGAAGATAAGGAGAAGATGTCATGATACAGATCACTAAGGATTACATACCTGTGAATAAATACAGCCGAGCCGGACTGAAATTAAAAGCGAAACGTGGAATTGTGATGCATTATACGGCTTCTCCCGGAGCGCCCGCGAAGAACATTAGCAAATACTTTGCAAGTCTGGCACAGCAGGATTCCAATAAAGCAGTGAAAGGTCGTTATGCAAGTGCACATTTCTCGGTAGATCGAACTTCGATATATAACAGTCTCCCGGATGATGAATTAGCTTATCACTGCGGGAGTGCAACATACACGAAGGAAGCTCTGGCCAAACTTGGGACATATCCGAACAATAGTACAGTGGGCATTGAGATGTGCATTGAAAAGGATGGCAGTATCCATGAGGATACATTCAATAACATTGTAGACCTCGCGGTATACCTAATCAGGGAACGGGGCTTTCCACCCGTCTTCTTCACACATAAAGAAGTGGTTGGATGGAAGGAATGCCCATTGCCATGGATTAAGCAACCAGGTGAATATGAAAGATTTAAGCAAGCAGTACATATAAAACTAAACCCACTACAAGAATTAGCAGTAACGGAGGATGATGATATGAATACGGTTCTGGATTATGCACAATGGGCCTGGAATGAACTTGATCAGTTCATTGGAGATGCCTACAACGACAAGGTGATTGAAGATTGGGCATGGGTAGAGAAGGTACGCAAGAAGAAGTTAACCTATGGAGAATTGTTGTTACTGAAAGTTTTAATTGATGAGCGCAGACGTAAAAAGTCCTAACCGCGAGAGCAGTACATATTGATTAGGAGCTAAGGATGCCTGTTGGTTAACCAGGAGTTAAAGTGTGCCGGATTTTTCAAAAAATAAAAATGTTGTATAATCACGATATGGTCAGGATACTCAAGTTCATATTGGGTCTGAATCGAGGATTCATCGACGACTCCAATAACAGCGAGTTGATTTGTCTCCATCACATGTGTTGGTGTGGGTGAGCTCATACAACCATCCTTTCGTTTATTAAGTCAGAGTCAACAGGGGCGATGGAGATGTCCATGGTCCCTAGATGACCTATACGAGGCAGGATGGGGAAGGTTAAGCTGATCCGGTTCAAAAAGGGTTCGAAATTCAAAAAAAAGCAGAACCCCACGTCGAATGTGATGTGGGGTTCTGCTTATGTAACTACTCTTTTGAGAACGTGTCCAGGGCCTCATCTGTAAGATGGAGTTCTGCGAAAGCCCTGCATATCTTTTGGAAAGATCTAATGGTATTTGTCTCGTACAACATCTCAATGGGATCAAAACCTAACATGACAAGCGAATCCACAAGTTCTGTCTGATCTACTTCTGTATGGTGGAGCGCTTCAAGCATGGTTTCAATAACAGTTAAAAATAAAATGGCTTTATTCACTGTCTCGATTGGTGTCCCCTCCTTCGTAATACTACTAGAATAAGCGGAGGAGGACAGAAAATAACGAGAAAGTCCAATTTCTCAGTGATGAATCTATTTAATCTAAAAGTGTGGAGAGAATAACTGGTTGTTGTAAATTAATATCTGATGATAAGCTCTCCCTTTGTATGTAAGATTAAGCTTTTTCGTTTACTTCGTGGAGAATGGAATCAATTAATTCATCATCAATCAGAGTGCTAGCTTTTTTGAGTGCCAACAGAATACCTTGCGGTTGTTCAAAAAAGACTGTAGAGAGAATAGGGGCAACCTCATCTAAATTAATCTTCTCAGCTTTGACCATACTGATCAAGGCAACAACGATCTCATGTCCCTCTACGTTACCTTCCATAAATCTTGTTCGTAAATGAGTTGCTACTATTTCAGTCTTTGACTGCGAGTACGCCATTACATTTCCCTCCAACGGTTCGAATATCTTAGCAGAGCTCCTCTTCATGCAAGTTTAAACCAGGTTAGATTAGGAGTTATCTTAACAATAATAAGGCAGATAGTTTAATTTATCAACAGCTACTAAGTCAATAAAATTGGATTTGAAATTACAGTTTTATCCAGTAAAAAAGACCCGGAGAGGGTCATTTTTTGGGTCTGCCTTCCCAATAATCAGGAAATCCGTTGTAATCCCATGCGTTCAGATTTTCGCTGTCGGCTTGAATGGCAACATCTGCTCCGGAACCAAAGTCAACACCTACGGTTTGCAGTTCTTTGGCCTTAATAACCAGTACCTTACCGGGTGCACCTGCACACACCAGAGCAAGCTTCCACGGTGTCTGTTGGTAGATATGTTCCATTTGTTTGGATGCTGTGCTCACATGAGACCACGAGGGGCAGTCCACCGTTCCCACGATGCTTGTCCACCCGTATCTCCGCTCCAGAACTTCTCGATATTGCTCGGCCTTGGCTCCGCAGATCAGAATAGGCATGGTCTTGAAAGTTTCATAGAATAACTTGAATCGGGCGATGTAATTATTCTCAAAAGCATAGAAGGTCTCTCTGGGTTCAACTTTGTAATATGCAAGGCACATATCGAATAACGGCTTGAAATACCAGTGATCTGTCTGGATCAGGTGTCCAACGTAATCCGCTTTTCGCAGACAGTGTACAATAATTTCTCTCGCACTCGCGTTGGGTAAGGTTATCCCGCAATAGGTAGGATCGTTCAACCAGCCGTAATGAGACTTAATGAAATCCATAGTCAGAACGGTATCGTGGGCCAGAATGGTGTTGGAAGCATCCCCAAATCGAACAGAAGCATGGGCTTCTCCATCAGAGGCCATTTGGAACCAGTTGTGGATTAATTCTACACTCCCCAGCATGCCTGTCACCTTCTTTCCATGTGTGAATAATGGTTTTTTTGGTATACATATTCATCAACTCCTTCTGTACTAGAATAGGAAAAATGCTTCGTTCTCTCTCTTCTTTTGAGGAATCACTCCTTTTTTGTTTAATGTGCGAAGGTTACTGAGCAACAGTCTAGACTATGTAAAAAGGGAGAGGGGATGGACTGTGAAAAACGTATTTATAGGTAGTCCTGTACGAAACCGGGCTTGGATTATGGAACGGCACTTGCAATCGCTTGAGCAACAAGCAGTGCAGAAACATTATATGTATATCCTGAATGATAGTGAAGATCAGACGGAGCATATCCTTGATTGTCATCAGATTCCTTATCTAACTCATAATCTGGGGAGAACATATGGTCATATACGTGGACAATATTCCTATCACAACCTGGCGTTGTTGAGAAATACGCTTCTGGATGAGTTTCTGAAATCGGACTGTGAGTATCTGTTCTCAATTGATACGGATATCATCATTCCCGAGGGTAGCCTACGGCAGTTAATAGATAATGACAAAGATATATGCTCCATGCTTATACGGAATCACCCAAAGTTAAAGGCTCATAATGCCATGATCGGCGGAAAACATATACCTGAATTCAAAGCGGGTTTGTTCCCGGTAGAACTGACAGGTGCGGTATATTTGATTAAGCGTGAAGTGATCGAAGCAGGGGTTCGATATGGTTCTCATCCAACAGGTGAAGATGCACCATTCTGTGAGCAAGCTAGAAGATTGGGATTTGAACTGTTTGTAGATACTCGGTTGCGTCCCGTTCATGCCTATGCGGAAGGGGTGGAGTTGATTGCTCAATTGGTTGCTTCGTAGAAAACAACGAGAAAATCCGGTTTTTGAAAGTATAGAAATGACCATTGTCTACCCGCCCGCACTCGACTGGAACCTTTTGTTCCAGCGTCCTCAGCAATTGATGACCGCCTTCTCCAATATTCCAGGTATACGGGCCATCTTTATCAACGAAGAAACGTACAGAAAGCAGAGCCGCCCGATTGAAAAGTTAAATGAGGATCTGTTCCTTGTGCAAAAAGGCGTGAACTACGATCACCTGGTCAAAGGAAAGAAGGTACTCTGGTTCTCGAATCCAGGCCAGTACAATTATTCGGATGGACGGAAGTTTGATTTTACCGTATTTGATTACCTTGATAATTCGGCTGACGAGTTTGCTGTGTGGAAATCCTACATCCCGAAATGTTTTGACCGTGCAGATCTTATTGCCACGACTGCCAAGGTGATGTACGAGGCACATAAACATGACGGCAAACCAATCTTTATGTGCCCTAACGGGGCAGATTACCAACATTTTGAGAAAGCGCGAGTGATTCTGCCCAAACCGGCCGACTTCCCCGATGTTCATGATGGGCAAAAGATTGTGGGTTTCCACGGTGCAATGGCATCGTGGGTGGATTATTCGCTGATTACCGCTATTGCAGATAAAGGTTATCGTGTTGTTTTGATTGGAAACAATACCCTCTATCAAAAAAATATTGTGCATCCCAATGTGACTTGTCTTCCGCACAAAGATTATAAAGTGCTTCCCGCCTACATTGCTCAATTCGATGTCTGTATCGTGCCATTCAAGCTGACAGAGATGATCCGGGGTTGCGATCCGATCAAGTATTATGAATATTTGTCTGCGGGCAAACCTGTGTTGACAACGCGTATGGAGGAAATTGTTCATAAGTACAGCGATGTAACTTACTTTATGAATCAGCATAATTGCGGGGTGATGTTGGAGAAAGCGATTCGTGAGAATAGTACTTCCAAAATTGCGGCAAGAGTAAGGGTGGCTAAGTCTAATAGCTGGGATGGCAGGGCAATGGATGCTGTGAAGATGATTAATCAGGTCATAGGAGGTATGAGAAATGAAAAAGATATTTAAACGAATGTTTGGTAGCCAATCGACTACACCAACAATCGAGCTTGAAGAAATAGAGATTGACGCGACAGAGTTCAATGTTACGACATACACCCCAAACACGGATACAACGATTGTATATCTGCCTGCGATCGATTTCCATAGTGAACGATTCGGGCGTCGACCACAGCGGCTGTTAAAAGCACTCGCGGAAGTAGGCTACAATGTAATATATATCAACTCCAGTGATGAGTTCTATCAGGTAGATGCCTTGGAGTATCCATATCCGGAGATTCCAAACTTTGTTGTAGCCCGTGTGGGCCATAATGTCCGTACGCTGTTTCAAGGTGATCGCGTAATCTATTGGGTGAACGATAGCCGGCTGGCAAGTTCTGTCGAGACAGCCTATCCTGATCTGGTCGTATTTGATTCGTTGACCGATCCGGATCAGTACGAAAAGCACAAACACAAGATGGAAGCTGTTGCTGACGTTGTCTTCATTACACCTGAGAGAATCTATGAGCATGGAAAATACTGCTCACATGTTCATCTGGTTACTGCCGATGAATTTGAGATCAAGGAACGTGCGGAACAGGTAGCGCAAATTATTGATTCTTTGCCAAACAGAATGGCCCCTCTAATGTAGGGGTCTTTTCTTTGATCGTATATAGGCCTTTTCCTTTTGCAAAGATGACGGGGCTAATCCTGCTTCAATATATTTCGTTTACATTATCGTTAGGGATTGAAGATAGCGTTCTACACTATAAAAAGCAGAGACGGTTAACAGCCAGACGGGTTAAACGAAACGGATCTCCCGATCATCAAGTCATTTAACCTGATCCTGGCTTAAGCAAGTCTCCGTAGCTAAAAATACATACTATCCTAAGGAGTGGACTGTTCAATGGCTAAAAAAATGATTATCAAAGGTGTAGGTACGTTCATGGCTAAACGCCTTCCAAAAGATCCGATGGGCGAAATTGAGGTAGTTACCCTGGGTACCCTGCAAGATCTGAAAATTGACCTTAACGTGGAGCTTGAGGACATCTTTGGTGGTGACGGTCTGTTCGCCATTGATGTACTGGTGAAGTCCAAATCGATTGAAGTGTCGGCAACAGATGCCAAATTCGATCTGGATGCGATCCAGCTGATGATGGGTTCAACGGTACAAGAGCAAGTGAAGTCTTATGTATGGGTACTGAATGAGCAGTCTACAGTGGCTGCTGGCGTATCCAATTCCGGATTTGCTGAAGCCAAACCGAAGCATGCGAGTGATATCTATGGAAGTAACGGTGACATTACGGTTCGTCTCAAAGATTCCAACACGTTGCTGAAACAACTCACTTCCAAAGGAACGGCCGTGGAACCCAATGCGTTCTTCTACGACGAAGCGAATGATGTAGTTATCCTGAATGCTGCCCATATCGGTAAAGAGGTTGTGTTCAACTACAAGCGAGACCAAATTGTAGACATGGTTGATCTGTTGGTTGATGAAGTACCATTCCCAATCTCTGTCGTTCATCACGGTACGTTCCAGCAAAAAGATGGTTCGTATGCAGGGGTTGAAACCGAGCTGTACATGTGCCGTGCAAAAGGTACATTCAGCATCAATGCCCAGCGCGCTGCCGCTTCTGCATCTGCAATCTCCTTGCAGATTCTTGATCCTGAACGTGCTGACGGAAAAATCGGCAGTATCAAACGCTTCAGCGCACCAAGCAAGATCTAATATCTAAATAAGGTTGATTGCTCCTGGCAAGGTATCAAACGGCATCTGTGTCCTCCCCTTCACAGAGCCTTGCCTTGCCAGGTTTTTTATTATATGGGGGAGAATGTCCTGGGGAGGTCTTTAAATTCATGGAAACAGAACAAGAAAAAGCCGAGCGTGAACTTGCGGAAAAGCTGAATGAGGAAGCGGCGAAACGAATCAAAGATGATCCGGAAAACAAACGGGTGACTCCAGAGGAAGTGGAGGCTGCTGAGCGTGCATTCTTTGAAGATGATGAGATTATTACGTTACGGGATCGACGGAAATATCGTATTCCGCCGTGTAACCTGAAGGATGCCCGCCGTCTGATGAAGTTGCTGAAAACGGTGAATATCGATGCCATTATTCTTAACTTCATTCCGACTGAGAATGATGAACTGGATGAAAAGCGGCAGCAGGATTTATTTGATGTATTGGCAATGGCATTCAAAAACTATCCACATATCGTGACCAAAGATGAGCATGGTGAGTATATCATCAATCGAGAATATCTGGATGAGTACCTCGATCTGAACACAGCTCGTAAAGTCATTGATATGCTCATTGGACTCAACGGTTTAAAAAAGTAGAACGCACCGAGGGGGAGTCTTTGGAGGGAACCGAAATCCGTGATTCGGAAACACAGGAACCCGTTCACTGGGGAGAGATCTTCTTCACCCTCCATAAACACTGTGGGCTGAACAAGTGGGAGATTTGGGAGTACACACTCCCTCAGGTTGCGGAGCTGTGCAAGTCAGCCGAGAAATATATTCAATTTGAGGTTGAACTTATGACAGCACCTCTTCGCATGTTCGGTGGCGGTGGGGGCGAGGAAGTTGAAGAAGATGGGACCGTCAGACGTAAAAGAACCTTCAATGACGAGGATTACACGGAGATATCAGAAGATGATATCGGTATGCTTGCACAAGCGCTCGGAGGATAAGAGAGAGACATCCCGTTTTGCCTAAATGAAGGTAGAACGGGATTTATGCATAAAGGCGGTGATTCTTATGACTGAAACAGAAGGACAAGGAGACAAACATTCCTTAACACAAGAAATATTAACGGATAAGGATCAATTAACTGGACAAAACGTAAAACTGAAAGGGAGTTCCCCTTCAGGCGTTAACACGCTGATTAGACGTGTAGAGACAATCAGAAGTGATTTGCAGTCGAAAATGATTGAAACACTGACTACCGATTTGGAGCACTTTTATCGTGGAGCGTTCAGTGAAATGAAGGATGTGTCTGCAGCTGGCTCACAGGGGTTGATAGACTCCGTGATGAATACGATGAAATATATTTCAGCAGGTGGAACCAAGGGGTATTCATCAACATTACTCAAGAAATCCCTTGACTCGTCGCAGCAGATGGATCAACAGATGAGCCGGGCCGACCAAAATTTGGAGCTTAGATCGTCTGGGACAACGAATGACAGTGGGCAATTCACACAAACCGGAACAGTCAAAAATCTGCAACGAATTGCACTGCAACATGGTATGGATCAGGAAGATGTAGGCCTTGCCTATCGTATTGGTTCTCGTAATTATGATCATTCATCTGAAGCTGTCGCGTTTGCTGAAGAAGTAGCCAAGCTGCATTCAGCGGGCAATATGGATGTAGAACAGACGGCAACAGGTCTGGAAGCTGTTACTCCGGCATGGGGAAGCAGTAGCTTTGATCTGTCCCAAGTCACAGACATGATGATCAGAGCTTCAACGATGTTGGATGTTGGCATTCAGGACTTGATGGATATGATGCGTCAGACCCTTCCAAAGGTTGGGAACCCTGATGGAACTTTTGCACAAGAGGATGCATTAGCCAACTGGATTAGTAAGGCTGGATTGTTGGTTAAGTCAAAAGGAGATAATCCTCAGCAGGGCTTTGCATCGAATCGAGTTAGATTCGATCTTCTTGCTGAACAATTGAAGGCTAAGGATGCAAACGCGTCGATCCATCAGCGCACTGGCAGTAGAGACAACCTTCAATTCCGACAACGAGAGATCGAAATCACTTTTCAGATTGCAACACATGAGGCGATGCAAGGGTTGAAAGAGGAATTTGCCGAGCTGGGCGATTATCTTATCGCAGTCATGCGGTTAATTGGAGATCGTACGGGTGGCGTTGTTGATCATATGGAATTGCTTAACCGAATTATGGATGAAGTCGGAGTTCAGGTTGCGTGGGATAAGTTCGGTGAAGTGATGAATGAAGGCGATCAGAAGCGATACAGTGCTACGAATGCGGATCCAGGGAAAGTCGAAAATACGGGGAGCGATGTTCCCGAGCCACTTCGAGTCACGGATGTGCAACGTGCTGGTGTAGCGCAGGAAATGGGCAGACAGCAGAGTCGTCTGCAGACTCTGGAACATCGCAAAACAGAAATTCAAAGTAGGGCCGCCGCCAAGCAAGATGATGTACTTCAGGCACGGACTAACCGAGATCATAAACATAATATGTACAATCAGGCTATACAAGATGGGGATACAGCGGCTTCTTCCATTCATGCAGAAGAACGTGACGAAGCTGAGAAGCGAGTCAAAACGTATAGTCGAGAACTTCTTCTGTTGCGAGAAGAAATGCATTCACTCGATATTCAGATTGCAAAGATGAAGCGAAGTCTTGAGTTTCTAGGCCGAGAACTGGATGACACGAGTAGAGCAATGATGCAACTTGAACACCAAGCTAGAGTACTGATGATGGCGATGGATGACATGGACCTTGATGCAGTTGAACTACGAAACAAGTTGTATTTCCTTAATGCTGAGTTTACATACGGTTCAACGGATGTTCAGCGCTACGAATCCGAGATCCAGAAGCTGCGTAAACAGTCAACGCTATTGAATGACGTTCTCTCCACATTGAGAACCGAAGTCAATGAGTTAAATGCTTCTTTTAGACAAGGCATGATCGATGCTACAGCATACATATCCAAACTGAAGGAACTGGAACAGGTTCAGCTCGCGAGCATGATGAGTGGTCCAGGAGGATTACTAGTTGTTCCAGGTGCAGGAAGTGGTGGATCCCCTGAATCCCCTGTTAAGGATGACAAGAAAGATTCCAAAAACAAAACCTTTGTAGCTCGCCATGAAGATTTGATTAAAGATGTCATGAAAGACGCAATAATGGATGAATTCAATCCGGGGGGCGACTCGAAAAAAGGGAATAAAAATACACCCAAAAGAGGCCTTCTTTCCAGGTTTAAGGATATGAAAGACACGGGCAATCGCAAAGCATTTTTTGACAGCAATGCCCCGATCCGTAATAAAGATGGAAATATACTTCGAGATAGACAAGGAAATTCGATTACTCAGCGTGACATCAATGCGGAGCAAGCTGCCCGTGGGATTAAAACACCCGGAAAATTTTCGAAATTAGTCAAATCCGGCGGGAGATTATTGAGGCCTTTAAAAGCTGTACCTGCACTTGGGTTGGCGATGACCGCCATGGATGTCGTCTCTGGTCTTGTCGATCCATTGAACAATATGGGTAAGTCAGAAGCGGAGAAGCAGAGTATTCGCGCAACCAATAAGGAAGAGTTGGCCAAAGATTTCAAGGATATGGAGCAGTCATCTTTTGTAGGGAAAGTGTGGAAAGGG
Source organism: Paenibacillus sp. W4I10 (assembly GCF_030816325.1). NCBI lineage: Bacteria > Bacillati > Bacillota > Bacilli > Caryophanales > Paenibacillaceae > Paenibacillus > Paenibacillus sp. W4I10. The sequence goes on from NZ_JAUSXX010000001.1 coordinate 685,216, forward strand.
TTAAACCTGGGGATGGATGCCGCTGTGTCCGGCACAATGAGTTCAATATTCGGAAACAATGCTACCAATAACAAGTTCGGGGATTACTGGAAGGGATTTAAGGCGGTTTGGAGTGAAGATGGCGGAGATGCAGTTGAGAAGAAACTGGGCAAGGAATACAACTACAAGCAGGAGAAAAAAGAAGCCCAGATTCAAATGGATAAAGAGTCTGGAAAACCGCCTGGGGACAACAAACAACAACAACCGCAGATACAATACATTCAACCTCAAATGCAGTATATTCCTGCTGCGGGCGGAATAGGAACTATTGCTAACGGTTATAGGCCTCAGCCGCAAAGCAACGGTATTGATGAAATGATCGCCAAGATTAATCGGCAGCTTAACAAGTCGACAAGTGATAACGAAACCAATTACCAAGTCACTCGATCCCGTCTTTTGATTAGTGGTGTTCGCGAAGATTCTGGTCAGATGCGCGCGCTAATGGAGAAATATTTGCAAGAGAATATCAAGTTCTTCGATAAGGCCATTGCAAGTTTACAGAAGACGTACGACAAGATGGCTGAAGGTAAGGAGAAAGATGAACTGGGCCTGGAGATCAATGAGAAGAAACAGCAGAAGGCACAATCAGAGCTTGAACTGAATGGTGTCAAAAACAGCCAAATTGATGAGCTTAGACGCAAGATGAATGATCAGTTTGAGTTGACGCAGTTGGATTATGATAAACGAATGTATGATCTCCTGGCGGCTAATGGGGGTAAGGAAGATGCACCAGAATTAATTGCATTGAACAAATCCCGTGCATCAGAAATGAACTCACAAATAAGTTCGATCAAGCAAGATTGGAAGAATCTGCTGAATAGTGGTGTGTTTAAACCAGGGTCAAATGAATATATGGAGATTTTAAAACAAATCCAGTCATTAGGTGTAGAACAGTCTAAAAATTTGTTTGAAATTAGCAAAAAAATGGATAAACCGATATCTTCATTCAACATTCCAGCAGGTCTTAAGGTCATGGATTACTTTGATTACATGACGACGAACAATACACATAAAAGTGTGATGGTTGGCTCAGGTGATGTCACGGTTCATGTGAACATCGATAATATGACTGGCAGCACAAAAGATGTGGAGAGACTGACATCTACGTTGGACAAGACACTGCGGCAGAACAACCCGGGTATGGTGAACTATATGGCCAGCAATGTAGGTGCGGGAATGGGAAGTAATCATATCTCTAAATATAGTAGATAAGGAGGAGTTCTGATATGACTCAGCAAGACCCGTTTGGCTTAGTAAATGACCGGTATAAAAGAAGGCTGTTGGTAGATACAGGCATGAAGTTCGAGCCAGTGAACGGAAGAATCATTGATCCGTACTCTTCACCTTCGCCCAATCCGCAAGTGAGGGAAATTAAAATGATTAATGCTCCCTCGCATTTTCATCAGATGGGCGTATCTTCGTACAAGGCCATCATTAACATCCTGTTTAAAGATAAGCAATCCTATCACGACTACGCCATGTACGTAGGCTGGACACACAAATTTTATGATGAGAAGGGCAATATCTATGTTGGTGTTGTAGAGTCCATCAAAGTTGACCCTATTTTCTACCATCAGGATACGATGGATAAAGATCAGAAGGGATATAAGGTCGAATTGACCATGACCCTGATCAAAAAAGATGGATATGACCGTAAGAGTGCAATACAGTTTCAGGATTTACAGACGACAGAAGGGAAGGACCACTGGGCAAGAGATTCCATTGAACGCTTGGCTGATTTGGGGCTGACGGTTGTAACACAATTGGATGGCACCCCAATTCTATATTTCAGACCGGAAAACTTTATAACCAGAGCAGAGTTTGTTACTTTCCTGATGCGAACCAAGCGTCTGCTGGAACGAACAATTCGAGAGTAGGGTGACCTACTCTCTTTTCTGTCTATTCTAAAGATAGGAGGTGTTTATCATACGAAAATGGGTTGATGTAAACGAAGGGGATTGGTTCTATAACGATGTTATGGAAGCCACGAATATGGTTTTGGAAGATGGTGAAGTCTTTGTGGCCGGGATCAACTATAACAAGTTTGAGGAAGGCAAGCCTTTTGTATATGAGGAAATCAAAGGGAAAGCGGGGCAAACCTCATTTAGTCTGCCTGTGCTGATTAAACCAACAGATGACAATCCACTGTATGTGTTTATTGACGGTGTTCAAACGATCTACCAAACGGCTGAAACCAATAGTAAGGGATTAACCGATGTGGAGTTGTATACCGGTGTAAAAGCAGGACAGGTGGTGTCCTTCTGTAGTTATGGAGAACCGTTGCTAGACAGTGCTTGGAAAAGGCCACCCGTGTCCTGGACTGGAGATCTGCCCAGAGCTGTACTTAGTGCAGCGACGACCTATTTCTACGATCCATTCAGTCGTAATCATCAGGAATATTTGTATGCAGCAGGCCAACCACTTCGCAGACTCAGCATTCCTTCCGAGGTATGGGCAGACACCATGGGAGATGCAGAGGCGGTAACCAAAATTGCAACAAAGGCTATTGGTTACCGAACGGATGTATATTGTGTCAGCCCGGGGGGCTCGGTATTTCTTCCTTTTAATCTGAACGGTGTCACCTGCAAGTTCAATTATTGGACAAAGAATAACAAATTCATGAGTGAAGATATCAAAGCGACAACACTCAAACCAGCATACAACAATTGTTTCTTTCCTAATGCCATTATACAGCGGGGAGAAGCCTTTCATCTGATTAATAAGTTACGCAAGGTGTTCTATGCCAGATTTACGGACATGAAAGCACCAACGACGGGGATTAATCAAACCATTACCGCTTTTCAAGGACAACGGGTTTTTAGACTTAACGGCAATTATCCGGCAGGTAAAAAGAAACTTAAAATTACAGTGAAATTCAAAGAACCAAAAAAAGATAAAGTCCAAGAAACACCGGCTTATTCGGAAATTGACAACCACACGGTTGTTTTTAACCAACCTTTTTCAGAAGGAGACGAAGTGACGTTCAATTATCTGAAAGATGTGAGCGAGAGGTTCGCAGACGTTGGCAAAGATTCGGCCATTTATTATCGGGACAAAAAGGAGCGAGTTGTACAGAACAAGGATGCCTTCTGGAAAATAGCCGTCTCGGAAATGGAAGACGAAACATTTGCGAACAATGATCCACTGATTGCTGGCATTCCGATCAATAACAAGCTGGATGGTGCAGCGATAGTAACAGATATGGGGAGACCTACAAATGGCACAGAGCAAGCAGAGGTATGGTTCCTTGGGAATTCCGCTATGACCCGGGCTGAAGCCGTAGCTTTCCTGGACCGATTCATGAAATGGACCATCGAGCGATTCAAGTAAGGGGGAGATTACAATATGATTCCAATTTCGGATGAGGTTATGAATGTGCTATCCCAGCGTCTGAAGCTGGGGGAAGGAGCGCTTCCCAATATCCGTGTAGAAGTAGATCGGCTGGCATTTATCCCGGGACGGACAGAAGAGTTCAGGCATATCGTAACCGAGCAAGTACCCATCATCAGTACAGAATCCGTTTGGGTGGAAGAGTCGAGTAATGGTATATATAACGGTTCGACTCAAGCGAATGCTCAGGAGATTTGTTTTCCGATCAAGGGTAAAACGCTGATTACCACTCCTGTTACAGATGAATTTGGTGCTCCTCGTAATAGCGCGTCAAAAATTCACCGAGGCATCGATTTGTCGGAGAAGATCGGAACGCCAATTTTGGCTGCATGGGCCGGAAAAGTAGTCCGAACATCCTTGAATAAAACAGAAGGTGCCGGTAATGCCGTAAATATAAGACATGATAATGGTGTTATCACCAAATATTTTCATCTGAAAGAAATTCTCTGTTCGGTGGATGATGAAGTAGCTCAAGGGGCTGTCATTGGAACGCTGGGCAATACTGGTGGCGTGTATACCGGTGGTCATAAGGTGTCTGCGGCAGAACGTGCGGCGGGCAAGGGAAAACATCTGCATTTTGAAATTTGGGAAGGAGTTAATCCAACAACGAGAACCGGAGAGGGCGGCAAGCCAGTTGATCCTAGATTATATCTGAGCGGACAGCGCAAACTGCATGGGAATGCGAAAACAACATTTACTGATGTAAAGCCGGTTCAGGTCGAAGGATATCCCGGAGAGATCAAACTGAATGAGAAGTTCGACAAGCGAAACTGGCATGAGAAAAACGTTTATACAACCGGATTGAAATTTTTGGATTATGCCAAGATTGAATCGGGCTGGACTATGTTTGATTCAGGAGGCAAGTTGCTGTATACGTTTGAAGGCAAAGCCGCCGTAGCTGAATTCGAGATTAACGTGACGAAACTGAGTATGCCGACGCAAGGGCTGCTTAGTATTGGAATGGGGACTAATTTTAGTGAAGCAGAAGGGGATTCTTTCGCTGTGGTGATTGATGGTAAAACGTATGCCTATGTGAATAAGTTTAACGGGGCATATGATCTGACCAAACTCACGGAATTGAATAATATTGTGATCCCTGCAAAAGCCAAGAGTATCAAGATTAAGGTGACGTATGGGGGCAAACAAAACTCCACTGTCCCAACCGGGTCTGTTCCTGCTTCAAGTAAGAAGTATAAAAAATTTGCCATTGATTATATTCGCATACAAGAGTTGTTGCCTGCTCCGTTGAAGAATCAAAAGAGTGAAGAAGGGCTCGATCCGTCTAAAGGATATTATCAAACGAACAGCTACACAGATTTTATCAATAATAGAAGGATCGAGACGGATGTTATTCAGGTCGGATCTTTTGTCTATATGGACACACAGGTTCTTCCCAATATTATTAGTGCCGAAATCGATGATCAGTTTGATTCTGAAGCCAGGGAGGCACGGCTGACCATCTCCAATCCGAGAGGATTCTTCTCCCCCGATTATAATCCTGCTCATTTTCCTGAGCTTGGGGGTGTGCCGTCTCCATGGTCTTATTTTGCAAACGGATTCCATATCGGAGTTCTGAGTGAAAATACACCGATACGCATATATATGGGATATGGTCAGCACATGATGCGGGTATTTACGGGACTGATTGACAAGGTGGACATCAATGGCGAAGGCTCCACGCTGGAGATCACGGCTCGAGATATGTACAAGCGCATTATCGAGAAAGTCATTTCCGAGAAAAAAGCCTATCCAGAGGTAGAAGAGATTGATAATGTGCCAGATCCGGTGCCGCCTGCAGCAGTTGGCACGGACCGGACATCATCCATAATTCAGGCTGCACAGGCCCAAGCTGCAGCGTATGGTGTGCCTGATCATAAGTTTTTGCTTGCGATATGCAGGCACGAGACCGTTCTCGGAACACAGGGGAAGGGCACAGAAGAAAATGGAAGCTTTATTCTTGGATATGGCTGTCCTAGTAAAAGTGCTTGCAATCCCCTTTACAAGGGAATTCAGGAGCAAATGAAGCGTGGAGCAGAACGGATGTCCAAGGCGCTGGCTTCCAGAGGGAAAAAAGTGAGTTCCAAGGCGGATGTACTTTATTTCCATAATGGTGGAGACATTGCTCCCATGACCTGGAGTCAAGATCGGGAGAATTGGGTGGACAAGGTATGGACCTACTATCAGGAGATGCTCGCAGATCCGGCAAGCTGGACTATTACAGCAACCTCCACTCCCGCAGTTACACCAACACCAGCTCAGCCTGTAGAATTTGAAAAGCCGGCCTGGGTCAAATCAACCGTTGTACTAGATCTGGTTAAACATGCAGGTATGGTGGGTTGGAGGGCAACCAGTGAGGATCGTTCTTATCCTGACTATGTGATTGATGAGACCTATCTGATTGAGGTGAACCAGAAGACGGGTAGGGTCATTGTCCCGGTACCGGGTCAGGAAGGTGAGTTTGAAGTCAAGGACGCAAGTACAGTGCTGACTCCGAACGGATGGCTTAATCCATTTATTGAGGAATATGGCAGGACGTTTGAGCAATGGTCCACCAAAGTTACAGAAGCTGTGCAGGAGGTAATCTCGGAGATACCGTATCGAAGCTACTGTGACCGTTATGGTACATACCGACTGGAACGCTTGAATTATGACAAACCTGTCGTGGCAGAGTTTTCCGAGAATGACAATTTGATCTCCATTACCAAATCCACGGATTGGTCCAGAGGAAGAAGTCACATCGTTGTTATCGACTCGAATGCTAGTCAGAGCAGTTTCGTGGACAAGGAGATTTTGCTCGAACTCAAAGGAGAAATCCGAACCATGGTGCTGGCCGTTCCTTGGGCGAAGACGGTTGAAGCCAAAAGACAGGTGGCAGAGCGAGCTTTTTTTGATATGAAACGGATGTGCCGTACGCTTCAGGTATCCATTCCTGCGAATCCTGCGCTTGATCTGCTTGACAACGTTATTGTGACGGATAAAACGACCACCACACGAGCTGTATATACGATTAAAAGTATTAAAACCAGTTATTCGGTTGACCGTGGCATGTTACAGGTCATTGATATGATGTGGGCAAGAAAGGGAGTGATGGTGTAATGGCCGGCATTGTGAATGAAAATATTGTTTTTCCCGTGCTGGATCTAATCCACCGGGAGCTTCGCAAATATAGCAGTATCTCCAATTCGAATGTTTCTCCTCTTGAAGGTGAACCTTCCGTTACATTATATCGGGAGCACATGCAGGACCCGGACAGGGTGACTGGAGCAGACCTCTTGTATGAATCGGCATGGAAGGTTTCGATCTGGATGAAGTTTGGCTCAGAGGATGAGGAAGACTTTCCTTCCGGAGTGGGCTATTCCCATCCGGATTATGATTATTACAAGTATTTCAGGTTAACGCAGGTGACGGCCCGTACATATGATCCAGCTGGAGAGTCCATGTTCACTTACAATATTGGTCTAAATTATGATGACGAAGGACGCTTAACTGGAACGAGCGTAAGTCGTATATAACATGTAGGAGGTGGTTCCATGGCATTTAATGTATCTTACATCGCGGGTGGCGTCATCGACAAAGTGCGCGAGCTGCCGTACCCACACTTCAGTAAAAAGACGATCCCGTTCATTCGGGGACAGATGTTGGACATTCCGGCGGCGAAGACCACACAGTCTGATACGTTCACCTTGGCGTATGACACGGAGTTTCTGAGCATTGCATTTGCTGCGAGCCACTACTGTGTCGGCGATTACTGGGAACTGACGATCGGGACTGAAAAGGTGTGCCGCACCATTTATGCGAAGGAACTTCCCGAGTCGGTTTCCATGGGGAACAGTTTCGGGATTGTCTACCCGATTCCGGCTGGAACGACCATCACGTTTGACTTTTTTAACGCGGTGGCTGAAGCCAAGTCGGTCTGGTACAACATCAAATTTTTGAGATAAGGAGGGTGACGATGGCACTGCAAAAACCGCAGACGAACTTTGCCGCTTATATTGACGGAGAGTCGGAAGCACAAAAATTGATCAACACGCTGGCCGATGAAATCGTAGGTGCTGATATTCCCAGAGTAGAGGGCGGAATTGACGCCAATCGCTGGGAGAAGGTATACGAGGCAGAGCAAGATTATTGGGTAACATATACTCCTAAAACTCGGCCTAATATTCAAGGGAAGTACCTTCATACGGATGGTAATTTGTATGATGTGGTTAAAATTCCTGACTACAGTAAACTTAAGTTTAAAGATGGAACACCAGCTGTTGAAGATGATGGTTTTCTTTATGAAGTGAGTTCGGTATATTGGGACCAAATTGTCGAAGGTGGTGTTCGTCCCACAGTTAGAGAAAAGGATTACGGTAATTACAGAACCGGTAGAAAGATTCAAGTTGTTCAGTTTTCATATACGGACAATACAGGGGCTAATATTTTTGTAGACGTTCCTAATCAGCTAGCTACATTGGTAACAGATCTAACCAAACCTGATGGTGTTACTGCCTACATTGTAAAGCAGAGACAAACGCTTAGCACGGGTGAAGTAGTTTATTTGGATGACTGGAATGAATTTGAGATAGTTACGGAGCTTCCTGATGACTGGAACTACAGTCTTAAGACAGCCTATCAGTGGGAATATGTAAGATTTTTTGATTATTACGGTAGTTGGACTTCTTTAAAAACAAGCAATGTAGAGCCTGGGAAGTCTAAGTATACTTTTACAGAGCGTTATTATACTGCTGATCCCGTTCATGATGTGCCTTCTAGAGTAGTGGTTAAAGGTACGCCAACTGTACCAACTGGAATTCCTGTGCGAGAGTACTCTGTAATGCTGGAACAACCTACCAATGATTGGAACTATATTAATATTTATTATGGTGAAGAGTTTGAAGGTACAAACACAAGTGGAGATTCAACGACCACATACAGAGGAGCTTGTGATCCAGCTACGGTTAAACCGGGGTTAACGCCTACAGTTATAGATCAAGCCAAGGCACAAGCCATTTACGAGATGTGGAACACAGATACGATTGTCAAAACATTCATCCCACCGTCCACGAAGTGGAAGCTGGATTATGACGGCAAGACAGAGATCGTAAGCCCGGCTGCTCGCTTTTTCCACGGCAGACATTCTACAACCTCATGGTTGCCTAACAAAAAACGCAGACCGGATTACCTGGTAGCTTACACTTTATCGGTAAATAATGATCGAGTAGTTCTTGTTCTGGAAGGTGATCCTTCACCGAATATTCACAGTTATTACCGCAGTTTTGGATACATAGGCAAGATCGTTCCGTTCAATGATTACGACCATGGAGGAAACTTCGGTGTCACTGTAGGCATGGGTGATCTGCGAACAGATATGACAGGTTATACGAAAAATGATATTCTCACTGATCTTAATCCGGATATCTATGCCAAATACGGTGAGTACACTTCAAATGGTATGGACTCCATGTCCATGTTGAAGACACGCAGTAATGTCTTGTTCCAGCGGTATTACCCGGCATTTATTTCGCATCTTCCAAACTATCCTTCTGTGGGTAAACTTCCCCCGGGACTTTCGAAATTGATTGTAGATTCTGATGGGTTCCAGAAGTCCCTTTGGACAGGAAAGTATCATGCGAGTCCAATCTACCTTGTGCATCAGGCAGAAGGATATCGGGGTTATATGGACGGTGTAGTTGCGATATACGATCATAATTTGGTCAACCGTGATGAATTAATCGTAGACACAGAAATTCTGAAAGATCCTTCCAAACCTGCGTTGGGTACGTGGACAGAGGTTTACAAGTTTTTCAGTATCAAGAGTCCGTTGAATCTATTCAAGCATTCCCCATCACCAGATGTAATTACGATTGCATTTTTGAAAGAGATAAAATAAGGAGGATTACATAATGGCAAATTTTAAATATGTAGAAACAATCACCACTTCACAGGACGTATTGACAAAACTGAAGGAGGAAGTTACAGGGTTTAAGAGTTTCCCATTTGAATCCACGGCAGGCGAATCTCAGGAACAAAATCTGTGGGAAGTATTTTACGAAGAAAAGGACAGTAGTGACCGAATTCAGGAGCTTATTCTTCGCGGGATCATGACGATCGGAACACAAGCAACACCGATTACTAAACAGTTCTATGTAAGTTTCATTAATCATGCTCTGGTACCACGCGTCGTTGCACCAGTTCCAGCCTATGAGGAGCATAGTACGTTGACTGTTCAGCTGCTTGAAGGATTCGAAGGCAGTGAACCAACCACACTACCGGTTACCACTCGTCCAACATTCAAGCTGACAGGACATCCGGTACTCTACCAATGGGCACTGGAAAACTACACACCAACCGATCGGAATAAAGAAAAACCTGTATACATGTATGTGAATGTCATGAACAATCGTTTGGCGATGGTTCTCGTCGCGGACCCAGCAGTAAACTTCCTTGATTACAAGAAGTCTTTCCTGTACGCAGGTGCATTGAAACCATTCAAATACAACCTGAATGATGTAGACGGAAACGTAATGCTGACAGCTGGAGCGGTAATCGAAGAACCGGATATCTCTCAGATTGCGACAACAGGAACGTACTACTACGGTCAATATACTTCTGCAGGTAACAACACACTTCAGATGTTGAAAACCAAATCGGGTATTGAATTCCAGCAGCACTATCCTTCCTTTATCACGCAAGCTCCACCGAAAGGTAAAGCTTATCAAGATCCTGAATTGGGGGATACGGGTTTGGAACTGGAGCCTCAAGGCTTCCAGGCGTCCAAATGGACATCCAAATATCACTTGTCTCCGATCTACGTGGTTCACCCTTACGAGGGTTACCGCGGTCAATTCGATAACTGCATCGCGGGTTACGAAGCATAATATCCTTCACCTGGATGAGTTAATTATTGATGTGGAAGGCAAATCTTGGGACCAAGAGGTGTATCGTTATTTCGATACCGATACGGCGCAGAATTTTATGAATCTGTCTGCCAACCAACGCATGGGTGTGGCTATTCTGAAGGAAGTCCGTTATACGGCGTAAGTTAAACTGAATCAAAGCTGAGTCGTATAGATTCAGTGAGAGGGAACTTTCTGAGACTCCACTCAGGGGTTCCCTTTTTTTAGTTGGAAGGGGGCAGTGACGTGAGTCAAGTAGTCAATAAGTTTGATTTCACCGTTATAGATTACACGACAACTCAGTACGGTTACCTGTTTACAGTCGGAACTACAGGAAGCGGGCCTGAGGATTATCGATTTATATACATGCCTTACAGCCGGTATCCAAGTGTCCTGATGCTTGATTTCTACATGGCAAGATCGATCTCACATGGATTTAATCATCAACTTGTGGAAGCGATTCGCAAGGATCTGGAAGGAGAAGAACGATTTATTGTCCTAAGTGATGCTAAACAGGATAAAGAAGCGATTCTGCACAGTTCCATGGAAGGATCGAGCTCAGCTACCAAGCAAGGCGATGTTATGGAATTTTCGTTCGAAATGGAGCGGTCTGCGTTAATTGAAGCTTTGGAGATGGATCATCAAGATGAGAGCCACAGACCCGGAGGTTTAAAGGACTCATTCATTCCTGAAGATATGTCAGAGGGCTGGCGCGTAGATAACGATAAAGAGCTAAAGATTGTCCGTAATTTGGGTTTAACTCGTAACTTTGTGAAGAATCTGGATAAGCTGGAGCCTGGAAGAATCAGTTTCAGGGTTAGTGAATTTGGGATGATTGCGGACTATGCAGATAGTGCAGAGCAAGATAACAGCTCTGAACTGGTGATTAAGCAATTGATACACTCCGTTCGAAACGATAAACCGGATATGGATGTGGCAGAGGTTTTCCAGAAAGTGGAGAAGATCATTGGACGCCGGACACAAAATGATTTTTTGTTAGAAGCCATTCAAGACCACTTCAGAAGTACAGAACTGGAGAGGAGCCTTCAATCCCGGAAGGTAAGCAAGCAAGACGTGGAAATTCTATATCAGGATCTGCTAGGTTTACGTGATGGTCATAAAGAAACATTTGCTGAACAAACTACCATGATCGGGAAAAGGGTAGATGATCATCAGCAATTATCCATTCTCTCTGATATGTCGACTGCTTATATTCGTCGATTTCAGGAAATAAAGTATATGCACCTTGATCGCACGTTGCCGTTAGCCCAAAGAGTGTATAACACTTCACAATTGACACTCATGCAAACACTGGGAACAGCTGTGCGAGCAACAACGTTTGGTGGAACGACTACAGGCAAAATTGTTCAAGCAATCAGAGACATCGAAGAGAATATGTTTCTTTCACAACTGAATCAGGCTACGAGGGTAATTGAGAATGAAATGACAACTCATGAGAATGTACTTGCCAAACTGAAGGATCGTCAGTACCCCACTGTTCTGCATACCGAAATGAGAAGTACGCGAGAAGTCAACAAGCAACTTTACTTTCATGATGATCTCAGTCAAAGTAGCCGTGACCAATATCGAAATGCACTAGTCTTTCGTCCAAGTGATACCCTGTGGAATCCGCTCCAAGCTCACAGAATTATAGACAAACATCCGGCAACTACAGCATCCGGTATCATTTTGGCATCCAGAGATATAGGGACTATTACGGATGTGGAGAGGCAGTTTCCTTGGGCAGTTCGGGATCAAGCGGAAAAGATGAACGTCATAGGTGATTTGACTACGGGGCAAAGAGTTTATTTGGAGAAAATGTATATTGAGCATGAGCGTCCAAAGGCACAACGGATTTATGTAGTTCATAGTGAGGTGGACCGACATGCAGAACAGGCTTATCGTGAAAGTACGGAGTACGGCTTTGTTTTCAGAGATTTGCAGGAGAGCAGAAGGATCAGTAAGGTTCCTGGGTATGTAGAAAGGGAAAGTAGGCCAGGCAAACGAGTGACTGCAGAGGCTCTTGAAATACTCAATAAGCAATCACTTGGTGAAAGAGAAAACAAATTAGACAGCTATATTGAGGATAACTTCCATACTGCAAAAACAGAGAAAAAGAATTTGTACATCCCGAACAGCGAGGAAGGTGCAGAAAGAGAAGCATCTTTTGAAAGCTATACGGCTGGTTCAACAACGGCAGAAAGAGCGCTAGCTCATGATTTGTGGTTACCTGAGTCTGAGGACCATTTGGCTGACAAAGAATTATTACGTTCTACCATGCTCGAAAAGCTAAATTCGTATGGAAAGAACGACGAACAGAAGCATGTACATCTGACAGAGAAACCACTTGTGTTACATCGAGATCGTAAAAAGCTACATCTGGAAACGATCCTGCAATCTATCCGAGATAGTAGTCGAACAACCATGATTCGAGACGAGTTTTTGGACAAATTGGTTGGTGGAGGATGGTTGGGGAATAAAGCATACCCTGGATATCTGGATGAGGAATTTATTGTTGGGGAGATCTTGGAGAACAGCCCGGCAGTCATTCTGGAAATGATGATGGAAGCTGTGAATAATGCCGACGCTTCGGTTTATTTTGATGAACCGTTTTTGGCCGGGGTTAGAGAGCGGGTAGATGCGTTAATCGATTGTGGGATCTTAACAGCTGACAAAGAAGGAACCAGATCAGGCATCATTTCCTTTAATTTCGAAGGTGCGAAGGAATCTCAGCTTGGTGATATAGGGACGGAACTCGCAGAAGCATCCAAAGAATTGAGCATGACAGTACTTGAAGATGAATCTAGATCGGCTGAACTGAACAGACGTAATTCGACTCTAGAGACAGACGTTTTCGAGGGAGTGAAAGTAAAGGAAGATCAGCATGGCGAAATTACGGAAGTCATTTACGGCGCAGATTTTAATGCAAGACCGGCTATTATTGAGTTTGAAGATTCATTAGGTTACCTGAATTCTGGAGGGGGATTATTCCCGGATGACCCAGAATATGAAGGAACTCAAGTTGAACGCAGAGGACAAGCCTTTGATGAGTACGGGATAGGGGCAAAATACAAACGGGACGGAATGGTTCTTGACCATGATGTCGTGAGTTCCAACATGAACCGTGGAAGCGTAATTCATACCGAATTTAATATGGGCGGGGTTTCCCGGTATCGCTATGGAATGATTGATGATGAATACACCATGGGTGGTACGAACTTGCGTCAGATGCTTTTGAACAGCGAATATGCTATTGGAACGTCAAAGACTCGTGAGGGATACTCGTATGATCAACAACTTATGGCTACTAATCCAATGAGAGAAGGTTTAATCAGTGGTGAGTACTCTATAGGCACAGCCAGGATTAGACAGTTGTATTTGAATGAGAGCTATACTATTGGCATGATTGAACCACGTCAGGCAGCTATTAATATCGATTACTCACTGGCAACTATGGAATGGAGATCGGCACTGCTCAGCGACGATTATTCCATAAGCAGCTCGAAATATCGAGATGGAGTAGCTGGGATTGGATATACGCTTGGTTCATCGTGGGCAAGAGAAAGTGCGATGGATATTGAGTTTAATGCAGGTATGCGGCAAGCATGGGAATCTACGTTGGTAAATATTACTTCTGAAGCGATTAGGGTAGATCGATATGGATCGGTGCAAGATGAGATATCTCTAGCCACTACTGTAATGAAATCTGCGAATCTTGACGATATGCTGACGGCTCATTCAATCATGCGCAAAGGGCAATTCAACGTTGAAATTATTTCGGATAACATGAACAGATTATCTCTCATGCTTGAAGAAAACGATTCTACAAGAATCTTGAAAGAGGCATCAGTCCATGAGATTGAGAGTGAAGTTGTCAAGTTACGCTTGAGTGAATTGCATGGTGAGGGTTGGTACGGTGGTAAAGGGTTCAGAGATTCCAACTTGGTTGAACTGATCTATGATTCGATAAAGAGTAAAAAGGATTCGGCACTGGATTATGATGTGATTCTTGCCTATAAGCATACTCATGACGTTTACCTTCATGAGACAACTGATAGCATTATTGAAAAGATTGCTAATCTTGAAGAACAACTTATAGCGGATAAACCGCAATATGGTTACATGGACCTTACGCTACCACTAGGCGGTACAAATCTGAAATATGCAGATGTTCCAGTGGAATCCGTGGGTGGGACGGGGCTCAGTTATGGAGATATACCTGTAGAGATTGTTGGCGGAACGAATCTGAAATACGGTGATGTTCCGGTTGAGATTGTTGGTGGAACAAACTTGAAGTATGGAACAATAGAAATCGTGCTCTCAGCGGATAAACCTCAGTACGGCAATATGGAGGAGAATCTGCTCGCTGACAAACCGCAATATGGATATTTGGAAGAGAACATGTATGGTCTGAAAAATGCCAAAGATTCCACTAGTGATGTGCAAATTCATGCGTTTAAAAACGGTAAAGAAGCTGATGTGACCCAAACGCTTGAGTTAAATAAAGAGGATAGATCAGCATTCTTGCATGACAACCTATTTGGGGTAAAAGCTGAAAGATGGGCTCATACCCATGAGACGATCAATGATGTAGTGAAGCTGCGAAATGGATCGTTGGATCAGGACATGTTCTACGGAAACAAGGAATTTAATGAATCCATTTTGGACATGGAACTGGTTGGCTTCCAATATAAACAGCTAGACCTGATCCTAAGCGAATATGCTTACCTTAAAACGAGAGACGTTCATATTGAAGATAACTCGTTCATGAGCTCCAGAAGTTCTTATGATGCGTATAACCATCAATTGGATGCTGGATTGAATATGTTAAGAAGCACGACTCTGGATTGCGAGCAACTTGCAGCGGGGAAAATGGATCGATATGGTCATACACATGAACTGGAAAGTGGCGTTGGGGGTGAGCGAGCCGGTGAGCATTTCGATGGGATATACGGGACCACACTCCAGAGGTTTGCATTCTCAGGTGACGAGTTAAGTTACGGAAATAGTCTACCATACACAAGCTACGTTGATAATGACGGCCAGAGCTTTGGCAGTAAGCTAATAGACCCGGGTTATCTTAGTGAAGATGATTTTAAAGGGATAACAGAGGAACGTGAATCCAGCATAGAAAGAGAGTTGCCGACTGGTATAGCGAACGCCAGATTGTCTGAAATTGAGGATCCTGATTCTCTCATGGCTTCATTTGAAGAACGCTGTTCTCAAGTCATCACAGGTTTTATTTTCGCTGAAAGACCTGAGAAAAGAGCAGAGTATCTGGAACAGTTGCACGCGTTCCTTCCCGAGAGAACAGCTCATCTTATGGAAATGTATCACGAAGCCAAGATGGAACCACGTGAGAGCTTCACACTGACTGATCACCCGGTGGCTGAACGGGAATCCGCTGAGGCTTACATTCCAATGATGGATACCATGGCACAGGGTCTCATATTCGATTACTCGGAAGATCTGCTCGATCGAGGGATGGATCCTGAAGATTGGGAAGGGGGATTGGGTGTTCCAGAGGACTATGATCCGAATGATCCGTTTAATGTGTACTATCCGTATTCAAAGGATATGGATGCGCTGGAATTATCCCAGTCAGACGATTGGACTAAATTCGGTCAAGGCGATTGGGATCGGGATCAATTGCTTGGAAAGTTTTATTCCAAGGAAGATACGAAGGACATCAGCGGATGGTACCGAAATAATTTCCTGGCTGAGACGTATAAGTTCTCAATTGATTTTAAGGTAGATACAAGTACGGATGGGGATGGCGCAGGAATTATTTTCAAATACTTCGATGAAAATAATTATTGGATGTTTATGGTTCATGGAGGAGACAGCGATAACAGTCTGGATATGAGAACGCCGATGCAGCTATACAAAATCGTTGCTGGCAATCCAACTGCAGTGGGTTCTCCGATGCAACCCTTTAAGTGGGAGAAGGATAAATGGTATACATTGTCCGTGTCTGTCATGAAAAACAAACTCCAAATCTACACCGACTCGAAATTGCAATATGATCTGACGGGCACCGATTAACTCGGTGCTCTTTTTGTCGTATAGAGAGATTGGGAGGTGATTGGTATGGGTCATACATTTGGTTTGTTCTCCAAATCACAGAAAGGTGTATTGTTCGCGAATATGAGAGCGAAGATTGCGGACGAAAGTTACGGCAACCCCAACAACCCTGCGTATTTACCGCAGAGTCCCAATGCACCTAGGAGTGAAACGGACCGGCATGGCGAAGAAAATAATCCTATTCTGGGTGATCCAGGTTATGGTCAGATCGGAAGATGGCAGACGGTTCAATTGGATGCACTGGAAAACAGTATTGATCAAATCATTGAGCAATATCTGAAAGATAAGTCGTGGTATGCGAGTGTACGATGCCGTGAAGCACTGTGGAATATGTATCGCAGGATTGAATGGTGGGTAGAACAGCAGCAGCCTCCAGATAAAACACAATATCAGCGAGTACTGCAAATGGTAAAAGACTGTATTCACAAGATTCTTGAAAACGCCCAGAAGCCTGGCGGTAGTCATCATGGTGTGTCATTGCCCGTCTGTCCGGCACCCTACTACCATCATTTTAGTGGGAATTACTTTAATCATTTTGATGCAACCGTATATGAGATCCCGCTCTTTTCAATGAAAAAGGACGTCCCGTTCTCGAATAAATTCCCTGATTTCTTCAGATATGTATCATCGACGGAGGATCAGGAATGGGTAGCTGTCCACTCCGTAGGCCGAAATGAACAATCTGGTTCAGAGATGATCTTAAAACTGGATTTAGGGCTTCTGGAGATTGGCAATTCATCCAAAATCACATTTAACTGGCGTGTGAAGCGTTATGGACAGATCAGGTTCAAGTACCTGGCTAGTGCCAAGCGCGGTAATGGCATGCTGTTCTATATTAATGGGCAGCAAGTTGGGGGCGAATGGAGCGAGAATAGCGGATGGCAAGAAGCTGCATTTACGTTGCAGCCAGGACAGATGTACAAGTTCGACTGGCTGATCCGTAAAATGAGACCTGAAGTATGGCAGAACAATGGTATTTATATCAAGGATGTTGAAGTCGTTGAGATTGTGGATACACGTAAGCCGCCTGCACCGAAAGATTACGATCTGGATGGTGAGGACGTATATGAGTATGGAAACTGGGTTGTAAGATCACCGCAAAGTGTGGCACAGGCCCATTTTAAAGGACAGTTCATTACGGATGATTTGCGTAAGAAAACCATGACGATGGATCTGGACAACGAATGTGATGGTACGGTTTCATTTGCATACAAAATGGGTGTGGATGAAGAGCCGTATCCCGATCATGATTATCAGTTGTTTTTTGATGATGAATTCGTTCAGCGGAGCCAACGCGGAGATGGAGATCATGGTAGTTATGCTCGATCCTTGCATGGTGTGGAGTGGATACTGAATGGAGAATATTCAGAAACAGAGACCAACCAGGCTAAAATCGAATATGAAATTGTTGCAGGGCCGGATACGACGGTGGACTTGAGAGGTGCGCTCGAAGTAACTTGTCCTCCGCGAGAAATTGATCATTGGGAGCCGTCTCATCTTGGACAAGGTATTGGGAAATATGAATGGTACATGTCGGGAAATCCGAGATGGGTGAATCAAGGGAATGTGCTGCGTCTGGAAGAACCGAAGCAGGGAGATATGATTGCTCAAACCATAGTATCTTTGCCGGATGAGGGATGGTTCATATTTAGCTATAAGCATCAGCTACGGCCTACTGAAGCGTTTGAGGTCAATGTCAATGGTATGTCTGTTCATTATACAACGACGAATGGTAATGGCGAACAAGTACGCATTCCTTTGCAAGCTGGAAACAACGTAATCCAATTTCGAATCAGAGATAGTTTAACGGAGGAACCCTTTAAATATCAGTTGGACAAGTTATTTACCTATGGCAATAACACAGGTAATACATATCGCACAACGTCTCCGCTAGGTTCATATGTTGATGTGACACGTGGGTGGGATGTAACGGATGCTGGAGCAACCACGGAAACGAATAACGACACAATTACATATCGTTCCGAGTTAAATCCAGGTGCGAAGCTGACGATTAAAGAACACATGCGAATCTATCCCGCGATGGACTATAATTACGATCCGGAAACGGGCGCGAATCGAGATGAAATGGTTTTTTATGAGCTGTTCAATGAAGAAGACAAAATTAGTTCAAGATTAAGATTTACAGGAAGCTGGCAATGGAAGGAGTTAATTGCTGGTGATGGTGTAATGTGGGCTCAGGGACACAATCAGGAATTTATCTGCGAACTCGAAGCCCATTTAAATAAGCCCGGTTATATATTCTGGCAGTATGGTGGAGATTTCGATCCCGGTGAGAAACTGGAGCTTCAAATAGATGGCGTTTCAGTCTGGACAGGGAATCAATCGAATGGAAACGATGGAACAAACTGCACGTATCCAGTTCCTTCTGGCAGTCACCGTTTCCGCTGGATTTACCGGGATGGTAAGGCGTATACCCCTGGTGCTGAAAATACAGGTGGGTCTGGGAGTGGCTCGGGAGGTACTATTGGGAATGGTCAAACCGAAAATACTTCAAACGATCCTTTTGGAGAAAAATGTTTCCCGGCTGGTAGACAGATTCATAAAATTGAATATGGGCAAGTACCATTCGAGGGGAATTCAGCACGAGCGAGTCGTTGGGGATGGAGGAACGAGGGATTAATATACAGTGATGATGGTGTCCATGGTATCAAAATGCTGGATGAGGAAAAGACGATCACACGATACTTTAAAGCGCCTCCTATAGGAAGTATTGAATATCTGGAGACAATAACCGTATACCCAGTAAAAAATAAAAAAGTTCTAAATCTCAGAAAAGTTAGACCAACTGTTTTAGCAGGTCGTGAAATAGATCGGCCTGAGTATTTAGGATTAGCCTATTATTCGATTAACGTCAAAGGTACAGAGCCTGGAGATAAGAACTCTGATTTTTTTAGTAAATATACAAAAAAGATATATATTAATTTTTATTGTGAAGGGAATTTTAGAGTCAACTATAAATTCATAAGTTATCTAGTGGATGGTATAGATCCACGTGCCAAGCTAAGGGTATATCTGTACCCTACAGAGAAACCAGAGAAAAGAATCTTGATTCACCAAGAAGAAAAAAATAGAGGTTACGGTAGCACGGAAATGAATTATAAATATTTTACAAAGGATTATTGGGATAAGTCTGCGGCTGCCTATAGATCGGAGATTATCAAAGTATCTCAACCAGGGGAGTATACAATATGTATCGGTGTAACAGATATTTTCACGGACGATGATCAGAACGATGATAAAGTTCCTTATCATGCAACAATTGGAAATATCCAAATAGAGACCGAAGATCCTTATGGTAGGAATGGGAATAATCTAATAAATAATAATTACGATATTCTTGATTCTACAAAAGTAAAGGTAATATTAACAGATTTAACCACTGGAGAGCGTCTTGGAAACGGTGACGAGTACTATGCGATGGATGGACAACCAACAACCTACTCAAACCCTTACACTTTACAACCTGGACATGGATATAGTATTGAATACACCTTGTACAAGTCTCCTGGAGAATCGGCGGCAACGGGGCTTAATGCTGGTGGCTTTACTCTCAGTGGAGGTAGATTTATAGAAGAGTGGGATAACTATTGTATAGATGCTCAAGGGTTATTGTATCGAGAAGGGGAGTCGCCACACCCAGACCAAGACTCATGGAATCCGCCTGGACCAGTTACGACTGCGCCAGATGGTGGAAGTCATGCCTGGCTCGACGTTATTCGATTGTACGAGAATAGAGATCGGGCTTGTCGAGGAACCAAAATTGTCATTGAAACTTACGAGGACGGTCAACTATTAATTCCACCACGACCAGTGACAAATGAAGATGATCAGATCATCTCCATTGAAGTTGAGAATACCTCAGATCAGAAAAAGAATTACGAGATTCGCGTTCGATTCGAGCAAGACTGCCCTGGAGATGGCGCCATGATCTGGGGCGGATCGATGCAACTTGACGATATTAGCAAATTAGATCCATCCTGGGCTGAGGTGACTCACTTTGAAGTTTGGAATAACAAACCGATCTGGATGGGCG
Source organism: Paenibacillus sp. W4I10 (assembly GCF_030816325.1). Taxonomy (NCBI): domain Bacteria; kingdom Bacillati; phylum Bacillota; class Bacilli; order Caryophanales; family Paenibacillaceae; genus Paenibacillus; species Paenibacillus sp. W4I10. The sequence goes on from NZ_JAUSXX010000001.1 coordinate 705,661, forward strand.
GCTGCGATAACAGTAATATGCGCGTAAAAATTACACGTGAGGACGGAAAAGTGTTATGGGATGAAAAGTATTACGGGGAAGGGTATCGTGGCTTCGAACTGAATGAACTGGCTCCCAAGCCTTATAGCAAGTATAAAGTGGAGATTACAACAGATCAGAAGGGACAGATCAGTGACTGGACAGGAAAACGATATCTGACCACCTTCCGTGTGCATGACTTCAAAGCCTACGAACGATGGGTGTGGGTACCAGAGCCGTTTGATTGTCAGCTGGATTTCTTCATTGATGATGAACTAATCAAAACATTCACCCAGGAGGGTGGATACTATACATTTTCACATCCAGTGCCCAAAGGTAAACATGAATTCAAATGGGTGTTTACCTCGCTTCAGGAAGTAGGTACGCGTAGTTACGAATACGCTAATCTGGACTGGATGGAACTGACCAACTGGATCTGTGATGACGTCTATGTCATTCCTTACTGCGAAGGCGGTGGGGGAGACAAGTGTGTTGAAGCACTTATTAAATGCCTGCTGGAAGTTTGGAAAGCACGGCCTAAGATGTGTGTAATCGGTAAACGCATCTGGTTATTCACTTAAAGAAAGGAGGAGCTGTATGGGTGTTGCGAGATTGAAAGAGTCAGGCAGGATATATGAGGATGCGTTCGCAAGCTCCAACCTGGATTCCAAATGGGAAATACTCCCTAACGATGCTACTCGCTATGAAGCGGGTAGTGGGAGTTTAGTGCTCAAACATGGTCCAGATCCACTGTATATGTTCTATAAACCTCTGACAGATATGAAGCAATTCGTCATGGATGTGAAGAACAATTATAATCCCGATACGGAGGGATGCTACGGTGGGGTTATTGTTTTTGTAGACGAACATAATTACATGGAGATTGAAGAGTTTTTGGATATGTCCTTGCCAAAGCCTTTGCTGAAGACTTACCCGTGGATACGTTTGATTCGAGATTATAACTATTATACGGCGTATTGGTCGGATGATGGCGTGATTTGGAACATCATTGGTTCTGTAGAACTGGTGGGAGCCCCTAAGATTGGTCTCTATCTGAAGGGTGAAGGAGATCACCCCATGCATGTTCAGTATATTCGAATTAACAAAGGAACATCTATTACCGTAGACAATCTAACCAAAGGAACTGTGGTTGATCTAATCGATCAGAATGGGGTTGTGCTTGAGTCCAGGGTGTGCCGATCTGAAGAAACGGTTGTACATTTTAACATGGATCCATATCCATATCCGTTTGAGGGCAATTTCGGGATTAGGCTTCCGGATGGAAATCGGTTTCAGGCGATGGATTCTATAAAGGTATACAAGGGAGACCTAATGTATTTTGAGGTTACCCCAGATTTATATTACAAAGAGTCGAATCCTGAAACAGGAGAAGATTTCGATGTGCTTCTTTATCCTAACACGGATCGGTTTCTAGGCTATTTAACCGCAGGTGGTTCTGCTACACAAGAAGTTCGAATGTTTGCTAAGAACCCCATGATATCAGGAGACTTTAAAAATGTAACCTTTGCGCTCACAAGCGGGACGGATAAAGTGCAGATTGCGCCTGATGTTGAAGGCATTCCTGGGTCCTTCAGTTACTCGATCACCGCGTTTACTATTTTGCCAGGAGCGTCCTATCCATTCTGGCTCCGAATGGAAAGGGAAGAATCTCAAGACAGGTATGCTTCCCAGGTCAAATTTTCGCTACAGATGTATTCGACATACATATGACTTAATCGAATTGGAGTAATTACGTATAGATCATGTAAGGCATGAATGGAGGTGGTCAAATGTCAGTAAGAATTAACCAGTCTCATCGATCATCCACCAAGAGTCATAAGGAATTGAGTGATATTGGGGTCCGTACGCATGATGAGATTGATTCCTATCTTGCAGAGTTGGAAGAAGCCAGAGGGTCTGCACTCAGTCTAGGCGACCGAATCACGCTGATAGAAGAATCTGCACACGATAGCCGAGATGCAGTAAAAGATCATGAGCAAAGACTTGGCGATGTCGAGACTAAGGTTATTTCAAACAGCTCACGATTGGATGATGTTCAGCAGGATATTCTGACGGTAAGAGCAGATGTCAACACCCTTTCCAAAAGTCAGGATGACCATGAGAAGAGATTGAGCCTGGCTGAGACGGAAATGAAAGAAGCACGTGGAGCAGAGGCATCCATAGATCATCGATTTGATACGTTGGAGAAAGCAATTGAAGTTGTTGCGAAGCAACCCATTCAGGATCTCAGTGTTACCAACCCCACGTACATAGATACAAATAACAGTGTTCAAGTTACGATTAATGCAGGACGAGCCAGTATCAACAAGATTATTGTAGATCAATTTACCCAGACATTCAGCATTCCAGACATTGTGGCCAATACGACATATTATATTTTTCTTCATGAAAATGGGCAGTACTCTTACAGTTCAGATCAAAAAGAGCCCAAGGATGCTATGATCATTGGTGGACTCGATGTTGGAGTTTCTCCAACAACTTCACTCACGGCTTTGGATTTCAGGTATTTCTTAACAAAGGGTTCTATTGAAAATGACATGTCTGCATTGGGAATTCGTGTAGATGATCTGGAAAAAACCGTTGGTGAGCAAACCACAACAATGGCTACACATCATACGGTGATCAAAGCAATGGAAGCCCAATTGGAAGCAGTTGCTGAAGAGGTTGTGGTTTCAAGAGAAGATAAAAACGGAGTAGTCTATGATGCTCTCAAGGACAGACTGGACAACATGCAGAGCCGCCTTGAACTCGCTGAGAGTCGAGGCACTATGGAGCATCAATCCGTATTCCATTTTACTTCTGCTCCTAACAGCAGGTTGTCGACGACTAGAGATTTTCAAGTACCCAGATATGTGATTGGTTCAAATTCCGCAGAGGTATTTCTGGATGGAATACGCATGGATGCAGGAGACGATTACATTGAATATAATGATACGCTTATACGGTTTACCTTTGATGTGCCCAAGGAAGCACGAGTAACGGTCATTGGTCGTGGGTCAATTATTAACACCACTTCGGTAACCGAATATACCTATTATCCAGATGGAAAAGTACATACAGAGAAGATTGATGGAGGGATCAACCGCATTATTGAGCACTTCTATAGCCCGGATGGAAATCTGGAACGACAGGAGGTTACTGAGAGTAACGGGCAGATCAAGTCCATTGAGTATCAGCGTGACATTACGGGTAAAGTACTGCGCGAAATCAACAATGGTGCAGAGTATTATGTGCTTCAAGGAGGTGCTACCTTCGATGACACGGACATCCGGAGGAGACTTGTCTTTCTTGAAGGAAGTACACTTGAGCTGGATGTCGTATATAACTACTTCTCTAATGGTGACATTGAGTCAGAAGAAGTGTTCTCAGTAGAATTGACCCCACAGCTATTGAAGAAAACATCGTTTACTTACAATGCAGATGGTACCGTTAAGACTGAGACCTTAATCTATGACGGCCAGGGAGTTCAGAAGGCATTTGTATACGATGCTAGCGGTAACATCAAACAAGTAAAAATCAGAAAGGTTGTGATTTGACGTGACGATGACCGTGCAGGATGTGAAGTTTGCACTACATACCATTTTGGATAAATTAGTGGGCAATCATTTAGAGCCATTCAGTACAGAGGAAATTGAAATTCTGATCTTTGCTTTTGAAAGCAATATTCTGTTTGATAATGTGGCTCATAAGTTTCTGCCTTCACTAAAAGGGTTACCTGAAATTTATGAGGCTGCTAGTAGTGGTGTGGAGTCAGAGGATGAAGCCGGGGATAAAGAGCAGTCTTATCATGAGAATCTCATAACAGAGAGAAGTGACATGGTGAAAACAGTCTTGTTAACCGTACTTAAAGAGAACATCTTTCACGAAATGAAAATCCGATTTGGTGCTTAAGGAGGTGGGATAGTTGGCTGAAAATATTTTGTTAGGTGCACTGCGTCGTTATGAGTTTTATTCTTATTCTTCCAATTTGATTGCTGAGCTTTACAAAACAGTTAGTCAAGATTTATATGGGGATATACATTGGAACTGGACTTATGAACCATCTAATGAATATTCAATTCCAAGGAGTTGGACTCATCCTAGTAGGAGTGATGCAAATCTGGGCACTCTTACGGCTCAAAATATAAAAGATCCAAGTATGTTCTTCACAATTAGTATGAATGTTTCTAGGTTTTATACACCCAATTACAGCAGAGATTGCACTAGGAGTTATATGCTTAGAACAGGTTTGAGAAATAATGGTTCGATTGTGAAACCTGATCTTTATACCAATGTAGGAGCTGTAACCGAAATTCCTCTGAATACTTGCATTAACGAAGCGTATTCAAATTTATCTAATGCTCCTAATGTTTACTGGAAGTGGACTCTATTCACTAATTTTAATTACATCTATTTATTTGGTGAGGCACAAAATTACATTGGCGATGCAGCCTATCCTGTTAGATTATATCTTGGCAGAATGAAGCCTTTTGAGGAAGAAGATCCACTTGTGGCAAATGACTTTGTGGGAATTTTTGGTCATTATCCAGTTGGTATGAATATTGCTGGTGTTGAATTGAAGCATAATACAGGCAGAGGCTACGTGAGGACATCAAGAAATGGTACAAGTAATGCGTTATATCATTTCTCAACGAGTTCTCAAGTTCCTTCTCCGGGTTTAGGTGGAAGGTACTTTATCTCTCCTTTTTATGTCTGGCATGGAACGGAAGGAGTAAGGGGAGAGTTCTTCGGTATACGTACTGCCGTACTAAGAAATTCGAGTATGTACCCGGATGGTTCAATTCTTGACCTGGGGGATGAGCGCTATTATGTATTCCATGTGAATGTTCAGCAGCATCCGGCAACTCATCAGGGATTTTTTGCAACTAATGGAGCTTACTACAATGGACAACCCTACTTCTTCGATTCAGCGTTACTTCTCGGTGGCGGACAACGGGTGCTGCTATTCGAGATCGAGAAGGAGGTGTAGTGCATGACCATGATTCGCAGACACGAGTTTACCAGCACTCTTAGTTTATTTGCTTCAACACTTGTAAGTACTTTGAAAGATGCACTCGATCCTTACTGGGATACCATACATACGGCCGAAACAACTTACGCCAACTGGGGAAATGCGCTGCTTACCAATAAAAAAAATACATCCATGCGTTTTACCATGTGTGTATGGGCGCACGCCAGAGGAGTCAACATTCGCTGGGGACTGAAGAACCTGGGAAGCAATGAGGCATCACCAGATCTATTCGTAAATCCGCCAGTAGACACGGATAAATTCATGTTGGAAACTCCCTTTTTGTGTCATAACGGACAGTACAATGTGAACTATAAATGGTCTGTAATTACGAATGAGGATATCCTGTTTATCCACGGAGAGAGTCTGAACTATCCGGAAAGAGCTTACCCGGTACGAATATTCCTTGGTAAATGCCAGCCATTAGAGCAAGAAGACCCGGCGATTGCCAATAAATTTTATGGGGTTTTCCCACATATGCCTTTATCCGCTTCGGATAACAACATATCAGATCAATATGATACACCGAGAGGTGTCGTGATGACTTCACGGAATGGAACGGAGTACGCACTGTACAATTTTGGGACAGAGTCCATTCCTTCTCCAGGTGTAGGTTCAAGATACTATGTTACGCCTTTCATGGTCTATCATCCATCTGAAGGAGCTAGGGGTGAATTCAAGGGTATGCGTTCCATTGTTTTTAAAAACAGTGCGCAGCACCCCGATGGATCGATCCTGGATCTTGGCAATGATGGCAAGTACTACGTGTTTCATGTGGTAGATCAGGATTATCCGAATACAGACTATGGACGTTATTACCACAATTCGAACCTGGCTCCTGTGTATTCAAGACCGAAGTTCTTCCATGGTGCCAGACTGCTTGGTGGCGGGCAAAGAGCGTTACTTTTCCAAATATAGGAGGTGTTTATGAGGGATGGCTAATTTCACAGGCAAAGTTAAGATGAATGAATTATTCGCGAATATTGTTCAAGGTTTTAAAACGATTGCGGGATCTCCCTGGTCCATTTTTTACGAGACAGCGAGTGTGATCGTGCTGAAATCGGTGGGCACAACGGGTTCAGATAAACTGTTCTTCAGACTTGAGGTTGGAAACACGAAGGAAACTACGGGAAACAAATTGACCGTGAGTGTGGCTGAAGATGTGATGGCAACAGATGGTAGTATTCCTTTGGGCAGAGCTGAAGTGAAAAAGGACTTTCTATGTCATACGAGTGCGGTTGATACGAATCTATTAATCGATTACCAAGTTTCAGTTCAACCAAACCGTATTATTATTTATTTGCAGGGGGATGTGAACTCGGTCACCGGTATATCCAATCTGGGTTACTTCGGAATTCTGAACAGATATGCCACAGAGACAGATTCCTCGAGTTTGAGTGTTGGCCTCAGCTACAACGGGGATAATGGTATCCGGACGTTGCGTGATAAAGATAAACAGATGGTGAATAACATTTATGATGCTTACTCTGCCATGCTTCCTGTTAATCCAGGGTGGGCGTCTCTTTATCATCTTGCTCCGGTTATTATGTGTAATGGTGTGGAAGGCCCTAGAGGCGAGCTTATTGATATCTATGCGGTACCTTCTGCCGGAGTTTCCCATGGAGATGAGATCAAAGTGGGCACCAAAACATATAAGGTATACTCGCTGTCGATTGGTGGACAGAGCTTCTTATCAGGAGCTACGGTTGCTGTCCTGATGAATTAAGGTGGTGATGGACATGGCTATACATCAAGGGAAAGTTGTAGGGACCGCCGAGAGCGGTTCTCTCTATACCCAGAGTAAGGCGGCAGTTTTTCATGGCATTGGATACGATCTTGATGCTGTTCCGTTAACCATTGAAGGTAAGGACATAGTCTATTCATTAGGAACGTTATCCACTACGGCTGAATTAATTGACATCTACCGTTGGGGTACATGGAGGATGCTGGACAACCATAACGATCAATTGGTTGGATACGTTACGGATAAGTATATTTATGGGCTACGAACCAGAGTGGGAGTTCCTAATGAAAAAAATATGATACTCAAGCATAAAATTTTGACCCAGTCCAGTGGAGTAGGTTTAATTCGTGATACCATAAGTGGCCTCAAAGTGAAACAAAATTATGCGGGGCTCGATTGGTGTATTAAGGTCAAGATTCCTGTCCAGCAGGCTGGGTTAGTGGGGAAAACGTGGGGGGATTGGTCCTACACCGGAAGTGGCGACACATCTGATAGTCATCTTCGTCCACGACGGTATCCGGATACGCATATTCCTAGAAGGAGGGAAGACTCTTGAACAGGACATGGAAACTGATGGAGGAGATGAGAAAAGTGCTATTGCCGGTATCGTTTGCCCAAAGAGTAGAGTATGTTGGCGGTGGGGCGAAGGCAATGATTGATATTCCCATGGAACATCCTCGATTCATGATCAAAACGATTAGGGTCATTCCGTCCAGAGAGACGAATGTGGAAGTTCATGTTTTGAACAGTGCGGGTCCACATCCAGAGGTTCTCTATTTCAACAATGCCCAATACTCGACGGGGAATTTTTTGGAAGGAATTTACGATATGATCGATTTGCCATATGAGGACGTAGATGGGACTTCAACACTTCACTTGTCGTTAAAAAATCTGGGTACAGATGTGGCCAACTTCGATATTGAGGTCGTTGGTTTGACTACAAGGTGAGAGGGGGACCATCACATGGATATTGTTTCATACAGCAAAGCTGCCAAAGTAGAACGTGAAGTTAAACAAGCCAGGGATTCTTATGCCTCACTTGATGGCAGACTGGACGCAGTGTCAGTAGGAAACGTGGTCTCGGTCAGACTGAAAACAGAACTTCCAACCGTAGGAGAAGCAGGAAGATTATATCTGGTACGCCAAGACTCAAGCAATCAAAATGAATCAACGACCTATACATACAGCGGTGGGAAATATGTAAAGGTGGGTGGTGATCGAGTTTCGAACCATCCTGAGAATGGAACGATTAATCTTAATGGTACCAAAACGGTGATCTATAGCCATCCGGATACACACAGTGCTGATATGTTAACAGATGGCAGTCATAACGTTATCATGACTCTGAACGAACGTGAAAAATTGTCCAACATCGAGCGTGAGGCCAATCATTACACACATCCTGACACACACAGTGCCGATATGATCAGGGATGGAGAAACACATGTGAGCATGACTTGGGGTGAACGAAAACGCCTGAATGTCATTGATCCGTGGGAATCGATCAGTGATTTGGTAGATTATACAGATGTGGTTACATATTTTGCTTTTGACATGCAGGGAAGAGTTATTCGACAAGTCGTTACAGACAACTACACCGAGCAGCTTGTCAGAGAACCTGTACTGACCATGCCAGCTTCTCCAGAAGGTTATGCACAGGATGAATCTTTCATGGTCACTTCCATTGGTGAGATTTATCGATACGATGGTCTAGACTTCGTGCAGCTTCCTACTTTGGTTGATGTCATCTATCAGTATGATGATGAGGGAAGATTGGTGACCAAGTCCATCACCAGGTTGGGAACAACACCTGTTCAAACCAACTTCCAATATATATATGACTCATACGGCAATCGTATAGCGGTTAAGAAACACTAATACGGAAGGATAGCGTATGCTGTCCTTTTTTTCTTTTTAACAACGAAATAATTTGTGAAACCCACATCTACATATGAAGATTAGTATTAACACTTAGCTGGTCAAGACGTATAGAGAAAGTAGTATGAGAACGTAATTATTCCGGGAGGTAGTGTACGATGAATATTGAACTTACTGCTCATTTCTATTTCAAGGGAAGTGGGAAGAAAAAGACGGTGAACTGGATAGAAGATAATCCTAGATTACAACAGAAAGAGAAAGATTCGGATAAGGTCGTACGCGAAATCCCGTTAACTGCGGATGAGGTTAAGCAAGAATATCGCCGACTATTCACCAAACACAAGAACGAGGGAAAATCGATCACGTTGGAAGATACAGACGATGTGGTTCATATCATTGATCTTACCGATGTGCGAAATATTGAATTGACCTCTAAGGAGGGGAATACAGATGCTGTACAGGCTGACCTTTGCACTGAATGATGAGGAAATTGTCACTACCGAGATGACCTCCGATAAGGAGGATCTGGTTGGAGCAACGGAAGAAGCGTTCGATTTGATCGAAAGAGACTATGGTGCCAATGTCGTTTTGAACCTGGTTGCGTTTAGCCTGCTCAAAATAGAGCTCACCAATGAAATGATAAATTAAGCGTATAAGCTAACTAATGTTAGCTTTTCAGCACTAACTGCTAATTTATTTGAATAATTATAAAATATAGTTAATAAAGTGATATACCCCAAGCCTAGTTCTGGGGTCTATTCCTTTTTCATGAAAAGTTGATAGTGACTTGATTTAATGCATCCATTGAAACTTGTCTTGTACAAGCAGTTTTGATTAAACTAGGTTGAATTCATATGTTCAGGGGCAGTAGAAGGGGTCAGGATGATTGGCAAGGAGGGATGGGACATTGAGATAAAAGACTTGGAAAGAGAGCTCGCAAAGTTGGCATCCAGAATAAGAAAAGATTTTACTGAGCGCGGGCCGGTAGATACCAGAGTCTCTATCATGAATCATTTTATCATCTTAAAGTTTACAGCAAAATTCACCAAGCCTGAAGCGTTCATGCTGGAACATATGCAATCACACTCAAGTCAAATTTTCGCCGAATACAAGATGAAGCTAGCACATATGATGAGAGAAGATTTCAACCCCGTTTTCTCCTATATCAACATGGGTCTGAAGATCGAAGACATCGAAACAACATTTTTTGGCCATGATTTTGCAGAGCAGATTACAGTCTTCAAGATGAACAAGGATGTTGAAGTGCTGCTGAAAAATGATGAGATTAAGATGCCTTAAGACCTATGAACTAACGTTTGAATACTGGACAGGTTCTTAGGAACTAATTTTTGTTGTTGACAATATCCTACATATTTCCTTATACTACCCTTATGGCGATCGAATAGATTAATAATCTTGACGAAGCCTATAACCTTGTTAAAGAACTTGAAGGCCATATCTTCGGTAATTGGGACGAAATAGATGTCAGACCAAGACCGACACATTCCACCATTTTGGTATTTTCCAGTGGTGCGCTCTGTGTTGGTCTTTTTGTTTGTAAAAAATGCTGCTTTACCTTTCACCGTATACTTCGTATATAGTCAGTAAAAGGCATATAAGCGAACGAAATAAATAAATGTTGCGAACATTAGTTCGTATTTGTTATTCTGAATGTAATAGGATGGGAATAGGGAGGCGGATCAAAGGGAGATTTCTTGATCGTTTGTATGTAATTAGGCTTATTAGCTTCAATTCTGTGTAAATAAGACTACATAAGGTATATGAGATTTTTGGAGCAATAGCGGGAATATAGAGTAAGATCATGCTGGATAGCGACTAGATTGTGAAAAAAGAATACGAACTACTAATAATTAAATAGTTAATGGGGGAAATGTATAATGTCTGCTACAACTGCTATGGGTTTTGATGATTTATTTGAGATTGGGGATATAGACATGTTCCTGAATAAAGCTCAGGAGAAGTGTCGTCACAAGCTTAGAGGTAAAACGTTTGCCGGGATGGAGAAAGAAGATGTGACCCAGGAGATTATGATCAAATTAGTTAACTCCCTGGACAAGTATGATGCAGAAAAAGCCAAAATGTCGACGTTTGTTGATCATCTTATCGAAAATAAAATCAAGGACATGTACCGCAAGTGCATGTCTGAGAAAAATCTCAGTGTGGTTAACGCTGTACAGATCATGTGTACGGATCAGGGTGGTGGCGATGAATCGGAAGGCTCAGATATCGCATTAGCACTTGGTCATGCTGGGTTTGCTTATGAGAATTTTGAGTTTGTAACAGATATTATGGAAAATATGAGGCTGAACGAACGTGAGAAACAAATCTTTAAGCTTCGGACTTCGGGGTATGAATTTGTAGAGATTGCAGGAATGCTAGGTGTATCCAAGGCACGTATATCCCAGTTATGGAAAGCGATTCGTGAGAAATACGAAGCATTGTAGTCATAAGTGGCAATTAATAGCCTAAGTTTGATGAAGATAGATCAGTAACCTACATAGAACAGAGAGAGCACCCTTAACTGGGTGCTTTTTTATGTCGTATAGAGTGATTAGTACAGAAAGAAAGGCGGAACAAGATGCTTAGTGTGGTGGTTTTAGGATTTTCTGTGGAACGTCTAGAGGGGTATTCGGATATCGCTTGGGCAAGTCATGATTCTTCGACAGCTTCTGATTTAAGCAACAGGGAGTATGCCTTGATCATTGAGAAAGTAGTGGTACAGGCTGATGCCGTCTTGGTTAATCTGGATATGGATCATTTGACCTCTACTGATATTGTGATCATGCATCATGCTTATATACATAAAAAGCCGATCTTGGTTGTGGGTTTCAGGCCATTGGAGCCTGTCATCGAAGACTTTGTCTCCAAACGAGTGGCTGATCTGGACGTGGCTGTACACCATATGCGGACGAACTATATGGTCCTAAGCAGCGGAACCAATACTTCATCTGCGGCTCCAATTTAACTGCTGCTCCGATAACACGTATAGAGAATGTAAGGGCAAGAATATTCGCGAGACTTTAACTAATGGAGGAATAATTCAATGACACATGTGATCAAAGCAAAAGAAGATAAATTAACGGAAGAAATCGTAGCCAGTATGATTGGAAAGTATATCCACGCGCCGACCAATATGCATGAAATCCAGACGCCAACCGGCGCAACAACGAAAGCCAACGTATGGTTTGCTGGTAGTGTAGCTGGTTACGAAAAAGCCGTTATTGGATTCAACTACGAAGAGGGTACCTTCCATGAAGAACTACAAACATTTTATAACGTTCATTTAACGGATGGTATGGGGTACATTCTGACAAGTGCTTATGAATTGGAGATTCATGAACTGACCGAAGAGGAGTTTAATCAACTCATTGAAAAGAAAAAGGAAGAGGAACAAGACTCATCTGGTGAAGAGCAATGAAGGTGTTAAACTACGCCTCGGATTTAGCAGTAAAAACGTTTGTGTCCGCTAGCGCTGCAGGTGTGGAAGAATTAATCAACGCATGGATGTTATCCAAACCACACACTTTCGTTACCGGACTGGAGTTTACCTCCACCGTTGAACCATCCAGTAACACATTGGAATTTGCAGCAATCATTGTATATCAGCCAAGTGAACAAGACCAATCCTAACTTATGTATGAGATTATTTCCTTCTATAATATAGAGGCTTTCAGTAAGGAGGTGGGCGAATCTGTTGCTCACTTTAGAAAGAGTAATAGGTATTGTTATTGCTGTTGTAATATTAGCTTCGCAATATGGGAGTTTATCAGCATTAGGAAATTACAAACCGATCGGCGAAGAAGCGCTTGACTCCAAGAGATTAAAGGAAGTAACACAAGAAGAGCAGATAAAGCAAGTAAAGCCAACGAAGCAACAAAAACAACAAAAACAACAAAAAAAACAGAAACAAGTTAAATCGGTTGCTCCTGCGCACATACAAATGACTGATATGCTTGAGCAGTACATAGAACTCCACCATGAGAAAACAGTGAGCCGGGCAAAGCTGCTGAAGTATGTGAGGTGGGTAGTTCAATATTCGAAGGATACGGATATCGATTCCGTCTGGATTCTGGCTATGATGTGGCAAGAGAGCCGGATGTTAGAGAAAAGTGTATCATCTCATGGAGCGATTGGTTTACTTCAGATTCTTCCTAGCACAGCGAAATCGTTTGGAGTGAGCAAAGAGGAGCTACATCAGCCTGAAACGAATATCAGGACAAGCATTATATACTTGGAATATCTTATGGATAAGTACGACGGAAATCTTCGTAAGGCAACCATTGCGTACAATCAGGGGGAGGGCAATGTAGATAAAGGAAAGGCTCGCCCCTGGTACTACAATCAAGTGAAGGAGCATCATAAAAAGATGCTTGGAATAATCAAAAAAGGTCAATAAACATCAGTTAACAATAGAGTTTTAATACTAAAGTATCGTTTATTAATTTTACATAGGGAGATCCAAATGGGAAAATTTCCAGAACATATTAGCACGAATTTGCAGGTAGATAAGAAGCATTACACAATGGATGACGTAGAAAATATTGAACGTTGTAAGCTCGATGAGCATTTCCTAGGGGATTGTATTTTGGTCAATGAGAATCTGATTTGGCATTCCGTTCATAAGTATATTGGAAAGCCCGAAATGATTATTAAAAATCATTGTGTAGAGAAGGATGATATTCTCCAACTGGGCCGTCTGGGATTCATCAAAGCGATTAGGGCATTTGATACGGGGCGTGGCGTGAAATTTAGTTCGTTTGCTGTCACTGCGATTGTCAGAGAAATCAGATGTTTTCTAAGAGATAGTGCAAGCATTATTCGTCCAACTCGCACAGCTACGGAATTAATCAACCGAATCAATCGACTTGAGCACGATATGGGCTACCTGCCACCAGCACATGAAATCGCATTGCTGCTGGATGAGGAGGAAGATAAGATCAACAAAGCACTTCAGGTGGGTAAAGGTGTGAAGTACCTGGATGAGCCTGTAGGTGCTGATGATCAACAAACTCAATCCGTGACATTGATGGATACCATCTATAGCGGGGAGAATATTGAAGAAGGTATTCTAGACAAGCTATACGTTGATGCGGTTATTGATTCGGTCAAGCGCAAGCTTAGTGAGAAAGAAGTGACTGTACTGAAGCATCGTGTAGAAGGATTTAATCAAACTCAGACAGCAGATATGGAAGACATTAGCCAGATGAGGGTCTCTAGAATTATGCGAAAAGTAGCTAAAATGCTGGATAAAAAGGATCAGGCATGATTTTTGCCTCAGCCCTTCATATCTTATATAACGTCTCATACATAACGTCCCTCCCGCATCCAAGCGTGAGGGATTTTTGCTGTTTTCGTCCTATGGGACATACTCTAAGTTGTCCGAACATAAGATAGTACAAGATTCCAAGTGACCCGGAGGAATGAATTGATGCGAAAAATAACGAAAGTACTTGCATGCATGCTTATCCCTGTCTTCTTGCTGTCTTCAATAGGGGTTACTCAAGCCCAGGCAACGATTCAAGGTCCGTCTACACATGCGCAAAGCGCTGCTCTCATTGATGTCACATCAGGCCGGATCTTATACAGCAAGGATGGGGATAAGGAACTGCGAATTGCCAGCTTGACCAAAATCATGACGGCGATCGTAGCGATCGAACACAGCAAGCTGGATGAGAAAGTGAAAGTGACTCCCACGGCTTTTGCCAAAGAAGGATCGTCTCTCTATCTGAAGTTAGGTGAAGAGATGACCCTTGAAAACATGTTGTACGGGCTAATGCTCCGTTCAGGCAATGACGCTGCCTCTGCGATCGCAGAACATGTCGGTGGATCGGAAGAAGGCTTTGTCCTGTTAATGAACAAAAAGGCGGAGCAAATCGGCCTGACGCATTCCCGCTTTATGAACCCTCATGGACTGGATGCAGAAGGTCACTATTCTACAGCCAATGACTTGGCCCGATTAACGGCATATGCATTGCACAATCCGGTGTTCAAACGCATCGTAGCCACGGAGGACAAATCCGCACCGAACCCCAATGAAAGCTGGGAATACTCTTGGCACAACAAAAATAAAATGCTGCGGATGTATGAAGGTGCGGATGGAGTGAAAACCGGCTACACAAAAAAAGCTTTCAGATGTTTGGTCAGCTCGGCTACACGCAACGGACAGCAGCTCGCTGCGGTAACGCTGAATGATGGAAACGATTGGAACGATCATGCACGGATGCTTGATTTCGGGTTTGAGTACTTCCCGTTGGTAGAGGTCGCGAAGCAAGAACAGCCTGTGCAAAATACAGATGTCGTTACGGGCCGGGGATTTTGGTATCCACTGGCTAAGAGTGAACAAGGCTCATTGACCAAGAAATTGATACTACACGAAAATCGAGGACAGTCGGAAACGGATGGCAAGGAACAATCGACAGATCCTTCGTTCGGATTGGCAGGTCGCATTGATATGCAGCTTGACGGCAAACTTGTTGGCTCAATTCCCGTGTATCGCAAAGGCAGTTATATTCCTCCTGAACCGAAGACAGAAGATGCAACGCTGGGTGGAATCGGTGATGTTTCTTCCTGGGCAGCTGCATGGCGTGCCGTGTTAAGCCACCTGTTGTCTCCTTAGCTAAATCGCCATTGAAGGGAGGATATCATCCATGATTAATCTAATTTGGCTGCTCATGATTTTAATCGGATTTGCTTTTGCAGCCGTCAACGGCAATATCGAAGTGGTCACACAAGCTGCTTTTGATGGGGCGGCAACGGGAGTCACGGTCTGTTTTGGACTGATTAGTGTGCTTGTGTTCTGGATGGGCATGATGAAAATGGCTGAAGATGCGGGTCTACTGGCTCGTATTGCCAAGCTGCTCGGTCCGGTTGTGGGTTTCCTGTTCCCCGATGTGCCTAAAAATCATCCAGCGATGGGTTATATTCTCTCCAATATGAGTGCCAATCTGCTGGGGCTAGGAAATGCGGCTACACCGATGGGAATCAAAGCCATGCAACAACTGCAGGAGCTTAATCCGGACAAACAAACCGCTTCTCCTGCCATGTGCACCTTACTGGCTCTGAATACGGCTAGTATTACCATTATTCCGACAACGCTGATCGCCATCCGCTTAAACTATCATTCCGCCAATGCTACAGAGATCGTGGGAACAACATTGATGGCTACCATTATCGCTACACTTGCAGCTATAATCGCCGATCGCTGGTATCGAAACAGGGCTTTACACAAACCGCCGCGCATACAGAAAAGTGGCAATCCCGGCATGAAAGGATGAGCACCTTTGTTAACCTTCATCAACTGGATCTCCGTCTGGGCCATCCCGGTTATTATCGCGTTTGTTCCATTATATGCGTTTACCAAAAAGGTCCCGGTTTACGAATCCTTTGTTGATGGGGCCAAGGATGGTTTCTCCACTGCAATCAGTATTATTCCGCATCTCGTGGGCATGATGGTCGCAATCAGCGTATTTCGTGCCTCGGGTGCACTGGATTTTGTGATTAGTCTGTTTGCTCCGCTGGTGTCCTGGATGGGTGTTCCAGGCGAAGTGTTGCCACTCGGAATACTGCGTCCTTTAACGGGGACAGGCTCTCTGGCGTTTACAACCGATCTGATCAAAACTCATGGCCCTGACTCCATGATTGGACGTATGGCATCTACGATTCAGGGAAGTACAGACACCACTTTATATGTGCTGACTGTCTATTTTGGGGCTGTAGGCATACGGAATGGTCGATATGCACTCAAAGTAGGGTTGTTTTCCGATGTCGTTGGTTTTATTGCTGCCCTCGCCATTTGTTTGCTCGTTTTTGGTTAAAAGATATCTCCTTTCCTTCCGATATATTAGATATGCTAGAATAATAGCGGAGGAGAGTGAGACATGCAGAAGAGTTGGAAACGAATGCTCCGTGTCGGAATGACAGGCGTGCTTGCTATTGCAATGCTCGCAGGGTCAACGGGGCTGGCGGCAGCTCAAGCCGTTCAGACGATACATTTTACAGGTTACTTCGATAAACAGCTGCGTGCACAAATGGCAGTCACGGCAGATTCTTTTCCAGTCGTGAATGTACGTTTGGTCAAGCAGGATGAACCCGATATGGTATATTATGATGTTGGTACCTCGATACTGATCTCGAAGGATGAAGTGCTCACGAATTACCATGTCGTTCAGAGTTTTGCAGAACTGTCTGATGGTGATGAAGGTACACTGACTGTTGCAAGTCCGGGTTCCCTTAGTAAGCCTATAAAGGCAAAGATTATTAAGACAGATCCGGTCACAGACATGGCACTGCTGAAGTTGGACAAGGAAATAGACGCCCAACCGGTCACATTTGCAAACGCAAGGGATAACCAGGTTGTCTATACCATTGGATTCCCCAAAAATCCTGCTGGTGATCTTGTCATCCTGGATGAAGATTTTCCTTCAACCTACAATACGATAGCCAAAAGCAGAGTGTTCAGTTCCCAAGCTTCGGACGTTCCAGGTAAAAAGGGAATCGGCAGTATTGTGAAATCCATGGCACAAGGTAATTCAGGTGGCCCTGTTCTGGATCAGAACAACCGGGTAATTGGTATGATGACATTTGTGTACGGTGGACGTACCTATTATATTACTTCCAAAACATTGCAGACTTTCATTAAAGAGAGTACTAAACCTGCCAAAAAACAAGTTGCAGTTGCCGGCAAAGTTTCCAGTTAAATGATTTGAGGAAAAGGCTTATCTTTACACTATCTGTGTTTAACAGGTCGTGTATAGGCAGGCTTTTTTTGCGTCAATCTCAAAGGGGAAGGTAGCCTAAAATGCGTATTCGTGTCGCCAGATTACAAAATCCTTGGATTATCCTTGTGATTTCCCTGTTTGATGGGTATCATTAGTGTGAGGTGACATGACAAACATGGAAAGATTACAAAAAATTATCGCACAGGCAGGCATTGCATCCCGCCGCAAGAGCGAGGAACTAATCCTGTCCGGCAAAGTAGAAGTTAACGGGGAGGTCGTAACCGAACTGGGTACAAAAGCGAACCCCGAAGAGGATATGATTACGGTTAATGGAAAACCGATCCGCAGTGAGAAAAAAGTGTACTTGATGTTGAACAAGCCAAAAGGTGTAATCACAAGTGCATCTGACCCGGAAGGTCGGAAAATTGTATCCGACTACCTGAAAGGTGTCAAGGAACGCGTATATCCTGTGGGTCGTCTGGATTATGACACAGAGGGCTTATTGATCCTTACCAATGATGGTGAGTTTGCACATTTGCTGACGCATCCGAAGCATCACGTACCCAAAACGTATCATGCAACGGTTAAAGGTGTGCCGCATGGTACAGCTCTGGAGAAATTAAAGACAGGCATTATGCTGGATGACGGCATGACTGCTCCTGCAGAGGTAGAGTACAAAGATGTGGATACAGCCGCTAATGAGTCGGTCATTTCCATTACGATCTATGAAGGACGTAACCGTCAGGTTAGACGTATGTTCGAGGCAATCAACCATCCGGTAACCCGTCTGAAACGGATTTCGTTTGGTGGTATTTTGCTACAAAACCTGAAACGTGGTCTGACACGTAATCTGACCAAAGAGGAAGTCAACAACCTGATTACCCTCGCACAATCAGAACCAGCCAAAAAAATGAAAAAAAGGTAATGTGAGGACACATAATTTTCATAAAACCGCCGCAGTTTTGTGACGAAATTCGCTATAATTGTTCATAGGATGTTCACAGTTGTCTTAGACCAATAAGATGCGAATGCTACAGTCACTTAAAAGGGGAGCAGCACATGGGGAAATCAAGAAGAACGGTGCAAATCGTCATTTTGTTATTGATCCTGGTGTTGGGCGGATATGCGATTACCACATCGGTATCCGGCTCGAATGGCAAGCCAAAGGAAGGGGACAAGTCTCCTTCTTTTGAACTGCTGGGCCTGGATGGTCAAGTTCATACGTCTGATGAGTACAAAGGAAAAGCAATGGTGATCAATTTCTGGGGCACTTGGTGTGAACCTTGTGTTAAAGAAATGCCTGCACTTCAGGCGCAAGCTGACAAATGGAAGGGCCAGGGAGTACAATTTGTCGGAATTAATGTTGGAGAAGACCAGATGACCGTGGATAATTTTGTACGGCAGGTTGGGGTTACGTTTCCAATCATGTTAGACCGTGAGAAAAACTCGGTTCGTGATTTTGGGATCTCTCCGATGCCAACGACATTCTTTGTATCCGACACGGGCAAAATCTCTACCATTCATATCGGGCAACTTGATTTGGACACACTTGACGCTCAAATTTCGCAACTGGCGAAGCAGCCCTGATAGGAGGTCTATTCGTGTTCCAAAATACCAAATGTGAGTGCGGACACCAGAATCCGGTAGGCACTGTACTATGTGAAGCATGTGGGAAACCGCTGCTGGAGTCTGAAGCTAAATCGGATGAAGTGCTGGAAATGCGTTATGATGGCATGGCGCGCCGTTCACAGCGTAGTAATCCCAACATCATTGACCGCATATGGAACTTTTTTTCTTCCGTTAAAATTGCCGTCTATATGATTGTTTTTACGCTTGTAGGTTCTATGCTTGGTACAATCTATCCGCAAGAAAGTACATTCTTGAATATTGATCCTTCCGTGTATTACAAAGAAACATACGGTCAGTTGGGTCATATCTATTATCTGTTGGGTTTATCCCATACATACGAATCCTGGTGGTTTATTCTACTGCTGGTGCTGATTGGGGCTTCATTGGTGATATGCAGTCTGGATCGCGTCCTACCGCTCTACAAAGCACTGAATAAACAGAGAATACGTAAGCATACGCAATTTTTGACAAGACAGCGTCTGGTGTACCAAGGTACCATCGAAGAGGCACCAGAAGACTGGATTAAGAAAGCGGTTACGCCGTTGAAAAAGAAAGGATACCGCGTGCACACCCAGGGGGATGCATTACTCGCCGAGAAACAGCGATTCAGTCGATGGGGCCCATATGTCATCCATATTGGACTCATTATATTTCTGCTGGCGGTGCTCGCACGAGGGCTACCTGGCCTGAATCTGGATGAGCATGTTGCTTTTCCGGAAGGTGAGATCAAAAAGATCCCGAATACGTCGATGTATCTGCAAAATGAACAGTTTAATGTTGAATTTTACAGTGAGGAAGAAGTACCTGAGCAATTCCGTAACCTGAATAAGACCGTTCCAAAACTGTTCGAAACAAAAGTTGTTTTGTATGAGTGTACAGCAGATTGTTCGGATCTTTCGAAGAAACCTCAGTTAGCTGAGGTAGCCAGACATGATGTACGTGTGAATCATCCATTAAATTATAACGGTCTGAAGGCATATCAGTTTGATTATGATCTAACACCCACCATTCGGTCTGTAACGCCTGATCTGGTCAATACAAAGACGGGTGAAGTATATGGGGCGATTAAGATTGATATGGTCGACACCCAAAAAACATTTGAAGCGGGTCCTTATGAACTGACCGTAAAGGAAAAGTTCATGGACTTCGGATTGGATGAGAATGGTCAGCCCAAATCAAAATCGCCTTCACCTAATGCACCTGCTTTTCTCTTTCTCATTAAGGGACCGAATCTGCCAGAAGAGGGGATACAGTATCTTTATTTTGCGAAGCAGATTGATAAACAACGGTTTCAGCAGGATGCAATTAACCAACAGCTGATTGGAACAGAGATTCCTTTACAGTTGGAAGTAGACAGCATGGACAAGGTTGATATTATTCAATCCGTAAGTTATCTCAATATACGCGTGGATAAAGCAATGCCTTTTGTGTGGGTAGGAGCCGGCATTGTCATGTTGGGTCTGGTCATGGGTTTTTATTGGCATCATCGCCGTATCTGGATTCGTTTTGATGATCAACAGCTTACCTTGGGTGGACATACCAACAAAAACTGGTTTGGCTTCAGGCGTGAAGTCGCGGCTGTTTTGAAACAAATGAATTTGGAAGTGGAAGAGAAGTCGTTGGATAACGGGGGGAACCAAGCATGAATTTATTGGATTTCAGCAGCGACGCATTTATCGTAGCTTTCTTTCTCTATTGTGCCGCATTCTTTTTATATGGTGTTGCGGTAATGGGCAAAAAATGGAGCAATCGTGATCCTCTGGACCATATGAATCGCTGGGGTAAACGAGCTTTCATTGCCTCGACTGTCGCTTTGGCAGCACATCTTGTATTTTTTGCAACACGATGGGCTGGGGCAGGGCATATCCCGGTTAGTAACATGTACGAGTTTATGTCTTTTCTGTCCATGATGATCATGGTTGCATTTATCGTTGTATACGCCATATATCGGAAGTCACTACTGGGTTTGTTTGCCTTACCACTTACCATCATTATAATGGCTTACGCTGCTGTATTTCCTCAGGAGGTACAGCCGTTAATCCCGGCACTTCAGTCCATCTGGCTGAAAATTCACGTGACGTTGGCCGCACTTGGTGAAGCATTCTTCGCCGTGGGTTTTGCCGCAGGGTTCATGTATTTGCTCCGTACTGTTGATTTCAGTGGTAAAGACAAGTCTTCAAGACGTCAAAGAGGATGGGTTGAATTCACCCTGGTTACGATCGTCGTCGTTATCGGTTTTATCGGGACGGTATTTGCCTTTCGTGCAGCTGGTTATGAGGCGGTTTTTGTACAGAAAACGGTCAGCATTGACACGGAGGTACAGGAAAATAGTACAATAGAGAAAGTGAATTATCGCATGCCTCCGATTTTTGCTCCATATAATAGTGAAGTGGAGAGCATGACACCGTTTCTTGGCATGAAAAAACCTTTACTTGAGACGCCTTCCTGGATGAACGGCGTAAATGCCGGGCGTAAGCTGAATACGGTGGTTTGGTCACTTATTGTAGGTCTGATCCTGTATGGAATTGTACGACTTCTTGTACGCAGACCACTTGGACAAGCGTTACAGCCAATGATGGATGGAATCGATGCTGATGATCTGGATGAGATAAGTTACCGCGCGATTGCCATTGGTTTTCCGATATTTACGCTGGGAGCATTAATTTTTGCCATGATCTGGGCTCAGATTGCCTGGAGTCGCTTTTGGGGTTGGGACCCCAAAGAGGTGTGGGCATTGATCACATGGCTATATTATAGTGTGTATCTGCATTTGCGTTTATCCAGAGGTTGGCAAGGTCAGAAGTCTGCATGGCTTGCAGTTCTTGGCTTCTTGGTCGTCATGTTTACGCTGGTTGGAGTGAACCTGATCATTGCCGGATTACATTCTTACGCTGGAGCTGACTAGGACAGACTCGTATTGCAAAGGTTGAGTTTAGAAGCGGGAAACACAAATGTACCTTATTATTGAAGGGTATTCAAATATTGTTCGCCAGATCGAACATAATAGAAGTGATGAGGAGTTATTGCAAAGGGGCTGGAGAGGCATGGCTGAACATGAGAATCGAATACTGGTCGTGGACGACGAAGAGAGAATCCGTAGGCTTTTGAAAATGTATCTTGAAAAAGAAGGTTATGAAATCGATGAAGCTGAGGATGGGGAAACTGCGCTGCGTAAAGCAACAGCAGGGGACTACGGGCTGATTTTGCTTGATGTGATGTTGCCGGGTATGGATGGAGTTGAAGTGTGTACCCGTCTTCGTCAGGTGAAATCAACGCCGGTTTTGATGCTCACTGCAAAAGGTGAAGAGATTAACCGGGTTCAAGGCTTCGAAGTTGGCGCTGATGACTATGTTGTAAAACCATTCAGCCCGCGTGAAGTGATTTATCGTGTCAAAGCGATTTTGCGTCGATCTTCCGCGACAGCTTATCTCTCCAAGGAGAGCAATTCGAGTAACAACATCGTGTTCCCGCATCTGGTTATTGAGCATGATGCCCACCGGGTAACCGCTGGTGGCGAAGAGATTAGTCTTACACCAAAAGAATATGAATTACTGCACTACCTGGCAACATCTCCCGACAAAGTTTTCTCCAGAGAAGAATTGCTCAAGGATGTGTGGAATTACGAATTCTTTGGCGATCTTCGTACCGTGGATACGCATGTGAAGCGTCTTCGCGAGAAACTTAACAAGGTATCGCCTGAATCGGCGGCCATGATTACGACGGTGTGGGGTGTGGGTTATAAACTGGAAGTACCGAAGTAGTTTTAGTTTCTGGAGATCACTGGTCGGGAAGTTATGGATCACTATTATCTGCCTTGTGGGTTGTGTACTTATAGCGCTGGGTCTTTTTTTGCTGCCCTACATTGATACGAACTTTGCAGAATCCGAATCCAGAGATATTAAGCGGTTGTTCACCTATATCTGTATTATCGGATTCAGTTTAACCACGTTTTTTGCATTGTTTCTATTCACCAAAATAACGCAACCCATGCAGCAATTGATTCAGGCAGCCAATGCGATTCGCAAAGGGAACTACGGAACACGTCTCTCTCTGGTAACGAGTGATGAGATTGGTGAACTTGCCAACACATTTAATCATATGGCTGCTCAACTGGAAGATAATATTCGAAACCTTAACCATGAGAAGGAACATTTGGCGAGTGTGCTTCGCAGCATGACCGATGCGGTGGTTACATTTGATGGTGAAGGCAAAGTTATTCTGACGAATCCGCCTGGAGAGAAGATCATGCAGGCATGGTATGATCTCGATTGGGCAAAAATGGACGAAGGACAAGAATCCGAGCAGTCTGACAAGACTTCGCGTGATGTACCTGAGCCCCTTCTTCCTTTGTTCAGAATGGTGATGGAGCAAGGCGGGGACCAGAACTCCAATGTTCATGTACAGCAAGGTGTCTGGTCTGTTCAGATGGCACCGTTGTATGCTGACAGTGTTGTCAGGGGGGCTGTGGCCGTCTTAAGAGATGTAACAGAAGAAGTGCGTCTGGAGAAAATGCGGCGTGATTTCGTGGCTAACGTATCTCATGAGATACGAACTCCGCTATCCATGATGCAAGGCTACAGTGAAGCCCTTTTGGACGGCATGGCAACCTCACCGGAAGAGAGCGAAGAACTGATCCAGGTCATTCATGATGAGTCCCTGCGGATGGGCAGACTGGTTAAAGACTTGCTTGATCTGGCGCGGATGGAAGCTGGACACACGGACATGGTGATGAAGGAAGTTGACCTCGGAGAACTACTTGAACGTGTATATCGGAAGTTCTCGGTGCGTTCAAAAGAACAGGGAATTCAACTGCAATTTAAGTTCGAACAACCAACCATTGAACTTCAACAAGCAGATGAGGATCGACTTGAGCAAGTATTTACGAATTTGCTGGATAATGCGTTCAGACATACACCTACTGGCAAAAATGTAATGATCTCAGCCGAGCGGGTCACTTATCTTCGTGCTCCATTTGTCAGAGTTTCTGTGAAGGATCAGGGTGTAGGTATCCCTTCATCCGACTTGCCATTTATTTTCGAACGATTCTACAAAGCAGACAAGGCTCGTGTTCGGGGAGAAAGTGTAGGTACGGGGCTCGGTTTAGCGATTGTGAAAAATATTGTTGATGCGCATCAAGGCATGATTACCGTCAATAGTGTGCTTGGCGAAGGAACAGAGTTTATTTTGCAATTTCCTTTGGATTCATCGAAATAGCCTGAATTTCATACAAAAAGTGCGGAAACACCCTCTTATGGAGGGTGTTTTTTTGTTGAAGGCTACCGTTTAATCTTGTTCAACGTGGAACATGAGTGGTCTTTTTTTGACTAAAAAGAGTGTCCAAGATAATTTTCCTTCCTATGTTACATAAGCTTGAAAAGCAAGCAAGATAGAGGAGGATTGAGTTAAGCATGTCCGATGATCGAAAAAGGGTCAATATTAAAGCTTTTCTGGAAGGCAGATCTTTTAGACCGGGCTCTCCGTTTATTCCAATAACCACAAGAGAACTGGAGCAATTTGAATCCATACTGCGTTCATTGGCTGTGGCTATTCCTGCTGCAATTAGTCAGCCGACTTCATCCAATATACTGTCTTTGCAGAACGCATTACGCCAGTTACTTAGTTTTGTAAATCAATCCGGATTTCGTGCCGGGGTAAAGGCAGAGTTACAAGCCGTATTGGAATTAACGATTGCAGGGTCAGAGGTTGTCCCTGTTCCTCTTATTAATCTCGCAGGTAACTTGCAGAACTTACTGGATGACTTGTTAAGTGTGACACTGCTTCTGGAAGTACCACCTGCAGAAAAAGATAAACTTGTGGGATTAATTCGATCGATCTTCATATCGCTAAGCCGGGCGACGACAACTCTTGGAACCGGAGGGATTACCGGACCAGCCGGCCCACAGGGAGTGCCAGGAGTCCCGGGCGTACCAGGTGTCCCAGGAGTCCCTGGGGTGAAAGGGGCTACTGGTACACCGGGAGGAATTGGACCAGTAGGACCGGTTGGCCCAGTTGGACCACAGGGTCCACAGGGTCCGGCAGGAGCACCTGGTGTTGGCTTGAACAATATTACTGCATATGATCCTGCACTGGGACCAACTTATGCTCAAGGTCAAGTAGTAAGCTACGAGGGTAGTCTTTATGTTGCCAATGTAAACGGTCCCTTGGGTACACCTGGAAGTTCCCCAGACTATACTCTTTTGCTGTCGGGTGGAACAACTGGAGCAACGGGAGCAACCGGAGCTGGTTTGACAGGAGCCGTGGCATTTAATCCAGCGCTCGCCCCGGGTTATCCAGCAGGTCAAGTAATTACGTATAACGGTAGTACTTACATTACGAGTGTAGCTGGTCCTCTAGGAACACCAGGATTTTCATCGGATTACACATTAATCGCTGCTGCGGGGGCGACTGGTGTAACTGGAGCCACAGGTGCAGGATTAAGTGGCATCGTGCCATTCGATCCCGCATTAGCACCAACATATCCAGCTGGACAGATCGTCACGTTTGGTGGCAGTACTTACATTACAGATGTCGCTTCGCCAATGGGTACGCCGGGCACCTCACCAGATTACACGTTGCTTGCAGGTGCAGGACCTACAGGAGCCACAGGTGCATCAGGTGTAACGGGAGCAACTGGGGCGGGATTGACAGGCCTAGTGCCATTTGATCCAGTCGTAGCCCCGACGTATCCAGCGGGTCAGGTTGTAACGTTCAACGGCAGTACGTATATTGCGAATGTGGCGTCACCAACCGGAACGCCGGGGACTTCACCGGATTACACATTGCTTGCGGGCGCAGGAGCAACGGGAAGTACAGGAGTCACAGGGGCATCAGGAGTAACGGGAGCGACAGGCGTAGGTTTAAGTGGTATCTTACCATTTGATCCAGCCGTAGCCCCGACGTATCCAGCGGGTCAAGTTGTAACGTTCAACGGCAGTACGTATATTGCGAATGTGGCGTCACCAACGGGAACGCCGGGGACTTCACCGGATTACACATTGCTTGCGGGCGCGGGAGCAACGGGTGAGACGGGGGCAACTGGAGTTGGAGTGACAGGAAGTACCGGAGCATCAGGCGTAACAGGAGCTACAGGTGTAGGTTTAAGTGGCATTGTACCTTTCGATCCAGCCGTAGCCCCAATGTATCCAGCGGGTCAGGTTGTAACGTTCAACGGCAGTACGTATATTGCGAATGTCGCATCACCAACTGGAACTCCGGGCACATCGCCAGATTACACTTTGCTTGCTGGCGCGGGAGCAACGGGTGTGACGGGGGCAACTGGAGTTGGAGTGACAGGAAGTACTGGTGAAACAGGAGTGACTGGTTTTACAGGGGTAACCGGGGCGACAGGAATTACAGGAGTCACGGGATTAAGCGTAACGGGATCAACAGGAGTAACTGGAGAAACCGGGGCAACTGGTGAAACAGGAGCAACAGGCGTAACGGGATTGACTGGCGCAACGGGAATAAGCGTAACAGGTGAAACAGGAGCCACGGGAGTTGGTATAACGGGAAGTACCGGAGCAACTGGTGTCACGGGGGAAACCGGAGCCACAGGTATAATGGGAGCCACAGGAGTCGGGGTAACGGGAAGTACCGGAGCAACTGGTGTCACGGGGGAAACCGGAGCGACAGGTATAACCGGAGCCACAGGAATCGGGGTAACGGGAAGTACCGGAGTTACTGGTGTCACAGGGGAAACAGGAGTCACAGGTATAACGGGAGCAACTGGAGTCGGCACAACGGGAAGTACCGGAGCAACTGGTGTCACGGGGGAAACCGGAGCTACAGGTATAACCGGTGCAACGGGAGTCGGCGTAACGGGAAGTACCGGGGCAACTGGTGGCACTGGGGAAACCGGAGCGACAGGTATAACCGGAGCCACGGGAGTGGGCGTAACGGGAAGTACCGGAGTTACTGGTGTCACTGGGGGAACAGGAGCAACAGGTATAACGGGAGCCACGGGAGTGGGCGTAACGGGAAGTACCGGAGCAACTGGTGCGACTGGTGAAACCGGAGCGACAGGTATAACCGGAGCCACGGGAGTAAGCGTAACGGGAAGTACCGGAGCAACTGGTGCGACTGGTGAAACCGGAGCCACGGGAGTGGGCGTAACGGGAAGCACCGGAGCAACTGGTGGCACTGGGGAAACCGGAGCGACAGGTATAACAGGAGCCACGGGAGTAAGCGTAACGGGAAGTACCGGGGCAACTGGTGCGACTGGCGTAACGGGAGCAACAGGTATAACCGGAGCCACGGGAGTGGGCGTAACGGGAAGTACTGGAGTTACTGGTGCGACTGGTGAAACCGGAGCAACAGGAGTCGGCGTAACGGGAAGTACCGGGGCAACTGGTGCGACTGGGGAAACAGGAGCGACAGGTATAACCGGGGCCACAGGAGTTGGCGTAACGGGAAGTACGGGGGGAACAGGGACAACTGGAGTTACAGGAGCAACGGGAACATCTGTAACATCTAACTCGGCTTTTGCTGAGAACACTAATGGTACGATTGTTGTAATATTGGGTGGTACACTCGTTCCATTACCGAATAACCAAAATATTGGTACAGGTATAACCGTCAATGGGACAAATGACACCTTCACGTTGACCAATGCAGGTCGTTACTATATCTCATACAAAATAAATCTGACAGCTGCACTTGCTATCCAATCTCGGGTTTTACTTAACGGTGCAGTAATTCCAGCGAGTGTAGTATCTCCAGTACTTTCTCTCAGTCAGCTGCAGTCTGACTTTATGGTCACCGTTACCGCTGGTTCAACAATACAGTTACAATTATTCGGGCTTGTTGGCGCAGCCGTTCTTTCTCCTCCGGGGGCTACACTAAACATTATTCAGTTAAGTTAAGTTAAGTTAAGTTGAGCAAAAGAAGCGGAGTTCATATAGGGTTGGTGGGCACCCCTTTTCCAATTCCACTAATATTTTGTTTGAAAACTTCATCACCGATATTTCAGCGGGTACACGAAAAAAAGACGGGAACCACGAGGGTCCCGTCTCTACTTTTACATTTAGAAATACGTTTAATTATTCCAGAACAATTTCAACAGCAGTATTAATTTCAGGCAGCGCAGCAAGCTGCACAAGCACATCTTTTGGAACAGCTTTATCTACGGTCAGAATCATGATCGCTGCACCACCAATAATTTTACGTCCAACCTGCATGGATGCGATGTTGACATCGTTTTGTCCAAGCAGTGTGCCTACACGACCGATAATACCTGGTTTATCGTTATGTGAGATCAAGATTTGATGACTTTCCGGTGCGATATCTACCGGGAATTTGTCCAGACGAACGATACGCTCTCCATAACCTGCAAGCAATGTACCCGCTACACGACGTTCCTCAGCATCCTGAGTTGTAACCAATGTTACGGTAATCAGGTTAGTAAATCCTTTAGTTGCTGAGGTTTGGCTTACAACGACATTTAGATCACGGATTTTAGCCAGATGCATGGAGTTGACGATGTTGGCTTCCCCACCCAAATGTCTGGCGAGAATCCCTTTCACAATGTAACGTGTGAGAGGAGAAGTATCTACTTCAGAAAGTTCACCAGCATAGTCGATCCGAATCTCCTGCACTGCATTTTGTGTAATCTGTGCAGCAAAACTACCCAACGTTTCACCCAGTTTGAAATACGGCTGCAATTTGTTCATCACGGTTGGTGCAACAGCCGGCATGTTAACTGCGTTCTTGAACGGTTCATTGCGCAGAATATGAAGAACTTGTTCCGACACATCGATAGCCACGTTCTCTTGTGCTTCTACTGTGGACGCACCAAGGTGAGGTGTAACGATAATGCTTGGGTGATTCAGGAACGGGTGATCAGCGGCTGGCGGCTCGCTTTCGAATACGTCAAATGCTGCACCAGCAACAATACCTTGATCAATGGCTTCGACAAGTGCCATCTCGTCAACTACACCACCACGAGCACAGTTGATGATACGCATGCCTTTTTTCATCACTTCGAATTGTGGACGTGAAATCATATGCCGTGTTTCCGGTGTTAATGGCGTGTGAACGGTCATGAAGTCCGCATTGCGAATGATATCATCTACACTAGCCAGCTTCACTTGCAGCTTCTCGGCACGCTCCTCCGTGAGGAACGGGTCGTAAGCAAGAATATCCATTCCGAATGCTTTGGCGCGCTTGGCAACTTCACTACCGATCCGTCCCATCCCCAGTACACCGAGCGTTTTATTTCTTAATTCCACACCCAGGAAGGTTTTACGATCCCACGTACCCTGAATTGTCTTGGCGTATGCCTGAGGAATGTGTCGTGCCAATGCCATCATCATGGCAAACGTGTGCTCACAGGTTGTGATGGTATTGCCATCAGGTGCATTAATAACGATGATACCGCGCTGTGTAGCAGCTTCCAGATCAATGTTATCTACACCAACACCTGCACGTCCGATCACCTTAAGGTTGGTACCAGCCGTCATAATACGATCTGTAACACGAGTCTGGCTGCGAACCAAGAGGGCATCATAATCACCAATAATGGCAACAAGTTCATCTTCACTAAGACCGGTTTTCTTCTCAACAACAACATCATTTGCATCCACCAGTTGCTGGATCCCCAGATCACTGATTGGGTCCGACACTAACACTTTGTACATGGTTTCTTCCTCCTTAGGTATGTGTATCTATATCGTCAAGGTCTGACCTCAGCGAAGAGGTATTCCTTAAAACCAGGTTATTCTTCCGCCCAACAACGCGGTGTCGCAGCAGAGGGAGAAGGTGAAGCAAATAGAGTGATCCCACAGATATCCTTTAAAATAAATCAAAAAACTCTCAATCCACATACTGCTTGCGCAATAAGGGACGAGAGTTGTCGTGGTACCACCCTAATTCACCGCCGTTTCGCAACGACAGTCTTAGCGGTCAATGAAGACCGAAGAGGATAACGGGTCTAAACCGATTGCACCTACTCCAATTTCAATGCAATAACTCAGGAGCGCTCAAGACCATTTGCCTGCCACCGATTCACACCTACCATCGGCTCTCTGTAAGACGAAGCAACGTCTTTTTTCCATCATCGTGTTTAACGTGACTAATTTTTTCATAATGTATCATGGCTGACATGAGCATGTCAATAGGCTTAAATGTTTTAAAATGTTTTGCAGATGTCTTTAGATTCACACATAAACAGAGTCACCATAAGTAATACAATAGTTAATATACCTACGACAAGAAGATGGAAAGTAAGCTGTTTGGTGAACTGAATTTTACTGCTTTAATGAAGTAATGGTGCTGACATCTAACCAGGACTTGGAGCAGGTCTTGAACCTAATTGGTTTTTTGGCTATCATTTAGTATACTATCCGATTGGACAACGTAATTGTTATCCATCAAATTTAACTCAAGAGGACAGACGCATCCGATGAAAAAATTCAAGTTTCCCAAGTTCAAGATTCAGAAGGCTGAGCCACAACAGCTTACTGAGCGTTTGCTTTTAATCAATCTATACTTTACACAAGGTCTGACACTGATTATCGGAGTTGTGTGGATCTTATTGCAGAAACGAAACTTGTTAGATGTACTCGCATGGCCTGACAATTACCAATTTATATGGTGGGGTCTTGGTCTTGCAGGAATAATGCTTGTTATGGACTTGGTACTGTCGTATGTTATACCTCAGGAAAGCATGGATGACGGTGGAATTAACGAGATGTTGTTCCGTGGGCGTCCGATCTGGCACATTGTATGTATAGCAGCCATTGTTGCTGTGTGTGAGGAATTATTATTCCGTGGAGCCATCCAACATGCCATCGGTCCTTACTGGACAAGTATTTTATTTGCAGTTATCCATATTCGTTATTTGCGCCACTGGATTCCAACAGGCTGGGTGTTTGTCTCAAGTTATGGATTGGGTTGGATTTACTTGCAGTCCGGCACATTATGGGCGCCTATATTATGTCACTTTATTATTGATTTGGTGTCCGGATTAGCGATACGTTTTCGGAGGGGATCATGAATCAGCCATTAAGTAGAATGAAGACATATGGCAGTCAGCGCCATCGTCAATCGGATAAAAAAGAGAAATCCGAACGTCAGGTGGCTTCTCAAGTAAGCATCGTTGCTGAAACGGCAGCAGCTGCTGAGGTTGGCGGAATCACACCAATTACTTCCGTTTCTTTACCTAGATCACAGCGCAAGCCTTATACAGAAAAACTGGAAAGTCCAGTACTTCCTCAAAGGGCACCATCACGCTCCAAAAAAACGCCAAATTCAACGGAAGAATCGATCCCCGAAGCGGGTTCGCTTCCTACACGGACAGAATTACATCCTTCACGTCGGTTAAAATTGAGCAAGAGGTTTGTCAATTCACTCATTTTTATTTTTGTCATGTTAACGATTAGTCTGGTTTGGTGGGGGGTTGAAGGGGCACCTGCTCTGAATACGTTCCTTCCCTTGCCGTGGTAATGCTTTTACTCGCAGGTATAATCATTTTGATGGGAGTTTTACTACTTTTTCATATGTGGCGAGAAGCCCATATTCATCAAATGATTGAAGAAGAGGTTGAAGTGCCTCATCTGCCAACATCCTTTGACGGGGCTATGATTTTGTATGTATCCGATACTCACAAGCGCAAGCTGAAGCAGAAGGATCTGGAAAACGTAAAAAACAAGGTGGACTGGGTTCTCATCGGCGGGGATGTTGCGGAAAAAGGAATCTCATGGTCTTTAGTTAGACATAACATGAAAATTTTATCGCACATTGCTCCTTCATTTACGGTGTATGGCAACCATGACAAGAGGGCTGGTACCGCTCAACTTACGCGAATCCTTCGGGAATCGGACGTTAAGCTCCTGCAGGATAATGTGGAATATCTGCAAAGGGGCAACGACAGATTGAGCCTGATCGGTATAGATTATCGTTCCAAACAGGGCGATGTATTACTACAGCAGATCGGTAACCGTTTTTGCAAAATTGCTATCGTTCATGATCCTTTGCAGGCCCTTCGCTTGGAAGAAAATGCAGATCTTATTTTAAGCGGTCATACACATGGCGGACAATTGGTTTTACCATTTTTCGGACCTGTGTTCCTGAGCAAAGCGTATCGTCCCGTATCGAACGGGTGGTACTCCCTGAAGCGAAGTCCGGAGGACGTTCACCAAGAAGGCAAAATGCTTGTTAGCAGAGGATATGGTACAAATCATCTTCCTCTCCGACTAGGTTGTCCTGCGGAGATGCATATCATCACGTTAAGAGTGCCCGCGGAAAAAGCACTCACAGAGAAACAGCCTTGATCCAATGGATCAAGGCTGTTTTATTTTAATGCGCAAAATTACAATTTAACGAGCTTCCAATTCAATTGCACGCGGATCAACAAAGGAATAACCTTTCTTTTCGAGCTTGGTCAGCAACTCATCCAATGCTTCAACCGTCCATGGCAACTCATGCATCAAAATATTGCTTCCGGGGTTTAACTGGTCCAGTACATTTTGGATGACTTTTTCCGGTTTGTCTTTGGTGCTTTTATCCCAATCGAGCGAACCATTAGACCAAGTCATATATAACATGCCATTTTTCTTCACAGTAGCCTTCAGTGCATCATTTCCCGACCCAAAAGGTGGACGGAAGAATTGCGGTTCCTCACCAATGGTATCCTTCACTATTTTTTGGACATCTGTAACCTGTTTTGCCGCCTCAGCGTTGGACATTTTTTTGAGATCCTCATGATCCCAGGCATGATTGCCTACAATCTGACCTCGTTCATGTATGAGTTTGAGCAATTCCGGATGGCTTTTCACCCGATATCCATTGACGAAAAATATCGCTTTAGCGTTATGTTTATCTAAAGTGTCGATCAGTGAAGTAATCATTTTTTCTTCTTTGGGTCCATCATCAAAAGTTAACAAGACCACTTTGTTTGGGCTCGCTTCATCGTTTGGTTTAATATAATAATTTTCATTCATATGGTACGTCTTTTCCACTTTCTCTTCTGTAGAAACCTTCTCCGAAGATTCAGGTTCTTCTTCTGTCACAGTTGAATCTTCCGTTGAAGGCTCGGGCACACCAGTTCCAGTTTCTTCTGTTTCAATTGGGTTAGAGTTACCTTGCTCTTCTTGAACTGTGGTAGTTGATTCGCCCGCTGGTGCGGAATTATCAGATGTTTTTTCTTCCGCTGTCCCACAAGCTGACAGCAGCAAACTTGCAGCAATGATCAATGCGGCGGTATGTCTGAACATGATTTCAACTCGCTTTCCTGTATTTATACGGAATGAGATTGCTCACTACCGCAAACACTAAATATGATTTTAACACTTGAAGGAGGTTGGTGTAATGAAGACGTCATCCTTTTTTTGGGGCATTGTCATTGGTGTCGCAGCCAGTTCATGGTTGTCCAAAGGCAAATTGCCCATGATGTCATCGGGTTCATCACGAAATATGATGGATCAGGCAAAACATAAGATGATGGAGATGACTTTCCCGGGTATGGATGGGTTCACAAGCAAGCAAAATCAACATGGTGAATCACACAAAAATCCAGCAGCAAAGACTGCAAGAGCAATCACACCGCAGGAAAAAGAAGCGAATATGAGCATGCTCAAAGATTTTATTCGCACCAATCCGGATGTGAAGCATGAAGTTGAGCAAATTTTAAGTCAAACAAACACAACAGTACCGGGTTTATAAACCAAAATCTTTAATTAGAATCATCCACAGTCTAGATTGGCTGTGGAATGATTCTTTTTTTGTCGATTTTACTTCGTGCATTTAGAGGTATAAAATGATAACATAACTACATAGATTTATTTTCAGCACATATTGTTTTGTGCTTCATAATCTGTTATAAGACTTGCTTATAAAGGGGAGATCCTGTATGAAAATAGAACGACTAAGTCACGATAAGATACGGATTTTCCTGACCTTTGACGATCTGAGCGAGCGCGGAATACAAAAAGAAGATATGTGGCAGGAAATACCTAAGGTTCATGAACTGTTCACTGAAATGATGGATCAGGCCTATTCCGAACTTGGATTTGATGCCACAGGTCCACTCGCTGTCGAAGTATTCGCACTTCCCGCTCAAGGGATGGTTGTCATTGTCACACGTGGAAAATATGATCCGCAACAATATGGTTCAGGTCATGAAGATGATCTTCCTGAAGAAGTATATGAAATGGAAGTTACACTCGAGCAAAGCGATTCCATCGTTTATGCATTCAAGGACTTTGAAGTGCTCATTGAAGCTGCACATATGTTGCGTCAGCATGTTACGGATGCTGGGAGACTTTATTCTTATAAAGACAAGTGGTTCTTGCATTTGGAGCCAGATGAGGTAGATTCCACCAAACATGCGGCATTGATTGCCTTGCTTGCTGAATTTGGCGAAGGTTCCTCAGTTACTCCGGCAGTTATGGAAGAGTATGGTAAGGTTGTTATTCCTGCACAAGCGATTGATGTTATCTGCACCCACTTCAAACGCCAGGATTAATCTCTAGTTGTAATCGCGTCTTTAGTCAGAGGAGGGAATTTCGGTGCTTTTGTTTTCGGTCTTAGCGGCAGCAGTTGCTCCGGGTCTCGCCTTGTTAACATACTTTTACCTGAAAGACCGTTATGATTATGAGCCACTTCATATGGTATTGCGGGTTTTCCTCATGGGGATTCTGATGGTACTGCCTGTGATGATTATTCAGCGTGGCATGATGATGTGGCTCGGGGATAATCCTTATCTTGAGGCCATTATGATCTCAGGTGGTGTGGAGGAATTCGTTAAATGGTTCGTACTTTATCATATCATCTATAATCACACCGAATTTGATGAGCCGTATGACGGGATCTTATATGCAGTCGCTGTTTCACTTGGATTTGCCACTGTTGAGAATGTGTTGTATGCCTTTGCGGGGAATGCATCCGTCTCAGCCATGTTCCTTCGGGCACTGCTCCCTGTTTCGGGGCACGCTATGTTTGCGGTAATCATGGGTTATTACATGGGTAAAGCCAAGTTTATCGGTGGTAAGAAAAAGCGGTGGTACCTGGTGCTTTCTCTGGTGTTACCTTTTTTCTGGCATGCATTGTACGATGTCATCATGAACACCATGGTGAATCATTGGTTGTGGTTTATAGCGCCGCTAATGGCGGGCCTGTGGTATGGGGCAATGGGTAAAATCACACGTGCTAATAACCGTTCTCCTTTTCGTTTTGTGAAGCGGGAGGAAGAGGTTAAATTATAAAAATACGGACACACTGGTGGACATAAAGCGCATATTGCGCCTATGGCTCCGGTGTGTTTTTATTTTTACGGATAAACTCCCGGGGAATGACCAACAGAAACGGAGATCGTTGTGATGAGAATTAAAATTAAAATCAGATGCAAACAATGCGGTGAACGATTTACATTACGAGGGAAGAAAGAGCGGGGCCGGATTGAGACTGGATTCAAGCAGTGCCTCTGTGATAACAGAGACCAGTTCGAAATTGAAGAAGAGGGCATGGCAACTGGGATTCAGCTGAATTAAAAGGAGGACCCAAACGGTACTTTAGCAGCCTGCTTGTGTAAGGACTGGAAATCGCATGCATAAGAGATCTTTCTTCGATCCACAATAGAGGTAGTGGTTTAGAAGAAAGGAGACTCTACCGATGTATAAACGATTAAGTTCAGTTATGTTTCCGATATTTGCGGTTCTGCTGGTCGGTGCGCTCGTGTGGGGCTATCAGGAGAATCAGGAGAAGAATGCAATTCTGATCAAGGCAGAGAATCAATATCAGCGTGCCTTTCACGATTTATCTTTTCATATGGACAAATTGCATTCGGAGATTGGCAACACCTTGGCGGTTCACTCTACATCACAGGGGATGCATCGCAAAGGTCTGATGAATGTATGGCGACTCACCAGTGAAGCGCAGAATGAGATCAACCAACTGCCACTCACCATGCTGCCATTTAACGAGACAGAGGAGTTTCTCTCGCGTATTTCCAACTTTGCCTATCGTGCGTCGATGCGTGACTTGACAAACGAACCGCTAAGTGAGAAGGAAATGGGCAACCTGAAAAAGCTGTATCAGAATTCATCCGAGATTACCAAGAATCTGCAGGATGTGCAGCAGAAAGTCCTGACGGACCGATTGCGCTGGATGGATGCAGAGACTGCCATGGCAACGCAAGAGCAAACCATGGACAACACGATCGTTGATGGTTTTCGTACTGTGAACAAAAAGGTTCAGGAATACCCGGAGCTTGATTGGGGTCCTTCCGTATCCAATATCTATGCAAAACGATCAGTCAAGAAACTGGGCGGCTTACCGGTGACAAAAGAACAGATTCAGAGCAAGGCTGCAAAATTCTCTGATGCGGATCGTAGCAAGATCCAAGTGCAGGAGAACGGCAAAGGAACAGACTGGGAGTCCTACACTGCCACGATTGATCATGCCAACAATGGCAAACTGATGATGGATTTCACTCGTAATGGCGGAATGCTGATCTCTTACAGTGATACGCGTCCAATCGGAACCAAAAAAGTGTCTCGTCAGAATGCCATGGCTAAAGCAGATCAATTTCTAATGAACAAAGGTTATAAGGATATGAAGGCTGTAAACTACGATGAATATGGTAATCTGGGTAACCTTACTTATGTGCGTAAGCAAGGGGATACCTTGATCTATCCTGAGAAAATGTCAGTTCGTGTAGGTTTGGATACAGGCGAAGTAACCGGCTTCCAGGCGAGTGACTTTGTCTACGAACATAATGACAAGCGCAAAATTCCGAAAGCAACTCTTACGGAGCAACAGGCGCGGAAAAAGCTTAATTCGGAGTTCGAAGAAAATTATGTTCGAAAATCCTTGATTGAGAATGATTACAGCAAAGAAGTATTGTGTTATGAATTCGGAGGGAAAATTAACGGTTCTCGTTACCGGATATACATTAATGCGAATACAGGAATGGAAGAAGCGGTTGAAGAGATCAAACCGGTCAATGCAACCTCATAAAACGATGGGTAATCTGAATTTGAAGTTGAGCGAATAACTGCGGCAGACCACGATGTGGTCTGTTTTTTCTTGTTCAATGTGAGAAAGGTCATGGTATAATAGTCCTTGTACATACGAAGATAAATACATAAAGTGGCGGTGAACAGCTTGTTTCCTAAAATAAATGAAATTTTATACATCCAGATTGCTTCTGCAGATGAAAAAGAGGAGCACAAAGAGTACAAATCACGCATTGCAGATATGGATGACAGCAGTTTTCTGATTGAGGTCCCGATGCAACAAGGAAGCAGCCGCCTGAAAAGGCTCTTTTTCGGAGAGGAATTGTCCATTTCATATATTACGGAGGATGGGGTCCGGCATTATTTTAATACCTATGTCACGGGATTTGAGGAAGATGTGGTCCGTCTTGTCCGTATCGGCAAACCGCTTCCGAGCGATATATCCAAAATACAACGGCGCAGCTTTCTTCGTGTTCATGCAAACCTCGAATTGGCCATCCAAAGTGAAGATCTGACCCGTGCCGTCGGATTGACTGAAGATATTGGTGGCGGTGGATTGTCCATCTACGGCGAAACGGGATTTTCAATAGCTGAAGGTCAAAAACTGAAATGCTGGTTGCTGGTTCCCTACCGGAATTCAACCATTGAACATGTGAATTTTGAAGCTGAAGTTGTGCGGATCAAAACCCTGGAAACCGGCAGACAGCTATGCATGCTGAAATTTGTGCAGATTTCAGATTCGGAGCGCCAGAAAATTATCAAGTTTTGTTTCGAACGACAATTGGACTATCGTACGAAATAGGAATGTTGTGGCATAAGAAGAAGGAACTGCGGGTACCGTAATGAAAAAAACGGAGGCATTGCCATGAATCATCGTCATGCAACCCGCAGATATGAACGACTTTATTATGTTTTCTCCAGGCGAATGGAACGAAAGGTTACGATTCTGATTACAGTCCTTCTAATCCTGCTTGTGGTATATCAATTGCTGCTGTTGGTACCAGGCTTCAAAAAGAATTTGACCACCATTGACCGCCTGGAAGGAACGCCAATTGAAGTGCAAACGATGAATGATTACGAACATCGTTGATTTGTCTGTTTTTGCATCCATGTGTAGAGTGTGGTATAATTTTCACGATGCAGGCAATGCCTGTTTTTTTATTGAGGTTTATCGTTTGAGGAGGAATGCCCCGTTGGCAAGCCAGAACACATCAGAGAACGGGAAAATGAACGTTGCAATTGACGGACCTGCCGGTGCCGGGAAAAGCACGGTGGCCCGATTGGTTGCAGAGGCGCTCGCGTATGTATACGTCGATACAGGCGCAATGTACCGTGCGGTAACCTTGCACATGCTTCGGAAAGATATTGCGCCGGAAGAAGTGGCACAGGTACTTCAGGAAGCCCAAAAGCTGGTCATTGATTTACAACCGGATCCCGACGGACAGAAAGTGTTCTGTAATGGGGAAGAAGTAACCTCGGAAATCCGCTCCCGTGAAGTGACGGGAATCGTGTCCCGATATGCGCAAATCGAGGGGCTGCGTACGCAATTAGTGGATACTCAGCGGCAAATGGCTTTGCGCAAGGGCGTCGTCATGGATGGACGCGATATCGGAACGACAGTACTGCCCGATGCGGAAGTGAAAATCTTCATGACTGCCAGTGTCGAAGAGCGTGCACTTCGCCGCTTCAAAGAACTGGACCCCTCTGAAGGACTGACGTTGCAACAGCTGGAGCGAGACATTGCCACCCGTGACAGATTGGATGAGAATCGGGAAATTTCCCCATTGCGTTGTGCTGAGGATGCTATCGTCCTTGATACAACGGAGATGAACATTCATGAAGTGGTTGACAAAATCGTATCTTATTGCACAATGGTCAGAGGAGAGATCGGTCTATGATTTACACATTTTGCAGCACATTACTGCGGATCATTTATACCATTCTTTTCCGCTTGGAGGCCGTTGGACGGGAGAATATTCCGAAAGAAGGCGGCGTACTTTTATGTTCCAATCATATTAGTAACTTCGATCCTCCAACCGTTGGTATCAAAATTCGCCGTCAGGTGCGTTTCATGGCCAAAAGCGAATTGTTTGAAATTCCGGTACTCGGCCGAATTATTAAAGCCGTGGGCGCTTTCCCCGTTAAACGTGGAGGTGTCAGCAAGGAATCCATCAAAACCTCACTCAATATTTTGCGTGATGGTCAAGTGCTTGGAATCTTCCCCTCGGGAAGCCGTCACAATGATGGAGGTATCGGCAAAAAAGGGGCAGCGAGTTTTGCTCTCCGCAGTGGCGCTACAGTTATTCCTACTGCTATTATCGGTAACTACAAAGTTTTTCGTAAGATGAAAGTTGTATATGGAGCACCAGTAAGTTTGGACGAGTTCAAGGAAGACCCATCTGGAGAAGCTCTGGAGAAGGCGACTGAAAAGATTATGTCCAAGATTAACGAAATGGTGCAAACGGGCGTGCCAAGCAAGTAATGGCTTCGTCGGTAGCTGAGTGCATGTTTCCATATTTTTGAGGGAGACTAAAGCTTGAGCACTCAGTGATGAAAGTGTTTTGAACTCTGCTACAGGCAGGTTTGAATATAATGGGGTTTTTGAATTGAGGAGGGTATTTGACATGTCGGAAGAAATGAAAAATCAAGAAGCAACCCAAGATGAGTTGGATCAATTCGTTTCCTTGAAAAAAGGAGATACCGTAAAAGGAACCATCGTCAAATTGGAAGATAACCAAGCCTATGTGAGCATTGGATATAAATATGACGGTGTCATTCCAATTCGTGAACTGTCTTCATTACATGTTGACAGCGCGTCTGACGCAGTAGAAGTTGGACAAGAAGTTGAAGCTAAAGTTCTTAGCATCGACGACGAGAAAGAAAAACTCGTTCTGTCCAAACGTGCAATCGACAGCGAAAACGCATGGGATCAATTGCAAAAGCATTTTGAAGACCAAGACGTATTCGAAGTTGTTGTAGGTGATGTTGTTAAAGGCGGTCTGGTAGCAGACGTGGGCGTACGTGGATTTATCCCGGCTTCCATGGTTGAACGCCATTTCGTTGAAGACTTCAGCGACTACAAAGGACGCACACTGCGTGTTAAAGTGAAAGAGATCGACCGTGAGAACAACAAAGTGATCCTTTCCCAAAAAGACGTACTGGAGCAAGAATTCGAAGCAAACAAAGCTACAGTAATGGCTGGTTTGCAAGAAGGTCAAGTGATCGAAGGTACAGTACAACGTTTGACTCAATTCGGTGCATTCGTTGATGTGGGCGGAGTTGACGGTTTGGTTCACGTATCCGAGCTGGCTTGGACACACGTTGAAAAACCATCCGACGTACTGTCTGAAGGTGATAAAGTTAGTGTGAAAGTGCTGAAAGTTGACCCTGAAAAAGGCAAAATCAGCCTGAGCATGAAAGCTGTTCAACCAGGTCCTTGGGAAACAGCAAGCGAAAAATTCAATTCCAGCGATATCGTAACAGGTGTTGTAAAACGTCTGGTAGACTTCGGTGCATTTGTTGAAATCGCTCCTGGTGTTGAGGGACTTGTGCATATCTCGCAAATCTCCCACAAACACATCGGCACTCCTCATGAAGTGCTGAAAGAAGGACAAGAAGTTCAAGTTAAAATCTTGGACATGAACCCTTCTGAGCAACGTGTAAGCTTGAGCATCAAAGAAACAGAAGAAGCTCCAGCTCAACCACAAAAATCAGAAAGACCTTCAAGAAACAACGCTCCGCGTGAAGAAATCAACAATCCAAACGTTTCCTTGAACAATCAAGGTATGAGCACTACGCTTGGCGAACTGTTTGGAGACAAACTCAGCAAATTCAAATAAGTTAACAATGCATGGTTCTAAGTTATATACTGCATATTTTGCTGAATAACAAAAGCAAGATCGGCGAGCCCCAGGCGGGTTCGCCGATTGTTTTTATTGCGAGTAATTTGGCATGAAACGTTAGCCAAGACATATCTTTTTTGCTATGATGAGTATCGTAAGTATGGACAGGAGGAGTGGAATGTATGGCAAGACCCGTTGTGGCAATTGTCGGACGACCGAACGTGGGTAAATCCACCATTTTCAATCGGATCATCGGCGACAGACTGGCCATTGTGGAAGACAAGC
This sequence comes from Paenibacillus sp. W4I10, assembly GCF_030816325.1. Lineage (NCBI taxonomy): Bacteria > Bacillati > Bacillota > Bacilli > Caryophanales > Paenibacillaceae > Paenibacillus > Paenibacillus sp. W4I10. Next base: position 746,775 of record NZ_JAUSXX010000001.1, read on the forward strand.
CGGGCATTACCCGTGACCGCATATATGGAATCGGTGAATGGAACGGTAAACCCTTTAGTATCATTGATACAGGTGGTATCGAAATTGATGGTGAAGATGTAATCTTAAAATCGATTCGGATGCAAGCAGAGCTCGCTATTGAAGAAGCGGATGTTATTGTATTCATGTGTGATGCAAAAGCAGGTATTACGCAATCGGATGAAGAGGTAGCAGAGATGCTCTACCGCTCAGGCAAGCCTATTGTTGTAGCCGTTAACAAAGTGGATAATATCGGACGAAGTGAGCTCATTTATGAGTTTTATGGATTTGGTTTCGGTGATCCCATCGGCGTATCCGGAAGTCACGGTACAGGTGTAGGTGATTTGCTTGATGCAATTGTGGAGAAGCTGCCAGAACTTGAGGAAGAGACTTACGATGAAGATGTCATTCGTGTAGCTCTGATCGGACGTCCTAATGTGGGTAAATCTTCACTGGTGAACGCTATTCTGGGTGAAGAACGTGTCATTGTAAGTGACGTGGCTGGAACGACCCGGGATGCAATTGATACACCTTTTGAAAAAGACGGCCAACGTTACGTGCTGATTGATACAGCAGGTATGCGTAAGCGTGGGAAAGTATATGAAACAACTGAGAAATACAGTGTAATGCGGGCTATGCGTGCGATTGAGCGTGCAGATGTTGTTCTGATTGTCATTAATGGTGAAGAAGGCATTATTGAACAGGACAAGCATATTGCAGGATATGCATTCGAAGCTGGTAAAGCGTCATTGTTTGTTGTGAACAAATGGGACGTGGTAGAGAAGCATGACAAAACGATGAAAGAGTTTGAGAGAAAAATTCGGGATCACTTCCTGTTTATGACTTATGCTCCGGTCGTATTCTTGTCAGCCCTCACAAAACAACGCTTACAAAAACTGTTGCCGGTTGTGCAACGTGTAGCAGAGCAACACTCGTTACGTGTGCAGACACATCTGCTTAACGATGTGGTGTCTGATGCGGTTGCGATTAATCCTCCGCCAACAGATAAAGGACGGAGAATGAGAATTAACTATGTGACTCAGGTTGCAGTTAAACCGCCGACCATGGTTATTTTTGTGAACGACCCTGAGTTGATGCACTTCTCATATGAGCGCTATCTGGAGAATAAAATCCGTGCAGCGTTTGATTTCGAAGGAACACCAATTCGCATATTTACTCGGAAGAAGTCCGACGAAAGTTAGGGGAGAAGTGTGTGATTTTACAAATCGCAGCGATTGTACTGAGTTATCTGCTCGGTTCGATCAGCTTTAGTGTCCTCCTTGCCAAAGCGATACGGGGGATCGATATTCGTCAGCACGGAAGCGGAAACGCGGGAGCTACCAATACATTGCGTATTTTGGGTAAAGGACCGGCAATTGCTGTTCTGTTACTTGATGTACTTAAGGGTGTTGCAGCTGTATGGATAGGAATCTGGCTGAGTGACGGTTCTGCCTGGATTCCTGCACTCAGTGGTATAGCAGCCATTGCAGGACATAACTGGCCGCTTTACTTCCATTTTCGTGGAGGAAAAGGCATTGCCACAGCCATTGGTGTTCTGGTGAGTCTTGCTTTCCTACCTGCGTTATGTGCTGGGGTGATCGCCATTCTGTCTATTGTATTGACACGCTATGTTTCATTGGGGTCTCTGATTTTTGTAGCATTTACACCCATCTTTATTTTGGTATTACCCGGATATTCAATGAATATCTTCTGGGGGAGTCTGATTATTTGTCTGTTTGCGTTCTGGAGACATCGTACCAATATTGCGAAGCTCGCCAAAGGACAGGAAAATAAATTGGGATCGAAAAACCCTGGAGGGGGTAAACGAGTTGTCTAAAAAAGTTGCTGTTCTGGTCGCTGGAAGCTGGGGAACGGCTCTGGCCAGTGTACTCGCTGCCAATCAGTTGGATGTGATGATGTGGACACGTGGTGAAGACCAGGCTAACGAAATCAATAACAAGCACACCAATACACGCTATCTTCCGGATGCGGAGCTTTCACCACGGATTCAAGCAACAACTGATATGGAAGCTGCGGTGGAAGGCGCTATAGCTGTGTTAATTGTTGCGCCTTCATCAGCCATGCGTGCAGTTACGAACCAGCTTAAGGCTTATTACAAGCCTGAGATGTTAGTCATTCATGCAACCAAAGGTTTCGAGACAGAAAGCCTCAAACGGATGTCCACAGTCATTTCAGAAGAGCTTGAATGTGAAGAAGGACGTGTTGTTGTTCTTTCTGGCCCAAGCCATGCGGAAGAAGTGGTGAAGCGTTGTCCAACGACAGTGGTTGTAGCTTCACTGGATAAGGCGTCTGCCGAGTCTGCCCAAGCTTTGTTTATGAATGCCTATTTCCGGGTTTACACGAATCGGGATATGATCGGTGTTGAGCTGGCGGGCGCATTCAAAAATATCATTGCTCTTGGTGCAGGCATGTCCGATGGTCTTCAATTTGGTGATAATGCCAAAGCCGCTTTGCTAACACGCGGTCTGGCAGAGATCACACGTATTGGTGTTGCGATGGGAGCAAATCCGCTAACGTTTTCGGGACTTGCCGGAATCGGGGATCTGGTTGTAACGGCTACAAGTCAGCACAGTCGGAACTGGAGAGCAGGTTCAATGTTGGGTCAGGGACAGAAGCTGGATGATGTACTGAAGTCCATGGGCATGGTGGTAGAAGGCATTCGAACTACGCAAGCTGCCTATTTCATCTCACAAAAATACGGTGTGCAAATGCCAATTGCGGATCAGTTATATCACGTTTTATTCCAGGAGAGACAGCCGCGTGATGCGGTTGAAGCCTTGATGGGACGTGACCCGAAGACTGAGATGGAAGTCATGAAACTTGAAACCTGGGAGCAATGGCATTCCTGATTGTAATCAGCCTAAGGGTACCTTGTGAAATAAGAAGCTTATTCACCTTTTCTGTAGCAGACTCATACTATACACATGAGTATTGCCGGAGGAGGGGAGACGAATGGGTAACAACATTTCCAAAGATGCACTGAATGCAATCAACAAGAAAACGGGTAAAACGATAACTGAAGGTGCCGTTAAGAAATTGGCAAGCACGGTGAAACCAACGACGATTCAGAATGAAGCTCAGTTGCGCCAGTTGATCAAACAAGTATCCGCCATGGCGAAAGTTCCGGTATCTGAGGATACGGTTAAGGATATTGTGAGTGCGGTCAAGAAAAGCGGATTGAATCCGAGCAGTATGGAATCGTTAATGAAAATGATGATGAAAAAATAATAGATCACACCTGCATGTACAGGTGATCCAGTAAGACAAAAAGACGAGTCGGCTTCTGCCGGCTTGCTTTTTTGTCTTTTTTTTGGAAAGTTGAGCTGAATTTCGTGTTATAATGGTTGCAATTGTCACAGTGTCAGTGATGAATATCGGACTGAAGGGGAGACTGCTGGATTATGAGCGCAATGGACAAGATGTGGCTGTCATTGGTGGCCATCCTCATTATGGGACTATCTGTATTCCTGATTACGTTTGCTCGTGCCAAAACAAAAGGTATTGTACGGGGGATTCTTTCTCTGATTGCATTTTTGATTATGCTGATTGGCTTTTTCGGTGGAATCGCTTCTCTGACCTGATTTCCCAACCTGAAAGATAACATCCGCATAAGCACATCATAAGAACTGACACAATGAACACGGATGAGGGGAGTGTGAGCCTATGGGGCCGCATGATACGGAGGGTCGGACAGAGCGTTATCCGGAATTACACGCGGCTTTGCTGGAAACGGCCAAAGCCTGGAACACACAGCCGCAGACATGGTTACTTGGAGGAAGTTGTGGGTTGCTGCTTCAAGGGGTGGAGTTGCAACAGGCTCCGAGAGATATTGATATCTATGCGGATGTCGCTGCTGCTAAAGGACTTCACCGTAGCGCTCCAGGGGAAATGCTTGACGAGCCTACAGTGGACAAGACGGGACCGTATGCTTCTCTGCTGAGCCACTATCAGGTGGGTGAATGTGCGCTGGAACTGGTTGGTGGTTTCGAAATATGGGCTCGCAAAAGTTGGTACCGCATCGAGATTGAACATGTACTTGCTCCGCATGCACCAGTAGCACAAGTGGGTTCATATCCTCTGCGACTGATGCCGCTTGCGCATGAGCTGTTGTTTAATCTGCTACGAGGTCGTGAAGATCGTTATGTCCCCATTGCTAAACAGATGCGCGAGCAGCCAGATGCACATCAACCTATAATGATGCTTTTAAGTCAACAGAATGTATGGACAAGTCGCTTCAGAGCCGAAGTGGAAGAGCTTGTTGGCTTTACATGGCCCCAGTAGGTTGAGGGAGGAAAATGATGGACTATAAAGTTACTTTTTTACCTATGAACAAATCGATAGCACTCAAACCAGGGGTGACACTTTTGCATGCAGCACGACGTGCTGGAGTCAAGATTACGACCCGATGTGATGGCAAAGCGGCTTGCCTGATGTGCAAAGTGAACGTGGATGAAGAACATCGGGCGGAACTGTATCCACCAACAGATGCAGAAAAGCGCAAGCTGGGTTCATTGTTGGAAGCAGGTACACGACTCTCCTGTCAGGCCAAGGTGTGTGGATCTCTATCGGTTCATGTTCCAGAGGACCCGCTGAAGGCAGCCATTCGGAAACAACTGGAACGTCAACAACAGGAAGACGACTGGTTCTAAGCGTTATGAAATTGATTCTCTAATGAGTTATTCAAGGAGGACAGAAATGATTAGGAACAAGCCAAAATGTGTGGAAGGAAGCAGACGGCAGCGTCTGAAACATCAGACGGACGGTCTGCTGTTATTCCTGTTGTTTGCTTTTACAGCAAGTGGTTGTATGTATCCATCCCAGAGTAATTCAGACCCTAAGATAGCCTATCGGGAAAGCGTGAGCCGTATCCAGAGTGCGGTAGAGGCATTCCAGCAAGATGAGGGGATTTTGCCAATCATTAATGCAGATATGGAAACGCCAAAATATGAAAAGTTCAGAGTGGATCTGCCCAAGTTGAAACAACTGGGGTATCTGGATGAAATACCGGGGACTGCTTTTGAAAGTGGTGGGAGCGCTTACTTCCTTATTCAGGATGAAGAAGTGAATCCAACCGTTAAAGTGATGGATCTTCTAACCGTACAGAAAGTGAATGATGTGCAACGAATGGTTAATCAATATAAGTCCGTACATAACAATAAGTTGCCAAGTGGGGAAGAACTGTATCCGGGGTTATATGCTGTGGATATGGAGCAGGCTGCACAGGCGGGCACACCTTCCATAACGTTGAATAGTGTATATTCAGGTCAGGCGTTACCTTTTATGATGGATGACGAAGGCAAGGTCTATGTTGATTATGCTTTTGACATTATGCAGGCAGTGGAAAAGTCTGACATGTCTCCAGCAGAGACTGAAGATGTTCGGGATTTGCTGGTGGAACACTCCTACTTCGTACCTGTAAAATCCGTTTTCTACGCTTGGAAAAATAATGCGCCGGTTGCCCAGCCAATAAAATAAGCATGGTTGCAATTCAAATGATTTAGCTGTATAACCACCATGGCTCTAATGGTTCAAAAAGAGATATTCCAAATAAGGGATATCTCTTTTTTCTTTTGTCAGTATGAGCAATAACCGTCATAAAAGCTTCACGGATCACATAAAGTAGATTGAAATAAAGACGCGCAGTCCGAGATCGGGGGATTCTCCTAATGTCATCACCTTAAGATAAAAAAACAAAAATACGCGTCATATTGCCGCATACGGATACATAAGATGATACTAGTCCAATTGCATGTACGAGTTAACGCCGCTCTCGCCGGTTTCATCAGAATGCAACGTTCGGCGGCGGACGACTTCCGGGCACTCACAAAGGCGGCTCTACCGTTGCAGGGATTTCAGTCTTCTGATTGAAAAAACGAAGCGGATGCTCTTTAGCATTTTTCCTTCGGAGTAATTTAGGGAGGGGATTTCATTGGAGAAAGTGGACATTTTTAAGGACATAGCTGAGCGGACCGGAGGGGATATTTATCTCGGGGTTGTCGGCGCAGTCCGGACGGGAAAATCAACATTTATTAAACGATTCATGGAAACGATCGTATTGCCTAACATCGCAAGCGAGGCTGATCGTGCCCGTGCAGTGGATGAACTTCCACAAAGTGCAGCAGGCAAAACCATCATGACAACCGAGCCAAAATTTGTACCGAATAACGCAGTCCAGATCAAGGTGGCCGAAGGGCTGGATGTCAATGTACGTTTGGTGGATTGTGTGGGTTACGCGGTGGAAGGAGCCAAGGGGTACGAGGATGAGAATGGTCCGCGCATGATCTCCACACCTTGGTTCGAAGAGCCAATTCCGTTTCAGGAAGCCGCAGAGATTGGTACTCGCAAAGTCATTCAGGAGCATTCCACACTGGGTGTTGTGGTCACAACAGATGGCACCATTGCCGAAATTGCCCGCAGTTCCTATGTGGAATCCGAAGAACGGGTTATTGCGGAATTAAAAGAAGTGGGTAAACCGTTTGTCCTGGTCATCAACTCCACTCGCCCACGCAGTGAAGAAGCCCTGCAATTGCGTAGTGAGCTTGCTGCCAAATACGACATTCCGGTGATGACACTCAGTGCTGCGACCATGACGGAAGATGATGTGACGGGTGTACTTCGTGAAGTGCTCTATGAGTTCCCTGTGCATGAAGTGAATGTGAACTTGCCGAGCTGGGTTATGGTACTCAACGAGACTCACTGGCTGCGTAGCAACTACGAAAATTCCGTACGGGATACCGTTAAGGATATTCGCAGACTTCGTGATGTGGATCGGGTTGTCGCTCAGTTCATGGAATATGAATTCATCGATCGCGCAGGCCTGAGTGGCATGAATATGGGGCAGGGCGTAGCCGAAATTGACCTGTATGCGCCGGATGAACTGTATGATCAGATTCTCGTGGAAGTGGTTGGCATCGAGATTCGTGGTAAGGATCATCTGCTGCAATTGATGCAGGAATTCTCGCATGCGAAGAGAGAATATGACCGCTTTGCAGAAGCGCTGGAGATGGTCAAAACGACCGGATACGGCATTGCTGCTCCATCTCTTGCCGAGATGGCTCTGGATGAACCTGAGCTCATTCGTCAGGGTACCAAATTTGGTGTACGTCTGAAAGCAACGGCACCGTCTATTCACATGATCCGGGTTGATGTGGAATCGGAGTTCGCTCCAATCATCGGCACGGAGAAGCAAAGTGAGGAACTGGTGAGATACCTGATGCAGGACTTCGAAAACGATCCGATCAAGGTATGGGATTCAGACATGTTTGGTCGTTCTCTGCACTCTATTGTGCGAGAAGGGATTCAGGGCAAGATTGCCATGATGCCGGATAATGCAAGATACAAACTGCAAGAGACGCTGGGAAGAATCATTAACGAAGGTTCAGGTGGCTTGATCGCTATCATTCTGTAAAACATCAAAAGACCGTAAGGGGCATCCCCTCGCGGTCTTTTTTATGTGATTTCTTTATTTTGGATGAAATGGATAGGAAGAATAGTGCTTTCGAAAAAACTTAGCGAGTTTTAGCTTTAAATTGCTAAAACCCATTTACATACTAGGGATTAGCCGTTATATTAATATTCAACTATTGTGATCGAGATCACAGAGATTGGACAGGGGGATACAGAAATGAAAAGAAGAGAGACAAAATGGCTATGGTTGAGTGTGTTATTAGTATTTACATTGGCGCTGTCCGCTTGCGGAATCAAAAAAGAACCGGCAGCCACTCCGGCTTCGGGTGCATCAGATGATACACCAAAAACAGAAGCAGTCACAGGCCCACTAAGCGGAAAACGGATCGCACTTATTATGGAATTCAATACAGGTACTTTCTCGCAGCAATATGTACAGGGTGTAAAAGAAGAAATCGAAAAATTCGGTGGAGAACTGACAACGTTTGTTGCCGATAATGACAAAGCAAAGATGGTATCCTTGCTTGATAGCGCTATTAACCAAAAATTCGATGCCATTCTCACGGATCATGGGGATTCCCTATTAGAGCCAGGCGTGAAGAAGGCAGTAGAACAGAATATTCCAGTGGTCGTGTTTGACGCAGCTATCAGTGTTCCGGGAGCCACAGTCCTGTCGCAGGATGACCAGAAGATGGCTGAGCTGACGCTGGAGCAAATGAAAAAAGATATCAATGGACAAGGCAATATTGTCAAAGTATGGGTAGCTGGTTTCGCACCGATGGAACGCCGTCAGATTGCATACGGTGAATTCATGAAAGCAAATCCGGACATCAAGGAAATAGCTACATTTGGTTCTGCACAGAACCCGGCGCTGGATACTCAAGCCAAAATGGAAGCTATTCTCAAGCAGTATCCAAAAGGTGAGATTACAGCTGTATGGACTGCATGGGATGAGTTCGCCAAAGGTGCAGCGCGTGCGATTCAACAAGCTGGACGTGATGAGATCAAAGTGTATGGTATTGATATGAGTGACGAGGACCTGCAAATGATTCAGGACCCGAAAAATCCTTGGGTTGCTTCTGCGGCTGTTGATCCAACGGATATTGGTCGCGTCCAGGTACGTTATGCTTATCAAAAACTGAACGGGGACGAGACGGAAGATGCAGTTGTTCTTAACCCGGTCTATGTTCAACGTGAAGCTCTGCCAGATAAACAAATCTCCACTTCTGAGCTGTCAGAGTTCGTTGAAGGTTGGGGTGGCAGCACACAAGGAATCAAGGACTGGATGAGCGAATACGGAATTACTGCTAAATAAGCAGCGTATGGGAAGCGCGCCGCAAGGCGCGCTTTTTCAAACATAAATGAAGATATGTGTTGTCTGGATGAAAAAAGGGATGCTCCCGGAAGGGAACGATTGGAGGTTAACATCATGAGCACTGCACCAATTCTGCTTCATATGGAACATATCCACAAGCAGTTTTCAGGTATTCCTGCACTGAAGGATGTGGATTTCTCTGTAAAAGGTGGGGAGATTCATGCGCTGCTGGGTGCCAATGGTGCCGGTAAGAGCACGTTAATGAAGATTCTGTCGGGTGCCTATCCATTGGATCAGGGTACGATTCAGTTGAGTGGACAAGCGCTTCATTTAAGTTCTCCGGGAGACGCGAAGGCAAGTGGGATTCACTGTGTCTATCAGGAAGTGGATGCGGCACTGGTGCCACAGCTGACGGCTGCGGAGAACATCATGTTGGATCAGCTGGCTTCATCTGCCGGGGGTTGGTGGAAAAGTCCGCGAAAGCTGCAACAGCGTGCAGTTGAGGCGTTGAAACAATTAGGGGCGGACATATCCGTTCACCAAAAAGTGGCCGATCTGACGCTTGCAGAAAAACAGATGATACTGCTGGCACGGATTTTAATTCAGGATGCCAAGGTTATCATTTTTGACGAACCTACTGCACCGCTGAGCCAGGAAGAAACGGATGCATTTTTCCGGATTGTTCATCTGTTGAAGGAACGGGGCGTAGCCTGCATTTTCATTACCCATCGTCTTGCTGAAGTGACGGGTCACTGTGATCGCGTTACGGTTATGAGAGATGGGCAACATGTATTTACTGGTGAAGCAAAAGGACTGACAATTAACGACTTGGTCACACAGATGCTTGGCAAACCATTCGAAGAAGAGTTTCCGAAGACGGAAGCGCCCGTGGGGGAGCTGTTATTGGAGGCACGTGGGCTTCGTCGTGGAGTGAAGGTCAAAGGTGTTGACCTCTCTGTACGCCGAGGTGAAGTCCTCGCTGTGGTAGGTCTGGTAGGCGCGGGTAAAACGGAAAGCTCTCGTTTGCTGATTGGTGCGGATCGGCTGGAGGGAGGCGAGATCCGACTTAACAACCGTAATCTCCGCCTGTCTCAGCCTGCGGATGCGGCGGCTCTGGGGATTGTTTCTGTACCGGAGGAGCGACGTAAACAAGGAATCCTGATTCAGGAGAACGTGGAACGGAATCTAAGTCTGCCTTTGCTAAGCCGTCTCAGTACATTAGGTTTCATAAGCCGCAAACGGGAACGTCTGAATGCGGAGTCATTGGTGAAACAGCTTGGAATTAAAACATCGTCAGTGAAGCAGGAAGTGAAATATCTAAGCGGTGGTAATCAGCAGAAGGTAGCCATTGGTAAATGGCTTAATGCGGATGCCGACGTATTTATATTTGATGAGCCAACCAAAGGCGTAGATATTGGGGCGAAAAGTGACATTTTCCGCATCATCAATGAACTGGCTTTGGCCGGCAAGGGTGTCATCTATTTCACCTGTGAACTGGATGAAGGCCTGGGAATTGGCGACCGAATCGCTGTCATGTGCGAGGGTGTTATCGTGAAAGAGTTCAAACGTGGCGAGACTAATCAAGAACAGCTGCTATACTATGCAAGCGGTGGACAAGAGGTGCAATCATGAAGGATAAATCACTGGATTTTGCGTTCCGTTACGGGGCGATTATAGTCATCATAGGTGTTATCGCATTTTTTGGCATTAAATTGCCTTATTTCTTTACGTACAGTAACTTGACCGATATTTTGGGCTCTATCTCTATCGTTACGTTTGTAGCGATCGGTGTTACGTTATCTCTCATTGTTGATGGATTCGATCTCTCGGTTGGGGCGACTGTCTCATTGACTACCGTCGTTACTGCTTCGTTAATGATTTGGTATCAACAACCACTGGCAATTGTAATTATTGTGCCACTAATCATTGGCGCTGTTATTGGTTTACTGAACGCTTTGCTCATTGTAAAATTACGTATTCCGGATTTACTCGCAACCCTTGCCACGATGTACATCATCGGAGGTATTCACAAAACGTATGCACAGGGATATACCATTTACAATCACATGCAGTTCCCTGACGGGAGCAAAGCTGCGGGAGAGATGGATCCGACATTCCTGCTAATAGGGCAGGGTAAATGGCTTGGTATGCCGATATCGGTAATCATGCTACTTATTGCGGTAATAGGTGTGCATATCTTTTTGACGTATACGAAATATGGTCGCCAGATGTACATTACAGGCGGTAATGAGGAAGCTGCACGGTTGTCTGGAATCAAGGTGAAAAAGGTGCGTACACTCGCCTATGTAGCCGCTGGAGTGTTTGCAGCAATCGGGGGGATCATCTATGCTTCCAAAGTAGGATCTGGGCAAATTGATGCGGGATCACCGTTGTTAATGGAATCCGTAGCTGCAGTATTTGTCGGTTTCTCTGTGTTTGGTGCGGGTAAACCAAATGTCATCGGAACCTTCATCGGTTCGGTTCTGATTGGTGTACTTGTGAACGGTTTAACGATGATGAACGTACAGTATTTCACACATGATATTGTAAAAGGTGGGGTTCTCGTGCTTGCCCTGGCGGTTACATTTTACGTCTTAAACCGCAACCGGACTTGAAATTGTGGGCTGTCTGTATTAGTATGAAATTTGTTCGGCGTCTGAAATGCCCGTGGTTTCAGACGACATTCTGCCGAAAATGACTGTTGACCGCAGGCGGAGATTTGTGTTCAGCGCTCAAGATGTACGTAGATTTTTTGCGTATGAACGTATATTTCGCTATAAAACGGAAACACAGTATAACATTCAGGACATTGATACAGGAGGTGAAAAACAAATGAACAAATCAGACTTGATTACACACGTATCTGAAGCGACTGAATTGTCCAAGAAAGATGTAACGAAAGCGGTTGATGCCGTATTCGAAGCAATCTCTGAGGCTCTTCAAAGCGGAGATAAAGTACAATTGGTTGGTTTTGGGAACTTCGAAGTTCGCGAGCGCTCTGCACGTAAAGGACGCAACCCGCAAACAGGTGAAGAAATCGAAATTCCTGCGAGCAAAATTCCTGCATTCAAACCAGGTAAAGCGCTCAAAGACGGAATTAAATAAGATTTCTACATATTCCATATGTCGACAAAAAGACCGTGACTTGTTCACGGCCTTTTCTTTTGCCCTTTAACGATGATTCTTGCGGCTATCCGAGTGCTCAGGATCATCCGGTTGCCCGGTATAAGCAACCAGAATCAGATCTTCGCCAGCAGCTTCAGACAGATGCTGTTCGATTTCTTTTAACTGATGAATATGCTCGTCTGTAAGTGCGGCAGGGGTGTACTTCATGCAGATTCTCCTTTCTGTGGCTGTACAACTGTAGTATGACCGGAGGGTCGCCGATTCTTGCGGTTCATTCGTATAAGGCGCAGGTTGACAAATGAAACAATCTTAATCATCATTAACGCTATCGAACTAAAGAAGGGGACATGCGTGATGGATCATCCAACCGGCAATGATTATATTGTAATTAAGGCAGAGGAAAATGGTGTCCAGGTGATCGGATTAACCCGAGGTCAGGATACACGTTTTCACCACACCGAGAAATTGGACAAGGGTGAAGTGATGTTTGCCCAATTTACCACCCATACTTCAGCTATTAAAATCCGGGGCAAAGCCACGCTGATTACCAAGCATGGACAGATAGAATCGGAGTAATGGACAGATTGAATACAATCAAATGAAGATTGCAGGCATAGCCTGCTTTTTTTCATTGTACAATGAGGTATGAGCCTTTACCGGACAGACTACACTAACAGGTAAAGGCAAGGAGGCGTATATGAATCCGCGGATGATTGTTACTGCTTCAATGCTGGCAACGGTTGCGGCGGTCTTTCTGCTTGTTGCGATACAAACCTTACATATGCGTACATGGGGCGGGGAAAACGTACAACCTGCCTCTGCATCACATCATCCGGTTCAGCTAACGAATGACAATCTGGTTGATGTGCTAAGCTCCATGCAACTATCAACTCCCATTGCAAGAGTGGAATGGAAACAGTCCATTTTGACGCTGGACCTCAAAGTTAAAGGAACGGGTACAAGTTACACTGAAATATATGAGAACATGGCAGCTGTGGCGGATCTGGGCTTTCGTACTCTGGATAACGTGGATCAGGTGCTGCTGCGTGTGATGGCAGAAGATGAATGGATGCATAAACGTCATCTGTTGCTTGCTGCTGATATTCGGCGTGGAGAGTGGCCTCTGTATGCGATTGAAACATTACGGAACTGGAAAAGTGCGGCCTTTTCAGATGAATTGAAGGACTGGTTTCATTTGATGGAGACCGAACTCTGGAAGAAGCAATTCGAAATGACAAGTCAGGGGTAATAGAATAGCAGGATTCAGTGCGTGCCCGTTCAACATATGCTATAATATATAAGATTGTAGTGCAGAAATGGTTTAACAATGTTAAGGCTCGGAGGCTGAGAATGAATTCATATCGCGTACCCCAACTAGCAAAGAAATATACGGATTACGACATGATTCGACAACATACGGAAATCCCATCATTTCCGGATAGCCGGGCACGTCTGTTGCAGGTATTTGTAGGCCGCACAGACGAAAAGGTGCATCAAGAGTTATATGCTCTTGCAACTTCGCTCGTTCAGTTGGCCATGGATACGCATGATCGAATCGATACCATTTCCGGTGAGCGTAGAGAGCAGGAGATGCGTTCACGCCAGTTGAATGTACTCGCCGGGGATTATTTAAGTAGCCGTTTTTATCAATTGCTTGCCCAAGCGGGCAGAATTGAAATGATTGGCAAACTCAGTGGTGCTGTATCCGGAGTGAACGCACGCAAGATGACGCTGTATGAACGGATGAAGAAGCTTCTCGTTTCGGCTGATGAATACTTGCGTGAAACGGTACAGCTGAGGATGCAGCTGTTTCTTTCATTTACAGGCATGATTCAACATAACGAAGAGTCCTTATGGAACAGCCTGTTGACTGAATTCAGCTCCTGCGAAACGATCGTGGAAGAACTGAAGCGGATGAATGACGCGAAACAATATCTTCACAGCTATGCATATTGGCACATATACGAGCATGGTAATGACGATGAGCGCAATGTGTTGCGTCAGTCTGAACCGGATGCACGTGCATGGAACGCTATGGTGCTGAAGCATAGGGTTGGCGAGGTTTTGCTGGACAAGCTTCGCGAGTGTACACACCGCATTCAACTGTTGTTGCAAGACGAGGAAGGGCGGATGGGCTTGCAGGAGATACATGCAATTCTAGAGCCTTACTTGGCATATTTGCAGCCTTCACATGCGGCAGTAAGGGAAGATTGAGGGGGAGACAGACGAATGGGGAGCGGAGAGACCAAACCGAAAGAAGAATATGTCCATTCGGTTTTTCAGAGTATAGCCGGAAAATATGATGTCATGAATGATATTCTAAGTTTCCGCAGGCATAAAGCTTGGCGTAAATTCACCATGAAAAAGATGAATATGTCCAAAGGCGATACCGGTCTTGATTTGTGCTGCGGCACATGTGACTGGACACTTGCTATGGCAGAGGCAAGTGAAACGGGGCACATGCACGGACTTGATTTCAGTAGCAACATGCTGGAGGTCGGCCAGACAAAGATCAATGCGGTGCAACGTCAAAAGCAGATTACCTTGACACAGGGAAATGCCATGTCACTTCCTTTTGAAGACAATTCATTTGATTATGTGACGATCGGGTTCGGGCTGCGTAATGTACCTGATCTCAGACAAGTGTTGTCTGAAATGAAACGTGTGGTCAAACCGGGCGGTATGGTTGTGTGCCTGGAATTGTCCAAGCCAACATGGCAGCCGTTCAAAGGCATTTATTATTTTTATTTTGAGAAGGTTTTACCGAATCTTGCCAAAGTGTTTGCTAAAAGTTTTGAGCAGTACAAATGGCTACCGGACTCACTGGCCATTTTTCCGGGAAGGCAGGAACTGGCAGACATTTTTGCAGAAACTGGATTACAACAAGTGCAGGCCTACCCTCTGACCGGAGGTATCGCGGCACTGCATATTGGAACCAAGGAGAATCAGCATGTTTAGGAAAATTCGCATCTTTTTAGAAATGATCAAGATTGAACACACGCTTTTTGCTTTACCTTTTGCATTTATGGGGGCCATTCTCGGCTCCATGGTAGTGAATGATACCTTCCCAAGCTGGATGCAGATCATGTGGGTATTGCTTGCGATGGTCGGCGCACGTAGTGCGGCTTTTGGTTTGAACCGAATTATTGACCAAGCGATTGATGGTAAAAACCCGCGTACCGCGATGAGAGCCATCCCGGCAGGACTGTTGAAAAATGGGGAAGTTGTTATATTTGTCATTATCTCATTTATATTGTTATTCTGGGCCTCATCCAATCTTAATGTATTATCCATGCAGCTGTTGCCTATTGCTGTGTTTATGTTGGTACTGTATTCGTATACCAAACGATTCACATGGTTATGCCACGTCGTTCTCGGAATGACGATTGGTTTGGCACCTCTTGGTGGCTGGGTAGCTGTAACAGGAACGATGGATTGGACAGCGATTGTGCTGTACGTTACGATTGTGTTCTGGACAGCGGGCTTTGATATTATCTATGCATGTCAGGATCTGGAATTTGATCAGGGAGAGGGTCTTCACTCCATACCTTCCCGTTTTGGGCTGGTTAAATCCTTGCAGATCGCTAAGTTCTTCCATGTGATTACTGCAATTGGTTTTCTTGCGTTATTGTTGATGACAGATCTGAGCTGGTGGTATGGCGCAGGCATGTTGGTGACGTATGGAATTCTGTTCTATCAACACTATATTGTATCGCCTAATGATATGAGCCGTGTTCAAACGGCGTTTTTTACCATGAACAGTTTGCTTAGTATAATCGTATTTACTTTCACTTTGATTGATCTGGCGGTGAAATAAATGGTACAGCAGCCGGACAATAAACGACTGGTTGTCGGAATTACCGGAGCGAGTGGCAGCATATATGGCATTCGATTAATTGAAACGCTGCTTGATTTGGAATATAACGTTCATCTGGTCATATCCAATGCAGGGTGGCGTGTACTGAAAGAAGAATTGGACTGGGATGTGACGAATCGGGACACGGTGCTGGAAGAAAAATTCGGCAACCGTGCCGGTTCTCTGATCTATCATCCTGTGAGTGATATAGGGGCCTCCATTGCAAGTGGTTCTTATCTGGCCGACGGCATGATTATCATGCCATGTTCGATGGGAACTCTTTCGTCCATCGCGCAGGGATCGTCGGATAATCTGATGTCTCGCGCAGCCGATGTTATGATGAAAGAGGGAAGAACATTGATCCTCGTACCACGTGAGACGCCTCTTCATGCAATCCATCTGGAGAACATGCTGAAGCTTTCTCGTCTTGGTGTACGAATGATACCGGCTATGCCTGCTTTTTATTACAAACCTCAAACTATGGATGAGTTGATTCTGTTTTTGGTGGGGAAAGTGCTGGATAGCTTGCGCATCCCACATCAACTGTTTACAAGATGGGGAGAACCGGATGAACGGGGATAACGACTGAGTTCGATACAAGGCTGTTTTTTGCCAAAGTGTTGCTCGGTTTATTTGTCCCACGAATCCCGGGGTATTGGTGAGTGCTGATGGTGAGTCTTCATGAACCACAGTCTTGACCCATGCTCCGGCAACTTCTGTATTTTGTTTCAGAACAAGTCGCAGAGTTTAATTTCCGGGTGTCGGCTATGACATTCGGAGAAGAAAAATACGTTAGATTACCTTATAGAAAAACACAAGCAAGAACGGTAAGCCGGGTTTTTCGTAATGCCTGCAGGCCCGACTTGCTGGAGGGGAAGGTAAGCATGAATTTATGGACTGACAATACGCTGATACGGGTGAACGAATGAAACTATTGGATATTTTCGGGTTGTTAAAAAAGGACATGGATTACATTGAGAAAGAGTTGTATCGCAGTGTTCGAGGAGAACAGAAGCTGCTGAGTGAAACGTCACTTCATTTGCTCAAAGCAGGAGGAAAACGGTTGCGGCCCGTTTTTGTGTTACTTGGTGGGAAATTTGGTACATACGACATTGAACGTCTGAAGCTGGTTGCGGTTCCGCTGGAACTCATACATTCGGCATCCCTCGTTCACGATGATGTTATTGATAATGCGGAGACACGCCGAGGCAAACCCACGGTGAAGTCAAAATGGGATAATCGGATTGCCATGTACACTGGAGACTATATCTACGGTAAGGCACTTGAAATGACTGCCGGATTATCCGATCCAGCTATTCATCGTATTCTTGCTAAAGCCATGGTACAGATGTCCATTGGTGAAATGGAGCAAATTCGCGATTTTTTCAATACGGGACAAAGTGTTCGTAACTATCTGCTGCGGATTCGCCGTAAAACAGCACTTCTGATTGCGGTTAGCTGTCAGTTAGGGGCATTGGCCACACGCGCGCCTGAGCATGTATCTTCCCTGCTGTATACGTACGGATACAATGTGGGGATGGCTTTCCAGATTCAAGATGATGTACTTGATCTGGTAGGTACCGAGAAACAACTTGGCAAGCCACCAGGCAGTGATATGAAGCAAGGAAATATTACTCTTCCTGTACTTTATGCCCTAGAAGAATCCGATCTGCGGGAACCTTTGCTTAAGGAGATTTCCCGTGTCCAGCATGAAGAAGGACGGGCAAGTGCATCGGATGCAATTGGAATGATTCGCCAAAGTCAAGGAATCGCTAAAGCAGAAGCCCTTGCTGACCGATATATGAAGAAAGCGCTCGATGCTCTCGATCAGCTACCTAACATCAAGACGACCAAAAACCTGCGTGATATCGCTCATTTTGTGGTTAAACGTACGCATTAATTGTTGTATGACCTTCAACTCTCAGATCGCTCATACCCAAAGATGAACAGACTTGTGATATTCCTCATTGGGAGGATTTGGACATGTATGTTACAATCAGAGGGATTGCGTTTACATAGTGATTAACTTTGAACCGTGAGTGAGGAGTGAGCTGATGGATCGTACATTTTTGATGGTGAAGCCGGATGGTGTGCAGCGTGGATTGATCGGTCGAATTATTAGCCGTCTGGAAGACAAAGGATTTAAGTTGGTGGCAGGCAAATTGGTGCAGATGTCTGAGGATCAGGCAAAACGCCATTATGCTGAACATGAGGGCAAACCGTTTTTCGATGATTTGGTTCGTTTTATCACATCTGGGCCTGTATTTGCCATGGTGTGGGAAGGGGACGATATTGTGGCGCTTGCGCGCATTGTCATCGGAAAAACCAATGTGAAGGAAGCAGCTCCGGGTACCATTCGCGGAGACTTCGCCAGCCACACACCACATAATCTGATTCACGGAGCAGATTCACCGGAAAGTGCTTCCCGTGAAGCAGCAAATTTCTTTGCTTCAGATGAACTGGTGGTATACGACAAGAGCATCGCAGCCTGGTTGTAATTATTAGCCAAAAGGGTGATACACGATGCTGGAGCAAGAACAACTACTAGACCCGGATTACACCGGATTCATTCGTAAAATCAAAGAGAGCACAGGCATTGATCTTGCTCAATACAAGGAAGGCCAGATGAAAAGAAGGCTGACCACACTTCGCAACAAAAACGGGTTTCATACATTTTCTAACTTTTTTGATGCTATGCAGAAAGATAAATCATTGTTCTACGAGTTCCTTGATCGCATGACCATTAACGTGTCGGAATTCTGGCGTAATCCCAATCGTTGGGAAGTACTGCGGGACGAGATCCTGCCTGAACTGCTGGGGTCCAAGCGTCGTGTCAAAGTCTGGAGTGCAGCCTGTTCAACAGGTGAAGAACCTTACACACTCGCCATGATTTTGGACACGATGGGCATTTTGAAGGACAGCTCGATTACGGCAAGTGATCTGGATGAAGGTGCATTGGCCAAAGCCAAAGAAGGGCGTTATATGGAACGCTCACTTAAGGATGTGCCAAAGGAAACGGCGAACCGTTACTTCAAGCAGGATGGCTTGGTATACCGTATTGATGAGCAACTCAAAAATTCGATCAAGTTCATGAAACAAAATTTGCTGGTGGACCGTTTTGACGATGGGTACGACCTGATTGTGTGCCGAAATGTCATGATCTATTTTACCGAGGAAGCCAAAAACCTGTTGTATCACAAATTTGCAGCAAGTTTGCGTCCAGGCGGTATTTTATTTGTGGGCAGTACGGAGCAGATCTTCTCCCCGGGACAATATGGTCTGGAGACAGCAGAAACATTTTTCTATCGGAAAAAATAATGATAATGGTTGTTCAGCCGTCTGAAGCACATGTACATGTGTTCAGGCGGTTATTTGTATACCAAGTACAAGAAAGAGCCGACTTTCTTGTCAAAGCCGGTCAGCTATACTATAATAAGCAAAGAAATTATGGGATTTTAGCAATGTGAAGTTTAACAGTTTAAAGGGGGAACGTATTATGAGTTTACGCTATTTAACCGCAGGGGAGACGCACGGACCCCAATTGACCGCTATTATTGAAGGATTGCCAAGTAATTTGACGATTGATTTTGAAGAACTGAATTTCCAGCTTCACCGCCGCCAAAAGGGATATGGTCGTGGACGCCGGATGCAGATCGAGAAAGATCAGGCGAATTTCGTTGGTGGTATCCGTCACGGATATACAACAGGTGCTCCGGTAGCGCTGGTTGTTCAAAATAACGACTGGAAACATTGGCAGAATATTATGAATATTGAGCCGATCGAAGGCAGTGACGAAGAGAAACGTCGCGTTCATCGTCCTCGTCCCGGACACGCTGATCTGAACGGTGGACTCAAGTATAATCTCAAAGACTTGCGTAACGTACTGGAGCGCTCCAGTGCACGTGAGACAACGGTACGTGTGGCATGTGGTGCCATTGCACGTCAATTCCTGGCCGAATTTGGAATCAAGGTAGCTGGACGTGTACTTCGTATTGGAGAGATCGAAGCTCCATATCAGGACCTTCCGATTGATGAATTGATCGCAGTGACAGAAGCTTCCTCTGTACGTGTCACAGATGCTGAGACAGAGAAGAAGATGGAAGCCTACATCGACCAGATTAAACAAGAAGGCGATTCCATCGGAGGAATCGTGGAATGTATCGTTGAAGGGGTGCCAATTGGTCTTGGCAGTTATGTTCAATACGATCGCAAGCTTGATGCACGAATCGCTCAAGGCGTAATGTCCATTAATGCATTCAAAGGTGTAGAGATTGGTATCGGATTCGAAGCGGGAGTCATTCGTGGATCACAGGTGCATGATGAAATCATGCATACGGATGAGCGCGGCTACCACCGGGCGACCAACCGTCTGGGCGGATTCGAAGGTGGCATGACGAACGGTATGCCTGTAGTTGTACGTGGTGTGATGAAGCCGATCCCAACGTTGTATAAGCCACTGCAAAGTGTCGATATCGATACAAAAGAAGCATTTACGGCTCAGGTTGAGCGCTCGGACGCTTGTGCTGTACCAGCAGCAAGTGTAGTTATGGAGCATGTTGTAGCGTGGGAAATTGCCAAAGCATTCCTGGAGAAATTCGGCGGTGATTCCATGGAAGAGATCCGTGCGAATGTTGCTAGTTATAACGCTCAACTGGAGAATTACTAATATGCGTCAGCTGACGGTACAGTTGGAGGAACGCTCATATCCGATTTTGATTGGCAGCGGCCTACTGGCACAAGCCCCTCAATATTTTGAGCAATATGGCTTGACCAAAAAAAGTCCGTTACTCATCATTACAGATGAAAATGTGGCTCCCAAATACTTGTCAGGTTTGGAGCAAACACTGCGTACGGCTGGTTATACAGTCGTATCGGCGGTTGTGCCCGCTGGTGAAACATCGAAATCCCTTTCGGTATACCAGGATATGATGACTGTTGCGATCGAAGGTAAGCTGGATCGGAGTTCTGCGATTCTGGCCCTAGGTGGTGGTGTCGTAGGTGATCTGGCTGGCTTTGTTGCCGCTACATATATGCGTGGAATCAAGTTTGTTCAAGTACCTACAACGATTTTGGCGCATGACAGCAGTGTAGGCGGCAAGGTGGCTGTCAATCATCCGCTGGCCAAAAATATGATCGGTGCATTCCACCAGCCCGAGCTAGTGCTCTATGATGTGGACACACTTCAATCCTTGCCACCACGAGATGTTTCGGCAGGGTTGTCAGAGATGCTGAAGCACGGGCTGATCCGTGATGAGGCTTTTGCACATTGGTGTGAGGAGCATGCGGAAGAGTTGCTTGCGCTTAATCCGGAAGCGTTAGGATATGGCCTGGAGCGAGGTTGTGGCATTAAGGCAGAGATAGTATCCAGAGACGAACGTGAAAATGGAGAACGTGCGTTGTTGAACCTGGGACACACGATTGGTCATGCCATTGAAGCGATTGCCGGTTATGGAGAATTCCTGCACGGAGAAGCGATCTCGATCGGTATGGCTGGATCAGCATTGCTTGGTGAGAAGCTTGGTGCGCCAGCAGGGCTCTATGAAGATACGGTCCGCATGCTGCGTTCACTCCGCCTTCCAACAACGATGCCTGCACATCTCGACACGGATGCATTAATGGAAGCGATGATGCATGACAAAAAATTCCGTGAAGGTCACATGGTGTTTATCATTCCTGATCGGATCGGGGCTGCAAGAATTGTGAAGGACGTACCTGTGTCGGCAGTTCGGGACGTCATTGAAATGCTCAGGAAGGGAGAATAACAGCAATGGTCACACGGGGAATTCGCGGGGCTACAACAGTCACGCAGAACAACGAAGAACAGATTTTGAAGGAAACGGCTGTATTATTGCAGGAGATCGTGGATCGCAATGAGATCCAACCGGAAGATATCTGCAGTGTGTGGATTACGTTAACTGGGGATCTGGATGCTGCATTCCCGGCAAAAGCTATTCGCCAACTGGATGGCTGGGAACTCGTACCACTAATGTGTGCACTGGAGGTTCCTGTTAAAGGTGCCTTGGCGCAGTGCATTCGTTTCATGGTGCATGTCAATACAAACAAAGCTCAGAATGAAATCAACCATGTGTATCTAAACGGTGCACAGGCATTACGTCCGGATTTGGCAGCACCTTCTGGCTCTTAAGTAGTGGGTTGTCAAACCGATCATAATGATGTATAGTGAGAACCAGTTGAGTAGAGTAGAGATTGAGCTGAGAGCAGCTGAGCTAGTGGAGTATATAGCAGAGTCCAGTGGGTGGTAACCGGGGCAACAGAAACCGGTCAACTGATTCACGGTACGTCGTGCTACGGAATAGGTAACAGGAGCAGGGAAAACAAACGTGTCATAGGACACCTTTTGTTTTGATATATTTTGGTACAAACACAATCAATGCACTCTCCTATATTTTACGAAATATTGGAATGGGAGTTGAAGTGTTATAACTGATATATTTTCCCTATTGGATGATGTGAGATGCATCAATTCAGCGACCTGTGAATAATCCGACAGCGAAGTATAGGGACTTGTTATTTATGAAGCATCACCCTGTTAAATACAGCTTATAACCAAACCTCTACCTGATGGTAGAGGTTTTTTTGTACATATTATTTTTCCTTCTACCCTTATAGGTTCAACTAAACTTTTTACACAAACGGAGAGGACAGAAATAACCTGATGAAGCGGAGCGTTCGCCTTTATCACCGGATTTTCCCTTTAGAAAGGGAGTCAAAAAATCTGGGGATAACAGCGATCGGAAGGTTGTTCTGTCATCGGAGTGTTCAGTGTAAACCTCTCTAGTTGAACTTATATAAATCTGAAAGGACGTGATCTGATGATAACGCCAAACGTTAATCAAGTACTGAAAATGTCGAATGAGTATAATCTGATTCCGGTAGTCAAACGGATTCTGGCAGATATGGAGACTCCGATTCGTATATTTCGCCGTTATGCTGACAACGACCGGGCATTCCTGCTGGAAAGTGTAGAGGGGGGTATCCAATGGGCGAGATACTCGTTCATCGGTACAGATCCGTTCCTGATGATTTCGGCCAAGAAGGGCCGGATTGTTGTAGAAGAAGCAGGGAAAACTCGTGAATTGCCAGGCAAACCGATTGAAGAACTGAAAGCACTGCTGCGTAAGTATCGCAGCCCAAAAGATGATGAACTGCCACCATTCACAGGTGGGGCAATTGGCTTCTTCGGATATGATCTGCTCTCCTATTATGAGAAACTTCCAGCTCACGCGCTGGATGACTTGAATATGGATGACATTCGCTTTATGTTCTGTGACCAGATTATCGTGTTTGACCATGTGAAGCAGCAGATGCTGCTCGTTGGGAATGTACACGTCAAGGACGGTGCAACGGATGACGAGATACGTCAAGCGTATGCAGTGACTTCGGAGAAGCTGGAGCAGGCCGCAGAACGTTTGCAGCAGCAAGGACCAGGGGAGAACCTGAATCCGCGTTCTATTCCGGGAGACGTGGAACTGGGGGATATTCGCTCCAACCTCACGAAGGAGCAGTTTATCGGTAATGTGGAGCAAGCCAAAGATTACATTCGCGCAGGTGATATTTTTCAAGTGGTATTATCCCAGCGTTTCCACATTGATACGGAAGTTTCTCCGCTTCACGTGTATCGTGTGCTTCGGACCCTGAATCCATCACCTTATATGTACTACCTCAAAATGGATGATGAGATTATCGTGGGTACTTCGCCTGAAGCGCTGGTCAAGGTGGACGGGAATCGTGTGGAGACACGACCGATTGCAGGCACACGTCCAAGGGGGGCAACAGAAGCGGAAGATCGTGCACTCGCTGCTGATCTGCTCCAGGATGAGAAGGAACGCGCGGAGCATCTGATGCTGGTTGATCTGGGGCGTAACGATCTGGGCCGGGTATCCAGCTTCGGCAGTGTGAAGTGTGACATGTTCATGGAGATTGAACGGTATTCTCACGTTATGCACATGGTATCCAACGTTACGGGCGAGCTTAGAGAAGATAAGGATTTCTTCGATGCATTCCTCTCTTGCTTGCCAGCGGGTACCGTATCCGGTGCACCGAAACTGCGAGCAATGGAGATTATCGCGGAACTGGAGAAAGAGGCACGGGGTGCTTATGCAGGAGCAATCGGATACCTTGGTTTCTCGGGTAACATGGACTCCTGTATTACGATTCGTACGATTATTTTCAAAAAAGGAAAAGCATATGTACAGGCCGGAGCGGGAATCGTATGGGATTCTGTGCCTGAGAATGAATATGAGGAAACGGTTAACAAAGCTAAAGCATTGCTCAAAGCGATTCGAACAGCAGAAGCAATGTTTCCTGCCAAAGAAAAGGACAGCACGTTGAGACTGGCCAATGCAGACTACTTTGTCACACCAGCGGCCGCTAAGAACTGAGAGAGGAGAGACCGGAGATGAACATAAACCCAATAATGAATGAGAACCCTGTAACCCCCATTGCTGAGATTACTCGTGAGGAAGGCATGAAGCATGGCCTGGCGAAGATTTTGGAGGGCAGCCATCTGGAGCAAGCCGAAGCAAGAGATTTGATGTACTCGATTATGAGAGGTGAGGCAACGCCGGCTCAAATCGGAGGTTTGCTGATGGCGCTGCGGATGAAGGGTGAAACGGTGGATGAGATCACCGGTTTTGCTGAAGCCATGCGTGGTCAGGGCGGACGAATTCTAACGGATGGCAGCGGCTTGCTGGACACTTGTGGAACAGGTGGATCGGGTATTCACAAATTCAACATTTCCACAGCATCCGCCATCATTGCTTCGGCCGTCTCGGTTCGGGTTGCCAAACATGGCAACCGTTCAGCTTCAGGTAAAGCTGGTAGTGCAGATGTATTAGAGGCACTTGGTGTAAATATCCATCTGAACGGCGAGCAGGCCAGACAATGTCTGGATGATATCGGAATCTGCTTTTGTTTTGCCCAGGTATATCACCCTTCCATGCGACATGCGGCAGGACCAAGAAAAGAGCTGGGTGTTCGTACCATTTTCAATATGCTCGGACCATTAACCAATCCTGCGGGAGCAGATCGCCAATTGCTTGGCCTGTATGATCGTTCCCGGACGCCGATGATTGCTGAAGTACTGAATCGCCTTGGTCTCAAAAGAGCGTTGGTTGTGGCCAGCCATGATGGTCTGGATGAAATCAGTATCTCGGCACCGACTCAGGTATCTGAACTTCGCAATGGTGAAGTGCACACCTATGATATTGATCCACGTGATATGGGCTTGTCTATGCATCCGCTCGAAGCGGTGCTTGGAGGAGATGCGGCACAGAATGCCGAAATTATTAAGAGGATCTTCCAGGGTGAGCAGAGTGCCTATCGCGATGTTGTTCTCTTGAACGCGGGAGCGTGCATCTATGTATCCGGTCTTGCAGATAGCATTGCTGAAGGAGTCACACTTGCCGCAGAAGCGGTAGATTCGGGCAAAGCTGCCGGGAAGCTTGAACAGTTAATTCATACAACGGAGGCGTACAGTCATGTATCTTGATCGAATCGTTGCAACCAAACATAAAGAAGTAGAAGTATTGGCACAGACATTTCGCATGGATGAGGCTATCCAAAAAATCGAACAACTACCCGCAACCCGGGGGTTTGAACAAGCACTATCAAGTGGACGCAATCGCAAGCTCGGCCTTATTGCTGAAGTGAAGAAAGCTTCGCCATCCAAAGGGTTGATTCGCCCGGATTTTCATCCGGTAGAGATCGCTGCTGCTTATGAGCGTGCGGGTGCAGACTGCATCTCCGTATTAACGGATGTGTCGTATTTTCAAGGCAGCAACGAGTACTTGCAGGCGATCCATCAAGCGGTGAATATTCCGCTATTACGCAAGGATTTTATTATAGATGAACGACAGATTGCCGAGGCAAGATTATTGGGTGCGGATGCGATATTGCTGATTGCCAGTATTCTGACACCTGAACAGATTCGTCAATATCTGGAATTTGCCAAAAGTTTGGGGCTGGACGCTTTGATTGAAGTCCATGATCGAACAGAATTGGAGCAGGTATTGGAGATTCCGCAGGCAACACTAGTGGGCATCAACAATCGGAATTTGAAAACATTCGAAACCAGTCTGAACACGACACTGGATTTGATGGAATTGATTCCAAGTGGCGTTACCTTGATTAGCGAAAGTGGTATTGACGGGCCAGAATCAACAGTACCTCTGATCCAGGCCGGTGTTCATGGTATTCTCGTAGGTGAGCATCTCATGCGCGAGGATGATGTCGAGGCGGCTGTATATGATCTAATGGGACCCAAATGATGAATACTTCCATACACGATGGCACAGGCGACAGTATGTCAGAACTGAGAAACCCGCTGCCAGCGGCCGTAAAAATATGTGGACTTCAGGACGTTGAAGTGCTAAAATCGATGATAAACTTGCCTGTGGATTACATTGGTGTTGTTTTTGCCAAATCACGCCGTCGAATCGAACCTGAGCAGGCTGCTGCATTAAGAACGGTGTTGTTCGAATGGTCTACCTATGATCGGCCGAAGCTTGCGGGTGTATTTGTGAATCCTACGCTTGATGAACTGGAACACATTATGGACATTGCTCACCTGGATGTTATTCAGCTGCATGGACAAGAGACTGCGGAATTTTGCCAGCAGGTGAAGCAACGGTGGAATGCCAAAGTGTTCAAAGTTTTTTCTTTTCCCAAAGATGAAACGGGACCGGAAGCTGATGATGCAGCCATAAGGGCTCTTGATACTTATGATAAATTCGTGGATGCGATATTGCTTGATACGCATGATCCTCTATATGGAGGGGGCTCCGGGAAGACGTTTGCCTGGGAGCGAATCCCTGCCTATGCTGAATGGGCAAAAAGTCGCGAAATTGCTCTGTTCGTTGCAGGAGGTTTGCAGCCGGACAATGTACAACAACTAATACAGACATATGCACCTTTCGGCGTCGATGTATCCAGCGGCGTGGAGACTGAAGGTGTGAAGGATATTGCCAAAATTACAGCATTCGTAGAAAGGGTGAAGCAGGCATGACACATCAATTGCCGGATCAACACGGGCGTTTCGGTCACTTCGGAGGCCGCTTTGTACCTGAGACACTAATGAACGCACTCATAGAGCTGGAGGAGGCATATAGCCACTTCTCTGAAGATGAGGAATTCAACAAGGAACTGAACTATCTGCTAAGCGAGTATTCTGGACGTGAAACGCCATTGTATCATGCAGAGCAATTGTCACGCCGATTGGGCGGACCGAAAATTTATCTGAAACGTGAAGATCTCAATCATACAGGCGCGCACAAAATTAATAACGCCATTGGACAAGGTTTGCTTGCCAAACGGATGGGCAAAAAGAAAGTTATTGCCGAAACAGGTGCAGGTCAACATGGCGTTGCAACGGCAACCGTAGCCGCATTGCTTGGATTGGAATGCAAAGTATTTATGGGCGAAGAAGATACAGAGCGTCAACAGTTAAACGTATTTCGGATGAAGCTGCTCGGTGCAGAAGTGATTCCGGTTACGTCCGGAACACGGACACTGAAGGATGCTGGTAATGAAGCGCTTCGCTACTGGGTCAGCAATGTGGAGGATACGTTCTATGTGCTCGGATCAGTGGTTGGTCCTCATCCATATCCGATGATGGTGCGGAATTTCCAACGTGTGATTGGTGATGAGACCCGTCGTCAGATTCAGGAGATCGAAGGGCGTTTGCCGGATGTAATTGTAGCAGCTGTCGGTGGCGGAAGTAATGCGATCGGTATGTTCTATCCATTTATCGGTGATCAGGATGTGAAGCTTGTTGGTGTTGAAGCCGCAGGCAAAGGGGTCGAAACCGAGTATCATGCTGCGACGATGACCAAAGGTACGCATGGTGTATTCCAGGGATCTATGAGTTACCTGTTGCAGGATGAGTATGGACAGGTTCAGCCAGCGCATTCCATCTCGGCCGGACTTGATTATCCGGGTGTTGGTCCGGAGCATTCCTATCTCAAGGATATTGAACGGGCAAAATATGTACCGATCACGGATCAGGAAGCACTGGATGCCCTGCAACTCCTATGTCGGACGGAGGGAATCATTCCTGCTCTGGAGTCTGCACATGCGGTAGCCCAAGTTGTTAAACTGGCGCCTGAACTTACAGCAGATGATATTGTAGTCATTTGTCTGTCGGGACGTGGAGACAAGGATGTTGAATCCATCATGAAATACACGGGAGGTGACTTGGGATGAATCTGATGGACCAGACCTTCCAGCAATTGAAGGAACAGAAGCGCACGGCACTTATTCCATTCTTAACCGTGGGGGACCCGGATGTGGACACAACGATTGATATCATCAAGGAGCTTGAACAGGCTGGAGCGGATATTTTGGAATTGGGTGTTCCCTATTCCGATCCGCTTGCGGATGGCCCAGTCATTCAGCGTGCTTCCGAACGTGCGCTGAAAAGCCAGATTACCATTCGTACTGTTATGGAAACCGCTGCAAAAGCTCGTAAGGCAGGTGTGAAACTGCCGTTTGTACTGTTCACCTATTATAATCCGGTATTGCAGACAGGACTGGATGTATTCTTTGATGAATTGGTCAAACACGATATTAGTGGCATGATCATTCCGGACCTGCCGATTGAGGAAGCGGAAGATGTGCGAGAACGCGCAAATCGTGCTGGTGTGCATCTGGTGCCGCTTGTTGCACCTACATCTAATGCCCGGATTGAGCGGATTGTAACGGGAGCGAGTGGCTTTATCTATTGTGTATCTTCTCTTGGCGTAACCGGAGAGAGAGCTTCTTTCTTTGATGGCGTTGAAAGCTTCATTGAGACGGTGAAAAGTCTGACAGACCTCCCTGTAGCGGTAGGTTTTGGTATCTCCAGTCATGAGCAGGTGGCACATTTCTCCCGCATCTGCGATGGCGTTGTTGTAGGTAGTGCCATTGTTCGTCAGGTGGAAGATGCGATTCCTCTGCTTGAAAATCCGGATACGCGTGCAGCAGGACTGTTGCAAATTCGCAACTTTGTGGCACAATTAAAGGGATAGGGATGTCCTGAAAGTACATCTTTTGGACACGTGAGGTGCATGATGATTCGTGTCTAACATTATTTCAATAACAGGAGGCGGTCGGGTTGAAACCGAAATCCCAGATTGTCAATCTGCCTGTGTACCAGCCGGGCAAACCGATTGAAGAAGTGAAACGTGAACTGGGGCTTGAACAAGTCATCAAGCTGGCCTCCAACGAAAACCCGTACGGCAGTTCTCCTGCCGCCCTGGAAGCCATTACGAGAGAAATGACTAATATAAGCATATACCCAGACGGTAGCTCGGTTGAGCTGACGGGAGTTCTTGCCAAGCATCTTGGTGTTGAACGGAACAACTTAATATTTGGTTGTGGTTCCGATGAGATTATTGCTTTGATCACAAGAGCTTTCTTTTTGCCGGGTGACGAGACCATCATGGCAGATCAGACATTCTCCGTATATAAAAGCAATGCAGATATTGAGGGTGCCGTGACCATCGAAGTGCCTCTGAAAGATGGCACGCATGATCTGAGCGCGATGCTCGCGCAAATTAACGACAAAACCAAAGCAGTATGGGTGTGTAATCCAAATAATCCGACAGGTACGATTATCTCCGAGCAGGAACTTACAGCTTTTATGGACCGTGTGCCTGCTCATGTGATGGTCATACTGGACGAAGCTTATTATGAATTCGTAACCGATGAAGCATATCCGCAAAGCGTACCATTGATCGAACGGTATCCTAACTTGGTCATACTGCGGACATTCTCCAAAATTTACGGTTTGGCTTCACTTCGGATCGGGTACGGCATTGCACGTCCCGAAATTATTGATTTGATTAACCGTGTACGTGAACCGTTTAACACCTCCCGTTTTGGACAGGTTGCGGCAACCGCTGCACTACTGGATCAGGATTTTGTTCAAGAGTGCTCGAAGCGGAATGCAACGGATCGGGATTACCTGCAAAATGAATTTACACGGTTGGGATTGTCATATTTCCCTTCACAGGGTAATTTCATTATGGTTGATCTGGATATGCCTTCAGCAATTGCGTTCCAATCCTTGCTCAAACAAGGCATTATCGTTCGCCCAGGATTCCACGTATACCCAACTTACATTCGTGTGTCCGTCGGAACATCAGAACAGAACCGTGCTTTTGTCACGGCACTGGAGAACACGCTGGCTGAGAAGGCGGTAGCACGCCCTTAATACTGGCGATGAAAGAGTGAGGACCCATGAAACTAAAAATTGCAATGATTGGTGTAGGACTCATCGGCGGTTCACTGGCGCTCTGCTTCAAAGGCAAGCCAGATGTAACCGTGATGGGCTACGCCCACTTGGATGAACTGAAGGACAAGTACATAGCGAGCGGTGTAGTGGATGATGCTACGCTCTCTCTGGAAGAAGCGGTAGACGATGCCGACTTTATTTTTTTGTGCGTTCCCGTAGGTTTGCTTGAATCCTATTTCGAAAAGCTCTCCAAGCTGCCATTGAAAAAAGGATGTATCATCACGGACGTAGGAAGCACAAAAGCTTCCATTGCCGCATGTGCCGAGCATGTGCGGTTGACTGACGCTTACTTCATTGGTGGTCATCCTATGGCGGGGTCGGAGCGTGCAGGCGTAGATGCGGCCTCAGCTGTGTTGTTTGAGAATGCATACTATGTCTTAACCCCTTCAGAACATGTACCTGAGGAAGCCTACAGCAGGCTGTCTGAGCTGCTTGCGTATACGCGGGCACAGATCGTGCGTGTGGAGCCTCTGCTGCACGATGACATCGTGGGGGCGATTAGTCATCTGCCACATGTTATTGCTGTTGCGCTGGTGAATCAGGTGCGTGAATATAATGAGTCGAATCCACTGTATAAAATGCTGGCTGCAGGTGGTTTTCGGGATATTACCCGGATTGCGTCCAGTGATGCGATTGTGTGGAGAGATATCTTGCTTAGCAACCGTGATGTACTGCTGGGCTTGCTTAAGGACTGGAATAGCCAGATGACGGCCTTTACGGATATGCTGGAGCATAAGAACGGTGAAGGTATAGAGGAGGCATTCCGTCAGGCCCGCGAGTTCCGCAGTATATTACCAGAACGACGCAAAGGCATGATTTCGCCTTTATTTGATCTATATACTGATGTCCAGGATGCACCGGGTATGATTGGTAAGATCGCAACTGAGCTTGGTGCGAATGATATCAACTTGAGCAACTTGGAGATTATCGAAAACCGGGTGGATGTGCCGGGTATTATGCGTCTGTCTTTCCGTCAGGAAGAAGATATGGAACGAGCCAAGACTTTGTTGGATTCCTTAGGCTATCAAGTGTGGATATAAGACGAGAAAGAGGGCGAAAGCCCTCTTTTTTGTGAGGTTATTTTGGAGTTATTATTTGATTTTCAGTCACGGAAAAAAGGATGTATTATCCTGAATTACCGAAAGATATAATTAATTCAAACAATTTTACTGAAAGTGTTGACAAAATGAAAACGTATACATATAATAAGGGTACAGTATGGTTTCTCTCCACTCCTATCCAATAACTGTATTGCTCCACGTGAGCAATGGCCGCTTATGTAAGCGGTCTTTTTTTTGTCTTAAAAAGTTATGGGTGAGGCACTGATATGTTAAAAGTTACACTTAAACTTACACCCTCTATTTACATACTCCCTCCTTAATCTGTTAGCATACCTTAGATCAAAAAAAATATCACATTTTTGTAACCTTTTCAGTACGTCGTCCGTCTATATAAGGGAGGCTTACCAAAAAGGCTCAAAATGAAGTCATGAACGTGAAAATGACTGCATATGAATGACAGGTCGGGTTCTGTGGATGCCAATAGATTTGCCAGGATGATGCAGACCGTTGTACAATAATACTGTTAATGTAGAAACGTTGGGGAAATTGCCATTACATAGGGGAATTTGGCGGGAAGGCCAGTTATGGCGCTGAACGCTTTTTATATGCGGTGAGAACCGCAACTTTTTTGTGCCTGTTCGGTAATACATGGATAGAGTCGAACGGGGAGAAGCACATGGATGGGCGAGGAGGGGTCGCACTCAAATGACGGATTCCCAGTTGATTCGAGAGATCAAGGAAGGTAACCTGGAGTTATATTCCGAGCTGATGAGTCGTTATCAGCGTAAAATACTGGCTTTCGTATATCATATGTTGAAAAGTTCCAATATGGAGCTGCTTGCGGAAGATCTCTGTTCTGAGACTTTCTATAAGGCGTTCCGCAGTCTGCACTCTTTCCGTGAGGTGGATGCCTCATTCTCAACCTGGTTATATACCATTGCGAGAAATACGGTACTGAGTGAGCTTCGCAAACAGCGCAGCGGAAATGTCCCACTTGAAGAGAGCGGGATTGTTCCCGTTGCTCCTTCGGAGAATACACCGGAGTATGCTGTACTACGCAGCGAGCGGGTGATGCTGGTTAGGGATGCGATTAACAATTTACCGGAGAAGCAGCGTTCTGCGATTATACTCCGTGAGTATGATCAACTAGACTACCAAGAGATTGCGAATATTCTTGGGCAGAGCGTCAGTTCTGTGAAATCGCTATTATTCAGAGCAAGATCAAGCGTAAAAACTCAATTGGAACCTTATTTCTTCGAACCGGTGTACGAGCCATATGAAGGGATGAAGAACCGATGAATTGCAATGAAGCCCAGGAACTGTTTGCACTGGTCTGGGACTTGCCGGAAACTCATCCTCAGCGGATTGCATTTCATGCTCATCTCGCTGGTTGTGAAGAGTGCTCCGAGCAGTTTGAGGTCTGGGAAGAAGCTCAGATCTTGCTGCACAGCATTCCGGTTCCAGTGACAGAACAACAAGCAGAGAGAGTGAACCGTAACGTGATGGACCGGATCTATGCGGAGTCTCCATGGTTACTGCCGGAAGAGGTAAAGGTTAATCGTTTCTCTGCTGTGATCCGCAAGCATATGTCTTTGTGGATTGCCGCGTTCCTGGCTATTTTTTTATGCAGCTTTCTGTATATGGCAATGTTTAAGCCAGACGTATCAGAAGCTGAGCAAACCAAAGTTGTTACTACGGGTATCCTGGAGACAGGGGTTGCCGGAAGCGGACCATCGTCCTCTGGAATGTATCAGTACAACATGACTGGAGCGGACAGAGGAAGTATCATAGAACCTTTTGTTGTGAGCATGGGACCTGCTTATCCGCAGTATTGGATGGCACTCTCTTTACTTGCAATAGGAATGGCGTTATTTTCTCTTGGACGTATGCATCGAACAACGAATAAACGCAAACAAGGTGCGAGTGCATAGGTAATAACCTTTCGTTCGCCGTGTGGAGAAATGAGGGATGTAAGTGCGAATCGGGCTTATTCGTCACGGTCTTACAGACTGGAATGCGGCGGGCCGTATACAGGGTCAGACGGATATTCCTCTGAATGGAGAAGGTCGTGAACAGGCAGAGCGCCTGGGAAGACGTCTTCTGAAGGAAGAATACCAATGGGACTATATCATCACAAGTGGATTATCGCGGGCACAGGAAACAGGGGAGATTATCTCCAAGCTGTTGAATGTACCTTTGCTTGAGCCGGACGCACGGTTGAAAGAAAGGGCTTTTGGTCAGATTGAAGGTCTGACTTCAGAAGAACGGGTTGCCCGTTGGGGCCAAGCCTGGGAGACATTGGACTTGGGACAGGAGCAGATAGCGGATATCCAGATTCGTGCACTGGCGTTTCTGGAAGATCTATGGTCTGCCTATTCGGACCAAAACGTACTCATTGTCACTCACGGAGCTTTCTTGGCCAACCTGTTAACAGCCTTGTTTAAAGATCGGTATACAGAACGGATTGGAAACCTGTCACTGACGATCCTGGAAAAGGAACGTGATGACTGGAGTCCGCTGTTATATAATTGCACACGACATCTGTCTTTGGACACTGCGAAACAACCTGAGTAATCCAACTTGGGTTGTTTTTTTGCATTTTATGGGGAAATAAAGACTTTATATGATTTCAAACCTCTCATTTTTCTTCTGATTGACCAACTTGGGGCATAGTATGGTTTAAAACATAAAAGATTTCCAAAAAGAGGTTTAGATTATGGGAATTCCGTCAACGATGTTTACAAAACCAAACTATTTCAGGCTCCGAATCATCAGTCGAAGTAGTTAACGGGCGAGGCGATGGACCCATGAATCTAGCGGATATGCTTACTTTTGCCGATATTGGCCAGCTTAATCGAATAGCAGACTATTACCAATGTGAATGCAAGCCCAATTCCAAACACGAACTCATCCAGAGTATTCTCACTACATTGGGCAGCAGACCCTTTTTTGAGCAGCAGGTACGTCAACTGAATCAAGCAGATCAGCGCTTTTTGAACAACTTGTTGTTTGATCCTCGCCAGTATTATGGTATGGAAGAACTCATTGCCATAGCCCGTCAATCGATGGACAAAAAGGAGAGTGAGGCTGGCGCGAGTCCACGTGATCTCATCGTTCGCTTTAATAAGAGTGGATGGTTGTTCAATGGGACAACGCAGCAGACCAGGTATTTGTATCAGGTACCCCAGGATCTGAAATTAAGATTCAGGGATGTGTTATCCACACATCTGCGAGCAGGGATTACCAAAACAACGGAACCACCCATGTATCGGGATGAATATCATCTCTTAGCGGATGATCTCAAGTTGTTCCTGCAGTTTGTCCAGCAGCACGAGATTGCCCTTAACGCTGAAGGAATGATGTACCGTCGCTCTCAACAGCAGATTATGGAGCATCTGCACATTAGTGAGGAATTGGTGGGCAAAGGTGGATGGAGATTCGGATATGGCCGTTCCTTCAAGGATTACCCGGATCGTTTTGCACTTCTCTACGACTATGCATTTCACCATCGGCTGGTTCGTGAGGAGCAAGGCACGCTGAAGTTATCACCAGCTGGAGAAGACAAGCTGGCAGCTGAGAAAACAGCCGAAATGATACAGCTATTTAGGTTTTGGTTAAGATTGTATAAAGGTGCTATTCCCAATCTGTCCTCTATTGTGTATTGGACAGGCGAATGTGCCCAAGAATGGTCAACCGCCGAGTCACTGTTTCGTCAGATCGGTCCGTTCATTCAGCCGTTTTACTATGATACGGCCGAGGCCATTTATGATAACAGAATTGTTAAAATGATGTTGCATCTTGGCATGGTCCGTATTGGGGAACATGAGGAAGGCAGGACGATACAAATGACAGCCTGGGGCACACGTCTTGCTTCATCCTGTCGCTCCATCTCAGGAGACATTACACCTATTATGTTTGACAAGTGAAGGACAAGTTGCTAAAATCACTCCCAAATTAAGGAGTGATAATAATAATGATAATTCCATACAAAGGTCTACAACCTCAGTTACACCCTTCGGTATATATGGCTGAAGGTGCAAAACTGATCGGTGATTTGAGAATGGGAGAAGAGTCTTCCGTCTGGTTCAATGCAGTCCTGCGGGCTGATTTGGCACCTATTATCATTGGAAAGCGCTGTAATATTCAAGATAACGTTGTCGGGCATGTCAATACTGATCAACCTTTGATTGTGGGAGATGATGTTTCAGTAGGACATACAGCGATCATTCATGGTTGTCGTATTGGAACAGGATCATTAATCGGCATGGGAGCCATTCTGCTGAATGGAGCCGACATTGGCGAATATACGCTGATTGGAGCCGGTTCTGTTGTTACTGAGAATAGTAAGATTCCGCCCTATACTCTTGCTTTGGGGACACCTGCCAAAGTGATACGTGAGCTGACTGATGCCGATCTGGAGCGGATGTCCAGAACTTCACTGGGTTATGTTACCAAAGGAAAAGAATATAGGAGCTCTTAAATCCGTTTTGGAGGTGCATCCTATTGGATAAAATGAAAGTTACGTATGAAGTCATGTTGGGGCTGGCAGCTGAGATGGTTTGGGACGAAGCGCTTCGCAAACAGCGCAGCGAGAAGCTCTATTTGGAAATCGATAAAGCGTTAGCTACCGGAGACGAAGTAGCTTTCCGGAGTCTGACGGATGAACTGAGGACCATAAACTGATAGGCAAAATATATCCTTTCTGAGATAAAAGGGAATGCGCAGAGGCGTATTTCCTTTTTTGATATGTGTAATTCTGAAATGAATGTCTGGATTTATAAGATATGGTCATATATAATATGGGAATAAAATGGATAGAGAGGGGATATAGGGAATTGAAATTCAGTGAGATGACTCAAGACAGCTGGGCTGAACTGCAACTCTATCTGGATACATGCCTTATTCCATACACAGCTCTTAGCGGTGAGCAGTCGCCAGTTGAAGCTACCGAGGCATTGGAGCGGCTGAGAGATTTTCTGGATCTGGTCGAAATTCCTTTCAAAGGGAGAATCATGACTTATCCAGCCTTTCATTATGCTAATTCGGAATTGTCAATGACATTAAATTCCTTGTCCGCACAGCTTAAATCCTCAGGATTCAAATATGTGGTTATTATGTCATCAGATGGTCATTTGGATGGCGTGGACATTCCAGCTGCTGATCTGGTTTTGAGTCGGTCCGTCTTAACTCATGAGGTTGGAGAAGAAGGGATTGCGAGATTTGTAGGGGAAAAGATACGAGAGTTGTGGAAAAAATAGTTTTTAGCGACAAATGTGACAATTTTACAACAATTTTTTAATAACGCTTACAATTGAACCTTAAAAATGTGTGACAAATTCTTGACGGTGTTCTAGGGCTACTATATGATTATGTATGTTCTAGTAAGTCGTGGAATTTATGAAAATGAAAACGTTTGAGAGAGTTGGCTGAAAAAGGGGGTTGGAGACAGTATGAGCAGTGAGCATGACCACGAAGCTTCATTGAAATTGCCAAGCCGCATGGAGATGTCACGCAGGCAGTTCTTGACGTACACGCTTGGTGGAGCTACAGCCTACATGGCCGCCGGTGCAATCCTTCCTATGGTCCGTTTTGCGGTGGACCCGATTTTGCAACATAAGGGAGAAGGCACCTCTGTCAAAGTAGCTGAAATCAGCAAAATTACGAATGAGCCTCAAGAATTCACCTTTGAACTTAAACAACAGGATGGTTGGTATCTGAGTAATGCATCGTTAGTGGCGTGGATTCGCAAAGACGAGCAGGGTAAAATTTATGCACTCTCACCTATCTGTAAACATCTGGGATGTACAGTAGGCTGGAATAGTGACAAGCAATACCCTGACGAGTATCATTGCCCCTGCCATGGCGCGCACTATGACAAGGAAGGGAAGAATCTTGCCGTAGCCCCCAAACCGCTGGATGAGTACGTAGTCAAGGAAGAGCAGGGTTGGGTATATCTGGGCGACATTGTTCCGAACACCCGAGTGAATTAGGAGGCGTGAACGCAGATGTTTAAAAATGTCTATGACTGGATTGACGAGCGTCTCGACATCACGCCAATCTGGCGGGACGTTGCGGATCATGAAGTTCCAGAGCATGTAAATCCGGCTCATCACTTTTCCGCATTCGTATACTGCTTTGGTGGATTGACGTTCTTTATTACTGTTATTCAGATTTTGTCAGGCATGTTCCTGACCATGTATTACGTACCTGATATTATCAATGCCTACGCAAGTGTGGAGTATCTGCAGACCAAAGTAGCCTTCGGCCAAATTGTTCGCGGCATGCACCACTGGGGAGCCAGTCTGGTTATCGTAATGATGTTCTTACATACGATGCGTGTGTTCTTTACAGGCTCTTACAAGGCACCGCGTGAAATGAACTGGGTTGTCGGCATGCTGATCTTTTTCGTCATGTTGGGCCTGGGGCTGACAGGGTACTTGTTGCCATGGGATAACAAAGCCTATTTTGCAACAAAAGTAACACTGGAGATTGCCAATACGGTTCCTTGGCTGGGACCGATTATTAAAGAATTCCTGCAAGGCGGTACGATTGTTGGTGCACAGACACTAACCCGATTCTTTGCCCTGCACGTATTCTTCCTCCCCGCTGTGCTTCTGGTGCTTCTGGTCGGACACTTTATCATGATCCGCAGACAGGGCATTTCGGGACCACTATAAACTGAGAAGGGAGGAATCGCAATGGCTCACGGACATAAGAAGGATGATGAGGAAAAGGTTATCTTTGTCGGTGATTCACGGGTCCGTAAAGGGGTGGGCTTCATTACCCCGCCTGATTACACGGCGTATCCCGGCAAATCAGAAGCCTTTATTCCCAACTTCCTGCTGAAAGAATGGATGGTTGGTGTCGTTGTATTGGTGGGGATTCTGGTTCTCACGATCTCAGAACCTGCACCTTTGGGCTATCCGGCCAATCCGAGCGCATCCGTAATTCCTATGCCGGACTGGTACTTCCTTTTTCTGTATCAGTACTTGAAGTATCCATACGCATCGGGCGATTACGTTCTGCTCGGGGTACTGGGGGTCAGCGGAGTCGCTTTCGGAGCTTTGCTGCTGGCACCATTTCTGGACACAGGCAAGGAGCGGCGTTTCTATAAGCGCCCCATTGCTTCATCACTGATGATTTTGTCGGTCATTTCTGTATTCTACCTGACGAATGTAGCGTGGACGCACTATGAGCATGAGTTGGAAGCAAGTGGACAGAAGCCTGAACATATTCAACGTGAAGAAGAAGCACTGGAGAGGCGTGAACAGGGGCTCCCACCAGTTTCCAATGCACCTGGACAACAAGAAGAAGTTGCGATCGTGGAACAGGATGATCCTGCAATGGAAACGTACAAGAAGGCTGGGTGTATTGGCTGCCATGCGGCTGATATGAAGGGAGCAACTGGACCTTCACTTCGAGGTGTGGGTGACAAGCACAGCCAGGAAGAGATTCTGACCATTATTAAAGAAGGCTACAATGCAATGCAGCCTCAGTACAATAATGCTATTGCTCAAGGCGTTACGGATGAAGAGATTACTCATCTGACCGAATGGCTTGCGAAACAGAAAGCAGAACAGTAAAATCGAAATAACCAATGAAACCTGATCGTTTATGCGGTCAGGTTTTTTTTGAAGTGTTTTTTTTGAACAGCACTGTATCGTGCACAATATGTGATGAAGGAAGGGGCAGGGAATGTGGCTTTATCGTATTTCTGGAGTAGGGAATTTTTGACCAATCGTTATTTCCTGTGGCTATTATTTTGGTGTAATGCGGTAGGAACGGTATACGGATACATCTGGTACGGAGAGCAAATGAAATTGACGCTGGCGGAGCAGCCGGTGTGGCAGATCGTATTTGTGCCAGATAGTCCAACAGCGAGTTTGTTTTTTACTTTAGCGTTGCTATGGATATTGTACCCACCACGGTCCATCATTATCAAACGGATCGGTCATGTGATTCAGGCGCTTGCCGTAGTCACATCTGTGAAATATGGCGTGTGGGCCGTGTCCATTATTTTCGCTGGCTGGATGCAAGGTGGTACACAGCACTGGCAAGATTGGATGTTGATTGCTTCGCATAGTGCGATGGCCATTGAAGCTCTCATTTATGTACGCTTTTTCGGCTTCCGCTGGGCTGCCCTTGTCGTTGCAGGTCTCTGGACGCTGTTGAACGATACGATGGATTATACATATGATATTTACCCTTGGTTACCCGGTTCCCTCTATGATCATGTAGATGGTGTACGTAATTTCACATTCGGACTGACACTGGTGAGCATTCTGTGCGCGTGGCTAGCCTTAAGACAGGCAAGACGTACCTGATTTCCGACCTCAAGCTTGTTCTAAGGAACTGTCCCCCGCCATACATTGGTGGTGGGAGGGATGTCCATGAAGAGAACGTTCGGGATCAAAACTGGCTTATTGGTGGTATCGTTCATGGCTCTGCTGCTTTGGACGAACTTAGCATATCGTGTATCCGCGCAAAGTGAAGGACTGAATTCGATTTCAGATCAACAAGTGTCCACAAGCAATTCAATTGCACAACTGAATGAGGAAGCAGCCATATTGTATCGTCAGGCACTCGAGAACAATATTGAAGAAGTGCGAGGAAGCATTCTGCGCATCAGTAAAAGTTTGGAGCATATTTCCTTTGAGGGACAAACGACAGTCGAGGGCATTCACGCCTTGTCCGAAACCGTAGTTGAAGTGAAACAAGCCGTTGTGAAGGTGAAAAATGACGATGCTTCTCTTCAGCAATCCTCTGCCAAACTCAGACTTGCAGCAGATAGTCTCGCAAATCCAACCAAGCCTTTATGGCTTCAGTATTATAAAATCGTAAAAAACGATCTGGACGCTTTATCTGCTGCTACAGATCAAGGGCAAACTGCGGCCGTACTGGCAAACCGCTACACCGTTCTGGAGGAGCATTATGAGACGATTCGTCCTGCCGCACTGATTCGCCGTGAACCGTATGAGATTGCTCAGATGGACGCTTGGTTATCTCATACCAAAGGGCTCACCGCTGCAAAGCAGCCTGATCTGGCTCAGTTAAAGAGCATGGTGGGCCACGGGGAGGAGCTGGTGAACCAGTTATTTGGTCGCGAGAAGGACGAGAGTGCCTTTGTACCGTTTGTACAAGGCCCTGATCGCAGGGCAGCCGGGCTGTTGATAAGTTCGGTCATTGTGGCGACGTTAAGTTACGCCGGATATCGTAAATATCGTGCACAGCAGCAGGGGATTTTTCCTTTTCGGCGCTAATTGGATATAAACGTGATCGTGGTATATTTTTTTAAAAAAAAGACCTCTTTCGCATAAACAGCCACGGTAACGGCTCTTCATGTGAAAAGAGGACTTTTTGTAGTGTCTCCAGCATGTCAGCTTTCTTTAAAACCTTCTCCATGTACATCGTGAACATCGCTGATGATGACAAAAGCTCTGGGGTCTATGGAACGTACAATGGTCTGCAGACGCCGGAACTCTTGCCTGGAGATTACACAGTAGGCCATGTGTTTGGCCTGTTTAGAGTACGCGCCAATGGCCGGAATGAGGGTAACGCCACGATCCATATCCCGTGTGATCTGCTCAGCAATCTCGGGCGCATGGTCACTAATGATCATAAATGCCCGGGCAGAATATGCACCTTCCTGAATAAAGTCGATGACTTTGGAAGCGATGAATACAGCTACGAGCGTGTACAGAATTTTTTCTTTGGGGATGTAGATGAGAGAGAGCCCGATAATGACAAAATCGATGCCCAGTAATACTCGTCCCATACTCCACCCATACTTGCGATTGAGAATACGAGCAATGATGTCTGAACCGCCCGTCGTTCCGCCCCAACGAAATACAATGCCAAGGCCGGCTCCAAGGGTGACACCTGCATATAGAGCTGCGAGCAGGAGGTCATTCTCGGTATGTAATGGTTCAATCCAGCCCAGATGAATCAACTTCTCAAACAACCATAGAAAAACGGTCAGTGCCCCGATTCCGATACCCGTATAGATCATCTGTCTGCCGCCCAAAATTTTGAGCCCGATCAGAAAGAGGGGAAAATTCAGAATCAAGGTTGTAAGTGAAGGTGAGATGCCAAAAGCGTAATTGATCAGCACCGTAACCCCGGTAAGGCCGCCTTCCATAAGCTGATTGGGGATAATGAAATAGAGGAGCCCAAAGGCATATAAGGCTGTGCCCAGCACGATGGGAAGAACCAGTTTAACTTGAATCCAGGTTTTGGCAGTGCTCATAAGATCCCTCGCTGTAGATATATTAGAATGAAGAAGCAATCATTCCCATCTAGTATACCTGTTTATTGATTCTTTAAAAATGATTTGTAGATGATGATGGTGGAAGTGAATCTAAATAACTGATATTATTAGGAACAAATACGACATCATTTCAAAAGGAGAATCCGTTCTCATGGAGAAAAGCATCGCAGAAATGCAGCGTGAGGTTGATCAGTATATCTCCCAGTTCAAGGAGGGTTATTTCAGTCCTCTGGCCATGTTGGCCCGGATGTCTGAAGAGGTTGGGGAGCTCGCCAGAGAAGTGAATCATGAGTTCGGCGAGAAGCCGAAGAAATCTTCCGAAGCAGCCAATTCCATTGAACTTGAGCTTGGAGATATTTTAT
The DNA here is from genome assembly GCF_030816325.1 of Paenibacillus sp. W4I10. Taxonomy (NCBI): domain Bacteria; kingdom Bacillati; phylum Bacillota; class Bacilli; order Caryophanales; family Paenibacillaceae; genus Paenibacillus; species Paenibacillus sp. W4I10. The sequence continues at coordinate 788,501 of NZ_JAUSXX010000001.1, forward strand.
TTATCACGATTTGTTTTGCGAACTCACTGGGAATTGATCTGGCTGAGGCGCACGATAAAGTCATGCATAAATTTAACACCCGCGATGCCAATCGGTGGACTCCCAAAAACACCGATTAGGCGTAGATTACATATGCTGTACCATCACCCGATCGGGGAGGGTCAGCTTAATGATGAAACCGGAAGAATATATGCAGCAGGCTTACCGCTGTATATTGCAAAATGATTTTGAGCAGGCGATTCGTTGGTTCGAGTCAGCCATTCACGCTCATCCAAAACATGCGGAGTTATATTATCGCTGTTCCATTACCCACGCCCGCAGCAAACATCTGGTTCCGGCGCTTGAATATGCACGTAAGGCGGTTGAATTGTCGCCAGGAACAGAAGAGTATATTTTACATCTGCAGACATTGGAAGCGAAACAATTGACCTCCAGAGCGAAGTTGCTGTTGGAGCAGGCGGGTATTGCAACACAGGAGCGCTATGAGGAAGCGTCAACGATTCTGCAAGAAGCGGTCAAACTTGATCCGCTCTCAGTGGAAGCTCATGTTATGCTTGCGCTGGCTTACAGTGATTTGAATGAATTTGACTATGCGATTCAGGCGCTGCGTGAGGCAATTTTGCTGGACCCACAGAATGGGCAGCTGCATCAGATGTTACAGGAAATCAAGCAACGTATGAAATCCATTCAATAAGAATTCATTTTGCAAAGTTTTCTTTCGAATTGAAATGGATTCAACGATATGATCCAACATAGCGAGGAGATGCAGTCAATATGAGTGAAGTAATCAGAGTTGCCGTGATCGGAGCGGCTGGCCGTATGGGCCGTGAAGTTGTGAAATTGGTACTTCAGGACCCGGAATTGGAGCTTGCAGCGGCTGTCAACCGCTCCGGAGCAGGCACGGATGCAGGAACGCTTGTTGGTTTGCCAGAGTGTGGGGTGCTGGTGACTGATGATATCGAAATGGCTTTTGCCGAAACAAAACCGCAGGTTATGGTTGATTTTACAGTACCGCAATATGCTTTTACACATACCGAGATTGCGATCCGTCATGGAGTCAGACCTGTCATGGGTGTTACCGGCTTTACGCCGGAGCAGATTGAACAGTTGGACAAGCAATGCCAGGACAAAGGAATTGGAGGGCTTATTGCCCCTAACTTCTCGATCGGTGCCATTCTGATGATGCGATTCGCAGCACAGGCTGCCAAACATATGCCTAATGTGGAGATCATCGAATATCACGGAGATCAGAAGCTGGATGCCCCTTCTGGAACAGCTATCAAAACTGCGGAACTGATTGCTGCCAATCGGGAAGAACTTCGTCAGGGTAATCCGAATGAGGAAGAAACGATTGAAGGCTCACGCGGCGGTTATTACAACGGCTTCCGAATTCACAGTGTACGATTGCCTGGCGTATTCGCGCAGCAGGAAGTTGTTTTCGGAGACTATGGACAGTCACTCAAAATTCGGCATGACTCCTACGAGCGCGCAGGTTATATGCCTGGTGTTAAGATTGGTGTGCAAAAGGTTATGGAATATACAGGAATGATCTACGGATTTGACCACTTTATCGACTAAAGGAGATTGTCATGTTGAAAATAGCATTTATCGCCCATGATCGTAAAAAAGAAGAGATGGTTAACTTCGTGACGGCATATGAGCCTGTTTTTACGGACCATCAATTATATTCTACAGGAACAACAGGTCTTCGTATTATGGAAGGAACGTCGCTGAAGATTCATCGATTCGAATCAGGCCCACTGGGCGGAGATCAGCAGATCGGAGCTTTGGTTGCGCAAAATGAGATGGATCTGATTATTTTCCTGCGCGATCCACTGATGGCACAACCTCACGAGCCGGATATTAATGCGTTGCTGCGCCTTTGTGATGTACAGGGAATTCCACTTGCCACCAATATCGCAACCGCTGAGATTCTGGTTAAGGCTCTGGATCGTGGTGATTTTGCCTGGAGAGAGCTGGTACATAAATACAAGCCGGAGGCTGGATTGAATTCGGGTGATTCCGAATGAGTCTGGATATTCTCATCTTTGGAGCACATGCAGACGATGCGGAGATTGGTATGGGTGGAACGATTGCCAAACATACCGCTGCTGGCTTGAAAGTAGGCGTGTGTGATCTGACTCGTGCTGAGATGTCTTCCAACGGAACAGTAGAGCGCAGAACCGAGGAAGCGGAGCAAGCCTCCCGCGTCCTCGGTCTTTCGTGTCGAACGAATCTGGGGCTTCCTGATCGTGGTTTATATCTTACGCCTGAACATGTACAGGCTGTGACGGCTGAGATACGACGTCATGCCCCTCGGATGGTGTTTGCTCCGTATTGGGAAGATCGTCATCCGGATCATGTCAATTGCAGTAAACTTGTGCAGGAGGCTGTATTTAACGCCAAGCTTCGCAACTACATGCCGGACATGCCTGCCGTGCAGGTGAAGGAACTTTATTTTTACTTTATTAATGACATCGGGCCTACGGATTTGATTGTCGATATTACGGAACACTATGAGCAAAAAGAAGCATCATTGCTCTCTTATCGTTCCCAATTCGAACTGGGAGACGGAGCGGTCTCGACGCCATTGAATCAAGGGTATATCGAACGTGTAAGAGCCCGTGATTCCTTGCTCGGACAACGCAGTCTCATCCCGTTTGCAGAAGGTTTTGCTACAATTACACCTTACGTGGTTCATCAATTTGGCTCGGGTGCTCAATAAACGATTTCACATTTTACGTCTAATGAAACGAAGGGTTTCATTATTCCATTGCATGATATCAACCTGCATGAAGCGGGAGATCAAAGGAGCGTCCACAGGATGGATAAAAAGCTAAAAATCGGCATCACCTGTTATCCGTCCCTCGGCGGGTCTGGCGTTGTTGCAACGGAGCTGGGCAAATTACTTGCCGAACAGGGGCATCAGGTTCATTTTATTGCCAACAGTATCCCGTTCAGACTGGGTACGTTCCAGAAAAATATTTTTTATCACGAAGTTGAAGTAAATGATTATTATGTTTTCCGTTATCCTCCGTATGACCTGTCACTGGCAACAAAGATGGCTCAGGTGGCTAAGTCACAGCAGCTCGATCTGCTGCATGTTCACTATGCCGTGCCACACGCAGTGTGCGCCTTTCTTGCGAAACAAATGGTAGGGGACGGCCTTAAAGTGGTTACCACGTTACACGGAACGGATATTACGGTTCTGGCTCAGGATGAATCTCTGAAGGATCTGATCCGTCTAGCCATTAATGAAAGTGACGCGGTTACTGCCGTATCACAAGATTTGATTCGAGAAACGGTCGAATTGCTGGATATTCAGCGTCCAATCGATCTAACCTATAATTTTATTGACAAACGAATATATTATCCGCGGGATGCTGCCAGTCTGCGAAGAGACTTTGCTGCGCCCGACGAAAAAATATTAATGCACATCTCCAATTTCCGACCGGTGAAGAGAACTCAGGATGTGGTAGAGGTCTTCCGTCAGGTGCAGGAGCAGGTTCCTGCCAAACTGTTATTTGTTGGTGAAGGACCTGATTTGCCGAAGATGCAATGGAAAATTAATGATCTCGGGTTAAATGATAAAGTTCATTTCCTTGGCAAACAGGATGACATTGCTCAGGTCATTTCCATGGCTGACGTGTTGATGCTTCCTTCAGAAAAGGAAAGTTTCGGACTTGTGGCGCTCGAAGCAATGGCTTGTGGCGTACCTACAATCGGTTCACAGGCCGGAGGAATTCCGGAACTGGTCTTACATGGTAAGACGGGGTATTTATCCGCGATCGGGGATACACAATCCATGGCCGAGAACACCATCCGTTTATTGACGGACGATCGTTTGGCTGCGGAGTTCAGGGAAGCATGTCTTCAGCGCGCGCATCACGACTTTTGCAATGATGCTATTCGGCATGAATATGAACAGATTTATTACCGGGTGTTGGGAAGGGAAGTTCCGAATCTGAAGCCGGTTTGCGGTTAATTATTTCTTTGACGAATTCATACTGTGCATACCACAACAGGCAAGAGAAGAGGTGATATGTAGTGGTTCAATGGACACAGGTAGATCGTGAAATGGCAATGCAAAGTGAGAATGTACTCACAACATTAAACAAACATGGCTACAAGGCATATTGGGTAGGTGGTTGTGTTCGTGACGAATTGATGGAACGAGTTGTAGACGATATGGATATCACGACATCTGCTTCTCCTCAGCAAGTCATGGAACTGTTTGACGATTGTATTCCTACAGGTCTGCAACACGGTACGGTTACCGTTCGTTCAGGCGGTTATTATTTTGAAGTGACCACCTTTCGAACAGAATCCGAATATCAGGATAACCGCAGACCTGCTGCGGTTCAATTTGTTCAGGATATCAAGGAAGACTTACAGCGGCGTGACTTCACGATGAACGCTCTTGCTATGGACGTCACTGGGACAATCGTTGACCCTTTTGGTGGACAGGCAGATATCAAGGAAGAGCGAGTCAGATGTGTGGGTTCTGCGATGGAACGATTTGGTGAAGATGCACTGCGGATGCTCCGCTGTGTCCGGTTTGCTTCCGTATTTGATTTCAAAATTGCCCATAATACTTGGAAGGGTCTTGTAAGGCAGAAAGACCTGCTTCAACATATAGCTATGGAACGGGTACGCACCGAGATGGTAAAAATGATGTCGGGACCGCATCCTTTAAGAGGATTGGAGCTGTTATTCAGAAGTGATGCGCTTGCGCACATCAAAGCGCCGGTTAGCTCGGCGCGTTTTAACAAGACGTTGTTATCCAATCTGGAACAATTGTCAGGTCAGCATGTGTTACTCCGTTGGTCACTCATCCTGATTGCTGGCGGTTATAGCAAGGATGAAGCAGATGTATTATTACGTCAGTGGACATTCTCCAATGAACATCGTTCTCGAATAACAGGGGTCCTTCAGGTGGAGCAGTTGATTCATACTTCCGTTCAGGAGCAGAAGGATACGGTCAGTCTCCGTTCCGATTGGATCGTTACGGTTCTGACTTGTGGTGTTCAGGCGGCGGATGATTGGCTTCGAATACAGTCTACACTGCCAGCAGGATGGCGGAATCAATCCGAACAGGCAGAAATGCAGGTTGTTTTGGTTCAAGAGCTTGCAGCCGAATGGAGTCAATCGATCTCAGTGCATGACTTGAAAGAGCTGGATATCACAGGGGAACAAGTGTTACAAATGGTGCAGCGCAAAGGCGGGCCTTGGCTGGGTCAACTGATGAAACATTTGTTACGAGAAACAGCGATTGGAACGATAGCGAATCAGCATGAAGCACTAAGTGCAGAAGTGAAGCGGGTGGTTCAAGATGACCAAACATGAAGATCTGTTACATATGTTATTAAATGCAGAAGGACGATTCGTATCGGGTGAAGAGATTAGCCGTAATCTGTCCATCAGTCGGACCGCTGTGTGGAAACATGTGAACAAGTTGCGAGACATGGGTTATGAGTTTGAAGCTGTATCCCGCAAAGGATACCGTCTGGTAACGAAGCCGGATAGCATTGATGCTACTGGCCTCCAATTGGCACTGGATACAACCGTATTTGGCCGTAAGGCTGTTTTGTTGACCTCGACCCTGTCTACGCAAGGGGATGTTCTCAAGCTAGCTGAGCAAGGGCAGGCAGAAGGTGCTGTGGTCATTGCGGAAGAACAAACAGGAGGAAGAGGACGTTTCGGTCGACAGTGGTTCTCTCCTCCGGGTAAAGGAATCTGGATGAGTGTTCTGTTACGACCTGATCTACCACTTCAGCACACGCCGCAGCTAACTTTATTAACAGGTGTGGCTGTATGTCGTGCCGTTCGAGCTTGTTCAGGAGCTGATGCAGGCATCAAATGGCCAAATGATCTGTTGATTGACGGACGCAAGGTATGTGGCATATTGCTAGAATCTACGGTGGAAGATCATGAAGTCAGATACTGTATTGCAGGTATAGGTGTTGACGTGAATTTTGATCCCGAGGATTATCCGGAAGATCTTACAACTATAGCTACTTCACTCAAGATGGAGACGGGGCAATCCGTTGATCGCACCAAACTAACGGCTGCCATTTTGACGGAGCTTGAACAGTTATATTTTTTGTATCAAAAAGAAGGATTTGGCGTAATCTCAGCCCTATGGGAGGCCCTGTCCGTATCGATGAATCGAGCGATTACAGTGACGAATCCTCATGGTGTCATTGAAGGGAAGGCAATCGGTCTTGACCCTTCTGGAGCACTTATCGTGGAGAAGCACGATGGAGAACATACACTAATCATCTCTGGTGAGATTTCCTGGAAATCATAAACAATTTGTCGAATTTTCACTGGTAAAATGAACATAAGACGTGAAGTTTGAGCAGAACTTTGGTATACTGTGTTCGTGAGGCGATATCGGTTAATGCAGACCGAATTGCACTCCCGTTACAGTAACCTTTGTTCTGCTTTGATGTGTTTTATATAAGCAGACCGCAGTGCAAGAATGAAATACGTTTAAGTGAGTTGTTGGATTCTGCTCTGAGCCGAAGAGGACCGAGACAGAAGGGACGATCGCAAGTGACTCTTTTTTGACTTTTCGGGACTTTTTAGTGGAAAACTAAAAGGTTTTTTTGTTGCGTTTATTTGAAAAGAAGAAAGGAGCCATGAGAGAAAATGGCGAACAAACAAGCGTTGAATATTGTTAAAATGAAAAAATATAAGCAGGATGGCGTGCCGATTACGATGATCACGGCTTACGATTATCCAACAGCACTCCTAGCAGAGGAAGCGGGTATCGATCTGATCCTGGTTGGCGATTCACTTGGCAATGTAGTACTGGGTTATAATTCGACGCTTCCGGTGACCATCGACGACATGGTGTACCACACACGTTCCGTAGTGCGCGGTGCTGAGAAGACGTTTATTGTGGCTGATATGCCTTTTATGACCTATCATGGCAGCGTGGATGAGACGCTTAAGGGTGTACGTCGACTGATGCAAGAGGGGCATGCCCATGCGGTTAAAATGGAAGGCGGAGTTGAGATAGCGGACACCGTCAGAGCAGTCGTGCAAGCAGGCGTGCCTGTTCTTGGACATATCGGACTGACACCTCAATCAGTTAATCAGATTGGTGGTTACCGCATTCAGGGCAAGGATGCAGCGGATGCGAAACGTCTGATGGACGAAGCCAAGGCCTTGGAAGCTGCTGGTGCGTTTGGTATTGTGCTTGAACTGGTTACGGAAGAAGTTGCACAGGCGATCTCGGAGGAACTATCCATCCCTACCATCGGAATTGGAGCAGGACGGGGCTGTGATGGTCAGGTACTGGTATTCCATGATGTGGTTCAATACGCATCTCCGTATACGCCCAAACGTTTTGTCAAAACCTATGGAGATGTGGGTACATTAATCAGAACCAGCATCGAAGCTTACGTGAAAGAAGTGAAAGATCGTTCGTTCCCGGCCGAAGAGCATGTATTCAATGCTGCGGATGGTGCTTTGGATCAACTGTACGGCGGACAACGCAAGGAAAAGGTGGTGAGTAACTCATGAAAGTACTACGGACAATCGCAGAGTTAAGACAGGAACTAAGCTTGAAGCGTCAAGCGATTCGTTCCAATGCATCCGTTGTAGGTCTGGTACCAACAATGGGTTATCTTCATCAAGGTCATGCAAGCTTGATGCAGGCAGCCAGACAACAGAGCGATATCGTGGTATTAAGCATATTTGTTAATCCGATTCAATTTGGCCCTAATGAAGATTTTGACAGCTATCCGCGGGATGAAGCCAGAGATGTGGAAACAGCACGCTCACAAGGAGTGGATATCGTATTTATTCCCTCTGTGGAAGAGATGTATCCACAGGCAACGCAAACGACGGTATCTGTCTCAAAACTGACGGAGCGCTTATGTGGTGCTTCCCGTCCGGGTCATTTTGATGGGGTAACAACTGTAGTCTCCAAGCTCTTCAACATCGTACAGCCACAGCGTGCATTTTTTGGAATGAAAGACGCTCAGCAGGTTGCGGTCATTCAACAGATGGTGAATGATTTGAATATGCCTGTAGAAATTGTACCCTGTCCAATTGTTCGCGAAGAGGATGGGCTTGCCCTCAGTTCACGAAATGTCTATCTTAGCGCTGAACAGCGTACACAGGCGTTGGTTCTGTCGAAGGCACTGCGTGTAGCTCAGGAAGCCGCAGATACAGGTGCAGCTATAAACGCCGCAGATATCCGTCGTATTCTGCGCGAGCAGATTGCAACCTCACCGCTTGCGGTTATCGACTACGCCGAGATTCAGGCTTTTCCAAGCCTGGAGCCGCTCGCAGATCAGGAAGAAGTTCAAGGACGTGATGATCTGCTCATTGCACTTGCGGTGAAATTCGGAAAAACAAGATTGATTGACAATATAAGGTTGCAAAAATCGGAGGTACTGTCCCATGTTTAGAACACTGATGAAATCCAAAATTCACCGGGCTACGGTAACGGAAGCCAACTTGAACTATGTGGGTAGCATTACCATAGATGAAGACTTGATGGAAACATCCGACTTGATGGAAAACGAGAAAGTGCAAATTGTGAACAACAACAATGGTGCACGTCTGGAAACTTATGTGATTCCAGGACCACGCGGAAGCGGGGTCATATGTCTTAACGGCGCAGCTGCACGTCTGGTGCAGCCTGGAGATAACGTCATTATCATTTCTTACGCCATGATGTCGCAAGAAGAGGCAAATACTCACAAACCAACCGTTGTGTTTGTAGATGGACAGAATAAACCTGTACAAACAATGAAACAGGAAGTCCACGCAACAATTATGTAATCGACTGGTAAGGAGAATGAAATCGGCCCTTGAAGCAAAAAATGAGTACAGGTCACTGCACTAATCCATTTTTTCAAGGGTGGGGATGCATCGATGTTCCAGCATGTTTTCGCAGAAATGAACGACATGTTAGATGAAATTATCAAGAGCTATCCTTCCGCTGAAGGCCTGAACAAACAGGAATTGCTGCAAAAGTGGAATTTGCTTAAGCGGATGAGTGACGGAATGCTGGATGAATGGCTGATGTTTGAAGAAAAGATGAGCCAGGTGAGGGAGCGGGAGATGGATAAGCCTACTTCCCTTGAACCGGAACAGGAAGCTGTTACTGCTCTGCCTGAACTCCATCTGGAATGTTTCAGTCGAGGTCAGGGCTATTTCAAATTACAGATGTATCCGCAGGCGATCATGCAGTTCTCCCGGGTTGTGACCGACCATCCGGAGAGTGCATTGACACGTTTTTACCTGGCGCTCGCGTATCTGAATCTGGAACAAATGGCGGAAGCCGGGACACATTTGCAGCAGATCATGTACCTTAAGGGTTCTCCTCGATTAAAAGGGCTTGTATGTAACGCCCTGGGCTGTATTCAAGCCAAGCTTGCGAATCCCGAAGCTGCATGTTCACTCTTTGCACAGGCCCTTCAGTATGACCCGACGTTGACCGAACCACTGTACAACATGGAAGCTTGCAGGTTGAACAGGGGAAAATTGCAATATGCTAATCAGCTGACGACCCTTCATTAAGCGGGAATTCGGCGACAAAAAACGGTGTTCCCTCCTTTGGCATAGCGGCGGGGACACCGCTTTTTTGTCAGTTAATTTTCAAATCCCCTTTTTTTTGCTATGCTGTAACATAGACTGGAATGGAAGGGACCGTACATTGCAATGAAATTTGCCGTATTGGATTTCGAAACAACCGGCACGCAGTCCGACGGTGAGATTATACAGGCCGGACTTGCCATCATAGATCATGACTACAGCATAACTCAAATATATAGTTCTTATGTGAACCCTGGTGTACCGATTCCCCCGTTTATTTCGGGGTTGACGGGTATTACCGATGAAGATGTGGCGGACGCTCCTTCACTCGAAGAGATGATGATGGAGATGGTTCCGCTGCTTAATGATGTGGTGCTTGTTGGACACAACGTCGCTTTTGATTTTCACTTTTTGCAGAATGCTCTTGACCGTTGCGGTTATTTGCCGTTCACTGGCCGCATTCTGGACACGATTGATTTTCTGAAGATTACATTCCCATCACTGGGTTCTTATCAACTTGGTTATGTGTCTTCCGAATTTGGATTTCAACATGATCGCCCTCACCAGGCAGACAGTGATGCACTGGCGACAGCCTATGTGCTGCTCAAGTGTCTGGATGAGTTAAAGGAATTACCGCTCATAACGATTCAGCGCCTCAGTGACCTGTTTGCACCAGAAGACAGTGACTTGGGCTGGTTCTTGGATGGAATGCGCAGTGAGAAGGAAGCAGAGCCGATTCAGGATCTGGACGGACATACCTATTATCGTCAGCTTGCTCTTAATGTAAGTGATTGGACTGATATAGGTGCACCACGCGATGAGCGGGAGGCTAACCCCCTCGATGGTGTAAGCTTCGAACAGTTTATGGACCAGGTTCGGGAGAACCTGAAGGATACGCTTGATCATTACGAAGAGCGTGAAGCGCAGACTCAGATGTTCAGCAGTGTAAGGCAAGCCCTTGATGAAGAGAAACATCTCTTGATCGAAGCAGGAACAGGCACTGGTAAATCTCTGGGTTATCTCTTGCCTGCTATTTACGAAAGTGTGAAGCAAGAACAGAAAGTTATGGTCAGCACGCATACAATCAACCTGCAGGAGCAATTGAGAGAGCGGGACATTCCGATGCTGACTCAAGTGGTTCCGTTCCCGTTTAAGGCTGCTGTATTCAAAGGACGTGGACATTACCTGTGCCTGCGCAAATTTGAACACAAAATCAATAAACGTGAATTCGCTACACCCAAAGAGGATTATTTCACAGCTGCTCAGATGATTGTCTGGCTTACGCAGACCGAAACCGGAGATGATGAGGAACTTAACCTTAGCGGACGCGGAGGGGACTTCTGGGAGACGGTACAGAGCGAATCTGAGTCTTGTCTGGGAAGATCATGTCCATGGTTCCGCAAATGTTTCTACCATCGTGCCAAACATGAGGCCGGGTTGTCAGATATCGTAATCACCAATCACTCCAAATTATTTACGGATGTGAAAGCCGCGCATCAGCTGCTGCCAGCCTATGAGAGTCTTGTGATCGATGAGGCACATCATCTGGAGGATGTCGCTGGAAAACATCTTGGAATGCATATGAAATATTTCACCTTGGTTCATACACTGACCCGCCTGTTTAAAGACAGTCGTAATGGTCAGCTGCCTATGCTTCGTTCGCAGTTATCCGGGCATGAAAATTCGGTGCAATGGGGCTCCATGGTGGATCAGATGTTCCCGCTCGCTCTTGAAGTTAAGGAGCTGTGGGATCGTATGAGCGATGCCTTGTTCGGTCTGTTGCCTGAACGAAGTGATGCTTCACCGGGAGAGACGGGGCAATTTTCCCTGCGTCTGAAAGCATCTCAGAAACCTGCGAAATGGCAGGAGTTGCAGGATCTGGAGAACCAGATCTATGTGACTCTGGGGGATTTGGTTCGCAAAGGGGACAAATTGCTGCTTGAGGTGAAAGAGGATCAGGACGATTATCAATCGGATAGTCTGATTACGGACATTACAGGACTGCTGAAAGATCTGACCACATTGAAGGAGAATCTACGTTTCTTCATGCGTATGGATGATGCCAAAACGGTGTACTGGATGGAAGCCAGCGGTCAATTCCGCAGCAAATCTCTTCAGCTGTATGCTGTACCTGTAGATGTCAGTGCACAACTTAAGGATTTATTTTTTGATAAAAAGAAAAGTGTTGTGCTTACATCGGCTACGCTTTCGGTAGATAAGTCATTCCAGTTCATGATTGAACAGCTTGGCTTGCAGGAAGCTTCCGAGAATAATCGGTTGTTAACGTCGATGCTGCCATCACCTTTCAACTATCGCGATCAGGCACTTCTGGTGATTCCGCGTGATTTCCCGAGTGTGAAGGGAAGTGTGGGTGATGCGCACTTTGTCAATATGCTGGTGCAATCACTTGCAGAGACGGCAATTGCCACGCGTGGACGCATGATGGTTCTGTTTACTTCATACAAGATGTTGCGACAGGTCTATGATCCGCTGAAGGAGGCGCTATCTGGTAACGACATCTCGTTGCTTGGGCAAGGCGTTGACAGTGGAAGTCGTTCCAAATTGACTCGCAGGTTCCAAGATGCCAAAGCTACGGTACTTCTGGGTACAAGCAGCTTCTGGGAGGGTGTAGATATCCCGGGAGAGGCGCTAACCTGTCTCGCTATTGTGCGACTGCCTTTCCAGCCACCGAATCATCCGTTGGTGGAAGCCAAGAGTGAGCTGCTTCAGGAACAGAAGAAAAATCCGTTCATGAAACTGTCCGTGCCGCAAGCGGTCATTCGTTTCAAGCAGGGATTTGGCCGGTTGGTGCGTACAGCGAAGGACAGAGGAATTGTCATTGTTTATGATACACGGGTGATTGAAGCGTACTATGGTAAATTCTTTTTATATTCTTTACCTGGTCCCAAAATGGAGCACATGCTCACGGAGCAGATGGTTCCACGAATTACCGAGTGGTTGGAAAAACCTGTTAATGAACAAGAATAATGGTTGTTTTGTTCGTTATATCATTGCATGACACTATCGTTTGGCGTTAAACTTTATTAGATATTTCCGTATCCGATTAAAGCAGTTGCACGTAAGAACTTATAACCTAAATTACAAGGAGCATTCTGTATAAAATGTCATGTTTATCTTTGAGTTTATACAGAATGCTCATCTTTTCATCTATTATTTTATCGTGGCCTTGGTAAGGGGGAGCAAGAATGAAATCGGATAAAATTTCGGAAGCAGTGGTACGACGTCTGCCTGTATACTTGCGTTATTTGAACGAGTTGCATCAGCGTGAGGTGGCTACTGTTTCTTCTCAAGAGCTTGGACAGAGGCTGGATCTGAATCCGGCCCAAATTCGTAAAGACCTGGCTTACTTCGGTGATTTTGGTCGTAAAGGGATCGGGTATGATGTATCCTATTTGATCGAGAAAATTCGTCACATTCTCAAAATCGATCAGCAAATTAATGTAGCTCTGGTAGGAGCGGGTAATCTCGGTCAAGCCTTGTCCAACTACAACGCATATCTGAAAGACAACATGAAGATTGTTGCTGTATTTGATGCATATGGACCGAAGATTGGTAGTCAAATTAACAGTTTGACGGTAAAACCAATGAATGAATTGACGGAAGCGGTTAAAACGGAAAACATCCGCATCGGAATTATCACGGTTCCGGATACGGAAGCCCAAAATGTAGCCGATCAGCTTATTGAATCCGGAATCGAAGCGATTCTTAATTTTGCACCAACCATTCTAAAAACACCGCCGCATATCCGCATTCACCATGCTGACTTTACAACGGATCTGCTTAGTTTGGCCTATTACTTGGAGACTGGAAAGGACGACGAGGAAGATGACAACAAATAGATGGGTAATTCACAACGGCAAATTTGCCGTTAATGAAGGCGGCACAACATGGAACGTGGTTCAAGGATACATGGTTGTTGAGGATGACAAGATTGTGCATATTGGTGAGACATTGCCGGATGGAGACAAAAATTGTACCAAAGTGGATGGAAAAGGACTGTTCTTCCTGCCGGGTCTGATCAATACGCATGGTCATGCAGCAATGTCGTTGCTGAGAGGGCACGGAGACGATCTTGCGTTGCAAGTATGGTTGCAGGAAAAAATGTGGCCGATGGAAGCGAAAATGACTTCACAAGACGTATATTGGGGAACTTCGCTATCGGTGCTTGAAATGTTGAAAGGCGGAACTACAGCTTTCCTGGACATGTACGATCACATGGATCAAGTTGCCAAAGTTGTGGAGCAATCAGGCGTTAGAGCAGCACTGGCACGTGGTGTAATCGGGCTGTGCTCGGAAGAAGAGCAACTGCGGAAGCTGGACGAGTCGGCAGCGTTTGCACGTGAGTGGAATGGACAGGCAGATGGTCGCATTACAACCGTAATCTCGCCACACGCTCCATATACATGCCCTCCTGACTACATAGAGAAGCTTGTACAGGTCGCGAACGACCTGAACCTTCCTCTCCATACACATATGTCTGAAACGCTTCGTGAAGTGGAGCAGAACGTGGCTGATTATGGACTGCGTCCTGTGGCACATCTGGAGAAACTGGGCTTTTTCTCTCGTCCATCCCTGGTTGCACATGCGGTGCATCTGAATGACGAAGAGATTGAAATTTTGGCCCGTCATGATGTGGCTGTATCCCATAACCCGGGAAGTAACCTGAAACTCGCTTCCGGTGTTGCGCGGGTACCTGCGTTACTGAAAGCAGGAGTTACCGTGTCACTCGGAACAGACGGACCGGCAAGCAACAACAACCTGGATATGTTCGAGGAAATGAGACTGGCTGCATTGATCCACAAAGGTGTATCTGGTGACCCGACGGCTGTGCCAGCAGGCGAAGCGTTACTCCTCGGAACGTCATACGGTGCCAAATCCATTTTCTTGAACAATACCGGAGCACTTGAGGTCGGCATGAAGGCTGATTTTATCGCTCTTGACATTGAACAGGCACATTTCTATCCACATACAGACCTGATCTCACATACGATCTACTCGGCTTCTGCCAAAGATGTTGAGCACGTATGGGTGGATGGAAAACAAGTGGTGAAACACGGCGAATGTCTGACGCTGGATGAAGAACGCATTTTGCGTGAGTCTCAATTGGCATTTGATGGTCTGCTTGCTCGTTAATTGCAGGACAGAGCATCATAGGGAAAGGAAGTTCGGCTTTTGAAGAAAAAAAAGAAGTGGATATGGATTTCGCTGCTTGCACTGGTTCTGATTCTGTTTGGACTTCAGCGTTATTACGTCTATGTCACGCAGGACCAGCGCAAGGAAGAAGCTCTCGCTATACAGGCAGCACAGAAGCAACTGGGCATTACATCCTATGATGAATTGCGCAAGTACATCTGGGGAGACAAAGAAGGCTCTGACAACATCTACTGGACCCTGATCGGCAAAAATAAGGATAACCAGGATGTTATGGTCTGGGTTAAATTCGATGCAAACAATCAACCGGCTAAGGGTGGAAACGCTGTACACAGTGAGCTGCTGCAGAATGGTATGTCCGAAGCGCAGATCCGCACTCGCTTCAGTTCTGAAGTTCCTGCCGGCGAGATTAAACGAATCATGCCCGGAGTTGTGAATGGAATATATGTGTGGCAAGTGTATTATAAAGACGGTACGCATAACCACTATCGCTTTTATCGTTTTAGCAATGGAGAACAGGTGGACCTGGTCTACACACTCCCGAACAGCTAGTACAAATAGAGTGACATAACTAGAGAATTAGAGAAATGAAAGAACCGGCAGACGGATATCCGACTGAACCGGTTCTTTGTGTTGTCTGTAAACATTTTTGATTTAAATAGTTAAAATTAATAATTTATTCATATTTTCGCCTTCGAAAATGTATATACGATGTGATATACTCAGATATGTACTCAAAGTTACATTCAAAACAAATAATCCTGTCGAAATTCTCGCAGGAGTCAATGTGCACATATTCGTATATACCAATAAGCCAGTAGGTTAGGCCAAAATCTGGGAGGGGTAATTCACTTGAAGCTAAAAGTATTGCCTATTGCTTTAACTGCCGTCATTTCAGCCGTTGTGTTGTTTGGAGGTTGGTTTGTATATCGTCAGGTGGCCGTGCAGAATCCGATTGAAAAGATGGTTACCCAGTACGATGGAGTCAATGACGTTCAATTAACTATTAACCGCAATGACGTACAATTGAAACTGGATCTGCAACCGGATGTTGATTTGGGCAGACTGGTACAATATATTCACAAAGAAGGACAGACGGTGATTGGTTCACGCTCGTTAAAGCTGGATGTTGTGGATCATTCCAACGAGGCGCTTGAGAACTGGTGGGGTGATGCCATGTTTACCGTAGCCCAGGCGATGGAGAACAAGCAGTACACCGAGATTACACCAACGTTGTCGAAGATGGCGACGAACGGGATTAAAGTGAATACAGCTATGGATGACAACAATGTATATGTCAGTCTCAGTGACGGAGATGCCAGCAAGTTTATTATTCTGCCGCGTGTGCCCGGTCAGATAGGAGTGTGGCCTAATGCCTAAATGGACAAAAGAAGTTGCCATCGGATTTTTTCCTGTGTTGATTATTTTCCTTGCGTTTACTGGTGTTAATATTGTTCCGATTCTTATTGCGGCGGCGGTTGTCGGTGGTCTGCTGTTCATGATGCAAATGCGCGGCGGGATTACAGTAGGCGCTGCACAGGAACGTAAACGGAAGAAGAAAGGACCTTCGAAGCTTACTTTTGAAGAAATTGGAGGTCAGGACAGTGCCAAGCAGGAATTGCGTGAAGCACTTGACTTTCTCATCAAACATGAAGAAATTCGGAAGTTCGGAATTCGTCCGTTAAAAGGGATCTTGCTGACAGGCCCTCCAGGGACAGGGAAAACGTTGATGGCCAAGGCTGCTGCCCATTACACAGATTCTGTATTTGTAGCAGCATCGGGTAGTGAGTTCGTGGAAATGTATGTTGGTGTGGGTGCCAGCAGAATTCGGGATTTATTCAAGGATGCGAGAACCCGTGCTACCAAGGAAAATAAGGAAAATGCCATTATATTTATCGATGAGATTGATGTCATCGGGGGTAAACGTGAAGGTGGTCAACAGCGCGAGTATGATCAGACTCTGAATCAGCTCTTGACGGAGATGGATGGAATTTATTCTTCTGAGACACCTCGAATTCTGGTTATAGCTGCAACGAACCGCAAAGAAATGTTGGATAGTGCCCTGACACGTCCGGGACGTTTTGACCGTCACATTCAAGTGGACTTGCCCGACAAAAAGGGCAGAAAGCACATTCTTGAACTGCATGCTGTGAACAAACCTCTGATGGAGGAAGTTAATCTGGAGAAGACAGCCGAGGAATCATATGGGTTTTCCGGTGCGCAGCTTGAAAGTGTTATGAACGAAGCAGCAATATACGCCATGCGGGACGGGCTGTTACACATTGAACAACGGCACTTGTCCCTGGCCATTGATAAAGTCATGATGGGTGAGAAGACAGACCGTGAGTCCAGTGTGGAAGAGAAGAAAAGGGTCGCCATTCATGAATTGGGACATGCCATTATGGCTGAACTCGTTCGTCCAGGCAGTGTTAGTCAGGTGGCACTTAGTCCGCGTGGTCAGGCGCTGGGATATGTACGTCACAACCCGCAACAGGAACAGTTCCTCTATACGAAGCGTTTCCTGGAAGAGCAGATCATGATTGCACTCGGAGGAGCCGCTGCGGAGGAAATGTACTACGGTGGACGTTCCACTGGGTCACGCAATGACTTTGATCAGGCAACCAATGTTGTACAGACGATGATGGCTTCGGGATTGACTTCACTTGGGATTGTGAACATGGATATGGTCACAACCGAGGAACTGATGCGAGAGAATAAATTAATTCTGCAAGAACTGATGGAACAGACAAAGCGGTTACTTGAAGAACAACGGACAATTTTCGACAATTCACTCGACATCTTGATTCGTGAGGAAGTTTTGTCTGGCGAGCAATTTCGTTGTCAATTTCGTGACAGTGCCCTTCTACCAGCATAATTTATTTATGCTGGTTATTTTTTTTTACATTTCACTCGTGCTAAGATATTATTATATGTTGGGTCGAAATTTGTAATTTTCGGCGAACAGGGTACAATAGAGAAATAGAGAACCGAAAGGATGGAGTAGAACCATGTTTTTCAAAAAAATAGGAGTTGTCGGCGGCGGTACGATGGGGCAAGGTATTTCCCAGATGCTCGCAGCCAAAGGACTTGATGTGCTTCTCGTGGAGCATACAACACAAAAGCTGGATCATGCATATGACATGATCGAAACCAATCTGGATAAACAACTGGAGAAATGGGCGATTACAAAAGCGGAGAAGAAATTGATTCTTTCCCGTATTACCAAGGTAGCTCATTTAGCTGAACTTGGAACTTGCGACATGGTCATTGAGACGATTTCAGAGGATCTGGATGCGAAAAAAGCAGTATTCAGCCAACTGGACCAAGTTTGTCCAAGCAATGTCATTCTGGCAAGTAATACATCCACGCTGAGTTTGACCGAGCTTGCAAGCTCGACCAAATACCCAGAGCGTGTTATTGGTATGCACTTTATTCACCCGGTATCCCGGGTTGATCTTGTAGAGATTATTCGTGGACTGAAAACTTCGGATACAACATTCGAAGAAACCAGACGTTTTGTTGAAGAAGTAGCAGACAAAAAAGGAGTCATGATCTATGAATCACCTGGATTCGTAACTTCCCGCTTGATCTGCCTGCTGATTAACGAAGCGTTGCATGTATTGCAAGAAGGTGTTGCATCTGCTGAAGATATCGATGATGCAATGCGTATCGGATACAACTTCCAGCATGGACCACTCGAAATGGCTGACCGTTTTGGATTGGATTCTGTTGAAGCTGCACTCGAAAGAATGTTCCGTGAATTCGGAGAGTTGAAATATCGTCCTTCTACAGTCCTGAAGAAAATGGTGCGTGCAGGACACCTGGGTGCCAAAACAGGCGAAGGATTCTTCAAGTACGACAAGGATGGTGACCGACTGTGAAAGTACTCGTAATTAATGCGGGGAGTTCCTCGCTCAAATATCAACTGTATAATATGACTGACGAATCTGTACTGGCTAAAGGTTTGGTGGAACGGATCGGAATGGATTCCTCCATTCTGACACACAAACCGACAGGCCGCGAGGATGTTACAGAAGTTAGCGAGATTCTGGAGCATACAACAGCGATCCGTAAAGTCATTGATATTTTGACTCATAAAGAAAATGGTGTACTGGATTCTGTAAGTGAAATTCAAGCTGTTGGACACCGTGTTGTTCACGGTGGTGAAGCATTTAAAGAATCTGCATTGGTAGATGATGCTGCCAAAGCTGAAATTCGTCGTTTGTTCGACTTGGCTCCACTTCATAACCCTGCTGCAATGATGGGTATTCGTGCAGCTGAATTAAATATGCCAGGTGTGCCTCAGGTAATGGTCTTCGATACAGCGTTCCATCAGACGATGCCGGAAAAAGCATATCTGTATGCTATTCCGCGTGTACTTTACAAAAAATATAAAGTGCGTCGCTACGGCGCACATGGTACTTCCCATGATTTCGTAAGCAAGGCAGCTGCTGAATATCTGGATCGTCCAGTGGAAGATCTGAAAATCATCACTTGTCACATCGGTAACGGTGGTAGTGTAACAGCAGTTAAAGGTGGCGTATCCGTTGATACATCGATGGGTATGACTCCACTAGAGGGACTGATGATGGGAACGCGTTCGGGTGACCTTGACCCAGCCATCGTACCTTATGTAATGAACAAGGAAGAACTGAGCGTAAGCGAAGTGAACTCCATGTTGAACAAACACAGTGGATTGCTTGCGATCTCGGGAATCAGCAGTGACATGCGTGAGATTACGGAAGGTATGGAGAATGGCGATGCCAACTCCACGCTTGCTTTTGAAATGTACGAATACCGTCTGCGTAAATACATCGGATCATATGCAGCTGCAATGAACGGTGTAGACGTGATCGTCTTTACGGCTGGTGTAGGTGAGAATTCTGTTGTACTTCGCCAAAAAGTATGTGAGCAGCTCACTTATCTGGGTGTTGAACTGGATGAAGCGTTGAATGCCATTCGTTCTGGCGAACCACGCCGGATCACAACAGCGAATTCCAAAGTGGAAGTTCTCGTTGTGCCAACAAACGAAGAATTGGTAATTGCTCGCGATACGCATCGAATCGTATTGAATTCTCAGTAATCTAACTGTAAAGTAAATATAGAATGGCAAGGAAGTGCAGAGGACAGGCAACAGCCTGTCCGCTGCATTTTCAAATTTCAGGAATCAAGGGGAGATATGGCATGGATACGAATTGTGTAATTCGTAATGTGAACGAGCATGTGGGCGAGACCGTAACGATCGGTGCCTGGATTAACAACAAACGTTCCAGCGGCAAAATTCAGTTTTTGCAGTTGCGTGATGGAACCGGATATATTCAAGGGGTTGTTGTAAAAAGTGAAGTTAGCGAAGAGATCTGGAACAATGCCAAGAGCTTGACACAAGAAAGTTCTTTGTATGTTACAGGGATTATTCGTGAAGAACCTCGCAGTGCGTCCGGTTACGAGATGACTGTTACTGGGGTCGAAATCATTCATCTGACTGAAAACTATCCAATCACGCCTAAAGAGCATGGTGTTGATTTCTTGATGGACCATCGTCATCTGTGGCTCCGTTCTACGAAGCAACGTGCGGTTATGGTGATTCGTGCAGAGATTATTCGCGCTGTTCAGCAGTTCTTTGATGGTAACGGATTCACACAAGTTGATCCTCCGATTTTGACACCATCGTCTGCGGAAGGAACAACGAACCTGTTCCACATCAAATACTTTGATGAAGATGCTTATCTGACACAAAGTGGTCAATTGTATATGGAAGCCGCAGCCATGGCGCTGGGTAAGGTATATTCATTTGGTCCAACATTCCGCGCAGAGAAGTCCAAAACACGTCGCCACTTGATTGAGTTCTGGATGATTGAGCCGGAAATGGCATTTGTAGATCACGAGGAAAGTCTGCGCGTACAAGAGAAATTTATCGCTCATGTCGTTCAATCCGTGGTTAAAAACTGCCGTGCAGAACTGGAATCTATCGGTCGTGACGTATCCAAACTCGAAGGAATCGTAGCTCCATTCCCGCGTATTACGTATGATGAAGCGATTGAATTCCTGCATGGACAAGGCTTTGATATTCCTTGGGGAGAAGACTTTGGTGCACCGCACGAAACAGCTATTGCTGAGAAGTACAATACACCTGTCTTTATCACGCATTACCCTGCTGGAATCAAGGCGTTCTACATGAAACCAGATCCAAATCGTCCAGAAGTTGTTCTCTGTGCTGATATGATTGCACCAGAAGGCTACGGAGAGATTATTGGCGGTTCGCAGCGTATCGATGATCCGGAATTGATGCAACAACGTTTTGAGGAGCACAATCTCTCGGATGAAGCTTACCAATGGTATCTGGATTTGCGTAAATACGGATCGGTTCCTCACTCCGGTTTCGGTCTGGGATTGGAGCGGACGGTAGCATGGATCTGTGGATTGGATCATGTACGTGAAACAATCGCATTCCCACGTATGCTCTATCGTCTGTACCCTTAATGCTTAACCGAGGAGCGTCTATGGAAGACACCACATCCAAAGCTTGGTTGGATGGAGCAGCTTATGGCATGACTTCGGGTACAGCCCATCTGCCGTATGCCTTGTTACGTTTTTATCACATGCTTGGCCTATCAGATGCAGAAGTGCTTCTTCTGATTCAACTGCTAGGGTTCCGTCAGGCAGAGTTCAATGAGTTTCCCACGCTTGAAGAGCTTGCGGCGCGCATGGGACTTGCACCTGAAGGCATTGCCAGAATGTTGCAACGTCTGATGAGGGATGGGTATATTGCTATTGACGAGCACCGTGACGAAGAACGGGACATCCAGTACGAACGATATGATTTACATGGATTATATGCCAAGCTTGCAGCGTGCACTGCTGAAGAAGTAGCCGCATTCCGTGCGGAGCAGCAGAGTAGAAATACAGCACGTCAAGATTCGAACAGTGTTCAAAAAGAAGAGGAAGAACGGAACATGTTCTCCATCTTTGAAAAAGAATTTGGACGTCCGCTCTCTCCAATGGAGTGCGAGACGATATCCGGCTGGTTGGATCAGGACCGTTATCAAGAGGAATTGATTCTAATGGCTCTGAAGGAAGCGGTTTTTGCAGGCAAAGTACATTTTCGGTATATCGATCGAATTCTGCTTGAGTGGAGTCGCAATCGTGTCAAGACCGTTCAAGACGCGAAGGCATACACGCAGCGGTTTCGTAATGGTGGACGTTAATTCCAGCGTACGCAGGGACAAGAAACAGGCCAGAAGTCATTCTGTGCCTGTTTTTTTGGATTAAAGATTGGATGAGTTATCAGTAACATCAACCTTTCAGGCAATGATTTCACTTTGTTTTACAAAAATTTGATAGATCACGCAGGGGTTAACACACAAGCTGTCGTCTATTGTATTGGAGAGGAGGGGAGAGTTATTGATGAAGCGCGCGTAATCGAACAAATCCGTCAAGGAGATACATCCCAGATGCGTACTCTGATTGATAAGTATAGCCAGCATGTATACCATGTGGCCTATTCCGTACTCAGGAACGATCAGGAAGCACAGGATGCAGCTCAGGAGGCGTTCATACAGATGTATAAGTCTCTCCCCGACTACCGTTCTGAAGGTTTCAAAACGTGGTTAACCCGAATTGCCTTTCACAAAGCGATTGATGCCAAACGCAAGCTGGGCAGACGAACTGCTGAGGATCTGGGTGGAGAAGAAAAAATAATCAATATGCCCGGACGGGATGAAGACGTTCTTACCCGTCTCGTTCGTGAAGAACGTCAGGATAAACTTCGCGAACGAATTAATCAGTTGCCTGCTCAGCATCGTGACATTATCACTGCGTATTATCTAAGCGAAAAAAATTATGAGCAGATTGCCAGTGATGCACAGGTGGCTGTGAAGACCGTGGAATCCCGCTTGTATCGTGCACGGCAGTGGATTCGAAAACATTGGAAGGAGGATGAATGGCGTGAGTAAACAGGAGAAGTATACCGCTGCGCAGTGGACTGATTATATTGAAGGCCATATGAGTGAAACTCAAGCGAACCAAATGGAACAGCTTCTGATGGAAGATCCGGATGCGATGGACATCTATCTGGAAGCGCTTGGTATCCACGGAGAACTGCCTCCGCTACATGACCCAACAGGGTTTGCGGATTCAGTCATGCATCGGATTGAGGGCATTCAATCACCCAAGGTACAACGCAAATCCCGTGCTGGACGAAACCGGCGCTGGCTTGATCATAAAGTGTTCCATTACGCGGTAGCAGCCTGTTTGACATTGATCTTCCTCTCGTCTGGACTTTTTGACAAGGTAGCACCATATCACAAGTTCCAGGATGGCGACCACAGAGGGTCTTTTACCGAGAAATGGACGGAGGCAGCCACTTCATGGCTGGATAACTTCAAGCCTAAACCATAAATAGTTTTGCATTGCCTGAAAAGAAAGGATGACGACTGTGCACTCAGATCGTAACAAACTACTCGCATTTCTATTAAATCTGATACCAGGTCTCGGTTTCATGTATTGGGGACGGGCCGCAAGAGCCGTGATTTATCCATTGCTTTTCTTCGGAACAGCTGTTGGCTCATTCATGTTAGCAATGGTCACTAATGAACAAGATTTAATGATTATTGGAGCACTTTTTGCAGCTTTCTTCTGGGGGATCAGCATGCTGGACATGATTATTGTTCTGCTCCGTGCACCTTCTGCCCGAGATGCTCATTATAGGGGATACGGTGCGCCTTATGGAGCTCCTCCACACCAAGGAGCAGCCTACCAGGGAGCATACATGGGTCAGCAAGGGCCTATGGAGCAGATGAATGAAGATGAGCTACATCAACATCCAGGTAATGAATATGGTCACCATGAGGGTGGATATGGTCAGCCCATGTATCGAAAAGGCAGTGAGGGTGAACGATTCTTTACCATTTTGCTTTCATTTGTTCCTGGATTGGGACATCTTCATCTGGGATTGTTGCATCGCGGGTTGTCCTTCCTGATGGCGTTTTTTGGTTCCTTTGCCATGATGGTTTTTGTAGCTTCAATCACCAATGAATCGGTGTTTCTAATGTTCCTACTCATTCTGCCTGTAATATGGGTATACTGCATGTTTGATGCCGTGCAGCATGTCCACCGTAAGCAGGCTGGAGAGGTACTGCAGGATCGGACGTTATTCGAGGAATTGGAGATGGGCAGAGTAGCCGGACGACGCAGTAAAGTGCTTGCAACCCTTTTATCTGCTTTTCCAGGTGCGGGTCATCTATATCTGGGTTTGCAAAAAAGAGGCATGCAATTGATGTTCCTGTTCCTGGGCAGCATCTATGTTCTGGACCTGCTTCACTTATCAGTGTTCCTGTTCATGATACCGTTGATCTGGTTCTACAGCTTCTTTGACGGGCTACAGTGCTCCAGTCGCTATGGACGCGAGCCATTGATCGATCAGCCGATCTTTAAGGATTGGGCCCGTCATCAGCGCCTGATTGGATTCGGAATTGCGGCGCTGGGTCTATATTACCTGACGATCCGTCTTGTCATTCCACAGCTGAATGAGCTCTTCCCTAATGCATTTATGACGTATGAGATCCGTTCCTATTTAAACACCGTCATTGTATCCTTGCTGCTCATTTTTGGCGGCTTGAAACTGCTGTTTGGCAAGCAGAGGGGGACGGGGATCCATAGTGCTGCTCATCGAAATGATGAGGGAGCAGACAGTCTCTTTTTATTCAAGGATCCGGATGATCGACTGTAATTTACGATCCAAGTTGAATCAAAGATTATTTACACTGACACTACGATGACAGAGCAACCTTCTAATCGCTGTTATCCCCACAACATAAAAACACGCCAAGGGCTATGTATACCAGCCTCTGGCGTGTTTTTGGTTTTGCTGCTTTGATTTCGAATGAATGATTGCTATTTCGTAGCACCCTTCAGCAGAAGTTGACGGTACATCACTTCGAATAGGAATTCAAAAGCTTCAAGGTGGCGTTTTGCCTCAAAAGCATCCTTACCCCAGGCATAAATACCGTGGTTACGCAGCAAGATCCCTGGTACATTGGCATCAAGTACACCTGGCACTAATTCAGCGATAGATGGAATATCCGCAAAGTTAGGCAGGACAGGTACACGAATCTCCGCATTTTCTTCCCAAATGTTGAAAGCCTTGATCAATTCGATTCCTTGAATCGGTACGTGTCCATCTGCTCCAAAGAATTCGCTAATCAGGTTGTTAAACACGGTATGCACGTGGAATACAGCACCACAGCCGGTCAAACGATAGATTTCACAGTGAATCAACGTTTCGGCACTTGGTTTCAACGTTGTTGTCTCAATCGCTTTGCCGTGTTTGTCCACAAAAAGAAAGTCTTCCGGTGTGCGAAGAGATTTGTCTTTGCCTGAGGCGGTAACCGCAAAATAAAATTGCTCCGGGTCAAAGTCTCCTACACGCATCGACAGATTGCCGCTTGTTCCAGGGAACCAGTTACGACTGGCGAACAACGCTTTAATATCAGCCAGTTCTTCAAGGACCTGACGTTTGTGTTCCAATGTAATCTTTTCAAAGCCCATCGTTTACAGCACTCCTTGTGTTTGCTTCTGTTTCATATCTTCGATGATATCGTAAAAGGTAGCGAATGGCACATGGTCTACACCCAGCTCAATACATTTGTCCGTTAAAATGGAGCGAGAGTAGACGAGATCGGCAATCTTTGCACCCTCAAAATCTGTCAGACTGTCTCCAATAAGAATTCGATTATATTGATCTTCCGGGAAGGTACGAATCACGGTCGTTTTACACATGCCGCAGCCGTTCTCACAAGGAGGCTGGCAGGGATTCGGCCATTCAATCTTAATGGTTTCACCCGAGAAGTCAGCTCCGTTGCAATAGACATGATCCTGCGGGATATGGAATGGTGCGAGTAACGGCTCAATGAAAAAGTCCATGCCACCGCTGGTTACATTGAATTCGATCCCTTCGCTGCGAACGTAGTCAAGAAACTCGCTGAAACCTTCACGGATCCCCGCTTGTCCAAGCACAAACTCCACAATTTCATCTTTCTGCGATGCAGGCAGAAGAGCAAACATGGCTCCAACACCTTCACGCAGCGAGATTTTTTGCTCGATCGTATCTTTCATGATCGCTTCAATGCCCTTAGGCTTGAAATGTTTCATGATAGCTACGATGTTGTCCGAGAGGGTAATCGTACCGTCAAAGTCACAGAAAATGACTGTTTTTTTATCACTTCTCATCGTTCGCCACCCCACAGGTCCAATGCGCTTTTTAGCTCCGGATGCTCGGTTGCATATTGCGCGAGTGGAATGGAACGCTGAGCTGCCTCAATCGCTTGCAGGAATGCACGTCCGCCTGCCTCAGTGCCCATAGGATGTCCATGAATACCGCCACCAGCATTAACGATGACATCTGTACCAAAGTCGCGCAAAATAAGCGGTACAAGGCCTGGATGGATGCCGGCTGAAGGCACTGGCATACTGGTTCGTACTGGCAGATCAGCTGTCAGTAATTGCTCCGTGATCGCCATATTTTCTTCCTTCGGCATCGTTACTGATCCATAAGGAGAAGGGAAGAGCACCAGATCGGCACCTGCAAGACGCATCAACTGACCAAGTACAACCGAAGCCGACATGCCGTAATGTGGTGAAGGATACAGTGCTCCTGCAAGAGCAGGATGAGCCATAATTGGCACATTGATGTCAGGATCACTGCTGAGTTCATGCAGCACATCATATCCGTAAGACAATACGTTGAATAGCAGGGCATTGGCTCCTGCACCTATGGCGCGTTCAGCTTGTTGCTTCAGACGAGATGTAGGCCCAGTGAGATTAGTTGCATATAGAAGTTTCTTGCCGGTCTCCTGGCGTGCCTGTTCGGCAGCTTTCATGCAGACCTCGACTCTTTTTTCGATAGGTGTCAATTTATTCTCGAACAGAATCTCATCGTCTTTGATCAGATCAACGCCCCCAAGGGCCTGACGAATAAATTGTTCACGCAGTTCATCTGCATTCAGCCCAATAACCGATTTGAAGATACTCATTAACAGTGGACGATCATGCACACCAAGCAGATCACGAACACCATTCAGTCCAAACTTGGGTCCAGGGAATGCACTGAGGAAGCCATCCGAGAAACCAAGTTTTGTAAGTTTAATTCGGCCATCCATTGAGATTTTGCCAAAAACCGTCACGAGCAGGGCAGGGATATCACGACTGAAGTTAACATCAGGATATCCGATGGTAATATCGGCGTAACGCTCACCCGCAGCCATTCGCCATCAGCTTCATGGACTTCTACGCTGATTACTTCACCGAGATGCTTCTGCATCGCTTCGCGCTGGGCTTGTGGCAACTCCGTCCAGCTACCCACGGTCATGCCAATCGCGATGGACTGAGCCTTCTTGCGAAAGTCTGCATGGTCATCGTGCAGACGATATGTGGCTGTGCACATGTTATTCATTTTAAATCCCCTTCCAAGGCAGCTCCCATCTCCCGTGAGCGCTCTGCACAGCGGTTGACGGCTGCGATTACATTTTCAAAGAAATCTCCTTCGTCCAGCGTTTTCAGTGCTGCTTGCGTTGCCCCTCCTGGGGATGTCACATCACTACGAAGCTTCATCGGTTCCAAACCGGTTTGTTGTACCATACGTGACGCGCCAAGCACCGTCTGAACAGTGAGATCACGAGATTGCTGGCTGGATAAGCCACCACGAATACCTGCGGCAATCATGGCCTCCATTAAATAGTATACATAAGCAGGGCCGCTTCCGGAAATCCCTGTGAGCACTTCGAGTTTATCTTCAGGCACGATGGTCACGATACCAACGGCTTCAAACATGGTCATTACCGTACTGCGCTGTTCATCCGTAATCTCCGCAGAGAAGGCAAGCCCGGTTGCACCAAGTCCAATGGTACTGGATGTGTTCGGCATGGTTCTGGCGATTGGCTGTTTACGACCAAGCAAGGACTGCATCGTGCGGATTGATAATCCGGCGATGACAGACACGATCAGTTGATCAGGTGATAACAGCGGACCCAGTTCGCGCAGCGCTGCGGCAGCATCTTTGGGTTTCATACAGAGTACAATGACCGGAGTGGAGGCAAGATGATCCAGAGATTGTGAAGCCGTTCCGGTATGTACTGCATAACGGGTGCTGAGCTCCTCCTGACGTTTCTGGTTGCTGCGGTTCAGCATCGTAATATCCTGAGGACGAACGACCAGGCGGGAGATCAGTCCGCGCACGATGGCTTCAGCCATCGCGCCTGCTCCGTGGAAAGTAATCTTCTGTTGTAGTAACGTCTGTTGCTCTTGACTCATATTTATCGTTCCTCCTATATAACTGGTGCTGGTGCTGGTGCTGGGATGTTATTGACGAATCTGTCCATTGCCTGTAATCCGATATTTGGTTGACGTCAGTGCTGGTAGTCCCATTGGTCCTCGTGCATGCAGTTTCTGGGTACTGATTCCGATTTCGGCTCCATAGCCAAATTCAAATCCGTCGGTGAAACGCGTGGACGCATTGTGATAGACGGCTGCTGCATCCACATCATGCATAAAGCGCTCTGCATGGTCTGTATCACGGGTTACGATACACTCGGAATGTTTGGTTCCGTAATGTGCGATGTGCTGCATCGCTTCGTCCAGGTTCTCGACCACCCGGATATTTAAAATGTAGTCGTTGTACTCGGTCGCATAGTCTTCCTCGGTTGCCTCAAGGGCAGAAGGAACAAGTCGGCGCACGGTATCGCAACCTTTCAAGATTACATTGGCCTCACGGAATTGCTCGGCAAGAGCAGGCAGATGCTCTTCTGCATATGCGGCGTGCAGCAGCAACGTTTCCATGGAGTTACATACGGATGGCCGTTGTGCCTTGGCATTGATGGCAATTTCGGCTGCCATAACTGGATCAGCTGATTCATCCACATAGGTATGGCAGATGCCTGCCCCAGTTTCGATAACAGGTACGGTTGCATTGGCAACCACATTACGAATGAGGGAAGCCCCTCCGCGTGGAATGATAACATCCAGCAGTCCGTTTAACTTGAGCATCTCATCTACGGAAGCACGATCTGCATCTTCAACCAATTGCAAAGCATCAGCAGGCATGTCTGTCGTTGTGAGTGCCTGATGCAGCACCTCCACAATTTTACGATTGGAGGACAGGGCAGAGGAGCCACCGCGCAGAAGCACTGCATTACCTGTTTTGAGACATAATCCAGCTGCGTCTACAGTTACATTAGGACGAGCTTCGTAGATGATGCCAATCAGGCCAATCGGCACTCTTAATTTTTCAACATGCAATCCGTTTGGACGGGTAAATGTCTCTAACACTTCGCCGACTGGATCAGGCAGATCTGCAATCTGACGTAATCCTTCAGCAATGCCAGCAATGCGCTCCTTATTAAGTGCGAGCCGATCCAGCATGGATTCCGGCGTGCCTTGTTCTCTGCCGCGTGCCAGATCTTCGGCGTTTGCCGTAATGATGGAATCCGTTTCCTTAATCAAAGCATCTGCCATGACACGCAGGGCCGCATTTTTCTGTTCTGTATTCAATCGGTTCAGCTGTGGAACCGTGGCTTGAGCTTTGCTGGCTTTTTCTCTCACTTCACTCATCTTAATTCCTCCTCATATATATAAAGTCGAATATTCCAACGACTATATAGATTCATGTTTATTTTAACGTAATCCATTCGTCTCTATGAATAACCTCAAGCCTGTGGATGCTAGCGAGTTGTTTCATCACTTCGCCACTGGGAAGTCCGGCAATGAGTCGAAGCTGGTCATCATCATAATTGACAATACCGCGACCGAGCAAGGTTTCATCCATGCCAATGACCTCTACGACGTCTCCGGCATGGAACGTTCCAAGTACGCGTTTGACCCCTACAGGCAGAAGACTGTGGCCCCCATGGACAAGGGCCTCTTCAGCGCCATCATCCACAACGACGGTTCCCAGCGGAGTGGACATGAAGCCCAGCCACTGCTTTTTACGGGATAACGAAGCGAGGCGTGTCTCAAAGTAAGTTCCTTTGCCAGTACCATCAACTGCCTTCTGCATATCACCAGGTTCTTTCACACTTCCCACAAATACGGGTACGCCTCCACGGGTTGCTACCTTGGCTGCATCGACTTTGGATCGCATTCCGCCTGTACCAACCGCTGATCCTGAACCACCGGCAAAAGCATAGATCTCCGCCGTTATCTCGGGGATGCGGTCGTAACGAACGGCAGATGGATCTTTACGCGGATCTGCGGTGTACAAGCCGTTGGTATCGGTAAGAATGATCAGATGCTGTGCCTTCACCAGGTTTGCAACCAACGCGGACAACAGATCGTTATCACCAAACTTCAATTCGTCCACCGACACTGTATCATTCTCATTGAAAATTGGAATCACTCGCTGTTTGAGCAGCTCTTCCACGGTCATGCCTGCATTACCCATGCGTTTACGACTGTGAAAGTCTGTGCGGGTTAACAAAATTTGCGCTGTAGTAACGCGGTGCGCTGCAAAAGCCTGTTGATATGCCTGCATCAGTAATGCCTGACCAACGGCCGCTGCGGCTTGTTTCTCATGTAGCAGTTTGGGGCGCTGAGGATAACCGATCTCCCGGAATCCGGCCGCTACCGCTCCTGAGGTGACCAAAAGCACTTCATGACCCTGATCAGCCAATGCTGCAATTTCTCCGGCAAAAAAAGTGATCGAACTGCGATCCAGACCGCCTTCTTCCGTGGTAAGCGAGCTGCTTCCAATCTTAACTACAATACGTGAAGTCATGGTTTCACTTCCTTAAACATGATTAATAAGTGCTTCTGGAGCGGGCTTTTGCGGGTACAAAAAAAACTCCCGCCCTTTAGTTAAAAAGGACGAAAGTTCGTTACTTCCGCGGTACCACCTTTATTGATGATTAGATCATCCGGCTTCATGCCCTGTAACAGAAGGCACTGTCCTGCACGTAACAGGCCGCTCAGGGGTAGGTTTCAGAGAAGAGCCGCGGTAAATTCTTTCAGCAGGGTGGAATTTACTCTCTGGGCGCGACTGATATTCTCTTACTGGTCCCGTCATCACGTTTCGTTCAATATTTCTTATAACATACCATGGAAACTTGGCATATGCAAAGGGGTTATGGTCCTGTAAATTACTTGAATAAATTCAGCTTGCCAATCCGCTCGACAGCTTCGCGTAATCGGTTTTCATCACTTAGCAGTCCTGCGCGCACATAGCCTTCGCCATGCGAACCAAAACCAATACCTGGGGCTACGGCCACCTTGGCTTCTCGCAGTAGTAAGTCTGCAAATGAAGCTGAGGTATAACCTGCAGGTACAGGCAACCAGCTGAAGAATGAACCTTCGGGTTTCGAAGCTTGCCAGCCAATCGAGGAAAGAGCGTCATAAAACGCATTGCGACGCGATTCGTAACGTGAAACCAGCGAGGCAACACATTCCTGAGAGCCAGTAAGTGCTTCCGTTGCCGCAGCTTGAATTCCACCGAAAAGACTGACATAGATATGATCCTGAAGCAGATTGATTTTAGAGACAATCTCTGCATTACCGAGCGCGAATCCAACACGCCATCCAGCCATATTGTACGTTTTGGATAACGTATAGAACTCAATGCCCACTTCTTTGGCACCAGGGGCTTGCAGGAAACTTACGGGACGATGTCCGTCGAATCCAATCGCACCATAAGCAAAGTCGCTGGCAACGACGATTTGATTTTGAATGGCAAATTCAACCGTATCTTCGTAGAACGAAAGGGGAGCCGTTGCCGACGTTGGATTGTTGGGATAGTTGAGGAACATCAGCTTGGCCTTCTCCCGATCTTCGGCTGTAACAGCTTCATAATCCGGCAGGAATGCATTGGACTCCAGCAAAGGCATAAATGACATGTTTGCTTTGGCGAGTGCAACACCGGACCAGTAATCCGGGTAGCCTGGATCGGGAACGAGAACGGTGTCACCGGGGTTAAGCAGGACCTGAGGTAACTGAACCAGTCCGGTCTTGCCTCCGAACAGAATGGCTACTTCAGTCTCGGGGTCCAGATCAACGTTGTAATCTTCCTTATAACGTTTGGCGACAGCTTCCTTCAGGAAAGAGTACCCTCTAAAAGGGGAGTATTTGTGGTAGAGGGGATTCTCAGCCGACTCTTGCAGTGTTTTCACAATATGAGGTGGTGTAGGTGTATCCGGGTTCCCCTGACCCAGATTGATCACGTCATGTCCACTTGCGATTTCACGATTTACATTTTGAACAAGGGTGGCGAAAAATTGCGTTGGCAGCTGTGTCATCACATCAGAAGTCGGTATCTTAAAAGCTGAACGAGCAGATGTATGGTCTGAATGGGTCATTATATTCATCACTCCGGTTATTAAAAATGGCAAATAGTTCTCATTAATTTATCACGCCAATCCCGAGCTGTATAGAGGGAAATCGACTTGAATATACAGTACATAGGAGCAAAGAGCAGAGTATTGTACAAAACTGAAAGTACTCATTTAGTTTTGTCCATTGAGCTAAGAGAAGCCATGTTTTATGATAATATCCGATAATGATAATCAATATCATTAATTCATTTCACAACGCACATGATATAGGGGGAGAAATAGAAATGAAAAAGGGCATTCGAAATACGGCAGTATTATTTACGGTAACGTGGTTATCCATTTTGCTACTAGCTTGTGGAAATCAGGCTGCAACACCTGCTGCTGGCACAGATGAATCCAAAGCAGCCACAGAAACGACAGAGACCACGACTGCAATGGAAGAAACGAATGAAGGCGAGACCCGGATATTCAAAGACTGGACAGGCCATGAAGTAGAGGTTCCTGTAAATCCGAAGCGAGTTATCTATCACGGAGAAGTTACAGGGGATCTGCTCGCGCTTGGTGTTGTCCCTGTCGGCATACTTCGTCAAGAGGGAACCGTATTCGATGATCAGGTTGCTCGGGCAGAAGATGTAGGATGTCCGATCAGTGTGGAAAAGGCGTTAGACCTGAATCCCGATCTGATCATTTTCTCCAACAGTGACGAGGGTCAATATGATCAGATCGCGAAGGTTGCACCCACGGTTACATTTGATTCGTTTGGTTTAATAGAAAATCGCATGCGTATCCTTGGCGATTTGTTGAATAAGAAGCAAGAAGCGGAGGACTGGATTACGGCTCATCAAAAAGCGACTGAAGAGATGTGGACGCAACTTCATGAGAACGGATTAAAAGAAGGGGAGACCGCATCGGTATTCACCATGTATCCCGGGAATCGTCTGTTTGTCATGGCGGGTGCAGGATTGCCACAGTTGTTATACGGAAAAGACGGGCTGAAGCCAACCGCGGAAATCCAGAAAGTATTGGATGAAGACATGGGATTTGTAGAGATTTCGACTGAAAAATTATCTGAATTTGCCGGTGATCGGATATTTATTCTGGATCCTGTGACCGACGATGCCAAGCAATCCACCAAAGAATTGCTGGATAGTTCAATCTGGAAGAACCTGCCTGCGGTGAAAGAAGGAAGAGTATACCGCTTTGATATCGCCAAAGCTTCGAGTGATGCCCTTTCCAGGGAGTGGCTGTTACAAGAGCTGCCAAAACAGATGATCCAATAATTGGTGATGAGCTAGTAAGGCACTGGTAATACCTTTAAGTAATGCGGATTTAAAAAGTAAAAGGAGCCTTCAACCTTTCGTTGAGCGCTCTTTTTTGCTGAATAAACTCATATCTGGATTATTGACAATCGCTCGCTTATAATCAGACCATACAGAATGATTGATAATTATTCTCATTTTAGAAAAACGAGGTGAACCGACATGCAGGCTTTGGATGCCGATGGGGGAGCGTTGTTCTTTTCAGCATTCATGTTTCGGATGGATCATCTGGTACGACGAATTGAACCACCTGAACAGATGATGCTGGAAGTTGCTTGCGAGAAACATGCCTTCCTGATCTGCGAAGAAGGGGATGGGCGGTTATATATTGGACATGAACAGTTTCCGTTTACTACGGGATGTGTTTATCCGCTTTCTCCGGTAGAGGGGCACCAGATTGAACATCGTAATAACTTGGAATTGAAATATTTCGTAATGGCTTTTGATGTTATTCATGTGTTGACGGGTGATCCCGAGCTCTTTACCCGCCCTGTATTTGAGCACAGAAACCAATTGAATGGTTATCCCTATGCTCCGTTAAGTGGTCTGCTTGAGCAAATGTATGTCATTCGGAATTATAAAACAGATGCCGAATACAGTCATTTGAATGCACAGTTCCAAAAATGGATGGAGATGATCATTACCCGGTACACTTCTCCAAAGACGGAACAGAGTATGGAAGCAAGACTACACAGTACGATTCAGTATGTGGACGACCATTATGCTGAAGAAATCACTGTACAGAAACTGGCACGTCTTGCGGAGATCAGACCTGTACAATTTACGACTCTTTTCAGACAACTCACGGGTCACAAGCCGCTCGATTATGTGAATTATGTACGCATCAAACATGCCAAGGACTGGCTTCGCAAATCAGATGAACCACTTCGGGATATAGCGAGTCGCGTAGGGTTTAAGGATGAGTATTATTTCAGCAGGCGTTTTCGCCAAATGACCGGATTATCTCCTCGTCAATATGACAGATCGATTCAGCAGCAGACGTTGGTACAAGATTGGTTGGGTCATGATTTGAATATTCCAGTAAACCCGGAGCGAATTATGTATTACGGAGATTCGGCTGGAGATCTGCTGATGCTGGGTATTCAGATATTGGGAGATCAGACTTATGACGCGGTTGCTCCGGTTAATGTGGAAGCAGCTGTTCAAATGAAGCCGAATTTGATTATTTTTGATAGCAGCAATGAACAGCAGTATGAACAACTTTACCGGATTGCACCGACGCTTGCTTACAATTCACATGCCACGTTGGAAGAACGAATGCGCAGATTGGGCAGCTGGTTTGGCAGACAACCTCAGGCTGAACAATGGCTAACCTCCTATGAGGAGCGTACTGAGCAGATGTGGGCGAAGATCCATACTGTGATTGAAGAGGGGGAAACGGCTTCCGTATTTACATACCATCGGGGTGCACGATTATTTGTTATGGGCAATATCGGTCTGGCGCCTATGTTATATCATCCGATGGGATTCAGGCCAGTTACCAAAGTGAAGGAAGCACTTGCGGCAGGCAGAGCCTATAAGGAAATTTCGGCTGAAGCGGTACGTCAGTATGCGGGAGATCATGTATTTGTTATGCTGCCTGAGGAAGTCGTGGCGAGACAGGCTACAGAGATGCTGATGAAAAGTCCCAGCTGGAAGGCCCTTCCGGCTGTGCAGAATGGACGGGTATACCCTGTGGAGGAGTCAACATGGAATGTGGGTGATGCGCTCACGAGTGATCGATTGTTGACTCTGCTGCCTGAGTTGTTATGTGGAAGTTCATAACAAAAACAGGCTTGCAGTCTCCAGGAGGATCAAGCTATGATAGCAGGTATTACGGTTCAGAGGAGTGCTTGTCATGACAGAAAAACAACAGGGAGAAATGCGTGTAGCCCTGATTCAGGGCGATATTCAACTCGGAGACCCTGAGGCCAATCATAAACATATGCAGACGTTGCTTGAGCGTGCGGTAGAACAATATCCGGATCTGGGGCTGGCTGTGTTACCTGAGATGTGGAATACGGGCTACGCTCTGACGCAAATTCATGAACTCGCTGACCCGGAAGGCCAGAAATCTCGGGAATGGTTGTCTGCTTTTGCTCAAAAACATCAAATTTCCATCGTTGGCGGGTCAATCGCTGAGAAACGGGATGGTCAAATATACAATACAATGTATGCTTATAATCGTGAAGGAAAACAGGTCACTCGGTACGACAAATTACATTTGTTCCGTCTGATGGATGAGGAGAAATATTTACAGCCAGGTGCGGAACCTGAAATTTTTGAATTGCAGAACGGTCTTACAGCGGGTGCTTCGATCTGTTACGACATCCGGTTTCCGGAACTTGCCCGCACCCTTGCTTTGAATGGTGCCAAGGCATTGATTGTACCGGCCGAATGGCCGAATCCTCGTCTGCACCACTGGCGTACATTGCTCACGGCACGAGCGATTGAGAATCAGATGTATGTGATCGCCTGTAACCGTGTGGGAAAAGGGGGAGACACCGAGTTTTTCGGACATTCCCTCATCATTGATCCGTGGGGTGAGATTGTAGCGGAAGGTGGCGAAGGGGAAGAGATCGTGACCGGAATCATTCGCCCTTCCCTGGTAGATGAGGTTCGCGGGCGTATTCCCGTGTTTGAAGACCGTCGACCTGGCGTTTATTTTGGCGAAAAATAAAAAAAATGAAATAAATTCTACAGAGAAAGTGTTTATTCTTCCAGGACGCGGGTAATGATAACTATCCCGTTACCAAGGAGATGATCAATCAATGGACAACCATGTGAAAGATACGCTCAGGAGACTGGAACAGGATAACACAAGGGAAGATCACTTAAGGGCATTCTTAGAGAATGGAGCAGGAGGGCTATCACCGCCTGATTCAACTGTTCAGGACGAAGGCCGTGTAATGAATCAGCAAAACAGGCTGACAAGCGATCGTAATTTGCGAAAATAAACCGCCACACATGAAGTTTTCTTATGTACGTTTCTACGTTAACATTATAAATTAGCATTAAAGCTAAACAACTTAACAAGCAACATTGTACTGTAACCAGTTACTGTGATTGCAATGTAAGAACTTTATCCTGCGGATGCGGGAAACGAGTATATGACAAAGGCTTGGCCCATAAGGGTCAAGCCTTTGTTTTGGTTCAGTATGAATTGTACCTAAAGAAATGTACCTATACCATAGGAGAAATTTCTTAGTCTCCCTTTGACAGTTCGGCCACGGTTTGTTGAAACGTATGGATGAATGCTTCGGCTGCCTTCGACAGGACTCTGCCTTGACGATAAGCCACAACAAGTGTTCTGCTGGGAGTTGGCTCAGCAAGCGGCACATACACAGGTACGAATTCACTGCGCGGCGCACGGGCAATAAAGCGTGGAACCAGTGTAATACCCATGCCAGTGGCGACCAGCGACTGAACGGTTTCAATATTGGTGCTCTCAAACACAACTTGGGGATCAAAACCAGCCTGCTCACAGAGATCAAATGTAAGTTTGCGGAAACCCTGTCCTTTTTTCAATACAACAAACGGTTCATCACGAAGCTCTTCAATTCGCACAGGAAGCGGATGTTCCGGATCTGCCCTGCGTGCCAGAGGGTGATTCGGGGGAACTGCCAGATCAATCCGTTCTTCGCCAATAGTTACATAAGCCAAGCTTGGTTCTTGTAAAGGAAGAGATAGCAGACTCAGATCAGCTTTGCCGCTTGCTGTCAATTTCTCAAGCGTAAGTCCGGAGTCTTCCAATAAGGTTACCTCAATCTCGGGATAAGCTTGTTGGAACGCCGGAAGCACGTGTGGGAGCAAGTGTGAACCCGTGATCGGCATGCTGCCCACAACGACTTTACCTTTGCGAAGCTGGGAGATGTCTGACATTTCCTGACGCAATAGCTCCATGGCATCTACGATCTTCTGGGCTTGCTCGACAAACGTAACACCGGCATGGGTTAACTCCACGGTACTTGTATTACGCTGAAACAGCAGCACACCCAATTCTTTTTCCAATTTGGATAATTGCTGGCTTAATGAAGGTTGAGCAATATGCAGCTTCTCTGCTGCCCGGGAGAAATTGCGTTCGGCCGCAATTTGCAGCGTATATTGAAGTTGTCTGAATTCCATCGTCATTGGTCATTCCTTTCGTTATGCCACCATTATATCACTACAGAAGAAGAAAACATTAATTTAGCTTAACCGCTTGCACTACATCAGAAGAGTTGATATACTGATTTTGAAAACGCTTAAGAGAACCACTTACCCGGGTAAAACAAAATCAACGTTTTCATGTGTACCAGTTTCAAGTGTTAGTACGGAACCATTTCAAATGTTCATATTCTTTTTCGTTTATATAATTGAATAACAGTTCATCCAACGATGGCGTGTTACTGTTCGGCAGGCAAGACCTAGATTGGGTGGGAAGAGTTTCTTTTTCCTACCCTTTTTAGGTCTTTTTTTGTTCCCATCAAGAAGAAATGGCGGAGGTGTCGTTATGAATTCCAAAAAGCTGGCTCAGGAAATTTTGGAGCATGTAGGTGGAAATAATAACATCAATCAAGTAATTCATTGTTCAACGAGATTACGTTTTACACTTAAGAATTCAAAGCTAGCCAATACAGAAGAGATCAAAAAGTTGGATGGAGTCATAGGAGCCGTGGATAGTGGCGGGCAATATCAGGTCATCATTGGTAATGATGTGAGTTATGTATATAACGAACTGGCTCCGTTAGTAAGCATGGAAGCTTCCGGTGATGAGGTTAAGCCTCAGCAGGATTACAGTCCCAAGGGTTTGTTTAATGCCTTTGCCAATATCGTCGCAGGCATCTTCCAACCGATTATTCCAGCTATCGCAGCTTCTGGGATGCTCAAAGCACTGTTGTTGCTGGCTACCGTCTTCGGGATTATGGCGAAAGAAGATCAGGCCTATGTATTTTTGAACGCAATCGCGGATGCAGGCTTTTATTTCCTGCCCATGCTGCTTGCCTTCTCAAGTGCTAACAAGTTCAAGGCCAATCCGTATATAGCTGTATTACTGGGAGGCGTCCTGCTTCATCCGAACATGATTGGTCTTCTGGGTGGAGAGGAACCGGTATATTTCCTTGGCATGAACGTACCAAATGTCGCTTATGCAACTTCCGTCATCCCGATTATTTTGACCGTTTGGTTCATGTCATATATCGAACGTTTCGCTGATAAAGTATCACCCGGTCCTGTGAAAATATTTTTGAAGCCGCTCATCGTGATCCTGATTGTTGCCCCCATTTCATTGATTGCACTCGGTCCATTGGGCACATATATCGGTACAGGGATGTCAGAAGGAGTCTTCTGGATACAGGATAAAGTAGGCTGGGTAACGGTCGTTATTATGTCGATGTTAATGCCATTTATCGTGATGTTTGGGATGCACAAAGTGTTTTATCCTGTGATCTTTGGAGCAATAGCTTCACCGGGTTACGAGACGCTGTTCCTCGTTTCAATGCTTGCTGCCAATATGGCACAAGGGGGAGGGGCACTCGCAGTAGCGTTCAAATCAAAAGACCCAAAAATGAAACAGATCGCTCTTTCTGCCGGAATTTCCGGAATGTTCGGGATTACTGAACCAGCAATCTACG
Source organism: Paenibacillus sp. W4I10 (assembly GCF_030816325.1). Taxonomy (NCBI): domain Bacteria; kingdom Bacillati; phylum Bacillota; class Bacilli; order Caryophanales; family Paenibacillaceae; genus Paenibacillus; species Paenibacillus sp. W4I10. The sequence goes on from NZ_JAUSXX010000001.1 coordinate 827,471, forward strand.
GGGTGCATCTCCGATTGAAAAAGACATTTTTGGCATGCCTCATTGGCGCAGGAGCGGCGGGCATGTTCGCGGGAATCGTCAATCTGAAGGCGTATACAGCAGTTGGCCCTGGTCTTGCCACATTGCCGATCTTTGTCAGTGATGATCCCAACAATATTTTATATGCGCTGATTACGGTTGCGATTTCTTCCGTTATTGCCTTTGTAGGCGTGTTCCTTATCGGGTTTCAAGATACAGCAGCAAGTGCGGAGTCTGGTAAAGCGGGTAAGCCATCTGCTGAGCCCATTTCTCCAGTCCGTATGGATTCTCAGTCGCAAACTTCGGCTTCCGGCATGAAGTCCAAAAAAGTGGTGTTTGCTCCATTGGAAGGTAAGGTTCTGCCTTTAAGAGAGGTGAAGGACGAGGCCTTCTCGCAAGAAGCCATGGGACAAGGTATGGCCATTCAGCCAAGTGTTGGCAAGGTGTTTGCCCCGTTTGATGGTACCGTTGAGACGGTGTTCCGTACCAAACATTCCATCGGTCTGAGATCAGTAGAGGGGGTAGAACTTCTGATTCATGTAGGATTGGATACGGTGAAACTGAAAGGCCAGCATTTTGATGTAAAAGTGAACGAGGGAGAACAGATCTCCCATGGTCAGCTCCTGATCGAATTTGATATTGAAGCTTTACAAGCCGCAGGTTATGACACCACGACCCCAGTAATTGTAACCAATTCCTCGGATTATCTGGAAGTATTGGGCAATGAAACTGCTTCGATAACAGGACCGGGAAAACCATTAATTACCGTGTTATAACCCGCTGAAATAAGAATGAAAGGCAGGCAGCCTGATATGGAAGTCATAAAAATACTGAATTCGAGCATTGTTCTTGCCAGACGTGGTGAGGATGACAAGGAAGTTATTGTGATGGGAAAGGGCATCGGCTACAGGAGCAAACCGGGAGATGTCGTGGGCGAGGATGAGATCGAGAAGATCTATGTCCTTGAAAATGAAACGATCTCTTCGGATCTCACCGCCCTGATGAAGGAAACGCCAAAAGAATACCTGATTCTGGCTGATGAAATCATCTCATACGCCAAACATACATTGTCCCGCCATCTGAGTGATCATCTCTATGTCGCATTAACGGATCACCTGTATATGGCCATGAAGCGATTCAAGGACAATATGACGATCCAGAACCGAATGTTGTGGGAAGTGAAAAAGTTCTATCCCCAGGAGTTCAGTATCGGGTTGCATGGCCTGTCTCTCATTCAAAAGCAGCTTGGACTCTCCCTGCCTGAAGAGGAAGCGGCGAATATTGCCTTTCATCTCGTTAATGCCCAGCAGAATGATGACAATATGAATCAGGTCATGCTGATGACCAATACAGTCAAGGATGTACTCAATATTATCAAAATTCACTATCAAGTGGAGCTGGATACACACAGCATCAACTATTCACGCTTTTTGACCCATTTGCAGTTTTTCATTCAACGGCTTTTTGAGCATAAAACATTAAACACGCAGGATCATGAGCTCTTTGAGCAGATCGCGAATAAATACCCGCAGGAAGAAGCCTGCGTACTGCTAATCAAGGATTATATTGAAGCCCGGTTTGAACATACGATCTCCAATGAAGAGATGATGTATTTGATCATTCATATCAATCGGGTCATGAGTCGCAATTGAGCGTGAATCAAAGAGTCACAGAGATAATCCAAGGAGGAATACACAATGACCAATACAACAAGAACGTTTCCAGAAGATTTTCTATGGGGAGGAGCGATTGCTGCCAATCAGGCAGAAGGAGCGTGGAATGTGGATGGCAAAGGTCTATCTACTGCCGACATTGCTATCTATCGAAAAGGTGTGGCCAAGAGTGAGTATAAAAAACATAATGCGATCAATGAAGAACAGATCAAGGCTGCGATGGAGTCTACCTCGGACAGAGAATATCCGAAACGCAGAGGCATTGATTTCTACCACCGTTACGAGGAGGATCTCGCCCTGTTTGGGGAGATGGGACTCAAAACGTTGCGACTATCCATTGCATGGACCCGAATTTTCCCGAATGGCAACGAAACAGAGCCGAATGAAGCCGGTTTGCAGTTCTATGACCGCGTTATTGATGGCATGCTCAAACAAGGAATCGAACCATTGATTACGTTGTCCCATTACGAGATGCCGATGTATCTGGTGAATCACCACGGTGGATGGACGGATCGGAAAGTCGTCGAGTATTTTGTTCGCTTTTGCAAAACCGTGTTCACCCGTTATAAGGACAAAGTGAAGTATTGGATTACCTTTAATGAAATTGACAGCATTGTTCGTCATCCGTTTACGAGTGGTGGTATTGTTCCGGAGCGTTTCGAAAATGTGGAGCAGGCTGTATATCAGGGGTTGCACCATCAATTTGTAGCGAGTGCGCTCGCAGTGAAATACTGTCATGAGATCATTCCCGGCTCTCAGATCGGATGTATGCTTACCAAACTGACAACATACGCTCATACATGTAATCCCGAAGACGTACTCGTTGCTTCCCAGGATAATCAATTTAATCTTATGTTTACGGATGTACAGGTACGTGGGGCTTATCCGTACTTTACGAAGAGATTTTTTGCCGAAAAAGGAATTAACCTCGATATGCTTGCGGGGGATGAGGAGATTCTGAAAGTACACACTGTGGACTTTATCTCATTCAGTTATTATATGTCCCTGGTATCAAGTGTGGATGGCGACCGATTGGAGCAGGTGAGTGGCAATACAACTGGAGGGGTGAAGAACCCGTATCTCCAAACGAATGATTGGGGCTGGCAGATTGACCCGGTAGGTCTGCGCATTTCACTGAATGAACTGTACAGCCGTTACGAGGTGCCTTTGTTTATCGTTGAGAATGGGATTGGAGCCGTAGATACGATTGAAGCTGATGGTAGCATTCAGGATGATTATCGTATTGATTATTTCCGCTCTCACATTGAACAGATGCATGAGGCGATTCTGGACGGTGTTGAATTGCTGGGCTATACCAGTTGGGGAGTTATTGATCTGATTAGTTATTCTTCTTCAGAGATGGAGAAACGATATGGCTTTATTTATGTAGATCAGGATAATGACGGCAATGGAACACTGGAGAGAAAACGCAAGAAGAGTTTCTATTGGTACAAAGATGTGATTGCGAATAACGGTTTGTAATACAGTAGTAGGACAAGTACTCTCATAGTAGGCGTTGATATGATAATTTTCATTTCATAACAGAAACTAGGAAAGCAGCTCTGGATTCAGGGCTGCTTTTTTATGTTCTAGATAAAAAGCATTGACAGCGAAGAAGCGGGAACGTAGTATAAGACTTATCTGATAATGATAATTGTTATCAATTGAAACCTCTGCGATGAGCAGTGGTTTATTTGTCTTTCTCTTACTATAGGTTAAACCTATTACATCTATAGATATTATATCTTGGAACAATGAAGGACAGGGTGGTATATTTATGTCATTCAAGAGCTTCACTTTTTAAAGGAAACACGAGGCTCTTCCAAGGACCGAACTTATAATGAGGTGAAAATGATGAGTAAAAAAACGATGTTTGAGAAAATTTGGGAAAACCACGTGATTCATCAAGAAGAAGGCAAACCAAGCATTCTGTATATCGATCTGCATCTGGTGCACGAAGTAACTTCTCCACAGGCATTTGAAGGTCTTCGTCTGAGCGGACGTAAAGTTCGTCGCCCTGAACTGACATTTGCGACAATGGACCACAACGTTCCAACGAAAGACCGTTTCAACATTACAGATCCTATCTCCAAACAACAAATTGATACACTTTCGCAAAACTGCCGTGATTTCGGCGTGAAATTGTATGATCTGGACACGATTGATCAAGGCGTTGTACACGTTATGGGACCTGAACTGGGTCTGACTCACCCGGGTAAAACGATTGTATGTGGTGACAGTCATACGTCCACACACGGTGCGTTTGGCGCACTGGCATTCGGAATCGGAACAAGTGAAGTTGAGCACGTTATGGCAACTCAATGTTTGCAACAAGCAAAAGCCAAAACAATGGAAGTTCGTTTTGTCGGCAAACGTAACCCGGGTGTAACCGCGAAGGATATGATCCTCGCAGTCATCGCCAAATACGGTACAGACTTTGCAACAGGTTATGTTATTGAGTACACAGGCGAATCCATCCGTGAGTTGAGCATGGAAGAGCGTATGACGGTGTGCAACATGTCCATTGAAGGTGGAGCAAGAGCAGGATTGATCGCTCCTGACGAAACAACATTTGAATATCTGCGTGGACGTGAATACGTACCAGCGGGTGCGAAGTTTGATGAAGCTGTAGAAGGTTGGAAACAGCTTGTAACCGATGAAGGTGCCGAGTTCGACCATGTGGTTGAAATCGATGTGGAGACATTGATTCCGCAAGTAACTTGGGGAACAAGCCCTGGCATGGGAACCGACATCTCTTCGAAAGTTCCTGTTCCGGCTGAATTGCCTACAGAAAACGAACGCAAAGCGGCTGAAAAAGCGCTTGAATATATGGGGCTTGAACCGGGAACACCAATCGCCGAGATTCCAATTGATTATGTATTTATCGGTTCTTGCACCAATGGTCGGATCGAAGATCTGCGTGCAGCAGCAAAAGTGGCTAAAGGTCACACGGTATCCAGTCAGGTTACAGCAATTGTTGTACCAGGTTCAGGACGAGTTAAAATCCAAGCAGAACAAGAAGGTTTGGATAAAATCTTTACGGAAGCCGGATTTGAATGGCGTGATGCGGGATGCAGCATGTGTCTGGCGATGAACCCGGATGTATTGAAGCCAGGACAACGTTGTGCTTCGACTTCCAACCGTAACTTTGAAGGACGCCAAGGACGCGGAGGACGTACGCACCTGGTATCTCCGGCAATGGCAGCAGCAGCAGCGGTTAAGGGTCACTTTGTGGACGTACGGGACTGGAATTTCAAAACAGAAGCAGCGATCTAATCTATAACAGACAGAAGGGAGAACGTTTAATATGGAAGAATTCAAAACATTACAAGGCATCGTTGCACCGGTAGACCGGGTCAATGTAGATACAGACGCAATCATTCCGAAACAGTTTCTGAAACGGATTGAACGTACCGGATTTGGACAATTTTTATTCTATGAATGGCGTTTTGATGAAGAGGGCAACAATAATGCTTCCTTCGAAATGAACAAACCTCGTTATGAAGGGGCATCCATCCTGATCTCACGTGCCAACTTTGGCTGTGGATCTTCCCGTGAGCATGCGCCATGGGCAATTATGGACTATGGATTCCGTTGTGTGATCGCTCCATCTTTTGCAGACATTTTCTATAATAACTGCTTTAAGAACGGAATCTTGCCAATCAAGTTGTCAGAAGAGCAAGTTGAAGACTTGTTCCAACGTACAGCGACACATGAAGGCTATGAGATGAATGTAAATCTGGAAAACAAAACGATCACCGATGCATACGGACTGCATATCGATTTTGATCTGGATGAGCACCGTCGTCAATTCCTGTTGCAAGGATTGGACGATATCGGTCTGACTCTTCAACATGATGATGAAATCGCTGCTTACGAACAACGCCACGCGGCAAAACTGTTCGGTTAATTACTAAAGTATCGTATAGAAGAAAGCTTCTGCCTCGCCAAAGGGACCTTGTTCCCATCGGTGAGACAGAAGCTTTTTGTAGTTTCAGAAGCTAAATTAGCTTAATAAGTCAGCTATACATAGAACTCCTGATTCTTCTTGGCCGAATACTTCAACAGATACTATAACAGCCGACTAAATAGAGGAACCTAAAAATCGATTACTGAGGTAACTCCAAATGGTCGTTTTTTGTATTCTGAAAATAGACATAGATATAACAAGCCAAATGCACGAAATTCACAAGTGACCATACCATAAGCCATATGATTGGAGTTGATAGGGTAGTCCAGATGCCAAACCATGGCAGCACACGTCCTCCGCCGATAAATGTAACCAAGGGGAACAGAGACAAGAGAATTAGAACCGGGATCAGTCTACCAACCATGATCATAATCAATTTGCTGATCGTTAGGCGTTGGTTGCTCCGACGTATGCGGAAATAGGCGTATATGCCCCATACAAGCGTAGCGATGATCAGCGCTATCATGATTATTTCCATATTCCGACCGTTCACAAAAGAGGTTTGGGGTTCCTGCCCCCTCATAATATCCGCTATTCCATCAATAAATGCCGAGTAATTCACATAAGCGTTTATACCAGAATTAAACATTACGGCAATGCCCATTTGATCGTCCAAATAAACCAGTTCTTCTGACTTGTAGGTCCAGAAAATGCCGCTGTGGGAGATTGTTCGGCCGCTAGACGCATCTTGGTTTGCAAGCCAGCCCATGCCGTACGGACTGAAATCTCCTGCTGCATGATATTGTTTCATCAGCACAGGGGAAACGAGGCGGCCATTATATTGGGAAAGCATCCAAAGGGACATGTCCTCTGCGGTTGAAACGATGCCGGCGGGGCCTTCAATGAACCAAAGCGGTTCAGATTGACCTACAGAGCGTCCCAAACTCAGGTAATGTCCTAGCGGGATAGTATTATTCTCATAGAATTGCTGCGTCGTACTGACACTGAAGGTATGGTTCATTCCTAGCGGTTCAAAAATATGTTCTTTCAAGTAATCCGAAAAGCGCTCTCCGCTAACACTTTCCACGAGGTTCGCCAGCAGCACGTAATTAGGATTATGATAGCTGTAGGCCGTTCCGGGGATATGGGCAAGTTGAACCGTGTTTAATAATTGGTTCGCTTCAGCCAACGATTGGAATTGCGGAGTCTTTGTCATATCGGGATTTATCTTGTCATTGAGACCACTCGTCTGATTCAGTAAATGACGGACCGTGATGTCAAGAACGCGGGGATCCTGTGGAGAAAGCTCTGGAAAATAGGAAGCGTAAGTAGCATCCAAGTTGATCCGACCCTTGTCCACCAACTGCAGAACGGCCAATGCAGTAAAGGACTTGCTGAGTGAAGCAATGGGAAAAGGGGTGTTGCCCGTAACCTTCTGGCCATCTGCAAATGTCCCGTAGCCTTTTGCGTAAAACACCTCATCGTTATTGGCAATCGCCAGTGAAGCAGCCTTAATGTGATTGGCCTTCATGCTCCGATTCATATATTCGTCGATCTCCTGCAGAACTTCTGTCCTGTCTCTGGCTTCATTGGCGGATAAGGGGGTCGCCCACGCGATACATAACAACAAGCAGCTAATTGTGATATACAATCTTTTTTTTAGTTTTAGCATGATAACACTCCTCGAATTCAAGATAAGAAGATGTTATCAGATCATTTTCAACTATTTATCAACTTGCGTCCCAATACTTGCCGTCACGCTTCCACCTCCGTTAGGACCGTTTGCAATCTGAAGACTACCTTCATGTTTTTCGCAAAACACCTTGCAAACGTAAAGGCCCAGCCCGCGATGTTCGCTCGCATCCCATACTTCGCCTCGGTAAAAAGGGAGTATAGCCTTACTCAGTGCTTCGTCAGAGAAACCAGGACCGTCCTCTGAGACGGTAATCTTCATAATGCCACCCTGCACGTCATAGTGAACGTTTAATTGACTGGCTGCGTATCTTGCCCCATTAGCCACTATATTCTCGAATATCTGCATGACGAGATAGGGATCTACATGCACTGAGGCATTATCATATTCCACGGAAGAGACGAAACGTATACCGTACTGTTTCGCGATTTGCTCAGCGCTGCCGTCCAGCAAAGCCGTCAATGAGATCGTATCCATCGATTGGATGTTCAACGGCACATCCTCCAGCCTCTGAATTGAGTTCATGGCCTCTGCATAACTCTCCAGACGCAAGATGTGAAGGTTCATAGTATGGATCAGGTCGAGCACCTTTTCTTCCGACAACTTCTTCTCGGGAAGATAGGTGGCGAGAAGCTCGGCGTTTCCTTTTAACACTGACAGGGGTGTTCTCAGATCATGGGCAAAAATAGCATTGATCTGCTTGCGCTCTTCAACCGAACGCCAAAGTGTCTTAAGGTTTTTTTCCAATTGTGAGCGCATGTTTTCAAATAGCGCGATCAGCTCGCCCATCTCATCCTGGCTGTCATAGGAAATGCGGAAGTTTAGATCGTTGGCCGAAATGTTTTCGGATGCTCGTTTTAATAGCTCCAGCGGACGTTTTAGCTTCCATCTGTAAAATAGAACGGCCATGGTGACAATTCCAGTCGCTACGGTTAGCAGAACCGCCGAGACGAGGGAGGGCAGCACCCAATCCGTATCTCCGAAACGCAGCCGCAGGTTCTCCGCCCAAGCAAACTCCATGGTTATGATGGCCAGCACGGCAATAAGTGTGACCACACACAACAGCATAAAAGAGTGGAGTAAGGACAATCGCTTTAAAAACAGGAGTCTAGTCATGAACTTGGCCATTTGTAGCCTACTCCCCAAACAGTCTCGATTTGATTATCACAGCCGTATTCCTTTAATTTGTAGCGAATTCGCCGGATATGCTCTGCGATCACGTTACTGTCCGCCTTGCTCGTCCATGCCCCAAATCTTTTCGTATATGCGTTCCTTTCCAAACACCATATCAGGATGCGTGGACAGCAATTCGACAATATCAAACTCTTTTTTGGGCAGTGAAATTCGCTTTTCCAGGTAGTAGAGCTCCCTGGCCGTATAATCAATGACCAATTCATTGTTAAACCTTACCGAAGATTTAGTTTGGATTCGTTGTTCCCTGCGTAAATGTGCTTCGACCCTGGCGCCCAACTCGCCAATGCTGAAAGGTTTCAGGATATAGTCATCGCCTCCGGCACGAAAACCTGCTATTTTATCAGCATCTTCGATTCGAGCCGTTAAGAATAAGATGGGGCAAGAGACGTAGTCCCGAATTTTTTCACATAATTGAAGGCCGTTCTGTTCAGGCATGTTGATATCTAACAAAACAAGATCGGGTTGTTGCTCCACTTTCCGCAGCGCTTCCCGGCTGTCCCTGGCCGTCATCACGGAATATCCGTTAATTTCAAAATAATCAGTCAGTAGCTTTCGAAGATCTGCTTCATCGTCCACGATCAGTATTTTAGGCATCAAGTCTCAATCTCCTGTAATCAAGTATTTGAACTCAGCATAGCAAAAATGGATGAGGAATGTAATTTCCATATGATTTCGGGAACTAGACGAATGGAGAAAGTAACCTTTTTGCCACTCTGTTTCCGACTAAATATGACAACGTTGTAACCGGATGATCAGACAATATCTGATAAACTGATTAGTAGATTATGGAAGGTTACATATTGTCATTGATGTTACGCTGCAGAGAATCAGGTCGGATGTTCAAAAGACAAAAAGAATGGTGGATGAGGTATGAAAAAATGGTCGGCAGCAGTCGTTTTTCTTCTGTTCCTATGTTTATTCCCAATCATGGCCCATGCAGACACCACTCCCTCGATTGTACTCGACGGTGTAACCATTAACCAGCAGACTGGTGCACCTGCAGAGAATATCGGGAAAACGGTCATGGTTCCAATTCGAATTGTATCCGAGAACCTGGGTTATAAGGTGAAGTGGGAGAAGGAAACTCAGTCAGTCCAGGTTCAAAAAGGAAACAGCATGATCCAAATGACGGCTGGCAAAGATGCAGCTACAGTGAATGGAAACGTGGTGAACTTGGATTCGCCCCCACTGATCAAACAGGGAACTACGCTTGTTCCGTTACGCTTTGTTGGGGAAGGCATGGGTCTGCGTGTTGGCTGGGACAATGGAACCAAGACAGTAAGCCTATTTAGTATTCCTCCTGTAGTTGAAACGGAAGGTGACAGTGACCCCGTCGATGCACCTGTCCCGGATGGTTTGACAGAACTTCAAGGCATCAGCTTCAGCGGAGATCGGTTGATTGTAGCAACAAACGGTAATATTAGCCCCAAAGTATCCAGTATTGGTGGGCCAGACCGAATTATTGTTGATCTGCCTTCAGCGAAATTCTCTCAGGAATTCATTCAGGGACAAGCATCTAATCCGGATGGCAGTGGACAGATTCTCGTTACGGATTCATCAATAGTTTCCAAAGTCCGTTATGCCATGTTCAGTAAATCGCCTTCTACCGTGCGTGTCGTTCTGGATCTGAATCAGACGGCTACAGCCAAATGGTCTGTTGGAGATAACAATGTCTTGCTCGTTGACCTGACAGCCACGAATGGAGAACCGACAAGCCAACCGGCAGTACCTACCAATGATGGTAAAACAATTGTGGTCATTGATCCGGGACATGGTGGTCGTCAATCGGGTGCAGTGAGTTTGTCAGGAGCTTATGAGAAGGATTTCAATCTGGCTGTAGGGCTGAAGGTACAGGCAATCCTTCAACAATACCAAAATATTCAAACGGTCATTACACGCCAGGATGATACAGAACTTTCACTTAAACAGCGTGTGGATATTGCTGAATTGAATCAGGCAGATGTTTTTGTGTCCATTCATGGAAACAAATTCACTACACCGGTACCAAACGGCATTGAAACGCTCTACAGTCGTAAAGAAAGCAAGACTTTGGCTGACACTCTTCACAAATATGTGTTGCCGGTAACAGGACTCAAGGATCGTGGGGTTAAAATGGCTAGTCTGCATGTGACGCGTGAAACAACCATGCCTGCTGTGTTACTTGAACTTGGTTTTTTAAGTAACCCTACAGATGAAGCAGTCATGCTCACGGAAGAATACCAGAACAAATGTGCACAGGCGATTGTGGAAGGAATTGTTGAATTTTTGGGACTGTAAATTGAATTGTGCGCAAATATGAAGGTTAGGATAGTACGTTGTTTAGAGATGTATATTTGATAAATAAGGAAAAAAGAAGACATTAAAATGTAAAAAAAGCTTGATCTGACAACGTTTTTTTTCTGTTATGTTGGAATATATTCGCAACTTTTGAGAGCGAGGGGCGTCTAATAGGTGTCTGGTAATGCCCAAGCGGTCAGTCGGAGTTGGAAAATGACAACATGCGGCAAAAAAATATGAGAATGGTAGGGGTGAAGGATGAAGAAGTTCGGTTTTTTGGTACTGTTATTTGTCTTTGGGCTCGTATTCCCGGGCTATAGTCACGCAGCGACAGACACGAAAATTATCCTAGACGGAAAAGAAATCGTACAGCCATCGGATACAAAAGCGGAAATTATCAACAGCAAGGTGATGGTTCCGATCCGGGTTGTGTCCGAAAATCTTGGATATAGCGTGGAGTGGAAGCAGCAAACGCAAACGGTGACTATTAGCAAAGACAACACTGCCATGCAGATGATTGTTGGACAGAAGACGGCAACGGTGAACGGCAGTAACGTAAACCTGGATGCCCCGCCACTCGTGAAAAATGGTACTACGCTCGTACCTCTCCGATTTATTGGTGAGGAAATGGGTCTTAAGGTGGGTTGGAACAATACCACGAAGACGGTAACATTAGTTACCCAGAATTCAGGTTCCGGAAACGGGACAACCACACCTCCGAACTCTGGCAATGAAGGCGGAGGATCGGATCAAGAAGGTCTTGTACTGGTGAACGGCATCAGCTTCAGCGACAACCGCTTCATGATTGCAACAAGCGGAAGTACGAAGCCGAACGTCTTCACGATGACAGGACCAGATCGAATCGTTATAGACTTGCCGAATACCGCATTTGCTGATTCGTTCAGTGAAGGACAGGCTCTAGACAGCAACCAGAATGGACAACTCGTCGTTAGCGGCTATCCGGATGTGTCTAAGATTCGTTACTCGTTATACAGCAACAGCCCATCTACAATTCGTTTTGTAATCGATCTGTCCAGTTCAAAAGGGTACAGTGTGCAAAATGATTCCGGACTGATCATGATTAACCTGGACAATCAAAGTGGTACACCTGCTCCTCCAGTTGGTAATAATGGCAAAAAAGTTGTCGTTATCGATGCAGGACACGGAGATCATGATCCTGGGGCAATCGGTGTAACTGGTAAACGTGAAAAAGACTTCAATCTGGCAATGGCTCTGAAAGTGGAAGCCTTGTTGAAAAAAGAATCCAAAATTGACGTTGTGTTAACGCGCAGCGATGATACATTTTTGGCATTGAAAGAACGTGTGAAGATTGCACAAGACATAAAAGCGGATATCTTCATCTCCATTCATGCTAACAGTGGCCCTGCTGCTGCGAACGGTGTAGAGACATTCTATACACGCTCCAACAGCAAAGCACTTGCTACAGTGATGCACAAGTATCTTTTACAGTCTTCCGGACTGAAAGATCGTGGAGTGAAAACGGCAAGTCTCCATGTGACCCGTGAAACGACAATGCCAGCAGTTCTGCTGGAAGGTGGATTCCTTAGCAATAAGAGCGACGAAGCAGCCCTGTTCACGGAGAGTTTCCAGAACAGTGTTGCCCAAGGGATTGTTGCAGGAATCAAGGAGTATCTGGGAATTAAATAAGGGACAAGCCCTTATGTTGAGGAGGCGGAGTTAGAATGAACAAGAAAATATGGATTGCAGCCTTGCTGGTAACGGTTATGGCAGTTGCTGCTGGATGTGGAAGCAAGCCAACAGCTGCTCCGAATCAGACGCAAGGCGCAGGAACTGAAAACAATGTGACCGAGGTTGAAGGCGAAACAATTACCGAACCGGTAACTGCTGAGCCTGAAGAGAATACAACGCCTACAGAATCGACGGAAGGCGGTTCGGAGGAAGCGACTACAACTACTCCGCCAAGCGAAACATCTACGGAGAAGCCGGCAACTTCCGAAAGTAATGAAAAGAAAACGATCACTGTATTCTATACGGATGAAGAAGAACTGGAGTTGCACAAAGCTTCGGCAGAGATTTCATACGCATCGGATGATGCCAAATATAAAGCTGCCTTTGAATCACTGCAACAGAGCAAAGACGCTAAACTTGTTCCGCTGTGGTCTAAAGAAATTGAATTGAAGTCTGTTCAGTTCAAGGATGGAGCTCTTACGCTGGATATTCATATGCCGGATACGGCACGTCTTGGAGCAGGTGGAGAATCTTATGCGCTGGATGCTTTAAAACAAACGTTCTTCCAGTTTGATGAAGTAAAATCACTTGATTTACTGGTGGATGGTCAGCAGACGGAGAGTCTGATGGGCCATGTGGATCTTGAACATCCAATGACAAGATCCGAATAGGCTGTACAGCATGCTGTTGTACCGTGAATCCACGGAATATGGGTCGTTTTACATGAGAGAGGGGAATCATAGGTGACTTTTAAATATAACAATCCATCACACTCTAAAAAAGTAGTATCAGCCGTGCTTGCAGGCATGATGGCCCTTAGCGCCGGCGGAGCTGCCATGGCAGCAGAATCAACAGAAACGGGGCAGGGTCAGACTGCTGCAATAACAAATACGGCTGCACCAACTGGTTTGTTCAGTGACATCAAGGTCGGATACTGGGCTGAAAAACATGTGTACAAACTGGCATATCAAGGTATTCTTCTCGGTAACAACGGCCTGTTCCGTCCAGGAGACGCGGTAACACAGCAAGAAGCTGTAACGATGGCAATCCGTTTTATGAATCAAGAGGGCCAGTTGAATACCGACACGGCTGCGGCATTACCGACAAACATGGAAGTGGGAAATTATTTCAAGCCATATGTCGCGCTGGCACTTCAACTGGGACTGATTGACAAAACGGAAGAATCAACGGTGGATGTATCCAAGACCTCCTGGGGTCAAAAACCTGCTTCACGGGAATGGATTACGAAATTGTTAATCCGTTCATTGGACAAGGATGCTGAAGCGAAGGCACACAACAATCAATCTACCGGATTTGCTGATAATGCAAGTATTTCCGAAAGTGGTAAAGGTTATGTCAATCTGGCTGTTAGCCTGGATCTGGCCAAAGGTGTGGAAGGCAACAAATTCAATCCAACTGGTTCCGTAACCCGTGCTCAACTGGCTACCTTCTTCAGTCGTGGTGAATCGTTAACGGATACAACGTACCCGAACACATCCACGGGTTATGTGACAGGATTGAAAGATGGGCAGATCACGCTGGTTGTGGACGGCAAAGCCGTTAACTTCGCAGTGAACAGCAGTACGCCTTACTTTACGAAAGACAGTGAAACTCGTGCTTCCGCCACAGATGTGAAGCTGTATACGAAAGTTATGATTGTAGGTTCGGCAGGTGGGGCTTCCTATGTGGAAGTTGTTGATGCTACACCGCAGGTGGAAAGTGTTGAAGGTACATTTGCACGTTCATTGTCTGGTAATAAAATTGGTATCTTTGTGGGCGAGAATTACGAAACGTACAGTTATGATGAGGCAACTGCATTCATAGATCAGAATGGTAATGCAATCAAACTGTCCGATATTACGGCAGATAGCATCATCGAAGTACAGCGTGAGACGTTCTCGGCTGACAAAAAAACAGTTGCTATTCGTGTGAAATCCGGCATTGTGAACAAGAGTGACAATGGCGTAGTTGCTGAAGTATCCACTTCTGGAAAAACGATCAAACTTGTCAATGCAGCGGGTGCAACAGAGCAGTTTGCATACAATGACAATCTGCTTATCACATATCAAAACCGTATCATGTCAGTGGCTGATCTCAAAGCCGGCAGTGCCGTGAAATACACCGTAAAGGACAGTGTTCTGCAAACTATCACATTGTCTCAAGGTGTGGAGCAATCTGTGCGCGGAACATTGGTTGAGATCGGTGGCAACCAGTCTACGTTAACGTTCAAACGTGAAGGGGGTTCCCTTGAGGCGAAATTGCTGATTGAAAAGCCGGAAGTAATTATCAATGGCATTCAGGATGCAACGCTGAATGATCTCATCACAGATGCAACGAACGGGGATCAGGTGGAGTTGTCATTGAACGCTGACGATCAGGTAACGCGTATTCAGGTGATTGGACGTCAAATGGAACCTATGAACGGAGTAACGGTTGTATCTTACAACAGCAAAACAAAGGTACTTACCGTACTGGACAACAACAAAAAACCGTTTGTATTTACATTGGACGAAAAAACCAAACTGGACTACAATTCAACCAAACCTACACTGGCTGGTCTGGAGTCGATTTTAAATGATGGTCGCAAATTGGATCTGACCTATGTGGGAACACGTGCGTTGTCCGTTAAAGTGATTTACAAGTACGAAGGTACGATCA
Organism: Paenibacillus sp. W4I10; assembly: GCF_030816325.1. NCBI lineage: Bacteria > Bacillati > Bacillota > Bacilli > Caryophanales > Paenibacillaceae > Paenibacillus > Paenibacillus sp. W4I10. Next base: position 842,604 of record NZ_JAUSXX010000001.1, read on the forward strand.
ACAACATTGACACATCGGGCAGAAAAATCAGTTTGTTGTCTGGTAATCAGACGATTACAGTGCCTTATACTATCTTACCTACGGTTGAGATCTATAACAAATCGGGCGCAAGTCTGGGAGATTTGAAGATTGGTGACAAAGTGACTGTAACGCTTGGAGCAAATCAGGATGTAGTGCAGAAGGTTGCACTGAACACTGTGGCTCAATTCGAAGTGGTTGCCTTGGAAGCAAATAGTCGTATTCGAGTAAAATCCGATCTGTTGACAAGTCAGTTCTACGTAGATCAAGCGGTACTGACAGGAGAGAGTGGTCAGACGATCACGCCTTCACAACTGACAGCAGGCAACTTGATTAATGTAACGTTTGAAGGAGCTACGCCAAAAGCGGTTCAAGTCTTGAAGCGTACGCTGGCTGAAGTTACAGCGGTGGATGCTTCATCCGTAACGCTCAAGCAGTTTAACGGCCAGACTGAAACCGTGCCTGTTAGCGGTGCTGTTAAAGTCGTGAAATCTGGCTCTACATTAACTTCACTGACGAGTCTTACGGTTGGAGATCGTGTCGAAATGACAAAAGATACGGATAATTCCACACGCTTCAGAGTACTGACTGTCATGAGCAAACAATTCTGGTCTTATGATGGCGTGGGTAACCAGATTTTGGTTAAACGGGAAACGGCAGCAGACACAAACTATCGTTTTGCACTCGGATCAAGTGTATTTGTTCACCAGGGTGACAATACTTTAAGCGTGCAATCTCTCAGAGATAATGATAATATTGTATTGTATCTCCTGAACAATGTTATTCTGGAGATTCAAAAACAGTAATCGTTTCTTTTCGAGGATCAAAAGAATGACCGTCTTGATACGGGATCTTTCCCGCATCAAGACGTTTTTTTTGCAAGCTTTTTGAGGTCCCCGCAAAGTACTCGGATGAAGCTTCGAAGTAAGGCTCCGCAGAGTGGAGTCATTTTGTGGGAGGTAGCTCTTCATGAATGCAGCGACGGTTAGACATATACTCGAAACTATGGAAGCAATGTTTCCTGATGCACATTGCGAATTAAATCACAGCAATGCATTTGAATTGACGGTAGCTGTCCTTTTGTCTGCCCAGTGCACCGATGAAACGGTGAACAAGGTAACCGCAGATTTGTTCCAGAAGTACAGAAGCCCAGCAGATTATCTGGCGGTTCCTCTCGAAGAGTTGGAACAGGATATTCGGCGAATCGGTTTGTACCGGAACAAGGCCAAGCATATTCAGAACATGTGCCGAATTTTAATAGAGCAGTATGGCGGTGATGTACCGCAGGAACATGATCAGCTTGTGACGCTACCAGGTGTCGGGCGGAAAACCGCGAATGTAGTTGTTTCCAATGCGTTTGGAGTACCGGCAATTGCGGTAGATACTCATGTTGAACGTGTATCCAAGCGGCTGGCGCTTGCAGGTTGGGATGACTCCGTACTTGAAGTCGAAAAGAAACTAATGAAGCGCGTACCCCGGGACGAGTGGACTTTAACTCACCACCGGTTTATATTTTTTGGACGCTACCATTGCAAGGCACAGAACCCTGCGTGTCATATCTGTCCATTGCTGGACATATGCAGGGAAGGGAAAAAACGTATGAAAACGTCCCAAATCAGGAAAGATAAGGAACGTGTCACCACCCGAAAACGAAAAATAAATTAATGAGCAGAAAAGGATGAATAATCATGAAATGCATTTCCGTGTACACTGACAATTTTGAGGCCTTCTCCGATATCTTTGAACAAATCGTTGAACAGGAAATGGCTGAAAATGAAGAAAAAGAAGTAGAAGGAATCACAGTAAGCCACTCTGGCGACGTGCCTGAACATTATCTGGAGCGTATGTCCGTTAAACCCGAAGTTGTTGTTATGAGAGACAAAGGCAGAGACATTACAATTCTGCAACATGGACAAGTATTTGAAATCTTGCTGCCTTCCATGGAGAACGCAGTTTCATAAGAAGTGATTACACTATTGATTCTGTTGTATTAATGTCATAGGATCGTTGTCATTAAGGTGATCGCATCGCATTCATGCAACAGACACTTGGCGTAAACATTTGCTAAATACCGAGTATAAAACGTATTACAGATAAAACCGACTTGTTCGGTTTTATTTTTTTTAGATTATAGATTTATACGTTCATTTATGTATATTCAATTCCAACCGTTCAAATTCAAACATGATAATGTTAAAATAAATGTTGTAAAAGAGATAGACGTCGAAACGGATGTCAAATTAGAGGAGCCAGGGGGAAGGCCAGTCATGTCCAGAACAGATTACCCAAAAGAAATGGCCAAACCTCTGCTTCCGCTGCGTGAAGCGATGGAGCAGACAGGGGACCATACGGCTGTACAGGCTATAACGGATTTAATCAGCAAGGCGGAAACGAAACATCTGACGATTGCGTTCTGTGGTCATTTCTCTGCAGGCAAATCGAGTCTCATCAACAGTTTGTGCGGTAAGCGGGTGCTGCCTTCAAGTCCCGTGCCAACAAGTGCAAATGTGGTATCCATACGTAATGGTAAGCCAAGAGCGCTTATTTATACTACGCCAAACGTAAGCGCTGACAATGGAGCAGGAACACTTGAAGTTTCTCCAGAGGAATTGGAGGCGTATTGCAAAAATGGGGGAGCGTACAGCTCCATTGAGGTATGGGATGATATTCCCCTGCTGAAGGATGATGCTGTTCTACTGGATACACCCGGTGTGGATTCTACGGATCGGGGGCACAGTCTCGCGACCCATTCCGCGCTCCATCTGGCGGATGTGGTCTTCTACGTCATGGACTATAATCATGTCCAGTCCGAGACAAATCTTTCATTTGCCAAGAGTCTGTCGGATTGGGGCAAACCGTTGTTTTTGATCGTAAACCAGATCGACAAGCATCGGGAACGTGAGCTTTCTTTTGAACAATATACCGAAGGTGTCGAAGCTATATTTGCGGCCTGGGAAGTCAGATATGACGGACTGTTGTTTACTTCCCTCCGCGACAAGCAGCATCGCTACAACCAGTGGGATGTGCTTCCGGAACTCATTGGACACATGATGCAAGAAAAGGAAGCGTTAATTACGCACAGTTTGGCAAGTTCGGCCAGTCATGTAACGGAGCAACACCTGACGAGAGAAGCGGAGAAACGTGAGGATGAAGAAAATTCTCTGCTGGATGAGATCGGTGGCAAGGAAGGAATTGAACGCTTGGAACGGGAGCTGGAGCTTCTTGATCAACAAGCAGAAGATATTCGCACCGGGCCTTCGCGAGTGCGTGAGAAATTCCGGGCAGAGCTTGAGCCTCTTCTGGCGAATGCAAATCTTACTCCTGCGGATATTCGTACGTCGGCTGCTGCCTATTTGGAGAGCCGCAAACCGGGCTTCCGAGTAGGTTTATTGTTCTCAGGTGGCAAAACCGAGCAGGAGAAACAACGCCGTGCTTCTGAGCTGGTAAGACTGTTACAGGATCAGGCTTCCGGACAAGTTGAGGTACATATTCGTACGATGCTTAGACAGCTGGGTGAATCTCATCAGCTATGGGGAGCGGAGTGGGAGCAATCGCTTAATACGGAGCTGCCTGCTATAGATGAAGCATTGCTGGAGATGAAACGCAGTGCCAGTGCAGAGGTATCACCAGAATATGTGATTCAGTTCAGTAAAGATGTGCGGGGCGAGATTGAGGCCCGCTATCGCAAGTCGGCCATGATGCTGGCCGACCGCATGCTGGAAGCGCTGGCAGCGCAAGGCGAAGCCGCGCTTCAGGCGCTGGACGCCAGCCGCGCAGCGCTGCTGGCGCAATCTGCGGCGGCGGCGCGCTACACGGCGCTCCAGCGCAGCGCCGCCGCAGAGGCAGCAGAGCTGCGCAGCCTGCTGCCCGATGCGAGCCCCCTCCCCTCCGGGCTATTGCCGGAGGTGAAGGGCCCGCACGTGCCCGCGGTGCCTGAACCGGGCGAAGCTTCCGGTTCGCATGCGGGCACGTCAACGTCTGTGGCTGCGCAGCCACAGACGTCAGAGGCACCGCCAGCGCAGCGCGCAGCCGCAGCGGCAGTGCCTGGGCCATCGTCGGCGGCTGGCGCTGAACGCCGCCGACGCCTGGACGCAGCAGCGGCACGGCTTGAAGCCGCTGCTGCGCTGGTGGAGCCGTACCCCGCCATGGGGTCGGCGGTACGGGATCTGCGTGCACGCGCGGCTTCGCTTGCGGGCGGCACGTTCACTCTGGCGCTGTTCGGAGCATTCAGCGCAGGCAAATCCTCCTTCGCCAACGCGTTGCTGGGCGAAGCTGTACTACCCGTCTCGCCGCATCCAACAACAGCGGCGATTAACCGGATCATGGCTCCTGCCGGGGGCGCGGAGCATGGAACAGCCCGGGTCCGCATGAAGACCCGGGATGCCTTCCAGGAAGACCTCGGCTATTCCTTCCGATTGCTCGGATTGGGTGAGCCTGGAGCGGAGTGGCAGAAGCGAGTACGGTCCCTCTCACCACAGGATGTGCATCCGGCGGGGCGCCCGCATTACAGCTTTTTGCAGGCAGCGGCAGCCGGCTGGGAAGAAACAGCGGACCAGTTAGGTCAGGATGTGCTGGTGGATCTGGACGGTTATCGTAACTTTGTCGCAAACGAGAAGAAGTCCTGTTTTGTAGACAGTATCGATCTCTATTACAGTTGCGATGTGACTGAACAAGGCATTGTATTGGTAGACACACCAGGAGCGGACTCCGTGAATGCTCGTCATACGGGCGTGACCTTCAATTATATGAAGAATGCGGATGCACTCATTTTTGTAACGTATTACAACCATGCTTTCTCACAAGGAGATCGCCAGTTCCTGAATCAGTTGGGACGTGTTAAGGATAGTTCTGCCATGGATCAGATGTTCTTTGTTGTGAATGCCAGTGACTTGTCTTCCTCTGAGGAAGAACTGGAGCAGGTTCTCGATCATGTGAGCACCCAACTGCGCAGTAATGGAATTCGGGCACCACGACTCTTCCCGGTATCCAGTATACTGGCGATGGAAGGCAAGATGGCAGGTGATTCGAAGCTGCTTGAACAATCCGGTTTTATCCGGTTTGAGGAAGAGTTCAACCAATTTGCAGGCAGAGAATTAGCCGACCTTGCGGTAGGTGGAGCTTCCGAAGAGATGGCACGTGTCATTCAGCGGCTGAAGAAACGCGCGGAGGATGCGGCTCAAGGGGAGGAAGCTTTGCAGCAGCGGCGGGATGAACTGGAGACCATCCAGGGACAGTCACGCCAGCGCATACAGCAACTTGCAGCAAGATCCATGAAGGAAGAATTGTCACAGGAAACAGCAGAATTACTCTTCCATGTGCGGCAACGACTTGCCTACCGCCTTGGTCTATTCATGGCAGAAGCATTCCATCCATCCGTACTTCGGGAGGATCGAGGCAATCTGAAGATGGCTTTTGCAGCCTGTGGACGTGAACTGTTACGCATGATTGCCATTGAACTGGAGCAGGAACTGCTCGCCACAACCCTCAGACTTGAGCAGGCAGGTCAGACCTGGCTGATGAAGCAAGTTACGGATTGTATAGATGAGGTGAGACAGTTATCAGGGGGCGTGGATGTGTCACTGCCACTGAACGAACGCTGGAGTACACCTGTGCTTGAAGAAGTTCGTCTGGAAGAACCGTCTGGATGGAAAAGCTATTTGAATTATTTCCGCAATCCGAAACAGTTCTTCGAAGGAGATGGACGTCAGCGATTACAAGAGGCACTTGATCCTGTCCTCAAACAGATGATCATTGAAGTTCTTCCTGCTGCGCAAGACAAACTGATTCAGTTTTATGACAACCAGATTTGTAAATCATTGCAACACCAATCCCGTCAGTTGGAAGAACGTCTGGACGAGGCGGTGAGTGGAATTCAAGATACACTGGAGAGCGGAATTCCGGCGGAGCAATGGACCAGCTTGTCTAACCAACTGGAACAGATTGAACGCAGTTAAAATCGCGGCATAACACGTATTCTCTGGAAGTCTTTGTAAAACAAAATGAATGATACAGCAACACATTGAAAATGTTGCGAAAATCAACCCAAAAAGGCCCCTGCCGAAAAGGCATATAGGGAGCCTTTTTTTGGTACGAACAACCTGAAATAAAGAGAATATTCAAACATTTGATTGAAAGGTGGGTATTTACCTTCGTTAATGCGTCAATAAGCTGAAAGCAGGCAGAATATGGTCTGTTATTCGCTTTGCCGCGAATGGGGTACGGTGATAAACTTCATAAATGTTCATAGTATTTTTGAACGACATAAGAGGAGGAGAAACATGGATGTTCTTAGGCAACTGCAAATCTTTTTTTGGGAAAAGCGAACGTATTTATTTGTATCAATCTTGTTCCTCGCCTTAGCGACCGCACTTGGGTTGGTGTATCCTTACATGCTGAGGATACTGATTGATGACATCATTGTTCCGCGAACTTTTGAAGACGTTCCCATAATTGCCTTGACAGTGTTAGGTGTAGTTATTTTGAAAGCGGGAATGCAGTTTTTACATGGCTTTTTTGGAGGACGCTTGGGTAACTTCCTGGCGTACAGACTTCGTAACGCATGTTATGAAAAGCTCCAATTTTTATCCTTCCGTTATTATGATACGGCCAAGACAGGTGATCTGATGTCCCGCCTCACGGGAGATTTGGAAGCCATCCGTAACTTTATCGGATTTGGTTTCGCCCAGATTCTCAACATGGTTTTGATGGTCGTATTCGGCGCAATCATGATGATGACCATGAGTTGGCAGCTAACGCTGTTCACGCTCATATGCATCCCATTACTTGCCTTCGTTGCGCTGAGATTCGAATCCAAAATTCACCCTGCGTTTCAGGAGATGCGGCTGGCGCTCAGTTCACTGACAACAGCGGTACAGGAGAATATCACTGGCGTACGTACGGTAAAATCCTTTGCACGTGAGCCTTATGAAGTGGAGAAATTCTCTACACGTAATGAACGTTACAAAACAAATCAGATTCATGCGGCAACATTGTGGAGTCGTTATTTTCCGATCATGGAGATTCTTGCTTCGGTGAGTATCGTACTGTTGCTAGTGATTGGTGGAAGAATGGTTATACAGAAGACGCTGACACTCGGTGAACTCGTTGCCTTTTTCAGTTTGATCTGGTACATAATCGGTCCAATGTGGAACCTTGGGTTCCATATCAACAACTATACGCAATCCAAAGCTTCAGGTGAACGGGTGCTCGAACTGCTCAATACGCCAGTGGACGTGGAAGAAACGCAAGATCCGGTCATTGTGGAGGCAGACCAGGTCAACGGCCATGTAACGTTTGAATCCGTTACCTTTGCCTACGGCAACAAAATGCCAGCGGTAACCGATATTAATTTCGACGCTGCACCCGGTTCTGTAATCGGTTTCCTCGGGGGAACAGGATCAGGTAAATCGACTATCATTCAGCTTCTGATGCGTGCATATAACGTGAACTCGGGAACGATCAAGCTGGATGGTAAAAACATCAAAGATATAGGTATCCGCAGTTTGCGGAGTCAGATCGCTTCTGTCTTCCAGGAAACATTCCTGTTCTCATCCAGCATTCGCAATAATATTTCCTACGGGCTTAAGAACGTCACCATGGATGAGATCATCCGTGCAGCCAAGCTGGCCAAGGCTCATGACTTCATTATGGAGTTCCCGGACGGATATGACACGGTGGTTGGTGAGCGCGGTATGGGTTTATCTGGTGGACAGAAACAGCGGATTGCGATCGCAAGGGCTTTGCTGAAAAATCCGAAAATTCTGGTACTTGATGACGCAACAAGCGCCGTGGACATGGAGACAGAACACGAGATTCAATCCGGTTTCCAGGAAGTTATGCGCGGCAGAACGACATTTATTATTGCACACCGTATTTCTTCACTACGACATGCAGATGAGATTCTGGTGCTCGATGAAGGTCGCGTGGTACAACGTGGCAAACATACCGAACTCATTGAAGTACCTGGACCATATCAGGATGTTTATAAAATTCAATATGCAGATTATATTGCCCGCGGTAAGCGGGAGGCTGGGGAGCAGGTGAATTCATGAGTGCCGAAACGATAGCAGACAGGCGCGAGGCCAAAGGGGCCTCTGAGAAGAAACTGAATGAACGATTTGTGTATCAGGACGATGAAATTATTGAAAAACCGTTTAACTGGAAAGAGTTCGGACGTTTGTTTGCATACATGAAACCCTATGCGAAACAACTGTTACCACTTGTTATTCTAATGATGATCTTGGGTACCATTACGAAATTGTCCGTACCGTTTCTGATCAGTCTGGCAATTGACCGGGCCATCGCACCGGCAACGGGGTTGCCAAGCATGACTATGCTTTATCTTATCGCAGGCTCCATATTTGTTTTGTATCTGATTCAATGGGCTGCGAATACGTACCGGATCAAACTGACGAACATTATCGGACAGCGTGTTATTTATGATCTTCGCTCGGATCTGTTCAAGCATATCCAGAAGCTATCCTTTAACTTTTTTGACAAAAGACCGGCAGGTTCCGTACTGGTACGTGTTACGAATGATATTAACTCCCTTCAGGATCTATTCACGAACGGTGCAGTTAACGTCATGATCGACTGTGTACAGCTGCTCGGGATCATTGTAATCTTGCTGTTGATTAACTGGAAACTGGGCCTTGCCGTAATCATTACGGTGCCGATCATGTTTATCATCTCGACCAAACTGCGGGTGCTGATCCGTCGTGCTTGGCAGGATGTGCGCATGAAGAACTCTCGAATTAACTCCCACTTGAATGAATCCATTCAAGGGATTCGAGTGACTCAGGCCTATACCCAGGAAAAAGAGAACATGAAATACTTTGACAACATGAACCTGTCCAGCAAAAAGTCATGGGATAGAGCATCAGCGATGAACCAGGGCTTTGGACCGCTGATTGAGATTACAGGCGGTTTTGGTACATTAATACTCTTCTGGTTCGGTGCTTACCTGATTCAGGAAGGTCAGTTGACCGTGGGATTACTTGTCGCTTTTGCCAACTATGTCGGCAACTTCTGGGACCCAATCAACCGTCTGGGACAGATGTACAATCAGTTGTTGGTTGCGATGGCATCATCGGAGCGTATCTTCGAATTCATGGATGAAAAACCAAGTATTGCGGATAAACCAGGTGCCAAGCCACTTCCTTCTATTAAAGGAGATATCGCATTTGAAAATGTTGTGTTCGAATACGAGAAGGGCAGACAGGCGCTGAAAGGGATCAGCTTCTCGGCGGCTGCGGGACAATCGATTGCACTTGTTGGTCATACGGGCTCAGGTAAAAGTACGATCATCAATCTGATCAGTCGTTTCTATGATATATCTGGCGGACGTCTCACCATTGACGGACAGGATGTGCGGGACGTAACGGTAGAGAGTTTACGCAGTCAGATCAGCATTGTATTACAGGATACCTTCATCTTCTCGGGGACGATTCGTGACAATATTCGATTTGGACGACTGGATGCAACGAATGAAGAGGTGGAGGACGCAGCCAAAGCAGTCAATGCACATGAGTTCATCATGAAGCTGCCTGGCGGATATGATACCGAAGTAGAGGAACGCGGGAACGTATTATCCATGGGACAGCGACAACTGTTATCCTTTGCCCGTGCGCTGCTTGCTGATCCACGCATACTGATTCTGGATGAAGCTACAGCCAGCATTGATACGGAGACAGAGCTTAAAATCCAGGAAGCATTGAAGGTGCTGTTGCAGGGAAGAACGTCCTTTATGGTCGCTCACCGTCTCTCAACCATCCGGAATGCAGATAACATTATCGTCCTGGATCATGGTGAAATTAAAGAAGAGGGCAACCATGAGCAGCTGATCCAAAAACAAGGCGTGTATAATGGATTAATAGAAGCTCAATACAGATTTTTGTGATGAAACCTTCGGACGCCTGTGAAGCGTCTGAACACATATGAACTTATAACACTCTGGCGTTCTATAGCCTGATCCTTCAATAATAAGTGCATCTTATTCATTGAAGACAGGTTAGAGGATAGCCGGAGTGTTTTTTTTATTCGTTAGTGTGGTATGTTATATTTTTGAAGAATGAAATCAATACAATTTGTTCATGGCTGGAGGGAGATCAATGCAGATGGACAACAACGAAATAAATTCAAAGCATTTGGATCACCTGGATCATATGAATTTTAGGCTCCTTCACGTGAATTATACGAGTTACCCTGCGACGGAGTGGCTTCTGAGGAAACACTTCATTGAAACATACATGTTATTATTTGTAGCCAGTGGACAAGGGTGGTTAAAGATAGATGGCAGTTTCATCGAATTGAAGGTGGGCGGACTGTACGTAGGTTTCCCGGGGCAACTGGTTGAGGCAAATGTGCATTCATTGGATGAACGAGGTGTGTATCACATGAGTTTTGATGTCATGTACACATTGGATCAGGAGGGTGGGACAGCCCTTGAAATGATGAAGCAATTTTTACGTAATGAAGTGAATGGCGAGGTCAGCTCATCTTCGCCCGTTGCTGTTGGCGTGATCTGTCAGATGATTTACCACCACACATTGAAGAAGGATGGTTTGCAAAGGTACTATGGTCAGATTCGTTTTCAGGAATTATTGTATACCATGTTTTATGACGTGGCCTGCGCAGAAAAGACGGATCTGGCTTCACCAATAGAACATGTTAAAGGCTACATGGAGCAGAATTATTCGAAGAGATTAACCATTGGGGAATTAGCAAATGTGGCACGAATGAGCCCTCGACATTTCATGCGTTTATTCAAGAAAATGTATGGTTACAGTCCAGTGGACTATTTAACGCTATATCGAATCAAACAAGCCCAGATCTTAATGAGAAATGATCACAGTTATCGACTCAAGGATGTGGCATCGTACGTGGGTTATCAGGATGAGACGTATTTCCGGCGTAAATTCAAGCAAATCTCTGGCATTCCACCAGCAGCGTTTATACGTAATAGCAAACAAAAAATTGCTGCAGTTCATTCTTTGAGCATTGGTATACTGCTTGCATTGCAGATCATTCCATGTGCCGCGCCGGCAAGTCATCCTTGGACATACTATTACCGACGTAAATATGAAACGGACAAAGTTATGCCACTCGCAGAGAGTGAGACCACCTGGCTGGAACAGCTTCAATTAGTTAAACCTGATTATATTATTACGATTGGGACAGAGTCTGAGGCTCTGCAAAGTCAGCTTCAATACATTGCTCCTGTGTGTGACCTCCCGTGGGAAAAAGGGGATTGGAGAGAACATTTGAGATATGTTGCAAGCTTTTTGGACAGGTCGGATATTGCAGAGGTGTGGCTTCAAAGATATGAAGAGAAGGCAAAGATCATTAAGAATCAGCTTGCGGATTTTATACGAAAAGACAGGTTGGTTGTACTCAAAGTTCATGGTGAAGCGTTGCAGATGTTAGGCCCAAGGAGCATTGCTTCCGTTTTTTACGTTGATATGCAAATGGAGGGTCCCGAAGGAGCTGAGACTTATTGGGAACGGGGCACAGTGACCATTAAGGAGCTATCTGTTCTCAACGTGGAAAGAATATTACTGATTGTGGGTGATGATGAGACATCCAGGCAGACATGGTCTGCTGTGTGTAAGTCTGAAGAATGGCTTGCGTTGTTGGCGGTACAGAATGGCAGAATGGATATCCTTTTGTCGAGCGTCCTGCTGGACTACACTGCGTTTACTCATGAGCTTATGTTGGATGAAATATTAAAGTTATGGCAAGATCGTCCATAGCAAAAAGTCTGAATAGTCAATATCATGCCTGAACATATTTTATTATACTACTCCTATATCGTAGTGATAATGATAATTATTATTGATTAGACATTGTCATATATTAATGACCTATAGGGGGTACATAGAGAATGAGATTCAGATGGTTAACCGTAATATACACAATGATGTTGATGCTCGTTATTTCGGCTTGTGGGGCAGCAGGCAAAGAAGCATCCTCGAGCGAGGGACAAGAAGCGGGTACCGCCAATTCTTCAACAACAGAAGTCAGTCAGGTGAAAAAAGTGAACACGGAAATGGGAGAAGTTGAAATTCCGGTGAACCTACAAAAAATAGTTGGTTTGTCCGTTGTATATCCAGAATTTTTATATTCACTTGGCATCGTACCCATTGCTGTACAGAACTACCATGAGGATTTTCCTTCTTACTTGCAAGAGCCATTCGCAAACACGATGAAAATGGGAATAGGAAGAACGCCTAACTTTGAAGCCCTCATGGAGGCAGATCCGGATTTAATTATCGCTCCTGACTGGTGGTCCAAAAAGGACTATGATCAGCTTACTCTGATTGCACCTACCGTACTTTTGCCACAGCGTGATGATTGGCGCGATGAACTGCGGGATATGGCCAAAATTTTGGACAAAGAAGAACAGGCAGAAAAGGTTATCCAGGATTTGGTGGATAAGGAGAAGGGAGCTGCTGCCAAATTGGATAAGCTGATTGGTGAGGAGACTGTTCTCTACATTAGAGTGATGGAAAAAGAAATCGTACTTCATGGGGAGAACCTTGACCGAGGAAACTTTGTCCACAAACGATTGGGAATGAATCCACTTCCTAATTTCCCAAAAGATCAAACTGCCATGTCCGTATCCTTGGAAGTACTGCCTGAATACGACGCAGATCATCTGATCGTTCAGCTGGATGATGAGACTAATCCTGAAATTAAAAAGAAATTTGAAGATATGTTATCTTCATCATTATGGAAAAATCTGAAAGCAGTCAAGCAGGACCACGTCTACATGGTGGGTGGCAAGGAATGGTTCAATCTGGGAATGTCCCCACTTGCCGATGAATATGTCATTGATGATATTGTTGCTGCTTTTGAAGCAAAAAATAAATAAAGCAAACTGGGAATGTTACTTGTATCTCGAATTCATAACTAAATAAACAAGGTGTGTTTAAAATGAATGAAGAAGATATCTATGATGTAACCATCATCGGAGGCGGCCCTGCTGGCATGTATGCGGCTTTTTATGCAGGGATGCGTGATATGAAAGTTAAAATCATCGAAGGCAAAGACCAGCTTGGTGGATTTCTGCATACCTATGCGGAAAAAACAATTTGGGATGTAGGCGGTCTACCGCCTATGAAATGTTCGAAGTTGATCGAGTGGCTTGTTCAGCAGGCCAATACATTTAATCCAACGGTTGTATTGAATTGCAAAGTGGAAAGGTTCACTCGACTGGATAACGGAATATGGAGTATGTATACCACTGAAGGGAAGATACATTATACGCGAACGATCATTGTCGCAGTAGGCCGTGGTATCGCAGAGATTCAGAAGCTGGAGCTTCAGGAGCCGATAGAATATGAGCAAGAGAATCTTCATTACACCGTCCAAAATCCAGAACATTTTTCAGGGAAACGTGTGCTTATTTCAGGAGGAGGCAACAGTGCAGTAGATTGGGCAATTGAACTTGCTCAACTTGCTCGCAGTGTAGTTGTAATCCACCGGAATAATGAGTTTCGCGCAATGGAACGTAATGTCAGTGAGATGAACAATATAACGGATGTGAGAACACCATACAGCATCACGCAGCTTCATAATAATGGAAAGCGAATCCAGCAGGTTGTGATTACGCATATGAAAAGTCAGGACAATGTAGTGTTGGAAGTGGATGAAGTCGTCATTAGTCACGGATATAAAAGCAATTTAAGTGATCTTGCCAGTTGTGGCTTAGAAATGGACGATGGAATGGTTTTAATGAGCCACCATGCACAGACGAGTCTTCCGGGTGTTTTTGCAGCAGGGGACTGTGCGACCCACGAGAGCAAAGTTAGACTCATTGCAGGAGCCTTCAATGATGCGATCGTGGCAGTTAATAGTGCGAAACAATATATGACGCCAGACGCACCCCAGATGGCTTATGTTTCTTCCCATCATGAAATCTTCAGAGAAAAAAATCGACAAATCCCAAGTCTTTAAACTTGGGATTTGTTTGCGTATTTCGATTCGTTGGAGTATTAAAGTCTGCTCTTTTAACATTTCCTTAATTTTGGGAGGAATGGAAGGAGTATCGAATCTGTAAGCGGTAATTGTAAAATTTAATCGAAAAAACACAAAAAATCTTGTAAAATTCACAAGAAAAATAGGGAGCACTCTTGCAATCTTTAACCAAAACCCCGAAAATAGAGAGACAGATATAGAAGATTTCTCTTTGGGAGGATTGGAAAGAACATGTGGGGTGCTCCTTTTACGGCTCAAGCCAAAAAAATGCTGCTACTAGGCAGTGGAGAATTGGGAAAAGAGGTCGTTATTGAGGCCCAACGACTGGGAGTAGAGACGATCGCTGTTGATCGTTATGAGAACGCACCTGCAATGCAGGTTGCGCACCGGTCTTACTGCATCGACATGCTGGATGCCGAAGCTTTGAAACAATTGATCCGTAAAGAAAAACCTCATTACATCGTACCTGAGATTGAAGCTATTGCAACAGAAGCTTTACTGGAGCTTGAGGAAGAGGGATTTAGTGTAGTACCTACTGCCCGAGCTGCACGTTTAACGATGGATCGCGAAGGCATCCGTCGGCTTGCAGCCGAACAATTGAAACTTCCGACAGCTGACTACCTTTTTGCGGACAACCTGGAACAACTTCAGGAAGCCGTACGTGAGCTTGGCACACCTTGTGTCATTAAACCATTGATGAGTTCTTCCGGCAAAGGGCAGAGTGTATGCCGTACACCGGGCGACGTGGAGGATTGCTGGAACATTGCTCTTTCGGGAGCTCGTGGCAAATCCGTTCGTGTTATCGTGGAGAGCTTTGTGCAATTTGACAGTGAGATTACATTACTTACCGTTAGGTCCGTATCAGGCACCGTATTCTGTCCTCCGATCGGCCACATTCAGAAGGATGGGGATTATGTCGAATCCTGGCAACCTCATGCAATGACTCCTGAACAATGGGAGCAGGCTTGTCATATTGCCAAATCCGTCACGGATGAACTTGGCGGTTATGGACTGTTTGGAGTGGAATTGTTCCTGACTCCGGATGGTGTTGTGTTCAGCGAGGTATCTCCTCGTCCACATGACACAGGAATGGTTACAATGGTGACGCAAGACAGTTCCGAGTTTGCGCTGCATGTACGTGCAATTCTTGGTTTTCCGGTCACAGGTGTACATCTGTTGACACCGGGAGCTTCAGCAACGCTGAAGGCTAATGATGAAACATCTGGCTTTACTGTAGGCGGGATCGAAGAAGCACTGGCTCTTCCTCGTACTCAGATTCGTGTATTTGGCAAACCTGAGACCAAAGTAGGACGCCGAATGGCTGTAGCCTTAAGTGCTGGCCAAGATGTGGAAGAAGCTCGTAAAACAGCGGTGCAAGCCGCTAATATGCTGAAAGTGGAGGTAAATCATGTCCAATAATGTTGAGGCCCCTGTACTGATGATCCGAGAGTGTGAGCTGCGAGATGCTGAAGCGGTAACGGGACTGATGCGAGAGGTCAGCTATCCGACAACAACCAATGTCATGAAAGAACGCATTGAATGTTTGGAAACCAATCCAAACGCATGCATGCTTGTTGCCGAAGTGGATGAACAAATTATTGGTGTGATTGGCTTGCAATGTGTGCAAAGTCATGCCTATCCAGAACCTGCCGCACAAATTACTTCCCTGATTGTAGGTCAAGAACATCGTGGTGGTGGGATTGGCCGTCGTTTGATGGCTCGTGCCGAAGATTGGGGCAGACAGCAAGGTGGTAAACAACTGTTTGTCACGGGTGCTAACCGTGAAGTGACTTCAACAACGTACTCTTTTTATGAGCACATTGGTTTTCAGAAGAGAGGCTATCGGTTCAGTAAAGTTCTTCTATAGTATAAAAAAAGTTTCTTCTATTGCATGGAAATTCTCATGATATCCTGATCTGCACATACTGGTGTGGTGAATGATAAATAGATGGTGAAGCGACATTCGACTAGCATTTTTAGTCCGAATGTCTTTTTTTTATGCTTTTGTCAATGGGGGTAGAGCCTTACAGGATAAGCCCTTAGGATAAATCTAAAACATTCTAAAAAATGACAAAAAAGTTACTTTTCCATATTTTATAGGTTCACAATCTCCTGTTGAATTGATATACTGCTAGAGTATTAATTACAAAGTTGTAATAACTAATCTTAAGGAGATGAATGAATTTGAAAAAGAAATGGATGAAAACTGTCGTAACGAGTAGTCTGACAGCCGTACTGGCCGTAGGGGTAATGCTTCCTGCTTCCGCGTCTGCTGCAGATTCAACATATAAGACTATCACCACTTACAAAATTACAAGTACAGACAGCCTGAAAGCATATCTGGAGAAATGGCTCAAACAAAACGGATATACTGTATCCGAGGGGCAAATCGTAGAGAAGCCTGCTACGCAGCCTGATCAAACGACCAAACCTGCTGAGCCGACTACAAAGCCAACTAAGCCGACAACTAAGCCTGAGCAACCGACTAAACCAGCACAACCAACACAAGAAGAAAAACCGGCAACGACACCGGCTAAAGATTCTTCAAACACAGGTAACACAGGTAATACCGGTAACAATACAAGTAATAATGGTAGCGAAAGCACACAATCCGACTTTGCTACGCAAGTTGTAAAGCTTGTGAACGCTGAGCGTGCCAAAGCAGGTCTGAGCGCACTGACTTCAGATGCTCTTCTGGACAAAGTAGCTGTAGCCAAAGTAAAAGATATGAGCAACAATAACTATTTTGATCACCAGTCACCTACGTATGGTTCTCCGTTTGATATGATGAAACAGTTCGGAGTAACTTACAGCTATGCAGGTGAGAACATTGCCAAAGGACAAAAAACACCTCAGGAAGTTGTAACAGCCTGGATGAATAGTGCAGGACACCGTGCCAATATCCTGAGCAAAAACTTTACGCATATCGGTGTAGGCTTCTACAACGGATACTGGGCTCAAGAGTTTATCGGTAAATAAGCAATTATAATGAAGAAAGTATGAACTTTCTTTTCCACAAGGTTATGCCAGCACAGTTGAAATCTGTGTATGGCATAACCTTTTTTCCGTTAAATGACATATAGAAAATGAATTCTGCGAATGTAGCGGCAAAATTTGCAAATTAACGACAGAACATTTATGTTATTTAGGAATAACATCATCAGGGCGTGTCTGAAAACTCCGAAGGAAGCGGATTTTTAGACACGCCTTAATGTAAAGTCATTATAAATTATTAAGCACCCGGATTGGTGTACATGAGCGGAGATGTGATGATGAAAAAGAAAAAAAGCCTTGATTCAGCACCATGGATCTGGAGAACCGTCAGTACAGTATCCATCTTGGCAACCTTGTTGTTGTTATTTGGATTTGGATACGCTATAAAAGACGTGATTTTCCCCGAGGGAGATTCAGCGTTAACTACAGGCCAGGAGGCAACTGCTCCATCCAAGGATAAGGAAGGAGAACCCGCTGTAGTGGAAGATGGCAAGATTCGTATGGCCGTCATTGGCGATTCCCTGGCAAGAGGTACGGGGGATGATGAGGGACTCGGTTTTGTGAGACGTGCAGGGAACCTGCTTAAATCTAAAGGATATGACGTTCAGGTTCTTAACAATCTGGGTGTAAACGGTTTGAGAACGGATGCTTTATTGGAAAAACTCGATGAGCAAGGCGTACGTTATGTCCTACAGCAGTCCAATTTTATTTTGCTCTCGATTGGCGCAAATGATCTGTTCCAGGGAGGGCAAGTTCTACAGGGGGAAGATCCGCCAACAGCAGAGCAGCTGGCAGCAGCTTTACCGGTAACGTCCAAACGCCTTCAAGAGATATTGAAGAAAGTAAAAGAAATCAATCCCGATGCACAGATTGCGTACATAGGGTTGTACAATCCATTTGGTGATGTGAAGGAATTGGAGAAGCCAGGTAATGCAGTTGTTGCTGCTTGGAACGACGCTGCACTGGCTATTTTGAACAATGAGGATAAGATGACACTTGTCCCTACATTCGATTTATTTGAAAATCATCTGGGGGAGTATCTCTCGTCAGATCATTTTCATCCAAACGGCCAAGGTTATGAGCAAATTGCAGTTCGGATTGCACAGGAATTCCAGGCGGATACACCGGCAGAAGGGAGCGGAAATTAAATGGCAGAGCAGCAGTATGATTCCGTCCTGTCTGTACAGCATCTGAAAAAGCGGATCGGACGCAAGTGGATCATTAAAGACGTTACATTTGACGTAAAACCTGGTGAAATCTTCGGATTTCTCGGTCCCAACGGTGCCGGAAAAACAACTACGATACGGATGCTGGTCGATCTGATCAAACCGACAGAAGGAAAAATTAAAGTCTGTGGTTATGATGTGAATCGAGACCCTGAGCGTGCTTTGAAGTATGTAGGCTCCATTGTTGAAAATCCGGAGGTATATACCTATCTGACAGGGTGGGAGAACCTGGAGCATTTTGCCCGCATGCAACCAGGTGTGGACAATGAACGAATTCAGGAAGTTGTGGATATTGTGCGTCTGGATCGGCGGATTCACGATAAAGTCAGAACTTACTCATTGGGTATGCGTCAACGGCTCGGTATTGCACAAGCACTGCTTGGGCGACCGCGTCTGCTCATTCTGGATGAACCGACAAATGGCCTTGATCCAAAAGGCATTAAGGAACTTCGTGTCTTTATTAAGCAACTTGCCAGCGAAGGTATGGCTGTATTTGTCAGCAGTCACTTGTTAAGTGAGATTCAGCTTCTCTGTGACAGAGTAGCCATTATCAGTGCTGGACGTGTGCTTGCCGTTGGAGGTGTAAGCGAACTGATTGAAGATCATTCCAAGTTGGCCATATGGCATGTTTCACCACTGGAGCAAGGCAAAAAGATGTTACAGGATGCAGGAATTGCTTTGGTAGGTCGACCTGCGGATGTGATGGATGATACCATTGTTGCGGGCCTTGGTCCCAACGCTGTGGTTGCCGAGATGCATGAAGATCGAATTCCTGATCTGGTGCAGCAGATGGTTCAAGCAGGTATTCAGGTTGAAGGGGTACAGCGGATTCAGCCTACGCTTGAACAACTATTCTTAAAAATGACAGAAGGTGAATCCATTGAGTAATATCATGCCGCTGATCCGTAATGAAACGATTAAGATGGTGAAGAAAAAACGGCTTTATATTATATTTATTGTACTTGCGGTCCTCGTACCGATGTTTACGTATGCCCAGATGAAATCTGCGGAGAATAATCGCGACAAGTTTGGCGGTGATTGGCGTCTTGAACTGCAACAGGCCATCACAGACAATCAAAATTCGCTCGGTAGCGATCGGGTACCTGAAGAGTACAAAAAATATAGAACAGTATATATCCAGCAGATGCAGTATTATCTTGAAAATGACATCAATCCCAAAGAACCAGGTGGTGTTACCTTTACGCGGGAGTTCATGAACAACGCGGTTGGTTTGTTTATTCCACTGTTAATCATGGCTATTGCTTCAGATCTTGTTTCAGGTGAACGTACGACAGGTACGATTAAAATGCTTTTAACGCGTCCGGTTAGACGCTGGAAAGTGCTTCTGAGTAAATTAATTACGCTGATTATGTTTGTTTCGATCATAGTGGTATCAGCCTACATTATATGTTATGTCATATCGGGTGCGGTCTTTGGTTATAAAGGTTTCAACATGCCAATCTTCACAGGATTCAAAGTTGTGGGAACAGATGTCGATATGTCGGCAGTGCATGCTGTAGACCAGTGGCTGTATATGCTTATGCAGGCAGGACTGATCTGGTTTGTGAGTGTAATTGTGGCTATGCTTGCATTTATGGTATCCGTGCTTGTGCGCAGTACTGCTGCAAGTATCGTTATCATGATGGCCGCGCTGATTGCAGGAACAATCTTGACCAGTATGGCAGCATCCTGGCAGACAGCGAAGTATCTGTTCATGGTTAACCTCGAACTTCCGAATTATTTGTCTGGCGGATTACCTCCAATCGAGGGTATGAATTTAGGTTTTTCCCTTATTGTGCTTAGTGTTTGGGGCATTGCTTCACTCATTGTGTCATTCCTTGTCTTTACGAAACGGGATATCTTGAATTAAAATGGACAAGGATAAGAAAACATCTGTTTGCATTTTAGGCATTTTTTTAGTTGCAAGTTAAGAAGGGGGAGCATGAATGGTCGAGCAAATCGATATGTCGGCAGGTTCGACAGGCGGAGGACAGGGGTCTTCAGGCTACGACGCGGACGACATTCAAGTACTTGAAGGGTTGGTAGCGGTACGGAAACGGCCGGGGATGTACATCGGCAGCACCAGCACTTCGGGTCTACATCATTTGGTATGGGAAATTGTCGACAACGCTGTCGACGAACATCTCGCCAAATTCTGCTCCAAAATCGATATCACGCTGCATAAGGACGGTTCTATTACGGTTCAGGATAACGGAAGGGGAATTCCGACAGGTGTACATAAAACAGGGATTCCTACTCCCCAGGTCGTGTTTACGATTTTGCACGCAGGCGGAAAGTTCGGTGGATCAGGATACAAAAAATCAGGCGGTTTGCACGGTGTAGGTGCGTCAGTTACAAACGCATTGTCCGAGTGGCTTGAAGTCGAGATTTTCCGTGATGGCAAGATTCATCGTCAGCGATTCGAGTATTGGAAGGACAAAAAAGGGATTGAACATGTCGGTGAACCGGTCTCCGGTCTCGAAGTGTTGGGCAATACCAATCGGACAGGTACAAAAGTTACATTTAAACCGGATATTCGTGTGTTCCAGAATGGCATTCAATTTAATTATGATACATTGGCAGAACGCCTTCAGGAGATTGCTTTTCTGAATTCGGGTCTGAGAATTGTGCTCAAGGACGAACGTTCGGGCAATCAGGATGAATACATGTATGAAGGCGGAGCAAGCCAGTTTGTTGCTTTTCTTAACGAAAATAAAGATGTGCTGCATGATGTTATTCACTTCTATGCGGAGAAGGATGACATTGAAGTCGAAGTGGCAATCCAGTATAACGCGGGTTATACGGAGACACTGGCTTCGTTCGTGAACTCGATTCCTACTCGGGGCGGCGGTACTCATGAGACCGGATTCAGGGCTGCGTATACCCGAGTAATGAATGATTACGCACGGCGTACCAGCATGATTAAGGAAAAAGACAAAAACCTCGAAGGTAATGACCTGCGTGAAGGTATGATGGCTGTCATCAGTGTCAAAATGTCAGATGTTGAGTTCGTAGGTCAGACGAAGGATCAGCTCGGCAGCGCTTCCGCTCGAAGTGCAGTGGATTCGGTCGTGTCCGAAAATATTCAAAGGTTTCTGGAAGAAAACCCGCAGGTAGCTCAAACGTTAATTCGCAAAGCGGTTCAAGCCTCCAGAGCCAGAGAAGCAGCTCGCAAAGCACGTGATGATATGCGTACAGGCAAGAAACGCAGTGAGAGTTCCAACCTGAACGGCAAACTGACGCCGGCGCAATCAAAGGATTTTACCCGAAATGAGTTGTTTATTGTTGAAGGTGATTCCGCAGGTGGTTCTGCCAAACAGGGACGTGACTCGAAGATTCAGGCTATTCTGCCGCTCAAGGGAAAACCGCTCAATCCGGAAAAATCGAAGCTGGCCGACATTCTCAAAAATGAAGAATACCGTGCCATTACAGCGGCGATCGGGGCGGGCATAGGAACCGAATTTGCAGTTGAAGACAGCAATTATTCCAAAATTATCATTATGACCGATGCGGATACGGACGGCGCACATATTCAGGTGCTGCTGTTGACCTTCTTTTATCGTTATATGAAGCCTTTAATTGATGCAGGCAAAGTATATATTGCTCAGCCGCCATTGTACAAACTTACTCGTAAGTCTGGTAAGCTTGCGAGTGTTCGATATGCATGGACGGATGAAGAACTGGCGAATTATATGAAGGAATTCGGTAATAATGTTGAGCTTCAACGTTATAAAGGTCTTGGTGAGATGAATCCGGATCAACTGTGGGAGACAACAATGAATCCGGAAACTCGTGCGATGCTGAAGGTACAGATTGTTGATGCAGCAAAAGCAGAACGTCGTGTATCTACGCTCATGGGTGATAAGGTTGATCCGCGGAAACGCTGGATTGTAGAGAACGTCGACTTTACAGAGTACGAAGAATAGAAGGTGCTTGGAATGAGTCCATCAGAACAATTTATGCCGGCCTTTCTCGAAGAGGTCGTTGGGGACCGTTTCGGTCGCTACTCCAAATATATTATTCAGGATCGAGCCATTCCGGATGTCCGGGATGGGTTGAAGCCAGTACAACGGCGTATTCTGTACGCCATGTACGATTCAGGTAATACGCCTGACAAGACTTACCGCAAGTCTGCCAAAACCGTTGGGGACGTAATGGGTAATTATCATCCACATGGTGACTCATCCATCTATGAGGGCATGGTGCGGATGGCTCAGCCATGGAAAATGGGCCATATGCTCGTGGACGGTCATGGTAACTGGGGATCACAGGATGATGACCCGGCAGCGGCGATGCGGTATACGGAGGCCCGTTTGTCGCCCATCGCGATGGAGATGCTTCGCGATATCGAGAAACGGACGGTTCTGTTTAAGGATAATTTTGATAATACGGCCAAAGAACCGGTTGTATTGCCATCCCGTTATCCGAACTTGCTGGTTAATGGTGTCAGCGGTATTTCCTCCGGATTTGCAACGGAGATTCCTCCACACAATTTGCGTGAAGTCATTGATGCTTCGATCGCTGTGATGGAGAAACCGTCAATTGAGCTAGACGAAATCATGATGTTTATGAAGGGTCCTGACTTTCCAACAGGCGGATTGATTATGGGCGGTGACGGCATTCTGGATGCTTATCGCACAGGTAAGGGACGGATCTATATCCGGTCCAAAACCGAGATTGAAAACATGCGCGGAGGCAAACAGCAAATCGTCATTACCGAAATTCCTTATCAGGTCGTGAAATCTCGTCTGGTTACAGCGATGGAGAACATCCGACTTGAGAAGAAGGTTGAAGGTATTGCCGAAGTGCGTGATGAGAGCGGACGTGAAGGTCTGCGAATCGTGGTTGAGTTGAAAAAAGAAGCGGACGCACAAGGTATTTTGGCTTATTTGCTGAAGAAAACCGACCTGCAGGTCACTTACAACTTCAATATGGTTGCGATTGTGAATAAAGCACCACAACAAATGGGATTGAAATCAATTCTGGAGGCTTACATTGCCCACCAGCGGGAAGTTGTGACATTCCGTACCCGGTTTGAGCTGGAGAAAGCGGAAGACCGTGCACATGTGCTGGAGGGCTTGGTTAAAGCTCTTAACATCCTTGACGAGGTCATTGCAGCGATCAAAGCGTCGAAGAACCGGCAGGATGCTCAGAATAACCTGATGTGGATGTTTGGATTCACGGAACGTCAAGCGGATTCCATCCTTACTTTGCAATTATACCGTTTGACGAATCTGGAGATTAATTCTCTGGAGAAGGAACTCGGTGAACTGATGAAAAAGATTGCGCAATTACGATCCATTCTGGATAGTGACCGCAAGCTCATCGGAGTCATCCGCAAAGAATTGATGGAGATTCGTGAGAAATACGGTATAGACCGTCGTTCTGCGATTCAGGGTGAAGTGGAAGAACTCAAGGTTAATCTCGAAGTACTTGTGAATGCGGAAGATGTATTTGTTACGTTATCCAAAGAAGGATACGTGAAACGTACAGGCATGCAGTCCTTTACACGTTCTGGTGGTGAACGGAGCGGAAGTGGAGTAAAAGATGGCGATTATATCGCTCAGGTTCTGGAAGTAAACACACTTGAGAATCTGCTTGTCTTTACGAGGAAAGGTCAGTATTTCTTGTTACCTGTTCATCAGGTACCTGAATTCAAGTGGAAAGACCCGGGCACAGCCATTGTGAACGTGATTCCCCTTGCGAAAGATGACCGTATTGCAAGTGTGCTTGCTGTGAAATCCTTTGAAGAGCCAAATCACAGTCTGGTCTTTGTCACACGAAGAGGACAGGTGAAACGAACGGAACTGAAGGATTACGTGACCAAACGTTCCGGTGCAGTTGCGGCTTGTAAAGTGGGCAAGGACGATGAAGTGTTATCTGTACATCTAAGTACAGGCGCTCAAGATATTATGCTGATTACAAAAGAAGCCATGGCGATTCGTTTCCGAGAGGATGAGGTCAATCCAATGGGACGTGTATCCGGTGGTGTTCGTGGTATTCAGTTGAGAGATACAGATGAAGTTGTATCCGCTCTATGGGTAGAAGGAGATGAAGGTGAAGTTGCCGTGTTGTCCGATCTGGGATATGGTAAACGTTCATTACTCCTGGATTATGCTGTCCAGAGCCGTGGAGGCAAGGGGCTTGCCACATTTGAATTCAAAGAAGGCAAACGTGTGAAACCGAATGGCAGCCGTATTGTTGGAGCGTTTTATTGCAAAGAGCAACGTAAGATCACTGTAATGACCAAGGAAGGCCAAGTGCATCAGATCTCTTCGGAAGGTGTTCCGATTACTGAGCGCAAACATATTGGCAAACTGATTGTTCCTGTGGATAAACAGGACGAGATCGTTGAACTTCTGAGGGACTTTAATGAGAATCAACCAGCAGCATCTTCATAAAAACAAACAAACGAGACTTTTCGCAGAACAGCTAATCCTGTCATGCGAGGAGTCTTTTTTTGTTGTTCGAAGGCGGATTAGACGAGGGCATTCATGCGAAGTTTAACAACCTTCGTCGATTACGGTCGATCGCTAGGAAATTGAAAAAAGGCAGCAGGAATGCGGCTTTGGAGCGCGAAAACTTAAGCAGGTGAAGTGATAACCGGTTGCAGAGAGGAGCGATGGAAGATGTATAATTCCGATTTTGCCAAGTGTTGGTCCAGGTTAACCAAAGATTATAAATTGCATATGGATCAAGAGCTGGCACCCTCATTAACGGAGGCTCAGCTGGCTGTTCTGGAGGTGCTTGAAGACCATCAGAAGATGAAACCTTCGGATCTGATTCCTTATCTGTCGACTACGCCAGCTGCTGTAACCATGCTGCTCGATCGGATGGAGAAGAATGATCTGATTCGCAGGAATCGGGATAATCAGGATCGACGCATTGTGTGGGTATCTCTGTCAGAGAAAGGAAGAATGGAGACAGAGCGGGGAATCACCATCCGTAATGAATTCATGAACTCTGTTCTCAGTAACATTTCGATGCACAATCAACAATTGCTGGTATATCTGTTAGGCAAAATGACAACACCCAAGACCAAAGAGCCTGCCTTATCTACTTCGGTATGATGCCATGCTGATTCTTCTGAATAACCATAGGAGTGCCTGCTCGTTTCATGCAGGAGCCCTATGGTTATTTTATTTACAAATTACATATGATACACACTGTGTCCAGGTTAGTTGAGTAAAGACAAGGATGTAACACAGTTAGTATGTCCTAATATTATTTTTGTGAATTCATATGTAAAGAGTTGACTATGTAAATATTTTTGTTATAATAAATAATTGTTCCCCTGATATTTCGTGTACGAAATATTATATTCCAAAAGTAAAAGGGTGAATCAATGACTGATACGTATGAAGTATTCTATATTATTAATTCGTTCCGCCAAGTGAATCAAATGCTTTTTCGAGCATTTTGGAATGAAAACAAGGAGATCGAGCTGACTTCGATCCAGTTTATGGTGTTATCCATTCTGAGGGAGCGTCCTTCCATTGGCATCAACGAAGTGGCTGAGCTATGCCATATGGGCAGCAGTTCCATGAGTGCTGTTGTGGAGCGACTGGTCAAAGGCGAGTATATCGTTCGGACACGTTCAGATGCTGACCGCCGATCCGTTAAGCTTCAGATTACGGACAAAGGGGAACAGGCCCAACAGGAAACGCACCATTTGTGGATGGAAAGAGTGTCACCCATTCTGGATATATCGAAGGAAGACCTTGAGCACCTACTTAGAATTCATAGTCAAATGATTGAAAAGTTAGAAGGAAGAGAGATGAACAACATATGAGTACGACTACTGCTGCAGCTCCATCCTCAGCGATGGACAACATCAAGAAAGGCCCGATTGTAGCGGCATTGTTAATTGGTGCCTTTGTGGCATTCCTGAACCAAACCCTGATGAACGTAGCGCTTCCTAAAATCATGGAAGACCTCGCGATCAATGCAAACAAAGCCCAATGGTTAACCACGGGTTACATGCTTGTGAACGGTGTACTGATTCCGGTTACGGCATATCTGATTGCCAAATTTTCAACGCGTCAAATTTTTATTACAGCCATGACTCTATTTACCATAGGTACATTAGTCTGTGGTCTTAGTCCAACCTTCACCATTCTGATGGTAGGTCGTGTTATTCAAGCGGCAGGTGCAGGTATCCTGATGCCTCTCATGACCGTTGTATTCCTGACCATCTTCCCAATCGAGAAACGTGGTCAAGCCATGGGAACCATGGGGATCGCGATGATTCTGGCTCCTGCGATTGGGCCTACACTTTCAGGTTATGTGGTTGAGCATTATTCCTGGAGATTGTTGTTCTACATCATCTTGCCATTCTCTATTATTGCAACGGCAATTGGTATTGCTTTTGTTAAAAACGTAACACGTCAATCCAGACCTAAACTGGATTATCCAGGCGTTATTTTATCTACACTTGGTTTTGGTAGTTTGCTTTACGGATTTAGTGATGCGGGTACCGATGGATGGGGCAGTGCAATTGTCATTGGATGCCTCGTCGTAGGTGCGATATCCCTGATTCTGTTCGTTATTCGTCAACTGACAACAGATCATCCGCTCCTTGAGTTCCGTATTTTCAAGTACAATATGTATTCATTAACAACAATTATCAATATGCTTGTGACGATGGCGATGTTTGCAGGTATGATCCTGCTTCCTATTTTCTTGCAAAACATTCGTGGTTTCTCACCGATTGAATCAGGACTTCTGATGATGCCGGGTGCGATATTGATGGGGATTATGTCTCCGATCACGGGTCGCATATTTGATAAGGTAGGCGCTCGCTGGCTTTCAGTTGCGGGTCTTGCTATTACGGCGATCACAACATTTGGACTGAGTCGCCTGGCAATCGATACTACGTACGGCTACATGATGTTTATCTACACGGCTCGTATGTTCGGTATGTCGATGCTGATGATGCCGATCCAGACAGCAGGTCTGAATCAACTGCCACAACGTCTGAACGCGCATGGTACCGCCATGTCCAACACATTGCGTACTGTTGCCGGAGCGATTGGTACAGCTATACTCGTTACCATCATGAGTAGCAAGCTCAAAACACATCTGGCGAATGCAGTGGCTGCGGGTCAGGTTGATCCTACTGATAAGACAGCGATGATAGCTGCTACAGCAGATGCAACGATTTACGGTGTTAACTATGCATTCATTGTGGCTACCGGAATGACTGTGGTTGCTTTGATCATGGCGTTCTTTATTCGGAAAACAAAACCAGCTGTTGAACCTGTTACTGTAGAACAGGAAAAAGCGACGGCTACTGCATAACGAATATTAGATAAAACCAAAAAAGAGAACTCTAGCAGTCGAAGGGGTAACCCTAACTGCCTGAGTTCTCTTTTTTTTTTGGTGTGCGCGATAGGAGGAGAGTACTCTTATTATTCGGGCTGGATCGTTGGATCGATAAGAAATACAGGATCGGGCTCATGTCCGAACCGTTTTAGATTAATGGTTCCGTTCAGCTGAAACTCCACACCTTCGCTAATCAGTTCTGTTTCCTGCATCATGCGCGAGTGTTCGTCCGGTATGGAGATTTCGCCTTTTGCGTTGACAACACGGTGCCAGGGCAGACGTTCCTTGCGGCTCATCGAGTGCAGAATACGGACGACTTGTCTCGCCGCTCTTGGACTTCCAGCATGGGCTGCAATCTGACCGTAAGTCATCACTTTACCTTCGGGAATCGCCGCGATGATCGCAATGACTTGTTTGGTAAACGGGGTCATCATGATGTCTCCTCTCTGTATCTTAGGTATATAGCTGAAAATATGAAAAAACGTGTCGTTCAGATACAGAATCTGAACGACACGTAATATGGACAGATCTAACCTGATCCTGTGCACTTATAGAGGTTGTTCAAAAAAACCACTTTTGATTACGAATGATGCCTATCGACATCATCAGCATCGAATAAGGAATTCAGCCGAAATAAGCGGGAGGCTTACGAAGTATGTTTCCTGCGGAAACATTGTAGTTGCTCACGTAGCTTATCTACGCTCCGCTACTCCATTTCTAGCTTCATCCCATCTTCTCGGTACTAAAAACCAGTCTTTTTGAACAC
Source organism: Paenibacillus sp. W4I10 (assembly GCF_030816325.1). NCBI lineage: Bacteria > Bacillati > Bacillota > Bacilli > Caryophanales > Paenibacillaceae > Paenibacillus > Paenibacillus sp. W4I10. The sequence goes on from NZ_JAUSXX010000001.1 coordinate 870,909, forward strand.
GTATTATAGAGGTTGTTCAAAAGCTTTTTGGTACACCGCAGCAGGCCATTCTGCCCAGGGAAATTCTCTTGCAGGCAAAGATTGTAGAATAACTTCTTCTTTGGTAATCGGATGAGGAAAGGCTGCAATCACAGACCATAGAGCAATTTGTTGCCCGGGTTTATTCACGCTTGCACCGTACTTCTGATCCCCGTACAGAGGGCAGCCGACTTCTTTCATTTGCACCCGAATCTGATGAGATCTGCCGGTGTGCAGTTCGATATGGACGAGGCTGTAACGGTCTGTCTCGCCGATAACACGGTAATCCAGAACGGCATCCTTACCGCCAGCCGTACCTTTAGGTACAACAGTAACGGTATTTGTACGTGCATCTTTCAGGAGCGTGTGTTTTAACGTTCCCTGCTGTGCAGGCAACTTGCCATGTACAACAGCTGCATATATTTTACGGAAATGACGTCCCCGCACAGTCTCGGACAATCTCGAAGCTGCTTTAGAAGTCTTGGCAAAAATCATTGCCCCTCCAACAGGACGATCAAGTCGGTGTACTAATCCGAGATAAACATTGCCAGGTTTATTGTATCGTTCTTTCAGATCCTGCTTCAGCAATGTAAGCAAATCCGGATCACCTGATGAATCTTCCTGTGTAGGTACATTGACCGGCTTCGTAATGCCTAACAGATGGTTGTCTTCGAACAAAATCGGAATTGCATCGTGATTATGCCGATGTTCTGACATGATTAAGACTCCCAACGGCCCAGAATACCACAAGGCAGATCCAGACCACTGCGTGTGATCGGCAGACCAATTTCACCTGCAGTAATGTCACCACCGTACTGAGCAGACATCGTCATGGTCAACATGTTGCGCAGAACCGTAGAGGAAATGCCCGTAGTGTAGGAGTTAACCAACATGAATAATGGATTATCCGACAAGATCGTCATACATGACTTCAAGAATGGATAAAGGTTCTCTTCCAGTTTCCATGTCTCGCCATTCGGACCGCGGCCATAAGAAGGAGGGTCCATAATAATGGCGTCATAACGATTTCCACGCCGTTGTTCCCGTTGTACGAATTTGAATACATCATCTGTAATAAAACGAACAGGGCGATCAGCCAGTCCGGATAATTGAACATTTTCCTTGGCCCATTGAACCATGCCTTTAGCTGCATCCACATGCACAACAGAAGCGCCTGCGTAAGCTGCGGCTACCGTTGCTCCGCCTGTATAGGCAAACAGGTTCAAGACAGAAATCGGGCGTCCTGCATTGGAGATTTTATCCATCATCCAGCTCCAGTTGGCGGCTTGTTCAGGGAACAGACCAGTGTGCTTAAAGCTGGTAGGTTTAATGTGGAATTTCAGGTTTTCGTATCCGATCGTCCAGCGCTCGGGAATAGGCTTTTTCATATCCCAGTTACCGCCACCAGAAGAGCTGCGATGATAGTGACCATGCACCTGACGCCATTCATTGGTTTCTTGCTCGAGGGGCCAGATAATCTGTGGATCAGGTCTGCGTAAAATCACATCTCCCCAACGCTCCAGTTTCTCGCCGCCTCCTGTATCGATTACTTCATAGTCCTTCCAATTCTTAGCTACGTACATAATGATTTATCCATCCTTCAAAAGTCATTTGGATACTATTGTACAACAAAAAAGGGCTTGTACGCCAGTTGGGGGACGGGATCATTGGAGGAAGGTATTACATCTGACCTTAAAGGATGAAGTATTTTAGCTGTGTTGAAATCCAACATGCCCCATATACTGAAAAACAAAGATAACCAAAAATTTAATTTGACAATGATAATCATTATCACATATGATTTTGTTAATCCAAAATTCATTCTTTCTTCATAGAGAGAATATAACATGATCAAATTAAAGTGAGGGAAAAATAGATGGCTAAATTGTTAGTGGCTTATGCGAGCATGACAGGAAATACAGAAGAAATTGCAGAACTGATTGTGGAGGGAATTACAAAGGGAGGCCACGAGGCAGACCTGAAATCAGTAACGGATTGTAATGCATCTGATGTATTGGACTATGACGGATTCATGATCGGTGTGTACACCTGGGGAGATGGGGAGTTGCCAGATGAATTCCTTGATTTCTATGAGGAGCTGGATGAGCTTGACCTGAGTGGTAAGAGAGCTGCGGTGTTTGGTAGTGGTGACACCTCGTATGAGCAGTTCTGCGGTGCAGTTGATCTCGCGGCTGCCAAGCTGCAAGAGCGTGGGGCGGAGGTATCTCCAGAGATGTTGAAAATTGAATACAGTCCGCTTGAGCAGGAGAAAGAAACATGCCGTGATTTTGGCAAACGCTTCGCTGCTGCCGGATTACAGGTATCCTAAAGATCATGTTAAAACATAATGTTCAGGCAGCGATGCCAGTCGGAAGAAATGATCTTTCTGGACGTCTGCTTGAAGATTACAGATTGGAAGAAATGCTGCGCAGCCCACACCGATTCATCCGCCCTGAACCCGTGTCTGAGCAGCGTCTTCCACTTCAATGGAGGCACCGTGTACAATATGCGGTGAGCCATGCGATCAATGCCTTTTACAGTCTCGACCCCGATGTTCGCAAAGAGGTACCCGTACAGTATTTACTTGAGAAATGGTGGCCCAGAAAGGCGGATGGTTTCGAATCTGTTCTCCATTACTGGGATGTGAAGAACAAGATTACGGATGAATTGTCACTCGCCATTGCAATGAACGATGATCTGAAGCATCCAGCCATTCTTTTTGAACAGTGGAGAACGGAGTTACCTTCATTATCCATGCATTTGTCGATGATATTTCAGGCGGCCTGGCAACCAGAAGGCTGGGATTCGCTTCTTATTCAGAAATATATGGTTGTCCATGATCCAAACGTAGTTGAAGCGTTTCAGCATATGGTCAGTGTATTCTGCTGGGAAGCCTTCGGAAAATTACCGGGTATGATCGAGATATACTGCTTGTTGGAAGGACGCAAAATTAAGTACATCCCTGGACGCCAGTCTCTGATACGTTCCATGGACTACATTCGCTTGATACGTGACAGCATGCCCCAAGCAGAAGTGGTGGAGTCAGAACAGTTTACGACGCGTGATAAAGCGCGCATACATGAAGAGGTAGATCGCTGGAAAACGGAAGCCGTTGAACCGAAGAAAACATGGTTGATGTGAAGGCGATTGAAGGATAACGATATATCATGCACATAGAGGAGGGGAAGTTGCCATGTCTACCGGTCTAAGTCAAGATATAAGCAGCGGCAAGAGACGTGCAGGAACTTGCGAATTCAGTCCGTTGCCAGTACCCCAGTCGGTTATACGAAAGTTGCTTGATGAAGCAGATCCTTCATTATATGTGATGAGTTCAGAACCCTGGAGGTTTATGTTGTTTGCAGGCGAAGGGCGACAGCTTTATCTGGAAGCGGTCAGACAGAGCTATCCACCCCATCTAGCTGATCGCTACGGCGATTGGGCTACATATCAATACACGGAAGCAATTCCAACCCATCTGGTTGTCGTGGCACCTAGAAATGCCCGTGAGGATGATCTTCTGCCGGCCAAAGCCTGGAGCAAACGCTTTAGTATTCTGGCTGCGGAACAGGGTTTGAATGCGGTCTGGAAGATCAATGATTATCAACAACATCCTGTGTTTATGAATTTGATGGGTTTGACAAGTACAGAGAAGGTGCTGGGGGTATTCCATATCGGTTACGGAGACCAGCCTGGATTGCGGGATGTGGATGCAAGCAGACCAGCCTCTGAACTGATGACGGTCTATGACCATCTGGTATAAAACGATTCTTTAGTTACTTATTTGCTGGTGTTGGATAGAAAATCACGAACGAGCTGACGATTCGTCTGATCTTTGTTATATACGGAGTATAATCGATTGGATACTGTAAGGACATTGCCAAAAAAGAATCGTTCGAATTGGGTCTGTCTGCCCCCGAATGATCCAGCCCCAAGCTCCCAGATCAGGCGGAACAGAGCGTTGCGTTCATAAGAAGCCATATCGTTCCCTTTCAGATATATATTCAGTGAAGGAGCGATATCGGATTGAAACTCTTCTTCCTGAGGGATCATAATTACCCCGCTCGAACCCAAAAGTTGCAGAATTTCAATCATCTCAGGATAAAGTTTCGGAAAAAGCAGATTGGCTGCCATCAATGGTTTGGGTGCAGGTAATACAAATCCTCTTCCGTCTGGTATGGCACCTGCCTCTGCGGCCAAAGCCAATGCTTTTAACGATTCAAGACCTGCGAACACACGTGCAGTTTTCTCGATAACATGTGCTTCCGTATTCAGACCCAGTGTATCCGTGAGCAGCTGGATTGTACCGAGAACAAATTCCGTCTTGGCAATATAACGACACAGTACCTGATGACCTGCATGAATATGAAAGTTGCTACCACTGAAGAGACGCGAGGACATTTCCTCACTCCCTGCAAAAAATATTCGTTCATGCGGAACGAGTACCCGGTCAAAGATGACGATATTGTCCATTTCTTCATATCTGGAACTCAGGGGATAATTAGTGTGAGATTCGGCTGCATAGGTATCCCTGCATACCAGACTGATTCCCGGAAGATCATTGGGGACAGCAAAAGAGAATGCAAATGGATTTTCGTCATCAAATGGGGCAGGCGAAGGTGACGGATAGACAAAAATCTCATCCGAAGTGGCAGCTTGTGTAGCCATCATGAATGCTCCGCTTATAATGAGACCTTCTTCGGTGCGATCTACGACCTTTGCGGCAATAGCATCCTCAGTGGCATCCAATTGTCCTGAAATTTTGCTGGCATATGGCTGAATAAAGGCATGGGATAGCGTAATATCATGATCACGGCAGTACGCATAATAATTCTTGAGATTTTCTGCATATTGGGGAGATAGTTCGTTCAGGAGATCGGCACCAGTGTAAAAGGACATTATGGCTGTATTCATGTAATCGGGTGAGCGACCAAGAAAGCCATGATGCACATTTGCCCAGATATTCATCCCTTCCCGGCGTTTACGGAGGTCGTCTGCACTGGTTGGAGGCAGGAAGGATATGCCCACAGGTTTGCCGTCTGCCGGGGAGGCATACGTCATCGTATCTGCAAATTTAGGATCAGATTGCAGATCATACATGTACATCTGAGTCTCCATTAAGCCAGCAAATGCTACATGTTCAGAGCGTTTTCCAGTAATAAGGTTACCTTTGTACCAGCAAGGGACGGACTGTGCATCAATTCGTTCGCGATACTGTGTGCCACTTTTAACAGGCATTGTTATTCACCTCTTGGTTCTAATCGTTCATGGGCATACTGACTTCTTACGTAGTGTACGTAGGTCATCTGTCCAATGTGCATTTAAGAGGTGAGAAGGATTTTTACAGAATAGGCTTGATAATAATTATCATTCTTGTTACAATAGACAAAGAAAAAGGAACCGGTAAGGGCTCCTTTAAGTGGATCACATGAAATTACTTATTTTACTTCAAATGTCTTACAGTCTGTTTCAGCAGACTGACTTGCTTCTTTGGAACTGTGACTCACGATGTAGATCGAAGAAGCGTTACATTTGTTCTCTTGAGCCCAGTGACGACAGGAATTAACTTCACACAATACGTCTTTTGCCATGATCGATAACCTCACTTTAATTGGATTACAGTCGTTGGTATAAAGATCCAGATATAACAAGTTGCCGCTTGTCAATCTGGAAATTTTTTGCTCTCACGAAATTCGGAGGGCTTTTTTGCGTTATACACAACGATGCACATTTAGAATAGCAAATTTTATTGAAGCTTGCAACCAAATGTTCCCATCTGTGACAAAATAGTGGACGTGCTGTGGTTATATTTGCAAAAAGGCAGTAGTATGTTATTATTTAATAGTAATAATTACGATTAATAACCGGAAACATAAATGAAGGAGCATGTGTATACATGAGCAAAATAAACCATATGAACCGGATTCCCCGCGCGAAAGGGATCGATATGGCTGCTTTTTACACGCCGAAAGAGTGTAGGCGCAAAGCCCAGCATATTGTATTTTCCGCTGAAAATGAACGCATCATTAATGAATTTGTCACCATTCTGGGCATGAAAGAGAAGTTCAGAGAGCATGATGTATCAGTCCCCAACAAAATGGTCATGTTCGGGCCACCCGGTACGGGAAAAACATTAACGGCATCACATCTGGCGGAGCGCCTGGATCTGCCATTGGTTCTTGTGAGATTAGATGCGATCATTCATAGCCATCTTGGGGAGACGGGGAGTAACGTACGTAAGTTATTCGAATATGCACGAATGAATCCCTGTGTGTTATTTCTAGATGAATTTGATGCCTTGGGCCGGACGCGTGAGAGCAATGATGAAGTGAAAGAGATGGCTCGTGTCGTCAATACGTTATTGCAATGTCTGGACGAATTCGATGGGGACAGTATCCTGGTAGCTGCGACGAATCTGGAAACCCAACTGGATCACGCCATCTGGCGGCGGTTTGATACGAAGATGACCTATGGTATGCCTGATGATACAAGTCGCAGATTGTATATCAGTAAGTTGGTGGGATCATTTGAACAGGAGTCCCAGGTGGAAGATTACATATGTGAACGCTTGACCGGATGCAGTTATGCGGATATAGAGCAGATCGTTTTGAAAGCAAAACGGAAAGCGATCATTGCCAGTAGTGTACTTCATAAGAAACTGATCTCGGATGCTTATGATGAATACAGACCACGTGTATTAGAGTGTTGAATGCTTCCATTCTGGATAAAGCAACAAGGAACAACGTTGAACTAGCCCAGTCTCCTGAATGGAGTCCTGGGCTAGTTGGCATGTTAGCGTGGTGCGTTACACCTTAACGGCTGCTCCGTATGCTTTTTCTGCAGCCATGGCTTCTTGTGTTGCATTCCAGCGTGGCAGGCTTAATCTGAACATGCTGCCTTCCGGGCTACTGGAGACAAGTGTCAGTTCACCAGCCTGTTCCTGAGCGAGTAGCCGGCTATATGTTAATCCCAGACCCAGGCCGCGGTTACGACGTTTTTTGAGTTCTCCACGATAGAAACGTTCGAAGATTTTGGGTTGTTCTTCAGCTGCGATGCCTGTGCCGTTGTCCTTGACATCAACGTACAGCATCTGTTCTTCTGTACTAAGATAAATATTGAAGACAGCCTTCTGTTCAGGAGCTGTGGCATGAAGTGCGTTATTGAGCAAATTGACAATGATCTGCTGAATGCGGAGAGCATCCCCCATGGTAAAGAAGTTAATTGGAGGGGCGTGCAGCTGAACCTCTGGCATTTTGTCCTCATACGCAATCTTCCACTGATAGATGATCTCACCGACCAACAGTTTCAGATCCGTCCGTTCCTTGCGAACGGCAACACTTCCTGCAGCCATGGCATTATAGTCAAGCAAATCTGCGACCATACGCTCCATGCGTTCGGATTCCTTCAAAGCGATATCCAAAAATTCTTTACCTTCCTGTGGACTCACGACATCGTCACGTACTGCCATAACGAGCCCCTTGATGGAAGTTACCGGTGTCTTGAGTTCATGACTTACCCCTGCCAGCGAAAGTGTACGCCATTCTTCGAGTTGTTGGAGACGAGAGGCCATATCTCGGAATGAATTAACAAGTTCATTGATCTCACGTTCTCGTGTATCCAAGTCAAGACTCACATCATAATTGCCACCTCGAATCTGTTCAGCGGCATAGGCGACCTGACGAATCGGTCTGGATAACTTTTTGGACAGGAGATAGATTGTAAACCATCCACAGAGGATTAGTCCTCCGAGGATTAGAGCCACGAGCCATATCGTCTCTGGACCAAATGTAATGGATTGTTTGGACTGCATGACCCACACTTTGCCCAAGGTTTGATCACCCTCGGATATGTTGACCGTCACACCTGCATATTTGTTGTTTCGAGGTTCAAGATAGTCGTCTGACAGTCGATAATGCACATCTTTTTGTTCCATTTTAGGCTGGGAAAAGATCAATTGATTGTTATTGTCCAAGATCATGACACAAAAATAATGATCTGTATTAAATAGTTTCTCTCGCTTGGTTACCAGTCTGTCAAGATCGGGTGGAACCCGAAGCATATCATTTTCACTGGTCACATGATCGGCAATCTCCAGACCAAGCAGTTCTGCGGTTTTGAGGCTTTTCTCAATGGAGGTTGTTCGAATCCAGTAGAGTGCCCCTGCCACAATAATCGTGAAACCAATGCACAAAATGAGAAAATATCGCAGTGTCCAGTGTGACAGAATGGATATCGTTCGTTTGGGTTTCTTCTGTTTCAGTTGGCGATCCAAAATTGATACCCCATTCCTCGCAACGTCCGAATTTCTCCCGTATCTGGCGACCAGTGGGAGAGGGCTTGACGTAGTCGTTTAATCGATAGATCTACAGCACGGTCACTGCCATCATAGTCCATCCCCCATACCTGTTCAATAAGATGATCTCTGGTAAATGTCCGATTCGGATAATCGGACAGGAAGAACAGTAACGACAGGTCACGAGGTGTGAGAGCAACCTCTGCTCCGTTCAGCAATACCTGCTTGGCAGCAAGATCAATGACGAGATTTCCAAAGGAACGCTTCTCTTCGCCACCTGAGGTCCAATGTGGATTACGGCGCAACACCGCATTCACTCTGGCGACCACTTCTTCCGGTACAAAAGGTTTGCTCATATAATCGTCAGCACCGGCATTTAATCCGTTGAGACGGTCTGAAATGTCATCCAGTGCGGTTAGCATGATCACGGGACAAGCACTTTTTTCACGAATAATCCGCAGTAGATCCCATCCGTCCATTTCTGGCAGCATCACATCAAGTAATACAAGGGAAGGCGTTACGGTATCAAAAAGGGAAAGTGCAGTCGGTCCATCTGCTGCATGATGAACTTCAAATTCTGCTTTTCTCAGATAAGCAGCCAATACTCGTGCAATAGCTTGCTCATCCTCGACGATAAGTATGGATTTCAAGAAAAGCGTTCTCCTTTCGCTTTGTAAACTTGTACTGATTTTACATGAGCCAGAGCGTAAAGCCAATCTTGTATTACGGATTTGAAAAAATATGGGACTTGTCTTATCTTGACTTCTTCCTGACACATTCAATTGATATGATTCACTCCAACAAGCAACCTAAACAATCATGTACTGGAGGAAACATAGAGATGAACAAGAAAGCAAAAGCATGGCTTATTACAGGTGTAGCGGCGGTTGCCGTAATTGGTGGCGGTGGTTACTATATCGCAAATAGCTACTTGGGGAACAATGTGGAGATTGAGCAGGTGCTTCCTGCGAGCACAGCGACATCCACAACAGCTGTAGATAGCACAGGAACGCCTGTAGCCAATGAAACTGCTGGAGCAGAGCAACTGAACGGAGACTGGAGCATCAGCGAAGGTTCCAAAGTATATTTCTCCGTAACTACATCGCAGGAGACCGTTAACTTTGTGGACGAGCAGGTAACAGGGAATTGGACAATTAATGTAAATGATGCTGCTCAGATGAAGGCAGAAGGACAGATCGAGATGGACGGAATTGATTCCGGGAATGGACAACGGGATGGTCACGTGAAGCAAGCCGATTTCTTCGACGTTGCTACCTATCCACAAGCTACATTTACAGCGACTTCTTTTGAAGGGGTACCTGCGGAATGGCCTGTCGGTCAAACGGTTGATATCAAAATGAATGGTACGATTACGGTTAAAGGTATTGAAAAAGAAGTAACTTTTGATGCAAAAGCTGCTTATGAGAATAATGCAGTATTGTTGTCGGCAACATCCATGGTAACATTCGAAGATTTCGGAATGGAAAATCCACACTCCGTTGTACTCTCGACTGAAAATGACATTCAGGTACAGCTTGAATTGAAACTTACCAAATAAGTGTGACAACGATCATATACCTAAAAATCTGTTCTGCTTCCGCTTTCCGGTGGACGGACAGATTTTTTTGTTTTTTACAAATCGTGTGATTCTTATAGTATGCGTTGTCATATGAATGAAAATATTTTAGACGCTGTGAAACTACGAGATTTGGATTTTATAGATGACCAACCTAACACTCATCTAAGTATAGTTTTGTGGGACATTGAACCAGTGCACATTAAACTAACGTAGAAACGTTAGTGTATAATGACAACAAGGAGCAGCCGATTATTGTAGTCAGGCAAAAAAACATGAGGAATTATCGGAATTCATCTGAGAGGATTGATTCTCCCTAGAGGGTAACTTTGATACTATAAACAGTATAATGGTTTTAACGAAAGAGAATTGTATTCAAGCAGAACTCAAGCTGCTAACATGACTTATGTCTTCATTGCCAGAATAATATCCTAGGCCGAAACAACTTAATTTAGTCAGGTTCTGAATAAGTATACGCTTGAAGAGTTAATAGTGATATGGAGCGAGAACAAACATCATGTCACAGTAGTAATATGAAATATGAAATTCTAATAACTCTAATAACTCTAATAATTTTAAAGAAATAATAGAATAACGTTAAGGAGGACTGGCACGTGTTGAAGTAGAGGTGGTCTTTACTACATTGTTGCGTCGACTACACATGCTTAAGCTCAGCATCCCACAAGATGAAGTGAACTGGCATTTCTCATTGTCCTCACAAGGTCTGGCTTCTCTGCCTGTAAAGTTTAAGTCATATTTTGAGTCAGGTCAGCTAATGTATGTGGAGCACTCCAATATCTGGAGTGCTTCACTGTATTTAGTGAGATACGAGTGAGCATTTTTGCCCAAAAGGGCAATCAGACATACCCATTTGTACGATGTAAAGGATAGGTAGATAATATTAAGATGAGGTAATAACTGAATTAACTCTCTTTCGCGCTTTTACAAATCCTTAGCATAAGTATCGGACAAGTCGTTAACCATATACCCAAAAAAGGGAATGTAAGCTTTTATCGAAAAATTTGCAAAAACCATTGTACATATTGGAACTGAGGTGAACTTTTATGGTTGTTACTAATAAGAATAAACTTGAGACTATACATGAACTATTTGAAACAAGAAAGCCCATCTTGATTTGGTTAATCTTTGTATACGCAGGATCTGTTACTCTTCAGTTTCTGGATGATCCTAGAGTAATTAGCAGTTTGGTATTTACGGGATTGTTTATTCTCCACGCCGCGTTGCATTGGATTTCTTATCGGGTTAACCAAAGACATTTTTGGTTTTATTTTGGAGTTCAAGGGATTCTAATTTACTTGTGCGCTATACTTTTTCCAGGAAGTTATCAGGCAGTTCTGGTTGGGTTGCTTCCTGTACTCATTGCTCAAAGTTTGGGTTTTTCTTTTCGAATCAGCAGGGTGATATTTATAGCTTTAGTTAGTGTTATTATATTTTTTGATTCTGCCTTAACTGTTGGAGATACAAAGGAACTGCTGGTATTCATTCCGATTTTTATAATGATGTTAATTATCGTCATCGCTTATGGAATCCTATTTTTTCGTCAAGTACATGAGCGAGTCAGGCTGCAAAAGTTTTTGAATGAACTGCAAGTGGCTCATCAAAAGGTCGAAGAACTTACATTGTCCAATGAACGGCAGCGAATGGCTAGGGACTTACATGATACTCTTGCCCAAGGAGTCGGCGGGTCTAATTATGCAATTGGAAGCTTCTAATGCACATATGGTGCAGGGGAATACGGAGAAGGCTCATAACATTATAATTCAATCCATGCAGCAAGCACGCAGAACACTGGCTGAAGCACGTAGGGCAATAGATGATCTTAGAACTACATCAGCACCTGATATCGATTTTAAGGAAGCGATTGAAGATGAGGTGAGACACTTCAGACATTCCACGGGCATTCAGGTAGACTGCCATGTACAACTGAATCAGCTACTATCCAGAGTTGTGATGGAACATAGTCTTCATATCGTCAGAGAGGTTTTGACGAATGTTGCACGCCACGCCAAAGCAAATATAGTAAAAGTCAGTGTTATCGTCTCGAACAATCAACTTCAGATCGAAATATCAGATAATGGAAAAGGATTCAATCCTGATGCGATCGGAAAGGAACCAGGCCACTATGGGTTACTTGGAATCCATGAGCGAGCAAGATTGATTGGTGGACTGATTAAGATGGAGAGCAGCCCAGAAGGTACAACCATAACGATGTCAATGACAATTCATGAAGGAGGTCAGCATGAGCCCTTATAAAATTATGTTGGTGGACGATCATTTTGTAGTGCGTGAAGGGCTGAAGCTCATATTAGAGACCAGCGAAAAATATCAAGTCGTAGGGGAGGCCGTAAATGGCCAGGATGCGCTTGAGAACGTTGAAAAGCTTCAGCCTGACATCATTTTAATGGATCTGAATATGCCTGTTCTGAGTGGACTCGAAACGATGAAGGAATTTAAGAAAAAAGGTCTGACGATCCCTATTATTATCCTGACTACGTATAATGAGGATGAAATGATGATTAACGGGTTGGCTTTGGGAGCCAAAGGGTATTTGTTAAAAGATACAAGCAGAGAAAGCTTGTTCAGAAGCATTGATTCTGCAATGCGAGGGGAAATGCTTTTATCTGAGGAGATGCTAGAGCGAGTAATGGCTGCTAAATTAAAATCGCAACAAGAGGTTAAGGAAGATGTCAAACTCTTGAGCGATAAAGAAAGCTACATTTTGCAATGCGTGGCTAAAGGCTATAAAAGCAAAGAAATCGCATTCGATATGAATATCGGAGAACGAACAGTCAAAGCTCATCTAACGAACATATACAATAAATTGGGGGTAGATTCTCGATCACAGGCCGTAGCTACTGCGCTGGATCGAGGTATTTTGAAGCTATAATTGTTGATCAATGCTAGCTAGCATGCAGGGTACCGACCTGCATGCTTTTTCTGTTGTTATCGAGTTGATGACAATCAATACACATGTTGTAGATTAAATCCATAAAAGAGAATTTTAACTTGATATAACTTTCCCCAAAGGGCAGAATTGAATGCCCATTGGGACGATGTTGCTATCCCAAACTAATTATAAAATAAGATTATATTTAAGATATAGAGCAGAGGAGACGAAACTGACATGGCAAAAATGTTATACAGACTGGGTTTTTGGTCTGCCAAGAACCGTATTAAGGTAATCATCGGAACAATGATGGTGATGTTGATTACCTCAATGGTAGCAATGGGGATGGGGCCGAAGCTTAGTGAAGAAACTACGATACCCGGGTTAGAGTCTATTGAAACGATGGGGCAGATGTATCAGGAGTTTCCTTCTATGATAGATAGCAGCAAAGCAATTCAGCTGGTGCTCAAAGCGCCTGCAAACGAAACATTATCTTCTGAAAAGGTAAAACAACTGATTGAAACACAACTTCAGAGCATATCCAACGATCCTGCTGTAACTGAAGTATCTGGCCCATATAATAATGAATCAATGAACACGGATGGCACGATCGCTTATGCGACAGTCTCTTATAACAAGGCTGATAGTGATGTTAGTGAGACGTCTAAAGAATATGTAATCCATGCGGCAGAAGCTTTACGGAACGCCGGACTGCAAGCAGAACTCACGGGTTCAGGTTATGTGAAGATGGAGATTGGTGGAGCTACAGAAGGAATTGGTATTCTACTTGCGCTGGTTATACTTTCTATTGCTTTTGGATCTGTCCTCACTGGCATCATTCCGATTCTAACCGCAGTCATTGGTCTTGGAACCGGCGTAATGCTGATCATTCTTGGATCTAATTTTCTGGATACACCTTCCTTCGCATTATCATTAGCAAGTATGATTGGACTTGCAGTAGGTATTGATTATGCACTATTTATTATTTCAAGATATCGTCAAGAACGTGCGAAGGGTTTTGAGAAAAGAGAGGCTATTGCAATAGCTAACGGTACAGCAGGTAGTGCAGTTGTTTTTGCAGGAATAACCGTCATTATTGGACTTGCAGGTATGGTAGTCGTTGGAATTCCTTTCCTCACAGCGATGGGAGTAGCTGCTGCGCTTTGTATTTTTGTAGCTGTACTAATTGCAATAATTACAGTGCCGGCCGTTCTTGACGTAATGGGCGGAAAAATCAAGGTTAAGCCGATAAAGAATTCTAAAAAATTAAATCAAGCAACAACTCGAGGAAATCTGTGGGGTAGATTGGTTACAGGACGACCTTGGATCACAGTGATTCTAGGATTGGCTCTTCTCTCCACGATATCGGTACCCTTTCTACACATGGAAACAGGGACTATGGATGATGGATTAAAATCAACGAGTATGACGGAACGACGAGCATACGATTTGTTATCTGAAGCATATGGCGTGGGATACCATAATCCTCTGATGATTCTTGCCAAAACGGATGGAAGTGCTGAAGCTGATGCTAATGTATTGAAAACAGTGGAACAGCTTAAAACCTATCCGAACATTGGGGTGGTTGCTGATCCGGTTACAGGCGCATCCGGAAAGGTATCTTTGATTAACATTATTCCAGCTACGGGGCACGCTGATGTGGAAACGGTGGAACTGGTAAAAACGATTCGCAGTCATATTCCTGAGATTGAACGTCAGAACCATGTAGAACTACAAATAACGGGCAGTACGGCAATTAATATTGATATCTCTCAAAAGCTGAACGAAGCCTTACCTAAGTTCTGTATCATAATCGTTAGTTTGGCGTTTATCCTGCTAGTCATGGTGTTTCGTTCCATCTTGGTTCCAATTAAAGCAGTACTCGGTTTTGTTCTCTCACTTGGAGCTACGATGGGATTTATTACCTACGTTGTTCAGGATGGACATTTCCAAAATATCTTTGGCTTCAGTGGACAATCACTTGTGCTTAACTTCTTACCGATAATGGTTGTTGGTATCCTGTTTGGATTGGCTATGGACTATGAAGTGTTTTTGGTTAGTCGTATGCGTGAGGACTTCAAAAAGCATGGTGATGCCAAACAATCTGTACTCGCAGGAATGAAGCATAGTGGGGGTGTAGTTACAACTGCTGGATTGATCATGATATCCGTATTTGCAGGGTTTATGATGACAAATGATCCAAGTATTAAGGTCATGAGTTTTGCCCTACTCTTTGGAGTATTGTTTGATGCCTTTATTGTTCGTCTATTCATTGTCCCAGGTGTGATGATCTTGATGGGTAAATCGGCTTGGTACTTGCCCAGATGGTTAGATCGACTTCTGCCGAACTTTGATGTTGAGGGAGAAAAGGTAATGGAAATCGTTGAAGAGCGTCATCAGAAACGTACGAATCAACATGATCTATTTCCAGAGCCTATAAATAGAGTAGAGATGTAAATTGAAGATGGCAGGTTTATTGATGAAATCTGCCATCCAATGTTTTGCCGAGAGGTTAATCTCGTTTTTCTATTCTAAAAGATTGATTACGTTGTAAGGGAGGGAGGAAGGTGCTGCTCCTTCTCCTTTTTAATAATTCTAGAGGATGAATGGTATGTACAAACGAAATGAAGGCGCGGACATCAGATTAAAACATCGATCCTATGAAAATTTGTGTTTGTTTAGTTTTATTCTCCTGTTGAAAAGTGTAGTCGCATGGTCTGTTGTATTTCATGATGGAACCAATTGGGCTATTGTTCAAACAGAACTTCCTTTTTTTATTTTGGTATTCAGCTTAATTGAGTGGTTTGCTGCTAAGAGAAAAGTTTTATATTATATGCTGGTTAATTTTTGCATGACGTTAATATATTTTGCAGTCATCATGTACTACAAATATTATGGTGTTATCGCTACGTATCATTCACTTAAACAAGCCAAAAAAGTTACTCATGTAGGAGAAAGCGCATTATCTTTGCTTACACCCTATTATCTATTTTTGTTTGTTGACATCGCCTTATTTCTCGTTTTAATTATCCTATCTAAGTATGGTTCAATCTGGAAGAATCGTATTTCACGTATGAGTCATAAGGTGTTAAGTTGTATGATTAGCGCATCATTCGCATTATGTGTATTCAATATCTGGCCGGTTCATGCTAGTCTGAATGAAATCTATAAAGCGAAGAGTATGGGGATTCTTAATTATGAAGTCTATAAGGTTGTTGCCGATCGTTTGGAGAAGGAAGTGCTAATAGCTCCCGGTGACATCTCCCAAGAGGAAATTAATGAAACGAAGGGAATATCTCCAATTAAAGACAAACCGAAGTTTCATGGAATCAATAAAGGCATGAATTTAATACTCGTACAGATGGAATCCTTTCAAAACTTTTTGATTGACCTCAGAATCGATGGACAGGAGATTACACCTCATCTAAATCAGTTAATTAAAAAGAATACGTATTTCCCTTATTTCTATACGAATGCTGGACAGGGGACAACCTCGGATGCCGAGTTCGTCGTAAACACATCCTTTTACGTACCCAAGGATGAACCAGCAACCTCATCCAAATATATGGATAAACAACTTCCAAGTCTACCACATTTACTTGAGGAAAATGGATATTTTACAGCGACGTTCCATACCAATAGTGTTAATTTTTGGAATCGCAATCGATTATATCGTGCCATAGGTTTTGAACGATATTATGATCAAGTATTTTTCGGAGAAGACGATCCTATTGCTTTTGGCGCATCAGACGAAGTCTTGTACTCCAAAACCTCTTCTGAAATGTCTATTTTGGATGACCAGAATCAACCTTTCTATGCCATGGTCATATCCATGAGTGCACATCATCCCTATCACTTGCCTGAAGAAAAGGTTAAAATGGAGCTGCCTGATCGTTTCAAGGATACATTGATCGGTGATTATATTCAGGCTCAAAATTACGCAGATGTTGCGATGGGTCAGTTTCTTGATGAACTGATAGAGTCTGGACTATGGGATAACAGTGTGGTCGTATTTTATGGAGATCACCAGGGAATACCATTGACTGGTCTTACAGGAGAAGAAAAAGAACTGATAAATTCCTTATTAGGTCATAACTATGGGTACACAGATATGATGAACATCCCATTCATTGTGCATTCGCCTTCAGGGCAGCTTGTTCCTGTAATAAACACGACAGGTGGACAAATTGATATTCTGCCAACTGTAGCCAATCTGTTGGGAATTTCCTTGGGAGATCAACTGGTTTTAGGTGAAGACCTGTTCAATCAAGAGCGTAATTTGATTCCGTTAAGACACTTTCTACCTGATGGTTCTTTTATTAATGATAAAATATTATATATGACAGGAAACAATTATGCCGATGGAGTACGTTATGAACTAAGTAATAACAGTATGGTGGAAGAGGGAGCGACTGCATCTCAATTCTCGGCCACCCAGCGTTTACTTGACCTCTCTAATAGCTACTTATTACAGTTACCTGATGTCTACAGTAATCAGGAGGGACAAAGAGAGTAAGAATGAAATGATTGCAGGCTAACTGTTTTATGATTCGGGATACAGGCAAGGGGAGACATCATTAGTCGATGTCTCCCTTTCTTTGTGTTTGCTCCTCAGATATGAAAAGCATATGCCCAAAGGTACAAAACCTCTCTGCCCCAAGGTACATTACGTTAATTTCTAATTCAAGATAAAATGGGTCTATACCACTTACAAAATTGTTTTAAAGGGGACATTACAATTGATTATACAGACAGATATAGGGAAGATACATGTTTTAGAGCAGGCGATTACAACAATTGTTTCAGTAGTTGCAAGGTTAGAGTCGGGAATTATATTGTTGTCAACAGGAGCCGTAGATAACTTGATTAAACACGTGAGCGGGAAAAAAATGCACAAAGGAGTATCTGTATCATTCTCCAACTCAAAATTAATCATTGAGCTTAGAATTATTGTAAATTACGGAGTGAAAATCCACTATGTCAGCCGTGAATTACAGTCCAGTATATTTGAGGTGGTGAATCATATGACGGGTATTTCTCCAGATCAGATCCACATTCGTATTGAAGGTATTAAAAGATAATGATTAGTAATACACTCTTAGAACTTGTTAATCAGTACGGATATGTATTTTTCTTCTTGGCTTTTTCACTGGGCCCTTTTGGGATTCCAGTACCTAATGAAGTCATTATTTTATCTGGTTCCATATTAAGCCATACAGGAGTTGTCAATTATTGGGCAACGTACAGCGCCATTGTAATAGGCTTATTATCGGCGATCACAACTTCCTATATCCTAGGAAGGTTTTTTGGTCATAGATTTAAAAAAAGATGGTCCAACAATCGCTATTTCTTAAAAGCGGAGTCTATGTTAAGAAGAAAGGGTGATCTGGCCATGCTTATTGGCATGTTTATTCCAGTGGTGCGTTATGCGATGCCTTTGCTGATTGGAATGAGTGAAATTCATTTCAAGAAATTTGCTCTTTTTACCTATTCAAGTGCTTTGATTTGGACAATAACTTATTTTGCTTTAGGAATTTATTTTAAAGAGCCTGTACTATCATTGATGCAAGTATTGGGATATTGATATATGATAATCGTACATAAAGGAGATGATTTGCAATTAAAGAAACGTACATACATATTCGAGAAAAATGCACTCCATACTGGAATAAAGTAAAGCAGATCGTCGTACCTGAGTTACGTTTACTCCCCGGGCATCTTACTCTTTTTTTCGTATTATCCCTGATTCCAATCTTAATTTTGATTAGTTACACATCAGCCTATTTGAAATTTCCGATCATAGATATTTTAGCATCGTTAAAAGGAATACTTCCAACGTCTGTATTTGAAATGCTGGTTCCTTATACTGAAAAAGGGCTCACGCTTCATAGTGGTGTCTGGATGGTCTTTGCATTTATTTTAGCTTCTAACGGAATGCATGCAGTGCTTGTCTGTTCGGACACTCTATTTGGTTTCAAACATCGAAACTATTTTCTTCGTCGACTGAAAGCACTTCTTCTGACCATCATGTTGGTTGTAATTATCATATTTACCTTGTTGGTGTATGGCTATAGCAGTATTGTCTTGCATTTCGATTTACTTGAAGGCATTAATGAGATAACAAAACTGTTGATCGCTATTCTGAGATGGCCTGTCGTTTTACTGTTTTTGTTTCTCACAATTAAAATTGTGTATATGGTAACACCTAGATATAGAATCCCTGGAAAGTACACCAATATCGGAGCACTTTTCACGAGCATTGTATGGGTAGTTTCCACATTTGCATACTCATATTATCTTAATCATTTTAATAACCAATACAGCGATTTATACGGAGATTTTGCCAATGTTATTGTTTTAATCATGTGGATGTACATTTTATCCTATGTATTTACTTTAGGTATTTCTATAAACGCATATCATTATCGGATCAAACAAGTAAACTGATGAGCAGAACTACAGATTAAAAACACATACGGGAGCACCCATTGCAGGGTACTCCTCGTATGTGTTTTTAATCTGTAGACAAATCCGAACTTGTAGTCCTTGGTTTCTCATAACCAACTGAGTCATTTGGTCCAGGATTCAATAACTTTTAAGCTGTCACCCTCCTCAGTAAAGTGTAAAAACTGCATTACGTCGCCAGCAGTCTTTTCCTCTGTCTTCGTGTCCTTATTCGTAATTCTATAGTGAATGGCTGCCCAGTCGCCGCTGATAAGCATATTATCAAAACGAATACGTTTTACCTCAGTTGATTCGGCATCTATCTCCACGGAATCCTTATACTCTTGGAGAGTCATGGTTTCCGCATTTGTGTGATATTTGAGATCGCTAGTATAATACGTATCGGCCCAGTCAGTCCAAGCATCAAAGCCCTGATTCCATTTATCAAAATCGCTCAAAATGGCGCTTTGAATTTTTTTAGCTATATCGGTATCAACTGGCGTGGGATAAGTAACAGGATATTTGGTTTTGAGATCTATAGTGTCAGGGATCTTGGTATTAATAATTTCATCCAATGCAGCTTGTTGTGCCGCCTTCGCTTCATCGGTTTGGAAATTGGTCAATGCGTTAAAATCTGCCCCCTTTGTACCAGCCCACCCTTCAACGACCCGTGTTCCGAGCAAATCACCATAATCTTTGAAATGGACGAACTCCATTACGCTTCCATCGGAAGATTGCTGGCTGTCTCGTGCAGTCGAAGAGATGTCATATCGAATTGCTGCCCAATCGTCGTTAATGATCATATTGTTGAAGTTACCCATCTGAATATCGGTAGACTTTAGCTGTGCATCCATAGCAGCCTGATATTCCTTCAACGTGAGCTTCACGCCATGGACGTTATAGAGCGAGTCCTCTGTATAAAGAATGTCCCCCCAGGCTTCCCAAGCCTCATATCCTCTATTCCAGTTCTCAAATCCATTTAGGAGTCTATTCTGTATATTTTTTTCCATTTTAGTTTCAATTGGTGTTGAGTTAATAATTGGGAATTTAGCCGCAAGTTCTTCAGTATTGTCATAGGAATCAGAAATACTGACCATAGATTCTTCGCCTGAACTCATATTCCCCTCAACTTGGGTAGGGCTCGAATCTGTATTATTTCCACAACCTACAGCAACGGTCATAATCGCCAAAGCTGTCAAACTCGCCGTCAACATTCTTATCGTAGTATTCTTCATCATTTTTCTCCTCTCAATTCTTAGGATACTCTCATGCTTCGCTATGCCGACTACAAAATTTAAATTAATAGCATACACATATACTACAACTGATAAAAAAATGTAACATCGTTCGAAGAGGCAGATCATTTCTGCCCTTTAGGGAACTCTGTATCATTTGCTCAGATCAAAATGAAAAAATCCGAAAGAGTGGCCAACTTTGTCATTTTTCATGCTCCTCCTATTCACGGATACCCGAAAGGGCAGGATCACATCCGCCCTTATGTACGATGTCGATCATGCGTGAAAAATATAAAATTTAATCATAAATCAAAGGAAGTTATGGAGAGGGAGCATTCCAGTGATGAAACCAAAAATGATTGTAAATCCCGTTTCAGGGCTGCATACAGCATATAAAACGAAAGCTTCAGTTATAGAGTATATGAAAATGAAATACGCTTTACTTGATAGTGATATCTTCTACACAAGTAAGGAGAATACAGATATAGGAACTTCTTTTTTTGAAGATTGCCATTCACTGGTTGTGGCAGGTGGCGACGGAACTTTGCATTACGCCATTAACACAATTAAAAATCTAGGTTTAGATATACCTCTAGCTTACCTACCCACAGGTACAGTCAATGATTTTGGAAATGCTTTGAAATTACCACGATCATATGAAGGTTTCACGGAAATGTTCGAAAAAGGAATGACGAAGAAGATAGATATCGGGTTGGTTGGAAATGAATATTTTCATTACGTTGTGGCTGGTGGTGCAATGAATTCAATCAGTTATACAACCAACCAAACCCTAAAAAACGTTATAGGAGATAAGGCTTATTATTTGTCCGCTCTACCTAAACTCCCTAAAATATTATCTGGAACACATATCAAGATTGAATGTGATCATATAGAACAAGAACATGATGTGCTTCTCTACCTGGTTTCAAAATCAGCGATTATTGGCGGAATTGAGGGCATTGTTCCGGATGCCAAGATGGATGACGGTCATCTTCATGTACTTGTAATTCAAAAAAAATCATTGTTTAATACAATTCAACTTCTTTTAGATATAAGAAATGGAACCCATCTTGACCGCTCAGATGTCTTGTATTTTAAGACAAAACGTTTAAGAATTACTCAATATGGTGAAAACATAGCAAAAGTGGGGATTGACGGTGAAATGCATACTAATGGGTTAATGGACATTGAGGTTATCCCTCGCGGATTAACCATGATAGTTCCGTGCAATTCGGGTGTGGCGTAGATTCTGGATAGACTTATTATGTAGAAAGATTTGAAGAGATTTAAACGTTCTATATTATAGGATAATACGGTTCCTCATTGGATCGATTCAGGTGGGACTGTATGATCCTATGTACCAATTTTATTGATTTAAGTAGTATTATCAAGGTAATACAGGTACATATGGTGTGGTTTATGTATAAAGATTGTATCTACTAGTTTTATTTTTAACAATATTTGTATTAATTTCTGTAAAAGAGAAGAAGACAAAATAATCTTAATGAAGAGAATAGAGTATGTAAACTGACTGTTATCTATTACAAGATAGTGGTTTTTTTGCTTTATAATTAAGATTAAAATAACGCAAAATTTGTACTCATATATCATGCATAAAGATGGGAAGTGAGTTTTGTGCTTTTTCTCATTCATTATGAAAATTTGTATTGAAACGTAAACTTCTTTGTTGATTTTTTCACTAATTATGACAACCAGACATAGAGCAAATGTAACTGTCACAGGATCATATTGTTAAAATAACTGCTGTTTCCTTTGGATTATGCCGTGTCGCCTATTGCTATTAAGCGCTTACAATGAGGGAGGTTAATAACATTCATTGATCCATGCACAATCAAACACAAAAAGGGGGAGATCAAGAGTGAATAAAAGGTACATAAGCAGTTGTCTGGTATTGCTGATGCTGTTCTGTGATCTGGGATTAATGGTTCGTCCAGCGGCTGCAGAAGAGGCGAAAGTGAACGTGGCACTTAACAAGCAGGTTACGGTAAGCACAGAATATTTGGAGTGGGGGAGTAAGAAAGACCATTTGGTTGATGGTAAAAGTGACACGCATTGGACTGCTACGGCGGGAGTGACAACGGAACAACCACAATGGGTGATGATTGATCTGGGTGAAGACTACAATCTGTCCGGAGCGGAAATAACGTGGAGAGAAAACACGGTTGTGAAATATATGGTAGAAACATCTGCTGATCAGCAGGCATGGACCAACGTTGCTGATCAAAATGAAAATGCCGATCCCAAACAGATCGCTGATCTGACGTTTCAGCAGAATGATGTGCGATACATCAGATTGAACATATCTTTTTACAAGGGTGAGGGAGTCTGGCCGGAAATATTGGAGTTCAAAGTGTGGGGAGAAGCAGAAGGAACTGAACCAGCCAATATTAAAGGATATGATGAGATCGAAGTGAGAACGGTGACTAGAAGTACGCCAATTCTGCCTAACGAGGTAAAGGCACAGTTTCAGAATGAAAAATCGGGAATGGTGCCTGTGACTTGGGATCATATCGACCCTATGCAATACGCCTCTGCAGGCGAATTTACGGTAACAGGAATTGTATATGGTGCGCCTCCAGAGCCTCAGCTTAAAGCTAAGGTGATCGTTGAGGGGTATCGTGAAGACTATGTCAGAGGTGTCGATATTTCCACGTTGACTGCCATTGAGGACAAAGGCGGAAAATATGTGGACAGCAACGGTACAGAGCGTGATCTGCTCGATATTCTCAAGGATCGCGGTGTCAATTATGTTCGTCTTCGTCTGTGGAATGATCCACAGAAATCAGGGGGCTACAACGATAAGGAAGATGTCATTCGTTTGGCCGAGCGGGTGAAGAAAAAAGGTATGAAGATCCTGCTGGATTTCCACTACTCGGATGAGTGGGCGCACCCGGGTCAGCAGCTTCGTCCAAAAGCTTGGGAAGGTCTTTCGCCCGAAGAGCTGAAGCAGGCCGTATACAACTATACGTATGAAGTTGTGGGAGAAATGAAAGCTAAGGGCGCCATGCCTGATATGGTGCAGATCGGTAATGAGATCAACAGTGGTGTTCTGAACGGCTTGAGCAGCGACGTGGATTTTAAGCAAAATGTTGCATTGCTGAAAAGCGGAATTGATGCTGTACGTGCAGTAGAAGGAGAGATCACCAATAACGCGGATAAGGTGAAGATCATGATCCATCTGGCTGAAGGTGGCAAGGCAGATACGTTCAAATGGTACTTTGGAGAGTTAAGTAAAGGCGGACTGGACTATGACATTATCGGACTATCGTATTACCCTTTCTGGCATGGGACGTTTGCGGATGTGCAGAAAACGATGAATGAAGTGTCAGTCGAGTTTGGCAAAGATGTCATTATCGCTGAAACGTCCTATCCGTTTTCCTACAAAAACGGGGACGCTCATGGGAACATCATCGGGTCGGACGAAGCGCTTCATGTTGGGGGAGCAGACTTCCCCGCAACCGTTCAAGGTCAATATGATGCCATCGCCGGCATTATGGACATGATTGCGAACGTGCCAGATAATCATGGCGCAGGTTTCTTCTACTGGGAGCCAGCTTGGATTCCGGCCGGTGTAGGCTGGATTGCATCTGAAGGGAATGCATGGGAGAACCAAGCGATGTTTGATTACGACGAATTTCCGGCCAACGGCGGGCATTCGTATGAAGGCAGAGCGTTATGGTCCCTTGATGTGTACAAACGTGGATTGAGTCTTCTGCCCGCAGACCGCCAGCAACTGGATGCGGCACTTACACGAGCCAAATCATTGGTACAGACTGATTTTACTCCGGAAAGCTGGGGGACTCTGGCTCCGGCAATCTCGGCAGCGGATGACGTAAATCGTCAGGCATACACGCCGGGTGGGGTAACTCAAGCAGATACAGATGCAGCGACAACAGCACTAGAACGTGTGATGCAGCAGATGCAGGTTATCGCCCCGCAGCTTGACGAGCTCAGAGCTAAAATAGCGGAAGCGCGTACGTATCAGCAGACTGACTGGTCTGCGGCCACTTGGGCGGTATTGACCAAAGCGCTGGAAGGCGCTGAGCAGGTCTTGAATGATCCAAGAGCAACACAGACGGATGTGAATACAGCGGTTAAACGTTTGCATGATGCGATTCAAGGTCTATCCAATGTGGACAAAACACAACTGCACCAGTACATTCAACAAATGCAGCAGCAGAATGAATCTTCCTATACACGCCGGAGCTGGTCTGTATTGCAACAATCTTTGCAGGCAGCGATTCAGGTCCGAGATAACAATGCTGTTGTCCAGTCTGAAGTGAATTCAGCACTGAGTACGTTGAAACAAGCCTTTACTAATCTGGTCTCTCTGGAGGCTTTAACAACCGGCAAAACAGCAACGGCTTCAAGCAGTGCAGGGACAGGAGGTAATCAAGCCAACTCTCCTGAAGGTGCAATTGACAACAATCCGAACACTTCATGGGGGACCGATAAGAGTATTGACAGCTGGTGGCAAGTGGATTTGGGGCAAGTCGCTAACCTGCGCAAGATCGAGATGTCCATGTGGAGTGGCGGCATCAAATATACGATCGAAGTGTCCAATGATAACAAAAGTTTTGTGAAAGTAGTCGACACCACAAGTGATGTTGTTGTATCGACCGCACCTAGCCATGTACTTCCAGAAGGCACGGAGGGACGTTATATTCGCGTAACGATTAAAACAGGTCCCACATGGGTAGGATTCATGGAATTTGAAGCATACGGTACGTTCCCGGCGGACAAATCTGCACTGCAAGCTACTGTAGATACCGCTGAGAAATTAAAGCAAACCGAATACACGACTTCAAGCTGGAATGTATTTAGTAAGGCACTTTCTGAAGCGAAGGCATTCATTTTGGATGTTGAATCTTCAATGCAAGATGTGAGCAATGCGGATCGTGCGTTACAAGATGCTGTGAGTAAGCTTGTACGTCAAGATGTAACACCTGGCCCTGGCCAGCCATCAGAACCAAGTGTACCTTCACAACCTTCCAACCCGGGAACAGCTCCTTCAACGGGGAATCCGGCTGTAACACCACCGGTTGAACCTGGTAATCCGCCAGTTAAGGGTCTGATAACGGTAAAAGGAACAGCAACCGGGGATGACAAGTATTCGATTCGTCCAGATGTATCCCTATTAACTCAGGCACTGCAATC
This sequence comes from Paenibacillus sp. W4I10, assembly GCF_030816325.1. Classification (NCBI taxonomy): domain Bacteria; kingdom Bacillati; phylum Bacillota; class Bacilli; order Caryophanales; family Paenibacillaceae; genus Paenibacillus; species Paenibacillus sp. W4I10. The sequence continues at coordinate 896,558 of NZ_JAUSXX010000001.1, forward strand.
CATGGATGCAGGAAATCGTACGTTGAAACTGATTGCAGATGTGCCTGACACAGCCAAGACAGTCACATTCCAATTGGGTGCAAGTCAACTGGCAGCATGGATTCGTTCCGAGGAAGTGAAATCCCTGGATGTAGTTGTAGGACAGACTACCGTTCGTGTTCCTCTAAAATCACTCCCGCTAACTATTGCGGAGACTGCGGGAACGTTCGACATCGTAGTGGCAAAAGGATCGACAGATACACTGTCCACATCTCAAAAAGCAGCGATCGGTAATCATGCGATTGTTGATGTGAATTTGTTAATGAACAATAAGCCATTGCAATGGACAAACAGAGCGGTTGAAGTTGCTCTATCCAATGTGGAGCAACCTAAAAAAAATGATGTAGTTATGGTTGTACATTCCATATCTCCAAGTGGAGAAATGAAACCTGTTACGTATTCCAAGTACGATGACAAGACCAAAACGATGACGTTCAAACCGCTGGAATCGGGCAGTTATGTTATTGCAGAAGTTGAAGTGCCATTACATGATTTGCAAAATCACAATTGGGCAATCCAAGAGGTACAGAACCTCTACGGTAAAGGGATTATTTCGGGGATGAGCGCAACTCGTTTTGCCCCGCAAGGTGAACTGACCAGAGCACAATTTTTGCAAATGATTATTAAAGGTATTGGTGATACACGCCAGCCGAATCCATCTATTTCGGTCCCAACAGATGTGAAGGAAGGGCAGTGGTATGCCGATTCAGTACGACTTGGAATTGAAATGGACATTATTCAAGGCCGAGCAGATGGAAGCTTTGGAGCCAATGAACGTATTTCACGAGAAGATATGGCCGTTATGCTGAACAGAGCACTGAAGGTTATGCAGCGTGAGGTTGCGACCAATTCTGTACAAGGAAATATGGTGTTTGTAGACAACGCCGAGATCGCGGCATACGCCAAAGAGGCTGTAGCCTCGATGCAACAACTTGGACTGCTGAATGGCATGCCTGATGGCACGTTTGCTCCGAAAGAAATAGCGAACCGTGCACAGGGAGCTGTTGCAGTAGCCAGATTGATGGAACGACTGTATTAGAAAATAACAAAGCAGGTAAGGAGATCGAATCAACTGATTCGGTCTCTTTGTTTTGTGGAAAGAAGAGGTTCAGACTTCATCCCTTTCTCTAAATAGGCATATAAACATTTTGTTAATGTCGTATTGACAATATCGAATTCATTTGTTATCATTTCGATAATATCAAAACGACAGTATTAAGAAATGGGGAATGAGCCATGTTTGGATTCCGATTTGCGAAGTTTCAACCCAGTGAATATGTAATGAAAGTGAAAAATGGTGAGGTAAAACGTCAGGGTGTTGGATTGTCCTTTTATTACTATGAGCCGACCACATCGGTAGTAGTCCTACCCGTGTCCTCGGTGGATGTACCATTCATGTTCGAAGAGATTACGGCGGACTATCAGACCGTTACAGTGCAGGGACAACTAAGCTATCGCATTGTAGATTATTTGAAAATAACACAGAGCCTGAATTACACATACAATTTGCGCAAGAATCGGTATATTTCCGACGACCCCGGCAAACTGGACCAACGGGTGATCACCACAGCGAAAGTACTAACCAAGAAATATCTGGAGAAAATGCCGTTGAAGGAGGCCATTCAATCCAGTGAACGGCTGGCAAGCAGCATGAAACGCGAAGTTGTACAAAGTGAAGAGTTGGAGAAACTGGGCGTTGAGCTGATGAGTCTATCCATCCTGGCCATTCTGCCCAATAAAGAGACGATGCGTGCATTGGAAGCACAAGCGCGGGAAGAGATTTTACGTCAAGCAGATGAAGCGCTGTATGTGCGTCGCAATGCATCGATTGAACAGGAGAGACGAGTGAAGGAGAACGAACTGAACACCGAAATTGCCGTGGAGACAAAGAAACAGCAAATTCGTGAGACCCAATTGCAGGCAGAACGCTCGGTGAAACAGAAACAAAACGAGATGGAGCAGGAGCAGCTTCAGTTCAATACAGCGATGGAGGAACGCAAGCAGCAACTGATTGAATTAACCATTGCCAATCACAATGCGGAAGCCGATGCCAAAGCGTATGAGATTGCTGCCGTGATGAATTCGTTGCAAAATGTACAGCCAAATGTACTGCAAGCGATGGCAAACATGGGCATGAATTCTGATAAGCTGATTGCACTTGCATTCCAGGAACTGGCTGAAAATGCAGGCAAGATCGGACAGCTTAATATCTCGCCTGATCTGTTGCAGGGATTGATGTCTCCCGCGCCGGGCAGAGATCAGGGAGGTCGAGCACGATGAGATTAGGAAGAAGAGAGCAGGCAGAACAAGTAGGGGAATCAGTACGTCATGAGGCTACGCCGGACGATCGAATGAGCGAACACAAGCTGATTCTGGTGAAGCGCCGGACCCGACTGGAAGAGCTGGTGGTTCGATATAACACGGTGCAGCAAGCTCAGTTTTATATTGAACGTCTGGGCGCAGACTTCAGTGATTATATGGAGGAAGACCGTCATTATCGGCTATCTGTGCAGCAGGCACAGCAGCAACTGGGTCAATTGGGCCGCGTTCAGACGATTGATCGGGAACATGTGCCTAATTTTATCTTTGGAGAGCAGGATATCGTGGTCGTGGTTGGACAGGATGGGCTTGTAGCCAATACCCTCAAATACGTAACCGAGCAGCCGCTCATTGGTGTGAACCCGGACCCGATGCGGTGGGACGGGGTGTTATTACCTTTTACCGTGGAAGATCTGAGCTTCATTGTTCCTGATGTCATTCGAAAGCAACGAACATTGAAAGAAGTCACTCTCGCCAAAGTGGAACTAAATGATGGACAGTATCTATATGGTGTCAATGATCTGTTCATTGGTCGGAAGACACATGTATCGGCTCGTTATGAAGTGCGTTTGGGTACATCGAGTGAACAACAATCCTCTAGTGGGATTATTGTATCCACAGGCATGGGATCGACAGGCTGGTTCAAAAGTGTGCTGGCCGGAGCCACCGGAATTGTAGGGTCGGCTGCATGGCAGAACATGAATTCCGAAGCAGAGGTCGCTACAGCATCGGCATCCATTCATGGAAGCAGGCAGGAGCTGAATCATTTTAACTGGGATGCGCCGTACTTATATTTTTCAGTACGTGAACCTTTTCCGAGCCGAACGACAGCGGCCAATCTGGTGTTTGGACAGATCCATTCGAAGCAACCACTGCACATTGTATCCCAGATGCCAGAGGATGGTGTTATTTTCAGCGATGGGGTCGAGCAGGACTTTCTTGAGTTTAATTCAGGAGTGGAAGCTATCATTGGTTTGGCAGAGAAGAGAGGGCGTCTCGTGGTCTAAAGCTTTATTTTCAAGCCGTTTCCAACTAAAATGGGTAACTAGATGTGATACATTGACGTCAGGAAACGGAAAGAGAGGGTTAACGATGCAATCGATATTGTTGGTTGAAGATGATGCCAAGCTTGCAGGATTGCTGGCGGCTTATCTGAGCCGAAATGGATTTCAGGTACAAGTCACCGGTGATTTTCGTCATGTACTGGATGAATTTGTGGAAGTGAATCCCGACCTTGTGCTGATGGATGTGAATTTGCCTCAATATGATGGATACTATTGGTGCAGACAGATACGCACACATTCCATATGTCCCATTTTATTCATATCGGCTCGTGATAGTGGTATGGATCAGATTATGGCGTTGGAACATGGAGCGGATGATTATATTACAAAACCTTTTCAATATGAAGTCGTTCTTGCCAAAGTCCGCAGTCAGCTGCGCCGAGCCTATGGTTCTTACGCTGCTGTTCAACAGGAAGTAACGGTGACGAATGGTCCCATGATCCTCTATCCTGAGCGATTTGTATTGGAATATGAGGAACGTTCAACAGAGCTGACACAGAAGGAAGCGATACTGGTGGAAGCACTAATGGCGAAGGCAGGGCGAGTTGTCAGCCGAGAAAAATTGCTGGAACAAATGTGGGAAGATCAGCATTTTATCGATGATAATACGTTGAATGTCTATATTACACGTGTTCGCCGGAAGTTGAAGGAGCTGGGTGCAGAAGAGATTTTGGAGACGGTTCGCGGAGCGGGTTATCGTGTATTGGATCTGGATTCATCCGCACAGGGAAAAGGGAAATGAGACTTTTCCTGAAAGACCACCTGTTGTTAGTCGGAATTTATGTGTTACAGATGTTGCTGGTTCCGTGTGTCTACTGGCTCTCTGGTGAGGGCCGTCCGATGAAGATTGTTCTCTATGGTATGCTGATCAGTACTGTTGTGTTGTTGATCTATCTGGTCATACGTTACCTCCAGCTACGAGCGTATTATCGTCTACTTGAACAACCACGTAAACTGGTAAACGAGCCTTTCCAAACGCTTGGAAATTCGGTCGTGGCGGAAGCCATCCAGGAATTGTTACATGAACTGGAGCGTAATCGGCAGAATGAGATAAGTCAATTACGTACCAGTAAGGAACAGCAGGTGGTATTCATGAATCGCTGGGTTCATCAGATGAAGACCCCGTTGTCCATTATCCAACTGACCTTGGAAGATGTGGACGATGAGACGGCTGGCAGTATTCAGGATGAGCTGGATAAAATGCGCAAAGGACTCGAGATGGTCTTGCATTCATCACGGCTTGAACAGTTCGAAGGGGATTTTCGTGTAGAGCTGCTGTCTCTGCATGAGGTGCTTCGGAGTAGCATTGCAGAGAACCGACGTTTGTTTATTCGCAGAGGCATTACGCCGGATATCCGGATGGAGGGCGACCTTCAGATATACAGTGATTCCAAGTGGCTACGGTTCATGTTCACCCAGATTTTGACCAATGCCGTGAACTATTCCGATAGCAAATCAGGCAAAAAAGTGATCATTACCGGCTATAAACAGGAAGAGCGTACAATCCTGGACATTCAGGATGAGGGAATCGGCATCTCGTCCGAGGATATTCATCGTGTGTTCAATCCCTATTTTACAGGTGAACGTGGCAGGCAATACCACGAATCCACAGGGATGGGGTTATATCTGGTTCGTGAGATCAGTGCACGTCTGGATAACCGGGTAGAGTTGTTTTCGGAGCTGAATAAGGGAACGTTGGTCAGATTTAGCTGGATTCATTCGAAATATCCGCAATAAAGAGCGCTTTGCCCACAGCCATGGGTGAGGTGTTTTTTTTATAGATACAACAAGTTATGGAGGCAGGGGAACAGAACCTTAAACGTACTGTAAGGGAAGTTTAAGGTAATTCGATAGCACCGTTATGGGAGGTCAGTTAGGATAAGAATAGAATTAACGTATAAAGAATGATGGATCAGGAGGGAATTATGTATGGAAATGTTACAAGTATCGGGACTGAACAAAGTATATCAGGGCAAAGTGCAGACTCAAGCCCTTAGTGATATTCATCTGACAATCAAGCAAGGTGAGTTTGTGGGTATTATGGGCCCGTCGGGTAGTGGCAAAACAACTTTGTTAAACATGGTCTCCACCATTGATGAACCCAGCTCAGGCAAGGTGCTGATTAATGGCATGAATCCGTTTGATATGAAAAAGAAAGAACTTGCCATGTTCCGACGTCGGGAACTCGGGTTTGTTTTTCAGGATTTCAATCTATTGGACACGCTGACGGTTGCCGAGAATATTGTACTTCCATTGACACTGGACAAGGTCAAACTGAAGGAGATGGAGAGCAGACTACACCGCATTACAGCCAAGCTTGGGATTGATCATATTCTGGATAAACGAGTGTACGAAATCTCGGGCGGACAGCGACAGCGCACAGCCATTGCCAGATCCATGATTAATATGCCTTCGATTGTATTGGCGGATGAACCTACTGGCGCATTGGATTCTACTTCATCTCAGGCCGTCATGGAGTCGCTTGAACAGATTAATCAGCAAGAGAAAACGACCATTATGCTGGTTACACATGATCCCCTTGCTGCAAGTTATTGCAACCGAATTGTGTTCATCAAGGACGGAAAACTGGCAGCCGAGGTACACCGCGGAGATAATCGACAGACGTTCTTCCAGCGGATCATTGATACTTTATCCTTCTGGGGAGGGAATTCACATGAGCTTTCCTCAGTTCGCGTTTAATAACATTCGCCGCAATGGGCGAGCGTATATTGCTTTTTTTCTTAGCAGTGTGTTTATGGTCATGATATTTTTCGCTTATGCAGTATTTATCTATCATCCATATGTGGCGGAGTTGCCAATGGGTGACACAACTGCTACGGGGATGCAGATCGCTTCAATTATCGTGTACGTGTTTGCTTTTTTCTTTGTCATGTATTCCATCAGTGCTTTTCTCAAATCACGGAATAAAGAGTTTGGCATTCTGACCATACTTGGTGCGGAGCCTGGACAGATTCGGAAATTGGTCATATTGGAAAATATGTTGATCGGCTGTCTGTCCATTATTGCCGGTATCGGCGGAGGTATGTTGTTGTCCAAGCTGTTCCTGATGTTAACTACTCGTTTTATCGGGATGGATGATCTGCCCTTTTATTTTCCGGTGAAAGCGATTCTGATTACGATCGGGGCCTTTCTGTTATTATTTTTCTGCATTTCACTCTTCACATTGGTTTTTATCGGAAACAAACGGACGTTAGAACTTTTGACGGGGACCAGCAAACCTAAAAAAGAGCCCAAAGCTTCGTGGTTCTTCTCACTTCTGGGTTTTGCCTTACTTACAGTAGGTTTTATGGTACTCCGTAGCGAGTTAAATGGCGGAACAATCATGCTTGCAGCAGTAACAGGGATAGCAGGAACATATTTTTTCTATTCACAACTTTCCGTGCTCATCATCCGTTTGTTGAAGCGTAATCGTAAAACGGTATGGCATGGTACACGTCTGTTATGGATCTCAGAGATGAGCTATAAAATGAAGGATAATGCCCGCATGCTGTTTATGGTGACCGTGGTCATTGCGATTGCTTCAATGAGTGCAGTTGTAATTTTGTCACTGGATCAGGAGAACCGGGAGCAGTTTACAAACAACGATTTTCCAATTCAATACAATGTCTTCAGACCAGCAGACCAATTGGATATGAGCGCTATTGATTCGATGCTTGAAGCTGCAGGTTTGGATTATCAACAGATATATCTGGAATATTTCTGGTCAGCTGCAGATCAGAGTGCTGTCTCGGTTATGCCGCTTAGTCACTACAACCAATACAATCTGACACAAGGGAAAAAGATGTTCCAATTGGATGCCGGATCCGCCTTATTTGTGGATACCCGCAATGAGAAGGATCAGGGTCAGATAGAGCGCAACAGATTTCGTAATTATGCGAAGGGAGACAAGTTGACGTTGAGTCTGAATGCGAGCCCACTGGAAGCTCGGGTTACGGATACAGATATCGATCCACAGTTTGGAACCCTACTCTATGCTACAGGTGTAGTTGTCCTACCGGATGAGAAGTATGAAGAGATTGCCCAACAGATCAAAGAGAATATGATATCTGGTAAATATCTGTATCAGATCCCTGCATGGGGTCATGCGGTACCTGACCGCCACTCCTCGGAAGCCATGGTCAGCGATCAGCTTCTATTCTCTGCGGATTCCATTCAAAGCAGTAACGCTTCAACGGATAACCACTCTGGATATCTGAGTACGCGGTACGGTGATTTTGAAAGATTCAGACAGGGGACAGCACTCTTTACCTTCCTGGGCATATTTATCGGATTAATCTTCTCGATCTCTTCCGCAAGCTTTTTGTATTTCAGACTGCATACCGATCTTGAAGCGGATGGAAAGATGGTGCATTCTCTTTCGAAAATGGGTCTCAGTTTCCAGGAGATGAAACGATCATCCACCGTTCAGATTGCCATTTTGTTCTTTTTACCGATCGGAGTAGCTATCATTGAAACTTTGGTCGTGGTTAAGCCATTTCTTATTGAATTCGGGATTACCAATTATACGATGCCGGTGTTGACTGTATTTGGTGCCTTTGTACTTGCACAGACGTTTTATTTTATCGTTATACGTTCGAGATATATCGCTTCTCTGCGCAAAATGATGGTGTAACCATCTTAGAAACAAACGGTCATAGGGACCGACCACGATCTGTTCATTGCCCGCATTCCTTGATTCAGATCAAGGAAATGCGGGTTTTCTTGCGATAAGATGAATGTATTCACAGATTATATTATCGAGGAGGAAGATTAATCATGAGTATCACGTCATTGCAAGAAGTCAAAACATTCAGCGAGGACCGTTTTACGAAACGGATTTTATTCCAACAGGGTGGTGGAGTGACCTTTGTACTTCATTTCCTGCCAGGTCAGCAGCTTCCCGTTCATAAACATCCGGGCACAGACGTTATTTTGCTGGTGGTCGAAGGCACAGGCACACTTATTTTGGATGGTGAAGAACAAGAGGTGAAACAAGAGGATGTGATCCATTGTGGCGGTGAGGTGGAGTTCGCATTCCATAATACAGGAGATCAGGAGGTTCGTTTGTTCGTGGTGTTAAATAAAGTACCAGCAGCATCGTATGCCAAGGACATCTAACATCTTCATCTAACATCTATTTATCCAGACATCGATAAAATGGTTAATGATCGGCACCATATAAGGGGAACTCTATTCTGGAGTTTCCTTATTTATTTTTATTCAAGAATACCTTGATTCTGTTCCATCGCAAAATAAAAAGCATACCTGGGTCTGAGAACATCAGATCTGAAGTACGCTTTTTCGTATTCCGCCAGCAGCTTGTTTATTCATCCGGTCTATCGACATTCTGCCTAGAAGTATCCCAGCATTTCCTTGGCTTCATTCGACATCAGCTGTGGAGACCATTGTGGCTCCCACACGACTTGAACATCAATATCGGCCATATTTGTATTTTCCTGCAAAACCCATTTCACCGCACCAACAATGGTATCGTGCAGCGGACAACCTGGTGTAGTCAGCGTCATCCGTACATGTACCCGTTCAGGTTCTTCCCTTACTTCATACACCAGACCCAAGTCAACGATATTGACACCTAATTCAGGGTCATACACTTCCTTGAGACATTCCAGCAAATGCGTGGTTTGTTCCATCATGTTCACTCTCCAGTCCACCTTATTTATGTTAACGTCTGAATACCAAAGCAATATTTGTTATATAAATGATGGAGACAAGAGACAAAATCGTCCCTCCAACCATCATGACCTCTGCCAGATTAATCAGAATTCCACTGACAAGCAAAAGGCTTCCAGCCACCATGGCGAGCATACCCCAATTGACATACCGTTCAATCAACATACCTGCCATCAACGGTGTTCCCGGTCTGCCTGCCTGCTTGCCATATTTGTGGGTCCACCATAGAAAAGGCACGATTTTGGAGGCATAGCCAAGTATGGTGAGAGACACCCAGCCCCCGAGATATCCCCATCCAGACAGCAGAACAACACGTGGATGGAGCAGCAGTTCAGTTCCTTGTGAGGAATAGATCAGTAGGGCAACAGCATATACAGCAAACGCACGGCTTACATAGACAGACCAGCGAATGCCCGGACCTGGGTTACTTTTGTGCCGTTTCTCCTGAATTTGCTCCAAGTGATACACATAGAAGAGAAGGGCTGCGGTTAGAAGTAGGAGCGCGAGCCAGAGTAGGCCTCCCTTGATACCTGTCAGAAATGCGACAACACCTGTAACTACAGCTGCATTCCACAGAACCAGAACCACTTTTTGCAGTCGAATGGAATAATCGTGGGATAAGTAGAACATGGGAAGCATTTTGTAACTGAAGCCGGTAATTAACATGCCAAACCAGCCAAGTGTTCCCATCCAGATATGTGCGCCGAATAAGCGTTCATGCAGACTATTCCAATCACCAAAGGCAAAATTCAGACCCATTAGCATACCGGACAGCCCGGTAAGAACCAGATAAAGACAGGAACAAGCTGCGCTGATCGTTACCGGATTCCACTGTGAGGCCCGGAAGAGGGTAATGGCCATATTCCATCCGAACAACAGAATGCCAGAAAGCGCGAGTGTAGCAGAACCGGCAATCCAGATGACATCTGCACGAATGAAGCCGTATAACATGCCCACGATTCCGATACTAAACAAGAAATAATGACAATAACCGAGAAACAGACTATAGATATTGGATTGCAAAATAACATGTATCAACTGATAAACGGCACCCATAGCCAGCATGGTTGCCCACCCGAGCACAAACAGATGGGCATGAAACCAGCCTTCGGGTCCTCTGAGTTCATCACCAAGCCAGCCTGTCAGCGAGAGCAGGGAGAATGCGTGATACATTACAAATCCAAAGATGCCCGTGATGATAAAAAGAAACGGCAACCTGGACATGGCTTTTGCCTCCTTACCCTTTTTCAATTCTCACTTTGGCCGTACCATCGGCTTGATCCTCAACCGTGAAGGGGCAACCGAGATTATTTAACTCCTCAATCAAGAAAACTGGCACACGGTCATTGTGAATCAGTACGACTTCCCCAGGTTTGCAACGTTCCAGTGCGGCAAGTGTTCGCATCATTGGCTGTGGCGGTTCCAATCCGCGATTGTCCAGTATAACGGTGGGCGCCTGTAGGGATTCAAATTTTTCAATCGCAACAGCTTGCTCCTCTGAATGTCCTTTGCATGAAGCTGATTCTTCATCTGAATGGGGTTCCCAATTAACTTCTGATCCAGATAAAACCATTGCAGATAATGCTTTTGCACCGGTTTTGTTTTTTTTGTGCACAAACGTGGTAACCCAGTGATCTGAACCTTTTCTTTCCGATGTGCTGGAGTATCCTTTCATCTTGAGAATACCGAGCAGTGGCGTTGGTTTAAATGGAGCATGTAGTACAAATACATCTTCATGCTGAAGGCCTTTGACCGTGTCCATGATCAGTTGAAACGGCTCCAACTTTTTACTCAGATGAGGACGCACATCCAATTCAACAATATGGACGTCAGATGGAGACATGTCCGTTCACATCCGATCCTGCACTAGCTACATCCGCCTGCTGTACCAATTGCAGAGATGATTCATACAGGGCGGCCATTCCACCGTACAGCGCATAGAAGAATGACTCCGGCGCATCGAGGGAGAAGGACAGATAGGCTTTGGGGTCCATCCCGAGCATACGCTCAAAAAGTCTTGCACTGTCATAGGCGTAAAAACAGAAATGAGTGTATTCGAACACAGACATTTTTTCGTAGATGGTGATAATCTCTTGCGCATATTCGGCCTGCTCACGCTGTGCTATCTGTACCATGGTTAGGGCATCTTCCAACCTCAGCGTGATGCGAAGTGTAGTATCGTCAATGATTTCAACGTGGGCCATGGCGGTTCAGCTCCAATCTATAATTTGCTGATTTTGACCTGGAAGGTTGTAGGACCCTGCTCAATATACTCCCAGTTGAAGCCATCGGGATGTGTGGACTGGAATTGGAATCGAAGTGGCTTAGGATCGTGATCGTTAATGAGCAGCATGGATTCATGTGGTTGCAATTGATCAAACGTTTCGAAAATAACTTTATGTTTCAAATGCGGTGGATACTCCGTGGCATTAATGGTTGCTGTGTATGTGTTCATGTGTCATTCCTCCAAATAGGGATAGTGTGGTGTTGCAATTTGATTATAGAAAATGTGAAGAGGGGTCTGTGTGAGCCTGCTCACACATTTCCTTTTGCCATAATTTTGCCTTATTTAGACCAAAATCCTGTTTGGAAAAGGGTTGCGGAGCATATATAGATGTGCAACTGTGCGCTATGTTTCACTTCTTGTGATATTTTGCACAGTTGAGCGAACGAGACATCCTTATATTTAGCGTCAAGATGACACTCGATGAGAGGAAGCAGGTTTCTCCTTCGGCTGATGTGAAGACAGCACCCTAGAGAAGGGAGGTACGTGTATGGAATCGAAATTAATGGATCCGTTTGGAAGAATACATGATTACTTAAGAATTTCGGTTACGGATCGCTGTAATCTCCGCTGTGTGTATTGTATGCCGGAGGAAGGAATGCAGTTTGAACCGACAGAACGAATCCTGTCCTATGAAGAAATCACGTCCATCGTTAAGGCGCTTGCTCCATTAGGCATTAGGAAATTGCGTTTAACTGGAGGGGAGCCTCTTGTTCGCAAGGGGCTGGATCAACTGATTGCCATGTTGTCCGCCATTCCAGGAATTGAAGATATCGCATTGACAACGAACGGTATATATCTGGCAGCTTATGCGGATCTGCTGAAGGCTGCGGGACTAACCCGGGTGAACATTAGCCTCGACTCCTTGAAGCCGGAGCGATTCGCAAGCATTACACGAGGCGGTAAAGTGCAACGTGTGCTGGACGGCATCAAAGCCAGCCAACAAGCAGGATTTCATCCGATCAAGCTAAATGTCGTACTCATGAAAGGCGTGAACGACGATGAGGTGGAAGATTTTCTGCGTATGACCCTGGATGATCCAATTGATATTCGTTTTATTGAGTACATGCCCATAGGTGACAGTGGTGATGGCTGGAGATCAGGATATCTACCACTCGAACATGTGCTGGAAACATGCGGAGCATCATGGAACTACGAAAGCTGTGGTGAAGTTTACGGCAATGGCCCGGCAGATAGTTATCGCATTGTGGGAGCTGCCGGAACCTTTGGTCTGATTCACCCGGTGAGCAGCCATTTCTGCGGAAATTGCAATCGGCTCAGGCTGACAGCAGACGGAAATATCAAACCTTGTCTCTACTGGTCAGATGAGTTCAATGTTCGTCCACTCGTAGGTGATGACAAGGCGGTGCAGGATTTATTTTACAAGGCGCTCGGAGCCAAACCCGAAACACATGACATGTTAAAAGCCTTAAACGGGCAACAGATTGACGGCACGCCAACGCTGCGACATATGTCGCAAATCGGAGGTTAGCAACAGCAGTTCAGGATTCAACTTGCATCAACAGGTCATATATGTGGGAGGACAACAATGAGTAACAAAAGCATGCCCTGGATGGGCAAACTCAAATATTTTGCCAAACGTGAAAAAAGTGCGGAGGGCTGGAGTGAGATGTCCCCGGTTAACCGGGATTGGGAAGATGTCTACCGCCGCCGCTGGCAGCATGACAAAGTGGTGCGTTCCACACACGGCGTCAATTGTACCGGATCATGCAGCTGGCAGATCTATGTGAAAGACGGCATTGTCACTTGGGAAACGCAGGCTACTGATTATCCTTCAACTGGACCGGATATGCCGGAATTTGAGCCACGAGGTTGTCCACGTGGAGCGAGTTTCTCATGGTATCTGTACAGCCCACTGCGTGTCAAACATCCGTACGTACGTGGTGCGCTGCTGGATATGTGGCGTGATGCACTTCAGACGCATGGTGACCCGGTCCAAGCGTGGTCCAGCATTGCGGATGATCCTGCAAAAGTAAAAAGATATAAATCGGTACGTGGTAAAGGTGGATTGGTTCGTGCGTCTTGGGGAGAAGTTACACAGATTATTGCAGCTTCGCTAATTCATACGATCAAAGAATACGGACCGGACCGGATTATTGGTTTCTCTCCGATTCCTGCCATGTCGATGGTCAGTTATGCAGCAGGATCACGGTTTTTATCCCTGATGGGATCACCATTGCTCAGTTTCTACGACTGGTATGCGGATCTGCCACCGGCTTCACCTCAGATCTGGGGTGATCAAACGGATGTGCCAGAGAGCAGTGACTGGTACAACTCGGGATACATTCTGGTTTGGGGCTCGAATCTGCCAATGACGCGGACACCGGATGCACACTTCCTGGCTGAAGCACGTTATCGGGGAACAAAAGTGGTGTCGATCAGCCCGGACTATGCGGAGTATGTGAAATTCGCAGATACGTGGATGTCGGTAAAACAAGGAACGGACGGCGCTCTGGCGATGGCTATGGGCCATGTCATTCTAAAAGAGTTTTATATTGAAAAACCTACGGACTATTTCATGCAATATGCCAAACAGTATACTGATTTTCCAAATCTGCTGATTGTAGAAGAAAAAGATGGCGTACACACAGCAGGCAGATTTCTCGTTGGGGAAGATCTGGGCATCACAGGTAATAACATGGCTTGGAAAACGCTCGTTTACGATGAAAACAGTGGAACCTATGCGATGCCCAAAGGAAGTTTGGGCTTCCGATGGGGTGAAGAAGGCACATGGAATCTCAAAATGGAACAGGTGGAGAACGGTGAGCCGATTGATCCAAGACTATCCATGCTCGGTGTCCATCATGATCTTGTAACGATTCAACTGCCATACTTTGATGATGAAGGTAAACATATCATGCAACGTCAGATTCCTGTACGTCGAATATGGCTTGAGGATCGATGGATTATGGTCACAGCCGTATATGATCTTGTGCTTGCGAAGTACGGAGTCGAACGAGAAATGACCCGCTCTGCGGATTCAACAGAAGTTGTCACTGGTGTGGGACAGTTGAGTGTACGTGTTAACCATGGAGACGACATCTTGCATGCAACACAAGTAAAACCATTCACTCCAGAGTGGCAAGAGAAAATCACTGGTGTGGACCAAAAGACTGTCGTACAGATTGCACGTGAGTTCGCACAGAATGCGATCGATACCAAAGGTCGTTCCATGATCATCATGGGAGCCGGTATTAATCATTGGTACAACTCCGACGTCATCTATCGCGCCATCATTAACTTAATTCTGATGACAGGTTGTCAGGGTGTGAACGGTGGAGGCTGGGCCCATTATGTCGGTCAAGAGAAACTGCGTCCGGCTGAAGGCTGGCAGACGATTGCCTTTGCTCGTGACTGGACCGGACCTGCACGTCTGCAGAACGGAACATCCTTCTTCTACTTTGCAACAGATCAATGGAGATACGAGGAGACCCAAGTCGGAGAGTTGACTTCGGCGCTTGAAGGTGAACCGCGGTTCCAGCATGTGGCTGATTATAATGTGATGGCTGCGCGTATGGGCTGGCTTCCATCCTATCCACAGTTCAATCGTAACTCGATTGATCTGCATCAGGATGCACTACAGGCCGGAGCAACGACGAAGGAAGAGATTGGCGCTTATGTTGCTTCCGAGCTACAGAACAAAAATCTGAAGTTCTCGATCGAACAACCGGATGATCCGGCGAACTTCCCGCGTGTACTATTTGTCTGGAGAGCGAATCTGATCTCAAGTTCTGGCAAAGGGCATGAGTATTTTCTGAAACATTTGCTCGGTGCAACGAACGGATTGCTGAACGATGACGATCATGGACTGCGCCCAGAGCATGTGGAGTGGGTGGATGAAGCACCGGAAGGCAAGCTTGACCTGATGATCAACATGGATTTCCGTATGGCAGGTACAGCGATGTATTCCGATATTGTGCTGCCAGCAGCGACCTGGTATGAGAAAAGCGATCTGAGCAGTACGGATATGCATCCGTTCGTTCATCCATTCAACCCGGCGGTAGCCACGCAGTGGGAATCCCGTTCCGACTGGGATACTTTTAAGGAAATCGCACGTGTATTCTCCGAGATGGCTACGCAGCAATTCGATGGGCCGCAGAAGGAGATCATTGCTACACCGCTCTTGCATGATTCACCGGATGAGCTTGCTCAACCGTACGGAGAGATCAAAGACTGGAGTGCGGGAGAATGTGAAGCAATTCCGGGTAAAACGATGCCACATATTCAGGTCGTGGAACGTGACTATTCTGCCGTATATAACAAAATGATCAGCCTTGGACCTGTGGTGAAGGATAAACCAATCGGCACCAAAGGCATATCTTGGTCAGCTAGTGAAGAGTATGAAAAACTCAAGGGCATTCTGGGCGTGCACCGTAAAGATGGCATTGGTCAAGGATGTCCAGATCTGAGCACAGACCGTAACGTTGCGGAGGCCATTCTGACCTTGTCCAGTACAACGAACGGCAAGATGGCTGTGCGTGCGTGGGAGGCGTTTGAACAGAAAACAGCATTACATCTGAAAGATTTGGCTGAGGAACGGTCGGAGGAATGTTTTACGTTTGACGAGATCACTTCCAAACCGAAAACGGTCATTACCTCGCCTGCATTCAGCGGATCGGAAAAAGGTGGACGTCGATATTCGCCATTCACCACCAATGTGGAGCGCCTCATTCCATGGCGTACATTGACAGGCAGACAGCAGTTCTACATTGATCATGCGATGCTCCGTGAGTTCGGAGAGACATTAGCGACATTTAAACCTGTGCTGAAGCATACGCCGTTTCATCCCAACAGCAAACGTCCGATTGAGGGTGGCAAGGAAATCGTCCTGAACTACCTGACACCGCATAACAAGTGGTCGATCCACAGTATGTACTATGATGCGCTGCCGATGCTGACCCTGTTCCGAGGTGGCCCGACAATCTGGATGAACCACGAAGATGCAGAAGAAGCGGGACTCGTTGACAACGACTGGATCGAATGTTTCAACCGTAACGGGGTAGTCGTTGCCAGAGCCGTAGTAACGCACCGTATTCCTCGCGGCATGGCATTCATGTATCACGCTCAGGACCGTCACATTAATGTTCCGGGCACCAAAATATCACAGACACGTGGGGGTACACATAACAGTCCGACACGTATTCATGTGAAGCCGACACATATGATTGGCGGTTATGCCCAGTTAAGTTATGGCTTCAACTACTATGGCCCGACAGGCAACCAGCGTGACCTCAACGTCATCATAAGAAAACTGCAGGAGGTGGATTGGCTTGAAGATTAAAGCACAAGTCAGCATGGTCATGAATCTGGACAAATGTATAGGGTGCCATACATGTAGTGTAACGTGCAAGAACACCTGGACCAATCGTCCAGGTGCAGAGTATATGTACTGGAACAATGTAGAGACCAAGCCAGGGGTCGGTTATCCGAAACAATGGGAGGACCAGGAGCGTTATCGCGGTGGTTGGGAGATGAAGAATGGCAAGCTGGAGCTGAAATCCGGAACACGTGCAAGACGCCTGCTTAACATTTTCCATAATCCGGATCAGCCTACCATTGATGATTATTACGAGCCATGGACATACGAGTATGAGAAATTGACGAACAGTCCGGAGAAAAAACACCAGCCTGTAGCAAGACCCAAATCCCAGATTACCGGTGAATATATGAATCTGGAGTGGGGTCCGAACTGGGAAGATGATCTGGCAGGTGCCCATATAACCGGAATGGAAGATCCCAATATGAAGGGGGTAGAAGATTCAATCAAAATGGATTTTGAACAGGTATTCATGATGTACCTGCCACGAATCTGTGAACACTGTCTCAACCCGGCATGTGTATCCTCCTGTCCTTCCGGAGCGATGTACAAACGGGAAGAAGACGGCATTGTACTGGTCGACCAAAATGCATGCCGCGCATGGAGATTCTGTGTGTCGAGCTGTCCTTACAAAAAAGTCTATTTCAACTGGCAGACAAACAAAGCCGAGAAATGTACTCTTTGTTTCCCACGGATTGAAGCGGGTCTACCAACGATCTGTTCCGAAACCTGTGTAGGACGGATCCGTTATATCGGCTTGATGCTGTATGATGCGGACCGTGTTGAAGCCGCTGCTTCAGTTGAAAATGATCAGGATCTCTATGAATCCCAGATGGATATTTTCCTTGATCCGAATGACCCTGAGGTGATTCGTGAAGCGCGCGAGGCCGGAATTCCAGAGGATTGGATTATTGCAGCGCAGCAGTCCCCTATTTATAAAATGGTTATCGACTGGAAAATTGCGCTCCCGCTTCACCCTGAATACCGCACCATGCCAATGGTATGGTACATTCCACCACTTAGCCCGATTACCAATCGGGTAGAGGGACAGGGAAGTTCACTGGAGGCCAATGATATTTTCCCGGCGATTGATAACATGCGTATTCCCGTGGAATATTTGGCCAATCTGCTTACGGCAGGAGATACGGATCGAATCCGTGAAGTACTGCGGAAAATGGCAGTTATGCGCATTCACATGCGTAACCAGCAGACGGGCAAGACCAGTGAATCGGAATTACTGGAAAGAGTAGGCATGGATGCTCAGGAAGTAGAGGACATGTACCGACTGCTCGCTATTGCGAAATACAATGACCGTTTTGTCATCCCGCCAGCTCACCGTGAGGAAGTGGAAGATCTCTTCAGCGAACAGGGCAGCTGCGGACTTGATTTTGCAGGTGGTCCAGGTTCTTGCGGAGTATTCTGATGGGAAAGGAGACAACGACAACGATGACGATCGAACCCAATGAAGGAACAGGTCAGGCTCTGGTTTACGATACGGATACGAGAAGAATGGTCTGTAAACTGATCTCCTATCTGCTGCAATATCCTGATACAGAATGGAGAGAAGGACTACAAGGTGTTAAGGAAGCTGCACAGTCTATTTCGGATGAGACGGTGAACCAGATCCTGTTGACATTTGTCGATGAAGCACAGGTTGTTAGCTCGATTGAGTGGCAGGATTCTTATGTTCGTACATTTGATTTTGATAAAAAGTCTAACCTCTATCTCACATATGCTCTTCATGGCGATGAGCGGGATCGAGGTCCGGCTTTGATTGAATTGAAGCGCAGATACGAAGCTGCGGGATTTTACATGGAAGTAAGTGAGTTGCCGGACTACCTGCCTATGGTGCTTGAATTTGTAGCTGAGGCTCCCGAGGAAGACGCCTTAGGTGTGCTCTCCAGTTGCCATAAGGCGTTGGTCACAATGAGCAAAAGCATTGCGGGGCAGAAAAGCCCATATGGACCCTTACTCAGCCTGATGTTACAGGTCATTCCTGAGCCTCCTGCCTCTGATGTGCCAGAACAAGAAGAAACAGTTAACCAACAACCAGCAGATCTTATGCAGATCGCTGCCCAGATGAGGAGGGGGAATCGGTGAGTACACTGGAACTGTTGTTATGGGGCGCTCTTCCCTATATGGTCATTGTTTTCTGTATTACGGCGACGATCTGGAGATATGTGACGAATCCCTTCAGTTGGACGTCCAAGTCCAGTGAGATGTTGGAGAAACGCATGTTAAAATGGGGCAGCTTACTCTTTCATATTGGAATATTCGCCGTAATCTGTGGACATATTGCCGGGTTGCTTGTTCCGGTGGAGTTCTATCGCTGGATCGGCCTGAGTGATGAAGGATATCACTTGATGGCTATCGCAGGAGGACTGCCTGCGGGGATCATTGCATTTGCAGGTGCAGTCATTCTACTGGTTCGCCGTTATGTTGCTCGCAGAGTGCGGGCAACAAGCAGCATCGGGGACTGGCTGGCCCTTGTCATGTTGATCATTGTCATTGTCACCGGAATACTGGCGACCTCGGCCAATGCGGTGAATCACACAGGTTTCGACTATCGAACAACGATTAATCCATGGTTGCGAGGTCTGATCGTATTCCAGCCTGATCCGGTTCTGATGCAGACGGTACCGCTGAATTTCAAAGTACACATTCTGCTTACCTTTGTACTGTACTGCGTGTTTCCATTTACTCGTCTGGTTCACATGTTAAGTATGCCACTGGGTTATCTGAAACGCAGTTATGTGTTGTATCGCAGAAGAGATGGAGCTGTGTATCCGAAACAGGAACAAAAAAAGGAAAGGGCGATGTAAATGCAACATAAAGGAAAGGTTCAACTGCCCTTGCAAACCGCAAGTCTGGTTCTTGGTTTCATGGTATGGGTTATCCTGTCATCTCTGATGCCATTTATTAAAGAAGACATTGCGCTTACGTCTTCTCAGCTTGCATGGGCGACAGCGATTCCCGTATTGATCGGATCGATTGCCCGTATTCCGATTGGTTATTGGACGAATCGATATGGAGCACGCAATATTTTCATGATCAGCTTTGTCCTGTTGCTGGCCCCGGTATGGTGGATTAGCCGAGCGACGTCGTTCAGTGATCTGGTTATTGGTGGACTGTTCCTCGGTATTGGTGGAGCTGTCTTCTCCGTCGGTGTAACTTCACTGCCCAAATATTATCCGAAAGAGCGACATGGATTTGTTAACGGGATCTACGGAATTGGTAACCTGGGTACAGCACTGTCTGCATTCGGAGCCCCGCTGATCGCTGATCGTATGGGATGGTCTACGACGGTTCTGCTCTACAGTATTTTACTAGTAGGGATGGCTGCGCTAAATTTCGTTCTGGGTGACAAACAGGAAGTGCGGGTTAACGCTCCATTGATGCAGCAACTGAAGGCCATATCACGCAACAATAAACTATGGTTGCTCTGCTTGTTTTATTTTCTGACATTTGGCTCGTTCGTGGCGTTTACGGTCTATTTGCCGAATTTTCTGGTTAGTCACTTTCAGATGGATAAAGTCGATGCAGGTATTCGTACAGCGGGATTCATTCTCGTTGCAACCATTATGAGGCCCGTAGGAGGTTGGCTTGGAGATCGATTTAATCCGTTCAAAATATTAATGTTTGTTTTTGGCGGATTAACGATTGCAGCGATTGTATTATCCTTCGCGCCATCATTCTATATCTATACGATTGGATGTCTGACTGTGGCATTATGCGCAGGGACAGGTAACGGAACCATTTTCAAATTAGTGCCAATGTATTTCGTCAAACAACCAGGTGTAGCGAATGGGGTGATCTCCGCTATGGGGGGGCTGGGTGGATTCTTCCCTCCTTTGATGTTGACTTTGTTGTACAGCATGACGGGTCATTATGCCATTGGTTTCATGGCTTTGTCTCAGATTGCGCTGGTCAGCCTGGTACTTGTGATCTGGATGTTCTACCAGGAGAAGCTTCAGTTATCTGCCAGCATTCTGGAGAGTACCATTGAAGCCATTCTGATCACAGATACAAACAGTGTTATTACATCCGTGAACCCGGCCTTTACTGCGGTCACTGGGTATAGTGCCGAAGAGGCGGTTGGACAGAAGCCAAGTCTGCTGAAATCCGGTAAGCAGGATAAACGTTTCTATGACCAATTATGGCTGGAATTACGTGAAAAAGGATATTGGCAAGGCGAGATCTGGAATCGGAAGAAAAATGGAGACATCTATCAGGAATGGCTAAGTATTACGGCAATCCGTAATGAAGCAGGCGAAGTCAAATATTATGCGGGCATGTTCAGTGACATGGGCAAGCCAGAGCTCACAATCGCCTGATACATGTATCGGTAATTGTGCATACAGCAAGAGACCTTAACATCGATTGCAGGCGTTAAGGTCTCTTTTTGCACACAGAGATTGGTGTAAGGAATTGGGAAACCCCAGTGGAGCTTGGTGATCATGCATCCTTTTGTTGTTTCAATGCTTGTAAATCAAGAATGATAATTCGGCTGCGATCCACTTCGATCAAATGCTCTTTAGTAAGCTGATTTAGAAGCCGATTCGCTGTCTCCCTTGTTGTACCAATGGAATTGGCAAACTCCTGGTGTGTCATGGGAAGGTTGATGATAATTTGGTCTCCATGTATCTGTCCATGCTGTTCTGCGAGCATGAGAAGGAAGGAAAGCACACGGTTGCGCACATCCTGACCAGAGAGTACCTGCAATTTATCCTGTAATTCTCGTATTTTGTCTCCGAGTACACGCATGATTTTGATCGCAATCGATGGAGTGCCCAGCATTAATCGTTCGAACAATCGGACAGGTATGGCCAGTAGTTCAGTAGGGGTAATCGCTTCAGCGGTAGCCGGATAGGGGTGTGCGTTAAAAAAGCCGGTGTGCGGGAACATATCCCCTGTTTTGAGGAAAGAGACAATCTGTTCATGTCCGTTCTCATCCGTTTTATATGCTTTTACAATGCCGGTACGAATGAAAAAAACAGCTTCTTTTTCGCTACCTTCGCTAAAAATGACCGTTTTCTTATGAATGCTTCTGGAAATGGCGATATCTTCGACCTGCTTTAATTCTTCTGGACTAAGGTCCTGAAAGATGGGGAACTGTTGTAAAAACTCAGCTGCTGAATCTTTGTTTACCCTGCTCATGAGAATCTTTCCTCTCTGTGTTCATATTTCTGAACTTCGACATCATTCAATCCTAGGAGGTTAACTGTGAAGTGAAAACCAATACGCATTCAATCGTTATCCCCCATGAACATGGCGGCTGGGCCATGGTTAGTGTACCTTTTCTGGTAGGTATGGTTGCAAGTGGGCCGCAATGGCTGCATGTGCCCTTATTTGTAGCCTGGCTTGGACTATATCTAACTGCGTATCCTTTACTGCAGTCTTTGAAAAGAAATGCCAATCGGCAGCGTCTCTACAAATGGGCTGCCATTTACGGTACAGTGGCTCTCATCTGCCTGATTCCGCCCGTTCTTGGTCATACCTCACTGTTATTCTTTGGCCCGGTACTGGCTGGCTTGTTGCTGGTGAACATCTGGCATGTGAGACACAAAGTAGAACGCTCGCTTACCAATGACCTGTGTGCCATGCTCGTATTTTCTCTAGGGGGAGCAGCTGCTTATCTCGTAGGAAGCGGGCACTGGGACTATGGAATGGCGATCGTAGTTTTGTTTTCTTTCTTACATTTTACAGGAAGTACGTTCTTTGTGAAATCGGTCTTTCGAGAGCGAACGAATAAGCGTTGGCTGATGCTAACTCGCATGGTACATATCCTTCTAATCATCATACCGATGGTGATAGGATATCCATGGATGTCTTTGGCGTATGTCTACTCCGCTGTGCGAACCTTCATCTATGCAGGCAGGACACTCCGCCCTATGAAGGTTGGTATCATCGAAATTATTGGAGCCGTGCAGTTCTTGCTGTGGTCTATTCTATTGTAATTCGCATCATTTCATCATAGCGTGATTTTTGAACACAGCAGGTGATATAGGTCACAACGTCGCAGGAATGTTTTTGATTCGTCAGCCAAGGTTAATGGAATGATAGAACATAATTGAACTTGAGAGGGGTCGGCCCAGATGTGGACTGCATTCATGTGGGGCGGCATCTCTGCCTCAGCGGTTGTCATAGGCGCACTCGCAGCATTGTTTCTGAAGATTCCCAAACGAGTCATTGGCTGGATTATGGCTTTTGGGACAGGTACATTAATCGGGGCAGCTACCTTTGAACTACTCGGAGATGCGCTGAATGATGGAGGGATTATCCCTACAGCCATTGGATTTACGGCGGGTGCCGTCGTATATACGCTGTTTGACTTGCTCGTTTCTGCAAAGGGAGGGGCAGGGCGTAAACGCTCGGGAAGGTCAGGAGACTCGAATCAAAGCGGCCTGGGTATCTTTGCAGGCACGGTAATGGACGCTATCCCGGAATCCATCATGCTTGGAGCCAGCTTGCTGGCTGGCAACGGTGTCAGTGTGGTGCTGGTGGTATCGATCTTTGTCAGCAACATTCCTGAAGGTCTGTCCAGTACGGTTGGACTACAGGGCAAGTACAGTCGTGGCAAAATTATATTAATGTGGCTGAGTGTACTATTGATCTCCGCGCTTGCGGCTTTGGGTGGATATCTGTTTCTGGAACAGCTTCCAGAGGAGATGGGTGCAGCGATTGGTGCATTTGCAGGTGGTGGAATCATTGCCATGATCTGCTCGACGATGATGCCTGAAGCCTTTGAAGAGGGCGGGCCAGTTGTGGGCTTGATTGCATCCATGGGATTGCTCGTATCGCTGTTGTTGGATCTGTAGATGACAGAACCAGTTGCTAGTCACTGTCCTCTACATACCTACATTGTCGTGTAGATATTAGTTGATTTATATAAAAAGAGTATTCGAACAGAGTGGTTTCTGATCGGATACTCTTTTTATTATTAAACAAAGGACGTTCTTAGTGGTTGCTGGAACAGCTGCCTCCGCACCCGCAAGCTTCTTTACCCAGTTCATTCGCTTGGGGTAGACGGTTCATTTCCACGGATTTCGTGAAATAGTGACTGATCTGTTGATGCAGCTGGCTGAACTCGCGTTGTGCATAGATGAACCGACGAATGAGGGGATGATCATAAAGAGCACGTTCTTCCTCTTCATACACCTGAATTTCAGAGGCAAGCAACTCAATATTCTGCCGTTCTTTTTCCTCCAGTGCCTGGTGTTTTTCCATAAAACGCTCATACTGGGCTGTGGCTTGCTCATCTGCAGCAAACTGATCAATCATCTCCCGCATCTCTTTGTAGCCTTCATCCTGTAGTAGCAGTGAACAGAGCTCCTGCATTTTGTGCATAATGATCTGTTTGTCCAATTTAACAACCGTATTCATCCCATAAACCTCCTGAAGATATTTTCTTAACTGTATACTGTAATGCTAGGTGACACTGTGATGATACTCACATCCAATGTGAAATATAATACTTGTCCAAAAGCTATATGAGTTGAACTAATCATTCACACGTTAGCAGTGATGGGAAGGTTATTCTGTCATCGTGGTGTTAGTGTAAATAATCTTTAGTTCAGTACGGAACCATTTCCCTAAGCTGCTCCAGTTGAAGAATAAGGATGCAGTTCCCTGTAACCTGAAGCAGTCCCTGAGTTTGCATTATGGCGAGTTTACGACTAAGTGTTTCGGGTGTGATCCCGAGTAGCAGAGCCATATCTTTTTTGAAAACAGGCAGGCGGATCTCATGCTTTGCATGATTTCGGGTATGAAAATACAATAGCAACTTGGCAATCTTCTGTTCCGTTGTCATCGCACTTAGCGAGCTATTCCATTCATCGGTTTCACGGAGCAACTTGGAAATGGCAAGCAGGAAATGATAAGCAAGTTTCGGATTATGTTCAAGTAATTGGTCAAAGTCATGCTTGCTGATAGAGCAGATGGCTGAAGGCTCCAGAACTTCGGCGTTCGCGGCATGTGGTTTTTGGTGTAACAGGGAATCTTGTCCGAAGAAATCGCCGGGAAACAGAAACCGGATAATATGTTCCTTGCCATTTTCATTGTATTTGGATAACTTCACACATCCCTGATGAACCACATAAAGCGTATCTGAGCGTTCTCCCTCCTGGACGACAACTTCGCCTTTGTTATATTTGCGGGTATGCAGAAGGGAGATCAACAAGGCAGCTTCGGATGGATCAAGATGCTGGAACAGAGATACTTTGGAGAAACAGGCAACCTTCGCTTCGTGTGTACAGATCATCGTTTAATCACCTCGAATGGTTCAGGATAGGTATAGCCATTATCTATTGTCATGTCTCAGTGAGACATCGCGGGTCCACCATGATCAGTACCATCCTTGGTCACACGCAGAACAGCGGCAGCTCCTTTGGCTACATGGTTGAACTGATGGGTTACAATCGCATAATCGCCTTCTTCTGTCACGGTGAACTCTACGACAGCTCCACCACTTGCGGGGAGCATAACCGTCTGTATTCCATACTGGATGTTGCGTGGATTCCCATCGGTATATACACGGTCCATAATTGTACCTACAACGTGGAAGGATGAGACTTCATTGGGGCCGGCATTACTGACATAGATCCGCACCGTATCTCCTACTTTGGCTAACAGGGGATGTTTAACTAATCCATAATCATTGCCGTTAAATACGACATAATCCGGTTCCCCGTTCAAAAAAGCTTCGTAATCATGTTCTTTATACCATTCACTCTGAACAAGGGTATACTCACGATCTACCAAGTGATCAGAAGGGTATCCAGCCTTGGGTTCCACAATAATCATGCCGTACATCCCGTTTGCGATATGGGCAAGGACCGGTTTGGTTCCACAATGATACATAAATACACCGGGTGAGGAGGTTGGGTATGTGAACGTACCTTCCTCGCCTGGCATAACATCAATAAATTTGCTGCTTGGAGCAGCATGTACAGCGTGAAAATCCATGGAGTGAGGCAGGCTGGAATCTTTATTTTTCAACGTGAACACCAAGGTATCTCCCTCGGTCACTCTTAGGACGGGTCCGGGAACGGTACCATTAAATGTCCAAGCGTTGTAGATTACGCCTTCGGAGATTTCGATATCTGTAACCTGGGCCGTCATTTCAATATATACCGTAGTACCTTCTCTGCGAATGATCGGGTCCACCGGGGGTTGACTGATCGCAGAGGAGGAGGAGACTTCATCGTGGTGAACAGGTTTAACCGTATCAGTGGAACTACAGTGAGAGAGAGTTGCTGTGAATATAGCGAATACGAGTGACCATTTATATACATTCAGTAAGGAAAACATAGTTGCACAACCTTTACTCAAGTGATGTTTTTCACAATCTAAAAAGCAGGTTTTCTTTCATTTCAGTAGTTATTTAGTTATAGATTACGTTATTGAGGTGGGGACGGGTGTGATGAGGCACACACTTGGGTATGTCGTATTAGACGTATTTCCAACATTGTTCCTTCAATTCTTGTGCTGAGGAACGGAGTTTCATATAATTTTAGAGAGATGGATTGGTAAATGTTGAGTATTCTGACGCGGTGTGTGTCATAGTCCAGGAGAAGGGTGGATACAGGATGAAACGTTTCGAAGATGAAGGTGCGTATAAGTACAGTTTTTATTCGGTTCTTCGACGGGGAGAGCGGATTGATGTGAAATGTCCCAAATGCGGTGGGCACGCTTCGATTGAACAACAGAATGATCAACTGGGATGGAAGTGTTTCGAATGTTACGCTCAAGCTTTTGAAGAACCAGTGTATCAATATAAAGCCAAGGGGAATTGTGCTGTATGTGAACGCTGGTTCAACGTGGAAGTCACAGACGAGAAGAAGACGTCTCACCGATCAACGCATGTGGAATGTCCGCATTGTGGTTCTGTTAATCAGGTTGAATTACACGCCAAGCCGACATACCAAAGGTGTTTTTCCGAGATTCGTGCAGGGAAAGATCCTGTGTTCGGGCTGGAATTATACTTCCTGGATAATTTCAGAGGGAAAATAATATGGGCTGTGAATCGGGAGCATCTGAATTATCTCATCGCTTATGTCTCCGCAGATCTGCGTGTGAAATACGGAAATATGCCTATACGAACGGCTTCACATAGTATTCCGGCTTATATCAAGGATGCAAAGAACAGGGATGTGGTTGTGCGTACACTGTCAAAGCTTCAGCACAAGACTGG
Source organism: Paenibacillus sp. W4I10 (assembly GCF_030816325.1). NCBI lineage: Bacteria > Bacillati > Bacillota > Bacilli > Caryophanales > Paenibacillaceae > Paenibacillus > Paenibacillus sp. W4I10. Next base: position 923,485 of record NZ_JAUSXX010000001.1, read on the forward strand.
ATGAGAATGAAATTGAAGAGTTAACGCCGCAAGGAGAGAAGACATGAAACTACGATTTAAATTAACTATTTTTGCAATCATTCTGGGTATGTTGATGATTCCTGCTTATTTTATTTTACAGACTTATGGCATATTTCAAAAACAGACAGTCTTATCTGACTATGCTCTCGCGGTTGATGTTAAAGGGAAGTCCTATGAAGCCTGGCCGCTGATTAACAGTTTTGCAGCGATGGATAAACAAGAGGATAACCGTCAGTTTTATTACCGGATCGATATGAGTCATATCCAATACCTGTTTAATCTGGCCTATCGGGAGTATGAAGTGAAGCCCGGTGGGGACAATCCGTATCTGGAAGGTACTGTAAACTATGAACACACGGACCACGCCTATGTGCAGACCGAGAAAAAGTACGAGAACGCCAATGATTTTAGAACCGTTCTGAATCTGTATGATCAGGATGGGCAGGTGATTTACTCCTACGATAACACTGGCAAGGGAGATAAACAGCTCGTACAATCCATTATTCATCAGGGAATGAGCCGTAACAGTGGCGGTAGTAGTGAAGCTGCCCGCGATCCTTATATCAATATTACGGCGCTATTCCGTGACAAGCTAAACATCGATGTGAAACTGACGGTGGATGAGGAGCACAAAGTAGTTACTATTCGAATGAACAAATCGGAGGCGAGATGATGAATGAGTATGGTGTGCAACACGGACCTGCTTATCTGGAAGGTTTGACAAGTAAGGACAACGACATTAATTCCGAGGAAGTGGAGTGGAAAGGCAAACTTCAAATGAGTGATGGTCATGATAAATTCCATATTTTTTATTATGGTGACTTAACCGAAGATGATCTGATTACCTGGCATGATTCGACACCGCTTCTTGTATATGCGGAGCATACGGTCACGGGTGAGCGCTATCTGCTTATTGATGCCGCCAAGCATGGATATGATGCCATGTTATGTGAGACCTATTCGGAAGAAGCACTACATGACAGACCCCTTCGTCCTTACCTGGATGTTGAAGGAGAGGACATCTTTGAAGTAGAGTTGACGGCCTACTACAATGTGCCTTGGGATGAAGAGTTTGGCGAAGATGTAGATGAAAATGGTGCATATGAACTGATTACGGGAGAGCGCATGCATTTTGATCAGGTCAAGCGTGATGGATATGATGCCTTTGCCATTCGAATTCTGAATCGTAAAGGCGTATGGACTGACATTGTACAGGAAGAACTGGCTTAGATCCTGAAAACGAATGAACCAAACTGAGATGGGAGATGTCGACAAATGTATATCGTATCCCGTGTACTTAAGCCGGTTCCAACAGAGGAACTGGATCACTTTGAACAACAGCACGCCATCTCGCTGCCTTTGTCATACCGGACCTGGATTGAACAATACGGAGAGGGTACATACACGGGATGGATGAATGTGCAGAGGCCGGACCCGGAAGTGCTGAAGCCTTTTGTTGAATATGATTTTTGGATACATACGGATGATTCGCCTATAAGTCAGCATCAACTTGAACAGTGCATCTCCATCGGCAGTTCTGTAGATGGAGATTTCCTTGCTGTTCATCCGGAAGTTGAGGGGCTGTTGTGGCTACCGCGTCATGATGAGAATATCACCTTATGGACATGCTCGGAGACTGAATTTGGCGAAACGCTGGACCGGATCTATTGTGGGTATTACCATCAGGATAATCCAATAACGCCACTATACTTTGAACCGTGGAATGAGCTTCGGAAACATACGTTTTACCATTTTTCAGGGACGGAACAGGGAAGCTCTATGAAGGAACTCGCTAATACATGCAAAACAGAATTTAAGTGGGATGCTGTGTTGGAGAATGAGTACATGTGCAAGATGTTCATGGTGTCGATGGGAGGATATTTACGATTTAACTATGCAACTGGGCGAGAAGTTGCCCTGTTCTATGAAGAAAAGAATGGTGCGGAGGAGGCAACGGATAACGAAATCAGTTTGTTCTTGCAGGCACATCATTGTACGGCATATGAATAGATGCAGAGTGGAGGGGAACAGATGAGTTGGTTAAAGGAAGACATCGCGGAACAATGGCGCAATGAAGGCAAGCGTTATGCAAGGGATGTCAATGCATTTGTCCAGAGAAGCATGGAGGGAGAGCAACCGGATGAATCCGAGCTGGAGGGAGACTCCAGAAACGGAATGAGTATTAAAGTATTCCATATGGTGAGACAGGCCAATCTCCACGGTGACTTGGAGGTGCTCCGACGTGAGCTGCCAGCAGCGACGTGGCCACTGAATGAGACGTTTCAGGCTTCCATGCAGGCGGTCAATGTTGTAGGTTATCTGAACGAGGAAACGTGTGTATGTAATACGGGGATTTTCACGGAGAATAGTCAGATATATACGATGGATCAGCAGGGGTGGCAGTTGATCTCTTCATATACTTTTGCAGGCTGCTCATCAGACGGATTGGACTATGCGCTTGCAGGACCGGATGGGATTCGTGTCATTCGTCAGCCAGATCGCAAGTTGGAAGGACAAGAGATAGCGACATATCGTTGGGTAGATATTCAATCCCGGATACAGTCGTCCTCACCTCGAATTGAATCACTTGCTGATTGTGAGCATCCCGAACGTACACTAGAGGGACTTATACCTATGGATGAAGGCAGGGCACTACTTATACATTCACGATACGGGATATATCTGGTAACGGAAGATCAAGTGACATTGCTTCATCCCGATCTGGCAGAGATCGAAGAATATGAGCTAGAGGATACACAGTTAGACATGGGACATGCAGCGGTCTCTCGGGATGGTCGATGGATTGCATATGGTAGCCAAGGAAGCAATCATATGGTGATGGACCGTCAGCTGATCAAGACATACTCCCTCTATCCAGAATCAAGCTATCCTCATTATGCGGCATTCACCAGTGATAACCAGACCGTCTGGTTTAACGCATGTCATTTCTATAACGGGGTCACGATACAGGTTCTGCTGGAATCAATCGCAGGTAACGAAACGAAGGAAGATTGGCCGGTCATGGATGAGAATGCACGAGTGTATGCAGCGGTGGAAATAGAGGCAGGCATGGTGCTGGGGGATGCATATGGTTATCTATATTGTGTAAATGGCGAGGGTAAGGAAGTATGGCGTCATTTTGTGGGAAGTACCATCTATTCTCTCGCCGTATCGCCAGGGCAGTCCAAGCTGGCAGTTGGCACATATGGTGGCATGCTGCATGTGCTTGATCTTTGTTCCGAAGAAATGGACGAGTACGGGATAGGTACAGGCACTCTTCGTGAGTTGGAGCGGTATGTGTTTTGGCGTGGAGAAGAACCTCTGCGCTGGTGAGGCAGCATGACAACCTGTAAAGGGGTGAACGAATGGAACGTGAAGAGGCTGTAACGTTATTAAAATGTCACTCCTTATCCTATGATGATCTGAGTCATCCCAAGATGGAGAACGGTTTTATTGGCAGTCTGCGGCCCTTCCGCGGACAATTGATTGAAGGGAATTTTCATGAGTTGATGGAGATACTGCGGGTTCTGGCACCAGAACTTGCACGGCCTTCACTGGATCGGGAAGTCATGGCATGTCTATGGGGAATTACTCACATGGCCCGTGCCTGGGCCGTTGAACCTGAGGGTATGCTTCGCAGCAACAACCTCATTTCGGACGAGCAGGTAGTTTTGATGGAACAATGGCTTAATTTGTTATCTTACGCAGTCATGATCCTGATCGAAGGTGGCGGAGAAGAAGAAGCGTTTTGGGGCTATCATCAATATGTGCAAGAAGAGAATGGCGGAGCTAAGAAAGGGGAGGTCTAGTGAAACCGGAATCGAATGTAACATTAAACGTACTTATTGACGAGCTGAATCGCTTGCTGGATGAGAAAATACAGGATCACGAGATTCGGCAATTGTTTGAAGAATATCAACATCGGGAAGGTGCATCCGAGGAAAGTCTGGATCTATTCGAAAAGGAGTATGGCGTCCGGCTGCCTGGCGATTTTCGTACCTTTTACCAAGGCAAAGACGGTAGTGGCTATGGGTTGCATGTGCTGTACCCGGGTGATGCTGAGGCTGGGCGTTGTACGCCATTTTATATGATGTCATTGGAAGAGATTCGAGAGACCAAACAATACTTCTGTGAAGTGGATGAGAAGCTGGAAGAGTATTATTCTGCGGAAGAGATCAGCCGGTTGGACCCTGAGATTAAGCCGTACCTGTTCCACAAACCATGGATTCCATTTGCAACGATCGCGGGAGGTTCACTGTATCTGATGCTCGATTTCGATCCAACGGAGGAAGGGACGTATGGACAGATTATTATGTACGTGCATGATCCGGACTTTGTTTATTACCTTACACCTACCTTCACGGATCTCCTCAGCATGACGAACCGAAATCTGAAGGTGATGGATGACATCACATATTAAATCTAAACGATTAGAGGATAGTTCTAGATGAATAAAGAAGCTGCTGAAGCAGCTTCTTTATCTGATCTGAACCTGGACTTTGAATGAATCACTTGTTTACCACTGAAAAAAACGATGTCCGTGAAATCCTCCGCCTGGAGGTCCTCCGTGTCCACCTGGACCACCTGGACCACCGTGAGGTCCACCGGGATAGCCACCTCCTGGGAAATGACCAGGGTGTCCACCGGGGTAACCACCGCCGGGATAGCCACCATGCCACCAAGGGCCACCGATCGGAAATGGCAGTGGAACAGGAACGATGGGCGGGTATGGATAGGGATAAGGATAAGGGTACGGTGGCGGTGGTGGATAATAAGGGTAAGGATAACCCGCGAGTTGCGGGGATGACACTGAACCAGGACCGTATGCCATGTAACAAGCCTCCAATAACTGGATTGATGATATCAGCCTATGCCATAGTGGTTTCAGGTGATACAGCAGATTGAAGAATAATGAATATAGAGTCATGAGGGGGAGCATATGGTAGCCGTAGCTTTTCACACCGATCCAAGAGGAACTGCCTATGAACTGTTGATTGACGAATTGATCGAGAAGACAAATCGTTTTATGCTGGTTGACCGAAAGTATGTCGAGGGAGATACACCTGAGAGGGTTGCCAAAGTGTTACAGAGACTTGAGCCGTATCTGATTGAAAAGAGTACGATGGAAGAAATGATGATGCAAAGTGGCGCTATGTACTCAGAGGGCATCTATTACATATATCGTTGCACGCCTGATTCCGGGCAGGTCCTTAAGGAGGAAGCCAATCGCTTTCATGACTGGTTATATCCGTCATTGCCGGACGATCTTTGTTTTCTGAAAGAGGATGGGAGCGATTACTTCTACACGGTTGCTCATGAGCATATGTATGGCATGCACATTACACAAGAAGAAGCAATTGAGCTAATGGAGCGTATTCCAGGTTTGTTCTTCGAGTTAGATCGTCAGAAAGATATTCATCGACTGTTGGAGGATGCAATCAGGCATCAGACCGATGTGCTGAATATTAGTTCACATTTCTTGAAAGAGATTCCGGAACGAATTCGGGAATTGAAATACTTGAAACGTTTGACGATTTTTGAGCAGGATGTTTATACGCTTCCTCCAGCCCTTTTTGAACTGGCATCTTTGGAAGAATTGGAGATCATGACGGCGGATTTAGAAGGTATTCACCAAGACATTGGAAAATTGAAACAACTTCGAGAGCTTAGAATTTATTGCGGTAGTTCTTATCATGTTCCTACCGGGTGGAAGCCAAAGGAGAAGTCGAATCTTGGTCTGAAACATATTCCGGCCGAGATTGGCGAATTGAGTGAACTTGTGAATCTGGATATAAGTTACTCTGGCATTCGTGAAATCCCACCCGAACTGGCGCAGTTGAAGAAACTGCGTTATCTGAGTATAACGAATAGTTTAATCGAAGGAATGCCGGACATAGTCAAGCGAATGACCTGGCTTCAGAGTGTAAATTTGGACAGTACTCCACTAGGGATCAGTTGGGAGGACATCTCCGACGAAGAAGAATTATAATAACCAAATATCCCGGCTCCGTGTATCTGAGTCAGGGATATTTGTTGTGCGATGAAAAATTGGCGGAAATGGGCTCACGTATCTGGGCGCTGGGCATAAGCTGGCATATAGGTTATGACCTAAACCGAGAGCGAAGGGCAGGCGTTTTATTTTGGCAACCTCATACATGGATTACACTTTACCAACCACCGAATTTACTTACGATTTGAGCAATAACCCGTTATTCAAGAAGGATGAGAACAACTATATTAACTCTCTTTCCATCAAGCAGTTAAACACACTGGGCAATACTTCTTTACTGGATATTTTCCTCAACACGGGCAATGTGGTTGAACCTCATATTCATCAGAATGCAACCGAACTGGTGTATTGCACCAGCGGTTCTGCCGTCGTGTCCCTCATCAATCCGTTTACCAATGAGTTGCTTCATTTCCCGATTACTCCGGGGCAAGTGGCGAATGTACCTCAAGGCTGGTGGCATTATGAAGTGGCTACTGCAGATCAAACGCATCTACTGGCGATCTTCGATGCACCGGTGCCTGAAGCGATATTCGGCTCAGACATCTTGCGACTTACACCTACCAAACTTCTGGCTTATACGTACTGTCTAGATGAGAAAAAAGTTCAAGAAGCGCTGGCTCCCATTCAAAAAACAGTGATTATTGGCCCGCCGGCAGATTGTATGACTTCCACTGCCCCCATCTCTAACAGTGCTCCAAATGTGAATCATCAGCCGTACGTAATGCCTAATGTACAGCCAAATATGCAACCAAACACACAACCCAACATGCAACCAAATACTCAGCCCAATATGCAACCTTACGTAAACCGTCTTCCTTACTGGGGCACTTGGGTTGATCCACGTATTATCCACGAACCGGGTTGCCCGTATTATAGAGAGCTTCCTGTGAATACGAATAATCAAGAGGAAAGATGAACTTTAGTAGGCAAGGTTTATCTAATACACATAGGTAACTCAGTTGAATTAGGTATAGCAAAAGAAGCGTCCGCAAAGGAACGCTTCTTTTTTTGATTAAAGGTGTCTTCAAACCTGCTGAAAGCCGATGCATACCTGAACATGTCCGGAGCATGGAGTGTTAACGAATCGTAGGCGTCTTAATCAAGGATTTGAAGCGTGCCCAGAAATTAAAGAATCTGAGACACTTTATATCAGAATAAATAGCCGTTTGATGTGTTTATATCGGGGATTATGGGAAATAACATGTCTGGAGTTCCTTACAATTTTAAATGAGGACCTAGAGGCCAAATAAGATGTCCTGAGTTCCTAAGAAAATTTTCAACCCATTCCCCCAGAGTCCGCAGGATGGTACTTCAAGACTTTTTAGGCGCTCACATTTAACTCGATAGCTTAATTTGAATACACACCTTGTATTTATATACTATCTACTTATGACGTGTAATTTCGTCCCAAGCCAAGCTCCGTTAATAATTGACGGTAAGCAATCGAAGTACGGTCTGCGGGAATATGGGCCTCGGCATGCAGATCAAGGGGCAGATCCTCCGGTTTCTGTGACTCGACCATCTCACGGTCTTCTTCAAATACCTGCAAGTTGAACTTGATTGTGTCTTCAATCGGAGCATCTTTGTCAAAGTTGCGTGTGATTGGACAGAATAGACGTGTATAACGGGCAGAGATCGGCGAAGCACAATTCAGAATATTCAGCTTGTCCTCACCTGGGAAATGTACCGTAAGAGAAGCCGCAAAAGGTGGGAACACTCGAAACTCGCGCAGCCATTGGAAACCCTCAGGTGCAACAAGATCTTGCCCTTTACCATAGTTACTCACTGTACTCCAATACTCGGCCAGTAACTCATTACCTTCGCGTTTCACCTTGTATTGGGGGACTTCTGTGTTGTTTCGGTCACCAAACGTTTTGGTATGCACATAGGCAAAATGGGATACATCCAGGAATCCCTCCATTTGTCGTCCAGAGGAACCAGCAATGTCAAAGTTGGGTGGCAAAATATTGATATAATCCGGATCATCCCATCCAGGGAAGGAGGGGATCTGTTCTTCCGTTCCTGCCAAAGTGGTCCATATTAAGCCATAACGTTCAACTGCCGGGTACACAATGAGTTTGAGCTTAGGCGAGATCTTGGAGCTTGGGTGCGCAGGCACTGCGGTACATTTTCCTTCACAATTATAACGGAAACCGTGATAAGGGCAGACAATCTCGCCATTTTCTACCCAGCCTTTGCTAAGTGGAGCCCCGCGGTGAAAACAAAGATCCTTGGCTACCACAGCCTGATCATTACTGCGATAAAGAACAAGCTTCACATCGAGTAATTGAGCAGCCAAGGGTTTGTCTGTTACTTCGGTTGCTTGGGCTACCGGGTACCAATATTGGGATAATACATGCCAGTCTTCAGCGGTGAACGTACAGCCTCTAGGCAATTCGGACGTCACATTACGGTTTGCGTTGGAAGTTATCATAGGAAACACTCCTTGCCGATATGATTAACGTTTCTCTTTTCATGTCAGAAAAGTTAACTTGATTAGCCGTATGTTACTACTCTTTTGGTCAAAGTATCAATATATCAAACCTACTTTTGGTTAAAATCACAAACGCTGCAGCAAAAACCGTACATGAATACGGAGATTTTCGAATTTACATTACGTTTGATGTTATTTATAGAAAAAAAGAACAACCTTTAATTATGTTATTTCTTTTACTGATTGATGGCTTTATGGAGGTTTACTGTTTAGAATTTGCAGTGTGAATATTCGTTAGTTGAGCAACCATTCTTGTGGGCATAAAAGATTTTCGCAAAGAATGTCACAGATCCCGGCCGTCATTTGTCTACAGTATGTAACCCAAATGACGGAGGCGAATGAGAAATGAATTTAAGAACGAATTACAGAGTAGCGAGTCCAGGTGCTTTTAAAGCGATGATGGCGATGGAGCAATATATATCCGGGCAATTTGAAAATAAAGTATTGTATGAGCTGTTAAAAATCCGGGTGTCCCAGATTAATGGCTGCGCCTTTTGTCTCGATATGCATGCCAAAGATCTGATGAAACTGGGAGATTATGCGGATCATATTCTCTTGCTAAGTGTGTGGCGTGAAGTGCCTTTCTTCACGGATCAAGAACGTGTTATGCTGGAGTTGGCTGAAGCGGTGACCCAAATCTCTGAGCACGGTGTACCACTTGCGTTATACGATAAGGTACGTGAACATTTCAGTGAATCCGAATTGGTGGATCTGATCCTGGCCATTAACACGATTAACAACTGGAACCGGATTGCGATCACAACTGGGATGTATCCGGGTTGCTTTAACTAGAAATACACGCACTCATGCCAGAGGAGGCTTCTTATGAATTCTAATTTCCACGCCAATGAGCCAGAAGTGTCTTCTCTGGATGTTGGTGAGTTGTATATTCGTTATAAAAAATATGCATTTTCAATAGCTTATCGCATGTTGGGCAGTGTGGTAGAAGCTGAAGATATTGTGCAGGATTGCTTTGCAGGGATTCAGAGCACGTCTGCTCAGGATATTCGTAATCCCAAGTCCTACATCGCCAGATTGGTTGTGAACCGAAGCCTGAATCTGCTAAATTCCGCCCGTAATCAGAGGGAAAGTTATGTTGGTGAGTGGCTGCCAGAGCCGATGGGTGACAGTGAAGAGGCGAACATGCCAGAGGAAACGATGGAGAAAAAAGAGCTGATCTCCTACGCCTATCTGGTCATGTTGGAGCGTCTATCGCCCATGGAACGGGCTGTTTTTGTCCTTCGTGAAGCGTTCCGATATGATTATTCCGAAATAGCGGATTGGCTGGGCAAAACGGAGAGCAACTGCCGTCAAATCTTTAGCCGTGCCAGACGGAACTTGCCTGAAAAACTTCCACCGATCGAGCAGAGTGATGCGGATATGATAGCCAAGGGTGAATTGCTGAGCCGTTTTACAACGGCTTTCCTTCGTTATGACGTCTCTGCCATGCTTGAGTTACTGGCGGATCAGCCTGTATTTACAGCAGATGGCGGTGGCGTTGTGCATACGGTTATGAGAACAATGAACGTTCACAAAGGTGTGCTTGCACTCCTGACCTCACGGCGAGTCCTTACGCGATTGCGTGAAAGAGAATGGGTGCCCATGTGGATCAATGGCGAGCTTCAACTCGCATTGATGAAAGAAGGGCAGTTGTCCGAGGTACTCTGTTTGGAGTTGGACGCTTCCAGAGAGAGGATTGAGGGCGTTTATCTCGTCGTAAATCCAAACAAACTTACATCAATAGACACCTCAACTCTTTGATCCAAACGTAAGGACTTGATATGTAAACTTAAAAGCGGCAATCTCTTTCTCGAGGACTGCCGCTTTTTTGGCATTCACATTTTGCGATTCAGCATCCAATTATTCCCGGGCAAATTGTTGTTGAACAGGTTCAATGATTGCTCTGACTTCAGGTGTAAGCTCATCACTGTTCTGATTGAGAACCAGTAAAATCTTTTCCATAGTGTCCAGAATAACACTCTCCTTATTGGGCTCACGCTTAGCCAAAGCTTTCTCGTAAGCTTGTTTCACCTCAGGGTCCATGGTGCGGATTTCTTCGTCCGTGTACCAATCATAAGCAGGCGTGTTGTCACTTCCGTAAAACAGATAATCCACAAATAACCCTTGCTTCACTGCTGATGTGCGATTGGAATTCGGGAAGTTGTTCAAAAAGGCTTCTTTCTCCAATGCACGCTGGATTAATTCGTTCCAAGAGATGATAATGCCACCATCTGAAGTCGTCATTTGGTTGGACTCGGTAGCCATAATATCAATGTACGCAGCAATATCAGCCTTAACAAAAGGTTTGAACTTTTTGTATATCTCATAATTGATGATGGGGTAATACAAACCTTCACTGGTTTCCAGTTTGAACCCGAGATCAGAAGCTTCCTGCAGAAGTTTCTTCGCTGTCGGATCTTTAATTTCTTTGAGCAGACGACTATATGTAAGCTTCTGTTCGTAACCAAGTTGTTCATGGGCTTGAGATATGGCCTGTTGAAATTGTTCCGTATACATTTGGTAATCCATATCAGCCAATTTCACGTTCTGCATGTTCTCCAGTTGCAGCGTCATTAATGTGGCCTGCCAAGGGCTGACTTTATCGATATGATTCATCAGGTATTTACGCGCTTTAACCAGACTTTCTGTGGACTTCACTGCTTCTGTTCGATAGGTTTGGAATTGATGATACACCGTTTTGGAAGCGGGAACAGGTGCAGCCAGTGTTGTTGAAGGTGTGATTATTGCGCCAATGGCAGTACAGCCGAGAGCCATAGCCAGTAAACCAAGTTTAGTAGGTTGCTTCCATCTCATTTGTATACCTCCCGATAATGAAGAAAAAGCTATTTGAATTTTCTTATAACCGCATGTTACCGTATTTTATATGTATGATCCGTATGTTGAATATGTAAGTTCTGTCTTTGATTAAACCAGTTTCTGGTAAGCGAATCAAGTGTCTTCAGTAGGAAAATGATTACAAATAATGAAAGAACAGCCCCTAAAACCCGAAAGGGTTAAAGAGACTGTTCTAGGTATTCGTACTTTATTTTCTAATTAATGAAGTGGTTTATTACTATTAGGCATCTGAGGTGCTCCGGTTGCTGGAATGTATGCCTGAAGCATCTGTTGTGTATCACTTGGGGTGAGTTGAGGTACTTGGTAATAGGCGTTTTTATTCTGGAACATGAAAATTTCATAGGCCATCTCGATAAAATGCTGGATCTGAGAAGCGATGACTCGGCGAACCGTTCCATTTGTGATCTCGCTACAGGACATGCCGAGCAGACTCGCATGTGACTTGATCAGTCCCAGCATATGACCGCTAATCCCGGCATCCTTTACATCGGCCAAGCTCTGGTTTGGTTTTTTCGGTGCTGATGGCTTAAGGCCATATACCGGTGGTACCATGTTGGGGATCATATAGGTAGCTGTCTCTTGATGAGGCTTCTGTCCAGATGCAAAACACTCTGCTGTCAGATTGTACTGGGATAATATGAAGTTGTACTGTCGGTCCAGAATGCCAATCAGTTCTTGGCTCTGCACAAAAGTACGAAAGATCATGTATTGATCCAGCACGTTAATGGTGGAGGACAGAATCTCATGCACATCGAACATCTCATGGCCGCCATGATTCATGTTAGGGGTGACATTTGGATTAGCATTTAATGTGGGTTGTACTACATTCTGAGGGTTCATGGAATTTGGATTCATTGTAAATTTGATTCTCCTTTGGTAAATGGTATGATTCTAGTATGCTTGGAGAGTAGTAAATTTATGTATTGTGTATGGATAAAAGCGTACGCACAAATAGGAATAGGCATGGTGGTGGTTAAAGATGGAAGAGACCGATCGGGGTGTAGCAAAGGATTTGTTCGTCAAACATTACGGGAGCGCTATACAAATGCATCGAGAAGGTGTGTATGCAGAATATAAGCGATGGGACGTACCCCAAGAGTTAGAGGAACAATGGATAGGGGAGCGAATTTGGACCTATGTCAAAAAAGTAGACACTACGCTGCGGATTTGTCCGTAAATTTCATCGCAAAACGAGCAGGGGAAAGATACCCTAGCGCGCCATGCATTCGCTTGCGGTTGTAATAGAACTCAATGTACTGGTAGATGGCAGTATAAGCCTCTTCCGGCGTCTTAAAACGAGGGTTGCAGTAAATGAGTTCCTTCTTTAAAATACTGTGCCATGACTCAATACAGGCGTTATCATAACAGTTTCCTCGGCGGCTCATGCTTGATTCCATTCCGTATGATTTTAGTTGCTCCACGTATTCTTTTGACGTGTATTGAGAGCCGCGATCCGAGTGATGGAGCAATCCCGGAGCAGGGCGTTTGGCCTTGTAAGCTTCCTCCAGTGCACCCATCACCAAACTGGTTTCCATATGGTTATATAGACGCCAGCCTACAATTTCACGTGTGTACAAATCCAGAACGCTGGCGAGATATAGACGACCTCCTCGGCAAGGAATGTAGGTGATGTCGGTAACCCATACCTTATTCGGTTTGGACGTTTTAAATTGCTGATTCAGCGTATTTGGCGCAAGGGGATGGTCGTGTTTGGAATCCGTAGTCTGAACGCGATATTTGGGCATGACCACAGAACGTAGATTCATTTGACGCATGTATATACTGACAGTACGAGAAGAGATTCGCAACCCTTCTAAATGGAGCAGATACGTAATTTTAGGGCTTCCACACCGCATCTGGTGGTCGTAAAAATGATAGCGAATACGCTTCATGACCTCGTCTTTGCGGTTCTGTCGCTTGCTGGTTTGGCCCATTCGCCATTTGTAATATCCGCTCCGTGATACTTGAAAGGTTCTGCACATCTTCTCCAAAGAAAACTCGGAGCGATGATCTTCCACAAACTGAAATCTTAGCTCTTTGGTTTGCTGAAGATGTGCACTGCTTTTTTTACAATCGCCAGTTCTTCTTGTGTATCCGCAAGCGTGTGCTCTTTCTCTTGAAGCAACCGGCGCATCTCTTGAAGCTCTGCTTCCAGCTCCTTCACTCGATCTACGCTGGCAACAGGCTCATGTTTTAGTTCGCGGTACTTACTCATCCATTGGTGCAACGTACTTTTTGGAATGTTGAGTTCTTCTGCCAAATCTCCAAGTGTCTTCGTCTGCTCTTGAATGAATTTGACCGTTTGTTTCTTGAATTCTTCGTTATATCGTTGCCGCTGTTCTCCCATGTGGACACCTCCGTTAGTCTTATTATCCTTCCGTCCGTTAACGGGTGTCCACTTTTTATTCTAGCTCCAATTCAACAATTAAGTTCCGAGCTGTCTATCATGAATTGGGATGCGGTAGATGAACTTGCGTTGATTGCCAAACATCGGACAGAACCCAATATAATTAAGGCAATTACAGAATTTGCCTCAAGACAATTGAAGAGTGCAGACAGTATGGTTCGTCTCGTGTATGCTGAACGTCTGATTGAGCTCATTAAACGGTATGAATCTTCTCTGCCGATGGACAAGTTACGGGAAACCTATCAATTGACGATGGACTTGCTGGTTGATGTGGCGACTAAACCGTTGGTGCTTGATCCAGGCCATGAACTACAGCAGTATGGATTAAAGGATAAACGTGGATTGAATTTACGTGTTGAAAAGAACAAGGAAGAAATCATCCGCTATTTTCGAAATTAATTTGAATTTTATCAAGTGAGGTCAGAATCATTGAGAAAACTGAATTATATTCGCATATTTATTTTCCTTAGTGTGGTCACAATAGTAACGCTTGGATTGTACTATGTAGCCGCAGATTGGCTGGATCAGCGTTATTTCCGCTTCCTGATCTGGAATCTGTTTTTGGGCTGGATTCCTTTTGTGTTCTCTTATGCATCCTATCTGCTATCTGATGTGAAATGGAAAGGGTCCGCATGGCTTGCAGTCGTAAGTGGGCTGCTGTGGTTGTTATTTTTCCCGAACTCTTCTTACATTGTTACGGATTTGGTTCATCTGACAGCAAGAAGTTCTCGGTATTATGGTGGAAATGGAGTGGACTACACCTACTGGTACGACTTGAGTGTTGTATTAATGTTTGTCTGGACTGGACTCCTGCTTGGATTCCTGTCGATGTATCAGCTTCAGGAAGTGATCTATCACCGAATTGGACGCTGGGCATCCTGGATCTTTGTACTGGCTGGCTGTGCTTTGGGAAGTTACGGGGTATTGCTTGGACGTGTATATCGACTGAATAGCTGGGATGCACTGACGAATCGCGAGACGCTAATTGAACTGATGCACGAAAGTGTAAGCCGTCCTTCTCTGGCGTTTTGCCTGTTTTTTGGCACGTTTATCACTACAATCTATGCCACATTGTATTATCTGATTAATACGAGGTCTCCTCGTGAAATGAAGAAGAGTGCAGGAAGTCCTGAGGTTGACCTACAAGCGTTGCGCTAAATGAGGCATGCAACCAAATAGAACTAATCTTAATATATTGCTTAAAGGGCTGTTCCAAGTCATACACATGGCTATTGGAACAGCCCTTTCGTTATAACGAGACCTGGATCTACTGAGAAAAAACATCTTACTTTTACTTACCAGAGATTAACGCTAGGATTGTTTTCACAACCAGTTCAGGTTCATCGTGAATAATCATATGTCCACTGCGGGTGGCCACAATGAGCTGACTATCCTTCGATATATTCAACATGTTACGCTGTCCCGATTGCCATATGGATTCGAGCCTCTGCCCAATTTCAACTGGAATCCCTGCACTAGCATAGTTTTGAGGACGTCCGCGTGCAATGATACGTACAGGGATTGATCCAAGACTTTGGCCACGAATGGCATCTTCTGTTGAATGGGCGAGGAGGGCTTCTGCTTCTTTGGCGTGAAAATAGGAAGGGGTAGCAATCACATTAACAAAGGTATCCCGATCTTGCTTGGCAACCAGACCATCAAGCATAAAGTCTGGAAATAATCTGAAAGCTCCAGATACCTTCAGTAAAGATAACAAGGAGGCAGGCGGGTTTCCCTGAAACTGAGCTTTTTCCAACAAAGTCTTTGTGTTCCGTTCATCATCCTCAGGTCTCGCATCAATGAGGACAAGGCTCTGAACCTCATTTGAATAGGTCTGTGCAAAGAGTCTAGCATACATACCCCCAAGAGAATGGCCTACCATAACGTAAGGACCACGGATATTCTCCTTCTCCAGAGCTGCATGTAAATCTTTGACGATATTTGCACCTGTACGTTCTGTAGGTGCAGATTCACTCCAGGCATATCCTGCACGATCATACGTGACCACCGTTGCATGTTGGGCGAGTGCCGCAGGAATGTCTCTCCACGACAAACTCGTCTCACCACTTCCAGCCTCCATAAGTATGGTCGGCGAGCCATTTCCTTGTTTATGAATGTGTAGTTGGTAACCGCCGACTTGAACGAGTGTACCTGGAGGTGGAAAGTCCTTTTTGGTCTGCGACGAAGCAAACCACTCATAGAGGAAAGCGGCACCTATCAGTAGTAGCATTGTGCAGAATAACCTTACTATGAAGGTGAAAACTCTGAATTTCTTGCGTGTTGAGGCTGGGGTAGTTGTATGCATGATCTTATGAATTCCTCTCCTACAGCTGTTTTTATATTTTAGTACAATGTATTAAAAAGATTATAGCACAGTGTATTACAAAAAGAGAAGTTTGTTGTATAATGTTGTCATGCCAAAAATCGTAGATCATGAAGCTCAAAGGAAAATCGTTGCTGATGCAGCAATCCGGGTCATTCAAGTGCACGGACTGGAGCATGCTACAGTTCGGAATATAGCGAAGGAAGCGGGACTTTCTGTAGGTTCCATGCGTCATTATTTTGCCACACAGGCGGAATTGTTCGCCTTTTGCATGAATCTTTTTGCAGAACGGGTACAGAAAAGGGTGGAGGCGTTACAGATGAGTGGATCTGTACTGCTGGATATGAAGAATCTGCTCTTGCAATTCCTACCGTTGGATGAAGACAGAATGATGGAAATGGAGGTCTGGTTTTCGTTTACAGCCAAATTATTGGTGTACCCCGAATTAAAAAAGTTAAGTGATCAGATGCATCAGGGGATGTATCGATCGGTTCAATGGGTGATAGAGGAGTTGCAGAAGCAGGGGATGACACATCCTGAACTGGATGCCGAGATGGAAATAGAGAAGTTATATGCTTTTGTGGATGGACTCGCCATTCATATCCTAATGCAGCCAGATAGACTTACGGTAAAACGAGTGGAACAGGTGATTGAACAGCATTTGAGCATGCTTTGTCAAACTTAATCTTACGTTGTCTGAAGAAGGGTTATTTCCTTTTATAAGGGAGTAATCCTTCTTTTTATGAAAATATGGCAGGTATGCAGGATATGACGAAGAATTAAGAATGAGAATGTAATGAATACATAGACAAGTAGGTGAACAACAAAATGTTGAATGCAGTAGAGCTAACAACAAAAGTAGAAGAAGTCATGGAACGCGTGAATTTTTCGGGTGTTGTATTACTCCAGCAAGCCGGGAAAACCCTTTTGAATATGAAACGTGGTTATGCGAATCGCAGTGAAGAGCTTGCCAATCAGGTGGATACACGGTTCGGCATTGCATCAGGATGTAAGATTTTCACGGCAGTGAGTGTATGCCAACTAATTGAAGCAGGCAAATTGTCTGCGGATTCCAAGCTTACGGATGTGTTGGATGTGGAGTTTCCACTGTGGGACGAAGGAATCACCATCCAGCAGTTGTTAACACACACGTCAGGCATTCCGGATTATTTCGATGAAGAAGTGATGGATGACTTTTCAGAATTGTGGAAAGACAGACCCGTCTACGCGATGCGGCGATTAAGTGACTTTCTGCCCATGTTTCAGCAGCTGCCAATGAAGTCTGCTCCGGGTGAACGTTTTCACTACAACAATGCGGGTTTCATTGTGCTGGGGCTTATCGTGGAACAGCATTCAGGACTGTCGTTTACAGATTATGTGGAAGAGCACATTTTCAAAAGGATTGGCATGAAGGACTCTGGTTATTTCGTAACAGATCAGCTTCCGCGTAACACAGCTTTAGGGTATATCGATCATGAAGATGGCTCTTGGAACACCAATATGTTCTCTATTCCTGTCAAAGGTGGATCAGATGGTGGAGCCTATGTTACGGCACCGGATATGATTCGGTTTTGGGATGCTTTATGGGGTCACCAATTGTTGAATGCAGAGACAACACAGCAGTTATTAACTCCACATGCTCATCAAGAGGATGAAGAGTATTATGGGCAGGGTATCTGGATTGACCGCAAAGAGGAAGACATTTTCAAATTTTATGTCATGGGGTTTGATCCAGGGGTGTCGTTCATGTCTTCCGTGTATCCGGACTATGATCTACAACTGGTTGTGGTCTCTAATCAAGAGTCTGGTCCGTATCCAATAACAATTGCTATCGAAAAAGCTTTGGCATGACGAATAAACCCTCAACCAATGGTCAGGTTATGGCCACAAGGTTGGGGGGGGCATTGGTCGAACAGGATAGAAGGACTGCCTGCGTTTATAACATTTTCCATAGCTCAGGGGCGATTAATCGAGGGAAAACATCCAGCGGAGGTTTCTCTTTCTTTCGTTTGTCATTGGTTAACACCGTAACAAGTTCGAGCTCTGGGACAATATATACATACTGACCCCCAAATCCTCGCGCGTAATAATAATGGAGATTGGGTTTGTCGTCTTCAGCAGCAATATTTTCGGAGTCAGACCTTTCGTTCGGATAGACATCCACCCACCAATGCCAAGCATAACTGCCGTAATTAGGTGGGCTGACTGTAATGAATGGCTGCGTAGAACGGGTAACGAGATGATTGGAAATGAGAGACTCCCCTTCCCACATTCCTTGCTGTAGAAAAAGCTGACCAAATTTCAGCAGATCTACGGGTAACATCTTAAGACCGAATCCGCCGGTATGTACACCTTGGGGGTCGCTTTCCCATTCATAGTCCTTAATTTCAAGTGGGTCAAAAAGATAACGCTCTGCGAACGCGGCGACGTTCATACCTGCATTTTGCATCAGAATAGCGGATAGGATCTGTGATACTCCTGAGTTGTACTCCATATGTGTACCTGGTACATGACTTAACCGTTGTTCCAACGCAAAATCCACCCAATGATCGGTACGGGTCATGCGAGGGAATGAATTTTGCCCGCCGAACTCATCCCAGTTGAATCCGGCTGTCATGGTGAGCAGTTGTTCCAGTGTAATCGCAGGTTTACGCGGGTCAGGATCGGATGTCAACTGTGGGAAAAAGGTAGAAATTGGAGCTGATGCCTCTGGCAACAAGCCTTTATCCATCGCTATACAGATGAGTGCGGACAGCACACTCTTGGTACATGAATTGATTTTTGCAATATCGGTCGCAGCCTCACGGTTGCGGTAGTGTTCGTACATAAGCTCACCGCGTACGCTTACGAGGCAGCTTCGCAGATCCAGCTGCGGAATGATATGTTGTAACTTGGATGACAGTGATGAAGGATTCATAGTGTCCTTTCTGTACGGTTGATTTGTAATAGAATTTTGTAGAAATAGGTGTCCATTATCTTAGCATACTCCCGAGCTAGGGCTCAACAATAGAAGAATTATATTACGTAACCTGAGACCAGAAGAGAATATTGTTCCTAAAGATTCGGAGTATCGATCTATTAATAAGGAAATTACAACTTATATCGAAAAATTCCAGAGAAAGCTTTCGGAGGGACTTTAAACAGTTGGAGATATTGTTTGATATGATGGATCAAATTCACTCTATACATTCAAAAGAGGCTTTTGCAAGTGGTTTCAAAATTGGGACGTTGATTAAGATCGAGAGTGGATACTCAAGCTAATATTTTGGTTTTTCACAACATGTAGTTATATAGTTAACCTCTTCCTATTTAACATTATGGAAGAGGTTTTTACTATCATGAACATGTCAATATAGGAAAAATATCATATGAAAAATGAACTATGTTAGTGCGTATTAAGGTTAGAAATGGTAAAATATCAATGCCTAAACATGGAACAAGTAGAGGAAAGATAATTAAATATAGGAAATAGTGTAGAATCAGTGTTTTAGCAAAAGAACTTTTTAGTAAATTATAGTAATCTAATACTGAATTGAGGAATTGAACATGGCGATTATTGACGTAATTAAGTACGATGGCTCACCTGATGTGTTTGCTTGGAAACATCCGGAGACTGAATTGGGAACGTGGACCCAGTTAATTGTGAATCAATCTCAACAAGCAATTCTCTTTAAGGATGGAAGAGCACTTGATATGTTTGGACCAGGAAGGCATACGCTGAGTACTGCGAATATCCCGATCTTGAACCGACTCGTTAACCTTCCGTTTGGAGGAAAGTCACCTTTTGCAGCAGAAGTCTGGTATGTCAATCAAGTTAGCGCATTAGATGTTAAATGGGGAACAGCGAATCCGATTCAGATCCAGGATCCCAAGTATAATATTATAGTTCCCGTAAGAACATTTGGACAAATGGGAATTAAAATTTCGGATTCACGAAAATTTTTGGTCAAGCTTGTGGGCACACTGCCTGAGTTTAACCAAGCTAATATGATTAATTACTTCCGCGGGCTAATTATCATGAATATTAACTCCACGTTGTCATCCTATCTAATACATAGAAAAGTTAGTGTTTTGGAGATCAATGCCTATATCGCTGAGATTTCAAGGCATTTCGCAGACACAATAGCTTCTACTTTTGAAGAATTTGGTATTGAGTTGATCAACCTCTATATTCACAACGTCAATCTGCCCGAAGAAGATCCTTCCGTCATTCGATTAAGAGAAGCGTTGGCGCGCAAAGCTGAGATGGATATTATTGGGTACACATATCAGCAAGAACGTTCGTTTGATACGCTTGAAGGTGCAGCCAAAAATGAAGGAAGCATGCAGTCAGACATCATGGGCGCAGGACTTGGTATAGGTATGGGGGTTGGTCTGGGTGGTTCTTTCAGTAGCGAGATGTCCCAGATGTCTAAAGTGATGTCGACTAAGGAAACGCCTGCAGTAAGTATATGTAAGCAGTGTCATCATCCGAATCAGGAGAACAGCTCTTTTTGCAGCAAATGTGGCAATTCATTAGCCGAAAAATCGGTAGCAACAACAGATTGCAACAATTGTGGACATGCCTTGCCAAAGGGAACCAAATTCTGTCCTAACTGTGGTGACAAATACCATGCATGTCCTTCATGTGGGGCGGATAATGCGGAGAACGCATTGGAATGTATTCAATGTCATCAACCGATGCCTAACCCATGCCCAAATTGTAACCATATGAATTCCGGTCATACAAAATTCTGTGGCAACTGTGGCACAAGCTTAAGCTTGAAATGTAGTCGGTGCCAACATGAAGTAAAACCCGGACAGAAGTTCTGTCTCGATTGCGGAAACAATCTGCAAGAAGGAGGACAGGCATAGTGATGGTAAAACGGAGCAATCTCCTGATTTTGGATGTCGTTTATTTAATATGCATGATAGTATCGTCAATCGTTTCTTTTACGCTGTTTAATCATGCGCTTCTATCGTTTTCTTTTTGGATGAATCTCGTTGCTTCTTATGTAGCGATTACGGCTATTTGGATCTACGCACGGTTCATCATGCAAAATATGGATCGGTTTAAACGATTTGTTCCAGGTTACACAGCGTTAGGTGTAGTATTGGTTATTTATCTAATTTGTGTGATGATCTACACGTTGTTAACAGGTTCAGCAGATCATGCGCTTCGTTGGTTCGTATTGTTACACACGGTAACGATTGCGATCGCAATTATTTTGTGCGGAATCATTATGATCTATATTCAGAGTGTGCGCCGTCATGAAACAGATGAACATACAAAAATCGCAAACTTACAATTAATCGAAAAAGCTTTACAGCAATTGCTTCATACCATGGTGCAACAACCTGTCCTAACTGTGGAAGAGGAGCGCAAAACCGTTCAATCATTAATTGAACTTGTAAAGTATAGTGACCCAATCACTCCGGATTCACTTGAGAAAAATGACCGCCAGATCCTGCTGGACATTGAATTGATGAACAGTGAACTTGCAAATCAGTACGAAGCAGGGGAATTGGTAAATAGTGAACGTTTTGCTTCGCAACTATCCCAGTTAAAGTTCCGTTTGAAAGAGCGCAATCAACAGATCATGACAAGCAAATCATAAATTGCAGGAGGAAACGCGGTGAAAAGATTTTTTGGAATTATATTCATTATCCTTTCGTCTCTGACGATCTTGTTATCTTTAATATTAATATCCGAGGGAACAGAAACGGCCATTATCAGTACGATAATTCTTTTTATCCCTGGGGTTATCGTATTTGTTACGGGAATTAAAATGTGTGGTCGACCTAAATCTCGTTCTAACACTGATCAATACCATCATTACGATTCTAATGATAATCAATATTACGAAGATCAGCATAATGAGAAATATGACGAGGCACCTCAAGAATCTGTAGCCGTGAATTGTTCAGGGTGTGGAGCCAAGGTAAAGGTATATCCTACTTTGTCTGCGGATTGTGAGTATTGTGGAACGACAATGAGAATTTCGTAGTTGTAGCTAACATAAATACACTTTAATAGCTTTTACAGATACCTGTAGTGTATACCGCCAGGTATAGGGTGTTGGTTTTTGGGGAGGAATCAGATTGAGGAAGTTTTTCGGGCTCATTTTTATGGTGTATGCAATTGGCATACCCATTGCTTTTTTCAATGCAGACAATCACAAAAGTGGAGATCTATTTGGCATAATTGGAGTTATTATCATTGAATTTTTATTTTTGTTTTTTGGCATTAAATTGCTTAGGAAAAAACGTGTTAAGAAAAAGCGTGGCCCGGAACGAAAGTTTTATGGGGGAGATTATGGAGGTCATCTTGATCGTGAGAATGCGAATTCGCATACTTATTCAAGTTCCAATAGCAGCACCGTGAGTTACAGCAGTCATAATACAATAAACTATACAGAGATCAATTTATCAGACAAGGAAAACGCTGAAGAAAAGGTCGAAGAAAAAGTAGAAGAGCCACAAAGGCCAGTTTCAGTAAGTTGCCCGGGGTGTGGGGCGAAGGCAAAAGTGCTTCCCAAGCAATCAACGGACTGCGAGTATTGTGGAACAACAGTTGTAGCAACTTAGAACGGTCCAGAATGGATACGAGAAAAGGATTAAGCCTGATTCATATAGAGTCAGGCTTTTATCTCCTCAATTTAGAATCTAGAACTCTGTCTTAATGTGGTCTCGATAATGAAACGTTTCGAATTTATATTTAAATATTATGTTTATGATAATCAGTAATTGTAAGCGTTTTATTTTCTTGTTTACGGAAATGGGAAATTTATGATAACATATACACGAAACGTTTCGAATCCATTTGAAGGGAGAACATCATGAAAAAAGCAAAAATATTCAGCTTCATTTTAACTTTTTGTCTGTTCGCTAATCTAGCTTTAACTCCGATGGCCTCAGCGGCTAACTCAAGCAATTTAATTGGATTTCGAGCAGAATTGAAAGCGATTGCATATAAGACCTATTTGTATTTTGAGGACTATACGGATCAGAACACTGGCTTGACTTACGATGAAGTTCGGCTCACTGAAAACGGGACAGAAGAAGCTAAAAGTACCTCGCCCACAAACATCGCCATGTATATGATGAGCACCGTTTCAGCGCAACAGTTAGGCATTATTTCAAAGAAAGAAGCTGTACATCGCCTGCAAACGACTATCAATTCCCTCGAAAAGTTAGAAAAGTGGAACGGCCTTTTCTATAACTGGTATAACACAGATGACGGTTCAGTTAAGAAAGATTGGGGACAATTTATTTCTCAAGTCGATAATGGCTGGTTATCCGCTGGTTTAATTGTTGTTGGGCAAGCCTATGAAGAACTTCATGGGGAAACAAGCAAGTTGGTTAAAAATATGAATTATACTCCGTTATATGATCCTGAAGTCGGCCAATTCCGCGGAGGTTACGATGTGGCTAAAAGCGCGTTGACGGATCACCATTATGGGATGTTTTATACAGAACCCCGTGTAGGAAGTTATATTGCTATTGGGAAAGGTGACGTTCCCCAAGATCATTGGTGGAAGATGTATCGCACATTACCTCAAGAATGGGATTGGCAAGCTCAGATTCCTCAAGGGAAATCCGTTAAGTACGATGGAGTGGATGTGTTTGAAGGAAGTTATGTATACAAGGATAAAAAGTTCGTACCAAGCTGGGGAGGTAGCATGTTTGAAGCTCTTATGCCCGGTATGGTCATAAAGGAAAAAGAGTTGGGTACTCAAGCTTTGGGATTGAACAACCAGCGTCATGTCGAATTGCAGATCGAATACGCCAAAGAAAAAGGCTATGCCGCATGGGGCTTTTCACCTTCTGCAACTCCGGCAGGTTACAGTGAGTTTGCAGCAACGCCGTTAGGTACCTCAGGTTACAAAGATGGAGCAACGGTAACAGCACACGCAACATTGCCTTGCCCTGGATTATGCCCCTGAAGCTGTTCGAAAGAACATTAAAGCTTTAAAAAACTTCAAAATGTTTGGCAAGTATGGGTTCTATGACTCAGTCAATGTTGAAACGGGAGAACTTGCAAAAGCTTATCTGGCACTGGATCAAGGGATGATTATGGTGTCGATCGCCAACTATCTTCAAGATGGCGTTATACGCGATTATTTTCACAGTGATGTGATAGGGCAGACGCCAGAAGAATTATTGAAAAAAGAAGTTTTTTCCATTCAATAAAGGGTTGCTTTAGATTAGAGCAAGTTCACTAACGAAATGGGATGAAGATAAAAAGATGGGCGGAACGAAGCAGGGTATCAGCATGCTTCGTTCCGTTTTTGCGTTTACCATTAATAATGAAGTCGTATCGTTTAGATTATGGAATTTACGTTACAGGTAGTGGTGAAGACAGGGTGATCCCCCGATCACCGACGGTGTATCCGGAAAAAGAAAAGGTATTGTACAACCTCGGCTGGAAGCTGGCGGCCATCCTACACGGAGCGGACGCCGCCTTACTCGAAACGTACAATGAGGAGCGCCGTGCAGTGGCTCAATCAGTGATGCCCACTAGCTCCATAAATTGTGAGAGAGCACTTGTCATGTACGAGTCACGTCGTCTTATAAACATCGTGGGCACTTTTCCATACGATTCTGGTAATGGATGACAGCTAATTTTCCCCTGCGCTATGCGTGATTCAACCATAGACACGGGTAAAACAGTGACTCCTAGCCCGTTCTCGACACATTTAAGGACACCCTCTAGTGTGCCATATTCCATGACCTTCATAGAAGCATAACCATTGTCCTCTAGCCACCGCTGCCAACGTCCCAAATAGATGCAATGGGCGAAAGACGAAAGCAGTGGTTCATGTAAAATCGATTCTAATTGAAAGGCCTCGGGAGAGAAACTCGTAATCAAAACTAGAGATTCTTCAAAGACAGGGTATTCAACAATCTCCGGATGAAGAATTGGTCCATCCACAAATGCACCGTCTACCTTATATTCGAGAATGGTACTTACTTGATCTACGGTAGGTGCCATATATAAGCTTAATTCTACTTGTGGAAATTTCTTGTGATATTGTGTGAAGATCAATGGCAATCGTGTAGAAGCAGTTGACTCCATAGCTCCAATGCGCAAGGTTCCCCGCGGGGCAGATGAAAGCTTAACTGCCTCAATCGCTTCCTCGAAATCATAAAGCAACTTGTTTACATGCGGCAACAGCTCACGTCCTGCAGGCGTTAAGGATACCTTCTTATGATATCGATATAACAGAGGAACGCCCAATTCTTGCTCAAGACGTTGTATTCGTGCAGTAACGTTGGACTGTACATAATTCAATTTCTCAGCAGCCTTGGTGATGCTTTGTTCAATGGCTACTGCCTTAAACACTTCCAAAGACCTAATATCCAAAACAGCCCTCTCCTTTTGCATCACATATTATGATGATCTATATACTTTTATTTGATTTTACGTGATGCATCATAGGATGTAAACTTAATGAATCAGAGGGATTAACACCATTGCGAATGGGTTGATTATCTCGTTATCGGATAATGAGGAGGGAATCTCATGATGATTTCAAAGATCAATATACAAGATAAATTTATGCGAATCCATGATTATTTTAATCCCAGAATAAGTGGAGAGCTGAATGACTCTTACGTAAAAATGGTGAAGATAAAGGGAGAATTCATTTGGCATCACCATGATCACGAGGACGAAATGTTCTTTGTATGGAAAGGGAGACTACTCATCCGATTGAGAGACGGTGAAATAGCTGTTAACGAAGGAGAGTTTGTGATTATACCTAAAGGTATTGAACATCAGCCAATTGCTGAAGATGAGGTCCATTTATTATTAATCGAACCAAAAACTACACTAAATACAGGAAATATAGTGAATGAACGAACCGTTTCAATCCCTCAACGGATTTGATGAACCGCCGCTTATACATGAATTATTTATGGTTATTTTGAATCAATAGTCTAGCCTTAAAGCCTCAATAAAAAGGAGTGTTTAATATGAGATACCAGCCTATTAATTTTAATGAGAAATTATCTAAGTTCAATGAACATTGGTCTCCGAAAGTTATTGGTGAAATGAATGACTACCAGTTTAAATTGGTTAAAATCGAAGGGGATTTTGTATGGCACGATCATCAAGATACCGATGAGGTGTTTATCGTGATCAAAGGGGAGATGTTTGTCTATTTCCGCGATGGCCAAGTAAAGATTTCCGAAGGTGAGATGTTCATTGTACCGAGAGGAGTCGAACACAAAACGTTTGCACACCAGGAATGTCATATCATGATGGTAGAGCCCAGGGGAGTAGTAAATACTGGGGAAACCGAGTCGGAATTAACAGCAGTCAATGATATTTGGATATAATGAAGTTGATGAAACAACACAAACATACTGGCAGGATACAATAATATTTTTCCATTGAAAGTCGCTTAGATAGCGGCTTTTTTTTATTTTATCCCTATTCACTTGCCAGGAATTTGGATACATCATTCACAATAAAGGGTACCCGTAACCTCTAGATTTTTATTGGTAGTTATCGAGATCCTTTAGAAGATTTCTTCTTCGTATTTAATACCTCAAATGCTTCTGTCAAAAAATCCATGGTATGTTTAGGTATCAACGACTCATAGGGTTTTACGTTTCTATAAAGTTCTTCGTTCTTTTCTTCGTTATTGAGAATCAGATGATTTAATTGGGTATTTGCAATAATGTCTTTCAACTGTTGCTGTATGGAAGGATGATCTGGTTTAAGATCGTGTATGGTAGCTCGATGGACAAGCAATACCAAATTGTATAATTGTTCATCCAAGCAGTTTGCTTAGAGATATCCTCTGGGAACACCTTTTCAATAATATCCGTAGAAACATACTTTTGAAACAGCTTTTTTTGGTCCTCCTCAACATGCATCGAGTTCATAAGTAGCATGAGCAATTCTGAATTTAATTCATTGAATTGATCTTTTTCCTTTAACAGTTTTATTCGTTTAATTAATGCTAAAGAACAATCAATAGCTTTTCTCCTATGTTTAAGGGATTGTTCTTGAACTCTAATTATTTCATCAAAATAATATTGTGGATCTTCAAAACCGGCTTTAATCTCGTTTAATGAAAGTCCTAGACTTTGAAATAATTGAATTTCATGCAGCCTTTTAAAATCTTCATTTATATATACATAATGATCATTTTCGTTCTTTTATGAGGGAACCAATATGCCAAGTTGTCGATAATGTCTTAACGTACGAACTGTTGTGTCCGCCAGCTTTGCAAATTTACTCACTGTTAATCGCATCTAACTTCCCTCTTTTCAATTCAAATAATCAGTTCTTGTATTTTCGTGCCAGAATAATTCCAACAGAAATATTATAAGTGACATGGGCAAGGATTGGGGGAATTAACGACCCCGTAAAATAAAAGAGTAGAGCAAAAATCAAACCATTTACAAACACAACTATAAGGACACCTGTAGCTCCTTTATATTGAGGAACATGTATTATCCAGAATAGAAAAGTGTTTATTAGAATGACGAGCCAATCCACGAACAAAGAATATCCAATAAATAATCCGATCAGGACACCTCTAAAAAAGAATTCTTCAAATATACCACCTATCGCCGTTAAAGCTATACCACTTGGTTGGATCATTATTTTTTTAATCATATCTGACCCCTCGGTTTTAGGGAGTTCTGTTCTTGTTCTGATAAATGTAATTAGAAATGGCAACATTTCTCCCCACTTAAATAAACCAATAAAAATAAATCCAATAAATAGAAAAGCTGATTGCGTTAGTAATGCGATCAACAGTATTTTGTAATGTTCCTTTGCATGGGTCTCAGACATAATGAAAACTCCTTTATCACATTTTTTTCATTGTAGATTGTGACGTAGCGTCCTCCGCAACAGCTTTTTTTTATCAAAGTATTGATCAGTTACTCATAACAAACGTTGAATTCTTGCTCGGTGATCACAATATGTTTCTTTTGCAACGTGGAGGAGGTTCGTAATTCACATATGTACAGCCTTGCTCCATCTGCAACCATCCACATCAGGGTTGGACGAAAAGTACCGCAGTAGCGCGGTTTTACCCACCCTATTCGTGACAATGCAGAACCTACATATTTACCGTGTCATCGTCGTTTCACTATACTTCGAATTGTAAGCGTTACCAAAAAGGGAGTCAGCAAGAATGCAAAGCAGCAACATAACCGTAGCTAATGAAAGACATAGAAAGGAGTGAGAGAGTGAAGGAGAGTCACACAGTAGTATCCGTAAATCCTTCATTGAAGAAGAACTCCCTTGGCAAGAGAATTTGGAAAAACTGGGAGCTTTATCTGTTCATGCTTCCCGCGTTGTTGTATTTCCTTATTTTTCATTATGGTCCGATGTACGGCATTCAGATTGCTTTTAAGAATTTCGTACCTTCAAAAGGAATTACAGGCAGCGAATGGGTTGGTTTTGACCATTTTGAACGGTTCTTCAATTCTTATTTTTTCTGGGATCTGCTCTGGAACACATTCAGTATCAGCTTCTATGAACTTGCCATCGGATTTCCGCTGCCTATCATATTGGCGCTGGCCTTCAATGAAGTCCGCAACGGCCCGTTCAAGAAATCGGTCCAGACGGTCACCTATGCACCCCATTTCATTTCTGTAGTTGTCATGGCAGGTATGATCATTACCTTTTTATCACCCTCAAGCGGAATGATTGTCAGGTTCATCGAATTCATTGGTCTTGAACCAGCACAGTTTCTGACTGATCCTGCATGGTTCAAGACGGTGTATGTATTCTCCGGCGTCTGGCAGAGCACCGGGTGGGGAACCATTATTTATCTCGCAGCCCTGTCTGGCGTAGATCCCCAGCTCCATGAAGCAGCCATTATGGATGGAGCAAGCCGAATTAAACGGGTGCTTCATATCAATCTGCCGACGATATTACCCACGATTACGATCATGCTGATTTTAAATATGGGTAATATACTGGGCCTTGGCTTCGAGAAGATTCTGCTGCTGCAGAATTCACTCAATATGGAAGCTTCCGATGTAATATCCACCTATGTATACCGCGCCGGTCTGGTGAACGCCCAGTATAGCTTCTCAACGGCTGTGGGATTATTCAACTCGGTAGTCAACGTTATTTTGCTTGTTACGGTCAACCAGATCGCCAAACGCACCAGTGAGAACAGCCTCTGGTAGAAAGGAGTTGAAGTCTATGGTTACTGCGATGAAAGAATCCAGGGGGGACAAGCTTTTTCTGATCAGCACTTATATTTATTTAGGTCTTTCACTGCTGGTTGTTCTCTATCCGCTCATCTATATTCTCAGCGCTTCAATCAGTTCGCCGCAGGATGTCAATTCGGGAGCGATGTGGTTGTTTCCGAAGAATGTAACACTGGACGGCTACAAGCTTGTATTTGAAAACCCGAAGATATGGAGTGGTTACTGGAACACCATTATTTACACAGTTGTGGGCACTCTACTCAATCTCGCCGTCACTCTACCGGCCTCGTATGCGCTCAGCAGATCTGATTTTGTCGGGCGCCAGTTGTTCATGGGCCTCATTCTGTTCACGATGTTCTTCAGTGGCGGAATAGTGCCGACGTATCTGCTGGTTAAGAACCTTGGACTCATGAACAGCATATGGGCATTGATTCTGCCGGTGGCCGCTTCGGTCTGGAATATCGTCGTGGCCCGCACTTTTTTTCAGACGACCATTCCGAAAGAACTTCAGGAAGCAGCGCACATTGACGGCTGTACGAATCTAAAGCTGTTCATTCGCATTGTTCTGCCGCTGTCGGCACCGATTGTAGCCGTTATGGCCCTGTTCTATGGGGTTAGCCACTGGAACAGTTACTTCCCGTCCCTGATCTATTTAAATGATGAAGCGAAGTATCCGCTGCAGATGGTTCTGCGTCAGATCCTTGTTCTTCAGGAAATGACAGCGGAAACGACGGGCTCATCCATCAACGGCGAGGTGGCGACCGCCATGAATAATAAGGCAGAAACGGCATCCCTGATTAAATATGGAGTCATTGTTGTCTCCACACTGCCCATCGTGGCAATTTATCCGTTCCTACAGCGCTACTTTGTCCAAGGGGTCATGATAGGTTCTGTTAAAGGCTAAACAGTTAAAATGTGATGAAATCAAGGGAGGAATTATAAATGCCAACCACAAGCAAGCCATGGAAGCTGCTGCTGTCTTCGGCTTTAGTTATTACATTACTGGCAGGCTGCAGCAGTTCAAACGAAGGTGAAGCGAACAACAATCTCGGAAAAGTCGCTGTGAACAATGAAGGTTTCCCGATTGTTAATGAACCCGTTACTCTGTCGCTTATGGCACCAGATGTAGGGATTCAGAACTGGGAGAACATGGCGGTGCTTCAGCAGATGCAGGAGAAGACCGGTATTACGCTGGAATACAAGAACGCACCGAAGGATAGCTTCGAAACGAAGAAAAATCTGGTGCTCGCCAGTGGGGATTACCCGGATATCCTCTATGCTGCCGGTTTGACAACTGCAGAGCAGATGAATTACGGAGAGCAGGGTATCCTCATTCCACTGGAGGATCTGATTGAAGAGTATGCTCCGAATTTTAAGGCGCTGTTGGAGGAGAATCCAGATGTCCGCAAATCGATCACTGCACCGGACGGGCATATCTATTCCTTGCCAGTAGTAGAACTTAGCCAGCACTGGTACCGCAATCCGATGTGGTATAACGGGGACTTTCTAAAGGCGCTGAATATCGATAAACTCCCTGAAACGACAGAGGAGCTGTATACCTATCTGAAGCGTGTGAAAGAGGAAGATCCCAACGGCAATGGCATAGCCGATGAAATTCCGATTTCCTCGGTGACAACACCCGCTGCGAACCTCCGCGATATCCGCACATGGCTGCTGGGTGCCTTCGGCATTTATGAAGAAGAAATTTATGTGGATGATGCGGACAAGGTGCATTATACACCACTTGAAGAAGGTTACAAGGAGTATTTATCTTATATGAACCGCCTGTGGTCTGAAGACTTGCTGGATCATGAGAGCTTCTCACAAACAGCGGAGCAAAAGAAGGCCAAAGCACAGAACAATCAAATCGCCCTCTTTTCGGACTGGCATGCCTACATGAGCAAAGGTGGAGAACCTTCGACGGCGGATCCGATGTTTGCACCTGTCCACAGTGAATCAGTTGCTGCTCCAGCTATTGCGAAGAATAGGGGGATTACAAGCGGCGCCTTTGCTATCACGCAGAGTAATCCTGCGCCGGAAGCCTCTATGCGCTGGGTGGATTATCTCTATTCGTATGAAGGTGCCATGTTCTTCAATAAAGGTCCAGAGGGCACTCTCTGGGAGTACACTGACAAAGATAACCGGGTCAAACGTTACTTGCCGGTACCCGATGGTAAGGAAATGGAAGATTATCGGGCAACTCTGACACCTAACTACGGCATTCCCGCTCCAACCCTGTCCATGGATGATATTAATAAGGGGCTGAAGACAGACTTTGACCTCTGGGTAGAGCAGGAGACCAAGCAGAAGCTTCTCGATAAAGGCGCACGGATTCCGTTTCCCACTCTGTTCCTTACCGTGGAAGAACAGACCGAAATCAGCAGCCTGAATTCTGATTTGAAGACATATGTGAATCAGATGGAGGCGAAATTTATCACTGGAGCCGAGCCGCTTACGGGTTGGGACAATTATGTGGCGACGGTCAAGAAAATGGGCGGAGAGCGTATGGTTGAAATCAATCAGGCTGCCTATGATCGTTGGAAATCCAACTAATCAGGTCCATGCGAAGAAAGTTGCTGTTAAAAATGAGATATAAGGATACAACGCGTCCCTGAACATTCATGCAGATGCAGGAGGAATAGACATGCAAATCACGAGACATCCGAATAATCCCATTGTTGTCCCGGGCGACTATGAATGGCGTAAGGTTACGGTTTTCAACCCTGCGGTCATCATCGATAACGGTAAATTTTATATGATTGAGCGCACTGCTGGTTCCCTAACTCCATGCAAAAATTATCTGGGTCTGCTAGAGAGTGAAGACGGGGTGAACTTTACCCACGTGAAGGATGAGCCCATTGTGACGCCAGACATGCTGGGATTCCCTTATGGTAGTGTGCAGGACCCGCGGATTGTCAAAATTGACGGAACCTTCTACCTGAACTACGCCCTTCGCCCCTGTGCCATGAGTTATTACCCTACCGGGGCAGGCGTCCCTCTTCGCTCTATTCCGGAATATCCGGACGGGTGGGGAGACGAGGAGGGACATTGGCTAACCCGGTCCTCCATTTTGAAATCAGATAATCTGCTGGATTGGGAGTATGTGGCGGACACGACACCTCTTGATATTAATGACCGGGACAACATTCTGTTCCCTGAGAAAATAGGCGGTAAATTCGTACTGCTGCGCCGCCCTGAGGAATATGTGGGAGAAGCCTACGGTACGGATAAGGCGGCCATGTGGATTACCTACTCCGAGGATCTCGTGAACTGGGAAGAACCCAAGCTGTTAGCTACCGCCCAGAACCTCTCCTGGGAATCGCGGAAGATTGGTGGCTCTACGCCCCCGATACGTACGGACAAGGGCTGGCTGGTGCTCTATCATGGCGTCGATGAGGACATTGTCTACCGTGTGGGGGCTATGCTGCTGGATTTGGAGCAGCCTGAGAAAATCATTGCCCGGACACATCATTTTATTATGGAGCCAGAGACGTATTATGAGAAATTTGGGTTCCAGATCCCAAATGTCATCTTCCCAACCGGAAATGTGGTCAAAGATGGACTGCTCTATATTTATTACGGGGTAACAGATACGGCGATAGCACTCGCAACTGTTCCGCTGGATGAGCTGGTAGAGCACATCCTTCAGGAAGGGCAGTAGCTAAATAAACCATAAATGAAGCGGTATCTTCAAATATAAGAATGTAGTACAGAAGGGGCGGAAGCTCCGCCAACTTAAACAGGTCCTTTAATAGTAGCTCCTCTTAAGGCATGTTCTTTGCGATACTGCCCTGGCGTCAGACCGATTTCTTTTTTGAACTTGCGGATGAAATTTGGCGCATCCATGTAACCGACCTGTTCGATAATTTCTTTGAGCGGTGCGCTAGTGTTCTCCAGCAGCCGCATGACTTCATCCACACGTCGCTGCCAGATATATTGTGAGAAATTGCGGCCGGTCTTCTCTTTGAAGCTCCGGCTTAAATAAGAAGTTGAAATGGCAAACTTAAGTGCCACATGCTCTAGGCTGAGTGTGTAATCTGCAAACTGTTGATCCACGTAAGCGAGAATGTCATCCATTAATGTAGACTCGCTTGTCTTCGTATTCAGCTCCACCTTCGCGCAAATGTCAGCGGCCAGACAGAGCAAACGACTCTCCAACTCTTCAAGTGTTTCAAAGGAAGTCAATTCCGGCATATTGGCGAACACTTCGTTCATACCAAGCTCGGAGGCGGTGCGTAGAAAAGCGTTCAGCAGATCGAAACAGATGCAGCGCAATAGATGAACCTGTAACGGCTCGTTTTTGATCGTATGAATAGTTTCGGTAATCAGTTGCACGGTTACTGATTCGTTGCCCTGCTTTAGACTCTGCTCCAGTTTCAGCATGGATTTGCGTGAAATCCAAAAGCTCTCGGAAGCAGAAGGGTTCAGCTCTGCAAGCTGCTCGAAATAAGTTACCTGACCGCTGTGCTGGATGATTCGGTGCTCCAGAGCTGTAGCAGCTTCAATGAAGGATTGGTTAAGACGGGCCAAGTCCCTGTATGCCGTGCCTACACCGATACTCAGAGATAGCTGCGAGTGCTCGCGGATTACCGCTTGAATGGCTTCAATCACCTGTTCCAATTGGTTATGAATTGGCTTCTCCGCATCACCGGGAAGTGAAATAATCAGAGCAAACTGGTCTTTGACTGAGAATTCTACACCGAAAATCTGAGCATTGGTACCTGGAAGACACACATTGCTGAGTATATTCTGCAACAGATGCCTTTCCTGCCAGGACATGTCGTCAGACAACGTATCATCCCAAGACAATATAGCCGAGAAATAGAGCCCTTGTCCTTGAGGATGCCGGAATCCGGCGCTCAGGATCATTTGCTCAATCTCCGGATCATCCGGCTTGCCGTGCTTGAGTAACAGCAACATGCACTGATTACGGACGAAGGGCTCCTGAAAATCAATTTTTACACTGTAACTGTGGAGCGTCTGTCGTATCCATTCCCATTCATTGCGCAGCTTGGAAGCATCATCGCCGCTGCCTCTCATCTTGTCCATCAAATCCCTGATCGGATGGTACTGCCGTTTGGCTAACAGCAGCGCAGCAGCTATGCCAGTAATGACTGTAATACAGAAGACGATCAAGATCAGGGTCTGGACATGGGCGACACGGCTGAAGAATTGGAAGCTTGGCATTGTGGTCACATAGGTCCAGCCATTTTCTTCCGATTGAACAGAAACAACGGAGTATTGTTCTCCATTCATCTTCAAATTATGAATACCGGGCTCAAGTGTAGCTAAATGCTCAATTTCGTCCTGGGGAAGGCTGATGCCATGGCTATTCGCGGTCAGCACCTCTCCGGAGGGACTGAAAATATAACTGCTTCCTGAGAAATCACTCAAAATCGAATCCATGACCCCCGTAAGGTTGGATTCTTTCATTAAATAAACAACGGTCCCATATAGAAACGGGTCATTCGGTTTAACGGGCACAAGCATGACAAGCATCGACTCCATTCGGGAATTAACCTTCACGTTCTCAGCGGGACGGACCAGGGGCTGCCTGGTTTCATTCAAGTCCTGCCGCAATTCTTCCGGATTCCAATGCTCGAACTGATAGAGACTATCAAAGGTGACATCAAGATTAGCCAGACCGCGGTATGAATAGATGTTGGAATCGTTATGGAAATAGAGGAGCAGATCCTCTGCAATGCTGCTGCTAGCTTTGTAATTGGCCAGCGCCTGAATCGCCTCCAAGCTATAATAAGGATGCTGTACCATATAAGGGGTCAGGTGTTTGTCATAGGCGATTCTCCCCGCTATTTCCTGAAGTTCATTCATGCGGTTATCTATAGTGCTCTTCACCTGGTTAAGCTGATTGACATTTGATTGTTCAATCTCCACTCGCAATCCTTTGACAGCGTTTTCATATACAAAAATAGTTACACCTGTCAGAGGGATAAGAAATATGAGAATGTAAGAAAAGGCATATTTCAGCAGAAGCCTTGATTTGAAATGATTCCAGCTGAACCTGAATCTGTTGAGCAAGGATGGCTTGAGTGCCGAATTTGCCATGAAGCAGTCCCCCAGTGTTAGATATTCGAATTAAAAATTTTGAATTAAAAATATTGTTCTCTTCTGGATTACACTTGTGCTAGTATAAACATTATAACATTATAACATTATAATCTTTAGAATAAAGTAGCTCATCAGGCTTATTTTTGCCTATTTGGAAGTACAGATTTCATGAATCATTTTTTGGATTTTGCCTGTATACCGGGGTTGAAAAAGGAGATGGGATGAGTGGGCACAGAGAATGTGCTGCGCAATCTGCAGCTTGTTGATGGGCGAATTATGGATATCGCCATTCAGGACGGGATCATCACCGCCATTACACCGCCAGGACAGGTTGAAGGAGAAAATGAGCTGGATTGTTCAGGGTTATATGTGTCTAGTGGGTGGATTGATCTGCATGTGCATGCCGTCCAGGAGCTTGATCCCTATGGCGATGATATCGACGAAATTGGTGTGAAGCAGGGGGTAACAACGCTTGTAGATGCTGGAAGCTGCGGTGCAGATCGAATTGGAGCTTTTTATACCGCAAGACTACAGGCTGCTACACAAGTATTTGCTCTGTTGAACATTTCAAGCATCGGGCTCGAACGGACGGATGAACTGTCGCAGTTGGAATGGATTGACCAGGCCAAGGTCCTGGAGGCGGCAGCGGCTTATCCTGATTTCATTGTTGGTCTGAAGGCCCGCATCAGCCAAAGTGTCGTCAAAGACAGCGGCATACAGCCACTCAAGTTGGCACGCACACTCTCGGAAAAAACGAAGCTTCCACTCATGGTTCACATCGGTTCTGCTCCGCCCGCGATCTCTGATGTGCTGGAGCTACTACAGTCTGGCGATGTAATCACCCATTACCTTAATGGCAAGTCCAACAATCTGTTTCATGCGGACGGCACACCGCTGCAAGAACTACTGGATGCAGCTGCTCGGGGAGTTCAACTGGATGTGGGGCATGGCACAGCGAGCTTTTCCTTCCGGATTGCAGAACAGGCCAAGGCTGCAGGCATTGCGCTGAATACAATCAGTACGGACATTTACCGAGGCAACCGTATGAATGGTCCGGTATACAGTATGTCGAATGTGCTGACGAAATTTCTGTACCTCGGCTACAGTCTGGAAGAGGTGATCCGTGCGGTTACAAGAAGTCCAGCGGAGTGGCTCGGTAAGCCGGAGCTCGGGCAGATTAGGGTGGGACAGCAGGCGAACCTGACTTTATTTTCCCTGGAAGCAGGCGAAAAGCAACTTAAGGACTCGGAAGGTGATGTCCGGGTCACGCAACACTATATTGAGGCTAAAGGAGTCTTTGCTAATGGGTCACTCATTACAGGCTAAATATGGATTGAAGCGTGTTATTAATGCCAGTGGAAGAATGAGCATCCTTGGCGTTTCCGCACCAACGGATTCAGTCATGGATGCGATGAAACAGGGCGGACAGCAGTACGTGGAAATTGCGGATCTTGTGGACAAATCCGGAGAATATATTGCACAGTTACTTGGTTCGGAAAGCGCGGTTGTGGTGAACTCCGCATCCAGTGGTATAGCGCTGTCAGTGGCAGCCATTGTGACTGCCGGAGATTCACGTCTCAGCCTTCGTCTGCACCAGGAGCCGATATTGGAAAATGAAATTATTATGCTAAAGGGCCATAATGTGCAATATGGAGCGCCGGTCGAAACCATGATATTCCTTGGCGGCGGCCGGGTAGTAGAAGTCGGGTATGCCAATGAAGGCCGTAAGGAACATATCGATCAGGCGATCGGTGAACACACTGCAGCCATTTTTTATGTTAAATCCCATCACGCTGTCCAGAAGAACATGATTTCTGTGGAAGAGGCGTGGGAGGTTGCACAGCGTAGAGGGGTGCCGCTGATTGTTGATGCGGCAGCGGAAGAGGATCTGCACAAATATATCCAACTTTCGGATCTGGCCATTTACAGCGGGTCGAAAGCTATTGAAGGCCCTACTTCCGGCATTGTCGTCGGCAAAAATAAATACGTGGAGTGGCTTAAGGTACAGCTACACGGGATTGGCCGCAGCATGAAGGTCGGCAAAGAGACCATTTTTGGGTTACTTCAAGC
Organism: Paenibacillus sp. W4I10; assembly: GCF_030816325.1. Taxonomy (NCBI): domain Bacteria; kingdom Bacillati; phylum Bacillota; class Bacilli; order Caryophanales; family Paenibacillaceae; genus Paenibacillus; species Paenibacillus sp. W4I10. Next base: position 960,905 of record NZ_JAUSXX010000001.1, read on the forward strand.
GCTAGAGGAATACCAGGACAAAGCGGATAATAGTGAACGAGAGAAGCAGACGCTGGAGGCTCTTCAGCCACTGGATAGACTTCCTGGTGTTTCGGTCCGCATCGTGCAGGATGAAGCCGGCAGATCGATTTTCCGGGGACGTGTCCAGATTGATTCCTCTCTTGCTGGGGTGGATGCGAAGAAAATGAATGACCAGCTACGTGAAGGTGCAATTGCGGTATATACCCGAGACTATGGCGTCAAGCAGGGTTATTTCGATATTGATCCAAGGTCGCTACAAGGGGATGATACGCAGGTCATCGTCAGCAGAATACATGAAATCGTGGGAGGTAAACCAGAATGAGTCATATTCAGCAGTGTCTGTATAGGAACAGGGCCGCAATTAATGTATTGGCCGGGAGTATCGGGAACGCCAAGGATGTGTACGAGGCTGCGGAAGGATATGTACTTATTGGTGTGCTCTCCAAAAATTATGCTACGTCGGAAGAAGCTGTAGTTGCCATGACTGAATATGGTCAGGCTATTCAAGATGCCGTATCTATTGGACTCGGGGCCGGAGACAGCCGTCAGGCTGCAGTTGTGGCGGAGATTGTCGCCAGCTATCCGGGAAGCCATATCAATCAGGTATTCCCGGCAGTCGGGGCAACCCGTGCCAATCTGGGACCTAAAGATAGTTGGATTAACTGCCTGGTATCTCCATGCGGTCAGCCAGGTTATGTAAATATATCGACTGGCCCCATCAGTTCAGTAACCACTCCGCAGGCCATTGTTCCGGTTCATGCCGCCATTGCACTGGTTCGTGACATGGGAGGGAACGCGCTCAAATATTATCCGATGCAGGGGTTGAAGCTGGAAGAGGAGTACCGTGCTGTTGCCAAGGCTTGTGGAGAAGCGGCTTTTGCTCTGGAGCCTACAGGCGGAATTGATCTGGACAACTTTGGACCCATTCTAGAGATTGCACTTCAGGCAGGCGTACCTCAGGTTATACCACATGTCTATTCTTCAATTATTGATTCACAGACCGGGAGTACGAACGTACAGGATGTCCGCAGCCTGCTCGAAACAATGAAATCGCTGGTGGACCGATATGCCTAGGGTTGCTGCTTTTGGCGAAGTGATGATGCGGCTGCAGGTTCCGGGCTACGAAACGCTGGTCCAGAGCAGCAGGCTGGAATATTCTTTTTCCGGTAGCGGGGTGAATGTAACGGCAGCATTAGCCAGATACGGCCATTATGGCGCTCTTATTACGACCTTGCCGGAAACTCCGGTGGGCGAAGCGGCTATCGCTTATCTGCGCAAGCTTGGGGTGGATACCTCTCTTATTAGGCAGGGCGGTAAACACCTTGGGATGTACTTTCTGGAGAATGGCTTTGGAGCCCGCCCTGGCAGAGTTACTTACACAGACCGGCTGGGCAGCAGTTTCAATACCGCGGACGCAGACAATTATGATATGAAAGATCTTGCCTCCCGAGTCGACGTTCTTCATTTATGTGGCATTACGCTGGCTATGAATGATGGCGTGCGCAAGCAGATGAAACGACTTGCTGAGGAAGTGAAGAGTGCTGGGGGCAAGGTTGTGTTTGATTGTAATTACCGTCCTACGTTATGGGGGACAGATGGTTATGTCAAGGCCCGCCCGCATTATGAGGAACTGCTGGGGCTGGCAGATCTGGTGTTAATGAATGAGAAGGATGCGAAGTGCATTCTTGGCATCGTAACCGGAGAATGTGATAGAATAACACAGATGAAGCAAGCGATTCCTGAAGTTGCACAGCGATTCGGAATCGGAACGGTAGCAGGAACTCACCGTGAGATTAACGCTGACCATACGCATTCCTTGACAGGATATATCTATCATCAAGGTACGTTCGTATTTTCCCGCAAGCTGACGTTCCCGGTGTATGACCGGATCGGTGCCGGCGATGTATTTGCTAGCACCATCATCCATGGGGAATTGCAGCAGTATCCACAGGAACATACGGTTAATATGGCAGTGGCGGCAGCGATGCTGGCCCATACCACTCAAGGTGATACAGCGCTTTTTACCGAGAATGAGGTGCTCCGGGCGCTGTCGGACCATACCTCAGATATTGAAAGGTAGTGAACAGTGAGTGTCTCTGAAGCGCAAGCAAGGTCCTTTATATCAGCAAATCCAAAAAATTCTCAAAGATCGGATTCTACATGGCGTATATCCTCTCGGAAGCATCATCCCCTCCGAACCGCAGCTGGAGAAAGAATTTGGCGTCAGTAAAATGACAGTCCGCGGTGCGGTCCAAGAGCTGTCCCAGGAAGGTTACGTGCAGAAAAAAAGCGGTGTTGGGACGATTGTGTTGCGCAATACCTCTCATCAGAAGCTCTCAAAGGGCAAACGGTTTACGGAGCTGCTCGTAGAAGAGGGCCATAAGCTGGAAAAGAAAGTTCTGAATTCCCGTTTACTCACCAATGATACCGGAACGGAGGAATATGATCGCTACGGGCCGTATTGCCAGCGGATTGAAAGGCTTTACATTCTTAACGGACAACCTTATATTCATCTGATACACTTCTTGGCAGCAGCTGCATTGCCCGGCGGAGGCATGGAAGAGATGAATGGAGACATTCAATCGCTGTATGACTCACTGGAGGAGAACAACATTTTGCTGGAGAACTTCAAAGACCGTTTCTTTGTGGAGCTGGCAGCCCCTGAGGTATGCCAGCTACTGAAGATCCCCCCGGGGACGCATGTGCTTAAGCGCCTCCGTAACTCCTTCGACGGAGAAGGCAGATTAATTGAGCACAGTATCGGCTGTTATAACACGGAACTTCATCATTATCTGGTTAGTTACGACACTTGAGGTCGGGGGTGCCAAAGAGGGTCCCGCCATTTTCATAACAGGACCCTTTTTGCGTAAACTAGAAATCCCTCAAACGATCAAATACCTCATATAATTCCTCGTGATTAACTTCTACCGAATCATCTTGACGCAGTTCCAAATTCTGCTGTAACTGCTCTAGCAACGCTGCTAGAACAACATAAATCTCTTCCCGCTCAATAGTTTCAATAAAGCCGGTCTTGGCATCCATCTTGTTGAAGGTCTGTGTGTAGTTCTCAACCATGGAGACGAGTTGTTTGTGCATAGCTTCCTGATTGTTAAAATCTTGACTTAACTGACGTATTTCCTTCAAGCACTGTTTGTACAATTGAGCTGCTTTTTGGGCGTGAGCTGCCTTAATGTGGTCCCGCCCATCCCAATCCCGAAACGGATTGTTCAGGTTCTCCGCAAGCCATTCGGGTTTGCGTGCTTTGGTGATTTCCATATCAAGTCCGGCAGCAGCGGATTTTTTATATCTTGTTTTGATTGATTTGGCTGCATCGGCAGGCAGGCTGGTTAGCCACAGCTTAGCCAATTTCGGAAGTTGCTCTGGATCAGGGAATTGTTCACCATTGAAACCGAACAGGTCATATGTAGTGAAGGTCTGCAGATTTGCCAAATGCTGAATCGAATCTATATGGGATACATTGCCGGGTTTACCCCACAATCGTAACTCTGAAAGCTCAGGATAATACTGCACAAGTGGCTCCAGATTGAGTTCCGTAATATCTCTGATATACAGACCTTCAAGTCGTGAGATACCCGTAACCTGTGGCAGGCCCGATGGAACATTGAGAGTGATGCATTTACCGTCTTCATAAGCCACGATACGCAGATCAGGAGACACCTCTCCTGTGAAATTCAGACTCTTCATCTTTGTGTTCAAAATTAACTCCTTCAACCCGCTGACATCCACAATAAGTTTGGTCAGATGACTGTTGCTGATATCCAGCATCGTTTGACCATGATGTATGATATGAAGTTCATTAATGAACGGGTTGTCTTCTATAAATGTAAAGATCGATTCCGTATATCCATCCATTTCAATATGTGTCAGACAAGGTAGTTTTGCGAGTTCGACTACATCTTCAGAAGATTTAGGGCTGAAATCGCGGAGTGTACTCGTACTGCGCCGCATTACACGATCGCCAACCATCACTTCTTCGTCCTCATCCGTAGCTTGTTTGAACTGCGCTCTTCGGGTCGCATCGATACCATCCCATTCACGCTGGAGATAGAGACTTTCTCCGATCGGCCAGCCTCCGCCATACGTATTTGTTTCCTCGGTGTAGAGAGGAGGGATATTGCCTGCAAGTACATACCGTGAAGGAACATTAGCACTCACGAAACTATGGGCAAGTCGATCATGCCAGAAATAGAAGTTACAGATCAGCGGTTTCATCTGATGAAGCTGCATTTCATTAGGCAGTTGATCACCAGTCCAATCCAACTGAAGGACGGAGGCAAGCATGTCGGAAGTTTTACCCTCCGTTTCTTTCAGTCCAGTTACCTGGCAGGCGGTATATTGTTGTAATTTTTCGACGTACACGCAGTATACATCTCCAACATTAGGGATCATGTTATGCTCCTTTCGTTCTGCACCAATCGATGCTAAGCTACTTGTAAACCAAGTATTCTGCAGAACTAATAATAGATGAATTATATCAAAGTCATTCAGAGACTACCATTTTGGATAGAGTCGAATAGGCTTGAATACTTTTATAAAAAGGAACGATGTCTATGGATACAAGTATGAGCCGTAACAAAAAACTGGGTGAGTTCTTGAAATCACGGAGAAGCCGCATTCAACCGGAACAAGTTGGATTGTCAGGATCTTATGGACAGCGAAGAACACCCGGTCTACGGCGGGAAGAAGTAGCGGTATTGGCTGGTGTCAGTGCAACGTATTACACGTGGCTCGAACAGGGTAGGGAGTTGGCGGCTTCACGAGAAGTGATGCAGAGTATAGCGAATGCGCTCCGTTTAACCCTGGAAGAGAAGAGTCATCTATTTGACTTATGGGACCCTAATACGGAACATGAATTCCTTGCTTCGTATTCGCAACTGGAGCCAGGGTGGCAGAGCATTATTGGCCAGTTGACTCATCCTTCCTTTATTACCAATGAACGTTCTGAGGTACTTGCCTGGAATGAAGCTGCAGATACGAACCTTTTCAACTTCTCGTCGATGCATGTGAATGAGCGTTTAATGATGCGGATTTTATTTTTAGATGCAGCGCTCAGGGAGCGTATGCACAACTGGGAGGAATTCGCGCGGCACTCGGTAGCCGTATTCCGTACGTATTATGACAAGTACCCGAGTGACCCCGAATTTAGCAGAATCGTGAAACAATTGAGTGAAGAAAGTGTAGACTTCCGAACGATCTGGAACCTGCACCAGGTTGAATTAAAACAAGTCAATCGTGTCCTGCTTGAAACGACGGATCGGGCAGATGGCGTTGTGCATGCATACGATATCTTTTCCATGAATAATCTGAACAGCCAATCAGGCATTCATTGTTGTATTTACGTTCCTGTTGCCATATAGAAAGTTAATCAAACTGGTAATTTCTTTACTAGCATAAACAGAGTGTGGTTGGGGTCTCGGGAGTGAAATAGAATGAACTCAAGTTCATACGTTTCTAGTTAACGTTTCTATTTCAAGATGAAAAGAGGGAGCCTCATGCTCAAAACAAGAACACTGGGAAATGATAAATTACGAATATCTGCGCTCGGCCTGGGTGTGATGATGATGCCGGATAATGACGAATCGGTACATACCATTCAGGGTGCGCTGGATGCAGGAGTTACCATGTTTGATACGGCGGATCTGTACGGAGAGTATGAAAAACAGCGATTTGGAGGGAATGAAAAACTGCTTGGACGCGCGCTTCAAGGTCGAAGATCCAAGGCAATCGTTGCCACTAAATTCGGTATTACGCACACACAGGGGCCCAAGGGAGATCCGGCCTACATTAAAAAGTCAGTAGATGCGAGTCTTTACAATCTGGGAATGGATTATATCGATCTGTATTATCAGCATCGTCCTGATCCGAATACACCCATTGAAGAGACGGTAGGCACACTTGCCGATCTGGTTCAACAGGGGAAGATTCGATATATTGGTTTGTCCGAAGCGCCAGTAGAGATCATTCGGCGTGCACATGCTGTTCATCCGATTACAGCGTTGCAGACTGAATATTCATTATGGAGTCGAGAGCTTGAGGATGAGATTATGCCTGTCCTGCATGAATTGAACATTGGCTTGGTTCCATACAGCCCATTGGGACGGGGCTTCCTGACAGGTCAGATCCGTTCTATAGACGATTTGCCGGAAGATGATTATCGTCGTCACTATCCGCGTTTCCAAGGTGAGAACTTTCAGAAAAATTTGGAGGTTGTTGGATTGATCCAAGAGATGGCTAAGCAAAAAGGATGCACGGTCTCTCAACTTGCTCTGGCCTGGTTGCTTGGAAAGGGAGAACATATCGTTCCGATCCCGGGGACTCGGAACTTGGAAAGAGTTCACGAGAACTTAGGAGCGCTACAGGTTTCGCTTACGGATGATGAGATGAACCAGATAGATCGCATATCACCCCAGGGCATTGCAGCCGGAGGCAGATTCCCTGGTCAAGTCTAGTTTGTTTATACATGATTCTAAGAAACCTAATGTTCAGGATTAAAAACAATATATAACATGTGTCAACGGTATTATCTTTCTATTCTCCGGCATACAGTACAACAATGAGGTGTATGCCCAAGGAGGAGAAATGATCGTATGATGAATCCGATTTTACAAGCCCCGAATGTTCCGCTGGCAGCCGATTCCAATGCGGTTGTCAATTATCAGAGGGATTCACGCAACTATGTAACCCAGTTGTTTGGAGAACAGCTGCCGACCATTGCAAATGGTTTCTTCAACGTGTACTTAAGCAAAGGAATTATTGTGCAGCCACACTGGCATACCAATGTCACGGAGATGATTGTGGTTATCAGCGGTGAAGTTACAGCGTCAGTCTTCAATCCGTTTACGCGTGAACGATTGACATATCGTCTGAAACCAGGGCAGGTTGTGGTATTTCCGAAAGGCTGGTTTCACTGGTTTGTTGCTGAGACAGATGATGTATATGTATTAACCATCTTTGATCAACCAACCCCTGATATTGTGTTTGGAGCGGATTTCTTGGCAGCTACACCGCCGGAGGTGGCTCACCGCGCGTACTGTTTGGATGAAGAGGCATATGCGAGAGCTGTTGCGTCTATTAAAAATGATGCGATTCTAGGCCCACCAATAGGATGTGATACGCAGGTTTCTGATCAATCGACTTCACCTTCCAAGACGTCCGTGTCACCATCCAATAAGCTGAAATCTTAATTCAAGATTCCTTATTTATTATCAAAGTACAGAGCCTGTAACTGGAGAATAACAGTTTCAGGTTTTTTGACGTGTTGATGTAATAATCGTTAGTATAGTATGAACATCCAACAAAAACGGAGGACTCATGAATGAACATGTCAGAAATGAAAACGCTTGAAACTGCAATGAGTTATGCACCTGTTTTGATGTTTGACAGAGCCGAACCCTTTTATCCTGATTTAGTTGGCATTTCTGTGTTGCATCAATCTGGGCCTTCACCATCGTTCAGAAGGGATATTAAGTTTCCGACCGAAGCAGTACAATACGTAATTGAATATGCAATCTGGTGGGATTATGAGATTGGACATCTGTATGAAATGGAGCATGTATGGGTTTATGTGGGTCATGACGGAGAGGTGGTAGACTGTGAAGCCAGCTTTCATGGGAAAGTGCTGCGCGGATTATTGAAGGAACGGGTCAATGTGGTTGGACATCATGTATGTCTGTACTCTCAGCCTGGCAAACATGCTTTCTCACCACTTCCGGTTGTATTTGAGTTATTGCCAAACCTGTATAGTGCAGCAGGTGCCGAAGCTGGATGTGATGGGCTACTTGTGAATGAGTTGTTTCAAGATTATTTTGAAACGAATGAACAGATCGATGCTCAGGTGGAGCGTTATCTGCAGACCAAAGCGTTTGTACCTACCATGGAGTTCGAAGAATATTTACTAAAACCGGAGATGTTCATGACGTGGGATAATCTGTTTGATATTATTCCGCACAGGATTAAGGACCGCTTAATGGAACTGGAGCAGTTATATAACACATGAGTAATTAGTTTTAAACGGGTTTTATGTTAATTTTAAGTGTATTTTTTCGCTTCAAAACCAAACTTTGTTTATTCGGGTTTGGTTTTTTTTATGGGAAAATGGACTCAGTATGTGTAAGTATTTATTGGACTTAAGTCTTGAAATGTTGAGTGTTTACAGCGAAATACATAATTTTCACTCATGGAAAATGATATTTGTTAGACGTAAGAACTATACAACTTCTTATGTAAATATAAGAAGACCATATTACATGAAATTTTGTATGGAGATGTATGTGAAAGTCAATGCAGAATGTTGAATATACGTATATATGTAAGTATAAAACGTCAAAGGACACACAACAGCTTAAGGCAGACCTGTCTTCAGACTCGGATATACATATGCCGGAGATTGTTCCATATCTGCTGGAATCCAATGAGGTTGCAGCGATGTCTGCACCACTTGAATTAATCTCTGAAACAGAGCAAACGAAACAAAGCTTGCCTAACGTGAATACAACTGGCCCGGATGAAGACACGGATGTTACCCATTGATCAACTATTCAGTCGCTTCCCGAGATTGGTTCGTGACCTATCGCAGAAGCTTGGTAAGGATCTGGAACTAGTTATTCAAGGTGGAGAGACTGAGCTTGACCGGATGATTATTGAAGAATTGAGTGACCCGCTGATCCATCTCATCCGCAACAGTGCTGATCATGGCATTGAAAGTGCAGAGGTTCGGGCGGAGAACGATAAGCCGTCCAAAGGACGTATTACATTAACTTCGTTTCATGAAGAAAATCATGTTGTCATTCGTTATTCGGATGATGGTAAAGGTATCGATGGTGAGAAGATTAAAGCTTCCGCCTTGGGCAAAGGTATCATTAGTGAGGAACAGGCTGCACGCCTAACAACACAGGAAGCTGTCCATCTCATATTTGAGCCTGGTTTCTCCACAGCTTCTTCTGTAAGTGAAGTATCGGGGCGCGGCGTTGGAATGGACATCGTGCGTAGCCAGATCGGGCGTCTCAACGGTATCATTGATATTGATACGGAGGTTGGTGTTGGCACCACGTTTACGATTCGTCTACCACTCACATTGGCGATTATTAAAGGTTTGTTAGTTAAAGTATCAGGTCGTGTGCTAATCTTGCCGATGTATAATGTTGCTGAGATTGTTCGAATTTCACCTGAAGATATTCAGATGATTCAGGGGCAACAAGCGATCCTGAATCATGGACGAATTGTACCTTTTCACCGACTGTGCGACAGGCTCAACTATCCACGAACAGACCGCAAATCCAAGACCATTCCACTGGTGATCGTGCGTTCCGTTGACAAAATTGCAGCATACTCGATAGATGAGATTATAGGAAATCAGGAAGTCGTTATTAAGACGCTTGGTACGTATCTGGGAGCGATGAACCATCTATCTGGAGCAACGATCCTCGGTAATGGTAAGGTGGCCCTTATATTGGACGCGTCCTATCTGGTGAGTCTTTAATCGTTAGATAAACACAAACATTATGCAGGCCAAAGAGCCTCATCATCCATGACTGGATGGTGGGGCTCTTTGTTGTACCTTTTGACATTGTGGCCACTCAGGCTTTGAAAATGAGATCCATAAACCGGTTGGCAGCCAGAGAGATCGGCATATTTCGTTTGGTCATAATCCCCACATGGGAAGGGGGGAGCGGGACATCAAGCTGAATTTCGAAGAGAGAACCTTCCTCCAGCTCTTTGGATATAAATTCACGTGTGACATAGGAAATCCCCAGTCCTCGACGCGCAAACTCAATCAACAGATCAACGCTACCAACCTCAATCTCAGGTTTCAACGTGTAATTATAGCTGTTAAACAACTCGGTTATAGCCATTCGAACACGGCTGTTCCGGGAGAAGAGGATCAGTTGATGCTCCAGAAGCATCTCAAGTGTCATGACTTTACCCTTCAACTGAGCATAACGTTCCCCAGCTACAAAACAGTCTTTCAACTGAATGCTTTCCCTGACTTCGAGCTGCGGATCAACAATGGGCATTCGAACAACACCAAGATCAATCTTGCCTTCTTTCAGAAAGGTAATCACTTCCGGCGTGGTTCCATGACTCAGATGTAGCTTGATGTTAGGATACAGGGTGTGGAATTCCTCCAGATACGCCAGCATGTAATGCTTGAACAGGGAGTCACTGCCACCAATCCGGAGTTCACCATTGTCCAGATTCTTCAGTGCGGCCATTTTTTCTTCCGCAAGCGAGATCAGAATTTGGGATTGTTCAATATAGGAGTATAGACTGGCACCTTCCTGTGTCAGCGCTACACCCTTGGAATTTCGATAAAACAAGGTGAGACCAAAGCTCTCTTCCAATTGCTTAATGGCATGACTGACGCTGGGTTGAGTGATATACAGTGCTTTCGCAGCCTGTGTCAAACTTCCCGTTTTGGCGGCCCAATAAAAGACTTTATATAGTTCGTAATTTGTTGTCATAGATGTGGTCTATAGCTCCTGTGAAATATATTAATTACTTGTATAGCTATAAAACGTATTATAGTGTAACTACAACAAAGAAACCAGAGTTACTTGGAAGGAGAACGGTGAGATGGAACCAACTACCATTGTTTTATTTGGTGCTACTGGCGATTTAGCCAAAAGAAAAATATATCCTGCCTTATATAACTTATATCTTGAGCAGAAGCTTCCTGAAACCTTCTCATTGATTGGTCTGGGGCGTAGAGAGTGGTCTGATGAATTCTTTCAGGCACAAGTGGAAAAATCATTAAATGAATTTTCCAGGCGCCAAGCTGATCCTGAAGTTGTGAAGTCATTTGTGAAAGCTTTCCGCTACAGTGTATTGAATATAAGCCATAAGGAAGATTATATAAAGCTGTTGGGATTAGTTGAACAAAGAGAAGCTGAGCTTGGCATTCCGTCCAACCGCTTGTTTTATCTCTCGGTTGGTCCGGAATTCTTCGAACCCATTGCAGAGAACATTCAACAAAGTGGGCTGGGTTCCACAGACGGCTGGAAGCGTCTCGTCATCGAGAAGCCATTTGGTCACGATCTGCAGTCCGCCCGCGACCTTAATCGCAAATTAAGCGAATCGTTCACGGAAGAAGAGATTTATCGGATTGACCACTATTTGGGCAAACCGATGGTACAGCGTCTGGAGACGTTACATCAGAGTAACCCAATCATGAAGGCGTTATGGAACAACCGCTACATCTCCAATGTGCAAATTACAGCGAATGAGACTGTAGGTGTCGAAGAACGTGCATCCTATTATGATCATGTAGGTGCAGTGCGAGACATGTTCCAGAATCATATGTTGCAATTGCTCATGATGATGGCGATCCAGCTTCCATACAACAGTACTTCCGAAAAAGTTGGATTGAAGAAAAAACACATTATGGAATCGATCCAGCCGTTACAAAAACAAACTGTGGGCGCAAACATCATCCGTGGACAGTATGCAGATGGCAACATTCAAGGTAAACCGGTAAATGCTTATACTGCTGAACCGGGTGTAGCCGAGAATACGATGAATGACACATTTATTGCTGCCAAATTGCAAATTGATGATTTCTTCTGGCGTGGTGTTCCGTTTTACATTCGCACGGGTAAAAGAATGAAGGAGAAATCAACACGTATCGTGATTGAATTCAAAGAACCTTCAGGACAAACAAATGTGCTGAAAAACAAGGGTTCCAAGCCAAACCTGCTCGTCATTGAGATGAGTCCGGATCAGAGCATGACATTGCAACTGAACGCAAGTGATCCTGAGAATAAAGGTGAATTCAAACCGGTTCACATCGATCTTTCTCCGGATAAAGGTGACCTCGCGGAAGCTTACGAGAATCTGATTCGTGATGCTTTGCTGGGTGATCCAACATTCTTTGCCCACTGGGATGAAGTAGAATTGTCATGGGCGTGGGTGCAACCCATTCTGGATGCATTCCAGGAAAATCTGTTGCCACTTCACCTGTATCCTGCAGGTAGCTATGGTCCAGCTGAATCAGATGTTATGCTTGAAGAAGATGGTCACCACTGGTGGTTTGATGAGCCGGCGGATCAGGAGTCTGTAGTTACAAATAGCATACCCTTGGCGGTTAATGCGAATCTCTAAACCATAAAAAAAATTATATCTGGAGGTAATTAAATTATGAAATTTTTTATCGATACAGCTAACGTGGAAGATATCCAAAAAGCATACAAAATCGGTGTATTGTCTGGTGTAACAACAAACCCATCTTTGGTAGCCAAAGAAGGCGTGAAATTCGAAGATCGTATTGAAGAAATCTTGCGTTTGGTACCTGAAGTTGAGTCCGTTTCTGCGGAAGTGACACCAGATGCCCTTACTGCTGAAGATATGATTGCACAAGCGAACGAATTGATCAAAATTAACAACAGCGACAAAAACATTACGATCAAATTGCCAATGACACTTGCAGGACTTGAAGCTTGCCGTTACTTGACCAAAAAAGGCGTGAAAACCAACGTAACGTTGATCTTCACTGTGAACCAGGCGCTTCTGGCTGCTCGTGCTGGTGCGACATATGTATCTCCATTCCTGGGACGTCTTGATGATATCTCTGAGGATGGCGTACAATTGGTTACCAAAATTGCTGAATTGTTCCGTACACATAACCTGGATGCACAGATTATTGCGGCTTCCGTAAGACATCCGGATCACGTTACACGTGTAGCAATGGCGGGAGCACATATCGCGACTGTTCCATTCTCCGTCATTGAACAAATCTCCAAACACCCGCTGACAGATCAAGGTATGGACAAATTTGCAGCTGACTGGAAAAAAACAGTACAATAATCTATAACCATTCATTCGTTTTAACTTACTATATAAATAATGGAGTATTGGGAGGACATAATGAGTAAACAACAGATTGGTGTTATTGGATTGGCAGTAATGGGTAAAAACCTAGCTTTGAATATTGAAAGCAAAGGTTTCTCGGTATCGGTATTTAACCGTTCCCCGGAGAAAACGAACGATCTTCTGAAAGAAGCAGAAGGTAAAAACCTGACAGGTGCGTTCACTATTGAAGAATTCGTGGAATCCCTGGAGTCTCCGCGTAAAATTCTGATCATGGTGCAAGCAGGTAAAGCAACAGATGCAACGATCGAGCAACTGCTTCCTCATCTGGATCAAGGCGACATTATTATCGATGGAGGTAATGCTTACTTCCCTGACACACAACGTCGTAGTAAAGAACTGGAAGAAAAAGGTTTCCGCTTCATCGGAGCAGGTGTATCCGGTGGTGAAGAAGGCGCCCTGAAAGGCCCGGCAATCATGCCAGGTGGACAGGAAAGTGCTTATCAGTTGGTAGAACCGATCCTGACAGCGATCTCCGCTAAAGTTGGCGATGACGCTTGCAGCACATACATCGGACCAGACGGTGCTGGACACTATGTGAAAATGGTGCATAACGGTATCGAGTACGGAGACATGCAGTTGATTGGTGAAGCTTATCACTTGCTCAAATCCGTATTGAACGTTTCCGTTGAAGAGTTGCATGAGATCTTTACTGAGTGGAATCAAGGGGAGCTGGACAGCTACCTGATCGAAATCACGGCAGATATCTTCTCCAAATACGATCCAGAAACAGGAAAACCAATGGTTGACGTTATTCTGGACGCGGCTGGACAAAAAGGAACAGGTAAATGGACAAGCCAAAGTGCGCTGGATCTCGGCGTTCCATTGTCCATGATTACGGAATCCGTATTCTCCCGTTTCCTGTCTGCCATGAAGGACGAGCGTGTAGCAGCTAGCAAAATCCTGAGTGGACCAGCAACTGAAGCATTCTCTGGCGACAAAAAAGCATTCATCGAGAACGTACGTAAAGCATTGTTTGCAAGTAAAATCGTATCCTATGCACAAGGATTTGCACAAATGCGTGCAGCTTCCGATGAATACGGCTGGGATCTGAAATACGGTAACATTGCCATGATCTTCCGTGGCGGCTGCATCATCCGTTCGCAGTTCTTGCAAAACATTAAAGAAGCATATGACAAAGATGCAGAACTCAAAAACCTGCTCTTGGATCCTTACTTCCAAAACATCGTTGAATCTTATCAAGGCGCATGGCGTGAAGTTATAGCGGCTGCTGTAAAACAAGGTATTCCAGTACCTGGATTCTCCAGCGCACTGTCTTACTATGACAGCTACCGTACAGAGCGTTTGCCAGCAAACTTGCTGCAAGCACAACGTGACTACTTCGGTGCTCACACATTCAAACGTGTGGACAAAGAAGGTTCATTCCACTTCCAGTGGATGGACACAAACGAGTAATTTTAATTCCGAAAATATAGCATTCCTGCAGTTGTCCTTGAATTTAACTATTCAGGGCGGCTGCGGGAATGCTTTTTCTCGTTTTGGTTCGAATTTGAATATCATCAAATTGTAATAAAATGTACGAATCTGGGTTTGGCAAACAGATGATCTGACTCATCAACTACGTTATACTTGTTCAGACGGACCTGTGTCCGTGATGAAAATTCAGAATACAACTTATTGACGTGGAGGTTAGACCGGGCATGTTTGTATTAGCAGGTATATTGTTTTTGGTCGTATACGGTTTATTAGTGTTCTACATAGGCTGGAGCGGTTGGAGTTGGATGAAGCCAGTTGTGTCCGCCAGATTTCGATGGTTGTATATTATAGCGCTTGTATTCCTTGCCGTTTCCTTCATTCTGGCACGGGTATTTGGAAGCATCTCGTTCCTCGGTATCGTCGGTTCTTACTGGCTGGCGATCTTTTCGTTGTTATTACTGATCCTGCCCGTCGTTCACCTTATGATGTGGTTGCTGAGATTAACCCGTATTCCTAGACATCACACACAGAAATGGGCGGGAGTCGTTACGCTGGTGTTATTAGTGTCCACATTAGGTTATGGAATTTATAACGCTTACAGCCCGGTAGTCAGAACATATAATATCCAGATTGATAAAAAAGTAGAAGGTGTAGACAAGCTCAACATTGTCATGGCTGCCGATATGCACTTCGGACTTCTGTCTGGCCCTGCACATGCCAAACGCATGGTGGAGGAGATTAATGCATTGAAGCCGGATCTGGTGCTGTATCCTGGAGATATTATTGATGACAATCTGGATATGTACCTCAATAGCGGAATTGCCGATATTATCAGTGATATTCAGGCACCATACGGTGTCTATGCTTCTCTCGGGAATCACGATAAGTTCGATGGTCCGATTGAAGATCTGATCGCTGCGCTGGAGAAAAGCAACATGCAAGTTCTGTACGATGACAAGATTGTTCTGGATGACAAGATCACTCTGATTGGTCGGAAAGATCGCACAGAGAAGGATCGTGCAGAAGTAGCTACGTTAATGCAAGGTACTGACTTTAGCCAACCGGTGCTTATGATGGATCATCAGCCGTATGATCTGGATATTGCGGAGCAAAACAATGTAGATCTGGTCGTATCTGGTCACACCCACCGTGGACAGATTGCGCCTGCTCAGTTCATCACACAGGCGATTTACGAGAATGATTGGGGTTATCTGCAAAAAGGTTCTATGCACTCCATCGTAACCTCAGGATTTGGCTTCTGGGGACCTCCAATTCGTACTAGTAGCCGTTCGGAGATTGTACAAATTAATGTGACCTTCCAACAATGATGAAAAGCCCTTCGAGAGAAGGGCTGCCTTATAAGCACGTCAAGCGTAGATTGATGATACCGGCTCCGCTTTTATGATGACAAGATCAAATCGACTGTCGTCATAAAAGCGGAGTATTTCTTATGCAATTTTAAATGGGTGCTGATTGATTAAGGAGTTTATATTAACATAAGGCGACTCGATCTCCCGGAAATCGGAGTTCAAGCCGCTTGTTTTTTATTATGTAAGTTAGTTTCTTACCCCTTTTGAAGGAATAGCTTCAAACGAATAAAATGCGCCTTTTGTATTGATTTTACCGATAAGCGTTGTGGCTCCTTTTTTCGTAAAGGTGTATTCGTTTTCTTGGATACGAACGGAATAACCTTTTAGCTCAATACCAAATATAGATCTGACTGTAGGTACAGCGATGGATAGTGCTTTGTTTTTGCTGAGCTTGGGCTTGGCAAAAGACTTTTTGAAATCAGTATCATTTTTCCAGTTGATACCTAGTTCGTTGGTGACTTTCCATACCTTTCCGGTCTTGCTGCCGATATGTACGTAATTTAGATTGTCGTCATCCCGATACTGCCATAACATATCTTTTCCTTCTACGGTAAATAAGGTGTAATCAAAAGCTTTTACTGAGGGGATTCCAAGTGTTTTGAGTGAATTTCGTGCTATGTTTGTCATCCAGGCATAGGCATCATCGATTTTATATTGCAGGATTGCCGACATTTGATTATCTTTGTCCACATCGATGTAAAGTTGTTGACTTGGTCCAAAGATGACCCAGTAGTTTTGGAGTAAATGTCCATGTTCCTGATCATTGGCTTTGAAACGCCAAAAACCACCTTTAATGAAGATATCTTCATCTTCAAATGTTTTTAAGAAGGCGTCGAGTTTCAGGCGCAGCGCATTATCCATGACTTTATCCAGATCGGCGGTATCATACATGATATGGGTGGACGCGACACGATTTGTATCAGGGTCGTATGTTTGTGTGAAATAGGCGAATCCGGTTCCATCAATAGTTCCGTTAATGACCCATGGATCAAATGATGTGTCTATTGTGGTGAATTGAATGGTCTGTTTCCCCACGAGTTTAACTAGTTCATCACTCAAAAGTTTTTGTGTCTTCCGATCCAGGTGGTCAGCGGACTCGTAATTTTCTATCAACGAGAGTTCATTGGATTTTGCGGCCAAGGTGGGCGGAGCTGATAACAATAGCGAGATGGCAGCAATGACGGCGGTAAACGAAGTGATTTTTTTCAAAGTGAATCCTCCTGATTAGTTTGGGTCATATTATTAAAAATCAAAGGTTAATTTCATTTCAACATAACATAAAAGGTAAATGTTTCATATGACCGAAAAAAGTGGAATAGTGCGGTACTATTTTTAGGTTGACACCGTTTTCAGGTTATGATAAATTATATCCGAGGCTTGTTACCGGTAATGCGGGCAAAACCACGATGGAAATGATTTTATTATTTCTGTTTTGGTTTTGCCCTTTTTTATTCCTCAAAAAAAACCAGGTGGGTCCATAATGATTATTAAACAGATATTTAATAACAATATTGTCAGTACCGTGGATGACAAAAATCAGGAACTGCTGATCCTCGGCCGGGGTATCGGATTCAAGTTCAAAGCAGGCGATGAGATTGATGAAGAGCGGATTGAGAAGGTATTTCGTCTTCAGGATGCATCGATCTATGAGAAATTCAAATCCATCGTAGCTGAAGTGCCGATTGAGATTCTGCAGGCAACAGATGATATTGTGACACTGGCACGAACGCAATTGAACAAAACCATCAGTGACGGGATCTATGTCTCGCTGTCTGATCACATTCACTTTGCTGTTCAACGCTTGGAAAAAGGAATGATCACTCGCAATCCACTTTCCTGGGAAGTTCAACATTTCTATAAGGCGGAGTACGATGTGGCCAGAGAAGCATTGACCTTGTTGAAAGAAAGACTGGATATTGAGTTTCCCAAAGATGAAATCTGTAATATTGCATTGCATTTCATCAATGCGGAAGTGAATGATTCCATGAACGATGTCACCCATCTAATGCAGCTGTTGCAGGAGATCATGAATATCATCAAATATCACTTCAACGTCGAATTGGATGAAGATAGCGTCAACTATTTCCGCTTCATCACCCATTTGAAATATTTCTGTCAGCGTGTCATTACACATTCTTCACATGATGATGCTGAGGAGTATTTATATGAAGTGGTTCGGAAAAACTATCCGGAGACATTCAAATGTATTGGCAAGATCGAGACTTTTATCCATAAGAACTATCAGTATGACATGACTCACTCTGAGCAGTTATATCTAACGCTCCATCTGGAACGTTTGATGAAAACCAAGCGGGACGAAAAGTTCACGCAATAGAATCAAATCACAACTGGATATCCTATGGGCTTGTTACTGTTCAATCAGGCAATACCCGAATGAGATGGCGCCACATTTTGCGCTATATTCATTCGGGTATTTTTTATTGGAAAAATGAGGAGGAAAACATCATGAAACATCAGGAAGCGGCGCAGGAAATCATCAAAGCCGTTGGGGGAACCAAAAATATCAATTCAGTGTATCACTGCGTCACACGTTTGCGCTTTGATCTAAAAGACAACGAGAAAGTAGACAACGGCTCACTCAAGAAACTGGATAAGGTCATGGGCACGAATATTTCCGGCGATCAATTCCAAGTCATTATCGGTAATGATGTGGCAAAAGTATTCGATGCCATGGTGAAGGAACATCCAGCGATCCAGCAAAGTACGGAAAATAAACAGCCTAAGTCGGATAAAAAACAAAATATAGTACTGAAAATTTTTGAAACAATCGCAGGTGTCTTTGCCCCAATGCTTCCAGCGATTACTGCAGCAGGTATGCTCAAAGGATTACTTGCACTATTCGTGTCCGTAGGTTGGATGTCTGCCGGAACGGATACGTATCGTATTCTTTCAGCCATCGGTGACGGCGTATTCCATTACCTGCCTTTACTGATAGCAGTCAGCGCTGCTCGTAAATTTGGCAGTAACCCGTTTGTTGCGATTGCACTAGGTACGGCACTCATGTATCCAGACATGACAGCATTGTTATCTAGCGGTGAATCGGTTGGATTCTTGGGAATCCCGGTTACAGCAGTAAGTTATGCTTCATCGGTTATCCCGATTCTTCTTGCAGTATGGTTGATGTCCTATGTTGAGAAATGGGTTGACCGCGTTATCCCTGCTGCACTCAAGCTATTGCTTGTGCCGCTGATTACCTTACTTGTTATGGTTCCGGTAACGCTGATTGCGATCGGTCCATTGGGTACATTTGTAGGTAGCGGATTGTCTGGCGGCATCAACTGGCTGCTGAATGAAGGCGGATTGATTGCAGGTATTGTTCTTGGCGGCGCGATGGCGCTCATTATTATGACAGGAATGCACTATGCACTTGTGCCGATCATCCTGAGTAATATCGCTACACTGGGTTTTGATAAATTCTTGCCACTGACCTTTATCTCCAATATGGGTCAGGCTGGTGCAACACTCGGCGTATTCTTCCGGGCAAAAGATAAAAAACTCAAAACGGTGGCATTGTCCACGAGCTTTACAGCGCTGATGGGTGTAACGGAGCCAGCTATGTACGGCGTTAACATGAAATACAAAAAACCATTTGCCGCAGCCATGATTGGTAGTGCAGTAGGTGGCGGATTCGCCCTTGCTTTTGGCGCGAAAGCGTATGTACTTGCGGGTAACGGTGGTCTCCCAGGACTTCCTTCCCTGATCGGACAGACCTTCTGGTATTCATTTGGGGGTATGATTTTGGCCTTTATCGTGGGTGCAATCATGTCTACGATATTTGGTATTAAGGAAGAAGAAGGAGACGCAGAGGCGTTAGCTCAATTCTCACCAGGTGCTTCTTCTGCACCAGCGAAAGTAACTTCCAATGACGCCGCAACCGTGAACGTGGAAGACATGGGCGATCCAACACCAACGAGTGATGCAGTAGCTGTTGCACCGATGACAGGTAAATCCATCCCGCTCAAAGAAGTCAACGATCCAACATTTGGTGATGAATTGATGGGTAAAGGTGTGGCATTTGTTCCAACGGTGGGCGAATTGGTATCTCCAGTGACAGGTACCATCATGAATGTGTTCAAAACAAAACATGCGATTGTTGTCCGCAGTGATAACGGAATGGAATTGTTGATTCATGTTGGAATTAACACGGTGAAGCTGCGTGGACAGTATTTCGATGCACATGTTGCTACAGGAGCACGTGTACAGGCTGGAGACAAGTTACTTACATTTGAACTGGCCGAGATTGCAAAAGAATACGACATCACAACCGCTATGGTTGTTACCAATACGGCAGATTACAAGCAGGTTCTACCTGTGAAATTGGGCGAAATCACGATGGGTGAAGACGTCTTGAAAGCTGAAATCTAAACTGTCCGTCTTAGGACTAACAATATCAACTAAAGAAGGAGAGATACGAATGATTAATCGACAAGGGTTTCCGGAAGGTTTTCTATGGGGCGGCGCTATTGCCGCCAACCAGGCTGAAGGTGGATTCGACGCTGGCGGCAAAGGATGGTCGACGGCCGACATGGTTCCTTATTTTGAGAAAAAGGACTACACCAACCTTAGAGAACTGATGCATGTTACCAGTGCGACGGTTGAGAAAGCAATGGCACATCATAGCGCGAAAGGTTATCCGAAGCGTTACGGGATTGATTTTTACCACCGTTTCAAAGAGGATATTGCGCTGTTCGCTGAGCTGGGCTTCAAGACATTCCGACTGTCCATCAACTGGCCGCGTATTTTCCCGAATGGTTATGATGCCGAGCCAAATGAAGAGGGATTGCGTTTCTATGACGAAGTGTTCGATGAACTCCGGAAATACGATATCGAACCACTGGTAACACTTTCGCATTATGAGATGCCTATGGCACTTGTACTGAAATATAACGGCTGGGCTGGCCGTGAAGTGATTGGACATTTTGTGAGATATGCGGAAACCGTAATGACCCGGTACAAAGACAAAGTAAAATACTGGTTGACGTTTAATGAGATTAACACAACCATTATTGAACCGTTCACAGGCGGAGGTATTATTGAAGACCGTGTGGAGAATACGATGCAGGCTTCCTATCAGGCACTTCACCATCAATTTGTAGCCAGCAGCTTGGTAACAGAAAAAGCACGTCAGATTAACCCGAACTTCCAGATCGGATGTATGCTTGCACGCATGATTCACTACCCGGCGACATCGAAGCCAGAGGATGTGCTGCAAGCACAGATCGATAACCAGCTGAACCTGCTGCATACGGATGTACAAGTTCGTGGTAGTTACCCAACATTCATGGCTCGGTACTGGGCAGAGAACGGGATTACCATTGCCATGGAACCTGGGGATGAGCAGATCCTGCGTGAGCACACAGTTGACTTCATCTCATTCAGTTATTACACATCCTTGGTGTCCGCAGTGAACCCAGAGGAATATGGAGTGACGGGTGGTAACCTGTACAGTACAATTAAGAACCCGAATCTGGAGCGTACGGAGTGGGGCTGGCAGCTTGATCCGATCGGTCTGCGCGTAGCATTGAAAGAACTGTATGATCGTTACCAATTGCCATTGTTTGTGGTGGAGAATGGACTTGGCGCGAAAGATACGGTTGAAGCAGACGGTTCCATCAACGATGATTATCGTATTGATTATCTGAGAAAACATATTACACAAATGAAAGAAGCCGTTATGGATGGTGTGGACCTGATGGGATATACCAACTGGGGAGCGATTGATATCATCAGTGCATCCACTTCGGAAATGTCCAAGCGTTATGGCGTAATCTACGTGGATCAGGATGACAATGGACAAGGCACATTGAATCGTTATAAGAAAAAGAGCTTTGGCTGGTACCAAAAAGTCATTGCCTCCAATGGCGAAAACTTGGAATAGATTAATCTAAATAGGCACCCCAGGCGTAGCTAGTGTTACGTCATCGGGGTGCCTATTTAATATCATCTCGCAGGATTCTCATCAGCGCTAATGGCACTTCAAGGTAAAAAGGATGACTTCATAACATACTGGATGGTATACTGTGATCGTATCGGGGGAGGGATAACCATGAAGAAGCCTATTATTGCTGTAGATATGGATGACACGATATGTCATCTGGTCAAGCGGGCTATTTATCACAACAACCTCAACTTCCCGACCCATCCGTTGCGGTATGAGGATATGATTCATTGGGATACATCCCATTTGCGTCATCCAGAGAGCACGCACGATGTATTTTATGGTCGGCCGGGTCTGTTCGAGGAATTGGAATTATACGACGAATATGTTGTAGATGAGATGCGAAAGCTGAACGATGCTTATGATGTCATTGTCGTGACGGCAGCAGAACCAAAAACAGTCGTTGAGAAGTGGAACTGGCTTCAACAGCACATGCCTTTTATAACCGCTGAACAGTTTATTACATGCAAAAGAAAAAACTTGCTCAGTTTCGATCTGCTCATTGATGATGGAGCACATAACCTGATTCCCGCGCATGAGGACGGCAAAAAGGTTATCTGTATCCCGCATCCGTGGAATATACAGGAGCGTGAGCGATACAACTTTCCGTTGATGTCTTCATGGAAAGAAGCCAAGGCATACATAGATGAAGTGTTACAGGTTGTTAGTGTCTGAAAGTTAGTTAACCTTATTGTCCAGAGTGCAGTGCTCTGGATTTTTTGCGATAGGCGAGAGGTGTTTCGCCTGTTATTTTTTTGAATGCGGCATAGAATGAATCCATATCCCGATATCCGACCAGCTCTGCAATGAGGCTGACTTTATGCTGTGAATTCTTTAGAATTTCGCAGCTTTTTTGTATGCGCAGATGTTGCAGGTGGCCGCTAAAGGTCTGTCCAGTATGCCGAAGAAACATTCGTCCAATTTGCTTCTCGCTCCAGCCCGATACACGGACCAGATCAGACATCCGAATACGATTGCTTACGTGTTGTTTGAGATAATGAAGAATGTAATCAAAACCGGTGGAATGATTCTCTACATCATGTTCCTTTTGATAAAGTTGTCTGTAGGTCATCAATACCAGCTGGCTCACCAAGGTGTATAACATGGTAGAGGAACCGATTCCCGGAACGGAGGATTCACGGTACAGCTTCACCATTAGTTCTTCAATCCGGTCGTTGTGATCCACAACGGCTATATAAGGAACTTGATTTTGTGCCAGATTCATCAGATGTTGAATGATTTCTTTTTCCTGAATGATGGCTGTCAGCGTGTTGATTAATTCAGCATTAAACAGACAATTATATATAATTAATGGATGCTCGGTTACGTTTGTGCTCACAGGACGAAAGACATGAGGAACACCAACAGGAATGACAAACAGCATGCCTTTCTTCACGGGAATGACATCTTCACCGATATGATGAAAGCCCTTTCCTTCGGAGACATAGCTATACTCAATAAATTCATGTGCGTGAAAAGGAAGCACAAAATCTTCAGAGCAACGATTGACAAAAAGTTGCAGATGATTATGCAGAAAGTATTCGCTTTTCATAAGTTGTACAGATGAATTCACAAGCAACCTCCTCGCACAGATGGCTGAATCACCGGATGAAATAGTCCTGATAACCGGGTATTTAGGGCAACAGGATCGATATAATTATATCGTAACCCCGAATGGGAAGCCAAGATGGAAAGGACGATCTGCTAATGTTCAACGTGAGTCACCTTCGCTGTGAGTATAGAATCAATCCGATAGGCCTTGATGTCAAATCACCGAGATTAAGCTGGCAGTTACAGTCTGATCTTCGAAACTGCATGCAATCCGCATACCAGATCCAGCTGTCCCTGTCAGAAGATTTTGATGAGATTGCATGGGATTCTGGCAAGATAAACACGGATCAATCCATACATGTGGAATTAAACCATTTTCAGCCTTCCCCACAAACGCGATACTACCACCGGATTCGGGCATGGGATGATGCAGGAAGTGATTCGGGTTGGTCCGAAACGGCTTATTTCGAGATGGGACTTATGGATCGTCATAACAAGTGGCAAGCAGAATGGATCACAGCTCAACCATCAGATGATGGAGATACGTCATGCCCACGTATGCGCAAGCAGTTTAATGTGAAGCAACCTGTTACGTCTGCCAGAATATATGTAACAGCACTTGGATTATACGAGTTGCATATGAACAACACAAGAGTAGGAGAAGATTATTTTACACCTGGCTGGACCTCTTATCGTAAGCGGTTACAATATCAAACCTATGATGTAACTCATCTACTTCAGGATGGGCAGAACATATTAGGCGCTTATCTGGGTGATGGCTGGTACCGAGGGTATCTCGGCTGGAACAAAGAACGGGAGATATTTGGTTCAACGTCCGCATTGCTGCTGGAACTGCATATGAAATACGCAGATGGATCGGAGGAATGGATTTTATCTGGTGGGGATTGGACCGCTGCTCCTAGTGCAATCCGTATGTCGGACATCTATATGGGGGAGACGTATGATGCACGAATGGAGTCTGATTGGTCGGATTCATCTCAGACGAATTGGGTACCTGTGAACGTACTGGATCATCCCAAAGATATCATCGTTGCGCAGGAGAACGTACCCGTTACCCAAGTCGAACAACTACAGCCAATCGCCTTCTTAACAACCCCACAGGGAGATCGTGTAATAGACATGGGGCAGAATATGGTGGGATGGGTGAGATTCAGCATTCAAGGTGAGGTCGGTCAGACGGTTGAGCTGCACCATGCTGAGATATTGGATCATGAAGGCAACTTCTACACCGATAATCTTCGCTCCGCCAAGCAGTGTATTCGCTATACGTGCAAGGGGGATGGCGTGGAAACATTTGAGCCGCATTTTACGTTCCAAGGGTTCCGTTATGTTAAGCTGGTTGGCTTCCCGGAACACGTTTGTCTGGATGAATTCACTGGAATAGTGCTGCACTCGAATATGGAGCAAACAGGTCAGTTCTCATGCTCCAGTCCACTGGTGAACCAACTGCATCACAATATATTGTGGGGGCAAAAAGGGAATTTCCTTGACGTGCCGACAGACTGTCCACAGAGGGATGAACGGCTCGGATGGACTGGCGATGCACAGATGTTTGTCCGCACGTCTTCCTACCTGATGAATACGGCACCCTTCTTCACAAAATGGTTGCGGGATCTGGCAGCGGATCAGGGAGAAGATGGAGGTATTCCATTCTTCGTTCCGGATCTGAGAAGTTCCACGTCAGAAGGATGGGGTGACACCAGTCATTCCTCCGCCGCTTGGGGTGATGCAGCAGTCATCTGTCCATGGACCATCTATGAGATGTATGGGGATGCCAGATTACTGGCCGAGCAATATGAGAGTATGAAGCGGTGGATCGAGTACATTCACGTGCAGGGTGACAATCCGAATCTGTGGAACACGGGATTCCACTTTGGCGATTGGCTGGGACTGGATTCCAAGCCTGATAGTTATGTTGGCGCAACGGACACGGATTATGTGGCAACTGCATTTTATGCCTATTCGGTTTTGTTAACTCAAAAAGCAGCTGAGGCACTTGGAAAGACAGATGATGCTGAATATTACAAGCAGTTGCATACAAACATTGTTCATGCGTTTCGAAATGAATTTGTCACTCCAGCCGGCAAAATTGCTGTTCCCACGCAAACAGCACATGTTCTTGCGCTCCAATTTGGCCTGTTGGACGCCACTGCCCGAACTCGTGCTGTCGAACAATTGGCAAAACTCGTGAAAGAGGCGGGCAATCATCTTACTACAGGCTTTGTGGGTACACCTTATCTGAATCCGGTATTGAGTGATGCGGGTCTTCACGACCTGGCTTATACATTACTTTTTCAAGAGGATTATCCGTCCTGGTTATATCAGGTGACTCAAGGCGCAACGACGGTCTGGGAACATTGGGATGGGATCAAAGAGGATGGAAGTCTCTGGAGTGCTGATATGAATTCATTTAACCACTATGCGTACGGTGCGATTGGAGAATGGTTGTATCGTTATGTTGCTGGCATTCGGTCCGATGAACATCAGCCAGGATTCCGAATGGTGCATATCCAGCCGCAACCCGGGCCTGGGCTGGATTGGGTGGAAGCAAGTTTGGAGACGATGTATGGTCAAGTTGCTTCAAGTTGGTATCGGCTGGCGGAGGGAGAAATGGAGATACGAGTGCATATTCCTGTCAATACGAGAGGTACGGTACGTCTTCCTGGAGCAGGTGCACAGATCGTTCTGGAGCAAGGGAAACCGTTGGATCAGTTGGATCAGATAAGTGGAATTCAGGATATTCAAAACATTGGGGACGATGTTGAAGTCACACTTGGATCTGGGAGTTACCGATTCACGTACAAAGACACGGATGCGAAAAAGGAACGAGATATTCAACAGTCTGCATTGACAGAGTCCGTATAATGATAGAATAAGTGGTAAGATGTACAGTTGAAGAGGATCTGCACACACGCAGGTCCTTTTTCGAAACTGTCTTAGAGTAAATTTGTAGTTTTTGAACAATGAAAGGAGCATGACCATGGCAAAACCTGCATTCAAAGATGCGCCTTTGCGCCGCGAAATAGAGGATCTGGCTAAGCAACAGGATCACCATACATTGGCCTGTTGGGCTGCGGAGTGTGCGGCACGTGTCTTGCATATATTTGAGAAAAAGACGGAGGATCTCCGCGCCCGTGATGCCATTGATGCAGGAAGAGGTTGGATCCGTGGAGAAATTGCCATGGTTGATGCTCGAAAGGCGGCTTTTGCAGCTCATGCTGCTGCACGGGAAGCCGATAATGTCGCTGCCTCTGCTGCATCTCGTGCGGCGGGACACGCAGCTGCAACGGCCCATGTGAAAGACCATGCGGTGCATGCCGCAACGTATGCAGTGAAAGCTATCTTTTATGACTGTTTGATGGAAGAGCAAGAACGTCGTGTCCTGGAAGAGAGAACGTGGCAATATCAATATCTGTTGGGAGGATGTAATGATCATGGGGAAAGAACACGTTAGATTAATTAAACCATCAAAAGCCTATAAGGATGCGTATTTGGCATTTTATGAAGACTGGGTCAGAAGTGGAGAATCGATGGTACCTTGGGTCATTTCCAAAGATCCTTATGCGTTCGATGAGATGTTGGCGTTTTTGCAGCGCAATGAACAAGGGATCGACATCCCGGAAGGCTGGGTCAAAGACAGTACATACTGGCTGGTCACGGATAGTCAACAAATTGTGGGTGCCGTGAATATAAGACATGAGCTTAACGATAAATTGTTCAACAGTGGAGGGCATGTTGGATATGGTATTCGTCCAGGAGAGCGGCAAAGTGGCTATGGTTCCGAAATTCTCAGACTTTCTTTGGAGAAAACAAGAGAGCTTGGAATTACCAAAGTATTGATCGTATGCGATGCGGTTAATGAGCCTTCCAGAAGGGTTATCCTTCGAAATGGTGGCATCAAGGATGTAGACTATGTAGAATCCAATGGCAACGTTGTTGAACGATTCTGGATAGAAAATGTCGAATGATGCAGAATAATGATGTAATATAACGAAAATAATATGGATTATGATTGTATTACCCTCGCGTGCTGATTAAAATGAAGCATAGAATCTGGATTGCGGCCGGAAACTATCATCCCATATCAGGCACAAGTGAGGTTATCTTTATGAATCAACCGGTTAATCGGCCCCGGCGTATTGAGTATCTGGATCTCTATCGTGCTTTTGCCATTATGGCAGTGGTAGCGATCCATGCGACTTCAACAGCAGTTGCGCATTACCCCAAGAACACATTAGATCATGATGTGTATTATTTCTGGAACACGTTTTTGCAATTTGCCGTTCCAGCGTTCCTGTTCCTGTCATCCCTGGTTTTGTTCTACAACTACAGCTCCAAGGTGAATGAGAAGGGTTGGATGCTCGCTTTTTATAAAAAGCGTTTATTCTATGTATTTGTACCCTATGCGGTGTGGTCCCTTATCTATTTTGCCATTAAACAGTTGCTTGCGGGCAAAGAACCTTTGACCCATGGTGTTCAATTTGCCAAACAATTAGTGATGGGAACCGCTCATACGCACTTGTACTTTTTTCTGATTATTCTTCAATTCTATGTCGTTTTTCCATGGCTTCTGTCCCTTACACGCCATCGTTTGTTTAATCGTTATTTGCCATTATTCTTTATTGCGGGTCAAGCGATCTTTTATGCACTACATTTGCAGTTTCACTTCGAACGGACAGGAAGTTTGTTACCCAGTTATCTGATCGTGATTGGATTTGGCGCATGGGTTGGGCTGAACTTTGAGTGGGCATTAAAGAAACTGTATACTCACCGTTATGTGCTCATAGCTGCGTTGTTAGGTGGAGGTGCCATTTTTATATATGGTAATGCTTATATCAAAACCGCTTTTGCTGCATATCCGGTGGTAACCTATACCGTGCTGTTCCTGTTCCGAAATCTGTTTACGTTGTCAGCCTGCTTGCTCCTGCTGATCTTTAGTGAACGATTGGGCGCAGGAAAACATACTGAAGTTCGTAAAGCTACGCATATTCTGGATTCCTTGGGTACAGTTGCGTTTGGTGTGTTTTTAATGCATCCCCTCGTACTGCTCTTCTGGAGACGTGAATTTACAGATGACCTGGCTCGGCACTTCAGCGTGGGTATCATCCTATCTTATGTTGTTGCTCTCCTGATCTCATGGATCTGCGCAATGGGATTGCGCCGGATGAAGTGGGGATGGGTACTGATTGGACGTTAAGTTAAAATAAACATATGCAATTTAAGATAAGAGATTTCAAGCCCTCACGCGCTGAGGGAATCACTTGAAACCTCTTTTTTATTTGCCCTAAAGAAGGTATCATAGAGTTTAATGTCCATAAAATTGAATTAATGGAATGAACACTACCTTGTCAGGAGTGATCGAAAATGAAATTAGTGATTATTTTTGGCCCACAGGCTGTGGGCAAGATGACGGTGGGGCAAGAGCTGGAGAAGATAACAAAGCTAAAATTGTTTCATAACCACATGACGATTGAATTGGTGTCTCCTTTCTTCGGCTATGGCACACCACAAGGCAAAAGACTGGTGAGTCTGTTCCGTCAGGAGATTTTCGAAGAAGTGGCGAAGAGTGACCTGCCGGGTTTAATTTTCACATTTGTATGGGCTTTGGACGCGGAGTCAGATGGTGAATACATCCGTAAGATCAGTGAGTTGTTTACATCTCAAGGGGGTCAGGTCTGTTATGTGGAATTGGAGGCCGATGCATCGGAAAGACTAGAGCGCAATAAAAGTCCGCATCGTCTGTTACATAAACCAACAAAGCGTGACATTGCGTGGTCTGAGCGAGATTTACTTGATACGATGAAGCAATATCGACTGAACTCGGAAGCGGGAGAAATCACGCATGAACACTACATAAGGATTGATAACACATACAAGAGCCCAGACGAGGTGGCAAAGTTAATTCAGGAACGATTTAATTTGTAATCTGAGAAACGTCTATCTTAGCAAAGTAGATACTTATATGGGAGGGGCATTACATCATGTACTTTGTTATATTTTTGCTCATAGGTCTTGTTTTATGTTATCTGCTCCCATTTGGCCCAATAGTGGCCGGGGGTATTATTTTTGCACTCGTTGTGGACCAATACCGCCAGACAATGCATATGCGTGAAGATATCCGAGACATCAAGAATCATCTGGGACTAATGAACAAAGGCGAGGCGCAAGAGTACGAGTTGGATAAAGAATACACTCAAGTTGATCGTTTGGATTCAGAACAGATGGACATGATTAATCGAAGAATTGAAGCGGAACTGGAGAAAGAAAGCAAAAACAATAAACCGTGAATCCCTGTAAAATAATTCTTGATTTGCTCACTCCTGTGAGTATATATACCTAGATCGGGAGTCATGCTAATTTAACTTTATGTTGCACTGTGTAGAAATTTGTAATATTATGAGGGAAGCGCGTACAACATATCGGGTTGTAACTGTTGAATCAGGCAAAGCCGTATACCTTGAGAAAAGGGATTGGTTTGTCTTTTTCTGTATATTGGAGTGATAAAGTGAAAATCGAGAAGGTGCTGAACAATAATGCTGTAGTTGCGATGAATGACGAACAACAGGAAGTTATTATCATTGGCCGGGGGATTGCTTATCAGAAGCGGGCGGGTGATATGGTTTCCGAGCAGCATATCGACAAGATATTTACTTTACAGAATGAAGATATTCAGGAAAACTTCAAGGCATTAATCTCAAGCATTCCTTTGGAATACATGAAAGTATCCGAGGAAATCATCGCTTACGCCAAGCTAAAACTTGGCAAGAAATTAAATGAGAGCATCTACTTACATCTCACAGACCATATTCACTTTGCCATTGAGCGGTATCGTAAGAATCTGCCCATACGCAACGGTTTGATCTGGGAGACAAAGCAGTTATACAAAGAGGAATATGAAGTTGGAATGGAAGCGCTCAATATGATCTGTGATCAGTTTGGTGTGATCTTGCCCGAGGACGAAGCCGGTTTTATGGCACTTCACTTTGTCAATGCAGCGTTGAATGAGGAAATGCCCAACATCAAGAGTATGACCCAGGTCATGCAAGAAATCTTGACAATCATCAAGTATCATTTCAAGATTGATTTTGATGAGAACTCACTGACATTTTATCGCTTTGTGACGCATTTGAAGTTCTTCGCCCAACGTTTGGTGAAGGGAAAACATTACAAGAGCAACAACGATGATGAACTGTTCCTGATGATTCAGAAAAAGTATCCGGCAGCGCACAAGTGCTCGGAGAAAATCAAGAAATTCATTGAAAGCAACTACACGTATCAACTAACTGACGAAGAATTGATGTACTTAACGATCCATATTGAGAGAGTTGTGAATGCAACTTCTGAATAATCCCATAGATCAGCTTGCAGGGTTGCAACCACTAGGGCAAAACCTGAACGCTTGAATGACAGAACATACCGTTAACCGGATGTTCCATACATTCAGATGTTCAGGTTTTTTTATTCTCTCCAATATGCTTCGAATCCGTGTTTAGCCAGAAAGGAAGAAAAGACTTCATGAAACACGAGCAATTAGCCAAGGACATTCTGTCTGGCGTTGGTGGTAAACAGAACATTAACAGCGTGGTGCACTGCGCTACCAGACTTCGTTTCAAATTAAAAAATGACAATAATGCGAAAACAGACGAACTCAAAAATCTACCTGGAGTCATAACGATAATGCAAAGCGGGGGGCAATACCAGGTAGTTGTGGGTAACGAAGTGTCTGATGTGTATAAAGCCTTGTTACATGTGGGTAATATGAATGCGGATGAACCGGTCTCAACTGATGAGTCAGAATCTTCCGGTAAAAAAGAGAGTCTCTTGGGTCAGTTTATCGACTTGATCTCAGGTGTATTTACACCAATTCTCGGATTGCTTGCTGCAACTGGGATGATCAAAGGTTTCCTGTCCATGTTTACTTCTCTCGAATGGCTGGACCCAGCTTCAGGAACATATCAATTGTTGAACGCTGCAGGAGACTGTCTATTCTACTTCTTCCCAATCTTCCTGGGTTACACAGCTATGAAAAAATTCGGTGGATCTCCATTCCTCGGGATGGCCATCGGAGCATCACTTGTATATCCGACCTTATCCGGTCTTAGTGGTGGGGAACCGCTCTATACGCTGTTTGCAGGCACATTGTTTGAATCACCGATTCATATCACGTTCCTGGGTATTCCCGTTATCTTGATGAGTTATTCCTCATCCGTAATCCCGATTATTATTGCTGCTTATTTTGGAGCAAAGGTAGAAATATTCTTCAAAAAGATCATTCCTTCTGTTGTGAGAACGTTCCTCACGCCATTCTTTACAATTCTGATTGTTGTACCTGTGACATTCCTCTTGATTGGTCCAATCGCAACATGGGCAAGTCAGCTGATTGGTGCCGGGGTATCGGGCATCTATGACTTGAGTCCGTTGGTGACTGGTATTGTTGTTGGTGGATTGTGGCAAGTATTGGTTATCTTCGGGTTACACTGGGGTATCGTACCAATCATGTTGCTCAATCTGTCCACTCTGAAAGCAGATCCGATTCTGGCGATGATGTTTGCTGCTTCTTTTGCTCAGATTGGTGCCGTTTTTGGGGTTATGCTTAAAACGAAAAATACTAAACTCAAATCACTGGGTGTTCCTGCCTTTGTGTCCGGGATTTTTGGTGTAACTGAGCCTGCTATTTATGGTCTTACTTTGCCACTGAAAAAACCATTTATTATGAGTTGTATTGCTTCTGCAACCGCTGGTGGTATTATTGGCTTTGCAGGTTCCAAAATGTTTGTATTTGCTTCAGGAATCTTTGGTGTTCCAGCGCTGATTAGTCCCACAGATGGGATCAACTATGAATTCTGGATGGCTATGATTGCCACTATCATTGCTTTTGTACTAGGCTTTGTTCTCGTTTATTTTGTAGGATTCAAAGATCCTGCTAATCCAGAGGCTGCCAAACAGGCTCCAGAGCCAGTAAAAGAAGAGAAGGCAGCACTTGAGCCTAATCCAAACAATCGCTACGAAATTGCCAGCCCGATGACGGGTGAGGTGGTTCCTTTGCAAGAAATTAACGATGCTACATTTGCTGGTGAACATATGGGTAAAGGGATTGCTATTCGTCCAACCAGTGGGAGAGTTGTATCTCCGATTAATGGTGTGGTACAGACGATTTACCGTACCAAACATGCGATTGGACTTGTAGATGATCAAGGTGTAGAGATTCTGATCCATATTGGTCAGGATACGGTACAGCTCAAAGGTCAACATTTCACTGCCCATGTGAAAGATGGCGATCGTGTGAGTGTTGGCGATCTGATCGTTGAATTCGATCTGCAAGCCATTATTGAGGCGGGTTATGAGACCGTAACACCGATTATTGTAACTAATACGGCTGATTATTTGGACGTGGTTGCTACAACAAATCGTGAAGTGCAAGAAAAGGATAAATTGGTTACGGTTATTGGTTAATTCTGCTTTAGTGTGTATTTATAAATGTGAACGTTAAGCTATATAGAGGCCACTTCGATGCTTTCGAAGTGGTCTCTTTTTTTCATTTTCGGTCACCCAAATGTATTTGTGATTTAATAAAAATAAGTGTTGCAAACGTAGTTCAGATGTTCTATGATGAGTTCAAGAAGTAAGCGCATACATTAATCGGGTTGTAACTGTTCAATCAGGCAATGCCGACCATCCTCAGTTCAGAGGATATGGAGTGCAACTTACTTTCGTTATCCAAATAATTAAATACCAATGTGTACAGCCTTACAGGGTTGCAACCGTTAAGGGCAAAACCTGAATTGCTGAATAACACGACTGATTTCCGGACGATCCGGTACGTTGTGTATGTTCAGTGGTTCAGGTTTTATTTGTTTCAAAAGTCATGGGGAGTCTACTTAGAGAGGGAGAATTGCAATGAGCAACTACGATCAATTGGCTAAGGACATTCTGTCACGTGTAGGTGGTCGCGAGAACGTAAATAGTGTATTCCATTGCGTAACAAGACTGCGGTTTAAACTGAAAAATGAAAGCGTAGCCAAAACGGAAGAACTTAAAAATCTGCCAGGTGTTATAACCGTCATGCAAAGTGGTGGACAATATCAGGTTGTTATCGGCAACGAAGTGCCGGATGTATATAAAGCAGTTGTTAAAGTAGGGAATTTCCCAAGTGAAGGACAAGTTGAAGAGGAAACGGACAACTCCGGCAAAAAAGTAGGGTTGTTCAGCCGATTTATCGACATGATCTCAGGTGTGTTCACACCGTTACTCGGTTTGCTGGCTGCAACAGGTATGATTAAAGGTTTTAACGAGATGTTTGTATCTTTTGGCTGGATAACTCAGGATTCCGGAACGTATCAGTTATTAAAAGCAACGGGTGACAGCCTGTTCTATTTCTTCCCTATTTTCCTGGGTTACACAGCAATCAAGAAGTTTGGAGGATCTCCGTTCCTGGGTATGGCAATCGGTGCATCTCTCGTTTATCCTACATTGGGCGGCCTTAAGGCAGGAGATCCACTATACACATTATTTGCAGGTACATTATTTGAATCTCCTATCCACATTACGTTCCTGGGTATGCCGGTTATCTTGATGGAGTACTCTTCATCAGTTATTCCGATCATTATTGCCACATTCGTAGCTGTGAAATTAGAAAGATTCTTCAAAAACGTTATTCCAAAAGTAGTAAGTACATTCCTTGTACCATTCTTCACTCTGCTTGTTATCGTGCCTGCAACATTTTTGGTCATTGGGCCGATCTCCACATGGGCAGGACAATTGATTGGTGCTGGTGCAACTAGCATTTATGAATTAAGCCCTATTGTTACAGGGTTGGTTATCGGTGGATTGTGGCAAGTATTCGTATTGTTTGGACTCCACTGGGGACTGGTTCCAGTCGCACTTCTCAATCTTAGCACGATAGGTGCAGATCCAGTTATAGCAATGTCGTTCGCTGCTTCTTTTGCTCAAATCGGTGCTGTACTTGCTGTGTTGCTCAAAACTAAAAATACAAAACTCAAAACACTTAGTGTTCCAGCATTTATCTCCGGTATATTTGGGGTAACTGAACCTGCCATCTATGGTGTTACGCTTCCATTGAAAAAACCGTTTATCATGAGCTGTATTGCTGGGGGTATCGGAGGCGGTATTCTTGGGTATGCAGGTTCGAAATTATATATGATTGGCGGACTCGGGGTATTTGGATATCCAACGTTCATCAATAAAGAAACAGGTTTGGATTCGACGTTCTATATGGCCATCGTTGCAACACTGGTTGCATTTGTTCTTGGTTTTGTCCTGACTTATGTTGTTGGATTCAAAGATCCGGTGGAAAAAGTAGCTGCACCTGCACCAGTACTTGATCCAAATCCGAACAGCAGATACGAAATTGTAAGCCCAATGGCTGGTGAAGTCGTTGCACTGAAAGATATTAATGACGTAACGTTTGCAGGAGAGCACATGGGTAAAGGGATTGCAATTCGTCCAACCAGCGGTAGAGTGGTATCTCCAATTACGGGTATTGTTCAAACGGTATATCGCACGAAACATGCCATTGGTCTTGTAAGCGATGATGGTGTAGAGATGCTGATCCATATTGGACAGGATACGGTCAAGCTGAAAGGTCAACATTTTACAACCCATGTGAAAGATGGAGACCGTGTTAACGCTGGTGACCTGATTGTTGAGTTTGATCTGCAAGCCATTAAGGATGCAGGGTATGAGACGGTTACACCGATCATTGTGACTAATACTTCAAATTATCTGGACGTTGTAGGAACAAAAGATGCATCCGTTCATGAGAAAGATAAATTGATCACGGTATTAAGCTAATTCAAACTAAGGATGGTTAAGGAGGAACTCCTCAATGAATGAAAAGTTTACAGCCTTCCCGGAGAATTTTCTCTGGGGTGGAGCAACCGCAGCGAATCAATTGGAAGGTGCTTATCTGGAAGGTGGCAAAGGTTTAACAACGGTAGATCTGATTCCGATTGGTGCCAATCGATGGAATATTGCTCTGGGTAACCTGGATTCGTATGAGCCAAAGGCAGAGGAATTCTATCCTTCACATGAAGCCATTGACTTCTATCATCGATATAAGGAAGATATTGCGTTATTTGCAGAAATGGGATTCAAGTGCCTTAGACTTTCTATAGCCTGGGCACGGATTTTCCCTAATGGTGATGAAGCGGAGCCAAACGAAGCAGGTTTACAATTTTATGATGATGTCTTTGATGAGTTATTAAAATACAACATTGAACCTGTGGTAACGATCTGCCATTTCGATGTACCTGTACATCTGGTCGAGACTTACGGCGGTTGGAAGAATCGTAAGATGATTGGTTTCTTTGAGAAATATGCGACGACGCTATTTAATAGATACAAGAATAAAGTGAAATACTGGATGACGTTTAATGAGATCAACATGTTGCTGCATCTCCCGTACATTGGAGCGGGTATTGTTCTTCAGGATGGTGAAAACAAAGATCAGGTCCTGTATCAGGCAGCACATCATGAATTGGTAGCGAGTGCACTTGCTGTGAAGGCCTGTCACGAGATCATTCCGGGTGCTCAGATTGGTTGTATGTTGGCCGCTGGAATGGTGTATCCATACAGCTCTAACCCGGATGACGTGTGGAAGGCTATGGAGAAAGATCGTGAATCGTTCTTCTTCATCGACGTACAATCGAAGGGAGCATATCCGGGTTATACCAAAAGATTTTTCAGAGAAAATGACATTTGGATTGACATGCAACCGGAAGATGCAGATATATTGATGCAGAACACGGTCGACTATATCGGTTTTAGTTATTACGCAAGCCGGTGCACCAGTACGGACCCTGAGATTTTGAAAGATTCGACAGAAGGTAATGTATTTGGTTCGGTGAAGAACCCTTATCTGCAAGCTTCCGAGTGGGGATGGACCATTGATCCCAAAGGACTTCGAATTACGCTTAATCAGCTTCATGACCGCTATGGCAAACCTTTGTTTATCGTAGAAAATGGACTTGGCGCAACCGATGTGTTGTTAGACAATGACTCCGTTGAAGATGACTATCGCATCGAATATTTGAATAGTCATTTTGCCGAGATGGCTGAAGCGATTCAAGATGGTGTCGAGCTGATAGGTTACACAAGCTGGGGACCGATTGACCTGGTCAGTGCGGGTACCGGAGAGATGAAGAAACGTTATGGCTATATCTATGTAGACCGAAATAATGATGGTACGGGCACACTTCGCAGAGTGAAAAAGAAGAGTTTTCACTGGTACAAAGATGTCATTGCAAGTAATGGCGCACAATATTTCTGATACAAGGTGTTCGATGCTATAGAATAAACAAAGAGCAGTCTCGTTATAACGGGATTGCTCTTTGTTTATAAAGGGATGAATTTGACTCAATGTGTAGATATTGGATATAATATTTGAATGTAGATAATCTTGTCATTTCAGAAGGGGGAGTATCCAATCATGAAGAAAAAATCACTTGCGTTTATATCTTCGGGATATGGTTACTCTACTGCTGTCTTTTTCTAGAATCTATTCCAAGGGAGAGGTCTGCCCATAATCGGAAGAAAACTAGAAAATAACGCAGAAAAATCTTAAGAATGACGAGGTAATCAAAATGAAAATTGAAAAAATCACCAGAAAAAATCCAGCGAATATGCCAGCTCCTGTAGGACAATACACGCATATTACAAGAATTCCGAGGAACGCAGAGCTATTCGTAACTTCGGGTCAAATTGGAGCAGATGCAAGCGGACTCTTTCCGGACAGTCTGAATGAGCAAGTTACTAATACATTTATTAATATCAAAACAGTGCTCGAATCTGAGTGTTTAGAGGCTGAACATATTATCAAAGTGAACGTATGGGCAACCGAGAAAATCGATTGGGATTATTTATATGCCGAATGGGGACAATTATTTAATACGAATTATCCTGCAATGACGATTGGATATATTACGGAGTTAGGTCTGCCAGAGATTAAAATTGAAATAGAGCTTTGGGCGGCAAAAGTTTAACAACGAATACTTTTTAAGCAAAAGAAGGAGCATCTTATATACAGATGCCCCTTCTTTTTTTATTCGTGAAAATAGATGATATGCCTTTGTGCAATCTTGAGCGATAGTCAGTGTATTATGGCACCTGTAAGCTCCGATAGGCATTCAATCGTCCATACGTCCAGTAGACTCCGGAGCCGGATACTGGATCAGAAGCAAAGCATAGTGCATCCCGAATCTGGGCATTGGTTTTACCTTGTGCAGCGAGAAGTGCGGCTACTCCAGCCACATGTGGTGCTGCCATGGATGTTCCACTTAGGTAGGCATAGGAACCACCCAGATAGGTGGATAGGATGGTATCTCCTGGTGCAGCCATATCGACCCACGAACCATAGTTGGAGAAATTGGATTTGAGATCGGAAGGATTGGTTGAAGCGACAGCAATGACGTTGGGATACGATGCGGGTACGATCGGGAATGTAGTGTTGTCGTTGCCGGCTGCAGCAATAATTACGGCTCCACGATCCCAGGCATACTGCACGGCAGCTTGGAGGAAAGCGTCTCCCATCGGACCACCAAGGCTCAGGTTAACAACCTGTACACCGTTATTGGCAGCATAGACAAGCCCGTTACCGACATTACCTACCGTTCCTTGCCCGTTGTTATCCAGTACCCGGAGCGGAACGATGGATGCGAGTGGTGCAGCGCCTGCGATACCTACACCATTGTTGGTAACGGAGGCAGCGATCCCGGCTACATGGGTGCCGTGACCGTTCCCGTCTTCAGGGATATTATCATAATCAACATAATCGTAACCGGGGAGAAGCTTGGAAGCCAATTCTGGGTGGTTTAGCTGTACACCGGTGTCGATAATGGCGATTTTAACAGAGCTGTTACTTTGAGTGATGTCCCATGCAGCGGGTGCATTGATTTTGGACAGGTTATACTGGTAAGGAAAGAACGGATCATTAGGGGTGAAGGATGCCTCAACAAGGTAATTCGGCTCTGCATGTTCAATAAGCTCATGATCTTTGTAATGTTTCAGCATTCGGTGCATTTTTTTGCGGGATTCCACACGGTACCAACCCAAATCCTCGTATGTCTCAGCGACTTTACATCTCCCTTTTTTGTGAAGGGTGTGCATTTCATCCTCGGTTGTACCTTCCTTGAATTTGACTAAGAGCTGCTTGGGGGCATGAGGGTGAAACTTACTCTCGGCACGTTGGTCCAGATAACGATACACGAACACGATTATTGATAGCAAAATGAAACCAAAAACACCTAACCATAACCACATGAGCGTTTCTCCCTCCAATATGGATTGTGACACGCCTTATCGTATGCGAACTCTATCAGACTGCGTGGGCACTTTTTCAATTTGGTTAGTAGTGTAGATAGATTGATAGGAAGGGATAAATTCGGTAAGATGATATGAAGAGAGCCACTTTGGCATGAACAAGATTTAAGGAAGGGCCGAGAGGTAACTCCTAATACAGAGGATAAGGAATGTGGATTTATTGACACAACTTCAGAGTATACCGACAGTCACACCAGTTCAGACACACCATATTCATGATGCCATTGATTTTGCCATGCGTGTACGCAGAGAAGTGTTTCCGATGATGGATCATACGAAATTGCCTGTGGACTTCGAGCAGTTCAGAGAACATTATCTGGACTCCGATGGATCGATCTTTCTTGTTGCAATGATGGGGGATGCTGGGATCGTCGGTTCTATTGGGATATTACCATATGATGGACGTATCGAAGCTGTGGAAGGTCGATATGCAGCCCAATCGGCTGCCGAAATAGTAAAATGTTATGTAGATCCCGCGTATCGTAGGTTCGGCATTGGTTCGATGTTAATGAACGAACTGGAGAACGTGGTAAAGGATATGCACTATACGACGCTGTATTTGCATACACATCGCTTCTTGCCAGGAGCCGTAGATTTCTGGAAACGCCAAGGGTTTACGGTTATTGCTGAGCAGGATGATGACTGGCAAACCGTACATATGGACAAGTTGGCATGTAAGTAACCATTGGAAACGGACAAACCTAAAACCTTGTGCTATAACAAGTTCCAACAAATAGTGAAATTTGCATTGTGATGGATGGTATAGGGATACGAGATACATGATGGGGGCATAAGCAGATGCAAGAAACGAAGCAGAAAATTGTTTTTATTGATATTGATGGCACATTGGTCGACGATGATGGAAGCATTCCGTTGTCAGCACAGAAGGCTTGTAAACAGGCCAGAGAGAACGGACATCTGCTCTATTTATGTACAGGCCGATCCAAAGCAGAAATTTATGATTCCATCTGGAATGTCGGATTCGATGGTCTGATTGGTGCAGGTGGGGGTTATGTGGAGTTTGGCAAGGATGTGTTATATCACAAAAGGGTAACAGCGGAAGATGTTCGACATATGGTCGATTTCTTTAATGAAAATGGCATTGACTTCTACCTTGAATCCAATTCGGCATTGTACGCGAGTAGCAATCTTCAACCTCACCTGGAACGCCGTATCTATGGCGATGTGGAGAATGACCCTGTAGCCAGAGAGAAGAAGGAGCTGAAACCGCACCCGTTTATTGCCGGATTGACGTATGGAGAGGCTAACCTGTACAAGGATGATGTGAACAAAGTATGTTTCTTGGAGAGCTCAGTCATCCCGTTTGAGCGGATCAAGCAAGAGTTTGAAGGGAAATTCGAAGTCATTCAGTGCACTGTGCCGATCTTTGGTGAAGGAAGTGGTGAACTGATGATCCCTGGCATTCACAAAGCCATTGCGATCGCCGATCTGCTGAAGCATCTAGGCATGTCCCAAGAAGATACATTTGCCATCGGTGATGGCATGAATGATGCCGAGATGTTGGAATTTTGTAACATCGGAATTGCCATGGGTAATGCAAAGCCAGGTCTGAAAGCCATTGCAGATGATATTACTGGAACAGTCGAGGAAGATGGATTGTATCATAGTTTTGTGAAGTATGGATTGATCACTTGATAAAGTAATGAGACAATCTGGAAAACGGGTAATACGTACACCCTTTGTCCCAAACCTTATTTTAGATCCTGCATATATTATTGCAGGGTCTTTTTTTGGTTTAAACAGATCAATTTTATTTTTTTACAAAAGGGTTCTAATCAAACCATAATATCTAAGTGGAAGAGAGAATCGAAATGGCCATTTTGTCAACCGACCTATTGAGAATAATGCTGTCAGTGATGTACGGCCAACACAACAAGTTACAGTTAAAATCGATAACAGGAATTCTCTGGAGGAATCCGTTTCTCTTAGGATAAGCAGAATCGTGAGTCTTGAATGATCAGATCAGAATGGAACAGGCATCTCCTCAATGGAGGTGTCTATTTGCATAGTACTCAGACTCCAGACAAGATCCAGTAAAGAATAACACTAAATGTTCCAACACAGAGGCCAACAAGGATCCCAAAAAGAACCACGAATTTTTTTCCGTTCATAGAAATAGATGACCCTCCTTTTGACTTTATTATTGCATAACTCCTAATGAAAGTTTATTATAAATTTTGCAAACAAGGAATTTATTGGTTTTCGGTTGTCGAAGTGCATGAAATATAAAGTTGATACATGGAGGATGCTGGATGAGTAATGTAGCTCTGTTGTTTCCTGGACAAGGTTCTCAGATGGTTGGGATGGGTAGAGACTTTTGGAATAACTTCGATGTGGCTAAGAAGTTATTTGAAGAAGCCAGTGATGCCATTTCTTTCGATTTGAGAAAGTTATGTTTTGAAGGTAGCATGGCTGATTTGACAATGACAATGAATGCTCAGCCTGCACTTTTGACTGTTAGTGTCATTGCTTATCAAGTTTATATGCAAGAAATAGGGATGGAACCCGTTTATTTGGCTGGGCATAGTTTGGGAGAATATTCGGCTTTGGTATGCGCTGGTGTTCTATCTTTTCGTGACGCTATTAAACTTGTGAGACAACGAGGGATTATTATGCACAATGCAGACCCGGATCAGAAAGGTACCATGGCCGCCATTTCAGGTATTCATTTTGATACACTTCAAAACATATGCGAACAAGTTTCCACGATCGAGCGTCCTGCTTGTGTGGCTTGTATGAACGCTGACCAGCAGTTTGTCATTTCGGGACATCGGCACTCTATACGAGAAATTATTAAAAGGACAGAAGCCCTGAGAGCGAAACATTCTTATATCAATGTAAGTGGTCCCTATCATTCTCCCATGATGCAAACCGCCGCAGAACAATTCAAAGTTGAATTGGATCAATATCAATATGCCCATGCAATATACCCAATTATTTCCAATGTTACAGCAGCACCCTATGAGTCTGATCGATCTGTCGTTGATTATTTAAACATGCAAATGACGATGCCTGTAAGATGGTCAGAGTCTATGCTCTATCTGGTTGCAAATGGGGTTACTGAAGTTTTAGAGTTGGGTTCTAAACATGTGTTAGTTAGTCTTATGAGTAAAATAACGAAGCGTATTGTACCTTACTCGCTAAGTCAGCCTTCCGATTTACTAATGCTTACAAATACACAAGAAAGGAAAAATAAACGAATAACGATTCGTAAAAAGTTATTATCAGAACTAATAGTAACCGCACTCATTTCACGGAATTATAACCCAGATTCGATATCATACACCCAAACGGTTGAGCCATTATTTCACCAATTACAACGGGCAAAGGAACAAGTAAACAACAATGAATATGAACTTAGTGAAGAAGAGATAAATGATGCTCTACAGGTATGTCATTCCATTATTATAGCAAAAAAAATTCCATTCGATGGAACCGCGTTGATTGATGCAATCTAGTACCCGATCTGTTCTTTTGCAAGATCTATATTACAGCGACAGACTGCCTTTTTAAAGGTAGTCTTTTTGTCCTTTAATGCATCTAAACTTGTTGAAGCTTCAGATATTTGGTAATAAATATGTCAATAACTCACGAATCAATCTCTATTTTTTACCATATAGTAACAATAAATTGATTGATTTTACATATATTTCTATGGTAAAATTTGCTTGAAAATATGTGTAAATAATTAGATAAGCATGTTAGAGATGATTCATTTGGAGGAGAGATATGTATACTAATCAGTTTCAAACATTAGTGGATGTTATCCGCGACAGAGGTAAAATAACGGACCGCGGTATTCGTTTTATCGATGCGGACAAACGTGAAACTTTTATATCTTATCATCAATTATTTATTGAGGCACAAGGGTATTTAGGTTATCTACAAGCCATCGGAATTAAACCTAAACAAGAGATTATTTTTCAGATTCAAGAAAACAAACGGTTTTTAGTAGCATTCTGGGCTTGTATACTCGGTGGAATGATCCCTATCCCTGTAAGTATTGGTGAAGATGAAGAACAAAACTTGAAAGTATGCCGTATTTGGAATTTGCTAAATAACCCTTTCATGATTGCATCTGAGAAGGTGCTGGATAAAATGAAGAGATTTGTTTTGGAACATGACATGTTTGATTTCCATCATCAATTAGAAGTCAGAACGGATCTGATCCAAGACACCATATATCATTATGAATCTATTAATAATATAGTTGCACCTCAGTCTGATGACTTGGCATTTATTCAATTCTCTTCTGGATCAACCGGGGATCCGAAAGGCGTTATGCTCACCCATAGAAACCTGATTTATAATACTTGTGCTGCTATTAATGGCACACAAATTAGTTCAAACGATAGTTTTCTCTCCTGGATGCCCCTTACCCATGATATGGGTTTGATTGGATTTCATCTCGTACCCCTCGTGGCAGGAATTCATCAGTACTTGCTCCCAACGGAATTATTTATTCGAAAACCGATTCTATGGATGAAAAAAGTAAATGAACACAAAGCAACCATACTGTCTTCCCCTAACTTTGGTTATAAATACTTCCTGAATTTCTTTCGCGAAGATAAAGCGGAGGGATGGGATCTGTCATCTGTCAGAGTCATCTATAATGGGGCGGAACCTATATTACCCGAAGTGTGTGATGAATTCCTAAATGTATTGTCAGCATATCACTTAAAGAAAACAGCCATGTTTACCGTATATGGATTAGCAGAGGCCTCTGTTGCCGTCTCCTTTCCCAAGGTAGAAGAAGAATTTACTGCGGTGTACGTTCACCGGGATCATCTGAACTTAGGGGAGCGTGTCATCGAAGTCGAGAAACATGCTCAACATGTGGCATCATTTGTTGCCGTTGGCGAAGCAATTGATTATTGCCATCTTAGAATTTGCGATGAGGAAATGAACAGTGTTCCCGATTTGGTTATTGGAAAAATTCAAATCAAGGGGGATAACGTCACCCAAGGTTATTATAATAATTCACTAGCAACGGAGAAGTTATTAACGCACGACGGATGGGTGAATACAGGAGATCTGGGTTTCATCATGAACGGAAAACTGGTTGTAACAGGGCGGGAAAAAGACATTATCTTTATCAATGGTAAAAATGTATATCCCCATGACATTGAACGTGTCGCCATCCAATTAGATGATATTGAACTCGGAAGAGTTGCTGCTTGTGGTGTGTATGATTCGAATAGTCAAAGTGAAGAAATTATTTTGTTTGTCGTGTACAAAAAAAAGATCGAACACTTCCTGCCTCATGTTAAAGAAATCAAAAGACACCTATATAAACATGGGGGATGGAGTGTCAAAGAGGTACTGCCCATCAAAAAATTACCCAAAACAACAAGTGGGAAAATCCAACGGTATCAGTTAGCCAAGCAGTATGAAGCAGGCAAATTCTCAACAGAATCCGCTTTCATCCATGACTGGATCAAGAATGACAATGACAAGGCAAAAGGAAAGGCTGCTGTTTCGGTTCGAGTCATAGAACGTGAATTAACTTCACTATTTTCTGAAGTACTGGTTGGGAAAAAGGTTGACCTTGAGGATAGCTATTTTGATATGGGTGCAACTTCATTACAGCTGGCCCAAATCGCTGAACGTATAGAACAAAAATATGGAGAAGAACTTGCT
Organism: Paenibacillus sp. W4I10; assembly: GCF_030816325.1. Taxonomy (NCBI): domain Bacteria; kingdom Bacillati; phylum Bacillota; class Bacilli; order Caryophanales; family Paenibacillaceae; genus Paenibacillus; species Paenibacillus sp. W4I10. The sequence continues at coordinate 1,005,143 of NZ_JAUSXX010000001.1, forward strand.
GTTACGGACCTCTTTACCTATTCCTCGATAACTGAATTGGCAGCATATCTGTCCAGAGGCTACAGCGAGACCGTGAAAGTCAACCAAACTCAAGAGGATCATACTCCATCCAAAGATATTGCTATTATCGGTATGTCTTTGAATCTCCCTGGTGCATCAAATGCAAGCGAGTTTTGGCGTGTTTTGGAAAATGGAACACATAACATTCGGGACTACCCTGAAAGTAGGATAAAAGACGCAGCGGATTATATACAATCCATGCGAAGTGAAATGAGCGAAATTCAATGGATCAAGGGTGGTTACTTGGATCAAATTGATCAATTCGACTACTCTTTCTTTAGCATAACCCCAAAAACCGCTCAATTTATGGACCCGAATCAAAGGATGTTCTTGCAAACGGCATGGCATACGATTGAAGACGCTGGGTATGCAGGGGAAGGAATCAATGGAAGAAATGTGGGCGTGTACGTGGGGTATTCCAAAGTTGGATATGATTACGAACGGCTGGTGACGGCGAATTACCCCGCAGAACTCAAAAATTATATCATTGGAAATTTACCATCTGTACTGGCGAGCAGGATTGCATATTTCTTGAATTTAAAGGGCCCGGCCTTAACGATTGATACCGCTTGCTCCTCCTCACTTGTTGCTGTTCACATGGCATGTAAAGGATTGCTCGCTGGAGATTGTGAAATGGCAATCGCAGGAGGCATTCGAACGGCATTATTACCAATAAGTATCGGACTGGATATGGAATCTCCAGATGCATTGACCAGAACATTTAGCGAAGATGCCAATGGCACGGGATTTGGCGAAGGTGTTGGGTCGGTCATGTTGAAGCCAATGCAGCAAGCGATTAAGGACGGGGATCATATCTATGGTGTGATTAAGGGAAGTGCGATTAATCAGGATGGCAAGACGGTAGGAATCACAGCACCTAACCCGGAGTCACAAACCAATGTGATCGAACAGGCATGGAAAGAAGCCGGCATTTCTCCTGATACGCTTAACTTTATTGAAGCACATGGAACAGGGACAAAATTAGGTGATCCGGTTGAGTTCAATGCTTTGCGTAAAGCTTTTGAGAAATATACGGATCGGAAACAATTTTGTGCAATCGGATCTGCCAAAGCTAACATTGGACATGGCTTTGAAGCGGCGGGGATCGCTGGATTAATTAAATCTATTCTTATGTTTCAACAGAGAAAGATTCCACCATTGGTTCATTTTGACAAGCCTAATCCCCTGCTTAAGTTTGAAGCTTCACCTTTTTATGTGAATCAGGAATTAATGGCTTTTGGTGAAGAAGAGGGTTCATTACGATGCGGGGTTAGTTCTTTTGGTTTCAGTGGTACCAATGCACATGTGGTTCTCGAAGAATATGTTCCTTCCAAAACAGTAGATAAAAGCATATCCCAAGAGCCTAATCTATTTGTTCTGTCTGCTGCCACGGAACGGACGCTGGATGAATTGGTCAGAACGTATCAAGAATATCTAACCGATCACACGGATGTTTCCATTCAACAAATCTGTTATACAGCCAGTACGGGAAGGGCTAATCTGGATTATCGGCTTGCCATCGTAGTCACGAGTACACAAGAATTACATGAAAAATTGCAACGAATTGCAAACGGAGAGGGTAAACTGCCAAATGTTTATTTTGGTTATGCCAAAAAAGACAAGACGCTTGTTACCGATCATCTGTATGCTCAGGGCAAGGTAGAATCTTTAAATGAACTCGGTCAGTTATTTACACTGGGGGCAGTGATTGATTGGGAAAGGTTTTATAATCATGAAGTCATTCGGAAAATTCCATTACCTTTATACCCATTTGAGCAGAAGCGGTGTTGGATTGAAGTCAAACATCAGATACCAGCGGGACATAGGTCAGAGAGGAATGAGGTTCAAATGGAGATGAATACAAACGATATTGAATTAAAGATTAAAACAAGCATCAGTCGTGCATCTGGTTTGAAGTTGGAAGAGCTGGATCATCAAGCTCATTTTCTCCAAATGGGATTGGATTCCATCATTCTTGTGCAAATTCAGAAGGAGATCTCAGAGCTGTTCCGTTTAGATATCCCGATGGAAATGTTTTTTGAAACCCTTACAAATATTAATTCCTTAGTTAAATATGTGTCAGAGAATAAAAAGCATAATAATGTATCTGAAAATATAAACAATCAAACAGTTCAGGAGCATACTGAACAACGAAATCTGGCATCTGTGAACAATATAAACACGGCAAAATCATCAGGGAATGTATCGGAACAAATTGTGATGTCTGCCATTCAGCTCATGGAGTCCCAATTAAAAAGTTTGAATGTGTTGTTAGGCGAGCAAATGAATGCTGTTCAATCGCCTCTTTTGGAGATGAAACATAATGAAACCAAACCAACCAAAGAGAGCCAACCCAATTCGGAATCAAAGGAAGCCAAACCTTTTATACCGTATCAATCGTTGAAGATTCATGAAGAGAGCGGATTATCACCGCTTCAGAACCAGTATGTTGAACAATTTATAGCCAAGTATACCGCAAGAACCAAAGGCTCAAAATTAAAAACAGGCCAAACACGTTTGGTTCATGCGAATAATCGCAATGTATCCGGATTTCGTTCGTATTGGAAGGAAATGGTGTATCCCATCATTTCAACGCGTGCAGAGGGATCTAAGTTATGGGATCTGGATGGGAACGAGTATTTGGATCTGACGATGGGATTTGGTGTAAATCTATTTGGTCATAATCCAGCATTTATTCAAAATGTAATAGCAGACAGCCTCCAGGAACAGTTGCCGCCATTGGGCCCTATGTCAGACTTGGCAGGAGATGTCGCAGCTAAAATTTCCGAGCTAACGGGTGTAGAGCGTGTCGCATTTTATAATTCAGGAACAGAAGCTGTTATGGTGGCACTTCGTTTAGCGAGGGCAGCAACAGGGCGTACCAAAGTTGTATTATTTTCAGGATCTTACCACGGTACACATGACGGCGTGTTGGGTGTAGCGAATCCTGGGGATGCTTTATCGTCTGCGCTGCCTATGGCTCCTGGTATTGTAAATAGCGCTATGGAAGATTTGATTATTCTTAACTATAACCATCCGCAATCCCTGGATATGATTCAGAACCTGGGTGATAAATTGGCTGCTGTGCTTGTAGAGCCGGTGCAAAGTCGAAGACCTGATATGCAGCCAACACAATTCTTACGGGAACTTAGAGAGATCACGAAACAGTTTGGCATTGCACTTATTTTCGATGAGGTCATCACTGGATTCAGAATTGGATTGGGTGGAGCGCAGGATTGGTTTGGCGTTCAAGCAGATTTGGTTACGTATGGGAAAGTGGTCGGTGGCGGGCTGCCTATTGGCATAGTCGCCGGTAAAGCTGAATTTATGAATCCGGTAGATGGTGGAACCTGGAATTTTGGTGATGATTCTTACCCTTCCGATGCAGATAAGAAAACGTTTGTTGGTGGAACCTTCTGTACACACCCTCTTACGATGAGAGTGACGTTAACGGTACTGCAGTATCTTCAATCTGAAGCAGAAACTTTATATAAGGAATTAAATGAAAAAACAGATTATCTTGTAAAAGAATTAAATGCGTTTTTCAAAACAGCGAATGTACCGATGCAAATGGTGAACTATGGATCCTTATTTCGATTTATTTCATTTGGGGATATGGAATTATTCTTCTACCATTTAATTTATAAAGGTTTATATATTTGGGAAGGCCGTAACTGTTTTATATCGACCGTGCATTCCATGGGTGACATGGATACGATAATTAGAATCGTGAAAGAGACGATCCATGAACTACGCGAGTGGGGGGTTATCCTTGGTGAATCGCCTGTCTCGGAATATCCGCTCTCTTTAGAGCAACAACAATTGTTATTAACTTCGTTACATGGGGAAGATGCAAATGCTGCATTAAATCAGAGTGTTATTTTAAAAATGACAGGTGGAATAAAGCCTTCCACACTGGATCAGGCCGTGAATCAGATCGCACAGCGTCACGAAGCCCTGAGAACAGTCATTTATGCCGATCGTGAAACACAACAAATCAGATCCGTAATGGAATTTCAGTGCACATGGTTGGATTTCTCAGCATATGTGGGTGAGGATCAAGAACGGGAAATTTCCAATTGGTTATCTGCCGATGCAAATGAAGCCTTCGATTTACAGTCTGGGGAACCTTTATTTAGAATCACCTTGCTTAAACAGACAGCGGATCAATACCTTATGGTGCTGACATTTCATCATATTGTTGCAGATGGCTGGTCGATTGCTGTATTCATTCAAGAGTTGGAACATATCTATTCTTCTCTGGTCCGAGGAGTTCCGGTTCAATTACCTGAAGCCACTCCATTCCGTGAGTATTTAAGATGGCAACGACTTGAACATGAAAAAGGCTCATTTACCGAAGGAGTCCAGTTCTGGAAAGAACAATTTTCCTTATCCTATCCCAACATTACACTTCCAACGGCACCGTCTGATGATGTGCCCAAGGGATATGACGGTGAACGATATTCCATCAAGCTGGATCATCAATTAACAGAGTCTTTGCGAACGTTAAGCATCAATAATAAGAGCAGTTTGTTTGTAACGATGTTTGCAGCGTTTCATTTATATTTGCATCAACTAACAGGGCACTCTCACCTTGTCATCGGCGTGCCTACAGCGGGTCAGTCTCATATGCGAAAAAATGCGCTGATTGGCAACTGTGTCAACATTGTACCTGTTCATCATGCCTTGTTAACGAAGCAATCCATTGTAGAGCATGTTCTTCAGCTCAAGGAAACGCTGGCTCTTGTCATGAAGCATCAGCATGTTCCATTGACCCTCGTATCCGAACAGCTTGCTCCTATGACTGCACCGGATACCCGGATTTTATTCAATATGGACAGAACGATTCATCATCTTCAATTTGAAAATATCAAGACTGAATTCATGTCGTATCCGATCAAACATATTTCTTACGATTTGTTTCTTAATATTACGGATGTTAGCCATGAATTGTACCTGGATTTTGATTACAATACCAAGCTTATTGGACCTGAGATGATGAAATTGTGGTCTGAAGGATTTAAGGGTTTGCTGCAAAAAATGGTGAGTCATCCAGAGGCTGAAATTTCGTCTTTGACGTTGTTCTCATCCGAGCAACAGGACCAATTACAGGAAATATATAATCATTTTGTTACGGAGCGTCTTCCTCACGTTAATCATGCAGCCATGTTCGAGCCTCCAGTCAATGACGTGGAGAAAAAGCTGACTTTGATCTGGGAGGACGTATTATCCCTCGATCAAGTGGGGAGACATGATCACTTTTTTGATCTCGGAGGAAACTCGCTCAAGGCGACAGTAATGCTTTCCAAGGTACATGAGCAGCTTAATCATAAAATTTCAATCGTTCAATTTTTCAATAATCAACGTCTGAAGGAGCTAGCGAGTCTGATTACAGGCGAGAACGAGGAAACATTCATTCCGATTAAGGCATTGGACGTCAAGGAATTCTATGAGACGTCATCTGCACAACAACGGATCTACTTTTTGGATCAATTTGAGCCGAATAGTGTGTTTCAGAACATGTGCGGCCATATCACGGTCACAGGAAATATCGATGAAGCTAAACTAATTTCGTCATTGGAACAAATCGTGCACCGTCACGAAGCTTTTCGCACCAGTTTCCATCTGATGGATGGAGAGCTTTACCAGCGTATTGCTCCAACGATTGATTTTGAAGTGCAACGATCTCAGGAAAGCTCTGCTTCATTCGAACAACATGTTATGACGTTTGCAAAACCATTTGATTGCTCCAAAGCGCCGTTAATACGTGCCGAATTCATTCGTATAGACGATGATCATGCAGAGATCCTCATTGAGATGCATCATATTATATCGGACGGATATTCCGTTGGCATTCTTGCGAATGAACTGATTGATGTGTATGACGGAAGAAACATGTCGGACATTGAGGTTGAATACAAAGACTTTGCAGCTTGGCAGAAAGAATTTCTGGCAGGAGAGTCTTATAAGCAGCAAGAAAAATATTGGCTGGATCAATTCAAAGGAGAACTCCCGAACCTTAATCTGCCTACTGATTTTGTTCGGACACCTCATTTGACTTCGGCAGGTTCAAGACTGTCATTTGTGTTGGACGCACACTTGAAGCAGTCGCTGGAGAAGCTTGCGAAACAAACGGGAACTACGATGTTTATGGTGTTATTGGCAGCGTATAATGTGCTGCTTCATCGATACACAGCACAAGAAGACATGATTGTAGGTACGCCAACATCAGGAAGAAATCATCCGGATGTCGAGAATATGATAGGTGTCTTTATCCAGACGGTAGCGATTCGATCACAGCCGGTGGGGAATAAGTCGTTTCGATCCTATCTCGAGGAAATTAAAAAACAATCCCTGGATGCATTGGATAACCAGGACTATCTTTTTGACAACCTTGTAGAGAATTTAAACACACATCGGGATACAACCGGGACAGCACTTTTCAATACGATGTATATCTTCTTAAATACCGCGTTGAATCAACGGCAAGAACAGGATTGCAGCTTTAAAGTTAGAGAATTAAATGTCGGTGTATCGTTATATGACCTGATGTTCATCGTTGAGGATGATAACGAGTGTCTGGAAATGCACTTTAATTACAAGACGGAGCTGTTTGAACGGGATACCATCGACAGAATGAAAACACATCTGTTCAACATCCTCAGAGACATTATGGTCGAACCTGATATTGCCTTGTCCGATATTCAAATGCTGTCTGAACGTGAGCAGAACGTTCTTTTATATGACTTTAATGAACCCAACATAGAATATTCCCGTGATCAGACCATTCAGGAATTATTTGAAGCACAGGTGGAGCGGACACCCGATCAATTAGCCGTTGCTTTTGGAGATGAGCAATGGACGTATCGTCAACTGAACGAACGGGCGAATCAATTGGCATATACGCTTAGAGCTGAGGGAGTGCAGCAGGATCAATTTGTAGGTATTCTGACAGATCGTTCGATTGATATGATCGTTGGCATCTTTGGCATTCTAAAAGCAGGCGGGGCGTATGTACCGATTGATCCGGATTCTCCTGAAGAGCGTATCCGCTATATCCTGCATGATTCGGGGGCAACGTTGTTAGTCACGCAAAAGCATTTGAAGCAGTTGGTATCGTTTAATGGAAAAATGATTGATTTGGACGATAAAGAAACCTATGCAGCTAATCTGTCGAATCTGGAACCAGCGGGGAATTCCGAGCAGTTGGCTTATGTGATCTATACTTCAGGCACAACAGGCATGCCAAAAGGTGTGATGATCGAACATCGTCAGGTTCATCACTTGGTTAAAGCGTTGTACAGTCAAGTTATAGATGATCAGCATAGTGGTTTGCATGTCGCTTTACTTGCGCCTTACTATTTCGATGCATCTGTGAAGCAGATTTTTGGCGCACTGCTGTCAGGACATGCCTTGTTTATTGTAGACAAGGACACAGTACTGGATGGACAAGATTTAATGAATTATTATCAGCACCACCAAATTGATTTGACGGACGGAACACCTGCACACCTGAAATTACTTTCGAAGGCAAAAAACGTTCAAGGCATATCGCTAAAATATATGCTCATTGGCGGTGAAGCTCTTTCTCAGCAAAGTGTAAATGAAATCACATCATTATTTGCTCTCAATCATATAACGCCTCCAGCCATAATTAATGTGTACGGTCCAACAGAATGTTGTGTGGATGTTGCGACATACCGTGTACTTCCAGAACACCTGGATACAGCGAATCAACGAGCTCACCTACCGATTGGTCGAACATTAGGAAATAATCGCCTGTATGTATTGAACAAACATGGCAAAGTTCAGCCTGTAGGCGTCATAGGGGAATTATGTATCTCTGGCGATGGGGTGGGTAGAGGATACTTGAATTTACCTGAGCTGACAGCAGAAAAATTTGTACGTGATCCGTTTGTTCAGGGAGAGACAATGTACAAAACGGGAGATTTGGTGAGATGGCTTCCCGATGGCCATATCGAGTATTTGGGAAGAATGGATCACCAAATTAAGATTCGCGGATATCGGATCGAAGTAGGAGAAGTCGAAGCAGCGCTGTTAGATCTAGAGTGTGTGGAAGAAGTTATCGTCATTGCACATGAGGATGATCACGGGGACAAATCGTTATGTGCATACTTTACAGCGGATTCCACGCTGACGGTGGGAGAGTTAAAACAAAGCCTCTCTAAGGTGTTGCCGAATTACATGGTTCCAGCCTACTTTATACACTTGGATCACATGCCTCTGACATCAAACGGGAAAATCGATCGCAAATCGCTTCCGAGTCCAGAAGAAAACATACAAACGGGAAGTGAATATATAGAACCCCAAACTGGGGTGGAAAAACAGTTGCTGCCTATTTGGCAGGATGTGCTTGCCGTGAAAAAAATCAGTGTAAAAGACAGTTTTTTTGATGTAGGAGGCAACTCTTTACGTGCGACCAAGCTGGCCGCCATAATCAATCAAAAGCTGAATATCCGCATATCGGTAAGAAACGTCTTTGAATGGCAGACCATTGAACAGATGGCTCAATCTATTGAACAAATGGAACAGGATGTAGTAGTGTCCATTCCTCAAGTAGAGGAAAAAGAGTATTATCCTATTTCTTCGGCGCAAATGAGAATGTACATTATGAGCATCAAAGCTGGCAAGGAACTCATGTACAACATGTCAGGTATGTTTATGCTGGAAGGATCGCTTGATCGGATCCGATTGGAAGAAGCATTCCAACAATTGATTCATCGTCATGAATCGCTTCGGACCTCATTCAAAGTCATACACGGAGAACCGAAACAGATCGTATACCCTAAAGTGAACTTTGGAATTGAATTGATCGAGTCAACGGAAGAAGAGATCGAAGATCGCATTGAACAGTTTGTTCGCACATTTGATCTCGGGCAAGCACCTCTTATGAGGGTGGGACTTATTGAACTTCAGCAGGAGCGTCATGTATTGCTGGTAGATCTCCACCATATCATTGCAGACGGACTATCCGTGCATCTTCTGATGACTGAACTTAGCCAGTTCTATAAGGGAGAGGAGCTATCTCCTCTTCGAATTCAGTATAAGGACTATGCTGAATGGCAGCGAATGCAACTTCATAGTGAGCGGATGAAAAAGCAGGAGAAGTATTGGCTTACTGTGTTTGATGAGAGTATCCCGCTATTGGATCTGCCAACAGACTACGCAAGACCTGAAACGCTAAGCTATGCGGGAGATGTATTGGACATTGTTTTGCAAGAAGACATCCTTCCAGGCTTAAGGAACATGGAAGTACGGACAGGAACAACGTTATATATGATTCTATTAGCCGCCTATACGATTCTATTATCTAAATACAGCGGGCAAGAAGATATCATTGTAGGCGCGCCGATTGCAGGCAGGACACATGCTGAGCTTGAACCGGTCATGGGGATGTTCGTGAATACACTGGCTATTCGAAATTATCCTGCCGCGGATAAAACTTTTACGGAGTATCTGCTGGAAGTCAAAGAAAATATGTTGAACGCATATGAGAATCAGGATTATCCGTTTGAAGAACTGATTGAGAAAGTGAATGTAACCAAAGATGCTCGGCGGAATCCGTTGTTTGACACCATGTTTGTATTGCAGAATACAGATGCCTCAGAGATTCAGATGGATGGGGTAACCTGTAAGCCTTATGCTCCAAATACGAGAGTATCCAAATTCGATTTAACGTTGTATGTTACCGAATTGCAACACAAGTTAGAAGTGGCCTTTGAATACAGTACGATTTTATTTGAGAAAACAACGATTGAAGCGATGTCACAAAATCTGTTGGTCATATTAACAACCATTGCCAACGACCCTCATATTGAAATCAAGAAGATTCAATTGGTTGAAGAATTAATAGATGGGGATACGCTGGCTGATCTAATTGAAGTAGATTTCTAAAATAACCTAAAAATATAAATGTGATCGGGGTGCCGTATGTCTATTTTTAAAAAACAGGAATCGTATTGGGCAAGCCGATTTGAAGATGAGGATCATCTTGTTCATTTGCCTTATTGCAAGACAACCTCCAAACATACAGACGATACGCAGCACCAGAATGATATATATAAGTCTTTGTCAGCCGATGTTTCATATAAAATCAAGTCCATGTCGCGAAATGCTCCTATGGCGATATATACGATCTTATTAACGGGAGTTCAGTGTTTGTTATATAAATACACGAATGAAACCAAGATGATTATTGGCATACCAACGATGGAAGAAAAGAACAATGATCTATCGCTCTCGAATAAGGTTCTTGTCTTAAAAAATAATATCAATCATGCGATGTCATTCAAGTCCTTATTTAATCAAGTGAAGACCAGTTTAACCGAAGCCATTCAGCATCAACGAATTCCTTTCAGAAAAATGGTTGAACATCTAAATGTTCAATATGATTCGAACCATGTCCCATTAATTCATACCTTGGTTTCGTTGAATGAAATTCATCCCACCCTTGATGAAAATCATGTAAAAGCGGCGACAATGTTCCACTTTGATCTGGAGAACGACTCCATTCAGTTAAGATTAGTTTATGATGACGATCGTTATGATCGCGATTATATGGTTCAAATTGTAGAACATCTTGACCAATTGTTTTCCGTTGTGCTGAACCAACCTGATCTGGAGCTAAGTCAAGTTGATATGCTATCAGAGTTTCATCGAAACAAGCTGTTATATGACTTTAACGATACAAGGGTTGGGTATCCACAGAACAAAACGATGCATCAATTATTTGAAGAACAGGTGGAACGAACACCGGACCATCCGGCAGTCGTATTTGAGAATAGACAGTTAACGTACAGAGAGTTAAATCAAAAATCCAACCAATTGGCCCGATTGCTTCAAGCTAAGGGGGTGCAGGCGGGTCAGTTCGTTGGCATTATGGCAGAACGCTCACTTGAGATGATCATAGGTCTATTCGGTATTCTAAAAGCTGGCGGGGCATATGTCCCAATCGATCCGGAATATCCGGCAGACCGTATTCACTATATCCTTGAGGATTCAAAAGTGGCTTGGTTGCTGCATCAAAGTCATATACAGAAGCCGGAACATTATGCAGGGACATGTGTCATTCTGGATTCTGAAGTAAATCACCATGATGATCATTTAAATTTGGAAGATGGAGCGATCTCCAGTGATTTGGCATACATGATCTACACGTCTGGAACAACAGGTCATCCCAAAGGCGTAATGATTGAACATGCCAGCATTGTGAATTCCCTGCAATGGAAGTCGGATTTTTATCATTTTACCGGAGATGATCGGGTATTAATGCTGAATCCTTTCGTTTTTGATTCATTTATTACTCATTTCTTTGGTCCGATGATATCTGGCTCGACAGTGTATTTGTTAAACCAGCAACAGTGTAAAGATGCTATAGCCATCAATACGATGGTCAAAAAACAGCAAATCACGCACATCCAAAGTCCACCCAGTTTCTTGATGACCCTATTGGAACAAGTAAGCGCGGAAGATTGGGCATCCATGAAAAATGTGGTGGCTGCGGGAGAGAAGATTGTTCCTGCCTTAATACACAAATTGCAGCGCATCAATCCACGCATCGAAGTGTGTAATGAATACGGTCCAACCGAAAATAGTGTTGTATCCACAGTTCTGTCGATCAAGTCGGCAGATCAAAATATCTCAATCGGGAAGCCTATTGCGAACAATAGAGTCTACATTTTAGGAGAACGGAATGAATTGCAGCCTATTGGAGTTCAGGGAGAATTATGTGTAGCCGGAGCAGGGCTATCCAGAGGTTACTTGAACCGTCCAGATCTGATGGCGGAGAAATTCGTGGATAATCCATTTGTTTCGGGAGAAAAAATGTACAAGACGGGTGACTTCGCAAGATGGCTGCCCGATGGGAACATAGAGTATATAGGAAGGGTAGATCATCAAGAGAAAATTCGTGGACACCGGATTGAACTTGGTGAAGTGGAGACGGCTCTTCTAAATAGTACCCAGATAAAAGAGGTCATCGTCATAGCCAGAGAAGATGAAACGGGAACCAAACAATTATGTGCGTACCTGGTAGGAGAGGATGCAATCACGATCGGGGAACTGCGGGAGGCGCTGTCCCAGCAGCTGCCAAACTACATGATTCCGTCCTATTTTGTACAGCTGGATCAGATGCCGCTCACGTCCAACGGGAAAATAGATCGCAAAGCGCTGCCTGCTCCCAAAGAACATATGTTGAAGGGCATGGAGTACGAAGCACCCCGAACGATGGTGGAACAACAACTTGTATCGATCTGGGAAGAGGTACTTGGGGTAGAGAACATTGGGATTTTGGATAATTTCTTCGAGCTTGGAGGAGATTCGATTAAATCCATTCAAGTCTCTTCAAGATTATATCAAGCAGGTTACCAGGTGCAGATGGATCATCTGTTTAAAAATCCAACCATAGCAAGCTTGATTCCCTATGTTCAACCTATAAGTACCCTGTCAGAACAGGGAATCATCACTGGAAAAGTGATGCTGACTCCAATCCAGCATTGGTTTTTTGGGCAATACAAGGTGGACGCCCATCATTATAATCAGTCCGTGATGCTGTATCGGAAAGAAGGTTTTCACGAAGCCACACTTCGCTGTGTATTCGATAAACTGAGTGAGCATCATGATGCACTTCGTACGGCATATCGCCTTACAGAACAGGGTTATGAAGCGTGGAATGAAGGGCAGGAAAAGGACCCCTTATATACACTTGAAGTGATGGACTTCAAGTCATTAGCAGATCCGTCTCAAGAAATCGAGAAGAAGGCAAATGAAATGCAAAGCACGTTCACTTTGGAACGTGGGCCCTTGATGAAGCTGGGCGTATTCCGATGTGCAGACGGAGATCATTTACTAATCGTTATTCATCATCTAGTCATCGACGGAGTTTCATGGCGAATTTTGATCGAAGACCTATCGAGGGGCTATGAACAATTAAGTGATGGAGAATCGATTCAACTACCGCAAAAAACGGCTTCATTCCAATTATGGGCAGAACAGCTCCAGTTGTATGCGAACAGTGATGCGATAACGCAAGAGATTGCATATTGGAATGAAATTGAAAAAGCAACCTATAAGCCGTTACCTACAGATTTCGAAGCGGATCATGCACTCGAAAAAGACAGTGAAGAGATCACGATGGAATGGTCAGCGGCAGAAACGGAGCAATTATTAAAACAAGCGAATCGTGCTTATAAAACGGAGATTAGCGATTTGCTGCTCCATGCATTAGGCATGTCTATTCACCAATGGACAGGCATGGATAAAGTGCTGGTCAATCTGGAGGGACATGGAAGAGAACAAATTTTACCGGATCTCGATATTACACGAACGATTGGATGGTTTACTAGCCAGTATCCGGTTGTACTTGATATGGAAGCAAGTTCTAATATGTCTTTTCTCATCAAAACAAACAAAGAAATGATTCGTCAAATCCCTAAAAAAGGGATTGGTTATGGTATTTTACGATATTTAAGTGCACATCAGCAAGAAACGCCCTTTACCTTGAATCCTGAAATTAGTTTTAACTATTTGGGTCAATTTGATCAGGATCTTCAGAATAGTGGGATGCAGATCTCTCCCTATCCAGGCGGAACAACAGCAAGCGACAATCACAGAAGAAATGTTCTGATCGATATGAATGCCTTAATTGTGGAAGGCAAATTGACGTTGTCACTTCGGTATAGTCGCACCCAATATCAAAAAGAAACGATGGAGCGAGTGGCAACATATTTTAGAGATCATCTGCAAGAAATCGTGATGCATTGTGTGACAAAAGAGAAGCCGGAATGTACACCAAGTGATCTAACGTTAAAAGGAATTACGATTGAAGAATTAGAAGGATTTGTTCAAGAATCGGAACACATTGGTGAAATCGAAGATATATATGCTTTGTCACCGATGCAAAATGGAATGTTCTTTCATCATCTGCTTCATTCAAAGTCTGAAGCGTATTTCCTTCAAACCACGCTGGATCTTCATGGTTCGTTAGACGTGGAAGCTTTTACGAAGAGTCTGGATCAGTTGATGCAGCGTAATTCGATTCTCAGAACGAATTTCCACAGCAAATGGAAGAATGGACCTCTGCAAGTGGTATACCGTCATAAACGGAATGGGCTTATATACGAAGATTTGCGTGAGATGAATGAAAAAGATCGTAAAGCATACGTGGCAGACTATACAAGAGCAGATAAAATAAAAGGTTTCGACCTGTCTCAGGATGTGTTAATGCGTATCTCGATCTTGCAAACGCAAGACCAAACCTATCGTTTCATTTGGAATTATCATCATATTTTGATGGATGGCTGGTGCCTGTCTCTTGTAATCCAGGAGTTGTTTGATGGATATTTTACTATTCAGGAACAACGAAAACTGGAGGCAAAGAGTACGATTCCATACAAACACTATATTGAATGGCTGGACAACCAAGATCATGAAGAGTCCCTGAAATACTGGCGTGACTATTTGCAAGGTTATGATGAGCAGACCACTTTGCCAAAAGAACATTCAATTACGAAGAGTGATGAATATCATTCAGAGCATATGATTTGTACACTTAGTCAGGAATTAACCGGACAAATCGCACAAGTGGCCAGTCAGAATCAGGTGACGCTGAATACGTTTATGCAAACAGCCTGGGGAATGTTACTACAGATATATAACGGCAGTGAGGATGTTGTATTCGGAAGCGTGGTGTCGGGCAGACCTGCGGCGATTGTTGGAGTTGAGCGAATCATTGGTTTATTCATCAATACCATTCCTGTACGCGTTCAGACTCAAGGTAACGAGACATTTGCAGCGATTATGAAGCGGAATCAGGAACATGCTGTCGCTTCGCATCCACATGACACGTATCCGTTATACGAGATTCAAGCGGAAACATCGCAAAAGCAAAATTTGATTGATCATATCCTGATATTCGAGAATTATCCTGTACAGGGCATTATGGAACAGTTTGGGGATCAGGAAGAGACAGCTCTTCGGATTACGAATGTAGAAGCAGATGAACAAACGAACTATGATTTTAACCTGATTATTAAACCAGGCCAATCCATGAAATGTATGTTCTATTACAATGCTAACGTCTATGATCGGGCAAGCGTAGAACGCATTCAAGGTCACTTGATTCAGATGTTGGAGCAAGTGGTCAACAATCCGCTTATCCCTATCCATGACATTGACTTGACTACAACACAGGAGAAAAAACAAATTTTGGAACATTTTAATGATTCTATGGCTAAATACCCAATGGACAAGACGATTCATGGACTGTTTGAGGAACAAGTGACAAGAACTCCTGAACACGTTGCGGTTGTATTCGAGGATCAACATTTGACCTATCAAGCGCTGAACGAGAAAGCCAACCAATTGGCAAGAACGTTGAAGGCTAAAGGCATTCAAAATGATCAGTTAATCGGGATCATCGCTGATCGTTCGCTAGACATGGTTGTAGGAATCCTTGCGATTTTGAAAGCGGGTGGCGCATACGTGCCGATTGATCCTGAATATCCGGAGGATCGTGTAAACTACATGCTTGAGGATTCGGGTGTACATGTATTATTAATGCAAAGTCATTTGCAAGAACGCATCTCTTTTGCAGGAGAGGTCGTTTACCTGGATCAACCTGAGTCCTATCATGAAGATCATTCGAACTTGGGAGTTACTGCTACACCAACAGGCTTGGCCTACGTGATCTATACTTCAGGAACGACAGGTAAACCGAAAGGTACGTGTATTGCACATAAAAATGTGGTGCGATTGTTGTTCAACAGTAAAAATTTGTTTGATTTTAAGGCATCAGATACATGGACACTGTTCCATTCCTTTTGTTTTGATTTTTCGGTATGGGAGATGTACGGGGCATTGCTATATGGCGGAAAACTGGTTATCGTACCTCAAATGACGGCAAAAAGTCCGGAACAATTTCTACAATTGTTAAAAAACGAGCAAGTGACGATCTTGAATCAAACGCCAACGTACTTCTATCATCTTCTTCAGGAAGAACTGGCAAGTCATACAGCAGATCTGAAATTAAGAAAAGTGATTTTTGGAGGAGAAGCCCTCAATCCAATGTTATTGAAGGACTGGAAGCTGAAATATCCATTTATCCAGTTAATTAATATGTATGGGATAACCGAAACAACGGTTCATGTAACGTATAAGGAAATAACCGACATTGAAATACATGCTGGAAAGAGCAATATTGGAAAACCAATCCCGACGTTGCAAACCTATATTTTGGATCAACATCAACGGATTCAACCGATCGGTGTTCAGGGAGAATTAGTTGTAGCAGGTGAAGGGCTTGCCAGAGGATATCTGAACCGACCTGATTTAACCGCAGAGAAATTTGTGGAGCATCCCTGGATTACAGAAGGGAAAATGTATCGCTCAGGAGATGCCGCGAGATGGCTGCCGGATGGAAATATTGAATATCTGGGACGAATCGATCATCAAGTAAAAATTCGCGGTTACCGAATTGAGCTTGGCGAAGTGGAAACTGCGCTTTTGAAAATAGACTTCATTCGGGAAGCGGTCGTTATTGCCCGTGAAAATGAAGATGGTTCGAAGCAGTTGTGTGCATATTGGAAAGGCGACAGCTCACTGACAGCGAAGAAAATCAGAATGGCATTATCTCATGAAATTCCGGATTATATGATCCCGTCTTATTTTGTTCACTTAGAGCATATACCGTTAACTTCCAATGGAAAGGTTGACCGAAAGGCATTACCTTCTCCACAAGAACGTATGCAAAAAGGTACCGAGTATGTGGCGCCACAAAACGCTGTAGAACAAGCGATCGTCTCTGCCTGGGAAGCTGTTCTTGGTGTTCAAAAGGTTAGCACATCAGATCATTTCTTTGAACTCGGCGGTGATTCGATTAAATGTATTCAAGTTTCCTCACGACTGCTTCAAGCAGGGTATAAAGTGGAAATGAAGCATTTCTTCACCTATCCGACAGTAGCAGAGTTGAGTGAACACGTTACATCGGTGAGCACTATTTCTGACCAAAGGGAAGTTACGGGACAAGTGATGATGACACCTGTTCAGCGCTGGTTCTTTGATCAAAATATGGTGGACGCACATCATTACAATCAGGAAATGATGTTCTTTCGTGAAAAAGGGTTTGATGTCCGCTTTATTCACAGCATCATGGATAAGATCGTTAAACAGCATGATGCTCTACGTATCCTTTATCGACAAGCGCCTGAAGGCGGATATGAAGCGTGGAATCGAGGGGCAGACGAAGAAGGATTATACAGCCTTGAAATCGTTGACCTCAAAACAGAGGCAGATCCTGCATCGTTCATTGAAAATAAAGCAAAAGAAATTCAGAGTGGTATGGATCTGTCTCACGGACCTTTGATCAAACTTGGGTTGTTCCAATGTGCTGAAGGGGATCACCTGCTTATTGCCATTCATCATTTGTTGGTAGACGGGGTATCATGGCGTATTTTATATGAAGATATTCAGACAGGGCAAGACCAGTTCTTAAGAGGTGAAGAAATTCGGCTACCTCAAAAAACGACCTCGTTTAAACAATGGGCAGAACAATTGTCTACGTTTGGAGACAGCCCGGCGATGAAGCAAGAGAATCCATACTGGAGTCGTGTGGAGCAGGCTCAGCTAAGCCCGCTGCCTAAAGATATGGATTGTGATGAGACGATTGGCAAAGATAGTGAAACGATCACCATTCATTGGACAGCAGCGGAAACCGAGCTTTTATTAAAGCAAACACATCATGCGTACCATACGGAAATTAATGATATATTGCTAACGGCATTAGGAATGGCTGTTCATGATTGGACAGGCATGGGAGAAATCCTTGTAAATCTGGAAGGGCATGGTAGAGAAGACATCCTGCCGGAGCTGGACATTACGCGTACAGTGGGATGGTTTACGAGTATGTACCCCGTTATGATTACGATGGAGTCCGGGGCTGACTTATCAAGGAAGATTAAGACCGTCAAGGAAGGACTGCGCCAGATCCCAACCAAGGGCATTGGCTACGGGATTTCGAGGTATTTGTCACATGGAAATGAAGGAATCAAGTTAGAGAAAAATCCCGAAATTAGTTTCAACTATATGGGACAGGTGAATCAGGATTCGGGCCAAGATGGCATTAAATTCTCGCATTATTCCAGCGGGCCATCCGTAAGTGAAAACAACAAGAGACCATTTGTGCTTAATATCAATGGCATTGTTACAGAGGGTCGGTTGTCGCTGTCCATTAACTATAGTTCAAAACAATATCGCCGGGAAACGATGGAGCAATTGGCTTGTCTCTATAAGGAAGGTCTTAATAGAGTCGTTGAACATTGTGTAACGAAGGAACAAACCGAGCTTACGCCAAGTGATTTTTCATGCAAGTCATTAACCATTGATCAATTGGATCAAATCGTGGAACAAACTGGGCACATCGGTCGAATCGAAAATGTGTACCCACTTACACCATTACAGAAGGAAATGTTGTACGAAAGTGAACGGAATCCAATTTCGGGCGCTTACTTTGTACAAATCATGTTTGATATGCGTGGAGATTTTGATGTTACTTCTTTTGCGCAAAGTTTGGATCAATTAATGCAAAGGCATGCGATATTAAGAACGAATTTTTACAGTGATTTCGTGGATATCCCTCTTCAAATCGTGTATCAAGAGAAGAAATTTGAATTTCACTATGAAGATGTAGCTGGCACAAGTGAGCTGCAACGTAAAACGTATGTTGACGAGTATATCGAGCAGGACAAGGCAAGAGGATTTGACTTACAACGAGATTCGCTAATACGTATGTCTGTTTTACGAACAAAGCATGAGGAATACCGCGTCATATGGAGTTTTCACCATATTTTGATGGACGGCTGGTGTATGTCTCTGGTAAGCAAAGAAATATTTGAGAATTACTTTGCGATTCGGGAGAATAGAAAGCCTCAAGTGACTCTATTAACACCTTATAGTCAATTCATTGAATGGTTGGAACAGCAAAATCATCAAGGTGCAATAACCTATTGGAGTCATTACTTGGATGGTTATGAGGGGCAAACGAAACTGCCTGGAGAAAAAATCAAACCGAAACATGAAAGACAGGATTCCAGAACACTAAACTGTTATTTGGATGATGTACTAATCGAGCAAATGAAACAGATTGCAGAACAGCAGCATGTAACGCTCCATACGTTAGTGCAGACGGTCTGGGGTGTATTGTTGCAGCAATACAATGAAAGCAACGATGTTGTATTCGGAAGTGTTGTATCGGGCAGACCACCTGTCATTCCTGGGATCGAAAGTATGATTGGATTATTTATTAATGCGATTCCTGTTCGTATCCAGGCTCAGGCCGATGAGTCATTTATATCTCTAATGAAAAGGAATCAGGCACAAGCTGTGGAGTCACATGCATATGATACGTATTCGTTATATGATATTCAAAATCTGACCAAGCAAAAACAATCTCTGATTAACCATGTTGTTGTGTATCAGAACTTCCCGGTAGATCATCGAATGGAGAGTTTGGGTCAAAAAGGCGAAATACCGCTTGAGATTATGAATGTTGGGGGTACAGAACACAATAGTTTTGATTTTACTTTGATCGTCAAGCCTCATGAAAAGATGAAGATCATATTGATGTACAATGCCAATGTGTATGACTTATCTAACGTTGAACAGATTCAAAAACACTTTATTTCCATGATTCAACAGGTGGTAAGTAACCCGGAAGTTAAAATAAACGAACTTGCATTGATTACGTCGAACAGTTATTAATGCACAAGTAAAAAAACGATCCAATCGACGAAATAACGTCTCTGTGATTCGTTACACCACAGACCTGGGGTGGTGTGATTGAATGGAATGGATTTCCGTATACATTTTGATCGACCTTTTAACAATTCCTCCCTTCTAACCGATATATAATAAGTACATCTATGTAATCAGAAAGTGAAAGGAGTGAAAAACATGGATATTGCAGCATTATCAATGGCAATGAGCCAAGCTTCGGTCGTACAGTCGGCAAGCTTGCAAGTGATGTCGATTACGAAAGACATGGCACAGCAGCAAGGCCAGCAGATGACGGAAATGTTGAAGTCTGTGCCTGCTCCTCATCCCAATCTGGGTAGAAGTCTCGATCTTTCGGTTTAGTTGAAATTACAGCATGTGTTCTTATGTAACACCCATTGCAGCAAGCAAAACCCAAACAGCTCCAATTCAAATGAATTGAAGCCGTTTGGGTTGTTTTATTTTAAATACTCATTCCGAAATTACGATCTTTTTATTATGATCTTCTCAGCGAAACTTTGACAAACTTGGCAATCTGCCTTCAAAGGGCAGTGTGTCCTTCAATGTCCATAACTCATCGTAACTGGAAATCTGAAGATCGGCTTTGGACAAGTCCTGGTTGCCTGATCCCGGATTGCGATATCCGATACAGCGCATGCCTGCACTTTTGGCGGCCTGAACACCATTGCGTGAGTCCTCGATCACCAGACAATTCGAAGGGGATGCACCAATCATTTCAGCTGTGGTCAGGAAAATATCTGGTGCCGGCTTGCCATTCGTAACTTCCTCACCTGTCATTCGCACCTCAAAGTATTGTCCAAGTCCGGTTTTGTCCATGATCAGATCAATCAGTGCACGTGGAGAGGAAGAAGCAACGGCTATTGGTACGTGTTGATCATGCAGCCAGCTTAACCAGCGTTCCACGGAAGGCATGGCCGTCAGATTCGGGTGGGCAAGCATGGTTTGCATCACATTATGCTGATGATAAGCAAATATTTCTTCCAGCGTAGCTGTCAGCTGATGTTTGTCCAATACTTGCTGCCACATGGATTCCAGCGTAACTCCAACATAGGTATGATGTTCTTCATCAGTCACCCTTGTTCCAAAATGGGCAAAAGAGCTGCGCTCAATCTCGAAATAAATCGGTTCACTGTCAATCAGTACACCATCCATGTCAAAAATGACCGCTTGAATGATGTCATCATTGGGCGCTCCCAGTCCGTTAGATTCTTTGTTTGCTGCCATGTTGTATTCCTCCTCCAGGATTGTGTAAACATATGTCTAATGTAATCCATTCATGGTTAACCTTCCACTTTAGAAACTGGAACCGCTGGATTGCAGTACAACTTTAATGGCATGTGAAGAAGCTTGAAGTGTGCGTCCCTGAATATCGCAGCCAAGTGTGCGGAATGCCTCTTCGTAATCCTCCAACGGGAAGGAGTGGGTGATGATTTTTTTTGCCGGAATAATCCCTTGTTCAATCATATAATGTGCGGTAGCGAATGTCCCCAGAGAGTCGATGGAACCAATAATTTTCAGACTGCGGTCCACAACTTCCTTGGGATTGAAGGATGTGTTTCCATCTCTCAGACCAACCAGCATCAGATAGCCGCCACTGGCGAGCTGGGAAAGCACTTGTGTGCCCACAACACCTGTTGTATCCACGATCATATCGACCTGATGGGTTGCGGGTGACAGCGATTCTATTGCATTTTCGAAGGATGAATGAACTTCCCAACGTTCAGGTGCAATGGAACCAGCAATGGCTAAGCGTTCCTCAGAGATGTCGACCAGACAGCCTGTGACCCCTTTGGAAGCGAGCGCGTAGCTGTACAGAATGCCAATCGGGCCTGCTCCGAGGATGATCGTTCTGAAATTCGGCAGTAAATGAATCTGATTAATCCCCGTCAGCATACAGCTGAGTGGTTCCGTCAAAGTCGCTTCCTCATAGCTCACATGATCCTTCAATTTGTACAAAAAGCGATCCTCGGTCACATAATAATCTGTAAATGTTCCGTCAGCACTCACACCTGTCTCGGTAACAGACTTGTGTGTGCAATGATTTTGTCTACCTGTTCTGCACATGTCACATTGTCCGCAATAGTAGGTAGGATCGATCACAACACGGTCGCCCGGTTGTAATGTCGTTACCGCAGATCCAACATCAATGACTTCCCCGGCAGACTCATGACCGAGAATGACAGAAGGAACCGCATGATATTTGCCGCTTACAATACCGAGATCGGTACCACATACACCTGTCGCCCGAATACGAACCAACACCTGATTATCTCTCGTGATTTCTGGAACAGGCCGTTCCTCAAGCGCCACATCCCAAGCCGATTTGTATACCAATGCAAGCATGATATAACCTCCTTATAATTATATAAAAATATAAATATAGCGATTCATCTTAAAACAGTTTCTGACAAGATACGAAAGTAGTGAAGGGGACGAAATCGATTCTGAAGAAGCGGAGCGTTCGCCTTTATCAAAGGATTTTTCCCTCGTAAAAGGGAATTCAAGAAAATCCGTGGATAACAGCGATCATAAGAACGATTCGTAACCGGAACGCCCACTTCGAACAGTTGAATTGAAATGTTTTAATGAACGCTGGCAAGCACCGAATCCAGCCGCTCCACAATCTCAACCAGTTCGTCTTCGGTTGTGGTAAGGGAAGGCCGGACCTTAACCACGTTGCCGAAGCCATATCTTGAACTTCTCAAGATTAGATGCTCATCTGTAAAAGCGCGGTCAACAATGGCATTGGTTTTTAGCATATCCGGCTCATTACCGTCACCTACAATCTCCAACCCCCACATTAACCCGACACCACGAGCTTCCCCGATACTTGGGTATTTTATAGCCAATTCATGCAGCAATTCACCCAGAATTTCACCTTTGCGTTTCACGGCATCCAGAAATCCAGGTTCAGATACCACCTCCAGGGTGGATTTGGCAGCGGTTACGGAGATCAGATTGCTTCCTGAGGTGAAGGAGTGTTCATGCTTTTCGAGCACATTCAATCGGGATTGCATTAATACAGCAGCAACAGGTACGCCAATTCCGCCAAGACCTTTGGCAAGAGTAATCATATCAGGCTGGATATCAAACAGTTCGCTGGCAAACATGGTTCCGGTACGACCGATTCCTGTCTGTACTTCGTCAGCAATGAGAATAATATTGTACTCATCACACAGTTTACGCAGTCGTTTGAAATATCCGGCGGGAGGGATGATATTGCCTCCATTCCCGAGAATGGGTTCAATAATCATACAGGCGACTGAGCCGGAACTTGCATATTCTATCGCATCAGATATAGCTTCAACACATTGATAGCCGCAGTCTCCATTTGAGGATTTGAATGGGCAACGATAACAGTATGGGGCAGGTACATGGACAGCGTTAGCCACAGCCGAATTGGGGAAGCGTTTCCGCCGGAAGGCATTCCCCGAAATCCCGGTGGCAAATTGGGTCTGCCCATGATGGGACAGATACAGGCTGATGATGTCTGTCGATTCGGTATACTTCTGTGCAATTTTGGTTGCACATTCGTTGGCAGTTGAACCAGTAATATCCCGCATCCATCCGGCATTAATGTCGTTTGGAGCATATTCGATTAAGTGATCAAGTACTTCATTTACGTACGGTTCGGTGAAGGAGGAAGACATATGCGTCAGATTGCCGACTTGTTCCTGAATTTTGCTGACAACATGTGGGTGATTATAGCCCAGTGACAGATTGAACGTGCCCGACACGCCATCCAGGTATTCAACACCTGAATCGTCAATCAACTTAATCCCTTTTCCGGCTATGAAGCGGTTGTTGGTTAAAGTTTGCATACGATTTCCTCCAATATAATGGTGTACTAGCTCGAACGAAGCTCAACAATCCCGGATGATGCGGGCATCACCTCCCTTAAGAAACGATGTTTACATTTCCTTGCTATGTTGTGCGAGAGCAGCACGTACTGCATTATTTTTTACAGTCCATAGATGAGAGACCATCAAAGTAACAAGCAAGATCAGACAGAATCCGGCCAAAATCCAGATCGTATTCACGACAGGCCATGTACTCATACTCCATCCAGTCACATACTGCAAGATGGCACCTCCAATACCACCCGATGCGATCAGGATACTGGTTGTCCGCTCGGTCATACCGGGAATGAGCACATTTGCGTAGACCAGTGCGATACAGAACAGCCCTGACATGAACAGACCGGTTCCGAAGATGAGCACATACGTTGCCCACTGTCCAGTTACAAATACCATAGCGACCGTAAACAAAAGCGTGCCAACCGTACTCCAGATCAGGAAAGGCATATAGTTGACGGATTCGGCTATTTTTCCGGAGAAAAGACGACCGATGATCATCGCAATCCACAGGATGGAGACACTCAGCGATGCGACAGATTCCTGAAGTTGCAGTCGTTCTACGAGTATGGAGGGCAGGAAGTTCATCAATCCCAATTCCAATCCCATGTAGATGAAAAAGAAGATGACGAAGATCGTCAGCAGACCCAGATGTTTTCTCGAATATTGGGCTTTACCTGCTGCATGTGCCACTGTATTCTCGCCAGCCTGTTCCAGATAAAGTGCGGCTGGCCGGGGCATAGTGATCCACAGCAGCATGAGAACCAGTGACAACACGGCCACCGTATAAAAAGTAAGATGCCACAGATCCATCCAGATGAATAAAGCGGCAACAGCCGGGATGAGAAGTGCTCCAAGAGCAAAGAAGACATCCAGCTTGGACATGGCGACCGCCTTTTGATTCTCAGTGAATTCGATTGTGAATGCACCTACAGAGGGTTCGATGATACCTGAACCGAAGCCTACGATAATCGTGAGAAGGAGAACCACAGGCCAGGAGGGCAAAAAACCGAGTAATGTATAAGCGGCTACAATACAGATCAGGGCAAGGGTCAGCATAGCTTTTCTTCCGATACGGGCTGTCAGGGCAGGAGCTACAATTACACCGACAAGAAATCCAAGAAACTGCAGAAGAAAACAATAAAAATCCGCCATCACTGTAACCGCGTTCATAATGTGACAATAAAACAGGGAGAAGTGCACCGAGCACAACGCTGGTTATGCCGATTAACAGATAAAAACCGCAGCTTAGAGCGAATATTCTTTTCAAAAGCCCGCCTCCTAGTTGGATAAAAATTTTATATTATGTAATTAATGTTTATTTCATATATAACTTATACCATAAATGCACAAATGTACATGCTTTTTATTGTAAAATAATGTTAAGTTTTGAAGGTTGGAAATATTTATTGTGTTATATTTTTTTCTAAAACGATTTCGTGTCGAAAGGATAAATATGATCCAATCCATATGACCTTTTAACAGGGTTTGGCATCTGTATTGATCGATAATAGTAAAACGTGCATATATAAAAAAACGTTCCCTGTCTGAGTATACGGGAAACGTTTTGATTAGCCGTTTTATATGATGATACCTGACTTCCACGTATCGCTATTAAGCAGTCTGTACAAAGAAAATTCCATCGAATGGTGCGTGAACAGACGCCGGACCACTTCGCAAAAATAAATAACCGTTTGCATCGGGAAGACCCAATATATCCCGATAAGGCTCAGGAAAATCTCCGGAATATATTTGACACACCAGTTGATGTTCCTCTAGCAAATGGTCAATTCCTTTCACACCGTTTGGTAAAGTGGGAGAGAAAAATGAGAATGCAGGGAATGCAGGGAATGCCTGATCGTCTAACTCCATTTCAATCAAACGTACGCCGCTTAACGGAATGGGTGGAACGGGACATACGGAAGTGAGTGGATGCGAAGATACCGAGACATAAGTGCACCCGGCGAGAATATTCTCGTTCCATTCCAGCTCATCCCCCGTATAGGTTACCTGATCCAGAAAGTATTCGGAGGCGGAGTAGGTTGAGAAGACCGAGATATATTTATCTTGTGGTAAGGAAGGGATATGGACCTGCTGTGAAAGTGTATTGCAATTAATGGAGAACAGATGTAATAAAGGCTGCCCCTCAGGGTTGAGCGGCCAGTCGGAAACGTATGCCATTTCTCCGCCAATCCACATGCCAGAGTCTTGGTTTGGATCATCGGGGTCAACTGTAATTCGAGTAACTTTGTACATGAGAAACTCCCTCCAGAGTGTATTTTGGCATTCCTATGTAATGTTGTATGTGTTTTTATATAACAATTCATTGCTTCGTTTTAGTATAAATGAGATGATGTGGAATGAAAATCAGTACAAGGTGCTAACTCATTGCACAAAGCGAATGAACGTACCAGCACTCTAAGAACCAGTGGCAATACTATAGATGAGAAGTGGTGACACATGTTAATTAACAAATACATAAGTGAAACGGGATTCTGCTCCCGCAGGGAAACGAACCGTTTAATTGCAACTGGACGCATAACGATCAATGGCAGGGTATGTGAAAAAGGGGCGGAAGTTGAACCTCACGATGTGGTACTCATTGATGGGAAGCAGATTCCTCGTAATGACAGCGAACCTGTCTACATTGCTTTGAACAAACCCATTGGTATTGTCTGCACAGCAGCAGAACATGTGGAGGGGAACATCATTCAATATATGAATTATCCTTCTCGCATATTTGCGATAGGCAGGCTGGATAAGGCATCTGAGGGGTTGATTTTGCTTACGAATGACGGAGGCATTGTGAACAAGATGATGCGTTCAGAGCATAATCATGATAAAGAATATGTAGTGACTGTAGACAAACCCATAACCGACGAATTTGTAAAGTCCATGTCTGATGGCGTTGAAATTCTGGATGTGGTGACCAAGCCCTGCGAAGTGTACAGGCAAAGTGACAATGTATTTCGTATTATTCTGACACAGGGTCTCAATCTGCAGATCCGGAGAATGTGCAAAGCCTTGGGGTACCGAGTCCTGAAGCTGGAGCGCGTGCGAATTATGAATATTACGCTGGATCAACTGGAGCGGGGGCAATGGCGTCATCTGGAGCAAGAGGAACTGGAGATTCTGCTGTGTCAATTGAATGAGATAAAATGAATGACTTCTGTTCATGTCAACGGTGGTCAACCACGATGTCCAGTTATATCAGTAAAAAATGAAGCAAACACTAACCCCTATGCGGATTAGTGTTTTTGTTGTTAAGCTTGTGTCCTTTTCGCTCTGAAATGTAAGAGCCAAATAGGGTTAAGAACGCACCGAGTACAATCACCCAGGTTATCTGCTCTTGAAGAATCAGTGCAGATGACACAACAGTAATGACAGGCACCAGATAGATATATACGCTCGTTTTGATAGCTCCGAGAAGATTCACGGCCCGGTTCCAGGTCACGAAACACAACGCGGAGGCACCCAGACCGAGGTAGAGAATATTGGAGAGATTGGTCATGTTCGTGAAGCGTCCGAGTTCCCAATGGAATTCAAACAGGAATAGAGCTGGAAGCATGAAGATCAGGCCATAGAAAAACACTTTGCGAGTCGCACCAATGGTGTGATAACAAAGCTCGCCAATTTTTCGCATTAACACAGAGTAGATCGCCCATACCGCAGGTGCGATGAAAGCAAGCAGATCACCTATCGGATTCAGTTGCAGAATGAAACTGCCATTTAGTGCGATGAGTAGGATGCCGCTCAAGGCAATCCCGAATCCGATAATAAAGCGGCGAGTTAACTTCTCACCATCTAAGAAGAAATGTGCGAGCACGGCAGTGAAGAACGGGGCAATGGAGACAATAACACCCACGTTGGAAGCAGTTGTATACACCAGTGCAATATTTTCAATGAGAAAATATAGAGTTACTCCACATATTCCTGCTCCGATAAATAACCATTCTTCTCTGAATGAGGCGGTCCGCAGTGAACGCGGATAGATCAGTACGAGTACCACATACCCGATCAGAAAGCGAAAAAATAAAATTTCTACAGGAGTAAAGTCAATCAGCAGAACCTTCGTTGAGACAAACGTAGTCCCCCAGACTAAGATGGTAAACAAAGCGAGCAAATGTCCGGTAGATACCTTGGTATTA
This sequence comes from Paenibacillus sp. W4I10, assembly GCF_030816325.1. NCBI lineage: Bacteria > Bacillati > Bacillota > Bacilli > Caryophanales > Paenibacillaceae > Paenibacillus > Paenibacillus sp. W4I10. Next base: position 1,033,011 of record NZ_JAUSXX010000001.1, read on the forward strand.
TGATGACTCGTCATATGATGTGATCGGTGTTTCGTTTCGGCTCGGTATCATGATTGAAGATACGTCTATATTGCTTGGGTGTCAGGCCGATCAGTTTTTTGAAAAAATTCGTGAAATGGCTCTGGTCACTGAATCCTGTCTGTGCGGCTACTTCAATCGGAAGCAGGCCTTGTTCCAGCAGACGTTTGGCTTGATTTATGCGAATCGTTTCCAGGTAGCGGTAAGGTGATATCCCTTTCTGGCGAGTGAATAAACGCAGCAGGTGGTACTTGCTCATCTCCGTCAAATCGGCTAACTCGTTCAGCGAGATGCTCTCCATATAATGAGCTTCTATGTAATCACATATGCGTCTGATCTCTGTGGTCACATCCTGTGTGGAAACAGGTGGTTCAGCATCTGAATAATCTCGCAGCAATTGATCCAGTAGTAAGAGTAACAATTCTTCTTTGCAAAAATCGGATTGCTCCTCTAGAATCATCTGATGCAGCTCGTGCAGGGAACCTACAAGTTCACTTTGATAGAGAACGGGGGATGTAAACCGTGGCAAGTAAGCTTGTCCAGTAATCTCTCTCGCATACTCTCGCATAACCTCAGGCTGGACATTGATACAGCGATAATCGAGGGTTCTTCCATCGACCTGTTCGCAGGCATGTGGATCATGTGGATTAAAGACAATCATATCTCCACTATTCAGAACATATTCTTCGTTGTTGCAGACGAGGTGTCGCTTGCCTTGCTCAATGAATCCAATGACATAATAGTCATGAAAATGATTGGGAAACTTCTGCATAATGCCTTCAAATTGATAAGCTTCTAGCTGTAGATCAGTATCAAATACAACAGTTCGTACTTCCCGAGCCATGATGCACCTTCTTTCTTGTATGTTAACGTCATTATAGGATGCAAAGAAGGAATTTTCTTGAATGATATTGCTATTGCTCGAAGTGTCTGATCGGACAGATATCTCCAAAAACAAAATACCCGCTATCCCGGAGGGAAAGCGAGCCCTTTGTTTAGTATAGTTGATTCATAAGTGCAAGCCTATATTTTATGGGAGAAAAAATGTCTGGAACAATAAGTAATTGTTCTTAGTGTAACGTAGCGAGTGCTTCAGGTGTAAAAGCCTGAATCTCGGATACGCGGCCTTCGAGTATTTTGGCAGCCCATGCCGGATCACCAAGGAGTGCACGTCCCACAGCTACCAGATCAAATTCCTGTTGCTCATATCGCTTCATGAGTTCGCCCATACCTGGATGTGTTGTTTTATCTGCTCCTGCTTCAGGCTCATCTGGCATACCCACAGAACCAACGGTAATTGTGGTTCGGCCACTCAGTTTTCTTACCCAACCTGCAAATCCAAGCTCAGATCCTTCGAACTCGGGCTCCCAGAAGCGTCGTGTCGAGCAGTGAAAGATATCTACACCTGCGTCAACTAACAAACGAAGGAATTGTTCCAATTGTTCGGGGGTGTCGAACAGTCTGGCTTGATAATCATTCATCTTCCATTGGGAAATCCGCATCGCAATAGGAAAATCAGGACCTACCGCAGCACGAACTGCCATTACAAGTTCAACCGCGAATTGAGTTCGTTTCTGAAGGTCACCGCCATAGCGGTCCGTTCTCCTATTCGTTGTTTTCCAGAAAAACTGATCGATCAGAAAACCGTGTGCACCGTGAAGCTCAATTCCGTCAAAACCGATACGTTGCGCATTAACTGCTGCATCAGTATAAGCTTGAATCACAGTTGCGATCTCTGTCTCCGTCATAGGTGCACCTACTTGAGTACCTTCCATATCAACTCCCGATGGACTTAGTGATGCAGCTTCCGGGTGTGGGTTAGATCCTGAAGGACGAACGATTCCCATGTGTAAAATCTGCGGAAAAATCTTGCCGCCGGCTTCATGGACTTGTTCGACCACTTCAGCCCAGCCTTGAAGAGCTGCTTCTCCATACATATGAGGGATTCTAGGCTCACTTGATGCAGATGGATGCTCAATGGTCGCACCTTCTGTAATAATGAGTCCAACACCATGCTCGGCACGCCGACGATAATATGCGGCTACATCGGGGCCCGGGACACCATCCGGGGAGAAGGCACGAGCCATGGGGGACATGACGATGCGCGAGGACAGGGTTAATTTTTGATCAGTGTATGGTTGGAACAGAAACTCCGTAGAAATAACGTTATGTTGTTGATTACTCAAACTAAGCACCTCCATTATTATGCACCTTCAAGCGGGTACGAGTGCAATCTTAACAAGGTGTATAGGCATGCTCAACCAACAATCGGAGCATTTTGTTGCTTAAGCGAAAGACACTGATTATTGTATGGTGTCTCTGCACTTACTTTCACTTGTTGAACAAATAACACTTATCTATAATGAAGGAGTCTAACCAAATATTTTGTGTACAAGGAGGATTGGGACATGTCTGGTGTATTGTCTCCAAACTCGAACGATCCGCGTGTAATTCGCACGCGTCAATTAATTCTGGATGCGTTTTTAAACCAATTGAATCTTAAAAATTTCAACAGCATTACAATTCAAAACATTACGGAACAAGCCACAATTAACAGGGCTACATTCTATGCCCATTTTCAGGATAAATATGCACTGCTTGAAGCCTTGTTATCGGATGCTTTTATGGAATATGTAACGAAAAGGGTGGACCCGGATGCCCGGTTATCAGCCGAAACCATACAGCAGCTTATATTTTCATTATGTGATTATCACGTCTCAAGTAATGGATGCATCAAAAAATATGAGACGGTTGCACCAATTATTGAAGAGAACATCAAGACTCAACTGGAGCAATTCCTTCTTGAATTAATGAGCAAAGTAGCGGGGGATGTAGATCCCAAAACGCTGAAAATTACTGCAACTATGCTAAGCTGGTCGATCTATGGAATGACGTATCGATGGAATATTGAAGGCGGGCAGGAATCCCCGGCTGAATTAGCCAACAGAGTGGTCCCCTATATGATGGGTGGATTGGAATTGTTGAATTGACTTCATTTAACGAAATTGCATTATTATTCAAATGGACATAGGAGGAATAACAAGATGTTTGAACATTTGGTTGTTTTTAAATTTAACGATAAAACCACGCTAGACAAACAGCAGGAATGGGTGAATCAATTACTCGCGTTACAGGAACAAATCCCGGGGATTGTCGGGCTGACCGCAGGAATCAATGCAACGGAAGAAACGGACCGTATTCAAGGTTACACGATTGGCTTGCGAGTGACGTTTGAAGATCAGGAGGCATTGCGCGCCTATGGTCCACATCCTGCTCATCAGGCATTCGTAGCTTCCCTCGAAGGTTGGGTGGAAGATGTAATTGTAGTTGATTATGCGATATAAAGGCGCAAAATTAGAGGTTTAACGAATATAGGAGTTGAAGATTCCCATGTGTTTAATTTTATTTGCTTACAACATGCATCCAAAGTATCCGCTTATATTGGGATCAAATAGGGATGAATTCTATCACAGACCTACGGCTCAAGCACACTATTGGGAAGACCATCCTCATATACTGGCTGGCCGGGATTTGTCGAAAATGGGAACCTGGATGGGCGTAACCACAGAGGGGCGTCTGGCTGCTGTCACGAATTATCGTGATCCGAATGAAGAGGTACATGCCAAAGGCTCAAGAGGAGATCTGGTTGCTGATTTTTTAAAGGGAACGTCCACACCTGAGCAATATATGCAACATGCGGAGCAAAGCCAAAATGATTATCCCGGTTACAATTTGTTAGTGGGTGATCCTGACGACCTCTATTATTATTCTAATGTAGGTAATGTTGTGATGAAGTTGAAACCGGGAATATACGGGATTAGTAATCACTTGATCAATACAGATTGGCCCAAGGTAAAACGTGGAAAAGAAGGGCTGGAGAAAGTCATCCAAGGGGAGGACGAAGCTACCCTGACAGAAGAAATATTAGGTTTGCTGCAAATGGCAGATCCTTCAGTGGATGAGCTTCTCCCCCATACAGGTGTTCCATTGGAATGGGAACGTTTACTTTCTCCCATCTTCGTTAAAAGTGAAAAATTTGACTATGGGACCAGAGCTTCATCCGTTGTTCTGATGAATAGAGAAGAAGTGTTTTTTACGGAGATGGTTCACCAGAACGGAGAAGTAATGGAGCAACGTTTTAACATCAAGCTTCTCAACTGACAAGCTGAGAATATGAAAGAAGTGATGTTGAGAAATATGCATTAACATGAATCAATGAAGTTACATCCCACGTTCATGTTTCATTGCTTCTGAGTGTAAAGAGCACTTTCGTTTTTTTTTTTTTTTGTCAACTAATATAACGCGATATAATCGGTATGAGAGTACCTTTTGTATAACACGCCCAATTTTAGTTAGGCTCTTTATCTCTGATCACAATTCTATGTTATGAATCATGGAACTTCCCTGAATAGTTTATATAATGTGAATCAACATAACATGATTTTGCAGCGGTTCTGTTGATTCTAATTTCAGGGGGGCAACGTGGGATGAAAGAAACCAAAAAGATGAGAGTTTTTTCACTGGGGATTCAGCACGTACTCGCGATGTATGCGGGAGCGATTCTGGTGCCTTTGCTTGTGGGCAGAGCACTAAATCTGACTGCAGAGCAGTTGGCGTATCTGGTATCCATCGACCTGTTAACGTGTGGGATTGCCACATGGCTTCAGGCACGAAAAGGGAAGTACTTGGGGATTGGTTTGCCAGCGGTGCTCGGAAGTTCTTTTGTAGCGGTGACACCGATGATTGCGATTGGATCACAATACGGCATTCCTGCCATATATGGGTCGATCATCGCAGCGGGGTTATTTATCGTCATCTTTGCCGTATTTTTTAGCAAAATCGTCAAATTGTTTCCGCCAGTCGTGATCGGTACAGTGGTAACCATTATCGGTCTTGCGCTAATCCCAACCGGCATTAAAAACATGGCGGGTGGAGCAAACAGTGAGAATTTCGGAAGTTTGGATAATTTGGCGCTTTCATTTGGTGTATTACTTTTTATTCTAATCCTGAATCGATATGCTCGCGGGTTTGTTAAATCCCTGGCTGTTCTCCTTGGTATTATCGTGGGAACCCTCATCGCAGCCATCATGGGAAAAGTGAATTTTGCCTCTGTACAGGAAGCCTCCTGGTTCCATTTACCTCAACCCTTTTACTTTGGATGGCCTACCTTCGAAATCGGCCCAATCATTACAATGATTATTGTAGGTACGGTGGTTATCATCGAATCAACAGGTGTATTTATGGCTTTGAGCAAAATCTGTGATCAACCGATCAACGAAAACGATCTGGCACGGGGATATCGTGCAGAAGGTCTCGCGTTTGTCCTTGGCGGCATATTCAAGCTTTTCCATACAATACATTTGCACAGAATGTTGGTTTGGTTCAGCTCTCCAAAGTGAAAACGACCAATGTTGTTGTTGCAGCCGGAGGTATTCTGGTCTTTCTGGGGCTCATTCCGAAGGTAGCTGCTTTTGCAACCATTATTCCAAGTGCTGTCCTCGGGGGAGCGACTGTTGTCCTGTTCGGAATGGTTGTTTCATCCGGGATCAAAATGCTGCAAAACGTCGACTTTGGCAAACAATCCAATCTATTGATTGTGGCTTGCTCCGTTTCACTTGGGCTCGGTGTTACTGCTGTACCCGACCTGTTTGCCCAGCTTCCTCAAAGTATTCGGATTATTGTTAGCGATGGTATTATTACGGGAAGCCTGTCAGCGATCCTGCTTAATGTCTTCTTTAACCTTGCTTTGAAAAAAGAGAGCTTGCCAGTACAGCCAGTACAGACTCAAGAAGCACACACGTAATCCTTGTAATAATAGACGTGTCATCTGGTAGTAAGTGGAATGGATCCAAGATGGTTTTCTGGGAAGTGGAATGCAAGACAATGATTCCACTTGGCAAAGAAACCTCTTGGATTTTTTGGTGCTTACGATTCATGAGGAATGCAAAAGACATGCAAATATGCTAAAGTTTCATCAAGAACATTTTAGATGTTCGTTTAAGTCAACATCCTCTTGAATTGAATTTCCATGCGACTACATAAATGAGCATTGGTTCACAAGGCTATAATATAACCAAGGGATATCCCTGGTGCAGAAAAGGAGTTGTGATCACATGCAACAAGAAACGTTGAACAAAGGGTGGAACTTGGAGAATAGTTATGCGCAGTTACCGCAACCCTTTTTTACAAGTCAGGGCGCGGTGCCTGTTGAATCACCAAAGTTGATCATTTTCAATAGATTGCTTGCATCCAGCTTGGGACTGGATGTGGAGTCTCTTGACAGTGATGAAGGGGCGCAAATTTTTGCAGGTAATTCGATTCCGGAAGGAGCCGAGCCTTTGGCTCAGGCCTATGCAGGACATCAATTCGGCAATTTTAACATGCTTGGAGATGGTCGTGCTTTGCTGCTGGGTGAACAGATAACGCCACAGGGCGAGCGAGTGGATATCCAGCTGAAAGGTTCAGGGAGAACACCGTACTCTCGTGGAGGAGATGGACGTGCTGCTGTAGGGCCCATGTTGCGAGAGTATATTATTAGTGAAGCGATGTATGCACTGGGAATCCCAACGACACGCAGTCTGGCTGTGGTATCAACAGGAGAAAACATTATCCGCGAAACAGAGCGGCCGGGTGCCATTTTAACCCGGGTGGCTTCCAGTCATATCCGGGTAGCAACCTTCCAGTATGCAGCCAGATGGGGGTCTATCGACGATCTTCGGGCATTGGCTGATTATACGTTGCATCGACATTTTCCTGATGTTGCTCAAGCTGAGAATCGCTATCTTTTGCTGCTTCAGGAAGTAATTAAACGGCAGGCGGTACTCATTGCCCAATGGCAGCGTGTTGGTTTCATTCATGGCGTGATGAACACGGATAACATGGCGATCAGTGGTGAGACCATCGATTATGGTCCGTGCGCCTTTATGGATGCTTACAATCCTTCAACCGTATTCAGCTCCATTGACAGGCAAGGTCGCTATGCTTATGGTAATCAACCGTATATTGCCGGGTGGAATTTGGCTCGTTTTGCCGAGACGCTTCTGCCGTTGTTGCATGAAGATGAAGAACAGGCGGTGCAAGTCGCTCAGGATGCTATCGCACAATTTTCTGAATTGTACCATCATCATTGGCTCAAGGGAATGCGTGCCAAACTGGGCTTGTTGGATGAAGAGGCCGAAGATGAAGCGTTGATCAAGGAGCTTCTTGAACTCATGGAGAAGCATAGTGCAGATTACACCAATACGTTCCTGGCATTGACCTTTGATAGGTTGGAAGGGACAGCTTTGTTTGGCTCGCCAGAATTTGCTGAATGGAATGAGCGGTGGCAAGCAAGATTGGACAGACAGCAAGAGGAGAAGGAAGTCTCTCGGCAGTTGATGAGAACAAGCAATCCAGCCGTCATTCCCCGAAATCATCGGGTCGAGGAAGCCCTTGAGCAAGCGGAGAACCACGGAGATCTTAGCGTGATGCAGAAGCTTTTGGCAGTTCTTTCAGACCCGTTCGCGCACTCACCTGAGCAGGCTGAATATGCCGAACTGCCAGCACAGTGCAATACTTCATATCAGACTTTTTGTGGAACCTGATTGAACAGTATGGAATGAAGAGGCTGCCTTGGGCAGCTTTTTCATTTTTCACTCTGTCATCGATGTTAAAATCCATCGTGGGCATTGAATTCGGAGATTATCATGCAATAATTAGAGAAATAGAGATTACTTTTATAGAGACAGGTGAAACAGCCGGATGAAGTCATCTATTGGTTGCTGGAAGATATTATTTTCACCGCGACGCATGTAGGATTGTTGGAAAGACATGGCGTGGATAATAAAGAGACGCATTTGAACTATACAAATGATGTGATGAAGGACCTGAACAGGGGGGTTCAGGAAGCTTTCCAGCAGATCGGTAATCCGTATTTACATTGGCATCAGACGGGTAAACGTCAGGAGTTAGAGGGCATGGCATAAAGAAAAGTGAGGTGTGTTACATGAGCGAGCAAGATATTAATGACGTATGGTATGACTATATCCGAACAGGGCTGGGCATCGTTGACTTCGAACGAGCAGGACATTGCTGCTTTATGGCTGTTAGAGGCGGATGTCTTTAATGGCGGTTTTATACAGTTTTTCTGTAACTGGGGGGAAGAGGTATATCGTTACGCGTTGCGGGCATTACATATCATTGGTGCGACTCAAGTCGTGGAGATTATAACGTCAGCATACGGATGCATTGAGCATCTGAAAATCTGAAAGAGGATGGGAGGCTTACTGAGCTGTGGGATATTCCTAAATTCCTGACAGAGGAACAAGAGCAGCAGTTAGATGCGCTGGATCAGCAGTTTTGGAATAATGAGGATCAGATCTCGGAGAAAGCCTATGGTTATTATCACGGAAAATTGAACATGATGATCATATAATCTGGTTTCAACTATACATCCGTTGTTCTGTTCGAAGATTAATACTTGGTCTTGCAATGACTGAAACGTTCGGCTATACTTGCTATAAATTGAATACATGAATCACGTTGATAGAGCGCAGTAGCGGCTTTGTCCCTGTTACAGAAAGTCAGGGGTTGATGGAACCTGATACATACAAGGGCTGCGAATTACACTCTGGAGTACTTGGGTAATGCCAAGCGGATGGGCAAACGATATATTGCCAAAAGTGGTATGGATAACGTGTTAAGGTCGCGTGTTGTCCATGCAATTTGGGTGGTACCACGGTTATGATAATCGTCCCTGTGTCTAATGAAGACAAGGAGGCGATTTTTTTGTGTCCAAAAAAGCCGTTCCAGCGTGTAATTTCGTAATTTAACGTAGATCATGACTGAATCTTGAGGATAGAAAAGGGGTTATACAAATGAATATTATTGATGAACTACAGTGGCGTGACGCCATTAACCAGCAGACGGATGCAGAGGGATTACGTGAATTGACTGAAACCAAATCAATTTCACTGTACTGCGGCGTTGACCCTACGGGGGATAGCATGCATATCGGACATCTCATTCCCTTCATGATGCTGAAACGTTTTCAACTGGCAGGACATCGTCCAGTCATTTTGATTGGTGGAGCTACAGGTACGATTGGTGATCCAAGTGGTCGTCAGGCAGAGCGTTCTTTGCAAACGATGGAGCAAGTGCAGGAGAATGTGGATGCACTGACCGCGCAGATGAAGAAGTTGTTTGTAACAGACGGGGATAATCAGGTTCGCATGGTGAATAACTATGATTGGACACACAAAATCAATGTCATTGAATTTTTGCGTGACTACGGCAAAAACTTTAACCTTAACACAATGCTGGCTAAGGATGTAGTGGCGAGCAGGCTGGAAGGCGGAATCTCGTTCACTGAGTTTTCCTACCAGATTCTTCAATCACTCGACTACCTGCACCTGTTCCAGAACGAAGATGTACAGCTTCAAATCGGCGGTTCGGATCAATGGGGGAATATCACGAGTGGTCTTGATCTGATTCGTAAAAAAGAAGGATCTGAAGCGAGAGCGTACGGTCTGACCATTCCGCTCATGCTCAAATCCGACGGTACCAAATTTGGTAAAACAGCTGGCGGGGCAATCTGGCTTGATCCGAACAAAACGACACCATTTGAGTTCTACCAGTTCTGGGCGAATACAGATGACCGGGATGTCATTAAATACTTGAAATACTTTACCTTCCTGAGCAAAGAAGAAATTGAAGCTTTGGCTGAAAAGGTAGAGACAGAGCCGCACAGACGTGAAGCACAGAAAGCACTCGCGGAAGAAATGACAAAATTCGTTCACGGCGAAGAAATGCTTGAACAGGCTAAGCGGATTACAGCGGCGCTGTTCAGTGGTGATATCCGTTCCCTGACAGCAGATGAAATTGAGCAGGGTTTCAAGGAAATGCCAACATTTGAAACGGACGGCGAAGCTAAAAATATCGTGGACTGGCTCGTAGATCTGGGTCTGGAGCCATCCAAACGCCAGGCGCGTGAGGATGTCACCAAAGGTGCGATTTCCATGAATGGTGAGAAGATCACGGAGCTTGAATTCACGGTGTCGGCAGAGCATGCCATTGGCGGTAAATTCATCATTATCCGTAAAGGTAAGAAGAACTACAGCTTGGTTAAACTCCAAACGTAGTGTCTGAGTATTAGAACGTAACACAAAAACGTATAGAGACTACAATAGACACACAAATAAAGCTACAAATACAGAAACAAAAAGACCGTCTTCCATCTCTGTCAGGCGACAGAGCGGAGACGGTCTTTAGTATAACAGGCCAGTGTGCGACCTATTTTATTGATTGACAATCGCTGTGATCTCTTCATCCAGATCAAGTCGTACGTTCTCACGGTACGCCCGGATGTTGTATTCACTGTGCAGGTAGCGAAGAATCGCTTCAATCATGTTGGACTCAACCAAATATTGACTGCGTCCTTGGATCCAAACTTCAGCGGAATAACCTGTATCTTCTTCCCAGCTCAGTTCTACGTTCACATCGGTTGGACGTACACCCTTACGTTCTGCCATATGAATACAGATTGCATTCACAATTTCATCCATGCTCAGAACCATAGAGATTAGTACCGTCCGTTTCTGTTACGGTCATCATCACGATCATTGCGACGGTCATAACGACCATCCGCTGCAGGTTTACGACGATTGGAGATGGCTCTGAAGAGTGCCATAGCCAGCATAACAATCAACATGATTGCTGCAACGTTCACGAGCAATCCAAGGATGTTACCCAGAGCGCCCATGCCACCGAACAATCCGCCAAACATCATACCAGCAAGACCACCAAGCATCATGCCTTTCATGAATCCGCCGCCACCGCCGAAGAATCCACCACCACGGGTTGCAGCTGCACCAGTACCGGAGTTATTACCGGAATTGGATTGATTCACGTTGCTGTTGGAGTCGGATTTCTTAGGAGTGTTGGTATAACTTTTTGTACCGGATTTGAATCCGCCACCACGTCTAGCATCCGCTGAATCCGGATTCGTTACTCCCACTGTTGCGAACAATAATGTAAAGGCCATAAATACCATCATTAGATGTTTAACTCCAAATTTTTTCTTCATTGTAAAGATCGTAACCCCCCGATTAATTTGTTTGAATCGCCCAAAAATGGGCCTTACTCATGTAATACGGTCAACTTGCAGGAACGTTTCAAATTTTATTAAATTTCCGAAACGCTTGGACTTGGGTCTTGAATTGCAGCTTGGCCATCAAGCAATTGGGTAACCCAATGACACCATTCCAGGCCTGTTTGTGCGTGCATTAACCCTTTTTGTACCAGGATGTAGCTTCCAAAATCTCGGTTGCCTACACGAAGATTATCCTGAGGTATACGTGACTTCAGATCCTCGAAATAACGTATGCGTTCCATGAACCAGCTTTTACGCTCATTCAGAATGCGTCTCATGCTTCCGTCTTCCGCTATGCCAACACACAAAATACGCAAATTAAATTCATCGCGTGTAACCGGTGCGGTAACAGGAGTTATCATCCATTCCAAGAGCTTTTCAATGCCTTTTTCCGTAACTGCGTACATTTTCTTGTCCGGTTTGTCAGACTGTTGTACCCAGCGGGAGGCCAATAACTCATCGTTTTCCATCTTGGACAGGAGGGGATAGATCTGGCTGTGTTTCGCCTGCCAATGAGGCTGGATTTTCAGCATCAGATCATAGCCCGATGACTCCTCGCGGGTAAGCAGCCCGAGCAATCCGTAGGAAAGTATGTTCATGCACATGTCTCCTTAATATTAGGGCTAGGTCAGAGAGAACAATCGTTTTTACTTTCTTTGACCGCTTTCATAAAAAGTGTACACTGAAACTGTATGGTTTGACAACCTGACAGAACAACTGCCTTAATTTAGACAAAAAAAGTGCGAACCATAAGGTCCGCACTCCAAACCATTTAGAGAGATGCCTGTTGTCCATACCCCTCAGCGACAAGATCAAGCTCACCTGTGGCAGAATCGATAACCATGCCGTGGACGGGTACATTGGGAGGAAGTAAAGGATGCTTCTTGATCACTTCCACAGTATGTTTTACCCCTTCTTCGACGCTGTCAAACCCACGCAACCATTTTTGCAAACGGATGCCCGAATTCTCCAGAGTAGTCATGACTTCTTCCGATACACCACGCTCTACCATATGTCCAATCATGGTCTCAGCGTGAAGGGAAGCCATACCACATTCCGTATGTCCCACTACCAGGACTTCATCTGCACCCAGTTCATAGATGGCGACAAGTACACTACGCATTACACTCCCGAAAGGCTGAGAGATAATTGCGCCTGCGTTTTTGATGATTTTCACATCGCCGTTTTTCAAGTTCATAGCCTTGGGCAGCAATTCCACCAGACGTGTATCCATACAAGTGATGATAACCATCTTTTTGGTTGGAAACTTGCCAGCCGTATACTTTTCGTATTCTTTGGTCTCGACAAATGATTTGTTGTAAGCCAAAATCTCTTGAATGTTGTTCATGTCCATTGCCTCCTGTTATCCAATACGACGAGTACGGCCACTTGCATATGATGCAGCTTGTCCTACGCGCCTTTGCTTTAATAGTATTTCACGGTCAGCAGATGGCATTACTCCAACCCTTTAGAGGTTGTTCAAAAAGTCCACTTTTGATTACGAATCATGCCTAAGGGCATCATCAGCATCGAAGTTGAATTCAATTTCTATCTTCTCGGTAATGAAAACCAGACTTTTTGAACACGTATCTTTAGGAGAACAATGCAATTTTCATCTGTTAAAAGTTGATTATACGCAATGCAAAAAGTATCATCAATAGGGTATAACATTTTTTTTGAAGAGGTGAACGATAACAATGGATAAACAAACACAGGAACATTTGGAATCCTTCCGTAATCTGGCTCGAAAAATTAAGAGCTATCATGAAGCCATTGGTTTGCTTCACTGGGATCTGCGCACAGGTGCGCCGAAAAAAGGCGTTCCGACACGTTCGGAGACGCTGGGTATGTTGTCCACCGAAGCATTCAAGCTGCAAACCTCGGCTGACATGAAGACTTACCTGGATGCATTAACGACTCCAGCGGTATTGGAACAGCTCGAAGATATAGATCGTCGTCAGGTTGAAGATTGCAAGAAAGAATATGAGCGCAGTCAGTCTGTACCACCTGAGAAAGTGCAAGCATATACCGTGCTCACGGCCAAGTCAGAAACGGCATGGGAAGATGCCAAGCATAACAGTGATTTTGCAGGATTCTCCCCATATCTGACAGATATCGTTAAGCTCAAACAGGAGTTTATTGATTATTGGGGTGTGAAGGATACACGTTATGATACGTTGCTTGATATGTATGAACCAGATCTGACGGTTGAGAAAGTGGACGCTGTGTTCGCTCGCCTCAAAGCACGTTTGGTACCTTTGCAAGAGAAGATCAATGCTTCAGAAAACAAGCCAAATACAGAGTTTCTGAATCAGTTGTTTGACACCGAACAGCAGGAAAAATTCAGTCTGTTCATCTTGGAACAAATGGGATATGACTTTGAAGCTGGACGATTGGACGAGAGTGTTCATCCTTTTGCAACGGGTCTTAACCCGGGTGATGTGCGGATCACAACACATTATCTGCAAGATGATGTAGCAAGCGCAGTCTTCAGTTCACTGCATGAGGGCGGACATGCCCTGTACGAGCAAAATATTGATGACAGTCTGGCGGGTACCCTTCTTGCCGAAGGAACGTCCATGGGGATTCATGAGTCACAGTCCCGTCTTTGGGAAAACATGATTGGTCGCAGCCTGCCATTCTGGACACGTTATTATAAAGATTTGCAGCAGCATTTCCCGCAACTGAGCGAGGTTGAACTGGAAGATTTCTATCGTGCAATCAATCGGGTGGAGAGTTCACTCATTCGGATTGAAGCGGATGAACTGACCTATAACCTGCATATTATTATCCGGTATGAGATCGAGAAAATGTTATTCAACGATGGTCTGGAAGTGAAAGACCTGCCGGAGACCTGGAATGCAAAATACAAGGAATACCTCGGTATTATGCCAACGAATGATGGAGACGGCGTTCTTCAGGATGTTCACTGGTCTGGTGGTGACTTTGGTTACTTTGCTTCGTATTCTCTGGGTAATATGTATGCAGCTCAAATTCTACATACATTGCGCAAGGAAATGCCGGAGTTTGATACTCTTATTGCCGAAGGTAATCTGATTCCAATTAAGGAATGGCTTACAGACAAGATCTATCGGTATGGCAAAAGTCGCACACCTTCCGAATTGATTGTTGCCGTAACGGGTGAAGAGTTGAACCCGGATTATCTGGCCGATTATCTGGAAGCCAAATACGCCGAGATTTACAAGCTGTAGGTAACCCATATATAACATATTGAATAACATTTCGAAGAGCTGAAGAGTCGGGCATTATTGCCCGGCTCTTTTTTGCATTTAAGTTCTTAACCTTTTGTTGGGCATCGGCATATCCATAATAGAGAGAAACTGCTGAAACCAGTGAAGGAGGGAAACAACATGAAATACACGCCATGGTTCGTCCGGGGCATCGTTATTCTGCTGATTATCATTGTGGCGCTCACCAGCTGTAATAAGGAAGAGAATGAAGCCGAGATTACGATTGGCGAAGTGACTCGTTCGGTATTTTACGCACCGGAATATGTGGCTGTGGCTCAAGGTTTTTTTGAAGAGCAGGGACTTGAGGTGGATATTCAGACGACTGCTGGCGGAGACAAAACGATGGCGGCATTACTCGCAGGTTCAGTGGATATCGCACTGGTAGGAGCGGAGACGTCCATATATGTCTATCAGCAGGGAGCGGAAGATCCGGTCATTAACTTTGCCCAGCTCACCCAGACGGATGGTACATTTCTGTTCGCTCGTAACACAGAAGGTAGCTTCGATTGGGAGCAACTGAGGGATTCCACATTTCTCGGTCAGCGCAAAGGCGGCATGCCGCAAATGGCAGGGGAGTTCGCACTGAACAAACATGGCATTGATCCGCAAAGTGATCTGGAGCTGATTCAAAATGTGGACTTTGCCAACATTGCGTCTGCTTTCGCCTCAGGTACGGGAGATTATGTTCAACTGTTTGAGCCCCAGGCATCCATCTTTGAACAAGAAGATCGGGGCAAGGTTGTTGCATCGTTTGGAACAGAAAGTGGTCGTCTGCCTTATACCGTCTTCATGACGAAACAGAGTTATCTGAATGACAATAAGGATATCGTACAGAAATTTACGAATGGTCTGCACAAAGCGCAGGCATGGGTAGATTCCCACAGTGCTGAAGAGATTGCGGAGGTCATTTCTCCTTTTTTCAAAGACATCGATTCAGCCATTTTGATCAGTAGTGTAAACCGTTATAAGGAACAGGGCAGCTATGCAACGGACCCGATCATTGATGAGGAAGAGTGGAACAATCTGCTTGATGTCATGAGTGCCGCCGGCGAGCTGAAAGAACGCGTGGATTTGAACGCCATTGTGGATAATGCCTATGCGGAAGAAGCTACGAAATCAAAGTAATGGGTATTCAGGAAAGGAAGTGAGCAGAATGCCTGAATCCGAAAGTGTGATCCGACTGGAGGGGATCTCTCAAGTATACGTCAGCGAGCGGGAAGCTTCCTTGGTGATTGAGGACTTGAGTCTGGAGATCCAAAAAGGAGAGTTCGTCAGTCTGGTTGGACCGAGCGGATGCGGTAAAACAACATTGTTGTCGATCATCGCCGGGCTGCTCACACCCACCCGAGGAGAAGTTAAGGTTAAAGGCAAACTCGTTGGCGGCCCCTCAGCACAGATTGGTTATATGCTTCAACAGGACTATCTGTTTCCATGGCGGACCATTCTGGATAATGCATTGATCGGTCTTGAACTGACAGGCAGACTGGATGAACGGAGCCGTGAGCGTGTACGGGAACTACTGGTAAGTATGGGCTTGGCCGGAACGGAGAATCAGTACCCTTCAGAGCTTTCAGGAGGCATGAGACAGCGAGTAGCCCTGGTGCGCACGCTGGCGACAGACCCAGGAATTTTATTGTTGGATGAACCATTCTCAGCACTCGATTATCAAACCAAGCTGCAATTGGAGGATCTGGTCTCGGACACGTTAAAACAATTTGGAAAAACCTCTGTACTCGTCACCCATGATTTGTCTGAAGCCATTGCTGTCAGTGACCGCGTCATTGTGCTTGATCGTAATCCCGGCCGCATCCGTCGTGAGTTTATCATCCCCGATGGAATTCGGAAGGCTCAGCCCTTCCATGCCAGGGAGCAAGAAGGATTCAATGCGTTGTTTCAGGCGTTATGGAGTGAACTGGATCAGTCCGGGGGAGGTGAGAAAGACGCGTGAATCAAACGAATCCGAAGCAGGAAAAGCGTGACGAATGGATGGGGCAACTGCATCGGAACCATATTCAGCAGATGGCCAGATGGCGACATCAAGTGCTTGCCGTACAATTATCCATGCTGGTATGTATGTTTTTGTTATGGGAAGTGGCAGGCAGACTCCGTTGGATTGATGTACTGTTATTCAGTTATCCGAGTAAGATTTTTGCCCAGATCGGCAAGGACATTGCTAGTGGCGAGTTGTGGGCACATGTTGGGGTAACCGTGGGGGAAACAGCAGTTGGTTTTTTACTGGGAACACTCGTTGGAACCTTGCTTGCGGTTTTAATTTGGTGGTCTCCTTTTTTGTCCAAGGTGCTGGACCCCTATATGGTTGTGTTCAACAGTATGCCAAAGGTAGCGCTTGGCCCGATCTTTATTGTTATGTTTGGCGCTGGTTTTACAGCCATTGTTATGACAACATTGTCCATCACGGTCATTATTACGACACTGGTCGTGTATAACAGCTTCAATGAAGTGGATCCCAACTATATTAAAGTCATTCGTACGTTTGGTGGAGACCGTTCCGAGATTTTTACGAAAGTTGTATTACCTGCTTCTTTTCCGGCGATTGTATCCACTTTGAAAGTAAACGTGGGCATGGCCTGGGTGGGTGTAATTGTGGGTGAGTTTTTGGTCGCCAAACAAGGGCTCGGTTATCTGATTATCTACGGATTCCAGGTATTCAACTTCACACTTGTATTATCAAGTCTGTTAATTATTGCTGCAGTTGCAACAGCCATGTACCAACTTGTTGTCTATGCAGAACGCAAAATGCTGGCTGGCCGCAGGTGATTCGGAAGGGTTTTACTCGTAATGTGACCGGGTATGATATGTATACAATTTCACAAGGGGTGTCACGTTGCCCGATACCGTAAAATCAAGTACCATATTTAGTATGAATATTCCGCGCAGATCCGGAATGAATGCGATGATTGGAGAAGAGGGCCTTGAGGTTCTGTCGCAACGATCTAACTTGCCAGCGTCCCTCATTCGGGGCGTGTTGCTGTGACCGGCATGCATGCGCATGTCGGTTGATGTCGTCTAGTTTACATTGGGATGAGACATACTAGTCAAGATAATTGAATGAGGCGACGAGCTGGCTAAGAATTTTTTTACAGCTTAGAGGAGATGGAATGTTAAATGGGTTTTAGGGTAATTAAAACCGCAATCGCCGCATTAATGGCCGTGCTGATTGCGGACTGGTGCGGCTTGCCAGGACCAACATCTGCGGGATTGCTTGCCATTCTTGGGGTGGATGTAACGAGAAAACGAAGTATTCGTACCATATCGGCGCGATTTTTTGCTTCAGTAGTTGGACTTTTATTTGCAAGTGTACTTTTTCACTTTCTAGGCTTCCATTATTGGGTGTTGGCCGTATACATATTGATTGCATTCCCGGTTATTGTCCGGGTGGGCTTCAAGGAAGGTATTGTAACAGGTTCAGTCGTTGTGTTTCGGGTGTTCAGCGGCGGAGAGATGGACGTGAATGTTGTCCTCGTACAAATTGCTTTGTTACTGATTGGTCTTGGTTCTGCAATGGCGGTTAACCTGGCCTATATGCCGGCAGCGGATCCACAGATGCTGCGCATTCGCAAACGAATTGATGAACTCTTTTCGAAGATTTTCAAAGAATTCGCGGCGACGCTGCGTAATCCAAATGAAGCATGGGCGGGTAGAGAACTGATTGAAGCAGATAAAGCGATTCTGGGCGGTATTGATGCAGCCAAGCGTTCTCTGGAAAATCAGGTGATTCATCCGAATGAGGAATGGAGCGTCTACTTTTATATGCGCAAAACGCAGCTCGACTCCATCCAGCACATGATGCATCTGGTGTCCCAGATCTATCAAAAGATGCCACATGCGGAAATGGTGTCGGAGCTGTTCGATCAGCTCAGTCAGGATGTACTTACTGAATCCTACACCGGACGAACTGAAAAACTTCTTGCGAATGTGCAAGAAGAATTCAAACGTATGGAGCTGCCGGATACAAGGGAAGAATTCGAGATTCGTTCCGCAATTCTCCAGTTGTGCCGTGAACTCGCGCTGTATCTGAAAGTCGCGAAGAAGGACAAAGCACCGTCCCCAATATCGGACCGGTCCCAATCTACAAACGAATAATAGAAAATAGTTGTCACCCTAGACGAATGCCCTGCATACACTTGTAGTGAATGATTGTATGGAGGAGGTTTAAAGATGTCATTGAGTCATAAACATCAATGTAGAGAGATTATCACGAAGGCGATCTGCGGCAAAGGTCGTAAGTTCTCTACCGTAACACATACCGTGACTCCGCCAAATGGTCCGACAAGTATTTTGGGGGCTTGGATTATCAACCACCAATATGAAGCCGTATCAGCGGGTGACGGAATTGAAGTTATTGGTACTTACGATATCAACATTTGGTATTCCTACGACAAGAATTCGCAGACGGATGTAGCCAAAGAAACGGTCTCGTATGTAGAACATGTGCCATTGTCCTATCTGGACCCGAAACACCGGACTTCCACAGTGGAGGTATCTGCGGATGCAACGCAGGAACCCAGCTGTGTGGAAGCCACAGTATCAGCAGGTGGAAGCAGTGTAATTATCCGGGTTGAACGGGAATTCGCTGTGGAACTCGTTGCCGAAACCAAAGTTTGTGTGAAGGTCTGCACAGATGGTTGCGGTGATTACGAAGACAAGGACTATGACTTTGGCAGTGGCGATGGAGATTATGACGATCTCGATCCCGATCTGCTCGACGATGAACTGTGAGTTTGACGCCTGTTTTTGATAACCTAAGGTATCATATGCGCCAGAAGGCGCGGTGAAGAGGGCGTAAGCCCTCTTTCTTCTTAAATATTGAAAAATGGGTGGTAACGAGCCTCGCAATGTGCCTGGAATACCTTTCACGGGAAGGCTCCGCATTGCGGGGTTATTTTTATTTTAGTTGCATGATCCGGGAGGGGGGACGTAATGAATGTGATGGAACAAGCGGAGGAAGCGCTGCGCCGATATGAAAGGATGACTTCTGGAGAACGTGCAGAACGGTTGAAACAGGCAGGCATTGAAGTATTGTCACTGCACGATCGGCGCAAACGTGAACCAGGCTTGCGTGTACGCTATGACGTAGAGATAAGTTGTCTGCAGGCGATCCGGATCAAACGCAAGGATACTAGTGGCATGGGAGGGGCGCAGGAAACTCTGTTGGAGCGTGAAGCGAGTTCAACCTTGTTTAAGCGCGTAGAACGACTTGCGATCAAAACGCTGTATACGCTAGGACTGGATCATGGAGCTGTTCGAATGGAATCCTCAGGGAACGGCGGATGTGCAGTGATTTCGATCGATCCGGGTCCCTGGAAAGGGGTGACCAAC
This sequence comes from Paenibacillus sp. W4I10, assembly GCF_030816325.1. Classification (NCBI taxonomy): domain Bacteria; kingdom Bacillati; phylum Bacillota; class Bacilli; order Caryophanales; family Paenibacillaceae; genus Paenibacillus; species Paenibacillus sp. W4I10. The sequence goes on from NZ_JAUSXX010000001.1 coordinate 1,052,748, forward strand.
CTTGCTGCTACCTATAGGGAAAGCTGGAAGCAGCATCAGGAACTGCTGGATGAGGAAGTGAGTCACAGACCCACTCCAATACTCGGCATGGACCCGGAGTTTCTTCTGGTGCAGATGCCGGAATCCAAAATCGTACCCGCCTCCAGATTTCTTGAACGTACCGGAATGGCAGGCTGTGATTCCGTGACGATTGGTGGACGGCGGATATATCCGGTTGCCGAACTGAGACCCGCTCCCAGCTCCGAACCACGAGAACTGCTGGCTCATCTGATGAGGGCATTCGCAGCAGCTTCCCGCAGCATCAGTGATCACTCGCTCATCTGGCAGGCAGGAGGGATGCCACAGCGGGGTTTACCTCTTGGCGGACATATTCATTTTAGCGGCGTGAATCTTACCGGAGAACTGCTTCGTGCACTGGACAATTATCTGGCATTGCCACTGGCATTTCTTCAAGACCCCCGTGGATCGGGAAGACGACCCCGTTATGGAGCACTTGGTGATTTTCGCCTGAAATCCTATGGTGGGTTTGAGTATCGTACGTTACCCAGCTTTCTTGTGTCGCCCCTTGTTGCGAAAGGTGTTGTGGCCTTGGCAGGTCTGATCGCCAGCGGGTATACTCAATTACGGCAGCGTCCGTTGGCAAAAGCTGAGGTTCATACCGCTTTTTATGAAGGAAAGCGCGAAGTGATCAAAGAACACATTCCAGCTCTCGTAGATGATCTGAAGAGGTTGGATGAATATGCACGTTATGAACGGTATGCATCTCCGTTAATTCTTCAATTAAAACTGGGAAGAACCTGGGATGAGAGCCGAGATATTCGCAAACTCTGGAATATTCGGGCAGGTTCATGAAGTACGGACGTTTTTTTGATATAATAAGAAACAAGTCTTTTATAAGTGAGAGCTACGGAAGATATGGAGCAGCAACCCTTGAAGGAAGTGGCGATTAGCCAACACATAAGGCGGAGGCGCAAACACAGTGCCTGACCGTCTTATTGTCCTTCCAGGACGCGTTTCTTCCTGACAATATAGGAACGGGATGGAGGATATTCATCATGGCTCAGTATACGCCAATGATTCAACAATATTTGCAAGTGAAGGCCGAAGCACAGGATGCTTTTCTATTTTTTAGACTGGGTGACTTCTATGAAATGTTCTTCGAGGATGCGATTAATGCTGCTCGTGAACTTGAGATCACACTGACCGCACGTAACGGAGGCACGGATGACAAAATTCCGATGTGCGGTGTACCTTATCATTCGGCTGACAATTACATACAGCGTCTGATTGAAAAAGGATATAAAGTTGCGATATGTGAACAGATGGAGGATGCAAGTGTAACCAAGGGCATGGTACGACGTGAAATTGTTCGTGTGGTTACACCCGGAACGGTAATGGAAGGCAAAACACTAGGGGACAAGTCCAACAACTACATGGTTTGTCTTACAGGTAATCAAAATACGCTCGCGCTCGCGGCCTGTGATCTGTCAACGGGTGAGTTGTATGTGACATCCGTACCCTATTCCAAGGAATGGCTTAAGGATGAAATCGGTATCTACGAACCATCGGAGCTGGTGGGGGATGCAGCGCTGCTTGAAACGGTAGAAGCCGAGGCATCTCCAATCGGTCGCCCGGTGGTCTACACGTCGTGGACAAAGAATAAGGAAGATCTGGTCCGTCAGCAGTTTGGTGAGGCTGTATGGGCAAGATTAGAGCCTGAACGTCAAGCGTGCATTGCCCGTCTTTTCTCCTATCTGAGTGAGACACAGAAACGCTCTCTGGGACAATTAACCCAAATTTCAACGTATGAGCCGGATCATTATATGATCTTGGACCCGTTTACCCGCCGGAACCTGGAATTGGTGGAAACCGTGCGTGAACGCTCCAAAAAAGGTTCATTACTCTGGTTGCTTGATCGGACCGAGACGTCCATGGGTGCAAGAATGCTGCGTCGCTGGGTCGATAAGCCATTATTGCAAAAAGGGAAGATTAATGAGCGTCTTGAAGCAGTGGATACGTTGTACAACCAGTTTATATTGCGTGAGGACCTGCGGGCAGAACTCAAAGACATCTATGACCTGGAGCGCTTGGTAGGCCGGATTGCGTTTGGTAATGCCAATGGTCGTGACCTGAATGCGCTCAAGTCATCGCTGGAGAAAATTCCAGGACTTCGTCAGCATTGCGCAGGATCATCTTCCGCAACATTGAAACATATTGCCGAAACGATGGATGATTGCAATGATCTGCGTGAAGCCATCGGGCAAGCCATTGTGGACGAGCCGCCGGTATCGGTAAGGGATGGAGGTCTGATTCGTGAAGGGTACCATGAACGTCTGGATGAATTGCGTGAGGCTTCGGTTAACGGGAAACAGTGGATTGCCGAGCTGGAAGCGAGAGAGCGTGAGGCGACAGGCATTCGATCGCTGAAAATTGGATATAACAAAGTATTTGGTTATTATATCGAGATCACCAAGTCCAATCTGTCCGCGTTGCCAGAGGGACGTTATGAACGTAAACAGACTTTAGCCAATGCAGAACGTTACATTACGCCGGAGTTGAAGGAAAAAGAGACGCTGATTCTCGAAGCTCAGGACAAAATGGTTGATATTGAGTACGGACTGTTTGCAGAGCTTCGCGAGCGGCTGAACAAAGAGATTGCAAGATTGCAAAAGCTGGCTGAACAGGTAGCCGAAATTGATGTGTATCAATCTTTTGCGGTGATTAGTGCTGAGCGAAACTTTGTACGGCCTACGTTGACCGATGGTTATGATCTGGTTGTGGAAGAAGGACGCCACCCGGTGGTCGAGGCGGTCATGCGAGATGGTGCATTTATTGCCAATCACACGGCAATGACCAAGGAAGAGGCACGTATTCTGCTGATTACTGGACCGAATATGGCTGGTAAGAGTACGTATATGCGACAGGTCGCTTTAATCTCCATTTTGGCGCAAGTAGGTTGTTTTGTGCCTGCGGGTCAGGCGGAAGTGCCGATCATGGATCGCATTTTCACACGGATCGGTGCCGCGGATGATCTCATTGGTGGACAAAGCACATTCATGGTGGAGATGGCCGACATTCAGGTCATGACGGACAAAGCCACACCACGCAGTCTGATTATTATCGATGAATTGGGACGGGGAACGTCGACCAGCGAAGGTATGGCCATTGCTCAGTCTGTTATTGAATATGTACATGATATCATTGGCTGTAAAGCCCTTGTATCAACTCATTTCCATGAGCTTGCTCATCTGGAGGAGAGTCTGGACAAGCTGGCCAACTACTCGATGGCGGTACAGGAGAGTGGTGACAAAGTTAATTTCCTGCGCAAATTGATTGCCGGGGCAGCCAGCAGCAGTTATGGTATCTATTGTGCACGCCTTGCAGGTCTGCCTGATAGCATTATTGAGCGGGCGAATGGACTATTGCATGGGTTCGAATATGCGGCCGCGCAAGTAGCTGTGGGCAGTGAATATATCGGAAACGAGAAGCAGGAAGCAGGCTTGAAATTAAAAGGTGGAGAATTCCAGCACACGGATTCAGCACCATTGATCCGGGAACACGAGATTGTGGAGAGTGCAGAGTACACACCTTCTATTGAAGATTCGGTCGGGAAGCAACATACCAAGAAATCAAACAGCAAGGTACAGTCCAGTGCAAACCATTCGGATGTGGTTCAACTGTCTATCTTTGGGGATGAAGAGCCGAATGTGGCAACGAAACCGGATGTAGTTGCGGTGGATAAGCCAGCGCGAGAATTCATCCGTACGATGAAAGATATCGATGTCATGAATATGACGCCTCTTCAGGCGATGCAGATATTAAATGATCTCAAATTGAAGGCACAGCAATTATCCTGAATATAAGGGAGGGGAAAACCTGTGGCGAAAATACATGTGCTAGATGAACATATTGCCAACCAGATTGCGGCGGGTGAAGTGGTTGAACGGCCTGCTTCAGTTGTCAAAGAGTTGCTCGAAAACTCGGTGGATGCAGGCGCCACCAAGATTGAAGTAACAGTGGAAGAGGGCGGACTCCTCAGTATTCGTGTCAAAGACAATGGTTCAGGTATCGAGCCAGAGGATATGGAAACTGCCTTTTATCGTCATGCGACCAGCAAAATAGCCCATGGCCGAGATCTGTTCCAGATCACAAGTCTTGGATTCCGCGGGGAAGCCCTGGCGAGTATTGCCGCAGTCTCCAAGGTAGAGGTGTTGTCGGCAAGTGACAATGACGGGCGGGGGCGCCGCATTGTAATTGAAGGCGGGAACCTTGTCTCTCATGAAGATGCAACCTCACCCCAAGGTACAGATTTTGCAGTGAAAGAACTATTTTACAATACACCAGCCCGACTCAAATATATGAAAACGATCCAGACGGAACTGGGACATATATCAGATGTCCTTTACCGGATGGCAATGTCGCATCCAAACATTTCGTTCAGATTGCGCCATAATGAGAATGTGTTGCTTCAGACGTTGGGCAACGGCGATCTGCTGCAAGTGGTTGCAGCGATCTATGGTACAAGTGCTGCCAAAGCGATGCTTCCCATCCAGGGAGAAAGTCTGGATTACCGGGTGAGTGGGCTGATCAGCCTGCCAGAATGGACACGAGCGAACCGTGGTGGTATGTCGACCATTGTTAATGGGCGATTTGTTCGCAATTACGGTCTCAATCAGGCGATTCTCAAAGCCTACCATACCTTGCTGCCCATTAACCGTTTCCCACTTGTCGTGGTGCAGTTGGAGATGCATCCATCCCTTGTGGATGTGAACGTGCATCCGGCCAAGTTGGAGGTTCGCTTCAGCAAGGAACCAGAACTGTATGAATTCATAGAGACGACGTTGCGGGGGATACTCCGGCAGGAGGTATTGATTCCTCAGGTCAAAAAACAGCAGATTCGACGTGGAGACGATAGTTCCTTTATTCAGGAACAATTTCTCTTTCCACGTGGTCCGCTGAAAGATGCATCTGATGCAGAAGGATATGGGCAACAAGGTCCACTCGGGAAACCTAATGCTGCACCGCTGAAGTTGACAGCGGAAGATGATGATCTGGATTTGGATGCTCCGGCGGATGTGTCCGCAGTACAACCGGTATCTGAACAGGGACAGACAGTGCCGTTGCCCGAAGCTCCACCTGAGGTTACACAGCCCCCGGAGCAGCTAGAAAGTTGGAACGGGGATATTTTGCAGAAGATTGCTAGTCATGACGGGGGGCAGACATCCGTTAACGTGCAAGAAGGCACTAAGGATGTAAGTACGAGTACAAGTACAAGTACAAGTATAAGTTCTACCGAAACTGTTCCCAAATCTGACCTCTCTTCTCAAGATGGTGGGGATCGTGGAGCAACAGAAAAATCGTTGGCTGAAGGTAAACCAGCTACGTATCGCTCCGAATCCGTAAATTCACCGGTTAGGGAAGCTCGGACAACCTACAACCCGTCTTCAATTGCAAGAGGTGAACGGACGTGGAAAACTTCAGGTCTGCCTGATGCTACTAAACTTGCTGCTGCCATAAAATCGGATGCATCCATGCCCGCATTTCCGGAGTTGAGCCTGATTGGACAGCATCATGGTACGTATTTAATCGCGCAAAATGACCAAGGTTTATATTTGATTGACCAGCACGCCGCTCATGAACGTGTGAATTATGAATACTATTACGAGAAATTCGGTAACCCTGCTCAGGCCTCACAAGAGTTACTGCTGCCGATCACCTTGGAATTCACACCTTCGGAGACGGAAAAGCTGAAAACAAGGCTGGCCTGGTTCGAGCAGGCAGGTGTATATTTGGAGCATTTTGGTGGACAGACGTTCCGTGTGCGTTCCCATCCGTTCTGGTTCCCCAAAGGGGATGAGAAAGACATTATCGAAGAGATGTCCGAATGGGTTCTAAGCGAACGCAGCATAGATGTAGCCAAAATGCGAGAAGCTGCATCCATCATGTGTTCCTGCAAGGCGTCCATCAAAGCCAACCAGAAGCTCACGGATCAGGAAGCAGAAGTGCTGATTCAGCGTCTGGGTTCATGTCGTCAGCCCTACACTTGTCCACATGGGCGGCCGATTGTGGTTTCATTTTCAACGTATGATCTGGAAAAATTATTTAAACGAGTGATGTAGCTATTTAGGGGGACATTATGTACATTACAACCGGTGACAAGGAGATAGCCTCTCAGGTGGAGCGTGCACGTAAGCTCGCCGAAACGACAGGAGGTACCTACGTACCGCGCAATAGAACGTCTTTACCCAGACTGATTGAACATTATGGTATCAATGAAATACTAGTGGTACTCAATGGTAGAGCCCGCTTGTTTCGCAAAGATGCAACGGAGCTTGAATTTCACCCCAGTATGGGATTTGTTCGCGCTAAACGTGTTCTGAGAGGGGAAGCTGATCCCATGCTGGAAGCAGGTGCGGTACTTGAAGGGGACACGATTGTTGATTGTACCGCTGGACTTGGTTCAGATGCGCTGGTATTTTCGGTTGCGGCTGGGAAGAGTGGACAAGTCATCGCCTGTGAAAGTTCTCAACCGCTCTATACCCTGCTGCTGGAGGGCATGTCTCATTATAAGAGCAATCAGCCCTTGGTGGATGAGGCTTTCCGACGCATAGATCTGCGGCATGTGGATCATCTTGAGTTACTCCGGTCCATGCCGGATCGAAGCTGTGATACCGTATATTTTGACCCCATGTTCCGTGAACCGATGATGGATTCAAGTGCTATACAGCCCTTGCGAGATTATGCAAATGCTCACGCGCTGGATGAACAGAGCATTATGGAAGCGAGGCGGGTCGCCCGTAAAAGGGTAGTGATGAAAGAAAAGCGCGGCAGCGCGGAGTTTGAAAGGCTCGGATTTGAAATACTTGATCGGGCGAATGCAAAAACCCTGTACGGAGTGATTAATGTTGAACGTGGAAGTTAAACCAAAACCCAAACTGCTTGTGCTGGTTGGACCAACAGCAGTAGGCAAAACAAGAATGAGCATCGAGCTTGCCCAAGCTTTCAATTGTGAGATTATCTCAGGGGATTCGATGCAGGTATATCGTGAAATGGATATCGGAACAGCCAAGATTACCTCTGAAGAAATGAAGGGTGTACCTCATCATCTCATTGATATTCATGAACCGGAGTACCCATACTCTGTGGCCGAGTTTCAGGAGAGTTGCACACGATTAATTAGTGAAATCCATGAACGTGGTAAAATGCCTTTTATTGTAGGTGGCACCGGTCTGTATGTGGAATCGGTATGTTACGGCTTCCAATTTTCCGATAGTGGTTCGGATGAAGCGTTCAGGGAGCAACAATTCAGCTATGCGGAGCAACACGGCGCACAGGCCCTTCATGATCGATTGAGGGAAGTTGATCCGGTCAGTGCAGATCGTCTGCATCCGAATGACCAAAGGCGAATTGTACGTGCGCTTGAGATCCATCACCTCACAGGCGAGAAGTGGTCTGATCAGCTGGCAGTACAGAAGAAAGAGTCACCTTATGACCTTCTTATTGTTGGTTTGACAATGGATCGCCAGAAGTTGTATGCCCGGGTAGAAGAACGGATTGATCTGATGATCGAACAAGGTCTGGTAGATGAAGTGAAATCTTTGTTGGAACGAGGAGTGGCCAGAGGTCATATTTCCATGCAAGGACTGGGGTATAAGGAGATTGCAGCGTTCCTGCAAGGGGAAGTGAGTTGGGAAGCTGCGGTGGAGTGGTTGAAGAGGGATACGCGTCGGTTTGCCAAACGGCAGCTTTCCTGGTTCCGCCATATGAAGGATATTGAATGGGTGGACATGACGGATACCCAGGATTTTGAAGGGAAATACAAGCAGATAAGTGAATTGATTACACAAAAATTTGATTGATTTGAGCGATTGCTAATATTCTTCTGACGGGCATCGATTAGATCAAGATATGTAAACCTCTACCTTTTAGTCATCAAAAGGATAGAGGTTTTTAATTATCACTAAAACAGATGATAGAGATTGATAGTTCTCCAAACAACGAATAAGTGTGCTTTAAAATGAAGATTTTGTCCCTCTTTTGCAAAACAGACAAGCGGTGTATAATGGATAAGTCTTCTATTTGTTCACCTCGTCAAGAATGGGGGTAAAATAACAGACAAGGGGTTTTTGTGGATTATATGAAACTGTTCATGATATAATAGCACGAAAGCTACTCAGCGATATTGAATATTACTTGAACACGAATTCAAATGAACCAATGGGGGTACGGCTAATGAACAAGTCCATCAACATCCAAGATACGTTCTTGAACCAACTGCGGAAAGAAAATATTCCTGCTACGGTCTATCTGACCAACGGCTTCCAAATCCGCGGGACGATCAAGGCATTTGACAATTTTACGATCGTCATTGACAGCGACGGACGCCAGCAAATGGTCTACAAGCATGCCATCTCCACGTTCACGCCGCAACGCAGCGTATCGCTGATGCAGCAAGATAACAGCGGCGAAGCTTAAAAAAATTACGAAACCTTTTCACCAACCATTTCGTCTACAAGTATAGGTATTGAAACAGAGCAACCTGAATAAAGGGTTGTTCTTTTCATTCCGGGCAAAATATGTTTAATATATGCCTGAGCCAACAGACGAATAGAAATTATGCAACCGAAAGGGAGTCAGGAGGTTAACATGCCAAACGATCCGTTGTCGAGGTCTAACAATCGCAACAACAATAACAAGTCACCCAAAAAAGCGAAGCCAAAGACCTCTAAAAAGAAAAAAATTACGGGTAAACGCGTTGGATGGACACTGTTTTTCACAATGGCAATCGCCATATTCTGTGCACTTGGCGGATATTTATTTATTATGGTGAGTGGTGAGAATCTGCTCAAAGCCAACAAGGACAAAACCACAATTAATGAAACTTCAAAAGTATATGATCGCAATGGCCAATTAATGGGGGAGCTATCCATTCAGAAGCTGGAACCCGTCAAAGAAGATGATATTCCTGAACTGGTGAAGCAAGCCTTTGTTGCAACGGAGGATAAGCGATTCTACGATCATCAGGGCGTGGATATCTGGTCCATTGGGCGTGCGGCGGTTAAGGATGTCATGGCTCGTTCCATGGTGGAAGGTGGTAGTACACTAACCCAACAGCTTGCCAAGAACATGTTCTTGTCCCGTGACAAGACGTTCTTCCGGAAAGCAACGGAAGTATCGATTGCCATGGCATTAGAGCGCAAGTACACAAAAGACGAAATCCTGACGATGTATCTGAACCGGATTTTCTTCGGTCATCAGCGTTACGGGATTAAAGCAGCATCTGAATTTTATTTTGGAGAAAAAGATCTGAATAAACTTGAATTGTGGGAAATTGCCACACTCGCCGCGATGCCCAAAGGGCCTTCTGCCTACAATCCGGTGAGCAATCCGAATGATTCCAAGGCACGTCGTGGTGTTGTTCTCCAGCTAATGTATGAACAAGGCTACATCACGAAGGAAGAGATGGATAAAGCTAAAGCGGTAGATTATAACTACAAGCGACCAGAAAAAGACCAGAAATATCAAGCCTTTATTGATTATGTGCTCCGTGAAGCTGAACGTGTAACAGGCAAAACGGAAGATGATCTGAATATCGGCGGATACAAAATCTATACAACCATGGATGCTCAGGCTCAAACAGCCATGGAAACTGCCTTCACAGATGATAGTCTGTTCGAGGCAAGCAAAGACGATCAACAGGTCCAAGGCTCCATGGTTATCATGAACCACGAGAATGGCAGTCTCGTTGCCCTCCTGGGTGGACGGGATTATCAGACTAAAGGTTATAGCCGTGTAACGCAGAGTCGAAGACAACCAGGTTCAGCTTTCAAACCGATTGTGTCTTATGCACCGGCGCTTGAATCAGGAAATTACAGTGCCAATTCGTCGCTAAGTAATGCGAAGCAATGTTTTGGTAACTACTGTCCTGGTAACTTGCATGGATATTCTTCAACGATCAGTATGACGGATGCTATTACGAAGTCGGAAAATATTCCTGCGGTTTGGCTGCTTGATAAAATAGGCGTTAACACAGGCATTAATTTTGCCAAGAGTGTAGGTATACAGCTGACAGATGAAGACAAAAACCTGGCGATTGCCCTCGGTGGTCTAAGTAAAGGTACAAATACACTGGAAATGGCGCAAGCCTATAGTGCATTTGCCAACCTCGGAGAATACCAACAAGCCTATTCGATTAAGGAAATTAAGGATAGCGCAGGCAAAACCACGTACAAACACGATAACTCGGACACAACGCGTGTCATGAGTGAGCAAAATGCGTATCAGCTTACACAGATGCTGCAGAACGTTGTTAATGACGGTACAGGGCGTTCAGCGCGTCTGGATCGTCCGGTAGCGGGTAAAACAGGAACAGTTCAAAGTGGTATCTCTGGCAACAGTGCCAACCGTGATGTATGGTTTGTTGGATACACACCGGAATGGACTGCCGCAGTCTGGATGGGCTATGACAATCCGGATGCCAATCATATGCTTAAGAACAGCAGTAAGCTGTCAGCAGCTTTCTTTGCCAAAGTCATGGGAGATGCTTTAAAAGGCGTTCCTGTGAAGCAATTCAAAGCACCAGCTGGAGGGCAGGCACCTCCGCCAGTAGAAGAACCAGAAAAGCCGGCTCTGTCCGTTAGTGGGCTGAGTGGATCATACGATCCAAATGCACAAACTGTCTCCCTGAGTTGGACTGGAACGGGTGACGCGAGTACGCAATATCGGATTTATCGGAAAGAAACATCGGAAGCCCAGTTCACTCATCTCATTGATGCAATAGGAGCGACCAATGCACAAGATTTAAGTGCGTTGCCTGGTCTAACCTATGAGTACTATGTGACAGCTTACGACTTGGCATCAGGACTTGAGACGGATCCTTCCAACACTATTTCCTTGATGATTGAAGCGGAGGAAATGCCGCCGGAAGAACCTGATCCTGGTATAGACCCAGGAACAGAGATAGATCCTGAGCAGCCAGGTACGGAGAATCCGGACAATGGTTCACCGGATAATGGCAACTCGAACGGTAATAACGGTAACGGCAATGAAAATGGCAACAACGGAAATGGTAATGGTAATGGTAATAACGGCAACAATGGCAATAACGGTAATAACGGTGGAGCCGGCCAAGGAAACGGTCAACCTGGGGGAGAAAACACGACCCCACCTGGTCAGGGGACAACAGAGCCAGGGGGTACCGGTGAAAGTCCCGATGATGGGGCCGTAACAACGCCAGGCGAGGTTGTAACTCCGGACAGCGGAACAAGTGGGGATACTGGAGGGACAGATGCACCTGCAGATTCTCAAGCTGGAACCGGCGGCTAAGCCAACGAATCACTAAATAGCTACATTGAAAAAACTGCTTCCCGGAAAACCGGTGAAGCAGTTTTTTTGTTATACGGAACCAACAGTAATGGAAGCTGATTTGATGAATATGTGGGACAAAGCTTCATTTTGAGTGTATACCTTAAATATGGTAAGCTGTAACTATTCGTAATACGTTGTTCAAGATGGGCCCAGAGCGCTGGAATCTATCATGCGGACGTTATTACATTGTTCACCAATAACATCAGAGCAGGTCATGGACCTGTAGTCGGCAAAGAGGGGTTCGTATGAAACGGAAATTCGGGGACCGCGCGAACTGGCGCCGGATTACGAACCGACAATTCACATGCCGGTTCGTTCAATCCAAAATTTTTACAGGTTATATTACGTTGTACACCATACAGGATTTGAAAGAACCTTTGTGGAAAACATATGGAGGCAGTACCTTCTGTATCGCAGATAAAGGGTATTCCTGGCTGCAATACTACCCGAAGGGAGAGCACTTTGTAGTTACAGCGATGTTTGACGATCAGGAACGGATTGTGGAATGGTACATTGATACATGTCGCAGTCAGGGGATAACCGATCAGGGGGTTCCTTGGTTTGATGATCTGTATCTGGATGTCGTTGTACTGAAAGATGGAGAAGTATTTTTGCTGGATGAAGATGAGCTTGAAGATGCATTGTCACGGAAGCATATTACGACCGGTGATTATGACTTGGCTAACAAGACTGCAAAGGAACTGCTTCATGCCATTGATGCACATGTATTCCCATACTTTCAGTTATCGCTGAAGCATAGGCAGAGTTTGTTTGAGAATGGAGAGTTTCGAAAAAACATTCAGATTTGAGACATCTACTTATCTGTAGAATTCTTCATGATCCTTCTAATATTGGAGCACCTGATAGAATACATTAATAATCAGGAGAGTTCAGCCCGATAAAATAGAGGTGATGGCGAATGAACGGACGGGTCATGGCTGCAGGAGAGCAACCAGGAGGCAGACCATCCAGACAAATTAATATTGTGTTGCGTAACCAGGAACCTCAGATGTTGGTCAAAGATGAAGCAGCGGCAGTACAGGCAGCCAAGAGTATAACCAAACATGCGCACTTCCAGGAAATACAGGGTGAATTGGAGCAACTGGTTGGACTTGAAAATATCAAAGACTTGGTATTTGAGATCTATGCTTTTCTACAGATTGCTCAGATGCGTACTGAAGCAGGTTTACTTAGTGGTGCGCACGTGTATCATATGATCTTCAAAGGTAATCCGGGGACCGGTAAGACCACCGTGGCGAGGATCGTTGCCAAACTCTTTCAGAAGATGGGTGTGTTAAGTAAAGGTCATCTTATTGAAGTAGAGCGTGCGGATCTGGTTGGAGAATATATCGGTCACACGGCGCAGAAAACAAGAGATCTGGTCAAGAAGGCACTCGGTGGGATATTGTTCATTGATGAAGCTTACAGTTTGGCCCGCGGGGGAGAGAAGGATTTTGGAAAGGAAGCTATTGATACGCTTGTAAAATCAATGGAAGACAATAAAAACCAATTTATCCTCATATTGGCTGGTTATTCAGATGAGATTGATTTTTTTCTTCAGACGAATCCCGGATTACCTTCCCGCTTCCCCATTCAAGTGGAGTTTCCAGACTATAGTATTGATCAGTTGATTCAAATCTCTGAGATTATGGCCAAAGAGCGTGATTATATTCTAATGCCTCAGACCATACTCAAGCTAAAGCAACATTTGCTTCAGGAAAAAAATGATTCGCTGCATGCGTTCAGTAACGCCAGATACGTTCGTAATGCCATTGAGCGTTCGATCAGGCATCAGGCGGTTCGTTTGTTGGAACAATACTCGGAAGGCAGTCCAGGAAAACTGGAGCTGATGACAATCCGTACAGAGGATTTGAACTTTGAGCGAAAGTAAGCGATAATATAGTTTTTACACCAGCCGGCCGGGCCAACCGGTTCGGCTTAAGGCATGCCATGGCATATTCGTGGTAATGAATATCAACGGAATAGTAATTAGAGGGAGTGAACATATACATGACAAATGGCACATATGATACAGATATGGTCAAAAAAGATCGCGCCGTCTTGGTGAGTCTTGTTACGGATGATGTAAAACGTACAGGTATCAACCCTGAGTACTCTTTAGAGGAACTGGTGAAACTTGCCGAGACAGCTGGAGTGGAAGTGCTAAGTGTACTTTCTCAGAACAGGGAAAAACGTGATACCAAATGGTTCATTGGTAAAGGTAAGGTGGAAGAGCTCCGTGCAATCGCGGAGGAACTCGGAGCAACTACAGCTATTTTTGATCAGGAATTGTCAGGCGCGCAGGTTCGTAATCTGGAAGAAACCCTCGATCTCAAAATTATTGACCGTACCCAATTGATTTTGGACATCTTTGCACAACGTGCCAACACTAGAGAAGGTATTATTCAAGTGGAATTGGCTCAACATAGCTACTTGCTGCCACGTTTGTCGGGTCATGGCAAGAACCTATCCAGACTCGGGGGCGGAATCGGAACAAGAGGCCCGGGTGAAAGCAAGCTGGAGACGGACCGTCGTCACATCCGTGGTCGCATCGATGATCTGAAGCGTCATCTGGAAGAATTGACTCGTCATCGCAAGTTACATCGTGAACGCCGCAAAAAAACAGGTATTGTACAGGTGGCCCTTGTTGGTTATACCAATGCTGGCAAATCAACCTTGCTCAAGCAGTTGACGGCTGCAGACGTGTATATTCAAGATCAGCTATTCGCTACTCTGGATCCAACATCACGTACGATGGAACTTCCAAGTGGTAAAGAAATCGTACTTACCGATACGGTTGGTTTTATTCAAAATCTCCCGCATGATCTAATTGCAGCATTCCGGGCAACGCTGGAGGAAGTGAATGAAGCAGATCTCATCCTGCATGTTGTGGACGCCTCATCAGCTATGCGTGAAGATCAAATGCGGACGGTTAACACGATTTTGCAAGAACTTGGTTCAGGGGACAAGCCGCAGTTAGTCCTGTATAACAAAAAAGATGCATGTACACCAGAGCAACTTGAAATGCTTCCATTGGATAAAGGCCATATTAAAGTAAGCGCATTAGACTCTGAGGATCTGCTTAAAATCCGTGAATTAATTCAGACAGAGCTGACAGGTGATACGAAACGCTTCCGTATTCCGGCAGAACGTGGTGATCTAACGTCCATACTCTACAAAATTGGTGATGTGGTGGATACCAGCTTTGAAGAGAATGATGTAATTTATGAAGTTGAATTGCAAAAAGGTGAATATGAGAAATTTGGTTATATGCTTGAAGAATTCATTGAATTGTAATATTCATGACATATTGGTGTGATAAGTTGACACGATAATAGATATTCAACGTCAGATTCGTGCTATGAAGGGGAATGAAGTAAGATGGTAAGCTTTGATTCAGAAATATCTGAACTTCAACGTAAAGTGGAGCGTCAGATTGAAGGACAACTGCAACAGATTGATCGGATCACAGATCACAATCAATGGAAGGTGATTAATGCTTTCCAACAGCGAAAAGTAAGTGATTTTCACTTTGCAGGTTCAACAGGTTATGCCTATAACGATCGTGGGCGTGAAGTGCTTGATGAAGTATATGCTGATGTTTTCGGCGCGGAAGCCGCGTTGGTACGTCCTCATTTTGCTTCAGGTACTCATACGATTAGTACAGCTCTCTTTGGCGTTTTGCGTCCAGGTGACGAACTATTGTACATCACGGGTAAGCCTTATGACACATTGCATAAAGTTATTGGCAAACCCGGTGATGGCACAGGTTCATTACGCGATTTTGGCATCGGTTACCGTGAGACGGCCTTAACTGATGAAGGTGGAGTGGACTGGGCAGCAGTTGAAAAAAGCATTACACCGGCTACAAAAGTCATTGGGATTCAACGTTCACGTGGTTATGACTGGCGCTCCTCCTTCTGTGTTGCTGAGATTGCTGAGATGGTTACGCGTGTTAAAGGGCTTAAGGAGGATGTCATCGTA
This sequence comes from Paenibacillus sp. W4I10, assembly GCF_030816325.1. Lineage (NCBI taxonomy): Bacteria > Bacillati > Bacillota > Bacilli > Caryophanales > Paenibacillaceae > Paenibacillus > Paenibacillus sp. W4I10. The sequence continues at coordinate 1,068,099 of NZ_JAUSXX010000001.1, forward strand.
TTCGTAGATAATTGTTACGGTGAATTCACCGAGGAACGTGAACCGACAGAAGTCGGAGTTGATCTGATGGCCGGATCACTGATCAAGAATCCTGGTGGAGGCATTGCGGAAACCGGTGGATACATATGTGGGAAGGAACAATACGTACAGCTGGCAGCTTATCGTCTAACGGCCCCTGGAATTGGGGGAGAGGTTGGAGCAATGCTGGGGACAACACGTGGCATCTACCAAGGACTTTACATGGCACCGACAATTGTAGGACAAGCTATCAAAGGAAGTACGTTTGCTGCTGCAATGTTTGCTGAATCCGGATTTGTAACCAAACCCGCCTGGAATGAAGCTCGCACAGATCTGATCCAGGCTGTTAAGTTTAGCTCTGCCGAGCATCTGATCGCCTTCGTGCAGGGGATTCAGCGTGCGGCAGCTGTGGATAGTCATGTGGTCCCTGAACCGTGGGATATGCCTGGTTATGAGCACCCTGTCATTATGGCGGCAGGTACGTTCATTCAGGGTGGAAGTCTGGAATTATCAGCCGACGCACCTATTCGGGAGCCGTATATCGGGTATATGCAAGGCGGATTAACGTACTCTCATGTCAAATATGGCGTTTTGATGGCGTTACAGACTATGAAAGATCGCAAATTATTGTGAGTTTATCTAACACGTCATTGACACTTGGTAATAACTAAATGTACAATAGGGTGAAGAATAGATGACTGGAAGGTTGATGAACATGGGTGATGAAATTCGCAGAAATATGGCCTTATTCCCGATTGGTATTGTAATGAAACTTACGGATCTGTCTGCACGTCAGATTCGTTACTACGAGCAGCACAGCTTGATCGTTCCTGCGAGAACGTCAGGTAATCAACGTTTGTTCTCTTTTAATGACGTAGAGAGATTGCTAGAGATCAAGGCTTTGATTGAAAAAGGAGTTAACATCGCGGGGATCAAACAAGTGATGAATCCTGTTTCGAAAGAATCCGAGGAAGCTACAGTTATCACGCCAGATACTGAAGTTAAACGCAGAGAGCTGTCCGATACGCAGTTGCACCGCTTGCTGAAGCAGCAGCTGGTATCAGGTAAGAGACCAGGACAAGTATCTCTCATTCAGGGAGAGCTTTCCCGATTCTTTAATAAAAATTAAATTCGCATAACTTGGCGAGTGAGGGGAAAACATGCACTTTTGGTGTGAGACTCCTTGACCCGTGGAACTTTCTAATGTACAAATATAACAGGCAAGCCAAATACGCAGATAAGAAAGGGAGAGGTTATAGTGAGTTATACAAAAGAAGACATTCTCCGCATTTCGAAAGAAGAAAACGTACGATTCATTCGATTGCAATTTACTGATTTGCTTGGAGCTATCAAAAACGTTGAGATTCCAGTGAGTCAGTTGACTAAGGCTCTGGATAACAAAATGATGTTCGATGGATCTTCCATTGAAGGTTATGTACGTATTGAAGAGTCCGACATGTACCTCTATCCAGATCTAGATTCTTGGCTTATTTTCCCATGGGTTGCAGAGAACCGTGTTGCACGCCTGATTTGCGACGTATATCTTCCGGATGGTAATCCGTTCCCAGGAGATCCACGTGGCATCTTGAAACGAAACCTTAAGGAAGCCCAAGATATGGGGTTCACTTCCTTCAACGTTGGTCCTGAACCAGAGTTCTTCTTGTTCAAAACAGACGAAAAAGGAAACCCAACTAACGAACTGAATGACCAAGGTGGTTATTTCGACCTTGCGCCTACGGATCTTGGTGAAAACTGTCGTCGTGACATCGTTATCACACTTGAAGAAATGGGCTTTGAGATCGAAGCTTCCCACCATGAGGTAGCTCCAGGTCAGCATGAGATCGACTTCAAATATGCAGACGCTCTGAAAGCAGCTGACCAGATCCAAACGTTCAAACTCGTTGTTAAAACGATTGCACGTCAGCATGGTTTACATGCTACATTCATGCCGAAACCGCTGTTTGGTATGAACGGATCCGGTATGCACTGTAACCAATCCTTGTTCAAAGGCAATGAGAACGCATTTGTTGATGAGTCGGACGAGTTGGGTCTGAGCAAAACTGCTCGTCACTTCATGGCTGGAACTCTGAAGCATGCACGTGCGTTTGCAGCAATTACTAACCCAACCGTAAACTCATACAAACGTCTTGTACCCGGTTATGAAGCACCTTGTTATGTAGCATGGTCTGCGAGTAACCGCAGCCCAATGATTCGTATTCCAGCTTCCCGTGGTCTGAGTACACGTGTTGAGGTTCGTAACCCGGATCCGGCTGCTAACCCTTACCTGGCTTTGGCTGTTCTGTTGAAAGCAGGTCTGGACGGAATCAAACGTGAGCTTTCCTTACCAGCTCCAATTGACCGTAACATTTACATCATGTCAGAAGAAGAGCGTGTGGAAGAAGGCATTCCAAGCTTGCCGGCTGACCTGAAAGAAGCATTGAATGAATTGATCCGCAGCGAAGTCATCTGTGATGCTCTGGGCGACCACGCCTTGGCTCACTTCTATGAGCTGAAAGAAATTGAGTGGGATATGTACAGAACACAAGTCCACCAATGGGAACGCGATCAATATATCACGTTGTACTAATAGCTCAATCCCTTGGCGCTCTAGCGCTGAGGGGTTTTCTTTTGTGGGCAAATAACTATATATTTAAAGAAAAATCAAAATGCCCACAAAATATTTTTCTATTCGAAAATTTCTTCAGTGAATTTCTCAAATCTATCTATATTGCTTTTCTGGATCTTGCCTGAGATGTGGGCAAATACATCTGATGTGATCTGAATACTTCCGTGACCTAATTGTTCTTGAACGAATTTCATATCTGCCCCTGACTCAAGTAAAAGAACCGCGCAGGTATGTCGGAGAGAGTGAATGGGGAGGGATGGGAGATCACAACGTTGTAAGATGCGGGAGAAGGCATTGAACAATGATGATTTAGGCATGAACCACTTGAATTCATTCGAATAACACCCATAACAATGTCGAAGTTAACTGGTGGAGTGGCTATAACAGAATATGTGATTTCGGATGAAACGTTTATATTGTCGACTACATAAAAATCGTTGTCGCTCATGCTATCTAAATACTGTGTTGCGCTAATTTCGGAAGACTGGCTAAATATGGATAAATACACCATATGTAATTATTGTTTTTAATAACATATTGTGTAAAATTGTGGGTTTTTAAATTATAATTTTGGAGTGTTTTGTTTATTGAATTGATATAAATAAGTTCTTTTTAACAATTGTTTAATTAATATATTTAGGTGACTGATGAATTATGCTATCAGACATTATCCATCAATAAAGACTTCCTCACAGCAGCCTTAACTAAGGTACACGGATCCATCTGCAGGAAATCCAAGTGGATCCTCAGCAACTCATTGATTATGGCGCCCCAGTAGAAGGATATATCGTGTTATCCATTAAGTTTCGGGCGGTAGATACTTCCGAAAGCAGTACGAATTCAGGACACAAAAATAGGAGCCATACATGGCTCCTTAATTACTGGTATTTGATTAGTTAAAGTATGTTTGGATAAAAAAAAGAACCTCCTCATCTTCAAAGAAGAGTTGGAGACCATAAAATGCCCCCAACAAAAATCCGCATCCGGCCAATAAACAGTAAAATATAGAATTACCAGCGCTTGATCTACCATAATGTTGCCCGCAGTGTGGGCACATGAAAGCTTCCCCAGAAATCGCACCTCTGCAAGATTGGCAATGTATTAAATTGTTTGAGTTAGGTTTGAACTTTCTTTTTATATTTCTAAACATTGCTTTAAAAGCTAGGATTGCTAGTACAAACATTGCGATAATGATCCCTATACCGAATAAATTACCTATTATATTGTTTATGCGCTCAAACATGACGTTCCTCCAGCTATGTAATCAATCCAGAACAGTCTATCAGACCTAGATAAAATTTTCTATAGAAATGTGTGGATGCTAGAAAATGAATAAATATCGAGTATTAGAAAGGCATCAACAAAGAGCATAGGTGGTAGATAATTCTGTAACCTATTTGAATTTAGGGTACAAAAATAGGAGCCTTGGTTAATGGCACCTTTGTAGCTGAAAGCTAGATTACTGATCCTTTAATAAGTCTAACAAGTAAAATAAAAGTCCGATTCCTCCAGCGAGAGCTACAACTCCAGCAATAAAGTTGGCGAATATAGAGGTAGAGAATGAATTGATATTTCCGAAAGTTTGACCACAATAAGGACAAAAAACAGCTTCTTTAGATATTTTATGACCACATGAACGACAAGATTCCAAGCTAGTGTTATTACCTTTAATTGCCGCGTATATATTTCCGAACATTCTACCAAAGAAACGAGTAGCCATATAAAACATTGTTAAAATGAAAACAGACTGTAATGTTGTTCCAACTATAATTCCTATTTTCTCTTCCATGTATTCCCTCCAAATTTTAATTAATCCAGAATAGTCTTGCTTACTATGTAACATTTACTATTTAAAACTAAAGGTTTCAAATGTCTCGAGAAATTCTGACAAGGCATAGAAACCAATTCCAATGCAAACAAATCCAACGATAAAACAACCAATGATTGAATTAGCAAATCCACTTCTTCGTCCGTAGTGTTCTCCACAATTAGGACATATAATGGCAGAACTTGAGATTGAATGCCCACAAGATCTGCAAGGTTCCATTTTTTTAGTCTTTAGCCCTTTCAATCTTCTATAGATATTAAGAAACATTCCAGCAATACCCATTAAGCCTAGTACAAATAACGCTAAGATCAATCCTGCAAAGAATACCATACCAAAAATCTCACTGATATTATGAATCATAACAAACTCCTTCAACGATAAAGTCAATCCAGAATAGTCTATCAGACCTACGTATAATTTTCTATAAAAAATGTGTGGATGTTAGAAAATGAATACATATCGAGTAATAGAAAGGCATCCATTAAGATCATGGGCAGTAAATAATTCGCTAAGGTGTTTGAATCTAAGGTACCAAAAAGGGGCCTTTTATGGCTCCTTCTCACTTAATTACTTATCATTTATCATCTTTATAAGTTCAGCTAATGCTATGAATCCTCCGCAAATGAAAATTACGAAACCAACGAATGATCCGAAAATTGAATTGAAAACTCCATTAGATCTGCCGTAATGGTGTCCGCAATTAGGGCAAATGATAGCTGAGATTGAGATAGTATTAACACACGATTGGCATTGTTCTAACTTTCGGTTAAATCGACCCTTGAGCAGTCTGAAGACATTGATAAACAATGCTACTAAACAAGCTATACCAAATATAAATAAACAAGTAGTAATGAGACCGGCAAGACCCAGAAGTGAGTATGATGCCATATTATCAGTCATTTAGATCCTCCATTTATGTAATCAATCCACTTATGTTATCAAAGTTATTCGTCTATTTCCATATATTTCTGAATTATGATCAGTAAAAAAGAGTGACTACCACTAAGGTATCACTCTAGTCGAATCTCTAATTTACTTTCTTCAATAGTTCCACACTGTTATTCCTCACATTACCGACTTCCTTCGGCACCTCATACGCTCTCATCTCTGAAGATTGATATGGCTTGAGCAAGCCAAGCAGCGATTGGACATCATCATTGTCTCTTCCGAGCCACGCAGCTTCATCCTCAGGGCGCAAGATAACCGGCATACGATTATGAATGTCTTCCATAAGGCTATTTGGTTCAGTAGTAATGATGGTACACGTACTCAATTTGTTTCCATCCGGATCTGTCCAGGTATCGTACAGACCAGCAAGCGAGAATAAACGGTCATCCTTCATCAAGATGCGCATCGGCCGTTTTTCAGACCCTTCTTTCTTCCACTCGTAAAATCCATTTGTCGGAATGATACAACGTTTGGAGCTGATCAACCGTTTAAAGGATGCCTTTTCAGTCAATGTCTCGGCCCGGGCATTAATCATCTTATTCCCGATCTTGTCATCCTTGGCCCAAACGGGTACCAGTCCCCATCGGAGCGAACCCAATCGGTTACCGTCCTTACTGCCGATAATGGTGGGAATGTACTGCATAGGTGATGCATTGTAATTAGGTTTGTACTCAAAACCATCAGCTATAGATGCATAGTACCTATCCATTATAGCTTCTATAGGATCAGTTATTGTAAATCTTCCGCACATAATAATGCCTCCTTTGAGACTCTTTACTATGTAATTTTACTCAAATCTTTAAGAATAGAAACGGGTAATTTGTGGAGATACGCATCCAATATAAAATAAAAATGCAATAATTTAGATGATATTTATAGATCAGCAAGTTAATGTTTAGACAGTTTTAGCAATCTAATTTATCTTTGAATTAATAATTAGATTTGTAGGAGGAACGATAGAATGAATAAATTTCTTAGGTTAAGTTTAGTTTTTACATTTTCTTTTTTACTGTACATAGGCTTATCTCAATCAAGTACATATGCTGCTGCATTAGGTGAACAACTAAAATCTCCTGAAGAGGGTTGGACAAGATATTCAGCAAACAATAAACTTTTTAATTACGGAAATCTCTGGGATCATATGACTGATGAAAAAGCAAAGATAGCTTATTCAGGTGCAAAAACCGGTAGTGCTGGAGATTTGAATTTTAACTTTAAAGGGACTGATCTTCGTCTGCTTATCTCTGTGAATTATTCATACTCGAAGAAAGTAGCAATCAGCATTGACGGAAACGTTGAATACTTTAGTCCGTATAATCAGTCAGTCAAAGATTATAACTACAATATTTTAATATATGAGAAAACAAACTTAAAAATGGGAGTACATGAAGTAAAAATTTGGACTGTTGATCCGTCAACAAATACTTTAGGAAATGACTATAGATTATTTATATAGCATTGATGTTATCGGTGAATTAACAACAGAAGTTCCAAGCATAGAACAACCTGGAACTGAAGAGCCAACGGAGCCAGAGAAACCAACAGAGCCTGAACAACCTTCTGGCAATCGTGCAATTCTCGTAGTGACCATGACGACAGGTCTGGAGAAAGAGTTCGACCTGAGCATGCAAGAAGTGAATGAATTCATCGATTGGTACGAAGCAAAACAAGCTGGAAGCGGGAAAGCATCTTATGCAATTGACAAACATGATAATAACAAAGGACCGTTCAAGAGCCGTAAAGACTACATCCTATTTGATCGAGTCCTAACGTTTGAAGTGAGCGAATACTAAGCTATCAATAAAAAAGGCTCCGCATTGAGTTGCGGAGTCTTTTTTTGCATTATCTCAGACAATAAATTGATCAAACACGGGTATACGCAGCAAGCCTGACTTTGTCCAGCTGCGCATTTTGACCCTAGCTTGTATACGTGGTTCCAGGTAAACGTGATTCTTGTCCTCTCCGGTCACGAGCTGCTGGCACACTCCGCGGAAAGCTTGCTTATGTTTTGGACTCGGCCCATGCTCGATGATCCCTACCGGGCTCATCTTGCCTGACTGATCTGGAACGGCAGCAAGCCACCCAAATTCGGCCTTTTTGTATCCTATGATGAACACATCAGCATAGGACCAGTTAATAACCTTCATCCAGTCCTTGGACCGTCTGCTGACGTACTGGCTGTCTTTGCGCTTGCCAACTACACCTTCCATACCCATAGTCTCTATCTGAGTGTATAAATCCTCTCCAGCGCCTTCTATATGTGGCACCACTCCAAAGCTATTAGATGGTAGGTGGAGGCCGTGCAGAATCGCCTTGCGCTCTATAAGAGGTAGCTTACGGAGGTCGTGACCTTTGTACTGTAGGATATCGAATATTGCGAACGTGGCTGGTAACGTCTTGATGAACTGCTGAATCTTTGAATGCTGCCGTGTGCTGAACCGGCTCATGACTGCCTCGAAGTCGTTCAAGCCTGTTTCTGGATCGGTGCAAGCAACCTCGCCGTCCAGGATAATGTCAGAGTCAAACGGCAGGGTTAACTCAGGATACTGGCGAGTACAATCGTTATTGTGACGTGTGTATAACCGGACATTGCCAGACTGTTGCGAATATATCAACCGGTGACCGTCAACTTTAGGTTCAAAAATGAATTCTGAATGTGAGAAGGGGCCCGGTGCTGTTGCTAATAACATAGGACTGATAAACATAAAAACACCTCACCCCAATTATAGCGTTTTACTATAAGGGGTAGAGGCGGTAAGTTATGGGATAGTAAATCTAGCGAGAAAAATGTCGGATAATGATTACTATAGAAGTATATCAAATTCAATAAAACGTCATTATGTAATTATTATAATATAAATATTGTGACATATTAACCATGTTTTCGTAAATATTAATATGGTAAGATTATACTTCAATTTAAAAAAGTAGGAGATGAGAGAATGGTTTTAAGAAAATTTGTGGGCGCAATGCTATCATTATCATTATTTGCAGGTGTAGCTGGTGTCCAAGTTTATGCTGAATCGTCTAATGAAGGTGTTAAAGTAGAACAATCATTTACGTCCGAAACAACTTTTGAGCAGGAAACGGTAACAGAGGATACATATGAGGACTTCTATGTAGTTCCAGTTGATGATTTATCAAATGGTTATTTAACTGAAGATCAATTAGCTGAATCAAAGATTGCTTGGGCAGCTGGCGTCTATTTCATACCAGGAGTCGGTGAAGTGGCATTACTTGCTACAGGAGGAGTTATTGTAGCAGGTGCTACATACTACGCCGGTTCAGCAATATATAATAAAGTCAAAGCTTATTTCTCCGAAAAGGATGCTCCCTCAGCAGAAGTTGCAGCAGAAAAAGCTTATCAAGACGCTAAGAAGAACGGTACTAAAGCAGGAACACATACCGATAGACGTCCACCATATAAAAATACTCTTGATAGAACCGGCAAACCCCGCTCCTCTGAAGATCTTTATGACACAAGAGTAGGGTTGAAACAACGTAGATATTATGATAAAAATGGTAATGCAGATGAAGATATCGATTATGACCATTCTAATGCGGATGGGTCACACACATTCCCTCACAGACATAAATGGATAAATGGTGATAGATTCTAATGGGTGGTGACGATATGAGTGAAAAGTTTACTTACGAAGAAATGCTGCAATTTTTTCGGGAGCACAGGGAAGTAGAATTTGTTTATAATAACAAACTGTATGCATTCCTTTCTCATAAGGATGGCTTTGCTTTTGTATGCGAAAACAAGACTCAGGGACCAATCTATACAACTTATGAAGAAATGATTAAGGAAAGCAAAATTAACGGGAAAACATTCTTAGAGTTATTTAAAAATGATGAGTTGATTATCACGGCTGTGTTGTGATTGGATTTTAGCACCTCATAATACAAGAATTGCTTGGGTAAATAGCCTAGTCTTCGGAATGGGCATTTTTTTATTGATAAAAGAACATATGTTCGTATATAATGTAAAGGAGGTGATTTATATGTTAACGGACTATCAACGAAAGGTCCTTCGGATCTTATATAACTACAAAGGTGGACGGCGTAGATTTCCTACAATCCATGAACTGACTGTCAAAACAGGTAAGCATAAACCAGACGTTATGGTTGCTCTGGACGCTCTTGTGGCTGCGGAATACATACATTGGGAAGACAGGTCTGACACGTCGAATATCGTTATCCTCAAAGGCTGGGAACGTGAAGCTGAAAAGCCAATACTTGAAGAAGCGCTGCCATTAAATGGAGCAAGCAACATTAAATACTGGACTGAATATTGAGGAGGAATGAACTATGGCGAGTAAATTGTCGGGTAACGGTATTATGAAGGATCTCGCATAATCCTTCCTGAGCATCGGGAGGCATATCTCAATGAAATGAATGTGCAAGAGAGACGTGGCAAGCCTATTCTGGACGATCAGGAAGTACAGCCCATCGAAGAGTCGATCATGAAGTCTTACCAGGCGGTTACGTTGACGGTGTTTAATCCTTTTGACGATGGGGAGATAAGAGGTGTTGTTACATCAATTGATAGGCCAAATAGAAGAATTAAGCTTGTCAGAGGTGAAGAGGATTACAGTTGGATCAAGATTGAAGAGATCGCTGAGGCAAGTTTATAATTGATCAAGCCCAAGGGATTATCCCAAGGGCTCAGTTTTTTTCTTCTATTATATAGTATTGTTTCAGAATGCTTCGGAAGTACTGTACTGACAGCTCATTTGAAGCTTGGGGGACGTCCCCCAAATCATCCCCCAAACGTCCCCCAGATCGTGAAAAGGTATGATTATGTGCGAACGTATGTTTTTAATATATTTCGTATTTAGCGCGTATATATTGAAGAAAACAATAATATGACGCTATCGCACATAAACAGAACACAAGTCCACCAATGGGAACGCGATCAATATATCACGTTGTACTAATAGCTCAATCCCTTGGCGCTCTAGCGCTGAGGGGTTTTTCTTTTTGTGGGCAAGTCCCTACATATTTAAAGAAAAATCAAAGTGCCCACAAAATGCCCACAAAATATTTTTCTATTCGAAAATTTCTTCAGTGAATTTCAGATCTTCCCCGCACTCAAGTAAAAGAACCACGCAGGTATGAGATAGTGAACGGAAAGGGAGGGAAGATCACAATGTTGTAAAATTCTGATAACTTTAGATTCAATAACGAACCTTAAAATATTCTATTGAATTCTGTTTCCTAACCATGAGTAAAAAATCTTCGTTCAAACTTTGAAAATGATAAAATATGATGCATAGCTATTCCGAGAATTTGATGGAATTTCTATGTCAATCAGAGAGAATAAATTGATTTGATCACTAAATTATTACTTCATTTAAATAGTAGATAATAAAGCTCTTCTCAATCTGAATAAGCAATATTGACTCGATGAAAAATTCTCTTGAGTTACAATTCAACAAATTAAAGGGCATTCTCTCTGGAAAACGAAAAATGAATTTTTCACTGTACTCATCCTTATTGACAAAGTATAAAAAAATGGCCACCCATTAATATAGCGGGGAGCCATTGAATATCTACTAAAATATTATTTAGCTGGTTTTTGTGAATTGAATTGTATAAGGCTCGTTATAGTTGTTGATACCGTTATCCATAATTCTGAAGTAAACCTTCTCACCAGGTTTAGCATTCCAACTAATTGCCTCAGGGTATCCCCGTCCATTCCAGTTATCCATTTGAATGGACAGGATCGCACCGCTTGCATTCATTTTAATAACACCCATAACAATGTCGAAGTTAGCTGGTGGAGTGGCTATAACAGAATATGTGATTTCGGATGAACCGTTTGTGTTGTCGACTACATAAAAATCGTTGTCGCTCATGCTATCTAAATACTGTGTTGCGCTAAATCCAGAAGACTGGTTTACACTTGAGTACATCACTTCTGCTGTCTCAAATGAATCAGCCCAACCAGTTTTAGCGAATGCAGAGCTGGAACCGAATGCTAATAGACAAGCAGTTGCCATAACAGAAATAGAGAATTTTCTTAATCTTTTCATATTCAAACCTCCCAAATATACTAGAACCAATAGAGTAAGATTCTGTTTTAAGTTGTTATTTGAAATTAAAGATATCGAGTAGATCTCACATAATTAGGTTGGCCAACCATGGTTAAATATACCATATAAGATTGTTATTTGTAAATGATATAGTTGTAAAATGTTGGATTTATGGATATTCTTTTGGAATGCTAAGGTTGACTAATTGATAGAAATGATCTATTTTTGCAACAAACATGCCTTTTATCGAACTAATAGATTTGGTTGATAATAAGATAGATATACATATAAGACATTATTATAAAAGATGATTTCCTCCCGGTAGCCTTATGTAGGTTCGGGTATCTATCTGGTATGTACTAAAACATTGACTATGGAGGAGTAGTAGAAGCGTAGCGCACAGTATCCATTAAGAACATGGGAAAGAGAAACTTTCGTGATACATTCAAGTATAGGGTGCAAAAATAGGAGCCATCTTCACCGGCTCCTTTGTTTACTATGCAAACAAACCCAAGGATAAAACCACAAATCATTGAATTAGAGAAACCACTTCTCCTCGTCCGCGAAGTTACCCGCAATTAGGACATATGTTGGCAGATGTTGACATTGAATGCGTAAGATCTACAAGGCGACATTCATCTCTTCAGATCTCAGTACATATAATCTTCTGTGGAAATAAAGATGAATTCTAATAATACCAATAATTCGCTATAATCAATGGATACTTGCATTAAAAAGAATAGTAGCTTTCTCATATCTTAAAACTTCTACCAAATTTCAGATAGTTTCAAATCAATGTTTCAACTATATGTTGAAAGTTTCATATAAAAGAGGTATACTTTTAATTAAATTTTATGCAATTTAATTTTAAATAATTAATTGGAGATGTTATTATGGATCAGGCAAAACAACTAGTGACAGAACAACGTACATTTTTTTATACAGGACAAACTAAAAATATCGAGTATCGGATTAATGCGCTGCAACAGCTTAGAAAAGGAATTGAAAAGTATCAGCAACGGATTCAAGATGCACTTCGGGCTGATCTGAACAAATCTGAGGCGGAAGCTTACGGTTCCGAAATTCGCATTGTTCTGGGTGAACTGGATTTTGCATTAGAACACCTGCAGGAATGGGCTGCACCCAAACAAGTCCCAACCAATTCGGCTATGCCGGATGGGGTGAGTACCATTTACCCGGAACCATACGGAGTGGCGCTTATTATTGCACCTTGGAATTATCCGTTCCAACTGGCCTTTGGCCCACTGATTGGAGCAATTGCAGCCGGTAACTGTGCAGTTATCAAGCCTTCTGAATTAACACCAGCCGTATCTCGTCTGACGTATGATCTGATTCAGGAGATCTTCCCTCAGGAGTATATTGCGGTTAAGGAAGGAGAAGTTGAGGCCAGTACAGCATTGTTGAAAGAGAAGTTTGATTATATTTTCTTCACAGGCAGCACAGGTGTTGGTCGCATTGTGATGAAGGCAGCTGCGGAGCACTTGACTCCTGTAACTCTTGAGTTGGGTGGTAAGAGTCCTGCTATTGTCCATAGTGATGCAGATCTGAAGCTGGTGGCCCAGCGTATTGTTCGTGGTAAGTTCCTGAATGCAGGGCAAACTTGCGTTGCTCCGGATTACTTGCTTGTGCATGAACAAGTTCATGATGAATTGATTAGTCTGATTGGCGCAGAGATCAAAGATAAATTTGGGGATGATGTGTTACAGAATGCTGATTTCCCGCACATTGTCAATGCGCGTAACTTTGATCGGTTGTCGGGATTCCTCACAGATGGCAAAACGCTGATTGGTGGACGTTCTGTACGTGAGCAGTTGCTCATTGAGCCGACTGTACTTGGCGATGTGAACTGGGAATCAGCTGTGATGCAAGAAGAGATCTTCGGTCCAATTCTTCCTGTGTTTACGTACAGTGACCTGAATCCTATGCTGGATGAGATTGTTCGCCGGCCAAAACCATTGGCGCTATATCTCTTCACACAGGATGAGCAACTGCAGGATCAGGTTCTGAATCAAGTATCCTTCGGTGGGGGATGTATTAATGACACACTTTCTCATATGACTTCACACTATCTCCCGTTTGGTGGTGTCGGAGAGAGCGGTATGGGCTCATATCACGGTCAACAGAGCTTTGATGTGTTCTCGCATCACAAGAGTGTTCTGAAACGCAGTGAATAATTAGCCGCAAAAATAACATAAACATGAAAAAAAGAGGTTGTCCTGTTGATCAGGACAACCTCTTTCGTATTTCATTACATCTAGTTTTGTTACTCAAGTTAAATATTAATGAATATCTCGGAAAAGGCCAATGACTTTACCCAGAATACTAACATGTTTCAAACGTAAAGGTTCGAAGGTCGCATTCTCCGGTTGAAGGCGAATATGATCTTTCTCTTTATAGAACGTTTTCACTGTAGCTTCATCGTCTTCAGTCATTGCAACGACGATATCACCGTTATCAGCAGTTTGCTGTTGACGGACAATAACGTAATCTCCATTAACGATTCCAGCTTCCACCATACTATCTCCCACTACTGAAAGCATAAACACTTTTTGTTCGCCTACATAATGTGTAGGAAGAGGGAAATAGTCTTCAATGTTCTCGGTTGCAGTGATTGGAACCCCGGCTGTAACCTTACCAACAACAGGAATACGTGCAACGCTATGAGCAAATTGATGAGAATGCTCAGATTCTTCCTGGCTCAAAAGCTCAATGGCTCTTGGCTTGGTAGGGTCACGTCGGATCAAACCTTTTTTCTCCAAACGATCCAAATGTCCATGTACTGTTGAGCTGGAAGCAAGTCCAACAGCTTCACCAATTTCCCGTACGGAAGGAGGATACCCCTTCAACCGGACTTCATTTCGTATAAACTCCAGAATAGCCTGCTGCCTGCTGGATATCTTCGACATACCGTATCAACCCCATTTTAGTAACGTTTGGGAAAATTATAACATAGAACCTCCGTTCGTACAAACATAAGTTCTAAATAAAATAGCATTAAATCAGTGTTTTTTAACTTATAGAACAGAAATTGTCCAAAAGTCAGAGCATAATACTGCAAATGCTTTGCAAAAGGAAGTGAAATAAGAAATTTCTCCTTCAAAAAAGAAGCGAACAATTGTTCTAAAAATCTATTGAACAAAACAAGTGTTCGTGTTATATTGATTTCAACAGATAGGAACAAACGTTTGGAGGCGGGTATTTAATGAGATATTCTACTTATCAAAGCATTTATGAACCAATGAATTCGGAACTGGTGAAGTCTAAAATAGGGAACTACAAGAAGGTTTTAGCGCGCTTCAAGATTTCTTCATGGATGTTAAAGGTAGCCATTACCTCTTTGATTATATTTATTGGATGCAGCACTGTTTTAACTGTATTTGCTGGCAATGAGAATGATGTTCTACCTGGAGGAAAGATAGCCGTTGCACAAGGGGAAACATTATGGAGTATTTCTTTGGAACATAAACCGACGAATATGGATACACGTATTTATATAGAAGCAATTAAGAAAGTGAATCAACTTCAATCGACTTCCATCCAAGTGGGGCAAGTACTAACTCTACCGCAATTTGCAGAATAAAATGCACATCAATGAGTGTTAACGCGTGTCAGCTTGACAAGCTGCCTTTATAATGGCAAAGTTAATATGACTTTGTATTTTTGGAGGGGACAAGCTTGGATATAGATAGTCTGGTAGCACGCATTAACGAATTGGCTCGTAAGCAAAAGTCCACTGGATTGTCGGAGGAAGAACTTGCTGAACGTGCCGAGCTAAGAGAGATTTATTTGAGCAATATTCGCAGCAATTTCAGACAACAACTGGATACCATTGAGATTGTTGATGATGAGAATGACAAAGGCCACCAAGGCAAACTCAAACACTAACGAAACCTAATGATATCATTATGATATTTAGGTTTCTTCCTGTTATTTTGAGTGTGCAATTTATAGGGGGAAATGTTGGTTTGCAATTATGTAAGCCTGATACAAAGACACATAAGGGGGATTCACATGTCGCGTTCGTTCGAGAGAACGGTTAAGAAAAATTCCAAGCAGTTAAATCAGCAACGCAAAAAAAGTGGTCAACCAATCACTGGTACACCAGGTGAAGAAGTCTTTAAGGGACGCAGCTTGTTGTTCCCAATATTTTTGATAGGTCTCGCCTTTTTGTATCTGTTTATGAGCACGTTTCTTGTGCAAGCTCCAATGACAACTTGGGACTGGGTGACCATGTTGCTTTATGTATTTTTGGCAGTCATCTTCATGCTTCGTCGTCCATACATCAAGATTAGCAGTAATCGGATTATCACGACGAAGGGTAATCGTGAACGTTCAATTGGGGTTGACGATATTGTCAAATTCAGAATTGAACCAGGTACAGTTGTTATCGAACATAACAGTCGTGGGAAAAGATGGGTGTTCACCAAGTTATTGAACCGTTACGATACAGATGCGATTGCAGAACGTTTGCTGAAGTTTGCAAAAGCACACCAGATCACCGTGGAAACCGTCGAAAAGTAATTATTGCATAAAGGGGTAGATGATCGGAATGGCGTTAAAAGCGATTTTGTTCGACCTAGATGATACTTTATTATGGGATGAGCGTAGTGTTCGAGAAGCTTTTCATGAGACTTGTCTAATCGCAGCGCAAGAGACTGGGGTTAAACCAGAAGAACTTGAAGAAGCTGTTCGTAATGAGGCACGTGGACTGTATGAATCATATGAAACCTTTCCTTTTACTAAAATGATTGGAATCAATCCGTTTGAAGGTCTTTGGGCTAACTTTACTGGTGGGGATCAACCTGAGTTCCGTCAGTTGGAACAGCTTGCTCCAGTTTACCGTAAAGAATCCTGGCGTCGTGGCTTGTTGAAGTTGGGTATAGATCGGGATGATCTTGCTGAACAACTGGCCGCACAGTTTGGAGTGGAACGGAGATCCAGACCTCATGTATACGAAGAAACGATGGATACCTTGCGTCAGTTACAAGGAAAGTACAAACTGTTGTTGTTAACAAACGGTTGTCCTGCTTTGCAACAAGAGAAGTTGGATGGTGTACCTGAATTAACTCCTTTTTTTGATGAGATTATTATCTCGGGTAACTTCGGAAAAGGAAAACCAGATCCGTCGATATTTGAACATGCTTTGAGTAAACTGGGTGTTAAACCCGAAGAGAGCATGATGGTTGGAGACAAGTTAACGACTGATATTCGTGGTGCTTTATCATCTGGCATCCAATCCGTATGGATTAACCGTGAGCATAAGACCAACAATGAAACGTATGCGCCAGACCATGAAATAACGCATTTATCGGAATTAAATCAGCTTATTGCTAATTTCTAAGCAGATCAGCTATAACATCTTTCCTCAGCACCCTGAAACATTGGAAGCTTCAATGAACGATGATGTCGTTCTTGAAGTTACCAATGTTTTTTTATTTGAGCTTGTTGACTAAATTACCTTGTTAAAAGAGATATCCATTTTTTTTACTAAAAGTTATTGAAATTAGAGGGAAGCTGGATTAGAATATAACTAACATACTAGTATGACTAGTATTTAGATTGTCCTAAAGCAATTTCTTTTTGACTGACTTCATTAAATGGAAGCAGGGAGTTATTGCTTATTGTTTTTGATTGATTGTAAGCGCTTAATATTTTGAAAAATCTTCTTTCGATTTGGAGATCACACCACGTAGTAAGTGCTAATTAATGATGTGAAGCATCTTGGATTGTGTGATTCTACATAATACATCAAATTGATATCGCTTACATTTAGCAATTATCTATTTCGTAGTGGGGGTGAAGTTAAAGGAGTTGTTGTCTTCTACAAGAGGAGAAACGATGAGAATTGTACATGAATTACTCTTACTTATCAAGTCCTGGATCGGAGTGAAAACACATGGAGTCGGAAACCGCTAAAACAACGTTAACCATGACATCTTTACGTAAAGAGAGCAGATTACGAACGGCAGCAACTTTGTTCCGCAAAGACTGGCAGCTGTATTCACTATTAATCCTTCCCATCATTTATCTCCTTATTTTCAAATATGGGCCGATGATTGGTAATGTGATTGCGTTCAGACGTTTTGTTCCCGGGGGAAGTATATTTGGAGAAACGTGGGTTGGATTAAGATACTTCAAAATGTTTATTGAGGACCCTACCTTCTGGAGAGTATTCGGTAATACGCTGATGTTAGGCGGACTTGCGTTACTCTTTACATTCCCGGTTCCAATTATTTTTGCTTTGATGCTTAACGAAGTGAAGAGTAAACGATTTAAAAAGTTTGTACAGACCGCGTCTTATCTGCCTCATTTTCTGTCCATCGTTATCGTTGCGGGTATGATCCTGCAGCTGACAGCAGTGAATGGTTCCATTAATGGACTGGTGGCTTTCTTCACCGGAGACAATATTCCTTTTATGCAGCGGGCTGAGTGGTTCAGAACAATCTATATCACTTCTGAGGTATGGCAGGGTATGGGTTGGGGAGCGATTCTGTATCTGGCTGCACTGACAACCATTGATGAATCTTTGTATGAAGCTGCGCGTATCGATGGTGCCAATCGGTGGAAGCAAACGATTCATGTAACGATTCCAGGGATCTTGCCAACGATTGTGACGTTATTGATTTTGAACATGGGTAATTTCCTGGCTGTTGGATTTGAAAAAATCTTACTCTTGTACAACCCGCTGATCTACGAGACATCTGATGTGATCTCCACTTACCTGTATCGGGTCGGACTGGAATCCAGTAACTTCAGTTATGCTACCGCAATTGGCTTGTTCGAATCGCTGATCGGTCTGATTCTGGTGTTCTCCGTAAATGCCATCTCACGCAGACTGACACAAAGAAGCTTATGGTAAAGGAGGAGCATCATGCAGGAATCCAGATCTTATAAGGTATTTAAAGTATTCAATGTTATCTTTCTGCTGTTTGTGGTATTTATAACCCTCTATCCATTCTTAAATGTCGTGGCACAATCTTTCAGTAGTGAGTCCTATATTAATTCGGGCAAGGTTAGTCTGTTCCCAAGAGGATTCAATGTAGAGACATACAAGACCATCTCACGTGACAGTATGTTCTGGACCAACTATAAAAACACGATTATCTACACCGTAGTAGGTACATTAATCTCCATGTTTATGACGACTATTTTCGCATATGCCCTGTCCAAAAAGAGGTTAATGGGTCGCAAGTTTCTGACGATGTTCGCCGTATTCACGATGTTCTTCAGTGGTGGATTGATTCCAAACTATGTGTTGATTAATTCCCTTGGATTCAACAACACCATGTGGGCACTTGTTGTTCCTGGCGCAATTAGCATATACAACATGCTGATCATGAAGTCATTCTTTGAAAATATGCCTGAAGAACTGGAGGAAGCTGCCTCCATTGACGGTTTGAACACATACGGGATCTTGTTACGCATTATATTGCCGCTTAGTAAAGCCGTTATGGCAACCATGGTGCTGTTCTACGCAGTAGGTCATTGGAATTCCTGGTTCCCAGCCTTTCTGTATTTGGACAAAAAAGAACTGTTCCCGGTCACCATTTATTTGCGCAATATGATTGCAGGAGCGACAAGCGGGGCATCTGCCGGTGCAACCTCAGCTGATAACCTGACACAGATTGCAGCCAATATTAAGTCAGTAACGATGGTATTAACCATCTTGCCGATACTCACCATCTATCCATTTGTCCAAAGATACTTTGTAACCGGTATCATGTTAGGTTCTGTTAAACAGTAATACGCAGCAGCTAGAGTGATTCACATGATTACTTTTAGAGATTGATTAAAAAGTTTTAAGGCAAGGTCAACCTAAACCAAATTCAGGGGGATAACCTAAATGAATCAAAAGCCACGTAAGTTTGTTGGTAAAATGATGTTGGCATCAATGATGACCGTTGTTCTGGCAGCATGTAGCAGCGGTACCGGAGCTGGAGGTGACGTCACAGAAGTTCAAACCAAGGCAGCGATGGAGACGTACAATGTAGGGGATACATTCAAGGCGACCGAGCCATTTAATCTCTCCATACTATATAGTGATCAACCTAGTTATCCATATAAAAAAGACTGGTTACTTTTTAATAAAATTACCGAACTGACGGGTGTTACGCTTGAGCCAACGATTGTACCGATGAGTGATTACCCTCAGAAGAGATCTCTGTTGATAAGCTCTGGTGATGCACCACTGGTTATTCCTAAAACGTACCCTGGTGAAGAGTCTGCATTTGTGTCCTCTGGTGCGATTTTGCCAATTAGTGATTATATTGATTTAATGCCAAACTTCAAGGATAAAGTGGAAAAATGGGGTCTGGAAGATGAACTTGAAGGACTTCGACAGGAAGATGGAAAGTACTATGTACTCCCAGGTCTGCATGAAGAAGTATGGCCAGATTACACACTACTCGTAAGAACGGATGTTTTTGAAGAAAATAACATCGCGATTCCGACCACATGGGACGAATTGTATGATGCTGCGAAGAAACTGAAAGAGATTTATCCGGATTCCATTCCGTTTTCGGACCGATTCCAATTTAATAGTACGTTGAACATCGCTGCTACGGGCTTTGGTACCAAGGCTGGATGGGGTTTTGGTAACGGATTGACGTATAAGGAAGATCAGGATGAATTTGTGTACACGGCTACAACACCAGAATACAAAGAGTTGCTAACATACTTTAACAAGTTGGTATCCGAAGGATTGCTGGACAAAGAAAGTTTTACACAGGATGATGATCAGGCTGTACAGAAATTTGTATCCGGCAAATCATTCATGATTAATGGTAATTCCCAAACGGTGGTGCTGCACCGAAATGATATGAACAAAACGCTGGGAGAAGGTAAATACTCAGTTGCAAAGATTACAGTACCTGGTGGACCAAAAGGGCAATTAATGTCTGGCTCCAGACTTGAAAACGGTGTTATGATCTCCGGGAAAATTCAAAAAAGCGAAAACTTCAAAGCTATTATGCAATTTATTGATTGGTTATACTACAGCGATGAGGGTCAAGAGTTTGCCAAATGGGGCGTTGAAGGCGAAACATTTACCAAAGAGGGCGGAACACGTAAATTGGTAGAAGACGTGAACTACAATGGCTTGAATCCGAAAGGAACGAAAGATCTGCGTATTGACTTTGGTTTCTCTGGTGGAGTATTTGCCTACGGGGGTACCACAGATCTGCTGCAATCCATGTTTAGTGAAGAAGAGTTGAAATTCCAGCAAGACATGAAGGATACCAAGGAAGTGATCCCGGCAGAACCACCGATTCCTTACTCTTCAGAGGACCGTGAACGGGTGACACTTCTGAGTACACCACTGAAAGACTATTCGGATCAAAATACACTTAAATTTATCTTGGGTGAGCGGGACTTGTCTGAATTCGATACATTTGCCAAAGAGCTGGAGAGTCAAGGATTATCTAATTATCTGAAGCTGGCAAATGATACGTACAAAGCCTACAAAGAAAACAAGCAATAATATAGTTGATGTTGGCCAGATTACCGTTTCACACCGATATATAAGTGGAACGGTAATTTGTGCTAAGATGAATGAATACGGCTGATAGAAAGAGGTCTAGGCATGTCACTTAATCAAAAAATTAGAGGCTCGACCCGGGCATATTCATATAACCTGTTAAAAGAACGAATTCTTCACCTGGAACTTAAGCCAGGTACCAAGATTTCAGAGAAAGAGATTGCAGATGAACTGCAGGTGAGCAGAACACCCGTTAGAGAAGCATTCATGAAGCTTGCTGAAGAAGAACTGCTGGACATTATTCCCCAGAGTGGAACGATCGTCTCTCACATTAATCTGGAGCATGTGGAAGAAGGCAGGTTTATGCGGGAGAAGATGGAGAAGGAAATCGTAACTTTGGCTTGTGTTTCTTTTCCTGAAGAGTTCAGATTTCGACTTGAAACCAACATTGCAATGCAGGAAGTCTGTATAGGGAAAAACAATTTCTATCGGCTTTTTGAACTGGATGAAGAGTTTCATCAGATTTTGTTCCAGGGCACGGGTAAGCTGAGAACATGGAAAATGTTGCAACAACTGAATATTCCGTTTAATCGGTTGCGTTTATTACGTCTAGCGGAGGACTCCAACCTGGAGGTCATTATCTCCCAACACAAAGAGATTTATCGGCTTATCACAGAGCGTCAGACCGATCAAGCTGTTCAAGTGATGGAAGCTCATCTTAGACTGGTTGTTATTGAACAGGAATCGATTAAGGCGAAATACCCGCATTATTTTATATAATGCACCGATGTTGTATAATACTCTCCATATGCATATGCGAAAACCCCTTTTCAATTGAACAGGGGTTTTGGTTAAGCAAGTTGTAACACGAGAGTGTTAGGCTTGTTTGATAAAAGTAGGATCAGGGTATGGATCTGCAATCCAGCCATCTTTTTCGATGAACAGACGTACAGCAATTATTTGTTTGTTCTCCATTAAAGTGAAGAAGTGCGGTGTATTCTCAGGTACAGAGATGACGTCTCCAGGAGACAGTTCTACATTAAAGTAACCCACATCATCTGTAGCTTTGATAACAAAGATTCCTTTACCAGCAACAATTGCACGGATCTCATCTTCAGCGTGGGTGTGGATCTCTTCGAACTTGGCAAGCTTTTCTTCGATATCTGGTGTTTGTTCGGACAGCGTGATGACATCCCAGATCTGGTATCCGCGACGTGCAGCCAAATCTCTGATTTCATAATCGTAAGTTTCCAAAACCTCGGTTTTCTGTTCATCAGTTAATCCAAAGTTATTTTGCAGATCAGTGTTCAGTTTGGATGCGTCCCACTTCTCATATAATACTTCGTATTTGTTCAAGAAATTTCGAACATTCTCGTCACCAGTGATGCGTTCGTTCGTATTTCGGATAACAATTTCAGCCATGTTCTTTCCCTCTTTTCCACTTGGTTTAATTGAATTATATCGGATTGCTTTGTTTTTGTCGATTCTCAAATTCCGTTCATATTCGTGCAAACCCGCCATCTTTCGGGACCAAACCCGATCTTTCACATTAAGTTAGTTTCTGTTAAACTAAGATTTAACGTTTTGCGGGGGTGAAGATATTGGATAAGATTAGTCTACACGATGCATTAAAACAACGAATATTAATCCTCGACGGTGCAATGGGGACCATGATTCAACAAGTTGATCTGACTGGCGAAGATTTTGGCGGCGAAGATTTGGATGGATGTAATGAAATGTTGGTGCTTACTCGTCCAGAGCTGATCCAGCGCATTCATGAAGAATATCTGGAGGCTGGCGCCGACTTAATTGAAACCAATACATTTGGTGCCACATCCGTTGTGCTTGCTGAATACGATATTCAGGATCGGGCACGCGAGATTAACCTGGAAGCAGCCAGAATTGCGAAAGCTGCGGTTGATCGTTTCTCTACACCGGAATCTCCACGTTATGTGGTAGGTGCGATGGGACCAACTACCAAAACACTGTCTGTAACTGGGGGAGTAACGTTCCAGGAACTTATCGACAGTTATTTGGAGCAAGCGCTTGCTTTAATAGAGGGAGGCGTTGATGCGCTACTGCTCGAAACCTCACAGGATACCCTCAATGTAAAAGCAGGCAGCATTGGAATTCAGCAGGCCTTCGAACAGAGTGGCGTTACACTGCCCCTGATGATATCAGGAACGATAGAACCGATGGGAACGACTCTTGCGGGTCAGAACATCGAATCCTTTTATATATCCTTAGAACACCTTAACCCAATTTCGGTAGGACTAAACTGTGCTACGGGTCCTGAGTTCATGCGTGATCACATTCGCTCGCTTTCCGGAATGGCATCGGTTGCCGTTAGTTGTTACCCGAACGCGGGTCTTCCGGATGAGAATGGTAATTACCATGAGTCACCAGACTCGCTTGCTCAGAAGATTGGTGCTTTTGCCGAACAGGGCTGGTTGAATATTGCTGGTGGGTGTTGCGGGACAACCCCTGCACATATTCGGGCGATGCGCGATACACTTGCCCAGTACCCCCCAAGAGAAATGAACGGAACACATCCACCGGCATTGTCTGGTATAGAACCAATCTACATTGAACAGGACAATCGTCCATACATGGTTGGTGAGCGTACGAACGTGCTGGGATCACGGAAATTCAAACGACTCATTGTAGAAGGCAAATATGAAGAAGCTTCGGAAATTGCTCGTGCTCAAGTGAAAAATGGAGCGCACATTGTTGACGTTTGTGTACAAGACCCGGACCGCGAAGAGTCTGAAGACATGGTGAAGTTCCTTGAACTGGTTGTGAAAAAAGTTAAGGTTCCTCTGATGATCGATACGACAGATGCTTCAGTAATTGATCTGGCCCTTCAGTACTCACAAGGTAAAGCGATAATTAACTCCATTAACCTTGAGGATGGCGAAGAGAAATTTGAGCTGATTACGCCGTTGCTTCATAAATATGGTGGTGCGGTTGTTGTCGGAACGATTGACGAACGGGGTCAGGCGATTAGTCGGGAAGACAAGCTTGACGTAGCGAAGCGCTCTTACGATTTGCTGGTGAACAAATATGGTCTCAAACCAGAAGACCTCATTTTCGATACGTTGGTGTTCCCGGTTGGTACGGGAGATGAACAGTACATCGGTTCAGCCAAAGAAACCATTGAAGGTATAAGAGTGATTAAGGAAGCGATGCCTGAATGTCATACGATACTCGGGATCAGTAACATTTCATTCGGACTGCCTGAAGCAGGTCGTGAAGTGCTGAACTCTGTATTCTTGTATGAATGTACCAAAGCAGGTCTCGACTATGCCATCGTGAACACAGAGAAACTGGAGCGTTATGCGTCCATTCCAGAAGAAGAACGCAGGCTCTCGGAAGAGCTTTTATATAACACAAATGATGAAACTTTGGCGGCGTTCGTAGCGGCGTTCCGTAACAAGAAGGTTGAGAAGAAGGAAAAAATCTCGAACCTTTCATTAGAAGAACGTCTCGCTTCATATGTAGTAGAAGGAAGTAAAGAAGGATTGCTGCCAGATCTCGAACAGGCACTTGCCAAATACACAGCACTTCAAGTGATTAACGGTCCACTGATGCGGGGGATGGAGGAAGTAGGTCGTCTCTTTAACAACAATGAGTTAATTGTAGCTGAGGTGTTGCAGAGTGCGGAGGTTATGAAGGCTTCTGTAGCATATCTGGAGCAATTCATGGAGAAGAACGAGACTTCGGTTAAAGGCAAGATCATTCTGGCCACGGTCAAGGGCGATGTGCATGACATCGGTAAAAACTTGGTTGAGATCATCCTGTCGAATAACGGTTACCAGATCATTAATTTGGGTATAAAAGTACCACCAGAACGTATCATTGAGGCATACCGAGAAGAAAAAGTCGATGCTATCGGCCTCTCGGGGCTATTGGTAAAATCAGCGCAGCAGATGATTCTTACCGCTCAGGATTTGCGAACAGCAGGTATTGATGTGCCTATTATGGTTGGTGGAGCGGCGCTAACACGTAAATTCACCAAAAATCGTATTCGTCCTGAATATAACGGAATGGTTGTATACGCTAAAGACGCGATGGACGGTCTGGATCTGGCGAACAAATTGATGAACCCCGTTTCACGTGAAGCGATGCAACTGGAGATGGAAGCAGAAAAAGAAGCTGATGCTTCAAGTGCTGTAGCTGTTCAGGCTCTTCCAGAGCTTACACGAGTGGAGCGTTCGGATATTGCTGTAGATAATCCTGTTCTTGTCCCTCCTGATCTGGAGCGGCATACGATGCGCAACTATCCGTTATCACACATCCTGCCCTACGTGAACATGCAGATGTTGCTTGGACACCATCTGGGGTTGCGCGGTTCAGTTGAACAACTGCTTGCTTCAGGAGATAAGAAGGCTACCGACCTGAAAGCAGTCGTGGATGATATTATGCAAGAGGCTGTTCGTGACGGGATTATTCAGGCACATGCCATGTATCGTTTCTTCCCTGCTCAGTCCAGTGGTAACAGCATTATCATCTATGATCCAAAGGACACGAGCAATATTTTGCATACATTTACGTTCCCACGTCAAAAAGTCGAGCCGTTCCTGTGCCTGTCCGACTTCCTGAAACCTGTTGAATCTGGTCAAATGGATTACGTTGGTTTCATGGTAGTTACTGCCGGACACGGTGTGCGTGAACTATCGACGGCGTGGAAAGATCAAGGGGATTATCTTCGCTCGCATGCTCTGCAATCCGTAGCGCTCGAAGTAGCAGAGGGATTAGCTGAGCGTGTGCATCATATGATGAGAGATATATGGGGATTCCCGGATTCTGCCCAGATGACCATGAAGCAACGTCACGGTGCACGTTATCAAGGGATCAGGGTATCTTTTGGATATCCGGCTTGTCCGGATCTGGAAGACCAAGGGCCGCTGTTCAAGTTACTACAGCCTGAGGATATCGGTGTGGAATTGACGGAAGGTTTCATGATGGAACCTGAAGCTTCCGTATCAGCGATGGTATTTAGCCATCCGCAAGCTAAGTATTTTAATGTAGAGAAGGCATAAATTCAGTAGAGTGTCAGGCAAAGCCCTCCGCATTGTCGGAGGTTTTTTGCTGGCAACAGAAAGAGGTGCGATCCAGAATGGAACTATATTTCCTGGGAACTAATGCTGGTGTACCTACGCTTCAACGGAATGTAACTTCCATTGGGCTACGCATGTTGGATGAGCGCAGAGCTTTGTGGTTGTTTGACTGCGGGGAAGGAACGCAGCACCAGATTTTAAGTTCTCCGCTTAAACTGAGCAAATTGGAGAAAATATTCATTACTCACCTGCATGGTGATCATGTATTTGGACTTCCAGGACTGCTTTCGAGCAGAGCCTATCAAGGTGGCACCACACCATTAACCGTATATGGTCCGCCAGGTACGGAACGAATGATCAGTACAACAATGGAGCTTAGCCAATCCCGGGTTAACTATGATTTGAATATCGTGGAACATACGGGCGGCGTCCTGTTCGAGGATGACAGTTTTATCGTGGAAGCTGCTTTGCTTGAGCATCGGATTGACAGCTATGGATACCGGATTACGGAAAAAGATCGTCCAGGAAGCCTGGACCCAGCCAAACTGGCGGAATACGGTTTGAAACCAGGCCCATTGTTCGGCCGGTTGAAACGTGGAGAAACCATTACGTTGGATAACGGTGATTCGCTTCGTCCAGAAGATGTATTGGGAGCGCCAAAACGAGGCATGGTGATCACTATATTAGGTGATACACGTCCATGTGACAACGTACAGCCACTTTCCATTAATGCAGATGTACTTGTGCATGAAGCTACATTCATGCATGATTTGGCCGATACAGCGCATGAGTACTATCATAGTACTTCTAAACAAGCGGCAGAAGCGGCTAGAGCAGCCAATGTAGGGCAACTAATTATGACTCACTTCAGTTCACGCTATAAGGACGAGGATCAACTTCAGCCACTTTTGGAAGAGGCGCAGTCCGTATTCCCGAATACCAGACTTGCAAACGAACACCAGCTTATTCCTGTCGTGCATCGCAAGCAAGAATCTTAAACCTGATTGCGAACCAGTGCACGGTTAAACACGTCATATAAAGATCCGGGTAATTGCACGGGACTGAGGGAGAGGAACTCCCGCGGTCCCTTTTGCAATCTGGTCAGAAAGCGTGTAGGATGGGCAATATGAAGAGGGAAATGATTCAAATTATTTTCCGGGAAAGCGCAGGAAATGACAAGCTTGTACAGAAGACGCGCGAGTTAAACCGTCGGTGTTCGATCCGGTTCGACTTGTTACGTGCATATGTCAGCAACCCATTATTTTTTTCCTGAATACATAGGTTCGCGTTCAAGTTCGAGGTAAATGATTAAGGACATGAAACGTTAATGGAATGAAGAAAGGAAGTGCTGTGTGTGATTAAGGCCTATCTGATTGACTTGGATGGTACGCTCTATCATGGCAGACATCGTATCGAAGGAGCCGATCAGCTTATTCGAACACTGCAAGAGCTAGGAAAGCCGTATTTATTCGTAACAAATAATTCTTCCCGTACACCACAAGGTGTGGCAGATCATCTGAACGGGATGGGCATACCTGCCGACGCGTCTCAAGTATGTACTTCTGCTGTGGCGGCTGCTGAATATGTTGCTGAAGAGTCCCCGGGTGCAAAAGTGGCATGTATTGGAGAAGCAGGACTGCTGGAAGCCATAGAAAAAGCAGGACTACAGCTGACGGAAGATGCACCAGATTACGTGATACAGGGGATTGATCGTGAATTTTCCTATCATAAACTGACCAAGGCGCTAAGGTGGATTAATGCGGGATCAAAATTCATCATGACCAACCCGGATCTGCAGCTTCCTTCCGATGATGGACTGACACCTGGAGCGGGGACTATTGGAGCAGCAATTGAAGCCGCGACCGGAGTTCATCCTACAGTTATAGGCAAGCCATCGAGTGTTATAATGAAGTCGGCCATTAGCCGGCTAAACCGGGCGTCTCATGAAGTGGCAGTGATCGGAGATAATATGCGAACCGATATTGCAGCTGGAGTGGCAGCAGGGTGTGAGACGCTGTTGGTACTTACCGGTGTGACAACACGGGATAATATGGATGGACACATACAAGCAGCCAAGGCTCGACCTGATCATGTGTTTGAAGATTTGCATAAATTGATGGAGTGGCTGTCGCAAGAGGCAGACCAAGCTTCCAAAAAGGGGTAATGTACGATGCCGGAACTACCGGAAATGGAAAATTACCGGACTTTGCTGTCCGAGAAAATACTTGATCTACCGATTACAGGTGTTGTGATTAATCGCGATAAAACGATAAATACGGAGCCTGATCTGTTCATCAATGAACTTACAGGTAATCGCATCATATTTGTTGAGCGCCGAGCGAAGCATTTGATTTTCCACTTGGCTAATGGTAAACGTCTGGTGCTGCACCTCATGTTGGGTGGTATGATTTTCTGGGGCACGGAAGAGGAACGTCCTGATCGTTCCACACAAGTGGAAATCCAGTTTGGCGATCACATATTATTCTTTATTGGACTACGCTTGGGTTATTTACATCTGCTTACTTCGAAAGAAACCGAAGAGGCAATGTCTGATCTTGGGCCTGAACCATTGGATCGACGGATGAACGTGGAACGTTTTGCTTCTCTGTTGAAAGGTCGTCGGGGTACACTTAAGACAACATTGGTAAACCAGCATATCATTGCAGGGATTGGCAACTGTTACTCGGATGAGATTGCTTTTGCTGCTGGTCTGAAACCAAGCTCCAAAACGCAGAACATCGCGACTTCACCTGAGCTGACGGAGCGCTTGTTCCATTCGATGCAGTCCGTGTTGCGTGAAGCAGCTTCTGAGGGTGGCTATATGGAAATGCCACTGATGCAAGGGGATACGAAGACAGGAAGTTTTGACGAGCAATGTCGAGTGTACGATCGGGAAGGCGAGACTTGTCCGCGCTGCGGGGGAACAATTGAACGAGTGGAAATTACGGGCAAGAAGGCGTTCTTCTGTCCGAAATGCCAGCATGAGGCCTAAAACTGGTATCGGGGCACATGTCAGCACCAGAGGTGGATTTCTTCAGGCTGCCAAGAGAGCGTATGAGATGGGGGCAACGGCGTTTCAGTATTTTCCGAAGAACCCGCGTAGTCTCAGCCTGAAAAGTCTGGACCTCAAGGATGCTGAGCAGTGCAGGGATTGGTGTGAACAGCATGGACTTGCTTCGATTGCGCATTCACCCTATCCTACGAATCCGGCGTTGGGCCTGACCCGTGGAGAGGCGGGGTTTCATGCTACAATAGCTTCTATTCGCAATGATCTTGAAATTTCAAATGCTTGCGGTTCTGTTGGGACGGTGGTCCATTTTGGACATATCAAAACAAACGATCCGCTGGAGGGTTATCAGAACCTCATTCATTGTTTGGATACCGCCTTGGAGAATTGGAATGGACATTCGAAGGTGCTGATTGAAAATCAGGCAGGTGATCATGGCCCGATGGGCACGACAATGGAAGAAATGATACAGATTCGCAAATTAAGCCGATATCCGGAGCATATTGCTTTTTGTTTTGACACATGCCATGCTTTTGCTTCAGGTTTGTGGTCGTCAGGCAACGAAGCAGCGATGCTTGATAAGGGCAGGATGCTTGGATATTGGGATAATGTTGCTGCTATACATTTTAATGATTCCAAATATGCGTCTGGTTCGTGTAAGGATAGACATGCGAGGATCGGACAGGGATATATCGGAGATGAATCAATGAAAGCATTGTTAACTGCGCCTGAGTTCCAAAAAGCGGTTGTTGTGCTCGAGACAGAAACGGGCGAAGATGGAACGCACCATGATGATATAGCGCTCATGCGTTCCTGGTTATAATGGGGAGAGGAGCGATTGTATGCATGTTTTTTTGGATGACTATCGGGCCTGTCCGAAAGGATTTGTTCTGGCAACGAATGCAGAAGAGTGCCTGATGCTGCTAAGAGAAGGTGACGTGGACATTTTGTCTCTGGATTATGAGCTTGGTCCGGATTCGCCGAGTGGCGGTGAGGTCGCGGCATCCATTGTACGAGAAGGTTTATTTCCGCGTGAGATCTATTTGCATACGTCCAGTATGTTTGGAAAACGCCAAATGTACGAGATGTTATACAGCAATAAACCGGATTCGGTAACCATTCATAATGGTCCAATGACGGGTGAGGTCATGCTGCGTGTTGCTGCGGGAGAAGAAAGTTAATGAAGCCAATTACATCCAAAATGTTAATGCGCGGCGTATGGGAAGGCATGCCACAGGCTGTATTTATATATACCCCTTTATGTGGGACATGTGCGGCAGCACGCCGTATGTTAGAGGTAGTAGAGCACATGCTGCCAGAAGGTATTTTATCCGAAATGAACATTCATGATATTCCTGAACTTGTACAACAATTTCAAATTTCAAGCGTTCCAGCAGTGATGCTTTTTGATGGCCAACAAGATGTTCCAAAAATGGTTTATCGGATGAGCTCTGTGGAGCATTTGCTCTCGGAGATCCGGAAGGTGGTGCTGAAATGAGTATAATCTCGATGGAACATGTCTCACTTAGACGAGAAGAGAATCAGATTTTGGATAACGTGCATTTGCACATTGAACAAGGCGAACATTGGGTTATTCTGGGTCGGAATGGTTCTGGCAAAACAACGTTGTTGGAAATGATGAACGGATATATGTTTCCAAGCCAGGGACGCATTGAAGTACTCGGTAATCTGTATGGACAATGTGACGTCAGGGAAGTACGTAAGAAAATCGGTTATATCAGCCAAACGTTGATTGAGAAACTCACACCCAGAGATCCGGTATGGGAGGTCGTCGCTACAGGTGCTTATGCTTTTTTGCGTTTTTATCAGACAATTCCTGATGAAGTAAAAGCAAAGGCAATGAGTTTGTTAGATGACATGGGCTTTGCCAACTTGGCCAACAACCCGCTTGGAACGTTATCCCAAGGGGAGCGCAAAAAAGTCATGCTTGCTCGTTCATTAATGGCTGAGCCCAAATTGCTGATTATGGACGAGCCTTGTGCCGGACTAGACTTATATGAACGTGAGAAAATGCTGGCTGAGATTGATCGTCTGCGCCAGCGTAACATTACAGTTGTGTATGTAACACATCATGTTGAAGAGATCGTACCTTTATTTACGCATGTGGCCTTGATCCGCGATGGACGTATTGCGGCAGCTGGCCCCAAGCATGAAGTTTTGACACAAGATACAATTAAGCATACGTACGATGTTCCGGTCGATATCCAGTGGGATAATGGTCGTCCGTGGATACGCGTACGTTCTGGAGGGTAACACAATTTGAGTACACAATCGTCTTGGGAAGAAGGCAACTTCTCCCGTTTTATCTGCACGGCCAATCATGGCTTTGCCCCTTATGCTCAGGAAGAGTTACGCCGTACGTTTGGTGCGGTGAAGAGCACGGTACTCGTACCAGGAGAAATATTGCTTGCGGGTCTGCCTGTAGCGGAGGAAGAAGTTGCAGATAAGCTATGGGCAGAGTATCCAACGTTTTTACGTCATATTCAACCTGTTCAGTTTCAGGAGAATACAGAAGATTCGGAGCAGTCTATTGAGAAATTGATAGCATTCGTCCTAAATCATAAGGAATTGTCCGGCACCCCTGTCGTATTGCAGGTAAGGAAGACAGAAGGGTCCTTTTGGCAAGAAAACGCAGCCTCATTGAAGCAATTGATAACAGAAAAGCTGGACGAGCTAGGTTGTGAATGGGTTGTTCGTGATGCTGAATATGTCATTTCTGTATTTGCTGCGAATGATATGTTGTATGCTGGCGTATCCAGACCTGAACAGAACCTGTCAGACTGGAGCGGGGGGGCCGTACGTTTTCAAAAAGAAGATGGGCAGATCTCGCGTGCTAAGTTCAAATTGCTTGAAGCCGAGCAAACGTTTGGCATTGACTTTACTTCATTTCATAAAGCACTTGATATCGGTGCAGCACCAGGTGGATGGACCTCCTTCCTGCTTGAACGTGGGCTTGAAGTTACCGCGGTAGATCCGGCGAAGATGGATGCAACGCTGCTGGCATCACCCAAACTGACTTTCTTGAAAAAGAATGCAGGGGATGTTCGTTTCCGCGAAGGAGAATTCGACCTGCTCGTATGTGATATGAGTTGGAGTCCCAAGCTGATGAGCCGACTTGTATCGGATCTTCTGTATAGCCTTCAGCCCGGGGGAACAGCCATCGTTACCGTGAAGTTATTGCATAAGAAGCCGCTCGCGCTCATTAAAGACGTCATTGATACGTTTGAGCGTTCGCGGATGCAGATTCAACGTTCCAAACAGTTGTTCCATAACCGGGAAGAGATTACACTTTATATGGTCAAATATTAAGAGATTAAGCACATTAAATTTTGTGCTTTACAATCTATTCCTGCCTGTACTATAATGATACCAATATTAACCATAACAAACCTGAGGGAAAGCATCCCGAAGTGAACAAAACCGGATATCCGGTCTGTTCTACTTCGGTGAAGCTTTCCCTTTTTTGTTGTGTAATGAAGGAGGAATTGGTATGAGACATCCGGCCAGGCTGGAACGCGGAAGCCTGCTGGGAGGTAGATATCGTATCGTATCCATTCTGGGAACAGGCGGAATGAGCCATGTATACGAGGCGGAGGATCTGAAGTTGCCGGGCAAGATATGGGCAATTAAAGAAAGCGTAACGATTATGCCATATGAAGGCAGTATGGAGACGGAGGCCGCTCTTCTGACATCACTTCGCCATCCAAGATTGCCGCAAATTGTTGATTTTTTTGTCCCGGATGAAGATGGGTACACGTACTTGGTGATGGAATACATCGACGGGTTAACGCTCAGTGAGTATTTCAAGCAGTGTCGTGGGAAAATCCCGATGGAGCAGTTGACGGAGCTTGTACTTCAATTGCTGGATGTGTTGAGTTATTTGCATAATCTGAATCCACCTGTGATCTATAGGGATCTGAAACCATCAAACATTATGATCACGCCGGAACATGAAGTAAGATTAATTGATTTTGGCATCGCCAGAAGTTACAAACCGCAAAGTGCTGAAGATACCGTTAAGTTGGGAACCGCTGGTTTCGCCGCTCCAGAACAATATGGCTCGGGTCAGACCGATGCGCGTTCAGATCTATATGGACTCGGAGCATTGCTGCTGTATCTTATGACAAGTGGGGCCTATACGGAATGGATTCAGGGTGTGGAAAGTTCTATCCGGAGCGATGTTCCACGGACGTACATCCCTGTGGCAAGAAGATTGTTAAGATATAATGCCGAGGAGCGATTCCAATCTGCCGATGAGGTGCGGAAGGAACTGCTCCGAATACCCGGTGGAATAACGCCTGGTGGAGATGCAACCATGACCTTGAATGGCGGAACAAGAGTTATTGCCTTGACTGGGGCTTCATCTGGTGTAGGGGTTACCCACACGGCTATAGCTATCAGTCATTATCTCGAAAGGCAAAACTTCAAAGTAGCTGTGATTGAAATGTCACCTCGCTCTCAATCCTTTGCAAGAATTCAACAAATCGCTCAAGCGGGTAAACCGGTGCCAGCAGGCAGACAGTTTGCAGTGGATGGTGTGCATTATTGGAAACAATCCGGGCGAGCGGATATTTTGTCTTTGCTTGGGGGGAGTTATCAGTTCATCGTGATGGATCTTGGTAGTGGTCAGGACCAGAACCGGCTGGAAGAATTCCTTCGTGCAGATCTGCCTATTGTGATAGGCTCAGGTGCCGAATGGAGACAGGCGGAGATTGGTGCTTTTGTTCGATCACATCATCGGTATCCACGAGAGAAATGGATATATTGTCTGCCCCTGGCAGCAAGTGAAGCTGTTCAGCGCATTCGTAAAGCTCTGGATACACCGAGTGTATATGGGCTGCCGTTACATATTGACCCTTTTGACAAGGACGCACAGATGGATAAAGTGTTTTCTCATATTTTAACGCATATGATGGCACAACAACCCAAGAAACGTTCGTTCTTTTCACGAAGGAAAGTACATGATTAGAAGAGATTACGAAAGGAGAGCCTCTTTTGTCTAAATTAAGAAAACAAAGC
This sequence comes from Paenibacillus sp. W4I10, assembly GCF_030816325.1. Lineage (NCBI taxonomy): Bacteria > Bacillati > Bacillota > Bacilli > Caryophanales > Paenibacillaceae > Paenibacillus > Paenibacillus sp. W4I10. Next base: position 1,102,163 of record NZ_JAUSXX010000001.1, read on the forward strand.
CGTCAACTGATCTATGCCGGACTTATCGGAGCAGGAGCTGTAGGATTGGTGTTCGGAGGATATGTTATTTACAATGTCAAAACGATGGGGGATGTCAGGTCAGCTGTAGAAGCCCGTTATTTATCGGCATATGAGGAAAAGGAAGCTGAGTTAAAGCAACAATGGGATTCGGGAGCACAAGGATGGGTTACGATTCGGGATATTGAAGCAGGTGAACCGATATTACCGGAGGATCTGAAGCTCATTGCTGTTCCGGATGCACAAGCACCGCGAAATCTCTGGTCCAGTACCAAGCAGATCGACGGCCAAGTGGCCAAAATAGAGTTGAAAAAAGGAACAGCCATTACCACCGAGATGGTGTATGAGGATGCACCGGCTCCGCCCGATTTAAGAAATCGAGAGCTGCAAGTTGTATTACTGCCGTCCTCACTTGTTAAGGGAGATATTATTGATGTTCGTATCCAATTCCCTACCGGACAAGACTATGTTCTCTTATCGAAGAAAAAAGTGGAACGACTCAATGCAGCTACCTTATGGATTACGATGACGGAGGAAGAGATTCTGTCACTCTCAAGTGCAATTGTAGATGCCTATTTACATAAAGCTTCAATCTATGCCTTAACCTATGTAGAACCACAGTTTCAGACACCTGCAATCGCGACGTATCCCGCCAATTCAGAAGTGTTAAAACTGCTGGAGAGTGATCCGAATATTGTTCGACGAGCCGAACAGGAGTTATCCAGACAGGTGCGAAGTTCGCTTGAAAGTTCACTGGCCGCCTCCGTGACAGCACCGTCAAAAGGGGTTGAACAGGATGTGGCACAATCCTCAGTTAACTATAACAGTCGTCCATCAGCCAATAATCCGGCAACGTCGGATGGAGTGATGTGGAATGATGGTTCAGGAAACGGAGCAGGAGCTAATTCTGGAAGCGTGAATGATCCTGCTGAAGCTTCACAAACAGAACAACAGAGCTTGCTAACGGGTGGAGAATAGAGCGAAATCCGAGGTTTATTTTAGAATAATTCAGATAACAAGGAGTTTTAGAAAAAGAAAGGAGTTGTAACATCTATGCATACATGGATCTTTGCGGGTTTATGTGAGAAAAATGATCTGATGTTATATCTATGCAAGATATTGGCTTCGACAGGCAACAAGGTTTTGCTCGTAGATGGAACCTTACAACAGAAGTATGGATACGGTGTGGGTGACAGTAAGCAGTCTTTGCGAATTACGGAATTTGAAGGATTTGATATCGCTTGTCATTTTGTCACTTCAGCAGCTGTAGAGAATCATCTTGAAGTAAATGGAGAGCGATTAGACAGTTATGACTATGTGTTATATGACATGGAGACCTCACACTTTGCTTCCCGTAATCTCTGGCTGAATGCTGATGTAAGAGTCTGGGTGAGTGATTATGAGCGTTACAATCTGGAACGTGGCAAGGGCTGGTTGAAGCGGTTGCTTGAAGAACAATCATTACCTGGTGAGCTGTCATTTCAGCGGATCTTAATTAACGGGGTTGACTGCAAGCTTGAAGCTCGTTATCTGTGGGCGTATCTGGAGGGCAGTCCGTTTGCATGGACAGGAGAATCCTTAGTGCTTCCGTGGGATGAGTTAACAGCTGCGGTTAAGCTTGAGAATGAGCATCATCGCCGAGTTCATCTTGGACCTTTGTCACGAAATTACAAAAAATCGTTGTGTCGCGTGGTCGAGCAGTTAACAGGTTGGGAAAGTGTTCGTAGTCGTCGTGCGATGAAAGAAGCAGAGAGGATGAAAGCATGAGCACCATTACCTTTTGGAGCCCTTTTGCAGGAACAGGTTGCACTTCGAGCACATTAATTAGTGCTTATGCGATGTCGCTTCACTACAGGACAAGAGTGTTACTTGTTAATGCAGGCCTTGCCGGAACTGGCACAGAAGCTGCTCTACCGTCCAAAGATACGGATTCAGCGGATTTTATGTTCTCCTTCGAAGAGGGTGGCTTGGATGCGATTGAACGGCTGCATTCGAGCGGAAGTCTGAATAAGTACAATCTCAGGGATTATACCAAGCCACTTCTGAAGGAAAGACTTGATTTCCTAACCGGAAGAACTGATGTGATGGAACGTTCCCCGCAGGAACATGGTGAGACTGTGAAAAAGCTGCTAAATGTAGCTAACGAGTATTATGATCTGGTTCTTCTGGATGCGGATCATGCTGGTGTTGACTCACAGCTCAAGCTGCAACAGGCGGACTATGTTGTAATTAATCTCGATCAAAATATGCGAAATCTGGAGTTGTTCTTTGAAGAGATCCTGCCAGAACGAATGAACAATAAGAATATACATGTTGTAATTAACAAATACGATTTGCATTCCCGTGCAACGCTTTCGAATATTCGGCGCCAGTTCAAATACAAAGGTACGATATCTGCGATACCGTACACAACCGGATACCTGGATGCAATGAATCGGCGAGATGTCGCTAGATACTTGCAGTTGGAAAGTTTGACTGAGGATAAGGATATTCGTAAAGGGAGCTTTGCTGCAAGTATGAGCGAACTCGCTCGCCTGATTATGGACGGTGCAGGTATGCGCACAGTTCTGAAGAGGCTGGAAAGGGGAGCCTGAACCTCCGATGCTCTGGAATACCATATGGATAAGTTTAATTTTGATTGTGTGCCTGACTTATATCTGGTTCAAGTATAAAACGTTTCTTCGTGAAAAGAATGCTCGTGTTCCTGAACAGGAATCATTCACAATTGATATGTTGATTGAGAAGGTGAAGAACTCACTTCATGAGCTTAGTCATAGTCAGCTCGCGGATGCGGGTCTGCATGAAGAAGAATATCGTCGAAGAATTAATCAACGTGCCGAGATGAGAAAAGCACTGAAGGGCTGTGTCTCAGGCAGTATCAGCGACAAAACGTATGTCAAAAATCTGATAGGGGATCTCCTGACCCGAAGCATAGGGCTGAACAAATCAAATGTAGATGAAGTTATTTTGTTTGCAGAACCAGATTTGTTGACGATCCAGGACCGATTCGAAATTGTGTTTTATCTGTACCGACAGCAATTCGGTATGGATGCACTCTCCCGAATGATTGATACCTACGATCTTGGCAGACTGAGAATGGAGGAAGGTACGGACGATGGAGGAAGTTATTATATCTCTGAGGAGGATATTCAATATGTTTTCGAGTGCGAATATCGAGAGCTTGGATTCAGAGAAAAGACGGATATTATCGTGCAACGTATCTACCAGCATTATAAAGGTTAGATAAATAGAAATCCCTTATACCGCAAGGGATACAAGGGAATAAAGGGTTTGTTAGTTTCTAAAACTCACAAAAAAAATCACTTTTCTTGCGATTTTGTTGAACCAAGTATATCTGCGTAATGTATTTTTATCTTGTTAGAAGTATCTTTTTTCATTTTATCGGTTACGTGAGTATACACCTGTAGAGTTGTCTTGGCATTTGTATGTCCAACTCTGCCCATTGTTGATTTCAGATCAGCTCCCGCTTCTGCAAGCATGCTTATATGAGTATGTCTAAAAATGTGTGGTGTTGCCGGTTTTGATATTGTTGTGTGCAAAAGAATTTTCTTCATATGCTCTAGAATTATTTTTGGAAAAAACGGATATCTGTTTTTCCTACAAAAAACAAAGTTGCTATCTGAAGAATTCATAATATTTTTCTGATTTGCTCTATGTTTTTCTAATAATCTCATGATGTCACTATCAATTTCAATAGTTCTTATTGAACCTTCTGTTTTTGGTGGAGTTATTAAGTAATTATCGCGATTATCATTTTTACTGTAGATAGTTTTTGTAATTCGAATTTCATTTGTTTCGAAATTGATATCCTTCCATTTAAGAGCACACATCTCACCAGATCTCATGCCTGAGAAAGTTAACAAGTAAAACATTTCAAGATCTTGATACTGCCCATGCTTTTTAGTAGCATCTAAAAATTCTATCAACTCATTTTTTTCGAAGTACTTCTCAGCAATAAGATCATTCTCTATTTCTTCAACTGTTCTGGTCTTTTTAGGGATAATTGCCCCAAAACAAGGATTGTCTTGTCTCATTTTATTTTTTATTGCATGTTTAAAGATCATATTAGCGACACTATTAAGTGTTATTATTGCGCTGGTGGAGTATCCTTTGTTGTCGTAATCATTAAGTATATCCTGATATTGTTGATGTGTGATTTTTTCTATTTTCACTTGTGCTAAGTACTTACAAAGAGCATTTATGGTGCTTTCTCTTTGATCTAGAGTGCGTTGTTTGATTCTGCCCTTGGAATAAGTGGACAGCCATTCCTTTGCTACCATTTCAAAAGTGATCTTCTTATTTTTTTGTGCATCAATTCCATATGAATTTAAATCTCCAATTACTTTATTGACTCGAGCTAATGCTTCTTTCTTTGTATCCCCTCTCCGAGAGATTTGTTTTCTCTTTCCTGTGTAAGGATCAGGCTGGGCATCCCCAACACAAACCCACTTATACCCTTGTTTATTATTAGCTTCTACTTTGTAGAAGTAAGGCATGACTATCACCTCTTAATTTTACCATATACTTGATATTTCAACTGCTGTAGTAGCCGTTCAGCTTCAGAAGATGACTTAGCTGTTTTAGAGTTATAAAGAGCAGCAGAAATTTGCATAGCGGAGATTGCTGCATCAACATCTTCGCGGTAACTGTGGTATTCTTCATGGAATCTAGAAGTAATCTGTTCTGCACGATCCGCAGCTAATACAATAGGGACTCTGAACTCTTCCGAAAGGAGTCCAATATACTCACTCCAAGTCATATCCAATGGTGTAGGAAGAAGATAATAGGGAATAGAAGCGATTAAGCAAAAGTTTGATGCTTGTATCTCTTGCAGGTCAACAAAAAGCTCTGGGAGATCATCCTGATTACCCTCATGACGAACAATGTGAGCCAACTCATGAAAAAAGTCTGCTCTTCGTTGCTTCAGTGAAGTGTTCTTGTTTAGAAAAATAACGCTGCCCCAATCTTCCCAGTGAGACTTCGGTTTTCCGTTGTAATAAATGATGTCTGCTCCCCAAATGGAGGCTATCAGATCGATATCCAGTTCGTACGGATGTTTAATGCCAAACGCTTGATACAAATCGCAGATCAACAGTTCTGTTTCTGTTGGTTCATAATATGGAAGCATTGTGCCATTTCCCCTTGTAAAATAGTACATATGTTCGTTTTTTGGTTGAAAAGAAAAGCCCAAAGGGCTTTGTGATTCTATTTGTCCTGCTGCTCCTGTTGTTTCTTCTTCATCTCACGCCAGGCTTGTATTGCTGCATTCGCTACTTCTTTTTCTTCATCAGTCCAGCCCTTGCCACCGTCCATATACGCGCTTCCACCTGAGGCGGCTTTGGAAACAGAACGACCCATCAGATAATCAGCCGATACCTCGAAGAAGTCAGCAAATTTATCAACTGTCTCTAGATCAGGCTTACGTGTTTCATTTTCATATCCTGAAATTGTAGATTCAGCCAAACTAAATCTTTTTCCTAGGTCTTTCATAGTTAGACCTTTTTCTTTGCGTAAATTACGCAACCTTTTTCCATTAAACATAGCGCATCACCTTTATTTATTATACTTTGCACTTTGCACAATGAAAATAAAATACACAAAACTTTGCGAAACGCGTTGACACTTTGCTTATTGCGATGTATTATTACCTTAACTTCACGTTATGCAAAGTTTGGGAGGAGGAAATCAATTGAATAGCTCTGCAAAATTAGCTCGCCTTGATGCAAAGATGAGCCTTGAAGAGGCAGCGAAAAATTTAGGTATATCAGCGGGATACTTATCTCAGATTGAAAATGGTTTAAGGCAAGTTAGTTCTGAACGTGCTGGTCAGATAGCCCACCTTTATAAGAAAAAGAAAGAAGAAATTTTTTTGGCTAGTCGCTACGCGTTACGCGAAGTTTTTGTTAAAAACTCTACAGAAAAGACGGGTTCATAATTGTTTAATTCTGAATTCAGTAAGGAGGTAAAGTGGGAATGTTCAAAATTGAAGTCAATCCGAGCGAGTTAGAACAGATGATCATGTCAGCAGTTCACAAGGCCCTCGAACAATCACCATATGCTTCTTTACATACTCATCCGACATTGATGGATAAGAAGCAGTTAATGGAATTGCTGCAAATCGGCGCTACGAAAGCAGCTGAACTTTTGAATAGAGAAGACTTCCCAGTGATTAGAGAATTTGGTCACCCAAGAGTTCCTTTTCACTCATTGATGGCTTGGATCGATGAGCATACCGAGTGGGTGAAAGACAACGCCAAAGGATACTGGGAGCAACGAGGAGGCGTTGCTTGATGGCGCTACACTGGTATCGAAAATCATCTCCAGCCGCATGCGTGGCAGGGGCGGCAGTAAGGGTCTTGCTTAAAGGTATGGAGCCAGATGAAGCTCTTCAACAAACCTTATATAACGGTCGTCATACTGACAATCCGGAAGAGATTACGTTCGACGAACTAAATTCATTGAAGGCAACAACCCATGGCACCTTGAGCATATAAGAAAATCCGCCGGAGCTGTACCGGCTACCGGCGGACGATGAAGGGATCAAGGGAAATGCTCTACAAGTATGATACTCCCACTGTTAAACGTATTACCATTCCAAATTGGAATAATCCGAGGGGGAGGTGAACACGGTTGGAAATGAAGTTTGGGACAATCATGCGGGCTTGCCGCGAACGTGCTGGTTTCACGCAAGAACAGATGGCAGACAAGCTCCATCGGACGCAAGCTTGTGTAAGCAAATTCGAAAAAGATCATAAGATTCCGGACATGACCACGATGATGCGATGGGCAGAGGTAACAGGTGCTAGAGAAGTCGTCGTTGCATTCTTGTACGGCATGGACGGGATCAGCATGATACAACGATTAATTGGAGGTTGATGAAATGTCTCGTGAACAATTGGCAGCCGAAGCGTTGCAAGCTGGAAAACATTCTTTACATAACTTACGACTGATACGAAAGCAACCTGAAAGAATGTTACCTGGACGAATGGAGAATGCAGAGGAATATCTTGACCGGATGATCCGGTTCGCGGAAGTAGAAATGAAAAATGCCCGCCTGGCAGGGCGGACACTTGGTTTGAGAACTCGATTAAAGTCTCTTGTGCTGCTTATTTTAACCGCTCCCTCAGATAAACACAAGAGGGATTCGGTATGAACGTACAAATGGCTATCCAAATCATTTTTAACTATACAGAATCAGCCAAGGCTCTACGCGAGAACACGGCGGCTGTGATGTCCTTCAATGGATCGGTTCAGGGATCTGATTTCGAAGCCCTTTGGCAGGAACGAGATATGATTTATCACCACTGGCAGAATGCTGCCGCAAGCCTTCGTGAGCTACCTACGGAATATATGTCACTTGCGGTTAGCGCAATCGACGAGATTTAGAACACTTGAGAACAAGACAAGCCAAGTCGGCCTTGTCTTCCGACGTCGGACGGTTGCATAACCAACTCCCGTACGGCGTCGGAAGATGCGGCTGACGCATCAATACATATGAAGGGAGGATACCACGTGCAAATTATTCATCGGCTTACTGTTGTAAGCAACCCGACCAGGGTGTTTGAAGTGGGTACTGAAATCGAAGGCCGCGAGGTCATTGAAATCAAACAGGTGGGAGAAGAACTTCCACAACACATTCATTCAGAATTCTATGTTCTTGATGAGAATGGCCATTTGATTACAAGCGTTGAGAACGCTCCGGTGATCGTCGATTATCGACAGATTGCGGTACATGATGCAGAAGATGTGACGGAGTTGAAAGCCGCCGCTGGTACGACGGCTTTGATTAATCAAGAGATAAAGCTATTAGAGCTTCGTAAGTATCGGGCTGAAAAATTGATTACTGATCCGCAATTACGCCAGCAGCTTTTAACTGCTTTAGAAGCTCAGCGTTGTTCGCTTCAATCATCTTTGCAACGGCTTTAATAATTGCTTCTTCTTTAGCAACTTCTATTGCAGGTTTAAGAAATTGGGGATTATTAATAATTTCTTTATCTTCAAAAACTTCAAGTACACCATCATCTGCAATTTGTTCGCCTAAGCCGATGACGAACAAAGTTTCTGCATCAATTCCGATAGTTTTCAAATACATCACCTCCCTTCTAAATATGATATGGACAATCCTATTTTATCAGAAGTTTGGATGATGAGAATGGAATGGACAGAGGAAGTTGAAGAAATGAAAAATGACCGCGGGTAGGCGGTCATCCTGATCTTTCACAATTAAATATGGATACACGGTCATCTTACCATGGGTGACCGTTCCAAACAAGGAGGACGTTATGAGTAAAACGACTGCAATTACTGTCGACTTATCCGCTCAAACCATTGACGCTGCTGTTAAGCCAGCGATGCGCTACACGCCAGCAATACTTTCCGTCTCGGGTACATTTGGTTCCGTTGAACTGATGGCCGATGACGATCAACTTGCGGCTGTAGCGGATGCAATCAGCCAGCACTTCAAATCAAAGGAGAAGAGCGCATGAGACAAATTACTTTGATATCCCTGATCCTTCGCAATTTTAAGGGGTTACGGGATTTTGTATTGGAAGCTGAGGGTCGCAGTGTTTCTGCTTACGGTGACAATGCCACAGGAAAAACAACGTTGTTCGATGGGTTCGTATGGACGCTGTTCGGTAAAGACAGCCAAAATCGGACGGACTTTGAAATCAAAGGTCTGGATGAAGCCGGGAAAGTTGCTGAACATGGCCTACAACATGAGGTTGAAGCAGTACTGATGGTTGATCGTCGCCGTCGTTCCTTCAAAAAAGTGTTTGCTGAGAAATGGACGCGTAAGCGTGGGCAAGCAACAGGGGAGTTCAGCGGACACACAACAGATTATTACGTCGATGGCGTACCAGTTAAGCAAGGGCAGTACAAGGCCGAAGTCGATGGGCTGATCAGTGAGGACATATTCAAACTCCTGACAAGTCCTTCTTACTTTAACGAGATTCTTAAACCAGATGCTCGCCGCAAAGTTTTGTTGGAGGTATGCGGTGAGATGACGGATGCCGAAATCATTGCAAGCAGCAAGCAACTCGCGCCATTGGCTGACATTCTTGGAGATCGAAGCCTTGAGGATCACCGCAAGGTGATCGCAGCTCGTCGGACTGAGATCAACAAGGAACTTGAAAAGATCCCGGTCCGCATCGATGAAGCTCGTCACAGTATGCCAGACGTGTCCGACTTGGACGTTGAACTTCTACAGGAAGACATCGAAACGATGCGCGGCAGGGTTGATGCCAAAACCGCTGAGCTTCAACGGATTCAATCCGGCGGTGAGTTGTCGGCCAAGGAGATCCGCTTGCGCGAGATCAACGCGGAGTTGACTGAAATTAAGCAAGTGATTCAGGCAGATGGCTTACAAGCAGTAAACGGGCAACAAGCAAGGCTTTCGCAATTACGCGGTGAAGCTTCTGAACTACAGTCCCGGTTAACTGCGGGGCAACGTGAGGCAGAGCGCTACAAAGGCCAAATTGTTCGTGCAGATAGCCAGGTTAAAAGGCTGCGGGCAGAATGGACGTCACTTGACAGTCTCCAGTACCCGGTGCACGAACACGAACATGATGCCAACTGCCCTACATGCGGACAATCACTTCCGGATGATCAAGTCCAGTCGGCAAAGGATAAAGCACTCGAAGCATTTAATTTGGACAAGTCCAAGCGGCTAGAAGCAATTAGTGCAGACGGTAAACTTGCTGCAGCAGAGAAAAGTGATCTTGAAAAGGGATTGAAAACACTTGAAGGCGATTTGGCAAAGCTTCAGAAGGAAATTGCAACAAAGGCGGCAGAAGTTATGGCAGCCGAAGCAACTCTGCAGAGCTTACAAAGTAACATTGCTGATCCATTAGACAATACCAAGTATCAATCCATACAGCGAGATGGAGAAAAAGTCCGTGCTGAGATTGAGCAACTTCGTTCTTCTTCAGCTGATGCCATTGGCAAAGTGCAATCCGAGATCCGTTTGATCCGTTCCCAGGTAGATGACCTGGAAGCAGACAAAGCTAAGCTGGCGACAGTAGCTGCTACTGAGAAGCGGATCACTGAGCTGAGCGAGGAAGAGCGGAAGCTTGCAGGAGAGTTCGAAAAGCTGGAACACGAATTGTTCTTGACAGAAGAATTCACGCGCACCAAGGTTTCTATGCTTGAATCCAAGATCAACAGCAAATTCAGATATGCACGGTTCCGTTTGTTCGAAGAACAGATCAATGGTGGGTTGAAGGACGTTTGCAAGACGTTGTATAACGGCGTTCCTTATGAGGGCGGCCTGAATAACGCTGCTCGAATCAACGTTGGATTGGACATCATTAATACGCTTGGACAGCATTACGGATTCTCAGCACCGATATTTGTCGACAATGCCGAAGCCGTGACGCAGCTCATCGATACAGATGCCCAAGTGATTCGCTTGGTGGTATCAGAAGGCGACAAGAAGCTCCGTTTGGAGCACAACATCCAGGAGGCGATTTAATTGAGCGACTTTTCTACAACACTTTCAAAAGTAAACGACAACTATTTCCCGATGATCGAGCGTCAACTCATCGGGAATGGCGTGAAGATGGACGAATACGCAAAATCATGTGTACTAAATGCCATTTCAGCGATTAACAATTCCTTGGATTCTAAAGGGATCAGCTGGAATGACAGTGATCTCGATAAGAGTAATATTACTCAAATCTTGCTTCAAGTCGCTTCTCTTAAACTTAATGCTGCGGCAAGTCCTCGGGAAGTTTACTTTCAAACCCGGAACGTCTCGGTCAAAAAGAAGGTTGAGGGCAAGGATGTAACCACATGGAAGAAACAAGTCGAGATGGGGATTGAGGGTGATGGCAATGATGCCATTCTCGCCCGTTACGGACGCGATGTGAAGAAGGTTGGTCAGTTCTGGCTTGTCCGGGAAGGTGACGAATTCACATATCCGCAATACACAGGCTTTGATGTTGTTCCGCCGACTTGGCAGCCAAAGGGCAAAGGGGACGTGGTGAGAGTTGTATATCCCATCATGAAGAAAGACGGAACTATCGAGTTTCATATAGCTGAAAGAGAAGATGTTGTCCGTAATCTTATCGCACATATGAACAATAACATGATGAATGAAACATTTGGCATTTGCGCTGATCGATACAAGGCAACTGCCGACCAACGTAAACAGATAGCTGTGAAGAAATCGGAAATCCTTAACAAAGCGAAAGCTGCAGGTATGGCAGCGTTGGATGACCCTGATCTACAACAATACATCAGTCCTGCGTGGACTGAACCACAGAGCCGTGAGTCTATGATCATTCGTAAGATGCGGAACAACGTTGTGAAGAAGATTCCGAAAGACTTTGGTAATGCGTTGGTTGAAATGTCTTACACCGAAGCAACCGACGAATCGTACAACGAGGTTCAACGCGAAATCGCTGAACATGCCAATACAGAGCCGATTGATATTTCACCGCCGCCAGGTCAACCAAATGAAGAAAACGACCTTCAACATGAACCTGATCAACACGATGAACAACGAGAAATGGAGTTCGTTGATGATGGTCCATCTGATGGTAATGGACCTGGATTCTGATGATCGAAATTACTTCTCTCGGCTCCAGTAGCGCGGGTAACTCCTACCGAATCACGGACGGCCACACGTCCCTGCTGCTGGATGCAGGGCTGCGCTATAAGGACATTCAGCGCGGTCTTGCATTTCAGGTGTCATCATTGTCCGGATGTCTCGTAACTCACGAACATGGAGACCATAGCATCGCTGTTAAGGATCTGATCAAGGCAGGAGTGGACATATACACCAGTTCCGGTACTGCTGATGCTTTAAGGATAGACAGTCATCGTGTGCGGCGTGTATCGGCACTTGAGCCATTCACCATTGGTACCTGGTCAATTCTACCCTTTGATGTTCAGCATGACGCAGCGGAGCCCTTGGGGTTCCTCTTGGCTAATACAGCAGGGGACAAGCTTCTGTTTGCAACAGATACCTATTACATCAAGCATCGTTTTACCGCACTTACTCACATCATGATCGAGTGCAATTATTCCATCCAGATCCTTAATCAAAATATCGCCGCTGGCCATGTGCCGGCGGTCATGAAACATAGATTATTGCGTTCGCACTTCTCGCTCGAGAACGTCAAAGAGTTTATCCGAGCGAACGACATGCGGCGTGTGCAAGAGATTCACTTGCTTCACCTGTCAGACAACAATTCAAATGAAGCGCTGTTCAAACGAGAAATAGCAGCCCTCACAGGCAAACAGGTATATGTAGCGGGTAGGTGATCGATATGAACGATCTGTCAGGCAAGCCGCTCCTGAAGAGCATGATGGGGGAACGGATTTGGAAGTTGTTCGATACTGACAAGGCAGCCTTTCAACGTGAAACTATTGCGTATTTTGAACGCGGGTACCCGGATTGGGAAGTCAAGCGGGTCAAGTATCCGCATGTATTCTTACAACATAGAAGGGGGCATTAAGGATACCCAAGGTAAAACAAATATCTGTCGGTGCTTCATATACCAAAAACCTTGGCAATTTTCAAAGTTTGAAGGTTGAAGCGAGCATCGTTATGGAGTTACTTGACGGTGATGATCCGAGCGTCGTTTATGAAGATGCTTGGGCAAAGGTACAAGATCAGGTTCGTAAGGGATTAGGGAAGGGGCAACCAAAGTGAGCAGTCAACAACAGTTAAGCTTGAATGTTTTTGAAGGCATGGAAAAGTTGCTTGATGAAGCGACAACTGCAGGACCAGGTGCAACAGTGGATTATTTCAGGGCTGCAGCATATGCGCTTGGTGCTCAAATGGCTGTGGTTGGTGAACGTGATAAGATGCCTGATTTCCTCAACATTGTTGTCTCTGAGTTGAGTACGGGGGTAGAAGTTGGAATGCGGACAGCACATGGAGTAACTTGTAAACTCGGTGCCGAGATCCACGCAGTAAAGCGATATTGATTTGTGCAAATGAATAAATTCACGGCTGCTACGGGAGGGGGAGACGCAAGTGACCGAGACAGCCAGACCGACCCTTTCCGGGCTTCTGGAACAATTTGAAGCCATTGGCGGGCCGGAAGAGTTTGGTCCTGAAGGGATAGCAATAATGATTGCCTTATGGCGACGCAGTGCAAAGCTTGGGTGGCGTAAGGCATGGAAAATGACCAATAAGGATCTCATGGTTCAAACGGGAATCACGAACAAAGGTACGCTAAATGCTCATCGAAAAAAGCTCGTTGATGCAGGATTGATTGCTTACATTCAACCGCCAAGAGGACAATCCAAAGGAGATTACAGCGTCGAATTTGACTTGTTGGGTGTCGGAGTGGAACAAAATTTGAACCACTTCAATAGCTACTCAGACGAAGTAGGGCAGGAAGTGGAACAGAAATTAGACCACTTTGACGGGGTAGGTGAGAAAGCGGGACAAAATTTAAACCACTTTCCTCAAGTAGAACGAAAAGTGGAACAAATTTTAGACCCTGTATTAAAAGATCTTCTTCTTTCTTCTTCTGCTTCATCATCTGCTACTGCAGACGAGAATCAGATTGATCAACAACCTGATCCGGAGTATGAATCATTTTACTCGGCTCACAAGCGAGTGTTTGGATTTGAATGCAATCCATTTCAAGCACAGCAACTTATCGTTTACATCGATGAGGACAACATGGACGAGGCTGTGGTTATACGGGCGATGGAACGAGCGGCATTGGCTGCATCAGGGTACAGGTTCACCCTTATTACCAAGATCCTTGGAGACTATCTGAGGTCTGGGGCCAAAACGATTGAAGCCGCCAAAGCGTTGGATGATGCTTTCGAAGCAAGGAAAGGTTCTTCAGTTACAACAGGTTCGGTACCGAGTGGTCGGAGACAGCAACCGTTAAGGCAGCAAAAGAGGGACAGTTTAGAACAAAGGCTGAGGGAGGAGGAAGCCCGTGGAAAAGGCTGATGTTATTCGATTGTTCATGGCAATCACCGACGAATACCCGACTTTCGATGACAGTGAGGAGAATGTGGATCGCCACTACAAGCATCTTCAAGATTTTCCGTATGAAGCAGCTATCCAAAACGTGGATCAGCATATCAAGACTATAAAGTGGCCGCCGACCATCTCGGAGATCCGCGGAAGACTTGGCGAACAGATTGAACGTGAACGGATGCGAGATTTAACAGAAACATATTTTGCGGAGAGAGAAGCAGCGGCTCTTAAAGCTTGCCCGCCGCCGCCGGGATGGAAGGATGAGTTACTTGCAAAGCTTCGACATAGAAAATAACCTGCCCCACAGCATGCAGTTTGAACAAGCTGCGCTGGGTGCATTGATACTCAAATCAGTGGAAGCTTTGGAACATGCAGAGATCCTCACTGCAGATGCGTTTTATGATAAGGCCCATAGCCTAATTTACAGAGCGATTGCAGAATTGGCTGAAGGTCAAAATCCGATCGATCTTGTTACAGTGACGGAAAGCCTGAAGGACAAAGGTGAACTGGAAGACATCGGAGGAGTCAGTTACCTTGCTAAGTTGGCGGGGGGAGTACCTACTGCCGCAAATGCCGGTTATTACTTCGAACAGCTTCAGGATATGGCAGTTCGCAGGGAGCTGATCCGGACGAATATGCTTCTGATACAGCAAGCAGCTGCTGGAACCGAACTGTCGCAGTTAATGTCTAGCGTTCAACAAGCACAGAACAAATTAACTGATCGAGCAGCACCAAAACAGGATTTTAAGCGCATTGAAAATGTGTTGATCGAAGTTGTGGAATCTGCTGAGGTTCGTTTTGACAACTTTAAGAACGGTACAGTCACAGGTATTCAAACAGGCTTCACCGATTTGGACAGTATTACAGCCGGATTGCAAAAGAGTGATTTGATTATTGTTGCTGCTCGACCATCAGTAGGTAAAACGGCTTTCGCTCTGAACATTGCCCAGAACGTGGCCATTCGGAATACCGAACCTGTAGCTATATTCAGCTTAGAAATGTCGGCAGCTCAACTTGTTCAGCGGATGGTATGTGCTGAGGGGAACATCGACGCAAGTAACATGAGGATGGGCGATTTTGCTTCAGGCGATTGGACAAAATTTGCTGAAGCAGTCGGAATCCTGGGTGCAACAAATATCCGTATCGACGATTCGCCAGGTATTACTGTACACGAGATCCGCGCGAAGTGTCGCCGCCTTAAAAAGCAGGAAGGACTGGGGATGATCGTCATCGACTATCTTCAGCTCATCGCAGGTCGTCAAGGAAAAGGTTCTGAGAATCGACAGCAAGAGGTTTCCGAGATTTCAAGGACTTTGAAGCAATTGGCTCGTGAATTGGATGTTCCGGTTGTTGCATTGTCCCAACTCAGTCGGGCAGTCGAGCAACGCCAGGACAAACGCCCGATGATGTCCGATTTGAGAGAATCCGGGTCCATTGAGCAAGATGCCGACATCGTAGCGTTCCTGTACCGGGACGACTACTACAACCAGGAATCGGAGAAGAAGAACATCATCGAAATTATCATCGGTAAACAGCGGAACGGTCCGATCGGTACTGTGGAACTGGTCTTCCTGAAGCAATTCAATAAATTCGTTAATTATCAACGCACTCATAACGATTCATTCGGGCCAAAACCGCCACAACAGCCTCAAAATATTGAACAACGCCAGTGGGCGTAAGGAGGAAACGGACATGAAGCAAGGGAAGCGGCCGACAAAGCGGCAAAAGATTGAGATTAAGGCTAATGGCTTGAATGCGGAGAACTGGTTGATTGAAAGGGATATGCCAGACCGAATGGTCATTGTTCATCGCTTCTCAGGTAAGCCAAGAACTATTCGGCGGGGAGCATGATGGGCAGTTCTTGGACGAGATGGTCGGTGTCAGAGTACATGAGACATCGATTTATGAACACGGGACAGGTTCCAGATCAGGATGAGTTGCAAAAGGAATTTGCGGGGATTGATCAAACTGAGCTCCACGAAGGGATCGCTGAGTTTGATGCAATTGTCGGTGAAGTGCCAGGTCAGGAGGTACAACATGCGAAAGCTGATTGATCCGCACCATCAAACACACTTGAGTTACGTTGTTCGTGGGGACGATGGTCGTAAGCTGGCCGAGGTGTTTGTCATTCGGCGGGACATGCTGCCTGCACGTCAACGCAGAAAAGTAAGTGTGAAAGGACGGAAAGCCAAATGATTACTTTTACGGTTTATGGGGAACCGGTGGCACAAGGTAGACCCAAGGCTTCAACCCGAACTGGTTTCGTGAAGATGTACGATCCAGCCAAATCTAAGGACTATAAAGATTATGTACGATTGGCTGCTAGTGAGTATGCACCTGATGCTTTGTTACTCGGACCCATTGGAATGGTATTGACGGTTTATCGGTCCATACCAAAATCACTTAGCAAAAAGCGTGTTGCTCTTGCTGAAGCTGGTCACATCGTACCGACGACCAAACCGGACGTGGACAATTACTTGAAGGGTGTAAAAGATGCCCTGAAAGGTGTGATTTGGAAGGATGATAGCCAGGTAGTTGAGGTGTTTGCCCGGAAGCGGTACAGCGCACGACCACGTATTGAAGTGAAAATCAAGGAATTATCACAATTATAAAATTTGAGGAGATGAATGAATATGGTACAAGATTTCGCAAAATTCATGGCAACTACGGACAAAAAGATTGTATTCGGTGATAAGGATGTTGAGCTGAAGCTGACGATTCCACATAAGGTGGCGCAGCAAAACCTTCAGTTCCTGACAAGTTGCCTGAACAAAGAGATTCACGTCATTCTGGGAGATCCACAAGCCGCATTCGATTTTGAGGATGAGGAACGGGACGCCATGTATCGTACTTGGAACGGCCATCGCGTAACCACTGATCAATCTGGTGTTGTTACCAAGATCGATCGGCCAGGTTCCGAACCTGAGCAGGATGAAAATCAAGGCAAGATGTTCGGACCAGATGGCGAACCGATTCAGCCGCAGGGGCCTTCTGAAGATGGTCAGGAAGATGGAAATGATGAAGGGCAACCAGTCGTGCCACCAACAAGCGGCGATGATCCGGGTAACGATCCGAACGATCCATACGGTGACGACGACATTCCGAACTGGATGAAAGATGGTGGCGATGATCAGTCCGGACCGAAGGAGATGGATTTCTCTTCTGGAGATTTAGAGGGTGAGCAGCCGCCTGCAGGTGATACGGAAGGTGCTTCGGACGAAATCAATCCCGATGACCTTGAACGTTACATCTTGGAAAATCGTCCAATCATCCCTGATATCACCCTAGACGTTCCTGCTGCGATTGAACGTAAACGTGGAAGCGATGAAACTTGGCGTGAAATTGCTGACAGCCTGGGTATTTCACAAGGCAAGCTGAGTGGTGCAATTTCTCGTTACAAGAAGGCAGTCAAGGAACAAATGGCAGGCAGCGGGGTAGCGTAATCTTCACGAAAAGGAGCCCCGGTCAATGTTCGACCGGGGTGATATATAACATTCTTAAGAATTTAAAATATTTCTAATCTCATCTTCTTCCTTTAATTTTACCCACTTCAAAATAGGACGAAGGAAGATATGGATTGCTTCACAAGCAGCTGCCGCCATTAGAAAAGGGAGCAGCACACCATCTGACCAATCAAGAAAATCTTGGACCTTACTGTTATGCGGTAGTTGTCCAACTTTCATTTGAAAATATAAGTAAAATGCAATTAACGTATAGGAAAAAAATTTGAATATATAAAGAAGCGTATCTGCAATTCGTATAACAGCTGCGAACATATAAATCACCTCCTTATGTGATTTATCGGATCACATGGAGAGGAACATTAGGCGCATAGTTACCGTTCACTCAAATTCTATGGGCTGGATATGAAAGCTTTATAAAGCATTAAGGCAACGTCATTCTGTTGGCTGCTGCCGAAGCTGAAGCCAGGCATTTCGTTTGCACTGAGCTGAGACTCGGTTTGGGTGGCTCTAGTACAAGACGAGATCCCGGTGATCATTCATTAGGACGGACCACCAGTACGTATATCAACAGGGTATCCTCCTTAAATATTGGAAGAAGGTGAGTCATATGAAAGTCCCTCGAATCCTGCATTATCCTGGTAGCAAGTGGAGCATGTCGGATTGGATCATCAGCCAGTTTCTGAACATACAACATATTTGGAACCTTTTTTTGGATCTGGTGCAGTTCTCTTTAGCAAAGAGCGTAGCCAATTGGAAACCGTAAACGACATAGATGGAGAAGTCGTCAACCTGTTTCGAGTAATTCGTGAACGACCTGATGAATTGGCACAAATGATTAAATGGACGCCACACTCGAGGCAGGAGTATTACGAGAGTTATGAACCATCATCCGACGATTTGGAGAGAGCTCGCCGATTGGTTGTAAGGTTGTGGCAGGGAAGAGGGGGTAAGACAGCCCATCGGACCGGTTGGCGCAGCATGATCGAGTGCAATGGACCGCTTCCAGGACAGGAATGGGTTTCGTTTCCTCAAAAGATATCTTCTGTTGCTCAGCGGTTGCAAGGAGTACAAATTGAATGTCAACCTGCGAATGAATTGTTACAACGTTATGCGCGACCTGGGGTGTTAATATACGCAGATCCACCATATCTTCACAGCACTCGGACAACAACCAGTTATCGCTATGAGATGACTGATCAAGATCACTGTAGCTTGCTTGAAATTCTCAATGAGCATCCAGGACCAGTGGTTCTGAGTGGGTACAGTCATGAGTTATATGATAGACAGTTACGGCATTGGCGGCGGGAAACGCGCCGAGTTAAGGCTGAAGGTGGTGCTTCACGAACTGAAGTTCTTTGGATAAACCCGGTCGTAGCCGGACGAGTCAGACAAATGCAATTATTCTAAGGAGCTGATCACATGGCAATATCTCCAAAGGTAATTCAGTTGATCGACAGGGCTTTGAATCCGTTGATCCAGTCAGGCTGCCAGATCGATCAAATCAAAATGGTTTGCGCTGCAGGTATGGAACTGGTGGAACAGGGATCGGTTCAGACTGGATTTGGAACGCTGCGAGTTGAACCGAGTAATTTCATGCCTCGCGGAAGGTCATACCTGATTGAAAATCGATATCGGGGATTCACATGGGTTCGATAATTTTGAGTCTATGTTCTTGAAAGGAGAGATAATAAAAGAAGAGGCATTTGGCCTCTTCCTAGGGGATAAGAAATAAAGAATGCTCACTCTTATGTAATGTGTTTCCTAAGACAGAGATAAAAAAATTGCTACTACTCCTATTAAGATAAATATCACACCAGAACCTATGCCCGTTGTACTACTGATTTGAGCACTTTCTACGTTTTTGTGTCCAGGGGTAATACGTTTAAAAAATCGTGAAACAATAGAGTTCGGATTTTTGCGATCATACACCGTGAGCGCGATTATTATGATACCTAATACAATCATTCCCAACTTAGTCATCTCCTTTTAATGATAAATACGACAAATATATTAAAAAGTTCCATTTTAAATTTTGTTTAAGGAGGATCAGTAGATGACGGATTACCTGAATGTGAAAACGGAAGTGTGGACACCTGAACAAATAGCGAATCACTTGAAGGCAATTGGGGCTGAGTATCCGCCAAAACCACCCGACAAGCTGCAAAAGGCGGTTACTGCTCCACAACAGCATAATGGCAACAGCAGGTACTATAAACGCGGAGGTGAGTGGTAGGTTTGCAAAGAGATCATAGAGCATTGCTTTTAGAATATGGTTATCCGGAAGAACTGGTAAGTGCTTGGAGTGCAGAAGATTGCGCTGCGAAGTGGGAAGAGTTTTGCAGTGAAGTCATTCCAGAATAACAAATATCCCCCGCAAGCTTGCCGGCCAGGCGGGGGATAGGATGGTCAATATTTCCTCATTCGTCTTATTAGTATATCACAGGATAAAGGGGAATGAGGGGAATGGCGATGGCATGGGGACAAGGGGAACTCTTTGCAAAAGCATCTAAACAGGAAATCCAGCGGACAAAGTTCCTGCTCGATAAATATACAGATATGGTTTCCTTAATGAGAGACTTTGAACAATTCGAGCAGGATATGCAACAAGTAGGCATTGATGGCGAAGCAGCTCGCCGCATCGATCAGACAGATCTGCATGCTGACAAAACGGCAAACGCTACGATTCTTATAGAGAAACAACGCTGGGTGTACAAAAGATATGACTTCTATACACACCAATTGGAAAGGGCGCAACGGCTAATCAAAGACGAAGAAGCCCGTAAAGCCGTTGATTACAGATACATTCAAGGTTATTCACGCAAGGAAACGATACTCTTCTTCCGGCGCGCACTCAGTGACAGCACGATCAAGCGTAAAATCGATGAGGGACTGGAGAGTGTCGCAAATACTTTGAAGCTTATCGGCTTCTTTGAGCAAGATGATGCTGAATTCTAAAAAAGCTGACGAGTTAATCGTCAGCTTTTCTTTTTTGCACTATCATCCTTTAATGAAATTTTGCAGTTCGTTCTTAAAGAATTCCAGTTTTTCTGGAGTGTTGTTTAACACTAATTCAGTCAGTTCCATTCCATGAACTATTTTATTGTAGTGTAAAGAGTAACCTTCAAATAAGCGTTCTAACAATTCACTTCCAACAACATCTTTTAATACATTTGTGGTACCTCTTCTAGGAAATAATTTATTGTCATCGGTTGATGATAACAAATAGTCGATTTCGCTCTTTATTCGATCTGGATCTGTAGCAGCTATTGATAAATTTTGGTTAATGATTTCAGAAAGCTCTTGATAACAGTCCAAAAAAAAGTTCTCGTACTCTCGTCGTTCCAAGATAATTATATTTTCCCCATAACTTTCTCTTAGTTCATTAATTTTTCCGTCATTTTTATTATCTGCATCAATAATTATCTTATAAGGTATGGGGCTTTGCGATACACCACTTAGAACTAAATCCAGTTTATCTTTGTGTTCGCGCATAGCGGTTTTCTTAATGAAGTGTCTACCTGTTCCTTTCATGTTAAGTATTCTATAGTTGTATCCTATCTGCTTTATACCAAAATGAGAGAGTATTTTGGGAATTACATGTTCCTCAGTTTGTCCTTCTACAAATATTACTTTATCAGACAAAGCATAGTCGCTGTTACTTACACCTATATCTTGTAGTAATTCTTGGATTTGTTCTAACTGTGTGAAAGAACTTATTCCCTTCAACTTACTAACATGAAATAAATGTTTTTCAGAAGGAAAATTAATTAAGATAGGTGAGTGCGTCGTGAATATAAATTGGTGCTCACTGCTCTCACTTACTAAATCATATATGGCCTTCTCTGCAGAAGGATGTAAGAATACTTGTGGCTCATCAAATAGGACAATACTATTTTCTTTTGTATAGAGAACACACAATAGTAATAGAACATGAGTATAACCACTTCCACACTGTGATAAGGGAATCGGCGTATCCAAGCCTTCGAAAGTTATACTAATAAAAGTTTGATTCGCTGCATCAATAGGAGTTCTAATAGAGGTGACATCAGTGAATATTTGAGTGAATGTTTCAACAATAATATCAAAAGTCTCTTCTTCATTGTTATGCAGAGAGTAAAGAAACCCATTGAGGTTAGTGCCGTTGATGTTCAAGGAACGGTTTAAACTCGACCCTTCAGTCGAAGGAACATACCTAGAACCAACTACATAGACAATTTTGCTTTTAAGAAACTTAAATAGATTGATGAGGAAGTTTGGTATACCTAGTAATGAAACTTGGCTTGAACTTTTTGTACTTGAGAACATGTATGTATCGTTGCCCATCGTTTTTGAAGTCTTATTTTCGTATACGGGCCTAAAGAAATTATTATAGTAAGCTTCGATTTTATCAAGAACTGTAGTGTTATTATTATTAAAGAAATATAGAGTAAGTCTGAACTTTTCTAAATGCTGTAATATATAATCTTTATCAACACCTTCATGCAAACTATCCAACTCTTTGTTAGATAGACTAATTTCCATTACAATTTTTATTGACTGTATATGTAAATTTTCTGTGGGTATGATAACTAAATTTCCCTCCAGAACTTTATATATAGCTTCAATAAATGCAGATTTACCTGTATTATTTTTCCCTGCCAATGCATTGATTTTATTATGTAAGTTAATCTCACCTGTATCTTTTATGCTTTTGTAATTCTCAATACGAACATTTAGTATTTTCATTATGTATACCTCTATTCTTTTTTCTATTAAATATAACAATATCATTATAGTCTATCTTAGCATGTAATTAGAGGGAGATTTATTGACCCGAACGTGAGCCAAGCCTGACCTCATCTTGAGACCATGTTGAACCCCACCTGACCATTTTTTCGTGATACATTAGGAGCATAGAAAAAGGCGAGAATGAAACGCACAGCTGCACATGCGGCATATGACTGGGGCGTTCTCTTCTCGCTTTTTCCAAATTCTTGAAAGCTGTGGTTAACTATACTTTCTTTTTAGAAAATAAAAAGTAACTTAATACAATAACCAAGATTCCTAAAACTGAATAAATTATCTTGAACGTATCATTCTCAAGTTTAGTCACAAAAAAACCACCAATTGCAATAGCTAGAATTAATAGACCAAAAGGCACTTTGTTTTTCAAATTAAAACCTCCTTCTGTATATATTTGGTTGAATTATAGCATATTTTGGTATAAGATGTCCTTGTACCAAATATTTGAAAAAAAGGAGAGAAGACATGAATTATTTTTTCAAAAGGACTATTTCTAGTATTGTGGCTTTGGTATTGTTATTGAATTTGGTAGGTGTGGCTTCGGCGAGTGCTAACAACGAGAATGTTACATATCAATTCAGCCAAACTGAATTTGCTGAGTTGGAAAAGGCCTTATACCTTATTGAAGCTATCCCTGATGAAGTGATTGAAAAAGGTGCCCAAGCAACTGCAAAATGGCTGAGTGCTTATACAGGGGATAAGTATATTACAGATGGTGATAAATTTTATAATTTGTCTAAAGATGATACTGTAGGAACGCTGGGTGTTATCGGTTGTACTTCTGCAGTAGGACTTGCTATTGCGGAGAACCTTTTCGCATTCGCAAAAATTGCAAAGATTAAAGACGTTATCAAAGCCGGCGGAGGAGTAACAAAATTCATTGGTAACTTGGTTCCGGCTTTCAAAGTTGCTAAAAACGAGTGGGGTTATAGCGTAAGTGAGGCAATTGGATATGCTGTCAAATTCGCTGCAAAAGACGCGGGTCCTGAGTTGATTAGTGCAGCAATTGGTTTCTTTAGTATCGGTGATATCTATTCTGCTTGTTTCGAATGAAGAACTCATAACTAATATTGAATTAATAAGAAAATCAAAGGAAATGACGGGTTTGTTCCGAGGAATCGGTACTCTCCCGTTTTTCTCTTCTTGACCGGTTTTGTTAGCTTCGGTAAAATGGTCTTGTTCTTCCTCTATAGTTACATAGTACGTATGCATTTAAAGCAAAGAGCGCAGCGTATTTGTGGCGACCGTTTCGGGCGCATGCTTTTAGGACGTAACACCAATATCATACATATCACATTAAAGTCGTTCCTTCACTGGATCGACTTTTTTTCATTGGAGGAATTGAAGTGATCAGCAGAAGACGGAAGAAGATACGCATTCGCCCCATCAAGCAGCCAGAGAAATGCAAAGGTTGTGTATGGGGAAGGTGGGATGGGGTTAAGCAGTTTTGCCCTAAACCTGATGATTGTTGTGTGAGAAAGGAAAAACCTTCCTGAATGTCGAATTATGATGTCGAGGAGGGATTCGTATGGAAATGTACAAAGAGTTTAAGAGATACTTTGGAAACAGATCAATTTATACGGATTTACTAATGCATATTCAAAACAGTCAGCTTGAGGAAAAAGTACTGGCATTCTACCCGGAGGATTGGTTCGGTAAAGAAAAACCAGGGCTGACCATATTCACGGACAAAGATATCATTTCTATAAAGAATGACACGAGAATTCTGAGTGAAATTATTTATAAAGATTACAAGGTGACTAAACTAGACTATTTAAAACACCATAATGATCGCTATGCCGGTTCGAAATTGACTATCACTCTGGATTCAGGAGAACAATTGATTTTTGATGCTTCTAAAGTTGCTGACGAAGATTACATCGAAACACTTTCGCGTTATATCAAAATGATATACGAATTTCTTAAGGAAGCACCGTAAATTGGGTGCTTTTTCTTTTGCTCTCATATGACAGAATGTGAGCCGTTCTGAGCTTCTTGACATGAGAACGTCTGTTTGTAGAAATCAGTCTATTGAAGAGCGGAGAACAGCAACTGAGTGAGCCTACGCATGCATATGATGGTCACCCAAACGTTGAAACCAACTCAACACAAATCCCCTTTGTTTAACTTCCATTATTTGAGTATGATAGTTATGGAGAGGGGGGATACAATGGATGTTTTGAACAATGATACATTGCATTTGGATTATAGTGATTTTGAAGAGATTGAAAGAATCAAACTTCAGAATCCGGGTACAGATTATATGTATGCTTTAAATGTGCGAGCTTCTGTAACAATCGGAAGTGATGCAACAAAATTTACACGCATCGAAACCCATGATGCATTAAAAGAACGCTACAGCAAACTAATTGGAGTCCTGGAAGAAGCATTAAGGACACAATGAACAATAGAAACACACAAGGACGAGCCTTTGAGCTGGTCCTTTTTTATTGCCTAAAATCCAATGGAGGTAGAGAACATGAACATCAGAATCGTGCCTATCGATCAGATTAATGCAGCAGCCTACAATCCCCGGGTTGACCTTCAGCCTGGCGACGTTGAATACGAGAAGCTCCGCCGCAGCATAGAGGAATTCGGTTATGTTGAACCTATCGTCTGGAATGAATGCACAGGGAACATGGTCGGCGGACATCAACGGTATAAGATCATGGTTAACGAGCTGGGTCACACTGAGCTGCAGGTGTCCGTTGTGGATCTCGACGATCAGCAGGAGCGTTTGCTGAATATCGCTTTGAACAAGGTGTCTGGTCGTTGGGATGATGAGGCTCTGGGCAGATTGCTGGGTGAGTTGCAGGCCGATGGGGCCGACCTGGTGTTGTCTGGCTTTGACCAGGAAGAATTTGAGGATCTGATTGCAGAGTTCGGAACTATACCTGATACGGAGATTGAAGTACCAGTCGTTGAGGATGATTTCGATGTTCAAGGTGCATTGGATAATATTCTTGAGCCTGAGACGCAGCGGGGCGATATATGGCAGCTTGGCCCACATCGATTAATGTGTGGGGATTCCACTTCCGAAGAAGATGTCGGTTGCCTGATGGATGGGGAGCTGGCTGACCTGGTAGTGACTGACCCGCCATACAATGTGGCTATAGAGAGCGATTCGGCACGTCTGGCAGCAGATGGCCGGAGCAGTATACAGAACGACGACATGCCTGCAGAGGAATTTGCGGGCTTTTTGCATGCTGTTTTTGAAAGATATTCAAGTGTTATGGACCGAACGGCTGGTATATACGTATTTCATCCCTCTTCCTATCAACGGGAATTTGAGGATGCCATGAATGCTGCCGGTATTGTTGTTCGGAGTCAGTGCGTGTGGGTTAAGAATGCTGCATCATTCGGCTGGTCACAGTATCGCTGGCAGCATGAACCTGTATTCTATGGTCACATAAAAGGAAAAGCTCCTGCTTGGTACGGTGATCGTCGGCAGACCACGGTATGGCGTGCTGGTCTGCCAGTAGAAGAGGCCGAACAGTCTACGGTCTGGGAGGTATCCCGTGGTGATGTTGGCAAGTACGTTCATCCCACGCAGAAGCCTCTTGAACTCCTGGCTATACCAATTAAGAATAGCAGCCGCCCTGGCAATACCGTTGCGGATTTCTTCGGTGGTAGCGGGTCCACATTGATGACATGCGATCAAATGGATCGATCTTGCAGGACCATGGAGATTGATCCGAAGTTCTGCGATGTAATCAAACAGAGGTACCAGGAGGCAAACGGTACAAAGCCTTTGCTTTTATTTAGGGTGAGTACAATTAACTAAAAGGCTTATGTCGTTTATAAAAGGGGATTTGTTGCATTATGTCGAACTAGATACCTAAATATAAACGATATAGGGGCCAGGAACTTCATGAGATATTTCTTAGTGTTTCAAAACAAAAGCTACAAAGAAGAGAAAAAAGGGGAATTCTTATGGGCTCCTAAAGCAAATAAAGAAGGTCAGACCTTCCATCACTGGAATTCCATGACCTTAGTATCAAAAGGAGACGTAATTTTTAATAGTTTTAATGGTGAATTGTTATCAATTATTGTTGCAAAGAATGGTTTTAAAGAGTCACCCAAGCCTGACGATCTTGCAGGAGTTGATCTATGGGAGAAGGACGGGTGGAAAGTTGATGCAAGATACGTTCAAGTGGATAAACCTATTAGGTACAGGGATAACATGGATGACATCTTAGCTTTGCAAGGTGATAAATACGCCCCCTTTAATTCATTAGGCCGAGGTAATACAGGGTATCTATTTCAGATAACAGATCAACTTGCTGACTACTTATTCTCCTTGCTAGAACTTAAATTGGAGGATGTTGTCACCGTTGAAAAAAGCGAAGATGAATTAATTGAAGCTGAAATAATTGCAGTTTCAGATGAGCCGCAAGAGACAGTTAGAGAACAAGTTGTTAAAAACAGAATCGGTCAAGGTATTTTCAAACAGAGGTTAAGAGCACTTGAGGAAAAATGTAAGTTGTGTGGGATTGATAATCCCAATCTTTTAAGAGCTAGCCACACAAAACCTTGGAGTGTGTCCAGCAACAAAGAAAGACTCGATCAATATAACGGTTTTTTACTATGTCCGGCTCATGACGTTCTTTTTGATAAGGGTCTGATAAGTTTTCGGGATGATGGCTTCATTGTATTGTCCCCGTCACTTGAAGCCCATAATAGAATATTGATGAACGTACATGAAGAAATGGAAGTAAATCTCCTAGAAGGGCACAAAATTTACTTGAAGTATCATAGAGATCATATATTTAAAACTCAATAAAACACAGGTAACCGTCTTGAACAAGGCGGTTATTTTTGTTGACAAATTAAAAGGAGGACGCTGTAACGTCCTCCTGAAACCCAGGTATCCCCCGACTGAGATAGCGGCCCGCCGCGCGCGGCTTTATCGACAACATCCGCTATCTCGCATTCCATAATACAGGAAAGTCGAGGGGTACACATGAGAACACCAGATGAAATTTTGTTGCAGCACGAGCTTGAAGTCATGGAGGGGATCCTTGAATCAAAGGAACAGTACCGCAAAATCGTTAAAGCTGCTATTGCCCAGTGGGTTAAAGACCTGCAGGCTGGAAATATAAAGATGCAGACTGTTCAAGATCTGGAACGTCTCATCGAATTGGATATCAAGCTTCAGCAAGATGAGTTTTAATTCTCTGTGTACATCATGTTGCATACACCATTAGCAGTGTACTCCCATGTACGTTTATTTGAAGGCCAAGGTTCTTGATGAGTGAAAGATTGTCCATCCTCGACCCTAACATTGGTTACTTCAGCAAACTTGTAACTTTGTCCTGAAGGAGAGTTACTCCATCCTTTAATTGTTTTTTCGCATTCAGCTATACAAGCGTTTCTTGCAACTTCATTAATTTTCTCATCGGAGGCTCTTGAAACCTGTTGAATTACAAAATGCGCACTAACGTCGATAGGATTTCCCGATCTGTCACTATAAATTTTGATATCGCTCATGTTTACGTCTCCTTTGAGTGTTAAATTATTAATACGAAATATAGTTTGACCCAACATGTTGGATTCATGTCTGGTAAATCCAACTGTGAAAGGATATGAATACGAAGGAAGGTACAAATATGTCCGTTCCGTTACAGGCATTCAGTTCGAGGGAAATAATACATCCCATACGGATGAAGTGTTTTCGTTTGTTGGGGTTCCGATTTCAATCAACTTGACGGGTAATGTGGTAGAGCTTCGCGTGATCGTTGACCCCTTGAATCCATTGGTGGTGCCTGTGGGGGATTATATTGTCAAAGACACAGCAGGGACATTAAAGCATATGAAGCAAGCAAATTTCGAATCTGAATACACTGTAGTCGAATAGGGGCTGTGACAGGAAACTGTCGCGGCCCTTCTTTGTTGGGGGTGGTGATGAATGTAGATGGCCAGAGAGAGAAGTCCCGAACGGGACAAGGCTAAACTGATGTGGCTGGAGAGCGGCAGGAAAATGATGCTAAAAGACATCGCCGCCGCTCTTTCTGTTGGGGAGACTCAGATCCGAAAGTGGAAGTCTCAGGACGGTTGGGCGGCTGAATTGAATAGTAACGTTACCATTGAACCCATTAGTAACGTTACTAAACGAGGAGCCCCAAAAGGGAACAAAAATGCATTCGGTAATCGCGGTGGAGCTCCACCAGGCAACAAGCGAGCTGTCGGAAATAAAGGCGGGAACGGTGGACCACATGGGAATAAGAAAGCCGTAACGACAGGTGAGTATGAAACCATTTGGCTGGATGCCCTGGAAGATGACGAGCTGGATCTGATCGATCTGATTGATACGGACCCGATCTTGCAGGCAGATGAAGCCATAATGAAGTTTGAAATCCGCGAACGTCGGATGTTGCTTCGGATCAAGAGGCTGACCAATGGCCTGACTGAGAGAGAACGGCGTGTTCTTTATGAACTCAAATCCATTAAAGAAGCTATGACGGTTCATGATGAGATGTCAGGGAAGACCAAGACGATTCCCATTACTCGCACGGAGCTGGTCGAATCTGAGATCGAAGAAAAGACATTCCGCCAGATCGATGACATCATTTCCCTTGAGGAAGCACTGACCCGCAGTCCAGGACAAGAAACTGAAAGCCATTGAACTGAAGGCACGGCTCCAAGATGAAGAGAAGCGCGTCCGGATCGAGATGCTGAAACATGAGTTGATGATCAAACGTGGCGGCGCTGAACCGGATGAAGTGGAAGACGACGGCTTTATCGATGCGTTGAGGGGACGGGCTGCGGAGGTGTGGGCTAAAGATGGCAACACTGAAGCTTAAACCTTCATCGTTCAAGTGGAAGCCGTTTTCCGATAAGCAAGTTCAGGTCCTTACGTGGTGGATGCCGGAGAGCCCCCATCATGACATGGAGGCCATCATTTGTGACGGGTCGGTTCGTGCCGGCAAGACGGTCGCCATGTCTTTTTCATACATCGTTTGGGCAACGGAGACGTTCCGGTCTGAGCAGTTTGGGATGGCCGGGAAGACGATCGGCGCATTGCGACGTAACGTTGTCGGTCCGCTCAAAAGGATGCTTGCCAGTCGAGGGTATCAGGTACATGACAACAAGACGGACAATGTTCTGACGGTGTCCCGCGGACTCGTGAGCAATCAGTTTTTCCTATTTGGTGGTAAGGATGAACGCTCTCAAGACCTGATCCAAGGTATCACGCTGGCGGGTATGTTTTTTGATGAAGTCGCCCTAATGCCCAAGTCCTTTGTGGATCAAGCTACAGCTCGCTGTTCCGTCGAAGATGCAAAGATGTGGTTCAACTGTAATCCGGCAGGCCCGTACCACTGGTTCAAGTTGGAATGGTTGGATGATCTGGATACCAAACGTGCTGTTCACATCCACTTCACAATGGAGGATAATCTTTCATTGTCCGAACGTGTCCGGGAACGGTATCGCCGTAGATACACGGGGATATTCTATCAACGTTACATCCTGGGCCTGTGGGTCATGGCCGAAGGCGTCATTTACAACCTGTTTGGCCGAGATAAACACGAGCTGAAGCCAGATGACATGCCTACGGAATACAGTAAATTTTATGTAGGTGTCGATTATGGCCACACCAATGCGACCGTATTCTTGTTACTCGGTGAAAGAGACGGCAAGTTGTACATCGTAAAGGAATACTATCATTCTGACCCAGAGGAGCCACGCGCGCCTTCCGATTATGCAAGTGATTTTGTTAAATTTATCTCCGATGTGGATGTGAAGAAAATATTCATCGATCCATCGGCAAAAGGGTTTATCACCGAATTGAAGAAGCTGGGTGTGCGTCGCATAGAAGAAGCTGACAACAGCGTGCTGCCTGGTATCGAATCTGTGTCCGTAGCTTTAAAAGAGCTGCGGCTTTTTGTGTCTGCAAAATGCAAGGAAACGCTAAAAGAGTTCCAGAGTTATATATGGGACGACAAGGCAGCTCAGCGCGGTGAAGACAAGCCAATCAAGAAATATGACCATGCAATGGATGCGTTGCGTTATGTGGTATATGCCATCTTTGGCAAGCCACGCCGTTCCATGCTCATTACGTAAGCGGGGAGGTGAACATCTTTGGCAAATACACAAATGGTCGGAGCGCAGCAACCGCAGGCAAAAGCAAAATCGGCGGTCATTCTGCCGTATCAATATTCCGGTATGGGCGGCACGCGAACCAAACCATCATTGCTACCGTTTACTGTGCTGCGACAGATGGCGCGTGTGCCAGCTATTGCGGCTATCATCAATACACGACTTAACCAGGTGGCGCGTTTCGCACGGCGACCTAGATATGAAGGGGATTTGGGCTTTCGGATCGGGTTCAAAAATCCAAAACAGTCCATGAGCCGAGCAGCACAAGCACGGGCCTTTGAGTTGGAGGAATTTTTCCTCAAGACCGGAAGCTGGGGAAACCCGGAGCGAAAGGACAATTTCAATCAGTTTTTGCGTAAGATCACACGCGATAGTCTGACACTAGACGCAATCGCTTGGGAAAATGTATTTACACGCAGCGGCCAGATTACGGATATGTTTGCGGTTGATGCGGCCACTATCGAGTTGCTGCCGACCTCTCCTATTTCGGAGATTTACCAGCCAACGTCGTACCAAGCGGTAACTTCAGGAGCCGCTTCACAAATTGCATATATACAGCGAGTGGATGGCCGGATAACAGCGGAATATTCAAGGCAAGAGTTGTCTTATTTGATCCGCAATCCACGGACAGACATTGCATATGCCGATTTTGGATTCAGTGAATTGGAAACGTTGGTCGAGATCGTAACGGGCATCGTCAATGGTGTGAAATACAACACATCCTACTTTTCCTTCAACTCACTTCCACAAGGTGTGCTTGAGGTTGTTGGTAAGTACGAGGAAGAGGACATTGAAGCGTTTAGCCGGCACTGGAAGACACTGACTGATGGAGCACAGGGCAAGTGGACGGTTCCAATCATGGCGATGGAAGAAGGGAACGGCTTTAAGTTCACTCCTTTCAAGAGTAGCAACCAAGATATGCAGTTTAATGAATTTCTGGAGTTTCTGTTTAACCTAGCATGTGCTGTGTATCAGATTGACCCGAACGAAGTTGGATTCAAGAGTTGGACCAGCGGCAACGGTATGAGTCAGTCGGATAACACGGCTGAAAAGATGGACGGCAGTAAGGACAAGGGCTTTGTGCCATTGATGCATTTCTTGTCTGATGGGTTTAACTCAAACATTCTTGATCATATCGCCCCGGAGTTTGCTCTTTACTGGTCCGGGCTGGATGAAGAGGAAGAGGAACGGAAGGCCCAGCGCCTTAAAGACGACATGGAGATGGGGCTGACTACAGTTGCTGAGGTGCGGAAGCAGCGGGGGCAGGAGGTGCCGCCGAAAGCTATGTGGATGAATGCGCCAGCCAATCCGGTGCTGATCCAGGCTTACATGGCCAAACAGCAGTCGCAGGCTCAGGAAGAACCGCAACGCAACGATCAGGAGGATAGCAAAGTTAATTCAGACGACTCCGCTGAAGCCTTAAAAAAATCGTTAGAGATTGATATTTCATGGGAGGGATACTGATGTCTAATCTACAGATCAGGTTGCCGCCCGAGGTTAAGTCGTTCCCGTTGGCCGATCGCCGTCAAATCATCGATACGATAACCAAAGCTCTAGACATAAAGCCGGAGCGTCCGCAGGGTGGGCGTAGCATGTGGGATTCCTCCGATGATCCGCTAATCGCGACCCTTGAGGATGGCTTTTACACCGAGCTTGATGACATGGGACATCATATGCTGGCGTCATTACTGGTTTTGTTGGGCTTGCCTGTAGAGGATCTGCAAAAAGGCCCGGGGGACAAGCGGCGAATTAGTGACTTGGTCAAGGAGATGCGTTCCAAAGGAACGACTAAAACCCTGAAATATGGGAGCGACGCCACCCTGGACTTGATCCGTAAAGTGGACCAGAATATCCGTGATAATTATGCGGGTATCGACAAGATTGCCGAAAAATACATTTTGCAAGCGGGGTTGGTAGGCAGGGTACTTGACCAGGATCTACTTCAGGTGGCATCCGTGTTACAACGACTTCCGACATCGTTAAAAGCGGCCGAGAAAGAGCCGTACCCGCTGCCGGACAAAGAAATTCCGCCTTTGACTTCGCAGGAATTGCAAGGGATTGAGCAATCTGTCGTCCACGCTGCGTCAAAGGTGAGCCAAATTACAGATAACCATCGTGCCGGGGCAAAGGAACTGATTGTCCAATCTCAAAAGGAGCGCTGGGGGGCGAACAAGCTATCCCAAGCGCTATTTGATGCATACGGGGATCAGAATAGGGACTGGCGTCGTGTTGCCATTACCGAGCTGGCTATGGCGACAAATGACGCTTATTTAGCAGCGTTGGACCCTGGTGACGAGATACAGGTAGCTACGGTTCCTGGTGCCTGCCCGCATTGTCAGAAGCTGCTTGAAGGTAAAACCTTCGTCGCATCCGCTGGCTCTATGCCGGATGGGTTTAAATACATCTGGCCAGGTAAGTCCAATATTGGGCGCAAGGCGTCCGAGTGGTGGCCATGTTGTCCGTTACATCCGCACTGTCGCCATCGATGGGTGCGCACTAGGAGGGTGAACCAAACAGAACCAAACTGAATAGGGAAGGAGTGAATAGTCTTGGAAGAGATTCAGGACACTTTTCGATTGTTCGTTCCGCTTTCGAAGTCCGTGGAAGTGGATGATAAAGGCGATTATATCGTTCAAGGCGTCATCTCCAGCGACGACACAGACGAGCAACAAGACAGTATTTCCCCGGAAGGGATGGACACGAACTATTTTCTTGATAAAGGGTGGATCAAGTGGGAACACGGTAATGCACCGAATCAATTTATCGGGGAGCCAGTAGAAGTTAAGATCGGACAATTTGAACATCCAACATTGAATAAATCAGTCAATGGCGTCTTTGTCAAAGGACGTCTTTTTGCTAATCGTGATCTGGCGATGCAAGCGGTAGTCGCGATTGAAGATTTACAGAAATCTCAAAGCAGTCGATCGGTCGGCTGGAGCATTGAGGGCGGTGTCGTGGAACGGGACCGCCAGACAGGAAAAATCATTAAATCAGTTCTGAGAAATGTGGTTCTCACAATGAATCCGGTCAACACCATGACTTACGCGGAGTTGGTCAAATCATTTACTAAGGGAGATGGATTACCTATGGCAGACAATCAACAGCAGCAACAAGCACAAAGCACGCAAGACATCAGCGCTCAATTGGGAGGACTTGAGAAGTCGCTTACGCTACTGATCAAGAAGCAGGGCGAAGATTCTGTACTCATCAAATCACTTGAGACAAAACTGGACACCCTCAGCGCAGAGAATGTGGAACTGCGCAAGTCTCTGAATCAGCCGCAGCAACGCCAGAGCGTGCTGGGTCAGCGTGATCTGACCACGATCGCACGTCCAGAGGGTGGCAAAGAAATGACCAAGCAAGAAGTGCTGGGTGTGCTCGAAAAATCCTTCGAGGCAGGTGAGTTGGCCGGCAGCGAGGTCATTCGCTTTGAAACAGGCACTCCGCTGGATCGCTTGGCACTGCCAGCTACCGTCAAGACACAATTGGGGCTTTAAGAGAGGGGGAATAACGCATGGATTTCACGAATTTGCCAGATGGCTTCGGCCAAATGACGCAGCAAGACCTTGAAGCGTTGGTCAAAGCAATGGGGACAGGTGGACCAGGGGCAGCTTACGCACCAGGAGTATACGGCGACATGTCAGCGATTCAGCCGCAATCGCTTGAAACAACCCTTCGTATTGTCACAGCGAAGGAAGAACATCTCAGTCTTTGGAAAAACATTGGCAAGAAGGGTGCGAGTGGTACGACCGAAGAATTCAATGTACTTGACTCTTACGGAAGCGATGGAGATCCATTCATCGTTGAGGGCGGTCGGCCAATCGAACGAGACAGCAACTACATCCGTCAAGCTGGATTAGTCAAATTTATGGGCGTGACTCGCGGTACGACCCTTCCAGCTCAATTGGTGAATACCGTCGGTGTGGGCGACGCCGTTGCCGCTGAGACGCGAAACGGTACAATGTGGCTGCTTCAACAAGTGAATAAAAACCTCTACTTTGGTGATAGCAGCAATAATCCCCTCGCTATTGACGGCGTTCTTGCCCAAGTCAAAAGATTTGTTAGCGGAAAACCGTATGCAACTCAGCACATTATCGACATGCGTGGTAAGCCGCTAAGCGAGGAAATTTTGGAAGATGCCGCTACAATCATCAGTGATAACTACGGCAGCGCCTTGCTACAGTTGTACCTGACAAATCAGGTTCACAAGGATTTCTCCAAGTTATTTGTTGGCCCGGCTGGGCGACAACGGATCGTCGATATTGGGAGCAATGTTCGTATGGGTCAGCCTGTACGTGGTTATGCCGCCAATGCTGCTAATATCGACTTCGTCGCGGATCGCTTTCTTAAATCTGAGGGCGCACCGAAACAAGTCAGCCAAAAGGATTCCCCAGCAGTTCCTGCAACGGCGGTTGCAGTAGCGACAGAAGATTCCGCGTCCAAGCTAGATGCAGGAACTTATTTCTACTTCGTCAGTGCTAAGGGCGTAGCTGGCGAGTCGGCTCCTGTCCCAACAGGGGCTATCGCTGTTGCCGCTGGCCAGAAAGTGGAAATCACAATCCCGCGTGTCCTTCATGGCGATCCTAAACTGGAAGCCAAGAGCTATAAAGTGTACCGCGGCTACTACTCCGATCCCCAACGTGCACAGTTCATGACTGAATTCACAGACGCAGGAACTGGCACGAATCAGGTATTGGTTGATAACGGAGAGGATATTCCAGGCACGGAATATTGCTTCTTGATCGATAATGACCCTGACGATGTGTTGGCCTTCAAAAAGTTGGCTGATCTGATGCGCGTTCCGCTCGGTTTGGTTGATACGACCAGCAAGTTCATGATTCTACTGTTCGGTATGCTACAGGTCTACAATCCACGACGTATTGTCGTATTCAAAAATGTCGGGAAGTTGGGCGTGAACAGCAACCGCGAACTGTACGATCCAAGTTATGGCGCGGAGAGCTATGGCACC
Organism: Paenibacillus sp. W4I10; assembly: GCF_030816325.1. NCBI lineage: Bacteria > Bacillati > Bacillota > Bacilli > Caryophanales > Paenibacillaceae > Paenibacillus > Paenibacillus sp. W4I10. Next base: position 1,137,468 of record NZ_JAUSXX010000001.1, read on the forward strand.
ATCCGACCAGTGCACGCAAATTAGTAGAGAGAGGGATTGTTCCTCTCTTTTTGCATTCGTTTTTCTTAAAAAAGGAGCTGAAACAATTGAGTGATATGATGATTCGCAAGACACAAGGAGAATATCCCCTTGACATTGTTGTGCTTGATGAAACTGTCCACTTCGACAAGCGCGGCATTGCGGAGGTAGACGAGATCATCGGGGAAGTATTGCTGAGTATTCCGGGATATGTTGAATGTAAGCCAAAAGCTTCGGACCTTGAGGAAGGAAAGGGAGCTCAGGAGCCTGGGAAAGAAAAGAAAGAGTCGGCCAAGGGAAAGCAAGCCCCGTCTTCAGCATCTCAGCCGCCAGCTGATACCCCTGCAGCTACGGAATAATCACTATGCCTATCATTTCGTACTATGAATCGTTTGAAGATCCAGGCACGGGGGAGATCACCTACAGTTCTTCTGTGGGATTGCCCACCCCAGCCGAAGTTCGTCGACGTTGGTGCTTCGGGCTCCCCCTCACTGACCAATACGGCCAGCCGATGGATGACCGAGATATACTCGAACTTCTGATGGCGGCTGTTAAGGATACTGAGCGGCAGCTTGGTATCTTTCTCAAGCCCACCGTCATTCGCTGCAACGCAGAAGCGCGAGGGCTGGAGCAGGGTGAAGATTATGAAGTCGAAGAACCGCCGTATGATTACGACGCACAGCGCTGGCAGAACTTTGGTTTTTTGCAACTGAGGCAGCGATATGTAAGCAAGTTGGCTGATTTCAAGCTGGTAGCTTACGTTGGGCAAATCAGCATTGATTTTATGAAGCACCCTGATTGGATTAAGTTGTACAAGAAATCAGGGCAATTACATGTTGCCACCAAGGGTGTGGGGGTGCCTATGCTCGGCGGATATCCGACCGGGTACAACTCAGCGCCTTTTGCTGTCGGAATGATGTCCAGAACGCCCCAAGTATTCCACGTTGACTACACCGCTGGACTGACCAAAGAGCAGTTAACGGAAGACATCCGAGCCGTGGTAGGCAAGCAGGCGGCGATCGCAACGCTTGGCGTGGCAGGTACGGCTGTATTGGCGGGTGTTGCAAACTACTCTTTATCATTGGATGGAGTGGTCGAGTCAGTCCAAACGACTGCTTCAGCGACAAGCAGCACTTATTCGGCGCATATCAAACAGCTCCAACAAGAGGTTGACTCTTTCTTTGACCCAAAGGCTGGTGGGGCTAGGACCAAGATGCGCGGTTTCACGATGGGAGGAATTTGATGACTAGCGTTCAAGTCACCGGACAGAAATTCGAGGATCTGATCGCCCGCCATGGCCGCGATGTGCTGTGGCAGGAATCTGTCCGGTGCTCCTGCATTAACTTGGACAGCGGACAGCCGAGATACGGTTGTCCAATTTGTGGTGGCACAAGCTTTGTTTATGAGCCAGCCCTTACTTGCCGTGCTCTTGTACAGAGTGTGACCACAACCAAGGACTACTTGGCTTACGCGGGGATGTTCGAGGCTGGGGACGCCTTGATGAGCGTACCAGCCAATATGTATCAGCGCACACCGGAGGGAGTCTTTGATCGTTCCGGCTGGGAGCCAGTCCCGATGTTTAACATTGGTGCTGGTGATGTGGTGACACTGACCGACGATGAAGTAAAAACGTCCGAAGTGCTCATGCGGGACACCGAGCTGCACGGGCGGCCAGCGGATACACTGCTGAATCCAAAAGTAACGAAGGTCTTGTCCGTCCGAATGCACGATCCTGACACCGCCACAACGACGCCGTATGCTGCCGGGGATTATAAGGTTCAGGGGGCAACAATCGTCTGGATAGGCAATCAGCCCCCAGCAGGGGCGCAATATAGTGTTATGTACATGCATCGTCCGGTCTACACTGTTTACGCGGTCTTGCCTCGACCTCGTCACCAGAATAATCAGGATTTGCCCCGGACGGTGGTACTTCGTTACTACCCTGGAGGTGTGATACATGAGCATGGTGTCGATACAGGCTGAGTTGCCAGCTCTTGATAACATCCTTGCCAATCTCTCAAGGCGACATCGGTTGCCGTATACACGAGCTGCTGTACAAGCCGCAACGATGGACTTGATTCAGCAGACGTGGATACAGTACGCATCAGGTGTGCAGGTGAATTTCAGCGGCGGCAGTTTTCGTGTTGGTGTTCAAACGGGTGACTATGTCCGCAGCATCCAGGCCGGGTTGCGGTTCCCTGACGATCTGACAGGAGAAGTATTCACAACCTCAGCTCATGGAGCGGCTATTGAGGATGGGCAAGCAGCAAAGGATATGAAGCCTGGCCTGTTGGGTTCCCCGAAAGCTAAGACTGGTGCGGAAGGTGAAAAGTATATCACGGTTCCTTTTCGCCACGGCGCACCAGGAACCAGGACAATGCCTGCCATGCCTAAATCGATTCACCAGCAGGCGAAAAAATTACAAATCAGCCGAGTTACAGCTCCACTTCCGACCCGCACCTATTCATGGGGTGGGAGAATCCGGAAGGATGAGACAGGCAAGAGGAGCCACACGGGCGCGCATCCAGGCGCAGGATACAGCTGGAAGGCTGGTAAATATCAAGGATTGGTGAGGATGGGGCGTCCTGGACAAGAGCAGTATCTTACTTTCCGGCGACTATCCGAAAACTCAAGCCCTAAAAGCTGGATGCGTCCAGCGATCAAGCCGAAACCGATCCGTGATGCGGTACTTGAAAACACACGCGAACAGGTGCAGGAGATGATCTTACAGGGGTTCCAGCAAGACCTGGCCGCTATCGGCTTAGGAGGCGATTGACTTCGTGGAGTTCAATAGTGTTGATGTAAAAGAGGAACTGCTCCAGTTTTTAAAAAAAGGATTCAAAGAAAACGAAGTTCGGATGAACGTCTTCAAGGCCGATCCGCAAACAGAAGTGGAGTTGCCTTGTGTGGGCATCAATCGAGTATCGGACAGCGAAGCAGCTCATATACTGGGTGACTTCGGCGGAGAGGATTTTGACCGATCCGAACTCCAATATAGCGAAATTCACAGTACGCACTTTCAGGAGTCCATGGAAGTGCGTATTTGGCATACCAATGCGGATGAACGTGAGCGGGCTTATAGGATTCTTAAGGCATTGCTTATGCTGTTTCGTCCAGTGGCAGTAAGTAAAGGCCTTTTGAGTTTCAGCATGGATTCAGGCAAGGACGAGAGTGATTTTACCGGACAAGTAGCCCCGTTCCCGGTCTATTGGGCAAGCATTGTCATTTCGTACATTAATCCGCTTGACGTACAAGTAACCGAGCACGTCGAGGCGATCAGCGGATTTACCGTGAGAGGGGGGGGAAGAATTGATGGATGATACCAAAAAAGAGCAGGTGCAGCCTGCTCAAGAAACGTTAAAAAAGAAGGCTGCCGAAGCGGTCACGCTGGAAGATTATTTATCCCGCGTCAAAGTCCATATGGGCTTGGTAGCGAGCTTTCGATACGAAGCCCGGTCCAACCCTGAACTACTGAAAGATAAAACGGATGAGCAGTGGACTGCAACTCTGGAGCAACAGTCCCAGGCACAATATGAATAGGAGGTAAACTATGAGCATTAATATTTCTTTTGGCGGGGCTAGCATCAAGCGACCAGGGGCTTATTCGGTTGTGGATTCAAGCGAAATGACCCCCGTCACATTGGGATCAAACAAAGTGTTGGCCGTGATCGGTGTACCTCCGGCGGGGAATATGCTGCCGAAGGGGAAAGTCTCATATTTCAATGATCCGAAGCTGGCGGCTGCGGCTGTCGGTGAAGGTGAGCTGCTGGAGGTCATGAAGGTATCTTGGAGGCACGGAGCAGATTTAATCGGCGTTGTGCCCGTTAAAGTCACTGCCCCGGCAACAGCGCCAACGGATACACAATGGCAAGATGCTATTGACCTACTACAGCCAGAGGACACGGCTGGGATCATCCCGCTCACGACGCAGGCAGCTGTCTGGGCCAAGGTAGACACACATATCGAATTCATGTCGAGTGTTAAGAACCGGAAGCGTCGTCGCGCATTTTACGGACACAAGCCAGGTGCAACGATCGAAGAGATCAAGGGAATGGCAGCGGCCATGCCGACTGAGCGCGGGATGCTAGTGACTCCTTGCCCTCTCGTAGCGGATAGTGACGGCAACAAGGTGGTTAAGCCTGGGTATTACATGGCAGCTGCTATTGCAGGTCTTTGGGCTGGACAAGCATCCCAAGAGCCTGTCACATACAAGTCCGTCAAGTTCGATGGACTTGAGAAGGTCTACATTGGTTTGGAAATTGAAGAAATTTTAGAAGCCCACATATGCCCTGTCGAACAGGTGAAAAATGTGGGTTTTCGTATTGTTCAAGGTGTGACACTCTCCCCGAGTGATGATCTGACTAAAGCCGAGCTTTCGGTTGCAACCCTCGCGGACGACATGAGCGATAACGTCGAAACATATTTCGAAAACAAATACACAGGCAAGGCAGGCGTGGCAGGAATCGAGGTCACGATCTATAACGACTTGGTATCTCTCATCGCAGAGTTCCAAAAAAACGGCTGGATACGAGGATTTGTACCAGAGTCTACTAAAGTCACACGTAATGGTACTGCATTTTGGCTAGAGTGGGAAGGTAAACCGACACTGCCAATCAATAATTTTTTGATTACAACTCATGTCAGTTTGTAATAAGGAAAAGGAGGGCATCCAGTGAGTATTGTAAAAGACCAACCAGCTCACGCAGGACACACGGTACGTTTGAAAATCGGCGGAATCGAAGTAGGCCGGGGCCAGCGGTTGAGTGGTAACCGCTCCTTTGGTACGGAAAATCAATACGAGATTGGAAGTATCATGCCACAAGAGTCTGTGCCACTGAAAGTTGATGGAAGCATCAGTCTGGAGAAATACCGAATCCGTAAGAAGTCCTTAGCTGAGCTGGGTTTGTCCAGTTATGGAGCTGGTATTTTGAACATGAACGTAATTGATATTGAGGTAACGGATAAATACACGGGTGACATTGTCATTGTGTATCGTAGTTGCACCCTGTCCGAGTCGTCCGAAGATTTCAGCGCCAACGCCATGTCTGGCGAAAATGCGACTTGGAAATACTTGTCCGCTGACTACGGTACGCCAGAAACCAAATGACCAATCAACCGTGCCCTTTCTTCGGAGAGGGCTATTCACATTTCAAAATATAAGGAGACGATCAATTATGTCCGAATTTACTCCAGAGCAACAAGCCGCTGCTCAAACAGCTATTGAAGCTGCACAAAAGGTCAGAGCTGGTGGAGAACTGAAGGAAGGCGAACTCTTAGATTTCACTTCTGCCGAGGGCAATCATTACACAGGTGTACTCGTGTTCAAGAAACTGACGATGGCCGATCTAATGAAGTCCGGTGCTATTAAATCGGAGATCCTACGGGAGGCAGGCGTCCAAGATGTCGGTCTCGTTGATGCAGACATTTTATTCATGGCGCACATCATTTCCATCCTCGACGTCGCTCTGTATAAACGACCTGAGAGTCTGCTGAAGCTTAAGGAAATCACGGAGCCAGACCTGCTGTTCCACGTGTTCGGCTTGCACCAGATGTGGGAGGCGCAGTTTCGCAAGGGTTTTCGAACTGCATCTGAAGACCATAGCAAAACTGCCGCAGGAGCGCAAACTGTGGATACTCCGTAAGTACGTCTACGGCGGACTGCCTCCAACTGATCCGCGCATATTGAGTATGACGCCAGAACAAATTGATCTCGAATTCGAACATATGGAAATTGATCGAAAGGCCCGGGAGGGAAAATCAGAAGAATACGACGATCCTGAGTTCGATAAATGGGCAGACGAAACTGAAGAAGAAGATGGAAAACTTTCATACGACTATGCAGCAACCCCATCATCTTCAATGGGAGATGATAGTGATTGGGAGGACATCGAGTAGGAAGGAGGTAATAATTTGGCAAAAGAACAAACGATTCGCGTGTCAGCAAAAGGCGAATTTGGGCAACTCCAACGAGGTTTGAAGCAACTGGAACAGGACTTAAAAGGTGTTTCCTCTGTTGTTAATAGAGGAGCCAGAGGCGGGGGGTTCTTTGATGAAAAGCAACTCCGAGCATTAGATGTATTCCGCTCACGATTCCTGGGGACGATGCGGGAACTGGATGCAGAATTTCGCAAGCACAACGACGTCATAGAGTCCTTGTATGGCAAGTTGCAAACGGCTCAGCGGGGGGAACGCGAAGAGATCAAGCGAAATATTCAGCAGCGGGAACGTCAACTAGATGTAATTCGAAAAGAACTGATCGCTGCTGAGCGTCTTTATAGCATCCGTTCAAAGGAAGCTGGTGGCTACCGCCAAAGCCCTGTTCGCGCTGGTTCTATACGTAAAAGCGCGAGTGAAGATTCTGAGAGTACTGGCGGTTCTAACAGACTTATGGGTGGTGCACTATCTGGTGTTTTGGGAGCGGGGAAGTTTGCACTTGGTCTAGTGGGTCTTGGCAGCATCATTGGAGTCGCAACACAAATGTACAGTTCAGCCTATGCTCGGCAAACAACCTCTCTTGACCTCGCACAGCGTATGCGGGGTCAAGCTGGATGGAGTGGCCAAGCTGTCGATATGTGGGACCGTGCTTCTGCTACTGGCCGTGCTGATCGGATGGGATATAGCGCTGCAGACACTTGGGGGTTCTTGGACCAGTACAGTCGCGTTGCTGGCAATATCAGTGACGGAGAGCTGAAGGGCATGCTGAAATTTGGACGTGGATACGGTTTAGATACGTCTGAAGTCGCTAGTGTTTCCGGGAATAACCGCGCTGCAGGCGGCATGCAGACTCCAAAAGGGTTTGCCGATGCAATTGCGGGTAGTTTGGCGAGATCCGGAATGACAGCGCGTGTCGTCGAAGTGATGGAGACCAATAATGCATTGCTACAGACGATGAACACGACGCTGAAAGATGGTAGCTCCAAGCAACTCCTAGCCTATCAGACTACACTTGATCGCATTGGTGCAGAGCAAGGCATGATGCAACTGACTGGCGCGCAAGGTGGCAATCTCATTTCGGGCTTAGGTGGCATATTCGGTCCAGGGAACGATGACTGGAAGTGGATGGGAGTTCAAGCATTGCGAGAGTATAGCCCCCAAAAATACGGAGGCATGGATCTCTTTGGGCTTGAACAATCATTTGAGGACGGTTTGCTGAACGCCGATAACGTTCCGGCTATGTCTAAGTACGTCCGATCCCAAACAGGCGGTAATGAGCAGTTAACAAAACGCATCATGCAACGTTGGCTTACCGATGGCGGCTACGCAGCAACCAAACGCGAAGCATCAGAGTTTTATGATGCGACTAAAGGACTGTCCGTGTTCAACCCGGAGCAGTTGCAAGCTTTGCAGAATGGTTCCATTGATTCGGGAGCTAAGTATGATGCGGAGCGTCAAGGAACTCAGGGACAAGGATATATGGATACGGATTCTCGCTTTGAACACGCTTTGGAACAAGCGGGGAGTAAGTTAGTGGAAGTTGTTATGGGGATGAAAGAGGGAGCTACTTCCGTCATTGAAGCTATTCAGGAAGGAAGTGGAACTGGAAATGCGAGTTTAGATGCAATCCTCAAGTTTATGAATGATAACCTCAAAGGACTTGCCACAACTTTATCCATTGGGAATTTAGGAACAGCGCTGACTCGACTATTTGGTAATGAGGATGGGGGACTGGTGGATAGCTTTTTGAATTTATTCGGAATGGACACCACCCCAAAAAAGTCGGTGATAGATGATCTCCCAGGAACACCCCAACAAAAAACACAGTACATGAGGGAATTAGAGAGGGATCAAAAATATGAGGATAGCAGAAAAGAATCAGAAGGAGCTCAACTGCGCCAAAAGGCTATTAATGGCGGAAAATTAACGGATGATGAACTGCAGAAGGTTATTGAATACAACAGCCAGTATTTCAAGAACGCCAAAGAACTTGGTGTAGTAGAAAAGCCTGCGGTTGATATCTTTGCAGAAGGGGTAGGCGGATTTTTTGAACAAGCTGCGAAGATATTCACAAGCGAGTTTTTCGGCGGTTCTGGTGATAGTGATATAGGCCGTATGCCCGAGCAAGTGAACCGCAACATCGAAGACATGTCTGTTCTTGGTAAATACAATTTCAAACAGATGGAACGTAATACTGACGAGATGGAGAGTAACTCCGGGACGAAATATGCTTCAATGGAACGCAACAGCAAGGACTTGGTAGACAAATCTATCTGGATTTTCCGTTCCATGCTGTACACGGTGCAAAATTGGGCTACGGATGTATTAGCAGAGTTTAAAAATTGGCAGCAAAGTATGGCGACAAGTTCGCCAGAAACCGTCCCGAGTTTCTTAGGGGAATACAGCATATCCTCAAAAATCACGTCAATGAGCGGGATCAGCGCCGAACAACTCAACAAAAATCTGGGTGGTGCGCTTGCAGGCAAGGGTGCTCAGTTTGTACAAGCTGGCTTGCAGTTCGGCATTGATCCGGCTGCATTGGCGGCAATTGCGATGCATGAAACAGGCAACGGTACATCTGCGGCAGTTCTGACGCGTAATAATGTAGGCGGCATGATGAATCCAAATGGAAGCGGGCCGCTGAATTTCCCCTCCATTGATGCCGGGATCACGGCAATGGCGCGTAACCTCAAAGTCAATTATGTCGATCAAGGAATAGATACAATAACCGATGTCCAAAGGAAATATGCTCCTATTGGCGCGCGCAACGACCCAGACAATTTGAATAACTACTGGTCCAAAGGCGTAGTTGAGATCATAAATGATTTGACGGGTGGTATTTCCCCAGATTCCGGAAGTGGTTTTTTTACTGATTGGAGTAGCCGCATAACGAGTAAATTCGCACAACAGGAATCTTTCAGGAAGAAACCTCACAGAGGTTTAGATATAAAAGGGGTTCAGGGAGACAAGTTACAGGCGTTAACTGGAGGGACCATTTCTTTTATAAAGATGGACGACGGAGGGAAACTTGATGAGGATGGTACAAAAAATACACGGGCAGGCGGTACTGAAGTTGGTGTTCGCATGTCTGATGGAAGCACATATTTTTACAGCCACTTATCAGCTGTCAACCCATCTCTCCGTGTAGGTCAAAAAGTCGAATCAGGGTCTTATATCGGGAATGTAGGTGGGGCGCCAGGAGTTGCGGGTAGCGGGTACAGCACCACAGGCAGTCATTTACATCTGGGTTATATGGATAAGTCGGGGAAACTGATGAATCCTGAGGATTTGTTGAAATCACTTGGATCAGGTGATAGCGACACGGGGTATATGCCTTCATCCGGGCCGAGGGAAATCCGCTATAAATCCGAGATCACCGTCAATCTTAATATTTCAGGCGAAGGAGCCAAACATTTGAACACTGCTGCAAAATCTCAGATCGAGAGACTTGTTAAGCAGTTTGTTACGGAAAATGAGCGTCAGCGGCTGCGAATGTCGCCAGTAAAGGCGGGCTACTCATGATCGAACGTTATAATTGGGCGCCAGTCGGCGGTGTGGAGGGCAAGAGGTATGTTCCTATTATCCGTGTTAGTTTTCATACGGATAAGGCCTGCTACCAGCTTAAAGGTAGCTTAACGGAAGATACAGGCCAAGACCCTACCAGCCAAGTGCTTTCCGTTACTACGCAGAAAACGCTTGATGCACCTGCTGGAACCATGAATATTGTCCTTGCTGGAGACAAGTGGTTCCGGTCGCAACTCATTATGCCGAACGACCTTGTGGTTGTGCAGATGGGATATAAGACGATCAAGGGCGAGGAATTATCTACGGTCATGGTCGGCTTGGTGGATCGTGTTCGGCGGACCCGCAGCGTAGATAATGGCATGACAACATCCATTCAGGCGCGGGACTTTGGTAAGGTGCTTATTAAGTCCAATATTAAATTTTATCCCGAGATATCTGGCGGTACCGATAAGTTTTTCCTGACTGAAAACGGTTGGCTGGCAATGGCTAAATATTTTCAGTCGGAGAGCATCGCTAAGGGTAGCCCCGCTGTAATTCTGGATGTCATTATGCGTTTTATCTTGCCGAAGCTAAACAGCGTAAAGTGGACTGTTTGGGATGAGAAGAAGGCGGAGCCAGTCGCGAAGAAGGTCGATGTTACCAATATACTCAGGTATAACTTTGCCACTGTCCCGGTATTTTTGCCACAATTCTTCACGCTGGATCGTTATGAGGGTTCTCTTTGGAATCTTATGGAGCGGACTTCCACAAAGCCATTTACGGAGCTGTTTGTCGATGTTCGTGAGCCACTAGAAGCATGGAATCCGGGTACAAAGCCGAGGGTTGTGAATGAAACTATTGAGCAGTCCAGCGATCAGACAAAGGCCAAGTTTCCTAAGGGAGAGGGTTACTACCCGTTTCCGCGTTTTCCCTTCGGCAAAGACAACAGTGTGGTGTCCGTCTTTTTACGGAATACACCTTTTTCAAAGGACGCTTGGGACAAGCTTTTAACTCATGAGGTAACTGCTGAAGACGTGATCGACGAGGATTTGTCCTATAGCGACGATGAGCACTATAACCTGTTTTGGGCTGGGACCACGATTAATCCGTTTGGGTTTGACTTAAAAAGGGTTGCTCCGCCTGTTATGAACAAGTCTGCTGTCGAGCGATATGGCCTTTCGCCATTGGAGATTGAGATAGAAGGATTGGCTATAGATCCGAGCAAGCCGGAGGACACGACCAAGCTGGAACAAATGAGCAAGGCATATACGCTCAAGCTGAAGGAGTGGTTTGAAAATAATCACAAATTCCTGAACGGTTCCATGACTGTACGTGGTAAAGGTAGCTATAAGATCGGGCAAAAATTACAAGCGCCTGGGATTATGAAAGAGTTTTACGTAGAATCTGTAACACAGACATTCAATGTATTCGATGGATGGACCACAACGTTGCAGCTTACCCGTGGCCGTAATTACAAACCCGCAGTTAAAGCTTCCAGAGCGACAACGGCGCAGGCGGCCAAGGCTACCGATAAAAAGCCTGCATCCGCTAAGACAGCGGCAGAGGTCAAAGCCGATTTTTATACCGTCAAGCGGGGTGATAGTCTATGGAGTATCTCCGCCAAGGTATACAGTAAAGGCGACGACTGGACCAAGCTGTGGGAAGCCAATAAGAACATGCTAATTAAGCGAGACGGCCGAAATGCTTCCCAACACGGGAAATACATTTATGTTGGACAGGTTATTAAGATACCGGGAGGAAAGTAGTCGTGAAAGATCAAGCTGCACTTGGAGGAAAGACGACAAACCGAATGCCCGAGTTTAGTGCTACCCGGCTGGCGAAGGTTACCAGCACCAAAGATTATGGAAAATACGCACGTATTGAGGTCGTGTTTTTGGACTATAGTCAACCCGTTCCTGTGTGGGTTATGGGCGAGCTGGACAGGGAGCCAGTCGAGGGGGATACCGTGATTGTAGGTTATCTGGATAACCGAAAGGATGCTCCGTATCTGGCTGGATTTTTGAGAAACAGCAGCTACGGAACCAACTTTATTACCGTTAAGCGGGATCTGGTAAAGCTTCAGCTACCCGTGTATGAAATAGGTGTAAAAGACGGCATAGCCGATAAGGATGTTCAGGGACATTTGCTGGACGATAGCAAGCAATCCCAGCGTGCCTATGTGGAGCTGACCCCTGATCACGCTTTGTTGAGCTATCCCACCGATAAAGAGGGGAAGAACCCGCCTGTTACCTTGAGGGTGGCGCCGGGAAGTGTAGAAATATCTTGTCCAGTTCCAGATGAAGCGCCAGCCTATATCCATTTATCTGCCGGAGGATTTGAGTTCTTCCACCCAACGGGCAAGGCGATATTCAAACTACCGAAAGGGGATATAGCAGTAGAGAAAGGATGATTGTTATGGCACTGGTCAAGGATTCAACCCGCGATCAGAAAAAGTTTTACCGTATGACCTTTGAACTTCGTAAGACGCTGCCAAGCGGGAATTCCGGATCTATTACTTTGCACACACTACTGGTCAATCCGTCTGATTTTACTCAGGAGGAGCAAGGACGCGGCAATATTGTACAGACACTTGGAGGGGCATACGTGCCTGACTTTGGTTTGGGACTGCCTACAGTAACTTTGTCCGGCACAACGGGATATAGCAAGCGGACATCTGCGGAAAACAAAAATATGGATGGGTACGAGGAGTTTATAAAATTCCGTGCTCATATCTACCGGAAATTTTTAAAGGCCAACGATCCGCAGCACGCGTTGTATTGGTACAACTGGGAAGACAATGAGTATTACGAGATCCACCCGCAAAACTTTAGGCTCCAGCGGAGTAAGTCGGAGCCGTTATTATACCGTTACGAATTTCGTTTTACGTGCCTGCGCCGTCTGACCAAAACGCGGAGGGAAGCAGCCACAGATTACCTCAAGCGCAACCCTTCTACGTCGGCTATGGCCGGGCGCTTGTCGTCTAGCGTGTCCAATATCGGAGAGCTCCTTCATAAGCTCACACAAAGGAGATGATGCGATGTTGGAGCCTATCTATTTGCCTGAGGAAGAATTGACTTATGTAAATTTCCCGGTGCTTAGAGAAGAACAACAGCACATAGAGGATATTGCCGCCTATGCTTTGAGGGCCTATACGGCACTGTCGGATTATAACGAAGCTGTATATGATCGTGTGGACGTTAATACTGCTGAGCTAGAGCAGTATATTATGCTGTGTCGAGATACTTGCAGTCGATTGGCTTCCGCTGCTAGCATCCCCTTTGACTTGTTGTTGGAGCTGCGGTCAATCCTGACAATGCTGTACAAGCTGCGTACATTAGCCGCCGATAGTAGCGCGAACGTAATCGGGGAGCCGACAGCAATAAGCTCGGAGGATGATGGCCTATGATTGAGCATGTACTTAATGATGCGGATACCATACAAGGTTTGTCTGTGCTGTACAATGTACCGTGGCAGGATATTGCAGACTATAACGGCCTTGAGTACCCATATACCATGACCAGCCGTGAGGCATATTACACGCTGTATGCAAACGGGTATTTGCTAGTAAGGCGACAGTCGGCTACACGGCCACTCACGTTTTATGCTGGTTCCTTATTCATGACAGATGTGGATTCTCAAGGTGTACAAAAAGTATATGAGCTGGTGGAAGACACGACCCTTGCTGCAGGTGTAGCGGAGGGTTATTTTTATGTCCGCAGTCGATTGCCAGGGAGCTTTGGAAACACCATTGCAAATAGCGTTGTTTTGTCTGGGTCTGTCCGGTCCAACTCTGATCCCGGTTCCTTGTCCATTACTAACCCGGAGCCCTTTAACAATGGAAAAGATGCGCGGGTGCGCCTTACTGGCCAGACTATCTACATTAACAGCGATCAGGCGGTTACAACTACACTAGAGCCGTTGGGCGGCACAGACCTAATGGTTTCATCGGATGGCGATCTAATGGAAGATGAAACCGGGGACTGGGCGGCAGTAGCGGGGATAGACAATATAAAGCAGGCCGTAAGCCATAGGCTGGTAACCCGGCGTGGTAGCCTGACTCAGCACCCAACCTATGGTAGTCGTCTCCATGAGTTTATTGGACTGGCTCAGGCTCCATACATTCGCCAACTTGTCGAGCTGGATATCCACGAGACGCTTAATTACGAGGACCGAATAGACGCCGTTACCGTGGACAATGTCGTTATTCAGCAGGCCGCATATTATGTTTATCTAACTATTGATGTGTCAGGCAGACAGGAAATTATTGGATTACAGGTGGATCAATCTGGCGTTGCTATTGCTGCTTAGAGAGGAGGGTTTTTATTGGCTTTTGAACGTAAGACTATGGAAAGTCTTGTACAGGATATGGTGGATTGGTCACGGGGCGTTTCTACTAAAATAACGGACTTTACTATCGGGTCCCGTACAAGGACAATGCTGGAAGCGTTCGGGAAAGAGCTGGAGGAATATTACGACAAAACGTGGCGTGCCATGCGTAATACCATAGGACAAGGGATTTATTCGGCCTTTGGTTTTCCGAAGCTCCCAGCCATCTATGCGACTGGAAATGTCACCTTTAGCCGTGTTACACCAGCCGATACCAATTACCTTGTTCCAGTTGGAACGTTGCTTAAAACACAGGCCACAGCTTCCAAGGCACCGATTAATTACCGCACCACCTCAGATGCGGTAATTGCGGTTGGGAAAATGAGAGTTGATGTATCTGTAATCTGCCTGACACCTGGCTTGGACGGTAACACAGAAGCCCAAACCATTACCGATTTTGTATCCAAGCCAACGGGAATTGACACGGTATTTAATGGTGCTTCCTTTTCCAACGGGAAGGAGGAAGAGACACAGGACGAGCAAAAGAACCGTTTCAGGAAATTCATTGCCTCTTTATCGCGGGGAACCTTGCAGAGCATCGAATATGGAGCGACTACCGTCCAACTCACGGATATAACAGGGCTGGCAATCGAGCGCGTGGTGGATTCCCAAGCGTTTGAGGATTTGCCTGCGCGAAAAGGAGAAGTCGATCTATATGTTTGGAACGGGGTTGGGACTGCATCGTCAGAATTGTTCGCAGCCATTCAGCGGACGTTGACCGGGTATTATGAAAACGGCAAGCCCGTATACGGATACAAGTCCGCTGGAATACAGATAAATTTGTTCTCCGTTACCACCAAGCAGGTCGATGTCCGTCTTACTATAAAATTTGATGATGGTACGACCCTTGCAACGATTCAGATCGATATTGAGCGGGAGATTAGAGACTATTTCAGCGGGGTTAAACAGGGGCAGGAAATTGTACAAACTGAGTTGGAAACCCGCATAAAGCTATTATCGGGCATATATGACGTTAAGCTTGATTTGTCCGTGGATGGTGGCGCAACTTGGTCTGACTCGAATCCGACAGCAGGCAAAACAGAGAAGCTTGTACCACAATTCCCGATAATTTACCGGGAGGCTGGTTCATGAAGGTTCTGAGAAAACTGCTTGATAACTTAGGGGACCAGTGGAATATCCAACCGAAAGAAGTCCCATATTTAGTGCTTGGGCGTGGTTCTGGATTGCACAGCATGGTGACGGTTGACGAAGGAACTTTATATTTTCATAGTATGCCTTATCGCCTGAAACTGCCGGAAAAGCAATCAATCAATTTGCATGGAATTGATGGACTGGAACTATTAGATGCAATACGAGGCATGGGGTACTTGGCGAAGTTGGCCCCAGAAACACTAAGAGCGGATTCTGTGCAACTGGTTCTAATTGAGGTAATTAATGAGGATATTAACTCCACGCTCAACGCCTTTACAAGTAACGTTTGGCGCTGGATGTATCCGGTATATCGAACGTTACGAAGAGCAGAGGAAGACACAGACCTGGCTTTGCTGCAGTTGGACCGTAATATGGCAACAGGGCGTTGGCTCGATTACTGGGGTAGCTTTTTTGGTATGCGCAGACGTCCAGGCGAGTTGGCTGAATCTTTTCGCCGGAGATTTACCATGTGGGTGCTCAATCCCAAAACGAACAATGTAGCCTTGCAGGAATTGCTTGCCTACCAGTTGGGTGAGTCCGGCGGGGTGGAGGTGTACGACAAAGCCCCCGCGGTCATAGGCGTTCGACTGGATGCCAAATACACTGGAAGCGTCGAAACCTTGGCGGCGGTCCGTAGTATTTTGACGGAGAACAAAGGCGGGGGTATTTCCTTTACTACTTCTGTCCATGTGTATACCCCTATTCAGCACACGCATTCCTATCGCAGTCGGTTACGGTTACGGTCAGGAGTACACTTTTTTGGTGGCAAACCTTGGTATTTGGATGGGTTGGAAGTGCTGAACGGGTCCGCTTCCTTGTCTGGCTGGGCTGGAGGGCGTAGGCGGTATGTTAATAAGATGGGGCTAAAGATCAGGCATCGTATTGAGAACAAGCAAGAAGGCGTAGTGAAGGTACGTAAAAATTACTGGTTGCTGAACGGCGGCGTTACACTGGACGGCAGTCGGACATTGAGTTCGACAGAAACGATTCTGGAAGTTTAGAGAGGATGGTAATCGTGGCAGAACAAGTTTTAACCGTTACGACTGCTTATGCACGTGAACAGATGGCCCGAGCGCGTGCCGAAGGCGGTACACTGACGAAGGTGGTTAAGATGGCTTTCGGTAGTGGTGGGACTGACGCAGAAGGCAAGCCACTTCCGCTGGATGGTACAGAGCAGTCTTTAAAGGCCGAACTGCTCCAAAAAGATATTACCAACTATGAATTTATTGCCCCGGCGGCTATTCGTTATGTCTGTTCGCTTGCGGAAACTGAACTGGCCGGGAAAACGATCAATGAGTTGGCTTTGATTGATTCAGCCGGAAAGCTAACAGCCATTCGAACAATGACCAACAAAATTAAGGACAGCGATATGGAGTTCATTTTTGAGATCGACGATATCTACTGATAAGGAGGAAATGACCAATGGTAATTAAAGAGCCACGAAAGTTTGTCACTACGGATCAAGGCCATGCAGATGTGCTTAACATCCCTATCACAACGCTGTACGAGAATGACCAGGAGCTGGCTGCACAGGTCGAAAGCATTAAGAGCGATCCAGCGGCTAACGGGGTAGCATCCAAGGAAGCGCTGGATGCTCATGCTGTCAATACGGAGCTACACGTCACGGCCGCAAAGCAAGCAATCTGGGATTCTGCTCAGGCAAATGCCGAGCTGTATACACGCAACAATGCAGCCCCAAAAGCACATACACATCCTGCCTCTGACTTGCCCAGTGCTTCAACACAAGCGCGCGGGATTACCAAACTGAATAACTCCGTCAGTAGTTCGGCGACGGATGAAGCTGCTACAGCAAATGCCGTGAAGCAGGCCTATGACGAGGCAACAGCGGCAAAGCAGCTTGGCAATGAGCGAAAAGCGGATGTGGTTGCCGCGCTTGTTGCCATTGGTGTAGCGGCATCCACATCAGATACTTGGACGCAGTTGATCAGCAAAATGGCTGGAGTGATACGTGCAACAGGTAACGCCACAGTGGCGCAAGTATTGGCTGGGGCGACGTTTAGCAATGCTACTGGTAATGGCCGAACGGGCATGATGCCTAACCGCAGCGCCGAAAACCATCACCAACCCGCAAAACAATCCGCTGTATGGGCTGGGGATTTAACCTTCTTAATGCCACCCGATGGCTATTACACAGGGGATTCATGGGTATGTACCCCTACACCGGATTTAAAACCCGAAAACTTGTTGGTAGGCAAGAACGTGATGGGTGTAGCTGGATCGTACGTACCCAATGAGGTGCTAACCTTGTCCGGGTTGACGGGTAAGGACGGTACAACTAACGGGGCCAATTTAGATACCTGGAT
Organism: Paenibacillus sp. W4I10; assembly: GCF_030816325.1. NCBI lineage: Bacteria > Bacillati > Bacillota > Bacilli > Caryophanales > Paenibacillaceae > Paenibacillus > Paenibacillus sp. W4I10. The sequence goes on from NZ_JAUSXX010000001.1 coordinate 1,154,786, forward strand.
TACAAACGTCCCATCCAACAGGCTCACCGTTATCTCTAGCGCTTCAGGTATTACGTTAAACACCATTACAAGTCAGTATACCGATAACTACGCCCTAAGTACGATTATGCTAAGGGACGCTGCTGGTCGTGATATATGGATACAAAGTACTTCATCGGTTGGTAGCAATGTAAACAACTATCTCTATGTTGTGCAGATCATCATCGACCCGATCAATAGGCGATACAGAAGTTTTTACTATACACAAATAGACCGCACAATCCAGTCAACCGCATGGACTGCTTTTGCAAGTGATTTTAACGCCAGCTCCATGCAGCTAGTCCATAGGGCGTTAGTTCGCGGTACTGACTCCTACAAGGGTAGGGCTACCGCATATTATCCAGAGTCAACTTGGACATTCAAATTTTAAGGAGGGTTCACATGATCCTAGTCAAACACGCTGCGTCAAAAAATACAGCGATGGTGTTAGGTCTCACGCATTCCCCAGTAGATGACCCTGGGGAGAATGAAATCCTGACCGATAGTAAAATCCCTGTCGCAGATGATATTCCGGGGATGTTACCGATCCTGTTTATCAACTTAGCGACCAAAGAGCTGTATTACAATTACACGAAGCAGCGGACCATTGAGGACACTTTAAAAGAATTGACTGAGCAACAAACCATCATCAAAAAGGCGATGGATGACATGATTATGGGAGGATCGTAATGGCTGCATACATGGGACTAAGGATCATAGAAGGGGCCTACTCATACGAATATGTATGTGGGAGGAGGCCTGATCTAAAAGATGGGATTGATGCATATCTCGTGCAACAAGGAAGAGAAGAATTGATTAGTAATGAAAACGTTAAGTAAGTCGTACCCAAGTGGTGCACTATTTTTATGTCCTCTGGAGTGGTCAGGGGGCTTTTTTTACACAAAAAAATAGATTGGGGATAGAAAATTGGAGAACGTGGGGAAATGGGCTTTAGCTGCAGGTAGCTGGTTAGTGTCTTATCTGTTTGGAGGGTGGTCCGGAGTGTTGGGGGTATTGCTTGTATTCGTGGTCCTGGATTATTTAACTGGAGTAGTGGCAGCCGGTTCAGTTGGGGGATTGAAAAGCAAAATTGGCCTTATCGGGATTGCCCGTAAGGTCTTTATTTTTGCCATGGTAGCGGTGGGCCACTTAGTGGATGGCATTCTGGGCGATGGCCATCTATTCAGGGACACGGTGGCATTCTTCTATATTGCGAATGAACTGCTGTCTATTACTGAAAATGGCGGCAAAATGGGAGCGCCTATCCCGGCAGTAATTAAGCAAGCTATTGAAGTATTAAAAGGTAAGGGCGGAAACGATAACGATAAAGGAGCTGGTACAGATGCAAGCGCGTAAAGCAGGCAATGCTCAGGGAATTGATGTATCCCATCATAACGGTAACATTGATTTTAAAAAGGTTGCAGCTGACGGGATCTCCTTTGTCTTTGTCAAGGCCACACAAGGCAAGTCCTTCCGATCAGCTAAGTTTCTGCAGTTTGTCCGGGATGCCAAGGCAGCGGGTTTGTTGGTTGGTGCATACCATTACGTGGATGACTCTGCCGGGAGTGTAGATGTAGCCAAAGCTGAGGCACAGAATTTTTACCGAGCCATTCAAGATGCCGGAGGAATTGGAAAGTTCGATTTGCCCCCGGTGATGGACTATGAATCAAATAAAAATGGCTATAGCAAAGCAACGATTACAGCCGTGGCTAAGATGTTTCTTGAAGAGATTCACAAGCTTACAGGGATTAAACCGCTGGTGTACACATACCCAGCGTTCATCAGTAATTTTAGCGGCTTGTCATCTTATCCGCTGTGGATTGCACGTTACAGCAATCAAACGCCTGCTGATGCTTCTGGTTGGACACGTTGGGATTTCTGGCAGTACAGCGATGGCGCGGCTGGCGGCTATTTGCCGCGAGGTAACCGGAAGGTTGACGGGATCAATGGTGCAGTGGATCTGAATGAGTTTGACGGTACGGTTGCAGAGCTGAAAGCCAAGTATTCAAAGAAGAGTGAACCAGTTAAGGAGGACAAGCCAGTGACACAGGAGAGAGATATTAACGTACCAAGCAAGTGGGCTGAGACGACGTGGAAGGAAGTAACGGATAAAGGATTCTTCGACGGTACACGTCCAGGTGCAGCAGTTACTCGTGAGGAGCTGGGAACCGTAGTTAGCCGGTTGTTGAAATACGTTGATTAAAAAGGATAATTGTGGTAATATACTATTAAATCCGATAGCATCGGTAAAAAAAGACTCCACTGGCTCAATGTTGGTGGAGTTTCTTTTTTTTTTTTAAAACAGAACAAATGTTCTTACTAAATCATTTTAGGTTATTTATTGTTTGGTTTCTTTAAAAAGCTTTATTGGCAAATTATGTAGACTGATGTGCATTCTGTATGCTACTTTAAACCTATATAGCTATTATTTTTGTCGTGTAGATCTGCTTTTAGACTTACTGGCATATTCTAGGGGGAAGTGCAATGGAATCAAATCCGTATATATTATTTATTCCCGGAATTAAAGGGAGTGAACTTTGGGAAGGGGATAACAAAAGGTGGTTTCCTAAGAATCTTGAAGATCTCCAATCTTTGAACATAAATAATTTCATGGAAGCAAGATCTCCATTAAATGTTGTTAATGGGTTCAATATAAAACGAAAGAAGATATATAAAGGTATCATCGAGGGGTTTACAAGTGAGGAAGCAGAATTATTCTCCTATGATTGGCGCGTCAATATTATTCAAAGTGCTGAATTACTTGTAAGTGAGATTAACAGATTAAGTGCAAAATATGAAAATCTTCATTTAGTCGCGCATAGTATGGGCGGTATGATCGCTAAAATTGCCATACTACAGCTAAAGGAATATGGACTTTCAGATAAGGTGAAAAAGCTGATAACTATAGGCACACCGTGGCATGGTGCACCTGACTCTTATAAAGCTTTATCATTTGGTGAACCTGGTTTTTTCGAAGACCTATCAAATCTTTTTGAGGCATTTAATGATAAAAAGACAAGAGCGTTAGCTCGACAGTTACCGTCTGTCTTTCAGCTGCTGCCAAGTAGACATTACTTTGATGATAATGATGATGAGGGAAAATTTCTATTTCCAAATGAAGAAGGGGGCATAGTCTCATACGCAGATGTCCAAATGAGAGCACAAAATTTTTATAATGAGATGGTTAGTACTCATGGTATCCCTGCTAACGTTTGGGATGAATTTATGAGTCCTGTACAAAAAATGATGCTTCAAGAACTACCTGATCACATAGAACATGACAATTTAATTGGTTGTCAAGAACCCACATTATATAGGCTTCCCATCGAAAGCACAAAAAAACGTCTACCGTTTAAGAATGATTGCAAGTTCGAAAATGGCGACGGAGTAGTTCCTGTGTTTAGTGCCACTCCATCACATGCTGCAAATTTGTACTATTGTTCTGCTCAGCATAGTACTATGTGCTCGGAAAATTCTATTATCCAATTTATTAAGTGGTCTTTGGGAGGGAAGGAATACCCAATACCGCAGGGAGTTTATGAAGAGGAAATAAGAGATCTTTTCAAGCAAGGTGTATGGGCAAAAATAATGTGTCCCGTTGATTCAACTATTGTGGACAGTGAGAATAGATATGTTGCAGGAGTATTCGATCCAAATATAGAGGAAATAAGCCCGCACGCTTTAGATGATAGTGTTACATACTTTAGCATAGGTGAAGCAAAGTATGTGTATTTTAATGAAGATGTTAAAGAAGATATGATCATTAAGATAAATTCTTATGATAATGGTGTAGCTGACATTTCAGTGAAAACTTACAATGAGAATTCTTTACAAGAGGAGAAATTCGATCCCCTCCCCGTATCAGATGAAACAGCAGCTGTCTTAAGAATACCTCTATCTAACAGAAATCATGAAACTTCGCTCCATGTTGAAAGTAAGGTGATTGAGCCGAAGGTAACAAGAAGAAGTAAACAAGAAGTAATATCCGAAATAAAGGATGCACTCCCTCGTATTACGATCCGAATCGATAATCAAGGGAATAAAGTTAAATACAGAAAAATTTATTCAGGCAAGATTACTTTGGTCCTTGATGTTGATGACATTAATAATGTTGAGAATTTATTTTATGCAATTGATGGAGGGATCCCTCAAAAGTATACTGAACCTGTCAATCTCAACTTAGAGTCAGGTACGCATATAATAAAGGCTTTTGGGAAAGATAAATTTAATAGATCTCTCAAAATGATTAATTTGTCTTTCAAAGTGGATGAACAAAAACCATTAACGAAAATATTTGTCGATATTGATCCTGAGGGTATGGATTTATCATTCAAACCAGTAACTAATGGCGCTGGTGCAGACTCTTATTTCAGAATTAATAGCGATGATTTATTTGAAAAATTTGATTCAACCGCTAAAATCAACCTAGGTTTGGCTGAATTACGTAGTAATCCCAATTCATATTACAAAATTGATTACTATTCAGTTAATGAGTTTGGTAACGAAGGAGATATTCAATCAATTAATCTAGGTTTGGGTAATATACCAGTACTTATGTGGGAAGAAAATTCATCTATGACACAACCTCTAATGATTTGGGATAATATGCTTAAACATGAGAAGTTAAATTTGTATGAGGCTGAAATTATTCTCATTGGTAAAGGTAACAAAATTTCAAGAAAAGTCACACCAAATCAAGATATACCTGACAATATCAGAAGTGTGAAATTTGTATTAAATTTATACGAGTTTGATGTTAGGTTTTTGGAAAAATATTCATTATACTTTGATGGTGCACCAACTGAAGTACTCGAAGTTGGAGAAACACATGAGTTTTCTTTCAAACTGATTTCTGAACGTACTCATGATACCATTACCCATACTCGACCAAGGGCAAGATTAGTTGCCATTAAAACAAAGAAAGTTCCGGACAGACAAATCAGTCTTACTGAGGATGATGAAGGTATATTTAAAGGAGCGTTCGAAGTTGATGAGCAGTTCCTTGAATACCGTTATAAGTTGGTTATAACGGACCTCAAAAACGTAAAACCACCGTTAAGAGAAATACCTTTGATAATGAAAGATGAAGATGAGGATGATAATTAAGTAAGGGGTGAGGGCTTTGGATAATATGATAATTGTGCAATTTGGGTCCCTATTGCTCATACTGTTCATTGCCTTCATTCTTTATTTCACGCGGCTTTGGAAATCTGGAGGCCTTTTTAACAGCTCGGATATGATTTCCATACTTGTTCAATTTGTATTAATTGTGTGGGCTATCGTTTCATTTTTCATTGGTCTAACAAAAGTCGTAATTGCCTCTGGCATTAGTTCGCTAACTATTACTTTAACTTTAGGCATTCCATTGTTGATAATTATCTTTTTTAGTTTGAAAATATATAGAAATTATTCTAAAACTAAAGTGGAATTAAGAAAGATAAAAGATGCATCTGAAATTTGTAAAAAATGGGCTTTTTCTTTCCCATTTGTATCTCAGAATAATACTCAATTCAAATTATATTTAAGAAAAGGAAGTCCGGCAGGGAAAATTATAATTACTGATGTAACTAAAGAACAAGCAACAGAATTATATTCAGAAAAAACAAATCTTCCAAGTGGTATTTTGTTGGAAGTTTATACCAAATCGGAAAATGATGGGGATTTTATTCATTAGTGGTTATCAAAAAGAGCCCTGTTAACCTTTAATGGTTAGCGGGGCTCTTTTGTTCTATCTACTCAATTTGTACAGACAGTACTGATTCAGGGAAACACTCTCCGCAGCTGCGCGTTCCACCAACTGCCGGTGCAGACTCCGAGGTACCCGAAGATTAAACTTTCCACTGTACTCATCCTCACCGATCGGTTCAGGAATGACGTCTCCATATTCCAGCTTTACTGCCTGATGTCCCTCCATTGCTTCTCGAACACTCTCGTATGCTTCAGCAAAAGTATCTCCATTGCTCTGGCACCCATCTAATTCCACAACAGTTGCGAAGAAATAATCACCGCTCTCGTCTTTAACGGGTTTGATTTGTATCGTATACGGGAGGGCCATGTAATACGCTAATTCCTTGTTTTGGCTATGATTTTCCATTATTATTCGGCTAGGATATCATGTGGATTAAGGAAAGGGGAGGTGCTACTCTCCAATCCGGTCCAGTACGTCTTTGACGTATGCCGCCTTTGGCTTTTCAATAGGTACTTGCTTTACCTAATGTATCCGTATTAAAATAATTAGGTAGGTTCCCAAGCAGCTGCCCAAGAAAGAATATTCAAATGAAGCAACAACGTTCAAAGAGAAGTTTTATGGAGTGGGCTTGGATACTATTGGTTACCGTGTTATCGTTTAAAGTGATTTTGGAGATTTTAAAGCTTTTTAATTAAGCCAACAATTAACTAAAGCTACCTACAAATAACTATGGGATTTTATTTGGGACACTGATTTTTATAATCAGTGTCCACAGGTGCAATATAAAATAAATTTGAGTTTTGATTTATGTTGCTTTTGTCTCAAAGAGCATGATCTTAGAAGAACCGAAAAGAGCAGCGAGGTCTAAAAATTCCTCACTGCTCTTTTTCTGTTTAACCTACTTCATTAATCAAACCCTCATTGTTATTACGTACGTTACCTACTTCCTTTGGCACCTCGTATGCGCGCATCTCAGATGCTTGATACGGCTTCAACAGACCGAGCAGCGACTGAACATCATCATTATCTCTTCCAAGCCATTCTGCCTCATCCTCGGGCCGCAGAATAACCGGCATACGATTATGAATGTCTTCCATAAGGTTATTTGGTTCAGTAGTAATGATGGTACACGTACTCAGCTTTTTTCCGTCTGGATCGGTCCAAGTATCATAAAGGCCGGCAAGCGAGAACAAGCGGTCATCTTTCATTAGAATCCGCAAAGGCGTCTTAACCGTTCCTTCTTTTCGCCACTCATAAAACCCATTCGTTGGTATGATGCACCTCTTGGAACTGATCAGACGTTTGAAGGCTGGCTTTTCGGCTAGTGTCTCGGCCCGAGCGTTAATCATCTTATTACCAATCTTGTCATCCTTAGCCCAAGTGAGAACCAGACCCCAACGGAGTGAACCCAATCGATTACCTTCTTTGCTCCCTATAACGGTGGGGATGTATTGCATAGGTGCAGCGTTGTAATTAGGTTTGTATTCGAAGCCATTAGCCACGGCTGCCCTATATCGATTCATAATTTCTTCGATCGGATCAGTTATCGTAAACCTACCGCACATATTGAAGCCTCCTTTGAGACGTTATACTATGTAATTTTACTCAATAATCTATGAATAGAAACGGGTAATTTGTGGAGGTGAACATCAATCGAACGTCTGAGATCCTCGTTTTGTTATTCGCGTGCTTGTTTCCTTAACTAAGAAAATCCCGAGGTTCAGGCCTGAAAAAGCCACAAGCTACTTAGTGTCGCTAAACTACTTGACATCTTCTATTATACAACTGTCTTGCCCACTGATTGAACAAAACAGCCGATCACGTTGATCGGCTGCTAATTGTTTTTAGTGAGCTATAGTTTCCAGTTAGTTCAATATTAATAGTATACTTAATCAAAGTTTTTTATTTCTTTCATGATTCTGAGTTACTCATTAGGAAAGTTCGCCTTTGTTTTGGTTCACAAAAATAATTTTTTCGCACTTCGTGAAGTCGGGGTCCTCAAATCTGTCTCTCCAAAACAAAATTCGATGTTCTAAGGGCATTCCCTCGTCAATACTGAAAATAAAATTTGTAATTGTACCGAGGCAATCTTGAACAAGTGGTATGCTAATATTTATTGTAGGCTGTAATTTAGATAGTTTATTATTATCATTTTTAGATACAGAAGTATGAATAATTCCATTGCGTGTATTATTCATCTTAATATATTCCTTGTAAAACTTGTTAATGCGTTTATCAATTTTGATCTTTGGGAATACTTCAAAAATTAAGTTCTTTATTATTTCCGTATCCTGTATGTGATCCTTGTCCTCTTTACCATACAATGCTTTAACCTTTGGATTGTCTTCGAATAGTCTCATTTGCTTAAAGTCATAAAAAAGATAGTAAAGGTATGATTCTGCAAAAGTAATAGCTGATACCATGCAATTTTTTTTAAGGGTCGTCAGGGTAGATCTAAGCGCAAAAGTACTATCAAGTTCTGCAAATCCTCTACTATTCGACGCTTTATTATGCATTTCATCAATTTTAGTTTTTTGTTCTATCAGTAGATTCCATGTGTTTATTATATCGGTATATGTAATAAACTCAGGTGTTGTAGGGATTAATCCTTCAAATATATCGAAATCTAGCCAATGATGTGGTTTGAGGGGAACCCCTTTGTATTCAAAATGGGGCATTACTTCGATTATATCTTCCAGTTCAGATGCTAGAAACATTGTTTTTCCTTTTTTTGCATCTTCTAATTTTTCTCTAAAAAATAAAAATACCTTATCAATTGTTGTATCTTCATACGGATGTTTGAAGTGAGCTTCTTCAAAACTGTGTTGTACCTGCTTCTGTACAGTTTTCAAACTATATTTTTTTGTTGCTTCCTTAGGATTTTCCAATATATCACAGGCGACGCGAATGATCTGAATTTGTCCTTCTTCAAATTGTTTAGAGTTAATGAGGTTAAGAAAGACTGCACCAAGGACATATTTGTATATTTTTTTAGGTTCACCACTTAACTTACGAATTGTTGCTGATTTAGTTAGAAATATAAGAAAATCTAGTGTATCAATGATATTTTCCTCCTCGTTTTATGTTAATTTAACAATTCGGTATTTAAACTCGACAATCCTTCTTCAACTGAAATTGACTATTTTGAATAATTGCAGATAATACCTAGTTATATGACTGGGTATTTTTTTCTGTTGAATAACGAATGTACGTTCTCATATAATACAAACAAACGTTCTTGTGGGAGGGATAAATATGCCAGTGAAATACTTGGGTTGGTTAGTTGAAATCATTTACGAGGATCAAAGCGGCAAGATCACGAAACGTCGTATCCAGGTCAAGAGCATCCGGTCTGGAATGATTAAAGCTGATGATCTATTGTCGGGGCAGCCACGGACATTTCGCGAGTCGGGACTACTGGCATGGCATCCAATCAAGACGACAGCTTAGGAGGCAGACGAATGTTATCTGATTACGAACGGAAGGTATTAAGGATCTTGTACAACTATAATAGCGGCCGAAGACGATTACCGACGTTTCATGAGTTAACGGTTAAAACAGGTAAGGGCAGGCCTGATGTTATGGCGGCTTTGAACGCTCTTATGGACGCTGAATACATACATTGGGATGACAAATCGGACACGGCCAACATTGTTATATTGGAAGGCTGGGAGCGCGAGTCGGAGAAGCCGAAACTTCCGAAGGCACCGCCGCCGGCGCAGCCAAGAAATTTAAGTTATTGGACCGAATATTAAGGAGAACAAGAACTGGTTTCCAAGAAATTGATTGCGACGATGAGGATTACAGCATAATTAGGATTGAGGAGATTATACTGCGAGGATGTAAAATAGAGGGTAAAGACCGGCTGAGTAAAGTCGGTCTTTTAATATGGTAGTAATTACCTCATTGTGTTAGGATTAAGCATTAAATACATACATGGAGGATTGAGTGTGCGTAATTATAGGGAGAGGCTGATTTTAATGGCCGGATGTATTTCTTTGTCAGTAGCATTAACAGGCTGCGGTGAATCAAGCAATGAAAATATAGAAACCGAAAAGGTAACAGAGGCTACTACCTCTGTATCTGAACCAGCTGTGGAAGAGGATAATACAAGTAAAGAAAATAGTAATGCGGACATAACTGAAAGTCCAGCAGTTAGTAAGCCTTTAATTACGAAAAATGGAGGGTTTGGTGATACAAAGGAGGTTATCGAGCAACTTCGCGGTGCAGATGAGAATGGGGAAGACGCAACGTTTAGTTCTTACCAAAATAATAAGCTTCTCGTTTTATATTCTGAAGATGAAGCAACCAAGAATAAAACAGCTTTCAATGTGACTTTGCAATTCGAATCCACGGATATTCCAAGGCTTTCAAAAAAAGAAGCGTTACGTGAAGCCTCTTTGGTAATTCCAAATGATTCAATAAAAGTCAAAGAATACAAGGCCGATGAGGATCGGGATGTTATCCAGTACGAAAGTAAGTTGCTCGCAGAACGTTTAAAGAGTTTTTATGATCTGCAAAAAGATGATCCTGAATATAAACCGGGTACCTTTAGCGTCATATTTAAGCATGATATACAGGGGATTTATTCAGTTGTTATTGGTGCTGGGAACAAACCGTAGCCAGCACTGTAGGAGTTACCTTTCTGTCCTAATAAGCATTCTTTGTTATGGATACTACGATTCGTTCACTAAGCCATAACTATCATCAGTGTACAGAATAATATGTACCATGAGCTCATAAATTGCGTGGTAAAGAGTTCTTCAAGAATAAAACAGATCTCTTGAGCAGCCAATGACGTTTTCCTCTCCTTCCCCCATCTTGTGGCTGGAAAATCAATGATATACTGTTTTGGCTGATGCTGAGGTTCAAAGTAATCGAATATTAAAAGAAAGAGCTCCATTGGCTTTTGCTGATGGAGCTCTTTCGTGCTAAGTTTAGAGCCAATCGTGCACCTATAGAGGAACGACCATTTATGCATTATTACACACAAAAAAAATCACAGAAAACTCACGCTTTTTATGAAAGAGGATGAATCTGAGCGAATAAAAAGGTTAATCGAAGCCCGATAGATACGTTGAATCAATGATGGGTGAAACTAGATGTAAGCTTTAGAAATATCAGCATTATAAAGGTTTCTCGGTTGTTGATGAGATAAGGGACCAACGTATTGACGGTGTTAGTGGTGGTGTCAGCGGTATGCTTGATGCTGTTCATAATATAGGACTTCGAAAACCGGCATCATGGAATGATTTGCTGGAGCAAGGACTGGAGGATGATGCACATGAAGAACCGCTTAGCGGCATGGAAAGTGTCTGGATTTTCTATAAAGGTAAGTCCATTCATCTATCCTTTCTGTCCTTCGGCAGTATTCGTGAACTGAAAAGGGTATGCCAGAATATATACAAATACAATTATCCCGGACAGTTGTCGGAAGCAAGTGGCTACAAGGTGAACGAGATGAAAGACGGCTCCCGTGTCGTAGTTGTTAGACCTCCTTTTGCAGAATCGTGGGCGTTCTTCGTCCGGAAGTTCGATATTCCGAATGCTTCACTTGAACAATTGATTACGGGTAACAACGCAGATCTGCCAATCACATTACTTCAATTCCTGATGAAAGGAAGCCGGATCACAGCTGTAACCGGGGCACAGGGTTCTGGTAAAACAACGTTGCTTATGGCTATGGTCAAACACATCTATGCATCATACACCCTTCGGGTGCAGGAGATGGCGTTTGAACTTCAATTAAGACGGATCTATAGCCGACGTAATATTTTGAGTTTCCGAGAGACTGAACACATTTCAGGTCAACAAGGGCTTGATTTGCAGAAAAAAACGGATGGTACCGTCAATATTCTCGGTGAGGTTGCGAGTGATGAGGTGGCCGCATGGATGATTCAAATGTCTCAGGTTGCCAGTCTGTTCACCCTGTTTACCCACCATGCCAAAACGTTTCGTGATCTGGTCTTCTCCCTCCGTAATTCCTTGCTCAAGACAGGTATGTCTCCAGCATGAGCATATTGCTGAGGAGCAGGTTGTGAGTGTAATTAACTTCGATGTTCATATGAAGAAAGATGCTGAGGGACGCAGATATATCGATCGAATTACGGAGTGTCTTCCTCGTGCGAATCAAGGTGACAGTGTGGAAGAGAGGGCAGGTTTTGCATTTCGTAATGTTGTGGAGTACAGAAATGGAGCGTATGTTGCAACAGCTCCAATCTCCTCTGGAAGCATGGTGGATATGCGAGAACAGATGACATTACAGGATGCTGTGAGATTTGAACAGTTTATGAAGCAACACTGGGGTGACCAGCATGACAATTAAATGGATTTTGCTCCTCGTATTAAGTATTTGTGCAGGAGGTTTGCTGATCACACTTCTGGTTTTAAGTATGTTACGTCACAGAGGAGGTGGTTCAACAAGTCAATCCGGCGTGATTTTTGCTCCTAGGGGGAAGGGATTCAAGGGACTGGGATCAATCTTGTTGCAGTCCTACCGTCTTGGAATGAAAGTGCCACTGCTATCAGCTTATATTCTACAGGTGCAGAAACGTATTTCATTCCGCCATGTTGGGGATGAGCCTTCACTTCGCAGGCTGACGATGACAGTGGTTCTGATTATTCTTGGAGGTTATGGAGGCATAAGTGTCATTCTGTTTCTTCTGCAGCCGGGTATCGCTTTTGTAATACTTTCCGTACTCAGTGCTGTGGTGCTAAACAGCCTGGTATTGGATATGTGCCTCAGTCGTATGGAAAAAAGGTTGCTGGTGCAGATGTTGGATCTCTTTGCAGATGTAAGGCATCGGTATCATCAGCATGGCATGGTCGAAGAAGCGCTATATGAAGCCGCTGAAGCAGGTACAGGAGAAGCAGCAGAACAAGTAAGACTGATCTACGAAGCTCTAACTTCTCCAGATCCGAATGAAGCACTTGAGCGTTATTATGAAGTGGCTCCCAACCGTTTTCTCAAAGGATTCGCCGGCGTTTCCTACATGGTCATGGAGTTTGGGGATAAGGACAGAGCACAAGGCTCTATTTATCTTAAAGGACTTGGTAACCTGACTCAGGAGATTCATCTGGAGATTTTGCGGCGTGATAAATTGGATTACCTGCTCAAAGGACTTAATATCATCGCGCTAGCTCCGGTATTATTCACCGCTCCAATCGAACGCTGGGCCAGAGTCAGTTTCCCAACGATGGATGAATTTTATCGCAGCAAAATCGGTTTTGTTACCAAAATGTCGATCTATGTCATCATTATCCTTGCTTATTTGCTTCTGCAAAGGCTCCAGCAATACGATGAGACACGTTACCGGTCAGGGCTTAAGCATTCATGGTTGGATCAGTTTCTGTACAGGCAGACGTTCATACGGAAATTGGCGATGTTGTTTGCAGCAAAACCTGGCAGTTCACAGTACAGTCAAACGATACGGCTCATGAGGGAGAGCAGTTCAGAGTTGAAATACGAATGGCTTGCCATTCGACGAGTGATGTTATTCGCAGGTTGTTTGGTCCTTACAATGGGTTGCATCTTGCTGTTGCACCAGGTTGAACGTAACCACATCTTGTATGATCCAATCCGCGATGATCGAATGTTTGGTGCAATGGCTGAAGCGGATCTCAGGAAAGCTGAGGAAAAAACAGCGTTGGATCAATCCGTGTTGGCAAGTGTAGAAATGAACCGAGAAGCTACATACGAAGAAGTCTCCAAAGCGTTACAGCAGTTATCTCCAGTTCAGTTAGACCATGATGCCCAGAATGAGACCATCACGCGCATTATGCAGAAACTTGAGGTGTACAACAAGCAATATGTACGCTGGTGGGAAATGATTATAGCCATTCTTATGGGTGTAGCAGGGTACTACATGCCTGTATGGCTCATGTTATTTCAGCGGAAAATGCGAAGGTTGGATATGCTACATGAAATCTATCAATTCCAGACAGTGATATCCATTTTGCGTGAGATGGACCGAATGTCAGTCGAGGAGATATTGGAATGGCTTAATCGATTTGCCGTCATTTTCAAGCGTCCGCTGCAAAAATGTTTGTTGCATTTTGAACATGGTCCAGAGCTTGCACTTGAACAATTAAAGGAAGAGGCGGGCTTGCCCGAGTTCCAGCGACTGGTTGATAAATTACAGCTTGCCCTTGGCAAAATCTCAATACGTGAAGCCTTCGATGATCTTGAGAGCATGATGGCATTTTATTTTGAACAACGCAAGCAAGAGTACAGCAAAATGATAGATGTCAAAGCATCATGGGGAAGAACCATTGGATTTACACCTATGTACGCCCTTATCTTTTTGTATCTGGTCATTCCATTAGTCGGCTTGAGCTTCTTGCAGATGAACATTTATTATGAGCAAATTCAGAAACTGTAGCGCAATTCATCTGTGTGGCAGTCTGAAATAATTTAATAACTTATAACTTGGGAGGATTTATCATGAACAATGCATCAAGCGCTTTAAAGGTGGCAGCAGGGATATTCTTAACAATCGCTCTGATCACAATTGTAGTTCTGTTGTTTATTTCGGCTCAGGAGGCAACCAAGACGGCCCAGAACAATTTTGCTGATATCCAAACCGAGTTGTCCCAGGCTGCATTTACGGTATATGACGGAACAACCATCAGTGGATCACAGGTAACGAATGCGCTGCGTAAATATGCGGACAAGGATCAGTTCGGTATTCAAGTTATTACAGGTAAAAATAAAGCGGGTCAATGGTACGGCAATCAATTAAACATTTCACAGGATCTCAATAATGCCGACTACGGCTCGGTTATTGCACCTGACGATAAAGTGGGGATTATTAACCAGACCATGAGTGAAAAAGACAATCAATATGTCAATCCAAGTGGTAAATTCAAAGCCATTATCGTAAAAGACCGATCCAACGTGGTAAGAGGGCTGATCTTCCAGCAATCCTGACAGGAGTTGGTTTAACATGTCCCGGAATACACAGCATCTCATGTTGTTTTGTACGGCGGTTGTCCTGTTTGTGACAGCCTGCCTGTACGGGCAACAGAATGTTAAGATTTTATCAGCGGCCTTGAACGACAGAGTACAGACAACAGCAGGCATGGAAGGTCGGTTGACAACAACACTGCATACCACCAATCCGTATCAGTATACTGGTGCGGAAGTGTTGCATACCGTGAGACAGATGACTGGTACAGGCATTCCTGTGGAGGTAGATGGAACTTCGTATGTGATCGATCCACTTCTCAGCAAAACAGCGACGATTCCTGTCCAGCTCGATGCCACCTACAGACCGGAGTTTATACGAAATGAAACTGGAGAACTGGTCAAGATTGTTTTTTGGAAGGAGGCGAGTGTGAATTGATTAATGCCGCATCCAAGCTGCTTGCCGTATTGCTCGCAGTCCTTCTGCTCTATGTGTATCCAGCTGCTGAAACAGCTGATCGGCAGGATGATATATCACGTATGACGGCTGTTCAGAATGTAACACGTTTTGTTGATGCTGTCCGAACGAAAGGATATATTTCACCTCGAATGTTGGCTGAGTTTGAGGAGCAACTGGCCCAGACGGGCAATCTGTATGAGGTGTCGATGGAACATTTACATAAAAAATATGTACCTCATTATACAGACCCGATGGACAATAACAGTTTTAACGGGACCTATGAGGTAGTGCAGGATGGATATTATGCAGCACAGATTCGAGAAAGACTATTCCCAACCTCAGGTGTGATACCGATTGATGATCCTGGCCGAAGATATACGTTGACGACAGGGGATTTTTTCACCGTGACACTCCAAAATACAAATCGTACACCTTCCATGCTCATTCGTGAATGGTTGAGTGGCACGGCTCAGGCTTCAGCAGTATTTGTAACATACGGAGGTATGGTCCTCAATGAAGATTACTGAGCTATCCATTGTATTTGTGCTGATCTTCTTCCCGCTCTTCTGGATCATCTCACTCCATACCCAAGATGCCGAAGAGGCACAATATCTTGGTCAACGATACAGATCTGCACTTCAAACTGCAGTCATGGATGCAGGTGCAGTCATGCATCAGAATGAGAAACAAAATGATGAAGCAGGTTATGATTCAACCAAATTTGTTAAAGCGGACAAGGAGCTTGCCTTGTTGACATTTACGCAGACGATGGCTTTGAATATGGGGATTCAGGATGATCCCGCAGCTATTCGAAACATGTTTAATTACATTCCTGCCGTGGTTATTCTGGATTATGATGGATATTATATGTTGTCCACAGAAACAGAGATGACGGGTCACCGTGAAGATTCTTTCAGGCAAGTGTGGAGTCCCAAGAAACCTTATACATATTCAGATTCTGATGGTAACAGTATTAACTTTACACTGGACGACTACGTATATGCCTTTGACGCAAGCGCAGGGAAATGGATTGAAGGATTTCAAAAAGAACTGGCCTCAAGCACACAGATTCCTTTAATTCAGAATACCAGCGTATTTGAGCAAGTTAGACAAAGCCGGATTGTGACTACTGTGCAGGATGATCTGGCTGATGTGATTAACCGCCATAATGAGTTTGCCAGAAAGAACGGTATTTCCTATACGTTTACGATGCCCCTGATTGCGCAGGAAGATTGGTACAACTCCATTAACGATACAGGGATTATGGCCTTTATCCAAGGTATAGGTGTGGGTGACCAAAAGATCAACAATTATGCGATCGGTGGAGGCAGACTTGTGAAGAAAACGGCCATCGTAGGTGGGGTAGATCCTTTAACGGGTATCAGGTACTATTATCCCTCCACATGTGGTAATGGTTACCGTGCTGAAGAGGTGTTTACAGACGCAAGACAAGCAGCTGCACAAGGCTATTTCGAATATAAATGCTCTAATCGTTAGGTTAGCCTGTATGACAAAATCATGTAAGAGGTTCCTGAACTGTTTACATTACTTTCAGAAAAGACGGGACCTGTGCTAGAATAGGGTTTCGGAACAATAACAAAAGTAATGTCTAATAGATAGGAGCAACCTCATCTTATGAGTTTATTGTCAGTAGAGAACGTAAGTCACAATTTTGGAGATCGCACGTTATTTAAAAATGTATCGTTTCGTTTACTTGCCGGAGAGCGCGTAGGACTTGTTGGTGCCAATGGTGTGGGTAAATCCACATTAATGAATATCCTTACTGGTAAATTGCTTAAAGATAGTGGGAAAGTGGAATGGACACCTAAGGTCCGTTATGGATATCTGGATCAGCACACGAAGCTTACGCCAGGCAAAACCATTCGTGACGTGCTTAAGGATGCATTCCTTCCGTTGCTTGAATTGGAAAAAGAAATGATGAATATTACGGACCAGATGGCAGATGCAGATCCAGATAAGCTGGAGCAGTTGCTGGAAGAGATGGGCGATATTCAGGAACAACTGGAACAGGGCGACTTTTATCTGATTGACGTAAAAGTGGAAGAGATGGCCAATGGTCTTGGTTTGTCCGCAATTGGTCTTGATCGAGATGTCGCAGCTCTAAGTGGTGGACAACGTACCAAGGTGCTTCTTGCCAAGCTTCTGCTCGAGAAACCTACAGCTCTTTTGCTAGATGAGCCGACTAACTATCTGGATGTAGAGCATATTGAATGGCTGTCACGTTACCTGAAGGACTATCCGCATGCGTTTCTCTTAATCTCCCATGACACGGAATTCATGAATGAAGTCGTAAATGTCATTTATCATTTGGAATTTGCCAAATTAACGAGATATGCAGCGAACTATAACAAGTTCCTTGAGATGGCTGATATGAATAAAGCCCAGCATATTGATGCATACGAGAAGCAGCAAGAGTACATCAAGAAGCAGGAAGATTTCATTCAGCGTAACAAGGCACGTGCTTCAACTTCAGGTCGAGCGAAGAGCCGGGAGAAACAGCTGGACAGAATTGAACGTATTGATCGTCCAGATGAGGCGGCTAAACCAACGTTCAAATTCAAGGATGCCCGCGCGAGTAGCAAAACGGTCTTTGAGGGTATTGATTTCGAAATTGGATATACGTATCCTTTGCTGCCCAAAATGACGATGACAATTGAACGTGGTGAGAAAATTGCCATCGTAGGTTGTAATGGTGTCGGTAAATCGACGCTGTTGAAAACCATCCTGGGAAAAATATCTCCACTCAGTGGAAAGACCTTTTTGGGAGATTATCTCGAAACGGCCTATTTTGAGCAGGAAGTTCGTGCTGGGAATATCACGCCCATTGAGGATGTCTGGAATGAATTTTCACATTTGACCCAGAATGAGGTCCGGGGTCATCTCGCTCGCTGTGGGTTGAAAAATGAGCACATTACCCGTCCTCTTAACATGCTGAGTGGTGGAGAGCAAGCCAAGGTTCGTTTATGCAAACTCTTGATGCGTGAAAGCAACTGGATTTTATTCGATGAGCCGACAAACCATCTCGATGTCACAGCTAAAGCGGAGTTACAGCGTGCTTTGCAAGAATTCAAGGGAACGGTGTTACTGGTATCTCATGAACCTGATTTCTACGAGGGTTGGGTTACCAAAACATGGAATGTCGAAGAGTGGTCTGAGAAAAACTAGACGATTCAAGACAATGTTTAACAGAAATGACGGTGACAAAAAAATCCGTCTATGGTAACATAGGCTACAACTTCATATGAACACTAGGGGGGCCGCACGATGCGGCTGAGATGGAAGAATGCGATTCCGGACCCTTTGCACCTGATCTGGATCATACCAGCGTAGGGAAGTGGCGAGCGCGTTTCAGTGAATGACGTGAGCAACGGCAATTCGAAAGGATTTCAACCGTCTGCTTAACGAATTGAAACATGCAGTTGCGTGTATAACGTTAAGGCTATAAGGTCTATAGCTTTATTGCACGAAATGAACTGTATGCTTCAGTCAGTCATCTGGTCCTATAATTAATACGCAGCCACTCCCCTACGGGAGTGGCTTTTTTGTATTTTTCATAGCATTCACGCCTGGAAGGAGATGAACAGTACGGTAATTTCTCATGAACATGTTCACGAATCATTTGAATTGCATGTTGTATCTACGGGTGCAGGGGATCAAGCATCTTTTGTAAAAGCTGCAAAGGACGTTTGGTCTTGGGTGGACTATATTCACATACGAGAAAAACAACTCACATGGCAAGACAAGATTGGTTGGGCTGAAAGTCTGCGTAGCGTTGGCGTTCCATCTTGTCGCATCGTTATCAATGGTTCAGAGCTGCCTTCACAGAATGACATCTATGGCGGTGTACATTGGGGGCAAGATGCGATACGAAACTATAACCCTGCTGTTAAAAGCAATGTGCAGCGCCTTCGTCTGGGTGTATCTGTTCATTCAATCGATGAGGCAAAAATCGCTGAAGAACGGGGAGCCGATTACCTTTTCTTCGGGCATGTCTACTCAACCAACAGTAAGCCTGGTCTTGAACCAAGAGGATTATATGCTCTGGCTGAAGTGTGCAGGGGTGTCTCCATTCCTGTCATTGCGATCGGGGGCATTGAGCCGGGAAACATTCACGCGATTCGCTCCGCAGGCGCACAGGGAGTCGCTTTGATCTCGAATGTATGGGCGAGCGATTCCCCGGATCGGGCGGCTGCATTATTAAAGCAGGCTATCGTTGCTACAGAAATTCTGAGGCGCTGAATCAAGGAGATGAGAGGATGAAAGAGATCGTTACTGATAAACCGGATAAAATTCATGCAGAAACGATTATTGTAGGAGGAGGCGTTGTTGGATGTGCCATTGCGTATGAGCTTGCTTCCCGTGGACAGGATGTGCTGTTGCTTGAGCGTTCGGCGATTGCAGGAGGCACGTCTTGCGCGGCGGCTGGAATGCTGGCGGCAGATAGTGAGGATTTTGCTCATCCTTTGATGGCTAAGCTTGCCAGGCAGAGTAGACAATTACTTATCGAGCAACAAGTGCTAATGGCTACACTCAGTGAGGTAGAGACTGGTCTGCAACGCCAGGGATTCCTAACTCCTTTTCGTTCATACAGTGAATTAAGTAGTTATAAGGACAATCGGAAGTTTGCTTTGTCTGCTTCTGCTGATGAGGTGTGGTGGGATCGTTCCGTTGTACAACATGAGGCATCATGGCTCAACAGAGATACGTATGGAGCCTATTACAGACCTTACGAGAGTGAAATCCTTCCAGTCCATCTAACGAAGGCATACGCCGAATCCGCTCAAACATTGGGAGCACGGGTTATGGAGGACATACAGGATATACGTGTGCAAGCAAACGAACACGGCGTGCAGGGGATCACCACATCGATCGGTGAGATGAAATGCAAACATGTCATTATAGCGGCTGGATTACAGAGTGAAGAGTTGATGAGACATGTAAATCTGAGCTTGCCCGTGTGGTCGGTGAAAGGTGAAATAGCCGCCGTTCAGTTCTCAGATGAACATGCAGGGTACAGACCTGACAGAACGGTGTATGCAGAGGATATCTATATTGTTCCCAAAGCCAATGGTGAAGTTTGGCTTGGGGCAACCAGTCTGCCAGGCAGAACGGATTTGAACGTTTCTGTACAGGGTGTTCAGAAGCTGCTAACAGCGGCTACCCACTGGGTGCCTGGGATGAAAGAAGCACAATTTATACGAGCGTGGGCAGGCGTGAGACCAGCAACTCCAGATGGATTGCCTTATGTAGGTGCTTGCAAGAGTATACCCGGGCTGTTCGCCGCCTTTGGGCATTACCGCAACGGTATCTTGCTTAGTGCGATAACAGGCAGGCTTATCGCTGAGTTGCTCGCTGGCAAAAGCTCAGAAGAACTCGGAATTGAGGCGCTGAGTCCGGAGCGATTGAACAGAAAGGGAGTGGTGCAGTGAATATCATCGTTAATGGTCAACGGATGGAGATTGAAGACAGATTGAATCGTGTGGATAAACTGCTTAAATCTTTTGATCTGCAAGTCAAGACTGTAGTTGTAGAGCTGAACAAGCATATTTTAACCCGTGAGTATCATGAAACGACTGCATTAAGAGAAGGCGATCGAATTGAGATTGTACATTTTGTAGGAGGCGGTTGATGATGTTGAACATTGGTAAATATACGTTTGAGTCCAGATTGTTGCTCGGAACAGGCAAGTTTTCGGATCTGGAAGTGCAAAGTCAGGCTGTGGAAGCATCTGAAACGGAAGTTTTAACCTTTGCTGTTCGTCGTCTGAATCTGGAGGAACGTAACCAGAAGCATTTCCTGGATACGTTGGATCTGGACAAATACACTCTTCTTCCGAATACGGCTGGAGCTTCAAATGCGGAAGAGGCGGTGCGGATTGCCGAGCTTGCGCGGGCTTCAGGACTTTGTGATATGATAAAAGTCGAAGTCATCGGAGATGGAATTACGTTACTCCCAGATCCGATTGAAACGTACAAGGCTTGCGAAATTTTGCTTGAAAAGGGCTTCACAGTATTGCCTTATATTTCAGATGATGTCATTCTGGCGAAAAGGCTACAATCGCTTGGCGTACATGCTGTAATGCCTGGCGCTTCTCCCATCGGAGCGGGAAGAGGCATTATCAATCCCTATAACCTTGAGATCATCATTGAGCAGGCCGTTGTGCCTGTGATTGTGGATGCAGGGTTGCGCTCCCCAAAAGATGCTGCTTATGCGATGGAACTTGGTGCAGATGGCGTATTGTTAAATACAGCCGTATCCGGATCAGGGGATCCAGTGAGCATGGCTAAAGCGATGCGATTGGGGGTAGAAGCGGGTAGATTGGCATATGAGGCAGGCATGATTCCCGTAAAGCGTTATGCAGCAGCCAGTAGTCCGGTGGAAGGAATGGTTCATACATGACAGATCAAATAACATCTTCCGAGCAGGCCGATCGTTATTCCAGACAGGAACGGTACGCGCCACTTGGCAAGGAAGGCCAGGCCAGATTAAAGGGCAGCAGAGTTTTAATTGTAGGTGCTGGCGCACTCGGAACAGGAATTGCAGAAACGTTAGTTCGTTCAGGAGTCGGACACTTAACGATTGTGGATCGTGATTATGTGGAGTGGAGTAACCTGCAGCGGCAGCAATTATATGTAGAACAGGACGCGATGGAGCGGATACCGAAGGCAATGGCGGCGGAAAAACGTTTATCTGCCATTAATTCCACGGTCCATGTGGAAGGGAAAGTGTTGGATGTCAGAGTAGATGAGTTGGAAGAACTCGTTCAGCATACAGACTTGATCATGGATGCAACGGATAACTTTGATACCCGACTACTCATTAACGACATGGCACAGAAGCACCGTATTCCCTGGATTTATGGTGGATGCGTAGGTAGTTACGGTATTACCTATACATTTATGCCTGGAGATACGCCATGTTTAAATTGTTTGCTGGGTGAAGTCCCTCTGGGTGGAGATACCTGTGATACGTCTGGCATCATACCTCAAGCGGTACAGATGGTAACAGCGAATCAGACCGCAGAAGCGATGAAGTTACTTAGCGGCAATGCAAATGCATTGAGACGTAAGTTATTGTCATTTGACGTGTGGAGGAACGAATACATATCCATCAATGTGGATGGTGCGAAAAAGCAAGACTGTCCTTCCTGCGGTACTTCGGCAACCTATCCATATCTTTCTGTGTCCAATCTGGAGAAAACCGATGTGTTGTGTGGCAGGGACACCGTTCAGATCCGACCTGCACGGCGAATGAATCTGGATCTTAAACATACGGCGGAACGTTTGGATAGACTTCAAGAAGGAAAAGTGGAATCCAATCCGTTTCTGGTTTCTTTTACAACAGGAGTCCATAGAATGGTCATTTTCCAAGATGGACGTGTACTCGTACACGGAACAAAAGACACAGCTGAAGCACGTACGCTCGTCCATCGCTACTTTGGTTAAAGCAAGAAAGAAGCAAAGTCTGTTCCCTTGAGGGAATGGACTTTTTCTTTTTACGGCATGCTATCTGTACCAACCATTGCTGCGAGCAGTGGGGATAGAGACAGGCCGGGTGAAAAAGAGTGAAAACAGCCATTTTGCTGATTGGAGCAGGAGAACAGGTCAGCCTAATTCAGGATATTTTATGTAGCGAAGGGTATGAGGTGCAACGAATGGAGTGGTCTGAACTAAACCAATCCGTCGAGCCTTCGTTGCTGCATATTAACCTGATCATCCTGGTAGACCGGGAAGAGGGGAAGGAACATTGTGGCCAGGCTCAGAAATTAGAGTTAAAACGATGGATAGATAAAGGTCAGGTTATACCTCTACTGGTTATCACGTCTAACGCATCTCCTCAATTCATCGTGGAGTGGCTGGATTACGGAGCTAATGACGTGATGGAGGAACCTATTCACTTGAACGTGATGCTTGCCAGAATACGAAACTTATTGCGTGTTTTTGCGAATGCATCACCAGAGGGTGAAGAAGTAATTGTAGTCCATGATCTTAAAGTGAATTTGCGTTCGAGGCGGGTAAATCGTGCGGGTGAATACCTGACATTAACGCCAAAAGAATACGAATTGCTGGAATATCTGGCCCTGCATGTGAATGAAGCATGTACCCGGAGTGATATTTTGCGGGAAGTATGGGGATATGAGTATGCGATGGATACCAACGTTGTGGATGTGTATATCAAACATCTAAGGGTTAAGGTGGATAAGGGAAGAAGTGTGAAACTTATTCATACTGTGCGTGGGATCGGTTATATGCTGCATGATAAAAAATAGATTACGATGTTAGTTCCATGAATCACCAGTTTAGAGTGTGGCAAAAAGAGGGTAAAAATAAAAGACCGGATAGTAACCTCCGGTCCTTACTGATTAGCTATGATAAGTTCTAGAGTACACGGCGAGCTTTAACATACGTTCTCTTCCAAGTACCGGAGTTTAGATCTGAGATGGTTACGCCTGGAGATCCATACGTATGCAGAATCTTGCCGTTCCCGGCATATACGCCTACGTGAGTGACATTGGAACCAGTAGAACGGCTGCCACTGGAGAAGAACACCAGATCTCCAACACGCAGATTAGCTTTAGACACAGCTTTACCTTCTTTGGATTGTTTCACGGAAGTGCGCGGCAAATCTACACCATACTTTTTGAAAATATATTTCATAAAAGAAGAACAGTCAAAAACCTTGGTTGTTGAAGTTGAAGCACCAAATTTATATGGAGTTCCAGTGAATTTTTTGCCATAGTTAACAATTTGTTGACCTGTGGATACAGAAGCAGTTGCTGCCTGTGCAACAGGTGCGTTAGTCATTAATACAGCTCCAAAACCTAGTGTAGCGCACAACCCGACGGTTACGGCCTTTTGGACAAAGATGTTTGTTTTCATGTTAGTTAGTACCTCCAAAATTCGTTTTCGTTAAGTTGCTAGAGCGAGTATAACAGCTTTGTAACAGCCTAGAAATTGGATAGGGAAGTGTAATCCCTTGCGCCACAATGGTTTGGGTATGTTTATTAAAATATGATTAAAAATGTCAAAAAATTAATCATTGACGGATGAAGAATAATGATGAAACAACAAAGACCCTTGAAGATCAAGGGTCTTTATTATGTGTGAACCTATTTTCTTCATTGAATCACTGGTTACAAAAACGTAATAAATAACTATGAAGCATACGAATAGATTCAATCTTTGCTCTGAATAATCAGTAATAAGCCACTATCAATAGTGACTGTACCTGAGGAACCTAAGAGCTTGTTGCTTACACCCAGGGATTGTCCCATGCGAATGGTGGCTTGATCTAGCGGATACATAAAACCATCTAGAGTTATTCCTGTAACTTCATGAGTCAAGGGCAGCAGAGAAACATATTTATAGTCTCGGTGCTCAACCACAGCGTTGGATGTTGTCAGTGTCATGTAGTTGTGCTTGTCCTGAATGGCACAGGAGATATGATGTTGCATCGCGCGAACCATGATATGTACATTAGCGAGAGTGTGATCCATACGTGTACCTGTAGCACCTAACATTAAGATGTGAGAAGGTTCGTAATCTAGCGCTGTCTCAAAAGCCATTTCTGTATCAGTAAGATCCTTATGAACAGGGTCACATGTAATGAACCGAATGCTATTGTTGCTTACAATGATACGTTCCTCTTCAGTAATGGAGTCGAAGTCTCCAACTGCAATGTGAGGCTGAATGCCGTGTTCAATTAAAAATAATGCACCGCGATCGGCCGCGATGATCATATCATCTTCTCGTATTTCCTGAAGTAATTCTACAGATAAGTTTCCGCCTGTAAAAATAACTATCCGTTTCACCGTCATTTTATTTCATCCTTCCTAATTCAGAGAAAAATAGTTCATTGTTCAAATATAATGTTGGAACCTGTACAAATATATTCACCAAACCAGTATAATCCACAAAATGTGGTTGCACAATTTCAGTGCTCGCGGATACAATGGGTAGAGCGACATGGAGATGACTTGAAAAGTGAGGTTTGAACAGGTTGGACTTACACATTTTTGAAGTATTCAGCATTATAGGCACTATCGCATTTGCAATGTCCGGTGCCTTTGTAGCAATGGAAGAGGAGTATGACATTCTGGGTGTACTAGTGCTTGGACTTGTCACGGCATTCGGAGGCGGGATTATCCGGAATGTACTTATAGGTATACCTGTAACGACACTGTGGAGTCAGGGATCACTTATTATGTTAGCCTTAGTATCTGTAGCAATTGCGTTTATATTACCTCTCAAGTGGATTAGTCACTGGAAGCGAACAGAGGCGTTGTTTGATGCAATCGGACTCGCAGCATTTGCAATTCAAGGGGCGCTGTATGCGGCGAACATGGGACATCCCATTAGCGCAGTTATCGTTGCAGCAGTAATGACCGGTATTGGTGGGGGCGTTATTCGTGATGTGCTTGCTGGACGTAAACCGCTTGTATTGCGTGACGAAATTTATGCTGTATGGGCAATGACAGCCGGTTTTGTCATAGGTATGGGCTGGTTAACAACGAATGCTGGATTATTATTTTGTTTTGCGGCCGTTGTGTTCTTCCGGATGTGTTCTGTACATTATAAATGGAAACTGCCACGTCGTTCGCTCGTACCATCTGAGACCGGGAACGTCAGTCCTCAGTCGGAGAGCATTGTGGCACAGCCAACATCGTCGGTACTTCAAGGTACGTTAAGCAAGGGGGATTAATATGATTAATGTTTTGTTTGTATGTTTGGGCAATATATGTAGATCACCAATGGCTGAAGCCGTTTTGCGTCACAAAGTCCTGGAGAAGGGGCTTGAACACCAGATTCGTGTGGACTCAGCGGGTACAGGGGACTGGCATGTTGGTAAACCTCCGCATGAAGGGACTCGAAAATTGCTGGATTCGTACCAGATTTCTTATGCCAACATGGCAGCGAGACAATTCGCCAGCGAAGACTTTACTCAATTTGATTACATTGTGTGTATGGACAATTCCAATGCAGATAATGTGCGTAACGTTCCAGGCGGAGCTGAGGCGGACATCATCAAGTTCATGGACATGCTTCCCGAGGAAAAACTCAGAGAAGTACCTGACCCGTATTACACAGGCAATTTTGAAGAGGTTTACGAGCTGGTTAACGCAGGCTGCGATGTTCTGTTGAGAAAGATTGAAGAGGAACATTCCTTAGCCTAATAAATAAACATGATCTGATATGTAACTTGTAATCGGACAAAGAAGCAGGATTAGAGCACTTAAAGCAAGCAGGTATCCTGCTTCTTTTTCAGATTACAATTGTAAGCGGTATCATTGAGTTGGAAAACAATAGCGGCATTTCAGCCGCCTGTTAAAGTGATCCTTTTATCTTTCCTGGAGAAAATAAAGTAATGCTTCGGGCAATTCCTTCTGCCAAAAACCCCATTGGTGTTTTCCGTCTTTCTCTTGATAGGAGACGAGGGCACCACGTTTTTCCAGCAATTCTCGAGTATCCCGGTTTAATTGAACAAAATCATACGTACCCGTGTCTGCCTCAAAATCAGTTTCCTGCAAACCAACAATCATCCAGATCGAGAGCCAAGACAGATCTTCAGCTGCGGCATAGATTTCCTGAGAAGCAGAGTAGAAGGCGCCAGACATGCTGATCACACGAGTGAACAGATCCGGATATAACAGAGCAAGATGAAGCGAAACACTGCCACCGAGCGAGTCTCCGGCAAGAATGCGTTCCTGCGGAGAACGGCGCACAGGATATTTCTCTTCTATATAGGGAATAATCTCTTCAGCGAAGCAAGCGGTATATGCCTTGAACCGATCTCCAAATGGAGCATATTCCTGCGTTCTCACAGACACATCGACCTGAACCCCTACAATAATAAAAGGTTCTGCTCCTTCGTCCAGAATAATTTGGTTAGCTGTTGTAGCAATTCGTCCGAAATTAAAAAATTCTTCGCCATCCTGACAATAAACGACAGGGTAGCTAAGCAATTCGTTATAGCCCGGAGGAAGGTAAATACGGAGCGTTCGCTTCTCTCCGAGATAGCGACTTTCAATCTCTTCCTTCACAATCGTGCGTTTCAAATAGCGGGAATCCGTCATAAAACGTCACCTTTCTCGGTTAATTTTTTGCATTCGACCGCGCAATACGGTAAGATTACCCTTGTGCGGGGTTAGGTCAAACACGCAATCATGTATTATGCTGTTATACCAATATTAAGCCCCTGTTATACATACAATCCGGCAGGAAACATAAAAAAATTACGGATTTCTTTGACGTATGGAGTGAAACAGGTGTATAATAATATTATAACAGCGGAACTTGATATTCAAATTTTTTGTTGAGGTGAAGAAAAAAATGAGCAAGGTTCCTTATGAAGTGTATACAGAGGATGTAGAAGCTCTGTCCGTGCTGTCTCCTGACGGCGAAATTGTTAACAAAGACATGATGCCTACACTTTCCGATGATCAATTAAAAGAAATTATGTACCGCATGGTATTTACCCGTACTTGGGATGACCGTGCAGTAAACCTGGGCCGTCAAGGTCGTCTTGGTTTCTATGCTCCAGTATCTGGTCAAGAAGCTACAATGGTTGGTAGTGAATTTGCAATTGAAAAAGAAGACTTTGTATGTCCTGGCTATCGTGACATTCCGCAACTCGTATGGCATGGACTTCCTCTTTATCAAGCATTCTTGTACTCCCGTGGACACCAACATGGTGGACAAATTCCAGATGGCGTTAATGTATTGATGCCACAAATCATCATTGGTGCACAAATTCTGCATGCAATGGGTATCGCTATGGGTTACAAATTAAAGAAACAAAAACAAGTTGTTATCACGTACACAGGTGATGGCGGTTCTTCTGAAGGTGACTTCTACGAAGGTCTGAACTACGCTGGTGTATACAAACTGCCTGTTATCTTCTTCGTACAAAACAATGGTTATGCCATCACAACTCCTTTTGCTAAACAAACAGCAGCTCTGTCCATCGCTCACAAAGCGGTAGCAGCAGGTATCAAAGGTGTTAAAGTTGACGGTATGGACATCTTCGCTGTTATCAAAGCTGTTCAGGAAGCTGCTGAGCGTGGACGTAACGGAGAAGGCGCAACATTGATCGAAGCAGTAACATACCGTTTCCGTCCTCACTCCCTTTCGGATGATGCTTCCAAGTATCGTACAAAAGAAGAAGAGGCAGAATGGTCTGCTAAAGATCCTATTGCACGTTTCGCTAAATATCTGGAGAAAAAAGGTCTTTGGACTGAAGAAGATACAGCACGTGTGAAAGAAGAAGCAAAAGCTAAAGTAAATGAAGAGATCAAAAAAGCGGAAAAAACCGAGAAAATGACGATTTCAGGCTTGATCGACAGCATGTTCGAACAAACGCCTAAGCACTTGGAAGAGCAAAAAGCTGATTTCCAATAAGTTTTTTCCGATAAAGCATAAACATCCGCGACTTTAATGTTCCGGTATACATGTACGAATTCAAATGTGAACTGTCAATGTTTAAGGAGGAAATGAAGCAAATGGCACAAATGAACATGAAAGAAGCAATCCGTGATGCGCTTCGCGTGGAGTTGAAACGTGATCCTAACGTTCTGCTTTTCGGTGAAGACGTAGGTAATGTAGGCGGCGTTTTCCGTGTAACGGAAGGTCTGCAAAAAGAGTTTGGCGAAGAGCGTGTATTTGATACACCACTGGCTGAGTCCGCTATTGGTGGTCTGGCTGTAGGTCTGGGTGTTCAAGGCTTCCGTCCGGTTGCTGAGATCCAATTCGTTGGTTTTATCTTCGAAGCCCTTGACCAAATGGTAGTGCAAGCTGCCCGTATGCGTTTCCGCTCCGGTGGAAAATACAATTCTCCAATCGTATTCCGTACACCATTCGGTGGCGGTGTAAAAGCGGCAGAATTGCATACAGATTCCCTGGAAGGTCTGCTCACGCAAACACCAGGTATCAAAGTCGTTGTTCCGTCTAACCCTTACGATGCAAAAGGTCTGATGATCGCTTCTATTCGCGATAACGATCCTGTATTCTTCATGGAGCACTTGAACTTGTACCATGCTTTCCGTGCAGAAGTGCCTGAAGAAGATTACGTTGTTGAGTTGGGTAAAGCGAACGTTGTTCGTGAAGGTTCTGATGTAACAATCATTACTTACGGTATGATGGTTCACACTTCTGTGAAAGCAGCGGATGAACTCGAAAAACAAGGAATCAAAGTTGAAGTTATCGACCTTCGTACGGTTAGCCCGATCGACATCGATACTATCGTTGCTTCCGTTAAGAAAACAAACCGTGCAATTGTTGTACAGGAAGCCCAAAAGAGCGCAGGTGTTGCAGCTGAAGTCATTGCCCAAATCAATGAAAAAGCAATCCTGCACTTGGAAGCACCGGTTCTGCGTGTAGCTGGTCCGGACACTGTATATCCATTTGCACAAATCGAAGATACATGGCTGCCTAACCCGGCGCGTATCGTTGCTGCGGTTAACAAAGTCGTAAATTTCTAATTTAATCATCTGACATGCCGCAAGGCGCAGTATGGTGATTCACACCGCAGCGCAAGCTGCACTGTAAACAGCCATTAGCCCCTTGAGTAACAGTTATTTGCA
This sequence comes from Paenibacillus sp. W4I10, assembly GCF_030816325.1. Taxonomy (NCBI): domain Bacteria; kingdom Bacillati; phylum Bacillota; class Bacilli; order Caryophanales; family Paenibacillaceae; genus Paenibacillus; species Paenibacillus sp. W4I10. The sequence continues at coordinate 1,184,457 of NZ_JAUSXX010000001.1, forward strand.
TTAGCAGTAACAGTTGTTTCTTGGAGTTAAGGGTTGTTTTCAGGATTGAGCACATAATCAAGGAGGTTTTTCAGTTGGCTAAATTTGAATATAAATTCCCTGAATTGGGCGAAGGCCTGCACGAAGGCGAAATCATCAAGATGCACATCAAAGTCGGTGACAAAGTAACTGACGACGACATCATCATGGAAGTACAGAACGACAAAGCGGTTGTAGAAGTACCTTGTCCGGTTAACGGAACAGTTACAGAAGTATTCGCTAAAGACGGTCAAGTCTGCCACGTTGGTGAAGTTGTAGCGATCATCGATGCAGAAGGCGAACTTCCTGAGCAAGACGACGCTCCTGCTGGCGATCAAGGCGAGCAAGAGAAAGATGCAGCTCAAGGCGGAGCTGACACAAGCGGTTCTTCTGCAGCAGCTTCCAGCTCGGATGCAGCTAAAGAAGGCGGCAACAACAGCGTTCCGGCAGTACCTGCCAAAGACGTTCTGGCAACACCAAGCGTGCGTAAATTTGCTCGCGAACAAGGTGTAGACATCGCTCAGGTTAACGGCACTGGCAACAACGGTAAAGTAACCAAAGAAGATGTTGAATCCTTCAAAAACGGTGGCGGTTCTTCCGCAGCGGCATCTTCCGAAGCTCCGGCTCAAGAAGAGAAAAAATCCGCAGCACCAGCAGCGGCTGCAGCTGATCAACACCTTGAAGAAGAGCGCGTACCATTCAAAGGTATCCGTAAAGCGATCTCTAATGCAATGGTTAAATCGGCTTACACAGCACCTCACGTTACAATCATGGACGAAGTGGACGTAACTGAATTGGTTGCTTTCCGTACTCGCATGAAACCAATTGCAGAGAAAAAAGGAACAAAAGTTACTTATCTGCCATTCATCGTTAAAGCACTGGTTGCGGCTTCCCGCCAATTCCCGGCTCTGAACGCTATGATTGATGAAGAAGCTAACGAAATTGTTTACAAAAAATACTACAACATCGGTATCGCTACAGATACAGACAACGGCTTGATCGTTCCTGTTATCAAAGATGCTGATCGTAAATCCATCTGGATGATTGCTGATTCTATCCGTGATTTGGCTGCTCGTGGTCGTGAGGGCAAATTGAGCGCGAATGAAATGAGAGGAAGCACAATCTCCATCAGTAACATTGGTTCTGCTGGCGGTATGTTCTTCACTCCAATCATCAACTTCCCTGAAGTTGCTATTCTCGGAACAGGACGCATCAGCGAAAAAGCAGTGATCAAAAACGGCGAAGTAGTTGCAGCACCTGTAATGGCTCTTTCCCTGAGCTTTGACCACCGTATCATCGATGGCGCAACAGCACAAAACTTTATGAATTACATTAAACAGCTGCTCGCTAACCCTGAGCTGCTTGTTATGGAGGTGTAAGATATGGTAGTAGGCGACGCTTCTCTCAATATCGACACATTAGTAATTGGTGCGGGTCCTGGCGGCTATGTAGCTGCCATCCGCGCTGCTCAACTGGGCCAAAGCGTATTGATCGTAGACAAATCCGAACTGGGCGGTGTTTGTTTGAACCGTGGATGTATTCCATCCAAAGCCCTGATATCTGCTGCACACCAATATGAGTCTGCACTTCACGGTGAAGCTTTTGGTATCTCTGCTGAGAACGTAAAAGTGGACTTCAGCAAAACTCAAGAGTTCAAAAACGGCGTTGTTAAGAAAATGACTGGCGGCGTAGCTGGTTTGCTCAAAGGCAACAAAGTTGAAGTTTTCAACGGTGAGTGCATGTTCATCAACGAAAACGAAGCTCGTGTATTCAATGACCACGAGTCTCCACGTTACAAATTTAAAAATGCAATTATTGCAACGGGTTCCCGTCCAATCGAACTGAAACCTTTCCCGTTTGGCGGACGCATTCTGTCTTCGACAGAAGCTCTGAACTTGCCTGAAGTACCAAAAAGCATGATCGTTATCGGTGGCGGATATATCGGTGCTGAGCTTGGTCAAATGTACTCCAAATTCGGTGCAAAAGTAACAATCATCGAAGGTTTGGATACAGTACTGCCAGGTTTCGATAAAGACATGACTAGCCTCGTGGCTAAAAACATGAAGAAAACAGGCATCGAAATCGTAACGGGTGCAAAAGCTGAAAGTGCTGAGCAAACGGATAAAGATGTAACTGTTAAGTACTCTGTAAATGGTGAGTCCAAAGAAGTAACTGCAGATTACCTGCTGGTAACTGTTGGACGTCGTCCAAACACAGATGGAGAACTGGGTCTCGATATGATTGGTGTTGACGTTGACGAGCGTGGATTTGTCAAAGTTGACCACCAAGGTCGTACCAGCATTCCTCACATCTTTGCTATCGGTGACATCGTATCTGGCTTGGCTCTGGCACACAAAGCTTCTTATGAAGGTAAAGTGGCTGCTGAAGCAATCGCAGGACAACCATCTGTAGTTGACTACAAATGTATGCCAGCTGTTGTATTCACAGATCCAGAGTGTTCCAGCGTAGGTTACACTGAGAAAGAAGCTAAAGAAAAAGGTTACAAAGTAAAAGCTGGCAAATTCCCTTATGCGGGTAACGGCCGTGCTGTATCTTTGAACCACGCTGAAGGCTTCGTGAAAATCGTAGCTGACGAAGAAAGCGGCCTTGTATTGGGTTGCCAAATCGTAGGTCTGGAAGCTTCCAACCTGATTGCTGAGCTTGGTTTGGCAATTGAGATGGGCGCTACTTTGGAAGATCTGGCTCTCACAATTCACGCTCACCCAACTTTGGGCGAAATCGTGATGGAAGCTGCGGAATTGGTTATGGGTCACCCGATCCACATCATCTCCCGTTAAGATCATCTAAGCTTCGGATCCGTCCGGCATTATACGTATATCAGAAGAGACGAATGACGTTAACGCGTTATTCGTCTCTTTTTTTGATTGAAATAAGAGCAAAGTTTAAAAAGGTTATGCCTTGATCTGTATAGCTGATTACAATACAACGAATTCCTCATTTGTGGTACACTGTAATAATGATTAGAGTAGTATAACAGTGAGGAGATATCAACATGAAAAACTATCTCGATTTATTGCAGGATATTCTGAACAACGGCGTGCATAAAGGAGACCGTACAGGAACAGGAACACAATCTGTATTTGGCAGACAGCTCCGTTATGATCTCTCCGAAGGATTTCCGCTGGTAACAACCAAACGAATTCATCTCAAATCGGTTATTCATGAACTGTTGTGGTTTTTGAGTGGCGATACCAATATATCTTATTTGAAAGAAAACGGTGTGAAGATCTGGGACGATTGGGCGGACGAAAATGGGGATCTCGGTCCGGTATACGGCTCGCAGTGGCGTACATGGGAAGCACCCAACGGAGAAAAAATTGATCAGATCTCTGCAGTCATTGATTCGATCAAAAATAATCCGGATTCACGTCGTCACCTTGTCAGCGCATGGAATGTGGCTGAGATCAATAATATGAAGCTTCCACCTTGTCATTTTGCGTTTCAGTTTTACGTTGCAGAGGGTAAATTATCATGTATGCTTACGATGCGTTCCGTGGATACGTTCCTCGGATTGCCGTTTAACATCGCGAGTTATGCGCTTTTGACTCATATGATTGCCCAGCAATGTGATCTTGAGGTGGGTGAATTCGTCTGGTCTGGAGGGGATGTCCACATCTACTCCAACCACGTAGATCAGGTTAAAACTCAGCTGGAGCGTGAACCTTATGCTTTACCTAAACTGGTAATCAAACGTAAGCCGGATTCTATTTTTGATTATAAGTTTGAAGATTTCGAGTTTGAGAACTACCAGCATCATCCGGGCATTAAAGCTCCAATTGCAGTCTAATTATGTGTTCAATCTCGACATGAGACTTGGATTGAAGGAGTGTATTACCCTTGAGTATTGAATTGGTATGGGCAATGGGGGAGAACGGTGTGATCGGATTAAATAATTCGATTCCATGGCGTTTACCCAAGGATATGGCCTTTTTCAAACAACGTACATTAAACAAAACGATTATCATGGGACGTAACACATGGGAATCTTTTGGCGGTAAGCCGCTTCCTCAGCGTCGTAATATCGTAGTGACAAGAGATCTGAACTACAAGGTGGAACAGGCTGAAATCGTACATTCGATTGAAGAGGGTCTGAGTGTAACCAAAGGTGAGGAACTGTGCGTAATTGGGGGTTCCCAAGTGTATCGTGAGTTCCTGCCACTTGCAGATCGTCTTGTGGTGACCAAAATTCATGAGAATTTTGAGGGAGATACGTTTTTCCCTGAAGTGGATTGGTCCGAATGGGAACTGATTGAACAGATTGAAGGCGAACAGGATGAAAAAAATGTTCATGCGTACACATTTGAATTTTACGAACGTAAACGGTAAATGTGGCATAAGAAATTCCTGACTTCGGTCGTATTTGTATGATGAGAGGCGCTGATTGCGAAATATTCGTGAACAGCGTCTTTTCTTTTATAAAAAAAGAGTCACTTGTTTAAATTGGAATACATATAACATTAATGTAACATGATTAATTGGTATTTATGTATAATATACATATGACCAAGCATTAAACAGTAAAAAAGTGTAAAAGTTTTGGGATTTTAACGTTGTGAAGTCCTAAAACAGGTCTGATATTCGGAATCGAGAACGATTTATAGCAAAATATGTTGGATTTGATGACAAATTATCTGACATTCACTTAACGTTTCGACCTTTTATTTCTTTAACACACACCAGATTTCGCAGTTCAAAACCACATTTAACACCAAAATAAGGGTATTGACCATGGGTAGACTTGAAAGATATGATGTATAAAATACAAATAATTATGCGGATAATCCATTTAATATTCAGCACAGTAAATGCTACTATAATTGAAATATCTTCGAGAAGATTTTGTGATACAATAGACAAAAACTCAAGTAATGAGTAATCCATTTCATATAGAACCATGCACATGAAGGGATTAAGACAAGAACGGATGGGGGAAAACGTAAGATGTCTACACCTACTGGATTTATGGAATACAAACGTCAACTGCCAGCAGATCGTGAGCCAGCGGAGCGGATTAAGGATTGGGAAGAGTTTCATAAACACATGGCTGAAGAAGAGCTCAGAACACAAGGTGCACGATGCATGGATTGTGGTACCCCGTATTGCCATACAGGTATAGATATGATTGGTGGCACGTCAGGTTGCCCCGTGCATAACCTGATTCCGGAATGGAATAATCTTGTATATCGCGGACTGTGGAGAGAAGCACTTGAGCGCCTTCACAAAACGAATAATTTCCCAGAGTTTACAGGTCGCGTCTGTCCAGCTCCTTGCGAAGGATCATGTACAGTTGGCTTAATTGGTCAGCCTGTAACCATCAAAACGATTGAAGAAGCAATTATTGAAAAAGGTTTCGAAGAAGGATGGGTCGTTCCCCAACCTCCTGAAAAACGTACGGGTAAACGTGTAGCTGTGGTAGGCTCAGGTCCAGCGGGATTAGCTACTGCGGCTCAGTTAAATAAAGCAGGACACTCGGTAACCGTATATGAGCGTTCGGACCGTGTCGGCGGATTGCTGATGTACGGTATCCCAACGATGAAATTGGATAAAAAGGTAGTTCAACGTCGTGTTGATCTGCTCGAAGCAGAAGGCATTCAATTCATTACGAACACCGAGATCGGTAAAGATATTGCAGCACAACAACTGGTGGATGAATATGACGCTGTTGTATTGTGCGGTGGTGCAACGAAGCCGCGTGAATTCAATATTGAAGGCAGCGACTTGAAAGGCGTTCATTACGCAATGGATTTCCTGAATGGCAGCATTAAGAGTTATCTGGACTCCAACCTGGAAGATGGTCAATATCTGTCGGCTAAAGATAAAGATATTATCGTAATTGGTGGCGGTGATACAGGATCTGACTGTGTAGCTACATCGCTGCGTCATGGTTGTCGTACCATAACTCAATTCGGTACGCATACACAAGCGCCTATGGAGCGTGATCGCATTAACAACCCTTGGCCGCAATTCCCGAACGTATACACACTTGATTATGCGCAAGAGGAAGCCAAAGCGTTGTTTGGTCAAGATCCGCGTGAGTTCTCCATCATGACAACGAAATTTGTCGGAGACGATGAGGGGAACCTCAAAGAATTGCATACAGTACAGATCGAGCGTATTGTGGATGAGACTGGTCGCAAGATTTATCAGCCGATTCCAGGTACAGAGCGTGTATTCCCGGCTCAGATGGCCATGATTGCCATTGGTTTTGATGGACCGGAACAAACGTTGGTAGAGCAACTGGGACTTGCAACAGATCGTCGTACAAACGTTAAGGCACGTTACGGCAAATACAACACCAATGTGGATAAAGTATTTGCAGCAGGTGACATGCGTCGTGGTCAAAGCTTGGTTGTATGGGCAATTAATGAAGGCCGTGAGGCTGCTCGTGAAGTGGACAAATACTTGATGGGTGCTTCGGTTCTGGTGTAAAAGTATAGAACAAGATATAAATGACAACCTTCGCGATCAGCGAGGGTTGTTTGCTGTTATTTTAACCAATTTGACTACATATTTCATGTGAGTGTGAGCAATATCATTGCTTTTTAAGTGAGAAAGATTTATTATTATATTATAATTATTATAAATAAGGATTCAGTGAAACCGAGAATCAGTAAGATAAAAGTAAAATCTAATGAATATAAACCGGAGGTGCGACCTGCTATGGCAAGTAACCGGGACAAGTCCATTTCAGAACAGATCTTTCACATTAAAAATCAATTGGTTGAAAAAGGATATAAGTTAACACAACAACGGGAAGTTACTGTACGTGTATTGCTTGAACATGAAAAGGATCATTTCAGCGCAGAGGAAGTTTTTCTCCTGGTTAAGGAACAGTTCCCTGAGATTGGATTGGCTACCGTATACCGAACTCTCGAACTGCTGAGTGACCTTCAGGTCGTTGAAAAAATTAACTTTGGTGACGGCGCTGCGCGCTTTGATCTGCGAAGTACAGACGGTTCCCATCACCACCATCATTTGATCTGTACAGAATGTGGTAAAGTGGAAGAGATTATGGAAGATGGGCTGCTTCGTTTGGAACAACAAATCGAGCGTCAGTATGGCTTTGCTGTTACAGATCATCGTCTGGATTTCCAGGGTGTATGCAAAGAGTGCAGACAAAAACATGTATTAAAAGAACAAGCAGCAGGATAATTCATTTCGGGAAGGTGCTCCCGAATCCAAAATCTGATATAATGAGTTTCAGAAGCAAGGGGCTTCCGTCGGCGGAATGCCCCTTTTTGCCGTCATGCGGACGGTGAAGGAGGAGAGATGGACGGATGAAGACACTGGTTATAGCGGAAAAACCCGACATGGGTCGAACCATTGCCGCCGTCATAGAACCAAAGGCCAAGAACAATCGCACGTATCTGGAGGGTGAGCATTACATCATCACTTGGGCGATAGGGCATTTGCTTGGACTGGCTGAACCGGATGCCTATGATACAAAGTACAAACGCTGGAATATAGCGGACCTGCCAATCATACCCGATCAGTTCAAGATTGTACCCAATCCGAGAACAAAAGATCAGCTCAAAATGATTGGAGAACTGGCAAAACGGGCTTCAGCGATCGTTAATGCTTGCGATGCAGGGAGAGAAGGTCAGTACATCTTCGCCCTCATACAACAGCAATTGAAGCTGCGTCAGCCTGTAAAGCGTTTATGGATATCGGATTTGACGGCAGAGAGCATTAGACGTGGTTTTGATGGTCTGAAGGATGCCTCTGAATTTGAAAATCTGACCCATGCTGCTCGCGCAAGAAGTGAAGCCGATTGGCTGATCGGCATGAATGCCTCACGGGCGTTTACAACCCGCCATAATGCATTGTTGTCTGTAGGTCGTGTTCAGACGCCGGTACTCGCGCTAATCTACGATCGTGAAATAGAGATTGAAGCGTTCCAGTCACAGACCTTTTATGAAGTAGCCGCCTGGTTTCGGCAGGAAGGTGTCGAGTACCGGGGACTGCGTCAGGGAGATAAGTTGACCGATGCGGAGGCAGCAGAGGCCATTGCAGCCAGTGTGAAGGGCAAGACAGGGCAGATTACCAAATACGAAGCAAAGCAGACGAAGGAGTATCCGTATCGTTTGTATGACCTGACCCTTTTACAGCGTGAAGCCAATGCCAAGTTCGGATATGGTGCCAAAAAAACACTGGATATTGCACAGGCCTTGTATGAAAAACACAAGGTAATTTCGTATCCGCGGACAAACTCTAACTATGTTACTGAACAGAATATCGAAGGTATGCACAAAACCCTAAACCTGCTTAAAAATGGTACCTATAGTGAGCTTGTGCAAGGGGCCAAGCCAGAGCTTGTTCATAAGAATAATAAAGGGGTATGTAATCCGAGCAGGGTTGAGGATCACCATGCGATCCTACCTACTTTGAAGCGACCAGGTACCTTATCCAAGGATGAGCAGAACATCTATGATTTGATTGTCAGACGATTCTTGTCTCACTTTTATCCTCCGGCGGAGTATAAGCAACATACCGTGCTCACCGAAGTGGAGAAACATCAGTTTAAGACATCTGTCAAAGAGCTGCTGTCCCTCGGATGGAAAGTGGTTCTCGGTTCTGGAGATCAGGAACAGGGCGGTGCAGGCAAGAAGAAGACTAAGAAAAACGGCAATGAGGAAGAGGAAGCTGAAGAGTGGACGGACAAGGCTTTTGCTGTACAACCTGAATTGCCTGTTCAATGTACGAAGAGTGAGTTTAAGGAGAAGGCGACCCAGCCTCCCAAAAGTTATACCGAGGGAACATTGCTGAAAGCGATGGAGAGTGCAGGCAAGCAGATCGAGAATGAAGAGCTGCGAGATGCGATGAAAGATAGTGGTCTGGGTACTCCGGCTACACGTGCGGCTACAATTGAACGCCTCAAAAACGTGGGTTACATTACGCTGCAGGGGAAAAAAATGCAGTTAACGCTCAAAGGCAGAACGGCAATCGAATTGATTCGCCGAGCAGGCGTAGATCTGTTAACTTCACCTGAGATGACCGGGCAATGGGAAAGAAGATTATATCAGATTTCCAAAGGTGAGGCGGGTCAGGACAAGTTCATGGAGAACGTTAAGAAATTCACCTTGTCCATCATTGAGAAAGTGCGTGTACAAGCCCCGGCGCCGGCAGATGCTTTTGGAGAAGATTCGCGTGCAGGCAGGGGAAAAGGCAAGGGAGCCAGAACCCAGGCAGGTAATACAAGGACATCAGCCAAGACAGCTAGTGGCGGTTCAACTGTAAAAACGTCTCGTCAGGCTACGGCATCTTCATCGAGAGCCGGCAGTGGGAAAAATGCGACCACCAAGGCGCCGTCCTCAAGTGCGAGCCCATCGGGAGTGAGAGAGTTACTGGCACCTTGTCCTTCTCCCGGCTGCACAGGTCAGATTATAGAGGGCAAGAAGGGTTATGGATGCTCACGTTTCAAAGAAGGCTGTTCATTTGTAGTCTGGAAAGAGTATGCGGGCAAAAAAATCACCAGTACGATGTTAAAATCGCTGATTGAGAAGGGGAGTACCCAGGTACTGTCTTTCAAACGAAAAGACGGGAGTACGGTGAAGGCACGTATTATTTTGCAAGATGTGGTAACAGGCAAATTATCTGGTGAGAAACAGGATGCTTGATGTTAGTTAACAGTTAACATACAGTTAAAGGACCCTTATCCAAGGGTCCTTTTTTGTTGCTGCTGTTGTATATTTTCGTGTATGACTTTTGGTACCTCTTCCAGTGCAGTGATGGTATACATCGATGTTTCCGGATTAGGTTGAAGTTCTACGATGTTGTATTGCCATTCATTTGGTTGTTTGATATATATGCTGTGAATTCCGGCTTTTACCGCGGGCATAATGTCTGTCCGCAGTGAGTTACCGATCATCCAAGTTGCACGACGATCAAACGGACCGTTAGACAGAATGCCTTCCAGTGCCTCGACGTTTTTGTGTTGTCGGATATAGATCCGATCATCAAAATAAGCCGAGAGTTTCATCTGATCAATCTTGCGCTGCTGAATCACGGTTTCGCCGCCGGTATATAAGTAGAGGGAATGTCCAGCACCTTTGAGGTTCTCAAGCGTTTCAACCATATGAGGGTAGGGTTCAACCTCCTGGTCGTACACACTCATGCCCAACTTGCTCAGATAGGACTCTTCTCTGGGAGAAGTTAATCTGTTGAACTTTCCGGAGAAGTAACGATAGGTATCAATCAGGGATTGCGGGAAATGATGACTTGCAAAACCAAGCTTGTTCACTCCAGTTACATCGATCTCCAGCTGTTTTTCCCGAATCTCTTGCGTTGTCAGAGAATGTCCATCAAACCACTCTTGCATATTCTCAAAGAATTCTCCCAAAATCAGGTTGAAGTACTTGTTGCAATATACGAGTGTATCATCAAGGTCAAACAAAATATGTTGTTTCATTATTTTCATGATCTAACTCACTCCTTGTAGCCAGTAACTCCACAATGGTTCAACTAAATTAAATGCGAATGTAGGATTCCAGGAACATATTCAATTCAGATACGCCATCCGGCCGAATACTGTATTTCTCTTTGCGGTTACTTCCGAGCAGATGGGTCCGTAGCAGACCTGCGATGCGTAGCGCCATCACCTGGTCTTTGACCGTGTCTTCGTCTTTATCCAATTCTTCACACATCTCAGCGAGGGATTTGGGTTCATCCGATACGTAACGAAGCAGGCGAAGTCTTTCGGGATCAGCCAGTGCATGGGTAAAACGTAAAAGGCATGTTGGCGGCTGGTCTTCGTTCTCTTCAGGTGCATCTACGGGATACTGCATAATCATCATCCCCTCATAGAAGCAGTACATATTAATAGGGCGATTGTGCACCGTTGGAAACAGGATAACTTCGTTCAATCCAGGCATTGGTTCAACAAGAACTCCTGCTGTAGCATATTCAATTAGCAGTTCAGGGCCCATTTTGTCAAGCAAAATGCGTTTTTCTTCGGCATCTTCTTCCAGCCACACACGCTGATCTTCGCTCATATTCTGACAGTAGTGTTCATCCCATAGTCGCAATAATGGGACATAACTGTTCCGAATGCGCGTAGATTCTTCTAATGTAAGAGCGGGCAGAAGAGGAGACACACGTGCAAACAGGTCTTCCGCTGTCATTCCGGCAAGCATGTCCAGAAATTCACGATTTTCCTTCGTATCATTTTGATAAGCAGCCCATGCAAACAGGACATCAAAATCATCAAAAGGCCAAGTGGCAGCAGGTGCGAGCGCAGCTCGTACATTGGAACTTAGTTTGCCTTCCACTTCCAGAATCCATTCAGGACCTATATCCAGATGCTGAATCCATTTTTTCGTGACATAAACCAGAAAGCTGTTGAGCATTTCATATATCGGTGAAACATCAATTTTAACATGATAAGCCATATTGTTGCAGAATCCTCCCGTCACATCTAAGTGTACGCAGCGACTTAAGTACTATTATGGCTTGTTTTGCAGGGCGTTGTCCACTATAATGTTCAAGTCCGGGGCAAAGCCCTGATTCAAGAATAGCAGTTTAAAACCATATGTATACCATACAAAAGTCGTCAGCGATGGCGATTTTTCTTTGTGTGCTCGCAGGAGGAATGAATTCGTGTCATCGATTACTCGCCCCAAACTATCACACTCGACAGCCAACTATCTGATTTTGATTACGGTTATTGTGGTAGCTGGAATTAGTCAGGGGCTTTTGCTGCCTGTGCTTTCGATTTTTTTGGAGCAAAAAGGGGTTTCACCAGGTTTAAACGGATTAAACGCTGCTGCATTGTACATTGGCTCTTTTGCCATGACTCTAGTTGCGGAACGACTATTAGGAGCACTCGGGTTCAAAAAACTGATTGTGGGTGGCCTGATATTGGTCATGGTCCCTTTAATACTATTTCCGTATTTACCAGATATTAAAATATGGTTCATATTGCGCCTGATCGTTGGAATAGGAGACAGCGCACTGCATTATGCGGCTCAGCTCTGGGTGCTGCTTGTTACGGCACCTGAAAAGCGTGGTCGCTACATATCGCTATATGGCATGTCCTACGGTCTGGGATTCAGCATTGGTCCGCTGGGAATCAAGCTGCTTGGCTTCGGTGATGCTGTCCCTTTCTGGGTATTGTTCGTATGTATAGCAGCAGTACTTATACTGGTATTAATGAAGCTTCCGAATACGAAACCGGAAAAAGCAGAGCATGGCCAGCTCCCTGAACGGCGCTTCCGTCGTAGTCTGGCATGGGCTTGGTACGCACTGTTACCTGCTCTTTTATACGGATATATGGAGGCTGGCATGAATAGTAACTTCCCCGTGTATGGCCTGCGTATTGGGTTCGACACCGATCAGATTTCGTCGTTGCTTCCCTTTATCGGGATTGGAGGTTTGTTCCTTCAATTGCCTCTGGGGATGTTGAGTGACCGATACGGGCGTAAAAAGATATTGATGTTTGCGGGCATCAGCGGGGGAATCATCTTCATGCTGGTTCCAGTCGCAGGTACGCATTTCTGGTGGACGCTTGTATTGTTAACAATCGCAGGTGGCCTGGTCGGTTCCTTTTTCTCACTGGGCCTGGCCTATGCCGCAGACATTTTGCCTAAAGTGTTGCTGCCTGCAGCTAACGTTGTGGCTTCCTTTCATTTCACGATTGGAAGTATTATTGGACCGAATCTGGGTGGTCAGATGATCAACTGGATTTCACCCGGAAGCATGTTCACCTTGCTTGGAATCATGTATCTTCTTTTCGGCTTGGCAGGTATATTATTTCGTCGTAAACCAGAGTTCGAATCTGTGTTAAAATAGAAGCTGGTGTTCGCATGGAAATTGATGTCCATTTCCGAGTACACTAGTGGTAGGGAAAAACATGGACAAGAGGAGACATCGCGATGATCAGAGTAGAGAACTTGAGTAAATCCGTTGGCGTGGACCGCGTTCCCGTTCTACGGGATATTCGATTTGATATGCAACAAGGTGAGATGATAGCTGTAGTTGGCTCAAGCGGTAGCGGAAAAAGCATGCTGCTCAAATGTCTGGCTATGATGGAGAAATGGGATTCAGGCCGATTTACGGTGGATGGCGCCGAGATTTTGAAAGAAGGCTGGTCCGGAAAACGGAAAATCAAACGGGAATGGGCATACTTGGAACAAAATCCAGAACTATTTCCCAGACGTACGGCTCTTAAAAATGTGTTAATCGGACGATCGGGTCAGACTCCTGTATGGAGAATGGTAACCGGTATGGTACGTTCAGATGATTATATGGGTGCTATGGATTATCTCGAAGGATTGGGATTACTTGATAAAGCACATCAAATAGCAGAGAAGCTCAGTGGTGGCGAGAAGCAGCGTGTTGCTATTGCAAGAGCACTTGCTCATGGTGCCAAAGTGGTTTTAGCCGACGAACCTGTGATTGGTCTTGACCCGCACACAGCAGATTCGGTGCTGGAAACGCTGCGCAAATTATGTGAAGAAGAACGTGCAACAGTCATTGCAGTATTGCCAATTGAACTTGCTGAGAAACATGCCACACGGATCTGGGGATTGGCAGACGGCAAGATTGCTTTTGATATTCGTGGACGAAGACTGACACAGCAAGAAAAAAACCAGATTTAAACTATTGAAAAGAGTGATGAGATTGTTTAATTCACGGTGGGGACGCTTCATTGCAGCAGGAACAATGGCAATTATGCTTGGTTCTGTTCTAAGCGGATGCACAGTCATAAGTGACCCCAAGGGTTTGATGAGAAAACCAATGATGTCCACCGATAAGGAGAAACTGTACAACGTGGTTCAGGTTAAATTGCCGCCAGAGAGTACATTGATTCGTCCCAAGGATATGAATAATACCAGCATGATTCGGGTGGAAGACCTGAACGGGGATGGAACTCGGGAAGCGATTGTTTTTTATGAGACACCAAATGAGAATGTGCGAATCCATGGCATGATTTTGGAAGAGCAGGGAGGCACTTGGGTTAAAAAACTTACATTTGATGTGCCGGGAAATGAGTTGCAATCCTTTAAAGTATTGGATATTACGAATGACGGAAATCCGGATATTATTCTTGGTGTAAGTCTGCAGGAGCAGAAGGCCCTGACTGCATATTCGTACAAGGGCGGGGCACTGGAGCAGGTCTTGGGTGGAGTTCCGTATAATCAATATATCATTGATGATGCGCAGGGGAACACGCTGGATTTGAGCGGAGATGGTAAGAGTGATTTTGTTATCATTTCGCTGAACAACAGCGGTTTTGCAACGATTGCGTTATATCAGTACGAAGATGGCAGCTTCAAGGAAGTTGATCGGGTGCAGACCGATTATACCGTTAAAGAAGTTTATAATGCTCTGGGCGGAGAGATCGCCAAAGGACAGATGGGCATTGTACTGGATGCCGAGCTGGATGATCGGAGTTCCTTCTCGCAAATTATGTATGTTAAAGATAACAAGTTAGTCAATGCTTTCAAATCACCGGATCAAACGTATAGAGATGACAAAATTTTAAGCGGTGATGTCGATAATGATGGTATTATTGAGTTTGGACTTAAAGAGACTCCAAAAGGTTGGGAGCATTACGTATTTGACTCTCGGTTGTGGTTTTACACCTATTATCAGTGGGATGGCAAAGACAGCAAGAAATTTGTCTCATTCCAATTCCGGGATGATGCTGATTTATTCCATCTAAATCTCAAACCAGAGTGGTACGGTAAGATCACTATTGACACCAAATCGGAGAAGGAAAAATATATTCGATTTAAAATGATTGATACGGACGAAACCGTGGCAGAGATCAAATATTTCACCCTTTCCAAGTGGGAACAGGAGAAGGGTAAAAGCTGGAAGGAAATTACGCGCACCAAAGATCGGGTTATTGCTTCACGGGTAGCACAATCAGAGGCGGGTAAAGATGCACTGAGCAATACTTCACAGCTGAATAGAAAGGGAGAACTTAATGAGTAAAGTACTTATTCTTGAGGATGAAGAATCCATCCGCAGTTTTATAGTGATTAATTTAAAGAGAAACGGATTCGAAGTGCTTGAAGCGGGTGACGGTCATGAAGCGCTTCGCATACTGCAGACGGTACCGGATATTGATCTGGCTCTGCTGGATGTCATGGTACCAGGTATTGATGGATTCGAGGTGTGTCGACGGATCCGTGAAACCAATGAACGTCTGGGCATCATCTTTTTGACCGCGAAAGTTCAGGAACAGGATAAAGTGTACGCACTCTCCGTTGGTGCAGATGATCACGTTAGCAAGCCTTTCAGCCCAACAGAGTTGATTGCACGTATTCAGTCATTGTTGCGTCGTGTGAACGTGCATCGGGAAACTGCGGCGAAGGTTACGTTCCAGTCTGGGCCATTTTCACTGGACCTGATCTCGAAGCAATTCAAGAAACAAAATGAAGCTATTGAGTTAACTCCAACGGAGTTTTCCTTGATTCAATTTTTCCTGGAAAAAGAAAACACACCGCTCAGCCGCGATGTATTGTTAGATCATGTATGGGGAAAAGAGTACATGGGTGATCCAAAAATTGTGGATGTCAACATTCGTCGTCTACGTCAGAAAATTGAGAACAATCCTTCCGAGCCCGAATACCTGCAGACAGTATGGGGTCACGGGTACAAATGGAAGGGCCGGGAGCAATGATTAAAAAAGGCATTACACGGCAGATCGTACTACATTATTTCTTTGTAGTTTTTCTTGCTCTGCTGTTGGTCGAATTCGTATTTATGTTGGCAGTGCAAAGGTACTATTATGAAAGTATCTACAATACGATTAGTACCCACATTTCCAATTCAAAGGACTTTTTCGAGCCGATCGCTCGTGAGAATAACACGGAAGACGGCAATAATCTGTCCAGATTGATTGTGAATTTGGCATTGTCCAATACTGAACTGGAAATTTTGGATCTGAACGGGCGCGTATTGGCGAGTTCGACTGCTTTTGAATCTGACCGTGCTGTGCTGCAAACCAGTGATATTATGCAGGCTCTGAATGGGGATATGGGACGCTGGATTGGAAGACAACCAGGTACTGGAGAATCCGTCATGGCCGTTTCACACAAGTTTGATCTGGGCGGCGAAAATACTTATGTTATTCGATATCTGACTTCACTCGAAGATGTGAATTCAAAGCTGTTGAATATGGGACTACTCGCCGCTGCGGTCGGTGTTGGCGTGCTTGCCATAGTGTTGATCATCAGTATTGGGATGGCAAATTCCATTGTACGTCCAATCAACAACATCACCGCAGTATCTGCCCAAATGGCCAGAGGACGGCTGGATGTCAGGGTTAAGGGGAATTATAAGCACGAACTGGGCGAATTGGCATCAACACTTAACTTCATGGCACATGAGATTGTACGCAGTAATCAGATCAAAGATGATTTTATCTCTTCGATCTCACATGAATTAAGAACACCTCTGACCAGCATTAAGGGCTGGAGCGAGACACTGGACTCAGGTGGTTATGATCCGGAAGAGACCCGTATCGGTATGGGCATCATTTCCAAGGAAACCGAACGACTGATTGGACTTGTTGAAGAGATGCTGGATTTCTCCAAATTACAACAGAATCAGATGAAGCTGGTCAAAGGAACAGTCAACATTCGTGAAATTGTACAGGAAACGATGTTGAATGTTTGGGCCAAAGCGGAACAAAAACAAGTCCATCTCAAGTTGGAAACGGACGAGACTCGCGCTTATAATGTCCATGGAGACGGCAACAGACTGAAACAAGTGTTCTTAAACATTGTTGATAATGCGATCAAATTTTCACATGAGAATTCCTGGATCTTCTTGTCCGTCAAAGAGGAGAATGGTCAGATCATTGCAGCTGTTCAGGACACCGGTATCGGAATTAGTGAAGAACACCTAATCAAAGTACGGGACCGCTTCTTCCAGGTAAATCATCAAAATGGGGGAACGGGACTGGGTCTTGCGATTACGCAAGAACTGGTAGAACTGCATGAGGGGACGATCACGATGCAGAGTGAACTTGGATCTGGTACAACCGTTACTGTTACATTACCGGCTGTGTCTGAGGAGATGGGTACAGAAGAATCTGTAACTGCGTCTGGTGATGCTGAATTCACAGATGAGCGAACAGCAAGCGATACAAAATCAGATATAGAAAAGTCTTAAGATTTTAAAAGATAAGAGACTTTTCTACCTGACGATCGAGCATGTACGCTTTATAACATCCATATCAACAGAAAAAAAGGTGAGCCATCCAAGGCTCACCTTTTTTGCATATTATTATGAAGAAAGTTCACCAGTGCGCAGGCGCCCACTTTTTTCATATACTTCTTTCAACATACGAACAGGTTGTGTACGGACTGCAGGTTTGGCAGAGACGATCTCGTTAGGTCCAACGACTACAATTTCATCCGCCGTACCTTTAACGATTGCACCGTCCTTGATTATGGCCCCTTCACCAATGATGGCGCGTTCGATGTGAACCCCACGGCCTATGCGTGCGTTAGGCATAACGACACTGTCTTTAACCTCAGAGCCTTTACCTACTTCTGCACCGCAGAAGATAACGGAACGTTCTGAACGACCTTCGATTGCACAAGAGTCGTGAATCATGGAAGTAACATGTTCGATCTTTGTATGTCTTGCTTTGTAAGCACTTGGCTTGGAGCGCCAGTCGCGAGTAAACATCGGCCAGTTCTCTTTTTGAAGACTCCAGTCTTCATCGTTGTGTAACAAATCCATATGTGCATCCCACAGACTTTTTACTGTACCTACATCTTTCCAATAACCATTAAAGTTATAGACAAACAGGGGATTATTTTCGTTCAACATTTGTGGAATAACATCTTTACCGAAGTCATGGCTGGATTCAGGGTTAGCGGCATCTTCCAAGAGATGGCGTTTCAGATAATCCCATTTGAACATGTAGATGCCCATTGAAGCCAGATTACTCTTTGGTTCAGCCGGTTTCTCGGCAAACTCGGTTACACGCAAATCCGCATCGGCAGCCATAATCCCAAAGCGATGTGCTTCATCCCATGGAACTTCCATAACTGAAATCGTTGCTGCGGCATTATTGGCTTGATGAGCCTCCAACATATCACGATAATTCATATGATAAATATGGTCACCCGACAAAATTAGAACATTTTCGGGGTTTTGTTGATCAATATAGTCGATATTTTTATAAATAGCATCCGCCGTTCCCAAGTATTCGTCATTTCCTGTATGATAAGATGGAAGCAAGGAGATTCCTGCTTCACTAGAGTTGCCATGTCCCCATGGTTCTCCTCCACCGATATGATCGTGTAAAGATTCCGCTTGGTACTGCGTCAATACTCCTACAGTATCGATCCCTGAGTTTACGCAGTTACTGAGAGGAAAATCGATGATCCGGTAGTGCCCGCCAAACGGTACAGCGGGTTTTGCGATACTTGAGGTTAAAGGGGCTAATCGCTTCCCTTCTCCTCCCGCCAACAGCATAGCGATGCAATCTTTATTAAACATAATCGTTTCCCTCCCAAAATATTGTGCATTGTAGTACATCATTAACGCAAAGTAGAGCAAATGAAACGATTGTTACTGTAAAAATTCTGAAAATGTACAACATTTTCTAATTCACCGCATTTTTCTTTTCAACTTGGCTAGAATGGGGTAATGGTTACTGTTATATCTATTTTCTTGAGAAGAAGGTGATCTCTTGGCCATTCAACCGTTAGCACACCCGGACATATTGCCGGAGCATATTTATTTATTTCATGAAGGTAACCTTCATCACAGTTATCGAATGTTGGGCGCGCAGCCTGAGACTTGCGATGGCCTTCAGGGGTATCGCTTTACCGTGTGGGCACCAAATGCCGTAGAAGTGGGACTGGCTCTGGACCGCAATGAATGGAAAGGCGAAAAGGAACCTTTATATAAGATACCCGAATCAGGATTTTGGAGTCGTTTTTTTCCGGAAATCCACGAAGGAACTTTATACAAGTTCCGTATATTAACGGAAGATGGAACAGAATTGCTCAAAGCGGACCCATATGCGTTTCAAGCAGAGGTTCGACCTCAGACAGCCTCTGTCACCAGTTCAATCGAAGGGTACAAATGGAATGATGGAGCCTGGAGACGCAAACAACGTGCCATGTATAACAAACCTCTACATATTTACGAAATGCACATGGGAACCTGGAAGCGCAAAGAAGACGGAAGCCTCTATAGTTATCGTGAGATGGCTGATTTGCTTGTTCCTTACTTATTAGAAATGAAATATACACATGTTGAAATGATGCCCCTCAGTGAGCATCCATATGACCTTTCGTGGGGCTACCAAAACACAGGGTTTTATGCGCCGACCAGTCGTTATGGGCATCCAAAAGATCTGATGTATCTAGTGGATACACTACATCAGGCTGGGATTGGCGTATTGCTGGATTGGGTACCTGCACATTTTGCCAAAGACGCTCATGGGTTGCGTATGTTTGATGGTACGCCTTTGTATGAGTATGCAGATCCGATGTTAGCAGAGAAGCCGGGCTGGGGTACACTTAGCTTTGACTACTCGAAACCTGAGATTCGTTCATTTCTGATCTCCAATGCATTATATTGGATGGAGATGTACCATTTTGACGGACTCCGTGTTGATGCGGTTACGAGTATGCTTCGGCTTGATTTTGAGAAGCAGCCAGGACAATATCGTACCAATGATGAAGGTGGTCTTGAGAACAAGGAAGCTGTAGCCTTTTTGCAGCAGCTGAATAAGACGGTGTTCAAGTATTTCCCTTATGCGTTGATGATGGCTGAAGAATCTAGTGCATGGCCAATGGTGACTTTACCTGTAGATGAAGGTGGTCTGGGTTTCAACTACAAATGGAACATGGGCTGGATGAACGATACGCTTGATTACATGGAATCTGATTTTCATGAGCGTCCTTCCAAACATCATTTGCTGACTTTCCCGGTCGTATACTCCTTTGCTGAAAATTATGTGCTACCTCTGTCGCATGACGAGGTTGTTCATGGCAAAAAGTCGCTCCTCGACAAGATGCCAGGAACCTATGAGCAAAAATTTGCCGGCATGCGTGCTTTTCTGGGCTATTTTATGACTTTCCCAGGGAAAAAGCTGTTGTTTATGGGTGGAGACTTTGGCCAGTTCATCGAATGGAAAGATGAGGATCAACTGGACTGGTTCTTGCTGGATTATGACAGTCACCGCAATTTGCATAAGTTTGAGCGTGAGCTGTCTAACCTGTACTTGAGTGAAAAAGCTTTGTGGGAGCTTGATCATTCCTTGGACGGTTATGAATGGATCACTCCGGATGATCAGGACCAGAGTGTCATTTCATACGTACGCAAAGGAAAAAAACCTGCGGATACACTCCTTGTGCTCATTAACTTTCAGCCGGTCAAGCGGGAGCGTTACCGGATTGGTGTCATGCGTCCCGGTATGTATACCGAAGTACTGAACAGTGACCATTCCGTTTACGGCGGTTCAGGCATTACTAATGATATGCAACTGCCTACCGAAAAGATTCCTTTTCATGGGCATCCGCATAGTCTCGAATTGGTATTGCCTCCGCTGAGCATCGTGATTCTAAAAAAGAACACGCGTCGGAAAACGGATGAATCACCTGCGAGCATAACTTCCGTCAGTTCAAAAACGAAGAATAAAAATGAAAGCAACACGCTCAAACCGAAGAGGAGGACAAAGGCATGAATATTCTATTTGCTGCTGCTGAAGTACATCCATTTATCAAAACCGGAGGCCTTGCTGACGTAATCGGTGCTCTCCCGTTTGCATTGAAGAAGAACGGGGCAGATGTGCGGGTGATTATGCCTAAGTACAAGGGAATTCCCGATGAATATAAAGACGCATTACAGCCCGTAATTACAACGGATGTGCCTCTTGGCTGGCGCAGACCCTATTGTGGAATAGAAATGCTGGTTCATGATGGGATTCCAGTATATTTTGTGGATAATGAGTATTATTTTGGGCGTGATGGAGTGTACGGTTATATGGATGATGGCGAGCGTTTCGCCTTCTTCAACCGTGCAGTTCTGGAAGTGTTGCCACAGATTGAGTTCAAGCCTGACGTGCTGCACAGTCATGACTGGCATGCAGGAATGATCCCTTTGGTGCTTGAAGCCCATTACAGACACGATTCATTCTACAGTGGTATTCGTACGGTATTCACCATACATAACTTGTTGTACCAAGGGGTATTCCCGCATGAGTTATTCAGTGAAATCCTGGAGCTGGACAATCGATATTTCACCGTGGATGGAGCCGAATATTACGGTAACGTCAATTTTTTGAAAGCAGGAATTGTGTATGCTGACCATGTGACAACCGTAAGCCCAACATACGCACAGGAAGTGCAAACGTCTTATTATGGATATGGCCTGGACGGACTGCTCAGTTCACTTGGAGATCGTTTCAGCGGGATTGTGAACGGGATTGATACCAAGAGTTACAACCCGGCAACGGACAACAAAATTCCAGTGAAATACAGAACCAGTCTGTCCAAGAAAACGGAGAACAAAATTGAGCTGCAAAAGGAACTTGGACTTCCTGTTCGTCCTGATGTACCACTTATGGTGATGGTGACAAGGCTCGTCGACTCTAAGGGGCTTGATCTGGTCTGCCGTATCCTTGATGAATTGCTGTACTATGATGATATTCAATTCGCGGTACTGGGAACAGGAGAGCCTATGTATGAACACTGGTTCCGTGAAGCTGCTAATCGTTATCCGCTCAAAATGTCAGCCCAGATCACGTTTAATGATGGGTTATCCCGACGTTTCTATGCAGGCAGTGATATCTTCCTGATGCCATCGAGGTTCGAACCATGTGGTATTAGTCAGCTACTGGCTCTGCGGTACGGTAGTGTGCCTCTCGTAAGGGAAACAGGCGGTCTGAACGACACTGTGCAGGCATACAATGAGTTTACTGGAGAAGGGAATGGTTTCTCATTCACAAGCTTTAACGCACATGACATGATGAATACCATTCGGCGTGCTGAGGAGATCTACAAACAGCCAGAACACTGGAAGAAAATTGTGAAAAATGCAATGGGCGGAGAATACAGCTGGAATGTCTCAGCTGAGGAATATATGGACATTTATCGTCGGATCACACTTGATCCAGTAAACTGATGCAATCCTGAATGAGTCAGAGTCACAGCATTCCTGCTGTGGCTCTTTTTAATCAAATAAACAAAAAAACTTCCAAAAGTTCAGAATGAAAGTCATCATCTGAGACGGTGGAAGTGTTTTTCTTTTATATGAGTGTCTGAATTTAAACCTCAGTAGTGTTGGATGGTTGCCGGATCAAGCTGCCTGTACAAAATGCGGTACCCATAGGGGTCAAGCTTAATATTCATCATTCCATCGGCTGGAAAGACAGGCTCTTCAGTTAATGCATCCTTCCAGTCTTTTGTTTCCATCGGATGAGAAAGCGTTCGATCTTGAGGTGTATTGTTCATCCATACGGTAAAGTGAAGGTTGTCATCCACACGTTCGTACACGATACAGGGATCATTGTGATCAGCCTTGAGGAATCGGAAGCGCCCTTTGCGCAGGGCTTCATTGCTTTTGCGTAAATCGATCATCAGACGATAGAAATCATACAATTCTCTGTCTTGCTTGGCAGGGTCCCATTCCATACATTTTCGACAATCCGGGTCAGCATCACCACTAATTCCCACCTCATCGCCGTAGAAAATACAAGGTGTACCGATATAAGTGAAAAGAAATACAACCGATAATTTTAAACGGCGTTTGTCTTCTCCTAACCGGGTGAGCAGTCGTGGCGTATCGTGGCTGCATAGCATATTAAAGATCACTTCGTTGGTTTGTTGCGGATAGCGCATAATTAGTGAACCCATCTCGTTGGCAAAGTTATAACCATCCATTGAACCACAGAAGAACTGAAGCACTTTGTCGGCAAATGGATAATTCATGACGGAGTCGAATTGATCTCCCATAAGCCAGGTCAAGGAGTCGCTCCATACTTCACCAACAATATAGGCTTCAGGGTTCGCTGCCTTAACAACCTTGCGAAAATCACGCCAGAAATGGTTGTCCACTTCATTTGCTACATCCAGACGCCACCCATCCAGCTTAATTTCCTTGATCCAGTACTCAGCTACATCAAGTAGATATGCCTTAACCTCAGGGTTGGCTGTATTGAACTTGGGCATATTTCCATAGAACCCAAATGTATCGTAGGTTGGTATACCGTCCTTGATCTGAACCGGATATTCATTGATGTGGAACCAATCGGCATACTTAGAGTTTTTTCCATTCTGGAGCACGTCTTGAAAAGGAGGGAAGTCTTCGCTGCAATGGTTAAACACCGCATCAAGCATGACACGTATACCCAGGCGATGACATTCTTCTGTCAATTGTTTGAGCAGGGCATTATCACCGAAATGAGGGTCGACTTTTTTATAATCAATCGTGTCGTATTTGTGGTAAGAATTGGCCTGGAATAACGGGGTAAAGTAAATGGCGTTCACGCCAAGTTCAGTTAAGTCATACAGATGATCCAGCACACCTTGCAGATCTCCACCAAAATAATTGTCCAACTCAGGTTTGCCACCCCAGTCATGAGTTTCTTTTGGATTCAGCTTAGGATCTCCATTAGCAAACCGTTCCGTCATGATCTGATAAAAGACAGCTTCTTTGGCCCACTCGGGCACCTTAAACACATCAATTTCATGTATATACGAGAATTCATAATATCCTCCAGTTGGATAGGGGGTTTCATAATGAATTCCATTATCCGCAAGAAAAACATCTTCTGAACCGGCAGTTATCCGAAATATATAGGTGAGACGTTTGAATTGTGGCTTGACGGCAGCCTCCCAATAATCAAACATGTTATCAGAAGCAGCCTTCTCCAATTGAATTTCCTTGTACGTTCCATTCCAATCGTACTTATCTCCGGTCAGTGCAGTCACGTATTGCACATCATTTCGTTTGGTTCGTACGCGCAGATGTATGGTAGACGAATTATAGGCATAAGCCCACTTGTCACGAGGAACATGATACATGGCTTCGAGCAGCATGACAGCACCTCCTGAATATAGGATAAGTTATGAAAACCGGTCTTTTGAACACGCACTTATAGTTATAATTAACCAAGTTAGCCAGCAAATGAATCACATTTACTGTAATAAAATGTATTATTTTCATCGTTTTCAAAGGTTTCTTTCACAGCATTTCCAGCTTCGTGCTGAATATACTTACAGCTAATTTAGAAAAAGGGTACCCCGAACAGCTTGAAATTCAAGATTGTTCAGGGCACCCCTATATAACATGTTGAAAGTGAATTTTAGCGAATAGCTTGCTCAAACTCCGTGCGGATGGTTTGAAGCAGCTCTGGCTGGCTCAGTACGTCATAGGCTGTTGTGGCAAGTGCCTTTGCTCCCAGAATCATGCCATCCAGCGCGCGCTCCTGAAGTGCAAGGTCACGGAAGGCTATGGAGTGCAGGGTATGAACCTCATCCACAACACGAATGTAGGGATGGATTGCAGGACATTTCAGGGAAACGTTACCGATGTCCATAGAGCCGTGATCATTACCACTCACAATCTCTTCTTGCGGGATACCAAGTTCCATCAGATTTTGACTAAACGCAGCTGAGAATGCTTCATTGGTAACCATCTCGTCATAGGACGTTTCATAGTTGGATGTCACCAGCTTGCATCCTGTCTGGAGAGCAGAACCTTCAGCGATCTGAATCACACTTTCTGTGAGGATATTCAGTTCTTTGCGAGTTGCTGCCCGTACATAAAATTGCGCAGAAGCATAGTCAGGAATGATATTAGCTGCGTGACCTCCGTTGTTGATCACACCATGAATGCGAACGGTGCTTTTCACTTGTTGCCTGAATGCATTGATTCCGTTGAACGTTTGAATGACGGCATCAAGAGCATTAATACCTTCGTGTGGACTTGCAGCAGCATGTGAAGATCGGCCATGGAATTCAAATTGTACTGCATCAATAGCCAGCGAGCTGCCTGACTTTTCGTAGGCATAATATGGATGCGCCATGAGAGCGACATCACAGTCATCGAACAAACCTGCTTCTGCCATTGGAACTTTGGCACCACGTGTCTCTTCAGCGGGTGTGCCAAACACTTTAATCGTTCCACCTACTTCATCCAGAATGGATTTCAGCCCAACAGCAGCTCCAAGACTCATCATGCAGATCAGATGGTGTCCACAAGCGTGACCGATCTCCGGTAAGGCGTCATATTCACACAATAATGCAATGGTAGGGCCGGGTTTGGCGGCTGAATAGGTTCCGATAAAGGCTGTCTCCAGTCCAAGGATTGGAGCTTCTACAGTGAAACCGTGGTAGACCAGTTCTTCTTTCAAACGGGCAGAAGCGAGATACTCTTCATTTCCCAGTTCGGGGTTGGCACCGATATATGATGAAATGGCTTTAAAACGGGAAGCATATTGATCAATAACCGTCAGAATTTGTGATTTGTTAGCTGTCATTAGTAAACTCCTTATGCAAAAATGAAAATAATTCATTGATTATATCATGTTTGCTTCAATTTTTCAGAAACAAGTCAAGATTTGTAATGTCAAAATGCATTGCATAATCATGCATTGTACTTTATAATGACTCAGTCATCAACATGAGAAGCATACAAAGTATTGTAAGGGGAGAGAACAAGGTTGAAATTAATAAGTCGTTACACCATAATGCTGTTGACCTTTGTCGTTCTGCTGACAACTGCCGTTCCTGTGGCATTTGCAAGTGGAACTACAGATAATTCAAGCAGTAAAAAGCTGGTGCTCGGTACAAGTGCCGATTTTGCACCCTATGAATTCCATAAAGTGATTAATGGCAAAGATGAAATCGTCGGTTTTGATATTGAGATCGCCAAAGAGATTGCCAAAGATCTTGGCGCTGAGCTTGTGATTGAGGATATGGGCTTCGACGGTCTTCTGCCTTCATTGCAGAGCGGGCGTGTTGATCTGGTAATTTCAGGTATGACGCCGACGGATGAGCGGAAGAAAAGTATCGATTTTTCCGACACCTATTATAAATCAAAACAAGTGATTATGGTTCGCAATGTGGATAAAGACAAATATCCAACCATGGCAGAACTTGAAAATGCGAAAATTGGCGTTCAGAAAGGCTCCATTCAGGAAACGATCGGACAGAGTATTCCAGGAGCGAAGCTTACTGCGCTTGATAAAATCTCGGATATCGTGCTTCAACTGCAAACAAAACGCATTGACGCGGCAATCGTTGAAGATACCGTTGCTGCAGGTTATCTGGACGATATCATTGGACTTGCTGCTGCTGTTCCGGACGAAGAGCAAGCAGAAGCGGCAATCGGGATTCGCAAAGGTAATACCGAGCTGCTAGCTGCAGTAAATGGAACACTGGAGCGATTGAAAAGTGAAGATAAAATCAATCAGATGGTGACGGACGCCAGCCTCTTGATGGCGGATAAAGCGAACAAATCACAAAATATTTTCCAAGTATTCTGGGAATATAAAAGTTTCTATGCTACAGGTGTAGGATACACACTTCTGTTGTCTGCACTTGGGGTTATCTTCGGGGTAATTATTGGATTGATCATCTGTTTGTTCCGTTTGCATGACGCTGCAATCTTGCGCTGGATCGGTACTGCTTACGTTGAAGTGATCCGTGGCACACCGATGCTGGTACAATTGATGATTATTTACTATGGTTTTTCCCTGAGCTTTGGCATTAACTTCACTGCACTTCAGGCAGGTATCATTACACTTTCAATCAATAGTGGTGCCTATCTGGCGGAGATTTTCCGTGCGGGTATCCAAGGTGTGGATCGTGGTCAGTTGGAGGCAGCGCGTTCATTAGGTATGGGCAGAGGCGCCGCGATGCGTTATATCATATTGCCACAAGCCTTCAAAGCTGTATTACCAGCGATCGGTAATGAATTCATAACTATCATTAAAGAATCCTCCATTATCTCCGTTATCGGTATGGTGGATATTATGTATCAGGCAAGTGTAGTCAAAAACATTACGTACCAAGGATTGAGTCCATTTTTGATTGCAGCAGCCATCTACTTTGTAATGACGTTCATTTTGTCCAAGCTGCTGGGACGACTGGAAAGGAAGTTGAGTGCAAGTGATAGACGTTAGACAATTACACAAATCTTATGGTAATAACGATGTGCTTAAGGGCATTAACGTGACGATTGGCAAAGGTGAGGTTGTTGTGGTCATCGGCCCTTCCGGTTCAGGTAAAAGTACATTCTTGCGTTGTTTGAACCTGCTGGAAAAGCCTACCTCGGGAGAGATTGATTTTGAAGGCGTGTCAATCACGGACCCCAAACACAATATTAACGCAACTCGTGAGAAAATGGGCATGGTGTTTCAGCACTTCAACCTGTTCCCACACAAAACGGTAGAGCAAAACATCACGATTGCTCCGATTAAAGTGAAGAAACAATCCACTCAGGAAGCGGAGAAAATTGCCGCTGATCTGCTTAACACCGTGGGCTTGTACGATAAAAAAGATACATTCCCGAATCAGCTGTCCGGTGGACAGAAGCAGCGGATCGCCATTGCAAGAGCATTGGCCATGCAGCCGCATGTGATGCTGTTTGACGAGCCTACTTCGGCACTGGACCCCGAGATGGTCGGTGAAGTGCTGGATGTCATGAAACGTCTTGCAGAAGGCGGGATGACCATGGTCATCGTAACGCATGAGATGGGTTTTGCACGTGAAGTGGGAGACCGGATCCTGTTCATGGATGGCGGGGTTATTGTAGAAGAGGGAACACCAGATGAGGTGTTTGGAGCACCGAAAAATTCACGTACACGTGATTTTCTTGCCAAAGTACTCTAAATGAAGTAATTCAAATAGCGTTACTGACTTCGAGTCGGTAACGCTATTTTTTATGCGCATTAATCACTTAAAGATTCGAAATGTAACTTTTCTGTTACCAAATATAAAGAAGTCGGTTCGCCCAAATTTTCTGAATTATCCAGTATTCTTACAGTTGATGACATGCTAAAAACCATTTGGCAAGAATTACTACAAGTTCAGGTTACAAAATTGTGATATATTGAACTCTGCCGAAACTACCGGACAGGGAGTGCGGGGGATGTAACGATGCAGATTGTGCAGGGGGAAGAACTACAGCACACTGCTTGGGGTGAATTAGGGGTACATAACGTTTCAAATGTAATGAAGAACCTATAGGGTGGGCTCCTCATCCGAATCCGACAACTAACTTCGCAGGCATAATGAGGGAGGAAGACCATGATTAACAAGAAACGTATAGCCAAAACAGCAGTAGCATTATTGACAACAGCAATGCTCATTCAAGCCGTTCCGGCTCACGCCGATTCAGTTCATGTGGCCAAAGAAGGGGATACCTTCTACACCTTATCAAAACAATATGGAGTAGCAATGAACACGTTGGTTAAAGCAAACAACGACATTTCACCTTACAACATTTATGGTGGTTTGAAAATTACGATTCCCGGTAAGGCAAACAATGTAGCTGCCGCGGCGACGGAGAGCAAGACCCAAGCCAAAACAGTTACCACAGCGAGCTTGGACGTTAATGCAGATAACAAAGTGGTTCAGGCCTGGGGTAAAACATTCGATTACAGCAAAGCTGTGAACGTAAAAGCAACGGCATACTCTGCAGATCCGTCTGAAAATGGAGGCTGGGGTGCAGTCGATTATTTCGGAAATGACCTTGAACTGGGTACGATTGCAGTTGATCCAAGTGTAATTCCACTCGGAACCAAAGTACTGGTAACTGGTCACAGCCATCCAGGATTGCCAAAAAAAGCTTTTGTAGCCACAGCACGTGATGTGGGCGGTGCAATCAAGGGTCACCGGATTGATATCTTTATCCCGGGTAGCAAACAGTCTGTAAGCTCATTTGGTTTTCAGGATATCGAGCTGTACATTCTGAAGTAGAGAGAAAATAAAATTTAAAATGAATTCAAACAGGGTGTCTGCCAGTCGCTAATTCGCGATTGAACAGCACCCTTTTAATATTCTCATTTATTTGCTATCACGGTCATTCTAATCTTTGGCCTTTGGCAATCCCAGCATTTCGTCCAAGGTGACCAGTTCATATCCCCGATTACGCAATTCCTCAATGATTTCAGGCAAAGCCTCAATCGTACCGTTCAGATTTGATCCTACACCGCCTCCAGCATGTTGTAGAACGATGGAGCCAGGCTTCACGGCAGACAGGATGTTATCTTTCACCTGTTCCTTTGAAAGGCCTTTCCAGTCCAGGGAGTCTACGTTCCAGTTCACAATGCTATAGTGTTGTTTGGCAGCCCATCTCAGCTGTTCTTCATTAATGTCTCCATAAGGCGGCCGAATCATCTTGGGCGTATATCCCGCCAAACGTTGAATAATATCTCCGGTATGTAGAATTTGTTTACGAAAGGCATTCATCGACAGCTTACTGAATTCAGGATGATTGTAGCTGTGATTACCAACCATGTGCCCTTCCTTAACGATGCGTTTCACCAGATCCGGATGTTTCTCAGCACGACTACCCACGATGAAGAATGTAGCTCTGACATTGTATTTCTTCAATACATCCAGCACTTGGGGAGTAAATCGTGGATCAGGTACATCATCAAAAGTCAGTGCAACCTTCTTGGTTGAAGGACCATTGGTTTTGAACGTATCGGCATATTTTTGACGTAACTGTCCCAATGTCAGTTGTTTTTCTTCCGTAGAATCCGAACCTGATACTGATTCACTTGGCGGGCTTGAACCATCCCGTGATGAAACTGGAGCATGATATCCCCCGAGAAAAATAACGATAACCATCAGCATAATGAGGCGTACACGCATAATAACGGCCTCCTTTTCCAAAATGACGTTCTCCTTGGTATGCCCGGGGGTCTCATAAAATATGCGTAGTGTGAGAAGTTTCATTGCGGATTTAGCTTATGACAGCCATAATTCCTCCATATAAAACATATAGAAAAGGATAGGTGGATAGGATATGAGTACATATGATTTGAAATCCATACGTTTACAGGTGATTGAAGCAGGAGAGGATAAGGTTTTTCTCGTTACCGGAGGAAAGGCGCATATTGGTGCCGTAGCCACGTTCTACGTGGATCATGAGCGCGTCAGCGGGACGACGGTACATATTCCGGGGCATAAGGAACAAGAGCTGTGTGAGCGGCTTGCCCGAAAGGCTGCCCTGCAGCTGAAAGTAACCGTTACGGTGATCATGGGTATTCATTTTGATTCCATCACGCGGATGCAGATCGACGAAATCGTGCAGACTGCAGAGAGGTTGATGGAGGATCATCTGAACAAAGATAAGCGGTCTTCCTGACATAAGAGCCATCGAATGTTTTGATTTTATTTGCTAAAATTGAAACGAGTTGTAGATTGTTACGTATGTATGGTTATATACGATGTAATATCGACTAGGAGGAATAACATAATGTCCATTTTCAAACGTTTGCGTGATTTAACCATGTCTAACATCAACGCCATTATTGACAAGGCGGAAGATCCAATCAAGATGACGGACCAATATATCCGTGACATGCAAGAGGATCTGGAAGATGCGGAGAAAGCAGTAGCTCAACAGATTGCCATTGAGAAGAAATTCAAGCAATTGTTCGAAGAGCAGGAAGCTCTTGTGAAGAAACGTGAAGAGCAGGCGCATACGGCGGCACGTGCTCAGAATCTAGATTTGGCTCGTCGTGCCCTGGAAGAGAAAAAGGCTGCTGAAGAGAAGATGGCTGAGTACAAAACCAGCTATGACCAAAACAAGGCTTCTGCAGATAACCTGCGTGGCAAGCTCGACGAGATGCGTAAGCAGTTGACTCAAATGAAGAACAAACGTGAAACACTGGTAGCCCGTTACAATGCAGCAAAAGCCCAAACGGAAATCAACAAAGCGTTGAATGGGTTTGGTTCTGATACTGCAAGTGCTGGCATGAAGCGTATGGAAGAGAAAATGATGCAGATGGAAGCACAGGCGGAAGCAAGTAACGAAATGTCATCCAAAGGCAAGTCTTTGGATGAAGAGTTCGAGAAGTTGGGTAAAGATCAGGCTGTTGAAGACGAACTCGCAGCATTGATGAAACAGTACGATAATAAGAACTAATACCTTGGTTGTCAGCAGGGTTAACCAGCGGAGGAGAAGAGTATTTCTCCTTCGCTTTTAAATGCGGTTCATGTTGATATGTGGGGGCTGTGTAAATGGATTTGAATATTTTGGCGATGCTGGTCTGGACCGGATCTGGTTCGGTTTTGCTGTTTGTCTTGATGTATGTAGATTCACTGTTCACGAAATATAAGGATTTTGCTGAAGTTAAGGCTGGCAATATGGCCGTTACTACACGGATGGTTATGAAATTATTTGCACAAGGGTATGTACTCGCTACGTCCATTTCTACGGCTGGTCATCTTGGAGAAGCATTGTTGGTCTCCGTTGTATCCTTTATCATTTTGTTGATTCTGGAGAGTGTTGTACACTTTATGATTCGCAAATGGGCCAATCTGGATCTGGATACAGGAATTCAGCAAGGGAAGACAGGATACGGGTTGTTCTCTGGCGCTTTACATATCGTGGGCGCACTGATTATTGCAGCTTGTTTATAAGATAAGGAACAGGAGTAATTCTCATGAGTGTATGGAAACGAATTAAAGGAATACTAACAAAACCTGAACCACCGCAGGCAGAGAAAACGATGCTTCAGCTTGCACCTGGTGATATCTGTGAGGTTTCTCTGGTCACTTATGAAGTCGTTGGTCGGGTACAAAATCGCGCTCGAAATGCAGTTGTGCTCACGCTGCAGGATGGTACCGCATTTCGATATTTGCATATCGAAGAACGGGAACTCACACGTTACGCTCTATATACACCAATTGATGGCAGGCTTGATGCACCTGATGAGGTGCCCACATTGCTGGACCTGGATGGACGCGCATTTCATCTGGAGGAAGAGTATGGAGGCATGGTATCAACGGCAGGTAGAACTCCATATGGTCAGGCTGGAGAACAATTGGTATGGCAGTATCAGTCGGATGATAATATGCTTCTTCGGGTGGAGTGGCAAGACAGAAGATTTACACTGTATGAGGGTGAGTCCATTCTTCCTGCGGATATCAAAGTAATTCGTTCGAGCTAGGAGAGGTTCCCAATGAAAAAACGCTTGGCACATGGATTAAAATTAATGCTGGTCCTCAGCCTTGTGATGTCTCTGTTGTCCGCGTGCGGAGCACCTTCTGTTCAGGACACATATCCGCTTGAATCGGTTAACGGCAGTGGTAACTCAACGTCCTATGTGTACCGGGCTTCAGACCGTACCGTTCCGGAAGTGGCTCAGGAATTGTCTGACCAAAGGCAACCGGATCAGATCTCGGCAGAGAACACAGAGCGTATGTTCCTCGTGTATCAGGACGAGTATTATCATCTGCAACAAGACCCGAACAAGCCGGAGGATACCTTGGTTGAGGTGGACTCCAAGGAATATGTTCGGCAGAACTACGATTCATCTTTTTTACAAGGGTACCTCACCGCTACATTAATTGGTAATCTGTTCGATTCTTTTGGCGGGCGAGGTTATGGCAACTATCGAGGATATACCAATAAAGATACGTATAAACCGAGTGCAGGATCTTATCGTGCACCAACAAGTAATGACAAGAAGCTTGCTCCACCTATTACTGTTGATCGGAAAGGTACGATTACAAGGCGCGGAAGCGATAAAGATTCAAGCGTGGGATCTGGCGGAGGATTATTCAACCGCAACAAAGATCAGAGCAAGGGAACCATTGATCGCAACAAGAGCAGTGG
Source organism: Paenibacillus sp. W4I10 (assembly GCF_030816325.1). NCBI lineage: Bacteria > Bacillati > Bacillota > Bacilli > Caryophanales > Paenibacillaceae > Paenibacillus > Paenibacillus sp. W4I10. The sequence continues at coordinate 1,217,277 of NZ_JAUSXX010000001.1, forward strand.
TGGGTTGTTTGATTCACCTAAGAAATCCTACAAAAAACCAAAAACCAGAGTGGGCGGCGGCCGAATTAAGAGGCGAAGATAATAAACATCTAATCATAAGGATGGCTGCCAATCGCATAATTCATTTAAGAACAGTGAAAAGGGAAGGCGGATTCACCTCGCCGGCACATGACCTTGGAGCTGTTCTTTTTGGTTTACGATTTGCGAACATGATTGGATTTGCGTACACGGGGAATTGCTGTAGCAGGCTGTTTGCGAATCCAGCGGATAAATGGAATCATTCGTTCATCCTGTCTCAGGGATTGCAGGTCCGTGAGACCAAGGGTTACAATGTCGCGATTCGTGTATAGCGAATGAATCTGTTTGTGACAGGGGATACACACGTTGGCTGTTGGCAGAAATGTTCCTCCCATTTCTTTCGGTGTCAGATGATGAACGGTCGTATTCACAGGTTCTCTTCCGCATAATTCACATCGATTACTCATGATCATCGCCTCCCTTTGTCAATTATATTATGGGCAGACAAGATGCCTTTCATGTTGAACAAAGGTCAAGGAATGTTACAACTGTAAGAAATAAAATTTTGTCACAGGATCAATAAGTGATGTACTTGTTATCTTAAAGTATTCAGGCTACACTTTCTTAAAGGATGATAGTCTTTAGGAGGTAAGAATACTTTTGAAAATGAACTCACATTCACATGATATGACAACTGCCAAATTCAATCGTACAGCTGTACAGGTACCGGATGCCCAAGCCAAAATAGCTGCAAGAGTTACTGTAGGCTCAATAGAGAAAGTTCACCTTGAATCTGCTCATGGCCGCACACTTGCAGAGACGATTCAGGCACCTCATCCGTATCCATTCTTCCGGAGATCGGGTATGGATGGATTCGCGATTATAAGTACAGATACCATAGATGCATCGAGTGATCATCAAGTTTGGTTTCGAGTAATTGATGAAATTCCTTGCGGCTCCACTTCGGACCACACCATTGTTTCAGGTACGACGGCTCGCATCATGACCGGTGCACAGGTTCCGGAAGGTGCGGATGCGGTAGTCATGATGGAGATGACCGAGAGCAAGGTAGAGGACGGAGCACAGTGGATTGCATCGAAACGGCACATATTATCGGGTGCTAACATCACCCCAATCGGACTGGAAGTCCAAGAGGGACAGCAACTGCTCGAAGCAGGAACGATCATCAGGGCAGGAGAGCAGTCCGTGTTAGCTACTTTTGGCATAGCAGAGGTTCCCGTATTTCAACGTCCAAAGGTGGCGATATTCGCAACTGGCACGGAATTGCTTGATGTAGATGAGCCCCTGCAACCGGGCCGGATTCGAAACAGTAACAGCTACATGCTGCGTTCTCTGGTCGTTGAAGCGGGAGGAGAGCCGGTGATGTATGGTTCCATTGCAGACGATGTGAATACGGCAAGGGCCAAACTGGAAGAAGCCATTCAAGACAATGATATCGTGGTGACTACAGGCGGTGTATCCGTCGGGGATTATGATATTATGGGCGAACTTGTGCTGGAAGAACATGTGGAGATGTTATTTAACAAAGTGACAATGCGACCAGGCAGTGTGACCACAGCTGCTGTGTATAAAGACAAATTGCTTTTTGCGCTTTCGGGTAACCCGGGGGCTTGTTTTGTAGGATTTGGTTTGTTTGTTCGTCCAACCATACGTTCCATGCAGGCTGATGCTCATCCTTATATGGAAGAATGGACTGCGATCTTGGGAGAAGAGTACACCAAAGTTAATAATTTTACACGGTTCGTACGTGGACGCACAGAGATCCGCAACGGCATGGTGTACGCGATGCCGGCTGCTGCCCGTGTAGATGAATCCAGCGTGATGATCACCATTAAGGACAGTGATTGCCTGATTGTTGTTCCACCTGAGAAAAAAGGCATTCCTGCGGGTGAGCAGGTACGCATTCTCAAACTGCCCTCAGGTCATGTGAGGTAGTGGTAGATGACTACAATGAGTGATACAAAGCCACATATCATACAGATTGTTGGATACAAAAACACGGGCAAGACAACCCTGACAGCCGCGCTGATCGGGCACTTTTCTTCCATGGGACTTAAGGTAGCGGCGATTAAGCATGATGGACATGACCATTTCGAGATGGATCAAGAAGGAACGGATTCGTATCAATTTGGGGAGGCAGGGGCCTCGGCGGTGGTTGTTATGTCAGAGAAACGCACTGCGATTATGAAGCGAGAAGCAACCAAGTTAGAGGACATGTTAAGTCATCTATCGGAGTATGATTGGATTGTCATTGAAGGATTCAAGGATGCTTCTTATCCCAAATTCGTGATGGTTCGAGAAGAGAAAGATCTGACCTTGGTTGATCAACTTGAAGGGGTACTGGGGATGATCTCATGGCTACCTTCAGAGCAGTTTATAGAGCGGAGCACTTTTAGCAGAAATATAACATGTTACTCGGTTCATGAAACGGAGGATATAGCCAAAGCGTTGTTAGCGATGGTTGAGAGCGAGTGTAAGCAGAATGGTGAAGTCGAATCGTAGAAACGTCAAGAAGTGGGAAATTATAATCGCTGGATATGATTGAATGTACAGAGAGCGTGATTAATCGCCTTTGGATATAACGTAACATTTATTATGTAAACTAAATTGTTTCTACATGTGCTTTCTCCTTGAATGATGCAAAAAAATAAAAAAAGCAGCAGACCTTTCTCGGATCAGAATCCTTGATGCGGTTTGCTGCTTTTATTATGTTTGGGATGTTACATCCCGTCGTCAGTACGGCGTTCGATGGCTTCGGACATCGTTTTGTCGGTAAGGTGAGCATAGATCTCGGTCGTTTCCGTAGAAGCGTGTCCGAGCTGCTCCTTCGTTTTGTAAATATCATTTTGCAAATAATAGTCCGTTGCGAATGAATGGCGTAATTTGTGCACGGTCAAGTATGGTTTGCCAAAACGCTTGGCGTATTTCATAATCATGGCCTGGATCGCTCTTTTGGTCATTCGACTTCCTTCTGAATCTCCGTTACGCAAAGCAATGAACAGACCTTTCTCCCGCTTGGGCGTACGGTAACGTGATTGCCGCAGGTTCATATAAGTCGCGAGTTCATCCTTGGCCTGTTCCCTGAAATAAACGGGTGTTTTGTACGTCTCATCATTGTTACCTTTGCGATAAACATACAGGAGTTTGTTGTTCAGATCGAGATCATCGACGTTCAGGTTCACGACCTCCGACACCCGTAAACCTGAATTGAGGATCAGGCTGGCAATGCAGGCGTCTCGTTCTTTGTTGAGCTCATGGGAATACAGTGCCTGTTTGTTCTTTTCCATATCTACAGCGTAACCTTCAAGGATATAGCCGATAAATTCCAGCAGTTCCTCTTCCTCCAGAATTTTACCTTTGAGTTTGGCAGCGGTGTCCTTGGGTTTATGGGTACGCTTGATCTCGATTTTGGCCATAATATTCCGCTTCAGCAAAGGATAAAAGTCTTCATCTTCCGCAATCTGGCTCAGGTAATGAAAAAGGGAGCGGAGGGAAGAGAGTTTGCGAGAGACGGTAATTCTGGAATTGGTTCCTTCCCGTTTGGTTGTGAGAAATAACCGATAGGCGGTAACCGAATCCATGCGAAGGACTTCCAGTTCAGTCAACGTTACTTCTTTATTAGAGCTTGCTTCGGACAGCCCTTCTGCTCGCAACCATCCGAAGAAAGCTTCGTAATCTCTCAGATATTCGAGCAGGGTAGAGGGGGACAGGTCAGGCAGCTTGTAGTCCATGAATTGCTGAACGAACCAAGGCATGGAAGGTAGTTTGTCATCCAGCTTGCGTCGATCAATCTCTTTTTGCACGTTGGTCAAGTTCGACACCTCCATGTGAAAAACATATAAAATGAATATTCAATGTGCTAGTATTCTATGCTCTAGTGTACCATAATTTACATGCTCACAGCTTGTTCACTAAAGCAGGCAGTAAGTAGGGGATGCTTCCTTGCCCTTCGGCGCGTAAACCTTTAAAGTAATTAGTATACGTAAAGCAGAGGAGGTGAACCGGATGAATATGAAAATAGAACTGGTTCCCCGGGAGCGCAGTCAGGTGATTCGGCATTTAATGCAATTTTATCTATATGATTTTACCAAATATCTGAATATTGATGTAGACAGTAACGGCATTTTTCCGGAATATCCGGGTCTGGAGGCATTCTGGGAAGAAAAGGACCGCAAGTTTCCTTTTTTGATTACAAGTGACGGGGCACCTGCAGGGTTTGCTCTGGTGGAGAAATTGGAACCTGGAAGTAAGGATAACGACTACTATTTGACTGAGTTTTTTGTGATGCAAAAATATCGGCGCAGTGGAGTGGGTACTCGGGCAGCCTATGAGCTGTTCAAACGTTTTCCAGGAAGATGGAAAGTGACCCAGGTTCGTAACAATGTCATTGCGCAGGCGTTCTGGCGAAAAATTATAGGGGATTATACGGGAGGCCGTTTTCGAGAGAAGTTCCATCCGGAACTGGGTAATCCAAGCCAGTATTTTGTAACCTGATTCCCATCGGGGTTTACCTACATATCAATTATTTGCATGAATGCGATATAAGTGGAACTAATCATTTACACGATAACGGAGAGGACAGAAAAAACCTGAAAAAGCGAAGCGTTCGCCTAAAAGCTTTCAGAAAGAAAGCTGCATCGGAAGCATAAGCTATCCCCGGATTTTCCCCTTCGGAAAAGGGAATCAAAAAATCTGGGGATAACAGCGATTGGAAGGTTATTCTGTCATCGTAGTGTCAGTGTAAATAATCTTTAGTTCAACTTATAAATCTGATGAAGGAGTGAGTGACATGAATGTACCCACATTCCATCTTGATGGACAGACAGCACTGGTGACAGGCGCGGGGAGAGGGATCGGAAAAGCAATTGCGATTGGACTTGCCCAGTCAGGCAGTGACGTTGTACTTGTATCCCGAACAATGAAAGAAATTGAGGAGACAGCCGCCTACATCTATGAACAGACAGGGCGTAAAGCGCTCGCTCTAACTGCGGATGTGACATCAAGAGAACAACTGGAAGAGACGTTTCGAGAGGCAATCTCGGAGATGGGCAGTTTGGACATTTTGGTGAATAACGCAGGTATGAACATACGGACTCCAGCACTTGAAGTCACGGACGAGCAGTGGGAGACCATCATGCAGACAAACTTAAAATCGGCTTTCTTCGCTTCGCAATTAGCGGGTCAGCATATGAAAGAACGTGGGACTGGGAAGATCATTAACATCTCTTCGGTAGGTGGGCATACGGCTTTGCGGACAGGGGTTGTATATGGTGCGATCAAAGCTGCGTTAATTCATATGACCAAAGTGCTCGCACTGGAATGGGGAAAGTATGGAATCCGTGTCAATTCAGTAGGACCATGGTATTTCCGAACACCTTTGACCGAAAAGCTGCTAGATGATCCCCAGTATTTGCAGGAAATTGTGAACCGTACACCGCTACAGCGAGTGGGAGAACTGGAAGAAGTGGTAGGGCCAGTTGTATTCCTGGCATCAGATGCAGCGGGATATATAACGGGTCAAACGTTGTTGGTTGACGGTGGGATGTCGATCTACGGATTCTAGATGAGTAGAGTTGATAGCAATCTGGAAAAGTGGGTGGCATAACCAACGCATGGGTAATAACGCATGGGTAATAACATATGGGAAGTTATCTGTATTTCTATTTATCTGTACCCAATTCACTGAACTTGGAGGAAGATAACCATGGAAACGCGCAAGTACGGTAATACTGGTATGAATGTAAGTACACTTGGATTTGGCGGAGCGGAAATAGGCAAAGATGTATCCAAAACGGATGTAGCGACATTGTTGAATAGTGCCCTCGATGCTGGATTAAACGTGATTGACACGGCTGAATGTTACGGTGACAGCGAGGAATTAATCGGTGAGGTGCTGTCACATCGGCGTGATGACTACTATTTGTTCACCAAATGTGGACATGCTGCCGGGATCGAAGGTCCGGATTGGGATGCCAAAGTACTGGAGCAAACGATTGACCGTAGTTTGAAAAGGCTGAAAACGGACTATGTGGATGTTATCCATTTGCATAGCTGCTCTGAAGAAGTACTTCGACAAGGAGCAGTAATCGAAGTACTGCAACGTGCCAAGGAAGCAGGAAAGACCAGGTTTATCGGATACAGTGGGGATACAACGGATGCGCTATATGCGATTCAGACCGGAGTATTTGACAGTCTGGAGACGTCACTAAATATCGCAGATCAGGAAGCGATTGAACTGACTTTGCCTGAGGCGAGAAAGCGAAACATGGGTGTAATCGCCAAAAGACCTATTGCCAATGCGGCCTGGACATATGAAACACTTTCGGAAGAGGCTTATCCATTTATATACTGGAAGCGCTTAAATGAACTTAACTATGGTTTTCTGGGTGAAGATGCCCAGGCAGCGGTGGAAACAGCACTGCGATTTACGTTAAGTACTGAAGGTGTAGACACCGCTATTGTAGGAACAGCCAAGCCAGATCGCTGGCAGCAAAATGCCGACCTTATTGCTAAAGGCGCACTTCCACAGGAATTGTATGATGAGATTAGAGCTCGATGGAAAGAAATCGCCGGACCAGACTGGACTGGCCGGACCTGATTCTTTGCATTTGCCAAATGGATTTTAATTTTGCGAAGCTGCCTATAGGCAGCTTTCTTTTTGTCATCAACCTTATATTTTCAACATATGAAAAATTCACAATAACTAAACATTCTAACTATTTTGTAAAATGTCCAAATCATCTTAAGCATACTACTTTAATTTTGAGACAACGATAAACGATAACTGTGTTGGCACTAAAAGCTAATTCGTCACCGATATAATATTTCAACATATGAAAAATTCACAATAGAAAAGAACACACACCGCTGTTACTACCTACCTTTTAGATACAATTCAGCACGCCCCGCGACTAAATGAACTGCCATCCTTCACTGTGAAAGTCAAATGATTTCTGATTAACAAAAAAAATTAGATATTCCAGGAAAGTACCTGCAGCACCGTATGTGAATGGAATCAAAGAAAAGGTTGTCCCTTTTTCAGAAGGAACAACCTTAATTTCTCGAAAAAATCTACTGAAATAGAAGCCACAGGGCCAATACAAATTTATATAAAAAGTAGAACGAGAAACCCAGCAAAAGGACTCCAGCCATGGCAGAGACTGCTTGTATCATTTTTTTGCTCATTACTTTTCGTGTCACAGATACAATGGAGATCAGACCCAGGTCATGAATGAGAATTCCACACAGTACGCCAAATGCTGCAATGATAAAACTCAGCTTACCGGTAGATTGGTATGAATCGGACAATACAACACCAAAAACAGATATCCAAAAAATAAGATTACCAGGGGAGACAGCAACCAATAAGCCATTGCGGTATGTCCTCCAGAACGATTTTTTGATTTTTCCGTTCGTATGATCTGATGTTGCCATATCCAGATCTGAGTTCCGGATCGAATCGTATCCCAGAAAGGCCAGAAATCCAGCTCCCGCAAGCCATAGTGGAATTTGTACATAAGGAAGAGATAAGACGGAAGCAAACCCGAAGTACATGGCCAGGATCAAACCAGCATCAATTGTCATGCCTCCAAGACCCACGGCCCAGCCATGGATAAACCCATTTCTCAATCCCTGCTTGGTCATCTCTACCGTAATTGCTCCTACTGGCATGGCAATAGCGAGACCAATCAGGACGAATTTAATATAGATTTCCATTGTCATTTCCTTTCCGTCTCTAATGAATTCTTTTTTCGATAGGGCTTGTCCGTTGCTTATGTAGTTGTAGCGAGTATAGAGCACAGGGCTCTCCTCCTATTAACGGGTGGTATAGAGTTTATTCGGAGGAGAGTATTTTTAGAATCGACTTAAGCTATTCCTTTACTTTGTCCTGCTGAAGGGATCGAAGAAACGGGCATTTGGAAGGAGTGGTATCGTCATCGCGCAAAAAATATTGTTTATACTCCAGATTGCCTTGTGATCCGTATTGCTTTAATTCAGGATGTGCCGGTATGGTGTCGTAGGCAGCCAAGCGTGCGCGGATTCTTGGAGCAATCGCTGCAGCTTTCAGAGGTTGTGCGTTCCACGTATCGAGCACCCATCGCGGTGTTAGAGCTAACATGAAATAAGGAAAGTTGCGACTTTGTCGTGACATATGAGCTGGCGTCCCGCAATAGACAAAATACCGTTCGTCATTGTAACAAAACTCCCACATGGGATGCTCCGGGTCTTCTGGAATATCTTTTGGCCAAGGCTTGTTATCCAAGTGCCTAATCTGGCTTAATAAATCCCAGAAGGCTTTTTCATAGGCCAATACATCCCGTATCTCTTTTTCCTTTTCAAAAAATAAAATCAATGAAGAATATTCTCCGAATGAACGAGAGCATTCTCCATATTCCTTGAGTATGTCTGATACATTACGTTCTGCAGACTCGTCTCCGAAATTAGAAACAAAGCCGTATCGGAGGTGACCCAGGGCAAAGGCCTGTGTAGCCGGAATACAGGGGAATCGAGCCTCCCGGTCACTCATTTTGAAAGAGAATAAACGGTAAGCATCTCTTTTCCAGGTTTCGAGAGGGATCTCCTCATTCTCAATCTCAGAAGATGAAAACAACAACGACATGAACAGTCCTCCTTTTACCTATAGGATATAACCCAAGGAAAAAATGGTGACAGTCCAACTTATTTTTGTTAAGGAGATAAGCAGAAATAGTTCTAACCAAGGTTTGACAGCCAAGCGATTACATAATAACAGGAAGAACGTTAAAACTAGAATAGTATGTTAATTCAGAATGGAGGACAACCATGTTTTTTTATCGTGAAGATCTAATCAATATGATCGTACCAGACAAGCCTGATCCCGCGGCAGCAAAAGTATTACAAGAGACGCTTGGCGGGCAATTTGGTGAAATGCGGACGATGATGCAATTTTTCTTTCAAAGCAGTAATTTTCGGGGCAACGCCACGCAGTATAGAGATCTGATCCGTGGTGTATTTCTTGAGGAATTAAGCCATATTGAACTGGTGCAACAAACCATTAATCAGTTATTAACGGGGGCCGGTGCAGAGGGCGCGGGAGATGCAGGGATCGACGGTGCTCCATTGGATGAAGCGATTAAACATGCCAACCCTCATCATTACATCATGGGGGCTCAGAGCTCATTGCCCGTTGATGCTGCAGGTAATCCATGGCTTGGGAATTATGTGTACGATCATGGGAATTTGGTAAGCAACTTACTTGATAATATTGTGTTGGAGTCTACGGGTGTGTTACAAAAATCAAGAATATATGAAATGAGTACCAACAAAGCATTTCGTGAAACGCTGGGTTTCCTGATTGTTCGTGATAATGCGCATCAAAATGCATTTGCCAAAGCACTGGAGACCCTGGGTGTGAATTGGGGCAAAATATTCCCGATTCCCAACTATGATATTAATAAATATCCCGAATGTCGGAAATACGTAGATATGGGCTTCCACAATGCGCAGTTTAATTTCCGTTTAGACAATACGCGCATCGCTGAGATTTTCAGTGGTCAATCACCAAGTCGTAATGGTGGCGAACTGCAAGTGATCGATCCTCCACAAGGATATCCGCTTCCTTATATGCCTGAACTTCCAAATGAGCATAGCCCAGGAATACATGATCTTAATGCCTAAAGTATGAACAAGCCTCCTATAGTATAGGACCAGATTTGAAACTTAAGGTAGAACCTATAAAGAGACAACTGCGGTCTCTTTTTTTACACCGAACACAAAAAAAGGAACCCAATGCTGGGTTCCTTTATGTGTTTCATGAAGATGTTACTGCGGGCGTTGTTGATTCGAATACGTGCCATAAGATTGACCATTAGTTGAGATATTAGGAGTGTTATATGGCTGCTCCAGGTAAGATACATGTTGTGAAGATGAGTGTGCAAGTTGTTGTGCAAGACTGGAGATTTGTTGTAATTGCTGGATGGCGGTTTGATGTCCTTGCAGTGCGGTCTGGATCATATGTGCAGCTTGTTGCTCGCGTTGTGCCAATTGCTCCAGTTGTTGAGCGTTGCTTTGTTCTTGTCTAAGTAATTGTTGGTATTGCATTGAGGCCTGTTGTGTTTGTTGCGTAAGTTGCTGAGCCAATTGTGTAATTTGCTGTGATTGAGAGAATTGATTCATGTGTAAAACCCTCCTGTATGTTTTGATCTACCTGTGTATTATGTAATACGGTTCTGAGAAATATTCAATCTATCCTGTTCCATTCAAATGAGGATTATTTGATGAACATGATTCGCTGTGGATTGGGAAGGCTACCTTTAGTGACCTAAAATGATACAGAAAAGGAATGACAACATGAGTAAAGCATCGACTAACACTACAGAAGAAAAGAAACTGAAATGGTGGCAATTGAGTCTGCTAGGTGTGGCAGGAACAATTGGTACAGGGTATTTCCTGGGTTCCAGCCTTGCGATATCGATTGGTGGTCCAGCTGTGCTGCTGGCCTATATCTTGGCCGCTTTAGGTACATATGTAGTTTTTGACGCGCTCGCGAGAATGACAGCGGACCATCCGGAACAAGGATCTTTTCGTTCATATGCTAAGAAAGCCTTTGGAAGTTGGGCAGGCTTTGCGAGCGGATGGTTCTATTGGTTTTCGGAGTTGCTCATTATGGGGAGTCAGCTAACCGCATTGTCCATTTTCTCCAGGTTTTGGTTTCCGGCTGTTCCGCTCTGGATATTTGCTGCAGGGTTTGGAATTTTGGGTCTTTGTATTGTATTCTTCGGTAATAAAGGATTTGATCGGGTTGAAAATGTACTGGCTATCATTAAAATTGCAGCGATCATCATGTTCTTGGTGCTTGCCATCGCTCTTCTCGCAGGATGGATTGGGGGAACCAAGTATGAACACAAAGTACCGCTGGATATGGCAGCGATTTTTCCAAAGGGTGGCATCGGATTGTGGTCTGCGTTTCTTTTTGCGTTCTATGCTTATGGAGGTATTGAAGTGCTTGGCATTATGTCATATCGGCTTCAAAAACCGGAAGATGCCCCAAAGGCAGGAAAAGTCATGCTCATTGCACTATCCACCGTATATGTTGTATCCATTGGACTCGCTTTAATTATGGTTCCCTTAAATGCATTCAATCCCAAGGAGAGTCCATTTGTACTGGCACTCAGTAGTGATCACCTTGCTTTTGTCCCACATTTGTTCAACGGGGTACTCATTGTAGCCGGATTTTCAACGATGACTGCTTCGCTCTATGCGGTGACGTCTATGATTATTACCCTAGCTCAGGAGGGAGACGCCCCGCAGTTATTTTCTCGAAAGTGGAAAACGAAGTATCCGTTATTTGCCTTGTCCCTCATTGGTTGTGGGTTAGTTGGTACGATCATCATGTCTCTCTTACTCCCAGGCAAAGTATATGAATACATCACGACTGCAGCTGGTCTGATGCTTCTGTACAACTGGTCGTTTATTTTGTTATCCTCCGGTAAATTGTTGAAATCAGGCAAGTTCGATGTGATCAAACGCTGGATTGGCCTATTGTTGATCGCTACTGCAGTCACAGGAACGCTTTTTCATGCACTCAGCAGACCAGGGTTCTATATTAGCTTATTGCTTGTCTCTCTCATTGCCATTAGTGACGTTATTGTACAACGGATTCGCAAGAAGAAGCCTGCGACCAATACATCATCAAATGACGAGAAGGATGAAAGTGAAGAAAATGAGCAGCGTTCTACGGGTGTAAGCAGTTATCACATCACGGGTATTCGGCTACGCAAAAAAAACAAACTCAAATAAAGAAGAGAAATTGTATGGCTTTATATCCAAAGTAACAGCCAAAACCGACTAAAGACAGTCCGGAAATGAGAGCAATTCCTTTAAGCACAGTAGAAGTGAGGTATTTGCGAAAAAAACTTACGGCAGTCGCCATGAATAGATCCCATAAAAGTACGCCAAAGATGATAGCTCCACTATAAATCAACAATTGATCCATAGGAGAATCATTTACAGCCTTCGCCAGAACAGAGCCGTAAATGCCTAGCCAGAACATGATGGAAAGAGGGTTAAACAGAGACATCAGGAATCCTTGAAGAAATGACTTGGTAAGCTCCGAATCATCTCCTCTCATTTGAGAAGGGGCAAGGGTTCCTGCATTTTTAATACTTTCCACACCCGTATAGATCAGTACAAAACAACCAAACATCCAGAGGAATACCTTTACAAACGGAAGTTCAAGCAGATGTACGATACCAAAATACACAAGCAGCATGTAGATAATATCCGCTGCGATGGCTCCTAGCCCAACAAACCAGGCTGGCATGAACCCACCTCGAATACCCTTGTCCAATTGCGCAGCATTAATGGGTCCAATAGGGGCTGAAAGTGATAATCCCAGAATCACATAACCTAACATGATATAAATAAGATGTCCTCCTTTCCATACAGTACAGCATATTCTTCAAGTTGTTTTTGTAGGACAAGATTATTGAGGGCGATGTATACTTTGTGCACGATTAATCCATATTAGTCGAAAATAGGGGGTGATTTTGTGCTTATGCGTTGGATAAAGGAGGTATTTACATCACAAAAAAAAGGAGAAATATCCAATAAACGAATACAACATTCACAAAGTTTGGATATTTCGCTAGAAGATAAACTTAACAGTATTATCAAGGCATTTGAATATAGTCCTGATTTTGTAGTTCGGGAGTTCCCTATGTTAGAGGGGAAGGGCACTACTCTAGCTGTATGTTACATGGAAGGATTGACAGATTCTACGCTGTTGGTTGAACTTATGGACAATATCATTCAATGGATGAATACGGATCTGCTTCCGGGAGATCAGCCTAGAGATGTGTTAGTGAAAAGAATACTACCCTCCGGGAATATCCGAAATTTGGATTCGTCGCAACTTATCTATGAAGCTTTATTAACAGGCCACGTCGTTATACTTATTGATGGTGTAAAGAATGTTCTTGCAGTGCCGATCGCCGGAGGAGCCAGAAGATCAGTGGAGGAACCCACGTCCCAAACGGTGGTCAGAGGGCCAAAGGAAGGATTCACAGAGGAACTAACGACCAACATTACTCTTGTTCGACGGAAAATACGGACTCCTGATTTGAAATTCCAGATGCATACCATTGGAGAGTACACCCAAACTGTAGTTGCACTGGCTTACATCCAGGGCATTGCCAAGCGAGATGTCATTGAAGAAGTTACCAAGCGTCTAAATGCCATCAACGCAGATAGTATACTCGAAAGTGGTTACATAGAAGAATTTATTCAGGATGCACCACTTACGCCTTTCCCGACCATGATCAATACGGAGCGTCCAGATACGGTTGCAGGCAGTCTACTGGATGGTCAAGTAGCCATTATGGTAGATGGTACGCCATTTGCCTTAATAGCACCTGTTACTTTTTTTAATTTCTTTCAAACGCCCGAGGATTATTATCAGCGTTATGATATCTCTACCTTTCTGCGGATTATACGGTTAATCTGTTTCCTCGTATCTTTGTTGCTGCCTTCGACTTTCATCGCACTAACCACCTTTCAGCAGGAGATGATACCTACAACGTTATTGGTCACCCTGGCTGCACAACGGGAAGGGGTCCCTTTCCCGGCATTACTTGAAGCTCTGCTTATGGAAATTACGTTCGAGGTCATTCGTGAAGCTGGAGTGCGAATGCCGCGAGCCATTGGACCTGCAATCTCTATTGTTGGTGCATTGGTCATCGGTCAAGCTGCGGTAGAGGCGGGATTGGTCTCAGGCGCGATGGTCATTGTGGTTTCTTTTACAGCAATAGCGAATTTTGCTATACCCTATTTCAGTATGGCCACAGCAGTAAGGCTATTGCGTTTTCCGTTTATGTTACTGGCAGGTACGCTAGGATTATATGGCATATTGGCCGGAGCAGTGCCATTACTTGCACACCTGGTATCGCTGAAGTCATTTGGTGTTGACTACCTGATGCCATACAGTCCGTTTTTTAAGTCAAATATGAAGGATCTATGGTTGAGAGTACCCTGGTGGGCTATGAAGACTAGACCTGATGAAAAGTCGAATACGAATAAGACGAGACAAGCCCCTCATCAATACCCGTCAGGATCGGATAACATTGTAGACCGTATTAATGAAGCTGAGAACGAATAAGGAGCGATTTATATGATTCGTTTGCAGTCCATATTAATCTTTCTCATGGTTGGACTGATTACTGCTGGTTGTGGAAATCGCACAGAATTAAATGATCTGGGCATCGCAACAGCAACAGGATTTGACCGGAAAAACGGAAAGTGGATCATTACCTATCAGATTATTGTACCACCAGCGAGCAGTTCAATTGGGTCGTCGTCTGGTGGATCTCAATCCCCCGTGAACACATTTTCATCAGAAGGCAAAACGATTCGGGAAGCTGTTGCCCAAAGCAGCGTCAAGAATCCCAAAAGATTATATTTTGCACATACCAATGTCGTTCTGATTGGTGAAGAAGCGGCAAGATATGGGATTGCTGAGATCATGGATCACTATTATCGAAATATTGGTTCCAGGGAATCTGCCAAGCTTATTATTGCAGATGGTCAGGCAAGAGAATATCTCGAAAAATTGATTCCTCCAGAGAAACAGCCTGGCCGTGCTTTATCTGAGATTTTGGAACGGAATAATGAGAAAGGGTCGTACTATCCCGTGATGAACATACACGAGGTTGGTCTGAAGATCACTTCAGACAGTGGATCTGCCGGGATTCCTGGTGTTACAACAGATACACTGGGCGATAACAAACAAAGTTCAATTGATATTTTTAAGGAGACATCAATACCCGGGAATTTAAGACTTCAAGGGTTAAGTGTATTTCTCAAAGATAAAAAGATCGGGATGTTGAACCAAAAAGAAAGTATGGGTATCACCTGGCTGACAGACAGGGTGAACTGGACTAACTTGACCTATACAGGCGCAAAGGGGGAGGTTAACTCTTTTCTTGTGCGTAAAGCAAAAGTTAAGGTCTTTCCTGTGAAAAAGGGCCTTCATTACGCTGTCCAGGTAGATGCAAAGGTCGACGCTGAGTTGGATGAGAGCACATCAGGAGAGGATATAATAAGTAAACATACCATCCATGAATTGCAGCGACAGGCTGAACAAGTCATTAAAGCACAGATTTTGGCCGGGTGGCGAGGGAACCAACGGCTTCATGTCGATATGTTGGGGATCGCGAACAAAATACATCAAAGACATCCCAAAGAGTGGAAAGTTCTAAAAGACAACTGGTCTAGTGAATTGGCACAGATGGATATTAACATAAATGTAAACGTAACTTTGGAACGAGTAGGTCTGCTTCAAGATTCTTTCAGCAAGATGCTTGGCGAACAGAAAGACTAACACCAAGGAGAGGTTCAATCATGAAATTGGCTAGGGAGCTTCGCGTATCCGAATTGGCTGTTTGTCTTTCCTTATTTGAAGTTGGCAGTACAACCTTGTTTCTGATAGGTGGAGATGCCAAACAGGATGCATGGTTAGCCATGCTCGCCGGGGCTGCTGGTGGTTTGGTGTTACTACTCCTGCATCTGGCTATTCATCATCAAGAACCTGAATTGGATTTGTTTCTACTGTGTCACCGCTATATGGGGAAAATATTAGGGACAATCGTAAGCCTTTCATTTGTAGGTTATTTTGCTTATGAAGCTTCACGAAATCTACGTGACATCAGTGAAGTCACTGAATTGACCCTACTAAACAGAACGTCGATGTGGATCATCAGCATGATCACCATTATCGTTGTATCCAACACCGTACGATATGGATATCGTGTACTGTTTCTCATGTGTATGATTCTGTTTCCACTCATGGCACTAGGCTATACATTAATCAGCTTTTTAATCCCAACGACAGGTCTTTTTCACTCCGATCTGGCCTTGCCTGTGATGGAGAATGGGTGGAAGCCGATTTTTCAAGCTGCTTTTCCGGAGATCGTATCCTTTCCATTTGGGCAGGTTGTCTTATTCCTGGTCTTTTATCCCTATGCTCGGAAAGGCAGGAATCTTAATAGAGCGGTGATCATCGCCTATATCCTAACGGCTCTCGCTTTAACATTTATCAATCAACTTGTCATTTTTGTCTTGGGTTCTCAGATTGCTGCCTATAGTACACTCCCGCTTTTGGAGACAGTACAATTAATCAATTTGACTGAAGTGTTTGAACGGATGGATGCCTTGTTCACTTTACTCCTATTCCTCGGATTGGGTATTAAAATGGCTGCATTTTTCCATGGAGCCGTGATTGGACTCGAAAGAATAACTGGAGCTAACTATAGGAAATGGGTGTTTCCAGTAGCGCTTATGCTATATGGGTTGTCTTTTTTATCACCGACATTTACAGAACATATTGAGATAGGGCGAGGATTCACGTTGAATTATAGTTCTCCTGTATTTCAGATTTTTTTACCCGTGTTACTATTGGTTGTCATCCTATTGAGAAAGAAAGGTATGCAGAAAAACGAAAAAAACTAGTGGGAAATATGAGTGCAATATGCTCTGGAATCAAAAAACGACTCAGTCGTAAACTGAGTCGTTTTTAAGCGTTAATCATTAATTATCATCCAACAATTTTAACGCTATGTCTGACTTCTGCAAATCGTGTTCAACTTGTTCTTCTATACTATAGGGATGATACATCTCATTTTTGATCATATAGTCTGCGATCTTTTGGTGGGTTTCGATTGCAGTATCCAATTGAGCCTTAAGGACTTTCCGAACTCGGGGGGTTGCAGTTTCGGTAAGAGCTATTGCATAGGTACGTACCGCTGACTTAGCGGAGAGGAGCATATCGGTGGCAATGGACAAATCATCCATGGGAGCAACGGCTTTAACGAGCATTTCTTTCGTTTTGGTTGTAGTCATAAGAGCAACCTCCTTATTTTAATAGGGATTTTAAATCTTCAATAGCTTTGGAAGAGTTATTCAAATCTTCTTCGATTAAGGATTTTAGTGTGTCGTCTTTTACGAGTTCCAGCATCGTTACGGCTTTGGTGGCACACGAAGTTTTGAGGGTTAGCAGTTCATGTACTTCGAGTTTCTCATGTAATGCAAGTTCCTTAGTTGCCATTATTAAGCACCTCCAAGAATTGATTATTCTATTATGTTAGTACCCTGCTATAAAGCGTATAAACAGGATTAATTCGAAATATTTTAAAAAAATAGAAATTTAAACTTTATTTGTCTGTTGATTTCATATCCAGGTCATGGTGAAGTTCTGTGGCAGGGATAACGGGCTCATGTATCTGTCCCTTTGGAACAGGGTTGGAGATATATACATAGTCTCCGCTTCCATCAGGTGCACTTCCTGCAGCCCATAAACCTTCGGCGGATTCAGTTCCCTCGGAGAGATTCCAGAATTCATAGGCTTGCGGCTGTGATTCTTGCTCGGCTTCTGGAGGGAAAGAAGCTGGAACAACGACTCCGTTTTTTTCCTCCAGTTCCTGAATAGCTGCCATCCATTGATACTGGTGATAACGGTCACGTGCTAACATTTTACGGAAAGTAGCCCGTACGCCTTCATCTGTTGTCATATGGTACAGTCTTGCTACCTGAAGGCGACCCTGACTCTCGGCATGCAAATTAGAACGCATGTCCGCAAGCAAGTTACCGCTTGCCACGATATAAGAACCATTCCACGGAACACCGTTTGAGTTGGTTGGTAAGCCACCCAGACCACTGACGAGCAGATGTTGGGGATTGATACCGCCCATAATTGCAGCTGTCACAGGATCCTCTGCGGCTTGTTGTTGTGCCTGAGGAGTAGCACCATCCAGCAACTGACTGATTAATGAGCATAGCATCTCAACATGTCCAATTTCTTCGGTGCCAATATCCATGAGCATATCTTTATATTTCTCTTCACCTCGGCAATTGAATCCCTGAAAAAGGTACTGCATCATGACGGTCATTTCGCCAAATTGTCCTCCCAACACTTCTTGAACCTGACGTGCAAGCATGGGATCGGGACGATCTACTTTAACTTCAAATTGTAACTCTTTCTGATGTCGAAACATATGATTCCCTCCAATAAAGATGTTTTAAATTTCTGAATGAATTCAAAATTTTATTAACCTGATCATTGGAAAGTAAACAGTTAAATAACAAAAAAGACAAAGCAGAAGATTGGGGGCTTCTTCTGCTTTGTCTTTTCGATTCACTACAACATATTGTTAGACGTCTTCTGAACTCTATTCTGAATCCGGTCTTTTAACTTGAAGCGGTGGGGGAATAAGCCAACCTTTTTCTTTGTTCATTTGTAGAATTCGGAGGCCTAGAGCTGTTTTGGTCGCATGATATTTAGCAAATAACGCGCCAATATCTTCTCTGATCGATTGCCCAATCGTTTGGCTTGCAGCAACCAGACCCATGGATGTATCGGCTGTTATTTTTGCAGCAATCTCGGGATCTGTGAATCTTGCGCCAGCCGGGATATCCTCAAACTCTACATGTGGTCTTTCCGGCAGTGTTGGTGCAGGGGCAATACCATTTTCAGTCAATAGTGTATCGCATTCTTTAATTTCCAGTTTGGCTTGGTCCAGCAGATCTTCCAAGATTTTCTTTAAATCTTTATCTCCTGCATGACTCATATAAGCTTGATAGCAAGATACAGCGCCTTTGGCTATTGTGGAACATTGCCATACACTAAAGATTTCACCATAATGCATCGGCTCGTTCTTGGGGTTGCCACTTAGAATACCCATGATTTGATTTCCCTCCAGTATGTTAATTTACCACCAACTTATGATCACCTGTATTCTATAAAATTATGCACTGAACAGGGAATGGAGGATGCTATATAAATTAACATCATAATTATTATGTAAACCAAGACAAATATAAACTATTTTATCTTGTTATTCA
Source organism: Paenibacillus sp. W4I10 (assembly GCF_030816325.1). Lineage (NCBI taxonomy): Bacteria > Bacillati > Bacillota > Bacilli > Caryophanales > Paenibacillaceae > Paenibacillus > Paenibacillus sp. W4I10. The sequence goes on from NZ_JAUSXX010000001.1 coordinate 1,236,186, forward strand.
AAAAGGAAAAAACCAGCAGAACAGGTCTGCTGGTAGGGTTGCAACGTGTATTTTTAGACTGGAAAAAGTGGGTTCCCATTCATCCCGATCCATAATTCTGACTTTTCAAGCTGTCCAGCCAGATGTAATAACCAATCTTCGCGTCCCTTGGTTGCCATCACCTGAACACCCATTGGCAAACCTTCTGGTGTCATATGCAAAGGCACACTTATCGCAGGCTGGCCTGTTAAATTCGCAAGCTGGGTGAACGGAGTATACGTAAGACTTGGCTCAAACATTTCATAGATGAGTTGTTGCTGCTGGGTCTTGTCCAACTCACTAATTCGCATCAGATTACGGATCTGTTCATCATGAGGTGTTAATTCTCCAATCTTAGGCGCAGGAAAAGCATTAACGGGTGTGACGTAGAAGTCATAACGCTCAAACAAGGTAGACATCTGAGCTGCAGCTACATCCCATTCAGCTAAGCTATGTACAAATTCCGCGGCGGACACCTTTTTGCCAGCTTCAGCCAGAACCCAGGATTCAATCTCCATATCATCGGAGGTCAGAGCCCGGCCCATGGAACGTTCCATGGAAGAGATCATCGCGGCCATCTCTCCACTGTTCATCATGTAATAGTTCTCCATCAATCTGACTCCGTTGACTGGACTCAGTTTTTCTTCAACATGATGCCCTTGGTCTTCCAACCAGCGAACGAGTTTGTGTACAGATTCTTTGGCTTCTGCACTGACGGGTGTACCTACAGGTGAATCTGTTGTGTATGCGATTTTCAATTTGCGTTGATGAGGGTAGCTCATATCTGCCAAGTAACTGCCTGGGAATAGTGGTGCATGAAACGCAGCTTCAGGCTGAATGACTTGCAATGTATCGAGCAGGGCGGCACTGTCCCGAACCGAGCGGGATAGGGCAAAATCAATGGATGCGCCTTGCCATTGACGACCAACTCCCGGTCCTACAGGTGTGCGCCCGCGGGTTGGCTTTAATCCAAACAATCCGCTAAAGGAAGCTGGGATACGAATCGAACCTCCTCCGTCACTGGCTCCGGCAAGAGGAACAATACCCGAAGCTACAGCGGCAGCGGCACCACCACTTGAACCACCTGGGGAGTGATTGATATTCCATGGATTGCGAGTTGGACCATGAAGCCGGGGCTCCGTAATATTTTTCAAGCCAAACTCGGGCGTATTCGTATGTCCTATGATGATAAAACCCGCATCACGAAGTCGAGTGACAAAATTGGAATTGCGTAATGCCCGATGCTCGCTGAACAGACGAGAGCCTGAAGTCAGAAATTCACCTTCCAAGGATTGCGAGATATCTTTCAGGAGCAGGGGAACACCGGCAAAAGGTTGTTCTCCAGGGCGAACAAAACCGGCTTCCTCACGTGCGCGATTTTCATATGTACGAATAACCGCATTAAGTTGCGGATTCACTTCTTCAAGGCGTGCAAACGCCGCTTCCAGCATTTCAACCGGGGATACTTCCCGGGATCGGATCAGTTCAGCCAAACCTACGGCGTCGTAGGAGGTATATGAGAATGAAGACATCATGATCGTTCCTCTCTGAATATAATTCATCTGTTTATTCCATATGTCATCGTACCACCGGATTGGATAAAAGACAAAACATAGAAGAGACTTATCGAGTAATGGAAATAAAAAAACCACTGCTCATCTAATTTGATGTGCAATGGTTTTATTTTTATATTTGACTATTTGTTTATATGAGAACCTCGGATATATCCACTTACTCTGTACGCAGCTTCGGTGCCGCATCGGCCGCAGTTGATGATCTTTCCTGCTGTCTGGAAATGGCGAAGAGGGCTACCCAGATCAGGATAAAACCAAGCAGCTGTTCCCATGTAATCAGTGTACGGAAAGCAATCCAGTTCACCAACACACCCGCCATCGGGAAGCTAAGTTCCGCGAGTGTTGCAACAGAGGCTTTGGTTGACGACAGACCTTTGTAATACAACAGAAGACTTAGCAAACCTGGTAACAATGCCTGACCGAGAATATTGAGGATAACAGCAGTCTGTTCACCCGTTCCGGATGGAAACGTCCATGCTGCACCTTCGTTCCACGTCATAAAGATCAGGAGCGGGAGAGCAACGACAAAGCGCAGGGAGGTGACCGTTTCATAACGCGCCTGCCCCAGCATCAATCGGCCCATAACGGTTGAACCTCCCCATAAGGCAGCAGCCCCAAGGGATAACAAGCTTCCAGCATGAATCCAGTTGTCCCAGTTACCTAATGGCATTGTGAAGCCAAATGTAAGCAGGTAGGTTCCTGCTAATGCAATGAAGAACAATCCACCGAAGCGCCGTGGTAACGTTTCTTTCAATAACAGTTTAGCCAGCACGATAGCGAAGAGCGGTTGCATTTTTTGCAATAAAAGCACCGTATTCGGATCGTTATGTGTAAGCGCCATGGTGAACAATACCGTTGCGAGTGCTGATCCTCCCCATGAAATAAAAATCACGGCTATCCAGTGGCGAGCGCGCAGGTTCTTCAGGTCAGACCGGAATTTCCACAGCACGGGAATGGCAATAAGACTGACGATGATATGTTCCACCAGTACAATCTGCGTGGATGTCATCGTGTTTAGCAAAATAATGCGGAAGAGTGGGTCGACACCCCATAAGGCGGCGCCGAGAACTACAAGCCAGAATCCGGTATTACTTCGTTCCTTGCGGTAAACAGGTGATGCTGCTGATGCCTTTTCCATATTCAGGACTCCTTCGTCAGAACACGGAATCTTCAGTTGGCAAAATCGACAAAAGCCCCCGTTTTGGTATATACCAAATAAACGGGGGCTCATCCAAGGACATGCGTCAGGAAAGAGGCCTTCCCGTGAACGGCATGTCAATGTGTTGATCTTCTCTCATCCGGACTGTACCGTCGGCCTTGGATTCACACCAAGTCAGTCGCTAAATGTCCTTTGTTAAGAACAAATAGCGAGTCGCGGGCTGGTTCCGAAGAACATCACCGCCGGTTGGGAATTGCACCCTACCCCGAAGATCCTATTCAATTATATAGTGGGTTGAACAAGCTGTAACATTAATAATTTCATCTTATTCCTGTAAGCGCTAGCAGTTCAAGCATTTTTTTAGAAAACGATTTTCCAGCTTCCTTGTTGTCTGCGAAGAAGCACGATCTGACCTGCGTGATACGCATCATGGAGTACCCAGCGAGCTAGTTCGTGTGCCCATTTCTCTTCGGATTCCATATATGCGGCTTCAAGATCTGACTCTTGTAGCGCAGCCAATTGATCTCGCAACTGCTGGGCTAATCGATTTGTACCCTGTAGCAGTGTATTCCATCCAGTTGCGTCCGTTGCATCTCCAGGATTCCCAAATGTGTATTCATTGGAGTCTACAGCAGGAAGCGTAGGCTCCTTACCTTGCATGCGACATAATAAGCGATGGTTGTAATAATACATATGGTTAACCAACTGCCAGATGCTTAATCCCCCTGAGGGTGGAATCCAGGCTGCTTGTTCTGCTGTAAGACCCTCCAAGGATTTCGACAAAGGTACAATCCAATTACATTGATCCCACGTATCATCCTTTTGAATAAGTAACACATCTAGTGCTGTTGTTTTTGTCATTGCCTTTTCCTCCTTGCGTATAATTGTGATTTGTGATGTAACTAGCTAAAACTTATTATTGAGATTACACTTAATATAACACATCAAAGATAAATTGTAACCTTCTTTATTTACTTAGATGGTTACATGAACGGAGGTATATATGGACAGACTTTGGACCGATTTTGTAAACAGCGATTATCATGATTGGCGTGGGGGAGATCGATCGGAGGACAGGCTCGGTAAGGCGAACTGGCAGCAAGAATTTTTGGATCGATGGCAACTCCAGGCTTCTGTACCTGCATCTCCAGAAGATGAGTTATCGATGAGAAATTTCAGGAATGATTTGTTGGCCCTTGGAGCCCGCTTGTCTTCTGGAGCATCATTAACGGATAAAGAAAAACAATGGTTGAATGGTGTTATGGAAGCAGGACATGTGAGAAGAACATTGACTATAATTGATCAGGGATTGAAACTCCAACTAATAGCTGTAGAAGCTCACTGGCAACAGGTTATGGCTGAGGTAGCTGCTGATTTTGCTTTGACTCTGGTGGAGGGAGAAGGGGGAAGGATTCGGATCTGTGATAATTCGGATTGTCGCTGGATGTTCTATGATGATACCCGAAGCAGAACACAGAAGTACTGTGATGATAAGATGTGCGGGAACTTGATGAAAGTCAGAAGATTTCGAGCGAAACGAAAAACCCAAAATTGATAAATATTAACATTAACTATATAATGTATATATACTAGCGAAAAAACAGTCAGAAGCCGTTCGGATTCGTATGCAGGATATGTTCGTCTTTCAAACCAATAAGATGGGAGATGTGTCTTGTGCGGACAAGTTATCTGTTGAAAAATGGCTGCGTGTTGTCGATGGATGCTCGAATTGGACAGTATAAAAGGGCGGACGTCCTGATCCAGGATTCACTGATCACGGCGGTCCAGCCCGACCTGGATATTCCGGATGTGGAGGTCATCGATGCTTCATCCATGATTATTATGCCTGGGCTGGTGGATACACATCGGCATATGTGGGAATCACTGGTCAAAACAGCGGGAACCAATTGGTCATTGCCTGTTTATTTGCAGAATCTCTATTATGGTGCGATGGGAAGTAAGCTCCGCCCACAGGATAGTTATATTGCTAACCTGCTCGGTTCCTTGGAAGCGCTTAATGCAGGTGTTACGACAGTGTTGGATTGGAGTATGCCATATTCCCCTGACCATACGGATGAACTGATTCGTGGTCTTCAGGATGCGGGGATTCGGGCAGTATTTGCTCACGGAGTGCCTGGTGAGACGAACTACTGGAACCGGGATAGTCAACTGACATATTCAAATGATGTGCGAAGAGTCAAAGAACGTTATTTTTCATCACGGGATCAATTGCTTACTTATGGGCTTGCCATTCGTGGTCCAGAGTTCAGTCATTGGGATACAACCGTAAAAGAGATCGAGCTGGCCCAAGAACTGGATGCCATCTGTTCCATGCACGCCGGATTTGGCAGCTGGGGATCGGTAGATCGCTCAATTAGTCACATGTATGAAGCGGGGTTGTTAAGTCCTCGAGTAAATATTGTTCATGGTAACACCATGGGGATGGATGAATATAAAATGTTGGCGGATAGCGGTGCTTCCCTGTCGGTCACACCTGAGGTTGAAATGATGATGGGGCATGGATACCCGGCCACCGGCTATTTTCTTGAACATGGTGGAACCCCTACACTTGGTGTAGATGTTGTAACGTCCACAGGCGGAGATATGTTCTCGCAGATGAAGTTTGCACTTCAGGCTGAGCGATCCAGAGCCAACGAAGAACTTCTGCAGCAGGGTGAGATGCCAGGTGAATTAAACTTGCAGTCCAGCCAAGTACTTAGATTTGCAACTTCGGCTGGTGCACAAGCATTGGGATTAGAGCAGAAGGTCGGTACGTTGACCCCGGGAAAGGAAGCAGATCTGATCATGATTCGTACTACTGATCTGAATCTGTTCCCCGTCCATGATCCAATCGGCGCTGTCGTGCAATTTGCCAATCCATCCAATGTGGATACGGTCTTTGTGGCAGGTAGACTCGTGAAGCGAGAGGGTAAGCTGTTGCATGTTGATTTGGATGCGATTCGTCATGCAGCGATGCAAAGTCAAGAATATTTGTTATCCCAATACCGGATGTCGGACGCGGAGAGAATTGCTTTTTCCTGATTCGCTTTTTCATATAAGCTAAGAAATATTTAACTCGTATTTTCATATACACCTCAAGCTGTATAAAGAGGAAAGGAAGAGCCATATCATGTGATGTGGCTCTTTTACATGCTAGCATATCGTCGAATTAGACAGGATAACGGAGGAAGGGACAGCGGAAAAAGACGAAAAAAGCTCTCATTCTTGCAACTTCAGATAACAAAGTATTAAAGTGCATAATTTATGAAATTAGGGCTTGTAAAAACTGCGCATAATATAAATTATACGCAGTTTTGTTTTAAATCCATTTTCATATTCATCCACGTGCAACATATCATGATAATTTTCGCGGAAAAAGAACAAAATATGTGATCTCCAAAAATAAATTTAACCAAGCAACGCGATAACGTGTAGAATTCGATAGGTTTTTATAGGTGATCGATAAGATAGAACAAATGACTTTTTCATAGAACAGATGAGAAGCCATCCAATCTCTGCTACATCCATAGCACATTTCAAGATTTATGATGAGAGGAACATGACTATGCGTGAGAACGAACATCGATCTTCATTATTTCGTAAAAAACCAATTGCCTCAGCGGGTGATAACAGCAGTGCATTGAAAAGGGCGCTCGGTCCGTTGGACTTAACCACACTTGGCGTAGGAGCTATTATTGGTACCGGGATTTTTGTGCTGACCGGTGTAGCTGCCGCAACGTATGCTGGCCCGGGCCTTGTACTGTCATTTTTGCTGGCAGGTATCATATGTGCATTCGCAGCATTATGTTACTCGGAATTTGCCTCAAGCATACCGGCATCGGGTAGTGCGTACACGTATAGTTATACGGCTTTTGGCGAAGTGATTGCATGGATTCTGGGATGGGATCTGATATTGGAGTATGGATTCGCAAGTGCGGCGGTAGCCAGCGGGTGGTCGGGATATTTCCAGACGTTATTGTCCGGATTCGGATTGGAGTTACCCCATGCGCTTACGAGTGCGTTCAGCCCGGAAAAGGGAACCTATTTTGACATCACAGCTGCGGTCATTACGTTAATTATCACTTTCCTCCTTACCCGAGGGGTGAAGGAAGCTGCTCGTGCGAACGGCATCATGGTAGCGATTAAAATTATCGTGGTGCTGATCTTCATTGGTGTAGGTGTTTTCTATGTAGAGCCAACCAACTGGCAGCCATTTTTGCCTTTTGGTATCTCAGGTGTAACAGCTGGAGCAGCAACCGTATTCTTTGCTTACATCGGATTTGATGCGGTCTCCACAGCGGCAGAAGAGGTCAAGCGGCCTCAACGGGATTTGCCGATTGGAATTATTGCGTCACTAGCGATCTGTACCGTTCTCTACATTGTTGTATCATTGATTCTCACAGGGATCGTGCCGTATAACATGTTGAATGTAAGTGATCCAGTTGCGTTTGCATTTGAATTTGTTCAATTAAAGGGATTATCCTGGATTGTATCTCTTGGAGCGATTGCGGGGATTACGACGGTATTGCTGGTCATGATGTATGGTCAGACACGTTTGGCTCTATTCCATGTCTCGTGACGGACTACTGTCACCTGTCTTCTCCAAGGTTAGTGGTAAAAGTCAGACACCAGCGGTAGGGACATGGGTTGCAGGCATTATCGTGGCTCTGTTCTCCGGGTTCATCTCGTTGGGACATTTGGCGGAGCTTACGAACATCGGAACATTGTTTGCTTTTGCAGTCGTAAGTCTGGGCATTATTGTGTTGCGTAAAAATATCCCTGATCTCAAACGCGGATTTCGCGTTCCACTTGTGCCACTGATTCCGATTCTGAGTGCCTTGGGTTGTGTATACTTGATGACACGCCTTGCAGCGCTGACATGGATTACGTTTTTTGCTTGGTTGATCATCGGATTGATTATCTACTTTGCGTATGGACGCCATTATAGTCATCTGAATCCGGCACGCCGGATCTCCAGTGTTTTCAGAGCGAAGGATAAATAGATTAGTTGAGAACGTCTTTAACCGAGAACATCTTCATTTTTCCTCATTTCGTATCGCTTAGGCGAAGCGGGATGGGGATTTTTTTAGATAGAAAAATAAAGGATGATAACAGCAGGGGAAGGTTGGAATTTTCTTCATATATGGGTAAGTAATAAGGGACGTAACCAACTTAATCACAGGGGCGGGGTTGCGGCTAAGCCAAATATGAAATATATTTGGGGATGTGACATGCCATCAGACATAAGAGAGGGGATGTATCATGAACACACCATTACATACGAATTCAGATCATCAAAATGCAGCTTTTGGATTTGCACTAGCTGACTCATCCGTACTTGCAGAGGCGCAGTTAATTGTTTCACAATTAGAGGATTCACAAACCTTACAGTTGGATATTGATCCGCAGCGCCTTCTGAAGGATGGACGTAAAGTATCTGTCATTGCACAACAGTTGGATTCGCCCGTCAATCGTCAGGATGCCAATATCATCTACGGTCAGGAGTTAGCATACGTGCAGTATGCTGTTAACCTGAAACCGGATAGCTCGATCTCCATTGCTTCTATTGAAGGCGTTGAACATTCTGTTGATTTTGGTTGGTCAGAATTTATAGAAGGGGAATACGAACTTCGAATCTCCCTGCATATGAAAACACCACGTATTGCTGAAGGTGCACTCGAACCTGAGCAGATTGCAATGGTTAAGTACGCGCAGGTGATTACCGCATTTATATCGCTTTTCCCGGCAGAAGAAGCGTCGTTGAGTTCGCCATCTCAAGCTGTGTGGAGCAGAAACCATCATGTATTTGACTCCTACGGCAGAGGAGGATTCATCCTCGCTGACCTGCCTCGACTCGCTGAACGTGTAGAGGAACTGATGGGACCGGGTAACCATAATCTGATCGAACAATTTGCAGAAGGAAACCTGTCGGATACTTTGCTGGAAGAGGGGCTGATGGCGATTGCCTGGGGCGTGACTCCGTGGTGTTATTCACTCTATTCTGCACCAGATGAGCAGTCTGCTCAAATACTTGCCGTGGACAAGTTGGGCGATGAACCTGAACGGCAAGGGATCTACCGTATTGATCCGTCCATTCAACAATTAAGTATCGTACCTGCGAATGAGCTGGCTTACTGGCCTGCCTGCATTCAGAACGATTGGCCAGTCATTGATGTGGCGGGTGAAGGCGAGACTTTGCACATGGATTTATATACTCAGATCTGTGAATCCGTGAATGGGCTGCACGAGAATCCATTGCCATCGTTTGTACTTACTCGCAGTCAAGGCAAACCCGAAACGATCATTCCGCTGATTGACATTGTCATTGTGGATGAAGCATAGAGCACTGTTCAACTTAGGAAGGTTGTTCTGTCATCGCAGTGCCCGTGTAAATAATCATAGTCAATTTTAACCGAATCGAGGTGACGTAGACAGATGATGACCGAGGAGATTCAGGAGCAATATGCGGACGAGCTAGAAGCTTTTCACATATGGATGAAGGACGCCGGATATACAGGCCATACGGTAAAATCATACACGGGTGACGTGGTGGAATTCCTGGTCTCCATTCAAGGAAAGTCACTGGAGCAGGTCAAAAAGCTGCATGTATTGTCTTTTCTGTCCCGTGCGCGGGAGCGTGGGGTTAGTGATGCCACGAGAAATCGCAAACATGCGGCGGTGAACTGTTTTTACAAGTCCCTCATTGAACTCGAATTGTTAACCAATAATCCGGCGTTTGGGATCAAAAAATCCAAAACCGAGAAAAACCGTGCGCCCGTTTTCCTTGATGAAAGTGGGCTGACACGTTTTCTGGAGTCGGTAGATGGGAAGTATCGCACACGTAATCTGGCTGTTTTTCTACTGATGGGATATATGGGATTACGGGTCGGAGAAGTGCATGCGTTGGATTGCAAAGACTATAATGCGGAGCGGCGTACATTGGATGTATTTGGTAAAGGTCGTAAATGGCGCTCGCTCCCTGTACCGGAGACCGTGGCAAAAGTATTATCTCAAGCGATGGCTGAGCGTCTCGATCCTTGGAGGCCAAAAGAGGAAGCTTTTATTTGTCTCGCAAAAAGGAAAAAGACTGTCTATTCGCAGTATCCAGCTCATATCTACGGAAACGTTTGAACGCTTCCAGCAGGAATCACCAGCTAATCAACGTCAAAACTACTCCAGTCATAAGCTGCGTCACTCCTTCGCGACCATGATGTTACGGCGTGGAGCCGACTTGCGTACGGTTCAGGAACTGCTTGGTCACGCGTCGATTCAAACAACAACCGTGTACACACACGTCACCAGTAGGGAGAAAGAAGAGGCTATGGCTCTGCTGGACGTTAAACTTCCGTCATATTAGAAGTGAAAAGCTAATATTTAATCCGAAAAGGAGTCTGTCCAAGTGACAGGCTTTTTTGTTATTGATTTGATGGTGGAGATTTGAACATAATTAATATTATGTAAACTGATTATCTGATAACTAAATAGGCATATAAATAGAAGCCAAACCAAAGAACCATTCGCTTCTTCTCTCTGAAAGAACAAATGGTCCTTTTGGCTAGCACGGATATCTTAATTCACAACGTTTAACATGCTAAATCGTTCACACCATGAATGGTTGCGTGTTTTGTGGCAGGATTATTCCAATCCAGCGATCTGTTCTTTTAATTTGTTAGCAGATGCCTGGAAAGCCACTTTCTCGGATTCATTCAGCGGTAGAGGCAGAATCTCGCGCACACCGTTGCGATCGACAACACATGGAACACCCAGATAAACATCCGATACACCATTGTAGTCTTCAAGGTAAGTGGATACGTTCAGAACGGAGCCTTCGTTGCCGAGAATTGCAGCTACAATGCGGTCCAGAGCAAGGGCGATTGCATAGGAAGTCGCGCCTTTGGCATTAATAATCTCATACGCTGCATTTTTGGTACGGTCGAAGATATCCTGTTGTGTTTCTTCATCCAGTTCCAGATCTGTTCCTGCAACGTTAGCCAGGCTCCATACCGGTACTTCGGAATCTCCATGCTCACCAATAATGTGTGCGTGAATACTACGCGGGTCGATCCCTTTATTCTTACCAATCAGGTAACGGAAACGTGCGCTATCGAGCAATGTACCTGAACCGATGACGCGGGAAGCAGGCCATCCGCTTTGTTTCCACGAAGTATAGGACAAAATATCTACAGGATTGGTTGCAATCAGTAAAATTCCATGAGAATTCACTTCAGTAATGCGCTCGATAATATCTTTGAAAATGCTTGCATTTTTCTTCAGCAGATCAATCCGGGTTTCGCCCGGTTTCTGGGAAGCACCCGCTGTAATAATAATGATATCTGCATCTTTGCAGTCGGAATAATCGCCAGCCCATACTTTCACGCCTCCCGTAAATGGAAGACCGTGGTTCATATCCAGCATTTCGCCGGTTGCCTTATCATGATTCACATCCACAAATACCAACTCGGACGAACGCTGTCTCAACATTAGCGTGTATCCCGTTGTTGTTCCCACCGCACCCATGCCTACAATCACGACACGACTTGGTTTCAGAGCTGCACTGTTTGTCATTTTCATATCCTCTCCTTTTGGGTTATACTCCCATCCATGTTAAGGGATTAGAGAACATAAAGCGAGTGTTGTCTATAAAACAGTTCACATTTCATGTCTTTTTACCCATTATTCCGTCGAAAAACATATTAGGATGAAAAGGGCTGAAGCGCAGGCTATGAGTGTGCGATGAGCCTTTTACACAAGGTTTGTGGTAGAATAGGAGCAGTGGATTCTAATGAATCGTAAATAAAACGCCATAGGACAGGCATGCGCGCCTGTATATTGGATGAGAGAGGTGGAACCCACTTGCGTTCGCAATGGATTAAAATCGCGCAGACAGCATTGCTGTCTATAGGTATAGTAGCCTTATTGGCTGCCTGCACCGACTCAGATCAACTGCCAGAAGCAGAACCTCCACAACAGCAGGAGGACGCTGGGAATACAGGACAGACGTTAACCGTCGTTCCCCCGGTGAACAGTACAGAATCTGCGGATATGGCCAAGTACCAAATACAGACCCGTTTGACCGATTTTCAGTTGCTCAATGACAACGGAGGATTGGCATGGGGGGTAACACGAAATGCGTTGCGTCTGTACTACACGCAGGATCAGGGAAAGACCTGGATCAATATTTCACCTTCGGAAAATGTACAGTTTCCGGCTAACCCTAAATATGGACAAAGCATTTATTTTGTAGATCGTGCACACGGTTGGATTGTTCGTGAAGGCATGGGTGGAACAGATACCATGGTGCTTCGTACCAACAATGGAGGCGTAAGTTGGAGTCTGTCTTCTCTGTCCAAAACGGATAAAGTGACTGCGATCTCATTTGTATCTCCTGAAAAAGGCTGGATTCTTACCACCGTGGATACCGCTATTGGTAAACAGGAGAAGAAACTTTACTTTACCGAGGATGGTGGAATCACCTGGAATCGGATGTCATCTAGTGATGAAGACGGCAAACAGGAAGCAGAAGAGATTTCCAAACGTGGATACACAACAGGGATGACATTCTCGGATCCAAAGCATGGTTTCTTAACAGCGCTTGAGTTCGGCACACCGAAGTTGTATGTAACTTCCGACGGTGGAGAGAACTGGGACACTGGACCATCTTTCTTTGATCGAAACAAATTCAACGGGTGTAGTAATTTCAGTGTCAGTTCACCACAATTTTTTGGACGTGAAGTACAGTCAGCCTGGATGTCAATGTCCTGTTCCCAAGGGGAGAGCACGACATTTAATGGATTCTTTACCACCGATGGCGGGAAGAGCTGGAAGCTGTCCAATTTCACTTTAAACAAACAAACGGGTCCGAATCGTAACCTTTCACCGGTATTTCTAAACGCATCGGAAGGTTGGGCGATGCAAAAGGGCATAACCTATCACACCAAGGATGCGGGCAAAACGTGGAGCGCTCTTCCTGCAAGCAGTGTACTGGAGAAAATTCTCGAAGACTATCCGGAGATTGTGAAGATTCAGATGGTTAACCCCAAGCTTGGCTGGATATTGGTTGAAAATACAGATGCCAAAAGATCGTTGTTATTGCAAACGGTAGATGGCGGTGTACATTGGAAAGTACTATAAACGTAGAGTGTTATCGATGTGAATAGATAGGAGAAAGAAGAGGAGCCTAAGGGATCCTTTTCTTTTTTTGTTTAGTTTGTGAAATAAATCACAAATAAATCCACTAGAAGGTGATATATTTAACTCAACAAGAGAAGGAGTGATGAAGATGAGAACCAACGGTCAAACTCAATTCACGCAGGCGGATGAATTAACCAGATACATGCTTCAATTATGCTACACATGTGACGATGCCAATCGTTGTACAACAGAGGATGCAGTAAAGGCTTGCATGGCAGAACACGCACAGGCAGACCAACCCGAACCAGCTGAAGGTGGAGATGTAACTCGCGGGTTTATGGACTTGATGTACGCATAGTAATCGAAACTAATCAAAAAAAGCTGATATATCAACGTTTTGCCAATATTCAGAGACCGCAGTGACTAATGAAATGGTTTGAGCATAGGTGTTGCTGCGTTAGTAAAAGCGGATTGGAATGATTCTCACGAATCATTTAAATGGGAATATTAGAAAGGCACTGCTGGCAGAACGCTGGTAGTGCCTTTTTTTGTTTTGTGTTAAGATGTCCATGGCCACAAGGCTGTGCATCCAAGAATAATTAGTAGGTGTAATGGATAAACTTAAACTTGATCATTAAATAGATGGTCAGATGCAACACACACAACAACAACACATATTGTTTATAGGACACCTCTCTCTAACTGCTCGATGCTTCCTCCCGCTGCCCAAGGCAGGGAGGAAGCATAATATGATTTTTTGTAATGTATAAATGATACATTCTATAATTTAAACTCAGATGGGAAGCAATAAATCAGCTTGTACAACTACAAACGTATGTGAGCGAAAAGTATAGTAAGATGGATCTGATATACGCTAAGCCTATGATTCACGGAGAACGCTCCTGCGGGAGGGTTCTTTTTGATTTGGAGTGAAATGTATGCGCTTTTAAATGTACTTCGCAAATATTGCAGCATGGGTTATTATAGAAATAATTAAGGTAATTTTCTCAAAATGTGGAATTGATTTATTGGTTCCAAGAAAGGATGGGTATTATCTTTAGTTGGTCTCGCCCTATCCACAAATGTGTTGCTACAGAAGAGGATAGACTTGTTTTTTTTAAATGTTAGGTTGATGAATCTTAGTATTCGGTAACTCTTTGCGAAAGTAAGTTAGCATTATTGGATCGTAAACTATCAACCTATGTGAATGCGTTGGCCAAAGCTGGATTTGCCATTGAGCAATTGATTGAGGAATCTGATGAAGAATTAAGGCAACTGCAAAACGATGATTTTGCCAATAAAGCAAAGATGCTCCCTGTAACCTTTGTGATAAAGGCACGAAAACTATATTAGAACGATAAGGGGAGTAGCCAATGAAGATTAATCAAAGATATTACTATGTTTATAAAGCAATTACTTGTTTTCTGTCATTCGCTTTAATCATTATGACATGTGCGGTACCTGTAAACGCTGAGGTAGAGAATGTGGAGACTACGCCCTCCAGAATTGCGTTGTCATCGTTAGAGGAAACGATTGATTCATACGTGGCCACTAATCAGAAGAATACCGCTGCCGTTTCGGTTGTAGCTATCAAGAACGGTGAGACCATTGTGAATAAGGCCTATGGATACGCAGATCTTGAGCAACAGAGAAAGGCAGACACCTCTACTGTATTTGAATGGGGTTCAACTTCTAAACTATTGGTCTGGACGAGTGTTATGCAGCTTGTAGAACAGGGAAAGCTTGATTTGGATACCGATATTCAGGACTATTTGCCGGAAGGATTTCTAAAGAAGCTTGAATACGATGCTCCCATTACCCTAATGAACCTTATGCATCATAACGCAGGATGGGAGGATAGATTGATCGATTTATGGTACTCATCTGAGAGTGATATTGTGGAATTAGGTGAAGCATTACAAAAATTTGAACCAAGGCAGATCGATAAACCTGGGAGTGTTGTTGCTTATTCAAACTATGGTACGGCTATGGCTGCTTACATCGTTGAAGTGCAAAGCGGAAAACCCTTTTACAAATATGTCAACGAACATATATTTAAACCACTGAACATGAAAGACACATCGATTCACCCATCACAATACGATAATCTAAACGTCTTGAAACGAAGAAATGAGATTCAGGGTTACACTACGAATCTGAAACTAATTCCTAAGAACAGAGCATACATAAGCTTATACCCTGCGGGGGGCGCCATTGGCACAGCAGAGGATGCAGCTAAATTCCTTGCAGCCTTAATGCCTGTGGATCATAGCAATTTATTATTTGCTAACAAGGAAACGTTAGACGAGATGCTGTCACCAAGTCTATATTATGATGGAACTTCTAATCCTCGAATTGCACATGGCTTCTTTGAAGTGGAGTACTGGGTGCCTGCACTGGAACACGCTGGAAGTACGGCGGGATTTACAAGTAAATTTGTTATTGACCCGGAGTCTAATTTTGGGTTAGTGGTCATGACAAACCAGTCAAATGAAATGGCTTATAGCGTTGGTCTTGTCCAGAAGGTGTTTGGAAGTAGCTTCAGTACAAATTCGGTTACATCTGAGAGTGGGGGATATTATCTGCCTGCGCGACGGGTCGTTTCCGGTTTTACGAAGGCATATTCGATGTTAAGTCTGCAGAAGTATACAACATTTGACCTTAGTAACTTTGCAAATATTGTTGAGCGTAACGGGACTATTGAGAAGGTCTCCATTCCTTATAATGACTTTTTGCCCATATCCAATTTAACGATAAACTTGATCAAAGCATCTTTTATTGCTCTTGCAGTAGCCATCCTGCTCAGTTTGAGAGCTATAATTGGCTATTTTATTCGGTTATCCAAATACAAATTAAAAAACTGGGAAAGACCCGGCACAGGATTTGATAAATATCATATTGCCATTAATATTGCCAGTCTGGCATTCATTTTGAATACGATCCTATTGTTCATGCGCGCCTTAGGCTTTGCCCCTTATTCTTCGTTACGCATACATCTCATTTTAAACCTGCTTTATGTAATTCTAGCTGTGGCGTACCTTATCTTGATGTTCTACAAACTGCTGAAGAGAAGTTACAGTAACAAGCAAAAGGCGGTATACATCATGTCTGGCATGTCGGCTTTCCTATTTGCTGCTTTTATTATGGGATGGGATTTGTACTTTTAGAGCGGAATTATCGACGAGAACATGATCAGAAAGAGCATGAGATAGTAGAAAGGATAAAACTATGAACATTCAAGATCTCCCAATTGAAATAAAAGAACATATAGGGGAAGTCCAGAAAATCACTTTTCCTAAGCAGGGTCATACTTCTACTGTGGCTATACTGGATACGTTTGATCAAAAGTACATCATCAAGAAGACAGAAAACGATCTTTATAATGAATGGTTATCCGATGAATATAAGGTGCTCCAATACCTTTACCATACGGGACTCCCTGTTCCAAAGGTATATTCATTTCATACGGAGGACACATCGAGATGGCTTCTGATGGATTATATTGATGGAATAAGTTTAAGAGAATTTCTCTCTAAGATGCCTGACCTCCAAAGTAAAGAAAAAACGATTTTTAACTTTGGGCTTTGTCTAAAGAAAATACATGAATGCTCTTGTCCTGTTGAATTATTGAACAATGACAGTCCTTGGTTAGATACAATGCTTAATAAAGCAGAATATAATCTAACTCACTTTGCTGTAGACGGATCAGCAGAACTACTTCAACAGTTGAAAGAAGCAAGACCAAAACCAATAGAGAACACTTTCATTCATGGAGATTTTACTATAGATAATGTGCTAGTTAATGATTGCAATATTGTTGGAGTTATTGACTGGGCAGGTGCCGCTTATGGCGATCCAAGATATGATGTAGCATTAGCCATTAGACCAAAACCTAATGCGTTTGATAATGAAAGAGATAGAGAAATATTTTATAACGGATATGGAAAGTTAAGAATAACGGATGAAGAATACAATTACTTTGAAGATGGGATATATAACTTCTTTTAGTCTGGCTATAAATTGTTCTTCAAATGCATATCCAATCTCTTTAGAAGGAGTCGAAAAAATGAGCCCTCCAAAACACATCTTATCTGCCGCTGCAATCGTGATAAACGACAAAAATGAATTATTACTTATTAGAGGACCGCGAAGAGGATGGGAAATGCCAGGTGGTCAAGTAGAAGAAGGAGAATCTCTTAGTCAAGCTGCAATTAGAGAGACGAAAGAAGAATCTGGCATCGACATTGAAATCATCAAGTTTTGTGGAATATTTCAGAATATCGAAAATTCAATATGTAACACATTATTTCTAGCAAGACCGATAGGTGGGGAATTAACGACATCATCTGAGAGTTTAGTCTCTGGTTTCTTTCCAATTGAAGAAGCGATTTTAAAAGTCGAATGGAAAAACTTCAGAGAAAGAATAGAGTATTGCTTAAAACCTGAGATGCAACCTTTTTGCATTGAGTTCAGTGATAAGAATAATATTTAAAAGTTTCCCAGAAGCGTGGTACATATTACAGTGTATTCTCTAATATTACCTTTAATTGCAGATTCACCATAGATATGGGTCTAGGAATAAAGCCGAATATGACCCAGTCAAGAAAGGTAGGGAGGCCAAAGTTTGAGTTCGGGAAAGAAATCTAAACGGCTGGACACTGTTCGTAGTCTCGTTCATGAAATGCTTCTTGAGGAAAGTATTAACAAGGAAGGTATGTTGGTCCATCTTTATGGGGTTTCTAATTTAGCTTCCATGCTTGCTATGAAAAGAGTACAGGATTCGGAAATTACTGCGATTGCAGGGTTACTCCACGGTTTTTATTTCTACAAAACAGGAATCGAAGACTTTCCTGGTTCTAATAGTGCGGATGCTGTTAGACCGATATTACGCAGTGCTGAAATCTTTACGACAGATGAACTATCTATCATTCTTAAATCAATCTTTTATCAGGAAGATACACATCTAGTTCATGGCCCATATGAAGAAATTATAAAAGATGCCATACTGTTTCAGATGTACTTCCAGAATCCAGGTAGAAGCTTATCAAAGATAGAGATAAGTAGATTAGAGAATGTATTTACTGAATTGGGGATATCGAAGGAGGAAATAAAAGCAGACGTTAATGTTAATGTGCAAACAGTTAACATAAATACTGAAGACCGGCGTTCCAAGTTAGCTGATCTAGCAGAAACGCTGGCAAGGCAAAATATTATTGGTACTCCAGGGGATCAACGATATCAGGAAATTTGCAGGTATTGGCCGGATTCTGATATCTATAAAGTACTTGAAGCCAATTGGTGTGCCGCATTTGTATATCATTGTTGTATGGAAGTTGGAATAAAACTCCCTATTCGATATCCTAATCGAATGTATCGATTAGCTGGGGTGGGTGCTTGGTTGGACTGGGCTAAGCTAGCTGAAACAGGATTCTTTTATCGGGATATGCAAGAAGGTTTTGAACCAGAGCGTGGTGATATAGTCATTTATGAGAAGCTCTTAACGGATAATTCTCACGATCACATTGGAATTGTTTTGACCTGTGACGGTGATCAATTATTGGTTGCAGAGGGGAACACAGACAATAAAAACTACTCTAGCGTTTTATACAGAGAAAGAGGATATTGTATTCTCGGATATATCCGTGTAAGTGACAGCTATCAATTTAATTTTCAAGGAGAGTATAGACCAACTTAGCTGATATACATGGGTGTGCTAGTTTATGTATCTTGAGGTTATCAAAAACATAGGAAGATCAATATCAGAAAGGAAGTTCAATCAATGAAACGAGTCGATGTAGTATATACACTACTAACCAATCCATCCAAGACTAAAGTGCTTGCAGTTAGAAATGTAGGACGTTCAAACTGGTCGCTGCCTGGTGGAGCTGTTGAAGCTGATGAATCATGGGAACAAGCTGCAATCAGGGAAGCCCAAGAAGAAACAGGACTTGATGTTAGCGTGCACGGTATTGTAGCAATCAACGAGTGTAAATTTGAAGAAATTAAGGAACATGCTATTTTGATCACATTCAGAGCGGAAATCGTCGGAGGGAGAGAAGAGATATCAAGACCAGATGAAATCTCTGAGATTGCATGGTTGGATATAACACAGGCAGATGAACTCATGCCTTACTACAAGAACGGCTTTAAAAGCTTACTTTATGGAAATGAGATTACATATTTCAACGAGGGTAACAAGTGATGTTCTGGACGTAGGCGTATAAAGGAGGCTAACAGATGAACAAGAACAGTGTTTATGAAACAAACAGCTTCTATTGGGATACAAGAGGGAAGGACTTTTTGAGAGCAATCGTGCTTCCACATTATGGAGCATTCATATCAGAAGAAAAACACCAACTATTTGGGAATGTCTCAGGATTAAAGATGTTAGAGGTGGGCTGTGGAGATGGTCAATCCTTGCGGTATCATGGGGATCACAACGCTGGTGAGCTGTGGGGTATGGATATATCACAGAAACAGATAGAAAAGACACAACAACACTTGAGGACATATGGTATTTCGGCAAAATTGATATGTTCACCCATGGAAGAGGAATGTGGTATCCCTATTAATTATTTTGACGTTGTGTATTCAATTTATGCCATAGGTTGGACCACTGATCTTCAAGGTACTTTCAGTCGAATCGCTTCTTATTTAAAGAAAGATGGCATTTTTATTTTCAGCTGGTCTCATCCAATTCATAGATGTATCGTTGAAGAAAACGATAGATTTGTCTTCAATAAGCCATATTCTGATGAATCGTGGTATGCGGTATCTCCTAATTCTTGTCAGGGCGAATTAACTTTAGCGGATCGGAAATATCAACCTATGTCAATGCGTTGGCGAAAGCGGGTTTTGTCATTGAACAAATGATTGAAGAATCTGATGAGGATATCATGCAATTACATGATAATAGCGATAATCTCCTTAAAAGAGCGAAGATGTTACCTGTAACTTTTGTGATCAAAGCAAGAAAACGATGATTAAATGCAATGAATCGGGGAGTGGACTATGTTTAAATATCAAATGGATACTGCTACCTATATATCGCTATATTTATGGGTTGAAAGCAGATCAATGGAGAACGTAATAAATCAAATTTATTTTAACTAAAGGAGCTAGTTATGAGAAGATTACCGCTTTTTGTAGTGACAGGCGCGAGTGGAACAGGAAAAACAACGATCTCTTCGCTTGTTCGGAAGCAGCTACCCGAATTTGACGTCTTTGATATGGATATCATCGATAACGTGGATTGGCAGATTGCCAAAGAGAATTGGTTGAGGATTGCGTATAACATATCGCTAAGTGGACGAGGGACTGTTTTATGCGGAACGATGGTGCCGGAAAACATTGCATCGTCCGATTACATAGATCGATTTGATCGAATTCTATATATGAATTTGCATTGTGACGATGTTACTCGCGAGACGCGTTTAAGAGCTCGTGGGTGGGACGAGAACTCGATCGAAGATCACAAGAATTTTGCAAATTGGTTACTACAGAATTCGGAAAATGCGTTTGACCCGCCAATGCAAACAATTGATACGACAGAGCTTACAGCAGTGGGAGTAGCTGAACAAATTAAAGAATGGGTTTTAAAGAGCTGGTGCGAGGAATGAACACCTAAAATAACCTCATAGTTAGATTGAGTGGGAGGAACAGGATGCTGCCTTTTCAAGTGAATGAATCTATTGTATTAAAACTGATCCAATCTCAAGATAAAGATGAGTTGTATGCAATGATTGATGAGAATAGAAAGTACTTGAGAGCGTGGTTACTCTGGGTTGATAAACGACAATCGCCCAGCGATTTAGATTCTGTAATAGAATTATGGACACATAATTATGAAGAGAGGAACGGTTTTGATTCCGGAATATGGTTCAATGAACAATTGGTCGGGATGTTAGGATTGCATTATATTGATTGGAATAATCGAACAACGAGCATTGGATATTTTTTAGCTGAGTCAGCACAGGGCAAAGGAATCATTACTAAATCAATAGAACAATTGCTTAAATATCTCTTTAACGAGTTGAAGTTAAATCGTGTCATTATTCAATGTGCAGAAAACAATTTTAAAAGCAGGGCTATACCTGAGAAAATCGGATTTTCAAATGAGGGCACATCCAGAGAAGCTCAATGGGTTTACGATCATTTTGAGAATATTGTGACTTATAGTTTGTTGTCTAGTGAATGGCATACTTAAAAGGTAGAGTATATCAGCATGATGAGACGAAGGAGGTCACGTATTGTTTCTCAATGTATTACTTTGGTTGATTATCCTCTGGGTGATCTCCCTTTATTTCAGTTTTCCTAAGAAAGATCGCATGTACACGGTTAATGTGCCACGCACATATTACATTCAATCTTTAAATCGGTTGGATATTCAGAAAAACTACGAATGCGCTGCATTTTCCAGTGCGTTCGTCTTGAGACATTTCGGTTTGGAGTCCAACGGAACAAAGCTTTATGAAACCTATCCTCGCAAATTACTGGATGGGACGGTATATCCCAAAGCGGTCGTTGTTTTTTTCAGAAAACTAGGATATCAGGCAATGTACTTACGAGGAAATGTGAATACGTTGAAGAAACAGATCAGCCAGGGTGTGCCTGTTATATTATTTATTAGAGTACATGCTAAACAACGTTATTTGCATTTTGTTCCCGTCGTTGGCTATGATGAAACACATTTTTACTTGGCAGAATCGTTAGACCACAAGATTAATTGTGATGAAGAATATTACAATCGAAAAATCAGCATAAGTGAACTCAACATGTTATGGAGGTCGTGGTTACCTTTTTCTCAAAACTCCTATATCGTCGTACACCCGATGCAGATTTAAGACGGCCCTCTTTTAAGGGACAGGATATATTTGCTTTGAACGAACTAATCGGTATTATTCGGAACGTCTGCAGGTTAAATCATGCAACTCATGCCCAAATGGCTTGAGTTTTTTGGTGAGCAAATCTCCTCTCGTAAACCAGTTCGCTTTAATCGATGGTTATGAACAAAATAGATCAAACGTATAGGCAGTTGCTACTGATTTTATTGTTTTACCTAGTAATCAGCGGAGTTTTTAATTAAATTGGTTGTTCGTCCACGCATCTATTCATCTACATACGTACGTTAAACTATGTCTATAGGGAGGTGTCCATACTGTGAGTCATTCAGAAGTGAAGAAACGTATGAAGAGAAAAAAGGCAACATTACATCCATGTAAAGTTAAAAGAAAAGACCGCCGATTGAAAGTGGTTAAAAAGTTCGTTCAAGTAAAATGTCCGCCTCCAGAGGTGAACATATCTACCCCTACTGTCGTTGGCCCAACAGGACCACAAGGTATACAAGGCGTACAGGGTATTCCAGGTAAACAAGGGGCAGAAGGGCCACCTGGAGCTCAAGGACCAGCGGGGGGGCCACCTGGACCACAAGGACCTCAGGGACAGCCTGGTCCTGCTGGAGCGGTAGGCTCTCAAGGTCCGGTCGGACCTGCTGGACCCATGGGAGCACAGGGGATTCCGGGAGAAGCGGGGGCTGTAGGGCCACAAGGTCCGCAAGGTAATCCCGGACCTGCCGGAGCAATTGGACCTCAAGGTTTTCCTGGGGCTGTTGGGCCGACGGGTGCGACAGGCCCAGCAGGCCCAGCCGGTCCAGCAGGAGCGGTAGGTCCTGCTGGAGCAGTAGGCCCGGCAGGCCCAGCTGGTGCAACAGGAGCGGTAGGTCCTGCTGGAGCAGTAGGCCTTGCAGGCCCAGCTGGTGCAACAGGAGCAGTGGGTCCTGCTGGAGCAGCAGGTCCGACAGGTGCAACGGGAGTAGCGGGTCCCGCTGGGGCAACAGGATCTACAGGTGCGACAGGAGCAGCCGGAAGCGTGCTGGGATTTGCTGACTTTTTCGCGCTGATGCCACCTGATAATGCTGCAACGGTTGCTCCCGGTACAGATGTAAGCTTTCCTCAGAATGGGCCGACAAGTGGAACAACTATCGCCCGCACGGGGCCTAGTTCATTCAATCTGGCAGCCATTGGTACGTATCAGATTTTGTTCCAGGTGAGTATCAATGAAGCAGGTCAATTAATCTTAACTCTCAATGGGGCAGACTTGGCTCCTACTGTAGTTGGGCGAGCAACGGGAACGTCTCAGATTGTTGGTATGGCTTTGGTGCAGACAACCGTGATTAATTCTATTCTGACCGTGCGGAACCCGGCTGGTAATGCTACAGCATTAACAATCACGCCACTTGCGGGTGGAACTAGACCTGTATCCGCACATCTTGTGATCACACAATTAGCATGAGTCCGTTAACAGGCTAGCAAACTTTCCTCAACTTTATTAAATATGCATCCACAACGGTAACATGGGTTTGCTTGAACTGAGATAGCAGTGCTTTACCTGAGGCTGCTATCTCAGTTGGAGCGGATAATGGTACAGATGTAACTACATATCGGATACTCTTTTTGTTTTGTGAGGAATGGTGAAAAGTCACTACTAATTATTTTTTCAGTAGTTAATATGATAAAATATTGGAAAAACATCAGAGGTGAGTACATGAAGATGGACACTGGAGAAAAATTACATGGGTTGTTGCGGCATTATTATTAATCATGATCACGGCTTGCAGCAATAGCAAATTCAATCCAAACGAATTCTCAGAACAGGATCTGGCTGTGACGAAGACCGACAGTGAGGATAAGATTACATATGGAATGAGTCAGGAAGAGGCTGAGAAAATCCTTGGTGAGGGAACATCAACCGGTGTGGGTCAATCCTATCAATACAATAACGGGATCACGATTGGCTACAGGGATGCCAAAGTCGTCAGTATCATCTTGAATAAGGACTCGAAAGGGTACTTTAAGACGGCTCGCGGGGCAGAGGCGGGGATTACTCATCAAGAGATTCTTGATCTGTATGGCAATGTACATGTTTTGGTCGAATCTGAACGTAATATCGATTATGCCTATCATATTCAGAAGGAAACATTCCTGGATGAGAAGTCGCTGCAAGCGGAGAAAGATGATCTGGCTATCTATCGTGCATCGTTTATGCTCACAAAAGAGGGACAGGTCAATCAGGTTATATTGTTGGATCATCGATTCGCAACAACCTTTAAGTAAAATAGGGCTGCTAGGCAGCGGGGTATTAGATAATGAAATAGTACTTATTTTCGTATGAAGCAACCCTTCGGTATTCTGCCGGAGGTTTTTCCCCTCACACCGTTTGATTTCAATCCGGATAACAAGTTCTTTGTTTACGTGCATATACATTACAGGAGACGGGTCAAGACTCCGGCTGTCCTAAGTTGTATGAACGGAGGGAGAGACATGGGCATTGAATCATCCTGGATGTTTGATTTGTTTGGAACCGTCTTTCCGGTTGTATTTGTTCTGATTATAGGTATAGTCCTTCTGTCGATGGGAAAGGAGGTATGGAGGTGGGGACGCAACAACTCGGAGCCACTATTGACCGTGCCTTCACGAATCACCAGCAGACGGATGAAGATGAGTCAGTCGCAATCTGAACCGGGTAGTACAGCACGAACGCTATACTACGTCACCTTTGAAGTAGAAAGTGGAGATCGGCTTGAATTCAAAGTCAATGGCGAAGAGTATGGTTTGTGCGCTGAGGGGGATGAAGGACGGCTCTCGTTCAAAGGAACGCGTTATGTAGGCTTCGAGCGATATAATCGCGTATATTCTGAACGCCTACGTGGTTAAACTGAGCAGCTTGCGCCAGGATGGCGTGAGCTTTTTTTGATTAATTGCTGGACAAGCGTTTCTTAATGGGCCTAACGTGTTTTTATATAAGAAGAGGCTTAATCAGATTATGATCGAAGGATCATTACCATAGAGGAGGCAAACAATATGTCATTTACAGATCAGGTCGTTGTTGTAACCGGTGCCGCTCAAGGGATAGGACGAAGTGTGGCCGAGGCTTATGCGGTCGCTGGAGCCAAAGTTGTACTTGCCGATCACAAGGAAGCCGAGGGTGCGGCAGCCGCAGCTTCCATTCGTAATGAAGGCGGAGAAGCCATCTTTGTTCAATGTGATGTTCGGAGCGAGCAGGATATTACGAATCTTTTTCGTACAACCGTGGAAGAATTCAAGCAAATTGATGTTTTGGTGAATAATGCGGGACTCGCCAAGTGGAAGTCACCCTATGAGCTGACGCTGGAAGAATGGGACGATGTACTCAATACCAATGTGAGAAGTTGCTTTTTGGCGAGTCGGGAAGCAGCCAAACATATGAAAAGCAATGAACACGGTGGTGCCATTATCAACATGGCTTCTACCCGTGCGCTGATGTCTGAGCCGGATACCGAAGCTTATGCCGCATCCAAAGGGGCGATTGTAGCTCTGACACATGCGCTGGCGGTCTCACTGGGCAAGGACCAAATTCGGGTCAATTGTATCAGTCCGGGATGGATTGAGACAGGTGACGTGGAGAAATTGAAAAAGGAGGATCATGAACAGCATCCATCCGGTCGTGTGGGTGTTCCTTCTGATATCTCCCGTGCTTGTCTATATTTGTCTGATCCAAGCAATACCTTTGTCACAGGGACCAACCTCGTTATTGATGGAGGCATGACCCGAAAAATGATATATGAGGACTAGAACCGGGATTGAGCCGGGCGAGCCCTAAGCTGTCCCAACTTAAGAGTAATAAGCCCAAGTTAAGCACTTGGGCTTATTTGTTTTTAATAACTCGGTTGCTATAATAAATGTGATTTTACAACAGTAGAAGAATGGAGGGAGTATATGTTCGGGAAACAATCCCGGAAGGTATTTTGGCTGTTACTGCTGATCGGAGGGATGATAATGATAGGGAATGAGTCACCTGCTGAAGCTGACGGCGCAGATATACGGGCGGCCTGGGTATGGCAGGCACAGTCTGTTAGCAACGGAGATGAGCTGTTGGCCAATGCAGCTAAACATAAGATAAACAGGCTGTACGTGAATGTAGACATGACGGTGTCAAAGGAGGTATACCAGACGTTTATAGCCAAAGCAAGCCGTGCGGGTATTGCGGTTGAAGCGCTGGGAGGCGATCCATCCTGGGCGCTCAGTGGCCGTGAAGGTCCCATGCTCAGATTAGCGTCGTGGGTAAGTGATTACAATCAAGCTGCTGAGCCCAACGAGCAATTTGATGCCATACATCTGGATATCAAGCCCTATGTGTTACCAGCCTGGAAAGAAGATGCCAAGCCACTGGTACAATCATGGGTAGCCAATATGAATCTGTTATTTGAACAAGTGAGACAGGATGGCGCAGTTGCAGTGAATATTGACCTGCCATTTTGGCTGGATTCCTATACCGTCACAGGAAATAGAGTTTCTGAGGATGCAGATAACGAACCATTGTCACGTTGGTTCATTGAACGAGTGGAGCATGTCACTTTACTCGCTTACCGTGATAACGCGCAAGGGAACAATGGTATTATACGTTTAATTGAACAGGAAATGAACTGGGCAGATGCCAGCAATGTGAGCGTCACGGTTGGGTTGAACACCAAGCCCATGCCTGGCGAGGAGTTCACGACTTTTGCCGGGAAAGGTGCAGCACAACTGGAAACCGTTATCGAAGAAGTTGCCTCCGCATTCAGCGAGCATAGTTCCTACGCAGGTTCTGCTGTACATGACATCGTATACTGGGGACAACTCGAGCCGTCAGAACTGCCATCACCGGAGATTCCATCCAATCAGCCAGAGATTCGGGGAACGTATATCTGGGAGGCTTCTCAGGTGACGAATGACGGGGGAGAGCACATACTAGCGTTTGCTAGAGAGCAGAATATTAACTGGTTGTATGTGCGGTTAGATCTGGATCAACCCTATTCCAGTTACCGCAGTTTTGTGAAACGGGCAAAAGCGCAGGGCATTGAGATCCATGCGATGGGTGGACACCCGATCTGGGGCAAGAAGGAGAATCGTCCACGCATTAAGCGCTTGATTGATTATGTAAAAAACTATAATGCTGAATCCGAACCGGATGAACGATTTGAAGGCATCCATCTGGATATTGAGCCTTACACATTGCCAGAGTGGGAGAATAGTCGGGACACCTTATTGACCGAATGGGCTGCCAATATTACATTTTTCCAGGAAGAAACAAAGAAGGACAGTGATCTCGAAACAAGCGCAGACCTTGCTGTATGGCTGGATAGCTTCGCGTTGCCAGGAAAGGATACATCTGTGACTGAATTTATGATCCGTACACTCGATCATGTGTCGCTGATGGCTTTCCGTAACAACGCCGAAGGTTCCAATGGGATTGCTGCTATTGTGAGTCAGGAGATGGAGATTGCGGATCGTTTGGGTAAAAGGTTGATGATCTCGGTAGAAATGAAGCAGAACCATGAAGGTCCTCATATTTCTTTTTATGAGAAAGGGGCAGCGGAGATGGAACTTCAGCTTGCCAAGCTTCCGGATCTGCTGGCCGAACATCAGGCTTACCAAGGCAACATTGTTCATGCCTATGATTATTGGATTGAGGCCAAGCCTTAAACAGGCGAGTATTATAAGAAACGAGTTGCTTCGGAACTTCACCTTGGGTGAGGTTCCGGGCTTTTTTTTATGGAAAAAAGATGGAATCGTGTCACCGAATGGGCTCCTGCACAATACGATGTACGGTGATGAACAGCTGAAACAAGGGAGGAAACAGACTATGGCTGTTATTAAAGCCAACTCAGAGGACGTCAAGCTGCTGGCTAGGCTCATGAGGGCAGAGGCTGAAGGTGACGGCGAACAGGGTATGTTGCTTGTGGGCAATGTAGGTGTGAACCGGGTGTTGGTGGATTGTCTGGACTTTAAGGATATTCGCGATATTAATCGTATGGTATTCCAGAATCCAGGAGGCTACGAGTCAACACAGAAGGGGTACTTTTACCAACGGGCAAGACAGTCCGAGATTCGTCTCGCACAACGGGTGATCAATGGAGAGCGCATCTGGCCAGCGAGCAATTCATTGTGGTTTTTCCGACCTGTGGGCGACTGCCCACCAACGTGGTATGACCAGCCAAATACAGGACGTTTCAAAGCGCATTGTTTCTTCAGTCCGACAGGCGATGACTGTCCGGAAGTATATTAAATTTTGGGAGGAATCATCATGATTAATCAGCCTTATCAACCAACAACTCAAACACTGGGTCAGCAAGCGAATTCTGTGTTGGGTCAACAAGCCAATTCTCAGGTTCAAGGTACGTCTTACAAAATTGGTAACGGAATGCCTGCCATGTCACCAACGCCAGGGATGGTATCACCAAGCTCCACAAGTGTACCTCCACTCGTATCCAGTGGAAGCCCAATGACACCAACGGGTGCAGTGATTACAACAACGGCTCCACAGTTTGAGCAGTCATACATTGAGAATATTTTACGTCTGAACCTTGGTAAATTCGGTACGTTCTACATGACATATGAAGGCAATAAAGAATGGAACGCTCGCATATTCCAAGGTATTATTGAAGCAGCTGGCCGTGACCATATTATCATCAGTGACCCGAAGACAGGAAGACGGATCATGCTGTTGATGGTCAACTTCGACTATGCTACATTTGATGAACCGTTGTTGTATCAATATCCGGGAGTGGTAGGAAATTACCCGCAAGCTCCAAGCAGATAATCATTTTCACCTCATCATTTTGTAACTGACATGTCTAACACATACTGATTTACTTCGCTGTCCTGAATGTGGAGGTAATCCGCAGACAGGACAGCTTTTTACATAAACATATATACGGAGGTTACTATAGGTTTAGAGTCATACGTAACCTTTTGGCGATAACATGGCACTTATACATGAATAGAACAAGCAGCATGCTTATATGAAGGGAGTCCATAGCATTGAATTCATGGATTGAAGGAGCGATGAAGGGCGAACCCGAAGCTTACGCACAACTGATGTCTCAATATCGCGGGATGGCACTTGCTGTTGCCTACCACCGACTGGGGGATACATTTTGGGCAGAAGATGTCGTGCAGGAGGCGTTTACTGAAGCCTTTGGTAATCTGTCCAAGCTGGAAGCTCCTGAGGCTTTTCCCGGGTGGTTCAAGGTAATCGTGGAGAGACAGTGTTATCGCTGGCTTAGACGCAAGCAGCATACCATGATTCCAGTTCAGGAGCTGGAGCATGTATTCCATGAAGAGGATCAGGCGTATAATCCGGAAAAACAAGCGGTGCAAAATGAAATGCATCGTACGCTTCGTGATTCCATTGCAATACTGCCATCATCGATGCGGATTGCTGTTGAACTGTTTTATTTGGAAGGATACTCGCTCGAGGAAATATCGGATTTCCTCGGGATCAAGGTACCTGCATTAAAGAAAAGATTGTTCGATGCCCGATCCAAACTCAAGCGCTCTATGCCTGTAAGGGATCTGGCCTCTGTATTCAGTGACTTGTATGAAGGGGGAAAAGGATTGTTACACATTATGAATGGGGATCACGCTGCTAATCGTTTAAGAGAGAGTGGAATTCAGGGAGACATCCTGGTATGGAGAGAGTTGTATACGTTCGGCCCGGTAGCCAAAGAAATGGGAGATACGAAGGAGCGGCAGAATCGGGCATCCGTGTTAGAACAGCAGTTGGGCATTCCACAGGCAGAATACTTGAAAATTGAGGAGCTTGAACGCAAGTTACATTCGTTTCAACAATACAAGGAAATTGTCTTATGGTTCGAATACGATCTCTATGATCAGACGATGTTATCTTATCTATTGCATTATTTCAAAGGACAAGCACTCCAGAATACGAAACTGAATCTGCTCTGTATTGACTCGTATCCAGAGATCGAGCATTTTAGAGGACTGGGACAGCTTACCTCCACACAGATTGAACGGCTGTCAGGCAGTTGGCATGTGATTGAGAAAAACGAGTTACAAGCCGGTGCACAGTTCTGGGAAGCTTATACGTCGACTGATTTCCGGCATCATCTGGATTACTTGCAGGCAGACACTTCTGCGCTACCCTTTGCGAAAGCTGCCTTTAAGGCACATTTGTCCCGTCTGCCATCTGTATCGAATGGTCTGGGGCTCATTGAGCAGACAACACTGGAGACCATTAGAGCAGGTGTGGAGCATCCGTATCCATTATTTCGCGAGGTAGGGGACAAGCTGCATATTCTCGGGATGGGTGATCTTGAATACTGGGCACATCTGAGGCGGATGACAGAAGGACCTCATGCCCTTCTTCAGATGAGCGGTGCAACCACTTTCCCTAATTTCAAGCAGCATGATGAAAAATTCCGTGACGGAGTCCTGTCGCTAACGGAACTCGGAATTCAGGTGTTGAATGGTGAAGTCGATTGGGCACTGCTGAAGCAGGATGAATTCTGGATCGGTGGATTGCATAACCCAAGCGGGAAACAAGCCAAGTGGCGCTGGAACCCCGCTTCGGAAACCGTAGTGGAGATTGAGTCCACATCGTAATCGGCGAATAGAATCTGAGAAAATAACAGTATTACAAAAAGAGAGTATCCAGCCATGCGAAGCATGAGCGAGGGTACTCTCTTTAGTTTGGTTAGATCATTGTTTAAGAAATGTTAAAAAACAGCGTAATCGAGACTTTTGTTAAAGAAAAAAGGCGTTTGTGCCATTTCGTTGTCATAGGACACGGATTGACTGTGTAGTGTAGAATTATATAATAAAAGAAGCATATCTTTGTTATTCGACAGAACAAGGTGGAGGTGGAAGCATTGGGAAGTTGAAATTGCATATGAGCGGCAGAATGGCAAATATCCTACATTTTCGAAGGAGGTGGACCTATTTGCCGAAGAATGACGGCGAATAGGATGAAAATTTGAGTGACCCCTTACCGAGTATTTTAAATTTAGTAATAATTGGTTTACTTGTATTAATGAATGGTTTCTTTGTGTCGGCGGAATTCGCGATGGTGAAGGTTCGTGGAAGTCGGATTGAGGCTTTGGTGGAAACAGGCAACAAAAATGCCATCTATGCTTCCAATATCGTACGTAATCTGGATGCATATCTGTCAGCTTGCCAACTAGGTATAACTTTGGCTTCACTGGGACTCGGGTGGCTGGGAGAACCGGCAATTGCACACTTGTTAGAGCCCGTGTTTACCGCATTTGGACTGGGACCAGTCTACGTTCATGGAATCTCTATTGCCATTGCATTTGTGATTATTACGATCTTGCACATTGTACTGGGAGAACTTGCTCCCAAAACGATGGCGATTCGAAAGTCTGAGACGATCACGTTGTGGTCTGCGGCTTTGCTAACGTTCTTCTACAAGTTAATGTATCCATTCATATGGGCA
The DNA here is from genome assembly GCF_030816325.1 of Paenibacillus sp. W4I10. NCBI lineage: Bacteria > Bacillati > Bacillota > Bacilli > Caryophanales > Paenibacillaceae > Paenibacillus > Paenibacillus sp. W4I10. The sequence continues at coordinate 1,267,338 of NZ_JAUSXX010000001.1, forward strand.
CTGAACGGTATGGCTAACGGCTTGTTGAGACTGTTCCGAATGGCACCAGCTTCGGAGATGGACTCCGCACATAGCGAAGATGAAATACGCATTCTGATGAAAGAAAGCAATAAGAGCGGTTTAATTGATAACACTGAATTAGCACTTGTTGATAATATATTTGATTTTACGGATACAACCGCTCGTGAAATTATGATTCCGCGGACGGAAATGATCTGTCTGAACGCTAATGAGTCCATGCTGGAAAATCTGGAGATTGCCAGTGAAAGTATGCGAACAAGGTATCCGGTATATAACGGAGACAAGGATCATATTATCGGCTTTATTCACATTAAGGATCTAATGCGATCCCAACTCACGGATACCATCTCCGTGATCCGGCCCATCCTGGCTGTGCCAGATACCACGCTAATCAGTGATCTGCTCAAGCGTATGCAGCGTAGCAAGACACAGATTGCGATTCTGATTGATGAATACGGGGGAACCTCCGGGCTTGTCACACTTGAAGATATCATGGAAGAGATCGTAGGCGAGATTCAGGATGAATTCGACCATGAGCGTCCTGTCATTGAACAAGTGGATGAGATGGAATACTCTATTGATGGATTGATGCTGATTGAAGAAGTCAGCGAACGATTCGGACTGGAGATGGATCGTGCCGATTACGATACCATCGGGGGCTGGTTATACTCCAGAGTAGATGCCATTCCACCTGAGGTCGGTCAATCGGTTGAGTATGGGGGTTATGTATTTGTCATTCAAGAGACAGAGCATAAGCGGATTTCCCGAGTAAATGTGATTAAGCTGGAACTATTGGTTGAAGAAGAAGGCGCGTAGCCAGATCGAAATTGTAACAAATGAAGCTGTATGGTGACGTAATGGTCATCGTACAGCTTTTTTGCATGCTCATGATTCTTTGGGTGCATGAATGACAATATCGGCATAACGGTTCTCCGTGACCAAACTATTTTTGATAGAAATTCGCTTATAAGTGACGTAAACATTCTCTCCCGGAGCCAGATCATGCTGGATATTCAGCTTTTTTCGAGTGGATTGGGTTGTTGTCGGTGTCTTAATGGTGATGATGGCGTACATAGGCGTATCGACAAAAGTAACCTCGTAAGAATTGTAGTCCCCCACCTTAGTGGTGGATAACACGGGATTTTGCTTAAACTGGGTCAGGTGATCATTCACCATGCCAAGTGTTACGGGTAACACATAAAACAGAAGTACCAGAGGCAGAAGGCAGAAAGCGATCCCGAAAACACGTAAAAATTTGACATGGGAAATGGTTCGTCCGCTCTGCTTGAGGAAAAGAAAAGCAAGGATGGGGGACAGTAGAAGTCCCCAGATCATAAAGGGCAATACATAGCGGTCAATCCCCATGCTTATCCAGCTTTCCCGGGCTGTAGCCAAGAAATATATTAAGGTCCCTGCGGTAAGCGCACTCACCAAGATAACAAGCCAACGTTTGAACGAGCCGGAAACTTCGATATGTAGTTCATTCGGATTGGAGCTGTGACGATGCCTCCTGGATTTGGATTGAAATTTACTCAAGTTATACACCTCATTTGCAAATCTTGTTGGTTCATATGGTTTCGTGTATCCGTTACCCAATACATACGGGCTGGAATAATTTAGGTTTCAACCATGCTGGAGATGCATGCAAAGACAAAAGACGCTGCCGACAGAAACATCGGAGCGTCTAATTTTTTTTTTGAAACCTGTCACCCGATCCGTCCGTTTATACCCTTACACAAAATCAAATATGGAAGCGGAGGATGGATCAATATGCGGAAAATGAAAACGAAGAGTGCAGCATCTATACTAAAAATAACCCTTGTTGCCTTGTTAATGGTGCCAACAATCCTGGCTATACCTACGTCCGAACCAGCCGTTGCAAGCCCGATGATCAACGTGTCCTCTGGTGCCCTTACACCACCGCCGCCGGAACCATCCATCCATTCGCTTGCTAACACTCGAGAGCTTGGACATATCTATCAAGCGGTCGGTGCAGTCATTCCTGGGGGTGGGCTATCGGCTATCGTCAATACCAAGACCATGACATATACAGCAATGAAGACACTTTCCGTAGATTATCGATTTGAGCGCTGGACAGGAACAGCATGGGTAACTTTTAAAACGAGTTCCAACAATGCAACGAATACAAACTTACTGAATGCCGCATCGGATTGGACCGTTATGCCAGGATATTATTATCGCGTTACCAGTATTCATACAGCGTATGATGGAAGTACCACGGAAACAAGCAAACATGTCTCTGGCACCGTGTTATTCTGATCTTATCGACGGGTGCTGCCCGGAAACTTCTGCTCTTGAAAATCGTTGGCGATAGCAGTCATTTCTTCTTCCGAAAGGGTGCCAAACAGACTCATATTGTTGGAACCCATCATCCACTGAAAGGAGTTATAGGGTGGGCCGATATACATCAGTGCTTCCGAGCCATCCGCCAGCTTAACGGTGCTCATATCACGAAGCATGGCCCCTTCAATTTTCTCCCCAGGCATGACATAGACATAATCAAACTGGATAATCTCATCCTCTATGCTCTTGCCTTCACTGGTATATTGAACTCTCATTTGTGTGGACTCATAATAATCGTCTGGATTCACAGGGTTTTCAGTATCAAGCACGAGTTCGAATTTGACCTTGTTGAATCTCTCGGGAATGGCATTGGATAACAGAAAGTCACCCATGAACCCTTCGCGTGCAATCTCTTCCGTAACAAGTACTGGACGAAACAGATGGCTCGATAACTCATACGAAGGTGTATTAAGAGCTTCTTCTTCTTGTACTTTAAGAATGTCGTCTAAGCTGGTTTCCGGTGGTGGAGGCGTTTTGGCTGTTGACGGATGAGCCCCCAGTTGGGTCGTGCGATCCTCAATGATAATGGATTTCATGCCATTGCCCCAATCCTTGATGGATTGCACAAAAGGGGATACCGCTTGCGTACCGGACGGCAGGCTGAAAATAACGGCTCCGATGGTCACGGACGCAGCTACGACAACTGAAAGTCGTAAGGTACGTATTCTTTTTTTACGTAAACCGATTCTGTTAATTTCCCTGTGTACCTTCTGCCAGGATTGCTGCATGGATTCGGTATGGGAGGCGGAAGGAGCAGAGACGGCCTGATGGAAAGCTTCATCAAAAGCCAGGTCAAACGCAGCGTCGAAATATTCGTCTTCCAGCTCTGAATCGAATCGCTCCACGTGCTTATCGGACTTGCCTTTGCTCAATGCTTCCACCCCATTCCTTATGTAATTTCTTCTTGATACTGCCACGGGCTCTGAACAAACGTTGCTTCACAATGTCTTCGGAGGTATCCAGCAGTTCGGCCATCTCTCGGTAAGAGAGACCTTTTTTCCACCGTAACTCCACCAGTACACGATATTCCGGTTTGAGCTGTCCGAGATAATATTCAATGGACTCTTCCATCATCTGCGTTTCTACCATGCTTTCCACGGAAGCTGCCGTCTGATTCATCGTCTCCATATCTATAAAAACACTATCCGTATCCAATTGGTTACGGTTATTTTTATTTTTTCTCAGATAATTAATAGCTGTGTTCCGTGTGACAACCTTGAGCCAGGCTTTCAGTTTGACCTCGTCTTCAAAGATGGGTTTGTTTTTAATGATTTTGATAAAAGCTTCCTGAATAATATCTTCTGCTGCAGCACGCTCCTTGATGATATAAACGATAAGACCATGTACCATATTATAATATTCATAATACACTTCTTCTTGAAGTGCAGAGCCTAAATTATGGAAATCTGAGGCTAGTAATAACTGAAGCCGATTGGCCATGATGTTCTCCTTTCTGGTGAACAATCCACAAACATTGGTATCATTACATTTTACAACATAATATGGAAACGATACAATGGGAGGTTGCTCCGGGGAAAACCAGATGAGGGAAGTGTATATAACATGCGGGAAAGTTTGCTGAAAATTAATAAAAGGCCGTCTCGCCAACCATGAAAACATGGTTGCAAGACAGCCTTTTCGACTATTCAGAAAAATACATTAAGAGAGATAACTCTCCGTAATCTGTTAGAATGCCCAGTCTCCCTTAAGGAAGATGGCTTCACGTTCGCCGTTTGCTGTGATACCGTAGATGTCCATCTCGGGTGAGCCCATCATGAAGTCCACATGAGTGATACTGGTGTTCATGCCACGGGCTGCAAGTTCTTCCGGAGACATCGTTTTGCCACCTTCGATATTAAATGCATAGGAACTGCCAATCGCAAGATGGCAAGACGCATTCTCATCATACAATGTAGTGTAATACAGGATACCACTCTCAGAGATCGGTGAATGGAAGGGAACCAAAGCGACTTCGCCGAGGTAATGAGATCCTTCATCCATGGAAATGAGTCTTTCCAGCATATCCTGACCTTCTTCAGCATGAAAATCAATGATACGTCCGTTCTCAAATGTGAGTGAAAAACGATCAATGATACTGCCGCCATAACTGAGTGGTTTGGTGCTGGACACCTTGCCGTTAACACCGTGCTTGGCTGGAGCAGTGAATACTTCCTCTGTCGGGATATTGGCGACAAAAGGGGTGCCTTGCTCATTCACGCTACCAGCCTGCGCCCAGATATGACCTTCTGGAAGCTCGACAGTAAGATCCGTCCCTGGGGAGAGGAAGTGCAATGCTTGATACTTCTTGTTGTTCAGGGCAACGGCTTTGGTCTCCAGTCGTTCAATATGCTGTTCCCAAGCCGCTACAGGGTCCTCCAGATCGGCTCTCACCGCAGCAAAAATGGCTTCCCACAGCTGGCTAACCTGCTCGGCTGCCGGGAGATCCGGGAATACTTTGGCTGCCCAATCGGGGGAAGGACAAGCCACACCCGTCCAGCTCATTTTATCCGCCTGTTGATACTGACGGTACTTGGCCATAGCCTGACCAAATGTACGCTGATGGGTCGAGATCCGCTCCGGGTCAATACCTTTCATCAGGTCTGGGCTGGATGACAATACGGTCAGAAAGGCTGCATTATTGGCCGCCAGTTCTTCAAGCTCCGCTGCCTGCCATTTCGGCGGCTCTTGGAAGGATTCCTCAGGGGCCATCTCAAACCGCAATCGATTGACGGTTTCATCTCCGTATTTTACAATCACCTGCTTGGCGCCAGCTTCATATCCCTTGCGTACCAGCAAACGTACGAATTCAGCGGTATCAATCATCGCAGAGATGACAAATACTTGTCCTGGTTGCACGTTAGCACCTACTCTTACAGCCAGTTCAGCGTAACGATCCAGTTTTTGTTCAAAACTTAACATATGAGTTCCCTCCAATTGTTGAATTTTTGACCTGATGACGCAGGAAAAGAGAGGAGTAATCTCCTCTCTCCTAAATCACATCAAACGGTTATTAAAACGCCCAGTTTCCTTGCAGGAAGATCGGCTCTTCCGCGCCTTCGGAGGTCACGCCGTGGATGTTCATTTCTCCAGATCCAATCATGAAGTCTACATGAGTGAGACTGGAGTTCATGCCACGTTCAATCAGCTCTTCTTTGGACATCGTTTTACCACCTTCCAGACAGAAGGCATAGGCATTACCAATCGCCAAATGGTTGGAGGCATTTTCATCAAACAAAGTATTGTAGAACAAAATATTGGTATCGGAAATTGGGGACTGATGTGGAACGAGGGCTACTTCACCCAGATAGTGTGCGCCATCATCTATCTCGATCAGGTTTTTGAGTGCATCGAGACCTTGATCGGCGGTATAGTCAACAATTCGGCCGTTCTCGAATGTTAGTGAGAAACCGTCAATCAGGTTGCCGCCGTAGCTCAGTGGTTTCGTGCTGCGCACTGTACCGTTAACACCCGTTTTCAGCGGAGCCGTGAATACTTCTTCGGTAGGCATATTGGCAATAAAGACATGTCCTTGCTCATTCACACTTCCACCGGATACCCAGATATGGCCTTCTGGAAGTTCAATGGTCAAGTCTGTGCCTGGAGCAGTATAGTGAAGCTTCTTGTATTTCTTGTTGTTCAGCAGATCAGCGCGGGAATCCAGGTTTTGCAAATGGGTTTTCCATTCGGCAACAGCATCCTGTTCACCGATCCGTACTGTTTTGAAAATGACATCCCACAGGCGGTCCACTTGTTGCGCTTCCGGCAGATCCGGGAAACACTTTAGCTGCCCATTCAGGAGAAGGAACGGCCACGATAGACCAGCTGAATTTGTCAGCCATTTGATAAGAACGATATTTTTCGAGCGCTTTGCCGCGCACTTTTTGGCTAGTAATAATGCGTTCCTGGGCTACACCGTTCAGCAGATCCGGATTTTCAGCGATGACGTGCAGAATAGCAGCACCTTCTTCAACCAGTTCAGTCATTTCAGCTGCAAACCATTTCGGTTCAATGGAGAAGGCTTCATCAGGTGCAAGATCGTAATGAAGACGTGTAACGGTTTCATCGCTCCAGTTTACTTTGACCAATTTCGCACCTTTACCGTAAGCTGCTTTGACAATCAGTCGTACAAAATGTGCTGCCGAGATTGGAGCGTTAACCACGAGTGTCTGTCCAGGATGGACATTGACACCGACTTGTACAGCCAGTTCAGCATATTGCTGCAGATTCGTTTCAAAAGTATTCATGCTATTTTTTCCTCCAATGTGATAATAATATCGTAGCTTGTTGGCTATTATAGTCCTCATTACAACTATGTAAGGACTCAGAATGGTTCCTTCATTGAATAAGGTATACGTTGCTACGTTATATATTGTACAATTAACCAATAATAATTACCAAACTAGGTTTACCAGAAATGTTGGAGACCGACTGTAGATGAAAGATTAAAGGAGAGAATGATTGTGAATATTGAAATTATAAGTGCTGAAATGCGCCGTGAAGGTGAAAAAGGATACGTGGGAAATACCGTTTACCGCACAGAAGGCGAAAAGTCAGTATATGAGATTACCTTCATGAGCAAGAACGGAAAAGATTGGGACTATAGCTTGCATTTCACGGAGCAATCTGGTGATGAAGAAGAGTTACTGCGTATGGACGAGTTGCTTGAAAATGATGACGATCTGTACAATCAATTGCTCGATGCTGCTTTGGAGGCATTTCCGGCTTAACTAGCCGAGATGTTCTTGTTCTATTGTGTTGTGTCGATGACTATACTAGACGGTGTATGCCCGAAACAGGGTGTATACCGTCTATTTTATTGGAAATGTTGAATAGATAATCCAGAAAAGGGAAGTCTACGAGATGAATGGAACCAGAGAGACAATCCGCCTAATGGGAGGTAACCGTGAATGGCATCTGACAATCTGATTACAGAAGGGTTGACGGGACTTGAAGAAGTCGCGCCCGATATTCTCAGTCTACGTACACTATTCGTTAATGTCGTGTTCATCGGAGAGCCAGGAAGCAGGAACTGGGTCCTCGTGGACACCGGAATGGCGAGGTTCACAGATCATATTGTTCAGGTTGCAACAGAACGATTTCAAGGTCCGCCGTCTGCGATCATATTGACGCATGGTCACTTCGACCATGTAGGAACCGTTATTGAGCTGGAACAATTCTGGGGTGTGCCAGTGTATGCTCATCCGCTTGAAATTCCGTATTTAACGGGATTAAAAGATTACCCGCCAGCGGACCCTTCTGTAGGTGGAGGTTTAATGTCCAGGTTGTCATTCGCTTATCCTAATGAGGCAATCAATCTGGATGATCGGATATTCAGTTTACCCAAAGATCATTCCGTTCCAGGTCTATCAGGATGGGAGTGGGTGCACACGCCAGGTCATACGCCTGGACATGTGTCGCTGTTTCGGGAAGCAGACCGTTTGTTAATTGCGGGAGACGCAATCATCACAGTGAAGCAGGAGTCGCTGTGGAGTGTGTTGCTTCAGGACAAACAGTTGCATGGCCCACCATCTTATTTCACAACAGATTGGCAGGCTGCTCATCAATCTGTCCAGCATATAAGGCATCTGGAGCCGAAACTTGCGATTACCGGGCATGGGCATGCCTTGAGCGGAGATATGCTGAGTGAATCCCTGAAGCGGCTTGATCTGGACTTTGAAGAGAGCACTGTGCCGGATCATGGCAAATATGTGGATTAATTGAACCATCATATGAAAGACAGCAGAGACAGCCGTAACGTATTACAGCTGTCTTTTTTCTGCCTTTTTTGTGTTTCTATCATGAATTTGTTCTCTATCATAGATTGGTATTTTGCGCTCGGGCATGATATAGTCGAGCCGTATAATATAACCTTAGTATGCAGGAGGTACATATAACGATGACACAACAAAATGCAGCATTTGAAGAACAATTTGGAGGGATTCCGGCCGTTTGGCTTCGTTTTAATCAATTTGAAGCGGCGGTTATTCCAAGCGTGGGTGCCAACCTCGTCGCTTTCCGTGATACAGAAAAGGGATTCCGTTTCTTGAGAGAGCCGGATCAGGATCAAATGGATGAGTTTATGGCTGCACCTGCGGTCTATGGAATTCCAATTCTTTCTCCACCGAACCGTTATGAGGATGGACGTTTCCCCTGGAATGGTAAAGTTTATCAGTTGCCTGTGAACGAACCGGCTACAGGTAACCATTTGCATGGATTTTTGCATGATACCGAGTGGAAGGTTGAGGGATATGGTTCTGATCAGCTGGAGAGCTATGTGTTGCTTAGCCAGGACGTGAAAGAAGGGCATACATTCCATCAGTACCTGCCGTTTACGTTCACAGTGACACTCCGTTATTCTTTGAGTAGCCAAGGACTTCAACAACAATTGATCGTCCGCAACAACGGGACTGAATATATGCCGAATTTGTTTGCATTCCACACGGCGATTGCTGTACCTTTTGCACCGGACAGTCAGGCCTCGGATTACACGGCCAAAGTTACAATTGGACAACGTCGTGAATTGAATGAGCGTTCTCTGCCAACAGGACAATTTCAACCGCTTACACCTGAGGAAGAACAATTGAAAAAAGACGGGGTTAGTCCGTTCTTTGCTGCCATGGATAATCATTACACTGCGGAGCCGCAGAATGGACGTAACTATATGGAACTTACGGATCACCGTACTGGAGACAAACTGGTATATGATGTGGGTACATCGTACAAGCACTGGATGATCTGGAATAATAACATGGGTGGCGAATTCTTCTGCCCTGAACCACAGATGAACCTGGTTAATGCTCCCAATGTTGAAGGCATTCCGGCAGAAGAAATCGGATTGATCGGTCTGGAACCAGGTGAACTATTCGAACAGAGCAGCCGACTGTATCCAATTGCGTCACAAAAATAATTCACGCTCATTTTGCGCTACGCTTACAATTTTGTCGAAAAGGTGAAAACCTGCTCGTAAATCATGTATAATATGACGAGATACACAAGCTTTGTAGAGACCCAAACCATCTTTTTGGAGGAGGACAAGCAAGTGGAATACCGCATTGAGAGAGATACGTTAGGCGAAATGAAAGTACCAGCCGACAGGCTGTGGGGAGCTCAGACGCAGCGCAGCAAGGAGAACTTCCCGATTGGCAGTGAACATATGCCGATGGAAGTTATCCGTGCCCTTGCCATTTTGAAAAAAAGTGCTGCGGCCAGTAACCATAAATTAGGTAAATTATCTGCGGCTAAGTCCGATGCTATTGCTTATGCAGCAGACGAGATCATTGCAGGCCGAATTGATGACCATTTCCCACTGGTAGTATGGCAGACGGGAAGCGGAACGCAATCCAATATGAACGTGAACGAAGTGATTGCCAATCTGGGGAACCAACTGCTGGAGCAAAAGGGCAAGGAAGAGCGTCTGCATCCAAATGATGACGTGAATATGTCCCAGAGCTCCAACGATACATTCCCAACGGCTCTGCATGTCGCAGGTGTTCTGGCTGTTGAGGATCAACTCTTGCCGGCCATTGCGGTATTAAAAGCCACTTTTGCAGACAAGTCGGAGGCATTCAAGGATATTATCAAGATTGGACGTACCCACCTCCAGGATGCAACACCAATTACCCTTGGCCAGGAGATTAGTGGTTGGGAAGCCATGCTGGGCAAGAGTGAGCGTATGATCCGTGAAAGCGTACAGTATCTGAAGGAGCTTGCAATCGGCGGTACAGCTGTCGGAACGGGCATTAATGCACATCCGGACTTTGGGGACTTCACTGCCAAGGAGATTGGCAAACATACCGGGAAAGATTTTGTATCTGCACTAAACAAATTCCACGCACTTACAAGTCATGATGAAGTTGTGTATGCGCACGGTGCGGTTAAAGCGCTTGCAGCTGATTTGATGAAAATTGCCAATGATGTCCGCTGGTTGGCCAGTGGTCCTCGTAGTGGATTGGGCGAGATCCGTATTCCTGAGAATGAGCCAGGCAGCTCCATTATGCCAGGTAAAGTCAACCCAACTCAGAGCGAGGCCATTACTATGGTGGTTACGCAGGTCATGGGTAATGATGCAGCGATTGGTTTCGCGGCAAGTCAGGGTAATTTTGAACTCAATGTATTCAAACCGGTTATCATCTATAACTTCTTGCAATCCGTGCAACTCCTGGCGGACTCCATTATTGCGTTTAATGACAAGTGTGCCGTAGGCATTGAGCCTAATCTGGATCAGATTGAACATAATCTGAACAACTCGCTTATGCTGGTTACAGCGCTCAATCCGCATATTGGTTATGAGAATGCAGCCAAAATTGCGAAGCTCGCACATAAAGAAGGCTTGTCTTTGAAACAGGCGACGTTACAAACGGGCCTGCTTACCGAAGAGCAATTTGATCAATATGTCGATCCAGCCAAAATGATCGCTCCAAAGGCCTAAAATCAGCCATAATGAGCAATATAGATCACTGAAGAGGACGACCTGCACAAGCAGGTCGTTTTTCTTATGATTACCGATGAACTTAAAGCTTGTCAGACTATACGTATACATATAAACTACATATGCACCAGTTTTAATTTAATTATGGGATTCGTATATATTTGGAGGTTTCCGCGTTGTCAAAAACGAGAAGATTTACGATACGCTCCAAAATTTTATTGGGCTATCTTGTGGTTGTGCTTTTGTTTGGAGCTGTTCTGCTAGTGCTTACGGCCCAAATTAATGTGTTACAGAAGGAAAATGATTTTATCTCCCATCATGATCTGGAAGTACATAATCTGACCAACGCGATTGAAAAAAATGTCTTGAACATGGAGACAGGACAGCGTGGATTCATGATTACAGGCAATGAAAGTTACTTGGAGCCTTATTCCCAAGGCCTATCCCAGTGGAGTTCCAACTATGATCAATTGAATGCTCTCATTAGCGATAATCCTTCACAGCAGCAGAGTCTGCAAAGCATCAAAGCTCATATTACACGCTGGATTGAGATTGCTGGGGAGCCGTCGGTGGACTTGAAAAAGCAAGGGGATCAAGCGAAAGTAGTTGCGTTCTTCGAATCTGATCCGGGTAAAACTGAAATTGATCTACTGCGCTCTCAACTTACAACCTTCCGTAACACAGAGATCGCTCTGACCGAGGCAAGGGTTACTGAACTTGCCAGACGCAGTTCCACACTGCTGACGATTATGTACACGCTGTGGGGTATTATTGCAGCATTATCCATTGCAGCTGCGATTGTGATATCAGGAAATATCGTCAAAACGTTGCGAGATGTTATGCAAACCATCAGTGATATCTCCAAAGGTGGAAACCTGAAGCAGCGAATTCAGGTGCGCACACATGATGAAGTGGGAGACCTGGGCCACGAAACCAACAAATTACTGGATGAAGTACAGGAACAGAATCGGGTCAAGGACCAGATCACAGGGATTGCCACACTCTTACAGAACCCGACCAATATGGAAGGATTGTCCCGCTTGTTCCTGAACGAGCTAGCCGTGTTGTTTGAAGTTCCCTATAGCGTCTTATATTATTGGAAAGACAATCGACTGCTGCGCGTGGCTGCATATGCTGGGGATGGAGAGAAAGAACGTTCGCTCGGTAAAGTGTCGCTTGCCCCGGGTGAGGGACTTGTAGGTCAAAGTGCTGTGGAGAAGCGAATTTTACGCATGAATGATCTGCCCCAGAACTATATCCGAATCTCTTCGGGTCTCGGGTATACATCTGCCACATCAATTACTGTAGTCCCGGTCCTGTTCGAAGGCAGAACGATTGCGGTAATCGAGCTTGCTTCAATGAAGCCGTTGCAAGAGAATGATATGAAGCTGATGAAAGAACTGACGGATATTTTTAGTGTTTCACTACACTCGACCGTCACTCGTATGGAATTACAGCAATTATATGATGAGTCACAAGTTCTGAATGAAGAATTACAGGCACAATCGGAGAAACTTCAGGCTCAGACCGAAGAGATGCTGTCTCAGACGGAGGAACTGCAAATGCAGACCGAAGAGCTTCATATGCTTAATGATCGCCTGGAAATACAGAAGAGTGCTGCTGAGACATCAGCTAATGAACTTGCAGTTGTGGCAGATCAGTTACGAACAAGCTCGGGGTACAAATCCGAATTCTTGGCGAACATGTCCCATGAACTGCGGACACCTCTTAACAGCATGTTGATTTTATCCGAAATCTTGTCTGAAAATAAAAATCAACACTTGAATAGTGAAGAGCAGAACTATGCTTCAGTCATTCACAAATCAGGTAAAGACCTGCTGAATCTGATCAATGATATTCTGGATCTATCCAAGGTGGAAGCCGGACAGATGGAAGTGGATTTCGATGATGTCTATCTGGGTAGTCTGCCAGAAGTCATGAATCAGTATTTCTTGAAAACAGCGGAGCAGAAAAGAATAGATTTCCGAATTCAGCTCCAAAGTCCTTTACCGGAAACCATCGTGACGGATGAGATGAGATTGCACCAGATTCTCCGAAATCTGCTCTCGAACGCATTCAAGTTCACGAGTGAGGGTGAAGTTGCCTTAACCATCTCCAAAATGAGTCTGACTCATCCTGAATTGAAAGACCAAGAGACCGACGTGATTGCTTTCTCCGTCAGTGATACAGGGATTGGCATTGCGGAAAACAAACTTCTTCAGATCTTTGATGCATTCAAACAGGCGGATGGGGCTACGGCACGTAAATATGGCGGAACAGGACTTGGCCTGTCGATCTCTCAATCGCTTGCGACTTTGCTGGGTGGTTCAATCTCGGCAACAAGTCGTGAAGGACATGGCAGTGTGTTCACGCTGTTCCTGCCACTGCGAAGAGATGAACCTGAGACTATGAATGCATCGCGGTTGTTCCTGAATGAGGTGGCTACCACTACACCTGAGGTCAATAAGCTTCCTTCCATAACTTCCGAACAATCTGATGTTTTATTGACACCTCTGGAAGAATCTTTGCTCAGTGGTCGTCAAGTACTTGTCGTTGATGATGATATACGAAATGTATATGCGCTGGCTAACGCTCTTGAGCAATACGGCATGAATGTCATCTCAGCTCAGAATGGGTACGAATGTCTGGAATTGTTGGAGCGTGGAGGAGTCAAGCCTGATATCATCATGATGGATATTATGATGCCGGAACTGGATGGTTATGAGACGACTCGCCAGATCCGTGAACGGCTTGGCATGACCCAGCTTCCGATTATTGCTCTGACAGCCAAGGCCATGAAAGAGGATCGGGAGAAATGTATTGCAGCAGGCGCTTCGGACTATCTCAGCAAACCGCTGAATATCAAAGATGTGTTATCCCGTATGAAATTATGGATGAATCACGAAACCATGGAAATCTGATCGTAGTTGAACTAAAAGTTATTTACACTGACACTACGATGACAGAACAACCCTCCAATTGTTGTATGTGGATCGTAGTAAACATTAAAATAAAACCTATGCCGATTACAGGAAAGTGCGCTGTAATTAGGTCATAGGTTTTATTTTTTTTGTCGTGTAAGCTTTATTCAGAAAAATGATGTTATAATACTTAACAATAAATAAAAGTTGAACGCATAAATATGGATTTAATTAGAAAAATAATGCGAAATTTAGTTTCGTTAACCAGAATGACATAACATTGTGTTATATATATGGGAGGTATTGTCCATGCAACTTACGGTTAAAGAGGCTTTACAGGTGTACCCGTTGTCAGAGGCCAAACTGGTTGCGGGTGGAGAAGGGACTTCACGGATGATGAAATCCGTTAACGTCATGGACGCTCCTGATATCGCGGATTGGATCAAATCCGGAGAAATGTTGTTCACCACCGCTTTTATTATGAAAGACAGTGAGACGGATGCACTACGTTTGATGCGACGTTTGAATGAACGCGGCTGTGCAGGACTCGGCATCAAGCTGGGACGTTTCTGGCAGTCCATTCCCCAAGGTATTGTCGAGGAAGCTGATCGGCTTCGTTTGCCGCTGCTTGAGCTCCCCTTTCAATTCACCTTCTCGGACCAGATGAATGCCTTGTTCAAAGCTGAACATGAACGTAGCAACCGATTGCTGCATGAGGTTGTGCAAAAACAGAAAAAATTAATGCAGTTTGCACTGCAACAGCAGCCACATCGGAATGTGTTTGCCGAACTTGCCACGGTGCTGAACTATCCGCTTGCCGTAATTGGTTCACGTGGGCATGTACTGTATGGTAGTGAAAGCATTGCAGGGGATGCTGTAACCCAAGGCTGGCCTTGGAAATCCGTCATGCACCGAGTGAAATGGAATCAGGGAAGTTGTCATCGCGTACCCATCAAGCAAAATGATGAAGAATACGGATCGTTGCTTGTGTTTACCGATTCAGCCTTATCACTTAGAGCGGAGGAAGAGCTGTTCCAACAGGCTGCGGATGTACTGGCATTTTATATGGATATGACTTATCGCGAGCATATTAATCCAACTGTGCAAGATGAGATGCGTACACTGCTTTCACAGTATCTGGATAACAAAATGACCATCCAAGAATTGACCACTTTGAGTGAAAACAAAGGTGTACATCTGTTCCAGGGTACCTATCAGTGCGTATTGATTACACTTGAGCCGACTCTGTTTGCCGAGGGAAAGCTGCTTAAACAGATTCATCGTGAATTACAATACAATCCGCTGATGCAATTCACGGCCTCACAGCATTTTCAGATTGAGGATGGCATTCTGTCCATCTACACCTGTCCAACAGGGCGAGATTATGGAGAGGAGCTGTCAAGTTTTCTCTTGAGCCGTTTCGGTGATGTTCTGGCAGCGCAAGAAGCGAAAGGAGCACCGGCTCCGCGTTTCTGGATCAGCAAAATGAAACATGAACCCAAATCGCTCCGTGAAGCATACCAAGAGTGTCTGGATACACGACAACTGGCTCGTCGGTTCGGAATGAAAGACCGTGCGTTACAATTTGAAATGCTCGAATTTGCCTATGTGTTCCAACACGTACCGGATAACATTATGGAGAATTACTGCAATAAAGTACTTGAACCATTACTTGCCAGGGATGGTGATCCCAATCAAGTGCTGATGAATACATTGGAGTCCTTTATCGAGAATGATGGGCTGATCAATGAAGCTGCCAAGCAGCTGTTTGTTCATCGCAACACGGTCACTTATCGGATGGAGAAAGTCGGTAGCTTGCTGCAAATGGACTTTAAG
Source organism: Paenibacillus sp. W4I10 (assembly GCF_030816325.1). Classification (NCBI taxonomy): domain Bacteria; kingdom Bacillati; phylum Bacillota; class Bacilli; order Caryophanales; family Paenibacillaceae; genus Paenibacillus; species Paenibacillus sp. W4I10. The sequence goes on from NZ_JAUSXX010000001.1 coordinate 1,282,908, forward strand.
AAAACGAATGATCTGCTTAAATTAAAGCTGGTATTTACCTTCCGCAAGTTCGTGCGGGACAAAGCAGCTGCAAGACCACACAATGTCCAACTCTAGACCGCACATTGTGCAACATGACAATGCTACCCGGTCAGACCCCCGAGGACCGCATTCCCTTGATGGAATGCGGTTCTTTCATGTTTAAGGGCAACAAAAGCTGATCTTCCCGTGCACAGCAAACAAATCACAACTCTGATGTTATGTTATATTACAAAATTGCGTAAATATTGTTGTCGCGACACTGAACGACACTTAGAATGAAGAACAATAATCCACAACAGACCGGAGGTTCTAACATGAGCGACTTAATTAAACTTGTTAACAACTGGTCTATCACACAGTTTGTGCATACGTTTGGCGGCTTATTTGAGGAATCACCATGGGTAGCTGAGCGTGCCGGGCTTTTACGACCTTTCGATTCATTTGAACAGATGATGAAAGTGATGAAAAACGTGGTTCAGGCATCGGATGACCAGGTGAAGTTGCAGTTGCTTCGAAATCACCCGGATCTTGGAGCGCGAATCAGCATGAGCAGCAACTCCGTTCAGGAGCAAGCTGGTGCAGGGCTTGATTCACTCTCACAAGAGCAATACAACGAACTTCAACAATTAAACAAAGCATATACAAGCCAATTTGGCTTTCCTTTCATATTGGCCGTAAAAGGCCATACCGCAAGCTCCATCCTCGAATCCATGAGGCAACGTCATCGCCGAGGCAGGGAAGGAGAATTCGAGACTGCATTGAAGGAAGTATTCAAGATCGCGGGCATTCGTTTGGAGCAGTGGCTTGCACAGATCGGTCATGAGCATGAGTTCGTGAGCAAGCCAACCGCAGTGCAGCAGCGGACCATGTATTACGGCAAAGGTGATGTGTGGATGTACCGTTCCTACGCCAAACCGTTGACGGGTATACAGTCCATTCCGGAATCTCCGTTCATGGGACGTAGCAATATTCTGTTTGGATTGAACATCAAGGTGGCTGTGCAGGGGGATGAATTCTTGCCTTCTTTTGCAGAAGGGGACAATTCGCTTGTGGTCGCAACCGATTCAATGAAAAATTTCATTCTCACACATGCAGCGGATTACACAGGGGCAACGGTGGAAGGATTTCTTGCGCTGGTAAGTCGGCGTTTCCTGGAGACGTATCCGCAGATGAGCAAGGTTCAGATGACAGCAGATCAGATTCCTTTTGAAGATATACCCATTGGATTAGAAGGAAGTTATCGACCGAGTGCGCTCGTATTTCGTTATTCGCAGAATGATCGTGCGACAGCTGCCGTGGAAGCAGAACGAACAGGAGACTCGATTAAACTCAGCAACCATTTCAGTGGTGTAGCCGATCTGAGACTGATCAAGGTCAAAGGCAGTGAATTTGCCGGATTTATGCAGGATGAATATACCACTCTTCCAGAGACATGGGATCGACCGTTATTTATTTTCCTGAACATCAATTGGCGTTATGAAGATCCGAGAGATGGCATGGACGATCAGCGTGGACGGTATGTAGCGGCGGAACAGGTCAGAGATTTGGCTGCTGCGGTATTTCATGAGTGTCGATCCGCTTCCATTCAACATCTGATTTACCAGATTGGACGAAGGTTGTTAAGTCGATTTGAGCAACTGAGTGAGGTTTCATTTGAATCCAACAATCGGACATGGGAGACAGTGCTGGAGGAAGTGAAAGAGGGAGAAGGCAAAGTGTTTACCGAGCCGAGGCCACCATATGGATTCCAGGGTTTCTCGATGACAAGGGATGATCTGGGAACAGACGGCCATGACTCCGGGAAAGATGGTGACGTCTGATGTCGATATCTGGTGGACGAATTACAACACATGTGCTGGATACATCCAAAGGCGTGCCTGCTACGGGTGTTCGGATCGAGCTGTATACCCTGAAGAGGGATGGAGAACAGGAAAGCAAGACAAAAGTGGCTGAGTCGGTGACCAATACGGATGGGCGTTTGGATGCACCGCTGCTGGATGGAGGCAAGTTGGAGCCAGCCATATATGAGCTTCAATTCCATGTCGAGAGTTATTACGCACAGCGTTCGTTGGAGGAGTTGGGGCAGGCATTATGGACGATTGTTCCGATTCGTTTTGCTGTATCTGATGCCTCAAGCCATTACCATATTCCGTTATTGATTGCTCCAGGAGGTTATAGTACATACCGGGGAAGCTGAACATGCACACATCCGGTTCTGATTCAGGGGGAGGGTCATCCACATGACAATATTTGATACCATCATCCGGGGGGCCCGGGTGGTGCTGAGAGATCGGGTAGAACAACTGGATATTGGCATAACTGGTGAAAAAATAACAGATATATCCACACGGCTGACCGCTGGCGAAGCGACTTGGGTCATAGAAGCTGAGGGCCTTACAGTGATGCCGGGTGTCGTGGACATTCATGTACACTTCAATGAACCTGGACTCGCCAGTTGGGAGGGATTTAGGTCTGGATCGGCATCTCTTGCCGCTGGGGGAATCACGACCTACGTCGATATGCCGCTTAACGGCGTACCTCCAACCACAAAGCCGGAAGCATGGGAGATGAAAAAGAAAGCAGCGGCAGACCAATCGTATGTTGATTATGCCTTTTGGGGAGGTTTGGTTCCCGGCAACCGTGATGAACTTGCTCCACTGTCACGGCTGGGGGCTGCCGGATTCAAGGCATTTATGTCCGAGCCGGGTGGAGATGGGGAAGACATCTTTGCCAGAGCTGATGACCATACATTGCTGGACGGAATGCATGAGCTTGCCAAATTAAACTGTGTGTTGGCACTTCATGCAGAGGACGAAGGCATCGTTGCTGAACTTGCTACGAGAAGCATCGCTGAGGGAAAGACTGAAGCGATGGATTATATCCGGTCCCGTCCTGTGGAAGCTGAAGTCGTCGCGGTTGCCCGAGCGTTGAAATATGGTGAACAGACCGGATGTGCGCTGCATTTTGTGCATATTAGCACCCGGGAAGCACTGGACTTAATTGCAGCGGCTAAACGGCGTGGGCAGGATGTCACTTCGGAGACATGCCCTCATTATCTGACGCTGACCGATCAGGATGTGGTTCGATTGGGTGCTGTAGCAAAATGTGCTCCACCGCTTCGCAGCTCTTCCGAACAGGAGCAGTTATGGGATGCACTGACTTCGGGATTGATTGATGTTATTGCCTCAGACCATTCTCCATGTCCGCCATCCATGAAACAATCTGATAACTTTTTTGAAATCTGGGGCGGTATATCCGGGGCACAAAGCACACTGCTAATCATGCTGGAGGACGGACATCTTCAGCGCAATATCGACCTCCCGTTGCTCGGAAGAGTGCTCTCCCTGCAGCCTGCCAGAAGGCTGGGTCTGGAGCACAAAGGAGAGATTGCGATCGGCAAGGATGCAGATCTGGTCCTGATTGACTGGGAGAGAAGCACAAGCCTGAACACGGAGGATCTGCTCTATACGCATAAACAGAGCCCTTATGTGGGACGTACATTTAACTGTCAGATTGCAGACGTATTCTGTCGTGGGCAGCGCGTCTACAACTCGGAATCCGGGTTATCTCCTGTGCCTTTCGGGCAACACATTGCGGCTTATTCTTCTAGTCCCATCGAAGCGGGAACGGGGGAGACGCCATGACGGAGTCTGGAGTATACCGGTCATCCGGTACAAATAATGCACCTCTTCCTTTGCCAGATGTGGAACAGGTGGAGCTGCAAGCCATGCTTGACTGGCTGTCGACATATGGTGCGGATACACAAGGTGGCGTCACACGACTTTTGTATGACTCGGCTTGGTGTGAAGCACAACACGCCCTCGCAGCCAAGATGCAGGAGAAAGGGCTGTCTCCCGAATTTGACCAGTCCGGTAATCTGTATGGCACACTCAAGAGCGAGGGTAAGGAATCAGCGGTTGGTGCTGAAGAATTACCGATTGTGACCGGATCACATATTGATACTGTGGTGTATGGCGGCAAATATGATGGTGCTTACGGTGTGGTGGCGGGTGTCCTTGCTTTGGAGTATTTGCAGAAGCATTTTGGAGCACCGAAGCGCACACTTCAAGTGGTATCGTTATGCGAAGAAGAGGGAAGTCGATTCCCTTTTGCATATTGGGGTTCACGCAGTATAACAGGAATAACGTCTCTGGAAGATGTAGAGCATCTGAAGGATCAACACGGCGTTACATTTGCACAAGCGATCCGGGATGCGGGTTTTGGAACTGATAGTGCATATAGACCTGCCGCGAAAAATTACGGTGCCTTTATTGAGCTTCACATTGAGCAAGGTCAGGTTCTGGAACGTCTTGGACAATCGATTGGAGTTGTATCCGACATTGTAGGTCAGAAGCGGTTCAGTATTACGGTAAGCGGAGAAGCGAATCACGCGGGGACGACGCCGATGTCCTGGCGCAAGGACGCACTTGCCGGAGCAGCCGAGATGATTGCTGCGGTAAGGAATGTCGCATTGGAAGCAGGAGAACCGCTGGTAGCCACAGTTGGACGAATCACAGCTGATCCGGGTGTTGGGAATGTGGTTGCAGCACGGGCGGTGTTTTCACTGGATATCCGCCATATCCGGCAGGAGAGTATTGATCGCTGCTGGCAGGATATGCTCCGGGCATTTAGTCGTATCGCAGCCGAGCAGCAGCTCGGATTGGATTGGGAAGAGCATCTATCCGTCACACCCATTCCCATGAACGCGCAGATGATCTCAGACATCCAAGATACCTGTGAGCAGGAGCAGTTGTCCTATTGGCTAATGCCAAGCGGTGCGGGACATGATTCGCAGATTTTTCAGCCGGCTTGTCCAACGGCCATGATCTTTGTGCCGAGTCAGGACGGTATCAGTCATAATCCACTTGAATATACAGCTGAGGCAGACCTGCTGCACGGTTTTCGGGTTCTGGTCCGGCTACTCTATAAATACGGTTACGGGAGTTGAATGCAGATGTCCAACTATAAAGAGTTATCTCCGTCCTTGCGGACCATTATGACCCCGGGACCGGTTGAAGTTGATCCACGTGTACTTAGAGCATTATCCTTTCCGATCCTGGGGCAGTTTGACCCGGAGTTCACATCCTTGATGAACGAGACAATGGCAATGCTGCGAGAGTTATATATGACAGATAACGAGTGGTGTTATCCAGTCGATGGCACATCCCGTTCAGGGATTGAAGCTGTGTTGGTCAGTCTGATCCAGCCCGGTGACAAAGTTCTCATCCCGATCTACGGACGATTCGGACATCTGCTGGTTGAAATCTCGGAACGTTGTGGTGCCGAGGTTGTTTTTTTTGAAACGGAATGGGGAACGGTATTTGATCCGGAAGAGGTGATCAAGGCAATCCATACCCATAAACCGAGTCTGGTTGCGATGGTTCACGGTGAGACTTCCACCGGTCAGATGCAGCCCCTTGCCGAGATTGGCAAAGCCTGTCGCGACCTTGATATTTTACTCGTCGTGGATGCTGTAGCAACCATTGGCGGGACGCCGGTGGAGACGGATGCCTGGTATCTGGATGCGGTGATGGGCGGGACGCAGAAATGCCTGTCCGTTCCTTCAGGGATGGCACCTCTCACGTACAACAATCGTGTGGAACAGAAGCTGATGAGCCGCAAAACCGTTGAACGCGGACTCCGAGACGCAACCAGTGCGCGGGCAGAAGGCCGCACCATTGCCAGCAATTATTTTGACCTGAGCCAATTGCAGGATTACTGGAGTTCGGCCAGGCTGAACCACCATACAGAAGCCACCTCCATGCTTTACGGTCTTCATGAAGGATTACGTATTCTGCTGCAAGAAGGATTGGAGGCCAGGTTCCAGAGACATCTGGTGAATGAACGTGCGTTGGTCGCCGGAATTCAGGGAATGGGACTGCAACTGTACGGGGATATGTCCAGTAAACTTCCGGTGGTCACCTGTATTACTATCCCGGAAGGAATTGATGGTGAGTCGGTGCGCAGCATGTTGCTGAACGATTTCAGCATTGAGATTGCCAGTTCATTTGGACCGTTGAAAGGGCAGATCTGGCGGATCGGTACAATGGGATTTAGCTGCCAACGCAAAAATGTACTTCATGTGCTGGGAGCGCTGGAAGCTGTTCTTCTCCGTCATCGTCACGTATTACCTGCCGGTGAAGCAGTGCAGGCGGCATTGGATGTGTATGCAGGGAAGGAGGGCGCTTTATGTTAAATCAGATGCCAATCTCCAGAGAGGTCATGGTTACTACTCCTCATTATCTGGCGAGTGCAGTGGGAAGCTCCATCCTCCAGCAGGGTGGGAATGCTTATGACGCTGCTGTTGCGGTCAGTGCAGCACTGGGTGTGGTATATCCGCATATGACCGGACTTGGAGGGGATGCCTTCTTCCTGATTCATGACGGAGCCAGCGGTGAGATTACCGCCTATAACGGAAGTGGCCGCTCAGCCGCGGGCATTCATGCGGAAACGTTCAAAGCGATGGGTATGAATGCCATCCCTCAGCGCGGTGTACTTAGTGCTATCACAGTTCCGGGAATGGTGGATGCCTGGTGGGAAGTCTGGTCCCGGTACGGAAAGTTACCTTGGGAGCAATTGCTTGAACCTGCCGCGCAGTATGCGGAAAAAGGATGCCCTGTATCCCGGAATCTCCGCCTGTGGATGGAAAGGGATGAAGATTTCATTATGGGGCATACACCGCTGCGAGCGGTATTTGCGCCTTTGGGTACACTTTTGCAGGAAGGTGAGCTGCTGATCCAGCCTGATCTTGCTGCCTCCATTCGTCTGATTCAGACGGAAGGGCGAGATACTTTTTATACAGGAGAACTTGCGGATCGTCTGACTTCGGCTATTCGTGAGGACGGGGGCATGCTCGCACCAGCGGACTTTGCGGGTCATCAGGGAGATTGGGTGAAACCGGTCAGCACGGGTTATCGTGGCTACGAAGTTCATCAGATGCCGCCCAATTCGCAGGGTTTCTCCATGCTAATGATGTTAAATATGCTGGAGAATATTGATCTGTCCTCGGTAGCGCGCACATCACCGGAATTCTATCATCTGATGGCGGAAGTGGTGAAAAAGGCGTTTCGGGATCGTGATCGTTATCTGACAGACCCGGATTTCAGGGACATTCCGCTGGATCACTTGTTATCCAAGAGTTACGGAGACCAATTGTGGAATGAAATTCAGGCTGCTCCACCTGTGGCACAGCCTTTTTTGTCCAAAACGATAGGTCAGGACACGGCGTATGCAGCGGTTGTTGATAGCGAAGGCAATGCCGTTTCGTTCATTCAAAGCCTGTATTTTGACTTCGGTGCAGCGTATGTCCCAGGGGATACGGGGGTTATCATGCAGAACCGGGGGTCGTTTTTCTCCCTAGATCCGAGTGATGCCAACGTACTGGAACCGAACAAACGCTCATTCCATACCCTCATGCCGGGCCTTGTTACACGAGATGGCAAACCTTATATGCTCGTGGGTACACAGGGAGGAGAAGGCCAGCCGCAGACACAATTATCGGTGCTCACCGGAGTGCTTGATTACGGGCTGAACATTCAGGAAGCAATCAGCCTGCCGCGTTGGGTGTACGGACGTACCTGGGGCGAAGAGGGCGATACGATGCGTGTGGAGAACCGATATCATGATGACGTATGTGCAACCCTTGCCCAGTGGGGACATAACGTTGAAGCCAGAGCGCCATGGGATGGTATTATGGGACAGTCGCAAGGTATTGTCATTCGTGAGGACGGCATGATTAGTGGCGCAGCAGACCCTAGAGGCGATGGTATGGCTATTGGATGGTAACAGACAGCGATCGAAGGTTAGTCTGTCATCGGAGTGCAAGTGTAAATATGTATGAGTTGTTACTATATAGATAGACACAGATAGGGGAGATTGGCATGGGAACGATCCTGCTGAAAGGCGCACAGCTTGTGACGATGAATGCAGAAGAGGAAGTGTTCATCGGAGATCTGTTGATCGAGGATAATAAAATCAAGAAGATTTCAGATCACATCGACGTGCAAGCTGACCAAATCATTGATGCTCGTGGCAAAGTGCTGTTGCCAGGTTTCATCCAGACGCATATTCATCTGTGTCAGACCTTGTTCCGTGGACGTGCGGACGATCTGGAACTGATGGATTGGCTCCGTCAACGTATCTGGCCGCTGGAAGCAGCGCATGATGAGGAGTCCGTCTATTATTCAGCAATGCTCGGATTGGGCGAATTGATCTCCAGCGGAACCACGACCATTCTGGATATGGAGACGGTACATCACACGGACTCGGCGTTTCAGGCGATGGCACAGAGCGGCATCCGGGTCATTTCGGGCAAAGTGATGATGGATCATGGGGACGAGGTTCCGGAACCCCTGCGTGAGGATACAGCAACTTCGCTGCAACAGAGTGTGGATCTGTTGGAGAAATGGAACGGGTTTGGCGGAGGTCGCATTCAATATGCTTTCTGTCCACGCTTTGTTGTATCGTGTACCGAGGAGTTGCTGGTAGAGGTACGTGATCTGTCCAATAAATATCATGTCAAAGTCCACACCCATGCCTCCGAGAATCGCGGAGAGATCGAACTGGTAGAACACGAACGCGGAATGCGTAACATCGTATACCTCGATCATATCGGTCTGGCGACCCCAAGATTGGTGCTGGCCCACTGTGTATGGCTGAGTGAGGAAGAGAAGGAGATCATCCGCAAGCGCGGTGTCAAAGTCACTCACTGTCCTGGATCGAATATGAAGCTTTCCTCCGGAGTAGCAGATATTCCGGATCTGCTGAATCGTCAGATCGCGGTTGGGATCGGGGCTGATGGTGCGGCGTGTAACAACAATCTGGATATGTTTCAGGAGATGCGCCTCACAGCGCTGATGCAGAAGATTCCTCATGGTCCAACAGTGATGGATGCCCGGACTGTATTGCGTATGGCTACCATGGGTGGTGCAGAGGTGCTTGGCTTGTCGAAGGAAATCGGCAGTCTCGAAGTGGGCAAAAAGGCAGATATGCTGCTGCTGGATCTGGATGATTTCCACACCTACCCTTCATATGAGACAGATGTCTATTCTCGCGTAGTCTATTCTGCAACACGTAGCTGTGTGGATACCGTTATTATCGATGGCAGCATTGTACTCAAGAATCGCAAGATTCAGACAATTGATCGTGGTATTGTGCTGCGTGAGTCGGATAAGAGCATTGCAAGATTGATGAAACGCATCTGATCGAAGGCAGTTTATGCGATTCCAGAAAGGATGGAGACCGATATGGAAATGCATGATCTGTGTGCAATTACAGCCCGTGAAACGCGCTGTGTGCTCGCAACAGCGATCAAGGTAGAGGGTCATGCTTACCGTAAGCAGGGAGTCTCTATGCTGTTGACCGAGGATGGCAAAATGTATGGCAGTATCAGTCCGGGATGTCTGGAGAGTGATCTTCAGGCCCGGGTGAGCCATGTGCTGGATACGAAGCAGATGGAATTCGCGGAATACGACATGCGTCCCGAGGATGATCTGTCCTGGGGTGAGACGATTGGCTGCGGCGGACTCGTTGTTGTGTTGCTTGAACCTGTGTGTGGTGAACTCCGATATACGTTGCAGAAGATGCAAGAGTGTTTTCAATCCGGCGCTGCAACAGCGTTAACCCGAACGTTCCAAGATGATTACACAAGGGTTCAATATGGCTGGAGACGGATTGAACCAACGGGTACCCGGCGCCAGCCAATCTTGCGTCCTTCGCTCGTCCCACCTCATGATCGCGTGACGAACAATAATCCAGCTTCATTTCAGGTTGATGTACAACACAGCAGTGGTAATCTCAAGCATGAACATACGGCATCAACACAACATTCTCCCGATATACCTCGCCTTACGCTTGTGCCTGAAATGGTATCTGCTACGTCAAACGGATCTCACGACTCCGATCTATCCGGTGATTCACAACATATCTCTGATGTTGATGCTGAAATAGCGACAAACAACACGGTTTCAACGAATCCCTGGGGCCTTCCGCAACAACTCACTTCGCTGTACACGCCTAAACCTCGCCTGATTATCATCGGAGCCGGGAATGATGTTATTCCTGTTGCCAGACTCGCCCAATCCGCAGGATTCCGAGTAGTTGTAGCCGATTGGCGAGAGTCCTTATGCACCTCGGAAAGGTTCCCTGAAGCTGAACTAGTATTGGGTTTCCCACGTGAGATTATGCCTCTGTTAAACGTAAACAACGGAGATTATTTGATTTTGATGAGTCACAATTTTCCCCGCGAACGTGAACTGTTGGAGATGGTAGTGGATTGTGAGTACGCGTATCTTGGCATCATGGGTTCCAAAACACGAACAGCCCGTCTGCTGGATGGCTTATCACCGTTGAAACATGTGCATTCTCCCGTTGGTTTGAGCATCGGAGCAGACGGTCCCGAACAGATCGCCATCAGCATTGCAGCGGAATTGATCGCATGTAAACATAAGGTCTCTTCCTTGAGTTCCGAGGTGCAGAAGGGGAGCGTTGCACATGCGAATGACGGGCATAGTTCTGGCAGCAGGTAAGAGTTGTCGCCTTGGTCGGGATAAACTCTCGGTTGTCATGCCAGACGGGAGGTCACTGGCTGCATGGTCACTGGAAGCTGCGCTGAATTCGGATCTGGATCAAGTGATCTGTGTGGTCAAACCGGAAGATTCGTTGGCATGGCTGCCTGTAAAATGGATTGATTCAGCCACGTATGCTTATCATCCCACAGCGAGACTTCGAATTGTGGTCTGTGCTGACTATGCCTGCGGCATGGCCAATTCTCTTCATTCTGGCGTATTGTCCGCCATGGAGTACAAACCGGAAGGCATTCTCATGTTACTGGGTGATCAGCCTTTATTAAAAGCGAAGGATATCAATCGGGTGACCACAGCACTGGCTACCCACAAGCTGAGTGACTATGTCGCAGCTACCGACGTTGAGGGAGGCAAGCCGCCCGTTGCTTTTCGCTCCCATATGTTCGGTCCTCTGTTGTCTCTGCATGGAGATGAGGGGGCACGCAAAATTATGCGCAGCGCTAACTATTCAGGTGTACATGTACCTCTGTCTGAGACTAGTTTCTGGGATGCGGATACAGAACCGGAATTGGAACGTATTCTGAGTCATGTATATGAATCGCAGCAGACAGACTAAATAACAGGAGAAGATTAATGACTATGAATAATTTAATTACATGGTCAGGTCAGCCAGGCAGTCTGGTTGGCCTGTTTGTCTTCTTTTCATGCATGGGGAAAGAGAGTTTATGTTAGTTTTCGATAGATCATGATGCATCAAGCACAAATGGAACGCAGGTTTTATACATTTATCCAAAACGATGTGAAGGTAATTGACGTTGCTGCTGAACTCTCATATGATTTGAAGAATTATCTGATCAGACGGTTGAATTTCCTGCCCAAGGAAGAGAGAGAAAGGGGATGCAGCGATGGTAACACCGGCATACGGTTCTGGAGCCATTCCATCGGTATGGCAGCCTGAGAATCTGCAAGAACTGCAAACGTTAAGAAGTAGACTGAAGGGAATTTGTTGTTTCACGGCAGGCGGAACATTGCTGCGAACCCAGTGGGAGGGCGGCTTGGTTCCAGCGCCTGAACACATGATTAGCCTGGCTCGTATTCCTGAAATGAGTGGTATATCTACTCGTGGAGATGAGATCGTCATTGGCGCAATGACCCGATTAAAGGAATGTGCTGCACAAACGTTGCTGCGTCAACTGCCGATTCTGCAAGAAGCGGTGAATGCAATTGCTGCCCCTTCCATTCGAAATGTGGCAACCATTGGCGGGAACATTGTGTCCGGAGTGGGTGATACACTGACTGCTTTGCTTGTATATGATGCAAAGCTGCACTGGTTGACGGATAGCGGAATCGAGACCCTCAGTGTGTCTTCCTGGCTTCAGGGTGGACGGGATGGCAGCCGTAATCCAGGGGATGTATTAATCTCGATTCATATCCGGATGAGACCTCCATCTATTTTTGATGTGGACAGTGAGCAGAGATTTGCAGCACGAGAAGTTTCCTTTTACCGCAAGCTGGGTCGACGGGAGATGTTCAGTGCTTCGCTGGTGACTGTTGCGTTATACGGTGAGATTGATTTGGATAACCGCTGGACTAAGATTGCGATTGCGGCTGGTGGAGGCTCAGGCATGGCGATGCGACTTCTAGAGTCGGAACAACAGCTTCTTGGTAGCGAAGCTTCTGTCATGCAAGCGGCGACTCTCGCAACTGCTGTGGCTGACGAATTTACGACGTATGGCGATGCATTTGCAACGGAACATTATCGTAAGCAGACCGCAGGCAACATGCTGGGCGCCGGGCTATGGCAGGCACTTCACGAATAGATGAATGGGATCAAACAAAGGGGGAGAGGGATCATGCTGCTGAATCGGAAACAGAGCGGGAAACGCTGGCACCTGCGGCCAGATGGGGCACCCAAAGTAACTGGCCAGCTTCAATATCTTACGGATATGACGCTACCTGATATGATTCATGGCAGAGTATTGCGAAGCGAATATCCTTATGCTCGCATATTGTCTGTAGATACTTCGGAAGCTGAGGCGTTGGAAGGTGTCTATGCGGTTTTGACCTCCAAAGATGTGCCTGGTCTGAATCGTTTTGGCATAGCGACCCCGGATCAGCCTGTGTTCTGCGAGGATATTGTACGTTATGTCGGTGACGCCATTGCAGCGGTTGCTGCGGATTCTCCGGAACGTGCGGCACTTGCGCTGGACGCGATTCGCGTAGAGTATGAGGAACTCACTCCGCTGAATAGTACAGACGCTGCCTTGGCTCCCGGAGCACCAGAGCTGCATGAGCATGGACCAGGTAATGTGCTGCATCGGACGGAAATCAAACGTGGAGATGCCCAGCAAGCTTTTACCACTTGTGATCATATCGTGAAAGAGACGTATTATACGCCTCGTCAGATGCATGCGTACATGGAGACAGAAGGTGGCCTGTTTGTCCCGGATGAAGAGGGAAGGCTGAATGTATACGCGGCAACGCAACATGGTTATAAAGACCGGATGCAGCTTGCGCGCATTATTGGCTGTCCTGAAGAAGATATTCGGGTGGTGTCTTCACCGATTGGTGGTTCATTTGGCGGAAAAGATGAACTAAATGTACAGCCTTATGGTGCACTACTGGCCTTGAAATGCGGACGTCCTGTGAAAATGCATAATTCTCGTAAAGAATCCGTACGTGCAGGGCTGAAACGTCACCCAATGAAGATTGAAATGCAAACTGGCATGAGTCGAGAAGGCATCATCCAGGCGCATCGTGTCCGCATTACAGCGGATACGGGAGCCTACGCCACACTTGGCGCACCGGTGCTGAACTTCTGTACCGAGCATTGCCTTGGACCATACGCCATTCCAAACGTGGATGTGGAAGGTGTGTCTGTGTATACGAATAACGGGCTGTCAGGTGAGTTTCGTGGATTTGGCGGGAACCAGGCGATTTTTGCCATGGAAGGCCAGATGGATCGGCTTGCAGCAATCATGAACATGGACCCTTGGGAGTTCCGCAGGCGTAATATGAGGGGAAAAAATGATCCTGGACCACTGAATCAACGCATTCTGGTCACGGATGGACTGTCCCAAGTATGGGAGGCATTGGATCGCTCCGAACTGTGGCAAAAACATCAGAGTCCCCCCGCAGATCCTACTCTGCCGCCGTGGATCAAACGAGGTGTCGGAGCGGCCATCGCCATGCACGGTGCAGGGCTGGGTTATGGTATTCCAGATCCTGCAGGAGGCCGTCTGTCCCTGAATAACGAAGGCAAGATTGAGGTGGCGTTCAGCTACGAGGAATTTGGTCAGGGGCTCGTTGCAACGCTGGAAATTATGTTATGTGATCTATTCCAATGCAGTACATCGGATCTCAGTATCATCATTGGAGATACGGATCGTGTGCCACACAGCGGATCAAGCACAGCTTCACGTTCAACAACGATGGCCTGGATGGCCCTTCAACGCTTGCAGACTCCATTTCGTTCCCGTGTTCTCGCTGTCGCGTCTGAAATGACCGGCGTTCCGGCAGATGAACTGGTGACAGGGCCTGGGGGAATATGGCGCAAAGGCCAGCTTCCTGCCGAAACTTCAGAAGTAGAAACAGATGTGCAAGGGACAGGAAAGAGTGAGAAGGAAGTAACATTGGCCCTGGAAGGCGTAAAACAAACGTCTGCTATAGGGAATGAAAGTGATCAAACTGCTGAAAGTTATTTAGGTTTATCTCAACACCTGGTGAAAGAGAGTGTTTCATCAGGCTTTGTGGTTTCGTATGCTGAACTCGCAACGCAGGGCGAAGCCGATGAATGGATTTTCGATACAAAGTTTGATTACCCAACTACGCCAGACAACGTGGTAGGCGGGCATTATTTGTATACGTATGCGGCGGTTGCGGCAGAGGTGGAAGTAAATACATTGACCGGAGAAACCAAGCTGCTGGATACGCGCCATGTTGTAGCGGCAGGCCCGGTGATCAACCCTATGGGCTATATCGGACAGATTGAAGGTGGGAGTGTCATGGCGCTTGGATTCACGTTGACCGAGGATGCGGTCATGCAGGACAGCCGTTATGTAACCACTAACCTCGACACGTATCTGATCCCAACCATTCAGGATATTCATACCAACCTGGAGGTTGAGGCTATTGAAGACTTACCAGAAGGTGATGCGTTTGGCCCTAGGGGGATCGGTGAGATTGGCTCCGTTGCGCTTGCGCCAGCCATAACAGCTGCAATTCATCAGGCAACAGGCGTATGGGTTAACCGTCTTCCTGTACCGAGGGAACAACTGGTCAGACCTTTAAATGTACCTTTGCAGGAAGGAGTGAGCCCGTCATGAGTAAACCACTTGAGAGTCACTGGACAGCCGTTGTGAACGGCGAACAGAAACATCTGGAGATCGCGCAAACGACCCGACTTGTCGATGTGCTACGGACTCATTTGCAACTAACGGGTACCAAAGTATCCTGCGAAGTCGGTCGATGCGGCGCATGTATGGTTCTGATGGATGGAGAGCCCGTGAACTCCTGTCTTGTCATGGCTTATCAATGTGAGGGAAGTGACATTATGACGATTGAAGGTCTGCAAGGGGATGAGAAAGGCACTCTGCATCCGATTCAACAGGCTTTTGTGGAGGAAGGTGGCTTCCAGTGCGGCTACTGCACTCCGGGCATGGTGATCTCAACCAAGGCATTACTGGATGCACATCCTGAGCCTTCTCAAGAACAGATTGAAACGGGATTGTGCGGGAATCTGTGTCGTTGTACCGGCTACGGTGGCATTATTCGGGCGGTACGCAAGGCAGGGGAACGCTGTGTGGTAAAGGAAACGTCTGCCGAGGAAACCGTTAGTTGAGCCGGGACGCAGGACGTAGATATAAGCAAGGGCATTTGAAGAAACGTTCTTTGAAAAAGCATCCGATCCAGGAATGCTTTTTTTTTTTATAGGTTTTCTGCCAAGTACAATCATCTAATGTGAGATGAAGTTCTAGGCCCAAATCTGGTTAAATAATGAACCGTTTTCGATTTTCATCAATATTGGTGAGACGATGTAGTAATGTTGTTCAAAGTACTGGTACAAAAGAATTTCAAACATTCTGATTCACCATATATTTACAAATATTGGTGTGCGTGCTATGTTTAAAATGAAAGCGCCATCATGAATGGGTTCATTGACATTTCATTATCATATTTCACTTGGGAAGGAAGATGGAATTGATGAAAAATTTGCTCAAAAAGGCAACCGCAATGATGCTGGCATTGGTCCTACTGCTTGGATTAATGACAGCGCCCGTTCATGCAGACACACCATTGTTCACCATCGAAAGCGAAAATGCGCAGCTCACCCCGGATCTTCAAGTGGTTACTTCAATCTATGGACAACCCAAGCCCGGATTCTCAGGGGCCGGATTTGTCTGGATGCAGAACTCTGGCACATTAACCTTCACAGTTACTGTCCCGGAAACCGGCATGTACGCAATCTCCACACGATATATGCAGGAGCTCAGTGCAGATGGCAGGTCACAAAATTTAATCGTGAATGGTGTTACGAAAGGTGCGTACATGCTGCCTTACACGACAACATGGTCAGATTTCGATTTTGGCTTTCACAAGCTGAATCAGGGTGCCAACACGATTGAGCTGAAGGCTGGCTGGGGCTTCGCGTATTTTGATACTTTTACAGTGGATCATGCTGATCTGGATCCCCTGAATGTGCAGCCAGTTCTCACTGATCCTGAAGCTACACCGGAAACTCAAATTTTGATGAATTATTTAACGGAGGTATACGGAAACAACATTATTTCTGGTCAGCAAGAGATCTACGGAGGAGGGAATGACGGAGATACAGAGCTTGAATTCGAGTGGATTCATGATTTGACCGGAAAGTATCCGGCTATCCGTGGCTTTGATTTGATGAACTATAATCCGTTGTATGGTTGGGAGGACGGCACAACCGATCGCATGATTGATTGGGTGAATAACCGTGAAGGTATTGCAACAGCTTCCTGGCATATCAATGTGCCTCGTAATTTCAATACGTATGAGCTTGGGGACTTTGTGGATTGGAAAGAAGCTACGTACAAGCCAACCGAAACGAATTTTAATACAGCAAATGCGGTAATTCCCGGTACGAAAGAGTATCAATACGTGATGATGACCATCGAGGATCTGGCCGAACAATTGCTGATTTTGCAAGATAACGATGTGCCAGTGCTTTTCCGTCCGTATCATGAAGCAGAAGGCAACGGCGGGCTGAACGGGGAAGGGGCATGGTTCTGGTGGGCTTCGGCAGGCGCAGAAGTGTACAAAGAGCTATGGGATCTGCTTTATACCGAATTGACCGAGACGTATGGCTTGCACAATCTGATCTGGACCTACAACAGCTATGTATACAGCACTTCTCCTGCCTGGTATCCGGGCGATGATCAGGTAGATCTTGTCGGATATGATAAATACAATACGATCTACAATCGTTATGACGGTTTGTCCGGCGTACCGAATGAGGATGCAATTACCTCGATTTTCTATAAGCTTGTTGAGTTGACAAACGGTACGAAAATGGTAGCCATGACGGAGAACGACACGATTCCAAGCGTAAAAAATCTGACCGAGGAGAAATCAGGATGGCTGTACTTCTGTCCTTGGTATGGCGAGCATCTGATGAGTTCTGCTTTTAATTACCCGGCAACATTGAAAACGCTTTATCAAAGTGATTATGTCATTACGTTGGATGAGCTGCCAAATCTAAAGGTTAACAATCCCAACCCCAGTGCATCCATCACACCTGGAAACGTTGAATTTGACAAATACACACCCAATCAAAGCGATAAAACCGTAACCGTGAATGCAAACGGCAATACGCTTACTGCTCTCCGGGCAGGCAACAATGCGTTGACCGCAACGACAGACTATACCTTGAACGGAAGCACATTGCTGCTGAAAAAAGCTTATCTGGCAACCCTGCCAGTTGGTGAGCATTCGATTGTTCTGGATTTTAATCAAGGCCAGGACCCTGTGTTAAAAGTCAAAATTGTGGATTCAACACCGGGTACAAATGCTGTGATTTCTCCTGTGAATGCAACATTTGATAAAGCGACGAATCCCGCACAGGATATTTCCGTATCTCTCACCTTAAACGGCCGTCAGCTCACAAGCATCACGAAGGGGAATGCTACGCTTGTAGCGGGTCAGAATTATACAGCATCCAGCTCTGCTGTTGTTCTGAACAAATCCTATCTTGTCACGCTTCCGCTGGGCCAGAACGTATTGACCTTTCACTTCAATGGAGGAAATGACGCTGTGCTAACGGTGAACGTCGTAGATAGCACCGTTACTGTGCCAGCAGGGGATTTGACGATTCAAGCTTTTAACGGCAATACAAGTGCATCCACCAACGGAGTTTCACCCAAATTCAAATTGGTCAACTCAGGCAATTCAGCTATTCCGTTAAGTGATGTAAAACTCCGGTATTACTATACAATTGACGGGGAGGAAGCTCAGAGTTTCTGGTCCGACTGGGCCAGTATGGGCAGCACAAATGTAACGAGCCAATTCGTTAAACTGGTGACTCCAGTTGCCGGAGCGGATCATTATCTTGAGGTGGGCTTTACAAGTGCAGCGGGATCACTGAATGCGGGCCAGAGCGCAGAGGTTCAAGCACGCTTTTCCAAAAACAATTGGACGAATTACACACAGACTAATGATTACTCGTTCAAGGCAACCGATAGTCAGTTCGCAAACCATGATAAGGTTACCGGGTATGTGAACGGTCAGCTGGTATGGGGAATTGAGCCGTAAAGGTAGGTAGCACGTTTAATGGGCTGGATCAGGGGTTGAACCTCTGATTCAGCCTTTTTATGGTGTAGAAGGTGTACACCGATTAGACGGAATGTTCTTTATCACTTCTAGTATGTGACGATGTATCCATGTCTGTTAATATGCGATCTATTATCTTTTTCGTATGACCCATAATGAACTGAAGAAGTACACCTGCACAACATACGGTTATCAACGTTCCAAGCCCGATCGGTCCACTGAGCAGAAACGCCAGAATTAAAAATACAAGGTAAATGAATGTTCTCGATACAAATAAGGGAGTTCGAGTGATTTCATGCAAGATTAATGTTAAGCGGTCAATCGGAATGGGTGCAAAATTGGTCTGTAAATAAATTGCCGTGCCGATACTTATGATCACTAAACCAATGACAAAAGTCATTAATTTGCTGTACCAAACTTCGGGTGTGATCAAGGAATCAGATACATAAAGCCAGATATCAATCCCGACACCAGTAATGAATGCGGTGACGAGTCCCAAAAACTCGGGTTTTTGCTGCTGCATAAGCGAATTACATCCAATTAATAGGAAAGCAATGATGACCTCCCAGCTACCTACACTTAGCCCTACATGATGTGACAGCCCTACCAGAAGTGCATCAAACGGTGAGGTACCCAATTCAGATTGGATGGTAAGGGAAATGCCAAGTGTTAAGATGAGAATACCTGCGACAAAAAGTACATATTTCAAATTCATTCAACCTCTTTTTTAATATTATGTTGCAAATACAACAAAATTGAGCTAAATTCAATGTAACCCTTTTTTAGTGCATTTGCAACAAACGATTAACTTGTTAAAGGAATGTGAATATAGATGACGATTCGTATAGAGAGATGTACCATTGAACATGTATGTGAACTGCAGGAGATTAGTTATGAGACGTTTAATGAAACGTTTAAAGCGCAAAATTCACCCGAAAATATGAAAGCTTATCTGGAAAAGGCGTTTAATCGGGAGCAATTGGAAACGGAACTGTCCATGGCGGATTCGCAATTTCTTTTTATTTATGTCAACAATCAAGTTGCTGGGTACATGAAGGTGAATATCAATGATGCGCAGTCTGAGAAGATGGGCTTGGAATCCCTTGAGATCGAGCGAGTGTACATCAAAAAAGAGTTCCAAAAACATGGCCTTGGTAAAGTGCTGCTCCATAAAGCCATAGAGATGGCAAAAGAACATCACAAAACGAATATTTGGTTAGGTGTGTGGGAGAAAAATGAAAATGCTATCGCCTTTTATGAAAAGATGGGGTTTGTACAGACAGGAGCTCATGCTTTTTACATGGGAGATGAGGAACAGATTGATTTTATAATGACCAAAACGCTACTGTAACTGGATCATCGAGGGAAAAGCTTGGGAGAAAAATGCTATTGAGCAGAATTCTTTCGGGCTTTTTTATGTTTTGCCAGAACCGTTGAATCATAAAATGAAGAAATTGACGAATATTAATACATAATAAATATTATGTAAACTTATTATTTTCGATGACCTTCATAAGCTGCATCTATGGCTTTAGTAAAAGTTAAAGGCCTGATTAATACATAACTGGCAGTATAATTTTGCTCAATAATCGTGAAGGTAATAGGCTGATCTCAAGGATCGTCAATATAATTTATTAGTTTATTTCTACGTTTGGACAGTCAGCCGAAAATCGTTTTCGTTTGTAGTCTGTTAGATAAGGTTAAGTCTTAATAATCAGAATATAAGTTGTATATACCTCATGTTAAAAGAACTTTTTGCACATGAAACGGACGTGTTAATCCACCATGTTGAATTATTTAGTTTTAGAGCGGAAAATGGAAAATAAAATTAATATTTCAAGTAAGAAATCAGGAGGATTGGACTCTTAAAACCAGCCGAAAAAAGGAGCAGAATCAATCAAAATATTAATTGGATAAATAAGGTATAAATCGTTCGAAAGGCGCTACTACGCCTTTTATAGATCAATTTCATATGGATTTGCGATGGATTTAGTACCGCTTTCACGTTATGCTTTTGGAAATTGGAAAGGAAGTGGGAAAAATGGAACGCGAACTGGCGTTGGAAATTGTCAGAGTAACAGAATTGGCTGCGTTAGCTTCAGCACCCTGGATGGGACGAGGCGACAAGAACAGTGCAGATGAAGCGGCTACTTTGGCCATGCGCGCCATGTTCGATTCCGTGTCCATTCGCGGCACGGTGGTAATCGGTGAAGGAGAAATGGATGAAGCCCCCATGTTGTACATCGGCGAGGAAGTGGGCAACGCTGAGGGGCCTGAGGTTGACGTGGCTGTAGACCCGCTCGAAGGTACAGAAATCGTAGCCAAAGGACTAAACAACGCTCTATCGGTTATTGCAGTGGCGGGAAAAGGTAACCTGCTCCACGCACCGGACATGTATATGGAGAAACTTGCGGTAGGGCCTGCGCTTGTAGGCAAGGTCAGCATTGAAGACCCGGTTGAAGTCACACTGGAGAAAGCCGCTGCCGCATTGAACAAAAACATCTCGGATCTGACGGTGATGATTCTGGATCGTGTACGACATGAGAGCACGATTAAGACCCTACGCAAGGTCGGCGTGCGGATTAAGTTCCTCAGTGACGGTGATGTTGCTGGGGCGATGGCACCGGCCTTCCCGGAGGCGGGTATCGATCTCTATGTCGGATCTGGAGGAGCGCCAGAAGGTGTGCTGGCTGCCGCAGCGCTATCTTGCCTTGGGGGTGAGATTCAAGGTCGTCTGATGCCTGCCAACGCAGACGAATTCCAGCGCTGCTTGCAGATGGGAATTGATAATCCATACAAAGTGTTAACGATGCAGGATATGATCGGCACGGAGGATGTCATTTTTGCAGCAACAGGTGTGACGCCAGGTGAGATTCTGGGAGGGGTACGGTATCTTGCGGATGATCGCGCCGAGACGGATTCAATTGTCATGCGTGCCAAAACCAAAACAATTCGGTTTATTCGTTCCCAACACTTCCTGCCTAACAAAGAAGTGCTGCACAAAGTAAGACAGCTCCAATCCACGCCAGAACCCTCGGATCGCATTCCGAGTCATGCGAAAACAATGGAGCAGGCTGAGTTTAGTCAATCCTCCGTTGATCTTGGCGTTACAACGACGTTGTGAGCTGCACTCCCCATTAATTGTACAAATAGGATCAACTGAAATCGTTGTATTGAGTTTGATAAGTAACTTGGACCCCTAAGGTTACAGGGTGCTCGGATTCAATGAAAGTACCATCTCTGGCAAGATAATAATGAGGGCTTGGATTAACCCAAGCTCTCGTTATTTTTTTGTGTTAAAAGCATTGACAACGGTTACATGGCATGAGAAAATGTACGCGCGTACATAAATATTTATTTTTAACCATTATATGATTTAATGATGAGCTATATAAGTTGAACTAATCACACGATAACGGAGAGGACAGAAAAAAACTGGAAAAGCGAAGCGTTCGCCTAAAAGCTTTCTGAAAGAAAGCTGCATCGGAAGCATACGCTATCCCCGGATTTTCCCTTAAGAAAAGGGAATCAAAAAAATCTGGGGATAACAGCGATTGGAAGGTTATTCTGTCATCGTAGTGTCAGTGTAAATAACCTTTAGTTCAACTTATATAAAAGGGGGTGAAATTCATGGCATCTCGTAAAGAAGTGGCTGATCTTGCGGGTGTTTCCGAGGCAACGGTCTCCCGGGTGCTTAATGGGGTAGGTCCTATTAAAGAAGAGACACGCCGCAAGGTTCTTGAAGCTTCTGAACAGTTAGGCTATGTGCCCAGCGCTCTTGCTCGCAGTTTTGCCAGAAGTAAAAGCGGGAACCTTGGCGTGGTATTACCTTATGTTCCGAAGGCGCATCTGTTCTCGGCGTATTTTTTCTCGGAAATGCTGAGTGGGATTGGAAGCAAAGCCAGAGACAATGGCATGGACCTGTTGGTTATGTTCCGGACACCCGGTGAAGTAATGAATTATACGGATCTGTTCCGGCGTCAGAAAGTGGACGCTTGCATTATCCTAGGTGCCAGAGACGATCATGAAGAACTGGCGGCCATGCAGCAGCTTCACCAGGAAGGACACCCATTCTGTGTCATGAATCAGCATTTTGAGGGCCAATCATTCACGGAAGTGGATGCGGATCATGTGGAAGGAAGCAGGCTTGCCATACGTCATCTTACGGATCAGGGGTATCGCAAAATCGCTTTTCTCAATGGTCCGGACAGCTACTCCAACAGCCAGGAGCGAATGGAAGGTGTCCGTCTTGGCCTGCAAGAAGCAGGTATGGAGCTAGACCCGAGTCTATTGCTTGAGGGGAATTATAGTAGACGAAGTGGCATTGAGGCGGCAGCGATTGTAGCAGATCGCCTACATGAGATTGATGCTGTATTTGCGGCTAATGACCGGATGGCAATTGGTGTCATGCATGGTTTGCGTGAGCGGGGAATAGGGCCTGCGGATTTTCCGGCATTTGTGGGTTATGACGACTCCGATGCCGCCGAGATGGCGGTTCCGCCGCTGAGTAGCGTCAGGGTTCCATTTTTTGAAATGGGTGAACTTGCAGCATCGAAGGTTATGCATGGGTCTGTGGGTGACACACATCAAGCAAATAACCCAGTTCCAGCGGTAAACGAATCAGCGAGAGCGTTGTTGCCTACCGAACTGATCATCCGTGCTTCTTCTATCCGTCAATAGTTTATTGGTACACATATGGAAAGACTTTTTATTATTCCAAAGGAGGAAATGATCATGTCAAATCGTCTTCGTGTCGGAATGGTTGGATACAAGTTTATGGGGAAGGCCCACAGTAATGCCTATCGCAGTCTGCCGATGTTTTTCCCGTCTGCTCCGCTGCAGCCTGAGATGTCTGTGATCTGTGGACGTAACGAGCAGGGAGTGCAGGAGGCAGCGAATCAGTTCGGCTGGTCCGAAAGTGTAACGGATTGGCGCGAACTGGTGAAGCGGGATGATATCGATCTGATTGATATTAACGCACCAAGTGATGCCCATAAAGAAATTGCGTTGGAAGCAGCTCGTCAGGGCAAACATCTGTTTTGTGAGAAACCACTGGCTCTGTCCCTTGCGGATTCGCGTGAGATGCTTCAGGCAGCAGAGGATGCTGGAGTCGCACATATGGTCGGGTTCAACTACCGTTTCTCACCAGCGGTGCAATTAGCGAAGGATCTGGTGGAGAGCGGACGACTGGGTAAGATCTATCATTTCCGCGCTTTTTTCTTGCAGGACTGGATTATGGACCCTTCGTTCCCGCTGGTATGGCGTTTGCAAAAAGAAGTGGCTGGCTCTGGTTCCCATGGGGATCTGGGTGCGCACTTAATCGATCTGGCTCGTTTCCTTGTTGGTGAATTCCAGGAAGTCATCGGCATGAGCGAAACATTCATCAAAGAAAGACCACTTGCAGCAGAGATGACCGGGCTGAGTGCAAAGGGCAGTTCGAATGCGGATGCACCGAAAGGAGAAGTGACCGTCGACGACGCTACGTTGTTCCTGGCACGATTCGCAGGAGGGGCGCTGGGCAGCTTCGAGGCTACACGTTTTGCAGCGGGGCATCGGAGTACAAACTCGTTTGAGATTAACGGTAGTCTCGGCAGCGTACGATTTGATTTTGAACGGATGAATGAACTGGAAGTGTATTTTACAAAGGATGAAGAGGACGTACAGGGATTCCGCCGTGTACTGGCAACCGATCCGGCACATAAATATGCTGAAGCCTGGTGGCCTGCCGGACATACGATTGGATTCGAGCACACGTTTACGCATGAAATGCTGGAGTTGGTAACTGCGATCTCTGAAGGACGACAACCATCACCGAGTTTCCACGATGGGGTCGCCTGTCAGGCTGTACTGGAAGCGGTAGAACGTTCGGTGACGGAGCGACGCTGGGTGACGCTTGAAGAGATGTGAGCAAGTAAGACAGTGACGTCAGAAATAAGGTTGAACACAACTAAACTAGGCGAAAGCGAGTGAATAAACGATGAGAAAAGCACTGATTGTATGGGGCGGCTGGGATGGACATGAACCGGAGCAGGTAGCAGCGATTTTTGAACGTATTTTGAAGGAAGAGCAGTTTGAGGTTGAAGTCTCGAATACGTTGGAGTCTTATGCGGATGCAGAGAAGCTGATGGGTCTGGATCTGATCGTGCCCTTGTGGACGATGGGACAGATTGAGCAGGAACTGGTCAATAACGTATCAGCGGCTGTTCAGAGCGGTGTGGGCTTGGCTGGTCTTCATGGCGGGATGTGTGATGCCTTCCGAAATAACGTAGACTGGCAGTTTATGACGGGTGGACAATGGGTTGCTCATCCAGGTAACGATGGTGTGGAGTATATGGTGAACATGAAGCGTGGCTCTAGCCCGTTACTGGATCATATTGAAGATTTTCAGGTAAAAAGCGAACAGTACTACCTGCACGTAGACCCGGCAGTGGAAGTGCTGGCAACAACTCGGTTCCCAGTGGTGACTGGTCCGCATGCGGCGAATGGACCGGTAGATATGCCTGTTGTCTGGACGAAACGCTGGGGCGCAGGGCGGGTATTCTACAACTCACTGGGACACCATGCAGACATTGTAGACATGAAACCCGTTACTGAAATGATGCGCAGTGGATTCAAATGGACAGCAGCAGGCAAAGAGCTTGCCAAGAGTCGAGTAAGTTCATCAACCGAAGTGTACACAGGTATGGCGGACAACCAGAACTAATGAGATTGTAGTTTGATTGCAAACGTAACTTCAGTGTTAACCATTCATTTTCAATGGATAAACCATTTCTGATCCACGGCGAAGGGAGCCCCAGGTATGAAAACAATGAAAGTAGGCATTATTGGCTGCGGTAAAATCAGCGGAATTTATATGGAAAACTGTCACCGGTTCGAGGTGCTGGAACTTGTTGCTGTTGCGGATCTCGACCGGAAACGTGCCGAGGAGCAGGCAGCAGCCTATAACGTGCCTAACGTATACAGCGTCGACGAAATCTTGGCTGATCCCGAGATTGAGCTGATTATCAACCTGACGATTCCTTCCGTTCATGCGGATGTATGCTTGCGGGCGCTCGAATCAGGCAAACATGTTTATGTAGAAAAACCGCTCGCTGTTACCCGTGAGGAAGGGCAGGCCGTGCTCGAAACAGCGAAGCGTAAAGGATTGCTCGTGGGCTGCGCGCCAGAGACTTTCTTCGGTTCAGGTATCCAGACTTCACTTCAATTGGTGGAAGAAGGGGTAATCGGCAAGCCGGTTGCGGCGACCGCATTTATGATGAGCCGTGGTCATGAGCACTGGCATCCCGATCCGGAGTTTTATTATGCCTCAGGCGGTGGGCCAATGTTTGACATGGGTCCGTACTACCTCACGGCATTGATCCAACTGATGGGACCGATCAAATCGATTGCAGGCATGACGGGTAAAGCCATGGAAGAGCGGACGATTACGAGTGAGAAAAAGAGAGGCCAAACGGTTCCCGTTGAAATTCCAACACACGTTACCGGTCTGTTACAGTTTGAACAGGGAGCCATTGGCACACTGATTACAAGTTTTGACGTATTTGGCGGGAGTGCATTGCCACCGATTGAGATATATGGCACACACGGTACATTGCAGGTACCTGACCCCAATACCTTCGGCGGTCCCGTTCGTTACCGCTTGCTGGGTGAACATGAATGGACGGAAGTTCCGCTTCTCCCAGGATATCAGGAAAATACACGCGGCATCGGTGTGGCAGATATGGCCTATGCAGCCCAAAGTGGACGTGCACACCGTGCGAGCGGGGAACTGGCATACCACGTACTTGAGGCCATGTGGGCATTCCACGATTCATCAGATGAGCAGACGTTCTACCAGATGAAAAGCTCGTGTCAGCGCCCGGCTGCATTGCCGGTGGATCTGCCATTGTATACATTGGATAAATAAGATAGCCATTAAGGCTTATGTCATAATGAATAGCCCCTGTTCCTTCAAACAAGGAAAGGGGCTATTTTTAATTAAATCAAAAAAATTGGAGATAACAGCGATCGGAAGGTTGTTCGGTCATTGGAGTGTCCAGTGTAAATATTCTTTAATTCAACTTATATAGCCATTTAGGGCTCAAATCCCGCCTGACTGATCCAAATCTCATCCTCGGCAAAAACGTTTTTCATCCGCTGCACAACAGTCTGATACGCATCTGGATGATACCAGTGCTCCATCCCCACTTCTTGATAGAGCGACTCCATACCGAGTCGACGGGTGCGCTTGCCCTCACTACCATCGCCCATGAAATAATCGTCAATGCATACACGCTGAACCAGAGGTCTCAAGATGGCTGCAAACTGTTCACTGCTGGGTAATACGGGAGCAATCGCAACCTGTGTCGGTATTCCGGCATCCCGCAACTGTTCCAGTGCACGTAATCGGCCTGCAATTGGGGGAGCGGAAGGACTGAAATGCTTGCGCATATCGTCCAGATCCGTCTCCACCGTCATGCTGACCCGAACCCGGTCACCTAACTGCTGTAGCAGATCTATATCCCGGGTAACGAGTGGACTTCGGGTTTGGACTAATACAAAATCGGGCGGATGCTGTACCATCGTTTCAAGCAATGAACGCGTGATACACTCCTTGTATTCGGCGGGTTGATACGGGTCGGTACTGGAGGACATGAACAGAGTGACCTTCCCTTTCTGTAAGGCACGCTGCAATTCTTTGGCGAACACTCGAGAAGCCTCCTGTTTCACATCCACCCAGCTCCCCCAATCCTCTTTGCGAAATAAGGAGACAGGCATCTGTCTGACATAACAATAGGAACAACCGAAGGCGCAGCCTGTGTAAGGATTCAGCGTATGTGTATATCCATTAAGGAACCCTGTCCCCTTGTTGAGTAACGTTTTGGGTACTTTGTAAGTAAGATTTGTCTTCATAAGTTCTCATGCCTTTCGCGGTAGTATGCAGGTGTGAGACCTGTGTGTTTGCGAAATACAGTGATGAAATAAGCTGAGTTAGGTATACCGACATGGCGGCCAATATCGGTGACGGTAAGTCCGGTATGTTCAAGCAACTTCCGGGCTTCGGTAATTCGTTTATCCTGAATATATTGAACCGGTGTGCGGCCTGTAATCCGCTTGAACACACGATGCAGATGATAAGGACTGCCATGACTTACAGTGGCAAGGACATCCAAGGTTAGAGGTTCGGCGTAATGATGTTCGATGTAATCCGTGATCCCGTATATCCACTCCTGATCAGGTACACGCTCGCCTGTTGGTTTACAACGTTTGCAGGGTCTGAACTTTCGTGCCAACGCTTCTTCGACATGTTGAAATATCAGCACATTTTCAGCTTTGGGTGCTCTGGACTTACAGGAAGGTCGGCAGAAAATGCCCGTTGTTTGCACACCGTAAAAGAACGTTCCATCATAAGAATTATCGTTGTTGATGACGGCATGCCAGTATTTTTCATCTATAGATTCGGGCAGTATGCGATCTTGATCTGGACTTTCCACGGTGATCACCTCATCTCCAATTATACCCCTAATTCCAAGGGATTGACGAAGTTTCAACTTAAAAAGCAAGATATCAATATCTGGGATAAAGTACCTTCCTTCAATCTGAACGAAATATGAGCTACAATATATAGGATGGAAGTGGTTTATATCTCAAATGAAATTTATAGATGAAAGAGGTAGGTAAGCATGGTTCGTTTTGGAGTAGTGGGTACCAACTGGATTACAGAAAGGCTTCTTGAAGCCGCAGCACAGGTTGAAGGTTTCAAATTAACCGCCGTGTATTCAAGAACTGAAGATAAGGCTAATGCATTCGCAGATAAATATGATGTTGAACACCGTTTCACCGATCTGGAAGAGTTGGCGGCAAGTGATGTGATTGATGCAGTCTACATTGCAACACCGAATACGGTTCATGCAGAGCAGGCTGAGCTTTTTCTGAGAAACGGTAAACATGTATTGTGCGAGAAACCTCTGGCTGCAAATAGCGCCGAAGTTCGGAGCATAATCGATACAGCACGAGAACACGAGGTTCTGCTCATGGAAGCGATGAAATCGACCCTTGTTCCCCAGTTCAAAATGGTGCAGAAGAGCCTGCATAAAATCGGTCCTGTCCGCAAGTATGTAGCAGGATACTCTCAGTATTCTTCGCGTTATGACAAGTACAAAGAGGGGATTGTCCTGAACGCGTTCAAGCCTGAACTCGCTAATGGGGCGTTAATGGATCTCGGTGTGTATTGTCTCTATCCATTGATTACGTTGTTCGGTGCACCTAATCGGGTTCAATCCCAAGCGATGATGCTGGAATCTGGTGTGGATGGACAAGGCAGTGTGCTACTGGATTATGATGGGATGGATGCGGTTGTTACATACTCCAAAATCTCCAATTCTCATGTACCAAGCGAAATTATGGGGGAACTGGGCAGCATCATCATTGATAAGATTGGCTCACCGGAACATGCAGAGATACGTTACAATGACGGTACGGTGGAGCAGCTCACAGTCGAACAAAACCATCCGGCGATGTATTATGAAGTGGAGGAGTTCGTGAATCTGGTTCAGGAAGGCAAAAAGGAATCCGACATGAACACGTATGAACGTTCTTATGTTACGATGCAGGTCATGGATCAGATTCGGAAGCAGATTGGGCTTGTGTTCCCTAACGATTGATTCAAAAACAGGAAAGGTAGCTGAGACGAGATGAGCAGAGATGAGCAGAGCAACATTAGAGATGATCAGAAGAACAGCCGAGAAGATCAGCAGTCCAATGAATCTGTTGGTTTGGAACTGACACAGATCGTTTTCATAGGAAGAACCTTCGATGAATATATGAAGATGTTCAACCTGAATGTGGAGGAGATTAATGGCAAGTCCATTCTGGATTGTCCAGGTGGAGCGTGTTCATTCAGTAGCCAGGCGCGCAAGTTGGGTGCAGACCCCATGGCCGTGGATATTGCCTACGAATATGAGATCGACGAGCTTGAAGTAAAGGGATTTCAGGACATTGAGCATACGATGAAACAGATGGAATCGGTGCAAAGCATATATGTGTGGGATCAATTTGGATCAATCCAGGGGTTAAAGGAAGAACGAACTCGTGCCATCACAGATTGCATCGCAGATATGAGAATGTTTCCTGACCGTTATGTGGCGTCTGTGCTCCCGGATCTACCCTTTGCGGATGAACAATTCGATCTGACGTTATCCGCCCATTTCCTGTTTACGTATGCGGATCGATTGGATGTTGATTTTCATGTTGCAACCGTAATGGAGCTGCTGCGTGTGACCAAACGAGAGGTTCGCATTTTTCCAACAGTGGATCTGTCTGGCCAACGTTACAAGCACATGGATGAGTTAAAATTAATACTCGAAGAGCGTGGGTGCACGGTATCCGAAGTACCAACTTCATATGAGTTTCAACGGAACGCTCACACCATGCTTCAAATTGTTAAACATAATCGAACAAGATAGGAGGTTTTTTGGATGAATAAAGTACTTATACTTGGGGGTACACGTTTTTTTGGTAAACGTCTGGTGGATCACTTGCTGTGGGAAGGGAAGTCTCAGATCACAGTCGCAACTCGTGGTAAAACGGATGTTGACTTCGGACCCGAAGTAAACCGAATCAAGATGGATCGTGAAGACCCGGAATCTCTGGCAGAGGTTGCGCAGACAGACATGTGGGATATTGTGTACGACAATATCTGTTATTCCCCAGATGCGGCGAAAGCGGCATGTGAAGCTTTTGCAGGACGCACCAAAAGATACGTCCTGACATCCACACTCTCGGTGTACGGTGATCCCAGACCTGGATTCAAGGAAACGGATTTTGACCCGTATACATATCCATTACAGTATGGGAGTGCGGCGGATTTTTCGTATGGAGAAGGCAAACGGCTTGCGGAGGCTGTATTTTTCCAGGAAGCGGATTTCCCGGTTGTGGCGATGCGCATTCCAATTGTACTCGGAATAGATGATTATACGAGAAGACTCCATTTTCATATTGAACATGTGCAAAAAGGAAAACCGATCGGCATGCCAAATCCGGATGCGGAGATTGGATTTATCAATTCCACCGAAGCGGCAAGATTTCTTGCTTGGCTTGGACACTCGTCCATTACGGGTCCGGTGAATGCAGCTTCCAAGGGTGCAATTACGCTGTCAGCCATGATACATCTGATCGAGACGGTCACGGGCATGCAGTCCCAGATCCTCACGGAAACGGTGAAAGAGGACATGTCACCCTTCGGAATTGAGCAATCATGGACGATGGAGACGACCAAGGCTGAACAAGCGGGATATACGTTCGAACCTTTGATGGAATGGTTCCCGGGACTCGTTCGTGAGGTCGCTCTTGCATTACAGTCGGAGCGGTAGAATATCGGCTCGGATGGAACCAAAATGAAACTGAATGAACCTGACGAACCAACCGGTTCGGACGAGCGGGTCATTCTAACGAATGAACATCAAACAGGGTGCAACCAGAGTGTAATCTCCGGTGCACCCTGTTTATGTTGTACATTTTTCGAATTTGAACGAGACCTAATCTAGATAAGTGGGACTAATCATTTACACGATAATATTTAGTCAACTCTGGTGCTTAACTCTATTTTTGCTCACGTGGAGCAGTAGCTGAAGCCCGTATGCGCAGTTCTGACGGTAGAATAATGGTTTGGGCTTCGGAAGGAGCCTTGCCTTCAATCCGGTCAATCAGCATCTGTACACCCTGAAACCCAAAGTCATATGCTGGCTGTGCAGCTACAGTCAGAAAAGGATCGAAAGCAGAAGCCAGATCCAGATCGTCGAAACACACAACAGAAATGTCTTCTGGCACACGTAGTCCTCGTTTGCGCAAAAGCCGGATGACCCCAATCGCCAGCATGTTGTTGGCTGCAAAAATGGCTGTTGGTTGCTCCGGTTGTGAGAGTAGTCGATCCAGTCCCTCTTCATCGGTGAAATTCCGGTACCCGGTTCGAAGCACAAGCTCGGGATCGATCTCAGCTCCGGCCTCACGCATACCCTCTATATAACCTTCCTCCCGCAGTCTGGCGGTAGAGACTTCGGAAGAACCATTGACCAGAGCAATGCGCCGGTGCCCCAATTGCACCAGATAACGGGTTAGCTCAATTGCACCTTCCCGGCTATCTCCGGCAATGATATCTGACGTAATGCCAGGGACGGTTCGGTCCAGAAAGACAAAAGGAATGTGACGTTCCTGCAACTGTTTCAGATGAGTTAGAGAACGATCTCCTGCCGGGGCAAAGAGTACACCATCGACGCGAGTTGACAGAATTGCATCTACGTAGTCCTTTTCCTTATGGTAATCCTCGTCACTATTGCCGAATAAAAGACGGTACCCACGAAGATGGGCTGCATCTTCAGCGCCACGGGCGAGTGTTGTATAAAAAGGGTTGGTAATATCCGTAATAAGCAGCGAGAGCATCTGGGTTCGCTGAAGCACAAGGCTGCGTGCATTGGAGTTCGGGATGTAACCCAGTTCGTCGATCACCTGTTGAACACGTTCGCGTGTCGCGGAACTTATGCGGCCTGTATGATTAATGACCTTGGAGACCGTCATGGCGGAGACGTTGGCTTTTTTGGCAATATCGTAAATGGTAATCATTAGAATCTAACCTTTCCGCAACATAGTCTTACCATTCTATAGGATAATGCCAATTGACAGCAAGATAGGCTCATGCTATGTTAGGGTTACCGATAACCCTAAAGGGTTCTGAACGTTTTTACTACATAAACTATTTCGTTGAATTCGCTCATGCACGTTCCATTTTCTTGAATAGAGGAACTACATACATAGCTAATTAATGAAGTGGTTTATTGTTATTTTTTAAAATATGTAAACGCATTCAACACTCAAGTAGTGCTCTTGATAATCTGTGTATGCAGCTCTTGTGTGCCACTCGGGTATCGGTTGTATTTCCGTCATTATCCCATTCCAATCAATGCATATGGATCAGACAGAAGGTTTCTCAATTCAACCCAAATTCTATGAAACGAATTGAAGGAGGACATTCCAGTATGACACATCAGGATTATCGTTATAAGCAGGCTTTCCCCAAGATTGGTATTCGTCCCACGATTGATGGAAGACGCAAGGGTGTTCGGGAGTCACTGGAAGAGCAAACGATGCGGATGGCGACATCTGTTGCGGAACTGCTTGCAGCCGAACTGCGTTATCCTGACGGGTCCGCGGTGGAATGTGTTGTGGCCGAGACTTGTATTGGCGGAGTGGCCGAAGCGGCCGCAGCATCAGAACTATTCAGCCGTTCCAACGTGGGCGTAACGATCACCGTGACACCGTGCTGGTGTTATGGTACGGAAACGATGGATATGTCACCATCCACTCCAACAGCTATCTGGGGTTTTAACGGAACTGAACGTCCGGGTGCTGTATATCTGGCGGCAGTTCTCTCTGCCCATGCTCAGAAGGGGATTCCGGCCTTTGGGATCTATGGAGAGGATGTTCAGGACGGCGGGGATACAACAATTCCCGATGACGTGCGTGACAAATTACTCCGGTTCAGCCGTGCGGGTCTGGCAGCCGCGACCTTGAAAGGGCAAGCGTATCTGTCCATTGGATCGGTATCCATGGGGATTGCAGGCTCAATTGTGAACGATTCATTTTTCCAAGAGTATCTGGGCATGCGCAACGAATATGTGGATATGAGCGAGCTCACTCGTCGTATTGAAGAAGAAATCTACGATCCTGAGGAGTATAAGCTCGCACTGGCCTGGGTGAAGGAGAATTGTAACGAAGGTCCGGACAACAACGCTGCCCATCTGCAATCGGATCGCAAACGCAAAGAGTACGAATGGGAGACCGTTGTGAAAATGACCCAAATTGTGCGTGACTTGATGGCGGGCAATCCAAGATTGGCAGAGCTTGGTTTTACAGAGGAATCGATGGGTCACCACGCGATTGTATCCGGCTTCCAGGGACAACGGCAGTGGACGGATCATTCTCCGAACGGAGATTTTCTGGAGTCGATATTAAATTCTTCCTTTGACTGGAATGGCAAACGTGCGCCTTATCTGGTTGCAACGGAGAATGACAGCCTGAACGGGGTATCGATGTTATTCGGTTCGCTGCTGACACATACGGCACAGATCTTTGCTGATGTGCGTACGTATTGGAGTCCAGATTCAGTACAGCGTGTGACGGGGCACCAGTTGGAAGGAAACGCGAAGGATGGCATCCTGCATCTGATTAACTCCGGTTCCGCAGCTTTGGATGGCACTGGACAACAGTCCAGAGATGGTAAGCCTGTACTCAAGCCATTCTGGGAAATTACAGATGAGGAAGTACAGGACTGCCTAAAAGCAACATCCTGGAGACCGGCATCCGTAGAATATTTCCGCGGGGGCGGCTATTCAGCGGATTTTCTGACCAAAGGTGGCATGCCTGTAACGATGACACGTCTGAATCTGGTCAAGGGACTGGGACCAGTGTTGCAAATCGCTCAGGGTTACACGGTCGATCTGCCTGAAGATGTGCATGATACGCTGGATCAGCGGACAGATCCAACCTGGCCGTCCACCTGGTTTGCACCTGTTCTAACTGGGTCGGGAGCGTTTACTTCCGTTTACGAAGTCATGAATCAATGGGGCGCCAACCATGGCTCCATCTCGTATGGACATATCGGTGCTGATCTGATTACACTCGCTTCCATGCTTCGCATTCCGGTAAATATGCATAATGTACCTGAAACGGAAATTTTCCGTCCGCGTGCATGGGGATTGTTCGGCACAAGTGAGCCGGAGAGCGCAGACTACCGTGCTTGCAGTGTATTTGGTCCGTTGTA
Source organism: Paenibacillus sp. W4I10 (assembly GCF_030816325.1). Taxonomy (NCBI): domain Bacteria; kingdom Bacillati; phylum Bacillota; class Bacilli; order Caryophanales; family Paenibacillaceae; genus Paenibacillus; species Paenibacillus sp. W4I10. The sequence continues at coordinate 1,317,045 of NZ_JAUSXX010000001.1, forward strand.
TCGTTAAAATAAAGTTCCATTCCTGTCAAACGCCATGTTCCTTGTGAAATGAGGTAACATGGCGTTCTCTTGAAAGCTGTGTTCAGAACTCGAATACGGCTTATCGCGTAGAGTTAAGGAGGCTTGAAAGAATGGGCGATCAAGCAACACATGTGCTTGCTGCCGATTACGGCGCTGGGAGTGGACGCGTAGTCCGGGGTTCTTTTGATGGAAGCAGACTCTCGTTACAAGAAGTGCATCGATTTAACAACGAACCCGTGCAGCTGAGGGACGGATTGTATTGGGATTTCTTACGACTTTTTCATGAATTAAAACAAGGCATTGTGAAAGGGACGCAAGGCGTCTCTCCATCGGTCCGTTCTATAGCAGTGGATACGTGGGGAGTGGACTATGGACTGGTGGATGGGGCGGGAAGATTATGCTCGAATCCGCGGCACTACCGGGAAGCACGCAATGAGCAGTGGATGGAAGAAGTTCTGCACCTTGTGAAAGAAGAAGACCTGTACGCCATGTCCGGCGTTCTGCCGCAGCAAATCAATACGGTATTCCAATTGCTAGGCAGTGTACGAGAGCAGGCCGAAGGTTTGCGTCCGGATGTGCGCATGTTGTTTATGCCAGATTTATTTCACTATTATCTATCTGGTCAGCAAGCTTGTGAGTATACGATTGCAAGTACCAGCGGGCTGTTGCATGCAGGCGAGGCGCGTTGGAATGAACATCTGATCGGGCGTCTCGGTATACCGGAAACATTATTTCCAAAACTCGTTCAACCGGGTACCGTGCTGGGTGATTTAACAAATGAGTTGTGCGCCGAGTTACGGACTGGACCGATGCAGGTAGTCTCTGTGGGCTCACATGATACGGCATCTGCCTTGGCAGCAATCCCTGTGAATGATTCAGATTTCGCTTTTATCAGCTGTGGCACCTGGTCTCTGATGGGGGTGGAGCGTGATACACCTGTATTGGATGACCGAAGTCGTGCATTGGGATTCACCAATGAAGGGACGGTAAGTGGAAAAGTACGCACCCTGAAAAATCGTTCAGGCTTGTGGCTGCTACAGGAATGCAAACGGCAATGGGAGCGGGAGAATCAACTTTTTACACATGAAGAACTGATTCAATTGGCTACCTTGGCAACGCCGCATCAAAGTTATGTATCGCCGGGAGATGGCGTGTATTTGGCGCCAGGGAATATGGCTGAACGAATACGGCAACAATGCAGTCTCACCGGACAGACAGTGCCCGAAACGACTGGAGCGATTGTACGCTGCATTCTGGAAAGTCTTGCACTGGAATTCAGACAGACGCTGGATGAACTGCAGTTGATTACAGGTACAAGACCTCGTGTCATTCATATGGTTGGTGGTGGTGTACACAATCGCCTATTATGCCAGTTTACAGCCAATGCAGCCGGTGTCCCGATGGTGGCAGGCCCGGCAGAGGCGACTTCAGCCGGGAATTGCATGCTGCAATTCCTTGCGCATGGAGAAGTGAGTAGCTTGGCCGAGGTACGGGAGGTCATGGCTGCTTCCTTTTCCCCCGAGACCTATGAGCCTGAGGATACAGAGCTGTGGCAGGAAGCTTATGAAAACTACCAAAGTCTGAATCAAATCAAAAGGTAATGAACAGATTTAATGCAATGAGCATTGACGCAAAATGCTAAAAAGAAAAGTATGAGGAGTGGAGAAAACATGTCTGAACAGCAAATAAGGGAAGAGTTGACGAAATATGCCCGCAGAGCAGTTGCCCAAGGACTGGTCGTAGGCCCAGGTGGTAATCTGAGCGCCCGTTCGGAGGGGACGATGTTGTTGTCTCCGAGTGGTTACGCGCTTGAAGATCTGGAGCCTGAAGAATGGATTGCAATTGATATTGAGACAGGAGAGACTCGGGCCGGAGCAACACGCCCTTCCTCTGAAGTATTGATGCATCTGTACAGCTATCGTGTGAATCCTGATATTCAAGCCATTGTGCATACGCATCCGGCATATACGATCGCACTTAGTCTCGTTTTTGATGAATTGCCTCACTTGTTCCCTGATCAGTCCGCTTTGGTAGGTGATATCGGATTTGTTCCATATGTTCTGCCAACGACGAAACAACTTGCCGATGCAGTCTCAGCAAAGGTAGAAGAACATACGGCACTCATTCTCGTCAATCACGGATTGGTTACGACCGGTAAAAACCTCCGCGAAGCCTATTATCGCACCCAGGTAGTGGAAGAAAGTGCGAAGGTGTATATGATTGCCAAGGCAGCCGGGGAACCTAAAGTGCTCACTGCCGAAGAATACAAGGAAATCCAATCCCTTGAAAGTGAAGCATACCGTGTGCAGTTGCTGCAACAACTCAAGTCCTGAGACCTTATTTGTTCATTCGTGATTGTGTTCATGATTCAAAATATTACTACCTTAAGGGCAGTTTGCATCCTCCAGATAAACGTTGGAATAAAGGATGTGAAATGCTCTTTTTTCATGTTGAAATAGAAAGAAAGCGTCGAAGGTTGGACTCGTGGCCAATCAGCACAAATCCCAGGCCAATGCGTTGTATTTATTTTTCTACTATCTTGGTTCAAGCGTAAGTGGAACAGGAGGTGGACTGCTTTACAGTCATCTTGGATGGATAGGCATTGTGGGTTTGATCGGTGTGTATGTTTTGATCGGTTTTGTCTTGTGTAATTTGCTTGTTCACAGGTTGAAGGGACAGGCTACATAAATCAACTTTTTCCGACAGCTATTGCATATCCTGAAATACCGAGTATAATACTTGGTAAATAGACGAAAAGGGGATGCAATAAACGATGAAAACACATGCTGAATTGAACTCACTTCTTGTTGACGATTATCTGGATCTCCTGAACATTGCGAAACAGCTAGGTGATGACGAATGGAAAGATGCTATTCTGCAAGCATTGAAGGAAGAAGTCGATGCGAATCATCATCTGGATTCAAAAGAGGTAAGACAGGATTTATGGATTCAATTTGAAGGCATTAATGAACAAATGCATGACTTGTTAATGCAACTGAAGCATGCCGACAGTCCTGAGGAGAAAGAGCAGATTATTGAAATGATCTGGGGATTGAAAGTAGACCGTCATGCGATTACACGTAAACTTGAAACCATGAGCCGTGCCAGCGCTGGACATCAATAAGCTCTAGGTTGATTATACATTGAAAACCCGCGTGTTTCCTGGGAATATCCCTGGGACGCACGTGGGTTTTATTTTTGTTTTAATTGTTTACTACACTTTAAGTGAGTGTTCAAAAAGGTCGGTTTTCAGTACCGAGAAGATGGGATGAAGCTACCTCTCTTTAAAACTGTTTTGCGAAAGTGCGTGCTTGCTCTATAGCTTGTTGCTTAATCTCATCTGCACGGTCTTTATATTGATTGTGCCCCTCAACAAAAATGCCATCAAGCTTCGGCACGCCGAGGAATGACATGATAATGCTTAAGTAACGATGACCGGATTCCATCTGAGCCGCGGGACCTTCGGAATAAATACCACCGCGAGCCTGAATATGCAACGCTTTTTTGTCAGACAACAGTCCAACAGGACCTTGTTCGGTATAACGAAATGTTTTGCCAGCTACGCAGATCGAGTCCACATAAGCCTTCAGAATTGGAGGGAACGAGAAGTTCCACATCGGGGTTACAAAAACATATTTATCTGCTGAGGCAAATTGATCCGACAGTTCATTCAAACGACTTACTTTGTTCTGCTCTTCGGCAGTCAGATCACTACCCGATTGCAGTTTGCCCCAACCACTGAAGACATCCGCATCGATATGGGGGATATCCGAACGATACAGATCGAGGTGAACAACCTCATCAGAAGGGTGACTTTCACGATACGCATCAATAAATGCTTTGCCCGTAGCCATGCTGAAGGAGGTTTCATGATCATGAGGATGGGCAGTAATATACAATAAGGTAGACATGTAGTTCTTCCTCTCTCTGTGCGATTAATGGGGTGAAGCGATTGGCAATGATGAAGCGACCGCAGTAGTATGCATCGTTTCCCCTGTTTTATACGTCAGAAAGGGATATGAATGGATTGATCATGATACTGAATTGGATGCTATGTAGTGACCAGATACTCAATCCATGTATAATATACAGGACGAGTATTTATTTTCCAAAGACAATAGGATGAGTGAGATGAGCGCACATGGGAATGGACCTGGAGAAGCAACGATTAAGCATTGAAGCAGCGAAATTGTATTATCAGTCCGATTATAGCCAGCAGGATATTGCCGCAAGGTTGGGTGTGTCGCGTCCAACCGTATCAAGGTTACTTCAGTACGCCAAAGATCGTGGATATGTCCGGATTGAAATTATGGACCCGCTGGAGGATATCGACATCATTGCCGGAGAACTTAAGTCAAAATATGATCTGGATACGGCACTTGTGTGTTTTGCCCCGTTGAAGAGTGATGAGGAAATACAGAAGCATATCAGCAAACGAGCAGCGGATTATCTTCAAGAGACGGTTCAGGATGCAGATATTATCGGGGTGACTTGGGGAACAACCATGCATGCTGTAGCACGCCAACTTCGTCCCAAGCAGGTCAAGGGTGTCGAAGTCGTGCAATTGAAGGGGGGCGTAAGCCACTCCCATGTCAATACGTATGCCGCTGAGATTGTTCATTTATTCGCTGAGGCATTCCATACGGTACCAAGGTATCTGCCGCTGCCTGTTATTTTCGACAACATTGAAGTGAAAAACATGGTGGAAGCGGATCGGCATATAGGTAGAATCGTGGAACTTGGCAGACAGGCCAACATTGCCTTGTTTACCGTGGGTACTGTGAAAGAAGATGCATTATTGTTCAGGCTCGGTTACTTCAATGAAGAAGAGCAACAATTGCTGATGAACTCCGGTGCAGGTGACATTTGTTCACGCTTTTTCGACGCGGAAGGTCAGTTGATCAGTGAAGAGATTAACAGCAGAACCGTTGGAATTGATCTAGCCGAGTTGAGAAATAAGGAAAAATCAATTCTTGTTGCCGGGGGACAACGCAAAATTGAAGCCATTCACGCCGCGCTCAAAGGTCATTACGCAAATATTCTGGTCACGGACCAGTACACAGCGCAGGCATTACTTCGATTTTAATTTCAAATTTAATTTCAATTGGATATGGATGACAACATCTGCCACGCAAAAAGGGCGGATGTTTTGCTTTTTTAGGAAGAAAATATAACGAAGAAGAAATACAAGTGTAACTGTGAACAAAAGTTCAAGTTGATTTTTACATATGTTCATGTTAGTGTAAGTGTATAGAAAATAACTAGTTCAGATAAGGGAGAGATTCAATTGACTACACCACAATTAGCTAAAATGATCGACCATACGTTGCTTCGTGCGGACGCAACGCAAAGTGAAATGGCCAAGTTAACTGAAGAAGCAAAGCAATATCAGTTTGCTTCCGTATGTGTTAACCCAGGCTGGGTTGCTTATGCTGCTGAGCAGTTGCACGGTTCTGGCGTAGATATCTGCACCGTTATTGGTTTCCCACTGGGAGCATCTACATCGGAGACAAAAGCTTTCGAAACGAAAGATGCGATTGCTAAAGGTGCAACTGAAGTCGATATGGTCATCAACATCAGTGCTTTGAAAGATGGCAAAGATGATTTCGTTGAACAAGATATTCGTGCTGTTGTTGAAGCGGCTGCGGGTAAAGCTTTGGTGAAAGTTATTATTGAAACTTGTCTGTTGACGGATGAAGAGAAAGTACGTGCTTGTCAGGCAGCTGTGCGAGCTGGAGCTGATTTTGTTAAAACTTCTACAGGTTTCTCCACAGGTGGAGCAACACCAGAAGATATCGCTTTGATGCGTCGTACTGTAGGTCCTGACGTTGGCGTTAAAGCTTCCGGTGGCGTACGTAGCCTGGAAGATATGCAGAAAATGATCGAAGCGGGTGCAACTCGTATCGGTGCTAGTTCTGGCGTGAAGATTATGCAGGGTGGTCAGTCTTCATCGTCTTATTAAGCAAAAGATCTTATCAAGAAAAAGCTTAATAAATAAAAGTAATATTATATTCTCTGTACTTGGGCGTTCGACTCAGGTACAGGGAATACAAATTACACTTATATTTTAATTAACGGAACTTGTTGTAAGCGCTTCATAAGTTTTCTGAAAGATTACTGATAAGAATGCTTAAGAGCCCTTTGAGCTGAATTTCCACATCCGGCTTAACTACCTTCAAAGGAGAGATCAAATGAAATTTCTAATTGCCATTATCGGCTTACTCGTTGTTTTTGGACTGGCTTATATCGCAAGCAACGGCAAAAAACAGATACGTTACCGGCCGCTGGCTATCATGATTGTTTTACAAATTATACTAGCTTATGCTCTGTTGAATACAGGAGTGGGTACTTTTTTAATTGGCGGTTTCGCGACCGTATTTAAAAGTTTACTCGACTATGCGAATGAAGGTATCGCATTTGTATTTGGGGGTTTAACTACCGTAGGTGCAGAGAGCGGGGGGGCGCCGTTTTTCCTCAGCGTATTGATGCCGATTGTTGTCATCTCTGCCCTAATTGGCATATTGCAGTATATCCGAATCTTACCTTTTGTTATAAAATATATTGGTCTGGTATTAAGCAAAATCAACGGAATGGGCAAACTGGAATCATATAACGCGGTTGCTTCGGCTGTATTGGGGCAATCTGAAGTGTTCATTTCTGTGAAAAAACAAATTGGGTTGTTGCCAAAACATCGGCTGTACACCTTGTGTGCCTCGGCGATGTCCACGGTCTCGATGTCCATTGTTGGTGCTTATATGACCATGATCGAGCCGAAATATGTGGTTACAGCTCTTGTACTGAACCTGTTTGGCGGTTTTATCATTGCTTCGATCGTTAACCCTTATCGGGTGACGGAAGAAGAAGATATATTGGAAGTGCAGGATGAAGAGAAACAATCGTTCTTCGAAATGCTCGGCGAGTACATCCTGGATGGATTCAAAGTTGCTATCATCGTAGCTGCGATGTTAATCGGTTTTGTTGCCTTGATTGCACTTGTTAACGGAGTTTTCAGCTCGGTGCTTGGCATTTCGTTCCAAGAGCTACTCGGTTATGTGTTTGCACCATTTGCCTTCATCATGGGTGTTCCATGGAAAGAAGCGATTCAGGCAGGAAGTATTATGGCAACCAAAATGGTATCCAACGAATTCGTCGCTATGCTTAATCTGAAGGAGACTGCAATGTCTGCCAGAACAACGGGTATCGTATCCGTCTTCCTCGTGTCGTTCGCCAACTTCTCCTCCATCGGTATCATTGCTGGTGCGGTGAAGGGACTCCATGAGAAGCAAGGTAATGTGGTCGCCCGCTTCGGTCTGAAGCTGCTTTACGGTGCATCGCTCGTCAGCGTGCTGTCAGCGATTATTACTGGACTGTTCTTGTAAGCTGGATTATTTGGAAGGAGTGCTTAAAGTTATGTCAACATTCAAAAGAGTACATCTGATCGTTATGGATTCTGTAGGGATCGGCGAAGCGCCGGATGCAGCAGAATTTGATGATTTTGATGTAGATACCTTTGGTCACATTGCACGTGAACGCGGAGGTCTGAAAATGCCTCACATGGCCAGTCTCGGACTGTCCAACATCAAAGAAATCGAGGGTGTCCCTGTAGCGGATGCACCTAAAGCGTATTACACCAAGATGCAGGAAGCATCCAGAGGCAAAGACACAATGACAGGTCACTGGGAGCTGATGGGTCTTTACATTGATACACCTTTCCGTGTGTTCGAGAATGGTTTTCCCGATGAGTTGATTCAGCGTATTGAAGAGAAAACGGGCCGCAAAGTAATTGGCAACAAACCGGCAAGTGGCACTGAAATTCTGGATGAACTGGGTGCAGAGCATGTTGAAACTGGCGCGCTCATCGTCTACACATCCGCGGATTCGGTTCTGCAAATTGCAGCACATGAGGACGTTGTTCCGTTGAAAGAACTGTATGAGATCTGTGAGTTCTGCCGTGAGATTACACTTGAAGATCCGTATATGCTCGGCCGCATTATTGCACGTCCATTTGTAGGTGAAGCGGGTAACTGGAAACGTACTGCGAATCGTCATGACTATGCGCTCAAACCTTTTGGTCGTACGGTTATGAATGAACTGCAAGATAGCGGATTTGATGTGATTGCTTTGGGTAAAATCGCAGATATCTATGATGGCGAAGGTGTAACCAAGGCTGTTCGTACCGTTTCTAACATGGATGGCATGGACAAGTTGTCTGAAACGATGGATGAAGAGTTCACTGGACTCAGCTTCCTGAACCTGGTTGATTTTGATGCCCTGTACGGTCACCGTCGTGATCCGCAAGGATATGCTCAGGCACTTGAAGACTATGATGCACGGCTGCCAGAGATTTTTGCCAAAATGACCAACGATGATCTGCTGCTGATCACAGCTGACCATGGTAACGATCCAACATACCGTGGTACAGACCATACACGTGAATATGTACCACTGCTTGCCTACTCTCCGCGCTTCAGCGAGGGCAAAAAGCTTGACCTGCGCAGCACATTTGCTGACCTTGGCGCAACCGTAGCCGAGAACTTTGGAGTGAAAATGCCGGAACACGGTACCAGCTTCCTGAAGGATTTGAAATAAGTTTTTCAAAAACTGGATAGGGGAGGTCGGAGTAGCTTGGGCTGCTCCGGTCCTGCCATCATAATAGACTACTAATTGTATAACTGGAGGAGATTCATTCATGAGTACACATATTGGAGCAAAACCCGGGGATATCGCAGAAACGATCCTATTGCCAGGAGACCCTTTGCGCGCGAAATATATTGCAGATACGTACCTTGAAGATGTTGTATGTTACAACGAAGTTCGTGGAATGCTCGGTTACACAGGTACATATCAAGGACACCGGATTTCGGTGCAAGGTTCAGGGATGGGAATTCCGTCCTTTGCAATCTATGCTAACGAATTGATCAGCGAATATGGCGTAAAAAACCTGATTCGTGTAGGAACTTGTGGCGGTATGCAGGAGCATGTACGTGTACGTGACGTTATCCTTGCACAAGCAGCATGTACAGATTCCAGCATGAACAAACATGTATTTGGTGGATATGACTTCTCACCAATCGCTACGTTCTCCCTGCTGAAAGAAGCATATGACCGTGCAACAGCTAAAGGTATGAAAATTCACGTCGGTAACGTGTTCAGCTCCGATTCTTTCTACCGCGATGACCGTTCCGTAACCGAGAAGTTGATGAAACACGGCGTACTCGGCGTGGAGATGGAAACAACAGCATTGTACACTATCGCTGCCAAGTTTGGTGTTAACGCACTGACCATCCTGACGGTAAGTGACCACTTGCTGACAGGCGAAGAAACATCTGCCGAAGAGCGTCAAAAAACGTTTAACGACATGATGGTAGTTGCCCTGGACACAGCAATCACACTGTAATTGTTGTATTTTATATTCAAACATCATTTGATTTTAATCGAAACTTTTGTTTTAAGCACGGAGTGAAGGAACCGGAATCGATTCTGAAGAAGCAAAGCGTTCGCCTTTGTCTCCGAGTTTTCTCCATTGCAAATGGAATCAAAAAAACTTGGAGACAACAGCGATCGAAGGAACGATCCGGAGCCGGAACGGACAAACAACAAAGTGTTCTATACAATCAATACACATACAAGGAGAGATCATCATGAGAATGGTAGACATTATTGCCAAGAAACGCGACGGAAAAGAACTGACAACAGCTGAGATTGATTTTGTTGTTCAAGGATACACACAAGGAGAAATCCCAGACTATCAAGTCAGCGCTTGGGCGATGGCAGTATTTTTCAAAGATATGACAGACAAAGAACGTGCCGACCTGACGATGTCGATGGTGAATTCAGGTGAAACGATCGACCTGTCCGCTATCGAAGGTATCAAAGTAGATAAGCACTCCACAGGCGGTGTGGGCGATACAACAACACTGGTACTCGCTCCGCTTGTTGCTGCGCTGGATGTTCCTGTTGCCAAAATGTCCGGACGTGGACTTGGTCACACGGGTGGTACAACAGACAAGCTGGAATCCGTTGCTGGTTTCCACGTAGAGCTTGAAAAAGAAGAATTCATTCGTCTCGTAAACGAACATAAGGTTGCAGTTATTGGACAAAGTGGTAACCTTACGCCTGCAGACAAAAAGCTCTATGCACTGCGTGACGTAACAGCTACCGTTAACTCCATTCCATTAATCGCCAGCTCCATCATGAGTAAGAAAATTGCAGCAGGTGCTGATGCAATCGTATTGGATGTTAAAACAGGTGCTGGTGCATTCATGAAAACAACGGAAGATGCTAAAGAATTGGCACATGCCATGGTAAGCATCGGTAACAATGTTGGACGCAAAACGATGGCTGTTATCTCCGATATGTCCCAACCACTGGGCTTGGCGATTGGTAACGCGCTTGAAGTAAAAGAAGCCATCCTCACCCTGCAAGGTAAAGGGCCAAAAGATCTGGAAGAACTGTGTCTGGCTCTTGGACGTCAGATGGTATTCCTTGCTGGCAAGGCAGATTCCTTGGAGCACGCTGAGGAGAAATTGAAAGAAGTGATCCAGAACGGTAAAGCATTGGAGAAATTCAAAGATTTCTTGGCAAACCAAGGCGGAGACGCTTCGGTTGTGGATCATCCAGATCGTTTGCCACAAGCACAATATCTGGTTGAAGTCCCAGCAGACAAAGACGGCTATGTTGCCGGAATCGTAGCTGACGAGATCGGAACTGCAGCAATGCTGCTCGGCGCAGGCCGTGCAACGAAAGAGTCCGAGATCGATCTCGCAGTTGGTCTGATGCTGAACAAAAAAGTCGGTGACCCAGTCAAAGCTGGTGAGTCCCTCGTAACGATCCATGCCAATCGTGAAGACGTAGCTGACGTCATTGCGAAGATCAAAGAAAACATTACAATTGCGGATCATGCTGATGCTCCTGTATTGGTTCATGATATCGTAACGGAATAATACAATCAGAGCAGACGAGATGTAATCTCGTATCTGACTAAACATGAAAGCCCCAAAGCGATGTAATCCATAGCTTTGGGGCTTTTTTTCATTAAGGCGTGCACTGTTAATATTAGCAATTATTGTTTTTTTATTTTCTCATACGCCATCACTGAATCTGCGTTGGTATAAATATAAGGCGTGGATGGCTCGGATACAGGTGTCACCTTTATTGCCCGAATCTCAATCGTATCCTTACCGTTCACCTGTGCTGAACCGATGCTGCCATCGATTTGCACCCAGCTGTCTGTAGGGAAGCTATCCGCTTCTGGGATGTGGATCATCACGCCAAAGGGAGCTGCATCCGCGGGGCAACACATGACGAGAAATCGTCCCAGCGCAAAATGTGATTCATGATCCATGCTTTTGTCCCGATAAACGAATCCGGTTAAGGAGATATCTTTGCCTGCAAATTGTCGCTGGAACATATCAATCGTGCCGAGGGTTTCAGAGAAGATCTCGGGATAGACTCGGATGACCTGTTCTGCATACAACTTCTCCGCCAGTTCAGCGAATTCGCGGCTATACTCGTCTGGGGGAATGAATTGTACTTTGGTAGCCGATGCAGGCTGAACGGTCGTTGGTTTTTGTGTGTGATCTTGTACATTCAATTGCGTTGCTGGATCAGGTAAAGGCTCTTTTCGACGAATCTCGGGAGGGGCATAGGTGAGAGACATTCCTTTCTGACTGGCCATGGAGCTGCCGAGCGCCCGATCAGGTAACAGAAACCCCAGCAACAAGGGGATAGCAATCAGACCATATACCAACGAGCTGCGTAGGAAACCAGAAGGAGGTGGATGTTCACAATCGCAATGAACTTCGTTACTACTGAACAGTCCATGCCAGGCCATGATAACTGCAATAAACATTAAGGGAACAGGGCAGCATAATAGCAGTTTTTGCATGGTAGGAGCCAAATAATAATGAAGCGAGTCACTTGAATTCAAATGTATAATGTATACCGCAAGACCGCCGATCCAGACCGCACGGATCAAGTTGTGCCATTGGATGACGTGTGACCTTGGAACAGGAGGTTTGGTCATCGTATAGATCGTGTGGTTCATAACATCACCTCATTTCTATTAATCGTCAGGATGAAAGTTTATGAGATTAATCATTTAGGTCATGAAGTATGTTGCTCAACCTTTAGACCAGCAGATTAATCAACCACGAGCCGGCGAAGACGAGCGTGATAATGGCTAGACTTAGACCAATAACAAACCGGGTACGGAAGGTCGAGAGCAGCATCAGGGTGCTTTTGAAATCCAGCATTGGACCAAGCACAAGGAAGGATACCAGCGGCCCAAGTGCAAACGTATGTGAGAACGCAGAAGCCACAAACGCATCAGACGTGGAGCAGAGAGACAATACATATGCAAATCCCATCATGAACACATAGGAGGCAACAGGACCATTGCCAAGTGAGATGAGATCGCTGCGGCTAATGAATGTCTGGATGCAGGCTGTAATCAGGGCACCGATCACCAGATATTTGCTCATATCGACGAATTCGTCTCCGGCGTGAATGAAGAAGCTGCGCCAGTTTTTTACATGTTTATGATCATGTGCATTTGCGTGCGCGTGAGGTTGCGCCATTTTAAACCCAGGATGTGTCTTGACCTCTGTCACTGCGACTTTTGGCAACCGAAGGGGATTTCGACGAACAAACACATACACAAGCATGCCTATGGAAGCTGCTACGGCAAAGGCCAGTCCCATGCGGGCAATGGTAATCTCAGGATGGGAGGGAAAGGCGAGCAAGGTTGCGGTAAATACGATGGGATTGACTACGGGACCACTCAAGATGAACGTAACTGCGATATAGGCTGGCATGCCTTTGTGCATCAACCTTCTCACCACAGGGATCATGCCACATTCGCAGATGGGAAAAATAATACCGAGCAACCCTGCGACCAGCACACCGCCGATCGGATTCTTGGGCGTGAGTTTGCGGACCATTTCTTCGGATACAAACCACTGCATGAGCGAAGACAATAACACACCCATGAGCAGAAAAGGTGCAGCTTCAAGAAAGATACCTATGAATACGGTTTTCATATTTTGCAAAGCTTCACTGTTCCATGCTTCCTTCAGGTCTGGAGCCATTGTGATCAACACGGGAACAAGAAATGCACAAGGAATTAGCAAGGACAGGAGCTTCAAATTGGCTGCCATTTTCATGAAACAGACCTCCATAACTAGGACTTTGCTAAAATATATGCTTGTACGTGCGGCAACATACATCATTCCTATGTTCTAATCAACATTTTTACGATTAATCAAGATTCTTCATCATATTAGAGTTGACAACCTAAAGAAAATTGCGGTATAGTTCGGATTGATCAGCCTTAATAGTAATAATTACGATTAAAGTCACGACTTAAACAGAGTGGAGGAAGCAGAAATGTCAGATCAACAGGTTCAACAGCGGGTTCCAGTAACCGTACTTAGTGGATATTTGGGTGCAGGCAAAACGACACTTCTCAATCATGTGCTTCATAACCGCGAGGGGATGCGGGTTGCTGTTATCGTCAATGATCTCAGTGAGGTTAACATCGATGCAGGTTTAATACGAGATGGTGGAGGGTTATCGCGCATTGATGAGAAGCTTGTAGAGATGTCCAATGGTTGCATCTGCTGCACATTGCGGGAGGATCTGCTGAAAGAAGTTGAGCGGCTGGCGCTTGATGGTTCTTTTGACTACATATTGATCGAATCCACTGGGATTGGTGAACCGGTACCTGTCGCGCAGACGTTTACGTATATCGACGAGGAACTTGGCATTGATTTGACGAAATTCACTCGTCTGGACACTATGGTTACGGTTGTTGATGCTGCCCAGTTCTGGCGTGATTTTTATTCCAAAGAAACATTGAAGGACCGTGGACAGCAAGCGGGGGAAGACGATGTTCGCGGAATCGTTCATCTGCTGACGGATCAGGTGGAATTCTGTGATGTGCTGATTCTGAACAAATGTGATCTGGTGTCAGAAGAAGAACTGACGAAGCTTGAGAAGGCGTTACACGCCATGCAACCGGAGGCCAAGCTCATTCGCACGACACATGGGCAGATTGATCCGAGAGAGATAATGAATACGGGACGTTTTGATTTCGAAAAAGCAAGCCAGTCCGCGGGTTGGATCCGCGAATTAATGAAAGAGGAACATACCCCGGAGACTGAAGAATATGGAATTCATTCATTTGTCTATCATCGTAAACGTCCATTCCACCCGGAACGATTGCTGCGTTGGATTGCGAAATGGCCAGATAATATCGTGCGATCCAAAGGCCTGATGTGGCTGGCAACAAGGAACCATATGGCGATCTCTTTCAGTCATGCAGGCACATCGAAGCAGCTTGCGCCAGCAGGAATATGGGTAGGTGCGATGAGTGAGGAGGAAAGGCAACTTCATTTTGGCGACACGCTGCCAAGCATACCAGACTGGGATGATAAGTGGGGTGACCGGGTAACCAAATTAGTATTTATCGGCATTGATATGGATCGGGTAGAGATTGAACGTACATTGGATGAGACCCTTCTTACGGAGGAGGAAATGGGGATGAACTGGCGTGAACTGAAAGATCCTTTTCCAGCGTGGAGTTGACAAACGAAAAAGCATAGGCTAATATCATTAAATAGTAATAATTACGATTAAATAAGAGGAGGCAACAACCATGAGAGTCATTGTAACTTTAGCCTGCACCGAGTGCGGGGACCGTAACTATACAACAACCAAGAACAAACGTAACCATCCAGAGAGACTTGAGATGAAGAAGTATTCCCCACGTTTGAAGAAAATGACGATCCACCGGGAAACCAGATAAAATTTTTTTGTTGTTTTTAAATCGTAATACTTACGAAAAGAGGGAAAGGCATGATACTATCCTCCATGCGTGATGTTGTATTTGGATATGGCAAAGAGCCGGTCATTGATCAACTGTCGCTGGATATCCATGTGGGAGAGTTCATAGGCATCACAGGTCCCAATGGTTCTGCCAAAACAACCCTGTTAAAGCTGCTGCTGGGGCTATTGAAGCCCTGGAGCGGCACGATACATATGAGTCCGCAGTTGAAACGTGGGAACAAGTCCAATATCGGTTATGTGCCTCAGCAGGTGGCATCGTTTAATAGTGGATTTCCCAGCACGGTGAATGAGCTGGTACGATCGGGATGTTATACCAGACTAGGACTATTCCGCAGATTTACATTGGAGCAGGATGCCATCGTTGAACGCAGTTTGCGTGAGGTCGGCATGTGGGAATATCGGAAAACACGTGTTGGTGAGCTGTCCGGTGGACAGAAACAGCGGATCTGTATTGCCAGAGCCATGGCTGGGCAACCGCAGGTTCTGGTACTGGATGAGCCGACAACGGGAATGGACCGACGCAGCCGAGAGGGCTTCTACGATCTGATGCGCCATTATGCGGATGTTCATGGATTAACGATTATTATGGTTACTCACGGGCTGGAAGAAATGGGAGATCGATTGGACCGCACCATTACCCTGGAGCGGCAAGAAAGTGAGGAATGGCAGTGTTTGAGTACGAATTCATGCAACGTGCCTTCTGGGCAGGTGGACTGATTGGGGTCATAGCTCCGATTCTGGGTGTCTATCTGATGCTCAGAAGGCAAGTCCTTATGGCAGACACGTTATCCCATGTCTCACTCGCAGGGGTGGCGCTAGGTTCGGTCATGAATCTTAACCCGGTCATCTGCGGATTCGCCATTGCCATTATCGGTGCATTACTGGTTGAACAACTGCGTCGAAGTTACCGAACCTATAGCGAGGTTCCTGTTGCAATCATTATGACCTCGGGGCTAGCCCTTGCGGTGGTATTGATGAGTCTGAAAACGAATCTGTCCAAAACATTCAGCTCATACTTATTTGGATCAATTGTCGCGGTTAGCGATATGCAGTTGTGGTTGATGGCAGGTGTATGTGTCACGGGTTTGCTTTTTTTCATCATACTCCGAAGACCGCTCTATAGCTTTACGTTTGATGAAGAGACAGCTTCCATTGGAGGCGTTCAAGTGAGAGGTTTATCGTTTGCATTTGCCATTCTGACAGGAATGACTGTAGCTTCAGCGATGCCGATTGTCGGTGTGTTGCTGGTGTCTGCTCTCATTGTATTACCTGCTGCCTTGGCACTGAGAGTGTCTCGCAGTTTTACAGCAGCGATTATTGTCGCGGTAATTACAGGATTAATCGGTATTTTTAGCGGGCTCACAACATCTTACCATCTAAATACACCACCGGGAGGAACAATTGCACTCATCCTGTTGGTCATCCTATTGACTGGAATATCAGCGCAAAAGCTGATTGCACGATATAACCGCAAGCGTCACCGAAAACAAACGAAATCACAGCACGTCATTCTGGTCAACCATTCTAGGAGGAATACACCACATGAAATTCAGTAAAAAAGCTACGCTCGGATTGTTGTTTAGTCTTACACTTATCGTCGCAGGCTGCGGACAAAAATCCGCTTCTGATGCAAATACAGCTTCGACAGGCACTTCCGTTCCAGTCGAGACGGAAACCGCAAAATTAAACGTGCAGGTCAGCTTCTACCCGATGTACGAGTTCACCAAAAATGTGGCAGGTGATCTGGCAGAGGTGCATACCCTCGTTCCAGCAGGAATGGAGCCTCATGATTGGGAGCCCACACCACAAGATATTGCCAGCATTGAAAAAGCGGATTTGCTTGTATACAACGGTGCGGGTATGGAATCATGGATGGATCAGGTCACCGGAAGTCTAAGCAACGCTTCGCTCATTCAGGTGGAAGCAAGCAAGGGCATCAACCTGCTTGAAGGTGGAGAGCATGATCACCATCATGAAGATTCAGAGGCAACAGAACATGACCACGATCATGACCATGCGAATGAAGCGACTACAGAACAACACGACCACGATCATGCAGATGAAGCAACTGCTGAAGAACACGACCACGATCATGACGCCGAGGCAGAAGAAGGACATGATCACGATCACGGTGGACTTGATCCCCACGTATGGCTGTCACCTGCATTGGCTGTAAAAGAAGTGCGCAATATTGAAGCAGGACTGGCGCAGGCTTCCCCGGAACATGCTGAACAGTTCAAGCAGAATGCAGATGCTTACATTGCTCAACTGGAGTCACTGGATCAGGACTTCAAGGCGGCTGTGACGGATAGCAAACGCAAGGATTTCATCACACAACACGCTGCATTTGGCTACCTTGCCAAGGAATATGGATTGCAACAGGTGCCCATCGCAGGGTTGTCTCCTGAGCAAGAACCTTCAGCAGCGCAGATGGCATCTGTCATTGATTTTGCAAAAGAGCATCAGGTGAAGACCATTTTCTTCGAAACACTGGTTTCATCCAAAGTGTCTGAGACGATCGCGAGTGAAGTGGGAGCCAAAACGGCTGTATTGAACCCGATTGAGGGACTTACCGAGGAAGAGATAGCGGAGGGAATGGACTACATCAGCGTGATGAGACAAAATTTGGAGGCTCTGAAACTGGCGCTGAACGAATAATAAAAGATCGATTTGATGCCTATCACCGAAAAAGGTACAATAATACAACATGCTGAGGAATGGATCGCCATTCCTTGCCTTTTTGCAAAGCAGAGAGCACAGGGATGTGCTCTCTCTTTGTTGAATAAGGTGACCGGATCGAGGAGAACAGGAGGACGCATTGCATGAATTTAAATGAGGAACATGAAGTGCTGTTAAGTGAACAGCCTGCCCATCTGTGGAGACGGCGGAAGCTGGAGCTGATGCACTGGACGGAACGTGACAAACATACAGTATCCGCGAAGAAAATAGAGATTTGGAACGGTGTTGAAGTTGATGCCGAACTCGTGAAGGCATTGTCCATACTTCAGAGTGCGGGCGTGAGGACGGAATTTTCATGTGCAGGGGTGAGCCCGCTTGATGAACCTGTCGATCATTCCCTTTATGCTTATGTTACCCTGATACAAAGTGAGGTTGCAGATCAATTCGTACACTATGCTCTCCGTCGGATGCGGAATCGACTGCTCGTTACGCTAGAGGCCGAAAAGGGCCGCTATGATCTGTCTTCTTTTTTCATTGGACACAATCGGAGCTTCTGCTGGTGGATGGAGCACTGTGCCCTACAGTTTGGAAGCCGAAACGAATCGAGTGAAAAAAGCGTAGTATAAAGGATAGGCTTGTTTATTTGAAGGTGAAGGAGGTATGGCACGATTGAATAAGTGGGTCAAAACGATACTTTTTCTACTAGGCTCCGTCTTTCTTACACGATTCATCCCATTTTCGTCCTTGTTCCGTAACCTGGATACGATGATTCACGAATTCGGTCATGCACTAATGACACTAGTATTGTCCGGTAAAGTGCTGCGCATTGAATTATACGCTGATCATAGTGGTGTAACTTACTCTTCCATGCTGACGCCAGGCAGATCGATCCTGGTTTCTCTGGCGGGATATATCAGTGCATCACTGTTCGCCTTACTGTTGTTTTACTTATACCGCAAAGGCTTGCACATGTGGGGACTCGGTATTATGACGGCTGTCGCTCTGGTGTCACTCCTGTTATATGTAAGAGGGGAGTTCGGCATGTTATGGCTGACCGGGTTCATCGTACTGAACGTTGTCATTATGATTTTTGGCGCCAAGATCGTGAAGTTCTATTATCTGTTACTGGCGTTTCTTACGCTGGAAGAGTCGGTTGTTAGTGCTGTATACGTTGGACTGATGTCCTGGACTCAACCTTCACGGGCAGGGGATGCAGCGAATCTCGCTCAGCAGACATTCCTTCCGGCGCTATTCTGGGGCACGTTGTTCGCTTTGTTTGCACTGTGGTGTGCCAAGGGAGCACTCGGTCTCTTTTTCCGCAAAGAAGGCACTTCGCGATCGACACGGTCTCGGGGATTACGAAGAGCGTAACGGATATAAGTTATATAAAAGCAAAGAAGGCACTTCCTTTCTTCATAAAAGGATAGTGCCTTTTGTTTATGGACTTACATCTGATATTAAAGATATTGAACCTAATCTCCAAGATTATCCCATAACACATAAAAGTAATAAATCTCTTCCATAATCGCCTTATCATCCTCTGCCGCAACGCCGCCCTTGATCCGAGCAAGGGTGCCCAGAATATCATATATTGTTTCACGCTCCACACTGAACTGAATGCGGTCGACGATTTTTTCCCAGGCCTGCATTGCGTAATCGACTTGAGACTTGGCTTCAGTCCATTTTTTACCCTCAACCTGTTTCTCTAATGTTTGTATAGATTCAAGCAAGCGATCATCGGTGCCAAAGGGCTTTTTGAGAAAAGATCCGCTAGCCATAATTGCAACGAACACAAGAATGAGGAAGATCGGAAGTACATATAGCAACCAGAAACGTGTTTTCATTCAACCACCTCCCGCAATGTGAACATTTAGAATGGTCCTTCATAGTCACCCATATCCACTTTTTCGTTAAAACGATCATCGAAGA
Source organism: Paenibacillus sp. W4I10 (assembly GCF_030816325.1). Lineage (NCBI taxonomy): Bacteria > Bacillati > Bacillota > Bacilli > Caryophanales > Paenibacillaceae > Paenibacillus > Paenibacillus sp. W4I10. The sequence continues at coordinate 1,336,521 of NZ_JAUSXX010000001.1, forward strand.
GATCAATGTACAATTTGTCATTGGGTAGAATGGCAGCAAATGCAATGTCCTGAATCGTCACTTTTTTCTTTTTCAGTTGTTCGGTAAGCCACTGGATATCCTTATGTCTCTCATAAAGGTTCTGTTTGATCAGAACACCATCAATGATCAGTTCGGTCATCAGCTTGCTTTTCGGGGGATGCATATGCATATCTTTGGCGGTAACAGGCTGATGCTCAGGTTTTAACACAACGGAGAGACTGCCATCGGGCTCCATGATTGCATAGTCGAGTGTAGTGATATCAAATACATCCTTTTGCCGCAACATGACGGTCAGTTCGTCAAATTTCACACGCATTTTATGCAGATTCTGTTCCAAAATTTTGCCGTTCTGAATCACTAGGGTAGGATCGGAATCCATCAATTTGGAGAGGGTGCGACTTTTCATCGTAATGAACTGAAAAATGATCGTGATCAGTGTGAAAATGGTCAAGGCGACAAAATGAATCCATGCCTTGGACGAGAGATCGGTTGCAAACGTACCCGCAATGGAACCAATTGTAATGCCGTTAATGTAATCAAAATACGTCAAGTTACCCATCTGCTGCTTGCCTAGCACCCTTGTATAGATGATCAGGGTCAGAAAGGCAATAATAGACCGTACGGCAACAACCCATGTTTCTTCCATCATGTATGTATCACCTTCCTTTATTTCACCATAGCTCTGTTACAAGCTTTTCCTATGCTGGAGGATCTTATGCTTGAACGCAAAAAACCGAAACCTGGGTATGTATCCCAGGCTTCGGTTTCAATAACTACCTATATTAGTTGAACTGATTCATTTACACGTAACGGAGAGGAAAGAAAAAACCTGAAAAAGCGAAGCGCTCGCCTTTATCCCCGGATTTCTCCTTCTGAAAAGTGAATCGATAAAATCTGGGGATAACAGCGATTGGAAGGTTGTTCTTTTATCGGAGTGTCTGTGTAAGACATCGTTAAACACCGGAATACGCCATAAATCCGCCATCTACCGGAATGACTGTGCCAGTGACAAAGCCGGATTGTCTTTCATCCGCAAGCCACATCAACGTGCCAAGCAGGTCTTCCGGTTTGCCAAAGCGGCGCATGGGTGTATGAGCAATAATTTTACTGGAACGTTCCGTTGGTGAGCCGTCTGGTTGCAGTAATAGATTACGGTTTTGCTCAGTCAGGAAGAACCCGGGTGCAATAGCATTGACACGAATACCCGATTCGGCCAGATGAACGGCGAGCCACTGCGTGAAGTTGTTAATGGCTGCCTTCGCAGCGCTGTACGCTGGAACTTTCGTCATGGGCGATGGGGCGCTCATGGAAGAAATGTTTATGACAGTAGCGGGAACATCGCGCTCTATCATATGTTTTGCAAAGATCTGAGTGGGGATGAGAGAACCGACAAAATTCAGATCCATCACCTGACGAAATCCCTCTACACTTACATCGAAAAATGTAGTGACATCGCTCTTTTCCAGATCTTCCAATCTGAAAATTTCATTCGTGGTGTTGGCACTGGCGTTATTGCCACCCGCGCCATTGATAAGAATGTCGCATGGCCCAAGCTGTTCCAGCACAGCATCTGCCGCCGCTTGCACACTATCGGCCTGGGTTACGTCACAGGCAATAGCAATCGCTCTGCCACCGGCAGCTTCAATCGCAGCTACAACTTCCTGCCCCTTGGACACAGTACGGTTCAAGATGGCTACACTTGCACCGTGCCGAGCGAGTTCTTCCGCCATGGAGCGGCATAGCACTCCGGCACCTCCAGTGATTACAGCCGTTCTGCCATTGAGACGAGATGAGCGTTCATATTGGTGTTCACTCATGCTTTTGCCCTCCTTTGCAGGGAATCCCAGACACCCCAGAGATACATGATCCCCAAAGCCCGGTCATAGAGTCCATAACCAGGTCGGCACTGTTCTCCCCAGAGATGACGACCGTGGTCGGGTCTTGCATAACCTTCATAACCGATATCGTGATAAGCCTCAACAACCCCCGCAATATCAACACTGCCATCCTGACTGCGATGTGAGGTTTCGATAAAGTCGCCATTATCGTAGATTTTGACATTACGAATGTGGGCAAATGGAATCCGATCCTTGAACTCGTGTATCATCCCGATAATGTCATTATCAGCATTCGCTCCCAAAGAGCCACTGCATAGTGTCACGCTGTTGTAAGGGCTATCATAAAGATTCAAATATTTGCGAACATTCTCCTGACTTGTAATAATCTTTGGTAATCCAAAAATTGGCCATGGCGGGTCATCCGGATGGATGGCCATTCGAATCCCCAGCCGTTCGGCTGTAGGCATAATCTCTTGCAGGAAATAACGTGCGTGCTCCCACATATGATCCTCGGTTACATCCTTGTAGGCTTCGAACAGACCTGTTAAATACTGCAATCGTTCCGGTTCCCAACCTGGCATGGTGAGTGCGGAGTTTTCGGTAATGCGTCGAACGAGTTCTAGAGGTTCTATATCTGCGAGTTTACTGTGCTCATAGAAGAGGGCAGTTGAGCCATCCTCCATTTCCTTGTGCATATCCGTGCGAAGCCAGTCGAAGATCGGCATAAAGTTGTAACAGATGACCTTCACACCAACTTGAGCCAGTTTCTCCATTGTTTTAATATATTTCGCAATGTATTTATCCCTTGATGGCAGGCCCAACTTGATATCCTCATGGATGTTCACACTCTCAACGACATCCAGATGTAACCCGGCCTTGTCCGCTGCTGTTTTGACAGCGAGTATTTTGTCCATTGGCCATTCCTCGCCAGCAGGAACATCGTGCAGTGCCCACACAATACCTTCAACACCCGGAATCTGCCGGATATGATCCAGCGTTACCGTATCATTGCCTTCGCCGAACCAGCGAAAAACCATTTTCATCACGTTCACCTCATCATGAATAGTAGGAAGAAAAATTCAGTCATTGAAAATAGGACGGATATGTATCCTGCAGGACAGCCAAATCGGTGACAGTTAAATGCAAGTGTTCCTGCATCAGTCGCTCTGCTGTGTCGGCATCATGCTGCTGAATGGCCTTGACCATAGACCGGTGCTGTTCAATCAGGTGATCCCACTGGTGGTCCGAGGACAGGCGTAACATGCGACTTCGATTCAAATGTACATTCATCTGCTGGATAACAGTCCAAGTGTTGCTTTTGTTGCAGCCTGCAAAAAGAGTGCTATGGAATTCCTCATCCAATTGGAACATTCGTTCATCATCCGGTTTGACCCTGCATTCCTGTTGCCACGCAAGGTTCTGTTCAAGTGCCATCATCTGTTCGTTCGGAAAGTTCTCGCAGGCGAGCCTGATTACGGCTCGTTCGAGCTGTTCACGCATGAATCGTGCTTCCTCAACGAGATCGACCTGAATCAGAGAGACGTATGTGCCACGCTGTGGATACACTTCCAGCAGACCTTCCTGAGCAAGCCTTACAAAACTTTCTCGAACAGGTGTCCGGCTGACCTGGAACTCCAGCGAAATTTCCTTCTCAGAAATAGCTGTTCCCGGAGGCATTTTCAGACTCAAAATGAGTTGTTTCAGCGTGAAGTAAACGACATCTCGCGTTGAGTAAGATTGCTTATTATTCATGAAAGACATATTGCTCGCAACAGGCAACAAACCGGCTTTGGATGATAACTTTGGGGTATATTCCACAACTTCAACTCCTTCAATGACATACTACCATACTTGTATGGTAGTATGGAAGCGCTTTATCGGCATTATGTTAAATTTAGTTGATGATTCACTTGCAGTTCAAGGTAATGGAGAGTAGAATTCAGTTTATTAGGTTCGAATGTTTAAACTAACAGACATCAAACAGAGAAAATATACGTAGAAATAATGAAGAAGAAGTAGTATAGAGGTGAAACTATGGGACAAAAAGCAATTAGCGTTTTTCAAACCTGTATTCCGTTATTTCAGGTGTTAAGTGACAACCATCGTCAATCCATTTTGCTGACACTTACCGAGAAGGGCAGAATGACGGTGAATGAAATTACCGAACAATCCAGCCTATCCCGGCCAGCCATATCTCATCATCTCAAGCTGTTGTTAGAGAAAGGGCTTATATCTGTGGAACAGAAGGGCACACAGCGTTATTATTCGGCTTCATTGAATGCATCTGTGGAACTGCTGAAGGAACTGGTAACTGCTTTGGAAGAAGAGTGTCTGTAGATTAATAGTGATAAAACATGCTTTTGCATGTGTCTTATAGGTTCGTAAGTTTAAACGCTTGATCAATAATAAGTAGAGGAGTATGTATATATGACAACGACTATACAGGAAGTTGAACAGATTTTGGAGCAGCAACGACAGTTCTTTCGTTCCGGGGCCACAAGATCGGCAGAAGCTCGAATTGCCCGTCTGACCCAACTGAAGCAGGCCATTCAAAAGTACGAATCCAGACTGACAGAAGCTCTCTATCGGGATTTGGGCAAAAGTGAGTTCGAATCCTACACAACCGAGATCGGATTTATGATGGATAGCATCACACACACCATTCGTAAAGTGAGTAAATGGGTGAAACCCGTGAAAGTGAAAACGCAAATGGCGCTCCTGGGTTCGAAAAGTTATATCATAGCCGAACCCTACGGGGCGGTTCTGATTATCGGACCGTTTAATTATCCTTTTCAACTCTTAATCGAACCATTGGTAGGTGCTATTGCAGCAGGTAACACAGCCGTGCTCAAAGCGTCAGAGAATACACCTGCGGTGTCCGCTGTTGTACGTGAAATGATTGCGAGCGTGTTCGAACCGGCATACGTACAAGTGCTTGATGGTGCAAAAGATACAACGACAGCGCTGATTAACGCGCCATTCGACTATATCTTTTTTACAGGCAGTGTACCGGTAGGCAAGATTGTGATGGAGGCAGCTGCGAAAAATCTGGTTCCCGTCACATTGGAACTGGGTGGTAAGAGCCCGGTCATCGTGGATGAACAGGCGGATATCAAAGTAGCAGCTGAGCGCATTATATGGGGCAAACTGCTCAATACAGGACAGACCTGTATTGCACCCGATTATTTACTTGTGCATGAGCGCGTGAAGGAACCGTTAATTACGGAGATGAAGGCAGCGATTGTGTCCTTCTTTGGTTCGGATATCCAGCACAACAAGGACTATGGGCGAATCGTGAACAAGGGACATTTTAAACGTCTGACGACTTTGATTGAGCGGGATCAGGCCAAAGTAATATATGGGGGAGCTTCGGATGAGGAAGATCGCTTTATAGAACCGACGCTGATTGATGCAGAATCCTGGGATGCAGCGACGATGGAAGATGAGATTTTTGGACCGATTCTGCCGATCATCAGCTACCGTAACCTCGATGAAGCCATTGTAGAAATCGTAAAGCGGCCGAAACCACTCGCATTGTATCTGTTTACTTCCGACACCCGGGTTCAGGATAAAGTGCTGCGCGAAGTTTCTTTTGGAGGCGGCTGCATCAACGATACCATCACGCATGTAGCGAATCCACGTCTGCCGTTTGGCGGAGTTGGTCATTCTGGTGTTGGCTCGTATCATGGGCAGTACAGCTTCGAAACCTTCTCCCACCTCAAAAGTGTACTGAAAAAAAGCACCAAATTGAATCTGCCAATTCTATATCCACCGTATGATAACAAGCTGAAGCTGATTAAACGTTTGTTGAAATAAATAAGAAAGACGAAAGCCTGCTACTGGACTTCATTCCAGAGCAGGCTGTTCCTGTCGATAACGGGATGGTGACATGCCGGACCAGCGTTTGAATTGACGACTGAAATGGGCAATATCCTTATAACCAAGCATGACGGCAATATTTTGAACGGACAGCTTCGGATTGCCCAGAAGAAGCTTCGCTTCATGCAAAACCAACTGGGACAATACAGTACGTGGAGACTGACCAAACACCTGCTTAAACACGCGATTACAGTGAGAAGAACTGATGCCCAGCTCTGCTGCAATATCATCAATGCCATAGTGACCGTGGGACTCGTGACCCTGTTTGAATTGCTGACTCATCAGGCCTTGCAACCGATTACGAATCTGGTGGGCGAGTTCGATCTTCTCGTGTCCGTCGGTAAACCATTGCGCTGCCTCTTGCGAGACGGCCTCCCACAGATGGCCAAATAGTTCAAATACCGCAGATTGCAACTGCATACGCTGTACCATCGTATTTGCTGTTTCATCATCCGCAGATGACATCAATTTGCGCAAAACAGGCTCGATCTGCTGTGTAACCGGACTGTCTGCACTGAATCGCACTTGTTTGATACGCGCCAGCAGTGATAAGAACAACTGATCATCAATGTCAAAGTGCATACAAAAATACGTGAATCCCTTGCCGTTATGGCTCTGGCTGGAATGAATGCTCCCCGGGGGAATCAGGAGCAGCTCGCCAGCCTTTTGAATATATAGGGTACCGTTCACCATCATGCGTTGCTCGCCTTCGGTAACATAATTCAGTTCATATTGAGGGTGCTCATGCGCCGGATAATCCCAGTCAAGACCAACACTTCGTAAATGAATGGCGAACAGATTGACTGTTGTTTGCACATCTGGATAAAAAACTTCATGGACACTTTCTCCCAAAGTAGGAGGTAAATACGTTGAAGACATGGAAGATCCCCCTTTATTTAGAGGTTGTTCAAAAAATAAGATTTTGAACATGCGCTTATCTCAAATGGAATGATTTTTTGTAACCGCTTTAATCCATTATAGTCTATCAGCTTGATTTGGGTAAATATCCGATTGATTTGATCATGGTCTGAGGTGGAACCACGTGTTAGGATGGGGCTAATGAAAACGTATGCAAACTATTTTGAGAGGGGTTATGATTCGTGAGCACATCGAAATCCATCTTTTATAATGCACATCACGCACCGATTGGTGCTTTTGCGAGTTTTACACTGGGTTATAAAGGAGCCAAAGGCGGGCTGGGTCTTGAACTCGGCAAGCCGGCTGACCAGAATGTATATATTGGATTACAATCTCGCGATGGCGACAATTATCAGGCGCTTCCTTTTTATGAAGCTTCTGAGGATGAGAGCAGCCGCTATGATGTAGAGAAGTTGGAGAATGGGGACCCGGCGTCGACAAACGGGACCAAAGTTCCACAACCTCTTATTACGGCTTTTCGCGATGAAGAGATTACCCGTGAATTCACCTCAGGTACGGATACGTGGACTGCTGGAGATCTGACGTTCCGTATCTACTCGCCTGTACGTCCAGTACCTGATCCAACGAATGGGGATCGTGAAGAATTAATGGATGCACTCGTACCTGCCGTATTGGTTGAGATGACGATTGACAATACGAAAGTTCCACAACCCCGCAAAGCCTACTTTGGCTATCAGGGCAATGATCCGTACTCTGCGATGCGTCTGATTGGGGGACCGGAAGGTGGCTCCATCACAGGTGTGGGACAAGGTCGACTTACAGCAATTATGTCGGCAGATGACGGACTGTGGCCCGCACGCGGATTTACGCTGGAGAAACTGTTGCAGGAGAAACATCGGGAGAATCTGGCATTTGGACTTGGCTCAACCGCTGCACTACTTATGGAGGTGCCGGCTGGAGAGAAACGTACGTATCAATTTGCAGTATGTTTCTATCGCGGGGGCATTGTGACGACCGGCATGGACACAACGTATTGGTATACGCGGTACTTCTCCGATATTCAGGCAGCAGGAGAGTATGCACTACAACGCTTCAGTGAGTTGACCGCATCCTGTGGAGAGGTTGAACAGCGCCTCGGATCGGCTGCTTTGACCGAAGATCAATCATTCATGCTTGCTCATTCCATTCACAGCTATTATGCCAGTACTCAACTGCTGGATGCCGATGGTGAGCCACTATGGGTGGTGAACGAAGGGGAGTATCGGATGATGAACACACTTGATCTAACGGCTGATCAGTTGTACTTCGAGCTTGCCTTGAATCCATGGACGGTGCGTAATGAGCTGGAGTGGTTTGTGAAACGATACAGTTATACGGATCAGGTTCGTTTCCCGGGGGAAGAGAAGTTATATCCGGGCGGAATTACCTTTACCCATGATATTGGTGTTGCCAATGTGTTCTCACGCCCGGGACATTCGGCATATGAGCTGGTTGGCATTGACGACTGTTTCTCACAGATGAGCCACGAGGAGCTGGTGAACTGGCTCTGCTGCGCGACCGTATACATTGAACAGACACAGGATCAGGCTTTTGTGAAAAACATGTTGCCTGTTATCCAGGATTGCTTCGAAAGCATGCTTAATCGTGATCATCCCGACGCAGAGCAGCGTAACGGTCTGATGGGTCTGGATAGCAGCCGTACCCAAGGTGGAGCGGAGATTACAACCTACGACAGCCTGGATGTGTCACTTGGACAGTCTCGCAATAATATCTATCTGGCGGGTAAATGTTGGGCGGTTTATGTTGCATTGGAGAAGCTTTTTGCAACTGAGAAGTTGGCGGATCTGTCCCATCAAGCAGGGCTTCAAGCGGATCGCTGCGCTGCCAGTATTGCTGCACAGTTGACTGATGGCGGCTACATTCCAGCTGTTATTGCAGAAAATAATGATTCTCGAATCATTCCGGCGATTGAAGGTTTGGTGTTCCCGTACTTTACAGGCTGTGAAGCAGCACTGGATGTCAATGGTCGCTTTGGACCTTATCTGAAAGCACTCCAAACTCATCTGAAGACGGTTCTTGTACCGGGAACATGTCTGTTTGAAGATGGAGGCTGGAAACTGTCCTCAACTAGCAATAACTCGTGGTTGAGCAAAATCTACCTGTCCCAGTTTATCGCTAGAGAGCTGCTGGGTGTGGAATGGAATGAGACAGGCAAAGCTGCAGACGCGGCTCATGTCAACTGGCTGCTGCATCCAGAGGAATCGTACTGGTGCTGGAGTGACCAGATCCTGTCTGGTGTAGCGGTTGGCAGCAAGTACTATCCGCGTGGTGTAACGTCGATTCTATGGCTACTCGAAGGAAAAGGGAATCGCCTTGCCCAGATCTATGCTACTAAGGAGGCGGTACAATGAACCAATCCGTCGTTCAATCTGCCTTGTCAGGTCCACAGTATGATGCGTGGCTGGGGTATCACTCCGAATTGCCTAAAGCGAATGGCCTTGCCCAAAATACGGCTCCTGCATGGAGCAAACTGATACTGGCTGAAGAGAACCATGGAGTAATCACAACAGCGCTGACCGAACTTTCACGGGGACTGGAGAGGTTATATGGCGTGAAACCGTCGGTCAGTCATCTGTCTGATGCTCAGGAAAGTGAACGGGACAGTCATGCTTCCGCTCCCGCAATACGAATCGGCACTTGGACAGGGAGCGATTCCGTGGCTGGGTTGTTCAGCGAGACAGAGCGTTCAACTGTTCAAGGAGAAGGATACATCATTCGTGAGACCGAGACCGAGGGTGTACTGGTCATTGGATCAGAGACTCCCCAAGGTGTGCTGTATGGTGCATTCCATCTGCTTCGAGAGCTGACAATGGATCAAGGAAGTGCACATGAGGCGGATGGCGCTGTGAATAGGTGGAGCTTCATTACAGAGCAGCCAACCAATGCGCTACGGATGATTAATCAGTGGGATAACGTGGACGGCAGCATTGAGCGTGGTTACGCAGGAGAATCCATTTTCTATGATAACGGGGAATTCACGCTGGACTTGGGACGCATCCGGGATTACGCACGTTTGCTCGCTTCCACAGGGATCAATGCTATATCGATCAATAACGTCAATGTACACCGCCGTGAGAGTCTGTTTCTGACTGAACGTTATCTTAGTGATGTGGCGAAGGTTGCCGCTGAATTCAGAGCGTATGGTATTCGATTGTTCCTGAGCGCCAACTACGCGAGTCCAATTGAGATTGGTGGATTACGTACGGCTGATCCGCTGGATGCGCAGGTACGGGAATGGTGGAACATGCAAACGGCCAAGGTGTACGCAGCGATTCCGGATTTTGGCGGTTACCTGATCAAGGCAGACTCAGAGAATCGTCCGGGACCGTTCACGTATAACCGTGATCATGCCGATGGTGCGAACATGCTGGCTGAAGCCCTTCGGCCTTTCGGTGGATTGGTCATCTGGCGTTGCTTTGTCTATAACTGCAAGCAGGACTGGCGGGACCGTTCCACTGACCGTGCACGTGCAGCCTATGACCACTTTACGCCGCTGGACGGGCGTTTTGCCGAAAATGTCATTTTGCAGATCAAAAACGGGCCGATGGACTTTCAGGTGAGAGAGGCGGTATCCCCGCTGTTCGGCGCCATGGAAAATACAAATCAGGTGATTGAATTTCAGATTACACAGGAGTATACCGGGCAACAACGTCATCTCTGTTATCTGGTTCCCCAGTGGAAAGAAGTATTGGACTTTGACACATACGCCAAAGGCGAAGGTTCAGAGATCAAGCGAATTGCGGACGGTTCTCTGTATAAAAGACCATACAGTGGCTTCGCCGCAGTATCCAATATTGGTGCAGATGCCTGTTGGACAGGGCATCCACTCGCGCAGGCGAATCTATATGGATACGGAAGACTTGCGTGGAACCCGGAGCTGTCAGCGGAAGAGATTGCCGATGAGTGGGTGAGACTCACATTTGGACATGAAGACGAAGTTGTGCGGCAGATTACGGGCATGCTTTTGACTTCACTAGATATCTATGAGAATTATACGGCGCCTCTCGGTGTGGGTTGGATGGTTAACCCGGAACATCATTACGGGCCAAATGTAGATGGATATGAGTATTCCAAATGGGGGACGTATCACTTTGCCGATTGTCATGGCATTGGTGTAGATCGAACCGTGAACAGCGGTACAGGATACACTTCACAGTATCACCCTGAGAACGCTGATCGTTATGAGTCCGTAGACACCTGTCCGGATGAGTTGATCTTATTTTTCCATCACGTGCCGTACACCCATGTTCTGCATTCGGGTAAAACGGTCATTCAGCATATTTATGATACACACTTTGAAGGTGTTGCGCAGGCGGAGGCGTTAGCCGAGACATGGAGAGGGCTGGAGGGCAAAATCGACCCGGTCATTTTCAGTAAAGTTGCTTCATTACAGGACAACCAGGCCGAACATGCGAAGGAATGGCGGGACATGATCAATACGTACTTTTATCGCAAGAGCGGCATTGCGGATGAACAAGGTCGAACAATCTATTGATTGGTGATGTGAAGAAAGAAGATACCTTGTTAGCTTTGATGTACAATAGACAGCATGGACATACATGAGGAGGAGATACGTATGGGACAACATCAACTGCCCGAGACCATGAAGGCCGCTGTCATGACAGAGCCAGGACACATTATTATTGAGGAACACCCCGTCCCGCAACCGGCAGCGGATGAGGTGTTAATCCAGGTGATGGCTGTCGGGGTGTGTGGCTCGGATGTGCATTATTTTGAACATGGACGCATTGGCAGATTTGTGGTTGAGAAACCGATCATTTTGGGACATGAGTGTGCGGGGATCATTGCTGCTATTGGCTCGAACGTATCACGTCTGAAAACAGGGGATCGGGTTGCTATTGAGCCTGGGGTGACTTGCGGACGCTGCACGGCATGTAAGGAAGGTCGTTATAACCTGTGTCCGGATGTACAATTTCTGGCGACCCCTCCGGTGGATGGGGCATTTGTACAATACATGGTGATACGTGAAGATATGGTATTCCCGATCCCGGATCATCTATCTTATGAGGAAGCAGCTATGAACGAGCCATTCTCCGTTGGTATTCACGCTGCACGCCGCAGCAAACTGGCTCCGGGTACAACCCTGGCGATTATGGGCATGGGTCCCGTTGGACTCATGGCCGTGGCTGCTGCCAAATCTTTCGGTGTAGAGAAGATCATAGTAACGGATCTGGAGGAAGTTAGGCTGGAAGCAGCTCGCCGCATGGGTGCCACGCATACCATTAATGTGCGGAATGAAGATGCGCTGGCTGTGATTCGCGAGTTAACAGGTGGTGTGGGTGTGGATACCGCATGGGAAACAGCGGGGAATCCAAAGGCGCTACAATCTGCTCTGTATTCACTTCGACGTGGAGGGAAACTTGCGATTGTGGGCCTGCCTGCACAGGACGAGATCGCACTCAATGTTCCCTTTATCGCAGACAATGAAGTTGATATCTATGGCATATTCCGTTATGCCAATACGTATCCGGCAGGAATTGAATTTCTGAGCTCCGGCCAGCATGACGTGATGTCCCTGATTACAGATCGTTATTCACTCGAAGAGACACAGCAAGCGATGGAGCGCGCATTACACAATAAAAGCGGCAGTCTAAAGGTCATGGTATATCCGAACGGTATGTAAGAACAACCTGGAAGAGTCCTGCGGTTCAGGACTCTTTTTTGTTTTTTTTTTCAAAAAAGTATGGGTCAAGCTCCCATAACATGGTATAATTCATGAAGATTTTAATATATAAATGGATACACACCATATTGGTGAATAAGTACTTAGCGAAAGGAACTGAAGGTTGTGAGAGTACATGAATTTATGATACACGCTGATTTTCATCGGGATGATCTGATGTCGGTATCTTCTCAAGCGTCACGTTTTTCCTCGGATATTATTTTGTCGTATATGGAGTCTGAGCATGAGCATCGTGTAGATGTCAAAAGCCTGCTTGGAATGGCGTTACTACCCATTCGATATGGTAGTGTTGTCAGATTACAGACAAGAGGCAGGGATGAACTGGAGGCTTTGGAGTACATGTTGAATGTACTGGAGAAAGGGACGGCTTGACACCTGATTAGGTGAAAAATCACAGATGTCATAATTTTTTTAGCTATTCCTCAAAACCTGCTGGTACTTTGTCCAAAAAAAGAGTATAATAAAATTTAGTTTGATTCTAAAGAAGTACCCATATTAAAGGAGTGTAAATAGATTATGCCAAAAGTTGACATCCATCCAAAGACACAACTCGTAATTTTTTACGATGCAAGTGCTGATTTCAAATTCCTGAGTTCTTCCACGAAGTTCTCTAACGAAACTATGGAATGGGAAGACGGTAACTCTTACCCTGTAATCCGTGTGGACACTAGTTCCGCATCCCACCCGTTCTTCACTGGTAAACAAAGAAACGTGGATATCGGTGGTCGTGTTGATAAATTTAACCGTAAATACAACATCAACAAATAAGTTTGTCCATACATTACAAAAAACCTCGGGATTTGTCCTGAGGTTTTTTTGTGTACATTAAAAATTAATTCAACCAATTATTGCGCTTACAACACATTCGGATGTACACTAGGAAACGAGTACGAACATATTGGAGGAGGAAATAGAGATGAGCAGCATCACACATATGGTAACGTTTACACTTTACGCGGGTAAAGATACACCGGAGGCCGAAGCCTTTTTGAAGGAAAGTTCGGATGCACTGGCTGTCATTCCTGGCGTAGAGCAATTTCAGGTTCTGAAACAGGTAAGTGAGAAGAATGAGTTTGACTACAGCTTCTCGATGGTCTTTGCAGATCAGGCTGCGTATGATGCATACAACAATCACCCGGTTCACCGTCAATATGTAGAAGAGCGTTGGGAAAAGGAAGTCAGTCGCTTCCAGGAAATTGATCTTATTCAACATCATAATTAATAGTCTCCACATAGAGGAAAAAAGTTGAATTACCATATACAGCATTGAACAATGCTGTATATCTCTCTGAATAATCGTAATTAATGAACAAAAATAACATATTTCCGAAATCGTTTTCGATAGAATGAAATTCAAGGAGGTTTTCGCTGTTATGCAATTGGATCTCTCAGGAAAAACGGCTCTGGTTACAGGCGCAACCGGACAACTGGGTAGAGTAATCGCCCGCACATTGGCAGCCTGTGGCGCCAATCTGGCTCTACATTACATAAATAATGATACCAAGGCTCGGGAGCTTCAAGGTGAGATTGAAGCACTTGGTCGTAAGGCTGTAATTGTACAGGGGGATATTACCAGACAGGATACAGCATTTCGGATGCGTGATGAAATTCAGCCTGTCCTCGGCGGAGTGGATATCGTTGTTGCCAATGCAGTCATTCAATATGAATGGACAACGGTGTTGGAACAGTCTCCTGAAGATTACTTGAGCCAGTTTGAATCCTGTGTCATGCAGAGTGTGTATCTGGCCAAAGCTTTCATTCCACATATGCAAGATATCAGAGCCGGGCGGTTCATTGGCATTAATACCGAATGTGCGATGCAAAACTTCGCTCACCAATCGGCCTACACCGCTGGTAAACGTGGAATGGATGGCGTATATCGCGTGCTGGCCAAGGAAGTTGGCGAGTATCAGATTACCGTAAACCAGGTTGCACCTGGATGGACAATTAGTGAACGTGATCGTTCCAGTGAGCCTGGACATGATGAGGCATATACGCGTACTGTGCCGCTGAAGCGCAGGGGTGAGGATCAGGAGATCGCCAATGCGGTAGCTTTTCTCGCTTCGGATCTGTCCTCATTTATCACGGGTGCCTATATCCCGGTAAGTGGAGGCAATGTGATGCCTGCTATCTAGTGTCTGATTTGGATTTGGGAATTCACATGAAATAACAATAAACCTAGTTTAACCGTAATCCGTTTGTCATTCGACAAGCGGATTTTTTTGCATTTTGCTAACAATGAAATAACGGTTCAAGGGGCAGGTTTTTGTTTCATATATCCAGACATACATATGAGTTGGTTCGGTTTTCGAAAGATTGGGGTATAAGAATAGGTATATTAACAGAGTGGAAACATAATCAAAATGAGCAATTAAAGGAGACCCATCACTTATGAAAAAAACAGTCGCGGACGTTCTGGTTGAATCCTTATTGAACGCTGGCATCAAACGCATATATGGCATTGTTGGAGACTCCTTGAATGCAGTACTCGACTCCATTCGTCGTTCGGGCAAGATCGAATGGATTCATGTACGTCATGAAGAAGTAGCTGCATTTGCTGCTGGGGCGGACGCTCAGGTCAGTGGAAGTATCGCTGTCTGCGCAGGTAGCAGCGGTCCTGGTAATATGCATCTGATTAATGGTCTGTACGACTGTCACCGCAATCGTGTTCCTGTACTCGCTATCGCTGCACATATCCCAAGTGACGAGATTGGCAGTGAATATTTTCAGGCGACGCATCCGGAGTATCTGTTCCAGGAATGTAGCGATTATTGTGAAGTCATTACAACAGCAAAACAGATGCCGCGTTCTCTGACGATGGCCATTCAGACAGCAGTGGCACGTTCAGGTGTGTCCGTCGTTGTATTGCCGGGGGATGTAGCAGGACTTGAAGCAGCGGATCTGCCTGTGCCTGAGCACGTGTATCATGCGACCAATCCCGTGGTACATCCTTCTGAGCCGGAACTCGTGAAACTGGCGGAGTATCTGAATCAAGGCAAAAAAATTACGTTATTGTGCGGTGCAGGCTGCGCGGGCGCTCGGGAACCCCTTATGCAGCTCTGTGATCGCTTGAAATCCCCGATGGTTATTGCGCTACGAGGCAAGGAATATTTGGAGTATGACAACCCCTATTCCGTAGGTCTTACGGGTCTAATTGGATATTCATCCGGTTATCATGCCATGATGGACTGTGATGTACTATTAATGCTGGGAACGGATTTCCCATATCGTCAATTCTATCCCGAAGATGCAAAAGTCCTTCAGGTCGACATTCAATCTTCCCATCTGGGTCGGCGCACGAAGCTGGATTACGGCGTATGTGGGGACGTAAAAGCGACCATTGAAACTTTGCTTCCTTATCTAACAGAAGAACACAGTGACAAACATCTGCGTAAAAGTATGGATCGTTATGTGAAAGTACGTAAAGATCTGGACGAGCTGGCCGTTGGAAAACCGGGTAAAAAGCCCATCCATCCGCAGTACCTGACCAAGGTCATTAGTGATGCCGCAGCTGAAAATGCCATCTTCACCTGTGATGTCGGTACTCCGACAGTATGGGCAGCCCGTTATATCGAGATGAGCCGCAACCGCAGGCTGCTCGGTTCATTCAGTCATGGTACGATGGCAAACGCTTTGCCACAGGCAATTGGCGCTCAGGTCGCTGATCCGGGCAGACAAGTCATCTCTTTGTCGGGTGATGGTGGTATTACGATGCTGATGGGTGATCTGTTGACACTGAACCAGCATAATCTGCCGATCAAAGTTGTGGTGTTTAATAATGGAGCACTCGGTTTTGTTGAGCTGGAGATGAAAGCTGCCGGATTCCTGGAATCGGGAACAGAGCTTGTCAATCCCAACTTTGCGATGGTTGCTCAAGCCATGGGCATGGAAGGCATTCGGGTTGAGGATCCGGATGAACTGGAAGGAGCTGTACAGCGTGCGCTTCAGCATGATGGTCCTGTGTTGATTGACGTGGTGGTTAATCGTCAGGAATTGTCCTTACCTCCGAAGATTGATATTAAACAGGCGGAAGGATTCACCTTATGGATGATGAAAGCCGTGCTCAACGGACGCGGTGACGAAATTATTGAATTGGCAAAAACGAATTTGCTACGTTAAAGTGTTTTGATAAGCGGATATGCACCGTTTGAAGTTGTAGAGATACCGACTTAAAAAGTGTTGTATATGTAAAAGAGGAGCATGCAACAAGACGTTATAGTTGTGTGCTCCTTCAATATAAATGCTGAAAATGTGACAGGGAATATAGTATGAATGCATATTATATGATTTGTTTTTATGTCGAAAGTCTATTAGAATAGGTAAAGTCAAGAAGGTTTTAAGCCATTTTTGACCTACATATTGCATCATTGCATGTAAGTACGTTTCATATCGTATTCATCGATCCAATCACAAGATGACACACACACATGGAGGAGATCAACATGAGTCACGCAGGAAAAGTAGCCATTATTACTGGAGCAGGAAGTGGATTGGGCCAAGCAGCAGCACTAAAGCTGGCTGAGAAGGGTGCATCCATTGTCGTTGTGGATCTTGTCGAAGAGACAGGTCTTGAAACGGTTAAGCAGATTGAGAAGCTGGGAAGTAAAGCAATTTTTGTACAAGCAGATGTGAGTAAAGCACCTGAAGTTGAGAATTATGTGAAAAAAACAGTCGAAGAGTTCGGACGAATCGACATGTTCTTTAATAATGCAGGTATTGCAGGTCCTGGGATCAAGTTGATCGAACATACGATTGAGCAGTTTGACCAGATCATTGATATTAACCTGAGAAGTGTATTCTACGGGTTGAAGTATGTAATTACTGAAATGCTCAAAACAGGTGGAGGTTCCATTCTGAACACGGCCTCTACAGCCGGTATTGTTGGTGTACCTGCAGTTGCACCTTACGCAGCAACCAAACATGGCGTGGTTGGCTTGACGCGTACTGCTGCAATTGAATATGGCAAGGACAACATTCGTGTAAATGCGATTGCTCCAGGTACAATTGAGACGCCGATGGTCATTCAGTTCGGTAAAGACAACCCTGAAGTGTTCAAGGCAACCGTTGATAGCATTCCATCCGGACGTCTGGGAAGACCGGAAGAGATTGCTAACCTGGTTTCCTTCCTGCTTGGAGATGAAGCGCCGTATATCAATGGTGCAGTATATCCGATCGATGGTGCAGTTACGGCCCAATAAGAGTTCTGCTTATCCTTAATAGAATAGTCGTTAAAATGTTTAAAGAGAGGCCTCTGTATGCATACAGTGACCTCTCTTTTTGGTTTGTCTGTTGTACTACGAATTCATATCATGCACTGTTGTGCGATGTATTGGTTTGTGTACTTTTGAAAGGCGCTGAACGATACGAGCTTATAACGATGATGATGGCAACAGCAACCCCGACAGCGCCAATCCAGGTGATGGATGACAATGAAACGCTGCTGACAGCAATTCCACCAATACCTGCGCCGGCAGCCATCGCCAGTTGCATCACCGAACTGTTCAGGCTTAGCATAATGCCAGAGGATTCCGGAGCCATGGTGACCAGGTTATATTGCTGAGTTGGACCTGAGGACCATGCGGCAAAAGACCACAAAATCAGAACAAGGAAGACAGCGAGATGAGAGCTTGCTGTTATATTCAACAGGACCAGACTCACGATATGCAATGTCATGCCTGTGATCAGCGTTCGTTTGACACCCAAACGGTCAGCACCGAATCCTCCTGCTTTTGAACCGATCAGACTAGCTATGCCAAATGCGAGTAAAGCTGAACTGAGTAGTGCTTCGCTCATTCCTGAAACGGATACAAGATAAGGTGAAATGTACGTGTAGGCAATGGAATAACCACCTAACCAGAAAAAGGTCACCAGCAGTGCCAGTACAATTCGTGGCTGTTTGAGCAAAGACAGTTGTTTCTTCAGTGGAACAGGGGCTTCTGCTTTGGAAGGCGGAATGGCGGCCGCAATTACCAGCATGGCGAGGACTCCAAGAACGGCTATGCCGGCAAAAACGAGTTTCCAATCCCAAGATGCAGCAACGAGCCTTCCGAGCGGAACACCAACAATCAGAGAAGCCGTAAATCCAGTGATTACTGTGGCGATTGCACTAGCTTGTTTGCCCTCAGCCGCTATTTGGGAAGCGACCGTTAATGCCGTGACAACAACAACGCCCGCGCCCAAAGCCATCAACACGCGTGCTGTGACGAACAGTCCATAACCCGGCAACAGATAGGCAAGAACATTAGCCGCAACGAATAGACCGAGGAAGTATAGCAACAGCTTGCGACGGTCCCAGCGCGAAGTCAGTGCAATAATGACAGGTGTACCTAGCGCATATACGAGTGAAAAAATCGTAATGAGCTGTCCGGCAGCAATTAAAGAGATATTCATGGTATCTGCAATGCGATCCAAAATGCCGGCAATGACATATTCGGACGTTCCTACAAGGAAACTGACCAAGGCAAGAACATAGATTTTGAGCGTAGAAGACATGGAAACATAACCTCTTTCTGATTATAATTATTATATTTTTAGAAATATAGAAATAAAGACGATAGAACAAGACATGAATGCTCTGAATGCAACCGATCTACGAACGGTGATGTTACAACCTAGATAATGAATAATGGTATAAGTGTAAACTTAAGTGACCTAGTTCTACTAATAAATATCGTGCGTTGTTTCGATATTTCTAATTATATAGAAATATAACTCAAATTTTTTTTATTTATTTAGCAGATAGGGAACAAACTTTTGTGCGGTCTCCGTGTTCAGGCTGTAGTAGATATAAGTACCTTTCTTCTGCGATGTAAGCAGGCCGCAATCGGACAGCTGTTTCAGATGATGAGACAGAGTCGATAGGGCAACCGTAACAAGGCGGCTCTCCAGATCGGCAGGACACAGGTTGCTTTCGCCCGATAAGATCTGAATGATTTTGTACCGTGTTTGCTCGCCCAGTGCTTTATGAATTTTGACGACTTGTTCAATCTCATTCGAGTTTGATTGCATAATGATCCGTCCTTTCGTCTTTATTTCTTATTTCTAGTAATATAGAAATACAGTAGCATATGTCATTTGAAAAGTAAACTCTCGGACGAAGATTCCATAATTTCTACTGCGTCTGTGTTAACAGCCGAAAGTCTGGAGTAACTTCCCCCGAGAGTTATGTGAGTTGTATATTACCGATCCAGGGAATCAACATAGTCTTTGGCTTCCTTCAACGAAAGACCTCTGGCTTCACGAAGTCGTTTGATCGCCATAATTTTTTTCCCTTGTTGTATAAGTGTAAGCAGTTCCTGATCCAGATCCGTTTGACCCGGTGGGCTTGATTGGGAAGGAGATGCTTCCTTCGGCGACAAGGTGTAATTGAAATTGGAGCGTGGGCTAGCAATTGCGGTGGAACCATTCTCCAGACGCTCCACATCTCTTTTCAATTCATTTAATTGGCGTTGCAGGCTGGTGACTCGGACCAACAATACAAGGATCAGAAGCGACAGAACGATCCATACCAAGGTGTTCATTTCCATGATGTCATGTGCCTCGCTCTCATTTGGTCATATTTGGCCATTATTTAAGTTGAACCGGGATTTCCTTGACACCACGAACAATCATGCCAGGTCTCCATTCCAGTTCATTCACATCTGCCTGAAGCTGTATATTTGGAAAACGATTCAGAAGTGTGCTGACTGCAATCTCACCTTCCAGACGAGCAAGCGGGGCTCCGAGGCAAAGATGAATGCCTTTGCCAAAAGCCAGGTGTGAACTATTCTCGCGGGTAATGTCGAAGATATCAGCATCCTTAAACTGCTGTTCGTCCCGGTTGGCGGAATCAAGCGCAACGATGACAAGTTCACCTTGAGCAATATGCTGTCCACGGAATTCAATATCTTCCAGAGCCCACCGGGATGTGCTGAACTCCACCGGTCCGTTATAACGCAGCATCTCTTCAATGGCATTGTGAATAAGCTCGGGTTGCTTGATAAGAAGTTCGCGTTGCTCCGGATGCTCCAGCAGGGCGAGAATGCCGTTGCCGATGAGATTAACGGTTGTTTCATGACCGGCAATGATTAATAAAGAGACCACGCCAAGCAGTTCTTGTTCAGTTAACTGCTGCCCGGATTCTTCTGCAATGACGAGCTGGCTGATCAGATCTGTGCCCGGGTCTTGACGTACTTTTGCGAACCAGGCCGTAAGGTAATCCGTAAACTCCTTGGAATGCTGCTCAAACAGCTCAGCGCTCTCGGCTGTGGAAGCATCAATTACCGTATTGGACCATATGCGGAATTGATCACGATCCTGGGCAGGGACCCCCAGAATTTCACTAATAACAATGATGGGAAGCGGGAAGGCAAAGTCATCGATCAGATTCATTTTTTCCTGTGACGGGAGGTTGTCCAGCAGATCATCAGCAATGTCCTGAATATGGCTTCGCATGTTTGCGACCAGTTTGGGCGTGAACGCTTTCTGCACCAGTCCGCGAAGACGTTTATGATCTGGCGGATCGGAGAACAACATATTATTCGAGAAAATGCTTTGATTGTCAGCACCGTAACGTCGGACCATGTCTTTGCTGAAGCGAGGATCTTTCAGAATCTGTACTGCATCCTCGTATCGAGTAATCATCCAGCCGAATTCTCCTTGAGGAAACATGACTCGGAAAACGGGCTCTTCTTTTCTTAACTTTTCATATACCGGGTAAGGGTTATGCGTGAATTCTTTCGTGAAAAACGCTGGCTTTGAGGACTCGTTGGGTTCATTCGGGTTCAAATGCAAAATCTCCTCTCATATTCCTGCATAATACCTGCACCTTCTATATATTCAATACACAAGCTTTTGAAACCTTGTTTTTTCTTCATATGGATGATAGAGCAGGAAAATAGAGGAAGATGGAAGAAGACATGAGTAGAGAGAATCGTTTATTATGCTTGGTAAAAATGAAAATGAGGTGAACGCTGACATGTCTTACGCACAACTTCCTTTGCATCACCACCAGATTCCGGCAAGTCGAATGGTTCTTGGCTGTATGCGGTTTGGAGGTGAATGGGATGGGCTCCCCATTACTTCAGATCTTGTCGTAGAAGGTCATCGAGCGGTAGAAGCAGCTATCGAAATCGGCATTAATCACTTTGATCTGGCGGATATTTACACACGTGGTAAGGCAGAGCATGTCTTGGGGCGAGTTTTATCCGAAACTCCCGGCTTGCGTGAGCAGATCATTATACAGTCGAAGTGTGGTATACGTCTTGTAGGTGATGATGAAGGACCGCAGCGTTATGACACCTCAGGTGCACATATTCTGGCGAGTGTGGACGGTATCCTGGAACGGCTCGGGATCGATTATCTGGATATTTTGCTGTTACACCGTCCTGATCCGCTCGCCCATCCGCAAGAAATTGGAGACGCACTGGCTGAGCTGCATCATTCCGGTAAAGTGCGCCATTTTGGTGTGTCCAATATGGGTTCTGAACAGATTCGCCTTCTTCAGCTTCATAGTAAAGTACCCCTGATTGTGAACCAGCTGGAGATGAGTCTGGATAAAATCGGATTCGTAGAAGCCGGTGTGACAGTTAATCGGCCCCAAGCCAGAGACAACGTGTTTCCCTTTGGCACGATGGAATATTGTCAGGCAGAGCATATTCAACTGCAAGCTTGGGGTCCCCTTGCTCAGGGGCGATTTACTGGCAGGGTAGTTGAGGGACAGCGCGCGGAGATTGAGCATACGGCTCAACTGGTTGATCGAATGGCCAAGGAGTATGGGGTGACACCGGAGTCTATTGTACTGGCTTGGTTAATGAAGCATCCAGCAGGGATACAACCTGTCATTGGTTCGATTCGACCAGAACGGATTCTGGCCTGCCGTGATGCAACGAATATTGAGCTTACCCGTTATGAGTGGTACGAGCTGTATTCCGCGTCATGCGGACGTAGATTGTAAGTAGAGACTTCTGAGAGATTGGTTAGTTTCGATTAAAATTCATAGAGGTTGGATGAAATTTGAACATATAAGAAGACACAGGCTGCTGATGGCCTGTGTCCTCTTTGTAATAATCGGCTTCATTTGGTTGAAACACATTATCGAAAGTGTAATGAATCCTGAGGTCATATGGCCTACAATGCGTTTACATGGGTAATAAGCATGCTGATTCCGATCCGAAACCAGTGTGTTGGCACGGTTGTAAGGATATTTCACCTGCATATTTGCGCTAGAGGCTATGTCCATGGACTTAGGGAGAGGCTGATAAGAAGGACGTTTCAACCATTTTTATCGTTTTACGGGGTAGTTGTTCGAGGGCTGTGATAAAATGATAGGAATAAGAACATACGATCTGTTTATGTGAGAGGAGACACCTTGACGATGGAGATGCTTAAGCCACCCGCCGAGACATTATACGAGGTTGAATTACGCGCGCTGCGAGAGGAAGATCAGGGGAAACGCCCCCCGAACTGGCTGTTATCTCCCGCCTATGTGCGCGATTTTATTATAGGCAGGGATAAGCCTGCATTATTGAATGGAGAAGAGATCCCGATTACCCGCAAATTCTATGGCAATGACGTGTTAATTGAACGTGCAGTGGTTACTCTGGCAGGCAATCGAGGATTAATGCTCGTGGGAGAACCCGGGACAGCCAAGACCATGCTTAGCGAACTGCTGACCGCAGCAATCTCCGGAACCAGTCTGAATACGATTCAGGGTACGGCAGGCACGACGGAAGATATGATCAAGTATTCCTGGAATTACGCCATGTTGCTTGATAAAGGCCCTTCGGAAGCCGCACTTGTGCCATCACCGTTATATAACGGCATGAAGAAAGGCATTCTTACCCGTTTTGAAGAGATTACACGTTGTCCCGCTGAAGCGCAGGATAGTCTGATCAGTATTCTCAGTGACAAGGTCATGAGCATTCCTGAACTGGATGGTGGTGTACTGTTTGCCCAACCTGGATTTAACGTCATTGCTACAGCCAATATTCGGGATAAAGGTGTTAACGAAATGAGTGGTGCATTGAAACGTCGGTTCAATTTTGAAACGATCAAGCCCATTCATAACGTAAAGATGGAAGCCAAAATCATTGAATCCCAGGCACGAAGCCTGTTATTACATAGTGGAATTGATATTGAAATTAACCCGGATGTGGTTGAATTGCTGGCTACAACATTTATGGAACTGCGCACCGGCATGACACGGGAAGGATACAAGCTCGATACCCCTCAAGCATCCATGAGTACGGCGGAAGCGGTGTCTGTCTATGTTCAGAGTGCAATGACTTCCTATTATTACGAAGATAAAGCTATTGCACTGGATCGGTTGGTACAGAACATGCTGGGGACCATTGCAAAGGAAAACGACAAGGATCTGTCCATTCTCAAAACCTATTTCTCTAAGATCGTAAAAGAGCGTTCCAGAGAAGAGGGAATGTGGAAGGACTATTATGAGGAGAGAAAATGGATCGGTTAACAGCAGCACTGGACCCTGATGTTGATCAGTTACAATACTTGTTCGAGTCCCAAGTATATAACCTGAGTAATCATACGGTCTATTATCCAATACGACACCATAGCCCTGCATGTTCATATCACTTGTTACGATTAATTGGGGAGTACAAGCCGGATATTATTCTGATCGAAGGACCAGAGAGTGGTAATCCATTAATTTCGGTTCTGAGTGATGAGGCAACGATACCTCCTGTCAGTCTGTACTATACCTATGAGAGTGAATTGGAGAGAGAAGCCTGCTATTATCCGATGCTTCGGTATTCGCCTGAATATGTGGCTTTGAAAGAAGCAAAACGGCTGGATATTCCGGCGAAGTTTATTGACCTGGACTATCAACACTTCTCCACTCGTGCATCCAAATCCGGCCAGACAGAACAAAAGGAGATCTCCATTCAGGATGAAACCTTGCTTGCGGGGTCTGATTTCATTAACCGATTATGCCAAAAAACAAACTGTCGCAGTTTTGATGAATTGTGGGAAAAGGTGTTTGAGATTGGTGGCCTGGAGAAATCTACTGAGGCATTCGTGCAGGATGTATTCACGTATTGTACTTTATCCCGAATGTGTTATTCCACGGAACGATTACAGTCTTCAGGTGATCTGGCAAGAGAAGCACATATGAAACAAAATATTAAACAAGCGGTGCAGGAGCATGACCGTGTGCTTGTCATTACCGGTGGATTTCATACGTATGGACTGTTGATGTCAGAGAAACATGAATCTGAATTGGAACAGCCAGAAATGGATAAACAGCATGCAGACCAACGTTCGGATGGGCAAGGTAAACCAATTACGTCTCAACAAAGTGCGGTTGATCCAGATACGGTTCACCAACAAATGTACCCGATGGTCTATACCTTTGCTGAAGCGGATCGGCTCAATGGATATGCGAGCGGTATGCCTTATGTAAATTATTACGATCAGATCTGGAACCAGCTGCTTCGCAAAAAGAGTACACCGTATAATCTAACGGCTCTGGACTTGTTATCCCGGCTGATGCGCCAATTACGGGATGGTCACGAACATGTATCAACCAGTGATGCAATTGAGGCATACAGCATGATTCAGGGTCTTGCCGGGCTTCGGGGTAAAAGGGAAGGCGGCGTCTATGAGTTGATGGATGCAGCACTCTCTTCCTTTGTGAAGGGGGAGCTTACCTTGGCGACCGATAAACCGCTGCAAGAGCTGCAGCAGTTATTGACAGGAGACGTCATTGGAAGCGTGGCTCCCAATTCATTCAGTATTCCCATCGTGGAGGACTTCAAGGCGCGTTGTACAGAGTACAAACTGCAGATTCGCACAACAGGTCAACACAAGAAAGTGCTGGATCTGTATGCAAAACCGGAGCATCGTCAGATAAGCCAATTGATTCAATGCATCACCTATCTGGTTCCGGAATTCGCGAAACGGCAATCGGGGCCGGACTGGATCGCAGAGCGTGATATGAATCTTGTGCGCGAAACCTGGGTTTATATGTATTCATCCCGTATTGAAGCCAGATTGATAGAGAACTCTCTCTATGGTGGAACGCTTGCCGGGGCGGCTACACGCAAAATGGAAGAACAGATGCAAGAAATACCGGATCATCATAGCGGTGAACTTGCCCGACTCATGCTTCAAGCGTTGCTCATGGGACTTCAGAACACAGCGATGAAACTTTATGAACAGGTTCGCTCGGCGCTGAGAACCGACGGGAATTTTCTATCCTTATGTAACAGTCTGCATGTCTTGAACCGAATTCATCAACACCGCAGATTGCTGGGATTATCTGATGAGCAACATCTCCCAGACTTGGTCTCCGAAGCTTACAGGAATGCCGTAGACAAGCTGTTACAGCTCTCCAGAGCTAACCCGGATGAACATGAAGCCATTATTCAGGGTTTGAAGCTGCTAGCCATGCTCGCAGAGTCATCAGAGGAGCATTTTCAGGATGAGACATTCCGAATACATCTGAATGAGCTTCTGTCGGATCACCAGCTTCCGGCTCAGCTGGAGGGTGTGTGTGTGGCTATTTCCTCAGGGCTCGGTGACAGGCCCAGGGATGAGATTGTTGATCGTGCTCGCGGGTATATCCATGGTACACCGGATCAGACCCGTCAAACGGCACTTTTTTTACAGGGAGTATTCACTGTAGCACGTGACGCTTTTTTATATGAGGATCAGCTCTTATCTGAGTTGAATTATCTGATTGAACAGCTGTCATACGACGACTTCATCAGTATGGTACCGGAATTGCGGCTGGCATTCACCTACTTTACACCAATGGAGACGGGCTTGATTGCTGAACGGGTGGCGAGTCTGCATCAGGTTGAACCAGAGGAGATGTTGAGGCCTGCGGTGGATGAGCAGATGCTGATCCAGTCCAAAGCATGGGACGAAGCGCTTCGAAAGGAGTTTGCCGCATGGAAGCTAATATGAATGAAGCGAATCGGAGAACGGACGAAACCAGAGAAATCAATGAAAGTTCCAATCCGGATGGAAGCAACCGAGGGGATCAACATTCTGCTGAAACCTTGAATCGATGGCGTCTGATTCTCGGTGAATCCGCTGAAGAAGGGTTGAGTAATACAGACCAATATACTTCGGCTGAATTTCAATATACGGAAATCGATGAGATTCTGGGGTATCTGTATAACCGTGAATACGGTGAAGAACAAGGTTACCGAAAAGAGGGAGGACGCGGTGCGTCTAACCTGACTGTACCAAAATGGTTACACAAAGTCAGGGACCTATTCCCCAAACCAACGGTAGAAATATTGGAGAAACAGGCGCTCGATCGTTATGGGCTGACAGAATTGTTAACAGACAAAAAGCTGCTTGAATCCCTTGAACCAAACATGAATCTGCTCAAGAACATTATGCAGTTCAAAGGGCGGATGAAAGGTGAGGTGTTAAAGAGCGCCAAGGATATCGTTCGAACCGTGGTTGAAGAGCTCCGCAGCAAGCTGGAATCTCAGACCCGAGCCAGTATCACGGGCAAGCGCAGTCGCTATACCTCGAGTTCAGTACGATCCTTGCGCAATCTGAATTTCAAGCGAACCATCACCAAGAATTTGAAGAATTACGATAAAAACAAGCGCAGATTTGTGATTGATCGCCTCTATTTCGACGGAAATATACAGCCTCATAACAAGTGGAACATCATCATTGGTGTGGACGAGAGTGGCAGTATGCTGGATTCAGTCATCTACAGTTCGGTGATGGCCAGTATTTTCTACCGTTTGAATGCGTTGCGCACCCAATTATTCATATTTGATACGCAGGTTGTTGATCTGAGCGACAGACTGGAAGACCCCGTAGACGTGCTCATGAATGTACAGCTCGGCGGGGGGACACATATTACGAAAGCGTTGCGTTATGGCGAGACGTTAATCGATAATCCAGGCAAAACCATCTTTATTCTGGTCAGTGATCTGGAGGAAGGGTACCCGATCGCGCAAATGTACAAAGCCTGTAAAGATATCATCGATGCAGGATGCAAATTGCTGGTTCTCACCGCGCTCGATTTTAACGGGGATTCAGTCTATAACAAACATGCCGCCCAGACATTAACCAATATGGGGGCTCATGTAGCAGCAATTACGCCTAACGAACTCGCGGATTGGATTGGCGAGATCATCA
Source organism: Paenibacillus sp. W4I10 (assembly GCF_030816325.1). Taxonomy (NCBI): domain Bacteria; kingdom Bacillati; phylum Bacillota; class Bacilli; order Caryophanales; family Paenibacillaceae; genus Paenibacillus; species Paenibacillus sp. W4I10. The sequence continues at coordinate 1,364,016 of NZ_JAUSXX010000001.1, forward strand.
TTTAAATTCAAGGAGGAATGTGTAATGCTTACCGCAGACCGCGCAGTTGAAACTTTGGTGGAGAAATTCGCAGTAACTTGTTCAAACGAGTATTCATTAAAAACAGATCGCAGCACCGAAATTATCGATTACGTCTTGGGAACGACTGACAAGTTCCCGGATATGATGGGAAATTCGAGTCATTATGTGTATCAAACGATTGATCTGCTCATGAAGCTCGCTAAAAAAGACGATGGAGATATCTTTTACCGTGCCGGGGCTATTGTGATATATCTGGAATCCAATTATTCCAAAAGAAATTCATGGAGAACGGATGCCTTTACTGTCTGTATGGGAAATGACTCCGAAGCCTACGGATTGAGCGGGAAGAGCAAAAGCGCTGATCGCATGGATGGATTGTTGTCCCGGTTGGAGAAGATCAAACAGTTTGCAGGCGAGAACGAAATTCTGACTGAATTAAAGAGTAAATTAAAGCGTGCCCAGTGGCTTTTTGATTCCAAAAAAGCAGACAGTCAAGGGGATTACCGGGATGTAATTAATGCATTAATGCTGCTGCAACTATATTCAAGACTCAGTGACACGGCTTCTCATCTTGCAGAGGTTCAATCTTCTGTTCAATCGTTACCAGTGTTGTTCCAACATGTAATGGCTAATGATGCAGATAAGTTGCGGGGCGAGCTACATACGTTGATTGAACCTGTAGTGGTCAGTAATATTCAAGGAAAGCATAACGGATCTTCCCAAGAATTGAAGGATGAATTCCTCAAGGAGAAGCGTAGTCAGCTCATAGCTGAGCTGTATCCCAATACGTCTTTCTCTTCAAAAGAGCAATGTTCACACACTGTATTCCATCAAACTATGATGCTTGTGAGTGGTGCCTTGTTGTACCTGATTAACATTAGTGGAGGTAAACAACGGTTCCTTGATACAAATAGTGAGATTGGGCATGTTTTGCTTCACACAATACATCAATTACATGAGATTTATCCACTTGAAGTTCGCCGTTACTTGCTGAGTATGGACCCTAGAGCAAAAAGTCCAAATGATCTGCTTGCTGGACTTGTGCCTCTGCATGAGCCTTATCAGTTGGTTGAAATGTTGCGGGACGAGCTTAATTCGTACACGGTATCTTGGAACATGCTACAATCTGCGATCGCGAATCGTCCTGAACAAGCGATTCGAGCATACGAGATTATGAAACCGCCATTCCTCAAACTCTGCATTCAGAAATTCATGGAGGATCAGGGATTGGAGCTGCCCAATGCGGAGGGGTCCTTGGAGCAAGCGGTATTCAACGCTCTTCGGCATCCATTGGATGGGGGACGTCAAGGACTTGCGATTGCAAGATACTTAAGTGGGGAAAACACCCTTGAGGAATATTGGGAGGACCCGAATAGTCGCGGGTTGTTTAATCAACTGAATCGGGATAAGAAGCGTGTTCACAACCTCATTAGTATTAGTTTTCTGCCCTTGGACTCGGAGGCGATGCGCAGGTTCGCAATCCTGACCACTCATCCCGATTGGGCACTGGATATTATCTCGGACATGTACAATTCATACGCGTTTAGTGGAGAGCAGCTGCTTCAACGTTATGGGCAAGATCCTGAGGTGCAACGTGAGAAATTGCTAACCAGCCTGATCTCACTCAATGGCATGACCGACTATAGATACAAATCCATGCCTCATGACGAATACCGCCGAATCATTCAGCAGAATCTGGACTATGCACTGACACAGTACAAGAAACTGCCAACGGATACGCGCATTTTAATTCTGGAGATTACCTTTGAACAGCGTGATGAGTTATCGAAGAAAATATTGGCCGAAGCGATTCGTGCCGGATTGCAGGATTCTTCCAAAAAGGCCAACGGCGCGGCGTTAGCGGAATTCAACCGAATTCCTGATCAGGACTTGTATACGCTCGTCTACCTCTCGGAGAAAAAAGTGGGAATCAAAGAGATGGCTCTTACCGCAATCCGCAGTCTGGAAAACAGCAAGGAGCTGTACGGTGAGCTTTTGAAGACAGAGAAGGCAGAGGATTGGAAGAACCTGATTCAAATTCTGCTGGATACCGCAGATCTGAGCCCGGAGTATGCTCATGCTGCGCTCGCTGATCAGGCAGATAACAAAAAGCTGTCCAGATTAAGCTGGTTGTCCCTGAAAGACCTTCCTTCCCTGATGCGAACAGAGGACAATCAGCCGTTAGATGACCGAATTAAGCTTTATATTTTGGTGCAATCGCTGGATCACACGTCTGGACCCAATGAAAGATTAAATGAATTACGGGATTACGTAAGTGAGGCATCACTCGCTCGTTTTGCAAGTGAATTGCTTCAGGTCTGGATTCAAGAAGGTGCCCCCGCGAAAGAAAAGTGGGTGATGTATGTTTCAGCACTCTTTGGCGATATTCAGATTGTGAATATTCTGGCTCCGCAAATTAAGGAATGGACAGAAAACAGTCGTGGCGCGATTGCAGCAGACGCTGTAAAAGTGCTCGCTTATCTGAAAGATCCATCCGCTCTTATGGCGATTGATAAAATCAAACGTGGCGTGAAGAACCGTCAGGTGAAAGGTGCAGCAGAAGAAGCATTGCAGCTTGCAGCCGATAATATGGGACTTACCTCGGAACAACTGGAGGATCGGCTGGTCACTACACTTGGTTTTGATGAAAAAGGAACCATGCAGCTGAGTTACGGAGAGCGTTCCTTCCTTGTTAAGGTCAATGGAGCCTTACAAGTCGTTGTCTTAAATGAAGAAACGGGCAAATCCGTGAAGAGTCTGCCTGCTCCTGCACAGAAAGATGATCCTGAATTGGCAGCCCAGTCCAAGGCACGTTTCACGCAGCTGAAAAAAGATCTCAAATCCATGGTTAACATTCAGGCGCAGCGTCTGGAAGAGTCATTGTCCAAGCAACGTCTGTGGTCTGCCGATGAGTGGAAAGCACTGTTTGTACAAAATGTAATCATGCAAAAATTTGCTGTTGGTCTGATCTGGGGAACATATGAGGATGGCGCACTAATCAGCACCTTCCGTTATATGGAGGACGGCACCTTCAATTCCGTGGATGAAGACGAGGTTGATCTGCCTTCAGGTGCACAAGTGGGACTTTTACACCCGTTGGAACTGGATCAGGCAACGCTTGAAGGTTGGACAACGCAGTTGGAGGATTATGAGATCAAGCAGCCATTTGAGCAACTGAATCGTGAGATTCACCAGCCGGAAGATGAGGATAAAACGAAGAATGAATACGATCATCTGCCCGAGTCTGATTTTTCACCAACGGCTTTCCCCAAAGCACTGGAGAAATACGGTTGGATCAAAGGGCCTGCACAGGACGGCGGCTGGTATCATGAATTTTATAAAGAATACGGAGATCTTGTTGCGGAATTGCAATTCAGTGGTACGAGTATTACGTATTACGAGGGACTGGATGACATTACCCTGGAATCCCTACATTTCTTCAAACCGAATAACAAGCAATATTATTACTATGGTGACAACAAACCCATTGCTCTAGGCAACGTTCCAGGTCGCGTGTTCAGTGAAACGATCTACGATATTCTGAGAGCAACGGGGCGTTGATGACGTGAGTGGATTCAAAGAGAAATTCCGAAGTTTTTCGAAGCTGTGTACAGAGGATTATCTGATTCGGTATGCCAACAAAGGGTTGTACAAAAGGTCTTTGAAAGAGTTGGACAATGGTGTAAGTGTAACGTACACATGGAATGAATCATCTGTGAGTTGTCAGCTCAGTGAAGGGACAGAATGTACGCTTGAAAATACGCTGGATCGTTGGGAATGCTCCTGCCCGGCCGATCATATCTGCAAGCATGTGCTGATTGCCATACTATATGATCAACGGGAATATAAGGCAGAGGATTCAATGAATGCAGACGAGAAGCATGCGCTGGATAAGGATTCAGGGATATCGGATAATGATCCGTTGGACGTACCAAAAGACGTATCCGTAACAGAATCAGCATCAAACTTAGTATCAAACGTGGATGATCCAAGCGAAATTCCGCATACGGTATCACGTGAGATCGAGTCTCGCTTCCGCTGGATGACGGAGTCTGACCTTACTGTGTTAATTAAATCGTATAGTTCTTCCATGATTGAGGAAGTTGTTTTCCGACTGAGGTACCCAGAGGAAATTAAGATCATTGAAGATTCACTTCTTACGGTTCATCTGACCACCCAGAATATCGAGGTGTCTTTTACGGAGGAACCGAACCTTGCAAAAGCACTATGTAAGGTGCAGCAGACTGCTGGGAAAATGGCCAAGCTTGAAGCTTTGCTACGATATCGGAACCTAAAAGGGCTGGATGATACGGATGCATTAAGTGGACGGGTGTACGAAGCCAAGTTCTCTTTGCAGACGGTGCAGGAATGTCGGGTTATGCTGGCAGGATTGTTGAAGACGGGACTGGCCCGCCTTCCTCAGTCCTATATGGCACAACTGGAGACTTTGGCAATCGCTGCTCATAGTGGCAACCTGCCTGACATAGAACGCAGTTTGCGAGGGATTCAAGGGGAACTACAGTTGTTTTTTAACAGACATATACGTTTCTCCATGCAATCCATGTTGGATCGGATAAGTAAGCTGTATCTTGCACTCCGGGTTCTTGAAGAAGAAAAGGTATCTGTCATTCAGCAGAGTCAGCTCATTAGCAGTTTTCGAAGTAAATACTTTACGGTGCCTTCACTTCACCTGTATGGACTGGGAGCTGATGCGTGGGAGACACGATCCGGTTTCCGTGGAATCACCTATTATTTCTATTGCTTCGATGATGAGGAAATCTACACCTATAGCGATGTACGTGCTGTATATTATGATGATCAGCAGTTCTCATATACAGAGCATTATGGTGCATTCACACCATGGCTGCCTAATCTGACCTTTCGCCAGTTTGTGGGTGAAGAAGTTCAATTCCATTCAGTTAAAGTGAATGAAGAACGCCGGATATCTTCCGGGGAAGGTGCCAAACTTGCTATTTTGCCACGAACAGGTGTGGAAACGTTGAATATGGGCAAAACCATGCAAGATGTAAACTCTGTACTTCAAGAGGAATCGCGATCGTTCGACTTGTTTGCTACTCCCAAAGAACGATTGGCTGTGATTAAAGTGGCTCGAATTGTGGACCATAGCTTTGTCAAACAAACGCAGGAGCTTGTCCTGACGGTTGAGAATACCGAAGGGGAAAGACTGGCGCTCACTCTCCCGTATTCATCTGACTGGCAGGCGATGATCCAAAGACTGGAGTCAGGATATGGTTCCCAATCGCTTGAACACTTCTATGCCTTTGTACGTGTGGAACTCAAACGGATTAGCCCAATCAGTTTCCTGAAGGGTCAAACGGTGCTCAGTCTGAAACTGGATATCGGTAATGGGAGGATGGGCAGACTTGGAAGAATATAATCAGTTCATGCAGAGAATTAACGGCTGGTCAGAAGAGTTGCTGCTGCGCGGGTTATCCCAGTTTGCGATCCGGGATATCGATGTGCTTGAGCAGCTCGCAGCGGAATCCTCGCGGTTGCAGATGAGTTTCCTGCATGAGTTGTTGAATCACCTCATCAAGGAAGGGCGTAGCGTGGCTCTTGGACAAGGTAATGAAGAGTTGCTGTTATTTCAGTATTGTCGTCTCACCCAATATGTACAGCTCAGTGTGCAAGAAGAGGCGTAATATTGGTTAGTATTCCAAGCGAAGGCACATGAAGCGATATGATGTAATAAATAAGATATAGTATAGAATATAGAAGATTTGCAGAAGGCCTCTAGGTCACTGCAAATCTTTTTTTATCGTGGAGTAAGCAAAAGTCATTTGCCAAACGAATATAGGTAGGAAGCACGGATCAACACGAGCATTCGTGATATGAGCATGGAAGGGAGGGATACATAATCGTGGAAGAAGAACAAATACGGAAGGCAGTAGTGAATCGTGATCCTGAAGCCATGGAATGGGTGATGAACCACTACGCAGGTTTGTTATGGAAGATTGCTTATTCCATCCTACATCATGCATCGGCAGAAGAGATTGAAGAATGCGTAGCAGATACATTTTTTGCTTTTTGGCAGAATCCGGATGCATTCCAATCTGGGCGAAGTAGCTTGAAAAATTACCTTGCAACAATCACAAAACATAAAGCGATTGATCGCTACCGGAAACTTAATCGAAGAACTGAGCTTACATATGAAGAGGAGATTCATTCGGTGCAAACGGATGATTTGTTGGTTCAGATGATCAGTAAAGAGACATATACGGAACTTAATCAAATGATTGACTCTTTTCCAGAACCGGAACGGGAGATTATGAAACGTCGGTTTTACGAAGGACAGAGACCCCATGAGATATCGGAAGCGTTGTCCCTACACGTTAGGCAAGTCCATAACAAGCTTTATCGCTCCAGGCAACGATTGAGGACATGGTGGATGAACAGGAAATAAAGGAGGCGATCAAATGCGAAAATCCGAGAAAGAATTCACTGAGCAGAACCTCTTTAATATTAAAAAGTTGTTCTATGATAAATTGGCGATGAATGAACCACCGACCATTACGAGATCAGATTCATCATTTTATCCACCTGTATTATATCCATCCGCTCCATCCGCACAGACCAAGAAGTCCATGAATAAAAGAAAAAGGTATCGCAAAGCCATCTATATTCCTGTAACCGCTGCCTTATCGTTATGTCTTGTTACAGGTGCAGCTGCATCGGTGGGCATCATTGACCTGCCTTCTATTCTTCATTTTCTAGGTGCAGATCGGATTGGCATTCTTCAGCCTGTTCATCAGGTGAGTGAAGATCAAGGGATTCGAATGGAGGTTATAGGTGCTGTCAGGGACGGAGATACAACGGAAATCTATGTTTCTTTGTCAGATCTGACGGGTCAACGTATTGACGAGACGCTGGATGTATATGATTACAGGGTCACCGGAGGTAATGCAAACAACGCTCAAATTATTCATTATGATGAAGCTAATAAAACGGCTATTGTTCGATTCCTCATTCAAGGAAAAGTCAGCAAAAATCGAATTACTGTTCAGATTAATACGCTGATGTCAGGTACATCTCTTCAAGATGGTTACAACGTACAAGTGGACTGGGAGAAGTTGCTACAAGAAAAGCAAAACAATAGTTATGAAATCCTGGAGCGAGATCGTATAAGTGGCTTGGGAGGTAAAACCGATATTCAATTGGAAACCGATCCAATTCCGGTACTGCATCAGGATGTAACGAATATCCCTGTTGAGGGTATTGATTGGATGCATATTTCCAATATGGGTTTTGTGGATGGCAAGTTACACATTCAGATTAATCCGGATAATGAGATTGGCGAGTATAATCATGGATATTTCTACTTCACGGATGAGCAAGGTCGAAAGCTCGATATACCTGAATATTCCGTTAGCTATGGACATTATATGAAAGATGGGGTCGGGTATGGAGGAGATTATGAGGAGTTTGTGTATGATCTGTCTGCTGTTGACGAATTAGATAAGCTGAGACTTCAAGGCAGCTTTACGAGTATTAGTGAAGTTGTAAAGGGGAATTGGAAAACGACGTTTAACTTGAGTCAAAATGCTTTGAGTAAAACAGGAAACATTCAGCTTGATGCAAATGGAGGCTTACAGGCAAATGTAACTCTTTCCTCGGTTGGAGTCACACTTACAGGTGAGGCACTTAGCAAGATTCGGGTGGAGGACTTGAGTATTGAAGTTCACCTGAAGGATGGTACAAAGTTGTCTGGCGCATCCGGTTTCCTTCAGCTGGATCAGGATCTCATCAAGTGGATATCCCCTAAGACCATTCCGGTGAACGATGTGAGCTATCTGCTACTCAATGGGGAGAAAGTAACTTTGCAAGATAGATAATATGAAAAGTGAATCAAAGAATCGGGGGATAAGTGCAATCAGAAGGTTGTTCTGTCATCGGAGTGGTACGTGTGAATATTCTTTAGTTCAACTTATATAAAATGAATTACATGTCATATCCCGATTTATGACGCATACCATTAGGCGAATGCGGTCATAAGGGAGGAAACTGAGATGTCCATGAGCGAACCGCTGTTAACGCAAATTGTGAATCAACATATTCCGGCTGGTGCAACGGTCGTCACTATTGATAAACCTGTTCAACATCCAGCGATTTATGCGGCAGATCTTACCGGTGACGGTATGCCGGAGATTGCTGCAGTCTATCAGTTGAATGGTGAGCTGTATTTGCTCATTCTGAAATTTGTTCAAGGACATTGGATCAAGATGGCACTAATTAAGGGATTGGGGTATGGGGTGACTTTAATGACTGCAGCCCCTGTAACTTCAACGGCAAGGAACAATCTCATTATCGGTTGGCGGATTGGTTCTATTTGGTCTAAGCTTGCCGTATATGAGTGGACGGAATCAGGGCTTAAAGATCTGGCGCCTGACGATCTATACTATAGCTATGCAGAAATTATAGATATGCCTGGTCCACATGGTCGAGATGGCAAGGTGGAGATTGCACTCTGGATTCATGATACAGGGGAAGCCTATCGTGTGGAGATTATCCGATGGCAGAATGGGAAATGGGTTCCTGCACCGGATGTATATGCAACCTATTATCCAAAAGTGGTGGAATATTACGAGCAACTAACCCAGCAATATCCTGATTATATCTTTTACTGGTATTACCTTGCAGATGCTCAGTACCATGCCGGCCAGTATCCGGCAGCACTCGCTTCCGTTCAGAAGGCACTCAGTTTCCCGGAAGCTTATCCTTCCAGAGAAGTACTACAAGAGCTGGAAAAGAAAATTAAGCAGGCGATGGTCCCTGTAAGCCATGCCCGGGTAACGACGTGGTTATATCCAATCTCCGTTCGAACTACGAGTGGGACGCGTTGGGGGTATATGGATGCACAAGGCCACATTCGGCTTGAGCCGGTATTGAATGACGCGCAAGAGTTTCAGCCCAATGGGTTGGCTGTGGTTGTGAAGGATGGTCGAGCCGGTGTGATTAACCTTCAGGGGCAGTATGTCGTTCAACCTGTATACGATTCCATCAATTCCTTTTCCGAAGAACGGGCGATAACAATTGATTCTCAAGGATTTAAGATGATTAATGAACAAGGTACAGTCCTGACCAAACGGGCGTACCCGTATATCTCGAATATGAACGACGGTCGAGCTTTATTTTACGATTCAAACCCTGGTCAGGCAGATGGTTCGGTGAGTCGGTATGGTTATCTGGATGCGTCGGGCAATGAGGTGATACCTGCACAGTTCGCTTCGGCGAATGATTTTCAAGATGGCAAAGCGGTTGTGCAGATTAAGGACAATGAATATGCGCTCATTAATCGCAATGGACATCGGCTCGCAACATATCCATATGCCTATGTGGGACCACTGGGGGATGGACTGCTTGCTTTTCAAAAAGAAACCTCGGGCAAATATGGGTACATCGACGAACGGGGTAATATTCGCATTCAGCCCAAGTTTTCATCGGCATTTCCTTTTAGCGGCGGGCAAGCGATTGTTAATACAGCAGAGGATTACAAATCGAACTATGGTGTCATTAATACGGAGGGATCGTTTATCATTCAACCCGCCTATAATGACATCCGCGAACTAGGCGAGCATCGTTATGCGCTGGGGCAAGCAATTAATCCGGAGCAGCCTTACATTGGCTCTGTATACGCGATTGCAGATACCAATGGCAGAAGACTTACGGAGTTCCTATATCGCGAAGTAGGTAATTACAAAAACGGCCTTGCTTCCGCATCGGATGGAAGACAAACCTATCTGCTGGATCTGAGTGGAAGACCTGCCGCTGGGTATCCGCATGTAGAAGGTTCGGGTACGCTGGAGGTCGTGGCACCAGATCTGATTAAGGCCTATGTAGACCAGCGCTTATCGTATGTGAATCGGGCCGGACAGATCATCTGGCGGCAAAATACAATCGTTCCGCTTCATCCGCCGTACCGTGTACGCGAAGAGAAGTACAAACCAAACAGGGACTACCTCGTATATTATCCGCAGGTGGAGGGATTAACGAACCAAGCGGAGCAGCTTGCGCTGAATGCCAGGTTGAAGCAACTCTCCCAGGTTAAACCGATCCCTGCGGATCAGCAGCTGGATTATACGTATACAGGGGATTTTGATATTACGTTTTATCAGCAGCAATTGTTGCAACTGCAACTCACAGGTTATAACTACCCGGCGGGTGCAGCGCATGGCATGCCTACGATGATCTATGCGATCATTAATCTGACGAATGGTCAGTTGTATGAGTTGAAGGATTTATTTAAGCCGAATAGTGACTACGTAAAAGTGTTAAGCCAGATTGTGGGGGATCAGATCAAAAATGATCCTCAATACTCGTATGTGTTTCCGGACACCTATACGGGGATTAGTGCGGATCAGCCGTTTTTTGTCACAGCGGATGCTCTGCATCTCTACTTCAACCCATATGATATCGCACCCTATGCAGCAGGGTTTCCAACGTTTACAATTCCGTTTGTTCAGATCAAGGATATCATTAATACAGAAGGTTCGTTCTGGAGAGCTTTTCATAGTTGATTGAGTACAGCCAACATTTTAACGTAAATATACGCTAAGGACGTTAAGGCACAAAGACAGCGGATTTTTCCTGCTTTAAGCAACTGTCCGCTAATATTTAGCGTATAAAACAGTCAAAATGTTGGCGCTACCCCATATAGAACTACTATAAATCAATCATTCCATCCTTTACATACATCAATCCACTCTGAATAACCAGAGTATTTTTCTAATTGTTTTATTGTAAGTTCAATAGCACTATTGCTACTCCCGCAAGCTGGATAGATTGTATCGAAACGTTTTAGAGATATGTCTAGATAAACAGAAACATCATTTTTGATAGCAAATGGACAAACACCTCCAATGGCATGACCAACCATATCAATGGCTTCATCAGGAGAAAGCATTTTTGCTTTTGTTTTGAAATACTCTTTGAATTTTTTGTTATCCACTTTTGCATCCCCGGCAGCAACTACTAAAACAGCTTGTCCATTCACTATAAAAGAAAGTGTTTTTGCGATTCTCTCTGGCTTACAACCTAATGCAGTTGCAGCCAAATCCACGGTTGCACTAGATACTTCAAATTCGATAATTTGAGAATCCATACCATATTGTTTAAAAAAATCTTTTACTTTTTCAATTGCCATAATCAGCACACCTCATTTTAAAATATTTTCTAGAAGATTATAGATGAAACTTGCCTATGTTCTTGGGTAAAAAATCATGTTGTAAATGATACATGGTTCTTGATAGAGATTATTATAGGAATGAAAAACATTAGCACGAAAGCGGAGTGCTTGATTTTCTTTTAAAACAATTTTTTTTGTGTTGACTACCATTTCTAACATACCTTGTACCACAAAAACATATTCTTCCACACCATCGAGGTGTCTTTCAGATGGATGGTGACATCCAGGATCAAATTCGATATAAAATATTTCAACGTTACGGGTAGGGTCAAAAGGAAAAACAGGAAATGCTCTCATTTTTCCATCATTTTCAATGATAGCGTCTTTGGACCGTGTATCAACCACACTGCACTCATCTTCTAGCTCTTCCAATAATAAAGATAAAGGGACTTTTAAGCCCACTGCGATTTTCCAAAGAGTTGTAATCGTTGGTGAAGACTGTCCTCTTTCAATTTGTCCAAGCATAGGCTTACTTACATCAGTAAGTTTAGAAACATCTTCAAGTGTAAGATTTCTAGTTGCTCGTATTTCTTTTAACCGTTCTCCAATGGTTAATACTGGCGATTGCATTGCATCACTCCTTTTTGTATGTTATAGCATTTTAAAATATAATATAACATACTAGCAGTTGGATTCAATAGGCGACAGTTTAATGATGTAAGTAACTCCTTCACATATTTATCCATACTAAATGGAAAATATTACGGGAGTGACAGATCAAATAAGTCATATTTGTCTATACAAGAAAAAACGAAAACTTTCTCCAACAACACTTCTTTTGCTTGGCGAGAATGTAAATACTTCACCATTCATTCTCAAGTTAAGCGACGAGGTCATATGTCCAATAGAGCTTATAATCTTGTTTGTGTGGCTTCTGGTGGAGTATGCGGCTTATGCCTCGCTCTATGACAAGACCTATCGGGCACCATACAGCCTCGCGGCCTCAGGAAGGTTGAAGTTGGCCGAACATATTCGTCATCTGTCGTTAAGATTTTTCGGAAAACATGATCCCGGGGATCTGACGAATCTGATCTTGAGTGATTATGGTCAGGTCGAGCATACGATCTCTCACAATCTGTCGCAGCTAATCAGTGCAATTGTGCTTCCGGTACTCGCTTTTGTCGGACTTCTGTTGGTGGATTGGAGAATGGCCGCAGCTATGAATTGCGGTTCCCTTAGGTGTGGCTCTGTTATGGCTTACGGATTCGAATCAGGCACGACTGAGTGAGAACCATGTTCGAGCCAAAAACGAAGCCGCCAGCCGGCTGCAGGAATACCTGAGCGGTATTCGTGAGATTAAGGCTCACAATATGGGGGGCCAACGTTTTGAACGGCTGCGTCGTTCTTTTGATGAATTGAAGTCAGCTTCCATTGGGTTGGAAGGCATCATGGGACCGATGATCATGGGCGCGACGTTACTTGCACGCTCAGGAATGACATGGATGATTCTGGTGGGCAGTTATTTGCTTGCTGGCGGTGAGTTCTCCCTACCGTTATTTCTGTTATTTTTGCTGGTAGGGACAAAGGTATTCGAACCGTTAACGGTTGTACTGATGCGTTATGGGGAGATGGGATACTCCAAGTATAGTGCAAGACGTATTATGGATGTGCAGCAGGAGGCACCAATGGCAGGAAAGGAAGATGTACAGCCCAATCAGGCGATTTCATTTGACCAAGTGACCTTTGGATATGATGACCAGCAGCCGGTGTGTTGAAAGACTTGTCGTTTACGATTGAGCCGCATACTATTACTGCCTTGGTTGGGCCATCCGGTAGTGGTACAAGTACCGTCACACGCCTCATTGCCCGCTTCTGGGATGTTCAGCAAGGAACTATTCGCATTGGTGGCAGACCCGTTGATCAGATGGACCCGGATAAGCTATTGAAGCATATCTCTGTGGTCTTCCAAGACGTATATCTGTTCCAGGATACAATTGGCAACAACATTCGTGTAGGAAAGAAAGACGCTTCGCAATTCGAGATTGAGGAAGCAGCATGTAGAGCTTGTTGTCATGAGTTTATCTCCGGTCTGCCTCAAGGGTACGATACGCTCGTTGGCGAGGGTGGATCGACGTTATCAGGTGGGGAGAAGCAACGTATCTCCATGCACGTGATTTGTTGAAAATGCATCGATCGTTTTGCTAGACGAAGCCACCGCTTCACTTGATCCCGAGAACGAAGCCGCGGTGCAGCAAGCCATTAATGAATTGTCACAAGCAACACTATGATTGGAGAGAACGCCTGACATTCTTGGCATATACGTTTGGAGAAGAAAGCAAGAAAGATGAATATCTGGCCAAGTATGATGCGAAATCTGCAGAGTGGAAACAAAAGCTGGAGGCGGCTGTACATGGTGAATCCTTTGCCGTAATTGAGACATATCCAAACAACCTGGTCATCTATTCCAATAAAGGTGCAGCTGAGATGTTATACGGTGAATGGGGCCTAAAATCTCTAATGTCGATAATTACAATTATTCGTACACAGCTATGGGGAGAATGTAGCTTATGGACCGCCTGGGTACGATGATTCTGGAAGGTCAGAAGTAGTCGTTGAGTTATAACAATTTACGATGGATTAACTTTAACATTTAACAGAACCTAATAACGCCTATGTGTAATTGTGTAATTTGTTCGAAATCATGTAACTTGAACGGTTCTGGCTGCGTTTAGACATTGGGGTGATTTGATGTTGGTAAACGCGGTTCAACGTTACATGGTATTAGGACTGATATTTATCGGGATCTTCTTTACAGCACTCATCGTTCTTGAGAGGATTGAAGGGTACCATATTACAACGACAGAGTATTACGGCTTACGTAATCTAGGGGGCTTGATATATATTTTGTCGCTTATCCTGGGATTCGGTCACTATTTAGTCGCTTTTTATGTTGTTATTCTTATCCCGATCTCATGGCTGCTGCGGAAATATGTATGCTTTCCTATGATGAGAACTTTCATCTATATGATTGGGTTTGGATGGGGCGGGCTGTGGGTTTTTGATCTCATGTACAATCCATATTTCGTGAATGGATACCATCTGAACCGAATGACATCGGTATGGATATTTGCCATCGCCGGTTTAGTCTATGCCCTTGTGGAGAATAAGATTTGGCGAAGAGGGCAGATGCAGAACGAACAGAAGGCTACTTAACAAATGTTGAGTAGCTTTCTTGGTTTACATAATTATTATGGTGTTTTCATGAAGACTCAGAAGCTAAATACAATATTAGAAAGGATTATGTAAGAGTAAGTAGTGAACATGAACAGCAGTCAAGTTAATTCGATAGTTTGTTATAAAATTCACAAAGGATGCAAGTAAAATGAAATAGGAGTTTTATCGTAAAAAGGTAAAATTTTCTGTTATACTATTTGAGTTGTGTACATAAAGTTAGGTATTTTAATGAAGGGAGTTCACGAAGTAAATTAGCTTTTTAGTTTAAAATTGTAGTTTGGAGGAAAGCATTTTGTATAAAGCAGGTTTTTGGATTAGATTAGGAGCAAGTGTGTTGGATAGTCTTATTATTTCAATTCCGTTAGTGATTATTGCAGGTGTGCTTACAGGTAACTTTGATGCGGATGAGCCGATTGCCAAACTACTTAGTGCGTTATATTCAATTTTAGTACCAGTATACTGGTATGGTCGAACCATAGGCAAACGTATATATGGAATTCGAATCCGCCAATACGATACACACGAACCGCCAAAAATTGGTACGATGCTGATGCGAGTTGTTGTGGCTGGACTTGTGTACGTATTAACTTTGGGTATCGGAGTTATTGTGAGTGCTTTTATGGTCGGTATGCGTGAAGATCGACGTGCGATTCATGACTTTGTAGCAGGAACAGAAGTAGTTTGGGATTAACTCGAAGAATATAAAATGCGCGCGGAGATTTATACATATGTACAAAATACGAGTTTTGTGAAACAGTACTAGTGATTTAAAAGCTGCACAGTGATTTGTATCACTTTGGTTATAGCTTTGTTGTACATTGACACAACTTGGATTACTCATGTTCAGCATCGCAACTTTTTGTGGTGTATACGATAATATCATTGATTGAATATCTTGTTTAGCGGTTTCATATTGATTTGGGCAATTGCATTTGTTAGTCAACAACGGTTCTCTGTTTTGCAAATGATAATATTCAATGCTGCTATTTCTCAATTTCCCTCCAAGAAGGAACACTAATTTCTTTACTTCTCTTCTCTGCAGTCTCCATCCAAGCAAAGAAGAAATTCTCACAGAACTGTAATACCAGTTTTTCAAGAATCCAGGAAAGCCCCCCTATATCAATACGTCTACGGATTTTCATTTGATAATTGACGACCTGATCAGAGAAATACTCCAGAAGCTCCCTGATAACCTCTGGCCCAGGCACTAGACTCTTTAGTTTTACCGCTGGCGACTTCCCACCAGTATCTAATGTTGAAACAGGCCAGATTCGCTATACCATGTATGTTGCAAGTGCTGCAGAAACTCCTGTAACTATTCTAGGCCCTGTATCCTTTAACGGTTCGGCTCAAGCAGGCACATCTTAATCAATTTAGAAGAAATTAAATGCTATACTTGTTCATCTACTTCACAACTCCCCACTTAATTTTATGTAATGATTTAATTTATATATTAAGAAAGGCTTGAAAAGGAAATCCACAGTCTAATGCCGTGTTGTTCGGCCCCGTGTTTCATTCGCATCTATTTAGGTATAGGATTCCCTTCTCAACTAATTAATTGAGGTGATTACACTAACCTGCCCGTTAGCTTAACAAAGAAAGGGAGCAGCTGACGCAGCAAAATACTCCATGTTTGTTCAACTATCGTCTCCCGTTAGCCTAATGATTACTATGTTGTTGAACATAGTAAAGCTTCATTGATTCACTCCCACCTATTTGACTGGTGGATACTGACCTATGGTCTCTTTTTTCTTCATTCTTATGCCCAGTATGATGAAGGCGATATAAATTACGATAGCAATTGAATCGATTAACGTATCCGTAAGTGCCGAAACGTCATGAAATGCCGTTATGCCAAGAATGACCATCAATCGTACGATCAGAAGCGACACGATCGTCCATGCGGCAGACCAGATCTTCGATCGCTCGCTTTGGAATGACATGAAAATGAATACGATGCCGAAGACCAGATTTTCCGCCGTGATGATATGCCAGACATACGTGAATACTGTCCGGGTATCCATAGCTATCGCACTCACGTGGAGTGTGGGCAGCACAGCGGATTGCCCGTTCCATGCGTGCGTAACGGCAAACAGTATCGCAAGAATGCCTGCAATAAAATAGTGAAAATTCCTAACTTTGATGTCCATGACATCCCTCCTTGAATATTTCCGTCTCCTTCTTTCGAATAGTATGATAAATCTCGTGAACGATCTCTGCCAGTCGCTGGTCTCTTTCAGGATTAAAGTCTCTTAGCGTTTCGGATGCTACGTCGAGCAGTTGACTAACCTTTTGTAGGTGGGCAATCTTCTTGCGTGTCTCTACATTCTTTTCATCGAGGAACGCAGCAACCTCCTGGCAATAAGCAGGGTCTACATTCTCCATCCTGTGGAACCCAAATTTCCCCTTGATTTCGTCAAGAGAAAAGTCCGCATACTGCATGATTTGAATATTCATTAAATCGATGAGGTCGTTCTTCGAATACCTGCGGTACTGATTTTCCTCCCGGAACGGCGATACGATGCCAATCCGATCATAATACCGAAGCGTATCCTTCGGGATCCCAAGCATCCGCGAAACCTCTTGTATAGAATAAATTTTTTCCATGAATTCAAATTAACATTTGAGTGCCCTCCAATGTCAAGTCATTTTTTATCTTGGTATCCGTTGTTCTTACATGGTTGTAGTGAAATTAACCTGCTTACAAAAAATAGAGGAATAATTAGTCCTACTCCACCAATTAACCCGAAAAAATAATTAATGTTCTTATTCATGCTCAATACCTTCTTAACACTCTATTAAATTGTATTCATTGGTCCCAAGAATATATTACTGACTGAGGCTCAGTTGCAGTGCAATGTACCTTTAAATCAACACAACAAAAAACAGCAGCCGCTTACTTATTGACGGCTACTGTCGTGTTGTTTTGAACTATCGTTTCCCGTTAGCTTAATGAATTACACAGTAAATTTAGTTGTTTTATCTATTCGATAAAATAAAAAAGCCGCTAATTAGACTTTCAATGTAGCTATGTTTTGTCGCTGACATCTCCTTGACGGCCGACAAAAATATACTTATATATTCTTTTCCTCACTATTTGCCTGACTCAATTCCAGCCCATTTACGAAGGTATTGAGATGCTGTTAGTTCCTCTTCAAATCTTCTATACTCCGTATCTTCCAGAGAAATACAAGAGACCATCTCCTCCAATTTGGAGGCAAGATCCAATTCTCCCATTGCGACAGCTATCTCACCACGGGCTGCCAGCATTCTTGCATACTCAATGCTGGAATCTTCCTTTATTTCCTCCAATGCACGGTCGAGTGTTTTTGCTGCCGCACGATCATTGGCATAAATATCGCGCAAAAACCATACTTGATTAAGTATTTCCTCCGCACGGTCTTGGGCTTCAAGGTACAAAGGAGGTGTGTAATGCTTGTCCATGTACACGAACATGTTGCCGAAAGGGTCGAAGAGCCTAAACTGACTCCCATCCCGAGAGCGACGCGTGAGACGGGGTAGACCACTTAGCGGTACAGTACCGAGGTTGTTTTTAAAATTATCCGCAAAACGATTATGAAACTTCCCCAAATCCGTCACGTTAACGATGAGGGCTCCAAACGCTTTTTTTCCACCATACTGGGCGTAGTTAGATGTCATAATCCAAAGATCCCCATCCCGAACTTCTGCGAATCGGTATGGAAACGTCTCATCGCGGACAACCTCAAAACCAACTGATCTGTAGAAAGCGACACTTTCGTCCACGTTTTCGCTGGGTAGCATCGGTTCTATATTAATAGAAGATGGCTCCATTCCCTTCATTCCTCCTTTTCGAGATTCATAGGCATACGAATAACCGCAAAGCCTTTTACTTGCTTATTCACGCATTTCATCCCAAAATAGTTCTCTAGAAAAAAGTTCCCCATCCTCAACTGTTAAATTGATATGAATTATTGTCATCTAGAAACCTTTCTTCTTCATCTTTAATTCTTCTCCTGGATTGAAATCCAAATTCCGATTGCTCTTCCTGACTTGCTAAGATTTCGGGACCATCTACAAGCTCATAGGAAGAGGAAGGCAACCATTCAGAATATATGCGTTGCCATGTTCCCTCCACATTCGTCCAATCACCATTTACTTCGAAGATTACCCATAATAACGGAGGAACCTGCAGTTCTGAAAAACCGATTGGTTTTTCTTTAGTTGTAATCGCACCTATATACTGATCAAATGCCGCTCTGCCTTCCGCGCTCTCCGAATAATTTACCGATGCATGTACAAGACTTAAAGGCTTATGATTAGAGATTGTCTCAAGCTCTGTTAAGGTGGAATCACTAATGGCTTCCATCATATCTGCATAAGCAGGTGTCAGTATTTCGTTCACCATTTCGACTTCATATTTTACCCCTACAATTTTGAACGCTTCTTTTTTTTACAATTCGATAATCCATTTCTATCCCTCCTTTAATCGTTAATTGGAAGGTCATTCTTGGAAATGCTTTTAGACTATGGTTCGAATATCTAACCAATGAAGGTTTAA
The DNA here is from genome assembly GCF_030816325.1 of Paenibacillus sp. W4I10. Classification (NCBI taxonomy): domain Bacteria; kingdom Bacillati; phylum Bacillota; class Bacilli; order Caryophanales; family Paenibacillaceae; genus Paenibacillus; species Paenibacillus sp. W4I10. The sequence goes on from NZ_JAUSXX010000001.1 coordinate 1,382,954, forward strand.
TCCCATGATAATTTTGAAAAGCCCGGGAAAAGGAATCCGGAGAATGATACCCGTATTTCATTGCAATATCAATAACTTTTACGTAAGGATCTTTCAGCTTTAATGCTGCAACCGTCAGTCTCCGTCTGCGAATATACTCTGATATCGTAATTCCAGAGAGGAGAGAAAAAAGTCGTTTAAAATGGTATTCGGAGCAAAAAGCTCTCTTCGCAACTTCTCTAAGATCAATCCTACTCTCCAAATGATCTTCAATATAAATTAATGCTTCATTCATACCTTTTAGCATATCCATGATTGATTCTTCCTTCCTTCAGTAATATATCAGGGTCAACCGACGGATTCCCGACTTTTTCTACTCGATTCAGTCGGTTCAAGTTCCTTCGCTTCTGCTTTACTCTTTATAGCATTCGCACAAATACCATTAAAAACCTCTTCTCTCAGCATAACTGTTCATTAGCTTAACGAAAAAAGAGCAGCTGCCCCCCGGCAAACTGCTCCATGCTTTTGTGAATTAACGTTTTCCGTTAGCTTAACGCCTGCCAGTGCAGATGTACAAAATCCTTTATTTTATGAAGATGTAAAAGGAGCTACCGCGGCAGCTCCCTCATTCTAGTTAGCGTATACGCCTCAATCCGAAATGTCGCGCAGAGCGCGCCGGCGGTCATGCAGCACTAGCAGGATGATCATTCCCATCATCACACCCAAGACGATGCCGGCCTCTGTAGTCAAAATTCGTGCCAAAGGGTACTCCGGGGAGTACTGTGAATCGGGGCGAATGGCGGAAAAGAGGTTATAAGAGAACAGCATTCCCGACGAAATCCATACCGCCACCATAGGGGGTAGAAATCTCCGAGTGCCACGGCGGGAGGTTATCACCATCAGGCCCAACGCCCCCGCGATGGCCCACACGCCAGTACTCAAAGTCAGGAGGTGCCACCATAGATCACGGTGATTCAGCATGGCCGGGTCGATGCCGAGGGTGCCACCCGCCGCCCAGAACACCTTGATGACGCCGAGCAGGATACAGCCGGCAGCGACGAGCCTAGCCGAGGAAACTTGCAGCTGTCGGGTGTGTCCCGGCAGCTCCGCGTAGTCGATCGGTCCGCCCATCGCCTCGGGCCACCGCGCCTTGGCGTAGCCTGCCAAGGCAAGTGGCAGGCAAATGCCGACCCCGGCCAGCGAGATCATGACGAAGATCTGCTCGTATGCCCAGAAGTCGGCGGCGCCAGCCTCCTTATCCCGGGTCATAGCGGCCGGGCCGAGCACTGGTGCCAACAACAGCATGGGTACGAGCAGACCGGTGCCCATCCATACGGGAAAAGCAACCAGCCCCGCTGGCAGCCGTTCGCCCCACGGCTTGCAGAACGCCATCGCCAGCAGGATACCCACCGCAGCGATCACCGCGGTTGCTGCGTTGATCGCTCGCCAACTGGAGTCGCCCATTTGCTCGGTCGGAAGAAAGAGACCAAAAGTCCAGACAATTTTTATAAGCAGATATGGTGTCACCGCTATGGCGGCGCCATATCCGCAGATTTTACGCATCTTCCCTAATCGTGAGGCCGGCGGCTCTGTCATTGCTTTCATGTCGTCATCACCTGCTTTCTTGTAACTTCGTCAATTGTAAAACCAACATGAAAATACATGTATGCGGATCGAGTGGTATCGAATGAATAATGTTATTTTGTATCTTTCCCTTGCGCTTCGACCACCTTAATTAACCGACTTAGCTCATCTCTAAGTAATTGAATCTCTTCTTCAATTTCTCGAACAAATTTCAAAAACGCGTAGCCAATAAACGGTTAATATCAAACTTTGACATAATCACACTATCTGGCGTTTGAGATGAAAATGACTTCGGCATGTATCAAAGATAATCAACAACACTCCGATTGCAATTAAGAAAAACAAATACGTTTAGTTATGCTGTAAGACAAGTGATACCACCTCCATAAAGTCATTTTTAATTCTTGTATTTACTACGCTTCCAGAAGGTGGGAGTTGCGCTAAACTGCCCGTTAGCTTAATTAAATAGCTGTAAACTTCAGTTAAATATTTATCTAATCGGCAGTCGGACTATGTTCTTGTCCTTGGCTCGGGACACGAACTTGTACCGATAACATAAAAAAGCCGCTAAAATAGCGACTTCAATGGGACTATGTTCTTGTCCCCCGATAGTATCCTCTTTTTAATGACACAAATCAAACCCCATAAAATAAAAAAAAGCCCAGAGAATCAGGCTTTAGTACTTTTCGTAATGGGGGCGTGTCATTAGACATATATGATGTGTCAATTCTGACGCAGCTAGCGCCCCAATCCCGGCAACGACTCATAGCTTCTCTTCCACAAATATGTGCGTCCATTCTTCTCGGTGACGAATTTGACCTCGGAGGTTCCATTCTCGTTGATAAAGCTTCATCCGAAGTGTTCGTCTCCTTATCGACAGGAATGGTCAGCTCTCCGTCCTCGCTCTCGGAACTGTGAATCACTGCTGGCGTAATAGCCTGCTTGCTTCAATACAGCTTGCGGTACCCTAGTCTTTACGGGCTTAGCAAATGATTTGTCCGGCTTGAAGCTCTTGATTTCGTCCTTTTCCTTGAGTGCTTGCAGCAACAATTCGCTTGCCAACAGTTGATTTGTTCCACTATTACCGCCGGAAGTTAACACAGCAGCTGCCATATTTTTCTCAGGAAGCTCTGGCCAAATGCCTTTCTTGTATTCCTCCTGTTCCATCGCCCGAACCGACTTGTCTGAAAGAATATTGTTTGTCTGGCCCATAAATATTTGCGAGAATCGTACCATATCTTCTGCTGTGGAATGAATCCCCCCGCTAGCAATCACATTAACAAAATAAGTTCTAGTGCGGAGACTGAATGTCTCGGCAGGACTATCCCTCATCAAGGTTATGTGGCTTTGGGCCAGCCCCTCAATTAACGTCTATGAGCTTTTAAACCTTCAATAAATATGCGTTGTAATCCATCAAGAACTCGTTGGCTCGTAAAGCCTTCATCTTGGAGATGGTAATCGATATTGTGAAGCACGGCCAGCAGGGCTTCAATGGTATATGGAATGTCCACCCCGGATACGTCTCCCCGTTCAACGGCCTCATTTAGCAGATTTCTGCTTATATTGCGCATCCATTGACATAACGGAGATTGTAACGGACGATGCCCGGTTGAGGCCCGACTGACCTCACAGAGCCAAGGAACTTTCGCCTCTAAAAAAGAAACATATCTTACGATTACATGGTAAAGCCGGTCCAAGGGAGCGGTTTCTGGGGGTTGATCAAGAAATGCTTGAACTTCATCAAACAAGGGTTGGTATTCTTCATACGCGATCTCCTGACATATGTCGCCCTTATCCGAGTATCGGCGGTATAGGCTTGCTTGTCCTACTCCAGCAGTCTTCGCAATCTGATGCATATTGACATTGTCAACACCATTTTTGATAAAAAGTTCTCTAGCTGACGCCAAAATTCGTCTTCGGTTTAACTCCTCTCTGGGAATTTTCAGCAAGGCAGATTGCGATTCTGAATTCACTATAAACATCTCCCTATATCATTAATTTTAACTGTTATTTAAAACGAAAAACGGACAATATGTCCGTTTTTGTGTATGGGACATGTTGTCCGTTAGTTCATATTATAATACATTTCGTGAAAAATTAAAAATACATTCATTTGGGAGAACGATGAACTTTTTTATTTCTTGGTATAGTACTTTTTGTGAATTGGAGGCAAATGCGGTTCAATGCCCGTCAGGTCCAGTTCCTTCAAACTTGCGATCGTGGGAATAAACTGCTCGTACGCTTTTTTGTTGCCGCTCGTCGTATCTGTTCCGGTTTCGGTTGATGCTTTTCTGTTAACTTCAGAGTTAAGTTGCTTCTGTTCCATAGATTACCCTCCATCAAATTTAGTCAGGTTTACAAATCCGGATGTCTCTTGTGCCATTCGGTATTCATTTCATAAGTATTGCCGATACCTAGTACTGTCGCTTCCTCGAAGGGGCGGCCAATCAATTGCATATTAATCGGCAGACCGGAAGGTGAGAAACCGCAAGGCATGCTCAGGCTAGGCAAGCCAGTCAAATTGGTCGGAACCGTAAGTGAGTTCAATCTGAATACACTAGCACTATCATCTGCACGCGGCGCAGTGATCGGTGTTGCTGGGGTCAACAAGATGTCGATTCCGGACAAAGCATTCAAAAAATCATTGACAATTAGCTGCCGGGCCCGCTGAGACTGGAGGTAAATGGAAGCCGGAATATCTCTGCTGCTTTCAAGAAACATTCGGACGTCCGGTCCATACTGTTCCAATTCTGTCTCAAGCCACTTCTCGTGGTTCGAGTACATTTCCGTCATCATAATGGCCATCGTCGTGCTTTTAACATGTTTGATCATGGGCAGGCTAACTTCGATGATTTCCGCTCCCAGTTCTCGGAATTTATTGATAGCAGCCTTCATCGCAGCTTCCACTTCCGGCATCAAATCCTCGTAATAGTAGCTTGTCGGCAATCCGATACGTACACCCCTGAGACCATTCGGATACATCTTGATACCTGGCGCAGGCAGATCGACCGTCGATTCATCCTTCGGATCGAAGCCTGACATCACATCCAAGCACAGGGACGCATCCATGACGCTTCGGGTCAATGGACCCGAGTGGTCTAACGACCAGGCCATTGGAATGATACCATACCGACTGACCCGACCGTACGTCGGCTTCATCCCTACGACGCCGCACAAGGCAGCGGGTATGCGGATCGAACCTCCGGTATCCGAGCCTGTACCCAGATAAGCAAGTCCAGCCGCTAAAGCAGAAGCCGAGCCGCCGCTTGAACCTCCCGTTACAAGTTCAGTGTTCCACGGATTGAGGCAAGGACCGAAGTGCGGGCTAGTTGTTGTCAATCCCGCAGCGAACTCGTGAGTCTGTACTTTGCCTAGCAGAACTGTTCCAGCCTCATGTAGCTTAGCTGCAACCGTCGAATCGTAATCGGGGACGAAGCTGTTCAATATTTTTGAACCGGCAGTAGTTCGGATTCCTTTAGTGTAATATAGATCCTTATGAACGATGGGAATCCCGTGAAGGAGCCCTTTATACCGACCATGCATAATATCGCGTTCCGCTTGCTTCGCTTGTTCAACCGCCAGCTCGGACGTTTGGGTAACGAAAACGTTCAGTTTCGGATTCAAACGTTCGATGCGATGAAGCGCATGTTCTGTAATCTCTACCGGGGATATTTCCCTTGTTCGGATCCCTTCGGCCAGCTCATGAATAGCAGCAAAGGACAGTTGGGAATTTAATTTACTCATCTCGTCATCCTCCCTATCTTTTGGACAAGTCGTCCGTCTACCAAACTAATTACCATAGCTTCCGCTAGGATTTGTTTTTCTCGCAAATAAGTATGTCAGGATTGCCAACAGGGCAATGGTAAAATAAACAACAGAAAAAGGCATCTTTAGATCAATCAGTCGTCCGACCAGCGCAGGGCCGAATGCTCCGCCTAGCAGATAGGCCAGTGTGAAAATACCCATCCCCACACCCAGCTCAGCCGAACGGAGTGTCGTCGAAACTAAATTGCTGCTAGAGGTGAGGACACCGTTGAATCCAATCATAAGGATAATGATCAATAAAGCATCAATCCATGGCGGCAAATGTACGGATACACCCAGTAGTATAAATCCGCCGATGACGAGACTTTGCGATATGACAAGCACGCGGGAGCTTCCGAAACGATCCGTCCAGCCTCCGATCCGGGATCCGAGCAAGGCTGCGCAGGCGGCACCGGGAAGCATCAGCAGACCGATTTTGCTAGTCGGTAAATGAAAGGCGTTCTTCATCATGACAGGAAGAGTAAAGGTTAACCCCGTGTTACATACGAAGGTAAGAAATCCAATCCCTAGAATTCGTCGGTAAGGAACATTTTTCATGAAAGATGCATCGATAAATGGATGTTCTTTTTTCTGAATATGAATACCGAACCATAGAAGAACTGCTGCTCCTGCAATGAGCATAAACCAATAGTTCGTAACCCCTAGCAATACCAACGCCAGTCCGGCGGAGAACAAAACAGCTCCGAGATAATCGAATGAACCTCGGTCGTGTTTCTTGCTTGGAACATATTTGAATACCAAAGGGATAACAAATAGGCTTAGACTGGACACGATGAACAAAGCACGCCAGCCAAAGTATTGCTCTACGAAACCGCCGAACACAGGCCCGAAGCCGGAAGCAAAGGCAATTGTGGCGGATAACGTTCCCAGTACCCGTCCCTTGACGGCAGGCTTAAAATATAGGGTTACTGCCGCATAAGACAGGGGAGAGATGGATGAGGCCCCTACTGCTTGCAGCAGTCTCCCAATGATGACTTGCAAGTATGAAGCTGCAAAGAAACCGATCATAGAGCCGAAAGCAAAAAGGATTAAACCAATGACATACAGCTGACGGAAGGAAAAGGACTCCGTTAACTTGCCGTAAGTACCGGCGCCGATAGCCATCAAAATGCTGTAACCGACCATGACCCAGCTCACCTGCGAGGAGGTCAGGGCAAAGTCAGCGGAAATCGACGGTATAGCCAAGTTAAACATAGTCATATTGATGTTTCCGAAAATAATGAGCAAGCAAAGTGTCCCCATTAATTTCCGCTCATTTCCAGATAAAGCCATTGATTGAGTATCCATACCTACTACTCCATTACAGGAAGTCAGGAAAGGTGCGGCATGTTTGCGCTTGATCTCTATCGTGTCCCAAGAAAACATAGGACGGCCGAACATCCTGAATCAACTCCTGCATGCGAATAATCGATTTGTCAGCCATCTCTTGATCGAATGTCAAGAACGGTATGCTACTCTCGAAGTTATCCCGAGTATAAGCAACATCAATCGTCAGAAGCACTGGACCCGACTTTTCTGTTGTGACGAGGACTGATTGATGCCCAGGGGAATGACCCGGAGTGAAGAAAATTTGAACCCCCGGAATCAATTCATGGTCACCCTCAATGATTTGATATTGTAAATCGGGTAGCCTGCACTCTAATGGAGAGTAATCCTCGTTGCCTATGGCTGCATCATACTCTGCCCTTTGAATAAGGATAGGTGTATTGCGGAAATGTCCGTTTCCCCCAGAATGATCCAAGTGTAAATGGGAGCTAATGACCATCTGAATATCGTCAGGTCGATAACCGACACGCTTTAACACATTCACGATCGAGTCGCCGTCCGACATGTTGGGGACGACGCGCCCTTCACGTCTAGTCCCCTTGTAGTAATCGGGATTATTGATAAAAGAGTCGGGCATTCCCGTATCGATGAGTATCGGACCGCTGGTCGTTTCCAACAGAAAAGACCACACAGGCATTCCGACTAACTTCCCGGGGACAAGGGTTCGATTAACAGCCGATTGATCTAGGAAACATTCACCTACAGGTAAAAAATACAGCTTCTTGACATACATCCAGTTTCACCCTTCATATTATAAATTCGGACAACTTGTCCGGTGTGGATTTATTGTAACGGACAAGTTGTCCGATGTCAATCATCATCAGAAAATAAGGCCGATCATAACAGTATTAATTACCTAAAACTTATCTTCGCTTGTTATACGAGGTCTACCGCCCCTACCAGCTCAAACATGGTTTTTTGGAGGTCGTGGGAGAACTGTTTTTGTTACGGGGTCAATCCCCTAAAGCCGCCACGTTCTCCCGGCTTCCCCCATCGTAAAACGACCATAAAAAAAGGCCAACCAGTAATTACTGGCTAACCTGATAATACGAAAAGCCGCTATAATAGCGACTTTGTATGAAACAATGTTCTTGTCCCACTATAAGAACCGGTTTACTTTAGATACAGCCCCTCGACAATAAATCATTGTAGTTGTTTATATTGAGGAAGTTCCCTACTAATTAAACTACTTTGATAGAGAAATACTTTCCCTACAGGATACTTACTATATTAGTTGAATGTTACTACGATTATAACCTGTAATCCATCTTTTTATGTTTACTTCAGAAGCCAAAGAAAGGAGTTAAGGATTGACATTCTTATGAATGAAATTAACTAACGTAATTTTGGCAGGATCTACGTCAAATGTAATGGTTTCTTTGGCATTGGGAGGATTGTGTGGACCGTAATAAGTACTTACTTCAAAACCACACGGAACGCATACTCCCCAGGGGATTTTCTTTTCAGTTCTAAAACCTTAACATCATATAAGCCATAACTGGGAGTTGGTTTCTGATTTTTTTGATAATATTGGCTTATCACTTGGTCTATAGACGGGTTTAACAGTGTTAAAGAAAGGGGTTTAAAATCTTTCTCATTCACTGTATCAGGCTGTGCATGCGCTAAAGTGCTCAGACTCAATGTCATAACACTTATTATGATAATACTTAATACTTTTTTCATGTACTCACTCTTTTTTAGTTAAGTATCCCTAAGTATGTTTAATCTTATTCTAAATATTGTTTCTTCAAAATCATTAAAGTAATACCACCCCCAAAACCTTGCCCAAGCGGGCTAAGTTTCGTACCATCCTTCCTCCAATACCCCAGCACTCGCATTCGCGGTGGGATGGTTCCAGATTTTGTGCAAAGATGTCTCAGAATTTACTTCATCAATTATATCCAGTCTCTGCGTTATGTTTGGCCAAAATATTGAGGACAATCGCCTGCATAAAAGATGTGAATACTTGGTTTCTGAGGAATTTCATATAGGATAGAGTTATCTTTTAAACAATAGGCTTCCAGTTATTCATTTAAGTGCATGTGCTTAACAGCGACTTCAATGGGAATATGCTCTTGTCCCTCGACAAGAAATTCTCACTAAACTGCATGATACTTGCCTTAGGTCAGAATTCCTTATCAAAAAAATCGTTATTTAAGTGAAGTCTTATATTAATGTGGTTTTATCTCGCCACATGAGTTCCATCATGATACTATTTAGATAGTCACCTAATCCGAGATGACACAATGTTCTTGTCCCGCGACAAAAACCGTTAATTTTCATCATTTGAAAATTAACGGTTTTTAAAAACTTAATCTTTTCACATATTTATCAACTGACTTTTGTAGCTTTAAGTTCTCTTCATCAGGGTTACTCATAACGAGCATTGCGATTTTCTGAGGTGTAAAAGATTTCATGGATTGTATCGCTTCTTTGTTACGCCCATCCTGATGCGGACATTTCCATTTAGATCCCGATTGAATTTCATCTAGATGATAAAACTCAATTGAGCTTGATGAAGAATTTTCACATTTAATATATTTTATTGCTATGTTTGGGAAACTGTTATCTCTTATTTGTTCAATTTCGTTCCACTGAGGTACACTTGCTTCAACACTTCTTTCTCCTGCAACTTTCAACCAATCAATAAAAAAATTTGCACTAAATTGAGCTACTATCTTTTCTAATACCCAGAATAATGCGTTCTGATTGATCCCCCCTGCACTTCTCGTTTGATGACTAATGATTTGGTCTGCAAAGTCCATACCAATGAGAATACGAGCTAGCTTTCCAATAAGTTTAACATAGGTTGCATCTTGCCCATCCCCCCTTTTTCACATTCTGCTTATGCCAGCGCTTGAAGTCCGGTTGGTGACGCGCAAGCTGGAGTACCGCCAGAAACAAATACTTTCGCAGCATGCTGTCCCCGCGCAATATTACGGTTGAACGCAAAGACCGCTTCTCTGGCTTTCTCAAAAACTCCATCGCTCTTCCTGCATGATCTCGCTCGATGACCTTGTATACACGGGACGGTGGATAGGAAGAAAGGATGGGATCGTCCTTCCATAAGGAACCATCGATGGGCATTCTGGAATGGACACCAACCTCCTTCCAATGCTGTTCTACGTCCGCAGGCTTTTGAATGCCTTCCAGCCCTTAGTTTCGGGCTAGATGTTTTTGTTTGTCAGTAAAAAGTATTTTCGTATAACTTCCCCGTATGCGCATCAAGCACTTCGGGCGTCCGCTCGTGCTCGCTACCAATCATTCGATACACTAGTTCGTACGGGGCCTCTTCCGCCCTAGCATTGTGCATCCGTTCCCATTGCAGACGCAGCTTGGCCTGTGCCGTCCATCGGAGGATGGCTGTCTGGTAATCAAATGAAGGCACGGTCTCCAGCTTCTTTAACTGTTCTGGCCTTATGGAGGGGGACATCAAACTTTTGACCCTCCCATTAGAGCGGTCAACAGCTAGTTGATAGCATTCATCCCTGACAGATACGTCTTGAACATATACACCAAAGCGAATGATCTCCAAACGATCTTCGTCGTCGGTCTCTTCAGTTAGAAGCTTGAGATACGGCAACATTTCGGCTGCTAGTCCTCGGACATAGTCCATAGCTACTTCTATACATGCGTCTCGATCCCAGGTTAATGGAGCAAGTTGATCTGGCTTACCGTGCGAAACAAAGTCAATCAGTTGTCCGGTTTGGCTGTCTACTCGCGCCTTGACCGCTCCCTCCATCTGATCAGCCCAATAGGCCTTCCAAGACCGGTCATTCTTGGCTGGACGCTCTTCATTCTGTTGCTTCCACACCATCAACTTGGTGTTCGAGCCAATATTGTCGTCTTGTACTAACTGAAATTGGTCGTTGTCTACGCCAATCCACCCTTCTAGGCTTCGTGCGGGCGGGAACTCACCTGGCCACTCGTCCAAAGTTCTTGGGTCAGAGGGGACAGCTTCTGCCCTATAGGCTGTCGGAACTTCCTCCTGTGATGATGCAGTATAGATTAGTCCTCTACTTCGGGGGGCGTAAACAAGATGGACCTGATCGTCACCATCCGTGTACACGGCTTTGTCCAATACGCAATATTCCACATGTAGCAAAAAATTCGCCTTCATACACGCCATCTGTTCCTCTTCTGGTGTGATCATGGTTGGGAGTGCTGGCCCTCGAACGGTTCCGTAATACCTAAATCCGACCACGCGACCGCTGGGGTGAACCATAATCAGGCATCCCGTCTCAGGAAGCGGTAGCCCCATCGCCTTCTGCTGTCGTGTGTACCCAAACATCCCTTCCATCCACTCCATCTCACAATACGGAAAATCAGCGCAGTGCGCCGGGATAATGATCTTCCAGGAATTGCTCTGCCTGCTGTTTGAGCTTCTCCTCAGATAGCCGTGTCTCGTTGTCCAATGAGGCCCAGGAAATGGCATAGTCTAGCAAGTTGCCGTCCCTGGAGAGCGTGGCAGAAACGGCGTCATCACTCCCCGTTTTAACCCATAAGAATCCCGCTTCTCCCTTCCCTGTTCCCCTCATGGTGTTCTCTTGATAGTCATTGACGATCAGATCATAATCCGGTGAAACGGCAAACTGGTGCTCTGCTTGTTGTCTTAACTGCAGGCGTAATGTATCCAGGTCTCGTTTGAGAAAATCTTGAGCCATTTCGTTGCGCAAATGTTCCAGCCCCTTCCGTAATTGTGTTTTTACAGTACCTAATGGCATATCCAGGAGATGGGCGATTTGCTGCTGGGTCAGGTCCTTCTTATATTTTAAGAACAGGAGCTGACGCAGCTTCGGATTCAGACTGGCCAATGCACGCTCCAGATCCAGGGTTTGATCGATATCATTAACGACTAATGGCTCTTGCGCCTGCGGGTCTTCGCTCAGGTGAACACGCTTGGATTTCTCCAAATGATTGAGCGCCCGGTTCACCACAATTCTGGTAAGCCAGCTCTCAAACGCTTCGGCTTGCTGCAGCGTTTGCAGTGACTCATAAGCCTTAACCAGGGCATCCTGAACGATATCCTCCGCATCTTTGGACTCCCGTACATAATGGCGAGCCACTCGGTGCAGCTTATCCGTTCGATCCTTTATAAGAGAAACGAAGGCATCGTGATCTCCGTTTTGTGCGGCGTTGATTTGTTGCTGTGCATCGATCATTGTCGTTTACCTCCTGTTATATAGACAGCTAACTCGGGGGTTTGGATTTAATTAATGTAACATTATTCTGGAACTGACCGATCAAGTGACCACCCGCATGCGGCAAGCACGGGTGCCAAAGAGTACGTCGCTCTTGGCGTGTTCCTGCTGAAGCTCCTTCATCCACTGAAGCAGTTCTTCCAGCCCGGTAAGGGTATTGGAGAACTCACAGTCCTTTCCCCGTTCGATCCCCCGGTAGTCGATGGCGCGAGCGACATGGATTTCTTTCGCAATATCCTCATGGGTTCCACGCCCTTGAACGTACACCCAAATCATCAATCTTCCATTGTCCATCCACTAATTTGGCCTTCCTGAACGGCTTTGAATTCTTCAAAAAATCATCTTTAGCATTGAACGGTACGTACACCTTCAGAAACTCCGGAATCACTTTCTGAATCTCCGTCTGCATTTCTTCCGTTGGCACTTCTACCTCTTCGGCCTGCTTCTCTTCTGCTGCTTGTTCATTCGGGGTGTAGTGCCGAACGGGCCGTTTCTCCGGATTGACAGGCTGCTGCTTCGCGGCAGCCTGTTCTTGTTCAATGAGATTCCCTTCAAAGATCGATCCAATAAGTAGTGCAATCATGCCTAATGCAATAACTGTTATTTGATGATGTTACCCAATGTGCACGAATTGCCGATAGAGCCCCAAGTCGGGACTGTTTTATACTGCATAAAAAAACTTCTTTTTATGTTAAAATTTTTCAGATTCCTTGAAGTAATTATATAATAATTACTTCAGAATACGGTTAACAAAATTTATTCAATTATTTTTATCAGGTATTCTGAATAATTTTTTTTAACGGATTAGGCTCAATACTGTTAGTTGGTTGTCCGCCCGAATATATCTCTTGTTTGTAGTTTTTCCCAAAGAAGTACATATGCTGATTATTTAGATATACACCTAATCGGCAATCGGTACAAGTTCTTGTCTTTTGCTCGGGACAAGAACTTGTACCGATAAAATAAAAAAGCCGCTAAAATAGCGACTTCAATGGGAATATGTTCTTGTCCCTCGACAGATGTTCACAAGCTCATGTGATGATAATGTCTGAATAATTTGCGTTATATCAAGTTACATTGTCCAAATAAAAAAAGCCACTAAAATAGTCAATGATTCATGTTGTTCATCCTGAAATATTATCGTATCTCCAACTTCTGATAAATACTCATTGTAATTAGTTCCATTGCCTCGTTATCGTAAAAAACCGTTATCCATGTTGTACAGGTTAACGGTTTTAAAATTTAATTTTCAAAATTTCTTTTTTTAGTTTTAGCGTCTTAAAATCTCGTTATTTACTTGTTATATAAAGTTTCTGGACGAAATTCTGTTAATTTGCACAAATTTATTTTAAAGATTCTTCTCAAAGAATTCTGTTAACTTGGTTACTGCTTGGGCTACATATTCCGGTATGTCATACATGGCGATATGCGTTGCACCATCAACCCAAAACAATTCTTTTGGTCCATTCGACAATGCATAAACTTGTTCGCTGAAACCACGTGTGTTGGCTTCGGTTCCTGCAATCATTAAAAGAGGTTGAGTTAGATAGGTACTTAATTGGCTTAATGCCGAAAATGCCATGATTCTGTCAACGCTTCTAAATAGGAATCGATTAGTAGAATTTGGATGCTGTGCTCTAGGAGTTCTATAGTATTCATAGCCTTCACGCATAAGCGCAGGTGTATTTTCATCAAATTCTTCAGGAGAATCAGGTACATAAGTAAGGAACATAGCCTCTGCTCCATTTGCTTCTGCTGTACGCTGCTTAGCAACCGCCTCAAGTGTTTGCAATTGTGTTGAAACGGTACCTCCTGTATTTTCTCCTCGGAACATAGCACCTATATCAATTGCACTGACTCCTCCTACTGCTTTGATGCGACGTTCGGCTTGTGCTGCAGTTATTGCATAACCACCACCGGCACAAATACCAAGGGCTCCAATCTTTTCTTCATCGACAAATGGAAGAGTAGACAGATAATCTACTGCACAACGCACATCTTCCACTCTTGCAACCGGATCTTCGAGTAAACGCGGCTCACCTTCACTCTCTCCCTGATGCGAGGCATCAAAGGATAATGCAACAAATCCCTGGATGGAGAGTTTCTGTGCATACAACCCGGAAGTCTGTTCCTTTACTCCTCCGCCAGGATGAACGCTGACAATCGCAGGATAATTTTTATGTTCATCAAATCCGTCTGGCAAATATAGATCTCCTGCCATTGTTAAATTACCGTTTTTAAATGTTACTGATTTTTTCATGATTTTTCCCCTTTTTGATTTTATTATAAGTGCACATTTATGCGATATCGCACTTCGTGTATAATATAAAATTAAACTAGGATGTCTGCAATAATCAGATGAACACCGTTTGTGCTCTATTGCACAAGTTAATTAAAATTGTGCAATTATTCTTAAGAAAGTTTGGTGACTCTCTCACAATGTCTATAGTGGATAGAAGAATATTCAAATCACTAGAAGCAATAAAAAAGGCTTTTATTGAACTAATGTCCGAAAAGAATTTTGATCAAATTACCATACAAGAAATCTCTGACAGAGCAAATGTTGGTCGAAGAACTTTTTACCATCATTACTTGGATAAATATGATCTACTAGATAAACTTACTGAAAAACATTTTAATGAACTAAGGGAACTCTGCGAATCCGCATTTGATTTGGATTTTGTAGAAGCGACTTTAATCTGGACCGAATACTTTGAAAATAATTATTCATTTTTTTCGTTGATGTTAACGAGTAAAGGAGCCCCATATTTTCGTAATCGATTTCTTGATTTCCTGATCGAAGAGTTGAAGAAAGAAGCAGACGTAACCAGAGGCAAAAACCTAGGATTAAATGAAGATGTTGTTGTACTATTTGTTGCATCAGCTCAAGTAGGAGTCGTGGAATGGTGGTTTACGAATGAAAGACCAATCCCGCATCAGGTCTTGGCAAAGCAACTCGGGATATTGTTAGAGAGAAACTTATAATCGATATCTGACAATTTAGCAGCTTGCCAACCACTCTGAGAGATGTTAAAGTGTCACGTTTAATTTGAACTAACCCCGCGAGTGAATATACCTTTTACAGGATTCCTCGAATCTCTCCTTGTTCGAATCCTCCCCATCGAAGAAAGGCATTATTAGATATTTATCTAATCGTCAATAGTACCATGTTCTTGTCCATTTTCGGCAATGGGATCAAGTTCTTGTCCCGAGAAAAGGACAAGAATTTGATCCCATAAAACAGAAAATCCGCGCTGGGCGCGGGCTCTAATGGGACTATGTTCTTGTACTCCGACACCAAGTTCTTGTCCTCAGCTTGGGACAAGAACTTGGTGAGCAAATAAAAAAAACGCCAGCAAAGCTGGCGGGAAAAGTAAGAAGTGAGCTATTACACTAAGAAAGCTTTAGAGATAATAACCAATAAAATAAAGAGTACGAGTATTGCACCAATGGACGTAAAACTACCATATCCTCCACTTACTCCTCCTACATTACCATAACCTACTTCACTCATGCTCCCATCTCCTTCTTTGTGGTATGAGATAGATTATTCAGGTGCATCTATTTTGACAAGGCTTTATAAAAAAAAGGCCCCCAACCATTCAGCTGAGGATGAGAGTCCCTTTATCATACCCGCAAGCACAAAAAAATATTCTTCAAACCGACCCATCCCATCTAAACACACTATTGTTATATGACTGACAATTGCCTTTTTTCATAATGTTTACAAATTGCACGAAACTTTTGAACACCGATTCCACATCTACTCGCTTGTAAAAGATATTGACCCTTATTACTTTATTTACTTACATTATAACATCGGTTTAACTATCCTGCTCCGATAGTTGTATAAGAAAAAGCCGCTTTAAAGACAGCACCGCTAACGCACCCTTCAGTGCAATTAAAAATTCTATTTTAATGCCTTTATCTCTCACTTTCGTAATCATTAATGATTACTTCTATAATATTACATTGTTCATCTGCAAATGCTTTGTTAGATTGTTTATTATAGTTGTAGGTTATTAAAGCCTTCCATAAAGCCCAACCTCTTGCTCTGTTCCAAGTTTCTGCATCAAAATCCAATGCATTCTTAAATGTCTTTCTGCTACCATCATCAAAAAAAGTCCATGCCATTGCAGCATCACAAGAAGGGTCTCCCACCCCCAATATTCCAAAATCGATAACCGCACACAATTTACCATTTTTAATTAATATATTTCCTGGGGCTATGTCACCGTGGACCCAAACTGGTCCACCAGCCCACTTTGAAGTTAATGCCAATTCCCAGATTTCTTCCAATAGGTGTTTATTAAAAGTATTCACATTATTATTAATGGCATCTCTACACTCATAATCGTATACAACAATATCTCCGCCTCTATAAAAATTATGTTCGCCAGCTAAGGGACCTTCACTGGCGTCAATAGATTGTAATTCAACTAAGAATTCCCCCAAATCATTTGCAAATTGATTTGAATCATCTATATTTTCTAAAGTTAACGTCTCTCCATCCAACCATTTGTTGACTGACCAAGGGTGCGGGTAATCCTCACTTGGTTCTCCTTTAGCTAATGGTTCAGATATTTGTGTAGAAAGATGCCTGGCTAAAATGGGTAACCATTTTTGTTCTTTTTCAACTTGGGGTACATAGGCTTCATCACTTGGTAACCTAACGCTCATGCTGTTGCCTAAGTGAAAAGTTTTATTATCATTTCCACTTTTTTTAACAGGCTTAACTTCAAAATTAGTCCACTCTGGAAATTGGCTATTTATTAACTTTGAAACTAATTCTACATCAATTTTTATCATTTATAATTCTCCCTTTAATCTTATTTATTCATCACCCAAAACCCAGATACAGACACAAATTTATTTGATAAACTCAACCTTATCAACCCCTTTAACTTGATTACATTTAATGTACCATATACTTACTAGTACAAGAACTTCTTATTCCACTATCCTGCCCGTTAGTTGAATGGACTAACGGGCAAAACAATGATTAGATATACGTCTAATCGGCAATCGGTACAAGTTCTTGTCCTTGGCTTGGGACAAGAACTTGTACCGATAAAATAAAAAAGCCGCTAAAATAGCGACTTCAATAGGACTATGTTCTTGTCCCTCGACATCAGCTCTTTTATTATTTCAGCTCATGGGTATTCAATTTCCTTTTTGTTACCATTTTTTTCATATATGATCTCTGTTTTTCTGCCATCCGGATATTCCTTGATCATTTTTTCATTTTCTTCATATACAATGGGCACACCATTGCTTTTGGCCTCTTGTCTGGCCGAGAGTGTTGCTTTTACTAAAATTTCATTCAATTCAGAAATTGACATATGTTTCATGTGAAGATACCCTCCTTAAAGTACGTAAAAGTTTCACACTATTATGGGCGGATCATTTTTCAAGTTTAGCTATGCCTTTTGCCATTCTCAAGAAATCTTTCTCACTAATTTGTCCAGATAGTTTTTGTTCATTCAGCTTATTGGTTCCGATTTGGAGCTCCTGAACCATCTGCATCAACGATAATAGCACTGATAGGAAAAGTATCTTCATATTTAATGCTTGTCCATCTTATATACATCCCATTTCAGTAATTCCCAATAATAATATATTCCGGAAATATACTGCTACTCCTTCTCCCATAATGCTAATTTTTTCTTGCATCAGCTACGTTAACCTGCCCGTTAGCTTAACAAAAGCAACCGATCACATGGATCAGCTGCTTTCTTAGTTATATTGAGCTATCATTTCTTCGTTAGTTCAATAACCTTACTGCTAGGAGGTCAGCAATCACTTCATTTTTTCAAAAGGAAACCGAAGTAGAAATTTATTGAAATAATATGCAGAAGATATCCTAATGTTGATAGCTTCATCGGCCGAACTGAGATAATTGCAGAACGAAAAACCGGATGCTCGTTGTTAAAAACATTTGGCACGAGAACGATATAAAGCTAACAAAGAAATTGCGAACTGCTTTGAATAATTGTTTTTAAAAGACCAGATATTTTCAGTCTTCTGGTATGCTTGGCAGTTCTAGCATGTGGAATACGTTGCTATACAATCCGTCTAATACGGGATGCTAAGAGAACAAGTTTAAGATTACAATGTTTTATGTGGGTTTAGGCGAGCCAAGTACTTGACATATGTAATCCGTAGCCCTAAAATGAGCTAAGTCAGTCGATTATGGACTCGATGAGTCGATAATAGGAGCGAAAATGAATTATTCTTAACTCGACTATGCACTTCATATCCATGCGATCAAAGGAACTGGTTCTTTGTATGAATGCAAGCTGAATCACGCCCCTTTTTTTGCCCATATTGTAGATATAAAATATCTATGATATCTTATTATTAATGTAAGTATAGGAGGCAGTGACAGATCGTATCACTTTACTTTTAAGAACTTAGATTAGGGAGATGACGAACGATGAAAATATTTATGACAGGCGTTACCGGATATATTGGAAGTTCTGTGGCTAAAGTATTGCTCGATGCAGGGCATTCTATCTATGGTCTGACCCGGAGCACCAGCCAAATAAACGAGCTGAAAGAGCTTGGAGTGGAGCCTGTCGTGGGCACACTTGGAGATACGGAAATACTGGCTGATTACGCAAAACGGAGCGATGGAGTGATTCATACAGCTGACGTTGCTCACCGCAAGGCTATTGAGACTTTTATTAGCGTTTTGCGCGGTACAGGAAAGCCGTTGATTCACACATCCGGTTCAGGCAACGTTGGGGATGATGCCAAGGGCGAATTCCAGAGCGAGCAAATCTATAACGAAGAAACACCTGTAACAAGGGACTTGGAATCGATTCGAGTCAATGAGCTGGTGCGTAAAGCAGGGGTCGATCAAGGAGTGCGAGGCATTGTCATCGTACCTTCCATGGTATATGGAACGTCTCTCGGACTTCCAAGAGACAGCATTCAGCTTCCAATGATTGTACAGAAATCGAAAGAAATGAAGGCCGGAGTCTATATTGGCAAAGGTCTGAACAGATGGTCGAACGTCCATATTCGTGACTTGGCCCAATTGTATCTTCTTGCGCTAGACAAAGCGCCATCCTCCTCATACTTTTTCGCAGAAAATGGCGAAGAATCATTCCGTGATCTAAGCCGTTACGTAAGTGAGGCGCTTGGATATGAGGGACGCACGTTGAGCTGGTCTCTGGAAGAAGCGGTTGCTGAATTTGGCCTTCTGGCTCAATATACACTTGCGACGAATTGCCGAATTCGCTCTGTACATGCTCGAAACTTGCTTGGCTGGAAGCCTGAAGCCGAATCCGTCCAAACTTGGCTTGCCAATAGCTTTTGAAGATTGTGATGTTGATCAGGAAGGTAGAAGGAAGATGACCAAGATTAAGGCCGAAATATATGATGTTGCGATTGTTGGCGGTGGCCCTGCTGGACTGAATGCCGCCTTGGTGCTGGCTCGTTCACGCAGTCGGGTACTGGTAATCGATAAAGGAGATGCCAAGAAATCATGTGACAAAAGAATCTCATGGCTTCTTGACACGTGATGGGATTACGCCATCTGAATTTCAGCGGATTGCAAGGGAACAGATATTGAAGTACCCTTCGGTCGTATTCCAATCTGGGTATTAACAACGCTTTCAATTAATAAAAGTTACACCTGTAATTCGAAAGATGGCATTGAGTTAACCTGCCCGTTAGTTGAACAAAGACAGCTAATTATGTTGAGATCAGCTGTCTTCTTGTTTTTATTAAAGCTATCGTTTCCCGTTACTTTAATACCTTTCTCCACGTATGACTGCTTCAACTTGGTCTTGATCCTCATCTTACTGTCCATAGCTGTAATATCTAATAATGTAACTTTTTCATACTTTGTAGCGTCTTATCTACAAATATTTGAAAAGGTGGGGTATAGTGATAAAAGCAATGACTACCTTATTAGCCTCTCTAATTTTTTTGACGGCATGTTGTGGAGAAAGTCTGCCAAAAGATGAACCAAGCACATCGACAAATACACCGACTCAGAAAGCAGCTCCCGTTACAACAAAATCGCAAGATAAGAGTGCTAAATCATCGCCGAATACTAGCTTTAAAGCTGAATTGGCAATTGATATAGAATCAGCTAAAGATTCGTTGAAAGAAAACGAGCGCCCCGCGCTGGATGTACTCGAAAAGAACCTGACCGCTCTCGTACAGCATGATCACAAACTCTACCGATCCGGTTTTGTCGATGATCAACTGGCCGATGCCATGGATTTTTATTATGGTGAGCAGTTCCAATATACGTTTTCAAGCATCGAAAGCATTGAGAAAAATGCGTCTATTACAAAACAGGTGCATATTACTGTTCTTGGTGAACGTCTGGATACAGCAAACCATTCGGTTGAAAAAGTGAAAATGATGTATGCGATCCGGCAGAATGAACAAGGTGATTGGGACATCTATACAATTGATTAGTGTCATCAAACTAATCAGTTTGTCGTTGTCGAAATGCATACTTATGCTTCCAATACGTCAAAACCACGTTGATCTCACTTCCTTAACGAACATATTCACGTAACTTATTTATGCCACCGATAGCTCAACAAAAAACGAGCAGCCTGCTGATCTGCAGACTGCTCATATCTTTTCAACTAACGCTTCCCGTTAGTATAACAAATGTAGCTAATCATGTTGATTGGCTACATTCTTTTGTTTTCTTCATCTTATGCTCCTTTAGTCGAATTGAAATAGGGCTTCTACCGTATCACTTGCTATGGGCAACTCGGTGCCCTTTTTCCAAATGAGGATAGGTTTCTCAGGTGACCCATAATATACGGCTCGAATTCCCACACCTTGATTGGCTTTTATTTGATCAAGATCAACAAAGTCATACATATTGGCTAGTCCTATATGATAATATTGCTTAGATTTAATAAGAGGACGGACGGGTACCATATATACATCCCCATCACTATTCACTTTATAATTGATTTGGTTTACATTGAACCCGTCCGTCATTTTTACTTGATATACAATTTTCCCGTCCCTCAACTGACTTATATCCGTTATACGTATTACCTCAGTAGGTACATTAACAATATTCCATTGAGTAAGGCCTAAATAAACCAAGATCAACAGTGAAAATACAGAAGCAGCAACTAATAATCCCTTATCAAATGCCCTTGCCTTTGATTGGTTCCAAAAAGCCGCTATACTTTTAAGTTCGTTTCCTTCCAACTTATTTTTTTCTATTATTTCAATGGAAAGATACTCTTGATCTTTTAATTTTTCCAGCATCATCTTGCAGCCTGAACATGTAGCAATGTGCGCTTCTATTTCTCTTTTTGTGGCTGTGCTGCATACATTATCATAATAAAGTGGCAATAAATCTCTTACAACATCACATTGTAGTTTACTCAATTCTCTTCCTCCTTCAACTTTTCAATATCAATATCATTAGTTTTTGCGAGCAATCCCTCTGTCTGTAACCGTTCTTGCTTGTGTAAATACGTAAAGTAGCTGTTTTTAGCAATTTGACACAGCCAGACTTTGATACTGCACTCCCCTCTAAACTGATTTATATTTTTCAACGCTTTAAAAAAAGTTTCTTGTGTAATTTCCTCGGCAATTTGCTTATTCCGACTCAAAGATAATGCAAAACAATACACTTCTTGAAAGTACTGATCATAAATCCTTCTCAAATCCGTCAATTGTTCACCACCTTCAGTAATAAGACTGCCATACAAACAATTCGTTACAAATTAGTTCATATATTTCTTAAGTCATACTAAAAAAGGACCGCGGACGGGTCCTCTTAAGCTGACTTTCATGTTCATAGTGATTGTACTACTATTGGTCATTGTTTTAGGAGTAAAAGCATTCTTTCTTGTCTTGATAATTTTACAACTTATCGTTCCAAACTGTCTCTTATTCATCAGAGTGTCATATACTCTCCTTACAAAGAGATTCATAAGACTATAATTCTATTTTGTCATTAAACTAATCTGCCGTTAGCTTAATGAGCCATCATAGTAATATTTATTTTTTGAACATTTTTCTGTCTCTACCGTCTGTAAAGGTATACAAAAAAGGATCGTCAGCATTTGTGCAACGATCCCTATTGTCGGTCCGCTAGTTGAAAACAGTAGCTGATCACTTTGATGCCTTCTTAGTTTTATTGAGCTAATGTTTCCCGTTAGAATTCCTGTAAAACGAATAATTTAGCGAGCGAGAATCGCTAGGGCGATGTGGAGACGTGCGCATAATGGAACAATATGGGTGAAACCGTACTCACCTTTATTCCCGCATGCCTATTTTTACGTCTGTCCGCCACCGGCTCCGCCCACATCCTCTTCTTCGTACTAATTACAGGATGAAATCCTGCGAATTCATGAGCCTGAGTGAGGAAACTGAATCATTTCGAGGGAGTTTAATGACGGTCTACATATTTTACTCTTGTATTGAAGCATGGTCACTGAGTCCTTATCTTCAAATATTATTCTGTAATTCCATTATGCTGCTTAATTTTTGAAAATCACGACCATATGCTTGCTTCCCATATATTCAACGGAAGTATTTAACTGCTCCGCCACAAAACGAACAGGAACGAACGCACTGCCGTTCTTCAGAAGTAAAGGAGCATCTTGCATCACCGTTTGCTGGTTTACTTTTACCTGCCTATTCCCTACAGCCCAACGAATCGTTTTACCATCCTTCTGAATCGTTACCTCTTTGGTGCTCTGATTCCAATTCACGGTTGCCCCAAGCTTCTCGGAGATGAAACGGATCGGCACATAGGTACGTCCCGTCTGAATAAATGGCGCTGCGGAGATACGATAAGCACTGTCTCCCACATAAGCTGTTGTGCTGCCGATCACCAAGCGCTGTGTCTTACGCTGACCGCCAGGCAACTCATTTCCTGCCAGTTTCACGAATAATTTATATGTTTTCGATCCCTTGCTTAAATCCAAATAGTTATTTTGCAGCGCAAGTGGTTCAATGAATGCACCCGTATCATAATACGGAAAAAAATTACGTTGTTGGATCGGCTCTAAATCCCACACTCGATTGTTGCTCAAATAGAGGTAACCCAAACTTTGCAAATTCCTCAATGGTTCCAAATCATAGATCTGGTTAGATGATAAATCCAGAGTAAGTAAGTTAGTTAATTTAGACAAAGGAGCAAGATCTTTGATTTTATTATTCGCAGCATCGAGCCTCCAAAGACTAACCAATCCTGCTAGTGGCTTTATATCTGTGATCTTATCGGAATTAATGGACAACGTATTCAGATTAACTAGTCCCGCTAGCGGTGAAAGATCATTGAATTGGTTTCTAGATAACGATAAATCTGTCAACTTCGTTAACTTCCCAAGGGGCTTAATATCCTCAATTTGATTACCACTCAAATCCAAAGTCGTCAAATTCACAGAATCGGATAGAGGTGAAATATCACTAATTTGATTTCCACTTAAAGAGAGCTTCGTCACATTGACTGCATATTCCAAACCCTGCAAACTCTTAATTCCTTTATTCGATAAATTGACCTCGGTCAGTGATTCTAAATCCTCTTTTGTTAGTGATTCATCGTCGTTTTTATTCAATAATGACCTAATCGCTTGTTCTAGATTGAGATCCTCAAAGGCCAAAGGCTGTTGGTTAGACGCCTCCATGTAAGCCTGTCCTGGTAAGCCCAAACATAGGATAAAAATAATTAATAATCCAGCAAGGTATTTTTTCATTCTGACCACTCCTCTCTAATCACTGTATAAACTAGCCAATAGTTTAAACGCAATTTGCAAAGAAAAGTTGTATTGAAGAGTAATGTGATCATTGTAAGTATTATTTATTTAAGAGGAAAAGAAACGTTTAGTTATATGCCTAATCGGTAATCGGACCATGTTCTTGTCCTTTCCGGCAATCGGTACAAGTTCTTGTTCTTGGCTCGGGACACGAACTTGTACCGATAACATAAAAAAGCCGCTAAATTAGCGACTTCAATGGGACTATGTTCTTGTCCCTCGACAAATTGACACAAAGTTCCCTACCAAAAATTAAAAAACCTTCTATTATAATTGATTCCTCGGTTGGTGACTTTATGTCGTTCTACATTTTTGAACAAACATACGTAATCAATCCATAACCATGACAGCAGGAAATTCATTCCTTCTACAATGACCTTTCGTGTGTTTAAAAATGGATCTGCATTTCCATGTCACCCATGTCAATATCGATTCTCTTTCACGGTTCTATGATGACCCTGAGCTTTACTTGAGTCAGTTCTTGGTTCAGATCACGGTCAGGAGACAGATCGAAAACAGGCAACCTGTCCCGGTTAAAGTGTACTCGTGTTATTTTCCCAACCATAAAGCGGCCGTGTTATTAACACCGGATCACTGGTCAATTGCCAGGGTCTTGCTGGATCGATCGTAGCGATAAACAGCATGGAACCTGAGTCTTCCGGTGACCAGCGGCGCCAGGACCAAATGACATAAGACCCTCCATCGACTTCCAAGTACGTCATATCGAGTGTAATATCCAATGCCTCGCCGTCCTCGCGAACCGACCCAGATACACACCATCCTTATTAACCATGCGAATGGGAAGTTCCCAGTCAGATGCATTGAGGATTCGTCCTTGATTCTTCAGCTTCATAATGTGAGCCTGCGGCCCCCATACCGAACTGCTGACCGCAAAGAAAATGTATAGGTCGTTGCCTACCACATGAAACTCGGGTGCCCAGAAGGTCTGGGTATACCCTCTGGAATCAACTTTATCCAAAACGACATGCTCAATGATATCGGGCGCAAACAGGCCTTGAATGATATCGGCTTCACGTACATACAGTCCGATATTGTCATTATCATCATTCGTTGCGATAAAATAGTACTTATCCTGCCATCTCAATATGTGAGGATCTGCCCGGCCGACCGCGACGGGAAAAGGATAGAACGGCTGTATGACCGTCCCGGTGATCTCATAACTTCCCGACTGATGGAAGTTGATATCATCCGTCTTCCATTTCACCTGCTTGACTGCCTTCGAGCCATCGGTATATATCGCGGTTGCCGTAACGGCGTGAATGTCATCTATCGTTTTAATTACTGCCGTTTCCGGAACTCCAATAGCTTCATTCATCAACGGCGACCGTCGATGGAGTAAATTTCTGCCGAAATCACCCTCCACCTCGATCACGTTTGCCTCCACTGCGCCTTCTATATCCGTCCGAACCATATCATGTGCTAACATCCCTTCCCGGAACAGGTTCAGAGAACTGCCATCAGCGTTGATACGAACGGCCACTACACCAAAAGTTCGATCAGCGGCGGCGTACCTTCATTTTTCAGTGTAACAATGGTCGGATATATTAATGCACCCGCGCTCGTAAGCGCAACATTTTATAACGATAATGCATGTTGTCGATCCACTCATAGGATACCTCGTCCGCTTGCAGGTATGTTTTAATGGCACCAACATCCAGATGCAAAGAGCGATTATTGACACGAGTAATTTTAGCTTCAATGACCATATTCTCTCGAAGCCGATCCCAAGTCAGTCCTTGAAGATGGTCAATAGCTTGTTTGCTTGATGCACCAAAAATTGCTGAGTTACGGTCAAGTTGAAGAACTTTATAATAGATTGTCGTACCGACAGCATCTCTCAATTGTGCCCCGTTTTCAAACTCAGTTTCGTCGATAGGGATAATTCCTTTGATATGACCTACGAATACAATACCGCACACCTTGCCGGCGTGAGTTTCAATACTCATACTGCGTAGAAGCTGCTGGGCTTTTTGGTGAGAAGCGGGGAAGTCTACAATTCTTCAGAATAAAAAGCTTTAGATACGGATTCCGTAGCTTTATCAATAAAAGCTGCAATTTTACTGGGGCTTTCCTTCAGACCACTACTCACCCACTTTTTAATAATAGCTATACTGCCATGAGCGGTGAACATATACCAGGACTCAAATAATTGTGGATCAAAATATTTTAATTCCGTCTTCCATCGTTCAATAGTTAAATCGTGACTGATATAAAGGATTCGTTCTAATAATTCTTTATCGCCATGCTCTGAGAACAGAACCTCACATATCGTTTTATTCGCTTTTATATACTTACATAATTCATAAGATAGCGTTTGAGGGTTTGAAGAACTCATCCCAACTTGCTTAATGTCTTCGTAAAGATCATTTTCAATCGTTGAAAGAAGCTCAAACTGATTAGCATAGTGTGTATAAAAGGTGTTGCGATTAATCCCTGCTTCTCTGCAAATGTCGGTCACTGTAACTTTATTGATAGACCGTTCTGTCAAAAGCTTCAACAGGCTTTCTTTTATAACCATTTTTGTATATCTCACTCTGTGATCTGTTTTTTTGTCTGCCATAATATCCTCCCATTTAAAATAATGAACAAATCTAAGGTGGTTTGTATGATAACTAACATATCTCAATCGAACAGCCTGTTGTTTAAGTAACACAGTGAAATTATAATTTATTTGAACGTTCAATTCTACTTTTAAACTTAAATGGAGGTAAAATATGGGTGATATAACTGTAGTGCCTGTATGGATAATTCAAGATATTATAGTTTTAATTGCTGCTGTTCTAATGGTTTTCTATATCCTTGATAAGGAAACACATCCCAAAACGGTTCTACTGCAGTTTATAGGTTTTGTGTTTTTTTACGCAGCCGTTTTTGAAATTACTGCTTCATCGCTTGGGGAGGGTTTTTACGCCTATGGGCGGAGTATTTTAATGTTATTTAATATACCGATGACTGTCCCTATTATTGAGTTTCTGATCATTTATTCAACTTTGCGTGTTCTAAAGTCTGTAAATATACCGTCCTGGACTAAACCATTTATTACGGGATTGAGTGCTATGGTTTTTGACTTTTCATTGGACCCGGTGGCTGTTAAACAGATATTTCAGACTACAGATGGACTCATGGCAAGATGGACTTATTATCCGCTGGCCGGTGAACCTCAAATCTATGGGGAACCTGTGATGAATTTTACAGGATGGATTTATATAGCGGGATATTGGACCATCTTTATTCTAATTGGTGAATGGTGGCATAAAAAGAAAGGCTACAGTAAATCAATTGGTTATATCTATCCGTTTCTGGCGGCCATTCTGTCATTAGCGTGTATGTTCTCACCTTTATCTAACTTCTTTAATTATATGGGGCCGTTCTTCGAAAGAACCTCTAATATGCAATGGGTGATGTTGATTACACTTTCTGTAATTACAATCGGAATTTTAGCATTAGCTTTTATAAAGTTTTGGGACCGGAAGGTTAATTATTCAATCACTCCCAAAAAAGATTTTCCTATCATGTTTACTTTCGTGGGGTTCCCCCTAGTCAATACTATATTTTGCATTATAGGAGGTTACACGGAAGTGTTGTGGCTGGTCGCTCTGGCTCAGATCTTATTATTGCTAGGCTGGATTGGAATTTACATTATGGGTAAAAAAGCAAGTCCAATCAAGAAATAACCATAAACCCAAGCATTGAGGCAAAGACACACTTTCATTAATATTCCTTTTCGGCATTTTTATTTTGGTGCTTCTTGCTTACATGAAAAGAAATAGACCGCCCACCCTAAGGTAACAGTCTATTCTGACCACCACCTAGCGGCCGACTGCTCTTTATGTAGTTTCAATTGTATAATTTCCTGTTTCTACCATAATAAACGTATTAACAAGCTAAAGACCCGCCTGATCCGCAAGGATCCGGCAGGTCTTTTATTGGCCGAATGATATTTGAATATCTATAAATCGCTTTGCGAGATTCGAGCTTCCGATTGCTTTGAAGACGGCCCCAAGGTCCTTAAGCTCACTTTGACATCTTACTTGGACAAGCCGTACGCTTTTCGGATCAGCGAGAAATATTCGTCCGCCTTAACCACCTGGAACTCGGCTCCAAGAGATTCCGTAATCGCCAGCACATCCGATGGGGTCATGCTCCATGCATTAATCCCAACCGAAATAAACGTTGGAGATTTGCCATCCCATTCGGTCTTGGTACGATTCAAAATATCTTTACCATCCTGCACCGTTGAGATGCCTCGCAGAATGGAAACCGGAAAGCTGCCATTCATGATTTGAACATTGGCTTTGTCCTCGCCTGCGAGGAACAGGCCTGGAAGTTTATAGTTTTTCTCATACGCAGCTGCAATCGAATCACTCAGCGGAACGTCTTTTCCAAGTTCACGATTGAGCACAAAAGGGTACGACATGTTAGTTTTCTTCAGATAAGAGAAGGTTTGTTTCAGATACTCCGGGAATGTGCCTGTCGGCCAAACATGCGGATTGAAGTAACCCACTCCAGATGGGCCTGCAACTAGCTGATCATTTGGCGTCGCCGTTGAACGGTAATAGTTTAGAATGGCAGGCGCTGCATCGTAGAGTAACGGACTGGAAGTCCAGTTGATAGGCACTTTACCCCGAGCGGGATCAGCCCACAGGTTGCGCATATGATTCTGATCGTATTGCAGGTTGTCACCTTCGCCAAAGGTATAGGTTACATAGATTTTGTTCTCCAGCTTGGACTTTACCGGTTTGGGAGCAGGCTGTTGTTTTACGTTTGTTCCTGAAAATACGGTCATGTTATGGAACCAGTCGGAAGGAACAACATAGACACCATGACGAGATGTGAGTTCTATACCAGCAACTTCGCCTTCAAAATCATTGTCGAACCAACCCAGATAAGGTGTCCCTGGCTTTACATCAGACAGGATCTTCTCGAACAGCGCCTTTTCCTCTGGCACACTGGTAGACAACCAGAACACCATGGCTTTGTTCGCTACAGCATAATCGCGGAGATAGCCATAAGGTTCCTTTTCTTCAGACGAGAGTGGTTGAACATTGCTCGCAGATACCTTGTATTGGTTCCACATCTCGATCGATACGGTTAGCTGCTTTATGTCCGCTGCAGGCTTAAATTCGTATACAAAGTAGTTTCCATTATCTGCGAAGCGGTGATCGCTTCCAGGCAAAAATTTGGAGTTATGTCGGTCATAGAGAAACGCTTCTTCCTCAGAAGAACCCGTTTTGAAATCCGCAATAATCTGTCCATCTGCTTTCACCGTCACTTGATGAACGGCAGGTCCCCAGCCATCCTGAGGAAAGGCATCATTAAAGCGGAGGTAGACCGCTTCTTTTCCCAAATAGGATGACAAGTCATAGTCATAGGTCTTCCTGTTGCTTGCATCACGAATCTGTTCCTTCTCGATTCCAACCGTTTGGAATGAATCAAAATTTCCGGACGGAATCGGGATGGAGGTGTCTGGACTCAATCCGACCAACATTCGTTGAGTCGTCTGGCTCCAGAGATGCTCATACTGCCAGTTGTATGCATCCATACGATTCTTGAACTTGTCCTGCAAGTCTTCGATTACCGACAGGTGATACGGTGCAGCAGTCAATTGTTGAGCCAGTTCAGGACTGGCAACAACCGCATTTTTGAGTCCGGCAAGTGTCGTTGCCACATTAATGGAGTCCGGCAGCTGCGGATCATATACGATAATGCCTTTGATCTCTTTCGCATATTTCTTGAGAACATCCATTACGTTGTCATGCTGCTTATAAGGGACGTTCAAGTCCTGCAGCCAAGGGTCTACTTTATTCTGTTGAATGTAGATTCGCGGCTTTTCTCGATTGATTACCCCTTCAAGCGTCGTCAAAAGCAATTTGATATCGCCAGATTCCTCATATACATTCGCCACATCCAAACGTTCTACTTTATTGAAAGTTGGAAGCGCTTGATTTTGAGGCCACTTCAAAGAGTTTGTATGCTTCAACTCATCTGTGGCAGCAAATGCACTAGCCGATAACACGGTTGTACAGACCAGGGCAACACACAAAACGGTTAATTTACGAATCATAAAGTTCATATCTCCTTTTAGAGGTAATTCAAAAAGTCAACTTTTGATCACGAGGTAACTCGAGAAGCAATTTCGACATCGAATCTTGAATTCAGCCGGGCCTTCCGTTGCTCACGTAGGTTTGCCTACGCTCCGCTACTCCGTCCCTAGCTTCATCCAAGCTTCTCGGTGCTGAAAACCTGACTTTTTGAGCACGCACTTTTAATGTTTTTTTATGATTTGTTGTGATGTTGCGTCTGTGATGTTCTTCGCGTTCGTCGGATTAACCTCACCTGTCCATTAATTCCTGATGTCAGCGCTGACTTTCCATACAAATTCTCCAGTGTATTTGCGGCATGTAAGTTCATTTCATTCAATCCTTCTTGAATATATGGCGTTATGTTCCATTGGTAAGGCGGCCATAAACGAATACCTACTTCAATATCATTTACATATAGGCTTGCTGTCTCCCTTATATCTTCGGCTACCAGCCATAGCTCCTCATTTGCAGCTAAGTTTACGTTAGACAGATCCACCTGCTGCGAGTAGACACCCGTACCTGAATAATAAGGATAGCCAGCAGTATTCCAACATCCACCCCATTGTTCCACATCGGTATTTAACGTCGTATCGTTTTCTATCGCGAACGGACCAATCAGAAATGCTGGGAATGAAATAGCAGGCATCGGCTCCAATAACGAAACCGTCAGAATTTCCAGCTCATTCTCGCCAGCCAACAAATGTGGAGTGAGATCTACACTGTCATAATCACCATCCTGCCACGAAGAGCGTCTTAACGCTTCCTGACGTACCCCATTGACGAATATTTCCAGATTACGCCTACGCTGCAAAAATCCGATATGGGATGGAATGTTCTGATCTACATCATCCAGAAGCAATTCCATCCTGCCCCATGATTCTTCTCCCGCCTTACCGGAACGATCCGAACCACACCGGGATTGAAGCCGTTCAATCAATTTTGGCGTCATGCCAAACGTCGTGCGATACGTATTTACTTGCCCGGGCATGGTCGCGTTCATCCTGGAATGTCGGTCATTCAACGTGACATGCCATTGATCTAGCAGAAGAACGTTGGGGCCTGCGGTCCTGAACCCCCACTGCTCATCCAGAATAATCTCTACCACATTCGTGGAAAAAGATTTATCTCTCAGGCACGCTTGCTCTGTATACTCCGCATGATCCGTACGTTCTTGCGGAAAAGAGGAGCTCTCTTGGGGACTTACCGACAGCACACGCAGCTCTCCGGGTACGAACGAAAGGAACGATTCAGCGTCAATGCTGCATACTCTTCCATTCTCCAACTCCCACTCTTCCAAGTGACCTTTCTTTTCATCGCAAATGAGCTTAATGGTCACGGAGTGCTCTGACCAATTCATCAACCATACATACACCAAATTTCCAATTCTGCGTTCGACGCTAATCAAATCGTCAGACTGACCTTCAATCCAATCCCATCGTATTACCGGTGGTTCCCTGATCAACTCCCCTAATTGAATACAAAACGCTTCGAGTTGATCCAGACGCTGACTCTGGCCGCCTTGATGAACAGCGTCATCCATGGAATAAAAGAGGCTGTGCCCCTTGCCAACAGTACGTAATTTTCCGTGCGGCGGATCGGTACCAAACAGCTGCTGGATATCCTTCAACAACACCGGATCATGCCGCAAAGATTCACTATGCTGCGGAATCGTACCTATCGCAATTAACGTGCCGCCTTGGTTAACAAAGGATATAAGCCTGGCTGCAACATCCCTTGACATCACCTCTATTTCCGGCATAACGAGGATCGAATATCCATGGCCATCAAATTGCAAACCCTCTCCTTCAACAAGGAGCGCTTCGCGAAGCTGGCATTCATCCACATAGTCGTAGTCGATAGATGATCGCAGCAAGCGATCTGACAAAAGCGAGAACAGCACATCTGATGAAGGATGCATATCCGCTTCGCCTGATGTGAACATGTTTTCATATACCGTATGGATAGGCGATAACAGCAGAACTTCCGGCGTTCGTTTTCCTTTTGCTCCAAGCAGACTCAATCGCCCTATATAATCGGTAAAAGCACGATAATGCAGCCACTGGGGTGCATGTTTGAATTCAGTCGGTGGAAAGTCGGTCTTCCGATACCCGGCAAACGAATAATAGAATGCATGCGGAATAAACAGATTAACTCCCAAAAAGGCCATAAAATTGGCATCAAGTCGCCGCTGGCGCATGGAATAACCATGACCACTTGCACCAAAGGCTTCACAGATCACCCGTTCCTTCCTGTTCAGCTGCGCGACAGAAGCCGCCGTCTTGACGGACACAATACGATGCGGATTCGCCTTTGACCCGATGCCGGGAGTGAGATAATCCACGCCTGCATAGTGGAATTGCTGCAATACCCGGGTTTGATTGCCTTGAGATCGAGCCTGCCCCCAGACAGGCTCCTCCAGCGTATGACCGATATAGAGCAGACCGGATTGTTCACACCATGAACGAATCGCGGCATGATATCCCTCCACATACCAACGGGTGATCGTATCATAATATTGCTGCCTTGTGGATCGGCTGCCGTCTGTCATGGGATACAACAATGCCCCCAACCGCGGGATTAAATCATACCCGTTCTCTTGCTGATATCGTTCGACCATCCCCTCAGTCCAAGCGAAGACGAGCCCCGGCAAAGTAGCCTCCACATCATGAACGGCGGTTCGGATGGCCTCCACCCCGAAGAAGCCATCGTGAATCATAAGACCCGGCTCGTCAGTAAACACCCCTTGAATGGTTGATCCGTAATAGGGCTTTAATGCCAGAAACGGTTCATAAGACATCCGAATGAAAGACTGAACCGCTTCCGGATTCAATGTATCCAGGTAATACCCTTTAGCGAAGGTGATTCCCTCGGCAATCTCACATGACCAGCAAGCGAGAACAATATAAGAATCATGGGCGTGACCCGGACTCCACTCCTCTCCCCAACAATGTGTGATATTTTCCGGTTCATCATGAAGCAACCACTTTCCATCGAGGTTAACCGCGCGATAGGCCAGGATGGCGATCAGCTCATTGTGATCATGGGAGGCAAAATCCAGCTTCAAGCTTTCCTGCGGCACATCTCGCACATATCGCTTTTCCTCTATTCTCAAATAACGCATGCGATATTCCGGTTGTTCCCGTGTCAGTCTGCCGCCCAAGGTTCCGCTCGGCCAATTCTCCTCATCGTACAGCCAGACGACCATATTCCGTTTCTTGCATTCTGCTGTGCAAAACTCCAGCACATCCATAAATTCCGGCGAGAGATATGGGATTAGCATTCCGTGCCGGGCATGCAGAACCACACCGCCGACACCCGCTTCATACATGGATTGAATCTGACTCTCCAGTTCGGTCTTCTCCAGCGCATGATTCAGAAACCAGAAAGGCTGCGGACGATACGTTGCATCCGGATTCGCAAATTGCTGCTTGAGCTGCTGTAAATGATCATAGACTTCCTCTGCGCCTGCCTTCATATTCACCACCTGCCTTCACACCCATTAGTCTGTAGACTGTTGCATGAGTAATTGGATAAAGAAGCCACCGACCACAGAACGATTCTGAAAATTCATCTGCTTAGCGGTGATCGTGTCATACCAATCCGTTACGGGAACACGAGACGAAGTTTCATTCATGAAATCCCACAGCGGTGAAATGAATGACTCAAACTGCGCTTTCGTTGAACTCATGGAGGCACACCATACCATCCAATCGGATTTGGTATACGTTTCACGGCTATCCAGCGGCAGGCCATAGCGGTTTTGTTTGTTCATGTAATATTCAAGTTCCTTGGCGGCGATCTCTTTCGGGAACAGGTGCAGGTCGAGCAGATGATCCCACACCAGATTGTACTTCATGCTCCATGACTCGGTTGGACTGTCAAACGTCAGCTTATAATGGTCCCCGGCATCTGCCATGGACACCCACTCCTGAGCCATGTTCCGAGCTTCCTCCAGGTACTTCGCCCCTTCCTGCAAACCGAGCTTTTCACACAGGTAGGAATACGCAGCGATACCCAATATGGCCTTGATCGATAAATTGGTATTGTGCGCCAGATGCCCGGCGAAGTCATCCGTGCACAGCTGGTTTACAGGATCGAGTCCATTGTGCAGCAAATAATCTGCCCATCGCGTAAGAGGTTCCCAATGCTGCCGAGCAAATTCGATATCTCCCTCATATTTGCTGACCGCCGCAGCCATCAGCAGCATATTGCCGCATTCCTCAATCGGCATCTGGTATTCCAGCTTATTCTCTCCATACACCTGACCGTTGGCCCTAGGGTATGTTCCTACATCATGAGGTGCAAAATCAAACGTCCAATCATGGCTCATCGCATACCTGTAAATCGGACGCATCATGCCCTTGATCAGTTCAGGGTTGTACCTGAGGAAAAGTGGGATCGAAGGGTAGCTGACATCCACCGTAGCGATACATCCATTGCTGAAATTCTCTTTGGAGAAAAATAGAACA
This sequence comes from Paenibacillus sp. W4I10, assembly GCF_030816325.1. NCBI lineage: Bacteria > Bacillati > Bacillota > Bacilli > Caryophanales > Paenibacillaceae > Paenibacillus > Paenibacillus sp. W4I10. The sequence goes on from NZ_JAUSXX010000001.1 coordinate 1,417,207, forward strand.
TTCCCCTCCTCATCAGCAACCAGCTTATGCGCTGCAATCGCCTGTCTGTAGGTTAGCGCCACAATATCCCGGTATTTCTCACCGCCTGCGGCCTGACTCTCTGCCATGAGTTCAAGATTAAAGCTGTCACAGCGCTGCTGAATCTCTTCGTATTGTTGACCTGCCAGTAACAGCATCACCTGAAACGTTAATCCATTTCTTTTCCAATACGCAGTCAGCGGTTGTTGAAAATATTCAATCGCATGAATATCGTCATACGCAAGCATTAGATATTCGGATATCGGTTCGTCCCGGACAGCCCCCAGATCGATCTCGGCGGCCATAACCGGCATGTTGTCCGATACAGCTCGCGGCTGAGGATGATCATCTTCGATTGGCAATTGTCCAGTGCGTGCATACTGCTCACGGCCTGTTACTGAATGAATGGCCGTCTGGATATCGGAAGATTGGGGAACTGCCAGAACCATATATCCCCAATCAATTCGTGTATCATCACCGGCAAGCTGTAATACGAGCTGTTCCACAGTGCCCATTGACATGACATTCCATTGCCCCTCAATCACATGGCGTTCCCATGTAATGTGTTGGTCGGATGTGTTTACACACCATTCGCCTGTTACATCGACGTAAATTTTGACTTGGTGGGAGGCCCCATCGATCGATTTGACCTGAAAATTCAAATAGGTCACCGGCCTGGATAACAGGTCCAAATCATCCAGCAATAAAGGTGTGGTGAACTGAACATGAAGCTCTATTCCTTCGCCTTGAAAGGTATATCGAGTCGTTACGGGCTGGACAGTCAGGTTGGTCTGCACCAGCACTTCAGGTTCCTGGACAGCTGTACGCTCCTCCGATCCCACTTTCCCCATAAATCGTCGAAGCTTTCCATCGATCACCGCCAAGCCCACTATGCCATTCGTTTTGTTCGTCCAATGCCGGGTATGATCTTCATACAGATGGTTTGCGGCCGACCATACGCTAAAATAAGGGTCCACAGTAACCAGAGGTACGGAAGGCGGTCTGAACTCAGTCGTCATATGAATGCAACTCCTTCAAATTAAAAGTAAGAATATGGAGGTGATCAGTTCGGCATCTGAACGGTAACTACATCTTTCCCTTTTAGATTTTCGTTCGTAAACTGCATGGCTTGATCATATCCGGTCTTTCGAAGCTGCTCGCGAAGCTCGTTGATAATGCCCAACGCCGCTTCATCCGATTTCGCAAAGATTGCTTCCTTCCAGGCATCACCCATCCGGTCCATGGAAGGCTTCAGCATCTCCCATTCCGGTGCTTTGGTAATCACATCGCCCGGGTTATAGGCTGTAATGACATGAATGCCATTAGGACGCAGAATTTTTCTGGCTTGTTCCATGGCATCAAGCCGTTTCTGATCGGCCCAGATATCTCCGCCTGCGACCGAATTGATTCGATCAGGCCCCGTGATGGATTCCAGACCAATGGAAATGCCTTCGTTCTTGCGAACTTTACCCGATTGATCTGCCTTAAATTTATCGAACCACTCCTTATTGGCAACAGGTTTACCCTCCTTCAAATCCCAATGAACGCCCTGCACTCCGTATCTTGCCAGCATAAATCCTTCATCGGAAGCCATGTAATCGAGGAACTTTAGCGCCGCATCTACACATGCGCCCTTGCAGTTTTTGGTGATCGCTGTCACGTTGTTGCCCTGAATGCCCAGATCCGCAGGGCGATTCGGTTCAACATCTGCACGCTCCAAAGGGCCGATCGGGATGTAATCGCTTCCAGGGTGTGAAGTAACATATTCTTTGGAGGCATCCAGAATGGCTGGATAGTGTGCGGCCAGAATGGCGATGCGGCCCTGATTGATTTTCTCCTTGGCGATCGGGTCAGTCTGGGTAAATGCTTCCGGGTCCATTAACCCTTCCTGAACCAACTTCCGATAGAATAACGTGTACTCTTCATAGCCTTTCGTGAAAAAGTTATGCTCTACCGTTCCGTCACCTTTGTCAACATAACTGCCACCCGAATTGAACATGGTATTGCCGATGCCGACGGACCAGCCATTGCTGAAGCCACCCAGTGGAAAGACCGGCTGCCCGTTCTCTTGCAGATTGGCATCCTTGATGGCTTTGAGGAAGTTATAGAATTCCTCCTTCGTTACGACCGATTGAGGATCTATACCCACCTTATCCGCGATATCTTTACGAACGTAAAAGCCGTACAGCCAATCCATGCCATCTTCATTCTGGGAAGGCTGGTTTTGCAGAAGCAAATATTTTTTGCCGTCATATGCATTTATCGCTTTTTCGTAAAGCGCTGGGGGTACATTTTCTTCAGCAATGGATTTCGCGAGGTTAGGATAGTCCCCCAATTTGTCGGAAATATCGACGAGCTGCCCTTCTTTGGCCGCCTTGATAATGCCATCCAACTCGCCCCCCCATGCGGGTCCGGTATAGATATCCGGCAGATCCTGCGTAGCAAATATCTGGTTTACCTTCTCGGTCTCACTGCCTTTGGTATACTCCCAATCCAGCGTGACGCCAGTCTTCTCCTTGATGACTTCTTCCACAGGCGTTATTCCGTTATCCGAACCACCCGAACCGTTCCAGTTGTGCAATATTTTGAGTTTGTATGAACCATCAGCTGCTTCTCCGCTATTCCCGTTTCCTGATGAATCCGTGCATCCGCTCAACGATCCTCCAACCAAGATGGACACGAGTAATACGGATACGCCTTTCGACCAAATTCGGTTCAAACCAATCGCCTCCTGAAATATGATGATGAATGATCTGGGTCAAGCCTGATAAAACTCAGCAAATTCCAGGTTAGGATCACCTAACCTTTCACCGAACCGATCATCACTCCTTTTACGAAATATCGTTGCAGGAACGGGTAGATACACAGGATCGGGAAGACCGTAATGACGAGCAAAGCCATACGCAGGGATTCGGGTGTCGCACCCGCTCCGCCTGAACCACCAACTGTCTGTCCTCCCTGTTGTGCTGCGCGCTGCATCGAATTGGACAGCGACTCCGCTTCGGTCAGCATCTCCTGCAAGAGGGTTTGCACCGGAATCAGATCCTTGTTGGACACATAGTAGGCACCCGAGAACCAGTCATTCCAGTGGGCGACCCCAATGAAGAGGGAGATCGTTGCCAGTACGGGTCCCGAGAGAGGCAGAATGATGCGAATGAAGATTTGAAAATCCCCATACCCGTCAATGTGGGCTGATTCCTCCAGCTCTTCCGGAATTCCTTGCAGAAAGGTCCGGATAATGATGATATGCATGAAGTTGAATAACAGCGGCAAGACGTACACCCAGAACGTATTGATCAGATGCAGCTTCTGAAGCGTAATAAAGAACGGGATGAATCCGGCACTGAAAATCGTAGGCAAAAAGATGTAAAAGGTGAAAAATGAACGGCCCGGCAATGATTTCTTCGAGAGCGCGTAAGCCATCAGTGTACACAGAATCACATGAAGGAACGTACCCAGCACGGTTCGCATGATGGTGATCTGATACGCCTTCCAGATGCGCGCGTTATCAAATACCTGGGCATAGTTCTCCAGTGTAAATTGTCGTGGAAGGAAATAGATCGCGCCCTGCATGGAATCCTTGCCGTCATTCAGCGAGTACGCCAGGATGTAAATAAACGGGTAGATCATGGAGAATCCGACCAAAGCGAGAATGGTATAGTTTATAACGGAAAATAAGGACCATTTACGTGTCATCACATCACCTCCTTAGAACAGGGATACATCACTGACTTTGCGGGCAATCCGGTTGACCGTTAGCACCAAAATCAGCCCAATTACACTCTGGAACAGCCCCACAGCTGCCGCGTAACTCAGACGCCCTTCCCGGATACCCGAGTTAATGGCGTGCACGTCGAGTACACTGCCCATGCCAGCGGTCGCAGGTCCATTCAGGAGAAGCAGCTGCTCATAACCCGCGCTCATCAAGTTACCCACGGCGAGAATAAATAATATAATGGCGACATTACGGATACCCGGCAGGGTCACATGCCACATCTGTTGGAAACGCCCTGCACCATCGATCTTGGCAGCTTCATATTGCTGCTGGTCAATTCCGGCAATCGCAGCCATGAATATGATGGAGTTCCAGCCGATGTTCTTCCAAATATCCGATCCAACAATCATCTGATAGAACCAGGTGGGATTGTTCAGGAATTGGATTGGATCAGTTCCGAACGACCCCAGCAAATCATTAACTGGCCCGCCGTATGGCGTGAGCAATCTCTGCATCAGGGTGACAACCACAATCCAGGATACAAAATAGGGTAAATAGGGAGAGCGTTTGAACGGTTTTCTTGAATCTGATCATGCGTATTTCGTTTAAAAGAATGGCAAGAATGATTGGCATCGGAAAACCGATTAACAGCTTCATCAGACTGATAATCACCGTGTTGCGGATGATATCACCGGACTGATAATAGTTAAAGAACTGTTGAAAATACTTGAAGCCTGCCCACGGACTTCCGGTAAAACCGCCAACGAAGGTATAGTCCCTGAAGGCAACCTGAATTCCATATAAGGGAACATAAGAGAATAGGAAGAACCAGATGATGCCAGGTAACATGAACAAGTAAAAGAGCTTATGCTTCCAGATTCGCTTCATTAACACACTGTTCTTAATCACATTCCCAACGCTCCTTTCCCTTAACCTAACCTTTCAATCGCAGCGAGATGATCTCGAATGGTGTAAATGACAAAACTACGTCGGATTGATCCTGAAGCTCCAGCGATGAAATGTTATTCTCCATGAGATCCACTTCCCAGACTTCTTCAGCATTCCAACCGATTGACAGTTTCGTTTTGACCCGAGTTCCCGAGGTCTCATACAGACGGACGATAATGTCATTGCTGTCCTCGGCTTTTTTGATTGATTCCACCATGATGTGCGGATGATCCGGCTGCAGGAATGCTTTCGTGTAAGGTAGCTTTTCCTCTTCTACATCCATTGAAGGTGCAGACAAGGAACTCAGGCGCAGCGGAATATTGAGCTCATTGCCTCTTCGATAGATTTCAGCCTGAACATGGTTCCCCTGATGCGGATATAACGAATAGGTGAATTGGTGCTCTGCACGATCCGCCACCGGATCCGGGTAGGAACTGCTGCGCAGCAAATGAAGGTCAAGCACATTGTTAATGGCTCGATGCCCGTATTTGCAATCGTTGAGTAAGGCGACGCCGTAATCCGGTTCTGATATATCCACCCATTGGTGAGCGCAAATCTCATCCTTGGCAAAGTCCCACATCGTATTGCGGTGAGTCGGCCTGCTCAGGCTGCCAAACTGGATTTCACAGTGAACCTGATCGGTACGAATCTGCACCGGGAACGAAGTGCGTAACATTTTACCGTATTCCTGCCAATCCACGACCGTTTCAAAATCAATACGCCGACTGCCCTCCGTTAAAATAACGGTTTGGGTTAGAGACGACTCGCCGTAGCTGTAATCAAAAACCAACCCAACTCTTGGACCATCCCGAAACTCATGGATATCATTCAGAATTAATGGCATCCCCACTTGCGCTGAATAATCATGGCGGAAATCCCAGGCATCGCCTTCGTCATGATATACACGAAGATCGTTCCCCCGCTGTCCTTGCAGGATGATTTCACGGGACTCCAGTTTATCCAGGATCGAGGTAATGCCGCCATTGGGGTCAAATTTCACGATGAGAATGTCATTCTCCATACTGTACTCCTTGGCTGTGTCACGGAAATCTGTTTCCAGCGCAGCAACATCCGTTTCAATACCAGTTGCGATCTCCCCCATGACCTCCTGATCTTCATGATCAGATACCACGGTGTAGCCCATGGATGGAACCTGCACCTTATGCCATCGTCCATGGAAGTGCAGCCACTCCTGACGTTCCCACGGTAGTGAGTTGAATACCACAGTTGAATTGGAGCTTTCCTCTTGGGAAGAGATATAATCTGTAATATAGCTGTAGGTTTCGGTGATCATGCCTTCCGTCTGCTGGAGCAATGCTTCATACCGTATTAACGACTCATCATATACTCGCTTAATCGAAGATCCGGGGAGGATATCATGGAACTGATACAGAAGCACTTCCTTCCAGATCGTCTCCAATGTTTCTACCGGATAAGACTTGCCCATGCGGGCAGCCAGTACAGCAGCAAATTCCAGCTCGCGCAGAGCTTTCTCCATCTTGCGGTTATACCACTTGCTCCGTGCCTGACTGGTCAGGGTTCCTTGGTGCTTTTCGAGATACAACTCCCCACGCCAGGTCTGGAATCGCTCTCTTTCTTCATTCAATCGTTCAAAAAATTTCCAGGAAGGTTCCTGCACAACAGGCGCCAGACCGAGCAGGTTCTTCTCCCGCTCCAACCGTTCCAAATGCTCTCCTCCCGGCCCGCCGCCGCCGTCTCCAATGCCGAAGAGCATCAATGCGTGGCTGGAAACATTTTTGTCCAGATACTCCCGCTCTGCTTTGGCAATGGAACGTGGGGCGGCCGGACTGTTGTACGTATCCTCAGGTGGCATATGTGTTAACACCGAGGAACCGTCGATCCCTTCCCACAGAAAGGAATGGTGAGGATGGCGGTTGTACTCACTCCAGGAGAGCTTCTGGGTCATCATGTAATCTACACCGGATTTCTTCAACAACTGCGGCAAGCTTGCGGAGTAGCCAAATACATCTGGCATCCACAGCGACTTCATCTCCATTCCAAATTCCTGTTGGAAATAACGTTTGCCGTACAGAATCTGGCGTACAAGAGATTCGCCACCCGGCACATTGGTATCCGATTCCACCCACATGGCCCCTTGCGGTTCCCATCTGCCTTCCTGCACCCGTTCCTTGATCTGGTCATACAGCTTGGGATAGTGCTGCTTCATCCAATCGTATAGCTGAGGCTGACTCGCTCCGAATACATAATCGGGATAACGCTCCATCATGCGAAGCACCGTGGAGAATGTTCTTGCGCCCTTTCGGATCGTCTCACGGATCGGCCATAACCAGGCCAAATCAATATGAGCATGCCCAACCGCACTTATGTTCAGCACAGGATCGCCGCCACGACGTGATAATTGTTCGTTCAATAATAGCTTGGCGCGATGTATGCGGTCAGGCGTTAATTCCGTCAATACTATGGAGGCGTCATACAGGGATTGAAGAATCCTTTCTCTGCGAGCCGTGTTGACAGGAAGGTGTTCTGCCGTCTCCAGAAGCACTTCGGTGTCGTAATACAAGCTTCGTATATCTTCACGACAATGTGCCAAAATCGCTTCTTTTACCGTACCGCCTTGGTATTTGCCAAATAAGTCGTTATTGCCAGCATCAGCCCACAGTTCGAATGCCCCGTCTGTCACTGTTATCGACGCATGGTCCAGTTCAACCACTCTTTTCCCGGGCAGACCCAATGTGAATTCAAACTCCGAGTTGATGGTTGTCAAACCCTGTACAGGTGTTCCTTCCTGATCTACCAGACAGAGTTCTCCGTTCACGTCCAGCAGGAGAACAGCCTTGGCGTCACTACCGGACGGTGGAATGCTCCCTGTAAAACAAAACCAGGCACAATCCCATAACTTCCCCCAACGCTCGCCCTGTGAAAGGGTGATTTTCTGACCTGACATTCTTTCCTCGAACGAAACGGGCTCCGGGGTAACCCATGCTGTCACATTCAACTTGGCAATCGGCTCATATATGGCTTCACGGAGTTTGGACAGCATTTGATTCAAATGTCCGAGTCTAATCGGTTCATATGGCATAATTGTTTTGTTCTCTCCTCTCGTTCATCAAACTTTTGCATTCTCACGATCCCACCTTACTTGAATCTCCACCTTGTTCTTGCTGCCATGCTCATATTTCAGCAGTACGGTTTTCGATTTTGAATCCCATTTCCATTCGGCAGGTACAGTCTGGTGTTGATCTATACTGCAAACGGATATGGGTTCAAATGGGCAATAGAATCTGGCGGTGGCCTGCATGTTGGTCGGACCCTTGGCTATACATTGAAAACCTGTATTCGTTATCGTCAGATCTTCAATTCTGGAAGAGGCAGAGATCAGGCTCACCTTGTCTTGCTGTGGCCTTCCGGCCGTAATGTCGTATAACAGTGCTTGCTCACCAGGAGTCAACCTTACTTCTTGCCGAACATGCAGGTCAGGATCGAACAAGTCCACCACCGGACCTGGGATAACCAGTGGTTCTTCGGATATGGACTCTTCCAGGACAGAGGCTATGATGTAGGGCCCACGTTTAATTTTAAAATAATGCTTGGCTTCCCAACGGAAGTTGGAATCCTGTAGTCTCTCCCATGTTTCTTTCACAGTCTGGCGAAGTTGATCTGCACTCGCTTTACTTGACGTACATGCAGCCGGATGTACAGGAAGCCAATGCACCGCCCCTTTGCCCACAGGATGAATCCCTTCCTGTTCTACCTTAAGCCCTAGCTGTTCAAACAAGTGCTCGCGTGGTGAGGTATATATGGTATTCGTGCTTTCCCTGCGCTGGTCATCATTCCACCATGCCCGGATGTTGTGATAGGGGTCGCTGTCGTCTCCCACATAGATCAACGCACCACCGTCCTGTACCCATTGGGCCAGTGCATAATGGATATCGGAGTGCTCCGGCTTCATGTACTCATAACTCAACAGCAGGACACGATATGGAGCCAGGTAATGTGGATAGCGCCTCACATTATCAAGCTGGACGGGTCTCACAGGTATTCCGTGTTTAAGCAATGGCAGAGCAAGACCATAGAATGAAGAGAAATCCAGCAGCTCCGTGTCGCCATCCGCTTGGAATCCTTCCGGATCTGTACCGTCATATTTTCCAGCATTCGGTGCCTCCGGCTCAGGCTTCATGCGTTGAAACATGGCCGAGTCGGCGATCAATGCACCAATGCGGGGAGATTCACCATCCATTTCAATCCGGTCCTGATCCATGTTGCCAAGCGTGTGCATGACATGCAGCAATGTCGTTGCATAGTCAGGTGGAATCCGCTCTTTATGCGTGCCTTCATCGGAAGGATAAGTTCCTTTGAAAATTCTTCGCGGCCAAGGTGCGACCTCGTAATGGGAAACCCCGGGATGAAGCAGGGAAGCAGCAACGGTCTTCAGGTAGTTCTGTTTATAGTCGGCCCATGTATAATTCGGATTGTCCTCGATAGGGTCATGCAGAAACCACATTCGTCTGTCTGTACCCCGCACAAGCTCTTGCATGACACCATATTCCAAGTAAGCGGTTTCAAAAGTGCGTTCTTTGCGCACTCCTTCATACACGTTCGGTGTTCGTGATGTCCCGGTCCAGATTTGTGCAATATATCCATCTACGGAGGGAAGCTCTATCAATCGAGACTGCGGGCTAACAATTCGCCACTGCGTATAATTGATCAGGCTGTGGGTCGGAACGTAGAATCGCAAGATGCGATTGTAACGTTTCAGAGCGTAATCTTTCATCTCGGTACATAATCGGTCTAACACACGTGTGTATAAATACGCTTTCAATTTGGAAGCCCGAAACTGTGCATCGGGTGAGGAGTGAGGCGGACTCCAGGGTTCTTTGTAATACAACTGCCATTCTCTCTTAAACGATTCCGAGTACCCCCCGTTTACCCAGAATTCAGGCTCCTCCAGATGGATCGCCTCCACGCCAGAATCAACAGCTGCACGTATGCGTTCAGCGATATATTTACCAAAGGAAACCGTTGGGACCATGTAAGGAATAATAGGTTCCTTCCCATGGACAATCATCTCGCCATCGCGATTCATCTGGGCTTCATCCCAGTGCGTTTCCCCGTCTACTTCCCCGTCCAGATAGTCGTTATAGGTCCCCCATGCTACTCCTGTCATTAAATGAACCACGTACCCTTTATCCTTCCATTCCTGAATACGTTGCGGCATCGTATCGTTCATTCCATAGACCATGACAAAATCCGTTTGCAGATCATAATCAGGATGATAGGGTGCTGATTCCTGGAATCCGGTTCGTTCTTCTTTCCGATCTCTAACCACAGCTATGACCTCCCTGCCCATGTTGGATTGGTCTTTCGTTGTAAATATTCACCATTTTACAAAATATAATATACATTAAGAATATATTCAATATGTTTTTTTGAGAAAAATAAAAAAAGCCCTTTCCGTACATCTACGGAAAAGACTTGAATTTAAGCATTGAAATGATGATTAGGGACAGCTTCCAGTCGTTTGACGAACGACAAGTTCAGGTTCAATCAGAATTTTGCTGAAGCCCGTAATCTCGCGGCTATTCCGAATGACTTCGAGAAGCTGGTTGGCTGCGCGGATTCCCATGTCTCTCTCAAATTGTTTTACATGCGTAAAAATACTGAATTCCTCCACGATGGAAGTGGGGTCATCAAAGCTTACAATCGATACATCTTCGGGAATGCGAAGACCGGCTTGCTTAGCCATTTGATAGATCTGAACCCCCAGCCTTCCGTTAAGCGATATATAAGCAGTCACCATCTTGTTGCTGATATATCGGTACAATGGATGGGCTTCTGCATCCTTCAGAACAGACAGCGGTTTGAAATCTGTAATCATATGTGCAGGGTTAATCAATGCTTCTTTATCCTTCAGTGCTTCAATATAACCATCAATCCGCTCCTGGACCGTGACGGTTTGCAATGGAGAATCCGAGCAGATCGCTATATCACGATGTCCAAGCTCCCATAGATGTTCAACGGCCAGCCTCACGCCCAACCTTCCATCAGCAGCAATGTAATGGGTTTCGACACCAGGCAAATATCGGTCAATCAGCAAAAAAGGGAAACCGGATAACTTCATGCCGAGAATCTCCTCGTTATAGTTACCTTCATCCACAGGAAAGATTAACAGCCCCTCAGCTCCAAGTGCCTTTAACTCCCTGATCGCATCCTTTTCTTTCTCGATGTTGCCATGCGTTAGCATGATCATGCTGCGATAGCCTTCCTGATTGAGTGACTGCTCGATCCCTTCGATGAGTCGAATCGCAAAGTAGTCGTGAATCGTAGGCATGATCACCCCAATCATTCTTGTACTCGATCTGCCTCCATTTACTGCCGGAGATTCAGAAAATGCGGTGTCTGCTGCATCTGTGCCTTCCGCGACAAAGCTTCCTTTCCCCGGGACGCGTGCAATCAATTTCTCGTTAGCCAAGCCTGTCAGGGCATTAACTACCGTAATTTTGCTAACGTTAAATCGATCCATGAGTTCCTTCTCTGTCGGTATTCGATCACCCGGCTTCATATTTTCCGAAGCAATAAATTTGCGGATGTAGTCTTGAATTTGTTGGTACAACGGTATTCGATCATTCGTACTCATGATAATCACATCACCAATTCATTCATTATATTTTTATATATAAAATATATTTTTACACATATAAGTACAATAAACAACCGTATAATGCGTGTCAATCCTTCATTCCTTGACTCACCTTCTTTATTTGGGAGGCAAACAATTTTTCTGGGCGCAGGATCATCAGGTGTTGATCCCCTACTCTCGTGTGCGCCATAAACTAATCGTGCTTGGTGATCCCTTAGGGAAGTTGATTTCATGACTAATCTAAAACCCTCCTATAGATCAGAATGGTTGTCACTGCTATGGCTTTAGCAGTCCCCATTCTAAATATTTTTTATGGGGTCTTGAACCGGGCGGGAGATCGAGTGTTTAGTCTTCAGACAAACTTGGACGTTCCAATTCCCTTTATCCCAGGCTTTATCGTCACCTATTTAATTTGGTATCCTTTCATCACGGGGGTATTGATTGCTCTTGCATTCCGGAACAGAATGGTCTATTTTCAAACATTAATTGCATTATGTAGCGGATTGATAATCTCTTATATTTTCTTCGCTCTATTCCAAACTTCTATTCAACGCCCGGAGATGCACAACCAAACCGGATTAATTGCTCAATTGGTTCGATTCGTTTATACGACGGATCAACCTTATAATTAGGTGGTATTTTAGTTGGGGCGTTATGTTTTCGGTTGGCAAAAATGGTTGTCATACGAAAAAAGGTAATTCTTCTTAACCCAGAATAATGTTAAATCATATTCAGAGATGTGTTTACTTGATTTAAGTTCTTGCTTGAGAGTGTAAAAAACCTAGGTTGCGAACTGGCACCGGTACTCTAGCCATTGGAAAAGAGTCTACAACCCGGGAATTCGGCAGCGCCCTTGGCGTCGCTATCGTCGGAACCGTGAAGACCCAAAGCTTTACTGGGCATTTGCCAACAGGTCTTCAGCACGCAGGTGCTCGCCGAAGCGGTAGCTGCGGCTACCACCTGCCGACACATAATCTCTTAATGGACCTATAGGTGTAGGGACTGTGCTGGCTAGCTGCTTCAGCGGTGCATTTCTTAGTTGTATCTACTCATTATTCAGGTTTTTGTCTAATCGGAAATGGGAACAAGTTCGTGTCCATTTTGGCATAGGAACCAAGTTCTTGTCCCGCGACATCCTCGAATCTTCTTTCGATGAAATGTTGAATAACCGCCCCGTAAAGGGGCGGTTTTCTTAGGCTTGCATAAATGCTTCTAACGGTTCCAGAATCGCGAACGTCTTCTTTGCATCCTTCTTCCGTTGCTCATCATAGAGTTTAGTCAACTCTTCGAATGATTTAGCTTTAATCTTCGTATAACTCGATTTGGTGTATCTGATAATGTACGTCTTTACCCCTTCCTCTTCACTCCACTCGTAAACGACATCATATTTGTCCCTCAAATTCTTTAAATGAAGTGACCGGCGCAACACTGCAAAGTGTTCTTCAATGGCTTCATCGCATTCCTCCATAATCTTCTCGTATGTGCAGCCAACTCGCATCAGAATCTCTGATGCCCGTTCATCGCCGTATCTCGCGAGAAATTCCTTCAACGAAACCAGCGCATATAGCAATATTTGTTCCTTGTCATTCGGATTCCTGTATTCATAACAGCCTACAACCAAATTGCGGTCGGTCATCTCCTCCTTACTGAATTGCATGTTAAACAAATACTCGAGTGTCTTTTGCTTCATAACGGTTTCCAACATCTGTTCTTTATCAATCCTGATGCCCGTTGTCACCCACGGAAATGATAGTTGGCCGTTACCTTCACGCGGTATGCTACCCCTAAGATTCAAAATCGGCATACCCGTAGCAATTGCGTACGACCTGTTATATCCTTCGCCCGCGAATATTTCCTGTTCTTCTAGCATGTGTTCTGCCTCCTTATAGTACCAAGTTCCATTCGGCGACTATTGCATATCCATAAAACTACCACTTTATTGTGCTGGTCCTTATTAGTTCATCAGCGCTTTTCATTAACCCACGAAGATATTTCATTGGTCAGCTGCTTCATTGGTTTTATTGGGCTAACGTTTCCCTTCAGCGTAATCGTTTATGTTATCAACGCCTCGTTTTGTAGTCGCATGATTATTTCTTTAACCGTCTCTTCAGGGGACAAATCGGATGAATCCAACCAAAGCCCCGAGCGTGGAGTTTCATTTCGCAATACGCGATCCAACTCATCTACGCTCCAAATCCCATAACCCTTCTTTGCCCGCATAGCCTCTCTCGTTGCAACCACTGTAGAGTTTGGACAAAGCACGACTAAGTAAAATGGGCGGCTCTTAATAAACGAGATGAAATCAGTAAGTAATGGTCCGATGACAACATCTTGAACAACGACTGTATATCCCGCCTTATAATACATCTCCGCTGATTGGGCGGCGAGCTTGTATCGTAACCTCAATTGATTAAACTCGTCACTTTCTGAATCTGGACGAACCTCTTTGCGGTTATTTACAATCATTCTTCGAAAAATGTCACCTCGTAAATGCACCGATTTATCAAATTGTTCAGACAGTAATTGTGCTACGGTAGATTTTCCACTGGCCATTATTCCTGTAATGAGTAAGATGCTTGGATTTTCCACTAACGTAAAACCACCATCCTTTAAGTTATTATATAAACATAATAGTTGATAAGAAAAATCGAAAAAAGGTCGATTATAGATATATTCATTTATTACGTTCTACTGCCTGTTAGTTGAATAAAAGCAGCCGATCACATGGTGAACTGCACCCCAATTGTTAGACACCAACTAGCAATTGGAGGTGCAGTTTTTTTTGTCGAAATTTAATTTAGACTTGAAAATAGAAGCTATTCATCAATACTTATCAGGAAATGAAGGGATTAAAAGCATTGCGAAATCCTTAGGAATTAATCATGAAGTCCTGCGTATGTGGATCAAGCAATACGAATATCACGGTATAAAAGCTTTTGAAAAAACCTATACAGCTTACTCCCGTCCATATAAACTAGACGTACTCAACTATATGAATGAAAATGGGACGTCTCCAAATGAAGCAGCTGTCATTTTCAATATCTCTTCTCCAGGGGTTATTCGAAGGTGGCGTAGTCAGTTCAATGAAAATGGGATCGACGCCCTAAAACAAAAGGTAAAGGGGCGCCGTCGTATGACTGATAAGAATAAAAAAGGGCTTAAAAAGAAAGAGCCTGCTCAGGGATCCGTTGAAGCTCTACAAGCTGAATTAGAACGTTTGCGTATGGAAAACGCCTACTTAAAAAAGTTGAATGCCTTAGTTCAAAACAAGGAAAAATCACCAAACAAGACAAAGCACAAGTAGTCTATGAATTAAGGCTTGAATTCCCGGTGGTTGCATTGCTAGCGTTCGCTGAAGTCCCGCGGAGTACCTTCTATTACTGGGTGAAGCAATTTGACAAGCCCGATCTAGACACAGACCTGAAACTCCTTGTTCAATCCATTTACGAGGAACATCAGGGGCGTTATGGCTATCGCCGTATCCGTGATGAACTATTTAATCGTGGACACCAAGTTAACCATAAAAAGGTACAGCGTATCATGAAAGAATTAGGCTTAAAATCTGTGGTACGCATGAAAAAATACCGTTCTTATAAAGGGACAGTGGGTAAAACCGCACCTAATGTACTTAATCGTAAATTTCAAGCGGAAAAACCAAATGAGAAATGGGTTACCGATATTACAGAGTTTAAGTTGTTTGGTGAAAAGCTGTATGTATCACCCGTTTTGGACTTATTTAACGGTGAAATTATCACTTACACCATAGGGCCTCGCCCTACGTATTCATTAGTCTCCGAGATGCTAAATAAAGCCTTTAAACGCTTATCCAACAAGGATGAGCTTCTCCTGCATTCGGATCAAGGCTGGCACTACCAGATGAAGCAGTATCGACATGCTTTAAAGGAACAAGCGATTACCCAGAGCATGTCACGCAAAGGAAATTGTTACGATAACGCAGTAATGGAGAACTTCTTTGGCATTATGAAGTCAGAGTTTCTTTATCTTAATGAGTTTGAAAGTGTAGAACACTTCAAGAAAGAACTAGCACGATATATGGATTACTACAATCACAAACGTATCAAGTCAAAATTAAAAGGCATGAGCCCGGTACAATACCGAGTTCATGCCAAACATGTATCATAAAAATATTTGTCTAACTTTAAGGGGTCAGTTCAATGGTCAGCTGCTTCCTTGTTTTTTTATTGAACTATCGTTCCCCGTTTGCTTAATACACTTTACCCTAGTACAACTAAACACTCCTTTGAAGCTTGACATCAAATTCTGTCGTTGACGCAGTTACATACTCCATATAATTCACAGATCCATTAAAGTTCAAATAAGCTTCATAACGCATGCGGATTCCCGGTAAAGTAATCAAATCCAGAACACTTTCCTTTGGTACCCACCTACATTCGCTCGTTTCATTAGAAGTCGCTAACTCCCCACCCACAGCTTTACACACGAAATCAAACATGACCTTCGTAGGGACATCAGTCACACCGTCATACCACTTATGGATTGCTGTATTCGAAACAACACTAATCAAATGGCTAACCGTGGCATCTATTCCACTTTCCTCTTTGATTTCA
Organism: Paenibacillus sp. W4I10; assembly: GCF_030816325.1. NCBI lineage: Bacteria > Bacillati > Bacillota > Bacilli > Caryophanales > Paenibacillaceae > Paenibacillus > Paenibacillus sp. W4I10. Next base: position 1,433,096 of record NZ_JAUSXX010000001.1, read on the forward strand.
CGAATGACGCCATCAATTAGGTTTTCTCCTACTTCAGTTATCCCACCAGGATACACCCAACCATCGTCATGAGCTTTTACTAAAAGGATATTTCCAGTTCCATCTTCTACAATTCCGCCTGCAGATACAATATGTGTCGGGAACGCCATTTTACAACCTCCAAATAAGATAAAGTTGTATATTTATTCCGCACAATTCCTACATTTTCCTGCCTTTGTGAATTTCTAAAAGATACTGTCGATATGAACGAACTAACTTACCATGGTTATGACCCATATGGTTGCCCCCGATTTCGCTGCGTCCAGCCGCGCTGAATAACTTGCTGCCCTCTTGTACGCCAAAATACATGATTGTGAAGACATCAACTTCAAAAAACGCTTACAAACTTTCAATTCTACCCTACCTTTTCGGACGAAGCTGAGATAATGGAAAAGTAAACGGGCATGAAGTAATCCCGTTATCGTTCATCATTCACGTAAAAAATTAAATGCTGCATATCCATAAGAGGATTATTAATGACTACACAACCATTGGCACTGATCCAATCCACTTCAGGCTAAGCGACGGGCTTAACGTCACTCCAATGTAAATTGATTAATTCAGAAAAGGTGCAATGCTCTCCTCCAACGAAGTTATGGGTTTGCCCATCAATTGCTCAAGGTCCTTAGACGTAGATCCGGTATCAATACTGCTTAAAAAAGGATAGATCCAATGCTGTACCGACACATCCTCGATGTGCATGACAGGTTTATCCGCCAATGCTGTGAGCACCTCAGCCAGATCAGCAAAGTTCCAAGTCTTTGGCGCGGCCAACTCATATATCCTCTGCTCATGCCCTTTCTCTGCAAGCACGTTCGCAATGGCTCGTGCAAGATCACTGCGTGTAACCGCATTAAACCGCCAATCTCCGGCTGAAGTTGTTAGCACGCCACTTTGTATCGCCTCCTGTAGTCCAAGGACATTCACAAAATCAATATACAGCCCATTGCGCAAAATCGTATACTTCATCCCCGAATCAAATATGACCTGCTCGGTAAGTCTATGCACGCTACTCGAACCTTTAAGACTCGTCTGTGGGAAAGCAAAACTGGTATAAAGGATATGTTCAACTCCAGCGTTCTTCGCCGCATTGATTACACTTGTATGTTGAGTTAGCCGGACTGTATCATCGGTATGTGAGCTGGAAATCAGCAGCAATTTATTCACACCGGCAAAGGCTTTCTGTAGCGTTTCCGGCCTATCATAGTCAATACAGCGAACCTCCCCACCCTGATCATTTAAAGCTTTTAAGGTTGCGGACATCCCCCCATTACGGACACCTGCGATAATTTCTGTAGCGGGGACCCGGACTACCAGATTTGCAATAATCAGATTGCCTAATTGTCCTGTGGCTCCTGTAATCATGATCGTCATCCTGCTTTTCCCTCCTGTAAATGAATTGCATCAAGTAGTTAAGTTATTAACTAAATGAACAGAGTGATTCACTGAACTACAACACATTCCTCGCTGAACCAATCCCATCCCTTTCCAAACATGTCCTGCCTCAGAATCGACTGGCTTAGTATCGTTTTAAAGTGTATTAAGGATCAAGACCTGTTCAGCTTCTGTAACAGAACAATCAACTGATGCTGCTCCTGTTCATCCAACTTGCCCATTTGTAAAGCGACAGTTTCACGGTTACCCGGCAGATGCTCCCTCAATAATGTCCGTCCTGCATCGGTAATGGAAATCACCGTCTTGCGACCATCTCGGGCATGTTCAGCCCTCGCAATGTATCCATCACGCTCCAGCGGAGTCAGCAGCAAGCTAATGTTGGCCTTGGTGACACCGATTTTTTCGGCAAGGACTGAAGGCAGCATCGTTCCCCCATCTTTTGCAATCTCTACAAGTATGCGAATTCTTGCTCCATTCAGCCCTTGGGATTGCCAGTATTTCTCCGACACGGCCACCAGATTGGCAGTCGCCTCAACCATCGTAAAAAAAGCTTCATTGGGCAGCGGCAGACTAAGCAAATATTCTTGCAGCGTATCTTGTTTAGGATCAATTGGCAGTAAGTTCTCTTCTTGCAGATTATCCATGTGTTCTGTCATCTCCATTTAGTTAATAGCTTAACTATATAGGCAAAGATAACTTACCCCATAGAAAATGTCAAATCATTTCTTTTCTATGAAAATCAAAACGCTCGCATGCTGGACTTCGTCGATTAAAGGTAGCCGTTTTATTCCTTTATTATGATATTCCTATTCTTTAATGTAACTAACCTGCCCGTTAGTTTAACAAAAGCAGCTGATCACTTTGACCTGCTGCTTTCTTTGTTTTATTACGCTATCGTTTCCCGTTAGTTTAATGCACCATCGTCAGTCACAGAATCATTCACAATCAATTTGGTAATTGTTTTTCTCCTTCTTTTACCTGCTTCTCCTATCCAAATCGCACACAATAGCAAGACAGCGCCAATAAGTTGTTGAAAAGTCATCTTCTCACCAATAATCAAGATTGAAATAAAAAGAGAGGTTAAGGGATCAACGTAACTCAATACAGCGATGCTCTGGCCATTAAGTCCCTTCATTCCTGCGAAGAAAAGATAAAAACCAATACCACCATGAAAGATACCTAAAACAAGCATCAATATTACTGTGGTGCTGTCAACCGAATAAACAGTGCTACCCTCTGTAATCAATACAAATGGAATTAACATAATAACGGATAGTCCCAGCTGCAAGAGCGTATTTGCTAATCCATCTAGACCACGAATAAACTTGTTAATCAGGGTCAATCCGGTATAGAAACCGGCAGCCACTAATCCATAACCGATACCGATGAGATGATGTCCATTTGTCTGCATCCTACCATTATGCAAAATGAGGAAAAGCCCGAGCAGAGCAACGATAATACATACTGCCTTTTTGTAAGACATCTTTTCTTTTAACACCAGAGGGGAGAGTATTACAACTAAAACAGGTGCAAAATAGTAACTTAATGCCGCATTAGCAATGGTAGTCTCCTTATATGCTTGGAAAAGAAAAATCCAGTTTCCACTCAGGGCCATACTTGCAAAGATTAAAGCAACAGCATTTTTTTTCACTTGTTGCCACGGCATTTTTTGCTTTGAAGAAACGAAAATGATTAAAAGGAACAGGGCACCAACTAAGCTTAAAAATAGTGCAATCTTACTTGAAGACAAATCTATATATTTTGCGAACACGCCAACTGCACCAAAGATAATCATCGATATAAGGAAATAAATTTTTTCTTTCATTTTTTGTATCGCTTCACTTTCTTAAATTTGTATCACTTTTGGTAAATGGTCAGTGTAAGGTAAGAATTTATGGGTTACATCCGATGTTCTAATTTTCATATAGCCTGTCGTTGTCCCGTCGCTACATCCATACCATTCTTGGGCCACTATGTCTTCGTCAAGTACAACTTGAACAACTTGATCTTTATCCAATAAGACACCAAAAATAGTTGCAGCACCTACTTTCACACCTATCAAATGTTCCAATTGATCAGCCGAAGCAAATGACACACGAGAAATACCAAGTTGATTGCTAAAGTCTTTAGCTTTAAATTGCTTACCAGCTGTAGTAATAAGTAAATAGAATTGGGTTTGTTGTCTATTACAAAGAAAAAGTGTCTTTACCATATTTACATTTAGTTTTTCATTAATTTCAATACAGTCCTCCATAGAGATTGCTTCATCTGTATTTACGCGCTCAAAAGATATTTGTAGATTTTCTAATGTTTCATAAGTTTTTTCTTGTAGTTGTGTCAGGTACTTCTCCGGCGTTGAGGTTAAAATATCACTTATAAAAAACATGTATAAGATCCTTTCATACTGTAGATTTTTTTATATTTGTGTTTGTTTGAATAAAAGTGTATCATCGTTTTCGCTATTACAAAAGCGACTGTTTATCATGTTTATCATGACAAAACCAGATAGAGAGAGGAGAACAAAGGATATGGATAAGAATATTCAGAAATATTTAGCCTTAATTAAAACTGTTGAATACGGAAGCTTTACCAAAGCAGCCGAAATGTTGAATTATTCACAGTCGGGTATCAGCCGGATGATCAACGATTTAGAATCAGAATGGAAAATATCCCTTCTAGAACGCGATCGCTCTGGCGTACGTCTGACTTCCGAGGGTCTTAAAGTACTTCCTTATGCGAAGAGTGTATGCAATGAATATGAGAAACTACAATCCCAAATTGACGAACTACATGGACTCCAATCTGGGATTATACGGATTGGAACATTTTCAAGCGTGGCTACGCATTGGCTTCCCAATATAATCAAAGCATTTCAAAAAGAATATCCGAACATTGACTATGAACTTTTACTGGGTGATTATACGGAGATTGAAAGCTGGATTTCGGAAGGTCGTGTGGATTGTGGCTTTCTAAGGCTCCCCACACAAACCAAACTTGACACGACATTTTTAGAGGAAGACAAGTTGCTTGTGATCATACCGGAAAACCACTCCCTGGCGAGCTGTGATCGTTTTCCTGTCAAAGCATTAGGTGAAGATCCGTTTATGCTCTTAGAGAAGGGTGCAAAAGCTGAAATTTCAGAAATTTTTGAGCGATGTAATATTACACCAAAAGTTCATTTTACGACATGGGACGATTATGCCATCATGTCGATGGTGGAAAGTGGGTTAGGGATCAGTATTCTTCCTGAACTTATTTTAAAACGTACCCCCTATCGAATTGTTGTAAAAGAACTTGAATTCCCAGCCTACCGTAAAATTGGCCTAGCAATGAAAGATAAAAACTCTACCTCTCTTGCTCTCAAACGGTTTTTAAATTATCTACAATATAGAAATATTACTGAAAACTCCTAATTACTTAGGTTTTTTGAGTAGAAAAGAAGGATTTTTTATAAAGCAACATTAATCTAACCTGCCCGTTAGCTTAATGAATTAAAAATAACGATTAGATATACGCCTAATCGGCAATAGGACTATATTCTTGTCCAATACGGTAATCGGTATAAGTTTTTGTCCTTGGGTCGCGACAAGAACTTGTACCGATAACATAAAAAAGCCGCTAAAATAGCGACTTCAATGGGAACATGTTCTTGTCCCTCGACATTATTGCATACTTATAGTACCGTTAAAGGACAAGAACCTGTACCGATTATCGTTCACTTTCCTCTTTTCCATTCAAATTATCCTGAGTTGGTTTAAACATAATATTGAACGTTTAAGCCGCGTTAATCAACCTTCCCCAAAAACACTATTGAGAATAACTGAATTATTTGTGATTTATAAGTTGGGTTCCCGTTTTGCAAACTCTTGTAACATCCCTCTTATTTGTTCTACCAATAAAGCAGGAGCTTTCTTTGGGGAACCCGTGTCAAACGGAGGCTGAGGATCGTATTCCAAAATCAGCTGGACTCCTTTACTCATATCTTCTCCCAATTCCCATGCTATTAATTGAAGTGCCATATCGATACCAGAGGAAACACCGGCTGCTGTAACGATTTTGCCCTGACGAACCACTCTTTCATCTGTTGGAATTGTTCCAAGAGATTGAAGCAGGTCGAAGGATCCCCAATGACTGGTGGCTACAGTTCCTTTTAACAAGCTTGCGGCGCTCAAAATCAGAGAGCCGTTACAAACCGACGTGGTCCATTTCGTAGTTTCATGCATTTGGCGAATCCAATTTAACGTTTCTTGGTCATTCATTGGAGTTTTATAATTTGGCGGACTGCAACCTGGAACAACGAGAATATCAGCTGAAGTAACTTCAGAAAAACTATAATCGGCATGCAAATAACCCATATTTGAATCCAGTTTGATTAACCCTTTTTTCTTAGCGACAAACTTTACTTCACATCTCAGTGTAGCAGCAAAAACATCGTATGGACCTATTGCATCTAATGCTGTGATTCCATCGAAAAGCATAATTGCGATTTTCAAGAGGATCTCTCCTTTGGAGTAGAATTTTATTCTTACAAACTATAACATACCTATACGGGGTATGGGTATGTATATGTTGTGAAATCACTTCTCGGCATTCTGGTCATGAACGGTATCGCTTACAACCATAATTGAGCCCCTCTATTACATTCTCACCCTCCAAAGAACCATACGTATAATCTATTACACAAGATAGCTTTCTCGTTTATATCCATAACTAATGCTTCTTCTAGTAGCTTTGCCAAATCTTTAGCAGCTTCCATATGACCCTCCTTGGAGAGTTTAGCAGCGGAAGATAAAACTACTCGTTTTAAAATATCTGAAACAGTTGATGCTTAAACGCCCTGCTTATTAACCTTGCTCAGCCAATGTTACATCTTCACCTAGAAACTTCAGAAACACTTTACTAACATCATAGACTCTGTTGATTTCATCCTGGAATAGAATTTCGTACACAAAATCATCTCCTTGAAATAACCAGAAAGACCGCAGGCAGGATATGTACCGTATCGGGATCCTCGACATTGAGCGCAGCCAGGAGTCTGACATCAAGCTTGAGCCGTGGCAGACCGATACTTGTGTCGGGGATTGGTTCTACCATGTAAAAACTGAATACAAGAAACCAGGGCACGTCATCGAGATTCTGATCGATATCATCGCCAAGAACGGCAACCTGCTCCTCAATATTCCGCAGAAGTCGGACGTTACGATTGATGACGAATGCAAGTATATCCTGCAAGAGATGGCCAAATGGATTCGGGTTTGCGAGGAAGGCGTATACGGCACAAGGCCTTTCCGCGTGTCGGGCGAAGGCCTTTCCCGCGTCGTCATTGACCATTTCACGGAGGATAGGGTAGCTTGGAATGCCAGCGACTTCCGTTTCACACAAAAGGGAAATACGCTGTACGCTTTCCAAATGCGGTGGCCGGAGGATCATCGTGCCGTCATTCGTTCCTTGACTCCGGCAGATCAAGTGAAGTCCGTCCGGCTGCTTGGAGCGGGCGAAGTTCCATTCGAACAGTTGTACGGAGCACTGGTCGTTTCGCTGCCAGACAGACGTCCAACGCCTTACGTCAACTGCCTGGCGATTGAGCTATAAACTAACCTGCCCGTTAGTTGAACAAAAGCAGCCGATGACATTGGTCAGCTGCTTTGTTGGTTTTATGAGCTATCGTTTCCCGTTAATTTCGTGAATTATTACATAAGCCTGCCTCCACAAGCTTCTCGTCCAGTCTTGCCTTTTGGCGCAAATGATGCCTGCTGTGCATGCCAATCATCTCAAACCAATCACACGCGTTAAGCCAGCCAAACCAGCCATGACGCACCTTGCAAGCCTGATTCGTTCCGCGAACGTGTTCCTCCCAGTATCTCATTTTTTTTAACACCTGCTCTAGACCAGCTATGATCTCTTCCTTACTATTGGGGTTACGGGTCCTGTTGACTGGTTCCTCAAGTTTCACACGGACATCGGGCCACACTTTTTCGATAAACGCCTTCGTTCCGACTTCAGTCTTGCCTCCATGTTTTTCTTGAGTCTCCATCGTACAAGTTTGAATATGATCGATGTACTCTTCTGCCACATCGATCACGTGAATATACATTTGTCCAATCGACCAAACGTCTTCCTGGAATTTATATCGCAACTGGTCTATCGTATATCCAGCCAGGTTTCGCTTATATTGCTCGATAATAGCCACGGAATCATTTTTTAACATAAGGTTTTCACCCCATCACATAGTAGTCGTTAAAGCACCTGCGCTATCTCCCAAATATGCCCGTCAGGGTCGGCAAAACAAGCCGTCCGCCGCCCCCAAGGACGCGTTATTGGCCCATTTAACAATGTAACGCCCCGTATTTCCAACTCGTTGCATACCCGGTCAACGTCGGGCACTTGGATTGTAAACAGGAACCTTGCACCATCCTCGACACGACCAAACTGAGCCGGATCAATCAATTCTCGTGCATTTGATTGATTTAAGAGGTTTATGCATGTATTTCCGTAATCAAATACTGCACAGTTTTCGTCTTCGTATTGGATTAATAGTTGAAACGACTCTTGGTAAAACGTCTTCGACCGCTGCAGATCTTCCACAAATAATGTGATTTCGGTAATTTTATTCACCCAGCCAGTTATCCCCATCTACATCCGCTCCTATCATTTATTAGAAAACTCTCGAATCATTCCGGTCGTTTGCTTGTTCGTTCCTTCTACTCTACATCCAGTAACTCAATTTCGCTTGGTTGGAACTTTCTGTATGCAATATGTGTTTCGACGTTCTTATTCAACTAACCTGCCTCATGATGGTAATCGACGTAAGTTCTTTGCTTATCATCAATACTACACTTGAGGGCAATAATCGGAAACTCTCGATCTCTCATTTTAATGACTTCTTTCCAGGGAGGAACACTGATTTCTTCACATCCCTTCCCTGCTATATCAAACCATGCACTGAAGAAATTTTCACTAAATTGTGTGACTAATTTTTCAAGAACCAGCAATATAATTCTTCCATCAATAATGATTTTCTCCAAAAAACATAGGCATATGCATAGGGGCGAATTGCTGGGAAATCAGACATGCATCCTCTTTTCTTAGCTCCATTAATTGAGTGATGCAGTCCTGATGGTTCCCAAGGAATTCTTGGAATAATCTTTCTTCTACTATTTGAAACGCACTTGAGCAAATTTTTTGCTGTTCTTTTCGAAACAAGTTTGAAAAAAATAATCTTGCTGAATAGATTCTATTGGATCAAAATATTTAATTTCTTCTGGCTCATTTTGAAGTAACTATTTTAAATTACAATGCTGTTCATGAACAATCCATTTCGTTTAGTTGAAGCCCGCTGAGAATGGACTGATTTATTTGAGGGGCCTCCTTCCAATCGTTCCAATTTGAAAAACGAAGGGTAGCAAGGCTATGTCCACACTTACATTGAAAAGCATTTTCCAGTTGTTTGTTAGACAATAAGAAGGGTATTGTCTGCAAACAATTTTGGCAGGTATCAATAAGTTTATCTTCATGAAATGCACATGTACCGAAGAGCTTAAACTGATGTAACCTAGAATGGAACCCTCCCTCCATGCACTGCGAACACCACTGCAAATCATGGTGAAACCAAATCCCCGTTAGCTTAATGTAACAGGGATCATAAATAGACAGTGACACAATGTTCTTGCCCTTTTCAGCAATGGAACCAAGCTCTTGGCAAAAGCGTCAACAACCGAACGGTTAAGGAAAATAAGGAACGCACAGTTAGAAAAAGCGGTTCAGGATCTGTTCGATCTCATTTGGCTCTGTGATCTCAGGACCGAAAGCAGCTTTAGGTTGTTTATTGTTATTCCAAGGCTCCAACGTAAGTGCATCATGAACATTTGCTATTTTCCAAGTCAGTGCATTGGCAAAAGTTGTACCTGTGTTCTGTCCATGAATATGATTAATCCATATTGGTTCGTTGATATGAATGAATTCCCTGGGAACCTTAAATGCATCGCGCCAGGTATAACGGGCCGCTTTTCCTCTCAAATACTCATCCACTTTGATAATAGTTACACCGTAGCTGGGAAGCCAGAAAAAAAATTTTCCCAGCCGCTTTTGTACCGAGTCGTAGATGTAACCATATTGCGGTATTAAGGCAACCGTATCTTTGTGAGGTTTATAGGCGTGCAGCTTTTTGATAAAATCTTGGTGATACATATCGTCACTGGACAGATACACGCGGTACAAATACTTGAACTTTTCAATATCTCGAATAATATGAGACTGGTAATCTTTAGGTGTTACAAAACAGATATTGGAAGGCAGGGAAGGATACTTTTTTAGTATCTCATTTATAAGCTTCTCTGACTTCGGATCATACAGCACATAGCAGGTAAAATCCTGAGAAGATTGAAGGAGTAGGCTTTTGAGTGCATATTTCATGAATAAATCTATTCTGTATTCTATCCATCGCATAGTCAGTCGATCCGCTGTCGCTCCCCAGTTATTAAAGAGCATTTCTACAATGAGTTTTTTTTCCTTAGACACGCGCTTAGCCCCCCTTTGATTTTCAGGAATGATCTAGGATGTGGAGAGCGGATATTTCCGCTCTCTTTGAATTCAATCAAGCACACCTTTGGTCAGACCATGAATTCCCGTAATACCTGTTCAATCTCGCTTCCATTCAGCCGATCTTTAAGTGAAACCTTTTTTACCGAGGTATTACTGGAATGAACGACATTGATATAATTGCGTGGAGCCAACAACTCATGTGGCAGATCGATGACATTCCCATGAGTGCCTCTGCCCGGTAACTTGATGCGGTATCCTGAGGCGTATTGCTCCGTTTTATACAGATACACATAGAACTGCGGTGAACGATAGAACGTCGGTGCCATCTCATTATTGACGCTGTCCCACAGATATCCGTTCTGGTTGATTAGTGCTATCGTCTCTGGCTTTGGCTGCACGCTATAAAGCTGCTGGACAAACGTTCTGTGGTACAGGTCATCCGAATCTAGTGGCGCGAACACTCTCGATATGCGTACCGAAACGGATATTGGCCGGCAATGGTTCCTGCTCTGCCAAAATTTCCTGCATCAACTCTCCTGATTCCTTCGAGAGCTTTACTACGGTCAGGAAATCCTGATTCGTCTGTGTCTTGAGACAGTTCAGCGTATATCTGCGAAAAATGTCCATTCTCCGCTCCAACCATTCCTCGTCAGACGCTGCGGGTCAAAACCGTAGTTGTTGAAGTTAATCTCAACACGGCTTTTCTTGTCATATTTCCGCCTCCTCTTAAAATCTTGCAACCCTTCCTGTCTAAACGAACTTACTGTCTTCATCCAATTCTGCCACTCTATAAGTTATGAAAAACTAAACAAGACGTAACGGACACTTGAACTGATCTTGATGAAGGTATGGGGTAAATACCCCACAAGTTTAGACCGAGTGTAAAAAAATTCATGAAAGCTTACAATTTTACAGCACTAAAATCGAAATGGGTCACCATATGCACCTACTTTCCAATCGGCTCTCTCTTTCTGTACATGTTAGGAAGATTCTCATATCCAATGTAACAACATGGTAATTAAATCACAGTACATGAAAAACTTTTGCATAAGCTCCTACTGTTTGGTGCAATGTAGTGATACAGAGATTACAAAGATCTTATTACAAACATGGAGGGATCGTTTTGACCAAGAGCAAACAGCAACAAGAGGCGCATGGAATCGGACAGATCGAACATCAGCTGAATCATCAGATGGAGGCGGCTGCAGAAATTCAAGGACAATCGAAACTCGACCAAGAAATTAAAAAAGCCACGCACCGTCATCTTGATCAATCGAACAAGCTTTCAGAATAAGGAGAATTCTCATGAACAAACAAAGAGCGATTGAAATTTCGGAATCGGCCATTATGAAAAATGTAACTTACCAGGATGCTCCTATCGTAATCCAGCATGTGAATGAGGATGAAACGGCTCGAATCTATCCGATCGGAAACTCGGAGCAGGAAATGACCGTTCCTTTGTCCAGTCTGACTGAGTATCCTTAGAATGCGACGGATTAGGAACGCTATCACCTTTCAACACACCCTTAAAACTTATTGGTGTACAATAAAACCGGAGCGTTTAAGCTCCGGTTTACAAAACATCAGATAAATTTATTTCATAATTAAAATGAATGTGAAGGCATCGATTTTTATATTGTATTTATAGGAATAGAAGAGCGTAATAACAGCAATAAAAAACAAGTAATGTTCCAATCGTTAATGAGGATAAAAATACAGTTTTTCTCATCATGAATCCAGCTCATTTTCCATTTTATCATCTATACATAGTAGTATTGGTCTAACGCTACTTCTTATTTTCATAATCCCACCCGGCTGCAGGAGCAGTTGGGGGAATACGATAATTAGATTACGCTACCACCATATCTCAACGTATTTACTCCATTTGAAATATCCTCAAAGCCAAGCTTTTTATAAAACTCAATATTTTTATCTTTGCAATATAATTCAATTCTCTCTACGCCAATAAAATCTTTATTAGTTAATATGCTATTGATGATCAGTTTTCCAAACTTTAACACTCTATATTCCTTTGCAACTATTACGTCATAGATAAAGGCTCTGTAAATAAAGTCTGATAATACCCTTGCAAAAGCTATTATATTACCATTGTTTGAATCTATCATTGCAATTATCCAACTTTTTTCAAGCATCTTCTTTATACCCTCTATTTGCATATTTTTAGTCCATGTTTCTCCTTTGAAAATTTCAAGCAAGTCTAATATCTGCTTTTCAGAAAGATTGTAGATACATTCATATTTAATTGTTTCCAAAGTATGATACCCCCATTAACATTATTATTCTTATCTATTTTCGAGCATTTTTATGGTGCGGAAATCAAGAGAGATGTGCAGCAACCTGAACCGGAAGTAGGCGGATTACTATTGTATCGCTGGCTTCATCGTAATGACTCGCAGCTTACGCATGACCCGTTTTTGTCACTTAAATCGGGGTGTGAACGTCCTGTAATGCGTGCGTTTCAGGAGAATGGACTTACGCTAAATAAGCAGTTCGAGGTGACAGAGCATTCGACTATTCTCTCCATGGTTGAAGCAGGAATTGGAGTGGCAGTCATCCCTTCCATGATCCTGACGGCAGTTCCATTAAAGATAATGATTAAACCATTAAGTCCTCCAATTAATCGAGACATCGGTTTAGCGGTACTCTCCATGCAAAATGTCTCTTCAGCTGTATCTGAATTTATTAAATTTGCTCAAATGCAGATCTCATCATAATGTTATTCTGCCCGTTAGCTTAATGAAACAGATATTGTATTACAATTAGAGGTTTGTCTCATCATCGACGACACAATGTTCATGACCTTTTCAGCAATGGAACCAAGTTCTTGTCCTCAGATCGAAAAAAATTGGTTCCATAAACATAAAAAAACGTTATTTAAGCGACCTTTTATGTTTATTTGCTTTTGCCTCGCCACATGAATTACACCATGAAACTATTTAGATCACTGGATTCATTCGCTCTCCTCCGTTGGTAAACACAAATAATGAAATCGGTTACTTCATAAGAGTAGATTAAATGATCCTAAATATATGGTAAAATGGTTTCCTTTTTGGAAAAATGATATGTTATTTATGATGTGTGAACGACGTAAGTGCACACACTATTTCTTATTCTTTTCGTCGACCCTGCTGATTCATCAGGCCGAACTCACCTTGTTCCCGATATTTTCGCATCCATCTCTTCATTTCCGGATCATGAATCCCCATACGTTTTAACCTTTTGTCCCTTCATAGCCCTACAAAAATGCACCCCCTAGAATTTCATCGGTTAAACCCAGGGGTTTTTCCAATGTCTATTCTAAGGGGCGCACTTCAATGCAAGAAAACAGGATCAAGGTCGATTTCTTTTATTATAGCTGCAAGAAAATTTTATATAGAACCTGAGCAGCTTCTGCTCTGATTGTCGTTCCGTCAGGACTCAAGGTGACATTGCTTCGCCCGTTTATGAAACCCATTTTAACCATTGCAGCCATATCATCAACTGCGTACTTTGCTACGTTTGCTGCATCTGTAAATCTCTTGAGATCCTCAGCTGTATGGGTCTGCTCAGTTTTCCCCACTGCCCGCAAAGCCCGCATGGTCAGCACAGCCAAATCTTGTCTAGCAATTTCCGTTTCCGGATAGAAGCTGCCGTTCGTGCCCAGGGCGATCCCGAGTGCTTTGGCGATTCCGATTTCCTCATAATAGAGGTCCGTTTGCTTCATATCACCGAAGGTGGTGTTGAACTCTGCTTTGAGATCCAGTGTCCTTACCAACCAAGCTAGATACTCACCTCTTGTGACCTTTTGGCCAGGACTAAAGCTTGTTGCTGATGTCCCGTCGATGAATCCTTTGGACGCCATTGTTTCAACCGCTGGTGCGTACCACGAATCCTTGATGACATCATTGAAGAACTTCTTCGTATAAACAACTGCATATTGACCTGTGTTTGCCGCTGGAAAAACCATGGCTTGTAGAGCACTGTCGTATTTGCCATTCAGTAGCTGAACAAATGTACTATTTGCAGCCACGTACGCAACTGTAAGGTATTTGGAATTGGCCAATTCTTCAACATCAGGAGTATAAGGCAGTCTGATTTCAACCGGTGCATTCAAGGCTACCATTTCTTCTCCATCTAATTGAACAGCGAATGCAATAACAGGTCTGCTGGCTGTTACGGAATTTACTTCTGAATGTAGCTTTGCCGTATCTAGCCAGTTCAGTGTCAGTTCCACACTTTTGGCACCTGATACATACTTCAGCAAATTAGAAGGTACTGTAACGGATCCAAATTCCGTATTAATCTCGATCTTGATGTTGGCATGCGCTGCGGTTAGTGCGGCTGCAGGAAGCTCAACCGCATAGGAATTGGCTCCCTCTGCTTTCGGTATGTCCACCATAAGCGTTTTAACATTACTGCTATTTGCCTTTACATGCTCCAGAGCCTTATTAAGGTCTTCCTGGCGGATGGGTGCTCCTTTAGCTTTACCGGTTTTGGTATCCGTCTTTGGTGACACAATCTTAATCCAATTCCCTTCGACTTTGATATTTTCAGGGGTCGGTGAAGGTGTGGTCACTGACACAGGTGCATCCGTTGACGGCGGTGTTTCCGTAGGCATCGGATTGATGACTGGATTGCTGATAACGACAGTAAGGGATTGGCTCGCATAATGAGTTGCCGTTTCTTTATATCTTACTTCGTAGATTCCGTAACCAAGACCTGTAACCTCTGTTCCTGTGATTGCATTCCAGCTGCCAGCGTCCACTCCTACTTGCCGATATTCCATTACAGGACTTGCACCAGTGATCTTACCATCCTTGGCCCCAGCTGCACTGACATTTACAGCCTTGACTTCTGCACTGGACGGCGGACTTTGCTCCTGCTTGGTTCCGTCAGGCACAACGATCAGGATAGCAAGACTTGGATTGCTCAAATCCGTTCCGGCGTACCGGAGCTCGTAGCTGCCGGCCTTTAGGCCTTCAATGCTGGTTCCACTAACCGGCATGTAACCACCTTGATCCGCCTTTCGGTACTCCATATCGACAGTCACATTTTCAATTCTGCCATCATTCCCGCCTGCCGCTGTAGGCGGTGTAATGACGAGTCCTTCCGCTGTTGGTGCCTCTCTGTCTACCTTGGCTTCATTGCGAATGTCCACGGTTACCGACGGACTTGCCTTTAGGCTGTCTGTGGCTGCATACCGGATCTGATAGCTGCCAGGCTCCAGATCGTTGATACTTGAACCTGGAACAGGCGTGTAGTCCTCTTCGCCCAGCTTCCGGTATTCCATCGTATCATTCAAGCCCTCAATTATGCCTTTTATGTCGGTATCCGAATTGGCGTGTGAGATCACCCATCCACTCGCATCTGGTGCAGCCTGCTCCTGTGTCTGCCCTTCCGGAATAACGACTTCCTTATCCAGGCTGGCGCTCAGCGAACCGGTCTTCATATACCGGACATAATATTTACCGGCGGTGAGACCTGTGACCTCAATTCCTGAAATTGCAATATATTCTTCTTCGCCTTCCTTCTTATACTCCATTTCTGTTGTCACACCGATCAGTTTGCCGTCATCTCCATCAGGAATGGACGGTGCCACACCGGCCGGTGTTACTGGAGCCTCACGATCAGGACTGGATATGGCCTGGTGAACTTCCCATTCCCATAGGCCTACACCGTTATCTCCTGCCTGTGATTGCTTGGTCAGGGTGGCTCGCAGCGCCTTGACCTCAAGTACTGGATCAAATGTGTACGGATTGGAAGATTCCGTCGGAGAATGATCAACCACTTTGATTCCTTCTGTAACCGTTCCCGCTGTTACCCATTCATTAGTAACGCTATCCGCCGGGATGTAGGAATATACAATTTGGGTAGGCGGCTTGATTCCGCCGGCATCTGACCACAGCACCAGATTCGAACTTCGGATAGATGCAACCTGCGGCCATTCATATTGCACCCACTCCTCTGCGCCCTCATGGCCCCAGGTTCCCCAATGCGAAATGTTGCTGCCATCCTTCTTTCCGTCGTTTACTGCAGCCAGACTCTCCCAAGGAGAGGTATAGCTAGAAGAAACATTTGCGAGGAAGGCCATATTGCCATCTCTCGGACTAAGAAGACGCAAATCCGTAAGCAGCTTCTCAAGCGCCAGAGTAACTTCTTCGTCTGTGGTATTCATATTCTTGATCACAGCAGATGCTTCTGTCTTTGCCGCTTCAATTGGCGCAAGACCAGGATCTGCAAGGTTCGAAGCATTTAATGTATTTACATAGTTATAGACCTTGATCAGTTCTGACTTATCTACCGCTCCGGTATAGCCGTATACCTTCCATTCCAGAATACCGCTGCCATTAACGGTAGGCTTCATGTCCATACGAACACCTGTAATATAGGCGGGCTCAAAGGTAGTCGTATTGTATTTATTAAGTTCATTGCCCAATCCCTTTATGTCCCGCGGGGTGTACCATTTCCCATCTTCGCCGCGAAGCATAAGTTGCATATCCTTTGGACGGAAGTTACCGCCGTTGTCTTGAAATACATATACATCCATGGATGAGGCCAGGAATGGCTGATCCCATTCATACGTCACCCATGCTGGATCTCCTTCTCTACCCCAGTTATGCCATGCACTGTTGGGGGCACTGCGGTTCGGCGAGAAATCTGCCGAGCTTTTAGGTTCAATGCCGTTATTCATCGCTTCCGGATATCCGTCGCCACCAGAAAAGCTGACGGAGGCCTTGGCTGTCAGCGCCGCATTTTGCAGCTCAGTATTCACGACATGTACGGTAGTCCAAACCTCCAGAGCAATGCCATTGACGTTTCCTCTGGCTTCAAATTGGCCTGCACTAGCATAACTGCTTGGATCAATAGCATCCCAAGTGATTTCCTGCTCTAGATACCCGTCCTCTGACAGAATATAGATATGTCTGGGGAGTTCTGGTTCAATATCCTTCTTGGTCACTACGCTGATTGCACGGTAAGCATCAACGGTATCTTCCTTGATCTCTATCGTTACATCCTTGCTAGCCTTCTTGTCTCCGTCTGCCGCACTGAAGGTAAACATGTAGGTGCCTGCCTTGCTTACACGTGCATAGGCCGCTGCCTTGTCACTATCCACAAATGAAATGTCTGCTGAACCTTCAGGCTTTTGCTTGATGGCCCAAGCGTACTTCAACTGGGGTTCTTCTGCCTCGGTATGCACAGGGTCAGGAATGGCTTCCCCGGACAATACCACGATACTGTTATTGGCAACATCCTGAACAGCAGTCACTTGGCCAATTGCTGGAGGCTGTTTATCCGGCGGTGAAGCCAGTTCGAAGATTATCTGGCTGGAGCCAGTCAGTTGTCCATCACTTGCGCTAAGCTTAACGGTATAGGAGCCTTCTTTGGTACCCGTAGCCTGTGTAATACTTGCTTTCGGATGATTAAAGGTTAACTTGCCACCTTCCGGGGCGCTGACCACTTCCCATTGATAGGACAGAGTGCCTTCTGGAGCGCCATCATCGGTTACAATACCATTAAGCATAAATGGAATTAACGCTTGTGGATGTTGTGTCGCCACCTCTACAGTAATTTGGGGAGCTTCATTTTCACCGCCGGCCGATCTTTCAATGGTCAATTCGGCACGCTGCACACTGCCCATCTGAAACATGGCAACGCCTTCATTGTTCTGAACATAGAACTGTCCGGCAGCTGCACCATTCAGCTTCATGGTATAGTAGCCATTCTCCATCCCCACTCCATCGAACAAAATCCGTGAAGTATGCTCTTTCCCTGAGGGATTTAGGAGCTGGAGAGTAAAACCCTCACCATCTTTTTGAATTTTCGCGCTTTCTATTTTATCGCTTTCCAGCTCCAAGTAAATTTTCTCGTCGATCAGATTGATCCGCTTGCCGAAACCGTCTTTTGGCATAATGTTATAGCTGTTTCCTTCGTCAGTGACCAGCGCGCCATATCCGAACAGCCCGAATATCGGATCTGTAACAATATCAGAGCTGATGCTGAGAAGGGAACCATAGAGGCCTTCTTCCGATTCGCCCGAAAAATCATTCCAGCCGTTACTCATGACGCGTGATCCGCCATCGTATACGTCCTTAGTGCCCGTGCCTCCTTTATACATCGAATATCTCCAAGAGGTGCTGCCAACTGAATTCGCCGAAATCTGACCCATATTGACGGCGTTGAAGTTCGAAATCTTCCCCGCATAATTGCGCTGCTGTGCAATTGCGGTCTGCTCCATCGATCTGCCGTCATTCTCATATCGGAGCCAGTCATCCATAATATATCCTGCTAAAGACGCAGTATATTGAAAATTCCACCAGCCTTCACCACCGCGGAAGACGGGCACTGAATAATGGAACCAGGTAGGTTGAATCCCGCGCATGGCGCGTGTTTTCCAGTCAGCCATTTCCATACTTTTCTCAGCTGCGCCTGCAAGCGTGTCTGTAGGATAGTAAGTGCGCAGCGCCTTCGCTGCTGCATAGGCTCCTTCTTCACCAGTGTTATCATATTCAAATTCCGAGCCGTAAGGATAAGAGGCCCTAGTCATATTCCGTCCTTTGTCGAAGGCGAACTTCTTCTGTAGATTGGCCGACTCGGTCTGCATTCCCTCTTCCTTCAGAGCTTCAATCATATCCGGGATCTGCTGCTCACCATAGAATCCGATGGCTTCGGTGGAAACACGCTTATCGTAGATGTTATATGCTTTTTCCAGATAATACTGAGGCGATTCACGGTACTCGATCAGATTGGGATACGCCTTTTGAATCCGGTACATGTTGAAAAATCCGGTAGCTTCCATGATTTCGGAGAAGGTACGTGTATAAGGTTTATCTTTGTCGGTGTACGCTCCAGAATCTTTCAGCCAGTTTGCAACGATATAGCTGTCCTGAGTATTCTTCATATATCGTTCCCACATGAAGTCGATCAGGTATGTCTCGATTGAGCGAATTTCATCAGGGTTGGGTGCCAGATAGTTCTTCATCGTCATGAAGTTGATGTTATCATGGCTCCAGTCATCTCCCCAATGGCTTGTGTTGAGATCCATGCCGCTTGACAGATACCAGTCGAAATAGTTACCATAAGTCGGACTTTCCGGGTTTTTATCCTGTGTTTTCTGGACCATGAAATCGGAATGGGCATCCGAGATTGCATCCAGCTCGGCTAGAACATTGAATTCATATTGAGTGAATTTATCCACCCATTCGTTACCGTCTTTCAGCTTATAATTGATGTGCACACTGTTGTTGCCGATCGAATCAAACTCAAGTGAATAGATATGATGCTGTTCGCCATTTACGATCTTGGTCTCCACAAACTCAACCGATTCGTTGTAGCCAGGGTTCCCGTCAGGCAGTCCACGTCCGGCCCGCGAGTTGTCAACCATTTCCTTTCTGCTCTTCCCAGGCTTAATATCCGGAATATGCGCTTCATCAAACGGATCATTCTCTGCCACATTTTGAATATCGATGGATTGTACATCAATGATACTGTCGTCATAGTGCAGGTCTAGCTTGACAGGCATATTGATTGCTGTCTGGAATCCCGGCACCGCTACGGCATCAATCATGCCTGATTTATATAGGATGGACCGGAGATTGGCTTCACGGTCTTCCATCGAGGTCGAACTGTTATTTGGGCTTTGGGCGCTTTCCTGCGGCGTATTGTCGCCTCCACGGACCGCTGAGAATTTAAACTTATACGTCTTGGACTCATCGGGTCCGAGTACGAGGCTGGAAGCATCGGTAAAGTATCCGCGTCCCGTTTTTTGGATATCTTTGGAGTGGATATAGAGCACGTTCAGTCCCGGATACCAACCGCCACTGTCCCCTGTCCAGTTCTTAAAGGTATCTGCAGCACGCCGCTCTCCTGCTTCATGCATCCAATAATCTACATACTCGATCCGAGCTCCGCTTTCCGGCACTGGGGTGAAGAGCATGAAGTTCCCCTCACCACTGGTGCGGATGGCATAAGAATATCCACTGTCAGCACCTGCGAAATTATGCACCGTCACACGGTCATCATACGTATCGGATAAAGTCTGGTATTTGTTATTCCAAGGCATCGGCAAGCCGATATCTCCGAATTCGATATACTGACTGCTCTTGTTCTTCACCGTAATTTCCCACAGCAGTGAACCGTCATCGGTCTCCATATCGAAAACAGACTTCACATCGAAGCCCTTCATTACCCGCTGGTCTGTAGAGTCTAGATTCTGTCCGATAAAGTTGACTTCTACCTTCTTGCCGTCTGCTGATGCGTTCTTGTTAACATAGGGGTTATCAGGATTGATGGTCGAATATTGTGTAGATCCCCCGGCGGCCAATGTTTTATTGGTATCAACTTCTACAAAGCCGTCCCTGTTGTCAGGGAATTGTCCACTGTCACCAGCACGATAAGAGAAGATCATTTCACCCATCCACTGGTGCTCGGTACCATTCTGCGGTGATGTAGTGTTAGGCAAGACGAAATTGATCGGCTCTCCCTGTTTATTGGCAGGATTGTTGTTGATATAGAGCTCTTCAATCTGGCCTAAGTCGCCGACTTTGGCCGACAGGCTGGCATTGGAGATACCGGTCTTTACTGCAGCCGCCGCGACCTCAGGCAAAGCGCTAACCTGCAACGGCAGACTTGGAAATGCCAGTAGCAGCGCGATCATAAGCGGCTTCCACTTCTTCGAAATCATTGTCATTATAACCTCCTGTATACCTGTGATCATATCCATTAGGGGATTAATTCTCTTAAACCGGTAAGTAAAGTCTTTCTACGAAATACCTTTGACCGATCAATAGAAAATGACGTTCATGCTTTCTGTTAAAATAGAACCGCGAAATAAATTGTTAAGATGTCATCGAATCCTTAAAACGTTCAAGATCCATGTATACCAAGTTAACAAGATGTTGATAATTCACACATCAATTTCCTCTAGAGGGAGTTTGCATTAACCTTTCACCCCGCCAACCGTGAGACCTGAGATAAAGAAGCGCTGAAAGAAAAGAAACAGAATCAAGATGGGCACGATGGCAAGCACGGCTCCCGAGATCAGTTCCTCATAATGATTGCCCAGCGGGGATACGAAGGAAGCCAGCCCGATCGGCAGAGTGAAATGCTCCGTTGTCCGTAGGACAATGAGCGGCCAGAGAAAGTTATTCCAGCTGTTCATGGCCTGCAAGATGGCAATTGCGCCAAATGCCGGGGCCATCAGCGGCACCATGATGCGGAAGAAGATGCCAAACTCGGTACAGCCGTCAATTCTGCCTGCGTCCATAAAATCCTTGGGCAACCCCTGAGCAAATTGTCTGAAGAAAAAGATTGGCAAAGGGGCCACCACAAAAGGCAGAATGACGCCCCACACCGTATTAATCAGCTTCAGTTTAATCGTCAGTTCATACAGAGGCAGGATAATAATTTCCATCGGAATCATCATCACAACCAGCACGAAGGTGAAGATCAGACTCTGTCCTCTGAAGCGGTACACGCCGAGTCCGTAACCGACCATGGACGAAAACAACAGGCTCAGTACCGTGAACATCGCTGTAATGACCAGACTGTTTTTGTACCATGTAAAGTAGTGACCTGCTGCTCCCGATCCGGCGAAGATCGTCTTATAATTGTCCAGGCTCATTAAGGCCCAGTCCCATCGAACGTTGAGGCCGTACCGGAACAGTTCGGCAGCAGGTTTCAGTGAAGCAAGCATCAGTGCATAGAGCGGAAATAACATCAAAACAGCCAAACCCGCGAACAACACCAGTAACAGCAGCGAAGCAGCATTAATTTTATTTTTTCGTGTCCCCAAGTACTAATCCTCCTTCCTGAACATGCCCAGCACGGTCAGCTGAAGCATGCTGATCAGAAGCGTGATGACCAGTAATGTGATGCCAATGGCTGCACCGAACCCGAGATTAAAATATTGGAATCCCTGTTGATAGATATAACCCACCATCGTCAGACCGATATTTTGCGGGGAGGGTTTGCCTGCCCAGAGCATGTAGCTCTCAGTGAACATCGAATACCCGCCATACAGCGTAATCGTAATCACATAGATGGTGATCGGCCTAAGCATCGGCACCGTAATACTCGTGAATTTTCTCATTACTCCAGCACCATCTATATCTGCGGCCTCATACAGATCCTTGGGAATGCTCTGCAGTGCGGAGAGAAAGTACAGTATGTTAATGCCCATCCAGCGCCAGCCTGCGAGCACGACCAGTGCAACCATTGCGAGGGACGAACTGTACAACCACTGCTGCCTTGGAATGCCAAAAACATTCAGAATGGAATTCATCAGTGCCCCGTCGAGTTCTCCGAAGATGAGCCGGAATACAACCCCTGCTACAACTACCGAAGTCAGTGCAGGAATAAACAAGGCTGAGCGAAAGAGATTGCGCGCCATCATGCGACTCGAATTAAGAAATACGGCAAGCATCATGGGTACCGGCACCAACAGCAGCAGCGTCCAGAAGGTGTAACGTGTGCTATTCCACAGTGCGGCCCGAAAGTCGGCGTTCCAGAGTTTGCTGTAATGCTCAAGCCCCACAAACTGAACATCTCCAGGGAGAACCTGCTGAAAGCTCATCATTCCAGCCCGAAATAAGGGATAAGCGAAGAAAATGAGAAATGACAAGATAAACGGTAACACAAACCAATACGGAGCCCATGTTCTTGAGTTCATTCTGATGCTTCTGCGCCTGCTAGCGCGTATGGAAGCCGCTGTTTCCTTATGCAACTGCACGGTGGACCAACCTCCAACCTGGAATAAGCTATATACTCTATATCAAAAACGATCCGACCACACCATTTACCGAGTCAATTCAGCCTGCACGTCATTAAGCACTTGTTCAGGATCCTTCAGATTAATGAAAATCTCTGGCATCGCTTTATTACGCACCGCATCGAACACCTCAGGTGACTTCTCCCGAATGTGGACTGGAGCAATCTCATCCTTCACCCCGAGCAGGGTGTCGAAAATATCATCTCCGAAATAATCCGTGTATTTGTTTGACTCCTTCATGGCTGCATCTGTCCATACGTCTGTGCGAATCGGGTCAAATCCAAGCTGCTTCCAGATCTGAATGTTACCCTCTTTGGACAGTTTGGCATAAGCGAGAAATTGCTCGGCGAGTTCAATTGAAGCGGACTGGTTGGTAATGGACGTTGCAGTCCCCCCCATGCCTGCGGAACGATTACCGCCCTCTTCCCAAGCCGGCAGTGGACGAATGATCATTTTGCCCTTGAGATCGGGAATGTGGTCGGTGAACCGGTTCATGAACCAGAACGGCATAAACACTGCTGCTGCATTCCCCTTATCCATGTATCCGAAGTATTCTTCCGTGTCATGTCCAGCACCGGGCGCGACAGCAGCAACACCTTCTTGGACCATTTTCTGAAAGAACTTCATCGTTTCAATATTGATGGGTGCATTCACCGTTACGTTGCCATCGGCATCCACCTGATCCGACTTCTGCTGACTAATGGCTGGCCACCAGGACCAGTTCCCGTTACCTTCAAATGTGATCATCGGTTTGCCTGTCTTCTCGAGCACCTGCTTCCCTGCCTGCTCGAAATCGCTCCATGTCTTGATCTCATCTGCGTTAACACCCGCTTGATCCAGAATGTCCCGGTTGTAGTACATCACGGTTGCCCCCACATGATAATCGATGCCGTAGTATTTGCCTTCCTTGCTGTAAATCTCCACACGAGATTGCACAATGTTGTTCAGTTCGGGCTGAATCATGTCAGTCAGATCCACCAGCTGCGGTACACCTTTCATAAAATTGGGGAATTTGCTCTGCTCGATATCAACCAGATCAGGTGCGCCAACACCGGATTGTAAGGCAAGCAATAGCTTGGTATGCATATCGTCATATGGAATCGTAGTTGCTTCGAGTTCAATCTGTTGATCAGGATGGTCCTGATTCCACTGCTCAGCCATGCTCTCATAAAACTTCTGATGGGCATCCACAAAAGTCCAGAAGACCAAGTGGGTCGCTCCTGTGTTTTCTCCCCCTCCAGATGTCCCTCCTGATGCTTCCTTTGTTGTACTGCAACCACTCAGAGCCATCACTATTACAAGAAGACATACCCCTAACCATACCTGCATTTTCTTCATGTGCAATCCCCTTTCCAAGGTTGTAATCTGAATCTGTTTAAGAATAATAAACCAAAATTCGTAAGCGCTTTATTTTATATGTTACTTGCTGTATTATGAAAAATAAATGCTCGATGCCAACATGAATTTTAAATATTTCAACCTGTTCGGAGGTGCCGGATTGGACTCGCCCATCCTTCATTTCATCACCCCGCCCATTCCCTATTTTATTGATTGCGGACGTGCTTATTACGAAGAAGGTGAATATCACATCAGCCGCAGTGACATCGGTGTCTTTGACCTGATTGTTGTTACTCGCGGTTCACTCGCCATTAGTGAAAACGGGACGAAATGGCTTTTGAAGCAAGGAGAAGCGCTGATCCTTAAGCCGGATGGACACCATTACGGCAGCGCAGCCTGTGAGACGGAAACGGAAATGATCTGGATTCATTTTCAAACCTATGGCAGCTGGAGAGAGTCTGCGACCATGGACGAATGCCTTGCCAATCAGGCCGAACTAATCGAGACACATAAGGTAAGCGCGTATCTGAACCACTGTGATGTCTGTTCCATCTTCATCCCGAAACATATGCACATTACAACCAAAGACATGGAGCTGCTGGAGCATTTCTCTCAGCTTGATCAGGAGCCTCAATCCATGCGCAACTGGAAACGACAGGCGACATTCCAGCAGTTTATGCAGCATCTGGACCTTGGGCTGTCCTCACTGTCCGATGTTGCCGCCATCCGGATTGCCGAGAAAATTGAACTCTACATTCGCCACAATTACCCTCTACCGATCTCTAATCCCTTGCTGCAAAAGGAACTCAATTACCATCCAAACTATCTGGCACGTAGCATGCTGAAAGTGTATGGGATGACGCCCATGGAATATCTGCTGCATTACAGAATCGAGCAGGCCAAAAAGATGCTGCTGCAAACCGCCTGGTCCGTTGCTCGCATCGCCGAAGAGATCGGCTTCAATCATGTATCCTACTTCTCTTCCTGTTTCTCCAAAAAAGAGGGCATCTCTCCTTCCAACTTCCGCGGCAAGTTTACCAACATAGAAAATAAACCGGCTCGTCCAGAACTGATACCCTGAAAAATAAAAAGCGTCCGCTTACCAGAGATCGCGTTATCTTACAACGCATCCCGGATATATCGGACGCTTTCTCTCTTTGTCTACCTTTTTGAAGAAGCGCTTTTCAGCCCAAGCTTTAGCCCTCCTTTTGGTTCTTGTTCCATAGGATGGGTAATCATCCGTTGTGGCAACAGCATTTTACTCGTTCAGTTCCACTGTTCCTTGAACGGTAATCGTACCGTCTACATTCGCTCACCACTTTCTCTCCTGGTAAGACACTCCCTTATTCGCACTCCCGAATCCAAACGCTCATTGCTCCTTCATCCCGATTGGCCCAAGTGAAATAGGGAATAAAGCAAAGCTCGGCAGGCTGGGCATCCCAGTGGACATCACTGCGATACAGATGTGTTCCCCAGTCTTCATGGGATACCACTCGGTGCCCAATGGTTGTAAGTGCCGGCACCCCAAGAGGCATTTGATCCCCGCTAACGATATGAAACTCAGCGTCCCGGGGCAGTTGAATGCGATGCAATCCACGGCCATTGTCGACTTCTTCGAGACAGTACATAAACGGTCCCCGCTGTATGGCTACTTTTCCGAAAGTGGCTCTGATCTGATCGTGCCCTTTCATCCGCAGCAACTCCATAGGGAAGCGAAGCCTGATCTCATCACCGGCTTTCCACGTACGGGTCACCTTCATGTAACCGTACTCAAAAGTAAACCCATTCTGTTCCGTCTTCTCCCCATTAATCCACAGCTCGGGAATCTCGCACCAGTCCGGCTTTCTCAGAGCTATCGTAAACTGCATTCCCTCCGAGGAATCGGGTCGAACGATCAGCTTCACTTCTCCGGTGGAGGTATAGTCAGAGGCCATGGTTAGCGCTGCTCTCCTGCCCTTTAGTGTGAATTCCCCTTCTCCGCCGATGTACAATTGCACATATAACGTAGCTTGTTCCTCAACTGGGGTATACACATATTGATCCAATGAGGCAAGTAATCGTGCAATGTTCGGCGGACAGCAGGCACAGCCAAACCACCCTTGCCGGCGTGTTCGCACGTGGGCATAATTAGGATTCACACGTTGAATCTCCGGATCGACTTCAAGCGGATTCACATAGAAGAAGCGTTGACCATCCAGGGACATTCCACTAATCACCGTATTGTACAGAGCCCGCTCCATAACGTCTGCGTACCGACTATCCTGCTTCATCTGAAGCATGCGCTTCGCCCAAAATATTAGTCCAATCGAGGCACAAGTCTCTGCGTAGGCCGTATCTCCCGGCAGATCATAATCTCCTGTAAAAGCTTCTTCTTTGGCTGATGAACCAATGCTTCCCGTAATGTACATTCGCTTACTCACGGTGTTACTCCATAACCGTTCACAGGCTTCTTTCAGCGATGTATCCCCCGTCTCAGCAGCTACATCTGCCATAGCCGCACACATGTACACCAGTCGAACTGCATGGCCTTCTGCTGTCGACTGCTCCCTAATGGGGAGATGGGACTGGGAGTAGGTGTGCCGGTGAACCATATCCAACTCGCCAAAATGTAGGGTACGGCCCCTTTGTTCCCATTCCTCTACAAAAAAATGCGGTCTCGCTCCCCGCTGATCCAGAAAATAACGGCTCAGTTCGAGATACTTCTCTTCCTTTGTCGTCTCATACAGCTTGAAGAGTGCAAGTTCAATCTCCTGATGCCCATCATAACCAGGCAATTGTCCAGGCTCTGTACCAAACACGGTGCCTATATGATCCGCCAGACGAATAACCACATCCAGCAGCATGCGCTTGCCTGTGGCATGATAATACGCCACACCAGCCTCAATCATATGTCCTGCACAATAGAGTTCATGACATTCGGCGAGGTTCGTCCAGCGAGCCCCAGGTTCTCGCAAGGTAAAGTATGTGTTGAGGTAACCATCGTGTTGCTGTGCCCGTGCAATGGTTTCAACAACGGAATCCACGAGGACTTCCAGTTCCGGATCTGGCTTCGCGGAGAGCAGGTACGAAGCTGCCTCAATCCATTTCGCAACATCGCTGTCCTGAAATACCATCCCATAATGAACGCCCTCTTCTTCCCCTGCAGCGATGCGGAAATTCCGAATGGCCCGGCTCGGTTCAGCTCCTTCGATACGATCATTGAGCGCCTCCCATTGATAGGGAACAACGACGTTGCGGACCAATTCGATATAATGCGACCAGAATGGATCATTGATTGTATGGCTATACACTGGATATGGATGGTGTGGTACATCTGGTTTTGTCATGGGAACCTCTCCTTTTTCTATTTTAATATCCTTATTTTACAAATAATTACATCAGGACGAAATCATTATTTCCAACTGAAATTTACATGATTACAACCTTTCACGACCGCCTTCCTTTTTACAATTGTTCTTATTCGGGCTTCGTTCCCCACAGCCTTCGTCTCTTCAACAGTTTGGTCTGGTAGAACAAGACCACCCGTACCATATACCTCGCTGAGTAGTTCTGTATCCCATTACAATGATCATTCATAATGTGTGGAACAAACTGGTCAGTACAACAACTCCCTATTCTTATGATGAATAGAGTAAATAATGGTTGCCCCTCAAAAATATGTTGGGCAACCATTATTTTTGTCACATGTTGATTTTGGAGTTGTCCTGATTCTACTTTTCTAGGTTTGTAAGCAATCGGTAAATAACCGTCACCGCTTGCGCACGTGTGGTCTGGCCATTAGGGATAAAGCGGCCATCCGGCATGCCTGTAATTAAACCACCCTTGCGAACAGCCTCTACTGCTGATGAAGATTCAGAAGAAAGATTCTCCAAATCAACAAACTTCACAGAATCATCTTCCCCTTCGGTTGATAATGTCACATTTAAATTTTCTGCAAGCCGATAAATCATTACAGCCATTTCCTCACGGGTGATGGGTTCATTGGGACCAAAAGTGCCATTTGCTTTGCCTTTGACAATGCCCAGCTTATGCGCACTTGCGATTGGTGTGCTATACCAGGTCCCTTCTTTGACATCGCTAAATGTGGTTGTTGCTGTTTTATCCAATAAATCGAATGTAGTCATTAACGTTTTAAGGAATTCTGCACGGGTTACTTGAGATGACGGATTAAAATCTCCAGCTCCCGTTCCCTCAACAGCTCCTCTGGCTGCAAGTGCTTCAATACCTTCCACAGCCCAGTTCACATTGATCAAGTCCTTAAAGGCAGCGTTTACGCCAAGTACTCCGAACATGCCGTTCTGCGCCATGTTAAACTCAAACATTTTTGTGGATTCATCATATTTACCGCCGACAATAGCTTGGGCCACTCCGGCATCGTTCAGCTTGAAGGCCACAACCTGATGCCCTTTTATCCCTTCCTTCAACTGATAAGGCATGGCTAGTCTAAGTCCTTTTCCATGTAGTTCTTTAGAAGAAATACTTTTCCCATCTGCATTCACCGTGATGTTGCTGACCAAGTCTGCTTCAAGAAATTTTCCAGCTTGTTCTGGCAACTGGCTTGGTTCGACGGCTTCAAAGACCACTCCCAGATTAGTGATGTCCTTAAACGTAGTCAGGAATTGATGAGGTATCGTCAAAACGGCTGATCCCATTTCAATCCTTACACTGGTCAAAGACTTCGTAGTACTAAGCGTTTTCCACGGAAGCACGGCTTCGACTTGTTGTGTTTCCAAGTCCTTTTGGATGACAATGGTTAACTTCCCGTCCTTCATATCTTCCAGCGCTGCTTTAATATTGCTGTCTGTGACCTGAACTTTGACCTTACCATCTTTGCCGGTGGCAGCTGCCTTTACTTCGATTCTGCCTTGGCTCACGGTAACTGACGTAAGCTCTTTCGGATCCGTAGGCGTAGGAGCTGGCGCTGGAACTGGAACTGGTGTTGGAGCCGATGGTGATGGGCTTGGAGTCGGTGTAGGTGTTGGCAACAGTTTTAATCCCGCAATAGCAGAATCCAGCGCAATAACCGCAGCATCAATGTCAGCCTGTGAAGCGGATCCGCTCGTCAACAATTGTTCGGCAGTGGAGGTCTTTTCCGCTAAGTTCTGCCAGCTTGCCGCAGTGTAGCGTTCTTGCTTCAACGCCCTTACTTCATTCAGCTTTGCTTGAAGCGCAGCTGTATTCACTGGCGGATTTTCTGTAACCTTCAGGACAGTGTACGTCTTCGTCGTGATTTGATCAGAACCTGTTAACGTCACTTTGTATCCTGTTTTCAAATCAATAGCTGGCGTCAACCCATCAGATTCGTAAACCGCAAATGTCACACTTGCGGGAACGTTTAAGCCCGTTGTAAGTTCCTCCAGCGTTGTCGTTTCAGGAATAACAATTTCC
Source organism: Paenibacillus sp. W4I10 (assembly GCF_030816325.1). Lineage (NCBI taxonomy): Bacteria > Bacillati > Bacillota > Bacilli > Caryophanales > Paenibacillaceae > Paenibacillus > Paenibacillus sp. W4I10. Next base: position 1,462,563 of record NZ_JAUSXX010000001.1, read on the forward strand.
TTGGCCAATTGATCCACAGAACCGCCTGGAATGTTAATACCAATAATAGTTACATTGTGTTCTTCTACGGGCTCAAGAGCTTCAAAAGCTTCAAGCAACGTTTTGTAGCCCGCATCGATATCTCCTTCGGTTGAAGCGTCATTATTATATACGTCACTAGCCATCTGCAAAGCTGCTTGCAACGTTTGCCATTGTTCCGGTGTGCCACTGTAGTTCTCTTCGTTCACGGAAGGATCTGATGCAGCATCAATTGCCGCTTTCAGGCGGGACTTATCGTATTTGACATAAATACGAAGGCTTGCTCTTAGATCTGTTCCTTCCACACTGCCAAGGACAACAAAATCAGTTGCGATGGATAGCTTATTTTCGGGAATCTCATCCCACACGACATTAGCCAGCCCTTTCGTTTTGTCTTCATAGGTCACCGTGACTTGTGAAGGCAACTCAGGCATGACGTTGATGGTCGTATTAACTGATGCTGGCTCAATGGCTGTTATCGCTCCATGGTCCGTTTGAGGTGGTTCTTCCCCGTCAGGTTTGGCCGATATAGCCCGCCATTCTTTTAAACCGGTATACACCGAACTGCTTTGGTTTTCCATCGTTAAACGTAATTTGTCGGTCGTGACTTCATTAAAGGTGACTTGGTTGAATTTGCCCTTTTCCATTTTCTTCTCACTAAGTCCGCTAACCGCCACATACTCGCCCGCCTCCTGATCCCAATACTCAAAGTCGTAATCGGCAGGAACCTGTACACCGCCTCCATCATCATAAAAGTACATTGAACTGCCAGACAGGGTCACAGGCGTTTTCCATGTATACTCCACCCAATGACTCTGGTTAGGCGATCCCCAGTTTCCATACTGCGTTTCGATCTCTGGGCTACCCATGCTCCCAGGGACTAAAGGAATATACCCGTCATTCACCGATGTCAAAGATTCCCATGCTGATGTGTAGGAGGCTTTTGGTGTAGCCAACAGAGCAGCATTACGATAACGAAGACTCTCTTCAGCAAGGCGCACTCGATTCGTCATGGACTGCACTTCATCCAGCGAATAATCATCTCGCGCAAGCAGGTCCTTGGCTTCAATCAACACGGTTTGCAATGCCTGCCACGACTCCGGCGTGAAATCATCGGCATTGCGGACAAGTTTGCCCTGCGGCGATACCCGCTCTGCAAACTTGGCAATGACATTAGACAATTCGGCTGTAGCTACGTATACCGTGATGGGTACTTCTACCTTCGTGACTTCTTCCCCATCACTAATGCTCAGCTCGTAGACGTATTCGCCTACCGCGTCAAATGTCACATTCAATGTCGCCTGATCCAGTGCCTCTGCCTGCACTGCACCAGCGTCGCCTGATACTAGATTCCATGCATACGTCAAACGCCCGCTTGGCAGACCATCATCTGTAATTACTGGCGCCAACTTCAATGGAGCTCCTTGCTCCACGTTCACCGGCAGGTCTAGTTGCACTTTTGGTGCAAGATTCTCCGAAGGCGTAACGTTCAGGTCATTATTGTAGATTTGAATTTCCTTAATTCCTGTTGAATAGCCCGATGCATGCGTAAAATGGACTCGGATAGCCTTTGTGTTCACCGCATTAAATTCAACATTATTGTAATTCGAGGCCACATAATTCGGATAACGGAATTGCCCTTCTACAGGCTTCCATGTGGTGCCGTCCGCATCCAAGTATTCCACACCAAACGTTTGTGGAGCTGCATAGCCGTTTGGCCGCCGGTCGTTATAAAAGTGAATTTTTACATTATCCACCGTTTGGGCTCCATCAAATTGAAACGTGACTGAATCAGATGGGTTCGGCGAGCCGCCGAACAACGCAGTATTCGAGGTATGGTTAATGGATGCAATCGTAGAACCGTCTGCCAGTCTGTTCACATTGGAATTGCTATGGATATAGCTGGATTCAACCGTAGTACCAGATGCCGTTGCCAGATTTACGCCGTTATGCTCCACATCAACTCCAGCTTTATTGAACATATCAACTGTTTTTTCATTGCCTCCCAGTGAAGTATCGTCTGCAGAAGCAAGATTAACAGCGCTGCCAATTTCATAAATAACGTTGGTGTTTGTGTTGTCTCCAACCGCCCCTGGCACGTCTCCGTCCGGTTTTTCCACCTTGCCCGTGGCTGTATCAAAAATGAGATGTGACATTTCATCCGTCGTCATGACACGTTCGCCATTGATGAACAATGAGTATCCGACGGGGATATCCTTGTAATATGGATTGCTATCGCTGTACTTGGCCGGGTCCTGCCACACAATGGACAGATTGGCATCATGATAACGCACATTGTCCACGGCGAAATGGTCATATTGGATATCAAGTGGCCATAGCTCGATTTTATCGTCCGCTCTTGGCTGAAGGCCTGCCATATCTTCCATGACGGAATAATTCATCATGCCCAGCGTATCGTGGTGAATCCAGGCACGAACCATTTTGCCACTTGGGTTTGGCGGATTTTGCGGTGTCCAAGGCGTACCAAAGAAATAATCCTCAAGCCAGAAAAACTCATTGGAATCCAGGTGATCGGTATTGCCTGGTTCAACCGTATGTAACCAAGCGCCCCAGTCAAACAATGTTTTGTAGGTGTCGGTGTTGATGTTCTCCACCGGATAATGACGTAAGGAAGCACGAATTGTATTGATGTAATTTCCAAAGTTGCACCAAGCGAACTGATCCGTTCCGAATGCGCTGGTGTCTCCATTCTGGAATGCTTCCACACGTTTCATGATACTGTGCTGATCTGCCGTAAAGAATGGGAAAATCGGATAATAGTTTGGATCACCGTAATCGGATAACTGAGTCAAGTATTTGGATTCGTATCCTGCCTCCCCTTCTTTCGGCACTACACCGAAGTTAAACACAAACATATTGTTGTCACGCCATGGATTGAATACGTCTTGTTGGTTGATGACTTTTTTGTGCAAAAAGCTGCCTTCTCCGTTGGTATCGGCTTCGCCGTCACCGTCAAAATCTGCTTCGTCGTACCACATGTTGTTCAGAATGGCGTTCCGAATTCGCTGTGCCACCTCTTCCATGCGCTTTGCGTTTGCGTCATCCCCCAGTTGTTCGTACATTTGTTGAGTGGCTACTGCGTTTGCATATGCTGTAGAAGAACCGTCCAAACGCGCATAGTTTCCGTTTCCTTTCCAGTGCATGGACACGGTGTCTCCATCATTGCCGGTAATTGGCCCGTGATTGTAATAAACCAGATCAGGATTGGTTCCCCTGAAATGATTCAGTGTGCCCGTCACATCGTTTGCCGAGAAATCAGCGAATTTTTTCAACACCTTTTCTCCGCCACCATAAATCTTGTATGCTTCCCAACCGACTTGCGAGGTATTTTGCATCATATCCCATGTCCAGATATTCGGTCTCCCCGGATTGTTTTTGTAGTTGGCGTTTTCAGAATATTCGCCTTGGGCTAGCCAAGTCCCGTATGCATAAGATGGGTCTCGCAGCCACTTCAAATCTTGCAACACCCACGGAACACTTACTGTGATGCCGTTGTTATAACCCAGCACCCCTTCCATATTCATCGGGAATTGCCAGTCGTTTCCGGGAATGTTTGCTTCCAGCAAGTTGAAGCGGTTGGACCACCAACGATAATACAGAACCTTCTTCACATTTTCGTCTGGAATATCAATGTAGGGGATATTTTGTGCCCACCATTCGTTGTATTCCTTTACTTGATCATTGAAAGCCTTTTCAATATTACTTGCTTTAAATTCAGCATACTGTGTTTTCGAGGCCGGGATTTCTTCCGCCAACCACCCCATGACCACTTTTTCATCCACCGAGGTACCTGCAGGGACCGTAATTTCTTTCACCAAATCATTGCCAACAGGCGTCATGCCATCCCCGCTGAGATGAACGTCAACATGGGACATCGCTTCCACATACTTTTCTCCGGCACGTCCAACCATAATCGGGGCAGCCACCCGTTTACCGATCAATTCATCTCCCTCGGTTTCGGTTACAAATGGCGATTTGACGGTCATCGTTAACGTAATTGGCGCATTACCGTTATTGGTTAACTTCAGTAAAGTAACAGCACTGTTAGAGGAGGTAATAAATTTACGCTGGCTGATGTCCAAACCGCCACTCTTGTAGGTTTGGTCAGCATGGCTAGGATAGTTTTTACGAGCAGCCTTGTCTTCCACAACGGCTCCCGTAGAAAGAGTTATGTTGTACATCGTATCCTTGTTGAGAGTATCTGCATAATGTACCGTCCCGACAAAACCGAGCTGCCGGTTATCCTGCGTTTTCATGTACAGCGCGCTCCCCCGGCTGAAGAGCGTGTTGGCACTGCCATCATCATTGTTATCGTCTGGGATGACGCCCTCGTTAACCAGCAACTTATCGAGCCATGGCAAATCGGCATGATCTGCAGCGAATTGGTCAAAATCAAAATCTTCGATCGCTTTCATCATTTGACCGACAGTTTCCTGACTGAAATCCACGGGCTCGCTTACGATCTGATTGTTCTTCCACGTTGCATCGCCATAATCGGTACCTACGCCTTCATGCACAAAGTCTGTCGTATAGTTCGCCGATGCAGGTATGATGCCTGTATTCAAAGTTACGACGGTAGCCAAAGCGGCCACCCACATTTTTGTTGCCCATTTCCTCTTCTTTGTCGCCATTGCTTCGTCTCCTCCTTATTAACCTTTAATTCCCGTCAACGTAATGCCTTCTACAAAATATTTGTTGCCGATCAGGAAAAACACCAGGCAGGGAAGTGTTACGATCAGTGCAAGCGCCATGACCTGCTCATAGTTTGGAATACGCATTCCGTTCACCATGTACAAGCCCATAGGCAAGGTATAATCGGCCTCTGTTTTCAGATAAATCATGGTATAGAAAAATTCATTCCAACAGTTAATGAAACTGAATAGTGCAACAACGATCATGGCAGGGCGAATGAGAGGCAGCATGATCCGGTAATAGATGCGGAAATAACCTGCGCCGTCGATTTTGGCTGCCTCACTCAGTTCAGCAGGAATTGTCATAAAAAATTGTCTGAGCAGAAAAACGAAATATGCATTGCCGCCTGCGCAAAAAAAGGCTGGAATAATTAGGGCAGGTTTGCCTGCAAGCCCAAGCGATGTATATAACGAAAATTGTGGAAGTAGTGTAACTGCACTAGGAAGCATCATACTGCTGATAACGAGCACAAACCAGGTGCCGCGCATGGGAAAACGTAATTTGGCAAATGCGTATGCTGCAAAGCTGGTCGTTATGACGGTGCCAATGACATACGGAACAACGATGGAGACCGAATTCCATAACTGCCGCCAGAACTGAATTCGTTCCAGTCCTAGCCTGAAATTCTCAAACCCAAGCTCCTTCGGAAAAAATACAGGCGGCCTGGCCAAAATTTCCGAATGACTCACCATTGCACCGCGTAACAGCCAGTACAATGGAAAAGCAAAAATGAATGCAAGCAGGAGAGATAACACAATCAAGCCGAAATGAATTGCTCTTCTTCGGTTTTTAGCCTGCTTGATGCTCGTATATTTCATCGGTGCAGGTGCTGTCTCCATTATCTCACCCACTTTCGTTTGCCCATGGCATCATCACGTTTGAGCGCGCCCTGAAAGTAAAACAATACGCCCGTAATCACCAACGTGATGAGAAATACGATCCAAGCTTCCGCCGATGCCAAACCTCGCATGCCCACCTGTACAAAGGAATGGTCGTAGATCATGACGTTGATAAAGTATGTCATTCGGTCAGGCGCGCCATTTCTCGACAACACCACGCTTTGGGTGTAAATCTGGATCGACGTCATCATACACATGATGAGCTGAAAAAAGAGTACAGGTTTAATCGTTGGATAAGTCACCTTTAAAAACTTGTGCCAGGCATTGCCTCCATCCATCTCAACGGCCTCCAGCAATTCTCCGGGGACATCCTGCAACGTGGCGATAAATACAACAATCGTCCCGCCGCATGTCCACAGGCTCATGATAAACAAGGTGTAAAAGATCCGTAGTGGGTCGTTGAGAAAATCCCATGGCGCAATGCCCATTTGTAGTAGAACCCAGTTGACGAGCCCGCCTTTGGCCTGATTTTGCAATAACATCTGCCATACGATCGTTGTCGCAAGCATCGGTATGACAGATGGCAGAAAGAAGATAGCTCTTAGCAAATTTCTCCCAATAAACTTTCGGTTCAGTAGCAAAGCAACGATCAGGCAGAACACGATAACAAGCGTAACGTTGACAAAGGCGTAAACCAGCGTAACCGTAATCGATTTTTTAAATTCAGAGCTTGGATTGCTGAAAATATACCTGAAGTTATCTAGCCCAATCCATTCCATGACCTGACTGCCGCTCATAATCGTAATTTTATGAAAACTGTAATATAAACTGGCGAGCATTGGGTACATCGTCAGCACCAAAAATCCGATAATGGCGGGGGCAGCAAATAGATATCCGGCAATGGCCTCTTTAGTGGCACCTTTTGCAAATCTTCTGGCAGGAACGGTTTCTGAACCGATTTTGCGTTCTGGATTCATAAGCATAGCCTCTCTTTTCGAATTCAAACTTCCTTCCTATGGTTAGGAAACCTTTCCGCTTTCCCACAGCGACTTAATTGCCGGCATAATCGCATCATAAATTTCTTTGACACTTTTCTGGCCGGATAATGCCTGGTCGATCGACTTTTCGTATTCCGTGTTCATTTTTAAATAAGCCGGAACATAATACGCTGGCCATTGGACAATGGCATCCTCTGTCGTAGCATAGCTAAGGATGGTTTCCTTTGCGCTGGCTGGCAGATCAGCCGTCCATTGTTCAATTAAAGCTGGATCTGTATACCAGTCCGCCTGATTAGGCAGCCATGCTCCGCTTTTCAGCAAGTCTAGGCTGTTTTCTGGGTTAACCATATAGGCGTAGAATTTCTTAGCCTCTTCGATATGTTTGGAGGTATTGTACACAACTAGTGGAGCTCCAGCATTCATGGTTACTGCTTTCTCCATTTTTGGGAGCACACCTACACCAATGTCCTCATTGCCTTTGATATTCGCTAAATCCCAAGATCCGCTCACAGCCATAGCATAACCCCCGCTTAACGCATCCACAGCGGAGCCAATTCCAGAACTCCAGGTATAGCTAAAGGCCGAAGCAACTTTGTCTTTGTTCACAAGATCAGCCAGTTTTTGAATACCTTCTGTCGTTTGTGGTGAATCCCATTGAAACTCTTTTCCATCCGGGGATACAATGCCTCCTCCATTGGCGTTCGCTGCCCAGAAATGGTGAAATTCACGCCCTGCCGTAAAACCAAGACCATAGTTTTCAGTCAATGCTGCATCGAATCCAGCATCGGCGGCTGTCTTACCACTCGAATCCTTGGTTAGCTTCTTAGCATTGGCAACAAAAGTATCCCAGTCCCAGGCTTCTTCAACCTTAGAAGGTGGATATGGAACGCCTGCTTCATCAAATTTCGATTTGCTATAGAACAGCAGTTCCATTTGGTTGGACAAGCCTACACCGATAACTTTCTGTTCTGGAGTATGGATGGTGATTGCAGGAAGTTTCTCCGGAATGGTTCCATCCGCAAGCAGGTCGGAAATGTCCTGTAAAATGCCCATCTCATTGTACTTTTGAATGTCAGCTTCCCCCATGTAACTGATGTCCGGCAGTTCTCCGGATTGAAGCCTCGTCTGGATGAAGGTGTCAAATGTGCCGTCTGCCGGCAACACCTGCGCATTAATTTTCACCCCGGTGTCCGCTGTATATTTTTCTGCAGCGGATTCCACCAGTTGCTTCTGTACATCATCCCCCCAATACAACAACTCAAGGGTGATGCCCCCAGCGGACGGATCCCCGTTGCCCTCTGCTGCATTTTTGGCATTACCGGAAGTGTCCGAATTGCCAGAACAACCTGCCAGCGTGGAGAAAGCCAAGGTTAATGCGAGAGACAGAACCAACTTGCGCTTACCAAACCTCATGTTTGTTTCCTCCCTTTTTCAAAGCTATTTATTTCAAGTCAACGAATTTAATCGTTTAACTTAAAAACATGGTCTTGCTTCATATCCGAATGATTATATGGTGCTGTTCGTTAACCAAGTCTGTACTTCCTTTTATAGAACAAGTGGGAACTGCCAAGTTGGAAGACTCGTCAAAGGCAAGCGCAGAACTTTCCATTTTCCAGGCGAATGCTCTTTTGCAACGTTCCTTGGGGAGCTCTGAACTCTAAGTCTTCTTCACGGAATACGTACCTGGACGGATACGCCGCATAACTTTTCACGGTCCAACCATCATGCTCTTCTGTCACGAATCCGTTGACACATCTTAAAGTGCCTCCTTCATCTCGATAGAGGTACGTCGTAGTTCCAAACCCCAGCAAATAAGCTACTAATTCCTCACCCATATCCCAATCATCCCCCGATACATCGGAGAACAAAGCGGCAAACAGCGGATCGTCTGCTCCCACGAACACCGATTGCCCAAAACGATTACGCGACAATTCCGGCATGTTCAAGTTGGGTGCAGATACACTATACGTCGATGCGGCTTCACCTTGCGCCAGCCTTCGCGGAGTGGATTTTACATTCCAGTCATAGCAATGAAAGATTGCCATTGTAGAGCGATAAGCTGCTTCCAGATATTCTGTATTACCGAGATGTTCATACGCAACCAATGCCGACGATGCCGCTAGTCCGCCCCATAAGGAATGAATCATTGGAGATAGTGCTTCCCACCATCGATCCGGATTCTGCAGCCTATAGTCGTTGCTGAATCCGATATTTGCCAAAATAAGCTGACCATATTGTGAAGCCTTGTCGGTATGCCCAAGGAAACATAATGCTGTGCACGTTGGACCAAATCCGGCATTATCATAAAAGTGCTCTGTAACGGCTCCGCCGTAGTGCCGAACACCAATTTCCATTTCCCGACCAAAGCGATCCCATAGCTGTCGTAGTTGATTATGTAATTCAGCATATCCCTTGTCTTTCAACGCTTGTAGCAGTTCACGTATGTAAAGGATAAACACACCATTTAGACGTGATTCGTCCTTTTCTCGCTGACCTGAATGGCAATCTGGATCAAGTCGCAAACACATAACTTCGGCGGCCCACTTCAAATACTCGGAAGGCGAATGCAAATGAAGCAGCTCTTCATCCATTTGTGATAATAGATAAAAAACGTGCGCAATATAATCGAAATCGTAGATACGATAAAAGTTACCGTACAAAGCTTGCGGCCGGGACAAATCACCTTCAATGAACCAGTGCACCTTCATATCCAGCACCGCTGCTGCTTCCGCCCTCATAACCTGCTCGGGAACAGGTGAAGACCTCCCATTTTTCATCAATAAGAATGCCAATTTTCCCAGTGACTCACCTTGGTTAGATAACGGACGGAACGCATGGGGCCGAACCGCTGCCTCCCCGCCTTCATAGCTATTTACTGCCAGCCATTCTGCTCGCTTTTCAAGCAATGTATGAACGGGTTCAAGGACATTCCAAACCAGCATGTCACGACGTCCGTCCTTGAGTATCAACTCCAGCTTACGTTCTCCTGGTACGTCAGCGGGTAGGGTTACTATGAACTCCTGTTCAACGACGAGGTTGCTAATTTGATCAGAGCCTACGTCTAGTGACATAGACTTTTCTGAAGGAAGCAGTAGTGTGGAGATATCCTGCTCTTCAATGCCATTCTGGTGTCCAGGCGCACTGTATAGCTTTAACGACCTTATTTCAAGATCCCTAGGCAAACGGACTGAGGCTGTGAATTGTCCTCCTTCAGGCACAACGGGTGTAAAGCTCCAGTGAGGATGTCCGAGGACCTTGCCTTGGTGGTAGAAATCCGTCAGATTCTGGAATGACACAAATCCGTACTCCCAATTTTCCGCTTGCCCTGGTGTTAACGTTAAAGAGTTGTAAGCGTCATTATAGATCCAATCGGTAAGTACCAAATCTTTCAATGAGGTCCCATCCTCCACTAAAGAAAGTCTGTGGAATAACAAGCCGTCCAAAGATGGAGAAACTTGCTCTAGAAAGCGGTTACAATAACGACAATGAGAACCCATGGTGGATGTATTCCCTCTGAGCGTGTAGATTCCCAGATGAGGTCCGTCGTTACTTCGTCGTACAGCAGCAAACTTGGCAAAGTTCCCACCGATGTGCGTAAATACGGCGCAGGATTCATGCATGTTACGGTAAACATCTTGCGTCCGAAACATAATGTAGGCGAGAGAAAACCACACATGCAACCCTTGAATTTTAATGTTCGTATCCGATTCATTGGTCAGTTTGATACCCCAGCGGAATTGATCGCCTTCCAACAAATATGAAAACAAGATCTTGACCTGTACATCTTTGAACTCAACAGTAACATGGTTCGTGCTATGTTTCGTTATATTTGGCTCAAACATCGAGCTTTGAACAAACCTATCATTCAACTGCATACTCCATTCGCCAAAGAGCTTATCCTCATCCTCTTGGAATCCAACCTCTTGCAAATAATGAGGATCTACTACCCAATTCATCTCATGATGATCATCTTTCATCACCAAGGACTGAACGGTACCACGTTCACCAAACTCGATCCTGAATTTTTCATTACTAAGAATGGTCACTCAGATCTCCCTTTCATTGATCAGAATTAAGTTAAACGTTTAAATTACTTTGAAAAGAGAAACTTAAATTCCTCTTTGGTATTGCAAAGCCTACCTGCGTTGGTTCTATATATGGAAACTGGCATGCGCCTTTTTAGCTTTTAAGCTTCCGAACGGAATCGCGTTCGATCAAGCGACATTCCGGCATGGTTAGGTTTTGAATATCTTCTCCATGGATTAGGCGGTAAAGGGTTTCTATCGCTAAATATCCCATCTCATGAAGCGGTAATCCCATTGTTGTCAGACGTGGGCTCAGGTAATCGCTGAATTCCCGATCATCAAAACCAACTACAGAAATATCTTCAGGAACGCTTAGCCCCTTTTCCTTCGTGGCCTGAAGAACCCCGACGCCCATAACATCGTTCATTGACAGGATCGCAGTCGGCGGATTGTCCATGTCGAGTAGCTCGTTAGCATACCTATAGCCCGAATTTCTTTCCCAATCCCCCATCTTTATTAAGGAAGGATCAAACGGCAATTCAAAATCGGTGACTGCTTTGTAATAACCGTTTAATCGGCGTCTTGAAGGGATTGAATCCATTAAGCCACTAATAATTGCGATGCGACTGTGTCCCATTTGTACCAAGTACGACATCGCTTCATAAGATGCCTGTTCATCATTATACTGAATTGAAATATCGTCTTGTGTGTAACCGTAGGTGTATATAATCGGTTTACCTTCAACATTGATTAGACCTGTCAAGTCGCGAGTGTGAACTCCGATGTAAATGATACCATCCACCTGTTTACCAAGCAGTTCAGATACAGCACTGCCTGCATACCTACGGTAAGCTTCGACGTCTTGAAAATTACGGCCAATTCGTTTGTCGAGCCTAAGGTTAACCAGCAGGATATGTAGGTCGTGACGGTCTCCAAAGTCGTTTATACCATCGATAATATCCGGAGCGTTAAAAACAGTCACATCCTCCGTAATAACACCAATTGTGTTGGTACGGTTACGTTGGAGGCTTTTAGCAATCTCGTTCGGTTTGTAATTCAATGCTTCGATGGCCTCCTGGACCCTTCTGCGCGTTTCGGGACGCACATTGCGAGTACCGTTGAGTACATAGGAGACTGTAGCAATAGAAACATTAGCCCTAAGTGCGATGTCCTTTATGCTAGTTTTTCTCATAGGTCTCTCCTGTCTAAGCATACGAACCATCGTTCATTAGCTGTTTAAACGTTTAGATTTTTTTGATAGTTGAATCTTACCTTACAATCACTGATTAAGCAATCTTTATTTTGGGTTTTACTTCCACTTTTTTTTACTGAGACACTTGCGTTGATTATGACTAATAATCTCTTTTATTAGACTTTATAGTATCCTTAAAATTCCATACCTACTGAGCTTAACAGCTCATTTAGCATATTAAAAACAGCCGCTCGCCAGCTGGTCTGTTATGTTTAAACTTAACGCTCCCCGCTAGCGTAACACCAATTAGGATTAAATCAAAAGTAAAACTACACAAGCAGAAAAACAGCTTATTATTGCAATGAAAATATGAAGACAACTAAATGAGGTTTTTTCCAGAAAAATTCTTTGTTTTCTTTGAATGAAGCACGAGTAAATAAACACAGTTAACACAAGGGGTAAATATAGTTGAAGATCCGGCCCATTACCACCCGGAACGAATTTATTAATATATCCACCTATGTTTCGCGCAGATAGCATCATTCCAGCCATTCCTCGTGAAAATGCCACTAGTCGGATTAGCTTAATGAAACAGATAAATATTTTAATCGACATGGTACCATGTTCTTAACCTTTTCAGCGATGATACTAAGTTCTTGCCTTAGGTCTGAAAAAACCTAGTTCCTGATACAAAAAAATAATTATTCAAGCGAAGTCTTATATTAATGTGCTTAAATCTCGCACAGGAGTTCCATCATGATGATATTTAGATAACTACCTAATCCGAGATGACACAATGTTCTTGTCCTCCGACAACATGTATTTCTTCTAACTTGATGAGCTTTTCTCTATAAAATCATATTTAAAAGCTATTTTTGGAAAAGATCGATCTCGCATCTTATTCACTTCGTTCCAAGAAGGTGCGCTAATTTTCTTACTTCTCTCCCCTGCTATCTCTCAAGCATTAAAAAAATTATCGCTAAACCAGGATTGTTGTTTGAAAGCTGCTTCCGAATTTTCAACATTTCACAAATTTGTTCGTCATAATGCTCCGTTGGGCGTTCAAAAGGCATTCGTTTCAATATTGATCTCCCATTACAACAGTAAAATTATAAAATTACCTTGGCTTTGTTATAGAGTCCTATCAGAAGGTTATTCTCCACCTTCACTAAACCACCCTGCCCGTTAGCTTAATGAAACACAAGTTCTTGTCCTTGGCTCAGGACACGAACTTGTACCGATAACAAAAAAAGCCGCTAAAATAGCGACTTAATGGGAATATGTTCTTGTCTTTCGGCATTAACTGAAATTATACCAATAGCATAACAGATTTAATTTAAGTTAAATTTCTTATTTATAGTATAACCCATTGATTCAATTTAATACTTAGTAGTGCTATAGGCGTATGCAGGTTCATTTATTTGTTTAGCATACTCTTCTAGTGCTGTTCTTTTTTACTGTCTATATAACAGGGCAGGCTATAGCTTAAACCAATTCATCCTAAAGAAGCTGTTGGCCAAGTCAATCTATCATTCCATTGTTTGACTTTCTTGAGAGAGTAGCCTCTTAACCATACTCAAAACAGAACAGAAATGTCTATTCTAACAAATCTGTTACTGCACCTTTTGAGGCAGAAGAAACTAATCTAGCATACTTACTTAGTACTCCCGAACTTACTTTAAGCGGAGGTTGTACCCAGGCTTTCGCTCGAGCCGCCAACTCTTCTTCTGTCACATGAACCTTTATTTCTTGAATATCGCTGTCAATGGTGATAATGTCCCCATTTTTCAGCAAAGAGATCGGTCCACCTACTTGTGCCTCAGGTGATACATGGCCGACTACAAATCCATGCGAGCCACCAGAGAACCTACCATCTGTTATGAGAGCAACTTTCCCCCCGAGACCTTTTCCTACAATTAGTGCTGTAACGGAAAGCATTTCAGGCATACCTGGTCCACCCTTGGGACCACAATAGCGTATGACCAATACGTCCCCTTGCTGAATTTCATCATTCATAATCGCTTCCGTCGCGTCTTCCTCGCTATCGTACACCTTTGTCGGACCGGAAAACTGCTGTATCTTCATGCCTGACATTTTGGCAACAGCGCCTTCAGGAGCGAGGTTTCCTCGAAGCACAACCAGTGGCCCATCTGGCTTAAGCGGATTATCTAGTGGACGTATAATCTCTTGATTATTCTGAAGTGGAGCAGCTTCAGCTAAATTTTCCGCCAAAGTTTTACCAGTTACGGTGAGGCAATCACCATGAAGTAATCCCTCAGAGAGCAATAGCTTCATTACCCCTGAAACACCACCAATATCATTCAAATCCTGCATGACATATTGGCCACTTGGCTTCAGATCCGCCAAATGGGGAACACGCAAGCGAATTCGCTCAAAATCGTCTAATGTTAAATCAACTTCTACGGAATGAGCAATGGCGAGCAAATGAAGGAACGCATTTGTAGAACCTCCCAAAGCCATTACGACAGTAATTGCATTCTCAAATGCCTTTTTCGTCATAATGTCTCTTGGATAGATCTCCTGTTCAAGAAGTGATATGACCTGTTTACCGGCTGCTGCGCATTCCAATGCTTTATTCGTTGAAATGGCTGATGTAGAAGAAGAACCAGGTAAACACATTCCCATTGCTTCTGCAGCTGCGGCCATCGTATTAGCGGTATACATCCCCCCGCAAGACCCTGGGCCTGGGCAAACACTACATTCTACCTTATGCAGCTGCTCATCTGTCATTTTTCCATCTTGATATTGACCAACTGCTTCAAAAGCTGAAACGATATCTACTTTTTTACCGTCGAGATTACCAGGTTGAATGGTTCCTCCATAAACATAAACGGAAGGAATGTTCATCCGTCCAATAGCCATCAAACATGCAGGCGTATTCTTGTCACAACCACCGATTGCAACAATGCCGTCAAAACGCTCGGCTCCGGTCACTATTTCAATCGAATCAGCTATAGCTTCCCTACTTGGTAGCGAGAACAACATCCCTCCATGACCCATCGAGATCCCATCAGAAACGGTAATTGTATTGAAAATTAATGGAGCACCGCCATGATTACGTGCTCCCATCTTGGCTTGAATCGCTAAATCATTGATGTGCATATTGCACGGTGTTACCTCACTCCAAGTACTCGCTATTCCAATCATTGGCTTTTTAAAATCATCATCCTGAAAACCAACTGCACGTAGCATTGCTCTGTTCGGTACCCGGTTAACACCTTCACTGATCACTTTGCTTCGAATACGAAGATCTTTTTTATTTTCCATGTTCTTTTACCCCTCACTTCAAAGTATTTCGTTCAGCTCCTGCATCGGACGAATAAAATTTTGTTTCATTAGTACTTGAGCATCATCGCTATTCTTGCCTTCAAAAGCTTTAATGATCAAATCATGTTCTTCGACTGAAGCGAATGTAGCCGTAATAGGTTGTTTTAAAAACACATATTTAAATCTCCTAATGTGAATCTGAAGAGATGTATTAAATGTGGCCACATAAGGATTATCTGAGAGCTCCACAATATAATTATGAAATAGCTCATCCACCTCCATGGCCTGATAAACTTGGCCATTCTTAATGGAACTTGCAAATTCCAAATTTATGGATCTTAGTTTCTCGATCTGTTCTGGAACAATAATTTTGGCAGTAATTTCAGCAGCCAAGGCCTGAAGAGCAGCCATGGTTGAATACATCTTAAAAATATCGTTTTTCTCAATATTCGTTACTTTTGTTTCTTTTCCTGGATGCATAGACACGAGCCCTTGAACTTCGAGTAACTGAAATGCCTCCCGAATCGGTGTCCGGCTGACTCCAAGCGATTCAGCCATTTCCGCATCAATAAGCTTTTCACCTGGTTGCAGTGTTCCATCAATAATCCACCGCTGAATCTGAGAAAACGCTCTTTCTTTTGCGGACATGCGAACTGGTAATGAAAAATCTTTAGGAATTGGCATTGTTTTTCATCCTTTTTACAATTATTCTTATATGCAATATATCGCATACGAGATTGAGAAGCAATTATTATTTCATTTTTTTACTCGCTCAATTAATGTATACATCTAATCGGCAATCGGACGATGTTCTTGTCCCTTGACAAATCTTCTTTTTGATACCGTACTCTCTGCATTAATCGGCTTATCGTGATTCTTTCTCTAAGTAAGGAAATTCCAAAGATTGCCACCAGTCAAAGTCTTTAACGTATCCATCAACATCCTAGGATCAACTGGAGCAGGGTCTCCCCCTGCCACTCCATAAAATACAACAAATCCCCTAGGTGCCTTTTCATCGTCAAATGCAACAAGCGCCAACGCTGGTTTCTTGGACATTAGGTCCCGTTTATTCAACGACTCCTGCCCTTTCATAACTAAAACCGGGGAATTCCCAGTAAGATGATAGTTTCCTTTCCTTCTATAAATATCTGTAAAATTCAGTCCGATTGCTTTCATCCTTATTAATATTTCGTCAGGCCCGATAACCGGATCCGAAATTTCAAGATATTTAGTACTTACGGTCCTCCGAATTTATTAAATACAAGTGCTTTTAAATGAGCGGCCTGCTCTTATATATTTTTCAAGAATTCACTTATTTATGATATGATTCTCCGGGTTAACTGGAGCGGCAAGTTTTAAGGCAACTTACCACTACTTATGGTGCGGTTCAGCGTATTATCTGTAGAGCGAAATCGAAGGCACCCAGTAGAGTGCCTTCGATGTTCTTACTGTCTCTCTTTGGTAAGTTGGATAAACGAACTCAAATCCATCAACCAACCTTGTTGGGACACTCGTTCACTGTACAGAACGTGCAAGTGCTGCAACAGAGCCGCGGAAATCGGGTCTGCCGTCAGCCGTCCACAAAAGCTCCGTCACAAATGTATGACGATTCGGATCGTACAGCGGATCTCCTATAATATTCTTGTACGTTCTTGCATGGAACACAAATAGCGTCTTTTCGTCGGCCTCTGACACCGTGAAGGAATTATGACCGGGACCATACATCGAGATGCTCTCATCTGTCGAGAGAATCGCTGTTTGTGACTTGCGCCATGAGGCGGCATCGAGCAAATCCGCATCCGCATCGGCTTCAAGCAGGCCCATGCAATAATTGAAATCGGTGGCGCTAGCCGAGTAAGAGAGGAATACCAGATTACCCTTTCGAAGAAAAGCCGCGCCTTCGTTCACTTTATAACCAATGATCTCCCAGTCATACTCCGGCATCGAGATCATCGTTTGCGGCCCAGTCAGCGTCCACGGATTGCTCATTTGGGATATATACAGATTAGAGTTACCTTCGATATTCGGATCCTTTTGTGCCCATACGTAATAACGGCTGCCATTATGCTCAAAGGTAGTGGCATCGAGGGCGAAGCTTTCCCACGCGGTACGAACCTGTCCTCGTTCCGTCCAACTGCCTTCGAGCGGATTGGCATTTTCATTCTCTAGCACGTACATCCGATGGTCGAACAAGCCTTCATTCGTTTCCGTCGTGTGTGCGGCAGCGAAATACACGTACCATTTGTCATCAATAAAATGCAGTTCAGGTGCCCAAATATTGGCACTAAGGATACCCGTCTCGCGCTTTCTCCAGATCACTACAGGAGTTGATGTAACAAGCCCCTCAAGGTTCTGGGCTCTACGGATTTCAATCCGGTCATACTCCGGAACGGATGCTACGAAGTAATAATAACCGTCTGAATGTCGGTAAATAAAAGGATCAGCTTTCTGCTCAATCAGTGGTTGTACGTCGTGTAACACTCTTTTTTGGACTGCCATCTTATCACCTGTTTCATCATAATATTACTACCCTTTAACAGCACCTGCAGTCATACCGTCTATGAAGTATTTCTGGAAAGCAATGAACAGTATAAAAATTGGAATGATGGAGAAGAAGGAGCCCACGATCAATAGATCATAGTTATTGCCATAAGGAGTTAATAACGTTTTCAAACCGATTGGAAGTGTATATTTACTCTGATCTCCTAACACCATGAATGGCCACAACAGATTATTCCAGCTATTCATACCATTCAGAATGGCCATTGCCGCAAAGGATGGCTTCATAATTGGCATAATTAGTCTGAAATATATCGCATACTCGTTTGCCCCATCAACCCGCCCAGATTGAATAATCTCTTTGGGTATGCTTCTTAGATATTGCCTGAAGAAAAATATTGTCGCGGCATTGGCTATACCCGGCAAAATGATTGCCGAATAGCTATTCACCATTCCCAAATCATTAATTAGGCTATATAAAGGAACCAGCAGTATTTCGAAAGGCACCATCATAATGAGCAAAACACATATAAAGAGGAAGTTCTTACCTTTAAAATCATATGCTGCAAAACCATAAGCAACAAATGCGCTTACAAAAAGTGTTAAAACCACTTGAACGATTGTTAAAATCATACTGTTCCAAAACCACACAAAATAATCATGTTCTCCAGTAAACAGATAGATGAAATTATTAAAACTCATGATTTCAAAATCCAAACTTAGGTTAAGACCATATCTAACTAATGATTCACCTGGTTTAAAGGAAGATAGGGCCACTGCATAGAATGGAATCATAATTAAAACGAATAGTATAATGAATAAACAAATAATTACTATTCTAGAGATGAAATCACTCCTCGTCTGACTTTTGCCCACTTTAATCCTCCTCCTTTTTGAACATTCCACTAAATTTCAACTGCGTTAAATTGATAACCATAGCAATGACTAACAGAATGATACCAACTGCAGCTGCGTAACCCAGCTTATTCTGCTCAATCCCTTGTCTATACAGGTATCCAACAATGGTTAAGCCAATATTTTTGGGTGAATTGTTACCGTTAAACATCATTAGGCTCTCGGTAAACATGGCTAAACCTGCATAAACACTAATTGTCGTGACATATACCGTGGTCGGCTTCAATAATGGCATTGTGATTGTTCTGAACTTCTGCCAAGCAGATGCCCCGTCAATTGAAGCAGCCTCATAATATTCATTGTCAATGCTTTTCAAACCGGATAGATAGTAAAGCATATTAACACCTGTCCATCTCCAACATGCGAGGATCAACAGTGCTGCCATACTCCAATTTCCGTCTTTCAAAAATTTAATAGGCTCTATACCAAATAGCCCCAGGAAACTATTCATTAATGAACCTTCCATTTCACCGAATGTAAGGCGGAAAATGGTACCCGCTACTGCGACAGAAGTCAATGCAGGGAGAAAGAACGAAGATTTAAAAAACTCTCTTCCCTTCATTAACTTACTGTTTATCATAACGGCGAATAACATTGGGAAAGGAATTAACAGCACTAAGGTTCCTAACATGTACACAACGCTATTTCTAATAGATGTCAAAAACACTTTATCAGTAAGTAATTTCGAATAATTCGCTTCACCAATCCATTTAGGATCCTGTCCCAACATCCGATCTTGAAAGCTCATTACGAATGAATTTACAAGCGGAAAAAACCAGAATATCAAAAATATGAGTATAAATGGCAACACAAAAACATAAGGTGCAACTTTTTGAGAGTATACAAATTTCTTTATCATATTCTCAATCTCCCTTGACTAAGGTTAAACCTGCCGACTACTATACCTGCCGACAGGTTTAACCAAATCATTTACTTATTATATTTATTTCAATTCTTGTTCAATTGCTGCTTGTGCTTCATCCAACGCTTCCTTCACGTCTTGACCATCTTCAAAGATGGCGTTCAAAGTAACCGTATTGAAGATATTGCCGATGGTCGGTGAAGCTTTAACGGATTTGATCGCTTGAATTTCGTCTTTGATTTCATTCAAAGTATCAAATGCATTTGTTTTAAAGTATTGTACGTACTCGTTATCAGGGTTTTTCGTTACTGCATCATCTTTCCATACTTCCATGTTGATTGGGTCAAATCCAAGTGTATTCCAGATTTCAGTAGTGGCTTCTTTCGAAAGCTTAGCAAAGGCTACAAATTCTTTGGCCAATTGAACGTCTTTACCACTCTTAGTAACAACTGTGCCAGTACCGCCTAAGCCAACGGAACGAGGATTACCTTCTTCAAATACAGGTAATGGAGCAATTGCATACTTACCTTTAAGGTCCTTCATTTCGTTTACAAAGCGGGACATGTACCACTCAGGCATCAATGCACTTGCGTAGTTGCCTTTGTTGTATTCGCCTTTTGCTTCTTCTGTGTCGGGTTGTCCGCCTGGGATCGTATGAATAACATTGTTCTTCTGCAGATCAACTAACATTTCATACGCTTTAATCATTTCAGGCGAGTTAACTTTTGGATTACCATTTTCATCTGTAAAATCAGTGTTTTGCTGAGCTAACAGCAACGATGCTTGCCACGTAGCAGATGTATCAGCAGTACCTAAGTACTTGCCAGTCTTTTCATAAACCTTGATACCTGCTTGTTTGTAATCTTCCCACGTTATGATTTTCTTGTAGTCAACACCTGCTTGTTCGAGAATTTCAGTGTTGTAGAAAGCAAGCGTTGCACCTACGTGATAATCAAAGCCATAAACCTGATCGGCTTTGGAGTAAATCTCGACACGCGAAGGAACAACAACGTCTTTGTATGGTGCAAATACATCATTCAAAGATTCCAGTGGAACGTTGTCACCTTCCAGGAATTTAGGGAATTGACCAAGCTCGATATCCGCGATATCCGGAGCACCTTTTCCGCTTGTAACTGCCAATAAGAGCTTGTTGTGCATATCATCGTAAGGCATAACCGTTACATTCAACTTAATCTGTTTGTCTGGGTTCTCTTGGTTCCATAACCCCAGCATTTTATCCAAATGCTTGCCGTGCAAATCTACGAATGTCCAAAATGACAATTCTGTTGCATTCTCACCGGCATTAGCGCCTAATTGCTGTGTTTCCGTTTTTGAATCAGAAGGATTACCACATGCTGTGAAAAAAAGGGACATAATAAGGACTGTAACGATGGAGATTAACGTACTGCGTTTCTTCATTTGTTCGTCATCCTCTCTTTTTGTGTTATGCATTTGAAAAGTCGGCTGACTAGTTAGTTCTGTTAATTTAAGCGGTTTCAATCTACCTTGGCACCACCATCCTTAACATAATTCTAACCGTTCAAAGAAAAGACCCCTTCGCAAAAATTTCTTAGATTCCATATTGTAAGCGCTTTACATGCCGTATTATAATATATATGAAATAAGCTTTATATAACCAATTGATTATAAAATCATAAAGTTTATGGGGAGATGCTACTCTTTGAAAAAGCTGGCGCTCTACAAACAAATTCGAGAAAATATTATACAGAAAATTAAATCAGGGCAGCTTCGGCCCACAGACCGCATTCCTTCTGAGCAAGAACTAATGGACGAATTTAGAGTAAGTAAAATAACCGTCAAGAACGCCCTAACCTCACTAGCTGACGAAGGATTAATTATACGCGTACAAGGCAAAGGCTCATTCGTCTCTTCAAGTCTTGTTGTTTCTAGCATCCATTCTCCACCATCCCAAGGCAGCGCGTCCTCCATACCGCTCATCGGCTTCATCATTCCGACGATGAGAACCCGTGTCATTCAAAAGCTCGTTGACTACACAGAACAATTCCTGCAAGAAGCCGGCCTCAACATGGTACTTAGCATCACGCGAGAGTCCTCCTCTATCGAAACAAACGTCATCCGTACACTAACGGAACTCGGTGTGAAGGGGCTGATCGTTTTTCCGACGGAAGATGAGAAGTACAACGAATCATTACTGCGTCTGTCGCTCGACAAATTTCCGTGTGTGTTCATCGACCGCTATCTGCGCAACATTGAGACGTACACCATTACATCCGACAATTACGGCGGTGCGTATAAGGCTGTATCCCATTTGTTATCCAAGAGTCATCAGCAGATTGCGCTCATCTCACCTGAAAATGCCAATACAGCCGTCGAGGATCGCACGCTTGGCTTCGAGCAGGCATATACAGATCAAGGTATCTCGATTGACAAGAGCTTGTGGTGTCACATCCCTCTCAACATTCTACGCAGCGAGCATGCATTGGACTATGTAAGCGAATTCTTGCAGAACCACAGTGGAATTTCGGCAGCCTTCTCCTTGACTGAAGAAACAGCACGCCTTACATCGTCCGCTATTCGTCGTCTGAACGATCACTCCAATATCGATTTGCTATCTTTCGATAATCCACATCTTTCAGGCGTAGCTTATGTGCAGCAGGATGAACAGGAAATGGCACGAACAGCCGTAAAGCTGTTACGTGAACAGATGGAAGATACTTATTCTCCTAAGAACGCCATTATTCCCGTGCAACTCATCTTCCCTTGACACGACAATCGTTGCAAGTTCTTGTCCTTGGCTCGGGACAAGAACTTGTGCCGATAAAATAAAAAAAGCCGCTTCAATAGCGACTTCAATGGGAATATGTTCTTGTCCCTCGACATCGGTCGAAATTCTGGGAACGGCAACATCAATCCTGTTAGTATTTTTCAAGTTCTATCTTTAAATCCTCAATTAATATATCGACTTCTAATACAGCAGAATCAGCATTATTTAAGAATATTGAAGGTTTAAAACCCTCTTTTTTCAAATTGGGAAGAAACTCGTCTATGAACTCATATAAATCCATATTTTTACTTGAGTAAAATTCCCAACCATCAGTTGCACAGTATTCCGCGAATTCTTTATTAGGCCAAAATGGAAGTAATTTATTACCTTCATCATCTTCAGTAACTGACCAACCATTCTCATAAAGGCCCCAAACTTCTTCTGAATCTACTACTTTTTTGATGAAGTATTCATAACGAATATTTGCAGGGAGATTGATGACAGATTCAAATTCTTTCTGATTCATATTTCCTCCTAATGATGTTTTATCTTATTTTTCCGTTATTATCGTATCTATGTTGCGTCTTATGGTTTTTTGTAATATTTAAAACACTGTGTTCGTAACCGTAACCCTTTCTTGCCTCGAAACCACGTTTGTGCTGCATCTGGTATCCCTGAGGAACTCTTACATTTTTGCGTTTTTTTCTTTTAATTTCATTTAGATCACGTTTGATTTCTCCTCGTAATGAAGTTGAAACCTTATCTTCATTTGCTATTTCTTTAAGTTTAGTTTGTTTTCCTGCTCAGAGAAAAAAGTCTTATCGTTTATTTATTTCATGATTTTTTGTTTTAAAGTAATGCGCAATGTGAGCAAGCATATCCTTCTCGGTAATCAGGAAAAGATTTTGTTCCAATATTATGAATTATTTTTAGAACAAAAGGGGTTGGAAAAGAGCCTGAAGTAAAGTTAACCCTCATACATCCTGAAAGGGAGCATGAGGGTTAACCTAGTTTTATGGCTTTTAAATTAAGCGCTGCTTGGGCAAATGCAGAATAACGTTGAATTGATCGCCATGAATCTCGATTTTGATCTCTCCGCCGTGCAGCTCAACGATGCTTTTCACAATTGACAGCCCTAGTCCGGAGCCTTCTGTCTGGCGGGATTCATCTGCTCTTTTGAAACGCTCGAACAACTCTTCCGCAGCAAAATCAATCTCGTAAGCAGCAGTGTTTTGAATTTTGAATAATACCAGATCATCAGACTCGTCCAAATAAATATAGATTCTTGTTCCTGAAAGCGAATATTTCTGCGCGTTGCCAATTAAATTTTCGAATACACGCCAAATTTTATTGCCATCCATATGTGCATGGATCGGGAATTTCGCGATCCTCTCCCGAATCACTGGCGATGCTTGTCCCATACTGGTGTTGGACTCGGCGATCGCCTGTGTCAACAATGTCGCGACATCGACGTACTCAATATCCAGCTCTACTGTACCGCTGGCCATCTTTGAGATTTCGAACAGGTCTTCAATCAACAGCTTCATCCGTAGCGCCTTCCGGTCTAGGGTTTCAATATAGGCTCGGGTGGTCTCCGTAGACAGATCTTCTTTTTTTAATAAATCGACATAATTGATAATAGAAGTAAGCGGAGTCTTCAAATCATGCGATACATTGGTAATCAGCTCTGTTTTTAACCGTTCGCTCTTCATTTGATTCTCCAGCGCGCTTTGATACCCGGCTTTCATATTGTTAATATAGCCAGCAAGCTTGGATAGGGCATCCTTGCCGGTATCTTGAATGGTATTCTGAATATTTCCTTCAGCAATCTCTTTGCTCCCGTTGATGATAGCGATGAAACGTCCAAGCTTGGAAAGTATATACGGTACCAGAAAAAGCACATACAGCAATACATAAAGTATGAAAAACCCCTGTTGATATATGCTGTAATATGTGGCTGCCTGCCAAATACAAATGCCGGCTATCGCGGTTAGCAAAAGCATCATGATGAGGCCAAACGTTAGTCTCCAGTTTTGCAAACTGGCTCTAAGACCGATTCTCCAAATATGAAAGTAATCCATCAGCAGACTGCCATGCCAGAAGGAACGCCTACTGTGGGGTGCCTTAAAATAAAGAAACAATCTGCTTGCCAGTAAGCAAAGAATAATAAAGGCAAGCAGTGCCTGGATGTAACTTGAAGTTGAATAGCTCAAACTCAACCCCGTGTATGAATACGAGTTTATGAGTAAGAGGATCCATAAGATCGCGACGACAATGATGACAATAAGGTCGATTGGAACCTTCCGATCGGCTTTATTTTTTCTCGATTTTGTATCCAATTCCCCATACCACCTTTAAATATTTTGGGTCTTTGGGATTGATTTCAATTTTTTCACGGATGTTTCTCACATGTACGGCAACCGTATTCTCTGAAGTGAAGATCAGTTCATTCCACACGCGCTCATAAATCTCTTCGATCGAGAAAACTCTACCCTTGTTCTCCATCAGCAGCTCCAAAATTTTGTATTCTTTCGGGGTCAATCTGACGTCCTCTCCATCTATCTCAACAGTCTTCGAACTTTTGTTCAGCACGAGTCCTCTTACTTGAATGAGCTCATCCCCGTTTGACTGGAAGGAACCTAAATTCGTAAACCGGCGCAGCTGAGATCGGACTCTAGCGATCAGCTCTAGAGGATTGAACGGCTTCGTAATATAGTCATCAGCCCCAACGTTGAGTCCCAAAATCTTGTCGCTATCTTCTGACTTGGCGGAAAGCATAATGATCGGTATATTTTTGTTTTCACGAATTTTAAATGTCGTTTTAATCCCATCGAGCTGTGGCATCATGTTGTCCATGATAATAAGATGAATGGTTTCCTGTTCAAGAATTTCCAGCGCCTCCAATCCGTTAGAGGCAGTTAATACATCCACATTTTCGTTTTTCAAATAAATAACGAGCGCTTCTCGAATTTCCGGTTCATCGTCTACAACAAGAATGTTATTTATAGCCATTATTTCTCACCTTCATCACGATATTTCTTATCCTTACTAATCCGGAACTTATGTATCTCGAAAATTCAACATGGCCGGGGGGAGCGTCTGCAAGCATCAGCTCCTCTGGCGATTCTTCCTCATCCGTGTAAAATCCATGTACCCCGAACCTGGACAGAATCTGCATAACCGGTCTGCTGTTGACGGTGTGAACATAACTTTTCACCCCATACTTATTTAGTGCTGGAACTAAATTGGGGTTTAGATACACGCGGTATACAGGCATGGCAACAGCTTTCAAATGTTTGTCCCTTACGAATTCTACAATACTTTCGGCGGAGGCGCCAGTTTTGTAAAGTGAATATATTTTGTTTGAAAAGGGATGGATTCCCATAACCGTGTCATACATTTCCGGGCTGAAAATTTCAGGAATAATCCGGTTGAGCAGTGCGGGATCCGTACGGCGCGCCTCATTGACTAGATGCGTAAACTGCTGCTGAATTTGCTCTTTGTTGCCTGCTTTCGTATCCACGATTAAGTCAAAATCAGGATATTGCTGCATCAGCTGCAGTATGTCCGGCAGTGTAAGAGGGTGGAATTTGCCCATTATAAGCGAGTTTGCAAACTGAAGCTTTGTTACGTTTTGTCCGCGATGAGCGGCCAAATCCGGCTGCAGCCTGTGCGACCAATCATGTCTGGCTACAAGCTCCCCGTCCGTCGTCTGCACAAGATCAACCTCGAACAAACGGTACCCTCTATTGTAATTGGTTATAAATGCCTCATAAGAATTTGTGTAGCTAGCGCCGTTGACTCCACCAAATGCATGTGCAATAAGCCTATTTTCCTGCCAGCCGCTGGTGCCAGCTGCAGAGTCCGGGTGATTCTGATCTGTCCTAACAAGCCCCCAGCTGCACCAGATCATTCCTGCCGTTATGATTATGAGTAAGGTTAACATCATCGTTTTCTTCATTCGTTTGCTCCTTCGTTATCCCGATGTAAGTCATACTACAGGACTCAAATGAAGAAGGACTGGTATAAAAACGAATGAATTTATGAAGTTTGTATACATTGCTGAACGAGAGATTCAGATCCCGTGATAACGTTGTAGCTCCCTGGAGCACAAGCACAACTATAGCGATGTAGGAACCTTATATATACTAAATGGTTGTTTCTCAGATACTTCGATGGGACTCGTAGCTTGTAGTCAAGTTATGGGACAATCAATTAGGGAGGATATCGGAGCCTTATTTGCGAAATATCACCTTACTAAAACCGCTTTAGGTCTTCGCATTCTTAATATGAGTAAAGAAAAAGGATGGCTTATCCCTCCACCTCTTCAAGTGGAAAAAGCATAATATATAAAAGCCCTGTCAGCTAGCAGGGCTTTGTTTTTGATTTATATTAAATGCATGTTTTGCCAAAGTCTTGTCTGGTCATTAGTGTTTATTTTTTCTTTTTCTCAATATATCTTATAAATGTGTTCCAGAATTGCCGACTGGCTTTAATTGGTTAATCGGACTTTGTTTTGTCCTTATCGGTAATTGGTACAAGTTCTTGTCTCTATACACTTGTATATAAGTGGATTTTAAAATGAAGATTGGTTTTATTAGCTATCGTTTACCGTTAGTTTAACGAGTTTTAATAATTTCTTGCCAGTTAGGAGGCAAGTCATAATCCCTAATGTGCTTATACTCAAGAACTACTACTGATCCGGAGTTATCTATACTAAACCTCATCGAGTCGATCCCAACATCCAAATGAGGTCCTACGTACGGGATTGTTTTAACCTGAACATCAATATACGAAGAATGATATTTAACGTCTAGATCAGTTCCATCCAAAAAAGGCGAAAACGTAGGTGATACAGTTAATTTATTTTTATAGTATTGGTTAATCTGTTCCTGTATATTTGGAGCTAACAAAGTAAGTACAAGCCGTTTCAATGGTTCATCGTTTGGCTTTGCACAAACGGGCTGTATTGTCACAAAAAAAATGATGACTGTTAGCAGTGATCCGATACATCTTTTCATTTTTAAAACCCTCATTCTCAGCATTTTTAAGGGTAGTTTTCACTAACTGAAGAGGATTTATTATGTTACCCTGCCCGTTAGCTTAATGAAAAGATAAATATTCTAATCGACATTGGTACCATGTTCTTAACCTTTTCAGCAATGGCACTAATTTCTTGCCTTAGGTCTGAAAAAACCTAGTTCCTGATACAAAAAAATCATTATTCAAGCGAAGTCTTACATTAATGTGCTTAAATCTCGCACAGGAGTTCCATCATGATGATATTTAGATAACTACCTAATCCGAGATGACACAATGTTCTTGTCCTTTTCTGTTTTTGTCCTCCGACACCCTCGCTGTGGGCTGCCTAGATTTTGCGTACCAATGTTAGGTCACCACTTCCTTTTTAGTTTTTTACGTTTCTCCGTGACTAAAATTCAACTAACCTGCCAGTTAGTTGAACAAAGGCAGCTGATCACATGGATCAGCTGCTTTCTTGGTATTATTGAGCTATCGTTTCCCGTTCGTTTATGTTATCAACGCCTCGTTTTGTAGTCGCATGATTATTTCTTTAACCGTCTCTTTAGGGGACAAATCAGATGAATCCAACCAAAGACCCGAGCGTGGAGTTTCATTTCGCAATACGCGATCCAACTCATCTACGCTCCAAATCCCATAACCCTTCTTTGCCCGCGTAGCCTCTCTCGTTGCAACCACTGTAGAGTTTGGACAAAGCACGACTAAGTAAAATGGCCGGCTCTTAATAAACGAGATGAAATCAGTAAGTAATGGTCCGATGACAACATCTTGAACAACGACTGTATATCCCGCCTTATAATACATCCCCGCTGATTGGGCGGTGAGCTGGTATCGTAACCTCAACTGACAAACTCGTCACTTTCTGAATCTGGACGAACCTCTTTGCGGTTATTTACGATCATTCTGCGAAAAATATCACCTCGTAAATGCACCGATTTATCAAATTGTTCGGACAGTAATTGTGCTACGGTAGATTTTCCACTGGCCATTATTCCTGTAATGAGTATGATGTTTGGATTTTCCACTAACTATATAAACATAATAGTTGATAAGAAAAATCGAAAAAAGGTCGATTATAGATATATTCATTTATTACGCTACCCTGCCCTTTAGTTGAATAAAGGCAGCTGACCATGCCACATAGACGATCGTCATGGTCCAACCTACCATAGGGAGTGACTATCAAGCATTAACCATTCATTGAGATGATTCCCGATTGATATTTAGAATAATTGAGCTGTAAAGAAAATCTGCTAAATCCTCATGACCATATTGATTAAAGTAGCTTTTGAACCGTGCATCAAATTTGTAGGTATGGGCAATGCAAGCCAGTAACTCTGCATCGCATGTCATGAATTGCATTAGATTTTCTTTCCACTCTTCGATTAACCGCTGCACTTCATCGGAGGAAGGATCCTGATGGATACAACACGCAATTTGTTTATATATTTCTTCAATGTCGGCAAAACGTTTCTCTTTTTCATCTACTGATAAATTTCCCATCGTTTCACTATATACTTTGTACGCCTCTGTTTCGCCATAAATGAATCTTGCCTCATTGGCGTACTGTTCTTTCAATGGCAAAACGGAAGAACAGTTTAAAATGTTCAAATTACTAATATCATTCCCCGAAACGAATTCATCGAGAACAGTCATGATGTTTTCCAGTCTTTGTTTTCTCGATAATAAAGTTTGTCTCTGCTTCTTTAATATTTGTTTCTGTTCTTGCTTGTTCAGCTTTAAAATGTCCGCAATATCTTTCAATGAAAATTCCAATTCCTTTAATAATAAAATGGTTTGAAGTTTTTCCAAACTGCTTCGATCATATAGACGATACCCTTTTTCCGTCAGATGTGTCGGTTTAAATAAATCGATTCTATCGTAATAATGCAAGGTACGAGCTGTAATGCCTGTTATCTGAACAATATCTTTAACCGTTAATAATGGTTTCTTCATCCCAAAATCCTTTTACTTCGTCTAGTATTTGAGCAGCAGGCGTTATCGTTGCCTCAAAGATCGTTCTTCCTGTTTTTCTTAAATAATACTGAATTAAATAATATCCGCAAGCGTAACCGGCGCTATAGGGCATATCGACCGGTTTTAAGTTCTGAAGTTCTGCGATCTCGTCACCGTAAAGATAAGGGGCAATTTGATCAAACCCCGTCAATTGCAATTGCTTCCGGAGCACAGGCTTAATGCACCTGTTAAGTGTTTCTGCATTTGTTTTCGTTACCCAAGGGCCGAGCAATTCTTCTCCAAACATGAACGTAGCAAAGTTTTCAGCTAACCCTTCACTTACAATGAGCTCGCCCAAATTAATGGTGTGATCCCACTGAATAAATTGATATCGCACATTATGGTTGCATTCGTGCGCCAGCGCAACCTTCATTCGAGGAACCGTGTACTCATTTGGCAAGAGTGTCCCCCAGATAAACCCGGGAATTCCCCCAAAGCCGCTATATCCTTCATTTATTGTTAAGGCACGGTTTTCCGGATTCCCTAGTTGAATGGTAAACAAATAATCAGATACGGGGAGACTTATTTCATGTTCTATAAATAAATGGAGGCTTTTCCTTACAGCGTGCTCACACTCTAACCAAAAAGAATCTGAAGAAATCAACTCTATCTCAGGTGAAATCTGCTGGGTAATCAGATCAGGGGATCGATGCATCATACTATTAAACGTAATAACGTCAAAATCATTCGCTTCTTCAGCTCTAAAAGGGATTTGTTGAATTTTCCATTGTTTCATAAAGGGAGCCATCATTTCGTTTCTGAATAATTCAAGCTTTTCCTCGGGCGAAGCTTGGGCAACTTTTTGATAAATATGATCTGAACGCAGTGATTTTATGTTCATCTCTCTCACTCCTAGTTATGTATTCTTAGAGAGAATTATGCACTATGACCTAACGTCATAGTCAAGAGCCTTGAATCAAAATTATTGTACATGTTTTTAAAAATATCCTACCCGTTAGTTGAACAAAAGCGTCCGATCACGATGGTCAGCTGCTTCCTTGGTTTATTGAACTAACGTTTCCCGTTAGTTCAATATCCTAGTATAAGTAGTCGTAAAAGATTAAAACAAAAATTAACGTGAATAATCTAATATCCTGATGGTACTATCTCCCACCTCAAATTTACTTTTCATAAGTCTCATGTGTGCAGGATTGCCTAACGGGCTAGCGACTGCATTGGCAATATTTACTCATTAAACTGTTTTCTCATCTTTGTTAATAAAGTGGATAAGCAATATGAAGACAAAGATATTGAATTACCCTGCCCCCGTTAGCGCAGCGAAGGCAGCCGATCTTAGTCGTCGGCTGCCTTCGGGTCATCAGTAAGCTATAGTTTCCCAATAGTTGTACACCTACCGTCAGCTCAACGACTTGAGCATACTCGATGTGTTGTTTTCTCAAGGATTTGTAAGTGCTATTCTAAAACCAAGATCATCTATTTTGAAATTGGGCATGCTTTTCCTTCTACTCGTAGAACCACAATTGTTCTCCACTTCAGCCCAACTGCCTCCCCTGAAAACTCTATAGTTCCCATATCGTTCAGCATCATATAGATCCCAGCACCATTCCCAGACGTTACCGATCAAGTCATAAAGTCCCCATGGATTAGGAAGCAACTGTCCTACTTTATGAACAGATCCATTGGAATTTCCTTGATACCATGCAATTTGATCAATTCTTGCATACCGATATCCCGTTGATCCTGCTTTGCACGCATACTGCCATTCAGCGTCTGACAGTAATCGAAATCCATTCGCTATTTTGTTATATATTGTGTTCTCACTTTCGTTTGTAACTGTATAACATTCCATCCTGCCAAGCTTTCTCGATAACTCATTACAGAAAGCAATAGCATCCATCCACGAAACTTCCGTAATTGGCAGCTTACTCACAATCGGCTCTATTTCTTCTTCATGCATGACAAAATGATATAACTGCTGTGTTACTGGATACTTCATTACATGGAATGGCTCTATAGCTTCAGTCCACGTTATAGTCTTTTTACTACTTCCTGGGTTAGATAAAGTGTAATCAGTACTAAGCCATTTATTTGTATTAAGAAAATCGCGTAGTTCAATTGATCCACCTTCTATGGGTACCATCAAATCCATTATTTCTTTTAGAAAACGTACCTTGTCACTTCCGTACTTTTCCATATCTTATCCCCCCCCCCATTCTAACTTACCGCCAACCAAATTCGACCCAGATGAGCTAACGTTTTCCGTTAGCTTAGTCCACAATAGCTAAAGGTGTTTGGTACAGTTATATAATTGGCATGTCCACTTGTTGTTAGTGTGTGTAAGAATGGTTATAGAAGTATTTCTATATACGTTTTTTGGAAATGTTGCGGCAAAAGATGTTGTAATGACAGCCCAATCAATGCTCCATGACTTATAACTAATATTCTTTTATCAACATATTCTTTAATCAGTTTTTCGAGAAAAGTTAGACCTCGCTTTGCGACCATTTTGAAATCTTCCATACCAAGATTTTGCTCACGCCAATTTGCTCCCCAACGAGTGATACGCTCTTCCTCGGTGGTGCCCTCAATTAGGCCGCAATTAATCTCTCTAATACGTTCATCATTGAATACGGGTACTCCTAAACATTGCTGAATGATTTCGGCAGTTTGCCTAGCTCTCGTTAGATTACTGGAGAATATAACATCCCATTCTTCGCTTGAAAGTCTTTTTGCCAGTGCCATACCTGCCCCCTTAATGACTACACAAATAGTACCACATATTGGAACTATACTGCCCGTTAGTTTAATGAATTGAAGGGCAAGATGATGATTAGTTATGCGTCTAACCGGAAACAGGAACATGTTCTTGTCTCAACAGCTAGTTTCAGTCTGATATTTCGCTTTTTTAATACCCATCCAACCATGTTTAACCTTTCTTTGATTCTTGTCCATTCCGGCAATCGGTACAAGTTCTTGTACCGATAAAATAAAAAAGCCGCTAAAATAGCGACTTCAATGGGACCATGTTATTGTCCTAAAATTAGATAATCCAAATTTGCTAAGATTAATATAAGTTTTTTGAAATTTTTTGTGCCATGCACTCAATTCTAGGGATCATCAAGTTGTCATCCATCATTTTAATTTTATCAGGTTTAAACAACTGAATTTTCTTTAGATTGTAATAGTCAAATAGCACCTGATACACTGTCAAATGGTTCTCCATCAGGTACTTTACATCTAAAACGTTACTTAGGATCTCATCTTGCATAATGATAAGCCTACCATCAATCTTATTAAAAAACCCCTCTTTTATTCCTTCATCATAAAAAGCCAATTCCTGATATTCTCGTTGCTTCATGGCTTCTTTTAGTCGCTCATAGTTCTCAGGATAACTATTTTCAAGTTCCCTTAAGAAAATGTCTGTGATGAACTCTTTTAATAAGATTGTTTGTTCAAATGTTTGCTGAAATCGCTGAACAAAAACTTGATCAGCATCAGAATCTTCAATAATTTCGTGGATATATTCGACAAATGTACTCACAATAAACGAAATAATATCTTCTTTGGTAGAGAAATATTTATATAAAGTCGCCCTGCTTATATCCATAATCTTTGAGATTTCATCCATTTTCAAACCTTGAAACCCATTTTTTCTAACGTGAAATAACAATTTATTAGTAAGCTTTTGCCTCATCTGATGTTGTTTTTCAATCTGCCGTTCCATCTAACTGCCCCCTTATAAATTTTATTATAGCTCATAAACACCATTTTAAACAAACTATACTAAATAGACGTTATATACGTTTTTTGTTTACTTTATTCAACTCCCATGCTATTATTTTTTTTGTTCCTATGAATAACAGTGATGAAAATTCATATTGAACGAGCTAAGATTGGATAACTTTTTATCTAGGCTTTAAACACTTAGGTTATAGAATTATTTAAGGAGGAACAAAAATGCAAACCCGAAGTCTTGGTCAACAAGGTTTAAAAGTCTCTTCTATTGGTTTGGGTACGATGGGGATGACAATGGCATACGGTCCTTCAAATGAAGATGAAGCAATAGCAACTATTCGTCGAGCTTATGAGCTTGGAGTTAACTTTTTTGATACGGCAGAATTATATGGATATGGAAATGGTCACAATGAACAGTTGCTGGGTAAAGCTGTAAAGGATTTTCGTGACAAGGTAGTACTGGCTACCAAGTTTGGCTTTGATATGACAGCCGAGCAGATTGGAACACGTTTTAACAGCCGGCCAGAAAATATTCGTAAGGTAGCTGAGAACAGTCTTCGCTATCTGCAGACTGATTACATTGATGTGTTCTATCAGCATATCCCAGATCCCGATGTTCCTATCGAAGAAGTAGCAGGGGTCGTCGGAGACCTTATCAAAGAAGGCAAAGTTAAATATTTCGGTCTGAGCAATACCGGTTCAAACACAATTCGTAAAGCTCACGCGGTTACACCGGTATCTATGCTTCAGACTGAATACTCGATATTCGAACGCGAGATTGAGGACAACAATATACGAAAGACATTGAATGAACTCGGTATAGGTTTAGTACCTTACGCTCCTTTAGGCAGAGGGTTCCTGACAGGTGCTGTTAAACCAGCCGAAGAGTACGCGGAAGACGATATGCGCCGTTACGACGAACGCTGGCAAGGCGAAAATTATATCTACAATTTACGAGCAACGGAACAACTTAATGAACTGGCTTCTAACAAAGGTATTTCTGTAGCCGAATTGGCACTGGCTTGGCTTCTCGCCCAGGGAGAAGATATCGTTCCGATCCCGGGTACACGAAGTGTTAAGCGGGTTGAGCAAAACGTTGCTGCTGCTAACGCTAAACTTACAGAAGCTGATCTTCAACGTATTAAAGAGATCCTTCCACACGGATCAGCCGGTAGCCGGTATCCAGCTGGAATGATGGAGAATTTCACAAGAGATTCATAACTTTTATAGAAAATTAAAAAGATGAATAAAAAACAGCTAACTAAGGACATAGTCATAGTTAGCTGTTTTTTATCATTTTTTATTCAACCTGTCGAAAAATCAAGTATTCGAGGTTAATAACACCATAAGTTATTCCACGTCAATGGGATGTTTAATCTGTCAGCAATTGACCATCCATGATACACAGTCCCGATTTCAGTTCTTTTCTACAACAATAAAGACACGATCCTCCCCTTCCGGGTTATCAAGCGAAGCTGATAAATCCTTCAATTTGGAAAAGCGGATTTTTTTCCATCCTACTTCTAAAAGAGAGGCCTTCACTGCATCTAATCTAAAACAGGTATTAACTATCGAATGTACGAATCTTTCATAATACCCATTTGGGTTTTTCGAGAAACCCGTCATATGAGTAACGGCTCTTGAATTCATCTCATCATAGAAGCTTCTAGATACAATCATCGATTCCTCATTGTCCTCAATTACGATATTCGTCCATCCTTGAAGACCTTTATTCGTATTTAAATCAAAAATAAAGATCCCATGATCATCCGTCACGTTATAAACCGCACGAAAACATCTTTTTAAGGCTTCAATATCAGGTAAATGGTTAAGGGCATCAAATGTTGAAACAACCAGACCCAATTTCTCTTCCAAAGTAAAATCCGTTGCATCGCCTTGTACAAATCTAGCCTGTCCCGTCTCTACATACTTCCAATTGTTGCGGTTCGCGTAATTCAACATCCCCGAAGACAGATCGATCCCCGTCACTTTATATTCTTTTTTTAGGAAATAATGAGCCAGATGTCCTGTTCCACAACATAAGTCAAGAACATGGTTGTTATTACGGCTAATGTCCTGCTGTTCATAGTATTTTAGAATTCTTGGTGCTGCTTGCAGAGCAAAATTAGACCATTTTTTATTATATAATCCGGCAAATACATTACCATACGTTTCCATTTCATCACACTCACGATCTATTTTGGAATCGATACGAAACCTCTTGCAACAAACCTAAGAGAACACTTTTAAACTGTGATTGAGCTTCTTCACTAAATTCGTTATTCTCTAATAACTCTTTCTCACACACAGAGATTTGTTGAGGGATAACATGGGCGTGCAATGACCGAAATATCAAGCGCATCGAGTTAAGCGTATTAATGCCCGACTTCATTCCACCTGAAGTTGACATCAGTGCAATCGTTTTATTTTTAAATCCTGATCCATCTTGGTAGTCGAGTAAGTTTTTGAGTGCTCCAGAGTACCCACCATGATACTCCGGAGAAGAAATAAGAAATGCATCAGCTGACTTTATTTTTTCCGAAACCGTGATCATTTCTTCTGTTAGGGGTGCTACCGGACTGTACAACGGAAAATTGGTATCACATACACAAATGATCTCTGTATCGTGCCCTTTCTTCTCCAGCATTCTACTTGCCATATTTAATAGCTTTTTACCTAACGAGTTGGGATTCATACTTCCATTAATTAGAACAATTTTAGCCACTTCGCTCCCCCTCTTTCTTCTCCACAAGTTTTATCCGTACGATCCAGGACTTCACTTCGTTGTCGGCATGCAAGCGATAAGATTCTTGTAAGGCTTCCAAAGCCAACGGATAGTTTTTCACCTTCATATGACTCATACCGAGCAATCGCCAGCCATATGCATCCTGGGGATGATCTTTTACATATGAAGTAAGCAAGGTGCATGCTTCTTTTTCTTGATGTGTACGGATGTAAAGCAGCGCAAGTTCTGTTGTTGCCCATGTTTTATGAACGCTATCAACATAATTTAGATACAGCTCCTTAAGATCATTCGTTCTATTTTGCTTTTTAAGAATTTGTGAAAAGAGAGTGGCGTATTCTAAATGATCAGGGTGCATTCGGCAAAGAGCTGACAAACCAGTGGCTGCTAGTGTCCATTCTTCTTTCGAAACTGCTGCTTGTACTAAATTATGCCAAGCCTTCGAATGATTCTGATCCTTTACAACGGCGTTGTTCCACAATTGCATTGCTTTTATGTGATGTCCATGAGCAAAATATACATTTCCAAGATGATATAGGGAGCTGGCATCTCTTCTCAAAAGATAAATAAAGCGCCAAAAGAAAGTTAAGATATAAAATCTCGCCTGGAATCCGTTATGAGGAGATTGTTGCTCCAGTTTCTTCAACTAATATTCCCCCCGTATATAACTTGAGTAGCAACTTTCGTACGGAGGCCTCCTGCTTTTCTGGAAACTTTTTCAGCAAATCACGTAAAGTGATTGAATTTTTGAATTGTGCCAGAACTGCTCCGATGGCAGGAGAGATTACCATACAGCTATCTTTTTTACAGTCATATAAGACACGTGTGTCTTTTCTTAGAATAACTTCGAACGGGTACTCTTTTTCTTGGCCTGGAACGGTGGGGTGCATATTCTTTTCTAATTCAGATAGTGAGTAAGGCAAAGTGTACATTTTACATGAAGGAGAAAGCGACAATTGCAAATCTTCCTTCAGTACAGGTTCAGCTTCTGAATCTACCAACCTAGGTGTTTCAATGAAAAGTTCCGTATCATCAACAGCCAGCACATCACGAGGAAAGTCGTATCTTTCCTTTTGCTGAAGCTCACCCACAAGCGAAGAGGCAAAGGGAAGAAAACGTTCACTGTCCCAACCCGTTTCAGTGAGGAAACGATAACTGCGTTGAATGTCTTTCTCTGGGTTTTTCTCAGCTATCCATTCAATTCCATAGTCTTTAGATTCGTTCCAAAAGTTGCTTCCTTCATAAAGACGGAAAATTTTGAAACGAATATAACGAGTTGTGCATTCCGAATGCTCTTTTAAAAAAGATATGAATTCCGTAAACCCTTCCGGAGAAGTGAGCGGATAAACCCAGGACGACGGAATGGTACATCGGTATTTGTTCCGACCTACATGCGCTCCAGGATTGAAGCATCTTCTGCTTGATCTGATCAACATGATCTCTAACGAGCCAACCTTTCAACTCCCAGTGAACCCATGTTAGGCCCCTACTCTTAAGCAACCTCACCTCATCCTCATTCAAGGATTGATCAAACTTTAAATATATCCCCCAAGAGATCTTAATATGAGATTTTTCCAAGCGTTCT
The DNA here is from genome assembly GCF_030816325.1 of Paenibacillus sp. W4I10. NCBI lineage: Bacteria > Bacillati > Bacillota > Bacilli > Caryophanales > Paenibacillaceae > Paenibacillus > Paenibacillus sp. W4I10. The sequence continues at coordinate 1,499,738 of NZ_JAUSXX010000001.1, forward strand.
CCAAAATATAGGGCTTCTTCTACGGTGGTAGGTTCGTACAAGTAAAGACGTTTATTCTCGATGTGCTTGCTGTCGGATAACCAAGAAAAAAGTGAATCTTCGTGCATCCAGTTCTTCTGCACCCGAATATCTAGATAGGGAGTCCAATATTCATCTGCTTCTAACTCTCCGAATCCCCAGCTGATGGTTTGCTTGGAGCTCCTATGCTGGATGAAATCTTGAGGATGTCTAACAGCTATAACCTGGTTTATGTTCGTAGGAGGATGGTTTACTACGTTTTTACCAAAATCTGAAAAGAACGGACCTGCCCATGAAATACGCGCATCTTTATTCTTCTCACGAATAAAATCAGTTAATGTATAGGCCGGAACTAATTGTTGATCTGATTCAATCCATATGACCCATTCCCTCTCTTCCTGTTCTACTATCGATTCCAAGAAGGGTTTAAACGGATTCGTTTTGTTGTCCTGTACACTCTTCTCCAGTTGTTCTGTACTCTCGGTGGAATACAGTAAATTAACATCATTCATTGCTAATTGAGTAGGAAGAAAAGGGAGTTGAAATAGTTCTATTGCATAACGGATAAGATTCCTTGCCTCTTCTCGTTCACGCACATCGCATTTCGTCTTCATCGTTTGAATAGCTTCTTGAAGATTCTTCTCTACGCTTTCCCTTCTCAAAAAGGCTCTAAGCAGGCCTCTCACATACTCTTGATCCTTTGCTTGAATTTCGTTTTGAGTATGCAAGCTGTTCCATTCATTTTCAAGATGTTGGTATCGTTTTGTTACAGCATGCGAGTCTAACATATGGTTCCAAAACAGAAGATTTGCATCTACTAATTCAATCTCCATATGAGAAGCTCGTACAGAAGAGATACAGGACGTTAACAGAAAAGGAATCTCGGAGGGATCTTTTAAAGGTGGATAGATTACTTTAATCGGAAGAGTCATGTCCATTTCCCCTTTCAACAAAGTAGCTTAATCTCAATTCGGCCGTGTGGCGTTGCTTATTACCTTTAGTCAGCCATGTCTCGCTCAGACCAGGTAACATTTCACTTAAAGTACATTCCTCTTCAGTCCAAAAAGCATTCCACATCTCAAGCAGAAAGTAGTTATCAAAATGAATATAAAAGGGTTTCGGTTGATTAGCTATTTTAACGAATGCTTCGTTGGGAAGTCTGTTTTCCACGTGATATTTGAATGCATCATAAAAAAGTTCGATGGAAGAGCCTGGATATACTCCATTCCAGAAGGTCTCTTTTGTGATCCGCCATGTAGCTCTTTGCACGACCACATCCCCCATCATCATTCTTGGCGTAAATGCGCCTGTATCGACAACAAAAGGCACCGCCTTAGGTAAAGAAAAGAAAGAATGCACCATGGTATGAAGCTCACCGTTGTAAGTACGATAAACTCCATCACCATCAGGTAGGGATAAAACAACGCCGTCCTCCAAACACTGGACCATCGCATGAGCCAGGGGGATCTTTTGGTTTGAACTATTCGATATACTACTCATTTGTGCGGTTATGCCAGGATACTCGAAGGGAACAATTTTAAACCTTTTATTGGATAGTAAATTCAACATATGTTGATTTGTTGTACTGTTTTTGATTTTCTCTTTTATTTGTGCTGTAAGCTGTTCTTCATCACGATGAAATTGCAATGCCCATCCCCATAGCATAACGGTATCGTGAATTTCCCCAAGGATAACTTGATAAGTGCCATCGTCCCCTTTGGCTAGCATAAGATCGGGAGAGTTAATCCAGCCGAGATCTGGATCAAACTCGTAGGATGTATCATCGGGAAGAGCAACAACAAATTCATCGCTTTTTTTCACAAAGGCTTCCACTTGTTGCTCTATATCCGTTCGTATGTTACGCCAACGATTTTCCCAGTGCTGGGCTTCAGGATGCTGTGTGACATCATATATAAATTTCAGGTACGGCACCTCTTCTGTTGACGGATACAAGGTGGTGAATATCTCTTTCGCGAGCCTTTGCTGCATTTCATCCTTTTCTTGTCCATGTTTAGCGCAGAGGTTTAGCCATTTAGGCACACTTTCTCGGATCACACCTTCAATGCTCCCACCGATTTGAACCTCGTCTAATGGACCATGGCACTCCTCATATAGAAGAGTGCGGTCAGCATATATAGCTCCACCACTTCTTCTAGGATTTTCCCCTGTCCATTCCATGAAAGACGTCTCAAGTCGTGTTAATTCATGTATTTTGTCTTCCAACATCAACGAGGGATATGAACTTTTTAAGTCCCATAGCCAATTGATCCTTTGTCTCCATAAGATCACGTCCGGGTGAGGCGGTAAGGTTGGGTTATTGATCCACTCTCTTAGACTTCGTAAGGCATCCGGTTCGGTGACGGGAATTGGTATTTCAATATCAACCAACTTTTTGCTCTCGAGCCGAGACAGCAATGGTTCTGTTTCTTCAATCGTCCAATTTAAATGATTTGCCAGCTCGGATATGGTTTGAAAATCATGAGACAATCCCGCAATTAAGGGATGATAACGCTCCGGAAGTACAATTCGTTTCCCTGAATGAGGAAAATAAAGTGTGGAGCCCTCCTTCTTGAGCAGGTAAGATAATTTCACGCTACAATAGGGTCTGAGCTCTTTTTTGATTTTTAATACATTTATTAAACTGGAAACTGCCCAGTACGGCAGAAAAGCTCTCCGTTCCCTTTCTTGATCCAAAACTTTATATTTCACATCTTCGTTTATCTCTCCTAATCTGCCGTATTGAATAGGACCAAAATAACTTGTGGTTTCATTCTTCGTGCAAAACCTCTGAAGATAGGAGATTAATTGCCTCTCTGTTCGCTTAACATCTGCATTTCTTTTCACTAAAGCATTCTGCAAATAGGGAAGTAATGCATTCTTATACATGGATGGACTTTGTTGAAAAACAGCTTCTTGTAATCGCACGTCCTTATAGATATTCTGTAGTTCACGTTGTTTTAAAGCGAGCTCCTCTCTGAATACTTGAGCACTTACTTCACGGATGAATTCCAAACGTTCCACGTTCATTTGATAATGCTTTAATTCATGTAATACGTTTGTGTCTAATCCCTCAGTCTCCAGGCTCGAAATGAGCTCTGGATTTATTGGTTTTCTTTTGGCAATCGTTTTACGTGCTTTTTTCCAAAAAGGAAGTGCTGCGTCTGAGATGCAGTTAACTCGTTCTAATTCCTTCATATGAGTGATACGCTGCTCTATATTTCTCTCAATCTCATATCGTTGATGAAACGTTTTAACCGTCTTCTCAAAACGAAGTCTTTCAATCCATTCCGCTGGAAATCCGGTAGAGCGTAGAATAAACTCAGGAAAGTGCTCCCACTTTGGAGTCGCGATATCGCCCACCTCCTAATCGTTCTGATGCGGATGCCCCTTTTTGAAAAACAGTTCCCCTCATTTCGAAACAGTACTTGCCCTCCTCATCCTTAAGCCATAAATGATCGGGTGAGGGCTCCATTTCAATAAAAGTCACAGTTGCATTTTTTTTAAGCAAACTATGGAGCAATTCGATCGCGAAGCAATTTTCAAAATCAAAGAAAAACGGCTTTTTCTCCGAGTTCACCTTGAAAAACACATATCGCGGAAGCTGATATTTATCCCGGAGACGCTGCATTTCAATAAAAATCTCAAACAAATTTTTTCCGTTACGTAAGCCTTCTAATTGTTCGTCTCCTAGCTCCCAACGTTCGCGCTGAAAAATGACACCGTTAATTTCAATCCTTGGCGTATGTTTGGAAGTGCGAATAACGGGTGAACTCACACGCGAGGGAGCAAAAGCCCATAGATGAATGTTCTCGTCTCCGCTATTGTATAAGTGGTGCTGTCTTTTATCTTGATCTATTAATTTCACTTCCTGATTTTCATACGTCACATATAAATCACGAATCGACACCACGCCTTGCGCTCTTGTTGAAGGCGTGCCAAATAGTTTGATAATCGTACCCGGGAAAGTTTCATGGATAAGCCCTTTGTGCCTTCTTGTATTCAATATGACAGAGAGGTTTTGGTACATGGGCATCTCGGAGAGCATGTCATTAATCTCCTCATTCACCTGCTCTCTTCTAGCATCAAAGAGAAGTTGTGAGCCCCACATCGCAATAAATTGGTGAACCTCACCCAATATGACTTGGTAATCCCCTCTCGATAGTGCATCTAGATCCTTAGCTGAAAACATCACATCTGGAGAAGTATGACACTCCTCATATTTCCTGAAGCGATTAAATTGCTCGACATCCTCAGAGGTTATATGGGCGATTGAACCTTCCTGACGCTTCTGAACCAACTCATCCAGTAGCTCATTAAATTGAGTTAATGCAGGAAAAGAAAGGTCAACCTTTGCTTCAGCTAATAAGGTCTGGGATTTATATATAAATTCTGAATATGGAATATGGTTTCGATGGTCCTTTATATCCTCAAAGATACGATGTGCAATGGTTTGATAATAATCTCTCATGACATCGCCGAAGGCGGCGCTTAGATCGAGCACCGGTTTGAGCTTTTTCATAAAATCATCATAAAAAGTCTTGCCAAAAGAAAGTTTATCAATGGTTCCCTTACATTCCTCATAGTATAACGTTCGATCCGCATACATTTGCCCTTGGCTTCGCCGTGCAGACGAATGAGTAACTTCTTCAAATAATTGTTCCATGCGCCGGGTGACATCTTGCCGATGGTTTAAATCTTTTGCCAATGCCTCTTCTTTCAATTGTTTAAACTGTTCCAAAATCTCAAGCCATGTTCTCTTCCTCTCTTCGTTTAACGGAAGCTCCTCTAACCACGAGAGCAAATAGCTAAATGGATCAAAAATAGTGGAAGGGATTTCGATTTCAAATAGAACTATATTTTTATCGGCCAGTTGTTTAATGTACCGACGAAGTTCAGAAATACTGAGATCCAATTTTTCTGACAATTGATGAAGATTTAGCTCTTCCCTCGATATTTCTTGTATGATCGCATCGTATTTATTGGGAAGTGAAATTTCTTTATTCAGGTGTAAAAAGAACAGTTTATTTTGTTGCAGTGCACACATCGGGTGCAGTCTAGGGATCAGAAAATTGCTGATCTCCTGCTCTTCGGCTATACGTTTGGCAAGCTCTTTAACCATCCAGAAGGAATAATGGATGACACGTTCTTCAAATTTACCCGACTTCGCTTCAAAATGCATGGACTTGTCCAAATCCATATCCCATTCTGCATAATTCATTGGCCCAAAAAAACTGGCCGTATCATTTTTTGAACAAAAACGCTGCAAATAGGAGTAAAAACGCATTTCCAGTGTTCTGATTTTTGAAGGGCGACTCTCATACTCCTGATGGGATATAAAACGGGAATAGGATATATTAAATACATCCGGATTAGAAATATAAACAGCCTCCGCCAGATAAGGATCTTTGAATATCTCTTGAAGTTGTCGCCTTTTCATTTTGAGTTCTTCATAAAATATTGCCTCAGTCCGTCTCATGCTTTCTTGGATATGCAGATCCATATCAAGCCATTGCTGCAAACCTTTACGCAAAGGATGATCCATAGTAAAGAATTGGTTCACTTCCTCTAATTCACGTGTTCGTATCGTATGTTTAGCTAGATATTTTCTAACTCGGGATAATACGTGTAAAATCGATTTCTGATTCTGTTCTGCATGCAGGTTGACGGTCTGAGGAATGATGTCATGCAATAAATGTTCCGTGAGAGATTGCTTGTCTTTCTCTAAGGTAGTGATCTCAGATAGCTGCTGAATGGTTTCGTTCCAGTGGAGCTGCTCTAGTGTTTCAAAAGGGAACCCCGTTTTTCTGACGACAAGTTTGGATACAAACGTCCAGTCCACACTCTTTTTGATATTCATCCTGTTCATACCTCCAAACATCATGGTCTAATTACTGTTGGATTAACGGATTAGGAATATGGATCGGATAAAAGGGACGGCCAATTTTCGTGATCGGTGAACCCAGATCCAATTCTTGCTTTATTATCATGGATTCATTTTGTTGGACTAACTTGGTTCTTCTCTCCTGAAGAGAAGCAAAGGCCTCATCACCAAACTCTAAAGCCATAGAAGCCGAATGTTCCAGCCAGTGCACAGTTTGGGCAAAATCATCGTCATGGTATGCATAAATGGCTAGCTCTTGTGCGATAAAGGCGGCATGAAAAACGTCATCAATTCTTTTGGCAATTTCATAAGCTCGCGTGATATAAGCAATACCCTCTTTTTGTTGGCCGCTAGCTACTTGAAGTGCTCCCAAGCGGAAGTAATAGGTTTTGCTAAATGCTGCAGTCGTGCCTCGTGTTATAAATTGTTCGAATTTTTGCCAGGTTGTCAGCGCTTTTTCGCTCAAACCCATCTTTTCAAAAAGTACGCTCAAATTGGAAATGACATTAATTTTTAAATGAAGTGCATCTCCTGCCTGATGATTCATAATTCGTTTTAAGGCAGCTTGACTGTATTGTAAAGCCTCACGATAGTTCTTCTCCCGGAAAGCAGACAAAGCCCGAACATTATAAAGCCAACCTTTTTCAATATCTGCTTCTTTCCCTTCCAACAGTACAGCTTCTTGCAGCCCTTTTTCAATCCAAGACTGAGCCTCATCTTCCTGATCTAGTCGTTTGCTAGAGAGCAGAGCCAGGTACATACAGGTTGCAGTTCGCTTTTGAGGACTCGTTGAAAGTGAAAATAGATGCTTATAACAAACGATTGCTTTGCTGTAGTTTCCGCAGAAGGCATATACTAGTCCTTTTTTCATCCATAAGGTTGCTAGTCGTTCCTTATCGCAAACCGTATGGATTCCTCCTTGAATCAACGTTAGAGCAGCCTCATAATTCCCGCCCATAACAAACCGTTGGATGATTTCCTCCATATCGTATGCGTGCATGGATTCCCTATTTTGAAACAACGATAATGCAGTTTTCTCGTCAGAGGACAATGACCGGTTTTTGTTCACCGGCTTCTTTCTCTCTTCATTTTCTTCGGTCTCATGAAGGTTCTTCTTCCACATCTGTAGAAGTTCATCGCGCAAAAGTTTGCATTCTTCATCCCAGCTTGTTGGAACCTCGCCAACGTGTACCTGCAGATCTATATTTCCCTTCTGAGAAGAGAGATAACTGATAAATTGAAGGCTCACCCTGTCTGCCTCGGCTACGTTATAAAAACGGATTTGAAGAGGTCTATGATAACTCACAAGCTGAATTAACTTGGATATGCCCCAAACTAGGCGAAAGATCTGTTCAGATTCTTTGGATAATCTTCTTTCGGAAGAACCTGCAGCCAGCGCTTCTAGGGGTTCTGTATGCTTATTTAAAGATGTCTCCGGGAACAAAAATTGTAACTCAGCTGAAAATTGTTGCTTTAACTCTGGATAATGTCTCTCAATAACATCTTGAAGCTGCCACCAGCATTCCTTTAACCCGTAAAATGAATGGAACAGTTTGGCCTCAAAGGAAATACCAAGCCTGATTTCATCATGTGTAACAAGGGCAGAAGGTTCCTTATGCATGGCCTTCCACCTCCTTTGTTCCAATTTTGTATACGCCCATTCTGAGCTCACAAGAATGGCTTCCTTTGGTAGAGCTTAACCACAGATGATCAGGATCGGGAAGCATCTCTTCTATCATCACATTTGCATTTTCCATTACAATTTGTTGCATGAGTTCAAGGGAAAAATAATTTTTAAAATCAATCCAATAGGGTTTTCTAACCTCAGATCCTTTCATATAAATGATGTCCGGAAGCCCCTCACTTGTTCTCCATTCCTCTACCTTTTTCATCAACTCAACGCTATGCAAGCCTTTGAATGCTAGATGTAAGGGGGCTGTTTCAAAGCTCCAACGCTCCCTTTGATAAACAACACCATCGATAACAATTCTAGGCGTATGTTTTCCCGTAGATATAGGAACATGGAGCAGCATCGGTTTACTAAACATGGCAAAAGGCAAATAAAATACTTGGTCAGCTAGGGGGACATAGAGCTCGATTTGTTCGAAAGCACCTTTTCTCAGAAGCACAAGGTTTTCCTCATCATTCTTTGTTACAACCAATTCGGACAATTTGATGGACTCCTTGCCCTGTGCAGGCTTCTCCGCAATTTCAACGACTTTGGATGGATAGTCATAAAAGGCTTTATTTCTTCTCATCACTTCGATTCCGGCCAGCGTAGTCCCATCAGCCAGATCGACCTTTCTTAATAGTTGGAGCAGCTCCGTCTCAAGACTTTCTTTGTCTTGATAAAAATGAGTCATCCAGTTATTCATCAATAAATGATGATGCAGCTTGGCCAGAATGATTTCTACGTTGCCCGTTTGTAAATCTTCAATATTACTGGCCTGAAGGAACAAATCCGGTAAAGCATATAACGAACGATTGGAGTGTTGTATTGGCAACAGTTTGGAAGAAATCTCAACTTTCTTCAATTCTGATCCGTTCTCTTCAACCATTTCTTCTAGCTGTTGCGTAAACGAAAATGACGGCAGAGCTGGTATATCTGGATAGTGTTCTCTTAATTGCTCTATAAATTTGGAAAAAGGAATTTCTTGATGAAGTACAGTTTGCATTTTTTCGAACACATTTTTTCCAAGCAGTTGATAGTGGTTCCATACTTCTTCTCCATATGCTGCGCTGAGATTCAGAGCACCAGAGAGTTTGGATTCTAAATCTTGAATAAAGGGTTCTCCTAAAGTAAATTGTTTAATATGCCCGTGGGCGTCTTCATAATAAACAAACCGGTCTGCATACAAAGATGCTTTGCCGCGTCGGCTTGGCTTGCCAGTCAGCTGCTCAAATTTTTCTTCAAGTTTTCTGACGAGTTCAATCTTTGACGTTATTTTTTGTTCGGCCAAACGCTCCGTAATCTTAGATAGCTCCTCCAATTCACGGCACCATTTTTCTTTTACTTTATGATCTGGCAGTGATCGAATCTGTTCTACAAAAACAGATAGTGGATGAACCAATGTGGATGGAATTACCCATTCCTTACGTAAAACACCTTTTGAAACCAGTTGATTGATCCAGTTTTCAATTTGTGCAGGTGAAATATCGATATGAGCCTCGATTACTTGCGCAAGACATGGTGAATGCTGCTGAATATAGCGCAAAATAGACATTAACCGTTCGGGTAGTTTGATTCGATTCTCTGATGAGGTTAAAATGTGTTCTTCCTCTAAAATAGTCCAAGCAGAGATGTGCAACGGGACATAGGGACTAAGTTCCTTCTCAGCCCCCGCGGCTTTCATGAGTTCCTTAACAGCCCAATAGGATATAAAGGACTCTCTATCTTGTAAATAGCTATTCTGATCCCATTCTCCAGTCCAGTAGCGAGGTTCTTCACGATTTACCTTTCCATAATTCAGTGGACCAAAAAAGCTAGCCGATTCATTTTTAGCGCAAAATCGCTGAAGATAAGTGAACAGTTTTTTTTCAATCCTTTTCACCTTGGAAGGTCTTTGGGAAGGTGAAAAGTGATGCATATATCGATCAATATGCGGATACATGTCCGGATTCGATATAAAAATAGCCTGCCGAAAGTCTTCCGTATCAAACATGTCTTTAAGTTTTGATCTTTTTTCAGCGAGTTCTTTTTCAAAGACCGCTTGTAATCGCTCTTCCTCTGAATCTTGGCTCAACAGAAATAAGGTTTGCTCCATCCTTAAATCAGCCAACCATTCAAAGGGGAAACCTGTGCTTCTCAGAACAAAATGTTCGAACCACTGCCAACCACCGGAATGACTATGCTCACGCAGAGAAGTATTTTTAGAATTATCTGTTAACAGATTCATTAGCTAACACACCCTCTAACTTTGTTGGAAATGGTTGATGGGAGTAAGTAAATCCCATTCTGAATTCACAGGTTTGCTTACCATGTTCACCTTCCCAAAATAGCTGTTCTGCTCCGGGTAAAAATTCGGTGATCTCAATAGAAGACGAATTTTTCATCATACGAAACAACCAATCTAAAGCCCAGTAATTCCGGATATCTACAAATACTGGCTTTTCAGTATTCGACCATTTGACAAAGAACTGCGTTGGAAGGTGATAAGCAGCCTTGAACTTGTACCCTTCTTTTAGAAGCTCATATCCAGAGGGGATCGATGTACTTGTACTTTTATAATCCTGTGTGTTTATCCTCCATTTTTTCCGCTGATACACCATTTCTCCAATATAAATTCGAGGTAACGGTGTATGTTCAAGCGTGTCCAAAAGGTCTATCGAAATGATTCTGGGTAAAGAGAATGCCCCATGAGCTATGGTTCTGACATCCCCAGGATACAGGATGATTTCCTTCCCTCGATAATCCAGAGTTAAACGTTCTCCTTGTTTTACAACGTTCACTTCGCCTATAGGAATAACTTGCCTACTGCTTTTGGTCGATTTTGAGGCCAGCTCAATGGTCCAACCCGGTAACTCTGGAGTGATGTGTTTATGTCTTCGGTTCGAAACAACGCTAGACATTTGATGTGACATCGGGAAAGCAGAGATAAAATCCTGCATCTCTTTTTTCAGTGCCTCATTTTCAGGATGATAGAAGCCAAATACCCCATCATAAATCGTGCTCCAGTCATCATGAATTTCCCCTAGTACAATCTGATAGGTATCCTCTTCCAAGTCCTTCATTGAATGGGCTGCAATCATGAGATCTGGGCTAGGAAAACTAAACGGTGCATGGGAATATACTTGATCGATCGTATCTTCATATTCTCGAATTAGCTGCGTCACTTGTTGCTCATCAAGAACATACCCCTCCGATGTCTCTGTGAGTAAAGAGCTTGCTTTTTCTTCAAATTCCTTCACTCTCGATGAAACAAAGGGGACTCCAGGATCATCCAATCTATGAATGATCTCGGTGTAAGCTATAGAGCTTCTCTCTTCTTTTAATTCGTCAAAAATACCAAGGGCAGCTTCTTGATAATCTAACCAGCGTAAGGCGGCAGGGATCTTTAGAAATTCCAATACAAGCACACTTTGTTTAGATAGCCGCTCGTAAAGCTTGCCGCCTATCTGTAAATGGTTTACACTGCCAACACAATCTTCGGTAAGAATCAGCCGATCACCATAGAGCGTGCCGCCTTTACGCCGAACCTCATCTGGATGCCAGGACTCAAACCACTGTTCTGCTGCTTCAAAAACACGGGCTTTTTCAGGCCAATCAGAAGCTTCAAATTGATCTCTCAGTGTGACAGCTTCTTTCACAAACGAAACCCAACGATCTCGAGCAGCAGGAGGCAATTGCTCTACGATTCCCTGTAAATCTTCTAATAATGGAACCCTTGTTGCACAAAGTTCAATTTCATGACGAATCACTTCAATTTTTCTAAGTTGTCCTAGCATATACTCTATGTTCTCCGTCGGTACTTCTGTTAAACGAGACAACTCATCGGGCTTTGTTTGGCCGTCTATATGTTGTAACAAAGAGAGATAGACATCTGGAAGCGTCCTTGTTCTGTCTGTGAAATGATATTTCAACCTGTTATCTTCAATAGTTACTAACGGATTTTTCCTAGGGGCAATATGTCTCCGTACAGCCGGATCGCTGCTGATTCTGGAAGTCATTGCACGAATGCACCACTGACTAAAGGAAGCGGCTTTTCTTTGCAATTTTCTTCCTTCTGTATGTTTTATCTCAAGCGAATGGGCATTATTTCGATCAAAGCGTCCATAATTAATCGGACCAAAAAAGCTGGTGGTATCGTTTTTCGTACAAAACCGTTGCAAATATCCAAAGATTAAAGATTCATTTTTTCGAACCTCTTTATTTAGGGCAGGCCCTTCCTCGCCAGATTGTTGCCATAATTTCATATGCCGCTCCAATGCTTGAAATGCAGATGGGCTGCTAAAATATACGGCTTCTTGGAAATGGGGATCTGCTGCAACTTCCATGATTCCTGCTCTTATTTTGCCAAACTCGTTTTCAAATTTTCCCTTTGCCTCTAACAAAACCTCTGATTCTTTATGGAAAAAAGCGTTCCACATAAGAGGAATCTCTTGCCATTCCTTGGGATAATCTCTCGATAACCACCAACTTACCAATTCTTCTGGAATCGGAGTTCTCTTAAGGAAGTGCCTTCTGGCCTTTTTTACCTTGTTATACTGTTGCTCTTCTCCCACCTGGCTCCATTCCCAGCTCATCATCCGATCGTAAATGGTTAGAAGATATGTTTTAGCCAACTCTTCTTTGCGCTGTTGAATATGTTCCCAATGCTCTAATGAGACCGCTGTAGTTTTAGAGTTCAGCTTCTCCACCATCTGAAATGGGAAACCTGTTGTACGAAGGATCATTCTATCCATCAACGTCCACTTCATCTCACGATTGGATAACAGCATGCTGAGGTTCCTCCTTAAGGCTGTTCTGCTTTATTGGAGGGCGAATCATAATGCCCCTGAGTTCACAACAATAACTTCCCTTCTCATTTTGAAACCAATTCGACGTTCGGTTCGGTAGTAATTCACTAAAGGTTACACTTTCCTCTGGAACAAGATGTTTAAGTAGTAGATCAACTAAGTAATAATTTTTAAAATGAATGTAGAACGGCTTTAGCTCGCCCTTCAGACGAACGAACACCTCATCAGGAAGCTGATACTTCTCCTTTAATATCCAAGCTTCGACAAACCGCTTATCCTCGTCCGCCGCCAAAATAGTATGCCACTCCTCGGTTGACATTGTCCAAGTTTCACGTTGCAGGACGATGTCACGAAACAGAATACGTGGTGTATGTGCAGGAAGCTTAAACTTGGGCACCACGACATTCGGTTCGGAGAAAACTAGCGATACCAAATCATCTGGTTCTCCCATATGTGGAATGATTCGCTCATGATGTATATCCCGAATCACTAGCTCTTCGTTCTCTTCTACCACGTATAGTTGACTAAAAGACAATACGTTATCTTTGTCCTTCCCCGAATGACCCATGAGTGTAATACTTCGTTCAAATATTTCTAGAAAGAAGTTTTTTCCGGCTCTCTGCTTTAACACCACATTTACGATTTGCTTTCCGTTGGGTAAACGCTCAATCGCCTGTGTGACTTCTTTAACCCATTTATCTCGATTAGGATGATAATACAGCAGATTGCTCATCCCTTGTGTACCCCAATGAACTTCACCGATAATCCACTGGAAATTCCCTTGATTAATCTCATCTATACTTTCGGCTTGAATCATGATATCTGGGGATGTGACACATACATATTGTTCTGCTTCTGGAAGCTCAATTACATTTTCCACCCATTCATCCTTCAATTCGACAACCTTACTTTGTTGCAGGTTTTCTTCGGTAATCCACTTTTGCAAGTGCTCAGAAGGAGATTCACCCTGTAGCTCTAATTGAAATTTTTGCTGCTGTAGAGCAAGTAAAAACACTAAAAAAGGAACGTGTTGTGATCCTGAATCGTTGATTAGTTGTTTGAACAGATGTTTAGCTTGAGATTGTGCCAGCTTTTTTTTCTTATTCGCTATTGTCCAGCCCCAATCTAATAAAGGAGATAAACGATGTTGTAAATCGTCCTTCGCTCGGTGGGATAGCGTGAAACTGGTCACATCACCCGCACATTCTTCACAATACAAACTGCGGTCCGCGTAATTTTCCCCCGATGATTGATACGGCTCCAGGCCTGTTAATTTGTTGAAAAGTGCTCCTGCTTCTTGAACGATCCTAACTTTGTTCTCTGCGTTCCCGTTACTGTACTCCGATTGCCATCTCTGAAATTGTCCTAAATGTAACAGCCAGGTTTCTCTTAATGGACTCTCGGGTAACTTTTCGACGAACAGGATTAAGTCCTCAAGTAAATGATGCGTGGATGGTGTTAATCTGTACCCTCGAATGACCACACCTTTATGGATCAAAAGTTCCATTTGTTTTACTACAGAAGCTGAACAGTTACCTAATAGATCGTATGCTGATTTCTGTCCATCACACTGCTGTAAAATGCTAATGATTTCCGGTTTGATTCCTATTTTTTTCCCACTCTGAGCGTGCATGATTCCGGTTTCGTCGAGATAAAAACTATCATGCAACGATAGTGGGAAGTAATCGTTCCACAGTTCTTCACGATTGATCTGATGAGATAGAGACTGGACCACCCAGTATGCAAGAAATGTACGTCGCCTAGTAGGGATCTGTCCTGTTCTTGTAAAACACAGATTTTCTTTTTGCTCTGTGAACAGTCCATAATTCAGTGGGCCAAAAAAACTGGTCGTATCATTTTTGAACAAAAAGCGCTGTAAGTAACTAATGTAAGTTCGTTCTTCATATCGCCTTCTGGAAGGTTTCATTGTATTTGTGTCTTTTTGCAGATACCTGTGCAGCGAATTCCATACTTCAGGATTGGAGTGAGCGATGGCTTCTTGGATGTCAGGTTGACTTAAGAGGGATCGTAGCTGAATTGTTTTACTTTTTTTCTCTTCTTGCAGAATGTTTAAGGTGTTCTCTTCTTCCATCACAAGTTCTGCTCTTTGTCTTTCGTATTCTTTAAGCCATGTGTCCCCCGGAGGCAGATGTTGAGGCCACTCGAATGTTAATAAAGGAGCGTTTTTCAACATTCTTGTTTTCACTTTGTATAGCTTTTTAAACACTGGATCTCCCTGAGGATAGATGTTTTGTGCTGCAGTAAGCCATTCATCAAATGTAGTGAGAAACCATTGTCTTTCTTTCTCTAATTTCTCTCTAAGCCGGGTTGTATGTTGAATTTTATTTATCGTCTCTGAAAATAAAAGCGTGTCCATCAGATGTTGAGGAAATCCAGTGCTACGTACAATATAATCGGATAAAAAGGACCACATCGTCGATTTCACCTCATTCCTACTGCTGCAAACCGCTCGAAGCAGAACGCTTTCAGCAGATGGGGAGTTTTGTTATTTTCCAGTTCTTGCGCAACTAATTGTCCCGTTAAACCGCTGAGCAGGACTCCGTGTCGAGTGTGACCTGTCGCTAAATAAAACCCTTCCCATCCCGGAACAACACCGATGATCGGTTGTCCATCTGAGGTAGCTGGACGAAGGCCAGCCCATAATTCCTGTATTTCACATTGTTTAAGTTCCGGTACATAGTCAAATAAGGGGAGCAATTGTTCAAGCCCTTTTGGCGTAATGGCTTTGTTGAATTTTTCTCTCTCGTTGGTTGCTCCTAACACAATGGTGCCATTTGGCTTTGAGAGTATATAGCCTTTAGAAGTGTTAATCATGACGTTCAGATCGACATCTCCCTGTTTTAGAACCATAATCTGTCCTTTCAAAGGATACACAGGAAGCTTTAATTTAGCCCATCTTGCGAGTAAACCAGACCAAGCTCCTGCAGCTAATACGGTAGTTTTAGCTCGGATCTGATCCCCGTGATTCGTTAATATTCCGTACAGACGTTGATTCTGTTGAATCAGTTGAACGGCTTCGGTCTGTTCTTTGATCGCTACACCTAACGTCCTCGCCATTTTTGCTAAGGCATGAGAAAATTGTACCGGGTCTAAATGGTATTCCCCAGGACTATGGACGGCCATTTGAATATGACTAGACAGCAAAGGCTCAATCTCTCTAGCTTTTTCTGCACTCAATATAGTTGTCTTAGAATTAGCTGCGGATTGAATTTGAAAGGTCTCTTGGAGAATCACAGTCTCTTCTTGATTTATTGAAAGTCGCATTAAGTCCTGTTGAACAAGTCCACTACTGATCTGTGTTTTGCTGTGTAGTTCTGGAATCCAATGGAGAAGATATTGGAGTGCTTCTCTGGATAACATGGAGTAAGGATGTTCCTCACTTGATCCTTCTGAGACCGTGGTTAATAAGCCAGCACGACCTCCTGATGCTTCCTGACCAAGTTTTCCTTTCTCTACGATGACTACTTTTGCTCCCTTTTGCGCTGCATGGATAGCAATAGACAGGCCAATGACCCCGCCTCCTATTACACATATATCAAAGCTCTCTCTCATAAGTTCCTCCTAACATAAACGTCATGCTGCTAGGTCAGATTCTCATATATGACACTGAAACGGAATTCAGAAGTATACTTACTTTCATGACGTTCAAACCATAGCTCATCCGCTGCGGGCAACATCTCCGATATAACTACGATTTCGTTTTTCTTTAGGAGCTGGATCAGCAATTCCAAGGTGAAAAAGTTTTCAAAGTCAACGAAGATGGGTTTAGGTTCGTTATCTCCCCTTACATATACACACCGAGGCATAGAATACTGCTCTTTGAACGCAATGGCCCATTCGATAAGCAACCATTCGTTGATGGCTTTGTCACTAGCATTCTCTAAAATCTCTTGACTGTTTAGTTTCCAGCGTTCACGCTGAAAAACAACTCCGTTTATCTCGATTCGTGGCGTATGTTCACCCATTTGAATAGAAAACGATTTGACGCAAGGAAAACTAAATATCTGATTCAGAGGTTCAACATCCGTCTCTAAGTCCATGATCTTTTTATGCCCGGCCTCCATAATGTAAAAGCGTTGATCATATACTAGATCTAACTCAGAAACCACTCTTACTTCTCCACGGGATTTCATTGAGCGACCTAAGTTTTCTACGGTTATGCCCCCGCTTAGTTCAGGTCTAAAGGTTTTCCCGGGTGCTCTTGGTCCTACATGTTCGAGCCAAAGGGATTGTAAACGGTCACCTAAATGATGATAGATCTCCGCATTGAGTTGATCTCTTTCAGGGTAAACGGAGTCTAACACGCTCCATACCTGAATACCGCTGTGAACCTCGCCTAATACCAGTTGATAATTCCCCTGATTTATCGCATCAGCATGAGGCGCTGCAATCATTACATCCGGACTGAATAAAGCCAACTCTGTTGTAGGATATTGAGAACAAAAAGATTCAATCTCTTCTTCTGTAAGACTAATTTTCCCTCTATCAAGCGAACAGGCTTGAAGTGTTGTGATCAGCTTATGATCAAATGCCTGAAGTGATTTGTTTACATAGTCCAGTGCATGTTGTTTGCGTTGTTGCATATGCAGGGCAAAGGATAAAAAGTTAGGTTTATTCTCAAATTTTTGATATTCCTCATAGGCAAACTGTGTGAATGCCTGGTGTTCAACAGCAGCACGGCAAGTCAATAATCGAAAAATTGGGGTTAATTGCTCTTTCCATTTGTCCTTTAATTCCTGGCCAATCAGACAAGTGGAGACATCTCCGGAAGCCTCTTCATATACAATCATTCTGTCGCTATAATGCTTTCCCTGATCTTTCCTAGAAGATAATCCAATATGTTTTTCGAAGGATGTTTCAAGTGACTTTAGCAGCTTGCGGCGTTGTTCAAAGCGGCTGCTTTGATTCCATTCCTTTAAAAGGGTAGACCATTCATCAGCAATTTCTTGCCAGGTTGCCTTTGACGCACAGTCCTTTGGTAGCCGGCTGATCCACTCTTTTAGCTCGTGAAACGTTTCAAATACCGAAGTTGGAAAATCAACTTCCACTACCAGTACACGTTTTTCTTTTAATTTCATCATTCGTGACAGACATTCGGTAACCGGTAAATCCAGAGCATGAGCGATTTCAATAACGTTCTTTACCCCATTGCATTCTTCAATAATTTGATGATATACATCCGGAAGCCGGATTAATTTGTTGTTCGCTGCTTGTCTAAGCCGAGATCCCTCTCTTATAAGGAATGGGCTGAGTTTAGGTTTAAGATAAGGCTGTACATGTGAATCATGTGCAATTTTGTCGGCTAGGCTTTGTACTGCCCAGTAAGCAAGAAATAATTGACGCTTTATTTTACCGTTAATACGGATCTCCAGTTGGCCAGGCTGAAATGTAAACACGCCGTAGTTAGCAGGGCCATAGAAACTGGCTGTTTCATTCTTGGAAGTGAACCGCTGTAAATATTTCGCTGCCATCTTTTCCTTTTTTCGTTGCCTATGTGTGCGAGATGAATCCAACTCATTTGTTAGAAACAAGTTTAATCCATTTTCATATGCATTTGGAGATGAAAGGTAGGTCGCTTCTTGAAGATTTACCTTTTCAATAAATATCTGCTGCAAATGTCTCCTGTTTCTCATTAACTCGTCTTCAAATACCGTGTTTATTTGTTTGTATATTTCCTTTAATGTATTGATTCTTTCCTTTGCTTCTATGAGCTGATGATCGTCTATTCTGCTTAGTAATTCACGACTCCCCTCACCCTCTGGCCATGTATAAAGATCCAGTTGGCGATGCAGTCTCTTTCTTTGTCGATTCGTTAATTCAGGCATGGTCCTTAGTGCGACTTTAAAATCCTGAAGTGCTTCTTTACACTTTGCTTCATGTTTTTTTCTTTTCATAAATCAACTCGGATGTGACTGAAAAAGAAAGCTGTTTTAACCAGTGTAAGGGAAACCCTGCACTACGAAGAATAACATGCGGGAAGAAACGCCATTCGCCTTGGTCTAATTGTTTCCGTTGATTATCCGTTGTCATTTCTAACGTCATTGTGGCACCTCCTAATTACTGATGTTCTTCGCCATGCTCTCTGGTTGTTGAATGTTGTCTTGCGTGTATTTCAGCCTGATTCGAGCAAAGATCAACATTCCGATCGCCAGAAGTCCTACGATGAAACCGGAAGTTGCATAGACCATAGTAGGGGTAAAAGCCCCAAACAAATATCCAAATAACGCATAGGCCATGAATTCTCCAATCCAGATGGTTACCGTATGAAATCCAAAAACCTTACCTAAATGTTCATCTGCCACTCTTTGTTGTACTAAAGTAACTAAGGGTACATCGACGAAGGGTTGAGTTAAACCAACCATGAACAACAGAATGAGAGGAAGCCATATAGAATCACTAAACGGCATGAAAAGAAATGCGACTCCGCCGCCTAGCCAAGCGAGCATCATTGTACGATATTTGTTTTTAATCGCAAGACGAGCCAGAATAATTCCTGCAACGAGGTATCCAAATCCATCAGCACTCGAAAGAACACCAAAACCTGACGAGTCCAATCCAATTTCGTTCGAGACCATCAGATTACCTAGATGGGCAATCCCTCGACCGAAACATGTAAACGCAGCAAACGTGATAAAAATGGAGAAGATAAGTCGATCCTGAGAAACCAGTTTTAATCCGACACCTAGCTCTTTAAAGAGATTTTTGTTCTTATGCTCCACCTTCACTTGTTTAATCTGCACAGGCATAAGTAAAAAAACAGAAATAATAAATAGGATCGCGTTCATAATCATAATTTGACCGGTACTAAGTAAGGTTAATGAGAATCCAGCAAATAACGGTCCAATCAGCCAAAAGCCCATTCTTACACTGTTGGTGATAGAGTTGGCTTTCATTAATTGCTCTTTATGAACGATACCTGGCATGGCTGCTCTGTAAGCGGTCATTGCAAATAAACGCAAGAAACCCAATATGAACGAAGCCAGCATAAAAATGATTTCATTTAAGAGACTAGAAAAGGCTAAGAGTCCCATCACAACCATGAGGACTGCTCTTATTGCATTACAAAACATCACAATTTTCTTGCGGTTAAACCGATCCGTTGCGACTCCAGCAACCATTCCAAAAATAATTTGTGGGATCGTCGTAAGAATCAGGGTTAAAGCCAGGAGTGTAGTTGAATTGGACTCTTTCCAAATGGTCCATGTAATTAGAATTGTTGAGAAACTTTCCGCTATTGGCGAAACAATTTGGGCGGATACCCAAAAATTAAAACTTCTATTTTTACGTAAAGGTATGATTTCTGACAAATGAGGTTCCTCCCTTAAAACCAAAAATGATGAAAAGGATAAAAAAATCTTGAATTCGGTTTCGGGATGATTTGGTAAACTTCAATCTCCCCTCTTTCGATATGTTCTAATTGTTCTTTTCTAATCCTCAATTCAGAAGGAGATAAACTCTCATCTCGTCTGATTGGTGATTCCGATGGCTCTTCTGATACACCAATCATTTGGTGGACTGCATATAGAGCTGTAGATACACTTATCAACACAGGCAGGAAATGAATTTTTTTGCATAGATCTGTGCTTCTTTGTAGCCATAATGCTGCTCGATCCATCTCCTTTGATTGAAGTAATATATATGCTGTACTTCTGGCAATCCATTCTTGCATATAAGGGTCAGATATCCGGTTACAAGCTTCGTACGCTTTGTCTAACCAACTTAGCGCCATATGAAGTTCACCTTTTTTTCCAGCTAGAAATCCAATACGGAACCAATGTGCAACTAAAAAACTGTCGTCCTGGCCTGCGTTTTTCTGGATAAATATCTGCTGTGTCTGTATTGCTGCATCTATTTTTCCAATGGCTTCATAAAGGTAGCTTGAGTTCTGAGCATATGCAGATGAAAGCAGAACCGTATCCTCCTTCCCTAGTTGCTTAATGTATACCTTAACTTGTTGTAAGGATTTCGCTGCCTGGGGCAGTTGTTGAAGCCTGTAATAAGTTAAAGCTTTTACATTATGTAACCAAGCCATCTCTCTGACCGCCGACTCATCATTCATTCCACTCAGAAACGTCATCCCTTGATCTACAACGTGAATTGCTTCTTCAGGACGTTTAATATGATTCGCTAATAACAATGCATAGTAGATCGATGCTCTTGCACGAATACTGCTGGAGTATTTATTGGTTTGAATGATTTTTTGCAGTGTTGATTCTGCTGCAGAGAGCTGTCTCTCGAATAGGTACGCACGCATAACAAGGAATAAAAGCTCTGCCTCTTCTTCGTCCTTGCATACCTTAGTAAGCAATTGGTTTGCGTGTGCCAATACTGAGTAGCCGTCACACCAAACAACTGCTTTTTCTAAAGGTGTTTTTAATAGTTGGAACCGTTCATTGCTTAATCTGGTCTTGTCCGTTTGATTTAAGTGGTCTACACCTAATGATTTATAAAAATCCCGTACACGAATATGAATGAGTTGATTTGCATCTAGATCTTTAGATGAGATGTGTTCTTGGTAGAAGTAATACGTATCTATAGCAATCGGAAGTTTTTTCGTCCGATAAATAAGTCGTTGCAAAAATATCAAACTTACCTTATCCAAGTAAGAGACATTTAATGGTAGAATCCAGGGGACTTGTATTTCGGTTGTCTGCTCGCGAATCTCCAGTAAACAGCTCACCGTATCATTAGCTATACGAAGTATTTTCTCCATATTGGTTGAAAATTGCCGATCCATTGGGTGAGCTGGAAGGGGAGTTAACCAGCCTGTCTCATCCTCTTTAAGAGCCTGATGCAAAGCTTTGTAGGCATTTTGAATGGTAATTCTTTTTGCAATATAAGGATCAATTAAAACATCCCACACCTTATAAAGCAGCTTGGCCGGCAGATATGTGTCCTCTTTTAGCTCGATCAGGATGGACTTTCTTTCGTGTGAAGGAGGCAGCTCTTGATGCTCCCGGCCCGTAATACTCGGAGAAGCGGAAAACCACTGATGCTCTGCCCCCTGGTCTATCCAATTGAAAAGGTCGAGTTTATCGGATTTCATTACCTTCATGATCTCACCTCTTTAATAGATTACAGATACGTTTTCTACATACAAAGATGGAGATATAAATCCTCTACCTAATGTATTGCTGTATCCATCTGTTGCAGGATCAATTGAACGTAACATCTGAAATAAAGGCGCTTCAATTTGGACTTGGGTTAATCTCTCTACCAAGGTGTTATTATGAATTCTCCAACCTTCCGCTCCAAAAACGAGCTTGCCACCTCGAATATGTCCACCGTAGCTGCGATTCAATAAGAAACCGGATGGGTTTCTAGTTATCAATTCTTCTGTTGAATGGGAGCCTTCCTCTACCTTCAGGTTCGTATATTGAATTTTAGGCATAGTCTGATAATTTTTACGAAACGCTCGGCCATTAGCCATCTGTTTATGCCTGGTTGAAGAAGAAAGTGAATGCAAGGCTTCGTTAAATACACCATTTTTAATTAATGCAATGTCTTTACACAGGGCTCCTTCATCATCAAAACTTGAGCTTCTCAGCAGCTTAGGGAGGTGAGCGCAATCCGTTAATGTGAGTGCTGGACTTGCAATTCGTTTCCCTTGTTTCTGCCAAAGTACGGGTACATTCGTATCCATATAGTCAGAAATAAAAAGGTTTCCGAGAGCTTTAAGCAGCTCTTCTGTTCCCTGCTCCGTTAATATGATGGATGAATGATTTACACTTCTTTTTGGGCGCTCTGCTTGAGTTTGCAGTTGACTATTTAACTCTCCACATAGTGACTGCCAATCTAAATCTGTCATGGAGCGAAAAGAGAATGTTGTACTGGCTCTATTGGATTTCCCTTGAACCAAAACAGAAACGGTATGTTGAGTCTCTCTTTTCTCGTGTTCTCTTCCCTCCGTATCTTGGTAAAAGGCCGTTTTCTCTTCCGTTTCGAAAAATAGGGTTGGGCTCACGATAAGATCAGCGATAGAAAATATCATTTCTTTTCCTTCACGCAGGATATGATCTACTGTACGGGTTGAGACGGGTTGGTAAATTTCCAAATGAGGTTGATATATATTCTTTGGGTCTGACCGGTGTGGTACAACCCCTGAGACTCCTGTATCACAGCTCCACTGACTCCAATTTTGATTTTTCACATTTGTATAATTGGATAAAGGACGAATACATGAATAGAATTGATCATCGTTCCACCTCCGTAACGATGATCCGCATCCTTTTCTCTCCGAATAAAGGGATTCCATTTCGGTCATGATCCATGATTTCTGACATAATTCTGTTCCATAATAATCCGCATATCTTCTCATGAGTCTATGGCCTGCACTTCCCAATCAAGTACTCTTACTGTTGGTGATCCAGCCGAGACGGGTAAAGGAGATTGCCCTAGTTTTCCGCATCCACCTCTTACTTCCGCATGAATCTGAAAATCATTCCCTACCCTATCAATAGAACGAAGCAGCTTGCGCCCATTCCCCTTTAATATGGAGGGCGTTATTGGCGTTGTTAATTTACCGTTTTCTATGAGATAACCTTCGGTAACATGAATCTTAAATTCCCCAGTGATCATATTTACGTCTCCATTAAAAGCATTTTTTATATAAATACCTGATTTCGTTTCTAAAATGATTTCTTCTGGTTCATCTTCCCCGGGCAATACGAACGTATTAGACATTCTTACCAGGGGAGGATGGGCATAATTTATGACACGTCCATGTCCGTTGCTCTGTACTTTACTGTGCAGGTGACTTAAATAATTTGAAATTCTCCCCTCTTCCACTAATGTGGTGCACTTGGCGGTGATTCCTTCGTCATCTATGTTATAGCTCCCGGGCAAACCCAAACTTGTTGGATCATCTACAATGGTAAGTTTGTCGGAGCCAATTCTTTCACCTTTACTGTTATGAAATGCAGCGCCTGTTAGAGCAGCTATATCTGCTTCGAGTCCATGACCCACAACTTCATGAAAGATGCCAGGAGCTGCTAAAGGGCCTAAGACTAACGAGTATGCTCCTGAGTGAAATGGTTTTGCATGGAGCTTGTCCAACGCTGATTCTGCAGCGTACAGAACTAACTTTTCAAGTTCTGCCTGGTTTACATATTTTGGAGAAATCCAGCTCTTCGTCACACTCGACTTCGTTGTTTTCTTATTTTGTCTCGCAAGTACTTCCAACTCCAACATGAAACAAGGCCTGATATCTTCTCGAAGCCCGACTTCTGTCGCAAAAAACCATACATGTTGCTTTACAGATTTCCAGTAAGCTCTTGTTGATATGACCTCTGGTGAAAAATGAAGAGCTAAATGATTCATGTGATGATTCCACTTGTCTATTTCGTCCGTTAAATCATCCTCAAAAGCTTTCTCCTGTTTGGGCTCCCAATGTTTAAACAACGGTAATGGGTCTCCTCTTACAAGATGTTTGGAAGCAGAATAAAGTGAATCCGGATTCAAGTCCGAGATCGCGATGACTTGTCGATGAGCCCCATGATTCAATCGAACAGCACTGCCCATCTCGGTCAGGTTCTTAATTTCGCTTTTTTCAAGATTGTCAAATACGCGAAGCTCCGTTTTCTTGTATTCAGCAAATAGGTGAATATTCTGCATGATATCCCCCTTTTTGTTCAGTCTTTACTTCATTTTTTGCGTAAAGATCGGCTGTAAAAGCCGATCCCTATACGCAAAAATTGGTGTGACTAAAGGGCTAGAGGGGCAATCTTATCCTCGATCTCTTCCAATTCGAAATCGATATCATCAAGGTCTTCTAATTCCAGATCCAATTCTTCTAATTCAACTGTGTCAGCCATCTTCATCACCTCCTTTGCAAGGTATAATAAAGACTATCGTTAACGCTAAATGGAGTTTTCTTTTCTATATACAAAAGTACGCAGCTCACAACAGTAGTGTCCCTTCTCATCTTTAATGAATAAATCCTTTGGAGAAGGATCCATTCTCGTGAACATAAAAGAAGTTGCTTTTTTGACTTCGTTAAAAAACATATCTGCACAAAAAGGATTATCAAAATCAAACCACATGGGCTTCTGTTCATGTGAGAAATGAAGAAAACCCTCGGTTGGTAAATGAAATCTTTTTTGGATCGTCTGCAGCCGTTCAAACTGTTGAAACCAATCCGATATGTTCTGCTCCCCGACCCAATCTGAAGGTTCAAACCTCCAATGCTCACGCATTATGGTGACCCTCCCTACTTTAAGGGATGGGTGTCTACCTTTTGATGTTGATTTAGGTGGATCAAACATGGGTGAACAGAACAGCGCAAACGGAAAAAAAGTTTCTTCTTTAAATCCAAGAGCAGGAGCATAAAAATGTAAGCAATGATGAGTGTTTTTGATAAAAAGGGCTACTTCATTATTTTTAATTCGTACTTCAAGTTGGTCTAAAGACAAAATGTTATCTTTGCTGGATGCAGAAACACCGGTTAATTCTACGGAAAGACCCGGATATTCCTGTGGTGTGCTTTTCATTGTGCGTTTAAATATCCAATTTGCCCACGATTTTGCACTATTCTCTACATGTAGGGCTTCATGTACGGTTTGTCGTAGTTTTCCTTTTTCCTTATTAAAAAATTGCATCCACCCATCGCCCGTAAAACCATGATGAAGTTCTCCTATAACAATGGATGTGACCTCGATCCCCGTGTCACTTTCACTGCAAGCGATCATAAGGTCAGGAGATAGAAGCCATCTAAATGAATTCAGTTCTGCTCGCCATTCCTGCAACACACTTTGAGGCACCTGAATGTAGGAAGTACCCTGATCTTCGACCAACCAAGTCTCTAGAAATTCCACCATGGACTGATTTTTTAAGGTTGGAGGGTTCCTTAGCCAATACGATATCCATTTCTTTGCTGGTATAGATGAACGGCCATGACTAACTTTTTCAAATTGTTGCATGGCTGTTCTTTGGAATACCTTCCACCGTTCTAATCGAAGTTTTGCTTGGATTAGTATGGCTTGGTCTAATTCCTGCCAAAGATCCTTCGAAATAACGACGGGCATAAACTGCTGATCATAACACTCCTCGTAAACTAAGGTTTTATCCGCAAAATATTGGGTGTTTTTACCTTGATAACTCTCTCCCGTAATTCGAGTATAAATTTCTTCTAGGTTAGCTATGGTTTTACTCTTTTCAGTAGGAGATGAACTATTGACATACTTATCGAGATAGTGCTCGATCTCTGACAAAGTAATGAGCCATTTATGGGAATGGTAATCCCCTGATTGAAGTAGACGTTGCAATTCATCTAAGCCATCTACGGAGGAGGAAGGAAGCCTCCATTCCGCTATTTTTTCTCCCAAGTCTTCCTTTATTGCAGTTAATATTTTTTGCAACGCTTGATGCGAGATGAATGCTTTTTTCTGTATGATCTTTCTTTCTTTTAGGGGTGATCCTTGATCTAAAATGCCATAACTAATGGGACCGAATTCACCCATCGTATCGTTTTTTGTAGTAACACGTTGAAGATAGGCGAAGAGGGTTCTCCCCATCTGTCTTTTTTGACTAAAGCTCGCCTGATCTTTTTGCTTATAGGTTTGATAAAAGTTCCAAAATGCCGGGTTAATCGTATAAAGCATTCGGTCATAAAGATCAGACTGATACAGTTCAAACAGCTTTTGTTGTAATAACTCGAGTTCTTCCTCAAATGTTTTGCGACTTAACATTTCATATTGAGCGATCTGTTGATGTTTAAGAGAATAATTATGGATATGCTCTTCCATGTGCCAGTCTAGCAGTATAGATTTATCATTGTCTGTTAAGGGATTCTTATGTTCTATTCTTCGGATGATCTTACGTTGATGGGAAAGGACAACATTCTGTTTTGGAATCGATCGGATCTCTTGAATCCAATGATCGCACCAATCTTCATAATCTTTACGTGCCTTTTTCCATTGTTTAAAATGTTCCTTGGTTGTTACTACTCTTAGCTGAAGAATGTTTTCTATAGGGAGAGAGGTGCTACGTAATACATATGGCTTTAGCCATTCCCAGGTAGATGTATTAACCCACACGGATTCTCTCCGGTTTTTCAGAATAAAGATTAGTCAGATCAAACGGTCGATTCAATTTGGTTTCTGGTTTTTGGATTGACCATGTTACGTAACTCTCCCATGTCTCATCTTTCTTTTGATCCCATCTTAGAAGGATTTCACTTGCTTTCTCCGCAGCGCTTCCTTTGGATTGGATTTTTAAGCTGTTCAAAATTTCCTGCTTCCCCTCATCCCCATTTCCTTGCTTTTCTAGACATATCGCTAGCGCCGTTGCGACCCGAGGAAGGTCTTCATCCTGTATAAGCAGTAACTTGGAATCAAGACTTCTTCTGTACCACTGCGTCGCTTTATCATAAAGCCGCTGCTCAAAATATATGGCTCCCAGACTTCTGGCAATGATGTCCATATGAAAAGCATCATTCATGTCTTTTGCAATGCGATAACTATCTTTTAATGATTGGATTGCTTCAGCGTATCGCTGGAGTTTGAAGAGCAACCCTGCTTTCCTGTATAAATAATGCTTCGTAAAAACCGGGCTTGAATGAGTAACAAACTTTTCGAATTTTGACCAATGTTTGAGTGCTGTGTCCACTTTCTTCATATATTCAAACAAAACAGATATATTGGATATTAAGTTTATTTTTATATGGATGGCATCTTCCTTTCGATTACCTTCCTTTATGTGTTCAAGTCCTTGTTTGCATTCTTTAAATGCTTGAGCTAAATCGCCCGTTTCCACGTAGGTAAGTGCCCTTAGGTTATGTAACCAAGTTCGCTCAACTTCTACTTCGGAACCGGTCGTATCCGCTATGTTTTGGAGTGCTTGATCAATAAATTCCCTTCCTACTAATGGGGTGTTTAACCTTTTTGTACACAGTAATGCGATATACAAGTGTAATTCGGATTTTTTTAATTTATCTTCTGTGAAGGTAAGCGCATGCTTAAAAAGGTTAAGTGCTTTATCGTATTCAACCATATACGCATAACACAACCCCATATATATCCATAGTTCAACTGTGGTTTGTTTTTTCAGATCATGGATATACCGGGATACTTTATTGACAAGAAAGAGCACATGTTCATAATTTTGTGTGAAGACACTGGTCTCCAGAGCTTCAAGTAATATCTCGTCTAGTTGTTCTGTATCCCCACTCTCCATGCAGTCTAGAAGTCTTGTTGTTTTTTGAGTTTCATTGTTCGTAAGCTCCAGCTTTAGTGAGTTGCCATATGAGAATTTACTTTCATACCCATCTTTCCAATCGGTTATCTCATGTACAGTAGGGGTGATTTGGTTGTAGAGACTTTCAAGTAGTCGATTCCTGTTTTCGGCCAGATTCACGTGCATACGAATATCACTGTCTGCTGCCATTGGGAAACGGGAATCAAGATCACTAGCTTCGGATACGGTTGCAACGATGACAACGGGCAGATCATCAATACATTTTGACAACCGAGCGAAACATCGAAGAGAATGCTCGTCCATTCTGTCGATCTGATCGAACAGAAATATGGTGTTTGTATGATCCAGATATTTGGTATAGTCTAATAAAACTTTAACAATGGTCTGTGTAACTCTGAACATTTGTTCAGATTCTTTATGCAATCTGCGACGTGATGGAGGAAGTGCAATGTCTTCGAGCTTTTGAGCATTCACAAAAGGAGGCTCGGAACTAAACGCTGGAAAGAGATACAGGATCTCTGGCGCATGATTTTTTAGAAGTTTGTCTTCCCCTTTGTGAAGTAGAAAAGAGATAATAGTATAAATTAAAGGAGCGATGGAACTAAAACCTCGAGTCTCCCAAGTACCTCCAATGGTGATCAGATTCGTCCTGTGAGCTAATCGCGTATGCATTTTCTCAGCCAAAGCAGCTTTGTGGAGCATATTTCCGTTGTAAATCCAGATCTTATCATCTATTTTTAAGCGGAGCTGTCCCCTCTTTAATTCCAGGATTCTCAATACATTTGACTCTATTTTTTCATATTCTGACTTTATCTTGCTTTCAAAAAGAAAAGGATCCCCTACTTCGTTTGAACGCATATATAACACCATCCTTTTTAAATAATTCTGACGTGTTATGTTGTCGATGTGTCCAGCAAATATGATGTGAAATGAAAGAGAGTGCATTTTGAGTGTGGTTAATATAAAAGTGCTGTCTTGAGATTTGATAATGAAAATGTGGACCTACTCTTTAAACATGGAGTAGAACAAGAAGAGTGTCATGTAATTTTACGTTGTGACCTTTTCCAAAGTACCATACGAAAACTAATCTGACTTTTTTTGCGAAGGATAAAATAAGTTAGCTAATTGCTAAGTAGAACGATGACAAAATCATCCAATAAACTTCCGAATTTAACTACAACAATTCTTTGAAATGTGTAATTTTTCTATTATTATACATAATAACACAGAATTTTCATGTGTCAAATTTCGGATAATGGACAAATATTCGCCAACTTTTGTCTTTTATTGCGTTGTTTTCTTCATAAGACATATGAAAACGTTCCTGCTATATTGTCACTTAACAATAATATGTTTTGCGCTGTCATTCCAACAGGTCTGATCCTATTTAAGGGCGGGCTCAGCCCTTTTTGATCCTGTTTATGAAAAAGAACCGTTGATCATTCTCAACATATGTTTCGTAAAAATAAAAGGCATCTGCACCTGTAACTTTACCCCTATTCTCCTCTATAGAAAGAATCATTTTTTACTGTTCTACTCAAAAAAGCAGCCCCGTCAGGAGCTGCCTCATGTTATGCCTTATCTTGTAATCTTATCTGTTTCCGCTAACCTGCCAGCTTACTCAGCACCCGGATAAGGATTGATCTTCTGGATCGTTCCGTCTTCGTTGTATTTCAGCTCGGAATATTTAACGCAGCGCTTGTGGTTGACGCCTTCCGATAGGGAACTGTCGTGATAGAACAGATACCACTTGTCTTCAACTTGCACTATGGAGTGGTGGGTTGTCCAGCCGATAACCGGAGAGAGAATCTCGCCCTTGAACGTGAATGGTCCCATCGGATTCTTGCCGATCGCATATACGAGCTTATGCGTGGTGCCTGTAGAGTAGGACAGGTAGTAATACCCGTTATATTTATGCATCCATGGTCCTTCAAAATATCTCCGGTCCTCATCCCCGGCCAGAATCGGATTCCCGTCTTCATCGACAATCGATATCTCGGCAGGCTTGCCCTGGAAGGACAGCATGTCGTCGCTAAGCAGTGCAACTTGCGGTCCAAGCGCCGGCTGGTCAGGAGTCGGTCCTTCTGCATCTGGCACGAAGCTGCCGGTCTGCCATTTCTCCAGCTGGCCACCCCAGAGTCCGCCGAAATAGATGTATGACTGATTGTCGTCATCCACCAGTACGGCCGGATCGATACTGAAGCTGCCTTCCATATAATTCGGCTGCGGCGTGAACGGGCCTGCCGGAGACTCTGATGTTGCCACACCCAGACGGAAGATGCCGTCATGGTCCCGTGCCGGGAAGAACAGGTAATAGGTATTGTTCTTATAAGCAGCATCCGGTGCCCAGAGTTGTTTGGAGGCCCACGGAATATCTCTCAGATGCAGCGCTTCGCCGTGATCGACCACCGGGGAATCGAAGTTGTTCATCGAAAGGACATGATAGTCTTCCATTTTATACTGGTCGCCGTTATCATTGCTCGGCTCGTCATGATCGAGGTCATGGGAAGGATAGATGTAGATTTTGCCCTCGTAGACATGGGCGGACGGGTCCGCAGTGAAGATGTGGGTTACGAGCGGCTGGTGGGGTTTAGGTAGTTGTTGTTGATTCATAAGGCATCTCCTTTGGTATTGGAATTGTTCTCCTTCAGTTTCGGGCGTGAAGCAAGCGTTTACAATATCTAATGTTATTGTACAAGCCCCGCTTGTTCTTTCCTATACACATACTAAAGATCTTCCCCCGAAAAAATGTACATTTCCCGCCTATTCCATTCCATTACACTGAAAATATACACCAATTGCTCGCATTTTGCTTACCTGGGTGGACATTTTTTGGTGAGTTCTATTACAGTCCGAAAATTTTTAACAGATATTCTCCTCACACAAGCTGCATTCGCCTAACAATAACACTACAAGCAGGACCTAGTATTTGTGAATTACAGCAAACTGTTTTACTACATGTGTAATTTTCATTCCATATTTCTTCTGGCAAGATGGAGGATGAAAAAAAGAAGCTGCAACAAAAGGTCCGGGTAACGCCAAACCTCCTCTTGATGCAGATTCTTTTGTATTTCTACTCGGTTTGCACAGTAAATTTATAATAAATTTAAGCTTTGCGAAGCATTTGTCTCTCGCTTAGCTGTGAAAGCATATCCTTCGTCATAGCCTTCAAGTCGTAGCGGGCATGAAATCCCCATTCTGTTTTTGCTGCCGTCGCATCAATGGAATGCGGCCAGCTATCGGCTATCGCCTGTCTCTTCGGATCAACGTCATAATCGAGGATAAAGCCGGGAAACTCCTCTCGAATTGCTGCAGCGATCGCCTCCGGATCCACGCTCATTGCGGTGACATTAAATGAGTTTCGGTGCATCAACCGGGAAGAATCCGCTTCCATTAAATCGATGATAGCGTTTAGGGCATCCGGCATATACATCATGTCCATGTTTGTGTCTTTGGCGATATAAGATGTATACCGGCCAACCGTCACGGCTGCGTAATAAATTTCCACTGCGTAATCGGTCGTTCCTCCGCCGGGAGGCGTCATATAAGATATCAATCCCGGGAATCGCAGCCCCCTAGTATCCAGGCCGTACTTGTGAAAATAATAATCACAAAGCAGTTCGCCGGACACTTTGTTCACGCCGTACATCGTATTGGGCCGCTGGATCGTATCCTGCGGGGTATTGTATTTCGGAGTCGTAGGGCCAAAAGATCCAATGGAGCTTGGAGTGAACAATTGGCAACCGAGCTCTCTGGATACTTCAAGTGCATTCATCAATCCGCCCATATTCAAATTCCAGGCAAGCAGGGGTTTCTCCTCTGCGGTAGCCGACAGCAGCGCAGCCAAATGCATGATGGTATCCACTTCGTACCGCTTGGCGATTTCGAACATCGCCTTATCATTCGTCACGTCCAGCAGCTCGAATGGTCCGGATCGGGTAATTTCGTGGGCTGATGACCTGAGATCCGTAGCAACGACGTAATCCGCACCATAAATCTCACGTAATTTAACAACTAACTCTGAACCGATTTGGCCCAGTGCTCCGGTCACCAAAATCTTGTTCATAAGACATTCCTCCCGAAATATACTCCCGCGAATGCACTAAATCAGCTTCATTTCCTTGCCAACTTTCTCATAAACAGAGATCACTTGGTCGAGCATCTCCTTGGTATGGGCAGCTGTCGGCATGTTGCGTATTCTTCCAGTTCCTTTCGGGACCGTAGGAAACAGGATTGCCTTGGCGTAAACGCCTTCTTCATAGAGCCGTTGGCTGAACTGTTGGGTGGTTACTTCATCGCCAATGATACAAGGTGTGATCGGCGTTTCGCTTTGGCCTACATCATATCCAAGCCGGCTCAAGCCATTTTTCAAATGATTGCCGTTCTCCCATAGCTTCTCGATCAGTTCTTTGTCATTCATAAAAATGTCGATAGAAGCGCTACAGGAAGCGATTGCAGCCGGAGGTAGCGATGTCGAGAACAGAAACGGACGGCTTCTCAGCTTCAACCATTCGATCAGTTGTTTTTTACCCGCCACATAACCGCCGACAACGCCGATCGCCTTGGAAAGAGTACCGATTTGAAAGTCAATGCGGTCGGACAATTCAAAATGCTTCACGGTTCCTGCACCTGCTCCGAGAACGCCCGAACCGTGGGCATCATCCACATAAGTAATCAGATCGAATTCTTCTGCTATTTTCACGATTTCGGGCAGCTTTGCTATATCACCATCCATGGAGAAAACCCCGTCGGTGATGACCATAATTTTACGGTACTGACCGGATTCCTTGGCCTCTTTTGCCTGCTGTCTTAAATCATTCATATCCGAATGCTTAAAGCGAATCACCTTGGCTCTCGACAGGCGGCAGCCATCAATAATTGAAGCGTGATTCAGCTCATCGGACAAAATCGCATCATGTTGGTCCATTACTGCGGATATAGCAGCCATATTACAGTTGAATCCCGATTGATACACGATAACGGCTTCCGTTTTTTTGAAACGGGCCAGTTTTTCTTCAAGCTCAATATGAAGATCCATCGTGCCATTAATTGTTCTCACAGCCCCTGCCCCTGCCCCGTATGTCTGCGCCGCCTTAACTGAAGCATCAATCAAGCGGTAATCTGTTGCCAATCCCAGATAGTTATTAGAAGACAAATTGATTAGGGACTTTCCGTCAATACGAATAACAGGACCATTTGCACCCTGCAGTGTATCGATAAAGTTATATAGACCTTTAGTCTTTAGATCTTCGATGTTTGAACTTAAAAATTGGTCCAATGCTTGACTTGACATTCGATTCCCTCCTTGATATACGTTTGTCCTTGTACAGGAGACATGTCATTCTGCGGAAAACCTTGTTATAAAGGGGTTTAGACTAATTTCAATGTAGCATCTTTTTTATTCTTTGTACACATGTGGAGGACAAAAAGTAAAAAAATACGCAAATAAACATAGTGATTATTCCCCCTTCCCCGGAAGTAGCGGAAGCGCTTGCCGAAGTTATGCACTCTTAATTAATTAGATATATATCTAATCTGAAAAAGGCACATGTTCTTGTCCCTCGACATCTTTAATCAACCTTACATGGTCTAAAAGTTTCATGTTTAGCTTCATACTCTTCTATTAATCGGATTTTATTTCCATCAAATCTAATCATTGATATACCATCAAATGAATAAAGTTGTTTTTCTTTTGCTTCAAAATACCACTCTACAAAAAATAAGGTTTCATTTACTTGATGAATATTTTTTATCTTCCATTCTAAGACAACTTGCTTCAGTAACATTTTTTTGATCCACAAATGGACTTCCTCTATACCCACATACATTGCTCCATAACATTCGCGGTAGATAATATCATCAGAAAAATACGTATCTAAAAACGTAAAATCTCTACTTACCCACATAAAGAAATATTTTTTTATAATTTCTTCTTTCATAAGTACTCCTCTATTTTTTAATTAAGCGCAGTTCTTAACTAGTGTTTTGAATCAATTATATCGAACAGAAAAGAAGAATGTACATAAGTCACACGAGCGCATCTCCACTTCTTCCGTTGGCCTTCAGGTGTTGGGACGTAAACCATGTTACCGTGGATATATTTCTGTATTTCTTTTAATAGTTCTTTTGGAAAAATGGTATCGGCGTTACATACTTCATGATAACTCTGCTCATTCAGTTTAATACCTTTCGATCCAAAAACTCACTGGGACCGTCCATGACTCCTTCCAGATCTGACAATTTCATTTTTACATCCCCCTCTCCTATGTATTCTGCCCACGCAATATGGTCCACTTCTGCTGGGCTGGCGTTCTTTTCCGACTATTGGTCAGTCGATCCGTACGGACATTGGACATAACAATGACATGCGCGGGAATATCGGTTAATCTCTTTATAAAAACCTCCATTAGTTTTCCAGGGATCAGCTTCCCCAGCTTGCTCTGTGATATCTGTTGCATCATACAGTCCACCAGCCGTTTAGATGATTCAGGAGTTCCGGCGTATACTACACGCCACGAGCCAACCTCAACAAATGGTTGAAGCTGAATAGCCTTACGAAGTAATTCAATAACTAACTCCTGATCCACTGGCGTAGAGTTACATTTACGAATACTCCTGCGCTCCCTGATCAATTGCGCCAGATTAATGACAGTGTCGGCAGAACTCAGAATTCCTTTCGCATGCTTCTCCAAATCAGCATCGTAGGAAACCAGCCAAACTCCCATTTCACCGTTCGGCCTTCCTACAAAACCGTCAAGCGATGCGTGCAAAAATAAAACGAGTTTTCTCATTTTAAATTCTCTTTTGTTCATCTTGTGAAGTAGGCTGACAATGCTGATAATCTTGGGTGGGATTCGACAACCGCTAATTACGGTTTTTAGCATTTAATTACTTTCTTTGTGTTAGCCAATCTCTTTCCAAAATGCTCATTTCCCATAGATTCAAATATTCGTCATCAACCTTTCGCGCTTTTCAAAGGAATATGTCGATGATTAACTAAGTACCCACGCTAGGATATGAACTTGCAAGTATAAACTGATCGGTTTATACTGATACAAACAGTATAGAGAGTGAGGCGATCCATGAACAAGCCCCCATTCATGTTTCTGAGCTTATAGCTTCTGTCTAAACAAAAATATAACAACTAATGGAGGTATTTTCCATGGCTAAAGTAAATGTAGGCGCTGAGAATGAACAACCAATTGAACTGTATTATGAAGATCGTGGTACGGGAAAACCAATTATTCTGATTCATGGCTGGCCTTTGAGTGGGCGATCCTGGGAGAAGCAAGTTCCTGCCCTAATTGAAGCAGGCTACCGTGTTATCACATATGACCGTCGTGGATTCGGTCAGTCTTCTCAACCTTGGGATGGTTATGACTATGATTCATTTGCTTCGGATTTGCATAAATTGATACTGCACCTTGATCTGCGTGATGCCACATTAGTCGGATTCTCCATGGGTGGCGGAGAAGTTGCACGTTATGTGGGGACCTACGGGACAGAACGCGTTTCTAGAGCCGTATTTGCGGGAGCGGTTCCTCCCTATCTCTATATAACCGAAAACAATCCTCAAGGAGGATTGGATGATGCAACGATTGCAGAATTCCAAAACGGGGTAAAAGCGGATCGTTTAGCTTTCCTGGATGGTTTCACAAACAACTTTTTCGCTGCTGGAGACCGTACAGACCTCGTGAGCGAACCATTCCGTATCTATAACCGTGATATTGCAGCTCTGGCTTCACCAAAAGGCACATTGGATTGTATTGCGGCCTTTGCCCTTACTGATTTCCGTCAGGATCTGGAGAA
The DNA here is from genome assembly GCF_030816325.1 of Paenibacillus sp. W4I10. Taxonomy (NCBI): domain Bacteria; kingdom Bacillati; phylum Bacillota; class Bacilli; order Caryophanales; family Paenibacillaceae; genus Paenibacillus; species Paenibacillus sp. W4I10. Next base: position 1,535,115 of record NZ_JAUSXX010000001.1, read on the forward strand.
GTTCAACATCCCAACACTGGTTATCCATGGCGATTCAGATGCCATCGTGCCTTTGGAGGTGAGTGGACAACGTACTCATGAATCCATCCCTGGCAGCCGTCTGGTCGTTGTCGAAGGTGGACCACACGGATTTAATGCGACCCATTCCGAACAATTTAATGCAGCATTGATCGAATTTTTGCAAGGTTAAATTAAGTTCGACTGATGATTTTAGCTAAAAGAATAAAATGAGAGAAAAAGTAGAACGTCTCCTATAGAGGAGACGTTCTGTCTTTCATTGTTTCATAGGATATGCATATGAAGAATGAACACCCTCTTGATCAATGGTAATACACAGAAAGAGCCACTATGCATAAGATTACTTGGTACATTATGAATCTGAACCGATTCGATATTTGTATTGAATCTGGGATGTAAACTTGCATTTATAAACCGATCGGTTTATATTAGTGCAAACGGTATAGAAAGTGAGGAAAAATGAATGAACACTCTAACTCCCCCATTTACTCTTGAGACAGCAATCCAAAAAACTCGTATGGCAGAAGACAGCTGGAATAGCCGAGACCCTCAGCGGGTCGCACTTGTGTATACTGAGGATTGTTATTGGAGAAATCGGAGCGAATTTATAACAGGCCGCCAAGAAATTGTCTCTTTACTAACTAGAAAATGGGCTAAAGAGCTGGACTATCGCCTTATTAAGGAACTTTGGTCATATACGGATAATCGTATTGCAGTAAGATTTGCATATGAATGGCATGATGATAGTGGCAATTGGTTCAGATCGTATGGGAACGAGAATTGGGAATTCGCTGATGACGGCTTAATGCAACGTAGATTTGCTTCGATTAATGACATGCCGATTAAGGAAGAAGAACGCAAATTTCATTGGCCTCTCGGTACGCGCCCTACTGAACATCCAAGCCTTAGTGAGTTAAACCTATGACGCGCACTGTTTTTGAAAAATCTGATGTCATCCCTCTCGTTACTGAGGTATTTCGTGAATTAGGTTATGAGGGTGCAACTTTGAGTAAAATTACAGCCCGTACGCGTCTATCTAAAGGAAGCTTATATTATTTCTTTCCGGGTGGAAAAGAAGAGATGGCTGCTGAAATTCTTGCTCATATTGATCAATGGTTTATCAAAAACATTTTTGAACCGCTCGAAAAGAATGAAGCCCGGGTAGCCATTGATCATATGTGGCAAGAGGTCGATACTTATTTTCAATCTGGTCAGCGTATATGCCTTATTGGTGCATTCGCTTTGGACGAGACAAGAGATCGATTCGCTGCTGTTATTCGGCAATATTTTATAAGATGGATTGAAGCCCTAAGCGCGGCACTAGTTCAAACAGGTATCTCTAAAGAGACTGCTGACCAAATTTCAGAGGAAACAATTGCTAGTATTCAAGGGGGATTAATTCTGAGTAGAGCACTTAATGATGAATCCTATTTTGAACGTACGTTGGCAAATCTGTCACAACGAGTCTCAACTTATGTATCTAAAAGCAACTCTGGTCACTGACACAAAAGTGTTAAACTGGCGGAATTTCTTCACCCCAAAAAACAAGTGATTTTTTCTTAACGATTTCATTAGCGACTTTATCGGAGGGCAATATCATGAGCAATTTTGTCGCAAAACAATTGGGATTTGTTCGCCGTCAGGCAATTGATTATGTGAGGAATATAAATGACTCTGCCTCGGAAATAATTCCAACAGGTTTGAAAAACAATATAAAATGGAATCTAGGCCACATGTATGTTATACATGAGAAGTTCGCTTTCCAACTTACTGGGCAAGAAACCAAATATCCTGCTAATTTTAGTAAGTTGTTTGAACCAGGAACTAAACCGTCTGAATGGAATATAGAGCCTCCAACGTTGTCTCAAATAATCGACTTGTTAACTGAACAAATTGAAAGGGTTGAATCGGTACTTTTAAGCAAATTGAAAGAAGAAATCAATCCTCATTACAAGTCTTCTACAGGACTTACCTTTACAAATGTAGAACAATTACTGGGTTTTCTGATTTACCATGAAGCAATGCACTTTGCAACAATTAAAAATATCAAGAGCATTATTGACAGTTAGGATTAGTAAAGGATTTGTTAAAACCAATGTCTCGCCACGAAATATTGAGTTTTCTTATTACATTATTAGTAGTGTCCCTTCACTTAAACGAACAAACCGACCTTAAATCCTACTAAAGTTGGAATAAGGTCGGTTTCTATGCTTTTGGAATTGCCCCTATTTGTTGAAGCAAGCCAAGCATATCGGGTTGACCATACTCTTCACTAATTTGGCCATTAGAGATCCGATAAAAATTCATTGCATTTACTTCGATTTTTTTGTGTTGGTGGAAAACCGACTGGGACCATTCATTGGTTCTTTTTGCGTAGGTACATAAAAAACAGCATCTGGAGCAATCAATTCTTCAGCAAGTTCTTTGCATGCCGTATTAATGAAGTTCGTGAAACGATACATCAATTGTTTGTTTTCTGTAATCGTCATATTTAAACCCCTTTCTATTTTCATAAGCATCTGCCCTCAATTAAATTTTATCTCCACTTTGGATTTTCCATCTGATTTGTCGTTCAGACATCCCTACACCTTGTGCAGATTCTAGTAGAGACATAAATAATCAGAGCGACAAGGGCCGGCCTAATTCCAGTACCCATGATAGGAAGCAACAGGTACCTAAGTAATTCCGATCAGTGTGGAACCCATCAATGCTAATAAACTGATCTCTACATGCTGTCTCCAAGAATTCAAGAACGTTAACATATGATTCGAAAAATAGTCACTCAACTGCATCCATAAACTTTCTTGCACACCCCCTCCTCCTTTCATTTATCTCATTTGCTTTTTTCATCGACAGAACTATGATATAAACAATAAATTGGTTTTGAAAGTAGGCACCTTTTTGTTATATAGGAACCTAATAGTAACTATATGGAGGCTAATGGAGTGATTTCAAAAAAAGAGTTGCCGTTGTGTCCTGTCGCAACGACAGTTGGATTGATAGGTAATAAGTGGAAGTTATTGGTTGTGAGGGATCTCTTGAAGGGAACTCAACGATTCGGAGAGAACTTCGTAAAAGTATCCCGGAGATCAGTGAATTAGGAAATTCACTTAAGCCAATTATATTTTCTATGGAAACATGGGGACTTGGTTACCAGAAACTCAATGATGAACTTCCAAACGATACTCAGTAGAGTGAATGAGGTCAAAGGTTACTTACGGTCATTTCAAAATAGAATAAACTCTTCTATTACTCCCACGGAATCACAAAACTTGAATTTTCATCTCCAAGTAAATTCAATGGAGGACTCATGTGTCCTCCATTGATTTGTAAGAGAAAGTTGATCTTTGACCACCAGTTTCTGCAATATTACTACTGCATGAAGATAAACCGAAAAGAGAGATTTCCCTTACATAATTCTCTGATGTATTTTTAAATATCTGCCGCCCCCCATCATTTTGATCCCAACAAAAACCCGTTAATCTCATACAGATTAACGGGTTTTTAAAAAATTAGGTTTTTGACATAAGTATTTATTTATAAGTTGATATCCAATTATTTGGAAGACCACAGCTCCATACGCTGAGCATATTTCTCGTTGATGATATCTTCCACTTTCTCATCGCCAGCCTTTTTCATATCCTCCAGCATCTTGTCGAACACGGAATTGGCTTCGGCCTCACTTGGGGCAATAATGGCTCTCGTAATACTCTGATCCATAATATCCTTCACTTTCTGGGCCGTCAGAGCTTGAGGTGTTCCCCCATCCGGATTCAGGTTGTCATACTGCGCTGTATCCCATACGGAATCGCCAAGACTCTTAATGGCCAGTTCATCCACTTCACTGCGTTGGAATTTAACCGCCATGTCATATGGCTGTCCGTTCGGGTCCAGACCATTTTTGATAAACCATAACCATTTGCGAACGCCGCTTTTCTTCACCGTATCATCCCAATTATCCTTGAAGCTTTGAAGGAATTCAGGTTTCGGTTGTCGCTTGCCATCCACCATGGTGTACTGTTCGCCTTCCCTGCCCCACAGCAGCAGATGCTGTCCTTCATCACTCGCCAGATAATTAAACAGCTTTATCGTTTCTTCCGGGTGTTTGTTGTTTTTGGTAATGGCGATTGCATCCCATCCAAGCGAACTTCTTGGGCCAAACGTCGTTTGAGCCGGATCTACACCTGGAGCAACAACTTTGTAAGCAAAGAGTTGATTCTTTTCCCCGCCATCCTTCTTCAAGGCTGCATTGCCGTTCCCCGGGTCCCAATATGCACCTGGGGTAGCAAATACCGCACCAGTCGTCAGCTTTTGAATCCAGGTCTGTGTTTTGCTAATCGCAAATTCCTTTTCGATCAGACCTTCTCTATATAAGCGATTCATGTATAACAGCATCTCGCGATATTTGGGGTCCTTGACATCATATTGCAGACGTCCGTTGTTGTCATAATACGTCTTTAAGCCCCACATGCCTTTGAATGTGCCCAGATTCGCACCCATGTTCTCCCCGTTCATCGTCATCGGAATGGACTCTTTGCCATCAATCGTATTGTATTTCTCTTTGAAATTTTTCAGGAGTGCTTCGAATTCGTCTGTTGTGAGGGGCTGTGAACCATCTGCTTTGTCCGGAAGGAACTCTTCCAACAGGCTCTGTCTCATCAGCATACCGAAGACCGGATCACTGTCGAGTCCATACCAGTTTGCCAGATAGTAGTTCTTGCCGTCTGTATTACGTGTTTTGGTCAAGGTATCTCCGTACATTTCTTTCAGATCAGAACCATATTTCTCAATTAACTCATCCAGTGGAATGAATGCCCCACTTGAAATGTATTTGTCGAGGGAAGCATCTCCCCGGCTCATGACTACTACATCCGGATAGTCACCACTGGCGAGCATCAGGCTCAGTTTTTCCGTTGGATTACCTGTTGGCTGCTGGATGGAGATCTCTATGCCCGTCTTTTTGGTGATTTCCTGGGCAACTGCATCGGTAAATGGTTCTCCTTTGGTATTGCCATCAAACCAGGTCAGCGTAATCGGGCCTTGTTCCCCATCTTTACCTGCTGTTTTGTTCTCCCCATCGTTAGAGGAGCATCCCGCTAACAAACCAACGACTAATGCAGCAGTCATACCCATAGTAATCCATTTTTTTGTCTTTATCATTGACACCCTAATTCCTCCCAATGAATAAATTCCTAAAGTGCATGATCGAGCAATTACAAAACAATCTTGGCCCACCCCCTTTCAGGAGAGGTCGCAGGACGAGTCCGTCCCACAACCGGATCATGGAATCGCTTAACTCTTTACCGCTCCCAAAGTCATACCTTTAACAAAATACTTTTGCAGGAACGGATACACCATCACGATTGGTAATGTGGCTACCATCGTAGCAGCCATTCGAATGGTATCGCTGGAAACGGCATTTCGTTTGGCCGAGTTGGCCAGCATTTGCGTTTGCGAAATCATGCCACCGGTCTGAAATTGATTCAATATTTTCACGAGCACGGCTTGCAGAGTCTTCAGATCCGAACTATAGGTGAACGCATAGGAATCAAACCACGCATTCCAATGCCCTATCGCTTGAAAAAGTCCCACTGTTGCAAGTACAGGTGTTGTCAGCGGCATCACAATTCGGAAGAAAATTGTCAGATCGTTAGCCCCGTCTACCCTCGCCGATTCTTCAATCTCATGGGGTAGCTGTTCCATGAAAGTACGGACAATGATCATATAGAAGACATTCATCAAACTTGGCAAAATGAACACCGAAAAGGTATCGATCATATTCAGCGCCTTAAGCACCATGTAGAACGGAATCAGTCCGCCACTGAAATACATGGTAAAAATAAAGTACAGGTTCCAGCCTTTGCGACCAATTAGATTCCGCCGACTTAGCGGATACGCAAGCATCGTAATGACGAGAACCGATAGCGGTGCGCCAATCAGCGTTCGTTTGACGGTTACCCACAGACCGTTTAAAATCTCGCTATCTTTCAAAATCTGCTGATAGCTGTCCAAGGTCAGATCTCTGGGCCACAGATAAACGCCGCCTCGCACCGTATCCTCCGCGCTGTTCAATGAAAGAACGAGTATATTCCAAAACGGAAGAAATGTAACCAGTAATACGAGAATAAGTATGAAATATACAATAATTTTGAAAATACGATCCCCGAATCGGTTCAGAATCATTACAAGCGCTCCCCTCTGTCTTCTGTAGTTAGAACAACGCCTGGTCGTTCACTTTTCTGGAAATCCGGTTCACGATAAGGACAAGAATGAAGGCGACAACGGATTTGAACATTCCCACAGCAGCCCCGTAAGAGAACATGCTGTTTTGTAGTCCGTATTTGTAAGCATAAATATCAATAACTTCGGAGTATTCAAGCACGGTATTATTTTGCAGCAGGTATTGCTGTTCAAATCCTGCATTCAAAATGCCTCCGACCGCGAGAATAGCCAATATGACAATTGTAGGGCGCATGGATGGCAGCGTTATATGCCACATTTGCTTGAATCGGCTGGCTCCGTCCACCCTGGCCGCTTCGTAGAGCTCCGGATTAATGGAAGCGATTGCGGCCAGATACATAATGGCACTGAACCCCATCTCTTTCCACATGTTCGACAATGCGATAATCCACCAGAACAGAGGACCATTTTGCAAAAATGCAACGGGTTCTTTGACAATGCCCAGCAGAACCAAAATATTGTTAAGCATTCCATCCGAAGCCAGCAGCGTAATCACAATGTTGGCTGCAATAACCCATGAGATAAAATGCGGCAGATAAGAAACCGTCTGTACAAAACGTTTGAAAAATCCCTGTCTCGCTTCATTCAGTACAAGCGCGAGGATGATTGGCGCAGGAAATCCGAAGAACAGTGTCAGCAAGCTTGTCGCTAGCGTATTACGCATAACCCGATAGAAATCCCCTGTAGTAAAGAAATACTCAAACCACTGGAAACCTACAAATTCGGCATGGAAGAACTGATGTAAGAACGATCCCCCACCCGGCTGATAATTTGTAAACGCCATATATAGTCCAAACATCGGACCATAGGAAAATAGCAATGTCGCAATGAAGGCAGGAAGCATAAGCACGAATAACCATTTTTGCTCTTTTAGTCTGCTTATCAGATTATTGCTCCTGACTGTTTTGATAGCGCTTACCTTATGCATTAAGTACCCTCCCTTTTTCTATACAGCAGCATGGTCGGCCATATCTTGATTCAACTTCTCTCCTATTAATCATAAATTTGACACGGATTACTCGCCATAGTTGAATTCTCCGAAAGATACCGCTTTTTAAAGATGTTTTTGTGCAAAGTGAGGATTGGATTTCCATATTCACTCTGCTATGATGAACTGTGCAACGAATATTCAGTCAAGAGAGGGCTTCCGGATGCGCCAATTTTATAGAAGATATATGTACATGCCTTTTGTAAACCTGAGTTTTCGTTCCAAACTGTTTATGGTATTTGTTCTAGTCACGATCATTCCGATGATGCTGTTGGTTTATTTTTCCTATGAGCTAACCAAAACGAAGCTTACTGAGCAGATCTACATCAACATGACGAACTCAACGGCTCAGATCACTAAAAATCTGGAGAACAAACTGGATAGCTACGAACACATTTCCGCCTCCATTTATTTGGATAACCGCCTTGCCAATTACCTTACAAACGAGTATCAGGATGATCCATCTTATCTGGATGTCTATAATTACATTGGCAATCGAATCGACACTGTGATGGCTGCCTACCCTGATTTTGATAGCGCATTCATTTATTCGGATAATCCGTCGCTGCCCAAAGACAATTATTATATCCGGCCGATCACACCCGAAGTTCAGGACACGGAACTGTTTCACAAGCTGCAGCAATCCTATGGGAACATTATTCATCTCTCCACGCCGCAGACAGAGAACGGTCCTGCCATGTTTACACTCGCCCGGCTGTTGAACAACAATAGTAATCAGTACCCCTACGGGATGCTGGTCTTTCAAATTTCCGAGTCAGTCATCTATTCTCTCATGGAAAAAGAAGCAGGTGGCAAAGATATTTTTATTATCAATGACAAGGGTATGATTCTGTCTTCAGCGGACAAACAGTTAATCAATACAAGCCTGCCCGAATTGCTTCATCAGAATTTTGACGAGACGCCTTCAGGCAGATTTGATACAACATATCAAGACGTGAAGGCTCTAGCGGTCTATAACACGCTCAAAAATGGCTGGAGAACGGTGTCCATTTTTCCGTATGACAGTATTATCAAGGATGCCAAATCCCTCTCTCAGCTTATTATCAAAATTTCTCTGGGCTTCATCGGCGTGGCGCTGCTGCTCATCTATATTACTGCTTCGCTGTTTAGCAATCGCATCAGAACGTTAATTCGGATGATTCGGCGAATTGAGCGGGGGGATTTCAACCCTACTCATGAGGAGCAAATGGGCAGTGATGAGATCGGACAGCTTCACTTTGCATTCGAACAGATGACAACTCGGTTGAAAAGTCTGGTTACCGAAGTTTATCAGAAGGAACTACAGAGCAAGGAAGCCGAACTTGACCTGCTTCAAGCTCAGATCAATCCTCATTTTCTGTATAATACACTCGGTTCGATCTCTTCTCTGGCCGTGAAGCATCAGGATCCACAGATTCAGGATATGGTTCTTCACCTGGCCAAGTTTTATCGGATATCCCTGAACAAAGGAAAGAGCATCCTGACCATCAATGAGGAGCTGAAACTGACCCAGAGTTATAATGCCATTCAACTTATACGGTTTAAGGGCAAGCTGAACATCATCTACACGATAGATCAATCGATCCTGCCCTACTCGACCGTGAAGCTTGCGCTGCAGCCTTTTGTGGAGAATGCAGTGATCCACGCTCTTTGGAATCAGGATCGGCCCCTAAATATCCATATCAAGGGTGTCATCGAGAACAATAGTATCATCTTATCGGTTATAGACGACGGAATGGGCATGCGGCGAGAGAAGCTTGGGGCTTTGTTTGAAGAGAAAGAAGGACGGGGTTATGGCATTTCAAATGTGGATCGGCGGATTAAACTGAAATTTGGTGAATACTACGGTGTTAAAGTGTATAGCAAACTAGGTATGGGAACTACCGTACAGATCCGTCTGCCGCAAAAAGAGATCCAATAAAAAAAGGAGTGCGATGCAGCCGTTATCGGCCTGCAAAGCACTCCTTTTAAACCGTTCTACAACATCCTATTATACCCGCTCACGAATACGATACACCAGGCTGTCGAAATCGCCGCGCAGAGGCAGCTCCACCCCGATGTTCATCAGCGCACGGCCACTGCCCGTTAACCCCAGTTCTTCAATGAGATAGGTCTTGTCAGCCTGAAGGCCTGCCAAACGGAGTCTAGGTAACCGTTCACCCAGCTTCTGCGAGTGAAGAAAAGCGAACAGCACATGGTCACTTGCGGCAGCATCACTGTACTGGACAGCAGTAACCCCCTTATGCCGAAGCGAAGTCAGACGGAATTGTCTGCCGAATTGCACCAGGTGGCGAATGGCTTTGTACTGACCGATGAATTCCCCGGACTGTTCAATCCATTCATCACTCCACTCGTTCAGATTGGAGCCGACACCAAGCGTGCCCATCATTGCACTGTGGAAACGATACTTCAGCGAGACGTTGCGACCGTTCATTCCTGTAGGTGACTCGGTTACCCAACAGGTCATCATACGTGGTGCGTACGTATACGAGAAGCCTTCCTGAATGCTCAGGCGGTCGAACGCATCCGTATTGTCACTCGGCCAGGACTGGTCGGCATAACGGAAGATGCCCAGATCAATTCGCGAGCCACCTCCTGCGCAAGTCTCAAACTCGACATCCGGGAACTTGGCTCGCAGCTGTGCCCATATATCATAGAGACTCTGGACATGCCTTACCCATACTTCTTTCTGGCGGTTAATGGGGTGACCCTTCATGCCCGGCTCCGTGATGGTCCGGTTCATGTCCCATTTAATGAACTTAATCTCATGGTTGCCAAGCAGTTCGGTCATAAAATCGATAATGTATTGCTTTACCTCCGGCTTGGAAATGTTCAACAGCAGCTGATTACGAAGCTCCGTACGTCCCCGTGTCTCAAAATGATATACCCAGTCCGGATGTGCTCTGTAGAGATCACTATCCGGGTTGACCGACTCCGGCTCCACCCATATGCCGAATTCCATCCCAAGTCCATGAACCCGGTCAATCAGCTCAACAAGTCCGTTCGGGAACTTCTCCTTATTCACGTTCCAGTCGCCCAACCCCGCACGGTCGGAATGCCGCTGCCCAAACCAGCCGTCATCCACAACGAATAGTTCCACACCCATTTTGGCTGCCCTTTCGGCAAGTGCCATTTGGTTCTGGGCATTAACATCGAAATAGGTAGCTTCCCAGGAGTTGTACAGCACTTTACCGATTTCACTGCGCGGCAGTATGTAATTGTATTGGTACTGATGCAAGCGGTGGCTCATTCCGCCAAAGCCTTCTGGGCTGAATCCGCCGACAAAGACAGGCGTCTCAAACGTTTCGCCCGCACCCAGCAACCATTCATTGTCAAAATCATGGATGCCACCTGTTACCCGTACATGCGTGAATGGGGTCTTCTCCGCAACAATCTTCCAGTTGCCGCTCCAGGCAAGAGCACCAAACCATACCCCACCGCCGCTTTCTGTGGAAAGACCATCATCTATGGCAAACCATGGATTGGCATGGCCATCGGTAAAACCTCTCCGTGATTCAAGCACCTTTTTCCCCTCTGTCAAAATGGTATTGCGCAGTTGGAATTCACCCGACCATTTCCCCGTAATATGCGTCAGGCGGTAATCTTGGAGATATGGCAAAGTCCAGGCTGCGGATTGCATGCTTTCCAGCACGATTTCCTCCTGTCCCGTATTTACGATATTGGCGTAACGCTCCACCAGATCGAATTCCGGGATGACCCGATATATCAGCTGCGTCTCAAGTGCATACACCTGATCCTTCAACGTGATTATCAACGTCTGTCTGCCATCCTGTTCTATGATCTCGTGACGGTCATACCTTACCTGAAGATCGCGGACACCATCAGGCATGCGCAGTTTCAGAGATGGCTCTGTATAAGATGCACCTCCCCAGAAGCTGTACTCCTCCACCTCTCTCTCCACTTCCGCGTCAAAAGAGCTATGGGATTGTAGTTGGAGCAACGGAGCGCTGTCCTCAATGTCAACGGGGTCACCCCAATACAGATGCTGGAGATGGTCTCTCTCATTAATTCCGAAAATGTAGGACGAATTTTGCGTCTGTATTGCAAATATCCGTAGCTGTTCATTATATTGAATCGTCAAGTTTATCATCCTTTCGAGTTCCTGTTACCCTCGTGCTGTATGTTGTGAACATACTTATTATTGTAGGAAGAAGGAGTTACATTAGCCATATCGCATTCTTATAATCCATAGGGGAAATCATCTGTCATTTCAAAGTTATGAAAATAAGGCTGCGATATAATTCGCAGCCTTAAAGCTTACTTCAAAATCAGGTTATAGATGACCTGAGCCGCTTCTGCCCGGGAAGCAATCCCTTTAGGCACAAACTGTCCCTGTCTTTGGCCTTGGACCAGTCCCAATCGGGCTGCATCCTTCACCGAAGCCGTTGCCCATGAAGAAACCTGAGCCATATCTGTAAACAAGATGTCTGTAGAACCAACAGGCCGTACTTTCCCAACATTCCGCTCATAGGCTTTCATCAGCATCACCGTGATTTCCTCTCGGGTAATCCGTGCGTCCGGCTGGAAACGGGTTGCGCTTCGGCCGTTGACAATACCGGCTTGGGTCGCAATCGAGATGGGTTCCGCGTACCAGGCATCTGTCGCTATATCTGTAAATTGTACTTTCCCCGCTACGGTCAGTCCCAGAGAATGAACGAGCATGGCGGTGAATTCAGCGCGAGTGACGGCACGTCTTGGCTCAAATTGATCTTCATTTGTGCCTTCGACATACCCCTTTGCTGCCAACTCCCTGATTACAGAGCTGGCCCAATGATTGGCCGGAACATCGGTAAACGTCCGATTCAGTTCCAGAACGGCATACTTGCTGAAGTGGCTCACTTTAGTTGTTAATACGCCATTCACGTAATCCGATTTGAGAAATTCCAATGTCCCATTTTCGTTAATATAATATATTCCTCCCTGTGAAGGGTCGAAGCCTTCAGCCGCTGCCAGACTTAGCGTAACTGGATGATCAAACGCAGAGAGTGTTTCGGTTGCACCAGATTTAGTTGTTGCTGAAAGGCTAAATTCATAGATTTCACCCTTAAGGGAAACCGTTGCCCGGGAAGATGACTCCACTGCAGCAACGACCTCCTTGGCCTTGCTGCCAAGCGGAACCATTTTCAAGGAAATCGTACGATCTTCCTGTTGCCCCGCTGGTAGCTTGCTCAACAGCTGCTGGAACAAACTCGCAGGTACTTGCAGGGTTAGCTTGCCTGATTTCACTTCCAGTGTATGGTCGCCGAGCTGGCGTAAAACAGCAGATGACAATTGTAGCTCCTGAGTACCAGCCTTGATGTCCACAACGGCTTTCCCTGCCCCACTGTCCACTTTCAGCATATCGGCTGTAATGACCAGTGTTGCTGTATCGTTCCCTTCAGCAGCGGTGCTGCCGGAGTTTCCGCTAATATTATTGTTGTTATTGCCATTGTTGCCAGGAGTGCCTGGGTTCCCTGGGTTGCTTGGGTTATTTGGGTTGCCTGGGTTGCCTGGATTTTCCGGGGTGACTGCTTTTTCGGTCAATTTAACCAACTTCGATTCAGCTGGACCCAGCGAGATGGACCATGAACCCGTGGCTGACGAAGATTCACCTGTCCACAAGTCTTTTAAAGTATAGGGTTTTGGAATCATTCAATCCGGCGCGGCCCAGATCGATCGTTTTGTTTGCTGAACTATTGGCGTTGTAATTAAATACGGCAAGGTAATAATCATTGCCGTCCTTCAGAACAAACGTATCTGCGGCGTTGGCGTTTGTATTTCCTTCAAGTGGTTTGAATACTTTCCCTTTCAGCGCCACCTGAAGAACATCCGTGTTATTGTACAATGCCGTCATGTATTCCTGTGCCTTCGGATCGTTCACATCATCGGAATCCAGCATTACTGTACCGGCAATCACGCCGGAATTTACCCGGCTGCGGGCTTCCTCCAGGCTTGATGCTCTACTTAATGCCAAATGATCAGGGTCTGTATAGGAATAGATCGTTCCATTTTGCCAGAAGCCATAGGTCAATGAATTGAGCATATACTCCGTCTCATTGATTTTGCCATAGGTGTCACAAGAGATCCGTCTGCTATGCGCATATTGACTTGGAAAGATCGGTGCAATGGACGCACTAATAAACATTTTCCCATCCAATCGCTCTTCGACATAACGCATCCCTTCATTGTAAGCCTGGATTCCTGTCGTCACGGTTGTATCATAATGCTGACCTTCCAGTGAGCCGTGTGTTAGGAAATCCAGTTTGATGAATGTGAATCCAAGTGATTTAAACTTATCCAGAAAATAATTCATGCGCATTTGACTCCCCGGATGTGTCACATCCAGTGCATATGCTCCGTCCAGTGTCGGCAGAGGTTCCCCCTTAGCATCCTTGAGCACAATATCACCATACGTATATTGCCCGTTGGTACCATCTACTTTTTGGCTCATATCGTTGCCCCAATACACAAATGGTCCCCAATAGATGCCTGCATGCTGACCATTGTCCTTAATGACAGATACGGCTTGGGCAAGCTCAGCATCACTTAGATTGTCCCAGTAGGAATCCATATTAATGAATACATTGCCGTTATTGTTGAACTTCTTAAGATTGTTCTTGAAATAATTGGACATATCCACTACATTCTGATACGACAGCCCGCTATCATAAGCTCCCCAGCTATTCCAGCCCACTGGAACACCTTGTGGCAGCTCTGGATTCAACGCCAGCGGAGGTGTGATAATCGCATTGGCTTTACCGTATTCTTCAAGCCCTGTGCGGTAGTCACTGAAACCACCTACCATAATCAGTGGTGAGGACAGTTCAGTACCGGACAGGCTGCCATGTGGCTGGGAATCGCGGGTAACGTCACTCGCTGCCCCGCCATACACAGTAAATTCATTCAGACGATTAGTTGAGCCTTTCCAGTCAATACCGGTCTTCCAGGTGTCATGGGTTACTGAACCGATCACCAGACCGTTACGTGTCGAGTTATTGAATACCGTTGTCATCTCGTAGCTGGTATCCGCCCGGTTCATCGTTTGAGATTTATAGCGAATCCATGCATCGTTGTCAAAAGGCACCGTAAGCACGCGGTTATCCGAGCTGACGCCGATATCCACACCACCCGTATTTTTCACGGTAATTGGTGACATGTAATTACTCTGGATCTCTGTATCACTGATGGCGTCCAGACGGTTGAGGAAATACGATTTATCTTCATAAAACCGATAGACCTGCTTCAGGGTTGGTTTGCCAGTCGAAGTATGAACAAAGTTCAACTCAACGCCTTTGCCGAATCCATCCTGAATCTCCACCGGTGCTCCACCGCTCGTATGACTCTCATACCCTTTGGTTTCCACAAGGCTCTCACCAAGTTTAATGCTGCTGAAAATCCCCCGCATCTTCTGCCCTTCTGCCCAGCTATAGCCGACGAATCCAGTCTGGGTATTATAAGACACTTCGTATTGTCCGTTCGATACCAAGAGACCATGAGTGTAATCAGTCACCGTAATATCCCCGTATCGTTGCGAGTCAACCGGTGTTCCCAGATCGTCATCTCCTTCACCTGGATTTTCGGGTTCTGTCTCTATCGCAGGCTCTACGATAATCCGGTCCAGATCGGGAGAATAGCCATTGTTGTCTGAAAAGGTAATCGTATTCTCGCCTTCAGTTAATGGGAGTGTAAGATCATACGTACCTACCGTATCCCAATCCGGTGTTTTGGGCAGGTCGTGGAACTGCTCTTCCCCGTTATTTGCGCGGACATAGAAACTGCGCGGATCACCGGAAAAATAAGCGACCGTAACACGGTAATTACCTGTCATCGGGGCTATAATCTTATTGAACGTTAAGGAGCTCCCGCCATTCAGATATCCGACCTTTTTGCCACCTGATGCTGTTGGGCTGTCCGTTACACGCGCTTCACCAGTCAGCATATTGTCCGAATCTTCGGCTTCATAACTAATTGTATACGGAATCACTTCAATTCGGTCCAAATCAGGGGAGTACCAGTCATGATCCGAGAACGTGATGGTATTGACACCCTTATGAAGAGATACCTCCACATCATACATGCCAATCGTGTCCCAGCTTGCCGTTTTGGGCAGATCAATCATCTCGTCCGTGTCATTGTTCACCTGCATATAAACAGGTCGCTGATCACCGGAAATATAAGATATTCGGATCAAATATGTACCATCTGCCGGTACGTTGATATTCGTAAATTGCAGTGAACTGTTTTTGTTCAGATCGGTTACTTTCTTCCCACCCGAACTAATGCTGCTGTCTACCACCTTGGCATTGCCTTTCAAAATGTTGTCGGCCGCTTCTGCCTCAATAATTGCACCATGCAAATTTTTCTTCCAGTCGTCTCCGCCCCCTTCTCCCGGGTGGCCACTGTCCAAACCGCGGATCACGATCTTGTCGATGTCGGGAGAATACCAGTTGTTGTCATCAATTAGGATGGTGTTGGTTCCAGCGTTCAACGGAAGGGTCACATCATATGTTCCCACCGTATCCCAGTCGACTGTCTTGGACGGTTCTTCAAATTGCTTCTCCCCGCCGTTCGCACTAATATTGAATGGCCGCGAATCACCTGAAATGTAGTAAACGGAAATTCTATAATTTCCTGTTTCACTTACAGTGACATTGTTAAATTGCAAGGAACTGCCTTGGTACATGCCTCCGACCTTTTTGCCGCCTGAAGCCGTCGGGCTATCAGAGATCATCGCGTTACCTAGCAAAGTATTCCCTTCCGCTTCGGCTTCATAGGTATTCATATCATCGGCGTGAGCTGTTCGGGCGAACTGGCCCCCGCCAACTACCAAGCAAAAAATGATAAAGAACACAAATCCTTTTTTCATCATCCGTCCCAACATAACATGCCTCCATTTTCTAATGATTGAGTTAGGTCTCCCTATGCCTATTCCTGCAGTGGTTCACAGCTATTGTCTGTAATCGCTTTCATAAAGAGCTGTTAAATCCCCTCTCTCCCCCTTCCTTTCCTATATGCCTAATTGTAAAAAGGAGGAGGGGGATGTTCCATACCACAATGTTACTATTCATACAGGAAAGCCTCTTTCATTTGCCATATCAATACCATCATTACCAGACAGCCTCTATCGTCATATACTTTTCCTGTATTCGTTGGGTGTTACGCCCTGTGTCTTCAGGAATAGAGAAATAAAATAGGATGTACTCTCATAGCCCACGGTCTGCGCGATATCGTGAATCTTGAGCGAGCCGTCTGCCAGCAGTTCCCTGGCTTTATCCAGTCTGATGCGTGTCAGATAATCGTGAATTGTCATCCCTGTTTTGTCCTTAAAAATGGATCTCAAATAGTTCGGTGACAAATAGACCTGATCAGATAGGCTGTTGATGGTAATCGGCTGATTGTAATTCTGATCGATGAGGGTACGGACCTTGTGAATCAATTTTGCATTTTTGTCCATAAACCGCTCGCCCAGCATGCTCACCGCATCTTCCGCAGTACCGAGAATCAGATCCTCGATCTCATGCAGAGTCAGTGCATTATAGATGGAATGATACAGCTCAGCCCGCTTCGGAACAGGTTTATGAAGCTGCTCCAGCAGTTCATTCTCGAGATCTATCGACCAGTCGCAGATGATTTTTTTCTTGACTCTCAGTGTTGCCAATCCCTCAATATACCCGTGCAGCTTCTGTGCCGCCCATTCAAAATCCAGTCGGTTAATGGAATCGAACCATTCCTTTTGATCAAAAGGGGGCATATGCTCTGTATAAAACTGATTCGAAACGGTCCCAGCATGAATAATTGTGCCTGTACCTTCATAGAAACGCTCATTCAAGATGGTTCGTGTCTCTTCGTACAGACAGTGAATATGGGATAACGCGGTCTCTTGTCCGCCTACAGCAGCCGTCACCGTAAAATCCAGGGAACTACGGATAGCCTCAGCCAAATCCTCCCACGCATAATGTCCCGGCTGCTGGGCCGCTTCCATAAATACACCGGTCTCTCCTTCCTTGTAATCCACAAAGATCGCTTTCAGGTTCTTCGCCTTGAAGAAATGATCGAGAAAAGACACCAGCCGCCCTGTACATTCCTCCAGACTTTGCTGTTCTCCTTCGGCCTCCTTGGGATCGATACTAAACAAGGCCATTGCATATCGGGTGGTCTCAGGTTGCCGGGTTAAACGGCTGAAACTAAAAGCGAGATCAATACCACGATCCTCATTTTTTTCGTAAGATAACTCCTTCAGGATATTGGCTTTGGCCGCCTCCATGGAACGGTTCTTAATTCCAACTTCGTCACAACGCTGTTTAACTTTACTGACAACGCTTTCAATTTCATTTAAATCCAAAGGTTTTAGCATATATCCCACGGCCCCTACGTTGATAGCCGATTTTACATATTGAAATTCATCGTGTCCGGTCAGAAACATCACCTGGATCGAGTCGTAGCTCTCATGTATCTTTCTCGCCAGATCAATACCGTTCATGATCGGCATCTGAACATCGGTAAGAACAATATCAGGCTGGGTGGCCTCAATCTTCTCCAAGGCCTCCCTGCCGTTACTCGCCGTTCCCATGATATAGATACCCATCTCTTCCCAACGGATATAATCCCTCATCATCTCAAGTCCCAGTTCTTCATCGTCTACCAAAAAAATACTGTACATCAACGTCCCCTCCCTTTGTATCTTTCTGTCTCTATTATATGTTTTTCCCTCCGTGGGACCATGGTCCATATAAATGAAAGTTATTTTCAAGTATAGATCGTTATTTTACCAACTGCAGCTCGCTATTGAAATAGTAACTTTCGCCGGCTTCGGCATGAAGGATTGTTCTATGTTTGCCCCAACAAATGGTGAACGTTCCTGCAGAGAAAGTATGAATGTTCGTAGAAATTAACTGTCCGTTCTCCCAGACGATGTCAACCTCGGCATTCCCTTTTGCTCTCAGCCCGGTTATCGAGCCTGTGCTCCATGCCTGTGGCAGCGCTGGTAGAAGGTGAATCTCACCCGCATAACTTTGCAGCAGCATCTCCGCTACGACAGCTGTACCGCCGAAATTTCCATCAACGACAAAAATATTACTCTCTGCTCCAGCAATTCCGGATTTGGAATAGGTGAACAGATTATCGAAGCACAGGCCGCCGATCAAATGTGAGAGGTGTTTATATGCCGTCTCCCCATCATGCAATCTCGCAAAACCCAGTCCAAACAAAGCAGCTGTAAATTCAACATCCTCCAACTCTTCCTGGACCATGCGGTTCTCCAACGTTATCCGTACTGCCGCACTGAGTTCCGGTGTACGGTCAGGTGTAATCCGACTGTCCGGATACAGCGCATAAATATGAGACAAATGCCGATGCTCCGGCTGCGCCTCCTCATAATCCTCAAGCCACTCCTGTAACTGCCCTTTTTTGCCGATCTGTAGAGGTGGAAGCTTGCCAATTGCTTCTTCCACCTTGCGTCCGAGTTCTTCGTCTTTGTTCAAAAGTTCAATTGAATTAAGACAAAATTCAAAGAGCCTGCGCACCAGCATCTGGTCCATTGTCGTTCCCATGGACAGCTGTTGTGTCCCTTCTCTCGAATTACCGGGATAGAAATGGTTCTCCGGCGAATTGGAAGGACCCGTCACCAGCCAACCGTTCCGAGGATGCTCACACATGTAATCCAGGTAGAAGGCCGCGGATTCTTTAAGTACAGGATAGGCCACATTCTCTAGGAAAACACGATCCTGACTGTACTCATAATGCTCAATCAGGTGTGCAGCCAGCCATAATCCGCCTGTAACGTTCAGCCCCCACGAGGTTTCCCATCCAGGCAACGTAAAGCCCCATACATTGGAGAAGACATGAGCGACCCATCCGTCGCATCCATACACATGACGAGCCGTTTCCCTGCCCGCCTGTGCCAGATCCTCAATATACCGAAATAACGGAAGATGACTCTTCCTCAGATTTGTAATCTCTGTAGGGTAATAATTCATCTGAGTATTTACGTCAAGGTGATAATCACAGCTCCAGCCCATTCGGCACGCTTCACCATCATTCCAGATTCCCTGGAGATGGAGTGGCAATGGAGAGTTCTCGCGAGATCCCGCGATGGTCAGATACCGTCCATATTGGAAAAACAAGGCGAACAGCTGCGGATCTTCATCCCCACCACTCTGTTCCAACAAACGAATACGCTGATCTATAGTGAGGCTGGATTTCCCCTTGCCCCCGAGCTGAATATCTACCTTGTCAAATTGCTCACAGTAATCGCGGATATGATCCTCCCTCAGTGAGGTATAACCTTTATTTAAAGCTTTCACCAGCGTATAATTGCTCTCTGTTTTCCAATCCGAATCTGTACGACGATAATCCGTGCTTACACTAAAATAAATCCAAGCCTCATCCGCTCCGGTCACGGTCAATCGGTTTCCATCTTTCCTAGCGATGGTCCCCCCGGATACAACCAACTTTAACAGGCCCTTGGCCCATACGCCGCAAGTTCCATCACTATGTACATTTTCCGTTGCCTGTCCTTGGAATTCAAGCGTGTTGTCATCTAAGGCTGCAACCTTGAATGATTCCGTTCCCCCTTCCAAACCTAGCGTAAAGGATACGCCACCAGGAGCTTCGCTCCAAATTCGGGAGGCCACTATATCATCGGCGTGAGAAGCGTAAACTTCACGTCGAATCGTGGTATCTTCATCTTTCCAGAACGCCCCAGCCAGTGCATGAGTCAGATCCAGCTCACGTTGGAAGCTTCCAGCTTCATCAGAACCCCGATTCCTCTTCTCAAAATCAATAACAACTTCACATAATCCAAGATGGGTGCCGAAATTACGCTTCTTTGGCTGCAGATGCTGTTTGGCAAGACGATCCCCTTCATCATAATCACCCGAGAAAAAATAGCTGCGCATCTCTTCCAATGCAGCCTTGCCTCCTGCCGGAGGATACTCCGGGTCAATCTGTCCTGACCAGTAGGTAACCTCGCTCATACTCCACACCTCACGATGCGAAGACGCCATAACCACTGCTCCTATCCTACCATTGCCCAGCGGCAGGCCTTGAGACCAATCCGCAGCAGGAGTTGAATACCATAAAGTAAAATCGTTCATATCATGTCCTCCAGTCCAATAATGATTATCTTTAAAAATAGACTCGTTCCCAAAATAGATAAACGCGCGATCTGTGAGATACAAAAGCGCGCGTTTGACTTTGTTTTTATATCCTAAAACCGATACACAGCTCTGGTTTGTCTTTTCGCCCAGTCAGTTTCCCTTCACAGTCAATCTAAAGATTTTGGATTCCGCCGGTTCCAGTGAGACCGTGAGCCCTCCAGACGTTTCCCCTTGTGAGCCTTCCCACAGATCTTGCACATTGTATAGGGCATTGGCGTTTAGCCCGGCCCGTTTCAGCGAGATGGATTTCTCCGCAGCCTGTGCAGCATCAAAGTTGAAGACGGCGAGATAGAAACACTTTTCTTCCGGCGATTCCAGGACAAACACGTCAGAAGAAAGCTTCCCCAGATCACCTTCAAGTGGACGGAAGGTTTTGCCCATACGAGCAACGTTCAAAATATCCGTGTTACCAAGCCAAGTTCTTGCCCGTTCGGCAGCTTCCTCTTTGCGGAAGTCATCCCCGAGCAGGAGCACCGTACCGGCAATAACTGAAGCGGTCAGACGGCTACGTCCTTCATGCCAGCCAGTAGCTTCCTGATTGAAGCTCTTGTATAACACCGAATGATCCGGATCATTGTAGCGATAGAGCGTATTGCTCATCCACCAACCGTGTGTCAACGAGTTCAGCATATATTCCGTATCCGCAAGTGTACCGAAGACATCACAGGAAATACGGCGGCTGTGGGCAAATGCATACGGAAATAATGGAGCGATGGACAAGTTTATGAAAAATGGCCGTCCGATTACTTCTGGTGAGATCTTATGCTGCAAATAAGACATGCCATAGTGATAAGCCGCAATCCCTGTTGTAATATCCGGATTGTGGTGCTGTCCTTCCAGCGAGCCATGCGCCAAGAAATCCAGTTTGATATATTCGAAACCTTCCGAGATGAATTTGTCGGTGAACCAGTCGATCCTTTGCAGATTGCCGGGATGTGTCGGATCAATAGCCAGACCACCGTCTACATCCGGCAGGATCTCGCCTCCACTGTCACGCAGCAGAATGTCTCCATAGGTGTATGTGCCGTTCGTTCCTTCGACCACCTGACCGAACTGATCGGGCCCTCCCCAGAAGGCAAATGGGGTCCAGTACGTTCCCGCTCTATGTCCATTTTGCTGTACTCGGTCCAGTGCGCTCTTCATCTCTTCCGGTGTGAAGTTGTCCCAGAACGCATCAAAGTTGATATATAACGTATCCTCATTCTGGAATCCAAGCGGCTGTACTTCTTTTTTTAGAAAATCGCTGGTTGCTGTATACAGATCATAGTCCAGATCACTCATGGCCGCGGACCAGCTGTTCCACCCGATCGGAACGCCGCCCTCCCAAGGTAATTGAGCCTCAATCCAGGTATTCGCCTGACCGTAGGCTTCAAGACCTTCACGGTAGTCTTCATAGAATCCGATGAATACCAGGGGGGATTCAACTCTCTTTCCCTTCACATAACCATGAGGCTGGGAATCGCGAGTCAGTTCACTCACGGCACCGCCGTACAGATCAAGCCCATCGATTGATCCTCTTTTTTCGCTTTGCATACGAATCCCTGTTTTCCATACCTTATGCGTAAGGGAACCCATCACAATTCCCCGGCGGCTATCGGGCGCGAACAAGACTGTCGCCTCGTAACTCTCCACATCAATCGGCGGCTTGACCACCGTATATCTCACCCATTTGTCGTTGTCAAACGGTACGCGCAGAATGCTCGGTTCATCCTGGCTGGATTCTCCACCGATTGATATGGTTTTGGATTGGATCACAGCCATCCGGTTCACCTTAAGCTCTTCATCCCCGACTATAGCGGTCTGCACCAGTACAAACGGTGACGATTCATACATATAGAAATGCTGCTCCAACTGTGGCAGCAATGAAGCTTTATGCAGAACAACCAAGCGGATGCCTTTTCCAAAACCTTCTCGAACAATATCTTCCTGTTCCTTCAGCTCATGGTTCTGATAATGATCCGTGCTGTATTCCCGGCCCTGCCAGCGAAAAGCACTACGAATGCCCTTTACATGGGAAGAATGGTTGCCGATGCAGGACGCTTCACCATTTTCAAGATTGATCTCCAGACTCACATGCCCGTTTGTAACGCTTACAAGATTAACATTCTGTTGCTGCACTTGTACGGCTGTATCGTTAGTTAGCATCATATGCCTCCTTATTGTTGCATGCTGTGCCCTGAGCGGAGCCGGTTATGTCTCCCCTGCCCAAGTCTGCCCTCATTATAAAGACCGAATAGAGCATTTTCCATGCAACGATCTTCCGATCCATAACGCGATTTAATTCAATTTAACCTTCTAGGTATGGTTGAACCCGGACTGACCGCTGTTACGCCTTCCGCTGTCCGGAATTTATGCTCCGGCGAAGTTGAAGGTGAAGTCACAAGCTCTTAAACTTCACCCGATCGAATAGCAATTAAATCCGAATTGCCTTTTCTTTGAATACCGTGCTCCGGTACCGCCAGCACAAAAGTATAGATCGTCACCTGACTCATCGTATTCAGGTAACCAGCACTTACCTATGTCCTTGTCCTTCGACAAGAGTTGCAGCCGATGAACTAAATTATCAAGTCTAAATATAAACGACCGACTCCCAGGTAGAAATATTGGGAATCGGTCGTAAGCCAATTTTAGAGTATGAGATTTCAGGTTCTCCAGTTTGCCCAGCATTTGTTACATCTGATCTTCATTCGCTGTATCCGGAAATCGCAAATTACTGTTCTTTATACACGCGTACATAATCCACTTGCATAGTCGCCGGGATATCGGAGGCGTTTGGAATACGGCCGCCGTCAAAGTTTCCGCCGACTGCCAAGTTCATAATGAGGTAGAACGGCTCATCAAAAGGTGCATTCGGATTATTCGGTGCAGCTGCGGAATACCACTGCTCGTTAGTGACTTTATAGAAAAACTTGCCGTCTACATACCATTTAATGTTGTCCTCTTCCCAGACTACCGAGTATACATGATAATCGTTGGCAATAGTTTGCCCTGCCGGGAAGTGATAATCGCCGCCCGAATACTGGTTCCCGGGCCATTGTCCCCCAAAGTGTATGGTACCGCTTACTGATCCAGGCAGACGGCCTCTCGCTTCCATAACATCAATTTCACCTGATGCAGCCCAAGTGCCGTATACCGAGTCTTGTGGAAGCATCCACAGTGCTGGCCATACACCATCACCTGTAGGAAGCTTGGCACGAAAATCGACTCTGCCATACTTCAAGGACAGTTTATCCTTGGTGTTAATCTTTCCTGAAGAATACTGTGCATACCGATTCGGGTCTTGCGGGAAAGATTTACTGTCGTTCATAGCTTTGATATTCAGCTTTCCGTCCTGTACATATACATTTTGAGTGCTGTTTGTGTAATGCTGCAGCTCTGCATTACCCCATCCCCATGTAGCGGGATCGTTGTTGAGATAATATCCTGTTTCATAGTTCCATTTACTTGTATCCAGCGTAGTTCCGTTAAATTCATCCTGCCAAATGAGGTTCATGCCCGCGATAGCCGGGTCGGTGGGTGTTCCGATTGAGATATCCTCTTGATCGGATACATCAGGACGCGGGGCATTTGGATTGCCAATGAAGGTATAGTTGACGAAGTTGTTGCCAATATTTCCACCCGCCTGTCCGTTCAGCGGATATCCAATACGGATCTGCATATTTTCCTGGATTGGCTGGAACCAAAGACCATAGACGTAATCGGCCCAGTATCCCCACTGGTTGGCATCGGACATATTGTTGTACCCATTACCGGAGTATGCAAATTTGCTCTGGCTGGAGTTACTCAAATCAACCCATTGTCCATTGATGTTAATTTGGTATACAAAATTGCCCAGTTCCTTGGCGATTGGCGCCCCCCCATCAATTTTCGGAAGCGGAACCCCAATGGAACCATTCGCATCTGCTGTGAAGGTTGTTCCTTCGTATGGCGTAATGACATATGAATTTCTTGTAGGTTCATTAAATGTAATCGTATAAACAAGATTAGCCGAAGAAGTCTTTGATTCCAATTTGACATTGATCGACTCCGTTACGTTAAACCAGTACCCACCGCCGCCATCAGTGAATTGGCCAAAATTTTGATCGTAGATCCAGCCGCTGGCTGCGTTATTGTCAATATCAATCCAGGTGCTGCTGTTTACAGGTTTGACATACACCTTCAAATCATCCGCAACAGCTTCATAAGTGACCGCAGGATTATTGTTGAACGTTGGATATGTAAAGCCTGCACCGCCTGTGAAACTTGCTGTGATCTGTGGACCTTGTGTTGCATTCATCGCTGTAATGGTTGTTTTGTTGATGTTTTGGAATACAAGTTGATACTCCAGCTTAACACCATTCGCTTTGGAGTACAGTTGAATCTCGGTTGTTGCGGAGAGGGTGAACCAATAGCCAGTGAAGCCGCCATCGTTCCAGTGCCCCCAGTTTTGGTTATAGATATAACCGCCTGCCTGGTCGATATCAACCCAGTTGTTTCCCACTTTTACATTAACGCCTACATCACTGTAAACGTCATTCCATGTCGCGGAGCCCCCATTGAACTTAGGCATAACAAATCCGTAGCTGGCCTTGCCAACCCCTGATTTTGAAATAACAGGCCCGTCTGCGGGTGAGAAGTACTCCATTGAGGTTACAGTAGTTCCGGCTGCCTGAACCTTTGAAGCTGGCAGTATGCCAACACTAGTCAGCATCACAACCACAAGCAACATACCGAGTACCTTTTTCATAAACCGTTTCTCCCTAAAGTGAGATGGATTCATAATTGCCCTCCTTTAATAGAATAATAACTTCTCCCAATCCATGCGCATTAAGGAAATCGCTTACATCAGGAATATCTTTATTCTATCGAATAGGTCAATTTGTTGAAAAGGTACAATTGTTTTTGTGGTATCCCATTTTTTTGGCTTTTAATTCAATTGGCATATTTAGCAAGGGAGATTGTCCGTTTAATTATGTTGTTTCAAGGTGTGACGTTATAGTTATGATCTTCGTGCTCTGCCTTCTGCCGCATCATCTGTCGGTACTCTGTGGGTTGGATATGCATCACAAGTCGGAATGCGCGTGTAAAGCTTTTGTAGCTTTCATAGCCTACCATAGCAGCCACTTCAACAATTTTATAATCGGTTTCGGCGAGAAGCCGCCGCGCTTTATCCAGACGCACATCTCGTAGGTACTCAGCAAAACCCTTACCAATATTCTTCTTAAACAGATTTGAGAAATAAGCATAATTAAGCGATACATGATTGGATACCATCGCAAGATCCAGCGGTTTGTGGTAACTCTCGTGAATATAACGAATGGCTTCATTTAGATCCTGCGAATGGCGATAGCTGCATTTATAGTCATAATAGAACTGATTCAGCCGAAGCAGCTGCTGTTGCAGTGCTTGTATATAATCACGCATCCCTTGATAATCAAAGAGATTACGCAATGATTCAAGGTCCAGCTCGTCTTCCCCCATATAAGGGCGGATAACTCGTTCGTATTCCTCCATCATCTGAACCGTGGCGGCGCAGAGCTGTTGGGTATAGCGAATAGGATAGCGTTGCAGCACCTTTTTGTGAAATATTGCAGAAATACCCTGAGTAATTATTCCACTGTTATCGGTGCCGACTGACTGGAAGAGTTCATATAAGTCTTCATAGGGAAGCTGCCACTGCTGCTCCATATGCTCAATATGCGCTGGGAAGATAATGGACTGATCAGGAAACAGGTAACTGTGGCGGTAGAGCTCAAGCACTTGGGTATAACTGTATGGTAGTTCTTTCAACCCCTGAATCGGGTTAGTCATGGCCGTTATGGCATCGATCTTTCCTTCCTTGAGTGCTGCAGGAAAAACACTTGGATCTAGTGACGCATCCACCGCAAGGATCAGGTATGG
Source organism: Paenibacillus sp. W4I10 (assembly GCF_030816325.1). Classification (NCBI taxonomy): domain Bacteria; kingdom Bacillati; phylum Bacillota; class Bacilli; order Caryophanales; family Paenibacillaceae; genus Paenibacillus; species Paenibacillus sp. W4I10. The sequence goes on from NZ_JAUSXX010000001.1 coordinate 1,561,398, forward strand.
GCGATGTTGCAGGCAAATACAACCTTGTCTGCCAAACACACGATAAGCAATGGATTCCATACTATGGGTGCTGCTGGCTCCGGCCTGGTTAATGCCAACTTCTTCCCTCAGCAGGGCTAGGCGATAATTACGCCATAACGCATCATTTTGTTCCTCAATCTGAAGAATCCATGCGTCATCACTTAACGCACCTTGCATAAACATTCTTACTTCTTTACTCTCGGTCTCTTGGGCGAGACGGGATACATGCTGCATATTATGCGTAAGTGCCTGCCGTGTCTGGATCTCTTGCCATATATGCTCCAGGGAATTTTGCAGATCCTCTCGCTTCAAAGGTTTTAGCAAGTAGCCCTTTGCCCCAAGTCCGATCGCTTTTTGGGCATATGTAAAATCACTATAACCGCTGATAATGAGGTATTCCACATCCATATATTCCTCTTTGGTTTGAGCCATGAGTGCCAACCCATCCATATCCGGCATCCTAATATCGGTAATAACGATGTGAATGTAATGCTGCCGCAATAGGCACAGCGCCTCAATCCCGCTCGCGGCACAGTATATGTTGTTCAGTTCCAGAGGAAATTGATGCAGCATGGCCTGCAGGCCGTCACGAATGTGTTTTTGATCGTCCACAATCAGGATATTAATCATGCTCTACCACCCTCCAAGATTTACATTTTCCCAAGGCAAGCGTATCGTTACACAGGTATATGCACCTTGCACACTATCAATCCAAAGACCGCAATTCTTGCCATAATGAAGCTGCAACCGCTTATTCACGTTTTCCAAACCAAGTCCGCTCCTGCTAGTAACCATCGGCATATCCGATTCGCTTCGCAGTACTGCCTGAAGACGGTGTAACATCTCAGGCTCTAACCCCTTTCCGTCATCTCTTATGTTAATGAATAGCAGACTGTCATTCTCCACAGAAAAGGTAATCTCTATAGATACCCTGCCGCCTGAAGGTGCCCCGTGATGAACGGCATTTTCAACGATGGGCTGCATACACATCTTGGGAATGGCGTAGCGAAGTATCTCCTGAGGAAGATCCGCGGTCATAACGATACTGCCGCCTTCTATAAAGTTGATAAATTCAATATAACTTTGGATATTGGCAAGCTCCTCACGAAAAGCAACGGTATCGCTACGCCACTGCATGCTGTAGCGTAGTTGGGAGCCCAACGACACCAATGAATTGGCTATAGCAGGCTGCCTCTGTACCTCTGCCACCATCCGGATCGATTCCAGGGCGTTATATAAAAAATGGGAGTTAATTTGCGAATGCAGGGAGTGCAACTGTGCGTTTTTGGCAATTAACTGTTTATCCACGACCTGTGTCATTAGGCGTTTGACCTCATGTAACATTTTATTGTAATTCACTGCCACCTCATCGATTTCATCCCCTCTTTCGTTCTCATCAAGGCCTGTATCAATCATTGAATCCAGCTCGCCTTTCCGTACCTGACGCATGGATACCAATACGCTGTCCAACCGCCGGAAAATACGCCGCGTCGTTTGGGATACGAGTAACATAATCAGCAGCAATACACATAATGTAATCGTTACCACAAATGCATACCAACTGCGCGGCCCTTTCATCAATGCCTGATGAGAAGCAATATCGACCACATATGTGTTCAACGGAGCGATGTATCGATACAATGCATAGTAGCTCTGATCTCCCACCTTAACCTGAAGCGGGCTTTCCTGCGGCAATATATCCAGCTGGCGATGAATACTGCCAAGGATCTCCTCCATCCCCTGCCCGTACTTCTCAGAAAACTCATGCTGGGGATTGTAAACATACTGGGGAGGATCACTTGCGTTCATCAACACCGAAAAGAAGTCCCCCTTGCTCTCCTGGAGCAGGTCGCTGAAAAACATGCTGTGCGGGACTCGCACTTCCATAATACTAGGGCGTTTTTGTTCCTGCCCTTGAAGGCGAACCAGACGATAGTAGGATAATGTGTGCTCACCATCCCTAAAAGAAAATAAGCGATAAGCCGCACCACCTTCATCCCGAAGCTTTACCCAATAATCCTGCGGCGAAAATTTCTTGTAATGATAGATTTCAGGCCAGATTTCATACAAGTTTGGGTTATCGACGTAAAAGCTAAGCTCACTGATCATCGCATTGCTTTGAATGATATTAAGCATTTGCTCAAACTGGTTTTGCTTAAACTTCACCAGACGCAGTCCATCCACAAGCATATTGGAATGAATAAAATCCACAAATGACTTTTGAGTAAGGGCTGTGTTGGAAGCGTTCTCAATTGTATCCATTCTTCTGCGCAATTGTTCATTCAGCCATGAAACGTGGCTGTTGCCCGTTGCCATAGCGTCCTTATATAGCTGGGTTTCTTGCATGCGGATATACACAAAGGATATCAAAATAACAGGTATCGCAATCATCAGGCTAAATGCCAGAAACAGCTTTTGGGATATACGGGCATTGCGATAAAGCTTCCTCAATCTCGTCAGCAGGTATTTCATTCTGATGTATTCACCACCTTTGTCATACCATATATTACTAGTTATCTCGTATATAACGATGTATTAGGGAATGGTTATCTGGCTATCTTGGCTTTCCGCAGTTCCAGTTCAGCCTGGCGATATTCCATCACCTGGTTAAAGCCGTAGTTCACACGACGTATCAGAAAATTTTCGAAAATTTTGTCAAAGGCAGCTTCATCCTTCGCTGTAATCAGTTCTGGCAGCACCTCTTCCCAATTCTGAGAAATACGTGACCAGGCTAACGCTATATCGGAATCCCCTACAGGATCGAGTCCCTTATAGATGCCGCTGTCCAGATCGGCGTGTTGGTTAGCGAACGCCTCCATTTGCTTAATGGACGGAGTATGCTCTGGTCTCCACGGGTTAACGAAAGCAGGGTTTCGCAGCATCCAGTAGGTATCCATAATGCCATATTCCTTTTCCAGCCGCTCCCGATCCGTGTCATGCAACTGGACCATTGCCGAAGTCAACCGGGGTTTGCCGTTCTCCATCGTCCAGGTTTCACCTTCTTTGCCCAAAAATAAATCCCTTTGGCCTTCTTCGCTGGACAGATAGGTCAAAAATCGGATGGCTCGTTCAGGGTTTTTCGTGGACCTGCTAATCATCGTAACCATCCAGCCATCCATGCTGCCGGGGAACAGTTTGGCGGATTCTCCCCTGCTGCTCCGGGGTCCATCTACAGCAATATAGTATGAACTCTGATTCGTAAGGGCTTCCAATTTCGCATTGAGGTCCGATATGTCTGTCCATTCCCGAATCATCATAAAATATTGGGCATGGTTGGTTTTATCCTGCACCTGTGCACTGGAGTCGACCAGAAAATCAACATTAATCAGGCCCTGCTCGTAAGCGGTACGAAATGTTTTCAGCCACTCGATATAATCGGGATCTGTCATTCGGTCATATACTTTACCGTTCTGCTCATGGGGGATTGCAAGCAGATTTTGCAAATACTCGGTCATCCCATAGGATGCATTCCCCTGTGCCCAAAATGGACTGATGAGCTGACCTTTATAAACCGAATATTGATTCTTCAGCAAGTCCAGTGCATCTAGAAAACCTTTCGGTGTGCTAAGGTCCGGTTTGCCCATCGACTCATACAGATCTTTACGTACGAGAAAGGTTTGGTTTGCTCCCGTCAAGCCGGTTGAACGCATCTGTTCCGGACTGTACGCATCATTGGGAATGACATAGGTATGACCGTCTTCCTGCCGATACCATTGTAGAACACCCTCACCTGCTACCTTGTAAAAGTAAGGATCATACTGGTTGGCTAGCTCATCCAGGGCATAGATGAGATTACTCTCCCGAAGTTTGTTAACCGCACTCTCCCAGGAACCGATGGTTATCAAATCCGGCAGACTACCGGTCGTCAACATCCGTGATAACATCTCGCTTGGTTCACCGGTTGATACTTCAAATTCGATATTGACCCCTGTTTTTTTGGTGACATATTTGGAAGTCAGGCTTTCACCCCAAGTGTGCCCGTACCATTCGGCCCCAACGAACCACGTTAGATTCACGGGGGTCGTATCCAGCTTCCATGACGGTTCTTCCACATTCAGATTAAGGCTTTGTGTCTGCTCCGTGAAGTCAGCCTTTGTCGAAGCACCCTTATCTTCCGATTGCTCTGAGTCAGAACAAGCAGCCAAGCCTGACATCAGACACATCATCAACAAGGCTAAAATAAAAGAACTTCGAAACATGAACACCTAAGCGCCTCCTTTCTATACTCGCCATCTCCAATCCCCGTCTGCATCAGCATTCATACGAGTAGTTGTACAACCGATTTTACTATCATTGGATTAAAATGGAAATGCTTTCATGGTCGATTCTCGGATCATCCGCAACATTCTCTCTAACGAAACATAACTTGTAATAAATCAATGGAAGGGAGACTAATTCATGTATTTAATCTGGATACTTATTGTCGGTGGGCTAATTGGCTGGTTAAGTGGAAATCTGATTGGACGGGACGTGCCGGGAGGCGTACTCGGAAATATCATTGCTGGCTTTGTTGGATCATGGTTAGGGTATGAACTGTTGGGACCGAGGGGGCCAGTGGTGGGTGGATTTCATATCATACCCGCGATCGTCGGGTCAATCATTGCTCTCTTGATTTTCTATGCTCTGGCGCGCGGTGGAGCGTTCCGAAGACGTTAACAGGCGGAGACGACAAGTTTTACCCAATTGATTGGGTATTGACGTAAAGCTTCTTTCGCCACCTTTGCATAATCTTCTTCAGAAAGCATAGTATCCACTCGAGTTACGATAATTGAATAAAGCCGCCGATCCTGTTGATCGGCGGCCTCCTTTGGTTTTATGGAACTATTGTTTCCCGTGCGTTAATGAACTGTCTTCCTAATTAAAACCCACCTCTAGAATGGATGATTTGTCCGGTGATCCATTGGGAATCATCGCTTGCCAGAAAAGCAATCAGACGGGATACATCTTCAGGAAGACCGATCCTGCCCATCGGAAATCCCGGTAGCAAGGCTTTTTTCACTTCTTCTGACATCCAACCCGTATCGGTAGGACCGGGATCAACCGCATTCACAGTAATGTGAAAAGGAGCTAGTTCAGCAGATAGACATTCGGTAAAGGTGGAGACGGCGCCTTTCGTTGCGGCATAAGCGAGATTGCCAGGCATCGGCCCCTTACCCTGACCGGACGTAAGGTTGATGATCCGGCCGCCGTTAAGGGCCTGACGGCCGGCCAGTTCAACCTCCAGCATACGCGCAAATTCGGCCGATAGCATGAACGTACCTCGAATGTTCATGGCGCAGTGCGCATCAATCAGTGATGCATTCAATTGATGGAAATCAGCTGATACGCTGTACGTAGCGTTGTTGACGAGAATGGTCGGCAGCCCGACAGCCGACCGGCACGCATCAAGCACTCGCGCTGGAGAAGTGGGATCGGTAAGATCGACCTCCATATGCGCTGCCTTAATGCCATAGGAGCGAAGTTCTTCAGCGAAGAGATCCGGCCAGTTCTTGTCAGCATCTTCCGGATTCTCTGTCTTATCGTAATCGTACAGATGGGTATAGAACACATTAGCGCCTTCGTGTGCCAACGTGCGGCAGACGGCAGTTCCGATCCCTCCAGGGCGGCTTGTGCCTGTCACGATAGCGGTTTTTCCATGTAGTTTGGTCATTTTATTTCCTCCGTTTAATAAGGGAGGGAGAAATCCATTTTTCATTGGAGATGGAATTATCCTAGGTATAACAAAAACGGATACATCAAGTATCCGCGCCCGGGTTTGATCAAACGGTTCCTCGCGTCCCTTGAATGATTGCAGATCGGCATCACAAACGAGGCGTGTGGTAATAACCAAAACACCAAGTCGAGCGATCCAGTTTAGATAATCATTACAAGGAAGTCCACATTGTCCAGCGAGTCCCCTTTCCTACATCTCCACTTCAAATATTACGAGTCAGACTCAATTACTGTCAAGATAATAAATACATGGGAGTACAGTTCCAGTGAATATGGTTGGGTGGTCAAGCATCCAGCTAACCTGCAGACTGTTCACTTTTTTGAATGTAACTTTATATTCGATTTTTACAACTTCAATTCATATCGTATATCAGGTAAATTCTCTTCATTTTCTTGTCCTCTACCAGTGATTTCAAAACCATTATTCTCATAAAATCTTTGGGCATTTTTATTAACTTCAAATGTATATAAAGTTAATTTTCCATTTGCTTGTGCTTTTGCTTTATTAAGCAAGGTTCGCCCTATTCCATTCCCTTGATAATCAATATGAATATAAAGTTGGCTTATCTCAGTTTCACTATAGGCAATCATTCCAACTACTTTTTCATCAATTAAGGCTAAATCTATTTGATACTGTTTAGATAGTATATGATTTAAAAAATATAGATGGTTTTCGAAGCTATGGTTTTCAGCCTGACCAATTGCCCGTTCCTTACTATCTCTCCACATTTTCACTGTACGTTCAGCATATTTGGGATTATAGTTAGATACTTTAATTTCAAGTTTTTTCATTAATATACCGCCTTAAATAGAAAGATTTTCAAACGATGAAGTATTTACTCTATTATGTGTCAACTATCTTCATCCTATTATTTCCCTTACATATTTAGAGCACTCTTGGACCAAGTTATGTAAATTATTCGAGGTGTAAGCAATAATTCCTGGTGAGAAATCAATGTCATCAAACATTAATTATGCTCCCCTCACTTTGATTTTTAAATATTTCAGTTTTTGTATGTCTCATAATCCAAACGACCATCCCCCGGTGGAATACCGAGAAACGGTCGTAGCGTAAATTTCGTCTTTTTGTCTACTTGACAGGGTTATGACCATAAATAGTGACTTTCACTGAACTAATGTTCTTGTCCTTATACAATTTTTTCTAAAGACAATATTAAATCAGTGTTCTATGGCCACCAGTTACCTCTGCCTGCCCTTCTGTTATATGCGTTCATTAATTCTGATCAATAATTTCTTTAAGATTTGCTTCTCCTCGTCATTTAGGGCTTGAACGATTTCATCCTCTACTTTTTGAAATGAGTTATTGAAGTCCTCAATCAAGTCAACCGCTTTTGGTAATACATAAATATTTTTTTGCCGTTCATTATTGGCCGGGATTTTACGTTCGATGAAACCTTTTTGCTCTAGACCTTGAAGCATGCTTGTAACGCTTGCCCCACGCAGATGGAACCGATCTGCAAGATCCTTTTGAATAATATGATTATCTTGATTCTCATAAATATAATCAATTACTTTTCCTTGTTGAGAACTTAATCCTAACTCTTTTATACTCTCATCCGCTCTTTTCTTTAACTTAAGACCGATAATTTGAAACAATTCCATATAAGGCGTATCTTCTCGGGAATGCATGACCGTCCATCGTCCCCTCCGTAATTGTTAGGAATCTAATTGTAAGTAGCTAAAATATACAGTGATCCCAATAGGCTTGTCAAATAAACATTAGACTATTGACTGTTAGGTATCTAATAGTTATACTCCGAAGTGTTGAATCACAAACACATTAGGAGGATTTTTTATGATGGAGAAATTAAATCAAAATGCTGGGTTAGAAGAAATTACGGCGATTACAAATGTACGGATCTTTGATGGATATCAAATTATTGCTCCCAGACATATTGTCATTAAAGGGGTGTCCATTATCTCAGTGGGCGGAGACATCCCGAGCGATGCAACAATTATCGATGGAGAAAATGCGACATTAATACCTGGTCTCATTGATGCACATGTTCATACCTCAATTGGCGGATTACGAGATGCCTTAAAATTCGGTGTTACAACAGAACTTGAAATGAACGGCGATTTTACTAAAAGAGGGCGCGAAATTCAGCTTAAAAATGTGGATGACATCTCAGACGTCCGATCTGCTGGTACAGCGATTACCGCTCCTGGTGGGCACCCAGATGAATTACTGCCTGATGGAGATGAAATACCTGAATTCGTATTAAAGGAACTAGAGAAGTTATCGGAGGAAGACCGGGAAGCAATGTTGGCCGCCTACACTCACGATCACGACGAAATACCTCAAGTGACGACGGTTGAAGAAGCGATCAAACATGTGCATACCCAAGTGGAGAATGGATCTGACTATATTAAGATCATGATTGAAGAGGGAACGGTCATGGGTGCACCTGGCCTGCCTGTTCTAAGTGATGAGATTCTAAAAACAGCCGTTACTGAAGCCCACAAATTCGATAAGTTGGTTATTGCCCACGTTTTGACGGCTCTTTCATCGAAGGCAGCTATCGATTATGGAGTCGACGGTTTGGGGCACTTGTTTATCGACAGACCCGAGTACACGTCCGAATTGGTCAAATCCATAGCTGATTCTGGAGCTTTTGTTACACCGTGCTTGGTGTTGAATTCATCGATTATAGGTAATCCGGCATCAGAATTGGCTAATGATCCACGAGTTCATTCCAAATTAAGTCCAGATTGGATCGATATCTTGAACTCAAGCTTCAATACGTTCCCACAAGGCAATATGGAGAACAGCTTTAATAATGTGATGGATCTTCACCATGCCGGAGTTGATATTCTTGTAGGGACGGATGTCGCACCGGTTCCCGTTCCGAACCTTGGTGGCCTTGCTCATGGGGCCAGTGTTCACCACGAAATGCAGCTGCTGGTGAAGGCTGGGTTCACTCCGATCGAAGCTCTTCAGTCGGCTACTTCCAAACCGGCCCGTTGCTTTGGTCTACATGATCGTGGCCGGATTACCGAAGGTGCACGTGCTGATCTTATTCTCATTAACGGTGATCCGATCACTAATATTTCAGATACCTTGTCAATCAAATCTGTGTGGTTCAATGGTTCGCAAAAACTAGGCTAAAACTAGTAGTTTATATTTCCTAATTGTAAAATCACTAAGAAGAGGGAGTGCAAAATGCAGTCCCTCTTCGACTTTAATCTATTTATCCATCTACTAATTTTTTGGAACGATGCCCAGCGAAAATGAGTTGCTATTAGATCCCCTTCTGCTACCAGCTCCTTAACAGTCCATTGTATATCGTAAAAACTAGATCTCATCATATGAATTATAAAGAGATAACCACTTGGACCATTCATTGGTTCATTTTGCATAGGTACATAAAAAACAGCATCTGGAGCAATCCAGTTTTGTAGCATATTATACTCGATTACTCTACTGCTCCAGTGGCGCCGATTCGAAGATCAACTTCCACATCAAAATGTGCTCGGGATAGTTCTTTCCCCCAGTCGGCCTGTGCTTCCTTGTATAAGGGATACTGATATGCCCTGCATAAAACCCATTTCCAAATAAAGCAAAGATACTGGCGTTTGTCCCCGCTGTCCAACAATATACCGCTTCACCTTTAACTCTTTGTCCGCGATATAACGACGGATCATGGCTATATTTTGAGAACCTGTCTCTAATGAAATCTCCGGAAGAATTTCCGGTTTCTAGTTGAAGTGGAGCAAGAACATTTTGATTAAGCGACGCTTTATCTGTCAATTCTTCCATATAGATTATAGCGGCTAGTTCTCCGGTCTGTTTTATGCTTAACTTTCGGATGATTAAGTCGGGAGTATTCGTAAAGATTTCTTCAATTCTACCCAAGGATTCGTTCAAATTTTTGGTGATATTTTCCTCTTTTGTGTTCATGGCATATACATCGCGCCTTGTTCGCAAGTACACTTTGCAATTTGAAGTCAACGTTTCATCGGAAAAGTTTTCTGCCTTTTTATTTATCTTTTTCGTGATTCCCGGTTTGCCAAAAGATCTGCTCGTATTTGTTGCCGCATCCATGAGTTATACTCTTATTTTCTATGTTCATTTGAGCAAATCAGTAATATCAACGTTCATATGTTCGGTAAGCATTAAGGTTACATCCACTTTCACTTTGCTCCATAATAATGTCATTTTATGAATGTAACCTCTCACCGAATAATCTACCGTTAAACTCAGTTCAGATCTCACTTCATCTATGATTTTAATATGATGTTCCTTTAGCCTTTGTTTCGATTTGTACATTTCTAAAGCAATTTTCTTTTGGGTACCGTCCAAGTAGTCAACATACACAGATTTCATTTTGAAGTTTGAAGCGTATATTTTATGCTTATCTACCTCCAGAGCACCTAAAAGATAAGGGAGCTCTACCACCCTCTTCACGAGTGAAAGTTCCTCGAAAGTCTGTCGCACTTTATACGCCTCCTTCTTCAAGTTTTACAGCGACCAATTGATCAAAATCGACCCATTCAAATCCATTCTCCATTTCAATTTTGATTTTCTTTCCAAAGGTACTGACTGAAGTGACAATCCCGTGTATATACCGATTGCCTGACTCAGTAAATATTTCAAAGGTGGCTTGCAATGTATAATTGAGCGACATATCTATATTCTGAGTAATAATCTCCCACTCATCTTCATGGATCAGTGGTTTCGTTTGAACATGAATTTGAGTACGATGCTGTATAATTCGTTCTTTATGTTGTGGAAGCATCATGCGGCTCGATTCCCATAATCCATTGGCCTCCAGTTTTTTACTCATTTGTAATGCCCCCCAATTTTAGATGCTCTATCGATCGCTTGGCCCGCAGCCGTAATGGAGCTCGCTCGAAGAATGGCAATGTCGCCAAATCGATCCTTGATGTTGTCCATCACCTGATCAATGGCTCGTTTCTGCTCTTGATCATCAAAAAAAGATAGTTGATATGTATCCGCGTTGGATAATTGAGACAGGGATACGCCTACACGGCGCACAGGTTGCCCATCCCAGTGTTGATGGAATATGCGTTTGGCTATCTTGCATACATCAACGGTTATATTTGTAGGATCAGACAGTTTAACCTGCCTGTGAAAACCAGTGGGGTGGTCAAAATCCGCTCCAGACACACTTACGGATACGACACTACCCATCAATCCCTTTTGGCGGGCTCTTCTGCATACTTCTGTGCAGATATCGAGAATAACCACTTCGATCTCCCAAGCCTCTGTGAAATCTCTAGGCAGGGTCATTCCGTTTCCGATATCTTTTTGTGTACTGTGCGTGTTGACGGTTACCGGCGAATTGTCGAGTCCATTTGCGACTCGCCAGATGACTTCTCCATTAACACCCCACTTACTTCTTAATTTGGAAAGAGGCGTATTCGCCAGGTCTCTAATGGTTCGGATGCCCATCTTCCACAGATGTTTTTCCATTCTTGAGCCTATTCCCCACATATCGCGGATGGGCTTATCTCCAATATGGAGGTGTAACTCCTCTTTCTTTAAGTAGAAAATACCCCCCTCTGCTTTTTTAGCAATCATATCGCAGCACAATTTACTGATGACTTTGTTTTCACCAATGCCAGCTCTCGCGTAAACACCTGTTTCATTATAGATTTTGTCTTGAATTTGCTTGGCCAAATCGATTGGATCATTACCGAATAGATGCATAGACCCTGTAAAATCAGCGAATAATTCGTCTATACTGTACGGTTCGACCAGATCGGTGAACTCTTCAATAATGGACATGATTTGAGTGGATACTTCGATATATTCTTGCATGTGTGGTCTCACAATGATCAGTTCAGGGCACTTCTGAAGAGACTGCCAGAGTGGTTCCGCGGTAGACACACCCTTCGCTTTGGCTAGTGGACAAGCGGCAAGGATAATTCCAGAGCGTCTTGCAGGGTCTCCCGCAACAGCTAATGGTCTATTTTTGTATTGAGGCATTTTTGCCTTTTCGACTGAAGCATAAAAGCTCTGCATATCGATGAGCATAATGGTTCGTTGCTTAGCCAACACTGAAATCACTCCTGTACATTTAAGAACGTATGTTTGTATATTATAAACCGAACACACGTTCTTTATGCAAGAGGTAAATATTTATATTAGGCATACGACGAAGTGATGGATTCAAATCATACTCAGTCACACCAGCTTCTCCATCATTTGAACTCCCACCTGAACCAGAGTTTTCATTCAGAAAAAATGTAAATGTAAGTATTTTATTTTAATTGGTCAATCGTAATTTTGGTGGTACAAAAAAACCGCCTCATGAACGGCGGTCGTATTCCTGTTACTAGTCAATATTAAAATCTTCATCAGTCTCATAAGTTGAAAAACAATGAGGGCATTGATCCCACCATATCGAAATTTAAATCGATGTTTTCATTACTAATGAGTTCTTTTAGATTGGAATGAAGTGTATTAGTGCCAGCATCACAAAAATCTGTTGAGTTTGCACTTATAAAAAACGCAGAGTGACATTGTTTACCCTTGAGAAACTCTAAATAACTCAAGAAAATAATTGCATCTCCCATACTATTTTTTACGGAAGGATCAGCTTTCTTTTCTTTTTTTTCTGGAGCATCAATTGATCCGAAGAAAGGTGACTCTTTGTTTAAAGCCATTTCAGCTGCTTCAATTTTCACCTTATCTGCGATTGCAAAAGATTGAAATTCCTCAAATAACCTTAAAATTAGCTCTAGGCGTAAACCATATGAATCGGAAATGTATGTATCCTTCGTAGATTCGACCTTCTTAAACCACTCGGCAGATGGATTAATGTTTTCAAAACTGGAGCCTGCGTTCGAGTCATTATGTATGATCCAATTGTTTATTGTTTAACGAGAAAGGTATTGTTCATCTACAGTTAGGGCATGAATTAATCAACTTACTTTCATGAAACACACATTCATTGAAGAATGTCCCCTCCCTTTCAAGCAGTCTCTACACCAATGAAGATCTTTGTGAAACCAATGTTCCCGGGAACAACATAATACAGTCGAAGTTCTGTAATCGTTGAAAGAGCAGGATACCCCTACTCCAAAAGGGTGTCGAGGAGCAACGATACATACGATCAATAACAGAAGCTGTCCTGCCCAAAAATTTTTCATCGATCGTACTTGCGACTAAGCATCATCGAGGACAGATTCAGTTGAATATTCATGGTCATGACTGCGATATATGTGATAAAACCCAGGATCATTGGCAGCATACTGAGTGTAAAATTGGTGATATTGTTGGTCTTAACCACATCAGGGAATGAAGAAGAACCGATCACTTCTTCATGGTCGGCTCTTCTTCATTAAAATTTTATAAGTATCACGAAATTATGTCTCTTGTGCAATATGTGCGTTATCTGGCGCTTTTTGGTTCATGATCGGAACCATGACCAGTGCGCCAAGAAGAAATAATAATCCTGCACCGCCATAGATCGTCCCCAGTGAAAAGGCATCCTTTAACGCGCCAGCGAAAGACATGGAAACGACCATCATGCCAACGAACATCGGATTCAGAACCCCATTCACCCGGCCGACAATCGAAGCCTCTGACCATTTTAGAATCATTGTGCTGATCCCAATATGAATGCAAGGGAAAACAAGTCCATTCAGAAATTGAACGGTCAGGGTGAGCGGAACGCTTGTCGAATACCCTACAATGGCTGTGCAGACTGCGCCTGCGATCATACCTATCGCTAGAAGAATCTGCGGCGGAACCCGCTTGGCGAAGACGGCTACGATTCCGCCACCAATCAGCATAGCTGCACCATTTACCATCAGCAGATATTGCAGGAACTCCTCGCTCCTGCCCAGCCGCTCCGTTACGATAAACAGGTTGAGCGCTTGGGCTACACCAACAGCGAGTCCCGCGAGAATAAACGCAAGTCCGAGCATCCGCAGTACTTGGCTTTGCCAAACATAGCGGAAGCCTTCAATGAATTCTTTACGGAACTGCCCTTTTACAGCGACGGTTTGAGCTTGCATATTATCCTCTGGCAGACGAATAAGAACGAGTGCGGAGAGCAGAAAAACCACGCCCATGACAGCGATCGATATTTCAAGGCCAAAAGTGCTGTAAACGAAGGTTCCGAGCATAGGACCAAGCACCATGAAGATGGCCATCAGCGATTGGAATAGAGCCATCCCTTGCTGCAGCTGTTCTTCCGGCACATGATACTTAAACAATCGCATGCTTGAAGGTTGGGAGAACTGCGAAAGAATAGCCGAGATGAATGCGACAAGGTAGACGGAGTGCCAAGAACCGTAATGTATGGTCAGAAGTACTACGAATACCGATACCGCGGATAATAAATCGCACCAGATCATCGTTCGCTTCGGCCGCCAGCGGTCGGCAAATGTACCTCCGATGAACGAAAAAACAAAAATTGGCGCGAATTCTGCTACGCTGATTAGCGAAATGGCGTAAGGATCATTGTTTGTTCTATCCGCAACGTACAGGAGAATAGCGAAATTACGTACCCAGATGCCAACCTGCAGGAGCACGCTTGATAATAAAATCGTCTGCAGGAACCGATTGCGAAACAGGCTTGGCGCATTGCTGCTTTTTTCGTCCCTATTCAATCTTTTCAACCTCCAATTTGTCTATAAAGATGCCCATTTTGAATAAGATATGACTCTCCTTTCAATTCCTAATTATACGGACTTCATCATCGTTCACCTCCTACTAAAGACTGAAATTTCAGAGTCGGGATTGGATCGATATTTTGAATTTTTCAATACGTTCCCGCAAGGCAATATGGAGAACAGCTTTAAGAATGTGATGGATCTTCACCGTGCCGGAGTTGATATTTTGGTAGGGACGGATGTTGCGCCGGTTCCCGTTCAGAACCTTGGCGGCCTTGCTCACGGAGTAAGCGGCCACCACGAAATACAGCTGCTGGTGAAGGCCGGGTTCACTCCAATTGAAGCTCTTCAGTCGGCTACTTCCAAACCGGCCCGTTGCTTTGGTCTTCACGATCGCGGCCGTATTACCGAAGGTGCGCGCGCTGACCTTATTCTCGTAAACGGTGATCCGACAACCAATATCTCGATTAGCCTCCAGATTATCCATACCTTGGATTGGTAACACGTGGTGATACTGTCCGTGAAGCGCTACATGCGTCAATATATCACGAACAGACGTGGAATATGATGCCCCGGTGTGATTCTTATAAAAGAGTATTCTAGCCCACCTTAATGGGGTTGCTGATATCGTTCCAGAGCCCCCATAATGAGCAAATTTGTTTTCCTTCACCTCATAAAAGCTGCAGTTAATCTTCTGATCAGCTGCCGCTGTGTAGTTCTGAACTATCGTTTCCCGTTAGTTGAATGAATACTTTACTTTTATAATTTCCAAATGCTCTTCTCTAAAAATAATCAAAAGTGGGGCTCGAATATTAATATGTTCTTATTATGTTGCATTAAGAATGAATTGTCCTTCTTCAGCTTTAATTTCAAAGAAGTACTTTGTATCTCTAATCAGGCCATCTAAATGCTTGCTGGTCCTTTCTGGGACAAGGCCATCATTAATGATGCAAATAGTGACCGAAATGGTCCTCTTGTTTTCCTGCTGAAAAACTGTCGATTGACCTGTTCTATAAATGGAACTATACTTTGTAGCAAAGAAGGTGAGTAGATGAAACAAATAAGCAGTCGCTTTTCGATGGCAGTCCATATTCTCTCGATGATTACGTTGGATCCCATATATAGTACAGGTGATCGAATTGCACGTAGCATCAATAGTAACCCTGTTGTAATTAGAAGGATTATGGCCCAGCTCAAAAAAGCAGGGTATATTGAAACAAAACCAGGAGTTGCGGGGGCCTCCCTTCTGGTATCGCCCGAAAGATTAACCCTGCTGGATATCTTTCAAGCGGTCGAATCTGTGGAAGGAAATCAGCTTTTTAATTTTCACAAGAATACTGACCCCAATTGCTCTGTAGGTATGAACATTGAATCGATACTATTACCAAAACTCTCTAATGCGCAGAAGGTCATGGAGCATGAACTGGCTTCTGTTACCCTAGCTCAAATTGTGGAGCAAATACGAACAGAGGCAAATGTAAAATAAAGCTGCTCCTACGGTGTATGGAGTAGCTTTATTTTACATTTTTTAATTTTTCCCAATCAAACAGTAGCTTGCGCAGGCTCTACATATTCAATAAAACTGCCATCGGGATGCTGCACAAAAATGCTTGGACCAATAGGACCACACTGATCCCTTATTATAAGGGTATTTTGTTTTTTTAATTCTTCCTTCAATTCGTTCATGGAATCCACATACACCACGGCACGGAGTGATTTAGCAGGCTCCATGGCATCGGGACTTCCAGATACAATAACGTAAGGATAGACTGTGGCTAAAGATAAGCCAGCTTCAGGAATGTCCCACGTCCGATCCTTAGATCGGTTAGCAAGAGATTCATAATAAGCAACGGTTGATTCAAGTTGCTCGGTAAAAACGGGGATAAAATGATTTAAGATTTTCATGTTAGCCTCCTATTTTTTGTTTTCTAATTATAACCACAATAGTTATAACTGTTTTAGTTATACAAAAACATCTTGATTCTGTCAATTTTTTTGATGAGTATTCTCATGATTTTGCATACTTGTTTCGTCTACTGGAGATCTGTTTGGTCACTCGATTCTTGGCAATGACATCGTTCTCTGACGCCTTAGCTTGGCATCTCTTTTCTACTACATAAAGGGTTTGATAGCTGAGTTTTTCAAACCAAGCAAAAAACACGGGCATGGTTTTCCCCTCTACTTCCTAACTGTGCTGAAGTAAGATTCAACGTTTAGATATACATCTAATCGATAATAGGAACATGTTCTTGTCCATGATATCCATCATGATGCTATTTAGATAATTACCTAATCCGAAATGACACAATGTTCTTGTCCTTGGCTCGGGACAAAAACTTGTACCGATAAAATAAAAAAGCCGCTAAAATAGCGACTTCAATGGGACGATGTTCTTGCCCCTCGACATATATATATGCCAATCTTTTATCGTTAGCAAAACCGCAATCAGTTTGATGGCTGATTTTCGTTTTAAACAGTGCATTTTCCATAAGCGCAAAGAAAGACGCGTACGCCTTCTGAGATGATGCGTTTGGTTTGTTCCTCCTCCAAATTGCCTGCTTTTATCGGTTGATCAAATACCAACAAAAACGTTAAGGCAGCGAAGTGCTTTGTAGCCATTACAGGATCTGGCACATCGAGCAGTCCGGTTTGTCCAAACTCGGTAAACCTCCTGATAATCCCCTCTTCCGTTGCGTTATCCAGCTTTTCTAAAAACGAGCCTGGCAGGTTGGCCGCTTCCATTGTAACCAGACGGATCAAAGCGCTGTAATCGGACGAACCGTTCGCAGAAGCTACGAATTGTTCGCAGAATAAGATGAGCGCCTGCTCCAGATCCTCGAATTCCCAGAGGTAGGCTGATATCCCTTTCTTGATCATGTCCAGAACCGCCTCACTGGTTTCTTCCACAACAGCAAGCAGCAAGTTCTGTTTATCGCCATAATAATCATAAACGGTCCGTTTGGAAACTCCCGCTTTCGCTGCGACTGCATCGACGCTGGAACGATCAAACCCATCTGAAAGAAACAGGTCTCGTGCTGCCGCAATAATTTTGGCTCGTTTGTCTGAAGAGCCTTTGCGGATTTTTTTGTTTTCCGTATTATCCATCCTAATGTTTCCCCCCTATAGGTATACTATCAAAAATGAGTTCCACTTTACAAATTACACTGCACGGTGTAGTATAATCAATACAACATATCACAATCAATGATTAAGGAGGATTTTATCCATGAAAACCGTGCAGTCTTTTGTTGATGTTCTCATTGTCGGGGCCGGACCAACAGGACTTACACTTGCCTGTGACCTTGCCCGTCGAAACGTCGACCATCGTATTATTGAACGAAGCGCCTTATATAACGTAGCGTCTCGCGCCAAAGCAATCCAGCCCCGCTCGCTTGAGGTTGTTGATGATTTGGAGGCCGTTCGTTACATTATGGACACAGGTGTTGTGGATTTGCCTGTTCGTTACTATACCGAAGGTGGCAGCAGTGTGGACAAGCCGGCTATTACCGTTGCAGCCAGCGCCGAACTGGAGACACCCTATCGTGATCCGGTTTGGATTGCTCAGTATGATGTGGAAAAAGCATTGCGCGACCGCTATTCGGCGCTTGGCGGTCAAGTCGAGTTGGGCGTGGAAGCTGTAGGGCTTGAACAGGAATTGGACGGTGTGACGGTAACCGTGAATACACCGCAAGGAGAAGAGCAAATTCGCGCTCGTTATGTCGTCGGCGCTGACGGGGGCAAAAGCAATATCCGCAAGTTTTATTCAGTTGCAGCTGGTTGGAGAAACACACGATGATGAGCGATGGTATCTTGGCGATGTACGATTGGAAGGGTTAGATCGTGACCATATCCATATCTGGACATCTTCGGAGGGGATGGTCGGGGTGACACCGCTACCGAAATCCGATATTTGGCAGCTGCAGGCTACAATTCCGGCAGACATTGAAGAACCAGAGCAGCCATCGCTAGTGGCGTATCAAGCCATGTTTGACCGCCGGGCCGGGGCAGGATTTGTTCGGCTCACGGATGCTTCCTGGCTTTCCATCTACCGGGTCAACGTCCGTATGGTTGAATGCTACCGCAATGGCCGGGTCTTCCTTGCCGGCGATGCTGCTCATGTTCATTCGCCGGCCGGCGGTCAAGGCATGAATACGGGGATGCAGGACGCGTACAATCTCGGCTGGAAGCTGGCAACTGTCATACGCGGAGCGGACACCGCCTTGCTCGACACGTACGATGAGGAGCGCCGCCCAGTGGCTCAAGCCGTGCTTGAGGACAGCTCGAAGAAGATGGATGAGGTCATAGGAACGGCGACTGAAGGCGGAGGGTTGTCCCAATCTTTGAGCACCATATCCGACGATCTGACGAGTGGGCTTCTCATTTCCTATCGGTCAAGTTCTCTTACCCGCCCGTCTGCTCGAACGAATGTTACCCGTTCATTGCCCGGGGATCGTGCTCCTAATGCCGGGGGTCTGCAAGGTACAGATTTTGCAGAAAGTGTATTTGACCTGTTGCGTGGTCCACACTGGACTCTTTTGGCTTTTGTAAACCGCACAGATCATCTTTCTTTGGAGAACTTCACCTACGACGAACTTCATGTGCATTGCATCCTTCCATCGCATGTGGAAAGAGTGGAAGGCATAATAGACGCAGCAGGGAATGCCTATCGAATTTACGATGTAACAAGTAATGAATTCGTATTGATTCGTCCCGACGGTTACATCGCACTGCGGGCCTCCATTAATGATACCGCAACGATTTCGAATTACTTGAATTCCATTTATCGCGCAAACTGATTTGGACAAGGCCGGCGGAATTCTTTTCAACATCTCATATGGCTGCCGGCTCTTATATTCGTTTAATTTAGGTTATGGAAGGACTGTTACTATGGAAGAAATTATTCGAACCGTTAACTTGACAAAGCAATACGGGAATAAAGTCACTGTAGATCGCGTTTCGATTTCCGTTAAGAAAGGAGAAATCTATGGATTCTTGGGGTTGAACGGTGCAGGAAAAACGACAACCATCCGAGCTCTTCTCGGAATGAGCAAGCCTTCTTCTGGAGAAGTGTATTTGTTTGGTCAGCGCTGGGAGAATGGGAATCCCGATTTGTCAAGACGAGTAGGTTATATGGTGGAAGTTCCCTATGCCTACCCTACCTTTACGGTTAGGGAAAACTTGAGTTTGATGGCCAGGTTGCGAGGATTATCTGTTCCGAGGGCAATTAACGAAATTATGGAGCAATTGAATTTGACCCAATATGCAGATAGTAAGGCAAGAGATTTGTCACTTGGTAACGCGCAGAAACTTGGATTGGCCAAAGCGTTAATTCATAAGCCAGACGTTCTGATTCTCGATGAACCAACCAATGCGCTTGATCCAGCCGGAATTGTCGAGATAAGGGAGATGCTGAAAGCTCTAGCTTCTCAACAAGGAGTTACCGTGTTTATATCGAGCCATATCCTTGAGGAAATGTCTAAAATGGCTTCTCGAATCGGCATTATTCACAAAGGCGTATTACTTGAAGAACTGACGACAAAAGACTTTGAAACCATCCGCCGAAAGAGGTTGATAATCGGAACAAAGGATGATCGGAAGGCTCAAGCTATTCTTTCAGACTCCGGGTATGCGGTACATTCGACTTCGAATAACGGATTTGCGCTACCGGATGATCATGCCGTTAAGCATCCCGAACATATTGCGAGACTGCTTGCTCATCATGAAGTACCACTCACCATGCTTAACATTGAAGAGGAGAATTTGGAGCATTATTTTCTCAATGTAATCGGAGCCGAGGAGGAAAAACGGATTGAGACCATTGTTGACAGCCTGTAGTGTTGAAGTTTACAAATTGCGTCGTTCCTATGTTTTATGGGGCACGCTTCTGTTTATATTGTTTGTCATCACATTGTTCTTAGGACAGCCCAATTGGCCTTCCTTTTTTGAACGGACTGCGTTTTTGTATGCATCTGTGTTTGGGCTGCTGGGGTTTGGATTGGTAACAAGTTGGACATTTGGCCGAGAGTATTCCGATCGAACGCTCAAGGATTTGCTCGTTTTGCCTGTATCACGTGGTAAAATCGCGATTGCCAAATATGTCGCAATTATATTCTGGTGTTTTGTAATGATGTTGATCAGCTTTGCTTATGCCTTAATACTTGGTTTTGCTATTGGACTTCCTGGCTTTTCGTTTGCGATAGTACAACATTATTTGTTCCTAATACTTATCATTGGCGCTCTCCACCTATTATTAAGTGCGCCTCTTGCCCTATTGGCCTGTATATCGCGTGGTTATCTGGTACCGATCGGCTTTGCATTTACAACTTTAATGTTGGCACTGGTGTTCGGGCCTACCGCCATTGGAGCTTATCTGCCTTGGTCTGTACCTGCTTTGCATTTGCAGGAAAGCGGAGTATCTTTATTTCCCTTGTTGGGTACTAGTTATTTACTGGTTTTCTTAATCGGATTCCTAGGTCTCATTGGAACGGTTAAATGGTTACAAAACAGGGAGCAGTGATTGCCAGCCTCTTCATTTTTGCAAAGATCAAGCTTTTGATGCAGGAGCTTTCGTCTTACCTACTTTTCTTTTAATCAGCTCGCTAACTAATTGTTCAGTTGCCCAGCTAATATTACCTGTACCCTTTTGCATTCGCATCCTTCAACATATATCTGAGCTCTGTAGCATAGGAAGGCTCAAGCATATGGTCGATAGGTCCTCCCTCCATTCATCTACAGTGTCAGCTAAAAGGATATAGAAATAGCGGTATTTTAGGACACAAAATCCCAGAATGCCGCTGTACGTTCCCCGTTAGTATATCAATGCAACAACTCTGCAGTACAGAGGAGTTAACGTACAATGAGAACTGGGCAAATTGATAGCTGTGAAACCTTATGGCTGACATTAATCAAGATAACTTGAGTTGGTTTGTTTCGGGCTATTTCAACGGTTTCCTTTACCTACAATACTTCATATTCTCTTCTACCTTCTTACTTTATATTCCTTGTAACATTGAATACTTTCGATAAGCTTTATAATAACTACTACCATAGAAAACAACCATAATAGCGCGGCGATGCGGCTGTTTGTTCGTCAAGGATACGGCTCCACCAATGTGCAGCATATTGCCGATCAGGCTGGCATTAGCACCGGTCTGCTGTACCGCCATTACAAAACAAAGGATCAGCTATTCGAGGAACTGGTGCAGTTCGCCATGGCCGGACTTGAGACGCTGATCGCGAGATTTCAGACCAGTGATGAGCCTGCTGAGGAACTGGCACGGTTCGCGAACGAGGTGTATCTCGATCTGTCTTCTGGCGATGACTTGGGGCACCTCTTATTGCTGATGTCACAATCCTTCTTCTCCACGGAGACGGACGGTCGGAAAGCGGCTCTCAAGCAGATTAATACCGATCTACTGCAAGCGACTGCCACGCTCATCGTTCAAGGACAGCGGCAGGGCCAGCTCCGTGAAGGGAACGCTTTTGAGATGGCACAATATTTCTTTTCCTCCATTCAGGGGCTGGCGATGATGAAGGTGATGCTGGAGGAAAAATTCACGATGCCGTCGAGATCGCTCTTGACCTTAGTATTCGAAAAGGAAGGTGAAACGTTATGAAGTACTCGGGCGCATTTGAGGTTGTCCGCGCAGACCACGCGGGTGTACAGGTAAGAAACCAGATGGCGGAGATTTTCGCCGACGGCTTCTCGCAGTGGCTCACGTATTTTTCTAAAGACCGAGATGTCACCGCAAAGGCGTTCGCCCATATGTTCGTGCTAGATCAATTTTATGTGGCTCTCGCTGGCGATCGGGTGGCGGCCTTCGGCGCATGCACGGACTGTCAGAGCTTCTCCCTAGAACTTCAGAGCGCACCGCTCCGCAGGCATCTGGGTTGGTTCAAGGGTTCGATGGCGGCACTCATTCTGAAGAGGGAGTTCCAAAAACCGTTTGTCGACCCGCCGGCCGAAACGGGATCGGTCGAGTTTATCGGTACTGCCTTATCCTTCCGCGGCCAAGGAGCGGCTTCGGCAGTTATTAAACACATGCTGGTTCATTTGCCGTACCGTAACTATCTCATAGAAGAGGTTGCCGATACCAATGTCCCGGCCATCCGATTGTATGAGAAGCTGGGGTTCACAGAGTACAAACGCAAGTCCCTATCTCCCAGGCAGGCCCGTATATCAGGTATCAATCACATGGTCTCGTTGTGTTTCGAGAAGGCCTAAGCGCCACAACAAGCTTGAACAACTTGCGCCGACAATATTTATAAGATCTGCGTATCTTTCAGATAAAAGTTATATTTACTAGGTTCTTAAAATTATCCAAACTATAAAATACCCGAGAACCGATTGAACTATTCTGCCCATTAGTTGAACAAAAAGCAGCCGATCACATTGATCAGCTGCTTCTTTGTATTATGAGCTATTGTTTCCCGTTAGCTTAATGAATTTATGGGTGAAATACCGATAAAATAAGAGAGTTTAGAAATTATAGTTTACAGTTACAGTATGACGATTAAATAGAAAAGGGCTGCTAATCCAAAACGATATAGAGCAAACCACTCCAATCGAAGTCGCTTGATCAGTCTAATAAACGTTACTACCGCAATCATAGCCACAAGAAAGGATGTCATAAAGCCAATTAACATTAGATAAAAATCGTCTAAACTAAGTAAATCGCGGCTATCATATAAGTCCAACAAGGTAGCACCAAACATAACAGGTACAGAAATAATGAACGTAAAATCTGCGGCAGCTTTTTGGCTAGTACCGAGCAAAAGGCCACCTGAAATCGTCGAACCTGATCTCGAAAAACCTGGCCACAAAGCTAGACATTGGAATAAGCCAATCCCAAAAGCTTGTTTGTAACTAATCATATCAATTGTATCAACGCTGGTAGTTCTCTTACTCTGTGCTGCGATGATCATTAAGAAACCACCAGCAACTAAACCAATTAAGACAGGTGTAGGGCCGAATAATTGACTTTTTATAGTGTCCTTTAGTAGAAGATATACGATTAATGCTGGTAACATAGCCAAAATCATATGTATTACGTTTAATCCTTTACTTTTTGAAAAATCCATTTTAATTAAGTTTGACCCAATCTCCATATACCTTTTCCAATAAAGAATTAGAACTGCCATCACTGCACCCAACTGTATAACAATTTTAAAGGTTATTGCCGCGTCTCCCTCAAAGTTAAGTAAATTGCCTGCTAAAATAAGATGTCCAGTAGATGATACTGGTAAGAATTCAGTTAAGCCTTCTATTATGCCAAGTATTATTGCTTTTATTACATCAGTCATTAGAAGATATCCCCTTTACGAAAATAAACTTGCTTAACAAGTTCAAGTATAAGAGTAAATGACTATATATTCCCATCGATTAGCATAACAATATTCATTTCAGTGTGACATTATTGTCACATCATTTAAATGATATACAGATCATATCAATTATCACCTCCTATCTTCTCAAACATTAGAAAACACAAAAGAAGCCGCAAAATTAGCGACTTCCAGTGGAACGATGTTCGTGTCCTTCGACAACCGGGTTCAGCAAATTCCAAAATTGTTCAACCATGACGGATGGCGGATACGGCATCGACCGGATAATCCACCATTCCAATACACCCACTGATGCTGAGATTAAAAATTGTACTGTAATGTCCCTGTTCCTGTCCTGATCGAGATTGATTGAATCCACATGTTCAATCAGACTTTTTCTGAACATGGCCTCCATTTGGTTCCGAAATAACATGCTTCCCTTGCTCTTCAGCATAAACGAGTAGAAAGAAGCATGCTGCTCCAAATATTCAAAAGTGTGAAGTAGTCCGGTTTTGGAAGGAAGATGAACCAGGTCATCTCCAGACATACAATGTCGAAGCAACTGGTTAATCTCAGCTGCTATACATTGCTCGCGCAGATCGTACTTGTCATCGAAATGCAGATACACCGTTCCACGATTGACATTCGCTTCTGCCGCAATTTGATTAATCGTTATGCTCTCGAATTCCTTTTCTGACATTAGCCTCATAAAAGCATCATTAATCGCTTGCCTTGATTTTTGAATACGCTTGGCCATAATCCTTCTCCCCTTTATCCCATCCAAAAAATGGTCACTTTGAAGCCCCGTGTTGAAAAATCAACAACTGAGCTTGTTTTAACCATTGAAGCCCATTTATCGCTCTGATACATTCACTATATAAAACTCATGTTGATAGATCAACATGTGGCCAATTCAAGAGGAGGCTTATCCATGAAACTTACAGGAAACACGATTTTTATTACAGGAGGTGGCTCGGGAATTGGACGTGCGTTAGCAGAAGCTCTCCACCATCTTGGAAACAAAGTTATTATCTCTGGTCGACGTAAAGAACGATTGGATGAGACAATCAAAGCGAATCCCGGTATGTCCGCAGTGGAATTGAATGTACAAGATCCTGCTAGCATAGAGGTGGTTGCCAAACAGCTAATCGAAGAATTCCCGGATTTGAATGTCTTGATTAACAACGCCGGCGTTATACAGCCCGATGACGCGTCGGGCGTAATCGATGAGGATGTTTTAGTTTCGACGGTCGCCACAAACTTGCTAGGTCCGATTCGGTTGACTTCTGCATTGATCGACCATTTGAAGTCTAAAGAAGAAGCCGTTGTCATCAACACGACTTCGATACTTGGATTTGTACCGTTAGCGGCTACTGCTGTATACTCCGCGACGAAGGCAGCACTTCATACCTATACGCTGTCCCAAAGATACATGCTTAAAGACACTTCGGTAAAAGTGATAGAAATTGTGCCACCGTGGGTTCAAAGCAACAACGACGAACCGCGGGCGATGCCACTTGCGTTATTCATTGATGCAACGATTAAGATACTTGGTACGGATACAAAGGAAGTTCTGGTCGAAGAAGCGAAAATGTTTCGAAATAACCCTGGCCCGAACGAAGGTGTTTTTGTGACCCACCTTAACGATACGATGAAGTCGGAACCTCCAAAGATTCATTAAATGTGTTGAACGCTTCTCTATACAGAATGCAGTTAAGTCATATGAGCATCAAAGAATGTTTTTTGACCTTAATACAGCCTTTAGCGTTTTAATCACTCAAAAGAAATCCAACACGATCATTTAGTATCGGCAAGCGGTACAAGTTCTTGTCCCGCGACACCTCTCCATCATTTGAACTCCCACCTGTAACACAGTTTTCATTCAAAAAGTTAGTTAAACAAAAACAGCCGGTCACGTTGATCGGCTGCCTCCTTGTTTTTGAACTATCGTCTCACGTTGGTATATTTACATTTATTGCAAATATATCTTGATAATCATATCCTTCAAGAGTTCCGGTAATCGTCTTGCCCATAGCAACCAAGCCCTCTTAAACGCTTTTTAAGTCGAATTTTAATACAGTCATCCAATATTATTCTTCTTCATAAACAACGACGGTTTTACTTTCTTCTTCCCATTGCACGGTTGCATCCAATGCCTCACTTATGAAACGTACGGGTACATAAGTACTGCCTTTTGTAATAGTGGCTGGCGCATCCAAAGAGACGTTTTTGCCATTAACTGTTGCAGTCTTACTGTCAACCACAAGTTTAATGCTCACCCCATCCTTCGTGACAATGATGGAGCGTTCTTCGGGATTCCATGCCACTTCGGCTTTCAAAGACTCAGCTATGGCGCGAAAAGGAACAAACGTGTTGCCCTTTTTGACAAAAGGTTCGGAGTCAGAAGCTTCCCCGTTCACATACAGCTTCACCCCATTCTTTTTACCCGCCTTTTCATTGAGTTTTCCCATTGTTTTGTACAGGTCCAGGTTTTTAAAATTGGCTTTAATAGCCTCTTCCTGCAAATACACCGCGTCAGTCACACTACCGTTTTTTTCGAGCATTTCTGCTGCAGTTTCCAACGCCTTGTCCTTTTCAATGATGGCTTCAAGTTCTTTGATTTGTTCGTCCGTCAGCTCAGTCGCATATTTTGTAAGCAAAATATCGGCTAGTACAGCACCTGCCGGTTTATTTTCCACATGTTGAATAGCATTTAGCAAACCTTTGTATCCTTTGGAGCCTTTTTTCTTGGATTCGGTTGGATCGGTTGTATTGTTGGTTGTATTCTCTGTCTCCGATGTTGAGGGATCCTTAACTTTGTCTTCTTCAGTGCTGACCGTGTCAGCAGACTCGACTTTCTCGGTCTGTTTCTCCTCAATTTGAGTTTCTTTGTCTTTGGGTGCTTTTGACGATACCTCTTTACCTGATTGTCCGGCTGGAGTGTTTCCGGGTTTGGCTGAGGTTGTGCCTGCGGCGGTACCAAGCATTAGCGCCAGACTGGTTAGCAAGATGACTGTTTTTTTCATTGACGATTCCTCCTGAGGTAAATAATATATGCTCCTTCATTATCGGCAGAATAAATACTTTCTGATAGGAATTTTACGAATAATTCGCCTATCTCCTTTTCTTGAATACATTGTAGTGAAATCAAACTTGAAGGGCGGCATCAAATATGAATTTTGCTTATCGTGAAGCGATTCTTTTTACTTCAAATGTTGGGGGTGGTTCGTACGACATTTGGCTTTATCAACCTTTAACAGGTCAGACCATTAAACTAACCCAGGATCTTGGTGAGGCATTTACAATTCCATATTGGTCGCCGGATGTCCGGAACATCGCCTTTATCGGCAAGAAAAATATCGTGTATGTATTCAATCTAAACAGCAGGGCATGGGCACAAATTGATCAAATTGACCCTTATACTTTACTGAGCTGGTCGCCGGATAGTCTATACTTGAGTTATGTGAAAAACGGACGGATTGTGATCTACAATATCAACTCCCATGCCAGCGGTTCAATCGTTCAACAAGGAGCCACCGATGTCCAGTGGTTTCCTTCAGGCGAGGCTCTCCTGTTTGCAGCTCCGGATGAAGCAGGCAATACCCAACTATATAAAATTAACCGAGATGGCATGAACAAACAGCAGTTAACTCAAAATACGGAGGGGCCTCTCCACAATGTCAGAATATCACCTAACGGAGAGTTTGTCCTATATACATCCCCGGGAGCCAGCATTTCGTTGATCACTACGGTGAACCTGACAACAGGAGCGAGCTATCAACTTAATGGTGGCCCTCAGGCGAAAAACTATTTCCCCGAATGGTCCCCGGACTCTTCACTCATCGCATACAGTGCCACCGACTTCGTGGATAATCAATATGTTTCTTTAATCCAGACCGACAGCCGAGTTGGAGGGCAACAAAAAACATGGGCGGTCTCCACCTGCTTCTCTACCCCTTTAAGTTGGTCGCCGGATGGGAACCGAATCGCTTACTTATCAGGATGCAATAATCAAGAACAAGCAACCGAAATTTGGATTATTGATATAAGAAACCCTAATAACCCGATCAAAATTGTTGAAGCAAGGTGGATTACAGCTCTTAGATGGTCACCACGAGTGCATGATGTTCATCCGTATGGAATATATCTCAATCGGGTATACAAGGTATCTTTCTATTATCCGCGAAGCTGGCACAAAGTTACCGAAGAACGATTCGAAGGAGCGGACGGATTTTTTCAGATATCCGCGATCTCCTCTGAGGAGGGAATCCACGAGGTATGCAGAGCGGAAGCTTTTCATATGTTGAAACCCTATGGGGCAACCCCCCGAATTTTCCCTGCTATTATACAAGCACAAGAAGCCTGTTTCATATTTCCTTCGGAAGACCAACCCGTGGAAATGAGAAATCAGGCGGCACTTATTGTAAAATATCCTGCTCCTGTTGTGATTCAAGGAAATAAGTATTCATATTTCATCTTATGGGCTGATCAAAATCACTTGATTTCACTGGGAAAGACACTTACTTTTATTTAAGGGGTCTATTCTCTTAATGATCGCTGGGCTAATATTTCTTTAACACCTTGCATTTTTTGACTAATTTCAAGTTTGAAAGAACTATCAGAGTTAATACGTTGAATAGGTCTCCATAAATTATTTTTATTTGGGATATTTGTGTTTGAGAAATAGGTCTTTTGTTTTGAGGACTCAATGGAGTTGATTCAGGAGCTGTAACAAAAATAAAGATTTGTTTCTACTATCCCCTCCGGTTGATTGCTTCTTTGCCACGTTGCTTCTAATCGACCCTTGTATACGGAGGATTACCTTTCCCTGGTTCAATAACGAAATTGTTAAAAAAGGGCGGGACAGTGTACTCTCCAATTCCGTTTTCTGTTGTTACTTTAGGACTGTAACCTCTTTCCAATAAGCGGAAAACTCTTTTGAATCAGTAACATACGATATTTCAGTATAATAGATTGGAGGAATGAAAATGGTTCGTACACTCGACGCTCGTACTTCTCTCGCATCCACAGGGATTACTCCGCTCAACATCCCACTTCCATCAAACACACCTACCTTGCTTGGGATCGTGGGACTCAACATTGTTAATCCAGGACCGCTCATCCGTACTCAGTTTAATGGGACCTATCGATTCTCAGTGGCCAGTTTATCTTCGTTGCCCTCTACTATTCGAATGGAAATCTTCAGGGGGGCCACTAATACAGGCCAACCTATTTATGTCGTTTCCCAGCCTATATTCACTTCCACCAACACTATACTCGCAAATTTCGAAGGTTCTGATTACAATGTGCCTCCCCCTGAAAATGGTCAACTTATTTATTCTGCGTACGCTACATTCACCTATAATCCAAGCTTCAGTGTTAACAACGTTCGCCTGGGACCCGAAAGTTTCAATGCTACAGTTTATTCCGATGATTAATAGCTATGAGTTAATTGTGGATCAACTTTTCTGTTTTGCTTGATTACACGTAATAAAGGGAAAGCTCATTAATTCATGAGCTTTCCCTTTATTTATATGATTGCTTTAAAAATCTCTTCTATCTTAGGCCAACTGTAATCCTTTTCTGCCCGAACAATCTTGATTCTCCTGTTTGTCTTGTCAATTGATGTGATGACTCTCATTTTAATTAAGAATAATAGAGGATAAATTTTACAATCCGCAATCAGTACAAGTTCTTGTCCTTGGATCGGTACACTAACTTGTACCGATAAAACAAAAAAGCCGCTAAAATAGCGACTTCAACAGGAACATGTTCTTGTTCCAGACATTTTTTTCATCACTAGCCATAATAAATAACCTTGATGTAACCCTGGATGGGCCATTTGCCTGAATAAAACAAGAGGGTATCTCCCTGATTCTAGCTTATTTAATTAACTTATTTACAGTGATCATCAGTTCGTCCAAAACTTTGTGATCGCCCTCTGAAATCCGTTCAATGACACAGCTTTTCATATGATGTTCCAAAAGCTGCTTTCCTACTCCATTCAACGCGGATTGAATGGAGGCAATTTGGTGCAATACGTCATCACAATACGTGTCCTTCTCAATCATTCCTTTTACTCCACGCACTTGCCCTTCAATCCGATTCAACCGGCTAATTAACTTTCGCTTTGTACTCTCCGAATGATGGCTTTTCCGCTCGTTTGAAGATGTATGGTCACATGAGGCGGCCTCAAGTATCGTATCATCCAAGTAGATCAACTCCTTTATTAACACATTACCATCCCCCCTACCCTATGTAAAGGGAGCAAGAAGTATCATGGTACGTGCTAAGAGAACGCTTGTCAGGCGCGGAAGTTGACCAGAGTCATAAGAGTTACTTAACTAACTCACTGATTTCAGTAAGATTTTCGGCAAAGCCTACAAAGACCTTATCTCCAATGACAATGGTTGGAACAACCTGTTTGCCAGTCAACTTCCAGACTTCCTCAGCGTACTTGGCATCTTCTTCACAATTGTAATCCGTATAGGGAAGCTCACGCTCTTTAA
Organism: Paenibacillus sp. W4I10; assembly: GCF_030816325.1. NCBI lineage: Bacteria > Bacillati > Bacillota > Bacilli > Caryophanales > Paenibacillaceae > Paenibacillus > Paenibacillus sp. W4I10. The sequence continues at coordinate 1,591,574 of NZ_JAUSXX010000001.1, forward strand.
AGTAACGTTTAGCATAATTGCAATCGCTGCAGGTTGGGATTGAATAAATCTGAATGGATTCCGTCATGCCCAATTACTCTCCCTTGTATTTCAATATATTACGCTCCGACGTTATATCCTTTTTTACGGATCGCTTCTTCAATTTCAGCGATTTGAACTTTAGAATCGTCAAATCGAACTTCTACTGTTCCCTGTTCAAAATTTACGTGGCCTTCAGCGCCAAGAGCGCTAATTGCACCTTCAATTTTAGATACACAAGAACGGCAAGACATACCTTGAATTTTTACAGTTGCTTCTTTCACTGTTTTCACCCCCTTTCAAGCGTCATAGACTTCAAGTTTTCCAGTGTCATTCGATTAACGAATTTGCTGAACTTTTCTTTGCCTTTCGCATGTATCTTATAATAATGAATAATTGCGGTAACGAAAGGAATAAGCTGATCCTCCATTAATCCGGAATGTAGCAGCTTGGCGAAGGAGGGTTTAAGCCCCTTCGACTCGCCACCAACATAAACATCGAACTTATCGCGCATCTTTACGACCCCAATATCCTTAATCAACGGTTCACTAGTGCCTAAGGCGCATCCTGCATATCCAATCTTGAGTGGTGCAGGCGTATCGATACCGGAAATGGCTTGATTTAAATTTTTGGCTGTTTCCATGCCTGCTTCTTCTGCACCTCTACAAAAATTGCAAGCGATCAGACTTTTGGTTACAAATCCTGCAGGATTTATTTCAAGTCCGTGATCTTCAAGTTCATTTTTGATCTGATCTCGTTGTTCAATCGATACTTCTGCGTAGAGTTGCTTAAAGGGTGTCATTTCCACTTTTGAATCTGGACCAATAATCTCGCCGATTTTAACTAGTTGCTCCGGAGTGAATAAGCTTCCACCAAGTTGGATTGCTGGACTAATCGCTATTTTAATTTTATCTCCCATGCTCATACCTCTCTACTCACTTTACATCTACGACGAAAGGTACTGTAAAGACTTCCCCATCATGTTGGAATTGGCCCCAGATTTTATAGATTCCGCTATGCGGGAAGGAGGTCATAAATTCCGCTTTTGGACCTGTTGCCTTTTCCTCTGTTGGATGAACATGCAGATATTGCTCTGCACCCTCAGAAAGGATAACAACATGACCTACAGCACCGAGGTATTGTTCCAGGTTATTGATCCCTTCGTTTGTTTTCGCATCCATGATATTAAAAGTCAGATTTACGTCTTCGTTGGCCTTTTTGGTATTCAATGAAAGTTCGATTTTTTTACCATCCACTTCTTTTATAAGGTTGGAATCCGCTTGAACAGGCTCTTGGGCTTTTTCTGGACCGCCAACGTTCACCCATTCACTGGGTGTAGTGCTCGCTCCACCTTTTGGAACAAAGTCGGCAAGGATTTTGTATTCTCCACCAGCTGGAAATGAAGTTTCAATCACAAACTTTCCATCGCCTTTAAAATCTGGATGAATGTGATTAAAGTAAGAAAGATCTTTACTCACCACGATAAGGTGCATTCGTTTTTCGTGACCCATTTCAAATTCATTAACCGGATTACCATTGACGTCCGTGATTTGGATTGTCAGATGCGAATTTTCATTGGCCTTCACATCTGATGCAAAGGAGAACGAGGCTTTATGGGTACTTGCTGTTGAATCAGCATGAGGCCCTGCATGATCATGACTCGCACCTTCAGTTTCAGATTTCATCTCAGTATGATTCATACCACCATGTCCATCTGTATGTGCACTTTCTTTAGGTGTTCCGCAAGCAGACAACACACCGAAAGCTAAAACACCGGTTAGCATTAGCATGATTTTTTTACTCCTCATCATCATTATGTTCGCTCCTGTTCTACTACTTGACTAGTGACGTACTTTTACGCGTTGCAATCGCAGGGCGTTTAGAACGACGGATACCGAACTCAAGGCCATCGCTGCGCCTGCAACCCATGGTGCTAACAGACCGATAGCTGCAATAGGAATGCCTAAGGTGTTGTAACCAAGTGCCCAGAACAAGTTTTGCTTAATGTTGCGCATAGTCTTACGACTCATGTAGATAGCATCAGGAATACTGGATAGATCGCCGCGCATGAGTGTTACATCAGCTGCTTCCATCGCTACATCTGTCCCCGTACCAATCGCCATACCAATATCTGCAGTTGCCAAAGCGGGTGCATCATTGATACCATCGCCAACCATGGCCACTTTTTTACCTTGTGATTGCAGTTTTTTCACTTCTTCCGCTTTTCCTTCAGGCAAGACCTCTGCACGAACGTGGTCAATACCTACTTGAGCAGCGATGGCTTTTGCCGTCCGTTCATTGTCACCTGTAATCATAATGACCTTAATGCCCATTTCTTTCAGACGGCTTACTGCAGCTTTCGAAGTTTCTTTAATTGTGTCTGCCACAGCGACCATACCTGCATATTGACCATCAATGGCAACCAGCATCGCAGTTTTGCCCGCTTCTTCCAAACGTGACATCGAATGATAAGCTGCTTTTGCATCGATATTATACTTTTCCATCAGTCGACGTGTACCCACGAGTAGCTGTTTACCTTCAACCATTGCTTGGATTCCGAAACCCGGAAATGCTTCAAAGGATTGAGTTCCTGGTAGTTCGATATTTCGTTCCTGGATGCCTACAACGATGGCTTCTGCAAGTGGATGCTCAGAATTTTTCTCTGCAGCTCCGACAAGTTTCAGGAATTCATTTTCATTGCCAAGAGCGACGACGTCAGTCAATTCAGGTTTACCTTTTGTAACAGTACCGGTTTTATCCAGAAGGATCGCATCAATTTTATGCGTCTGCTCCAGATGTTCCCCGCCTTTGAACAACACCCCTAGTTCAGCCGAACGACCAGACCCCGCCATAATGGATGTTGGGGTTGCAAGTCCAAGTGCACAAGGACATGCGATAACAAGAATCGCAATTGCTTTTTCTAACGAACCTGCAAAATCGCCTGGTGTAACCCAGAAGTACCAAACCACAAAAGCAACTATTGCAATTCCTACAACGATCGGGACGAATATGCCCGAGATCACATCGGCTACCCGCTGAATTGGTGCTTTTGATCCCTGAGCTTCTTCAACAACCTTAATAATTTGTGCAAGAGCGGTTTCTTTACCTACTTTGGTTGCTTTGATCCGAAGAATACCGTTTTTATTAATCGTAGCTCCAATCACAGCCTCTCCGACTTTTTTCTCTACTGGAAGGCTTTCACCCGTAAGCATGGATTCATCTACAGATGAGATCCCTTCCAGCACCTCTCCGTCTACAGGAACTTTATCTCCTGGGCGAATAAGGACAACATCTCCTGCAATGACTTCATCCACTGGAATGGTAAGTTCTTTGCCATCCCGAACCACTAATGCCGTCTTCGCCTGCAGACTCATCAGTGATTTAATTGCCTCTGATGTTCGGCCTTTCGCAAGTGATTCAAACAATTTACCCATAAGAACCAATGTAATCAGGACCGCACTCGTTTCATAATAGAGGGATGGACCATGATGCATCCCTTCAACCATACTTGACCATTGAATGGTTAAATATAAACTATAGAAGTAGGCTGCTGAGGTACCAAGTGATACCAACACATCCATGTTGGCACTCCCGTTCCGGAGAGCCTTATACGCACCCACATAGAACTGTCTACCAATATAAAATTGTACTGGTGAAGCCAGAATTAGTTGGAACCACGGATTCATAAACAATTCCGGTACATAGATCCATGAAGTGAACGAGAAGTGACCTACCATAGTCCACAACAGCGGCAAGGAAAGAATCGCCGCAATCAGTAATTTCCGTTTTTGATTACTCAGTTCTTTAGCACGATGGTCACTTGCACCATTACTGGTACCGTCTTGCTTGACGATTGCCGTATAACCGAGTTTTTTCACCTTGTTTTTCATGTCTTCGATGGAAACTTCACCAGAGGAAAATTCAACTCGGGCAGTTTCCATGGCGAAGTTTACTGAAGCGTTAGTAACGCCGGGCAGCTTGTTCAGGCCTTTTTCAATTTTGTTCGCACATGCTGCACAGGTCATGCCTTCAAGGTTGAATTGCGCAACCTCTGATACGGAACCATATCCAAGTTTTTTGATTTTCCCCTCAAGTTCTTTCATTTCCACTTTCGTGGGATCATACGTTACACTTGCCTTCTCCAAAGCAAAGTTAACATTCGCTGATGTGACCCCGTCCATTTTGCCGAGTCCTTTTTCGATTTTGTTTGCACAAGCTGCACAGGTCATACCTGTAATTTGTATACTCGACTGTTTCGTCTGAGCCTCTGCTGTTGCCAAAATAACTCACTCCCCTCATCGTCCATTACTTACGCTACTTCGTAGCCTTGCTCTTCAATAACTTCTTTAATTTGCTCCAAGGAGACTTGATTTTCATCATACGTCGCTTCAACCGAATCATCACTGAGGTTCACCTTGCCACTCACTCCGATTTCTTTCAGAGCACCTTCGATGGAGTTTACACAATGTTGGCAGCTCATACCTTGTACATTCAAAACAATGTTTTTCATCTTATTTCGTCCCTTCTTGTGGGTGATTTTTTGGTTTAGTTTGACCTAAACGATGGACTAAACTCTCGAGGCCAGTTTTCAGGTTTCATCAAGCTCTTGTACAATACAATACCCCCCTACCCTATATTAGTCAACATATTTTTATACCCCCTTACCCTATAAGGACTATCTTTCTCGTTAGATCAATGAATTTATGGAGAGAAGAACCGATTATTTATACGCTGATTGGTAATCGGACCATGTTCTTGTCCTTGATTCGGGAATAAAACTTGTACCGATAAAACAAAAAAGCCGCTAAAATAGCGACTTCAATGGGACCATGATCTTGTCCCTCGATATAAAATTCCTTATTTATTGTTGAATGTTACTCCATTCGCTTACATCACATTGTCCATAATGATTATCACCCACAGCAACCATCGTACCATCCGATTTCAGTCCAATCGTATGGGCACACCCCGCCGAAATAGCTCGAATTTCGTGCCAGCCACTTACATCGCATTGGTGATGTTTATTCGAACCCACAGCCACCATCGTACCATCAGACTTAAGAGCAACGGTATGATAACTCCCCGCTGCAACTGCTAGAATATCGCGCCAACCGCTTACGTCGCATTCACCTTCATTATTTCTTCCCACAGCCACTACCGTGCCATCCGATTTGAGCCCAACCGTATGAAGATACCCCGCCGAAACAGCTAATATGTCGCCCCAGTCGTTTACGCTACATTGGTTATATTTATTGTTACCAACCGCTGTTACCGTTCCGTCTATTTTTAGACCGACTGTATGCCAGTCACCCGTCGTGACCGATACAATATCATGCCAGTTGCTCACGTTGCATTCCCCTTCATTATTTCGCCCCACCGCAACCACGGTGCCATCTGATTTAACCCCAACGGTACGGCACCAACCTGCCGAAACGGTTACTATATCGCGCCATTCGCTTACATTGCATTGGTCATGCTTATTCCAACCTATAGCTGTTACCGTACCATCAGATTTAAGACCAACGGTATGTGCATTACCGGTGTTCGTAGCCATATGAACATTACCAGCCGCAACTGCGACAATATGGCACCAATCGCTTACCTTACATTGACCGTATTTATTATCACCCACAGCTATTACTGTTCCGTCATATTTAAGAGCAACGGTATGACGACGACCTGCCGCTATGGTACAGTTACGGAACCGTTTCGTCTCAAGCACTGCTTCCTTCCGTGAATTGTAGTCCATATCTTCCTCCCCTCCACAAATTGAAAATCCGCCGTTAGTTCAACAGTAAGTCATAAAGTTTGTTGTTAAATCGCACTGTACAAAAGAAATGCTCGCACAGGCAGGGTAGTATTACTTCCCTGCCCAATACGAGCGTCTACGTCCAATTGCACTCAAACGGTTGCTCCGAATGTGTACTTTTAGCAATCGTTTCATTTCATGTGGCGATAGTCTAATAGATCCTTCAAATTCGAGATTTTCTGCAGCAGCTTCTCCCCAACATTGGTTTCCTTCACCAGTTTCCGTTCCAGTTCTTTGTCCACCAGTCTTTTCACAGACAATACGTCCGTTCCGTTGCATAACACATCTTCTTTTGATTTAAATTTCTGGTGGGCGACGAGCTGCATGCCAAAAGAATTGTACAGCAAGGTATATCCGGCAATGCCTGTGGTGGATTGATAGGCTTTGGAAAAACCGCCGTCAATCACGATCATTTTTCCGTTTGCTTTAACAGGGCTCTCTCCACTTATTTCTTTGACTGGCGTGTGCCCGTTAATGACATGTCCATGATCCGGATTCAAATCAAACTCCTGCAAGATTCTTCGACAGATCTCTTCATTTTCACGTAAATGGTAGTAAGGATTTTTTTTCTCCTTATGTGCTTCTTTTTCTTGAATAAAATAACGTTCAAAAGTGGTCATTTCTCTCTTGCCAAAGAGTGAGGAACATTCCCCTGTCCAGATGTACCATACCATATCCGTCGCCAGATCTTCTGTCTCTTCCGGATGTGCAAAGGCGTAACGTAAATAATCCTCAAAAACATCAAGCAATTGACGGCCCGCATATGTCTTGTCTTCAATCTGCATTTCTTCCATATTTCCTTCTTCATCCAAAGGAATACAGCCGTGGATTAACAAATTCCCATTGTATTTTAAATAAAGGCTACCCTTTTTCATGAGGAAATTCATATGTCTGGCCAGCTTTTCGGAATGCTGAACGGAGAACAGCAGTTTTTCCATCACCTGGCGTTCTTCCTCCAGCAATTCTTCAGGCTTCTGCGGATTAACAGTGGTAAAACAGGTGTTTTCCAGCAGGTACGTTTTACCGCAGATGTTGATTTCATTGTTATCATAATCAATCTGCTCCAGCAAAAGTCTTTCAGACATATTAAAGTATGGACGTCTTTTGATAATCGGGCTTTCAAGTTTAAACTGGATCATGGCAATGGCTTGGTGAATTTTGGTGATCTGCAGAATTTCCTGCTCCGATACATTATGGCCAGCCTGTAACTTAGGTCTGAAGGACGGATTGTCTTCATAATATTTCTCCGCCAGATTTAGCAGTGGGCGCAGATTGATTCCGTATACATCTTCAATGATGTCCAGATTGTCATATCTGGCGCAGATCCGAATAATATTCGCAAGGCAGACCAGAGAACCTGCGTAGGCTCCGATCCAGAGGACATCATGGTTCCCCCACTGTATGTCTACAGAATGGTAGTTGATCAACGTATCCATAATTTTATCAGGGTACGGCCCCCGGTCATAGATATCTCCAACCACATGAAGATGGTCAACCACCAGGCGTTGTGTCGTATAAGCAAGGCCGATAATGAGATTGTCCGCCTGGCCCAAGGATATAATTTGCCGATATATTTCCTCGTAATAAGGATCCTTATTGTTGGTCGAATCCGTCTTGTATAAAAGCTCTTCTACAATATATACATATTGCTCCGGCAGAGCTTTACGCAATTTTGAGCGTGTATACTTGGAAGAGGCATAAGAAATAAGCTTAAGCATGTGTTCAATTGTTAGTCTATACCACTGGTTTAAAGCCTGTTTATTGCTCAGTTCCCCTATAACCAGCTGTATTTTTTCCTCCGGGTAATAAACCAATGCCGCAAAATCATGGATTTCTTGATCCGTCCAAACCTCCCGGAATAATTCTTTGATTTTCTCTTTGACGGTACCCGAACCGTTTCGTAGTACATGCTGAAAAGCCTGGAACTCCCCATGCAAATCACTGACAAAATGCTCGGTTCCCTTCGGGAGATTGGAGATCGCTTCAAGGTTGATGATCTCTGTTATGATTTTTTCTTCCGTATCATATTTCTCGGCCAATAAATCTAGAAACTGCTCATCCAAAACAGATGTCCCCCTTCAAGGAAGTATGGTGTTGTATAGCCGGGTCCAAAAGCTTTAGACCTATATAAAATTACACTCTATACTTGGCATTGATTATATGGTAATTATCAGCATCGCCTTCCCCCATCATACTCCAGTTCATCAAATATGAACAAATTTTTAGGAATAAGAATTGTGTTCAATAGGCTCTTCTCCATCGATATTTTTTTTACTAAACTGCTATTTTACACAATGAAAAATAAACGATCTATTCTCAGAATTTGCTTGTTTAAATTCCCAGTCACCATATGTTTTAATTTTTGAAAAACCGATTTGTTTCAGCGACTCATCGAATTCTTCTTGATTTCGAAACCTCAGCTGCATTTTTTCATGAACTAACACTTTGTCTGTTTTAGTATTTTTTACAATTTCATAGAAAGTGTAAATATCTCCCTCAAACCCTTCATATTCTGTATGAATTTCTAAAGGATCTCCGCTTAGTCTATCTTTAGCTAAGTCAGGAGTTTTGTCCTTCTCCCATTCTTCCCATATTTTTACCAAAGGGTTTCTTGTATCAAAAATAAAGTGACCCCCCATTTTTAGGGATCGGAATACGTCTGAGATCACTCGCTTCCAACTATCATCTGTAAGAAATACCTGTGCAACATTGGCTGTCATAATTACCGCATCATAGGTATTGGTTTGTAAATCCGCACTATCACCTATAATCCAATTCACATTTCCAGAATTATCTTTACTTCGCGCCATTTCAATCGCTTCTTCATTGGGATCTATAGCGGTGATTTTATAACCGCACTGAACAAGATGAGTAGTCCATCTTCCTGTTCCACAGCCCAGGTCAGCTATAAATTCTACTTTTTGTCTCTTTAACAATGCAAGGAAAAATTCATCGTCTTTTCCCCAATGGTTAATCTGGTCATATACTAATGGAATCATAAAAATATCTCCCCACTTTCAACAGCGTTTTACTGTGCTCAACAGTTTGATGTCTCGTACATAAGCTATACGGTTTTATTCTCACTCTGTGAACCAAAAACTTCCCTGGTTGCTTCTATAAAAGTTAACAAGATTGGTGAAAGCCATTTGTCTTTATGCCACAACATCTGTGTATATACCTGCAAGTCCGGAATTTGCCATGGGAGGACAACAAGTTCTCCGCGTTCAACTTCAGACTCCACGACGATCTCAGGAAGAAAGGCAATACCGATACCTGAAATTGCACATTGTTTAATGGCTTCAGCACTTTGAAACTCTAAATATGTAATGCTATCAATCCCCTCTTTCTCAAATGACCGATCAAACATCGTTCGATACGGACAACCCTTCTCATTTGTCAGGAACACTTCTTCATGAAAATCTTCCAAATGCAGCACAGTTCGTTTGGCGAGTGGGTGATCTGGAGCAGCTAACAATCGGAAATGTTCTTCCAGCAAAGGTTCCACGGAAAGTCCACTCGAGCGAATGGGTTCATCCAACATATAAACAATATCAGTGGTTCCCTCAAAGAGCGTTTGCTTGAGTTCTTGATTCGGCACTGAGCGGAAAATTAGGCGAACTCCCGGATGCTGCGAACGAAACCGTTGGAAGACAGGTGGAAGCCGGTAGGAGCAAATAACCTCATTTGCACTTATCGTTAAGGTACCACTTAGTTTTTCATTATCATGGACAGCACTGCGAGCTTCGTCCATTTTTTCAAGAACGCCTTGGGCGTGTGTTAAAAAGCGTTTACCCGCAGTTGTGAGCGCGAGTTGCTTGCCCAACCGATCAAAGAGGCGAACACCTAGCTCATCTTCCAATGCTTTAATTTGCATCGTGACGTTGGAAGGAACGTAGCTCAGCGCTTCTGCTGCCCGCGTGAAATTCAATGTTGTTGCAACCGTACAAAACGTATTCAGTTGACGCAATTCCATCCGATGATCCCCCCTTCATCTTTCAATTTTATTGAATACTATTATGAATTCTATTCACTTTTATTGAGAGTATCACAGCTCTATACTGAGTACAAGAGATCACAGGGAACATGTGGTTTTTCATTTTGAAGGGAGCAATTATACGATGGATTATGAAATTTTTAATTTGGGTGATGTACTCTTACAATCAGGAGTGACGTTACCAAACGCTTTTCTTGCTTACAAAACATACGGAAAATTAAATGAACAGAAGGATAATGTTATTGTCTATCCAACGGCTTTTGGGGATCAGCATGTTCAGAATGAATGGCTTATTGGCAGTGGGATGGCACTCGATCCAGAGAAATATTTTATTATCGTTCCCAGTTTGCTGGGCAATGGACTCTCTTCCTCTCCCAGTAACACGCCTCCTCCATTTGATCGGGCTAACTTTCCACAGGTAACTATCTATGACAACGTTCGATTCCAGCACCAACTGCTGACCGAAAAATTCGGTATTCAAAAGATTGCTCTCGTCGTCGGGTGGTCGATGGGCGGCATTCAGGCATTTCAATGGGGGGCAAGTTACCCGGAGATGGTTGAACGAATGGCACCTTTCGGAGGCATCGCCAAACCTTGGCCACACACATTTGTGGTCCTGGAAGGCGTGAAAGCTTCCCTGCTATCTGCAGTCGGCTTCGACTCAAGTAAATTAAACCAACTAAGTTCGACAGACATGCGTGCCGTTGGTCGGGTCTATGCAGGATGGGGACTATCACATGCGTTTTATAGAGAAGAGCTTTACCGTGAGATGGGATTTGACACATTGGAGGATTTTGTAGCTGGTGTCTGGGAAAATAGCTTTATGAATATGGATCCGCATAATGTTCTGGCCATGTTATGGACAGGCCAACATGCAGATATCAGTGCAAACCCCTCCTATAACGGAGACTTTGATAAAGCACTTCAGAGCATAAAAGCTTATGCCTGTATCATGCCGGGAAGCACGGATCTCTTCTGCACTGCGGATGATAATGAATACGAAGCTAAGCGTATACCTAATGCTGTCTTGAAACCAATCCAATCGATCTGGGGCCATTTTGCCGGTCGTGGAATTAACAGTGCCGATAATCAATTTATTGATGACAATCTAAAACACTTGTTGTCACTTAGCACTAATGAATAGATCGTCACTTGCATGGGATGTCTGTCAGGCCTAGCAAGATTCCCTGTTCTACTCTAAGCAGTGCAATTCTCCATTTCGATACCGGTACCTCTGCCAGTCTCATTTCTATGGCTTTCATCTTTAGTTCCACCGGATAACTCACTCTGGTTACCATTACAAACACACCTCCAAGAGGATCTCCCTATCTTACGATAAGGTTTCATTCTCTTGAAGGTGTGTTTGATTAATACATATTCCTAATGATTATAACTGCAATTAAGTAAGTACGGTCATCGCCTCTCTTGTAAATGGAACCAGATCACCAGTACGTCCTTCTTGAATTTTCTTAGCCCATTCAGGGTCGACCAGAAGAGCACGTCCAACAGCAACCAGATCAAACTCATCATTCTGAAGTCGTTGTACCAATCCCTCGATACCGACGTTACTTGCGCCTTTACCTTCTGTGAACAGACTTGTAAAGTCACCATCAAGACCAATCGATCCAACAGTAATTGTCGGTTTGCCAGTCAGTTTTTTGGTCCATCCAGCAAAATTAAGATCAGACCCTTCGAATTCCGGCTCCCAGAAACGGCGTGTGGAACAGTGGAAGATATCAACTCCAGCTTGAACCAACGGTGCGAGAAGCTGCTCCAGTAATTCCGGTGTTTCAGCCAATTTAGCCTGATAATCATCTGTCTTCCACTGAGATAAACGCAGTATAATAGGGAATTCCGATCCCACTACTTTACGGCAAGCCTCAATCACTTCAACTGCAAAACGTGTGCGAGCCATCATATCTCCACCATAACGATCCGTACGAGAGTTGGTTTTCTCATACAGGAATTGGTCGATCAGATAGCCGTGTGCTCCATGGATTTCAACACCATCGAACCCAACGCGTTTCGCTTCTGAGGCTGCTTGTGCGAATTCCTGAACGATTGTAGCAATCTCAGCTTCCGAATAATCATTAACATGACCTTTGGCTCCCATATGCCAGATCTGTGGAATAATTCGACCGCCAGCTTCATGTACTTCAGATACAACATGTGCCCAACCATTCATTGCAGCTTCGCCATAAAAGTGCGGCACATTGGCTTGATTGGATGCATCCGGATGATTAATTATTGTCCCTTCTGTCACAATAAGCCCCACTGCGTTCTCTGCTCTGCGGCGGTAATAGCCCGCAACATTCGAACCCGGAATACCGTCCGGAGAAAATTGACGCGTCATCGGCGCCATCACGATCCGATTGGATAACTTCAAGTGACCTAACTCTATAGGTTGGAACAATGCTTCTACGGATTGAGAATAATTCATAATAACCTCCACAAATTTTGTTTTATATAAATTGACCTAGGAGATGTTAAACAGCAACCAGCCTGGTTAACAGCTAGACGTTATTTCCAAATGAATCAATACACGCTTTTTATCGAAAAGCCCCACCTCCTTCAAGGTTTCGTGGTGGTTTAATCCGCCTTCAATTATTTTTGACTTTGTAGTCAAGAATTTCACAAAAAAAAGATCAAGACATGATCATGCCAAATGAAATACGCAGAACCGTCTCGATCTGTTCACGGGATGAACCTGATTTCTCCATAACTCTCACACCAAGAATGGTGTTATTTAGGTAAGATGCAAGCTCTATACTCGTATACCGGTTGGAAATTAATTGTTGTTTCTGGCCACTACTTATGATCTTCTCTAATACCAGTTGAACCTCTTCTACCATGAGCTCAGCTTCGCGTGTGACCTGCTCGTCATCTGTTCCGAATTCGAGTGATGCATTCACAATTAGACACCCTTGGCAGCCAGTTTCATCGTCTAAAAGGGAATATCGTAAGGCATCCAGTTTATCAACGGGAGACGAATCCAGGGCTTCAATCTCTTTCAGTTTTGCTATAACCTGTTCACGGTAAAGTGCCAGCGCCTTCAGGAACAACGATCGCTTGTCTTTAAAAACACAGTACAAACTTTGCTTTTTGACTCCTGTAGTACGCGTAAGGTCCTCATAAGAAGTTGCTTTGAAGCCTTGATTCCAGAACACTTCCATAGACTGGTGTAATACACGATCGACATCAAATTCTCTTGGTCTGCTCATGGGATTAATGTATCAGTTCTTGACCGTATAGTCAAGAACTGATCATTTTACATCCTATTTGAAAGAGGGATGGTCACAATGGATAAACATAAATTTTTATATAAATGAACAAAAGCACCGATCTTCCCCAAAGTGGGAAGACAGATGCCACGATAAAATCTGATCGACATTGCTACCACTTTCCTAACCTTTTCAATGGAACTAAAATCTCTACGGTGATTTTCTGCAGGTCCATTGAATACGTTCTAACTCTTCCGGTAAGCAACCTTGTGAAAAGCATTGATATAACGAAACAGTGCTTCACCATCATCAGGCACATGTGTACTTGTATCCAGTGGCAGCATCATTGCCTGATACGGCTCTGGCACCATTCTATATTGATGGACATAGGAGGTTAGGATGAACCCGTTACGTTGCCAGAACTGAATGCGTTCCTGATGAGCCACCGTTGTCCCGAACTCCGCCTCGATAATCATACCTTTGATCCGGTGTTCCCTTAACGCCCAGGCTCTGATCTGCTTCAGCATCCAGGTCCCTACGCTCAACCCTCGCAGCTTCTGTTCAACCGCGAGGTAATCGATGATCAGGATGCGGTCCGCAGCCTTCCCCTCCAGTCCAGTAACAGCCATCGCAACCACTTCTCCATGATGCATGCCCGCGTGTAAATAACCAATCTTGCGGTCTAGCATACTGTGCAAAATCGCTTTTGTCTTAGCACCGCTTTGAAAAGCCTCATGATAGATTCGCTCCATCCGCGCCCACAATGCTTCATCCCACTCCTCTATAGTAGTAAACTCTAATTCAAGCATCTCATTCCCCTCCAGCGTTAATTCAGATTTTCGTGATCATCCTTTTCTTGCCTGACGATAGGCTAATACAGTCATTATACTTTTTATGAATTTTATTACAAACCTTCAACATCAGATAACAATGAATAAAACAAAAAAATGCTGTGATAGTGACTTCAATGAGAATATGTTCTCGTCCCGCGACATTTGTGGTGTATACGAAACTATTGATTCTCTCGGGTTGGAAACTGACCAAGTCACCAACTGGAAAATGTAGGATAGTTCAGACTTTATTACTCTTTAAGGTTAATGAGTTATGAATTATAAAACAAAGAAAGCAGCTGATCACTTGGGTCAGCTGCTTTCTTATTGTTATAGAGGTTTTGTATATCGTTAACCCGCATGTATCAAAAGAAGGATATTACAAGTGATTATTTATTGCAAAGATTGTTTCGTTTGTTTTCTTTTAGATAGAGAGTTATCAAGCAGCGTTGTTACGATGCCAATCACAAGGGCAAGCGCACCGATCCATGGAATATAGTTCAACAAGTTGTGGTTGACAGCAATACCCCCGACACCAGCTCCGGCAGCCATTCCAACTTGTCCAATCGCGCTATGCAGACTCAGTACAATGCCAGAAGCGGCAGGAGCGAGACTTATAAGCTGAAATTGGATCGGCGTACCTGAGGACCAGGCTGCTAGTGCCCAGAAAATAAGTAATATATATAGAAGAAATATGGATTGGCCTATAAACGGGAACAACAGTAATACAATGGCATGGAGTATCATTCCACCAGCTAGGGTACGGAATGTACCCCATTTATCTGTACTGAGTCCTCCTATTTTGGAACCAATAGCACTGGCAATACCAAATATAAACAGGGCTACCGTTACACCTTGATCACTCATGTTAAATATATTTAGGAGATACGGCGAAATGTACGTAAATAAAATGGAATATGAACCTAACCACACGAACGTAATCAGTAACGCTGCTGCAATACGGGGTTGCATAATGAATGTAAACTGATCGCGCAAAGGAACCGCTTTTTCAGCAACGACTTTAGGTATGATCAGCAGTGCTAGGCATAAGAGAATAAGTCCGGCTACTCCAAGACCAATAAAGATGATGTTCCAATCATAATGGGAAGCTACAACCCTGCCTATAGGTACACCGATAACTAATGCCGTACTATTTCCCATGATAACAGTAGCAATTGAACTGCCTTGTTTGCCTGGAGCAGCCAAAGCTGCAGCAAGAGTAAGGAGCGTAACCTGAATAACACCGGCACTAAGTGCTGAAATAATTCTAGCTACGATAAGCATCTCATATCCTGTGATCGTTGCAATTAAAATGTTAACAACAGAGAATACCGTTAATGCATAAACTAAGAGCTTTTTTCGGTCTAATTTAGATGTAAAAGCAATTAAGAAAGGAGTCCCTGCACCAAAAGCTATAGAGAACACAGTAATGAGCTGTCCAGCAGAAGAAACTGAAATGTTGCTAGATTCAGCTACTTTGTCCAGGATTCCGGCAATAACATATTCTGATGATCCATTAAGAAAACTAATTACAGCTAATAAATATATTTTCCACATATTTTTCAACAATTGCACCTTCTTATTTCTGTATTTCTAGAAAAATAGATATATTAAATATTCTCAACCAGATACTATTGAATTAGTAGCTAGAGACTTTCCCACAGAAAAACAGCCCCTAAGCGAATGGTTAGATTCATTTGTGTTCCACCTTTCAGTGTTAAATCCATAAGAGATTCTCATTTGCATAACTTATGTTACTTTTATTATTCAAATAAATATATACCTTTCAGCCTTTTAGTTTGAATTAACATGAGATCACATTTGTTACTCAAATGTTACGCAGTGTTTTGTATCAGCTTAATATTATGTAGAAGGAGTTTTTTGGGTTTTGCTATGCAACATCAAGACAAAAACGACAGTATTCCAAAGATGCTTTGGAACACTGTCGCTATGGGTATAACCAGATTAAACTTTGACTGTATACATCCATTCTTTTTCAAGAATATTGGTACGACCAGCTGATTCCACATCGGTATATTGATACATGTTCGTAATAATGACCGGCGTAATCATGTTGTAACCCGCTTTTTCGATCTCTTCACGGTCAAATTCCATCAATAGGTCGCCTACGGATACTTTTGCTCCAGCCTGTACCTTTGGCGAGAAAAATTGGCCTTTCAACTTTACCGTATCAATCCCAATGTGAATGAGCATCTCTGCGCCAAGATCACTTACGAGACCAATAGCGTGACCACTCTTAGAAACAGAGAATATTGTGCCGTTAACTGGGGAAACTGCACGTCCTTCTGAAGGTTGAATGGCAAATCCTTTACCCATCATTTCTTCTGAAAAAGCAGGGTCTGGAACCAGGCTAAGTGGCTTAACTTCCCCACTGATAGGGCTGAATATTTGTTCATCCTGTAATTTAGTGTCTTCAGTTACTACAGATATAGTTGCAGACGCTGCTGATGGTGCAGGTACCTCTTCCTGGAAGCCCAGAATATAAGTAATGACGCTAGCTACAACGAATGCAATTAAAGCAGCAATTAGTGCATAGAGCAGGTTGCTAATGTCTGGACCGACATATGAGGCAGCTCCCGGAAGACCTACAGTGCTAATGAAATAGGCTTTAACCGAAAAGGCTCCCAGAAACGCCCCAGCGACTGCGCCCCCAATGAGCGCTGCAATAAATGGTTTTTTGAATTTCATGTTAATTCCGTACATGGCTGGCTCCGTAATTCCCATAAGAGCGGTCAGTCCTGTAGAATATGAAAGTGATTTGGTTTGGGTGTTTTTAGACTTGAAGCCCACACCAAATGCAGCACCACCCTGGGCCATATTAGCTGCGAACATTAACGGAACGATAAAATCGTAACCAAGTGTTGCAATCGAACCAACTGCAAGCGGCAACAGTGCATAATGCATGCCAGTAATAATCAGTACAGACATCGTGCCACCAATTAAAATACTTGCAAAAATGGATGCGTTATCAAATAACCATCTGATACCCCCAGATAAACCGTTTCCAATAATGCCACCCAGTGGCCCAATCGCGATCAAGGTTAGTGGTACCATAATAAGTAACGTTACAGTTGGTACAACAATCATTTTGAGTGAAGCATGCGTAATATGGTCTATAGCTCTCTCCACGTAAGCAGAGATCCAGATTGCAATGACGATGGGAATAACCGATGATGCATAGGATGTAGCAATAACTGTAATGCCTGCAAACGATGTATTACCCTCTTGAAACAAGGCTGCAATGGTTGGGTGCATAAGACCAGCCGCTAATGCAGCTCCCACATAAACATTGCTACCCATTTTCTTCGCAGCACTAACGGCCAGAAGAATAGGCAGGAAGTAGAATGCACCATCGCCAACGGCGGATAAAATGATATAGGTTGAACTTGTATTCGTCATCCAACCAAGAGCTACCAGAATGGACACGATCCCTTTGATCATACCTGCGCCAGCAATTGCTGGCAGGATTGGCGTGAACATGCCCGAGATGAAATCAAATAATGCGCTGATCGGATTCCTGTGTTTCTTTCCACCTTTTGGAGCACTCTCTGCGTTAGGCTTCATGCTCATATTGGTCACTAGTGCTTTGTACACTTCGGAAACTTCATTGCCAATAATCACCTGAAACTGTCCACCGTTTTCCGTTACACCCATAACGCCAGGTGTGTTTTTTAACGTTGTTTTGTCTGCTTGATTGTTATCGTTCAGATTGAATCTGAGTCGAGTCATACAGTGTGTAACTTGATCGATATTCTCTTCCCCACCAACCAGTTTGAGAATATCTTTGGACAATTGTTGTTTATCCATGTTGTAAGGCTCCTTCGACGTATAATAAGGTATTCTCTGACCATGGACGCGTCTGGCCAGTTATAATGGAAGTGCGAAACATATGTTATAACGTCATGTTACTCAGAACAGGGAAAAAAATATATATGATTTAAGTGTTTAGTTTCCTTTGACACGAGATGATTTTTGTTACAAAAATGTAACACGTTGTTTTTTGAGCATAGGTAATGTATACTGCCTAAGCAGGTTACCTATTATTTTTATTATGGTCTAAGGGAGTGCATATCCATGTTCACCAGTGAGCAAATCTCATCTTATAACGAATTGGAACTATCTTTATATAACTATATTTCTCAGAACATGGAAAAAGTGGCGTACATGCGTATCAGAGAACTGGCCGATGAAACTCATGTATCTACAGCCAGCATTCTGCGATTTTGCAGAAAGAATCAATGTGAGGGATTTTCCGAATTTAAAGTAAAACTTAAGATGCTCGTTTCCCAACAAGATAAACTAACGAAGCAGGAGTTGAAAAGTCCTCATCATGCAGTGTATGCGTTTTTTGAACGTTCTCAAGCTCCTGAATTGGAGGAGAAAATTCGGACGGCAGCAAAGTTAATTGCTAATGCCAGTAGCGTTATTTTTATTGGTATCGGGAGCTCCGGAATAATAGGAGAGTATGGAGCCCGATTTTTCTCAAATCTAGGGATCTGTTCCGTGTACATAAAAGATCCTCATTACCCCATCCATACCAGAATTCAAAAAGACAGTGTTACGATTGCATTATCTACGCGAGGTGAAAACCCGTTTGTGCTACCTTATCTCCAACGGATCAAGCAGGAGAAAAATAAAATTGTGGCGATAACGAACGATCGCCAATCCACCATGGCTAAAATATCAGATGTAAGTATCCCTTATTATGTAAAAGAAGAGTATTACGAATCCACGAACATCACCACTCAGGTTCCTGTTACTTTCCTGTTGGAATGGCTGGGACGAGAGGTTTTCAAAGAAATGGTAAATACAGAATTGGAGCTATGAGAAAGAACTCGATCTCTCTATAAATAAAGACCGAAAGAGAGCCTTTTGGGCTCTCTTTTAAGTCACTATGGCTCTCGATGGGATGAGTACGTTAGACGCTTTCCATTACTTTTTTCCTTCGTGTTGCTGCAATTTGCGTCATAATCATTAGAATGATGATCACAATCATTCCAATCATAGCAGGTGTGAAACTATTGGAAGCATCATGAATCCAGCCTAGCAATATTGGACCCATCGCTCCAATAACATACCCGGCAGATTGCTGCATCGCTGACCAGGAAGTTGCATCGTTCACATTGGTTGTAGAATCAATCGGTAACATCAGGTTTAAGGTGAACAAGCCCCCTGCTCCAACTCCAAAGAGTACAACGGAAACCATCGGTATGAAATTCATCATCAATAAAATCAACCCGACAATCATGAACAGAGATTCACCAACCAACCATACTCTTCTTGAAGGAAAGTTCTTTAATAATACAGGAAGTACAAAGCTAATCGGAATTTGGATGACAACAAATATAGTCAGACAAAGCGTTGCGTAGGATTTGCTATACCCCATTTCCTGAATCATCAACGGGAGCCACGCTGTAAAAGAATAAAACAACATGGCCATTAATCCAAATGAAAGCGTAAGCGTCCATGCGCTTCTATTTCCCCAGGGAAGTTTAATTTGCGGACGTTCTTTTATTTCACTCACATGAGCAGATTCAGATTGCGGCTTCACCATGATCCACCACATGATCGCTGCTACAAAGGCAATTACTGCCCACCCTCCTACTGCTATCTGCCAAGAATTGAAGTATGCCTCTAAGGGAATGGATACCATTGAACTGCCCGCAGCCCCTACAGTGATTGCAATACTATAGAGTGCAATCATGGATGGAACATGATCGGGAAAATACTTTTTAATAAAACCTGAAGTTAACGGGCCGATCGAAGCGATCCCGATACCTACGATCAATGCTGATAAAAGTAAAACGGACGTAGACTGTGTAAATAGCCGAGTAGCTATTCCGATTCCGACCACAATCAGGGAATATCCAATGATTCGTTCTATTCCCCATCTCCCACTTGCTTTGACGGCAAAAGGTGAAAATACGCCCATACATAATACAGGTATTGAAGTTAGCAAACTGGCTAGTGCAGCGCTCATCCCCAGATCCTCCCGAATCGTATCTAGCAGCGGAGATATGGAATTAATAGCCGGGCGCAAATTCAATGTAGCAACAAATAAAGCAATAATTAAAAACATTTTTTTTCTCATCTTCTACTCCCTAATCGTTCAAATATCAATTATTAGACTAAGAAAGAGCCGCTGACTGGCGGCCCTTTCTTAGTTTTATTCTGTAGGCCTGTAAGCTGATCTGTAATCAACAATGTTCCAACATTAGCACCTGCTACTCACGAAACAAGCTGCTCCCGTTGCTCTGAATGACATCTTTATACCAGTGGAAGGACTTCTTACGATAGCGTTCCAATGTTCCTGAACCATCATCATGACGATCCACATAGATGAATCCGTACCGTTTTTTCATTTCTGCAGTTGTTGCACTAACCAAATCAATACAACCCCATGATGCATATCCCATTAATTCAACACCATCTTGAATGGCTTCAGCGACTTGAAGCAAGTGCTCCTTCAAATATTTAATGCGATAATCATCAATAACGGTTTTATTACCATCTCCATCCGTAATCAGTTCATCTACGGCTCCTAATCCATTTTCAACGATGAACAATGGCTTCTGATAACGATCATACATCGCATTCATGATGTACCTTAAGCCTTGAGGGTCGATCTGCCAACCCCAATCACTCGCGGTCAAGAGCGGATTAGGAACACCACCAATCAGGTTTCCTTCTCCTTTAATTTGCTTGGCAGGATCAGCCGTTTCGCAACTACTTTGATAATAGCTAAAGGAAATAAAGTCAACGGTATTTTTCAAAATTTCTTCGTCGCCAGGCTCGAAATGAATGGTGATCCCGTTATCTTTCAAGTAACGTTTCATGTAACCTGGGTAATAACCACGCACATGGACATCCGTAAAACCTGTGTTCTTATGATCCGCTTCCATCACTCTGATCATATCATTAGGGTCAGGAGTCAATGGGTAAATCGGCATAGCAATGACCATACAACCCACTTTTAACTCTGGGTTAATTTCATGCGCTATTTTAACTGCCAGTGCACTTGCAACAAACTCGTGGTGAACTGCTTGGTAAAGATCCTGTTTGCTAAGTTGATCCTTAGGCGTGTTAATACCGCCACTTGCAAACGGGTGTTCAAGGATCGAATTAATCTCGTTAAATGTGAGCCAATACTTCACTTTGTTTTTGTATCTCTCAAAAATGGTTCGCACATATCGTTCATAGAAATCGACCATTTTTCGATTCGCCCATCCATCGTATTCCCTAACAAGATGTAGAGGAGTCTCATAATGTGAGATCGTAACTAGAGGTTCAATCCCGTATTTCAGACACTCGTCAAAGAGATCGTCGTAAAATTGGAGACCTTTTTCGTTTGGCTCAAGTTCATCCCCTTTTGGGAAGATTCTGGACCAAGCTATAGACGTGCGAAAAACTTTGAAACCCATTTCGGCAAGGAGTTTAATATCTTCTTTATATCGGTGATAGAAGTCAATCGCAAATAACTTCATATTATCCTCTGTTGGTTCATTCGTCGGAGGTGTTTGAATGCCGTTTGGCATGATATCCTGAATGGAAAGTCCTTTTCCGTCTTCTTGATATGCACCTTCTATTTGGTTTGCAGAGACGGAACCTCCCCACAAAAAACCATTAGGAAATTGAAATGTTTGACTCATTTGGTAAGCCACCTTTCTTTTAAACCTTCAGCGGATCTGGATATAAAACGAATCTCGCTTTATCGGTTTTTTATCATGTATTTGTTTTCACAACTTATGTTACATAGATTTTTTCATAAAATACATGTTATTTCGTTTTTAGTACTAGGTATCACAGATTCACATTTGTAACATAAAAGTAACGCAGTGTTTCTATAGATTATTGCGTGCAAGCTCAAGGGTAACTGTAATTCAACTACGCCATCATAATAAGTAACAAACTAAAAAAGCCGTCAAAATGACGACTTCATCATGATACGTTATTCCATTCAACGTGTTTTAGCTGCTTCCGGCTTGATTTCTCCTAAATTGAGGTCAAATAGTAGGTTTCATATCTACAATGTTCTGGAGACTTTCCTTAATCTGATTCGTAACTTCGTGACCATGATACGTAATCACTTTTTTAATATCTAGCTCTAACAGTTTGGCTATCGACTTTAACGCAGTTGTATGATCCAACGTTTGCTCGTCATCAAAGGACAAGAGACGACCATCTTTTGCATTTAAAGCATCACCAGCAATTAACGTTTGGCTTGGAATATGATATAGCGACATATGATCTGGTGTGTGTCCTGGTGTAAAGACGACTTGAATACCACCTGCCAAGGGCAGAATGTCTCCATCCTTTAGTGCTGTATGAACGTGCACGGACGGTGCGAAATCTTTACTTTTAATAAGCGGAGTGACTCCTGTCAAATAAGGTACCGCTTCCTCATGAGCGAGCACAGCCACCTCGTTCTCCCTTGCCTGAACTAATTCCGGCAGACTGCCAATGTGATCCCCATCTTGATGCGTGATGATGATATGCGTCAGCTTCTCTAAACCGAAATTTTCTATTTCGAGTAACGTACGGATTTGTTGCAATTGCCCAGGAATCCCCGTATCAACGAGCACTACATTCTGTTCATCCCATAACAATGTTGGATATACAATAAATGGTTCTCCATAATACTCCATTTCAAGCTTTATTGTTTTGATTCCGGTATTCGGTTGAGACATAGAACTTCACTCCTTCAATTAGTAAAGATATTATATTACTTAAAGTAAGTCAGAAGTCAACACTTTTTCAAACTCACTCTCTTATTGGTTTGGTACTTAATGCTACAAGTGCAACTAAAAAAGATGCCTTCTCGTCCTTTTTTTGTACGTTTTCATTTGAAAACAAAAGAAACCCGAGGGTTATCATTCACCCGGGTTTCTCACTATTTAGTGCGGTATTCAGAATGACTCGCAACTTATAGTTCATCATTTATATGATCTACTCCCCATTTGCAAAGCTCTTGCAGAGCAGGGATGAGGGACTTGCCACGCTCTGCAAGGTAGTACTCAACTTTAGGCGGTACTTGTGAGTATTCATGGCGTGTAATGAGCGAATCAGCCTCTAGCTCTTTTAATTGATTGCTAAGCATTTTGTGAGTAATTCCTTGAAGCGCTCTTTTCAACTCACCGTAACGCATAATCTCTTCCTTCAATAGCAAGAATAAGATATGTAATTTCCATTTCCCACTAATTAGCGATAAAGTATACACAAATGATTCATTGCTGTCTTTTTTTTCATTTTTTGTTTTACTTGGAATCATGTAGTACTCTCCTTTTTGATAGTATCTCACTAAAAAGTGCATACTATTCTTTTTAAATGTTTCCATTATACTATACATTCAGTCCACGTACTTTTGGTTATGGCTATCCCATGCCACTTTTGATGGTATCTACTTACGAGTTACTGTCGGCAAGATGGTCAATATAGCAGTAGATGAATCTGTCTTAAATGAAAAGGAGAACAAATAATGGCAATTAAACCTGTTGATTTAAAGAAAGCATACCGTTTATTGCAAGTAGGTCCAACAACCATGATTTCTGCTAAACACGATGGAGAAGAAAATGTAATGGCAGCCGCTTGGGTCGGTCTTGTTGGAAATAATAAAGTGATGGCATTTATAGGAAAACAAGCTTTCACACGTGATCTCATTGAAAAGAGTGGTTACTATGTAGTACACATTCCAACTGTTAAACAAATGGAAACCGTGTTGTATGTTGGTGAGCACAGTTCTAAAGAAATGGACAACAAACTTGATCATATCCCACTATTTTACCAAGAAGAGTTTGATTTACCACTAGTTGAAGGTTCCGCTGGCTGGCTAGTATGCAAGGTTATCCCAAATGCTGTAAATGAACAAGAACATGATCTTTTCATGGGTGAAATTGTCGGTGCTTGGAGTGATGATAGAGTGTTCAACAACGGGCATTGGATTTTTGATGATGCTCCTGATGAATTGCGAACAATACACTATGTTGCTGGTGGTCAATTCTATGCTATTGGTAAAGGTACCAAATTTAATCATGGACCTGGTAAAGACTAAATAAATCGGTAAAGAAAAATCTCATAGTAATTCTTGCCTGTACTATACCCAAAAAACAAAAAAGTCGCTACTATAGCGACTTTTTTTGTTTTTTGGGGTTGGCGCTGAGTTCATCTTTCACTATTAATGGATAAGTCAAATTCCTCTTGAGGGCTGTTCTATGGTTAAGGAAGCTGGTAATACTGTATGAATCCATGGGTTAGCTCATCGCAGGCTGAAGTGATTCCAGCAGTTTTTTAATCTGCTCATCATACTCCAGTTCAAATGATGGAAGAATCTCATCCAACCTTTGCTGGAACAAATCAGGATCTAGTACACCAAGCTCTGCCCTTAATTCCAATTCCTCTTCTGAACCATCGTCGTTCAGAATCATGTTCAGCACGTCACTATTAAAATATTCACTTGGCGGAAGGATCAACGCGTTTATCAGGAATTGCATAAAGAAGAGCTGATTATTTTTTTCCTGGTCAGCTTTTTTCATTGCCTGCTTGGTAAATAAATTAATATATTTCTGACCCAAAGTAACTCCTTTCAATTCGAAAGGTCCAGCATGTTCCACCCCTTTCCAACGCATGTCAGCCACAGAACTAAGCCACCAAGCCGGTTCGATGGCCTTCTGCATCCGAAGCAATACCTCCCGCTCAAACTGAGGATCAGGATGCATTCGCTGTGATTCCAAACATTTTCCTATCGTTTCTGCTTCGATTGCGGCGACGGTGATACCTTGTCCATGAATGGGATCAAAGCTGCAAAATGCATCGCCAAGAACGAGTAATCCAGAAGGCCAATCTTCCATAAGTTCAAAATGCTGGCGAACAGACTCGGAAATGCGGTACCCCCTTGGCCTTTGCAATGGCTCTAACTGCTCCATTAATTTTACAATTTCATCTGAAGCAAACAGATGCTTGATTTGTTCTTGAAACTCTTCGGGCTGAGTGGACGGATATGCCTCTCCTCCAGCATTGAAAAGAATGAGTCCAGCGATATCATCCTCGGTGCGCATAAATATGCTTGCACGAATACCTTGCTCAGGATCTGAATCAGACATTACCAATTCATTTGGAATAGAGGATTTTATTTTGTAATAGCGGGTGCTGTAACCAAGAGATACCTTCAGCACTTCCGGTTCCGGCACAAACAATCCAATTTGATCAAGCCACCTGATCAATTTGGAGGAACGACCTGAGGCATCAATAACCATATCCGCTGGAAGTTGTTCTTCCCGCTTTTCACCGTTTCTCTCTTTGGTGTAAATGCCTGTAACGGAGCGGTGATCTTTAGAGACTATTAGCCCGGTAACTTCCATACTGGTTAGGAAGCTTATATGAGAAATATCCTTGATTCGTTTGCGAAGCACCCATTCCAGTAAAGCTCTGCTGCATGATGCGATTTTAAATGAGGAGGTATCCTCCTTATTAGTCAATGTACCGTACCGATTGCTAACGACAAGTCTCTCATCGTGTGAAGAGATTGCCCCCAAATCTATCAATTCTTCATTGTATCCTGGGAAGTAATGTTCCATAATCAGCGCGCCGCGTGGTTGTACGCGGTGTGGATGAAAAGATTGAGGTACACCCTGTCGGTTATTTGGCTCCGAAGGGAATTCATCCCTTTCAATCACACATACTTCCTCATAATAATCAGCTAACATTCTTGCAGTAATTAATCCAGCAATCCCTGCTCCGATCACCACAGCTTTTTTCATGTCGGACACCGAAGATTCATCCTTTCTAGAAATTAGATTTTAATCTACACTTGTTGAGAAATCAAAATATTACTTATAATACCAATATATAATCAAAATTTCTTTTATAGTAAGAATCAATATAGGGATGGTATATAGTTAAACTACGATATGGAAGTGGTGTAGATGAAAATCAATGGAAAAAAGCTTGATTTAAGAGTTGCCCGGACTCATAAATTGTTAATTACGGCCTTGAGAGATCTGTTATCTGAGCAAGGCAAACTATTCAGCAATATCACGATTAATGAGATATGTGACAAAGCGATGGTTCACCGTACAACGTTTTACAAACATTTTGAGGATAAATTTGCGCTGTTATCCGCTACCCTCACGTGGGTTCTTCAGGATTATTTACAAATGAGTATAGAAGATCGGCTTCGGCAGCCCTTGCAAAGCCTATCTAGATTCATGTTGGAGAATTTACTGGAGCCAATTGTTCAAAACCAGAAGAATGACAAGGAATTTACTGACTTTTTCAAAAACTATATCGGAGATATATCCAAAAGAGATTTTCTGGAACTAAAAAGAAGAGGGAAACCATTTTCACCTCCCATAGAACTTTTAGCGGAATATCATTCAGGGGTCATTAGTTTACTTGTGACGTGGTGGATATATCATCTTGAAGAAGATGTTACGGCGGAACAGATGGATGAGTATTACTATCAAATGGTTAACGAGAAAATCATGTTAGACTAACATGAAGCTCATTCATAAATCACGTCCCATAAAGATGGCGATCAAAGCAAAAAAGCCGCTAAAATAGCGACTTCAATAGGGTTATGTTCTTGTCCCTCGATTTAATATTAGTCCAGAAGGCTGTAGATCTGAATGCTCTCTACCTTGGCATCCTTGATATGAAACGACATCACATCCACATAATTGGATGGCTCGTAACGGAAGTCATCCTCCTCATCAGGGGCTCCATCGCCAAGCAGTTTCCCCTCAGGGTAGGCATTTTTGAGTGTGTCCAGGCTGTCTCCTGCTTTAATGTTTCGTACTGTCGCGTACTTAGGATCTGTGATTTCGATATGAAAGATGGAGTCTTGTTTGCCCTCCGGTATACTGATGGTTTTAATCTCCAGACCGGGATACGTGTACACTTTTTCCGTAAAACCGATTAAGCTATCCATATTTGTTCCATCGTCAGCACTGTACGTATGAGATTTCAGGTTATCCGGTTTGCCCAGCATCTGTTCCATCTGATCTTCATTCGCTGTATCCGAAATCGCAATGGTGTGCTCATTATAGACAAAAGCAAGCTCCTTCAGTACCACATTGCCTTCCTTCTCCATCGAACCTTCTTTAATAGCTTCAGTACCCTTTTCTTCAGAACTTTCGGAAGCAGGCGCATTAGCATTTGTTGCACCTTCGCCTGTGTTCTGTTCATTTGCAGTGTTCTGTCCGGTTGCTGGAGATGTAGCTTCATTGGATTGACAGCCCGTTAATGCCACCGTTAGTAAAGCACTTAGTACGATAAAACTTGCAGCTTTCTTAGTTAATTTCATCATGATCCCTCCATAAATGTGTGATTTGTTCTTATGAAGTGATTATAAATAAAACATTTGTTAGTCTTATAACAGAAATGTACCAATCTTGTAACGTTAAGATTTAGGCTTGGGTTTTAGATGCATGTCTATGCACGAGGCAAAACAATTGTAACGGTCGTCCCTTTTCCCAGTTGACTTTCGATGTCGATATATCCATTAAACCGCTCTACGATCTCTTTGCATATGGAAAGTCCAAGACCTGAACCATTTGCTGTACTTGCATTTTTCGCCCGGTAAAAGCGTTCCTGCACTCGCTCCAGCTCATCGCCCGCGATGCCTATGCCTTGATCACATATCCGTATAACTACTTCGTTTGGCGTATGTTCCAACCTTAATTCGATCAGCGATGGACTAGCTGAATATTTGATGGCATTGTCCACAAGATTGGCGATCGCATGGGACATCAGCATTGGATTCACATTGGCGTGCACTCTTGTCGTACCCTCATCATCCGGTTCTTCCTCCGCCTGACTAACTCTGATCTTTATCCCTTTATCCTTGGCCTTGGCTCCCATATTCATGACAACTTGCTGAATCAGTTCGTTCATTTCCGTCTTTTCGACTTCCAGTTCGTTAGAACCAGCCTTGTCGAATCGGGATAACAACAACAGTTCATTAATCAAGCGGGTGAGCCGATCCGATTCCTGCAACAGATGAGCATAGATTTTTTGCAGCTCCTTGTTCTCGGTCTCCCCTTCAACCAAGTATTGAGAGAAACCACGAATGGCTGCCAAGGGTGTTTTTAACTCGTGAGATACGTTGGAGACAAATTGTTTCTGGTACTGAATGTAATCATGAAGCTGCCGCCCCATGGAATCCAGCCCATCTGCCAGCATGCCCAGCTCATCCTTCCGTTTTAGATGAACTCTCCGAAACTCCTGTCTGGAGAAACTTTGCGCAGCGCTAAGTAGTATCTTAATCGGCTTGGTTGTGTTGCGCGCAATCCACAGGCTGGATAACGTAATCAGCACAATAAATCCGGCTGCACCGACAAACAGGATATAACGAATTTGATCCATGATCGCATAAAAGTAGGAAATGTCATCCACGAATTCATACACATAAGCGTTTTCGTAGAACTGATCCTGAATGGGCGTCGCAAAATAAAGCAGATGATCTTCCGTGACGGTGTAGGCATAACTGCCGCTCAGTGCTTTCTCAATATTTTTGTCAAAAATAAGCGGTTTGCCATCATTAATGATGATGCCATCCACAGCCAAGCCGAGCAGCTGCTTGGAGCTGTCATAGATACGTACTTCCTTGCCTGAAGCTTTCAGCTTCTCCAGAGCAAGTCTGACAATTTCATTCGTCTGGGGCTCTCCTGACGATGACCTATGCTGTGCCAACACCTCACGGAAGGACAACTCCGACAGATCTGCCTTCTCCATCATCTGTTTCTCAATGGTAACGAAGCTGTAGTAATCGATGGCTTTATTCACCGCAAATATGATGATGCCAAAAGAAAGCACGGAGAAAAATAAATAATTCAGCAGTAACCGGGTTGCATACTTCAGGCCTCGCCACCTCCAAGTTGATAGCCAAATCCATAGATTGTCCTGACATACTTCGGTTCGTCTGCGTTATCCTCCAACTTCTTCCGTAATCGCATGATGGTCATATCCACACTGCGACTGTCTCCCATAAAATCGTATCCCCATCCGATCTGCAACAGCTCATCCCGGGTAAAAATTTTGTCTGGCCTTTTGAGTAACGTTTCCAGAATTTTGAACTCTTTGGCCGTTAAAGATACGGGTACACCGTTTTTTAGCACCCTGCGGCTTTCCAGATCAAATGTCAGCTCTTCATGAATGATGCGTGTAGATTTAACTTCTGTTTCTTCACTTGATTCTTCCTTGCTCTCGTTTCTTCTCAGAATCACCTTGATCCGAGCGAGCAATTCACGATTGTCAAAGGGTTTGGTCATGTAATCTTCCGCCCCTAACTCTAGTCCCAACACCTTGTCGATTACCTCGTTTTTGGCAGAGAGCATGATCACAGGAACGGCACGTTTCCCGGTAATTTCCTTGCACAGGTCATATCCGGAACAGTCAGGCAGCATCAAGTCAAGTACCACTAAATCGGGTTGAAAAGAGTCGAGCAGCTGCAGGCCCGTTTTGCCGTCCTCTGCGGTCTGCACATCATAGTTTTCTCGCATTAGCACCAGCTCAATTAAATCTCGAATTGCGACTTCATCGTCAATGACAAGTATTTTCTTCAATGTGCACCCCTTCTAGCCTTGTTCCCCAGCTTGAATCATCATTTATCCTCATCTTAGCACAGACACTTTAGATTCCTCCACTAACTGGAAGGTGAGGTATATTCCACTCAGCCAATCACATTCAGTATGATGGTTGATTTTCGTTTTAAACGGTACGAGGTGCATAAGCACAAAGAAAGACGCGTACGCCTTCAGTGATAATACGTTTGGTTTGTTCCTCTTCCAATGCCTCTGTTTTTCTAGGTTGATTAAATACCAATAAAAACGTTAATGCAGCGAAGTGCTTTGTAGCCATTTCAGGATCGGGCACATGGAGCAATCCGGTTTGTCCAAACTCTGTAAACCTTTTGATAATCCCCTCTTCAGTTGCGTTATCCAGCCTATCAAAAAACGAGTCTGGCAGGTTGACGGCTTCCACCATAACCAGACGGATCAAAGCCATGTAATCGGACGAACCGTTCGCAGAAGCTACGATTTGTTCGCAAAATAAGATGAGCGCCTGCTTCAGATCCTCGAATTCCAAGAGGTGATCTGAAATCCCTTGCTCAATCATGTCAAGAACAGCCAAACTGGATTCTTCAACAACGGCAAGCAGTAGATTCTGTTTGTCGCCATAATAATCATAAACTGTCCGTTTGGAAACTCCCGCTTTAGCTGCGACCGCATCGACGCTGGATCGATCAAACCCATCGGAAAGAAACAGGTCTCGTGCTGCCGCAATAATTTTAGCTCTTTTGTCTGAAGAGCCTTTGCGGATTTTCTTGTTTTCCGCATGATCCATTCTTACGTTGCCCCCTTATAGGTATACCATCAGAAATTGATTAGAGTTTTGTTCTGTTTACAAACTACACTGCACGGTGTAGTATAACAAATGTAGCATATCAAATCAATGATCAAGGAGGATTCTATTCATGAATACCAAGCCGTCTTTTGTTGATGTTCTTATTGTCGGGGCCGGTCCTACAGGGCTTACACTTGCCTGTGATCTGGCCCGTCGAAACATCGACCATCGTATTATTGAACGAAGCTCCTTATTTAACGTTGCTTCTCGCGCCAAAGGAATACAGCCTCGCTCGCTTGAAGTCGCGGATGATTTGGAGGCCGTCCACTACATTATTGACACAGGTGTTGTGGATTTGCCTGTTCGTTATTATACCGCAGATGGCAGGAGTGTGGACAAGCCGTCTATTACCGTTGCAGCCAGCCCCGAACTTGAAACACCCTATCGCGATCCGGTCTGGATTGCTCAATATGATGTAGAAAAAGCATTGCGCGACCGATATGCAGAGCTTGACGGTCAAGTTGAGTTGGGCATGGAAGCCATAAGTCTTGTTCAGGATGTGGATGGTGTAACGATAACCGTGCATTCATCACAAGGAGAAAAGCAAATTCGCGCTCGTTATGTAGTCGGCGCTGACGGAGGCAAAAGCAATATCCGCAAATTTATTCACTTACCGTTGGTTGGGGAAACACGTGATCATGAGCGATGGTATCTTGGCGATGTACGATTGGAAGGGTTAGATCGTGACCATATCCATATCTGGACTTCTTCGGAGGGGATGGTCGGGGTGACGCCGCTGCCAAAATCCGATATTTGGCAACTGCAGGCTACAATTCCGGAAGACATCGAAGAACCAGAGCAGCCGTCGCTAGAGGCGTATCAAGCCATGTTTGACCGTCGCGCAGGGGCCGGACGTGTTCGGCTTACGGCTGCTTCCTGGCTGTCCATCTATCGGGTCAACGTTCGTATGGTTGAATGTTACCGCAACGGCCGGGTCTTCCTTGCCGGCGATGCTGCTCATGTTCATTCGCCGGCCGGTGGTCAAGGCATGAATACGGGGATGCAGGACGCGTACAATCTCGGCTGGAAACTGGCGGCTGTGATACGGGGAGCGGACACCGCCTTACTCGACACGTACGATGAGGAGCGCCGCCCAGTGGCTCAAGCTGTTCTTGAGGACAGCACGAAGAAGATGGGAGTGGTCATAGGAACGGCGACTGAAGGCGGAGGGTTGTCCCAAACTTTGAGCACCATATCCGACGATCTGACGAGTGGGCTACTCATTTCCTATCGCTCAAGTTCGCTTACCCGTCGTTCTGCTCGAACAAATGCTACCCGTTCATTTCCTGGGGATCGTGCTCCTAATGCTACGGGCCTGCAAGGCACCGGATTTGCAGGAAGTCTCTATGACCTATTGCGAGGCCCACACTGGACGCTTTTGGCTTTTGCAAACAGCATCGATCCTTCGCTGAAGAACTTCACTAACAACGAACTCCATATACATTATATCCTGCCATCCAACGTGGATGGGGCGGCGGAAGGTTTAATAGACACAGCAGGTAATGCCTATCGAATTTACGATGTTACAAGTAAAGAACTTGTACTGATTCGTCCCGACGGTTACATTGCAATGCGTACCTCCATTGATGATACTTCATCAATTTCGAATTACTTGAATTCCATTTATCGGGCAAACTGATTTGGACAAGACCAGCGGGAAATAAGATAAATACAAGAGGAAATCAAAGAAGGGCAACTTTTGTCACCAAAAGCGGCCCCTCCCCTTTTACTTCAATCCATTTTTTTAAATTTTTCCTCTTGAAATACAATCTTTTATCTAATTTGACACTCCGGCTAGCTCTAAAACATCTTCTAATGTCAATTTCCCAATAACCTCATACCCTTTTTGATCTCCCAGTGGTTTTAGAATAACGGTCTCCATACTCGCAAGTTCTCCTACTCCTATCCCGGGAGGAAAAGAGTGGGCTATAATTACTCTGTTAACATGAGTCGGAGGTATTTGTTCAATTTCATTTGTAAATGCTTGCAATGTACTATTTATTTTTTCAGTGCTCGGATTTTGACTGAGATTATATATGTTTAACCAGAAATCATTTACTTTTACCTGTTGTGTACCAAAAGCAATCTGAGCCGTTTGGAGGGTTCTACAAAAAGGACTTGCTTCTACAGGTATTTGGAGGGGAATGTTTAATTTACGGATAGCCTCGCCATACTTTTCAGCTTGTTCCTTTCCCAATACACTTAAATTCCGCTGCGTAGTGCAATCTGTTAGACTAAAGTTTTGTTGATCTGCCCCTACAGTTGCATCTCCATGTCGGATATAAAGGATGTATCCGCCTTTTTGAAGATCTTTTATGAGAGAAGATCCGGTAATCTCTGCTCCCCAGGCACTATAAGTTGTTCCAAGCAACAGAAAAAAACAGGGTATCAAAATGAATAATCGGAACATTTCTCTTCCACCTTTTTTCTTCTACACTCCCCCTTATTGCGATAACTTATACAACGCGCTTCATCATTCTACGGAATCGTTCGAGAAAATCTACGCCATGTTACAATCCAGACTACTGAAAAATCGTTCAACAAAAACATCACCATATATTTTCTTCATATGGGCTGTGTTAAAAATATATTGTTCAATAGGCTCAAGCCTGCGAAGACTGCGTACCAGTACCTTCCGATCATCTTCAGATAGATTAGGGTCATCGTCTATCTTCATCAAAGCATTTTTCACACGTGCGGATATCTGTTCAACATACAGATGATTTTTGGATTTTGGCGGAATACATTGTGTCAGGTCACAGCTCACAAAACGAACACCGTCAAGGATGCAATTTTCAAAATTGACGATTAACTTTTGTTTGCCATTTCCCTCAAACGTAATATCCACTAGCTTGCCGGTAAAGGAACAATTGACGATATTCGCTGCTCGTAAAATCCGGTCATTGAATCTACATTTATAAAAAGTACAGTCGATAAACGAAGCGTTCTCCAATGTCATCCCTCTCATATCGCAGGAGGAAAATTCGCAATTTGTGAAAACAGCTTCCTCTTTGGCAATGCCAACAGAGCGCAAGTCGGAATGAATAAATGTACAATGATCAATCGTACTACCGGCAAAAAATCTCGCATTTGTAAGATCACAGGTATCAAATATAAGATGTTTCAGGTCACAGCTCCAAAATATAGGTGAACCAACATTTGAGTTTATTATGGTCGTTCCGCTTATCGTTTCGTGTTCATACCTGACAATATCAGAAAATAATTCGTTGTTTACTGACATACCAGACTCAAGTCTTTTCATCCCTATCACCATCATATCTTCAGAATCTTTTTCATTATAATAACCTTATTTTGGAGTTGAATTCACTCTGGTATCCCCTTCTCATCTCACTCTAAAATTGTTTTGAGCATATTTGGCTACCTACGGTCAGATTTAGCATGAACATAATGATTAAAGGTGAGAATCTTTCAATTGAATCTAGTGAAAGATGATTTTTGAAAATGAGTACCAACAAAGGTAGGAGTATGCCTATGATCATAATAGCCAATAAACGTCTGTGGAACGGTGCACGGAGGAGAGTAGTATGCCTAATAACAAAAATTTCGTGTAATTGCTCGTATCCCTTTTTTTCTAATGTGCGCTGCTCGTTGACATGAAGGTTAGACGAGGTAGGCGTGCTAAGATCATGTTCTTTTGACTGAACCATTCTCTGTTGAAGATCAGCAATCCGTATTTCTGGATTTAACAATGGATCAGCATGGTTTGTTACTGCGCGCACTGCAGATGTGAAATCCGTATGTTTTAGTAAAACATACCCACAGATAGCCCCGGACAACGACATCAGTATCAAAAGCCCCGGTTGATCCAGTATCACAGATCCAAATAGAGGAAGGTTTAGTTTTGTGAAGGGAAGGTAAGCAAAAGTCAGTGCCAGCAACATGCTCAAACTCGTAGCCCATATTTTCTGTACAAGAATAATGCCTTTCCATTTAAATAATGCCAAATGTAAAAATTCACATATCACTCGCCAAAAAGTCATCATTCCCACAATCAGCAATGCATGAGTCATTGGAAATTTAAAGAGTACCGCAACCAGAGTCATTGCAATCCCTTGATAGATGAAAAATGTCGTATACCGATAAAATAGCGTAGCTCGCATATATTTGGTTGGGTTTATCCGCATAAGTCGGATAGATGTATACTTCATTTTGTTTGATTCCAACACTTTTGCACTCGTTACCCCAGCCATTACGCCACTTATGCAAAAATACATGTGAAGAAGAAGGTTAAAATGCTCCGTACGTTTAACATTTTCCGTCCATAAGAGCATGGGCAATGCAAACATTCCCCCGAAATATAATAAGCTTTCCAATAAACCAGCGACAAATAATAAAATAACCGCAATTGCACCGATTGCACGTTTCGTCCGAAAAGCAGCATACGTTTGTTCACTGATTAAATGACCTACAAACGGTAACTTTTGTGTGAAATAGATCAAACGGTTGACCAGCGTAATCATCTGTAACTGCCACATGCGAGAAATTGTACTAATCATTCCCGTCATAGGCGTTCTCCCTTGTACTTCCATTTTGGCTTTCATTCCGTAATAATTCAATTACCTGCTCTTCAAAGTCGGGCTGAGTAAGAATTTCGGGTGAAATCTGTGTTAAACTCCCATGATTTAAAATAATTAACTCATCACACAGATCCGTGGCCAATTGCAATATATGGGTCGAGAAAATTAGGATATGATCTTTTTTTAAATCACGCAACAATTGTTTCATCTCACTCGCAACGATGACATCAAAGGAAGTTAAAGGTTCATCCAACAGAATCACTGTAGGTTTTATGAGTAAAAATAACAACATTTGAACTTTATTCTTCATCCCATGCGAGTAATGTTTAATGAGTTTATGTCGGTCATCCTGGGCAATGTGCATCATATCAAACAGGGCATCAATATTGTTTCCTCGTCCTTCAATCACATCTACGTTAACATCGATGAAAAAACGTACAAATTCATATCCTGTCAGAAATTCTGGTAACAGTGGCAATGAGTAAACGTATCCTACGTCATCCATTTCCAAGTCACGCGTTTTTGATCCGTTGACGAGTTTCATTTTGCCGCCATCCACTTGGATCTCGCCACCTAAACAATTGAATAACGTTGTTTTTTCCGGCGCCATTGCGCCCAAGAAGGCCATAGATCTTTCCCTTTTCAAATTGAAAACTTAAATTGGCTAATACTTTTTTTTCACCAAAACTCTTCTCTACATTTTGTAAGACCAATTTCATTTATTTGTTCCTCGCTTTCAAACCTACAAATATCCTAATAAATCTTGAATCTTTGTCACTAATTCCTCACTAAAAAGGGAACGAATAAACCGACGGGTGTTTCATTACATGGCAGTTTGTTTTAAGTTATCAAAAGCTAGCTTTCCGAAATATTACAAGTCGGACTAGCACATACTAAGGAACAGTTGGCTGAAGCTTACATAACGGAGGTCTCATCATGGTATTTACAATCACAATTATCATCGTTGCACTGTTTGCAATATGGGGAGCCGTCGCTCCTGATCAGCTGGCGGATGTGGCTAATGTTGCCTACAACTTCTCTATTCAGAATTTTGGCTGGTTTTATTTGCTAGCGACACTGTTCTTCCTGGTCTTCGCTTTTTATCTGGCGTTCAGCCGATTTGGCGGTATTAGGCTTGGGGATGACGATGATGAGCCGGAGTATTCTACGCTTTCCTGGCTGTCCATGCTGTTTAGCGCTGGTATGGGCATTGGGCTGGTTTTTTGGGGAGTAGCTGAACCGCTGTCCCACTATTTATCTGCCCCTGAGGGGGCGGTACCCGAAACAACGCAAGCAGCCATACTTTCAATGCGTTATTCCTTTTTCCACTGGGGGCTGCATCCTTGGGCTATCTATACCGTCATCGGCCTAGCGCTTGCTTACTTCCAGTTCCGGAAAGGATACAAAGGGCTGATCAGTTCCACCTTTATTCCTCTGATAGGTGAGCGTCTTGCTGCAGGCTGGCTTGGAAAGGTCATTGATATTCTGGCGGTCATTTCCACCATTTTTGGTGTTGCGACCTCGCTTGGGTTGGGTGCACTTCAGATCGGCGGAGGTCTGAATCACTTATTCGGTATTCCTAACTCGACTCTGTCTCAGGTTGTCATTATCATAGTTGTAACCGTACTGTTTTTGATCTCGGCAACCACCGGTCTGGATAAAGGGATTAAGATTCTGAGCAACACCAACCTCGTTATAGCTGTGCTATTGATGATGTTTGTTTTAGCGACTGGTCCGACTTCTTTCATATTTGACACATTCACGACAACCTTGGGCAGTTACATGCAGAACATTATTAACATGAGTTTGAGACTAACCCCGTTCTCAAGAGAAACCTGGATTGGAGCATGGACGTTATTTTACTGGGCATGGTGGATCTCGTGGGCTCCTTTTGTCGGCACTTTTATCGCAAGGGTATCCAGAGGAAGAACCATAAAGGAATTTGTAATTTACGTCATGGTTATTCCAAGTCTTTTCGGATTTATCTGGTTCTCCGTCTTTGGCGGAACAGGACTTCACATGGAATTGTTCAATGCCGCTCATCTGGCGGAGGCTGTCAAGGAAGATACAACAACCGCTTTATTCCTTATGCTGGAGCAGCTGCCTTTGGGCACGATCGTGGCATTCATCGCCACAATGCTGATCATGATCTTCTTTATTACGTCGGCTGATTCAGCTACCTTTGTACTGGGTATGCTTACTTCAGATGGCAAGCTGGACCCAAGTGCAAGAGTGAAATTAACCTGGGGAATCATGCAGTCCTCCATCGCGGTAGTACTGCTAATCAGCGGGGGGTTAACTGGCCTCCAGACGGCATCCATTGTAACCGCATTGCCGTTCGCTATTGTCCTTATCGGTATGTGTTTCTCCCTGCTCAAGGCTCTAAAGGCTGAGGACAAAGAGCGCCGTCAGAAGGAAAAACGGCAGCGCCAAAAGCTGAAACGACTGCTGGAGGAACAAGAAATCTCGCTGAATGAAATTTCCGGCAGGTAATGTATACTTGATCTCAATAGAGATGGTACCTGCCTTAAGGCGGGTGCCTTTTTATGCAGACTGTAGCGTAATTTTTCAACTCTTACATTCACTCAATCGGATTTGACCAAACTAATGACCTTTTTACAAGGACAGCAAACTCTGTTCTCTACCAAGCCGCTAAATTAGGGACTTAAACAATTTATCAGCTTTCATTTATGAAAGGTCTTAGTGGTCAGAGCATTGCTATATTAAGTTATGTAGATCCCATGACCGTATATTAAATAATGGATGCTATACTCCCTAATGGATCGACATTTGTTAGTGAAATGAGGGAAAGTTCACCCATGTAGTACAAAACGTGGGTGAACTTTTAGTTTGATGAGGTCCACTGTAATAAACTAAAAATATGAAGCCGCCCAAGAGATTGGCTGCCCTATACTATTTTCTACATAATAAGTGCTTACCAAAGATACAAATCTTGCCCCATTAATTTAAAAATAGCTTCAATAAAGTAATAATCTCCATAAATGATGGACTGGTGATGTTCTTTTGCATGATAAGCCGATGATCCATTCATTAAGATGCAGTCACAGTTCTTCGTCCAGTCAGCCCGAGCCTCATCTAATACTTTTAAGAGCTTGATAGCAGCGCTCAGATAAAGTTCCTTCTCATGCAGCCCGACAACCTTGGATATTTCAATGAGTCCACATGCAGCAATCGCTGCGGCCGTGGAGTCTTCATATGCGGGTTCTTTTGGTTGCCTAAAGTCAACAGGAATAATCCCATTTTCTGGAATGTTGGCGATAAAATAATGAGCAATGCGCTTTGCCGTATTTAAGTATTCTTCTTTGCCAGTATGAATATAGCTCATCATAAAACCGTAAAGTCCCCACGTCTGACCTCTGGTCCAGGAAGAGCCGTCCTCATATCCCTGACCGCCATACGTTTTAACGACTCCCCCATTAAATGGGTCGAATTCAACAATGTGATTGACGGATCCGTCTGGACGTACAAATGTTTTCATTACTGTATCTGCATGCTTCATGGCAATCTGCTTGAACCGAGGATCGCCGGTTTCTTCAGTGGCCCAATAAAGAAGCGGAATATTAAACATACAATCAATAATCGCCCAACCTCGACTATCTTCTTCAGGAAGGTCGTTCCATGCTCGGATAAATTCCCCTGCTAGGTTATAGCGACCCGCCAGAAGATTGGCTGCATGTAGCGCCCTTTTTCGGGACTGTGGATTTTGGGTGATCTTATAGTTTGTGACACTGGTTGGCAGCCACATAAACCCCACATCGTGATGCAATCCGTAATACTGCTGCAGCCCGGCATCCAATTTATCTTCTGAGAGGTTCGCATACTTTTTGTATTTCTCCTGACCAGTTAGATGATACATTTGCCACATCATCCCCCCCCAGAACCCATTGGTCCACCAGTTGATTCCGTCAGCGTGCATCCCGCTTGGATTCTGGACTGATCTGTCATCATGTACTCCATTTATGGTCGTATAAGGAATTTTATCCTTCGATTTCTCGCTCACCCAGTCCATTTTTTCGGTTATACGTTGAACGACTTCTTGAAGCCAAATACTCGATTTCCCTATGGTTAACATGGCTATTCTCCTGCTTTCCTTATATAGTTTACTCTTTCTAACCGCTTAGGTTATACGTTTCAATCTTCTAATTTTCTTTCATCTAGGCATATAAAATTGGGGGAAGTTTAGTTGTGTATAATTGCACTTGTGAAAACAGGAGTAGCAATGCTAGATTTGGCTCTCGTATAGTTGTCATTAATAACCAGACTTATGAGAGAACGGTCATCCATTTGAGCCATTCTAATATTGACCAATAGAGATTACAAACGAAAAGTGCAAACGGACCGAGGAGATTTTCAGGAGGGAATTACTACATTTATGCTCCAGTTCCTCAGCGCAATTCTACTTATACTCGTTGTACTTTTACATTACCGACGTGGGGTCCGAGAATAAGATCTTTGTCTTTAGATAAATGTTCGCCATTCACCACCACATTCTCGAATCTCACGTTCTCTACCTTGCGTGTTTCATCGTAGCCTTCAATATGGGAAGGATTCAGACAACTTCCGTTATACTTAATGTTTTTGAAGAGAACATTGCGGATCTGTTTACCGGGAGCGGGATTGTATTTCGGATTTTGCAGCACTCTCACATTGAACAATTCTCCCAATTCGAAGGGTTCAATACGGATATTCTCATATACCACATTCTGTACTGTATTGTTGTCTCCCGCATTGATTGCCAGACATCCCCAGTAATCCGGCTGTGGTTCGTGATGCTCGAGGATATCAATATCGCTGAATACAATATCCTCAATCACATCTCCATCTCCTTCATAGTTGCCATGTGTGCCTATATTGGCTGGGTGCGCCACATCTGCCCACAAGATCGAACGGGTAACACGAACCCTCCGCGTATCGCCTCGATATTCATCCCGTGAAGCATAGATCGCAATACAGTCATCAGAAGTACGCAGAAACACACTGTCGATGGTTACATCTGAACAGGCCATCATATCAATCCCATCTGACCATCCCCGGGTGCTGAAGGTTTTGATGTTACAAATATCTATAGAATTGGATTGTCCGATCAGGACTGTATAATGGGGCGGATCGATGACCGTGATGCCTTCAATGGATATATTTCGGGCATAACTGATTTCCACCCCACGATAAAAGGTCGTTTTCTCAAAATCGGAAAGGTACAGAATTCCTCTGCCACGAATGACCACGTCCTCCACGCGGCTACAAATAAATCCTCCATAGATTACTGCGCCACCGGCGATATAGATCATAGTATTCGAAGGTACCTCTAAACGGGATGTATCAAAATGATGGAGACCGGGTTGAAAGTATATCACTTTGGATCTCACTGTTGAACTCATATCTGCCAAATTCCCCAGAATATCTGCCATGTTATGTAATCCCGGTTCAA
This sequence comes from Paenibacillus sp. W4I10, assembly GCF_030816325.1. Taxonomy (NCBI): domain Bacteria; kingdom Bacillati; phylum Bacillota; class Bacilli; order Caryophanales; family Paenibacillaceae; genus Paenibacillus; species Paenibacillus sp. W4I10. The sequence goes on from NZ_JAUSXX010000001.1 coordinate 1,631,852, forward strand.
GCGGCAGGACACCGTCATCCGAGACTTGCGGGACATCCTGCTCCAGAGCATTAGCAAAAATGTTCAGATTGTGGAATCGATCTCCGTTCACTTCCAAGGATAGTTGCTGCGGACCCTCCAGATGAAGCGACATACGGTTTGCTTCCAGCTTACAGCTTAACCCTGTTGAGATTGGGCGGATGATCGCCGCCTGAACACTCCCTTCATTCTTTACAATCTCCAGTTCCACCGGTCCAGAACAATCAAACGTCACCATCGATGCATTGCGGATGTCATGCATATCGACCTTCACATTGTAGCTGAACAAGGGCTGCCACTCCCCATGCGGCTTGCGGACACTCACGGTGAAGTCAGGGTTGACTACGGCACCAGCCGGGGCTGGATAAACCACTAAATCGGTATTAACAGTCTGCATATCCGTTCTCCTCCATCCCTAGAGATGAGCCAGTTAGCAGATGAGCACCGTTCCCACGTTCATCTGCTAACGATCTTGTGTTCATCCCTGAAAGTCATTTTTATTTACTGCGCTCCTCGTAAATCTGTTGGGCCTCATCCAGTTCCGACTGTCCTCCCGAGTTCAGCCACTGTGACCGGAAATCATCAAAGTCTTTGTCTGTGTTGGCTTCACCGGAGATTGCTTTAATATAATATTGTGCCTGCAATGTATTTAAGATGGCCTCATACTGGGCTTTGGTCTTCATTACCGTGGACTGCATCAGATCACTCAGGACAGTAACGCCCTCTACATTAGTCAATTTCTCTTTGAAAGCCAGCTTTTCAGGAGAATAGTGATGTTTCATCATGGAACTTACTTTGGCACCGAATGGATTATAGAAACCTGCACCCAGTTCACTCATTAACTCCGTACCCGCCGCGGCTTCCGTAACAACCGCCAATTCGCCCTCCAGATTATAGGAGTTTCCTTTTTCGCCAAACACCGTCGTCAAGTAACCTTCCGTATCCGTTGTGACATACTCAAGAATTTGCAGAATTTTGATTCGTTTGGCTTCATCCTTCTCCAGCTGTGCTCCAAACAACAACGGAGGCTGCAAGGCTCCGTTGGCCATCGCATACTTCTTGCCATCTGGCCCAGAGAACGGAACACCGGGAACAAGTTCAATGCCTTTATCTTTGGAGATCAGGCCAAAATATCCATCATCATACAGATGGTGCCACATTCCCGTCTCGATGATGCCCGTTCGCAGACTGACAAACTTGGTTTGAATCTCGCTATTACCATCGGTGATAAATTCAGGATCAATAATGCCCGCCTTATACCATCCATTTAGCAACTTCAACGCATTGCGAGCTTCCTCTGTAATTGCGCCATAAGTTACTTTGCCATTCGCGTCCAGTTTGAACTGGTACGGAGCTACTCCGTAAGCTGCGAACACCGTATTGAACAGCTGTGCCTGGGCATCTTTGCCTCGTCCGGTCAAGCCGTACGTATCTTTTTTACCGTTGCCGTCCGGATCATTATTCATGAATTTGGTCAGCACATCCTCAAGCTCAGCAAGATTCTTTGGCGGTTCAGTATAGCCAATAGCCTTCAGCCATTGTCCGTTGTATGCGGGAATAAAACCCGTTGCACCTTCCCCCCATACCTTGGGAACACCCCAGTTCTTGCCGTTGTATGTACCTGGGTCCCATGCATTTGGATCAACGCTCTCCACGTCCGCCGTGTATTTAGGCATGTATTGCTTGATCTCCTCTTGGGATACACTCGCAAGGATACCTTGATCCGCCCATTGCACCACATCGCCTACGGTGCCGTCTACGGAAATAATATCCGGGATCTGGCCGGAAGCCAGCATGACGTTGAATTGTTCTTTCCAGGTTGCCGTCTCGAAGGAGATATTCTTGAACTTCACATTAAATTTCTCTTCCAAAAACTTCTGGACGTAATTGTTATCGGCTTTGGGGATATTCCAGTTGTTTGCGATTGAAATCTCAATTGGCTTCTCATTGCCCCCATCGAAAGTTTCACCTGTACTGTTATCAGTAGTCGCACCACCACTGCAACCGCTCACAAGTAATGAAACCGACACCACTAGGCCCAACATACCGGTAATGAATTTCTTTTGTTTCATTTCTGAATTCCTCCCTTTTGATCTAACTATTTGCATATTGAATCAAGACGCCCTGAGACAGCTTGAATGAACCCCTATCAGCCTTTGAGTGAACCTACCATCGTTCCTTTTACGAAGTACTTTTGCAGAAATGGATATACAATAATAATGGGCAATGCCGTGAACATCAGTGTAGCGGCTTTGATCGGTTCCTGATAACCCAATTCTGAGCCCTTAACGTCTGCCGCGAACATGGATAGATTTTCTCCTGTGATTACCACTCGTCTCAAGAACGTCTGAAGCACTTGCTTGGAAGGGTCCTGAATGTATAACACCGCGTCAAACCAAGCATTCCAATGCCCTACCGCAGACCATAGCGACAACGTGGCAATAACAGGCATCGATAACGGGAGAACCAGCTGAAACAGAATACGCAGATCGTTCGCTCCGTCGATTTTGGCCGAATCCTCCAGCTCATCAGGGATGTTCTGAAAGAAATTACGCAGAATCAGCATGGAGAACGTACTGATTAACCCCGGAATAATGTACACCAGCCGCGAATCCAGCAGCCCAAGGGATTTGATCAGGAAGTAGGAAGGAATCATCCCACCGCTAAAGAACATCGTGAACACAATTAACATCGTATACACATTGCGATGCGGCAAGTATTTACGGGATAGCGGATATGCTCCAAACGACATGAACAAGATTGAGCAAACGGTCCCCACTACTGTACGAAAAACGGTGTTTCCGAACCCCATCCAGATATCTTGATTGCCCAGTACCTTCTCCCAGGCAAACAAAGATACCTGCTGTGGATACAAATGGATGCCCAATCTCAATGCTTCTGCCGGTGTACTGAACGAGATCGATAGCATATGGACAAACGGATACAGCATGACAATACACAAAATAATCATGAACATAATCAAACAAGCCTGAAAAAGGTTACTGCCCCTGCTATGCTTCACTGCCTTGTCCTCCAATCTGGTTATTCTGTTTAGAAGAGCCCCTGCTGTCCAAACCTTTTGGCCATATAGTTCGTTGCCAGTACCAGCGCAAAAGCAATCACATTCTTGAACAGACCGACCGCTGTCGTCAGGCTGAACTGGAAATTCTGCAAGCCTACCCGGTAAACATAGGTGTCCAGAATATCCGCCACACTATAAGTCGCAGGTGAGTAAAGGTTCAAAATCTGATCAAAGCCGGCATCCAGTACATTGCCAATGCGCAGGATAAACATCAGCACAATGACCGGCATAATTGTCGGAAGCGTAATACTGAGGGTCTGCCTCCAGCGACTCGCTCCGTCCATCACAGCAGCCTCATACATTTCGGATTGTACACCTGCAAGCGCAGCCAAATAGATAATCGTGCCCCAGCCGACTTCTTTCCAGATCGCCGAAATGACCAGTGTTGACCGGAAATGATTCGGATCTCCCAGAAAATAGACCGACTCCAATCCCACAAGCTGGAGCAGATAATTGACCACACCGGACGATGGAGACAACAGTGTGATTAATATCCCCGAAAGAATGACCCAGGAGAAAAAATGCGGTAGATAGGTCAGCGACTGTGCTACCCTTTTGAAGGCACCTGACCGGATCTCATTGATCAGCAGTGCGAGTATAATCGGCGCCGGGAATCCAAACAAAATATGCAAAAAACTGATGACGATTGTATTCTTCAGAATCCGCAAGAAGTCAGGAGATTGAAAGAACAAAAACTCGAAATGTTTGAAGCCCACCCACGGACTTCCCCAGATTCCATCCATAATCCTGAAATCTTTGAAGGCCAGTTGAATACCGTACATTGGGCCGTATGCAAAGACCGCGTACCAAATCATCACCGGGGCAAGCAGCAGAAACAGATATCTGCACTTCTTGTATTCCCTCCATGTTGCTGCCCATTTTGACGGCTGTCCATTAAATATATTTTTTTTGCCGTCCACTTCCGGATTGTGCACCGGGTTCATGATAACTGCTCCTTTCCAACCATCCAAAATTCCTCAAGCCACACTTCAATCTTAGAATTATGTAAGCGCTTTTTCTATTGCAAGTTCATTCGATTCCTTATAAATTCTTTCACGGTTTCTTATAAAATCTATAGAATTCATAAAAAATGACCGCTGCTTGGGTAACATTCGTTAGATGCTCCAAACAACAGTCATATTCACCTTACCTTCTACCTCCATACTTGCTCGTGCTATTCCTTATCCAGAGAGATTGAATCCAGCGCTACCAGCTGGGAATTCCGATACTGTACAGGCGTTACGCCGTAACGTGATTTGAATTTGCTGTGAAAATACTGAGGATTCCGGTATCCGACTTGCGTTGCAATAACCGACACCGAGAGACGTGGCTGATCACGCAGCAGATCCGCAGCTTTTTCCAACCGCAACCGAGTTACATATTCCGTAAAAGATTCTTTAGTCCCTTCACTGAAAAGTGTAGAAATATAAGCAGGGGCGAGTGAAACCTCCTTCGAGAGGATCTGCAGGGATAACTCTTCATGCAGATGATCTGCAATATACACCTTCAACGTACGAATCACATCCATATGTGCGTGGTTACCGGCATACTTTAAATGTTCCGTAATCTGCATGCAGAGTCTACGTATCCCTTCAACCGTATCGATCAGCGTATCCTTTTTCAATTCATCAAAGATATTGGAATGCGGCAGAAAGTGCTGTAACTTCAACTCAAGCACCGATTGATACAATTGCATCATTAATTGCAGCACAGCGAGCTCCGCAGTCTCGATCTGCATATGACCATCCTGAAGAACCTCCAGAAAGTGGTTAATGAACTCAGCAACTGCTTCCTGATCCCCTGCCTGTAGTGCATTTTTGAAATGATCGTATTGAAACAGATAAGGCGCTGTACTCATCGCCAGAACTCTGGAATACGTAACGATGGAATCTTTTCCATATAAAAAATGATATCTGCTTGCCTGCTTGGCCATCTGATAAGAATCGGCGAGCGCTTCTGGATGGTCTACCCTACTCCCAATAGCCGCGCCAAACCGGGAATCCTGCTCAGCAGAATACTGAGCTTCCAGCAAATCGGCCATAATACGGTCTTCTGCGTCCTGCTCATCAGGAGAAATATAATAAATGATAGCTGCCTCATTCTCATTCAATGGAACGAAGATGCTGTGTAAAGACCGATTCATCTTTTCATAACGCATCTTCAGACCTGCACTGCCTTCATTTGGAATCCGGAGATAGACGGTGCAATAGTGATATCCCGGTTGAATGAACTGTTCCGCTTCGATCTCCAGGCTCACGCCAAGCAAAAGGTTTTTCAAATCATTTTTTCTGGCTTGGGTTTCGAGGTTTACGATCTTTTCCTCCATCAGATGAAAGGTGCTTCCGATAAAAGCGTACTCATTACCTAAGGACGTGACAGCACTTGATGTATGTAAACCTTTGATCTGCATCATCAGTCTCTTTACCGGAATGTAGAGTTGTTTGGAGAAAAAGAACGATAGTAGCAAACCAAATAGAACAACTACGCCGCAACTAATTACAAGACTGTTTTTCAACTGTTCAGAGGACAGGACAAACGAGTTCATCGGACGATACATCGCATAAGTCCAATCCTTCTGGGAGTTCGCGGACTCCAGATAAGACAGCACGGCTTTGCCTTCCGCTCCTTCAATAATCTGTTCTCCGCTTTGATAGTTGTGAATGGTATTCTGCAATAGACCACCGAGAGCCTCATTATACTCCCCCGTGTGAAGAAGCTCTTTACCGGAAGAGTCGAAAATATACAACTGATCTGCCGGAGAACTCAAAATTCGGGAAGCCGCCGTCTGCAGATATTCCACCCCTACATCCATAAAGAAATAACCCATGGTTGGCACGCCAGGTGTCTCGTATGGCAGTTTAATCACATAGGTCATCACCTTGCTTCCATCCGCCAAGGTCCGAAACAGCCATTCTTTAGGTTTTACTTCGTTCAGCTTCATAATGAAAGCTGCATCTTCGGATGTATCACTCTTCATATGAAAGTTGCTGGCATCCACGACATAATGATTGGCCGGAAAATAAACGGTAACATTGGTTAGCCCTTCATTTTCAATCCTGTAGAATTCCAGTTCCTGCCGAAAGGATGCAATTCGACTCAAATTCCCCTCCCAACTCTTCGTTAACAGTAGATTCAAGTTGAAGTTATTCTGAATAAACCGAATGGATAGTGCTTTATTCTGCAGGTTGTCTTCATATTTCTTTAATATCGTCTGCTCGATATAATCCTTGGCGGAAACCAGGCGGTTTTTATTGTCTTTGGCAATCTCATCCTCCATCATTTCATTGGCCTGGGTATACCAATACCCACCCATGATACCGATCAGAACCACAGACAGAACAGTATATGACAATATAAATTTGATAAAGATGGTTTTTCTGTATTCAGGCATTTTCATCCATCCCCTTTAGCTTCGCTCATCGTGCACTATCCAGTCCCTACAATAATGTATGCGCTATCATAAATGAGATCAACAATGGTTATTCATATTGCTTAAGCTATCAAAATCATTCTCTAAAATCCAGTATAAAATCTTTAACTTTATTCTAATTTCTTTCAACCCTGTCCCGGACCTGCACTTATCTGGTACAAAACAAAGCAAAAAAAATGCCCCAAAGCCTCCTTGTATAGGAACTTCGGGACATAAACATTGAACACGTGCTTTCTTGCAGACAAGCGGATTCGTCAAAATGCATTATTAGGATGGTTCGAGCTTCCACTGCTGGTTACTACTTAACAAAAATCTCCATTGCTGAATCAGAGCTCCTTCTGCCGAAGATGCATTCACCACGTCAGCGGGTTTGTTCGAATGCACAGGAGTGATTCGATAATAACCCTGCCCTGTAGGAATGAAGGCAAACCTCTGATTATCACCGCCATTATTGCTCCACAATTGAAAGTTGGCCCCATGACTCAAGGCACCGCTTGCTACATCCAGCGAAAGCCCGCTCTGTACATTTTTGATACTGTATTGGCCACCGCCAAGATGAGTCACGTTCCACTTTTGATGGGCTCCCCCCGTGTAGGTGGATTTTCGAACTTGTGCACCGCTTGAAGTACCCGCTGCTTCCATAGCTTTGCCATCCAGACGCACAACAAATCGGTACGTGCCATTAGCTATATTCCCATTGGGAAGTGTGGCTGAACCACCTCTACCCGCCGGACGAGTATATAGAAGTGTTCCAAATCCAAGCTGATCAAACGTTGAAGGATAAGCGGTGTTCGGGCCTTCCTCTGGTCTCATCAGGTTGGCACGAGCAGCAATGTTGGGTACGGATAGACCCTTACGTTGTGCATAGTGGTTATAGATCATCTCCCAAACCGGACGGTACTCATTACGGCTCGCACTCGAAATCACAGTCTGGGTCTGAACAGCACCGTTTGTTCCAGAGCCCCATTCATAGGTCGCAAAAGGGACATTATCATCTCCATTGTTATACTTGGCAACGTATTCTGCAGCGCGCAGGAAACGATTGTTCGCCCATCCATACAGATCTTCCCCTTGATTCCATGCCATTTCATTGATTGCACCCATCAATCCAATCCCTAATATCGTGTGTGCCTGGTCACGTCCGGATTCCTGCCATTGTGCAAGCCCGTTCGGATGCAGGAAAGGAATTGCGTTATAGATGGAGCCATTTCCATTACCGTGCTTCAAATATTCAATGCCTACTTCATAGATGTCACGGCGGTCACAGAAAATACCAATCGCAATCGTCGCCGCCATGTTGCTCAGATCCCAGTTCGCCCAGTAATTCTGGATGTAGGCGTCGTTGTGGTCACCGCCGAATTCATTGCCAATAAGAAAGCGTTCATTAAGCGGCTTGTAAAATACATTTAACAGCATATTTTGCATCTGGGTCACATTGAACCCATGGTAATCCCGCATGATCTCCGCTGCGTTAGCCATCTGGTAACCGTATATTCCGGACGCCAAGTAACGGTCGGCATTACCGGTGAGTGTCGTTAGCGTCGATGACCATGCATTCAGAATGTCACGGGCAGTATCACCGTTAGCCGTATTACCACTGATTTTCCATCGCAGAGCATTCTGATATGCACGTGCTATATCGTTATACAGCAAGGCGACATTGTCGCCTGTCCCCCCTCGGATAATTGTAGACTTCGCACTCGGAGTCCAACCAGACTCTGAAAGCGGACTGTTCAGCAGCTGATTCCATCCATCCAGATAAGGCTGCGCACCTGCGCCAACCATCTGCTGCATGCGGTTGAAATCTGCCTGTGTATGCAGAAGACCAGGGTGCGTAAATTCAGCTGCTGCTTCTGCCTTTGCCGCAAAGCCAAATCCGAACATCCCCATACACAGACTGAACACCATAGTAACAATCAAAGTTTTTTTCATCCTGCACCAGCAACTCCTTTCATCCTTCTTCGTTCGTTTCCGTCTTGATAACCAGTGCCTGTATTGCCTGAAGCAACTCATTAGCTGCGGAATCAATCTGTGTTTGGGTGCTATCAGCATCTTCCGCTATTTCCGTGGCCAGTAATTTGGCCGCCAACATGGCGGTAAACCCAGCCTCATCATAGATTTCCGCCTCTAATGTACCTGTTTGTTCCAGTAGCTTTACCAGCAGGGTTGGGTCTGTGGGCTTGCTGTACAATTCCAGTTCGGCCACATTGGCATAGCCGCCCGGTGAGTAGTACCTCAGATATCGGAACGCTGTATCGTTGGTTATCTGAGCCGTATACCATTGGACGCTGCTAATCCCGCTGATGGTATTCAAATCGGTGTAATGTGTACCATCGTTAGAACCCTGCAGAATAGCTCCGTTAACTCGCGTAATTTCTGAGGCCTTACCGTTTCTCGGATAAAACTTGAAGCTCGATAATGACTCGGCCTGATTTTCTCCCAAATCAATATCAATCCATGATACAGCATCCATTGTATCGGTAAACGTATCGACATTGCTGTCCACGGCACGCCAACCATTCTGCTCTTTGGTCCCCTTATTCTGATAGACTGGCGTGGAAGCCGCCACCATGGAAGGCGTTACGCTGATCTTCTGTGCAGGCAGAGAATCAAGAGAAACCAGCTGCTCTTGAGCTTGGTACAGCTCCTCCAGTAAAGCGGGCCGATCGGATGCAGGATGGTTAAAGAGTGCTCGAATCCGCTCAACCTCTTGCATGTATTTGTAATAGCTTCCCTTGGTATATCCATCCGGGCTGACTACCTTGGAATCGATGCTGCGAATATCATATTGTCCGTACAATTCCACTTCTGCCACATTACCGTTCCAGGCAGCGCTGTTGTAAATTCTCAGGTATCGGTAAGCATCATGATCAATTATTCTGTCCCCGCCAATGTAAGTCCACTTGCCTTCTGCTGTTCCTGTGACGGCTGAAATCAAGTTCGTCCAGCTGTTATTGTCGTTCGATCCTTGCAGGACGACTCCATTCATTCTTGCAGGATAGGAGGCTCTGGGCATCAGCATCATATCGCTCACGGTAACCGATACATCTGGTCCAAAGTCCACCGTATAGTAGGCTCCGGCACCAGTAGCCAGATCGCCATAAGTGCCCATATTGCCATCGAACAATAGATACCCTACCTGTTCCTTGCTCAGTCCCCCGGTACCATATTGTTTATCCGAAGCTGTTACTGTGGCCAGCCTGGATACATCGAGGAGCTTGGACTGGTTCACCAAATACAGCGAAGATTGATCCGTCGTGAAGAGGGCAGGACCTACCGACAGCCCATTAGCCGTTTTGTAATCGATGGCAAAGCGGATAGGACCTGTAGGCGCAAGATTGTCCATGACTGCCGATGCCGTCCAGTTCAGGTGATCCGTTGAATGTACCGTTGCTTCCTTACCTTGAATCACAGCCTGCACATCATGAATCGGTTCGGTGGATTCAAAGGTCAGCACAACCGTATTGCCTGTATCAACCCGGTTCTGTACGCTCTGGGGAGAGTTTATTGAGAGCGATTGAAGTTTATTATTCGTTTCATGGCGTTCACCAAATATTCTGAATTCGGACAACTCCAGCATGGTACTGGATGGCTCAATCATCTGAATCTTAAAGAAACGGAAAGGCGTATTCTTGTGTGCTTCGCTGACCTCCAGTGTCTGCATATCTTCAGACACGACAGTTAACTCTGGAGTTAGTCGTGTCCAGCTTTCATTATCATTGGAGCCAAAAATCGCAGTACCGCCGATCCGCTCGGGAAAACTCGCCCTTACCTGAAGGGAGAAGGCATCTGCACTCACCTTATAATCCGGTCCAAAATCCATGGTGTGCGTCAAATTGACGGCGTTACCATAAAATGCAAAACTCCCCGCGTAATTATCCAATAAATTTAGCGTTTCATTGTAGAACGTTGCGGCAGTCAGCATACTGGAATAGTCCATACTTCCATCCTGAAGCTGCGGTGTTAACTCCCGGAGATCTGCTACCGCAGATCTCAAATCCACCAGCTTTTGCAAAAACTCGTCATCCGAAGCCGCTGCTATTACGTCCATGATATCAGCATATATGTTATTGTAGTGCGTTAAACTCGCCGATACATAGGTGGTTTCCGGGTTATAGGGAGCAATTACTGCAGCAACGGCAGATGATCGGTTAGCGCTCACAACGACCCTGACTTCTTTGGCTGTGATGGAGGTTCCATCCGTTGCTCCTAACACTATGGAATAGGTCCCGACCTGCTCCGGCCTCCACGAAAAAGCCCCTCTACTTTCGTCAAACACAGCCCCCTCAGGCTTATGATCGATCTGGTAGGTGACGGTGTCGCCTGCGCCTGCGTCCGTTGCAGAAAAATCGTACTGCAATGCAGCATCTGACCCGACATACGAATACAGATCAAGAGAGGTTCCGCTATCGTTAAAGACAGGTGGCGTCAGCTGTTCACCCGCTTTAAGATGGATGTGATCCATATTCACTACAGTGCCCGCTCCCTGAATTTTGAAATACGTCAGATCACTTAGACTTCGCAGGTTGTGCATGGTATAGGTTACATATTTCCACTGTCCCTGGGTATTCGGCAAAATCAAAGGAGCATCGTCCCACCCATTGATCACAAGCTTGGCTGTACCATTGGTCCGTATTCGCAGTCCTATGGTTTTGACGGGAGTGCTGGTGCTGACGATGGAGACTCGACTCCCTTCTTCCGTGGCTGTAATCTCTACAAAGGATGTTGCACCCTCTTGTTTGATCTCGGAATGAGAATCCAGACTTGTAGCCCGGTGTTCCATTTCATTCCAATCCGCATTCGTCGATACTTTAGGAAGTGTTGTTGCACCTTCAGTCGCTGCTTCTGCAGGGATAAACATCCAATAATCAGCGCCTCCATCTGGAGATTCCCAATAAAAAGGCAGTCGCTTCTTAAACATATCGGCATAGTAGGGAGCTTCCTCTTCCATATCTACGCCTGCCGCATATTTGTAATAATAGTAGAGACCATAGACGTTGCCGCCAATACGTCCTCTGTACCCTTCAGCCAGCTCCTTATAGATAATGGTCGGATTGCCATCGGCATCCGTATGAGCCGCCACCGGTGTCCATGGCGTATCATGGCCCAGCATGAACTGTGCAAAATAATCGGCCGCCTTCAATATCCTTTGATCCAAATATTCGTAGGAAGTGACCGCATTCTCCGCACTGGACACCGTTCCTGCGACTGGATCGACCTTGGTTCCCTGTGCTTCCAACAGGCGGGCCAAGATCTCCACATTGGTGATATCCCCAGCGCCGTGGGCCTGATCCCTACCCATCTCCACATGCTGAACTCTCGGTGGAACCACCGCTTCACCTGTCAGAATATTAGTATCCACCCATCGAAATAACTGCTTAATCGAGCCATTTTGTCCTTGATCCACAGCGGTCTCATTCACGGTAAACCATTCCACGCCCTCATTGTAACGGTCACGGTTTCCTGTGAAAATATATCCTGACATGGCTCCAAGGAGGGGATACAGATGCTGGTTCATAAAATACCCGTTATGATGCTGGAATGTATCAATGACCGGATAGATGAGATTATTGCTAAAATCTGTTGTGTCCTGATCTGTCCATTCCAGATCTTGCGTTGTGCTGCTCGTATATCTTAAAATCTCTGCTGCTGTCACCATCCGATTCAGTGGAATTCCAGTGTGAATATGCGAATCGGTGAAATAGCTGTATTTTGCCGGGTCCATCTGAGACCAGATTCGGATGATGCCCATCGCATTAGCTCTGTACACCTGTTCCCCTGTTACATAGTACATGATGGCCTGCGTGTAGGCCTTTAAGCTGTCTGCTATAAATTTGGAGTTAAAGGATTGGCTGTTAAAATTCACGCTGCCAGGCTTTGTCGGATCCGAACTGCTCTGATTGCTGGACGTAACGTTTCTGGATGCGGCTCCAGACTCGGTCATTCGATTAAAATAACTGTACCAAGGCTCCTGCTTTGCCAGCACCTGTGTACGCATATTCTCCAGAATGTCCTTGGTAAGCCCAATTCCCGGATGCTTGAAACCGCTTGCATCAATTTCCTCATAAATCGTTGGCAGATATTCTGCTGCCATATTCTCGTTGAGAGATGCCTCACCAGATACCGGATAAGGATAACCCGCTACAACCAAACTAACGATTAACATAAACATTACAATACACTTGGCCTGGTTTTTTAAGCCGCGCTTTTGCCGAGATGCCATTTACACTCCTCCTTCATGTCGTAGACTTGTGTGCCATTCAATTCGTTATGAATTGATGTTTCGTTATTCTCTATAACATTGCAGGATTTCACAAGTTGCGTCCATTGCAAAATCATTCAATTTGTTAAGATATCTTTCAAATCATCAAGGCAGCGTTAGCTGAAACAGGCTTAAAACAGCTCACATTTCGTTTTATGAGTGCAAAAGAAAAAGCACCCTGAAGGATGCTCGAAAAATGATGTTTGACCAACATCGTTAATGCTTGTGCCTTCTGCCAGTTCAGGAGTTTACAGAGTAAATAAGTCTCTAATGATCTTTGCCTCCGGATCTGTATGTTCTGACGCAATTTAATTCTCATTGACGATTTAATACGCTCATGGTCCACTCCCTGTTTACCTTTCAATGGTGTCCGTTGGCTCATACAATGTGAACATTTTCATGTAATATGGTACTTAGTGAGGTTTTAACTACATCGCTTATTATTTAGATATACACCTAATCGGTAATCGGACCATGTTCTTGTCAATGCTCCCAGGAATATTCCTTCTCTTGGCATATTGTTAACGCAGCACTGTGATATCCTTTCTAGGTAAAAATATCCATTGGAGCCGTACGAATATTTCCCTCGGCGGCTTGACAAATACGTTCATTCACTTCTTGGGATCCACGGCATTATCGAGCTCTCCCAGTATAAAATGTTGGATGCAATTTGCTAGTTGTTTCGCATGAGTTATTACAAGCATATGATCGGCCCCTTGGATTTCGGCAAACTGAATTGCAGGGACACGCTTGAAGTGCTCGGCGATATTATACATGTCCGGCCATTCTATTGTTCCTTGTATGAATAGAGTACTTACTGCAATTTTCTCTAACCGTTCAATCGTAGGCGGCTCTGGCCACAGGACCTCAAAGCATCTCCACTCGGTAAATACCCTTGCCATGTAGTGAGCATGCATTTCACTCAGAAAACTCCCATGGGGGCTAGCCATCGTAGCCCGATAGATCGGTCCGGCCAAGGACAACTCCACAAGTTTAGAAATATCGGGAGCGGCCGCATTCACCGATGTCATATAATTGGTAAATTCCTGCGAATATACATATCCCGTCAATGAAGGGGCAATCACCACAAGTTGTTCAACCATGGAAGGATATGATAACGTAAAATCAGTCGCGACTTGCCCACCCATGGAATGGCCGACAAGTGTGGCACGGTCTAGCCCGAGATGTTCGAGAAGTTTGCGCAAATCCTCCACAAGTGAAGTTGGCTCTTGCATAGCAGGGGAGCGCCCCGTTCCTCGACCATCGAAGGTAATGACCTTGAAGGATTGCGCTAGTTCCGGCACCATATACCTCCACACCCTTGAGTCGACACCTCCCGAGTGAATCATGACTATTGGGGATCCATCCCCTTCGATTTCGTAAAAAAGTTCCACTTGTCATCCTCCTCAATAAGATAATAGTATCCTGTTTATCTTCGAATCTAAAGATCCCTCTTACGCGGTGCAATGATTTGACTTGGAATTTTAAAATGTCTCAGAAGGTATCAAAGTAAAACATGCCTGAAGGAATCGGGCAAGATGAGCATGAAGAAGGACTGAGATCCAAGCTAGTAGGCCTGGCTGCTCTTCTTGAGTAAGGAGTTTCTCTCAGAATCATGACAGATCTACTTTTTATTTATTTAATTGATGAAGCTAAGTCCTGAATCTCTTGTTCATTAATTATATTTTCCTTCGCGTGGTTAGTCACAATGATAACAATTTTCCAATTATCCTTTTCTAAATAAAGGTATGGGACATGATTTAATTCAGTACTGGTTATAAATTTAGCTGTCCCACCTTGAATTGATAATTCTTTAATGACCACCACATCGGTAGTTTTTGCAAAAAATTCAGGCTGTCTGTTAATATTATAATTCGCAATGACTTGGTAGTAACGATACTGCGTACGGATAGAATAATCGTACCCCAGTGGCTTATCACTTTCTTTTCTAATCCAAACTTCTTTTTTACCAGACATTTTTTCCAATTGATGCGGCCATGGAATGGAGATCCCAAGCGACTTCTCTGCCTCTTTTTTATTTGAAACTTTAAACCGAGTATCGCCTGCAGTATCTGTCCAGGAAAATCCGACTTCGGCGTTTTTCCCGTTCTTAATTAGTTTGACTTCTAAAAACTGTTCTATGAATGCTCGCACCGGTGTTTGAAATACTACAAAAAAGAATAGTAACCCCAAAATACATGCAGCAATAACACCTTTTCTATAGATCCTTTTATGTTTATGTCTAATATTTTTATTTGAGTATTGTTCCCATACATTTTCGAATAGAACAGATGAATGGCTAGATTTGATATTGTTATGTATAGCATGTTTGATTTCCGTTTGATTAATTTCGCTCATAGGAAGCTCTCCTTTTTCGAGATTCTATGGTTTCACTTTTCAGGATCTGTCTGCGAAGTGTAGTCAATGCAGTATGCAGTCTTGATTTGCAGGTACCTATAGATACACCTAATATTTCAGATACTTCAATTAGCTTTAATTCAGTATAATAATGGAGTATTAAGATTTCTCTGCTCTTTAATGATAACTGGTCAATTTCTTTCCATAGCAGCATAGATTCTTCATTTTGTATAATTATATCCTCAATCAATTCCTTATCAGCTATTTCAGGTGTATACCCAACAAATGTTAACCATTTTTGCTTGCGAAGCATGTTACGCATCGTATTTATAGATATTTTGTAAATCCAAGGCTTTATCGGCTTAGTCGAATCAAAAGTATTAAACTTTCTAAAAACTTGAATAAAAGTCTCTTGTGTGATGTCATCAGCGAGTGTCTCTGATCTCGTTAACAGTAATGCGGTTCGATAAATATATTTGGAATAATCGGTAAATAGCTGCCCTGCTTCATCACGTGTGATTTCGAGTGCCATTATTTCTCCCCCCCCTTTTTGATGTTTTTCATCTTATATACACATTCAAGTAGGATTTGGTTCGGTAAAAATTAATTCCTGTTACGTGAACAAAAAGAGCCAATCAATTGATTGGCTATCTTCGTGTTTTATTGAGCTAACCTGCCCGTTAGCTTAATAAACTGAAGCAATTCGGTACAGTTCTTATAGAATTCTGTATATGGCTCATGTAAAATTCGTTGGCAGATTGCGATTGCGAACAGCGCCATACAGCATGGGAATAGTAATCAGAAGGCTGATGATAACGGGAACCAAAGACCCCTCAAGTCCAAAATCACCTCCAGTGAGAAGTGAAGGACCATGCACTTTCACAATTAACAGACCGGCTGTAGTGTGTCCAGAAACAGGAATACCAAGCAAACCTTCAAGTGCATTCCAGGAAAAGTGCAGACCCATGGCAAACCACAGGTTCCGTCGCCACATAAACGCGGCTCCAAGCAGAACACCTGCTTCTAAGGTTATGGCGAACGCGCTCCATAATGTTGCTCCTGTATTCCCAAGATGGGCTATTCCAAAGAATAGAGAAGTCACAGCGAGTGCGGCCCAGTTTCCCAGCAATTTATTCATGGCTTGAAACATTAGTCCACGAAAGATAAGTTCTTCGACAATGGCTGCGCCTAAAGCGGCTTCAACAGAAGCGATTAGAACAGTAACCGTATCCGCATCATTCGCCCATTGAAAGGAGTAACCTCCCAATGAAACAATAATAATAGCAGATAAGGCAATAAAGATAACCCCGGTTAGTGCTCCCATAACTGCTTCAACCCCTGCGCCCTTTCTGGATAACTCAGGAATGGACCGACGGGCTAAATATTTCATGGTAAGCATATAGACTATGATGGCCAGAAAGCCCAATGTTAGTGTCAACAGAAGAGAAAGCAAGCCCGGTACTTGCTCTGCTAGCGGCCGGATGAACGCATCCACAAGAATTATGCTGATAGCCCCCACAATCATCCAGATGATTGGAAAGCGCCAAAACAAACTCCATTTACTTAATTTCTCATCCATCTGCGAATGTTCTTTGTGTGCATATCTTTTCTTCATGTCTTGAGTCAGCTCCTTTATAGCTTGATGATAGTTATGAGCATAGGCTGAAAAAGTCATAAAGTGACAGTGCACTTTTGTCATGATAAAGTCATGTGACTAACCCCTAAGAAGCCGGCAACTATATAAGTTACCGGCTTCTTAGGGGGGGAGTCTTAGTAATTCATGATTCCCGAGTCTCTGGCTTTGCGGGCCGCCTCTTGTCTTCCCTTTACATTAAGTTTTGAGTAAATCGTTGAAATGTAATTCTTAACCGTTCCTTCACTAAGAAACAAAACCTCTGCAATATCTCGATTACGCATGCCAGAAGCCAGCTTTTGCAATACTTCAATCTCACGGCTACTAAGTCCGTATTCATTATGTTTAATAGCGGATCCCGTATTCATACTTTTGATCATTTTACTCGCCATCTCCTGCGAGATTAACGTTCCCCCCGCATGAACCACCCGTATGCCTGCAGCTAGATCTCTAGGATGAATGGCCTTGAGAAGATACCCTTCTGCTCCATGGCTTAATGCCGCCATGACGTATTCGACTTCCTGATAGGAGGTCAGCATCATCACTTTGATTATAGGCATTCTCTCTTTGATCAGAGCTGTTGCGTCAACACCATTCATGACTGGCATATTAATATCCATCAGTACCATATCGGGCTGAAACTGATGACAGCATTGGACTGCTTCTTCCCCATTTTTAGCTAATCCAACGATTTCTATATCATCTTCCATGGACAGTACGATATGGAGGCTCTCCAGAATTAATTCCTGATCATCCGCAATTAATACTTTAATTTTCCCCATGTAGCCCCACTCCTTTCAGGGGAATTTCACATCTGACTTCGGTGATCGTTTCAGCTCCT
Source organism: Paenibacillus sp. W4I10 (assembly GCF_030816325.1). Taxonomy (NCBI): domain Bacteria; kingdom Bacillati; phylum Bacillota; class Bacilli; order Caryophanales; family Paenibacillaceae; genus Paenibacillus; species Paenibacillus sp. W4I10. The sequence goes on from NZ_JAUSXX010000001.1 coordinate 1,649,476, forward strand.
ACCTCTGATGATACAAACAGGCTACCCCCCAGGCGCTCAACTCGATGTTTCATCGTAGTCAACCCGAAGCCATATTCCAATTTGTCAATCGGTTTCCCGTTATTTCGAACAACCAAGTGCAGAACAAATTCGGAAAATTGAAGCTCCAAATCCAGTTGAGACGCTTTTCCATGTTTTAGTGCGTTCGTAATAGACTCCTGGATGACTCGCAGAATCGCCTGTCGTACTTCAAAATGCGTGTGCAGCTCTGTTCCTAGTACATTTAACGTCAGGAGAATTCCTGTATGTTCCCGAAAATTGGCCACATGGGCCTCAACCTGCCGTATAAGATTCGACTCCTCTTCTTCTCCAATCTCATGAACAATACTTCTCATTTCGTCCAGATTTTGCTCAGCCAGTGCTCTTAAGCGAATTAACCGTTCCTTGACCTCGGCAGGCTTACGATCCATAAGAGCGATGGAAACATCAAGACTCATAATGATGGAGATAAAGGAATGCCCCAGGGTATCATGAAGTTCCTTGGACATACGATTGCGTTCTTCAAGCAAAGTCATTTTCTCAATTTCAGCAGCGTAGTGGGTTAACAGCTTATTTTGCTGCTCTACTTCGACCACAAGTTCATTTTTCTGGTAATACGCTTTGGCCACGAAGCTTGCCCATATGCCGATGAAGCAGAATAACACATTATCTGTCCCGCTACTAAAGGCTTGTTCCCAAGGTAACTTTAAATAAGACTGGAAGATAAAGGGGATTAATAGAATTGCGGGAATGATCCATAGTGTCTGCTTGGTCAATAAGTACCCCATTATTAGACTCGGCAGCAGATAGTCTGCTTTGGAAGTCAGTTCCGGATGGATGACAGAGTTCACATAATAAGAACCTCCCAGTAATAGCTCTGCGATACAAAACCAGACCTTGTTCATCCTTCGTTGAGGAAACCAGAATATCAGTGGAACGAAAAGCGCTGCCATTAGCCAACTGACGTTTAACCATGTGGGGTTCGACAGATCACTTTCTGTAAACAGCCGTGATGACAGCAAAATGTAATGGTACAAACGAAGAGCAAAAATACCCCAATCCATAAAAGATAATATCTTCCTCATGTCATCATCCTACACTATTTTTCAGTAAAACATCAGTATTATTGAAAGAAAGATACCACCGAAAACACCACCCACGCTACCTTCGATAATCGCCATGATAAGCTTTTTTTATTGGGGAGCAGCACTCCATATAATGCTGGTTCGCTCAAACCGAGTAACGCATAGCCGCCCGTGGAAAAACCAAACCGCTCTTTCCGTGCATGATTCTACAGCTTTGCCGTATGGAACGTCTCGTTATCGAAACGCCTGTACCACACTTGAAACTTTGGCCACATCCACGCCTACACATGTTCCAATTCCTCACTCCTCATCTTTGATTTAGCCGGACGAATCCCCGAGGGTTCCAAAGCCATAACTTCGCTTTATAGGTCAAGCCTTTAAAGCCGCCACCGTAAAGCGACCACGAAAAAGGCCAACCAGGAATTACAGGCTAACCTGATAATACGAAAAGACGCTAATACCAATTTAGAAACTTTCAATGAGACTATGTTGTTGTCTCTCGATACATTGTTGTCCCAACTAATGATGATTTTTAGACCATGGAATCAATTAGCGTTTCCCGTTAGTGCAATTTAATAGAACACCTGTAGAGAATTTGTGATGTATGAAAGTACAATAATTCAACGGTTAATGCATTCAACGCCGATACCAATAAATATATACTAATCCCACCACGTAATAAGATAATGAATCATCGGAGGTATAAATGACATGAATCAAAATGTTACTTTAATAGGCAAGACAATAAAACTCTTACCCTTTGAATCTAAACATAAAGAAGATTTACTTGAAACACTGATGAATCCAAGTATATGGGAATTTACTTGGAGAAAAAATGCAACTTCTGATGATATTAAACATTTAATCGAACAAGCCATTCAAAACCAGCTTCATGGCACTCAACTCCCTTTTGTCATCGTCGAACTCATGTCGAAAAAAATTATTGGAACCACAAGAATCGGAGATATTGATATGATCAATCAAAATGCGGAAATCGGCTGGACATGGCTAACACCAACTTACTGGCGTACAGGTGTAAATACGGAATGTAAGTTTTTACTGTTAAATTATTGCTTCGAACAATTAGCGCTAGTCCGCGTGCAATTTTCCATCAGCGGCTATAACATAAGGTCACAGCGAGCGATAGAACGGATTGGGGCAACTAAAGAAGGCATATTTAGGAAGCATAGGCGGGACACTCAAGGTAGATTTCATGATAATGTTTTTTATAGCATTACAGATAACGACTGGCCTGAGGTTAAAAGCACTCTTGAGCATATGATCCATATAAAATACTCGCCAAAAAACACGAAATAGATGTTTGTCCGAAAGAAATTAAAAGAAGTACGCGATATTTTCCCGGTGAATGACACAATGTTCTTTTCCTTTTCGGCAATGATAATATGTTCTTGTCCCTCGACATCCCTCCATTCATCTTTAGCGTCAGTATTTGAGCAGCTATTGGGATATAGAAAGAGCGGCATTGTAGGAACACAAATATCCTAGAATGCCGCTGTTTAATTCATACTATAAACGTTCCCCGCCGTATAATAATGCATCATCTAAACAGCTCCCGGAGGAGTTAATGTACAATGAGGACTGGGCAACTTGATAGCTGTGAAACCTTGTGACTGACACTTCCAAGCATCATTTCTTTTACACCTCTTAACCCACGGCTTCCGATAATAATAAGTTGCTGCTCGGTATCCCTTGCGTAATTCAATATTTCATGCCCAGGATCTCCCTTAAGATGGACAGTTTCCGGGTTAATCCCCGCAGACTTTAATTTAGATTTGGCTTGATGCAACTGTTCCAAACTCGCTTTCTCCATTTCGTTCAGTATGTCTTCCAAAAAATTCTCTGGTACATATGTCATGCCATTTGACACATAATCCTGGCTGACATTAACCAAGGTAACTTGAGTTTGTTTATTTTGGGCTATTTCAACGGTTGCATCAAGGAGTTTGTTCGTTATTTCAGCTTTATCAATGGCCACCATAATTTTGTCAAACATAGTTATCATCCTTTCCGTGGCAATTCGTAACCATTTCGACTACCTACAACACGATTACTTGCTGCTCCTATACCAACTAAAAAGAGTAACACCGAAGCCCCAAGAAGAATGAAAAGTGGCAGGTTCCAACTATTTGTTGCATCGTGCAGATATCCTATAAGGGCTGGACCGATTGCGGCAAGAAGATATCCGATCGATTGGGCCATACCAGATAGTTCCGCTGCTTGATGTGCATTTTCAGTGCGCAATCCGAAAAACATCATGGCCAAACTAAAGGCGAAGCCTCCACCAATTCCGAGTATGACGATCCACAACAGAATGACATTGGAACTTCCGTAAAGAAGTCCGAGTGTCCCCGTCAAAAGCAACATGGTTGTGATGATTACTAACAAACGTTGGTTAGACATACGCCCAGCAATAATAGGGACAATAAAGGTAAATGGAAGCATCGCTAACTGCATGATCGAGAGGTACCATCCAGATTGGTTGGAGTCAATGCCTTGCTGCTTTAAAATTTCAGGCAACCATGCGATCAATACATAGAAAACCATAGACTGTATACCCATGAACAAGGTTACTTGCCAAGCAAGCGGGGATCGCCAAACATTCACATCGTTGCTTGCCATTTGTTGACTCGTCGTGGCGGTTTGTTTTGTTTGATTTCTTAATTGGGGTAACCAACAGAGGATCGATACAAAGCTTAGAATCCCCCATATTCCCAATGCTCCCTGCCATTTTAGCCCAGCGTTCATGGCTAGCGGTACACTGATTCCCGATGCAATTGCTCCACATAAATTCATCGAAATGGAGTAAACTCCTGTCATGGAGCCAATTTTATTTGGAAAATCCCTTTTGATTATACTTGGCAATAATACATTACATATGGCAATGGCGAATCCAAGAACTGCTGTTCCAATAAACAGGTTAACTGCGCCAGATAAAGATCGTATTACAATACCAACAGTCAGAAAGATTAGGGCAATCAAAATGATACGCTCAACCCCATATCTTCGTCCTAACTTGGGTACTAGAGGCGATAATAAAGCAAAGGCAAGCAAGGGTACGGTTGTGATCAGGCCTGCTAATGTATTTGAAATATGGACGTCATCCCTTATAAAACCCACTAAAGGACCAACTGAGGTTAAGGGAGTACGTAAATTAGCTGCAATAACAATAATGCCGAGAATGATCAGCGCTACAGAGGATGGCACGAATTTTTTATTTTGTTTATTCGGCATTCTTTATTTCTCCTTCCTGAATTCTTACTTATAATATTTGCTTCATGCTGGTTGAAAAACTTTGCTATAACATTCGCGCGAATAACGAAAGTATATTATAATATACTATTTTAAACAATAATTATTTTATAACATACTAAAATTGATTAAAAAAATGCAACTCTGAATTCCCGTCATGGAATTCGGAGTTGCATTTAATAAGCGGATTTTCACTACTAGAAACCATATTTTAAGGATATATGGAGCACTGTTTCGTTATTCGTATGATTGGTATAAGCGTGAGGATCATCTGCACGAAAACTGATCGTATCATATTGATTCAATGTGTAAATCTCTCCATTGACTTGTAACTCAATGGAACCAGTCATTACTGTCGCAATTTCAGTTGTATTCACATGATGACCTTCAGGATAATACGAGCTATTTGGCTGTAAGTATGCCCGACACATTTCAATATCGTTGCTTTTAAAGACGGGTTCAATAATCCAATTTTTTTCATCATTAGAAAACCGCAGTCCCTCCCCTGCTCGATACAAACTAACAGGTTTCTCTGATGTGAACAAAGCCAATAGCGGTAAAGATATTCCTTTTGAAATTTTCCATATAATTGCCAAAGTTGGATTTGTCTCGCCACGTTCGATATTACCCAGAGTAAGTTTGCTTACGCCTGTTAATTCTGATAAGTCGTCTAAGGTCATGTTTTTTTCTTTTCTGTACTTTTTTAATGCACCGCCGATTTGTAATACAATTTGTTTTGACTCATCGATTTCATCCATTTGATATTCACCTCAATAAAAAACTATATAGCTAGTATATTGTTTATCTAGATTCTTTTCCATTCCAGTTCAATAGAACGCGATGAGATTTTCTTGATAAAATTGAATTAAAAGGATACAATGACGAGCATCAAACGGTTTTATTCGAAGAATGGTATTGCTTATGAAAGGTGGTTTAGCAATGAAGATTCTCATCGTTGGCTATTTTAGCGAGACCTCAAAATCAAATATTGCAAGGAGTTTTCCGCAAGACTGGAACGTTGTAATTGTTCCGCCAGGAAAAGAAATGCTGCATCATATTGAAGATTGCCAGGTAATCATTCCTGAACATATTAAAGTGGATCACAGCCTGCTTTCTAAGGCAAAAAAATTAAAATTGGTACAGACGGGTGCAGGATTTGATAATGTGGATGTCCCTGCCTGTACACAGCTCGGCATTTGGGTGGCCAATGCTGCAGGAGTGAATGCACAGGCAGTCGCCGAGCACGTAATGGCACTGATATTGTCTTATTATAAAAACATACCGTTTCTTGATACTTTCATGAAAAACAAGATGGATGAAAATCAATTGGACTATACAGGGAGTGAATTAAAAGGCAAAACGATTGGGATTATCGGTTTGGGTGCTATTGGAAAAAAAGTAGCTGCGTTTTGCAGGGTTTTTGATATGAATGTGCTGGCGTATGCGAGAAATGCCACTGTACAATCTGATGGTTTTGTGAAAATGACGGATTTTGATACTCTTGTAAGCACATCGGACATAGTCAGTGTACATGTACCCTTGAATGAGCAAACCAAACAGCTGATCAACAAAGCGGCATTCAAAAAAATGAAAAACACTACTCTTTTTATCAATACAGCCCGCGGCGGCATTGTCAACGAAAGAGACTTGATTGATGCATTAAAAAACGGGGATATTTCAGGCGCATGCCTGGATGTGTTTGAATCTGAACCGCTTCCTATTGACAGTGAGCTCCGGAATCTGGGTAATGTAATACTTACTCCCCATACAGCGGGAATGCCTGATGGTCGGAAATTTCATAAAACAAGATATGATTTCTTTATAAAGAATATAAAACGTGTAGAAAATGGTGAGGAGCCTGAAAGCAAGCTCAATCAGTTATGATGTTTTGGTGCAATAAAAATTGATCCCCCCCTACTCCCTTTAATCGCCTACTTCCATTGTTCGAAGCCGGTGGAAATATCACGATAAGAATTGTCTGATCCCCAAGAGAACCACCACCTAAAAAAGCCGCTAAAATAGCGACTTCCTTGGGGATATGTTCTTGTCCCTTGACATATCTGGATTTATTCACATTTTGGAGTCTCATCCCATCGTCTTCACCCCTACAGCAGTTCAAAATGAAGTTGAGTCTCAGGTAACTCCGTATTTCCATTCCACTGATTCGCACCGTATCCCAATTCCAGAACCGCAGCAATGCGCTCGTTACTCAGTACACCAAACATTTCAGTACGGCTCGGGTCGTACATCCAGTCATGCAAGGTACAACGCACGCCCAGACTTTGCTCATGAGCCAGCAAGCGGAAATTCTGAATTAGGCAGCAGACAGCCGCAAAGTCTTCTTCTCGCTTATGTTGATCCGCCTCTTCCTTCACTAAGACCAGAAGATATGCAGGGGCAGGCTCTTGTAATCCCTGCATGATGTCCCCATACCGGTTATCAGCAAAGATGAATCGCCACGGCTCTCGGAGGCCATCATTTGGCGCCCATACGGCATGATTGAGCAATTCAAGGATTAGGTCCTGCGATACCGGTTGATCCAAAAACTCACTCGGACCGTCCATGTCTCCTTCCAAATCTGACAATTTCATTTTCATATCCTCCTCTTCTATGTAGTCTGTCCTCGCAATACGGTCCACTTCTGCTCGGCGTGGTGTCCTTTTCCGACTTCTTGGCGCTTTGTCGTAATATCCTATATGAAGAATGCCAACAAATCTTTCATCCTCACGTAAGCCAATACCATTGAAGAACCCTTCATGCTGAATCATGGACTCTGTATCCCACAACATGCCTAACCCTCGTTCCCAGCCCAGCAGTTGGAAGCTCTGCATCACTCCGCAGGCAGCCGAATAATTGCGGTCATTGGTCAGACGATTCGGTCCTACAGTCGACATAACAATGACGTGGGCAGGAATATCGGTAAATCTCTTTTTAAAAACATCCAGAAGTTTCCCGGGAATCAGCTTGCCGAGCTTGCTTTGTGACATCTGTTCCAGCATGCAGTCCACCAACCGTTTGCGTGCTTCTGGCGTTCCGGCATATACTACACGCCATGAGCCAGACTCAACAAATGGTTGAAGCCGTATAGCCTTACGTAGTAATTCAACAATTAACTCCTGGTCCACCGGCGTAGAGTTACATTTACGAATACTCCTGCGCTCCCTGATCAATTCCGCCAGACTCAAATGTTTCACTCTCCTTTGTTTATCTGGATTCAATATTTATACTGCTGTCTTGAAGAAATTGATGGATTACTTTTAGCTCCGTTTCCGAATATTTGTCGAGAGTACGATAGAAGCCCTCTGCCTCATGTATATGCAGACGTTCATGCAGTTCAAAGATTTTTTTGCCTTGCGGTGACAACCGGAAATAGCTCTCCTTTTTGTTGTCGTTCATTTTCGTACGTTTGACGAATCCTTCTTCCAACAGTTTGTTGCCAATTTTGGTGATACTTGCTTTGGACAAATTCATCGTCTCGGCAATACCCGTGTTGTTAATAGGCTCATGCTTGCCAATGCAATCTATCATATGAACCGCGGTCAAATGCTGAGGGATTTTCTCGATGCTTTCTCGCTGGGCGATACTTAGGAAATGCTCGATTTCTGTATCCTTGTGGTTCTCATACACATGTAAAAAACGGATAAATTGGTCATAAAGCAACTGTTTTGTTCGATCTTTTGAGATCATTCTTTGATCGCTCCTTATTTACTTGTAAACAAAAATAACATTTAAATAATAGGGATTTTCTAAATAAATTCTTATATTTAGTTTACTGGTTAACAATATATCATGAATGATAATGCTTATCAACTATATATTCTGGCATTACAACACTACTCGATAATCAGAGACCTGCCTTGAACGGATTATCTTTTAAGCTGCTCGTTAGTTTTAAAAAAAACAGCCGATCACGCTGATCGGCTGCCTTCTTAGACTTGGGTTATTGGACTCAGTATCATTCTCTCTACTTAAATTATACCGTTATTTTTTATTTTTTTATAGACTGTTTTTTTTGAAATTCCTACACTATACTGCTAAATACAATACTAAAAAAGAGGTGGATCAGTATGGATGACAAAAAAGTGATCATAGATCAAGGTCCTTTTTTTCATGGTACAAAAGCAGAACTGCAAATTGGTGATTTATTAGAACCACAGTTCTTATCAAATTACCAAGAGAAAAATTCTAACCATATATACTTTACTGCAACATTAAATGCTGCCAAATGGGGTGCTGAATTGGCAAGATCTAATGCAAAAGAAAGAATCTACATTGTAGAACCATTAGGAGATTTTGAAAGTGATCCAAACGTAACTGATAAAAGGTTTCCTGGAAACCCAACACGTTCATATCGATCTAAATCGCCACTTAAAATAGTAGCTGAATTAGCTTCATGGGAAAGACACACTGAAGAAGAGATTAATCACATGATTACATCTTTGAGAAAACTAAGTGAAGAAGGAAAAAATATAATATATGATTGATTCCTCTCGTTAAAAGAAAAAAGCCGCTATAATAGCGACTTGAATAGAACAATGTTCCTGTCCCGCGGCACTTCTTTATTGGAATATCTATGAGATATGCCATCATGCTATAAATTTTAATTACTTCGTTAATATCCATTTTTGTCGATCAAGTGATGGATTCAGTTCATTTAGGAAGAGTTCGGTCCCATCTTCCGATACTTCTAATGCTTTTTGATGATGAGCTGAAGTAATATGAACTGATCCGTCTTTGTTCTGGTGAAGGACCCAGCGCTGGTTGTTGTACCCTAAGTAATGATATAGCTGAAGTTTGTTTTGCCCTATATCCAGATCAAGCGTCTGACCGGCCGTAGTACGAATTGAATACGAACCTGCTTCGTCGCCTGTCGGAACAAATACCCACTTCTGGACGGAAGCCGCACTTGCATCCTGCAAGGCAACCGGCTCCCCGTTGACAAGGTCAACTGTATAAATGGATTTCTGTGTTGCGGCATTTACAAGGCTGGACTTGGTGATGTTTGCAGGTTCACCGTTGCTGACATTGACGTTCTGATAAGATGCGGAGCCGCCAAATACATTGAGTCCAAAGTGGCCTTCTGCAAAAGTACCATCCATGATATCTATGACTTTTTGACTGTCCACGTGAACGACAATATGCGGACCATTCGCTTCTATTTTCACCTTATACGTTTGACCTGGCTGAATGAAAGTTGGTACTTTTGCAAGAACCTGCCGTTCTTCAAATCCTCCATTGATTTTATAGAACAGACGGATTGCCTTCATGTTAGGGTCTAGATTCAGATAATAACCACTGCGACCATCTTCGCTAGTCCTGAACAAAATAGAACCTGCCCCTCCTGTTTCACTGAGCATCATGTCTGCTTCATACGTAAAATTCCCAGCCTTCTCTTTGGCAATATAATTCGCATCGCTAAAATATTTACCACGAATCCCATGTTCACTAACTAACCATGAAGCAGCAGACAGATCTTTAGTCCATCCACTGAGGTTTGTCCGGAACTCGCCACCTATGACTTTAACGAGCACACTAGTGGAAGTTTTACCATTCGGAGTAGATACAGTGACGGTGGACTCCCCTTCTTTTTTCGCCTTAATAACTGCGTGTGAGTTGTCTGCCAAGTCTATGGTTATTACTTCTTTATTACTAGAATTCCACTTAAGCGGTTGAACGCCTAAACCTGGTCCGTACTCGATCATCGCCTGCAGTGTATCCGACTCGCCTACCCCCAGTTCCCGAACGCTCGTATCCATCTTTATTTGAACTTTTGAAGGAATGTCCTCATTCCAGACAGATTCAAGTTGATGCACTTTCAAGGAAACAACGTTCACATTCCCACCTTTTACGTAAAAACTCATTGCTCTACTAGCAGGATCCGGAAATATAACATCTGAAAAGACGACTTTGCCGTCGTTACCAAAGGCTTCAAGGGAAGACTCATCCACAAGAATACGCATCTTGATCCGATTATTCTCCATTTGCGTAGGTGCTTCATGTTTCTTACTGAAAAGGTTAGAAAAATCCGTTTCACCCGATGCAGTTCGGTCCACAAACATACGACTATCGCTTGCCTTATAACCCACGACCGTCTTCTGATCTGCACCCTCACGAATGTTAAAGCCAAACTCGGTCACTGTGCTGTTTTCAGGGATTTCAATTTCAGCTTCAATTTCGTAAGCACCTGAAATAATACCTTTTAGCAGATTCCCGGAAGAAGGGCTCACCGACTTGTTAGAAGCAGAATACAAAGGTTTACGCAGTGATTCCAATTCTTTGATTGGACTTTGCACCATACGAATTCCATCTTCGGTCGTTACCAATGATACTTCTCTCGGAATGGTTAGTTCACCTTTCCAATTGGACGTTGGGAAAGCGAACGGATAGTCCCAATTCGTCATCCACGCCATCATCACTGTGCGATGATCAGGCATATTAGCGAAAGACATTGAAGCGTAAAATTCTTTACCAAAATCTGTTCTTAGCACCTTACCCGCCGGATTATCGTTCACGAATTTACCATCAGCTGTTAAATGACCGATAAAATACTCGGCATCTGATCCGCCTGTTTTGGGATTCGCTCCTGTACTGATCATCATAACCCACTTCTTCTGTGACGTTCCGTCTACCGGAAGCTGGAACAAATCAGGGCATTCCCATACTCCTCCGCGGACGTAATCCCCATATCCCCAATTATCTGTCAATGTCCAGTCAAGTAAATTCGTTGAGGTGTAGAAACGAATATGATCTCCTCCGGACACAACCATAACCCATCGGTTATTCTCGTCATCACGGATCACTTTCGGATCGCGAAAATCCCAATTCCCAGCTTCATTTCCGCTCTTACCTGGGTTCTCGATCACAATCGGGCGTTCCTTCGAATACTCCCAAGTACGACCTAGGTCTTTACTGTAAGCCAAACCTATACGCTGGTTCCCATTTGGGCTATCCGGATTAAAGGAAGTGTAGTATGCAATAAGGCCCTTGCCTCCTGAATCTCCGAATAAACCAGATGCATTTGTCATATCCGCAACAGCCGACCCAGACCAGACATGTCCGTGATCATTCCAGGGAAGTGCAATCGGAAGCCGTTTCCAGTTCAGCATATCTTTACTTACCGCATGCGCCCATGTTCCCCCATCCTGATGGAAGAGATGATATTCTCCTTCGAAGTAGACAAGTCCGTTCGGATCACTCGCTGAACCACGTATTGGCGTGTAGTGATATTGTGGACGATATATCTCATTGTAATATTGGCTCTGTTCTGTCACATAAGTATCCTGAAAGTAAGCCGTTCCCTTTTTTACGACGATTCCAGTACTTCCACTTCTGTAGGTTGAATCTTCCACGTCAATCGCGGCCGTAGTGTACCCGTCCAGGAAGACCTGAATTCGATCTCCCTTTGCCTTGATTTCCACATGATGTTTGGCTCCCATCTGACTCGGATAAGTACGTTGCGAACTTGCAATTATTGTTCCTTTTGTATTCGTCAAACTTACACGGACCTGATCTCCTTCCTTCGTAAGAGTAGCTTCATATCCCTCAGCTCCATCGCTTGAAGATCGAAATGCGAGAGCTGCAATAGAATCAGGACGAAGGGTAATATTCCCTTCATAGACCATATCAGTTGCCTCTTTATTATAGATTTGCTGTGCTTTGCTCTCCTGTTCTACCGTCCCTCTTTTTCCGTTGATATCAGGCTGCCATTTTCCCTTGTTAGAAAGCACCGTACCCAAATTACCTTTCAGATCGCTCACCACGATGTTCGAAAACAAGGCGGATCCATCCCATACATGGAGTCCAAGCTTACCGCTTTGATACGAAATGTCTTGAACATCAATTAATGGTTTATATTGATTGCCCCAATATACTTTTAGCGAGGAACCCACTGCCTTTACTTTGAGATGATAGATTTGCCCCATTTCAACAGAAACTTTACGCTCCTCCTTTAATCTCCCATCTCCATTTCTTGCATCTCTTAACCGAATCAGACCTGCGTCCGGAACGATTTGCAGCATGTACGAGCTAAAGCCATCCTCATTAGATCGAAACAACAATGTTGCATCTGCCTTCGTATCCCTGATCATGACATCAGCTTCATAGATAAAATCATCGGACACGGTCTCTGAGATGGCCATTACATTTTCTTTAGGCTGTGAAGTTAGCAAAATTCCTTCTGAAGTATCCTCTAATCCTCCTTTTCCTTTCACATGCCAGCCTATCAGATTGGTATTTAATTTGGATGCGCTTTCAAAAATATCAAGCTCCTCCTTTGCCTTTTTATTTGTTTCCTGATCAGCGAGCACAGCACTAGCCGCAATTGATTTAGATGTAAAAATACCGTTTGAAGTCAGAGCCAATCCCGTTGCCATCAGAAGACATATTGCATATTTAGATTTATCTTTCATTCCATATCCTCTTTTCTAATAGAATTGTAAAGTCGGTTCAAATTTAATTGGTTTTGGACAACCAGTTCAGTTCGGTTGCCCAAAACCGCTCAGTAACCAATATGGGGAATCAAGCCATTGCTAAATTCTAAACACTCTGATTTTCCCAAATGCTAACGAGATTATTGATTTGAAGCGACACGACCTTTAGTTCTCCGCCAATGGCATAGAGTTCCAGTCCTCTACTTCCCAAGTCGGGGAAAATCGTGTCTGAAATGATAGTTGTTCCATTGTTGCCAAAGATCTCTACACTTGACCAATCAACATAGATACTCAACTGTATCCGTTTATGCTCTGGCTTCATGGGGGCCTTGTGTTTTGCAGCAAAATCGGGATGAAAATCAACAGTGTTTGACTTCGTCCGATCGACAAACAACTCCTCATCCAAGACATTATATCCGATGACTGTCTCCTGGTTGGAAGAGGAAGATTTTCGCACCTTGAACCCAAATTCTATTGCATTACCGATTTCAAATTCCGCAATAATTTCCATCTTTGCAGCAGAAACAGCAGACAAAACGTTCATATCTGGTTTAATCGTAATGTCTTGTAGAGACAGAATTGAACTTCTAAGTTGATTTAACTCAGTTATGGGTGCTTGAATTAAGCGAAGTCCTTCCGAATACGTCCTAAGCTGAATCTCTCGTGGGATTGACATATGGCCACGCCATTCTTTAGAAGGAAGAGTGGAAGCATAACGCCAATTATTCATCCAGCCGACCCAAATCTTTCGCCCATCCTCATTCGGGATACCATCCCAGGTCACGGCCGCGTAAAAGTCAGATCCGTAATCTATCCATTTGATTGTATCGAATGATTCCAATGTTTCATCTAATGTAAAAAACTTACCATCAAAGTGACCTATAAAATACATCATGCCAGAACCGCCTGCGGGTGGTTCTGAATCGTTGGGATTTACGCCATTTCTATCTCCGACACTTAGTGTCAGAATCCATTTAGTGGTATTAGGGTCCTCATCCACTTGGATTTTAAAAACATCAGGACATTCAAATATTCCACGATGGATGCCCGGAATATCAGAACCGAAACCGCTTGCAAAAGACCAATCCTTAAGATTCGAAGATGTGTAAAATTCTACACGGTTACTTACAGCAAGAACCATTACCCAGTTTGAAGATTCTTCATGCCAGAATACCTTTGGGTCTCGAAAGTCTAGCGTTTCCGTGGGGAATAAAACAGGGTTACCTTCATATTTTGTCCAGGTTCGACCTTTGTCCTTGCTGTAAGCGATGCTTTGAACCTGCGGTTTACCGGGTTGAGCGCTGTTACCATTATTAGTATAAATTGCAACCAATCCTGATCCTGCTTCGTTGAAGAATCCGCTTGTATTGTTCTTATCGACTACTGCACTTCCCGAAAAGATCGCTCCATCTTCCCCAGGTGAGATGGCTGGTGGAAGTTCATCCCAATGTACTAAATCATTACTTACGGCATGCCCCCAATGCATTCTGCCGAAGTCAGGTTGCGTATCATGGGGAGTATATTGGTAGAAAAGGTGATATTCTCCTTCGTAATAAACCATTCCGTTAGGATCGTTCATCCAATTACCCTTAGGGGAATAATGTATTTGCGGTCTGTATTCATTTTTATAAATAAAGTTTTCTGGATCTTTGCTGATACTATTTTCACCTGATAGATGTACTTCTTTAATTTTATTCACGCTCCCTTAAGCTACTTAGAATCTAAAAGAAGAAATATGCATTCCTTATTAACAAAATAATCCACTCGTTTTCATTTGTCAAAGTATTTTTGGATAAATGAACATTATTTTTATATATATATATCTGTTTTTGTTTACATTTGCACAATTTATGACTGATTATAGAAAATAAAAATTTTCATTTAAGTTGATCTAATCATTTTTTTATTATTTCTAACCTAATAGTTTACAAATGTAAAAAAGGTTACATCTAAACTTCTCTTTACTTGTTCAACAAAATATCGTTAGTAGTAAACCCAATTTGTACCGATAAAACAAAAAAAAGCCGCTAAAATAGCGACTTCAATAGGAATATGTTCTTGTCTCTTGACATGTTCTTAATAAATTAACGGCTCGCTTATGCTTTAACAACTTCAACCTTTTTATCCCCTGCTGACTTCGCTATCTCTAACGTTGTGTTACCCTGGATAGTGACTATTAGGCCAGTAGCCAGCATAGAAACGATTAAAGCTGCGCTGAGGGCTGTGGAAATTTTTTTCTTAACCATAATCATACCTCCGATATCTATTATGTTGTAATAAGCGGCTCAAAGAACTTGGATGAGCCGAGTGTGACTTTATATTACAATATTTCACTTTTTTGTTGGGTAATCTACATGGTGATTGTATTATAACGTACTGACAATCATTGTAAAAGGATTTTTTCCTTGTGTTCAAATACAATAAAGTATGATTGTTTTCTCAGAATTTCTTTTCAAAACTAAAAAATTTGGCGGTCATTCTCCTTGATGTAAAGTATCCACATATTCAATAAACCTTTTCGCTGCTGGGGAAATATTATGATCATCTCTCCACTTTAATCCTATTTCCCAGTACCATCCTTCATCAATGATAGGGATCCAAACCAATTCATCTAACATCAACCCCAGCGTCTTAGGCAGTACTGATACACCTAGACCCGACTTTATAAAACCGGCTACAGTGATCAGGTCCTCCGCCTCATAAGCCGAAGTAAGAAAAAATCCGGTATGTCGGAACCGGGATATAATCGTTGCTTTTAATCCACAGTTGTTTTTCAATCCTATAAATGGCTCGCCAGACAGCTCTGCCAAACTAAGAGCGCTACAATCTGCATAACGATGTTGGGAAGGAACAACAATGTATAAAGGAACATTCTGAATAGTCTTCCAGTGATGATTATCCAAAGTAGATTCCCTCGATGTAATCATAATATCCGAAAATCCTTGCTCCAGATGTTCATCAATATCTCCTAAGTTCCCTTGTGTCAATTCGAACCGAACTTTGGGATACTTCAATTGATAACTCCGGATCAGGCTAGGGATTAATTCAACACCGAGAATGTTTAGATAAGACAACGTAATCACACCCGTATCCGGATTGGACCACTCTTCGATTTCCCTTAGACCATTTTCAATATTTTGTAGGGCTCGACCAATCCATTTAGAGAACATAGTACCGTTTCGGTTCAGCTTAATATTTCGTCCATTTCGCTCAAATAAAGGAGCTCCTATCTCGTTTTCAAGCTTGGCAATTGCATGACTTAACGCTGGCTGAGTAATACCGAGTTTTTTGGAGGCTAAGGTCATATGTTCAAGCTGTGCAACGGTCATAAAGTATTCCAATTGTGTAAGTTCCATTAAAACACCCCTCCATATATTAATAATATTCATCATTTTTATTATTATAATAAATTGGACGTTATGAAAGTAGCAAGTGTAGTATTAGTTCTAGCTCCTCTCGAACAACACATTAAGGTCTAGAGACAGAGCAATTTCAAATTAATCATTGAATACCATCACTAGGAGGAATAGTTATGCATAAAGAATTTGAGTTTTCTGTATCAGAATTTAAAGGTAAAAGGGTGCTTGTAACCGGAGGAACAAAGGGAATGGGGCAAGCAGTTGTCAAAAGACTTGCAAACGGCGGAGCTACAGTTCTTACTACTGCCCGTTCCCTATCTGCTGACTTGCCAAATTCGGTCAAATTTGTGCAAGCAGATGTCGCCACACCTGAAGGTGTAGAGCAAATAATTACAGCAGTAAAAGAGCAACTTGGAGGTATCGATATTATTGTCCATTGCGTAGGTGGATCAACGACACCACCAGGAGGTGCACTTGTATTGAGTGATGAGGATTGGCTTCATACATTAAATTGGAATTTACTCGCAGCAGTTCGACTTGATCGTGGCTTAATTCCACTTATGTTAGAAAATAATTCAGGCGTTATTCTTCATTTCACTTCCATCCAGAGACGTTTGCCTTTATATGAAACCACACTGGCTTATGCATCTGCCAAAGCCGCGCTGACTAATTATAGCAAGGGATTATCGAATGAATTTTCCCCTCAAGGAATTCGCATAAATACATTGTCTCCCGGATTTATTCAGACAGAAGCATCTGACGCATTAATTGATCGGATCGCAACGCAAACCGGAAGTCGAGAAAGTGCGCTCGAACAACTTATGACTTCACTCGGAGGTATTCCAATTGGTAGACCAGGATTTCCTGAAGAAGTCGCTGAACTGGTCGCATTTCTGGTCTCAGACCGAGCAGCATCTATTACAGGTAGTGAATATGTCATAGATGGGGGAACTATCCCTACCGTCTAAAGGGAGAGAACAATATGGATCTCAATCATTTACCGTCTGTAATTGCCAAATATATTACTGCATCTAACAAGCCAGATCCGGTAGTATTTGTAGATTGTTTCTCAGAAAATGCCGTCGTGTTGGATGAAGGAAAAAAGCGAAATGGCAAACAGGCGATTCGGGAATGGAGTGATCAAAACCATTTCGCGGCGAATGTAACGTTAAAGCCAACATTAGCAAAAAAAATAGGTGATGAAATTGTGCTAACATGCGAGCTGGATGGTACCTACGACAAGACTGGTCTACCCGATCCACTATTATTGAATTATCATTTTGTTATTGTTGACGATAAAATCGTCAGACTTTCCATTTTCTAAAGATATCCAAATGTAAAAACAATGTTTGGTTGACTACCCGGAACGTAAGGTCAATGATTCATATAATGGGCATATAGTTGCTCGAAGGTTGTAAAACGTTCGACTGTTCTGCCGACCTTATCATACTCTTCTCGATAATCATCCATCACTTTAAGGAGCTTCTCTTTCATAACTGGTAAATTACTTGCATCAAAGTACTGCATAAGATCATATTTCTTGGTTCCTTTCTCCATGGCCATTTCATCAAGATACTCATGTGCTCCAAAGGCCGAAAGAAAGACGTAGGAAGCATCGTTCGTTGTAACACTGTTCAAAATTTTATTGCGGTAGTTGCACCACAGTTCTTCATATGTTCCTCTCAGATTATCAAAGGTCGGAGCCGGTTTAACAATGAAGTTATCACACATCGTGCTATGTAACCGCGTAACGCTATTCAACATATTAAAAGATGTTATTCGAATATCTTCAATTGTATGAGCTTCGATGATTGACCTGTATAAGGATTCGAGATCATCCGGAACATAGCGAAACGAGCGTATCTCTTCCAAATATCGCTTGATCCCTCGTTTGATACACGTATTATTCATACTCACCAAGGCATTGACTAGATTGTACAGAACCCCAGCAGATGCATATCGCACTGAACCGATATCTTCACTAAGCATCGTATCGCTGTATGCTTGTTTAGCCAGATCGATCCATTTATTTGCTCGATTAAGACACGCTTCTCCTATCGGGTTTGCAAGTGCATCAAGAGCTTTTTGCCGGAAGTCATTCAATTTCTCCAAATCCTCAGGCTTTGCATAGTAGAGTACTTTGAGCTCGGTTAGGCTCGATACGTTGGGACTCTCCAAGGTGGATTGCTCTTGTATTCTTGAATCCCATGGCGTGCAATAGATGTCATACCCAACGTCATCCAAGATGAAGCAATCGGAAATTTCCCATCCCTTTTCTGTATTATTAATGATAATTAAATCAAGATCACTCTTCTCGTGAAAGTCCCCGGTGCTAAATGAACCAGTAAGCCCAATAATGGCGATATCATCTAGAAAATCTCTTTTTACGCGTTCAATCACCATGTTAATGAGCAGTTCATTTTTGTCCAGCAGCTTCTTCTTTATGATTTCGTTCATTCGTTACACCTCTTTGTATGATCCGGCCGTCCTTCATCACAACAACCTTAACTTGAGTCTATCGATTTAGAGGTACGGTTACTATGTATAAGTTGATTTAAGTCATCTTTGCACAAAATCCGCTAAACCGTCGAAACGACGAGTTAGCGGATTTCATTAGTTCTTTGTATAGACTATTTTCTTTATGCTTTCGCAGGACAAGAAATACCGACCCGCCAACTCCTCTATCCTGACTCCATTGCGGAATAAGGATTTAATCTCAGCGTTTCGAGCAGAGACCCTGCTCTTGCTCTCTGTTTTCTCGCCCCATTTTAGGTGCGCCTCTTTGGGTTTGGGGATATAAACCAATTCCCCTTGAACGTATTCTTGAATGATACGTAACAATTCTTCCGGAAAAATAGACTCGGCTTTTGAATATTTCATGGGCCTCACTCCTTATTTAATAGATCAATAAGGTGCAAAGCCAGTTAGTAGAATATTACGATTCGTCGTTGGCAATGTGATTATTCCCAGGCTCTATGCAAAGCATTGCCATATCCTTCTCTGGCTTTGCATAGAGCCGTGCATGTAAGAATCCTACCCCGATTGTTTTCAATAGCCTCACCTCCATAGAAAAAAGATAGCTACTATTTGCTTATTATATCAGAGCTTGTTGTTCGAGTGTTTAATCATGTCTTTTGAAGCTAACACGTTCTGATTATTCACACTATGCAAATCTCTCTAATTGAATTAACTACCAGTGAACTCAAGGCTCCAGCCTCCATGACATCTCCCAAAAATCAAGCTCAAAGCGACTGCACATCACGAAAATATCCTCCATCCGTTGGTACGTTCCCTCGCTACAGCCTTCTAATAACTTATCCGTTAACGTCACAAGGGATTGATTGCTGTTGTTGTATTCATAGGAAGCATATCCTGTGATCCACTCTCCGTAAAAATGATGCTCAGCTGCACCTGGTTTTTGAGCAAGGACTTGACCAATCTCTGCATAACTCCATGAGCAGGCCAGAATGGATACAAGTACTTCTGCTATGCCACCTGCATGTGAAACAGAGAGCATATAGTTAGTATAGGCTGCATTTTTCAGTGCAGGTTTTACCTGAAAAACATGATCCTCTGTAATTCCTAATCGCTCCATATAAGAACGATGAATTTTCATTTCACCATTCAGGATGTTATCTACGTTTTTACTAAAAAACTGCATCAATTTGGGGTCGTGCGATTTGACGATACCTAGTGCAAATACACGGGCATAATCATACAGGTACAAGTAGTCTTGCAGCAAATAATAACGAAATTGTTCGACCGGTAAGGAACCATCCCCGATCCCTTTAACAAAGGGATGCTCAAGACATTCCTTCCACACAGGCTGTGCCGCCTGATATAGTCTCTCTGAAATAGTCAACATATGTTCCTCCAATTCATAATGTACGTATTTAAAAACAAAAAAAACGAAACATCCATAGGATGTTTCGCAGACAAATACACTAAAACAAGGGGGGTTCGCATGAGCTACCCAAGTACAGCGTTTCATCGTTGCATCCCTACGTTGGCATTATCCAAATCAGGTAAGGTCGGTTTAACACCCTCTCAGCCGGTTAAGGCTCCCTCGCAAACGGTTGTATGTAGTTGATTACTTTCTTATCCGCATAAAAGAAAAAATAACATCCATTTAGTATATCAAGGGCTGTTAAATATAGTCAAGGCAGATTGTATCCCCCATAATCAGCTTGAGTGACGCATTTAAATGATGAAAACCATCACAACAATGGTTGAGTTTTAGCCACTGTTATGATGGTTTCTATTCTTGCAACTATTGCCGATGGTTTAATGTCCTAATATGTTCTTTCCGACAAAAGTGAGTATTCCGTACTGGGAAGTGTTTCTCCAGCTTTCATTGGTCTTATCATTCCATTTGGCTACGTTCTGCTTACCTCCGCCTTGGTTGTCGTTAATTTGAAGCTCGAAACCAAGAACATTTCCTGTTTTGGGCGTCAGTGAATGCAACTGAATTCTGGCTTCTACGAGATATCCTTTATTTGTTTTCTTCACAGCACTTACAAGGCGTCCGGGTGAGGCCCCCCCTGCAAAGGTTCCCACATTGTCTGCACTGATTCTGAACTGGGCATCATCATATTGAAAATACGGTGTGCGCTGGTGATTCTCGTCCAGGAAAATCTCAACCGAATCCTGATCCCATGGGTTGATGTTATCTGTGATGATGCTTGGATCAGTGACGTCGAGCAGCAGATATAGATACTCACCTGACCACATTGCGCGAGCCACTGCCTCTGCACCATCGGTCTCATTCAACCGTTTTACTTCAAATGGTACAGCCTTATTCCATAGGGCGTCTTTCTTCCCATCAATCTGAACAATCCCTTGCACAGCTTGTGCAGATTTGGGCATAGGGGCGAGTTGAATCACGCCGTATTTGCTTGTATCTTGCTCCTGAGATTGTGTTCGATCATTCCAGTACAGTGGATTATAAGGTTGTGTCCCATTTGTACCGCCATCAGTCACACGGATATCCAATCCAGCTTCATATTCTGAACCAGCTTGGATACCACCCCATGGAATGGACAATTCAACCTGATATCCGGCTTTGTTCTCACGTACACGATATGAACGCTGCTCCGCGCCCTCAGCTTTGCCCGACCGCTTAATGATTACATGTCGGTCATCTGCTTCATATGAGGTGGTCTTGCCATTATTGAGATCAACAAAGATATCTACTCTGTCATTCACGTCAGCCTTCGCATCCTGAACATCCACAAGGATATATAGGTTACTTTGATCCCATAAGGTGCGGAAACTAGCTGATCCTGAAGAATCACCCTTCAGTGGAGTAGACACCGCTTTGTTCCAGAGAAGATCTTGAGGCTGTTTTTTGATATCCGGTTTACCCGAAAGTGAGACGGCTCTCTGTGTCAACACAGGCAAGCTGGATTCATCCACGAGTCCCCAGTATGCTTTTTTGGCCTTCAGGGCTGAATCAAACAGCATAGCCTGGTTGTTGTAAGACTTCTCATCTTGGAGTCCCCATAAGGTAACTGAAGAAATGTGATCTTTGTGTTTTTTGTACAAATCCAACAGTTCCTTATATCGATACGCCTGCTTTACCGCAACTTCATCGGACATCTCTTCACCAAATGGAATTCCGCTATCCACATCCAGTTCCGTGATCTGAATATCCAATCCAAGTTCGGCGAACATGTTGATCGTTTTTTCAATTTCGTCGATGGGCGGGGATTCCAGGTTATAGTGAGATTGCAAACCCACACCATCAATGAGCCCCTTCTCTTTCAGTCGTTTGACCAACCGATACATATGCTCTCTTTTCTCAGGGATTTCCGTGAAGTATTCGTTGTAGTATAATTTGGCATCCGGATCGGCTGCACGGGCGAATTCATAGGTTTTCTCAATGTAATCCGGACCGATTAGTTCATAAAAGGGACTTTTACGTAAACCGTTGGCATCACCATTGCTATCCGCAATCGCCTCGTTTACCACATCCCAGGCATAGATCTTACCTTTGTATCGGGTCATGACGGTTTCAACATAATCCTGAATCCGGGCAAGTAGTAATTCTCGACTCGCAGGGTTACCCAGAGGATCCTTGAACATCCACTCTGCAGCATCAATATGCCACAACAACGCATGTGCGCGTACGCCCATACCATGTTCCTCGGCGAATTGAACATATTGATCGGCTGCCTCGAACTGATAAACACCTTCGGAAGGAGACATGTACTTCGGTTTCATCTCATAGGTTGCGGTCAAGCTGTTAAAGTGTTTTGTGAGCAGTTGTCCATATGCGCCTTCCAACTGCCAGCGATACACCGCTGCACCAATGGGGAAATCATCTTGATACAGGTCCTCCAGAGACTGAATCCCTTCTTCGATCTCCAGTTGCTCGGCCAGAGTAAATGATACATCATCCACATAGAACGATAACGTATCTACGCTATCTTCAGAGATGTAGGGTGTTTCGATGAACAAATTCAATTCAGTGGGATCATCGCTATACTGAAATTTTCCGGTGATCTTGTGCCATGTATTCCATTCTGTTTTGGCAATCTTCACGCTGCCGATCGGGTTCCAGCTTTCGGCATTTGTTTTTTTATATGTGGTAAGCTGTAGTGTTTGATCCGTGGTGGGCTCCTGGGTGAGTCTTACATATGCCGCAATTTCGTACTCTTGGTTACGCTTAAGCAGATCCTTCATGGATAACATCGGTCCATGATAGGAACGCTCACGGTTGGCGACCAGCATACTGGACTGACCTTCGTGTGCTTCCTGCTGTGTCACTGTCAGCCTTTCGTTACCTATACGTGGAGTCCATCCCTGAAGTGTACCGTCTTCAAAGTTTGTGCTCAAATGACCTCCCTCCACTTCCGTAACTGCCTTGGCTGCATATGAGACATTCGAAAATGGCATCATGGCGAGTACCAGCACAAGAACCAAGGCCGTTATATTCCATTGACCTAACCGATTCATACAATTCCTCCTCATGATTTGGTCTAAGTATTTCTGAACGGATTAACATCCAGATAAATAGATTATAGTTCTTTGGATAACGCTTACATATAACAAATTTCCAATAAATATAATAAAAAGTTATCATTTGGTAATCGTGAGTTTAGGAAGCTGGAGTTCGTTCGCATGAAATATCAAAAAGCCGCTACATATTTGCAAAAATAAAAGACCGTTTCCCGATAAAATACGAGAAAACGGTCATAGTTAGAAAGTATCTTTTTTCCTGTCTGCTAACAGGCATATAAACTTTGTTTTATAATCGTCCCTCGTCACCCTGTTCCTCCTGCACAATTCGTGCAATGTGAATCATCAAATATAATAATTCCTCGTTCGATATGGAGATATCCAGCATATTTTGCACGTAGGTTTTGATCATCTCCGCACACTTGTATTCAAGCGGGTGCTCCTTCACCATGTGTTGAAATATAAAATCTTTCGCCGAATTGCCCAGACGCCCTTCTTGTAAACGCTGGATGAAGAATTGCAGATGTGTGACAAGTCTCACATAATGGATGGAATTTTTGTTCAATTGCATATCAAAGGTGTATTGAATCAGGTTAAAAATATCTTTTAACATCTTAACGGATTGCATCGTGCGCTCCATATTCTGTTCATGCGTTTGGGCATTCACAAAATGAAAAGCGATATTCCCTGCTTCTTCTTCCGGCAGTTCAATACCCAATTCTAGATTCAGCATCTGAACAGCTTCAAGGCCCAGTTCGAATTCGACAGGATGAAACCTCT
The DNA here is from genome assembly GCF_030816325.1 of Paenibacillus sp. W4I10. Classification (NCBI taxonomy): domain Bacteria; kingdom Bacillati; phylum Bacillota; class Bacilli; order Caryophanales; family Paenibacillaceae; genus Paenibacillus; species Paenibacillus sp. W4I10. The sequence goes on from NZ_JAUSXX010000001.1 coordinate 1,673,377, forward strand.
GGATCTCCCATAACATGCGACTCTGTAATGCTACACCTTTTTTCCATCGTTCAATGGCAAATGACAAGTGATCCATAAGCGTGAAGAAGATTTGATCGTCAAGAGACAGCTTTTCTTTTGCATTGGTAATCAGTTTGTTTATGACATTCACATGTTTTTCGGGCATGTTTTCGATGGTTCTTACGTAAGCCTGGGCAGACGGATTATTTTGCAGAATGAATCGTTTCTGGATATGCTCCTCATCGAGTCGCTCGCCGACTTTGCCTTTGAATGCCAACCCTTTTCCCATGACAATCATCTCTTGTCCCTGTTCATCTTTGATCAGAAGCAAGCTGTTATTTAATATTTTGATTACTCTCATGAATTCATCACGATCCTTTATTCTTTCGTGACCGCCTGATCCGAATTTCCGATACATCTGCCATTCTGTTTAATGACCTCTTGATACCACGAGAAGCTTTTCTTCTTCAAACGCTTCAAGTCTTTCAGATCCTGTTCACCGCGGTTTACATAGATCATTCCATAACGTTTCCCATACCCCTGATGTGTGCTTACCACGTCAATAACGGACCAAGGGCAATAACCAATCACATCTACTCCATCCGTTAGAGCCAGTTTGATCTGTTCCAGATGTTTCTCGATAAAATCAATCCGGTACGTATCGTTAATGGTGTAATCTGCCTCCAGTACATCTGGGGCTCCTATACCATTTTCCGTAATTAAAATCGGGAGACCATATCGTTCACATACCTTACGCAATGTCAGCCTTAGGCCAACCGGGTCAATGACCCAGCCATATTTCGTTTTTTCCGTATAAGGATTCTCCGCGGCCCGGTATACTCCCTGCTCGCCAAGCATAATTTGCTGATCCCCTGCACGAGCCGTAACATCCGACGCATCGCCCATACTGGCGGCAATGGTTGCCGTCGAGTAATAATTGATTGCTACCAGATCGGGGCGGCCAGACTGGATATCTTCCATGTCACCCTGCTCAATAACCGGCTCGATGCCACGTTCCTGTAAATAACTCCAGAATAATGGATTATACCGTCCCCACACTGATAAGTCGAGAAAACCCCATCCACGAATCGTCTCCCAGTTATGTGCAGCGATTGCATCTGCTGGTCTGGAGGTTGCCTGGTACATGGAAGTCATGTTCAATGCAGGCCCGATTTTGCCTTGTGGTAGCATATCATGAAATAGTCGCATCGTTCTGCCTTGAGCCACAAACATATGATGATTTTGCTGATACAGTTCCTTACTGGAAGGCAGAAGTCCGCCTTTTGGTGTACCAATAGCACCTGGATGGAGAATCATCGTATTTTGCTCATTAATGGTCAACCAATATTTCACTTTATGCCCGTATTGCTCAAACAAGATACGCCCGTACTCGACAAAGGCATCGATCGTCCCCCGGTTGTTCCATCCTCCGTTTTTCTCAAGCTCGTAGGGCAGGTCAAAATGGTACATGGTCACAATAGGCTCAATGTTATGGAGCAGCAATTCGTCAATCAATTGGTGATAAAACTGGAGTCCCTTCTCATTAACAGCCCCTGTGCCTGAAGACAAGATTCGAGTCCATGCAATTGAAAAACGATATGCTTTGAGGCCCAGCTCTGCAAAAAGCTTCACGTCTTCTCTGAATCTGTGATAGTGATCACTAGCAACTGTGAAATCGGCGGTTCCAGCCGGATGATCACACATATCGATGACGGACAGGCCTTTGCCATCTTCGTTCCAGGCTCCCTCCACTTGATAGGCCGAGGTAGAGCCTCCCCACAGAAATTCATTGGGGAATGGTTTGATGTGATGATATAACATCTCAAACACTCCTTCATTTTAATGTTGATTAAGATATATGACGGACCGTATTACGGTTGTTACGAAAGGTGGATAATGGTTGCTCCAACCTCAACAGGACTCTGCTTCTCCAGCTTAATATCCGGGAAACGATCCGAATTGGCGATAATAATCGGGGTTATGACTTCGTAGCCTTCCGACTTGATGGCTTCGATATCAAAGCTGATCAACAAGTCCCCCCGTTGTACGCGATCCCCTACTTTAATGGAAGAGTCGAAATGTCTCCCCTTCAGGTTGACGGTATCCACTCCAATATGAATGAGCACCTCTTCTCCATCATAACCATTTAATTTGACCGCATGTTTGGAGTCCATGAAAGCCGTAACTTCACCTGTGATCGGTGCATACAGTTCTCCTTTGGCAGGAATGATGGCAGCGCCTTTACCCAGTAATCCCAAAGAGAAGACATCGTCTGGTACACGGTCCAGATGGACTAATTCCCCTTGCATCGGGCTGGCGATTGTAAGTGGGCGTAATTCATTTTGGCGTGGTACTTTTGCATTTGTTTTTGCAGCATACTTAGTGTCTGGGCTGTTGTCTTGAACAGGCTGCCCGGAAAGTGTCTTGTCATCGTTAACGTTGGTATTGCCTTCTTCTTCATCATCCACTGGATCCTCAAAACCAATAATCCATGTCAGAGCAAAGGTAACGATAAAAGCGATCAGACAAGTCACAATGGCATGAACGATGTTCATCGGATTGCTTCCAATGAAGGCAGGTAACGCGGCAAGACCCGGAGAAACGAAGGCATAACGTACTAATCCAGTCAGACCAGCATATATCCCTGCTACACCACCACCAATCATTGCGGCAATTAAGGGTTTCTTCAGTTTCAGCGTTACACCGTACAAGGATGGTTCCGTGATGCCCAGCACAGCGGTGAAACCGGATGAAGCAGCGAGCTGTTTGAGTTTTTTGTTTTTCGTTTTTAATGCTACAGCAAGCGTGGCCCCACCTTGAGCAATATTGGACGCGAGCATTCCCGGACCGTTGATCATTTCATATCCATTTTTGGTTAGTTGGCTAGTTGCAATCGGCGTCATGGCCCATGCGGTACCTGTTACGATCAGGAATGGTTGCAAAGTTCCCATTAACAAAGGAATCAGCCAACTGGCTCTGGCATTAATCGCTTCTGCACCCATCGCAACCAGATCATTCAGGTACGTTCCGAAAGGCCCGATCGCCACCAATGCAAGTGGTGCTGTAATCAATAGTACAATCATTGGTTTCGTGAAAAATTTGATCATTGAAGGCGATACCCGATCCGCGAAACGTTCAATATAGGACATGAGCCAAACGACGATAATAATCGGCAGCACGGAGCCCGCGTAATCGGTTAGTCGAACTGGAACACCGATGAAAAACACGTCTTTTCCTTCCGCCATCAGGGCGCTCCATCCCGGGTGTAACAACACACCGGCAACTGTCATCGCCAGAATTGGACTTGTTTCAAACTTAATGGAAGCTCCATAAGCCAGCAGAATAGGCATGAAATAAAAAGCCGCGTCCGCAATGGTATTAAGGATATAGTAGTTTTGGCTTTCCGTCGTTACGAGACCTGTCAGCACAAGTACGGCTAATATCGCTTTGATCATACCCGCGCCAATGATTGCCGGAATGACCGGAGTAAATGTCGTTGAGATCACGCTGATGAATCTGGAAATCCAGCTCTGTTTTTGCTTTGGTCCGTTATTTTTGCCAGAATCCGATTTGGATTCCGCACTTCGGCTAGCCGAACCCATCTGCTGAGTAATAACTCGGTAGACCTGCTGCACCTCATTGCCCACAACAACCTGGTATTGTCCACCATTGTTCACAACGGTAATGACTCCTGGGAGTGCTTTAAGTTTTTCTGTCTCTGCTTTGGAGATGTCGTGCAGTTCGAACCGCAGTCGGGTTGCGCAGTGCGTAAGCCGAGCGATGTTATCTTTCTTTCCAACCAATTCCGTAATCTCTTGTCCCAACTTGCGATAATCCATACCATTGCCTCATTTCTGAATTTGGATATAAAAAAAGACCAAAACGATATGCTTTCCCCTACTCACATAAGGAAAATGCAAAATCATTTTGGTCATGCCTGCTTTACCAGTAACAGCCAAACACTGCTAATATTCAATTCGTTATCGATGTAAACGTTTACTGGATCATAATATCACACAATAAATTAGTTAGCAATCACTTTATTCGACATTTTTCTGCAATTTAATTTGCTTGATTCGACTTGATTATTAGCAGCCTTCTATAGGCTTCCACCCATTCCCCTTCTCAATTGCCTACATACAATACATTAGACTAATGAACAGGAGTGATGTGATATGACATTTTTACCTCCTTTTGGACCTGGTGGAGGGTTTGGCGGACCTGGGGGTCCCGGAGGACCGGGAGGACCCGGTGGAATTCCTGGTCCTCCATCGTTCCCTGGGGGTGGAGGCGGCGGGCCACAAGGGGTGCAGGCACCTACTGGGCCGCCACCATCATTCATTCCACAGCAACCCGCTTCGTTATATGCGGTAGATCCAAGAGCCATATCCGGCTGTCTGTTTCGCTACACATATATTTGGCCGGATCGTGGTCCCGGCTTCTGGATGTACCCGGTATTTGTAGGTAGAAATTCGGTGGCTGGCTTCCGTTGGAATGGCTTCTTCTGGCTATACACCGGCATTGATCTGCAGCGAATCAGCTCGTTTAGCTGTTTCTAGAAGTAAATCCCCCTGTATGCGGATTAATCCACATACAGGGGGATTTAGATTTATCGAATATTCACCTTGTCTAAAGCAACTTAATCAGCTCTTCTAGCTCATCAACCAAACTCTTTGCAAGTTCAAAATTGGTATCTTTTAAAGCCAATTCAATTTTCATTTCAACAGACTTTTTCTTTTGTTCATTTTCTAGATAGTTTTCATCAAAATGACTCGCATAAATCATCTGTCTGAATTCTTCTATACTCATTTTACTAATCGTTTTGTCCTCGATAATTAAAACATAATCCATACCATTTACAACAGAATAGAAATCATGAGAAATCATGATAATCGCACCTTTGTAGTCTTCAATGGCTTTCTCCAATGCGATTTGTGTATAGATGTCTAAATGGCTTGTCGGTTCATCTAGGAGCAATACGTTGGCTTGACTGGCAGAAACTTTAGCCAATTGAAGCATGTTTTTTTCTCCGCCAGATAATGATTCAATCTTTTGATCAAGGATTTCTCCTTCAAAGCCATAGTTTGGAAGATACGATCTAATTTCATCATACGTTTGAAAGCCGGAATCAATGAATTCATTTAGTATGGTATTCGAATCTTTTAGCATTTCGCCTTGAACCTGAGATAAATAGGCCACTTTAACATCAGTATTTATTTCAATGGAATCCTGATTGTTTTTAAAAATTTCTCGGAGTAAAGTCGTTTTCCCGGTACCGTTTGGACCGATCAGGGCTACTTTATCTGTTGATTTGATCTCAAAATTCACATTTTCCAAAAGCAACTCGTCAAAGGAAACGCTATAGTTATTGACGTTAACCACAACGGTGTCTTCCATTTCCTTATCGATCCCAAAACGGATATTCGGCTGTTTGATATCGACAAATGGCTCTTTTATTCGACGTGCTTCCAATCTCTCTTGAAACTTGACTCTGGCTTTTAACGCTCTGCCTCTGGAGGCTTCTGAATTATACGTGGCGATCTCTCTAAGATTGTCGATGATGTGATCGTATCTCTCAATTTCTTCAGCTTCAGCAACCGCGATTTCTTGCAGCTCAATTTTAGTCTGAAGCAGCGAGAAGTTATAATCGATATATCGCCCGTCAAACTCCTGGAGCTCTGTGTTTTCGAGGTGTATGATTTTGTTGAAACAATGATTCAACAGATAACGGTTGTGCGTAACGACCAGCAGCATTCCCTTGTGGGAGTTAATCAATTTTTTAAGCGCGTTCAGGTTTTCAAAGTCTAAAAATACATCGGGTTCGTCCATAATCATGAAGTCTGGACGATTCAGCATTTCCTTCATCACTTGAATAAGTTTGAATTCCCCGCCACTTACGGCGGATATACTAAGATCTTTGAGCTTCATTAGGTTGGCAAGGTTTAACTGTTTATTGATGTTTTTTTCGAAATTGTCCCCATCCATCGCTTCGAAGGCATCCAAAGCCAATTGAAGCTTTTCCATCAGGGAATCCATATCCGATGTGGTGGCCATCTCCGCATAAATCGCTGTAATTTCATCTTGTATCTTGATGAATTCTTCTGCGATATATTCAAAAACGGTCATTTCTTTTGTTTTGTCTACTTGCAAAAACTGACTCACATACCCGATTCTGCAATCGGGGTCTATCTCTAACTTGCCCTCGAACAAATATCGTTCCGGATCCATCAGGATATCGATCAATGTACTTTTTCCACTGCCGCTTGTTCCGATAAAAGCACAATGTTGTGCCTCTTCAAACGTAAATGAAATGTTTTTATATAGTTCCTTTTGTGGAAATGAGAAGGATAAGTTTTCAACTTTTATCATAGTGTTACCTTTCTTTATAACTAAATTGGTGGCTAGTATTGAATATATTGTCGAACACAGACTTTTAGAGTAACACTGTTTACCACCAAGTACAATCGATTTTTAGCACTTACCCTCACTTTGAAACTCTAATACTTTCTATAGAATGATGGCTAGTGGACGGTGGTTTCTTCATAAAACACTACTGACATACTGTTGTCAGTAGTGTATTTGTATAGTTGGAGTAAGCAATTGTAAAGGAGTAGGAGTAAATGCGAATTGTTTTTGGTCCAAAATGTATTACTTATTATAGGAAGGATGATATCTCGTGAATTTTGCTTCTGTGCGTATCATTACTGATGACGTGAATCGTCTCGTCGAGTTCTATGAGAAAATTACGGGTGTTTCAGCAGAACGCCCTGCACCTGTCTTTGCCGAACTTGTTATGCCATCGTGCACTCTAGCGATCGGCCACTCCCAGACGGTACAACTGTTTGGCGCTGGTTCCGCTGTGGCGGCCAACAATCGTACTGTCATTATTGAGTTCCACGTCCACGATGTGGATGCCGAATACGAGCGCTTGAAGTCGTTTGTCGATGAGTGGGTAAAGGAACCTACCACAATGCCGTGGGGGAATCGTGCTGTGCTGTTTCGCGATCCTGACGGTAATCTGGTTAATCTCTTCACGCCGGTGACCGAGGAAGCAATCCAACGGTTCAATGGTAGGCTATAAAGGACAGTTGAAATGAGTAAGGCGATTTTTCATTAATTTTTATGACCAGCAGAAAGAGACCATAGCGATGAGCTATAGTCTCTTCATTTTTGTCCAAAGTGGAAGAAGTATTTTAACGAGAAATTAGCAGAAGACCCCCTTCTCATTTCTTACCATAGGGAGGCATGCTTTCTAACGATCTCAATAAATGCAATTACCCAGCGAGCCCATTAGGGAAAGCCTCTTTTTCTCCCAACAGGTAGCTCATTATAATGCAAAATATATTGAATCCTATGGAACAGATGGCAAGGTGGCATGCATACTAACTGCCTTTAAATATACTATCCTATGCCACTATAGGACGTAGATTCAATGTCAACGTTTCTTGATGCAAGACGAACTTCTACATTCGGTTTGAGGCACTGGCACCACAAATAATCACATTCTCCGGCGATGATTTTAATATCACTTATGCGTTTGTAACCTAGTGGTGGCTTGATGCTGGTAGTTTTTTTATCTTATATTGCACAAATTTTGATATGTTCTCACTTTTACACGTTAGTTTATAATCTACATATATGTATATACAAATTGAGTGATAGTCTTCATTTCCCCCTTCAATATTACGATAAATAGTATGGGGTTATACGAATAACCATAATTACTTTATTACATCCAAGGGGGAACCGTACGTGAGACAGACTCGCAAAAAAAAGATGGATTTAAGGTTCAAACTGTATTTGATTATTCTGGTTCCGCTACTGGCCATGGGCGGTCTAATCATATGGGCCACCATCGACTCCAGTGAAAATGCATCACTAATGACCATGCAGCATAACAATCAGCAGCTGGCTGTGAATACCGCCTCTCAACTAGGTCAGGAATCGGAATTAATTAAGACATTATCTTCTACTGCTTCAGAGGAGAGCAACGAATATAAAAGTCTTAGGGACGAACTCGTTAAAGTTAGGCTTCAATCGGGAGCCTTGTATGTTTATATGTATAACAAAACTTCGGACGGGTGGTTCTACACCGTAGATGGAGCGAATTGGGACGATACGGAATATAGCCCTTACGGGACTGCAATGGAATTTAATCCCCAGATTCAGGAACGCTTGTTACGCGGTGAAGTCGTCACAACAGGCATTGTAGATGATCCAACTTGGGGACAGCTATTGTCCTCCTTTACACCAATCAAGGATTCGCAAGGTACTGTTATTGGCTATCTGGGCATTGATATTTCTGCTGGAGCAGTGAATCAAGTCTCCGCGACATCCGTGAATAATGCTTATCAGACCATTATCCCGATTTTTGTGGTTGTACTGATTCTTTCTTTGGTCATGATGTTATTCGTAGTACGAGGTATTCTTAGACAAGTACGCGATATTAAGTCAAGCCTCGAGCAGGTTGCTGATGGGAATCTCAAAGTCGTATCCACACATATGACCAATGATCAACTCGGTGACATCAGTGATTTGATTAACATCATGGTTGCCCAATTGACGAACATTCTGATGGGAATACAGCAAGGTTCAAATACATTACAGCAGTCATCAAAAGATATTTCGGAAACCGCTCAGACAAACCAGCGTCAGAGCGAAGAACTTTCCAGAGCGATTGAGGAAATTGCCATAGGTTCAATGAAACAGGCTGAAGAGATAGAACACTCCGTCCAGCATTCAGAGAATCTGAGCAAAATAATGGATGAAGTAGGTTCATATGTGAAACAGTTTACTTATACTTCAGAGCAGCTATCTTCTGTTCAAGTACAAGTTACACGTGAACATGAGGTTCTACTTGAGAAGGGCCGAGAGAATGCCAAGCGTGTTGAGCATCAACAGGATATTTCCAGGTCTCTGACGACTCAATCCGAACTCGCTTCCTCTATTAGCGGTCAAATTCACAACATTTTAAAACAAACTCAAATACTATCCCTGAATGCTTCAATTGAAGCAGCCCGAGCTGGAGAAGCGGGTAAAGGCTTTGCAGTCGTTGCTGGGGAAATGGGACAGCTCGCTCAACAATCCGAACGTTCGATCCAGGAGATTGATGAGATCCTGGGTTCATTTGTTCAAGAGATACATCGGATGGGCAGTCATTTTGATGCAAATATGGTAGCTGTTAAGGAACAGGAGAAACAGATCGCTGATTGTCTCCAGGCATTTGGACAGGTTAGCCGCTTATCAACCGAAGTGCATGAGTTGGCTCAGAGTTTAGACAGCCGGACGATGGATATGCACTCTATTCGTCAGGAGCTGGAACAAAACCTCAGTTATATTGCTTCCGCAACCGAGGAAACTTCAGCCATGGCCGAAGAAGTCACGGCTAGTGCTGTGGAGCAGCAGCGATCGGCAAGTGAACTGTCGAACATCTCCGGGGAACTCGCCGGTCTTGCAGGCAACCTCAAATCATATTCCGATCAATTTCAAATCGAAGTCACTGAATAAGTTCCCAATCTCATTAAGGGTATTATTAGATGACAACTTAGAATCGCCGGAAACATAACTTTCTTGGAGCGTTAATGTTTTCGGAGGACCCAGGGTTATGTCAGCACATAGAATGACCGTGTTCTTGTTCTGTGTCACGTTGACTTATTAACGATTCCTCATTTATAATTCGGACATTAAGGGCTTGGCAGACATGGCTTACCATGGATGCCTGGGATATCGATCAGTAACAAACTCAACAGTGAAAGATGTGAATGCATTATGGTTAAAGAGAAATTATATTACGGTAAAGATATCGAGGTTATGTTTAATTCGGATGTCTGCATTCATTCCGGTATTTGCGTAAAAGGTCTCCCTGCTGTTTTTGATTTAAGCAAGCGTCCTTGGGTTGATCCTGATGGTGACACTTCGGAGGCCATTGCCCGGCATATTGACACATGTCCAAGCGGAGCTTTGACGTATAAGCTTCTGGACGGTGAATATTCAACAAAGAAAGAGGATGAACATGCATAACGTAGAACATGAACCTGCCAATAAAAGATTCCTTATTCAAGATAACGGTGACATTGCTGCGGTGATGACCTATGTAATCTCGAGTCCAGAGCTATACATAATTGATCACACTTTGGTGGAAAATGCTTACCGAGGACAAGGGCTTGGCGATGAACTTATCAAAGCTATGGTGGAATACGCGCGGGAAAACGGTATTAAGATTTTACCTTTATGCCCGTTTGCCAAGGGACGTTTCGAACGTATCTCTGAATACGCGGATGTTCTCCATCAATAAAACGAATATTCGCAGCTGATTTCATGTGGTTACACAACAATAAAAGGCGTCTATATCATTTTCTGAATGATATAGGCGCCCTTTTCCTTTTCCGTATCCTACTCTACTTTACTTTATTGCTTAATCCAACAATGGTTTCAAACGGTCGCAAAACCAGTGGCAGTAAACCTTTCTCATAGTTGGTAAGCCAGATCTTTGAAAAGTTGAGGCCAAGCTCATTTTCCTCAAGCTCCACCATGTGTTCAGAAAGATTGATTACTACCAGCACCTGTTCGTCTGCCAGTGTACGTGTATATGCATATACACTCGGATGATCCGGCAAAAAAAGCTCATAAATACCATAAGTCAACGTATCGTGCTCTTTTCGCAGCTGAATCATTTGTTTATAAAATTGAAGAATAGAACGTGGTTCCTGAAGTTGTTTCTCAACATTAATATTGGCGTAATTGTCATTCACCTGTAGCCATGGCGTACCGGTTGTAAACCCGCCCTCTTTGGCCGAAGACCATTGCATCGGCGTTCTGGAATTATCGCGACTCGAAGCCCATATGATGTTCATGATTTCCTCATGCGACATTCCCTCTTCGCGTTTGATCTGATATAAATTCCGATCGGCTATATCGTTATAATCCTCTATGGAAGGGTAAGCCACGTTTGTCATGCCTATCTCTTGCCCCTGATATATGAAAGGTGTACCTTGCATGAAAAAGTACATGGCTCCAAGTGCTGTGGCACTTTCATACCAATACTCCGTATCATTTCCCCAAGATGAAACTTTGCGAGGCTGATCGTGATTTTCAATAAACAAAGCATTCCAGCCTACGCCTTCCAATGATTTTTGCCACTTGGTCAAGACGTTTTTCAATTTGGGAACATCCAGTTGCCTGTCTGTACTGTTTTTCCAAAGGTCCAGGTGTTCGAATTGAAAGACCATATTAAATTTCCCTCTGACTTCACAGATCCAATCCAGCAGATCTTCTTGGTCCTCCACCTTTACTCCATTCGCTTCCCCAACAGTCACGACGTCATATCTGGATAAAGTGTTCTCTTTCATTTCTTGCAGATAACTCTGGATTCCCTTCACATTCATATGCTTTTCAAAAGAAGAGATGTACTTGACGCCTTCTCGGATTGGCATGTCCAAGAGGCCCTCTTCTTTGTGAATATGGCTGATTGCATCCACACGGAAACCATCAATCCCTTTATCCAGCCACCAATTCATCATTTCATATATGGATTTCCGAACTTCTTTATTTGCCCAATTCAAATCCGGTTGTTTTTTGGAGAACAGATGGAGATAGTACTGTCCGGAGACTTCATCATATTCCCAAGCAGAACCGCCAAAGATGCTCTCCCAGTTGTTCGGTTCGTCCCCATTCTTCCCATCTCTCCAGATGTACCAATCCCGTTTGGGATTATCCAGTGAAGCTCTGGATTCAATAAACCACGGGTGTTCGTCACTTGTATGATTGATCACCAAGTCCATAATGAGTTTCATGCCGCGGTGATGCACTTCATGCAGTAATTGATCAAAGTCAGCCATCGTGCCGAATTCATCCATAATGGAACAGTAATCACTGATGTCATAACCATTATCATCGTTAGGTGACTTATACATCGGACAGATCCATATCAGATCAATACCGAGATCTTGAATATAATCCAGTTTAGATATGATCCCCTTGATGTCACCAACCCCATCTCCGTTGGAATCCATAAAACTTCTCGGATAGATTTGATAAGCTACTGCTTCTTTCCACCATACTCTTTTCATTGAATACAATCCTTCTTTCTTGAGAACTGAACATTATATAACGTATTATGCTTTAATCATGGATAAGGTACATTCTGGCTTCGTATGGACGTAATTCGCTCTCCGATAGTTCACCTGTATAGTTAGCTATCAAAAGCCGATGGGACCCTGTCAATTGCTCCTGAAGCGGGAGTTCTGTCGTATATCCCTGGAAATTGCATACCACAAGAATTGTCGTACCATTCAGCGTTCGGGTATATGCAAACACGTCTGGGTTCTCTGGAAAGATCAGCTCATAATCACCATATACAATGACTCCATGATCTTTTCGTAATTGAATTAACTTTCGATAATAATGGAATATGGATTCGGGATTATTCAAACTTTCCTCGGCATGGATCTGCTTATAATTTGGATTCACCTTAATCCAAGGTTCCCCTTGTGTAAAACCCGCGTTATCGGAAGTATCCCATTGCATAGGTGTGCGTGCATTATCACGTCCCTTGCCGTAGATCGACTCCATCACGCTTTGTTCAGGATAACCTTTCCCCATTCTTTCCTTATAAAAGTTGAGCAATTCAATATCCCGATAATCCTCGATCGAATATTGAACATTCGTCATACCCAACTCTTCACCTTGATATATGTAAGGCGTACCTTGCATGCCATGAAGAAGGGTAGCCAACATTTTAGCCGATTCAACTCTGAATTCTCCATCATTTCCCCAACGTGATACGATACGTGGCAAATCGTGGTTGTTCCAGAACAGACTGTTCCAGGCATCACCCTTGAGCTCCGTTTGCCACTTGGACAGCACTTTTTTTAATGCCATCACATCCAAAGGTTTAAGATCCCACTTTCCTTTGCCTTCTTGTTCATCCAAACTGATGTGTTCAAATTGGAAGACCATTGAAAACTCACTACCGTCTGGATTGCTGTACAGTTTGGCGATTTCCGGAGTGGCGCCCCATGTTTCTCCAACCGTTAGCAGGTCTTCCGCTTTTTGAAACGTCTCCTTGCTCAGTTCCCTGATATATTTATGCAGATTGGGTCCATTTCCCGTAATCTTCAAATCCGGTTCTTTACCGATTAAGTCGATCACGTCAAGTCGAAAACCACCCACACCCTTGTCGATCCACCAATTGATCATGTTGTATATTTCCTGCCGGACTTTGGGGTTTTCCCAGTTGAGATCTGGCTGTTTGACGGAAAATAGATGCAAATAATATTGCCCGATCTCAGGCACCCATTCCCAAGCTGAACCACCAAAGGTGGACCCCAATTCGTTCGGAGGTGTTCCTTCAACGCCATCTCTCCAGACGTAGTAGTCATGGTACGGATTGTCTTTGCCTTTTTTGGCTTCTTGGAACCAGGGGTGTTCATCCGAGGTATGGTTCAACACCAAATCCATAATGATCCGAATGTCTCGTTTCCCGGCTTCAAGAATTAACGTTTCCATATCTTCCAAAGACCCAAACATCGGATCAATGTCCTGATAATCTGAAATATCATATCCGTAATCATCTTGAGGAGACTTGCAAACGGGTGATAACCAGATCGCACCAATGCCGAGTTGCTGCAAATAATCCAATCGGGATACAACGCACTTCAAGTCGCCAATTCCATCACCGTTACGATCTTGAAAGCTGCGTGGATATATTTGATATACAACAGTTTCTTTCCACCATTTTTTATTTTCCATGTTCCATTCAACCTTTCTAATGTTATTCTTTGACCGACCCTACGACAATGCCCGTCACAAAGTATTTTTGCAGCAGCGGATAAATCAGCAATAGCGGGATAACAGCAACTACGATTTTGGCTGCGTTCAGGTTTTTGTTCGAAATTTCAGTCAGGTTGCTGAGTTCACTGGAATTGGTGCCGGCTTGAAGCAAATCGGCAATATTCACGTTAAGGGACTGAATATAGGTCATTAGTGGGTAATTGCTGACTTTGGTCATATAGATCAAACCACTGAAGAAGTCATTCCATGTACCCACGATACTGAATAAGGCAACTGTCGCCAGCGCAGGAATGGAGACAGGGACATACACTTTGAACAAGACCTGAATGGGATTTGCTCCATCGATGAACGCAGCTTCTTCAAGCGCCTTAGGTACAGCGGAGAAGAAATTCATCACGAGGATGACACTGAATATGGGGACAGCGCCTGGCAGAACGAGTGCCCATATCGTATTCAGCATGTCCAGGTTTTTGATCAGCAGGTAACTCGGAATCATGCCTCCGCTAAACAACATGGCAAAAATCATGATATTCATATAAATGTTTCTGCCTTTGAAATCCCTCTTTGATTTGGATAGCGGATAAGCCATTAAAATAATCAAAATCATGTTAAGCACAAGGGTAAGCGCGACACGTAGAACAGATATGCCAAAGGAACGCCAGAACTGTGCATCATCAATGATTTTGGTATAAGCCGCTGTTGTAAAATTGACCGGAACGAGACCTACTGCATTTGCGGATACCGCCTCGCTGCTGCTGAATGAAATGGCGACGATATTCCATAACGGAAGAAGGCAGACCAATGCCAGCATGATGACGATGGCATAGATGACAAACCGGCCAATTCGATCTTTGAAGTTTGCAGAATAGGACACAGGTTTGGCCTCCTTAAAATATTTTTCGGTCCGTATATTTTTTGGCCAACTGGTTGGCAGACAAGAGCAAAACAATGCCGATTACGGACTTGAACAAACCAACAGCTGTACCGAAGCTATACTGTCGTCCAACGAGACCGATCCGATAGACATAGGTATCCAGAATGTCGCCCGACTCATAGACAACCGGGTTATACAGATTATAGACTTGATCGAAACCGGCGCTCAAAATGTTGGTCAGACTCATTACGCCCATGAGCAGAATAATAGGCAGCATGCCTGGCAATGTTATATGCCATACTTTTCTCCACCAACTGGCTCCATCCATTCCTGCTGCTTCATACAGACCGGGATCAATCGACGTGATCGCAGCCAGATAAACGATGGAACTATAACCAAACTCCTTCCAGACGTCTGTTCCTATAATCAGTGGCTGGAACCAGGTGTTACTGCCAAGGAAATTAATATTTTCGAGGCCAAAAAACGCCAACATTTGATTCACAATGCCATCCAGACTGAACATGTTGACAACGACGGATGCAAGAACAACCCAGGATAGAAAGTGCGGCAGATAAACAATCGTCTGCACCGATTTTTTAACGTATTTGACACGAATTTCATTTAACAATACGGAAAAAATGATGGCCATCATCGTTCCAAGCAAAATTTTGCCAATCGCTATCACCAACGTATTGCTGACGACCTGCGCAATATCCGGCAGCTTGAACATATAAGTAAAATGTTTCAGCCCTACAAATTCAGAGCCAAACATGCCTTTGGCCGGTATATAGTCCTGAAAAGCCGTAATGATACCGACCATTGGAACATAGCTGAATACCAGCAAAAACAAAATGCCTGGTAGCATCATCATATGGTACATGGCACCTGGGCCAAGCCGGCCTCTCGCTTTCAATTTCCCCTGTTTCATGGATGAACCCCTTTCGTTGAAGAAAGGCTGCGTATCGCAGCCCTGCTACTGTGCATGGATATTATTGTTTGGATGCGATGTCTTCTTCAATTTCCTGAATGACTTGATCACCGCCTTGTTTTTTCCAGTTATTCACGAATGTATCGAAGTAATCCAAAGGTTCTGAACCCGTTATAATTTTGATAAACGATTCCTGCTCCAACTTCGTCAGATTGGCCCACGTCTGTTTCATGCTTGGTGTAGTGCCGGAGAAAGCAGGTGTCATCCAGACAAATTTGTTTTCCTGAGTCAGTTTGTCGATTAGTCCCACTCCGTTGATCCGCGAATGATATTTGGACCAAGCAGTCACATCATCCGTATCCATGTCACTCAAATAAGTTTTGATGCTGCCGATATTGTTTTTCGATTCGGTAGTGCGAACCTCATCCAGGGAAATTTCTCCTTTGATTCCTCGAACAACGTCAGAGTAATCATCCAGCAGCGATGTAGCCGAGTTGACTTCGATATTAAAAGGTCTCGTAGATCCGTCTACCCCGGTCTCCTGATATTTGGCAGCTTCCGGCATGGTTGTAGCGGCATCTTTATCATTGGCCAGTTTATCGTAGAACAGGTTAAGAATCTTAACGGCCAGTTCAGGGTGTTCATATCCCTTTCTCACCACGATAAACTGATTGGATGGATTGGCATGCGCCACGTTAACTTTGCCGTTTGCATCCTCCAGCGTATAAGCCGAGAATTTTGCATTTTTATCCATCTGTTTTGCACTGATCAGTCCCCAGTCAGGGATATGCCACGGTCCAAAAGCAATACCGCTTTGGCCATTGGCGTAGAGTGCGGTAATATCGTCAAACGTGCGAGTTCCGAATTGCGGGTCAATGATCCCATTCTTAAACCAATCCGCCATGATACCAAGCATCTTCTTCGTTGCTTCTGTCGTGGAACCATACACGATTTTGCCGTCTTCACCATTCATCCAATATTGCGGGAAGGCTCCTTCGGTTGAGGCCACACCCAGCATCGTATATGCAGAGCCATTGTAATCTGTTGTATTCATCGTGTTCACAAAGGGGATACCTACCGGGTTTCCGGATTGGCCAGGGTCTCTTTCCAGGAATTCCTGTGCCGTTTTCTCTACTTCATCGAGCGAGATGGCACCGTCTCCGTCTGCATCAAGTTGAATCCCCAACAGATCCAACCAATCCTGACGAACCCAAACCATCGTGGGTGCAGAATCCAGAGAAGTCGCCGGAAGTCCCATCAAACGTCCGTCAATCGTCGCATTTTCTAATGCACGGCCATCATAGGAATCGTATATCTGCTTGATATTATCCGTTGCATATTGATCATATATGGTTGTCAGATCCTCAATCAGATCATTATCCACCAGTTCTTTCAATTCATCTTTGGAATCAACACGCATCATGTCTGGCAATTCCCCGGATGCGATGGCGAGCGAAACCTGACGGCTATAATCTTCGCCATTGGCTTCAAATTGATCTGTAATCTGAGCGTTAAACGTGTCTTTGACCAGCCGAGTATATGCGTTGTTCTCATAGGTATCACCAGCCGGCAGTTTTGGGTTGGCTGTGGTTACCCGTCCCATGGTTAAGGTTATTTCGTCTTTATAGGCACTAAACGGATCTCCTGGCGTTACCTCATATTTGCCTGCTTCCTCTGCAGTAGGAGGATTGGAAGAGTCTCCACATGCCGCTAGGGCTGCAACCATCAAGGCGGACATGGACAGCACGGCCAGACGCTTTGTCACCCGTTTGCTTTTAATAGACCATTTTGTTCTCATCTAGTTCGATTCCCCTTTAT
Organism: Paenibacillus sp. W4I10; assembly: GCF_030816325.1. NCBI lineage: Bacteria > Bacillati > Bacillota > Bacilli > Caryophanales > Paenibacillaceae > Paenibacillus > Paenibacillus sp. W4I10. The sequence continues at coordinate 1,690,788 of NZ_JAUSXX010000001.1, forward strand.
CTGATCTTCAATATATTTGTTTGCGCTTTCATTATAAAATGAAGTGAAGGCCAATCGAGATAGGGATTACACGTCCGTTTGGATAGAGAAATGGTTACAGTTTTCAGTCTGTATTATGAAGTATGGTTAACTTGTGATCATTTACCCTACCTACTGACCAACATTCGTCTATCTACTTCTATTCTCGATCAAAAACAAAAGCCGGCAGCTCCTAAAACAGGAAGCTGTCGGCTATTTATTTCCTCTACCTAGCTGCCGATATTCGCTTGGCAGAAGACCTGTCAGTTCACGGAAAATCCGGCTGAAATATTTTTCATCCGTATAACCCACTCGCTCCGCAATCCAGAAAATCGTATTGTTTGTATTGAGCAAGTACTCTTTGGATTTCTCTACCCGGATGAAGCGGGAATACTCATTAAAGGTTTTCCCCATCAGATCTTTGAAACATTGACTGAAATAACTTCGGCTGATGTTGAGTTGTTGGGAGAGACCTGAAGCTGTATAGGCCTGCTCCAAATCATGCTGCACGATCATCACTGCTTTTTTCACGGCATCGATGATTTCCTGTGAATATGAAGTCTGTTCATCAGCCTTTCGAATGCTTGCAGCAGTCTGTTTGATCCATTCTTCAACCTCGTACCAAGACTCGAAAGAATGGATCATCGAGATTCTTCCAAGCGTAGTTTGGGCAAAAATACGGTTCCACTCCATTACGATCGAGTACAGCAATCCCATCAACTGACCTTTATGTAATCGTAATGATTTGAACTGGTCAACAAGTTGGTTGTAGTAACTATCGTGGTGGGTCCATGGTGTTTGGAACCAACTTTGTTTAATCCGGTCAAGGTCCTCATCCTGCGGTTCTTTTGAAAATGTATCTTCCTCATTCATGGAAATGGTAATGACTTGGTTATTGGGATTGTACGCATAGAATAAAGTCGTCTCTGTATAATTCCTAATCCAGTTTTTGATTTGCGACCATGTTCGCTCTTGTACATCAGACAAAACCAACAACGTACTATGGGGAACTTGATGCAGGCCTTCCTTCAATTGATGAAAAAGTTGATCCTCTTTGGACGGGGGTGCAGCCCACATGCAGCTATGACGCTCAACCTCCCACCTTATCAGATCTTCATGCGCAGTTAACTCTAGTGGCCACTTCTGCTCTGATTTACGATCCTGTGAAACAAGTGCATACACATTTGGATAATGGACATTGATTTCATCCTGCGAAGGCATCTTTCTTGTCGTGTTTGTCAACCCGCTAATTCGGGTATGTATCCGTTGCAGAACATGTTCGAATTGTTCTTTCTCCAGCTGCACTTTGGCTATATAATCGATGGCTCCGAGTCTTAGCGCTTCCTGGATATAATCGAAATCCTGATGCAGTGTTAACACAACGATATGAAGTTCCGGATAGAGCTGCCTCGCAGCTCGCATCAGTTCAATTCCTGACATGACGGGCATCGCAAGATCCGTTAGCATCAGATCGACCGGTTGGGTTTTTAGGAAATCCAGTGCTTTCGCCCCGTTGCTGGCCTCTCCTACAACCTCCATGTTGAACTCGTTCCATGGCATCGCAGAGCTAATGCCTTTGCGTACCAACTTATCATCATCTACAATCAATACCTTAATCATGCCGAGATATCTTCTCCTTTAATAGGCAATACGAGCAGTATGCTTGTCCCTGTTCCCAATTCACTCTCGATCACCAGTTGTGCTTGATCCCCGTATTGTGCCTTCAACATGCGGTGAACGTAATTGAGTCCGATGCCCATCCCTACTTTTTGTTGTTCAGCTTCACGATTGTTCAGCAGATTATGAATGGTATCCTCAGTCATACCTGCACCATTATCTTGTATCATAATGTTCAACGTTGAAGTGCATGTCACTTCAATCTGAATAAAACCTTCGTCACTCAATCCATGATATAACGAATTTTCAACCAGCGGTTGCAGAATGAAGCGGGGCACAGGAATTTGAAGCACTTGTTCATCCGCAGTAATACGGACGTCAAATTCAAAATCATAGCGAATTTGCTGCAAAATCAGATACTGTCTTAGGGCATCGATCTCCTCTTCCATGGTGGATACTTGCCCTAATTTGCCCAAATTGTAATACAGTAGCTTGTTTAATGACTGCACCAGCTTGTCGATCTCTCCTTGTCCGTTCATGACGGCCAACCAGTGCACCGTATCGAGCGTATTCATCAGAAAGTGCGGGTTGATCTGATAGAGCAGTTTTTCCACTTCCAGGTCTGCACGTATCTTCTCTTTCTGCTGAACTTCCTTGAAGAGGTCACCAATCTGATGCTGCATATTCGAAAATTCACCCAACAGAAAATCAAATTCAGGAATCTGAGTGCGAGCTCGGTTCCCTTTCGTTTGTGGATTTTTGGACATCCCATTGATCTCCGAATGGAACAGACCGAGTGGTTTGTAGACCATCTTCCACAGGAGCCAAGCGAGAAACACGGTAAAGCCGAGGAAAAATAAAGCGACCAGCAAAATTTGAAGCAACCACTGGTTTTTCTCCTGTTGATATTGAGACTGCGAAATGACCGATACGACACTCCATTTCTGTGAGGAATCCTCCTTGAACCAGTGATACCCGCGGGATATCCCGTCCTTGGCAGGATCTACTGTTAAGCTGGAGAAATTCTCCCCTACCCTCATGGCTTCCGGTATTTCGCTGTACACAATGTTGCCTTCACCATCCAGGATGAGATGAGATAGTGCGCCGTTGTATTGATTGTAGCCCAAGATATCCTGTGTGAGGCGAAAGCCTGATTCTACGTAAATGAACACGTCGTTCCTCTCGGAAAGTTGTACTTTACGCATAGCAGACAGAACAAGTTGATCATCAAATCGGTTCATACTCATATGGGGGCCATAGTACTTAATGCCATAGGTTTGGAAGAGCACAGGCAGAGACTCAGGAGAGAAACGATCCTTGATTGGAAAGTTGCCGAACTGAGTAGTACCTTCTTTTTGAAAGTAATACAGGGTTAATCCGATATTAGGATTGGTGAAGGTGACAACACTTAACTCGTTCTTTAATTCGTCCCTGGCCTCAATCAGTTCGAAGATATCGGAGGAAGGATTCAAGAATTCATCTAATCTTTTGCCTAAAGTACCCCTGTAAGATAATTGTTGCGTAACATGATTCAGATTGGTGATGGAGTTCTCCAATGAGGATGTCACCTGTTGTAAATTGCTACGGATGCCATCATCGATCTTATTTGCGAAAATGGAGTCGATCGTATAATAAGAAATCGCAAATATACTGATAAAGGGGATAAACGCACTGAGAAAGAACAGTAAAAAGATTCTTTTTTTAAGTGTCATGGGAACCTATTCTCCTTCTGAAAATGAAACAGCAAGCCTCCTGCGTATGGAAGCTTGCTCCAAGTCCAATTTCCTTTCATCATTATAGAATGATATTCAAATAAGTCAAACGCTTTCATACTGTGCGCATATAAAAAAGTGCTACTCCTCAAAATGATGAGGAATAACACTTTTATATGCGTACCTTACTTCAGTTGTAATCACTTCTTGTTAATGGAATGCTCAAACATTTAAGTCTACTCTCGTACCGTCACATTTAATTTGTGTGATCTGGTTTCCCCTGAAGAATTACGAAGTACAGCTTCATACTCGTAGATTCCGGGTACTCTTCCAGAGATTGAGGTAACCGCAGACTGTGCACCAGGCGAATGAGATTCCAGTGATTTTGTGTCAATCAATACACCATTTTCGTAAAGTTCGTATTCGGTTGCGTTTGTTCCCCACCACAGATTCATGGTGACATTATAGTTGCCGTCACCATCCCAGTTGTCGTTCGACAGAACGGCTTGCCCCGGAGAAGCATCCGTGACGATGACTGTCAGTGGAACACTCATGGTTGAACCCAGTGCATTGATCAATTCTCCAGTATAGATATAGGTGCCATTTTTCTTTCCAGTAATATCAACTTGAACAGATTGGGCGGACGGGGATTGATCGACTAGAGAAATTTCTTTAATCAATTCACCATTCTCATACAGCTTGAACTGATTGCCGTTATTCCCCCACCACAGATTCATCGTGATTGTATAGTCTCCGTCTTTGAGCCCCGTGTCGTAACCATTATTATCAGATAACACCGGAGTGCCAGGGGCACCGTTTGCTAGTGGCGTTGTCTGATAGAGCCATTCCTCCCACTTAATCAGCACACTTGCCTGCTCATCCGTAAATACGGTTCCTCTAGCTGATTGAACGTCATTACCGTAGGATGCAAGCAATTGACGCGCTTTTGCTCCTTCACGATCGTTTGCTGCCTGTTTGGCCTGCTGTAACGTGTTTGTGAGCTGATCAGCAAGAACACCAGCATTAGGATCGATCGATTCATCAGCTAAGGCGTTGGTCAGATTAATCAGGCTGTCGAATGTAGCAATAACGCCAAAACGATATTCTACCGTCTGTTCCCAGCCAGCCAAATCGGAGACCGTTGCCGTAACCTGGTTCAGGCCGGGTTCCAGTGTATACGCAGGAGTGTCGAGAAGCACACCCTCCGGTTCTTTCACACCGGATACCGAATCGGAAGCTGTATAACCAATTTCCACATGCTGATCAATGGTGTATTCAGTTTGACCATGAATTTCAATGGTTGGAGGTACGAGATCAATGGATATGGACAAAGACTGTTCACTCTCTTTGTTGCCGTCAACATCGACACTCCAGTAGGTGATGGTATGTGTACCTTCTTCAGTTAGGGTCAACTGTGTGCCACTCACCTTTTCGCCTCCATTGATTTGATAATAGGTCCCTTCGATATCGGAATCTTCATCACTTGCTGTGAAGGTTACTTGTGCCGGAGAAGTATACCAGTCGTTCTGCAATTCTCCTTCCACAGTTGCCGTAGTATACGGGGCCTTCTGCTCCGGAGATTCCCCTTCCAACGTAACAAAATCAGATAAAGGTATATTCAATTCCTTCACAAGACGTGCCACGAGTTCAGAAACCTTGATTGCACCGTTCATTTGCAAATGTGTATTGTCCTCGGTTGTACCTACCCACATGAATATCGATTTGGTTCCTTCTGTGCCTAGCTCCTGGAAATGCTCCCAACTGGCTTGGTTCAGATCAATGATGAGTGTTTCCGTCTCCTGCGCTGTTTCTTTCATCGCCTGTACGTATTCCGGGAAGCTTTTGTTCAGCACCTCTCCGGTAAAATCACGACGATTCACTGGCGTGACCAGAACCGGAATCGCACCTCTCTGCAGAGCGCCGTCAATGTATTCTTTCAAATATACCTTGAACTGCTCGGGCGTGAGATAACGCTCTGGACGTGAAGGTGTGGAATCATTATGAGACCACTGCATGAACAAATAATCGCCTTCTTGAATGTCGAGTAAAATATCGTTGAGATATCCACCGACCAAGAAGGTCTTGCTGCTCAAACCTCCAACTGCCCGGTTATCAATACTGACTTCATTTGGATCAAAAAATCCACCCAACGTTTCTCCCCAGCCTGCTTGCGGACGATAGTTTTCCGCGTAATTGGCCACAGTGGAATCGCTGGCCAAATAAATAACAGGTTTATCGCTTGCACTGTGATCTGGCAGACGCTCCAGCTTCAGCGCATTGATCTTCGGTGCATTTCCGGTGAAATTGAAGTTAAAGACCCCATCAATCAGGGCAATGTCATACGTGATTTCTTTGAATTCGCCCTTGGCAATGCTTGTAAGCGGCAGCTTTGTCATCTGTTCTACAACGACATTTGCGCTGGTTGATTCCTCCGCATCCCCGATGGTCATCGTTACCCGGTAATTGGCCGGTTCCATCTCCGCCAGGAAAGAGGTACCGTTTACTCGTGTGAAATCTTCCTTGAGCAAATCTCCGGTTTCCCGGTTCTCATCTTTGGTCAGCGCAGTATCAGCAAAGCCGTACCCATTGCCTTCAATGTACGCTCTTTTGGCATCTGCCTTGATGTATCCGTCGGCTGCGTCGCCAGAACCAAAGTCAAATTTGTATTCACTTATCTCTTCGCTCGGTGCACTTGTCAATGAATCCTTCGCAACAGTTAACATGTTAAACGTATGGTCAACTTTAGCCTGCGTGGCTTCCGTATTGAATATAGCTTCCGCAGCTGCCAAAGCCCGGTTCACTACGGCCTTCGATGCATCTGTATAATCCGACAGATTCAGTGCTTGGATCTCATCGTACAGAGCGATTAAGGCAGTCTGATCGCCGCCCTCCGAAGAGAGCTGAGTACCTTCAATTCGTACGTTGTCGATCTGGGTAGTCCAGTTCAACGTGCCTCCACCGCCTTTTCTCGTTCCCAGGAACCGCATGGATCTGACGTTGTCCGCATATGCGGCGGAACTCAGCGAGATATCTGCAATCGTTTGTGTAACTGTCGGATCGGCTAGGTTCGTTAATGTCAGATCCAATGTTTTCTCTGCAAAATTAACGGTTGCATCCACATTGACCCACTGGTTCTTGGAAATATCTGTACCCGTTCCCCCTTCGGGTATGGCTGTATCCCCTGTGCCGTAGTCTGGGTTATATGCACCGACAAAATAATGAATTTTGGTGCTTCCGGTTTTGGTATACAGCGTGAACAGGGCATTTTCGTTAGAATCCTGTATTGTGAGGTGACCTTCTGATGGATAGGCACTCACATTACCGGATTGCCAGTCAAAGTTCACGTTCACCTGATCGCCGTTTACGGCATCGAACAGACGGAATACCTTGGCCCGATTGCCCGATCCGGAACCCGCGACGGACAGTACTTTATTTCCAGACTGTTCAACAACGGTTCCCGTCATGGTTCCTGCAATACCCGTGGCATTGACCATCGCATATTGGTAGTTGGCAGCGTCGCCTTCAAAATTCTCCTCATATAGCTGGGCTTCCGGCTCTGGTTCGGGCTCGGAAATATCCGGGTCGATGACCAGTGATGAAATGCTCAGCTCCATGTCTTTGACTGCACCAGCAACGAGTCCGGCAATTTTCTGTGCACCATAGCTGCTGAAATGCGTATTATCGTTGATCCCATTTGGGTATTTTGGATATTCACCCGGATTAGCATATAAGAACACTTTTTCCGTAGCTGTGTTACCAATTTTGTCGTAGTAAGCAATACTCAACTTGCTGAGATCAATCAGTGGCACGTCCTGCTCTTCAGCTACTTCTTTGGCAGCCTGAACATATGCCGGGAAGCTAACGTTGAATTCTTGAGTCACTGTATTAAAATCTCTGCGCCCAACCGGAGTCAGCAATACCGGTGTAGCGCCCCGCTGTTTGGCACCGTTTACATAACGAGCCAAATAAATTTTATAGTCCTCCGGTGATGCGTACCGGTCCGGTATCCCTGCACTGGCGTCGTTATGACCAAAGGAAATGAAGAAGAAGTCCCCCGGCTTAATTCGCTGCAGGATCGTATCGAGACGACCGTCTACCATAAAGGATTTACTGCTTCGGCCACCGATCGCATCGTTCACGACGACTGCCCCATTGGAGAAATAACGTCCGAACTGCTGACCCCATCCTTCTTGAGGAGCCTGCGCTTCACTGTAAGATTGCATGGTTGAATCACCAGCCATATAGATCGTTGTTGCCGCACCAGCCGCTTTCTCTGGATATTTCTCGATGATGACGTCTTGGATGTCTATGGCTGTGCCCGTGAAAAGAAGATCGAGCTGTCCATCCACCACAGCAATATCATAGGAATACTCCAGTGGTGCTCCTGCTGTCACATTGGTTACGGCGAGCTTCTGGACGAATTCGGATTTGACTCCAACGTTCGAGTCATTTGCATCATTGCCCAATCGCAGCGTCACCTTATAGTTGGCATTGGGCAGATCAACGGCAAATGTCGTGCCCGCCGCGACCGAAACCTGTTTTGGCCCTACCGTAACACCATTTGTATCCTTGAAGCCGTATCCCGGATCTTGTGCGTAGAGCGTATCCTGTATGTTCGTACTTCCTGACGCAGTCTCTGTACCGAAATTAAAGCGGTAGACCGGCTCCGGCATTTCAGCTTCGCGAGTCAGCGCCAGATCGGCTTTAGGGAATGCTGTAGCTTCCGCTCCAAGATAAAAGCCGGTATGAGGCGGCTGGTTGTAGGCTACATTTTGCCAGGCTATGCCAAGTCGATACACAGGGTCCTGCATCAGCGTAGGGATGCGATAGTCTGAAGGAATGGTCGTTGTGTAGAGACGATACTCCGAACTATCTTCGCTCCGCAGCAGAAGCTCCTCACGCCAGTCGCCCAGAATGTCCGCCTGAAGTGCCGGATTGCCTTTGGTATGGTTGTTCGTTAACGTACCGGTTGCCCGAAAGATTTCATTCAGCTTTTTGTTTTGGTAATCCCACTTATAGATGAGCGGAATTCCTTTGGCTGTGCCATTATCCCACTCATGGTCCAACAGCTCCCGCTGAAGATCTCCATCCCACCAGATGGCAAAGTTGGCGGTTTTGGGCCCTTCGTCCACAGTGTAGATAGCCTCTCCTGCTGCTGAATAGGTATTGGTTACAGGTACACTTTGCCCGTTGGTAACGGTCGTGGCCCATGATTCGTAACCTGGATAGTTCGGATCAATGTCCGCCGACATCCCGCGACCGGTGTCAAAACCTGTTTTCTCACCCCAGAGGATTTCCCCTGTTGCCGCATCGCGCATCTCCAGTCCGTATGCCGCATCCGAATGCTCATGCACGCTTACGACCTGATAGCCCTCCCGGTTCGGATTGAGCTGGCCGGCGTGCATGGCGTCACCGTGGCCGAGTCCGGTGCTGTACATCAAGCTGCCGTCATCGTCAATGGCCAAGGCGCCAAACATAATTTCGTCCTTGCCGTCCTTGTCAACATCCAGCACACTTAGATTATGGTTGCCCTGTGATTGATATTGTGATCCTGCTTCGTTTGTGTCGAACGTCCAGCGCTTGACGAGTTCCCCGCCAACATAATCATAAGCAACAAGCACTGTGCGGGTATAATAACCCCGGCTCATCACGACACTTGGCTTCGTACCATCCAGATAAGCAATCGCACCAAGAAAACGGTCTACACGGTTGCCATAGCCGTCACCCCAATCACTGACATTGCCTCTTGGTGGATCATAATTCACGGTGGATACAGCCGCGCCAGTCTCACCGTTAAACAGCGTGAGATATTCCGGTCCTGACAGTATGTATCCGCCATCGTTGCGATAATCCTTCGTGCCGTCACCAATGACCGTGCCTTGGCCATCCTTTGTGCCGTCCGCCGTCTTGACAACAACCTCGGCCTTTCCGTTGCCATCGAGGTCATACACCATTAACTGCGTATAATGCGCTCCGGCGCGGATGTTGACTCCCAGGTCAATCCTCCACAGCTTGGTGCCGTCCAGTTTGATGGCATCGATATAGACATTGCCCGTATAACCGGCCTGCGAATTATCTTTGGAATTGCTCGGACTCCACAAGAAAACAATTTCATATTCGCCATCCCCGTCCAAGTCAGCTACGGAAGCATCTCCTGCATAGTAGGAGTAGGTCCCACCATCCTTCGTCCGGCCATCGGCCGGTTTATCGAGCGGAATAGGCAGATAATCGTTATGCCAGACTGATACTACCCCCGGTTGCATTTGCTCTTTGCCTGCAATAACAGTGGAAATCTGATATTGCGAGCTGTCGAAACCCGTGGTGTCCACATAGTTTGTCACGTCGCTTATGGGAGACGCATTCACTTTGGTTCCATTTTTATATATATTGAAAGCGATATCATCTGGGTCGTTGTTTAAATACCTCCAGCTCAGAAAAACGCCGTTGTCTACAAGAACCGCAACCAATCCCCGGTTAAGATACTCTGCTTGGCGACCCGGCAGGCTGCTTGATGACTCTGCACGTATCGGCGCCGGAGGGACAGCCAGTGAAATAACCATAAGGAGTGCTAAAAAAGATACAAACATCGATTTCTGGATGGAAACAGTTCTTCGGATCATTCGATTAACTCCTCCTTATCTAAAAATTCATTTTTAGAATCATCAGTTCGATCCTGCCCAGCTTGTTGTCATATGAACACAATTTACAGCCACCTCCTTTTTATGTTACCGCTTACATTTATCTTACAGGTCTAAAAAAAGACAGACAATCTAAAAAATGTGACGTATTATATAAGATAATTGACTTTTTTAGGAAGGAGACGAAACGATGGTTCATACGGTTTCTTATGCTTTTCGTAATGACGATACATCAATCATGACACTGGACTCTATTGGATGGCAGATCGTTTCTAGCGAGGAATATCGTTGTCCAAGTGATGATAGACCGGACCCGGGACACGTCGTTTTTCAATACACGCTTAATGGTCAGGGTTATCTGGATATTGAAAATCAAACGATTCCTTTACCAAAGGGACATGCCCTACTTGTTAAAATATCCGGAGAACATTGCTATTACTATAAACAAGAGAACAACGAACCATGGGAATTTATATGGATTAACATTCGCGGGGATGAAGCCAACCGAATTTGGGATATGATGCATGATAATGAGGGACATGTCATTCGACGAAACGCGGACTCTCCCTTGATTCAAGAGTTATGGCAAATTATCCATTTGATTCATCAAGAGAAAGTTACGGACAAGTATCGCTTGTCCATGCAAGTCTATCGCTGGTTGCTTATCCTGGTACAGACGAGTCGGGATGCGGAGAAGGATATCGGTGCCCTATCCATAACAACGATTGAGAAATGTAAAAAGTTCATCCGAGAGAATTATGCATCTCCATTGACGTTGGATCTTCTAGCCAGCCATTGTGATATCAATAAACACTACTTGTGCAGGTTATTTCAGAAATCCGAGAAAACATCACCGCTAGCCTATCTCAAAGACAGACGCATTGAGGTTGCAATCCGGCTACTCCGCACAACGGAACTCCCGATTTCCCAAATTGGTCAACAATGCGGTTTTGAGAGTCCCAGCTATTTTGGCAAAGTTTTTCGGCAATATATGTCCATGTCGCCCAAAGAATATCGCTTGAATAAGTTGGAGTTTCCTTATGAGGCCATCTATTATGAATAGCTAAACTTGCTGTTTGCTAGTCGTCTTTGGCTCATGAGCTATACTTTTTCCCATGACAGATTGTCAAACCAAGTGCGACAGTTCCTCTGTGAAAGATTCGTGAGCGGTTCTCCAGCCCAAGCATTTTCGTGGTCTGTGGTTTATTAGATCTAGTGAACTGGCAAGATCTTCATCCTCAACTTGAGCGAGATCGGTGCCTTTCGGGAAAAACTCTCGAAGCAATCCATTCGCATTCTCATTGGAACCGCGTTGCCAAGACGAATATGGATCAGCAAAATAAACGTGCAGGTCATGGCTTGTTTCCAGATTGGCATAGCATGTTATGAACAAACACTCTAAACAGCGACCTATTGTAAATCATCACCATAAGATATCATTATTTTAGCCCGGTATCGGTTAGTATTAATCCACATTTACAGGCTCGATCACTTCGAATAAAAATGGATTACCATTTAAATATTCTCTTATGTATGCTTGGGCATACTTTTGTTCATCGATTAAACTGGTTGTTTCTCTTGGATCAGAGGCGTGATGGCAGCAGTTCTCGATCATGAACATGACAAAAAAACATTCCAGATCCCGAATATAGTCGGTTTCCAACTTCCTAATACTCTCATAACCTTGGATAAGCATCCATCGATGCTTTGGCCAAAGCTCCAATATGGTGCCTGCCATATCGTAGAGATAATATCCGTACCCACATCTTCCAAAATCAATCGGATAGGGTTGATTATCCTCAAAAACCATATTACCGGTATGTAAATCAGCATGAATGAGCCCATAGTTATGTTCACTTGGATGCATCGTGGTAAGTTGGGATACAACCTTCTCAGCTGCATCTTGATACAGCTTCCATCCCTCTTCGGATAAAAAACGCTCATAGTAACGTTCCAACTTAGCCATTTCACGTTTAAAACTTTCTACTCCCCAAGTAGGTCTTACAAAATCAGAAGGTGGATTGAAATCCTTTGCTGCTTCATGGAGCCTGCTCATCAATACACCTATATTATATGCTTGACTATCTGTAAATTCACCTACAACTTTTTCACCCTCTATCCATCGCATCATCGTTATATAAGGGCGCCTATATCCTGTCTCTGTTTCGATGTCCAATACATAAATACTATCACAATTTGCCATCCCTTCTGGTACTTTTAGATCTTTCGATTTGTTCAGTGCTTGTAACAGTAGGAGTTCCGAACGAATTTCCTCTCTGCTTAATCGGTCCGAATGAATGCGAAGTAAATAATTGTTATCTGTACTGGTTTCAATTTTATACGTGATCGTATCGCCGGATAGTTGAATAAACTGGATGTTATCCCATTCTACGTCATACTTTCGAATTGCAGATAAAGCGACTTTCCTTGCTCTGATTAATAACGCCCGCCGTTCTTCATCAGTATCAAATCTAAAAAAATCATTCATTTGTTATCCCCCTGCAATTTTTATGAAGTAAATTAACTACTTCTCTTATATGTTATTATAACGATAGTAAAAGCTTGAAAATATGTAATAAACAATTTAATTTAAACTATACTTACGACAGATTATCAAACCAAGTGCGACAGTTCCTCTGTGAAAGATTCGTGAGCGGTTCTCCAACCCAAGCATTTTCGTGGTCTGTGGTTTATTAGATCTAGTGAACTGGCAAGATCTTCATCCTCGACTTGAGCGAGATCGGCGCCTTTCGGGAAAAACTCTCGAAGCAATCCATTCGCATTCTCATTGGAACCGCGTTGCCAAGACGAATATGGATCAGCAAAATAAACGTGCAGGTCATGGCTTGTTTCCAGATTGGCATAGCATGCAAACTCCTTTCCCCGGTCAGCCGTGGCTGTGAGGAAAGTGCCTGTGGGATACTGTGAGATGGCTACACCAAGCGCAATTTCCATAGACAGAGCAGTGCGATCAGGCATGAGAATGGCGGTATATAGACGGGTTTTGCGTTCAATGAGCGTGGCTATGCATCCTTTACTTTTCCCACGACTAGATACGACGGTATCCAATTCCCAGTGCCCAAACGTTTCACGAGAACGAACCTCTTGGGGACGATCCGAAATGGATCTGCCAATGGCAAATTTACCGCGAGTTTCTGCGGGTTTCTGACGCTTTCCTTTGTGCCGAAGAACCTGTAACGTGCCTTGAACCAGTCGACCTGCGTAGATCCAGCGATAGATCGTTTTGAAGGATACTGCTGGCAAGCCTTCGGTACGGAAGCGTTGATTGATCTGTTCCGGAGACCACGTTGCCTTCAGTTTTTCCTCCAGTGAAGCAGCTAAGGTGCTTGACCATTTACCTGAAGAAACAGAGGATTGACGACGCTTCTCATAAGCGTTCTGAGCGTGTTCTGCCTGATAGGGATACGATGAATTAGCACGATCTAGTTCGCGGCAAATCGTGGACGAATGTCTCCCCAGTTCTTTTGCAATAGCTCTTGAGCTTTTGCCTTGTCTGTGGAGGATTTCTAGCTTGCTGCGTTCGATTATGCTAAGATGTGAATAACTCATGGACTGATTCTCCTTGTGTGAATGCTGGTGTGGTAACTTTCATTCTACACGAATCAGGCTGTGAGCCATTTTTTTATTTCAGTAGGGTGTCGCACTTCATATTACAATCCGTCCCATAAAATAAAAAAAGCCGCTATATAATAGCGACTTTTAATGGAGCTATGTTCTTTGTGTGCTTCGATAATTGCTGTACTTATTGAGCGGTGTATCCTCCGTCTATGATCAGGCTATTTCCCGTCATGTATGAAGAATCGTCACTAGCTAGGAATAGAACGGCTTTCGCCATCTCTTCTGCTTGACCCAGACGTTTCATTGGCGTTGCCGCAGAAAGTGCTTGTTTGCTCTCTTCCGGAATAATCGGTGTATCGATGAAACCTGGGCAAAGGGAGTTCACCCGAATATTCTGCTCAGCATACTCCAGCGCGAGGGAACGAGTCAGATTCACAACGCCACCTTTAGCTGCATTGTATGCTGCTGAACCAGGCGAACCAACCCATCCGTACATGGATGCCGTGTTGACGATTGTGCCTCCGCCGATTTTCAGCATTTCGCGTATCGACTCACGAGCGACCAAGAAAACGCCGTCCAGATCAACATTGACCGTATTGCGCCATTCGGCATAATCAAGCTCATGTGTAGGATGAACACGTCCAATGCCCGCATTGTTGAATACGATATCCACTTGACCAAATGCTTCTACGGTTTGTTTGAAAATCTCAGAAACCTCTTCTTCACTTGTTATGTTTGCTTTAATAAAAAGAGCCTCTGCTTTAAGCGCTTTCAGTTCCTGCTCAAACGCCTTGCCTTTTTCTTCATTCAGATCCACCAAGACCACTTTAGCTCCTTCGGAAACGAATAAGCGAGCTGTCGCTGCACCAATCCCGGATGCTCCTCCTGTGATGACTGCAACTTTATCTTGAAGTTTGCCCATGAATAAATCCCCCAGTATAATATTTTGAATAGCACCTATATAAATAGTGCTATATGATGTTTACAAAACTAATTCTATGCTTAAAATTGTAACAATCCAATCATTAAGATGTGACCAAGTGTCTACCTCGTAGACACTTCATAAAAATATGTCTATATTTATAGGAGTTTTTTTGAATGAATAATGAACTTACTGTGACAGCTCAACATCGTAATCGAACCAAGGAGCACCTAAAAACCGCTCTGATTCAGCTCATTAAGAAAAAAGGATTCCATGGTGTTTCTGTCAAAGACATCGTTGATCAGGCGGGTTATAATCGCAGCACGTTTTATTTACACTACCAGGATAAATATATTCTCGCCGAAGAGTTGTTGACTATGACACTCGAAGGATTGAGGGGTGCAGTAGGTAAACCTTATTGGCACGGTCAAAAGGTTTCAACAAACAAGCTTGATGCTGAATCTTTTCAAATCGTGGATTATATCTACGAACACCGTGACTTCTTCGAACTGATTCAATACGATGATACGTTACCCGGTCTACATACAGGCTTTCCACAAACCATACTCAAAATCTATCAGGAGCAATTTGTCTTTGAGACGATCAACAATTCCCCAGTCAACATGGACTATTTCAAGTACTACACCGCTTACGGTTTTTTTGGACTGTTGAACAATTGGATATTAAGCGGATATCGTGAATCACGTGAGGCATTTATTAAAAACGTGATTGAACTCACCAAAACGCATATTCACTCTTTTCATTATGTGGGTGGCAAGTTTGACGCGTGATCAGTTCTGAACCTATTTAATGTATTCAACGTTTCCATTCAACTTCGGCTTCGTGACAAGATCAGGAAGAAAGGTAATACTGATTCTTGAAATTGCACATTGCTTAACGGCTTCAGCACTATGAAACTCTAAATAGGTAATGCTGTTAATGCCTCCATTTCTAATGCCATGATTAAACCGATACAATCAATCTGGGGTCATTTTGCTGGTCGTGGAATGAATAGTGTCGATAATCATTGTATTAATCACAATCTAAAACACTTGTTTGGGCTTCAAACAACGCAAATGACAAATAAACCATAACCTTTGACTACAAACAAATTGTTTAGAAGTCTGTGCATATTTGTCTAAACTTATCAACGTATGATCATATAAAAAAGAGTCTCTAATATAGCACTAGAGACTCTTTGAGTATTCATTAAACTTTTTTGTTGCTTCCCTTTAAGTGGTAACTACATCTTCAAAATTTTTGGTTGTAGTTTGCCAGCCATAATACAGGAATAATCCCTAATCTACTCTAAATATGAGTAACTTAGCTATAAACTAACCTGTATAAATTAAATCATTATAATATGGGGCCCATTCTCCAGTTACAAACCTAGCAAAGACTGCTATTTCAAGACTAACAGGTGACCAAGATTCGAGTTCAGAAACAACTTGTCCATAATAATATCGATCCTGATTAAGTCTTATTGAAAAGACATCTCCTATCTTCACCGAAACTCTTTTTTCATTATTATTATCCCTTACTATTTCTTTTTTATTTGACGAAGCCTTCTTAATTGAAGTTCTAACAGCAGAATAATTAATGTTCTAGGGTTACAGAAAATTTTTCAGTGCCTGTTTTATTAATTAAAGCAACTTCGAAATCAGATACCCATGTAAGCTCCCTTAGATGTTCAGCATAGGCAAATTCATCTGGTTGTTCTGATATGACTTTCTCTAAAAGTACTTGCGTGCCATCAGGTTGTAAAATAGATAGGAATATATTCATACTTTCTACGTTATGATGACATATGACTTTAGCAATGTACTTCTTATTAGGGCTCTTTACGTCTTTTTTCCAAGTCCATTCATTTACATACTCTAACTCCTCGATTTGCAAAGCTATCTCCCTAAACGGATCAATATCCCAATTATTACAAAGAACCAGTTTCTCTATGCCTTCCATTAGCAGTCGAAGCGTAGTCTTTTTTTTCTCCAACTCATTTTTTGCACTAAAGTCATTCAAACTAAATTGTATTGGTACCGAACACACACCAGAATCGTTAACAATACGTTCATCCGTAATGTTTTCTACACATTCTATTAGAACTTTCCAACAATCTTTCGTTTTGTATTTCCCCAACAGCCGTTCATACATCGCTGTAATACAGCGGGTTTCCAAACTAAAAGAGCGTCTTTTCCATTTCCAATTCAATGCATAATCTAATTTTGTTGCTTCGTTGTACTCACATTTTTGTTTTGTCATTATAGATTCAATATTTTCATCATCTACAATATACGGTAAATCTAAATCGAATTCTTTTAGATACATCATCTGATCCTCTCCATGGTTTATTAATAAAAAAACTAAAAGACATTTAGCCAATCAAGGCCTCATCCTGAGTCAATGCATCATTAACTTCTATCCAAACTTGAAGCCCAATTTTTGAAGCAATTAAGCATCTCTTCTAAATTTTTTGCTCCCCCTGCACTGTGAAACACGCCATCTCTCACGATACAGTAGAACCAATCTTCTTCATTTCTCTCTTCTTCAATCGAATCAAATGGCACATCTTCTAAATATGTATCCGTCAAATCGATTTCGACAGACCAACCAGGATTATCCACCGTATCAATTCGCACACCGTATGAATGCTCCCAATCGCCGTCACAATTTTCATAATACCAGCTTTGAATCCATTTTAGGCTATCCATCGTCGTGACCTCTTTTTTTGTTTTTTTCTACTCTAGGAACTTATTATTTAAAGGAATCCTCAAGCCATGTTTCATACTTTTCTCGTATGAACTACCTTTTAGTAATAATTTGCTTTTTTTATGTAGGGTATACTTAAAAGCAAGGGGAAAACTTTATTTCAAATCAAGGAGGTTATTATGAAAAAAATAATATTGTTTATCTTCATTAGTATGATTATACTTGCGGGCTGTTCTAACAAGGATGAGAAAGAGAATTATCCAGTTTTCGAGGGCACTGTAGTATTTAAAACAGATGAAAATGACAAGTACAAATTTCTTGTACTACAAAATATAAGTAAGGAAGATCTGGAGAATGGAAATCTTGAGGATTTTATAGAACTAGCACAAGACCAGGAAGCTTCGTATTATTTGGTCGATAGAGAAACATATGAAACAATTGAGATAGGCCAAAGAGTAAGAATCACTGCTGGCTTTGACCAACTAGAACCCTCGCCACCCATTAGAACGGTTGTGAGTATTGAACAAATCAATTAAAACATACTAAATATCAACTATTTTAAGCTTTCTATAATTTCCTCATTACAAAATATAGGCTACGATTTTTTCTATTGCAAAATGATAAAAAGACCTTAACGTTTCCGCGAACGTAAGGTCTTTTTACCATTTTGGTTTCAAAAGTTCTAAGTTAATCTCGCGCGGTTAAATCTGACAGGCCTCTCCTCTCATTCCCCTCCCGCAGCTGCATGCTTTGTCTCTTTATACATAAAGTAATCAAAATCGGCATGTTTTCGGGTTCCGCCGAGATCCTGCACACAAAGTCCGATGTAGGTTCCCGTAAACCGAATATACTCCGGAGATTCATCGGACAGATGTGTGATATCAACCCACTCGCCTGCTGTATTCCAGGATGAATCACTATTTATCGCATAGTAAAAGCGGGCGCGATCTTGATCCACCACAGCCTTTAAACGGAGCGTGCTCACCGACTCTAGCGGAATATCCTCCAGCAGTTCGTCGTATACCCCGTATTTGGACTGAATGATCCCCAGGCAGAGCCCTTTATCCTCATGATAAGTTACACGTAAGTAGAGATAGTCCTGGGTATCGTAGTACAAAATCAATCCTGCCATTTGCTGTGGATGGTCCGGCGCAAATTCCAGACACGTCTCGGCTTCACACTCCAAGGCCTGAAGTCTCCGTGCGATCATGCTTTGCCTGTGCGTTGAACTCATCGACTCCATGCCGTGCAAGCGCAAGTAACCGGGACGTTCCGTCAAGCTGACCCAAGTCGAATCGGGTGGAATGCGAAGTGTATTCCAATCCTGCCGAAGCTCAAAGTGATCAAAGTCATCCATTTCAGCAATCGGCTCAAACGGATGGGACGGGATCATCGGTGCAGGCACCTGAACCTCCGGATATCGGTCACCGCTCGCAAGTCTCAGCCAGCCGTCCTCGCTCCACGTACAGGGCTGAAGTGCGGTCTCACGTCCAAGAATGCAATATTTGTGATGAACGGGTCGTCCGACCAGATGAGCCATGTACCATTCGCCGGTATGCGTTTCGACTAGACTACCGTGGCCTGCCTTTTGCAGAGCTAAATCCGGTCTGCCATATGAAGTGAGGATCGGATTGGCAGGATCGACCTCGTAAGGGCCTTGTAACGTACGGGAACGTGCTGCGGTAACCACATGCTCATAACCGGTTCCACCTTCAGCCGTAATGAGATAATAATAGTCGTTGTGTTTATACAGGTGGGGTGCTTCGGTCAGGCCTAATTCTGTTCCCTTAAATATGTTCATGGCCGGTCCGATCAGCTTATGTTCCTTGACGGAATATTCCTGAAGAACGATGCCTGCAAACCGATTTTTGCCCTTACGGTGATCCCATATCATATTGACCAGCCATTTACGCCCGTCTTCATCATGAAACAGGGAAGGATCAAAGCCGCTGCTGTTCAGATACACCGGATCGGACCAAGGGCCCTCGATATCCGTTGCTGTCACAAGGTAATTGTGGGTATCTTTAAAAGCGCCTACCCGGCTTTTGACATCGGTGTAGATCAGGTAAAACACACCGTTGTTGTAACTAAGACAGGGTGCCCATACGCCTCCAGAATTAATGTTGCCCTCCATGTTCAACTGCGTTACACGAGTCAGCGGAGAAGCGATTGGCCGCCAATGAACCAGATCCCGGGAATGATGAATCCGTACACCAGGGAACCATTCAAAGGTGGACGTGGCGATATAATAATCTTCTCCCGCCCGGCATATGGACGGATCTGGATGAAATCCGGGGAGGATGGGATTGGTGATCATTTTCTTGGTCATGTTCATGGAAGAAACCTCCGGTAT
The DNA here is from genome assembly GCF_030816325.1 of Paenibacillus sp. W4I10. Lineage (NCBI taxonomy): Bacteria > Bacillati > Bacillota > Bacilli > Caryophanales > Paenibacillaceae > Paenibacillus > Paenibacillus sp. W4I10. Next base: position 1,710,336 of record NZ_JAUSXX010000001.1, read on the forward strand.
GAAAGTGATGATCTGTACAACAGCAGATACACAAAAGGTAGAAATCAGTACCAGCCCAGCGCTTTTTTGCCGGCTTCCAGAGCAGTTATAATACGCTCTACATCATATACATTCCCTCTCCATGTTCCACCACTGACCGATTGCAATGCAGCCCAGAGCTTTGTATCATCCGGCAAAGCTTCATCAGGCCTCATATCCGGATGAAAGGGTCTTTGTGCCAGGATGAGAGCACCTTCTTCCGGCGAAAACTCCAGATCTCCTTCTCCGACAAAGTTAATGCTGCCCTCCAGCGTGTTACGATCAACCGCGATGTCAATCAGGTCTCCGTTCCGCAGCTTGCCAATCGGTCCGCCTGCCAGCGCTTCAGGGCCAACATGACCAATACACGCTCCGGTGGAAACACCGGAGAACCGGGCATCCGTAATCAGTGACACGTATTTGCCAAAAGGCAAATGTTTAAGCGCAGATGTAAGCTGGTACGTCTCCTCCATTCCGGTTCCCGATGGACCTCGCCCAAGAAGCACAACAACATCTCCAGCCAGAATACCTCCGGTTTTAATCGCATGGATCGCCTCACGTTCAGTGGTAAACACCTTTGCTCTGCCGCGATGACGGTATACGCCATGCTCATCCAGCACAGCAGGATCAATAGAGGTGGATTTGATGACAGAACCTTCTGGAGCGATATTCCCGGTTGGAAATGTTACGGTCGATGAGATTCCAAGCCGCTGAGCGTGTTCTACACTCATGATGACACTGTCCGGATCAATGCCGTCCTGCTCTTTTAACTGCTTCCGCATGAGATGACGCCGTTCCGACGATTCCCACCAATCCAGTACCTGACCCAATGAAGTACCTGTAACCGTTGGTACAGACTCATCCAACAGACCAAGCTGTCTGAGGTGGAGCATGACCTCCGGTACGCCTCCGGCCTGAAAGACACGTATGGTCGGATAAAAGATCGGTCCGTTTGGCAGGGCACTAACCAGCCTCGGAACATTTTTGTTGACCTGTATCCAGTCCTGTACCGTGGGTACGGTTAAACCGGCAGCATGGGCAATGGCCGGTATGTGAAGAAGCAGATTGGTCGATCCGCCAAACGCGGCATGAACGGTCATCGCATTGCGAATGGATGCATCCGTGACAATGTCTGCCATCCTCATCCCCTGAGACTCCATATGGATGAGTGCACGTGACGATTGGCGCGCCATTTCAAACCAGATGGGCTGCCCGGAAGGTGCAAGCGCGGCATGTGGCACTGTCATACCCAATGCCTCTGCTACAACCTGGGCTGTAGCCGCGGTACCTAGAAACTGACAGCCTCCTCCCGGTGTAGCACAAGCTCGGCATCCTAAATCCGACGCCATTTCCAGAGAAAGTTCCCCGTTGACATACCGTGCACCGATGGTCTGAATTTTACCGGCGTCCTCTCCATCGGTAGGCGGAAGTGTGACGCCACCGGGAACGATTACACCAGGCAATTGAGGCATGCCGGCAAGCGCGAGCATCATCGCTGGAAGACCTTTGTCACAAGTGGCGACACCAAGCACGCCTCTACGCGTTGGCAGCGAGCGAATCAGTCTGCGAAATACCATAGCGGCATCATTCCGGTACGGAAGCGAGTCAAACATGCCGGTTGTCCCCTGTGATCTGCCGTCACACGGATCGCTGACATATCCGGCAAACGGGATTCCTCCACGGCTTGACAGTTCTTCTGCGGCAGCCTTCATCAGCAGGCCGACCTCCCAGTGGCCCGTATGGTAACCGAGTGCTGCCGGGCTGCCGTCTTCATTGCGTATTCCACCTTGTGTACTCAAGATCAGAAATTGTTTTCCGTTCAATTCCCCAGGCTTCCAGCCCATTCCAACATTCTGGGACATGCCAAACAAGTCGCCGCTTGGAGCATTCCGCAGCAAATCATCCGTTAAAGGAAGACGTCCGGCAGCCCCTGGAGCATGGGCTATGATATCAAAGCAGTTGGATGCGGTCTCTCCCATAATCGACGTAATCTGTTCGTACATGGTAGCCTCCCACAGTTTATGACTTCACGAAGACCGTTTTGATGGCCGTGAAAAATTCGATAGCCGCTTGCCCCTGTTCTCTTGAATGTGAACTTGACATCTTCATTCCGCCGAACGGAGCCTGCAGCTCTACGCCGGCCGTTTCTGCATTAATTCTGACCAGTCCTGCATCCATATCCCGGATGAAAGACAACATGGCTCCGACGTTCTGTGTATAGATGGAAGCACTCAAGCCATAATCGCTATCATTAGCCGCTTCGATGGCTTCCTCCAAGGAATCTACCGCAATCAAGGCCAGAACCGGGCCAAAGATTTCTTCCCGGGCGATGGACATATGGGATTCGACCCCTTCAAATACGGTCGGTTGCACATAGAATCCCTCTTCCAGTCCAGGACCGTCCCCTCTTTTTCCGCCAGCGAGCAGAACGGCACCTTCATCCTGGCCTTTTTGAATATAACTCAACACGGTATTGAGCTGTCCTTCACTTGCACATGGACCCATCCAGCTTCCAGAAGACATGCCGTCACCCAACCGGATTTCCTGGATTTGCGAGAGCAGCTTTTCTTTGAAAGCATCGTATACGTTTCGTTCAATAATGACCTTGCTGGTGGCCGTACATTTTTGCCCGGTCGATTTCAACCCCCCGCTGATGGTGGCTTCCACAGCCAAATCCAGGTCAGCGTCAGCCGCGATAATAATCGGGTTTTTCCCACCCATTTCAAGTTGATACTTGGCCCCACGTGCCAGTGCTGCGCCGCCGACACGTTTGCCCACTTCATTGGAGCCTGTGAACGTTATTCCGCCCACATCCGGATGCTCAGCAAGTGCAGATCCGATCACTGAGCCTCTACCGCATACCAGATTAAGAACGCCTGCCGGAATGCCCGCCTCTTCGAAACACTCCATTACTTTAGCTGCCGTGACCGCAGTTTCCTGAGCAGGCTTCAACACAACCGTATTGCCGTAAATCAAGGCCGGAGCCGTTTTCCAAATCGGAATGGCTACCGGGAAATTCCAAGGAGCAATAACCCCTACAACGCCAAGGGGTACGCGGGTTGTAAACATCAGCGCTTCGCTGTCCGTTGATGGAATGACATCACCGGTTTTTCGCATGCCTTCTCCGGCGTAATACCTTAAGATCGCGACACCGCGCAGTGTCTCTCCTTTGGCTTCAGGGAGTGTTTTGCCCATTTCCCTGGTCATCGCCTCTGCAACTTCATCGGCCCGGCGTTCCAGCACATTGGCTGCTTGAAATAGATAGTTGCCGCGTTCCGCACCCGATAACCTCCGCCAATCTTTTGCTGCTTCCTTCGCCGCTGCGACAGCCCGGTTCAGATCCTCTACGCCGGAGGTGGGTACGTAGCCAACTACCTCCTTCCGATTCGCCGGATTGATGCTCGGTTCGGTTTCACCGGACGTCGCCTTCACCCATTCTCCGTTAATGTAATTGCTGTATGTCTGCTCTACCTGAAATGTGGTCATCGCATTCATCCTCCTTGTACATTAGTTTGAAATGACTGGATTAATAAGTGTCCCGATATCGCTAATGGATATTTCAATGCGGTCCCCGGGTGCAAGTGTAAAATCATTAGGTGGCACGATGCTTGTGCCTGTCAATAACACCGTACCGTCAAACAGATCGTTATCTCTGGCCAGAAAGGAGACCAGCTCATCGAGTTTTCGGTTTAACTCACTTGTGCTTGCCTCGCTTTTGACAACTACTTCACCTTCGCGATATATCTCGCAGACGATGTTGAACGCATATGGATTCTGCACCGTTTCCGCCAGACGAATGGCTGGCCCTATGGAGCAAGAATTGCGCCACATTTTTGCTTGTGGCAGATACAGCGGGTTTTCCCCTTCAATATCGCGGCAGCTCATGTCATTGCCAACGATGTATCCCACAATGCTGCCATCCGCGGCAAGCACCAACCCCAGCTCAGGCTCCGGGATCTGCCAATTGGAATCGCTGCGAAGTGTGACAGCCTCATTGGGTCCGACGGTGCGGGCTGCTGTAGATTTAAAAAAGATCTCCGGTCTTTCGGCATCGTAAACTTTATCGTAAAAGGTCTTTGCATCCAGCTTGCCTTCCGTTGCTTCATAATTTCGGGCTTCCCGGCTGCGCTGATAAGTCACACCCGCCGCCCATACTTCCGGAGCATCCAATGGAGTGATTAGATGCAAGGAAGTCCAATCGTCAGTTAACTTGTTTAACGGTTTAAAAGCGCTTTCAATAAGTTGAACTGGGGAAACCCCCTGCTTTCTTGCTTGATAGATCAAAGTCATAAAATCTGCTTGCGGCAAACGATACGCTTGTTCATCATCCGTAACGGCTGCCAGCCACTTCTGTTGTCCGTCCAGAAATCGAATAATTCTCATTCAAGCTTGCCTCCATTTTTCCCCATCGGGTTGATAATACTACCATAGCACCCGCTATGGTTCATGACGATGTTCTAATCACTCCGACGATTTACCCTTTTCACGCATTTTTTTTCTGTTAAGATGAGGTTAGATCCGTTGAACTAAAGATGATTTACGAGGATACTCCGATGACAGGATTTTGGAATATAGAATAGTACAAGGGGGTTGGCTTGTTGTGACCAAGCTTTCGGATGCTGTGTATTTAGGTCGTCTGCCCGATGTTCGCATGTCTTTTCAATTATTGGGGCTGCATGCAAGAAAAGTAGATTCCAGCTGGACTTATCCGTCTCACGAACATTCAATGTATGAAGTCCACTGGATGATGGACGGGCAGATGAACATGGTTGTCAACGGGCAGTCTTACCGTCAGTCGGTTGGCGACCTTCTGTTCATCCGGCCTGGTATGACCCACTCTTGCACGGGAGCCGGACCGGAGGGGTTCACTTATTTTTCCGTCCATTTCAGCATACACGATACATCCTTTTGCAGAGAACTTAACCGTTGCAAAGACATCTATTATCCGGCAAATTCGAATTTGGCTCTGGGGCTCTCTTCTTCCCTGTCTACCTTGTATGGTCTGGCTACAGAGCATTTGTCTAGCTCGCTATCTTCCTCCAAACAAATGAAGGTACATGCCGCTGTGTTTGAACTGCTTGGTTCCCTGGTCGGCCAGTTATCTCAGCAAGCATCCGTTACGTTGTCTAGAAAAGAAACCATTGCCCAGCAGATTGCCGAGCACATTGAGGATTCGGTAAGATATATCCATCTTCACGGGGAAATTCAGGAGAGTGAGCGAACCTGGATTCAGGACATTGCCAAATCGCTGAGTATTAGCCCGTCACAGGTTAATCGTATTTTTCGGCAGGTATACGGCATCGCTCCGCGCAAGTTTCTATCGGAAACCCTTCTGAACGAAGCGCAGCGCTTGTTAAAGCAAACCGACCTCAACATAGATCATATTGCGATGATGCTGGGGTATAAGACCAATGCGCATTTCAGCCGCCAGTTCAAGCGGTGGACAGGCATCGCGCCAAGTGAATTTCGCAGTCATTCGCAGCAAGCCGGAGAATCCAACGATGCGGATAACTAAAAGTTTAATGATAAAAAACCTCAATTGTCTGATCCGCAGAGGCTGATCGGTCAACAAAGCAGCCACTGAATGACCAGCAGCTGCTTTGTTTTGCCTGGATTGCTCAGATCATGTTTGGAGGATTACGCTAAAATAAATGATGCAAGGCTGGCACTTCCTGAACCTCTGTACGTAAAATACAAAGCCTGTATACCATCCGGAATCGTTATCTCGGCTGAATAGGGTTTCCAATGATTTGTGAAATGTACCGGGATTGTACCCAGGACAGGACCGTCCCATGCGGTTTTGACCTCAAATACCCCGTGACAGTATCCCCGTACCTTGATCGAGACCTGGCGAATTCCTCGGCAATCGAAGAATTTGAAACCTGCCGTCGCGGATTCAACCATATTGGCGATATATCCGACTTCTTCATCACCGTCTCTACCATCCTGTGTGATCTTCGGAAAGCGGCTGTCCAGCCAGGCTCCTGCCCCGAAACCTCCGGTGTACTTCTGATCATCTCTGGTCAAAAGATTACATGCAATATATGCGGGGTACTCGCCTTTACCTTCAAGCGGTCTCCCGCTCGGACCACAGGAGGTCATCTCCACCTGAGGAATGCTGCCGTCCTCTTCAAATGATATCTTCTCAATACAGCCCTGGCGGTTGAATGCATCCCCATTGGTATGACGGTGATAGAAGACATACCAGTCTCCGCTGATCTCCACAATGCTGCCATGGTTATTGCCTCCATAATACATGGGTTTGTCAGCAGGTTTGTAGGAGTCGATATGGAGATCGCAGTTGCTTACGATGACGCCCTGATATGTAAATCCTCTATTTGGGAATAGGCTGGTGGCATAACATAATTCATGCATAACGATGGAGGAATACACTAGGTAGTAAGTATCCCCTCTCTTCCGGATGGAGGGCGCTTCAAAAAATTCATGGCCCTCATAACCACTGCCCTGACTATAAGGTTCGCTCGGTGCTACGAATACCGGTTCTTCCACAATCGTCAGCATATCCGGACCTAACATCGTGGCCATCGCGCCATGTCTTGATTGATCTCCGGCCGCACAGAAGCCGGTATACAGATAAGTGTGCTGTCCTTCAGTCATCACACCTGGATCGAACTGGGGCTCGTCCCCTTCTCTTTCACCCAGACGAGTGCCGTCGCCATATTGTACATAACCATAGAATTCATATTTGCCGGCAGGTGTATCACATACAGCCACCGAAACAATGGGTACCTTATCCAGCACATAATACAGATAATACCGCCCATCGGGACCCACTGTTACATCTGGAGCATACAGGCACATATGTCCATTGGGATTCAGCGGGTCATCTGTTTTTTGGTAAATTACCCCTTCATTTCTCCAATCTCCAAGGTCATTCACGGGTGCAGACCAGCATACATAATCGTTCAGACAGAAGGCATGTCCGTTAAAACGGTCATGTGAACCATACACATACACTCGTTCATTGAATACATAAGGCTCACTATCAGGTACGTACTCCCAGGATGGAAGATAAGGGTTGAACCCCTGCTTGTTCATTCCAACTACACTCCTCATATAATCGTAATAGTACATTTGTTCTATGAAATGAAGATAACTCTCGTATAATAGAAAATAGCTTAAAAAGTGTATTGACTATTCTTATCTACAACTTAAAGAGAAGGGGAACAACCATGACCTCTATTTTTTACGTGGAATGTGACGCGGTACATCAGAACCATTTTGTTTTTGATATCCCTGAAGGGCATGACGCCTGGCTATTGGTTATTACACAGACCCCTGCACAGTTCTGGGTTGATGGACAACTCAAGGAATACCCGGCTCATTGTGCTGTGCTTTTCAAACCTTATCAAAAAATATATTATCGGGCTTGTTCAGAGCGCTATATTAATGATTGGATTCGTTTTGAAAGTGATGAACCGTTTGTAACCGATACCTCCCTTCCGTCAGGCACACCTTTCCCGCTGGATGATCCGGAATACTGTCATAAGCTGTTCCAACTGCTTGTTGCAGAGCATTCTTTTCAGAACGATTACCGGGAATCGTCCATCAATTGCCTGCTGCGAACCTTGTTCAATAAATTGCTTGAGTCTTGTGTCCAAGAGGATATTAGTCCTCAGCACTATCCTCTGTTGAAGCTTCGAACGGCAATTCATAACCATCCCAGTCATCCGTGGACAATATCAGAAATGGCGAAGATCATAAACGTCAGTCCGGGGTACCTGCAGTTGATGTACAAGAAATCGTTTGGCCTCTCGTGTATGGAGGATGTTATTCATAGCCGAATACGTTTGGCCAAAGAATATCTCAGACATCATCTGTATACGGTTGCAGAGATTGCTGATCGATGCGGTTACCGTAATGTCGAGCATTTTTGCAGGCAGTTCAAACAAATGACCGGTTCCTCGCCTAAACAGTTTCATAAACGACCTGAAGGTGTCGCGGCTGACATAACAGAGTTGGGAGATAAATCTCACTTTTAAGCGGGATGTACGTAGATCAATGGGAAAATTCCCACGCTGTCGAATGGGTGTTTATACATAACTTAGCCATCCAACCGGTATAAACGTCATCGAGGTTGTTAGCGTTCTCTGCTGTCATTTAAGTTAAGGTTTTAGACTGTATGATGCAATGACATATTCTCAAGCATAATTGATCAATTATCATATTGTGATACCTTATAATGGAAACTTATTTTTTGCATATGCAGCTGCGCCGATCATTCCTGCTTGCCCACCTAACTTTGCTTGTACGATATGACAAACACCTGATGAGAGATGCAATGCATGATTTTTAACCGTGTCTCGTACTGTATTCAGCAAGCGATCACCCGCTGCCGACATTCCTCCACCAACGATAATCACTTCCGGATTGAATAGATTAATTACATTGGAAAGACCAAATCCAAGAATCTCTCCGGTCTCATGCATAACCTCAACAGCAAGTGAATCTCCAAGATCGTATGCTTCCGAGATCATACGGGCAGTAATTGCCGTCAAATTCCCTTCCACCCACTTCAAAATCATGCTTGAGCGCCCTTCCTCAAGCTTGTCTGTAAGGGTTCTGACCATTCCTATTGAGGACACGTATCTTCCCAGACAGCCCGAGCTTCCACAACGACATGGGCGCCCCTCTCGGTACATATTCATATGACCGATTTCACCCGCACTCGAAGTAGTACCGTAAATAACCTTTCCGTCATTGACAATACCAGATCCAAGACCAGTGCCTAACGTTATCAATATCAGGTTTTTATATCCGCTGCCTGCACCGAACAGCCATTCACCATAGAGATTTACCCGAACATCATTGTCGATATAAGCAGGGAATTCAAAATGATTTTTCATATGATTCACGACATGAATGTTTTCCCAGTCTGGAAAATTAGGTGAAAATAGAGAGAGCCCCTGCTCAGGATCTAATAATCCAGGAATGCCCATACCCATGCATAGAATAGATTCTGGCTGGATTCCCTCATACGTCAGCATCTCTTGAATAATGCCTACCATTCGGTTTAATACATGAGATGGTCCCTTTGCCGCTTCTGTAGGGTCAGATCTTTCGTGAATTTTTTGAAACTCCAGGTTGAAAATGGCGGACTTAATATTGGTTCCACCCAGGTCAATTCCGATGATGTATTCTCGCATAATAATCTCCGCTCTTATTTATTTTGATATCTCATGCTCTATTCTGCCATGATGATGTAATGCGATTCTCATTATAACTTTGTTATACACCAAAAAGATCTCTTTTGCAGTGAATGCTGAAGAGATCTTTTTTATTTTACATATAACGGATGATTGCATCTCAACAAAGCCAAGTACTTTAGAAGCAAGAATTAACATTACTGAAATTACACTGGATCTGTCGTTCCAGTCCTGCTTCTCGATTTCTTAAATAGCAGTATGGCAAGAAGTAAAGCAATTCCTACAGCTCCAAAACCCAACCAATTTAAATACAGGACAGATGTACGACTGATCACAAGCCCACCTAATCCAGAACCCAGCGCAAAACCAAAATGGATAAATGACGTATTTACGCTAAGGGCAATGTCGGGATTACGAGGTGCCAGTGTAACCAGATATAGTTGCTGGGCCGGAGATATGCTCCACGTTGCCAACATAAAAATCATTAAAACCAAGATTAACATCACAAGATTAACTCCAGCTAGAGCAAACAAAAGAAGAGTTACGCCTTGTAACAGAAGGCCTAGACAAATTGTAAACTTTGATCCCTTTGCATCTGCCAATTGTCCACCAACTTTTGATCCGACAAAGCTGCAAATTCCCGCGAGAAACAGAACACCGCTTATCTCGGTCATGGTAAGAGTCGATGTAGCTTGCAAGAAAGGCGTAATATACGTGAACAGTGTCGAATAGCCGCCGATATACAATAACGTAATAAGCAAGGCAGTCAGAATGAGTGGATTTTTTAAAATGGAGAGCTGCATTCTGAGGGTGATTTTTTCTTCCTCTTTGATTGCCGGAACCTTTTTGTAGATAATAAGTAATGGAAGAACACTTAACAAACCGATTAAAACAAATAGAACTCTCCATCCAAACATTTCACTAAAAAATGTGCCTAGAGGGACACCGAGTACTAGCGAACTGCTTAGCCCCATCAAAATGATGCCGATGGCATTGCCCCTTTTTTCTTTTTCAACCAGTCGTGTCGACACGGCCATTGCTACTACGGTAGCCACTCCTCCGCTAGCCCCTTGAATAATTCGCACCCATAGTAAAGTTTCGTAAGAAAGGTCAACAAGCATAAGTCCGTTGCTGGCAATAAACACACTGAGGGCAAACAACAGCAACTTCTTGCGATCCATATTTATTGTAATTGCAATGAGAATCGGAGCGATAATGGCCGCTGCCAGAGCGAATACAGTCACCAGTAAACCCACTTCGGAAGTAGATACGCTCAAGTCTGAGGCGATCATTTCTATGACTCCTGTAATAATGTATTCAAGGGTTCCGATCAGAAAAACAGCCAATGCCAAGATATAGATAATCCATTTATTTTTCACTTTAATCCACTCCGTCTTCTTCAGTTATCTATTTAGTATTGGAATTTGTATTTCTATAAACTGTACATCTTGTTCTTGAGATAAGGGTAAATATAATTCCCTACCAGCTCCGTTCTCCTTGATCTGATAGTTATTATTCTCAATCCATGTAGCTAAATGAACACAGGCTTTGCAGGCAAAGGTGGCATTGGAACGATAAGCTATGGTGGCCATCATGGGCTCAGCAGGAAGAGTCCGCAGTTGAAATGGGTCGGGAGGTGATCGCAACTCACAAGTTAAGAAGTAACCTATTTCAAACTCGAACTCTTCCTCTTGTCCTGCGATTTCTTTCCACAAAACAACCTGAGGTCCGTTGATCAGTTGGCGCATTTCTTTTGTTAATGACTGATCAAACTGACGAAATAAACTCGGAATCTCCTCTTCCCTCCCGCACCCTGTCTGAAAAAGAAACTGCCGAGCACCTTCCTCTTTGATTCGGATTTCTTGCCCAGTTTCGACGTGCCCCTCTTCCTCTATAAGCTGCATGCGTTCCTCAATCCGGACAAGTTTGGCTTGTTCCGTGTTAATAATCTGCTGAATTTCGCTTCTTTTTAGCTTAAACATGCCTTGAATATTCTCCAATGTAATATGTTCCTGTAACAGCTGTGTGATTTGTGGCAACGTGAAGCCCAATTCTTTATAAATGAAGATTCGGTTGAGCTCGAGGAGCTGATCTGCGGAATAGTAACGGTAACCCGTATCGTGATCTACCTTTCTCGGCTTAAGTATGCCAATCTGGTCATAATAACGCAGTGTTTTTAATGAGACCCTACTTAGCCTGGAAAACGCACTGATTTTGAACAACATATCATCTCCAATCTATTAACATAATGCGAGTATATAGTTTCCCGTATAGGGGAAAGTCAAGGGGGTATATGCTTCTCATTTGGATAGCTAAAATGAACCCCCCCCTCCTTGTCAACTCTATGTTGGTGTTATAGGTAAGTCAAAGAACCGTTTCTGAATGAAACGTTCATTTTTTTTGAACAAAAAAAATGCCACTTATCGTGGCATCCTCTCGGTATTCATTCAATTATCCTGCTCAGGCAGGTTTGTATTATTTTCCGGTTTCAGCAAATGTTTTAATACGTTCCCCGATCTGGTCTCGAACTCTTTGGAACACCGCCCATTTCTCTTCATCTGTACCTTGCGCTTTGGCAGGATCATCAAATCCCCAGTGTTCTCGCTTCACATGTGGAGGCGTCATTGGACATTTATCTGCGGCATCCCCACACAACGTGACTACGAAATCAGCATTGTTCAACAACTCTGAATCAATGATATCGGAAGTTTGAGTAGAAATATCCAGGTCAACTTCTTTCATGGCTTCCACTGCTTTTGGATTCAGACCGTGTGCCTCGATTCCTGCACTATAGATATTCCAGTCCTCACTCAGATATTTCTTGGCCCAGCCTTCGGCCATTTGGCTCCGGCAAGAGTTGCCTGTGCACAGGAAGTACAGTGTTTTTTTACTCATGTCATCGTCTCCTCGTTTTTTTAATTATAGAATGCTTAACCACAGATACAGACCCACTAGCGTAATAAACAGAGTCGGAATGGTGATTATGATACCCGTCTTGAAGTAAGTGCCCCATGAGATTTTGACACCTTTGGTGCTAAGTACATGAAGCCAAAGCAGGGTCGCAAGTGAACCAATCGGGGTAATCTTGGGACCTAAGTCCGAGCCAATAATATTGGCATAGATAAGCGCCTCCCGAATAGTCCCTGTAGCTGTGGTTGCATCAATGGCAAGCGCATCAATCAACACGGTAGGCATATTGTTCATTAGGGATGAGATGATTGCCGCGATAAAGCCCATACCCATTGTTGCAGCAAACAATCCTTGATCAGCCACAGCCTGAATGACTACGGCCAACAGATCGGTCAAACCTACGTTACGTAGACCATAAACCACGACATACATGCCGATGGAGAAAAATACGATGGCCCACGGCGCTTCTTTGACAACCAATGTTGCTGGTACAGCTGAACTGCGGGAAGCCATGATCAGGAAGAATATCGCGACAATACCTGCCACAAGAGATACGGGAATTCCGATAAATTCACTGGTAAAGTATCCAATGAGAAGAACCGCTAACACCACCCACGACAACCGAAACATCTTCATATCCTTAATGGCAGTTATCGGAGGTTTCAATTCACTGGCATCAAATCGTTTGGGAATACTCTTGCGGAAAAAGAGATACAGTACACCTATACTCGCCGCCAGTGAGAATAGATTTGGAACAAACATCCTTCCTGCGTACTCCATAAACGTAATACCAAAGAAATCGGCAGACACTATGTTGACCAGGTTACTTACAACCAATGGCAAGGAAGTTGTATCCGCAATAAATCCACTGGCGATAATAAATGGAAATACTCTCTTCTCATCGAAATTCAGTGCACGTACCATGGCTAAAACAATCGGTGTCAGAATCAGTGCACCTCCATCATTGGCAAAGAAAGCAGAAACCACTGCACCAAGGATGGAGACATAAATAAACATACGTACACCATTGCCATGAGCGGCTTTGGCCATATGTAAGGCAGCCCATTCAAAAAAACCAATACGATCCAGAATTAATGAGATCAGAATGATTGCGACAAAAGCAAGCGTGGCGTTCCATACGATTCGTGTTACATCCCATACATCTTCCAAATTGACCACACCCACAAGTAAAGCAAGGATTGCTCCGCCGCAAGCAGACCAACCAATGGACAGGTTTTTAGGCTGCCAAATAACGAGTACAAGTGTAATCAAAAAGATGATGCAGGCTAACAGCGTAGAAAACAAAACGATACACCCCCTTTCAGTTCATCTTAATTTACATTGGTATATAATGATATGCTTATATATTGATCAAAATTAATTACATACTGATGTAAAGTTTTCTTTATTTAACGATTTAAGAATAGTTGCTGTATCCGGCATCAATTCCAGGACAGATGAAATATAGGGTGTATTCTCTACATTTAAAGAGTAGTATACCCACTGACCACGCTTACTTTCTTTAACCAAGCCTTGATCCTTCAGTTTGCGCAAATGTTGACTAATTCCAGGTTGTGACATGTCTAAAATCTCTACAAATTCACACACGCACCATTCACGTTCTTTGAGGAGTGTAAGGATCGTAAGGCGTGTTTTATCACCGAGCAATTTAAGCTTATCCGCTACCTCTTGCATAGAATCCATAGCACTTCCTCCTTCAATCACATATAAGTGTATGCTTATATTATAATATCAAAAAAATGAAGTCAATGTTTACTTGATGATTAAGTCCAAAAAAGCGTTGGTTCGAATTCGAATCAACGCTTTTTTGAGTTTGTGATAAATTTTTAAATAAACAGATTATGATTTGCTTGTGATGCTTGTCCAAGATAGTAACCTACACCACCAATTTTAACTTGGTCTATTAATTCTTCACGCTGAATTCCCATTAAATCCATGGACATTTGGCAGGCAACAATCTCTGCTCCTTGTGCAATTACACTCTCTATCAATTCTTCCAACGAAGGCACATGATGTTTTTTCATCAAACCACGGATTATTTTCGGGCCTGCTCCGAGCATATTCATTTTGGACATGCCAAGCTTCTGGCTGCCGCGAGGTAACATCATATCAAACATACGGCCGATCATGGTTTTGGATAACTTTTGCGGTTGCGGCTTACGAATAATACTCAATCCCCAAAATGTGAAAAATAGAGTTACTTTCCGTCCACTGGCTGCGGCCCCATTTGCAATAATGAGTGAGGCAATCGCTTTATCCAGATCGCCACTGAAGACAACCATTGTGCTGGCAGGATCGCTGATGGGGGAATCCGACACGGGTTGTGCTGTATTTTTAACAAGGACAGACTCAATCGTACCGCCCTTCATTCTTTCCAACTGCAAGATGGTGGAACCTGACATCGTGGCCCATGCTTTAACATCTTCATAGAAGCCTGGATCCGAAGCTTTCACGCGAAGGGTTTCTCCGTTAGAGAGTTGATCCATTTTTTGCTTAACCTGAATTAGCGGACCAGGACAACTTAATCCGCATACGTTCAACTCATGATCAATACGCTGCGGCTGTGTTGAGGGAGTGGGAATAGACTCCTTTTCCTTAACGTCCACCGCAGGATCATGATAATCTTGTTTTGCAGCAGTAAATGGAGCAGGTTTAAACTGGGCTTGACGGTATGTTTTATAACCACCACTCAAGTTTTTTACACTAAAACCATGCTGACGCAAAATTTGCGAAGCTGTATAACCACGTAAGCCGACTTGACAGTATAGCCAAATTTCTTTGGATCGGTCTAATTCATCTAACCGCTCACGAAGCTCATCAACTGGAATAGAGAGTGAATCCGGAATATGACCATTTTGATGCTCAATTTCACTGCGAACATCCAGAAGTATCGACTGCCCCGGCTGACGATCAGCCAGTTGATTATAGGTGAACGTCTGAACACGTCCAGTGATCATATTCTCTGCTGCATATCCAGCCATATTCACGGGATCTTTGGCAGAAGAATATGGTGGCGCGTAACTCAGTTCAAGCTCTGTCAAATCCCGGACATGTCCTCCGAAATGAATGGCTACAGCAATATCATCAATTCGTTTATCCACTCCATCATAACCGACTGCTTGTGCGCCCAAAATTTTACCTTCCGGAGTAAACAGCAGTTTAAGAGTAATTGCGCTTGAACCCGGATAATACGATGCATGAGAAGCAGGGTGTACGATAACGGTTTGATATTCCACGCCGAGACGCTGTAGTGTTTTTTCATTACTGCCTGTTGTGGCTGCGGTCATTCCAAATACTTTGATAATGGACGTACCTTGTGTTCCTTTATAGGTAGAATGAAGCCCTGCGATACGGTCAGCAACAATCCGGCCTTGTTTGTTGGCAGGTCCGGCAAGTGGAATCGTTGCCTTCGTACCATGAATGGTTTCCGTTACTTCGATGGCATCCCCAACAGCATATATATGTGGCACACTACTTTCTAAGGCTTCATTTACGATAATATGTCCACGTGCACCTAGCGAAACGCCGCTATTTTTCAAGAAATAGGTGTCCGGCGTTACACCTATCGCAAGAATAACCATGTCAGCTGTTAGCGTATGACCATCCGCAAGTTCAACCCCTATGCCCTGCTCCAGGGAATGGAATCCCTGAACACGTTTGGAAAACAGCAGGTTCACACCGTGATTCTCCATTTCCTGTGCTAATGCGGCTGCTAACTCGGGATCATATGGTGTGAGTACTTGTGCGTTCCCCTCAACCAATGTTACATCCAGACCAGCTTCCTTTAAATTCTCAGCCATTTCCACACCTATAAATCCACCACCTATGACGATCGCAGACTTGTTGTTAGAAGAACTTACCTGGTCTTTGATCCGATCAATATCGGGAATATTACGTACGGTATAAATTAGTGGATTATCCTTACCTGGCAGATCGGGAATGATCGGTTTTGCACCTGGTGACAATATCAACTCGTCATAGCTTTCTTCATATGCACCGCGCTCCTGTGACTGTATCTGAACCACTCGCTTCTGCGAATCGATAGCTACAACCTCACTTCTTGTGCGCACATCGATACGAAAACGATCTGCCATCCCTTTTGGCGTTTGCACCAGCAGACGCTCTCGATCATCGATTGAGCCACCTATATAATAAGGTAAGCCACAATTGGCAAATGAGATATAAGGCCCCTTCTCAAAGATAATAATTTCGGCATGTTCATCCAGACGGCGAAGACGTGCAGCTGAAGATGCACCTCCAGCTACCCCGCCAACAATCAGTACTTTTTTACTCATGATTCACAATCATCCTTTTCAAATAAAGTATTTATAATCTGTTCAACCCGTGGATCAGCAAGCACGTAGTTCACTTCAAGACCATTGCGCTCTGTAGCAACAATACCTGCACTACGAAGCTTTTGGAGATGTTGTGACACTGTAGATTGGGGAAGATCCAGACATTCCTGCATATAAGAAACATTACATTTTTTTTTCATCATCAGTCCCCGCACAATGCATAAACGAATGGGGTGAGATAAAGCTTTCAGCAGATTAGCAGGTTCATCGAACTGCTTAATGTTATTGCTGTCAAAAGCGGGAGTGTTCAAAAGTATTCCTCCTAAATCGTTATATCGTAATAATACGATTTATTGATTCGCATGTCAAACGTATTCTGGACTGAATGCGTTTAATAAGTCACATACCCTCTCAACCCTACGGTTCCGGCTTGTTCCAGGTGGATGATAAAAATGCCTGCCAA
Source organism: Paenibacillus sp. W4I10 (assembly GCF_030816325.1). Lineage (NCBI taxonomy): Bacteria > Bacillati > Bacillota > Bacilli > Caryophanales > Paenibacillaceae > Paenibacillus > Paenibacillus sp. W4I10. The sequence goes on from NZ_JAUSXX010000001.1 coordinate 1,727,210, forward strand.
AACCGCTAAAAGCGATATTTGACAGGCAATCATGCTGTATCTGGTCTTTATAAATAGCGATTTAATTAAACGGTCTTATATTAGAGTATAACCGGCTGAATCAGTCCGTCCTTACCAAACAGAAGCGGGTCCATACATATTTCGCGGTGATACCCCTTTCCGGAGGAAAACCTGGATAGTGGCGTCACAAAACGGTGATAGGCAATCTGGTATTGACCCGTTTCGGAATCATTAAATATACAGTGATGACCTGTGCCCAGCATGCCCTTCTCGACATTTTTGCTCAGAATCGGGTGTTGATAGGTAATTGGACCGTATAACTGCTCTGACGTACCGTAATTCACATGATAGTCTTCGCTGCCTGTATCATCACAGGACCACGTAAAGTGGTAAAGTCCACCCTGCTTCAAAACGGTTACCGCCTCACGAAAATCATGCAAGCCCGCCAGATTGCTCATTGTGTCCTCAACGACACTTATCATGTCTTCATTAAGCTCCACAATGGCAGCATGTCCATTGCCAAATAGCAGATACGGTTTTCCATCATCTTCAATATAGATGGAGGGATCAATAGCCTGGCCCATGGTAATGCCCAGACGTTTCAACTGCTCCATGGTGATCAAAGGTTGCGACTCGGCCAGGAATGGACCAATCGGTGTATCCGCTACAGCAACGCCAATGGCACTCTCGCCGTTCAGCATTTTGCCACAGAAATAAAAATAGAACTTTCCGTTACGACTGGCAATTGCCGGTGCCCAAGCATTACCGGTTGCCCAGGCCACATCCTCTGTTCCCAGATCAAGGATAACACCTTCGTCTTGCCAACGCTTCAGGTCTGAAGAAGAAAACACCTTGAACTGTGTCCCCGACCACCCCTCGAAGCCATCTGTTGTTGGATACATATAGTAACGATCCTCAAACTTGGCTACATCAGGATCGGCATATTGTCCGGGAAGCACCTGATGACCATCCCCGAAAGCCGCTAGAAGCCGGCTGCACTCTTCAGCTGTGATTGGCAGGACACTTCCATGCCGCTTTTGAGTCGTTCCCATATCGAATTCACCATCAGGGACGATTCGGAATTCTCCGCTTCCCAGATCTGTAGTCAGCAGAGGAAGATACCCCTTGCCTTCAGCAAATCGATCAACAATCAGGCACCATTCCTCCCGGTCATTGGATTTAAAGATTTGAGGTCCCTCGACACCTGCCACAGCCTCCAGTACCGGGGCTTGCAGCGTAACAAACGCCTCTTTGTCGAGAGAGTCTCCTTTTTCTACCCGTATGTTTTTGGTTGTTTCATCCTTGGAGTATCGATAATAAGAGCCATCCGCAGGAAGAATCGTTGTATCAATAATATGATTATCCCGCTCAATGTATTTTTCCGATGCCGAGAACGAACGAAAGTCTTTTGTACGAGCGCTGTATATTTTTTGTTTTCGTTCTTGCTCCTGAGGTTCTTGCGTCGCAGAAGCCCAAAATACAAGAAACTCATCTGTTATTTCATCATACACAGCTTCGGGTGCCCAGACACATCCAGCGCCCTCAACACCTAGTGTAACGTTCCATGGGGATGACCAGTTCACGAGATTGCTGGATTCCCATATAATTACGTCACGGCTCCCGGCATTAACGGCATGAGTCCATCCTTTGCCGCTTGCGATGCGGAGATCCGTAGCAATCAGATAAAATTTATTATCCTTGACTGAACGAACCAGAAATGGGTCCCGCACCCCCTTTTCTCCAAGGTCGGAAAACAGTACAGGCGAGCCGTCATTAAGGTCCTTCCAATGAAGACCATCCTCGCTATAGGAGAAATAAACCTGCTCTCCGTCTGGTTGTTCGCCAATAAAATGTACAAAGAGATACCCATCATAAGTTGGAGTTGTTTTGGTCAATGGTAAAGAGCCTCCTGAAATGAAATTGACTTTATATTAACAGTAATACAAAAATGAAAGCGTTCTACTTATGTTGTATCATACTTCAAAAACAGCGGAATGAGTATGTTTTTATAATCTCGTATGTTGCAGATCATGTGAATCTTTCGGGGGAAACATATTGCCCTGATTGAGTTGTTTGACTTGCTCCTCATGCAAAGAATTAACACATCGCCTTATTTTGTTTATTTTACCTCAGTTATACAAAATTCTTGGTTTTCATTTACAAATAAATGCTAATCTTCTTAATGATGAACAAATGAATATAGATTCATGCATTCATTATTTGTTGTTGAGATATTACGAGGAGGAATCACTGTGAAATTATCCAAAAGAGTATTACCAGCGGTAGCGCTGACTCTGGCTGTATCGGCTTCTACTCTCTTGTCCGCCGGACAAGCAAGTGCCGTTCAAGCTGTAAGTGTGGAGAAAAAACAAATCAAGAATATCATCTTCCTCATTGGGGATGGCATGGGGACCTCTTATACTTCAGCTTACCGTTATATGAAAGATGATCCTTCGACTAAGGGCATGGATAAAACCGTATTCGACCCTTATCTTGTTGGTGCACAAATGACTTATCCGGATGATGATAAACAAAATGTAACGGATTCCGCTTCCGCAGCAACGGCCATGTCGGCAGGCGTTAAAACCTACAATGCTGCTATAGCTGTCGACCCTGCACAGAAGGAAGTCAAAACCGTACTGGAGCAGGCCAAAGAAAACGGCAAAGCCACCGGACTCGTGGCTACATCGGAGATCACCCATGCTACACCGGCTGCATTCGGTGCCCATGATATCAGTCGAAAAAACATGGATGCCATTGCGGACGATTATTATGATGAGTTGATTAATGGCAAGCATAAGGTTGATGTCCTCCTGGGTGGAGGGAAATCCAATTTTGTGCGCGAGGGTCGGGATCTGACGAAGGAGTTCCAAAAGGCCGGATTCAGCTATGTGACGGATCGTTCCGCTCTCCTTGCCGAAAAGAATCAACAAGTGCTGGGACTGTTTGCGGACGGAGGTTTGGACAAGATGATCGATCGTACTGCTGAAACGCCATCATTGGCTGAGATGACCAATACCGCGATTGATCGCCTCAGTTCGAACGACAAAGGGTTCTTTCTAATGGTCGAAGGCAGCCAGATCGACTGGGCAGGGCATGATAATGATATCGTTGGCGCAATGAGTGAAATGGAAGATTTCGCAGCAGCATTTCAGGCAGCTATTGATTTTGCCAAAAAAGATGGTGAAACCCTTGTCGTAGCTACTGCCGATCACTCCACGGGCGGACTTACGCTTGGAAAAGACGGAGAATACAACTTCTTCGTAGACCCGATCAAAGCTGCACTGCGAACACCAGACTTCATGGCAGCACAAATTGCGAAAGGTGCTTCGGTTGAAGAAACACTGAAAAGTTATCTGAAACTGGAGTTGAAACCTGAAGAGATTCAATCGGTGAAAGAAGCAGCCCAAACTGCGGATGTAACAAAGATTGATAATACCATTGAAGCGATTATTGATAACCGTTCATTTACGGGCTGGACAACAGGTGGACATACAGGTGAAGATGTTCCTGTCTATGCCTACGGACCCGCAAGTCATCGCTTCGCCGGTTTGATCGACAACACAGATAATGCCAAGATCATATTTGATATCCTCAGCAAGCACCAATAATTTGACAATAATACGGTAGTTTACGATCATCCCTTCTCTTCTTTCATCCGAAGAGGAGGGATTTTTTTCATAAAATCTTTATTGATATGCCACTCACCTTTTTATGAATATCCTCAACCGTAGCCGTTCTATACTTGACTTTTTTCATGACCGAAACTTGTCCATTCACTTCGAGTAAGGCGTATGCCTGTTCCGAATTTGCTAATATGCATTATATCCCATGGAGTTGGTTACCTTATACAAAACCACTTGCATTGAAGGGAGAGAAATCCGATAAATGCAATTAACGATTGGTTAAGGCAGCTTGCCCACAATTATATTCTCATTGTCATTGCTGCGGTGCTCTTTTTTGCAGTCAAAGCAGTCATTGGATTCTATACGTACAAGCATTATGATAAAAAATTGGATGCACTTACAGATAAGGTGGATCGCCTTCTGGAAGAGAAGACAACGGAGTGATGCGGCTTATAGTTAAACTACAGAAGTAACAAAGCTTTGGAGGAAAATTGCATGTTAGGAAACATTCTGCTGGGTATGGTCATTCCCATTATATTGGGTGTATGGATTCTGCGTCGGAACTTTACAATCCTTATTCTATATTATCCACTCGGTGTGGCTATTTCAGCATCCATCAACAATATCGGGTTTAATTACTTCTGGAATATTCTTCCGAATACTCATAATCAATCCTTGGCTGCTCTTCCAATGGACCTTGGAATCTATCCGATCGCTGGCTGCCTGATGATGTATACTATTTTAGTAAAAAGTGCCAAGCCATGGTTGGCGATCCTTGTTGCATCATTGTCGCTGACATTAATCGAATGGTTTGCCAAAATGATGGGGCATGTCATTTATTTTAATGGATGGAACCTTCTTTGGACCTTTTTGTCATACCTCCTGCCATTTGTTCTTGCTTATGGTTACAGTAAAATATTGAGGTATACCAAGTGAAGTTTCACTGAAACTTTCGACTAATAAGGCCGGACATATGATATGGGTTAACGCTGATGGGCATACGTGCATATCTTAACTCATATTTGTCTTGGAGGGATTCGTAATGTATGTGGCATATCCTTATGGTTACAGGTACACTTTTACTCCGGTATGGGCAACATCATCAGCCGAAGCACTTGAATTAATCAAATCGGCTGTACAGGGAGAACGAAACGATGAAATTTTCTATGATTCACTAGATTCAGTTGTCACCTGATGCCAATCAGGCTGCCATCATCACGAGCATCCGTAATGATGAACGCGGACATAATCAAATGTTTCGGCAAATGTACAAAGATCTAACGGGTCAGGAGATTTCGGGCGTAAGTAGTGAGCCGGTTGAGACGGTCACCTCTTATCTTGCTGGGCTGCAACAGGCGTTTCAAGGTGAATTGGCGGCCGTGGAAAAGTATCGGAAAATATAGTTTGGTCTCCCTTATGGCATATATAAAGACACGGTGTGGGGGATCATTCTGGATGAACAGAAACATGCGGATAAATATAACAATCTGATTACCTACAATTTGCCGAGATAGTCATGTAGAGGATAAATAACGCGTGCATTCGTTTCCAGAATAACAATTGGAATCAGCAAAAACCAGTGAATGAATTACACTTCACTGGTTTTTGCTTTGCCGAGTCTCTCTTTTATCATAGCATCTTGATATTAAATGCACTCTTTCAACATATCAGGTTCCACATGAACGTGAACGGTGTATACGTCATGCTCCTCCATTAACTCGTTCTCCACGTCTGTACAGATATCATGTGCTTGTTGAAGATCCAGCTCAGCATGGACTGTTATGACAACGTCTACTACAACGTTATTGCCATAGTTCCGCGCTCTCACGTCTTTAACTGTCTCTACGCTGTCAATTCCGGCAATCGTTTTTTTGTACTCCTGAATGAGTTCAACATCAAAACCGTCCGTCAGATGATGTGTGGCTTCCTTGAAAATGTCCCAAGCGGTCTTGCAGATCAGGAAACCTACGATGACAGCCGTTACAGGGTCCAGCCATGGGAGGCCGAACTGGGAGCCCACGATTCCAATGACCGCACCAGTGCTCACCCAAGCATCGGAGATATTATCTCGAGCTGCAGCCATGACCGCCTGACTTTGAATACGTGTAGCAAGTCTCTTGTTATAGCGATAGACCACATACATGACAACCGCGCAGAAGATACCTGTGTACGCAGCGATGATATCCGGAGATTCATGTGTACCCCTGAACACAGAACCGATGGCTTCAAACAGTACTTGTAAACCTACCGCCATCATGATGAAAGAAGCAACTAGTGACGCAACGGTCTCTGCTCTCCAGTGACCATATGTATGATCTTTGTCGGCTGGGCGTTGGGCAAGCTTCAAACCGATCAGTACAGCTATGGAGGCCACAATATCGGTGGCATTGTTTAATCCATCCGCCTTTAGGGCTTCGGATCCGGCCATATTGCCAACGATCAGTTTTATTAAGGTCAAACATATGTAGGCGATAATGCTGATGATAGCTCCGCGCTCCCCCAGCTTTAGATTATCGTATTTTAGTTGATCCAAAAAGATATCCTCCTGCAATCTTCATTTCTAGCACGTGTATGATGGTACCATTGAAGATTTGTGTGGGTCTAGAGAAACGTTTTGAGTGTGACGAAACATAATCTGAAAGCGGCAATTTTTTTACGAGCATCCAAAAAAGTTGGATTTGGCAAACTTAAGTGCTTAATGGGTGGTAAGAGGACGTTGGCCGACTGCCTTCCCTTGTAACCACACTTTCTTGCACTTAGATATAAAGAGCCGAATGGATCGTTTTGATCCACTCGGCCTCTTAGCGTTATTTTGCAATAATTTGTATAACATCACTTACAGTTGTTCCACTTCCATTCATAAATCACTGCACTTATTCAGAAAGTGTCGGTTCACCTTGCACCTCATTGGTAAGCAGCTCCGAATCATCGGAATGCCGTTCGAACATAACAGCGTCAACTCTCGTATAGATCATATCCGCAGGAAGCGTTGGTGGGTCTACCGTTGTAGGCGTAACTCTGGTTAACCGGACATACTCGCTGCCGTCACCTGTAAAGTCGAACGTTCCCAGATTAACCCAACCCGATGAGCCGGCCGTTGCATCGATATAGGTGACCTCGGTACCCGTTTTATGTTTCACTTCCACTTTGACATTGTTATCGTTTGCGGTCGTATGGACAAGTTTGTAGATCGAGACCGTATATTTCCCCTCTGGAAACTCGCCTTTCCACGTTGCTGATGATCCTTGAACTGTTGAATAGCGGGATTTAACCCCAATTTTGTATCCAGCTAAATTGCTTTGGCTCCAAGACCCTTCTGTCGTGTATAACCCTGTTGTATTTGTACTGTCCACGATAACCGTTAGGTCCCTGATCGTGATGTTCAAAGGCGGTGTGGTTAAGGTCACTCCGTCAATCGTGACAGTAGCCCATACCTCAATGTGATCCGTGTTCCCATCGAGATTAAGAAGAGTCAACAACCCACTGCTATTCACTTCAGCCAGATCCGTACGATCAACGAAATACTGCACATCGGCCTGTGTAAGATCACCGATCAAACCGTTATCCAAGTAGCCGGTTACGCTCAGTTGTGCGGTTTGAGTCATCTGCAACTCGTTCCGATCGGACATGATCACAGCAGACTCCAATTGCGGTATCCTGTTTGGGTCCACCCACATGATTGCATCGGCAACGACTCTGGACTTGTTGGCCTTATTGGTTAATTCCACGTACCCGCTATCGCCTGCAGCAAAAGGATAATCACCTAGGTGCACCCAAGTACCATTCGCTGTTGTCTCATCAACTGTCACCGTCTCGGAGCCGCCGCTATGATAAACGGTAAATGAGGCATTTGTTGCCCAATTTTCACTCGCAGCCGTGATTTGCGGAATCTTGTAATACACACTGTAAGTGACACTTTCCGGCAGCTCAGGCCGCCATCTCATTTTGCTTGTCGCTGTGCCGGTCGTAGATTTGGCATACACATAGTTATCATAATAATAATCGTTAGCCGTCGTATCCCTTATCCAGACACCTTCTGTCTCCGCCTCCGTATTATCCACAATGATGGTTGAACTATCCTGCCCATCGGGTTGAACTGGAGTTTCCGATACCTGATTAGGCAGATAGAGTGTCCGCTTGCGGGTCTGCTTCCCCTCCGATTCCACATAATAAGTGAAGGTCTGGGATAAATCATCCACCCGTATCGACCATTCCATTGGGTATATCGTATCTGGCACGGTTGTGTACGTGGCCCCGCCATCCAGGGAATAATGGATTGTCGCTGGTTTCGTTGTTTTGGCCTGCACATAAGCATCATAAACCGTTTCGTCAGGCTTAACGATCAGCATGCCTTTAACCGCGTCAATTGGACTGTGGGTATCAAAGAAATAACTTGCATCCGATGTATCTGCCGTTCTGACCTGATGCAGAGGTACATCAATATCGAGTCCCTCTACAATGATCGCGGTGATGCCCTTGCCTGAAACCGTGGCTTGAATGATTCCACCACTCATAATCGTTTGCTCTGGTGTACCATTGTCACGGATGATCGTTACGGTGTAATCTTGTGCCGGGTTGTATCCAATGATTTGTTCATTTAATTCAATTGGAGTCTGAACTTCTTCCGAAGATGCGTTGCTTAACCCGATGTAGAATTTATCGCCGCTCTCACCCGTTATCCAATTCAATTGAGGATGGTTGGTCTTAATAATCCCCTTGGGCATCCAAAGCCAGACGTCCGAATTACCATAAAATTGACCTGGTTTATTCCCATAGAGGTGATATTTGAACCATAAAAAATTCGTTTCAAAAACGGAAGGAAACGTAATACTGCCGTTCGATTTCAATGATTGTTCGCTGATCAAATAATCCATCGTTTGCCCGAGTTGCCCCGGAATATGGTGATAATAGATGGATGTAGCCCCGCTTGGGCCTTCCAGAGGAAAGTCCGGTTCAAGTTGGCTAACGGCGAAGCCTTTATAATAATAACCTGGATAACTGGAATATCGGCCAATAACCGCATTATGAGCAATATCCTGTAGCAGTTCATCCCCTGTATAAAGCGACAATCTCAGCATGAATGGAGCTTCCTGAGCATTCATCCGATAATAGCCGGTTGTACTTCCTGCTTCAAACGTCAGTCCGCTCGGTGAAACAAGCCAACGCTCCGCTTGAACGCCTCCGGCAATATCTTCGGGAAGCTTAAGCCTAGGATATTGAAATTTACCACTCTCCGGCCAATGGAACGACTCCGCGTAATTATATGTCTCCGGCTGAGGAATCGTAACGTTACCTTCAGGAACTGGACGAGCAACAAACATGGTTGCATACCGTTTGGCTTCCTTATAAGCGGCATCCAAGTATTTGGGATCCTGAGTCTCCTCATATAGCTCCAAAATCTCCATCCATAGCTTGCTATAATAATAAATGAACTCATTTTTACTCACATCGACAGATGCAGGCGTATCGATATGTTGCGTGATGTAACTGTCGGCTGCATCCTTTGCAGCTTGCAAATACTGCGCATCTCCCGTCATCCGATACATCATCAGGGGCTGAATGACAGGACCCCTGTCTTTCTGATCCGGGTCACGCACAAGGTACTCTTCCTGTGCCAGTGCCCCAATCCCTGCCGAAGTGCCCATCATCTGATTGACAGCGGCTACACTTGAAACATCGAACGGCAGAGTAGCCATTTTCCATAACGAAGGCACACCGTATACTTTCTTCTGCGTTGGCGACCAACCGATACCGTTTCGCGATACGCCATACTGGACGGACGGCAGTGCTCTCGTATCGTATAGCTGGTCATCCCCAGTTAAATAGTAAGCTCCCAAAAGAACCGCATTTGAGCTTGTTCGGACGCTATCCTCGTTTTCGATATCGATAAAACCCTTGGCACGGCTCCACCACCCGCTGGGTGATGGGACATAATTCACAGAGTCGTCCCCTTGCGGCTCAACCTTAAGCAAATCGATCATATTAAACATCGCATCAGTAAGCGACTGATCTGACACATTTTCCCGATAAGCTGAATAACCATAATCATTGCGAAGAATATCCGCGTAGGACTCATACAGATTGCTTTTTTGAGCGATTAGCCCAATATGAAATTGATACGTGCTTTCTGCGGTCATTTGCGAATAAGTCCCTAATTGAGGCGCATACAGGATTGGCTGCACGCTGCCTTCGTTGTTGACCAGGCTCATGCCAAGCCGTTGTTTCGTAACGCCTCCCGTCGGTTCAAATTCAACCGGAAGCTCTGCCGAAGGTACAAATACGCCATACGTCAATGGATTTCCCGCACCATCATTTTTCTCAACCAGGCTCATCGGAGCGCTCAGCTCTCTTAAACTTGTTGATTCCACCGTACCTACCATTTTGGCATGTGACCTGAATCCATTTAGCACTTCACTAATGCCCGAGACTGCCTCTGTTGTGAAGGACTGATATCCAATCACATAATTGCCGTCGCGGCGAGGCGTAAAGGCAAAAGAGACATCTGGTTTATCCCCTGCCATGGACCAGTTCACTTCAAAATCGTAATCACTGCCATGCGTAGAGTCGGTTAGTACCGCCGTCTGGCTGTCGGGAAAATGGACCCCGTCGAATGTAATCCAGCGTTTGTTCATCGTATCATAGTAATTGGTTCGGCTCCCCGCATTCCCGTCCAATAAAACCCATTGTTCCTCAAGTCTTTCCGATTCATTATTGATTGGAACCCAGTTCCCTGTCTCCGTGTTTTTGTAGAACATGTCACGAACGATGGATTTACCTTCATCCCATGCTGCCTCATAGAAGGTTGCCTTGTAATTAGCATTTTCGATGCTGCCTTTCTCTGTGTAACTGAGATTCCCTAAGGTACGGCTTCTTAGCGGGGGGAGCGGTGGTGCTTGTTGACGGATATTCCCCTCGAACTTGACTGCATCAGCCCGCGTAATAATTGTACCCGTAGAAGGCTGCGTTCGAGTCAGCCTGACAAATTCGCTATCATCACCACTAAACTCATACTCCCCCAGATCCACCCATCCAACCGATGGACCTGACGAAGGTCTAAGATCCATAAACTTCACATCCGTAATCCCGTTATGAACAATCTCAATTTTCACATTACTGTCTGCTTTATCCGCCCAATCCAGCTTATAGAACGATATTCTCGCCGTCCCTGCTTCCAAGCGTGGATTCCAGGTGATGCTTCTACCTACAGCGTCTGTAAATTTGGAACTGGAATTATTGTATCCCTTCACTCCTGCACTGGTCGTCCAATAAGGAGCGGAGAACCCGTTACTGACGTTGCCTGAATCAACAGTGATGACATGATCAATTGTGAGGCTCCCATCATCAATGATGATTGTCTTATGTGGCTCTTTCTGCCTTATATTCCCTTCGAACTTGACCGCATCAGCACGTGTAAGGATCGTGTTTGTGGTGCTGGTAGACCGGGTCAATTGAACGTACTCTTCACCAACCCCGGAAAAATAGTACTCTCCCAAATCAACCCAACCCGCCGGCTCGCCAGATGAGGGTCTTAGATCCATATAGACTACATCCGTAGTTCCATTATGAACGATCTCAATTTTCACATTGCTATCTGCTTTATCTGCCCAATCCAACTTATAGAACGATATTTTCGCCGTTCCTGCTTCCAAGCGTGGATTCCATGTTATCGTTCTGCCTGCTGTACTCGTATATTTGGTGCTGGAAAGATCATACCCCTTTACCCCTGTGCTTGTAGTCCAATTTGGAGCCGCATATCCATTGTTCTCGTTACCCGCATCAGGTGTCACAACATCATTGATCTTGATACTCCCGTCATCGATGATAATCGTCTGATAAGGTAAGGTCTCCGCATAAGCGGACCTTATTCCGATCAGGCTGAAATGAACTACGATCGTCAACATGAAAACGATGAAGAAAAACAGCTTCCTTTTGACCATACAATTCACAGCCTCTCCTTAAAATGATAACGCTTGCATAAATACATTGCCTTTTGCTCAAATGATTGTAAAAAAGCAATTAACCTTCCCCTTCTGCCTAATCCCGCTCTGTCGTTTTTATCTTAGCATGTTAGATTACGGTGAAATTTCTTTCATTTTAAGAATTTCTTATACGATTTTAAGTAAAAAGAAACCTACATCCTAATTGATTGCTCAGTTGCAGTCAGATAGAATATAGGTTTTCCAAGTGTTCCAAGTAAAACCAAACAATTATAATGGCGGCTGAACCAATAACAACTTTCCAAGCTGAATGACGGTTTGATCATACCAAGCAGGATGCTGCCGAACATGTTCCATACTTCTTTCATTGCCACTTGCCTTAAACATGGCCGCTTTGTCAGTTTTCTCGTGATCGATCTCGAAGCGAACTGTATGATTCCCATTTGGTAGCTCCGGCAAGAAAACATATTGATTTCGATTATGATCGTTATAGAGTGTGAATCGATCAATAAGGAATGGTTCCCCTCCATCCACCGACACCTTCAATCGGCCAGAATCCGGCCCCCCGATATCAAATAGCCCGATGTGGGTACCCTCAAACTCCACTGTGATCGCCTCTCCGGGATCAACTGCTCGCCATAGACCGGGGAACAACCAATCATACTCACGCACTAAAGGAAAGTCATCAGAGGTCACGTAAGACCACCCTGCAGAAAAATGAGTAAGACGATCCAGTGGCAGCATGGTTGCATACTCCCAAGGATTGGACGGGACCAAGGGGTCCTGCGGCAAGTGATGTTCGACTTTTCCCACGTGATCTCGAAGTTTGCTCATTTTCTCAAACGACCGAATGATGGTGTCTGTGTAAATCTGGTGTCCTTCGGGAATCGTCGGATGGATCGAATCATGCGTAAAAATAACGGCTCCGGGAATGGCCACGTCTGCCCTTGAGGTGAAAATAAGCTTTCCGTCCGAAACCAATTGTCTGACCGCTACGCCCAGATGAATCGAAGGAATGCCGTAATAGTCGGCGACTTCCTCTTGCATAAGAGCGCCCTTCTGATATTCGCCAGATTGAAATGAGGTCAAATCTCGCTCTTTAACCGTATACACAAACAGGATATCGGTAAACCGGCTCTGCTTGCGGATCTGTCGGACAATGCCTTCGATCCGTGCCTTGGATTCGGGCACTCCGCCATCGTTTCCAACAAATTCAACAAATACCAGATCAGGCTGATGACGAAGCACATCTGTCTCCAAACGGGCGCAGCCGAGGTCCGATCCTGTCCCATCAATGCCTGCATTCACAGCGCGGATATCGGCATGGGGATATTGCCCTCGTAGCCAATCCGCCGTCATGACCCTGTATCCTTCCGAACGTGTATTACTGCCGCCGAAATAAACGATGGTCACGGTTTCTCCATTTTCTAACTTCTGAATGACATTAGGCAGCCCACTTCGTGGGAAAAATTCCTTCATCGTGACTTCACCCGCCCTCAATTAGCATTTTTAGGAGCAAAAAGTTTTACAGCAAACACTTCATAATAAGGCGAACCATACGTTGCACAGAAATCAAACCGGATCTGGGTTACACCTTGTGCATTCACCTGATGTTTGTTCAACGAAAGATAATTCCCGCGGACTTTAATTTCACTCTTGGTTCCATCTTCTAAAGTTAAAGTCACATCATAATCCTGGATCAGTGGTTCGATCGGATCGTCGAAATGCTCCAAATTCAGGTCTGAATTGAAAATAAGATGGATTTCATCCAGATTCTTGGGGCTTGCAAAACCAAATTCCAACCATTCCTGTCCTTCCGTACGTTCCGATATCCAGCCGTTAGGCAGACCATAAGGTCTGGAGAAACCGTTGACGACATTCGTGGGATTATACATATTTTGAGATGGTATCAGGTTTTTGAAGCAAATGCTCTTATTAAGTTTCTTCAGCCTGGATGGCTCTTCCGGTCTATAAAGGAAGCTAACCGCTCCAGTCATTTTCTCTTCATTGCTGTGTACAGTAAGGCCCGCCGTACTTTCCAATACAATGTAGATTTTGTCGTCTTCTGGCTTCTTGCAGCTGAGGTCCAGTGTAATCCAGTCATCGTGACCCGCTGAAATCACCAAGTTGTATCCCTTCAGCTCGCTGGTGGGAATATAGCTTTCCTTCCGCTCCCCGCCAAACAGCTTCACTTGCAACGTTTCCGAATGCTCGGATCTATTTTTAATTTTGATCTGCACACTTTCAACCAGAGATGTCTGGATCGGCAAGACCAAACATAACGCTCTTTCCAAGGAGATCTCTTCGGTTGGATGAAGTTGTTCATAGCTTCGCTGAGAAGAGGCACGAATCGTTAATCCGTCTGCGAAATAAGGATCCAACGGCTCTTGAAACCCTACAATCGTTTGCCCGTCTCGAAGCAGCTGCGCCTGAAGCTCACCCATATGGGCTTTGACGATGGCCGCGGGGTCTGTATCATATTTTACGCATAACGCAGCAGCCGTTCCTACCGCCTGCCCCATACAACCACAGGTTGCCATCACCCTTGTAGACCCAAAAGCCACATGGGTAGCGCTTATATTACGGCCAGCGAACATGAGATTTGGGATATTGCGTGAAAATAAGCTGCGGAAAGGGATATTATACAATCCCGGCACAAAATTCCAGGCGGTAGCCGGCCCCTCATCGTAGATGCCTTTATTTGCATGCAGATCCATATACCAGCCTCCGACGGATACCGCATCCTCGAAATGAGGTTTTGCTGTAAGATCATTCTGAGACAGCATGTGTTCCCCTATAAACCGCCTCGACTCCCGCTTTCCCGGAATCGGGCATACATAATCCAAAATAAGATTGTCTACATCATCAAATTCACCGCTATTTTTGATATAATCCCATATCCCATACACCAATTTCCGCAGTTCCAAGGCGATGTCTTCGTTATTCTTGATAATATCCATATGTCCGCCGTATTCCAGCCACCACAATCCGCCAAGCCCGTTGATTTTTCTTGGAAAAGACCGATGGTTTAATCCTTTTCGGATACTATCAAAAAACTCCAGCTTCGTAATATCATACGCAAAGCCTGGCCTTTTGTAAGAAACGGGATAGTCTACGTCACGGGCTTGAAACAGAATCGTATCACCCATCGTGTAATGATCTGCCACTTCTGGAGCGAGCTCCTCCTGGTATTCATGCTTCGCCTCTCTTCCCCATCGGAAGTGAGCACCTGCTTGGTACCCAACAATTCCATCGCCGGAGCAATCGATATAGGTAGGGCTTTCAAAACGAAATTTTCTTTCGGAAGCCAATTGAAGGCCCTCCACCCACTTGATTCTGCCGTTCTCCACGCCTGTTTCATGCACACATGTGTTAAGGAATAGAGAAATGTTGGGCTCATCATAAACCATGTCAAGCAAGACTGTATCCGAAAGCGAAAACATAAGCTTTTTGTTGTATAACGGATTATAATGAAAGATCTTCAGTTTGAGTTCTTCCACCAACCCGCCTTCGCGAGCATAATAGGATGGACTGTTTCCGAGATATGCCGACCCGTTGATATGAACCCTGACCTCACTGCTCGCATTTCCCCCCAGAACTGGCCGATCATTGATAAGTGAAACCTGCAGCCCTTGGCGTGCGGCAGCAATGGCAGCGCATATCCCGGCAATTCCTCCACCTATGACGGTTACATCTGCTTTCATAAGCTCCATTTTGATAACCTCCATGATTAGATGCTCCTATCATGGTAATGGTTTTGGCACCTTTTTTTTTACAGGATTTCGCGAAAAAATCATACATTTTTTTTGCATCCTTATTAGGATTTCTACCGTGTCATTTTTATCCGATATTGCTTAGGTGTATCCCCCGTATATTCTTTAAAAAGTTTGCAAAAGTACCCTTCATTGACGATGCCTACTTCCTCGCACAATTCCAATAAAGAATAATCTCGAACGTTTAACAACTCGAGGGCGAGATGGATTTTTTTACGGTTGATGTAGCTGATCACGCCTTCGTTCATTGTTTTTTTGAATAAGCTGCTAAAATACGATGGTGCTAAATTCACTTCCTCGGCAATTGCCTCCAACGTTAAACGTTGTTTCAGGTTTGTCTCTATATAATGCATTGCACTCATAATTTCTGCACGATGTAATAGTTGGCCCGCATGCACGTATTCGAATGTGAAGTCGCCAATATAGGCGAGTTGCTCCTGAAAAGCCATAAATTCCATGGGGAAGTCTGGAACTTCCGTGGCCATCTTATTCCCCGATTTAAATTTCACGGTAATGTCTCTGTACAAATCTCTAATCATTGGCGCCATGATGGACTTGTGGATTTTATGGTCCGTAACAAATTGCGACAGATCGGCAAGTGCATTGTCCAACTCTTCCTTGGAAATCTTCCTCTTCAGGCGTATAAGAAAATCAGCCAGCTTCTGTTGGAAATCTGCTTTTTTGTCATTATGGTATTGGAACCGATGCATCGGTGTTTTTACGACTTTCTCGGTATGATAATAGAAATCCTCACTCACATTTTTAGCTTCCGTGTACGCCTGTTTGATCGATTCCCAGCCTCGGTGCGGACTTCCAAAAGCGACAGACACCCTTTTATTCAAATATTGATGCAAATGAGAGATGATCTGCCCTCCCAAAGATAGGCAAGCATATTCCGTTTCCATATCACTGCGGTTATTTTCCCAGGATAAAAAGCCAATAAAACGATTATCGGACAGATCCGCAGCTACCCCACTGCTACCATTCATCACTGTTTCTTCGATGATATTTGTTATCGCATACTTCAAGATGTTTTGATCTGCGGCCGCGTATTCGTTTCGGAAACTTTCATACGTATTCATCTCAACGATGAAGCAGCAATAGTTGGCTTGAAAGAAATGAAACTGCATGCGATTGGCAAAATCCGATGCCCGATGAGAAGGAATTTCACCTCGGATCAATTCGTTAAAAAATTGCTTGCGGACTCTGTATTTATTTTCAAGCACGGATACGTTTAACGAGTGAAATTCCGCTTCTTTTTTCTCAAACTCATTTAAAATTCCGGCTGCCTTATCCAACGCTCGATTCAAATCGGCTTCCCTCAGCGGAACCTTTACAATGTACTCCAATACGTTGGCTTGAATCGCCCGCTGAGCGTATTCGAAGGATGAATAGGCGGTCAGCAGTATGTATTGGGTATGGGGGAGCTCCGCCTTTAGCTGCTCAATCATGGAGATTCCGTCCATTCGAGGCATTACAATATCGGATATGACGATATCCGGTTTAAGTTTTATGATCTCCTCGATCCCATTCAGCCCATTATTCGCTTTGCCCACTAGAACAAAACGTCTATCCCTATGAGAGAGTTCATTAAAAAACAATTCCAATCTTTGAATGATCAGGTCTTCATCGTCAACAATGAAGCAGGTATAGTCTCTCCCCATTATGCATCTCCTTTTGGCAATTCTGCCGGGAATACAGCGCGTATACGGGTTATTTCCTTAGGTATGCTAATGATTTGCAGTCCGAATTGATCTCCGTAGTGAAGTCTTATTCGACCATGAATATTGTTCAGCCCGATTCTTTTCCTTTTTACTTCCTCTTCACTCGGTTCTGAGATTAAAATATGTTTTATTTTATCAGCTGGAATTCCCTCACCTTGATCAATAACTTCGATGATGACGATGCCGTCCTCCCTGTACGCATGAATCGTAATAGGGCCCTCAATTCCCCCTCCGTTATAACCATGGAAGATACTATTCTCCACAAGGGGCTGTAACAGCATTCGGAAAACTGGAAAATCCATCAGTCCTGCTTCGATATTTTCAATCAAGTGGAAGTTTCGGTTATACCGAATGTTCTGGATCTCGATATAGTCCGCTACATTGCGTAATTCCTGGCGTAGGGAAACCTTCTCAGAAGCATCATCTATCCCGTACTCCAATAATGAAATAAGCGACCCGATCACGACATCTACTTTCTCTATTTGTCCGAGACGTATTACATTGCTGATCGAACCAAGTGTGTTATACAGAAAATGAGGGTTAATTTGAGACTGTAACACCTGGATTTCCAACTTCCGCTCAAGTTCATTATGAAGCTCGGCTCGGCGAATCAGTTCAACAATCTGCTGAAGCATACGATCGAATGCTCGTGAAAGATCGCCAAACTCATCGTTTCGATTAATCGTTATTGTCGTTGTGAGGATACCTTGTTCCACCTGCTTCATTTTTGTTTTGAGCGTATAGAGTGGTTTTCTTATATATTTGGCAACCAAAAAAGAAATGAACAAACTTAAAAGAAGACCTGCAGCGAGAAGCTCGAGATAATAGGTTTCCAATCTGGATAACGCTGCTTTTAAGCGTGATTCATCGTTGATCGAGATGATGGTCCAGTTGAATTTCTCCGTTGGTTTTTTCAAAAGGGAGACCGGAGTGCCATCGTTGGTATACAGTTGAAGGTTTGTTTCTGTTGTATCCAGAATTTCTTCCGCTGACGTCTCTCCGATCGAAAAAGAATGATCTTGGATATTCAGAGGTCCTTTATTTTCAGAAAATCCGGCAATGATCTTACCTGACGCAGTGATCAGAGCCAGATTCATTTGTTCCTGTTTATTAATCTTGAACAAGGTTTCTTCAATGGCATTTAGATCCAAATCAACCGCAATGGCCATAGGAGACGGAGCACCGTTCAGATATCGAACCATCGTAACGGTCCAGCCGGAATACTTCGATTTGTAAGGTTCACTAACAAAGGTAGTCCTTCTATTCTTGTCAGCCGCATCAAATAAAGGTGCTCTTTCCGATAAAGGTTCATCGAATATTCGAGTAGGTGTACTTCCACCCAGAATGGATAAATCGCTTTTGATCAAATAAATATTACTGACATAAATACTGTTGAGTTCATACAGCTCCCTTAATTGCTTTTTAATCACTTCGGTATTGTTAATGTTGGCTTTCACTGATGTTTCAACTGAGAAGAGAATCGTCTGGAAGGAGGAAAAATTAACGGTGAAATACTGGTCTACCTTGTCTAGTATTTGATTGGTGTAAAAAATGTCATTGGTTCTTATTTCCTTTTGAACATAGCGATAAGACAATTGGCTTATCAAGATGATGCAGCCTAATACAAAGGCAAACACGATAAAAAATAATTTTAAAGGCAAGCTGATTCTTCTTCGCATCCATCATCTTCCTTTTAGTTCCGTTTTAAACTAAGAATAGCATATGCGAATAAAGAGAGGGGCTACGAATAGCCACTCTCTCTTCGTTTATTTTTACTTGATAAGGCCGGCTTCTTTAAATTGTTTGATTGCTGTTTCCTTATATTTCTGCATGTCAAACTTGGTGTCCAGCATCTGGAGGAAATTGTCCCAGTTGGAAAGAGGCTCTTTGCCCGTCATAAATTTAACCAAGCTTTCATTAATGAAACGAGTGCGGTCAGCATCCAAGGTATCGCTTGGGTCAGGGGTCAATAAATTTCCGGGCAACGTTGGCCCCACATATTGCTGATTGTCCTTGAAAGCTTCCGCCGTCTTCGGATTCTGGAAGCTGAAGTACTCCGCATCATCACCACGGCGTGGCATTCTATAATGATCAACCCACAGGTACTTTTCTTTCATTTCCTTTGATAACTCGGAGGTTTTATTTTTGATCTTGCCCTCTACGACATCCCAATGGATGCCTTTGATTCCGTATGCAAAGTTTGGATAAGCTTCTTCATCCGTAAAGAGATAATTCAGCATGGACAAGATCCGAATAATTTTATCCTCGTCCGCTTTTGCGGATATGGCCCATGAATTGCCCTGGAACGATTTTCTCTCTACAATTTGATCCCCGTAAGGGCCTTTCATCGGAGGAATAACGATCCATTCCGGCACCTCTCCACTAATTTCTTTCATTTTTTGCTGATAATCCGGTTCAAGCCTGCGAGCATCTCTGATCATGAAGCCAACTTTACCCTTAAACATCTTTTGGTCCAACAGATCAGGCGAATTCATCGTCACCCAGTCCGGGTCAACCACCTTGGCTGCCATCATTTTATTAATGTAAGCAAGCGCCTCTTTCATTTTGGGATCGATAAATAGAAATACCGGTTCATTATCTTTTATCTCAACGGCCGAAGGAGGATTGACGCCAAACATCCACATCAAGCTATCAAAGCCGTAGGTTTGTAGATTGCCTTCTTTATTCATACCGCCGATGAATCCGTACGTATCGTTTTTACCATTCCCGTCCGGATCTTTCTCTGTAAAGGCTTTCATAACTTCGAACAACTCATCAGGTGTCGTTGGTACTTCCATATTCAGCTTTTTCAGCCAATCGTTACGGATGAAGAAGCTTCGACTGATACCGTTTACATTATCATAGCCTGGAACTCCAATGGTTTTACCTTGATAGGACATCGCCTCCCAGGAGTCGGTGCCAAACCGTTTCTGTAGTTCAGGGAATTGGTCCATATACGGTGTCAAATCCGCAAGAACACCTTGGTCGTAATATTGCGCGAGATCAGCACGGCTCTTCAAGAAGATCAAGTCTGGAATATCCCCGCCTGCAATGAGTGTATTCAGTTTGGTTGTTGCTTGACCCGCTTGAGGAATCATCATCTCCAAGTCGATGTTCATCTCTTCTTCCAACATTTGGCGTTGAATATCTTCATCACGTGGAGGTACGGGAGCAGCAGCATTAAAAGTACCTTGGTTAAACATTGAGATTTTCATTTTGGTTGCAAACTGGCCTTGCGAATTACTCGAAGTTGTCGATTTAACTTCTTCATTTCCCCCACATCCTGACAAAAGCGTTCCAAGTCCTAAGATTGCCGACAGAATAGCAAATGAAATCTTTTTACGCTGCATATTGACCTCTCCTTTGCTTGTATATTATCACGGTTTCCCCGTAATAAGTTAGGTTGGAACACCTTTTATCCTTTAACGGATCCCAGGAGTACACCTTTGGTAAAATGCTTTTGCAAAAATGGATAAACGATCAATATCGGGACTGTAGTTACAACAACTGTAGCCATCTGCACAGCGAACGTACTGACAGCCCCGGAATTGGCGAGCGAATCAGCGCTTTGAGTTGCGACGTTAAGCAGGATGTTGCGCAAAATCACTTGAAGTGGCATGTAGTTGGAATCATTGATATAAACAATGGCATCAAAATAACTGTTCCAATGCCCGACTGCGTAAAATAAAGAAATGGTGGAAAGGACGGGTAAGGACAGGGGTAAAATGATCCGCCATAACGTCTGAAGTTCACTGGCACCGTCTACCCTCGCTGATTCCTCGATTTCACCAGGTAATTGCTCAAAAAAACCTTTGATAATCACCAGATTAAATGCACTAATGAGATTTGGAATAATCAATACCCAAGGACTGTTTAACAATCCCAGAGAGCGGATTAGTAAATATGTCGGAATTAATCCCCCACTGAACATCATGGTAAACACAATGAAGAGTAAAAACGGACTTCTTCCGGGTAAATATTTTTTGGATAACGGGTAGGCCGCAATCACCGTAAAAAACACATTTAACGCAGTGCCTAAAATCGTTCGAAACAACGTAATTTTATACGCCTGCCAGATCCCATGCGAGATGAATACTTCTTTATAGGCCAGAAAGGTAAAGGATTCTGGTATAATCACAATCCCTCTTCTTAATACTTCCGATTCTGGCGTTACGGAGACAGCAACCACATATAGAAAGGGTAGCACGCACAGTAGGGATAATAAAATAAGAATTACATAAACGACGGTTTGCCAGACTTTTTCCCCGATTGTCAAATGGATCATACTATAGACCACCTCACCAAATTTGCCCATCGAATTTTTTGGCGAGCTTGTTCGCTGCCAACACTAAAGCAAATCCGATGACAGCTTTAAACAATCCTACAGCAGTAGCCAAGCCAATCTTAAGACGCTCCAACCCTTCACGGTATACCCATGTGTCGATAATATCGATCTTCTCCTGGTTAAAGGTGTTGGCAAACATGAATATTTGGTCAAAACCCGCATCCAGGATATGGCTTAATTTAAGAATCAGCATCAGAATAATGACTCCTCGAATGCCAGGTAACGTGATATGCCAGAGCTGTCTCCATTTGGATGCGCCATCCATTCGAGCCGCTTCATATAAGCTTGGATCGATTCCTGCCAAGGCGGCAAGGTACAAAATCGCCCCCCATCCAATATCCTTCCATACTTCAGATAAGATGATCAGCATTCTACCCCAGGCAGGTTCCGTTAGAAACGAGATGGGTTCAACACCAAAATCCTTCAAGATCATGTTAAAGAGACCATCGCCTGGGGCTAGTAAGGCTACCATAATTCCATACACAATGACCCATGATAGAAAATGAGGTAAATAAGTTATTGTCTGTACGATTTTCTTAAACCATTGGCTATACACTTCATTGAGGAGTAAAGCAAGTACGATAGGCGCGGAGAAACCGAACAATAGCTTATAAAGCGAAATGATGATCGTATTTTTCATGATGTCCCAGAAATAAACGCCGTTCATAAAATCCGTAAAATTTTTGAATCCCACCCAGGGGCTATCCCATAGTCCCAAAGCCAGGTTGTAGTTTTTAAAAGCAATCATGATTCCCGCCATAGGAATGTATTTGAATACCGCAAAATAAATTAAGGCTGGTAATAAGAGAGCATACATCACTTTGTGCTTTTTTATCGTCCTTATCCATGACTTTCGCTTTGTGGAGATGGGAACGGCGTCCGCTGCCAATTTTGCTTGCATTTCATCACCTCGTCTTTGTTTGTATTTGTATAATAGCACCCGCCTATCGGATAAATTTCTGAAATATCAAGAATTTCTTATAAGATTTTAAGGAAGTGTGCTTTGGCTCGTTCCAACAGCTGATCCCGGCAAGTGAGACAAAAACTTGTTCCACTAAAATAAAAAAAAGCCGCTATAATAGCGACTTTCAAATGCCTTATTTATACTTCTCCCCAAAAAATCTCAGTTTCATAATCGAATTCAACAAGACCATTTTGATTATTTTTATCAAATAAATTCCGTAGTTCTGTCATCATTGGATCGTAATTTGCATGCCCGGGTACAGGGCTGTAAGAAGATGATAACAACCGGCCTTTCAATCCCTCAAAATCGAACTCCTGACTCATTTTGAATCGCATTTCATGCATTGAACCTTCCTTGAAAAAAGAGAGCAGTATCGCCTGAGAAATATTTTTATGATTAACTTTATTGTAGTCGGTTCCATATGTATGGAGCAGTTGATTGTACTCTTCACGAAATGGAGTACCGTTAGTAAGACGAGAATTCCAGATCAGTATTACTTTCCCGCCCGGCTGTAGAATTCTGCGAAACTCGATCTGGGCTGCGGAGCGATCGAACCAATGAAATGCCTGAGCGCAGACAATAAAATCAACCGACTGATCAGGTAATCCAGTAGATTCAGCAGAACCTGATGTACTCTGAAATTTCGAACTGTTTATTAAAGTTTGCTCGGCGGCTTCCCGCATTGCCTGATTTGGCTCGACTGCGACTACATAGCTTCCGCGTTCCAGAAGTAGTTTTGAGATGATGCCAGTACCTGAACCGATGTCTGCTATATTACTGTTCACACGTAAACCAACGATGTCGTACAAATAGTCAATAGCCTCTTTTGGATAACTCGGGCGGTATTTCAAATAAGAATCGACCCGGCTCGAAAACCGTTCTCTATTGTTCATCGATCGTCACGCTCCCATCACTATTTTGACATCCTATATACTGGCTTCAGTAACAGCTTCAAAATCTTACTGCCCCAAAAAGCAAATACCGTCGTTCCGGTCCATGAACTGCGCTTATCTTGGCTGTATTGATCGTTGATCATATAAGTCCGAGTCGAAATAGGACTCTTCAGACCGAACAGTTCCCATTTCTCGGGATCATTCGAACCTCCGAGTTTTCTAAGCATATTCGCCGATTCATGATCTATTTTAGCCGGAATTTGCTCGAATGCTTGGGTGATTTGCGTATGAAACTCGTCGATTGGGTTGCGACTGGTAATGCTCTCGAGATGGATGCTTTCACGAATGTAAGAAACGAATGCCAGATGGTCAGCCCAGAACTCGTCGATATAAAAAAGCCGTACGCGCTGCTCCGATGGACTCATCAGTCTCTCAGCTTTCAAAATCCCGAGCCTTTCTTCATATAGAATTCGCCTCTGATCCTCCACCATATCCGAATAACAGTTCAATTCCCGCTGAATATCGAAGTTTTGACCTATAATAACGCGCTGAATATGCTCGATTTTGCTGCGGAGCGCCGGATCATTAAGAACCTCGTCTTGATTTGGAGCGCGAAACAGTTTATGAATGCCAAAGCGAAGCATCAACTCGTCTTCCAGGCTTATATAAAATACGGAAGCTCCCGGGTCACCTTGGCGGCCAGAACGCCCGCGCAGCTGGTTATCTATTCGCATGCTTTCATTCACATGTGTACCTATTACATATAGTCCGCCTAGCTTGGCAACCACTTCTGCCTGAGCAGGATTACCACCGCCAAGACGAATGTCGACGCCGCGCCCTGCCATATTCGTAGATACCGTTACCGCGCCTATTTCTCCCGCTTTAGCGATGATTTCGGCTTCTCTCGCATCGTTTTTTGCATTCAGAACCTGGCAAGGTACGCTAGCAGCGGCAAGCGCCTCCGCCAGCATATCAGACTCCTCAACGCTTGACGTACCAATAAGAATGGGACGTCCCACCCTATGAACGGAAGAGATTTCTTGTACAAGTGCCTTATATTTGGCTTCCTTATGGGTGTATATTCGGTGCTTGTGGTCGATCCGTATGTTTGGCTGGTTCGGTGGAATTTGAACGACCTGCAACGCATAGATATCCTCGAATTCCAGTGCTGAAGCGTGCGCCGTAGCCGTCATTCCGCAGATTCCCGAATACAGGCTAATGAAATGTTGAATCGTGATCGTGCCGAGAATTCTCCCGCCAGCCTTCCACTGCAATCCTTCTTTCGCCACCAGCGCAGCTTGCAGCCCGTCCGGCAAATACCTGTTCTCGGCCACACGGCCAGTATGTTCTTCGATTAGTTCAATTGCACCATCCCGGACGATGTAATCGACGTCTTTTTTTAATAACGATTCCACATGCAGCGCACAATTCAATGACGTTAACCAATGACTGTTATGGCTATCGTACAAATTGCCACATCCCAGCAGCAACTCCGCTTTCGCAGCACCCGCTTCATTCAAGTAAACGTTCCGCTGGAACTCGTCAAAATCGTAGTGTTCTCCTGGCTGCAGCTGCCGGGCCACTTCTGCGAAAAGATTGCCATCACTCTTGGAAGCACTCGAATCGCCACTAATGACTAGCGGCACCCGCGCTTCATCAAGAAGCAATGAATCCGCTTCGTCGACGATGACGTAATGGAAAGGACGGTGTACGGTATCGGCTTCATTGAATGCTATTGTGTCGCGCAAATAATCAAACCCTGCTTCTTTAGCCGTAACATAGGTTATGTCCTTGGCGTAAGCTTCCCGTTTCTCTAACAGGCTCATGCCCGCTTGAACCGAGCTTACCGTTAACCCGAGGAAACGGTAGATCGGGCCCATCCACGCTGCATCTCGATTTGCCAAGTAGTCGTTAAATGTGAGTACATGAACGCCTTTGCCTGTCAATGCGTTGAGATAAACAGGCATAACAGCAGAGAGTGTTTTTCCTTCACCGGTATGCTGCTCGATCAAAAATCTTTCGTGCAAAGCAATAGCAGCCATAATCTGCACATCGTAAGGTTGTAATCCGAGTGTTCTCTTCGCAACCTCGCAGACTAAAGCATAAGCATCAACAAGCAGCTCATCCAAAGGCATGCCTGATCTTGCTTCTTCTTGCAGCCGAAGAGATTCTGCTTGCAGGTGCTGATCGTCCCAAGCTTCCAAATTCCGTTTCCTTATAAGCTCCACTCTGTCTCGATAATCTTTCAACAAACGCCGGGTATCGCGCTCTTTGAATTCACGTATCAACTTGACGACTACATTCATCGGAATTTGATTCCTCCTTAGTAGAAATAAGTTGTGAAAAGAAAAGACTCCATATGGAGTCTTTTCTGTCGATGATTAACGTGCCACCAAACCATTCGTTATAAGAGACAACTGCATTACTTCTCCGATGGGAGCGGTGTGAAGAGCAGATTGACCGGCAGGTTGCTTCCTGGCGCGGCAGAGAATAGAATCGTTACGCTCTCTCCAGTTAACCCTGTGCGGTAAAGAACGCTTTGTTCACTTGAATTGGCAACGGCAACGTTACCTTCAGCAATCGATACCAACTGGTTGTTCACCAGCGCTACTCCGGAGTACTTTCCTCCACGAGGGTTAAAGGAGATAAGTGTACGCGGTGCAACATTGGTCAGCGTGATTTTGTACAATACGCCGAAATTACCCGCATTGGATGCGTCTGTGTAAGCCATCGGATCTGTTCCTACCAGATTGGGATCGCTTGAATTGTCACCAAGTGGCAGACGGGCCGATTTGGTTCCCACTTGCTCATCGTACTTTATGACGCGAGTCGCGTTCGGGTACGTACCCCGGTTATGCACGCCGTCACGATCAAGCACGGGAAGCAATGGCAAGGCTTCGAACGGATCTTTATTTTCTTCCACCAGGATAACGTTATAGTCCAAGGAATAATCACTATATGCATCCGAATAGAGAGAGATGACTTGTCCTTCTTTCATCGGCGTTTTATTAAGTTCTGTCAAAATCAATTTGCTTTCCCCAGGTTGAAGGTACTCTTTCTTTTGATCCGCTCCAGTCTGAATTGACTTGAACCATTTATCAATAGATAATTTCCCAGCTACCGTAGCATACGGTGTAGGTCCCGCAAATCCCATATTTTGTTGTTCAAATACGGCTGGATTCGGATTGTTATTGGTTGCAATCACATACATTTTTACTCTTTTGCCTGTATTGTTCACGTGGTGAATCATGAAACGGGTCTGCCCCGAAGATGATTCTTTATATACAATGCCTTCCGTATTCACAGTTTCCGGACTGTTACTGCGGATCAGCAAACTTGGCTCATCCATGTACGTATAAGGCACTTTCTCCATCGTAGTCACTTCGCCGCCGTTAAAGGTGAATTTCTGTCCTACTGGCGTGAAGAGTAAATTAAAATCGGTAAATGAATATAAGGTCTCATTGGTTATGGTAATGACTTTGGAGTACGTGTTCGTAGCGCCGTGATTGTCAGTAACCGTAAGAGTCACCGTTTTTGGACCCGGTTCAAAGAACGCAAGTGAATTGTTCTCCCATACCGCCTTATCAATATTATTTTCGTCATCTGTACTTTGGTCTGTGTATGTTATTTTTTCGCCCATTTTATACTGTTCTTTATCCGTGGCGAACATGGCTACAGGAGGAAGATTAGGACTCATAACCTCAATCGTAGTTGAATAGGGATCGCTCCAGTGGCCATTGGAATCCTGAACCTGATATGAAATCGTATATGTACCTGCTTGATCAAATGAATCCTGGCGACCAGTCCAGCGTTCGTCAACGATATCCAGTCCATTTGGAGAACTGGAAGAAGTCACGTAGTCCACTTGATCTCCTGCAAAGATTTCCTTTTGAGAAATGATGAAGCTTGCAACAGGTTTTGTATTAAGATTCAACACAACCGTTTTAGCCGACTGATTCACTTTATAGGTGATGTTCAGAGCTTGAGTAATGGAAGTTAACGGCACCATGAATGTACTTTTTTGCTGATAAGCAGGGCCTTTCATCGTTCTGGTCTCTCCATTTACCGTATAGTCCTTGCTGTTAGTCTTGAATCGGAGTTCATCCTCACCACTAATAATGATGGTTTCCTTGGTTTTGTTATCATATTTGACGCCGTATCCCACACGGTCAACCAGCGCACGGATTGCAACATAGGATACACCGTTTTTTACAGCCATTGGCTGGCCAGCAAGATACGTTTTTCCATCCTGCTCCATTTTGTTGCTATTCATGTACAACGTCAGATTCCCACCTGCTGCTACAGGAGACGTTCCATCAATGGATGGTTGCTCTATTTGAGCAGGTGTAGCTGGCGTTTCATCCTCAGGTGTTTCCTCTTGAACTGCAGGTTTTGTACCCGTTTCGTTTGTAGTGGTCTCTCCCCCATCCAATGCAGGTTTCTCACTATCTGTTTTAGGTGTTGCCTCAGTACCGGTCGAGGTTTGAGTGTCCTTGGCTTCAGTGGGCGGAGTATTGGTAGATTTGTTATTGCTCTCCGTCTTCACTTCACGCTCTGCAATCGGCTGCTCTTGCTTTAACACTTCAACTGATTCTACATTGGCCGTGTTTACTGACGCAGTATCCCCTTGTGGTGCTGATTGCGCGTTCACAGAACCAACTGCAAATGCTTGAAAAACGGCTAAAGCGGTAAAAATGGATAATTTCTTCTTCATATTCATGCGTTGTCTTTGGCTCCTTCTACTCTCTAGTAATTTATAACCCCTCAAAAAGTCATAGTATTAGACGCTAGATTTAGGAAAAAGTTTCTAATTGAATTGTAAATTATGGATTTTAGTGCAACTATTTTTTCAATGTTTGGTTATAAGTTCTTTGAATAAGAAACACCTATTGAATAATAGTCTTGCTTTTGCACAAGATAATCCATGTCGCATTTTATAAAGAGGTGGATCAATGACCCCAACCAATCAGGCATTCTCTGAATTAAAAATGAATATTTCTTATGTGGAACAGTCCCTCTACTGTACTGACGATTTGAAACAACAACAGCTTCTACTTAATGGTGTACAGAGTGTGCTTCTCTATATCGATTCACTTGTAGATCAGGAGATCATTCAAACACATGTATTAACAGCACTGAATGGCCAAGCTCATTCGGAAATCTACCCATCGTTCACCACATTAGAAAGTCGAAAAGATACGGATCTGCAACGTGGAATAGTCTCACTTATTCAAGGGAAATGTCTTTACATAATCGACGGGCACCCGGAGTTTTACATTCTCTCTACCGAGAAAATGTATGTCCGTAGCACAACCGAACCGGAAAACGAAGGCGTTATTCGAGGGCCGCACAATGGATTCGTAGAGCAGCTTTCGGTTAATTTGAATCTGATCCGTAGACAAATTATCAGTCCATCCTTAATCGTTCGATATTTTAACGTCGGCGAGAAGACACATACCAAAATTGCAGTTGTATATCTTCAGGACTTGGCCAATCCGGAGTTGGTGAACGAAGTAAAAGAGCGAATCACATCCATATCTTCAGATATGGTGCTTGCTCCAGGTTTTATTGAAGAGTTTGTGGAGGATAACCCCTTCTCTCTGTTTCCCCAGCAGCTCAGTACAGAAAGACCTGACCGGGTTATTGCCAACTTGATGGAAGGACGTGTCGCCATACTTGCCGAAGGAAGTCCTTCTGCTCTTATCGCTCCAGTTACGTTTTTTGCTTTTTATCAAAGTCCGGATGATTATCATGGTCGCTGGATTGTCAGTTCCTTTTTACGTTTAATTCGCATGATGAGTTTTGTCATTGCTTTTACATTACCTGCTGTTTATATTGCAACCATCTCTTTTCACTCCGCTATTTTACCGATCGAGCTGGCACACACAATCAAGAAATCATTGCAGAACATCCCCTTTCCTGCACTTGTAGAGGCAATGTTGCTTGAACTGATCTTTGAAGTATTAAGAGAAGCCGGAGTCCGACTTCCCAGCCGAGTGGGCCAGACCATCGGCATCGTTGGCGGTTTGGTTATCGGAGATGCTATTGTTCGTGCGGGGCTTGTATCCTATACAATGATTATTGTGGTTTCACTAACCGCTATCTCGTCGTTTTTGGTGCCTTCGCATGAGATGAGTTCGGCAGTACGTATTCTCCGCTTTCCAATGATGATTGGAGCGGCGCTTTTTGGATATATCGGCATCGCATTTGGTCTGGTGATTCTAACCATTCACCTCTGTAAGATGGAAAACTTCGGATCGCCTTATTTTGCTCCAGTGGCCCCTTTCCGATTAGCTGACATGAAGGATGTATGGATTCGATTTCCCATCTGGGCGCTTCGCGAGCGTCCTCATGATGCCCGCCCGCAGCGGCTGAATCAGCAGAAGTTCTATAGGAGTGGGAAAAAACGTGAATAAGGAAACAACAATCACTCGGGGACAATTATTCTTGCTCATTTTGAAATTTGAAATTGGTATAGATATTTTGTCCCTCCCTTACCGTATACACCTTATCTCTAAAGGAGGTGGGTGGATCTCTGTTTTCCTTGGAGGGTTCCTGATCCAACTTGTCATACTGTTGTGCTGGCTTTTGATGCGAAGATTCCCGAGTTCGTCCATTTATCACATTGTAACGCTGATTACCGGTAAATGGATTGGCAAGTTGCTGATCATTGCCTACGTTGGATATTTCCTATTAATGGGCACTTCTGTTCTGGTGAACGCTTACGGTGTGATTAACCGTTGGATGCTGCAGGATACGCCTCGATGGGCTATATTAGCCCTCTTCTTGTTCAGCAGTATCTATTTGGTTCGGCAAAAATTACGAATCATTGCCCGAGTACTGGTACTCATCTCCTTTTTGGTCTTGCCCATGATGGTATTGATCAGTTATGGACTCAAGGAGATCAATCTGTTATATATTTTGCCTTTAACCGAAGCGGGATGGCCCAATATCATTAGTGGATCAACCGAAACATTAATGGCTATGTTCGGATTCGAATTTTTTCTCGTTGTGTTTCCTATGGTTGAAGGTAGCAGCGGGGGCAAACTCAAGTCTGTTGCTTCAGCAAGTGCTGTAGTCGTGGTGTTGTATGCATTCACCGTGTTCATTTGTTCAACGGCGTTCAGCCCCCAGCAACTTGACTTAATGCCTGAACCGGTCATATATCTGCTCCGCTCTATCCCACTCGGAACAATGGATCGGGCGGATTTCCTGTTCCTCCCTATCTGGTTAATTTCAATTTTCGGGGCCATATGTGGCTATTACTATACGGCATCCTATGGTATAAGTTATCTCTTCAAACAAAAACACCATAAAAAAGCGGTGCCTTATGTCGTTCTTGCTTCTTGTGTAATTGCCTATCTGCCACAACAGAAGGAAAAACTTGAGTTAATTAGTACGATTGCCAACAGATCGGCATACTTTTTTCTCATGATCCTGCCTCTGTTGTTGTTGGTCCTATCTTATATAATGAAACGGAAAGAGAAGATGATATGAGTAAACGAGGAAAAATCCTTGTCCCCCTGTTCCTGCTCATGGTGATGACGGGATGCTGGGATCAGGATAGTTTAAAAGATGCAAGACTGGCTAATGCTTCGGCGTTTGATATCACCTCAGAGGGTGAAATTAAACAGACGCTTGAAATTGTCGATGATTTTGAGAGTCAACAAGGGAGCAGCGTTAATGAAGTCCATTCAGGCACCGGGAGATCCGTCCGTCAAAGCACGGATAGAATTCGCGCTAAAGTGACTGGTGATATCCGGTTTTTCAAATATGGGATGATCTTATACGGAAACAAACTCGCACAAAATGATATCTACCCATACCTGGACGTCTTATATCGGGAACCGGATTACCCGACCTCACATGTGAAAGTTGCGATTGTGGATGGCGATGCCGGAGATTTGTTACACCAAAAAAGAGTTGGCAGCATATTGATTGGGGATTTTATTACGAAAAAAATTAAGAGTCTGGAGGAATTATGTATTTTTCCTGAAATGACGTTAGAGACTCTTCTCCCTCCCATGCTGGATCCGGGACAGGATTTTACACTGCCTTATCTATATAAGGATGGAGAGGAAATTGATGCTCGTGGAATCGCCTTGTTTCATGGGCAAAGGTTCAGTGGCAGTCTCAATACCGAACAGGCTCCTTTATACATTATTATGAGTGGTAAATGGAATGAAGCGGCGCGTTTTGTCAAAAAGATTCACCCGGGGCCTTCCAACAACCCGCGCAACTATGTCACTTACGAAGCGAATATCGAACAAATTAAGCGCAAACTCGCGGTAAAGGTGGCAAATGATAGCCAAATTGATGTGAATCTTCAGATCGAACTTCCAGTAACGGTCGTTGAGTATGCAATGAATCATCTTCAGGAAAAAGACACGATTGAACGTCTGAACAGCGAGTTATCCGATGACATGACTCAGGACGCAGAACAAATTATCAAGACACTTCAGCAAAGTGGTTGTGATTCCTTCGGTATTGGCAGACATTTAATTGCCCATCACCCGGACTTATGGAAAAGCCTAAACTGGAATAAACAATATGCCCAAGTTCGTTTTCACCCGGAAGTAAAGGTTACAATAGTCGGAAGTGGCGTTTTAAATTAATAACATGCTGTCGTGCAATTGGGAAAGCTCTCTTTCATTTGGAAGAGAGCTTTCTCCTTCATATTCAACTCAAAAGTTTTCAGATCTCCACGTCTTATCCATTCCTTACAACAGGAATCCACATTTCACCATATACCAAACCGTTTTTCTCTCCCATTTCAACTGTTGTATTCGGACCGCCAACATAGGCATAATCCTTTTCTACGGGGAGGGCTTGACCAAAGGCAATGCCAGTAAGCATATTACTGAGCGCATCAGCCGTCTCTGCTTCTCCCTTCACAACAAGGTATTCTCCCTTAGGAAATTGGATTAATCTCGTTGCTTCTGGCAGAGATTCTTCTGTCATGACCCCAGCATAATGCATCATCTTGTTATTGACTGCTTCGTTTACAGCAAAAATATAGTCATTAGTAGCTATGGACTTTAATGTGTCTAGGCTTCCATCCTCTTTCACAGTGGACCAAAAATCCGCCTTCTCCTTGCTGATACCAGCATAGTCTGTGTAGTCGCTTTTAAGCTCTGTTCCAATACCTAAAACGATAAAGCTGTCTTTTTCTTCGAAATGATAATTACTCATGGTTACACCGTCCTCTTTAAATTTTCAATTGATTTGTGTTTTCACTTGATAGGTTTATAATAACCTTAAATCATGTCAGAATATGATACTGTTTAGGGGGCCCAATGAAAAAAGTTGAACGCATAAATATCATCACGCGGTATATCAATAACCGTGCACACTTTACCATCTCTGAAATCATGCGAGAATTTAATATTTCTCGTTCAACAGCCATTCGAGATATCAGAGAAATTGAAGCCATGGGAATGCCACTTGTCGCTGAAGTTGGGCGGGACGGAGGTTATTTTGTCATGAACAACTCGCTCCTGCCCACGGTTCGTTTTACCGATAATGAAATCAAAGCGTTATTCATTGCCTTTATGGCGACAAGAAATCAACAGCTTCCTTATCTGAAGAGTCGTCAATCTTTGGCTGAAAAATTATTGGGCCTTATCTCAGAAAATCAGCAAGATGACCTTGTGCATTTGAATCAAATATTGCTTTTTGAAGGGACCAATCCCCATAATCCAGATTTGCTTGATCTGTCAGACCTGCCTCACCCTACCTTGGAAAAACTCATCCAAATTCTGCTTATGGAACGTTATTTGTTAGTTTCTGTCCAAGAAGAGAAGAAAACAAAGTCCTATCCCATCGTTCTCTTGCACCTTCATCATCAAAAAGGCCATTGGATCATTGAAGGTTTTGACTTGGAGGAAGAAAAAAGACGAATCGTATCCGTTGACAACCTCATCCATGTCGAAGCATACCCGGCGAAAAAAAGACTGAGTACAAAAAAGATTGTAGAGCAACTAAAACGAAATACGCAGGAGGAAGTTTTCAACCTTGTCCTGGAACTTGGTCCAAAGGCAATTGCGCAATTCAAAAAATACCATCCTTTAAAATTTTCAATTGCCTATACAAATCCATACCAAACTACGGCCCTCCTAAAAGCATTTATGAATGTTCATAACTTAGAAGAATTAACCGAAATCACGAATTGGTTGC
Organism: Paenibacillus sp. W4I10; assembly: GCF_030816325.1. Lineage (NCBI taxonomy): Bacteria > Bacillati > Bacillota > Bacilli > Caryophanales > Paenibacillaceae > Paenibacillus > Paenibacillus sp. W4I10. Next base: position 1,760,648 of record NZ_JAUSXX010000001.1, read on the forward strand.
TTTTTCTAGGTGAGGATATCAAGGTCAAGGAGATTCCGGAAGAAGTCCTGAATGCTGTACTAGAGAGATTAAGCTTATACCAAATGAAGCAGTGAGCAGCCCCCTCCTCCCCAGTCTCTCCATTTCCTAACAATGTCTTAGCTGAATTCAGGCTGGCGTTCAGTAAGAAAAACCAAAAAAGCCGCTATTACAGCGACTTGTAATGGATTCATATTCATTCATGTCTCACGCCAATGCTTGGCGAGCTGTTCCTTCTATACTAAAAGTCAGCATTAGACTGGGCATGATTAGGTGTATGCTGCGGGACGTTTTTAACGAGTAGGAAATAAGTAACAATCGCAATGATACTGGTCATTAATAAAGTGAGTCCTAACGGGACGGCAGTGTCCTCACCCGCGATACCGACCAGAGGAGCAACCAGTGCACCCAGAAGAAAAGGCACAACGCCGAGCAGTGCTGCTGCACTTCCGGCCATCTTGGCTTGACTCTCCATGGCAAGCGGGAATGCCGCTGTAGACGTAATGCCGATCGAGCATACGAAGAAGAACAATGGAATAACCAACGCGAAAAGTGGACCATGAACCAGAGTTACGACCAAAGCAGCAACACTTGCTATTATAGCAAGCCATAGACCCGATAATAGCAGCGTCTGCTCAGGGATACGTTTGGCCAATCGACCCACGATTTGAGATCCGATGATCAAGCTGATGCCGTTCGAAGCAAACAATATAGCAAATACCGTGGGTGTAACTCCATATATATTTTGGTAAATAAATGGTGTTCCCGCCACATAAGCAAAGACCCCTGCCGTCATGATTCCCTGTGCCAGCATGTAACCAACAAACTTGCGGTCACGCAGAAGCATTCTGTAATTTCCCAATTGCTGTTTGAAGTCAGGAACCATACGTCTTTCCACGGGGTGTGTTTCTTTTAAGCTCCACTTTGTCATGATTAATAAGAAAATCCCCAAGAATGAAAGGCAGATAAATACGCCAATCCATGTTGTGAAGGAAAGAACCCCACTTCCCGCAATCGGTGCTGCCAGAGGTCCCAAATTCCCTACAAGCAACAGCAAAGAGAAAAATTTAGTGAGTTCATGTCCACTATATAGATCTCTAGCTATCGCACGGGAAATGACAATTCCAGCTGATGCGGCAAATCCTTGCGTGAAACGAAACAAAATCAATAGTCCGATATTCGGAGCAAAAGCACATGCCAAGGAACAAATAATATAGGCTGCCATGCAGATCAATAATGGTCTACGTCTACCGTACGCGTCACTCAAAGGACCCATAACGAGTTGTCCTACACCGAGTCCTAATAAACAAGCAGTAAGGCTAAATTGTACAAGTGATGCCGTTGTATTCATATTTTGTGCAATCTCCGGAAAAGCCGGTAAATACATATCAATCGTAAATGGACCTAATGTAGAAAATAAACCTAGTAGTATTGCCAGTCCAAAAACATTCCAATTCGTGTTCTTTGCCATAATAAATAAAATCTCCAATTCCTCATATAATTTGCAAGCCTAATCGGAGTATAAGACATAGAGTTAACTGTAGGTCAAGTCTTTAGATTATTAAAACCAAAAAAAGCCGCTTATTAAGCGACTTTGCATTGAAAACCATTAAATTGTGTAACTTCCCCGGCCTGAACCCATATGACTCATGATCATTTCGGCAGCTCGCTTGTAACCGCTAGCCTGCCTTAAAGATTCACCAATCAGGTAAGCCTGCCGTCTATAAAGCGAATTGTGTAGTACTTCTGTTAATGCCTCTCTCAAATTAGTTGCACTGAGGTTATGTTTATTTAAAGCAATACCCGCGCCCAACTCCTGTACCCGATTGGCGACAAGAGGCTGATCCGATGTTAATGGAATCATCACCATCGGAACGTTGTAATATAACGCCTCACTCGTGCTGTTCATTCCAGCATGTGTAATAAAAACATCGGTATGCTGCAACATGTCCAACTGGGCAATGTATGGCTTGACGATAAAATTAGGAGGAACTTGATCCGCCAGCGGCGTCATGTCCGTGTACTTTCCTGAAGATAGAACAACATTTATGGGTAGATCCCCTAATGCTTCAAAGCAAAGCTGATAGAAATCCAAATTTTTATTTAAAATCGTACCCATAGCAATGTACACGGTTTGCGGGTACCGTTCACGAAGCAACTCAAACGAGAAGGTTGGAGCATCTTGACGTGTTATGATCGAAGGACCCGTGAAAATAAAACGATCATCCAGCTTTTCTGCCTGAGGCTGAAAATAACGGCTGGTGTACACGAGCTTTAACTGACCTGCATGTGCCGGAATCTCTTCCATGGCTGGAATACTCACTTGAAACTCTTCGGCTAACTCCGTTGTGATCTTCATCGTAGCCTCATAAAGCTCCTTCGTCTCCGTCTCATTTAGAACTGAGTTAGACCCTAGAGGCTCCACAAAAGCAAAGGACGCAATCGAGCACACCGCAGGAATTCCCAGTTTTTCTGCAAGAATAGTCCCTCCCCATCCCATCAGGGAATCAAAGATCATATAATCGAACTTTTGATCCTCTATCACCTTTAGCACCTTGGGTATGATCCTCCGAATAATACCGCTTACCATCATATAAATGAACTGATAAGAGTGCGTGTATTCCTGGGGTTTCAACACCGGATCATGAGAGAAGGCATCTTGTGGAAATGGATAGGTAATGATCTGGGCACCGGTTTGTTCAATTCGGGAACGGTACTCCTCCGTGCACACATAGATGACTTCCTCACCATTGTTTGTCAACTGAGTAACTAATCCTAACGACGGATTCACATGTCCTTCAGCTGGAGTAATGACTACTAATACACGTGCCATCTTATCCACCTCCCAATGCAATTAGTCCCCCCGTTCTTCATGATGTATTTAACGACGCGGTCGTCATCCGTTACATGGAGATGTTATCCTTCACTTGGTTGATTGGATGATGTTCTTGATGAACGAGTTTGGTAATTCGTAGTGATGCTAAGAAACTTAACAAGACCCATAGTAATTGTAGTGTTAACACGATCAAAACACCTGTAGATATGCCCCACTGTAAAGTTTCGGACAAAGCAATCAGAGCGCCACCAACTCCAATGCTTACTCCCATATAGAAGGAATCCACAAATTGCAGATTCGCGGACATTTCTCCCTCTTTCCTGGGCAAGGCATGTTGTAAAGCAATGGCTGCCGTGGTAGGGTTGGCCAAGCCAACACCGAACCCTGTAATCATTTGTGAGAGAAGGATGAGTATAATCCCGCCGTCCGTCAAAATAAGAGCCATGATCACAAGCACAGTTCCAACGATCATAATCCCAATGCCCGTCATGACCCTGCCCTTTCGGGCACGACCTTGATCTCGTGCATCAAGCTTGGCTTGTAACCACGCTGCGGCGGACCAGCTCAGAGAACCTGCTGCTACAATGAGGCCGGCAAGGTCGGCTGATAACCCCTTCACTTCGGTTAGTGCCAAGATCACAAAACTTTCCGTTGTAAAATAACAAGCAACATATAGCCCTCTCGAAACCAAAGTAGCAGGCAATCCTTTTTTTACTGAAAAAGTGCCCACAGGCAGCAATTTACGCATTGGTGTGATCATGACGACTAATCCACCCAAAGTGAGTACTATACCTTTCCAATCGGTTATCATACCAAGTCCTGTGAGTAACAGCCCCGTTCCAACGGCAAGCAGAATCGCATACATAATCTTTGAGTCGGTTGCTCGCGCTGGACCTGTCAGATCTTGCTGAAGCTGCAAATTACGAAAAGAACGGAATGTGAGACTCAACGCTATTCCAATCAAGGGTAAAACAATCCAGAAAACATATCGCCACGAGATGTAGGAAGCAATAAGGCCTGCTGCATAAGGTCCGATTAAGGTAGGCAAGACAAATGCCATGGAGAATGCGGCCAGGATTTGAGTACGAAGTGTATCTGGATAATGTAATGTCACACAGGTATAAACGCATGTAATCAGGGCCCCTGCTCCAAAACCTTGAAGGGCTCTTCCGGCAATAAGCATATGCATATCGAAAGAAATAGCGGAGACCACAGTTCCTAACACAAAAACACTAAAAGATATCAGCATGGATGTAAAAACACCGCGCTTGTCAATCTGCTGACCCATAACCAAGGTTCCAATAAGCTGAGATAACAAAAATGCGCTGAAGATCCAACCATATAAATGAATGCCCTCTAAACTTTGTGCCATTTTCGCGGCAATCGTTGTGATAGCCAGTCCTTCGAAAGCTACGGTTGCCAGAACCAGCATAATACCAATTGTAGGCGCCCTGTACTGAGCATCAAAAATCCCAATCTGATTGTTATTTGTCTTCTACACCTCCATAATTTGATGGATATTATGGTAAAATAAACCTTTTTACTTCCTGAATATACATGAAGTGTTATACTTTGTAAAGTTAAATGTTTAAAAAGTAAGATTATGGTCTAGAATAGGGTTCCCATGTTCAATAGGAGATTTTGCTTGAAAATATGCCATTTTCATTACAGTCAATTTGGAGAAGTTCATCCTCCAGGATCCAGGCATCTGTTTTTTCAACAAAGAAATGAAATCCTCCGATGGATTGAACCAATGCGGGATCGACCGGTGTAGCACTCGCATTTATGCCAATGGTAAAAGCATCGGAGCCTCCTCCGACATATTTTGCGTAAATCCTTACATATTGGTCCTCTTCCAATTCCCATTCATTCTTAAATGAATCGATTGCTTGTTCAGATATTACAAATGAGATCATTGCATTGCACTCCTTCTTTCATTAATCACATTTTTTCACTTCGCCACGATAATTGGCCATTCTGAAACTGGCCCCGCATCCACACGAAACTTTGGCATTTGGATTATTCATGGTGAATCCGCCTAACATTCCGCTCTCTTCATAGTCAATCTCAAGACCATCAATATATGGAATACTTTTTGCGTGCACCAATATCCTAAATTGCTTTTTATGTAACACAATGTCTTCTTCTGCCTGCTGTTCATCCACGATAAGGGTATAAGATAAACCACTGCATCCCCCTTCATCAACGCCTACTCTAAGGAAGGCATTTTGTATATCCGCACTTGATAAGATCTCAACGATTTTGTCCGATGCTGAATCACTGACCTCAATAATCATCTTTATTCCTCCCGCTGGTATCATTTTGAAATTTGGTATCCCAGTCCATTAGACAGGGTATGAATGTCGCAAGAGCAGCTCCTTTTGGCGTAAGCTCATAAATAATTTGTGTAGGACGTGTCCGTATTGTTCTTTTGACCAAATGATCATGTTGAAGACCCTTTAAACGTCTGGAGAGGATCATTTCGGAAATGGAAGGAATGCTATCAAATATTTCACCAAATCTCTTCGGGCCTTGAGACAGAGCACATAAAATATGGATCGTCCATTTCGTTCCGATGATGCGATAAGCTGTAAATATTTTATTCGGATCTTCAGTGAACAATGGTTCGCACACCCACTTTCTTATTCATCCGCGTAGTGAGATCCGAGTGCTGGCAATGATACTCGTGACGATCAACAAGAGATGGAAACCCATGGCTACAATTAAGCCGGATTGAAGTGACATACCGCCAGCCTGACACACGACAAGAATGGAACCACCAATGCCGATCACTACACCAGGTGTAAAAGAATCTGCAAATTGCAGATTTGCTGAGGTTTGGCCCACACCTTCCTCCCCCGTTTGGGAAAATGCGACAACACCGCTAATCGGGTGCGCCAATCCAATACCAACGCCTGCAATGATCTGACCAAGAACTGCGATGGTAACGGTCACAACAGGTACCCAAAATACGATGGCAATCCCTATCGCAAGCAGCAATACCCCAAGAATGATTCTCATATGACGTCCACTGCCCTGATCTGCCGCATCCCATCGTCCTTGCAGATACGCAATGATACACCAACTTAATGCAGCACTCGCGACAATTAATCCGGCCTGTGAAGGTGTAATTCCTTTCACGTCGATTAGAGCTAATACCAGGAAATTCTGTGTGCTGGTATAGGCAGCGAAGAACAACCCACGTGTTGCCAGAATTGCTGGCATACCTCTTCGCAACGTAAGAGTTCCCTTCGGTAGCAATTTACGGAGCGGAAATAACATCAATACTAGGCCAATCACGACTAAAACAAATCCCATAAAGCTCGGAAGCATACTTAGACCAACCAGGAAAATCCCTGTACCTAACGTTAAGAGTAACGCCATCCAAGTGGATGAAGATCCGCTATCCCCTCCCGTCTTCTGCACTTTCAATTTCCTAAAGGCAGGTAAACTAAGCAATGCTGAAACCACCAGCACAGGTAAGATCCCCCAGAAAACAAAGCGCCAGGACCACTGATCTGCGATAACTCCTGCTACATATGGACCGAGCATGGACGGAAGAACATAGGCAGTACCAAATGCTCCAAGAATTTTGGCACGCAACTCATCCGGGTAACTTAAGGATATAGCTGTATACACACAAGTCATCATAGCTCCGGCACCCAAACCCTGCAGGGCCCGTGATCCTATCATGGTATACATGTCGCCTGCGGTTGCGGCAGCGATCAGCCCTACGATAAACAACAGAAGTGCAAAAGTGAACGGTGCTGCAGGTCCTCTTTTATCAATGATCCGACCGACGACCAGCGTCCCGATAATCTGCGCAAGCAGATATGTACTGAATATCCACCCGAACAGGCTAAGACCGTTTAAGTCTCCAGCAATTGAAGGAGCAATGGTGGTGACGGATAGACCTTCGAATCCAACGGCCATCACTGACAAAATAATTCCTATGGATAATGCAAAATAACGCGGGCTGAAAATACTTTGATGATTAGACGACATGAAATGTGACCTCCAAGAAAATTGGTATGTATACATCGTATCCGGATACTTAGTAAACATTTTTGTTTATAATGTCTAAGCTACAGTTCGGCTTTGACTTTGTCAACATTTTTGTTTAAAATGTAGTTATTCATGTAGATTCAGTAGCGTCACAAGGAGGTGCACCATGAGCGGAAATCAAATTAAAAAGGATGTCTCGACCAGTACCCGGAGAGCAATTATTAATCTGTTAAAAGAGCGCGGGGGAATGGATGTAGTCACTCTCTCCTCTCAGTTTTCGTTATCCGGAATGGCTATTCGTCAACATCTGAATGCGCTAAAAGGAGAAGGATTGGTTACCACTGTGGAAGAGGCCCGTCCCATGGGTCGCCCCACCAAGTTATGGATATTAACTCCCGCGGCTAATCGTTTTTTCCCAAGTGGATATTCCGATTTATCCGTCAGCCTCATCAATTCGATGAAAGAAGCTTTTGGTACTGAAGGGCTGGACAAGCTGCTGGATGTTCGAAATAAAAATATGCAAGAACAATATCTTCAGCAACTTGGCGATGCATCAGGAGTCAGAGAGAAATTGGAGAAATTGGCCGAAATTCGTACCAATGAAGGTTATATGGCTGAGGTTAAGGAGCAGGAGGATGGCAGTCTCCTATTCATTGAGAAGCATTGTCCGATCTGTGAAGCGGCCGCGGTATGTACCGGGTTATGCAAGAATGAGTTACATTTATTCAAAACAGTTTTAGGCGATAATGTTCATATTGAACGGGGAGAATACATTCTAGCCGGAGGAAGAAACTGCGTATACAGCGTTAGGCAAAATAAGCCATGACCAAAAGAGCAACCTCATTGGAGATTGCTCTTTTGGTTTGGAATTTGAATTGATTAGAACGATTCGGATTTCATTTCTCTAAATCATCCTTCATTACACAAGTTATTACTAACTCTTTCATAATCGTATGTACCCGATTATGTAATTTTGAATTGAGGTAGAGTATAGTAAGAGTGTTGAAAATATACTCTAGGAGGCTACAGCCATGTCACAAAAAATCTGGATGAACCTGCCGGTGAAAGATGTTGTGAAATCCACTACCTTTTTTAATGAGATTGGATTCCATGGGGAGAATGTTGGTAGCGAGAGAGCCCAGCTTGTCATAGGCTCAACAACGATTCTCCTGTTTCCGGATGCAACGTTTGAGAAATTTACAGGTGCTAAAACCGCAGATACTTCCCATAGCGCAGAAGTGATATTTTCCATTGGTGCTGACAGCAGAGAAGAAGTTGATGCTTTTATTAAAAAAGTCGAGTTAGCTGGAGGAACCATCTTTGGCAAGCCAGGTGAAATAGACGGCTGGATGTACGGCGCGGGATTTGCCGACCTGGACGGTCACCGCTGGAACCTGTTGTATATGGATGAGAGCAAAATGCCGAAACGGTAATATATAACGTCTATCACTACGTCCGCCTCTTATCCTTCAACTTTGGAACCCTCGAATCGGCCAGTCATGGAGATTCTGAAGTAATTCGTTACGATACTAAAGATAAGGAATACGATTCCTCCAACTACAATATATTGTGTACTTATTCCAGTTACGATTAGTCCACATACACTAGCACCAAGTGTTGTTCCCAGGTTGGAAGAGGTTAGAAAGATCCCATTCGACAATTCGGGTGCCTCTGGTGCTGCCGATACCACCCAATATTGAGTGATATTGCCCCCTATGCCTCCTATGATCCCCCAAATGAAAATAAGGAAGGCTGTTGGCACACTGAATTGTCCGAAGGTGAACAACAAGATGTATATCGTTATTAATGCAATGGGATACATCTTGATCGTTCTTAAAGGGAAATTAGCGAGCAGTTTCCCTGCTATCATGTTCCCAACCATATTGGCCAAGCCATATAGAAATAACAACACACTGACGGTGTTCCAGTCATATCTTGTCACGGTTTTCAGAAACTCAGCAAGGTAACTATAGACCCCAAATACAGCTCCGTTCATGAAAATCACGCCAGCAATGGATAGCCACATCACGGATCTTCTCAATACATACAGATGAGTACCCATAGAGATTCTTTTCGTAACTGGCATTGAGGGCACAAAAAGAAGTGTTGCTACAAATGTGACGATCGTTACGGCGGCAAAGAACAACATCGCATAGAACAACGATGTGCTGGTGGCAATCAAGCTCGAAAGGGGTACTCCAAGTACCATGCCTGCCGACACGCCTACAAATACTTTAGCCACTGCCTTCGGCGCTTCTTCCTTGGGGACTGACGCCGCTGCGACCGTAAATGCCAATGAGCAATAGACAGGATGGAAAAAAGCCGGAACGACACGTGCAATGACCAATACCGTAAAGTTCGATGTGATGGCGGAGACCAGGCTGCCCACAATAAAAATCCCAAGTACAAACAACATAACATACTTGCGGTTCATTCCCGAAAATAATAAGGGTAAAGTGGGACCAGATACAGCAACCGCAAGCGCAAAAAGACTCACAATCAAACCAGCGGTTGAGATACTGACCTCGTAATGTTCTGCAATCAAAGGCAAGATTCCGATTACGCCCATCTCCGTATTTAAAATACTGAATACACCAAAGGTCAGAATGAATACAAAAAGGTGATTTCGTTTAGTTGTCATATGCCATGGATTTAGAGAGATCCCGGTAAGCATTGATCTCTGTCTGAAGGTTGGCAATTTTCTGCTCTGCAATGTCTATCGCGTCGGCTCCTGCAATGAAGCGTTGCGGCGGTTGGGCCTCGTTTGCAATTTGAAGGAGAGCATTGGCAAGTTTTTTTGGGTCTCCAGGTTGTTGCCCGTTCTGATTATTAAAAAATTCCAGATGACCAGCTCTCCGATCATCATAGTCCTCAATCGAAGGCTTAGCGAAAGTTGAGGATGCATCGGTAAGAAATTCCGTTCGGAAAAATCCGGGATTGACTATAGTCGTATGAATACCGAAAGGAGCTACCTCAGGAGCCAATGCCTCCATCCATCCCTCAAGCGCAAATTTTGCAGCACTATATGCCGAATTATATTCAAATCCTGAAATGCCAGCGCCCGAAGAGATCGAGATAACATGTCCTGAACGTTGGGTGCGCATCACAGGTAATATGGCCCGGGTAACGTGCATGGAACCAACCAACGCCACCTGTAGCTGATGTTCAATCTGGTCAGGGGTCAGTTCCTCAAAATACCCTCCACAGAAATGTGCCGCATTATTTACGAGTACATCGATCGCCCCGAACCGTTCAATTGCCGCCTTAACTGCGGCATGTGCATCAGCAGGCTCGCAAACATCTAATGGGACAACCATTACATTCTCGGAATCACCGATCGCACGAACCACTGCATCGGGATTTCGGCCGGTAGCAACAACCTTGTGTCCAGCATTTAAAGCAGCCTTAGCAATAGTTGTGCCCATACCTCGACCAGCGCCAGTGATAAACCATACTTTTGTCTTATCCATATCATTCATTCCTTTCAATTTCTTCTCCAGTTGCCTTGCTTTTTAGTTTAGCGTTTATACACCACATAGCAAATACTCATATCTTATAACAAGTTATGCTTGAAAGGCATTTCTGTAAGGTTTATTGTAGAATATAAAGGATAAAGGAGGAGTTAAAATGGAGATTAGAGTATTGCGTTATTTTCTTACGGTCGCCAGAGAAGGAAGTATTACACGCGCTGCTGATTTCTTGCATGTTACGCAGCCCACCTTGTCCAGACAATTGAAAGACCTTGAACAAGAGTTGGGAAAGAAATTATTTATTCGCAGTAGTTACAGTATTATTCTCACAGATGAAGGTATGCTTTTAAGAAATAGGGCTGAAGAAATTGTGGGTATGGTCGATAAATTAGAGGCAGAATTTGAATCCATGGAAGAAACCATAAGTGGAGATATTTATATTGGCGGTGGAGAAACGGAAGCCATGAAACAGATTGCAAGAGTGGCAAAAGACGTACAGAATAAATATCCCAATATACGCTATCACCTATACAGCGGCAATGAAGATGATGTAACTGAGCGGCTCGACAAGGGGCTCCTTGACTTCGGTATTCTAATCCAGCCAGCGGATGTTTCCAAATATAACTATATCAATTTCTCCGACAAAGATGTTTGGGGAGTGGTTATGAGAAAAGAAAGTCCACTCGCCTCCAAAGATACGATTCGATCCACAGACTTATTACATGTTCCATTGATCTGTTCACGACAGTCAATGAAGCAGACATTTTCAAAAAATGAGTTTGCGGATTGGTTTGGTGAAGATTTTGACAAATTAAACGTGGTTACTACATACAATCTTGCATATAATGCTGCCATTATGGTTGAAGAAGGTATTGGTTATGCATTAACACTTGATAAAATAGTGAATACGTCTAGTGAAAGCGACCTTTGTTTCAGACCTCTAGAGCCAAGACTTGAATCTGGCTTAAATATCGTTTGGAAAAAACATCAGGTCTTTTCGACTGCTGCGGATTTGTTTTTAAAAGAAATTCAGGCTAAATTTTAGACTGATAAAGGGATTAACGTGAGTACAAGAAGAAACCCACCGGAGTTTAATTCTCGGTGGGTTTCTTTATCACTTGTTCTATCCCCAACAAAATCAGCTTCAAGCCAAACTCAAAAGCTCCGTCGGTTCCCATAACCTCAAACAGACCATTCTTATACATCCTACTGAAGAGTCCAGCTTCCTTCTCACTCATAGAGTCCAGAAGATGGATCATCTCTTCACCCTCAAGTGCTTCCTTGTCCTTAAGGACAGCAGATATATTGCGCTGATGCTGATAATCGTCCAGTACGAAATAGAATACATAGTTGACTAGTGTAAGAACTGCCTGTAATTTCTGCTCTTGCTCTAGTGGTGTTGATTCCATGCAGAGCAACATGCGGTTGGTGAAGCGGATCATGTCCGGTTCATGGGGCAGCGTCATCATCATGAGCTGTGTGGAGCACGGGTATCTGCTGAGCACGCTCCGTACCGTCACCGCAAGCCCCTCCATCTGCTCCTTCCAGTCTCCTTCAGTGTGAAACTCGTCCAGAATAATTTTCGATATCTGGTTGGCCAGACGCTGGTAGAGCGTCTGCTTGCTTTTGAAGTACCAGTATAGAGATGGAGCCTGAATCCCCAGCTTGTCTGCCAATCGTCTCATGCTGAATTTCTCGATGCCCTCTTCTCCGAGAAGCTCCCACGAAATTTCCAAAATCTTATCTTCCGAAATCTGAGGCTGTTGTTTTTTCATCGGTATCCGCCCTTTTATCTAACAGTGTAAGTTTATGCTTTACAGGTTCATAAGTTCATGATAACATCTAACACTGTAAGGTTCAATCTAACGGTGTTAGATTAAATCAATATTAACGAAGAAAGTAGTGACCCACATGGATGCAGAAAACCTCCATTACTTTGAAAAAGCACCAATCGCCAAAGCCGTAGCTCACTTTGCTGTCCCAATGATGCTAGGCACGTCAATGAGTGTTATTTACTCCATCTTGAATGCCTATTTCCTTGGCACACTGGGTAATACGGCAATGTTAACTGCACTTGCACTAACTTTACCTTTATTCGCGGTCATCATGGCCCTTGGTAATTTAATTGGTATAGGCAGCGGTACATTCATCTCTCGTTTGCTGGGAGAGAAAAAAGTCGATGATCTGAAACATGTATCTTCATTCGCCTTTTACAGTAGTTTAGTTCTCGGAATTATTGTGATGGCCGTTGGCCTCCCGCTGATCGAACCAATCGTTCATGGGCTGGGGGCAACGCCAGAGTCCTTCGGATTTACGAAAGAGTATGTCACGATTATGCTTATTGGTTCACCCTTCGTCATCTTATTCTTCACGCTGGAGAATATCGTGCGCTCAGAAGGTTCAGCAATCACCTCAATGACCGGTATGATTCTCAGTGTTGTTATAAATATTGTTCTTGATGCATTATTCATTTTTGTCTTCCATTGGGGTGTGATCGGCGTTGCATCTGCTACTGTTATCTCCAACTTGGTTGCGAGTGCATTTTACGCTTATCATATGAGTTATAAGAGTCAATTCTTAACCGTTTCCCTGAAATGGTTCAAGGTGACGAAGGACATCCTGAGCAATGTGTTCAAAATCGGTGTTCCCGTCTTTGTTATGAGTGTCTTCTTGGGTGCAATGTCGCTTATTCTTAACCTTTTTCTTGTCGAATATGGGGATCAGGCCGTTGCGGGGTATGGAATCTCATCACGTTTATTGCAATTTCCTGAGTTTATTCTGATGGGCTTGTGTGAGGGAGTTGTGCCGTTGATTGCCTTCTCATTCACAGCGAACAAATTACGCATGAAACAAACGATTGGATTCACGATCAAAGCTATTTTGGGTTTAGCCGTCGTGTTCGGTATTATCGTTTATCTGATCTCTGACCACTTGATTGGTTTATTTACGACTGACCCGCAATTAATTGAAATGGGTAGCTACATTCTGCATGTAACCTTTTTATCCTTGTTTATTACAGGAATGACTTCTTTGTTTATGGGAATCTTCCAAGCAACAGCCCAAGGAACCGCCGCATTTGTTATGTCCATAATTCAAGGAGTTACGTTAATTCCTGTATTGTATATCGCTAATCAAATGAACGGCTTTCATGGAGTGATCTGGTCGCTCGTTATTGCGGATGCCGTCGCGTTCCTAGTTGGGGCCATCATGTTATATGTTTTGCGGACAAAATTGCAGCCGGATCTGGAACATTTGGTACAGTAATTTCGCAAATGTTTTTCAGAAAAATAACACCGCCCCAAGTTTGCTACCTATTTTCCCATCTTCGTCTCCTTTGATCGCTGTTTGCATAAATTAGCATCATAAGTAACAAGGGTCTCGGAGGGATGAACAATGAATGAAATATGCAAAAATGTTAAATCGATAGACGCCAATCCAAATAAGTTCGGTTTTTATAGAGACATTATGGAATGGATGACTTCCGTTTCTCCCGGCGGCGAAGATAAACTTGACCCTTTTGATTTTGGCGGAGCTGCTGAATTCAAGCTCCCCAAAACCCTTGAAACGGAGATTCACCGTTATTTGATGCCATATACCCTGCATCCCCAAGGTGGGTATATTGCATATATATCGAATGGGCGTGTTTGGGGAACATCAGGTGCTATCCTGGCATCCGACGGAAAACTGATCTTCGACCTTTCCCCGGAATACGATGCACGACAAAATAGAATGATGATATTGGAAGAACACCCCGCTTTGCATCGCGAGATATCTCAAGAACCTCGACATATCCAGGGGACTGCTGCCGTTTTAACTTTTTGCGGAAGTCATCTCATGGTTCTTTTGTGAAAGAAACGTTAGCAATGTTTGGCGTCTCGGATTCGGCCGTGATTCGTACTAGAGATGATCTGGAAATTCAGGCCGATCAATTGATCGTGCCTTCCCTAATGATGAATTCCCACTATCCGCCTTGGGCCACAACTATCCTTCGGACATTTATGCTACCCGGACGTGACACAACACTCCATTCCCCCGTTCGCATTTTCATATCTCGGAGCAAAGCCTCTGCCCGACGAATAGCTAATGAAGATGAAGTCATCCACGACTGGGTATGCTTCGGATGCTGAATATTCCTTTTGAATCTCTGGTCATGAATCCGAACCGCCGTTTAGAGGCGTACGGATTTATTCCAGTTTGCCTGGAGGATTGGACCATATCCCAACAAGTCCAGCTTTTTGCTTCCGCAAAAGCAATCGTTTCACCCCATGGAGCCGGACTGGCCAATCTTGCTTTTTGTACTAAGGGAACTCGTGTTATCGAAATTTTTCATATCCGGCATGTTGTACCTACTTACTGGATGATCAGTAACCATAACCAACTTGATTATTACATGATGTATGGGCAAGAAGACGGGACAACACAGGAGCGTTTTCCGGGGTTGGAGGACTTCTACGTGGATCTGGATCGGCTGGAACAGACTCTTCGTTTAGCTGGACTAACTGAACATAGCTAAGTTTCTACACCAAAGCTAAAGTATGATTATATTTGTTTTAACTTGTTGGCCGTTCTGATAACAAAAAAACCACGGCACCAAGTTTGGCACCGCAGTATAAGGATCATTATGCTATTGGATTTCTTTCATGTAAGATTTGAATTCCTCGGCGATTTCTTTGTATTTCGTATGATGCAGGTAATGTGAACCTTCCATTGGGATCATTTTGCCCTGCGCGGATTGTTTGGCTTGTGCTTCATGTAGCGGAATCCACTGCGGGTTTTTCTCGTTATTGGAAAGAACAAAGAGAAGCACTGGCAGATCACGAGGATACGTGAGTTTTTCTCCATTTTTGAAATTGGAACCCAGATGTTTAAGCTCATTTACTAATGTCGGATTTGTCGAGACTTGATTCGAAATCAACTTCATCTGTTCTTTGGTATGTTCATCATAGGCAAGTGATGCATATGAATCACCACTCACTTTATTGAGTACTCTCATTAAGCCTGATTTTTGAAGGAATTTCATTAAGTTCAAAGGTAATTTAACATCCATGCCAGGTTGATTCGGAACACTGCTATCGATCCCGACAAAAGCAGAGACTTCATCCGAATACGTGTTCACATAAGTCGCCGCGTACAGTCCCGTGATGGAATGCCCCATCAGAATATACCGATCTATACCAAGCTGCTGTACAGCTTCATGAATTTCACTAACAATATTCTCGGTGGTTCTCTCCTTTTCGGTCTGGTCGCTTAATCCATAACCGAAAGGCTCAATCGCCACAACTTTGTAATCAGGCGTCAATTCATCGATTAACAATTTGAAATCAAGCACTGGAGACGGGGTCCCTTGTCCGGGAAGTAGCACGATGGTTTGTTCGCCGCTACCTTGAATGGAAACATTCATATTCTTCCCATCGACATTGACATATTGGCCGTACGATTCGATTTTCTTTTTCTCGGCCCCATTACTTATCGTATGAACGACAAACGTGATGCCCATGAACAGCACCAGCGCGCCGACAATACCACCTATTATTTTTAACCATAAGTTCCGTTTTTTACGGCCCTTAGTCCCCGTTGTTGTTACATCCACTGTTTCTGCCATATCCATCTTCTCCTGTCCTTTATATCTGTAGAGCCGCTCTTGCGACATAGATATAGTGTAACCATGGAAGATGTCCCCTTCATGACGGGAATATGAACGGAGTATGAACAAACAAAAATTATGTTGAGGCGCATAGACTACTGTGCATAACACATTTCATGATTTTATAACGATTTACCAGTAAGTGATACTCGAAGTTCCTTCTCCTGTAACCTGGTTGTATAGTTCCAAACGTATAGCTCTAAATCTGATTTCTTAAAATCTTTATACACGTCCATATGCTTGTTCCCTAACTCTGAGAAAAAGTGGGGTACTAAGTAATGTTTTTCTTCTCCTTCAAGGAAGTAGGTTTGGTTAACCCCTCCAAATGTATTATCCGGGCTTTCTGACTCTACGTACAGATTACCGTCCTTGATATAATAGGTCCAGATGATAGGAAACCCTTCGTAATCGCTCGCAATAGTTTTCGGTTCAGTGGATATATCAGTTAGATGAATGGATGCACGACTACCTGCATGTTCATCTACCCTTTTCTTTGCGATTAAAGTCATTGGTTTGTCTACTAATGACTTAACATCCATGAGAAAATTGGATTGTTCAAAGCGCAATTCGGTTTGATTTGCATTCATTGTTCCATCAAGCGATATCAAGCCATCCATGACCTTGCCGTCCACTTGAAGTTGATAAGTCCGGTAAGGCAATCTGAAGTATTCTTCATCATGATCGATCGTTAAGCGAATTTGTGTTGGTGTTACTACCATGCCACTTATGCTTGCCTCATCAGCTAAAGAATGTATTGGAATATTCAGTTCTTTTTTATAGGTGGCCGTTTCCATTTCTTGACGAGATAAGAGTAGATTCAGGTTCCATGTGCCTTCTGTCCGTTGTTTTTCATGAGTGTATGTGAAGGTGAAGCGGCTCCCTTCTTTGAACTGCTGCTCGTTATACATTTGTCTGCTGAAATAGTCACCGGATACTCCCTCCATGCCATACTCAGGATTCTCCGTTTCTTTAATAACCTTCTGTTGACTATCATAAGCTCTGATTCCAGCCCAAGATTGTTCCTTCACCTCTGGATCAGAGAAGGTAACCTCAGAATTAATCATGATTTCGCCTTTAGCATATTTGAAGGACTGTACTTCTATTTTGTCGATCCCATTCTTTTGTATATTAAACTGCTGCGTACTTGAATCTTTAGGGTCAAGACGAATCTCTTGCTCAAGGTCTTCTAAGTAAAGAACATCAGAAATGGAGAACTGAAGATCTGATTGTTTCTCCTGCATAACCCAGTCTGTCTCAAAATACCCCTGATAAACGCCTTGTTCAGCATTCCATTTCTGATAATAGTGCCCTTCAATAGGTTGCCCATTACTGTCTTTTAAGAGCATTTGATTATATCTGATTTCTTGTTTCTCAGTTTCCAATTCTGGCTTGACTGTGTATAGTAACACGGTCCGGTTGTCATCCACAAATGCATTATGCACCGTTAATGTAACTCCGTGGGCTGTTACGCTTTGTTCAATGATCTGGCCATAACCAGCT
Source organism: Paenibacillus sp. W4I10 (assembly GCF_030816325.1). Classification (NCBI taxonomy): domain Bacteria; kingdom Bacillati; phylum Bacillota; class Bacilli; order Caryophanales; family Paenibacillaceae; genus Paenibacillus; species Paenibacillus sp. W4I10. The sequence continues at coordinate 1,778,121 of NZ_JAUSXX010000001.1, forward strand.
TTAAGGGCCGACTCAATCCCTGATTTATTGGACAAGACATCGCTCCAATCATATTGTAAGGCTGCATATACAGGAGTGGCCATGACGGCTAAGGAAATACCCAGGACAATAGCTGCCTTCGTTTTCTGCCTTTGGGGTCTGTTATGAACATCATTAACTACTCGCAATTCTCCCGTTTGAATGCTATTGAACATCTTTTCAAAGTCCGGATACTCCACCTGTTCTGAGTGAATCAAATGATTCTTAACCTTGTATTCTACTGACTTCATAAGTGTTATCTCCTCTCATGTTAACTTTTTCGTAGAATTCAATTTTTTTTCGCATTAACTTTAGAGCTTTATATAATCTCGTTCGCACTGTCCCTTGTCGAATGTTTAAAGTCTCTGCAATCTCAGCTACGGATAGATCACCAATATATCGGAGAGTCACAACACTAAGAAGCTTGTCCGGCAATTTTTGGAGCTGCTGCTCCAGTTCAGCAAAGGAAAGCTTAGCCATAACAGTAGTGTCAACCGGATCATTAGATAACACTTCTTGTTTATGCAGCAACTGCATTTTGTTTTGTTTCTCGCCCTTAACTTTGTTTCTTCTAATAATGTTCAGACATTGATTCATGGCAATACGCATGATCCAGGTCCTTAGATGTGACACATTTCTCCAGTCTTGGCGGAACACGACAACAAAAACATCATGGCATACATCTTCTGCATCCTGCACGTTTTTGAGCATATACAGACATGTGCGATATACGTCTTTGTTGTACGTATGGAATAGTTCATGCTCGGTCACTTCCGGCACTCCTTTCTTGTGGGGATATAATATAGACAAAGTAGAGTCGGAATTTATTCACTTTTTCTTTGAGTAAGCGTTTTTTTGATACAAAAAAAAGGAGAACTGCCATTACACAAGCAGTTCTCCTTAGGATAAGACAGTTTCTTAGTGATCTAAGAACACAAGCTGAATGAAGAACAATACCGCAAAAATGTAGAAGATTGGATGAACATCTTTACCTTTTCCACGAAGCAGCTTAAGTACCGGATAAAAGATGAAACCTACTCCGATGCCAGTCGCAATACTGTGTGTCAATGGAGTAAGGATGATAATCAGGAAGGCAGGAAATGCTTCTTCGAGATCATCCCATTTGATTTTGCTGATAACGTTGATCATAAAGTATCCAACAATGATCAATGCCGGAGAAGTGATCGCCGGAATGCTTGATATTACACTTACGATCGGTGTGAAGAACAAGGTTAGCGCAAGCAGCACACTTACCGTTACCGCTGTCAGTCCCGTTCTTCCTCCTGCGGCTACCCCTGTGCTGGACTCGATATAAGCTGATGTTGGGCTTGTTCCGAGCAAAGCGCCACTGGTTGTTTCCTACGGCATCTGCCAATAATGCGCCACGCGAGCGTGGGAATTTACCATCCTTAAGCAATCCTGCTTGTTCAGCAACGCCGAGCATCGTGCCTGTCGTATCAAACAGCGTGATCAGCAGGAACGTAAATATGATTGTATACAATCCATTCGAGAATACCCCTGCCAGATCCAGTTGCAAAGCCGTTGAAGCGAGGCCATGCGGCATGGATACAATCGATTCCGGCATTTGGAATAGTCCCATGATCCAGGCAAGTATCGCTGTTACCACCATTCCGATGAACAGGTAACCTTTCACATTGTAAGCCATCAGCACAACGGTAATAATCAATCCGATAATAGTCAGATAAGCCATTGGCTCAGCCAAGTTTCCGATCGTAATCAAATTCGATTCTGAATCGGCAATAATCCCGGCATTTTGCAAACCTACCGTTGTAATAAACAATCCGATCCCTGCGGTTATGGCATGTTTTAAGCTAGCAGGAATTGCATCTAGCAACATGTAACGGAATGAAGTCAGTGATAAAATAATAAACAAAATCCCTGCTATAAATACGGCTCCCAGTGCAACCTGCCAAGACACGCCATACCCTGCAACTACGCTATAGGCAAAGAATGCATTCAGGCCCATACCCGGCGCGATGACGATTGGATAATTGGACCATATTCCCATAATCAGAGTTCCCACAATACTTGCCAGTACCGTTGCTATGAATACTCCGTTAAAGTCCATGCCTGTGCTGCTGAGTATTCCTGGGTTTACGATAACTATGTATACCATTGTGAAAAATGTTGTAACCCCTGCGATAATCTCTGTGGGGATGCTCGTGCCTCGTTCTTTAAGTTTGAACCATTTGTCCATGGTAAAGCCAGCCTCCAACTTTCAAATTATACTCCAAAGCTAAAAACAAAAAATCCTAATCTTCATATAGGATTGTAATATTGTCGCTCCTATATTCGTTGTTAGGATTTAAAGATTCAACAGCTAAGCTCTAAACTAAACATAAAGATACTCATATCTGTTTTCAACCTGAAGTCCATTTCGTATTCTAATTAAAATTACATGTAATGTCAATGAATAAACGATTTGTTCACAGTTATTTACGAACTATACAGACATTATATCATACTTTCATTCGTTTTTAGAATAAAGTATGTACGTATAGCTCAATGTCTGCAATATATGAAGAAAGACTGCCAGCAATGTTCACTGACAGTCTTTTGCTTAATTCGTAGTAGGTTTCTCTTCATATTCGCTGGATAATTCTTTAAGCGATTTGATTTTGCCATGGGGATGCTGTTCTTGCTTTCGTGACTTCCAGGCAGCTTCTTTTCTTTTCTTCTGGTCAGCCATACAAGATATCCTCCTCTGGAAACTGAGATGTATACTACTTCTTTATGATGTCATTCCTGGACAACTTTATTCTGCATGCATAGCTAATAAGAGAATTAGGCAAGCATATAAGACAAATTAGATATCGGTTTTTAGAGCAGGAATGCAATAATATAGACATGCCACAACTGGAGGTTAATATATGCACAAAGTAATTTTAAATAATGGTGTTGAGATGCCTATTCTCGGCTTTGGTGTGTTTCAGATTGCAGATGCAAACGAATGTGAACAAAGTGTTATGGATGCCATATCGGCTGGGTATCGTCTCATTGATACAGCTGCCTCTTATCTAAACGAGGAAGCCGTGGGCAGAGCGATCAAACGTAGTGGCGTGGCCAGAGAAGAATTATTTGTCACGACAAAACTTTGGGTTCAGGATACGGGTTATGAACGTACCAAACAAGCATTTGAAAAATCTTTGGAACGATTGCAATTGGACTATTTGGATTTATATTTAATTCATCAACCTTTTGGAGATGTACATGGTTCTTGGCATGCAATGGAGGAGTTGTATCGTGAAGGAAAAGTACGTGCAATCGGAGTGAGTAACTTCCAGCCAGATCGTCTGATCGATTTGATTCTGCAAAACGAAGTAACCCCTGCTGTAAACCAGGTCGAAACACATCCTTTCAACCAGCAGATCTCAACTGGACAATTCATGAAAGAAAATAATGTTCAGATCGAATCTTGGGCACCATTTGCTGAAGGGAAAAATGACTTGTTCCAGAATGAGGTATTGCTATCTATTGGTGAAAAGTACAACAAATCGGTTGCTCAAGTGGTTTTGCGTTGGTTGACGCAACGTGAAGTCGTTGTTATTCCAAAATCGGTTCGTAAAGAAAGAATTATTGAGAACTTCAATATTTTTGATTTTGAATTAAGCCAAGCAGATATTGAGTCGATTACTGCGCTAGATACCCAACAGAGCCTATTCTTCTCCCATAACGATCCTGAAATGGTGAAATGGATTAGTACTCGCAAACTAGATATTTAATCCTATCTATCCAATAACAATCTATTCCTTCTCTTCACGGGGAGGTCAAAAAATCCGATTCCGGCATTTCGGAATCGGATTTTTCATTTATTGCGCCTCAATATATAGAGAATTCAGAAGTTAATTGGCAGGACCCAGATTAATCAAGCTGACCTCGGATAATGAGACGGTTGTGTTGCCATCTTGCACACCATCAATGTTACCCAGATCAAATGAGATTCGAGTATTCGCATAGCTGTCTTCTGTTGCATCAAATGTAAACGTGAACTCCTGTTCTTCTGGAGTCAAATCAACTCGTGCCCCAAAGAACCCATGCCATTCATAGTTGGCAGCGGCATCGACCCATCCAATCCCCAAACCCAATTTCCTGGACTTCTCCGCTTTGGCTTTAAACGTTAATTTATATTTAAAACCTTGCTGTATGCCAAATCCTTCATTGATGACTTGACGATCCCATGGATGCTGGCCTGCATGACCAATTTTGGCTTGAAGCTGTTGATTGCTAACTTGCATCTCAAGGTCCGCTGCATTACCATCCGCGTGGGTAAACCAACCTTCCTTACCTTTGGAGAAGTCTCCATTGGGAATAAGGTTAACATGAGCTGGCTGCCCTCCTTGATCTGCATTCGGATTAACTTCATATAACTGGACGTTATTGATGTTAATCGAGTGTTCACCTGTAGATAGCGGATACCCTAATCCAAATGCAAGCATGGCTGCCGAATCGGAGGTATCCCCCATAGTAAAGGTGTAAGTATACGACTTTTGATCCGCAGTTAATTCCACTTCTTCTTCAAAATACTTCACAAAATCCCCTGCATTCTGAGAAAGAACCGCTTGCATGGATTTAGGACTTGAAGCAGATGCCTCGAAGGTAAGTCGGTACGTTTTGTTTGCATCCAGTTTGATCTGACCTTGTTGTAACAAAGCATCCCACCAATGTTCACTTGTACCAGGCAATTTAATCGTTAATCCTTCGCCCTCGTCATGTGAGGCTGTCAGATGATTAGGAGTCAGCTCCCAATGATTCAGATCAGCTGTTAACTCACTGTTCTGAATTTTGTTTTGTGAAATATCCACCCAGCGTGTATTATAATCTGCTCCTTCAAAATTCACATAATAGGGTTTGCCTGCTGTCAAGTTGACCCCTGGAAAATACACCGTTTCGTATGCTTGCCATCCACCCGTGTCTCCGAGACTCAGGTCTGATTGTGCAACGGTTGTCCCTTGTTCATTCTGAATACTGAACTGAACCTTGGAATCACTTTTTCCACTGGCCATTCGGGCAGACAGAACATATACTCCGTCGTGAGCTACATCGATTTTATATTGCAGCAGATCTCCCTGATCCATGTAACTGACATGTTTTCCTCCTTCTACGGAGTCCTCCAGTTGTAAGCCCTGCATCATCCAGGCTTCGGTTGCAGGTACATGTGCGTAGCCATTCACTGACAGAGGTTTTCCGCGTTTCGTCAGACGAACATTGTCCACATATACCTTACCTTTAGAACTGCCGAATAACAGTCTTAACTCGGATTGTGCGATTGATGCTCCATCTCCAATGATAATTTCTCCAGTGAATGTTTTCATTTCTTGGTTCAAGGAGAGGTTTTGTCCTTGATGAACCTGCACCGTATGCCCATTACTGCTGACAACATCAATGTCGAGGCTTCGCGGTGTGTCTGCCTTGGCATCTAAGGAGAAACCATACGTTGTATTCGCTTCCAGCATCAAATCCGGTTGGTTCACCAAAACTTGCTGTGGGTCACCATTCGTTTGAGTAACATCAACAACCAGCTGGCGCTCCATAATCGGGAATTTCGAAAAGTTATTTACACTTATATTGGCTGCCGCACTGTCCTGAATGCTGTTTGACCAGAATCCCAGACGCTCCTTGCCTTGATCGAATGTGCCATTGTAAATAAAGTTGCCATCAGGTAGCGCGTTTCGTTCGACAGTTAACGGATCAGCTTCACCCACCTCGATCAGTCTGACATTGGCAAACCAAACGGTTGTATCATCCAGCCCCAGATTAAATTCGAATCTGGCATTGTTATCCGATCCATCCCGCATATTGAAGGTATAGTCATAGGATTGCCAATCTGTCGTGAGTGCAAAGGTGTTATCACCCGAATAATTCGTCCAGCTTTTTTCAAATTGGTTCAGTTTGGACATAATTGTACGGTTAGCAGATGCTTTCGCATCAAATTGTATCTTGTACTTTTTGTTTTTCTTGATATACATCGGCATCTGAGTGAGTTGAACCGAGTAGTTTTCAGTTCCTGATGCATCAATGGTAACTTCTGCTGCTTTCCCTTTCTGCTCATCCGTTACAACTTTGACACTGCCAGCTCCATCAGCATTTGTAATGAATTTCCACTGAAGAGGCACTCCATTGTCTGCAGACCCTTCCGAAAAACGATCATTGTAGATTTGATTGCCATCGGCTTGTGGTTCACGTTGTTGTGCAGGCTCGATGGGATTTGTTGTTACATCAGGCCATGTGTCTAGATTTTTGTAAGAATATACTCGCACAAAATCAACATTCATCTTTTCGGAAGTGAAGTTGCTTTCAGGTGAGCCCGGCCAGTCTCCTCCAACTGCCAGATTCAGAATCAGATAGAATGGACGATCAAATGGTGCAGGGAACGTATAATACTCGGGTTGGCCCGCGGCCTTCGTTTGCCAGTTGGTCACTTCATGATGCAGCTTTCCATCCACATAGAAACGAATCATACCCGGCAACCATTCCACCTGGAAATCATGATAATCGTCAGCGAAAGTTTCTCCCTTCGGAAGAGTAAGGCTTCCCTGATCGTGTCCATGGGAGCCGTCAGGCTTCACACTGTCATAATGCAATGTGCTATATACCTTGTTATTACTCTCTTTGCCACCAATTAGCTCCATAATATCGATTTCTCCAGAGGCAGGCCATCCACCATAATGGGCTTCATCTGTTGGCATCATCCATATGGCAGGCCACATGCCTTTTTCAATCGGAAGCTTTGCACGTACAACTACTTTACCGTAGGTCCAGTCGCCTTTTCCCATGGAGATCAGTTTGCCAGAGCTGTAATCCTTACCATTTTTCGGACCCTTTTTTGCTTCAATTTGCAACACGCTTCGATTCTGATCTTTCGTAATGCGAGTGTTATCCGGGCTGTAATATTGCATTTCATTGTTATAAACGAGTCCTGTATCCTGCACGGTCCATTTGGAAGAATCAATCGCGGGCCCGTTGAACTCATCATTCCAGACCAGCTCCCATTGATCATGCGGAATCGTTGTTGCAGGAACCGGTTGTTCGCCCGCCGGATTGCTTGGTGTTGATGGTGTAGACGGTGATTGTCCGTCTGGAGAAGATGGTGTGGGTGTGCTTGTCACATTTGTTGAACCACCAGGCTGCGATGAAACAGGTTGTTGGGCTTCACCCACCATGGATGTGCGCAATCCTTGTTTTACTTTTTCTCCGTTGATCACAACTTCATCGGCATCTACACTCAATTTTCGGATCGTACCTTTGGTATCCATTCGAGTCTGACTCGCTTCTGCATGGATATTCATGGAATCAATCAGGCTGTTTGAAGAGATCTCCAGAATGGATCTCTGCATTACATGCATCTCCTGAATGTTGCTTTCTTCCGTAATGGCAACTCTGACGGGCTCCCCACGTTTGTCAACGACTACTCGATTCAGCTTGGAGTTGCTAATGTTGATGGAATGACTTCCTCCGCCTTTAATGATGACACTTCCTGTAACAGTTACGCCCTGAAGAACAACAGATCCCTCGTCAATGCCTTCTGCCAGCAGCAGATTTCCATTAACAATCATATTTTTTAACGTGACATCCGTTGAATTAATAATCAAGTTGCCATCCACCCGGGACTCATAAATACCAGGAGCACTTTTCACATCTGCAATCATCTCCGACAACATTGCTGCCGTCTCTGCTCGTGTAATCGGGGATTTGGGATTTAATTTACCTTGGAAACCTTTAAGAATATTTTCGTTCACCATATAGGTAAGCGCTTTCTTTGCGTAACTGGAAATGTCATCTTCATCCTGAAATTTCAATTGTTCACTATCTTCATTTGTAGCCGCTGAAAGTTGAAAAGCTCGATCTACCATAACCGCTGCATCTTGGCGTGTAATCGGTTGTTGTGGTGACAGATGATCACGATCTGTTCCTTCGATGATGCCAGAACCATTCGCTCGTACCATCACGTCATAGTACCAATCGTCTGAAGTCACATCCACATATGAACCAGTCGCCGCATTACCGGTGAAACCAAAGGCTCGATCCAGAATCATCACGAATTCAGCTCGGCTAATGACCTGACTGGGCTTGAATGTACCGTCAGTATAACCTTTCAATAGATTCAAATCTTGCAACCGTGTAACTGCAGATTGTGACCAATGCCCGGTCAGGTCTGTATAGGGAACAGAGAAGTGCAGGCTTTTCGCCTGCACATTTCCCACCTCCGCTTGACCCTGTACACTTTCTGCTCCAACAGTTGCTGGATAAACGAGAGAAGCCATTAAACTCCATGCCACCATACATGCCAGTCCTTTTCTCATCCTTCTTCCTCCCTCAGCTCAGTTATCCTTGCATTTGCATAGCCTATTCCTTGACTGCTCCAATAACGATTCCCTTAACGAAGAAACGTTGTAAAAACGGGTATACCATCAGGATCGGAAGCGCACCGATAAAGATCTGTGCTGCGCGAACGGTTCGCTGCGAGATATTCTCCAACATGGATGGATCGACGTTGATTTTGCTGAGATCTTGCTGAACGATAATGGTCTGGAGCAGAGAAGCAAGTGGATAATTTTTAATATCAGACATATAGATCATGCCGTCGAACCAGGAGTTCCACTGGTACACCATCGTAAATAAGGACAAGGTTGCGATAGCTGGAAGCGACAGTGGTACGTAGACCAGAATCAACGTTTTGATATGACCTGCTCCATCCAAATAAGCTGCTTCTTCAAGTTCTTTGGGCAGTCCGCGGAAGAAGTTCATCATAAGAATAACGTTCCACACGGACAGTGCTCCAGGCAGAATAAGTGCCCAGATTGTATTCATCAAGCCAAGCTTCTGGATCAGAATGTAACTTGGAATCAAACCGCCGCTGAACAAAATGGTAAATACGAAAAACCACGTATATAAGGAGCGACCTTTAAAACTGATATCTTCCTTCGACAACGGAAATGCGGTTAAGAGCATGATGACCATACCAATGATCGTCGCAATTACAGTCCGTTTAAGTGATACGATCAAGGAGTTAATGAAGTTTGAATTCCCGAATGTTTTCACGTATGCGTCGGTAGTGAACCCGATGGGCCAGAAGGTAACCAGGTTTGATGATGCTGGCGCCATACTGCTGAATGAAACAGCCAATATATGAATAATTGGTAAAATGCAGAGTATCGATAATATCCCAAGAAAAGTATAGTTAGCGATGCTGAATATGCGGTATCCTTTTGTTTTATAATACAAGCCCTTTTCTCCTCTCTAGAAAACTCGATAATTAGCTAGTTTGTAAGCCATTCTGTAAGATATAACAATCAAAATGGTAGCAACCACAGATTTGAACAACCCTACTGCTGTGGCAAAACTCATCTTCCCGTTCAGAATCCCAAGTCGATATACAAAGGTGTCAATGATGTCGCCTTTGTCATACACAAGCGGATTGTACAAGTTGAACACCTGATCAAAACCGGCGTTCAAGATGTTGCCGATAGAGAGCGTCATCAATACAATTGTGATCGGCATCAATGCCGGAATCGTAATGTGCAGCGTCTGTTTAAATCGGTTGGCCCCATCCACCTCGGCAGCCTCGTAGAGTGCAGGATTAATTCCTGAGAGAGAAGCCAGAAATACGATTGTACCAAAACCAAATTCTTTCCACACATCACTGAGGATCAGCGTTATTCGGAACCATGTACCGTCTCCAAGGAAGAAGATCGGTTCTCCGCCAAAGGCTTCGACAAGTTGGTTCACCATGCCTCCCTGTGGAGAGAGAATATCAAGTAGAATCCCTCCGAGAATAACCCATGATAGGAAATGCGGCAGATACACGAGTGTTTGACTTACTCTTTTGAATGCCACCAAGCGCACTTCATTTAGCAAAATGGCAAACAAGAATGGAGCGAACAGTCCTGCGATGATTTTGAAAAATGCAATGACCAGCGTATTCCAGATCACCTGACCTACGTCTGGATATAAGAATAAATATCGAAAATTGTCCCAACCAACCCATTTGGATTCAGAAAATCCCAAGTATGGTTTGAAATCCTGAAAAGCAATTACAATGCCGCCCATCGGTATGTACTGAAACACCAGTGCCAGCAATACGGCTGGAACGAGCATCATATGCAAGGTCCAATTCCGTTGCATATTCCAGCGCTGTTTGACCCTGGTGGAGCGCCGTTTATGCGGCGTTTCTAACGTATGTTCCTTCACTCCTGCATCCCCCATGTTCTAAAATTTATATTTTACAAGTCATCGTGAACTTGTATATTAAAATTATAGCAATGGAAATTTGCGATCTATATCCTAATATTGCAACAACGATATCAATATTTAAATGAGATTAGGAGGTTGGACTTTGTTTACACGCATGAATGTCTTTACCAAAATTACATTGTTGTTTGTGATGCTGCTTATTCTGGTATTGTTTCTCTACACATACTCGAACCGGGAAAGTGTACGTGTCATTGAACACGAGATTCAGAACAATACGATGAATCACCTGTCGACATTTGCTGATTCAGTAGAATCCAATATTTACCAATTGTCATTATATGGAATGTCTATTGGACAAGATTCCAGCATTCAGGAATATCAACGCCCTGACTACAAGGATGTTCCCTATGAACGTGTGAAAGTTGGAAGTGCCATACTGGAAAAGATGAATCTGTACAATGCAGCAAGCAAATGGCATTCGACCATTACTCTATACTTTCCTCGGATGAAAAAAGTGATATCAACGGATTATTATGCTTACATTCCGTACAGTGATAATGAATTTAAGGATTCCCTGTCGCAGTCCTGGACCTATGCCGACAATCAGTTTATCTGGTACACGACCGACCCAACGACAGCGATGGTGCAACCCGACAAAGCTCGATTAATTACCAAAATCAGTTTTCCAGTTCATCACTTAACTACCCTTCTCAATCAAAACAAGTTAAACAATAAGGGCGATCCATTCATGTTCCATCCCAATTATGGTTTAATCAGCAATAGCTCTGGAAAGGAAACGCTGAAAGCCATACTGCCCTCTTTGAAAGGAGCAAAACTGCAAGCCAGTGGTGGATTCACCACAACGTTAAACAAAACGGAATATTACGTCTCCTATATTCAATCCAAGAGCCTCGGCTGGTATTATGTTGACTACGTGCCTATGCAGCAAATTTTGAAACCGATTACGAGCAGCCGGAATCTCTTTTACGCTTCAATTGCCGTTCTGATCGTGATGAGCGTTGTTGTATTATATACACTCTACCGAAGTGTGCAGCTTCCACTCTTACAGTTGGTGAAAGGGACGAATCGCTTGTCCACCGGGGATTTTTCCGTTCGGCTTCATCATTCTGCACGCAATGAGTTCAGCTTGTTATTTGCACGTTTCAACATCATGGCTCAACGAATTCAAGAATTAATCGAGAATGTATATGAGGAGAAATTACGAAGTCGGGAAGCCACACTCAAACAGTTACAGTCGCAGATTAATCCGCATTTTCTATATAACTGCCTGTTCTATATCAAGAACATGGCCCGAATGAAAAATGAAAAGGCCGTGGTAGCCATGGCACTGAATCTGGGGGAGTATTACCGATACATAACCAGGTCCGAAAAGGATCAAGCCACGCTTCGTGAAGAGCTGACGATGGTCAAAAATTATTTGGAAATCCAGTCACTTCGTCTGGAACGAATGCATTTTACAATGAACGTGCCCCATGATATTTTAGATAAAACAGTTCCCAGACTAACCCTCCAGCCTATTATTGAGAACGCTATTATTCATGGTCTGGAGCCCAAATCGGTAGATGGTGAGATTAAAATCTATGCGGACTGCGAGGATGATGTGTACACGATTATCGTGGAGGACAGCGGGCTTGGCATGTCTGATAAACAGCTTGATCATCTGAGAGATAATCTTCTTAAACCGCTGGATGAGAATATGGGATGTGGTACATGGAATGTCCATCAGCGTTTATCTTTTCTGTACGGTGAAGGATCTGGACTATCTTATGATCATTCTTCAATGGGTGGGATTAAAGTTAACATCACATGGCACGACAATACAGACAAGTAGGTGAACGACCCATGCTGCAAATATTACTAGTTGACGATGAACGTTCCGTCGTGGAAACGCTGGCAGAGACCATTCCGTGGGAAAGCTGCGGGATCGGTACAGTTCATGAAGCCTTATCCGGTGCAGTAGCGCTGGAAATTATGGACAACCACGACATTGACATTGTAATTACGGATATACGTATGCCCGAAATGTCAGGCATTGCACTGATTACAGCGATTCATGAAAAGTGGCCTCATGTGCAGACTATTCTGTTATCAGGTCACGCCGACTTTGAATATGCCAAACAGGCAATTGCGCAGGAAAGCTTTGATTACTTACTGAAACCTGTTAGCGATGAAGATCTGATCGAATCCGTGCAACGTCTTGTTCATCGAATTAAAGAAAAGTGGGAAACAGCAGCATCTCATCAAAGAGCCTTACATGCCTTTCAGGATCATCTGCCATTGCTTCAATCCACGATGCTGCATGAGTTGCTGACTGGAAAAGTCTATGATCAGAAGACGCTGGCAGACAAGCTTGATCTGCTGGAGCTTCCCTACTCCGTAGGAGAAGATCTCGGCATGTTGATTATCCGTATGGAGAAACATCTATCCGATATGGCGCACGGTGACCTGGCCCTAATGGAATATGCGATATGTAATATCATAAGTGAAGTGATGCATAATCATTTTCATATCTGGCATACACGTGACGTGCACGATTACATTGTTGTTCTGGTAAGCATGAAACATTCCACAACAATGAGTTATAGCCGGAGTGAGACGCCTCAGACATTGCTTGAGCAGTATGCTGCCCAGATTCAAACCAATGTTCAGTTATACTTGAAAGGTGCAATCTCCATTTCCGTCTCCAGTTGGGGCAAGTTTCCCCACGAAATTGGAGAACTCTATGAGCGAACGGTTATGTCCATGCGTAAACGGATGGGTCAGGTGCAAGGTTTGTTTGTCACCGCTTCCGATGAAACGGATGCTAATCCTCTACATACGATCAGGTCACTGTATCAGCCACCAACCTTGATTAGCTTGCTCGAAGCTGGTCGCTTTGAGGATGTGGAACAGAAAATCGGGCACATATTTGAGGAACTATTGCATTCCAATGAACATCATGATATTGCGGAGTCAACCTTCGAGGTGTATTTTGCTATTGCAGGCGCGTTTGCGTACATCATTCATAAAAATGGCAAACAAATCTCTTCTTTGATTCCAGCAGAGTCCTATCGTTACTTTCAAGCTCCCAGCTACTCCACTGCGCAGCAGCTACAGGACTGGTCCTTGCGTACACTCCATTACATACGAGATGATGCTGAACAAGAGCTTAGAGACAATCACAGCACCATTGTGCGCAGCGTCAAAAGTTTTGTCGACCTTCATCTGGCTGGAGATGTATCGCTGCCTGCAATTGCCGACCATGTGCATCTGCATCCAGTGTACTTGTCCAAGGTATACAAAGCGGAGACAGGTGAAGCACTTACTGCCTATGTGTACCGATTAAGAATGGAGAAAGCAGCCTATCATTTGCGTACATCAACCGCCAAAGTGTTTGAGATTGCAGAACTTGTCGGTTATAACAATACCGCATATTTCATTCGAGTTTTCAAGAAATTTTATGATCTTACACCGCAGGAATATCGGGAAAATCTGCCGGTTTAAAAGAGTACTAAAGCCAGACTTGACGTTCTGGCAATCTCTTCGGTTTCCCCTTCTCCATATCAAATACAAAAAGGCATTGCCGGAGATCTTCTCCTGCAATGCCTTTTTGGTGCTTATGTGGCCGCGATGAATCAATTCAGCCATCCCTGCGTCATCCTATTTTCCGCTTTTCACGGAATCATACCACTCGTTAACTTCTTTCGTGATCTGATCTCCACCTGAAGACTTCCACTTCTCAACAAATGAGTCGAACGCATCAACAGAGGTTTTGCCATATACAATTTGAGAGAAGGTATCCTTCTCCATCTTGGTCAAAATGTCATTGTTCATCTGCATCGTCATTGAAGGTGCACCGGTAAACATTTGATTGAACACGATATCCTTTTGATCCAAAACAATCTTGGCTGCATCAAGCATAGGTACTGGTACACCTGATTTGATTTTTTTCTCAAATGGCGTTGTTGGTTCTTCACCACTTGCCAGCTTCGCGAGTGTTGTCATGCTCAGATTCGGAATTCGCGCTCCATCAAAAGTCAAAGTGTACTTCTCGGGAGCATAACCACCCGTAAGACTTGCATCGGTTGATGGTTTCCCATCTACCATAACCCAATCGTATCCTTCCGCAAATCCATGCTCAAACTCATCGCCCTCTTTAGGATTTGCATAGTGATCAAAGAGATAGTTCTGATAGGTGAAAAAGGCTTCCGGATTTTTCATGTCTTTGTTAATCAGAACTACGCCGTTTCCGTTCGACGTACCATGTCTTCCTGCTTGACCGTTTGGACCGGAAGGAATGGGATACGCTTTGTATTCAGCCTCAGGATTGTTTTTCTTCACATCCTCCAGCGGCCAGGATGGCATCCAGTGAGGACCTACCACAATACCTGCTTTTCCGGCAGTAAATTCTTCAGCAGCTTTTGTCTCGTCATACACACCGGCTTCTTCGGGGATATAACCTTTGCTCATCCAGCTCTGTAATTTGGCCAAAGCCTGTTTTGCACCAGGTGTAACGGAACCGTATTCAAGTTTTCCGTCTGCCGTCAGATTCCATTGGTTTGGCATTGTACCATAAGCGCCAAATACCCACCCAGCTTCAGACATCCATGTGTTCAGCCAGTTCTTGAAGCCAATGGTGAGTCCGTAAGTGTCCTGCTTCCCATTCCCATCCGGATCTTGATTCGTAAACGTTTCCATAATGACTTCAAGATCATCTATAGTTTTAGGTGCTTCCAGATTAAATTTCTTCATCCAGTCTTCACGGATCCACATGACAGGATCACCATTATAGGAATAGTCCAGAATCGGAATACCGATCTTTTTGCCATCTTGCATGTATGGATACCATACGGAAGGATCCTCGTTTACGGCTGCTTTCCATGTGTCGCTGGCATATTTGTCAAACAACTCGCCGGCATCGACAAATTTTCCGGACTCAATCAATTCACGCACCAGATTGAATTCGCCGCGATACGAAATAATGTCCGGCATGTCCGCATTGGAAGCCAGTGACAGACGCAGTTTTGTCTCAAATGCATTATTGGTAGAAGGAGATATCCACTGATTTTTCAACTCAATCCCGAGTTTCTCCTTGGCCCATTTTGTATGGACGTTGTTATCCTGATCCTCGCCTGGCTTAAACTTCACATCTGGACCCCATGGTCGTAAATACGTAATGGATACTGGTGGATCATACTTCCCATTTTTGAGTTCCAACGTTGTCGCTGGTGTACTCGATTCTGTTTTCTTGTCGCTCCCGTTACTACACCCGCTCAAGGCTGCAGATAGGGCCAATACACCGATCATGACCAAACTGCCTACTCGTCTCTTTTTACTTGTGTCCAACTTCGTTCCCCCAGTCTATGTAATGTTGCCTACAGGTTAATCATAATGAATGTTTGATATTTATGCCCATACTAATATTGCAACATTTATTGCATTAATTTAGGATATTGGATATTGAATACATATATTGAATAAATACAATGCCTGAATATAGAAAAAAGCAGCCGCTAACGGCTGCTTCAGTCTGCTTAATTACTCGTATATTTAACCCAATCGTACTCAGCATAGAGCGGATTGGCCCCGTTATAAGGACCGAGCCAGCTATCTACACCTGTTCCATTCCAGAGGTTCATCATGATTTTTCCAGGTGTTTTAGGAATATTGCTGGTTGCCGTGTGTTTCAATACACCATCAACATACCATTTGATGTGTCCAGGCTGCCAGTCAAATGCATACGTATGGAAGCCCTGGGATGCATCAAAACCTAGATTGATAACCTTCTCATGATTACCAACGCCATTGGTATAATAATTAAACTGCACTTTGGTTGTGTCTTTTCCTAAAAATTCGATATCAATCTCATCCCATTGGGTGCCATGTGCAGGGCCTGTGTATGTGAAAAAAGACGATACTACACCTGTGTTCTTGGCAGGTTTCATACTGACTTCATACAAGCCGTACCCATACGTATTTGTGGTACGATACTCTCCGCAATCAAACTTGTTCTGTGCAGAGCTGGTCAAACCAAGCTTAAGCTTGCCGTCACTTGTAAAATTAACATTGTTAGCCCTCCACGTACAGTTGAACATGCTCCCATTCGAATACCCATCCGCTTTTTGCCACGTACTTGCGTTAAAATAGGTTAGAGGTTCCCAGAAAACATAACCCGCGAAAGCGCTTACCGAAAAAAACAAAGAGATGACACCAGTTACCGCCAAAGTATACCAAGACTTCCTTTTCATCATACACCTCCATGAATGATTCCAACATGTACAAGCAGAACAATAATAGATAGCGCTTACATGGTTGGTATTTCCATTTTATCCGGAAGTATAGTGGTACACTATAGCAAACTTCAAAGCAGAGATATTCAATTTTTAAGATCCTCATTCTTGTATCTAATCATGTCATGTTAAGACTATGCCAGTTTCATAAACGTAAGATTGATTGAATGAAGCGCCTGCCCTTCAGCATAGAAGGAATCAGGCGCTCCATGAAAACCATTTTTACCTATATCTCAACATGTTTGTTAATTTATTCACCCTAAAAGGGTCTATTTCGCACCAGCTCGTACCAAAATGTCTTCAATTTCCTTAAAGCCTTTATTCTTTGCATGACTGAGCGGTGATACCCCATCACGATCCGGTATGTTCACGTCTGCTCCATGATCAATGAGTAATTGTATCGTCTCCTGCTGCTGAGCATTGCCATCGTTAAGAATGATCGCTTCGAGTAGTGCTGTCCATCCCAATTGATTCACATGGTCCACATCCACCGAAGTTTGAGTCAGTAATTCTTGCACTACATCCACATATCCATGCTCCGAAGCTGGAATAAGTGCTGTCCCTCCATATCGATTCGTTATCGTTGGGTCCGCTCCGGCCTCGATTGTCAGCTTCAAAATATCCAAGTATCCTTCAGCGCCAGCATACAGAAACGGGGTGTTTTTCATATCGTCCTGTATATTTACGTCTGCCCCCGCTTCAATTAACACTTTAGCTGATGTTGGGTCATTATTGTAAGTTGCAATCATTGTAGCGGTTCGTCCAGTCTGATCTTGAGCATTGATATTGGCGCCTGCTTGAATCATTTGTTCGATGCGTTCAGTATCGCTGTCCTCTACTGCCTTGAACAGCTGTTCATCTGCTGAAGTCATGGCCTTTACCTCTTCGTTAGAGTCGTTTCTCATTTCAGGCACGCAGCCTTGGACGATCAACATACTACTTATCAGGACAACGATGATCAGCGATTTACTCATACTGCCTCCTTTACTCCAGTGTCAAGGTGACCGAAGAAGCGATACTCCAATCCCCAACTGGGTTTATTGTATACGTAGTACCCGGAGTCAACTTCCCATCATTTGTTAGGTCGAATACACCCGTCGCACCTTTTCGACTTGAATATTTATAAGTGGCCGTCAGAACATCCCCGCTAGGTGAAGTTAACGTTACACTTCGACCAGAGAACAGTTCATCCCCAGGGTCCTGGTCAAGCGTAACTTCCATGGAGGTTTCGCTCACTGCTTGAGCACTTGCAACCACTAGTGCATCAAACGATTTCGCCTTAAATGAAGCATTTTCGATGTTGGCCCAATCCGAAGAAACCGTATATGTAACACCTGATTTCAGCGTTTGTCCCTCAGGCAAACGGAACTTCGGTTCTTGTTTGCCATCTGTGGATTGCGTGAACGGAACATATCTGGCAACGATAGGCTCGCCACCTTCTGGCGTAATTACAACTTGTCTTGCCTGCATGGAAGAGATGATTTGAACCGTTTTGCCTCCTGCTTGCTCTTGATCATTCAGCACAAATGCATTAGCTCCTCGACCACCGCTGTAAGCCGAAATAATGTAACCATAATCCACTACACCGTTCACTTGCAGTGCTTCAATCTCGAATGTATCATTCGTTACTTGACTAGCCGTTGTCATGTTTATTTTCGTGGCACTGCCTTCAAAGGAACCAGCGTCTTGACCTTTGTAAGTCAGGTTGTACACTTCACCAGCATCTTGTACGGACGTTGGAACGATGTAAGTCGCAATCGACCCTGTTTTCAAACGGGGCATATTGGTTAACGTCAACCCGCCACTAAATGCAAAGTCCGTTTGTGCCTTGGCAAAAGCTTCATTCGTTGCTGTCAGCGGCTTGTCGAATGTGACAATTAACGTAATGGCGTTCAGCGATCTAACGCTCTTGATTTGAGCTTTCTCCGAAGGAATAGCTTGGTGTGCGGTTTGCAACAACACTGCTGTTTCGCCACGCGTTGCCGAACCGTTCTCGGAGTAAAACTCGCTCATCCAATGGTGAACGGACTTTACATCACGTTGCATCGCTTTGGATACGACCTGTTCGAGTTCTGCGTCCGACACTTGAGTCTGCGGATTGAATTGTCCATTGTTAGCCTGCATGATGCCAAGTTCAACGAGCTTTGACGCATAAGGTGCATACCACGCGTTCGGATTCACATCCGTCAATTCTACGCTTTCTCCCGTCTTGCTCTGCAAATTAAACGTTTTGAAAATCAATGAAGCTAGTTCAGCACGGGTAATCGCTCTATGTTCACCCATGGATTGATCTGCATATCCGTTCATGATCCCCAAGCTATTCAGATCCTTGATAGCAGCTTCGATCTGTTGTTGGGTAAGCTGTGCGGTTGTTGCCGCAATGTTAGTGACGTATGTAGCTGCATGTACGTGATTCGCAGTTAACGGGAACACTGCTGTACCTAATGCAGTTATGGTTAGAAATGTAGCGATTTTGCGGGTTGTAGAATTCATAGTTGAATTCCTCCTCTATAGGTTGTAGTTGCCTGTATCTATAGAATAGAGGACAAAAAGAAACTCCCAAGGATAAAGTTATTAACAAAATATAAACTGACTCTAAATTTTCAGGAAACTTATGCAGTAAATCGGTAGCCTGCGCCCCAGACGGTCTCAATATACTCCGGTTTTTTGGGGTCTGTCTCCAGCTTCCCACGCAGTTTGCGAATATGGACGGTTACCGTTGCAATATCTCCGGTGGAATCCATGCCCCAGATCCGCTCGAACAGATCAGATTTGCTGAATACACGATTGGGATGACTCGCAAGAAATACAAGTAACTCGAACTCCTTGGTTGTAATCGCCACCTCTTCTCCATTAACAAAAACGCGGCGTGATCCTTTGTCAATGTGAAGCCCCCGAATGTGGATTTCATCCTGCTCAGCTGGTTTGTTTTTGCCAAGTAGTCTCTCATATCGGGTCAAATGAGCCTTTGCTCGTGCAACCAACTCACTTGGGCTGAACGGTTTTGTAATAAAATCATCCACTCCGAGATTGAACGTCCGTATCTTATCGTTTTCTTCCTTTTTTGCGGAAACAACAAGGATGGGCACTTCCTTTACCTCTCGAATGCGCCTGCAACATTCGAAGCCGTCCAGTCCCGGAAGCATCAGATCAACAATGATCAGATTATAGTCCCCCTCCAGTGCCTGCTTCAGGCCTTCATCTCCAGTATGGCAGAGATCCACGGAAAATCCGTTGAGCTCAAAATAATCCCGTTCCAGTTCTGCAATCGTTGTTTCATCTTCAATAATCAAAATGTTTGCCATTACTTATTGGTTCCTCTCTTCACTCAGCCGTTTCAGCTTGATATATATACTCGTGCCATCATTGGGCTGGCTTTTAGCCCAGATGAAGCCCCCATGTCCATCAATGATTTGACGGGCAATTGCCAGCCCGAGCCCACTTCCGCCCGTTGAGGAATTCCGGGATTGTTCTGCACGATAGAAGCGTTCAAATATATAAGGTAGTGCCTCTTCAGGTATTCCCCTGCCATTATCTTTAAAGCCCATCGTAATCCATTTCTCATCGGCTTGAAGTGTAATCTCGAATCGTTTATGTTCATTCTCCATGTATTTGAGTGCATTATCCACCACATTAACAACGGTACGTTTTAACTTCTCCGGATCCATAGCAGCCATAGCGGGACCAGACACCTGGTTATTCCAATCCAGGGCAACACCTTTATCCTCCAAATCGTATCTCAGCTCTTCAATGCTATCTTCAAGGAAATCAGCGAGATCAACTGTTTTAAACAGGAAAGGTTCTTGGTTCAAATCGAGCTTTGAATACAAAAACAGTTCATCCACCAGCTTATCCATGCTAACTGCTTTGGAGTGAATGATATTAACATAACTCTCCATTTTCTCCGGAGTATTAGCCACTCCGTCACGAATGCCCTCAATATAACCTTTGATATTGGTAATCGGCGTACGGAGATCATGCGAAATGTTGGAGATAAGCTCTTTGCGGTTCACTTCGTCCTGCTGACGTAACGCATAAGAGCGCTGCAATTGATTCCGCATGCTCTCAAACGCTTCGCTGAGTTGACCAACCTCGTCATTGGAGTTTAGCTGAAGTTTAAAGGATAGATTGCCATCCTTAATATGTTCGGCTGAACTTCGTAGTTGATTCAATGGCTTAATGAAGCTGCGCGTGATCCAGCGGAACAAAAGCAGATTTGCAATGATGAGGACGCCAATAAGCAGGAATGACATCACAGGCAGCAGCTTGCGAGTAAGCTCCGCAAAGGGGCTTCTCTCGCGAATGACAAAGATACTCCCCCGTTCCCCGTCTGAATATTGAAAATCAAATTTTGCATAAGCATAAAATCGCTCACCAATATTGAAGGTGCTCCGAATCTGATAATTGTTAAGATCATAGGCAGGTAGTGCTTGCTTCAGTTCTGGCTGATTGAAGGTCAGCGATTCGAAGATCTGGCTATTCTCCCGTCTGACGTAGAGCCCTGACTTCTCAGCTCGAAGCTTCATATCATATTCACGCAGCAAAACCTTGTTCTGCAGGTCGTCCGGGTCATTTTTGGCCAGGAACTTCATCTCTTGAAAGATCGATTCTCCCTGTTCAGTCAGGGGGTTGATCTGATAATGTACCTTGTAAATATCGCGGAAACTCTGTAGATCCCCTGTGGCCGCAATCGTATACAGACTTGCCGTAAGCAGGATGAACAGTAGACTTATAACAAGCATGCCCGTGAAGGACAGCAGCATTTTTATTCGAATTGACATGGGTTCCCCTTCTCAAACAAGCCATTGGATTAGTTAGTGCACATGTTAACACAAGATGGATTCTATTGCCCATATGTAAAAAGAGCTTTCTCTTTCATTATATATGTTGACAGTGATAATCGTTATCAATAATGTTGGAGAAGGTACACAACGATTGATCTCAGAATCACCGACAAACACTTTTGAAATGAGGTACGAAATGTGAACGTAGACGTTAATCAGTTAGCAGCGCATTTTGCACACATTCCTTTTCAAGTAGAAGGAGTGTATCGATATGCTAGAAATCCAGGGGTTCCCCAGGCTGACTATACCGATTCTTTTCCTGGATTTGTATTTCCTCTTACAGGAAAGATTCAATTCCAATTTGAGGGTACGCCCTATATCTTTTCACCAGGAAAAGTTGTACACGGGGGCGCGAAAATGAAACTGGATCAAACCGTGTTTCATAGAACGGACTGGGAATACATTCTCGTTTTATACCGGATATGTAGTTCGGACCTCGAGGAGACAAGCTTTTCCCATCAGCATTTTGAATTATCAACGGGTCAATCCCCACGTCTGATCGAATTAATCACGCGTCTTTGGCATGTGTATAATCAGCACGGAGGTATTTCAAAGTTTCAGACCGAGATGCTGTTTCGCGATGTACTGAATGAGACCTTAATATGTGTTGATCATAGGCAAAATAGTTGTGAATCAGATGTCTTATTCGAACGGGTCTCTACCTATATCCAAGAATACTATGATCAAAGTCTGACTGTCGCATCGCTTGCAGAACAAAATAACGTTAATCGAAATCGACTTTCCTACGTGTTTAGAAGACATGCAGGTATGGGTCCAGCAGAATATGTATTGAAATATCGTATAAACATGGCACAGCAAATGTTATTGGCAAGTGATGCGTCTGTACAACAGATTGCTGAGACCGTTGGCATTGCTGACCCCTTTTATTTTAGCAGAGTGTTTAAGAAACAATATGGTATTTCTCCCAGTGAATATCGTCTGAAGTTCATCAATAATCCATCCTGATTTCAATAGGTATCCATGTTATACAAAAGCCTAGATCAGTATACTGAACATAAAGGATTAATACACAGGAGGAATGACGATGCACTATCAAGCTATTCAATTAAATGAGGAATTTTCGAAATTAAACGATCTTTGGTCTCCGAAACTCATTGGTGAAATGAATGACTATCAATTTAAGATCGTTAAGATTGCTGGAGATTTTGAGTGGCATGTTCATGAGGAGACCGATAAGTTATTTTTTGTGCTCGAAGGGGAAATGATAATTGATTTTCGTGATGGGCAAGTGAAGATTTCCAAGGGCGAGATGTATATTGTCCCTAAGGGAGTCGAGATCAAGCCTTCTTCCGAAAAGGAATGTCATATCATGTTGATGGAGCCTGGAAGCGAAGTAAACACTGGCGGGACTAAGGCCGAATAAGCGTCAGTTATTGGAACCAGGATGTCAATTTGCAATATCAGAGTCAGAGAGCCGATAACCGCGTAATAGGGGTTATCGGCTCTGCGTCTGTACGGCTAGCTCTTTGACATGCATTAATCAAAATCTCTCGGTAATGTCACTTGTTGCTGGTCTTCTTGATCAATTCTACACCATCGTATGCCAGGCTTTCCACACTTGCTGCCTTCTGCAGTATGTAATGATCAAAAAAGTTCTTTGCATAGTCTGTAACAATATTTCGCATCTCCATAGCATCCCGTTCACCTCTGAGTTCCTCATTAACACTGGTAAACACGATGTCACAGTAATCCAAATGTGCAACACGATCAACTGAGAAATAATAGGTTTCCATGCTATTGTTAGCGCCAATAATCGCATTCATATTATAGTTAGGTTCACAAAACAGTAGCAAGAAGGGTTTCTTAAGATCGCTGTCAAGAAGTCCAAACGCACCGCTATCCAAGCCAATCCCGCAGGCGAACCGGTCGTCATCCCGGCAAACCATCGCCGTCGTAGGCCCTCCATAAGAATGTCCGACTATACCCATGCCGATGTCAAGCAGCAATCTGCCCTTAAAGATGGAATTCAGCTCTCCAGAGTCCAGTTTGTAAAGATAATCGGCTACATACCTTACATCTTCTGCCTGTGATTCACTATACTCTGTTATCTTGGAAAGTATCGGTTGTGCAAGCACGTTACGGCACATCTCAATGGCAGTTTCATCGTCAGGACGCAACTCCATCTTACCAGCCAACGCCAGCATCTCCGGATCTTCACCAAACGCTGTAATGACATCCGAAAAATCCTTGGATACATTAAACAGGCGTCCATCTTTACGCTTATACATCGTGCTATTCTGATGGCCGATGCTTACCACAACATACCCCATGCTTGCCAAGTCTGTACAGAGCACTGTACCCCATTCTGGAGAACCACCTCCACCGCAAACATAGAATAACACTGGATAGCGCTTTTCCTTCCCGGAGATAGCAAGGTCGTCGTAACACTGGGTCTTGATATCTATAGAGAAAACATCCTTCAACGCAGTGACAAGTGGCTGCTCATTAAACATCCCGTAGACTTCAGGAAACATGTACGTTGATGTAGTCTTACCTTCACTACTGTCAGACGGATAGTACACAAAAGCGGTCAGTTCTCTTTTGGAGTAATCTGATGCCGTGTACTCAAAATCCATCTGGGTTCGACCAACAGTATAGCCGCCAATTGGTTCTGGAAATACGTCATAGGTTTTCATTTTCTTTCCCCCTTGAGATCGCTAACCATTTCAGAATATTTATGATCTTCAAGCAGTCCATGGCCCATAAATTCAGCAAAGTATTTGCTGATCTTATGTTGCAGCTTAGAGTCCTTAATATCGAATTCCCTAAAAAACAAGATTAAATTAAGCTGCATTGACTCAAACATAAAAGAAATCAGGTCGTCGTCAACATCAGGTCGGAGATATCCATCAACTCTCATTCGGCGTAAAATGTCCTTGATCATGGGGAATGACTCGCCCTTTAACACATTCACATATACTTTAAGCAAAATGTCCTCAGGAATATATGAAAATGTTTTAGTCAGTTTGATTTCCAACTCATTCAGTGGCTCGGTCACCATGCCATTAACGTTACCAAATAAGCCAGTAAGGAAATAGCTGTAAAGGGAATCTTCATTACTGTTATTAAAATATGCAGCTCTTTTCTGAGTCACATTACGTATTAAGTGACAATAAAGGTCATCTTTGTCTTCAAAATACCGATAAAATGTTCCGGGGTGCATGGACAAACTATCCAAAACCATCTTCATAGTTATATCCTCGTAGAGATTATTAACAAAAAGATGCATAGCGCTATTCGATATTTCCTCGCGCCTTGCTTCGTCTAAACGAAAGAACGAATTTTTTGGCATAGACTACTCCTTAATGTTTAGTGTGAACTGATTCACATTATACCGATAATCCATTCACAAGTCAACTAGTCTTGAAAGATTAATATCATTATAAAAATTTAAAACCACTGTATTTAGATTTACAAAAAGATATTTTAACTACTTTTGATTGTGAAAAGATTCGGGAAGAAATATGCAAGAGCAGCTGATCACTCTGATCAGCTGCTCTTTGAGATGTTTGTATTATTATTCAGTTGGTGAGGGGATGTAATTCATGAATATCGGATCAGATATCTATTCAACGAGAAAGGACTTCAAGCACTTTACCACTTCCATCTTCAATAATACGTATACTGTTGTCATCGATGAGTTGAATGGTACTATCTGAATTCAAAATTTCATGCTGCCCCGTTACCCCGTGAGCAATGGATTTGCGAATCAGACCTTTATTTTTGAATACCAACGTGTAAAGATCGTAGTCTTCCGTTTTTCGATTAGTGTGTTCAATGATGACAATAAGTAGATTTTGGGGACTCCTCTTAAAATTTATCTTAAGATCATGAGTGTTCACATTCATGTCCTTGATCCCTAAGGGAATCGAACTCTTTTGTCCAGTAGAAGCATTCGTAATCTCAAGATCTCCTTTTGCAGTGCGAATGACATAGGTGTAACCCATGTTGCTGCCATAAAAAGTATCGGTATAATTGCTCAATCCAGTCACGGTTACCTTGTTCGTTTTCATATCTTGATGAGTCACTTCCCCGTCCAAAGCAGATGCAAGAAATCCTATGGGTACATAAAGGTGACTAATATACCACACCGGTTCTCTGCCCATATCTACTTTTTGACCATCTTCTTCGGCAATGCTGCTTCCCAAGTGCACAACAATATGCTTCTGACTGCTCTTCAGTACGGCCGTATTATCATCTTCCATCCCCCACACTAGGCCTGCCTTAATACCCAGTGAGAAAAAATTTCCGTAAGTGACTCCATCCTTGATTAACGTCTGAACATGGTTAATACGACCGTCTGCCCACTGAATTTCCAAATCAACATATTTGGATGCTGCTTCAGATTTTTGAGCCCCCAATGGTAATAACACCGACATCACTAATGCAACCTTTTTTCAATTGCTTCATTCTCACAGCGACTCACCCACTTCATGTAATTTTTAATCTTACAATAATAACGTTAGATTCCAATAAAAGTTTGATCAGCTTGAAACAAGAATTGGGTCCCTGATAACAAAAAAAAGCCGCTAAAATAGCGACTTTTAATGGTACTATGTTTTGTTCTTGGCTTCATTACAACCCGAGATCATCAGCGAGTCCTTCAACACCTGTGAAGATGGAATCCCCGTAACCCCAGAAGTTGTTGAAATCAATAATGTAGATTTTTTTGTTTTTAACTGCGTTAATGTTTTGTACCTGTTTGTTGGCAAGCAGCTTTTCAATCGTCTGCTCAGGATCAATACCCCCTGCATACCTCGAAATAATCATCGCATCCGGATTAATCTCGATTAACTTCTCGAGACTGAGTGTGCCGGTTTCATTAATCAGCATATTATGCATATTGATCAATGACATTGCACTTTCAATAAACGTATCACCGTTTCCGCTGTAGATTCCAATGGTTCCATCACCATTATCCGAAAATGATGCATAGTTGATCGTTTCAGTGCTAGCTCGAGCCGACAACGCAGTCTCGCGTGCTTTAAGCTTCTCAATATATGCCGCTGCGTTCGCTTGTACGTTGAATATCTCACCTAATTCAGTAATGTCCTGATACAGACTATCTAACGATGCGTCAGGAACACTGGTGCTTTGCACGTAAGTTTTAATCCCCATATCATTCAAGCTGCTTACTGTACCAACACCCCAATCGGCATCCTCAAACAATCCACCACGCCCTACAACCAAGTCAGGCGTAGCCCCTATTGTCACTTCCTTACCGACATAGCCTTCAGCTAGCACAGGAATTTGTTTAAACTCGTCAGCAATATCTTCAGGTACACTACCAAACAACGCAGCTACACCTACAAGTTTGTCTGTCAAACCAAGGCGAATCATCAGCTCGGCTGCACCTTGTGTATTGGCAACTACTCGTTCAGGTGCCTTGTCAAACGTTTGATCCTTCTTCACCCATGTGCCGTTCTCTGTTGTATAATTTGAAACGGTTACCGGGTAAGTTGTTTTAGCAGGTGCTGAAGCGTCTGCGTCGGTTTGTTCCCCATTTGTTGCTGCATTCGTGGCACTGCTCTCCGCAGCTTGCTGTGAGCTGCCATTTGCATCTTTGCTGCCACCATTGTTGCTTGAACACGCTGCGAGCACCAGAATCATTGCAGTAATCAAACAAAGAAACATCCCTTTTTTAACAGATACCAACATGTAAATAATCTCTCCCTTTTGAATTCTCTCTTGTCTTTAAAGCAATATGTAAAATAACTATTGTCAGTATACAGTAAATGTCGAAGTGTGTAAATGAGAACAATAATCAATATCATTTATCTGATGAATTAAAAGAAACCCCCATATGGGTGCCTCATTTCGTCGCATTATCGTAAACTTAATCTGTGACAGGTTCAATGCCCTTCTCCTCTGGTGACTAACATGAGCTGAAATCCGTCACGGTGAATATGACAGTTGTTGCCGCATCCTGGTTCGAAGGTTACGTTCCATAACGATATATCCCGAAACGTTAGAAAAACCAAGTTCATGTCCTTTGTTTAGGATTGAACTTGGTTTCTCTTTTACTTAACTATTCATTACGTGCCTGATTAACCTTGGCGATAAGTTCATTAATAATTTCATCAGGTGAACGCTCATTCATCCATTGTTGACCGAACATTTGGAATACTTTGATCATCGGGAAATCTGCCCAGAATCCCACAAACTCCTCGTTAAGGTATACCTTGTCCGTAACATGCTCGTTCATTTCATTCAGGCGATGCTCCAATTCCTTTTTCGCTACAGGATCACTCATCCACTCACTGAGCAGACTGAATTTGTGGAACGTGATTTCTTCCTTACCAAAGTCACAATGCAGACGTTCCGTAATTCGGAGATCTTTGGACGAGCTGCCAAGTGAAATTTGGAAAAACCCGGTCTCAGCCACCCAACGGTTATACTTGGTGTTGTAATATGAGAAATCTCTCTCTTCCAGTTCAAAGGTAATCTTGCGTTTTTCACCCGGCTCCAATTCAACTTTGGCAAAAGCTTTCAATTCTTTCTCTGGACGGGTCCATGTGCACTCTTCATCGTGAACATACAATTGAACAACTTCTCTCCCCTGGCGCTTTCCGATATTTTTCAATTGGAAAGACACAGTAACACCGGTATGGGTCTGAGACACTTCCAGATCCGTATAGGAGAACGATGTGTAAGACAATCCGTGTCCAAACGGGAATTGAGGTGCCAGTTCTTTCCGGTCATAATATCGATAACCCACGAACAGGCCTTCGCGATAATACAGCTTGCCGTTCTCTCCGCGAATTCGCATATGTGAAGGGTTGTCCGACAGTTTGACAGGGAATGTCTCAGACAGTTTGCCCGAAGGATTCGTCTGTCCGAATAATACATCTGCAATCACTTTACCCATGCCTTGACCCGACAACCAAGCATGAACCACACCAGGTACATGCTGTACCCATGGGCGCATCGCCAGTGCGGAACCGCTGCTCGTTACGACAATACACTTGGGCTGAACTGCGGCTACCGCGAGAATCAATTTCACTTGATGCTCGGGAAGATCAATGCCTTGCAAATCATGCATCTCCGATTCCGCATATTCCGGTTGGCCAACAAACAGTACAGCAACATCGGAATTCATCGCTAATGAGACGCTTTCCTTAATTAGCTCATCATTGATGGAGTCATCCTCCGGGTACCCTTCTGCATAATTCATGGTCGTGGCATCGCCAGCCAGATTTTTTATCTCGTCCCATGGAATATCGACTTTTGTAGGCGTTACCTTCGCACTGCCCGCTCCCTGAATTCTCGGTTTTTTGGCAAAGCGTCCGATCACGGCAATCGACGAAATGGACTCCTGCCCTAGCGGGAGAATCGCGTTCTCATTTTTCAGAAGCACAATACTTTCGGCCGCCGCTTTACGTGCGAGTGCATGATAGTCCGAATCTGGAGAAGAATCCATGTCTTTCTTGCCCGTTACCCGCTCAACCAGTTTCAAAATCCGGCCCACGCTTCGATCCAACTGTTCTTCGGAGAGGCTTCCGTTCTGAACCGCTTCAATGATTGCTTTAGCATTGTAATTGGCGGGACCCGGCATCTCCAGATCAAGCCCAGCCTTCAGACCGCGTATGCGATCATTAACAGCTGTCCAGTCGGATAGAACAACACCTTCATAACCCCACTCTTCTCTCAAAATGTCATTCAGCAAATGTTCGTTCTCACTTGTATACGTTCCATTCAATAAATTATAAGAACACATAACCGTCCAAGGATCGGATTTCTTAATAATACGTTCAAAGGCGCTCAGGTAAATCTCGCGGAGCGTTCGCTCATCGATTTCCGAACTGGTTACCATCTTCTCGAACTCCTGGTTGTTACCCGCAAAGTGTTTGACAGAAGCGCCCACTCCTTCGCTTTGGATCCCGTTTATAAACGCCGCTCCAAGTTCCCCTGTCAAGTATGGGTCTTCCGAGTAGTATTCGAAGTTTCTTCCGCCAAGTGGCGTTCTTTTCATATTGACACCAGGTCCAAGCAGCAGCTCAACGTCCATGGTTTTTGATTCACGTCCCAGTGCCACACCAACTTCATACAACAATTCCGTATTCCACGAAGAGCCGATGGCTGAACCCGTAGGGTAACAGGTTGCGGGTACATTTTCCGTTGTAATCCCCATTTCTTCATCGCTGTTCGTTTTACGGATACCGTTTGTCCCATCGTACATATGAACCGGCGGAATGTTTAACCGCTCAATTCCTTTTGTCATCCACATATTCAATCCTGCGCAGAGCGAAGCTTTCTCGGCCAGCGTCAATGCCGACAACAACTCATTGATTGATTTATCCATAGTACTCACCCTTCTGATATCAATTTTGTTCTTGTTCTTTCTTCAGTTCCTGTGCATCATACAGTTTGAAAAACGGAAACCAGACAATAAATACAATGACCAGGACGACCGCCAGCAAGATAAGCCCATTGAGTCCGGACATAATATAGGTGGAGAGGCCGATCGGCGTGTACCATAGCTGGAAGATCTGGCTCGGAATCCGCACCCAACCCCAGTCGAGAGCCAAGTACACAATCACCGGCGTGATAAGTGAGTTAATCCACATCGGCACCATGAGTAATGGATTAAAGGCAATAGGTGCTCCGTATACGACGGGTTCATTGATGTTGAACAAGGATGGGATAATAGTCGCCTTGCCGACAGATTTCAGTTTTTTCGAACGTGCCATCAGGAACCAAACAACTAACGGCAAGGTCGCTCCCATTCCTCCAATACCCAGCCATCCGGAGAAAAAGGTTTCAAACGTGTTGATATTGACGGGATCTTGTCCCGCTGCCACAAGAGCTGCATTTTCTTCGATTGCAGGTATCCAGATCGCGTACCAGATCGGTGTCATGACCCACGGGCTTACGCCGAAAGAATACAGTACAACACCAATGAAATTGAACAATAAAAATCCGGTTAAACTTTGCCCTACCGCATTGATCGGCTCAAATACGTTCACGATCAGTCCAAAAATATCAAAATGAAGCTGATATACAAGCAACCATCCTGTTGTTAATACCAGGGCGATCGGGACGAGAAAATCGAACCAGTCCATAATGAATTCGGGAAGTGAAGATCCCTTTTTGAAGAACGAAAATTTGTTGCACATGATCATTACAAGAGCGACGAATACACCTACCAAGAGTGCTGTAATCATCCCCGAGGGTCCAAATCGTTCAAGGATGAACTGAATGGTACCGTCTTCGTTTACCGTCGGGTTAAGCAGCATAACGAACAGAGATATCCCCGTCATTCCCGCCAGCAACTTGATTTTATGTCGTTCTCTTTTTTCCATCACGACATAAGGTGTCAGAAAAGCAATAAACAACCCGAGCAAACCAAAACTGAATGTTGTAATAGGTGTTAGGTCCGGCATTCCCGGAATGAAATCCTGCAAAATCGAAATCAATGTAATAATCGAACCGATGAAAATCATCGGAATGGCGACCATGATGGCTTCTTGAATCGAAGAAACCCAAATATTGTTCGTAAACGCCTCCAATCTCGGCGCAAACGAATCTGTCATCCATTTCATGAAACGCTTCATCCAAAACTCCCCCTGTCTTCCTCTAAGCTGCCACAACCATAGTATATCGATTTGTGTTAACGCTTTCTTGTTGGAACTTGCCGCATCATGGTTCGTTTTTTGCCCAATCCATCGCTATAGTTCTAGCTTGCCAGCCTGAACAAGAAATAAACAACAAAAAACATCCCTTCAAACTGAAAGGATGTCTTAAGAGCACTTTTTTTAATATTGTCTATCCAAAATGAGCAGCATTACCCCATGCGGTGGAAGAAAAATCTCTCTGCGCCAACTTTCATCTCTTACCATCTCTGTCCCCATCACGGGTCCACTCCTGCCGTTTAGATAGGCGATTTCTTCTTCCGTCAATGAATAGGGCGATCCCATGCGGGTCCACTCATCAAATACCGATCCATGCTCCCGATCCAGTTGATAACTGGTGCATTTATAAGGTCCCTCGAGATTGCTCAGGGTAAGTTCATAAGCTTTGCTGCCTTTTTCCTCAAAGACGTCATAGCGGGTTGAGCTGGATAATTCCGACCAATCTCCACTTGCAAACAGCCGGTCTACGTGAACATAGTGATAGAACAAAAATTGCATGCTTCCATCCCTTTTTCGGGTTCCAACATAACCGTCTCCCTTGACCATCAGCTCATCCCCAAGCTTTTGCATAATCTCAAATGCATAATAGCTGGGTTTCTTCAGCCCATTGCGGTTAATCAGGCCAAAACCTCCGTAGAAAGGAGAAGCGGGAACGATACTTTCTTCGAATACATCGGTAAAGGACCAGAAAGCCATCGCTTTCACGTCACCAAGTGTGTGCATGGTGTGGTAAATGACAAACGGAGCCATGAACATGGTATCGTGCAGCAAATTCCGGTCATACAGCGAAAAGTTCCACTCAGTGACATGAAGTTCAACATGACCGTACGATGACGCATTCATTTTTTGCCGCATAAGTTCAATACTCTCTTTATAAAAAGCAGGCGGCATGATCTGGGTTAAACGATCCTCTTCAACTTTTAGCTTGGGATACTCCGAATAGATGTGAAACGAGAAAAAGTCGAGAGCCACTTCACGCTTGCGGCAATAGGACAAAAATTCCTCAGCCCAGGTATCGTTCCAGAGAGAACCGTAACCCATAGCTGGCCCCCCCACCTTCAGTTCCGGCAAAATCGATTTGATGGCATGAACGGTCGATTCGTAAAACGCAAAGTATTCTTCTTTACTTCCTGCCCAACAAACACCCGCCAGGTCAGGCTCGTTCCATACTTCGAAATACCACCGTCTCACCTCTTCCACTCCATAACGATTTAAACAATGGCGAACGAATTCGCCAACAAGCGCCTGCCACTTGGCAGGGTCGGATGGCGGGCTAATATTCCCCCTCCACCAAAACAGCGTTTCTTTGGATCTCGCCAGCTGGCTCGGCATAAAGCTTAATTCCACAAATGGCCGAACGCCCTGATCCAGCAGAAAATCATACAACTTGTCCACATAAGACCAATTATAGAGGGGCGTGCCCTGCTCGTTCTCGCTGTAAACCATCATCTCGTCATTGAAGATGCCGTGAAATCGAATATATTCAAAAGGTACTTTTCCCTTCAGCGCGGAGAACTGCTTCCGCCAATCTTCACGCAAACCTTCAATGGCTCTCCCTGCCGTCATGGTCATATTCCAGTGCTTTTCATAGACAGACGACGTCTGATCCGCACGAATTTCAATATAAGTTTGGTCTGACAGATGTACAGACGGTATAGGAAGCATGTCCTGATCGGCGTCTACCTTAGCATCCAGATATCGATACAGCGAGCCAATCGCATTCAGCGTTTCCATCTCGTAATAATCTCCGCTTGAAGACTCCTCATATGTTTTGGGTTTGCGGTTCACATTCAACTGATGGAGTTCCGTTGTACGAGAAGCTTCCCGATAGGAACCTGGCGTACAGCCGTACTTTTCCTTGAAGTATTTGTTAAACAGCTTCACATTGGCAAATCCGCAATCCAGCGCGATCTCCGAAATATTTTTGTCGTTTGCTGCCAGCTGAGCCTGAGCCTTTTCCAAGCGAATGAGCGTCAAATACTTTTGGAAAGGTATCCCGATTTTGTCGGTGAAGAAGTGGGAGAAATAATGCAAACTTAAATGTTCGGAATGCGCCATATCCTGCAGTGTAATCTTCTCATTGTAGTGTAAATCAATATATGTGAGGACCCTGTTCAGTCTTTTATAGTCATAATCCCTGCTACCGTCTTCCAATGCGGAATTCGTTCCACTGGAAAAATACCTCTGCAGGCATCCGCATAACATCTGTAATCTGCCCATTGTAAAATTTTGATAACCCGGCGTTTTTTTGTTGATCTCCCATACCATTTGCGCAAGATATTGTTTAATACTTTGCAGGCGAGGAGCGTTTTGTTCCACGTTCATAGCAGAGTTACAGGAGATAAACACATTATTGTTCATCAACTCGGGACCAAACTGCAATGTTAATAACACATTGTCCTGATTGGTTCGTTCGATCTTGTGGACGGACATACTGTTAACCACGATCACATCATCTTCATGCAGTGTATATTGCTGCTGGTCCAGATACATGATGATTGAACCGTGGAGAACATATACAACTTCCACTTCCTTGTGCCAATGGAAATCAATATGTTTTACCGAGTTCACGAAGAGTTTCATAGGCAGATCGTCCTGATGTTGAATAAACTCATATAGATAGCGAATTGTCTGCACCTTCCTTCATACCGATTATTATAGGCACAGCATTTTGAAGATATCAACAAGCTAAACAGTAATAACAAAAAAGCCGATCAATTGAGGTTCAATTGATCGGCTCTTCTATATAAATGTTCAAACTACCTATTCAACTAGATGCCCTGTTATCTTACCAACCGCGGTTGGACATGCGCTCTTCTGGAGCCAATTTAGAAATTTCGATCCCTTTCATCGGGGCACCCAAGTTTTTGGATACTTCGGCAATCAGTTTGTAATCTGTGTAATGTGTTGTAGCTTCAACGATTGCACGAGCGAATTTCTCAGGGCTATCGGATTTGAAAATACCTGATCCTACAAACACACCGTCTGCTCCCAGGTGCATCATTAATGCTGCGTCCGCCGGAGTAGCTACACCGCCTGCTGCAAAGTTAACGACAGGAAGTTTTCCATTTTCATGAACTTCGCGCAGCAACTCATAAGCTACACCCAGATTTTTGGCTTCAGCGTACAGCTCGTCCTTGGACATGTTTTGCACTTTGCGGAGCTGGCTGTTAATTAGACGCATATGACGAACTGCCTCAACAATGTTACCCGTTCCAGGCTCCCCTTTTGTACGAATCATCGATGCACCCTCACCAATACGGCGAAGAGCTTCTCCCAAATCTTTGGCTCCACATACAAATGGTACAGTAAACTCATGTTTATCAATATGGAACACTTCGTCTGCAGGTGTAAGAACTTCACTTTCATCGAGATAGTCCACACCCAGGGATTCAAGCACTTTGGCTTCTATGTAATGACCGATACGTGCTTTGGCCATAACTGGAATAGATACAACCTTCATAACCTCTTCAACGATGGTTGGATCTGCCATACGAGCTACACCGCCGGCTGCGCGAATATCGGAAGGTACCCGTTCAAGAGCCATAACAGCTGTTGCCCCTGCCGCCTCAGCAATTTTAGCTTGCTCTGCATTCATAACGTCCATGATGACGCCACCTTTTTGCATCTCAGCCATTCCTCTTTTTACACGATCTGTACCTGTTTGCATGATTGTAGTCCTCCTAAGTAACTTTTGGGTGATTTTCAATAAAGGCATCGCTCTAATCTATGATTTAGTATAAAATGATAATGGTCATATAAAAAGATCCAATATTTTCGGT
This sequence comes from Paenibacillus sp. W4I10, assembly GCF_030816325.1. Lineage (NCBI taxonomy): Bacteria > Bacillati > Bacillota > Bacilli > Caryophanales > Paenibacillaceae > Paenibacillus > Paenibacillus sp. W4I10. The sequence continues at coordinate 1,812,920 of NZ_JAUSXX010000001.1, forward strand.
TTTTATTGTACCACTTCAATGATAACTCTGGAGGTCCTATGCAATTTCATGTAGCTTACAGTTCATATTTGAACCGAAAATATACGAAGATGAAGGCTCTCTATCATGCCATTCGTGATGCAATTCATGAAGGTAATCTTATACATGGCGAGAAGTTACCCTCTACTCGAGAGTTAGCTACGACGTATCACATTTCCAGAGGAACTGTGAATCAGGTCTATGATACGTTGACTGCTCAAGGTTACATTCATTCAGAGCATGGAAGAGGAACTTTTGTTGCTTACCAGTTGGATTTGAACAATAATGCGTCCACCGTGAAAGCTTGCACGCATCACTTATCCGCCTGGGGAAATCGTATTCAGCAGTTTGAACAACAGACGACTCAAAGAAATGCACCTGCCAATGCCCATACACATGATTCCAGAATGAATAGCGACGAAGTGATCGACTTTAGCAAATATCAACCTGACTTCTCCAAGTTTCCTTACGATGAATGGAATAATCGATTGTATGCAGAGATAAGGCAGCGTGAGCATCACCTGAAAACAACCTCTGCTATGGTTAGTTCAACCGGGGATCCAAAATTGAGAGAAGCTATTGCTGCCTATCTTCGGAGGATGCGGGGCATTCAAGTCGATCCGGATCATATTGCAGTAACTGCAGGCTCCATGCAAGCTATAGCTCTACTCACTCAATTACTTGCTGATCCTGGGGATTATGTAGTGACAGAAAGTCCTTGTTATGTCGGGATTTCTAAAGCCATATTGGCTGCGGGTGCAAAGTTGATTGAAGCCAATCTCGATGGTCAGGGAGTTGTGCCCCAAGACTGGGAAGCACGAATGTTGTTTGTCACGCCGTCACGACAATTTCCTACTGGTGAAATGCTCAGTCTGGAACGCAGACAAACCTTGCTGGACTGGGCGCAGCGAAATGATGCCATGATTGTTGAGGATGATTATGATAGTGAATTCCGATATCGCGGAATGCATGTTGAACCACTGAAAACACTTGATAAAGCAGGACGCGTAATCTATCTGGGCAGCTTTACAAAAACCTTGCCTTTAGAAGTACGACTTGGTTATGTGGTTCTTCCCCCTACCTTGGCTGACACCTTTAGAAAGGCACAGGCTTTATACGAGCCTAGACCCGTCAACCTGATCGAACAACGGGCATTAGCTGCATTCATGACAAGTGGTCAATATGAGCGTCACCTGCGCAGAATGAATCGATTATACAGTCGTAAATTCCATCTGTTACTCAAACTTTTGAACAAGCAACTCTCTACATGGTTTGATTGGGTCGAGAATGAAGCGGGTCTACACGTGTTTGGCTGGTGGCGAGGTAATGTGTCCACTTATGAGGCCTTTCGGGAATCGGCTAGGTCACAAGGTGTGGTATACTCAGAAGTCAGCAGTTCAACGTCTGTTGGTACGAAGTATGGTATCTATTTATCTTTTGCACATTTGTCGGATGAACAATTACAGGAAGGCGTATCCAGATTAAAAAATGCCGTTACAACTGCATTGTGAGGTAAATCGTCTCCAAAGTGAGTACAAGAAGATCATCATTCGGAAGAGGGGCGATCGTTATGAATTGGTTAAATGAACTTTATAAAATTAAAAAGCAGGAACCGGACAAGGAAATCGAACGTTCTTTGGTTAACGCCATCTTCCGAATTTATGACCGGTTCCCCCGAATTGGCCTTAGAGAGCGGATCGGACAGCAAGAAATGTCCCTCGATATAGCCGATGCTTATATCCATGGACATAACGCCATGATTGAAGCTGGTGTCGGAATTGGTAAGTCTTTTGCGTACCTGATCCCAAGTCTGCTCACGAATCAAATGTCTCAGAAACCAGTCATTATAGCTACATCCTCCATTCAGCTTTCGGAACAGATACATAAAGATTTAAGGATCATTGGTAGTCGGTTGGGATTCTCAACGGTTCGATCCGTGGTGGGGAAAGGCATGGGTCAGTACGCCTGTCGAAGTAGAGCAGCGGAATGGATCAGTCTTGATGATGCAAACTCCTCCGTATCTACCCTTGCACAGCGCATATTAGATTATGAAATTGATGAAAGAGCCGATATTAAAGCTGGAGTTAGTGATGCCGAATGGTCCCACGTTTCCGTGAATGATTGCAAATTTGAACGTTGTCATCATAAAAATGCATGTTTGTTTTACGATATGAGAGCGAAATTAAATGCAAAGGCTCACGAGATTGATTTTATTATCGTGAACCAGGATTTGCTCATACGGGATTTGATGAAGAAAAAAGAAGGAACCAAGAGCATCATCTCAGAACAGCCTGCTCTGATCGTCATTGATGAAGCGCATAATCTGGAAGCAAAAGTTCGGGATGCCAGAACACTTGAGTTCACTTATCGGGGAATTTGCCGCATTCTGGATACCACGGTGCAGCTTCTCACGAAGCAGTCCGGGGATAAAAGTCTCTTCTCACAATCCAAGTTCATCAAAAACTGCGCTGAGCGCATCTTCAAACAGGTAAACGCGGATTTGCTCGACCATGCCAAGCAGGATAACGACCGAATCAAAGTGTCGGAAATCAAAGGAATACCGTTAAACCAAGTCTTAAACGATTTAAAAGATCTCAGTCTGCGCCTTTCCATTTTGACCTCCCGTCACGAGCGGGAAATAGATGACGCTTTTGAAGCCATCAACGGGCTTATTACCCTTATTAGTGTCTTATCTGAAATTGAGGACAATTATCTTTTATGGGCAAGCAGTCCTCTTAGAGTAACCACAATCAGCATCTGTCCCAAAGATATAAGCCAATTTCTGAAATACGCTTTATTTAATGGCAAGGTACCTGTAATCCTAACATCAGCAACGCTGTGCCAAGGCGGGGATACGCTGGAGGAACAATATTCTTATATGACGCACTCCCTTGGTTATAAGGGAGATTTCCTAGAGCGCCAACCCTCCCCTTTTGACTACAGCAACCATGCCATGATGTATATTTCGAACAAAGTTCCCTATTACCACCACGATCAGCGCGAAAACTATCTTGAAGCAGCGTACAAGGAAGTGGTTCAACTCTGTAATCTAACTCAGGGAAGAACAATCGTCCTTTTTTCAGCAAAAGAGGACATGAAGTACATTCACAAAAAGTTGATCTCAAGGGCTAGTGAATACACATGGGCAGTCCATGTTCAAAAAGAGGGATCATCACAAGACAGTGTCATCGCCGATTTCAGGAAAAGCAAAGGTGTACTCCTGGGTACCGGTGTATTCTGGGAAGGTGTGAATATCGAGGGGTCTGACCTGTCACAGGTCATTATTTTCCGGCTGCCCTTCCCTGTTCCTTCAGACCCTGTTTATGAATATAAGGCATCGGTAACGGAGAATCCGTTCATGGAGGTGTTTGTACCGGACATGCTCCTTCGGTTACGGCAAGGAACGGGACGCTTGATCCGTAGTGAAACGGACCTTGGCGTACTCAGCATACTTGACTCCCGTCTCAGCGCAGCGGCTAAAAAGAGTTACCGGGAACAGGTGCTGGACACGTTGCCGTTCCAAAAAGTGACGGAGGATTTTGAGGTTTTAGAGAGATTTGTTCAAAATAAGGGGATACGACGAACGGATTAGAAGTGGTATAACACGTAACCTTGAAAAACTGCCTAAATTACATGAAACGGCCCATCCGCTCATGAACCGGATGGGCTAATTTCATGCTGCAAGATATATGCTACAATATATTCCAGAGTTATGAATCCTAAAGGAGGCATTTACATGGTTGAAAGACCAACTACTGATGAATATGCAGCTTATTATGCAGGGTACATCCTGCTTGTTCCTGAAGGGAACATCATCGAACGCTTAGAGCTGCAAGCCAAGATCATACCAGCTTTGCTCTCTTCATTGACAGAGGAGCAAGCAAATTATCGGTACGCCGAAGGCAAATGGAGCGTGAAGGAGGTTATCGGACACCTTTTGGATAACGAACGCATCATGAGCAGCCGATTGCTTCGCATCGCCAGAGGTGACCAAGCGAATCATCCCGGCTACGATCAGGACGTGCTTATGCAGACCCACCCTTTCAATGCGTATACCCTGGCCGACTTGAGCGAAGAATATGCCGTCACACGCCGTTCAACCATTCTTATGCTTCGTCGCCTCACCCCGGAAGCATGGCTCTGTAGAGGGATCGTCAGTGATAATCCTGCTTCAGCTCGATCGATTGCATTTGTTATGGCTGGGCATGAGCTCCACCATTTATCAGTACTTCGCGATCGCTATTCGTTAGATTTAAAATTATAAAATTCATCCAGCAAGACTTTGAACCTGCATTCTCTGTAGGATCAAAGTCTTTTCTCATCAGTCGTTTTATCGTTCAAATTATCGTTCAAAATGAATCAGATGTGCATCCTCTCGCAAAGATAACGTGGAATACTCATCTAGAATCGGAATGTCCCCATTGAATTCAATGGGCAGGACCACATAGCTGGACTGAAAATAATCCGATCCGTTCCAGCGATCTGAAAAGTATAGGTAGTCCTCTTCTGATCGTTTCAGCACAAATGCTGGTTGCGTTCGATACGTCGTTTCATCGCCAAAATCACTGAGCATCCCCCATGGTCCATCCATCGTATCAGCCATCGCGTACTTTCCTTGATTGGGTTCCCAACCGGTGCAAAATGAGGTCACCATATAATACTTCCCTTTCCGTTTGAAGACAGCTGGCGCCTCCCGATATTCCCCCTGCCACAGCTTTCCGACAAGACTTTCCACATTAAGGTAATCGACCTGCAGGCGATAGATGTGCAGGTCCGCATTGTCTCTGGCAGCCGAAATAAAATATGCCTTCCCGTCATCGTCCTGAAAGAGCGTGCAGTCACGCGACATATACCCGTAGGGATTAAAGCTGCCATGATAAACAAAATGGCTATCCGGATAATCAGATGTGGCGATGGCGCATGCGGCATCATTGTAATTGTTACCATTCTCATAGTGAACCCAGAGTACAAACTTCTTTGTCACCGCGTTGAACAGCACTTTAGGCCGTTCGAGATTTACCTTTCCTCCTTTGTCACTCATTAATCTCAGATTCGTCCGAACTCGAATGGGTGCCACTGGAGTAGATATCGTAATGATATGGTTTCTAAACTCCCAGTTGAATAGATCCTTGGAACGATAACAACTAACATATATATCGTCTCTCCGATCTTCACCATACCAGTAATAATAATCTTCATGGAATAACATATGCCCACCGTGGGCATGGATCGGCTGTCCACTTGAATCATTCCAGATGCCACCATTGGTTAATTGATTATTCACACCGTTACCTCTCTTCTTTTAGGAACATCGTTAATTGGTGTCCGATCCAAATACCTTCACTTCCCATAGCCTTGGCGTGTACCAATTGTTGGGGTTGTTATGGAGTGCCGCATTTTGCATATTAATTCGTACATACCTGGCAGCATTGCTCGATAGATTGTCTGAGGTAAAACCGTAAGATGTATTATTGGTTCGATCCAATGCTACAGTCCAGTTTACATTATCCGTACTGGTCTCAATTTTATATTTGTAAAAACCTTCGGAGCCTTTTTGCATCCACCAGGAGATTTGCACATTATTCAACTGTTGAACAGAGCCGAGATCGACCTTCCACCAATGTGGCCAAGAACTGCCTGTGCCGACCCATTCAGTTTGATAGCTACCATCATTAGCATAACTTGCCGGGTTTGTTCCAGTAGCCGTTTGGGCTGTTGCAGGTTTGCCTTGCGACAGCAGTTTTCCGTTCTGAACGGGAACGACAACATCATCTCTTGTGTTGTACAGCACTTGATCAAAATAATCATAAAATGCGTAACCATCGGAGAACCAAACGGGAAGCAGTCGTTCTTCCGTTGTTCCATTTTGCGTGCCTGCCCAGCCGAACATCCAGCGATACGCAACCATAACCACGTTGTTACCCGTATCTGGCTTCACCCGCATGACGGAACCCGACTGCGCCGAGAAGGTTGACGTGTTGCCAATCGTCCGTAATTCAGACCAATCTCCGTCAATGGTTGTTGCTGATGAATACAAGGGTATACTCGGGTACCAACCTGCCGCTTGGGAAGAGAACAAATAATAAATGCCATCTTTTTTGATCATTTTGGGCAGTTCCCTATGTTGATTTTGATAAATAACTGAAACTTGATGATCGACATCCAGCCAATCAGAGGTTAACTTATACAGAATCGTGTCTGAATTATTATTGGCGGTAGAGATCAGATAAGCTGAGTCATCGTCATCTTTGAAGATGGAGATATCTCTGGACTCGTTCCCTTCTGGCCGAAAGCTTTTGTGAAATGTAAAGTCTTCTCCAGGCGTGGCCGAAGCCACCGATACTCTGGCAAGCGTGTAGTCTGTACTGTTTTCATAGTGAGCCCAAAAAACAAATTTGTTCGTAGGCGCATGGTATAGAATATTAATCCCTTCAAATTTGGAATTCGCCAGATCGGGGTGATCCGTGTAGGAAAGGACCACTTTGTCGTCACCATACGTGATATCATCTGTTGAAGTCTGTTGAATCATTTCGCCAAAACCACCAGTTGGTTTTTGTACAAAATTGAATCTGTAATAGGTATCCCCCACTTTAAGTTCATTCGGGAGCTTCAGAGTGGATTGCGTTGTGTTATCAAAAGTTGTGAGGTCCTCTGGAAGGCTGTAAGGGGTACATTCTGGCGAGACAGCGGAGGTTAACAAGGAAGTTCCGGCATATGCCTTCACTTGATACTTGTATGTGTTACCTATATTGAGTTCATAATCATCCGTCGTTGTACCGGTTAAGGTCTGTAATAACGTATAAGGCGCATTGTTCTCGGATCTGTACAACTCGTATGCAGTCGCTCCCTGGACAGGCGCCCAATGGATTTTGGCATTGGATACTTCAGATTCATTCTTCAGGACAAATAGTGTTGCAGCGATCTTGGTCTCTTCACCAGCAGCAGCATGAACGGTTTGAGCTGAGGACGTTAAATGAACTGTTAACAACATCAATGCAATGACGATAGCCATCCACGATTTACCTTTGATCATGTCTCATCATCTCCTTTTTTAGAAGACCAACCTTCCTGTTGCCGGAAGGCTGATCCAGGGTAAACTTGACTTTATTTCAAATTCATCAGTGTCATTACATCCGTCTCGCTGGCTTGCTTGTACCATTCGTTCACTTCTTCGATCACGGTGTCTCCGCCTTTTTCGTGCCACTGTTTCACAAAGGTATCAAATGCTTCAAGCGGCTCATTGCCATATATGATTTTGGTAAAAGTCTCTTGTTCCATGGTAGTCAACTGTTCCCACACATTTTGCATCGTTGGCGTTGGTGGACCATTAAACGCATTGGGCAGCAAAACATCCTTGTTTTCATATGAAATCCGATATCCGTCCTGAGTCGTTTGATCTTTTGAAGCGCTCTGAATGAGGACACCCGTGTCGGCTTTAACTCCATTCGCCAGATCATAGTACGATTGGCCGGGACCATCAACACTCGGTGTATTTTTGGTGAATGCCATTTTCCCAACGCCTTGCACGGCTTCTAATGGCTTATTAAATTTCGTTGGATCAAAAGTGACTTCGTCGTTAACGATATCGTAATCGTATCCCTGAGCGTAGCCGTATTTGAAGTCCCCCGTGCTGAACGCCGCGTCGTACATTTTATCGTAGTACAAGAAAAAGGCTTCCATGTTCTGAAAATCCTTGTTAAACATGAACACACCATCGTTCAACTGGGCGGATTGATAGGTCTTATCACCGTTCACGCCTTGAATGGTCGGATAAGCACTAATTTTTGCCCCCTCTACATTTTTCTCCACGTCCTTCACACTGTCGTACAGCCAAGGACGACCAATGATGATGCCAGCTTTCCCCTCCGTAAAATCGGACAGAGCATCCCAGGCCCCTTGGGTGGCCAATTCTTTGTTCAAGTACCCTTCTGCATACCAATCGCGTAACTTGGCAAGTGCCTCTTTGTTGCCAGGAGCCACAGATCCATAGGTGAGTTTGCCGTTGTCGTTATGCCATTGCCTTGGAAGATGTTTGCCCGTGTATGCGCTGAATATCATGATCGGATCGCTGACCCATCCCGTATTGTAGGAATCTTTGCCCGAAAAAGTAAAGCCGTATGTGTCTTTCTTGCCGTTCCCATTCGGGTCCTCATCGGTGAACGCCGCGATGACTTGCTCAAACTCATCAATCGTTGTTGGCGCTTCCAAATTCAATCTGTCCAACCAGTCCTGGCGGATCAACATGACTTCGCCTTCCGTCAGATTCGGCGCAATCGCCATCCCGTAGACCTTGCCCTCCCTAACCACTGGATTGAAGGTGGTCGGGTATTGTTTGTATATTTCTTTTATCCGGTCAGGCATGTAGGTTGAGATGTCTTCCGTAATCTCCTTGACCTGCCCCGACTCAATCAGATCATTGACCAGCATGGTGTCATAGACGGGCAGAACGTCGGGCAACTTCTCGGAACCCGTCAACGCCAGCCGCAGCTTGGTATTATATTGTGAAGCATCACCTCCCAGCAGGGTGGTTTGGATTTTGATACCCAGGTTTTGTTCGCCCCAGCGGGTCAACACATTATCATTCAACGTCTCACCATTGATGTACTTTCCAGCATTTTCATCCTGTTGTTTGGCGATAGTGATCGTAAACGGTGGATCATATTTACCGTCCTTAAGCACCGATGCCGGTGCGGTCTCGGAAGCACTCTCCCCTTTGCTACAGCCAGCCACAAGAATAGCCGACAGCATAACCATACTTACCATTTTCCATAAATCAGTTCTTTTCTTCATGGAAACATGCCCCCTTCACTCATACTCAATTTGTTTTCTATATAAGTTCAACTAATTGCATATTTACACTGGCACTCCGATGACAGAACAACCTTCCGATCGCTGTTATTACCAGAATTTTTGATTCACTTTTTCAAAGGTGAAATTCTGGTAATAAAGGCGAACGCTCCGCTTCTTCAGGTCTCCTGTCCTCTCCGTTATCGTGTAAATGTTTAGATGAACTTATAGTAATCCAATTTGTCGTCATCCTAACTATTCTTTGACGGCTCCTAGTACAATCCCCTTTACGAAATATCGTTGTAAAAATGGATATACAAGAATGATCGGGAGCGTGCTTACAAAAATTTGCGCTGCCTTGATGCTCTGTTCAGACATGGCTGCCACCTCAGACTGGCTCATCGCCATATTCTGCATATTGCTCTGCACGACGACCGTCTGTAAAAACGAAGCCAACGGATACTTACTTGCATCCGACATATACAAAATCCCGTCAAACCAGGAGTTCCAGTGCCCTACCATAATGAACAGGGATACGGTCGCTATACCAGGCAGAGATAATGGTAAATATATTTTGCTGAGAATTACGAAAAAGGACGCTCCGTCAATGAAAGCCGCTTCTTCCAGGGCTTTGGGAATCGTTTTGAAAAAATTGACGAGAAGAATCAAATTATAAGCACCGAAAGCTCCCGGTAGCACAAGAGCCCAAATGGTATCTTTTAGTCCAAGGGCGGTGATCAATATGTAAGAAGGTATCAATCCCCCCGAGAAGAGCATGGTAAAGATAAAAAACCACATGAGCACGTTGCGTCCCCGGAATTCCTTGGACAGGGCATATCCTGCACAGGTAAGGATAAACATGCTGATGGTTGTACCCAACACGGTTCGAGTAATGGATGTCAGCATGGCACCGTTGAAATTGGAATTGTTGAACGTTTTTACATAGGCATCCACGTTGAATCCGACCGGCCAAAATGAAACCATATTACCACTAATGGCCGCTTTACTGCTGAGCGATTGTGCCAACAGATGAAGCAGTGGAAGAAAACACGCCAGACCCGCCAGTATCATGAACGCGTAATTAAAATAGGAAAATACTCTATAGCCTGTCGTCTTATGGTACATGATCCCTCTCCCTCCTTGTTAGAATATTTTGTAATTGGCATATTTATAGGCCAGCCTGTAAGAGACAACGATCAAGATCAAGCTAATTCCCGATTTGAACAGTCCTACAGCGGTCCCGAAGCCGTATTGCCCGTTTAACAAGGATGAACGGTAGACATAGGTATCAATGATATCTCCTGTACTGTAGACAAGCGGATTGTACAGATTGAAGACCTGATCAAAGCCCGCGTCCAGAATATTGCCCAGACTCAGTGTAGAAATGACGATTATCATAGGCAACATGCTAGGCAAAGTGACGTATCGAATTTGCTGCCGGCGTGTGGCCCCGTCGATCTCTGCCGCTTCGTAATATGAAGGATTGATCCCGGCAATGGTAGCCAAGTAGACAATCATGCCGAAACCAAAGCTCTTCCACACATCGCTGATCACAACCGTGAATCGAAACAGATCAGGATCACCCAAGAAGTAAATGGGATCGTTCCCGAAAATCCGGGTCAAGATGTGATTAATTCCCCCGTCTAATCCGAGAATGTCAATCATCAACCCTGCCACAGTAACCCAGGACAAGAAATGCGGCAGATACACCAGTGTCTGTACACTTTTCTTAATGCCCATATTTCGGATCTCACTTAGCAGGATAGCCATGACGATTGGAACGATAATACCAACGATAATTTTAGAAACGGCGATAATTAACGTATTAACGATCGCTTGTGTGGCTTCTTTGTACTGGAAAATTCGTTCGAAATTATCTAACCCGATCCACCGTGAACCTGTAATGCCCAGCCATGGTTTGTAGTCCTGAAATGCCATGAGCAAACCTACCATCGGGCCATAAGAAAAGATGCAGACAAACACAAATGCGGGAATACACAGTACGTACAAAGGCCAGCTTTTCTTGATTTCCTTTTTGAATGAAGTCCGCTGGGAAAGCTTTGTTTTTGTTTTTTTTGCGGATCTGGCGGGCACAATCTCGTTAATGTTGCATACCTCCTCTATGATGGCTTTTCGAAAGCGATCCTTGAAGATAAGCTTAACAAAAGCGCTTTCACTCCAAAATGCCAAAATTTCAAGATCATCACCCCATCCTGAAGCATTTTAAACCGCTTTCATTTATTGTTGATGCTGCCCTTCCGCTTTGTGAAGGTTTGGCTTATATTAAAGTTAATCCGTTCTGGAGTTTAACTTCTACGTTTGGCGATATGAAAGGAAACACATATGATCCGAAAAATGTATATGAAGCGATTTATCTATTTCTTTGTTTTTTTTCTGCTGCTGACGTTAAGTTTGTTTTTCGTGATGAACCGATTGAGCTCCAAAACACTTGAAGAAAATCTGATTGGCGCTTCCAAGAACCAGCTTGATTATGTGAAAGGCATTCTTGACGGGATTATATTCGAGGCTAACATGTACGGGGTTCAGTTTGCGGCAGACAGTGATGTCCGGTTTTACCAAAGGCATGTTATCGAGCTGAGCAATTACGATTCCCAAATGAAGAAAAACGATATCGTTGATCGCTTGCGGCAAACACTTTTATCCAGTCGATCGATTGAATCGATCGGCATTTACTGGAAGTCTGAAGAAACATTTCTGTCCACCAACAGTACGCCGGAGGCGAGACTTCCGTTCAAGGATGTTAATGAGCGGGGATGGCAGATCGTTGGCAATAGTTTGTATTACTTTGCGCTCTACCCTTACATCCAAAAATCCGGACAAAATGAACCGACTCAGTACGTCGTTGGTGTAAAGCTGAATACCGATTATTTGAAAAATCTGCTGAAAAAGGCTGTGAACAACGACAGCTCAAACGCTTTTTTTTGGTTTAATTCCCATCAGTTATGGAGTGAGAAAGAAGTCGACCACGATCTATTGAAGGCGGTTACTGAAATGCTTTCTCCACAGCCGGAGATCACTTTGAAATATGATTATCACACCAATTCAGACGACTATTATGTTCTTTCCCGATATATTGAATCAATCGACGCCTACCTGATTACATATACACAGACGAATGATTTCCTGCAGCCGCTTGACCGCAATCGCAAAGTTTTCTTTGCCAGTATTTTAGCCGTTTTTACGCTTGGTTTGGTTGTGATCTTTACGTTTTACCGGAACTATTACCGTAATATTCGTTTGTTGGAGCGAAAGTTTTCACAGGTCGAACAAGGCAATCATAATACACGTATTACCGAAAATACGGATAGAGAGTTTTACAGCCTGTTCAGAAGTTTTAATCATATGGTTACCGAGATCCAGGATCTGTTCGTATCATTGAAGACTGAAACGGAACTAAGACGAAGTGCGGAACTTCAACAACTCCAAGCTCAGATCAATCCTCATTTTTTGTACAACAGTTTGTTTTTCATCATGTCGGTGGCTCAATTTTCACCTGATTCTGTCATGCGCATGAGCAAACATCTAGCTGAATATTATCGTTATTTAACGAAGTTGGACCGGCATGAAGTCACGCTGGAAAGCGAGCTTCAGTTTGCGGAACATTTCCTGATTATTATGGCTCTTAGCAAAAAAATGGAGTACAGCATTGATCTGCCGCCAGAACTGTCCTGCCTTCCCCTCATGCCGCTGATCATCCAGCCAGTGGTTGAAAATGCGATTCAACATGGAATTGAAGGACAACAAGGTGCCCATCGGGTGACGATTGATGTAAAACAGACGGAAGCTGCAATAACAATCAAGGTCTCCGATGATGGCAAAGGTCTTTCACTCGATGATATCCGCAGCCTGGAGGCTCGGCTTGAGAGTGATACCCCGCCTGAAGGAATTAAAGGCGTAGGGCTCTGGAATGTAAATCAACGTCTGAAAAATACGTACGGTGAACTTAGCGGGTTACATTTTACTACTAATGATTGGGGCGGCTTGTCCGTCCTGCTGCTCATCAGCATTCCCGTGGTGAAAGGAGATAACTAATGCGATTATTAATTGTGGATGACGGACATTATGTCGTTGAGTATATGAAGCACTTGCTCGATTGGAACACCTTTGGCATTGATCAGATCGAGACGATGACCAATTCGATTGAAGCCCGAGACATGTTGACTCAAAACCACATCGATATTCTGATCACTGACATCCGAATGCCTGAGGTGTCTGGTATTGATCTGCTTCAACATATCCACCAACATAACTTGCCAACCAAAGTGATCATCCTTTCCGGCTACTCCGAGTTCGAATATGCACAACAAGGAATCCGTTTAGGTGCGCTCGACTACTTGCTCAAACCTGTCGACAAAGATGATGTGGAGAAAGCCATGTCCAAAGCCATCAATAATATTACAAAGATACGGCCCGCTCAATCTGTCGCATGGGAGAACTTCAATGGATTGGGGTATTTGCTTTCGCTTCTTGGTCATAACGAGACATTAAGGAAGCAATATGATGCTTATACTGAATTTTTAGGGGAACGCCGATTTTGCTGCTTCAAGCTGGAGGGTTTTACACAGGAACATGAGGATGTTATAAAACATGCTGTCGGAGACAAATTGGATCGTCTCGTTTGGAATGCGGGAGCACGACTGTTCGGTCTTGTTCCGGAAGAAGCTGCTGTAGAACTGACCATCAAACTGGAGAAATCGGTCACGTCTCCTCCATTTCTGTTGACTGATCGAAACGTGACCCGACAGATGTTCTACAGGTTCTTCCTTAATGAGGACGTACGCGCGGACGACTTTGTTGGCTTATTCAACCATTCTCCATCATGCGGTGATTGGGAGTCGGCGGGAAATATCATTAAAAAATATGATCAAATCCGTCTCCAAAAGCAAAAAGTAATCTTTCTCATGGAGACCATTCTATATGTATATCTGACGGATAAGGATCGCGATCCCTCTGAAACCGTGGAGTGGATATTCAACCAGTTACGCTATCCTGATGAACTATCCTCAACTCTCATGGATCGGGTCAGTCGGATCAGAAACAACAAACAGATGTCCATTCAAACCATCGTTGACAAAGTACAAACGTATATCGAAGACCATCTGTCACTTGGCCTTAGCCTGGATGAACTGGGCAAAGTTGCACACCTCCATCCCGTCTACTTTTCCAAACTGTTTAAACAGGAGACGGGCGAAAATGTGTCAAACTACATTTCCAGGAAGAGGTTGGAGAAGGCTTCTCAACTGCTTCAAGATTCGGAACTCCGTGTAGCCGATATAGCGCAGATGGTGGGTTACCGAAAAAATCAATATTTTATCCAGTTGTTCAAAGTGGAATACGGAGTTACGCCCTATCAGTACCGCAGAAATATGATCCATCAATGACTTCGGTTGAATATATTACATAAATGATATGTCCAATGCAGTACCATAAAAGCCCAACTTCCACTCTTCATTTTAAAGAGTGAGTTGGGTCTTTTTAGTGAAATTAATATATAAAGAACTTTCATGATGACATAGCGATTTTTGTTTTATTTGTCTAGAACGCTGTGGAGGTGAGTTAATAAGCATTTAACCTTACGTTAGGTCGATCATCTTATCAAAGCAATATGAATCTCTGTCATAGCCATTATGTTCATAAAAAGCATGGGCGTTGGTTCGCTTCATTCCACTACATAAAATAATACTTGATATTCCCCGTTCTTTAGCATAATTTTCAGTCTGTCTTAGTAGTTTTGTACCTATTCCTCTATTTTGCAGCTCCCTTTTAACAGCAAGAGCTTGAATATGTAGATAACCCATTGGAACGCCTACTGATAATGACTGTACAATTGTTACAAAACCGACGACATCATTATCTATTAGTGCGACAAATGTTTTGTAATTCCCGGCCTTATTCATCTCTTCCATAGTCACTCGGAAGTTTGCATCATTAACATTACGAATTTCAAGTACATCATTCCATAAAAAAACAACTTCAGCATAATCATCGGATATAATTTCTCGTATTTTAATATTCATACTAAACCCCCTCAAGAAAAATTAATCGGACAATCTCACCTATAACTATTGGTGATAAGGTTCTAGTCGCGGTCTGTAACGGCAAGTTATAAGGCCATCCTTTGTGGGGATGACCTATATTATAATCTTAATTTTTCAGTTGTCTTCTTCGTTAACGCCTGCATCTCGCTCATATAAAAGCGTTATTTTTTCTTCACGGGGATCCAGATCTCACCTGAAACATTCCCATGTCGTGCCATTCCATAATACATTTCAAAAGTAGGGCCCTCAACCTGTTCGTATTCAGATGTTGGAAACCACTCAGAATAGATTCGTTGCCATAATTTTTGCATATCACACTGCGGCTCTGGGAAAACCGCCCACGTTAATGGTGGGACAGCAAGTTTTGTGAATCTCTCCGGAATTTCAAGCCCTTTAGGTGCATGATAACAGATCATGTATTTGAAAGATTCTTTCGTGTGATCATAAAGGGCGGCATGTAACATGGTATCACCAAAACGTCCCAGTAAGTCATTCATATGATCAACGCTGCCATCATCATCACATTTTATACGGAATTGAGGTACTTCAGCGAACGCTGTTTTCTGGTCTGCATTTATAATTCCATATACTCCAAACATCTCAAAAGAATCTCTTTGCTCAATACGGTAATTCATTTCGACATCCCCTTTTATTGAAATATGAAAGGACATTCGAGGATAGGCTTTTAGCGAAACGCCTGTATCGCGAGCAGATGTAGGCATAATACCATGAAGATTCTTAAAGGCCCGTGCAAACGCCTCCGGCGAATCATATCCATATTTCATAGCTACATCAATAACCTTTGTGCTTGTTGTCTGCAATTCAAATGCCGCCAATGTCAATCGTCGACGTCGAATGTACTCCGATAACGATACGCCAGTAATAAATGGAAACATTCTTTGAAAATGATAGGTAGAGCAAAAGGCTCGCTGTGCTATCTCATCGTATGAAATAGTGTCCGCTAGATTTGTTTCGATATATTCCATGGCGCCATTCATCCTATCCAACCAATCCATCGTACTCCCTCCCTTCAAGGTAATTTTATGAGAAATAATTAATGAATACCTTGCAATTTCTGCACGAAAAATTCAGTTGAAAGCTTGCTCTTATATATGATACGGTTCACCGGGTCATCACTGGAGTGATCAAGAACAAACTAGACATAAGCGAATTATCTGGAAGTACAACGATGGGACTGGTTTTCCCTGTGTATCTTATTCGTACACTCGTGCAATCCATGTTTTGAAGTATATCGAAAAAGAACTTCCCATTAAGTGATATCATAAATTCTTCCCCACGCATCTCTAATATTGGAATTTCATTCTGAATATCTCCAACATCGGCTGTTTTGGACAATAGTTTTAATGTGTCTGCATTAGCTACTAGTTTGATCACATGTGCACTAGCCATTACAGTTACACATTCAACCGCTTTCAACAAATATGCTTTATCAACTGAGATTTCACACATATACGATTGAGGAATTACATTTATTATGGATGGGAACGTTCCTTCAATAAGAGCCGACTCCACTTTCAGTCCATTTGTCGTGAAATTAACTCGATTGTTAATCACTTCAATTTCAGTCGTTTCATCTGCTTTGTTTAACATTTTCGACAATTCATAGAGATTTTTCGCTGGAATAATAACGTTCACACTGTTGATGGCAGCATCTTCTAAATTTAAAGCTCGGTATGCAAGCCGCACTCCATCTGTAGCAATTAAGTTAAGACAATCATTACTGCATTCCAAAGAAACTCCTGTTAATATGGGGCTGGTCTCGGACGTTGATGCTACGATTGCTAGCTGTTTAATAGTCGAACGAAGTAAGGAAGTATTAATGCGTAGTTTAGTAGAAGGGAACGCCTCTCCATCATCAATGGAAGGGAATTCTGTAGAGTCCATGCCGCATAAACGTAATTGAGAATGACCGGATACAATCGAAAGAATCATTGGCTCTTTAATTTCAAGTATAACTTTGTCACCATTAAATTTACGAATAATATCGTGAAAATAACGCGATGGTATAACGATAGCCCCTGTTCTTTTTACAGTCAGAGAAACATCATCATGAGCAATAATAGACTGTATCGTCAAACTTGTATTACTTGCCGTAAAAGTAACGCCATCTGCACCTGCTTGAATATGTATTCCTTGAAGAATTGGTATCGAACTATTTGCTGCTACTGCTTTTATCACATATTGTATGGCATTCATAAGAGAATCTTTTGTTATTTCTACCAGCAAAGACCTCACCTACCTCGAATAAAGAAATTATTATGATAGAAGGACTCAATGATGTTACGTATAGCCTCCGAACGAGAAAGTTTATGCTCTGTGCAATGGTTTTCGATTTTTCCCCACATGTCCTCTGTTAGAGTTAAAGATATTTTTTTAGTCACACCTATACTCTTTCTCCCGGAACCTTCTCGCAGACCACCTCTCGAAAAGACAAAACCTAACTGGCCTTCTTTATTAGAGACACCAACTTTAATGTTATTGTTGTTCAATATAATAACACTCCTAAATTTTGATTTAGGTAACCTCATTCAAACGAATCTCTTCTCATCTTATCATGTCTCTACATGGATTTACAATATTTTAAAAGCGATTGCTGAAGAACAACTCATCGAATGTAAAGATGGGACTATCTCAAAAGGAATTCCTTCTCTTCAAGCGCTAACTCGATGAAATAACGTCTCTATGATTCGTTAGAATCAATCCTATGCAAATGGGAGCAAATAGCGTCTGCTAGGTCCATTAGAACTGCATAATCCTGACAAAGGGCTGTACCCGGTCATGCTCATGACTCACGGACAGCCCCAATAAAACAATTACGTATAGACACCTTTTTTATATATTCAACTGGACTTCGGGAATCGAAGTGTCGCTTTATGTTCGTGAAGAAAGAAGCTTTTAGGGAACGACCACCAAATTTGAGTACTCGGTTGTTGTTCAAAGTGGAATACGGAGTTACGCCTTACCAGTACCGCAGAAATATGATCCATCAATGAGAGCGAATAAATAACTTCATCAAATTGATATAAAACGGGTTGATCATGTAGCCATTCGGACTTACGGAATATCTCTTACCCGTGTCCAACCGTCGTATTTGTTCCATTTCCTTCTCATTCAACTCAAAGTCGAATATTTCGCTGTTCTCTTTTATCCTTTGAGGATTCGATGATTTGGGGATGACAATAATTCCACGTTGCAGATGCCAGCGCAAAATGACTTGCGCAACCGACTTCTGATGACAAAGGGAAATTGCCGCCAGCTCCGGATGCTCCAGCAGCGCTTTGCTACCCTGCCCCAACGGTCCCCAAGCCTCATGCAGAATCCGATGCCGAACCATATAATCATGCAATTCATGTTGCGGAAATTCCGGATGGGTCTCGATCTGATTTACCATCGGCGAAATCCGGGAATGTTTCTTCAGATGCTCCAGATGCCGGATCTCGAAATTGGCTACACCTATAACTTTGATTTTACCTGCGTCGTATAATTCTTCCATCGCCTTCCAAGCATTCACGTATTGAGGACCAGCAAAATGAATCAAATACATATCGAGATATGTTACGTTCAGCTTCTGGCAAGTCTGCTCGAACGCCCTTTTCGTCGCACGGTACCCCAGGTCTGTCGTCCATACCTTGGAGGTAATGAAGAACTCCTCCCTGGGAATGCCGCTGTTTTGGATGACCCGACCTAACACCGCTTCATTACCATAAATTTTGGCCGTATCGAAATGGCGATAACCAATTCGAATAGCCTCCTCGACAGTCCTCTCGAAGGTCCCCCCGTCTTTGATCTTATATAGGCCGAACCCTAGTTGAGGAATGCCCACTCCGTTTGCTGCTGCGACTGTCTGATTCATTCGCAACTCCCCCTGTTTCCTATTTGTTGTTCCGATGCTTGTTCTTCGCATTGCGCTAGCAACTTTTCTATTTGATTCACCAGGTTTTTCAACAATTTCAACTTGCTACCGGAGTCAAGGCTGTAATAGTTGAGAGTTCCTTCTTTACGAACACTTATTATCTGTGATTCTTTCAATATTTTCAGATGATGTGATACGGTCGGTCGGGAAAGGTGAGTCTTCATCCTGATCTCTCCTACGCGCATGCCGGGTTTTTGTGGCCCTTGAATCAAGGCTATGAGGATGGCTTGCCGGGTCTCGTCTCCGATCGCATTCAACACCTTCTGATTGTTCTTAAATTCGATAGCAATCGTGGTCGCAAGTTCCTGATCCAGGTAAATCATCCCCTTTTATTTAGAACGTGTAATACTTTTGTAGACACAGCCTAACACAATCTCGGATTCGGCTGTACATCGGGAAAGAAATTCAAGAACCTATTTTTCCCATGTCTTAAGAATACATTAGCAAAAGAAGAAGCCACCCCTGACGAATGGAGTGGCTTCTATAAATGAACTTATTTATTCTTCTGTGCAGTAATGATATAGACAGGTTGGTTAGCAACTTGCGTCGGTGAGTGGATCGTATTAATAATTAAAAAACATGCCTTAATGATTTCCTCCTCCATGTCCTTCGATGAAACTCTTGAACCAGTAGGCATCACCGACTTCTCTAATTCAATGCACAAAAAGGTCCCTGCAACAGCCTTTTCGAATCTTTCGTTCCCAAGTGGCATTTCTTTGAAATTTGCGGCAATGGTTTCAATATTGGATATGCCTTTTTCCAATATGCATAATTATCTAATCGACCATCGGAATAAGTTTTCCCCTCAACCCCTGAGATAGGAAACCTACATGGCTAAAATAAAAAGCCGCTTGAATAGCGACTTTTTATGGTTGTTATTTTAAAAAAAAGGCGTGAAAATTCCAATCAGTTGTTGAAGTAATGAGACTGTTTAAGGTCGGGAATCAGTGCAGGTTGCACTGGCCGCCATCCCATAAGTTCCTGAGTTGCAACGCTTGATCTCGGGATATCAAGCGCTGCGAGTGTGCTGAGAAAGCCAAAATGGGCATCTGCCTCTTCGCGTGAAATGCTAACTACAGGTACGTTCAATTGCTTACCAATAGCACTCGCGATATCGCGAAAAGGTACTCCTTCATCTGCGACCCCATCTAGTCGTGAACCAGCAGGGGCCTTTTCTAACGCCAGGCAATATAGATGAGCTGCATCAAGGCGATGCACAGCCGGCCAGCGGTTGCTCCCTCCTTCCACATAGGCGGAGAAGCCTTTAGTCTTGGCAATATTGATGAGGCTTGGTACAAAGCCTGTGTCACCCTCACCGTGTACCGACGGACAAAGCTCTACAATCGATGTACGTACTCCGCGCTCTGCCAGCGCTAACACCATGTTCTCCGTTGCCACTCCATTTACATGCGTGGTAATTACGAACGGCTTACCAGATCCTTCAAGTGCCGCCCCCATCGCTTCTACGGCATGCAGATCTGTTGTGAGTGCTCCAGCGAAGTTCGAGAAGTCGTGATGGAATGCCAGATGAATGACGCCATCCGCAGCAGCTGCACCACTACGGAGGCTGTCAAGATCGTTGATGTCACCGCGGTGTACTTCGGCCCCGGACTCTTCTAGTTTCGCAGCACTACTGTCTGAACGCACGAGACCGACGACCTGATGTCCCCTTTCAATAAGTTCGCGGGTGACAGCGGAACCGATGTAGCCTGTTGCTCCTGTTACGAAAACGCGCATCATGAAATCCTCCTTAAGTTGCTCACCCTTATTATATAACTGTGATCACCAAGCAATGGGTCCATCCTCATCTGAGAATGTTCCTGTTGGACCGTCCGCTCCAATCAGCGCAAGCCGAACTGCTTCACGAGCCCCTTGTTCGACACTACGAGTACCAGCAAAATTATTAAGCGCAGTCGATGTGAAGCCTGGACATGCAGCATTGACCTTGATGTTTGTTGATTCAAGCGCAAATGCAAATGCAAGTGTCACCGCATGAACAGCCGATTTTGATGCCGAATAGGCACCAAACATCGCACGATGCGAGTTTTCCGGAATAGAGTTCCAGCTAAGGGAGCCGCCGGTACTGCCTATGTTGACGATACGTGCTGCCGGGGCCTCCCGCAAAAGTGGCAACATCGCCTGCGTGACAGCAATAACACCAAAAACATTAGTCTCATAAACTGTACGAATATCTTCAAGCGAAGCAACGGTCAAAAGACCACTCGCTGCGCCACCGTTCGGAAACGGTTCACCCGATCTGCCTGCGTGCGAGATCCCCGCATTGTTCACGAGTACATCGAGACGACCAAATTCGTTCCGAATACGTTCTGCAGCAGCAGCGATGGAGTTTTCATCTGTAACGTCGAGCTGGAGAGCGTGTGCATTTGAACCGATGCTTTTTGAGGCGGTTTCTCCATTCTCGAGGCTGCGAGATCCAACGAGCACGGTGAATCCTTGTTCCGTGAGATCCTTCGCAATTTGAAGGCCGATACCTTTATTAGCCCCGGTGACCAGAGCGACAGGTTTATCTTGCATAGTTATAGTCTCCTTTTTTTGTGAGTGGTGGGTCCATATAAACTAAGTTGACGTGTCAACCTTGGATCAAATTTAACACATTGAAGTTGACGCGTCAACCATGTTATTATGCTCCTATGGATAAAAATGAACTTAACGAAGAAGAAATGCGAATATGGCATATGTGGAAAGGTTCCTTTCAGACCATCTTCGGTCGCATCGTCAAAGATATGGCCGATCAGTCAGGACTGTCAGAGGGTGATTTTGGAGTATTGGACCGATTAGTCCTTTTTGGGGACGGCAGCCTTCGCCAACAGGAATTAGCTGACTCTATGGACTGGGATAAAAGTCGGTTATCTCATCATCTGAAGCGTATGGAAAAACGTGGACTCGTGATGAAGAAACCATTAGACAACGATCGTGGAGTACAAGTCAGTATCACTTCTTCTGGAAAATCAATGTTAGATGATGCCCGTCCCTTCCTCTCCAAGGCAATACGCAAACATTTTTTTGAACAATTAACCGAACAAGATATCGAGTTGATTACTAAACTGGCGGAAAGGACAAACTCAAGCTCCTAGCGTCTTATCTAGCTCCGCCATCTCGACCACGTTTGTTAAAGGCGAGCTTTTAACAAACGTGGTTTCGGTTTACCGAAATAAAAGGTAACTTGCGGACAGTACGTGCTCTCCCCCGCTCAAAACAAAAAAGCCGCTACTTTAGCGACTTTGAATGATGCTATAAAACCTACGATTCAAGCTATTTGATTACTTCGGCAGGTACACCACGAACAACAAAATTATCAGGAACATCTTTGCACAGAACAGCGTCTGCAGCAACAATTTCGTTATCTCCTATCGATACGCCTGGTAGAATAACACAATTTGCTCCGATCCAAATATCATCAGCAAATTAAATGTTACACTATACCGCAATTGAACGGCGGCATTTAACTCAATTCGTCACTGTTCCTTTCGTTTGAAAAACATCTTGCCAACCATAAGTCCCATAGCAGATGAACAGATCAGATATCCAAAGAACAAGAAAAGTAAATAAACACCATGAAGATCTGCGGGAATCTGTTTCAAACCTTCAAACCAAGCAAAACGAAAAGGATAAAAGATGACTACCCAAATGATCAGCAAGAAAAGAAGAAAATTAATTATTTTTAGCACAATAATGATCCTTTCAAGCTTGAGTGGAAACAGTTGAATGTATATGCTTCATCTTTCATTTCGCATTACCTTACCACTGTTCGCACTATAATAGTTAGCTTATGTATTAGGGTTGATAATTCGTGTCTTGCTTTAAGTTTAGGAATATGATCGTTACGGCATAAAGAAGCCCTTTCTTTTGGTAGAACGAGCTTCTTTTTGCGTTTCACGATAGCACTTTATGCTTACTGAACACCAGGCGCGTTTTCATTCGTAGTTAAGTTCGATCTTTTCTTCTTTCTTGGCTGCCCTTTCCAGGACAGATATGTCCAAATCCGTAGCAGGTACTCGACAGGACCATTGCTAAATTTCTTGAGATATAGCGGACTGAGCCACAATTGAATGCCGTACACAGCAAGCGCAATAATTGCTCCGATAAACACGCCAGCACGACCAAACAGTCCCAGGCCGTATCCATAGAAAATTGTCGTACAGATCACGCTCTGCATCAGGTAATTCGTCAACGAGAGACGGCCAACCGCCTCGAACCTGCCCAACAGGCTGGAATGGCGACTTCCCGCATACAACAGTGCAAATGCATAAATGTATCCGAGTGCAAGCAACGTTCCTCCAAGCGTCCCCCCGATTCCGATTCCGAGCCAACCTTCCGCACCCAATTGTGGTGCCAATACGCCGTATGTTTTGAGGATTAAACCTACTGGAATCAAAAACGAGGCACGGCGAAGATAAATACGCCTCATCGCTTGCGGATCGCTAAACGTGCCGATTCTGGCAGCGCGCATGCCGAGCAGGAACATCGGTACTGTCATGAGTGGGGCTAACAGCAGGATCAATAGGGCGAATGACAGCTCCAAATCCCCGCCGAAGGGATCGCCGTTATTACTGAAATTCCTGATTTCCGCGTATGTGCCGTTGCCGTATACATCCTGACTTTGAATGATGTAGTTCTCCATATGAATGGATTCAATCGCCAGCGGGTTCATCGGATTTGATGCCGGGAGACCAAGTATGCCCGCTCCCACGAGTAGCAGTACCGCCAAAATAAGCAGCGTTATAGGCTTCCGATTAAGGAACATGAGCAGGAAGAAACCGAGTACGCCATAAAATGCCAGGATATCCCCTTCCCACAGATAGATGATGTGCAGTAATCCGATTCCAAACAGTAGTAGAAAACGGCGTGCCAGATGACACTTTGGTCGTAGATCTCGTGATTTTAGGCTTTCCGAGAGCTTAACCATTCCAAAGCCAAACATAAATGCAAAAATCGGCATAAAACTGCCCACCACAGTGATCAGCAGGAACGAGAGGAAAGCCTGATCTGCTCCGCCAATCCCGAACAGTTGGGGTTTGCTCTGACCATACATTCCATATTGGAAAGCCAGCATATTCGCCAGCACAATGCCGGCCAGACTGAATCCACGCAGTCCATCAATGACTTGAACGCGCTTTTTTGATGTGCTCAATCAATCACCTCTGTCTATAACATAAAGATCAGATCTAAATATACGTTAAATCCTTCCATAATTTCAACATAAATTAATAAGTGAACATTTAAATTGTGATTTACTTTAACGTATTAATACAACAAAAACAAAAAAAGTCGCTAAATTTAGCGACTTTCAGTTTGAACACCTTAAAGAGTGACAATAATTGGACCATTTTTAGTAAGAATAATGGTATGTTCTATTTGAGCTACATAGCTGTTTTTAGTAACAAAGGTCCAGCCATCTCCAGTTTGGACTACTTCTTCTTCTGAAGTTGAGATAAATGGCTCGAATGCGATAACCATACCTTCTTTTAACAATTCATCATCCGATGGATCATTATAATTGTAGATGTGGTCAGGTGCTTCATGTATTCCACGTCCAACACCATGTCCTGTAAGGTTTTTGATAACCGTTAATTCATGCTGTCTGGCAGTTTGGAATACGGCTTTTCCGATTCCGCTTTTTTTGGAACCCGGTTTTGCTTTTTTAAGACCTGCTTCAAATGCCAGTTTAACAACATCGCATATTTTCGTTAATACTTCTTCACCTTCGCCTACGACAAACGAGAGTCCCGTATCTGCAAAATAACTGTTCTTGGAGCCAGACACATCAATATTGACGATGTCCCCTTCTTGAATAACCCGATCTCCCGGAATACCATGTGCCACTTCTTCATTAACACTAATACAAGTAAATCCAGGGAA
The DNA here is from genome assembly GCF_030816325.1 of Paenibacillus sp. W4I10. Taxonomy (NCBI): domain Bacteria; kingdom Bacillati; phylum Bacillota; class Bacilli; order Caryophanales; family Paenibacillaceae; genus Paenibacillus; species Paenibacillus sp. W4I10. The sequence goes on from NZ_JAUSXX010000001.1 coordinate 1,837,598, forward strand.
ATTATATTCACTTTTTGGAGCAGAAACTGCGCCAGCTTTCTCAAAAAGCTCTCCTGCCAAATCATCAAGTTCTTTAGTCGTTATGCCTGGGATAGTTCTTTGAACCAATTCATCTCTAATAGAAGCAACAATTTTGCCAATTTCCTTCAAGCCATTAAAATCTTCTTCTGTTCTTGCGATCATTTTTTCTACCTCACTATCTTTTATCACTAATTGATTACATAAGTATTTTTTTAATTGAACATTAGATAATCATATCCAAAGCAGCAAAGCTTCGCAACTTTTTTATCAAGCTCACAGATCAAAATCCGATGAGTTCAAATACTGTCAGTGAAGTTGTTAAAGTTGATAGTATTCCATTAACTCGGATACAACAGCAACAAGTCTGTCCTTCACACGCTGTGGTTCGATGACTTGAATGGATTTCCCATAGGAGAGGAGAAAATAGGGGACGTATGTATCAATTGATTTTTCATCAAATAAAAAGATGGCTTGATTAGAAGTCCGTTCTTTCAGATAATGTCCCATAAACCAATGCAGCCCCAAGTCATCCAATGCCTCTGATCGGCCTTTGATAACCAAGGAAATTACCTCCTCTTTCTCCCCTACATCAGGTAACAAATTTTGCATAAATAATTCACGGGCTGAAAAAGCTTCCGAACGCTTAAAGCGGAGCGGAGTAAGCTTGACTCGAAGAATACGATCTGCCCGAAAGCTGCGGAATTCATTCCTCAAGTGGCAAAACGCAATGGTATACCATTTATTATTCCAGTAAACCATTCCATACGGGTCTATTACTCTATTCTTGGGTTGTTCATCACGGCTTCTGCGATAATCAATTTCGACAGAGCAGTCATTAGCCACGGCTTGCTCCAATTCCGCCAAGATCGGCTGAACCGATGGATCTCCCATGCGATTGATAACGTTAAATCCGGCTAAATGACGACGAAGTGTGTTTTCCTGATCCTGATTTGAATACATTTTCAATTTGGATGTTGCATTGTCCAATGCCTCACTCAAAGGATATCCAGCTTCTTTTGCAAACACAGCAGCTTGGAGAAGTGCCTTTTTTTCATCAATATCAAATAACAGAGGTGCTTTGATATGCTGATTCAGCAAGCTATACCCGCCGTTGTGACCTGTATCGGAAATGATCGGTACTCCACTGGCACATAATGCATCAATATATCGATATACGGTTCTTATATTGATTTCTAACTTTTCGGACATCTGTTTTGCAGTTACTTTGGTGCCTGAATTCAGCATCCATAGAATGGCTAACATATTATCGTTCTTTGGCATAACCTGCATCCTCATCTTCAATTCATTATTGGATATCTCTACATTATATCAGTACATCATATTTTACATAAAACAACTGCGTTGGGCGATACTACCTAGAAATATATTCTCCGGTTTGGAGCGAAGGCCAATGAAGCAATCCACATCTAATATTAATACCTCCGAGGTTATTATTGTAGTTATCAATTCCATACTCGGAGCTGGAATTCTAACACTCCCTCGCACAATTAGTAAAGCAGTAGGGACACCAGATGTATGGATTTCTGTCATTTTATCAGGATTAATTGTAACCACAATCAGCATCCTCCTTGTAACCTTGTGTCGTAGATTCCCCGGTAAAACGGTATTCGAATTTATACCCGAAATTACAGGTCAGTGGATTGCTTATCTATTGGGACTTTTAATTATCGTGTATTTTGTTGTTCTTTGTTCATTCGAAGTTAGAGTCATGGCCGAAATTACAAGTATGTACATCCTTGAGCGCACGCCTACTTGGGTCACCATTATGGTCAGTTTGTGGATTGGGATTTATATGTTAACGGGTGGTCTTAAGGTCATCATCCGGGTCTTTTCAATCGTGTTGCCCGTTACGCTTGTATTGCTAGCGCTGGTTTTCCTTTTAAGCACCAAGATGTTTGAACTTAATAACCTCAGACCACTCCTGGGCGATGGATTCATGCCTGTGTTGAAGGGTCTTAAACCTTCGTGTCTCTCCTATTCCGGATATGAAGTGTTACTCATCATCACAGCTTACATGGTGGACGTGAAAGCGAGCAATAAAGCTGCTATATACAGCATACTTAGTTGTACGATCATATATTTGGTCACGATTGTCACCGTGGTGGGGAATTTATCCTTGCCAGGAATTCAAACACGAATGTGGCCAACGTTCGACATGGTTCGGAGTTTTGAAATTGAGGGATTTCTTTTTGAGCGTTATGAATCACTGTTCATTGTGTTTTGGTTGATGCAGATCTTTGCAACTTATGCTTTTAAACACTATTTTGCGGCAATCGGGATCCGAGATTTGTTTCGTCTCAAAAATATTACGAGCATACAATTCGCGATGTTGCCAGTCTTGTATGTAATTGCTTACTTGCCTAAAAACCTGGAGGAAACGTTAGCTTTGGGTGATTTTCTTGGTAATATATCCATTTTTTTATTTGGCTTGTTACCACTGCTACTGCTGATCATTAGTTTTGTTCGTAAAAAAGGCGGGAAGCAGGCAACTAGTGAAGCCCTTAAGGCAGGCTGAATGTTTGGTTCTTATTGTATGTAGACAGTAAAAAAAAGAAAAAAGCCGCCAAAATAGCGACTTTTAATGGGATTAGATTTTCTTCATTATTTATTAAAAGTAACTTTTTCTGTACCGCCTTCAAAAATGATGGATGTGTCCCGCGGCTTCGATTCCGCAACTTTACGGCCGCCTCTGTAGGAATAAAGTACGCCGGCTTGTTTGCGAACAGCCTCATACTCGTTCTCTGCTTCAAGTACGATGAAGTTAGCAGGTTTACCTTCTTCAATACCGTATACATCCTCAATGTGTAACGTTCTTGCGCTGTTTTTCGTAATGAGGTCAATTGAATTCACGATCTGGTCGTAACCAAGCAACTGCGAAGCATGAATCCCCATGTGCAGTACTTGCAGCATGTTGCCAGTACCGAGCGGATACCATGGATCGAAGATGTCATCGTGACCAAAGCACACATTCAGACCTGCTTCCTGCAACTCTTTGACACGCGTCAGCCCTCTTCTCTTCGGATACGTGTCGAAGCGTCCTTGCAGGTGAATGTTGACCAGCGGATTGGAGACAAAGTTCAGATCAGCCATCTTCAGCAAACGGAACAACTTGTACGTATAAGCGTCATTGTATGACCCCATTGCTGTCGTGTGGCTTGCCGTTGTGCGTGAACCCAGTCCACGTTCGTAAGCTTCCTTGGCAACGACTTCAACAAAACGGGATTGCTCGTCATCGATTTCATCACAATGGATGTCGATCAGACGGTCGTATTTTTCGGCCAGATCAAACGCAACTTTCATTGAATCAACGCCGTATTCCCTTGTGAATTCGAAGTGTGGAATGCCGCCGACCACGTCAACGCCCATTTTCAGTGACTCTTCCAGCAATTCTGCGCCGTTTGGATAAGAGTGAATGCCTTCCTGTGGGAAAGCAACAAGCTGGATGTCCATATATGGAGCCATTTCTTCTTTTACTTCAAGCATCGCTTTAACGGCGATCAAGCTTGGATCGGTAACGTCCACATGTGTTCGTACATGCTGGATGCCCTGTGCCAATTGCCACTTAAGTGCCGTTTTGGACCGTGTTTTGACATCTTCATGTGTCAAGAAAGCCTTGCGCTCCGACCAGCGTTGGATACCTTCGAACAGCGTTCCGCTTAGATTCCATTCCGGCTCACCTGCTGTGAGCGTTGTATCGAGATGAATATGCGGCTCAATGAAAGGTGGCAGCACAAGCGATCCGTTGACATCCAGGATCTCTTCATTCTCGGTCACTTCCAGCGATTGTGTAATTCGTTCAAACTTTCCGTCTTTCACAACGATATTCCATAGTCCTTCTTTACCCCGCAATTTTGCGTTCTGTATAATCATTTATTTTCCCCATTTCTTTGGTTTCTTTGGCAGGAACAATCAGCATCAAAACGATATAGGCCACTGCTGTACCAAGCAGTGCGTTCAATGGTGTTACGCCAGGAGCCAGTTGGGCGAATGCAACGCCGATGGCCCAAGCGACCATCGCTACCCAGTTTACATTTTTGAATGACATGTCGGCAAATGGCTTATAGTTTCTACGTTTCACAATGAAGTAATCTGCGATAATAATAGCCCCGATGGATGGTACCGCCGCACCCAGTACGTTCAGGAAACTGACGAAGTTGTTGTACATCCACATGGCGAATACGGTACCAACGATGCCGTTTACGATGACGAAGAATTTTTTTGAGATTTTGGTGATGTTGGCAAAACCAAGACCTGAAGCGTACAGTGCATTATCGTTGGTCGTCCAGATATTTAGGCCCAGAACGATGATCGCCGGAATGATCAATCCTTGCAGGAACATGACCTCCGAGATATCGGCCAAGTTATAGGCCATTGCGCCAACCGCACCGAAGAGAAACATGAGTGAGTTACCCAGGAAGAATGCAATCACTGTTGCAGTAACTGCCTGTTTCGATGTCCGGGAAAACCGGGCAAAATCGGGTGTCAGCGTTCCGCCGCTTATGAAAGATCCGATACAGATTGTTAATGCTGCCGCCGCGGTAAGCGACTGAGACGGCGTGTAATCAAGCAACCCTTGCAGACCACCCAGCGAACCTGCACCTTCGAACATGGAGTAACCACCGAGAATGGCAATCGCAGGAACTGCGATATAACCAAGAATGACAAGTGACTTCATGCCGAAAATGGCTGATGCTGTCATGGCAAGTCCGAACACGATAATTAACAGGTACACGTTCCAGTCCATGGCTTTGGCGACCGGAATCGCGAACATGGCTACGCCTACTCCGAACCATCCGACTTGTGTGAAGCCTAGCAGGAATGAAGGCAGATACGACCCTTTTGCACCGAATGCATATTTAGCGAGCAAATGTGTGGACAGGCCCGTTTTGGCGGCGATATGTGCCAGTGCCCCTGTATAGATACCGAGCACCAGATTGCCTGCAAGCACGATGCCAATGAACTCCATGAACGTCAAGCTGACACCCAATGTCCCTCCTGCCAGCATGCTTGCAGAGAAGAAAGTGAAACCGAGCATGACGGATAACGTCTTCCAAAATTGGTTTCTTTGCGCTTTCGGCACCGCTTGCCATGAAAATTCTTGATCTTGTTTGCTCATCAGAATACCCCCAACATAAAGTGTATCTGATACCAAAAAAAGCAGAAAAAAGAGGCTACTCGTCAAGTTATACACTGACAAGTAGCCTCTTTTGCATCATAACCGGCGCGAAGACACAGAGCATCCCATGACGGAATAAGCCCTGATTCTCGCGTGATTATGAAATCCGCTGCCCTTGCCAGCCTCTCTGGACTGAATTAAAGGTACCAGTATTCAATTACATTCTATTATTTTGGAAAACTCTGCAGTTGTCAATGTCATTATTATCCAACGGTTATTAATTCCATATACAACAAGCTATTTTTTTGATCATTCCTCCTTAACCAGTGGATGGAACAAGCTAATAATAATGTCGAGTTTACGATATGTGTTCAACAACTTCTGGTAATACTCTTTCATATTCCTTATATAAAACATAACGATTAACACCTCTGGAAGAGTTAAGTGCTTCATGAGCGTGCTGGATGGCGGTATCACGGTTTTCTACTTTGAGTTCAATACCCGCGAGCAGTGTTGATCTCATCCACTGTTTTTTAATGGATTGAAGTCTTTCCCGCGCCTGATTACTTTGCCCATCCTCCAAAAGTAGTATGGTTTCGTAATATGTACGGTAGTCCGATAAGCCGATATGAGGTACAGCTTGCCGAATGGCAAACATATCCTTGCGATATAATCCGTAAGCTGCCTTGAACTGTGCTTGCGATGTTCTTCGTTTATATTTCTGCTTAATTTGCTCCATAACTAGTTCTACCTCATTATCAAGTCTGTTTGCAAGAACATAAATAATGTATGTTCCAGGTGTATTTTGCTGCTTGGATAAAAAGGACTCTAAGCGATCTATACGCTTATCGAATACTAAAGGATAAAAAACATGCTTAATAAATGCGATAAGAATGGTAACGCCTACGACCCCTATTGTCCAAAATAGTGAATAGTCATTCCAGGTCATAAACAAAACAAAGACAAACACCGCCAAATAAAAGACGAATTCCCCCCAAGATTTCCTCATATGTATCTCCTTCGAATAGAAAAATAACCAGCAAGTCTATATTATATCAAATTTAATCCCCCTTTTTGTATAATTTTAGGAAACAAAATCACGAAGAATATTCTATCTGTCGCAAAATCAAGCCTGACAGGATTTACCGATACAACAAAAAAAGTCGCTATATAAGCGACTTTCAGTTGAAATAATTGAATTATTATTGTGCACTTAATAGTTCTTCAAAAGCTTTTATATTCGTGTCAAAATCAGGAACGATATGAGTTTCTTCAGCAGATTTGACCAGTTTTACAACTAAATCATTATAAGGTGTCGCAATTCCGGTACCTTCTGCTCTGCTTGAAACAACCCCGTTAATATAATCAATCTCCGTTTTGCGGTTCTTCTCCAGATCTTGAAGCATGCTTGCTTTGAGCAATCTGGAGGGCTCCATCACGTAACGTAATGTTTTCACCCGTTCAGGGATATCTTCTTTGCTGTTCAGTTCGAGTGAAGCGATGTCGAATCCATTCATTTTAACCAAGGTGACCCCATTGGCGCGAGCAACTTTAATCGTCTCGTCCGCAATATGAGCTGCACTCACAATGCCGGCTTCGTGATCAATAATGTCCCCGTATTCCCCATTCAATGCAGCGGACAAACCACTAAATGCATTGTTGATCAGCAATTTGGACCATTTGGTTCCAACCAGGTTATCGGAAATATGTGTCCCACCCACAAGGTCCAACACCGATTTCACGTGTTGAATTCGTTCGGTGATTTCACCATTTAATTCACCAATCTGAAAAGCATACTGCTTAAATTGAGTGTACTCGGTAGTCAGACTTGATACACCCGGTTCAATGAACGTAGCGCCAAATTCAACAGAGCCTGCAATGACACGTTTTTCACCCACAATGGACGCCACTTTTTCTTCCGGAATCCCGTTCTGCAAGGAACACACCATACTGTCTTCTTTCAAGAATGGAAGTAATTCCTGAAGAATGGAATCGTTATAAAGTTGTTTGGTTAAAAGTAAGACAAGGTCATATTGTCCTGATTTCTGATCAGGAGTAATGGCTTTTACTTTGGACTGAAACTCTGTGGTACCCGTCACTTTAGCACCCGTCTGATTTAAAGCATCTACATGTTCTTGATATGCATCAATTAACTCAACGTCCAGTCCGCCATCCGCAAGATATGCGCCTACAATGGTTCCCAAAGATCCCGCGCCTACAATTGCAATTCTCATTTTATATTTCCTCCTTATTTCTCTTCCAGGTAGTTATATACAGGTTGTGCAGCGTTTAAGGTTAGGTTGGTAAGGATATGAGAAGCGGACACCACTTCCAACACAGGCAGATCTGCAAGAGGTGCCAACGCATGTTCGAACAATTGAAGCCGGGCAGGTCCTGTCCAAGCTTCCTTCACTTCGATGTCCGTAATTTGAGTACGGATCAGATCACATATTCTTAAATTCCCGGTATAGTCCGTAGCAATCTTAATCATAAAATTAGGTCGGCATATTTCACGTTTGGCGAGCTCCTTATCCATCTCCATGTGTTTATAGCCCATCGTTGCCGTCGCTACACGCAGCGTTCCATAATCAAGTGTGCCAACCAGTGTATCTGAATCGGTATACAACTTAGGCGCTCCCAGCTTTTTAGGATATGCGGTGAGCTCTCGACCACTTGCAATCGCGGGGAAATTGTCTACGTACATCGAATGCACATAATCGCCTTCCTCCCCATTAAATTGAACAGGGATAACTTGTCCAGCTTCTGTATAAGCCCCCAGTCCAGAAACATCCGGCATCCACATCACTTCGAATTTAACCAAAGGTTCAGTAATTTCCAGTGGTTCTGGTACGGTAGCCCGCAACGCTTTTTCATCGGTCCGGTAAATAATATTCAAATATTCACGATTCACGAATTTGTACGGTGGCATTGGGTATGCCGGAGCTGTTAGCGGTGTATTCAGATTTTTAGCTATGTTATTCACATCGATTTTCATCAAAGACACCTACCTTATAAATTTAGTTGAATTTGTTATATTAAAATTTGAACTGTATCTCATAAAAAAATTCTACATCAATATTTAAATTTAATATAATACATAATAAGTACTATATATATTTATCAGAATAAATAAGGAGTGTACTTGTATGGAATTGCTTCAGCTCAAATACTTTCAGACTGTTGCCTATACTGAACACATCTCCAAGGCAGCTGCACAATTGAATATCGCTCAACCTTCCCTAAGTTTAACGATCAAAAGACTTGAGGATGAACTGGGTACCCCCCTATTTCATAGGAGAGGACGAAACATTCAATTGAACTCCTCAGGTGAAATTTTATTGAAACATGTGAACAGGATTTTTATTGAAATTGAAAATGCAGAGATGGAGATTAAAGCGGAGGAACAGCAAATATCCAATACAATCAGGATCTCAATTACAAATACTCGGTTCCTCACAGGTCTCATTAGTGACTATATCAACGCTTCCCCCGAAACCAAGCTTCATCAGGGTATTGGAACCCGCAGTGAAATTATTACAGGTTTGAAGAAAGGCGACATGCATCTGGGGATTACGGGGCATCCGATTCAGGATGAGGAGATTGAGAGTTTTGTCCTGGTTGAGGAGGATATTGTTCTGGTTGTGCCCACGGATCATACATACGGCGGAGAAACAAGCATTTCATTAAGTGTTGTTGCAAATGAGCCCTTTATTTCCCTTGCCGATAATAAGGAGTACAGCCGGTTTACCTCCATGCTCTGTGAAAAAGCAGGTTTCCTGCCCAAACATGCATTTGAGGTCGATTCTCATACGCTGCTTGAAATTATCAGGCTTAATCAGGGTGTTGCATTACTTCCGATCTCCGTATGTAGAACACTAGGGTTACGTTATGTAAAAATTGCTGATGATTCAGCGATATATCCTATTAGCCTATCCTGGGTCAAACAAAAATGGTTATCTCCTGCTGTAAGAGAATTTCGTGATTTTATTACTTCGTACTATGAAGACCATGCTGGCTTGTTTAAAGTGGAGTAGGATTTTTTTGAAAATAGTAAAGAGCAAAGACCACATTAGCCCTTTGAAGGAGCTGACGTGGTCTATTATCGTTCTCTATTCTCAGCTATACTGCAGTCTATCCTTATACCAAACGTCCGGAATCATCTTACGCTCCAGTTCCAACAATTCATGGATGATCTTGTCCGCGTCACTGATGGAACTTACGAGCGGGTCGGTGAGCATCGCCCTTCTCAGCTTCTCGTAGCTCTGTTCCAAAACAGCTTCAACCGTAAGCTCATGCGTATCCAGTACAAGTTCTTGCATACCTCTAATTCCACGTGGCATCTCGCCTATATGGAGTGGCTTCACTCCATCCATATCTACATCGCACAGTAGTTCCAGGAACGAATCGGTATTCATATTGGTTACAGCGCCTTGATTGAGCGTATTGATGAAGAATTTTTTGCCCAAGTTCCCCACCATGTTCTCAATGATGTCGGTCGCATGATCCGGCCCAAAAGTACTCATGTAATCGGCGATGGGGATGTTCCCTGCAAGAAAGTCATCCACCTGACGCCACATTTCGTCATGACGCTCATACCTGTCCTCTGTCTCCCAGATCGATAATGGAGGAATGGCGTCCTCAGTTTTGCCAAGACCTTGCCAATACCGAACGTATTCCTTCGTATGCGCCGTACAAGTGGGAATGATTCCGAAAATATCATATAGTTCATAGGTAATTGCATCGTTAAAAATAGCTTTTGCGCCGCGATCACCGCCGTTATTCTCCTCACCTGCCAGCTTGCGCATGGCTTCTGCAATTGTGGGCATCACATTTTTTCCTTCATACTCGGCTTTGAGCAGCCAAGTGAAATGATTAACACCAGCGATGCGAAAATCGAATTTCTGGTCTATTTCTGCGGTGAACTGGCTTGTATTTTCGATGATTCCGGCTCGTACGGCATAATAGGCTTTCTTATGCGGCATATGATGACTATCGCACAGCGCAAACGATTTAAGCTTCGGTGCATATCGATGTAATGCAATGCCATGAACGGTAGACGGGTTAATATAATTGATCACCCACGCATCCGGACACAACTCCTCGATGTCTTTAGTGCATTCCATAATAACCGGCAGTTCACGCATCGCACGAAAGATCCCGCCCGGGCCAATCGTATCGCCAGAACACATGCGAATCCCATACTTTAGAGAAATCTGGCAGTCGATGCCCCGATATTTTACCGATTCTTCCGCAAAGCTGAGTACAACGAAGTCGGCTCCCGGTAGTACCTGTCTTCGGTCCACTGAACCCTCAATCTTTAGGGATACGTTGTTCTCCTTGGCGACCATTTCCGCTAGTGTTACCATTTTTGAGAGCCGTTCCTCATCCGTATCCACCAAAGCCAGCGTTCCCTGATTCAGATATGGGGAGTGTACCATCTGCCAGATGGACTGCCGACCAAAAAACAGGCTGCCCGCCCCAATAACAACTACCTTTGGATGCTGTGTGCTTTTAACCTTCATCTATAACCCCTCCTCGTAACGATATAAGTTCATTATAGGTGAGTGGGCTGGAATCGGAATGTGTGATAGTTTTCAATACATGTCATATCGTACGGTAGTTAACAAGAGATAATTCCTTTGATATGATAGTGAAAAATAAAGGATGTCATAAAGTAGAGAGGAATGAGTTGGGTTAGATGCATGCAGGAACTGTAAATATGAGTGTAATCGACGAACTTTCGGAGTATATCATACTTCGTATGAGCTCTTATTTGGAACAAACGCACGACAGCAATTGGACGGAGCACAAGTCTCATTCCGATTATGATCTGTGGTTCATTACAGCAGGCTCCGTCCAGATTACCATCAATGGAATCGAGCATATGGCAGAACCGGGTGACGTGGTGTTTTTTTATCCGGATATGCCCTATATGGCTTCCACGACCGGAGAGTTGTGCCGATTCGTATACATGCACTTTGATTTCAGCATCGCTGAGCAAAAGCGAATTCTCGGCGAGTTTCAACTTCCGGGTATTGTACCTGGCAATCTGATTCATGAGGAATCAACGCTGTTCACCTCATCCTATCGAAGGTTCAAGCAGAGTAGCGGCGCTTCCGGAAGTCCGCTTTACTTGAAAGCCTCTTTACTTCTCGTCATCGCCAAAATTTTGGAATTACATAGGCAAGGGCTGTATCACGGTGAGTTTCTGAAAGACCGAAAACCGAGGAAGATCGAAGGAAGTCTGGAGGTTCTGCAGAATGTCTTCCCATACGTGGATGCGAACCTGCATCGTGCCATCCGAGTTAACGAACTTGCAGATATTGCCGGCGTCTCTGAGAAATATTTTATATCTTTGTTCAAAAAAATTCTCGGTATAACACCGGGGCAGTATATCAATCAGATCAAAATGAACCGGGCCAGAGACTATCTGTATGAGAAAAAATATACGATCCAGCAAATTGCCGGATTTCTGGGTTATCCCGATCCCTTTACGTTCTCCAAAGCATTCAAAAAATTCTACAACGTGCCCCCTTCCAAATTTGAATAACATGCCGCAGACAAACAAAGAGGCAACCGTTCGATCCGGCTGCCTCCCCACTTGATGAATCGGGTACCAGCGTAAGTACATGTGTATTGCTGATGTCAACAGCTTTGTTAAAATTAATAATAATCTCCTCCAGTAAACATTGTTTGGACGGTTTCCCGCACTGCAATGTCCACAAAAGGAATCCCTGTAACGCAAATATCCTTCTGTGAACCTAAAGCACAATCACCTTATTAGACATTGAATTCACTCCTCTTGTTTGAATATTACAAGTTTACATAATTATCCTTTATTTTACTAGTGTAAAATAAAGAACCGCCCATACGGGCGGCGTGTAAGAATTTTGTATAATTAAAGAATCTCTCCATTGGACTCAATAACTTGTTTGTACCAGTAGAAGGAATCCTTGCGGGTTCTTTCCAATGAACCGTGTCCTGCATTGTCTTGATCCACGTAAATAAATCCATAACGTTTTCCCATTTCAGAAGTTGAACAGCTAATGATATCGATAGGTCCCCAGCTAGTGAAACCCATCAATTCAACGCCGTCAGCGACAGCTTCTTTCATCTGTTCAATGTGGCTGCGCAAGTAATTGATGCGATAAGGGTCATGGACTGCCCCGTCCTCTTCCGGTGTGTCGATAGCACCCAGCCCGTTCTCAACGATGAAGAGCGGCATCCGGTAACGATCATACAATCGGTTCAGCGCGACGCGAAGACCAATTGGATCGATAGGCCATCCCCATTCAGTAGCTTTCAGATGAGGGTTTTTGATCTGACTTACCAGCATACCAGAGTTGCTGTTGTCATTGGGGTCATATTTTCCGATATACGTCATGTAATAACTGAAAGCAATAAAGTCCACGGTATTGTCCCGGATAATGGCATCATCCTCAGGTGCTTTAATCAGTACAATGCCATTTTCCTCAAAATATCTTTGCATATAGGATGGGTATTCGCCCCGTGCCTGTACCTCTGGGTAGAACAGGTTCATCTGATCTTCCTTCATCGTCTGCAACACATCTTCCGGTTTACTAGAAGCAGCATACGTTTCCAGGCGGCAGATCATACAGCCAATCTGAGCATTGGGCATCTTCTCTTTACCACTTTTGACAGCCAGTGAGCTTGCAACAAATTGATGATGAGTTGCCTGATATGCCACCTGTTCCTGTGTACCTTTAATTTTATCTTCCAGAATGCCGCCGCCAGTATACAGACTTGTCAGCATCATATTCATTTCATTAAAGGTGATCCAGTATTTCACTTTGTCTTTGTAACGGTCAAACAGCGTATTGGCAAATTTCAGATACAGATCGATCATCTCGCGGCTTTCCCAGCCGTTGTATTTGCGGGTTAACTCTACGGGCATCTCGTAGTGCGAGATCGTTACGAGCGGTTCAATCCCGTATTTCAACAGCTCGTCCAGCACGTTGTCATAAAACGCCAGACCAGCTTCATTGGGAACAGCCTCTTCTCCTGTCGGGAAGATCCGTGTCCACGCGATCGAAAGACGAAACACTTTGAAACCCATCTCCGCAAACAAGGCAATGTCTTCTTTGTAGCGGTTGTAGAAATCCACGCCGTTCCTTTTCGGGAAATATACGTCTGTGTTACCGCTCAGGTATTCTTCCAATTGAACAGAATCGACGTCGAAGGTGAAATCCTTGCCATTGCGCTCCTCATGAGGAACGAATGGAGCCATGTCTGAGGTAGAGAGTCCTTTGCCGTCTGCATCATATGCACCTTCGAGCTGATTGGCAGCGGTAGCTCCGCCCCATAAAAATCCTTCAGGAAATGAGTGTTTAATTGTTTTTGTCATGTTGTTTCTCTCCTTTTTTTGTATGTGGTATTCATGAAGCTGTCAACGAACGGTGAGGAGAAGCAATTCATTCATTGGAATCACCCCCTTCACCTGAACAGGTACTACATCGAGGTAATCAGGCGTATTGGTTACGATGACTGGTGTCACAAGATTAATACCTGCACCCTGAATGCCATCCATATCAAATTCCAGAAGCAACTCACCCTTTTTCACTTCTTGTCCGGCAACTACCTTCACGTCAAAATATTTTCCTTTGAGCGACACACTGTTTAGTCCAACATGAATGAGAATGTCGATTCCACTGGAGGAGGTCAGCATAATCGCATGTTTACTTTTAGCAACCAATGTGACGGTTCCGTCAAAAGGAGCTGTAACACGTCCATCCTGCGGACGAATGGCAATACCTTTCCCGGTCAATTCCTCGGCAAACGTTTGATCCGGAAGCTCTGAGAGCGGCACCAATTCACCAATGAGCGGGCTGAACACCTCCCCTTTCTTTTCCTCAATGGAATGTACTGTGACAGGTGTTACCATCTCTTGAGAAAAGGAAATGGTTGTATCTTGTTCCTGTTCGGTTAATGTTTGTGTTGAGTCGGGCATGGCGGAATTGCGTGTATTTGGCTCATCCCATTTGAGCAGCAAAGTCACCACGAAGGAAACGCTAAAGCTGATGCCAATTCCGATTAATGCATACCAGAAATTGGACATACCACCATTCGGGCCAATGTATAACGGAAGTGAAAGCAATCCTGGTACAGCAAAACCGAAGCATTTCAGACCCACTGCGGTTATAAATCCACCCCCTGCTGCTCCACCGATGAGTGAAGCGTAAAATGGTTTTTTCAGCTTCAAGGTGACACCGTACAGTGCAGGTTCAGTAATGCCAAGCAAGGCGGATATACCACTGGATAAAGCAATGGATTTCATTCTTTTATCTTTGGTCTTGAGGAAAACAGCCGTGACTGCACCAGCCTGGCTCATATTAGTTATCAGGTTGATCGGAAGCAAAAGTACGTCATATCCGAGTTTGCTCAGATTCTGCAATGTGCCTGGGAAGAACGCATAATGCATTCCCGTCATAACAATCAGCGGCATGAATCCGCCAAGAATAATGCCGGTTAACGGACCCGAATGGGCAAAGAGCCAAGAAGTGCCCATTTCCAGATAGATGCCCATGTAATTCCCTAGGGGGCCAATAGCAATTAATAGAATCGGCACCGTGATGACTAGCACAATCATCGAGGTAAAGATGACTTTGACCGGACCGGGAATAAAACGATCCACCCAGCGATGTACATAACTCAGAAGCCACACACCCAGAATAATGGGAATAACAGACTGGGTGTAATTCACAATGGACACGGGTAGCGAGAGAAAACGAATCGGTTCATGCTGGTTTGCCAGATACGCGTTCAGAATCGTAGGATACAATAAAGTACCTGCAAGCGTCAGAGCGATATATTCATTCACTTTGAACTTTCGGGCTGATGATAGGGCCAGAAGAAAAGGCAAGAAATAAAAGGCCGCATTTGCTATTGAAGACAGAACTTGATACTCACCGCTTTTCTCCTGTATCGCTCCAAGTGTAACGAGCAGTGCCAGAATCCCCTTTAACATCCCTGTACCTACGATGGCAGGCAGAATTGGAGTGAAAATGCCGGAGATCGTATCCAAAACAGCATTAATCCCTTTAGAGCGTGGCGCGTCTGTTTCGGGCTTCGATATGCTACTCTGCTTCATTTGATCCTCGATCTGCTCATATACGGCTGCAACCTGGTTGCCAATGACCACCTGAAACTGATCGTTCTGAAACTGTGCGCCGAGCACACCATCAAGCGCTTTGATCTGTTCCAATTGAACTTTGTTTTGCTCTCGAACGTTGAAACGAAGCCGTGTGATGCAATGCCAGGCTTGGGTAATATTCTCTTGCCCTCCTGTTAACTGGATAATTTCTTTGGACAACTCCCGATGATTCATGTTGCTTCCTCCTTTTTTGGCGAAAAAAAAACCAAATGTAATACCGGCCCGCCGCAGATGCGGAGTCGGAAACATTTGGTGGTGCCTGATCGAATCAGTAACACTCCATATTCAATTCATTTTGATGATGGTATAACTTCAAACAGGTTGTATGGAGATCAATCCGTATCGGTACGGGATGTCACTCTCTCGATGTGGATCATGAGATATACCATCTCATCGGGAGTAATCACAAATCCGCGTTGCTGCTCCATCGCCTCCTTTATTTTGAGTGCGCATTGGAAACTGACAGGATACCGCTCCGACAATACATCATATAGAAATTGTTGATCTTTGAACGAGAGCACTTCACGGTTCAACTGACGAACAATGAAGTATCTCAGATGGGTGATGAACCTGGAAAAATCAGCAGATTCCTGATTCAGTGCCATTCCAAAATGTTCAGTCATGATACCTAAAATGTCATTAATCATCTGTGTAATTTTAATCGTTTGGTTCATACTGCCCGAGTCGAATTGTGAGTTCACGAAATGAAGGGCAATTGAACTTGATTCACCAGATGGCAGTGAGACTAGAAAAGCATCATTGATTTTTTGAACTGCCCATTCTCCGGCACGGTATTCGGCAGGATATAGATGGCGAATGTCCCAATGAAGCGGATTTTGCACATCCACGCCTTTTTTGAAACGATCCAGTGCAAAATGAATATGGTCCGCCAGTGTTAACAGGATCGAGTCATTCAGCTTTTTTCCAATCATCGTCTTGCCTTCTTCAATAATCTGATCCGTAATGTCGATGACTTGCAGAGGGATATCGTTGAGAAACTGCTCGACTCGCTGATATTTATCATTCGAGCCGATTCGGAACATTTTCTGGATCTGGCTCTGCTCAATCGGCTGTCCCTTTACTTTTTTGAAGCCAACACCCGTTCCGATGACAATGACTTCACAGCCTTCGGCGTCTTCCGCCAGTGCGATGTTGTTATTTAACGATTTTTTAAACCTCATGATGTAATCACCCCCAGTATGCAAAAAGCACCACCAATGTCCAATACACAAGTAATAAACAAACTTGTGAAATCCAGACTTTGGTGGTGCCTGATCGAATCAGTGACACTCCTTATATAGCTGTATCTTATATCAGCTATGTAATCGTTGTCAATACCATTACTCTGGAATTGTTCTGCGTGTGGTTCATCGTGGAACTTTCCCTCTATAAATTGTTATCAAAACGCATAACCTATTCATCTGGAGTCTTATTTTCCTGAGCATCATAATAGTATCGAATCAGAATATCCTGATCATAGTTGCCAAAACCTTTGCCAAACAGCGTGAGTCCGCCTCGGCCATCTACTCCTTCTTCCGGTCTTAATCCAAAGGTCCAATAGGTGGATGCACCCAGATTCAGGTCTTGAACGCGCACGTCCGAGATGCGCTGACCATCAATAAACGTGCCTTCCCCGTTAATACGCAGCATTTTCAATACACCATACTGGTTGACATCCAGCTTCCACCATAGTGGAGTATGTTTACCTTTCCGATCCCCGAAATCGCCAGGGCTTGTCCAAGTACCGAGATCATTTCCGTTAAGGGTAAAGCGAATATCAGACGGCCAGTTTTCGTTCACCTTTGGCGCTTCCGAGCTTAGTTCAAGGGAAATTTCAATCTCTCGAAGATGCTGATCATTGTACAGATAATTGGGAATCTTATATTCAAGAAAACCTCGTGCCATCCAAAGGATTCCCGCGTTCACCCGATCCGGGTCCATAAAGCAGGCCGGTGTGTCGTACTGTCCAATCATCTGCGTAGTTGTCGCAATCCCGCAGGTCGGCCATGCTTCATAATCTGTATATTGACCTACCGGTATGGATATTTCATGGTAAGGAGCGTCAACAAGCTCTGGTGACAGGTTAATAGTCATGAACTCTCGTACGATAAAACAGTACTTATAGGTTCCGCCGTTCTCCCGTTTCATTCGGCTACCGACAATTCCGGCTTTTTGCAGCTTGCTTACATGTGTACTTACAATAGCTTTGCTCAGAAAAAGCTCTTGGGCAAGCGCATTGATATGCATTTCTCTTTTTTGTAGCAGCAGGCGCACAATGTTTAAACGGGCTTCACTTGCCAGTGCCTCGTAAATTAGTAATGAAGCTGCATCTGTCCCAAGCATCATGATGTTCACTTCCTTTTTTGAGTAAAATCGATCTATTTAAATTTTAGGATTCGCTATTTTACGAACTCATTAAAATGAACTTGCTCAATATATAAGCATTATGATACATATTAGATAACAAATCAATGATTTGATTTTGCTTTTAAGCGAATTCAATATCACTATTACTTCTTTCAAGAATATGAATTCATCCAATGGAGGTACTTACCATGCTTACATCCAAAATGCTTATCGATAAAGACTTTCAGATTGCTGAAGTAGATCCGCGTGTCTATGGTTCATTTATAGAACATCTGGGGCGGGCCGTATACGGCGGTATTTATGATCCAGGTCATCCTACTGCCGATGCTCAAGGTTTTCGTCAGGACGCCATTGAAGCGATCAAGGCTCTGAACGTACCCATCGTTCGGTATCCGGGCGGAAATTTCGTATCCGGTTACAATTGGGAGGACGGCGTTGGTCCGGTAGCGGAGCGTAAACGCAGACTTGAACTGGCATGGTGGACGATTGAAACGAATGCGGTAGGAACAAACGAATTTGCAGATTGGGCCAAACTGGTTGGAACCGAAGTGATGATGGCTGTAAATCTGGGTACTCGCGGCATTGATGCGGCCAGAAACCTGATTGAATACTGCAACCACCCATCTGGCACATACTGGAGTGATCTGCGTATCTCTCACGGTTACAAGGACCCGCATAAATTCAAAACCTGGTGTCTAGGCAACGAAATGGACGGCCCTTGGCAGATTGGTGCAATGACTGCATATGAATATGGCCGTATTGCCAATGAGACCGCTAAAGCGATGAAATGGGTTGATCCGGAAATTGAGCTTGTGGCTTGCGGCAGTTCCAGCCGTGACATGAGTACATTTGCAGATTGGGAAGCAACCGTGCTGGATCTCACCTACGAAAATGTGGACTACTTGTCCCTGCATCAGTATTACAACAATAACAAAGACAACACATATGACTTCCTGGCGACATCGCTGGATCTGGATCAATTTATTGATAGTGTGGCTTCAATCTGTGATTTTGTACAAGCCAAAAAACGCAGCAAAAAGAAATTAATGCTGTCTCTGGATGAATGGAATGTCTGGAAATCCATCGGCACGAGCCGTATGGAAGAACGGTGGCAGATTGCGCCTCCAGAGTTTGAAGATGTGTATACACATGAAGATGCACTTGCTGTGGGCTGTTACCTGATTACCATACTCAAACACGCCGATCGTGTAAAAATGGCTTGCCTTGCTCAGTTGATTAACACCATTGCACCAATCATGACCGAGAATAACGGAGCGATCTGGTTCCAGACGACCTATTTCCCGTTCATGCATGCATCCAACTTCGGACGCGGTACGGTGTTACGGTCCATCACAACTTCACCTAAATATGATTCCAAAGACTTTACAGATGTACCTTATCTCGAAGCGATCAGTGTGCATGATGAAGAGAACGGTACGATCACAATCTTTGCGGTAAACAGACATCTGGATGAGCAGTTGGAACTCAACGTAGACCTGCGCTCCTTCGGAGAAACGACATTCGTGGAGCATATTGTACTGGAGAACAACGATCTGAAAGCAACCAATACGAAAGAAAACCCGCGCAACGTTGTTCCTCACAATGGCGGTTATACAACGGTTGACCAGGGTAAAGTGCAAGCAGTCTTGAACAAAGCATCATGGAACGTGATTCGCCTCAAAACCAAACAGGCATAAAGGCTTAATAACAGCGGAATAGAATCGGTTTCCACTCTGCAACATCAGCATTGTTTTTCGCACCGCGTGCAGCTCCCTGCGCGCGGTGCTTTTTGCTGAATGAGGGTAGTCGGCCCAACTACATAGTTCCAAAGTTAGACGTTTGGTGCGTATTGGAAATCTCAGTTTTTATTCCTCACTACGAACGAATTTAACGAACACAGGAGAAGCTATGCTGCAGAATCAGCGTCGTTTTCTCACTCTAGCTTGCATTTTGCAGCGAATAGGGTTTGCTATGTTCGTTAGCACTGAGCAAGCATGCGAAATCGAGCTGGTTCGAACCTCATATACAGCATAAGCAAATAAGCCACCCTCCGTTTGCCGTACGGAGAGCAGCTTTCAGTTAAGCATCTAGCGGAGAAGATAAGGAATAGAACAGATCAGAAAGAGATTAAATCACCCAACACACTAGCAATACTTCCTTCCCAAATGAAAAGAAGGTTGTGTTCTATTTCACGATTTTCATTTTCAAGTATTATCCTCGTTGTGCTTCCTCTTCACCTTCGGCTTCTGCCGCAGCCTGGCTTGCTGGAGTCATCAGCCCTTGAACCGCCCCCATAAATGGCTGAATCTGCTTAATCATGCCATACCCCATTTTGACCACAGGTGTAAACCGCTGGATCATGCCAAACAACCGCATACCACCGCCTAACATACCTCCAATCGAGCCTGCACCGCCAAGTCCGCCAAAGCCACCTAACAATGAGCCTAGCATAGGCATGAAAGATGATACCTGGGCTTGCCTAGACGTTGAACGAGACATCGACCGGGATCGTACCTGCGATTTACGAGAACTGTTCACCCGTTTATGGTTTCGAGAGGATGCTGTTTTTCTCGTAGCCCCTGCTTTAGGTTTGGTTTTGCGAGCACTGCCTTCAGATGAGTGTGCTGTGATTGCGGCCTGAGTAAGCTTTCCGCCCCCGGTCAGCACTACGCCTTCGCTGTTAACGCCAGAGATGTACCCGACGTACGTTTCGCCATTATGAAGAGTCACGCAGACTGGGCGATCCTTTAGCCGTTTCACCCGGACGTGTATTTCACTGGTTTTAGCCATGGAATTCACCTCACTTGACTTGATCTACTTCAGTCTACGCAATGGGTGGACGACTTGCCTGTGCGAATAGTACATCCGTGTGCGAAAGCAGGAAGATTCCGCCGTGCAATTACAGACTTCTTGTTTTCCCTCAGATATGCTCAACATACATCTCATTCAAAATATGTCCCATACGATATGTGTGCTCTGCCAATTCAGATTCCACATATGATTCAACATCACTCTTTTCGATATTGTACATGACCTCCAGTTCTCTAGAGAAAAGAAGGTGTCCCTCATTGATTTTCTGCTCCAATGAGGTTATCTGTTTTGGTTTCAGATCACCACCAAGCACCTGCTGAAGTGCTTGCACATATGTCTCAAGAGAACGCGCTCCGACAATTTTCATACCCTGGTTCTCTTCATTCACAATGATAATTGATGGGAAACCTCTAACTCCCAAACTAGCGACACTCTCAAAGTCTTCCTCTAATAACTCTTGTGCAGATTGCTGTGCAGCCGCCTCAACCACATCTTTTCCATTCAAGCCCAGTTGATTGACGATATCCGTCAGCACATCATCTTCTCCAATATTTCGATTGAATGCAAACACGGCTTCACGCGCACGTCTTAAAAATTCATGTTCTTTACCAGGGTGTGTACTCTGAATGACCTTAAATACGCGAGATGGCGGATAGGAAGAAAGTATTGGATTATCGTGCCATAAGGAACCGTCGATGGGCATGCGTGAATGTTCACCCACTTCCTTCCAATGCCCTGCAACGTCCGAAGGCTTCTGAATTCCGTTAGCGCCATCCGAGAAACCATTCCAGTTAGCCAGCAGCCCACCCATTTTGATTTGCAACGTAAAATAATGACCGTATTCCTCAACAAACCGATGAAGCACCGGCTCTAGCGCCCAGCAGTGAGAGCAGATCGGATCTGTTGCGTAATAAAGAGTTATCCTTTTCTCAACGTGATTCAGATTGATTTCTTGCATCGCCTCTTCCTCATTCACACCACATACGCCTGTTTCCAGATCACACATCATTGATTCGTTACTCACGTTTATCCCGCCTTTATATTGTCTTATGAATTGATTTTCTTGTGTTAGTTTGATTATAATGTTTACAATCTTCTGAACAAGTACGATTCTTTTTCTGACTTAGTATCAAAAAGTATACTATTGGAGGGTATCAAGTGAAGTACGAGTTTAATTTCGATCAGTTATGTCCAGCGACTTATGCATTTCAGGTCATTGGAGGCAAGTGGAATCTTCCGATCCTGGCAATCCTCAGTGAAAATGACTGTATACGTTACAATGAATTAAAAAGAAGACTGCCTGGCATTACCGGAACGATGTTAACGAACTGTTTGAAGGATTTGATTCATTCCGGCATCGTGCATCGGGAGCAATATAACGAGGTGCCACCGAGAGTGGAGTATTCGCTCACAGAATCAGGCAAGGAATTGGTTCCCTTAATTGAATCCATGGTCATGTGGGGTCAGAAAAATATGAAAGTAGGCGTGAAGGAACAAGAGATATAACTCCTGGCCTAATGTAACCCCTTATCATAGATGTTCATTTTCTAATCGTTCTGTACACTTTGTTCAACGGCAAAAAGGCTATTACAATGGACCATCACGTCCTTTGAAATAGCCTTTCCTTTATAAATACAAGACAGCCGCTTGTTTACGACATGTGCACATCTAACTATTCAGGTCGTCATCTTCCTCATTTCCTAAATACATAACCGTTTTTTCTCCCTCAACCAATCTAATGATCTGCTTTCGTAATTTTGAAGGAAATAAAGGTAGTTCATTTACATTTTTAATTTCGAGCCACACATATTCCACCTGGTTTTCGTCACTTGGCAGAATAGAACTATCTTGGTCCACCAAACCTATGTACTCGCACAAAAAAACAAAATCTACACGATGAAGAGCTTCACCGTATACACCTTCAATGACAAATTCTAGTGATAACGGTTCTACATCTATTCCGATTTCTTCCGCAACTTCACGCTTCACAGCATCGGTCAGCGTTTCACCTGCATTCTGGCTCCCACCAGGCAGGATATAGATCACTTCATCATTATCATCCTGCTTCATTGCCAGCATTCTCCCATCTTTAATGATCAATGCTTTTGCAGAATTTCTAATCTTTCTCTCCATTGCTAATCCCCCATATATATCTGTATCAACTTGTTGAAGGTTGATTCCATTTAACTTCTCGATTTCCATGAAGAATATTTTAACACATACATCTAAACAAATTCTGAACAATCAAATCAACTCACTTTTGGCGACCTCCATGAAAGCAGCCATGGACGGAGAGATCCATTTTTCCCGATGCCAGAGCATTTGCGCAGAAAAGGATACATCTGATAAATCCCACGGCAGAGCTACCACTTCCCCTTCGCTCAACTCTTTCTTCAACGCCATCTCAGGCAATAAAGCGATCCCTAGACCAGCCACAACACATTGTTTAATGGCTTCTACACTATGAAACTCCAGCTCTGTCAGAGCATCCGCACCTTTCTTCGTTATGGATTGGTCAAAATGAGTGCGATACGAACAGTTCTTTTCGGTCAGTAAAAAATGCTGTTTGTGGAAGTCATCAGCAACTAACGCGGAACGCGATGCTAACAGATGATCGGGAGAAACCACCATTTGAAAGGTCTCATCCTTTAAAAACTCTGAATGAAGGTCTTTGGAATTCATAGGCTCATCCAATACAAAAACGACATCGGCATGCCCTTCTCTCAGACTCGATTTAAGCTCTTGCCCAGACAAGGGGCGGAACAATAACCGCACACCAGGATAGTCCGCTCGGAAGCGTTTGAACAAGGCTGGAAGAAGATATGCACACAGCACTTCGTCTGCTCCGATCACAACCGTCCCCGCCAATTCTCCGTGCTGACTGGATATGCACTTCGCTTCCTCTACATCGTTTAATATCTTAGTGGCGTATGGCAGAAACTGTTGGCCAGCATCCGTTAACACGACCTTTTTTCCTAGTCGATCCAGCAATTTCACACCGAGCTCTTCTTCCAGCGATTTGATTTGCATGGTTATGGTAGACGGTACATAGCTCAATAATTCAGCAGTTTGACTAAAGCTGCAGGTCGATGCAAGTGTCCAAAAGGTTTTTAGCTGGCGTATTTCCATGAGTCAGGCACCTCCTAAGTTCAAAATAAATGAATGATATGTTCGATAACGTTTCGTTGAATTGATAATAGACGTATTGTAGAGTGAAATCAAGTTATTACTATTTTATAAGGAGAATCAATCTATGAATGATTATGAAACATATCACCTTGGAGATACATTACTTCAATCGGGGCAACAGTTCCCTCAAGCCTTTATCGCTTACAAGACCTATGGAAACTTAAATGCGGCAAAGGACAATGTTATTGTTGTCCCAACATGGTTTGCTGGACTTCACACAGATAATGAATGGTTAATTGGAACGGACAAAGCACTGGACCCCAGTCGTTATTTTATCGTTGTGCCCAATATGTTGGGTAACGGGTTATCGTCTTCTCCAAGTAATACCCCTGCCCCATACGATAAGGACAACTTCCCCCTCATCTCCATGTATGACAATGTGCGCGCCCAGCATCAACTCATCACTCAAAAATTCGGTATCTCCAAAATTAAACTCGTTGTGGGCTGGTCTCTGGGAGCCATGCAGGTTTATCAATGGGGAACCAGTTATCCTGAGATGGTCGAGCGTATTGCCCCCTTTGGCGGAACGGCAAAGAGCAGACCCCATACACAGTTGGTATTCGAAGCAATGATCGCGGCGTTACAGGCAGATTCGAATTATAAAAATGGTAGATATGAACGCCCTCCGGTTGCTGGTCTCGCAGCGATGGGAAGAGTTTATGCTCCATGGGGGTTCTCGCAGGCGTACTTTTTGGAGAAATTGTATCAATCTGAGGGTTACAACACCTTGCAATCTTATGTAGAAGATTACTGGGATCAGGTATTTCTTCCCTTCGATGCTAACGACTTGATTACCATGCTGCGTACAGGAATATATGGAGACATTAGCGATAATCCCGTAGATATCGGCAACTTCGAACAGGCGTTAAGCAAGATCACCTCTCCTGCACTCGTTATGCCAGGATCAAGTGACTTGTTCTTCACACCAGAAGACAGTGCGTATGATGTTCAACATATGCCAAACGCTGTGTATCAACCTATACAGTCCAAGTGGGGACACTGCTTTGGAATCGGAGCAAACGAAGAGGATTCACTCGTTATCGATCGTCATCTAAAGCAATTTTTGGAGACATGAGTAAAAAAAGAAGGAGTACAAAGTAAAAAAAGTGCACAAAGCTCATTTATCTTTTCTCCGCTACAACTCAAAAGTAAAAAAAGATACCGGTTCTCGTCAATAACCTTTATATCACATTCCCCCTTTCTCGTTTAGAATATTTTCAAGAAAGCGCTATTGAAATACGACTGATAAGGGGGAAAAGAAATGAACAAGAAAACGAAAGCTTTAGTCTTGTCTGTGTGCATGTCAACCTTATTACTCGCAGCCTGTAGCAATGGAAGCGGTGCTGATAAAGGTTCAACGACGGACACGGATTCCAACGAGGCTGGAACGACAACCATTCATACCGTAACATCAGAATACTCTTCTGCAAAATATCCAAAGGGCGACGATATCACCAACAATGTATGGATTAAGCGATACAAAGAGAAGTTTAATATCAACGTCAAAACAGACTGGGTTAGCGATGAGTACGATACAAAACTCAATTTGGCTATCGCATCGAACGATCTTCCTGACGTATTCAGAGTTAATCCATCACAACTAAGACAGTTGGTCGAAGCAGATATGGTCATGGACCTTTCCGCGGTCTTTGATCAACACGCTTCAGATCGCCTCAAAGGTTACATGGAAGCAGATGCGGACAGCTACGAGTCTGGAAAGAAGGACGGTAAGCTGTACGGGATACCACAGATGCACTGGGGATTAATTGAACAACCGGATTTCATCTGGATCCGGAACGACTGGAAAGAAGAATTGGGACTCCAAGATCCGAAATCGGTGGAAGACATCAAGAATATCGCACTAAAATTCATGGAAAAGCACGGTGGTTATGGTATAGCGGTAGACCAATCGTTGGATTACCTCAACCTGCTCGCCATTGCATGGAATGCGCATCCGGATATGTGGATGGAGGATAGCAATGGAAAACTCGTGTACGGTTCAGTGCAGCCTGAGATGAAAAATGCGCTGGCTGAGTGGTCAGAATGGTACAAGCGAGGCATCATTGATCCGGAATTTGCAATCAAAGACTTTAATGCGATGAACGCGGACATTGTAGCCGGCAAAGTGGGCATGCAGCCTTATTACCAGTGGTGGGGTTATAATCCGGGTGTCGATACGGTATCTAATCTGGGTAAGGACGCCATCTTCTACCCTTATATCATCCCTACCGTTGATGGGAAAGAAGCCAAACAATCCATTTTCTTCGCCAACAACAATTATATCGTTATGAAAAAGGGATTTAAGAGCCCTGAAGAAGTGATCAAAATTTTGAACGACTATGCTTATATTGTGGATGAAGGCAATGGCAAGGAATCGACAGAAACGCTATCTGCTTTGCTGGATAACGATATTGCCCATGTTGTTGGAGCGTTCCGTGTACTTAATCCGAATTCCGATTACGAGCAATTTGAGGCGGTCTCCGCTGCCCTTCAATCCAAGGATACCAGTGGACTTACGACTTCGGGTATGTGGCAAAAATATAATAACAGTGTTGAATTCATGGAGAACGCCACCCCAGGAGCAGTTGGTGATTATTTGCAACAAGGGGCTCCCAAAAATGCGTATGGTCTTGCCAAGAAAGTACTGGACAGCGAGAACTACACAAAGACGGCCTTATGGGGTGTTACGCCAGAAATACTTTCAAGCTACGGCACGACCTTGGATGATATCCTGACCGAAGGCTTCACCAAGATCATTATGGGTAGCGAAAGTATCGATTATTTCGATGTTATTGTCCAGAATTGGCGTGCAGCCGGGGGCGATAACGCAACCCAGGCAGTTAATGAAGCCTACGGGAAGAAATAATATCGTTTGTCACAAAGAGGGGATGAGGGTCATCTCTCCCCTTTATTTGATAGCGATTACATTTGGCGTACGATGAACGGAGGAATATGTATGTTGAGAAAATGGAAGCAGCAGAGTCCTTACCATCTCATGTTGATTCCAAGCCTGGTCTTGGTCTTCATCTTTAGTTACATCCCTTTCTACGGACTTATTATTGCGTTTCAGAAGTACAATCCGGGCCTCGGATTCGACTCGCCATGGGTAGGATGGGATAATTTTACCCACATATTTAATCAGCCGAACTTCGTAAGAACGATCTGGAATACATTGTATATGTCTGTCTTTAAGATTATCGGTGGTATAATCGTGCCCGTAATTTTCGCATTACTGCTTAACGAGGTACTGCACAGTGGAATTAAACGTACATTTCAAACACTGGTCTACATTCCGAACTTCCTCTCTTGGGTCATTATGGCCGGCATCATGCTGGATATCCTTAGTTCCGACGGCATTATCAATACATTTCTAAGTGTATTTGGGATTGCACCGATCTCCTTTCTTGGCACACCCTCTATTTTCCCTTGGACGATGATTGTGAGTGACATATGGAAAGGTTTCGGATTTGGCACGGTTGTTTATTTGGCAGCCCTGACCAGTATT
This sequence comes from Paenibacillus sp. W4I10, assembly GCF_030816325.1. Taxonomy (NCBI): domain Bacteria; kingdom Bacillati; phylum Bacillota; class Bacilli; order Caryophanales; family Paenibacillaceae; genus Paenibacillus; species Paenibacillus sp. W4I10. The sequence continues at coordinate 1,864,799 of NZ_JAUSXX010000001.1, forward strand.
GATCCGGGACTTTATGAGGCTGCAGTGATCGACGGAGCGAAACGGTGGAAGCAAACCATCTACATTACGTTGCCTCTCCTCATGCCAACCATTGTTTTAATGACCGTACTTTCACTTGGAAACGTACTCAATGCTGGCTTTGACCAGATCTATAATCTCTACTCCCCTGTTGTCTATCAGACCGGTGATATTATTGATACCTATGTATATCGGTTGGGAATCCAACAGGCACAGTATTCGATTGGTACCGCTGTTGGGTTATTCAAATCGATCATTTCCAGTGTTCTCGTTGCTGTATCGTACATCCTGGCTTACAGAGTGGCTGGCTATCGTATCTTCTAAGAAGGAGGAACTTACATTATGATCTATGATAAAAGTATGAGCAGACGTGTATTTCTTATCATAAACTACACCATATTGCTCCTAATCTCTCTCCTATGTATCCTGCCGTTTATCAACCTGCTGGCTGTTTCATTCAGCAGCAGCGCGGCTGTATCTGCGGGGAGTGTTACGTTCTGGCCTGTGGAATTTACGACAAAAGCCTATGAATTTGCATTAACTGGAGGATCATTTTTCTCCTCTCTCTGGGTAGCCATTCAACGAACCGTTATCGGAACGTTGGTGAATCTGGTTCTGATCGTACTCACCGCTTATCCCCTCTCCAAATCCAAACAAAAATTGATGGGGCGTAATATCTATATGGGATTTTTCATAATAACCATGTTATTCAGTGGAGGTCTAATTCCAACCTATCTCGTGGTCGTCAAAATGGGACTGATCGATTCCATATGGTCTCTGATCCTGCCTGGGGCCCTCCCCGTATTCAGTATGATTATCCTCATGAATTTCATTCGGGGGCTGCCCGAGGAGATTGAAGAATCAGCAATTATCGATGGTGCTGGGCCTGTACAGGTATTGCTTCGTATTCTACTCCCACTTCTCAAGCCCGCTCTCGCTACGGTTGGTTTGTTCAGTATCGTTGCCCACTGGAATTCGTGGTTCGATGGCATTATCTATATGAACAATCCAGCTAATTATCCATTACAAAGTTACCTCCAGACCCTCCTGCAAAGTTTTGAGCAAATCATGCTGAAATCCGGGTCAGATTATACGCAGCTGTTGTCCATGATGAACGCCAGAACGGGGCGCGCCGCTCAGATGTTCTTGGGTGCCATTCCGATTTTACTCGTGTATCCGTTTTTACAGAAATATTTCACCAAAGGTTTGGTGCTAGGTAGCGTCAAAGGGTGAACAAAAGGGCTTGCAGTTCATACTGCGAGCCCTTTGTTTATATCTAAACTTATTTTTATGATCGTTGTACCGCATTATGAGATGCATGAATGAAAGCATGAATGACTATTTGGCTTCAATGATGGCAGGCAGCAGAATGGAGAAAATGGTACCTTCACCCATTTTACTCTCCACCTGTATTCCATAGGGTTTCCCAAAATGAAGTTGAATCCGCCGCTGCACATTATGCAATCCAATCCCATTGGTTCCCGTACTTGCACCGGACTTTTCTTCCAAGAGATTCTGCATCGTATGATGATCCATACCAACGCCATTATCGCAGATTTCGATTACAACTGTATCCACCCGCAGTTGAATCCGAATGGTAATGATTCCGTCTTCCTCAAGCTCGGCCAGACCATGAAAAATAGCGTTCTCTACAATGGGTTGCAGGATCATTTTGGGCATGTGATAATCCAACACTTTATCCTCAATCTCATACCTCATCTGAATACAATCATAGTACCTGACATTCTGGATCGTTACGTAATTCGTTATATTATGAAGTTCCTCACGAATGGTTACGAGGGTTCCATCGGATTTTGTTGCATAGCGGAGCATCGAGATTAAGGCATCGGTCATTTCCACGATTTTATCAGCCTGCTGCATCGAGGCAATCCATTTCACCGACCCAAGGGTGTTATACAGAAAATGAGGCTTGATCTGGTCATGGAGCGCACGCATCTCGGCCTTGGCTTTCTCTATTTCTTCCTGCTGCATCCGTTCGACCATTCGCTTCAATTCGTGTGACATTCTGTTGAATCGAATGGATAAATGTCCAATCTCATCTCTGGAGCCAATAGGTTCAACTTGTTCAAACTGACCTTTCTCGACCAGAGCGATATTCCGTAGCAGTTTTTTAATGGGAGTTGTGATCACGTGAGATAAAAAGATAGATATGACGGCAGCAAAAAGAACAATGACTATGGCAAGCGTCACCAGATTACGGCCCAATATTTTGCCATCAGCAGTAAGCTCATCCAAAGGCATATATAAGTAAGTTGTCCATTTTTGCTGACTAAGGGGACTGGTCACCACGACATTTAGTGATTCAGGCGGACGAACGTTGTCCCGGAACAGTGTCCCGATTAATCGTTCGTTCACGTTATATACGATCTTGTCATCCTCATCAACGATCATGAATCTGGAGCGTAGTCCTTCCTGCAAGTTTCGGTTGACGATTTCAATGAATTTGATATCAATGCTGACAACGATAACGCCAAGCAGTTTTCCACTAGTCACATCATGAATTTTGCGAGCGTGTGATACTGCCAGAATTTTATTCTCCAATTGCTCATCGATTCGTGTTGTGAGAGTAATGGTTCGATCGTTATCATGCATGAACTTTTTAAACCACAATTCGTTTGCTACTTTGAAGTTTGGATCAATGGGTTGATGTGGACTTACAAAAAGGTCTTGACCCCCGTTCATATTGTAGAGGTAAATGGAGAATACGCGATCTTTCATCATGATGTAATTCATAAGAATATTGTATGCGGCAATCTCATGTTGTTCATCACCCTCTCGCAGAAAATCCTGGATCGGAAAACTCCCTTCATGAGTCGCAGACAGATTGTCACTAAGCCCATTACTGGCTAGCAGCGAAATTTTCTCAATCTCCTTGAGGAACTCGTCAATGCGAATATTCGTTTGTTTGGCCAGATCGTTTAGCAACGTTGTATAGTTCTGTGCCAACAACCGCTCTGAGGAGTAATACGAATTGATTGTCATCACCAATACCGGAAGGATAATGACCGTCATACAGATCACCATAATTTTATACTTGATTCGGAAGGGCCGAACATGCTTCATATGCTGCACCTCTATTCACCGATTACATTCATCCCTGCTGTAATTCTCGATATTCCTCAGGAGTGACACCTACCGATTTTTTGAAAATCTTACTGAAGTACGTGTAATTATGGTAGCCCACCTTTTCTGCGATTTCATACACTCTCATTCCTCTGCTCAATAGATACGCCTTCGCATGTTCAATTCGAACTCGGGTCAAGTACGTAATAAAGTTCTCTCCTCGTTCCTGTTTGAACACACGGCTGAGATACGACGGATTCACACTGATTTGGCTAGCGATACTTTGCAGTGAGATATCTTCCGCATAATACTTGTCGATCAATTCAGTGGCGAGATCGGTGTAAGTGCTTTCCTGTTTGATTTGGGAATCGGTTTGGAAGTAATACGCAATATGAGCAAGCATATCTTGGTGGATATCCTCCCAATACTCCCCCTTTAGAACGATTTCATAGGGTGATTTCTCTGTTAAAGAAGGTGCACCTCTTTCCGTAGCTCGGGATAGATGGGAATGTATCGTTTCCATTACCATGATATATTGCTTGCGAATGCTATTCTCATCTGCTCGCAGCTGTTCGAGATTGGATCGGATTCCTTCAAGGAACTCTTCCGCCTTTTTGTTGTCTTTGCTTACCCACAACTTCAACAAATCTCGTTCTTGTTGCGGGCTTAAAGCTCCCTTAACTTCATGTCGATCTGGGGATTGAACCAGATCATCGTAATACAACACCTGGTTGCTTCCTGTGAAGAAACCCTGTTGTAGAGCCGTTTCTGCCTCTTGGCAGGCCTTCCTGATGTGAAGGAAACCGGAAGTCATTCTACTTACCCCAGCCGTGAGCGATAGATTCATAAAATCCTTGATCGAAGACAGCAATTTATTACATAGTTTATTCAAGTCGGCGTGTACAGATTGGCTCTCAGGAAGTACATTAACGATCACCCAATATTCTGAGGAACTTTCAACAAAAATCTCTTTCTCCCATTTCGAAGGAATAATCTCTTCCATAATATTAAGAATCGAAAATCGTAGCAGCTTCTCCCCCTTCTCTACATATTTCCGCTTTGCATCCTCGTAATAATTCACGATGAACTTCATGACAACCAACTGGTCCGAACGTATACGAAAATGCAGTTCTTCCGCTTTGGTGACGATATCTTCCTCACTAATGAATCCGCTTACAATATCTTGGAAGAAACTATCCTTTAGATATCTTAGGCTCTTGGAATAGTCCTGTGTTATAGAGGGTGTGTTGGTTGGGTGAACATGTTCACTTTGCAGTTTCTGTCCAACAGTGCTCAGGAGGTCAATAAGGGCAGTTTCTGTAATCTCACTTTTAATCAAGTAGTCTGAAGCGCCAAGTTTTAGTGCCTCTTTTACATAATGAAATTCGTCAAAGTTACTCAGGATGACATACTTACAGGTTTTCAGTACGCAGGAGGCCTCTTGTATAAGCTGTAGCCCATCCATAATCGGCATCTTAATATCTGTAATGATTAGATCAGGCATCACTTCAAGTGCAAGGCTTAATGCCTCTTTTCCATTTCCCGCCTCACCAACAACATAGAAATTATACTCTTCCCAATTCAGCATGGAACGAATTCCAACCCGCATGAGCAATTCATCATCTACGATCATCAGTTTATACATGATATCCCCCAACATGAACCATTTTTAGATATTTTACCATTAAACGAACTCTTGCAAAGATGTCTAGCGAACCTTATTGCATTGCGGGTATCATAAATAACACTTTTACAGAACATACGTTCCTGTTATAATCAGATTATCGCATATGGTGTAACATAACATGCCCGCCTGGAAAGGATACATATCATGAATTTATACAAGTTTGAATTAACGGTGAACGGATATCTATTACGCGTTCATTTCAGTGCATCTGAAGAAAGTGGCCTGAAATGGTGCAAACGAATTGCTACTGAATTCCAGAGTAACGTTGCCAATCTGGAGATCAAGGTTGATATACATAAAAAGCAGAAACAAAAGCATGCACGGGAATATCACGGAAAGCCATATTTGTATGATAGGACACTTAGGAAAAAGCCGCTTGCGATGAAAAATAAAACGGCTGAATCCTCTGCTGTGATGTAAAGGTAAATTAACATTGCTGCTTAACGAGTCTTCTCAATAGATAGACAAAAAGACTAAAGAACGACGAATTGATGATAACATCAGTAACGTTCTTTAGTCTTTTATGAAAGTACTATCGACACCTTGACTAGACTGAAATTCCTTTCACGCCCCGGCGTCTCCAATCATTTGTCGTTCAATTTGTTTCATTTCATAAAAATACCCTTTTTGCTCTATAAGCTCGGAGAAGGAACCCGATTCCACGATCTTGCCTTGGTCCATGACCACAATCCGATCCATCTCTTCCAATCCCGTCAGCCGATGGCAGATCAGGAGAAGTGTATCTTCGGCCGCCTGTGCCAGAAGATGCTGCAACACCCGTTGCTCTGTGACGTAATCCAGAGAAGAAGTCGGTTCGTCCAAAAGCCATAACCGTCCTTTGCGCAGCATGGCTCGTGCCAAAGCCAGCCGCTGCTTCTCGCCATCTGACAGGTTCTCTCCCTTTTCATATAGCATGTCGGTCAATGATTTATTGGGCAGTTGCACTTTATCCAGCATAGCCGACAGTTGTTCATCTGAATGTTCTTCTCCATTCAGCAACAGGTTGTCCCGGATGGTTCCTCGAAAGAAATGACTTTGCTGCAACACAACATTTGCCCTTTGCCATATGCTCTCTTCATTCAGTTCCTGCACCGGAATATCGTTTAACCGTATATCACCAGACGTTGGTGTACGCAGCTTGAGTAACAAATCGATAATCGTTGACTTTCCTGACCCGCTCGGCCCGACAATCGCTGTTTTGGAGCCTGCTGCAAGCTGCAGGGATAACTCCCTTAATGCTGGTCTCCATTCCCCTTCATATTGGAAGTTAACATGAGATAACTCGATCGAAACTGCATGATCGGCTGACAATTCACCGCTTGGCTGTACAGGTTGTACATCGGTGGTCGGCACCGTTTCCGCCAGTCGCTGAGCGGCGTGTTCGCTGTCCTGCTTATATAGAGGTAATATAGCCATTGCGGCAGCTTCTTCGAACACGGTTTGCGTGGCCAGGATCAGCATGGCGAGGAATACACCGGCAAACGCTCCATTCACAATTAAGAAGGCGCTGAGTGCTAGCACACCCCATGTAACAAGATACGTCACAAAAACGTGCATCGATTGCCCGCGCAGCAGGTGCGAAGCGGCTTGTTTCTGTTCCGTTGCCAATGCAGCGGAAGCCTGCTGAAGCTGTTGCTCACGCTGTTCCAATTGACCATATACTTTCAAATCCCTGAAACCATACAACACTTCGGTTACTTCCGTGGACAGCAAGGCCCGTTGCTGGCGGACACGTCCGTGTATTTTTCGCTGACCTAACAAGACAATACCTGGTACAACAAATGCCGTGATCAGCATACCTAGTACTAACAAACACGCAATCCAGATTGAAAAGGCCGAAGTGAACAGCATGGTAGCCAAAAACACCATAACGACCATGATGGGTGGATACGCGACCCGCAAAAAGTAATTTTGCAAGCTTTCCACATCACCCACGATCCGCGCAAGCAGATCCCCGCTTCGGTTTTTGTTTAATATACCTGGCGTTACCGGGATCAGTTTGGCAAAAAAGGACGTCCGCAAGCGGCTCAGCATGGAGAATGTTGCCCTGTGCGAATACAAGCGTTCTCCGTAGCGACTTGCCGCTCGAAGGAAACCGAGCAGTTTGACCATGGAAGTGAGTACAATTAAGGTATACAGCGGTGGCGCAAATACCGTTTGCGATATCATATAGCCACTCGCGGAAAAGAGTGCTACACCTGCTATGCCGGCGATAAATCCGCCCAATATCGAAAGTAAGATATCCTTGCGCTCCTGAATCATCGCTTTTGACAGAATCGTCAGCTCATTCATGCTAACCCTCCTTTCCGTTGTACATCCACCATCTCCGCATATTGAGGCAGGCGCGCCAGAAGCGCTTCATGATGTCCTGAATCCACCAATACCCCATTGTCCATAAACAAAATGTTGTCCGCATGTTGAATGGTATATAAACGGTGAGCCACCGTAATCATCGTTGCCGTTTGGGCTAATGCCGCAATGGATTGTTGCAATACCCGCTCGGTGTGCAGATCCAGACCAACGGTGGGTTCGTCGAATAAAATAACAGCTGGTCTCTTCAGAAAAGCACGTGCCAAAGCAAGTCTTTGTTTTTCCCCACCAGACAGCCCCCGGCCACCTTCACCAACAAACGTGTCCAAGCCCTGCTCCAATTGTGCGACAACGCCAGCAAGCCCTGCTTTCTCTGTCGCCTGCTCAATTTCGGCTCTGGAGACGTTACGCCCCGCCCCAATCGCGATATTTTCGGCAAATGTACCTGCAAAAATATACGGATGCTGTGTAATGTAGCTAACACGTTCAAACCATGCAGCCTCATCATGTTGCGAAAGCTGGCTTCCGTTAACCAAAACCGCTCCCGAATCTGGTTTCAGTAAACCGGCAATGAGATGAAGCAGCGTGGTTTTACCTGAGCCACTTTTGCCTACAATAGCAAACTGTTTTCCCGGTCCAATCGAGATCTGTCCTGTATCAAGTCCAAAGGAATCAGGTGTGTACTCGAAACGGATATCGTTTAGTTCAATGGTTGGTGGCATTGAAATCAACTCGGCGCGAGTTGTACGGAGTTCTTTCGTCCTTGCCATTGCATCGACATCGTTTATATCGCTTTGATCCGATCCTTCTTCAGGCTTCGTTTTTGTGCTCTTGATACTTGTTTCCTCAAGCATCTGTTCCACCTTGCGAATCGCCCCCATACTGGTTCGCCCGCTGTGAAAAGCCGTTCCCGTATTCTTCAACAGACTGTAAAACTCAGGAACGAGTAACAACACGAGAAAGGCCGTGTGGAAGCTCATCGATTTGAAAACCAGTAACTGAATAGCCAGTTCAAGCGCAACAATACCTATGCTTAACATCACGATCGATTCCAGCATAAACGTATTTGTAAATGCAATCTTCAAAATGCCCATGGTGGCATCACGATACCCCAGACTGCTGCGTTCAATTTCCTGTTGCTGACGTTTAGCCCGTCCGAATATCTTCAACGTAACCAGCCCTTGAAGCGAATCCAGAAATGTACCGGAAAACTCAGCCAGTTGCGCGTATTTTTCTTCTGATTTGTTCTTCGTCTGGAGACCAACCAAGATCATGAAGAGCGGGATAAACGGTGCCGTAAACAGCATAATCCAGCCTGTGTTGGCGTGCTGCGTAAATGTAACAACCAGAATCAGAATCGGGATCACCGCGGCTTCCATCATTCGAGGCATATATTGACTGAAATAACTGTCAGCCTCATCCACAGCATCCAATGCAACGCTGACCTTTCCTCCCGTCTGCCCACTCAGGGTTGAAGGCATGGAAGCGCGGGTCAGGTTCTGCAATACAGATGCTCGCATATTTGTCTTGGCGCGTGCTGCCATATGCAAGCTCACTTTCCCATTACCATACGACAACAGTGAGCGTGCAGCCATAACAACCAGTAATAGGACAAGCAACAGCATCACTGATGAAAAGGAAGCTTTCTCTACAAAGATTCGCTGGACTGCTTCAGCCACCAAGGTGGCCTGGCTTATAATAGCTACACCAAGGGCCAGCGAAATGATCGCAAGGAGAAGTCTGTTTTTTCGTTGTAAAGACATTTGCTGCGAGATCAGATTGGATTTGCCTCTCCTCTTCATTGAACGCTCCTCCTTTATTTTTTCCCTTTCACATAATCCGCATCAAACAGGAACAGTTTGAAGACCAGAATAAGAGAAGGAATTAACAGGCACAGCCCACCGATAAACACAACCACTAGCGCAAAACCCATTGCTGGCGGTGTGGCACTGCTCTGAATCGTGATGAATGGATCAAGAATATAAGGATACTGCCCAATGCCGTAAGCGAAAAAGGCTGTGAAAAATTGCAGCATGATACATATAAAAGCTAATCCGTAACGACGACCGTTATATAACAGCCACATGGCAATCATGAAAAATGCAACGGATAGCGCCAGCAGCCACCATAAATCCATCATGTTTTGAAAATGACGCTCATTGTGTTGACCCAAATATATAAATGCAGTCAGCGCGAGAATAATGGTCGGTGTACTCCAGAACAAAGCATAATTGCGCATCAGCTTCAATGCCGAATGATCCTCTGCCCGAGATGCATAAAATGTCAGAAATGACCCGCTAATGAACAATACCGACACGATGGCTAGACCAACGATGCTCCACGATAATGGATTCGTAAATAGTGCCCAGTAATCCAGGGAAACGGTATCTCCCTGTTTCAAAATAAAGCCACCTTCAGACAGGGTCAGTGCCACTGACAATGACGCTGGAATAAGCAACCCGGTAGCCCCGTATAAAAACAGATATACGATGTTATTTTTGGAACCATAATTCTCAAAGGCGTAGAATGACCCACGAATGGCAAGCAAAATGACGGCAATACTTCCCGGAACAAGCAGCGCGGAGCCATAATAGTAAGCGGTATCCGGGAAAAATCCAACGATGCCAATATAGAAAAAGACAAAAAATACATTGGTGATCTCCCACACCGGTGATAGATACCGGGAGATCAGACGATTAATCAGATGATCCTGCTTTGTCAGGCGTGCGTAAAAGGCGAAAAAACCTGCTCCAAAATCAATGGAAGCTACAATAAGATAGCCGTACAAAAACAACCAGAGTACCGATATACCAATTAATTCATAGCTCATCAGGCCTGATCCCCTTTCTTGGCTGATTGATCATGCTTCTCTTTCAACCATTTCTCCATCTCAAGGTCAGCAGGATTGTTATTAAACAAACGTCTCAGCACGAGAACACAGATGACGCCGAGCACGATGTACAGAAGTAAAAAGACAAAAAATAATATTCTTACACTCGGTGAAGAAGTAGCGGCCTCTTCTACTCGCATATAACCTCGAATGATCCATGGCTGCCGACCGATCTCTGCATAGAACCAACCCATCTCAACGGCCAGAAAAGCGAGCGGTGCACTGAGCGCAACCATACGAAGCATCCACTTGTTAAATTGATTTCGTTTCTTCCAGAATACAAACAGGAAGTACAGACTTGATATAGCAAGCAAAGCGAATCCAATTCCAGCCATTAGATCAAACAAATAATGCACAAGTAAGGGCGGGTGTTCATCTGGTGGAAATTCATTCAGCCCGGTTACCTCGGCGTTAAAGTCTCCAAAGGCAAGAAAGCTAAGCACTTTCGGCAAATGAAGTGCGCCTATGATTTCATGTTCAGCATTCAGCCATCCTAATAAAATCAGATCCGCGCCGCTTTCCGTCTCGAAATGCCACTCGGCAGCTGCGAGCTTCTCCGGCTGATGTTCAGCCAAAAACTTGGCAGATACATCCCCAGCTAAGGAATTTAATAAACTGAATACCAGAACAACGGCCATCATGAGGTTCAGGCCTTTTTTGTGGTAGGCCGATACCCCTTTTCTCAGCATTGCAAAGGCTGCAATTCCTGCTAACAGAGCAGCTCCTGTCAGATAAGCCGAGCTTAATACATGAAATACTTTGGAGAACGTCGCCGTATTCAGCATCGCTTGTACAGGATTCACTGCCAAGAATTGACCTGCTTCCATGACAAAACCTTCAGGCTGGTTCATGAATCCGTTCACTGTTGTAATAAAAACAGCAGACATGCCTGCCCCGGCGACAATCGGAATGGTCAGCAACCAGTGGATATACGGATTTTTGAACCGATCCCACGTGTACAGATAAATGCCCAAGAAGATTGCTTCAAAAAAGAACGCGAATACTTCCATAAATAGTGGCAGTGCAATAACATTTCCGGCCAATTTCATAAAATTCGGCCACACCAGGGCCAATTGCAGCGATATCGCTGTACCTGTGACAACACCAACCGCCACAGATATGACAAATCCTCTGGACCACCTCTTTGCCATAAGTATGTAATGGTGATCCTTCTTCCGAATGCCGATGAACTCTGCAATAGCAATCATCAAAGGTACACCGACACCAAGCGTTGCAAAAATCACGTGGAACCCGAGCGTCAAACCAGTCACTAGCCTGCTCCATAATACCGTATCAATAGCCATTCTTTGTGTTGCCTCCTTTCAAACTCTGTTCAATTTAGAAACATTCAATATCAGCTTTGGCTAAGCTCAATGCAAAGTTGCGAAAAATTTCACAAAGTTAGGTATGACGATATCTTGCCACACCTATAATGCGTTTACTCCTGTAGGCCCCCGATAATAGCAAGCATTGGATGCCAATTAAAATCTGATATTGATGCACTTAAAGTACTAACCAAGCCTATTAATCAAAATTATTATATCTTTATTTTTACCTAATTCAATCAAAGACACGTCTTCTACCCTAAACGTTCAAGAAAGGATCAACTCTTTCTGACAACTTGGTGAAAAACAAAAAATACACCCAATGGAGCTATTGATTCATTGGGTGTAAACGTGCTATTGCACAGCAGATTCTCTATTTTACTTGCTTACTTGCTCCGGACTCACCGCACTTGCCTCGCGACGTACGCTCATGATGATCAGTGATGCAGCTAATACCGTAAGGATGATTCCAAGCATCTGAAATCCTGTCACATTAAATGTATCTCCCATAACAATACCAATCAATAACGACGATAAAATGGTCCCCAGGTAGCGAGATGTATTAAAAATACCCGATGCGACTCCGATCATTTCTTTGGGTGTGCTTTTGAACAGAGCAGCTTGCATGCCGACCGCGTTTAAGCCGTTACTTATGCCAAATAAAGCTAAGGCAACAATGATTATGAAGATTGGAGAAGTTTCATTCATAACAACGATCAATATAGAGCCAAATGTCATTAAAGAAGCGGATACGATCAAAGCAGGCCGTGATCCCGATCTGTCAATCCAGCGCCCTGCGAACGGAGCAATAATGACTGAACATAACCCCAAAGCCAGCATGCTCATTCCTGTATGAACTTCGTTGAGATGACGTACCTGCTTCAAATACGTAGGAACTCCAAAAAAAAGTGCGTAAAACAGGATGTTCACCAGCATGTATTGCACATTCACCCAAGTCATCTCGGGATATGAGGCAAACGTTCGCAGAGGAATAAAAGGCGTGGCTGCTTTTAATTCATGTCGGATAAACATGACGAGTGCGATTAACCCGATCCCCCCTGTCAGCAGATGCCATGTTGAAATATCTCCTGTGGAATTTACTGATAGTAAACCGATGAGCAGAGTCACCAAAGCTACCGTAAACATCAGGATACCTGGTGCGTCAATTAACGCAAGCCATTGCCGAATGGACATGTGACCAGAGATAGACGGAGATTGCTCGTCCTTCGGGATTGTTTTCCAGGCGACCCAAAAGCTTGCCAAGACAAACGGAATATTAACGAAGAATATGCTGTGCCAGTCCCACCAATGAATCAATACTCCACCAATAAAAGGTCCAACTGCAGCCGCTCCTGAAAGGAATATAGCCAAGGTGGACAAGGCTGAGGCTTGTTTTTCAGTCACGTTAATTCTGACAATTGCCATTCCGACGGCCACCATCATGCTTGTGCCAATCGATTGAACGATTCGGAATACGATGAGCCATGAAAAGCTGGGAGACCATGGAGCTAACATGGATGAAACAAAAACAATAACAAGACCCATGAGGAAGATCTTCCTGCGGCCAAACAAATCACTACACTTGCCCATGACGGGTTGAGCGACAGCACTGGCAATATAAAATGATAAAATAATCCACGAAACGGCTGTAAAATTAAGTTGATACACTTGTTGCAATCTTGAAATAGCCACAGAAATCATGGAGGAATTTAACGGATTCAACATAATTCCGAGTCCAACAGCTAACATCAATCCTTTGTTTCGAACGTTCATCGGTGCATCACTCCTTCTTCTGTTGTTATCATAATTGAACTTATTCATTTATTCCAACGCATTATATGTTATGATTTGATGAACTAGAAGGAATGAAGGAATGGTACAAATGGAGCTTCTTCAACTAAAATATTTCCTGACAGTGGCCCGATGCGAACATGTTACGGAAGCTGCGGGAAAGCTGCATGTCACGCAATCCTCCCTGAGCAAAACGATACAACGATTAGAGGACGACCTTGGAGTCCCTTTATTTGATCGAATCGGGAGAAAGCTGCGATTAAACGACTTTGGAAGAACATTTCTTCAGCGAACTGAAAAAGCCTTATTTGAATTGGAACAAGGAAAGCGGGAAATCGCTGACCTCTCCAATCCGGATCAGGGTACACTGCAATTGGCGGTGACTACGGCAAGCACATTGCCAGGTATACTGCGGGAATTCCGGAAAACCAAGCCGGATATTCAGTTCCATGTGCAAATGGTTTCGTTAGAAAACATGTCCAGACTTCTACATCGGGGCGAGGTGGACTTTTGTCTCTCCTCCCCTCCGATTGAAGGTGACGACATCGAATGTCAGATACTATATGAAGATCCGATCGTAGTCGCTGTTCCTACGGGGCATCGATATGCAGACCGAAGCAGCATTCAGTTAACTGAGCTTAAGGACGAGTGGTTTGTTGGGGTGAAGCAAGGGTATGGGGTTCGTGATATGGTAGATTCCGTATGTCAATCCGCTGGTTTCCTACCGAAATATGTATATGAAGGTGATGAGCCTGCAAGATTAACAGCCCTTGTTGAAGCGGAGATCGGTCTCGCGTTTATACCTAGCACAGCCAGAAACCCGCATGAGCGCATTAGATATCTTCAGGTAGAGGAACACCAACTCGTTCGTGAGATCGCTTTGCTTTCGCACAAAAACAGGTATATTTCCAAAGCCGCTTTAGAGTTTCGCAGCGTGGTTATGGACTATTTCAGTGCTATGCCATGAGCACAAATTCAATCCAGAGGAGTTGTCATTTTGATATTAAAAGCAGAAAAATTTGATCATATTTCAGAGACAGAACGGCTAGTCATCCGACCATTACAGAAAGACGACTATGAAAATTGGTTGAATGAGTTTGAAAACCGCTTGCCCTCCCAACACCGTCATGATAAAGGGAAAATGGATATGAGTGAATGTACGCTGGATTGGTTTCATGATCTGGTAGATCGACACCAGGAGTTAGCGCGTACAGATGCGGTTTATGTATTTGGTGTGTTTAGAAAGCATGATGGTACACATCTGGGTATGATTGATATTGCGACCTTGGCAAGAGATCATTTTCAATGGGGAAGCTTCGGATACACGATCCATAATCAGTATTGGCGAAAAGGTTATGGGAAAGAAGCAGTGAATGAAGCACTTCATATTGCATTTGAACATCTGAAATTCCACCGCATAGAAGCTCATATTAATGTGGATAATACCCCTTCCATGAAACTAGCAGAGAGTGTTGGTATGGAATTTGAATGTCTACGTAAAGGGTTTATACACGAAAATAATGAATGGACCGATCACTTGGTGTATTACAAAAATTCTAATTAATCTAATCTCACCGATAATCAAAAAAGCGAACAAAACACTTGCGTGCTCTGTTCGCTCTTCTTCATGCATCCAGACTGCTGTCTTCGCCTTACTCGCCCAAGCTGTTCCAGAATGATTGGAACGCGCCTTTCTCCACTTCCAGGAATGCCGGAACATTACCGTAACGCACCAGACCATCACCAAACAGAACCAGTGGGACCTGCGTTTTGTCTTCCAGCGTGAGATAGATGATCTTGCGATCTTCCTTGCCGTAGAGGTTCTCTTCCAACTCCGGACTCGTTGCGATTGGTTTGGCAGTAGATAACGCAGAGATGAAGCTATCCAGCGATCCGTCAGTTGCTACTAACGGCTGAAGCTGCTGCAATCCATTATTCCAGCTATTAAACGTCTCCCATTGCGCCGAGGCGATGTTGCCTTCGAGATGAAGCTTGCCGATCAGGTCGGCACCCGTACCAATGGTGATCCCGTTGTTCTTGTCGAATAGCTGAGCATACACCTGACCATCGATCTCGGTGTAAGACATGATGCGGAAGTCCTTGTCGTAGCCATTGACCGCATAGATGTCTGCTTCGCCAATGTTGGAAGCAAGCTCCGTATATTTATCCTGGCCGCTCAGTTCATTGATGCCACCAGTTGTAGTGCCAAGCTTCTCACCTCGTAGATTGAGTGCATTTACGCCTTCAAGCAATGTTGGGGACTGTGTATATACGTTTCCTCCATACACAACCAGTTGCATCATATCAGCCATCGCGCCTTTGCCCTGTGAATTCGGCAACTCCATCTTCGGAATCACGATCGGGTCAACCGACGCGCCTGGAGTCACCGCTGCCACCTGTGGTGTTGGTGCGGCTGGCCCATTGAATTGTTGCCATACACTTGGCGCAGCCAATCCAATGCTGGCAGCTATAACAACACTTGCTGCAATGTACAGTGGTTTACGTTGACGTTTTGGTCCCTGATGTTGCGTGTTTAAGGATTGCTCTACCCGTTTTTTCATTTGTTCGTTTGTTTTCATATGATCCACCGCTTTCTTGTAGTTTTGTTTGAATTGTTCTTCGTTCATTACAGTTCCTCTCCTTCCAGCTCCAGTTTTAACAGCTGTCTTCCTCGTTTTAATCTCATTTTCACTGCTGATTCGCTAATCTCCAGGATCTCGCTGATTTCTCGGATCGGATAATCTTCGTAATAATACAGATGAACCACCGATCTATACTTGACGGGCAGTGACAGCACAAGTTCGATCAGCGCGTGATCTTCAGGGTTGTCTGTTGTAAGAGGATCGACTCCCTCCAGCTTGACCTCCCGTTTGCGCCAGCCTCTGCCTAATAAGGATTTGCAATGATTGGTGATGACCCTAATCAACCATGCTTTTTGATGCTCCGCATCGTTGAACGTAGGGGCTTTTTCTATTAGTTTGATGAAGGTATCCTGAGTGGCTTCCTCCGCGTCTTCTCGTCTGCCGAGGTGCACCATGGCAATCCGGAACAGCGTATCCGCGTATGTCTCATAGACTTTCATCACATGATCGCCCAGCTGGGGCACTGATCGCTGCATGGTTGTTATGCCCTCCTTTATACCTCTAACACTCTTACGGACGGCATTTGGTCACATTTTGTTTTAGGATTTTTTTACTGGTCCATTTCATTCAAAATGCAAAAAAAGAAAGCAGCCCCATGAAAAGGAGTTGCTTTCTTCATCTTCGTCTTTATTTTCATATAAAATGCATATCGTTCAATCGATTAGAATTTCTTCTGCAAAATCTCGATATTGTCTTCCAAACTGCTGTCCAAGCTTACGCCTACCTTCTGCAGTTTGTTTTGGTAATATGTTTTCACATCTTCCCATTTATAGTACGGATAGGTCTTTGTTTCGATCGGGAAGGCGATCTCTTCTTCATTTCTAAGCATTTTCACGAGAACATCCTTACCATTGGAATACAGAATCCATTGGATATTTGCTCCCATCGGTGAGATAACCGAGCCATTCCAGTTTTGGGTCACGTCCTGTGGTTTGTCGATACTCACATTAGCTCCGGCGATATCCAGGAATGAAGATAGTGGAATGATGGTTTCTGCGTGAGCAAAACGAAATATACCAGCCGTGTCTTTTTGCTGAATGGACTGGTCGGTAGACACAATCAATTCTTTTACCAGAGGTGCAATGATATTCTGCGGCAGATCCGTTGACGTTAAGGATGGACCTTTTTCATAGAAATCATTGATATTGTCAATACTCTCGTACCATTTCAACTGATTAGCCGTGAAATATCGCCCGAATTCGAAGTCACCTTCTCCTTTAATATTCGAAGAAATGATGTAGAGTTCATATAGATTAGAAGCAGCCTCGGTTGGGTTGCTGAGCTTCACTTTTCCTTTCTCATCCTTCAATTCAAACTCTCCAGAATTCAATCTCTGATAAAAGTCTTCAGAGAAAAATTGCAAAAGGACCTCTTTTGCATAACGCGTTCCAGTGTTCTGTGTGACATAATCCTCGTATAACTTAACCCAGTCTCCATCTTCTACGTACTCGTTATACTTCGTAGCCAAGTCGTAGGGCCGTAGATAGGGGTCTTTCCCTTCTTCAAAGGCTGAAGCCAGAATGTCTACCTTATTATTTCCCAAGCTTTCCTTTAACCCGTCAATAAACTGATCTCTGCTCTGCGGCGTTCGATCTTTGAAGGTTGCTTGTGCAATCACTTTTTTATCCGATGTAAAAAGTTCTTTGAAATTCTGCCCAACTCTGGCCCCTATTGCTTTCAGTTCTTCTCCACCCGTAGTGGATAACAATCCATAATGATCTTTTTCAACCTTCATCAGATTGCCAATTTCCTTCTTCAGCTCTTTGCCCAAATTAGTGATCTGCCCGTCCTTTTCAGCGATGTCGAGCAGTTCAAATAACGTCTTGTCGTACTTGGAACTGGATAGATGTCTGGAACCATGTCTCCCTATGTAGTTAATAAATATGGGTTCATATCCAATAGGAGCTTTTGTATAACTTGTTTCCTTAAAAGGATATGGCGTTTTGGTACCGCGGTATCCCTGCTGATCGTTCATTTTTTGTCCAACAAACACCGATTGGGTGTTGTTATCCCAGTCTACCTCTTGCCCCAAGGCTTCACCAATCGCTCTTGCAGGTACATAAGTGACCCCATTGTAGAGAAATGATTCGCCTTCCACCCTTTGTCCGTTCACAACCACATTAGCTGATTGTTCGGACACTTCGATCATGCGTTTGGAGCCTGCGCCATATACGTCAAACACACTTACAGACGTTAAGATGGCGAGTGATGCTACTGAAATCCCGATTTTTTTGATCATCATAATGAATAGTTTTCTCCTTATTCCGCCTGATATTGGTTTATTTTCGCTCATCATACTATAGGTGAGAAGTGTCTGCGCCGTATCCATCCTATGTTAATTAATTGTAAAAGAATACATATAAATATTGACGTAAAATCTCATACGACAAAAAGAGCCGCTCCTTAGCGACTCTGACTTCTCGTTATAAAAAGATATCTTCTCTGCCATACAATAAAAAGATAATTGCTATTTGCCCCGCATTACAGCGGTTTTCTATATATTTTTATATCTATCCCTGACTCCGTCGGATGACCTTCTCCAACAAGTGTCTCACGGTTCAAGAAGGATAAGGCTTTGCTGTCTGTAATCATTTTGGGGGAAGTACGAAATAAAGCAGTTTTCAGCGTTTTATCAATATTTCCGTTATTTTCGATATAAATTTTGCAGGAATGACCTGTGTTGTCGGTCCCTTGGAGCATGTATCTTGCCGATAGAGTATGCGGACCACCATTCTTCCCGATAATCTGCGTATCCACTCCTCCACCCAGCACAATTCCCTCAAAGTACTTTCCGGTTACGCTGCCTGTAAAAGTAATCATAACAACCGAATCATCTTCGCTATTTTGCAAATCAAATGATTTCTCAATGTTCACATGCACCGTAAACAATTCCTCTAATTTCACGTGTTCCCACCTCCATATGAATTCAATTATACCTCTACTCACTAAAAAAAAGATTTACATATTTCCTTCAAATCATTTAAAATGGTTTACACAATGTAAAGGTTAACAAGTTGTAAATGAAGGGGTTAATGACGTACATGAGTACATTACCAAAATCAGTTCGCTTTCCACTGTTTATTCTGATGTTAAATCTGTTTATTGCTTTATTGGGGCAAGGGATGCTCATCCCCATATTGCCGGAGTATTTGAAGCTTTTTCATGCGGGAGGCACAGTAGCAGGATTTTTAGTTGCAGCCTTCGGTGCTGCTCAATTCTTCTTTTCACCTCTCGGGGGACAACTGTCTGATCGATTTGGACGCAAAAAGTTGATCATTGCAGGTATGTTTCTGTCTGTCATTTCAGATATCATATTTGCGCTGTCAACGTCATTGCCGTTCCTCTATGTCGCACGGTTTATTGGTGGAATCAGTCTTGGTTTAATGGTTCCTGCCAACCTCGCATATGTCGCTGATATTACAACGCCAGAGACACGTGCAAAAGGCATGGGCTATTTCGGCGCAGCTATGAACTTGGGGATGGTTCTGGGACCTGGTCTGGGCGGTCTCATCGCCGAGATGGGCATTCGCATGCCCTATTTCTTCGCAGCGGGTCTGGGACTGATTGCTGCCCTAATGACGCTGCTATTGCCTGAGACACTTCCCCCCGAGAAAAGAACGGTCTCCATCCGTCTTCAAAAAGGAGATCACTTGGGCAAGAAAATCTGGAGTTCTTTTAAAGTCCCCTATTTCAAATACTTGATTGTGTTGCTTGTCATGACCTTTGGTCTCATGAGTTATGAGACGGTATTTGCTCTTTTTGCAGAGCAAAAATACGGATTCGATGCTGCAACAATCTCCATCATTATTACCTTGGGGGCGATTATCGGTATTGTTGTGCAGATCTGGCTTTTGGATTGGTTTGTACAGAGAATCGGTGAAGTTAAGTTGATCCGTCTATCTTTAATAATCACACCCATAGCTTTATTGTTAATGTTAATTAAGGTCAACCTTGTCTTTCTGTTATTCGCTTCTGCGTTATTCTTTGCCTTCAATTCGTTTTTGCGACCTTCGGTCAGCACATTAATATCCAAGAATGCAGGAGATCGGCAAGGTTATGCATCCGGTCTGAATACGACATTTTCCAGTCTCGGAACGGTGATTGGGCCGCTGATCGCAGGACTATTGTTTGACAAAAACATAAACTTCCCGTATATTTTTGGTGCAATTATGCTGCTCGCTTCACTCGGACTGACCTTGAACGCATTTCGTTCGAAGAAAGGACAATTGTATACAAGTGAATGAAAACTGGCATCAACAATTGGGAAATAAACATCGTGATGATTTGATTACAGCAGGTAAGGAGCTTTTTTTGAAATATGGATTGCTCCAGGTGAAAATTAAGGATGTATGTACAAA
Source organism: Paenibacillus sp. W4I10 (assembly GCF_030816325.1). Taxonomy (NCBI): domain Bacteria; kingdom Bacillati; phylum Bacillota; class Bacilli; order Caryophanales; family Paenibacillaceae; genus Paenibacillus; species Paenibacillus sp. W4I10. The sequence continues at coordinate 1,884,904 of NZ_JAUSXX010000001.1, forward strand.
AGCTGAACTGAGTAGAGTGACCTTTTATAAACATTTTCAGTCTATGGATGAGCTTCTTCTAGCCATTCAGATGCAACTGATCGAACATTTAACGGATGAGGTTAGCCGTGCATCAACGAAGGACTTGAATGGACGAGAACAACTCAAGGTCATGTTGAATGCATGGGTTGTTTATGCCCAGGTTCATCCAGACTACATCAGGTTTATTCAATTGTTTGATATCAACTATGAGATGTATGACTTTAGAGCTGAATTAAGAGAAGAGTATGATAAGTTCAACCAGAACGGGAAAGAAAAACATTTCCTGATGGGCGCTTTATCCCAAGGCGTTGTTGACGGTAGTATTAAGAATCCGTCCCCTCCGCTCGATCTGGCTCAGTTTATCTTCACAACGATGATGGGCATGCTCCAGCGCATGGTAACCATTCGTGCTGCTCATGATCATTCATTGGATATGCGAATGACGGAGCAATTTGTGAAGATGCTGCTTCATTTTGTTTGTAGCGAGGAAATACCCGAGTGATGGCATGGTAGATGGATCGATAAAACAAAAGTTTGAAATAAAAAACGGATTCCGTATATTGGAATCCGTTTTTTTCTTCATTAATTTAGCGTTAATCCGTTAGCACGGGCAACTGTCCTCCAGCTTTCAGTTGACCAAGCAATACTTTGATCCCGGCAGATGTATTTGGCTCCTGCTTTCCATACACAGCAATTCCTGAGCGCACGTTTTGCAAATAGATCGTTTCGTAAGGGTTACCGAGTGAGAACAGCGTGTATCGCTGATTACTCTTGTTCATCGCATTAATCAAGGTTTGATACTCACTCCAACCGAACTGGCTGGCCACATTCCGGAATTGGTAAGAAGCAAGAATGACATAATTGGCTTTGCCAATCGCCTGGAGCGTTACATTCATTTTACCTTGACCAACAAGTGATATTTCAGTTTTTAACGACAGGTTATTAGCGGCTTGCAACAGTTGTTTCTCAAGCTGTTTCGCCTGTTCCAGCTCGGCTGCGACAATAACAACCCGGTCGCCTTGCTTAATTGGATCAGGAAGCACACCTTCGCGACTGCTGAGTACAGTGACCGCTCGCTCTGCGATTGTCTGCTCCACTGCTCGGTGCGCCTTCGATCCGATGATATCGTTAAGCTGAGTTAGCTTTTGCGCAAGAGTTTGACTGCGTTCAAATAAACCATATTTCGCTTTCATCTCCAAGATTCGTTTCACAGATGCATGTATGGTATCATCCTTGATCGTTCCATTGTTCACCGCGTTCACCAGCGTTTGATGGGCCGCTGCCGAATCTTTTGGCATAAGAATGATATCAACACCTGCGGAAACGGCGCGCTCTACCGATTGATTCTCCCCAAAATGCTCCGCAATTGCATTCATGGTAAAAGCATCCGACACGATGAGTCCTTCATATCCCAACTCTCCGCGAAGAAGTCCTGTCAGTACCTTTTTCGATAAGGTGGCAGGAATCGGCACACGTTCACCGTCTTTGAGCGAAGTGACATGTTCGTTGTCTATAGCAGGAAAAGCAATATGCGCGGTCATAATCATCTCTACACCATTTTTAATTGCAGCCCGAAACGGTTTTAATTCTACAGCATCCAGCCGCTCGCGATTATGAGTTAGTACCGGCATACCCAGATGGGAATCTACCTTCGTATCTCCGTGCCCAGGAAAATGCTTCACTGCCGCCATGACCCCGGATTGCTGCAAGCCCTGTATTGTTGCGAGACCAAGCCGCGTCACCAAATCTGGCTCCGAGCCAAACGAGCGTATACCAATGATGGGGTTATCCGGATTGCTGTTGATATCTAACACTGGCGCAAAATTGATCTGAAGTCCCAGTGCCTTCAGCTCCTCCCCTGTCAGCTGTCCGGCTGCTTCGGCTAGCGTTGCATCTCCAGTTGCGCCAAGCGCCATCTGACCGGGAAGGTTCGTGCCTCCTGGTATTCGCTTAATAACGCCTCCTTCTTGGTCGATGCTAAGAAATAGAGGAATGTCACCTGCTTCTCTTTGTATATCATGTGTGAACGTTGTAAGCTGCCTCACGTCTGCAATATTTTTGTCAAATAGAATGAGTCCACCCAAGTCCTGATCATGGATAGTGCGTTTCAGCCCCTCATTAACGGTCGTTGTCGCTTTACCATTCCATTGCCTAATGTCGGGCATAAGCATCTGACCAACTTGCTCACTTACCGTCATATAGGATATCAGCTTATCCCAATCTTGTGTCCGAATAGCCGCTTCACGTTCGAAGCGAATTACTCTCGCCATAAATACGGCATATTCAGCACGCGTGACAGCTTGATTCGGACGGAAGGTGGCATCTGAATAACCGCCGACCAAGCCGTTTGAACTCATAATAAGAATGGGTGCTGCCGCCCAATGCCTGTCCGTATCTGTCCATTCTGCGGGGTTCTTACCTTCCGCGAGTGAATATGCCCGTGTAAGGAAGGCAGCAGTCTCTGCGCGGCTAAGCGGTGCGTCCGGACGGAAGGTTCCGTTAGGAAAACCACTCGCAAGTCCATTTTTAGCAGCTATCATGATTTCCCGATGGAAAGGGTGTGTAGTTGGAACATCGGAATAAGTTGTGCCTTCCACTGCTCTTTGAAGCTGATCTGGATAAAGCTCCCGCACCATAAAAGTGACAGCTTGTGCCCTTGTCACAAGTGCCTCTGGCTTAAAGATCCCATTGCCATATCCGGCCACTGTTCCCCGTTTCGCCATATACGTGATGCCATCCTCTGCCCACTTTGAATACTTTAAATCAACAAACGTTTCTTCCGCAGCTGCCGTTCCCACCCCTATAAGCATAGAGCCAACAACGGCACCAATAATTGTCATCCATTTTACATGCATTTGTTTCACTCCTGTTGCAATTCTATGGATGAATAGACGCTAATACGGTATAGTTTGTTGCGTTTTCATAAATTAAATGAAGTTATATGCAGGTCATGACTACCCCTTCACTCCACCAATTGTCATGCCCTGTACAAAGTATTTCTGTAAGAACGGATACACCATCAGAATAGGAACACTTGCAATAATGGTCATGGTCGCTCGAATCGAGGTTGGTGTGACCGCCGTTGCATTGCTCTCGGCCGACTGATAAGCATCACTTGCTGATGAAGTCGCTGAGGTCGTCGAAGTTTGCAGAATCTTCATCAACTCATATTGCAATGTGCTTAATTCTTTATTGGAAGAGTTGTACAGGAATACATCGAACCAGGAATTCCATTGTCCCACAGCTACAAAGAGTGATACGGTTGCCATTGCGGGAATCGTTAGCGGCAGGACAACGTGGATAAATGTCGTGAACTCCCCTGCCCCGTCAATACGGGCTGACTCCAGAATGCCTTCAGGAAGACCTTCAATAAATGAACGGATGACAATCATATTAAAGACACCGATTACACCCGGAATGATATATACCCAGAAGGAACCGATCAATCCAAGATCTCGAATCAGCAGATAACCGGGGATCAACCCCCCGCTGAAGTACATGGTGAATACAAAAAACATCGTAACAAACTTGCGAAGCACAAATTCCTGACGACTAACCGTATATGCGAGCATGGCTGTGCAGAAAACGGACACCACGGTTCCGATAAGCGTACGCAGTGCCGAGATCAGAGTTGCGTGATAAATATCGGATTCGCCAAAAATGTATTTGTAGTTGTCCAGTGTCCATACACGAGGCCAAAGATATATTCCACCCCGAATGGCATCATTTGCATTATTGAAGGATACGGCAATCATATTAACAAAGGGATAGATCGTCACAATCATCAGACATACCATGAAGATGATGTTAATGGTGTCAAACGCTCGATCCCCGGTGCTGTTATTCCGCAAGCGGGATGTGTTTCCTTTTCGCATGGCATAGGCCTCCTTTTAGAATAGTCTGCTCTCTCCCATTTTTTTCGCTATATAGTTCGCTGAGAAAAGGAAGATGAAGCTGACCACCGTTTTGAATATGCCGGCTGCTGTACCTAAGGAAAAGTTCCCCATCCCTAATCCATATTTCAGTACAAAGATGTCCAGATTCTCTGAATAGTCCATATTCATCCCGTTACCCAGCAGATATTGCGGTTCGAATCCGGATTCAAGAATACTTCCCATGTTCATGATCAACAAGATCACAATAACCGGTTTCAAGCCAGGCAGGGTGATATATAACATCCGTTTGAAGCGACTGGCTCCATCAATCTCGGCAGCCTCATATTGCGCCGGATCAATTGCCGTAATCGCTGCCAGATAGATAATGGTGTTCCAACCGACATCTTTCCAGACCTCAGTTGCCCCCAGAATACCCCAGAAGTATTCTCCTTTCCCCATCCAGAGTACCGGACTGTCAATCAGGTGAAGCTTCATCAGCAGCAGATTGATAATTCCGTCTGGTGACAGGACTGTTAATACAATGCTGGAAGCAACAACCCACGAGATAAAGTGAGGCAGATAACTGACGGTTTGCACAAAACGTTTAAATATGACATTTTTCAGCTCATTCAATAAAAGGGCCAGTGTAATTGCTGTTACAAATCCCAACACCAGTTTAATGGAACTCATAACGAGAGTGTTTCGCAGCACCCGGTAGAAGGTATTGTCCTCAAACAAGATACTAAAATGATGCCAGCCTACCCACTGCTGATCGGAGAAGGACCTCGCCGGTTTGAAATTCTGAAAAGCCATGGTCCATCCCCATAACGGCAGGTACTTGAAGATAAAAGCCCAGATGACAAAAGGAATACACATCCATGCAAGGGTTCGTTGCTGCACAAGTCGCTTAAAGAACGAGTGTGCTCTGGTTCCCTTCGGACTCGAGGCTGGAGGCATCGAGTTAAGGGAGACATTAGGTTTCTCCACGGTGAACCTGCTCCCTTCCTGTGCTGTTATTCATGCGAGGAGAAACCGGAGTTTAGGCTCTGTCATCTTCTCCTGCGCATGTAACAGTTTGTTTTAAAGTGTTTGTATTACCATTTTCCTGCTACACGATCCTTCACAACTTTGGTAATGGTCGCTTCATAACCAGCTTTGTCCAATTTGTTCAATTCAGCCATGTAGGCATCCCACAACTTATCAAAATTTGATGGTGCTCCCAAAATCATTTCCGGTAAGTATTTACGTTGCAGATCATCCGATTTGGTGGTGAAGATCTGTTCAGGTGATCCTTGCTCAAGAGCGATGGACCATGCGGGGAACCATGGCCGCTCTTCCGGTTTGTTAAATAATTCACTAAAGGTTTGGATTCCGTAGGCTTCAAGGAACTTCTTGTCTCCCTCGGTATAAGATGCAGCGGCTACTTCTGGCTGGTTGCCAGGGCTATAAGCGTTACCATCGGTAAGTGTAGATTCACCGCCATATCGCGGCCAGTCTGATCCGAAGTAGGTGAACCCGAATTTACGGCTCAGCTCCAGATCATCATGGGCTTTGCGTTGATCCTCATTTGCAAAATAAAATCTGCCCTTATCATCCACACTGTACGTCTCGTCCTTGATTCCCCATTGCACCAGAACCTGATTCTCTTCCTTCAGCAAATTATCGAAATATTTGATGATACGAACAGGGTCTTTGGCATTCACTGAGATACCTGTTGCATAGTTGTTGACAAAGCCGGGAGGATCAACATACTGATCCTTAATTCCTTCATCAAACACAATCGGAAGTGGTGCATAACGTTTCTCATCAATGCCTGCCGAGAGCAGGTTTTTCGATGCGTCTCCAACCTGCCAGCCATAATTGAAGTATCCTAACACACGACCCGAAGTCAGCTTGGCCAAATACTGGTCTTTGTTCATCGTAAAGGATTCCGGATCAAGCATGCCTTGAGCATTGATTTCATTTAACTTTTGAATCCATTTTTTCTGAGCATCTGTTCCCGCGACGACTTTTGCCTCATGGGTAGTCATGTCCACCATGACACTGCCATCATTCGGATAACCGGCAAGATGCATCGCTGGATTTTGCAGTGTGAAGAAGTTATTAGCTACACCCGCAAGTGACACAAATCCGATTGTCTCTGCACCGTCGACAGTTGGATGTTTTTCCTTGTAATCCTGAATCAGATCAAAATATTCATCCAGTGTAGTAATCTTTGGATAGTCAAACTCCTTGAGCACAGAGCGCTGAATCCAGAAAGCTCCTCCGCCCACATTTGGACTACCTGAATACTCACCCTGATTAGCCGTATAAGGCAGAGCATAGATTTTTCCGTCTTCTGCATTTTTCATTTTATCGAAATATGGTCCATATACCCTTTTGATATTAGGGCCATATTCCTCAATCAGATCATCCAGCGGAATATAGGCACCGGCATCCAGTAACTTGGACATCTCACCACTGGAGCTAATGACATCAGGATAGTCTCCACTCGCAATCATGACACCGGCTTTTGTAGCACTATCACCTACCAGATATTCCATCTTCCAGTCCACACCCGTCTGCTCTTGCAACGCTTTACCGATTGTTGTTTCGCTTGCCAGAGCATCCTTCTTGCCTGGAGAGAACATGTAATACGAGAACGTGACTGGACTGTTCTCATCATCACCTGTGGCTGAAGGTGATGATGACGAGTTGTTCTGACTGCACCCAGCCAGCAAAACTGTCAGTAATACAGCTAAACCTGCTGTTCTAAATTTTGGTTTTAACATGTGAATATTCCCCCGTTCCGTGTGTTCTCTTATGGATTACAATCACCATTTGCCAGCTACACGATCCTTAACTGCCTGTGTTATCGTAGCTTCGTACGTTTTCTTGTCGAGTTGATTCAATTGACTCATATATTCATTCCATGTGTTCTCGAAAGTGGAAGGTGAATCCATAATCATTTTGGGTAAATATTTCTTCTGGAGATCTTCTGCCTTGGTGATGAAAATCTGTTCAGGAGAGCCCTGCTCCAATGCAATGGACCAAGCAGGAGACCAAGGACGCTCATCCGGTGTGCTGAATAGTTCTGTGAATGTCTCCACACCATATTTCTCTAACAACAGCTTGTCACCGTCCGTGTAACTAAAGGTAGCCACTTCTGGTTGATTGCCTGGTCCATAGGCGTTGCCATCCTCCAGTACGGAGTTATTGCCGTAACGAGGCCAGCTGTAATTAAAATAGTCAAAGCCGAACTTACGACTTAATTCAGGATCTTCATGTGCCTTGCGTTGGTCATCATTTTTGAAATAAAAACGACCCTCATCATTCACACTATACGTCTCGTCCTCAATACCCCATTGAACCAGAATCTGGTTTTCTTCCTTGAGCAAATTATCAAAATATTTAATAATTCGCACAGGATCTTTGGCATTTACGGTAATTCCGACACCGTAGTTGTTCACAAAACCTGGCGGGTCCACATACTGGTCTTTGACACTGTCATCAAATACGATCGGTAGTGATACGTAACGTTTGTCGTCAATACCAGCCTTCTTGAGGTTGTTCGTTGCGTCTCCAACCTGCCAGGAGTAACTGAAATATCCCAGCACCCGACCGGACGTCAACTTGGCGAGATACTGATCCTGGTTCATTGTGAAGGATTCGGGATCAAACATCCCCTGTGCGTTAACCTCGCTCAGCTTCTGAATCCATTGTTTCTGATAATCAGATCCGGCTACCAGTTTGGCTTCATGGCTCTGCATATCCACCATCACACTGCCATCGTTCGGATAACCTGCCAGATGCATCGCCGGATTTAGCAGGGTGAAGAAGCTACCCGATTCACCCGCAAGTGTGGCGAAGCCGATGGTTTCTTTTCCATCGATCTGCGGATGCTTTTGCTTGTATTGCTCAATCAAGTCAAAATATTCGTCCAGTGTTTTGATCTTGGGGTAGTTGAACTCTTTTAACACAGCACGCTGAATATAAAAGCCGGTCTGAAAATTAGGCTCTGACACATAACCGATGTTGGCAGTGTATGGCAAGAAATAGATCTTTCCATCCTCCTGTGTGAATTTGTCCATATAAGGCCCGTATACTCGCTTGATGTTAGGCCCGTATTGATCGATCAGTTCATCCAGCGGGATAAAGGATCCTGCATCCATCAACTTGGCCATTTCACCACTGGAGTCGATGATGTCGGGGTAATCCCCACTCGCAATCATTACACCCGCCTTGGTTGCACCGTCGCCGACCAGATATTCCATTTTCCAGTCAACGCCTGTTTGTTCCTGTAACTTCTTGCCAATGGTCGTGCTGCTTGCCAGAATGTCCTTCTTGCCACCGCCAAACGTGAAATATTTAAAGGTGACCGGGGTGTTGTCATTACTGTCAGGATAAGAGGCTTCCGGGCTGGCTTTATTACAACCTGCCAAGGTTACAGCCAGTAAAATTGCCAGACCTGTTATAATGTTTCTTTTTCTAAACATGTAGCAAATGCCCCCTTAAAGTATTGTTTGTGTCTTTAAGCCTTCTCAATATATCAAGATAGCGCTTTCAAAGTTACCCATGAAAGTGTACCTCCTACTTTGAAAAGTATATCCCTCATATTTAGTCGCCTGGTATGGCTGATGGATCAAGTGGAAGCTTAATTTGAATACGTGTTCCTTCTCCTTCCCATGTCTGGATGTCGAATGTAAAGTGATTTTTATAACAAAGTTTTAAGCGACTATACGCATTTTTCATGCCAACATGCTCTCCCATATCGGTGTTTTGATCCAGGTAACTTAGCAACTCTTCCAATTTTGGTTGTGACATCCCTATACCGTTATCCGTTAGTCTGATATGGAGCTGGTCATTTTCCATTGAAACGAAGAGTTGAATGATACCTACACCCGGAGATGACTCAATTCCATGAATACTTGCATTTTCAACAAAGGGAAGGATAACCATCTTGGGGATTCGGTACATCAGTACCGCAGGATCTGCCTCAATGGTATATTGAAGTTTTTCTCCAAAGCGGTATTTTTGAATTTGCAAAAAACTCTCGATGAGTTCCAATTCTTCCTTCACTGTCACATCATTTTGATTCCAACTAATCGACTTGCGAAACATCTTGGCCATGTTATGCACGATTTTGGCAGTCTCTCTCTCGCCTTTGATGAGGCTCCGCATACGTACCGACTCCAGCGTATTAAACAAAAAATGCGGGTTGATCTGACTATGGAGCGCATGAAGCTGTGCTTGCTGCTGCTTTAACTCCAGGTCTTTCTTTTGGATGTCAGCGAGATATACCTCATGAATCAGGTTATGGATCGTCTCGGTCATTCGATTAAATTCCATCGTGAGTTGACCTATTTCATCTCTTGCATCTTCAGGCGGAATCGTCTGGAAATTCTGTGTTTTTACTTTTTTCATATGTTTCAGAATGCGCACCAGCCTGACATGGATGGTTCTGGACATAGCCGCGATGATAATAGAAGGCAGGACAAAATTAATGCAAGCCAGCCATACGACGAAGGAACGGGACTTCCGCACCTCCTTCAACACAATTTCTTCATCCATCACCCCTTGCAGGGACCACCCTTCCAGATAGTTAATGCCTGTATACGTAAGTTCAAAGGGAATCATTTTGTTCGGAAACTGGATCTCGCTGTAACGTTTCCCTATCTGAGCATCTTCTGCTGTAGGATCATTTGAAAATTGAATGTGTCCCCCCGGATCAAGAAGGTACACTTTTCCATCAAATCCGCTGTTGTGAAAATACTGTTTGATCATATCCATATTCAGGTCAATTTTAAGTAACTGCTCTCTCCCCCCAGTGTCCAGATTGTCGAGCCTTTGAACCAGACTTAACATCTGATCCGATGAGATCAGTGCCGGATAAGGGGCGGAGTATGCCTGAAATTGAACGTACCAGTCCGAGTTGCGGACATCGTCAGTTAAACGATCAATATAACCGGAAGATAAAATGGTAGAATTATCGGTATACACTTGATACCAGCGAATTCCCTGATTCATTTGACCGGAGAATTGCCCTTTAAGATAGGAATTATAAGCATCAATGTACTCAAAATGACTTTGAAATGAACGGGAGATGGTGTCGTTGAATACAGGGTCAGTATATAACGAATAAGAGAGGCCGACGCCCTGATCAATGGTTACCCGCAGGTCGTTCTTCAGATTGTTCAAGGCCATGCCGGCATCACGAGTTTTCTGACTACGAATATTGGCGGATGTGACATTGTAGAACACCACATTGGTAACAACGATGGGAATAAACACAGATAAGACATACATGAGCAGTAGCTTATCTCGAAGCTTCATGTAATTCAGGTTCCATCTTGGCATTGTGCACCTCGCTGCTCATTTCCCATAAGGAGATTGCGATACTCTGTAGGCGATAACTTAACAAGTTTCTCAAACTGGGTTACAAAATAGTCCGCATTCTGAAATCCTACGCGTGCAGCAACCTCGTACATTCTCAGATCCGTCTGGCGCAGTAACTTCTTCGCCTCATAAATCCGCAGGTTCAGCAGATAGTCATTAAAGTATTGATTGTAGCTTTTGCGGAATAATCGCCCAAGATAGACGGGATTCATATAGAAGAGCGCAGCAATGCTTTTGAGATTGATGTTCTCGGTATAATTTGCATCAATATACCGTTTGATCTTGCTGATATCCCCTTTGGATCGCTCCATCCGCAGTTGAGAGACATAATCCTCGGCTTCCTCGAGCGCAGTGAGAAAAGCATTCTTCAATAGTCGTAAATTCCAACCTTCATGACTTTGTTGTGCCAGCTCCTTCAGCTGCTGCAACCCTTCATCATTACCACCCATTTCGTGGACCACAGCGAGAATACCCGTTATACAACGCAAAAGAGAACCCGATACAGCCTGAGGAGAAAACCGACTCATATGAAACAATTTGAATTTCTCTTCTACAATCTTGTGGTAAGCAGGCCTATTCCCCTCTTCCAGGCTCAAAATTAAGTGATCCACCTCGTCCTGGTATACATTGAAAACAAACAGCGGTTTGTCCTTGATCTCCGTATAACGTACGACACCACCAGTTTCAGCATATTTATGCTTGGCTGCTTCTTCAGCCGCCATAAGTGATTGTGGGACATCACCAATTTCTTTGACGAGTGTTCCTGCGTAAAGACCGATATCCAGGTTAAATCTTTTGCTCAGTGTTATATGAATATTATGCAGTTTATCCTGTAACGCCGAGCCCCCTTGATGATGATCAGGCCACAACAGTAATAAAGCAAACGTGCCGCGTTGTTGCTCACTGATGAACATTTTGCATAAATTACTCTCCAGAGAATGTACTGCTTCACGCAGCTGTTCAATGGTAATTTTAATTTCATCTAATCCGGTCTGAAGTTCAATCAAAGTCATGAGCAGACTGGAGTTACGATTGATCCCAAGCATCTCGGCATATCGATGTTCATCTTCCTTCTGTACATGGCCTTTGATCACATCCTCCAGCATGATGTTACTCGCCTGTCCCTCAGCCAAAAGAATATGTTTTCTTTTATTGCAAATCAGATTAGCCGACTTCTGCAACGTCGCCGTCAGTTCTTCATCATCAATAGGCTTAAGGATATAGTCATGAACGCCGTACCTGATTGCCTGCTGTGCATATTTGAAGTCATGATAACCACTGATGATAATGAACACAGGTTCCAGATGTGGCATTTTCTCAACGGCACGTATCAGTTCCAGTCCATCCAGGATTGGCATACGGATATCTGTTATAATCACGTCTGGTTGCAGGCATTCAATCAGATTTAATGCCTCTGCACCGTTCTCTGCCTCTCCGATAATCTCCATGTTAAGATCCATCCAATGTATGAGTTCATACAGCCCCTTTCGTACATACATCTCGTCATCTACCAGTAATACTTTTAACATCCGTGTGTCCCCCTTTCCTCCAACGAAAATAAACCGCCAGAAACTAGTCATCTCCTATCTGGAAGCGATTTCATTAATTATACTCAAATATGTAATATGCTTACATTTTATAGGTTGTGATCTGTAATTTCATTGCATAGATCGTTATATTTATTGCGCGAAAGGACTATTAAAGATATCGATTTCACACCAAAAAGCCATTGATTCAGCTTGAATCAATGGCTTTATCTTAGCTCACAAAAGAAAAAGAGCGAATTCATCCGGCAATTTTGTCGGATGATATTCGCTCATGTAAATCAGTAACTCATTGATGATTATTCTATTAATTCCAATGATATCCTTTTAATTCAATTATAGAATTGGGGCCAGGAAAGGTTAATTCTATTTTTTGGTCCAGATAGGACACGGTTACTCTTGTTTCTTCAATAGAACGAATTCTGGTATTCAACAGACGACCATTTTCCCATTCCAGTTCTAATTCAAATCCGCCACGAGCCCGAATACCACGAATATATCCTTTTGGCCAAGCTGCCGGCAAAGCAGGTAACAATCTGATTACTTCGTTATGGCTCTGAAGAAGCATCTCTGCTATACCTGCAGTACCTCCAAAGTTCCCATCAATTTGAAATGGAGGATGGTCACAAAACAGATTGGGTAACGTGGAGGAACGTAGAAGTTCCACGATGTTATCGTGTGCAAGTTCCGACTCCTCTAATCGGGCCCACATATTGAGAATCCACGCCCTGCTCCATCCTGTGTGTCCGCCACCGTGTTCCAGTCTTCTGTCGAGTGTTACACGAGCTGCCTTGGCCAGATCAGGCGTTGATTGCAACGTAATTTGCGTTCCAGGATGCAAAGCGAATAAATGGGAAATATGTCTGTGTCCAGGTTCCATTTCATCATAATCCTTACTCCACTCTTGGATCTGGCCATGTTTGCCAATGGAGGTCTCCGGTATTTTGGTTAAAGCACTACGGAGTTCTTCTCCGAATTCCTGATCTTCTTGCAATATCCGGGTACTTTCAATGCAACGCGTGAAGAGTTCTCTAATAATCTGATTGTCCATTGAAGCACCAAAACATAAAGCCCCCGACTCTCCATTATCTAATATATAGCGATTTTCCGGTGAGGACGAAGGACATATCACCCAATTGCCGGAAGGATCCTCTATTAGATAATCCAGAATAAACATAGCCGCATCTTTCATCGTGGAGTAAACCTTTTTGAGAAATTGAACATCCTTATTGTATTCGTAGTGGTCCCATAGATGTAATGAAAGCCATGCTCCTCCCATGGTCCAAAACGTCGATGTCATGCATACATCCTGCGGTGCAGCATCTGCCCAGATATCCGAATTGTGATGAGCAACGAATCCCTTGCATCCGTACATGGTTCTAGCGGTTTCCTTTCCCCGGACTTGCAGTCGATCTATAAAATCAAACAATGGAATGTGACATTCAGACAGATTGCAGCTTTCTGCAGGCCAGTAGTTCATCTGTGTATTAATATTAATCGTATATTTGCTATCCCATACAGGAAGCATGTCTTTATTCCATATCCCTTGAAGGTTTGCAGGTAAAGAACCTGGACGACTGCTTGAGATAAGCAAATAACGACCAAATTGAAAGTATAGACTCATGAGTTCCGGATCATGCTTACCAGCTCTAAGCCGCTCAAGGCGCTGATCGATTGGAAGTTCGGAACATATCACATCTTTATTATCATCTTCGAGATGTATATCCATCTTTTTGAATAAGGATTGATAGTCCGAGACATGATCGGCGAGCAGTTCGCTATATGGTTTTGCGGAAGCAGCATCAATTCTGCGGAGGCACTCCACTTCGAGTTGTTCCTTGGGTACTCGAAAATCCGTGCAAGCCGTGATTAGAATAGTCGCTGAATTACCATCCTTCAGAGAAAGCTGACCGCTTGAATAATGAACCTGCCCTCCTTCAGATATAAGGCGTATCGCACAACAAAATCGGATTCCTTCTTCCCCCCCACTTCTTCCCCGGATGATCAAGTTATTCGTTCCACGCCTCTCGATCCGGTCCAGATAGGATTGGAAACCAACAGGATGCTTAAGAATATCTGAATAGGATGTTGATTCCAGAACGGCTCCCCTGCCAAAAACAGTGGAGAAAGATAACTTTCCAGGCACGCTAGATTTGAGATGAACAACGAGCACTTGATCCGGGTAGCTAGCAAAATAATCTCGGCTGTAAATGGATTGATCTACGGTGTAATTCACGTTTACCTTGCCTTGTTCCAGATCGAGATGTCTTTGATATCCATTTGGTTCATGTTCACTGTGATCCATAGCGATATAGAAGTCCCCTAATGGCTCATAATGTCTTTGCCCGTCAGGAACACCTACCAGAGTATCTGCTGCGAGTTCTTCTGCTTCCCTAATCTTACCGTCAAAAATCAGGCTTCTGATCTGAGATAAAGATTCAAGTGCTTGAGGATTATTCCGCTGCATCGGTCCACCATACCACAGACTATCTTCATTAAGCTGAATTCTCTCGATCTGTGTTTTCCCAAAAATCATGCCTCCAAGAGTTCCATTTCCGATAGGTAATGCCTCTTCCCATCTTCCAGCAGGTTGATTAAACCAGATATTTTTGGTCTTCACGTTAAAACCTCCAACGAATTATAATTCCTCACATTTTTTATGTTTAGTGTGTTCCATTTGTATGTTCTTTCAGTGTACTGTAATCTCTTAAGCATCTAAATGAACAAAATTAACTTGAATTATCACAATCTTATCCCAGCATTAGAGGTGTAATCGTAAATTTCGAAACTGACAGTACAAATTCTTGTTCTGGGCAAGGAAGTATAGCTATTGGCAATAAAAAAAGCCGCTATAATAGCGGCTCTGTTTCGTTCATTTCATTTAGCTTACGTAAAGCTTGGCATAAGTTATAAGATATTTCGCTCCATTTGTTGCATGAATTGCCTCAATATCAGCCGATCTTCCGAAGAAATGGATTGAAGTAGTTTCTCTTGCTGCTCTCTCCATTTATACTCAACCGGTTTTTCTAATTCTTTGCCCTTATCGGTTAGAAAGATACGCATGATCCTTGCATCCTGTACATCACGTTTGCGATATATAAATCCGTTCTGTTCCAGTGATTTGACCATGTTTGTAACCGTTGGTGGTTCACATTTCATATGTTCACTTAGTTGCATCTGTGTTACCCCATCACCCAACCACAGCCGATACAACAGATTATCTTGTCCTACATAGAGATTAAGTTCCCGAAGAGATTCACTATAATTTCGACGCATTTGGGAGGAAATTCGGTCTAAAGACTGTCGAATATCACAATCTACTGCATCTGTCGTCATGAACGATCCCTCCCTAACATCCGAATTATATTTAGCAGACTAAATGTATCATGGGGATATACAGGTGTCAATTCACCTTAGTGTCGTCTTTAAGGGCTTTTTCCTATCCAAGTTTCACCCGAAAGATGGGTTTAGTCCTTATTTTTTTGCAAAACCTTGCTTGTTCAAGTAGGCCATCATTTGCGGTTGAATACTTCTTTCGAGGTGATCCTTGATATGGTCACTCCATCCTTTTACTTTTTTTACGGTGAAAGGAGCTCTCGTCGGACGATTTTCATAATACTTCAGCATGGTCTCATCATAGATTGCCAATTTCTCTTGATCCATCGGTTGGTATTGATTATCAAGCAATACCATGGATTGAGGGAAGCGAGGTTTCAGTTCCGGCTTATCTCCAGCTGGATTACCGATACATAATCCCACCAGAGGGATAACATATTTAGGTAAATTCAATACGTCAGATAGTTCGCTAATATTGGCTCTGACCGCACCAATGAACACTCCGCCAAGTCCCATCGATTCAGCCGCGGTTAACGCATTTTGTGCCATCAGGCCGGCATCGAATGAACCAATCAACAGAAATTCAATATATTCAATATCCACATCCGGAGCGATTTCATGATTTCGGTTGAAATCAGCACAGAAGACCCAGAATTCTGCCGCTTCTTCAATATAGGGTTGATCGACACAGAGATGTCTGATTTTTTTTCGAAGTACTGGATCTGTGATGCGAATAATGGATACCGCCTGAAGAAGACTGAACGATGAAGTTTGATTCGCCGCCTGAAATATTGCATCTATTTGTTCCTCAGTTAGGGGTTGAGATGTGTAAGAACGAAACGATGTATGGTTATGAAGCAATTCGAGTGTGTTATTCATTAAAAACCTCTCCTTTATTCGTTGATTCCATGTTCCTGCAATCCGTATTCGTAAGGAACGCCCATATTCTCGCGTAGTGTTTTTCCTTCATATTCCTTATGGAACAAACCGCGCTCCTGCAAGATAGGAACTACCTGATTCACAAAATCTGCAACGCCATCAAAAGATACATCGGGCACGACTGAGAATCCGTCACATGCTTCAGCCAGAAACCATTCTTCCAAGAAGTCAGCAACCTGTGTCGGAGTGCCTGCAACGACCGGATGATAGTTGATGACCCCGTGAGCGAGAACATCCCTTACAGAGAGTCCTTCTTTTAATAACTTTAAGGCTCTTGGAGAACGTGGGTCCATGGGGTTGGCATATGCATTTTTCAACAAGTCTGCCGCTAAAGGTTGATCTATATCTACTGAGTTTACCGATAAGGGTAAACCAACCATGGATCCGAGGTAACTTACCCTGCTGGGAATTTCCTGAGGATTAAAGCTCATAAGCTGTTTCCGACGATCCAGAGCTTCTTCCTCCGTTGAAGCCAGAGAAAACATAAAACCTGCAAACATTTTGATATCATCGGGGTTTCGACCGAAACGGGCAGCACTTTGCCTTATCGCTTGTCTGTGTTCACGGGCAGACGTAATATCATAAGGATTGGCGTACACTCCCGAAGCATATTTCCCAGCTAATTCTACTCCTTCACCTCCTCCCCCTGCCTGGAAAATCACTGGCTGGCCTTGCTCAGAGGGCGGAATGGGCAAAGGACCACGAGATGCGTAATATTGACCCTGAAGGTTTATAGGCTGGATTTTGTCCATATCCGCAAATTCCCCTCCTTCTACATCTAACGTCCAAGCGTCTGGTTCCCAACTCCCCCACAAGGCCTGAACAATTTGTATGCTTTCATGTGCCTTGTCATAGCGTTCTTGGCGATTTTCAACCCGGGCACCGAAATTAGCCGCCGCTAGGGGGTCGGATGTGGTAACCGCATTCCATCCCACACGTCCATGACTGATAACATCCAGTGCTTTGAACTGACGTGCAATGTTGTAGGGATAATTAAATGTTGTAGAGAGGGTAGCAACAAGCCCGATGTGTTGTGTCTCTCTTGCTACTGCCATCAGTGCCAACATGGGGTCCATAGGGAACATAGGCGTCTGTGGGCCTAAATTGTTGGATAATCCTGGAGTGTCAGCGATGAAAATCATTTGAAATTTTCCTTGTTCAGCTAATTTAGCCCGTTCTACATAACTATCCATATTGGTGTAAGCTGCAGGGTCCGTGCCAGGCATTCTCCATGCGCTAAATTCGGCTCCATAACCCGAAACCATCTGTAAAGCCAGTTGCATTTCACTTCTTTTTTTCATAACGATTTTCTCCTTCGTTCTGGAAAGGCACAGATATGTGTGACCTTTCTATCGTGCGAATATATTTAGCATGCTAAATATATGGATGGATCAGCTTTTGTTCTCTTGAGTGAGGGTTATAGATATTGACGTTCACCGGTCTGGGCTGATTTCTCGACGGCATCCAGTAACTGATGAAGTTTCACCGCATCCGCGAAAGTAGGTGCTAAGGTAGTACCTTCTTGAATATCCTTGGCAAACTTACGATAAGCCTGAGCCATGTTCAGAACAAATCCGGAGTCGTTATATAGAGAATGTGGAGCCGAGTAATAGGCATCGGGAATGGTTAGTTCACGAAGCTCGTTGTCCGTAGATCCTGCACCACGTAATTGATGTGATCCGAATTGAATGGATGCAGGAGCGCTTAGAACAATCGTGCCATTGTCTCCGAAAATTTCAAGTGTGAGTCCTGTCTGATGTTTGACTCCACCTTGAATATGAACGCTGGCTGCTGCCCCATTAGTCAATTTCCCTGTAATCATGATCTGATCATCCGTTGTTTTCTTGATGACTTTCTGAATATCTACCAATTCAACTTCTGAAAACTGTTGAGCTGTGGTGGAAGACAATTCTGTAAAGTCCCCAAGCATGTAAGTGAAGGCATCCAGATTATGGCCCCCTACAATGGTCAGCAAGTTCCCTCCAACTTTCCGGTCATACAAGTACGCAGTCGACTTGTCACCAACGCCACCCATGCCATCAATGGAGATCTTCAGGTTGGCAGATAACACTTTACCCACATAACCTTCTGCCAATAAATCTTTTACATATTGAACGGCCGGGGCTTGTCTTGCCTGTAATCCAATCGCATTTGGCAATTGGGCAGAGGATACCCATTCCTGCATTTCAAGCGCTTCCTCTGTATTAGAACCCAAAGGCCATTCACAATAGATTGGTTTGCCCGCAGGAGCGATGGCTTTGACTGCATTATAATGTTCCTTGACGTTAATACTGACAACGACCATATCCACATCAGGATGCTGAGCCAACTCCTCCATATTATCAAAGCCGTGATCTGCATAGAAAGCTTCTGCGCTTTTCTTTGCACTCACCATATTACTTGTCCCAACCGCTGTAAGCTCGAATTCATCCAAATGCTGAATAGCTGGAATATGTGTTCCACTCGCCCACCCGTTATTAATGGATGCCCCTATGATACCTGTACGAATTTTTTTGCTCATTGTTAAACATCTCCCTTGTTAAAATTTACAGTATGATCGAATATCGGTTTCTCTCCAGCCCTTATCAGTCACTCATTTCTATGATATATTTATTTAGCTTGCTAACTATTCAATCGAGATAAGATTAATTATTCTTTCACACTTTAGGTAAACTAAAATTGTTTTGGTGTTGACACCATCATAAATGTATTTGTTTTGTTAGCAAAGAGGGCAATTTAAATGAACAAAGTACATCTTTTTGTACCTTTGGATCAGGAGTGATATGAATGAGAGTTTGCAATGAAGGATTTGAACAAGAGTTTATAGATGGAAAAAGTGACATGTACGCCATAGCTTTTACTCAGAATGTCCTTTCTGGGCGTTGGAAATATTTTATCTTATGGTACCTAAAAGACGAAACACGTCGATATACAGATATCAAAAAATTCCTTGGAGATCTGTCTCAAGGCTCCCTCACAAAGCAGCTTAAAGAGTTGGAGAATGATGGTGTTATTCAACGTGATGTACATCCGGAAGTTCCTCCGCGAGTTGAGTATTCGTTAACAGACAAGGGAATGAAGTTACTACCGATCCTTGAAAAGATGGAGGACTTCGGCAAAGAATACGGCTAAGTAACTTAAACCAGGCTTCCATATTACTTATAATTGTTAAAGGAGGGATGAATCGTACGAAGGATGAACTTCATGAATACGATATGATGAGCATCAAGTTTAGAGGCGTTTTTCTCCTTGCTTTTGGTACTGTTCTGACTATCGCCTCTGTTCGACTTCTACTTATTTAATAAAATCCAAAAAAAGCCGTTCATCGGCGGCTCTCAATTGAATATGAAATACCCCACTATAATTAAGATAATCGGCATTCCATACAGTAATAGAGGAAAAAACGTATTTTTTCTTAAGTTAATTGTATAAACAAATAAAGTTGCTATTATAGCAACTTTATTAAAAGACATTTTAGATTTCTTTAGCATTTTCAGGTTCATAAATTCCGTAACCATTCTTGCCATTCTTTTTAATCTTGTACATGGCTCCATCCGCATGTCTCAGTAGTTCGGAAGGCTCCTGTCCATGCTTGGGAAATAGGCTGATACCAATACTCATCGAAAGGTTGATATAGTTTCCGGCAATTTTGAAATGGGTACTGAATGCAGCTTCCAATCTTTTGGCGATGACTTCAGCATCGTGATCATCTTTCAGATGGCTTAAAATGATGAATTCGTCCCCGCCAAGTCGAGCTACAGTGTCCGCACTTGGAATTGTTTCGCTTAATCGCTTTGCCATTTCCAGCAACACTTGATCGCCAACATGGTGTCCATATGTATCATTCACTTGTTTAAACCCATCAGCATCCACAAACATGACGGCTAGTTTGTTATGGTTTCTTTGGGCATTACTGATGGCCCAGGCAAGACGGTCATTATAAGCAAGACGATTAGGCAGACCGGTAAGTGGATCATGCAAAGATAAATGCTTGCTCATTTTCTCGGAGATTTTGATTTTGGCGTACTCCGTCTCCAGTTCTTTGATCAGATTTTTAAGTTTATATACCCTTGTATTGGTGTTTGTCATGTCAGTAATCTGAATAAGGGCGTAACTCCGATCTTCATGATAGAGCGGTTCAACATGCATATTTTGTCTGAATAATTGTTCATCCTCTCCTTCATTAGGAAGAATGAATGCCTTATGTAAAGCGCTTGAGCAAAACCTGCTTTGTCCATGATACAGCGCATTTTGCAAAATATTCAGATACATGTTCGACTTAAACCGCGGGCAGACCTCAAGCAGATTCAAGCCAATTACCTCTTCCGCATTTTTGCCTGTAAGGCGTTCCAACCAGCCATTCCACACAACAACTTTCAATTGTCTGTCCACGATCATTATTCCCATATGGGCTTTGTTCAAAGCTTGTGAAATAAGATTATCCATTGTCCGCCTCCAATAAAGCGTCCATTTTGGCCAGCAGGCTCGATATGGAGTTCATACTTAATGCTATGACAATGATACCTGTCACATCCGTATCGGCAAGTAAAAACGAGGTATGTAAAACCAGGACATAGACTTCATTCTGAAGCAATATTTGTTGATCGGAATTGGTGACATAGATTAGTTCAATATCAGGCAGGACATATTCCAGTTTGATCTCCAGGAAATTACCGAATTCTCCAATAATGGCGTTAAGCAGGACATTGCTAACTTCCTTCAAAACGTCCAAATCCGTGTCCATCAGGTTCGGATCGTTCGGTATAACGCTCTCACCCAGTTCTCCAAGACAGATGTTTGCCAATACTTTAGCCTGCTCAACAGGAAACATCAGAAATGCTTTTCCCTGAAATTCGTAGCCAAACTGTAAAGATGACCTAAACAGGTGACCTTCACTAAAGAAAATGTTGTATCTTCGATCTCCAGGATCAACATCGGATATGGAGATTAGTTCCACTTCCGGAATATTCAAAACGATACGCTTGTCCACAATCTCCGACAACATGTTAGCCGCTTGTCCCACGTAAACGTTTACTAGTTCAGTAAGCAAATCCTTCTGTAAATCATTCAGCATGATAGGCCGCCTGAATCAGTTGAATCATGGTCGTTGCCTTCTCTGCGGTTAACGGTTTATTCAAAAAACCAGAAATGCCTAACATTTCAACTTCATCCCTAGTTGTCTTCTGAATATCTGCAGATAAGATAATAATTTTGACATTGCTATCCGTTTCTCTAATCATTCGAAGCATTTCTTGTCCGTTCAAACCTGGCATCAGCAGGTCGGTGGTTATAAAATCAGGTTGAAATTCCTTAAATAGGTTGTATCCTTGCTCTCCATTGTTAGCAATCTGAATCTCGCATGCTGGAATATGATCAACAATCAGCTTTGTAAGCAATTTCTGTACGAAAATGGAGTCTTCTACGATTAATACTTTCATTTTCTCTTCAGTCTCCTTGATAAAATGGTAAGAGCTCGGGATGGTCAGGCGCTGTGGACAGTTCTTGATATAGGGCTTTCGCGCACAGTGGCACCCTGAAAAAAGACTGACTGGTGAATCAAGTAAATATAAATTATAGTAACTTTAATTTAATTGTCAACAACATTATTGAATAAGGTAGATTCGTGTGCAATTGACATACTACGGCCCGCCGTTTAAAAAACGTAAAAAAACGGTCACCTAGTGACCGTTTTTGATCGGTTATCTGGAACTGCATTAAGTTTACTCTTTTACCCCTCCAAGCTGCAAGCCATGAACGAAATACTTCTGCAAAAATGGATATACGACTAAGATGGGTAATGCGGCAACAATCGTAATCGCTGCCCGAATTGATACAGGTGTGACCATGTTGCGTGCAGCGCCAAGATCTGCGCCATTGGCAACGGCTGCACTGCTGTTGGAATTCATGGAAGATGATAATAGTTTCATCAACTCATATTGCAGCGTGCTCAAGTTTTGTTTGGAAGATGCATACAGAAACGTATCAAACCAAGAGTTCCATTGACCGACTGCAATGAACAGTGCAACAGTAGCGAGAACCGGTTGGCACAGCGGTAGAATAATGGAAATGAATGTTCTGAAATCTCCAGCACCATCAATTTTGGCGGATTCGATCAATCCCTCGGGTAGTGTCTGGATATAGGTTCGAATAACAATCATATTAAAGGCACTGATCAGCCCAGGAATAATGTACACCAGGAAGTTGTTTAACAAATGCAAATCTTTCATTAGGAAGTAAGTTGGAATAAGACCTGCACTAAAATACATCGTAAGAACAACTGTAATGGTAATGGGCTTTCGTAATATATAATCTTTTCGGCTTAGTGTGTAAGCCAGCATGGAGGTTAAGAATAGACTTAAAACTGTCCCCAAAACCGTTCTCGCCACAGATATACCAAAGGCGCTGAAGATGGTCCCTCCTGCAAATACTGCTCTGTAGTTTTGATCTGTCCATACCCGAGGCCACAGATAAATCCCACCCCGGATGGTGTCATTACCGGCATTGAATGATACGGCGAGTGTATTCACAAACGGATACAGGGTAACAATCGCGATTGCGATCATCAGTATACCATTTAACGTATGGAAGACAATCGGTTCAAGCCGAGATTTATTGATTCCCATCTCTAGTCCCCCTTATATTAATCGGTCTTCCCCGAGCCGTTTGGAAATTGAATTCGCCGCAAAGATCAGCGTGATACTAACTACTGTTTTGAAGATACCTGCCGCAGTAGCCAAAGAATAATTCCCGATCTGTAGTCCGTATTTCAGGACAAATATATCTATCGTCTGTGACCAGTCGACAACCACACCATTACCTAACAGATACTGAACCTCGAATCCAGCTTCCAAAATCCAGCCCATATTCATGATCAGCAAAATGATAACAATGGATTTGATTCCGGGTAAGGTCACATACAGCATTTTCTTATATCGGTTCGCACCATCAATCTCTGCCGCTTCATAGAGGGAAGGATCGATAGACGTGATGGCCGCCAAATAAATAATGGCATTCCAGCCAACTTCTTTCCATACATGAGATGCGCCTACAATGCCCCAGAAGTATTCCGGAACGCTAAGCCACATGATAGGTTCTTGAATGATATGCAGCTTCATGAGCACCACATTCACAATCCCACCATCTACAGACAGTGAACTTGCCACGATGCCTGTCACGATAATCCATGAGAGAAAGTGAGGTAAATACGATATTGTTTGAATGGTTCGTTTATAGAACTTATGTTTGATCTCATTAAGTAAAATGGCAAATATAATTGCTGTCGCAAATCCGAGCACCATATTGATGACGCTCATCGCAATGGTATTACGAAGCACGTTAAGAAATGCATCGTCTGTTAGCAAAAACTTAAAGTGTTTGAGCCCGACCCATTCCTGCTGGGTGAAACTCTTCGCAGGACTGTAATTCTGAAAGGCCATAACCCAGCCCCAAATGGGATAATACGAGAATACGAGAATGTACGCAACGATGGGCAATGACATGAACATGAGTTGTCTTTGTCCGCGCAATCGTTTTAACAGTGGTGCTTTGGGAACGACTGTACGGGTGGTTTGCTCTGGTATGGCTCCAGGCGTGTTCGCCATCTTTCACTCCTCCTATTGGCTTGCAGCGACTTTAAGCATGATGTCCTCGGAAGGCACTCGCCTGAGTAATCCTTTGGTTGATACCTTCCGAGAGAATCATTGCCGCATTTTTTTATTTAACAGACCAGTTCTCGATTCTCCATTTCAGTTGTTCATTAATTCGGTCTTCATAGGATTTAACATCGATCTTCTTGTAAGCGTCTACATATTCAGTCCAAATGTTATCGAACTCATCCGGTTTTGACATGATTGCTTTAGGCAAGAATTTCAATGAAGTGTCTGTCATTTGTTTGTTCGCTACCGCAGCATCAGAGCCTTCTTTCAGATCGACCTGCCATGCTGGATAGTACACAGGATTCTCTGGTGCAGGGGAGAAGAAATCACTCCACGTTTTGAAGCCGTACGCATCCAGAAGTTCTTTATCTTCCGGTTTGAGGTTGTCATAGAATTCCTCAGGTTGGTTGATCGCTCCAATCGCATTGCCATCTTCAAATGTTCCTTCGAGCTTCGGTGCAGCAGCGTAGAAACCTTCTGCTTTGTTGATCAGTCTCCATGCCGGATCATCCTGCTCTTTACGTTGCTCTGGCGTACGATAGAATCTTCCCTCTTCATTCACCTGATAGTCTACACCCTCTTCACCCCATGACAAGAGCTTCTGGTACTTCTCGTCCATAAGTTTATCGAGGAATTTGATGATTGCGACAGGATCTTCAGCATCTTTACTGATACCAAAACCATTGTTCAAGTTGATAACCGGACGATCCAGATAATGATCTGTAATACTTGTATCATAGACTAGCGGGAAGCCCACGTATGTCTGGCCAATTTTCCCCTGTGCTACGAGCGGGTCTTCACCGGCTTGGAAATTCCAGTGCTGGTCGAACATACTAAGCACACGTCCTGAAGAAATTTTGGCCAGATATTGATCATAGTTCTGAACAAAGGCTTCTTTATCCAGCAATCCCTCATTGTACAGATTGTTTAGTTCTTTATAATACCGTTTGGAGATATCTTTGTCGGCAAACACGGTTGCGACTCCACTATCATCTACGACTACGCCCCCGTCATTGGGGTGACCCGTAAGATGTTCAGGTGGGTTAAGCAAAGGGAACGTCCGCCAGTCTGAAGCCAATGTAGTGAAACCAATCGTCGGTTGACCATCAATAGTTGGATTCTTGGCTGCATAATCACGGATCAACTTAGTGAAATCATCCAACGTTTTAGGAGTCGGGTACCCGGCATCCTTCAGTATGGACTTTTGGATCCAGAATGCAGGACCAGAATAATAGTTACTAATGAACTCCCCTGTATACACTCCATAGTTAGGCAACCAGTAAATATGTCCGTCACTAGAGTCTTTCATCCGGTTCCAGTCTTTACCGAAATGTTTCTTCAGATTAGGTGCATGCTCTTCAATGAGATCTTCGAGCGGAATAACCGCACCGGCTGATACCAATTTGGTATCTGCTGTGATCAAGTCAGGGAAATCGCCACCGGCAATCATAACGCCTAGCTTCTGTTGAAGATCACCCACAAGAAACTCCATCTCAAGATTGACGCCGAGTTCATCCTGGATCTTCTTGTAGATTCGGTTATCTTTAGCTGGCGCCTGATTTGGCGTTCCGATAAAGGCCGTGATGTTCAGTACCTCTTTCCCATCCTTTGTAGTCGCTTTCTCATTGTCACCGCTGCATCCTGCCAGTGCCAAACTCAAAGCCAGAACGAGTGATACGGAACCCCAAAGCTTCTTTTTCTTAAGTCCCCCCATGTACTTGCCCTCCTTGGAAGTGGTATGTCTTACTGTTTTTAGTATGAAGAAATGTATGCGGTTACAAAATATATACATTTAAGGTCTACCCCCCTGTAATTGTAGGTCTTATTCAGGAGGGGTTCTTCTTTTTCATGGATCAATTCGTATACTTTTGCCTATATTCTACAGGTTTCATGGCGGTTCGTTTTTCGAAGTGTCTGAGAAAATGCTGGTAACTGCGGTACCCAACTTGCTCCGCAATCGCACTTGATGTTTGATTCGTCTGCTGGAGCAGACGCTTCGCTTCTTCCATTCTTAAATCATGTACTACCTCGATTACACCCTTACCATACTTTCGCAAAAAGGATTGCCCTAAATGGACAGGATTCACGTAGAATCGTTCTGCGAGCTCCTGGATCGTAAATGTCTCTCTGTAATGCATCTGCACATATTCAGCAACCGTCGCCTGGATGCCACCCATTTGCCTCTCCCGGAAAATAGCCAGTTCTGACTTGCATTGCAAACAGAAATGTTCCAGATTGTTAGCAACCTCTTCTATATTTCGATGGCCCTTCTCCAGAATTCCGCTCGCCAATTCGTTCATTAGAGCATTAGGTTCTCCTCCTAATTCTCTGCACAGGGACAACCCGCGGAATATAATATGGGTAGAGAAAATATGTACAATCTCTGGCGCAGCCTTCATCTGTACAAACAGTTCAAAAGCACTCCGAATCGCAGACGAGAGTTCCTCTACAGTACCGTTTTCAAGCAAATCGCAAATATGGTCCACCTCTGACAGCGTTTCCGGATCAAACTGCCAATTCTCCAGCTGAATATCTTCGGCAAACAAAAGACGCTCTTGGTTAAAAAACAAATAACGCCCAACTTCCTGAGCGGAGTGGAAGGATTCAGGTAAATGCTCCAGTTTGTTGACCGTTAATCCAACCGCAATATGAATTTCTTCGCAGCCGTTATGTTGCATATTGTTCATCAAACGCTGGGTAAAAGTTTTAATTGCTTCAAATGTCTCATTTCTATCATTCGTTTCCTCCCCCCATACAAGTCCCAATGAGTCTCTTGTTCTGTCTATCACATAACAGCAAGTTGTTTCTTCAGCCGTTTGTTCGGCTACTGAACAGACTTCCTGAATATCTCCCTGAAAGGCTATCCGCAGGTATGCCCAATGGGACTTGTTTAAACGAGGAAGGATCTCTGACAACTCCTCCTCCGATATATTTTGCTTATCCTTAATCAGTGCAGACAAAAACGCTTTGATCCTTTGCTCGTTTGCATGTTCCATTATACGCTCCTGGTTTTCACGCTCCTGCAATTGCATACGGAGACGGACCAAAATATCCTCTGCTTCTGTACTGTCAACCGGTTTGGTTAGATAGTTGGAGACACCTAATCGAATAGCTTGTCTGGCATAATTAAAGTCACTGTATCCACTCGTGATGACAAACAGCACAGACTCATGTTCCAATCGTCGTGCTTCTTCTACAAGTTCCAGCCCATTCATCACAGGCATACGAATGTCTGTCACCACGAGATCAGGTCGATCTTGTTCCATCATCCGAATGGCTTCCTCACCGTTGGCGCACACACCTCTGATTTCGAAACCATGTTTTTCCCAATTGATCAGAAGCTGTAACCCTTCAATGGCATACGGTTCATCATCGACTAACAGTACTTTATACATGAGAGTTCACCTCCTATTTCCTCTGTTCCAGCTTGGAGATCGGTATACGGTACCCTGCAATGGTTTCCTTTCCAGGTACACTGCTTAGATCAAATATCGCATTTCCTTCATAAAAGAGTTCCAACCTGCGGTAGACATTGCGGAGTCCTACATGCTCGCCGTTCCTGGGTCTTTCAGAACGAATATCTCTCAGGAGCTCGGTTAGTCTCCCTGCATCCATACCGATTCCATTATCGATCACCTGAATAACCAGTTCAGAAGCATTTCGTCTCGCCGTTATCTTGATCTGTCTTCCATTTTTTCGCGCCTGCAAGCCGTGTTTGCAGGCATTTTCAACGAGCGGTTGAATACTCATGCGGGGAATGAGCAACGAAGCTGCATCAGGATCAACCTCGAAGGTGTAATCAAACAGCTCTCCAAAGCGAAACTTCTCAATCTGGAGATAAAGATTCGTAAATTGCAGCTCTTCTTTCAAAGGAATCAGATTGTCAGAATGACTGAGCAACTGTCTCATCAGTTTGGACAGACTTTTAATAATCTCAATTACTTCCGTATATCCATTCTTTGTACTGACGACCAGCAAGGCATTTAATGTGTTAAATAAAAAATGGGGATTCATCTGACTCTGGAGCATGGACAATTCAGTCCTCACTTGATCCAGCTCCAGAT
The DNA here is from genome assembly GCF_030816325.1 of Paenibacillus sp. W4I10. Classification (NCBI taxonomy): domain Bacteria; kingdom Bacillati; phylum Bacillota; class Bacilli; order Caryophanales; family Paenibacillaceae; genus Paenibacillus; species Paenibacillus sp. W4I10. Next base: position 1,912,713 of record NZ_JAUSXX010000001.1, read on the forward strand.
CTTTTTGACGGATTTCCAGTTTATATACGTCATTAATCAGCGTATGAATTTTACCAATCATGATGTTAAATGTACGAATAAGCCCACCAATTTCGTCGCGGCCTTCGTGAATTTCAATCAGATCGAATCGTTCGTTACGAACCTTCTCCATATGTCTGGATAGCTTGCGAATCCGATAGTGATAGGAACGCAAAATAATGTAGATCAATACAGAAGGGACCACGATACTTAATGCGAGCAACCCCAGAATTGATTTAAAGGCTTCTTGCAAAAGGTGGTCAAGGTGACGCGTATCGGCAACTCCAATCAATTTCCAACCCTTTAGGTAGGCTAGATTCCCCAACGATTTTTCGAGCGTGTAAGCAGAACTGCCAGATTCCTTGAGTATTGATTCATTATCAAGGGGGGATAAGTCGGTTTCGCTGAATTCCCCACTTGAAACGACAGTTCGATTGTTGCTGTCCACCAGACGCAGCTGAAGACTGTCTGATTCACGATTTAAAATGCTATACACCCGGCTAAGTTCCAGATCAATCTTGGAATACTTGTTGTAATTGGCATAGGAAGTATAGGTATCCATTTTGCCAATCACACTGATTCTTCTTCCCGCGTTAAATCCGGATGGCTCAATATAATCAACGACAAGAATGCCTCCACTGGTGGATTCCAGCTGTTTCAATCCAGGGAGTACATTCTTGTCTTTCATTACAATATAATGACTGCCCGTCTGAATGGTATCGTTATCCGTATAGATACGCACCTCCAGAATATTCGCTGACATGTACCGTGTTAATTTATCTCGCAGGAATGCATGGTAGACGTTGTAATAATCCACGGGGGAGTGATAGGTCCGATCCAGTGCCTCATAGAGCGAATCGTCTGCTGCAATAATTCGGCTCAGGGCAACGCTCTCATCAATCATGCCTAGCAGTTCCCCCGCAGCCCTGTCGATGGATTTGCGCAGATTTTCCTGTTCTCTAATCTTGATATCCGCAGAGGTTCGTTGATAAAAGAAGATATTAATTGTTATTACAGGAAGGAGAATACTAAGTACATAAATAAGCAGAAATTTGGATCGGAGAGGAATATCATTAACCTTACGGAACATCCAGAATTTATGACGCATATGATCACCCTTGGTTTTTGTTTTTATAGACTGACGGAAGTTCCCCTGTATGCGCTCTGAACTTTTGGGTGAAATATTCAGCATCATGATATCCTAGCCTGAATGCAATGTCAGTGATCTTCATATTGGTACGTCGCAGGAGTTTACGGGCCTCCTCAACACGTAGCTGGTGCACATAGTCACTGAAACTGACCCCCATCTCCCGCTTGAACTGTTGACCCAGGTAGGCAGAATTCACGTGAATACGATTAGCTACATCTTGTAATTTAATTTTACTTCGATAGTGTTGCTTCAATTCATTCACTGCTTCTGCAACCAGTCCTCCCGTACCCGTCTTTTGCTTCAATTCAGACTGGGAAAGTTGCTTGGACAGTCGAACACACAGGTCTTGCAATGTGCCGGAAGACCAACTCGCAGCCTCATGCCATTCTTTTTCACATAGTATTTCTCTGCAACCCTCTCTTTTTCCATATTTTCGTAGCAACTCCCCATGGATATATCGAATGACATGATGTATCCATTCCAACGAAACCTCTGCTTTCTCACTCTTCTCTAACAGTCCACTCACTGCAATATCGATGGAATACGTGTTTTCTGCTTCAATCAACCCCAAGATCTCTTTGGAGATGTTCATCATTTGCTCTAAATCATATTCTGCGCTTATTCGATATTCATTAAGATGATTTTCATAGGCTTCATCTGTAACCATGACTCCATTTTGCTGTTTTTGCTCATTTCTGCGTTTGTCCAGAGGTTCAATCATTTCCATAAGGATTTGATGAATTTCCTCGGGAACAAGAGGTTTAAGCACATACTGATCGACCTGATACCGTATGGCTTGCTTCGCGTAATTAAAATCGGAGTATCCTGTAACGATAACAATTTTAGAGGTATAAGCGAGATCTTCTCGCAAGGTGTGAATCAAACCGAGACCATCCATAACAGGCATTTGAATATCAGTGACGACAAGATCCGGTTCAACCGAGTTGAACAAAGCAAGTGCTTCCTCCCCATCCGTGGCCGTCCCGCAGAGTTCATATCCACAAGCTCCCCAGTCAATCATCGTTCTCCATCCTTCTAGCATAAACGGCTCATCATCCGCGACAATGACCTTGTACATTAGCTCACCTCTCTTTTATCCTTGATCAGCTGCATGTATTTTATCTATATCTATAGGTAGATTCCAGTTGTACTGAAAACGCTAAACAGCAGAACAACAGCAGGAATGTTGTCTGCTCGCACAACTTGTAGAATGAGATTTCTACCAGTCTCCTCGTCATTAATCAATAACATAAAAATGTATCTATCAGACCGAACTAACTATAAGAACGCTCCGATTATAACGAAGCGCCGGGATGACAATACAAGTGTAACGCTTACATTTTTGTACAACAACCTGATAAACTATAGGTTTTCACCCGACAAATTATAGGTCGAGTTCAGAAGTAATCCACTAACAAGCAGGGCATTTTATTCTCCACGTACAATACGTAATCCTTGATCGGGACCAAAACCATTTGCATCAAATTTGCCGCGGAATGATATCTCATTGTTATTGACACCGCCAATCCAGCCTCCGCCTTTTACAACTCGCCAGGATTGATTGGGACTCTCCGAATCACTGTACCAGTCCCAGCACCATTCTCTCACATTCCCAGACATATCATAGATTCCTAACTCATTCGCCTTCTGAGTTCCGACTTTTTTGGTTTGATTACGGTTGCTCTCAATAGCGGGCCAGCTCCAGTCACCTGTCAAAATGTTGTCCCCGGCATTTACCCAGTACCAAGCAACTTCATCAGGATTATTACTTCCGCTGTATGTGTAATTTAAGCTCTTTTGACCTCCGCTTGCAGCGTATTCCCATTCTGCCTCTGTGGGTAAGCGGTAACCATTGGCATCCTCGTTGATCGTTACATTCCATTTTATATTGTCGTTTTCATTGTGATTATTCGTGTCCTGATTATCCTTGTCTATATTGTAATAAGGTTTCAGGTTTTCTTTTATACTTTTTTGGTTACAGTATTCCACTGCGTCATACCAGCTGACCATTTCAACAGGCAGGTCATCTCCCTTGAAGCCAGAAGGGTTTTCCCCCATAACCTCCATCCATTCTTTTTGAGTCACTTCGTATTTGCCAATATAGAAGGAATCCAGCGTTTCATTTTTATCAATCTGACTCGGCTTACTGCTCTTGAAGGCTCCCCCTTCGACGAATACCAAGTCATCGTTTAATTTGGTATTACTTGATGAACAAGCACTTAGACTAACAACTATAGCGATTAAAGTTAACCATACCAGCTTCCTCATTCAATTATTCTCCTTTACTAAGCTTAAATCCGGCAGCGTCGAGGTCCGTTAGTCTGAAGAATAACGTTACTCAACGCTACCGGAAAATTGAATTCCAATTCAGGTGCAGACGTTGAACTGCATCACATCATTTTTACCAAACCGTCACGTTAGCGCTTCCGCTGCTTTGATAACCTTCCGTTGCCATTACCTGATAGGACCAACTATTTCCAAGGTACATCCCTTTGCTCGCCCACGCATTCACATGATTGCTGAACGTAATGGTAGAATTGACACCAGTTGGTCTCTTGGACTGTCTAACACTCCAATACTGAGGGAAAGTCTGCGTACCATCAATGGAAGGTGCATTGTATCTCATCGTTGTATAGATGTCATATGTGCCACCATCACTAGTCATTGAGCCCTTGTACGTGCCAGTCGGACGATATGTTCCCCAGCTATCCACCACGTAGTATTCAATGAGTGCGCCTCTTGTCCAGCCATAGAAGGTCAGATATCCGTTACCTGATGGAGAAAATACACCAGCATTGTAATTGACTACTCGATTAGGTGTACCGTATGTCCACCCTTTCCCGACAACAAAGTTCCCGGTATTTTGCCAATTCACGCTGTAATTCCCGCCCGATCCATTCACGGCGTTGACCGTTCCTCCGCCATCTGTCCAATTTTGCCAATAATCTGTTGCTGCGCTCGATGTTGCTGCGAAGACACCAAAACTCATGGAAGCTGCAAGAACAACGGTTAACAATTTTTTGCTAAATTTGAACATAGATAATACCTCCTGATATTTTAATAGATTTGGTTGATGCTACAATCCGATATGAATGTTCTTCAGCAAATTCACTTGAAAAGACGTTGCGAAAACAGATACAGATCGTTCTTCCATACGGGCCAATCATGTCCTCCACTTTCCTCATGCCAAATGTGAGGTACTCCGTGTTGCGCCAAATATTGGTGAACCCCAAGACTAATCTCTATAAGATTGTCCTGTTCACCGCAAGAGATCCATAACAGCCAGAGTAATGAAGGCGCTTTCGAAAGATCAGGGACAAGCAGCTCCGGACTTCTGGTGTTTGGGGCTGCGGAGAAAGCACCGATCCATGCAAAATGGTCTAGATTACTTAATCCGATATTTAAGGATTGACCTCCACCCATGGATAAACCAGCAATCGCCCTTTTATCCCGGCTTTTATGCAAAGGGTAGTTCAACTCCATGTAAGGTATCAAATCGTTGAGCAGATCGGATTCAAACCGTTTAAATGCTTTGATTTTCTCAGGTTCAAACAGGTCTCCTTCAGCTCGGTCATTCGACATTGCGCGGCCGTTGGGGAAAACAATAACCATCGGCTCAAGCAAGTTATCGTTGTACAGATTATCGAGAATAATTTGGGGAGAACCATGAGTATGCCATTCGGTTTCATCTCCACCAATACCATGCAAAAGAAAAAGTACAGGATACATCGTTGTCGAAGAAAATTTTGGTGGGGTGTACACCATCGCTTTACGGGAATTGCCAACCGTGGTGGAAGGATACTCTACCATCTCCATGACTCCACGTGGTATATTCTCCCGATACTGGTCATATCCCGTTACTGCTGGTGAGATCAATTCCATTCTCTTTTCCTCCGAACATATGAGTGACTATCAGTCTTCAGTTAATCCACATAGCCAAAACCCAGAATGGTGAAGCATTTATGTTCATGACCTTCCGCCATTTCGATCTCTATGGAGTGCTCCCCCACATGCTCTTCGTTAAGCAGAAGTGTGGCATGGCAATGGGTCCAGTTCACTTGACGCGGATCGACTTTTTGGACGAATACCCCATCTACCTTGATATGTGCAGTTCCGAATTCATCGTTACCCGAATCCTTGAAGATCAGAATGAGGCGTTTGCACTGCAAACTTATACGAAAGCTGCTCTGATCCTCTTTTCCCTCTCCTGTACGCATCCAGTTGTTGGGGAACTGAGGTGTACCATAGTCATGAGCATCCATCTCAGCCATCTGCAGATCCGTGTCCGTTTTACAAAAAGAGCCTGCATCGATTCGGGCAATATTATTGCCGTTTTTCCGATCCAATAGCTTCACATTAACAAATTCATTTCCAATTAGCGGAGCTTTTTCAATATCATGATCTTTCTCATCCCACTCAGAACGATTCGTCACGTCGAACAAATATTCCAAACAATCGGCCATAATTCGATGCCCTATGTTAGTTGGATGATATATATCATGGAAAAATTGCTTTTTGGAAATAACGTTGCCTTCACCTTTTGTCTTGTTGAACTGATCTACGACAGCATCTTTCACACTTACCATGGGCAGATCATAATGCCAGCCTACCGGAGCTAGACGATCCTGTAGATTCCAGTCATTTTCGAATACACTGAATAACAAGATGACCGCTGGCTTGTTATCGGCAGTAAGTGCTTTGAGTACCAGACTCTCGTAACATTTACCTTGGGTTTCATCATCTGCGTCATTGACTGCGAATTCGATTATGACAATATCCGGCTGAACGGCACCTCCCCTCAGGACATCACGATCATAACGTACAATCCCCAATTCCGAAGGAGTACCTCCCACACCTGCTTTAATAAGATGAATCGGACTATCTTTTGAAAGCGCAAACATAAATTTGAATGACTCATACGACCGGTATGCATAACTTTGGAGATGAATAGGTACTGCACCAGCACCTTGAGTAATGGAGCCTCCAATATAAGCAATAACAACAGGTTCGCCGTTTTTTGCCTTCTCAATGGCTCGTTTTAATCTGACATTTTTCCCTTTGTTCAGAAGAGACCGGCCAATCATATCGCGATATCCATGTGATTCAAAGTCAATAGCGGCTGCTGACGCTGTCACTCCGACTGGATCGCGCGGTGCAGTGAATTCCGTGTTTTCACCTGCATCTTCTGAATCCTGGAGCATAAATCACCATCACATCCTTTCGGCTAGATTCTGATCATCCTCAAACAGCATTTAAAGGATCACAGCTTGACTATGATTGGATCAAGTGTGATCCTTCCCCCAAAGTGTATCCCTTACATAATTTTACAACAACCTGACAAATTATAGGATTTCCACCACTATATCATTTTAATTCGACTACAATCACATGCAAATTAGAACACCTATAATTTTTCATGTAAACGCTTTAATTTGTATACTATTTCCATGTTATAATTTTGAAAAACCGCATTGATGAAGGAGGAGACACATGAATATCACGGGTCAAGGCGCGTTGGATACGGGCACTTATCAGAATCTGTTTCTGAAGCTAGGTTACGATGAGAATGAAATTACGACCAGATTGGAAGAGACATGGAATGAGTTGTTTTATGGCGATGAAAATACTCGAATATATTACCCGATGGGCGAGGACAAGGGATATATGCTGGACACCGGTAATCTCGATGTTCGCTCCGAAGGCATGTCTTATGGCATGATGATGGCTGTTCAGATGGACAAGAAGGAAGAATTTGATCGACTCTGGAATTTCTCCCACACGTTTATGCAGCATAACGAGGGTCGATACAAAGATTACTTCGCTTGGCATTGCAAGCCTGACGGTACCCGGCTCTCGCAAGGACCTGCTCCTGATGGTGAAGAGTTTTTTGCCATGGCGCTTTTTTTTGCGTCCAACCGCTGGGGCGATGGCGCTGAACCTTATGATTACAAGACACAAGCCCGCAAGATCCTTCGTGCATGTATACATCAGGGCGAAGACGGCGAAGGTGACCCCATGTGGGACCCGAAAACAAAACTGATCAAATTCATTCCAGAAACACCGTTTAGCGACCCATCCTACCATCTGCCTCATTTTTATGAACTATTCGCGAAATATGCGGATGAAGAAGATCAGGCTTTTTGGAAAGAAGCGGCGGAAGCTAGTCGGACTTATCTGCATACAGCCTGCCACCCCGTAACCGGACTTTCACCTGAATATGCGAATTATGACGGCTCTCCGGCTCCAATACAGCCACATGGGGATTTCAGGCATTTTTACAGTGATGCATATCGTACTGCTGCAAATATTGCGCTGGACTGGGAATGGTTCCGCAAGGATCACTGGCAGATCGAGCAATCCAACCGGATTCAATCCTTCTTCAGTGATATTGAAATGTCCGATTATCGTCGTTATACAATAGAAGGTGAACCTTTCGACGAACCTTCACTGCATCCTGTAGGTTTGCTGGCTACCAATGCCATGGCTTCACTTGCTGCGGACGGTCCACATGCTGACACATTCGTTCGTAAGTTCTGGAACACACCTCTGCGTCAGGGTGAGCGACGTTATTACGACAATTGCCTGTATTTTTTCAGCATGCTGGCTCTAAGCGGACGATATCGCATGTACTAAGGGAATGTGTACGAGCCGTTGAACCTGTCCTGTGAACGTTTGGCTTGCAGGACAGGTTCAATCACAGAATTCTAAGAAGAATGCAATGATATAACGATTTAATCTATATCAATTAAAAAACGTTCCCGGCTCGCATATGTTGACTGCGAACCGGGAACGTTTGGTTGTGCAAATACAGGCAGTAACTTTTCCCGCTCTGACTGGATATAATTCAGATACTTTAATTATCTAATTATTTGGAAACAGAAGAAGTATCATAGGAAGACTGCATAATCTCCAGATATCGATTAATGTTCAGTCCCTCCAGGCCTTTCACATATTCATCCCAATCCTTATCCAGACTTTTGGCGCCTGTAATAAATTGCAGGGCGTTCTGATCGATGTAATCCTTGAGATTGGTCTGCATCATGCTGGCTTCATCAGCTTGGGACGGATCTACCCACAATGCCCAATGAGGGAAAATCTCTTTTGGTTCCTTGCCCTCCATTAACAATGTCGCCTCATAAAGACGTCGCTCACCACCATCATTGGCATAGATGTCTGTCCCCTGTACTTCGGAGTCCCGATATGCCTGATAATGATTGTACTGACTCAATGCAGCCCAACTGTCATTACGAGGTTCTTCTCCAGAAGGAAGAGGAATGGCTTTATATAACGGCTCAATCTGATCATTGAGCGCCACTTCTCCTTCTTGTGGTTTGCGCCAGCTTACGCCCTCTTCTCCCAAATATGATGCCATGGTTCCTTCCTGGGTATAGATATAATCCAGCAGCTTTATGGCCGCGATCTGCGTTTCCTCACTGGCTTTGTTTGTCAGTACAAAGGACGCTCCGGGATCAATCGGATAGTTGTACGTAGCATAAGCAGCATGGGGTCCCTTCAATGGAGGGATGGGATTGTAATCATTTCCGTAAGGAGAACCTTCGGCAGTGGTTACGAATAATGATGGATGCATCGCTGCTCCCGCACCGAGAAGCTGTGCATCAGCGTTATCGCCAATTTTTTTGAAGGCCCCGACGTTTTGGGTAAATGCCCCTGGATCAATCAACCCTTCATCGTACAGGGATTTAATATAGGCAAGCCCTTCTTTCCACTCCGGTTTGTTCACTACGGTCTCCACTTTCCCCTGATTGACAATGAGATAATTCCGATCGTCGTCATAGATAAAACCGTTCATCAAGTACGGAATAATGTGCACACCGAAATTTTCAGTCGAACCGCTTAGCGGTACTTCGTCGGCTTTACCGTTCCCGTTCGGGTCTTTCGTTTTAAATGCCCGAAGCATTTCCTTAAATTCTTCTGTCGTCGTGGGTTCGGTCAGGCCCAGTTGTTCCATCCATTTGGTGTTGACCCACATCTTGTTCGGGTATGAACAGTGAAAACATTCATTCAGACCCGTCAGACCATAGATATTTCCGTCGGGAGCAGTGTTCATGGCCCGATAATAGTCATTGCTTTCAAGCACTTTTTTAATATTGGGAGCATGCTCCTCAATCAGATCATTCAGCGGCAAAATAACCCCCTGCTGACCAAACTTCAACAAGTCTGTCTGGGAGAAACGATCTACCCAAGGGATGAGCAGATACAAGTCCGGATAATCACCGGAAGCCAGTGAAATCTGTCTTTTCTCCGCTGCACCGTCGAATGGAACCGTAGTCCAGTTGAACTGAATATCAAACTTCTCTTCCATTTTCTTCGTGAATTTATTAGTGGACAGGTTGGTATCCGAACCCTGGTGGGCAAACACATTAATGGCCGTCTTGCCTGATGGATCGCTGCCTTCCTCGTTCCCCTTATCAGAACTTGAACATCCGGCAAGTACCAACGAGGTAAACAGCATACAGGCAAGAATGATGAATCCCGCTTTTTTCAATACAATCCTCTCCTTCATGAATAATAGAAAAAATGAACTTATCCTTTGACTGAGCCAATCAACATGCCTTGCACGAAATACCGTTGAACAAAAGGATAGATGATTAGCACCGGCAAGCTGGCCATCACAATTAACGAGTACTTCATGAGTTCAGCCATCTGCTGCTGTTTGATCATTTCCGATGCATCCATGTTCCCCGTACTGCTGTTCAGAATAAGAATACTGCGCAATATCAGCTGTAGCGGATAGAGCGACTGTGATTTCAGATAGATGAGGGCGTCAAAGTATGCATTCCACTGACCGACTGCGTACATAAGTGACAACACGGCGATAATCGGTTTGGCGAGTGGCAGGATAATACTGAAGATAAACCGGATGTCACTGCAGCCATCGATGTCTGCTGCTTCGGACAATTCTTCCGGTATCGAATTCTGAAAAAAGGTACGGGCAATGATGACTTGCCATACCCAGACGGCATTGGGAATCAGCAACGCCCAGCGGGTATCAATCAGTCCCATGGTTTTGACCACCAGATAGGTAGGGATCAAACCGCCCGAGAACAGCATGGTGAAGGTAATAAACATCATTAACGAGCTGCGACCAACAAACGTTTTTTTGGATAATGGATAAGCAATCATAATGGTCAGTGCCACGCTGATGAAGGTGCCGCAGGCTGTATAAAAAAGGGAATTGGCATAACCGGTAAGGACTTGATCATTCCGCAATACAGACTTGTAACCGTCAAACGTCAGGTCAATGGGCCACAACCAGACTTTTCCCGAGGAGACGGCAGCAGGGCTGCTGAGCGAAGAACTCACAATATATATCAAGGGATACAGCACGGCAATCAGCACCACTGTCAGCATGAAGTAAACAACCGTTATAAATACGCGGTCTCCCCAGGATTCACGAATCGTACTGCTGCTCTTGATCCGCGAACGACCTGCATTTGTCTGTGTGTTAGGCATGGGTTGGTTCTCCTCCTTTCGCTCCCGTTACCATAAGCTTGTATTGGACAGTCGCTTGGCGACCGCGTTTACGATTAATAGCAGAATCAGGTTAATCACCGAGTTGAACAGGCCAACCGCAGTAGCGAAGCTGTAATTGGCATTCAGCAATCCTATTTTATAGACATACGTGGAGATGATCTCCGAAGCAGACAGGTTGAGCGGATTTTGCAGCAAATATATTTTTTCGAACCCAACAGCCATGATATTCCCTACACTCAGGATCAGAATGATGACGGCTGCCGGAAGTAGTCCAGGCAGATCAACATTGATGATTTTCTGTATTCGGTTGGCTCCGTCCACTTTGGCGGCTTCATATAGGGATGGATCAACACCTGCCAGAGCAGCCAGATATATCACAGCGGAGTACCCCATTCCCTGCCACACATCAGAGAATACATAGATGGATCGAAACAGTCCAGGCTCACCGAGAAAATTCACCCCTTCGAAACCAAGGGCACCTGCAATCGTGTTGACAATACCCAGCCTAGGAGACAGAAAGAGCATAATGATGGAGACCATAACAACGGTAGAGATGAAATATGGAGCATACGTCACCATTTGTACTGTTTTTTTGAATCGTATGTTTTTGATTTCGTTCAGCGCCAGCGCCAGTAATATAGGAATCGGGAAACCAACGATCAGGCTGTAAAACGAAATGTAGAGCGTGTTCTTGATCAGCATGACAAACGCCGGATTCTGAAAAAGTAATTCGAAATACTTGGTTCCGGCCCACGGACTGCCCCAGATCCCCTTGATGACGTTGTAATCTTTAAATGCCAGGACCGCATTCACCATGGGTACATACTTGAAAATAATAAAGTAAGCAATCGGTGGCAGGATCAGCAGATACAGCTGCCAATGTCGCCTCCAGCTTCTGGATAATGCTTGCTTCAAGGCAAACGGTTTACTTGGTTTCTCCACGGACTTTGATTCACTGGTCATTGTGGTTCTCAGAATCATCCCCCCATTCTTGGCTCCAAATCGTGCTGAACTGCAACTCGACTTGGTAGCGCTTACTTTTTGAGTAATCATAAGATTGCGCTGGGGATGCGTAAAGGTACAATTACGCTGAGAAAGTACAAAAAGCGAATATAGTTTCCCGAGAAACAGCCTACATTAACTGCTATGAACGTCCATTTTCCGAAACACACTCGGAGAAATGCCGCGTACCCGCTTGAAAGCTCGGCGGAATGAATGTGCACTATTATACCCGGTGGCCTCCGCTATTTCGTCAATGGTCTGACCGGTAGAGTGCAACAAGTTCGAGGCAGCATCAATGCGTACCCGTTCTACATAATCGGAAAGATTCACTCCTGTATGTTCTTTGAACAGTTGGGATATAAACTTCTCGGACTTGCTCATGTGCTCGGCAATCCGATAGATCGTCAAGTTTGCATCCCCATAATTATGTTGGATAAAACAAATCATTTCGTTTACAGTATCCGCATGTGCTCCTGCTCTTCTTCTCTGGAAATCACCACAGATGTCTTCTGTTAACTGTTTGAATTTTGCACGCAGCGAAGTAATCGTTTCTGTCATCTGAATGGATGTCACTCGAGATTTATATTCCTCAAGCAGGGAGGCATCCAGCTTGAATTTTGGTTCGTCCAGCTTCAGAAAAGTTCCCTTTAGCTCCATGATGAACTGCTGCGTCATCTCGTAGGACAGTTCCCGCTCCTCTAAATTACGAAGAAACAATTGCTCCAGAATGCGTATCGCCTCTTCAGGCTCACCGACTTTGATCGTGTTCAGCAGGCGCTGTTCAGACTCAATCGGATAATAGTACATTTCATTTTCCTTCATCGTATCTTCAAATCTCACCAGATGATCTGTTCCCATATGAATGGCATAATCCAGAGCTTGTTTGGCTTCGTCAAAGGAGCGACCCGCATCATTCCAGACCTCGTAAGCTGCACCTGTGCCAATTGTTGTGGATATCCGATGCTCCTGGTAGATCACTTCCATCAAGGTGTTCAGCTCTTTTTCACATCTCCCCATAGCTTCATTCAGTGAGTTCTCATCCAATGGACAGGCAAAAGCGATCTGGTCTGTTCCCCAATCCGTGATCAGCAGCTGTGCATTCCATTCTGTAAGTACTTGTTTGATAAGCAGCCTTGCAACACCCAGTTCATGGATAGTTTCTTCACTGTCCGGATTGGCATATCCGTTTACCTTCACTAAGCCTGCCAAGCCCTTACTGCTATGAAGAGAAATGTGCGCCTGGGATGAGATAACCTCCAACTCAAGTGAGGTATAGACTTCTCCGGTTAACAAACGTTTGATAAAACCGTCTCTCAATAACGGAATCTGCTCATTCATGGCGTTTTTAAGTGAGTCATTATTAGCAATCAGATTGTTAATATGGCTTGCCAAAAAATCATATTCATTGCCCCGTCTGCCTGGAGACTCGGTGATTTGTTCCCGAAAAGAGGCCAACAATCTGTAAACGGGTGCACTATTCCGATAGGCCAGAACCAGCCCGAATAACAGTCCCAAGGCAATGGTTGCCAAAGTAAAGACCAGCGTGACTTGTTTGATTTGGTCCGCTTTTGTCATGAGTGCTTTCTCCGGAATCCCTGCCATGTAATTCCATCCATTTTGACTGGACTGTATCGATATCAGCAGCCGACCATCACTTCCAGGCTGTACATTCTGCACGTTCAACTCCGTTTCCCCGGTGTTACCGTCTCTCCGATGATTCTGTGCCATTTGCTCAGCCTCAGCCTGTTCAATGCCAAGGGAGAAAATGATCTGCCCTTCCGCATCGGTGACGAGAGTCCAGCCGCCATATTGATCCACAATATTTTGAGTAAGGCTGGCCATCTGATCCTGATCAATCATGACACCAATCGTCGCTTGCGGTTTGTTGAAGCTGTTCAAAGGCAGAGATTGCAGAAACGTAATGGCGGGAACGTCTGCAAGCACAGTGCCCAGTATTTCACGTTTATAGTTTCGAAGCGGTATGATTTCATTAAAGTGTGGTTGTTTGAGAATTTGGTCATGCCATTGTTCAAACGACATACCGTCCAGCTGATTGGCAGCATAATAATGCTCTGGACGATAATACACAGTTCTTGGTGTGATGATGGCATTGTAGTTCGGAATGTGAATGAAGAAATGAGACAAGTAATCATTGGTACTGCTGTACATGGAGAGGCTCCGCTGCATGCGGTTCATACCGTAGACATTGTAGAGATCATGCGGCTTTGGGCCAGCAATTAAATTTTGCAAATCGGGATTGACGGCAAGCTGTCTGGTAAAAGCTTCGACTTGAAGAAGATTTCGCTCAATGATCTCTTTGCCAAGACTCAGCGACTTCAAACTGTTCTCAATGGAGCTGGAACGGGCTGCTTCAATGGAAGCTCGGTAAGAGGCATATCCCGCAATTTGAGGAATCATTAGAATGACAAGATACGAAATGAGGAATCGGCGGAACACGGGTGAAAATTTGGACCATAGGAGCTGCATATGTACCCTCCCTTTTTTTATCAAGCGCTTACATTTCTCTGTGATAAGGTAGCTGTTCAATGATACACCGGGCATTTCTTCCTGGTGAAGGTACAACTTCTTCCTTATGGTACATTTACATACTGCAGCGTACAATGCTTGCATGAAAATAATTGTCACTCTGCGGGTTGACGCACAAATATAGTTGTATTTTACCTTCGCATGGTCTCATTCCCAAAGTATTAAAAATAAACGCAAAAAACCTCGCCAAGACATGGAATGACTTGGGGAGGTTTTTGTTTAACATTGTCCTTATTAATTGCTAACGGCAACAAATTTCCATTGTTGGTTTGTAGCACCTGTGTAGGTGTTCTGCTGCAGCTTGGCTCCGTCCGAAGTGGAAGCGTTTGCCACTTCAATCGCTTTATTGCTGTTCACGTTAATGATACTCCAGTAACCGTTACCAAGATCGTTGACCTTAAAATGCTGAGCGGTTGTGTTCAGATTGCTCATGAGTTGAACCGCTTCCCCATTGGTGAGGGTACCGTTGCGAATGTCGATGACTTTGTCCGGCGAGTTCACACTTGTCAGTGTATAGTTGCCGTTACCGATCGAAGTCAGAACCCACTTCTGGGGGTTACCGCCCAGATCGCTCCACTGCTGGAGCTGAAGATTATTTTCATTTTGACCACCAGGAACATCAACAACTTTGTTGGAATGCCGGGCTACGATTTTATAAGTTGCACCGGATACAAGACCCGTTGTCGGTCCGCCACCTTGTCCACTGCCCGGATAAGTCTGGGCACGTTCATGGTACCAGTTGAACAGGAATCGTCCCATGGCACTCCGTGAAGCATCTCCATCCCATTTCAGTCCAGCCGTTGGGTCAGCAAAAGAACTGCGTTGGCCCGGCTCCAGAATGAATCCGTTCATATGAGCTGCAATGCTGACATTGCCTGCTGCGTTGAAAATCGTTTTGGTATTGGTGCCAAACCCTTCATTGCTGCCATTAAACAAGTTCCAATAGGCCGAATCGCCAGGTTTGTTTTTGAACCAGGTTACCTCGGTAATGTTAATCGGATATTTGTCAGCTGCTGCCTTCACGTTGGTATTCCACTGGTCTTGCAGGATAGAGAAGTTGTCATATGCGCCATAACCAGGGTACCAGTGAACCGCATATCCATAGTTATTGAGCGGATCAGTCAATGGGTGGCTTGCCGTCAAGCTGTAAAATTGGTTGTATCCCAGACCTGCCGCCCAGATGACATTGTCCGCACCTTTGCTGCGAATTGTTGAAATCATGGAATTTTGGAAATTACGCAAGTCATTCCAGTGATCCACAAAGTCATTTTCCCCGTTGTATCCACCCCAATGTCCATTGGCATAGGATTTCACCGGTTCGTTGATCAGTTCGAAGTGAACGTTGTCTGCACTTTTGATCTCCGGGCGTGAAGCGAGATAACCCCAGATTTCGTTGAATTTTTGCAGGTTGGCAGGTGTTGTTGCCTGATCATCCTTCAATGTGAAGTCCAGTCCCAGGACAACATAGACACCTTTTGTTTTGGCATATTGAATGTACGGAATAATTACATTTTGCGTAACGGTCTGCACACCGGCAAAGTTATATGTACCAGCAGCCACATCTCCCATGTCCTGACGATCGATGAACAGACGTACCTGATTCATATTCCAGCCATGATTGCTTCCGTATTTCGCGCTGGTGTCCGCAAATGTATCAGTAATGTCTTTCAGATAAGCCAGTGTAGCTGCATGACGGTTATTACCGTGCAGGTTGAGATAATAATTGCTGTCCTGATATGTCCAGTAGGCACCTGAGGGTTGATGCCAACCGTTCAGAAGCACAGGCTGGTTGTTGCTGTTCACCAGGTTTTTGCCGTTTACGTGAAGCTTGCCCATCGGCATACCCACCCATGCTTCGGCGCGGCTGCCTCCCCATGGAGCAATTGTAATTAATAAAGCCAGAATGAGTACAAGTTTACAAGATGTCATGAACTTCTTCACTTTAATTCCTCCTGATCTGATATATTGCCTTGCAATATTGCGGGTAAGCTGCGTCAGAGTATCTCTGATCAAACAGATCGCTCAGGTCGGCGCCCGCTCCCGTAGCCCGTTCCACACCAGCAGGGGGATCCTGCGCAGGGAAGGATCGCGGTTCTGCTGTGAGCAGACGTTCATGAGATCGTTACATGCCCCCTTTTCACAGATAGAATGTTGCATGAAGTTCCTCCTCCCTCTTCCAGTCTGATCCCACTCCAAACGTACAGAAGAACTTAACTTAACCGACGATTCCCGTACGCTCTACACTCTCTACGAAATATCGTTGCACAAACAAATAGATGACGATCAAAGGCAGAATGGCAAGAAGAATTCCTGTATCCTGGATCATACTCAGATAGAACGGATCGGCCTGGGAAGCTGCACCGTCAGTAACCTGCTGGGCCAGATTATACGGAAGGGACGATAACTGAGTCGACATGACTTTACTTGAAGTCAGATAAGTCGTCGTATAGAAGCTGTCGTTCCACTGCCATACGAAGGAAAACAGCATGACTGTTACCATGGACGGAATGGCATTGGGCAGCATGATTCTTGAAAATGTTCGTCCGATGCCCGCGCCGTCCACATAGGCCGCCTCCTCCACTTCCTTCGGAATACCCCTGAAGAATTGCCGGAAGATAAAGATGTACAAGCCGGCCTTAAGTGAATTGGCCGTAATCGCCGTAAGAATAAACGGCCAATAGGTGTTAAGCAAATTAACAGGTTTGCCGGCTATAAGCGTCATAAGCCCCATCAGGTCAAAGCTTTTCAGATTCAAATATACCGGAATGAGAATGGTCGTTGGCGGTACAAGAATCGTCAGAATTACACCAGCAAACAGCCAGTTGCTTCCCCTGAATTTCAGTCTGGCGAATCCGTATCCTGCAAGTGCACAGGATGCTGTAGTCAGCAGTGTAGTCGTTGCAGACAGGGCAAACGTATTAAACAGCGTTGCCCAGTAATCCATTACGCGTATCGCCTCTTTGAAATTGTCGATGGAGAAGTTCTGTGGAATCCACACCACCACTGCCGAATACAGATCACCTTTAGCTTTGATGGATGTGGAAACCTTCTGAAATATGGGAAACAGAATAACGAAGGAAAGCCCGGTAATCAGAACGAATCGGATCATGGCCCACAGCCAGCCTTTCCAATGCTCCAGCGATAATAATCGTGATGTTGTCAAGTGGGACACCCTCCTTTCTAATCTTGATAGAAGACTCGCTTCGAGAAAATGATGGATACGATAACCAGAATGATGGCAATGGCCAGAAAGTAGACCCATGCCATGGCAGAACTTAATCCAAAGTCAAATTTGACGAAGCCGGTATCCCGGATCAGTTCCGTCATGGCGTTATTGGCAAACGAATCAATGATTGTATAGATCGCATTGACAAAAATAAGCGGGCTGACCATCGGGAACGTAATTTTCCAGAAGGCTTCATAACCCGTCGCCCCTTCCATCTTCGAAGCCTCATACAGTTGAGGGGAAATCGTCTGGATCCCTGCCAAAAAAATCAAAATTTGTACACCGGATTGACTGACGATCTGATAGATCCGATCTACGGCGCTGCTCAGATACGTGACGATCCAATCGCTCACTCCGGCGTTAACCATCAGATTTTCGAGTTCAAATGTCCCGAGTGAGCTTCCACCTGTGCTGCTCTGATTAACCGCTTCAATCAGGCTGGTGCTCTCCAGTGTCATAATCACTCCCGATGCGAGAATAACGGGCAGGAAAAAGATCGACCGCGCTACAGCCCGGCCCCTGAACTTCTGATTCAGGATGACGGCAAGGAACAGACTGAATATAACGATAAGCGGTACGTTGATGAGTACGTCTGTGATCGCCTCAATTAACGCACGGTTAAAGCTTGTATTGACGGTCAGCGCCTGAATGTAATTGGCAACACCGTTAAACTGAATCGCTATGCCTTCCGCGTTAGCCTGAATTGTACTCATGCTGTATCGCAGAGAGGCTAACAGCGGAATGAAGAAAAACAACACAAAACCAATGAGCCAGGGAAGCACGTAGATTACGCCCCACATGGCTTTCTGCTGAGCATACGTACGACTTCCCCATTTCCATTTCAGGAGCGTCTTCAGAGCTGCTCACCACCAGTCACATAGCTTTGGGCTTCCACTGTATCGTTGTCAACTTCTACAGGGAAGTCGTTATAATTGACGATTACGAACCCGCCACCTTCATATGTTGTCCGGAAGACGCCCTCCTCCAGGGATTCATGAGATATCATAGAACGTCCGGCAAACGGCTGGTTCACCTGGTTCACCTCGTTGTAGATCTCGGCAGCCAGATCGATCCATTGTTCATAATTCGCCGCGTAGAGATCATCATAATCCGTTTCTTTCACAACATGGTTTGGCGCATTAAACCATGCAAAGTAAGGACTGGCTCCATATTCAATCAACTTCAGCACATATTGCCTTGCATTGGTATATGTGGAGAGATTGTATGGCGTCCCCGTATAACCGATGCTGCCGTGTACAATGAGCTGATAGAACGGAATCTCTTCATCCTCCAGCTTGAAACGACTGCTGGTCATTGGCGCATCTGTCAGACCAGTTACATACGGCAGGGCATAAGCGTTCCCGCCTTCAGCAACAAGCGAGCCAGCCTGCTGTCCGATCTGTTCAAGTGCCTTCTTCACGGAGCCAAGCGCTTGTGTTCGGTCCACCAGCTTTTTCGGATTCATATCGCTGTTTAACTGAGCTGCCAGATCATTCAGGCTCAGCGACAGTCCATCCTTTTGAAGGGACCTGAGCTCATCTAACATGTCTGCCGTCACGTCCTCCAGCAAGTTGGGCGATAGCACATAGGATGGTGAACGATCCCGGTCCCGCCGCTGTATGGCCTGGTTCATCGGATACAAGACCGCCGGTTCCTGAGTTAATGTGCGTGAAGCTTCTTTGGACGGTTTAAACCCTTTTTTGGATTGCACATTCAGCAGAGCGATATCGGGATAGAAACCGATGCCCGCTTCTTGGGTGTATGCGCTGAATTCCCGCAATCCCTTTTTTCCGCCTACCGCGCCGTCTACTTGAATGGAATCCGGCAGTCGATGATGAAGCCCGCCGTTAAGCCATCCCGCATAGCGCACCTGAATATTGGATACCTTCTTCTCCGTCAAGGCGGAGAGAATGTTTTTGGCTTCATCAAACGTGGTCAAAGCCTCCGTTGAATCATACGGTATGCCCAGCATATGCTGCCTTGTTGTCATGCCGCCGAACAGTTGAAGATAAAAGGGAACGTTACTTTGCTCCTTGCTGGCGTTCAACTCGGGAAGTCCGCCGTTTTGCATCAGATAATCCCGATAGAGAGATGCAAGCCCCGAGTACGAGGCCTTATCCGCCCCGACAAAAGCATATCGAACGACGAAATCAGACGCGGTCGGTTTCTTCTGGAATTTCGGAAGTGTACGAACCATATCACTTGCCTGAAGCGTCACATCGCTCTTGTTCACTACATAGAAGCTGGGATATACGTTGTTGTAACTGTTCAGCTTACCGCTGATATCGGCATTCACAACTGCGACGGCATCCCCTTGTTCAATAATGCCCAGGAAAGCCCCCTCTTTCCGAATCAGTCCAAATACCGGCAACCTGGCTCTGGCTTCATTCGAACTTGCTTCCCGCAGTTTCATGGTCATATCCGGTCCGTATATATCTTGTTGATAGGCAGGATACTGCAGCTTGCCATTGTTAAAATGGATCAGCGCTCCCGAACCGTCCGGCACCAGTATGGAGCCCTCTTCTTCTAAACCCCCGGCCCCGAAGTAATCCATTACAGATATGCTGTTGATCGGATATTCCTCCGGAAAATGAATGCCTGAGGACGGAACACGCACGAGCAGATCCTCTCCATCCAGCTCATATTCCATCGTAAGCATAAATAGTCGTGGTCCACTTCGTTCCTCTTCAATGCCGAACTCGGCATGATCCTGAGCCAGATCCTCCGATGTGTAACCGGCTGTGTCAAAAGCCTTCAAAGCCCGGGACAATTGCAATCCTTGCATCGCCTTATCAATCCGGACGTAAGCGCCTTCATCCTTGTCTTCCGCATAGCCGACCTTCAAGGCCCGCTGCCCGGCCTTGTCTAGCTGTGCAAGCAGCTTTTGTTCAAATCGCTCCTTGCTGATCTTCATCGGCAAGTCTTCTATGGATCGCTCAGTGCTTCCAAACTGGTAGTGGACCCGCACGCCGCTTGGCAGCACCTCATAGCTTATCTGCTTGTGTGCAACACTATCCGTGAAGGAATTCACGGTGCTGCTCTGTCCGAGGCTGTTGAAGAAGCTGAGCTTCGTTTGTGATGACAAAAGGTCTTTGTTTATCCCGGCTGCAACCCCATCCTGCTCACGATCTGCAGGATTGCTGCGCCAGATCTGGCCGCTCTGCGTGTGAATCACGGCAATCTCAGCAGTCTCTTCGTTAATGAACAACTGCAGCGCAGCATTCTGCGCAATGCCTACCATGCCGGGAAGGCGGACATCGCTGAAAGATGATTTCAGTTTCTCTCCGGGAGGCAGGGAGGGAAAGTCCGTCGGATCTGCGGCAGTCACTGTCTCGTGAGCGAGCGGTGTTGGCGAGAATTGACAACCGCCAAGAAGCAGACTACCCGCGAGCAGCATTCCTGTTATTTTTTTGGCTACGGTATAATTCATAACAATTTCCTCCTCCCTTAGCCCCGAAGCACTAATTCCTGATAGATGGTTACGACAAACGATACAATCTGCTGTACAAGACTAAAGAATAACAGGCACAGAAATGCCATAAACGCCATCGCTACAAGTGTCAGTAGCATGGTGAGCACCGTTTTGGCTGGTGTGTACTGATGAACCGTCATATTCCCCACAAATAACAGATATACCGTCCATGCAACGGCGAGTGCATTGGAGAAATAATAAAAGGCAGTTTCCTGCGCAGAGATCACAAGACTCAGCCAGATCCATGGGAAATGAATGAGTAACAACGGTACCAGTGCAAAACACGTTGACATGAAAATTTCGGAGAACTTGCCTTCCCCGTCCATCAATGTGGTTAACGACCAGTTAGCCACACACCAAAACAGTACCGGTATAATGACATATAACATTTCGAGCAGACTGTTCAGGTACTTTGGATTACTGAGATTAATGAGAAAACCGCTGTACTGGGCATGCAAAATTTTGGTGATGACCAGAAGCACCAGGATCATGAAAGCAATCAGCAGTGAGTTTCTCTGGTTCCGTTCATACTTCAATTCCCAGTATCCGTCAAACGGATGAAAAATCAGATGCAGCGGGTACTGGTATAGTTGCTTACTTGATGCCTGCATTCTTAGTCCTCCTTTTCTGCCTGCGAACGATGATGACGGTGACAATCGCAGCGACAGCCAGGAATATACCGGACATCATCCATGAAAAATGCTCACGCATCAGCTCTTTGCGGTACAAAAGAAAAGCTTTGGAATACCCTTTGGGCTCCATGCTACGCTTGAAATATTTCGCAGACTCGGCGTATTCCTTCTGACGAAGCAGTGCTTTGCCAATTCCCGCATACGCGTATTCCAAGTTAGCGTTCATCTCGGCAGCTTGGGCAAACAGCACCGAAGATTGATCTTCATCACCGTTATAATAGCTGCGCACCGCTTCGTGGAGCGTACGTCCGTATTCAGTTGTTTGAAAGACGGTGATTTCACCCAGCGCTTTATCCAGAACTAACATCCGGTCTCCCGCACGTTCCAGAGCAACAGGTGTATTAAACTGGCCCAATCGGTTACCAATGCCGCCATAAATATGGAGCAGGTATCCGTCTCCATTGTAGGTGAAGATTCGGCCCTTGCTGGAATCCAGTACGGAATACATGTCACTGTCACCCACATCCACATCAATCAGGCGGGATGGTCCTGCTTCCTGGGTATACAGCAAATCACCCTGCGGAGTCTGATAGCCTTCTCTTCGCAAAATGTCTGTACCCTGGGCATTCAGCTTCTTGACCGGATCTTTACCGCGATCCCCGCTAGTGGCGTAGATAAAGCCCTCTTCATCCATATCCAGATTGGTAAATTCCGTTGGAGTGAACATCACCATCTGACTGCGCTGCTCCCGTGTTGCAAACCGTTTCCACAGATACTCCACCGGGTCCACCTGAACTCTGTTCGCTCCAATGAAGGAAGAGAATGTACCGTCGGCGCTGAACTCCATGAATCCATCAAATACGCCTTCGGCCATGACGTAGATACGCTCCCCTTTGTCCATAACAATGCGCATCGGTTTGAACTGGAAGTCTGCTTTTAACAGATCCGATTTTGGTTCAGACACGATCTTGACCAGCTTCCCCTGTTCATCCAGATGCACCACCCGGTGATTATCCGAATCAGCGACCAGCAGATGACCTTTTTCCGTGACGTACAATCCCTGTGGATTTTTAAAATGATCTTCCTTGCCTTCCTGCTCAAATGAATCAATGGTCCGTACCAACTTGAAGTTGCGATCCATCTCAATGATGCGGCCGTTACCCGAATCGAGCACAAAGACGTGCTGATTGGCGGTAACATGCATGTCGCTAGGCTCTTTCATAGGAGTTGTGTTCAGCTTCTTGCCGGTGATAATGGTTGTTGCCTCATATGCCGCCGGTGCCGGAACTGCGTCACCCCAGAATGAATAATGATACGCATCCGTTTTACCGTCTGCACTCACGTAGGGCGCCTCTTGAACGAACAACAGGAGGCAGATCATGCCCATGATGATCGATTTACGTTTTTTCCATGTGCTTCTCCGCACCTCGCTGCCTCCTTTCTATTCTTTCATGCCCGAAGTGGCCATCGTCTGCATAACACTGCTCTGAGAGATGATAAACAGGGTGATCGGTACGATCATCAGCAGCAAGGCAACAGCCGCACCTACACCGGCTCTTGCAATCCCTCCCTGCACAATCTGACTGAGCGCATAATGCAGTGTTTTGAGATTTTCACTGTAAATGAAACTCCCGCCATCCGTTCCCCATAACGCTGGAAACTGAAGGATCATGAGCGTGAGCCATGCCGGCTTCACATTAGGCATCACGATGCTCCAGAATATCCGGTATTCATTGGCTCCGTCGATTTTGGCTGCCTCCAGCAAAGCATCGGGAATCTGTTCCATGAACTGTTTCATCAGGAAAAGTCCCAGCGAGAACGCAAGTGATGGCACAATAATGGACGCATGAGTGTTAATCCAGCCAAGCCAGGACATGACCATGTAGTTCGGAATCGCCGTAACATGCGGCGAGAACATCAGGGACAGAATGACAATGGTGAACAACACTTTGGAACCCGGAAAACGATATTTCGCCAGCGGATAAGCCGCTGCAGATGCAAGAAGGATATGCCCCGCTGTGCCAAGTATCGTAATGAGCAATGTGTTGGCAATATAGCGGGATAACGGCACCCACGAATTGCCCATGAGGTTGATCAGATCGGCAAAATTCTCCGTTGTCGGATTGTTCACCCAGAAGCGCGGCGGAAAAATAAACAGCTCATCCAGCGGCTTGAATGCATTGTTGACAGCATAGATGAGCGGAAGCACCATAAAGGAGCCGAACACGCCCAGCAATGCAAATAACATCAGGCTGACGGTAAATGACCGATTGAGCCTTTTTGGCATGCCAAACACGGCACGTACTTTGCTGGTCATCGTCATTCACCTATCTTTCTAAGCATTTTTTGCGTGAAAACGTTTGTACCCAGCATCAGGGCAAACAGAACCGTTGCGATGGCCGAGGCATACCCCATCTCGAAACGAATGGTTCCGAAGTCCATCAGATGCGTGACAACTGTGTGTGCCGCATAGTTTACACTCGGGAAACCTGCCAGTGCGATGGAGATCTCAGCTACGGCGAAGGAAGCAGTAATCTGCATTACCGCACCAAACATCAGCTGCGGTCTCATCGAAGGCAAGGTGATGTACCAGAGCTCCTGCCAGCGGTTTTTGATCCCGTCTACGGTTCCTGCTTCAACCAGAGAACGATCAATGGTTTGCAGTCCTGCAATAAAGGCCAGGAAGCTGGTTCCCAGGCTCAGCCACAGCTGTACAATAATGACGATTGCCAGTACATACTTCTCGTCTGCGAGCCATTGGATCGGTTCCAGTACGACGCCAAGGCGCATTAGGAAGCCGTTCATATACCCGTAGCTGTCACCCGAGAAGATGATCAGCCAGATGAAAAAGACGTTGCCCGATATGGATGGGGCATAGAAAACCAGCGTCATGACCGCTCGAATTTTAGGAGACAGCTCATTGATGATCCACGCAAACAAAAAGCAGGCAATATAACTGATAGGGCCTGTAATCACGGCAAAAAGCAGCGTGTTTTTGAGCGCGATCAGAAATACGTCATCGTTCAGGAAAAGCCGGGAATAGTTCTGCCAGCCGACAAATCGCGGCAGCTCCAGCATATTGAAGTGAAAAAAGCTGAGCCCGAGTGAAATGCCGACCGGAATGACAGTAAACATGAAAAAAATCAGCATAAACGGTGCCATCAATACATAATAATGCCTGCTGAGATACAGATCCCGCTTCAATAGGGACCACCAGCCGACCTGGCGGGTATGGACGGCAGGAGCGGCGGCTGTCTTGGTAGTTTTAGCTTGCAACCGTTACCCTCCCTTTCCTCTATTTCAGATTAAATTCCTTGCGTTTCAACTCAATTTCATCATCAATGTACAACACATAGTCCGATAAGGCTTCACGCGGATTTTCATTAGCATTGACCACCTTGCGGAATGCGTTGTCCAGATGTCGTCCCGTGAAATAACCTCCAGGAAGCTGTGGGATTCCCTGTACCCATTCCCATTGTTTCTCTAGATTTTGATAATCCTTCACAGGCCAAGGCAATTGCTTCAAGGCTTCGATATTGGCCGTCGGGTAACGGGCAGCCGCTCCCATAAGGCCTTCCATTTCTCTCCCATATTCAATCTGGGTCTGATCATCAGTCCACCACTTCATGAACTTCCACGCCGCTTCCTTGTTGTCGGCATTTTCAAGCATCATCACCGCGCTCGTAGCGCTGGCCACTTCATGCCGTATGGACCCATCCGGAAGCTGTGTACCCGGAACAATCGTAAAGTCCCAGAGATTGCGGATTTCCGGAGCCATAACCGTCAGCATGTTATACGTGGTGTAATCAGCAATCCCGATCGGCATTTCCCCAGTACGGAAGCGGTTCGGAAAGTCGGCTTTGAGCGGAAACTTGTAATTGGTATAAAATTGCGTCCAGCGTTTGAACGCGTCCATTGAAATCTCCGAATCCAGTGCACTTTTCTTCTGGTCTTCGGTGTAGAACGTTCCGTCATTCTGATATAACAACATCGCAAACGTTGAATTCGGAACCAGGTTGGCATTGTTCAGCGTATCCTCAATCGGCAGATAAAACTCCATGTTATGCTTCTGCAGCACAGCGATGGCGTTATATACGTCTTGCCACGTTTTCGGCGGTTCGAGGCCCAGTTCATTCAGAATATCTTTGCGGTAAAAGAGCATTGGAAAATGCTGTTGCTCCGGAAGGGCATATACCCCGTCGTTATAGCGGTAAGGCGTCAATCCGCTTTCACGGAACCTGCCCGAAATTTCCTCGAAATCGGGGAACTGGCTCAGATCCGCTGTTGCATTCCTCATCGCATAGTTCACCGGAATGTCTTCGCCCATCTGCATGGCTACATCCGGTCCTTCCCCCGAGAGTGTTGCGGGCAGCAAAATATTAGGCGGAACGAGACGTAACTGCACGGACACATCCGTATCGGGGGTAAACGAATCGTCGATCATGCCTTTCAGTACTTGAGCCTGATCTCGTCCGGTCGTGATCCATACGGTGATGGCATCCTTCTTTTGTTCCACGTTGCCAATGCTGTCGTAATCTTCGGTATACGAGGCAACATATGCGCCCAGTTCGTGCTTCACCTGCTGGACGGTGCTTGCTTCCGCTTTTGGCAGCGATTCACCCGGCGGAGATACGACAAGGTAATCCAACGTAATCGGCTGTTCACGTACCGATAGAATCCATGTGCCGAGACCACCTACGTTAATTTTGAACGTATCCAGCCGTTTGGGAACCGTCTCTGGTCTGGCCGCCATATCTTCAAGCTGCAATACCATAGCGTGAAGTACGGCCACTTTGTCACTTTGCTCACCCGTGGCCTTTTCCAGGTAATCTGCAACGGAGCGCAAGGTGTCAGCTTGTCGTTCAAACACCTCCGTCATCTCCGGAATACGCCGTTCCAGCTGGTAATCCCGCAGTGGGTCCGGACTGTTGGAGGTGATCATTAATATTTTGCGATACATCTCATTCAGTTCCAGCACGCTGGATTCCACGGTCCGCAGCAGCGGAGCGATGTCGCCAAGTGTAACCGTCATTCGGATTCGGTGTTTCCCTTTTTCAAGATGAAACTGATATGGCTTATCCTCTCCCGAACCCAACACCTGAGTTTGCCAAGCCGGGCTGTAATTAAATCGAATGCGTTTCATTTCCTTAAACGGTACTTCGCCGTTAATCGTCAGACTGCGGGTGGCATAGATGCCACGCAATTGATCCTGCTTCACCTTAAGCGCCAGTTGATATAGTCCGTCTTCAGGCACGTCAATTTCCCATTCAATCCATTCGCCCGGCAGTTTCCAGTTAATGCCCCCGATGGCGTTCATCCGAATTTTCGATACATTATAAGGCTCGAGTGAAGGACTTGATCGGTCCGAGATTGGTGCCAGTGTAGGAGATGATTTGCTAACAGCTTCCTCCCCCTGAACTTTCAACATGACAGGAGCCGATTGTTTCAAGCCGAGTGAGGCATAGGTCTGCTCCAGCTCTGCATAGGAAGGAACTTCGCTTTCTTGATATAGCTCAATATAATCGATCGCCATGCTTTCTCTTAATGAAGTGAGCGATAACTTCTGACTGCCTTTTTCAAAATAAAACTGAAACGGTTCCTCGAAGTACCCTGCGCTGTCCTTGAAGGAAGTCAGTTGCCATTCAGGCTGTTCTACTTGTCTTGGTCTAAGCTCGTTGCCACGATCGTCCTGCCGGACGTTATCCTCGCGATTCCCCCATACCCTGTCAAACAGAAGAATATCGGCCCCTCTGAACGGGACCTTACCATTAAGCTCAAGCCTACGTTCGATCCCGGAGCTTTTGCCTTCTACGGGATAATAGTGAATGCGAATGTTGTACAAACCGCTCACTTGAACGGGAACATCCCAACGAATGGTTCCAGTTTCCGGCGTAATTACGGCATTTCCATCTAATCCGGCGTACCCTTGCACAACCTCAAATTCCCCATCCTCTGCCTGAACATAAGATTCGCCTTCGATGCGTACAATTTCACCCGGTTTGGCCGTATTGTCATGAGCAGTCAGATAATGCTCATAACTGAATGAATCCTCGGTTCCCGATACCGCCTCAAAGTCCTCAAGCGCATGTACCGTTCCCGGATTACGATCCCGCGATGGATATAGTGTCCATATGGAGAGCACCAAGGCCAGGACAAGCACCAGGATTAGTCCCTTTTTCTTACGTGACCGCATGTTTGAATGTATCCCCTTTCCTGTAAGCGTTGAGAGAACTGAACGATTGACTAACCCGGACAGACCGCACCTTCACTGGTGCGTTCTGCCCGTGTAACGTAATACTTATTTGTAAACCTCATCAATCGCTGCCTGGAAAGGAGCCTTGTATTTCTCGATCAGCGTAGATACGGATACCCCTTCTTTGAGCTCCCCATCAAAGTCCCAGAACGGCAAGGACGGGAATGTGTTATGGTCGAGAACCAACATACCTTCCGCGACCTCTCTGGCGTTGTTGATATCTGCTTCATCAGTCAGATGTGTCTCCAGTGTGGATTGTCCCGGATACTCATAGATCGAATCGATCTCGTTAATTTTCTCCCAGATGTACATCAGTTGTTCCGGATTCTCTACCGCTTTAGGAATCGTTATAGCTTGGTAACGCGACTCACCGGAGTGATACGCTGTTGCACTTGGACCTTTTGGAAATGGTACAAAACCAATATCGTAGTCCTGCATATCCGTCATAATGCCTTCGACTTCGTACATGGCACCTGAATACATCAAGGTGTTGCCTTGACGGAAGAACGTGGATGGCTCTGTCCAGTCGCCGCCCTCAGAAGCTCTGCCGACCTTCTCGGTAGCCAGTTTGGACAGGAAGTTCAACGCTTCTTTCGTTTTTGGATCTTCCAGGTTCTGCTTATCATCTTTGGTCAGAGAAGCCTCGTTGGAATACAGAATCGGTTCCAGCAAGCCCGTTTGAGCGAGTCCCCAAGTATCCAGCTTGCCATCATTGTTTCGATCCTTGTTCGCTTGCTTTGCAACGCTGAGGAATGTATCCCAGTTCCATTCATCGGCATCCACATACTCCTGAAGTGGCTTCAAGCCGAGCTCTTGCATGAGTGTACGATTATAGAAAATCCCGTTGATAAACGAGGACTGGTCCTCGGTAAAGCCGTAACCTTTGCCTTCATACTGCATGTATTCCTTGGTTGTTTTCTGGTTGAATACCTTGTCGTTTTTAATATAATCATCCACCGGCCATAACAGATCCTGTTTGGTCAATGCCGGGATGGCATAGTTTTTGCCCAGTCTCACCAGATCGCCAAGCGGTTCACCGGCCATCAGGGAAGCAACTACTTTTTCCTGATATTCACCGAAATCGATGGAAACATATTCAATATTAAAGTTGTGTTTTTTCTTCAGCGCTTCGAGATTCTCAAGGCGTTGAATGTTGTCCGGGTTGTTCCCCTGTATTTCCATGTCCCACCAAGCAACAACCTTGATGGTTCTGCCGCCCATGTCAAAGTCCATTTCTGGCGTGGAGTTTTCATTCTTTGGCTCGGTTTCCGCGGGTTTTTGTTCCTCCTGTGGTGTTGTCTTTTCCGGCTCGGGTTGAGCGGTAGGTGCAGAACTGCATGCAGCAATCACCAACAAGACCGCAAATACCAGGCTCAGTAGCATGAACTTGTTTTTTCTCATCGTCTTCCCCCCTGATTGTCGTTTGCTATCACAGTGTATCGTCCAAATGAAAGCGCAAACAACCTGCCAGAATACAGATGTTTACCCGGGCTGAATATAGATTTGCGTAATTTTGCTCAAGTAAATTGCATTATAGGTTTTAATTGGTAAAGAAATGCACTGTCTACAAAAATATGCACATTGTATGCGCTTTCTTTTATTACCATAATGAAATTAAGTCAAATTTCAGTTAATCTAGCGCACTACAATTCAGCAGAAGGTGAGGTATTGCTTCATGTATGATATTTTACTTGTGGATTTCAGCCGTCGTTTGTGCGGAGAGTTGCAACAGATGTTGCTACGGAGCAAAGCTCAATATACTATCGCAAATTGTGTGTTCTCATCGGCCGAGGCTTTGACCGCATTGTCAGAACGAGACTTTTCCCTTGTTATGGTACATACAGAGAGGTTTGATACCGCGGGGCTCTGGTTATGCAACGACATTCGAAAAAAAAGTCAGATACCTATCCTCCTTATGGGTGGAAGAGATCACTTCAGGTTCGTACGCAAAGCCCTGACGTATCAGGTAAATGATTATCTCCCGTATCCTGTTAGTCCCTCTTCTTTACTTAACAGTCTGCATGGACTTAGATCCCACCTTGAAACCGACCCGGCACACAAAACGTCGTCGTTCTTCAAAACACCCGTTCAAATGAATGGTAAACCCATGCACTCCAGTCATGTTATTCGTATCGTCAAGGCCTATGTACGGGATCATCTGAGTGATGAAATCACGCTGAAGAAGATCTCTGACATGCTTCATTTTAACTGTGCGTACCTTGGACAGAAGTTCAAGTTGGAAGAGAAGATGTCTTTCAATGATTATATGCTCCAGCAACGTATGGAAAAGGCCCAGCAGTTATTGTCTTCCACGAATCTGCGAATATATGAGATTGCTATTGAGGTAGGCTATAAGGATATTGATTGGTTCTATAAAAAGTTCAAAGCGTATGCCGGATCGAGTCCCAATGCTTATAGAAGACAAAAAATCCACACGGCCTAAAGGTGGATTGCCCAATCGGTTTGTTTATCAATTAGATAATAACCACAAAAAAACGCAGGATGTATTCTTCTTCCTGCGTTTTTTTGTGGTTGTTTGGGTTTGATCACTTCCAAAGGATTCACCATTAACGTACCAAAAGGGATTCCCGGTATTCTTGGGGAGTCATTCCCGTTATTTTCTTAAAAAGTCGGGTAAACGAATGTGCAGCCTCATACCCCACTTGAAGTGCGACCTCACGTACCATAAGATTTGTGTTCTGAAGCAATTCTTTGGCTTTCCGTATTCGGCAGTCGTCAATGAACTCTGACACGTTTATTCCCATTTCCTGCTTAAAGAATCGCGACAGATAGGATGGATTAAAATGATGAAGTTCTGCCAATCTCACCAGAGAGAGATCTTTCTCCAGGTTCTCCTTGACGTAACTGCATAAGGAATGAATTACAACGTTAGCGCGTTCCTGTTCATTTGATCTTTTGTAGCGGACTAATTCATCGGCAGCACGATATAGAAATTGTACTGCATCCTTCATGCATGTATACTCCCCTAAGTGCAGCAAGCTTCGTTGATCCGGGATCTTCTGTTGAAGACCCCAGCGATTGATCGTTGAATGCAATAATAAGGCCAGATTGTAGTATGTCTCCATGGCACGTTCCATCGTAATTTCCTGTTGCAGCAGTTCGCCTGCAAGCTCCTCAAATATATCGTAAAATGGCTGAATTCTTCCCGTTTCCAAATATCCTGACATAATCTCGATCCGGTTTGAGATCCGCATGGATTCTTTGGGTACATCAGATGAGAGATCATTGCGATGATCCGTGAGTACCATGGATACACCATCCCCAATTTTCATCCACTGGAGTAATCTCAGACGTTCATATTGTTTGGTTAACTCGGACCAATTGCAGCTTCGACTACTTAATGAAAAAGCAATGGATACGCCGAGTGAGACCATGCATGCTTCCTGCACCAGTTCAAGTGTACCTTCTAGAAATCGCACAAGTTTATCATTAGTCATCTCTTCCTCCTGCTTCGGCTGAAGCAGCCAGATCGTATCCCCATAATGGTCCGTTACACTTGCGCACACTGTACGCTCATTCATCAGAGATGAGCCGATAATGCGTACAGATTCCTGAACTTGTGTGAGGTCCGAACCCTTCTCTGGCAGATTATTGAACCGACCCAATATGAGATAAACAGGCGAGTTGATCTGTAATTTTATATCTCGTTTGGATAATTCGTCCTGCATATCCATAGTAGAATCTATAATTGCTGTACAGTCTTGAAGTAGTTTCCGCAAATACTCTTTTTGCTGTATCAGTGCAAGCTGCGAATTAACTTTATGAGAATGTTCCAACAACTCAACCATGCTGTGACTTCGCCGGATCTCTTCCATCACATCTTCTACAACTGACATTACCTTGTCATAACCTTCCGTTTTGAGCAAGTAACGCACATTCGCCATCTGAAAAGCTTGATAAGCATAATCAAAATCGCTATGTCCTGTCAGAAAAATGACGCGACAATTCGGCCAACTGGCTTGAATCCGCTCTGTCAGTTCCAAGCCACTCATGCCCGGCATGCGGATGTCCGTTAGAACAATGTCAATTCTCGAACGTTGCATCCAGGACAATGCTTCTGTTGCAGAGTAAGCTTTACATACGTCAAGCTGGTCGGGTATATGTCTGGCGAACGTTTCATAGAGACTATCTGTAATAATCTCCTCGTCATCTACAATCAAAAGTCGATACATTCGTTTTCTCCCTCTTTCCACTGGATTCGAATTGTGACTTTTAACCCTTGTAGTTCACTTCTGGATAGGAAAAGGCCACTTCCTTCTCCATACGTCAGGACCAGACGTCGATGAATATTTATTAATGCGGTCATTTCGTCTGTACCTCCGTCCTTATGCAAGCGTTGTTGAAGAGCTTCAATATGTTGCTCATCCAATTCGCTTCCATTATCCTCTACGGTAATCTCGGCATATGAACCTTCCATATTAAACCCAATAATTAGAAGCCCGGAGTCCGTATTCTTTTCAAGGCTGTGTTCGTAGGCATTCTCAATAATGGGTTGAATGATGAGTCTGGGAACTTTAATATGTTCCATCTCAACAGGTAGTGACCCAAAATCAACTTTGATTCGTCTGGAGAATCGTAATTGTTGAATCTCTGTATAGATTCGTGAATGCTCAACTTCCACTTTCAACTTCACATGATCTGTTTCATTCCGGGTAATGAACCTGAAATACTCTCCGAGCATGTTCGTGAATTGCTCAATACGTTCGGTTTCTCCTGTCCTTGCCAGTGAATTCAGAATAAAGAAGCTATTGTACAGAAAATGAGGATTAATCTGTGATTGAAGCTGTTTCAACTCGGCCCGCTGCATCATCAGTGTTTTCTTAAAATCTCGATCGATAAGGGATTGAAGATTTTCAATCATTAGATTGAAACGGGTGTAGAGGAAGCCAAATTCATCCTTTCGGTTATGCGCAATGGGGACATCAAGCATGCCTCCCTCCATTTTTTTGAATCTTTTCACCAACAACAGTAACGGGATATGAATCAACTTGTAACTTGAATAGAGATACGCCGTGATGGCAACAAATGATGTAATTGCAAACAGCCAAGCCCAATGATAGAACTTGCTAAGTGGCTTGGTAACAATTGCCTCAGGTAGATATGTAGCTACGGACAAGCCCAGGGAGTCCATATGCAACTGACTAACATGGTACATGGTGTCCTCGACTTTCATCCGAAAGCCATCAAGTGTACCCTTTACACTGTGCTCACGGTAATTCGCGAGAATAATACTAGCTTGATGTTTATCTGTGATGGCATGCCCCGTTTTGTCCTCAATCAGAAAAGTTGAACTCTCCGGGTACAAATTAAGCCGTGTGAGTTCATTCTGAAAATGGTATGTATCTAGCTCCACTTGAATGACAAAAAGCGGGGGTTCTCCTCTCGTGCCTGTCAGCCTGACGGCACTTAAGTTCAAGGCGTCCTCTTTCACAGTGAAACGTGTACCTTTTCCTTGCATGCCTGAACTGAAATACTGATATGAACTTTTATCGAAATCGTCGATGCCTTGGATCGCGGATATACTCTTGCCAACAGAAGGGATATGTACATGAACGTTTTTGATATAAGCAGTGCTATTCTTGAATGAAGCGAGTCGTTCAGTCAGGTAATTTAATGTATCACGCCGCTCAACCTGATCCATCATGTCCCAGAGAATGGCGAGACGATTGAGTTTTCGATCCTCAACGATATCAAACTGCTGTAATTCCATCCATTCTATCTCTCTGTTCAATTCCACCACATATTGGTTCAATCGTCTTTCCGTTGACAACGATATTTCCTGGCTTGCATTGTCATAACTCCAATGATACAGATACACGCCAAGAAGAATAAGGGGGAGTACAAATACCAGATACGTGATTATTAATCGCGCAAATATACTGTTAAACCATGATTTAGCAGGGATCTTGATCAATACATTCACCTCCAATGCCAAGGGCTGAGTGGGTTCCTTGTAAGAATAAAGTGAACATTAGCGCTCCTTTGGCTTGCTGGTGCGAAACCACGCGTTAACCTCCGATGTGATCTGATCTCCCCCCAGCTTGCGCCAGTTCTCAACGAATTGATCAAACTCATCTATCGACCTGCCTAGAATAATGTTCATATAGGCTTCAAGCTGAAGATCCCGAAGAATAATTTGTCGATCAACCATCGTGTCCGTAATTCCGCCCGTGAATTGATCATAGAGAAGTTGGCCGTTCTTTTCGTAAGAATCTGCAATGCTAAAAGCACCCGAAGGCCCATAGGTTTGTTTCCAACCCCAGCCGCTCTCTACATCTTCCAATTCATAGGCCACAATGCGTTTGTGAATGGCGAGAGCTTCATTCTGCAGAGCCGAGAAGTCTCCTGTACTTCTGGCATCCCGAATTTGTTTGTATGCATCTATATTTTTATTACCGGGAAAAGGAGTTACTGGTGAAAGCATCCACACAGCTCGGGAGTCGTCATTGTAGTATGTTTCATACTCTGCCTGATCCCCCCAGTTAATGTCCAGATGCAGATTCATGAGCTTTACAACAACTTCCGGATTAGAGAAGCCCTTTTTTACAGCAAAGTATTGCCCAGTGTTGGAACGTAGCGGTACGAACAGACTCCGGTCCGACTTGGCAACAATGGGATATGCCTGCCATTCTACATCTGTATCTGTATCACGGGTGCTCTGAAGCATAAAGGATGTCCACTGTTCGCCGTAAAGCATCCCTATTTTTCCATCTTGAACTAGACGAAACGCCTTGTTTCCACTTTTATAACCGAAATCCGGGTCAAGTTGGCCTTCACGGTACAACGTTTGCAGTACTTTCAGAGCCTCCCGAACTTCAGGCTGTATACCTCCATAAGTGAGGTTTCCTTCTGCATCTTTAACCCATATATTAGGGTAGGCACCGTAGCCGGACATCAACCCTGCAGCTCCCATAACTGGATCCCATAGATGGTTTGTTAGCGCAAGTCCGTACGTATCCTGCTCTCCGTTCCCGTCGGGGTCCTCCTCTGTAAACGCTTTCGAAACCTGGAGAAGCTCTTCCATCGTTTCAGGCGGCCGTAGCCCCAGTTGCTCCAACCAATCGGTTCTAATCCACAGGTACTGCGCTGTCTCAATGGAGGAAGATGATTCGGGAATAGCCATGAGTTTGCCATCAATGGTTGCCGCATCAAATGCGCCTCTTCCCTCCGCCTCCAATATACTCTTTGTAAGTGGGGAAGCATACTCTTGGTACACATGAGTTAAATCTTCGATCATTCCAGCGTTGCTCAGTTGTCTAAGTTGATATGGATTAACTTTCACCACATCTGGAAAACGTCCTGCAGCGAGGGATACACCCAACTTCTGATTGTATACATCTCCATTAGCAGTCCAGTCATAGTGAATTTGAATACCTAGCTCTTTCTCGTACAAACGAGTCCAGCGATTATCCCGTATCGTCTCACCAGGTAACTGACTAATCATGCGCTCAAGGTCATCTCCAGTTTCCCTGACAAAAGAGACCACGATGGGAGGAGAATACCTCTCAAACGTAGCGGGAAGTTGAATCTGCTGCCCATCTTGCTGCGGATGATGTTGTTTGGTATTACCTTCGGTATGACCTGCTGGTATGGATACAGCAAGGAACAGAATGAAGGTCCATTTTGTTATGTCCAGACATCTCTTATACATGACGACATGCCCCCAGTTCGGTTTGAACAACTCTCTTCTCTCTGTCAACTTTAATCCATATCATTGTACAACAACTTGTACTCATTGAATACGAAAAGCCGCCGTTGGGCGGCTTTTACGTGTTTTCATTGTTACTCAACAGGATTAATCACGCGATATTCAAAATTTGAAAAGTCAGCTGTTCCTCCAGCTATTTCAGTTGAATATACAAACAACCCCGTTCGGCAACCCATAAAATGATCCAGTTTATATATCATTTTGTGGACAATCCCTATATCTCTCCATTCAACCCCATTGAAATAGGCAAAAGAGCACTCATCCAGATTGTTCTCAAAATTTCCGAATGCTTTTAGTTTAACTACTGGATCTGATACCGGGATACGTTCATGTTCAGTGGCTGGCTTCTGGTCGATCAGATTGCCAAATATGGTGGAATCCTCACTATCTCTGGCATGCATGACCAAGTAAAACTTGCTATCCTGCTTCGTAAGAGCAATCATACCGTACGAACCGATCAGAAAGCACAACCCGGCATAATCCCCATCATTCAGACGACTGCCGTCAAGCGTAACTATTGCTTCGCAAGCGGGCCCCATTGAACGCTGGGTTAGAGTATTTACCGCAAACGTCAGATTTGGGCTGATCTGTCCCGTTCGAACACGATACACCCCCGGTTTCTCTGTGACGGACCAGAGTTCATGATTAGGTGTATGATTCCATTGCCAAAAATCACGGAGTCGGATGCTTCCATCTTCCGCAGGTTCATAATTGAAACTGTCGCTACCCACTAACGGGTTATAACGGTGCTCTGGTCTCGTGCTTGGGATATCAATCTGCTTCGGCGCTTTGCTTGCAAAGACCGGTATACCTTGATCAAAGTGTAGAGGAACCAAAACAGGAACCCGGCCAACAGCCCCATGATCCTGAAACAGCATTGCATACCAGTCTCCATCCGGCGTATCCACGATACCCCCCTGAGCAACACCTGAATTGAAATAATCCATATCGTCATTGAATACTTCTCCACCAGTGAAGACATCTTCCAGAGAGTCTGCCATATAAAACGCCTGTGTTCTCCGTCCGCAAGCTTTTGTTATATGAATCAGGAACACTATATATTTACCATTGATCTTGTAAAAATGTGCTCCTTCATAACCAAGGTGATGAGGCTGCTCGTCTTTTGCAATCAAGCGATGCACTCCACCAGGTTTGGGCCCGGACAGATCAGAGCTTAATTCGGTCAGATAAATCTCGGTATTCCCGTACACGAGATATGCTCGTTCATCATCGTCGAAAAATAAGGAGCAATCATGGTAAAACCCTTCGACTACTTGTTTTTTCCACACTCCCGAGATGGTGGGTGACGTGTACAAGTATGTTTTTCGGGTATCATTCGCCACAAAGATCACATAGAACATCCCTTGATGATAGCGGAGCGATGCAGCCCACATGCCTTTGCTATAAATGTGCTGACCATCCACCAGCCGCTGTGCAGGTGTATCGTCCAATGTGTCGTATACATATGTGGCTACTTCCCAATGGATCAGGTCATATGAACGCAGGATGACACATCCCGGCATCATATGCATGGTTGTACTAACCATATAATATGTGTCCTCTACACGAATAACGTCAAGATCCGGGTAATCAGCCCAAATAATCGGATTTGGATACATGTTTCAATTACACCTCATTTTTTCTGTTAAACTTCCATTCTCTTAAAAGGATGATGGAGCTGTCTGTTGAATTCTTAAGCTTAATATACAAATCTTGTACACCTTTTGCACCCGTAACTTTCGTTGTTAGTTCAATCCATTGAAGAGATCCGGTCGAAGACGGAACAATGATTTCGGCTATTAACGGTCCGTCTGCACGATCAAGCCGAAGTTCCAACGTACCTTCGCTTCCTTGATTCGCAATAATAGCTGTAAAGGTTGTGGGTCCTTCACTTTCAAAGTCGACCTTGGATACAGCTATCCAACTGTCATTTTGCAGCTTAGCGGACATGATATTCGAATCGGATCCAGATATCTCAGCAGAGTCAAGATATTGCTCTGTTGTTACTCTGCTGCTCCATCCAATCGTCGAACCGCTTACCCACTCATAAGGATTGAAGCACTTGATTTGATCTACGCCCTGATAATCTGCATGTACCTTCCGGATCTTACCCGTGGCCTCATCATGCTCGACTCGATTCAGATGTGTTGAACGGTAACCATCGGGAATATTCATGGCCTGGCTTAGTGTCTGAGCATGATAGGCAACGTACCACTGATCGGCCAGTTGGAATATAGCATGATGGTTATTGCCGCCAACATCAAAAAAGTGGCCCGGATTCTGGAGCAACGTTCCCTGATATGTCCATGGCCCCATCGGCTGAACACTGGTCATATATGCAATTTCACCGGGTGGTGGACTGCCCTCTGGCCGATCACCCTCAACAAAATTGGAACAATACGTAAAGTAGTAATTATTATTATATTTATGTATCCCTGCATCTTCAAACATATAAGGCGCCTGAATCACCTTCGCTGTGCCTGCAACGCTGATCATATCATCTCCCAATCGCATAACTCTTGCCGTATCAGGTCTTCCTGCTTTCCCCTGCGGAATCCCACCCCCGAAGTATATGTAAGCCTGATGATCATCATCTACTATAACAGCTGGATCGAATAACCAGGTGACTTCCTCCACTCCCGGAGTCTCTCTTGTAATAAGTGCTTTTCCTATAGGGTCTATCCATGGACCTACAGGTGTGGGTGCAGACAGTACACCTATTCCACTGGCATTGTTGGCGAAATAAAGAAAGAAACAGTCCTTTCCATCCAAGATTCGATGAGCAGCTGCCGGGGCCCAGGATTGCGAAGCCCATGTTGCTGCGCCTTGAGGTCCAGCAACTCTGATCTCTCCATGATCGGTCCAGTTGATTAAGTCATCCGAAGAAATGACCGTAATCCGGTTGATTGAACTGTAGCTGTTTTTCTGAGGAAGGCCGTCTTTATCATATTCCAGCTTATCACTAGTCATATATAAGTAGACTCGATTGTTAAATACCAAAGCATAGGGATCGGCTCCGAATTTGTGGGCCACCAGAGGGTTACCGTTGGGACGAAGCTTTCCAATCTCCCCTGGAATACTCTCCAGAGTGGCAGCTTGATCTTGCTTTTGCTCACCAGCTTGTGGTGTAGAATGATGATTCATCAAAAGAATCCCCCTATAATTGTTTTAGTTGTGCTTTTTACGAGAAAGCGTTTGCAATACAAAAGGTATCATGATAGGATGATTACATTTTAAGGTAAGCTGAGTACAATTTCATTGCGTTAACCGCTCTATTTATTGCGTGAAATGACGGGAGGTACTTCATGAGTGGATCCTCTGAGTGTTTTTATGATCCCATCCAGCCTGAGCTCTTATATCTACACAGCGTAACGACGTATAAGCTGGAAACAATCTATCATCGCCATAATGCATACGAGATCTACCTGTTTCTTCGTGGCAACGTTCACTTTTATGTAGAAAATCGATGTTACCATGTACAGCCTGGTGATCTGCTTGTGATGTCACCCGAGGAGATGCACCGAGCCTTTATTCTGGATGAATCTGAGTATGAGCGAATTACAATCAATCTCAAAAAAAAATATCTATTTCAGCTTTCCACACCATCAACCAATCTATCATCATGTTTTGATCATCGCCCCAAAGGAACAGGCAACATCGTGCATTTAGACGACTATAACTTGAAGCAGATGCTGCAATGTACGAACGAACTGGAAAGATTGCTTGCTTCCGATGCTTATGGCACCGATATCAAAATAAATGCAGCCGTAGCCCAATTGTTGGTCATGATTAACGTCTGGTTTCATAACAATTCCTTTGTTCCCAATGACATTATGCCTGAACTGGTTCGTGAAACCATGGATTATATTGAAACACATCTGAATCAAGATATTACACTTCGCAAACTTGCCGAAGTGTTCTACATGAACAGTACTTATATCAGCCGCCAGTTCAAAAAGCATACTGGATTAACAATCCGTTCCTACATTTTGGGTCGTCGTATTGAACGGGCCAAATTCCACCTGTCTGAAGGAATGAGTATTACGGATGCATGCTTTCAATCGGGCTTTAGTGACTATGCCAATTTTATTCGCAGTTTTACCAAAATGGTCGGCATCTCCCCCGGTAGATATATCAAACAAAGACGTGATGCAATGGAAGCACTGCCAAGATAATGATGAGCTCATTCAATTTAAACTAAAAAACATCAAGCCATCCTGCATGGCTCGATGTTTTTTAGTTCTTGATATATTTCGGATCTGCAAACAACTCATTATTGTAATTATACGCTAGTTAATTGATCTCTTTACCCGTCCACAATCGAACGCGATCTTTAATCCACTCCGTATACTGCTGTTCCATGGCTACTGCACCTGCATTATCAAGTTCGGTAATCATATTGTCGTATATGCCTTCAAAGGCACTTGGAGAGGATGTAATCGCTTCGGCGATCCGTTTCTGAATAATATCCTGCGTTTTCTGGTACACAACGTTATAATCCCCGCTATCCGAAGGAATCGGCATATTGTAAGCAGCGCCCCACTCTTTCACCGGGAACTCCTCTTCCGATGGGAACAAGTCCTTCCATGTAGTGATGCCATAACCTTTCAGAGCTTCTTTCTCCTCATCAGAATAACTTTGCTGAATCTGTTCAGGATAATTCGTTGTATAGTAGTTATCCGTTGAATCTTTGACGCCATCCCCGTAATGAGCACCAAAAATGTAATACAAGCCTACTCCGGTTTCTTTGGTGAATGTGTTATTGTCTTTGTTTTTACGTTCCTGTACATCGGCCGGGATGGTGCGATCACCGTCTTCCACGTTATATTGCTCGCCTTCAACGCCCCAGTTTCTCAATACTTGCCCTTCTTCAGAAGACATCCAATCCAAAAATTTGATGGCACGGACAGGATCTTCACAATCGACTGTAATGCCAATGCCATAACCATCAAAGCCAATATTCTGGAAATCTTTACGCTGAAAACTGTCATCTAACGTTACCGGATAGAATCCGTAGGTCATATCATCTTTTCCTGCACTTTTCAAAGCATTTTCCGCATCACTGAATCCCCAGCTTGGATCAAGCAAGGATAACACGCGACCACTGGCGATTTTGGACTTATACTGGTCATCCTTCTGAACAAAACTGTCCTTGTCCAGCAAACCTTCATTGTACATCTTGTTCAACCACCGGAAATATTCCTTCTCCTCGGGACGTTTGTAATGCAGAACGGCTTCGTAGGTGTCCGGATTGATGAAATACTCACCATCTCCAGGTCCTCCAGTAGACATGACAGCTGGATCAGTAACAGTGATCATTCGCCGCCATCCATCTGCACTAAGCGTCAGCGGAATTGTGGGTTGGCCATCATCTGTGGTCGGATGTTTCTCGTAATATTCACGTAGCACATTTTCGAAATCGTTTAAGGTTTTGATCTCAGGATACCCGAGTTCCTTGACTACACGATGTTGAATGGCGGTACCATTCGTCGCATCAAAGCTGACCTGATCGATCGCACCATTCGTTGGAATCCAATAGATTGAAGGATCGTCATTACTGTATTTCAACCGATTGAAGTGCTCACCGTAGATCTTTTTCAAATTGGGGGCGTGTTCTTCGATCAGATCCGTCAAATCAATCATTGCCCCGGCATCAACGAGTCTGGTCAAGTTACCTTTGGGGAAAATCAAATCCGGATAATCGCCGCTGGCAGCCATCAAGGAAATGCGGTCGTTTCCGCCTCCGCTCGAAATATCGAATTCTGCATCAATACTTACACCGGTTTCTTCCGTAATTTTCTTCCCTACCGCATCCTGCATTTTGTTCCAGTTGGGACTTGCATCTGCACCGAAGAAGGTAAATGTAATTGGGCTGTTGGGGTCACTCGTATTTGATTCAGAATTCTCTCCAGGGTTTCCGCAACCGGCGGAAACTAACACAACACTTGTTACGAGACATGCTCCTAGCATTTTTGAAATAGCTCTCATTATTTTTCTGCCCCCTAAATGGTGTTAGTCGTAATAACCAATCCAGACATTACGATG
The DNA here is from genome assembly GCF_030816325.1 of Paenibacillus sp. W4I10. Classification (NCBI taxonomy): domain Bacteria; kingdom Bacillati; phylum Bacillota; class Bacilli; order Caryophanales; family Paenibacillaceae; genus Paenibacillus; species Paenibacillus sp. W4I10. Next base: position 1,954,282 of record NZ_JAUSXX010000001.1, read on the forward strand.
GTTCACTTTGAAATAGTATACGCTTACATATTCAATCGTTAGTAAACGATTACAATCCTGCCTACCCTATTCCATGTTTAAAGTATAAGGAAGTCTAATCACCCCAACCTTGATTATTAAGCCATGAAAATAGCATGATCTAGACATGTGTCTCAGTAAAAATGTGAAGACCAAAAAAGCGATGGTTGCCCATCGCCTCATAACACCCATAATACTTTTCAGTAATATAATTCCAACGTAAATCCTTGGATCTCACCTTCCACATCACGCAACAATTCCATGACTTGGTCAGCGTAATCTCCAAGAATCTCTTTGCTTTTCTCAAAACCAATCCATTGAACAGTAAGCGGCATGCTTACAGCCCCAGTTAAGACATCCCATAGAGCGTCCAAATTGCCTCCATAGCTCTCGTCTAACTCAAGCTGGTTCTGCAAAATTTGATGAAGCTCTTCCTTGCTGTGAAAGTCGTTTCCGTTAATCTGAATGATGCTCATATCATTTCCTCCGTTTATTTTAACTGTTCAAATGACTTGTAATGATCTGTCGTCTGGTAGATTAGACCGTCATTCGAGTATAGAATTCGGTCGCTTCCGCGCCGTCCTCCTGAGTAATTTATATCGGCTTCGTACCAGATCCGGCCTTTTTTGTTGGGGAGTAATCCTTCCCGGTTCCTGAATACGTCGCCGCCGATGCTTTTGCCTGGAGCGACTTCTCGCAGGTTACCTTCGCTTGGTTCCCATCCCAGATCTCTTGCCTCTTTCTTGGTAATATAATTTGGTGGGAGTTCATTGTGCTCCGAGATATAGTCGGCAACCTCATCAAATCCCATATCCTCCGAAACTTGAGGTGATCCAAGATCACGCAAAGACTCTGACGTACAACCTGAGAACAATAATGCAGCGAGGATGATCACTAACGTGTAAGCAAATTTTCTGAAAAACATTATCTTTTCTCCTTTTGATGTTCTTGCTCTTGCTGTCTTCCGTTTTGGTGCTAATTCGATGACAATGCTTCTAATGTTAACGATTTGTGCTAATTAAAGCAATTCTATAAACCAATCATTGAGACAAATCCAATCGGTAAAAGCAGCTAAGCCTGCTCTGCTCCATTGAAGCATTATTCTTATTCTACAACAAAAAAAGCCGCTAAAATAGCGACTTTAATCGTACCATGATCATTACCATTCAACACATTCATTTAGTACATTATTTTAATTTACCCATCCAGTTCTCTAGGGCTATAACTACCTCTTCCAACTGCTTTTCTTCTGTAATTGCAGGTTGATTATCTCCTTTTTGCATGCCGTATGAGCCAAATTGACCGTGATTTCCACCCTCAATACTCACATATGTCGTGTCTTCCGGAAGATTTGCTTTGGAGTTCTCCCAGTCTTCTCTATTAAGCACTCCGTCATCCGAGCCTGTAATTAGTAAGATAGACAAATCCGTATTCTTCAAGCTACCTCCTTCATCTGCATAAGAAGCCATGAAAAAGACACCTTCCAACTTCTCATTGTGCTCCGCAGCATACCGTGATGCAAATGACCCTCCCAAAGAATGGCCACCAATAACAAACGCTTCGTCAGGATGTTCCTCGATAAAGGAATCGGCCTTGTTCTGACCGAAAATCGCCAAGTTTATTGGCATGTTCGCGATATAGACGCGGTGACCCTGTTCTGCCATTTCTCTGGCAAGTGGAGAATAACTTTCAGGTTCAACCAGACCGCCTGGATAAAAAATAATATTTGATTTGGTTATCTCTGTACCCACGGGTTCAAATCGGTAACCGTCCTTAATCTTGGCGACATTAACCTGAGCATCACTTGTCATCGCCGTTTCAGCTCGCTCAGAGGGACTATACGTAACCGAATTGAGATATACGTAAACGCCGGCCACGATGACAACGATGGACAAGATGGTCCACATGATTATTTTTTTCCATTTGTTAGTACGTTGTGTCGTTTTCAACCTTAAAACCACCTTAGTATGAGGATAATGATATGTCTTTTTTAACTCTCCATAATTATACTTACCGGTAAGTATAATTACAAGATGATTTTGCTTACTATCGTTATTTGTCATAAAATATTCATGGAGGGAAGTTCAATGACAGAAAAATCACCCAAACGATTGCCTGGAAGACCCAAACATGGCAACGACGATATCTCAATTCAGCAAACCATTATTCAAACGGCTTCACAGTTATTCATGGAGTATGGCTACGAAACAGTCACGCTTCAGCAAATTGGCAAAACATGTAGCGTATCAAAACCAACCATTTATTATCATTTCACCAGCAAACCAGAGCTTTTTAAGGTTGCCTTTACAACGATGCTACAGAATGTGAGCCGGTTAACCTCGCTTATCCTTGATCAAGCCGAGAATCTGGAGTCGGGGCTTGTTCGTCTGGCAGAGGCCAGACTGGGCAATCCCCATGCGGAGATTGAAACCATGCTCAGAGAAGCTGAGCTTTTTCTTGAACCAACTCAAATTCAGGATATACGCAACGCGGAGCATCAGATTCACGAAGTGTTAGCCTCTCATTTCCAACGGGCAATGGATGAAAACAGACTGCGGACGGACGATCCGTTTTTCCTGGCAGAGACCTTCTCGACATTGATGCTAATGGGTAATCGGGAAGATAACCTGCATAAATATGTTCCAATTTTTCACTAGGCCAAAGACTAGTAGATATTTTCATTCGCGGAGCGCAGTAAAAATTCAGGGCAACAAGGAGTGCTGACATGAATATCCCTAGAGGAACCTATGGGTTTCGATTTGCGGAAAACAAGGAGCTCCAATTGTGTGTACTGTATGCGGCTGGATGTGATTCAATAACCGATCCTTCTTATCATTGGGATGGACTCGAACGTTCGGACGGGCCTCTCCTGTTATTCCAATATACAATTTCGGGTGAAGGTGTATTTGAGTCGAATAATCGCATTCATCAGGTTAACGCAGGACAAGCTTTTTTAGCGGAAATTCCAGGGCCACATCGCTATTACTATCATTCAGCATCCAAAGAACCTTGGGCGTTTCTGTTCCTGCTGTTCAGGCCCACTCTTATTCTGCCCCATTGGCGAAAATTCCTTCGGGAAGCTGGAGAAGTTCCCTATTTACCCGCTGATTGTACACCCATCCGACTGTTGCGGATGATCGTGACTGATGCGGCGGCAGGCAGAATCACTGATCCTCTGATCGCATCATCGAGCGTATATCAGTTCATGACAGAATTGACTCGATTACAGAAAACAACATTGCGCAACAGGGAAAATTGGTCTAAAAGCATTCAAATAGCCGTGGAATACATAGAAAACAACTACTCCAAGATGATCAGTATGGATCAGCTCGCGGAGCATGTTTCCCTTTCCAAATATCACTTTATACGTCGCTTTTCCTCCAGTACGGGCTTGACGCCAGGTGTTTATCTGACTCGTGTACGTACCGAGAAAGCAATGGAACTGCTGCGTGGAACTACTCTTAGCATAGAAGTCATCGCCGAGCAAGTCGGGTATTCCAGCGGAAGTTATTTTATCAAAGCCTTTCGCAGCATAACAGGCGTTACGCCAGGTGAATTTCGCAGTGGCGGAGAAAGCCTTGTGTACCGTAAATTATTCTTCGATTAACCGCAATATTTTGCTATTCCACACTCAACATCACTGTAGATATTAATAAAATCCTTTATTATGATGAATTGTGCGAGAGCAATAATTAATCCATAAAGGAGCATTCCCATGAATCATACGCTTGCAGCATCAACTCCACCGCTTGGCTGGAACAGCTGGGATTGTTACGGCGCGGCCGTTACGGAAGACGAAATTCGTGGCAACGCCGAGTACATGGCAGAACATCTTAAAGACTTCGGCTGGAGCTATATTACGGTCGACATTCAATGGTACGAGCCTTTGGCCAATTCTTCGCAATATCGTCCGTTCGTTCCACTCATCATGGATGAATATTCGCGGCTTATGCCTGCCGAGAATCGGTTTCCCTCCGCTGCAGGTGGACAGGGATTTAAGCCATTAGCCGACTACGTCCATAGTCTTGGGCTGCAATTTGGCATTCACATCATGCGCGGTATTCCACGTCAAGCTGCACATGCGGCTACTCCGATCCTGGGTACAACCGCCACTGCGCGCGATATTGCTCATCCGAACTCCATCTGTCCGTGGAATACAGATATGTATGGTGTCGATAGCTCGAAAGAAGGCGCACAAGCCTACTACGATTCCCTTTTTGAACTGTATGCACAATGGGGCGTTGACTTGGTGAAGGTAGACGATATTGCTGCTTCAAGGCTCTATGACACCCATCAGCCCGAGATCGAAATGATATCCAAAGCGATTGAGCGCTCAGGTCGGCCCATGGTACTAAGTCTCTCTCCTGGCCCAGCTCCGGTGGAATACTCAGAATTCTTAGCTGATCATGCCAACATGTGGCGTGTCACGGACGATTTCTGGGACCTTTGGCCGCTGTTATTGGATATGTTCGACCGCTGCCAGACGTGGCAGGGCGTTCCTCAAGCAGGCTGCTGGCCAGACTGTGATATGTTGCCTTTGGGTCATATCGGTATCCGTTCTGTAGACGGTGGTGGAGCAGATCGTTGGACTCGGTTCACGCCTGACGAGCAATTGACGATGATGTCACTGTGGAGTATCTTCCGTTCCCCGCTCATTTTTGGTGGTGAACTGCGAGATAATGATGACTGGACACTATCCCTGTTAACCAATCGTGAGGTTCTGCGAATGCATCGTGAGAGTTACGGAGCCAAAGAAGCCTTACGCAAAGACGATCTTATTGTGTGGACTGCCCAGCATGCGGATGGCTCGTCTTACGTGGCTGTGTTTAACATCGGTGAGAATGCTCTACCTGTGAATCTGTCCATTGATGAGGTCGGATTGTCCGGCATTACCGAAGGTACTGAATTGTGGAGCCAAGAAGCAGCTGAATTTACAAAGAATTCCTTAGTAACGACTGTACCTTCGCACGGTGTGCGTCTCTATCGCTTTTCCTAAGCTTCCAAAAGAAAAAGAGAGGTCTGTCGTTTTAAATAGACAGACCTCTCTCTCATATCTTGTTCATCGTTAAGATGAACTCGAATGATGAACAGTTTTGGACATACGTCCAAACTGAAGCACATATAGCATAGTTATCGCAATAACAAACAAGGCGAGCACAATAAATATATTACTGTACACAAAAGCTGTCTTATCTTGAATCAGAGGGTTAAGTTGAAGCGTGTCTGTTCCCCCGTCAAGCACCTTTCCTAGGGCAGCAGTAGACACAGACACTGCAATGAAGTTAAACATGGATAGCAACCCCATCCCTATTCCAATTTGCTCTTTGGGAAGCGTCTGAGCAATGGTATTTGATACCGCAATTTGCAAATAAGACTGACCCAGAACACCAAAAACAAGAAAAAAGGAAATCAAGACCGGTGCAGCACCTACAACGAACGATAAGCTTATAAAACCAACAACAAGTAGTGAAGATGCCGTATACAGTAAAAAAGGATTCCCTTTTTCATCCGCAAGCCTTCCACCTCTGCGTCCGAGAAGTGCAGCTACGAGCGCAGAAGGTAGCATAATGACACCTGTCAATGCTGGAGATAGACCATGTACTTCCGAGAGCAATTGTGGCGTAGTAAATGGAATAGCAGGACTGATAGCGACCAGAAGGAATGCAATTCCCATTCCAGCTGAATATGCCTTGTTTTGAAATACGGCCAGTTTTACAAACGGCACTTCCGCATAACGAATACGCATGATGAACAGTATTAATAAGACCATTCCTATTAATAGAAACCATGCATTAGATTGGGTTAATGAGAGCAACAGTGTAGCAACTGTTCCTGCTAATAACGCTCCACCCAAATAATCCATTTTTTCACTGCCGCCTTTTTCTTCATCCAGGTATTTTCGATAAAAAGGAAGCGTAGCAAGAGAAAGTAATGGGATTACAAAAAGAAATTCCCAACTCAAAGCGCTCGATACAAATCCGGCCACGATCGGAGCAAGGGCATTTCCAAGAGCTATACCAATGGCAGAGGTACCCAAGGCTTGCCCGCGTTTCTCCGGTGCGAAGTATCGAACGGGAATAATCATGGCCAATGCAGGTATGACCGCTGCACCAGCAGCCTGTACGATCCGTGCGATAATAACCATCCAATACTCTGTTGCCACAATCCCCAGAAGAGAGCCTGCTGCCAATATCCAAAGACCAAACGAAATTAGAACCTTCATACTGTATTTATCGGTAAGTTTCCCGTAAGTCACTGTACCAATCGCATATACAACTAAATAACCTGTAACGATCCAGCTCGCTTGAGAAGCAGTAAGTTGGAACTCTTCACCAATCACAGGTAATACAACATTAAACATCATTCCATTCATGACTGATATAATCAGTGTGAAAACAAGAACACGGAGTAATAACGCTTCTTTATTGGTGTTCATCATACTCTCCTCAATTCTTTTGAATATATTTAGTCTGTCAGTACTTACTGTCATTAAAAAGCTTAAAAAAACTAGGGAGTTAATGCCCTAGTAAACGTCCATACACTCTCTGTAATGATGCCTTCCAATGAGAGCCCTGGAAAAAGCACTTCTTCTTCGAGATTATTTATGAATACGCCATAATTCAATGACATGAATGAAAAAGCTTGCAGTTCAGGATTGATTTTAGCCAACTTTCCTTTATCATACATGATATTAAAGTAATTGGTTAAAATATCCAAAAGTTGTTGAGGATGCTTTACCGTTCTCTCTCTATAACCGGGTAGATTCTCTACTTCTTTCAGGCTAATCATAAACAATTTTCGATTACGGTTCATGATATTATGATATGTCTTGCTGATTAGCATCAAATCTGTATACAGGTCCCATACGAGTTTTTCATTGAAGATTCTGGTCATCTCTTCTGCATAATGATATTGGTCAAAGGCAGTCTCTAACAAGTTTTGTTTGGTTCCAAAGAGACGAAACAAGGTTTTCTCACTTAGTCCGGCTGTTGTGGCTATTTCCTGTGTCGTCACACTTTTATAGCCTTTTTTTGAAATTAAATCGATAGCCGTCAACATTAATTTTTCTTTACTGCTAAGATTGCTGCTAATGGACATGTCTATATACCTCCTCTCTGGATGTCAGTAATCACTGTCATGGATGAAATAATAACTAATGAGCTTGTTGTTGTCAAGGTATATTTCCAATAATACTTGAACGCACAAAAAAAGCCGCTAACTTAGCGACCTCGAAGGAAATATGATCTTATAATTTTGATATCGAATGACAAGCTACCTTCATGATGCCCTTCTATTCATAAATCTATTTTCTTGATGGAGATGACGGCTTTTCCTTTCACACGACCTTCTCCAAGATCTTGAATGGCCTGAGCTGCTTCATTTAATGCGTACTCGCGGTGAACAATCGGCAAGACATGGCCTGATTCAACAAGTTCTCTCCATACCTCTTGATCCTCATGATTCGGTTTATGGATGAGAAGCATTATTTTCTTATGTTCAAATTTGGCAATGAACGGTGCACATATCAGATTGAGAAGAATTTGCGGCATTGGACCTCCGATCATCACGTACCTGCCTCCGCTAACTAGTGCACGTTTCAAAGCAAAAACCGAATGCTTCCCGATGACATCCAGAATCAGGTCGTATTGTACACCTACTGCAGTGAAATTCGCTTTCCTATAATCCAACACATAGTCAGCTCCCACAGCATGCAGCATGTCGAGCTTTTCAGCACTGTCAACGCCAGTCACCTCAGCCCCAAGCAATTTGGCATATTGGATGGCAAATGTCCCGACTCCACCACCTGCGCCATTAATCAGAACACGCTGTCCCTTTTGCAGCTCTCCCCGATCACGTAAACCTTGCAAAGCCAAAACGGCTGCCTGAGGAATAGCTGCCGCTTGCACATAGTTGATACCGGCGGGTTTGGGTGTCAAGGCCTTCTCAGCTGCACATACATATTCCGCGAATCCACCCCACCCGCAACCGGAAAGATCTCCGAACACCTCGTCTCCTGGTTTGAACCGTGTAGCAGAAGCTCCAACGGCGATTACGCGCCCTGCCACATCTGCGCCAAGAATTCGATAACGAGGCTGCCTTGCCGCGCCGATACGGTTAACGAGTGGTTTCCCGCGCAATAGATCCCAATCCCATGAATTTACCGAAGTGGCATAGACCTCAATTAACACTTCGTGATCTTTAGGCACAGGAATGGACACCTTCTCCAATCGAAGTACGTCTGGGGTTCCGTAAGTATCATACACCATAGCATTCATTGAGTTGATCTGCTCTCCGGGTAATCCTGCTTGATTCGTTTCTTCTTCCATGATCATTCTCCATTCGATAGACATATGTGTATCCATGGTCAATTACGCATACCCAGTCTTCCCGTCAAAACAATGATACGTAAACCATTTTCAGTGGTTTCAATCAAAATAAGCAGAATGTTGGAATACTTAAATTGCGAGATCATCCATGGCTTGAACGGCCAGATGAAATGCTTTAATCCTTCTTTCCAGAAGAGTCTTTTGAGGGCTACCTTCTTTGGACTTGGCATACATGTTCTCAAGGGATGGAAACAATCCAATCAAGACAAGACGGGCTTCTGCTATATCTTCCTTGGTGTATGAATGAGCTTTTTGATTCCACTGTTTATCCAACAGTGCGAGGCCGATGTAAAAAGCTTGGAGACGTTTCTGTAACAATGTCGTGTTATTCCTATTCTGAGTCATATTCACTAAGGCATTTTCCGATTTGCGGATGGTTGATTGAAAGGCTTTGATCGATTCAAGTTGATCTTCTTGTGACACATTATCCATGGAGGACAGACCTCTCTTTCTTGCTAGATTTGGACGGTATTCAAATATATTAAATCACCTCATAAATATAACAAAAAAAGCCGCTAAAACTAGCGACTTTCAATGTGATAACTGTATAGTCTTGATCAGTTCTAGAGTACCTTTTCCAAAAAGCTGATCGTCCGTTCATTCTTCGGATTTCCAAATATCTCTTCAGGAGTGCCCTGCTCGACAATATAACCACCGTCCATGAAGATTACGCGATCAGCTACTTCACGGGCAAAACCCATCTCATGGGTAACGATCATCATCGTCATGCCTTCGCTCGCGAGGTCCTTCATAACACCAAGGACTTCTCCTACCATCTCAGGGTCGAGCGCCGAAGTTGGTTCATCAAATAACATAACGTCCGGATTCATAGCAAGTGCACGAGCAATCGCAACCCGTTGCTTTTGTCCACCTGACAGTTGTGTTGGGAAGCTATCTGCTTTATCAGACAGACCCACACGCTCAAGTAATTTGAGTGCTGTATCACGCGCCTGCTGGGCATTTAATATCCCGAGTTCTCTTGGCGCAAACATAATGTTCTTAAGTACACTAAAATGAGGGAACAAGTTAAAATGTTGAAATACCATTCCAATATTTTCGCGAGCTTTGTTCAGGTTCGTTTTAGGGTCATTCAGATCCTGATCATCCACGATAACCCGCCCTGCCGTAATGGCATCTAATTGGTTGATGCAGCGCAAGAAGGTACTTTTTCCTGAACCGGAAGGCCCGATGACACAGACGACTTCTCCTTCGTTGACCGCCACATCAATTCCCTTGAGAACCTGATTTGTGCCGAAACTTTTTTTCAAACCTTCAACTTTTATTTTAGCCACGACGAACCTTCACCTCCAGATAATCAGCAATTTTGGTCAATGTGATGATAACAATCAGGTACATAACCGCAACCGTTAACCAAATGTCAAAAGAGGAGAACGTTCTTGCAATTACAATTTTACCCGATTGTGTCAACTCTACGAGACCAATAACGGATAAGATTGACGTATCCTTCAACGTGATAACCATCTGGTTAATGAAGGACGGAATCATAACCCGCACTGCCTGCGGAATGACAATCTTTATCATCGCTTTGCGATAAGGAAGTCCCAATGAACGGGCAGCTTCCATCTGACCACGATCAATCGATTGAATCCCGCCTCGGATAATTTCGGTTACGTACGCCCCTGCATTCAGACTAAGTGTCAGAATAGCCGCCAGGAACAATGGCATCGTGAAGCCCATCGCCTGTGGAATCCCGAAATAGATAAAGAATGCTAAGACAATCAGCGGAATGCCGCGGAAGATATCTACAAATACAGTGGCAACACCACGAAGGAATTTATTCTGTCCCACCTTCATAAATCCGAAAATCAGACCGATGATAAACGCGAAGAACAGTGACACAATCGTGTAAACGAGTGTGTTTCCCAGACCTTTAAACAGGGCAGGAAGAGATTTCTGAATTAGCTCCCAGCGTCCTTGATTGGCGACAGTCGGCGCGTTCTCACCAAGATATTTCTCGGTAATGCGCTTATACTCGCCGTTAGCTTTGATATTGGCGAGACCTGTATTAAACATCTCCAGAAGCTCCTGGTTTTTCCCCTTGCTTACTGCAAAACCGTAAGGCGCGCCGTCTTCTTTGTCGGTAACAATTTTCAAACCGTTGTTCTGATTAACCCCATAGGCCAGTACAGGATAATCTTCAAAACAGGCTACGGAATTACCAGTTTTTACGTCTTCATACATTTGGTATGACTCATCGAACGGAACGATCGTAAATCCGTACTCTGAAGCGATGGACTCTGCAAAACTAAACCCTTCTGTTCCGGTTTTTACAGCTACCTTCTGTCCACGAAGGTCTTCATAACTCTTAATTGTGTCATTGTTGGCACTAACACCCATAACGACACCTGATTCAAAATAAGTATCAGAAAAATCAAATTTCGCTTTTCTTTCATCCGTAATACTCATCCCTGCGATCACACCATCGACTTGATTCGCCTCAAGTGCCTGTACAGCTGCGTTAAATCCCAGAGATTTAATTTGATAATTAAAATTTTGATCTTTGGCGATTGCATCCAGCAAATCCATATCGATACCAACAAAATCACCATTCTCATCTTCATATTCGAATGGAGCAAATGTGACATCAGTTCCGATAACATAAGTTTTACCGGAATCGGACGCTGCAGCAGCGTTCCCTACCCATCCTGATAGACCGCTCACCAAGAGCAGCATCAGTGAAAGTATAAAAAATGAGATCTTCGTTGTTTTCATGTGTCCTCCCCGTCTCGGTGTTGTCCGAATAATCATTATTTTCTTTGGAATCGGTATTACGGTTATGCTTTCTCTCGTTTTTCTGCCCATTTGATTGTTATTATTTACTGTATATTAACAATCAATGCTTTGCCTTTCCACTTGCAACATTTTCCTCCATCATTTTTTCCAACCAGTAAAAGTCCTTTTAATACTTACCCTTTAGGTAAGCTTTGCGAAACCCAATATTACATTGTGAATCTGAAAAAAGGTACATTTACTTTAAAACGTATTATTTAAAATTTAAAACTCAAAAAAAGCCGCGATTTCCGCGACTTTTTGTTGTACAGTTTTTTTATCATCTATTAATTTGCTCTGGTTGTCAATACAATCTCGAACTTCGAACCAGCTTTACCCGCGAACACAATGGTTCCGTTCTCAGGCAATACAATTTCGTTTTGTCCACTGACCACTGTATGATTAATGCCTACGCCCGCTTGGTCGTATACAGCAAATGCGCTGTTTGACGACATCTTGACCTTCATTTCTTTACCTGCAACGGATGCCGGAATTGAAAACCATGTGGTATGGCCATTCGCTTGAATGGTTGTCTTCGATTGTTTTCCCGTATAGATCGGTTTTATAATTTCTTGAGCAGCATAGACGTTGCCTCCAGCTGTAACGTATTCCACGCCATTTTCCTCATAGAAATTGAACTCCATCGTGTCACGGCCCGCCAATCCAGGAATTTGTAATTGGTTCACAGCTTGGTTAGCTCCAACGATTTTATTCGTGTAGACATAACCCGGTAGCTCATTAAAAGTATGAATGGGAATCATCGGCATCGCTGCGTTGTACAGTGTTGATGTGTATTTTTCATTGACCAACACGTAGGCTTTGCCTTCCCGTTTCTGCCATGCGGCCTTTACTTCTTCCGACAATTCATTGGTTTCAAGCTTTTCTGCCTTATATTCCGAAGAAGCAACTTGCCCAAGCCCAGGAACAGACTGATACGAGCGAGACCACAAGTAAGTGTTCCCATTGACTTCCTGAACGAACTTCAGCTTTTCCGTAGCCGCATCATTAACAAATGAGCCATCAATGGTGTACGTATAGGTCTGATCAGGACTGTTAGGAGACGACAGATTAGATAGCGTTAATTGCCCGTCATCTGTTACGTCCATCTTCATTAACATGTTTGCCCCACCAGCGTACATGCCTGTGTGCTGTGTAAGTTCCTTCGGCATGGTTGTTTTCACCGGTGCATCATGTGACTTCTCCGGCTTACGCTCTGGAATGATATTCTTCTCCTCAAGCGCGCCAAGCAACAGCTCAGTTGCCAGCAATTGATCCGTTGAGCTATGACCACCCGAAGAAGTTACGGCAGCAGCCATATTATATTCCGGTAGCACAATCAATGAGGAGTGATAGGTTATTGTATTGCCGCCTTTGCTTACTGCCTGGATGCCGTAATCATTAAAAGGAAACAGGTTCACGCTGTCCCATCCCAGGCCATAGCCAATGGACGAATCGCCTTCTTCCGGCCACATGCCTCTTTTGTATTCTTCTTGCTCCATGGCCTCTACAGACTCCTGTGAAAGAACAATTTCAACCTCACCGGTAAAGATTTTCGAGAACTGAACCAGATCTTCAGCGGTGGAATAGATGCCTCCCGAGGCAATCATATTTGTAGTCTCTAATGGAAGTTGCTCCTCATGCGATGGGGAATATGTTGCTGCCATCTGGCTAAGGTCCACAATATCCTGCGGTGTTTTGGTATGCTCCATACCAAGGGGTTCTGTTATGTACCGGTGCATGAAATCGGTAAAACTCATGCCGCTGACCCGCTCAACCAGAATCTCAGCTAATGTAAAACCATCATTACTATACACCGAGTATGTGCCAGGATCGGCCTTCAGATGTTGCGTCGCCAATTGTTCCAATAACGTATCATGTGCATAGGTATCATTATCTCCAAACAGTATTGCACTGTTACTTGACGTTCCGAGAAGTCCGGATGAATGATTCAGTAACATGCGCGGGGTGATTTGTTGGTAACGTTTGTCTTTCATTTTAAAGTCTGGAATATACTTCACGGCAGGCTCATCAAGATCGATCTTGCCCTGATCAACGAGCTTCATTACGGCGGTGGTGAGCACCATTTTGCTGGTTGAACCAATGCCATACATGGTATCTGAAGAAAGCGGGATGTTGTTTTTCAGATCATTTTTGCCTGCCTGACCGGAGATCACAATCTCACCATCATCCATCAGTGCGTACTGCACACTTGTCGTAGCGTATGATTCGGTAAGTATCTTCGCCTTAGCACTTGCTGCCTTTTTAGTTACATCATACGTAGGGCTACTACCGTTACTGGTAGCGGGTGTGGCCATGGCCGACATTGGGGACATCATTGCAAACACCAAAGTTATGGCGGCGATAGAAGTTCGTTTCTTTCGTGTCAATCTCATCTTCTCCTGTCTAGTCTATGGATTAGGAATCTCTGTGTTAGTACTCCAGCAGTGTAACCGAAGAAGATGAACTGTCTGTGGCTTGAATATGAATCGAGTATGAACCAAGCAGGATCAACCCAAATAGGTAGGACACACGGTGAAAATCGCTTTAGTCCAGCTTTGTTTTGTTTGCAAATTAAACTTTTGCTATAATGGTTATCAATCAATGGACTGCCAATAACATCCATAACTACATAAGTAACTGCAATCCATAATGTCAGTATGAGCACTGGAGTTGAAGCAATGCTAAAAGTTAATCGGAATGACCAACGCCCGATCTGGCAGCAACTTTTGGATCAAGCGATTCATAATATCACAACCGGGAAATGGCAACCAGGCGAATTGCTGCTCCCCTCACGCGAACTTGCTCAATTAATTGGTGTTTCACGCTCAACCATACAGATTGTGTACGAGGAATTATTCAGCCGAGGGTATACGGTAACCTCCCGACGAGCCGGGACAAGGGTTAGTGATTGGACTTATGCACCTCGTTCATCAGAAGACGTCACGATGCAAGGGCCTATTCCGCCCGAACTGCCTACACTAAACGAATCGATTGGTCATCTGCATAGTTGGTTCGGAAATAGAGACAATCGCAAAATAGAAATTGATTTTAATCCCCACGAGCCTTATCTGGATGAAAGTTTCACAAAAGCCTGGAGGCAATCCTTTTTACAAGCTTCCACTGAACCTAATCTGGATATATGGGCTTATGGCGATGCCAGAGGGTTACTGGCGTTAAGAGAACAGATTCAGCGTTATTTGTCACTTGAACGAGGCATTCATATCGATGTTGATCAAATCTTGTTAACCTCAGGTGCACAACATAGCATTGATTTAATTGCCCAGGCACTCTTAAGTGAGGGAGACAGAGTTTCCGTAGAAGATCCCGGCTTCCCTGCCGCTTGGATGGCGATGAAATACCGCCGGATGCAAGTGGATCCGATTCCAGTCGATGAGTATGGATTAAGTGTAGATCATATTCACCCACAGACGAAACTTGTATTTGTCACACCTTCTCATCAATGCGCCGTTGGTGTTATTATGTCGGAGCCACGCAGGCAACAATTGATGCACTTGGCAGCTCATCATCGATATTGGATTGTTGAGGATGACTACGATAGCGAATTTAGGTACCGTGGAGATCCACTTCCAACTATATTTAGTCAACAACCTCAGAATACGCTTTATATGATGAGTTTTTCCAAAATGGTTGCACCAGGCATTCGACTATCCGCTATCATCGGTCCCAAAATAGCCATCAATCGCCTTACCCAAGTTCATGAATTAACCTATCGTCATCTGCCGATTATGGAACAATTAACGCTAACTCATTTTATTGAGCGTGGTCATTTTATGCGCCATATGAGAAGAGTTCGGAACATATATCGACGCAGACACGAAGTCATGACCAAAGCCATTGTTGCTTCAGGGCTGGGCTCACGATTTACATTAAGTGGTGTGGAGACGGGATTACATATGCTTCTAGAATCTGAAACGTCATTTGACGAAGAAGCGCTGACGAATGCCGCCCTTGATCAAGGTGTACGCGTGTATCCACTTAGTAGGTATTGCTTGGAGAGTCATCGAAAAGGATGGATATTAGGTTTTGCGAAAGTGGATGAGGAGCAGATTGAGGACGGCATACGCCGGCTTGCAAAGATTGTATTATGATGGAGAACATGCTCTCCAATCGGATTCGAAAGGATGTTTTTTGTAATGAAAATTTTAGTGTTAGGAGCCACCGGACGGGTTGGAAGTCATTTCGTCACTAATGCCCTACGTTCCAAGCATCATGTAACTGCACTGGTTAGAAGCCCGGAAAAGCTACAAATCAGCGATGACAATTTCGTTCTGCATCAAGGAAACGCGTTAGTCAAAGAGGATATTCATCAAGCCATACAGGGTGTGGATCTCGTTGTTAGTTCCTTAAGTACCGATGGAACGACTACATTATCGCAATCCATGGGACATATTATTGAGGCTATGGCTCAGGAGCGTATCAAAAGAATCATTACCATTGGTACAGCAGGAATATTGGAAAGTCGAACTGATCCTGGCTTGCTTCGTTTTCAATCCTCCGAATCCAAACGTAAGTCCACTCGAGCAGCTGAGGAGCATCTGGAGATGTACAACATTCTCAAAGCTTCAAATTTAGAATGGACCATCGTGTGTCCTACCTACTTATTTGATGGAAAATCTCTTGGTAAGTACCGGGTTGAGCGCGACTACTTGCCTGACGGTGGAACTTCAATATCTGTAATCGATACGGCAGAGTTTGCTTATCAACAATTAATGTCTGATGAGTATGTACAGTCACGTGTAGGCATAGCCTACTAGGGTGTCTCCTAAATCTCAATTAAGGTATATCTCTTCGTTCAAAAAAGTAAGTTTCAATATAAACAAGCAATTTACGAGCCTGCCACTGTTATCCATTAGGAACAATTGCAGGCTCTATTTGTGTCTGCTGTTGAGCTATTTAAGTCCTTCATATAGAGGAAATTGCGAAGTGATTTCACGGACATTACCTAATATTTGATTTTTTACATCCGAGTTCTTTGGATTTTTGAAAGCAAGCCCTATCAGCTGAGCAATTTCTTTCATTTCCCTGGCTCCAAGCCCTCTTGAAGTCACAGCCGGAGTTCCAAAACGAATACCGCTTGTAACCAAAGGACTTGCCGTATCGTGAGGGATTGCATTTTTATTCGCCGTAATCCCTACTTCATCCAGTAAAGCTTCGGCTTCTTTGCCTGTAAGGCCCATAGTTCGTAAGTCAACCAACACGATATGATTATCTGTTCCTCCCGATACAAGGGTGAGCCCTTCATACATCAAAGTTTCTGCCAATACGTTGGCGTTATTCAAAACACCTTCAATATATGTTGTGAAATCGGATTGCAATGCCTCACCTAATGCCACCGCTTTCCCCGCGATAACGTGCATGAATGGCCCGCCCTGAGTCCCCGGGAATACAGCTTTGTCAATCGTCTTTGCCCACGACTCCCGGCACAAAATGGCTCCCCCTCGTGGTCCTCGTAAGGTCTTGTGTGTGGTAGTTGAAACAAAATGGGCATGCGGTACCGGGTTAGGATGCAAACCTGCCGCAATAATTCCTGCTATATGCGCCATATCTACAAAGAAAAGAGCTCCCACTTCGGCGGCAATCTGGGCAAATAATTCAAACTCAATGGTCCGCGGGTATGCACTTCCACCTGCAACGATCATGCGTGGACGAAACTTATAAGCAAGTTTACGTACTTCGTCAAAGTCAATGCGGCCCGTCTGTGCATCGACACCATATGGAACAAAATTGTAAAACCTCCCTGAAAAATTAACAGTACTTCCGTGTGTTAGATGACCACCTTGGGATAGATTCATGCCAAGTATTGTGTCCCCAATCTCAACCGAGGCAAAATATACTGCCATGTTAGCCTGAGAACCGGAGTGAGGCTGCACATTCGCATGTTCAGCACCAAAAAGTGCTTTAAGGCGGCTATTTGCTATCTCTTCGATTGTATCGACATGCTCACATCCGCCATAATATCTTCTGCCCGGATACCCCTCCGCATATTTATTGGTCAATACCGAACCTGTTGCTTCCATCACAGCTTGACTTACAAAATTCTCTGATGCAATCAGTTCTATCGTGTCCTGCTGCCTTCCAAGCTCTTGCTGGACAGCCATTCCTAATACTTTGTCTTGCTTCTCCAAATGTTTCATGAACATCTTCCTCTCAATATTACGGTTATTTATTCGTTCCAAATTGTTTTTTGGGAAATTTACTATTCATCAGTAGATGTGCCATCATTCCTGCAAACAGTCCCCAAAATGCACCACCCACACCAAGCAAAGTCACATTCGCTGCTGTCGCCAAAAACGTAATCAATGCAGTTTCACGTCCCTTAGGGTCCGTTAATGCATTGGCAAGACTGCCACCGATGGTTCCAAGTAAGGCCAATCCCGCTAATGTTGCAATAAAAGTAGCAGGAAGAATCAAAAACAGAGCAGCCAATGTTACGCCAAAAATGCCGACAAAAATATAAAAAACACCACAAGCAATTCCTGCAATATACCGCTTCGTTGAATCCTCATGTGCATCTTTCCCTGTACAAATCGCTGCTGTAATAGCTGCCACATTAAAAGCATGTGATCCGAATGGGGCTGCAAGAAGCGAACCCAAACCTGTTACAGCTAAAATAGGATTGGCACTTGTCTTGAATCCATCATTACGCAGAACAAGCATTCCGGGCATATACTGCCCCGTCAAGGTAATAATGAACAGCGGTAACGCAACGCCAAGTAAAGCATTTAACGAAAATGCTGGAACAACAAATACAGGCGATGCTACAGCCAATTGGATCGTACTGAAGTCTGTTTTCCCCATACATATCAAATAAATCAAACCGATTACCAATATGCCAACAATGGCGTAACGGGAAGTAAACCTTCTTAGCACGATATAGCCTGCAAACAGTACAATTACAAGCAAAGGATCTACCTTCGCCCCTCCAAAGGCCGAAATACCAAACTGTAGTAAAATGCCAGCTAACAATCCGGAAGCGATGCCTGGGGGAATAAGTCGAACGAAACGTTCAAACATGCCTGACAAACCTAAAATAATAAATCCAACTGCCGAAATCATGTAAGCGCCAATAGCTTCTGGATAAGGCGTTACCGCTAATGCTGAAACGAGAAACGCCACACCCGGTGTCGACCAGGCTGTAATAATCGGCTCCTTGTATCGATAACTGAGCCAAATTCCTGTCACTCCTACCCCAATCGAGATGGACCAAATCCAGGAAGCGGTCATTTCCGGGCTTAAACCAGCCACTTTTGCTGCTTGAAAAACAAGAATAAACGTACCCCCGTAATTAACAATTACGGATATTAAAGCGGCGATCACCGGCGATATCAGATCACGGCCACGTAACGAAGGGGATGCTGTCTTCATATTTAACACTACCTCTCACTTAATCATCGATGCGTGTGTTTTCATTCCAGTAATACTCGTCCGGTAAGTAGCGTTGACCAAATACACTTGTCCCTACCCGGATCATTGTAGCTCCTTCTTCAATGGCGACTTGGAAGTCACCAGACATACCCATCGATAAAATATCCATTTCTACGCGTGGAATATTTTTCTCTTTAATCTGTGTACGGATCTGGTTTAACAATCGAAAACAATGCCGTGTTTCTTCGTTCGTCGCATTCAGTTTTCCAATAGTCATTAAACCTTTCACGTTTAATGTCTCGAATTGAGACAACTGTTCTACAAGCTCAACGGCTGTTTCTGGAGAGGCACCAAATTTACTTTCTTCGTAGGACGTATTAATTTGCACAAGAATGTCTAAGGTCTTATTCTCTTTGAGAAGCTGGTTATGTAACGCTTGACCCAGTTTCAGACGATCTACGGAATGGATGAGCGTAACATATTTAAGAACGTCCTTTACTTTATTTGTTTGCAGATGTCCGATAAAATGCCATTCCACCTGCTTGCTTTGTTCCATGAGTGGGAATTTGTCTCGGAGTTCTTGAGCTTTGTTTTCTCCAAACAGGACCTCACCTGCTTGAATAGCCATTTGTAATTTCTCTAGCGGTACCGTTTTGGTAGCGAGCAGCAACTGAATTTCCTCTATGTTGCGACCGGAAGTTCGGCAGGCCAGTGCCATTTGCTGTCTTACAGCTTGAAGATTTTTTTCTACTAGATGTTTCATGTCAGCCACCTTCTTTCTATTCCAAACAGGAATGAATCAATGAGATTAGCTCCTCCTTATGTATTGTGAAGACTGTGTGGAACGTCATGCTAGTATAGCAACGGATGGATTGGATATAAATGTCCAAAAATGCTCTTTTTGAGCAGTCCAAAACGATAAAGTGGACATAAATCAATTGGGTCATCTTTAATATGCTTTCAAAAGTCAATAATGTGATTGATGTGATGCCCGCACGCTTCTTCTGAAATGAGAAAAGCCGCTAATTTAGCGGCTTGGTTTAGTCCTATGTTCATGTCCAAGAAGATACATGTTTTATGATGATTTACTCATTCACATTTTCCTTGGTTACCAGCTTCAATTCAGCGGGAATCGATGACTCCACCTGCTTGCCACTGAGCACATCCAAAGCAGCTTGCAGCGCCAGTTGTCCAATCAGTACAGGCTGCTGAGCGACTGTTGCCGTCAATTTTCCATCTTTAATGGATTTGATTGCATCATCATTTCCGTCGAATCCGATGACCGGAATGTCTTTACCCGAGCTTTGAATCGCTTCAATCGCACCAAGTGCCATCTCGTCATTATGGGCAAATACGGCCTGCACGTCAGGATTACCCTGAAGCAGATTCTCCATGACATTTAATCCTTTGGACCGATCGAAATCAGCAGATTGTTTGGAAACCACATCGAGTTGCTTGTCAGCCACTTCATGGAAGCCTTTACCCCGTTCTCTTGTTGCGGAAGCGCCAGGTACACCCTCAAGTTCAATGACTTTTGCTCCCTCACCCAGTTGTTCAACAAAGTATTCAGCTGCCATGCGACCACCTTTAACGTTATCAGATGCCACTAGTGCCGCCACTTCGCCTTTATCTGCGGAGCGATCCAGCGTGATTACAGGAATGCCCACACTATTAGCGGATTGAACCGCTGTGGAAATCGCTGCAGAGTCCGCGGGGTTAATCAGAAGTGCACTAACGCCTTGCTGAATGAGATCATCCACATCATTGGTTTGTTTGGCCGAATCGTTCTGCGCATCCACCACGATGACCTGTACCCCCTGTTTTTTGGCTTCAGCCATTACCCCGTCCTTCAGTGATACAAAGAATGGATTGTTTAGTGTAGATATCGACAAACCTATTTTCTTCTGTCCGTTACTTTTGTTTGGGTCAGGTTTCGCCCATTCCGGTGGCTCCAAAGAGCACCCGGCCAGAACGATGATCATCAGCATACTTACGAGTGTTACAGTCCACTTTTTCATATTCGCTTCTCTCCTTATGCTGTTTTCTTGCGGTCCAGCAGGACAGCAATGGCAATGACGATACCTTTTACAACCATTTGATAAAATGAGTTTACTTCAAGCAAGTTCAATCCATTATTCAACACGCCGATAATCAGAACACCGATCAGTGTACCAACGATGCGTCCTCGTCCTCCAGCCAGACTTGTACCACCCAATACAACTGCTGCGATTGCATCCAGCTCGTAGGATGTACCTGCCGTTGGTTGCGCTGAATTTAAACGCGATGTCAGAATTGCACCTGCCAGAGCAGCGAGCATACCTGTCAGGGAGTAGATCATAATTTTCACGCGATTAACTTTGATACCCGAGATAATGGAGGCTTTCTCATTACCACCGATGGCGTACGTTTTGCGGCCAAAAGCCGTTTTATGCAAAACAATCCACAGAATCATGAAGGTAATCAGCATCGTGATTGCAGGTACCGGAATGCCCAGCAGGTAACCGCGCCCGAACAATTGGAACAACAGGTTATCCCCGAGGCCTGTAATTGGGTTACCATTTGTGTACACCAACGTTAACCCTCTGAATATCGTCATGGTTGCCAATGTAGCAATAAACGGAGCCATTTTCCCTTTGGTAATCATCAGTCCGTTCACCATACCCATGACACCACCGAGTGCTACACCGATAATGATGGACAAGATCGGATCCAGACCGGACAACATCATATTTGCTACAAAAGCACTGGATAAAGCCAGAATTGAGCCGACCGACAGATCAATTCCACCCGTCAGAATAACAAATGTCATACCAAAGGCAATCAGCGCATTAATCGAGACTTGACGCAATAAATTCAAGATATTAAGCGGTTCCAAGAAACTTGGATTCAACACCGATACGATGAGAATAAGAATGATTAAGCCAAGTAGCGGTCCCAATTTTTGTATCACGTTTGAGAAACGGAATCCGCTTTTAGCCGTTTTGTTTTCCTGCATTGTTGTCATATCACTGTCCCCCTGTGGCCAATGTCATAATGTGTTCTTGTGTTGCTACTTCCCTTGCAACCTCGCCACTGATGTGTCCCTCATGCACAACCGCGATCCGGTCGCTCATGCCGAGCACTTCAGGTAGCTCCGACGATACCATGATGATTGCAACGCCGCGGTCTGTCAGTTCATTCATCAATTCATAGATTTCACGCTTCGCCCCGACATCCACTCCGCGGGTAGGTTCATCTAGGATAAGAACGCTTGGTCCGATCCCAACCCATTTCGCGATAACCACCTTCTGCTGGTTACCCCCCGATAGATTCCTTGCCGCCGTCTCGGAGGATTGTGTTTTGATCTGTAGACGTTTGATCAGTGTATCTACAAAGTCTTGTTCTTTCGAAGCTGAGATGAAACCTTTGCTTGAGAAACTGAACAGATTTGGCAACGCCATATTCTCGCGAATAGAGAAGTCTAATACCAGCCCTTCATCCTTGCGGTCTTCTGTAATAAACCCGATTCCATGTTTCACGGCATCTGCCGGTTTGCGAATGTTCGCTTTTTTGCCGCGGATGAAGATTTCACCGCTATCCAACGTATCCAAACCAAAGATGGTTCTCATGATCTCTGTTCGTCCAGAACCCATGAGTCCTGAGAAACCGAGTATTTCCCCCGCTCTCACGGTGAAGTTAATATTCTCGAATAGACCTTTGCTGCTTGCATTCCTTACTTCGAGGACAACTTCACCATAAGAAGGATTGCGGACAGGATAACGCTCGGTAAGTTCACGACCCACCATTTTCCTAACCACTTCATCAAAGCTTGTCTGCGGAATAGCCTGTGTGTCTACCGTTCTTCCGTCACGCATGATGGTAATCCGGTCACAGATCGTGAATATCTCCTCCATTCGGTGAGAAATATACACGATGGATACGCCTTCCTTCTTCAGGGAGCTGATTACACCAAACAGCTTCTGGATCTCGCGCTCCGTAAGTGCTGCTGTTGGCTCGTCCATTATGATGACCTTGGCATCTGTCATTAGCGCTTTGGCAATCTCGATCATCTGTTGCTGCCCGACAGAGCACTCTCCCGCAGGACGTTCCAGTGGTATGTCTACGGAAAGCTTGGCGAACTGTTCTTTTGCAAGCGCTCTCATTTGTCTTGTATTAAGCAACCCGATGGATGATGTCAGTTCCTTACCAATAAATAGATTATCCAGCACCGTCATTTCAGGCCATACATTCAGCTCCTGATGGATAAAGGTGATACCCAGTTTCTCTGCTTCTTTCGGACTTGCAAAATAGTTTTCTTCTCCGTCTATGGTAATGGTTCCCTGATCACGCTGATGAAGACCAATCAGAATGTTCATCAGCGTGGATTTGCCGGCTCCATTCTCCCCCATCAGGGCATGAACCTCACCATCTTTTAGTTCAAAATCCACTCCGCTCAGCACCTGATTCGTTCCAAACGCTTTATGAATGTCTTGCATCTGAATGTGCATTACGCAACCTCCTTTTAACCGAAATGGACTCCCGATTGTAAAATGCAATTGGCATAGGGTGTGGCTTCACCTGTGCGGATAACCGCTTTCACCTGCCGAGTTAATGCTTTGAATTGTTCATGGCTGACGGAAGCATCGATTGCTTCTACCCCGAATTTCTCTGTGATGAATTGCATGGCTACCGGATTGCCTTCGAGAATCTCTTCAGCCACAATGACTTTCTCAATGACCATATCTTCTGCGATCGCTTCCACCACTTCGCGAAAACTTGGTGTTCCCAGTTTGAGGGCCAGATCAATTTTGAGCACCCCATCCGGTACCGGCAGACCTGCATCCGCAATCGCAATCATGTCCGTATGGCCCAGATCAGACAAAATCTTGGAAATGTGACTATTCAACATGCCATTTCTTTTCATTACAAACTCTCCTCTACTTCATCACGCGTCGGCATGCCGCCCTGCGCTCCGAACTTGGTAACGGACAACGATGCAGCCCGATTGGCGAAGCGTATACTATCTTGCAACGCTTTTCCTTCAGCCAAAGCAACTGCAAACGCGGCGTTGAACGTATCCCCTGCCCCAGTAGTATCGATAGCCTCAACTTTATAAGTTGGGACTAGAATTTCCTCAGTGCCATCAAAGTAACGTACACCTTTACTGCCCTCCGTGATGAACAACTTGTTTGGATACTGACGTAATGCCTGTGCCGGACTCATGCCCTGAAACAAAATCTCAGCTTCATGCTCGTTCGGCGTGATATATGCGGCATTGTCGATCACTTGTTGCGGTAATGTTCTCGCCGGAGCGGGATTAAGCAGCAGGGGTGTGCCGAATTCTGCACACAATGCACTCACATGCACAACCGTTTCCTCCGGAATTTCCTGCTGAATTAATACGATATCTGCACCGCGGATCACTTCAGCTGCTTCATCGACATATGCAGGAGTGACTTCACGATTTGCCGCTTCAACCACTACGATACTATTATCACCTTCTGCCAGAATGATATGAGCCGTTCCACTTTCTAAATGTGTAACCGGTTTCACATTTTGCGTATTTACAGCATTTGCGCTAAAGTTCTCTAAAATATCTTTGCCAAAAGCATCGTCGCCTACCCTGCCGATCATCGCAACCTCGGCACCCAATCGTGCAGCAGCAACAGCCTGATTGGCTCCCTTACCGCCAGGAACCGTTTTGAAGCTATCGCCAAGAACGGTTTCACCCGCCCCCGGCCGTCTTGACGAAGTAACAACCAGATCCATCGAACTGCTTCCAATTACACATATTTTAGCCATCTGATCTCACCTTTCTCGTAGTGCCCCGTTCGATGAAACTTACGGGCAACTGTATGTTTTTGTTCTCTACTGCAGCTTGTTCCACAAGCTGGATAAGTAATCCCGCCGCTTCTCTTCCCATCTCGTATGCTGGCTGATGGATAGTCGACAACGCCGGCGACAACAGGCTGCTCATTGGAATATCATCGAAACCGATCACTTGTACATCATCGGGAACTTTTCTTCCAATTCGTGCTGCCTCATGCAGTACTGCCATGGCTGCGATGTCATTGCTGGCAATGACCCCGTCTGTGTCCGCATACTTTCTGAATAATTCTTCAGCCCATACACCTGCCTCGTTAATTGAAAATGAGGTCGTCTGGATCACCCGGTAGTCTAACCCAGCATCACGGATGATTTCAATCGCTCCTTCAAAGCGATCTTGAGCGGGTCTGATCTGTGACGGTCCCTGCATAACTGTGATCCGGCGACTGCCGCGTTTGATTATCTCCCTTGCAGCTAGTCTTCCACCTTCCCTGCCGTCCGCATACACGGATGGACGATCGAGTGATGTTCTGTCCAGAAACACAACGGGAATCTTCAGCTTTTCATATATTGAAGAATGAGGATAGTTCGTTGAAGAGATCACACCGACCACATTGTTCTGGATAAACGTCTGGATGTAATCCTGCTCCTTCCGTTCATCCTCATCACTATTTCCAAATATCAGTCTATAATCCTGCTCTTGCATCCGGTCCTCTACACCGCGGGCCAACTGCGGGAAGTAAGGGTTGGCAATATCCGGCAACAATAGGCCAATCAGTTTGGACTTGCGCTTATATAATGAGCGGGCCACTTCATTTGGCGAAAAATTAAGCGCCTTCACAGCATCTTCCACTTTCTTGCGTGTGTCGGCATGAACATAACCTCTATCATTAATGACTCTGGATACGGTGGCAACAGATACGCCAGCCAATTGAGCTACGTCTTTAATTGTTTTCATAAGTTGCTCTCCTCTATGTGTAACCGGTTACAGACATTAAATTATCATATTATTTTCGATTTGACAAGCGTTTTTATTCTGGAAATTTCTCCAAGTAAACATGAAAGTACATTGAAATTCATCTGTAACCTGGCTTCTTCCCGTCTTATTCAGTCTTCTCAGCTATATTAAGGAGTTAATTATCATTACAAATATTAGCGATATGTGATATGGTCAGTGAGGATAGTAGATTCGTACATACATATGTGCATGAAATGCGAGGAGAAGATTGAGAGTGATAGAGAGAAATACCCTTGAGAAACCGAGTAAATTTAGTGATCCCATTTTTGTTATGCTCGTGGCAAGCCTGTGTTGCTTGTTATGGGGAAGTGCGTACCCTTCCATTAAACTTGGATATATCGCATTTAACATTTTACCGGAAGACATTGCTTCCAAGTATGTATTTGCCGGATATCGATTTACACTGGCGGGCTTGCTGCTCTTGCTCCTGTCTCGTATCGTTAGAAAAGAGAAGCTCCAATTGTCTAGGCCGCAGTGGACAAGCCTCATCATGTTAGGTATATTGCAAACCGGTTTGCAATATATGTTTTTCTACGTCGGCGTAGCCAATACAACGGGTGTCAAAGGCTCCATTATGAATGCAACGACAACCTTTTTCAGTGTTGTTCTGGCCCATTTCATCTATAAAAACGACAAATTAAGCAGAAATAAAATCGTTGGCTGCTTGCTCGGATTCGTTGGCGTCATTATCGTAAACTTCCATACGGATCTGCTTGCTTTTTCCTTTTCATTCACAGGCGAAGGCTTCGTTATTATAGCGGCACTTGTTTTTTCCGTTACAGCCCTTTACGCAAAACGTCTCACCGCCACCATCGATGTTCTGATCATAACAGGTGTCAGCTTATTCGTCGGGGGACTGGTGCTTACGCTGTTAGGTCTATCACTCGGCGGTCGAGTCACCCATTTCACCCTGGAATCCACCAGTAACTTGATCTACCTGGCTTTGCTGTCCTCCGTCGCATTTTGTCTATGGAATATGCTTCTCAAGTATAACAAGGTCGGAAGAGTGTCTGTATACAACTTCCTAATCCCTGTGTTTGGCGCATTGTTATCGGCTTTATTCTTAGGTGAAACGATTCTGGAACTGAAAAATCTGGCCGCATTGCTGTTTGTGTCGGTCGGCATTTATTTAGTCAATCGTGTACGTTCTGTGCAAAGCTCTAATAACACCCCAATAAAATAGACTACGCGTCCACTTCCATGGATAACAAAAAAGCCGCTAATCAGCGGCTTTTTTTGTAAGTTCGTATATGAATACGTTCAGTTTTCGCTATGTTATACCTTAATATATATTCGTAAAGTCAATTAAGTCTTCTTCTTCCAAATAATTAAAAACTATAGTGTGCTTACCCAGCTCATATTCCATCTCATAACCACCCACAACTTCATTATAATATTCCGAGGTGGGTTTTCCCATCCAACGTTTCACATTCCATGGTGAGAGATACTGCTTTTCATTGTACAGCTGGATAACCGCAATACGTGATTTCTTGCTAAGCTCGTGCATGTATGAAACAAACCCGATGCCGAATTTAGAATAATAATAGTACGCTCCCCATTCCCCGTTTGAACGAGAATTGGGTTTTCCCAATTTTTTTTGCATTGCTTGAAGCGTCATACCAATCTTGATGTCCGTCCGACCTGGCAATACACCCTTTAAAGCGGCTTCCTTCAGGCTTTTCAGGTAAGCGCGATCGCCAACACCCGAGTTCGGCCAAGCGTCTGAACGGAGGTTACGCGTATCTTCCAACCGCAATTCCAATTTGTTCACATTCAGCTTAAACGTATCAACCCCATAGACAAATTGAAGGTTGTTGTAATTTTTGAACTGCACTCGGGCACCTGAAAGAGTACGGATTCCATCATCTCTGCTTGCAGAGTAGGAATCGTCGATTTTTTTCCCCTTATTATCGACATATGTTACACGGCGCAATTCCCCGGAACGAACAATATACGTTTTCACCTCATTAAAATTAGAAGTTCCCCAATCGGTGATCATCAGCATGTCTGATGTACTAGCCTCTTTGCTCTTCACAACGAAGTTCCAGGTTTGAGGCAAAATAATCGTATTCAGATCCAGTTTTGCTGCCTGGACAGTTCCGTATGCTGCACCTTTTTTCAGCAAGGCCGCACGATACGTACCTGAATAGCTCTTATCGCCTTTTTTATTGTTGGTCCAACCATTTTCTTCGGTCAGCGTTCTCTTTTGTTCATCATAAGCGAAAATATAAACGGTGTAAGCCGTTTGTTTGGCATCACGAAGTGTAAATGAAAGCCGGCTCATACTTTCGAGCTGTTTGGCGGAGATTTGCTCTCCTTTGGCAGCAGCATTGGGTGGAAGCAGAAGCAATGCGCTCAGAACATAGGCGATTAAGGTAAATAAGGCTAGAGAAGCCCATTTTGCGTTGTGTTTAGGGTGTATCATCGATGACTCTCCTTTGAGTGAAAAAATAAAAA
This sequence comes from Paenibacillus sp. W4I10, assembly GCF_030816325.1. Taxonomy (NCBI): domain Bacteria; kingdom Bacillati; phylum Bacillota; class Bacilli; order Caryophanales; family Paenibacillaceae; genus Paenibacillus; species Paenibacillus sp. W4I10. The sequence continues at coordinate 1,982,143 of NZ_JAUSXX010000001.1, forward strand.
TCTAACAGCTCTTTTCTAATTTTAAATCTTTGACAATCTCAACATTCAAACAGGTACTTGCTAGAGTGTAGCCTTGATCAAACTATGTAAATAATATAGGTTCATGTTCAATAAGCATATCCTCCTACTAGTACTATTTTCCTAAGAATGATAACATACCCTTTCTAATAAAGAAATATATAACAATCTGAATCAATAGTTTTCGATCCATATAACATAAAAAAAGCCGCTATATAGCGGCTCTTCAAGTAACTTCGAATACCATATCATTTACAGACAGGAGTACACCACATTACGTAAGCGTCGTTGAACGTATGGCTCCTGACTGTTCAGCAGGTGCTGGGCATACATAACCGTAAGTTCTGAATCCGGATCAATAATAGCCATACAACCAGCAGCGCCGCTCCATCCAAATTCGCCAATTGGACTCAGTGAGCCACTTCCTGCTTTGGAGATATGTGTGCGAACACCCAGTCCATAGCCGTATCCATACATATGATCCCACGAATAATCACCGCGAGTCATCTCGTTCAGGTGATCCGTTCGCATCAGTTCCACTGAAGCTTGTGACAGAATGCGCACGCCTTCGGGACTCGTACCACGCCCAGTTAGTGCGTTCAAGAAAAGTGCATAGTCACTAACGGTTGACAACAAACCTGCACCGCCGCTCTCCAGCTCGGTACCCACACGGAATCCATTACCATCCATACGTACAGCCTTTTCAAGCTCATCATTGTAAGCATACTGCGGAATCAGGCGCTTCTGCTGCTCATCGTTCAGATTGAATGCTGTATCGTTCATGCCAAGTGGTCCGGTTATTTCGTCACGTAGATACGTACCAAAGCGTTTGCCACTTACCACTTCCACCAAGGCTCCCAGCACATCATGACACATGCTGTAATTCCAGTGTGTTCCTGGTTCAAACAACAACGGTTCATTGGCAAGCGCTCTCGCGAAATCACGAGTCGGCAATGTTCCATCAGTGCTTTTTACAACTTCTTGAATGCTTGGACAACCAACATCATACGAGAACCCGGCAGTCATGGTGAACAAATCACGTACTGTAATGGCTCTTGTCGCCTTTTCCAGTCGGATCTCCCCGTTCGCCATCGTTTTTTTCACCGTCATCTCAGCATACTCTGGCAGATAATCAGACAAGGGATCGCTTAACAGCATTTCCCCTTTCTCCACCAGTTGCAGCCCTGCCACGCAAGTCATGATTTTGGTCATGGAGTATAGATTGAAGATCGCTCCATCACCGATAGGTGTTTTCTCTTCCAGATTGGCGTATCCATTACGATAATGGAAAACGGTATCATTTCGATGCATCACCAGCACCTCTGCCCACGGTATACGCCAGGATGTAATGCGGTCGATAAATGAAGCAAGCGGTTTAAAGTCCATTTTTTCCCGTCCTTCTATGTAAAATCGTTTATCATTTTGCGATGTGGTACCTATTCAATCCCACAATCGACATATTAATAATATACGACCTTTTACAACGATTGACCACCACCTATATACTGTCCTATGTGCAATTACAACTATATCTTCCTCTTCAATAAAATGCTTCGCACGAATAAGCCGATCCAATAAAGGATCAGCTTATGTTGTAACGTTTTAGACTTCGCCGCGTCTGTTCTCAACCGATTTCATACGGTTTTGATCATCTGGTACCCGGTCAACACTGAACTCTTGACCAGCTTCAACCTCACCATGACCTGAAATATTCCGCGAAAAATTAGTGAACTGTCTTTTTTGCTCATCCAGTTCATGTTTTTGCTTCAAAAGCTCTTGCGGGTCCTGTTTTGTCACTATGCTAACCTCCCATACATGAAATCATGCATTGTATTCGCACTATAGAAGTTTTCCATAAGAGAGCTGTACTTATGCATGAAGTACCGATTCCTTTCATAATATGAGTCCATACATTCACCAAACATGATATAGAACCTGTGTGACATAAAGGAGAGAACAACAGATGAAGCGGATCCTCTTGTCCTATCCTCTTAGTGTAAATACTCCCGTTTATAAAGATAACCCTCCTGTTGAGATTCAGCAGCAGTCCAGCATATATCAAGGAGATCTGTATAACCAATTTATCATCACATCTCTCAACCATAATGGAACTCATATTGACGGGCCTTGGCATTTCAATCCGCAAGGTCTAAAAATAAGCGAGATTCCAATAGACTACTTTATCTTTACTCATCCAACAATCCTCGATATTCCCAAAGGTGATGATGAACTTATTACAAAAGCTGACCTGGAGCCGTATGAACACCAGATCGCTGGCTCTGATCTACTGCTCATACGCACAGGTTTTGGAAAGTTTCGATCATCTGACCCTGTTCGTTATAGTGATCATAACCCAGGGTTTGCAGCAGATGCTGCAAGTTACCTGATGGTTTTTGATTCATTGAGAGCAGTTGGAATGGATATGATCTCTTCTGGCTCTGTGATTCATGTGGAAGAAGCTATCACTTTTCATCAGATTATGCTTGGGAAAGGTCGGGTTGATGGCAAGTTCATTCTACTTATAGAGGATATGAATTTAAACCATGATTTATCTGGAATTGAAAAGGTATATGCTGTTCCATTATATATTGAAGGTGTTGACAGTAGCTTCAGTACAGTTTTTACTGAAGCTTGATTTTTTTTATATACATATGGTAAAACAAAAACGCGCTGGCAAGAGTATTTCTCCTGTCAGCGCGTTTTTGTATGTTAGTGAATATCTTTCTTTTTGAAATTGCCGCCTCTGACTTCAGCTACATCATATACGACTACAAAAGCAGTTGGGTCAATTTCGTGAATGATATCTTTAATTTTACTCTCTTCCATCCGGTTAATGACACAAGTAATTTCCTTGAATTGCTCATTAGAGTAGCCACCGTAAGCCTCGGTATATGTTGCTCCACGGCCTAAGCGGTCCCGAATGGTTTCAACCATAATCTCAGGTTGATTCGTAATAATTTTAAATGTTTTGGAGCCGCTCAAGCCCTCTTCAACAATATGTATTACTTTAGAAGCAATGAAATACGCAAGTCCTGACAAGATCGCACCTTGCAGACCAAACACGGTAGAAACGACAATAAATACAAACATGTTGAGGAACAGAATGAGATCACTGGTTCCAAAAGGGACTTTTCGCGAAAGGAGTACAGCCAGCATATCTATGCCATCCAATGCGCCACCATTACGTAATGCAAGTCCCATACCAAAACCGATAATAATCCCGCCGACAACCGTAACAAGCAAGGTATCACCTTCAATGATGGTTGGTACATGGTGCATCAGACTGGTGCTGATTGCGAGTGAAGCAATACCGATGATCGAATATAACGCAAAGCTTTTTCCAATTTGCTTGTACCCTAGCCACACAAATGGAATGTTAATAATCCCGATGAGTATCCCCAGTGGTAATCCGAACAGTTGTGATCCTACGATACTCAGACCTGTGACACCACCATCTGAGACATTATTCGGGATCAATATGGCTTCGAGACCATATGCCGTTATAAATCCCCCAATGATAATCAATAATACTTTGGAGAGGATCTTTAACTTGTTTGATTTTTGTTTTCTGTTTTGATGCATTGCATTTCCCCCTTGATGAACAACCGATAAAAAACAGTCTATAATAAAAATCACTGTTTTGGCAATAGATCGTCATTTGTGTGTGTTAGTTCATTGTCCGATGAGCGTTCGATACGACGAAATTTTATGCTCAAGCATCTCATCTGCTGTGTTAAGTATGTGCATCTGTTTTTGAATCGACTCTTTATGCTCCTCCAGCAGCTTCAAACGATCCGCCGCCGTATGCTCTCCTTCCTGAAACAAGGACGCATACTTCTTAATGGTAGCAATGGGCATCTGAGTCTCTTTTAATTTAATTACAAATTGCAGCCATTTCAGGTGTGACTCGTTGTACCGCCTGTCTCCACTCGCATCTCGGAGAGGAGTTACAATCTGTTCCTTCTCATAATAACGCAACGTATGTGCACTGATATGGAGTAATTCTGCCACTTCACCAATGGTATGCATGGTTAACCTCCCCTCCATTTTCCCGCTTGACTTAGAGTAAGCTCTAATCAGTATAATCAACTCGTGGTCACATCACAATAAATAATGAAATCAGATCCAGGAGGAATTCCCATGAAATACACAGTGATTACCGGTGCCAGTTCGGGCATTGGATATGAAGCGGCTTTAGCTTTTGCAGCTCGTGGCAAAAATATGATTCTGGCAGCACGCAGAACCGATGAATTGGACAAATTAAAAGCAAAAGTAGCTGAAATCAATCCTGATCTGGATGTTGTCATTCGTACAGTGGATCTGTCCATTGCCGCTAATGTGCATGAATTCTATGAGAGTCTTCAGGCTTACTCCATTGAGACGTGGATTAACAATGCAGGATTCGGGAATTTTGCTTCCGTTGGCGAACAACACCTGCCCAAGATTGAGCAGATGCTTCATCTTAATATAGAAGCTCTTACGATTCTTTCTTCCCTGTATGTACGTGATTATGCAAACGTTGATGGCACACAGATCATTAATATTTCATCTGGTGGAGGATATACGATTGTAGCCGATGCAGTAACCTACTGCGCAACTAAGTTCTATGTAAGTGCCTTTACGGAAGGGCTTGCGCAAGAGTTGAAGGGCAAGAACGCAGCAATGCAAGCCAAAGTTCTCGCTCCGGCTGCAACGGAGACCGAGTTTGCGAAACATTCCTTTAATGTAGACGAGTTTGAGTATGAAGGCAGAGTTCCCAAGTTCCATACGGCGGAACAAATGGCTGGATTTTTGCTGGAGTTGTATGACAGTGAAAGTGTAGTCGGCATTGTGGATGGGTTGACGTATGACTTTGAACTAAGAGAACCGATCTTTCCATACGCTGCGAGACGTTAAACATCAGTTAACGTTAAAAAGGGAACCTGTCTCCAGGTTCCCTTCTTTGTATTTATATTCAATGCTTACTATATAATGAAGTAATTATGCCAGCCTCATTTTGAAATCCTGATATCCGAATTCACGGACAACCTCGCAATCGCCGTCTTTTCTTTTAACAGCAATCGCTGGAAGCGGCATGCCGTTGAACGTGTTGGTTTTCACCATGGAGTAAATCGCCATGTCTTCGAATACCAGACGGTCGCCTTCTTGCAAAGGCTGATCGAATGAATAATCCCCAATCACGTCACCAGACAGACAGGTTTGTCCACCTAGGCGATACAGATGAGCCTTCTCACCCACTTCTCCCGAACCGATCAGCGGCGGACGATATGGCATTTCCAGCACATCCGGCATATGACACGTTGCTGAAGTATCCAGAATAGCGATGTCCATACCGTTTTTATGGAAGTCCAGCACAGAGGTCACCAGATAACCCGCGTTCAGCGCAACAGCTTCTCCCGGCTCCAGATATACTTCCAGGCCATAGTCTTTCTGCATACGTTTGATGCATGCTTCCAGTCTTGGAATATCATAATCTTCACGTGTGATATGGTGTCCACCACCGAAGTTGATCCATTCCATTTGTGGCAGCCATTGTCCGAACTTCTCAACAACTGCGTTCAGCGTAGTCTCCAGATCATCTGAATTTTGCTGACACAGTGTGTGGAAGTGTAGTCCGGAGACACCTTCCAACAGATCTGCTTGGAAATCCTCTTGTTTCGCGCCAAAACGCGAACCCGGAGAACACGGATCGTAGATCTCGTGTCCTTCTTGGGTAGAGCATTCAGGATTGACGCGCAAGCCGACCTTACGGCCAGCCTGAAGCGCCTTATCCTTGAATTTTGCAAGCTGTGAAAAAGAATTAAAAATAATATGGTCGCAGATGGAAAGAATCTCGTCGATCTCTTCTGCGCGGTATGCCGGAGCAAAGACATGATTCTCTTTGCCCATTTCCTCGTGGCCCAGGCGTGCTTCATACAAACCACTCGCCGTAGCTCCGCTCAGGTATTCTCCAATCAGCGGATACATCGCAGTCATGGAAAATGCTTTTTGAGCGAGCACGATTTTGGCACCTGTACGCTGCATAACACCGTTCAGGATTTTCAGGTTTCTCTCGATAAGCGCCTCGTCAACAACAAAACATGGTGTCGGTAATTGCTCGAACCGCATTTTAACGAACTAGCTCCGATTCTTTAACTTCTTCTGGCAGCTCATCAACGAGTACCGGGTTGAAGTCTTCTACCCATGGGAGGCCCCATTTGTTCAACTCTTCCATGAATGGATCCGGGTTGAACTCTTCTACATTGTATACGCCTGGTTTGTTCCATTTTCCTGTCATGACCATTGCTGCGCCGATCATAGCTGGAACGCCTGTTGTGTAAGAGATCGCTTGGGAACCTACTTCTTTGTAACACTCTTGGTGATCACAGATATTGTATACATAATATGTTTTGTCTTGACCATCTTTTTTACCTTTGAAAATACAACCGATGTTTGTTTTACCTACAGTACGTGGTCCAAGGGATGCTGGATCAGGCAGTACTGCTTTCAGGAATTGCAGTGGAATAATTTGTTTACCTTCATATTCAATAGGCTCGATTGAAGTCATGCCTACATTTTCAAGAGCTTTCAAGTGAGTCAGGTAGCTTTGACCAAATGTCATGAAGAAACGGATACGTTTCAGACCTGGCATGTTTTTTGCCAAAGATTCCAATTCCTCATGGTACAACAGGTACATGTCTTTCTCGCCAACTTCTTTGAAGTCGTAGACACGTTTGATTTCCATCGGCTTCGTTTCGATCCATTCACCATTTTCCCAGTATCTACCGTTCGCAGATACTTCGCGAATGTTGATCTCAGGGTTGAAGTTAGTTGCGAACGGATAGCCGTGGTCGCCGCCATTGCAGTCCAGAATGTCGATGTACTCAATTTCGTCGAAGTAGTGCTTCAGGGCATAAGCGGAGAATACGCCTGTCACGCCTGGGTCAAATCCACTACCGAGCAATGCAGTGATGCCTGCTTGTTCAAAACGCTCTTTGTAATCCCATTGCCAGCTGTATTCGAACTTCGCTGTATCATGTGGCTCATAGTTCGCTGTGTCCATGTAATTTGTTTTCGTTGCAAGGCAAGCATCCATGATTGTCAGATCTTGATACGGCAAAGCAAGGTTCATAACGATATCCGGTTTAACTTCGTTGATCAGAGCGATCAGTTCGTCAACATTGTCAGCATCTACTTGTGCTGTTGTAATTTTTGTTTTTCCGCCGTCCAGCTTGGCTTTGAGTTCATCACATTTGGATTTTGTACGACTCGCGATGCAGATTTCCTCAAAAACTTCACTGTTTTGAACGCATTTGTGTACTGCCACGGAAGCAACGCCGCCGGCGCCGATGATTAGTGCTTTTCCCATTTTACATTCTCCTATCCCAATATGTATTTTTTTTAATTGGTTTAATTTGTTTGATACAGTAACGACAACAAGACAACAAAAAAAGCAAGGTGAAAAATGCTCGCAATCGCGCATCATCACACTTGCTTATCGATATACATCATAAAAAAGACGTGAAGTCTCCATGACCAAAAAAGTTCACAAGAACTCCTTTGGCGGAAAGCTCCTTCATGTATATCAATATTGGATCAGAGTCTATATAGCAAATAATTCGCCTTTACCACTCTTATTGACCGTTTCACAAGTTGATGTGCAATTGCACTGGTTGTAAAGTAACCAACTTATAAAATTTGAGCTTTGAACTCAATCAATAAAGCAACGTAAGTTGCCAATCGGCGTTTGACCCGGCTGTCCGTATGGCCTTAACTTCCTGGTGAAGTGGTCAAAATTATCTGCTGGAAAGCTCTAATTCATATTGATAAATTAACTTCCCAAAATCACAGGTCTTACACTATCAGACGTTGAAAAAAAAATCAAGCAATAATCAAAAAAAATTTTTTTGTCCGAATGAGGACTAAGAAAGAAATTGATATCCTTCGAATACTTTCAAGCCTTCTGCGCTCAGTAATTCCCCCACTACTTCAAGCTTTTGAGGACTTTTCTCATATACTTCTCCACACGCGATCATACTGTTGCTGCCAGCAATTTCCGCTAACTGATCATGGGCCGAATGGTTCGTTTCCTTCTTTGCGAGCTTGCAAAGCAATCTCAATGGCTTTATGCATGAATAGTTCATCTTTATTCATAAAGTTTACCTCCACAACAAAATTTATGTACTCAATTTTATGTTTTTTCATTAGCATGTTCACTCCATTGGAATGCTTCTTGCTCATACCGTTCTATCATCATTATAAATCAGGACCACCCGTCCAACGGGTGGTTTGCTCTTGGGGTATAACCCCCTGTTGCCAAACTGCGCCTAAAGACGCTAGCCTGACAGCAGGGCTGTTCAGGCTCAGTGTTATTTGTCACTTTCACTTACCAGTTAAACTGGTCTTACTTCTTTTTGCTCCGATTACTGCTGAATGGATCTTCGTATTCTTTTACACTCAGCTTATCTAACGCTTGATCATGTGCTTCTTGCTCACGAATATACTTTCTTACCGTTGCTTCATTTAGACCCACTGTACTCACATAGTACCCTTCTGCCCAAAACTTTCGATTGCCGTATTTATACTTGAGCTGGGCATGCTTCTCGAAGATCATGAGCGAACTTTTTCCCTTTAGATATCCCATGAACGTTGAGACAGCTATTTTCGGTGGAATCGCTACCAACATGTGAACATGATCGGGCATCATATGACCTTCTATAATTTCTACTCCCTTGTACTTACATAGACGTCTAAAAATTTCGATTAAGTCTTTTCTCACTTGATTATAGATTTCTTTCCGTCTATACTTCGGGGTGAATACAATGTGGTATTTGCACATCCACTTTGTGTGAGCTAGGCTGTAGCTCTTGTTTGCCATTGAAGACCATTCCTTTCTTTGAGCCTGAACATCTCAATTTTATCGGAATGGTCTTGGTGGTCAAACCTCAGGTCCCTCCACCCGCATAGCGGGTGGTTTTTTGTTTCGCGCGTTACACGCACTCAACTGGCTAAAGCCATAAATAAAGAGTATGACGACAATTCGTCATACTCCAGTGAGACACACTAAATTTATCTATTAAAATTTTACTGGTAATGATGCCAATCCCTCAGATAATAGTGAGTAGTGCCAATGAATCTCTTCCGGAGGAACACTAAGCTGAAGACCAGGAAGTCGACTTAATAGCGTAGTAAACGCTACGTCTCCCTCCACACGGGCAAGTGGAGCACCAAGACACATATGAATACCATGGCCAAAGGCCAAATGTCGTTTTATTTTGCGCTCAAGATCCAGTTCTTCAGGTTGGTTAAACTGTAACTCGTCCCGATTCGCTGATTTCAAGAGAGGAATCACAACATCTCCTTTTTTAATCCGTTGTCCATCCAGTTCCGTGTCCTGCGTTGCATATCGAGGACCTGACGAAGTCGCGGGGCCGTTATATCGTAACAACTCCTCCACCGCAGAAGGAACCAGATTCAAATCTTGTTTAAGTTGTTCCAGTTGTTCAGGATGTGTCAGAAGTAGATAAGAGCCGGTCGCAATCAGATTCGACGTTGTCTCATGTCCAGCAAATATTAATAACGTGATCATGGATATTAATTCATCTTCATTCAGTCGATCCCCCTCCTCCTCGATCACAATTAATTGACTGATGAGGTCATCGGAAGGTTCCACTCGTTTGTTCGCCACAAGCTGAGCCGTGTATTCTGCGAATGATCGCAAATGCTGCGCTACTTCAGGGTCTTGTTTACCAAAACCGAGACCTTTCGCAATAGCTTCAGACCATACATGGATCTGAGGTCGGTCTTCCTGAGGTACACCGAGCATTTCGGATATGACGTTAATTGGGAAAGGGTAGGCATAGTCTTTTACAAGATCCATCTCTCCTTTTCCTTCAAATTGATCAATTAATTCATCGGCAATTTCCTGGACACGCGGACGCAGGCTTTCCATATATCTTGGAGTGAATGCTTTGGACACTAGGCTACGCAGTCTTCGGTGATCCGGTTCATCAACAAAGAGCATCGACTTTCCGGTAAAAAAGGTCTGGGGTTCCGATGAACCAAGATCGTCTGAAAGATTCTTTCGAATATCATTGCCATTATCGATAGAGTTCATATCTACCGTAAATCGAGAGTGGTCTTTCAACACTTCCATGGCGACGTCCATCCGAGTTATAATCCAGGTTTGCTCTGCTCCACCCATTGGATTGGGAACAGGAACAACGGAGCCTCTGGATCGCATCTGTTTAAACATGGCAAATTGATCTTTAACATTTTCTTCACTAAACAAATTGAATTCTGATTTTTCCGATGTTTGGTTATTATTCATTGAAATCTTCCTTTCATAGTGAAGTTATTGAAATCTATGGAAATATATGTTCATTTCGATTATATACTACTCGTATAATTAATTTCAAATTCCGTAGTTTAAACTGCACCATTCAACTGTTATAACAACAATTAATTAATATACTAATAGTATATTAATAATAACTACAAGCATAAAAAAGCAAAAAAAGAGGTCGGCTTTGGGGCCAACCTCCAAATTAATTATGGTGCTTCACAAGTTCCAAATACCACCAACAGGCTTCGGTTAGTCTATTGGCTTCGGAGTGAAACGCACTTGATTTGTACTCTTTGTGAAATGCTTGAAGGACAACTTCGATTACAGGAATATTTAAATCCTCTTTATCCTGTAATAACGCCAAAAGTCCCTTGGAAAGTTGCTTTAATGATGTAGATTCCTTGGATTTTTGAACATTCTTGTTGAACTCATCCAATTCCTCCAACAGCTTGTCGATATCGAGACCATGATCACGGTTGCGCTCATCGGCATTCAGAAAATAAAGAGACTGAACGTCAAAAATATGTTCATTTCTTTGGTGCATTGTTCTTAATATCACTTCAATGTACGTTAATACTTTTGGAACAACTTCGCTCCAAACCGGTTTTTGAGTATTTAGACTTCTTGAGGTGTTGGCAATCTGATGTAGTATGCCATAGCACAATATTGCACCTTCGTTAGCATATAAGCTGATGTCTTTTCCATACACCTGAATCAAGCGTGTAGACAGCCAGTTTAGATGCACTTTAGCCAGTTTCGCTGAGTTGATCTCTCCGGCGTAAAAACCAGTCCAATACAATTCCCACACTCGCTCTTTGTCAGGTCCAGACATGGGAATGGCAATCTGATCAACAAGCAGAGCATAATCCGAAGTATAATGATTTTGTTCAAGTTCCTTGCGAATGAAAACATCCTCCTGCATACGCTGATCAATAATCGAATATAAACAGTCTTCTTTCGAACTGAAGAATTTGTAGAATGTACCTTTGGATACACCTGATTGATCCAGGATCATCTGGATTGTTGTATTTGCATAGCTATGCTCTAAAAATAGTGCAAGTGCTGTTTCCAATAAACTTTGTTTACGACTACTCATTTTCCATCATCGCCCCAGGTTTTTATCTGATTTTATCATTCATTCCTCAGGAGTTGAAGCATTGGTTCATAGTATAGCCGTCATATAAAATATTTGCACAATGAGTAAATTTGCACAATGAGCAACTTGTTGTTATGATAAACCTCACAAAGTGCATATTCAGTAAGTGTGCTCTTCTTAAAAAACAAACCATAGTCATCGGTATTGGAGGTGAACGCATAAGCGGAGAATAATGATCAAACGAAACTTGCGACATTTGAAGAAAGAAGCAACTGAAAAAGCACTTGCTAGTGCTGCATTTGAACTTACCCTTGAACATGGGCTTGATGGCTTTACGGTCGAAGATATTGTGCATCAGGTGGGTTGTTCACGTAGAACATTTGCAAACTACTTCACATGTAAAGAAGAAGCCGTAGCAAGAGGCGCAATATCCGTTCAGAATACAACGGAACTCGAAGAGTTACTTACCGAAATGCCCGACAACGTCTCCTTGCTTGACGTACTGTATAACCTGATCAAGATGCAGCTTACAACAGAACTAATTGGAAGACTTCATCAGCTGCTCTCGCTATCCCAGACTTATCCCGTGCTTGAACCGCATTACCTTGGAGCCATGCACCGGATGCAGACGCAGGCACAAGATACCTTATTAGACTTATCTAACGGGAAGTATGACGAGATCTATACTTATCTTTTGATCAACGCACTATATGGAACAATACTGCCATTAATTGATGGAAGACTTAATGTGTTACTGCCCGGACAAGTCATTACTGAAGATACCAAGCCCGGCACTTTGACATTCGATCAATTTTTGGAAACCACGTTTAATCATTTACGGGCAGGATTCGAACATGCCAACCATCCACATTCATCATAGAGGAGTGTAAAATAGAGAAATGTCTACATTATTATACAGAGTGGGGAAAACCGCTTTTAGCAAACCTGCAACCTTCATTATTGGCTGGGTTTTAATTCTGGGAATTGTCATCTCCATGATCAGCATCAATGGTATTCACATCAGTTCTGAGATGAAGATTGAAGGCACAGAGTCGCAGAAGGTTCTGGATCAATTGGCAAAAGAATTGCCAGCCGCCTCCGGCGGTCAAGGAAGTGTTGTGTTCAAAGCACCGGACAACGAGCGTTTGGATACGCCTGAACGTTTGGCTGCCATGATGAAAGGTGTTAATGAAGTTTACGCATTAGACAAAGTCCTTAACCCTGCGGATTATGCAGCTGAAGCGAGTAATTCAGGGGCTTCTGCTGAGATGGCTCAGAATGCTCAGTCTGCGGGTGCGGCTCAATCCGCAACAACCACACCTCCTCCCTATGGACCTTTGATGGTGGATGGTGTTCCTGTACCTGGTATGCTGATCTCCTCAGACGGCAGTATCGCACTGTTCCAGTTCCAATTTACAATCGAGCAGTCTGCCATAACGCAGGATATATTTGATTCCGTTATTCAATCGGTTATGACGGTAGAGAAAGGAACCAACATTACGGTCTTGCCAGGCGAAACGCTCAAAGCGGTATCGATTGGGGTCGGCTCCGCAGAGATTGTTGGACTGGTCATTGCGGTAATCGTATTGTTGATCACGCTTGGCTCCGTCGTTGCAGCAGGTCTGCCTCTGATCACTGCACTACTGGGTGTTGCGATCGGAGTAGGTGGAGCATTCTCAATCTCCAAATTCATCGAAATGCCAAGTGTCACTTCCGTCCTGGCTCTCATGGTTGGATTGGCTGTTGGAATCGATTACGCTCTCTTCATTGTTAATCGCCAACGTCGAATGATTATTGATCAAGGCTTGAGCGCAAAAGAAGCAACGGCCAGAGCCATTGGTACATCGGGCAGCGCAGTATTTTTTGCCGGATTAACCGTCATTATTGCACTGTGCGGTATGCTTGTCATCGGTCTCACATTCTTGTCTACGATGGCTTTGGTCGCAGCTGCCACCGTGCTCATCAACGTATTCGTTGCTTTAACCCTGTTGCCAGCTTTACTCGGATTGGTAGGAGAACGCATCTGTTCCGCCAAAGCTCGTGAGAAAAGCGCAAAACATCCTAAAGCCACTAGCCACGGAGTCGCGGATAGATGGGTGAAATTCGTTATCAAGAATCGTTGGGCTACCATTATCGCCATCATCGTCATTCTTGGTTTTGCCGCGACGCCGATCACCAAAATGGAAATGGGTATCCCCGGCGCTTCCTCAGCGAATCTGGATACAACTGCAAGACAAAGTTATGATGCCATCTCCGAAGGCTTCGGAGAAGGATTCAACGGACCCCTTATTCTGGTCGCAGAGCCTAATCAATCTTCCGCAAAAGTTACACCGGAACTCTTGGGCGGTCTGATGATGGAACTTCAAGGTCAAAACAACGTTGCACAAGTCACACCGCTTGGTATGACAGAAGATTTAGCTATTTTCAGTCTCATTCCAAAAACGGGTCCTAACGATAATCTCACTAAAACACTGGTAACTGATCTACGTGCGGCTGATTCCAGCATCGCACAGACCTATGATGTGAAACTCGGAGTTACTGGACTCACAGCTGTTAACATCGATATGTCAGCCAAACTGGCGCAGGTGTTCCCTATTTATGTAGGCATCATAATCCTGCTCTCGCTGATCATCCTGTTACTCGTATTCCGTTCGATCATCGTTCCCATCAAAGCAACGATTGGCTTCCTGCTTAGTATCCTGGCTACATTCGGGATCACAACTGCTGTATTCCAATGGGGCTGGCTGCATTCGCTCTTTGGTTTCGATACCGGCGGCCCGTTGCTGAGCTTTATGCCGATCATCGTGACAGGTATCCTGTATGGCCTCGCGATGGACTATCAAGTTTTCCTTGTTAGCTCCATGCGGGAATCCTATGTGCATGGTCATCGCGGGACTGAATCCGTCGTTCATGGATACAATCAGGTAAGTCGCGTGGTTGTTGCCGCAGCAGTGATTATGGTCTCTGTATTTGCAGGATTTATATTCACCGATGATGTCATGATCAAGCAGATTGGTTTCACTTTGGCTGTAGGCATTCTGATTGATGCTTTTATCATCCGTATGGGCTTGGTCCCTGCCATCATGGCTATTTTCGGAGACAAAGCTTGGGCACTTCCAAAATGGCTGGATCGCATTCTGCCAAACCTGGATGTTGAAGGCGAGAAGCTGATTGCTTCCCTGAGTGCTGAAGAGCATGCCAACACGAAGTCTGGATTAAAATAATCCTGCCAATAGAATGGTGATACCATGATTACTTCACGATTCCATTTACCAATACTAGGACCTCCTCTGTTTTTATAAACAGGAGGTCTTTTTTCTTTTTCACATTTTATGCGGTTATGTCTTCAATATGGATATTATATCGTGCGGATTTAGAAGCATTAACAAACGCCGCAAATAACTTTTGACTATAGTCATCTACTTTATAGCTGTACTCTGGATGCCACTGCACAGCCAAAATAAATGAACGGTTTGGCATGACCGCGGATTCGACGAGTCCATCTTCAGCGACGGCCACGGCCGTTAACTTATCCGATAACATCTTGATACCCTGATGGTGATAGCTGTTTACTTTTATCGTATCGGATTGCAAGATATCGTATAGGATATTATTTTCCTCAATATGTACATCATGTACAAGATCTGTATACGGCGGACTTTGCTTATGATTAACGATCTTGTTCCCATGAAGTTGAAGGCTAGTCGGAATGTCTTGATATAACGTTCCACCCAACATAACGTTAAATAGCTGCAGTCCACGGCATATGCCAAAGGCAGGCTTATCAAGTTCGATTACCTTTTGTAATAATATCGACTCCATCATATCGCGTTCAATACATAACTCTCCACAGGTAACCTCTGCATGCTCATGATACAGCTCAGGATTGAGATCATGTCCCCCGGTGAACAGGAACCCATCGAACTCATTAGCCAACGTTGCAATGATCTCGGTATCCGTTGTCAAAGGCAGCATAATTGGAATCCCACCTGCTCCTTCTATGGCGTTCATATAATCTGGAAGCATCCAGTAACTTTTTTTGTCAGTATCATACAAAGGCAGTACACCGATCATGGGCTTTTTCATGGCTTTACCTCCCAGCTTTTCATTCATTTTATCAGATCTCTTCATATATAAATTCACTGAATTATTGCATTATCCTACCTCTATCATCTACGATCCCGTTTCATCCGGAATGCGTGGAAAACTAAAAAACCAAACAAAGCCGCATAACAGCGACTTTGTTTGTAGTTCCAATCCCATATATATGCATTCATCCGTTTAGTTTAAACATCATCTCATCTAGGCTGCTTTTACAGTGGTTGCTTCGTCTGAATTCACTTGGATGGAACGCTGGCATATCAGGGTAACGACAAAAGCCAGCAAGGCAAGCATCACAGCAACTGGAGGCACCCACTGGACACCACCCATATTGACGGCAATTCCCCCGACGCCGGAGCCTAACGCTATACCCACATTGGCTGCCACGGGCAGGAGTGTAGATGCAAATGCTTTGGACCCCGGCGCGATCGCTCCAGACACATCAAACAAATATAACTGGGAAGCAGCACTCATGGAGGATGACACACATCCAATCAGAAACAGGAATGCCAAGCCGATCCACAGATTGGAAACGGCAAAACTCATGCCCAGGAAGAGGATTGCTTGGATTACGAAAAGCCCCTTGAGCTTGGGCAGGAAGTCACCCTTGGCTATTCTGGCACCAATCCAGTTACTCAGGATGCTGCAGGCTCCATAGATCAGGAGTATGGCACTAATCCATTGTACTGGCACACCCATCGTCTCACTCAGGAGTGGCGTAATGTACGTAAAAACGACGAAAATACAGCTGTTTCCCAGTACAGGGATCAGACAGGCCAGCAATATCCGTGGCTTCACAAAGAGAGACATCTGATCACTGAACGAACCTGCAATCGTTGTTGTTTGGCGTGGCAGAATACGAAACATGAATACCAGCGGCACAACACCTATGCATGCTGTAACAACAAACGTCATGGACCAGCTCAGATGTTGTCCGATAAATGTACCGAGCGGTACACCTAACACATTTGCAATTGAAAATCCGCCCAAAATCCAGGCGATAGCTTCCCCTCTTCGCTCCCGGTTCACTGCGTCGCTTACAATCGAGATCGAAAGTGATATCGTAAGTCCACAAGCAACGGCCGACACAATGCGAATGGCCATCAGTGAAGAGAACGTTGTTGAGAACACGGTCAATAGATTTAATGCCAACACGATTGCAAATCCAATCAATATGGAACTCCTTCTGGATATTTTGGCCAAGAAGGCCACAGCAAATGGTGTACCCACTGCGTATGCGATCGCAAAACCGGAGACAAGCATACCCGCAGCAGCAAGTGATACTTCCATGTAACTTTCAATTTCCTTCAACACACCCACGATGACATACTCGGTTGTTCCCAGTACAAAGCTAACAAGCGTAAGCGTTAAAATAAGTAGGTTCTCTCTATTTCTAGTCATAAATCAATACTCACTAATCCTTTCTATTGTTGCAAGCGCTTCATTTCTGTCTACGATCATTAGTTCATGTATTTTCTGCTTTCCCATCCCTTCACTTTCGATATATAGTACATTTTGGATAGTGAAATTGTACTGTCAGATACACCCTGGCGACAATCAAGGTTGTTGTGGTTTTATTGCAAAACATTATATATGTTGTCATTTCAACACAGACTTTCATTACTGATTCTGAAGGGAAGACATAGATGAATACACACCACGAATTCGGCCAACTGCATCCAAATCGAGATTGCACCATTATTTATGTAGGAAAACTGGCCGACAATCCCCATTGGAGCTTTCCGACGCATAAACATGACGATCTGCATGAGATTATCTACGTAACTGAAGGCAAAGGATTGTTCACCATTGACGGCACCAAACACTGGGCTCAAAAAGGTGACATGCTCATATATAACAAGGGTACTCTTCACGAGGAGAAGTCCAATCCTGAATACCCGTTATCCACTTTTTATTGCGGCTTTCGTTTTACAGAAGGCACCCAGACCCCTGAGGATTGGGTCATTCCTCCCTCTAACAATCCGATCATTCGAGCCAACCGATATTCCGATGAGCTCCATTCGTTAATGCAGACTCTCTTTAATGAATTTTCAATCCGGGAACATGGATACGAGTCGATCTCTGGGCATGTGCTGAAAGCAATACTTCTAATCATCGATCGGCAGTCCCGTCAACAGCTTCCTAGTGGGGAGATCGTTGAGAGCAATACCCTTGCTGAGAGCATTAAAGACTATTTGGATACCAACTATCGGCAAAACATTAAACTCAAAGAATTGGCAGATCAATTTCATATCGATTTTTATTACTTAATTCATATGTATAAAAATCACTATGGCACTTCTCCTTATCATTACCTGATTCAACGAAGAATGGGTGAAGCTACCCGATTATTAGTTTCAACCAACAAAAAAATATGGGAAATTGCCAAACTGGTCGGTTACGATAACCCCAATTACTTTACGATTTTATTTACCAAAACGGTTGGTGAATCACCACGAAGTTTCCGAAAAAAGAATCAAAAGGATATGTTCGGGGATGAGGCGTCACATTGTTACTAATCTCACTAAATGCAAAAAGGCCCTCCATTTGGAGAGCGCCTTTTGCTTAACACGTTTCCTTACACATTTACTTACTTCTACTCTAGAGCTTAAACCGGCGAACCAATTCTTGCATGTTCTCAGCTGTTTTGGATAGCTGTGCAGATGATGCGGATATCTCCTGCATCGCCGCCATTTGTTCTTGGGCTGCTGCTGAAGTTGTCTGAGCACTGTCAGCCGACACTTTAGAGATATGACTCATCGCGGCAACGGTAGCCGAGACTTCTTCCGTACTGGCTGACAACTGTTCGGAGACAGCGGAAATATCCTGAATTTGATCCACGATATGCGTTGTATATTGTTCAATGTTGGATATGGTTGCAGAAGCTTCTTGGCTGATCCGCATTCCTTCACCGACTTGATTACGAACTTTATCATTCATAAGAGATGTGGATTTGGCAATCAGATCAAGCATTTTGCCAATGGTAGCACCAATCTCGTCCGCACTTTGTTTGGATTGCATCGATAACGTGCGCACCTCACCAGCAACGACAGCAAAACCTTTTCCGTGTTCTCCTGCTCTTGATGCTTCAATAGAAGCATTCAGTGACAGAAGATTGGTTTGCCGAGAGATATCCGCAATGGCTTCATTCATTCGATTGGCTTCAGCGGATAGACTGGACAGCTCGTTAATCAATGCCGAGGTTTCTTCAACAGCTCCGAGAATATGTTCCATTTGTGCTCCGACCTGGTTTATGGTTTTGCCACCGTTAGCGACAGCGCGCTCCGTCTCTTCAGCCGAATCCACAATCGCACTCGCAGATTCTGCAATTGTACTGATGCCTCTCGCCATCTCTTCTACGGCATTCGCGGTTTGTTCCGAATTTTCCGCCCCAACGATAGCTGATTCCGCAGTCTGGTGCATGGTTTCCGCCACATGTTGAACCGATTGGGTGGTTTGTTCTGTACTTTCCTGAATCATTTGGGAAGAGTGGCTTAACAACGATGACGTCTGATGAAGTTCAGCAACCACTGATTGAAGGGAGATGGTCATTTGGTCAAAATCATTGGCCAATATACCAAATTCGTTTTCTGTTTTAAGATTAACCCGTTCCGACAGATTCCCTTCGCTTACACTGCGGGTTGCCTTTCGCAGTTTTTGCATGGGTACAATAAAAGATCTCAGAATGAAGAAAATAATTACACCGGCAATCAATACAGATATAGCAATGACAGTTAGACTCGATACCATAATGGGTTTCGCTGCTGCGATAAAATCTTCATGGCCCATCAAAGCAATGACATTCCAACCCGTCAAAGCATTAACACCGTTATATACCTCCAGATCATACGCCAGATCCGTTCTGACAAATTGGGAAAATGCCATCGGTTCATCTGAACTTGAAGCCGTATTCGGATGGACTGGAATTCCCTCGATGAGTGCTCCGCCAAGCTCTCCTCCCCCACCGTTTACAATGGCACCAGACCAAGCCACGATGGTTCGATTGGAGTCCACCACAATCAGACTCCCATTACCTCCGACATCCACAATCGATATTTCATTTGCTAATCGCTCCAGATCAAGTTTAATACTTGCTACACCTTGTTCATTTGACAGAGCTTTTGAAATCTCTACATAAATCTTCCCGGATACCGAATCTTTCATAATACTCGAAAAATAGAGTGATCCATTGTTACTTATACCATTGGTGTACCATTCTGTGCTGCGTGGATCATATGTTGCATCCTCAATTGCTGGAGAAGATATAACACTGCCTTGGTCGTTGCCTACGGTTATGGCAATAATATCAGGGTATGTATCAGCTAACTGGTCGATTCCTACTTGTATTACTTCGTTGTTCGCCTGACTGGGATCGGAGCCATACATGCTGTCTATGTAACTCAATAATTCTGCTTTTTCCCCCACCAGATTGTTAATATGTTGTCCGGTCATCGTTAATATTGTATTGATGGGATCGGTCATTTTTTGTTGTACCTGATCTTTAGCACTATGATACGAGAAATATCCGATAAGTGCAGTTGGGATAATAAGCACCGCAAGGAAAGCTGCAATGAGTCGAGTGCTCATTAATCGTAAACCAGCTCCTCCTTTCTTATAAAATGACCTTTTTTTCTTTTCCTTTTTCAAGTTCAATCTTCCTCTCTTTATTTATTTTGGTAGAATCAATCGGCAAGTAAACGCAAAAAAACCCATATATATGCACACCCAAAGAAACTTTGAGCATGTATATACATAGGTATTGCCTGAATGAATTCAGTAACAAGCCGTATTTGTTAGTATTATAACATAAGTAAAAAGGGTTTGTTAACTATGCTTGGGTCTTTATACCAGACATCTGTTGTTTATAATCCGTAGGACTTAGCCCCGTATACTCTTTGAACACCTTCGAGAAATAGTGCTGGTCGCTAAATGACAGTAAATCGGAAACTTCCTTAAACTTCATGTCTGGTTGACTTTCCATCAGTCTGCAGGCCTCCTGAATGCGAAGCCGGGTGTAATACTGAACAAATGTAATTTGTGTTGCATTTTTGATCACTCTGCTGACGTACGACGGGCTAATATGAAACTTCATGGCAATGTCGTTGATAGATAATTGAGAGTATTTATTTAGTTTTACGTAATCGTCAATCTGTTCGAACAGGATCGCCTTGCTTTTTCTAACGTGGGATTGCAGCATATCGAAGCACTGTCCCGTCCATTCCGTCAGTTCCCGGCAAAAATCGGCATAGGACTGTGCCTGGGCGAATTGTCTTGACCTAAGCTCCAGGCCCAATCTCATGCCCGACCCCTGTTCCTCGTACAGATGAGCAAACGTGTCTACGACCAAACCAATAAACCGATCCATCTCGGTCATATGTACATTTTCCTCTGCCCATCGATTCAGCAATTCGGATAACTTAAGAGCAAACCGTTCTTTCTGCCGAGCCTGTATCATCTGTACAAAAGCAGATTCCTGCACCGGATCCAGACAGCCTGTCTCAGATCTGGCCATCGACACCGGATTACCGGTATCCAGCACTATTCCTTGTTTCAACCGTTGCTGCTCAGACAAAATGGACGACATGCGGTGATAGAGCTCCGGCAGATTACCAGACTCAGCGAATAGAAGTTGTCCTCCAATGATCGCATCGATGTCATGCGCAACCAAATGCCGTCGTAACGATTCAAGACATTCATGTACGGAAAAGTACACCTCAAGTGCACTCTTGTTGACAAAAGCGATAAATTGATATGGGGTTTGACAGGTGTAAACACGACAAGGATGGAATGCAAAAAAATCCTGCACTATGCCCTCAAGTTCCACCTGTACCCAGCGTTCATGCCCTGCGGTAAAAGGCTGTTTGCTCATAATGATCATCATCTGGCTGAATAAAGGCGGAAACTCCTCCCCTTGTTTGGGTGTAGTCTCACATTGGGGATGAATGATTTCCTGCAAATCCAGCAGCTCCTTGGACATCTGTTGATCAAGTTGATCAATTACCCGACCCATGACTTCTTCAAGCGCCTCTCGATCGACAGGTTTTAACAAATAGTCAAACACTTGCAGGTTCAATGCTTTTCTTGTGTATTCAAAATCGCTATAACCGCTAATCAAGATGACCTTCAGATCCGGGTTGGCAAGCTTGGCTTGCTCAATCAGGGACAGCCCATCCATTTTCGGCATTCGAATATCTGTCAACAGCAGATCAATCGGTTCCTGCTTTAACGCTGCCAAGGCTTCTTCTCCATTCGTTGCCGTAGCAGCTACACGAATCGGGAAGCTCAGCGTCTCCAAGAGCATTTTAATATTACGTAATATCGGTTTGCTATCCTCAACGATCATCGCGTTATACATCACCTATGCCTCCTAGTTAGTAAAAATCCTTTGTCAGTGAGCCGATGATTTGAATCGTTGCTCCATGTTGCTCTTCCCCATGATTGTTAAATATATTAATAAAGAGCCGGTTGTTATACATTAGTTTGAGTCGATTGACACTATTGATAATCCCCATGTTACCAAGGGCTGTTCCACGATCGGCAGTCTGGTTCATTCCAGAACCCGATGCCTGAATATTGGCTAAAATCTCCTGGATCTTATCCGGTGGAAAGCCCTCTCCGTTATCTTTGATCTCCAAAGCCCATAATCCGTTATATTGCTTCACGGTAATCTGGATACGCCAAGGCGGCGCGGTGTTGGCAAAGGCATGTTCAATGCAGTTTTCCACAAACGGCTGAATAACCAACCGTGGCAACCGGATTTCGTTCGCCAGCTCGTCTGCATGGATGTCCCACTCCAGATCCTCTTCGTACTTTTGTTGTACAAGGGACAGATAATGTCTCGTATGTTGAAGCTCCTCAGCCAAAGTCACATGCGCGTATGGTGAAGATACAATATAACGCAGACTGTCCGAAAGATGTTTGCACATATCCGATACAACTTTGGTCTTCCCCTCTTGGGCGGCAATACTGATCAGATATAGAACATTATGAATAAAATGAGGTGCAATCTGGGCTTGCAGCGCAGAATTACGCGCCTTTATTTCTTCATGAAGCGCCGATTTTTCCCGGTCAATGGATTGCTGCAGCCTCTCCATCAGATCCTGAAAGGCTTCATTCAGCAATAAGAGATCGTTATTTTTCGGCGTTTCATCCACTTTCAGATACATATTGCTGTAGTTCATGCGCCAGATCTGACCACGTAGCTTGCGGATAGGCAGCAGCAGGTTACGTGTCGACAGGAAGATATACACAAACGAAACCAGCATCAGTGCTGTAATCAGCAGAATGGACATCGTCTGAACCGAATGGATCGAACCCAGAACAGATTTTTTGGGCGTTATGATATACGTGATCCAACCTGTACTGGGTGAAGTGGAATGTGTGATATAATTGTCGTTTTTGTCCACATCCAGTCCCTCGTCTGATGAAGGCTTTGTCCAATTGGCAAATGTCACACCCGTTTCCGAGCCGGTCATCTGCTCCCCTTGTTCATTCAGAATATAGACATCGCCAGCGGTAATGCCCTCCGTCAGATTCTGTATATAGGCCTGTTCCATCTGGATGCTAAGATAACCGTACACCTTGCCGTTCTGATCATTGATCGTGCGCACAAAGGAGATCGTATCGTCTTGACGCAGCAGAACAAAACCACTTTCCGTCCAATCTCGTCCGATCTGACTACTCTCCATCATGGTGTTCAGGATTGCGGGAGGATTGACCGAACCCAGATATGTTGTCAGGAGAACACCGTGATTGTCGTAGATGGACATGTCTTTGATATTCATACTCGGCCCGATGGCCTGAAACATAATGTCTTTGATGATCCGAATCTGTTTCAGCCTTTCATAATTACTATGCGCTGAGGAGCTCTTGTCCATGGCTGCAAATATATTTTTGCTGGATAATATTCGCTGCGACATCTGGTTCTGTTGTTCTACGTAGAGATCAACTTGCTCTCTTACCTTCGTAGCTGTAACGAGCGTATCCTGCTCTGTTTTCAGTTTGAGCGGGCGGACAACGATCACATTCACATAAACGATAAAACAGCCCAGCACGAACAAAAGCAGCGCCAGAAATGTCAAAAACACCTTTGTCTGCAAACTGAATTGAGTTGCTTTATGTATGAGCTTTGCCATTCTCAGAGATGCCCTCCTGTTCTGACATGATGTGAAATCCCTTATATTCATGTCTACTCTATCACGGTATTTCATGAAATGATAGCGATTTCAAGTTCAGGATTTTACACATCAACGTTCAAGCACAGACATGTACCGGGGCGAGAAAAGAATCTATAATCGGACTTGTAAACGGATTCACTAAACGTTTTAGAGGGGGATTTGCATTGAAAACAATAAAAAGAAAAAAGGCGTTTTCTATTATTCTGGCCAGTTTATTATCGGTCTCGTTAACAGCTTGTGGATCAGGAGGTACGGATTCCGGCACAGCTGCTGGTGGGGACAGCAAGAGTGGCAAAGTCACATTGGAGCTGGCAATCTCTAAAAGTTCTCAGGACTCTGCCTTTATCCAACAGGACATTCTTGATGCATTCGAAAAACAAACGAACATTCGTGTCAATTTGCAGCTGATTCCAGCGGAACAAACAACAACTGTACTGCAAACCAAACTGGCTGTAGATGAAACGCCTGACATTATTCAGTACAATCTGGCAAGCGCAGTCACAGACCTGAACCTTGAACGTAACTTCGAGATTCTGGATAACGAGCCTTGGGCGAGCAGAATTGTGAACAAAGACGTCCTCTCTTCTGGTGGCCATCTCTACAGCTTCCATGTCAGCCAAGATACAGGGATGCAAGGGGTCGTTTATAACAAACAAATCTTTGAAGAACTCGGTTTGTCGATTCCAACCAACTACGAAGAATTCCTGGCGATCTGTGAAAAAATCAAAGCAAGTGGCATTACACCTGTATTCATGCCTTACAAAGATGCCTGGGCTGCCAACATCTGGCCTGCTGCAGCTTTTGCCGATTTTGTAGCCAAAAATGAACCGACTTTTTTTGATGAGCTGAACAGCAATAAGAAAAAATGGTCTGATATCCCGGAATTCAAAACATTCCTGGAACAACAATATGAAATTTACACCAAAGGGTACACCAACACGGATGTGCTTAGCGACAGCTATGACATGGCCGTAGGTAAATTCCTGAACAAGGAAGTTGCCATGATGTTTATGGGCGATTGGTTAATTGAAGGCGTGGCCGAGCAAGATCCAAATATGGAACTGGGTGTATTCCCGATTCCATCGTCGGATAATGCCAGTCTGGGTGCAAGTCCACTGGGCGGACAACTGTTCATTCCGAAGAAATCCAAACATCTGGATGAAGCCAAACAGTTCCTGGACTATATCGCTTCCAAGGATGTCGCACAACAGATCGTGGATTCCAAAGGATACGTATCCAATTTCAGTGACGTTACGACACCGGAACTGCCAGCTTACAAACAGGATATTGTAGACAATTATATTACGCCGAAGAAAACCGTGCTGACAACGGATGCATACATGCTGGTTGATCGCAGCGAACTGTACCGATTATTGCAGGATCAGTTTGCAGGCGGATTGTCACCGGAAGAAGTACTGAAATCCTGGGATGAGAAGTTCAGTCAGCTGATGCAGGATAAAGGTGTAGAAGGTTTCTAAAGAGTGAAATATAAGGCAGCATAACAGGATCGACCGTTATACTGCCTAGCTATAACGGAGTGTGAGACATGAAAAGGACTAAAAATCTGTACTCGTATTACATGATATTTCCCGCACTAATTATCTACTCCATCTTTTTCGTTGTGCCTGCTCTCGCCGCTTTCTATTACTCGTTCACGGATTGGCGGCTGGATCGGCTGGAGCTGAAGTTCATCGGGTGGGATAATTTCCAGAAAATTTTCTCGGACAAAACGCTTATTCTGGCACTGAAAAACACGGCGATATTTGCAATCGTCACCGTCGTTGGCAAAAATGTCATCGGCCTATTGCTGGCCGTAGGACTTAACATGCGACTAAGAACAAAGAACCTGCTGCGCGCGATCTTCTACTCCCCTTCCATTCTCAGCATCCTTGTGATCAGCATTCTGTTCACTCCCATGTTGCGTACCGAAGGTACAATCAACAATTTGTTGGAATCTGTAGGATTACATTCGTTAAGCCAAGCTTGGCTGACCAACCCATCGATTGTGATCTGGACGATTGCCATCGTCTCAATCTGGCAGAGTGCCGGGTTCCAGATGGCCATCTATCTGGCGGGCCTGCAGTCCATTTCTCAAGAGTATTATGAAGCGGCCAAGATTGATGGCGCAAGTTCGTGGAGAAGTTTTTTCAAAATCACACTACCACTCTTGCTGCCCGCGATTAACATTAACTTGATGTTGACCTTGATCGGTGGACTCAAAGTATTCTCCGAAGTATATGTCATGACCGGTGGTGGCCCGGGTAACGCTTCACAGGTCGTAGGTACGATCATTCTGCGATCTTTCGGCGAAGGCAACTGGGGACTTGGTACCGCGGTCAACACTCTACTGTTCGTGGTCGTTACCATTATCGCTATACCGCTATTGATCTTCATGCGGCGTAAGGAGGTTACGGAATAACATGGGCTATACACGCAAACTCGCCATCCGCAACTATATCGTGGAAGGTTTCCTGATTCTGGCCTCTCTTATCGTTCTCTTGCCGCTTGTCATTCTGATCTTTGGTTCATTCAAAACCAGCGCCGAAGTGCTTAGCTTCTCCCTGAGTTTTCCGGAAACATGGCAGTTCTCGAACTATGTTCGTGTCTTCCAGGAAGGCGGTCTGTCGCGAGCGTTCTTCAACAGCATTTTGATTACTGGCGTATCTTCCATCATTAATATTGTTGCCTCTTCGGCAGCGGCATTCATTCTGGCACGTCGGGAAACCAAACTATCCGGCACGATCTACATGTATTTCTTCATGGGACTGATTGCACCAATGTCGATTATTACGACCATTCGTGTTGTACAGGGATTGGGATTCTACGGCAGCATCACAAGTGTTATCCTGATCTACGCCGCGTTAAATACAGCCTTCAGTGTCTTCTTGTATAGTGGATTTATCAAAACCATTCCACGAGCGCTGGACGAAGTGGCATTTCTGGAAGGAGCAAGTGTGTTCGGGGTGTTCTTCCGCATCGTCACACCGCTCATCCTGCCCGTTAACGCAACGGTAGCCATCATGGTGTTCATGTCCGTCTGGAATGACATCACGATTCCGGTATACTTCCTGACAGACAGTTCCACATGGACGATGCCACTATCGATCTACAATTTCTACGGCAAATATAGCCGGGACTGGAACCTGATCTTCGCTAATCTCGTGCTTACTTCCCTGCCTGTATTCATCCTGTATCTATTCGGGCAAAAATATATCGTCAGCGGCCTTACTGCCGGAGCAGTTAAAGGTTAAACCTTATATTCTTACGGTTCTCAAGGCATAGAATTGGAGTATTCATGACGTACTCAACCCCCACCATATCTGGTGGGGGTTGTTTTATTTATAACGAGAAAATGCATCTACACCTCTCTATTTTTGAAACAATTGCGGGTAAAGGGCAGCAACCCCACCAGCAAGACCCTGTTGCACGTTCCGACTGGTATCATCAGCAATAATCTCGTAGAGATCCGCTTCGATGGAATCTATTGCAATTTTGGCAATATCCGTTGGACTCGTTTTTGGTGCGTCGATACCTGCCGTCATATCCGTATCCATGAACGCCACGTGCAATCCGGCAACGCTAACGTTCTTAGGGGCTAATTCCAGACGTAATGCATTCGTAATTCCCCACTGAGCGGATTTTGCAGCTGAATATGCACCTGAGTTACCAAGGCTGAGCCAAGATAGAGCGGACAGGATATTCAGTATCGAACCGCCCCCATTCTTCTCTATCACCGGTGCAAACGCACGAATCATTGAAAGCGTACCGAATACATGTGTATTGAATTCCAAGTGAATATCGTTCAGCTCACCCGTGAGCAGAGAAGCACCCGTAGCGGAACCAGCATTATTGATTAGAAGGGTTACATCACTAGCTACCTCAGCTGCAGCCATGACAGATTGTGGATCAGTAATATCGAGTTGCAGTGGAATAGCCCCCGGCAGATCAATGGATTCAGGGTTTCGTGCACCAGCATACACTTTGGTTCCCCTCGCCAGCAGTTCAAGAGCAAGTTCCTTGCCCAACCCTCGATTAGCCCCACTTACAATAGCAACTTGTTTGGAAATATTCATTTATTATTACTCCCTCTCATTGAGAATTTATTTATTTTCGAGCTGTTATGAGAATGATCATTCTCATAACTCCCAATAACAATCTATCACATCGAGAACGATCAGTAAAGAATAACTTTTATGATTCATATCTTCATAAAAAAAGATGCCCGATAACCTTTGAAAAGGCTCCGAGCATCTTTCTTTGGTCCTTCATTGAGAATGGATTTACATATGGATTATGATTTTATGTCATACAGATTCGCAGGTAACGCCTGCACAAATGGTGACCAGTCACTCACTGTATATAGATGAAGTCGGTGCATGGCCCGTGTGCATGCCGTATACAGAAGCTTGCGATCATATTCCTGGCTGTAATCAACGGGTGAAGCATCATAGACCAGGACAGCATCGAACTCAACGCCTTTGGCTAGATACACAGGAATAACCATGATTCCTTTTTCGAAAATCTGTGTGTCCTTTGTTATGAGCTGTAACCCTTCGCCGCCTTGACTTTGCAACCTTTCATAGGCGTCACGGCTTTCAGCCGCGGTCTTCGTAATCACAGCGATGGAGTCAAACCCCTCCGCCTTAAGCGCGGCGATGTCTGCGAGAATCTGCGCACCACGCTGCTTTTCGTCCTTCAATCCTGTTAAAAGAGGCTTCTGATCTCCCCTTTCAAAGGGTCTGATCTCTTCTCCCCCTGGTAACATCTGTCTCGTGAATTCAACAATCTCTTTGGTTGAACGATAACTGCGTACCAGGCGTATCAATGTAGTATCGGCTTCTCCATATAGGTGAACCAACGGCGAGTTGGACGCTGCTAACTCCGTAGCCTGCATAAAAATCGCCTGCCCGAAATCCCCCAGCACCGTCATGCGAGCACGAGGAAACAGTTTCTTCAGATATTCGTATTGAAACGCTGAATAATCCTGGCCTTCATCGACAAAGACATAACGAATCTCTGTGTTCGTCCGGACGCCTTCGATCATCTCTTTTACATATAAATACGGAGTAGCATCCTCATGGAACAGCTTGTTCTGAAGGATCATGGCCTTGGTCTGTTTACAAATCTCAGGCCAGTGCTGTGGGGGGATTGCCCCATTCGTTTGTTCCCGATAAGCGGCTTCATCTACAAATAGTTGTTCGTATATCCCTTTCACATCCACGAACTGGAATTTCCGCACACTCTTTCTTAAAGGTTTAAACATGTCTTTCACCAGTTTCTGACGAAGCAACTCCTCTTCCCGCACTCCAAAGTTAAAGGCACCCTCATCTTGCTCTGCGCTGTTGTTACCGTTATCTCGTGCTGCGTATTTTTCCGCCACATCGAACACAGGCTTTTCTTTGTGCAACATGCGGAAAGCTTCCACATACTCATCCGTGTCTAGATAATTCAATTCCTCCTGAACCCAGTCTGCTTCCCGTTCCAGACGTTCCAGCGAAACAAGTTCTCTCAGCAACCATTCCTGCAAAAGAAGAATACGGTTGGACAAGGTAAGATTTTGATCCAAACTGTAAAATTGAGTCTTAATTCGGTCCGCAGTGATGAATTCACGTCCCCGAAATTGAATCCCGTTAAACAGCATCCCCTCTCTTCCTAACCACTTACCGTAGTTTTGGAGCACTTGCAGGAATGTCTCGGAAGCTTTGTACTTAATCGCCTCCAGACGAGCTTCATAACCCGGATCATTCTGAGCTGTCAGCACATATTCAATCTGATCAAAGGCATCCTCTGGTCGTAAGGAGGAATCCAACCAATAATTCAGATATTCCTGGAAAGTTGTCTGCTGCATGTTCTCTTCGCCAAGTTCCGGAAGCACGGTGGAAATATAACTGGTAAACATCGGATTCGGCGAGAAAAGCACAATCTGATCTGCTTTGACGGTCTGGCGGTGTTTGTATAGTAAGTAGGCCACTCGCTGTAACGCAGCTGACGTCTTGCCACTGCCAGCTGCCCCTTGAACGATAAGCATTCGGCTTCGGTCATCACGGATAATGGCGTTTTGTTCCTTCTGGATTGTTGCTACGATGCTCTTCATTTGTGAGTCTGCACCCTTGGCGAGCACTTGCTGCAACAATTCGTCACCAATCGTCTCAGTTGAATCAAACATGCTATGAAGCTGCCCATGTTGAATCTGGAATTGACGCTTGAGCTCCATCTTTCCGTCGATTCGTCCTGAAGGTGTGTCATAACTTGCTGGTCCGGGAGAGTGATCATAGTACAGACTCGCAATTGGCGTACGCCAGTCATAGATTAGAAAGTTCAATCCATCATCATCCATGAAGGATGATACGCCGATGTAGATCTGTTCCGTCAATGTCATGCCTTTTTCCTTATAGTCGAAACGGCCAAAGTACGGCGTTGGAAGCAGTCTCTTTGTATTTTTCCATTGTTGTGTTAACAGCTTGTGCCCGCGCTCCCTCTCGGCCAACACTCTGGACTGCTGATTAATGGTATAAAATGCATCTTCAAAATCCGTGTACGAACCCGTATTAATCGTCACTTCTTCCCAGAACCGTTTACGAATTTCGGCAGCCTGTTCATGCAGTCCTGCAACCTTCGGCTCCAGTTCGTCGAGTCGTGCCTGAAGTTTGTTCCTCACCTGTACTAGTCTTTCCTCTTCCAACTTCCATTCGTTTGTTTTATCCATGAATAAGTCCACTCCCTTTTCCATTTATTAGGGCCAAAAAAAGAGCATTGACAAATCGGAATGTCGGATGTAAAATTAAATTAGGAGAAATAATGATTCACCCTTTACATTCAATAGAAATGTCAATTGCGCTATAGATTATATCATGGCTTTTTTTCACGTTCAATGCTTTTTTTCTGTTCTGTCTGAGTTGAACAATAATTTATATTAAATAAGATGTCCCTCGAGCTACACGAGGCCACTGAAAAACTTACGATTTTAATTTGTTAAGATTTATTTTAAATCAAAAAGGCTATATTTCGTTCACATTGGAACGAAATATAGCCTTTTTCTCTATCCCTTTTACTTTGAGTCTTTCATGAGTTTAATGATTCGCTTGAGATTAACAGTAAATATGGCCATGGCACCTTGCATTTGCATGCCAACAAGACCTGAGGACGATGCAACATCATACCCGTGTCTGTGCTTGAGTTCGCTATTTTTCGCTTCAATTTTATAACGTTCTTTCGATTTTTCTTTGAAACCATCGCTATTTTGAAATGCCTCATGTTCCTTATGTTCGGTCGATTTGATCGTTACAGAATAGGTTTTACTTTTCGCACCTTCTTTATAGCACCCATCTTTCATTGGGCATACTTTGCATTTTTCAATGTCAAACATGTAGGTATTCTTTTGGTTATTATTCATACCTTTCTTACCTGTGCGCGCTTTTTGAATCGCCATATGTCCAGCTTTACAAACGTACATACCTGCATCTTTATTAAACTCAAATTCATCTTCTTTTTTACGAGTTCCTTGTGTGATATTTGGGTTTAATTTTGACACTAATTGTAATTCGTTTTGATTGGCATACTGAATATTGTCTTTTTCAGAATAGGCTGTATCTCCAATAACGGTATCAATCTTCATACCTGTGTCACGACTTTTTTCAAAGAGAATTTGAAGTTGTTTTCCATCATTTTTCTCACCCGTCGTAATCACCGCAGCTGTAATGATTCGTTCTTCATTCATAGCAAGATGTGTTTTGTAGCCAAAGAACGAGGAGTCTGCCGTTTTGTGACCTATGCGTGCATCTGGATCAGTGCTGAGTTGAAAATGCTCATGGTGATCAGCTACGATTTCTTTTAAGTAGTTCAGCTTTTCTTTCACCTTTGGGTATTCACGGAGGGATTCTTCTTTTTCTACTGCATCTACAACTTTTTGGCAAAAGTCCAGTTCATCAGATAATTCGTTCGTCGTTGTTTTTGGTGGGAATTTATCCTTCATTTTTTCATCGATCTTGTAAACGGATTTTCTCAACAACTTAGACTTTTGCGTTAATATTTCTTTGGGTGATAGCTGATTAAATCGTGCTTTCGTATGGGTGGCATCCACAATAATTGCGCTGCTTTTGATAATTTCTTTTTCCAACGCGATCTCCATGGTCTTTTGAATAAGTATGTCGAGCAGGTTCACATCTTTCAAGCGAAGCTTGCGAAACTTCGTTAGTGAACTAGGATTAATGACTTCGTCTTCAGGCGCCATGTCTAAAAAGTACTTAAAGGACATGTCATATTTAGAACGTTCCACAACATCCACATCGGATACATCGAAAATGGATTTCAACAATAGGTATTTGAACATTCGAATGGGAGGCACTGCATTGCGACCATTGTCGAGGCAGTATTTATGTTGTAGTTCTACCTGAACAAATGAAAAATCTACGAGATCATTGATTTGACGAAGCATATTATCTTTAGGTACGACGATATCGTATATGTCCATAAATGGACTAAGGTTAAGAGATTGTTGGTTTGAAATCATCCGAGACACCACCTGAAATTAATCATTTAATTATACAGGAAAACAGATATCCCTCCTCAAAAAATGAGGAGGGATATCTGTATATAGATGTTGGACTTTTTCAGTGGTCTCGAGCTACACTGAGGGCATCTTTTTTTATTCTCGGGCATGGTTCATACCCTGAATGTGGTAAGCTATACACCCCTTTATAAATTCGATAAAATGAACGAAACATGAAACATGAGTTGATGTTTTGGGAGGGATACATAAACATGAATATAGAACCTGTGGAGGACCGTTGTCCTGTTGAGTTTGCAGTCAATATGATTGGTGGGAAATGGAAGCTATTAATTATAAATCGGCTCATCCGCCATTCAACAATTCGATTCAATGAATTGCAGAAAATGCTTGACCCCATTACGCATCGCACGTTAACCAGGCAATTACGAGAACTTGAAGAAGCTGGTTTGATAAACCGTGTTACCCACCCTGTAGTTCCGCCTAAAGTCGAATATTCCCTTACAGAAAAAGGACAAAGCCTGACTTCGATCTTGTTTCAGCTAGGTGATTGGGGATCGAAACATATGTAAAACACCTTCCCATAGTATCTCAAGGGATACTTTATATCATTAATGTGCGTACTTACGCTCCTATTCTAAATCCGTTATGCTGAGGTCAATGCTGAGTGTTAACTCATCCATTCCAATGACATATTGAAAGGAAGTTATTGACCACTATGACACAGAATGATCGATTTTTAGTATATGGAGCATCGGGCTCCCAAGGCGGCGCTGTCGCTCAATTACTCGTTCAACACGGTTGTGAGGTTCGCACGATTACTCGAAATGAGGAAACAGCCAAAACATTAAAGGAACAAAACATTGAAGCTTTCATCGGTGATCTATCAGATGTGGAACAGCTCCATACGGCGCATGAAGGTGTAAGTAA
The DNA here is from genome assembly GCF_030816325.1 of Paenibacillus sp. W4I10. NCBI lineage: Bacteria > Bacillati > Bacillota > Bacilli > Caryophanales > Paenibacillaceae > Paenibacillus > Paenibacillus sp. W4I10. Next base: position 2,015,295 of record NZ_JAUSXX010000001.1, read on the forward strand.
AGTATTCCTGAACCTGCCGGTGGAGTTCAATCCGGATAAGATCAGACAATATACCAAAAATGCAATTGATGCTGCTATACAGGCAAACGTTAAATTGATTGTAGTTAACACCGGTACCTATGTTCCTGACCCTATCACCCATTCCAAAGGAATTGAATTGAAACGTGAAGTTATCCATGAGTTACAGCAAAGTGGTCTTCCATATATCATTGTGGAACCCATTGTATATCTGGAAAACTTCCTGATTCCCGGAATACTGAACAATGGCGTTTTGGCCTACCCGGTACCAGCAGACAAGCCGATCTCCTGGATTAGCTTAAACGATGCAGCTCAATTCCACTATTACGCCCTGACTCATTCGGAATTGGCAGGAAGCATTATCCCAGCACCCGGATTAGAAGCCCTGACAGGTGCACAATTAGCGGAACAATTCAGTGCTGTATTAGGTGAAAAGATCAGCTTTATGTCTCTACCTTTTGATCATTTTGAAGCAGCGATTCAGCCTTTGTTGGGAAGTGAGACAGCAGCAGGTCTTAAAGGATTGTACCAATGGATTGATGGGCATACAGATCTTCTTCCACGGTATCAAGAGTTGGATGATAACATCAAAGCCAATCTTAAATTAACCAAAATAAGCGATTGGATTCATCAAACAATGATTAAATAATATTTTTCATTTAAAATCCCCTCTCGCCTGTTATTTATGAACAAGCCATTTGAATCTCCAACGGAGAAACGCATGGCTTGTTCTTTTTATATGAGAACTTTAATGGGCTCAACTGATTCAGATTCAGAGATTCTGATAGGATTAGGCAAAACTTTGATAGAAATGTGGTACAGATTGGTTCATTCGATATGACATAATAATGTGTATATAGATCACCGTACAGGTGGCAATAATAAACACTAGAAAGGATTTGAACATGATATGGAGTATATAAAACTTGGTAATACAGGCTTGGACGTATCTCGATTTTGCCTGGGATGTATGGGATTTGGGGATGCCAGTAAATGGGTTCATGAATGGGTACTGAATGAAGAAAATTCTCGCCCTGTGATCAAAAAAGCATTGGATCTAGGCATTAATTTCTTCGATACAGCGAATATATATTCTCTGGGTACGAGCGAGGAGTATCTTGGTCGGGCGTTGAAAGATTACGCAAATCGTGATGAGGTTGTCATTGCAACCAAAGTGCACGGACAAATGCATCAAGGACCCAACGGTTCCGGGCTATCCAGAAAAGCCATCCTGAGTGAGATTGATAAAAGCCTGAAACGATTGGAAACCGATTATGTGGATCTCTATATCATTCATCGTTGGGACTACAATACGCCTATTGAAGAAACCATGGAAGCCTTACATGATGTGGTGAAGTCCGGTAAAGTTAGATATATTGGGGCTTCAGCCATGTTCGCTTGGCAGTTCCAAAAAGCATTACATGTAGCAGAGAAAAATGGTTGGACCAAGTTTGTCTCCATGCAAAACCACTTGAATCTCATCTACCGTGAAGAGGAACGAGAAATGTTGCCTTTATGCAAGGAAGAGAAGATTGGTGTAACTCCCTACAGTCCTCTAGCTTCAGGCAGGTTAACCCGTGACTGGTCCGTATCAACACTTCGATCCGAGACAGACAAAGTTCAGAAATCCAAGTACAATGCGACTAGCGATGCGGATCGGCTTGTTGTTGAACGAGTTGCATCCATTGCAGAAAAATACGGTGTCCCTCGCACTCACATTGCACTTGCGTGGTTGCTGCAAAAAGACACTGTAGTTGCACCAATTATCGGTGCTACTAAAATATCGCATCTGGAAGATGCGGTAGGTGCTCTTTCTGTTAAGTTGACCTCAGAAGACGTCTCATTCCTTGAAGAGCCCTATGTACCTCACCCTGTTGTAGGTGCTCAATAATCGTTTTTTCTTAAAATATAAAAAGACCTCATCTTTCCGTATCCGGAAGTTGGGGTCTTCTTTTTATATCGCGATTTATTTGCGCCAGAATGTTGAACATTCTGCCTTATCCTTTATATTGAACTCAATCATTCTTTCAAGTAACGAAAAATCAATCTCCTGTTTCCACTTCATTCGCACCAATTCTTTGGTGTGATCATACCCCGCCTGAGTGATCTCTTCCGAAAAACGATTAATTCCTGCCTTTTCGGGAGCAACAGCCAGGTGTTGCTTGGAGACACTAAAGCCAATGATAAAGGTATCATGTTCAGTAAACATCGGTTGATTCCAGGCTATTTTTTGCTTTAAATTCGGGAATTTTTCAGTGACCCAGTTCAAAACTTCTTCCGTTCGTGCCTGATGTTCCGGGTTATCGATGCGTGCTATAAATTCTGCAAAGGTCTCCATTGGTTTCCCCCTATATCATGAAATATACTATTTAATTTGCCCCATTCAAACTCATTCTATCATGAATATCAAATTCAAACCCTTACCTGCCCGATAACTCAACAAAAAATGAGCAGCCTGCTAGACTTTAAATGTTTTCCTTTATCCAAGAACGCAACTGATCAGCATAGAAAGCACGTTCATCTGGATCGGATTGAGAACCATTTGACAGATAAAGCTGATCATTCACGTATCTAGGGTAAACATGCAGATGATAATGCCATACGTCTTGATTGCCAGCAGGTTCATTATGTTGCCGTGTCGAAATCCCATCACATCCATATGTACTTTTCATTGCAAATGCTGTAAGCTGAGCCGCGTGGTGAATTTCAACAGCGTAATCCGCAGGGAGTTCAAAGATGTTCTCGAAATGTTGATTCGGAACAATAAGAACATGTCCTTTATTGTTTGGCCACCATTTGCCTGCTATAAATGCTGTTACCTTTTCATTCTGATAGATGATATCCCTTTGTTTTGTTCCCTGATCAGGTCGCTCAATACCCCAAATATGACAAAATGGACATTCGTACCCTTCAGGCTGATGTGAAAATGATACTGTCATCTTTCTCATACCACTCCTTTCATATTTTTCCAACTAGTTATTAGACGCAGGTATCTTCTGTTCGTTGCGATAAGAGTGCTGGTTGTAGAACGATCAGCAATTAACAAACTGAAAAGCAAAAAGCAGCTGACCTTGGCGGCAGCTGCTTTCTTCTATCTTTAACTATCACTTTTGCAAAGTTCACACTTACATGGTGCTGATATCAATAACAAAGCGATATTTCACATCGGAAGCCAATACACGTTTGTATGCTTCGTCAATCTGGTCTGCGGAGATGACCTCAATGTTAGGTGCAATATCATGTTCTGCACAGAAATCAAGCATTTCCTGCGTCTCACGAATACCACCGATCATGGAACCTGCGAATGAACGGCGATGACCGATCAGAGAAAATACGTTTACGGCTAATGGTTCTGCAGGTGCACCCACGTTCACAAGTGTACCATCCAGTGTGAGCAGTGAGAAATAAGCGTTAATGTCAATATTCGCACTTACCGTGTTAATCATCAGATCAAAGGTGCCTGCAAGTTTCTCGAATGTTTCCGGTTCACTTGTGGCAAAGTAGTGATCTGCGCCAAATTGCAGTCCATCTTCTTTTTTGCTCAAGGATTGGGAAAGAACGGTTACTTCGGCACCCATCGCATGTGCAATTTTGACAGCCATATGACCAAGACCGCCCATACCTACAACGGCAACTTTCTTACCTGGGCCAGCTCCCCAGTGATGAAGTGGTGAATATGTCGTAATACCGGCACACAGCAAAGGTGCAGCTGCATCAAGTGCAATGTTATCAGGGATGCAAACGACGAAATCCTCTACGACAACAATATGAGTTGAATACCCACCTTGCGTAGGCTCACCGTATTTGTCTACTCCAGCGTAAGTTTGAATATTTCCTTTGAGACAGTATTGCTCTTCACCTTTGCGGCAGTTAACACATTCACCACAAGAGTCGACCATACATCCGACTCCTACTCGGTCACCAACCTTATATTTGGAGACTCCGCTACCTACATCGGTTACAATCCCGGCAATTTCGTGGCCAGGAACGAGTGGATAATTCACTGGACCCCATTCACCGTGGGCAGTATGGATGTCAGAATGGCAAATACCGGCATATTTAATCTCGATTAATACATCATTGGTATCCAGATTACGTCGTTTAATTTCAGCACTTCTGAATTGTTGGTCTGGTCCGTCAACGGCTCTGGCTTTAGCTATAATCAATGGGATAACCTCCTAGTAATTTAAAGTTCAAAATAATCTTACCCCCTCTAGTTAACTCTAGGTCAAATGTTTATCTTATTTTTTTATCTCCAACGTACTTTGACATCCAGTAATCCAACATGTTAGAATTCACTCGGATCAATCCTAGAGTTAACTCGAAGTCTACCCCTAGTAGAAAGGAATTCATTCTAAATGACCTATTCAATCGGTGAAGTTGCCAAAAAATTAGACCTTACGGTATATACATTGCGTTACTACGACAAGGAAGGACTCATGCCTTTTGTGGAACGTACCACGAGTGGAACACGTTTGTTCAAAGACTCCGACATTGACTTTCTAAAGATCATCCAATGTCTGAAGCTGACCGGCATGCCTATTAAAGACATTAAGGACTTTATTGAATGGTGCTCTGAAGGGGACTCCTCGCTGAAGCAAAGATATGACATGTTTACGGAGCGAAAAGCTATTGTGGAAGCACAAATGGAGGAACTAAGAAGAACCATGGAAGTCATCGAGCACAAACGCTCCTATTACGAAACAGCTTTGGAGGCTGGGACCGAAGAGATTCATAAAATTAAACCGATGGAACATGCCATCACCAATTGATGGTTCATACTTTCTAATTTCTAAAATTAGCGCACAAAAAAAGTAGCTTGAAGTCCTCTAATGGATTTCAAGCTCCTTTTTTGGGTACGTCTCTGCTCATCTTTTCTCCAAAAGTTTCATCGATACATTGATAATACGATTTAATTTTTCCTTATCCGTCGAGGTTCTGGTCATGGCTCGAATGCCGACAGAAATATTGTGCAGATACTCTGCCATTTCCTTCGCATCATGGTTTGAAGAAAATTCTCCATCCCGCTGTCCCCATTCGATGATCTGCTCGAACATTCGCTCTGTATCGTTAAATGATTCAAGGGACCGGTTGTCCACTTCCTGATCACGCGCGCCTAGCTCCACAGCCGAGTTCACGATCAAACAACCCGATGGTGTCTCCTCTGCTTCACTGATCATAACATCGAAAATTTTATGCAGTGCTTCCACTGCCGTCTTGGATGCCTTGATTTCTGCAAGTAATGTGGTGTTGACCTTACCTCTGTAACGATCCATTGCCTGTAAAAACAGCGAATGTTTGTCGTCAAATGTATCATATATACTTCTGCGATGAATTCCCATATGCTCAACCAGGTCACTCATCGACGTTTTCTCGTAACCTTGTTCCCAGAAGATCTTCATTGCTTTATCCAATACTTCGTTTACTTCAAACTCTTTACTTCTAGCCATTCGACTTCCCTCCCAAAATCAATCTAACACATCGGGAACGATCAGTAAATAAAAGATGCAGATACCCTTTTCATTCTCATCTGATCATGTATTAGCTGAACCATAAGTGTATATCTTCTGTACTTGTTGTATATCATGACCTGTGTAATTGTGAATATGCAACCAGCAATCTGCATGTCTTATCCATTCACATCAAATGTTTGCCTATTCCTATCCGTTTTCTACCGCCTTTGGTCAATATACGATAGAATGTGATTATTATGTGTGAGGAAAAAAGGAGAACTTTGCATGTCTGATCAAATACACGAACAACAACAAAACGAATTAGCCACACTCATTGACCGTTTTTCTGAAAAGGATGGGGTGCATTCTACTGCCATTCCCTCATTATTTTTAATCCGCGAATCCGTTGTCACTGAACCTATATTTAGAGTGAATGAACCATCCTTCTGCATTATCGTTCAGGGTGAGAAAGAAGTCCTACTGGGACAAGATCGTTTCCGGTATGGTCCAGGAAGTTATATCGTGGCAACCGTTGACTTGCCGGTTAGTGGACAAGTGATTCAAGCCTCGTCTGAGGCTCCCTATCTGGCCCTAAAACTTGAATTCACATCCAGTGAGATTCTGGAGGTATTGAACCATTGCGATTTCCCAGCAAGACCGCGAAAAACAACGAGACGTGCGATGTTTGTCAGCCAAGCTGAGCCGTTTCTGCTGGATGCGGTCGTCAGGTTAACCCGTTTGTTGGAAGATCATTCGGAAGATATCCCACTACTCTCTCCTTTGTTCAAAAAGGAAATTCTCTATAAAGTTCTGAAGGGCCCACATGGGATTGCCCTGGAACAAGCTACCATGGAGGGCAGCCACACCTATCGAATCAGAGACGTCATTGAATATATTATGAATCACTCTGATCAGAATTTTCGGGTTGAGGAATTGGCAGATTTAGCAAATATGAGTACTGCCTCGCTGCACAGACACTTTAAAGAAGTGACCGCCATGAGCCCGATTCAGTTTCAAAAACAATTGAGGCTGCAAGAAGCTCGCCGCTTGTTATTATCCAAGTCCACCGATGCAGCAGATGTAGCATTTCAGGTAGGTTATGAGAGCCCTTCCCAATTCAGTCGTGAATATTCTCGCATGTTTGGATTCCCACCCAGAGAAGACATTAAACGCCTGCGAGGTAAAACCGATGAGACGACTACCATCTCTTGACTGGTTACTGGCTAGTATCGTTCCTTTACCTCGCCTAGTTTAACCTCAAAAAGGACTCCTTCTGTTTTGTCAGTCGGAGTCCTTCTCTATGCAAGGATTAATGAAGATGATTAAATCGTTAAATCATTAATACATTAAAAACCAGTCTTATATTGTTTTGGAACGTCCGTTGTCTTACGCAAAGCAGACGCTGCTTCCAAGGCCCAGTAAGGATTTCTTAACAGACCTCTTCCAACCGCAACGAGATCAGCTTCTTCATTGCCGATGACTGCATTCGCCAACGTAGGATCATCGAGTCTTCCAACAGCAATCACGGGTACATCAAGAGCTTCTTTGATTGCTTTAGCCAGAGGTACTTGATACGCCGCGTGAGTCCCTGGTCTGCCCCATGCAGCAATAGGTCCCTCGCCACCAGATGAGATATCAAATACGTCAACACCTGCCTCTTTATAAGCCTTGGCAAACTCGGAACTTTCGTTAATGCCATAGCCACCTTCTACATATTCTTTAGCTGAAATACGCATCATCAAAGGCATATCTTTCGGCATCTCTGCCTTTGCAGCCTGAATGATCTCCCGGCCGAATAACGTTAAATCTTGACCATATTCGTCTTCCCGCTTGTTTGTAAGTGGAGAATGGAACTGATGAATCAGATATCCATGTGCACCATGAAGCTCAATCGCATCAAAACCAGCTTTCACAGCACGCGCTACTGCACTACGGAATTTCTCAACCATTCCTTTTACTTCGTCCGTTGTGAGCGCTCTTGGTTGCTTGGAATTCTCATCAAAGGCGATCGCAGAAGGAGCTACTGGAACTTCAGCATCTTCTGCTTTGCGGCCCGCATGCGCAATCTGTATAGCGACCTTGGCACCATAACTGTGACACGCATCTACGATCCGCTTCAGAGCTGGGATCTGTTCATCTGACCATAACCCAAGATCAAAGTCTGAAATGCGGCCATCCGGCTCCACATCTGTCATTTCAATGATAATGAGACCTGTTCCTCCCACAGCACGACTAACGTAGTGCATGTAATGCCAATCTGTTGCAATACCATCTTTTTGCTCAACTGAATATTGGCACATTGGAGCCATTACAACACGGTTTTTAAGCTCTAGGCTTTTAAAAGAATATGGACTAAACAAATCTGTCATCAAAATAAAACTCCCCTTTTCATGAATCACGTATAATAAAAATGCATGCGCAAGCATTGAAATAATACCTGCAATTAATAATTCCGTATGATTTAGAACTCACATATATCTTTTACTTCATCACATAAAGACATTCAAATCCATGCTTTCGCAAAATACGGACAGCCTTTTTCGATTGAAGCATACCAGGAGATATTATTATTACGTTATCTTCTCGAAGAAGGTATTTTTGCCAGGTGAAAGCAAGGCGTCCCAGTGAGATGTTAATCGTATCCGGAGTAGGATTAGCCATATAATCCGTCGCATCTCGAATATCAATCACTTTATACTGCCGAAAATCACGCTCATGTCTGAGAAATACTTCATAATCTATATATTCAAGATTGCGCAGTGGCCAAAATTGACGTACAACGATGAAGATACCTAATATGAAGGTCAAAAGCATCAACATAATCATTGTATAGCCCTCTCTTAATTCATCAGATATCGTCGAAAATTTTGTTTTGGACCAAAGTCTACTCAGTGCCTCCTTTATACATGAATCACCGCATCCACATTAAATTCATGCGCATGCATTTAATTTAGCGGATATATTAATGAGTGTCAAGTCTTCTTATAGGGTAAATGACTACATTACCCTATATTCACCCTAGTCTTAGAACAATTCTTTAGTGAGGTTCTCTAATCGAGTCTCAAATCCATCCTGTTCCAATTCAGTTTGCAAGACCTGATTAAACGTTTGAAGTGCTTTCTTGTATTTATTCTCTCCAAGCTCCGTAATTCGAGTGTAAATGCCACGCCGATCATCTTCACATGCATGTCTTTCCAGAGCCCCACAGTCTTTGGCTTCCATCCTAACGACGAGCCTGGAAGTAGCACTTTGGCTCAACCCCACCAGATCTTGAAGTTGCTGTAGGCGTAATTCCTTACCCTCCGCATTATATATGAAGTTTAACACATAAAATTCCTTCAAAGATAAGTCATATTGTTGAAGCAGAGCCTGTTCCAGCTTCTCGTTCAGATGGGTATGAATGTTAGAGAAAGCCAACCAAACATTCAAACGTTCACTCTTTTGCTGCAATCTGGATCACCCCACTTGATATTTAATGTTCATCAGCTGTTATCCTATTGTATCAAGCTTAATTACATTGGTCAAAATCCATCCAAGATCGACGTATATAACATTCTAATCTCATAAGAAGAGCATTTCCCCGTCCTGTAACGACGTTTGGAAATGCTCCAGTATTACCATTTATGCAGTAATCTTACTTCGCGGTAAGCAGGCTATCGGAAATAAATTGCAGCTGACCTTCCAACGTTAACGGATCGTTGTACGAGTCTGAAGTCGGATCAAGCTGGAACACATGATTTGCCTTTACCGCAGGCAAGTTCTTCCATAATGTATTGTCATATACGATCTTGGGATCGGTTTTATCTCCCGACCACGGGCTGGTAAAGATGATATCACCTGCATACTCCGGTAATAGTTCCATGGAGATTGAAGCCCATCCAGTTCCGCTGTCAATCGCTTCAGCTTGGGCCTTGGCTGGTGCCTTGAGATCAAACTCCCCGTAAATAATTTCACCGCCTCGACCATAGTTATGACCGAATACAAATAGTCCTTTGGCGTATGGATTCAGTATGGAAACGGTGCGATCGCCTACAGCTTCCTGAACCTTGGGCTTCAGTTCATTGATATTCGCTTCCCATTTAGCATTCCAAGCTTTAGCAGCGTCTTCTCTATTGGTGAGCTTACCCATTTCAAGCATTAGATCCTTGAAATTGCGCTTACCATATGCAATCTGTACAACAGGCGCAATCTGCTCCAGCTTGTCGATGCCCTCTGTTCCAGTGTACACGATAAATAAGTCAGGTTTTAAACTGATCAGCTTCTCGGGGGTAGGTGTTTCACCCAGATCAATGGTACCCGCTGCTGCAAGTTGATCCTTGATATATTTGTTGTTCATCGCTCCTGATAAAGCGCCGACTACCGGTGCATCCAGAGCAACAAAGTAGCCTGTCGAAAATGATGTCAAATCAATAATGCGCTTAGGATTCTTCGGTACCTGTACTTCGCCTGCATCCGATTGATATGTAACTAGTTCCTCTTCGGCAGTTGCCGTTGATTCAGTGGAAGAAGCTGAATCCGAGTTCGTCTTGTTTTCTGTCTCCGCAGCTGCATTCGTGCTGTCCCCGGTTGTACTATTGGTCGTGGCAGACTGACCACATGCACTAAGTACAATCAGCAAAATAAGTGCCATCATGATCCATATAGATTTTATCTGTTTACGCAAAATAAACCCACCTTTTCGTTGATATTGATAATCGTTATCAACGATATCATGCCCTGCAGGATTTGACAAGCTATGTTTATTTCCCTCTCTCTATGAACTCTAACTTGCAAGTCACCAACTTAAACAGCTATCATCAATAGAGTAGACAAGTCACCTTTATTAATAAGAGAGATCATTGGAAAGCCAATGAAACGTATTCAAGGAGGACAACATGGAAGAGATTATATTGTGGTTAAAGTATTTATTTTTAGGTATTGTTCAAGGCGCAACGGAGCCGATTCCCGTCTCCTCGAGCGGTCATTTGATCATCGCCCAGAGACTCATGGGCATGAAGCAAAACGGATTGTCATTTGAGATTTTAACGAACACGGCATCACTTATCGCTATTATTTTTATTTTCCGGGAAGATATCAAAAAGTTGATTATTGGTGCATTAGGTTACCTGCGTACTCGTAAAGAAGAATATCGAGCTGACTTCATGTTTTGCTTATACATAATTATTGGTACGATCCCTGCTGCTGTCGTTGCAGTCCTGTTCAAGGACCGAATTGAAGAAATTTTCTCATCCGTATATACCGTTTCCATCGCGCTATTAATCACCGGGGTTGCCTTGTGGCTTATTCGTAATCTTCGTGGTCGCAAGCAAGACGGTGATCTGTCTACGAAAGATGCATTGTTGGTAGGTCTGGCTCAGGCGGTCGCTCTTATTCCGGGGATTAGCCGCTCAGGGGCAACTGTAATTGCGTCCATCGCTGTCGGCATGAAACAGGAAACAGCTTTGAAGTTCTCCTTTATGCTGTACATTCCCATCAGTATTGGTGGACTCATCATGGGGGTATCCGACATTGCCAATGATCCGAATCGATCACAGCTGGCTATCCCTTATCTGATCGCATTCATCACGACACTCTTCGTCACCTATTTCTCCATGAGATGGTTTATGGGCATTATGGCCAAAGGCAACCTGAAATACTTTTCGTATTACTGTTTTGCCGCAGGTACATTGTTGCTGATTTTCTTATAAAAAAAGTCCACACACCAAAAGGAACAACCAGCGATGGTTGTTCCTTTGTTGTATAGTGGCAGAGCCTTAATGACCTATAGCAAGAGCTAGACGGTCAGGCGCGTAGACTTGTTGCTTCTGTTAACCAGCTCTGTAGCCGCGAACATGACACTGAACAGAATCAGCAGGATCAGGGGTACCATTGACATTCCCCATTGGCTGGCTATGAGTCCCATACCTAACGGGATGAGTGTTGAACCTGTATAGGCACTGGCCATTTCAAGTCCAATTACACTTGGGGATGACTTCTCACCGAAGCGTTCCGGTGTCGCATGAACAATGCTCGGATAGATCGGTGCTCCGCCCAATCCCACGATAAATAAAGCCCCTGCAGCAATCCAGTAAGGAATCGGCATAACCAGGATGAACAATCCGAAGCATCCAACGATTCCACCATATCTGATGAGATTTTTGCTAGATACATGAGTCGAAAGAAAACCTGAGATTACGCGTCCCAAGATAATGCCAATGAAAAATAGGGAGGATAGTGCTGCGGCAGTACCTGGAGAAACTCCTTTGCTAACAATGAAGAAAGAAGCCATCCACAGACCGGCAGCAGTTTCGGAACCATTGTAACAAAGCATCGCAAGCATCGACATCTTCACGCCGGGGATGCGTATAGCCTCCCTGTTGCTCACACGTTTCTTCTCATCGCCGGATTCTTCTATTTTCCCCTTCTCGAAGATCTTCCATAGAGACAACGTTGACAATAAGATCACCGCGATCCCCAGGAGAATCAACCCTACAGTAACGTAGCCTGCACGCCAGTTGTTTGCTTGATTCAGCCAATATGCCATAACGAGTGGGCCTGTCACTGCGCCAATTCCCCAGAAACAATGCAACCAGTTCATATGCTTGGCCTTGAAATGCAATGCTACATAATTACTTAGTGCCGCATCCACCGAACCTGCACCTAAGCCGAGAGGGATCGTCAGAATCAGTAAAAACACAAAATTCTCAGAGAATGAGAATCCCAACAGCGCGATCGTTGTTGAGAGGATACTGAATAGTGTGACTTTACCCGTTCCGAATCGGTGTAACAAACGGCTGGCGGACAGACTTGACACTACTGTACTAAATGAAATGATTAGCGATATGTAGCCAGCCATTTCTGTTGTCGCATGTATATCGTTTTTCATAACGGACCAGGCACTGCCAAGTAAAGCATCAGGTAATCCCAGCCCTATAAATGCGAGATAAATAATGATTAACAATAACGTGACCATCTGGGTGTCTCTCCTCAGTTTGTTTAATTTCTGATTCGCTTTGAACCACCCATATAATAATATTGATATTTCTATTGATGATCTTCCTATATTTTGACTCCTTATATCAGTATTCTGATATATCCTTGTTATCCTAAATCACTGGTTCAAAATAGGAATTTCTCCAAGCAAATTCTTCAAGTTAATGGCATCCCACGGCATATGCTCAGTTATTCCTAATCCAACTACATCTGTTTCTTCAGACAGTTCTTTGATCAGATGAAGCAAATGAGGTAATTGCATGGTTCCCGCTGGTGAAAACAAATAAGGTTCCCCTGGTTTGGCGAATAACAATGAACGGAACATGTTGGGATCAAGCACATCCAGATCAAGGTGAATTGCCAGATGTTTGAACCCATTTTCTCTAATCCACTTCTTAATCGAATCTATGCCATGGGTTAATTCTTCAGTTCCAGCCGTTTGGATACCCAATCTTTGAATCACTTCGGTTTCCTGTTCTGTGGGGGTTGTCAACCCGGCCATGAAGATATGTTCAGGCTTCAAGGGGACTCTCACATGTTTGGCAAACTCCGGATCGCCTTCCCCAAGAAGGTTCCCAAGCGGTAAAGTATGACCGTTATCATAGCCCTCGTACCTAACCAGATCACCATGGGCATCAATCCATATCAAACCAAGTTCTCCGCCATATCGTTCATTTAAATAAGCAAACGGGGCTTGTTCAACCAAACAGTCACCGCCAAACATGACAATGCGATCGGGCTGGTGAGCTTGAATAATATGCTGGGCAGCCTGCAATTGCTGAAGTAGCTGTGCTCTGCCTTTTATCCCGTTCTCGCTTACCAAAGATGTTCCATCATAAGCCTCAACAGGAACATGAATGAGAGGTTGATCATTGTCAGGTGCAAGCCATGCAAGCAGCTCCGCTCCAAAAGAGTAGTTAGGATTATCTCCACCTTGCCATTGTGGCATAAGCAGACGTATTGTTTTTTGAGTCATCGTAAATCTCCTTTACTTCAAAGTAAGGTTAGTATAAACTGAGCCCAAACAAATAAATAGTACGGTCTTTTATGATAGGTACTACCCGGAAGGATAGTGTGAATGATGAGTATGGCTGAATATCACGGTAAAGTTAAAAACATTCAAGATACCCCTTTTGGATATACGTTGTCGGTTATTGGTGGCAAATGGAAAATGGTGATTATGTATCTCCTGGCAGAAAACCAGCCCGTCCGTTTTAATGAACTGAAAAGACAGATCGGCGCCATCACGTATAAAACGCTGAGTTCACAGCTCAAAGAATTGGAAGCAGATGGTATGGTCGAACGGAAAGAGTATCCCCAAGTCCCTCCTAAAGTCGAGTACCGTCTGACAGCCAAAGCTGAAACGTTATTGCCCGTTTTGGAAGGACTATGCGAATGGGGTGTCCAACATCAAGAACCTTCGGTCAATAATAGCGCAACGGATTGAACGCTTTTGTCTATTTTTTCAGATGAGATAATTGGAGTAAATGCAGTATGTAAAATGCAAAAAGTCGCCAATCGGCGACTTTTTACTTTTATCTTGTGTTCCTCTGTCCGTTCAGCAAAATAAAAGCTGTAATTCGTAGAATTATACTTTTTCGTGTACCAGATCTTTCTGGTAGGCCAACACTCTGTCCCAATTGCCACTGAAAACAGGAATTCGATAATACCCTACACGCTCATACAGCGCTGCAGCTTCTGGTTGCAAGGGACCTGTTTGTAGTTTCAGATTGGTATAACCAAGTTCGTTCGCAAGACGCTCTGCCTCGGCCAATATAGCCTGGGCAATCCCTTTACGGCGGTAACCACTGCGTGTATACATGCGTTTAACTTCTACAGATGTTTCATCAAGGGGTCTAAGTGCTCCGCAACCAACCGGATACCCGTCGATCCTGGCAACGATAAAAGCCGCACGTGGCACCTCAACGTCTGATAGTTGAAATCCCGCCGTTCCATCACCGCCATATAACAAACCGAGTTCTTCACTCAGTTCCTTGATCAATAGTAGCGAATCCTCGCTCCGAATATCTTCAGCTGCTGCATGCACGATATGTGTCATCCCACATACCCCCTTTATCTTATTGGACTTATTGGTTTTGATGATATATCTAAATTATCATTCCCAACAGCAATCGTCAATTCCCCCATTCATTGAATATTTCTATAAGTGCACCCTATAAATATCCGAACGTATCTTATTGCCGTCTTTATTCGTTTACATAAGAAATATAACAAGCAATGATGTATATGAATTTCAACTCTCGGAGGTCTGATATTATGGAAATTTCAAAGGGAATAGCGATGCTTCAGCTTGATTTTGAGGGGAATATAATTCACCCTGTTCTGATATGGGATGAAGAAATGGTTGTGTTAATTGATACCGGATTCCCTGGACAATATGACGATTTGCGTATCGCACTCGAAAAGATTGGTGTGCCGATCAGCCAACTTAAAGCGGTGATTTTGACGCATCAGGATGTGGACCATATCGGGTGTCTTCCCGAGATTTTGAAAGAGTGTGGCTCACAAGTCAAGATATATGCGCATGAGCTGGATAAGCCATATATTGAGGGACAGCTCCCTCTTCTCAAAGACGGTCACCTTGAGCATCCTCCAAAGGGAAAAGTAGATGAAACGGTGACTGATAGTCAGGAACTGCCGTTTTGCGGTGGAATTCGCGTTATTCATACACCTGGTCATACGCCAGGTCATATCAGTCTATATTTGATGGGCAGCAAGACGCTCATCGCCGGAGATTCAATGTACAGTGTAGACGGCATGCTTGGAGGCATTCATGAACCTACTACACTGGATATCGAAACGGCTCGTTGCTCCTTAAAGAAGTATATGGAACTCGACATTTCATCTGTGGTTTGTTATCACGGTGGACTAAGTCATGGGAATGTAAATGAACAGATCTCAGGGCTAGTTAAGAGTTTATAATATTTGAATTTGCTGTTGCGAATAATTCCTGTATATGCCCCTACAATTCTCTATCATTATGCATAGTCTTCCTATGGTTTGGCATACTGCAAAATGGCTGTAGCCGCACGAATTCGCAACTCTTCTTCTTCACTGTGTAACGCTTCTCTCAGCACCTGGAGAGCTGTCTGAATCGTGGCTTCATCTACCCCTGTTGAGAGAGAGTTCGCTGCTTCGGCTGTTATACTGACTGCAAGACCTCGATCCAGCTGTGCTTGTGATATGGGATACTCAAACTTCGCAAGGATGGCTGAATCATTTTGCAGTGCCTGCACTTTGTCATTCAGCTCAGCGCGAGGAATACGACCCAACCATGTAACTCCGCGACGGTGACAGATCAAGTCGTTTTCTGTGCCAGCGGAATCGTCGTAATAATAATCCCCGATATCCCCAACATACGTCCATTCATCATCGCTAATTAATACATAATCTCCATCCTGCATGAGGTTAGCAAACATATGTAGTGTCGCGAGTGTGCTCGCCAATTCTGACTCATCCAATCTATAGTGTTGAACCAGCTGTTCCTTCCATAGCTCCGGGGGCGTTTGTTCCAGATCCCCTGTACCTGACCAAGCAATACCAATATAGTTGTCTTCCAGAAATGATGCTACTCTGTTGACTCCGTGCACGGTGGACTGGATGTGATACAGATTCATGCGTACCGCCTTCCTTTCTTTCAATCATTCGTATGAACATAGTTAACCATTGTAACATTAGTGGTATCTATTTCAAACGTAATGACTTCTTCAAGTTCTATACTTCATGCTGAACACACCTTTGGATATAGCCCCAGGCTATAACTAGATATAATTTAATGGAATTACATTATAACTCCGGATCTGTGATAAATTTTGTGTAACATAAAAGCAGAGGGGTTTTAAACGATGACAAAAAGTAGTGTATTGGGATATCCGCGTATTGGTGCTGATCGGGAATGGAAGAAAGCGTTGGAAGCGTTCTGGGCAGGTAAGCTGGAGGAATCAGAATTTCACGCACGTTTGCAGGAGATCCGTATTGATCATTTGCGCAAGCAACAAGCAAAAGGCATAGACATCATTCCAGTTAATGACTTTAGCTATTATGATCATATCCTGGATACGGCCGTGATGTTTGGCATTATTCCCAAACGTTTTGCTTATGATGGTGGCTCCGTTCCGTTGTCCGTATATTATGGCATTGCCCGGGGAACGAAAGATGCTGCAGCAAGCGAAATGACAAAATGGTTTAACACCAACTATCACTACATCGTACCTGAACTGGACGGGGCTTCTCCAACTCTCACGGAGAACAAACCGCTTCTCGCTTATCGTGAAGCAAAAGAAAAACTCGGCATTGAAGGAAAACCGGTTATCGTTGGTCCCCTAACCTTCCTGAAGCTCTCCAAAGGCTATGATAAATCCGAGACGGACACTTGGCTGGACCGCTTGCTGCCACTTTACACTCAATTGCTTCAAGAACTTGCAAGCGAAGGCGTTCAGTGGGTGCAGATCGACGAGCCTATTCTGGTAACCAAATTAAGTGATGAAGACGTACAGCGTCTGAATAAAATATATAAAACTTTTGCCACAGCCGTTCCAGGCCTGAATATTATGTTACAAACGTACTTTGAATCTGTCGAAAACTACAACGATATTGTTGCACTGCCAGTTCAAGGTGTAGGACTTGATTTTGTACACGGACTCTCTGGTAACACACAATCTATTCGGACATCCGGTTTCCCGGCAGACAAAGTGCTCGGTGCAGGTATTATTGATGGGCGTGGGATCTGGAAAGCTTCCCTTCAAGGAAAACTGAAGTTGCTGAATGAACTGTCTGAGTTCGTGACGCCTGAACGTATCATCGTGCAATCATCTTGCAGCCTGCTGCATGTGCCAGTAACCACAGACCGTGAGGCAAAACTTACATCTGAACTGAAGAATGCACTCGCATTTGCAGATGAAAAGCTGGATGAGATTGTTCTTTTGACTACAGCCTTATCTTCACCAAGTGCAGAGATTACCGCTAAAATTAACGAAGCAGAGCTTCCTCTTCTGGCGCTTCAGCAATCCGAAGATCGGAACCGTACCGCTGTACAGAAAGCCGTTGCTTCCATCAGTGTTCAACAGCCAGAGCGCTCCCGTCCTTTTGCCAAGCGTCATGAAGCCCAACAGGCCAAATGGCAATTGCCACTCTTCCCGACAACAACGATTGGTAGTTTCCCGCAATCTGCTGAAGTCAGAAAAGCACGTCAGTTGTGGCGCAAAGGTGAGTTGAGCAACGAACAGTATGCTGCCTTCATTCGGGAGCAGATTGATATCTGGATTAAGATTCAGGAAGAGATCGGAATTGACGTATTGGTACATGGTGAGTTTGAGCGTACCGACATGGTTGAGTTCTTTGGCGAGAAACTTGCCGGTTTTGCCTTTACACAGTTCGGCTGGGTACAATCGTATGGTTCACGTTGTGTGAAGCCACCTATTATCTTCGGCGATGTTGCATTTACCGGTGAAATGACGGTGGAAGAAACGAAATATGCCCAATCGCAGACTGAGCGTCCTGTCAAAGGCATGTTGACTGGCCCGATTACCATCATGAACTGGTCATTCGTACGTGAAGACATTGCTCGTGAGCAGATTGCCTATCAATTAGCGTATGCTCTAAGACAGGAAGTCGAAGCACTTGAACAGGCAGGCATTGGCATGATCCAGGTTGACGAGCCGGCTGTTCGTGAAGGGCTTCCGCTGAAAGAAAATGAACAAGCCGATTACCTGGCTTGGGCAGTCAAAGCGTTCCGCATCTCCACGTGCACGGTGCATGAAACGACTCAAATCCATACGCATATGTGCTATTGCGAATTCCATGACATGATTGATTCCATTGAAGCTATGGATGCGGATGTTATCTCCATTGAGACATCCCGTAGTCACGGTGAACTGATTCATAGCTTTGAAGAAAATACGTATGAGCTCGGTATCGGTCTTGGCGTATATGACATCCATAGCCCACGAGTTCCGAGTGTAGATGAAATGAGCAGCATGATTGAACGTGCCCTGCGTGTTCTTGATCCAAAGCTGTTCTGGATTAACCCGGACTGCGGATTGAAAACCCGCGGACTGGAAGAAACGGTTGCTTCCCTGCGTAACATGGTTGATGCAACCAGAATCGCTCGTAACAATCACGCTTCAGCTGCTGTATTGTAATCGGCTGCGAAGCAGTATAACTTCAAAATTAAAGCCGGACATCCCTTCGTTAAATGGGTGTTCGGCTTTTTATCTGGTTACTTTTTTGTAGTTACTTTTAACGTAAATTCATTTCACTTGTAACATGGAAATCTCTGGTGTTCCCGCCCCTTTTCTCAACATCCAACGCTTACAACTAGATACTCTCTTCCAGCCATTGCTGCAATGGTATATCTTCGGTCAGTTCACCGAGCAGTATGTGACGGAACTCCCCATCCCTATCAATGACCATTGTTGCGGGCAAACCCGTTATACGATACATACCTGATATGTTGCCCGTCACATCAATGATCACCGGAAAATCAAACGCCTGCTTATCCATAAACTCACGGATCGTGCCCTTCGATTCCCCCACGTTAACAAACAGGGTTTCCACGTCGTTCTGATAGTTCTGAGCAATCTGGTGAACGAGCGGCATCTCCCTTACACAGGGCGTGCACCATGAAGCCCAAAAGTTAATCATGACGGCTTTGCCCCGATAATCGGACAGGCTGACCTGGTCGCCTGCTGAATTAACCGCTGTGAACTCAGGGGCTTTTGCACCTGCTTGAATAGAGATGCCACGCCCAGATTCGGGTGTCGACACATTTTCGAAAATGGCCCATGTACCAGCTAACAATGCGATCACACCAATCAAAATTGTAAGTGTACGTCTACTTTTAAAACTCTTTTTCTGCAATAAACTCACCTTCACTTTAAACCAAGACTTTGATGAAATGCTGCATGGAGCGAACCGAATTGATCACAAAAGTCGTGAGTGGAGCCCTCTCCAACATTACGTCCATGGTTCATGAATATCACCTGATCCGCAATATGGTCTGCGATCTCCAACTGATGGGTTGAGAACACGACCATGTGACCATCTTGTTTGATTCCCTTGAGCAGCTGAGTTAATTCCTGCATCCAAAATGGGTCCAATCCATTCGTGGGCTCATCCATGATGAGCAGTGGAGGTTTGGACAGTACAGCCTGGGCAAATAACACACGTTGGCGCATCCCTTTGGAGAAGGTCGTTACCCGGTTTTTCTTTTGATCTTCCAAACCTACCAGCGTCAGTACTTCCTGTACTCTCTCCTTGGGAACTTTCCTCAGAGAAGCCCAGAATAACAGCATTTCTTCCGCACTCAATCCCTGATTGAATTGATAATCATCCGGCATATATCCAATCTGCTGTGCATAACGCTTGCGCTCCTTCAACCAACGGATATTATTGACTACAACTTCACCCTTGGTAGGCTGAAGAATTCCAGCGATCATACGTAGCACCGTGCTCTTTCCTGCACCATTCCCTCCACAGAGGGCAAGCACTTGGCCGGAACTCATGCGAAAGGAGATATCCTCAACAATCGGTTGCTTTTTAATGGATTTTCCCAATCCCATCACTTCGAGTCCCACCTTATCCATGAGAACGCCCCCTCTCCCAGATCGCGTATATGGTCAGGACAGAGCAGGTTATCCAGAACAGGCATATCCCGATGAAGATCCAACTGCCACTTGGTTGCTGCACCCACTCCACCCATCGATAATATTCCGGTCCCAGAATGGAGCCGCCTCCCAATTTAATGACTACATACAATCGCACCAGCTCTGCCGGATTGATGAACGTTAGCATAACCAGTAGCGGTTTCACCCACAGATAAGGCATCAATCCCAGCACAGAGAGCAGCAACGTCGGCCATCCAATGACAGCGAAAAACCATACGGTCACCGAGATGGTTAATGCCTGCCACCGATTACGCGACAACGAACCGATAAATAGAGCCAGCGTCAGGAATAACAACACCAGTCCACACGAGAATGCCAGAAAGAGAAGATATGTCATGACATCCAGTGGATTCCCGATTACTCCGCTAATGACTCCCATCAGGCCGTATCCAAACGCAACAATGGTGATCAATACAATCGACAGCCCAACATACTTGCCCACAATAAAGGACATCGTACCGATGGGATATGTCGCCAGCAATTGCCAACTTCCATCTTCCTTTTCGGATGTTAATGAGAAGGAACCGAGGAACAGCGTCATTAGTGGCAAAAGGTAGAGAATAAGATTCAACATCGAACCTGTTGTGCCCGAATATCCTTGAACCAAATTCTGCGAATTCAGGAGTAACAAGCTTAAGCTAAAGGTGCAAAAAAGGATCAGAAACGAATACGCCCAAGGATTGCGAAATCCCATTTTCACTTCTCGTCTTGCAATCTGTATCATATCTGACATCATTGATCACCATTTTCTATTGTCATACTTAGTGGCCTGACTCTTCTTTCATCTCACCTTCCTGATGCATCTCATTACCATCTCCTTCTTCACCATGTCCGTGCTCATCATGCCCATGTTCACCCATCATGTCCATATTCTCAGTGTTCTGTTTCCAGTCATGAGAGGCAAGATCCTCAGCGGTCATAATGGTTCCAACACCTTGCTCTGCAATGAAAGCTTCAGCCGAGGGCTTGTCCTTAAAGTTAAGAATTCCATAGGCCATAGGCGTACGCAATGAAGCGTCGTATACATACGTGGCTTTGCTGTATTCAATCCATTCCTTGTCATTGTAATCACGTACATAGTCCATGCCGATGTTATCTGTGCCATTTTCTGTTTTCCACTGGTTCATGCAGCCGATATCATCGAACTTGTAATTTTGGCCGTCTTTCGTAGTGAGCTGTGTTGCATATGCATCGTCCTTCACTTGCATTTTACAGATCGCACAGATATCCACTTCTTCATTAATCGGCAATGCCGCGTATTTTGTTCCGCAAGCGGTTAACAATACCATGCCAAACATAAGTACCATAACGATGGACCATCTTCTGTTCGAACTTTTGTTCATTTTCGTAATACCCCCATATAGATGATTATAAAAGTTGCCATACCCAACAGAACTAACCCGAACATCCACACCAGATTGGAACCTGCTGCCCTTTCCACTGACATGTGCAGATCAGATTCCGTATCCATACTCATTCGTGGCGATTTGTCGGTAGTCCACTGTTCTCTGCCTTCTGTAAACAAGTCACTCAGAAAGACCATACCCGGTGATTGAAAAAAGAGCTGATACGCAGAATTTCGACTGACCAGTTGCTCATAAAAAGGATTGATGGCATAGGAAATTTCACTGATTCCATCCTGATTCAGATCAAGCCCCTGAAAGGAGTCCCAGTAATTCTCCATCAGGACATTATTCGGGCTATCCAGTGCCGAAGCTTCAATGACATTAGACACCATTCGGTTACGTGTAAACTCATTAGCTTCTGCCAGAACAAGCTGGATGCCAACAAAATTCCGAAGCACCGCATTCTCATGTATCTCATTGCCTGAGGATTCTGCAATATTCATGCCGACACGATTACCTTCCACTACATTGTTGTGAACAGAGGATTGATGTACGTCATACAACAGAATCCCTTGGGAATGAACATTGGTACTTTGTTTGCGAAAAGAATTGCCCGATATAACCGTATTCTTGACGCCCATGATCATGGCACCTGTCATGTTCTCCTCTCCGGTATTGTCCATGACAGAAGAACCGTCAATGTACATACAGTGGATGCCGTACCTTGTATGTAACAGCCTATTATTTTGTACCGTTGACTTGCGACTGTTCTCCAGATAGATTCCATCCCTCATGCCGTTGATCTCATTGGCTTCAATATAGCTATCATGGGAGTTGTACAGATCAATGCCATTGCCCTTCTGGCCACTGGAAGCAGAATCAGCCCCAATCCAAGTAATGTTGTTCCGCTGAATCGTTGCATGACTCGAATTCCGGATGATCATCCCATACCCCTGGGTCTGAATATGCAGATCCGTGATTTCACTGTTTTTCCCTTCAACCTGAATCGCTGCAGTCTGTTCATTCGTAACATGTTCAATTGTAAAACCTCTCAATTTCACTCCATCCGAGCGAATCATTATCGTAGAGGTGGCTTCCGCATTAACAACTATGACCGCAGGATCACCCTGAATGGTGATGTTTTTGTCAATCGTCACGGGTCCAGAATAACGACCTGATGTAAGTTCAATGACTTCTCCAGGTGCAGAACGGTCAATCATAGGCTGAAGGGGAATAAGCTCACGTTGTCCGGAGGAGGCCATGACTGCACCGTGCGGAAGGGATAGTAGGAGCATCATCATTCCGATTAGAAAAATGAAACCCGTAACCCGACTCTTCTTACAACTGTTGAATGCACCCAATCCTGCCCAAGGATAACTCATGATTCAAACCGCGCAAATTCCGGCTTCTTGTTACAGTTGCTTATTGCTGTGGCAATGTATTCAACGGGTCTTACGTTAATCCAAAATATACGTTGGTTGTACACACCATCCCTCCATTTCACTCAAAATCAACTCTCCATGTTACTCATTCATTGAAGCAACGTAATAAATGAAGCGTTATCACAATCCTGATCACAGTGTACTTAAAATGATATTTATTCCATATAGCTCAATTAGGCTATAGACACTACATTTTTGTGTCGATATTGTGATGTAAACAAAAAAAGCCGCCAAATTGGCGACTTCTGCGTAATGGTGTTAGGCAAATGGGTAGGTCCAGAATGTTTCTCTGCCAAAACGAGCTTGGATCTCTTCTGAATTCAACTCTCGATCCCCGACAAGCTCGGCTGCCTGAAACTGTGAACGGTGGGCGCGGATCGACGCCATTTTTTGTTTCAAAAATCCGGATACATCAACGATTACATCCGCTTTACCAATGAATTGTTCCTGGTTGTGGGCAAATGCAACGCAATGAACCAATGGACGCTCTCCTACAGGAAGACGACTAATCGTCCGAATGACGGCCTCTCCCGTCGCATCATGATCGGGATGTACACTGAACCCTGGATAGAAGGTAATCACAAGGGATGGATTCAGTTCCTTGATCAGTGCCATGATGCTATCGTCGAGTAGTTGCGGGTCTTCGAATTCGATCATTTTATCGTGGAAACCAAGCATTCTTAAATCCTGAATTCCAATGGCTGCTGAAGCTTCAATCAGTTCTTGTTTGCGGATCTGAGGCAATGTGACGCGGTTAGCAAAAGGAGGAATCCCCATGTTGCGTCCCATCTCGCCCAGTGTTAGACAAGCATAGGTAACGTGAGAGCCACCTTCTATGTACTTGGCTAATGTTCCGGACACTGAGAAAGCTTCATCATCCGGATGTGGATACACCACCAAGATTCGTTCATGCTCATTGTGTATAGTATTCATGGTTATTCAATCCTCCGCTTTCATCAGAACATCTCTCGGCTTAATTGTAACGCCACAACTAGTTTACCTTGGGTATCGTGACCAGCCAGAATCAGTCTTTCTTGGTCCTGTTCGTCAATATGTGTAAGGCCCTCGGCGTAAATCCATCCCTGAGTGGTTTTCAGACCAACCCGGTATGGACCCGTACCTGAAATGGACCCCTGCGTATATCGTATGGCCGCATTAGTAATGAATGCCGATGCTGGGTGCTTCGAACTGTCATAGTGATGCGCATACGCTCCAGACGTGAGTTCGAGGTGTACGTATAAGTCCTGATCTACAAGTTCATTAATCCGGAGCTGAATATCTTGAGGTTTAATCGGTTGCATAGCGGCCTCCTTGTCTAATGTAATTGTACGAATTTCATTTTAACATAACCAGAAGAGAATATACATGGAGTGACCCTATCGCCTCTTATAGAGCGTTCTCATGATGATTCCAGTTTGAAAACAAGAACAGATTTGCGTGGTTTTTTCTCTTTTTATTCATGGATCATATCTATATTATAAAGTGTAGGCAAAAATGCCCGTGATGAAGAACCTTAAATCTTAAATGAATCTTGCTCCAACATGTTTGGAAAGGAGTTTAACTCGACTTGAAATCTCTAATACAACTACTTCATTTTGGCTATCATCAGGCCATGAGCTGCATATTTCCCGTAGCGATCTTTGGTACACTGGCCCTGTCCAGCGTAGTTCCTATTCCTTTCCTTCATCGGTATGATGCCATTCTGCTCGTATTACTTGCTGTGCAGTACCTGATGTATCGAAGCGGCTTGGAAACCCGGGATGAAATCAAGGTCATCTGTGTATTTCACATTATAGGCCTGGTGCTGGAGATTTATAAAGTATGGATGGGATCTTGGTCTTACCCTGAGCCAGCTTACACCAAAATCCTGGGTGTCCCTCTGTATAGCGGATTCATGTATGCAAGTGTAGCCAGTTTTATGTGTCAGGTGTGGCGAAGACTGCGAATGGACATGACCGGATGGCCTGGTTTTGCACCTTCCATGCTGCTGGGAGCAGCCATCTATATTAACTTTTTCACTCATCATTTTATTCCCGATTTTCGCTGGTGGCTGACGGCGCTTGTATTTATTGTCTTCTGGAAAACCTGGATTATTTACCGGGTACGAGCAACGACCTATCGAATGCCCTTATCGCTTGCTTTTATCATTGTTGGTTTCTTCATCTGGACTGCTGAGAACATCGCTACCTTCTTCAATGCCTGGAAATATCCTGATCAGCATGATGCCTGGCAACTGGTTAGCTTTAGCAAAATTAGTTCGTGGTTTCTGCTGGTCATCATCAGCGTCATCATCGTTGCGCAGCTCAAATATGTGAAAGCCAATCGAACCGCAGATGAATCATAACCTGACGAGCCATTACATCCCCTTATCACAAAAACAGCAGCACTTCTAGACTGGAAAATAAGTCTTTGAGTGCCGCTGTTTTGCTCTTCAGACTGTTCAGTACTTTGAAAGTATTCGCATCAACTGATAATTGCTACGTGAAAAGGCGCCTAATGTTGACTTTTTATTGCATATGTCCAGATGCTATCTGCTCCAGCACTAGTTCCCCACCAACTTCAATTTCAAGCTCATAGATGCCATTATCATCAAGTTCACATAAGCAGGCACTTTTGCTGAGCATCACGCATCCGTTCACCCATTCAGGAATATGAAGCCTCGTCTTGATCCGGCGACAGGCGATGATTTCTGCCCGGAACAAACCTGAGCTCCGATTCCATGTACAGGACATCCTACCTCCTGGTATGC
This sequence comes from Paenibacillus sp. W4I10, assembly GCF_030816325.1. Classification (NCBI taxonomy): domain Bacteria; kingdom Bacillati; phylum Bacillota; class Bacilli; order Caryophanales; family Paenibacillaceae; genus Paenibacillus; species Paenibacillus sp. W4I10. The sequence continues at coordinate 2,040,960 of NZ_JAUSXX010000001.1, forward strand.
ACCAGTCATGAATGGAACCTCGTACCCACCGTTCTGGCAATGCCGGCAGCAGCTTGATGCGATGTTCTGACACATAGAGCAGCATTTCCTGTACTACATTAACCCAGCCCATATTGGCATCCAGCTGAATCGGAGCTGCGGGCATGGACATACATATTCCCATATTGCGCCAGTCATTATGCAAGGTATACCCATTACTCAGAACACAGGAGCGCGCAAGAATATCGAGACTTTCCAGCGCCCGCTCACCATTGCCAAGTCGAGCATATATGGACGACATATGTGTAAGGGACCAACCACTCTGAGCACCAAGCCTTCGCTGAACAACTGCTCTCTCGAACGCTTGGAACAGCTCTGGCTGTTCTTCACGGGTGACCTCCTGTCCTGGAAAAACAGGATACAGGTGTGAAAGATGACGATGATCACGTCGATCTTCAAACGCAGGATGCAGCCATTCTTTCACAGCTCCCTCCGCTTCAATTAGATAGTCGGGCATATGCTCCAGCATGGCTTCCCAGCACGGAATCTTAGTCGTATGCACTCCAGTTAGTCGACTGGCTGCAATGACATGCTGTAGCAGTTCTTTAATAATAGCAATGTCCATGGTGGCATTAATGGCTGTAGGCATAGGATGTGCCAGTGGCTGTCCCTGCTTAGGCATAAAATTCTCAGGTGTATTCTCTGGCGAAACAGACGGGTATATCTTGTATTTTCCGTCTTCACCCAGCACCAGAAAATCTTCATAGAACTGAAGGGCCTCCTTCATGAAGGGCAGGGCTTCCTCGAGCAGAAACTGCTTATCTCCAGTGAACTGATAATGTGCATAATAATGTCTGGCGATCCATCCTGCTGCTCCGGTCCAGTTCATAATTACCGGAACAATCTGGTTAGGCACACCGATACCCGGTGTTGTTCCAGCGGGAATGTAAATCCCTCGGCAGCCATATAACTTGCGAGCATTGTCGCGAAAGTCATCCATTAATCCGTTGTAATAGCGGAACAACGAACGATTCAGATGGGATAAACCACCTACGTCAGTGTGCCAATACATCATTTGCACATTCTCATTCGCCATATTGTGACCCCAGATCAAGCGATAATCACCACCCCACAAGCCGTATAATCCAAATGGCAATCCGCTATGTTCAGAGGTTCCGCTGATAAATAGATATCGACCATAGGCCCACATCTTGCGCACAAACCCTGTAGGTGCTTCACCTTCATAGGCTTCCAGAAGTAAGTCTTCATTACAGCGCCCGTCATCCGTTTTATCACCCAGATCAAGCTCAGCGGACCGAAACAACGGTTGATGCAGTGAGATATGCCGATCCAGCAACGTATTGTAGTCGCTCTCAAGCGATGCGAGTTCCTGCTTCAACCGTGTCCATTCCTGCGCTCGTCTGCCCGTAGCAAACATTTTAACAAGCACAAGCACTTTTCCAGAGGTCGGGAAATGAAGTTGCCTGCTAAGCATATCTTCGTTAGGTTCGCTTTCCTTTTGTTGATCATGACTCGCACCAGGTATTTCGTTCAATTGGATCAGTCGCAGCACCGCTCCGTAGTCCTGTCCATCGTCATTTTGCCCGCCATAGCACAGATAGTCTCCACTATCATCCCGATCAATTCTTATCGTTATAGACGACTTTAGTGCGTTGAACTCCTCATCTTCTCTTACCCGGTCGCCCTGCGGGAAATGCAGGCCTATCGTCCCCGACAGCAATGAATGCTCAGCCGAACCTTTTCCCTGCGCACTTGTTCCATCTTTCACTCTATGAGTCTCGATCTCATAGACAACACAATCGTCTGCACGCGAGACGAACAGACTTCTTGTATAGTTGTCTCTTCCGTCCTGCCAGCGCACCTGAACTTCCCCTGTGTCCATATCCAGTTCCCGCCGATATTTGCGAAAAGCGTTATTACACTTCATTTCCACCGTCATTGTAGCCAGTGGATATCGGGAAGACAACTTGGACGCGTAACCTTCTGCTTGCAGTGTACGGGTCAGATGCCAGCTTGCCTCCAAATATCGTTCCTCATCCATTAACTTACGGGTTTCTGATAAGGTATGACTGACATCGGGCAGTTCATCTTTGCGCCCCCAATGCCATAATTCACTGTGCTGCAAGAGCACAGTTTCCGTCTGAATTCCGCCTTGCACTGAAGCACCAAGCTTACCGTTTCCGGAAGGAAGCGCTTCTCGCCACAACCCTTGCCACCAGGAAGAAGGATATTTTAGCAACAACTTGTTCCTGTCCGGCCGTATGCCTGTAGTGTCTGTGCGATCAGTGTGTTGGTTCACGCTTTTTCCGCCCCAAGTCTCTCCATCTCAATACTGGCTAGCAAGAATGGGGCTACGCCCATCTGCACATCGCTAACGACCTGTTCACTGATGTAATATTCATAAGAACCGTCCCGATACTTCTTCCCACCGAGTCCGGCACCATGACAGATGTGGTGCAGATGAACCCCTTTTTCATCTTCAGTGACTAACTGCTTCAATATTCCAGCATAGGCATGATCAACGACTTCACGGTCCAGTTCAGCCAGATAATGTAACCGAAGGCCTTTCGCGAGTGCATAGGTCAGCATACAGGAAGCAGAGGCTTCCAGATAATTGCCGGCTCTTCCGTTCTGATCCATCACTTGGTACCAGAGTCCACTATCATGATCCTGAGCATGAGCAATCGCGTATGCCATTCGTTCAAATATGCCCATAATCTGTCCTCGCTGTGGGTGATCCACGGGAAAGTGCTCCAGTGCATCTACCACGGCCATTGCATACCATCCCATGGCCCGGCCCCAAACATGAACGGATCGGCCAGTATCTTGAGCGCACCAGCGTTGTTCCCTGCTCTCATCCCAGGCATGGTGGAGTAGGCCATTACGCGGATTACGGGTCTTTCGCTCGATCAACAAAATCTGTCGTGCCACTTCATCGAAGCTCTCGGGATGATCGAAGGTGCTTGCATATTCCGCCAGAAAGGGTGAAGACATATAAATGCCATCCAGCCACATCTGAAACGGATATATTTTCTTATGCCAGAATCCACCTTCACTTGTCCGTGGCTGTCCTTTAAGCTGGTCAACCAGGTGCAAAATTGCCTTAGCATATTTGTCATTGCCGGAATTCTTCCACTGGTTGAACAGATTTTTGCCTTCATTGATCATATCCAGGTTGTAATCATTCAACTGGTAGGTCCGAATGGTGCCGTCATTCTCGATGAGGTCATCCATGTGACGCTGGACAAGTTCCGCGTAGCGGGATTCTTGATTCCATTCGGCGGCGCGTTCCAGTGCCATCAGAGTCATCCCGCCCACATAGCCCCATTTGCCTGCAATCTTGGGATGATTGCCATTCTGGCATTCGGAAAGCAAGGTATCTGCTATTTTGACAGACATTCTCCGTTCTTGTGTCACTGACTTTGTCGAAGTTCCAACCATATCGAAATCCTCCTTCTGATGGATTATGCCATCTGTACCGTTCATTCGGGATTTAACGTTTTGATGATTACATCAAAGGATGAAGACCTTCCCACTTCACAGTCCAGCTACCATCCCGTGGAAATCCCGGATTCGCTTTTTCTCCTGCCCCTGTCCAGCCGGCGGCCATCATGGCGACAGCGGTTAGGAGACCACCGTTCCCGGGAAGATATGCCCACAACCCTGCTCTCTGATAGTTGTGTCCATTAGGCAAATACGTGTTCTTCGTGGCATCCATCATCAGAAAATCCACTGCAAGCTCTGGTTCATTCAATCTGGCCGCTGTCATCGCGCACATCGGAAAATCCCAACCCCAGGCGGATTCCCAGTCCCAGCATTCTTTGACCTTGAGCAACGTATTTCTCATGATCTCCGGATCGATTAATGAACCTGGCAATAGTCCAAGTGCTCCAACCATCGAGGGATGATCATGGTTTTTAACAGTGTAAGTGTCCGGACAATTCTCGTGTGCGAGATAAACTCCGTTCTCATGTCGAGGTTTAGCCATGTGCGAAGCCACTCTTCGCCAGTCTGGATTGGCTGGATGATTTAAACGCTCTGCCCAAAGGATGGCTATCTCCAAACCGAATTTCCAGTACTCCAGTTCATAGGGCGGATTCAAACTATCGGTCATGGCGTGATTCTCCTGCGCAGGAATAAGCGGCGGACCTAACACATACGCTTGCCTTTTCCCATCCCAATGGGCATAGGACACCATAAAGTCAGCTGCTTCAAATACGATATCCCTATACCTTGTTAACATAGCAGGGTCAGGCCGGGACAAATAACACATCTCAGCTAGTGCCATGGGATGTGGTTGCTGCCAGATCAATCCCGGAGCTACCGGCGACGGAGTCTGATGCCCGTTATAACCCACCATTTTGGGCCATCGCGCACCGACATAACCTTGAGAGCGTGCCAGTTCGTGTGCTTCTGGCAGGATGGTCAGGTACCAGTCCAGACTCTTGCACAACAGATCGGTCCGATTCCAGAGTGGAAAATGCGCTGCATGCCACCAATGCATCTCCAGATGCATTTTTCCGAACCAGCTGTTATACATATATCCGGTCTCTTGTGGTGGTATGGACCCACCACTGTGCACCGCACTCAGGAACTGGGACAGGACTACTCTACGCTCCAGTTCAGCGGCACGCGGATCTGAACTGCCTTCAAAATCAATCACTCCGCCATCGTTCCAGAACTGATTCCAGTGGACCGAGCTTGATCGCAACACTGTATCTGCTGGCAAGGTTTCCGGCTTATGTGCAGCAAAAGATACACTGCACGACCAAATGTCCGAGTCTGGTACGGCCTTGGGAGATAGTGTGAATTCATGAGTTCCCGTCTGTTCCAGTTGGCCTGCGTCCCAGATCCATTCCAATGCATACTCATCTTCATCCAGCACACGTTTCAACGATGCGGAAGTCGAAGTGAACGATGTCAGCACAGTAGAATGTCTGTCATTTTGCTTCCAGTCGGGGAATACTGATTTTGACCAGCTCCGGTGTGTCATATCGGGCGCTGGAAATAGAACAAAAAGTTGCAGACGCTGCTTACGGATTAATTCGGATTGTACACAAATGGCGATACAATCGAGCCGTGGGTCACAGGCTGTCTCTACACGCACTTCTTCCCCCTGTACGGTAAATTCACTGTGCAGAATTCCGGTCCATAGATTCAATTCCTGACGTACCGGAACGACATGGGTGACGTCCGTCTCCTGACCATCTTCTCCTAGCAAACGAAATGAAATGCGTCCAAGCTGAACTCGATGCGGGTTCTGCCTAAGCCAATGATAGGCTTCTTCCTTGTCTTCGGGCTTCATGGGGTATGGCACTTTGCGGCCATATGTCTCAAATGCCTGATAGATAATATCCTCATCTCCGAATACATGATGACCGCCCGTATAATGCCAACCCCAGTTGGATTGTGTACCAAGAGGTAGTTCATACAGTTCTGGATACGTCTGAAGTCCCGTAAAATCAGCACTGAATGCAAATTCTCCATTACCTACAGATAAAGGCGATCTGGGCTCAAGTTGCGTTAATACGGGATGATTCCTGGTGACGACCGATTGTCGATCCATCAATGGCTCTGCCTCCTTGTCATTCTATGGGTTCAAGTATGGGTCATGATTCCCGTAGTACACCCCTGCGGCTTCGCATTACCTCCCTGTACTTGCCCGGTGTAATGTCTTTGTATTTTCGATACACACGAATAAAGCTGTTCTCATGCTGATAACCCACCATCGTTGCGATCTCGGAAATTCTATAATCCGTATCCAGCAATAGTTCACAGGCACGTTCCATGCGAAGCTTAGTGAAATATCCGTGGATGGTATCACCCATTTCCTGCTTGAACAACTGACTTGCCAAACTGCTTCCGATCCCGGCATGCTCGGCAATCTCCTGAATGCTTACCGGGTCTTCCAGGTGGTTATTCATAAATGCAATCATCAGTTGACACAGTATGAAATCCTTGCTGAGCATAAGACTACCGAACCATTCTGCCAAACCTTCGATCTGGCTTCGCAGCACTTCACAGACAGCCTCCAGATGCATGGTCTGCATATCCACCATTTCGAGTCCGAAACCTTCTGTCTCGCGCTTCAGGCGAATTCGTTCAAGTGTAGCTGCAACAGCTTCAAGAAAGGCCAGCGCTGATGAAGGATGCCATTGCTCGTGGGTCATTCGACCAACTATCTTGTCAAAAGTCCTCAGGGCTTCTTCACCCCTGCCTGCTTCGACGGTCTCCGTCAGTTGAGTCATGAATTCAAGTTCTTCCAATGTGTTCTCGGTTGGTTGCAGACCCGAGATCTCTTCAAACGAAATAACTCGTTCATACCCCAGGTAGAATCTGTAATCCAGCGCACTTTCTGCCTCATGCATGGCTCGCTGAAGTCGCATGAATCCGTCGTGCCCCCCGCTTACACCGCTCGACACCTGAAACTTGAGCAAGCGAGGAATCATGCCAATCGTCTCTCGTATTGCTGTCGCTACGCTCTTGCTACCGCCAGAATGAATCGGTTGCAGCATCACGAGCATCCGGTCTCTGCCCAGATCGGCTGATAACACCCGCCATTGTCCAGACAACAGTTCAGCTATGATATTACCAATGGCAAATTTCAGCAGGGAGTGATCTGACTTCGTAAAGCGCTCACACCAGGCCTTATAATTATCAATCGACAACAAGGCAACAGAGAGTGGCTCATCGCTCCAATCCTTGAAATAACGGCACCATTTCTCGCTAATTTCCCGACTTCCTGTCATATGTCCGTTATAGATATCCGTCAGAAATTTGGATGAAGCTTCCGGAAGGGTCTGCCTGAGATTGATGGCCTGCTGAGCATGATCCGTTAGCAGTTGCCCCGTTATTTTCTCCAGATCAATCTGCTCCGGATGGATTCTCTCCTGGTCGTAACCGCTGAGCAGTTGTCTCATGCGTCTTACCGGTCTAAAAGCAGCTGCATTGTAAACTGTGATCGTAACCGCTCCTGCTACAAGAGCCAACAAAGATACGACAAAAACAATATTGCGGATCTTCTGTGCATTAGCCAGGAGACTGTCTTGTGATATCACGGACAGATAACGCCATCCGGTGTACGGTGAAATGGTCTGTGAAGCCAGTAAAAGCTTACCTTCATGTTTAAACTCACCAAGCTTTTCACCATCCAATTGGGTGAGTACATGACTGACCGCATCCTCTCCGACGGCATAATTGCCGAGATCATATAAAGGCTGGTTGTTGGTGTCGAGGATGAACCGATGGCTGTCAAGGTCGGAGACGGATGAGAGCAGCATGTGCTCGAACATCTTCTCTGTCTTGAAATTAACTGCGATAATCCCTTTCAACTCGCCAGCGATCATTATTTTTCGGTAAAGTGTAATTTGCGGCATGGACACACCAGAAGATGTGGAAATCTCACGTTGCTTGACCAGCATGGGACGATCTTCAAGTTCATCGGCAACGCTAACCCAATCCGAATCCGGGAAATTAACTTTGCTGGAGCTGTAGCCTTGTGGGAAGGCAACAATGCTCTCCCGATTCATATCAAAAATGTAAGCGCTCTTAATAAAAGACGTACTACTGATTAAGGTTTCCAGAAATTGTACCAGTTCCGTAATGATGCGGTATGATCCCTGTACTTCATTGGTGAGAAATCGGTATACATTACTGTTCAGTGCAATTTTCACCGCAATCTGGTCACTTTCCCGGATCACTTCATCAATATCATTCATGCTGATACGCAGCATCTGGTGTTGCGGCTCACTTAATTCCTGCTGTAACACCGATTTGGAAGAATAATACGTCGTCATCCCCACCGCAATAATAATCATGAAGACAACAACAGTCAGAATCAGCAGCAGCCGGGTCTGGGTATTGGTGAAATTGAATTTTAGCCACTTTAAGAAGGAAAGGGTCACAATTATCCCACCTCATATGCAATATACCGATATTATACCGTTCCCATATGCCCAATACGACCCGGCCCAACAGCCTATTTTCTCCCTCTAAAAAGATGATTTCTCCAATTTCTCCGGTGTTCCGACCCTTTCCGCAGCGAAAACCGGCGTGTTTGTCTGCCATTCTTGCATGGCAATAGTTTCAAGCCCAGCAAGAAGTACAATGCCGATCCCATGGGTATCATTCAGATTCCAACCCAGTTCATGCTTGTAATAGTGATTCGTGAAGGAGTAGCTGGAGCCACGACATACGCCGTATACATTGCCTCTTTTATCAATTGTGCGCTCCGATAGCCCCTTCCACCCTTGATACGCCGCTTGTGCATAGGGTTTTGGATCTAAAAGCCAACCCTTTCGCACCCCTCGGGCATACGCATAGATAAACATGGAAGTACAGGATGTTTCCTCATACGACTCCGGGTCCGTTAATACCTGATGCCACAGTCCGTTTCTGCCCTGCAATGTCAAGTACCCTTCACATAATTCCCTGTAGAACTGAATGAGAACTATATAGGATGAATGCTGTTGAGGAAGGGCCGTGAGCAGCTCCGATATGGAGAACAGTACCCAGCCGTTGCCTCGGCCCCAAGGGGTCCGTGTTGGCTCACCTCGCTCCACATCGAATACATGGGACATGATTTGACGCTCTGGAATATACAGATACTTTTTATACAAAAGAACCTGTCTTGCCGCTTCATCCAGCAGCTTATCGTCACCCGACCATTCGGCGTATCTACACAGGAACGGGATGCTCATATACAGATCATCACACCACATCGTGTTATCCATTGATCTGGAGACACCAATCTTGCGGTACAAAGTGCCATCTTCCAGACGGGACTGTTGATGCAAAATATAGTCAGCGATATGAGCTGCCGTCTCTGAAACGCCGTCCAACTTGCGTTCCCGATCGGCAAGCAGCATGGTGGCGCCGAAAGATCCACAGTCGTCCAGGCTGTCGATATGGGAGAGCTGATTATTCAGCCCAGCTGCACCATAACGTTCTCTGTCCCATAAGGAGTAGCTGAAACGTGAAGAGGCAAATTCAATGTGATTCAGCACGTAATCTCGAATATCCGATCGTTGACCCGCTTTGCCAAGCTGAAGCAATCCGTATAACGTGACGCCCAGGGGATAGTTCCATCGGCCGAACCATTCATTTTCCAGAAATGGACGTACCTCTCCGTCTGGCAGCTCTGTTCGCCAGTATACGCTTTCACCTGTTCCGCTACGAGCAGTCCGCTTCATCTTCTGGCAGGAAGCCAGATCAATCTCCTGTTCCGCTTGAAAAGGACCCAGGTACAGCCACTTGCCTCTGTGCCCCTTCACATCCAGTGCGGGTGTCAACATCTCATTTGTAGTTGCATCCATACGGAATCCCCAATCCCGGTCTCCACCTACACAGTTCGCTGTCAGATCTTGCACGTCAGCTGACAATGGCAGTTCGAAGCGAAAGCGTCCGGCATGCTCTTGATGGAATACCACCTTGCCCTCCACCGAGAATTCAATCGGGCTGTAGGCCTCACCAGAGATTAGCACAGTCTCCTTGCCACATTTCGTACCACCTATCTTCGTCCATGCATACGCAGACATGCCGCTGGTCAGTCCATACATCCGTGCCAACTGTCCATAAGGCGATGCCTTCTCGGGGTCTTCCTCCCGAGGCAACCAGTTAACGCCAGTGGCCTTCTCTCGCATGGGGCCAGAAGGAATTTCCGACAACGGAAAATCCAAAGGCTCGCTGTAGAGCCAGCCTTCTTCCCCATCTCGTTCGAGCGAAGGCACAATGAAGTGAAGTGGTTTGTTCTTCCGGGAGCCAGTGCCAAACTGGCCACCTCCCCCCTTTTCCCCTAATTTGAATTCAAGAACGAAATGATTCCAGCCTCTGACCAGTCCACATTTCAGTTTCAGAACAGGAATCGCTGGATATTCCTCTTCAGGTGCAGAACCATAGATCAGCACGCCATTATGATATAGCCTAACAGGTCCGAAGCAGGTGATATGAAAAATAAATTCCTGATCACTGTCACTCCACAGTTTGGCCCATGCATAGACCAGTTGTCCTCTCTGCATGTCGGGGAATAGACCCTCCAATGGAAAATCATAGCGGTGATCATCGGACTTGCGCACAAGTCCTGATCTACTTACCCTGTAGACCGGGGGATGCGGAGGATTGGCGCCAATATACCTTCCCGCAATGCTCATCAGGGCGTGCATAACGTCTTCACCACTGTGATAAGCCATACTCTCCTCCGGTTCAAAATACACAGGTCTGCTCATGTCACTTCTCCCTCCCTTTGTGTGTGGGCACTCTGCTGTTCCAACCACCCAGCACTTCGTCTATGGAAATAGGCCGATGCTCTTCCACAGATCGCCACACTGCTTCTCCAGCGGCAACGGAATAAGCGCCGTCTTCAGCGCCAGACAGAATTCGGTAAGGGCGTCTCTTATCTTCGCCGAGGAAAATATCCTCCAGCAGCAGTGGATCTCCTCCTCCATGTCCGCCTTCACGATGAACAACATGGATCGTTTCTTTTGAACCAAAGAGCGGAAAGTAATCGATTGTCTGGACGGGTGTGGGAAAAGGCGTCCGGGCCGGCATATGATACTCCAATGTTTCTAGCCTGCCCTTCGTGCCATTTATCGCCAAACGGTACCCTTCGTAAGGAAGTGAGAAATTGACCGAATAACTCATCAGCGCGCCGCCACTATATTTCACGGTTGCGGCATACGTGTCTTCAATCTCAATGGTGGAATCAAAGATACACTGGTCGGGGCGGTATGAAGTGTATGGAAACTCCTGCTGGCTTGCTGTACCGAGCTGGTTCAGATGGTCATCCGGTACCCGGATCTGACGACTGCGGGACGTCCAGCGGGAATAATAGGCGCAATCTTCTGAGACATGGCATGTACGGCAATGTCTTCCGTCCTCCTGTGCCGGATTCCATTCACCTTCAGCCCCGTAATAGTTCAGTGCTCCATAGGCAAAAACTTCAACTGGCTTTTGATTGATCCACCACTGGACCAGATCAAAGTGGTGGGTACTTTTATGGACAGACAGACCGCCCGAGAATGCCCGTTCACGGTTCCACCGTTTAAAATAACTGGAGCCGTGATGGGTATCGATATACCAGTTAAGGTCGATGGAAGTGACGCGACCGAGTTTCCCCTCCTGAATCAATTCCTTGATGCGCATGTGGATCGGCATATACCGATAATTGAACGTTACGATAACGTTGCCTTTACTTCTTGCTTCTGCTTCCAGAATGCGTCTGGCATCAGCTCCAGTAGTCGTCATCGGCTTTTCGGTGATAACATCGAGATCCCGCTCCAACGCGGCAACAATATAGTGGGCATGAGTATCGTCCCTGCCAGCCACGATGATACAGTCAGGCCGCGTCTCATCGACCATAACCCCGAAATCCGAAGCTCCATATACTGCTACTTCTGTGTGCTCAGGAAAACGGGCGCGATAGACTTCAAATCGTGCAGGATCGGTATCCAGCAAAGAGACAACCTCTGAATTATGAGAGAACAGCTCATGAATTGGTTTTGCAAATTGTCCCAATGCTCTGCCGCTGACCCCGCATAGGGCATATCTCTTTTTCATTTTCTCACCTTCTCATACCATTCCTGTACACGCTGGGTGACCACTTCGCCCCCGGAAGCATTCCATTTTTTCACATATTCATCATAAGCCTCGATCGGCAGCTCGCCGATGACAATCTTGGTCAATACCTCTTGAAACAACTTGTGAGACTGGATATCAGGAAAACCTTCATACACAGAGGCTGGCAGACCGTCACCGGCAATTTGCCGCGCATCGGCAGTGCTGACTTTGAACATGTCTTTGACCATTTGCTGCTGATCTTCCGGATATGTCTCTTCAATCCGCTTGTTCATGTCTTCTGCTGTGGTCAGATTCTTCATACCCAAGGCAAGCGGTTTGTTGTCAGCAGGTGGAAGAATGACTTTGCGTCCATCCTTGACTTCATGCTGCTCACCCTCAAGACCGAAGCGACCAAACTCATCATTTTCAGGATTATAGAAGAAGTCCAGCAGCTTCAGCGCATTTGGCGCATTATCCTGTTTGGTGGCTGGGATCATCCATTCCGGTTCACCCATGCTTTTCTGGGTGACAAAAGCTTCAAACCCTTCGGCTTTGGGCAACGGCATTGCTGCAATGTAGGCATCTGGAGCCTGGGTCAGCATCGCATTGTACCGATCTCGCACATTTGCAGGCAAATGGTACCAGCTGCCTACGAGGTTATTATTGATTTTGGCCTGCCACACTTCCCCTTTGTTAAGGAAGGTTTCATTGTCCAGCAGTTTTTCCACATATAACATGCGAATGAACTTGATTGCTTCCCGCATATTGTCGGTAGTCCCTGCGTACTGGATTTTTCCATCGTATTCATCCCATTCGGGATAACCTTCCCACATCGCTACCCCGTACATCGCAAACAAATGGTCCATCCATCTGCCGAATTCCCTGCCGCTTGTTGGCAGTTCATCCGGTTTGCCGTTGCCATTCGGGTCCTTGTCACGGAAAGCTGTGAGCAGCTCGACATAATCATCAGTGGTCTTTGGCATCTCCATGCCCACCTTATCCACCCAATCCTGACGAATTAACGGTGCACGTTCAGGCACAAGGAATACCTTGGGTACATAATAGATTTTGCCATCAGGGGAAGCAGAGCGAACGATATCCCAAGCTTCCTGAGGAATACTCTCCCACACATGGGGTGCATATTCAGGCAGGAGTTCATCCAGTGGTAACGCGCCTCCCTGCTGAATCAGTGTCTGCTCAATGCCTCCAATCGGACGCAGGATATCTGGCAGTTCATCGGAGGCAATCATCAGGTTCAAGTATTCGGATGGCTCCGAACCGGGAGGCGTTGTAATGAGCTCATACTGGACTCCCGTCTGTTCAGCAATGTATTTCACATGTGGATTATCCGCAGTTGGCAAGCTGCCAACGCCCATATGGCTTTTGAATACTTTGACTTTTGCAGCTCCACCACTGCCTTCGCCGTTACCAACGTCATTTCCGGAATTTGTAGTCGCTGATCCACAACCAGCGACCAACAGCATGGCTAGACTGAGCATTAGCGGCATCATCTTGCGGGTCAGTTGTTTTCTCATGAAATCATCCCCCTGAACATGGTTTATTCTTTCAGTGATCCGAGCAATGAACCTTTCACAAAATACTTCTGTAGATAAGGATACACCAAAATAATGGGAACGCTTGCAAAAAGTATCGTCGCTGCCTTTAACGTGGTTGTATTGAAGTTGTAATCCCCAAGAAACATATTTACCTGGGCCAGTTCCTCCGGGCTGGTTAAATACGCTCGCAGCTTCATCTGCAGAGGCCAGAGCCCTGGATCACGTAGAAACAGTACCGCCCGCTGGAACGTGTTCCAGTATCCCACCGCATAGAACAGACTGACCGTAGCCAGAACCGGCTTGGATAGCGGCAAATAAATCTGAAACAGAATCCGGAAGTCATGGCAACCGTCGATTCGGGCCGTGTCATCAAGTTCTTTGGGCAAGCTCATGAAAAAGGTACGCAGAATGACCATATTAAATGTGCCAATTACACCAGGAATAATCAGGGACCAGATGGAATTCATCATGCCCAGCTCCCTTACCGTCAGAAAGAATGGAATCATCGGGGCATTGAAAATCATCGTAATTACAATGCCCAGCATCACTTGTTTGCGAATCATGAATTCTCTGCGCGATAACGGAAAAGCGGTCAACACTGAAAATAACATACTAAGCGCAGTACCCACTACCGTAATGAATACGGTTACACCGAACGATTGCCATAAGCCCGAGCTTTGTAGAATGTGTTTCCATGACGCGAAAGTAAAGCCAACGGGCCACAGAAATACTTCTTTGGAGTCTGCCGCAACCGGCGAACTCAGGGAAACCGCAAGCAGATGTAGCAACGGAAGGAGCATCGTAAAGGCCGCAAGTGTCAGGAAAATGTAGTTGGCGGTTTGGAACAGCTTTTCTCCAATCGTCTGCTTGATCATTACCACAACCCCTCTCCTGATTTTCTCGCTAGCCGATTGAAGACCCAGAGCAGGATGAAGCCAATCACCGACTGAAATAGACCAATCGCTGTTGTTACGCTATATTGCCCTTGCAGGACACCAGAGCGGTATACGTACGTTTCAATGATATCCCCTACCGAGTAGGTCATCGGTGTCAGCAGGTTATAGATCTGATCAAAGCCAAGTTCCAGGAAATTGCCGATATTCAGCAGGAACAGGGTTAAGATCGTCGGGAACAACGCAGGCAATGTAATGTAGATCGTTTGCTTCCAGCGGTTCGCTCCGTCCATCACTGCCGCTTCATATTGCGTGGGATCAATGCCACTTACCGCAGCGAGATATATAATCGTTCCCCACCCTACCTCTTTCCAGATGGAGGACAAGACAACAATAGGTCGGAAATATTGCTCCTGCTGCATATACAGGATCGGCTCGAACCCGAACCATCCACGGACAGCGTTTACAAAACCACCCGAGGCTAGCACCTCAAACACGATCCCCCCGACAACAACCCAGGAGAGAAAATGAGGCAGATAAAACAGACTCTGCAAAAAGCGTTTGGCAAGCATTTTTCTCACTTCGTTGAACAATAGCGCTAGCAGGATCGGAGCAGGAAATCCGATCACCAGTTTGTATAAGGCAATCAGAGCTGTGTTCCGAAGCACATGATAGAAGTCCTGATACGTAAAAATAAACTTGAAGTTATCCAGGCCAACCCATGGACTGCTCCATATGCCTTTCATAATCTGAAAATTCTGAAATGCAATCACGCTTCCGCCAAGTGGAATGTACTTGAAAATAATATAGAACAAAATGCCGGGCAGGATCATGACATACAACATCCAGTGTTTTCGAATGTTACGCAGATAACTTGGTTTGACGGGTTTGTTGACTGTAACCCCGGGTTGCAACGTTGATGTTTCCGACAGCTCAGCCATACGATCGCGGGCCCCCTTTGACAGAATGATGGTGAATGACGAGCAGGCTCCTCTGTTCACATGTTAAGCGAGAGCGGGGTCAACAACAATCGTTCAATCAGCCATAGCATGAGCCAATCGCTTGCGTTACGCGGGTTTGCAGGATCGGTTCATTCACTGGCGGAATGGTTGGTACTACATTGGCAACAAAAAAAGCCGCCATAAGGCGACCTCTTAAGAATCAATGTTTGTTGTCCTTTACCATATGTATCTAGATAGTCCACGAGATCATTTCCCCAGAGTTAACGACCCGCTGTCATTGGCATCTTTAATTTGTTCATGGGTAATGAGTTTCCCTTCTTCGTTAAATCCCTTCATTACATATGGGATAGCCGCTGAAGGAGGAAGGAACACATACCAGATTAGATGTCCCGGACTCACCTCAACCAGTTTCGCTTCGGTTTCAATCACTTTTCCATCGTCCTTGGTCTCTACATATAAACGTCTAATGGATGAATCTTTAATATTACCAAATAACATCGGAAACGGGGCCGAAACTTTATCCAACTTCGGTATACTCATATAATCCAAAGCAAACTTGGTGTGTTGACCCTCACTTATGGAATAACCTCCACCCCATACCCATTTCCATCCAAACATGTTCTTGCGGGTATACTCCATTTGAAGATTACTGTTGTTTTCCCGCCCCTTTTTTTGTGTGAACAAAATCATGCCTCCGTCTACAGCCTCCTGATGAATAAATTGGGAGGTATAAAACTCACCTCTAAATTCCTGAACTGCCCTCTCAGGACTGTTCGCTATAGGAATCTGTATAGGTTCACTTAATCCCCAAACTTTAGATATCCGTTGATCGGCTAGGCCGCCTGCACGTTCATTCATATACATATATGTCAGGACTGACAAGGGCGACAGTAAAATTACCATAGCCGCGATTAGCAGGATTCTCCTGTTACGTTTGAACATCTCCAAGTGCACTCCTTATAATCACGATGAAATATTAAATACAATCACTCTGATATTACCATAATTAGCATATGGATTCTTGTCCGAGTCCAATTCGTCCAATCAAAAAAGGTCACCAATGGCGACCTTTTAAGTATTCATCGAAGCTATTCTCCCAGAAAGATGACTTCGGTTTCCAATTCAACTTGGAACGTATCATATACTTTCTTCTGAATAAATTGGATCAGATCCATATAATCCTGGGCAGTAGCATGATCCACATTTACGATAAAACCTGCATGCTTCATGGAAATTTCAGCGCCCCCGATGCGAGTGCCCTGCAAGTTACAATCCTGAATCAGTTTACCAGCAAAGTGTCCTTCCGGTCGTTTAAATACACTTCCACAAGACGGGAATTCAAGCGGCTGCTTGGATTCTCTCAGGAACGTTAATTCCTTCATTTTGCTTGCAATATCTTCCTTGTTTCCTTTTTTGAGCCCGAATTCGGCCTCCAGTATGATATAGTGATCCATCTTGAAGAGACTATTTCGATAACCAAACTTCATCTCTTCTCGCGGAATCTCCAACACTGCACCGTCTTTGGTGATCACAGTCGCACGTTCAACAACATCTGCGATCTGACCGCCATAGGCACCCGCATTCATGTAAAGTGCGCCCCCCGTGCTGCCGGGAATACCGCAAGCAAACTCCAAACCAGTTAAGCTATGCTCCAAAGCAAGTCTGGATACATCAATGATATCAACACCGCTTTGGGCAATCATGCTGTCCTCACTCACTTTAATTTGATCGAAATGACTAAGGGAAATGGTTACACCACGGATGCCTCCATCTTTAATGATGACGTTGGAGCCTTTGCCAATAACCGTCAGCGGCAATTGATGTATGTTGGCAATCTCTACGATTTTAGTGATTTCGTCTATCGTTGTTGGATGGATGAGGATATCTGCTTTACCACCAATTTTAATAAACGTGTGATTTTTTAGCGGTTCATTAAATTTCACTTTTTCCAAAGGTATGTGTTGCTCAAAAATATTCATGATTTTCTCTCCCTGCGTTCTCAAAAAGAACATGATTCCTCTATTTTAAATGGAAAAGCACTCATATTACAATCCGTCACAGTTATTTCACTTCACTGAGCCGTATAATGTATCCTTTCTTCCCTCTATTCTGATATATGATATTCACCTAACCATGCGGGATGTTACTTTCTCAATTCGTATGAGCAAAAATATAAAAAAACGCTACGGACAACTTCAGTAGCGTTTAGTGTGTATCTCAATTTAATTGTTGTGTAAATCAAGGGTTTACGTGGTTGGGATATCCGTATCCGTCAGCTCCACGGACAGTTTCCATAGACGAAGAGCTTGCTCAGGGTCGATAGCATACTTCTTGACCCCGTAGAAACCTCCATCCTCTGGAGCCATTTCACTGATGTCACAATCCTCGCAGTAGACACCGCCTTTTCCCTCAAGCTGAGGTGAAGTTGCTGCCCAGACTTGCGTCGCTGCCCCCTGCTCAGGTGTTTTGAACGCAGGGTTGGCCACTTGTCCAGATTCATCAATCCAGCCCAGCGCAATCATTTCCTCTTTGGGCATATGACGCTGTAGTGGTGTCATAATTCCGCCTGGATGAACGGAGAAAGCCCGTACTCCATGCTCTGCACCTCGACGATCCAACTCAACGCTGAATAAAATAGTTGCTGTTTTGGACTGTCCATAGGCAGGGAATTTCTCATAGCCATGTTCAAATTGGATGTCATCCCAACGAATAGGTGAGAAATGATGTCCCGCTGATGCCAAGGAAACAACACGTGCTCCCCCTTGACTAGCGAGTGCTGGCCATAACAGATTAGTCAGGGCAAAGTGACCCAGATGATTTGTTGCAAATTGAGCTTCCCAGCCAGGACCAACCCGCGTCTCCGGGCAAGCCATGATGCCCGCATTAAGAATCAGCATGTCGATGTTGCGATCACTCGCCAGAAACCGCTCGGCAAAAGCACGAACGCTGGATAAATCAGCGAGGTCCAATGCATCTATTTCAACACCATCCAGACCAGAAAGTGCTTCCTTCGCAACCGCTGGACGACGTGCAGTCACCACTACACGGGCTCCCGCATTAACAAGCGCACGTGTCGTCTCCAACCCGAGGCCGGAATATCCACCCGTTACAATAGCAAGCTGTCCTGACAAGTCCAGATCTTTCAATACATCCTCCGCTGTACTGTTATGGTTGAAGCCAGAGCCTATTTTATGTTGTAAAGTTCTAAAATTATTTTCCTGTGTCATTCTGTTCATCTCCTTGGCAATATTTCTTCTTCTTCTTCAAAGTCTACACCCTAGAGCGTACTCTAAGTCAAATGGAAGTGAATACATCACCTCGCAACTTCTCCGTGAAATCTGCAAAAGTAAAAAAGTCGCCAGTTGGCGACTTTCGTTGAAAAGATTATAGTCATCTAGGTTACGAATCACCCTGAACGGTGGATAACGAAACAAGGACCGGGCTGGCGAAATCAGAGGCCTCTTCTCCTTTTGGATTATGAAGACGGAATAAAAATGCGTCCCCTTCTTCTGATTTCCAGACCATATAATCGCTAATTCCTTCTTCACCAGAGGCCTGAAGATAGAGCTCGGCATAACCAAGCGGGTGTTCTACCAGTTCTCCACTATAATCGGATACCTTACCGGCTTTTTCTAATTCTTCTTTACCCGCTGTCTCCAGTTCTGCCAGATTATAATCCGAAGGCAGTGGTTCAATATCCACATAATAGTCAGCATTACTAGTCAGTGACAGACGGCCTTGAGCAGCATCAAATGTGAATTTCTCGAATACGTACAAGGAAAATCCTTCTCCTTGTTGCAAAGTCGCTTCTAGTGATTGATTGCCATCTGCCGTCAACATTTCAAAACTTTCGGTCTGTTGACGCTTGGTTTCATTTCCTGTTGAAGGTGCTGGAGCAGATTCACCTACTGGCATTGATGGTTCAGGGATAGCCGAAGGTTCATTACTACCAGAGCAAGCTGTAAGTGTTAGAACTATAACGATTAACGAGATACTCATCATAATAGAACGTGGTTGAAACATCAGGTTCATTCCTCCCTGTCTATATTCTGCGCTTACATGTTATTACCCATGGCAGAGACTCGGAACCCATAGGTCCAACCTATGAGTTTATCCATAATCAGTATTTCCCTTGATCCCTTCCAGTTTGTAAAATATGGAGAAAACCTCAAGGAGTGATGAGCACATGGAATTCTCAGTAAAGCAGCTGTTTGATAAGGTAGCCCAAGATTATGATGTGCAGCGAAAGCAGCTTATCCCTTGTTTTGATGATTTTTATGGAATGGCTCTGGATCTAATGGAAAGCCCGATCGATTCTCCACGTATTCTTGATCTGGGTGCAGGAACGGGACTGCTCTCCGGATTGGTCCTGCAAAAGTATCCCAACGCGCGATTAACCCTGATCGATATTAGTGATCATATGCTCGAAGGAGCACGTCGAAGATTTGCTGATGCGAACCAAGTGCAGTATGTGGTCGGGGATTACTCCAAGTACGATTTCACCAGTTCCTACGACATGATTATTTCCTCCCTGTCTATTCACCATCTGACCAACGCTGACAAGAAAAAGGTGTTTGACTCTGTACATAAGCTGTTAGAACCAGGTGGATGCTTCATCAACGCAGATCAGGTTCAGGGAAGAACCCTCGATACGGACACCTATTACCGCCAGCGCTGGTTAGAAGCGATTCAACAAAGTGGTTTGTCTGAGGAAGCCATCTCGGCTTCGATCGAAAGACGCAAGGTGGATATCAATGCCACGCTGGAGGATCAATTGAAGTGGTTGGAGGAAGCGGGGTTTCGTGTGGCAGATTGCATGTACAAGTATTTGGACTTTGCAGTGTTTTATGCGCAAAAATAAAAAAAGACCGGATTATGAGCAAGCTATGCCGTAATCCAGTCTTCTCACATATTTTTCATTCTAAATCACTTATTTCAGCGATGCTGGCAGCTTAACGCCGAGAAGTTTGCCTTCGGCTTGGATGATGATCATTCCGTTTGTCTTCAATGTCGTGTTGTGCAGATCTCCCCCGGTAGCGACTCGAAAAGCTGGCTGACCCGTCATCATGTTGAGGGCAAGCAGGGTGCCGTTACGTTGCGCTCGATACATTCCTTTACCGTAAACATCAATCTGAGAAACCGGGGCATCACCATGCCACTGAACCTCCTGACCATTAGCCAGCTTAATGCCTTTAAGTTCACCTGTCTCGAGGTTTTTGTACACCAGCCGTTGCTGTACAATGCCAAGTAACTCCATTTTGTCCCCGTAAGGTTGGTGAAACGTTCGAATTGGCGTAGTTGCCGACTTGGTTGTATTCAACGAATACTCCGCTATGTTGTCCCCCTGCGCAATGTACAGTTTGTCTTTATTGACAAGTATACCTCCTCTACCATTCATATACGGTGGGTCACCCGGCATGGTCCACCTGTACTCCTGACTTCCTTTCAACACACCGGTCTTCAGGTTGTACGCATTAACTTTCCATTTGCGTTCAGGTGAAGACTCATCATCTTCCAACATTGGAGAATAAAAATCCACCGAATACACAAGACCGTCTTTGATCTGAATACCTTCCCCCTGACCAAAATGACCCCATAACTTCTTTCCCGTTTTCTTGTCATACGCATTAAGTTGAACGGATGTAAGTGCCCCTTGGACAAAAAAGGTTCTCAGTACAATACCATTAGACTCTTCAAGATATTCAGTACCGTGACCTTCGCCTAATGGCTCATCTGCCTTCCAGCGCAGTTTGCCTGACTGCATATCCAGTGCAAACGTTGTACTCCCCTTAATCACGTAGAGGGTATCCACCGTTGGAATCAGCACTTCCGTACGTTGAACCGTATCAATCCAGGTGGATGTTCCTGACTGCCATTTGGCTTTGCCTGTCTTTGCATTCAAGGCATATGGCTTGTGATCACTGGTAAGTCCGTAGAGGACGCCGCCTTGATAAGTAATATAAGGTGTCAGTTCTTTGCCGTAAGTCCACAACCGTTTACCTGTTGTCGCATCAAGTGCAACCAACTTCGATCCAGCAAACGTGAATACTTTGCCTTCTTCTGCAATGGCATTAGCTCCGATGTACGTCTCGTTCATATTCAAATGGTTATCTACTTTCGCTGTCCAAGTAGGTTTCAGTTCAGGCACTGTGATGCGCTGATACGAGTACCAGTTACGGATGGATACATCCGATGCTTCAGCATGTACCTGAGATGGCAACACGCCAATGACTCCGTGAACCATTAATATTCCGGCAGTAAGGCCTGCAACGATGGGTCTGCCTGCTCTTCTTTTGATATGCTTCATTGTGTGACGTTTATGTCGATTGATCATAGAAAGTGATTCCTCCTGTGAAAAATGAGCCTAATATATAACTACATAAAATATAACGAGCAGTGAGGCCGAAAAGTTACCAGATTGTTAAATTATTCTAATAAAAAAATCAAAAAAGCCGCCATAAAGGCGACTTCCTGAATACGACATTATTTATGTGACAAATTGCGAATGTGATTTTGTAACGCACTCCCTACTTTACTTTAATTCAATCTGGAATACATCACCAGCGTCCCCACCAAAAACGATAAAACCACTTTTCGGGAGCTTCGTCGATTCCGGATTGGTTGCTACAGAGAAGTCAACCATTTCCCCTTTATCATTATACACTGCATAACCTCCGGTCTTCGGAGAATCCACCGTGATGGATTTGTTACCCGATCGGGCGTTGATCGCATACCACCGGGCTTGACCGTTTGCCGGAATAGTCGTAATTCCTTTTTTCCCACCAAAGATTGGAGTAATTGCATCCTCTGCAATGTATTCCTGTCCATCCTGAATCAAAATCTCAGCGCCATGCTTCGCGTAAAATTGCAGATCAAACGCGTCTCTTCCGTTCATCACAGGAATCTGGGCGACATTCTCTGCGTTGTTCGTATCCTTGATTTGCGTACCATTGGCGTAACCATTTTCTGCATCAACGGATAGATTCTTAATCAGCATCGATGGAAGCAGATAAAAGATCGATGTTATTTTTTCATCCAACGCGTAATATTTCGAGCCGTCACGAGTTGTCCACTTCTCTTTGGTTGCTGCGTCAAGCGCATTATGATCCAGTTTTTGATAATCATACGTGTTCATTACCGTTTGGCCTATGCCGGGTAACGTTATCATGCCTTGAACTTTAACATACACCTTGTCATTACGTTCCTTCACAAAACTAGCTTTCACACTGCCATCCGCACTTGTAAAATGTTCGTCGCCTGTGTACACATAGTTCTGCTCAGGAATAATTCCTCCCAGCAAAGCAGGCAGTTGCATCTCACCATCCTTAATCGCTATATCCAATGTCTCTCCTACCGTACCATAGAGACCGGAGTACGAATTTAATTCTGTTGGCATCTTCACTTTGACAGGTGGTGAGAATTTCTGATCAGGCTGAACATCGTCGATGATGCCCTGATCCTCGAGAACGTCCAGCAGCACTTTACTGGCAAACATCTGATTGTAGACGGAAGATCCACCAGATGATAGAACCGCCATTGAAATATCATGTTCGGGTATAGTGATTAACACGGCATGGTACAACATGGTATCCCCACCTTTGGCAAGCGCGGTAATCCCATAATCGCTGAAAGGTGCAAGGTCAACCGCGTCCCACCCCAAGCCATAATTGATCGTATTTTGCTCATCAGATACCCATATGCCCTTACGATACTCATGAGATTGCATGGCCTTCACTGCAGATTCGGACAGAATATCCGGTCTGTTCCCCATTAAAACCTCTCCGAATTGACTCAATTCTTCTGCGGTGGAGTACACTCCGCCTGTGCCGATAATGTTTGCATTTTCGGTAGGCATCTTCATCTCAAGTGTAGGCCAATAGGTTTCGGATAACTGCGCTCTGTCAAAGGAATCCAAGGGTGTCTTCGTTGATTCCAACTTCAACGGCTCGCTGATGTACTTGGCGATATATTCGCTGTAGCTTAACCCACTCACCCGTTCCACCATAAGCTCCAGCAACTGGAAGCCATCATTGCAGTAGACGGAATAGGTACCCGGCTTTGATTTCAGTTTTTCGGACTGAAGTTTGAGCAATAGTTCATCATGATTGCGGGTGTCATTATCGTCAAACAACATGCTGTTTCCATAATGTGTACCGTAAAGACCGGATGAATGATTCATCAACATACGCGGTGTGATTTGAGTATATCGCGCATCTGCCATCTTAAAGTCCTTGATATACGAAGTAAGCGGCTCATCCAGATCTACTTTACCGGAATCGACCAGCTTCATGGCGGCTGCCGTAACAACCATTTTGCTAACCGAGCCTATGCCATACATGCTATCCTTGTCCACTGGCTTCTGTGAGGCCTTATCGTGCAGCCCGACACTATCTGATAAAATGTATTCCCCTTCATCCATGATCGCATATTGCACACTCGTGACACCGTAATTTTTCACCATTTCCTTGGCAATCTGCTCCGCCCGTACCTCGATCGTACCGCTGTTATTCGCCTCTGCGCTGACATCTGCCAGCGGTGTAATTACAAGCACCGCTGTACATAAAAGACTAATTAATTTCTTCATCCCATGTCCTCCCTCAAATGTTCTTATGAATGAATTCATCATATCTGGTAAGAGGCTGATCGAACGCAAACGGACCCTGAATGGAAAAAAACAATCCCCGAACGGTATGTTCAGGGATTGTCAGTGTGAAATGGAAGCACAACCATGTTGTTAAACTTTCGATGCTGATGCTCAATACTCATATGGCCACCATATTTCTCACACATTCTCGATATATTGGTTAGACCGATCCCATGGTACTCCGGATTGGGCTTGTCACTTTTCAAGTCAACAATCGGTTGCTCCACATGATTCATAATCTGGATGACGAGAGCAGATGCCGTGGAATGAATGGCAATGAGGATATATCGATCCTCCGCCTGTCTGACCTTCTTGGAGGCTTCAATTGCGTTATCAAGCATGTTACCAAGCACCACACACAGATCATATCGATCGATCTGGATATGTTGCGAGTGAAGCTGGATTTTGGTGTCGATTTTGATTCCGTTTGCCTGCCCCATAGCCAGGGTATTCGTAACGAGAGCATCAATGACCAGATTGCCGGAGTTCACCCGCTGGTATGCACCTTCAATCGTATTTAACGTAGACTTGATATGGTCACCTGCTGCCGCCAGTTCGTTACGTTGGATACATTCATCAATATACAGAAATTGCTGATTGATATCATGGATGATGGATTTAATGTTTTTGAAACTGTGAACGGTCTTCTCATAGTTGGCATCCTGGTAATCCATCTGACGTTGCAAGTCGGCATTTTCATGCGCGAGCTGTACCTTTTCCACCATATTATCGAATACATAAACAATGAACACATTGAGAAAAAGAGAGCCTAGTACAGAAAAGACATAGAATATGTTTTTTTCACTATAGATGGAGGCCACATTGATCTGATAGATTGTAATAATGGGTACGATAAGAAACAGCAAATAATAACGATAATGAACGGCAAAACTTCTACGTTTGGCGACTAGACGGACAACTTGAATAACAATGAACATGATGCTGCAACCAAGCAGCATCACCTTGGAGAGAATCCAGTGGTCATCTCCGTTGAACTGTTCCCATGAGATGAAATCTGTGGATTCCAAAACTCCGAGAATATATACAGCTATCGTATTCGCCATAGTAATCAGGACTGCATACAGGATGGTAAAAACAAGCTTGATTTTGAACTCCACTTCATAGGATTGCGCCAGACTGAAGATTAATAGCAGAGCAACAGCAGTCGAAACAAAATCGGAGAAGGAAGATGCCAAATAAAAATAACCCAGCATAACAAATACTACGAAATAGAGTGCTCTCTGTGTCTTCCGCTTGGACTTGCCCAGCACAGAATCAAAATAAAAATTCGCCTGAAATGCCATAAGTAAGGTCACAAAAATGATGGAAAAGATCATATAGGCATCCATATCATTGAATCCTCATGATCATATATTTGGTGTAGGCATCTTTGACTTCTTTGACTTTGGATCGGCCTATGGGCAGTTCCATTCCATTCAACATGACGACTTGGGTACCGGAAAACTTCTGAACATGCATCAGGTTGATAATAATCGAGCGATGAATCTGCAAGAAACCATGGTCTTTCAAACCGGTAGCGTAGCTGGATAAAATGCCTTTGGTCTCATGTACATTTTCCTGTGTCACAAAATTCAACTTGTTCTTGATTGTTAAACTTTTGACGACCTCAATCCAGAGAATATCATCATATTTCAGCAACAGTTCATCATAGTCTGACTTGATCAGTACATACTTTTTGTCCAATGCCTGAAAATATTGACACAGCTTAACCATCTTTTCCTCGAAAACTTGCGGCTGGATTGGCTTGATCAGATATTGAAAGGTGATGACATCAAAACTCTCCACCATATATTCCGGGTAACTGGTCAGGAACATAATCTGTACATCCAGAAACTTCATGTTCCTGATCTCTTTAGCGGTCTGAATCCCGTTCATTCCGCCCATCTCCACATCCAAGATGAGAATATGAAATGTATCCCCAACCTCTCTGTAGTGCGAGAGCAGTTGTTCACCAGATGTGAATAGGCTAATTTGAAAATCAAAATTGGTTTTTAGAGATAAGGAGACCAGCATCGTTTTCACACGTTCTCGTTGCTGCTCCTCATCATCACAGATTGCAATATTGAACATGGGGGAACATCCGCCTTTCATCGACATCGACTCAGAATTTCACTCTCGAATATACTATTTTAGCATAGGTTTCGGAGTCGAATTGGGATGAAATGCATTATTCCGACCCTAAAATGCAGATCAACAAAAAAAGTCGCCACATTGACGACTCTTGAGCTTGAAACCTTCTCCAGCCATTTCTATGAAAAGTCCGGTCTGTTATTCTGTTTTTTTGGGCACAGCATGGCGGTAATATCGTATGACCTTGCGATACATCGTCTTGTCCTTTAATTGATTAAATATATATGGGTCAGGTTTGACATTCACTTCAATAATCCAGGGTTTCAGACTGTGGTCAAGGCCGATATCCACACCGATTTGCTTTAGATACGGGTACTTTTTTTTCATATGACGAGCTATGCGCAGGCTAAGCTCATTCATCTCCTGAACCAGTTCATTCCTGCGTTTTGTGGATGCATGTGATTGTAGCAGCTTGTGAATATCCATCGGTGTACCACCACTATGATAATTGGTTACGATTTTCTTTGGATGACCCAGTCGGCCGATGATTCCGGTAGCTTCCCAATGTTTGGTCGGGCTTAGCTGTATCATGACTCGGATGTCAAAACGTCTGTTATTGTGCTTAAGAAGATGGATTCCTCTCTGAATCAGATAACTTCTTTTATTCACCAAGCGAGTCAGACTGCTATAAAACGATTCAAAGCTGTCAAACGTCAGACGTTTTTGCTCTATCTGATAGACAAAATGTTGATGACTTTCCATCTCGGCCTTAATAACGCCCATCCCGAAAGTACCTCTCTCGGGTTTGACATAGACCATTCCATATTTGCTGATCATGGATTTCAGATTCGTTTTGTTATATTTCTGTGTGTCGGGGATAAACGGTTTAATTAATTCATTATTAATGATCAATTTTGTTTTTAACCACTTGCTTCTTAACGGCTGCAATTTATCAACTCCCATGTCGTAAACTCTCCCTTCAGCAACCGCATCATAGCCCGCTGTTTGATCAAGATCCTGCATGCATTATATGTAATACCGATAGAGGAGCCCTCAACAAAAGCCCCTATTCATAAAAATGTATATTTGCACATGCCCTGACCAAAACACTTTTGCACACATACCATATAATGATTCATCACGATTTGTGCAAGGAGTTGAGAAGATGTCCGTACAGCCTGGAATCCGGTTGAATAATGCACCTAAGATTGATGTTCTTATACCAGTGATCGAGAAAGATTTGGCTACTCTTCCCCTCGTCATCGATAACATTCGCCGTTATGTAAAACATCCCATTGGAAGCATATATATTGTTTCTCCGGTCAGCACCAAAATCAGAAAACTTTGTTCCCTTAAAAACTGCATTTTTGTTAATGAGCGATCCGTCCTGCCTATAACCAAAAACGACATACACTACCAGTCCTCCCGATGGAATCGGTCAGGCTGGTTATATCAGCAGCTGCTCAAAATGAACGGAGATTCCATTGTGAAGGCAAAGTACTTTCTAGTCATGGATGCAGATACCGTACTGATTAAACCTCATTCATTTCTTGTAGAAGGAAAAACAGTCTTTTACTGCCGTGACTGGAGCCAACCGGAATATTTCAATACCTACCGCAAGTTGTTAGGCATGAAAGCTCCGCGTCCCCGCTCTTTTGTCACCCATTATATGCTGTTCGACAAATCGAAACTCGCTGCCTTAAAACAGAAAATTGAAGCGGTTCATAAGCTGACATGGTACAAAGCGATCATCTCCAATATCAATAAGAAGAAACAGTTTGGTTTCTCCGAGTATGAAACGTATGCCAATTTTATGTATACGAAAAACCCAGGCAGCATGATCCTTAGAAGTTCCAAGAATAAAAGTCTGAATGTGAACGCTTCTTCGTTAAAAGAGCAACAAATCCGCAATCTGGCTCTTAAATATCGTTCTCTTTCCTTTCATAAACGGAAAATCTATAGTAAAGCTCCCTGAGCTTAAGGAGGAAGCCCATGCATATCGTACTGCTGTGCGGCGGCTCTGGCAAAAGGCTCTGGCCTTTATCCAATGAGCTTCGCTCCAAGCTGTTCATCGATATACTTCCATCACCCGCTGGAGGTAGGGAATCCATGATCAGCAGAGTATGCCGCCAGCTTGACAGTTCATCCCTAACGGATTCAACACTCATTATTTCACATCAGGATCAGGCTAATATTACGGCACGACATACTCAAGGCAAAATACCAGTCATTGGGGAACCTTATAAACGAGGCACTTTTACTGCGGCGGCCTTAGCGACGTTATATCTGCAATCCTTCCGAATGGCCAAGGATGACGATGTGATCTGTATCGCGCCAGCTGATGTGTTTGCAGGTGAAGATTTTTTTAACAACTTCCAATTACTGCCGGACATATTGAAACATTCTCAAGCCGATATCGCTTTAATTGGGACAAGGCCTACACATGCTTCAGAACAGTATGGATACATCCTGTCCGGTGGAGAAGAACGTAAAGCTTATGCGCCCATAACACAATTTATAGAAAAACCCGAAGCCACCATTGCTGAAACTCTGCTACAACGTGGGGCACTATGGAACTGCGGTGTGTATGCATTCACCGTCGCGTTTATGATATCCCATATTAAAAAAATGGGGCTTCCGGTTCATTATGATCAATTGTCGTCCCTGTATGAAGCGTTGCCTGAACGCAGTTTTGACAAACATGTTGCAGAAAAGGCGCAGCGGGCCGTAGTCCTGCCTTATAAGGGAGTATGGCAGGATATCGGAAGCTGGGATACGCTGTGCGCACAGTTAGATACCCATGTAATCGGACACGGTGGAATCTCGGGTTCTTCCTCCGATTCCTATATTATTAACGAGCTTCCCTACCCCATCCAAGTCATTGGCGTGCCAGGTATTATCGCTGCCGCAAGTCCGGATGGCATTCTCATTGCCAACAAAAATAATTCAAATGAAATTAAAGCGCAATTGGGTAACTTGCCATTAAAACCGATGTATGGGGAAGCAACCTGGGGAAGTTATCGTGTCATTGAGAGTTCGTTAGAAGATGAGAATACAACTGTAACCACATTAAACATAACGGTTCTACCGGGCAAACATATCGGGTTGAACTGGCATAGAACTGGGTGTAGAGCATGGACCGTGCTTGCAGGCAGTGGGCAAGTGCTTGTCAACGGAAAGGTCATGCAATTGAGTATGGGCACTCAGTTCGCGATTACCAAGGAGAGTCTCTTTTCTATTCTGGCTGAAACCAGGATGGTGATCCTTGAGGTCCGGATCGGAGTAACAGAGGATAAAGACAACATACTTTTTGAAGAAAAAGATTGGAATGTAATCCTAAAAAGTGCAGGTTCATCTAACGCTTAATGGGAGAATGAACCGATTCAATCTGCGTGTCTTATAGCCCCTTCCATTCGCGGAAGGGGCTCATTGGCATAATTAAGGGAAACCTGACACTTCTTCTCCCTATATCTTAGTTAAACAACTTGCGAAGTTCCTCTACTTCCAGACGTGCAACGGGCTGGTAAGCGGAACTTTGTACATAACGCTGGAAGCTGTATAACAACTGTCTGCCCTCCAATGTAGTCATCAGACGCTCCAGATTCAGCGCTCCCATCAGCACTCTCCCCTTCCGGACCCGACACTCCATCAAAAGGCCGAGCTTGTGGTTTCGCTCAAAATTGTCAATGGTCTGCACGATCGGATTCAAGTCTTTATCCAACTCATCCAAGATGATCGATGACGACTCGGACACGATGCTCCACCACGGATAAGTTGAGTGCTCCTCTGTGACAAAATGTTCGAAGGCCGGATGATCCTGTTGAATTAACAAGCCCATTGTGCCCACAGGAACTTCTCTTTTCATATTCTCCGAGATGGATCGGAACATAGGGTAAGACCAGAAATCGGTGCTATAGAAACCTTGAATCGCGTGTTGAAGCTGATTGGGATTCGGGAAAAGTAAAATATCCTCGCCCTGCTCAAGCAGCGCCAACGCCTGTTCCGAGAGTTCGGTAAATAGATTCAAACCGCTCAGGTCCACTTCCTCCTGACTCGGGTAGATCCACAGGTCGTAAGACTTACGGATATCCGTGCCCGGAATGGACAGTCTAAGCTCCACTTTGGTCATATTGGAGACTTCAGGAATACGAATGCTGAGATCCGCGACATTCACATAATGTTCTCCATGGGTCGCTGGCAGGTCTGTTTTCCCTTCCAATAGGACGCTTCCTTCGATCTGCTCGCTTTGAATTTCCCACTTCAATTGAAGTCCATCCAATGCTTGTCTCCGGAAGTAACTTAGTTCAATGCGTGCTTCGAACAATTCACCCGCTTGATAATTATATTTGGGGAATCTCGCTAACAACACAGCGTCGGAACAAAACGTTCTCCACTCCTCCGGTGTAATCATGCCCTTGGAATCCATGAATGCGTCCAGTACACCCACCAGCGCTGTTCCCTGACCACTGAAATCCTGAAGATCCAGCAGCTGGAACCCGGCTAGTTGCTGCGAACGAAAAGCAGCTTCCAGTTCTTCCTTGTAACATGCGACCGCGAGTTTACCAGAGGCTCTGAAGTAGGCTTCCGCCAGATGTCCCAGCCCTTTGGCATTCAGACGCTCTCGAAACACTTCGAAATTCTTGGCTTTGAGAGAACCCGTATACTTGTTGATCTCCTCGAAATTAGGAAACGTGGCGTACTGTCCAATTTCATGCGAGATGATTGGTACGTGTGAGACAAGTTGGTCACTTCCAGCTTCGGCCTGCACTGTTTTGGAACCTGTCCCATACTGAATCTGAATCTCTTTGTCCCCAGTCTGACCAGAAGGGTCAGCATCGCTGCCTTGCTCAGGTACAATGTTTGAATCGTAATCTTTCAATGTATTTGGCAGGTCGGTCTGCACGTGACCGAGCGGAGCATCACACATCGCATATGAACCTCTGAACAGGCGCTCTTTGGAGAAACGAACCCCGCAGAAGAATTCACTTTCCTCCAGAATGTCTGGCACAAACTGAAAGTTATTCGAACCTTCGGTGTATAGATGACGATGATCATATG
The DNA here is from genome assembly GCF_030816325.1 of Paenibacillus sp. W4I10. Classification (NCBI taxonomy): domain Bacteria; kingdom Bacillati; phylum Bacillota; class Bacilli; order Caryophanales; family Paenibacillaceae; genus Paenibacillus; species Paenibacillus sp. W4I10. The sequence continues at coordinate 2,071,717 of NZ_JAUSXX010000001.1, forward strand.
CTTTGTATGCCTTCAGGATCGAATTCAATCTGTCCTTGCTTCCCCATAGTTCATTCCCCATGGACATCATGACAAACGAAGGATGATTACCAAAAGCACGCAGCATCGCAAATCCTTCGCTAATCAAGTAATCCTGCTCGGCTTGATTATGCCCATCCGAAGATTCGTCCGTAATGGTTCCCCAGAACGGAAGCTCAGGCTCCATGTAGATGCCGAGCAGATCCGCTGCAATAAAAGCAGCCTCCGGAGGACAACAGGTATGGAAACGGTAGTGATTAATACCGTAGGACTTGGAGATAGCAAGAATACGAACCCATTCATCCACATCTGTTGGCGCGTATCCCGTGAGCGGAAAGATCAGCCCGTCATGTTTGCCTCGAAGAAACGTTTTGCGACCATTAATGGTGAATTTGTCTCCAGCAGCCCGGAATTCCCGTAATCCCGTCCATACTTCGGTGGAATCCAGCACTTCGCCGTCCTGATCTTGTAGATGAATATGAAGTTGGTACAGGTTAGGTTCATCATCACTCCATAACATCGCATCTTCGCCAATCTTGTACGTCAGCTGGATTTCCTGCGAATCCGGGGCGAAAATCTGTTCCTCGGTCGTATACACCGGATCAGCACTGACTGCAACAGCCGAAACCACGATTCGTACTTCTTGCGGGGCACCAACAAGTGCTGCCTTGATCTCGAAAGATCGAGTCGCAAGATCGGGGTAGACCTGAACATTATCCAGGAAAACACGCTCGAAAAATTGAAGTTCCAATTTCCCGGTGATGCCGTTCCAATTCGTCTGCGTGTCTTCGGATGTAAGGTGACCACCTTTGGTTGGATAATTGGTATTGTCCACTCGAATGGTAATTGTATGAGTCCCAGCGGTTAGCCCTGCCTCAATCTCGTAACGGTGAGGTGTGTTCAGACTGTTTTGTGTTCCGCATTCCACCCCATCGATCCAAACTGTGGTTACTCGTGTTCGTTCCAGATGCAAGAAGCAACATTTGCCAGCCAAGTGTTCGGGAATTTCAATCTCTCGTGAAAACCAGGCATAACCCTCAAATAAGTACTCATCCGTCAGCGCACCGATTAACACATTCTCGTTTTTCTTGCCCTTGGCCGCATGAGATGTAGTATTTGGCAATGTAATATCGTCTGAGAAATTCAGACCACGTTCCACCTTATGTTCATCGAGTTGGAGTTTCCATATGCCTTCCAGATTTATTGCAGCTATCATGATAGTGTCCCCTTTTAGATTCATATAATCAATAAAAGTAATCGCTTCCAATGAACAGAAATCGTTTTCGGAAATCATACCTGTATTATAAACTCGATTGACGCCCCTCGCATAGATCATTTACAAATAAAAAAGTCGCCAATACTGGCGACACCTTATGGATACATCTCCTGTATCCTGAACAATTTTAAAATATGGTGGGAACCATGCCCCCGTCCATCCGGATGGGAGAGCCTCTGAAGGCTGAAGCATATGGGCTGCATACAAATGCAGCAAGTCTGCCTATTTCACTTGGCTTGATGAATCGCTGTAATTCGGACTGTGGCAGATTACTCTTCATAAAGTCTTTCTCTTTTTCTTCGAAATTCAACGTCTTATCAGGGTATATGCCCTCAATGATTTTTTGTACGTTTTCGGACAGTGTTGGACCTGGCAGGATCGTATTGATCGTAACCTCGGTCCCTGCTGTCAGTTTGGACAAACTTTTGGATAATGACAGCAGCATTGACTTGGTCATGCAATACTGGGGCATCTGACCTGAAGGCATAAGGGCTTCTTCACTTGCGATGAAAATAATACGCCCGTCATTGTTCTTCACCATTTTAGGTAAATAAAATTGAGACAAGCCATTGGCAGCCAACACATTGGTACGGAAATATTTCTCCCACACTTCATCATTTATGTCTTCATAACTCATGATTTCATATATACCCATGCTATTAATTAATATATCGACCTCAGGAAATTCCTCGAATAAAGCTTGGCGTTGCGCCAGATCCACAAGATCAGCGGTAGCCTTTTGCGGAGAGGTCTCCGGAAAAGTGGACTTGATTTCGCGAACTGTTCGTTCCACCTCTTCATCATTGCGTCCATTAATCAGAACATGAACACCTTCTCGAGCGAGTTCTATAGCAATCGCTTTGCCGATTCCTTTTGTTGATCCTGTAACTAAGGCTGTTTTCTCTTTTAGTCCCATATCCATCCTGCATTTCTCCTTCTTGATTACAACTATCCGGCAGCTATTTCTTGAACATTGCCAACAGCTTCATACTCCGGATAGATATAATATTACGAAGTCTGAAGGGCTCAGTAACTAGCATCTTGCGCCAGAGTTAATGCCTGACACGCCAATTCGAAGGAGTATCTCCTTCCCAGGTCCGGAACGCACGATAGAACGAATTCTGGTCTTCATATCCAACCAGGAATGCTACCTCTTTGATATCGAGCGAAGGATCTGCCAGGTACTCCCGGGCCTGCTCACGTCTGGCTTCGGTTAATAATTGCTTGAAGTTTGTGTTCTCTTCCGTCAGTCGCCGTTGCAAGGTACGATCACTCATACAAAGCTCTTTGGCGACCGTCTGGATGTCAGGGCGCTTTCCTGTGAGGTTACGTTTCAAGATCCATTTGACCACTTCAGTAACGGAACGACTGTTCTTCTGTTCGTCCAGCGACCGATCCAGAGCCGGGGTCAGGATCTCCAGTAACTCCTCGTTATATGAGAGAAATGGAAGATTCAGATCTTTTCGCTCTAGCGTCAGCCGATTATGGTTAGAATTCGTATCGACTCGACAGCCGAAGTAAGCTTCAAGGGTATATACGTTGCCCATCGGTTGGGTGAACTCGACCCTTTTGGCCATCAAAGGCTGGACTGTACCCCTCCGTCCAAGTTCAAGCAAAAATGCCAGTGTAATACCGACCAGTAATGGCGGACCTGGTAGCTCCTTATGTAACCATTCGAGTTCAATGATACACTCCTCCCCTGCTTCGGTAATCTGCAAACTCTCGGGAGGACACATCTGCTTGTAACGGACCATTCGATTCAACGCATCACGATAATCACGAGCATGGTACATCGCCAGCACAGGCGGAGGATACTTGGATATCTCATATCCGGTTGCAAGTTTGATGATGCCCTCAGCGGTGTCCCCAATGAGATCAGAGTAGGCCTGCCAGATTGCAAAGTACTGAGATTGGGTAACTACAGGTTTATTTATTGTCTCAAGAGATAATTGTGCTGTGCGAGCGATGTCTTCTGCACCAATCCCTATTTGATGTAATCCGGCCCAAAAGCCTGGGTGAACTTTAATTCGATCATTCGGTTGAGATTGCATGCATCCAGACTCCTTTAGCTTGTTCCATTTTTATTCTGATTTCTAATTATAGAATGAATGTACCTATTTTTGAATCTTACCTCAGCGAGCCATTTCCGGATCATACGAAAACACGACTGCCTATAAATGGCCAGTCGTGTTCAAGTCAATCATTCAGTATATTATGAAAAAATGCACATTTGTTTGCCATTTTACAATGTTAGCTACTCATTCAACGCAGTTTTGATCAGGGCATTCACCCGTGAGTTAAACAGCAGACCGATATGGGATACGAGGGAAACCGAAACGTTGTTCGCCCCGTTCAACCGGGAAAGTACCGGGGACACAATCGTGTCACTGGTGGAATAGATCGAAGTCACCTTTATTCCACTCGGAGCTGTCGTTGTGGTCAATCGATTAGCCCCGCCAAGGGTAATCAACTTATCCACTTTGGAAGCGCCTCCACGGTTAAGTATGTAATAGAGACTATTCGCTCCACCCATGCTATGAGCTATAATATTGACTTTTGTATGACCCGTTTCGCGCAGAACATCATCTACGAATCGACTAATTGCTGCGGAGTTCAACAGCTGGTTTCCTTGTTTGCTAGGAAGGTCAATCGCGAATAATTCGTCTCTTGTCCACCCTTGGCTACGCAAATAACTCTCAATTGCTGTAAAATTGCTATCTGAACCAGTCAATCCATGTACCAATACAATGGGTGTACGTGCCGTAGCTGCAGAAGCCTTTGAACTCGATCCTATTCCAGTTATTGATAAGGCAAGGATCATACTCATGAATGCAACAAGTATTAATTTGGTCTTTTTCACTTCATTCACTCTCCTGTAAAATGTTTTATATTCCATATATTACAATCTAACATATGGAATATAAATGAACCTTTAGTCTCATTTTTACAGGAATGTCTAAAGTATACTACAACTAACATGATTACATTTTTATCAAACCCTAGTTCTCTACTTCTTATCCTTCAACGATGTCTGCACGTAGATCCGTTGCAATCTCAATCATTTTGGGTACAATAGCTTCGTTAGAAATAGCTACATACAGATCCCCCATGTACAAACGAAAAGCAATCTGTGTTCCCTCAAGGTCCCACATAAAAAAATCCCCATCGATGGACATGGTGCTCTCTGCTCCAACAATGTGAAGAACCGATGAGTAGGTGAATTCGGGCTTGGACTCGAAGTAGAGTTTGCATTCTTCCAGGGAGATGGATTGTTCCGCATTGCTATCTTGTACGGACCGGGTAATTCGAAAACGCTGATTCATTGATTTGCCTCCACCACTTAATATATTTTTCATGTTCCACAGCATCATATTTTCTCATTTCCGTCTTCCACTGTCAAAACCATACATGCTCTATCCTTTGAATTCATATATACTTAATACAGTGCACAACGAATTTCTACAATCAGGAGGAGTCAAATCAATATGTTGAAAACAGAATTCATTGATGTACTATCTATAGTCTCACATAAATTATATGATTCGGCTGCTAATGTTATGGACACGGCAAGCAGGTTAATTCCTGCAAATACGTTTTGTATCGCCCAGTTGGATCACTTATCCACCAAAGTTCTGAACGTATATAATCGTGACAAACTAATTTTAGGTGAGGGACTTGTCGTTGAAAACGCCGAGTCATATTGTGCACTTGTGACTGAACATACCCAAGGTCCATTGGTAATCAATAATAATCTGACTCATCCGTTAACCAAACATATGGACGCTACCGAATTCGTAGGTGGTTGTTCATTTGTCGGTGTGCCTATACATAATGAGAACGGAGAAATCTACGGCTCCCTTTGCTCATTTGATCAGGATTTCTATTCCTATCAACAAAAGGACGTGGATCTGCTTCTCTCCTTGTCTTCATTTTTCACGAGTCTTCTTGAGATGGAAACAACTCTGCAACAGTTAAAACAGGCGGAAGAAACCGCTGCAAAAGTGCTGGAAGAGAAGAAAAATCTCTTAGCCGTCCTTAGCCACGAAATCCGTACCCCGATGAATGGTGTTCTTGCAATGGCAAATCTATTGCAATCTACCAAGCTGAATGAGGATCAATCGTTATATGTTAATGTCATAGAGTCTAGTGGAACCAGTCTGCTATCCATGATGGATCAAATTCTCGACTATTCCAAAGCAGAAGCGGGTGCGATCTCTCTGGAGATTAACCCCTACAGTGTCACTAAAACCGTCGACCATGTACTCCAGTTATTCTCATCTGAAGCACAGAAAAAAGGTATCCGATTATACGCAGAATACGATATAAATGATCATTTGATGCTTATAGGCGATCAGCAAAAAGTCCGTCAGATCCTAATCAATCTTGTTGGCAATGCGTTGAAATTCACGGAGCAAGGTGAAGTATGCATCTCTACGCAGGTATCTGCTGATCCAGAAGGTACACTCCATGCATCTTATGAGATAATAGATACGGGCATCGGCATCCCCCAGGATCGCCAAGATTTATTGTTCAAATCCTATTCGCAAATTCACGGCAACTCCGGAAAGTATGGTGGAGCGGGGCTAGGCCTATCCATCTGTAAACAACTCGCTGAATTGATGGGTGGGATTGTATGGCTTAAAGAAACAAGTCACTTGGGCAGTCGGTTTGCCTTTAATATTTCCAGCGCGTCACCAACGTCCATGCAAATCTCTGAATGAGGAATATATTATTCTATCTGAAACAGATAGGAGGTATATACGTTGACACAATTTCTGGATGCAAGATCTTCGCAAAATGCTGCGTTGTTTAATTCCATTTCTATACCGATTCCAGTGATTAATACGCCTCAACTATTTGCACAGATTGGTCTGCAAACGGTTGGAGCTGGAGCCAATCCACGAGTTTCATTAAAAGGAACCATTACGGTGCGACTACCGCTTGCACTCTTTCAAGTCAGAATTACCATTGTTAGAGGCACCGTTGCTACGGATCCGATTGTTTACTCTGCTAACTTCACTTATGGTTTAAGCGGTCTCCTCAACCCCGAAGTTATTGTTTTCTCTGCCAACGACTATAATCCACCGATCCAGCCACAACTAACGTACACTGCATTTATCAGTACCAACCTGCTCGGAACGGTTCGGGTCGGTCCTGAGAGTTTCGACGGATTTATCGTTTCGGATTAGAATGACTACGTCCACCCCCATACTTTTAACCTGTTTTTACACAGGGCTAAGGTATGGGGGTGTTTCATTTAAAATAAATTAGTTTCCAAAGTAAACATCCAGCTTACCCGTGGGTGGTGTTGTGGCCATCCACACGGCTGCTAAATTATCTGGAGCATACGTTGCAGCAGTGATGTAGTCCCCAATCAGTACCGTTGGCATCGGAGAGTTACCATTGGGATTGAAAGATGTGGTTGTGATTCGACGGTTGGTGAAGCTCGCCCCGCCATCGAACGATTCTGCCACAAAAACATCCAGAAGGAACCCGTCAATTCGGTTGCTGTAATAAATGACCCTGATCGTCCCGGCAAACGGAGATACGGTTATGGAAGGAAAGAAATTCTGCGTGCCTGGAGGAGCGCCTGTAATACTGATCGGGTCTGACCACAGGAGACCATCCGGAGATTCGCAGAGTAATACATCAGTATAGCCAGCTCGTGCATCATTCCATACGGCATATACGGTTCCACTGTTAGGTCCAACGGAAATATCTGCTCCCAGACTTAGATTGGTCTGTACCCGAAAAGCGTAATTCGGTACAGGTAAAGGCGAAGGAGCTGGCACAACGGATGAGATGAATGTCGCCTGTCTATCCAGAGGAGGTTGATAGGTAATGCCCCCATCGTAGGAAATACGCAAAAGTGCAGAAGGGCTGGCAGGCCCTGTTATGATGTAGCCTGCATAGACCTCACCCGAGAATCCAACAGCCAGCGCTGCCCGGTCATGAATTCCTCGCGGATTCGACTGTCGGTCAGGTGGCTCCCAGGTTAACCCCTGTGAGACCGACCGTTGTGTAAATATGGCGGAAGAAGTCGTGGCAAGTGGGGTATATCCGACATATGCATTGCCTCGATAGGGGCTACCAGGAGAACGGTCTACGGCTATGTAAGGCTCATCATTATGAACAATGGTACCGAAACCTGCCTGCACGATAACCGGTGGCTGCCACGTTAACCCATCGTCAAATGAGGTGTAACTTGCAATCGTCCCATCATTAATCCCGTTAAACAAGTGAACGGTAACGATAAAGGTATTGGGAAACGTATAGTCTATTGTTGGTGCTTCTGCTCCTGCATATCCTGCTGGTTGAGGAAGTGTCGTTGTAGACCAGGTACTCCCTCCATCAATGGAACGATAGAATCCAGTCAATGTTGGTCCGGTACTGGTATCCACAGCTACTACGCACATAATATTCGGGTTCAACGTATTAACTGCAATTGAAGGTTCGAATTGGCTGCCTGCTAATGCTCCAGTAATATTCACAACTGCCATCTGCTCACCTCTCTTCCTTTAAGGGATATTTGTGAATCGGTCAATTAATGTCATCTCCGATTGAAGCACACGCTGGATAATCTGGCCTGTAGAATCAACACCATATACATGAATGATAGTGCTTGTAGCGCTAAAATAATCACTTTGCACCTCGAAAAAAGCTGCATTGATTAGTGGATAGATCAATGTTCTTGTCGTTTGGGGCAGTAATTCAAACAGATCATGACCAATCGCAATACGTGCAGTTTGAGTAGTATCCCACCTGAAAACCTCAAGCTCAATATTAACAGGAGCATTAAGAGAATCGTTAATGCAAGTCACGATGAGCTGCGTGGACTGAGTTACACCGGTGGTCGGATTGTATATAAAACCCGTAGAGTTTGGCAAAAAGCACACTCCTTCCGCAATATATAGTAAAGTATATTACGATTCTTGCCACCAATATGACTAAACTTCGACTCTTATATTGGAACGATATGAAAAATTTGTTATGCTACATATGCTAGATTACTAGATTACTTTTAAAGCAAGAATCTACTATTATGTACCAAGTTGGAGGAAACAGACGATGTTCATTAAGCGTGTAGGAAAAATTGCTGCGGTTACAGTGATTACTCTCTCTGTCCTTGGAAACACCCCAAATATCGGTGGAGCCTATGCTGCTCCGGCCATTACCGTTCAACTGGACGATGTCCCCTTAACGTTTGATGCAGCTCCACGCATGGATAAGGGTGTCACTTATGTTCCGTTTCGGACGGTTGGAGAGGCTCTTGGTATCGATATAACGTGGAACAGCAAAACGCAGACTGTAAAAGCAACGAATGCTGTAAAAGGTCAAACCACCGAGGTAGTATTAACGGTAGGCAGCACTACAGCAACCGTAAACGGAAAGAACGTAAAACTTCCTGCGCCACCAGTTCAGCGGGAAGGACGAGTACTTATTCCATTAAGTTCATTCAGTAACCAATTCGGTGTACAAGTAAGCTGGAATCAGGCAACCAAGACGGTCTCCCTCGTCTCCCCACAACGCGAGATGCACCTGAGAGCCTTCTATGCATTGCAATCCTTTCAAGAAAAGGATCTCATTACTTCCATGAATTCTGTAGCATTTGGCTGGAGCCGCATTGATCGCGAAGGTCAGTTTACACTCCAGGGGGAAGAGTACCGTCTTCCTGCTGCTGCGGGTGATATTACGCCGCAGTCCATTGTTGCTGACGCAGCAGATCAGCGTATCCAACCGCAACTAATGGTATATGCATTGGACGGAAACGGCGAACTGACCAAAGTGTTGAGTGACACCAACCTGCGTCAGAAATCGATCGAAGGCATAACTGCTGCTGTCGCAGAGCATGGTTTTGGCGGAGTTGTTCTGGATTTTGAAGGACTGGGCTTTAAACTGGATGCAGTAGAACAACAGAAGCTGCTCAATGCTTACGTGAAACAACTAAAGAGTTCCTTGCCCCAGGACACAGCTTTATCTCTGGCGGTACCCCCGCTAAATAGTGCTTATAAAGGTTATGATTACAAAACTCTTGCCTCTATTGCAGATGATCTTATTATTATGGCCTATCAGTATAATCCGGTTGGCACCAAATCTCAGGTACCTGAGCCAAATAGTCTTGTAGATCAGGCGATTCAATTAGCCATACAGGCCGGTGTCCCGAAGAGCAAGCTTCTGCTCGGTATCAGTCTAAGCAGTGAAACGCCCTCCTCTGTAGATGATAAGCTCGGTCTTGCCAAACGTTATGACCTCAAAGGAGCCGCGTTCTGGCGTCTGGGTCTGTTCCGTTCCTACAATACAAAGATGGAAGATGCCGTGAACGCTTCTGTGATTAAAGAGTAAACATTCTGACTGGATAGAGCTCACTTAACTAAAAGAAGGACCGCGCCTCTGGTACGCAGAGACTAGGTCCTTCTTTTTCCCATCATCTTACTTTATAAATTGATCCACACTTCCAAATATAAGCTTCACAAACTGGGTAGGACCAGGCAAACGGGGCTGAAAGAGAAGAATGATCCCAATTACTGCCGCCACAGCAGTAAATCCCGCGCTCAATATTCTGGCTCGCTTTTCTTTGCTGCTCTTCCACTCTCCATACACTATCGCAGTCGCCAGCATCAATATTCCAAGGATTGAGCCTAGTTTCATGCAATCACCTCTCTTCTCAGGCTTGTAACCGGAGCCGTTCTGTTCAACTTTCGTCCTCATTAGGTATCCCCTGTGGTCCTGTTGATTTTCCGGTACGTACTACATGTGCATCTACTTTGACTTCCACGTCCATATCAGGATAGATGGTTTCCCAGTTCTTCTCCTGCGCTTTCCATTGATTCGGATAATATCTGCGGAATTCAACTGCGAATTTGAAGAAATCGGAGCGCAGCTCTTTCTGGGACATGTCTAAAGCATCATGAGCCAAAGATGTGAGCTTAGCCGACCATTCCTTTTCCAGTTTAGTTAATACAGCGGGATCAGTCAGATTGGCATCCGTCGTATTTAACACCACTTCTCCCCTGGTTTGGATGTCGACCTTCATACTCCACTGTTTGTTTACAATTCGCGGTTTCAAGGAAGTTTTATTTTCAATGAGTCTTATCGAGAAAGAACCCTCTAACGGCTCAAACTCAACAGGCATGATAATGCTGTTCAGTTCTTTTGCAAGTAGTAATACACCTACGCTTAGTGGTTCTTTGACCGTCTTGACATAGCGGTCCTTCTTATACAAGCTCAGACCTTTCACATATGGCGTAGTCGTCAGTTTATCCTGATCGGGCTCCGGGGGTAAGATTAACATGCGAGACAAAATGGCGGAACTGCTCGGACCTTCAATAGATTTAGCCAGTTCAAGCGCAGTAACACGTGTACCTAACTTCAGATTGGCCATCTCACGCAACGATTCAGCAGAACTTCGCTCCAGTGGATCAAGTAACGCAAGGATATCTTTCGCAGCCTTATCGCTGGAAAAGACATATGCATGCTCCCTGAACTGAGGGTAACGCAGGAAAAAATCGATGTACTCGCGGATACCGCGTTTGCCGGCTTGCTCACTAATGATTATGACTTCGCAGTGGCCCCAGAACATATTCCGGGGAACTTTACGTTGTAACCGATTCAATGCCTCGGCAATTGTGCGTCCTTCCGCTGTTCGAATCATTGTAACCCCGCTTGGACTCCCTCCACTCCCACTGCTATCTCCTGCACTCGCCTTTCGCGGAATGAAAATCTGTGAAGTCAATTGTACTTTGCCATCTTCATAATCTATCCCTGTAGCCAGCACGATAGCCAAATCGTTAATCTCGATGCGATCCCAGCATCCACTTAAAAGCACACAACACAATATTGGCATTAGTAGTACTCTATATAATCGCAAGTGCTCCTCCCCCATCAATCAGGTGTTCGCTCGATTCTTCCGAAAATGTGTCCACCCTTTCTTCAGCCAGGCGACACCGTAGATCATAGCCGGAAGGATTAATAAGATGCTGATCGTATACAAGTTAGCTGAAGCGCTAACCAAACTGGAAATACCGGATCCACCGGACACAACCCAGTAAGCAAATACTATGCACAGGAACGAAAGTGGACCAACCACAGGTTTGTAGTCTCGCAAACCAAACCATTCCGCGGTTGATGTAGCAAAGATATATAGAAAAACGGAAATTTTAACGAAAATACCGAAAATCCAGATAGCAATAATAAGGGATTCGATATGTTGCAGAAAGTCCGCAATGGTTATGTATCTAGCTGCGATCATGACCGGAAATACAAATGTATCCGTCAAATCACCAATTAAAAACAGGCAAAACAGATTGGTAACTGTCATTGCAGTTGTTGTAAACACAAGGGAACCCAGCATGACCCGGGTTATTCGTTTTTTTTCATTCACATAAGGTAGCAGAAAAGCCAACACGATATATTCACTAAACCATGCAGCAGGTGCAGCAGCCCCCGTAATAATGGGAATTGGACCCTTCTCCATAAAAGGAAACAGCTCGGCAGGATTCAGTTCACCAATCAATAATATAAAGATCAAAGCCAGTAGCACGATCAGCAGGGTAACAAACACCTGAGAGGTTCGTCCGACAACTTCGATCCCGAGTCTGACATTAATCGCACATACAACAACCATCGTACCCATCACAACAAACAAAGGTGTACGCGGAAGTGCATTATTGACAATGAATTCACCGTATTCCCGAATAATCAAGCCGGTCAGGTGGGGCAAGAAAGCGATATATATCAGGCCGAATAACTTGCCCGGAATCCGACCAATAATCAATACACTGGATTGAATGAGCGTTTTTCCAGGGTACAGACGATCAAGTCCAACGGAAATACCAATAGCAGCCAATCCAACGATAGAACCTATAATTGGAGTCATCCACATGTCATGTCCTGCATAGTGCATTGTAATTCCAGGCACAGATAAGATAGCCGTCGCGAGAATGGCGGGAAAGACCATAAATGCCAATTGAGTCACCGATATTTTCCCTTTGTCAGTCAACATATGTAATCCCGCTCCCTTGTTTGCTCGAAATGTAGATTGTTCTAGTGTGGTTTGTTCCTTGGGGATGGACGCCACCATACATCCTTAAGTTCCTTAGCCATCGTAGGTGCTACCGGTGAGAGATAAGGTGTTCCAAATGAACGAAGACTGCTTAGATGAATGACAACCAAGATGACTCCCAACATGACACCCGTGAGTCCCAGCGTTCCCGCAAGAAACATCATGGGAAAACGTAGTAGACGAGTCGCGATGCTGGCAGCATAGCGGGGTATCATGAAAGAAGCGATACCGGTAATCGCGACAATGATAATCATGGGGGCTGAGACAATTCCGGCACTCGTCGCCGCTTGCCCAATAATTAAGGCTCCCACGATACTGACCGCTGATCCGACCTGCTTGGGCAATCGGACGCCAGCCTCACGCAATGCTTCAAAGGCGATTTCCATAATGAGCGCTTCCACCAGTGCAGGAAAAAGGGATCTCTTCTCTCGCCCGAGCAATACTGAGAAGTAATACGGTAGGAATCATCTCCTGATGAAACGTCGTAATCGCTACATAAGCCGATGGAAGCAGCATAGATAAAACAAAAAAAATGTATCGCAGCCAGCGTACAAAAACACTCATGAACACATTTTGATAATAATCTTCGGGAGATTGTAACATGGAAAAAATGGTTACTGGCGCGATAAGGGTAAACGGCGTTCCGTCAACGAGAATAGCAAACCGACCTTCCAGCAAGTTGGAAGCAACGACATCCGGACGCTCCGTCGCAATCATCTGTGGAAATGGTGAATATCGTTCATCGATAATGCCTTCTTCAATGTATTGACTCTCCAGTACGTCTTGGAGCTTTAAATCGGCAAGTCGTGTCTCCACTTCTTTAACAAGTTTGGGGTCAATAATCCCCTCCATGTATACAAGTGAAATACTGGTGTTTGTACGACCTCCCATGTTACGTGTATGAAGCTTCAATGCAGGTGTCTTGAGACGTTTACGCAAAAGAGACATATTCATGGTCAACGATTCTGTGAACCCATCCCGTGCACCACGCACGGTCGATTCAGCTAACGGTTCTTCCGTTGAACGATTTGCAGCTTGGTATAGAGGGTATGTAGTTCCGCCTATTGAACCGTCCAGCAGTAACAGAGCCTCCCCCTCTAATATGGCCTGTACTGCTTGAGTGGTCGTTTCAACATGCTTAACAGAAGCTAGGGGAACTTGCGCAGCTTCGATCCCCATTTCCTGAATGGGCGTTAGTACCTGTCGTTCCAGCCGCTCCGTATCGCATACACCAACACAATATACGCATAGCGCTGAAGTAAGGCATGCGGTTTGAAATGTATGAAACACAACATCCGAGCAACCTGCAAAAACGGAGCTTAACATTTCTTGATCAACAGCAAGATATCCGGTTAATGGCAGGTCCTGTTGTGTTATCGCTGATGTGTCCATGACGCCTCCCCTTTCCGTAAACGCTCCGTCCAGATATTCTCAGTTAAAGGTATCCTTTACTTATCAGATGGGATATATACGCAAAATATAGAATGCCAAAAAAGCCGCCCTCATGAGCGACTCTGATGATATAGAACGCTATTCATTCCTATGAATCCGTTGATCTTGCTCTTTGCAATTCCCTATTTTCTATTGATCGCTATCCTTTCACAGCACCCAAAGCAACACTCCCAATAATCTGTTTGGAAAATACAGAGAATACAATAATAATAGGCAGGATTGAGATCGCTACACCCAAATACAAGAGCCCATAATCCATTCCATAGTACCCCTGCACTAGTGCAACCAATACCGGAAGCGGATATTTATCCAGGGAGAAAAATAGTACCAGCGGTGTCAGGAAATTATTCCATGATCCGATAAACGTGAATATGCCAAGGGCGGCGATCGCCGGCCCCAGAATAGGCAGTACAATCTGATTGAACGTCCGGAACTCACCGGCACTGTCCACCCGCGCAGATTCAATAATCTCATCCGGGATACTGCTCTCCATGAACTGTTTGATAAAGAATACATTAAACGCGTTAGCCGCAGCAGGCAAAATAATTGCGGCATAACTGTCCAGAAGCCCCAACATACTGAATAGGCGATATACCCCAATCAAGGCCAGTTGACCCGGCACCATCATGGTCGCTAACAGAAACAGAAACAACCAGTTCCGCCCTTTGAATTTAAATTTGGCAAAACCGTATGCGGTCAAAGCACCAATGTACAGAGACAACACGGTTGATGATCCAGCAATGAAAATACTGTTTGCAAATCCACGCCAAATGTTAATTTTCGATACCATGTTCATATAATTATCCACTAAGAACGATCCGGGAAGAAAGGTGAATGTTGAAGCAATCGTTGCATTGTTATGTGTTGAATAGATGAGCATCAGATAAAATGGAATAATGCACAGCACGGCAAGACCAATCAATAAAAGATAGATGATGATCTTGCCTGCCGTCAGTCGCCTTGTGGTGGCATATTGCTGAATCGCTGCATTTGGTTGTTCAACTGATTTTGCAGTTTGCATGAGAACTCCCCTCCCTATGAACGGCTCTTCCGCTTGGTCATGATGAAGGATGCAACGGACAACAGTATGATGATAATAAACAGACAAAATGCGATTGCAGCGCCGTAACCAAAACGAGTACTCTGAAATGCGACATTATAGAGATACATAATGCTTGTCATGGCTGCCCTGTCAGGACCACCATTACCATTGGTTAATGTAAATGGCTGATCAAAAATCTGAATGCCACCAATTATGGATGTGATCATCTGAAACAGAATAATTGGACGGAGCATTGGCACGATGATATGAATGAAAATATGTTTCTTTTTCGCTCCATCCATCTGGGCAGCTTCCAGTAGCGACGGGTCTATCCCCTGAAGACCTGCGAGGTAGATGACCATGGAATAGCCAAAGTATTGGAAAAAGAGAATCGAGGACACAATCAGACGCATAAACCACGGATCATTTTTCCAGTTAATTGGATCTTGTATGATTCCGGTCTGCACCAAAAAATGATTCAGTCCGCCAGACTGCCAGTCAAAAATCAAGCTGACAAGCAACCCAAGGGATGCAGCCGTTACGATATTCGGAAAAAAGTATACGGCCCTGAAAAAGTCCCGTCCTTTGAGCAGCTTATCATTCAAAATAAAGGCCAACACCAGGGAGATCGTCAGCTGCGGAACGACAGATACGCCCCAGATGAACAACGTATTAAACAAGGTTTTGTAGAACAACGGGTCTTGTAGTACGGCGACGTAGTTACCGATCCCTACAAAGTCAGGCGTCGTGATGCCATCAAAGTTGGTAAAACTGATATAAAGCGAATATAAAATGGGATAAAGCCCAAAAATGGTGAAAATAATAAAAAACGGAGCAATGAAGTAGTAGCCGTAATGGTCCTTGCGAATCGTTTTGGCAAACATGTTCTATCCCCCCAGTTATCATCGGATGTGTATATTCATTCGCTTACTTCTAAGCTAATCCACTTCCAGCTCCGGAAATCTCAAGGTGACATCACGTTTGATTCGCTTTACGACTTCTTCTTTGGTCTGAATGTCCTTATTGAGATATAACTGGAGTACAATCTTGTAGATATCATTGTTAATCGTGGCATCATATTTGGTGCGTTCGTATACAGGTACCCGTTTTGCAGCCTCCGAGAAAAACTCGAAATGCTTCTGTCCTCCCAAATAAGACGATGAGAGAGACGGGGCAAGTTCATCATTCACAACCATATTGCTTGTGAAATAATCCTGCTCTTTCGCTAACTCCGACAGAAAGTCGTGGTTAAAGTTATAGAACTCGATAAACTTCCAGGCAAGATCTTTTTTGTCACTTTTACTATACATCGCTATATAAGTTCCGCCTGCACTAAACGCTGAAGGTCCCTGTGCCAATCCCCACAAGCCTTCGGTATCCGGGGCATTTGCCTTGAACGTAAATTGCAGGGCCCAGGTTGCCCCGGGATAGAACATGACCTCTCCTTTTTGCATAGATGCAGCATAACCGGCACTTCCATCATCATACTCGGCAAGTACTTTCCGCTCACGTGCTTCACGTACAAGATCGAGCACTTCCAAGTAGGTTGGATCGATGACGAGTTTGCCTTCCTTCACCCAAGGTATACCATCATATGAATTCGATATAGCGTTCCAATTCGCCAATGCATGCACTTTATTCCCGCTAAGTTGCTGTACCTTCTCTCCAATCTCGAAGATTTTCTCCCATGTATCGATCTGTGAACCCACCTGCTCAGGATCATCGGTGCCCAGATATTTCTTCGCCAAATCCCGACGATAATAGATGCCCCCTGGTGTTCCCTGATAACCTATCGCTCTGACATTTCCTTCACTGTCCTTTTCATTGGCCTGTACAAAAGCATATTGTTCCTGGATAAGTTCATTGGCGTTGTACGGAGAAGCTGATAGATTCTCCAGATAAGGAACGTCAATCAGTTCTCGAATATTCGCATTTTCAATCATAAATACATCTGGAGCCTTCGAGGTTGTCTGTAGCGCAGATTTCAGCTTGGTGATATAGAAATTACCAGGGATGTTGACAAAGTTCACTTTGATGTCAGGATATTGCTGTTCGAATTTCTCGATGGCGTACCCTGCTTCATCCGTAAAACTCCACACAGTAATCTCCTGTTGCTTGGTTTGACTCGATGGACTGAACTGACAACCAGCTAACAACATCGCTGCACATACAAATACAATAGTTGGCTTAAACCAATTCTTCATAGGCCCCCTCCTTCAAAAAGGAAACGCTTACAATTTATTAGAGTATATTGATTTTGGAGAGGCCTTTCTCCACAAATATTGTGCATTACCCTCCATATTTTGTGATATTCGTACGATGTTTTTTACGAAATTCGGAGGGTGTGCAGTCATTATATTTTTTGAAAAGACGGTTATAGGAGTTAACATTGTTAAATCCATGTCCGATCGCAATCTCCAGAATCGTATCCTGACGGAACAATAAGGCCCACTCGGATTTGATAATTCGAAAATGATTCAAGTATTCCATCAGTGTTACGCCCTTGATCTCTTTGAACAGTTTGCAGACATGGAACTTGCTGAATTTAATATGTTCCGCCACCTGTTCCAGCTTGATCGGTTCAGCATAGTGCTCCTCCAGGTATTCACATACCGATTCAAGGAATTCAAATTTTTTGGAGGAAGTACAGGGCCATCCTGAAGATGTTGATTCATCGGTGGGAACCGGTACGATTGTACGTAGTAAAAGTATGATGAGATCATATAATCTGGATACCATTAACCACCGATATCCCGGCTTCTGATTTTTCTTCTCGGTAATGATGACATCTATATAATGAGCCAGATTGCTCTGACTTCCCGTATTCGAGGGAATAACTGTTGTTTTGTTGAAAAGTTGTCCGAGATCCTGAATTTCGGCTTCGGTCGTGAAACTTCCCGTTAACAATTCGAGTCGGAACAAGATAATGGTTAGCTGTTCAGTCCCCGGAAAAAAACAGTGCACATCCCCTGGTTTGATCAGCAGCACATCCCCTTTTTCCAACTCACAAACGTGGTCGTTCACGCCAATTCTGGCGCTCTTACCATTGACAAGAATCAGTTCAACCTCATCATGCCAGTGCGCGGCATAATTGAACTGATTTCCTGTGTGAATTACCCGAATGGGAAAACCTTCTTGCATATGACCTGTCTCCAAAAAAGTGGGTACGCCCATCGTATCACCCTCCATTTATTTCCAAAGAAAAAAACTCCTCGTCTTTATATTATGCACAAATGGCTACTCTCCTTTCTTTTTAAGTATTTAAAATTCTATAGAATGGAAAAAACTCCTCAACTCAGGTTGAGGAGCCGAACAGAATCACGTTCCACGCATTGGATGTCCAGTGTATATAACGTCTCTACGATCTCTCCATTCAGCATTTGGAAGAGAACATGACCTGCAAGCTGGCCTGCATCCCTCTTCGGCTGACGAAATGTGGTTAGTGGTGGATTCATATACTGAGATGCAGGTATATTGTCAAAACCAATTACGGATAACTGCTCAGGAATTGAAATATCATGCTCCCTGAAGGCTTCCAAGCCGCCGATTGCCATTTCATCATTAGCAAAGAAAACAGCGGAGGGCAACTCTCCTTCAAGCAGTTTCTTGGCTGCAATGTAGCCATCTTGCTTCATGTATTGTCCGCCAATTTTCCATTCGGGGTTCTCTTCGATGCCTGCCTCCTTTAAGGCTTTCAAATAACCCTGATAACGATGGAAATTACATTCCGATTGTGACGGACCACTGATATAAGCTATTGTCCGGTGACCTTTATCGATCAGATAACGGGTAGCCAAGTAACCGCCTTGCGTATCACTCATCAAAACCTTTACAATATGTTGAGCATCCAGATCCCGATCCATGACAACAATCGGAAATCCTGCTTCAGATGCTTCAATAAGCAATTGATCTTGAATGTTCTGAGCGATAACAATAGCTCCATCAATTCTTCTTTCTCGGATGTATCGATGGGCTGTTGATTTCTCTCCACCCAACGAACTACATACAATCATATCGTATCCATGACTCATGACGACCGTTTCTATTCCGTTCACCAAATCCGAGAAATATGGACTGGACATGTCATGGACAATAACACCAATGGTTTGTGTACTATTTCGTTTTAATTCCGATGCAGGACCATGCCTAACGTAATTGAGTTGAGTCGCTGCCTCAAGTACTCGGAGTCTTGTCGGCTCACTTACATTCCCTTTATCGTTGAGTACGCAAGATACGGTCGAACTGGCTACACCAGCCATCTTGGCTACATCTTTAATTGTTATCATCCTATATACTCCTCAAAGACAGTTTCATCTGTTTAGTCCATTATGGCAGTAACACAGCAATACACACGGGATAGTTCACTAGCATTTTAACACGTCAGTCCAGTCATGTCTCTTAGCAAAACATCAACTACGAAAAAACATATTAAAGAAACCGAGGTGCCTTCATGAGATTTAGTGAATATGTAATAGGTCAGCGCTACGAAACCACATCCTTGGCATTATCCAAGAGTGATATTATTGAGTTTGCCACAATCTATGATCCACAGTACATGCATTTGGATGAGGAAAAGGCCAAGCAAGGCCGCTTTGGCAGTTTAATTGCTTCCGGCATGCAAACGATGAATATCTCCTTTAAATTATGGATTGAGGTCGGGGTCTATGGAGAGCATGTCGTGGCGGGCACCGGAATGAATAACATTCAATTCCTGAAGCCTGTCTATCCGGATGATGAACTTCATGTCATTGCAGAAGTCATTGGATTGACACCCAGACGAAAAGGAAATGGGATTGTTACCGTGCTGCTGAGTACATTCAATCAGAAGAATCAAAAGGTTTTTCAGGCAGAATTAAGTGCATTAATCGATAATTAAGGGCTGCGAAAGGCCAAAAGAAGCCGCCAATGGGCGACTTCTCATGGATATATTGCGTTTTGTCATATTAGGCGTTGTAGCCCTTCAATACCTGCCCCAAAATCTCTACACCCTTGATAATCTGTTCGTCTGACGGGGTTGAGAAATTAAGTCTGATGGCATTACAAGGGTCTTGCTCGTTCACCAGGAATGCATTTCCCGGTACAACCGCAACCCCTTGAGCTGCCGCTGTCTTGGCATAATCAAGCATGGGCACATGTGCTGGCAGGTCACACCAGAGGAACAGTCCACCATCCGGTTGAGTATAGGTAATGGACTCACCCATATACTCTTGCAGCTTGTCCATCATCAATGTTGCTTTTCTCCGATAGACCTCACGAATACTGTTAATGTGCCCCGCGTAGTCATACTCTGTCATGAACTTGTATGCCAGAATCTGTGGAAGCATAGCCGTATGTACGTCTTCTCCCTGTTTGGCAACAACCATCTTCTCCACCACTTCATGTGGCGCTTGTACAAAACCAACACGCAGTCCCGCCGACAAAATTTTGGAGAATGATCCAACATAGATGACCAGACCCTCATCATCCATAGACTTGATGGTTGGCACATCATCTCCATTGAATCGAAGCTCTCCGTACGGGTTATCTTCCAAAATCATAACGCCATACTTCTTAGCCAACTCGTATATGGCCTTACGTTTCGCAAGACTCGTCGTTACACCGGTAGGGTTCTGAAAACTTGGGATCACATAGATCAGTTTCACATTGGGCTCCGTCTGCAGCGCCTGCTCCAGCTTCTCGATATCCATGCCGTCCATCTCCATCGGAACACCGGCAAGCTTTGCACCGGATGCCCGGAAGGAGTTCAGGGAGCCGATAAAGCTCGGACTCTCACAGATAATCGTGTCCCCTTCATTACAGAACACTTTACAGGCCAGTTCAATCCCCTGCTGCGCTCCAGATACAATGAACAATTGATCGGATGGCTTACCCGTATCAAAACCTGTCTTCAGATGTTGAGTCAAGGCTTCCCTGAGGGGAACATACCCTTCTGTAATTCCATATTGCAGAGCCGTGACCGGGTCTTGCTCCAGAATGGTTTGGGTGAACGTGCGAATTGCTTCAATAGGAAAGGTTTCCGGAGCAGGATTTCCCGCGGAGAATGGAATCACATTTTGTCCCGAAGAAGCCTTCAGAATCTCGCGAATAATGGATGGTTGCAGTGCAGCGATACGATTGGAAAATGAATAGTTCATCTTAAATAGTGCCTCCCGACATTTCATCTGACTTAACTCTCTATCATTACATTAGACTCTATTATACGAGCATTTCCCGAATTTCCAAACTGTCTCCACAAAATTAATGTTTGTACGCCAAAAAAGAGGCCGCCGTCAGCAACCTCTTTCGCATAAGTATTGAGCAAAATTTCAGCCTATTAGCGCGCTGCGTTCATCTCGGATAACCGTGTGGCCTTCACAACATAAGCGGCTAGACCGGGGATCATCCGGGCCAGACCAGGATAGAATTTATTGGTCTTGGCAAAAGCCAGCTTTTGAATTCTTCTTGCACGTCTGAGCAATTGAGTGAATTCACGGCTTGCTTCCAGCGTGTAATTACTCTGCCAATCGGCATGTTCAATGTCGCCTTGCAGGTATTTGTCAGTCCACCTTGCACACAGGAGTGAGGAGCGAAGGGCAATGGACATTCCGTCTCCACATAAGGGTGGTATCATCAGCATGGCATCCCCAATATGCGGATATTGAAACCACGGCTCAGGAACATTGGACAGATGCAGCGGTGCAATCGACACTTGCGTTCCATCTACAGGCTTTCCTTCGGCTAAACGGGCTGCCAAACTCACGTTTGTCAGGGATGCCGCCTGTAAAATATCGTTTACAGACTTGCCACTTCCCTGAACGGTATCCAGTGTCAACAATGCGGCGACATTCACAATGCCATCCTCAATCGGGGAAATGCCCACGTAACCACCCTCGCAAAAATATAACTCTACCCGTGCGGGAATCTCTATCCCGCTGAAGTGGGACTTAACGCCAACGTATATGGTTTGGTCCCGCAGATCAGGTGCGGAAGCCATCCCGCGCGGTTTTTTGGTCCCATGTGCCCCGATAACGGCTTTGGCTCTGTAACTGATCCGCTCATCTCCCTGTTTCACCTGAACCTCATAACTGGCATCCTCAAGCTGCTCGATGCTCGTTATGGTCGCTTTGGTCACAATCTGGGCTCCGGCCTCCAGAGCCTTCTGATGCAAAATCTGGTCCAGCTCATATCGACTTATGCCATATGCAAATCCCGGCAGCGGTGCTTCAATCACTCCGCCTTGTGGCATAACGATTTTGGCATGATCCATGGTGCTGGGTTTCTTCGACTGGTCCAGAAGGTGAATGTCCAGAACTTCTAACATCTCCTTGGTTTCGGGTGACATGAACTCACCGCAGGTTTTGTGCCGCGGGAACTCCTGGCGATCCAGCAAAAGGGTCCGATGGCCTTTCCCTGCCAGTTGCATTGCACATGTACTGCCGGCAATTCCGGCTCCGATGACAATCACATCTATCGATTTCGACACGTAAGCTCACCTGCCTTTCGTGGGAATAACAACAGAGTAACGGAATAAGGGCTTCCATTCATAGGTCATCGTATCATGATTGAGACGTTGTTTAAGTTCCTTCCAATCCCTCCCTGTAAAACCTTTGGCTACGGAAAGAGGCCCATCATGACGAATGTACCGATTGCGCGAGATCATCCGTGTAGTAATCCAGACCGCCTTATAAGATACGGGGTGGCGGTGAATATCATTAATGACGACACCGTATCTGGATGCTCGCAGCATATGAGAAACCATATCAACCAGCTGATCTCCGTCAAAATGATGTACAAACTGGGAACCTGTCACGATATCTGCTGAAGCATCCGGCAGTTGTGTAAGATCGGCACGTTGTACCCGGACTCGGGGTTCGTCACGGAATAGTTGTCTCGCTTCCTCACACGCTTCTTCCGTCAGATCAACCAGCGTAATTTCCAGTTGAACACCCTGACGATCTGCCCATTGCAGTAGTTTCTGGTTCACATCTCCTGAACCTGCCCCCACATCCAGCAGAGTCAGCTTATCCGGCCTGCCGACAGTGTTCCACAACTTCTCTACACCAGCCAGAGTTGGGCCAGGTGCTGCAAATATTTTGTTAAGACGTCTCAGATGTCTAAGCGCTTCACGCAGCTCCTCCCCTCCCAGAGTGAAGTCATCCATCAGCTCATCTTCCTTGGCTCGAATGGACAATGTTCTAAAAAAGGACATGATCGTGCTCCTCCATCACTGAAGTTAATGAGGGTACATAAGTGAATTTCATCAACTCTGCGGTGAGTCCCGGTCCAAATGCCATGGCTACACCATCTGTAGAGGATTGACCCTGTACCTTCATGTCCTCACGCATCGCATTCAGTACAAACAGAATGGTATTGGAAGATAAGTTACCATACGTTCTGAGGACATCCCTGCTATACTTTGTTTGCTCGTCTCGCAGTTTCATTACATTCTGCACAGAGTCCACAATCCCACGTCCTCCCGGATGAATGGCCCATAGTTCAGGAAGCTGTTCACTTTGCAATAAGAGACGCAGTTCCTCTTCCAGGTGAACACCTAACAGCTTTGGAATACGAGGGGATAGATACAGGTCATACCCCAGATTCCCCACCTCCCAGGTCATATCTTCAGTCGAATCCGGAAGAAGCACAGAATAACCCGTGCCCAGACTCAGAACATTCTTGTGCTGAGGTTCTGGTGTACCCACTACACAGGAAGAAGCAGCGTCTCCGAAGAATGAAGCTGCAAACAGCGCTTCCCGATCTTGTACGGGCTGAAAATGAATGGTGCACAACTCTACACAGACCACAAGGACCTGTGATCCGGGAGCTCCCTGCACGACATCTCGTGCCATCTGAATGGCTTTCAACCCTGCGGCACACCCCTGAAAGATCAGCGGCAGTCGATTAACTCGGGCAGACATACCCAAATGACGGATGAGCATAACATCAAGACCCGGAAGATATTGACCGGTGCAGCTGACCGTGATGATATGCGTGATGCTCTTTGGAGATACGCCTGAATCCTCCAGGGCTTTTTCTGCCGCCTCAATCCCGAGCGGAAGCGCCTCCCGCTTGTATGTATTCATTCGTTCTTCCGTTGTCGGGATGTCTGATCGCTCACCAGAGGGCAGATATCGGCATTCTTCCAGTGAACCGAGATAGCTCGGTTCCACGGTATATCGTGTTTCAACACCACAGGACTTGAATATTCGCTTGGCAAAACGGGCCAAATCTGGCCGATCCTTAAGTGAAGAAGCGATTAGTTCTGCAATATCTGACTGTGCTACGGGGTGAGCAGGTAGAGCCGTTCCCATGCCAAGAATCGCGATATCGGATGGACTGTTATATTGGTTCATAATAAACCTCCTGATATTGGTCATTATTTCCTCTAATTTAACAACTCTTACCCTTAACGATATCGTTATAATCTCAAGAAGGCTCCTAATCTAGTTTATTAACACATCCGCAAGCTCAGAAGCTTGGTTTAACCAAGCCATTGAAGCAATCACACCAATGAACGAAAAAAGCCGCCATTAGGCGACTTCAAGGTAACCATATTCCTTCTAAGGTTCATTCTGATACACGTTATTTGGAAAATGCTTCTCTGATCTTGTCACTCATCCGGTACCAGGCATCCTCAGCCATCTGGAGATCCCCAGAATGCGTAAATCCATGAGCAGCTCCCTCGTACTCCTTAAGAGTCACCTTCACACCGCTTGCTTCCAGCCTTGCTGCATATGTTCTTGCTTCTTGGGCCAGTGAATCTTTCTCCGCGGTAATAATCAATGCTTCTGGAAGTCCCTCTAATGAAGTTGCAAGCACAGGTGAAGCCAACGGGTCTTGCGCATCTTCTGGCGTTTCAAGGTACATGGCATTGAACGTTCTCGCGATATCGGCTGGAATGGCTTCTTCAAAACTCGGTTTCTCGGCCGGATCTGTAGCCACATCCAATACGGCATAATCGATAACCTGAAGTACAATAGGCAGCTCGCTTCCACGTTGCTGGTTTAACAAACATACTGCTGCAGCAAGATTACCACCAGCACTATGCCCCCCAATAGCGAATAGAGACGGGTTAACCGAGAAAGATTGCGGATTGGCGTGGACCCACTGTACAACGTCGTAACATTCATGGACCGCTATTGGGAACTTGTGCTCTGGTGCAAGACTGTAATCGATATTAACGACCACACAATCAGATCGATCAGCGATCAGGCGACACCATGGATCATCCATCTCTGCTTGTCCCAAGATGAAACCACCCCCGTGCATATTGAAGAAGACCGGCAGAGGAGCGGAATGGTCCCTATCCGGTGTATACACAAGTACACGTGTATCACCTTTAGTCGTAGGAATCATGACTTCTTTTACTGTGACAGCATACGTGGAACCGGGTTGAAGAGCTGCACCTGTACCGACGACATTTTGACGCATACGTTGTACCATTGCCAGTTGTTGTTGTTGATCCATAGATATCACTCCTTTAGTGGATTGCCAATACGCCTTCTTCCGTTGTCACTTTAAGTATAGATGACACTCGTCTATTCCGTCATGTGCAATTCATTCGATATGTATTGATCAACATGCTCAAACGTGGACCAAAATTACCCACCCCTGCTCTTAATGCTTCAATGTTAGCATTCAGTGCCAGGAGATCGGTTTGGATCCGTGCTTGTTTCCTTTTTTTTGTGGAACATCATCCAGACACCCATCAAACAAAATAAAACGCTGCACCCCATGCCAAACAAGCTACTTGTTTTTAATGCAAGAGGTGAGCCCTGCATGGTAAGTAATGTCGCTTGGGTCACCACGATGGATACCATCGCATCGGTGAAGTTAATCATTTTCAATGTAGATATGATTGGGTTATGGAGATGACGGTTCGCCCAGGTACCATACACGGCAAAAACCAGCTTCGTAAAAGCGACTGTAGATACGATATACACGATGATACCCTCATATATGAAGGCATCGCCGATT
The DNA here is from genome assembly GCF_030816325.1 of Paenibacillus sp. W4I10. Taxonomy (NCBI): domain Bacteria; kingdom Bacillati; phylum Bacillota; class Bacilli; order Caryophanales; family Paenibacillaceae; genus Paenibacillus; species Paenibacillus sp. W4I10. The sequence continues at coordinate 2,097,523 of NZ_JAUSXX010000001.1, forward strand.
AGATACATTCGCAGGCAGACCATTGAATAGGACGCGCCCAGTAAACACAGGAACAGACCTCCGCGCTTATATACCGTAAGCTCTAATCTATATCTTTCTTCGGGAGAGCCCATCCTCTTGGTAACTGTATATTTATGGAGCACTTGGCCTTTTGCCACACACAGAATCAGATAATATACAGCATTTGTAATGAACCATCCCGAAAGCAGATATATGCCCAGGATTAACTTGCCTATCCCTGTTACAGCATTGATAACAAGGGAAGCCACATTAAACAAGGCTGTTCGATCTTGTTTATTTCCAAGGTAATGGAACCAAATGGACTTCAAATATGTCTTCATTTTCATAGGATATTCATTCTGTTAGAGAAGCAGACCATTAGCCTTTTACCTACCTCATATATTTCTTCTTATCTCTTACCGTTCAGAGAATCCCGAATCCTTTTCGGAAGGGATTGGACAACCATATCGTAAGAGTGATCGATCATGACGTAGACATCCTCATCGGACAATGAACCATCCAGCGTAATGGTATTCCAGTGTTTTTTGTTCATATGATATCCCGGTTGAACTGCTTCATGTTGCTCTCTCAGGTTCTCTGCAATAATGGGATCACATTTTAAGTTTAAACGACAGTGCTTTTCTTTGTTGTCAAAAATAAGGGCGAACATCTTACCCGCAACCTTGATCGCGACTGGATCAGGCCCAAATGGATAATCCTTGATCGCACCTTTCTTGTTCAAACTGTATTCAATCATCGTATCCTTCAAGTCAGTACCTCCCTTTCACCAGTGGACGATATAATGATACCGAATGTAAGTTCGTATGTAAATAAGCTCATTGCACATAAAAGCACATAATAAAACCTCCTCCAAATGAATGGAGAAGGTTTTATCTGGATTTATTTAACTCTTAATTGGCTCTATCATTCCTAGTTTTGCTGCTGCGGCTGAATGAGCCATGGTTTGATTTACTGCTACTGCTGTTTGATCTATTGCTATTGGGTCTACCGTCGTTTGAACGGCTACTGTTTGATTTACCACTCTTGGCAAACCATTCGGATTTGGGCTTGCGTGCCGGGTTAGCTTTGGACTTCGCCGGTTTGCCTGCAGCCGATTTGTTGAACGAAGGTTTACTGCCTGATGCTTTGCTGGTTTTATCAAACACAGGTACACCTGTCATTGGATACGGATGACCTTTCACTTCAGGAATCGTCTTTTTGATTACTTTCTCGATATCCTTCAGGAATGGAAGTTCATCCTTCTCACAGAACGAGATGGCCATCCCGCTTTTGCCTGCTCGACCTGTACGGCCAATACGGTGAACATACGTTTCCGGAATGTTAGGCAGGTTAAAGTTAATGACATGTGACAGTTCCTCCACGTCAATTCCTCTTGCCGCGATATCCGTCGCAACTAATACACGTGTTGCACCACTCTTGAAGTTGTTCAGTGCCCGTTGTCTCTCGTTCTGAGACTTGTTGCCATGAATAGCCTGTGCTGTAACATTCACTTTGGCCAAATCACGTGTAACCCGGTCAGCGCCGCGCTTCGTGCGTGTGAACACCAATGCCGTGACGATGGATTTATCCTCCAAAATTTGATTCAACATATGTTGCTTCTTGCCGTTCTCCAGCAAATATATAGATTGCTCAATGCGGTCTACCGTTGAAGATACCGGTGTGATTTCTACTTTGACTGGATCAACCAACAGGGTTTTAACCATTTTGGTAATTTCAGGAGGCATCGTAGCTGAGAAGAACAGCGTCTGCTTTTTGTTCGGCATTTTGGCAATAATTCTTTTCACATCATGAATGAAACCCATATCCAACATCCGGTCTGCTTCATCCAGAACGAGAATCTCAACCATCTTCAGATCAATACGTTTCTGGTTAATCAGATCGTTCAATCTGCCAGGTGTCGCGATAATAATATCTGCACCTTGATTCAGCGCACGCTCTTGTACTTTTTGCGAAACGCCGCCAACGATTGCCGTACAACGAATGTCCGTATACCGGCTATATACCTTGATGTTATCCGCGATCTGAATAGCCAGTTCTCGTGTTGGTGTCAAAATTAATGAGCGAATATGTCGTGCGGACTTTGATCCTTGTCCTTTGGATCTTTCGCTTAATAATTGAATGATCGGCACCGAGAATGCTGCTGTCTTGCCTGTTCCTGTCTGTGCACATCCCAGCAGATCTCTGCCAGCTAATACAGCTGGTATGGCCTGTTCCTGTATAGGGGTAGGATTAGTATAATTCGCTTTGCTTAACCCTTCCATAATAGAGGGAATAATATTTAAGTCCTTAAATGTCATGTTGTCTCCTTCATTTACGCACATCTATCAATAAGACGCATCTTTTATTTCACACGTAACGTATAAGGATACCATTAAAAACGTAATCTGTACATTATCTTTTTAATATCACTTTGTTTAACTGACCAATTTAAGACCGACTGCCGATCCGAGCACCATAGCGATAAACAGAATTCTTAGGGCATTTCGAGGTTCTCCATAAAACACCATGCCCAGAATAGCACCACCGGAGGCCCCGATTCCCGTCCATACGGCATATGCTGTCCCCATCGGAAGGGTTTCCATTGCAATGGACAGGAACAGGAAGCTTAAACCAAACCCGACTACCAATAGAACCAGTGAAATGAGATTACGGTCTTTGTGCAACTTGTTTATCATAAGCACTCCGACCATCTCAAATACCCCTGCCAAGATAAGAAATACCCAGTTCATTATAGCTGCACCTCCTTATTCTTCTCTTTGCTCAGCATTTTAAGCCCGATTACGCCGAGTAAAAGTACACCAATGAGTACCATTTTTCCGGTTTGGACAGGTGCATTAAACAGAACAATCTCTGCAAGCACTGTACCTGCGGTACCCAGGCCAACAAATACTGCATACACGGTTCCCACAGGCAGTGTCCGCGAAGCTGCAATCATCAAGGAGAAGCTAATGATAATTGCAACCAACGTAAACCCCCATTCCAGCAGACTACTGGCATGTTTCAATCCAATGACCCAACCCACTTCAAACAATGCAGCAATCACAACCGACATCCACGTTTTATTCATTCCTGTAACTCCCTTTCTCTAATTCATTTTTTTTACACCCAGTATGGGTACATTAGCGTAAAAACAAAAAAAGCCCGGGAAACAAACTGCATGTAGCAGTTCATCTCCCAGGCTTTTATCCCTCCGTGGCACAACCAACAGGTTGCGGGTTTTCTCTCGGACCAGACCGACACATCCATCGCGGAACCCTAGAAAACCTGTTTTTATTCTAATGTGACTCCAATTATACACACTTCCACTATCTTGGCAACCCCGTAAATGTGATCATGCCCTTTATTTGATAATCAAACCCATTAATCCTACAAATGTGGCGGCTTGATGTGGTGAAATCACACAACCGTTGAGATCTTCCATGGTCAGTACCAAGGAGTCAAATTCGCAATCGCTAAGATCCAAATCCTTCATTTTGGTCCCCGTTAAGGAAGCTTGGTCGATGTTACATTGACTGAACTCCATTTTTTGCAGTGCCAGATAGGCAAAGTCCGCACCAATCAAGGTACATTCCGAGAAGGAGACCTGTTTCAAATGGGCAAAACGGAAATTGCTGTAGTCACCTAGACCATGAAGGAAACTGACATTTTGCAATCGACTATTGGAAAAATCAGTTCCGACAAACTTGCAGTTATGCCATTCGATCCGATGCATGAAGGCACCAGAGAGATTGACATTGGAGAAGTCGCAGTGTTCGAACCGGACATCGGTGAATTCAAATTGTTCCAAGGTAGACTCCGAGATTGTCACATATCTAAATACAACATTTTCAAAGGAAACCTTACTCGCTTCCTGTTGATCCAGCATGATATTCTCGATCAGTTTGTGTTTGTACTCAACTTTGGATTCCAGGAATGCAATCGTTTCCGGTTCGAGCAACTGCTCCTGAATCTTGGGTTTGTCCATTTTCATATCGTATTCCCCGATTCCTTCATAGCTACGACTCGCAGTCGGCTTCTGTCCAGATACCACTGTCCATCCCGCATCAGTTGTGGCTGTACCCTTTTCTCGACAGCTTCCATAATAACATCCTGTTCCGCAGGTGTGATACCACTGAATAAATACTCCGCGAAATTGGTCAACCACTTTCTGGCACCTGGCTTGAACGGGGTAAATTGATCAACGTGCTGGGCCAGACTAACTCGAAATCCGTGTTGCTCCAGAAGATTAGCATATTCGCCAATGGTCGGGTGATACCACGGATTCCGACCTTCCCATTGGTATCCACGGGCATCCAGTTCTTCCTGTACCGCTGTAATTAATATAGCCGTGTTGCCATTTGCAGCAAACTCAGCCACGAATCGCCCGCCCGTCTTGAGCGCTGACTGTATTGATTGTACTACAGCTGGAGCATCCTTTATCCAATGCAGAACGGCATGAGAGAAGACAGCATCAAACGGTTCTTCTGTCCGATAATGACAAGCATTTGCTACTTGAATATTCATATCAGGGTATTTCTGTTTAGCTTGCCTAATCGTCTCTTCTGAAAAATCTATACCTGTTGGCAGCGCTCCTGCGACTGCAATTTTGGCTGTCAAATCCCCATTGCCACAACCCACATCAAGAATACGTTCACCTTGGGATGGCTGGAGCAAGGATAGGATAGGTGTTTCCTGTAACGCTGTAAAAGGAGCGGACTGACCACTCCATGATTCGTTCGTTTGACCGGATGAATGTCCGTTATTCATAGAATATAATCTCCTTCTCAATTAAGGATCTAATGTATCTATAATAACTTTAATATAAGAGAAGTGTCAATTCACTCAATAGATAACTATAAAAAAAGCCGCCGAATGGCGACTTTAACATTAAGAATTCGGATCAACTGAGATTTCCAGTTACCGGATGCGGTACATACGCCTCTTCGAGGAAACCGATCTCTTCCGCAGTCAGCTTCACCGTAAGGGCTGCTATTGCATCCTCCAGATGATGAATTTTGGTCGCGCCTATAATTGGTGCGGTTACTGCCTCTTGGTGCAACAACCAGGCCAGAGCGACCTGAGCACGAGGAATCTCCCGTTGCTCAGCTACTTTCAAGACTCGCTCCACCACTTGACGATCAGCATCGACCATTGCATTCTCATAGAATGCCTTCCCGGCAGGGTCGATTCCTGAACGCGCAGTCTGTTCATTCCAATCCCTTGTCAGACGTCCTTTGGCAAGAGGACTCCACGGAATAACGCCGACGCCTTCTTCCTGACATAATGGCAGCATTTCACGCTCTTCTTCGCGATACAACAGGTTATAATGGTTCTGCATGGAGATAAACTTCGTCCACCCATGACGCTCAGCTGTATATTGGGCTTTCATGAACTGCCAGGCGTACATCGAAGAAGCTCCAATGTATCTGACTTTTCCGGCCTTAACTACATCATGAAGAGCTTCCATGGTTTCCTCAATAGGAGTTGTATTATCCCATCGATGGATCTGATACAGGTCTACGTAATCTGTGCCCAAACGCATGAGACTGTTGTCGATTTCGTTCATAATGGCTTTTCTGGACAGCCCCGCCCCGTTGGGTCCTTCATTCATGCGGAAAAACAATTTGGTCGCCAGCACAATCTCATCCCGACGGGCAAAGTCCTTCAACGCACGTCCAACAATTTCCTCACTGGTTCCATCCGAATAGATATTGGCCGTATCGAAGAAATTAATACCAGCATCCAATGCTTTCTGGATGAACGGTCGACTCTGCTCTTCATTCAGGGACCATGGAGCCATTCCGCGTTCCGGTACACCGTAACTCATGCAACCTAGACATAATCTGGAGACATCCAGACCGGTACGTCCTAATTTCACATATTCCATATTTCACACTCTCCTTGAATTTGTTCTGTAAACTGATATTGTCTCGACCTCTTCGGTAACTAGCTCTAACCAGCATGTGAAGTATATCTCTCGATGTACGGAATTTTCTTCATACTTAATTTGTGATTCGAGCCTGTCAATCAAAATTTGCCTCACATGGTTTGATAACCACTTCATCACCTTGTTCACCCAACTTTTCGAATAAACTTTAATCGCTTGGCTCTGTTAACATACTCTTAGTATGCCGAGTCATGGGCTGCAAGCGGTATATCAATCGTCTTAATTGATTGCCTGATCCTCTCAGGCCCCCTTTTGGTTCTGTACGGTAAGCTTTATAATGTAAGCAAGTTAAATCCGTGAGGAGGATACGTATGACCGAAGAATTATTTCAATCAAAACAGGAATTGAGTGACCTAATCGAACGCCATTCCCACCATAACGGTGCAATGGAAACGGCGATTCCTTCCCTGTTTGTCTATCACCATTCCAAGATTAGTGAACCGGCATACAGAGTATATAAACCTTCATTTTGTGTGATTGTTCAAGGGTTGAAAGAAGTATTGCTCGCACAGGAGCGTTATGAATACGGACCTTCCAATTACCTGATTGCTTCCATGAATCTTCCGGTCATCGGCCAGATTATCAAGGCATCCACTGATGCACCCTACTTAAGTCTCAAACTCGAATTCACACCGAACCAAATTCTCGAAGTACTTAACGAATGCAATATCAAGGTAACATTCAACGAAAACGCCAGACGAGCCATGTTTGTAGGTCAGATGGAATCGTCCATTCAGGACGCTGTACTCCGACTTGTTCGATTGTTGGATACGCCGGGAGAGATTCCGTTTCTGACTCCGTTGTACGTTAAAGAAATCCTGTTCCGCCTCCTTCAAGGGCCTTACGGAGGAGAACTCGCGCAGATTGCGGTTGAAGGTAGCAGCACTTATCGGATCAGAGAAGCGATTGAGTACATCGTTCATCATTGGGAACAGCCATTTCGCATTGAAGATCTGGCTGAGACCGCCAGCATGAGCGTCTCTTCATTCCATCGTCACTTCAAAGAGATTACAGCTATGAGCCCATTACAATTCCAGAAACAATTAAGATTACAGGAAGCCCGGCGACTTCTGATGGCCGAATCTGCTGATGCGGCAGATGTAGCATTTCGGGTTGGTTACGAGAGTGCGTCTCAGTTCAGCCGCGAATATGCACGCATGTTCGGTGCGCCTCCAAGAGCCGATATCCGACGGCTGAAAGAGAAATATGATATGGCCTTGAGTGAGTAACCGAGTATGCACTCTCTATCTCACAAAAAGGCAAACCAAAAAGGACAACCACAATGGGTTGTCCTTTTTTCAGTATCAGAATTCTGCGTAATTGCTTTTGGAATTTTTCAAAATACTCGTATTTATGAGAAGGAAATCGGAACTGTTCCCTTAATTTTTGAACAAGATTAGACCAATACTTCGACCCGTTCAGGAACCTTGATCTCTTCGTGCAATAATTGAGCGATATCACGAGTCAGTGCATCCACATTCTCTTGACGAGTTGCCCAGCTGGTGCAGAACCGTACCGCACTGTGTGTATCGTCAACCTTTTCCCAGAAGGTGAACGTATAACCGCTGCGTAATTTCTCAAGCAAACGATCAGGCAGAATCGGAAACTGCTGGTTGGTTGGTGAATCGTACAGGAAGCGCACCCCCTGCTGTTCAAGTGAGTCATGAATTCTCAAGGCCATATCTACGGCATGGCGAGAAATATCGAGGTACAGACCATCTTCGAACAACGTTACAAATTGGATTCCCAGCAATCTGCCTTTGGCAAGCAGGCCACCTTTTTGTTTGATCATATAACGAAAATCCGGTTTCAGTGCATCTTTCAGGATGACAACCGCCTCTCCCATCAATGCGCCAATCTTGGTTCCCCCGATGTAAAATACATCACACAAGCGTGCAAGGTCAGCAAGTGTCATATCGCAATTGCGTGAAGCGAGTGCATATCCAAGACGTGCTCCATCCACGAAAAACGGAAGACCACATGCTCTGCTCACTGTATGCAATGCTTGCAGTTCTGCCTTGCTGTACATCGTTCCATTCTCCGTTGGTTGGGAAATGTAGACCATTCCTGGTTGAACACAGTGTTCCGGTGACGACTCATTCATGTGCGCATCGTAGACTGCTCTAACCTGCTCAGGCGTGATCTTTCCGTCCTCGCTTGGAACCGTGAGTACCTTATGACCCGTTGCTTCAATAGCCCCCGTCTCATGAACCGCAATATGTCCTGAGCTCGCTGCAATTACACCTTGATAAGGACGCAAAATAGATGCAATCACCGTTGTATTTGTCTGTGTACCGCCAACCAAAAAATGAACATCAGCTTGCTCATTGTCACATGCCTGACGAATAAGCATTCTCGCCCGTTCGCAATGCTCATCCGTGCCATACCCGCTCGTCTGTTCCATATTGGTTTCCATCAGTCTTTGTAAAATTCGTTCATGCGCACCTTCGTTATAATCACATTCAAATCGTATCATCGTGTTGTCTCTCCTGCCTTCTTGTTCAACTTCTCTTGTATGTTCATCATGGAGGTGTATACCTCTTGAATCTCTTCTTCATTCAATTCTTGCATCAGCTTCAGGATCTGTTGATCGGATCGATCATTCAATTGGGCATACAGTTCCTCACCCTTGGCTGTCAGACGAATCAGACTGACCCGGCTATCGGCAGCAGAATTCACTTTCACCAGCAGTCCTTCCTTGGACAGCTTGTTCACAATTCGGCTCATGTAACTGCGATCAATGGTCAATGTATCTACCAGATTGTTCGCAATGCTCTCCCCCCGAATTCCAATCTCAATAATGACTCGTACTTCTGCAAACGAATACCCAGTTCCGAGAATATGCTTGTCGAGTACACCAAGTATGTTGGTATAAAAACGGTTAAAACGTCGCATGTCAGCCAGTATATCTGGATTTATGTACTGAGAGTTGATGTCAAACCCTCCTTTTTAGTGGACATTGTCAACATTATAATAATCACGTTAGTGGACGTTGTCAACATTATCTTTTGCTTAGCATTTAACCTCATTTTTAACATCCAAACAGAAAAAAGCCACGCATATGCGCGGCAAGGTTTACTTGATTTAGATACTTTATCCCCGAATTTCCCCTTTCTAGAAGGAATCAAAAAATCTGGGGATAACAGCGATCGGAAGGTTGTTCTGTCATCGGAGTGGCCAGTGTAAATTTGATTTATATGGATTAAGAGTGACTATATTGTACCTGATGAAGACGGCTGTATATGCCTCCAGCGGCGACCAATTCCTCATGGTTACCCTGTTCAGCAATACCATCTGTGTTCACTACAATGATTCGATCTGCATTCTTGATCGTTGTCAATCGGTGCGCAATCACAAGTGTCGTTCTACCCACCGACAATTCAGCCAGTGATTGCTGGATCAGTGCTTCCGTTTCCGTGTCCAGTGCAGAGGTTGCCTCATCCAGAATAAGAATGGGTGGATTTTTCAAGAACATACGAGCAATGGATAACCGTTGCTTCTGTCCTCCGGATAGCTTGACTCCACGCTCACCAATGACAGTATCCATGCCGTCCGGCAACGTAAGAATCAATTCCTCCAATGAGGCACGGCGAGCGGCATCCCAGATCTGTTCGTCCGTTGCACTCAGGTCACCATAAGCAATATTCTCCTTAATGGTACCCGAGAACAAAAATACATCCTGTTGAACGATTCCGATATGCTTACGCAACGATTGAAGCTTAACATCCCGAATATCCACACCATCTACAGTGATTCGCCCCTCTTCTACCTCATAGAATCGCGGAAGCAAGCTGCAAATCGTTGTCTTACCTGCGCCTGACGGTCCAACAAAAGCAACGGTTTCCCCTGGTCGAACAGACAGACTGATATCATTTAAGATACGCCGACTGGATTCATATCCGAACGAGACGTTCTCGAAACGAATATCGCCCTTCACACTTTCGAATTCCAAGGCGTTTTTGTTATCCGCAATTTCAGGTTCTGTATCAATGATCTCCAGATAACGCTTGAAACCAGCGATGCCCTTCGGATAACTTTCGATGACTGCGTTAATCTTCTCGATAGGACGGAAGAAGATATTCGACAGCAGCAGGAAGGCCATAAAGTCACCCATATTGATTCTGCCATCGATATAAAACCAAGCCCCGCTGATCATGACAAACACCGTAACCAGTCGCATCATCATATAACTGACCGAGATACTTTTTGCCATCGTTTTGTAGGCAAGCAGTTTGGTTTTACGGAAATTCTGATTATCCACCGCAAAAAGTTCTTTCTCATGCTCTTCGTTGGCGAACGATTGCACAACACGCATGCCACCAACGTTATCTTCAATGCGCGCATTGAAATTGCCGACGTCTCCGAAAAGTCGCCGATAGGTCTTTGTCATACGGCCACCAAATACGATAATAACCCAAGCCATAATTGGGATAATGATAAAGGTAAGCAGCGCAAGCTCAAGATTAATGTTAGCCATCAGCCAGAATGATCCGATTAATGTCATCACTGCAATAAACACATCTTCAGGTCCATGGTGAGCAACCTCGCCGATATCGTTCAGATCATTCGTAAGATGACCAATTAAGTGGCCTGTTTTACGATTATCAAAGAAACGGAAGGACAGCTTCTGCAAGTGAGCGAACATCTTCTCACGCATGTTGGTCTCAATATTAATGCCAAGCATATGTCCCCAGTATGTAACGACATAGTTCAATACCGTATTAAGTGCATAGATGGATAACAGCACAACGCAGGCAAGCAAAATAAGAGGCCAATCCTGACCTGGCAACAATTCATTAATGAATTTGCTGACGGCAAGGGGGAAAGCCAACTCCAGAAGCCCTGCGAGTACAGCGCATCCAAAATCAATCAAAAACAGTTTTTTATAGGGACGATAATACGAAAAAAAACGACGAATCATACTTGTTCACTCTCACTCTCCAGATCCTTATTGGGACTTACATCTTCATTTTGCAGCTCGAAAAGATGGATATACTCGTCGATGACCTGATCAATAGCTTTCAACTCTCCACTGATCATCGGGCGAATATGTTCGTACTCCTCCTGTCCAAGTTGTCGGACAAGCGTTGTTCTTCGATTCTGCATTTGTTCCAGAAATACAAGAATCCGGCCGCGACGGAATGTTTGCGCACCATGGCCCCGTTTTCCCTGATGTTCACCATGCCCTCTGCCACGTTTGGAACGTTCTCCACGTTGCTCGCTATCACTCATATCACGTCTCGGACGCTCACCTTGACGTACACTTCCATCCATCTCTTCGATAGGACGATCTCTCATTTGTGCCACCCCCATTACGTGTATACATATGTATACAGCGCATTCATGTATACGATTGTATACGCGACAAAAAGAAGTGTCAACCTAAATTTTCCAATAGATAACGAAGTATGTATGTTCACCCTCTCCTCAACAGAAAAAAGCCGCGATTTCGCGACTTCTTTTGTTAGCGACACTATTTAATCTTCTCCGAAAATCATCATCCTTCACTGCACCAAATCTATTGTTACTTTTTCAATGAAATTTCAAATGTGGAATCCACGTCACCTGCAAATACAATGCGGCCGTTTTCTGGTAATACAACCTCATTCTGACCGCTGACTACGGTGTGATTAATACAAATACCCTTCTGATCATATACGGCAAAGGCGCCAGTTGCAGGCATTTTAACCGTCATCACTTTTCCTTTCACCGTTGCTGGTATCGAAAACCATCTGGCATATCCATCTGCTTGAATCGTTGCTAGAGATTGTTTACCCGAATAGAGTGGTTGTACCATTTCCTCACTGGCGTATATGCTACCAACGGCTGTAATGTACTCTACCCCGTTCTTTTTAGCAAAATAACTCTCCTTTGTATCACGTCCAGCCAGGCCAGGGATTTGCAGCTCCGTGACTGCTTCGTTTGCTCCAATAATCTTAGTATTGGATATATACCCTGGGGTCTCCTTGTCCAAATGAATAGGGAGGATTGGTGCCGAATTGAGATAAACCGTTGATGTATATTTCTCATTCACCAGGTAATATTTTTTACCTTCACGCTGCTCCCATGAGGCCGTAATATCCTGGGATAACTCATTGGCTTCCAGCTTCTCCATTTTATATTCGGAGAAAGCCAATTGTCCAAGTCCTGGCAAGGATATATAAGATCGATACCACAGATAAGTCCTTCCATTCTTTTCCTTAACAAATTTCAACTTTTCCGTGCCTTCATCATTAACAAAAGTACCATCCGCTGTATAGGTGTATTTTTGAGCCGGATCACTTGGAGCTGCGGGTGTGGATACAGTCATTTGTCCAGCAGTATTCATTTCGATCTTCTTAACCGAATTATTGCCGCCATATATACCTGCATTCGTGGCTATTTCTTTAGGTATATCTGCCTTCACTGGCACACCAAACGATTTTTCTGGCTTCCGTTCTGTAATAATGCCCTTTTCCTCAAGGGCGCTGAGTAATAATTCACTCGCAATGAACTGATCTTTGGCACTTGTCCCACCTGATGAGGTAACGGCTGCAGCCAGATTATATTCCGACAGTACGACTAATGATGAGTGATACGATATGGTATCTCCACCTTTTGTTACTGCCTTGATACCGTATTCACTGAATGGGTACAGATTTACACTATCCCACCCTAAACCGTAAGCTATAGACGTATCGCCATCCTCTGGCCACATGCCTCTTTTGTATTCTTCTTGCGCCATGGCTTCTACAGACTTATGGGTAAGAATGCCTTGGACCTCTCCCGTGAAGATTTGTGAAAACTTCGCAAGATCTTCAGCGGTGGAATAAATGCCTCCAGTAGCGATAACATTATAATTCTCTTGTGGAAGCTGACCCTCATACATAGGAGAATAGATTCCCGCCATTGCTGCCGTGTCAACCACATCCTGTGGTGTTTTGGTATGTTTCATGTCCAGAGGTTCCGTAAAATATCGGTGTATAAAAGCTGTAAAACTCATGCCGCTAACACGTTCAACCATAATCTCAGATAACGTAAACCCATCGTTACTATACACCGAGAATGCGCCGGGATCTGCCTTCAGGTTTTGACTCGCCAATTGCTCGAGAAACGTATCATGTGAGTACGTATCATTATCTCCGTACAATGTGGCATTGCTGCCAGTGCTGCCCAGCAGACCGGAAGAATGATTCAACAGCATGCGTGGTGTGATTTGTTTGTAGCGATGATCTTTCATCTGAAATTCAGGTATATAGTTCACAACAGGCAGATCCAAATCCACCTTGCCTTCGTCAACTAACTTCATAACAGAAGCTGTGAGGAACATTTTACTCGTTGACCCTATGCCATAGATCGTATCCGACGTAAGAGGCACCTTGTTGTTTTTATCGTTTTTACCCGTCTGACCGGACACCACAATCTCGCCACCATCGATAAGGGCATATTGCAGGCTTGTAATTCCATGTTTCTCGGTGAGTAACTTGGCTTTCTCCATCACTGTTTTCTTGGTTGGTTCATACGTAAAACTGCTGCTACTTGTAGCAGGCGCGGCCATTGCAGACATTGGAGCTAACATCGTTAATACCAGAGTTAACACGGCAGTTGAATTTCGTTTTCCCTTTTGTCGTCCCATTCACATCATCTCCTGAATTTTAAGTGTTTTGGTTATTAGAGTTCCTCTGGATCTACAAATTTCACCTCTGGATACTTGTCGCTCGGCCCCTGAATCAGAGTTCCGCCCGTTCCTTTCAATTGCTTGTTAAAGAAATCGAGTACATATTGATTTACGATGTTTGATCCTCTTTTACCATTGATGTCTCCTGTGATCCCGGACAGTTTAACCAGCTCCGAATAGAATTGAAGGTCCGTGAAATTGAAGTGTTGGGTTCCTTCTACATAAATCACATTTCCCCCATGATTGATAACATTTTTCATAATGTGCAGCTCATCTGAAAGAAATTTAGTTACTTCATCATCCGAATTTCTATCCGCTTCAAAATTGGCTAACCAGTCTTCAAAATTTCCCGATCGGATGAACATAAACGGCTTGTTTATATCATCTCTATTTTCCACTTCATATAGTGAGCCATCCATATTAACCCCGGCCTTGATTCTCTGATCTAAATACGTTGCATTAAACGCGGTTGCACCCCCAAAAGAATGCCCCATCACGCCTATGTTATTTAAATCGATCTTCCCTTTAAATTGACTTTCGATTGCACCTGAATTCAGCTTTTTGATTTGATCAATTACAAACTCCACGTCTTTCGTCCATATATTCCCTGTTTTTGTACGTTCATCTAGTGTAGTCGTACTTTTTTTATAATCCGTTACACGGCCATCTGGAAAAAGGGTAGCAAAGGTGCTATACGTATGATCGATGGTGACCACGATAAACCCATGACTGGCCAGATTCTCGGCCTGTGATGCATGTAGAACTCTACTGGTTCCCATACCATGAGATAGCAGTACCAAGGGATAAGGACTTGTAGAAGGTAATATTTCTACATTTTCATAAGAGTTGGTTTGGCTATACTTCCAGTAGTCGAGCACAAATTCGGGCAGTTTTAAAGAAGCAGAGAAGCTCTGAATATACGTTTTGAACATTTCTTTATCTTTTGGAAACAGCGTGTCACGCTTGATATTATTCCTATTTTCAGTAGGGTACCAAACTTGAACCATTAGTTCTCTCTTATCGCTTTGATCTTCAGTGAAGACCTCATCTCTGTTCCGATCTGTAAAATGAAAGGTTTGAGTACCCACTTTCTTTGGACCATCCGGCTTCGGCAAATTAAAGACAGGTAAGTATACAGACAAGGCAGTAGAACCAACCAGCAGAATGACAATCAGGGAAGATAAACTATATTTCAAGAACTTCCCTATTTTTAGATTCATCATCTTTTCGGAGTGTCTGAATAAAACGATGATTATGAATAAAGCCGTCATGATATATACCACAAGCAACTGCCATCTGTATCCCTCAACCAACAATTGAACTACGAGTATAACGCTACTTCCTATTCCCAAACCCCAGCCTGTTTTCTTTGCACTTCTTTTAATAAATAGTAGGTCTACGAGTAAAGCGAAACAGGATAGAACTAACAGTATCTCAAATAATCTCATTTGAATTCCTCTCTCTCATCACGGCAACGGCCAAATTAATCGTATTATGGAAAAACAGCCTCTCAGGACTGTTTTCCAAATTCATTCACACACATCTCTTAAATCACGAGTGTACTTTTAAAGGATCTTTACTTCGCTTCGTTCATGAATGCTCTTACATCTTCAGCTATTTCTTTAAATAACGTATGGTGCAAGTAATGTTCGCCATCCATTGTGATTACTTTCCCATGTACTGAATCTTTGATCTGCCCTTCATGCAGCGGTATCCATCCTTCTACACCTTCATTATTGGCTTGTACAAAGAGAAGAAGTGGAAGGTCTTTAGGGAAGGTTAAACCTTGAACTCCTTTAAAATTGGAAGAGATATGACCCATCTCATTTAACATCGTGGGACTATTTGAGTTTTTACTCGACAGCATTTTCATCTCTTCTACGGTATGTTCATCAAATGCGAGTCCAGCATAGGGGTCACTACTAAATTTGACCACCAATCTTTGGAGACCTGATTTTTTAAGAAATGCGAACATTTTTGTAGGTAATTTGGCATCCATACCCGGTTGGGTTGAAACACTGCTATCAATTCCGACAAATGCTGTCACCTCATCCGGATATTTGTTCACATAATCAATGCCATAAATGCCTGCAATGGAGTGACCCATGAGCATGTACTGATGAATATCGAGTTGCTGCAGAGCTTCATGAACTTCACTTACGATATTCTCTGTGGTTCGTTCTTTTTCAGTCTCATCACTCAATCCATAACCGAAAGGTTCAACTGCAACAACTTTGTAATATGGTGATAGTTCATCGATGAGCAGTTTAAAATCAAGCGCTGGTGCAGCTGTTCCAAAACCAGGCAGAAGTACAATCGTTTCCTTACCTTCGCCTTGAATGAGCACATTCATATTTTTCCCGTCTACAGATACATGCTGACCATAGAAGTCTATTTTCTTGGCCTCTGAATTACTACTGACCACATTTGTGATATAAACAATACTTAGAAATAGAATAATGGCGATTACGATTGCTCCTACTATTTTCAGTATCATGTTTCTCACTTTTTTGGCCCTTGATCTATTCTTTGTTTTCTTTTCCGCTGGCTGCGTCGTCAGTGTTATCTTCTCCTGTCTTGAACTGGTAGTTCGCTTGTCTTTTTTGCTGCTAATGAAATCTTATCCAATGAAAATGTACTCCCCGTGACGTCAATATGAACTGAATATGAACAAGCTAATTCATTTATATTTACTGCTGCGTCATAAATCCCCTGAATTTTTCAGCAATTTCTTTGGCGTGGGAACGATACAAATAATGATTTGCTTCCAGCAGCACCACTTCACCACGCACAGAGTTCTCTATTAACTTCTCGTGTTCCGGAACCCAATTATCTGCTGCCGGATGATTCTTTTGAACAAAGAAAAGAACCGGAAGATTAACAGGGAAAGTTAGTTGTTCAGATGCTTTAAAGTTGGAATACATACTTTCTGCCTCATTTAATTGCGTGGTATTATACATATTTTTGCGTATCAGAATGTTCAATTGTTCTTTCGTTTGCTCATCATAAGGCAGTCCATCATAAGGGTCAGCACTCAGTTTCAGTTGCACTCGGGCGAAACCCAAGTTGCGGAACCATTTAATCGGTTGTGTATCTGATGATTCAACCTTCTGTTCACTAATCGCTGGAACACTGGTATCCAACCCAACATATGCACTTATTTCATCTGCATATTTGTTCACATAATCCAGACTATAGATCCCCGAGATGGAATGACCCATCAAGATATAACGATCAATATGTAGACTCTTTAACGCTTCATGAATTTCACTGACGATATTTGCTGTACTGCGTTCCTTTTCGGTCTGATCACTCAATCCATAACCAAAAGGTTCAACCACGACGACTTTATAATCGGGAGATAATTCAGAAATGAGCGGCTTAAAATCAAGTGCAGGTGACGCTGTTCCAAAACCCGGCAGAAGCACAATCGTTTCCTCGCCTTCGCCTTGAATGAACACATTCATATTTTTCCCATCTACGGATACATGTTGTCCGTACGGCTCCATTCTTTTTTGCTCCGAATAACTGCTGATTTTGTTGACGGTATAAACGGTAGCTACAAAAAGTAAGATTGCTATAAGGATTGCGGCAAGCACTTTAAGCAAAATGCCTAACACTTTCTTTATTTTGCTTTTACTTTTACTTTGACTCTGACTCTGTACTCCTTTGTCTCCTTGATGTTTCACGTTCATCTGCTCCTATCCTCATCTGTATATTAGCCTGGCAGGCTGCTTAAGAAATCCTAATCAAGAAAGATGTACTCCCCATGACCGGAATATGAACAGAGTATGAACAAGCAAAAAAAATGTCCTATGTAACATACAAAGAAGCTTGCATGTTACATAGGACATGAACATTCGGTTTAGATAATCCGATGGATATTCTATTCATTGGCCCTATCCTGTTTGCCTAACTATCCGTTGGTGGATGGATGGGCAACGTGATAATAAAGATCGTGCCTTGACCAGGTTCGCTTTCCACTCGGATGTCACCCTGATGAAGGGACACGATCTGTTTAACGATTGCTAATCCCATACCACTCCCGTCGTATTTACGACTGTGGGAACGATCTGCCTTGAAAAAACGGTCGAATATACGCTTCTGGTCTTCCAGGGGAATTCCAATGCCCGTGTCGGATATTCGGACACTTACATGGTTGAAATCCTCTTCGATACTGACTTTAATCATACCGCCATCCTTGGAAAACTTGATGCTATTTCCGATGATATTGGTCCATACCTGATTTAACTGATCGTGATCAGCCGTTACCTTCACGTTCTCCAAATCAAGCTCGAAATGAATGTTGCGCCCAGACCATTGCGGCTGAAGCGCCACAATGACCCTCCTGATCTGTTCATCAAGGCTTAAGGTGTTAAGCCGTAGTTGCTGTGACTGCGATTCAAGCAAACTCAGCTTGAGCAGGCTATCGCTCATTTTGGACATTCGTTTTGCTTCAGAGATGATAATATCCAGGTAACGGTTTCGTTCTTGTTCGGAGAGATTTACTTGCTTCAGTGCCGAAGCGTAACCGGATATCGAGGTGAGCGGAGACTGAACCTCATGCGAAACATTTGTAACGAATTCCCTGCGCATCTGCTCCAACTGCTGCAGATCATGCATCATTTCTTCAAAGCTGCGAGCCAACGTACCTATTTCAGTCGTTTGCTTGATGTTCAGCTTGACATTGAAATCTCCAGCTGCAATCCGTTTGGTCGCTTTGGTCAATTTCTTGATCGGTCTCACCAGGTATACAGAAGCAATCAGAATCAACAGACTTCCTGCAATCAACGAACAGCTTGCAAAGATTAAGCCAAACTGGACTACAAAAGAGGCGGAGGGCGGTGCGAGAGTTTCCAAAAACATCGCTTTTGTGCCCATTTCCGTCTTAATCGGTAGCCCCAAAAGAACGGTAGCGATCCCCTTGGGTGTGTCTTGAACAACCCCTCCATTTAAAACTTTTTTGAGTTGCTCCATCGATACAGCAGCTGATTTATGTCCATTAAGCTTCCCATATGTCTGGAGTTTGCCCGTTGCATCATAAATTCGAATATGATATGAATCAAGCTGTTTCATATTGCTAACGAATAATTCTGCTTCATCCAGAGGCATCGTCTTATATATCTGCACTACGTCTTGGCCAAAGTTGCGTATGTTAATTCGGGCATTTTCGTTCAATTTATCTTCGAATATCCAGGTTGACATAAAAAAAGAAATAACTGTACCAGCGATGACAGAAATCAGAAAGGTGAGCACCACACGAATGTATAATGATCTGATCATTCATGGACCTCAAGTCTGTATCCTAGCCCACGCACCGTTTCAATCCGAAAATCAGGTGTCGTGGCGAATCGTTCGCGCAGGCGCTTGATATGTACGTCTATCGTTCGATCATCTCCGGCGTAATCAATACCCCATATCTGATCAATTAACTGTTCACGTGTGTAGACTTGCCCAGGTGTTCCAGCAAGCTTATACAGCAATTCGAACTCCTTAAGCGGTAACGTAAGCGACTCTGTGCCTCTCATCACCTTATAAGTCTGACGGTCCAGAATAACGTTGCCAAACTGGATTGTATGTGTGGAGCCAATTTTGTAACGCTTCAGTAATGCTCGGACACGGGCGGTCAGTTCCAATGGATCAAACGGTTTCGTCAAATAATCATCCGTACCCAGTTCGAATCCCTTCACCTTCTCCCACGTCTCACCTCTCGCCGTCAGCATGAGTAACGGGAGATCGGGATTGGCTCTGCGGAGTTCCTTGCATAATGCCCAGCCGTCCATAACAGGCATCATAATATCAAGCACGACCAGATCCACTGGCGTCTCGCCGTACACGGTGAGAGCTTCCTTACCGTCCGCAGCTTCCACCGTCGTGAATCCATCGTTTTTGAGAAAGAGACAGACGAGTTCGCGAATGTTCGGATCGTCGTCAGCAACGAGTATAGTAGCCATAGGTTTTTCTGTCCTCTCCAATACGTATGAATATATGGTTCAAATTATAGTTAATCCTGATACATCCTGCTCATTGTATATCCACAGCAAACATCGTATGTTCCTTTAACGTTCCCTGGATCGGGACAGACTGTGACCCGCACGCTGAGAATCCTGCCTTTTGAAGTACACGGATGGACCCTGTATTATCAGGTACCGCGCCAGCCTCGATGCGTGTAATTTCAGTTTCATGTTTGGCAAATTCAAGCACACATTGCAGGGCTTCGCTCATATATCCTTTTCCTTGATGCAGAGTATCCGTCACATAACCAACGATCCATTTTGGGGTAGAATCCAGTATGATCTCGAACAAAGAAATTTCACCGACGAGTTCATCCGCTGTATGTAGAAAAATACCAAAAGAATAGCGATTTCCTTCTTCTTTCTTCTTGTCCCAGCTCTCAATGAGTGACCTTTGCCCTTCCAATCTGTAGAAAGACTCATCCCGATTACTCGCTGAGATTTTCTCGATTTCCGCACGATTGCGAACCTGTAGATCCAGAAGCAGTGAGGCATCTTCCACCTTCCAAAATCGTACATAGATACGTTCTGCACTATATTTCATTACATTAGTCCTCCTCTGTTAACGTTAGCTGCAATTGATTATATCAGGTCATTATAAGAGTACGAGCGAATCAACGAGAATTGTTTCGCCAGGAAATGTGGTGAATAAGGCATATCATTACGCAACCAGGCAACGATGGTACCAATCAGAGCGGAAGAACCGTACCAGATTGCAATCTCCTTATGAATGCCGGATTCTTCGAGTTCATCTTCCATTTCTACCCGATCAATTTTGGCTTTCACCAGCGTACTCAACAATTTGAGCAATCTTTCGGTAAAAATCGGTGTGCGCTTTGTAGCAAGTACCACCTGATAGAACGAGGCGTTCTCTGCAAAATGCTCCAGTAACTTGACCAGAACAGGCCAAGCCTCTTCCGTCCTTTGCTTCTCAAAATGAGGAGCATATTCATCCACGATCCGTTCAATATGCTCGATCATCTCATCGGCCATCTTCTCCATCATATCCGTAATATCACGATAGTGCAGGTAGAAGGTTACCCGATTGATCGTCGCTCGTTCGGCAATTTTGTTGACTGACAACTTCTCAATATCCATTTCCTGCAGCAATTCAACAAATGCACCTCGAATTAACTGACGCGTTCGCAATATTCTTGGGTCCACAGCTGATTTCTTCTCGTCTTTCACGTGTATACCTCCTATCAAATTTTAAACATTACAATTTTAAACAATCAGTCGTTTATTTTTGATTTACACAACAAATTCATTTTATTTGTAAAATAAACGACGAAAACACGTCATAACGTAAATTGTAATCTGTCCGAATATGTATATAATTCAATAAATACAATGTAAACTATACAACACGTTGTAAATTTAGTCACGCGTGGATTGAAAGGATGAAAAGGATTGAGTCAGGCTAGAGTACAAGAAGAATTATCCGTAAAGAAAGGCCCCATCCTGTTTATCATGATTTTGGGAGCCTTCCTTGCAACGTTGAACCAAACGATCATGAGTGTCGCTACACCGGAACTGATGGGTGATTTTAACATCTCCGCCGCAACAGCACAATGGTTAACGACAGGTTACATGCTGGTGAACGGGGTGCTTATCCCCATTACTGCCTACTTCATGCAACGCTTTTCAACCAAGCAATTATTCCAAGCTTCCATGTTTATTTTCCTGATTGGTACCATCGTATCCGCTCTTGCAACCAACTTTGGTACATTGCTGACAGGACGTATGATTCAGGCAGCGGGCGCCGGCATTATCATGCCGCTCTTGATGCACGTTATTTTGACCTTGTTTGCCCCTGAAAAACGAGGATCTGCGATGGGTATGGTTGGTTTTGCCATCATTTTTGCCCCTGCAATCGGGCCTACCCTTGCCGGTTATATCCTAGAGAACTACTCTTGGCAAACGATGTTCTACGGCATGATTCCATTAACTCTTATTGTCATTGCTTTTGCGTTTGTATACCTGAAGAATGTATCCGAACGGGTCAACACAAAGTTCGACACAATCAGTGTGGTGCTCTCCACGATCGGATTTGGCGCATTGCTCTATGGTTTCAGCAGAGCAGGAAGTCTGGGATGGTCAAGTGCAGAAGTTCTTATCTGCATTGCGGCTGGAATTGTTTCTCTTGCCCTGTTTACATGGCGTCAGCTCGTTTCCGAAACTCCGCTGCTTGATCTGCGGGCTTTCAAGTACAATATGTTCTCCCTGACCACGGTTATCAGTATCGCGATTACAATGATCATGTATGCTGACATGATGTTGCTTCCCTTGTATCTCCAGAACGCACGTGGTTACACTGCACTGGAGTCCGGATTATTGCTTCTGCCGGGTGCGCTTGTCATGGGCTTCCTGATGCCAGTAGCCGGAAAATTATTTGACCGATTTGGAGCGAAATGGCTTGCTGTTATCGGGATGGTGATCACCATCGTGACGACAATTGGTTTCATCGACTTAACGGACTCAACCAGTTATGGTTACCTGGTGTTAATGTCAACCGGCCGCCGAATTGGTATGGCTTTGCTCATGATGCCGATTCAGACTGCGGGGCTTAACCAACTGCCACCAAGACTTGGTGCACACGGTACAGCTATCTCCAACACCGTCAGACAAGTAGCTGGCGCTGTAGGTACTTCATTGCTCGTAAGTGTCATGACCTCCCGTACAACGGCACACGTACAAGATATGATGGCGACTGGAGCAGCCAATGGTCTCAGTCAAAAACAGCTTGCTACAGAATCCATGATCCAGGGTATCAATGATGCGTATGTTGTTATCATCGGCATCGCTGTTGTGGGATTGGTTCTTTCCTTCTTTATCAAACGTACCAAACAAGCCAAAGAGGAAGAAATCAAACAGGTTGTAAGACAAAAAGTTTCTATGAATTCAAATTAAGGTCTCCAGCCTCATACTTGCTTGCATAACAAAGCGGCAGATCAAGACGTTACGTCTGATCTGCCGCTTTTTAGGTTGTATCCCGTATGATTCCTTCTCACTCGGCAACGATCTTCACTGGCAGATGGGTCAACGACTGCCCCGGAGCTGAAGTGGCCAGATTATTCTCCAGATCAAAGGACTCCACCGGTTCAATCCGAGCGATCTTCTCCACAAATGCTGTCAAGGCAATGCTTAGTTCCATTCTTGCCAGCGGGGCACCTAGACAAAAGTGTGGGCCATTACCAAAGGTAAGATGTTTTTTGTTATTACGACGATGAATATTCAGCTCAAACGGGTCTTCAAACATCTGCTCATCCATATTGGCTGCACTCATCCAAGAGATGACGACGTCTCCTTTTTTTAAATCCACTCCGAGCAGTTGGTTCTCCTGCTTCACTGTCCGATGCCGCTTGGCATTATGGAACCGATAACGAAGCATTTCTTCTACTGCGAGCGGAACCCATTCGGGATTCTGTCTTAGTTGATCATACAGACTTGGGTCATCGTACAGGAAGGAATAGAACGTATTTGAAACCATATGACTCGTTGTCTCTATACCGGCTCCAAGCAGAAGCATGGTCGTGCGAACAACCTCATCCTCCGTGAACTTCTCCCCCTCAACATCAACGTTCAACAGATCGGTAATGATATCCTCACCAGGATGAGTCCGTTTATGAACCACAATAGGATACAGGAATTGATAGTACTCTTGCGCTGCAATTTGTTTTTTCAGTTCACTCTCTTCAGCAGTCTTCGGATTGGTAGGTTGAAACAGAATATCTACCCAGTTCTTGAAGCGATGACTGTCTGTGAGAGGGATGCCGAGC
Source organism: Paenibacillus sp. W4I10 (assembly GCF_030816325.1). NCBI lineage: Bacteria > Bacillati > Bacillota > Bacilli > Caryophanales > Paenibacillaceae > Paenibacillus > Paenibacillus sp. W4I10. The sequence continues at coordinate 2,120,920 of NZ_JAUSXX010000001.1, forward strand.
AGATCAGCCATAACCATCGAAGGCAGCGGAGCAGCCAACGCTTGAACAATATCAATGGTTGTATTCGGCTCAATATCTGCTACCAGCTGCTCTGCAATGTTGCGAATGCGTGGCTCCCAGTTTTTCAGACTACGCGGTGTAAAAGCAGCAGATAACAACGAACGACTTTTTTGATGACGGGGGGGATCGATACTTGATATGTTTAATTTGTCTGGAGGTGTGCCTTCATTGTTCTTCGCTCCAACGGCAATGGTCGTCCGGGTTCCTTCGGCCGAAAAATATTCATGATTACTCAGAACCTGCTTCACATCATCGTATCTGAACACATTCCAGGTGTTTGTATCTTCGTGATAGTACACAGGATGCTCGGACAGCATTTTTCGAAACCAGTGCAGTGGGAAAAACTCTTCAGACCTGGACTGAAACCCCGTGATGTCCTCAACACGTATCACTTCTTTATACATTTGGAATCCACCTCTCAGCATAGTTTCGTGATTGGTTACATGGGTACCTGAATTGACAGTTCAGCACCTGATTCCATTTTATACCATACGTTCATTTATTGATATAAACCATTTGAACTAAATCAGAAAAACCCCTTTATATAAGGGGTTTTTGTTTTATACGTATCGTATATTATTTCTGTCGGCGTTTCATAGAAATAAGCCATACTAACCGATCAATCGCCTAGTTTCGCCAATGTTTCCTGTAGTTGCTCCAGTTGTTCAGACAGGGTTTCAATCAAGTTCTTCGTTTGGCTTACCTTCTCCATTAAAATTTGCTCTTCAGAACTGTCTTCGGATGCATTTCTGATTGATGATGACTTCAATTCCGACAATTCGCGTTTGTATGTTTCTTGTTTCTCCAAAGCTATGCGCAGTTTTTCTTTCGTCGTACCGATCTGATGCTCCAGATATATGATGTCGGACAAGTTCGCTCCATCGGATAAACGTTGTGAATATGTCATGACTCACCTCTTTTAATATCATCCATTGCTTTGCCAACAGTATAGGGCTCAATATTGATATCCAGCTCCATGCCGAGAGCTAGTTTCGCCAGTTGACTCCCGATAAAAGGACCCATGGTCAATCCAGAGGCACCAAGTCCATTCGCGGTAATCAGACCTTGCCAGCCTGGGACAGCCCCCATTACTGGTAGAAAGCTAGGTGTAAACGGACGGAACCCAACTCTTACTTCCTGGAATGTGCTATTGGCTAGCCCAGGCGCCAGTTCCAGACCTTTATTCAAAACTTCCTGCATGCCCCCTGCAGTTACTCTTGTATCATAACCCTCCACATCATTTTCATGAGTGGCACCAATCACGATCTTCTGTTGATCAAAGGCCAGCAGATATTGATCAGAAGGTGGCATGATCACAGGCCAGCGGCCTGTATCCTCCCCATCCGCGACATGTAGATGCATAATTTGTGCCTTTTGATAATGCACTTTAAAGTGTATGCCGAGCGGCTTCAGCAGTTCGTTGGCCCATGCACCTGCACAGACAACGACTTCATCTGCCAAGAAACTCTGATCATTAACATTCACACCAATGACCCGATCCGCTTTGAATTGAAGCGTGGCGTCTCCATGGATCACTTCCGCTCCATTTCGCTGTGCAGACCGGATCAAGGCATCGCGCAGCGCCCTTCCATCTATACGTGCAGCACCGCTGATATGTACCGATTGATAACGTTCATCCAGTAGAGGAAAACGATCACGGGTTTCTTTGGCATCAAGAGGTGTAATGTCGCCAATCTCCGGCGCATCTGCTTTGCGAAGATGGGCCCGCTCTTCCATCTTGTTGATTTTGTCCACATCCGTATGAATACTAAGCGCGCCCACTTGAGCATAACCGGTTTCCGTTTCTCCTTCGGCTTTAAGCTCCGCTATGATGCCCGGATAGAACCGCGCACCAGCCTTGGCGAGCTGATACCAGTCCTGATTACGTCGCTGTGACAGCCATGGACAGATGATCCCAGCAGCTGCATCCGTCGCCTGTCCTATATCTTTTCGATCTATGATGATGACCTCTGCGCCATGTTTGGCTAATTGATAGGCTGTTGATGCCCCCAGAATACCCGATCCAACTACGATGACTTTCTTCATGTTTGCATTCCTTTCTTTAATCACTCATTCGTTATAGCGTATACCGTTTCGCATTCTGTTGGCAAGGCAGGCATACTTTTAGATCCACAAATAGAGGCTGATCAGACTACAGTTCATACTCATTCATCAATAAATAATTGTTGAAGCATTTATATGAAAACGTTTTATATATTGCCCGTCATTCAATTAAAATTATTCCATTTATGTAATATAATTCTTTCTAGGTTTCTTTTAACTCTGTAACCACGCCACTTACGCACATGATCCTTTAACGAAAAGAGGAATAACACAACGATGCCGAAACCTAGCATGGGGAATCCGCTGGATACCGATATGCCGCTCATGATTACAGGGCAAAACCAGTTGACCGTTGATGAATTGATGAATTGGAGCGACCATTCACGGGATTACAGCATTGTACAGTGCATCGGAGGAACAGGGCGAATCGCAGCAAAGAATCATGAATTTTCGATCAAAAAAGGGACCGCTCTCATTTTGTTCCCGGAGGTAACCTACCGTTACCACAATCTGAGTGATTCATTACGATTTGATTGTCTGTCTTTCAATGGCTATTTGTTGCCACGGTTCTTGCATTCCTTGCAGATCGGGGAGCTGCGCGCCTTCAAGCCGGATGGAATGCTTCATATCCTGTTGCGTGAAATTACGTTGGCGCTACAGTCCCGGCACAAGGATCAGATCTGGCACGTCTCCGCATTACTGTACATGCTTTTGGTCAGATTAACCATTGAAGGTGAACGCTATAGTGCTTACGAACGTTCTGATGCCCGATTAAAATTGGATGAACTCATTACTTTTATCAAACAAAATTATCATCAGGATATTTCTCTCCCCATGTTGGCTGAGCAGATGGATGTTACCGAGCAGCACCTCAATCGGATATTCAAAAAAGAATTTCAAATGACTCCATTGGAGTATCTGATGCGATATCGGCTGTTGAAAGCCAAGGAAATGCTCATCGAAAATAACGCTACTACCGCTCATGAAATAGCCAAAGCCGTTGGTTTCAATAGTGCCAGTTACTTTGGATCAGTGTTTAAAAAATACGAAGGGATTTCCCCTATCGAGCTACGCAAGCAGTATCTGGATTAAAGCGCCTCCATATCAATCTCGGCCAGCGAGGATAACCGCAGTTCATGCATGGCGAATTCCAGACCACGTGTTACCTCGTTAGGCACGATGATGCAACGAATACCAGCAGCATTGGCTGCCTTCAAGCCATTAGGTGAGTCTTCGAACACAATTGCTTCGGAAGCCTCGATCCCAAGACTCTGGAGAGCAAGAAGGTACAGTTCAGGGTCCGGTTTCACTCGCTTCACATCCTCGGATGTATGAACGACTGTGAAATAATCGAAAATGCCTAATTTCTGCAAGTAACCATGCACCCAGTCCCGTGTGGAGCTGGAAGCAACCGCAAGTTGAATCCCCTTCTCCCTCGCAGACTGAAGCAATTCATACACCCCTGGAAGAATGGCGGCCTGTCCCAAATAGACTTCGTATTTCTGTTCAGAGAGAAGTTTGATATGATCATGATCTATCTTTTTTTGGAGCGCCTGCTCCAGATACAGAAATGGATGAAACTCCTCAAAGGATGTCCCCACATTTTTCGACCACAGCTCCAGACCAAGTTCTACTCCGTGCTCTTCATAAATATCGCGAAATGCATAATACCAGGGCGTCTCTGTATCCACAATGAGTCCATCAAAATCAAATATAAATGCTTTTACCATGAACCTGTTCTCCCTCCAATGATCGGCCAGGGGAGCGGATTAGAAACGTGCGGTCAAGTCCGGATGAGTAACATTCACGGATAAAAAGTGACACGTACAGCCCGTTCCAGTCGGCGATTGTACAACTAATCCAGCTCGAAGTTCCCCTTGAATCGGCATGCCGAAATATCGAATTAGTTTCCACTCTTCACCATCGGGTGAATAAAAGAATGATATGCAGTCCTCTACTTTGCGTATACGCAGATAAGGATTAGGTACGGAGACTTCCACCGAATTGCAATCATCGGATGAACCATCACGTGTGACCACTGACACGATGGTAGGCACTTTTCCATCATATTCAAAACAAATTTTGCACCAGTTAAGATCATCTGCCATCACCATCAGGCATCCGGAATCATATTGATTTTTCATATCAACGGTTAATTGGGTTGTAATTTCGAAATCGCCAGGCACAGGCATGGACAAGAAAGGAGCAGTTGCACGAATGTGTTTCCCCGCTGGATCTTGGAAAAAGTCGGTGTCCGCCTTCGCTTCCACCAGCACACCTCCCTGATCCGTGTAGGACCAGGTTTCGGGTTCGTTCATCCAGCTCCATTGCTTCCGTGCTTCTGTTGTCATTACGTTAGTCATTTGTTAGTAGCCTCCCAAGTTAAAATATGTTCTAGAGGTAGTTCTAGTTTTTTTCTGTACTACATATTCGCCTCAAATACAGTAAACCCCTTTTTCTACATATTTTTGTAAGGTTCCAGCACTTGGGAGTGCTTTTGCGGATCTGGCAGGAAGAACATAATGACCATGAGTACGATATATAGACCAAGAATCACACTGAACAATAGTGTTGGATTGTGATGGTAGAGCAGGCCCGTCAGGTAACCGGATGGAATGGCTGTAAGTGTCATGACGGTCTGCACGGCCGAGAACATATCGGCTTTCTCATGCGTACCCAATCGGTTCATCAGCAGGGAATCCCGGTACGTCTGCAAAATGAAGTTACCCGCAGCGAGCACGATTAGCGTGAGAAACAACATTCCTATATTCCCCACAGGGATCAATAGAAACAGAATGGCTCCGGCCGTGCTAAGCACAATGGAAAAACCAACATACTTTTCCTCCGAACGCCGTTTCAGTCGCGGAATGATGACCAGATAAAGCAGCATGACGGTTACCGCAGTCACTACTGGGATAAACGAAATGACACGGTCATCAAATTTCAACTGTTCCTTGAAGAAAATGACCTGAAAGAAATTCAGCTGCAAGATTAGATTGGACAACACCGTGATCAGAATAATCGGAAAAAGTCTCCGTTTGTAGAACGATTTGCCGAACAGGCGCAGACTGGAACCCAAGCTCTGAAGCACACGGGTTTTACTATGCAATCCCATAAGTTCCTTGCCGACCTCGGTCTCATCCGTATATCGGTTACGAATGAAAAACATGGCGGTCATGAGGATGCCCCCGACAAAGTAAATGCTGGCCAATGTAGGCACGATACCAAAATCAGCAATGACAACTCCGGCAATCGGCGTGAGTACCCCAGCCCCTGTAATAATCATGTTGAGAATGGCAAACACCTTGGATCGTTTGTGTTCCTCCACATCCTCTATGATCAGACAGTTAAAGGCGACCGTTACAAACTTGGATGTTGCGTTTAGTAAATAAGCGATCAGGAACAGCCAGAAGTTCTGGGAGAAGGCCCAGATGAACATGGGAACACTCCAGGCAAGCAGATCAAAGATCAGTGTTGTTCGTTTCCGGCCCAGCTTATTCGTAATGGAACCTGCAAACAATTGAAAGATAAAGGCAAAATAAAGATTCACCGAATTGATTAAACCGATTTCTATGTCCGAAAGTCCGGCTTCCTTCATATATAAAGGAGCGTAGAATAGAACGATCGTGCCCGGAATGGCCCATACCGGTTCGAGTAAAATGGAGTAGCGTGGATTCTTCGGCAAATCTTGAAGCAATTTCAATCGATATCCCTTCCTTCTGCGGTTTTCACCGCTGCGAATCCCAACTTCTCGCAGCGGCAAACCCGCTAATGTCTACATGCTTATAGGATAAGAGCTGTTTTGACCGAATTCATCGGCAATTTCTCTCCAGTATGCATGTCATAACCAATCGTTCCGTTAAAGGCCTGTTCATAATCACTCAGCAGTTCCTTGGCTGTCACCATCTGTTCCAGTTCCGGGATGCTTTGGGCAAATTTCAGTGCCGTACTGATCATCGAGTGATTAGCAACTGCACCGATGATACTAATGCCATCATTAATCACGGCTGTTGATTTGAATGTCACCTCATAGCTGTCGTCATATCCCATAGGAATAATCTTGCCGCCTTTGGCAATCAGCTCAAACCCTACATGAAGCTGGTTACCAACCGCGTCCACTACAATATCAAACTTTTTGTTATTATTGATCTCGTATACTTTATCGAGAGTCAGATCCTGAGGATAGAACACATGATCCGCGATCCCTGAAGCGAACTCTTTGCGGTATGGATCAACTTCCGTGCCTACAGTAAGCCTTGCTAATCGTTTGCTCACAAGCTGACACAGGGAACCGATTGCACCAGAACCGAGGACCAGTACAGAGTCACTTGGCTTAGTCCCTGCTTTCATGAACGTCTGAAGTACACATCCCAGTGGTTCGATCATCATGGCCGTTTCCCAACTCATGGAATCCGGGATAGCATAGATATACTTTTCGTCCCCAACAAAATATTCAGCAAAGGTTCCGTGTGTCGTCATCCCTACTTGATAGTCATCAAAATTCTCGCAGTAGATGAACAGACCCTCACGGCAGTATGAGCAGGTACCGCAAGATTGCGTGGGATCAACCAATACCCGATCACCGATCTTGAAACCACGAACTTCGTCGCCCACCTCAATCACTGTGCCTACGCCTTCATGACCAATGATCGTGCCTTTATTTGCTGGCACTTTGCCTTTGACAATATTCAGATCTGTACCGCAGATGCCTGAACCATAGATTTTAATTTTTACCTGGTTTGGTTTTTGAATGGTTGGCTCCTCAATCTCCTGGTAAGTCACCTGTTTGAGATCCTGATATACGAGTGCTTTCATTGAATAATTCCTCCTAGTCGATTGTCGATTATGATCTATGGATTAAGCTTCAAACGTTTTCGAAAGTTGCATCGCATGAAGATGTTCCTGCTTCTGAATCTCTTTCCAGTCTGACAGGATCTGCAACAGCGCTTCCTCGACCCACAGCAATTCTTCCCGTGTATGGGCATCAGAGAAAATAAAGTATCCTTTGGTGAAAATGCCGAAGTGAGCCATTCTCTTCACCATGAACTCGCGGAAAGGATCTGTTTGAAAGTTATCTTCAGCCAAGGATTGAATGCAGAAGCTTGCATACGTCCCTCTCACTTCCAATTGATCCGTCAATCCGAGTAACACAAGTTCAGATTCCAGACGATCCATGATCCGGGTTGCCGGATCACGCCAAGTCGGCCACACTTTCGCATTTTTCATTAATCGTTCACAGGCAATGGCTGCCGCGAGCGCTGTCGTTTCGCTGGAATGGGCATTACTGAATCTGACTTGTCCTGACAAAGACATCAAGTGCTCAGGCCCCATAACCGCTGCGAGTGGTAAACCGTTGGCCATACCTTTAGAGATACAGAGCAGATCAGGCCAGATGTCATATTCTCCTGCAGTAGCCTGCTTACCCATTCGAATACCGGAAGTTACCTCATCGAATATAATAATAATATCCAGAGACCGGCATAGATTCACGGCTTCCTCCAGCGCGTCCCTTTTCCACTCGTTGGGGCATAGAACAATACATGCGATATCCTCGGGAGATGAGGTAATCTGAGCCTCAATTCGCTCCACAGTAGGTTTGTTGACCCAGATCGTTGAACGCTCGATATCTACTGGAATGCCCCGTTCTTTCGTTTGGCCACCATAATATCCGTATGCGGACCAATCGTGCCACCCATGATAAGCCGTCGCAATAACCTTGCTTTTGCCACTTGCGGCACGAGCAAGTCGTACGGCCCCACTCACTGCATCGGCACCACTCTTGGTGAAGCGCAGCGACGGATAACGACCCTCGAACCGCTCCAGAATCAACTCGGCGCATTCAAGCTCAATGTCGGCAGGCAAAGAAAAGCTTGTCCCTTTTTTCAACTGGTGAATGACAGTTAATTGAACTTCATGTCTGGCATGGCCCCATGGCGCCGTACCCATGGCCATTTCACAATCCAGCCATTCATTCCCGTCGATATCTGTAAATCGGGAATTATAAGCCTCTGCACAACATACGGGGGTATGCCCCGGAAATAAACGTTCAGGTGCTTTGGCTAAAGTGCTGCATCCGCTCGGAATTACCTTTTCGACTTGTTCCAACCACTCCAGATTACGGGTAAATCTTACGGCACGATCGAGCGTGCTCTCTTTTTCTTTCACCTTAAGTACCTCCCTGTTTATTTTCGTTGTGAGTGAATTACCGAACTTTGGTTCCAGGCCAGCATCCATCGTAGATGCGATCCATTGTGATCACATTGCCATACAGGTCAATGATCAGATCCTTGGCTCGATGAGCATGTCTCATCTCAATCCAGTAGCGGTTCTCCAGCAAACGGGCGAAATTGTCCACCAAAAACAGTAATCGGTTCTCACTATGAATCAGTTCCTTGCCCAGTACCTGTGGCAGCCAGATGGCCCCATTGGAATTAAAGCGGTTTGAATAGTCACGTACTTCGGCTACATTTGCAAACTCGGCTTCCTCCAGCTTAGTCCAGAATGTATCGGCATCACTTCGAACCTCGGCAAGGTCAATCCCGACAATCGGCAGATGCTGGTATTCCCCTTGGCTTTCCAGCTGTGCTTTCAGATGACTGAAAACGAATGGCCACACATCAGCCTCGATTTGACCGCCCCACTTTTTCCAGAAGCGTGCCAGATTGTTCTTGCGGTTGAAGTTGCGGTGAATACCGCTGCTGCGTTCCCAGTGATACGCCTGAATATTCGGGTTAATGACCGTATCGTATCCGGCAGCTCGTGCCCGCATCTGATAATCAAAGTCCTCGTATCCGTTAAAGAACTTCTCATCGAGGTTGCCGATGGTCTCATACACCTCCCGCTTCATGCCAAACATGGCGAACACCACCAGTTGAACAGAGAAGGTTTCTTTTGGGATATCATCAGGAGATGCGTTCAGGAACAGGTGTCGGCCGATAGTGTCCGCAAAAGCAATGCCGCAATGCTGCACGCCTCCTGTTTGCGGATACAACAGAACCCCTCCAATCATGCCAATCGTAATATCGCTATCCAGTGTCTCTTTCATCATCGGTTGCCAGTTCGGTTGAAGAATGGTGTCAGAATCCAGGAAGAAAATGTACTCTCCCTTGGCTAGACTCAGTGCGCTATTAATCGACACGGCGCAACCGAGTGGAAAATCATGCTGAAGAATCTCGATGGTCACACCTTCTCTTACTTCTTGCTTCAGTTTATCCAGATGTTGAAAGACTGCTGAGCCGGAACCGTCGTTGATGAAAATAATCTGGGTGGATGGACTTACCGTCCGGAGCAGCGAATCTGTGAACAAGTTCAAAATGTTATAGTCCTGGTTGACTGGCACAATAATGGTGTAAAGCATGGAATCCCTCCTGATTTGGGTTGATGGAATGAGTACATAAGCTGATTCGAACTGCACAATTGCTGGTATTTCTGTCCGGTCCCCCTTGTTTGAATATTTTGTCTTTATTTGGTAATGATTTGAATCTACTAGAAATTTATATCATTTTTTGTAAACTGGAAATCTTAAATTCTGAACTCTGTTAATATTTGAATATATGAGAAAATCAAGTCTGTTATCGTTTCGCCATGCACCGCGCTACTTTGAACGCAAAAAAACACCCCCAAAGAGTCTGCGTATCAAATGATACGATTGACTGTTTAGGGGTGTTCGCAATTATATCCGTATTCAATTGAACGTTCTAGCCTAACTCGTTAGATAAATTCACCTTATAGTTTAACTTCTACGTTCCGGTGTGGATCGCTATATTTATATATACCAGGATTTAGTTCAATCCTTCCGTCAAGTGGAATACCTTTGTAGGTATCAATGTAAATTCCTGAAGATACCATGCCCTTAGGTGTAACTTCAGGTACCACTTCTTTGCCGTTAATACGTAACGTAGTTTGGTTAACACCTCTGAAACTAGGCGTTTTGGAATATGACTCTACAATTAATTTCTCCCCATCCCTATAATAAGAGAATTGTATTTCAAGTCCATCGACAGTGAGTTTGGTGTACTGCTTTTGTTTCTTGGGTTCATTTAAATGAATCCAGTTTTTAGTGGTATCTCGTTTCTCAACAACGGCATCTTTTAAGATGAGTTTCATTGGAACATCAGACCAGTTTTGATACCACTCAGGGGATTCAAATTGGAATAAATGCTGATAACCGCCGCGATCGTTTCCTATCAAAGTTTTTCCCCCAGTTATTGTATTATCGTCTATAACTAACTGGGCTGTATTGTAATGAATAATACCTTTATTAAGCGAACCCTCTTCATCGATTAGAATCTGGAGATCCAAGGGCGTTATTTTGAGTTGATCTAAAGTGACACCTGTTTTTTCTCGGAATTCAGGATTGGTATACAATTTTTTAGTGTAAATAGACTCACTTGCTTTTTTTCCATCTGCTACAAAATCAAACTTCCAAGTCGCCAATATACGCTCTGCTTCTTCAATATAACCGAGATGAAGATTCGCATTTGTCCATTCTTTTTCGGTTATATCGAAAACCTGTTCAATCAACAAATCTGTACCTTCGCTGGACAACAAGGTTGGAATTGCCTCTAACACTTGAGAGCCTTCATGTACTACCAAGTGAGGATTACCTCGTCCCATATCAGATGGGGATGAAGCAATTTTATAACGAATAACGGTTTGATTTGCCGAATGGTTAACGGATTCAATATGGATCGTTGGATATTGCGTAACTCCAGTGACTATCGTATCTCCAACAGTAAGAGATGACTTTAAGGAAACATCCCTATCCCGGTAAAAAACAAGATTTTGCGCTTCGAATGTATATTCTTTCGTACCATCCTTTAATGTATCAGGTGTTTCATAGACCCCAATGAGTTTTTGGCTCTCAGGATCGTATCCTAAGGAACCATATACTTTCGCCTTCGAATCGGACTCATCTTTTAAGATATTTTTCTCCGTAGCAAACCCCGTATACTTTGAAAGATCGATTGATGTGTCCAGAGATATGAGCATCTTCATTTTTTCTCCATCTGTTACAACACCGCTTAGATTCATTGTCACACCTGAACTAGCGGACTGAAGATCATATTGCTGACCGATACCATTATTTATTGCGCTTGCGACGCCCCGGCCCCCGATTCGATCCCAATCAATCGTCATACTGGCGAATACAGGAATAGCAACAAGTAAGAAAAAAGTAAAAAGGATGCTTATAGGAATTGCTTTAGCTCGATATCCAGTAGGCTTTTGTGAAGATTTCAGATTGACTCGTCGTTTATATGCTTCTTTTTCAATGGTTGTCCACATCAAATCATAATCCGGATGAGATATATTTTTTTCCTTATTAGAATACTGATTCATTATTACTCAGCTCCTTTAGTTGAGGTTCAACCATTTTATTGAGAAGTTTTAATCCTTTGTTTAATCTGGATTTTGCAGTCCCTTCAGGTATGTTCATAACTTTAGATATCTCAGGTACAGTCAAATCATTGATAAATCGAAGGACAACAACCGTCCTAATCTTGTCAGGAAGCCCACTATATAATCCTCGTAGCTCTTCTTTTGTTTCCCGACGGTACACACCCTCTTCCACAGGGTTATAACTCTGGGATTTGGACAACAAATAATGCCGCATTTCTTTCAACCATCCAGATTTCCGTCTTCTCATAACGCTATGACACTCATTTGAAGCAATTCGCAATATCCATGATTTCATTTTCCTTACCTTAGCTCTGTCAGCCAAAATAACTTTGACAAATACTTCTTGGCAAATGTCCTCAGCATCAGCTTGATTTTTCATCAGATAATAACAGAAATAATAAACTTGCTCTTTGTACAATTCAAAAATTTCTCTGTCAGTCATTCTATCCCCCCCTTTGCCGTGTTTTCATTAATAAGACAAATAATGTTATGTAATCGTTCATTTTGTTTATAGTTGGTTTTGCTAAATTCTCGGATACCTAGAATAGATTAGTTCAATGTCTCTGCTTGAACAGGTATTTTATACATGTAAACAAGCAAAAAAAGCCGCTAAAATAGCGACTTTATGAAATCATTTGGTCATCGATTATCGAGCTAATGCTGTTGGGTTTATTCTCACTCCTAATTTTCACTTCTGCTTAAATCCATGATAAAACGTGTCTACTACAAGCGCAGGGGCTGCTTTTCTCGCGATATGACCACTTACAACCTGCTGCCACGTCAGGAACATGATGGAATACAGCACATCGACAATCCAGGTTTTATCAAGATCGGAGCGGAAATAACCTTTCTGTTGTAACAGACCGACCGCATGCAGTACCGGTTGTCTCAGTTTCAGATCTGCTCCCTCAATCTCTGGATTATAGTTAATGGTGGTGTCATGAGCCAGAAAATATATTTTGTCGCCTAATGGAATCAGCGCCTCAATCAGCTCAGGTATGTACTTTTCACAGTGCTCTTCATCCAGTTGAACTTGTTGCATAGTCTCACTGACCACCTCGATTGCGCGTAATCCCAGATGAACCATGAGCTGTTCACGGCTTTCCACGTAGCGATGTAACGTAGCGATCCCGATTTTTGCAGATTCTGCAATTTCATTCATGGAAGCATTCGGTTTTTCAATCAATAATTTGGTGGCCTCGTCCAAAATGGAATTGAGCCTGGTTTGTTTGATTGTAGTCATTTCCTTTTTCATTGGTATTACACCTCTTAGCGAGTATAGTTCAACAATTGATCTGTTCATCCATCATATGATTGGATTAGACTATAAAATTATAGCATACTTCCTCACCATACCAATGTGTGCGTGTAACAAACAACTTTTATATGGTTGATCGAGATATGAGATTATGTAAAGTTTAAGAGCCGCCATATGGCGGCTCCTAACAAGGAATTGTTCTTCGTTAATACTCATAGTTCAATGATTCTCGTTGCAATATTTGTACAAAATTCACGATCATGCTCTACAAACAGCAGGGTTGGCGAGTATTCCAGCAGTAAATCTTCGATCTGCATACGTGAAATGACATCTACAAAGTTGAGTGGTTCATCCCAAATGTGCAGATGAGCTTTCTCACTAAGACTTTTGGCAATGAGCACTTTCTTTTTTTGACCTGCGCTAAATGTTGAAATATCTTTATCCAATTGCAGTCTGGAAAAATCCAACTTTCGAAGTATTGATTTAAACAGGCTTTCATCAATTCCCTGTGTGGCCGCATACTCAGATAAATGCCCTCCGAGATCGGACGTGTCCTGCGATACATACGAGATTTTAAGCTGATGATCCTTTCGAAAAAGACCTGTATAAGCAATATCTTCACCACAGATCAGTTTAAGAATGCTGGATTTGCCAGATCCATTTTTACCGTAAAGGGCAATACGATCTCCTTTTTCAACCGTGATACTGACATCCTTGCACACCGTATTGGCCCCGTACGATATCGACACATGTTCCAATTCGACAAGTTCATTCTTGTGAAAATCCAGCTGATGGATCTGCAGACGTTCTGCACTCTCGATATTTTTGAGAAGTTTAGACTTCTCTTGAATCGCAGATTGCTGCCTTTGTTCAATATTTTTGGAACGTTTCATCATTTTGGCAGCCTTATGCCCAATGTATCCTTTATCCACCTTGGAACCGGAGTTTCTCGTACCATTTTTGGTCTTTTCCACTTCATGCGACCATCCGCCGGTCCGTTTGGCAGAATCGGATAAACGCTTGATATCTTTTATTAATTTCTCATTACTCGCAAGTTCAAACTGATCTTGCCTTCTTTTATTTTCCCACCAAGCGGAAAAATTGCCTTTCTGAATCTCGATGTTACTTTTATTGATGGAAAGGATATGGTCCACGCTGTGATCCAGAAACGCCCGATCGTGAGATACCAAAATAAATCCACTCTTGCTACCAAGATAATTACTGACGATTTGTCTTGCATGAAGATCAAGGTGATTGGTAGGTTCATCAATGAGCAGAAACCGATTATCCTTCAGGAACAAAGCAGCCAGCATCACCTTTGTTTGTTCTCCGTTGGATAACGTATCAAAAGGCCGATACAACACATCTTCTGACACTTTTAACAGGTTAAACTCGCGCACAACTTGCCAGTGCAGATATTCAGGATGAATCTCGCCGATGACATCAACGGTCATAGCTCCCTTATTCTCTACCTGGTAAGGAAAGTATTCAAAGCTAACATTCGCAGAGATATGTCCGCTGTATTCATATTTGCCGAGTAACAGATTGAGGAAGGTTGTTTTGCCTCTGCCGTTCCTTCCGGTAAAACCCAATTTCCAATCGGAGTCCAACTGAAAACTAACATTTTCAAATATATTATCGTAACTGCCTTCATAAGCAAAGGTCAGATTGGTAACGTTGATTAAAGACATGCAGATCATCCTTTTTATGTGAAATATAAAAGTAAACTGACGGGATTTCACCATCGAACATGGCATGGATTCCCTCACTTTAATATTTGAACATAATCAGAATTTAGATTCGCTTATACAATAAAGAAACCTGGCGATAAACCACTCAGCGCCAAGTAGATTTATGCATAGGAGGACAAAGTGCCGGATTCTGATTAGTTATATTGTGAACCATGCCATTGTTCATATTCGTTGACAGGTCCACATAAACATCTACAACCTCTAGTTCAGTCATCACTTTATCACCCCTTTGAAAGCTCACAATTTGAATACAGAAAACGTAACATGGAATACGATATGGGTCAAGGCGCCCTCTTCAATCTTGGCGAGTAAAGATTAATATAAATATCCTAAAAAATCGAGTTCTCCTTCACTCCATGGCATGCTTCCAACTTCTTTAATCATTAACCCCTCCACCTCTTGATGCCCAACTCCAACTGTGGTTAAGGTTTCATGATCAATTTTCAACCACTTACATGTGTTGCTTACCGTTTTGAATCCATTTTTGCTATACAATTCCTCATGATCCGCAAATAAAAGGACAAAATCAACACGCGCTTTGGCCATCCTTTCTACTTCGGAAATTAACAATGAAGCGATTCCCTGAGAGCGAATAGCAGGAGAAACACACAAATCGATTATCCCTAACACTCTTATGGGTTTTCCATTTAAATTCATCATTCTGTAATCTAGTCCTACATGCCCAACTAATTGGTTATCAGACATAAATGCCAATACTCTGCCCTGTGGTATTTGCTTAAAAAACAATCTGTCTTTCGGATAAACTTCCGGAAAACAGGCAACAAGTAATTCTTGAAGAAGAGTTGACCATTCTTCACTCAGATCCACATCATATGTTTTAATTAATTTCAGAAAAAATCCTCCTAAACCAAGTGATTCTGTCCTTTACTTTCGTTATCAGCCTTACTTACCTTTACGCAGCTCTTCATGATGTACGCGTCATGATTGTCTCACGGAAGGTAGGCATCCTCTACCTCAACTTTTCGTTCATTCCCCATCGCAATGTATCTTACGTTAATGACATTTCCTTTCTGAAAGTGGGGAATATGTGTGATTGGAATATAAGTCTCTACAATTGTTGGGAAGGTGCGGCCGTCAACTTGGGTTACAGTCAAATCCAATCGTACCCCCGGCCTTCCATCCATACTGGATAATGTCTGTACAATATCATGAATAATCGCTTCTGCTGGAATTCCGTCCATCAGAATGCTCTTTCGAAGATGCTGATTCTCTTTATTGTTACGTAGCAGTTTAAATGCCATAATTGTAGTGATTGTGCCTGTTATAAGCCCAAAGACAATAATAGCAACAATAATAATTAATGTGACGGTCATGATAACCTCCTTTTAGTTGAAACTTATGTTAACTACTTCTTGTTTAGATCTCTTATTCCTGCCAATTTGCTTGAATGGGAAAGCTTTAACGTCAAAAAAGCCGCCTTTAGGGCGGCTTGCTGCTGTGTATGTTCAACTCAATCTACTTTCGCACCATATGAGCGTACAAACAGAACGGCTTGTTCGCGATCCAAACGTACACCTTTGATATCCAGTGATTTCAGATCGATTCCTTCCAGGTTAGCCCCTCGTAGATCGGCCCCTTGCAGCTTGGCTCTGCTTAATACAACTCGGGTAAGATCACAGTCTCTCAAATCCGCTTTGGTGAAATCCGTGTCCGTAAAGTCAGCCTCAAAGAAACGAATTCCTCGCAGATCCTGTTTCCCCAAACGTGTATGTCTCAGATTTGTATAGGACCAATCGCCGTGACTTAGTGTGATGCCATCCATTTGCGCACCTGAAAAGTCTGAGCCTGTCATCTTGCAGGAGCTGAATTTGGAAGCAAAGAGATTTGCACCACCGAAGGTGCAGTTTTCAAAAGCCGATTCCGTATGAATCGAACCATTCATGGAAGCCCCTTTGAAGTCACACTCGATAAAACGACAGTTACTCGTTTCGATTTCTTCCATAGAAGCGTTCATAAATGTACACTGCTTGAAAACACAGCTTATGAGTTCTCCATAGCGCAGATCACGTCCCTCAAAATGTATTGCTTCATATTCCTGATCCTTATATTGATACACTGGTTACACCCCACATTGTATATTTCTCCGTCTTACTTCATTAAAGAACTTTTTATACTATACCACACCCCTGTCAAGTACCTGCTTAATCACACACAAAAGTCAAGTTACTTTTTTTATGAGAAAAATCTGAAAACTAAAAAAGGGACGCATAAAGCGCCCCTCCAGCTCACACTTTTAACTGTTCCAATGTAGGCTTATATATGTGAAACTCTCCAGTTTGCTGCTTTTTTCTATTCGTATCAGAAAACATTACACCAGTTTTTTGGACATCCTGTACAGGGATAACGACGTTTTATTGATTTCCCCTACTCTCTGGTATCCCAAACGCTCGTAGAGTTTAATAGCTAGTAGATTTTCCTTTTTAACCGTAAGTGAAGATTTGGACAGACCTTGTGTTATAGCTTGCTCCTCAGCAAAATGAATGAGGTGTGTCCCTACACCAAGTCCTCTGCTTTCAGGCAAGGTAGCCAATGTTCCGATGTGGTACTCGTCGTCCTCCGCTTCTTTTAATGTCACCATGGAGTAAAACTCTTTCCAGTGTTGGAGATTATACTTAATCAGGCTCCATTTACGAAGTTCAAACAGTTTGGAGAACGTTGGCAAAGCAAGTTTGTTCATTATAGTGGTCGGATAACACATGATCATGCCCAGCGTTTGGTTACCCATTTTAGCTTCAAAGGCGAATTGGTGACTGAATCGGTTCTGATTCGAACGCCATAACTTGTTGAATGTTTTTTCTATAATGCCTTTATCCTTGGTACCCGCAAGCGAATAGGCCATATATTCAAGTGCCATCTGATTTAGTTGCCCGCCGACTAATGATTGTGGACTGGCTTTTATTATGGAAATTTTATTCATCGCTGTCACTCCTCTAGGTAGTTGAAATTGGACTAAAACCTCGCAGCAGGTTGGTTGAATGATAACCCCTCAACGATCACATTCACCGTATCAATGGTTAATCCGGTCAGCAGTTCCACATGTAATCTCACATTGTTTTGCAATTCCCTGCAGACTTCATGCACTTTCGTTCCATAACAAACGACAACCTTTAAGTTTATCTCCAGTCTTGATTCTACCTTACGGATAGCTACGCCATTTTGCAGACTTTTCCCGCTGAACTTTTTGGTGACCCCTTCTATAAGTCCTGTCGACATGGAGGAAATCTCACTGGTGGTATTCGCAATCTTGCCGACAATTTTGGAGATCACATCATCCGATATTTGAATTTTACCCAGAACATTTTGAATGGACATTCCATGTCCTCCTTTTTACACCTGCATTTTTGATAGAAAACAATATCATTTAATATAACTATAAATCATGCAAAGTCCGATTTCAACTTTTGAATGCAGTCATCCTCATTTCTACCTGTACATAGCAAAAAAACCGCGATTATCGCGGCTTCTTCTGGTCATACTATGGGAATTTCAATTGAATACGGACAGGAATGCAGGAGGATGACTCGCTATCTGTTCTGCCTTCTTCTGCTGCCTCTGTTTCTTCTGCTTGTACGATCCACTGTCTGCCAATTAACGATTGTAGCAGTTCAATCTCTTGTGCCGTCAGACGAATATGCTTCAGAGACAACTCATCTTGAACGTAATCCCGATCCACCTTACGGTCAAACCGGAAATCGAGCAATCGTTTCAACCCGTTAATATGCAAAAACTTGAACTCATAACCTTGACGTATCGCCTTTTCCCAATCGTCTCCGATATCAGCTGCTGTCTTTAGTCTTTCATCAAAATCCATCGCGGATTCCTTAACCAGAGGCAGCAACCGGGAATAGTCTCGACGTTGTAAACATTCAATAATCACTTCTTTGGGTTCCCCACTTGTCAGAACATTCTCTACAAGAAGCCCTACAGGAATGGACAGCTGAGTTCGACTCATTGCTCGCCCTCCTCATTCCCGAGGTACTGATTGAACCAGGCATTCACCTGTTCGAAGCTATCGATCCGAAGTGAAGGTTTACCGCTTTTGAGCAAACTGTGGTTGGAACCTGGATAACGAATCAGTTTGGTCTTTTTGCCGTAACGTTTTAGCGTAGTATATAATTCCTCCGCTTGTGCAATCGGTGTCCGATAGTCCTGCTCTCCGTGCATAATCAGAAGTGGCGTCTCAATGTGGTGTGCATGAGCTAGTGGTGAGCGGGACCACAGGAATTCAGCGTTTTCCGCCGGATTACCCCCAATGACTCCCTCAACATAGGAAATTCCGATATCGCTCGTTCCATACATGGACAACCAGTTGGAGATGCAACGCTGGGTTACAGCCGCCTTGAAACGATGGGTATGCGCTACAATCCAGTTGGTCATCACTCCGCCATAACTGCCACCCGCTACACCCAGACGTGATGCATCAAGGAAATCGTATGTAGCCAGGGCATAATCAACAGCTTCCATCAGATCCCGGTAATCCCCTCCGGCAAAGTCACCACGGCAAGCTCTGGCAAACTCCTGACCGTATCCCATACTTCCACGAGGATTGATCCACAGCACAGCGTAACCTTGCGCAACGAGTGTCTGCATCTCATGACTATATGTTCCCGTATACATTGCGTGGGGTCCACCATGAATCTGCAAAATCAGTGGCAGTTTCCCATTGGTGTCACGTATTGCCGGTGTGGCTAACCAACCTTGAAGCGGCCATCCATCGGAGGACGTAAACTCTACACGGACTGGCACATTTACAGCCAATTCAGCCATGAATTCATCATTTCGCCGGGTGAGCCTGAACATCTCACCACTGTTGATATCCAGGCGATATAACTCTCCAGGGTGTTCAGCAGTCAACGCAGCGATAACCAGCGACGTACCATCTGGCGTTAAGGTATACTGATACACATCCTTTTCACCAGCACCCGTAACGGATTGACACTCTCCATTATCTTGAATACGGTACACATCCACATTCCCGTTCTGCGTCCCAAGTACATACACACCACGTTCCGGATGATGGGCATCCGAGATAGGAGAAGGTGACGCACCTGCCGACTTCATATCTCCAAGCGCCGCGTTACCAATCTGCATATCTAATTGAGGTGCGATTGGCCTGGGTATACCTCGATGAACGGGGACAGCGTATAAGCTGTTGTGGCTCCCGCTTCCATACTCACGATCACTGGCGATCAGGATCAACTGCTGCCCGTCGGATGAATAGGAGAATTGACTTATCGCCAGACTGGAATCCGTCACTTTGAACAGATCACGCTCTCCCAATCGAACGCTGTATATATCCGTAAAGTACAGCAGATCCGCATCAAGCTCCTCATCCTCTACTTGCTTCGAAATGAAAGAAAGTTGCTTGCTATCTGGCGACCACGCCGGAGCACTGATATTCCATAGCCCGGAAGTCATCTGTGTGATCTCCCCACTTCCGATCTCATATACAAACAAATGGCTGTATTGACCATCCCACCATCCGGAACCTTCCGCCTTCGGCGTTGTTCGTTCGAAGACCTTACCTCGCAGCAGAGGTGCAGACTCTTGATGCACTTCAGCCTTATTCTGTTGCTCCTCGGGTTGAACTTTACTGGTGAAAGCAATGTACTTCCCATTCGGAGACCAGATATAACTCAATATTTTACGTGCGGGAGATATCAGCATGACAGGCTCTTTTTTATCTAAATCGAGCGTCCATAGTCCTTTACCCCCATCCTCTAAGCGAATGAATGTGAGCTGTGTCCCATCCGGCGACCAAGCAGGCGATGAATCCTTCGTACCATTCGAAAGTGCAATATCTTTATCACCATCGAGCGAAATCCCTCGAATTTGTGTATTATATTCGTTTTTATCCTGATCAATGGTCTGTTCCACATAAGCCACTTGTCCGTTCGGGCTGACAACAGGCTGACTTATCCAACGATAGTGAACCAGATCCTCCGGCATAATTGGTCTTTGATTCATAATGATGGCTCCCTTCTCCGTTTATTTATGGGTTGTCTCCGTACGTGGATCAAGCACATCACGCAGCCAATCTCCAAGGAAAATAACACCGAGTACGGTAAATGTAATGGCTAGTCCCGGGAATGTAGCAACCCACCAGCTTGTAGCAACGTATTGTCTGCCATCACTGAGCATCCCTCCCCAGGATACATCGGGTGGTTTGATACCCAGACCCAGGAAACTGAGTGAAGCTTCCATAATAATTGTCGTGCCGACATTCATACCACAGATCACGATAAAAGATGAAAGGATATTCGGCAGAATGTGTTTCAGAATCAATCTTCCATTCTTCGCGCCAATTGATCTGGCCGCATGAACAAAATCCCGCTCTTTGATACTTAGTACTTCACTTCTTACCACACGGGTGAATGGAACCCAGTTCGTCACCCCGATGACAAAGATCAACGTTGTAATTCCCGGGCCAACAATCGCCATCACAACAAGCATGAACAGAATGGTTGGAATCGCCATGAATGCATCACCTACACGCATGATGACTGCATCCAGCCATTTCCCGTAGAATCCGGATACCAGCCCCAGAATCGCGCCAATGATTCCTGACACAATCACGGCACCCATCCCCACGATTAATGAAACTCGGGCACCATATACAATTCGACTCCACATGTCTCTACCCAGATTATCGGTACCCAGCCAGTATTCGGCCGTTCCGCCCTCAAGCCACGCTGGTGGTTTAAGTCGGCCCAGCGGATTAACCGCCGCCGGATCATGACTCGTCAATAGAGGTGCACCTATGGCAATTAACACAACCAACAATACAAGCACAGCACCAAACATTCCGGTTTTGCTGATGATCAGTTGTTGCCAGATATAACGAAATCCCGTTGGTGCACGCCCATTGTCTTGTTCCTGTTCTGTACCCGGAATTGGCATTTCATTGCTGCCTGTCATATGATTGCACCTCCTTCTAGTCGTATTTGATGCGCGGATCGAGTAGCCTGTAAGCTACATCCGTCAAGATGTTGATTACCACAACGATAACCGCAATGACAAACACCGCGGCCTGTACAATCGCCATATCATGTGTGTTGACTGCAACGACCAGCAATTGACCCAGTCCAGGCCAAGAGAATACCGTTTCCGTAATCAAGGTTCCCCCGATCAGACTTGTAAACTGCAAACTCATAATTGTCACGACCGGAATCAATCCATTCCGAAATGCATGTTTCACAATGACAACCATTCGGCCAAGCCCCTTGCTGCGGGCTGTTCGAATATAGTCCTGATTCAGAATCTCCAGCATGCTGGAGCGAATCAGCCGGGTCATCTGCGCGGCCAGTCCAACGCCAAGCGTGAATGCCGGCAAGATCAGATGTGACAACCCTCCGCGACCAGATACCGGCAATACGCCCAGCATGACGGAGAACAAGAGGATAAGCATAATCCCCATCCAGAAGTTTGGCATCGCCTTACCAATGACGGATATTCCTGAAATGATGAGATCGGTAAACGTATTGCGTTTCACAGCTGAAATGACTCCAAGTGGCACAGCCATAAGTACGGCAAAAAACATGGCGGCTACAGCCAGTTCAAAGCTGGCAGGCAATCTCTCCAGCACCAGCTCTAACGCAGGCTGATTGTAGCGAAAAGACTGACCAAAGTCTCCCTGTATCGCACTGCCCAGAAACTTCACGTATTGCGTATATAAAGGCTGGTCCAAACCAAGTGCCTGCGTCAAGACAGCACGATCTTCAGCGGTAGCCGTTTCAGGCAACATTAGCGCAACCGGATCACCGGTAACTCGAACCAAAATGAACACAATTAATGAAACAATGAACAGCACCGGAATGATCTGTAGTAATGACTTAAGTACGTATTTGCCCATTCCTTGTTCACCTCCCTTTTAAAAAAGAACGGCAGGAACATGGTTATCCAGTCCCTGCCGTTCACGGCCTATCTTTTCAATGACCGGTGTTATACCCGATGTTACTGTGCAACAGGTGTAATCTCGTCAGCATAGAACATCTCGTCACTGCGCGGCGCGAAGTTCACTTTAGCATTTGTTCCGTAGACACCTTCCATTTGGTACAGATATACGGCTGGGCGTTCTTCAGAGAAGATCTGTTGTACTTGCTGATACTCTTTCTCACGAGACGCAGGGTCCATGTTCACCAATGCCGATTGAAGCAGTTTTTCTACTTCAGGATTGTTGTAATCCGACTCGCCTTTTGCTTCTTCCAACATATAACGATTGTAGTTATTCGAAGCATCGAACAAGGAGTTACCGATACCAATCATGAAGATTTCTTTGAATGATTTGGAGCTGTAACGTTCACTGAATGCACTTGCTTCCAGGACATCCAGGTTGATTTTGAATCCGGCTTGTTCCAGCATGGCTGCAACAACTTCAGCTTGTTCTTTGTACTGTGCAGAAACGGAGATGGTCATCTCGGCTTCACCTTCTGCATAGCCAGCTTCTTGCAGGAGCTGTTTGGCTTTTTCCTGGTCATAGAGTGACGTTTTGTACAATGAAGGATCAGCACCGAAGTTGCCTGGAGTTACAGACGTGCGGGTTACGATACCTGCTCCGCCGGCAATGCTGTCCACGATTCCTTGTTTGTCGATAGCCAGGTCAATCGCTTCACGTACTTTCGGATCAGCCGTGATGCTGCCTTCTGTCTGACGGAAGATCAACTGAAGCACACGTTGGATTGGTGCTTTGACAATCTTTTTATCTGCTTCACCTTCGATCCGGGCAATGTCGGTGGACGGAATGGAAGACGCCACATCTACACCACCAGCAAGCAATTCGGATACGCGTGTGGAGGCTTCAGGAATAACGCGGAATACCACTTCATTCCATTTTGGTTCACCGTCGAAGTAGTTCTCGTTTTTCACAAGTTCCACACGATCATCTTTGGTCCATTTACTGAACTTGTAAGGGCCTGTGCCTACCGGTTGTTTCAGGAAAGCATCGAATCCTTTATCCGCAATATATTTTGCTGGCAGAATGCCTGCCCCCATTTTGGACAAACGATTCAGGAGCAACGGATCTGGACCATCCGTGATAATATCTACGGTATAGTCATCCACCGCTTTAACTTCTACGATATTTTTGAAATAACTATTTTGTTTCAGTGTCTCGTCCTTGGCTACGCGCTCCAGCGTGTATTTTACATCTGCTGAAGTGAATGGATCGCCGTTGTGGAAAGTTACGCCTTCCCGCAACTTAAATCTCCATGTTGTATCATCAACCTGATCCCATGATGTCGCAAGTCCCGCAACTTTTTTCTGTTCACTGTCATTTTTGATCAGATAATCAAAAACGTTGACCAGAACCGCCTCACTGGAGGTGTTGTTGTTGTTGTGCGGATCGAAACTCTCAATATCTGTTGCTGCAGCAACGGTCAGTGTTGTACTTGCGCTTCCACTGCCCGTTCCTTCTGTTGCGGAACTATCATTCGTGCTTGTCGTTTTTCCTCCGCAGGCGCTGAGTACCATGACGACTGCCAGTAACGTGATCCACAAGCCTGTCCATTGTCTTTTTTTCATTGTGATTGCTCCCCCTCAGAAGTTGTATTCCTTGCCAAAAATTCAAGTGCTACTGCTGACAACATGCCCACACCATAAGGCATCGCTGTCTCATCGAGATCAAACATGGGATGGTGGAGTGGATAGCGAGTACGTTCCTCATCATTACCAGATCCTAGTCTGAAAAACACACCCGGAATCTGCTCACAATAAAACGCAAAGTCCTCGCCCCCTGTGGAGGGTTTGATATAGCTCCATCCCTTCTCCGCATTAACCTGATCACAAGTCTCTGTTAGCAGGTCAACCATGCCGAGATCATTCACGACAACAGGGTATCCATCGCCGTAGACAACTTCGCATCCTGCTCCAAAAGAATCACAGACCCCTTTAACAACCTGCTCGATCAAAGCTGGCATCCGCTCACGAATGGCAGGTGAGAGTGTACGAACCGTACCGATCATCTCCACTTCCGGGGCGATGGCTGTTCCCATATAACCTCCGGTGATTTTGCCAATCGTGACTACTGCCGGTTCAAGTGGATCAACCATCCGACTGACGATATTTTGCAATGCGGTGATGACCTGAGCGGATACCGCGATCGCGTCAATGCCCTCATGCGGACGAGCTGCGTGGCCACCCTTGCCAAACACCTTGATAATCAAGGGATCAGCTGACGCAAACGCAACGCCTTGACTTACACCCAAGGTTCCCGTGTTCTGTCCAGGTGTCATGTGTAATCCTGCGATGGCATCAACCTTCGGATTCTCCAGAACACCGTCCTGGATCATGGCTCTTGCCCCTGCAAGACCTTCTTCCGCTGGCTGGAAAATGAATTTGATGTTGCCTGATTTCGGTCTTCCAAGGCCAGTAAGCAGTTGGGCGGCTCCCATCAGGATTGAGGTGTGAGCGTCATGTCCACACAGATGGGCTTTGCCTTCTACTTGCGAACGGTATTCCACCGCTTTCTGATCCTGGATGGGCAAGGCATCCATGTCTGCGCGCAAGGCAAAGGTTGGTCCATCGGTCTCTCCGCGAAGCAGGCCTGTAACCCCGGTCTTTCCGACATTGCGTGTAACTTCGAGTCCCAGGCTTTCCAGATGCTCAGCTACGATAGCGGATGTGCGATGCTCCTCATAGCCGATTTCCGGATGCTGATGTAAATCTCTGCGCCAAGCACTTAACTGGGCTTGTAGTGGCTGAGCCAGCTGTATTAGTTCTGAACGATTCATTCGCTGTCATTCCCTTCATTTTTGTCCGATTCAGAAACCAAACGGGCATAGATTGCATCCGCCGAGAATTCGATATGCCTTTTCATCGTCTCCTTAGACTTGATGCTATCATGGGCTTTCAAAGCTTCAAGAATCTCCATATGTACACCGTGATTGACGGTACGTATCCGGTCATCATAAGGCATCAAGTCGAGCGCCGGATTAATTTTCGTCCGGATCTGTCTGACGGCTCTCTCGCAGTATGGATTCCCAGACGCTTTGGCGATGGCCAGATGAAATTTCACATCCAGCGCCCTGAACCATTCCCTTGTGCAGTCTGGCTCTATACTTTGTTCCATGTAACCCTCAAGCAGCTCCAGTTCGCCTGCGGTGATCCGCTCAGCAGCGAGAAAAGCTCCCTCCGGCTCGATGATGGTTCGATATTCAAACACCTTCAGCATCTGTGACCAATCCCGTTTAATTTCTTCTCTGGTCCGTTTATGCGAATTGGCTGTCAGAGGCAATACAAATGTTCCGCCTTTGGCACCCACCCTTTTCTCAATCAAGCCTTTCTCTTCCAGTGAAGAGAGTGCCTCACGAACGGTAATGCGGCTTACGTTAAAAATTTCTGCCAGATCTCGCTCGGCTGGAAGCTGTTCTTCACTCATCAATTCTTTCAAAATAATGGCTTCTTCCAGTTGTTCCCTAATGAATTCACTAACCTTTTTGGTGGATACTTTCTCAAAACGAAATGAAAACGTACTGGACATCTAAACACTCCGATCTGTATATGGTCTAGACCTTATACCATTAATATAATTCCGACTAAACTTATATGCAATACTTTTTTTTCAAGTAAATTCATATTTTTTTCTCACCACCTCCAAATTGAAGCATTTTGGCACAAAAAAGACGCATCTACACGCAGCAGATGCATCTTCCCCTTAGTTGATTTACACCGTTCACTACGATGACAGAACAACCTTCCGATCGCTGTTATCCCCAGATTTCTTTGAATCCCTTCTTGAAAGGGGGAAAATCCGGGGATAAAGGCGAACGCTCCGCTTCTTCAGGTTATTTCTGTCCTCTCCGTTTTGTGTAAATGTTTAGTTAAATCTATCTAGTCTTTTCTGCCCTCTATAATTTCTTATTAGCAAAGGGTCTGAAATCGTCCGTAACCGCAAGTTTGGTGCTTCCCTCCAAGTAGAAGTTATCATCTGCTCTCCACGTATGGCTTTTTTTGTTTTTTCTCCGGTGATACACATAATTGAAAGGTGAGGTCGCGTACGCTTTGAATCCTCTTTTCCTGCATTGTCTCAGGAAGGTCACATCTTCCCCTATTGAACGGTCCGTGAAGCGGACTTTTTTCAAGATCTCTCTTTTGAATAAAATAGTGCCCCCTTGAACAAATTCAACCGGTTTATTTTTTTCAGCAGGAGATCTGACCAACAATGTCTTGGATGCGCCCAAATAGACCAGGCACGAATGTTTACCCACAATATCACTTTTGGTCCGTCTAAGTTCTCTCACCTGCTCTGTTAAATAATACGGCGAATAGTAGTCATCATCATCAAATTTGGCAATCAGCGAAAAGCGTGCCCTTGTCATGCCAGCGTTCAGGCTTTGTCCTAGGGAAATGCTCTCCGGAACTTGATATACATGAACATTGGCAAGATTTCGAACCCGGTTTTGGTATAATGCCAGATTCATACGGTCGTGATTCAGGACAATGATCAGCTCTTTGCTTTTATAAAGCTGCCGACTGTAGTTTTGCAGGATGTTGTCAAAAAATTGCGGCCGATTGGTACATACAACAATGGAAACACCATGAACCGTTTTGTGTTTAGTCAAGACATACCCTCTTTTCAGCTCATTTTTTTCTCATCATATGTGCCGAAATAGAGTCTGGTATGGACCAATAGCTACTATCCAAAACACCAAAAACCCTCTGCCCCAAATAACAGGACAAAGGGTTCTGTAATCTATTGTTTTATGTCTGTTCTATGCTTCGCTACCGTTATTCAAGTACACAGCCTTGCCTGTGCGGGCAGATTCATAGAGTGCTTCCAGGATTTGAGATACAACCAGCGCTTGTTTCGGCGTGACCACCGGCTCCTGATCGTTCTCAATTGCTTCAATCCACTTTCTCATCTCAACATCCGGTGCGCTCTCGCTCTTACCATCGTAGAAAGCTACCCCGCCTGCACTCAGTTCAATCTCATTTGTGTATAGACGGCTAAATTTCTCGCCATTGATGCGCAGTCCGTTCTTCATATCCGCACCCGCTTCGCTGCCGCTCAAGCTACATTTCGCCTCATCCACATCCAGTGAGTTCAGTGCCCAACTGGATTCCAGCATGATCGTTGCCCCATTCTCCATCACAATCATGCCAAAGGCCGAGTCCTCTACGGAGAATTGTTTCGGGTCCCATGGGCCCCAGGCATTGGCCGCATTTTCACGTTGCGAAAGCTCATGATAGGTCGTACCCAGCACAACTTTTGGTTGATAGTTATCCATCATCCAGAGCGTCAGATCGAGTGCGTGCGTACCAATGTCAATCAATGGACCGCCACCTTGTTTCTCCTCATCCAGGAAAACACCCCAGGTCGGTACCGCTCTACGTCTAATCGCATGTGCTTTGGCAAAATAAATATTACCCAGTTCACCAGCTTCGCACACCTTCTTCAAATACTGACTGTCTTCTCTGAAACGGTTGTTGTATCCGATGGTCAGTTTTTTGCCGGTACGTTCTGCCGCTTCCAGCATGAGCTGTGCTTCAGCAGATGTCTTCGCCATTGGCTTTTCACACATGACATGTTTCCCCGCTTCCAGGGCGGCAATGGAAATCTCGGCATGAGAAATATTCGGCGTAAGTACATGCACAATGTCCAAAGACTCATCCTTAAGCAATTCCTGATAATCCGTGTAGACTTCAGCATCGGTAGAGCCATATTTCTGCTTGGCTTCATCTGCACGTTCCTGAACAATATCGCAGAAAGCCACCAGTTCAACATTATCCAGTTTACTCAGACTTGGCAGATGTTTACCATTCGCGATTCCACCACAGCCAATAATTCCGATACGATATACTTTACTCATATATATTCACCCTCACTTAAGTATTGGTTGTTTCATTTTGCGAAAAGCCGACGGGGTCATCCCCAGACGTTTACGAAATACAGCATGCAAATAGTTGGCGTTATTGAAGCCTGAAGCAAGAGCAATCTGTTCAATGGATACGTTACTTTCCTCCAGATTGCGGCACACGGCGCGCAGACGAATATCCTCCAGTACGCGGCTGAACGGCATCTCCGGCTGTACTTGGTAGAAGATTCGCTGCAATTGTCTGCTGCTAATATGAAGTTTCTCAGCTACATGCTCCAGCGTGACCACTGTAGGGTGATTCGCTTCCATATACTGCACTGCATACTCATAGCGATATACCGACATATCCCGGACAGGGGCTTCCGGTCGATTCCCCCCGGTGTCGTATGCTCGCACGGTTTTGAGTAATATGCTGATAACCAGTTGCTTGATCGACGTATAATAACCTAACAATTTCTGATCACATGCCTCGTAGGCTTCCAAAAAACAATGCATCGCCCGATGATAATCATTCACTGGAGTAAGCGGAAGCGTTCTCAGCTTTTCAATCGTTTCCTCCGATTCAGCTGCTTCCCAGGGATCGACATGTTCCCTTGGCTTGTGAACGATATCCACATGAAGACATAGTTCATCCATGTCCTCTTTAGCATCAGCCTCCTGATAATGAACGACACCCGGTCCAGTCAAATACAGCATACCTTCCGAGAGTGCATGTGTCTGATCATCCAGAATAACTTTACCTTTACCTCTCGGGATAAAATGAAACTCAAACTCCGCATGATTATGGAAATCCACAACTCGGCCCGCTGGAAAAGAAGTCAGATGAAATCGCATCACACGAATCTCATAATGTCCCCAAACCATTAGAATATCCAGTCTCTCCAGGAGATCCTGCCGTTCAAGCATTTTCTCATAAGGATACAGGCTCAAGATTGCACACCTCCTTAATAAAACCTAACCCTTCAATTCATTCAGAGTGATTCTGCGCCCTTCTTTGGCAGAGAGATTCGCTGCTTCCATCAAACGGGTCAGCTCCATAGCGATTTGTACGTTTTCAGTTGCATCCGTATCATTTTGTATATGTGCGACCCACTGATTGAATGCGCTTTCCCTTTTGTCTGCCAAAGGAAGTTCAGTCCACTCTTCATACTGTCCCTGTGCTGCTTTTGTACGAATCAACAGCTTATCATCAGGTGTTCCGTACAGAAGTGTACCTTCCGTACCATGAACCTCAATCGTAAATGGAGAATGGCTATTCACAAAACCAGCTTCAACAACGCCAACTGCTCCGGAATCCGTAAACAAGGTTGCAACGGCATTATCTTCAACTTCTTTGCCTGTAATGTACCCGAAGTTTGCATTAACCGCTGTTACTTCCTGACCCAGAAACAGTTTGGCCAGATACATTGGATGGCAGCCCAGATCAATCAGTGCACCGCCCTGACAATCCTTCAGATCATAGAAGTGTTCAGGTAACCAGTTCGAAATCGCTCCATCATGCGATAAACGCGCTCTAACATAAGTCACTTTGCCAAGCAATCCCTGGTTAAGTACATCCTGAATCGTGAGTGTATACCCTGCATTCAGACGTGGCAAGGAGACTGTCATCTTGACTTTGTTTGCCTTTACCTCATGAAGGATTTTGTTGGATTCCGCTTGTGTCGCTGCAATAACTTTCTCCGTGAAGATGTGTTTCCCTGCTTTTGCAGCAGCGGTGATCACTTCTTCATGGATGCGGGTTGGCGCATCTACAATAACGGCATCGATGTCATCCTTGGCCAGCATATCTTCGAGTGAAGCATAGAAGGGTACGTTTAAACGTTCAGCCGCTTCCTGTCCCCGCTTGGCATCTTCATCCCACACCGCTGCGATGACTGTATCTTCATGTTCCTGTGCCTGTTTGATGTAATCCCATGCGTGAACATGCCACAAGCTAATTTTCCCAATTCGAATGGTCAATGTATCTTACCTCCATAGGATATAAGGTGAATCTGTAAAATTTACACTCAGCCACTCCGATAGCAGTACCATCTTACGATCACTGTTATCCCCGTATTTTTTGAATCCTTTCTTAATGGAGAAAATCCGGGGATAAAGGTGAACGCTTCGCTTCTACAGATTGGTTCTGCACTCTTCGTTTGCGTGTAAATGTTACATTCATCTTATATAATATTCTGACATTTATCTATAAGTTATCACAGACTTAATCTATTTTTAATAGAAACTCACGACAATAAATGTATAAAATCACGACATGTTCAACTTCTTCTATTCATTCATATAAAACCTCAAAGGATTCCTGATGATGAGCACTTCTCTCCATCTTTTTCTCGAAACGCAAAAAAAGCGAAACTCCGCAAAGGAACTTCGCTTTAGCTATCAGTTAACTTTTAAAGAAAATCTTATAGAGTTTAAGGGCTACAGCGTACAGTTTCATCATTTAATAAATTAACTTTTTGATCATTAATTGAAATTGTATGGTTATCAACCCATTCCAAGTCTACCTGATCCGTCTTTCCCTCATAATAAAATACTCTTTTAAACCAAAGTGGGCCTTTTAATTCCCCCATAACGCCAAACGATCCCATGGCTCCAGCGTCAGTTTTATAGAAACTTATTGTATAGTGCTTATCTGGTGAATGCGTGGTCGTAAGTAATTGTTTGTATCCAGAAAATATCGATGTAAATGACATAGCACCCAAAAGGATGAAGATCAATACTAAGGATAGAACTGTTGAGATCCAACTTCTTACCTTCGTAGACTTGTTCGATGTATCTTTAAAACCAAGTATAGCTAGAGCTAGTCCTAAAATAGAGAGAATTAGAATTACATAGTTGGGAGGACTAATTAGCCATTTATTATTCATATGAGAATATAGTGAGTACATCGAAACAAAGTACAAAATTAGGACTAAAAACAAAGCAATCCAGCTCATTTTTTTCACTAAAATTGAACCCCCTCCTCTCACTTATAGATCACACTGACACTCGTTTGTTAATCATTCATCACGATATCTACTGAATAATATGTATGTTCACTTACTCATCACTTTTTTCACAAACTTTTCTGCCTTGTAATCTTTTCGAACCTCATGTAGCGTATTGCTATTCGCTTCCGACCAGGATTCAAGTATCATCCTCGGTTCCGCTTCAATGAGGTCACGCGCCTCAATCATATCACCGTCTCTAAAAGCCTCAATCACATGAATTAAGTCAGTTCGATCAATCAACTTTACAAAGTTAATACCAGCTAATGTCTCACACGACTCTGTGAAGTGGGATGAAGTAATTACGATTGCTTTCTTAGCCTTGTAATATCTCAAGCAAGAAAACACCTCTTGTACAGCGCTGATGCCGACTGGATACTCTATTGAGTATGGCTTTGCTTGAATGACATTTCTAACACCTTCCCGATCAGTGAAAACTACGTCAACACCAAAATCGCGACTTCCTAAAGTTTTATAAACCCC
Source organism: Paenibacillus sp. W4I10 (assembly GCF_030816325.1). NCBI lineage: Bacteria > Bacillati > Bacillota > Bacilli > Caryophanales > Paenibacillaceae > Paenibacillus > Paenibacillus sp. W4I10. The sequence goes on from NZ_JAUSXX010000001.1 coordinate 2,152,754, forward strand.
TGAATAGCCCAACTCAATTAACAATCTGTACAAGTACATCTCGAAACCAGAGCCATCCTCCATCTTGTCTATATCAGCGATAGTAATGGATTTTAAGTCGTAATTTTCCTCAGTGAATCCCCCTGATCTCTTGTGTTTACTTGTTAAACTCAGAATCCAAAGGCTAAGTACAACAATAACTACTACGAATAATACAAATAAAATATAGATCATGAGATCTACCTGCATTACAACAAACTAGCACAATAATACCACATTTTTCTATCTTGGAAATTAATTATTTTATTGGATAAAAAGAACTTATGCCGAGTAATAAAGCCCCTATAGCATCCTTCAGTAAGACAATATTTGACTAACAAAAACCTCCTGTCCACACTACCGTGAACAGGAGGTTTCTATAGTTATGATGTTCAATTATCAACTCAACGTAACGCATACCCTTGTGTAACAATTTTGTACCCGGATACCATCTGCCTATGTTCCTTCAAGGCATCCTTAACCCGTTCCAGCACATCGCTCTCATAAACGGAGGCACATTCGAATCCAGTTTGCACGTTCAATTCAACGGGTTCGGAGTTTAGATTATACCAGCGAGCAATCAAATCTCCGGTTTCCTCTGCGATCTTCAATGTGGAGAAGGCCAGTGTCGAACCTTGCGAATTCCACGCTAACCATTGCTTCCATAGAGGTAATTCAACCTTCTGCCCATTAGCTCCGGCATGACCTTCTTGCTCAAATGTATACGCGAGTGCCCCTAGCTGTACAGTCGTCCACGGAATCGGATACACGTATGCGGATGCACATGCACCTGACTGTGCCGCATCACCTGCAAATGGAATAATCGCATATTCCACACTCTGAGGTCCCAGACATTGGGCTTCCGGTGTTTCAAACACACCCCAATCTCCCAGTTCCGAAGAGGCGCGCAGCAGCGTAACCGCAATCGTACTACCCTCTTCATGCTGTAAAATCTCGTATTCATTCAGCCCGTATCGGGTACTTCAGCAATCTCTGCTTGTTTCTCTACTGGAATGAGAGCATAAGTCTTATAACCCAGCGAAGGTACATCCGCCGCCTGGAAAGTCACTCTTACTTTACGAGCCATATAAGGCTGGCGGAAGCGATCCTTCGGAAGTTCATAGCCAAAATGCGCACCCAGATCCTTGATTTCTGCCGAATACACGTGTCCATCCGAATCGATCAGCTGATATACGGGCAGTGCATCTTTTTCCACTTTCTGCGCAAGTGCGTGAGGGTTAGGACCCTCTGGGAAAAATGCTTTGTTCACAATCAGATCCATCTCAATGATCCCATTTCGATTCCACCCACTCGTGTTAAACACAGTGAACAGCACCGCTTCCTCACCCCAAGCCTCAGCAGGTTGCACATGAATGGATTCAGCAATCGCCTGCGCGCTCTGGGAAACCAGTTTCTCTGCAAGCTGTCTGCTCTTGGCAAAGCGGGTCACCATCTCACGGTGAACCTCATCCACACTGCATCCGCAGATGCTATCATGTGGGTGGTTCTGCATCAGCATCTTCCATGCATGCGCCAACAGATGGTGCGGATAATCTTTTACCCCGGCTATATGGGCCATGGCGGCCAGTGGTTCGGCTACTTTTTCAAGCAACGTCTGCCCCTGCTGATTCAACTGTTTCAGATAAACCCTGGCAGATGCCGTATTCACCAGTGTTCCCCAACCATCCGTGTGCTGACTGCGAAGCTCACCTTCAATGGTCGCCAGATGCTCAGGGATATCCTTCGTAACCGCTTCAATGTAATCGTCAAAATTGGAGTGGATAAATTCTACATCAGGATACAACGCAGCCGCCGTACGTAAAGCCTCTGGCAGATCCGTCTGGATCGGCTGATGATCACAACCATTCATGAACAACAGATGTGAAGTCGATGCAAATTTCTCGGCATCTTCCAGATTTTTATCCCAATATACTCGGGCTTTCTCCGGATCAACCGGAACTTCCATCCCATTGCAGTACCAATTCGCGAACAAAATGCCGAGCACTTCCGAACCATCCGGCGAACGCCAGATCATCTCGGAATAGGGAGATTCGTAACTGTCTGCATCAACCACCGCATTATTGAATCCCGTAGGCTTTACCCCACGCCCAAAGATCGCGTTATGAATATCCGCCTGTTGCAGAATCTGCGGTGCCTGTCCCATATTTCCGAACGAGTCTGGGAAGTACCCCGTCTTGGATATCACACCCAAAGGGTGAGCATCACGATGACCGATGAGCAGATTACGCAAGTTGGCCTCACTGCTGGTCAGAAACTCATCCTGTAAAACATACCATGGACCAAAATGTATGCGTCCTTCGCGGATATAACGGTCGAGCCTCTCCTGTTGTTCGGGCCGAACCTGCAAATAATCTTCACGAATAATCGTCTGCCCATCCAGATGGAAATAACGATATTCCGGGTCCTGATCAAGCGTGTCCAGCAGTTTATCCATCAGCTCAATGAGCAGTACATGATGGTGTTCATAAGGCATATACCATTCCCGGTCCCAATGGGTATGCGATATGAGATGTGCCGTCTTTTTGATTGTCATGTTGTGTACCTCCTGTCATTAACCTTTGGTTGCCCCGCCCATGCTGAAGCCTTTGGACATGTAACGCTGGGAGAAGATATATAGCACAACCGAAGGCATCGTATAAAGTAGTGAAAATGCAGCTAGTCTGCCGTATTCAACCATGCCGTGGCTGCCGAAGAATTGATAAATCGTGACCGATGCCGGAAGTTTCTCCGGTGTCTGGAGCAGGATGTAGGGCACGAAGAAGTTGCCCCAACTTCCCGAAAAGGTAAATATCGCTATTGTTGCAATTCCCGGCAGCATCAATGGTGCTACGATTCGTCTCAAGCCATTCCAGACGGACGCTCCGTCAATCCATGCCGATTCTTCCAGATCAATGGGCACCGAATCCATGAAGTTTTTCATCATCCAGATGCCGTAAGGAAGTGAAGATGCGGTCAGGAACAACATCGTGGCAATAATGCTATTTTGCATTTTGAAGAACAGAAACATTTGGAATACCGGAACCATCACGGCAGTAATCGGAAGTGCTGTCATGAACAGAATAGATAACAAGAAGCTTTTTTTGAATCTCATTTCATAACGGGATAATGGATACGCAGCAAGAACAGATACCAGAACAACCAATATCGCTTGCCCTCCCGACAGAATCAGGCCCACACCGAATGAACGAAGATTGCTCGAATCCCCGAGTACATCCTTGAAATTTTGAATGGTCCAGGTACTGGGCATTTTGATACCCTGTTGCGCGTTCGGGTCAAATGAAGCCAGAATGATCCAGAGCAGCGGCAATAAAAAACAGAGTCCTAGAAAAACTAGAATCCCGTACTGGATTTTGCGTTGAAGCCCATGTTTGACCATAGGGATCGAACCTCCTTCATGGTTACACTTTCACTTTCATGGATCGCATATAGAACAAGCTGGCGATAATACCGATGAACAACAGAACCAGAGATATGGCTGTACCGTATCCAAACTGATAGTTCACAAAAGCCTGGTTGTACATGAAGATCGGCAAGGTTTGTGTCGAAGTACCCGGTCCACCACCGGTCATCGTATAGATCAGCGTGAACACACCCAGTGTCTGTAAGGTGACCAACATCATGTTGGTCACGATGGACCCTTTTACCATTGGAATCGTAATGTGTCTGACAATCTGGAACCCGGTGGCACTGTCAATAATCGCAGCTTCTTCAACTTCCTTCGGGATATCATCCAGTGCCGACTGATAGACCATCATCGAAAAGGCTGTGCCGTGCCAGATATTCGCGATAATGACACTCACCATAGGGAAACTGAACAACCAGGAGACCGGATTCGCTCCAAACCAGCCGAGGATCTGATTCAATGAACCATTGTCACTGAAAAAGGCCACCATACAGAATGCCACAACAATCTCGGGTGTCACCCAACCGGCAATGACGATGATGCCGATGACCCGGCGGAACGTCACGTTTTTCTCCTTCATTAGAAGGGCCAGAATGAACCCAAGCAACACCTGACCAATCACTGCGGAGAAGATGAGAAAGACCAGCGTACGCCAGACACTAATCCGGAAGTCCGGATCATGGAACATATTAATGAAATTCTGGAATCCGACAAACTCCAAACTCTTGGCTGCCGCACCGGTCAGAGCCATATTCGTAAAGGCAAAACAGATCGTCAGAATGATGGGAACAATGAAAAAAACAAGTAATAACAGTACGGAAGGCATGAGAAACAGAAATGAGCCTGGTGCTTTCCTTTTCATAAGTCACTCTCCATTCGAACCGGAAAAAGGGGAGATTATGCCTCCCCCTCCGAATATATCGATATCCTTATTTCTCTTCGATGCTGTCCGCGCCAAGGGAACGGGATACGTTGTCTTTCAATTGTGTAATTCCCTCTTCCGGCGTCAGCTTGCCAGAGGCAATACTCTCAACAATGCTTTGCAATTGTGCGGATACCGCTGCATATTGATCGTTCGCTGGACGGAAGTGGGCCACATTCAAGAGTTCCTGTGCTTCTTTGGTATATGGACGATCCGTATACCCTTCAACTTCAGTGGAATCATTACGTGGGCTGAGGCTACCTTCCGCTACGACACGAGCAGTCGCATTTTCCTTATTCATCAGAAACTCGATAAATTTCCACGCCTCTTCCTTGTTTTTCGCTTGTGCAGGAACAGACCAAGCCCATCCTCCAGACATCGTCGTTGCTCCAGGTGCTTCCCCATTTTGTGTTGGGAATGGTGCAAAGCCTATTTTCTCTTCGACGTTGGCAATTGGAGCAGCACCGTTCTGGGCCCATGTTGAACCTGCCCAGCTGCCATCTACAGCCATCGCCAGTTTGTCTTGCGGGAACTGTTGCTGGAATGCAATACTGCCAGCTTGTCCATTCAAAGCGACCTGCATGGTCGGGCCTGTTTTATCCGTGTTAAACACTTGATCTATGAATTTGAAAGAATCCAGCAGGCCCGGGCTGTTAACGACCCATTTCTTGCTCGTGTCGTTATACAGCGTATCCGCCGTACCATAGAGCAGCATTTCCAGTGTTTGCATGGTGACACCTTCACCGTTTGCTTTGCCCACGATCATATTAAGTGGTGTCACACCCGGAAGCTTTTGCTTGATGGTACGTGTCGCTTCGAGTACCTCTGCCCAGCTTGCAGGTTTGAATGGAACTTCCAGGCCCGCCTGTTGAAACAGTTCCTTGTTGTACCAGATTCCGCGTGTATCCGAGGTAGCCGGAACACCGTACACCTTGCCGTCTTCGCCAGTAACCCCTGCTTTCAGGTTGTCGATGATGTGTTCTTCCCAATCGGACCATCCCTGAACCTGTGTATCCAGTGGCTCCAGATATCCCGCAGCAGCATCGGATTTGATGATGGATGTATCTTCGGCAATGACATCAGGTGCCGTATCCGGAGATTTCATTTGCAAAACCATTTTGGACGTATAATCACCCTCACTTGCCAGTACAGGCGCAATGTTGATTTTGATATCCGGGTTTTCTTTCTCGAATTGATCCACCAAACCTGATTGGAAAAACTTCGTAAGTGTATCTTCAGATCCTGAAGAACGGAACGATACAGTTACTTCCTTCTTACCGTCACTGGTTGTGCCTGTGCTTGAGCTTCCGCCCGAACAGGCTGTAGTAAGAATGAGCAAGGATGTCATAACTGCTGCTACCGGCATTTTCAATGATATTTTTCTCATGATTCGCTCTCCTCTTGTCGGAATTCAACGAACTCCGAACGTTATGATGTACTCGCAGGTTATCTCTTGCTTCCCTATCTATTTCTGTACGCGGAATCCGCAATAATCCATCATCAGTTCACTAAAGAGCATGTTGGACCATGAAAACCATGGACGTGTATATTCATGTGGATTGTTGGCCGAAAAACCTTCATGGGTCAGTCCGGTGCCCGCATCCGTCTGTTGGATAAGCTGAAGCAATCGTAGTTTTTCATTGCGATCCGCTGTAGTCAGCCCCTGCATCGATAAAGCGATATGCCAGATGTACCCTTCTGGTGTATGCGGACTACCGATTCCCGCTGCTGCTGTTCCCTCATAAAAATACGGGTTGTTCGTGGATAAAATGAAACGGCGTGTATTCTGATACACCTCGTCGTTCTCCTCCACATATCCGAGATAAGGTAAAGACAGCAGACTCGGCACATTGGCATCATCCATCAGATTGTGATTGCCTTTCCCATCCGTTTCGTATGCATATATGGTTCCATATTCCGGATGTTCAACGGTGCCATAATCCTGAATTCCTTTGTTGATTTGTTCCTCCAACTGCTGTGCAGTCGCTGCCAGCGTTTCATCCTTGAACACAGCTTCAGCAATTTCCTGCAGATATCGAAGCGCCACAACGGCGAACATATTGGATGGAATCAGATAACCATATTCACAGCGATCGTCGCTAGGACGGAATCCCGACCAGGTCATGCCGGTATAGACTGTTTCAGTACCTCGTCCTTCACGACTGAGCGTGTCGGTTTCAGGAGCATCCAGACGTTGGAACGTGTAGGGTGATTTCGTCTCATGATGCTGTTCCACTTGCCATAACTGCATGATGATCTGGGCTGCTTTACGGAACGTATTATTGAATTGAGTTGTTCTTCCCGTGTTCTTCCACAAGAGATAACTGAGCTGAATCGGATAAGCCAGTGAGTCGATCTCATACTTCCGTTCCCAGATCCAATCATTCATCTGCGTCAGGTCTTCCTGATGTCCTTTTCCACTCTCCGTCTCATTAAAAGCGTTTGCATAAGGGTCCAGGAGAATATAATTCAGTTGACGTTCAACCAGCCCAGCGATCATGTCGGCGATATCTTCATCCTCTGAAGCGAGAACCAGATAAGGTCTGACCTGAGCGGCAGAATCTCGTAACCACATGGCAGGGATATCTCCCGTAATCACAAAAGTGGTTCCATCTTCTTTGCGCTGAATTGTGGTCGCCATCGTATTGGTAAAACAATTTTTGAACATTTGATTAAGTTCCGGATGGTCCGGCATACGTTTGTTAACCTGATCAATCATGTCGTATATCGAGGGGGAAATTTCTTGATCATCTCTGGGTGTCAGCATGTTGTCCTCCTTATGTAATCCAATTTGTTAACCGCTTTCATCATCCTAAAACGAATATAATGTCATGTCAATATATTTATTTGTATATTAGCATGTTATTTTAATTTAAGGACACTAAATAGTATACCATTTAAAGCAATTCTCCCCATTTTATCCGCACAAAAAAGAGACCTCGTTTACACGAAGTCCCTGATTGAACACAATGAATATTAAGTTGCTAAAATTAACCCTTTTGTTTCACCATACTCGTTGACTTACCCTTCACCAAACGGGCAGGCAAAATAACCCTGTTCACTGCCATTTCGTTGTTCTGCATACTCTGAAGCACCATCTCGAACGCCTGTTTTCCCATATCAAACTGGCTTTGTCTCATATGTGTTACACGGCTTCCTTCGGCAGCGTTTGGACTGTCAAAGCAAATGATGGACATATCTTCCGGTATCCTCAGACCAAGCCGATCCGCTGCCTGTTCTGCAAGTAAAGCAATATGATACTCCGCAGCAAAGAGTGCAGTAATCTGGGGGTATTTCTGTAAATGTTCCACCAGTGTCTCCACATCACGGACCTCGACTTGAGGATCGAACACACTTGGCAGTGTCGAAAGAAACGATTCTAACCACAGTTCCCTGTTCACCAGCACCCCTTGATCGTGATGAGCCTCAATGATTCCTTCAATTCGTTCTTCAATCGGTGTAGTGTTCGCCGGAGGCTGCGTCAGAAAAGCGATATGTCGGTGACCGAGATCGAATAGATAATTCATCCCTTCTCGCGCCGCGCCTACATTATCCGTACTGACAGATGAAGCCGGAATGCCTTTCAGGTACCGGTCGATCAGGACAAATGGGAATTTGTTAACGACCAGTTTAAGAATCTCATCGCTGAAGTATTCACCCTGTGCCGGGAAAATAATCAATCCGTCCACACCCAGTTCCAGCAGTTCCTGAATGCTCTGTTCCTCCTGCTCCGGAATCCCGAAGGAGCGTCTAAGTACGAGAAAACAATCATGATCTCGCGAAGCTTCTTCCATACCATATAACAGTTCTGTACCATACATGTCGCTGAAATTAGTAATGACCAGACCAATGAGAAGTTTCTTTTCTGGATCTTTAATCGCAGCACGCGGAGCAGGTCTGTTAGGTCTTTCTTGTAACACATCTGCTGTGTCGGCTACAAAAGAACCCCGTCCCGGCTGACGAACAATTAATTGTTCACTCGCCAGCATTTCAAGTGCTTTTTTCGTCGTAATCCGACTAACTCCGAATTCATCACATAATTCCTTCTCCGAAGGAACACGCTCACCCACTTGATATTGATGAAGCTGTATCCGTTCGCGCAAGGATTCAAAGATCTGTTCATACATCGGCTTGGATGCAGAGTCTTTCCCCAATACAAACACCTCCATAAATACCCATACTTCTCATGTTCTACATCCTAATATATCATGTTATATCATTAATGTGAAGAAAGAGACGACTCACCTGCTGCCATGTGAGAGTAAAAGAAAAAGCATCCCGATGGAAGCTTCATTAATCTTAGGCGTCAGATGTGAATCGAGATACAACAAAAAGCCGACAAGCCCTGATACCTCGGCTTATCGGCTTCTTGCTTAAATGGTCAAAACGTAGTTTTCATCCATGTCACACTTTGCATAATTAAGGTTGCTGACCCTCAGCGGACGGTGGACCCACTTCCGTTTCAGTCTCTTCAGGGCTGGAATCTGGTTCTGGAACGGATTGTTCTTGTGCTGCGCTGACGAACAATCGTCCAGCTGCTTCCGCCTCTACTTTGTTGCCTGCTGCATCCTGAGCGCGAATCACAATGACTCCACCATCCAGAACAAGGGATGAAGGTGTTGTGTACGTACCCGTGTAACGACCAGGTTCAGTCTCTACCAATGGAATCTCTCCTGCCCCTTGGGCATTCAGATTCAAAGGTAACTGAATCCGGAAAGATGCTTGCAGACCAGGTTTACTATCAAATGAAACGGTAACACTCTCCCCTGATGTGATTCGAACATCCTCAGCCGGAGTAATATTCGTAAGTTCTGGCAACGCCGTTTCCACATAGACGGTGCGGGTTACGGTTGTTTTGTTACCAGCGATATCGGTTGCTGTAATGGTAATTGTGTTCTCGCCTTCATTGACCAATACACGGTGACTGAAACTTCTGTCTTTACCCACTTGTACGGTTTGTCCGTTAACGGTTACCTTATCGAGGAATTGTTCCACGACATTACCCGTTACGTGAACCACTTCTGCATTGATGCGATCCCCTTGAGCTGGCGTGAGAATCGTCAATTGTGGTTTGGTCTGATCCAGAATAATGACAACAGGGAGTGAACGGTCCGTTGTTTTTCCATCTACCACTGCCTCAGCAGTAATCGCATTAATGCCAGAACGGAGCTTCACACCGTATGAGAACTTCCCATTTGCCACCGTTGTGGTGCCAGCTAGATCCTTGCCGTTGTAGATCTTGATCTGAGCTCCAGATGCTGGAGACGTTCCCGACACAGTGAAAGTCGATTGATTCGTATACGTGTTTGCAGGTACTGTGAGCACAGGTGCATTTACCGGATATCTCACGACTGCACGAATCATGTAGTTGCCTTCTTCTATCGGTGAAGTACTCCATGCTCCGCTTACACGCTGCCAGCTTCGACCAGCATTCGTACCATTCTCATCGGTAGCGAGTCCCGGAGCGCTTGTTCCGGCTACGCTCTGTACATACACGATATAGAAATCACCCGTTACAATGACCGGTTCCGGGAATTCGACAGTTGTCCACTGATCATTGCGAAGTGCAGTACCATCAAATGGTCCAGCCAGCTGTCGTCCCGGAGCTCCGCCCGCACCCGATGCATCATATACGGCATATTGGAACGCTGTGCCTCCAGGTACAGGCCATTCGGTGTTCCAGAATCGGAACGATGCACCTGTCAGTTGAGCGGTCTCCAGCTCTGGTGTCATTCGAACTGCCCAAGCGTTATCCGCAGCGTTAAAAGCTCGTGCGTTCTCTGCTGTTCCATCATCATAAGCAATTTCCCCAGGGAAACCGATGAATGGTTTCAAGGCAACATTCGCCTCTGCCGTCCCATTACCAGGTACAGTTACAGTAACCGTTTTACTGTAATAATCAGCAGCCCGGATGGACAGGGTATAACTTCCTTCCAATACCTGAATATTGAAGCTGCCATCTGAACCTGTGCGAACTGCACCTACATTGGCATCTTCCACCACGAGAACGGAAGCATCAGCCAGTGGTTGTCCTGTCCGCTCATCCGTTACTACACCTTCAATCTGTCCATGCGGGATTGCCTCCAGATTAAAGTTGGCTTTGGCACCATTACCATCCGTGATCGTTACCTGCTGAGTTCGAGGATAATATCCATATGCTTCAGCTTTTAACGTGTAATCACCTGCTACGTGTGTGAAGTTATACTTGCCTGTAGCTGGATCTGTCTTCACCGAACGTCCGGTTTCCAGTACGGTAACCGTTGCACTTGCAGGCAGGCTTTGTGGATTAACCGAACCTGTTTCCGGTTTTTCAACTTCCGGTTGTTGCTGTTTCGTTTTGTTAAATTCCGCTTTGTCAGTCCGCGAAATTTTGTACCATGGATTATCATAGGACGGTTTAGGTTTGTCATTGTTAAGCACAACCGCACTGTCCTCCGTTACCGTCTCAGCAGCAACTCCCAGTACACGGAAATCATCAATGAACCAGCCTGTCTTCACAACACTGTTATCTGAGGTCAGGCGGAACCGGAATTGAACTTCATTACCGGTAAGTGCATCCAGATCATAAAATACGGGTGTCCATTGTTTACCGTTTGTACTATGTGAGAATTTGCCCAGTTCTGACCATGTGGTTCCACCATCCTTGGTGACTTCCACATACCCGTAGTCGTATCCACTCTCAATCTCGTACCAATGATTAAACGTGAGTGTTCCTTCGGACACATCCGTCAAATCAATGACCGGAGATACGAGTGAATAGTTGGAGCCACTCTCATACGTATTGTCGAGATCAGTCGCCCAGACATTCGGCGGAGAAACCGCGCTGGCAGGTCCCGTTACCGGAATGCCGCGTTCCCACTCATCTTTGGTTCCTGAATGAGTCCAGCCATTATCATCACTGCCATCGAAATGATCGATGTAGATATCCTGAGGCACCTCTACTGTAATGGAGACCTCATTCGATTTATCGCTTTCATTGCCACTATAATCAAGTGCGGCAACGGTATAGTAATACGTCGAATCTGTCACCGTAGCCGTATCTGTAAACGTTGTTCCGGTTGCAGTTCCAATGGATTCATAACCTGCACCTGCGGTTGTGGAGCGATATACGATATAGGATTCAAGATCCTCATCGTTCGGACCAGTCCAGCTCAAGGCTACATTACCAAGAATATCGGCCGTCGCAGACAATCCGGCAGGTGCGCCCGGAGCAATCTCATCCAGCTCTTCTACAGCGAAATCATCAATGTACCAGCCAGCCTTTTGCAATGAATTATCACTCGTCAGATTGAACTTGATGAACACCTGCTGTCCCGCGTATTCGCGAAGATCCACATATTGTGTCTTCCAATTGCCACCTGTACCCGTGAAGGTTAACAGCTCTTCGAACACATAATCGCTATCCTCGGAAGCGATGTATACCTTGCCGAAGTCGATGTTATTCTCCAGGTCATACCAGTGCTTGAAGGATAACAATGCCCCTTCGGGACTCTCGGTAAGATCAATTGGCGGCGCAAGCAGATATGCATTGCTATTCGCCACATAAGTTCCTTGCAGATTGGTTGCAATCACCTTGTCACCGGAGTATGCACTTCCAGGACCACTGCTTGGTGCTCCCCATACCCAGGTACTTCCGGTTCCGCCAGTCGTGAAGCCCAGCTGATCTTCTTCAAAATCCTGAAGGTATCCTGGCTGCACACCATTGGACACAGCCACTTTATATACCTGACTTTCGAATCCGTTGTTGCCGTAATCATTTACGCGGATATAATACTCCACACCTTGCGGTTCAATAAGAAAAGCAGGGATTGTCGCTGTATACGTCCCATCTTTGTTATCTCCAGCAATTCGATCCATCGGCAGATAAACGTACTGGTTGGTACCTGTCGTTTTGGCAAAAGCCTCGACGGAGACTACCGCGACGTTATCTGTCACATGAGCGGTTAATGGTATATCAATGCCTGTAAAGGCTGAATTGACAGGGGTATGTGCCAGTACTGGCTCTTCCAGATCATCTCCGGCTGTAACCACTCTGCCGGATACTGTGCCGATTCCTTCGAGTACAGAACCCACAGCATCAAGGGCATTAATAATGCCATGACCGTAGCCGTTATTAGGAGAGGTCGGATACTGACTATCTGTTCTCGGCGTGGCTGTATCTGTAATGATCTGCTCCAGCTGATCCACTGTAAGGGAATGATTGGCCTGAAGCAGCAGTGCAGCAAGGGCAGTTGTATGCGGACCTGCCATGGATGTTCCGTTCCAGCCTCCCTCATATACACCGCCCGGAACTGATGAACGGATATTCACACCAGGGGCAGATACTTCCGGTTTGATCTCATCATAAGGGGATGGGCCCAGTAGGGAGAACGAAGCCAGATTTCCGTTGATATCGGTTGCTCCTGTAGCAAAACTTTCAGGATAGTTAGCCGGGTTAGCAACAGAACCAGGTCCGCCCGGGTTACCCAGTCTCACATTTCCTGCTGAGAATTCCGGAAAAATCTGAGCATCACGCCAGGCTTGCACCATAGGACGGAACCATTCATCCAGTCCGGCACCTCCGCCCCACGAGTTGTTTACCACATCCGGTGCAAGTTCAGGATGCAGATTGCCTTCCGCATCCACTGGAGCGATCAACCACTGTCCGCCATCCAGAATAATGGCATCCGTTGTTTCCGGATTGAATATCCGTACACCAATCCATTTCGCACCGGGAGCAACCCCGATCTGGTTGGTGCCATCCGCTTCAGAGCCAACCATCGTACCCATCGTGTGAGTACCATGTCCGTCTTCGTCCGCAGGGAGGGAAGCATTACTGTGCGGATCATACCAGCTTAGTTCGGGATCAACGATATTGCCCGAAGCATCCAGTCCCCGCCATTTGCTGCGAAGCGCCGGGTGGGTATAATCCACACCACTGTCCAGATTAGCAACAACAATCCCTGTTCCATCGATGCCCCGATCCCACACGGCTGGCGCATTGATGTAATCCAGGTTCCATTCCACGTTTTCAGTCGCAAGCTTGTCCTTGGCAGCAGGCTCCTTGTCTTTAACTCCGACTGAAGAGTCTTTAGCTGGCGTTTGTACAGCATCTTTGCCTGGTGCCGCATTCGCCGGTTCTTTACTCACTTCGGCTTTCTGTAAGTATCGTGTCTCATTCGGTAGAATCTTCTCCACCTCAGGCAGCAGCGCAATCTGTTCCATGACTTCTTTGGTACTCGTTACTGCCAGTGAATTGACAATAAAATAGCTTTTATATTCTTTGACCTTACCCAGGTCAACTTCCTTTTCCAGATAAGTTTCCAATGGATATTGTGTACGTGAGGCCGTTTCTCGCAGAGAGCTGACGACCGAATTACGAACGGACAGCTTTGTGGCTGAAGCCGTTTGTTTGGCTATGGTCGCCTTTTCAAGGGCCTGTTTGGAGACTGCTGCTGTATCCACCTGTTCCTTCATTTTCACCAGATAGGTAACATATTCACTGCCCTCAAATTCTTTGGTCAACTTGGCGTTTACTTTGGACTCCGTAACTTTGGCAAGTCCAGATTTCATATCCAATTTGGATGATGTGGAGTTTTCGGCTGAAACCGGATGAATGATCGAAAATGCAAGGAGAAGCGAGAGCCCTATAGAGATGGGCTTGCGTAACCGATTAATCTTTATCAAACTTTTCCACTCCCTTTACCCGGTTTTGTAATTTAGTCTGGTACATATGCCCTTCTCTGCAGAATAAAACGGTAGACTAACCTTGATTGTGGACGGAATAAACGCCCTGGATTTCACATAAAGCCTCACCTCCTTTACAGGTCTGGTTAGGGATCAATATGAGTCAGAAGAGATAACAGATTAGTCTATGTTTTTTTACTTGGAAGTTTAGGAGATTGAATGAATCGGAACAAACCATGTGAGTGAATAGTTTGGGTGTTTGAATAATGCAATGAGAGTGAATGTCTGTAAGCATTCATGTGGAAGGGTAATCTGGAGCGTTAGCAGAACGCTTGCTAAGGAGTGGTGGATATGACTTTCGATCGTGATTCGAGTGAGTAGTTAAACATTTTAATTACATATAATAGTCGATTAGGAATTTAATTGGATTTTATTGGTATAGTATAAAATCATTATTCGATATATACAAGCACTTTATTGAAAAATATAGAAAATAAGTCTATTTAATGCTTTTATGTGTCTCATGTCGCTTACACATTTCAACTTATTTTTCGCATTCCTGCATGTTTTTGATAAATGATAGTTTGTAGTAGTTCTATATAACCAAGACCTGATACTCAAAATTCCAAATCAAGAAAAAGAACGACATGAGAACTCTCATGTCGTTCATATCAAAATTTATATCTCATCATGTAATGTTCACGCCGCCACTTGCATATAGCCAACAACGGTATTCACAAGACTAAGTCCAGTTGCCGTTGCGGAGAATACAAGCAGAAGACGTGTCTGTGCAGTCACAGGTATAGCCAATCCGGTTGTTATGCCATTGGAGATACTACCCAATGCAATAATACCGGTGAGTGGAGGTGCCAGTGTAACGACCGCCCCCGGAACCGCAGTAAATGCATTATCAGGAGTAGGTGAACTGAATAATTGCGCAGTGATGGTCACCGTTGAACCGACCAAGGCCAAGGCAGCTGTGGTACTGAAATAGGCAGCAATTGAAGTTATAACGCCATCCCGTGGGACAGAGAACGCAAAGTTAATGAGTGGTCCGACAATCGTTCCCGTTAAATCAATGGTGCCACCCAGAATGCTGACTCCTGTTGCCGAGCTGCCGAAACCGATAAGGCTTGTCGTTCCGACCAGTCCACCAAGAACTGTAGTTAATTTATCTTTGTTGATTAGTCCAATTTAATTTTGAAAACAATAGGCGCATTACTTTTTACAGTTGTCGTTGTGATCGTCAGTGCGTCCGCTGTTCTCTCCCATTGCGGCTGTTCTTCATAGCCAAGTACTTGAATATCTTGAATGACCCCTTGAAAATGGTGTGAATTTTCCTTCAGGGATTTAATCTGTACCACCCCATTATCTGGATAGGCAAGAACCGTGGCATACAGGCTGCTTTCTTTTAACGTAAACCGTATATCTTCACTCGTAAATATCTTCGTATCCCCATCCGTGAATTGCCCTTCCTTCACCTCTGTCGGACCCTCGCCAAACGTACGCCAGAAAGACGTGTCATAGATCGCTTCCCCATTCACTTCCAGCCACTTGCCGATGCTGAGCAAAATGTCGCGATCTTCATCCGGTATACTGCCGTCTGCTTTAGGTCCAATGTTCAGCAGCAAATTTCCGTTTTTGCTTACAATATCGACGAGATCCCGAATGATCTCCTCAGCCGTTTTATAGTTATTATTTTCCGTATAACACCATGAGTTTTTAGCGACAGCCGTATCGGTTTGCCAAAAATAGGGCTTGAGCTCAGCGAATTGTCCCCGCTCCACATCAGGAACGGCACTTCCAAACATGTAGGCCTCATGTTTATAATTGATAGCTACAGGAACGCCCCATTCGTCGCCTTTGTTATAATAATAGGCTGCGAATTTCTTAAGATAGGGTTTGAACGCAACCGTTTGAATCCACCAATCGAAATAGAAGACCTTCGGTTGATATTGATCCACCAGTTCGCAGCAGCGAATCAACCAGTCTTCCAGATACTCCTCGGTTGGAGGCGAACCATACAGATCATGATGATCCGGCTCAGGCATGGCTGGCCAATAGAAATCCCCACGCTCTAGGGGTTCCTTGATATCGGAATCAAACTCCTTCCCGTGAGACATGAAGAACCAGTGCTCCGCGCGGTGAGACGATACACATAAGGTCAGCCCCTGCTTCTCGTACGCAGTCTTCATCTCACCCAGAAGATCCCGTTTGGGGCCCATTTCATATGTGTTATAGTGAGAGATAGAGCTCTTGTACATCTGAAATCCATCATGATGCTCAGCCACTGGCATAACATATTTGGCTCCGGCCTTTTTGAATAACGTTGCCCATTCGTCTGCATCGAACTTCTCTGCACGAAACATCGGAATGAAATCTTTATATCCAAATTCCTTATGAGGTCCATACACCGCAAGGTGATGTTCATAAGCTTTGGTGCCTTGTATGTACATATTTCGCGAATACCATTCGCTATCATAGGCCGGTACTGAATATAGCCCCCAGTGAATGAATATGCCGAATTTCGCTTTTGGGTACCATTCGGGTACTTGGAAGGTGCTAAGCGAACTCCAGTTGTCCTTGAATTTACCGCTCTCAATCGTTGCTTCAATCTGTTGCAAATATTCGTTTTTGTCCATGAGATGTTCTCATCCCTTCTGTTATCGTCTGTAGTTGTATTGTAGTGCTACGGCTGAAGGATAGACATGCAGAACACTAACTTTTAGATGGACAATAATAACCTTGTATGGAGATGAAAAGTATGAATCACCAAACTTTGCTTACGAACTACCTGTCCAATCTCCAAGTCGAATTATTCATGGTCAATTACAATCGATGCGATACGGATTGGAAGGATCTGAATTACACGCCCGATTACAGCAAGTTTTATTTCATATGCGAAGGTGAAGGTTGGCTCAAAATTGGGGATGAGGAGTATTATCCTGCGCCTAATCAGCTTATTTTAATGCCAGAGGGGATCAAACAGTCTTACTCTGCCATTAATGAAAGTCCTTTTCTCAAATATTGGTGTCACTTTAGCGCAAAGGTTGGTGGAATCAATTTGTTCCAAATTCTGAAATTTCCACACATCTGTACGATAGATCAACCTGAGTTGATTCAAGCAATCTTCAGCAGTATCCTTACATATGCAAAATCCGATGAAGTCTATGCCCATATGATGGCCAAGAGCAAACTGACCGAGTTACTATCCCACTATCTAATGAATCTGGATCTGGATCAGATCTCTTTTATTAACGTTCCTGTCATGGAGAAACTGTCCACCATTCTGGCTTATATTGATTCCAACATCGAAGAGAATATTTCGGTTCAGGATCTGGCCCAGATCGCCTACATGCATCCAAATTATTTTATTCGATTCTTCAAGCAGCAGATCGGAGTTCCTCCGATCCTCTATATTACTGGCAAAAAAATCGATAAGGCCAAGGAACTGCTGGCCTGCACCCCGAACACAATAACTGCCATCGCCGAGCATCTCGGTTTCAGTGATTTGTATTATTTCTCCAGACAGTTCAAAAAGCATACAGGGCTAACTCCAACGGAATACCGCAAACAAAAAACGGTACTTACAACGAAACGTGGTCTATAAATAAGCACAAAGCAGAGAGAGTTCCCTCATTCGGAGCTCCCTCCTATTGACTTGTTTCTGTTCGATTCATGCTGAGTTACCTTCTTGAGTTCTCTCAAATAAGCATAACCATAGTTTTGATCCGGCTCAAGATATGCCCCTTCCGCCCACTCATTCCAGGCGTTAATAAAAAGATATTCACTTTTGTACAGCGTCCTCGCTCGTTCCATCTGTCTGGATAGATACAGCCCAAACTTCTCTGGTGTGGACCCGAGCGTACTCTGTCCGTCAACGCCTCTCCGCGGTGTATTATCCCAATTCACAAAAGCACCTGGATAGACAATTTCTCCGTTACGGTGTGGTGTTCGTTCGAGAATGGAGGACCATACCTTGTCGTAATTCACAGCAATATGCTGCTGTCCCTTGATGTTCATTTCGATCCAGATTCCATTCATATGTCCATGTGCAAACGTATAATGCGGTTCAAATTCCATACTCGCTTCAAAGATCTGACGATTAAATGTAGGGAATCCACCAATGGTCTGCACAAAATGAATCCCTTTCAGGCCATGCTTCAAAGCCAATTCACGCCAAAACTGAATCATTTCCTCACATTGGGGAATGCTGGTTGGTCGATAGATCAGAAATAATGGCTTACCTTCCACTCGAATATATCGTTTGTCCTTAAATACCTTAACCAAATAATTAAAATGTTCTTCCCAATCATCTCGATCCCCATAGTTCTGGGCCATGAGAATATCGGATTCTTGCCCATCCCATTTTCTTGTCCATGTCTCATTGGCCCAAGACAAACAAAAGGGAAAATCAGGCTCCCCACGATCCAAAATTTCATTCACTGGTTTTTCCAACAAACGCTTGCCTTTGAACCAATAATGATAATAACAAAATCCATAAATGCCATGCTGTTTAGCCGTTTCCGCTTGCCACTTTCGTACATCTGGATCGGAAAGATCATAATATTTCCCCTGAAACGGCTGCTTAGGCTGATGATGACCCGAATATAAGGGAGTGGCTTTTTTTACATTGGTCCATTCAGTAAAACCATTCCCCCACCATCGGTCATTCTCCTCAATCCGGTGAAATTGGGGTAGATGCAGAGCAATTACTTTCAAACAGAACTCCTCCAATGCAGGAACATGATGCAGCCTAAACTCGTGTGATTCTTGATGGTTTATGTGAATATGATATCCAGCAGTCGCAATGTTTTTTGCAGATGGGATTGATTATATTTCATGTATGCCAGAGCATGGCTAGCGGCCAGTCTCCTTGCATCAACACTCTGCCAGTAATGTTCAAACTTCTGAGTGAGTTCTTCACAAGAGTTGTATTGTTGAAAGTTACTAAGGTCTATCCCGTTGCTCTGATTCACAGATGGTCCTATGAGCTGAAACGTCCCACATGCGGCAATTTCCATCACGTTTTTGATTAATTCGCCACTATGAATAACCAGTTTGCTTCCGTTAAATAAAATCTGGCGAGCTTCATGTCTGCGAACGGGATAGAAATCTCCAAGCTGTGCCCAACCCTTCCCATCCACCCGAACTATTTTGTTATTCAAAAGACCCGATTTGGCAATAGCGGTGACGATGCCATCCGGTTCTGCATCCCCGATGATATAAACATCCGATTCGTACTCCGGAGGAACAGCTTGAGGACAGAATATATGTGGATCAGGCGGCATTAAAAGTTCATGACTACCAGTGCTTCCCATATGATGCTGAACATCGCTTATTTGCGTTGAATGTTGTGTAAACACGTGATCAAAAATCGGTAGAATAGTTTCGCTTTGATTCACATGTTGATCGGCAGACAACCAGATTGCCTTCTTCATGGTTGATGTCCTTAATGCTGTGATATTCTCATCCGGCAAGTTTTCTTCGCTTCCGATGACCATAATCAGGTCAACATCATAAGAAGATAAACAGGCTGACACGGATTCGATATATTTAATCTCATTCACATTTCTCACGAGATGTTTCAAACTCTGTTCAATTAGTACACAATGTGATGACATTTCCCGGTCATTACACGGTGTAATCAGAAGCACATTTAACTCCTTATAGATCACTTTTGGTACTTCTCGGGTAGGTATGCTTCCCACCTGCATCATTTTCAGCCATTGCTGATTCAGTTCCAATTGCTGTACTTCCATATGTTTACGCATGGATTTGAGTTTCCTGTTCAGAACCACATTCATCTGTCTCAGGAATAACCGGTTCGCATCATGAACTGAACGTTTCTTTTTCGTGGACTTAACCTGCATTTTTGACTTCTTTTGGATAGCAAACCCTCCCGTTCCATACGAAAACATTCTCTGCCTACAATATGCACGACATAGTGGCATGGTTTCTTCTGTTGACCACTTCACTCCCTCTTCATTGCAAAAGGGGCTCTATCCCAGATATACAATGTGTGGTCACCCGTGTCGGTTCAAATCTTGTCCTCATAGAATATAGAATACTATATAGGAGATGATGTCATTGCCAACATTTGATAGTATCCTTGTCACCGGTAATCAGACCATTAACCAGGATCTGCAAGTCAATGGTAATGAAACCATTGGCGTTGATCTACAAGTCAATGGTAGCCAGACTATAGCAGGCAGCCTTCAAATTAATGCCAGCTCCTCGATTGTCAACCATTTGGGTGTAGGCGGAGTGATTGAAGCTGGAGATAGCGTAAAGGCCACTACACAATTAATGGCACTCAATCAACCTACTCTTCCACTCTCTCTACCCGTTTTGCAACAATTCAGATATTACAATCCTGGTGTTGCAGGTCAACCCGGTCTGGTCTTAACAGGGACTGCTGGCAACCAATATATACTGTTCGTTGATGAGAGTAGTGGGACACCCCATCTCGCCATTCAACCCGTATAATATAGCCCTGAATCAGATGAATTTCACCAAAAGAAGCGGTATCCGTGTACACTCTGGATATCGCTTCTTTTGGTTTCTTTTCTGATGAAGCCTTCTTATAACTCATCCATTTATAAATCTGTGATTAATACGGACAAGGCGCTCTTGCTTTCCAGCTGAAACTTCATCAATACATCATCGCGCAGCTTAACCTGTATGTTGCCCGTCTCCTCCCCATCATTAAAGAGGACTAAAGCTACGGAACCATCTACATTCTTAAAAGCCACAGAACAAATTCCATCATCACTGGATGTTGATTCGATCCGAACAGCCTTCGGGCGGATCACAGCACTGAAATGTGCCAGGGCATAATAATCCAGTGTATACGTAAGTTCCTTTGTTTGCTGATTCACCTGTACGATCCCACGACACGTACTGCGGCCAAATCCAGGAACGGTTGGCCCGTTGTTCTCATCAAGCGCCATATTCCAAAGTACAAAGGATTTGCTGTAATTACGAAGAATGTGGATCCCTGTTCGCATCACATTCGAGAAGGCTTGCTCAAATGGCGGAATCCACTCTCCACCCGAACCTTCAGTGAAATGCACTTCTTTACCAGCAAAAGCTTCATAAACCTTCGTTTGAGCAGAAGCATCGCCCCCGTACCAATGCCAGGCTACGCCATCCACTTCCTCTCCCGCTTGTTCAAGTACGGTCAGGGGATAGTCCGGTTGATCCCAGTTGTGATCGTAACAGAGAATCTTGGTTTGAATATCGTTTTGCACAAAGGCTGGTTTGAGATGGTTTTTGATAAAATCTGCTTGCGCTTCGGCTGGCATCAACATACCCGGATAGTGCCCGGGTTCATAAAGCGCCTCATTCTGTGGTGTAATGGCATGGATCGGTAATCCATGCTTGCCATACGCTTGAATGAATTTCACGAAATATTCAGCATAAACGGGATACCATTCAGTCTTTAATTGTCCGGTAATCATCGATCCACTCGTTTTCATCCAGCCGGGTGCACTCCATGGTGAAGCAAACAGCTTCAGTTCAGGATTCAATGCCAACGCCTTTTGAGTCAAAGGAATAACATCCCCTTCATCATGTGCAATGCTGAATTGGGTTAATTCCGGGTCTGTCTGCTGTTCTGGCATATCGTTATAACTGTATACCGTTCTCGCATAGTCCGAAGCCCCCATTGGATTACGGATGACTGACAGCCCGATCCCTTTCTCCGGATGGAATAGTCGGATCATGAGCTCATCCCGTTGCTCCTCATTCAAGATTTGATTGATCAAATAGGCAGATGAATCGGTAAAAGAAGCACCAAATCCGTCCATCTCCTGATATGTTAGTTGATCATCCAGATGGATGGTCGTTGTCTCCTTATCGGCATCCAGAGGCTTTAATTTCTCCTGGGATAGAGATACGAATAAATCTTCTTCACCCGTAGATTTGTGCATTTTGAATGTAGTCATAGGATTCTCCTTTGTATTTCTATTATTGAATACCTAGTTTCTCTTTGTTCAATTTCATCTTTTCACTGCGTACCTTCACAATCTCTTCCCAGCGGTTCTCACCTAAAAATGACTTGTAAGAAGCCAGTGCATTGTCATACGAGGCATCATCCTTGGAACGTACCATACTGACCAGTGTTGTATTCCATTTGGTGTTAATCGCCGACAATGCACGAGCTTCAGGTGTACCTTGATCCGGGCTAATATTCTCCAGAATGAAATGTGGTTTCAGCTTGCCTTTGCCCCACTCCTGCATCTGTTTAATCGCTTCCGGAAAAGCATCTGCACTGAGTGCTTTGTGGCGGTCATGACCGAAGAACATAAATTCACCCATCCGATAATCCTTTTTGAATTGATCCGCGTTATTGAGTTGCAGGTCTTTCACTGCTGGCAGCAATTCTACACTACCGTCGGCTTTGGTTTGGTAGGTTTCCCCCTCGATCCCGTAATTCATGAGTGTCTGTCCTTCTTCACTCAGCAAGTACGTGAATATCTGAATGGCCTTGGCCGGATCTTTACAGTCCTTGGAAATAAAATTGATCATCCACCCAGTTATTCCGGATTGATTCAATGTTGGTGCATTGCCTTTGGTACTCTGCGGTCCATCGATAGCAACATATTCTTTGCCTGGATTCGCACTCATGTAGATTTGCAGGTTTCCTCCTTGTTGAGGTGTACCGTCAAGCAGCATGGTCGCGTATTTACCAGACTTTACTTTTTCCTCAAAAGCCGTTCCATCATCAGCAAAACTGTCATCACTGATATTGCCATCTCTGTACACGGTGTTCAATGTCTTCAACCACGTGAGGTAATCTTCATCCAGATTACGATCGTAGAATTCTCCCGATTCGGTCTCCAGCGGGACGCCGATGAAATCTTGCAATGTATCCCCGAGTGAACCTGTTCCTTCACCAATGGAGTTGAATCCAAACGGAATCAGCGCAGGAAACTCTTGCTTAATTCGTTTCATCACACTCTGGAATTCTTCTGGCGTTCCAATGACCGGACTACCCAAAGCTTCGTACACATCCTTACGAATGATAAATGCCGTTTTTGCAGGAATGTTACCGCTATCATAATCCTCCTGTGTATTGGAATAGTTCGGGTAACCATAGGTTTTACCATCCGCTAATTGGAACCAGTTCAATGTATCGGCAGCCGCAACTTTATTGAAATAAGGATCATATTTTTCCGCCAGATCGTTCAGGGGCATAGCCCAGGTAGCGGCTTTTTGTACCACTGGAGAATTCGAGTCAAATACGGTTAGCAGGTCAGGCATATCTCCGCCGGCGAAAAAGGTGTTTAACTTGGTATCATCACCCGTGATGAATTTAATATTGATGTTCAGGTCCTCTTTGATTTTCTTCGTGACAATGTCCTTGCCAAAATCGGTGTTCCACCAGTCAGCATTGACGTACCACGTCAGGTCTGTAGCTTCTTCCTTTTTATCCAACTGCCAAGCTGGCTTTTCCGGGTCGACCGTATAACGATCTTCAATGGAAACCCAGTTCCCTTCACTGGATCTCCCCGATCCACCACTGCAACCTGTAATCATCATCACTGCTGCAAGCAATGTCGCGAACAATTTAATCCCTTTTTTTCCTGATGCCTTGTTCAACTTCAACATGTTTTTGTTCCTCCTCATATTGGGGTATTTGTTTCTTCTATTCCTTGACCGCACCCAGCATCATTCCCGAGATAAAGTATCTCTGAACAATGGGATAGATCAGCACGATCGGGAGTGTTGTAATGACAATGGTGGCCAACTGCACCCCTTTTGTCGTTGTTTCGATTACAGCCGAACCCCCAACATTTTGCATGGATTGGGTCTGGGACTGAACGATAATCTCATACAACATCATCTGGAGTGGATACAGTGACTGATCCGTAATGTATAACTTGGTTGTCATGAAGTCGTTCCATTGCCCCACCCCATTAAATAGCGCAATCGTAGCCATAGCCGGCATGGAGAGTGGAATGAAGATTTTCAGGAAAATATGCCAATCCCCTGCGCCGTCAATCTTGGCCGATTCTTCCAGAGAATCCGGGACATTTCGGAAGAAATTCATCAGAATCACGACATCATAGAAGCTGAACAATGCCGGGATAATGTACACCCAGAAGCTGTTAAGCAAGCCAAGTGATTTGATTAATAGGTATGTCGGGATCATGCCGCCCGAGAAGAACATTGTAATAACACCCATGGCAACATATAATTTACGGCCTCTTATGTACTTTTTGCTCAGACCGTAACCAACCATGGCACAAAAGAACACATGTGTAACAACGCCGATCGTTGTTTTGGACACCGATATGAAGAATGCCTGCCAGATGCCCTGATCATTGAATACCGCTCTGTAATTCTCCAACGAGAATTCCGGTGACCAGAAGATGAACCCACCTTCCGCTAACGCTTTTCCTGAACTAAAGGAAGAGATGATGACATTCCAGAGCGGAACCAGAATAACGACCGTACAGATGATTAGCAAAATCATGTTTAAGGTATCAAAGATCCGACTATCGAGATCTTCTTTTGCCACCTTTCCATTCACGCGGGATGCCTCCTTCTACAACACAGATTGATTATCGTTTAATTTGCTTGTGATTTTGTTTGCCGTGACGAGTAGAATGACAGAGATGATTGAGACACCCAAGCCAACGGCCGTTGCATATGAAAAGTCACCCTGAGACATCCCCATACGATAGACGTAAGAATTGATGACTTCCGCTTTATCGCGGTTTTGGGAGTTCATGAGAACCAGGGTCTGATCCAGATTCGACCCTAATAAACCGCTTACAGTTAGAATCAGATTCAGGCTGATAATGGATCTCATATTAGGCAATGTGATATTCCATATCTGTCTGAGACGGCTTGCACCATCGATTTTGGCCGCTTCATAATACGTAGGATCAATCTTCGCCATAATTGCCAGATACAGAATCGTTCCCCAACCTGCTTCTTTCCAAATATCCGATAACGTAGCAATCCACCAGTACTTGCCTGCATCCAGCAAGATGTTCTGCGGTTGCGAGATCACTCCCAGGCTAAGTAACAACTGATTAAATAACCCCGTTGTCGAAAACCAGGTAATCAGCATTCCCCCAAGTACGATCCAGGACAAAAAGTGAGGTAAATATGAAACCGTTTGCACAAATTTCTTGAATCGTCCGCTGTTTAACTCGTAGATCATGATCGCGAGAATGATGGGAATGACGAACCCAATACCTAATTTCAAAAAACTGATCCCCAGCGTATTCACGACTGCATCCCAGAAGTATTTATCTGATAAAATGATTCTGAAATTATCAAGCCCTACCCAAGGAGCGGTTGCCAGCGTATCAATGACCGTGTAATTTTTGAAGGCAATTGTCAATCCGTAAATCGGGATGTAACAAAAAATAATCATAAAGATAATGCCCGGGATAATCATCGATTGAATCTCCCATTGTCTCCGATAATCGACTATGAATTCTTTAATCCGTTGCCCGATGGGTTTCTTCCCATTGGGACTGATCGCATTTTTACCGGTTGATGTCTCTACGGCTAATTTATCCACGTTTTTTTACTCCCCTCCATCATGCATGCATGTTTATAAAAACGTTTTTATTTTTCGGCACAAAAAACCCCTTTATTTATATTTATGTAAAAAAAGACCGGAGAAGACGCTGAATCAACTTATGTACGGTAGTCTTTCCGGTCGATCTTCACATGGCTTGAACCTCTCACCACCAACTCACCCGCCAATTTTTGCGCAGACCCTTGTTCATTCTCCTTGATCATACCCACCAGTTGATTAATTGCCAGGATACCCTGTCTTGCAATTTGATTTCTTACCGTTGTGAGCGGTGGAGAGAAATACTGTGCGATATCAATATCGTCAAAACCCACGACACTAACATCTTGAGGCACTTCAAAACCCTCAGACTTCAACGCATGCATACAGCCAATTGCACTCAAGTCATTCCCTGCAAGAAATGCATCAGGCCGCTTGCCGGGGTGCAAATGAAGAAAAGATTTTATAGCACTATATGTGCTATCCTCCTCAAAATACCCCTGTATAATGTAATCTTCATCGATTGGAAGCTGGTATTCATGCAGGGCAGCCAGATAGCCATCTCTACGTTGCACACTATCAAACATCGTGTCCACACCCGAAATATAAGCAATTTTCTTGTGCCCAAGCCCAATCAAATACTTGGTTGCTTCGTAAGCAGCTACATACGAGTCAAAAATGACACTTCCCATCGTATCGCTCTGATAGACCCGATCCAGAAAAACAGCCTTGATCTTATCTTTCTCCATGGCGATAATATCTTGTTCATCGATCCGAAGCTCTTCGTAGATAATGACACCATCCACCCGCCGACCCAGAATATTACTCATAATAACGTGTTTATCCTTGGTCACAAATACATTCAGCCCGTACCCAAGACGATCACATTCGCGAGACATCGACTCAACCAGCTTATAGAAATACGGGCCCGATACACTTGTAGTGAAAAAACCAAGCATTTTGGTTTGACCGGACTTCAACAGCTTGCCGTTCAGATTAGGCACATAATTTAAACGCTCTGCCACCTTGAGAACATGTGATTTTGTCTCCGGGTTCAAGACATCTACACCATTTAAAGCGTTGGAGACTGTAGAGATGGATACGCCTGCTTCCCTTGCTACATCTTTAATCGTTATCTTTGCCATAAGTTTTGTTCCTTTACTATAAAAACGTTTTTATAATGTTTAAATTATCATAAAACCGTTTTCATGGCAACACTTTAATTTGCGAGCTCAGGCATCATGCACTTTATTCATAGCTATACGCCACTGCGGGCACAAAAAAACGGCTCATGTATGAGCCGCCGTTCCTGTAGTTTTAGCTTTCTATTCCTCATCCTGGACATACATGGAGTGAATCTGTTGCAGTTGCTCTTCCAGACGTTCCAAGCGAACAAAACGATCCGCTCGAATATATTCCTTCTGCTCCACAAGCATGATCATTGTTGGAACGGTAAAAATAAGAAACTTGGACGCAACCTCTTCCACTTCATTAGCATTAATGTGACCCAGGTATATCGATGGATAAGGTTCAAGCAACGTCCTGATCTTGGGGAGTAAAGCATGACATACACTACACTCTGGACGAGATACATACAAAAAAACCAATTCATGTTGTTGAATAGCTTCTTCAACCATTTCTATGGATGTTAACTCATGAATATCTTTCATAGAAGCTCAACCCTTTCAGTCATTCAATAGCTTGCTCATTTAAACTTTTTCTTTCAAGTATAACCTATGTGCGTTAGAATCAAATGGAATATATCCCCATATGAAAGAGGTTATGGTATGAAAAAATCATTCTTATTTCTGTTCACTGCCCTGGTTGTTGTTACTTCCTTCTCGGCGTATACGCCTGTGTCGAATGCCTCTGGTGATATTGGAGTAAGCCTGCTGTCCGATCGTCAGCAAGGTACTGTAAAGTAGTACTTGTACAGAAAGTAACAGGCGACAATTCGGATAACATCTGAATTAGTCGCCTGCTTTCATTTAGTCATATTGATTTTTATTTCCAATCTCTCTTCCGAAGATAAGATTCAAATACAAAAGTTCCAAACGGCAATAGACCGGCGAGTCCACCCATCAGCCAACGTGTTATCTTCCACTTTTTGACCAGAGCCAAATGCACTAGGGCAATAAGGTACAAAGGAAACAAAATACCATGAATCATGCCCATTACGGCTACAGCGGAAGAGATATCTGCAAAATATTTCAGAGGCATAGCAATAAAAATCAACAGAAGTAAGGATACGCCCTCCCATATGCCCGCAATTCTGAATCGGCCTGTCACTGTTTTCATAAAGTCCATTCTCACCTTTCCTGCTAATCGTTTGTGAAATATGTAACTTGTAACATGATACAAAAACCTCACGCCACATCTCTGTACAGATATGTCGCTCTGAAGCTCATATTCAGTATAACGTATGTGTCCGATTCGAAGATGCTTCAAATTTGAATAATTATTGAATCCATAAAACCAGATTCCCACATCAGGTCTTTTGGATTCAAGTCGTCTCACGCTCAATCAGCTGGTATGTCAGCTGTTCGGTCTGCAACTCCATTTTACCCAATACGGCCCACAATTGATGGAAAGCCTGGGTGGCTTGCTCCGCAATCGGATTGTGTATGGTCGTGATTCCAAGAACACGGGAAAGCTCGATATCATCAAACCCCACAATGGCAAGTTGTTCCGGTACCTGAATATTCCGTCTGCGTGCTTCACTCAGAATGCCGATAGCTGCATAATCATTCGAACATAATACGGCCTGTGGAAGTTCTGGCCCCTCAGCCATTCTTCGCATCGCTTCTTCGCCATCGGAGGAGCTAAATACGGAATATTGATATGCTTCAGTCCACACATGCAACCCTCTGCTCTTCATGAAAGATTCATAGGCTTCACGGCGGCTCTGGGTATTCAGACTTTCAGCCCTTCCGAATGCATTCGCAATTCGAGTGTATCCTCTTGTTACCAGATGCTCCAGAGCTAACTTATACCCCTCTGCCTGATCCATCGCAACAGACGGAATCTCGTCATTCCCCATTCGCTGCCAGGAGACAATGGGCCCATACTCCATATAAGCCTTTAATTTCCGAGGGTCATTGACACAAGCAATAATAACTAGCCCATCTACTCGTTTACTGCGCAGATCTTCGAATGCCTGCAATTCAATCTCCGGATCTCCACGGGATGTATAAATAATCGTCTGAAACCCAAAATCCATAGCTGTATCAATGAATTGATTCATGAATGTAAGAATGATTTCACCTGTGGTAGAGGTCACAATTCCAATCTGCTTTGTTTGCCCTGTAGATAACGATACCGCATTCCGGTTGGGAATATAATTCAACTGTTTCATAATATCCGTTATGATCTGTCTTGCTTCATCACTAACATGCGGAGAATGATTAATCACTCGTGACACTGTCGCTTTTGAGTAACCGGACCGCTTCATAATTTCATCAAACTTGGACATCGGAGACTCCCTTCTTGCTAACGAACTATATAAGTTCTACTAAGATTATTTACACAGGCACTTCGATGACAGAACAACCTTCCGATCGCTGTTATCCCCAGATTTTTTGATTCCCATATCTAAACGGGAAAATCCGGGGATAAAGGCGACCGCTTCGCTTCTTCTGGTTATTTCTGTCCTCTCCGTTTCGTGTAAATTTTAGTTGAACTTATTTAGAATAATAGTATGCCTTAATTTGAGGTCAAAAGTAAAACTTGACGTGTAACCCGTTACAACGTTTAAGCTTTTTTTATGTCATACATGAATCATCTTAAATATAAATTTGATGAATGGAGCGATACACATGAGTAACTCTCAAAATCATATCTATCAATTCCCGGAAAATTTCCTGTGGGGTGGCGCAATTGCAGCCAACCAGGCTGAAGGTGCATACAATCAAGGCGGCAAAGGATTATCTACTCAGGATGTAGCTCCCAAAGGCATCATGGGTCCAATCACGGAGGAACCAACCGAAGATAACATGAAACTGATCGGTATCGATCTGTATCATCGCTACAAGGAAGATGTAAAACTGTTTGCCGAGATGGGCTTCAAGGTATTCCGTACTTCCATCGCCTGGTCCCGAATTTTTCCAAAAGGGGACGAGCTGGAACCAAATGAAGAAGGTCTGCAATTCTACGACGATCTGTTTGACGAGTGTCACAAATACGGGATAGAACCACTGGTTACGCTATCCCACTATGAGACACCTCTTCACTTGTCCAAAGAATACGACGGCTGGGTTAACCGAAAAATGGTTGGATTCTATGAGCGTTATGTAACTGCCGTATTTAAACGTTATAAAAACAAAGTAAAATATTGGCTTACTTTTAACGAAATCAATTCGATTCTTGAAGCACCCTTCATGAGTGGAGGCATCTACACGCCGAAGGAAAAGCTTAGCAAGCAAGATCTGTATCAAGCGATCCATCATGAGTTTGTAGCAAGTGCTTCCGCTGTGAAGCTCTGTCATGAGATCATTCCTACGGCACAGATTGGTTGTATGATGCTCAGTATGCCTACCTACCCGCTGACACCGAATCCAGACGATATGATCAAAGTCATGGAATTCGAGCACAGCAACTATTTCTTCGGTGATGTACACGTAAGAGGTCGCTACCCTGGTTATATGAAACGTTACTTCCGTGAAAATGGAATTGAGATTCAGATGGAAGCTGGCGACGAGGAAATGTTGCTGAATACGGTAGACTTCATTTCTTTCAGTTATTACATGAGTATCTGTCAGACAGCAGACCCGGAGAAACAAATCGCAGGTGAAGGTAATCTGCTTGGGGGTGTACCTAACCCTTATCTGCCAGCAAGTGAATGGGGATGGCAGATTGACCCGCAAGGATTGCGTTATGTGCTTAACATGTTCTATGACCGCTATCAAAAACCACTGTTTATTGTAGAAAATGGTCTTGGTGCTGTTGATGAATTGATCACGGGTGCTGACGGCGAGAAAACAGTTGAAGATGACTACCGAATCCAGTATTTAAATGATCATCTGGTTCAAGTTGGTGAAGCTATTGAAGATGGCGTTGAAATTATGGGTTATACATCATGGGGTTGCATTGATGTTGTCAGTGCGTCTTCTGCCCAATTGAAAAAACGTTATGGCTATATCTATGTTGATCGTCATGACGATGGATCAGGAACACTCGAACGTTATCGCAAGAAATCCTTCCATTGGTACAAAGAAGTGATCAGCAGTAACGGGAAAAGTTTGCAGCGTTAAGGTTCCTTAAGCAAATGTAACAGATACATTCTTCTATCCCCCAGACATATCACATGAAAGAGTGTCGGTTATACGATACCATGGCATGTTTTCTGTCTGGGGGATTTTATTTTACAAAAAGAAACACCCGATGATACACATCGGGCATTCTCATTAGCTACTATCACGTTGTTCACTATTTATTCTTCACTATATGTTCTTCACTACATCCCTGCTGTACTTTGTTTTGTCTTCTTCCGTTATCTTGCGGAGGACCCTGCAAGGATTACCCGCAGCAATCACACCAGACGGTATACTCTTGGTCACTACGCTCCCTGCGCCAATGATCGTATTGTCTCCAATGGTCACTCCGGCAAGAACTGTCACACCGCCACCGATCCACACATTATTCCCTACCGTGATGGATCCAACAATCTCCAGACCTTCATTGCGCTGCTCCACATCAAAAGGGTGGCCTGCAGTATAAAATCCACAATTTGGAGCAACAAAAACGTTATCTCCAAAACTAATTTTGCCTCCATCCAACATGACAATATTATGATTGCTATAGAAGTTCTCACCAATTTCAATATTATAACCATAATCACATACAAAGGGCTGTTCAATCAGGAAACGATCCGTCGTTTTCCCGAGCAGTTTCTTAATTAACGCTTCTCGTTCATTGATCTTGCCTGGATGGAGCTGGTTATAATCGTAACAAAGTCCTTTGGCATACAAACGCTCTTCAATTAACTCTTGATCATAATTGGCATTATATAGTAGCCCTAATTGCGATTTCTCTTTTTCAGTCATCATATCCTAGCACTTCCCATCTTCTATCTATACATATGTTAAAGCTCTATCTCTCTAATGATTCTGGCAGGATTGCCGCCAACGATCATATTATCGGGAACCACATCTAATATCGTACAGTTAAAATTGGTATAAAAATGATTGCCTACATGAATGTTATATCCATAATCCACATGAATATTAGGTTCCATGCCCAGGTGTTCACCTGTAGATCCAAACAGTTCCTTCAATAACCTGGTGCGAAGCTCACCGTCCGTTTCCGTCGTTTGATTAAACGTCCGAGTCATTTTCCTTGCATACTCTCTGTCCTCAGATAATTGAAGATCCGAAGCCATGTACAGCTCGCCATCCAGCATTTTTTGTTTTTCCGTCTTCGTAGTCATGATCACCGCTCCCTCAATACACATCATGTAATTCACATTAAATAACACTTTTTAAAACTATTTTAATTATATAGATTAGTATGAATAAAGCAAGTTTTGCTTGATATGAAAATGGTTTAATCTACTGACGCGTACTCTAGCGAAACAGCAAAAAAACCTCTACACCCATTAGACTATGGGAATGCAGAGGTTCAAGCTTTTGTCTAATTTCTTTATTCTAAGCAACCGCCTGAACGGTTTTTTCCTTAACGCTAATGGCATAGATGGCAGACAGCAAACCAAGCAGAATCAGAACAGAACCAACCCATCCGGTGTTCAGAATCGATGAGTGATCAATTACCATGCCACCGATATAAGTACCCAGTGCAATACCTGCATGTGCAATACCTGAGTTGGTGCTGATTAGCGTTTCAGCTGTTTCCGGTGACGTTTTGATAATCAAACTATTTTGTACAGGCGTAACGGTCCAGCTCAGTGCACTCCAGATGCTTAACAATAACAAGAAGGCGATCAAAGGCAATCCCACACTGAACGGAATGACAGCCATGCTTACGATAAAAGGAATCAGCACAATGACAATGGCTTTAGCAGGATGCAGACGATCGGATAACATGCCACCTATGCCTCCACCTGCAACAGCAGCGATCCCAAACATCATATAGATAAAGGTAACCATCGTGGCGCTGGCACCCAGCGTTTCTTGCAGAAACGGTGTGAAATACGCATATAAAGTCAAATGACCCGCAAGCACAAGTAAAGTTGTCGCATGGATTGCCAACATTTTAGGATTCCACAGAGCCGTAAGCTGTTTCTTCAAGGATACAGCAGGAATCGGCTGCACACGATCCATCGCAATCCAGATGGCCACCATAACCACTGCGGTCAGAACAGCGATCAACATAAACACCTCACGCCAGCCTGCCAAGTTACCTACAAAGATTCCAAGAGGTACACCCAGGATAAGTGATGCACTACCTCCCATGGTAATGATCCCCACGGCGCGTCCTTTATATTGTGGTTCCACAATGCGAGCTGCAAGGGTCAGGGAGAGTACAAAAATAAGTGAGCCCGTGGCGGCTCCGAGCGCTCTGCCCGCCATCAGCATATAAAAGCTGGTACTGAATGCAGAAATCAGATTACTGATTAGAAATACAAACAGCGTACACATATATACTTTTTTACGCTCGAATCTGGCCGTCATATTTAATAAAATCGGCGCAGACAACGCATAGACCAGTGAGAAAATAGAAATTAAATACCCGGCTTTCGCCAGGGAAAGACGAAGATCCGTAGCAATCAGGTCCAGAATTCCGCCCAAGATCAGTTCAACGGTTCCGACCACAAATGCTGCGATAGCAAGCACATATACTTTCTTATTCATTTTTGAATCCTCCTCAAAAAGTTACAACTACGATAGTAACCCATAAGAATGAAAGTTTCAATAGTTATTTTCATGATTATTTTCAAACAAAGATATAACAAAAAAACTATTCTCCAAGAGAATAGTTTTAATAGATCAATCTGGTGAGCAGTTTCTCGATTTCAGCATCCTGTAACAGTTGGTCACCGTATTTTTTGGTAATTTGTGTAAGCGCAACATCATGGTAGAAATAATCAGTCATCGCTTTGACAATCGGTTTGGACATCGTCTTGATCGCTCGCCATGAATCGTGCTCCACACCGGCAAACAGCAGATATGCATGATCCACAATAAGCAGTTGTGAAGGTTCCGGCGCATCAAGCAATGGAATCAACGAGTATATCCGGTTTAAGGATGTCTCCATTCCCCCAACGGCAAGCACTTCAACGTACACGCCCTGCTTTTCCTTCTGCTCCAGCAGTTCACGATATTTCTCCATTCGCTCATTCCAGGCCAGAAAAAGAATTGATGAATCTGCTTCCTCGATAAGCTGTTCGATATTCGATGCGATGGACGACTCATCTTTTAACGTCCAAATATGCTCATCCGTAAATGTACGTTTGATTTTGTAACTTTTCAATTCCTCAATATCTTTCTCAAAATCAGCCTTGATCTTATGAATAATGGACTGAAGATCCACAGCCATATATAGTTTTTTCTTCCCATCCATCGTTGTCAGCACCGTTCCCTTGTCAATCAGGCGATTAAGTACTTCATAAATTTTGGCTTTGGGAACGTTGGAGTAATTTACAATCGATGTGGCATCAAGCGGTTCATCCTGTGCAAATATAGCCTCGTATACCTGGCTCTCATATTGTGTAAAACCGAATTTCTGCAACATATTTGGATCGGCGCATCCCTTCTTATTATGTCTGGTCTATCTAGTTTAGACGGCTACACTTCCCATGTCCAGTATGTCCCAACTGACCTTGGATTGTTGAATCAAAATTAAAAGTGATGTCCCCAAAATAAAATCACTTTCCAGTGGTTATATTAAGAATCGGAATACACATTTTGCTTGTGGAAGGAGCTGTAATTTTCAATGGAAAGCACTCAAGATTTTGTGAAGAAAGTTAACGAAAATGCCGAAAAAGCACGTCACAATAAAAACAACGGCAAGGGAACACCAGGGGACAAGTTGCCATCGAAGCAGCATTCTACGAATAAGTAGAGTCTATTTATTGAACAGCATGACTTCCGTCTAACACCCTTTCTTCTACTTTTCATCTACTATTAAGAACATTTAATAGAAAAGAGATGATTAGTATGGCTCGTGTCAATGCTGTTCCACAACCGGATCTGGTATTAATCTATTGGTCCAGAAATCCGCTCATTCCCGGTTCTGCGCGCAGAATCCAAAGTGTACGTGTGATTGGTAATACGTCTCCATGTACATTCACACTGGTTCCTGGTGCACGGTTGATCAATGCACTGAACTGCTTGCTGGACAATGATATTGGATTCAAAGTGGTATACCGCCAGAAAACGTCAACAATCAGTGGAGTTCTGTTATTGAAACGCAGATAATTCGAAGCAAAAAAATGGTGCCTCCCTTTAAGGAGCGCACCATTTTTCATGTTCCATTCTTGGATATTATGAATCAATCATGCTATTGGTTAGCAGCGATCGTTTCATTCACTTCCTTTGTGATCTGATCGCCGCCAAGTTTCTTCCAATTCGCAACAAAGTTATCGAACTCGTCAATCGACAAGTTACCATAGATGATTTTCAGAAACGTCTCGGCTCTCAGTTTATCCAGTGTAGCTTGCTTCGTATTCATTGTTCTCGTCGGTGCATAGATGAATTCATTCATGACAATGAGGTCATTATCCCGATAATATTTAATCACACCTTGTGAACTCTCGGGGCCAAAGATACGCTCCATATGCCACTTATCGAGATTCCCATTCCGATAATCCATAATATCGTCATAGAACAGCTTCGCTTCGAGTTCCAATCCGGACGTATCTCCAGTTTTGAGCGCCTGCTCTACTTCATCCTGTGCTTTCACATTTTTGTTGGCTGGCAGGTTGGAGACTGTCGCATTATGAAAACCAAGACCTGTCAATCCGTTCAAATAAGCAGCCCGTTCTTCCTTGGCAGACTCACCGAACATTTTTTCAGCCTGGAAATTAAGCAGTTTAATCAACGCTTCTGGATGCTCGTAGCCTTTGCGAACGGCAAATATACCGCCCAGACTAAGATGATTCTGTGTTTTGGCTGGCTGATCATCAATCGATTGAACCGGGTAAGCCATCCAGTCGATGTTTTTGTCTTTCTTAATCATGCTGCTAACCTGAAATGGTGCCCATTGTGGCAGAAAGAACATGCCTGACTTGCCTGCATTCACATCCTCCATCATTTTAGCAAAATCCTTCACGCCAAATTCGGGATCAAGCACACCCTTCTGATACAGAGTCTGAAGCTCACGTAATCCTTCTTTCACTTCGGGTTGGATCGTCCCATTCACGACTTGACCTGAAGCATCCTTAATCCAGGTTTCGAGATAACCATGATAGCCAAGCAAGAACGCGTTGATAGGTAAATCCTTGTTTAAGGCGATACCGTACGTATCATCTTTGCCATTTCCGTCTGGATCTTCGAAGGTAAAGGCTTCCGCAATCTGGATGACATCCTGCATGGATTTGGGCGCTTCAAGACCAACCTTTTTTAACCAATCCTGACGAATCCAGATCATATCTGAGGAATCCAGCGAGCCTGGGAAACTCACCATGGCGTATATTTTGCCATCCTTGGTTACCGGCTTCAAACCTGCTCCATCTTCAGCAGACATAAACTCCTTAACCAGTTCGGATGCATACTTGTCATATACTTCGGTCAGATCCTCCAGCATCCCTGCTTCATGCAGTTGTTCGAATTGAACAGCACTCACTTTCAGTACATCCGGCAGATCACCACTCGCGAGCGTAACATTCATCTTATCGTTATAATTGGCATCCGGAACAATCCATTCATACGTGACATCAATACCGAGTTCATCCTTGTACCCTCTGGTCCAGATGTTATTGGCGTGTGTATCTCCTTGAGCAAGCGATTCTTTCCCTGTTTCATTCATGGTGGAAGTCAATTTAATGGGTGGGTCATATTTCGTAAGTGGTCCTCCCGCATCCTGCTGTGTGTTCGGTTCAGCTTCATTCTCGGCACTTCCCGCACCAGATGAACAGGCAGCAAGTGTGGTGGCCAGTACCATGGTTAATGTTAATAATGAGAACTTCTTGAATGATATATTCATGCGAATCCCCCTTTTTTCTCCTCCCGTGAGGTATAATTTTATATTACAAAGAAAGCGCTATCACTTCGAGTGTATCCCGTTGACATCTGGTATCTTTGATTTACCATTTGAGATATCATCTAACTTTTCTGATCCCGATACTCTTGAGGGGTGCAGCCTGTTGCTTTTTTGAAGAAACGATAAAAATAGTGCTGATCGCTAAATCCAACTTTCGCGGATATTTCATGCATCTTGCAGGAAGAACCCAGAAGCAACTCTTTGCTTCGCTCCACTCTGCGGTCATGGATGTAGTCTGATATGCCTTTGCCGGTAATCCGTTTATACCAACGCGACAGATAAGAAGGGTTAAGCGAGACTTCTTGTGCGATCCGTGTGAGTGAGAGGTCATCCTCCAGATGGTGTTTGATATAATGATGGATCGTGATCAGAATCTGTGATTGGTCGTTTAGGCGGGCATCACTTCGTTTGGAGATCATCCATTCGTATGCCGATTGATA
Source organism: Paenibacillus sp. W4I10 (assembly GCF_030816325.1). Lineage (NCBI taxonomy): Bacteria > Bacillati > Bacillota > Bacilli > Caryophanales > Paenibacillaceae > Paenibacillus > Paenibacillus sp. W4I10. Next base: position 2,189,920 of record NZ_JAUSXX010000001.1, read on the forward strand.
AAAGATGACCAGATCAGACCATGCGGTATGGATGTCAAAATGCAGCATTCGGGAAAGCGATATTTCTTCCATTGCTGACTCATACAACCCCAGTTCGTGCAGGACTTCAATGAGTACATTGGCTGCACCCGTATACGTTTTCATGCGAAAGAACGGATCTTGAAGCCCTTCCTTCGCAGCCTCGGTCCATTTATGGAAAGGCTCCATCCATTCCCGATCCCCGGCGGTTATTCGCTGTTTGATCTGATCCAGATGCAGTGTTACAACACCCTGTTGATTCATAATGCTAGGGGTGTAAGGCAATTCATCCTGGATATTTACACGCAGCAGCTTCTCCATCCCAAGCCCGGGACTCTCATGAATCGACAGGCGTAACTGCCCGATTGCCTGATTAACCCTGCTCCACTCTACCGCCTGCTCGCTGACCATGATGGATACAGACAGGTTCAAGCAGTCCGCACAGGATTGCTGCACAGACTCCAATGTGCCATAGACAAAACGAAGGGTCTGTACCCAGTTATCCAGCTGACTACCTCGTTCCCCTTGTGTATCAGATACGTATGACGGATACGTCTCTTGCGATTGAATAAAACACGCAATGACCTGAGTGTCCAGATCAATCGCCTTCACCTTAGCCTTGTCTTGCAGCAGCTCCTCCGCAACATTGGCAACGGCATAGCGGATGAGACTGCGATCCGCCTGGGACTGATAGTTGTTCCATTCTTCTACCCGGATAATCACAGGAATAACGAGTTGATCGGATTCGAAAGGTAACTGCACAGCATCCAGTTCTTCCTGAAGTGAAACGATATCATGTCTATCCGTTCGCTTAAGCACATCCAGCAGCAATTGACGCTGTAACTGGGGCAGCGCTCTTGGCAATTTACTGCGAAACCAGGCAGCTTGGTAGCGAAAATCATTCTCTTCCGAGATCTGTGTTAATGCCCGTTCTACCGCGGCCCGAATATGATTCATGCCCTCTGTCTTTAACAGGTAATCAACAACGCACGGATTGCGAATGGCTTGGTGTGCATAATCGAATTCGTTATGACCGGTCAGCAAGAGAACTTTGCATCGTGGCCACCGATCCATAATCTGCTCGATCAATTGCATGCCATCCATACCAGGCATACAGATATCGCTGAGTACAATATCAATCTTGACCGAGTTCAGCCAATCGATAGCTTCATAGGCAGAGTAAGCCTTGATTATCTCCATATCCTGAAAGTTCGCCTTTTGAAAGAAAGCATACAGTCCATCTAAAATAACGGGTTCATCATCTACAATAAGCATTCGTTGCATAACGCTACTCCCCTTTCCATGGAATCTTCACTATAATGCACAACCCACCGAGCTCACTTCGCTGCGCTGTAAGACCATAGGCAGCCCCGAATTTGATCCTTAATCGCTGATTCACATTCAAGAGCCCGGTTATCTCTTCGTTTCCATGTTTCCGCTCTATTTCCTCAAAGGCAGATTTCAGGTAATTCAATGTTTCGTCGGTTAACTGATCCCCATCATCCTCAATGCGAATGGATAGGTTGTCCTGATCCTGTTGGTATGAAAGCTGTAAAATCCCTCCCTGACTACGCTTGGCTAGTGCATGCTCGAACACATTTTCCACGATCGGCTGGATAATAACTCTGGGAATCGAAATCATTCTGTACCTTGCATCCAGATCCCCCAATTGCAATTGAATTCTCGAGCCAAACCGGATTTTCTGAATGGATGCATAGACCAGCGCATGATCAATTTCAGCACCCAACGATACCTCTGTATGAGAATCCCGAGACATGTACCTGAAATATTGACCCAGATAGTCGGTGAATTCCTGAATGAGCTCCACATTCTCTACCTCAGCCATCTGCTTGATGCTGAACAGACTGTTGTATAAAAAGTGAGGTTGAATCTGGGATTGCAGATGTTTGAGTTCCGCCTCACTTGTTCGAATCCGCGCAACATAATTCTCATCGATCAAAATATGTAAGCGCTCTATCATATGGTTGAATCGAGAGTATAAATAGCCGAATTCATCCCTTCTGGATGAAGGAATATGTACGCTTGTCTGGCCCTGCTCTGCCATCCTGAATCCTCGAATGAGTACCGCTAGCGGTTGGTGAATTGATCTGTAGATCGAAAACGAGAAGACAATAATGATCACAACCGACATGAAGGTGACCATCCATAACCATACGTTGTATTGTTCCAGCGGCGCACTCAGCACATCCTGCGGTATAGTAGCTGTCAGGGTGAACGAGTGATTCTTATCATGCAACGAATAATAGAGATATGGATCAGATTGAAACTTTGTAACTTGCATGGATTCGGACGGTTCAGGTGAAACTGTTCGAAGCGGTTTAACAGGTGCTGGCTGCTCGGAAGAAGAAATCACTACATGTTGCTGTTCACCAAAACTCAGTGTAATTTCACTTTCGCCTGTTTCCGACAGCTGCTGCAAACGATGTTTCAGTTCTTCAGCAGACAAGCGTATCCCTAATATGAAATTGGGTGGTTCCTCATGGTTCATGTTATATGGATTACTTTTCAGAAAATAGAGATCGTTATTGGAATGTGATAATTCGCCATTCAGATTCCCCATCGTGGCGAGCAGATTCTGCCATTCGTTATCCTCCACGTCGCGAATCCCGTCCGCAGCACTGACCCGTTTGTGTAGAGCAGGAACATAGTACACCACATCACTAATATAGGGACTTGTCACCATGATCTGACCCAGCTTATTGTGGATATTGTTCAGACTGGACGTGACTTCATAGCTGCTCATAATTGCGGCTCGTGTACTTAGTGTGGACATGGTTTCATCAAATGAAAATTCGGTAACCAGCGCACTCATTCGCTCCAATTCGAATTGCAGATGATTATGGTAGAAGTACAATTTGGATTCATGCGCCTTCTCCACCTCCGTCTGCATTTGTTTGGAGCTGACTTGCGTAATCATAATGCTTATCCCATACAAGGGCAGAATGACCAGTACAAAAGCAATCATCAGTTTGACAACAATGGATGACTCTCTCCATCTCCCCCGGATGAATCGCAAAGTTTCCCTCCTCCTTTCCTCACGCTCTCTCATCAATAGCAAAAAAGGAGCCAGAAATCGGCTCCTTCCATCGATCGGTTTTCCTCCTATCGATCTTATCCCTTTACACTTCCGACGACAAGACCATGAACGAAATACCGTTGCAGGAACGGATACACAAGCAGGATCGGAATAACGGACAAAAAGATCTGGGAAGCTTGGGTGGTTCTATCCGATACCTGACTTAAGAGCGTTGCATCTTCCAGCGTCATCATCTCACTCTGAATCATCGTCACCTGCTGCAACATGGACTGAAGATAGGTAGCAAGTGGATAACCTTCCGGACTCTTCATGTAGATCATGCCATCAAACCAGGCGTTCCAGTGTCCCACCATGGCGAACAGTGTAATGGTCGCGATACTGGGCAGAGAGATCGGAAGATAAATGCTGCATAGGGTTCTGAAATGTCCTGCCCCATCCATCCAGGAAGCTTCTTCAAGCTCCTTCGGTAATCCCCGGAAGAAATTAAGCATTAATAGCACATTAAAGATCGGAACAGCACCTGGCAGAATCAGGGCCCAGATCGAATCCAATAACCCCGCTTCCTTAACCACCAGATAACCCGGGATCAACCCTCCACTGAACAACATCGTGAATACGAATATCCAGGCGTAGAATGTTCTTGAGCGGAATTTGGCAGCCTCTTTGGAGAGCGGATAAGCTACCAGAATCGTGAAGATCAGATTGGTCGTAACCCCCAGGACTACACGGAGAAGGCTCGTGCCAAATGAGTTCAGGAACTGCTGATTTTCCAGAATGTATTGATAGGAGGACAATGTAAAATCCACAGGCCAGAATGTGACACTTCCCGCTTTGACCGCATCACTTGAACTAAATGAAATCGCTAATATATTCACAATCGGGAACAGGCATAACAAGGCAAGAATCGTCAGGATGACGTAGTTAAACCCTAGGAACCACCGATAGGCTCTTGAAGCGTGGTGCATGACTCTGCCTCCTTTCTAGAATATCCGATAATTCGCGAACCGATAGGCCAAGAAATAACCAAGTCCGATAAAAATGAAGGAAACAACAGATTTGATAAGACCCAGCGCTGTTGATACGGAATACTGTGCATCCTGCAATCCAATCCGGTAGATCATCGTATCGAGAATATCTCCTGATTCATACACCAAAGGATTATACAAATTGAACACTTGATCAAAACCGCCGTTGAGTACATTCCCCAGACTAAGCGTTACCATCAAAATTACGATCGGGCGAATGCCGGGCAGTGTGATATGCCATGTCTGCTTCCATCTTCCCGCTCCATCCATAACAGAAGCTTCGTAGAGAGACTTATCAATATTCGTGAGGGCAGCCAGATAGATAATCGTACCAAATCCGAATTCTTTCCATTGGTCTGTGATGACAAGTATGTATGGAAACCACTCGTTACTGGCCAGGAATTGAATCGGGTCAATTCCGAGGGATTTGAGCAACATATTAACGATCCCCGTGCTGGGAGATAACACATCCACGATGATTCCCGCCAGAATAACCCAAGAGAAAAAGTGAGGCATATAAATTACAGTCTGAATCGTTCTTTTGAAACCTGTCTTGCGAACCTCGTTGAGCAACAAGGCTACAAGTACCGGAATGACCAAGCCGGACACAATTTTCATCGTTGATATAAATACCGTATTCCATACAACTTGCGAGAAACCGGGCAGATCGAACAGATACCTGAAATTATCCCACCCCACCCAGTTCATGTTTTTGAATCCGGCAATGGGAGAGAAATTCTGAAAGGCAATAGATAGCCCCGCCATCGGAATGTAACCGAATACAATAATAATCAGCAGTCCGGGTAGAATCATAAGATGAAGCGGAACGTTTCGGATAAATTGTTTGTAGTTGGAACGCATAGCTGACTCCTCCTTCAACGTTTATTATAGGAGCAGCCCGTTCACCGCAATAGTGTGGGCTATTTACTTTGGGTATCTTTTGTTGACCCTTTGCACAGTTCAACCGCCATACCAAAAAAAGAAACGAATCAGTTGCAATTCTATTCTTAAGCCATTAGAATGAACTCTTTTGAGATATGCTTAGACATAGACATGGCGGACAGGATTTGCTAACTACGATATGAAACCTTACATTCCATTGTACGTAATGTAATATTTACCATTAGGGTGTAGAGGAAACCGTTATTTATTTTGATTACAATGAGGGATATTATGAAAAAACAATTTATGGTACTTGGTCTTGGACGATTCGGTTCAAGCTTGACACACACACTCATTAAAAATGGGCATGAAGTGCTCGCTGTAGACAAAAGCGAAACTCTTGTTCAGGAGATTTCAACGGTGGCAACCCATGCGGTACAAGCAGATTGCACTGACAAATCAGTCCTTATGGAGCTTGGGGCAAGCAACTTTTCACACGCCATTGTCGCGATCGGCGAAGATCTGCAAGCAAGTATACTAACCACTTTGTTATTGAAAGAACTTAATGTGCCCAAAGTAACAGCCAAAGCAAAAAATGATAACCATGGCAGTGTGCTTAGCAAGATTGGTGCGGATCAGATCGTTTATCCTGAACGTGACATGGCCACAAGGCTGGGAAATCAGCTTAGCTCAGACAACATTATTGATTCCATTGAATTGTCTTCAGATTATAATCTGGTCGAGATCAAAGCTCCCTTAAGTATGAATCAGAAGACATTGCTAGAACTCAATATTCGGGCTGAATATGGATGTACTGTTATCGCCATCAAAACAGGGAATAACCTGAATATCTCACCCATGGCGGAAGACACAGTCCGTGCGGGAGATATGCTCTTGTTAATAGGTAGTAACGATGACATTCGAAATCTGGAGAGCGATTATGAGCCAAAGAGATAAACGCGTGATGGGAACTCCGACTCTGACAAACATTGAATCGATTGTAAACAAGTTGAAAAATAATATGAGCCCTCCACAACTCATCATGATGATCTTCTTCACTCTCATCTGGATCGGAGCCATATTGCTTGCACTGCCGATATCTTCAAGTACCGGGAATTCCATCGGTTTACTTGATGCCTTGTTCACAGCAACCTCCGCTATATGTGTAAATGGGCTGATTGTCTTGGATACAGGGAGTGTCTTTTCAACATTCGGACAGGTCATCATCATGATTTTAATTCAGGTTGGTGGACTGGGTTTCATGACACTAGGTGTAATGGTTGCCATTATTCTGGGGAAACGGATTGGTTTGAAACAGAGGCTTCTTATTCAACAAGCCACCAATACCTCCTCTGCTCAAGGTCTGGTTAAGCTATCCATGTATATTGTACTTATAGCCTTTGCTTTTGAAGCTCTGGCAACCGTGGTTCTTACATTGCGCTGGCAGAGCGATTTGGGATGGGGACAAGCTTTCTATTACGCCATATTCCATTCCATCTCTGCCTTCAATAATGCGGGTTTCTCTCTTTGGAGTGATAGCCTTACCCCATTTGTTGGTGACCCGATTGTTAATCTTACAGTCATTACGCTCTTTATCATTGGCGGCTTGGGTTATATTGTGGTTGTGGATGTATTCCGCAAACGTTCATGGAGAAAGCTCTCCCTTCACTCAAAAATTGTGTTAATCGGTAGTTTTTCTCTGTACTTGTTTGGATTTCTCACCATTTTTTTACTCGAGAGTTGGAATCCTTCTACGTTTGCTGATTTATCTTACAGTGAACGTATATGGGCTTCTCTATTTCAGGGTACTGCTCCTCGAAGCTCTGGATTCAATACCATTGACATTGGAAGTATGTTGGCCACATCCCAATTTTTCATTATTATCCTAATGTTCATTGGGGCTTCTTCCGGCGGAACAGGTGGAGGAATTAAAATCAATACTTTTGTGGTCCTTGTTCTTGCAACCATACAAACATTTCGGGGCGGCGGACAGATTCATGCTTTTGAGCGTAAAATTGCAGAAGAAACAGTAATGCGTGCACTCGCTGTTGTCTTAAGTTCTCTCGCCTTTGTGCTTGGGATCTCCATTCTGCTATCCATATCCGAAGGCATTCTTGAAAATCATTTTCTGGATGTTCTGTTTGAAGCCACTTCAGCATTTAGCACCACTGGACTCTCGATGGGTCTGACAAGTGAGTTGAGTGTTGCCGGTAAAATTATAGTCTCTATTACGATGTTTGCAGGACGATTGGGACCATTAACTCTGGCTTTCGCACTGGCTCAGAAGAAACGCACATCCAAAATCGGTTATGCAGAGGACCATGTCCTTATTGGTTAACATTCCTGACTACTGACATGTTAATCTTATTGCGGAAAAGTAATTCCTTTTTATTTCAAAACAAGTTCAATAGCAAAACGCCCCCTTATCGCAAACGACAGATGTCTGCTTAAGGGGGCCTTTATTTATATATTTGCTTACAGAAGATCCATAATAAGAACATTTACCGAATGAGCTGACAAACCAACGATCACTGATTCACCATTCAATTTTATCTCCTGTTCTTGGGGAATCACTTTCTCATCATTCTTCTGATTCACATTTGGAATATGTACCAAATGATCTTCTCCAGTAAGTGTGATCAGTCTGGCTGAAGCATCAACCTTCAGATCCTGAAGGCAAATCCGGGTTGATTTATCTACACCATCTGCATTGACCAGTTTCACATACACATGACGTTCATCTTTCGTAACAGAGTGGAATACTTCCCGGTTGTAAGCTTCCAGCTTGTAATCCAGAACCTTGCTGATATTACGTCCGTCTGTATAGGAACAAATCAGATTTTTTCCTGTATCCCCACCATAGTTAACCATGATTGTATAATCGGTCCCATTCTCGAGTGGTTCATAATTGGCCGCTCTCAGGTTACCTGCTGCCGAGCTGGATGAATAGTCTCCCAGTGTATAACCTTCAATCCCTTGTTTGTACACCTTCACGCCTGTTGCATTCCCGCCGTAACTGATTGCGTACTCGATAACATCCTTGTTCTCAGGTGAGATATCCGTCAGTCCCACGCCAATGTAAAAACCATCCTCACCCGAGATTCTCTCAGCCTCAACGTGAACTTTGTAGTTGGTCCATTCGTCATTCAGCAGATACAATCCATTCAATCCACTTGATTGTGCTTTCAAAATGAGTCCTTTCCCTTCGGTTAACGTGTATCCTTCCGATCCGGGAATCTGGTTCCATGCCTCACTAGGCGCTGTACGTTCCCTGAAATCTTCATCAAACATCAAACTGCCATCCACATTGGACGTGACCGTGACACGTTTCACCACAATGTCTGCATTCCCTGTTGCAATTTCGATGCCGCCACGCGGAATGAGACTCAGCGGTTTGCCTTTGCTGTAGGTGGAGAATGAAGTTTCAAGCACCTGATCCCCTACATGTTTTGCAAAAAGCTGCTGTACATAATAATTCGGTGTATACCATACTGTTTCATCATCAAACCAGATGCAGTCTGGCGTCCAGCGATAGGTACCGTCCGTTAGTACTTTGTTGAACAATGGCGCATAGGCAGCCAAACGAACAACGTCTGCATTATTTTCAAATCCGGTCATAATCGCAGCTTCCGCAACCGCACCTGCCAGCGTGTTTTTGTCCGTGGAAGCATATTCTCCAACAAACACTTTGGATGTTTCTTTCCAATCGATACTTCCATCTTCATGATAAGCCCGGTCATAATAGTTGTATCGATCTACGTTATTCAGCAAATATTCATTGGAGCGGTAGTAGTGCTCATCTGCGATGGTGTCCATATAATTGTCCTGATTTTCATACCAGGTTACCGTCTCCTCAATCACCTCAGTACCATCGGCAAAAGCCACCTGAGCTGACCCGGTGAGGTTCCCGCTGAGGAATTTCCATCCTTCCTGGTACGCATTATCATCCGCCTGAGCACCAACCGTCGAGATAATGTGCAGCTCATGATCAGGATAGTTCTGTTTCATGTAGTCATCTATCGAACGTTTGAATACTTCGAAGTTGGCAAAAAACTCAGTGCCCCAGTTCTCATTACCTACGCCCAGATAACGAAGATCAAACGGTTCAGGATGTCCCATCTGGCTTCGTACCCCCGCCCATTCGTTGTGTTCAAAATCTGTACTGAGCGCAAAGTCGATCAGGTCTGTGAAGTTGCGGATATAATAATCCCTTAATGCGCCACCCGCAGGATGAGCATAATCCGAACGTGCCTGACATAACACACCGCAAGCCATCACTGGAACCGGAGCAGCATTCAGATCCTCCGCCAGTTGGAAGTACTCCATATAACCGAGGCCCATCGTCATCATGTAACCCCAGACATTATAATTCTCTTTGCGCAGCTCAACTGGTCCCACAGAATCCTTCCAATCGTATACGTTGTCCCATATAAAGGACCCTTCCGAGATACATCCTCCCGGAAAACGCAGGAACTTTGGATGCAGATCTGCGAGTGCCTGAATTAGATCTTTTCTCAAGCGATAGTTCGGATTACCTGTGTAGTTGGCATGTGCTGTAGCGGATATCCCTTCTTCTGTCGGATCAGCTCCCCATACATTCTGAGGCACTAAGGACACCATATCGACGGAGATATCACCTGCAAACGTAAGTGCCAGTTGACCAAGTATAGTCTCCGTTCCGATCAGAGACAAACCGTATTTCTTCCATGTGTTCCCGCCTTCAACATGCAGCGTTACCGAATCACTGATGGAAGTGTCTTCTCTATCCTGCAATTGAACAGTGATCGTTCCTGCCAATTCTGCTTTTGCCCATACGGTAAAGTCATATGATTCACCCTGCTTGATGGACATGGCACAATGCTGGTTAGAGTCTGAGAATCCACGATTCCGAATCGTTGCCCCATCCTGAACCGTGACATAATAAGCATTTACTTCAGGATCTTCCACGTTAAAGTGAACGTTTAGTCCATCCGTATGCTGCACGAGCATTTTATCCGTATCGCCTGACCAGGCAAACAAAGGCTCACGATTTCGACCTGTCGAACAACCACACTCTCCAGAGTCATGCGAGTATGTATCAAATGCAAAAGATTCAAATGATCGATTCTGGACAAGCTCCGCATAGATACCGCCATCTGCGGCGTTATTAATATCCTCATAGAACAAACCATACATCACTTCACTGATGTCAGCCACCTTCTGATCTCCATGGATGGTGACCGTATAAGGCGGAAGATGCGCAGGCACAACAGACACGTCAAAGTTTTGGCTCAGCTTACGATCACCTCTGTTCAGAAGCGCACGGAGCGTAACCTCTTGTGCTGATGTAATTGCCTGAACCTCTCCATTCTCGGACAGGACTTCCGGATTACTGGAACTCCACTGAACCGTCACTTTATCACCCAGCAAATGTGCGGGCAGTGACACATCTTTGGTGATAATTCGGTTGGGGAAGAACAAATACTTGTCTGCCGCAAGCTTCACAATCGCTTCATCTGTCAGTGATTCACACATTACTTCAATCACCTGATCCATGGTGAGCGCTGCCCCATAGATTCGAAAGTCGGACAACGAACCTGCAAAATCCACATCCGCTGCGTATTGGGAGCGTCCAATATAATTCTGGTTATAATTCTCAGGGTCCTTGAACGTATCAAACCATTTGCGCAGTTTGGCATAATTGCCACTGGACGTCTGACTGATCGAACCGTCTGCGGTCTTCTCCCCGTTCACATACACAATCGGACCTGCACTGCTGAGCGTCCCCCCTTGGCTGCCTGCCACGGAGAGTGCAATATGCATCCATTCACCGCTTGCAACTCCCCCACTTGGGTGAACAACCAGATTATCTCCGGCATATAACGTACCCAGAAGCTGACGTGTCAAAAATAAATACGGTCCCTTCTCCCCTTTACCAAAGTCAAAAATGCGTTCCCACACATTGGACCCCTTGCCCAGAAACACCCAAGTGGCAATCGTAACTCCTGTGTTATCGCTTACATCCCGAAGCAGATTCGAGGGTAGTTGCAGATAAGAAGTTCCATTCGCTCCCCCGTTGAAAGTCACCGCGGATCTTCCTTTCAACTCGGATACCACAGGTAGGATCTCACCTTTGGCTATACCATCATGTCCCTTACCGGAGCTGTCCTTCCCGATCTGACCGGCATCTTCGAACGTGTATTGTGCGATTAATTGATTTTGATATGTGCTCATGTTCTTACCTCCTATGTAGTTGGGAATTGTCGGTTCACGCTTTTGATTCGTATTAATATAAAATGATTGATAAATAGTTAAACACATTTCTTAAACGTAATAATATCGCATCATCGATCCCCATTTCAATCCTAAATTTGAGAAAGACAACTGGTTTATTTGAATGTAATGACCTTTATCGGCTCTTCCCGTCTCTTATTTATTTTTCATTTTACTCTTATAAACATTAATTTTATGGTTTACAAACATATAAATCAATTGATAATATAACAAATGAAAGCGCTTGATATAATGAAATACTCAAAGGAGGTCTGCCGAACCTTTTATCGTGTGCTGCCAAGTATCGGTTGATTTTTCATTCCGGGGAATAGGAAAGGGGAAACGTATGAAACGTTATTGGGTTCGAGTACTTAACATTTCTGTGCTAAGCACCACTCTACTTACTGCAACAACTTTGGCACCGGTCTCGGTGTTCGCAAATGGTTCAGGGGCAACCGTGGCTAACTCGCAGACTTCCACCACACCTCTCGCAAATCCTGCTACATCATTCAAAAATGTTTCCGTTCATGACCCATCTGTCATTAAGGTGGATGATACGTTTTATATTTTTGGTTCACACTTGCAAGTGGCCAAGTCTAAAGACTTTCTGAACTGGGATCTCGTCGCATCGGGTGTTACGGATAACAATCCTGTTGTCCCCAATGTAACCAAGGAATTCGCTGAAGCGCTGGAATGGGCGCAGACAGATACGTTATGGGCAGCAGATGTCATTCAATTGGCGGACGGCAAATTTTATATGTACTACAATGCTTGTAAAGGGGACTCTCCGCGATCAGCGCTTGGCATTGCTGTCGCGGACAATATCGAAGGCCCTTATAAGGATCAAGGCATTCTGTTGAAATCCGGCATGTGGGATCAGATCAGTGAGGATGGTACCATTTACGATGCAACGATCCATCCCAATGTGGTCGATCCTGATGTCTTTTATGATAAAAACGGCAAGTTATGGATGGTGTATGGCTCGTATTCCGGAGGGATCTTCATTCTGGAGATGGATGCAACGACAGGTAAACCACTGCCAAATCAAGGTTATGGCAAGAAGCTGACCGGAGGCAATCATAGTCGTATTGAAGCCCCTTATATGCTCTACAGTCCCGAAACCGATTATTATTATCTGTACCTGTCTTACGGTGGACTAGGTGCTGATGGAGGATACAACATTCGCGTTGCTCGCTCCCAATCACCGGATGGGCCTTTCCTCGATGCGGAAGGAAACGATATGATCAACGTTAAAGCGGACAAGGATAAACCGTTGTTTGATGATCGTTCTATTGAGCCTTTTGGAGTCAAATTGATGGGGAACTTCCTGTTCGAGAGACAGATCGGTGATCCGGGCACAGGCCTAGGTAGCGGCTATGTATCGCCAGGGCATAACTCTGCTTATGTTGATCCGGAGACTGGCAAACACTTTCTCATCTTCCATACCCGCTTTCCAGGGCGTGGCGAAGAGCATGAAGTTCGCGTACATGAGATGCATATGAATGCAGACGGTTGGCCCGTCGTTTCTCCATATCGCTATGCGGCTCTGGGAGAAGATATCACGCAGCTGACAACTCAGGAGATCGCTGGTCAGTACCAATGGGTGAATCATGGTAAGGACATCACAGCGGACATCAAGCCATCCCAGACCGTTCAGTTCACGACAGATGGGCAGATTCATGGTGCCGTGACAGGAACATGGAGTCTTGGTGCAGACAACAAGGTTCAGATCACTTCGAATAACGTTGTATACAAAGGCGTCTTCACACATGAATGGAACTCGGAATCTCAAAGTACGGTTCTGACCTTTAGCGCCCTCTCCTCCTCCGGGATTGCCATCTGGGGAAGTCAAGGTGTTGAACGGAGTGATCAAGACATTGTAGATGCAGTGAAAAAGGATCTGAACATTAGCAATACGGATCACGTGTTCTTCAATCTGTCTCTGCCTACCAAAGGAACAAGTGATACAGACATTACGTGGAAAAGCTCCAATGCTTCGGCTCTATCCACTACAGGTGTAGTGCAGCGACCACGCGCTGGTAAGGGCGATGCCAAAGTGAAATTAACCGCCACGATTCGTAAAGGAACTGCGGTAAGCTCCAAAACGTTTAACGTTATCATTCCACAGCAAGCGGTAAGCCCATTGCTCGGGGAGTATACTTTTGAACACAAGAAACTTGGCAAAGTCGCACAGGATTACAGCAAAAACGAATATCACGGACAAGCCTTTAACGTGGTCAGTTCTGCTGCAAGTGGCAAAAATCAGGCTGCCACATTTAACGGAACCGACAGTTACATTCAGTTACCTGAACTCGTTACAGACACAACAGATTTCACGTTTAGCGCTTGGGTTAATTGGGATGGCGGCGGGCCCTGGCAGCGTATTTTCGACTTTGGAAATGGCTTGACGAGGCATATGTTCCTTACACCATCCCAGCATAATGGGGCATTACAATTCACCATTCATAATGAGGGACGGGATCAGAGCATCATTGCCGCAGATCCACTGCCTTCTAAAGAGTGGGTTCATGTTGCTGTAACCCTTCAGGGTGATGTGGGTACTCTGTATGTGAATGGTACATCGGTTGCAAGCAGCACTGAGATCACCTTTAACCCGAAAGATCTGCAGGTAACCGAAGCTTATGTAGGCAAGAGTCGTTATACGGCTGATCCGTTCTACAAAGGCAGCTTGGATAATGTAAAAGTATATGATAAAGCTTTAACAGCCAAGGAAATCCAGCGTCAGGCCAAAGAAAAGCCATAAGTTAGAGTCCTATCATAGGCGTTGGACTCCATAGCGAACAAACCTATAAAGCAGCCAATGTAGAACTGCATCCATTTGTTAGAGACGACTAACAGCGGTGTTGCAGTTCATTACATCAGGCTGCTTTATTGTCACTTCGAATAATGAATGACCATGTTTAATTTGTTCGTCTTAGCACCGGAGTTAACATAGGCGTGAGGCTTGTCCGCTCCAAAACGGATCGACTCCCCTGAATTCACCGTATAATCTTCCGCCCCTACTCGAATCGTAACTTCACCTTCAAAGACCGTAATAAATTCTTCCGTACCTTCGATATGCGGTTCAGCATTCAACTCAGACTTAAGATCCATCTCCATCATATATATTTCAAAACGACGACCCTCTTCAAAAGGAAAATGCGGATAAATCCGAACCTTTCCCTCATCCTCCATCAATACTTGAATATCATCCCCCGTTACAACGGTAGTATCTGACTTTGGCTCGTGAATCAAAGCAGTGAAGGAGGTTTTCAGGCCATTAGCAATCTTCCATACGGTTGCAATGGATGGATTGGATTCACCACGTTCGATCTGACCAAGCATGGTCTTGCTAATACCAGACATTTCGGCGACCTTGTCCAGACTAAGTTTTCTTTGTTCCCTAAGCTGTTTGAGGTTCTGAGCAAGAATACTATTAATGTTTTTCAAAATCCATCCTCCTCATTTTATATTTATGTTGTGCTTTATAACGCACATATTGTACAATAATAAAGACCGTGCGCTACAACGTACATTTCAGGCCATTATATCACACAACTAAGAAAACGTGGAGGAACCATGAACATTATACCTTTAGTGACCTATGCAATTATTGCTTCATTTACACCCGGACCCAACAATATCATTTCCATGACGCATGCCAAAAATCAGGGGTTCCGCAAGACCCTTCCGTTTATCAGTGGAGTTGCAGCCGGCTGCCTGCTAATTATGTTTCTGTCCAGTTATTTCAACCTTATTCTTCATCAATATATTCCTAGGATCACACCCGTTTTGAACCTGTTGGGATGTTTGTACATGCTTTATCTGGCAATCAAAATTATGCGAAGTAAACCTGCAGATACGGAAGAGAACAAGGTCAATCATTATTCATTTCTATTTGGGTTCACCCTGCAATTCATTAATCCCAAAGTCATTCTGTATGGACTTACGGCCATATCCGTTTTTGTCCTGCCTCTTGGGCAGTCCCATGTACAATTAATCGTATTTTCCTTGCTGCTCACCTTTATCGGCATTAGTGCCAATATGACCTGGGCATTCGGTGGTCTGTTATTCCAGAGCTTTCTATTGCGATACGAACGTCCAGTTAATATCGTCATGGGTATGTTGTTAATTTACAGTGCATTATCAATACTGATGTAAAATGCAATAGAAAAAGCGTCCACTCATTTGATGAGCTGAACGCTTTTATTTTTTTATCCTAATTCCGGTCTCCACCATGGATGTGTAGGGTATTCCTCCGTATGAAGCACAACCTTCTCGCCGATTTTAGGTGTTGCAATCTTAACTTGCAAGGCATGTGCAGCCTTCGTAATCCGTTCAACCGGTTCATTCCAGGCATGATAGGCCAGCGTAAATGCGGCCCAATGAATCGGGATGAGCAACTTACCCCCTACATCCAAATGTGCTTGTACCGTTTCTTCCGGCATCATGTGAATGTTGGACCAACGCTCGTCATATTGCCCACATTCCATCAAGGTCAGGTCAAATGGACCGTATTTACTGCCAATTTCCTTGAAATGAGGACCGTATCCGCTGTCCCCACTAAAGAACACTTTTGTATGTTGTCCAGCGATAACCCACGAACACCATAAGGTAGAATTACGGTCGAATAATCCTCTGCCCGAGAAATGTCTTGCTGGCGTGCAAGCCAATGTTAGACCTTTGAACGATAACTCATCCCACCAGTTGTGCTCGGTAATCTGTTCCGAAGGCACACCCAGTTGAATCAGCCGACGACGGACGCCAAGCGGCACGATAAATCGCTTTGTTTTATCCTTCAATCTGCGAATGGAGTCATAATCCAGATGATCATAATGGTCATGCGATATAATGATTGCATCCAGCGTTGGGAAATCCTCCGGTTGAATTGGTAGATTGGTGCTGTAACGTTTGGTGCCCACCCAGGACACGGGGGATGGACGATTGCCCAGCATCGGATCAAAGAGCAACCTGTGCCCTTCAATTTCGAGTAAAAAAGCCGAATGTCCGAACCATGTAACCTGTGGATTATCGGATGCACTAAAGATTTCAGCGGGTTCACATATCTCCATAGGCATCGTGCCAGATGGCCTCCGCTCTACATTTCCACGCATGGAATCTCTCAATATACTGATCAGGGACTTGAAGTTCATGCCTGCTGATGTCGGGAGCTGATTTTCGTATTTTGTCATTGTACATACCTTCTGTTCTATATAATCAATCTAGGTTCAATATTTGGATGAGAACTATTCATATCGTAGCTATATATTAATTCATTGGCCGTTGATATTCAATTTTCACTAGAACACGCCCATTCCCCATGATCGGAAATAAACTCAATTAAGATAGAATTAAGACTCTGTTTTCTCTCCTATAAGATTGGGCATATATGATAGAGAAAATACATGGAGAGTATGTGAGAGAACATGAAGAAATGGCGTAAAAGATTAGTTAAGTTTTTGATATTTGACCTCGCGGTAATTCTGTTACTTCTGGGTGCAGGCGTGATCTACCAACAAGTGGGTTTAAGGCAAGATGCCAAAATACTCGTCCCCCCTGGAAAGCTGTACGAAGTCCATGGAGACAATATGCATCTATATACTGGTGGAGAAGGCGATGTAACAGTCGTGCTCGCCTCCGGCTGGGGGACCGCTAATCCCTATGTAGATTATTATCCATTATATGAAAAGCTTGCTCCCAACACAAAATTCGCTGTATATGATCGATTTGGCTATGGATATAGTGATCAGACCGATAAGAAACGTGATGTCGATACCATAGCTGAAGAATTACACGAGTTGTTGCAGGTATCTGGACAGAAGCCACCTTATGTATTAGTTGGGCATTCGCTCGGCTCGCTGGAAACCATCCGTTTCGCACAAAAATACCCGGATCTCGTCAAGGGTATCGTCATGATTGATGGCGGAAGCCCCGAATATTATTCGAATGACGATGACTCTTTGGCAGACACAATTGGTGGTTTTGCGAATAAATTCCGTATCCACACCGGACTATTCCGCCTCTCCATGCAATCTGACTTGGTTGTCGAAACATCCAATGCCAATCGTAATGAACTGAAACTTGTACCCGACGATCTGAAAAAATTGGATACAACTGCGCTGTTGCACAACTATGGCAATGCAAACACGTTGGATGAATTACGTGAAATAGCTGAAAATGGCAAAGTGGTTGTAGATCACAAGCAAACCTTACCGTTTCCACTCACCATACTGACGGCTGATTACTTTGGTGCAAGTGAGCCCGAATGGGATAAAACACAAGTAGAATTCAAATCTTGGTCAGATGATTCGAAACAGGTAACCATTAAAGATACCGACCATTACATCCATCAATATCATCCTGACCTCGTTGCCGATGAAATATTGGCCCTGGTGAAGAAGTAACGTACACTCTACTAAAGTAGGGCTATGTTATATCATGAAAGAAACCCCAAAGATTCTCTAATATCTTTGGGGTTTTAAGTATGAGATTTATTGTGCTTTCGCCAGTCTTGGCCGTTGAGACCGGAAATCGCTGAAGGCTTGTTCAATTTCAGATGAGCTGAGCCGGTGACGGTAAAAGTACTGCTGCATCGCCTCCATTTCGGTTCGATCGCCATTGTAGATGTTATCAATTCTTCGAATGACTTGGTTATATAAGCTCTCACGTCTGGAGTTCACAGGCTCACACAACCAAAAGTTCGTTCTCTTCACATCACCTGTCTTGGTCCAGAGCAAATTCTCATATCGGATGACATCCCAGTCCCAATATCCAGCATGAATCTGCTGAAGTTCCGTCGTAAACATATCGTATATCAAGTTGGGAGGAATGTGTCCATATGTCACACGGTACTCTTTCAGTTTGTATGCTTCAATCCACTCTGTCAGGGTGTACTCACCTGGTGAATACGCATACAATTTAGGTGCATAAGAATTACTCTGCAATGCCCTAAGTGCTTCACTTTCCATCTCCCCATCCAATCTTGCACGTGAAGCATATACCTTGAGACAATAGTCTTGCAATCTATATGCAACCGAGCTATTACTAATAAGCGAAGCCTGTAGAGTGAGATGGCCATTTTTTTCGTAGTGCAACAGCATCTTTTCAATGTTATTGTCAATGGGATTGATGATGATCATAATGATGTCTCCTTGATTAAAAATAAAATATAAACCGTTTTCGAATTGGTTAAAAATTGTACTAATACATTCTATATTACCCTTTTATATTAGTATGAACATATACAATTTTGCCGGAACATGAAGTATTTGCTCTGAAATTCATTCTTTGAACCGCCATATTCCGGCTACATTTTTACTCTAAAGGCTGTAACCCGTTTCACGTCAACACCAAAAAAGATAGAATAAATATGCAAAAAAGCGATGCGTCCTTAGAGTTAAGGGACACATCGCTCTTATATAATATTTAATTATTATTGTTAGTGAATGGATTAATGCATAGGACCTTGTTGTCCTGACGTTGATCCTACTTTGACCCGCTTCACGAAGAGTGAAGTAATCAGACCGATAATCGACAGAACCAATGCGAATACAAACGCATTCTGTACACCTGACGTGAAACCTGCCAGTTGATTTTCTGGACTTTCCGGATTCGCCACTCCGCTCAAAAAGCGGGATTGTCCTGCGCTCAGAATACTTACCGCAACAGCCGTACCGATCGCTCCGGATACCTGTTGCAACGTATTCATGATGGCAGTACCGTGAGGATAATACTCACGTGGCAATTGGTTCAGACCATTCGTCTGTGCAGGCATCATAATCATCGAGATTCCGACCATCATGAACACATGCAGCGTAATAATTTTGGCCAGTGTCGTTGTTGGTGTAATCCCAGTGTACATGAAGAGTACAACCGTCACGACAGCCAGACCAATAATCACAAGCCACTTCGGACCGAACTTGTCAAACAGTCGACCCATAACCGGAGACAGTAAACCATTCAGCAAACTGCCCGGCAATAGAACCAGTCCGGCAGTTAACGCTGTAACGGCCATACCTTGTTGCAGATACATTGGCAGGATCAGCATGGATGACAGCATCATCATCATACAGATGAATATCAGGATCAAGCCAATCGTAAACATCGGATATTTGAACGCTCGCAAATCCATCATTGGCTGTTTCATTCTCAACTGACGGATACTGAATAACAGTAAGGACAACACACCAATAACGAGAGTGGCAACAACGACCGGACTCGTCCAGCCTCCGCCAGTTTCCCCGTGTCCCCCTGCACTACTGAAGCCGTATACGATACCACCAAAACCAAGGGTAGAAAGGATAATGGACAGTACGTCAATTTTGGGCTTGGTCAATTTCGAAATATTCGGCAAGAACAACAAGCCGCATACCAGTGAGATCAGGAAGAACGGCAAGGAGATCCAGAAGATCCAATGCCAGCTCAGATTAGCCAGAATCAGACCGGAGATACTCGGACCGCTTGCTGGTGCAAACATGATAACCAAACCAATCAATCCCATGGCCGCTCCACGTTTTTCAATCGGGAAAATAACCAATATGGTGTTAAACATCAGTGGCAACAATAGCGCTGTACCTATCGCCTGTAGTACCCGTGCCACCAACAGAATTTCGAAGCTAGGTGCAAGTGCAGCAACAAATGTTCCTGCAATCGAGAAAATCAGGGACGTTGTGAACAGCTGTCTGGTTGTAAACCATTGCAACAGCATACCGGATACCGGCACCAGGATTCCCAACACAAGCAAGTAACCTGTGGTTAACCATTGAATCGTTGTAGGTCCAACTTCAAGCAGACCCATAAGTGGTGTCAAAGCCACGTTTAATGCCGTTTCACCAAACAGACCTATAAAGCCGCTCAGCAGCATTGCGAACAAAATCGGAAATACCTTGTATTGCTTAGTTTCTTGTTGATTCTGTGCAGAATCAGCCTTCATGGAAACCTCCACGATCCCATCCTCCTCAAACGTATCGAACTTTCTTTTTCTCTGTCTCTTGCTATAACTTATTGAATCTGTTTGGCGTTCTTCGTCACAACCGACAAATACTCAGCAGCCGTCAGCAGAGGCTGTTTATCTTGATTTGTCAGGCTGATAATCAGTGCTCCCTCCATCAAAGAAATGATCAGAAGTGCCGTCTCCCGCGCCTTCTCTTCACCAACGCCATCCAGAATCAGATGTTTCTTAATGACATCCTGCCAATCTGCAAATACACCCTGACATGCAATACGCAACTGCTGACTAATACACGAAGTCTCCACAGCTGCCCAGAAGCTGAATGGCAGAAATCCGGTAAACCCTGCTGCTTCTGTTTCATGAGCCAAATCATGAATAAATCTCTGAATGGCATCCCCCGTATTGTCGTGGGCTGCAAATGTTTTCTCAAATGTCTGCAAGATTTGTTCATTGGCTTTTTGAATACACTCGTGCGCGAGCTCTTCCTTGCCTTGCGGGAAATAATGATACAACGACCCTTTCGGCGTACTACTCTCTTTGATGATCTGATTCAGACCGGTCGCATGATATCCTTGTGAAAAAAACAGTCTCGCTGCTGTGCTGACAATGGACTCTCTAGCATTAGACTTTTCACTCAACGAAAGCCACTTCCTTCAAATAATTATAACAATCGGTCTATATAATTAAACTCGTTCAGATAAGGACTGTCAATCATTTTTATTTCTAATTTTATTTGAAAGCATTTTCATATCAGAGTCATCGTAACATCCTCTTTTTTAATTATTACCTTTTATACATTTCATTCTGAGAAAGTAGGGAACTTTTCCCTGTCTTCGAATAAACATACATCAGTGCGAATCACACTTAATTTCGATTTTTGAGAAAAGGAGTGAGAAACTTGGCAATCCTGCTAACTGGACCTATTGATAATAGCCCCGTAAATGGGGTAAGGCCAACTCAGATCGTTTCCATTAAAGTTGAAAATCAGAATGCCATGAACGCCGCAACTATACTTGTCCAGGGATATTCATTAATTACAAGCAGAGCTTTATACGTAAGTGAGCAATTCACAATCTTACCCGGTGCTGTTGCTACACGAACTTATTTTGCCGATCTTAACAGTTTCGAATACGTTATTACAGTTACAGGAGCAACCCCTGAGGACATTTTGGTTTCTTTTTGGGGGAAAAACAGCGCAGGCTCTTTGGTTGCTGCTCACCGGCTCGTTTATTCCGAATTATTTGGCAGCGAGAATTTTAATGGAGCTACCGGGGCTACAGGAGCTACAGGCGCCACAGGTATTACCGGCTCTACAGGATTTACAGGTGCTACGGGCATCAGTGGAGTTACTGGGACGACAGGTGCCACGGGTGACACTGGCGCGACAGGTCCTACCGGGGCTACGGGCATTACCGGCTCCACTGGACTTACCGGAGTCACAGGCGCGACAGGAACCACGGGTGACACAGGACCATCTGGCGGTCCGGAGGGCCCTACCGGAGCTACAGGTGCGACGGGGACTACGGGCAATACAGGTGCCACTGGAACAACTGGCCTCGCTGGAGCAACTGGAGCGACTGGTGTTACTGGCACCACGGGTGCAACCGGAGCCACGGGCACAGTCCAGCCAAATCCTTTTGATGTATATGTTTTACAAGGCGCAGTGGGCGGAAATGGAACACAGGCCAGTCCTTTTGGAACGATTCAACAAGGTGTAACCGCGGTATCTCCAACAGGAACCGTTCATATCCTTGGTGGCACATACCCAATCACTGCGAACATTACCATTAATAAAGCAGGAATAACTCTAAAAGGCTATCCTAGTACAATCATCCTGTTACAAGCTGCTGTTATCCCTTTCACTATCATTGGAAGCGGAGTAATTGTAGACGGATTAACGATCACGAGTGATAATCCTTATGCTGTTGAGTTTATTCAATTAGGCGGAACCAACCACACCGTAATAAATAATACGATATTCGGTCCTCCTCAAGCTGGCCCTTCTTCAGGTTGGGTTGTCAATCGTGGTCTCGTGACTCAGACTGGAAATATGACTGGTTTGCTTGTACAAAATAATATTTTTTATTCCTTACGTCAGCCAGCCTACTTTAACCCTAATACGACTGGAGAAGTTATTAGCAATGTTGTTTATAATACCCGAGGATTTGTTAATGACCGGGCCGTCATGGTCTTCTCTGGGAATTCATGGGGCAGCCCGGTCAATGCGGTGGATATTGCACTGCTCGTAGGTACAATAACAGGGCCCCCTTTCGATCCGATTTCCGCCCTGAGCGCCAACAACAGTACAGCAACGATTCAGGATTCCAGATAAGAATCAATACTCGTTCTTACAAAGCGCCTAATCAAAACAGCCGCCGATTTGGATGTGGAACTCCAGATCGAACGGCTGTTTTTGGATGAGTAGAGCATTATTCCATTATTAATTAATAGGTTACATAACCTCCGTAGGTCACGGTCCATGTATAACCTGTCTGACCATCAACGGATTGTAGTGTAAGTTGTCCCCGATATGGATCAACATTATAACTTGCTGTCATCGGAATATCACCAAGCGTTGGAAATTGAGACTTAGGTAGAATGATTTGCCAAGTTATATACTTTTGTGCGTAAGGTACTACTTGTGTACTTTCTGGTAAACTACTGATTGAAGTTGAGAGGGTTCAACCGTTCGTTTACCTGCCCACACGTCTTGCACGTAGCGTCCTTCGGCCTGAAGCTGAATGAGCCAGTCTTTCGCTTGCTGCATCGTTGCTCCCTGCACCTCCTGATATGATTGCTGTAAAGTCTCTTCTACCGCAGGAGCCATCTGGCTTCCATCCCCGCATACGTAGAGTTTTCCTTCGTTCATCAGCATGTGAATCAACTGTTCGGAATCCTCCTTCATCAAATGCTGTACATACGTTTTGGGCTTGCCATCCGCACGAGAAAAAGCAGTGTGTAGCTTAACAATCCCTTCCCGTTCGAAATGCTCAAGCTCCTGACGATATATGAAATCTGAATCATTCCTGCACCCAAAGAACAAATGCGCTTCACTCAGTGGCAAACCTCTCTGTTTCATGACCGCTCTCGCCTGGAGGAAACCTCTGAACGGTGCGACCCCCGTCCCCGGTCCCACCATGATCATGGGTACGTCAGCCTCTTTCGGCAAATAAAATTCGGATTCCGACGTACGTACAAACATCAGAATACGTTCTCCGGATGGACAACCGGCAAGGTAAGATGAAGCAACTCCCTGGTATTCGCCTTTGCCACTCCATGCAGGCTCTCTTACTACCGATACCGTTATGCTCGCTTGCTCGGTATTCAGGCTTGGCGAGCTGGATATTGAATAATATCTGGGCTTAAGCGGAGGCAATAGTTCAAGGAACCTTTCGAATGGCAGCTCACACGCCTCATACTTTTCTAGCAGGTCCAACATCGTGATTCGATTGGCAAGAATATAATCCTTGTAGCTGTTTTCATCCAACATGCCTTCCAGTTCACGCTTATGAGGTGGACATACCGTATGATTAGCTAACTCCTGCAGCTGTGTTCTGGAAACCGGTGTCTGCAATTCCACACAATGAGCGAGCAGCTCATGAATCTTGACGGGTCTGTTCAGTGGTAGGTGTGTAAGATGGCTGACGTCCGAAGTTAATTGGATCGGAGTATCCCGACGTAGTCCGAACCGACTGAGTATCCGATCCACATTCTGCTTCTGATTGCTAGGCAACACACCGAGATGGTCGCCTTCTCTATAACTTATGCCTTCAGGCAGTAACACTTCGATGTGACGCGTGCTTCTTCCACTTCCCATCGCTTGAAGCTCTTCATTGACTACAATCGTGGCATAGCTGGCATCAAAAGTTCGTGCAAGTGGCATATCCATTTCCTCACTTACAAACTCCATTTGAAGTCTGCTTGTGCTTGGCTTGGAGGATTTGATTGCTTCCTCGTTAATCCCCAAGACACTCAACACCTGAGGCCACAACATAAGCTGCCACGCCTCAACTTGTTTCTCCATATCACCTCCGGCATCGGCTTCACAGCGGGATAACAGTCTTTTACCTCCCAATTCTTCAAGCTTCTCATCTATCAATCGAGGAATGCTCTGGTACGTTCCGGACCAACTCCGATCTCCACAGCCCAGAACTGCATAGTTTACATCCCTTGCTTCCTCTGTCTCTGCTCCCTTCAACCAGTCTACAAATGCCGTAGCATTTTGCGGAGGTTTACCGTTATACGAAGCAGTGACGATGAGAACGACACCTTGGCGAGGTATGCGGCCAACCCACTCATTCAGAGTGGCTGCTTCACTTGGGATTCCATACAAACGCCCTTTCTCCACAAGCTCTCGGGCAATGCCTTCTGCCGTTCCCAGATTGGAACCATATACCACCAGGAGCGAAGGGTTACCATCTGCTTCAACGGCCAGGATTTCTCCCCTCCGGCTGTCACTTGCTATATTTTTATGAACAACAGGAGCAGGTTTCTCTTCCACGGATACGGTAGACTTATTCATCTTTTGTGACACCTTGCGCTCTTTCACCTGGATCCGGAAGTCTCCCGGCTTCAATGTCAGTGTCTGTTTGACATCCAACTCATAGTTGCTATAATCGATCAGCTCAAAATGTTTGAGGACCATGCCAAGCACAAGTGTTGCTTCATATAAAGCAAACTGCATGCCGATACACGCTCTCTCCCCATTACCAAAAGGTTTATACGCATGATGAGGCACTTTCGCCGTATCTTCAAATCGCTCCGGACGGAAAAGTTCCGCATCCTCTCCCCAGGCCCCTTTATCACGGTGAAGCTGAGGCAGAAGAATACTGCAACTCTCCCCTTTTTTCAAGGGATATTTGCCACCTATGACGGTGTCTTCTTTGGCACAAACGTCAAATCCCGGGGCGGTTGGGTATAGACGGAGCGACTCACTGAGAATCATGCGAATATAAGAAAGCTGAAGAATTTCCTCGTACTGCGGTGAGTCACTGACCATGATCCGATCTACCTCGCCATACGCTTTTTGAAGTGATTCCGGATTTTTCAATAAAAAATATAGGGCAAAAGATAACAAACCACTCGTCGTTTCATGTCCGGCAATGAGAAAAGTAATAATCTGATAACGGATGTTCTCATCATCCAGCGTCTCTCCGGTTTCCGGATCTTTGCCATTCAGCATACGTGCAAGCAAGTCCACCTCACCAGGTTCTGAACTCGCTTTACGTTCCTCAATAATCTGATCTACCAGAGAGAACATTGTCTGTATATCGTCCTGGAACTGCCGTCTGGTTTTGACCATCAGCAGGTTTTGAATTTTCAAACGTGAACTCTTCTGCATAGCTTCATTTAATGCCCGAACCATACTTTCAATAAAAGGGCTGTGGTCCTGTCTGTAAAAACTGTTAAACCGATAATTGAATCCACATAGTCCAATGGTATCCAACGTAAGGCGTGTCATATCATCGGCAACATCAATCGTATCGTTGGAATTGAGGCGTACCCATTTGTTGATCAACTGTTCGGCAATATCAACCATCATGGGATGATAACCTTTCATGGCCTGTTTGCTGAAGGTGGGAAGCAGAATGTTATGGGCCTTTTTCCAATTGGGCTCCGATGTTCTGCTTGTAAATAAACCATCGCCTCCAAAGGCACGTACATTTTCGAGTTCATTGTATACATATTTGTCAAAACGGGACACATCGCACAACTCAGCGACAAGATCTGGCCCAGATACGATTAAACCGGAATAACCGGGAACGGTAAGTCGATATATTGGACCATGCTGTTCAGCCAGAACACCTAACGACAACGTTGGTTTATCTTTATCTATCAAAGGCAGATTGCCAAGTGGTCCATACATTTTGGGTTGTGGAATGTAAGTTGCATCACTCATGATGATCACCTCTTAACTGTACACCGTGGAGCAAGGTATTCGTTAGCCATATGATGGCTGCTCTGCTTTCATTCATAAGTGATCTCTCCTTTAATGATTTTATAAATGATAGAAATATGTATCATTTGATAAAATGATAAACCATAATTGATTTAATATCAAATTTTCTTCCGGCTGCATTCCCTCTCATTGAAATCATTCAACGTTTAGGCTGAAAACAACAAGTAGAGGATTGCATATGCAATCCCCTACTGTGTGAACTTGTGACGCTATGATTCTATGACGCTTATTCATTTAATCTAATGATGACTTGGCTCATCCCATTTCTCGAAATTCAATTCATTATTAATGCTTACCGCAGACAATGCCCCCAGAGACGCAGCCGTGATTGCCTGATACAACTCGGATGCTGCATCACCAGCACTGTATACACCCGCTACGGATGTTTTGCCGGTAGCATCAACGATAACCGTTCCTGACTCTGTAATTTCACAACCGATGGCCTTCGGCAGTTCTGATCCGGTAAACAGTTTCGGTTGGAAGAAAACTCCTGTGCATGGAATCGCTGTACCGTCATTTAGTACAACTTGCTGTACCATCCCTTCTTCAGAGTTAATGGATTGAATCGGTGCATCGAATACAGTAACATGATGCTGCTTAAGCTCTTCACGCTGCTCATCAGTTAAGGAATCTGATCCATTCGTACAGATCGTATAACGTTCTGTCCAGCCGGATATGACTTTTGCCATATGTAACGCCTTATCTCCACTAACGATGATGACCAGCGATTGGTCTCTTAACTCCCATCCATCACAATATGGACACACAAACGCACTTTTACCGTAAATCTCTGTTAATCCGTTAATATCCAAGGGAAGGTCTTTCTTACCTACCGCAAACAAAATCTTTTTCGTGCGATAACTTGCCCCCTGAGTAGTCTTGATTAGAAAATCACCATCGTTACCTGTTATCGCTGTTGCCGTATCGGATGCAAATTGAACTGAGGGATACGCTGCAATCTGTTCTTTGGCTGCTTTGCGGAATTCGCGTGGACTAGCCCCATCTCTTGTCACAAACCCATGAGTCTCCCTTGTTACCCAGTTTCGCGGTGTCTCATCATCGATGACCACAACGTTCTTACGGGCCCTGCCGAGTACTAGGGCTGCATTAAGCCCCGCTGGTCCTCCACCAATAATAAGTACATCCAAGAGTTGATTCATATTACTCATATTATTCACCCTTTCCAGACATTTAATATCTCTAATTAAGTTTTAAAAATAACCTCCGCTTTCTCTTAAGAAAGTAATATCGGAGAATTACAGGAACACATTCAAACAAGACTATTAAAGATATCTTATATCTACAATAATCAAAACCCAACCATTTTGCAACATATATCTTTAACTACTTTCTTCAATCCAGCCTGTGTGAGTTGAATAAAAGATTATTTACACTTACACTACAATGACAGAACAAACTTTAAATCACTGTTATACCCTGATTTTTCGATTCTCTCCTGTAACACAGAAATAATTATTTAACAATTAAAAAAAACCTTGTTTTTAAATTGTTCACAATCAAATGACATTATTTTAAATACTAAAACGTTAATTAAATCACATAGTGTATTGAATGGTATAATAGCGACATAATATATAAGTATAGATATAGGAAGTGAGTTCTTGAAAACATTGAATAATGGTTCACAGACCAATATCAGCCTGGAGTATAGCTCGATTCCGAAAGTATTCTTCGATACGATCAAAATCGGAATCATCAAGTCCAACCTGATCGCCATGTTTGCGGGTTTAAGTTTGGCTTTATATGTATTTGATGCTTCAATCTTAGCTAATATTGTACCAATCATCCTTTCCTTTATTGGGTCTTCTCTCATTATTGGAGCTGCAGGGGTGTTTAACAACTTGTATGATCGTGATATCGATGCGATCATGGAACGTACGAAGAAACGTCCTACCGTTACGGGACGCGTAGATACCAAGTCGGGTCTAATTCTCGGTATTGCAATCACTATCATTGGGGGCATCATGTTGTACATCGCTTCCCCATCCGCTGCTGTATTTGGTATTTTGGGTCTGTTGCTTTACGTGTTCCCTTACACGATGTGGACCAAACGTACAACGATCTACAACACGGAAGTGGGAAGTCTTTCGGGTGCTGTGCCTCCGCTCATCGGTTGGGCAGCCATTTCACCGGAACTGGGTCATTTCGAGATCTGGGCATTGGTCGTTACGATGCTCTTATGGCAAATGCCTCACTTCTACGGGATTGCGATTCGTCGATTTGACGAATACAAAGCTGCTGGTGTTCCCATGCTACCCGTTGTTAAAGGTATTAGACGGACATACATTCAGACAAATGTGTATCTGGTACTGTTACTGATCTCCAGCTTTTTATTTTGGCCAATGAGTCCATTTGTCGCTATTGTGGCATTTCTGGTTAGCTTGGCCTGGCTCATTCTTAGTGTGGCTACCTTTGATAAGAAAGAAACAGAGAAATGGTCCAAACGGATGTTTATCTTCTCCATTAACCATATCACTATTATCTTCCTGGTCATCATTGCGTATTCCTTGATTGCTCAAATGATGAGATAAAAATATTCCATCGTTCCACTCGTTATAACGATAAAAGCCTTACAGACTGTACTCTTTCAAGGAGTCGTCTGTAAGGCTTTTTTGCTTTCTTATTATCTTTTCTAAATTTTTAAAGTTATCCGACTTTGGCGGGGGTTTGCTCCCCTTGCCACAGTAACTGCATCTCTTCATTGGTGGCAAGCAATTCGGCCAAGCTTCCCTCGGCTTCAATGCGTCCATCTTTCATCACGATAATGTGATCTGCTTTGGAAAGTGCTGCCCTGCGGTGAGAAACTGCGATGCAGGTGACATCCGGCTCTTGGAAAAGCCCTTCCCATACTTGTTGTTCTGTCTCCACATCCAGTGCACTGGACAGGTCATCAAAGATAAACAGGTCCGCCTCCGTCATTAACATGCGTCCTGTGGCCGCGCGCTGAATCTGCCCGCCTGATAGCATGACTCCTCTCGGACCAACCGGGGTCTCAAGCCCCTGATCCAGATGTTTGATATCCTTCTCCATCACAGCCAGACGAATGGCTTTTTCAAGGGCTTGCTCAGTGTTACCCTGTTTGCCCTGAACGATATTTTCTTTCAACGTATCACTGAACAATCTTGGCACTTGTGGGGTATACGCTGCTCTAGGCGGCATCAGGAACGTGGCCGGATCAACAGCTTCTCCATTCCAGTGAATGTCCCCTTTTTGCTTGGGTAACAGTCCAAGAAGTGTGCGTACAAGCGTTGATTTACCTGACCCGATCCGTCCCGTAATAACAAGAAATTGTCCACGTTTCAGACGGAAACTTATTTCTTCTATGCCATTTGCAGAATTCGGATATTGATAAGACAGCTTATTTACCTCAAGAGATTGCAACTTCTCCTTAGGGTCCCTCTGTTCACTTACAAGCTCCGGCGGATCTTCATACAGATAGATTTCCCTCGAATCCATGATCTGATCTTCTTCCCCTGGACGGAATAGCTTACGCATACGATCATAGGATACCTTGAGCCTTTTGTGCTGAAACACCATATAACCAAACAGTGAAATGCTAAATCCGATATTAGCCAGATAACTCGTGAATAAGGCAAAATCACCTACGGTAAAATTCCCTGCTTTCATCTCGGCTGCACACATCAGTAGAATCAGTCCGGTACAAATACTTAACACATGCTGATTCATTGATCTCATCCACTGCTTAAACAGATTGTCTCGGAGTGCAGCCTGACGACGATCCTCATTCAACTGGTTAAAACGTGAAGAGACATTCTCTTCGGCCTGACCCAGTTTCAGGGCTTGCACTGCTCCAAACGTTTCCGCAATAAAACTGGTAATTCGCCCAGTCGCTTCACGATTAACCTGTGCATACTTTCGAGCCCGATTTCCGGACAGGTTGTTAAGTAAGGTCACGACCACCAATGGCAGCACAGCAACCAATGTGATCTGCCAATTAATGTTCGCCATAATGACGATGGACACAACAGCAAATACAAGTCGTCCCCAGAAGTCCACCCATGATTCTACATACTCGACGACTTCATCGACATCATCCCGAAAGCGACTCATCGCCTCCCCTGGTGAAGCCGGAAGATTACGCCCAGGCCAGCGCATGATCGCTGCGAGCATGTTGGTTCGCAAAATCGCCTGAACATGATACAGATACGTAACCCATGCATAGAAGGCTACAAAAAATGTGCCCACCCGTGCCATTCGGACCAAAGCAATAAAGATAAGCGGCACAGCAAGCCACATGTAGTCATTTGACCCCACTGTTGTGCGATCAAAAAACCATTGCATTCCAATACCAATGGCTAGCGGCAAGGAGTGAAATATACACCATAACAATCCGTTGATTACAAATAACAAAGGCCTGAATCGAAACAAACGGCCTATAAATCCTGCTACAGTCATGCCAATTCCTCCTCTCGGCCTGTAATGAGCAGTCTGGCATAGTGAGATGCCGGGTTACTGGCAAGTTCTTCTCTCGCTCCAAATTCCAGTACCTTCCCATCACCGAGCACCATAATCCGGTCAACTTTCTCCAGCGTAGCCAGTCGGTGAGCAATGATGACTCCTGTGGATTGTTTCATTAACTGGTCAATTGCAGATTGCAGCATACCTTCGGTCGCAGCATCTAGACGTGACGACGGCTCATCCAGAATAACCAGACTCGGTTCGGTCAGGAATACGCGGGTTAAGGCAAATAACTGTGCTTCCCCTGCCGACAATGAAGCTCCACCTGCAGCCAGATACGTATCAAGTCCTTCTGGTTGTGAATTAATCCATTGGCTAAGTCCAAGGCGATCCGTCGTCTCCTTGATCATCTGATCGGATACATCCCCATTGAACAGGGTCAGATTGTCACGCAGCGTGCCATCAAACAATTGCACATCCTGTGTCACCATGCCAACGCGGCGATAGAGCGCTTGTAACGAAAGCTTTGTGATATCCGTTCCGCCTACACGGATCGTCCCCCGATCCAGATTGTACAGGCGGAGAAGAACACGACTAAGACTCGATTTACCGCTACCTGTGCGACCGATGATTCCCAGACGTTCACCAGGCTTAAGGGCAAAAGTAATGTCCTGCAATACCGGTTTATCCTGGTTATAACTGAAGTGTACCTGACTGAATTCCAGACCAAGAGGTCCTTCCGGCAATTGCTCCTCTGTACCCTCTTCAATCACACTTTGCATGGACAACAGCTCTCTGGAGCGCAGCATGCCTGATTTTGCTTTTTGGAACTCCTGTACCTGATCTCCAAGCATCTCAATCGGATCATTCAGCATCTGCGTATATTGGTAGATCAGAAATAACGTTCCGATACTAATTAGACCTTCCATATAGTAATGCACACCCAACAATAAAACCGCAGTGACCGCCAGAGCGAACAGAACTACAGTGGTATTCCACGGAATAACCCGTAGCAGCCAGGCTTTTCTCCCCTTACGGAATACCGTGCGCATCGTGCGGTAAAAGCGGTTCATCACATAGGGCACATGACCATTTGCTTGCACATCTTCTATCCCGGCAATGCGTTCTTCAATTAATCCAAACAGAGAGGCACTTGCCGCTCGTTCATTTTTGGAAGAGTCCACGCCCAGATTTCGGATGAACACCATGAACAGGATCGATAACAATGTGAACACGGTCATAACCAAAGCAATAGGTACGTTGACGCTGAACATGAACCCGAGAATCCCGGCCAGCAGTACAAAACTCCCAATCACTTGCACAATAAACATCGCAAAAAAATTGGAGATACTCGTTACATCACCATCCACACGTTCAATCATCTCTCCAGGTGTTTTCACATTATGAAAACGCATATCAAGACGCAGGCAGTGCTTCAGCAGATCTCCGCGCAGTTGATTCGTGGCCCGCCAGGCCACGTCGTTCCCCAAATAACTGACCGCTACCGTGATGAGTTGATTAAACACGGCAACAACCAGAAATATTCCTGCGAGCTGAACAAGATTGGTGAGGACTCCCCCACTTGCTGCTGTATCGATAAATCGTTTGATAATCTGTGGATTCAAAAGCTGAAGCCCCGTTGATGTGAGCAACATGATTAAAAGTAAGGCCAGCCGTCCTTTAACGGGTTTCAGATAACGCAGCAGCCATGACATGGAGCGTTTTTCTGTTTTGGGCACAGGTCCCACCTCTTTATCGGTTTATTTAATTGTTCTTGCCTATTCATATTTGTTGATGATCTTAACGACAGCAAATTTGCGATCACTAGGATGAGTCATACATAATGACATTAAAATCGGGATTTCCCGCCCATAATTGATATGTAGAACGTAAGTTGATCATTGTACATTCTCCTTTTTAACATGTTAGTTTTTTAAAAAATTGCGCTCCTAACGCTCCTTTCCATGTGAACAAATTGGGTGGAATGCATGCAAAAAAGCCATAGATGAACTAATGTTCATCTACAGCTTGTAGCCAAAAGAGATCGAATGAAATGCAAAGCATTTCCCGTATCTCCTCTGCATCGCAATAATGATGAGCGTCCACGACAGAGGTGCACAAACATGACTGTCCCAACGCGATCATTGCAAAAAATTGGATTAATGTCACTATGCTCATGCGTATTCAGTTATCGATTCGAAATCTGTATAGGCATAAACATAATCATCATCCCACCCGTTTCACATATTTGTTGTTTATTGTATTCGCTGGACTAACATCCGTCAAGATAATTTTAACTGATTTGTTATTTAATTCATGGCATTAATCTTTTCAATTCTCGCTACATACTTAATGATGCAGGCTCTGTTTGCTTCTCTCTAACAACAAGACGTCTATGTGCGATCAGAAGAAAAGGTACTCCCAGAGCAGTCGTCAGCGCAATCGGTAGAAAGACAGCGAGCCCATTCTCCGCTCCAAATTGACTTAACAACACCCCTCCCATGACAGGAGCAATGACACTACCGATATTATTGAATCCGATGGTACCGAAATACGTTCCTTTCCATTCCGGCTTCGCAATCCGGTCAATGAGCATATCCATCATGGTGAACAACAGCACTTCCCCAATGGTAAATAGTATGACACTCATCATCATCAGGAGTACACCTTCAGCAATTCCGACCATCATCAGACTGGTTGCGACCAGCAGGTTACCCACAATCAGCGGAACCAGCGGTGGAAAGTTTCGGAATGTTCGCACAAGAGGATACTGAATAATCAATACCGTCACGGCATTCAGGGAAAGCATGTACGAGAACATCTGGCTTCCATTTTCAAAGATCGGGCTCCTCGCCAAGTACTGTGCCAACGTAGAACTAAAGTGCCCGTAACCCAGAACACAAAATGTGGTACCGATTAATACCGGCAGAAATACCCGGTCGCGACCGGTGGTCATAAGTGCTTCACGCAAACGTGGTGCAGTTGCCTGATGACGCTCTGGCAGATTGGCATGCTGTAGCTTGAATTGCAGAAATAATACAAGTCCATAGGCTATGTATACCAAGCCGGAAATCACAAACGGAAACGTCGATTCAGATGATCCCAGCTGAAATCCGATAATTGGCCCAAAGACTACACCGAGATTAATTGCAGCATATCTGAGGTTAAACACCAGCAATTTGTTCTCCGGTGAAGTAATATCCGATAACAGCGCTCTGGAGGTGGGCTCAAATACTGCGCGGCATAATCCGTTTAACGTATTGGCAACAAAGAACACCCATAGATGCTCTGCTGCTGAAAAAATAAAAAACACACCTGCCCAGCTAAATACCGAGATTAACATCACGATTTTGCGCCCGATCCGGTCCGAAATATAACCTCCATAAAAGCTGACCATTACACCTGCCAACGAGCTAACGGCCACAGTAATACCGGTCTGGGTCGGTGTAGCCTCTAGTACACGTGTCAGATAGATGGATAGAAACGGGATACTCATTGACGTCACAAGACGTCCAAACATGGTTCCGATAATGATCGTCCATGCCAAGGGGTGAATTTGCCTTAAATATTGCTTCATGCGAACTTCTCCTATTCTTTCTAAGTGCTTCAAAAGCGAACTTTTTGAACAACTTCTACTAATTCGTGTTCAAAAAGTTCGCTTTTCAGTAACGAGAAGATGGGATAAAGCTAGAAATGGAGTAGCGGAGCGTAGGGAAAACTACGTGAGCAACGGACATTTCGGCTGAATTCCATATTCGATGCTGATGATGCCTTTAGGCATCTTTCGTAATCAAAAGCGGACTTTTTGAACAACTTCTACTAATGTATAATTGTAAGGATAAAAGGGGGAAGTAAAAGTGTAAACATATGATCACACTTTTCACCTTTAATAGAGGAGTCATGACCATGGATACCCTACATACACACTTTATAAGACTTGCTGGGGCCGAACAACTTTCATTCAAACTTCATGAACCTGTAACAGTAACGATCGATAGCCTGTCCGCTGCCTTGTGCTGCACCCCTCGTAATGTGAAATTCATTCTCAGAAAATTGGAGGAACAAGGCTTTATCCATTGGCAGCCTGGGCGTGGTCGTGGACATCATTCGGAGTTAACGATGCTGCGTAGCTTGAATGATGCGCTGGAAGCGAGTTTTACGGAACTTTTGGGTAAAGGCAAAATGAAAGACGCGATTGAACTCATTGGAAACGTGCAGATGGATGATGCACTGCGAGAACAACTCATGGTCTCCCTTCATCAACAGATGGGATTTCACAGCCACGATGAAACTGCCTCTGGTCAGGATATTCTGCGCATCATGAGGTCACGCCAGTTGGGCGATCTGGACCCTGCTTTTGTCTACACTGCATTTGAAACCTATCTGCTGAGCCAGATCTGTAATACGTTGATCACTTATGATGCCAAGACGGAATCATTCCTGCCAGCTCTGGCTCACATGTGGGAGTGCAGCGAGGATCATCGCTTATGGACCTTCTATCTCCGGAAAGGTGTACGTTTCCACAACGGTCGTGTTATGACGTCCCGGGATGTACAGGCGACTTTGCAACGATTGATTGATGTGAATAGTCCCTCCATCTGGTTGTATCGGGATATCGAACGTGCGGAAACTGCTGGCGATTACTGCATCAAGTTTGTTCTACATCGTCCTAATCGCTTCTTCTTGCATCTGTTCAGTTGTATTCGGATGACGATCTTGCCCTACGATTACAATGTAGCCAGTACCTTGATAGGTACCGGTCCTTTTCAGATCACAGAGCAGAATGAAGATGTGCTGGAGCTTGCCGCTTTTGATGCGTACTACGGCATCCGGCCACATCTGGATCAAGTCCATTTCTGGTTTGTGCCTGACCTAAGTCCGAATGATCGCTACTATGAGCTACCGGGAACAGATCGATTGAGTCTGGCAACTGGTTGTGATCACACGAATAGCATCAATTATCCGGCACTGGGTTGTCAGTATATGCTGTTCAATTTTCACAAGGAAGGCATCCATCATCATCCCTTATTTCGACAAGCCCTGCGTATCGTCTATGATTCTGTCGCGCTTGTCCAGGATCTCGGTGGGAATCGGATCACACCAGCCAGCAGCTTCCTGCCCTGGAGAAGTGCAGCCCAAGACTGGACAGCTGCCTCTCTTGAATCTGCTCGTGATTTACTCTATAGCTGTGGGTACCAGGGTGAGACGATAACATTATCGTATAAGCATAATAAGGATTCAGACGTTGCGGAATGGTTCCAGTGTCGTGCGCAGTCCATCGGTCTGAACATCAGCATGCAGGCCGTTGTGGATTATTTCAATTCACAGGAAACAACGAACGCGCAATTGATCCTGGCTGAAGAGATCCTGGAGGAAGACTGGCAGTACGGCATGATTCATTTTTTCAAAAACCTGTCTAATCATTTTCATATGTGCATGTCTCCTGCATTTCAATCTCAGTTGGATGACTTACTGGATCATTTCGCCCAGCTCCATCGTGCAGACCGTACGGCACTCTTGGATGAAGCGGAAGCTTTACTGCGTGATCACTGTTGGATCTTGCATGGCTGTCACATGAACAAGCAAGCTGAGCTGGATCAGAGCATCTTCGGCATGCAGACAGCGGAATTCGGATATATGGACATCTCCAAACTGTGGATCAAAAATCCATAGGCATCCTTTTCATAAGTGAAGTCAAAAACAAAAAGCCGCTAACTTATCGTTGATAAGTTAGCGGCTCTCTTGCCGATCAAGTTTTTGTCCATTCAGAGATTACACTTGATGTAATAGGTCTCCAATGCGTGCATAATGGATTCGATCTTAATCGGTTTGCTTACGTACGCATCCATGCCTGCCTTCAAACATTTATCCATGTCTCCCCTTACGGCATTTGCAGTAACCGCAATAATATATGGACAATCCTCAGAGGACTTCAATTCTTTAATCATTTTTGTAGCTTCGAATCCATCCAGCCTTGGCATATGCACATCCATGAAGATAATATCATATGGATTGTGTTTGACCGCCTCGACGGCCTCAACACCGTCCACCACATGATCTACAACGTGTCCTTTTTTCTCGATCATCCTGCTAAGGACAAGCTGATTCACCTCATTGTCTTCCGCGATCAGAATCCGCAAAGATGCCGTTCTGTTCTTTTTCTGTAGCTGATCAAACCTGTTGCTCTCTTCACTATTGTTTAATTTAAAGCAGGCAGTAAATATAAATGTTGTACCCGGTTCATCCGATTCCTCGATCCAGATATCACCCTGCATGAGCTCCACCAGCTTCTTGCTGATCGCCAGCCCCAGACCGGTGCCTTGAGGTTTGCGGGTCATGAAGTTATCCAGCTGGTAGAAGGGCTCAAACAACTGTTGTCTTTTCTCAAGCGGAATCCCTATACCTGAATCCTTCACCTTAAAATACAGCTGCACGTTATTGGCGCACTGCTCCTTAACCCGAACTTCAATTTCCACGCCGCCCTCTGAAGTGAATTTAACCGCGTTGCCAATGATATTGGTAAGTACCTGTTTAAGACGGTAAGCATCACCATACACCGGAGTCGGAATGGCATCATCTATGCACATACGAACGTCCAACTTCTTTACGCGAGCCAATGGTTTTACGATTTGCACGGTCTCTGTCACGATTTCTGCGAGATCAAAAGGATCGTCTACCAGATCGGTTTTGCCTGACTCAATTTTGGAGAAATCAAGAATATCATTAATGATAGCCAGCAAGGAATCTCCACTCTTCTGGATGATTTCGATATATTCCTTTTGTTCCCCGCTAAGTCCAGGGGTATCCAGAAGCAGATCCGTCATCCCAATTACACCGTTCATCGGTGTGCGAATTTCATGGCTCATCATCGCCAAAAATTCACTTTTGGCCTTATTCATTCTCTCGGCTGTCTCTTTGGCCACAAGCAGTTTTTTCTGCTCCGTAATATCCTTCGCAATCAGGTAGAACCCGACATTGGAATTATTAATAATGATCGGAGCAAGCGTAGCCAGGACTTCTGTCTCAGATCCATCCGTGTGACGAACAGCGTTGATCTCCTTTTCAGCCATCTCATAATTACTACGCAGGATCAGACTCAAATTACTGGCTCCGATAAATCTGCTTATGCTTGTGCCAATCATTCCAGCCACGGGACATCCCGTCATTTTCACCGCTACTGGATTCGCATTCATAATATTACCATCCATGTTAAACGAGATAATGGCGTCATGATTATATTTCTTAAGCGAGGTGTAGCGCTCCACAGATTCCTGCAATTTAAATTCGATGCGTTTGCGTTCAGTGATATCCTGTAATGTTCCGTTCAGCTGGACTGGCTGACGATTCTCATCGAGCGTAATCAATCCGCGCAAGTGAAGATACTTCTCACTTCCATCAGAGCTAATGTGCTTGTATTCAAAATCAAGTGGTTTTCCTTGTTTTACCCATTCGATTTGTTCTTGTAAAGAGGCTATGTCGCGCGGAATTCATAACTTTAAAAACATCACTTGCACGATATGATTTACGAATGCGTTCAAGTTCAAAAATCTTAAAGATCTGATCTGAAAGTGCAATCTGGTCTTTGACCATATCCCATTCCCAACTGCCAATTAAGGCGATGCGTTCAGCCTCTGCACTGATATCCTTATGTTTCTTTCGCTCTGATACATCTCGTCCAATCGAAAGAATCTGCTGTCCGTGCTTAGCGTCACCATTGACCTTGTATGTGGTTTCAAACCAAAGATAATGCCCATCTTTATGGCGGACCCTGACATTCAACAGATTCCCTTTAGTCAAGTCCATCTGTGAGATCCGTTCCAGATCTTGTGGGTGAAAGTATGCGTAATTATTTTGGCCAATCACTTCTTCTGGCGAATAACCCAGTAAACTTTGGACTGAGGGTGAGCAGAATCGACAAACTCCCTCCGAATCGGCGATATAGATGATCTCCTGAGCATTATCCGTAATAAGTTTGAACATCTCTTCACTATGTTGAAGCTTTTGTTCGGACAGTTTACGGTCAGTAATATCAATAATATGGCAAATGAAGTAAAGAGGTTCATTCGTAATTTCGCTTCGAGCCAAAGAAATATGCAATGAACTCCACATTACATCACCATTTTTTTTGATATAGCGCTTTTCGTATTTGTACTCTTTGGACTCACCTTCAAACAGCTTACACACATAGATCAGATCCTGTGGTGAATCATCCGGATGCGTAATATCCTGGTAGCTGAGATCCATCAATTCTTCACTAGTAAAACCCAGCATACAGCAAAAAGCCGGGTTCACTTTCATCCATTGTCCTGTCGGAGCTACGAGTGCAATTCCAATAGGCGCTTGGTTATAAATCTGCTCAAACAATTCATGATGGTCGACCTTTTGAACCTGCATTTTAAGCTCTCCTTTTTGTATATAAACTCTAGATATAGATTGTCGAAATTTCAATTTTGTTGCACATCGTTTCTCCCACAACTATTAGTCGGTTTAAAAACAATAATATCAGCTTAGTACCCCGTATTTTAGTCATTGAAACGGCTCTTTTCAAGAGATTTGTGTCTTTAAAATCAAACAAGGCCTGAAATCCATAAATATGGATTCCCGACCTTTGTCGCTATATATCATTATAAGTCATATGCAGCGCGGAATCGCGAGAAAAATATGTCAGCGCTCACGACCAACAAGATAATCCAATAGATGTCTCAAGAAGGGAATAGGTTTCGGCATCTCGTTCAATGCATCAGTAGCAAGACAATAATGCTCCCACATCTCTTTTTTCGCGCCTTCATCACCAAGAATGGACACAAAGGTTGAATTGTTGTTCCGCTCATCCTGACCTGAAGGTTTCCCAAGAATGAGGTGATTTCCCTCGAAATCCAGCAAGTCGTCCTTGATCTGGAAGGCGATCCCCGCATGATAAGCGAACTTTTTCAGCGTAGCCATCTCCGGTTCCTTCACTTGGGCAAGTATCGCTGGCATGACCAGGGCAGCTTCGAAGGCAATGCCTGTTTTGTAAAAACAGATCATGTTCAACTGCTCAAGCGTCAGTGCCTTACCTTTGGAGTTCAGATCCATGGCCTGCCCCATACACATATCCTCTGCTTTTTCAGCCGAATACTGAATGAGCGTGAGCACGGTTGCCGCATCAAAGCGATTCAATGAGGATTGCTCTCCAATCGCCTTCTGAATGAGAAACAGACCCGTAAGCTCTGCTGTGGCGCTATTGTGTACCTGGTGCAGCGTGGATCGTCCACGTCTTGTCGAAGCATTATCCTGCGTAGGCAGATCATCAAAGATCAGGGAAGCGGTATGCATGTACTCCAATGATCTTAGCAGCGGAACGATGGATGACTCAGGTAGACCATATTCGCGCACGCCCATAACCCAAGTTAATATCGGACGTAGCCTTTTTCCGTCTCCCTGCAAGCTGTAGTTAGCTGCATCGATCAGTGTTTCTTTCATCTCATGAAGGCCACCGGGCTTGGCAATCTGCAACTCCACATTAATCTGTTCGCGAACCGTTCGAATGGTCTGTTTGAACTCCTCTTTCTCCTGCTTGTCATTTTTCAATTGAAGCACGACCTGATCCCGTAACAATTTATCAAGGAAATCAACGTCATCTGCTTTTCGCACCATCTGTTGAACCAGTTGATTGAATTCAGGCTGCCCAAAGGCAAAGATCGACATCACTTCATCATATTTCTGCTGCCCCAACCGTTCTTTACAACGCTTCAGACCGTTAATGGCACGATCCAGTATGACCTCGCGGGTCTTGGCGTCCGAGTTATATACATCATGGATTAGATGAGAGATGACTGCCCAATACAATTCATATGGATTAATCAAGTCGGGACGCAAATCTCGATACTTCAAATAGTACGTATACGGAGTTACTGCCCCTTCTTCCATATCGTCAAACATATCGGCAAAATCATCGGCCAACTGATTATATATCCCGTAATAGAACGTCCGCAGATCAAATCCTTCATCCACTGGTGCACTGAGAACAGACCGGACGATTAATCGGGAAGAAGAAGATTTGATAATAATCGGAATGTACAATTCTTCATTGGTATAATTCGCATTGGCTAATTTCTTGTTCCGATCGATCTCCTGGGACTGAAAGAACACATAGGATTGCTCTAAAAACGTGCGCTGTTTCTCTGGATGCTGGTAGTTCTTGATGTACTCAAATGCTTCCCGAAGCTCGGCATGTACATATTCAATTACTTCAAGGTTGCTGCCTTTCCAATCCCCCAGATCAGGAACGACCCCGGTAAGAAGTGCATCGCGTATCATCAGGGAATATTGTTCTTTTTCCTGAACAGTCAATGCTTGAGAATCCAGCAGATCATCCACAAATGGATACGTCAAACCGTACGAATAACCAAGTCGGATCGCCGCATCAAATCTCCGTGCACGCTCTTCAGGTGGTGTCTGCTCATTCATCTCATCGTCCACATGAAGAACCACGCCGAGAATGATCTTGATGAGCTTCCGCTGCGCCTGCTCTGCATCCAGCTCCTTCGGGATGTTGGATGCTACATTCTTTAATTTGTTCATCACCCAGATGACAGCTGCTTCAATGTGCTCCTTCTGTCCCCACCGGTACAACGCAGCCAGACTGATATAATCGGGCTGTCCTTTGCGCCCAGTGGCAGAGCCCATAAAGTATTTTTTGGTATTCTGGACAATGTGCTGAATTCGGGCCTGCGTATCCGGAGAATCAAGGGCTTGCCCCAGATCCCGCATATAAATATAGGAGATACTCCGATCCAGGTAATCATCCAGTTTTCCTGTCGCATTCAGCCAATGGATATATCTATGAACATCCCGGGGATCCGGTTTTCTTTTGCTAGGTGATAAAAGAGAAAGCCAGGCAAAACGATGAATATGTTTTTTTTGCCATACATGAATATCTTGGGTAAGTGCTGTCGTATACGTATTATCCATAAGTTGCTGCCTAAGAGAAGTAAAATACTGAGATGCTTTCTGCTCAGCTAGCCGATATCCTGCATCAGCCTGTTCTGTAAGTACGTTATTCATAGGGTGGATACCTCAAATTCTATTAATGTTAAACATGTATCCATGAAAGGAGATGAGGTGCTCCATGGACGAAAACTGAACTCATTTGATCGTGTATCCAACGCTTCAGCTCATGTTCATAACCTTTATACGGCGATCCAACCGTTTGGTTACGAAATCGTCATTGTTCATTCCCATATACGTGATTTTACAGAATGGATGACCAGACTTTGACCGCTGTGATGGCGATAAGTACGATTAATGCATATCGAAGTACCCTCACATTGATCATCGAACTAACCCGTGAACCAAGGGATGCCCCGAGCAAACTGCCGATCACCGTATAGATGATGGGTTCCATCGGAATGTCTCCACCCGTAATTTTCCCTATAACGCCGCCAATAGCGGAGATAAATACAATCGCCAGTGAAGAAGCAATCGTCGTTCGTACGGGGATGTTGAGAATCGTCAGCATGATGGGAATAAGGATAAAGGCACCACCCGCACCAACAATTCCTGATACAATGCCTACTGCAAAAGCAGTGCCTGCTGCAATCCATCGATTAAACACCAGTGGTGCTGAGGTATCAAGCTTTCCTTTTCCGGGAATGAGCATTAGCACGATTGCCATGATCGCCAGAATGCCATAGATCAGATTAATAACCCTTCCGTCCAGATGACCGGATATGAACCCGCCGATCAGACTGCCAGCAAGAATGCTGGAGCCCATGTACAGCACCAAACCGCGGTGAACGATTGCCCCACCACTTCTACCCGTCTTTACTTTTCTGCGGAATGCAACCACACCGGCAAGTGAAGCGAAAAACACTTGAAACATACTGATCGAAGATACCTGATGTGCTGAGAATGGCTCCAGTCCCATCCAGGATGGAACATATAACAGCAGCGGATAATTGATAATGGCCCCACCAATACCCAACAAACCGGAGAAGAATGAACCGACCAGACCCAGTATAAACATGATGACAAAAAGCAGAAGATCCATCGGTTATGCGCTTCCTTTCGTGCAATATAAATCTCATTTCGATATCACTCAAAAGTGCTATACACAGCGAATATTATCCGTTATAATTAAAACCAAGTAAATTAATCCGAAATGAGTGATTAAGCATGTTTAACGTGTTGAAGACTCTTTTTGAAAATAAATGTCCACAGTGCAACGAAAAATTACAAGTTCATAACGATGCGTTATGTTCGACCAAAACCTGTTCTCAATGTCATTACAAAGAAGAGAGTTATGGCTCTCTCGGAGTTCGAATTGTATATGACACCACAAAATGATAAAAAGCTATAGCCTTGTTAATTGTATCACGATCTCTGAAATTTCGGGATGATTCGACAAACTTATTTCCATCTCACATGCTACGATTACTTTATAATGAAAATAAAAAAACGGTGCAAAACGAATAAATCGTTCTGCACCGTTTTTTTCTGTTTTTTGAGATGAGTTGCCTTGATTATAAAAGGGTACTTATTTGGTTTTGAAGCTGAGGAATCCATCATCTACGGCTACGGTTGTACCGTTCATTGCGCTTGCTGCATCACTGAACAGGAATGTAACCACACTGGCTACTTTCTCCGGTTGAATAAGCTCTCCACGCATATGTTGAGTAGCAAGCGCATCCTTCATGGCTTGGTCATCACCCAGAATCGGTGTTTCGATAAAGCCAGGTGCTACACCAACTACACGAATTCCATGCTCAGCAAGTTCCAAAGCACCGGATTTGGACATCATAACAACAGCAGCCTTGGCTGCGTTGTAGTTGAAGCTGCCTACTGCAGCAACACTTCCATAGATCGAAGCTGTATTTACAATAGTACC
Organism: Paenibacillus sp. W4I10; assembly: GCF_030816325.1. NCBI lineage: Bacteria > Bacillati > Bacillota > Bacilli > Caryophanales > Paenibacillaceae > Paenibacillus > Paenibacillus sp. W4I10. The sequence continues at coordinate 2,233,372 of NZ_JAUSXX010000001.1, forward strand.
TTGTACATTTAATTCAACCATTTTTTTCGCGCCATAATACATACCGTAGTATACACTGTGCTGATCTACATCAATGACTCTGTGATAGGATTCCGGGTCCATCTCCAGAAATGGCTTCACAAGTCCAATGCCTGCGTTATTGAAAATACCGCTTAACGTACCATATTGCTCTACGGTCCAGTCGATCAGGGCTTTGATCTCGTCCCCTTTGGATACATCCACTTTGTACGCGCCCGCTGTTCCGCCTGCTGCTTCAATCTCTGCCGCAAGCTTCTTCGCTCCGTCTTCATTATAGTCAGCGACCACAATAGTCGCACCTTGATCCGAAAGTTGAAGTGCTGTCTCTTTACCAATACCACTTGCTCCACCTGTAATAATGATTACTTTTCCATTGTGTTGAGTCATGACTCCGTTCTCCTTTGGCAAAATATATTTAGGCGCAGTTCTAAACTTATAGTAAGTAACTATACTTTATTAACTTATATACTTATCATACGCCTCTGTCCCAACCTTGTCAAACCATAGATCATCTTCACATAAATATGAGATAAATGTCATATACATCTCCTATTTACATGAATTAGTCTAGCTCCTGTGATATTAAATATACATGAGTTTTCGGAAAATAAAAAAGCGAGCATAACGGTAATTCAATCATTCCGATATCTCGCCCTTCTCAAGTATTCGATTACAAACTGATTGTCTAAGGTGCTAAGATCAATTCAACTTATTCACCCTGAAGTCCGCTAAGCGGATCTTTTAAATTATTAATGTTGGTGATCAGTTCAGGAATGCCTGTCTTCTCCCAATTTTCTGCCGTAAAACCTTGCTCTGCAATTGAATTCTCGAAATTGTCCACAACTTCTGTTAATTGAGTATTGTAACTAACCAGATTCTCATGAATGCTTTCTCCGATCGCTGGTGCCGTAAGCTGAGAAAATTCGCTTGCTTCTGCTTGAATCAGATCGATTTTCTCCTGAATCTGCGTTGTTATCTCTGGATTATTCACCGCGCCCGATGCAAGCTCTTGTAGATCAGCCCCGGCGTTTGATACCTGTTCTATATAATCAGTAGCCCCACTCACATAATTTAAACTTTGATTGGCTTGTTCCACGACAGAACAGGCTGATATCAGCAGAATACTTGATGCAATAAGGCCTGTCATCATTAATGTGTGCTTTCTTTTTCTTATAAACATGATCATCTCCCCTTCTCCTAATCGGAATCCTTGTTCCAAGTCCATGATACCTGTTCAGACTGCTGCATTGCAAATGGGTCTGCAGCCAGCGTTATTAACATGTATAATAGTAAAATCACACGGTAAAGGGATGTCATGATTATGCTTCAAGCCTTGAACCAACGCTTGAACCGCATCATGCCACTGATTACCCCAATCAGTATTATTATTGGCGTGTTATGCGGGAGTTTTCTTTCTTCTTATACCTTTTTATCCCCTTGGCTTTTTGCGTTCATGACGTTCGCTGGAAGTATCAGTCTTGGGATACGGGATTTTGTGAACGTGCTGAAGAAGCCGTTCCCCTTGTTTGTATGTCTGTTTATTTTGCATTTGGCGATGCCTCTAATTGCTCTTGGTATGGGTCATCTGGTTTTCCCTACAGATGCGTACACCATAACAGGACTTGTTCTGGCAGCCGTGATTCCGACAGGAATAAGCAGCTTCATCTGGGTCAGCATATATCGGGGCAATATCGCACTTACGCTATCCATCATCCTGATTGATACCATGCTTGCTCCTTTCGTAGTGCCCGGGGTGTTATCCCTGTTAATCGGAACCAGTGTCACACTGGACACAGCAGCCATGATGAGCAGTCTGTTCTGGATGATTGTGGTGCCATCCCTGCTCGGTATGCTGCTGAATGAGTGGACCAAAGGCGCCATTGTCCCGGTCTGGGGACCAAGGTTGAATCCGTTATCCAAATTATTCATGGCATCAGTCGTTGCGATTAACGGATCTGTCGTTGCGCCCTACTTGGCTGATTTCAACTGGAAGTTGGCTGGTCTTGCGGTCATCATTATTTTCCTGGCATCATTCGGTTATGCGCTAAGTTACTTCATCGCCCGATTGCTGGGCTGGAACGAGGCCGATCAGGTCGCTCTGGTGTTCAATGGAGGCATGCGTAATATTAGCGCAGGTGCAGTACTCGCTGTTTCATATTTTCCGCCACCTGTTGCTGTCCCGGTTGTGCTTGGCATGGTATTTCAACAGATGCTTGCTTCACTGACAGGTTATCTGCTCGGTCGTCGCTCTCAGCTTCTGCATAAGTCAGATAAGACATCTGCGGCCTAACAAAGTATTGGATTATTAAAAAACGCCGACATGATTGTCGGCGTTTTGATTTGAATTGCTATGATTACTAATATCGCTACGATACCGCTACGATACCGCTACGCTTCGTAAATCTAGTCATTCGTTTCTGTTTTTACAAATCCACTTTCATATTACCTAGCATCTTGGCAACTTCAGGGTCGTCAATCTTCATGAATAGACTTTCCTTGGTATCCAGCGTGGAAATGGTTGCAATCTCTTCCTGGCTTAGTACAAAGTCGAAAATATCGAAGTTCTCGATAAGCCGCTCTTTGCGTACTGATTTTGGAATAACAACAACATCCCGCTGCACCAGCCAGCGCAGTACAACCTGGGCGACGGATTTGTTATGTTTCTCAGCAATGGAAACCAGGACTTCGTTGCTGAACAAATTGTTGCGACCTTCGGCGAACGGGGACCATGACTGGTGCTGTATCCCCTGTTCTTTCATGAAAACAGCGCTGTCGACCTGCTGTTGAAACGGATGAGTTTCGATCTGATTGATGACAGGCACAACTTCGTTGTGGACGATGAGGTCCATCAGGCGGTCAGGTAGGAAGTTACTGACACCGATAGCCCTGATCTTGCCCTCACGGTATAGTTCTTCCATCGCACGCCATGCGCCGTAGTAATCACCAAACGGCATGTGAATGAGGTACATATCCAGATAATCGAGCTGCAGCTTACTTAACGATTTGGCAAACGCCCGCTTGGCACTTTCGTATCCTGCATCCTGAATCCAAAGCTTGGTCGTGATGAACAGTTCTTCCCGCGGTATGCCACTGCGTTTAATTGCACGTCCAACCGCTTCTTCGTTCAGATATCCGGCGGCGGTATCAATCAGGCGGTAACCGGCCTTCAATGCTTCATATACCGTATTCTCGCATTCATCCGCATCGGGAACTTGATAGACACCAAAGCCGATGATCGGCATTTTCACTCCATTATTTAAGGTTACCGTTTGCATATTAACTCCTCCTAAGGTTCAAATGTGAATCGCAACCGGCTACGTATGCCGGAATCCTGCAACTAAGCGGGATTCCACTTCCGTCCGACTTGCGTTACAATAACCCTAGCTCCTTCGTGTTACACGAAGTCAAGCACTCTAATATATTTTTTCACAAGGAGGATTACATATTATGTATACGGTTCAGGATGCTGCACAGCTTACGGGACTCACAGAGCACGCGGTACGCTTTTACACGGATAAGGGCTTGATTCCGAGCATTCAACGCAATAAAAATAACATTCGGGTGTTTGATGAAGAATCCATCAACTGGCTGCACGGCGTCAAATGCCTTAAACAGACAGGCTTACCGATTGAAAACATTAAAACGTACGTCGATCTCTGTCTTGAAGGAGATTCAACCGTTGCACAACGATTCGCACTTATGATGGAGTACAAGGAATCAGCGCTGATTCAGCTTGAAGAAGCCAAGAGCCGTGTTGCTCATTTGGAAGAGAAAGCACGTCAATATCAGGCCATTTTGGAGCAACGCATCCCGGATATGACCAATCCTATTAATTGGGAAACCAAACGCGACGAAGAAGGTAGCTGTCCGGCTTCTCAGCTAAAGAGTCGTATTCTTCCTGAAACCAAAGCTTCGAGTCAGTGCCCGGCATCTGCGCAGTAAATAACGCTGACAATCCTGTCGGCGTTTTTCACTTTACATATTTCATACCACTCCATGACTCCACTCCGTTTTCCGATATAGCCCACAAAAAAAACCATCAACAAGTGATGGTTTTCATCTAATCATTCTTTGCAGAAATCTGTTGCTGTTCATGATTCTTGATGCTTATTTCGGCTGGATATATCCTTCAGCTTTAAGCAATTCAGCGATCAGAACCGCACCACCTGCCGCTCCGCGGAGCGTGTTGTGGGACAATCCAACGAATTTGTAATCATAGAGTGAATCTTCCCGCAGTCGGCCGGTGGAGACACCCATTCCGCGTTCGATGTCACGATCCAGTTTCGTCTGTGGTCTGTTCTCTTCTTCAAAATACGTAATGAATTGTTTTGGTGAACTTGGCAGAGCCAGTTCCTGCGGACGACCTTTGAACTGCAACCAACGCTCCAGAATTTCGTCTTTGCTTGGTTTTTTCTCAAAGTTTACAAACACGGTCGCCAGATGTCCATCCGTTACCGGTACACGAATACATTGTGTTGTAATTAATGGAGCAGAAGCTTTGACGATCTGATTGTTCTCGATGCTACCCCAGATCCGGAGAGGTTCCTGCTCACTCTTCTCTTCCTCGCCACCGATGTATGGAATGACATTATCAAGCATATCCGGCCAGTCCGTAAAGTTTTTACCTGCTCCCGAGATTGCTTGATACGTGGAAGCAACGACCTGAGTCGGGTTGAACTCACGCAAGGCGTGCAGTGCAGGCACATAGCTCTGAATCGAGCAGTTTGGTTTTACAGCAATAAATCCGGTTTTTGTGCCCAGACGTTTGCGTTGAGCTTCAATAACATCCAGATGTCCCGGGTTAATCTCAGGGATTACCATCGGTACATCTGCTGTCCAGCGGTGAGCCGAGTTATTGGACACGACAGGTGTGCCTGTTCTAGCGTAAGCCTCTTCGAGCGCTTGAATTTCATTTTTTTTCATATCAACCGCGCAGAAAATAAAATCAACCTGGCTGGCAAAAGCCTCAACCTGGGAAGCATCCTGAACAATGATTTTTTTCACAGCTTCCGGAATAGGAACTGCGAGTTTCCATCTGCCTTGTACGGATTCTTCATATGTTTTACCTGCCGAATTGGCGCTTGCAGAAATAGCTGTTACTTCAAACCATGGATGTTGATCAAGCAGGTCCACAAAACGCTGACCCACCATTCCCGTTCCTCCGACGATACCAACTTTCAATTTTGCTGACATTCAATCATCATTTCCTTTCGGTTTAAGTGATTCTTCTCTTTAATCAATTTCATAACTCACTAAAAACGTATTATGAAATTTGACTTCCTAATTAACACTATTCAGGCAATTCCAAAGCGTGTAGTCACAGCCCCGAAAAAAACCAAAAAATCCCATCCCCAAGACAATAGTCTCAGGGACGAGATTGAACTCTCGTGGTACCACCCAGATTCGCCAATATGTCACCATATCCGCCTCTTCAAGTAAAGGTTACACAACCATGTTGCTAGCTGTAGACCGTTCATACTCTAGCTCTGTAACAGGAGCTCCTGTCACACCATCCCTTAAATGCTAAGTTCCGATGTGCTGCTCTGAGTCTTTATTCAATAAAAAGTTCTTTACTCCTTTTCAGCTGCCGGAGCTCTCTTTGAAAGAATGGTTTTTATCTACTCGTCTCTTCGTCGCATTTGATATTGCGATTATAATATCAAAATTACTGTGATGAAGTAAACACATTTTTTTAGATCATGGAATTTATTCGTTATTTCCTTACTGCTTTTTTGCAACAATCGCATACGTTCCCAGTGGGCTCCCAGACCCCGAGGCATGATGTGTCCTAAGTAATTTTAGTTCGGAAAGAAGAAGTGTTTTTACTTTGTCCGGGATCGGAAGCAGTTTCAATTCCACAGGCGCTTCGACCAGTGTCATTTCGGTTTCCCAGCGACCGTCCTGCAGCTCGGGAGAATGGATCGAAGTCTCTTCCTTAATCGTCCAGCCTGCCGCAGAGACAAGCTCTTGGATGTCCTCCGGTGTAAAGATCGTCCGCACATTGGAGAAGCTGTTCTCCTTGTAACATTCGACCTGGGATTGAATTAGAACGGATAACCAATGTGAGAGCTGGCTCACATCTGTAACTCGTGCATCCCATTCTGCAAAACATAACTGATGTCCCCACGTCCTAACCTTGCTAAGAATCTGGGCGAGTTCGTCAAACGATTTCAAGTACCAGGAACAATGGGAAAGTACGATAACATCAAACTCATTCTCAGAGAATTGAACTTGATCACTTAGAATGTCGAAATCATAATCCATTCGAATTCGATCACCCAGTGGAGATCTCCTCAGCTTGGCTGCCGCTTCGCCTACGGTCAGTGGTGCGCCATAATCCTCAGGTGCAATATCTACACCATGAACGTACCCATGTTCCCCCACCAGATGTGCAAGCACGGCCGTAGTATCTCCCTGACCACAACCGATTTCCAGAACGCGGCTGCCTTCCTGTATCCCCCAAAAGAGTCCCAGTTTCATCCGATGCTCGGTCTGAATGTACTGAATGGCGGCGTTGTCCTCCACGTCCATATACTTAATAAGGTCCCTGATGATAGATTCATTCATGATTCCTCACCCCTCAAAGAGCAACTTAAACTTCTTGCTCATTGTAGCGTTACAGGCAGAATTGTACAATGCTAGGGTCTTGACAGAACCATGGCACGAAGGAGAACCCGTCCTACAGCAGATATAAACCTCTGCTACATATCAATCACTATGCCCACTGGGTTGCAAGCTTCTGAAGATATGGTGTCAGCATGGGCTGCAATTCCTTGCGCATCAGTCCGATCTCCAAGATCGCCTGAATATATCCGAATTGATCGCCAATATCGTAGCGGCGTCCCTTCAGTTCAAGGGCTAACAGTTCCTCCGTCTGACTTATTTCTTTCAAGGCATCCGTTAACTGATATTCCCCTCCAGCCCCTCTCTCGATCTGATCCAGAATGGGAAAAATGGAAGGTTTCAGAATGTATCGTCCCATTACAGCTGTCCGGGATGGTGCTTCTGCAAGAGAAGGCTTTTCGACCAGATTGGTGACTCGGTGAACCCGGTCCTCTGCACCATTCGAATCAATAATGCCATATTTGCTTACATTTGCTGCATCTACCTGACGAACACCGATGATCTGGTTACCTGTCTTTTCATAGAGATGGACCATCTGTGCAAGTGCTGGCGGATCAGACACCATAATGTCATCTCCGAGGAGTACAGCGAAGGCATCATCCCCTACAAATTGCCGTGCACATCCAATGGCATGCCCCAGTCCAAGTGGTTCTTTTTGACGAATAAAATGAATATTTGCCATCTCGCTGATGGCCTGCACCTCTTTCAATAAAGACTGCTTGCCCTTGGCATATAAAGAATGTTCAAGTTCAACCGATTTATCAAAATGATCCTCGATAGATTTTTTGTTGCGTCCGGTCACAATGAGGATATTCTCAATGCCTGACTGCACCGCTTCTTCAACAATGTATTGGATGGCCGGTTTGTCCACAATCGGTAACATCTCTTTGGGCTGTGCTTTGGTCGCTGGCAGGAAACGGGTTCCGAGACCCGCTGCCGGAATGACTGCTTTTTTAATTTGCATTTCTCATACACTCCTTTCATATGTTAGTTGTACGAAACACCCAATATCTGCTGGCCATATAATTTAGAACCATTCCGATCAAGATCGCCAGGATCTTGCTCATCACGAGACTCCAATCCAACTTATCGTGCAAAGTCATCAGAATGAGGGCGGATAACGCGAGAACGATAAGATTGGTGATTAGAAAACGAATAAGTTTTGTTCTATCGCCACCTCCTCGTGTCGTATCTCGAAAAGTCCACCTGCCGTTCAGCCAATAACTGTTCGCAACACCGCAGCTATACGAGATTACTTGAGCCATCAGAACCGGTACACCGACCACTGCAAGCAAAGCAAACACCACCGCATCCACTGCCGTATTCGCAACACCCACAATACCAAACTTGAAGAGTGTCACCAGACGCTTAGTCATGATGAGCAACTCGGGCTGTCAATCGGGATTGCGCTTGCTGGCCCTCGGCCTGAACCACATCTCTCACAATGTATAGTGGACGCGCCTTGGTCTCATCATAGATACGGCCAACGTACTCGCCCAGAATGCCCAGCATGATCAAGATGAATCCGTTAAACATCAGCATGATACTCACAATGGATGGCCATCCTTTAATCGTTGAATCTGTAAAGATGGCCGAAACAATAACCGTTAACATATAGATGAATCCGCCAACCGACAGGATCGCACCTACATAACCTGCGAGCTTGAGCGGTTTATACGAAAATGAAGTAATACCATCCAGGCTTAGCTTCAGCATGCGTTTTAGCGGATATTTTGTTTCGCCTGCCAGACGTTCATCGCGTTCATATTCAATCGCAGTCTGACGAAATCCGACCCAACTGACCAACCCGCGCACAAATCGGTTTTTCTCCGGAAGACGTTTCATCTCATCACATACTTTGCGGTCAATCAGGCGAAAATCTCCGGTGTCTACTGGTATATCCGTATCGGTTGAGGCACGAAGGACACGATAGAACAGACTTGCCGACCATTTCTTGAAGCGCGTTTCCCCGCTTCGTCTGGTGCGACGTGCATATACGACTTCATAGCCCTCTTTCCATTTGGCAATCATATCCAGTATCAGTTCGGGAGGGTCCTGCAGATCCGCATCAATAATAACCACGGCATCCCCCGCTGCATAATCCATACCTGCTGTTATCGCAATCTGATGTCCGAAGTTACGGGCAAAATCAATCAGCTTCACACTCTCGTCCCAACGGGCGTAATCACGGATCATCTGTGCACTTCGATCCATGCTGCCATCATTAACAAACAACAGTTCATAGCTCTCTCCCGTGCTGCCCATGACCTTCTTCAGACGCCGATAAGTCTCCACGATCACCGCTTCCTCGTTATACATGGGAATAATAATGCTGTATCGGTACGCTTGAGCCATGTTCGTCCCCTCCCTTTTCCAATGGACTTCGTTCGAGATTTTCATTACAGTTTACAATTTCACTTCGTACAAGGTGGTCTGTCCGCTAAATCCGAATCCAATTTCAAATCCAAGTCCAGCTTCATTCTCCGTGTCTCCGTTATCCATAGATCCGCTGTCCCTGCCTGTCTTCCATTCTGACATTGGAATCTCGGTTCCATGCTCTTTGATCCAATCGGTAATTTCTGAGTTTCCTCCGCGACCACCCATGCCACCAACCATGAAGTATTTCACTTGCCCGCTCTTGACGAGTTCCTCAAGTTCCTCTGTTGTGTACACCGGGTCTGATCCGGAAAAACCTCCAAGCGTGATCACCGCTGCTTTCTCATTGATGATATAAGGTGCTGCCTGATTATAGTCCGTAGTGGCGAAGAGATACGTTTCGCCTGTATTGTGTTCTTTCAGATAATTCAGTGTGGCTGTATCCACTTCTTCGTTACGGCTGCCCATTCCGCCACGACCACCCCTTGCAGGCATTTCTGTATCTCCTGCACCGTTCCCCATCGGCATGCCCATTCCTGCTCCACCAAACATGCCATTGGAACCAGTAGGTCCCGCTGCCGGAATCATGCTGTTGCCACCATAAGTAATTGGGGTGAATGCCCAGTAGATTGGACCAATCAGCATCACCATGAATCCCGCGATAATGAAGCCCTGTTTCCATCGATGTGTGCGATGAAGCATAACGACCAGGATGACCGTGACCAGAATGCCTGCGATTAATTCACTAATCGACCAGCCTGCACCAATCGTATCGTTATACACCTGCATGATATACCAGCCGAACAGAGTCGTCAGCAGCAAGGACACCGGAAGCAACCATGCCTGCCATCCAACGCGATCACGATATGACTTCCACATCGCTACAAATCCTGCGCCAGTCAGTGCAGCAAGTGGAGGTGCAAGCATAATCAGATAATATTGATGGAAGAAACCTGCCACACTGAAAAAGGCAGCAACGGGAAGCAGCCAGGCCAGCCAGAACAAGGCCTCCTTGTGCTTGCTGGTTATATTTCTCCGTCTTAATCCTGCAAATATGGCAATGCACCCAAGCAATACAACTGGCATAAGCCAGCTAGCTTGACCTGAAAGTTCAGTCTGGAACAGACGCAGAGGACCTTTCACCCCCGTACCAAACATGCCTCCGCCACCATTACCGCCAAAATTTCTTCCATTTGGCATTTCCATATCATTTAGCATCTGCCCATTCGGGAAATTGCCATTCGGCCTATTCATGCCACCCATGGCGTTCAAGCCGTTCGAACCATTCATATTATCGTTATCCGGTGCATCGACATCTTGCCCAGCCTCAGTAACACCACTGCCTGTCTGATTAGGAGATGAGGTCGAATCCCCTCGATTGCCACGATTATTTCCCTGTCCGATCCCATTTGGCATACCGGCGTTACCTGCGATATTTTTCTGCTGACCCGTTAGGCGAGCCAGACCATTGTATCCAAAGGCGAGTTCCATGACCGAGTTCGTTTCACTACTGCCGATATAAGGTCTTTGGTCTTCGGGTATGGAATCCACAGTGACTGCCCAGGATAAGGAAACGACCGCCAGAACTGCTGTGCTGCCGATCATCAGGATGATCTTCCTTCTCCATTTCGCCTGAAAAGCGAGCAAATAGAACAAATAAAAAGCCGGGAGAATCATGTAGGCTTGAAGCATTTTCATATTAAAGGCTACGCCTATTAACCCAAAGGCAACCAGTATGCGCCAAGCACTGCCTTGTTTGCTGCCTTTGAACAAAAACCATGAACCCAGCAGTAGTGTAAACACCAGCATGCTGTCAATATTATTGGTCCGGCTGACTGCCGCCACGACAGGCACAGTCGCCATCGCAAGTGCCGAGATTCGTGCTGCTGCAAGACCATATGTAGGTTTCACCATGAAATAGATCAGGAGCACCGAACCGATTCCAGCTAATACCTGCGGCAAAATAACGCTCCATCCGTGCAATCCAAAGACATATGCAAAGGCCGTTTGAATCCAGAAGACAACAGGTGGTTTATCTACAGTGACCGAGCCTGCCGAGTCTAGTGAAGCATAGAAAAAGTTATGGAAGTTGCTGAGCATACTACCAACGGCAGTCGTATAGTAGGAATTGGCATATTGATCGTTCCAGATACCGTAACCATTCAGAAACGCCGCCAGTAATACAATTGGCAGAAGGACAAAATCCATCCTTCTTTTGGTGTTATTCAATGTTAATCACTCCTTCAAAGTTCTTCATGACTAATATTGTGACATGCCAAAATAAAACTGGGATGAGTACCCGCTGAATGTTGTCTGAGGATAATTCACAATCCTTTCAGCTAAATTTCAGTTTGGCAAGCGATAATACAACATACAGTCCCTCTCAATTGAGGGAGAACTAAGATGGAAGCAAGCAAGGAGGAACCCCGCATTATGAAGCTTAGCAGCGGAATTAAAATACTATTGGCTGATGATGAACCGCATATTTTGCAATTTCTAGAGCTTGGATTAAGCAATGAGGGCTTTGATGTGCGCACCGCGCCGGATGGAGCGGCTGCGCTTGAATTGGCGCTTGAATTCAAGCCACATATGGCTATTTTGGATGTCATGATGCCAGAGATGGATGGATTCGAAGTAGTCGAGCGTCTGCGTAAGACCGGAACTCAGGTTGGCGTTATTATGCTGACAGCGAAGGACGAAGTCGAGAATCGGGTTAAGGGCCTTTGGCTAGGTGCTGACGATTACATGATTAAACCCTTTGCCTTCGACGAGCTGCTCGCTCGGATTCAGGCCAGACTGCGCAATCAATTTCCTTTATTAATAGGAGCCGTCACCCACGGTCCGTTCCGAATTGATGATCAGCGCAAAGAAATCACCTATCAGAATCAGGTCCTGGAGCTATCTCCTACCGAATATGAACTGTTAAAATTTATTGTGCTTAATCATGGGATTGTACTTAGCAAAGCGACTATTCTAAGCCGGGTGTGGGGGTATGATTTTGGCGGGGAAGAAAATATTGTGGAGGTATACGTTCGCTCCTTGCGCGACAAACTCGGGGATAAAGAGCATAAACTCATTCGCACGCTTCGGGGTGTCGGGTACAGGGTGGATCTCTGATGAACTCGCTGCCTAAGAAAAATAAACTTCGTTTAAGACGTCTTCACCAATGGATCTGGCCTCGTTCACTGCGTTCTCAATTGCTTTCACGTTCTCTGTTCGTGCTTGCTGGGCTACTATTGTTAATCGGTATCCTGCAATTCTGGATCATGGAAAGCTTTCTCTACCGGAATCAGGCAAAAACCATGGAAGAACAGCTCATGTCCATGCCCCCGGTTTGGCTCGGAATCCAGTCACGTAACGGCTCTTCCAACAATCCTTTCGGTGGACAGTCAGGAAACGGGTCTGGTAATCGGGTGTTGTTTATACCTGACCGTTCACTTGCCCTGTTTGATAACCAAGGTACGTTCGAGGATGTTTTTGGAGAAGACGGTCTGAAAGCCCCTCAACTATCAACCGCTGATTATCAGAACATTACAGATGAATTGAAAGAACAAAAACACATTCCCTACCGGATCGTCACGGATAGCCAAGGGAATGAGCAATTGATTGTATTCGCTTCACCCGGTCCACGCAATCGCGGTTTACCGATGGTCCAGATGGGCACCGCTACGAAGCCACTTAGAGATTTGATTATTAAACAGCTTCTGATCTTCATCATGTTATCGCTGTTGGCCATGGTAGCCGGTCTGATTCTATACACTAAGGTATTACGCCGGACGCTGGTTCCCCTCTCCAACATGGTGAATAAAGTACAGCAGATCGATGCAGGCAGCCTCGCAGAACGCCTTCCCGTCGTTCAGGGACAAGAAGAAGTGGATCAGCTCGCAGTTTCATTCAATGGCATGCTTGAAAGGCTGGAGAACTCGTTTGAAGCGGAGCGGGAATCGAAAGAGCAGATGCAGCGTTTCTTGTCTGATGCTTCCCATGAGCTTCGTACCCCGCTCACCTCCATTCACGGCTTCATTGAAGTTCTGCAGCGGGGTGCAGCGACCAATCAAGATCAATTGTATAAAGCACTGGACAGCATGCACGGCGAATCCGTACGAATTAACAAGCTGGTTGAAGATTTGCTGTTACTAACCAAGCTGGATCAGGCTCCAAGGCAGGAGCGGGAGGTCATTCAGCTGGATAGTCTGCTGCTCGAAATGCAACCACAACTTGCCATGATGGCTCAACGAAGATCCATTCATCTCGATCTGACGGCTGAAGTATATGTACTGGCTGACCCTTACAAGCTGAAGCAGGTTGTGCTGAATCTGTTCCATAATGCGGTGCAGCACACCGATCCAGAGCATGGAGCCATCTCCATAACGTTATATGCCACGCATCATAAGGCTGAATTATCAGTGAAGGATAACGGCACAGGCATTGAACCTGCACATCTGCCCCATATCTTTGAGCGATTTTACCGCACAAGTAGTTCTCGTTCGCGCAAACAAGGTGGTGCAGGTCTCGGTCTAGCCATTACCCGCTCGATTGTGGAGTCGCATGGTGGGAAAATTACAGTACGAAGTCAAATAGGCTTGGGGACTGAATTTATGATTTTGCTGCCGCTGCATAAGGCTGATGTCTAGGCTGAGCTTCGGCTCTACGCAAGCTAAAAGGTGGCTATAAGCAGCGCTACGTAAGATCTACTTGATCATTACTCATGCACTAGTCAAGCTCTCCAAACGCTGCTTTTCTTCCATTTTAATTTTGGCTTTTCATTGCATGACGAATCCCCTATTCATTTCGGTTTAGAAATGAATGGGGGATTCTTTTGTTGTATCCGATTAGTATAGTGGTAGTCCAATGGGTTTCGGGCTAACGAATCTGAGACGTCTTATTCAAGGATTTGAAGCTTATATATGCTTTTCATAAAATACCATTGTCATTTTGTCGTTAATTGCTTTTGTTACACCCGTTTTTTTGTAGCCTATCTTTTCATACAAATAACAGTTCCCTTTCTCTTGTAAGATGGTACCCAATTTCCATGACTTTGCATCATCATATATCTGCTCAACCATTGTAAAAACTTTTTGTGCAATTCCTTTTCCTTGATGTTCTGGCAGTATAAAAATTGGGCTAACACTATAGATTTGATTATCTTTTTCCACGACTCTAATCCCACCAACAGCAACCTCAAAATGATGAATTATAAAATAATCTGTGAAAGATTGATTGATTTGAGTAATAATTCTTTCTACGGTTTCATTGGCAGGGCTTGTTGCAAAATCCTGATTTTTTTCCAACAAGGGCATAAATGCTTTGACTTTCATTTCATGAATATTCACTGCATCTTTTAAATCTGCTTTATATAGTGAAACCTCCATTAAAATATACCTCCGATTGATACGCTTGTTAGAGATACGATTTATAGTACTTGCTCTGTTAACTTAGTACAAGAAAGATGTTCGTCTAAGTTTGGTGTTTATTTCATTTACAGCATATAAACAAGATAAAACTAACATATTTTTTAATTCGACGTTGTATTCTCATATTCCTTGATATCTAAGTAACGGCACCAAGCAAATACTTCATCTAATTTTCCGCTATCATCCGGGGGACAAGATCATCCAGTATGAACGGTGGATTACCAAGGGTATACGCCATTTTCATCTAGGAATTCTCCGTTATGGCGTTTACCATCCGTCGCATAGCGCACGATAATCGCAGCGCCGGCTTCTTTTGATTTACCACCTTCGGCATTGCCGTTAAGATCTGTTGATGTGAATCCGGGCGTTACCGCAAAGACTTGAGCCCTGCTGTTTTTCACTTCATAAGCCATCGAAAGTGTCATGGCACTGTTGGCCGTTTTGGATGAATTATAGTCGAAGGCGTTTAAAGTAAATTCCGCATTTTGCATATGGTCCAGAGAAGCCATATCGGTTGATACATTAATGATTGTGCCTTCATTGTCTTTGATTAACGGGAACAATCGCTGATTCAAACGGAAGGTACCGAAAAAGTTCACTTCAAAGGCGTTCCGCAGATCTTCCTCTTTTGTATCCGTGAAGGAATGAGAGAAAGCACCCGGCATACCCGCGTTATTGATCAGAAGGTTTATTGTGGGATAAGTCTTGTTAATCGTATCGGCTGCATGCTCGATGCTTTTCAAGTCACTCATGTCGATTTGTAAAAATTCTACGTCTAACCCCCTGGAAGTTAACTCGGAAACAGCTCTTTCACCCCGTTCAACACTACGTGCGCCAAGGATAACTTTCCAACCTGCTTCACCCAACTGCTTTACGATTTCATATCCAATTCCTTTATTTGCTCCGGTTACAAAAACAGTCTTTTTCATGCAAATCCTTCTTTCCATAATTTGATTTATATTTAACAATGTATAAGTTACTATGCTACACTTAGTGTAGGTCAAATTATTTTTTATAAAATGAGGGATTAACATGTTAACGATTGGAGAAGTAGCCAAAAAAGTTGAAATTTCCATTGGAGCGATTCGCTTTTATGAAAGAAAGGGACTGCTGAAACCTGCTGCACGAAATGAGCAGAATAACCGTCTTTATTTGGAGGATGATCTGAACTGGCTGGTTTTTATCAAATGCCTTCGTGAAACCGGGATGAGTGTGGAAGACATCAAAAAGTATTATGATCAGGTCAATGAAGGAACCTCCACGCTGAAGGAAAGAACCAAACTGATTGAGGATCAAAAGCAAAAGTTGCTGAATGATATCGAGGAGAAAAAAGCGCAGCTTGTTCATTTGGATAACAAACTGGAACGCTATTATCGTGGAGAAAATTATTAACACTTGTCCTATAAACTAAATGACAGAAAAAAATCAGGCAGCCAGCAATAACTGTCTAACCTGATCCGAAATTTTGATATTATAGCTATTTTCAATGAGGATAAAAGTTCAATCAAAAATTATCTTCGTGCTTACACTGTTGATAATGGATATAGGGTTCATCCTCGATTTCGATCAAATTTAACCGTTCAAAATTACATTTCTGTATCACCTTATTGGATGCTTGATTGGTAATCAAAGCGATGGCATTTAATATTTCAACGTTTGTATGTTCAAACAAATACTGTGTCATTCCTTTTACTGCCTGCGTTGTATAGCCACGATTCCTGAAGTGTTTCGAAATACCGTACATAATCTCCCGATTAGGTGCTGGTAACTCATCCTTAATTCCTGAGCAGCACCATCCAATAAACTCGTCAGTTTCTTTGAGTACAATAGCCATACGTAAATATAACTCTCCGATATCCCCTCCCGCCATCACAGCTTGTTTAAAATGCTGATTCTCAGGGATTTCATATTCGGTGAGCCACAGGGTCCTGTCTTCAATCGTAGCGTTCCATCCCGGTAGGAATTCATACACCTCAGGTTGCCACGTAATTTCTTGAAGTTTCTCTAAATCTTCAATTCGATACTCGCGCAAATAAATATCCTTGCAATCGATGATTAACTCATCGGTTAGTATGGGTTGGTTCATAGTTCCTCCTACTACACATTTAATTACACCTTATTAGCCTTTACTTCAAACAAGGCCCTCTTTTGCCATAAACTCGTCTTTGGTTAATCCAAAGAGGATCATATCCTGGTATTTTCCATCGGTGTAGATCACTTGACGACGCACACCTTCCTGAATACATCCAAGTTTTCTCATCATGGCTGCGGAAGGTTCATTTCCTTGGAGTACATAATCATTAAATTTGTTGAGCCTGCGTTCGAAGAAGGCATACTTCAGCAAGATTCGTACGGCTCTGGTTCCGTATCCTTTTCCTCGATGATCCCTGTCAATTTGAATGCCAATGCTAAAGGTACCGTTTCTCTCATCAATGCTATTCAGATTCACACCTCCGACATTCTCACCATCCATATTTACAATGGTAAACATGATCCGTCCTTTGGCTAAAGAAAAATCAGAGAAGTTTTCCGTGAAATTCTTCGCTTCGACATGGGTTGGCGGTAACTCTACTGCACACTCCAATAACCGACGGGCAGGTGTATCAAAGCGGTTATAATAATGATCCTCCCAATCTTCCTCACGCAAAGCACGTAGTCTGACCTTATCATCCTGCCAGAAATATTGACTATAATCGATCTCTCTCATCCCAAGTCCCCCCGCATATTTAACCAGATTTTTACTTCGAGCTACAAACATAATAACCCATAATGTGGAATTAGAGGAGATTTGTTTTCATTAAACACAACGAAAATAACCCCCGAACAGGACAAAACCTGTCGGAGGCTATACTCTATTTTATATTCATATCTCATTACGATTCTTCCGTATATTGAGGTTTGGACACGTTATCCGGAACCGTTTCGTCAAAAACATCCTGACCTGGATAATCCCGTACTTCTCCTTCATGAAGCTCATGATTCTCATAATCAAAACGATGTGCAGACCGCTGATCTGCCCGCCATGGAGAACTTTTCCCGAGAGACTCGGATAACAGAGATGAACCGTAAGGACCCTCCGGGAATTCTTCGAGTGTGATATCGTTTCGCTGCGACTCCACCGTAGACACATCGGTATATTCTTGCCGTTCTTCACGCAAAAACTTATCTTTCATCGTTTATCCCTCCTGATCCACTTCAGATGATCAACGTCCACTTATTGTGAGCGAGGACAAACGCATTTATGCATGATCTTTGGAAAACACTGCGTTTAGGTTTTGATCCATTACCGGATCCATCACGATCATTATCGCCATCACAATTGGCGAATCCATATTAATAGTACAAAAACAATGAGGCCAGCGAGGCTAATCCAGGTATCACGTTTGGACCATACCAATAACGATGAACGTCCTCCGAGCATAGAGTGCTCTCTAACTTTACGCATTTCCATCGCAATGGTCATATCCTCTGCACGTTGGAACAGTGCCATTAACAGGGGAATCACCATCGGACCCAGGTCACGTATTCGAATGGTATTTGGTCTTAAAGCTGCCTTTCCACGTGCCCGTACGATCAGTGAGAATCGCTGCCACTCACTCCAGATCATCGGGATAAACCGAAAGATTAACGAAACAGCAAGAGCAAACGAAGCTACGGGCAACCTGATCTTTTTACCGATACCGAGTACCCAGTTAAGCCCTTCTACCATTCGCCCATAAGGTGTCGTCAACGAAAACCAAAGGCTTGCCAACGTGACGATAAACAAACGATACACATTCAGCAAAGTGCCCTCCGCCTGCATCAGGGAAAAGCCAAAGTGCAGACCTCCTCCTTCTGTTGAAAGAGTTGTCCCAGATAACGCCGTTGATAGGATGAAAAAGAAAAATAATGGCTTCATTAACTTCATACATCCAGCCAAAGTCTGACGCGGGAGCACGGCAAGTGCTGCTATTACCGGCACCAGTGTTAAAGTCAATCCCAGCCAGCGCTGCTGAAGCATAGCTGCGGTGACCAGCAAAATATACAAAATCCATTTTAGACGCGGGTCCATGACGCCATATAATCCGCCTGAATGAGTCAATATGTTCGGAACAAGCTTTGGATCATCTTCCGTTTTAATGGACGACAGCATCAGTGCTTCTTTTTCATATTTCATTGAATCGTTCTTGACTTCCATCATTACCTTCCATGATGCTTCTATCGATTCGTTTTGAATCCCCACCTCAACTGACTTGGACTGAACAATACACTCAGCCATCTCTTCTGGCGTCATCGCGGTCAAAGGCAGCTCAAGACCCGCTGCTCTAAACTGCTGTGCCAGTCTCATCGATGGTGGCAGTCCGATTCCTGTCTGCTCCAGCAGTTCAGGCCTTTTGTGAAGTTCTCTCGGCGTAAGATCGGCGATTAAACGGCCTTCCTGCAACAACAATACTCGATCCGCACAAGGTAAGAATGTATCCAGATCATGGGTTGCTACCACGCCCCCACCACCTGCCAGACGATGTTGCTCCAATACATCCAGCAAAAGCCCGACACTTTGCGCTTCCAACCCGGCGCTTGGCTCATCCAGCAGAAGCCAGTGTGGATTGGTCACACTTCCGAGAGCAAGACCTAACCTGCGCTTCTCTCCCCCACTTAGAGCAAATGGCGACCTGTCCAGATGAAAACGTCGGTCCAACTCTGAGGACACTGGCGGGTCCCATTGCTTCAGTGCTTTTGTGATCTGCTCTTGTTGCTGTTTCTCTGAAAGTCGATAAGGACGCAGAGAATATGTGAATTCACGCTGAATACTTCGGGCAAACAGTTGTTGTTCCGGAAATTGAAACAGTAGTCCCATTTGCAATAAAATCGACTGAGGCACTTTTCCTTCTTTCCAGAAAGGTGTGCCATCCAATGTGATACTTCCTGCATCGGGCGGTCTCAGACCAGCCAACGTCTGTAGTAAAGTTGTTTTTCCTGAACCCGTACAGCCCAGCAGCAAGGTGATTTCCCCACTGTTCAACTGAATATTTATATCTTCAAGCAGTGCACGTTTGCTCGATTCCGTTCCTTCTATGCGTATATTGGTTAGCTCGATCTCCAACGTGCGACCTCCTTAGCCAGTTGCTCAGGTCGCAGTGGCATGGCTTCTGGCATCATACCTTTTTGCTTGAGCAATAACGCAGTTTTTACAGTAAAAGGAGGATCCAACCCTAACCGTTCACAGGGGGATAGCTGTACATTTTCCCGAGTAGCCTTCTCATTCGTCTCTTTTTCATAGTAAAAGGACTCCGGCTCCCCGTTGTACACACAACGTCCCCTCTCCATAGCAATGATTCGATCACACAGGGTTGCTTCCTCCAGATGGTGTGTAATCCAGATCACCGTTGTCCCCCGCTGGGTAATCTTCTGAACGATGGCCTCGATACGGTCTCTTGCTCCCGGATCAAGCATGGCTGTTGGCTCATCCAGAATCAATATATCCGGTTTGGCTGCGAGCGCTACAGCAATATTAAGCAGTTGTTTCTGTCCACCGGATAATTGTGAGACCGCCTTCTCCGGGGGATATTGAAGTCCTACGGTATGTAATGCATCCTGCCTGTGCTCCAACTGCTCTTCTACAGAATCCATCAATGGTGACAGCGCAAAATGAAACTCCTCTTCAATCGTATCGCCTAGTACCTGTGCATCCGGTTGCTGCAATACACCCCGAACGGTAAGTTCATCCGAGATATCCCGTACCCCTCCAGATAGTGGAATGAATCCAATCAGTAGTCCAGCAAGAGTGCTTTTTCCACTGCCATTCGCTCCTACAATACTAATCCATTCTCCTTGGTGCAGCGTAAGTGAGACCCCATCCAGTGCTTTTCTCACCTGACTACCTTCGGAAGCATAATGCACTCGAACATCTTCTAATGTAATTATAGGCAGGTTGCCTTGCATCGTAAATTAGTCCTTTCCCTTTCTATTTTTATGTGGTACGATCCTAATCGTCAACCACATTTATATATTTGGTTAACAATCATATTACCAAAATGGAGAGGATTGTTCAAACATGAAATTATCTTTGCGAGGTATTGTATTCAGCGCACTTATGGCCGCAATTTTAGTACTTTTTGGTTACATAAGCATCCCCATTGGCTTCTCCCCTGTACCGATAACATTACAAACCTTGGCTGTCATGCTGGCCGGAGGATTACTTGGTCCACTATATGGTTTCCTAAGCGTTACCATGGTTGTTCTGCTCACCGCTCTTGGTTTCCCCTTGCTGCACGGGACCGGAGGACTTGCGGTACTTCTTGGACCTACCGGAGGATATGTGATGATGTGGCCGATCTCCGCTTTATTAATTGGACTGTTGCTTGCACGAATCAACATCAAAGGTGTCACAGGATTCATTCTCGCTTTTGTTGTATTTGAACTATTTGGTTCACTGCTCGTGTATGTATCGGGTGTCCCTTGGCTTGCTTATGCTTACAAAATGGACCTACCTGAGGCCATGATTCAAGGGTTTTATCCTTACATTATTGGGGATCTGATTAAAGCTGTATTTGCTGCCATCATCATTGCGCCCGTGCGCATGGTTTTCCCTCCTCAACGTCTCACAGGTAACATGCATTCAGCGGTTGTAAAAGCGGAGTCTTAATAGAAGCTACATAAGGCATCCGATCTGCCTATCTTTGAAAACGACAAAACCGCCAAAATCACTTTGGCGGTTTTCGTTACTTCTCATCCCCTATAAATTTATATTCTATATAAATTGAAATAAACATTTACACGAAACGGAGAGGACAGAAAGAGCCTGAAGAAGCGAAGCGTTCGCCTTTATCCCCGGATTTACTCCTTTATAAAAGGAATCAAAATAATCTGGGGATAACAGCGATCGGAAGGTTGTTCTGTCATCGGAGTGATCCGTGTAAATGTTCTTTAGTTCGATTTATACAGACACCTGAATTAATTGACGCTCTGTAATCTGAAATTGTTGATCCGCTGTATTTTCAATAAACCTCTGATCATGAGATACATACAGAATCGTTCCTTCATAGGCCTTGATAAAATGCTCCAACGCTTCCAATGCATGCATATCAAGAAAATTCGTCGGCTCATCCAACAATAGAATGTTATATTGGCCCAGAAACAAGTGACATAATTGAAGACGAATCGCTTCTCCTCCACTTAATGTCCCAACATTCTTCAGCAGGTCATTACCTGAGAATTGCATTGCGTGCAACGCACTTCTGAGCTCTGATTCCTCATATTGCGAACGATTTTTCAGGAATTGTAATACGGTCTCTTTTGTCGTGAAACGATAGCTCATTTGCTGAAAATAACCGAGCTTTGCTTTTGGAGACATGGTGATGTGATCTCCAGCATGGAAAACATGGTTAAGCAATGTGCTTTTCCCGCTGCCATTGGCTCCGGTTATCGCTATTTTTTGTTTTAATGGAATCTGAAAACTTATATTCTCCAACAATACATTGCCTTCCACCTCAAGCGTAAGGCGATCTGCCATAATCGGAAATCGGTTGTGTAGCTCCAACGTCTTTGGTTGACGGAAGATCATAGGCCGATCCTCTTGCACCGCCTTTACCTCATGAAGTTGTTGCATACGCTGTTCAATCGCTTTAGCTGCGCGGTGTACCGCTTTTTGACTGGTACCTTTGGATTTCGTTTCAACCATACGATTTGCTTTTGCCTTGGATTCTTTTTTGGACATACTTCCGGCCTGCGTTATTTTTTCAGCTTTCTTCATCTTCTCCCGGGCGGCCAGTTCTAATCGTCTTTTCTCCTTGGAGAATTGTTCATGGGCCTGGTTCTGCTGTTCACGCTCCAGCCTCTTCTGTGCCTGATAATCACTATAGTTTCCGGAATATACGTGAACCTCACCTTGATGGATTTCCCAGATCGTGGTCACCAGTTCATCCAGAACCGCACGATCATGACTGATCAGCACAAGCGCCCCATAGTAATAACGCAATTCATCCAGTAAAAATGTAATGCCCTCTTGATCCAGGTGTGTTGTTGGTTCATCCAGTAACAGTACTTCATGATAATGAGTGAACATTTGAGCCAGTTTTAGACGGGTCTGTTCTCCGCCACTCCATGGTTGATCGTGTTGAGGTATGGCTAATTTACTGAGTAAAGCCCCATCAACTTCAATACTTTCGTTAGACTGGGGTGGTTCCACTTGTTCAAAATAACCAAACTCTGCAAAACGTTTTACCTTTCCGGCTGTTGGCTGGATCTGCCCCGTAATGAGTTTCAATAGTGTACTTTTACCCTGACCATTACCACCTACTACACCAATGCGATCCAGTTGATGCACAGCCAGTCGCTCAATGTTCAGTATTACTTTATCCATATAGGTCATCTCAACCTGTTCTAATTCAAAACATATCTTTTCCATATTCGCTACCTCCGAAATAAGATTTATTTCGTATCGATAGCGAAGCACACTTCTATCGATACGAGCTTATCGTGCCAGCTCGTATCAATAGAACAGTAACGTCATCATAGCGGGTACCTCCAGTAGTCTGTATTGAGCGCCTTTACCTAATTATTTACCTGATTAAGATAATCAGAAGAAAAAAACAAAGAATCACAGGCCACGGCCTGTGATTCAACGTAAACGGGAAAGCGAGTAAAACACTTATTTTAAGGTCAGGATGATTGAAAATGACAGACTGATCCCGTTTACTCTGAACCAATGGTCAGAGCCTTTGAACGTATTCAATTACCGATTCAAAGGGAGGAAACGCAGTCTCATCGCATGTGTCATGTTCAATAATCCACCTTTCATTATCATGTATAGATGTACAATCCTAATTATAATTTTCCAATTCCACCATGTCAACGGAACGATGAAAACACTTCACCATCAGATTAATACATCAATCTACTCTTATTCCTGTCCCTTTCCGCTATTCAACTTCAATAGAAGCTCCTGGCTATGAACCTGACCTGTAGCCTGTGGAATTACATCCTCGTAGTTGGCTGAGTTGGTTACTATAATCGGGGTTACCGTGTGATAACCAGCAGCCTTAATCTGTGCAATATCGAATTCAAGCAACAGATCTCCCGCTTGGACCCTGTCCCCTTCCTTGATATGGGAAACAAAATGCTGCCCATCCAATTTAACGGTATCTACTCCCACGTGAACCAATATTTCAGCACCGGTGTCTGATACTACAGCCAAGGCATGTTTTTTCTTAAATGCAACGGTAACTGTACCGTCAAAAGGCGCTACGACTCTGCCCACAGCTGGCTCAATCGCAATACCTTTACCCATGGCTCCCGATGCAAAGGCCGGATCTGGAACTTCCGATAATTCCACAATTGTTCCTTCGATTGGGCTAAATACATTTTCGTCCGAAGCATTCGTTGCACGAACAGGTTGTTCGGCAGATGCAGCAGGTTCGGTTTTTGTTTCTTCTTCAACCGGATCTTTAAAGCCCATAATGTACGTGAGTACAGCCGAAACAACAAAGGATACTACGATACCCAGAATCAATCCAGGGAAGCCTTGTCCACCTGGTCCGTAGAAGATTGGCAATGTCAGCAGTCCCGGTGCGCCGGATGCAAATGCCAATGTACCCGCTTGACCAATGATAGCTCCACCAACTGCACCACCGATAACTCCTGCAATGAATGGACGTTTCAGTGGTAATGTTACCCCATAGATGGCCGGTTCCGTAATACCGAACAATGCGGTCAACGTGGATGATCCAGCCAGCGTTTTCAGTTTTTTGTTCTTGGTTTTCAGCATAACCCCAAAAGCAGCACCCGTTTGAGCAAAGATCGAAGCTGTCGCAGCGGGTTTAACACCATCCTGTCCATACACTGCAACGTTGTTGATAAATACCGGAATGAGACCCCAGTGTATTCCGAAGATAACGAGCAGCTGCCAGCTTGCACCCATAACGGCTCCAGCCAGTAATGGACTGAATCCAAATGCGGCAACGAGTCCGGCTGCAATTGCATTACCAACGTAGACACCAAATGGTCCGAATACCAACAGTGTCAGTGGTACCATAATCACTAGCAAAAACAATGGTGTAACAAAGTTTTTCACACTATCGTGAAGTGTTTTATTAAAGAACTTTTCCAACTTGCTCATGACAATGACAGCTAAAATGATAGGAATAACTGTAGATGAATAGTTCATCAAAATGACAGGGATACCGAAGAAATCCGTTGGTGTTCCCTCTGATTTCAACGTGACGATGGACGGATAGATCAATGCTCCTGCAATCGTCATCGCGACAAACATATTTCCCTGGAATTTACGTGCTGTTGTAACCGCTAACAACAGAGGCAGGAAATAGAAGAGACTATCTGCTGCTGCATACAGGATCGTATATGTTGTTTCTGTCGTTTCCAGCCATCCGATATTGCTTGCAATCAACAATAACCCTTTTAGAATACCCGCCCCCGCCATAACACCCAGAAGTGGTGCAAAGATGCTGGATATGATATCGATAATCCCCCCGAGCCCTTTGGCTGCTTTGCGAGGTTTTTCTTTATCTGACGAATCGTCCAGAATGTTACTGATCTGTCCAATGGCACTATAGACTTCAGGCACCTTGTTACCAACAACCACCTGGAACTGTCCTCCATTTTCTTTGACTGCGATGATGCCTTCTGTTTTCTCCAGTTTGGCTTTGTCTGCCTTGGCATCGTCCTTCAATACAAACCGTAATCGTGTTGCACAATGAACCAGCGATTCCACATTTTTCTCACCGCCGACCAGTTCTACAATCTCTTTGGCCAGTTTCTCTTGACTCATGATCTGCACCCCCACTTTTTCTCAAACAGGCCCTTTACCGATTTTTTTGCACGCAAAAAACCTAAGCCTTGAGCAAGGGACACAATGGTCCTGACCTTCTCATGACTTAGGTTTTGCCTGCATAACCAGTAACAATCCCAGTTAAATCGTATTCAATTCCTGTTAATCACATATTATTATAATTAAACCATTTTTGTCAACATTTAAATATTATCGATTAACCACTCGTTCGATATGAACCGTCAGATACAATTTTTCTTCATTGGTCAACTCATGGTTGTATTCCTTTTTGACAAACAACTCAATTTTCTCCGTACACGCTGCGGCATCCGGATGTTTCTCCTTAATCATGTCATAGAAATGATCATAGTTGTTGTCGTAATGCGTACCACTGAGCACACGCTGGGAGAAGAACTTCAGATGTGTGATAAAGCGAAAATAACTGAGAGAGTCCTCATCAAATTCCATTTTGAAATGATATTTCGCTATATTAATAATCTGCTGGATAAACTTCGTAATATTCATCGTTGTAATAACTTCTTCGTTCATCTCTGCGTTGACAATATGAAGGGCAATAAAAGCGGCTTCATCTGGTGGAAGCTCAATATTCATTCGGGTGTTGATCTGTTCCAGCGTCCTCAGACCCAGTTCGAATTCGGGCTTGTACAACTGTTTGATCTCCCACATTAATGCGTTCTTGATCTCCACGCCTTCCCGATAACGTTCGATGGCAAAGTTAATATGATCTGTAAGAGATACATAGATGTTCTCATTCAGCTTTCGGCCCAGGTTCTCACGCGCATACGTGATGATCTCTTCCACTATTTCAATCAGTTCCATCGGAACTTCGCGCAGCAGCATTTTGAAATTATCGGAAGTTTGTTTGTTTTTCAATGCAAATACTTTCTGGATGCGGGTTTCGTCTACTGTATCCCCCGGCTTTTTCTTAAAGGCAATCCCACGTCCCATCACCACAAGCTCTGCTCCATCCGCCTGATAGATGCTAATGACGTTATTGTTGATAACCTTTGCTATTTTCACTTCAATCCCCCCGTCACGTTCCACTCTCTTGGCAGTTATACATCGTCTTTTGGGCATACAAAAAAAACCTGAAGCATCACAAAATAAACAAGACATGGTGGTCTGCTTTTTTTGGTGCTTAGGTTTTGCCTACTTCGAGTAGTAACAATCCCAGAAACGATATAATTGCGTCAAGTATAGCGCGAACCTGACTATATGTCAACGCTTTCAATGTGAGGACAATCGGAAGTTCCGTGAATTCATGGTTCTTCCGATTGCTTATAATTAGAGCTAATCCGATTTACCTTTATGACTAAGCGTCACCCAGGTTTGTTCCGTTGGATTCGATCACATTTTTGTACCACTCAAAACTCTTCTTCTTCAGCCGTGTCAGCTCTCCTTGACCTTCATTATTACGATCCACGTAAATGTAGCCATAACGTTTTCTCATCTCACCTGAGGATGCACTTACAATATCAATAGGTCCCCAGCTGGTGTAACCAATGATGTTCACCCCATCCTGAATGGCCTCACCCATTTCAGCTACATGCCGTTTCAAGTAGTCAATCCGGTATGCATCATCCACTTCACCTTCCGGGGTAACCACGTCATTGGCACCAAATCCATTCTCAACAACAAACAGAGGCTTCTGATAACGATCATGTAGTTGATTGGCAGTAATACGGAATCCTTTAGGATCAATCGTCCAGCCCCATTCGGACTTCGCCAGATATGGATTGGCTACCGAGCCAAATACATTACCACTGGTCATATTTTTGATAACTTCCGGATCGGTACTAGTTGTACGACTTGAATAATAGCTGAACCCGATATAATCTACGGTATGATTCTTCAAGATTTCCGCATCACCCGGCTGCATAACAATGTTCAATTCGTGATCTTTGAAGAAACGTTTGGCGTAACCCGGATATTCCCCACGTGACTGCACATCGATGAAGAAATAGGACTCTCTATCTTTTTCCATGCCCTGGAACACATCTTCCGGATTACAAGTATACGGATAGAAGCTTCCTGCGGCGAGCATACACCCAATCATGGCACCAGGAATAATCTCATGACATGCCTTGACTGCCAGTGCACTTGCAACCAGTTGGTGGTGAGCAGCCTGATATTGAATTTCCTTGATATTATCCCCTTCATTAAACGCCAGCCCCGCTCCAAGAAACGGAAGATGAAGCAACATGTTGATCTCATTAAATGTCATCCAGTATTTCACCTTGTCTTTGTACCGAGTGAATACCGTTGTAGCGTACGTTTCAAATAGCGTTACCAGTTCACGACTTCTCCAGCTGCCATACTTCTCGATCAGATGCACAGGCACATCAAAGTGAGCCAATGTAACCACAGGTTCAATGCCGTTTTTCAACAATTCATCAAACAGGTTATCATAAAATTGTAATCCGGCTTCATTTGGCTGTGCATCTTCTCCTGTCGGGAAAATCCGTGCCCAGGCAATGGAGACACGCAGTGCTTTGAATCCCATTTCGGCAAACAGAGCAATGTCTTCAGGGTAACGGTGATAGAAGTCGATCGCTTCATGTGAAGGATAGAACTCGGTAGCGAGCGGCGTAAAAGCTGGAACATGACCTTTCATAATACTTCTGCGGTTCTCTCCTGTCGGAAGCAAGTCAACGATACTCAGTCCTTTGCCATCTTCCAGATACGCGCCCTCCGCCTGATTGGCAGCAATGGCTCCACCCCACAGAAAGTCTTTAGGAAATTTAAAATTCGTCATCATCATTCTCCTTCCAAATATGTAATTCAGCTATCCGCTCCAATCGTAAGAAACATTAAAAAGACAAAATATTTAAGTTGAACTACACAATTACACATAAACGGAGAGGACAGAAAAAATCTGGAGAAGCGAAGCGTTCGCCTTTATCACCGGATTTCCCCTTTAAAAAAGGGATCAAAAAATCTGGGGATCAGCGATTGGAAGATTGTTCTGGCCGCGCAGTCGTCACGTGTAAATCGGTTGTTCAGCTTAAATAGAAAAAACCCGAACCAGCCTGGATACACGATTACGTGTAAACAAGCCAGCTCAGGTTATGCCCATATCGGTAACATTCCCAGATCATGATTATGCGGATTGGATAAAACTTTAGCAAGAATCAGAACAGTTGTCAACTTCTTGAAACCGGTTTAGCTTCGGAATGCCCACTACGATATTTGATAGAACGCAGCACATGTGCCGCCAAGAATCATCTGTTGATCTGATATAGGTAGGGCATTAATGTGAGAATTAATGAGACCGTATACTTCAGAATACGTAGCTGAAACGTTGCTCACGGGCCAGTCGGACCCAAACATTAACCTTTCCGCACCAAAGGCTTCTATGGCGATATTCAGATAGGCTGTAAAGTCGCTCGGTGTCCAATTTGCCCAGTCTGCTTCCGTTACCATCCCTGAAAGTTTACAGTACGCATTAGGTTGTGCGGCCAATGACTCAAGCGCTTCTTTCCAGGGTGAGATTATACCTGATTTTATGTCGGGTTTGGCTAGATGATCAAGTACAAATCGCTGCTCAGGAAACGCCTTAACCAATTCAACGGCATAAGGCAGTTGCTCCTTGGATACCAACAGATCATAGGCCAAATCATACTCTTTTAGCAATGAAATTCCGCGCTGAAAGTCTTCTCTCAATACATACTTCAGATCAGGTTCATCCTGTATGACATGACGTACGCCCTTCAGATATGGATTGGACGCGAACAGTTCAAGCTGATTCCGAACTTCATTTGAACAAAGATCCACCCATCCGACAACACCTTTGATACATTCATGCCGATCTGCCAGCTGCAGAAGCCACTCGGTTTCTGTCAGTGATTGTCTGGCTTGTACCGCAATACATCCCTCCAGTCCTGATTGGATCAATAAAGGTTCAAGATCTTTCGGAAGAAAAGATTGACGAATCGTTTTCATCTCTTCGCCAATCCATCCGTACTCGGCGACATTGTATTCCCAGAAATGTTGATGTGCATCCAGCTTCATATTAGATCCCTCCCAGGGTATTTAAATCTAATTATCATTAAAAAGCAATCACTGATTTTCACATGATTTTTATTCCAATTGTGCAGGTATTGTCCAATATTAAATCATGATATAGTAAATTACGAAAACGCTTTCAGAACATAAATCGGTGGTGATTCTAGTATTAAACAAGTGAATTTTTGTTTGCGTTGAGCTCTATTTTCACCCTGCTTAACCGCTATTCACGTTCAACCATTCTCTATTCGAAGGAGACTATATTAATGAAAAAAAACCGCAAATCAGTCCTATCTCTTACACTTGTGACTGCCCTGATTCTATCTCTATTCTCCTCCGCTATGGCTTCAGCTGCAACTGACAACAGCGAACAGGCCAGTGCCTCACCCCCCTCCAAGCAAAATGCAGACCTATGTGAACGCCATGGAGCCTGGCTGGAATCTGGGTAACTCTCTGGACGCCGTTGGTGAGGATGAGACAGCCTGGGGCAACCCACGCATTACGAAGGAACTAATTCAGTCGATTGCAGCTGAGGGCTACAACAGTATCCGTATTCCTGTGACCTGGGAAGCCCACATCGGTGACGCACCCGAGTACATAATTGATTCCGCTTACATGAATCGGGTTCAAGAAGTGGTAAACTGGGCCCTCGATGCGGATCTCTACGTCATGATCAATCTTCACCATGATTCCTGGCGCTGGATCAGTTACATGGAGAAAGACCATGACAACGTGCTTGCACGTTACAACGCCGCTTGGACTCAGATTGCGGACAAATTCAAAGATGCATCCGATAAACTTATGTTCGAAAGTGTTAACGAACCACGCTTCTCCGAAGGCGGCACAACAGATGCAGCGATTGGATATCGCATGCTGGACGAGTTGAATACTTCTTTTCACAAGATCGTAAGAACTTCGGGTGGAAACAACGAGACACGTCCACTTGTGCTTCCAACGATGCATACCTCTTCCGCTCAACCTGATCTGGATGAACTGAATAAGACCATTCAAAAATTGAATGACACCAATATTATTGCAACCGTTCACTACTACGGGTTCTGGCCATTTAGTGTGAACATCGCAGGTTACACCAAGTATAACGAGGAAGTACAGAAGGACGTTACCGACACATTTGATCGGGTATACAATGCTTTTACAGCGAAAGGCATTCCAGTTATCGTCGGTGAGTATGGCTTGCTTGGTTTTGACCAACACACAGGTGTCATCGAGCAAGGCGAAAAACTGAAATTCTTCGAATTTGTTGGACAATATCTGCGTCAAAAACAGATGACAACGATGTTGTGGGACAACGGACAGCACTTCGGGCGCACAAACTTTACTTGGTCTGATCAGGAACTATTCAATACCATGCAAGCCAGCTGGACTGGTCGCTCATCCACAGCTGAAACGGACCTCGTATATCTTAAACAAAATGAAGCCATTCAAGACAAGAAGGTAAAACTCAATCTGAATGGGAACAAATTCAATTCGTTGAAACATGGTACTACTCCTCTTGTCAGAGGTAAAGACTATACGATCAAAAAAGATGTACTTACGTTAAAATCCAATCTGTTAACCAAATTGACAGCCTCTGGTGATTTGGGCGTAAATGCCACACTCACAGCTGGATTCAACGAAGGTGCTGACTGGAACTTCAATATCATTAAATATGACACACCTAAGTTGAACGATGCAACTGGTACAACCAGTGCATTTGCCATTCCGACTACGTTTAACGGCAATCAGCTGGCCACGATGGAAGCAACATATGCAAACGGAGAGAACGCCGGTCCACAGAACTGGACTTCGTTCAAAGAATTCTCCTACACATTTAGCCCAGATTACGAACGTAATGTGATTGAGCTGAAACCTAACTTCTTCAATGAAACCAATGATGGCGAAGTCACACTTAAGTTCCATTTCTGGAACGGAGATGTGCTGACGTACAAAATCACGAAAAATGGAACCAGCGTTGTTGGCGTAACTTCCAAATAAGAACTCATCTAACGTTCTGTTCAGAGCTTTAAGCTCTGGCAGAACGTTTTGTTTTTGTTTTACAAATGATCGAATAACGTACAAGTGCCCCTTCATACCTTTACACTAACTAGGATTGAGGGGGAAATGTCATGTTTAAACGTGTAGACCGTCTTGCTATCGAACTACCCATATCCAATAATCCCGACCCTAATGGGGCTAGTGCAGTTCAGGAGTTGCTTGGTGGAAAGTTCGGGGAAATGTCAACATTAAATAACTATATGTTTCAGTCATTTAATTTCAGAGGCAGATCCAAGCTTCGTCCTTTTTATGACATTGTTGCAAGTATTACCGCGGAAGAATTCGGCCATGTCGAACTTGTCGCCAATACGATTAATCTCATGCTTGAAGGTTCAACATCGCCAGGTGCTCCAGACTCCACACCACTGCGTGTAGGTAAAGATGCACGGATGACGTCACACTTTATCGAATCTGCCCAGACAGCGCTCCCGTATGACTCCATGGGAAGACCCTGGAATGGTTCATATGTCGTGAGCAGTGGCAATCTGATCTTTGATCTGTTGCATAATTTCTTTCTTGAATGCGGAGCCAGGACCCACAAAATGAGAGTCTACGAAATGACAGACAACAAGACTGCCCGAGAGATGACTGGTTATCTGCTTGTACGTGGAGGTGTGCACGTTCTGGCGTATGCCAAGGCACTGGAAATTGCAACGGGTGTGGATGTAACAAAGATGTTTCCTATTCCACGACTGGATAACAAAGCTTTTGAAACGACACGTAAGTGGGAAGCGATGGGAGAACATCGCAGGCTGTACACGTTTAGTGACAAGGATTATCAGGGCATTGCCCAGATTTGGAAAGGGACACACCCCACCGATGGCGGTAAACTGGAGGCTTTTGCAGGCTTGCCGGGGTATGGAGGGCCAGTACCTGAGCTGCCTGATCTGCCGGAAGAATTTGCACCAGGGATATCCGCAGAAGATCTAATGCAGATTGCAGAGCGACTGAAACGTCACGCTGGTCTGTAGGATCACGATTAACGTTTGTTTTTCATAGGGCGTCGATTGGATCACCGTAAACTGGTGCTACCTTGTGTGCTAGAACTTTTTGTTTAATTAGATTATTGATAATTTGTTTCTTTGATTTCATACGATTGTACACAAAAAAGGGAAACGGAAGAGATGAATCTCTACCATTTCCCTGATTACATGCCACTATTGTAGTTCAGTAAATTTCACTACCAGTACTGCTTCCCCATTGGCTTGAACATGGCCAGAAGACGTTGCTGTAACAGTTGCTATCGCTTCGTTTCCACTTGGGATCAAGACAGGTGTAATCACCGGCAGACCCGCAGCCTGAATGACGTCCATGTCAAATTCAATCAACAATTGACCTGCAGTTACACGATCTCCGCTATTCACATGTGCGGTAAAACCGTTTCCTTTTAGTCCAACCGTATTAATTCCGATATGAACCAGCATCTGTACACCCGTCTCATGCTCCAGAATCACCGCATGTTTACTCTTGTTCATGACATGTGCGATGACACCATCAAACGGTGCGTACACTTTTCCTTCTGATGGCTCAATGGCAATGCCCTCACCCATGTGTTTTTCCGAGAACGCCGGGTCAGGAACCTGCTCCAGAGCAACGACAGTACCGTTCATTGGCGAAGCTATTTCGAGAAAATCTACCTTAGGACGATTGCTTGTAACGGCATCAGTAACTGAATTAATACGCGGATTAGATTCCTCTGCTTTAACTTCAGTTGATGTTACTCCACTGTTTTCATGGCTCACCGATTCCTCTGCAACCGGTTGGTCCTTATATCCGAAGAACCAGGTAAGTGCAAAAGCAATGGCCATGGCAACCACGTTGGACAAGATATACAACGGCAGTTGGCTGTTCAAATAGAGTAATGTTCCCGGAATAACCGTTACTGCCATGCCTGTACCTTGCAGATGGAACAGGGAAGCGATGAAACCACCTACACCACCACCAACCAGTCCCATAATAAATGGTTTCATGTAACGCAAGTTAACTCCGAAGATGGCTGGCTCAGTAATGCCTAGAAATGCGGACAAGGAAGAAGGTAATGCGAGTGCTTTGAGTTTCATATTTTTGGTCTTCAGACCGACTGCGAGACAAGCCGCTCCTTGTGCTGCCATGGCGCAGGTAATGATGGCGTTGAACGGATTTAATCCCGTTTTTTCCAGTAGTTGAATCTCCAGGAAATTAAAGATGTGATGTACACCAGTAACGACAATAATCTGATGGAAGAATCCAATGATAATACCTGCAATGCCAAACGGAAGATCCAATACGGCAGTTGTTCCATGCAGTACCCACTCTTCTAGGGAATGGAATACGGGACCAATCGCGAATAGTCCAAGCGTAATCATGACTGTTAACGTAATAAAAGGAGTCAGAATTAAGTCCAGTGCCTCAGGTACCCGTCTTCTTAATACCTTTTCAAACTTGGCTCCAATCAAACCTACAAAGAACGCAGGCAGAACCGATCCCTGATAACCCACGACAGGTATAAAACCGAACATATGCAGCGGCTGTGCTGATCCATCTGCCACCGCGTAAGCATTGGGTAATGCGGGATTGACCAGCATTAGCCCCAGTACGATACCAAGTACCGGACTTCCGCCAAATACGCGGAATGCGGACCACGCTACAAGTGCAGGTAGAAATGCAAAGGCCGTATCCGTCAGGATTTGAGTGAACAACAGGAAATTGGCCGAAATATCATCAGGTGTTGCACCGAACAACGCCAGAATTTCATTTTGAGTAAGTAATCCGCGCAATCCCATGAACAGTCCTGTAGCTACCAGAACGGGAATGATGGGTACAAATACGTCACCAAACGTGCGGATAGCCCGTTGAAAAGCATTTCCTTCCTTTTTCCCCTGACTCTTCACATCATCCTTGGACGATCCTTCGATGCCCAGCTTCTCAACCTCTTCAAAGATTCGATTCACTGTTCCCGTACCAAAGATAATCTGATATTGACCCGAGTTGAAAAAGGCGCCTTTCACCTTCTCGATGTTCTCGACCGTTTTCTGATCAATCTTTTCTTTATCTTTCACCATGATGCGAAGACGTGTTGCACAATGTGCAAATGATGCGATATTCTCTTTGCCCCCGATGGCATGAATGACTTCCTGGGCAATCCGTTGATTCTCCGACATGTTATCTCATTCCTCTCACGTAATACTTAATAATGCCATTTTGTTGCTTCAAAATCAGCTTTGCCTCCGCGTGCAAAGAAACGAATGTCCACGCTGTCCCGGCTTGGGAAAATGCGGCTGGTAAAGACCTCTTCCCCATCGTTCACAAATATCTCGACTGAAGATGCATCTATGAACAGATGGAACTTAATCACTTCCGCAGTAAGTGTGCACTGTCGTACAACGCCATTCTGCTCTGCCAGTTCGGCACCAGACATGGTCCGATCCAAGACAACTTTCTGCTGAAGCCGATCATACAGAAGAACCGTTTTTTCAGTTCCATTTGCCCGGAATTCGATGCCTACAACCTCTGCATCATCTAAATGGCCTATCTCACATACCAGCTCATAGGCAATCCCATTAAAACCAGTGAAGGATCGACTCTCATTGTCAATTGTTGCGCAAATATGTGTCCCTCCCTCCTGCTGGCGCAATTGCTCCATCTCTGTAACAGGTTGTTGGATTAACTTGCCGTCTCGGAGTGACAATTGCCGAGGAATGGTCAGACAATGAGCCCAGCCACTATCGTCTGTCGGATACGCCAGATCGGGAAGTCCCATCCATCCAACCAGAATACGTCTTCCGTCCGGAGCCTGCATCGTCTGCGGAGCATAGAAGTCGAATCCACGATCCATCTCCTGAAATTCACCATGTTTGAACTCTCTCGTCTGGAGATTGAGCGGCTCACCGATCAGATAACCGGATTGAAAAATATTCTGATATTGATCTCCCGCAGCATCTAAGCCTTGTGGGGAAAAGACAAGTACACCTTTCCCGTCCAGCTCCATATAATCCGGGCACTCCCACATGTAACCAAAGGAGGTTAATTGCGTACGGATTTCACCTAGAAACTCCCAGTTATTCAGATCAATTGAGCGATACAGCACCGTACATCCCGTCTCGTCTGTTCTCTGCGCACCGATTACACAATAATACGTGTCTCCTTGTTGCCACACCTTGGGATCTCTGAAGTGTTCCGTGTATCCGGCTGGCACATACGAGATCACGGGATCATTCAGTTTGATTACTGAACCGCTTTCATCCATAACTGCCAGGCATTGATACGGGTGTCTGACCCAATCCTCATCTCTGGTATTGCCCGTGTACAGCAAGTGCAGCTTGCCGTCTTTTTCAATCGCACTGCCGGAATAAGCCCCGTGTGAGTCATACCTGCCACCCGGTTCGATTCCAATCCCGACATTTTCCCAGTTCACCAGATTCTTCGAGCGGGTATGATACCAGTATTTCATGCCATGTTCTGTTCCAAGTGGAAACCACTGATAGAACAGATGATAATAGCCTTGATAATATGCAAAGCCGTTAGGATCATTAAGCAGACCTGTTATCGGCTGAATGTGATAACTCTGTCTCCATGGACACTTGGATATCTGTGCTTCAAGCTTCGCAATCTCTCCAGGCTCTGCTTGCTCAATTCGTCTGTAGCGTTGCTCTCTAGTCATTTTCATAGCTGTTCTCCATTCAAAATGTAGGAACCGGTTCCAATGGTCACAAAAAAATAATTCCATATGGCATTAATGCCTGCCCGTGTTCGCATATCCGCATTGGATATTCATAATGGAACCGGTTCGATGGAATTATCATAAAGGATGTTTTTATAATTTGTCAACGCTTTCTCGAGGAATTAGTTCTACGTCCAGTGTTGTTCGTTCCTCCACCGACTCGCCTTTCACCAGACGAATAATGTGATTCGCCGCTACTTTGCCCGCCTGCAAATAATGATATTTCACAGTCGTCAGCGTGGGGTGAATCATCTCCGTAATATCATATCCGCCAAATCCGGTAACGGACAAATCTTGCGGTATGCGGATTTTATTGGAGAACGCAATCTTCATCACACCCAGTGCGATATTATCCGTGGCCCCTACAATGATCGTTGGTGTGATTTCTTTCAGGATGGCTTCAGCGGTAACGATGGCTTCAGACATCTTAAAGCTCGTCTCATAATACTTCACTTCACATCCACCACACTCTGCGATTGCTCGCTGGAACCCTTGTTTACGATAGATCCCTACCGCCCGATCCTTTTCGCTAACCCCCATATACACGATCTTGCGATGACCCTGTTCGACGACATATCTGCCCATCTCATAACCTGCCTGATCATCATTGTGAACCAGACTATGTAGTTGTTCATGCTGCTGTCCCACCAGTAACACCGGAATACCGATGTCCTCCACTGCTTTCAGATGTGCTTCTGTCAATTCAGCAGCCAGCAGAATAATACCCGATACCTTCTGTCTAGCAAAATCATA
This sequence comes from Paenibacillus sp. W4I10, assembly GCF_030816325.1. Lineage (NCBI taxonomy): Bacteria > Bacillati > Bacillota > Bacilli > Caryophanales > Paenibacillaceae > Paenibacillus > Paenibacillus sp. W4I10. The sequence continues at coordinate 2,270,102 of NZ_JAUSXX010000001.1, forward strand.
TATGGCGTCAATCTCGCGCTGCATATCCTGACTCGTATTAGCGATCAGCATCTGATACTGATTACTTCGCAGTTCTTCATCAATCCCGATCAATGTCTGGGATGTCGCAAAAGAATCGAGTCGTGGCACAACCGTGCCGATAATACTGGTTTTCTTGGCCTTTAAACTCTGTGCAAATGTGTTGGGAACATAATTGTATTGTTTGATAATGCGCTCAATTTTCTGGCGTGTATCCTCACTAACCGATCCGCCATTCAGAAAGCGAGAGACGGTGCTTTTTGCCACACCTGCCATCTGAGCGATATCAGAAATCGTTTTATTCATAAAGACTCCTCTTATTTTCATTAACTGTTTTACCTTTTATTATACTTCGATCGCAAACCCATGGCGAATTTGATTCAACTCCGTGTATTGTACATCGTGTTGTTTAACTCCGATGAAATAGCAAAAGCCCGATGGCAATGTGACGTTCATACAGAAGTATGATCCGACATGCCTCAGGCTGTTAAACTTACTTCCATATACACGTTCGTCCAGATTAGACGAGCAAAAAAACTGTACACTGCTGGACTAGACTTCGATAATGATCGGCAAAATCATGGGTCTTCGCTTTGTTTGAGCATAGATATAGTGGCCGATATCATCCTTCAGCTTTCTTTTCATCACATTCCACTGATTCACACCCGCACCGGTTAACTCATCCATCCTGCTTAGAACCAATCCATGGATTTCCTTCATAAATTCTTCCGAATCCTTCACAAACACAAACCCCCTGGAGATGATTTCGGGTGATGCCACCATCTGTTTCTCCGTCTTGCTCAGTGTAGTGACAATCACCAGCATCCCGTCAGAGGATAATTGCCTGCGATCACGCAGTACAATATTACCTACGTCGCCGATGATCAGACCATCCACGAGACTGTTCCCCGATGTTATTTTGGGACCATGAGAAGCCACGCCGTCTTTGTATTGAACCATATCTCCGTTATTCACAATAAACACATGATCACGCTCTATACCTACGGACTCGGCAAGCAGTCTGTGCTGGTACAACATGCGGAACTCCCCATGGATTGGTATCAGATAATCCGGTTTCATGAGTGTCAGCATCAATTTAAGTTCTTCCTGACTCCCGTGCCCAGATACGTGCATCCCTGCTGCACCACTTGAACCGTAAATTACGCGTGCACCCAGAACATACAGATTATCAATGACATGAGCCAAATTGCGTTCATTGCCCGGAATCGCACCAGCTGCAATAATAACGGTATCTCCAGCCTCCACTCTTACATGAGGATGTTTGCCTGTTGCCAATCGAGACAGTGCAGCCATGGCCTCACCTTGACTTCCAGTACATAATATAACCACTTGATCAGGTGGATACTGATTGGCGTCTATGGCATCAATTAACAATCCGTCGGGAACTTGCAAATAACCCAATTCACTCGCAACCGATACCACGTTCACCATACTTCGACCCAGCAGTGCAAGTTTGCGCCCTGTCTCGAATGCTGCATTGACAATCTGTTGTACCCTGCTGACATTTGATGCAAAGGTGGAAATAAACACTTTTTCTTTTGCGCGAATGAAAGCATCCAGAATGTGATCTCCAACTACACGTTCAGATGGTGTGAATCCAGGTCGTTCGGCGTTGGTACTCTCGGAGAGCAAAACATGAACACCCTGTTTTCCTATCTCTGCCATCCGATGGAGATCCGGGAATGGTCCGCTAACCGGAGACATATCAAATTTGAAATCCCCGGTATGTACCACATTGCCGACTGGTGTCTGGAAGAAAATCCCTAGACAGTCCGGAATACTATGACTGGTTGCAAAGAAGGAAACCTCGATACTTCCCAGTGTAATGGTAGACTTGGCATCGATCGTATTCAAGTCAGCCTTGCGCAGCAGCCCATGCTCTTTCAGTTTAAGTTCAATTAATCCGCGTGTAAGTCTGGAAGCATATACAGGGATGTTCATTTGTTTTAATAAATAGGGAATGCCTCCGATATGATCTTCATGTCCGTGAGTAACTACAAGAGCCTTCACTTTATCCAGATTCTCCAACAGATAGGTTACATCCGGGATGATCAGATCAATCCCCGGCAAGGTCTCATCCGGAAATTTCGAACCACAGTCAATCACGATAATATCCTGATTATACTGAATAAAATACATATTCTTTCCTATTTCATTCACGCCGCCAAGTGCAGCAATGTACAGTTTGTTATGGGCTAGATTCAACGCTATTACTCCTCCTCTGCGTGCAAACTTGTGCAATACGGATTCAATGTTCCTAGTATGGAAGTAATCGCCCTACTTAATTCATTTCAGATTAATTATGCCAAAAAAACCACCACGGAAATTTCGTTCCGCAGTGGTTAATAAAATGTTGCCTTTAAATTATGAAGCATGCAATGTTTATTTCACGACTATTTCGTATACGAAAATTAAATGCGCTTACACCAATGATTTATCACGCTGTAGTAATACGTCTTGTTCATAGGTTTTGATATCGGTGATCCACTTTTCACGGACTGGAACGCCTTGCTGAGCACAATAGTAGTCCCAGATCGCGCCAAATGGATAGGATTTGAACTCTTCCGTTAAGGCAAGGCGCAACGTGTAATCCCCTTCCAACTCGGCTTGTTTCAAGGCATCCACCGGTTCGAGCATCGCTCGGAGAAGGGCTTTGATCGTGTTGCGAGTACCCACAACCCATGCAGCTACACGATTAATACTTGCATCAAAGAAATCCAGTCCAATATGTGTGGTCGCAAGCAGATCATGTCGAACCAGTTCACGGGCTATTTCCAGCAGCTCATCGTCCATGATTACCACATGGTCACTATCCCAACGCATCGGGCGGCTTACGTGAAGCAGGATGCCACTTGTAAACAATGACAAGGATGACAGTTTATTAGAAATAACCTCTGTTGGATGGAAATGACCCGCATCAAGACAGATCAACGTATCATTTTGCAAACCGTAACCCATATAAAATTCATGAGAACCCACCACATATGCTTCCGAGCCCAGACCAAACAGCTTACTCTCTACCGCGTCCAGGTTGTGCTCTGGGTTAAGTCGTTCGCCAAATACTTCATCCAGCGATTCTTTGAGACGTTTGCGTGGGGTCAACCGGTCAACCGGATTATCTTTGAACCCGTCTGGTACCCATACATTGGTTACACAAGTCTGACCAAGCTGTTCCCCGAAGTAAGCACCAATCCGGCGGGATGCCTTGCAGTGATCAATCCAGAACTTGCGAATTTCAGGGTCTGGATGACTCAGCGTGAACCCGTCACTTGATTTTTCATGGGAAAAACATGTTGGGTTGAAGTCCAGACCGAGTCCTTGTTCTTTGGCCCATTTCACCCAGTTCTCATAATGCTTCGGCTCAATCTGATCCAGTTCAACCTGCTCGTCGGTATCCGTGTAAATCGCGTGCAGATTGACCTTGTGTTTGCCGGGAATCAGAGCAAAAGCTTGCTCCAGATCGTTACGAAGTTCTGCAGGTGTGGTCGCAGCCCCCGGATATTGACCTGTAACGGAAATACCCCCTGTTAACTCCCCATCTTTATTCAGAAAACCTTTGACATCATCGCCTTGCCAGCAGTGTACGGATACTTTGATCTCCGCGAGTTTGTTCAGCACCTCGTCCGTATCAATTCCGTGCTGGGCATACAATGCCTTGGCTGCTTCATACGCTTGCTTGACTTGGTTATCCATCCGCAAGAACCCTCCTATTTTAACGTGTAAATGCTGCCGGTACACCGCCATCAATGGTCATCATGCAACCGGTTGTTTTTTCGGATTTCGAAGAAGCAAAGAATGCGATTCCTTCCGCAATATCTCTTGGATAGATATTCACGAGCAATGTCGTCCGTTTGCGATAATACTCTTCCAATTGATCCGGTTCAATTCCATATGCCGCTGCTCGTTCATTTCTCCAGGAACCGTTCCAGATCGCTGAACCCTGTAGAATGGCATCTGGAAGAATCGTGTTGACACGAATGCCATACTCTCCACCTTCTGCTGCAATACAACGTGCCAGATGTGCTTCCAGCGCTTTCGCTGAGCTGTAAGCCGAGGCACTTTTACCTGCATACACCGAGTTCTTGGACCCGATAAATACCATGCTTCCACCAATACCCTGCTGTTTCATCAGCTTGAACGCTTCACGAGCCACAAGGAAATATCCTGTACCCAGAACATTCATGTTCAGGTTCCATTCCTTCAGGGACGTTTCGTCAAATGGGCTGGATGTGGCTAATCCGGCATTGTTCACGATGATATCCACTCCGCCATATTGCACCGCAACATCTGCATACGCAGATTGAACGGCTTCCTCATCAGTGACGTCCATTTTCAGCGCATAAGCACGATTCGCACCGTATTGATCATTAATTTCCTGTGCTACCTTCTGTGCGCCCTCCAGGTTGAGATCAGCAAGCACCACATGTGCGCCTTCAGATACCAATCTGCGTGCTGTTTCACTTCCGATACCACCTGCGCCGCCTGTGATAAACGCCACTTTGCGGGAGAATTCGGTTTCGGCCGGAGCCAGAGACAATTTATACAATTCCAGCGGCCAGTACTCCACATTGTAAGACTCGTTTGCGCTGAGTGATACAAATTGACCCAAGCTAGTAGCTCCACGCATAACAGCAATCGCTCTGTGATACAACGCTCCGCTTACTTGGGAAAGCGCCCAGCTCTTGCCTGTGTTGATCATGCCCACACCTGGAATGAGGATAACGCGCGGTGCCGCTTCGAACATGACATCACCTTCGTTTTTGTTGCTCTCAAAATACTGTTGATATTGCTCTTTGTAAGCAGCCACACCTTCTACCAGCTTGGCTTTCAAGCCTTCGATATCTTCGGCATCCGGTGTCCAATCGATGAACAGAGGTACCACTTTGGTATGTACCAGATGATCCGGGCAAGCTGCACCCACCTGAGACAATTCCGGGGAATCTGCTCCGCCCACAAAAGCAAGTACGTCCTCTTGATCATCAAAGGATAAAATCATTTTTTTACTATCCGATACCGCTCCACGAATCGTTGGCATCACACGTGATACGATTTGACGACGAACATCAGCGGCAAGTGCCGGGTGCTTCACACCACCAAACAAACTTTCTTCGTTCACTCGTACTTCGATGAAAGCTTCTGCTTCATTGATAATCTTGATCGTTTGAGCGTAACATTCCTCGGATGTTTCACCCCAAGTGACAAGTCCGTGTTTTTCCATCAGTACGAGTTCGGCATTGGGATTCGAGAATACGCTTTCAGCAATCATTTTAGATAACGTAAACCCTGGACGTACGTAAGGCACCCATACAAATCGATCACCGTAGATCTCTTTCGCCAATTCCTTGCCGTTATGCGCACAACACAGGCTGATAATCGCATCCGGGTGTGTATGATCCACATGTTTATATGGAAGGAACGCATGCAGCAGAGTCTCGATGGAGGCACGCGGGTGCTTGGCATCAATCATGCAATGTCCCAGATATTCAACCATCTCTTCATCCGACATGGATTCACGTTCAATTAATGGTCGAATGTCTTCAAGCCCAAGTCCGGTAAAATGTTTCGCTTCCATGGAACCCAGATCAGAGCCGCTTCCCTTCACATACATTACTTCTACATCACGACCCCGAAAATCCTTCACTGTCGTTTTGGTAGACGTATTACCACCGTAGATGTTACATACACTGCGATCAGATCCAATCAGATTGGATCGGTAAACCAACTGCTCAAGTCCTGTTGTTTTCTCAGATGCCTGCGATACATTCCATAAACTCTGTACCATTTGTTTCCCTCCGATAATGTTTGTTTTATTCCTAATCCGAGTTTAACATCTTTGTTTTATTTTGAAAACAAAATATTTTAAAACAAAACGGAAATATTCAAAAGGCATCATAGATTGAGCTATTTTATTAAAAAAACACCCTGACGAAACCGTCAGAGTGTTCCTGTTTCATCGGTGGATTAGAAAATCCCCGCTTTTTGGGAAGTGTTTTTAATACCATAGGTATCATTAACTACGGTGTTGCCAAAGCTCGTTAAGCTTCCGTTCGGACCTGTGGCCATGTCCAGATAGTTCAGACCAGAGCTGTTTCCGTACCAGGACCAAGCAAGCCAGCCTACCCCTTTTTCCTGACCATATCTCATGATGGCATACTCGTCCACATCACCGTTTGTGTGATATCCCCCGAATTCACCAATGATCAGAGCCAATCCTTTGTTCAGCACATTCTCCATATTGGCTTTGACCGTTGCAGCATCTTTGCCAGCATACTCATACATATGAATGGAGAAGACGGTATTCTTTTGAGAATCGGCTGCAAATACACTTTGTCCATAATCCACGATGGATTGAGGGAACTGTCCCCATCCGGCTGCATCCACAATTAGCGTATTTTTGATTCCCGCATTACGGAGTTTCGGAATGGCTTTTTTGTAACCATCAGCCCACGCACTTCCATTCCACGTTCCATACCATTCATTGGCGATGTTGACGATTACCCGATCTTCTTTGCCTATCAAAGCTTCCTTAATACTAATCCAGTAGTTCACTGCCGCATCCAACGAATTATAATCATCTTTCCCTGTGGCGTCATGCACTTCAAGTACAGCTATCATTTTATTTTGGTTAACCACATTAATAATGTTTTTAACAGCGTTCAGATCATCTTTGGTGTACAGGCTACCATTCGAAAGAACAATGCGTACCGTATTGGCACCTGTTTTGGCGATTGCAGGAATAGCGGTATTCAGATCATTTTTGAACCAGGAATGTCCGTGATTAACACCTCTCATGACAAAAGCCTTGCCTGTGGAATCGTATAACTTGTTACCGCTTACATAAAATCCTGTGGCAGCAGATGCTTTGGGTGCTGCACTCCCTAATACCATGAACATAAGAGCAGCAATAACCGTGAAGATGGTACACTTTTTCAGATTAACCATTCGTTTGGAACCTCCTGTATTTGTTTTTTTATTTCAATTAACCCTGCTCTAGGCAATAAGTTAACTAAAATCGGTGGTAATAGAAGTTTTTTTGTTAGTAAACAAACAATAAGTAACCTTATTAAGCTATGTAATTCTCCATAAATGAACTTTATCGATAAGGTTATGAATTTATAATAAAATGAAAACGCTTACTAAGCAAGTCTTTTTTACCATTGAATAGCAATCTTTTCTTTTTACACCACACATCAAAAAGGCTCTTTCCCCTCACACCCGTTCGGAGAAAGAACCCTCTTTATTTTTAAATGTCAGTTAACTCTTGTACTCTTTGATTTAGACTAAGTGTCTTCCCTAACTCCCGCCAATATCAACCCAACCCGGTAATGTGGTCTTACCCGAATCTCATTAAACTTCCCGATCTCCACGCCCTCAAACCGCTCCACATAAGCCTGATTCACATAACTCTTGATCGTTCCTCTTCGAATTGGAGTTATGGAAAGACGAAGCTCGTGATCGGCTAGCAAATGACGGGATTGCTTCAAACCAAGCATCCAGCTATGCCCATAGTGAATATGATCTGTTAACATCTGATGATGAATATGCGCTGCTGCAACGTCTCCTTCATAATCAATCTCAACCCATACGTCATCTACTTGTTCCGGCCACGCTGTATCCAATCTCAATGTTGCTGCATACTCTTTCGGATAATCAACCTCTACAGCCGGCTCGTAAGGCGAAACCTGGAATGTGTACGTACCGAATATTCCCCGCTTTGACTGGGATGACACAGCATATTTAGAAGGTGAAACATGCTCTGGAGCCGGATAGAAGGATACCTCAAACTCTGTTTGCTCCAGGGAGTTGCATATGAGCATCTCATTCTGCACATACAGATGACTGCTGCTAATCACAAGTCTCTCTTCTCCGCCCACACGGAAACGGTAGGCATGCAATGCCTCTTCACGGGTCAATGTAATGATACGTATGACCGTACCGTCCGATGTTGTGATACGCAGATGATGGTCCATGCCAGCCATCGGGTGAATAATAACTTCATTACCCTGCTCGGAAACGGCACCTTCGGGCATATCCACATTCGTAACAGACGATATATCCATAACATACTCAGGCTTCATGCCTTCATGAGCGTAAAAGACAGCCGTAAGCTCCTGATTTACCATAAACCGGGTCAGTGGCTGAACGGTAGCACTAATGATCTTCATTCCATTCAGATTCATATGGAAAGGCAGAATGGCTGCCATGCCGGATTTCAGCTGCATCGTGCCTTCTCTTGGATAAAAAGCAGTCCCTTTGCCGGTATGCAGCTCCAATTGTATATCTCGATCAGGCAACGCCACATGATCCTGATAATTATTCATGAACAGGAATCCTGAGCCTTCTTGTTGACGAACAGACCAGCGCAGATCCATCATGTTCTCCGGTGTTATCGAATGTTGCTCTTCAGGTATAACACTGCCCATTGGCGCAAGCAGCTCACCGTATGCGTCCAGAAACATTGACAAGGTTCGAATGCGGTCATACGATTCACCAATACGTCCAAATTCCCCGAGTGGCGATTGGTAATCATACGTCATTTTCGGCAATGCCTGTTCGTTCATATATGAATTTTTGCCTATCGGATTGGTTCCACCGTGATACATATAATATCCAACCAGATTACTGCCATTTGCCAGCTTCACAATGGTCATCGCCTCAACACTGTCCGCATCTACAACCGGCCGAGCGTGATAACTGACCTGCATGCCACCAGCTAGTTCGCAATACGCCGCAGGATACTCCAGACTGTCATAATCCACTACTTCAACAGGATTCATATGCAGATCCTGGAATAAATACTCTCGGCTTGGAGGCTGATTGGGAATCCATGGTGTGTACGCATACCCCGCAAGCATAGGCAGCGTTCCTTCTTCAGGCACCGCAGCATTACCCCAGGCCGTGGCAGTATAGAACATGGTGTGCATACCGACTTCTTCGGCAATACCGCGAAGCACCTTCAGATGTTCACGACCGTCCCGGCCAGAGGAAATGTATTTTTCACGTGTGTAACCCCAGGCATCCATAGGTGCCCCAGCGTGCATATACTCATTTTCCAACTGTACCCCTATAATAGGGCCACCCTCCTGATAAAAACAGCCGTTGAGCTGACGGGCAATCTCCCGATATAATCGCTTGGCGTAATGCAGATATCCTTCATCGTTCGACCTGACTTCGAATGGATAACTGAACAACCAATCCGGCATTCCACCATTACGCACTTCCCCATGACAGAATGGACCAATTCGCACGATCAGAGGCAGCTCATGTTTGCCACACAGATCCACAAAGTGCCGCACATTCAGATTTCCTGACCAATTAAATTCCCCTTCCTGCTCCTCGTGAAAATTCCAGAAAACATACGAAGCGACGATGTTCACTCCGCCTGCCTTCATCTTCAGTAATTCTTCTTCCCAATGTAAGTAAGCGAATCTGGAGAAGTGAAATTCACCTACCACGGGAATATGAGGTTTATCATTACGAAGCATATAATAGTTGGTAAAGTCATAAGACTCCCCTCGTGGATTCTTGCCGCCACTACCCGTCATACGACCCGCACGAATTTCTTTATCTTTTGCATCCAGTATAAAACGAATCTGGCTTCCTGCTATACTATCGTTCATGGATTATATAACTCCTTCGGTATATATGGGATAGGGTTGAATCGATTAGCAGTTATCTATGGATGAATGCCCCTTGATGATTGGGGTTCTTCTCCAGAACCCGCTCCAACTCAAGTTCGGCTTCATTTGTCCGACCAAGGCCAAGAAGACCTAATGCTCGCATGTATCGGCAATGTTCTTCATTACGCTGGTTGAGATCATCGTCAAACACCAGGAAATCGGGCAGAGATACCGCAAAATAATCCATTCGGATGTGATCATGCATATGTCTTTCCGCATAGTCAATGAGTTTGTTAAAGCGTCGGTTGGCTTCCTTCACATTGCCAAGCTTCTGCCAGGCCAGACCCTGATAATAGATGGATTCCGGCGGTTGATCATTATAAAACATCGCGCTTGCCGGTTCATTCAAACCGATGGATGCTCTGTGGAAACTCTCCTCTGCCGCCTGATTATTCTTCAGTTGCTGGTAGGCACAGCCAAGATAAAAGTAAACTGGGTTGTCTCCGGCTCCCTCCAATTTACCTTCACCTAAGTTCTCCGGGTAAACCAAAGCCTTCTTCAACAATTCCAATGCCAGTTCAGGTTGTTGCTTCTCCAGATTTCGCTTCGCCAGTTCCGTCAGTGCCGTAACATATTGTCCAGTTACCTTGCCTTCTCCACCCTCCCATGGATGAAACCGTCGGGTCTGAAGGGCATTCCATGCTTCTTGATGGCTACCTTGCATATTCAATAAAGTTACCCACTCAATGTACAGATCGTCACGGTGGTGAACCAACTCCATATGTTGTTCCAGCAATTTGATTCGATGCTCGCAGGAATACCCCATCTTCTTGCGCAGCTGATCCAACTCGTAGAAAATCCGTGCATCTTGCGAATCCAACCGGAAAGCTTCCTCCAATGATGCCAGTGCAAGATCGGGCCGATTCGACTTGTTATAATAAGCCAGTCCCAGATTCCGATGTACAGTCGAATATGCAGCATCCACCTCGCGTGAAGTTTCCCAATGGGTGATTGCTTCCTCGTATCGTTTATGAACATATAACCAATTTCCCAGGTAATAGTGAGCACGCGCATCATTCGAATTCACTGCCAATGCATCCTGAAGCACCATGAATTCAAATAACGTATTAGGAAAACAATAATCCGTTGGAGCAGCTTTCCCTTGTCTTAGACATTCCCGGGCCTGCTCCAGATCCCCCAGTTGACGATGCACGTAGGCTTGAGCATAACCAACCATAGGATAAGGCCGTGAATTTTCGGATTCAACATAGGAGAGTACCGTCAATGCTTCTTCCCACAACCCACAATCCGCGTAATCTGCGGCTAGGTTTAGATAATTATGAACGTCTCCTCGCATCAGACGATGGAAATGCTCACGTGCTTGTTCCGCTTGATCTCTCTCTGAAGGTACAGTCGCTCTGTTATAGATCAGGGCTAATTCATGTGCGGCTCCAAATTCAACCGGGTCCAGTTCCAACGTTTCATACGCATATTGGATAGCCCGTTTATCTTGACCCAATCTGCGCAGCAGAGCCACCTTCAGATGCCGAGCCTTATAATTTCTGGTGTTGCGAATCAGCGAACGTTCGATGTGATCCAACGCTTCGATGTCCCGATGTAACGCCGTATCGATCTGAGCAAGCATGTAATAACCTGTATCCTGATACTGTGCAGACCATACGGCTTTATACAGTGCTGCGTAGGCTTCTTCCTGTTTCCCCTGTAGTTTCAAACTCAGACCGAGTTGGTAAAATGCTTCACTATCATATGGATTCGTATTTTTCCATGTCAGCGATTGTACGGCCTGTCTGAAATGCTTCTCTGCATCTTGAAACAGCCCTCTACGTAGCAGCAATGTGCCATATGCAATGTTTAGACGAATATCCGTTGCATCACGCTTCAAACCTTCCAGATAATAAGGTTCCGGTTCATACGTGGCATGCCGATATTGCTCCAAATGAAGACCAGCCAGATATAGTTGTTCATTCGTACGAATCTCGGATGGTAGCGGAAGTGGTTTCGCCGGATCGGGCACTTCCTGTATCTCAGACCTTTCAGGCTGATAGGCTACAAGTACTTTTCCTTCCGCAGTTCGAACACTTAACTTCAACTGATGCCATTCATCTTGTCCGCTCCACGGGAATGAAGACTTATATAGTTCCGTAGGTGAGATATTACATCTCTCATGGAGATATACCGTGGTTGATCCTATCACTTCAACGGTCGCTTGTTCAAAAACCGACGTCGCATATACCATCACGGTTACCATTCCGGTCGTTTCGTCCATTTCCAGATTAACCGCTGCATCAATCGTTGCATTTTTGACCATGCCAATTCCTTTATACGGCATAAAATACTGCGAGAATGATTTCGCTTCATAGGGCTGTAACCACGTAAAATCAGGCTGATTATCGGTATAGATCCCGGTCATTAATTCAATATATGGTCCATCCTCGTCCGTTAACTGACGATCCCAGGCTTGCCCGAATTCCCCGTTCCCCCAGGTCCATTGCTTCTTGCCCGGAGAAATATGATGATTGGCTACATGCAACAAACCTGCCTGGATCCCATGGTCATAACCCCCTACAAAATTATAATCCGACTTATACGCCATATAGGATGTTGGAACCGGTATATTTTTGTAGCGCGAGATATCCACACCTTCGGAATAGTCCATCTTGTAATAGGTGCCGGTTGCGATTGGAAAGCGGGATACGTCCCGTTTTCCGTGGTCCAGCACAGCCGTTACATCAGGTGGAAAGACGGATTGCGTATGATCGTTGACAGCTACAGCCGGATTGGCCCACCATAGAAAAGTTTGAGGTGCGCTGGTGCGATTGTATACCTCGGCATGGATTTCAAGATAGGCTTTGCCGGGATGTAATGTGAAGCCAGCGGTCATTTTGGTACCATACATGCGATCAATCTCACCCACCCACACGGTAGCGCTTCCATCTTCATTACTGCCAAATGTATAATCGACTGGACCAAACGTGTTGGGCCGATGATGCTGTGGCCAGTTGAATTCGATTCCCCCAGAAATCCATGGCCCTGCCAGACCCACAAGTGCAGGTTTAATTACCCGGTTATAATATACAAAATCGTAGTTGTTGGTCCGATCCAGCGCGCGATAGATCCGTCCACCCAGTTCGGGCATCATCTCAATACGTACATATTCATTTTCGAGAATAATTAATCGATACGACTTCATTTTTGCTTCATCTTCAATGCTGTCGATCACGGGATGTGGGTACACCTTACCCGAACTTCCCTGATAGATTCGCTTTTCAAGAAACATCGGATTTTTGTCCGGTTTACCTGTACCATAGGTTGGAATATCTCTGGTTTCTTCCCATATGCGAACATTTGATTTTGCTGTCACGTGATTCAACTCGCTCACTCCTCGGCCTCGTATATATTGTGATCATACGCTCTGACATGCGGGAAGAACATTGACATTAAGCGGTTCTTGATGGACGATCTTCGGATTCCCTCATAACCAAAGAGAGTACCTATCCACTGAATAATGCAGTGAAAGGTACTCTCTGATCGATCTTGATTAACTTATCTGCGACGTGCAAAATCCACAAATCTGAACTTGTCCGGTCGATGCCTCGACTCCGTATACTGAAATTGACTGGCATCCTCCAGGTAGACTTGGCTCCTCACCACAACTACATTGTGGAAACCTTCAAGGTCAAGTAATTCCCTGTCCTCAGCGGTGGGTTCTTCCACCAAAATCTCTTTTTTGGCAAACGAAATGGAAAGCCCCAGCTCTTGCTCAATGTACTGATAGATGGAATCATTACAGATCTCTTTGCTGAGCCCAGGAACAAGCCGCTGGCTAATGTAATCTTTGTCCAGTATGACATGCTCTCCATCCACTTTGCGCACACGTCTGATCTCCCAGACCTGTTCATTCAGACCAAAGTTAATTTTCTTGTGCAACGCCTGATCCACTTGTTGCTCCTCGAAAACCTTCACATACGTTTGAGCGCGATGTCCCATTTTTTTGGCTAATTCCTTGAAGCTAACCAGACCTGAGATGGGAAAATCGATCTTGCGTATGTCCAGTACAATCGAGCCCTTGCCTTGAATCTTCTGAATATAACCTTCTTCGTACAACATTTTCAATGCTTTGCGAATAGTCTCTCGAGACGTTTGATAACTTTCCGATAGATCCAGTTCCGATTGAAGCAGCGTCCCTGCCTCAATCTCTCCGGTCCGAATACGATCTGCAATATCTTCATATATCCGGATAAATTTATTATTCATTATTCATCACCATTGTTCATTACCCTTTTTTATCATATTGGCAACCTATTATAACATTAAAAACCAATCAAGCGGTAATGTCGTTACTGCCGATGATTACAGTATCACATGTAAGAATCAATTCAATCTAGATATGACGATCGAACGCTGACGCTTTCTCCACTTGATCTGTACGCTTCTCATCCATAACTTGAATCAGCTTATTTAAACGGAAGATCAGCGCTGCAGCTTCGGATCTGCTTAAGTGCTGCATGGGACGGAAGCTGCCGTCTTCATATCCAGTAATCATGTACAAACCTGCAAGTTCCTGTACTTCTTCTTTGGCCCAATCAGATACATCAGTCTGGTCGGTAAACGCTCTTGGGGAAGTCAGCGGTTCCGGTCTGATTTTACGGACAACATTGGCTATAATCTTGGATGCCTGTTCCCGTGTCACCAGCGCATGTGGAGGAGCGAATTTCCTATTCCCCATACCTTGGACCATCTCATGGTGAACGGCTGCCTTAATCTCAGGAGCAAACCAATCGTCGTCGTTTACATCCTGAAATCCATGTTGTTGTTCATTAACCGTTGTATCCACACCCATCAGACGCACGATTAATGCGGTAAATTCTTCACGCGTGATCGGACGGCGTGGCTCGAAGCGAGTTTCACTTACACCTTGAATGATATTTTGTTCCGCAAGCCAGGTAATCTGATCTTTATTGTATGTTTGACTGATATCGATAAATTTGATATTTTTTTTCGCAGGTAACTCAGGTTGCTCATCAGAAGGTTCAGGTTGTGAACTCACCTCATCGGCTTGTTCCGATGTAACGTTTGGACTTGGGGTTGCACCACTACCGCTCCAGGCGGATGGTGGATACGGAAAAGTCATGGCTGCGGCCCGTTTGCTTTCACTTTTCTCACCTGCTGAATTCTCCGTCCATACAACCACCTCATAATGCTGCTCGGCATTCAGTCCTGTCCATACATGACTACGCTCGGTGCCACGGAAGATCTCACGATCTTTATGGGTGATCACAATCACCTCATTCATTGAATCCAGTTCCCAAGTTAGCTTAATCGTATTAGTACCTTGCGCTATGGCTGCTACTGTCAGTTCCTCGGAAGGCAACGTCTCGAATTCCGGAACCTTTAGCGCCTCACCCTCCCCTGCCTCATTAAATGGAATGATTGCAAAGTCAGTATAACGCTCTGCACTGATTAATTCAGACACATGTATGGATGTCTCCGTTGTTGTTCCCACAAGCTCTTCATTTCGATAGATTCGATAACCCGCAGCACCAGGAATCAGTTCCCATACGATGTCTGCACCATACATGGAACGTCCCTCTACTACAGGAGGTGAAGCAGCACTACCGGGCAAAGTCATTGCATGAAGGTAATAACCACCATCACTACTGCCCGAAGCATTCATGGTCTTGACTGTATAGCTGTAGTTCACGCCCGGTTCAAGTTCCTTGTCGTCATAGAACATTTCGTCAGCAGGAACACGAGCAACCTCCACACCGTCACGCTCAATGATGAACTGCTCGGCACCTTCAACCCGGCTCTGTTCCAATAGAAGACGAATGTGGTCCTTCGCCGAATGATACTCCACTTTGACAGGAGCTGCTGGCTTGGTCAGGACAGAATACGCCAGCTTCTTCGAAGCATCTCCCTGATCATTCTCTGTGTAGATTTCAATCGGGTACTGCTTGCCTTCATCCAGTTGATCAACAATAAACTCTTTTGTTTTGCCTCTATATACTTCAGTACCATTTAGCAATACAACGAATGTTTCGTTCCCATAAGGGAAGTCCCATTCCAATTTGGCATGGTCTGTCTCCGGGTATATCTTCATTTCCAGTGAATCAACATGAGGCAAGGTGTAAAAAGGAGTCACGGTCATTGGGCTTCCTGAACCAGCCGTATTATAAGGAATAATCTGTACCTGATCATATCGGGTTGCACTCTCCAGATGAGTTAATATCACCTCTGTGATATCCCCTTCTTCAATAGTGGTGAACATCTGATCTCCGATACGTATGATATATCCCTCCGCACCTTGTACCTTTGGCCAAGAGATCAATCCCTCCTTTTCCCCAATCATGCTTGCATGTAAAGGTTCATTAATGGTCGCAGGCAACGTTCGCACGTGAACTTCGAAACCTGTGTCACTCTCACCCGTTGCATTCGATGTTTTGATGGTATACATGTAATGCTCTCCTGGTGTCAGTCCATGATCTTCAAATGAAGATTGATCTGCTGGAACCTTAGCGACTTCAACGCCATCCCGCATAATGATGAATTGCTCTGCTCCCCGTGTAGAGCTTCCAGTCAGATCCAGCACCGCAGTCTGATCTGTGACGTGTGTTATGCCTGCCGTCTGAGGTGATATAGGTTTTGTTAAAACCTGAATCTGAATAGACTCTGACCGATGACCATCTTCATTAATCGCGACGAGTTCGAATTCATACGCTGTGCCATCCAGCATGCTATTGAGATGTACAGACGGTTCAGAGACGCTCTGTACATCTCCCGTTACCCGATTACGAATCTCATATGCAGCCGCTCCCTTAACAACATCCCAAGCCAGATCCACCTCATGTGTTCCGGCTTTCACTGTTATACTTTCTGCAATCAATGGCAACGTTTGAGTCATTACACTGAAAGTAAGCGGCCCACTCGTTCCACTCGCATTGACTGCCCGAATTACATAAGTGTATTTCGTTCCTGGCGACAGATGCTTGTCTACAAATTGGGTTTCACTTGAATCCATCTGAGCGATCTCTCTTCCATCCCGTTCAATGACGTAATGATCTGCCCCTTGGACACCAGTGTTACTGAAATCCAGACCCAGGCTGTTTTTTGCCACATCATATACTGCAACCTTAACGGGTTTCTCAGGCAAAGTCAGCAGAGATACATCCGTGGCTTCAGAACGGGTTCCCTGTCTGTTGACTGCCCATAGTTGATAACGATGGAAGGTTCCATCCTGGAGCCCTGTAATCATTGCTTCATTCTCCATTCCTCTATAGATCTCCTTGCCCTTCTGCTCAATCACGTATTCAGCGGCACCTTCCACGACAGACCAGGAAACTTTTGCATGATGTACTCCTGGATCAACAAGTACTTCGGCAGGCGACACAGGTTTGGACAATCGTATGAGCTGCGCTGTCTCACCTAGACCAGTAGCATTCGTAGCCTGAACTTCTAAAGCGTACTCTGTACCTGGCAATAATCCCTCAACCGTGTAGGCCAGTTCTGATGTTCTGCCCACTTCTGTTCCATTGATTTTCACAATATAGAGATTCGCCGTATCTACAGCTTGCCATGCAAGTCCCATACTTGTCTCATCAGTCGATGTGACATTCAGTCCTTCCGGCCTGCTAGGTAGCGTAAGGATTGTACCACTGGTGGATGCACCGTACCCGGCAGCATTGCCCGCCTGTACTTCATAGGTATACTCACGACTGCTTGACAGGTGGTGAACTGCGAGTTGTGTATCTGATATTTCATGGCTCTGTCCATCGATGTCCACCCGATATTTCGTTGCCCCAGCTACAGGTTCCCAGCTCAAAATTGCTCCCTGTTCAGTTACTTGAACAACGTGAAGTCCCGACGGGCTCTCTGGTAGTGTTGTTCCTGATACTAAGCTTCGTATACCTTGTCCACTCCCGTTCACTGCTTGTACATCCAGTTGATAAGATGTTCCTGAACTCAGTCCCGCAAAGACCCATTCTTGGGTTCCAGCAGGAACCGTTCCCGACTTCTCTCCATTCAACAATAACTCATAACGATCGGCTCCTCGTACTGCTTCCCAATTCAGACGAAGGCTCGCTGTAGAAGCATCTGATACCTGTAAGCCGGACACCTGTCCAGGTAACGTCTTGAGCAAAGGTAATCCTGCCAACGGTCCTGTTCCTGTCTCATTTCCGGCAATTAACGTATAGCTGTACTCCGTTCCGCTATCCAGACCCGAGTCCAGATACTCCGTCTGTTCTCCTTCATATATGGCTGTTCCATCGCGTGAAAGACCATAATACGTTGCAGAAGTCACTGTCTCCCATTCTAATGAAATATCATGCTCCTGAATTTGAACGGCCATAAACTCACCGGGCATTGCCGGCAGTGTGAGGAATCCGGTTCTACTGCTTCCACCTGCTCCACTTTCATTCATTGCCGTTACCGAAATGTTATGAATGGTTCCTGGAACGAGGTTGCTGATATAGGGTAGGTTTGCAGGGTCAGATACCGTCTGATCATACACGGTGGTACCGTCCGAAGTAGCAGCGATGATGCGGTAAGCATCTGCTCCTCTTACTGAATCAAACTGAATTTCGGCCAAATTGGGCTGGGAATCTACTTTTCGAACGTGCAACGTTCCGGGAGCTGCCGGGATCGTTAATACTTGAGCGCTAACTGCATCACTTACTCCGGTGTGGTTTCTCACTCTAACTTCATATTCATAGACCTGACCACCGCTTAGGGAGTGATCGATTATACTGTGGTTAGGATAATCCAGTGTCCATGACTGTCCTGTCGTTTTATTCGTTATCTCATACTGATATCCATTGGTATACCTTCCCCCTGTTGGCAAATCCACTGTAAGTTCAGCTGATGTCTCAGCAATCTGTGTCATTCTCACATGACTCAGTTGCTCGGGCTTGCGTTGAATATGGTAAGGTGATGATGTTGTCTCATATGTATTACCTGCTCTGTCCATGGTTTTGGCATGGATGTACCATATGCCTTCCGATTCGATGGATATTTTATGCTCGTCAGAGCGAGCTTCAAGCCAATGATCCGGTGATTCTGCACTGTTCGTAACTTGATAGAATCGTTCCAGTTCTTGAATGCCTGAGTAGGCGTCGGCATACTGAATGGTAGTGGATATGTCCATGTCCGTCCAGCCATGTCCGTTCGGTGCAAATGTAATCGTGGGAGCCATCTGATCTACATAGGCGATACGACTGACTTCCTTGCTCACATTACCAACGGTATCCCTTGCTCGCGCCCGAATGGTGGTAGCGCCGTTTGTACTAACTGTACCGCTATTTCCTGTCATATACGGGGCATCATTTATGCTGTATTCATAGGATATCGCTCGTTCATCGACACTACCAGTGATCGTGAATTGCACATGTTCTTTATTCCATCCAGAAGAACTCAAACGAATCACCGGCTCGGTTGGAGCTGTCGTGTCAATTCGAACTGTAGCCTGAGCTGACGTGCTTATATTGCCTACACGGTCAAGTGAGCGTGCATATATGATCGTTTCTCCCTCATCGGCAACCGTCACTTCGCCCTTGTAATCGATCCAAGGACCTTCTTTGTTAAGTCGATATTGGCTCTTGGCAAGCCCACTGCCAGAATCTTCACCACTGTTTATTGCAAAAGTTACATCCTGATTCGTCCAATCCTCTTCACTTAACGTAATCGTTGGTTGCTCAGGCCCAGTCTTGTCGATTCTGGCTGTTGCTGAAGTGGAAGCACTGACATTGGCGGCCCAGTCAACACTTCGTGCGTAAATCTCGGTTATCCCTTCTTCATTCAGTGTAAAAGGAGCCTTGTAGTCGATCCATTCTCCCTCACTTCCCAGCTTATACTGTGTCAGACCAATGCCACTTGCTTCGTCCGTACCCTCCGTTAATGTCACGATTACCAGCGCTTTTGTCCATTCCGGCGGGTTCAACGATATGACGGGAGGCGTTGGTGCCGTCCGATCTACTCTGGCTGTCACAGCCGTTTCCTGTCCTGTATTACCAAACGCATCAATACTGCGTGCCATAACAGTTGTGTTGCCTTCACTGCTTACGGTAAACGGAGCGCTGTATTCACGCCATTCTCCTGCCGGACCAACTTTCACTTCAGTCTTCTGAGTTCCGCTTAAGGCATCTTTCCCCTCTTCAACCGTGACGAGAACATCTTCCTTGGTCCATGAGGATGGCGTGAGTGTAACAGAAGGAGCAGTTGGGCCCGTCGTATCTTTCATCATCTCTCCAGCGGATATAAATGGGGTCTGTATCCCTTCTCCATTCAGTGCCGCCACAAATACTTCATATTTTCCGTCCGCGAGTCCGGTCAGGGCAAACGCTGAACGTGTGGAAGTTGTTGTTCCCGTTGCGAGGACTTGCCCACCTGTGCGTATTTCGGTTTTGTAATGAGTGCCCGCAGGGTTACTATTATTATTCCAACTCGCTGTAACAGAGTTGCCTGATTGTGTCACAGCCGCAGCAGCGGGTGGATTGGCCAATGTATATTTGGTGGATGGACTGGAGTACCCCGTGAAGGTACCACTTGAATTTTTGGCACGTACAGCAAAAGAATAACTGGTATTCGGAGTGAGCCCTGTCACCTGCCGACTGTTTGACGCACCTGTATCCACGATCTGATTCGTGGTCATATTCTTCAGTTCATACGTAACGGATACATCATTCGCCTTCTTATCCCAATTTACCGTCAAGTTATTAGAATTAACCAATGAATATGTCGGCGTTCCGGGCACAACAAAACTTCTTACCGTAAAGTTAACGGTTCCTGCGGAGGACACCCCACCTTTGTCATCCATGACCCATACTTGCAATGTGTGTGTGCCATCTGGCAGGGTATCAGGCAATGTGTAATTGGTGTTGAAAGACTGATTTGAACCCGTTGCGGTCATCTGGGTAAGAATGTTCTCGGACCCACCATCAATGGACCATTTCACGGTCAACAGGTCGCCTACATCCGTATCTCGCGTTGTACCAGAGATCTGAAGTTGCTCGCCTTTGTAATAGGTTTGACCCGAAGAGGGTGCTGTTAAGGTAAATGAAGGTGGAGCATTTTTGGGGCCAATCCCCACAATGGTTGAAAATTTACGTGAAGCCTGATTCGCTGTTGTCTTGGCGTCCCACCAAAATTGTGCAGCTGTATCACTCGCCGTAACGGTCTGGCCTGGAGTGAACGCTGAAGGTGAAGACCCTCCTGTGAGTTGGGCGCTGTCTGGGCTGCTGTACTGGCCCATATATATGCGATCTGCATTCACAACATTGTACGTATTGGCATAAAAAGCCGTTACCTGAACACCACCGCTATAATTGCGCCATCCATTCTCTATGACTTCAAACGGAGATGCATCATTGCCATTCACCATCGTATCCCAATAAAACGTTCCACCCAAATTCAGTGCCGTTCCACTTCGGTTAATAGCTTCCAGTTCAACCTTCATGTAACCACCTTGTGAGGTAGCATTAACGATAGATACACGCAAAATATATTCCACATTGTCCTTTTGCCGGGACATTTCAATCACATTATTGTTAATTCGGTAATAATTCAGCGGCAATGTTTTGAAGTTCACAGGGGATCCGTTGTGGTCGATAATGGTGGATACATTCCCTGTATCACCACCGTAAAATACATTTGTGTTTGGTAGTAATACAATTCTGTATTTACCGTCACTGTTCATCTCCACTTTCACCTTGGAGGACTGTACAGCCTTCATGCTGGACGTATCGGATACAATCCCGATCGTTTCAACCGTTTCAGCCATTACCGTCGTTGCGCCCCATTCAAGCAACAGGGCTTGAGGTGATAATAATGCAAATGCCAGCACCACCTTGGTTAGCTGTTCCGCTTGTTTCTTCACACGTTTTCCTGATTTCTTCAACGTCTACTCTCCTTTTTGGCACACAAAAAAAGGAAGGCACCCCAACAAAGGAACGATGTCCTAAGTTGGGGTGCCTCCCCTAACAAGTGTCATTTTTTCTTGATTATAACGATTAAGCGCATGAATGTAAACACTTGATCATGATCGCCTTACTTCTCATTTCTCATCTCTGATCTTTAATAACGCTTCGTCCAATGCGCCAACGACCTTGTCACACCAACCATCAAATTCCGGATCCTCGGTCTGTAATTCAGGATGCTCCAGAATGTGCTCAATCGTACGTCGAATGCCCTGATCGGCTCTTGTCGTTGCTACAAATTCCGGAACAAGCCGCTTCAGCTTACTGTTGTCAAATACAACGGTATTGGCTTTGTCACCCAGCAATCCGCCGCGAAGATCCTGGTCACTGCATGCAGCTAAGAACTCAGAGGGTACATGTACCGCATGAAGCTTAACGCCCAACACGCCAGCTATAATCTCATGAATCTGATTCCAGGTGACGGATTCATCTGAGGTGATATGTACCGATTCACCAATGGCATGGATATTTCCCATAAGCCCAATAAACCCTTTGGCAAAATCAGTATTGTGCGTAATGGTCCACAGTGAGGTACCATCTCCATGGATGATAACGGGTTTGCCTTCACGTATGCGCTTGAGAACCTGCCAGCTGCCTTGAGCACCATGAACACCGAGAGGTACCGATTTGTCGCCATACGTATGGCTCGGACGCACGATGGTCACTGGAAATCCATGCTCGCGGTATTGTTTCATCAGATAGTCTTCACATGCAATCTTGTTGCGAGAATACTCCCAGTATGGATTCGATAATGGCGTGCCTTCCGTGATCCGGTAATCAGCCAAAGGTGTCTGATACGCAGATGCTGAGCTTATAAAAATAAACTGCTTTGTTTTATTCTTAAATAAACGGTAATCTCTCTCCAATTGAGATGGTACAAAGGCGATAAAGTCTGCAACAACATCAAATTCCA
This sequence comes from Paenibacillus sp. W4I10, assembly GCF_030816325.1. Lineage (NCBI taxonomy): Bacteria > Bacillati > Bacillota > Bacilli > Caryophanales > Paenibacillaceae > Paenibacillus > Paenibacillus sp. W4I10. The sequence goes on from NZ_JAUSXX010000001.1 coordinate 2,292,664, forward strand.
GATCAGCGATCAGTTCCGCTACACGTGTCTCGTCATTAATGTCCGCTTGAAGTACGTTGATTTCCTTAGGTAAGTCATGGTTATGATTGCCTCGATTAATCAAATACAGTTCACAGCCTTGCTGTGCAAGCATCTCCGTAATGGCCGTACTGATGGTGCCTGTCCCTCCAATAAATAGCGCTTTCATTTCGCCACCTCCTGATCGATTTTACCCACTTTCCCATGATATCACGCACCAAAAAAAGGAGCAAAGCTCGGTAACCCGAAACCATGCTCCTTCTGCTTATACGACCTTAATCGTTGCATATATCATGTACATGCCGCAATGAATCTCATATTCTCCCTTGGGCAGATCTTTGTCGACCGTATAATAATTGGGTCCCTTTTGCATGTATAGATCCATGCCAAGCTTTTGTGATCCCACTGATTTCACATGTGTCACCGACCGGGTCAGAATAAAGTTGATTTTGGTCGGTACGCCAGCCTTCACCTCGATAACGTCTGGTCCGAAACCATCGTTGCTCACATCCACATCAATGACTTCATATCCCTCCAGATCCTCCGGTGTCTCAGCTTGTGCAGTTACAGCACTTGCCGATCCCGGGGATACGTCTTTGCCCATAAAATAAACCAAAAATGATCCAAGCAGTACAACAACGGTCAGACCCAGCGTTAACCAAGGCCATGTTTTTCCAAACCAGCTTTTCATGTAAACACTCCTCATTTGATGTCCCATCAATATTCAATCAACAGACGGGTGTATTCTTTAAGCATACCTGATTCGCATGACAATGAAAATGACCCCTCTGGGCTATTGCGATTGAGCCATATTACTTCAATAAAAAAAGCCTGATTTCTCAGGCTTATCTACGGGTATTCCCGTTCATACTTCGCAATATCCCTTTTGGTATAACTCAGGAATAGATCGGTGTATTCCGACTTCGTCTCATACGTAATTTATACAACTCTGGCAGGGCTACACCAATGAGCACAATAATAACTCCGAACCATTGCAATCCGCTGACATGCTCATGGAGCACGATAGAGGATAACAGTACTGCAATTGGAAGCTCCACTGCACCCAGAATTCCGGCCATATCGCCTCCAATATGCGGAACGCCGATAGCGAACAGTACGGGTGGAATGAATGCCCCGAAGAATCCGAGCAGCAATCCAAATACAAGCAACTGGCTCCAGATCAATCCGTTAAAGAGGAATGTCGGCGGGAACAAAATGCACAGCAGGATCAATCCGCCTGTAACCATCCACGCACTGCGGAACGCCGGATGCGCTGAAGGTACGGCTTTGCCGCTGAACAATACAAACAGGGAATAACTTACGGCTGCCATTAGTCCAAGCGCAATACCCAGACCGTTGAACTCACCCAGTCCCTGTTCCAGGAAACCCGCTGCCAGCAAAGTTCCGCCAAACAGAATGATCAACGTCAGGAACGTGACTTTGTCTGGACGTTGACGTTTGCTTATCGCCTGAATCAATACGCTAATCCATGTGAACTGGAACAACAGGATAATGGCAAGTGAAGCCGGGATATAACGCAAAGACTGATAATACACGAGTCCTGTAATTACCGTTGGTGTTCCGGCAGCCATCAATAACAGACGTTGTTTCCACGTCAACCGCTTGAATACCTGTGCCACGGCTCCTGATGTTTTGCCATTTGCCTGTGACTTGCGTTTTGCTCTAAATCTTGTGTATAGCGCCAGCATCCAGGAAAGAAGAAAACCCGTAATCAGCTGTGTTCCCACAACCTCTCCAAGTTTATATCCTTCGCCATACGCCAGAACCACAATCGTGGATAATATGCCATAGCTCATCGCTCCCGCGAGAACGGACAGATAATATTTCATTGTGAATAAACCTCCTGATGATAAGAAAAATACGCCCGCATGTTGGTTCATGCCAAGGTCACAGACACCATCTAAATGCAAAAAATCCTAACTACGAGCAAGGAATACATTGATTCCTTGGCATCGTAGTTAGGAAGTATAGGCTTCCCGTAGAGACCCTCGCCCTGTGTACACTTTCGGCCTGCGAGGTTATACGAAATGATATATGCAATTTGATGTATTTCGTGTGTGACGACTTTTCATATATTACATGGGAGGTGAGATGCTGTCAACCCTATTCCGCATAAAAAAACGTCAGGTTCGATTAGAGCCTGAGGAGTCCCACTCCAATGTTTGCTGTAAACCTTCCTTCAATCCATCCAGATCCAGCCCATCCACGGCAAAAGCCTCACGGATCAAAGGCGGCGCGACAAATTCATCATACTTGCCCAGATAAGGAGCTTCATCTTCAGCCAGTAACGCAGATGCGTCTTCAGCCGTCCGACACTCACTCATGATCTCGGCTAATAATGTTCGTTCATCGACCTTGCCGGACACCACAAAATAATATGGCTCCATGGGCACAACGGACCGCAAGGCAAGTTTCTTGGACAGATTATGCTTCATCAGGCGCTCCAATGTACGGAATGATTTACTTCCCACCCAAGGAAGAACATACATCGAATCTCCCCCTGCCGGAATGACAACCTGCTTCAACAGTCCGCTTTCACGAGCTAGGCGGCGCGCCCGTTCAAGTCGATTGACGGCTTGTGGTGACAGGTAAGGATAGATCACTGAGTCGGACAACACTTCACGCATTTTCTGTACCACCGATGTATGAATATCCCCTCCCGCTCCAAGCCATAACGTATCTACCTTACCTTTTGCAGACTTCACATACACAGCCTTGTGCTTGTGATCGACCTCTTCCACTTTCCACAGTTTGCCTGCGAGCGAGAAGCAATAGCCAGGTGGAGGCACGGTTGTAATCGAACCAATCTCTTCTGAGCCGTTTAGTACTTTATGTTCCTCATCGTCTTTAAACACGGCGTAGAAGCGATAATTATTCACAATTTTCTCACCTGTCAGACCGATGATCAATGTTCGATCCTCTGTCCATTGCAGATGATCCGTCTCAATGAGGTAATTCAGGAAAACCTGATATTGATCAGGTCTAATCAACGCAAATGGAGCAAGCGAAAGGATGGCTTCTGCAAGATCTCTCGGCTCCGCCTCCCCCATACTTTTCAACATGCTCATCGTCTGATGATAGAGCACACCTATGGGTATTTTGCGGGCTTCAAGCGGCTCGACCCACTTCGTTTTTACATACAGTTCGATAACAGCAATCGCACGCATCAACGTCCACGGCATACGTGCTGGCAATTGCGCTTCCTCGTCCTCTTCCTCCGGACATACAAAAAGCATCTCCGATGCCATGTCCTCTCGTCTCCCCGAACGTCCCAGACGCTGTACAAAGCTGGACGCACTATACGGTGCACCGAGCTGAACCACACGTTCCAGCTCGCCCAGATCGATGCCCAGTTCAAGCGTGACCGTTGCCGCAGCAACCGCAGGCCCCGATCCGGTGCGCAGGGCAGCTTCCGTTTCCTCCCTCAGCATGGCGGAGATACTTCCATGATGCACATGGAACACATCACGCTCTTGCCTGCGAGCCGCGACCCGCCGCATCTCAAGTATAGTGACCTCGGCGTCGGTACGGCTGTTGGTGAAGATCAACGCTTTTTTACGATGTGTGCTCTCATAGATGAAGTCGTAGTACGCTTTGCGTGCGTTATGAAGCTGCTCCGCCTGCTCTTCATCCTGCGCATCTGGAAAAGAGAAATGTTCCACCCGCAGTCGCAGCTTGCGACCACCTGGAGAAGAGACCACATCCACTCCCTGCTGCGTTCCGGCAGCAAGCCAAGATGTAGCCGCATCATAGTCACTAAGCGTAGCGGACAAGCCCACTCTTCGCGGTGCACAGCCAGCCATACGCTCGATTCTGGCAAGCTCGCTGAGTACTTGAATCCCCCGATCCGCCCCCATGAAAGCATGCACCTCATCGATGATGACATAGCGCAGATCATGAAACAGCGCCGGGATTGCATTTGGTCGATTCATGAGCAGACCTTCCAGCGATTCTGGCGTAATCTGAAGCACACCGGACGGATTTTTCATCAGTTTTGTTTTCTCCGCCTGAGGCACATCCCCATGCCAATGCCAAACCGGAATATTTCCTTCGGTTAACAGATCCTTAAGACGTTCGAATTGGTCGTTAATCAGGGCTTTCAGAGGTCCGATGTACAAAATGCCCACTGATTTGGAAGGCCGTTCATAGAGCTCGGTCAATGCAGGAAAAAAAGCCGCCTCCGTTTTGCCGGAGGCCGTTCCCGCCGCAATCAGCATATGATGCGAGGTATGAAAACAGATATTGCAGGCCTCGATCTGAGCAGGCCGAAGCGATTCCCATCTTTTTTTATAAATAAATTCCTGCACGAATGGCGCCAGCCGATAGAATGGATTATCACTCATAATTCAAACTCCGCCAGGAAATCGTCCAGATCATCCGAATTTGCGGAAGCATCCGCCCCTTTGCCCGTTTCCTGAGGTTTGGTAGCCCGTTCACCAAGTAATTGAGTATAAGTCACTTCGGGATTCTGGTGGAGCGTATGCAGTACATCCATAAAGTCCCGTACCACTTCACGCGTGGTCAGCAATTCATCCGCACCCAGTCGGTTCACCGCCGTTTGCATAAAATCAACCAATTGTTCATCCGTAAGACTTGCACTGTATCCAAAATGTAGAGCATGAATCTGCCGCAGCTTCTGAAGTAGAATCAGAATCTCTTCATGTGATAACATCGCAAGCTTCAGGATCGGACCCGTATAATTTGCATACGCTTTGGCTGCATAACGACCATCAATAAGCCTGGAGCGAAGCGCTTCATAGCTGTATAGTCCGCGCCGTTCATCCTCCACAAATTGCGGCGTACCACCTACAAATATGCCCAGGTGCTCCGCCTTGCCCTGCATTGTATCATTAAACATAGTCAGCAATTTCTCATAGTTGCTTTGACGGGAGACGCTGTTTGTAATTTTGTACAGATTCACCGCTTCATCAATGAACAGCAGCAATCCTTTGTAACCAATGCGAGCTGTGAATTCAGACCACAATTTGAAGTAGTCATACCAGTTGTCATCGTCAATGATAACACCAACAGCCAGTTCTTTTTTCGCTTCCGTTTTGGTTGCAAATTCTCCTCGAAGCCAGCGTAGAGCCGCCTGTTTGCGATCATCATCAGCGAGCTTGTACCCGTTCCAGTATGACGCCAGTACTTTGGCAAAATCAAAGCCGTGAACCAGATTCTGCATTTCCCCCGTCACCGCATAAATCTGTTTCTCTACCTCAAGCGGCAGAGCGGGATCATCCGGGCGCAAGTTCTGACTCTGCATCGTGGATTGTTGCAGCCCTGCGATCCATTTTTGCAAAATCGGCTCCAACGCTCCCCCATCCGGGCGTGTGCGTGTAGACAGACGAGTCATCAGTTCGCGATATGTGGCAAGTCCCTGGCCTTTGGTTCCCACCAATCGACGCTCAGGTGACAGATCCGCATCTGCCACAACAAAATCCCGATCCATCGCATAGTTACGAATCATCTGCAAAAGAAAGCTTTTACCGCTGCCGTAACGACCCGTAATGAGTTTAAACGCTGCTCCACCCTCCGCAATATTGTCCATATCCCGCAAGATGGCTTCCACTTCCGGTTTCCGGCCAACGGCAATCTGCTCCAGTCCAATTCTCGGGACAACACCAGCTGTCAATGAATTTACAAGTGCGGTGGTCAGCCGCTTTGGTATTTTAAGTTCTGTCACTGAATATCACCTCTTCACATGTTCGAACACATCTATATAATCAGGAACAATCCGATCAGCATCAATCAGAAGATCACCGATCGTTTCCATAGCCACATCATTAATTTCATCCAGCAGAAGCGTAGGCATCGTTCCATATTGCTCAGCCAGACGCATCAGCTCCGTATCTGGACTTGCGCCAAGTAGAACATGAATCGTTTGCACCTGCTGAGGGGAGAGTTCCTTGGCAAAGAGCAGCCATTCTTCATCCAGATCAGCCTCAGCAGACTCGTCCCACTGCAACCTAATAGATTCTACTTGCGCTCCTGTTGCAATCTCTACTGCGGATGGCCCCGACTCCATGGAACCTTCAGTTGGAGTGATCTCATTCCTTGCTTCCAGTGCATCGACTGAATTGCTTGTAACATTTGCGTTATGAACCTCGTCATCCTTCTCTTCAGAAGGGTGATCATCCTCAATTGTAAGCGCCAATCTCACGTACTCACTTTCCTGCTGTAACGACGCCAGTTTCTCTGAATCAATACGAATCATCGGTTGTTCCACAGACTCCGCCTGTTCGATCGCATATGTTTTGTCCAGGTAACGTTCAATCAGATTCGCAAGTTCGGGTTCAAGAGTCTGTCCTCGCAATCGGCCTCTGAATCCAAGCAGTTCTCGAAGTTTATTTTCAGTACATCGATAGATCCGCGTAACCATCTGTACAAATTCAGCCTGTTCACCTATGGGCATATAGCTGAATGATACCGATCTTCCATAGATCGAATCATCATAGACTGCTTTGCGAAACAGAATGCGCTCCATCGTACGTTCATCGTTGGGATCACACTCAGGCAGCAGTCCAACTTGTCGGGTGCGTTCCAGATACGAATGAACCAACGCCATGACCTGTGGGATGTACTGCTCCATTACTTCTTTGCCGCCATCTCTATAGAACTTACTGAGTGTAATATCGTAATCGTAGTATCTTTGCAACATATTCAGCGAGATATCCGATACCTTATCCTGTAAAATACGTTGCAACTCCCTATCTAGCATCTCTGCTGGCAGGTATCCGCCCGAAAGGCCCATGACCTCGGATAAGGACATCTCCATCTGGTGGACCAGCACATAATCGACCATCCATTCTTGCATATATATATTTAATTGGGGCAGCCGTTCACGGTAGTTCACCCATAGCTGCTTCAATTGATCATAACCATCCTGAGGATTCTGCCAGCCAATGCCGTTAATTAACTCGTAGATATGAACAAATAGATAGGACAGATCGGTATCCGGGTATCTCCCCTGACGTACTTCCTTTCTCCAAAACATATACCACTTACGCTGGGCTTCGTTCATCACGCCATACGTTGGCCAGTAACTCATAAAGGGAACCCACGGGGATACATCCCCCTCCATCTCTACCCACTGCTTTGCTTCCTCCACAAAACGTTTCTCTGAGGACAATATGCCTCCAGGATGCTGCATCGTATCATGTGCAGACTGCACAATGGTTGAACGATCAGGAACCGGAACTGCTGCTGTTTCAGGTTCTTCACTCAGATCTATCTCCATAAATTCCAATTGTCTTGAGTTGTCTTTCATAGAACGTAATCTCACCCTCCTCCAAGACAGAATACGAACAAGTGTATCCATAGGGATCATTATATCACTTGTCCTGTGTCTGCGGTGACGAAATTTAGACATTCTTGGACACAAAAAAGAAGGCATTTCTGCCCTCTTTTCATCATGTCTATTTAACTTTTTTCAAATAATGATTGTATCGTTTCAAATCGAACGTTGCACAGGCGTAATCACACGACAATTGCGCGATTTTTCCCTTCACTTTTCGCTTGGGCCAACGCTCGACTCGCTTTTTCGATTAGGTCGGATGCATCGAAAAGCTCTTCTGGCACCAGTACTGCACCGCCAACACTAACAGTGACAACTCCGCTCGGACCCGTTAATTCCCGCTGAATCTGGAGAGCGAGCACGTGCCGTCTAATTTCTTCCGCAAGTTTAGCTGCATATTCAGACGTTGTGCTCTTTAATTTCAACATGAATGTACCTCCGCCAAGACGAGAGATCTGCGCTTCATGCTGTTCGCTAACCACGGTAAGCACCTCACCGATCCATTGCAGACAAAGGTCGCCTCCTTGAAGGCCGTATGCTGCATTATACGAACGGAAATCGTCAATATCTATAATGAGCAGTCCCAGACTGCATTTTTCCTGTAAACAGTCATCCCAGTCAGCTTGAAGCTGTGACTTGAACACCGTCTGAATTGGCATATCCGTTAACGGATCTGTCGTCAGATAGTTCTGAAGCTGGCTCGTCGTTTCAGTGTAATTGTCCTGTTCATGGTGGGAAGCGCCGCTGTGCAATAGGACCATCACAGAAGGTTTACCCGCGTGCGTAACAGAAGCAAGTGTAATTTCAAGCAACAATGAGGTACCTGCTGCTGTGGTGAAATACGACTGGCTGGTAATCAAACTTGTGTTATTGTGCTTTAATTCCTCAAAATTCTGTTGCAACGTCACTCTCGTTTGCTCAGGTACAAACGCCCTGAAGTCCTTGCCCATCAGGTCTTTGGAACTCTCGAACCCGAGCAACTCGGCAGCCTTCGTATTACAGTAGATAATCTGGCCGTCAGTCAAAGTAAAAAATGCCACGGGCGAGTAATCCATTAACTGCAAATAACGCTGTTCATTTTGTCGCAAAATACGAGCATTCTGCAGCGCCTGTTCTTCGGCCTGAACCAACTGGTTCTCTGTCTGCCGACGTACAATGGTTTTGAGTAAAGGTAACACGCTAAGCTCTTTGGATGTCCAAGGATACGAAGTTGATTTTACAAACTCACGCCATTTCTCGAATGATTTACGAGGCGACAGACGCATGCCGTCATCCGTCTTGAGCACCGCTTTGGCTGGGTCACCCGCCCAATCGACAACCTGGACAACCTCAGGTCGGAACCAGAGCATGTAGTTATGCTGTCCAGGCGAAATGGCAACATAAATAACCCCGGAAGCCTTATCCTGATAAGCTTTGGATGTTTCATACTCTGCACTCAGCTTCGACGTATGATAACTATAATCCTCGGACTTTCCTGCAAGCCAACCTGCCAGTTCACGAATCTGTCCACTGTTTGGCGTTTCACCATACAACAACAACTTGTCCTGGTAACAGATTGCTGCTCCGGTAGCACCCATCAGATTTAACACCGTCTCTTCTTCTCCCTGTAATTCCTCAAGCACTCGGGCAGGACTTGTGTTACCGATAAAAATGTTGGCAATTCGTGAAGCGGCTTCACGTGATTGAATCTCTGATTGATAATCATCGAGTTGCTGACGCTGAAACAATTCATTCGAGAAAAACGCGCCCAGGAAATTGCACAGATTCCGTACGCGATGGGGTACATATCTGGCCTTATAATGATGGCATGTAATGAGTCCCCACAGTTGATTGTTATGAATGAGCGAGATCGTTACAGTCGCACCTACACCCATATTATGCAAATATTCGATATGAAGTGGAGATACGCTGCGCAAGACCGAAAGACTCAAATTTAGCGGTTTGCCTGTGAGCGGTTGAAGCATAGGCACAATCCCCACAGGTGCATAATTTACATTCACAATCGTTCGCAGCCAATTGCGAAGATACAACTCCCGAGCCTGTTTTGGTATATCCGATGCCGGATAGTGATGTCCCAGGAATGGTTCGAGTTCTTGTTCACGCGCTTCAGCAATAACTTTACCATTCCATTGCTCGTCAAACTCATAGATCATCACCCGGTCGTAACCGAGCATTTCCTTCACCTGTTCAGCCGCAATCTGACTTGCTTCCACGCGACTATCTGTACTTTTGATTCGACCGAAGAATCGGGATATCCACTCAAAGTCGGTAGTCTCCATGTCCTCTTTTTCATAAAAAGGCTCGATCTCCAGAATAAGCAGACCTTCACTTTCATGAAGAACAGAGGAGAAGACCCGGTTCTCACCGGATACCTTAATGGTCAGATCCATGTAATGCAAATCAGAGGTTACATCTGCATTGAAGCTGCTAGCCAACAGTTTGCGTTCATCTTCCTCGCTGATCAGATTTTCCAAAGGCATGCCCAGAACGTCTTCATAGGCAATACCCAGATGGTCCTCCGTATTTTGGCTACACTGAACAATGGTTGGCGTAAGACTGGTATTGATGGCCAAAAGAACACCATGAGGTTGAATAAAGCCGGGGATATGAATGGGTTCTTTGTCACAGTTATTCAGATCTATCGGATCATTTGTGTATGTTCCCTGATGAAGCAATGTGCGGTTTAACAAATTTTGTTCTTTCTTGGACTTCGGTTCGGCCATGGCCAGGAAAATCCCCTCTCATGATGTTATATAAGTTGAATTAATAATTATTTACACGATACTACGATGACAGAATAACCTTCCAATCGCTGTTATCCCCAGATTTTCTCGATTCCCTTTTCTAAAAAGGGAAAAATCTGGTTATAAATGCGAGCGCTTCGCTTTTCCAGCTTTTTTCTGTCCTCTCCGTTAGGTGTAAATGATTAAATCAACTTATATAGATACCTTTTAAAATAATGAAAAAAAGTTCGTCCTGCAGGCGTTTGGGTTGATGAAGTGGGATGTTACTTGTCCGTATTAATCCATTGATCCAGTAGTCGGAATGTCTCTGATGCACTGTGCACCATGTTGTCATGATCTTCTGGCGTGCTGATGGACTGCCGCAGCAAACCTGTAAACTCGCTCCATCTTGTTCTTGTATCTGAGCCGTAAGCATTGAAATATTCCAATCCACGATCAGCTTCAATGGGCAGGAACTGCGACAAACGTTTGGTCATAATCTGTCCACCGTTCGTGGACCCCTCAATTACATACAGATATCCGAACAAACGGGCAGGTGTTGAAATATCCGGTAATTCTTCACAGAGCGGAAGTTGAGTGATCTCTTCTTCACTGGCACCCAGATTTCGTAAATCTTTTTCCAAGAGTCCAGCCTTGCCTCTAATCTCAATATCCAGTCCCGTACTTTCCCAGAAAGGCTGCTGCACAGCCTGATCCTCCAGCGGTTTCAGGAATCCATAAAATTTCTCTAAATAAGTTCTATATTCTTCTATAGTCACAGTTTGATTCATAATGGCTTTTGCATAAGGGTTCTGTTCTACTTGTCTGTGATAATGAGCTGTCTCGCTCTTCAGACGTTCCATAATAGTTGTTGCTGTCATCGTAGTTTTCCCCTTTCACAATCTGTTCTGTTAAAGACTCTATGTAAGTATACTTATTCTTATTTGAGAAAACTATATGAATCCAGCATACGTAAACAACCAGTGCATTCCTCCGTTGTTATCTTAACTCACTGTAATCCGTATGTTGTAGTATTAACCGAAAACAATAAAAACGACCCTATAATCTGAAAGGCAGTAGATTTCAGATGTCAACATGGTACACTAACTTTATATCCTGTCACTGGAGGAATGAATTCTATGGATCTTACTGTTCAAGACGTTGTGCTTCACCTCACAGATAACATTGAATTGCCGGAAAACACGGTAGATCAGCTCATTACGGGCTCACTTGATTGTAAGGTCAAAGGTATTATCTTTGCTTTTATGCCCACACATTATGTTATTGAACAAGCCATACAGCACGGTGCGAACTTGATCATTGCGCATGAATCTCCGTTTTATAACCATCACAGTCATACGGATCCGCTTGCAAATGATTCGGTTTATATGGACAAAAGAAAGTTGATCGACGAAGCAGGCATTTCCATCTATCGATGTCATGATATCATCCACCGCTTCCAACCGGATGGCATTACCGAAGGACTGATTCAGGCCTTGGGGTGGTCCTCTTATGTGGAGCAACGACTACCGGAAGCAGACGTCCTTTCTTTTCCGGAAGGACAAACCGTTGAAGCTATTGCTCACCATGTGAAAAGTTCCCTAGGGATCGATTATTTACGCGTTGCAGGCAATGCGGAAATAGTCTGTATACGCGCAGCGGTACTGGTAGGTTTTCGTGGTAATGGACATGTGACGATTCCCTTGATTCAGAATGAGCAATTGGACCTCATCATTGCTGGGGAAGGATTCGAGTGGGAGACACCGGAATATATCCGTGATGCCGTACAACAAGGCAAGTCCAAGGCACTGATCATGCTGGGACATGCTGAGAGCGAGGCTCCGGGAATGAAGCTATTGGCAGACAGGTTGGCAGAACGTTTTCCCGAATTGTCTGTTCGTTTTGTAGGCGAGAAGCCTGTGTACACTGTGATCTAATAGAATCATTGATTTGTACGGAGAGGATTTTCAAGCTGATTGTATTGCACTAATCTCATTGCCTGTCCTACCCTGGAGCTTTGGATACTTTCTATGCTCCGGGGTGCGCTCGGCAGACTCTCGTTTCATTTCCTGGATAGCTAGCTATGATGAAAAATGAGTACTGAGCATATATGCCACGCATCTCTTCATGCCCCATCTGGATTTCCCGGGTTCTTTATTGTACTCTAGATGCTGTGACTTCAAAGCTCAGGACATTTGTCCTTGGCGTTCAGAGTCAATTTATCATTTAATAATAGAAGTCGAAGTGATTGAATAAGGAGCGTACATATGAGAGGAATTATTTTTGCATTACTGGGCGGCGCGTGTATCACGCTCCAAGGTGTTGCCAATACTCGGATTAGCACCGACATGGGCACATGGCAGGCCGCTACGATTACACAACTGACAGGATTCATATTAGCAGCGCTGATCCTAATGTTTGTTAGAGACACCAACCTTCAAGGACTCAAACAAGTGAAACCCATGTACTTGGCTGGAGGTGCTTTTGGCGCCGTCATTATTTTCAGTGAAGTGACGGCCATTCAGCAAATTGGGGTTACATTCACGATCTCGGCCCTGCTCATTGCTCAGCTGTTCCTGACTTTTCTGGTGGATAGCAACGGATGGTTCGGCGTGGTGAAACAAAAGATGAAACTGCCGCAATTTCTGGGCATTGCCTTAATGGTGACTGGTGTCATTATTATGAAACTATAGTTTTTGGAGAAGAATTGAAACATATCGTCGGGGGTGAATAACAGCGTGCAAGAGATCCATAACGAGCAACAATTAATGAAGTATCTGAAGCAATATCAACTGGAAAAGATATTTCACGAGCCCCTGCGTACACATATGACGTTATGCCACTTTGAGAAGTGTGAACTGATCTGTCGTGAAGGGGAAACTTCCGAATATTTGTACGTACTGGTTGAGGGTAAAATCAAGATTTTCACCACCTCCGCACAGGACAAAACGCTGGTGCTTTGCTTCAAAACACCGCTTGAAGTTGTCGGTGACATAGAGTATGTCCGTGAAAGCGATATTGTTAATACGGTTCAGGCCGTGTCACCTGTGGTGATGCTTCGCATTCATTATCAATGGCTCGCTGAGCTTGCCAGCGATTATGCACCTTTACTTAAATTTTTGCTCAAAATTATCTCACACAAATTCTACATTGACTCGAACTTTTCCAATTTCAACCTGATGTATCCAGTGGAGGTTCGTCTAGCCAGCTACCTGCTCTCCATTTCGACAGAAGAAGCTGGTAGCGTCGTTCACGAAGATCTGGACGCGTTCAATCTGACTGACATCGCGAATCTGATCGGCACCAGTTACCGACACCTGAACAGGGTCATCCAGAAGCTCTGTGCAGACGGATTAATCGAACGACATCAAGGATTGATTATGATCAAGGATCGAGCGGGTCTACGTGAAATAGCAGGTCACAATATTTATGAATAAGGAGTTCGACAACCATGTTAATTACAGGGATTTCGCTTGCGTTGCTGGCAGGTGCACTTGTCAGTCTGCAAACGATTTTTAATAGCAAAGTCAATGAGCGCACCGGTTCATGGTCCACAACAACGCTGGTGCTTTTCACCGGATTCATTGCTTCGTTCCTCATCTCTCTGCTAGTGGAGGGCAAGAATACATTCAGCTTTCAGCATATGCAACTCTGGTACTGGCTCAGTGGAGCCATTGGTGTTGGTGTGGTCTTCTGTCTCGTACAAGGCATGAAGCTGCTTGGTCCGACGTATGCCATCTCGATCGTACTGACATCCCAACTGAGCTTTGCGCTACTATTTGATTCCATGGGGTGGCTCGGTCTGGAGCAAATTCCTTTTTCGTGGAATCAGCTGCTTGGTGTACTTGTCATTGTTGGGGGAATTGTATTGTTCAAGTTCGGTGGGGGGAAATCGGAAAAATCAGAGCAGTCCCCTGGAACACTTCAGTCTGACTCATAAACGAACAAAAAAAAGAGTGTCCGTCCAATCCCGTAGATTGGTCAGACACTCTTTTTATATAATCAAACCACGTATCGCCTCGTTCTCTTACACGAACTCCACGTTATGGTAGACCTGCTGAACATCTTCAAGGTCTTCAAGCGCATCGATCAGTTTCTCGAATTGAACTTGTGCATCCTCTGGAAGTTCAATATAGTTTTGCGCAAGCATGGTCAGCTCGGCTACTGTGAACTCAGTAATACCAGCAGCTTTGAATGCTTCTTGTACAGCGTGGAATTGATCCGGTTCTGCATATACAATTACAGCATCGTCTTCGTCCACGATATCACGTACATCCACATCTGCTTCGAGCAAAAGTTCCAGTACTTCCTCGGAGTTTTTGCCTTCTATACCGATAACCGCTGTTGGATCAAACATGTAGGCAACAGAACCGCTGACACCCATGTTACCCGCGTTTTTGTTAAACGCAGAGCGCACTTCCGGCGCTGTACGATTCACATTGTTAGTGAGTGCATCAACGATGACCATCGCACCATTCGGTCCGAAGCCTTCATAACGCAGCTCTTCATAGTTCTCATCCCCGCTGCCTTTTGCTTTTTCCATCGCACGATCAATGATGGCTTTGGGTACATTATACGTTTTGGCACGTTCCAGCACGACTTTCAGTGCACGGTTCGCTTCCGGGTCCGGTTCGCCCTTCTTGGCAGCTACATAGATCTCAACGCCGAATTTAGCGTAGACCCGGCTCGTGTTTGCATCTTTTGAAGCTTTTTTTTCCTTGATATTATTCCACTTACGACCCATATCGTTTCCGCTCACTTTCAACATGTAATCTGCTTTCTACTATGCCATTATATCTTGTTGAGCGTACTTCAACAAGTTAATACCTACGAAAAACTGGGAGTAACTGCGGTGATTATCCATCTCCATTTGAAGATTAGCCTCAGTTTATCCTCTCATAATCTCTCAGCAACAACTAACATTACCTCTACTCACTCCATATATAACAAACAAGAAGCACCCCATAAGGAATGCTTCCGTCCCTAAATCAGTCCTAACTTCAGTTCATCTTACCCGGTCAATTAAGCGTGAAATTGTCGACCATCCAACACTTCCGGAACATAGCCTGCACGAATGACAAAGTCTCCGAAATGTTCACCTTCATAGCGCTCTTTGGCATATTGGTTCACCATTGGCGTCAACGTGTCCAGAATCTCGGTTTCACCAATGTTTTCTTTGTACAGCTTATTCAAGCGATGTCCGGTGAAGCTGCCACCAAGATACATATTGTATTTACCTGGTGCTTTACCGATAAATGAAATCTCCGCCAGCATCGGTCTTGCACATCCGTTCGGGCAGCCTGTCATGCGAATGACAATCTCTTCGTCTCTCAGCCCGGCTTCGTCCAGTACTGGCTCCAGTTTGTCGATCAGAGACGGCAAGTAACGTTCGGACTCAGCCATCGCAAGGCCGCAGGTTGGAAGCGCAACACAAGCCATCGAACTTCTGCGCAGCGCAGAGTAATGTGCACCATCGGTCAGATTGTATTGCTGAATCAGCGCTTCAATCTTTTTCTTTTTCTGGCTGCTAATATTACCGATAATCAGATTTTGGTTGGCAGTCAGACGGAAATCACCCGTATGCACTTTGGCAATTTCACGTAGACCCGTCATGAGCGGATAACCGCCTACATCTTTTACGCGACCATTCTGAATGAACAGCGTGTAGTGCCATTTGCCATTATTACCTTTTACCCAACCGTATCGATCTCCGTTAGTCTCAAAATGATACGGGCGTACCGCATCCAGTTTCCATCCCAGACGGCTGGTCAGTTCATCGACAAACCACTCCACACCACGATCATCCAGCGTATATTTGAAACGAGCATGTTTACGAACTGCACGATCTCCATAATCACGCTGAATCATAACTGTTTTCTCTGCAACATCAATCATTTGCTCCGGCGTACAGAAACCAATGACTTTGGACACCTGAGGATAGGTTTTGGCGTCACCATGAGACATCCCCATGCCACCGCCAACGGAAACGTTGAAGCCTTGCAGCTTGCCGTTCTCCACAATAGCAATAAAGCCAAGATCCTGTGAATAGACGTCCACATCATTGGATGGTGGTACAGCAATACCGATCTTGAACTTCCGTGGCAAATACACTTTGCCATAGATTGGTTCAACTTCTTCGTCGGGGTCCTGGGAATCAATCACTTTCTCTCCGTCCAGCCACAGCTCATGATAAGCCCGCGTGCGAGGGTCCAAATGATTACTCACCTGACATGCCCACTCATACACTTCAGCATGCACATCGGATTGATTTGGATTCGGGTTACACATCACGTTACGGTTTACGTCCCCACATGCAGCCAGTGTGCTTAGCAACGAATCGTTTACTTCGCGAATGGTGTTCTTAAGATCCCACTTCAGTACGCCATGCAGTTGGAAAGACTGACGTGTGGTCAGACGAATTGTCTCATTCGCATATTTATGTGCCACTCTGTCCATCATCAACCATTGCTCCGGGGTTACAATTCCACCGGAAGCACGCACACGCAACATGAATTGGTATGCAGGCTCCAGCTTGGATTTGTGACGCTCATTACGCAGGTCGCGATCGTCCTGCATATAACTGCCGTGGTGTTTCATCAGACGGTTGTCGTCCTCTGGAATTGCACCCGTGATGCGATCAGCCAACGTTTCAGTCAGACTTCCGCGCAAGTAATCACTTTTGATCTTTATATCTTCCACATCGCTATTCGTGCGCTGTGGGTTAAGTAAGTTATTATAAACCATGCTGCTTTCTCCTCTCGTCTCTGCGGGATGGTGCAATCCGGCTGGGCCGGTAATTAATAGACGTCCCGCTGATAACGTTTCTCCTGCTGTAACCGTGTCAGATATTCCGATGCCTGCTCAGGCGATAAACCGCCTTCTTGTTCAAGAATCGTGGTGAGCGCAGCATGCACATCATGTGCCATTTTTTTCTCGTCACCACAGATATATATGCTTGCACCTTCCTGAAGCCACTGGTACAACTCTTTGCTGTGTTCCAGCATACGATGTTGTACATACACTTTCTGTTCCGTATCACGTGAGAAGGCTACATCCATTTTCGTGAGCACACCATCTTTGAGCCAACGTTGCCATTCCGTCTGGTACAAGAAGTCAGTGGCGAAATGCTGATCTCCGTAGAACAGCCATGTCTTGCCCTCTGCTCCTGTTTCTTCACGCTCACCAAGGAAAGATCTGAACGGCGCTACACCTGTACCTGGGCCAACCATGATGATCGGTGTATCCGGGTTCTCAGGCAGCTTGAAATTCGGGTTATGCTGTATATATACAGGCAGGGTGTCGCCAGCTTCGATTCGTTCAGCCAGATGTACCGAGCACACACCATAACGTTCTCTGCCACGCGCTTCATAACGTACCGAGCGAACGGTAAGATGAACTTCATCCGGGAAAGACTTCGAACTACTCGCTATGGAGTACAGACGTGCCGGAATTTTGCGAAGAGCAGCGACGAATTCTGCAGCAGGAATCCCTTTCAGATTATAATCCTGAACCAGATCCAGCAGATCACAGCTATTCATGACTGTACGGAATTCGGAATCATCTGCGAGTAACGCCGTCAGGCCACTCCCAGGATTCAGTTTCGCAAGTTGTTCCACGACCGGTTTCGTCACAGCTGTAATTTCAAAATAACGCAGCAACGCTTCGTGCACAGATGCCTGATCCCCGTTTTTATTCACGGTCACGCGTTCATCGGCATTCCATCCCATAGCTGCAATCAATTCCTCCACAAGGCGCGGATGATTTTCAGGGAATACCCCAAGGCTGTCACCTGGCTCGTAGTCCAGGCTGGAGCCTTCCAAAGACAACTCAATGTGGCGTGTTTCACGGTCCGATCCTCTGCCGTTCAGATTGAGATTCTCCAATACTTCCGCCTTGAATGGATTCGTACGATCATATTCGGATTCCCCGCCGCTCACCGCAGCTGTAACTGCCTCAGTGGTTACCGTACTCGAAGCAGCAGATGTACTGCTCAAGGATGCCAGTACTTCATTCATCCACTCCGCAGCTGCTTCATCAAAATCAACATCACAGTCCACGCGCGGTACAAGGGCTGTACCACCCAACTCCTGCAATCGTTTATCGAAGTCCTTACCTGTTTGACAAAAGAACTCATAGGAGGTATCTCCCAGAGCCAACACCGAGTAACGAAGTCCTTCAAGCTTCGGAGCCCGTTTGCTGTTCAGGAATTCATGCAGCGGAATCGCATTATCTGGTGGTTCGCCTTCGCCATGCGTACTGACAATGATAAGGAGATTTTCAATTTTCTTGAGTCCGTTCGGTTTGAAATCTCCCATCGATGACAACGTTACCTGAAGACCTTGCTCTTCAAGTTTCTTGGCCAGCTTCTTCGATAGGCCACTGGAATTCCCGGTTTGTGAACCGAAGAGCACGGTAACTTCCCGGGATACTGGCGGAGCACTGACAGGTGCAATACCTGTAGTTGGTGCAGCCTGTACCAGGTTAGCTGGAGCCGCTATTGTCGCGCTTGCCTGAATTGCTGCAATATATCCGCTCAACCAAGTACGTTGTCCATCGGTCAATGTAGGAATAAGACGATTAAGCAGTTCAACTTGTTCTTGATTAAAAGGGCTGTTTGTCACTTGAAGTTCCACTGTTTGCCACCTCGCGCATTGCTTCGATTTTAATTCCGACTAAAATCATCACATTAATTTAATTTCTTCTCTCTAAAACCTAACACACCGGGTGTTGAGGGTCAATTTCAATGATTTTATAGCATTTATCAGTTTCGCTGATAAAGGACAAAAAACAACAAAAACCCTCCTTTTCAAATCAAGGACGGTTTTGTTTTATTTTTAAATTTGGCTGCCATCTCAAGTTGAAGTTGAAAGTGGAATATAGTCACTAAAATGATTTCCAAGCACTCTGCTTTTATCTCCGTATACTCTGTCCAAGTGATTCTCTCCCCACAGACATATGCGGTCAATGATTTCCTGTAGTGTCAAGCCGTACTCTGTCAGCTCATACTCTACCTTGGGCGGAATCTGGGGATGGATGATTCGATGGATGATTTCATTCTTTTCCAGTTCACGCAGCTGCTGGGTTAAGACCTTCTGGGTAATGCCAGGAATGGCTCTGCGAAGTTCGCTTGTTCGTTTTTTACCTGATATCAGCTGATGCAGAATAAGAATCCTCCATTTTCCACCGACCAGTTCCAGCATCGCCTGCACACCACTCTCATATTTTTTCATTTCTTGTTCCACTTGTACTCCCCCATAATTCACATATATGTATACCTATTATTAAAAGTAACCGAAGAACCTCAAGGTATCTACAGCACTCGAAGGTGCGTACTTCTCAATACGATGTCATGAATCTTATAATAACATTGGTCAGAATGTTTAACCAAAAAAAAGAAAAAAGGATGGTTACTCCTACATGAAAGTTAAACTGGTCGTTACTCACCCAAGACAGGATTCCCTAACATTTGCCGTGATGAATCGTTTTATAGAAGGTATGCAGGAGAATTCCCATGAAATTGATATCCTCGATCTATATCATGACGGATTCGATCCATTATATGGTGTAGAAGATGAGCGAGACTGGCAAAATCCCGATAAACAGCATGCCCCTGTAATTCGCAAAGAGCTGGATCGTGTACTTGCGGCTGATGCCATTGTATTTGTTTTCCCGATCTGGTGGTATAACGTTCCCTCCATGCTCAAAGCTTATCTGGACAAGGTATGGAACATGGGGCTGCTGAACAAGGCAAACTCCAAAAAGGCACTGTGGATTGCACTAGCTGGAGGAACGGAGGCTTCATTCCATAAATACGACTATTACAACATGATTTCCAATTATCTGAATAACGGGATCGCGGGTTATGCAAGAATGCAGGAATCCCGAGTCGAATTTCTCTATGAAACGATCTCAGAATCCAAAGAACATATCGAAGGCTTGCTGGAACAAGCCTATCAAATCGGCAAAAACTACAATTAACAATGTACAACATTACAATTAACTACTGCAAAAGCATAGGAAGTTACTCGTTCGTTGAGTAGCCTACTTTTCACCCATTGGGGGCGTACAATCAAGAAGGCTTACTCCAACCTGTGTTCCAGGTCAGAGTAAGCCTTCTTTTTCACACGCTACGATTTTGGTGTAACATCATTTATTCCATACCAGCTTGCTCATCATCGCATATAACAACGTAGCCGATTCGGCTCGGGTCGCTTCGGCAAGTGGTTTCACCTCACCGTTGTACCCGTGGGCGATGCCCAGATCCACAAGTAAGGCCACACTATCCCGGGCATAAGAGCGAATCTCGGAAGCATCACGGAAACGAGTAAGGTTATCCGTTGCAGCCGTCTCGGCGTCAACCAGACCAGCCGCTGCAAGTGCTCTAACTGTCAACGTCATCATCTCCTGACGAGTGATCGTGGACTCTGGCAGGAAGTGCCCGTCACCAGTACCACTGGTGATACCTAGTGAACGCGCAGCTGTAACTGCTTCGTAATATGGAGCCTTTTCGTTTACATCAGTGAACGCATTCCCGGAAGAAGCATTCAAGCCGAGCGCAGTCATCAACCATTGCATGTATTGACCGCGAGTCATCTCCTGTTTTGGATGCAACCGGGTGGAATCCCCATTTGCTTCGGCATCAATCACACCTCGAACTGCCAATGCCTCCATCGCTTTCTTGGCCCACTGCACTTCTGCAAGATCTGCAAATGTCTGCTCCACAGACACAACAGCATAATTTCCTGTGAGTGACGTTACGGAAAATACAAGCTGCCCGCTGTTTGGATCGTAGTAACTTTGCGGCAAGGGGCTTGCCACACCGTTCACGCCAATTACAAATGCTACAATCCGATCCTGCTGAGCATTTTGTGATGATGGGTAAGGCAGACGAAGGTTCAACTCGCTTTCCGCTGGCCATGGTTGACCATCCAGTTGAAGTTCAAGCTGGACTCCATATTTCGTACCAAGCTGATCTGCGACTGTTTGTGGTAACTCCGTTCTGACCAATCGGATGGATGCAATCCCATCACCAACGATATCCTTCGTTAACAGTGTCGCGGGAAGCTCGAACATTCCCAGTTCTGTAACAATGTTGAACACATGTGACTCTCCCTGATCTATTAACGCAGAGGCAGGCAGAGATACTTCATATCCCGTTGCTCCCGAAACCGGCTTCAGCCGAAGTTCGACCAAGCGCTGACCCGTATCCGTTGAAGGGGCAACTTGAAAAGCATCTTTAATTGTTGAAACATCCACGTTGGACTGCACTACCCCCTTCTGATCAGACTGTCCCTGCAACTCCAGAACAGAACGGTCCTTCTCCGGTTTAGGTTGTGGTACCGAATTCTCTGCACTTGGGTTACCACTTCCGGATTGTCCGCCATTGCTGGATGAACCAGAACCATTTCCTGGATTTCCACCGGAACTGCCGCCTGGATTACCGCCCGAACCAGGGTCCGTGCCTCCAGAGGAAGGAGCAGATGCCTGCACCTTCACCGTCAACGGTACAGTCAGGGCTTTACTGTCGTCAGAAGTTCGAGTAATTTCCAACTCCAGTGTTACTGTTGTTTCCTTAGATGGTGGGACAATCGTTCCATCGGTTTGAATGACGGACGGTACCGAACTGGAAGCAATCTTCACCGTGAAACCTTGCGGCACGGATGGTAACTTCAGTTTTTTCGCACCTGCGGAAGGCTGTTCCAACGCTGTAATACTTGTAGCTACATCAACAGCGCTCTGCTGAGCCGTGTGCACCTGATAAGCGGAAGATACACCTCTCAAGGATTGCCCCGTGGCATCCAAAGCTTCCACTTTGTAATAATATTCTGTGCCGGGATTCAGTTCACTGTCCGTGTACTCCCGCCCATTGCCACTATAGACCACCTTGTACTCACCTTGCTCAAGATCTGAGCGGTAGAGCTTGTAGCTTGCTGCACCAAGATGAGCATCCCAGTGAAGCGTTGCGCTCGTTGAATCCAACGCAGCAGCATTAAGGCCAGCACTATCATTTGCAGGTGGCGCGGCGTCAGGTTTAACGATCATAATCCAGCTAATCATCGGGTCCTGCGATGCCGTATTGCGCACGGTCAACTCCAGCTTATTGTCCGACACGCTGATGCCTTTATGGGCTCTAACACTGGCAGGCGTAAACATAACTGCACCGGTATTGGTGCCATTGATGATGAAATTGGCTCTGCGCGATGCATTCGTCCAAGGATCGTTGAATCCTGCGTACACATCATATGTTCCGTTCGGTACATCAAATCTGTAGGATAAGTCTGTGCCTTTAGGAGAATTGCTGATATTGCCACCGTTCAGATAACGTACGGTCGAGAAAATATCTCCGCCATTTGAGCCGGATGACAGTGCATCTGCGCTGGTGTATCCCCAATTGCGACCCTCTGCCGGAACGTACATCTGGTCCGCCGTTCCTAGGTTCGCAAGTGTTCCTTTCATATACGCACCCATAAGACTGTAATCAGCCGTTTCGTAACCCCCGCTGTTCACAAAATATAGTGTATTCTCCGGAATGACATTTAAGCGAACTGCCTGCTTTTTGTTGTTAAATTCCGGTGTCGTTACCTGTAACGTGAGCGGTCCTGGCTTGGCAAAATCTTCTGCCGTCATGGCCCGGTTATCAATCGTCCATATTGCTGGCGTTGATACCAGTGCTCCACCCTCGCGCACATTCAATGTTGTTGGCAAGGATGGTACTTTGCCTAGCGCCACGGCTTCTGGCAACGGATCAGCAATATCAACCTTGTCCATCGAATTCAGCAGATCCGGTGTCCAACTGTTATACCACTTGATCGCGATGTCGGAGCCTATTCCAAACTCAATGGGCAAGAACACGTATTTTGCAGCATCATTCGAGAAATTGCCACCATTCCACGTATCCCCTACGTAAATGAATTTGCCTTTTTCCGGATCGACCGGAATGACGGAAGTGGTCTGTGTGCCAAATGCCTTGCCTGGATCGGGATCGGTTGGCAACGTACGCACGAACGGATTGGTCTGAGTTGACCACGGGCCAAAAATGTTATCCGCCACCGTCACTTTGTTTTCGTTAGGGGCCCAACCGGAAGCTCCGGAAGTCAAAATATAATATTTCCCCTGATACTTGAACATCGCCGGTGCTTCACGTTGCCCTCCCGGGAACACACGCACGTAATCTACGCCGTATTCCGCCTGATAGGTGGAATCTCGTACCGGATTGCCTTTGTCATCCGTTCGTCCTTCCTTATGCCACCCTGTTACGTCACTATAGTCTTCATTCAGTTTGGAGATATATAACGTCAGGTTTTCTTCGCTGGAGTAGATCAGATAACCGGTACCGTCATCGTCCTTGAACAACGTCATGTCACGGGCCATGCCCTTATCGCTTGGGAAGTAATCTTTCTCCCCTTCGGGAGCTCTGTCCATCCGGTAACTCTTCTGATACACAAAAGGCCCTGTTGGAGAGTCACTGATCGCATAACCGGCCCTCGCCTTACCGTAATTCGCATTATCGTTATAGGGGTCTTTGTCGCCGTCCATGTGGGCCCACATCACGTATTTCTTTGTTTTGTCGTTGTAGATGACCTTTGGTCGTTCAATAATCCGTCCTTTGCGGATATCTGCCCAGATATCCACGCGGTCTTCACGCCCCGCATACAATTCGGAGATCAACGGGTCATGGTCAAAATCATCCATGGATTGAAGTGTCGATAGAGCCATGCCCTCATCTGTCCAGTTCATCAGATCCTTGGAAGAATACACACGCACACCAACAGCTGGCCAGCCTCCCTTATGATATTCGCCATACCAGTAATAGGTCTCCGTCTGTTCATCATAGAAAAAACCAGCCCCATGTGCATCGATCGGTTTCCCGTCCAGATCTGGCCACAATTGACCCGGTGTAATGCTTGTGCGAACTGTGGCAACACCCAACGGTGCGGATGCTGGAGAAGTTACGCCGTCCACAGTCGCCTGAATGATGTAAAAATATCCTGTGCCCATCGTCAGACCGCTATCGTTAAACGTGTTTTCATTGCCACTATAGACCTGCTGATACGTACCCGTAGCACTGGTTGCACGGGACACGGTATACGTTACATCAGATCCAGGCAGGACATTCCACTCAAGAGAGATTGACGTGTCCGTCACAGCTGTGGTAGCGAACTCTGCTGGAGAGTCAATGGAGTACGTCGTAGCTTCAGCAACAGCGGCCGCTGACTCACCAGCTGCATTAAAGGCTGTCACACGATAGCTGTAGCTGGTGCCCGGCTCAAGTGCATTATCCGTGAATGTGAGCCCTTTACCTTCATAGATTTGCTCGTATTGCTCACTGCCAGCTTCGGCCCGAACCACGCGATAACCAGTTGACTTGTCCACGGCGGACCAAGATAACTTCACGCTCGTTGCGTTGAGTGCTTCGGCCTTTAATTCGCCAGGAGCCTGTGGTGCCGACGCAGTCGTCCGAACTTCCAGCGGAGCAGTCCATAATGATTCGGTTAGGCCTCCGTATTCATAAGCGAGCCTGTAATAATACACCGTATCCCCGCTTAATCCTTCATCAGTGTATCCCACAGTTCCGGTATTGGTTACCAGGGAATAGCCGCCTTCAGGCGTAGAGGAACGGTACAAGCGATAGGCTGATGCACCCGCGATTTCAGACCATTGCAGTGAAACCGAAGACGCCGTCTGCTCAGCAATGGAGAGCTGAATATCGTTCCCAGGCGGTTGCTCCGCAATGATCACGTCATCTGCATGTACCGACTGCCACTTATTCCGAATGCCCACGGTACCTGACCCGTATGTAGGATCGACCAGATCAAATACCAACCGATCGGAGCCATTTTCTGCGATATACCCGCGAATGGTGGTACCTGATAACACCACTTTGAGTGTGTACCATGTATTTTTGGCAAACGCATAGTCCACCGTTTTCAAAGTAGTATCTGTTCCGTTCACCCGTTTGGAGAAAACGAGTTTGTTGTTGGGTACCTGCATTTGAAAATAGTAAAAGTTGCTCTTATCTTGGAACCGCGGCAAAATGCCCGGAAATCCTTTACCTTCTCCTGTATAAAAGCGCATGGACACGGTCATGTCCGACATGGAGTCTCCAGTAGAGATGATGCCTTCATTGGTATCGCTCTGGAAAAGCGTGGAGTTGGACGCATCTGTCGGGTCAGCGAACACTTCCCAGTCGCCTGAGCTTACGTTCCACGCAGGTGATTCTGTGTAATTCCCATCCGAAAAATCATCCTGCAACAACGTGGGGGGTATACTGCTCAATTCGGCATACGCCTTACTCGGCAGCATCAACGGTCCCGAAGACAGCGCAAGTGTTGCAGATAACATAAATATCATGGGTTTCCTGAGTTTATCCAATGTTCATTCTCTCCTTTGGCGTGAAAGATGAAAGCATGGTTCTTGAACGCGCGGTGTTGTTGTTCAGCCTATCCTCAGCAACCAGTTGTCAGTAACGAGCGTTTGTCCACCTCCTCATTTTAATGAAACCGGTTTCATTAGAGTGCAAAAAAAAGACCCGTCTTCCCTTCTAAGTGCAATGATACCCATACGGAATACCGTGTCTTCCTTGCCCCTATGCAGTGAAACAGGTTTTTAATATATAAATGTAATCGCTTTCCTGAATTATATTATTGCCTTATTCCAGCTGTCAACTGTGAATTCAATTCAAACATTTTTCGTTAAAACCACGCAAAAAAGGCGCGAGTTCTGCCTGTTTTGCAAGCAAAATTCGCGCCTTTTCTCACGCTTCGAGCTTGTTCGCAAGCTCGCACGTATTATTAGTCCGTGACTTTTGAACAACCTCTATTTAGAATACTTTCGTGGTCCACGACTCACAATTCCACGTCTCCGTAACTACATCACGGTAGAATTCCGGTTCGTGGGAGATTAGAAGAATACTGCCTTTGTAAGCCTTGAGCGCACGTTTCAACTCTTCCTTGGCATCAACGTCCAGATGGTTTGTCGGCTCATCGAGCACAAGCAGGTTGGTTTCATTATTGATCAGCTTACAGAGACGCACTTTGGCTTTCTCCCCACCACTTAGTACAGCTACCTTGCTCTCAATGTGTTTTGTAGTCAAACCACATTTTGCAAGTGCAGCACGCACTTCGAATTGGGTATAGGAAGGGAACTCCTGCCAGATCTCTTCAATACATGTATTGTAGTTGGCATCCTTCATCTCTTGCTGGAAGTAACCAATCTCCAGATGTTCACCACGTTGAACGGTTCCTTCCAGAGCCTGAATTTCACCCAGAATACTGCGCATCAGGGTTGTTTTACCGATTCCGTTCGCACCAACAAGGGCGATTTTCTGTCCGCGCTCCATACGCAGATCCAGTGGTCTGGACAACGGTTCGTTGTATCCAATTACAAGACCTTTGGTTTCGAAAATGAGCTTGCCGGATGTTCTTGCATCACGGAAGTTGAACTGCGGTTTCGGTTTCTCCTTGGCGATCTCGATGACATCCATCTTGTCGAGTTTCTTCTGTCTGGACATCGCCATATTACGTGTAGCTACACTTGCTTTGTTACGCGCTACAAAATCCTTGAGGTCAGCAATCTCTTGTTGTTGGCGCTTGTAAGCCGACTCCAACTGCTGTTTTCTCATCTCATGCACTTCCTGGAAGTGATCATAATCGCCCACATAGCGAGTTAGATTCTGGTTCTCCATGTGATAGATCAAGTTGATTACACTGTTCAGGAACGGAATATCGTGAGAAATGAGGATAAATGCATTCTCATATTCCTGCAGATAACGTTTCAGCCATTCGATATGCAATTCATCCAAATAGTTCGTAGGCTCATCGAGGAGCAAAATATCGGGTTTTTCCAACAGCAGCTTGGCAAGCAGTACTTTGGTACGCTGTCCACCACTCAGATCATTGACGTCTTTATCCAGACCAATATCTGTCAGACCCAGACCACGTGCGGTTTCATCCACTTTGGCGTCAATCATGTAGAAATCCTGGTTTGTCAGCGTATCCTGAATCGTACCCACATCTTCAAGAAGTTGTTCAAGCTCCTCAGGAGTTACGTCGCCCATTTTGCCATACATATCATTCATTTCCTGTTCCATGTCAAACAAATACTGGAACGCGCCGCGAAGAACGTCACGGATCGATTGGCCTTTGTTCAATACAGCATGCTGGTCCAGATAACCAACACGCATCCGTTTGGACCACTCCACCTTGCCTTCATCCGGCTGAAGCTTTCCTGTAATAATGTTCATGAAGGTGGATTTACCTTCACCATTAGCCCCGATCAGACCAATATGTTCGCCCTTCAACAGGCGGAATGAAACGTCGTTAAAGATAGCACGGTCACCAAAACCGTGACTTAATTTTTCTACATTTAATATGCTCATTCATGACACCTTTTCTATATAGACTTAATTCTTTGTATATTATAAGCGTTATCTCCTGCACAACTCAACGCCCTATTAAAAAATATTGCACCTTTTTGTCTGAAATTTGCCTTATATGAAAGTATGGGTTAAAATTTTGCCTTAACGAATTATTACTATATAGAACGGAGCTCTTCAAAGAGCATTAGGTGAAAAATATGATTGAAGTGAAACAATCCAAGTTGGGTGATGGTGGTGAGTTTAACCGCGGGGTTTTTGCAACTGTTGATATTGCCAAAGGAACGCTTATCCATCAGGCACCCGTTGTGCCTTACCCAAATGAAGATCATGAGCATGTCGAGAAAACAATTCTGGAAGATTACGTGTTCGAATATGGGGCGAATCATACCGCCATTCTGCTCGGCTACGGCAGTCTCATCAACCACTCCTATGAACCTAACGCTACTTACGATATCAATTTTGATAACCACACCTTTGACTTCTACGCGTATACAGACATCAAAGCTGGCGAAGAAATCGTGATCAATTACAACGGTGAGGAAGACAGCATGGACCCGTTATGGTTCCTGGACGATTACGAGGAGCGTATGCTGGAGTTCAATAAGTCCAATGATGATGAGGGTGGAAAAGAGACTGAACCCCAGTCCCTGGATACGGATACGAGTAAATAAACGTTTAACTAAAAAGTTTGCAAGGACTGTCGTTGTAAATGCGAAAAAACTTGTGCGCCCCGGTGAATTGTAAAATGAGTAACTGGAGACTCTTCACAGTCCAAAGTTTAAACACAAAAAATAAGCAAGTCCTCCGTCAATGGAAGACTCGCTTATTTGTGTTGTCTTGCTTTCTAAGCCAGATACACCTGTTCATATTTCATTGTTTATCGTGCATCTTAACTTGTTTTAATCTGTAGTCGGTGGATCTGTGTGCAAGTCTTGATCGGGTGTCGTGGATCTCCACTTGGTAAAGGCTACTTCAAACCCTGCACGCTTCGGTGAACACAAAAATGGACCTGCGTGTTTGTTCGTCGGATAGGCAAACCGTGCAACCCGAATCGTACGCCAAGGATGCTCATCTGTACGAGCACGAATGACAACAGCCTCATTACTGTAGGAGGCTCTGATTGTTACGATTCGTCCACCCCACTCTGGCACAGGAGAGAGTGACCAATCCGAATACGTATCCGTCACGACGGCTCCAACATGTGCCACGCCATCATTGACCTCAACTCCGGCCTTGATCCATTGGTCTTCTCCGTACCATAACATTAGTCCCGCCTGATCATATAATTCAGTGAATGAGCTTAGATCAAACGATACCTCAATCGCTTCCGTTCCGTCCCATGGAGCAAGCATGGCATGTCCATCCCGATGACAGAACCCGTAGAATGTGTTCTCCCAGAAGTCACTGCCTTCCTGAGCTTCCACAACGAAACGATCCCCATCCATCCGTGCAGCAACGGGTTCCTTAGTCCACTTGCCTTCATGAAGCCCAATAAAATCCGATGACATTGTTGTTTTCATCCTTCCTTCCGTCCCTAAAGGGAGTTCATCACCACTTCTAAATTAAAGAACCCAGGTCCGATGCAGCAGTAGGATATGCAAAATTCATGGTGTTTAACTGATCGATAGTCAGATTGAACTGAATCGCCATTGCAAAAAGGTTGATCAATTCTTCTGTTTTGCTCCCGAGCACATGCGCGCCCAGAATACGCCCAGTTGATTTATCGATCACTACTTTGGCCATGGAAAATTTTTCATGAGTTCGCTTGTAAGTATACCATTTCGACATATCATTTACCTGCACCTCATAGCCCTCTTTCTTGGCTTGCTCCGTGCTCATACCTACAGCTCCAAGGGCAGGGACAGTAAACACAATGGAAGGCATCACTTTATAATTAGGTTTGTGTTGATTTCCCTCCAACAAATTGAACGACACAGCCCGGGATTCCTGACCTGCTAACGGGGTTAAAGGCAACCCTTTTGTATCCGTTACATCGCCAGCAGCATACACTCTCGGATTACTTTCACTTTGCAAATACTCGTTCACCGTGATCCCCTTTTTGCTGTAGCTGACGTTGGCTTTCTCCAATTCCAGCCCATCCACATTAGGAACACGCCCGGCTCCATGAACGACAAGTCCGCACTGCCACTGGTGATCTGCACCATTGCGCGTGCCATGAACGACATAGGCGTTCCCCTCTTGCCGTATGGACTTCACCTCCGCGTTCAAGTGAACATGAATGCCGATCTCTTTTGATTTATGCAACAAAGATTCGACCAGCTCCACATCAAACGATTTCAGAGGCTGTTCACTCCGATGCAGGATATGGACTTCCGTCCCGGCTCTGGCCGCAATATGCGCAAACTCAAATGCAATGTATCCACCGCCTACCAGAACTAATCGATCCGGCAGCCGTTCCAGATCCAGAAAGTCATCACTATATATCAGATGCTCTGATCCCTCAATCTCAAGTGGCGCAGGTCTTGCACCAGTAGCAATCAGAATGTGTTTGCCATGGAGCACTTCTTCTCCCACTTGAATATGGTTTTCATCGACAAATGAAGCTTTACCATGGAACGTATCCATTCCGGCCTGTTTGAATTGATCTTCACTTGCTCTAGGTATGCTTTCGGTAAAGGTGCGTTTAAAGGCCATAAGTTCAGACCAGTTGATGGTCGCCTGTCCCTGAATACCTTTCCCTTGCATCCGTTCATTCCAGTCAATCAGCTCAGCCGCTCCAGCCAGCACTTTCTTGGGATCACAGCCACGCAGTGCACACGTTCCGCCGAACTCACGTTCATCAATTACAGCAACTCTCCAGCCAGCTTCAGCGCAACGGGTGATTACAGAGCTTGCCGCGCTTCCTGTTCCAATTGCAATCAAGTCATAAGTTTCTTGTGTCATCATGGTTCCTCCTCATCCTTTTGGTACATCTATTGCAGGGATGCCTGAAGTTACAACAATCCAGCCTGTTTAAGGTACTCTGCTGCAACCTGTTCAGGATTCGCTCCCTCTACGTTCACGTCATAGTTCATCTGACGCATCTCATCATCCGTAATTTTGCCAGCAAGCTGATTCAGCACCTCAACCAGTTGTGGATATTGATCTGCCGTTTCTTGACGAAGCATCGGCGCGCCTTGATACGGTGGGAATAACTCCTGATCATCCTCCAGCACAACGAGTTCATATTGTCTCAACTCACTATCTGTGGAGTAGGCATCTACCAGATTGATATCGCCACGTTGAACAGCACCATAGCGAAGCTTTGGTTCCATTGTTGCAACGTTCGGGAATTCAATCCCATACTTCTTCTGAATGCCAAGGTAACCGTCTTCCCGATCCGAGAATTCCAGGGTGAATCCTCCCTTCATTTGCTGTTCTACCGGTTTGAGATCCGAAATGGTCTTGAGATTGTATTGATCTGCGATGCTCTTTGGAACGGCCAACGTATACGTATTGTTGTAATCCATAGGGTTCAGCAGCACCATGTTGAACTGGCTCAGCATTCCATCTCTTGCCTGTTCGTACACCTCGGTCCGATCGGTGCTGACTGCTGTTTCCTTCATGAATTCGGAGATCGCTGTCCCGGTAAATTCGGGATAGATGTCAATATCACCCGACTTGAGTGCATTGAAAAGGAATGGCGTTTTGCCTAATCCGGGTTTTAGTTCAACGGTCAGGTCTGTGTCTTTTTCAATCAACAATTTGTACATGTTAATCAGAATCTCCGGTTCCGCCCCCAATTTCCCGGAAATGACGAGATCCTTCTGCCCACCACGTGCCACGAAGGGAATGGTAATCACAAGTATCGCGATCAGAGCTAGCGAACCCAAGGTAACCAATGTTTTCTTGAAGGATAACCGCTGGAATTGACGCAATAGTACATCAAACAAAATAGCCAACAAGGCTGCCGGAATGGCTCCAAGGATAATCAGTGCCGTATCATTCCGATCAATGCCCAGCAAGATTAATGCACCCAAACCTCCTGCGCCAATTAAAGCAGCAAGTGTTGCCGTTCCTACAATAAGCACCATAGCGGTCCGAATTCCGGCCATAATAACAGGCATCGCCAGTGGCAGTTCCACTTTGATTAGGCGTTGCCAACTATTCATGCCCATCGCATTCGCCGCTTCCACCATGGAAGGATCAACTTCGGATATGCCTGTGTACGTGTTCCGGAGTACCGGAAGCAGCGCATACACCACCAGTGCAATGATTGCAGGAAGGGTACCTATGCCGAATAACGGGATTAGCAATCCGAGAAGCGCCAAGGAAGGTATCGTCTGCAACACAGCTGTGACCCCGATAATTGGTTCAGCCACTCTTGGTTTGCGAGTAAGGTATATACCAAGCGGAATAGCAATGAGGACAGCAAAGAACAATGCAATAAATGAGATCTGAATATGTTCCAGCAGAGCAGACAACAACTGACCTTTGCGCTCACTGAACACCTCCGTGAATCTACTCATGTCCTTCACCTCGTTCCTGTAACTGACCAGACCAGTATTTCATCAGATCAACTCGACTGATCTCGCCAATAATCTGGCGGTTACGTTCAACCAGCAGATGGTCATGGGAAGCCATGATATCAACTAACTCCGTCAACGTAATGGATACAGGAACGGCAGTTTTAGCTGATTTTGGCACATGACCCGGTGAGAGTGGTGACATGATGGATTCGAGATCAAAATCAGATTGTGAACTCGTATCGGTGTTAGGACCTCCAACAAATTCACGTACGAAATCATTAGCTGGCTGTCGGATCAGTTCTTCCGGGGTGCCTACCTGCAAAACCTGTCCATCCTTCATAATGCAGATGCGATCCCCCAGCTTCATCGCTTCCTGAATATCATGGGTGACAAACACAATTGTTTTTTTCATCTGACGCTGGATATCCAGAATATCGTCCTGTAATTTCTCCCGACTCATCGGATCGAGTGCACTGAATGGTTCATCCATCAATACAATCTCGGGATCGGCAGCGAGTGCACGCAACACACCTATTCTCTGCTGTTGTCCACCTGATAGTTCGGCAGGTTTGCGCTCACTGTACGTATCTCCGTGCAAACCAACCATGTCCAGCAACGTATGTATACGCTCCTTGATTTGATCTGACTTCCATTTTCGCAGTTCAGGAACAACCGCAATATTTTCGGCAATTGTCATATGCGGGAATAGTGCAATCTGTTGCAGTACATATCCGATATTCCAGCGCAATTCATGAATGTTGTATTCATCGATTGGGCGTTTATTAATGCGCACTATTCCATCTGTTCGCTCAATCAGGCGATTGATCATTTTGAGCATGGTGGTTTTGCCACATCCACTCGGACCAATCATGACGAACAGTTCTCCCTTGTTAATGTTGAGGTTAACCTGACGCAAAGCCGTTGTTCCATCAGGATATTGTTTCGATACATTTTCGAACTGAATCATTCGCTCTCTTCGCCCCTTTATCTAGGGCGTTTCTCAAAACTCGCCCTAACATTCATCCTCATCTATTTCCCCAAAAGTGTGTTCGTATAATCACTGCTTTCCGTAGTGTCCCTGGTTAGGGAGAGATCCATATTTGAATCAACGATGTCAACATGCTGGTAGACATGCAAAAAGACGGGCACTAGGCACCGTCTTCTCATAATATGAAAATATTTCTTCCATTATTTCCATACTTCCATATGATTTTGAATAAATTGCTCGAATGAAATTGGGTTATTCCCCGTTATTTTAGTCACCGTATCCGTCGTTTGATCTTCTCTCCCCTCCTCCCGGATAGGCACATCCAGTCCTGCCAGGGCAGCAGCGTATTCTTCTGACATTCCTGCGCGAATCATGCTGTTTTTCAATTCATCATCGGACAAAGATTCATGCTGGATGGACTGACCCAGTACACGGCTCAAGACGTCTGCAACCTGTCCATAGGACCACGACTCCGGCCCTGTAATGATATGCTCCGTATTATGAGGAACTACATCTGTCAGAGCATGGAAGGCCACCGCCGCGATATCATCTGCACTAACAAATCCAATTTTCCCTTCACCCGTAGCACTGTAAATTTTCCCGAGTTGTTTCGTCGTCTCCCGATGCGGCCCCTCCGTAAAGTTCTCCATAAAATAGGAAGGCTGTAATACGGCCCACTCAGGAGCATGCGCTTTTAAATACTGATGTACTTTGCCAAATATAGGACCATTCTCATCGATCGAAGCACTGCCAAGTAAAACGAATCGCTTAACCCCGTTCCACAATGCTTCCTTGATGAACGGAATCATGACGTCTTCTGGGGTCATGTCCATGACTGGCACGACAAGGTACACCTGATTCACATTTTTCAGCGCTAGCGCATATGTCTCGGAATCATACCAATCAAAATAGACATAGTTATCGGCAGAATCAGAAAGAGATGGTTTAGTTCTTCCTGCCAAACGCACCGGATAATGATGCTTTTGAAGTATGGCCGCAACACGGCTTCCCGTTTTTCCATTAGCCCCTATAATAAGTGTCAACGGTTTATCATTGATCATGCTTGTTACCTCCTAAGTCCGATTCGAGTACGACCATTGGATTCCAATAGTCTTTATAATGTGTAATTTTCCCATTAGAGTGGCTCACTACAGAGATGTAAGTTTGGTTGTATGGCTTGCCTGTAACTAATGAACGCCCTTTACAAGTAAATTCAGCCACAAACTGTTGTTTCGTGGAATCAGCCAAGATCACCGGTTCAGAAAACTGCTGGATTTCAATCATCCCCAGTAGATTATGAAGATGATTCGTAATTGCAGCTTTGCCTTCCAGTTTCTGAGGATATCCTGCTGGTGCATATGGGAATTCGAAGATAGCTTCAGATGTATATAGCTCCAACCACTGTTCCAGTTTTCCATCCAGTAGCAAATTAGTGAATCCATGCATGATCCGATGCGGTATACTATTGCCCGCTTCCATCTGCTGAGATTGTGTCATCCTTATTTCCTCCTTCAGTTTGTTTGGTGTTCTTTTTCCAGACCAATCGGTCTATAATAGTCAAAAAATAAACGCCCTAAGCGTTCATTTTCAAAAAACCATAAAGAATCTTACTCAAACAATGTAAAACTTAATCCATAGCCCTTAGGGTCATCTGTACAAAATCTCGCAGCGCTTCTGCGCTTGCACCGCTCTTCGCCGTAAAGGTCAATGAGAGTCGGGAATAATTCAGAAAACGGGCAAGCCCGGGCAATTCTTCCTCTGAGTGCCTCAATTCGCCACTCTTCTGGCCTCGTAACAGCGCAGTATGAAAAACATCTTCCATTTGTTGATTAGTGGTTTGTATAAAAGCTGCGATTTCGTGATTTTGTGGTGCCTGTTCAACCGCGCTATTAATGATGAAACATTCATTACGACGTTCGTTGTCTGTCAACACGTTAACCGCTTCGTTGAACAACTCGGTCACGCCTTGCCTCACACTTGTGCATTCGTTTAATAGTCTGATCCCCGCCTCTGTCTTCTGCTGAATATAGAATTTAAGAGCAGAGACAAATAAATCATGTTTAGTTCCGTAGGTGTCATACAGGCTTTGCCGCGCAATGCCAAGTTCACTCAGCAGTAAGCTCAAAGATGTACCTTCATAACCGTACGCTCCAAATACAGACGTTGCTTTTCTTAGAACGGTCTCCGTGTCAAACTCCTTGGCTCTTCCCAATTTTAGACCTCACCTCCCTATTCATTAAATAAAGAATACCCTTTCCAGACTGATCAGTCAAGAAAATAAATGCTTTGATTTTTGACAAAGTGGTATAATGTGAATAGAAGCTGAATGAATTCTTTTTACCCTTACAACCATGACCACATATAAAGGAGTGTACCTATATGTATATTCAAATTACAGATTTGGCAGCAAAACGATTGACGGAAAGCCTGAATGACCAACCCGGATATTTCAAAGTGATCTATGACTTGGAAGGTTGCGGATGTAACGGAGTTATCGCTATTATCATTGTTGATGAACTTGCGGCTCTCGACGCGCAGATTGAAACCAATCTGGTTCCGTTCTATGTTGATCCGAAGCAGCAGCTGAACCTAGAACAACACATGAAGCTGGATACGGAAGAAAATTATCCTTCTTTCAAATTAAGCAGTGATTCTGGTGTGCTCAGCGCCAACGTTCGCGTTCGTGACACCCGTGCCGTAACTGTGGGTAGCTCCGGTGGATCCGACGCTTGCATGTTATAACATAGTCTCTAGCATAATTTCAGTAATCTAGCATTATCTCTCTTCTCTTCACAACACAAGCCGTTGCATCTTATGCAACGGCTTTTTCATGTATACTGCCTCTAGGAGAGTTGCAAAAGAAGACTCTATATAAATTCAACTAAACATTTACACGGAACGGAGAGGACAGAAAGAACCTAAAGAAGCGAAGCGTTAGCCTAAAAGCTTTCTGAAAGAAAGCTACATCGGAAGCATACGCTATCCCCGGATTTCCCCCTTATAAGGGGAATTCGTAAAATCTGGGGATAACAGCGATCGGAAGGTTGTTCTGTCATCGTAGTGTCCAGTGTAATATTCTTTAGTTCAACTTATATAGCAAACTTTGTTTACAACTCGGAAACAATTGGAGAACCTATGGATATAATCCTCTAGTATACTCGGTATATAGATTCATATATTCCGAGGAGGAACACACATCATGAAATCTTTTACTCGTAAATCCATCATATCTACAATTCTCGTAGGCTCTGTTGTAGCTGGTTCTGCCTTTACTACGTTTCCCATCACTTCTAGCCTGAATCCCGTCGCGTCTGCGGCAAGCTCTAGCTTCACTCAATTTCTGCATGATAATGCACCTGGTCGTACGATCAAAACGATTAAAAATGTGGCAACTGTGACCAATGTGTCCAGTACGGTTGTACTTGTCAATAAAAAGAGAAATCTGCCTTCAACTTATGCACCACAAGATTTGGTTGTACCTAATATTCCTTTTAGCTTCTCAGGTTCCAGTCCGAAGAAACAAATGCGTAAAGTAGCTGCGAGCGCTATTGAAAAATTATTTGCGGCTGCCAAAAAAGACGGCATTGATATCAAAGCGGTGTCTGGCTATCGCTCTTATGCGACCCAGAAATCGATCTTTGACCGTAATGCCAGCATCAAAGGTGAAGCTGTTGCCAATAAAACAAGTGCTCGGCCAGGACAAAGCGAACATCAGACTGGTCTAGCCATGGATATCTCCAGCGCTTCGGCTGGTTATGATCTTCAGCAAAGCTTTGGCAACACCAAAGAAGGCAAATGGCTAAAAGCCAATGCCCACAAATACGGATTCATCATTCGTTATGGCAAAGACCAAGAGAAATTGACTGGTTACTCCTATGAGCCATGGCATGTACGTTATGTCGGAGTATATATTGCTGGTGAGATTACCAACCAGAAACTTACGCTCGAGCAGTATTTGGAACGTGCCAAATAAGGCAGGTTGGAACCCAGAGCGTAGACAGTTATCTGATTAGATAAAAAGAAGCGTGACCATAGATAACATGGCTGAAGGAGAAAATGGGGCCGCAACTGGCCCTCTTCTGCTTCAATCTTTCATTTACACACTTCATCATGTCCCAACGATTTTTCTAAAGACAAGTGGCAGTCTCTTCAGACCTTCTGTTCCAGCCCAAGAGCCTACTCCAGCAAGTATTGCATTATGGCACAAATAAAGTGCGACATTGTACACGATAGGGCCTAGAATAATCTCCACAACTACAAAACGTTTTAACGTCGAAGATTGGATCACATATACCCGAAATTCATGAGGGTCATGTCCTCCCATAAACCTTGCAATCAATGCTTTCATGAATCACCTCTAGTGTTTTATTTTAGCGTATGGCAGACAATCCTTGTCTTATTCTAAAATAATACTTACATAAAGTAACTAAGTGTGTTATAGTCAGTTTATAAATCATACATAAGCGAGGGAAACTACCATGAGTGAGTTCGAGAATCTAGTCAAAAATCGTAGATCGGCCGTTATTTTTGAAGAAGGAATTGAAATTTCAGATTCGGAACTGCAAGAGATGTTTGCCCTGAACAAATTTGCACCATCTGCCTTTAACCTGCAACACACGCACTATCTTGTGATTAAAGACGAGGAACAGAAAGAGAAAGTCTATGAAGCTTCCCAGCAATATAAGGTAAAAACAGCTTCTGCGGTCATCGTGGTATTGGGCGACGTCAACGCGCATCATCATATCCGCACTATTAACGAAGGCTTGCTGAACCTGGGCGCACTCACTCCGTTTCAATACGAGCAGGAATCCCAAAGTGTCACTGAATTTTACGAATCTCGCGGCAGATTCTTCCAACGTGAGGATGCGATTCGCAATGCCAGCCTGTCTGCCATGCAATTGATGCTGATCGCTCAGGATCGCGGTTGGGATACTTGTCCAATGATTGGCTTTGACTCGGAAGAACTGCAACGGAGTTTGGAAATCCCTAACCATTACGTACCGGTTATGCTGATCACCATCGGCAAAAAGTCGGAAGCCAAACAACGCCCACGCGGTTACCGTAAACCAATTAACGAATATGTTAGCTTCAACAAAATGCACGCTGAATAACATAAAATTAGTTAAATGACACAGCAAAAAAGCCACGTTCTCGTGGCTTTAATACGTTTCATAGATCAATGTATCCAACATGTGAAATTCATCGTCAAACTCCGCATATATGTACAGTCGACCAGCAGGTGTATCCCCCGCATCATAACCCAATCGGAAATATTGATCTCCCTGAAATTCTGCATCAGCCAAAATCAATGCACTGATATCTTCGTCCGGATGAGTCTCGGCAATGGTTTTAAGCGCCTGCTCACCAAGCATGTCCCATCGTTTCCACGTCGCTTCCATATATGGGGATAAGGCTTCCATCTCTGTCTTGGTTGAAACCTGTGCAGTGACTACCAGTTCTTTATCCTGAATATGTAAGCGCATCTGATAGTTGGACATCGATGCGTCATACTGAAACACACCCATCCCCTGAACTTCATGATTGGATTCAAAAATCAGATTGTCTGCATATTGCAGTCTCTCCAGCTTGGGATTAGCGCTATAATCCAACTCGGTTAATTTGTTCTCGGAACAGTACAACTCTCTTAGTTGTACGTTATGGCGAATATCCAGCTTGCTAATATGGTTGTTAAAACAACGGACACTCTCTAAAACCATATTTGAACGAAAGTCCAACTGTTTGATATGGTTGTGGTTACAACGAAGTTCAATCAAGTTTGGACAACCGGTTACATCAAGTTCCAACATGTAATTGTTGGCGCAATCAAGTCGCCGCAGTTGCTTATTGTGTTCAAGTTCAAGTGAAAAAAGAGCATTATAACTGCAACTAAGTTCCTCCAACTGCTCAAGGGGCTCCGAAGCCAGCTCTGACAACATATTCCAATGACACTCCACCGTTATAAGTTTGGAATTATGAGAAAGATCCAATTTGCGAAGTCGATTAAAGCTGCAGTCAAGCACTTGCAATTGCGAATTGGAACGGAGGTCCAGTGTAAGAAGCTGATTCTCTCTGCAACGTAACGTCCTCAGCTTGTGGTTCTGAGCTAGATCCAGACTTGTCAATTGATTATAGGCACAATCCAACTCTTGAAGATCCCTGAAATACTCGATTCCATCAAGACTGCTAATATTGTGATTGGAAAGTTGCAATATCTCAACCTCATGAACGTCACTCTCCTGAATGAAATTCCGCTGATCACAAAAACGATCCAACACAACTTGCCTGAAACGTTCATCCGTGAAGGCATAAGTAATATCCATGTCTAAAGCCTCCCCCTCTCGTTTTGCTCTATTGGAACAGTCTTCCAACATATTATCACTATTCTATGAGTTTCGTCGCCGGGATTCAACAATTACCTAAGCAAATTCTTTTATACCATGTTAACATCCAACATGTAAGAGAAATCGTACAGAGAGGATGATTTTCATGGAAATGTATATCGAAAACCTCCCGTCATATCGTATCGCCTATGTTCGACAGGTTGGTCCTTACGGTCCAGCCAATGCTCAAGCGATGAATACGCTGAAACAATGGGCAGACAAAAACCAACTGCTTAATGAAGCAGCAATTTTATTCGGTATTCCCCAGGATGACCCGGCGAGCACACCTCCTCAGAACTGCAGATATGATGCCTCTATTGTTGTTACTGAATCTGAACGTCTGGAAGATGAGTTGGTTGAGATTGGTGAGTTATTAGGCGGAGATTATCTCATCTGCAAGGTGAGACATACGGCAGAAGCTATTCAGCAGGCATGGAATATGATCATCCCTCATTTACAAACAAGTGGTTATCGGATGGACAACAAGCCGGTTATAGAAAGATATCGTTGGGAACTGCTTAATCAGCATTATTGTGAAATATGTGTGCCTGTAAGACCTGTGTAATTCGCGATACGAGCAAACAAAAAAAGTGACTTCAGGTTGAAGTCACTTTCTCGTTAAGCACTATTACTGCTTCTAACTAGATTAGAGTTTAAAATGCCCAGTTGCCTTTACGGAATACCGGCTCGATTGTACCATCCTGTAACTCACCATCGATATCCAGCTCAGCGGAACCGATCATGAAATCAACGTGAGTCAAGCTCACATTGCACTCATGCTTCAGTAACTCTTCATTCGACATGGTTGTGCCATCTTTCATGTTGAATGGATACGCACTTCCCACAGCCAAGTGGCAAGATGCATTTTCATCAATACCCGTATTGTAGAAAATACGATTCAGGTTGGAGATTGGAGAGTCATGTGGTACTAGTGCGACCTCTCCCAGATAACGTGCACCTTCATCGGT
Organism: Paenibacillus sp. W4I10; assembly: GCF_030816325.1. Classification (NCBI taxonomy): domain Bacteria; kingdom Bacillati; phylum Bacillota; class Bacilli; order Caryophanales; family Paenibacillaceae; genus Paenibacillus; species Paenibacillus sp. W4I10. Next base: position 2,332,902 of record NZ_JAUSXX010000001.1, read on the forward strand.
GGCAAACAGGTTCTTCAAATGTTCTTCACCGGATGCTGCCGTAAATGCTACAACCTGTCCATCCTTGAATGTGATTCTCATTTGGTCTACTAGTTGCCCGTTCAGGTTCAAAGGCATGGTACTGCTGACATATCCATTCACTCCACTGCGTTTAGGCATGGTGAATACTTCTTCAGTTGGCATATTGGCGACCGTGTACACGCCTTGTTTATTTTCGCTACCACCGCCACCCCAGATGTGGTTGTGGACCAATTCAATTTTCAAGTCTGTACCTGGCGCACGGTAGTGCAGGCTCTTATAGTTCTTTTTGTTCAGGAGATCACTCATGGTATTCAGGGTATCCAGATGTTCTCTCCAATTTTGTACGGCGTCTCCGCCATCTACACGGTTCATTTTGAAGATGGTTTCCCACATCACGTTGATTCGGTCTTCTTCCGGGATGTCGGCAAATACTTTTTTCGCCCAAGCCTTGGTCGGGGCCTTGATCAGACACCAGCTAATTTCATGGTTGCGTGTGTATTTGGCATATCCGCGACGTGCGTGTGCAGCTGCCTTGGTAGCACGGGAAACGCTGTCGGAGTCAATTCCGTTATACAGTTCAGGATCTGGAACTTTGATCGTCAGGGTAGCGCCGCCTGCTTCCGCAAACTTTTCCATCATATCCGCTTTCCACGCTGGATAGTAGTCAAAGCTGTCATTGGAACCATGTTCAAAACGACTGCGGGTAATGTTGTCGTCATCGAAGTCCACTTGTACATAGTTTGCACCAGCCGCATAGGCTTTTTGCACAATCAGACGTGTGAATTCAAGCGTTTCGATGGGAGCAGTGACTAGCAGATCCTGTCCTTTTTGAATATTCACGCCAACTTTAACAACCAGTTCTGCGTATTGTTCCAATGACTTTTCAAAGGTTTGTTCAAATTGACTCATGGTTGTGTTCACTCCTGTTTCATATATTGTACGACCGCTTTCGCTTCTGCAGAATCGATTCCTTCTCTTTCACTACGCAGGCTTAATATCTAAAATTTCATTTATACAAAACGATTTAACCATTACGTTTTTCTTGTTCGCGCAGTTCGATCCGGCGGATTTTACCAGAGTTGGTCTTTGGCAGATCCGTAACAAATTCTATCTTGCGTGGATATTTATAAGGTGCTGTAATTTCTTTGACATGGTGCTGCAATTCACGCATCAGTTCTGGTGAAGCCAGTGAATCGTCTCTCAACACGACAAAAGCTTTGACAATATTGCCGCGGATCTCATCCGGACTTGCAACCACCGCGCATTCCTTCACGCTGGCGTGTTTCATGAGTGCTTCTTCCACTTCGAATGGTCCAATCGTGTAGCCCGAACTGATGATGATGTCGTCACTGCGCCCTTCAAACCAGAAGTAACCTTCTTCGTCTTTACGTGCACGGTCTCCTGTTACAAAATAATCGCCACGCTGACTCGCTTCCTTCCGTCCCTCATCCTGATAATAGGACCGGAACAAAGCTGGCATCTCTTTGTGTACCGCGATATCTCCTACTTCACCGGCAGGAACAGGCTGTCCGTCTTCGTCAATGATTTCAATCAATCCAGGTGTAATCGACTGACCCATGGAGCCAATGCGTACAGGAGCGTCTTTGAGACTGCCGATTAACAACGTGCTCTCGGTCTGTCCATATCCGTCTCGAATAGTCAGGTCGAAGTGACGCTGGAAGATTTCTATGACTTCCTGATTGAGCGGTTCACCCGCTGAAACGGCACTGCGCAGATGAGACAGGTCATAATGTCCTAGATCATCGGCTTTGGCCATCAACCGATATTCCGTTGGTGTACAGCAAAGGACATTAATTTGATGTTCCTGCATCAGTTCCAGGTAACGCTTGGGCTGGAAAGATCCATTGTAGACCAGTCCAGTCGCGCCTCTTCCGAGTACCGACAGGAACGGGCTCCAGATCCATTTTTGCCAGCCAGGTGCAGCCGTTGCCCATACGGTATCTGAAGGTTGAATATCCAGCCATAATGAAGAAGCGATCCGCAGGTGGGCATATCCCCAACCGTGGCTATGTACAACTCCTTTGGGATTACCTGTTGTGCCCGAAGTATAAGCAAGGATAGCCGTATCATCACGATGAGTCTCCACCGCAGCCATCTCATCGGGTTGATTCTGCATTAACTGATGCACATTCACCCAACCTTCAGCAGGTACGCCAACTTCTTCATTCGGTGATGCCACGATGCGATGTGCCAGTGACGGCAGATCCGCGTCCATCTTTTCCACTTCCGAGGTCGTCTCGGACCATACAATAACAGCCCGCGCCTCAGAGTGACGCAGACGATATTCCAGATCTTTTGCCCGCAACATCTCGGAGGAAGGAATAACGGCAATCCCCAGTTTCAGACAAGCAATATAAATGACATAGGCAATAATACGGCGTGGTACCATGACCAACACCCGATCGCCCTTCTCTAGTCCAAGTTCACGCAAACCTCCAGCAAGACGATTCGCCTGCTTGAATAAATCACCATACGTGATCTCTTCCAATTCTCGTTGATCGCTGAGCCATCTAAGTGCAATCCGGTCTGATGGATGATTCTCCATCTCGGATGTCAGGTTATAGCTTTCAGGCGAAATCCACTGTTCAAAGTTCAAATGGAGCCTCTCCTTCGTAGTTCAATTGTAAAGCTTCTATATATTATACCCTAAATCCTAGGACCAGGTGCTATGAACTAGGTTCATTCTGAAAAAATAAACATAGGTCAATTAATGAACTATTATAATATAATAGATCTTATCCTATAAAGAAAATGACATATACAAAATGGCGCCTTCCTGATTGATCAGGTAGGCACCATTTCATTCTTAATTTATATTACATTAATTTTACCTAACTATAATTTCCACACAGCTATACTGTGTATATTACCACGGATAATTACCCATTCCGTCCTTAATGCTTTCGATCTCATTGAGTTCTTCCGTTGTCAGATCCGGTGCCTGGAGGGCAGCCACGTTTTCTTCAATCTGGGACACACGGCTTGCACCAATTAGTGCGGAGGTTACACGGTTACCACGCAAAATCCAGTTCAGAGCCAGTTGGGAGATCGTCTGCCCTCTTCGCTCGGCAACTGCCTGAAGCGCATCGAACTTGGCAATCCGTTCGTCTGTGTATGCTTCTTTTTTCAAATTGCCTGTTGGATTGGCGCGTTCTTCCTTGATCTTGTCGACATATTTATTGGTCAACTGACCGCGGCCGAGTGGACAGAACGCAATGGAACCTACGCCCTGCTCATCCAGTACGTCCTGCAAACCGTCTTCAATCCAGCGATTCAGCATCGAGTAGTTTGGCTGATGAACCAGACATGGCGTACCCAGACGACGGAGAATGGTCACCGCTTCTTGTGTCTGTTCTGCATTATAATTGGACAAGCCCACATACAGTGCTTTACCTTGGCGCACGATATGATCCAGCGCCGTCATCGTTTCTTCCAACGGCGTATCCGGATCTGGACGGTGATGATAGAAAATGTCCACATAACCCAGTCCCATCCGGCTGAGACTTTGATCCAGACTGGCAATCAGGTTTTTACGGGAACCCCATTCGCCGTAAGGTCCACTCCACATGTGATAGCCAGCTTTTGAGGAGATGAGCAGCTCATCCCGATAAGGACGCAGATGTTTTTTATAAATCACACCAAAGTTCTCTTCCGCTGATCCTGGAGGGGGACCATAGTTATTCGCCAGATCGAAGTGGTTAATTCCGAGGTCAAAGGCACGCAAAATCATCTCTTCCTGAATATCCAACGTGCGGTTGCCACCGAAGTTCTGCCATAAACCCAGTGCAATTTGCGGCAGTCTGATTCCGGATTTACCGGAACGTACATATTTCATCTCATCATATCGTTGTTCACTCGCAGTATAGGGCATTGTTATTCTCACTTTCCTGTAGGGTTTGCCTTGCTGCTTCTAATCTTAGACATTTCTCGGGCAAAACGATATGGCATTTCACTATAACCATATGGAAAAATGACTGTTATCTATACAAACTAATGTTAAATCATTGATCTTTTTAGCTAATTAATATGTTAAAATGCAAGATGAGACGAATCATACAGGAGTGAATACCCTTGATTACGTATATGTTTAAAAGCAATCATTTTCAGGAGCTTCAGCTCCTTCATTATGGCACGGAAGCCTGTACACCAGGTCATCACTTTGGCCCTGCCATGAGAGACTATTACAAAATTCATTATATTTTGAATGGCAAAGGCACCTTCGAAGTGGGTGGCAAAACGTACACCCTGCACAAAGGTCAAGGTTTTCTGATCGTTCCGCATTCTGTTGTTCATTACGAAGCAGATCAGGATGATCCCTGGGAATACAGCTGGGTTGCTTTTCAAGGCAGCAATAGCCAAACCTTTTTACAGCAAGCTTGTCTGTCGGAGCATCACCCGATTTTTGAGCTGGGCAATGAGGATGACGAGATGCGATCCTGTCTGCATCGAATGATTAATTCGCGCCATACCCACAAAGGCTGGGAGATCAGCATGACTGGTTTGCTGTATCAATTCTTCTCCATTTTGATTGATCAGGCTAATTCAGAGCATCTTCAACCCATACAGGATTATTCGAAGGAAACATACGTAACACAGGTGATGGACTTTATTGAAATGAACTACGCCAATGCCATTACAGTGCTATCCATCGCGGCTCATGTCGGCTTGCAGCGCAGTTACCTGTGCTCTCTCTTCAAGGACCAGATGGGAAGCAGCATCCAATCGTATCTGGTCCATTACCGGATGCGCAGGGCAGCCGAACTGACCCTTGATCCAGGTCTGACCATTGGTGATATTGCCCGTTCTGTGGGCTATACGGATCCTTTGCTTTTCTCCAAAATGTTCAAAAAAGTGATGGGCGAAGCGCCCACCTATTACCGCAAACATAAAACAGCACCCTCCCAATTAAGTTGCTAATTGGGAAGGTGCTGTTTTTGCCAATCATTTATCCTTACAATCGTTATTCCTTACATTCTTTTCATTTGTTTATACCGTCTCCGGCATGGATATGCCAACAACTTGCACTTTAATTTCATTGACCATAACACCAGCTAATTGCTCTACAGCCTGTTGAACATTATGTTGAAGTTCACGGCAGACCTCGTGCATCTTGTTGCCATATTGAATGTTGATGCGCAGCTGGATGGTTGCCTGATCGTCTTTAACGTGTACGTCAATCCCTTTTTGCAGACTCTTGCCGCTGATGCTCTTGGCAATGCCTTCAGTCAGTCCAACGGACATGGAGGATACACCAGCCGTTGATTGAGCGGCCATTCCCACGATCTTGGATAACACATCGTTCGAGATGTGAATGGTACCCATTTGAACAGATTGAGGTGCGATATATTCAGGTTCATTGTATTGTTTTTCGATAATTTCAGACATGTGCTCCACTCCTTCGAATAATTAAATTCTATGCATTCTGCCATTTGTCCTTGAAGAACATGTTATAGATTCGAACCAAAAGAATTTTAACGATCATATAAACCGGGATAATAATCAGGATGGCAATAATTCCACCCAGGTCGCCTGCACCCAACACCAGAATGATGGTCGTGAGCGGGTGAATATCCAGCTTTTTGCCGAATACGTACGGTGCTACCAGGTTGTCCTGAATCTGCTGAGCGACAAGAATAATAATCAGAGACCAGATGGCAACCGATGGTGATACCACGAGACCCATGATCACAATAGGTACGGACGACACAATCGCTCCGATAAACGGAACAAAGTTCATGATGACCGCAATTACCGTGAGCAGTAATGCGTACGGCAGTCCAATGATCAAGAAACCGATATACATCAGTACACCCAATGCCAGATTGACCAAAACTCTTCCCACAATAAAACCACTCAACGCCTGATCAATCTCAATTACGACTTCACGGCTGTCATTTTGGAAACGTTTTGGAGCGATATGTGCCAATTTACGACCAAATTTCTCGCCTTGTAACAACATATAGAACAAAAGGATCGGTAGTGTAAACAAGATGATCGCAAAACTGGAAACGAGTGAGAAAAATCCACTTACATAGTTGGTTACAAAGTTAAATCCTTTGTTGATATACTCCGTGATCTGGGAGAAAGGTGTCGAGCCCTCAGGGAACAAGGCCTGAATGGCACCATTTTGCTCCAGCTCTCTCAGCTGTTCACTTAATGAATTAATTAGACTTGGTGCGTTATCGACCAGATTGAACAGTTGCTCACGTAACGATGGCCATAAACCAATGATGAAGAACACTCCCAGAATAGCAATAACCAGATAGATTAGCAAAATACTTAGCGTGCGATTTATTTTCTTTTTCTCCATATAATTCACAAGCGGCCTTAGCAGATAATAAAAGAACACCGACAACATCATCGGCACGGTAATGACCGTGATCATGGTGACGAGCGGCTGAAAGATGAAGCTTACACGTGATAATAAATAGATATTAACCAATATCAGCGCCAGTGCAATACTGAACCGGACAAACGTATTTACTTTGAACAAAATATTTCCCTCCACATGGACATTTCTTCTCTTATTTAATTTGGAATCTCAATGCTAAACACGGTGGTTTCTCGCCCACGCCGGGAAAGGATCAGCCGTCCGCCCATTTTCTCCGTATTACGTCGTGCGATGGACAAACCAAGTCCGGTGCCTCCAGTCGCTGTCCGCGCCTCATCCCCTCGTACAAACGGGTCAAAGATCGTTGACCACAGTTCTTGTGGTATGCCCACTCCGTTATCTGCCACCTCTATCACCACATGGGTATGAAGCGGAATGAGTTCTACGCGCAGTTCGGTCCCGATTGGATTATAAGACAGAGCATTGGTAATCAGATTCTGGATGACTCTGGATAACAGCTCCGGATCATACCTCGCGTAGATCACCTCATCAGGAACAAGTACATGAAGGACAAACTGTTTCTGTTCAATCTCCCCATAGGTATCTGCCATAATCTCGCGCACGAATTCTCCAATTTCTCTTCTCTGAATATGCATGCGAAAATCGGGCGAATCCACCTTGAGCAGCTCCAGCATATTCTGTATCATGCGTGCTACTTGAACGGACTTGTTATAGATGTATCCCAGATATCTTTGCTGCCTGTCCTTGTCCTCCCCACGTCCCTCCACCAATGCCTGCGCGTATCCCTGTATGGATGTTATTGGTGTCTTCAAATCATGGGATAAGTCTACAATCAGTCGCTGTTTGCTCTCTTCCGCATAACGTTTCTCCGCAGAGGTGTTCTCAATGACGTCCGCCATGTAGTTAAAGGTCTCACCAATCTGGACAAATTCCCTCTCGGCGGAGATCGACATCCGTGTACTATAATTCCCTTGTATCATCTGCGTAAGGCCCGAGGAGAGGATGCTGAGTGGTTTTTTGATTCTCCGTGCGACCCAATAGCTGTAGACAAAGATCAATAATAAAACCAAACCGATGCCAATCATAATGTAAAAGGATAATGGATGTTTCAGATTGGTAATCAACTGATTATCATTAATCCGCACGCTGACCAGATCACGCGGGATTTTGAGCAGTACATACGCTGCCGCTCCTTCTGTCGAGAGAGGAGTGATCGAATAATAGTATTCCTGGTCACTCCGATTTTCCAGTCCATCATACAGATCAGCTTCACTGTATTGTGTGAACGCATCTTGCTTGTCTCCCACATGATGAATGACGTTGCGATTCGCATCCAGAATCTCAATCCAGCCACCGCTGTCCTTGAGACGTTGAATCTCTGTGTCTTTGCCTTTCGACACCGAACCTCCACCGGAGTAAAATTCGTTCTCCAGCTCTGCCACATACACGTGGGCTTCAACATTTAGATCCGGATCAACCACCTGATCCGAAATGCGAAAATCCACGACATCAAGTGAAACCATAAGGTACACGATCAGTACCAGTAACAGCAAAAAGAAGTTGAACAGCAAGAAGTCCAGTGTCAGGGATGTCTGCAACAGTCGCTTTTCTCTAGCTTTCCATGGGCGCTTCAATTTTGTATCCCAGTCCCCTTATCGTTTTGAGATATTCCGGTTGTCTGGAGTCACGCTCGATCTTCTCCCGAATGTTGCTGATATGTACCATGATGGTGCTGTCCTCGTGCGCATAATAATCGCCCCAGACCGCTTCGTATATTTTTTTACGGGTGAACACTCGGCCAGGTTGATCAAGCAACAATTCCATAATTTTATACTCTGTAGAGGTCAATGTTACAGGTGTTCCTGAACGAAAAAGGATACATTGGGATCGATCCAGTGTCAGATCACCCAATACCAGATTTTGTTCTTTCGCACTGGGGATCTCCGCTGCATCAAATTGATTAACTCTTCTGAGCAGCGCCTCTACTCTGGCAACAATCTCAAGCGGGTTGAACGGCTTCGCTATATAATCGTCTGCCCCAAGTCCAAGTCCAAGGATTTTATCGTGATCCTGACTTTTGGCGGATAGGAACAGTACAGGCATGTGATGCGTGGCTCTGATCTGTTTGATCAACTGCAATCCATCCATTACAGGCATCATGATGTCCAATATGACCAGATCGACCTGTGTTGAACGTATGCATTGTAATGCCTCGGCTCCATTCACCGCAGTTTTAATGGTATAGTCCTTCTCCAGATAGAGTTGAAGCAGTTCAACAATCTCTGGTTCGTCATCTGCAATTAATACGGTGTATCTCATGTTATTCCTCTCATTTCCTATACTGTATGCCTATCTCTACATTATTACTATATACTACGTCTCTTAATTCAACCTAAATCATTTCTAAAGATAATCTAAATAAATAGAAATAGAGCCCTGGCTTAGGCCAAGGCATTAACTAAAATAGGGCTGTTTTCAGCCTTCATTCAAGCTTTTCGTTCTTCATTCAGGCTTTTCAATCTTCATTCGGACCATTTGTATTAGATCATCAGATCATCCCTTAAGCGAACGAAGCCACGGCTCAACTTTTCCCAATAAACGTTCCTTGTCATACTGCACATATTGGTTCGCCCGATTGCGCACGGGATCACCCGCGTAGAAACGTTCATATAGATCATGCCTTGCTCCGAGTGGACTTCCGGTCAGCTCCCATGCGAGTTGAAAGAGTCGAATCTTCTCCGGGGCTTGCATCGTTACTCCACCAAGATATTTGCCTACCATAGAACCACCATTTCATTCATCTCAAACGTACCTGAAGGAATCTGAATCAGACCACCCGCAGCAATGGTCTTCAAAATCTCCACCGCGCGAGGGTAATAACGATTGCCCAGATTACGTGCGGTTTCAATATATTTGAATTCTGGCAGCCAGTTGCCAAATGCGTCCGGCTTGGACTGTGCTTCAGCAGCAATAATCAGTCCCTCGATAGTCTGCATCTGACTGATCAGCTCTCCGAGTTGTTCCTGCACATTCAGGAAGGAGTCCACCCCAATCTCCTTGGCAATGGCTGAGGTCACAGCTGTAATGAATTCCAGTTTCGAGTGTAATCGAATGACACTCTGATGGTAGGCCAGACTGGCCGATGCTGTATTGCAGCGAATCTGCCATACGGCTTCAGGGTTATTGTGCAGCAATACACGTTCCCAGGGCACAAATACATCGTCAAAAAATAATACAGCATCCATCTCATCATACTGCGCACTGAGTGGATGTGATTTATCTGAATCTTTTGTGGCAAAAGATTCACGACACATCATGTGCAAGCCCGGACTGTCCGCGGCTACAATGACCATATGGGACAGCTCTGGCAGGTGGCCCGGAATTCGTTGAACGGGATAAGCAATGATATCATCGGCATAAGGCGCTGCTGTTGCCACCATTTTGGCCCCGCGGATCACTACACCCTCCGTATTCCTTTTGACAATTCGCAGCATGGCATCCTCATCTTCTCCAACAGGCAAGGAACGATTAATCTGTGGGTCACGCTGGACAATTGTCAGGAATGCATCTTTTCGTTTGGCTTGTGCAAAATAATCCGATATTTTGTCTGCAAATGCCAGGTCATGTGATGTCATCTCATGTCGTGTTGCATACCAACCGGTCAGCCGGGATCGAGCATAATCAGACAATCGGCTCATCACCCCATACGTCCGATCGGCCCACAGCCGAAAAGCATCCGCCCTGCTCTTCACGTCAGGAACTGAACGAGGCACAAGAAAAGAGCGATGCACGTAACTTCCCGTCTGTTCGTCCCAATAGGCCACGGTTTCCCTTGTCTCCGGGTCATCCACCAGATTGAACAATCCTTCAATGGTTTGAAGTGTTCCCTGAAAGGCCTGATGCCCAGTTACCTGGATACGCTCTCCGTCCAGCCATACATTCCGCTCATCATTCAAACGTTGAATGTAAGCTTGTCCACGAGACATCGTGATACTCATGATATGTCCTCCCTCTCAGGCACCGGCCTGACATTTCTGTAACTCCATCCTTCTAACTGCTTGAGAAACTATGTAATGATACATTCTGTATCTAATGAAATAGTACTGTGCCTTAGCTAGAAAAGTCAACAGACACCGAGCGATGAGTCCGGTGTCTGTTGGGCTATGCTATTTTAGACTAATTTGGAATACATGTGACGCAGATACCGCCAGCGCACGAGTGCAAAATACAAAATCTGCATGGAAGCAAACACCAAGAAGATGCGCAGGCTGTATCCGAAGACCGAAAAATCAACCAGTTGCTGCAACGCCACAAAGGCAACCGAACTGTGGATGACCGCCACCAGAATCGGCAGGAAGAACATAAGCAATAGCTGCCTTGTTACGATCTTACGGAGTTCGGGACGACTCAGTCCCATTTTGCCAATCATGCGATACTGCGCTTCATCCCGTTCTAGATCTGCGTAAAGTCTGAAATACGTGAAACTTGCTGCAAAGGTGAAGAAAACAATGCCAATCAGACCGCTCAAAATTAGAATGATGCCATTGGTCTGCTTGGAATTAAGCCAGTCCACCACAAGCGCGCTGACCTCGTAATAACCTTTGTCCGAATGATCATCTTGAATGGATTTGATCAATTCAGGAGCAAAGCTGCGTGTACCCATCCAATCTTTAACGATAAATTGTATCGTTCGACTCGAATAGAAACCTTCAGGCATGCCTACTTCCTCGTTGTACGCTGGTCTCATCTTATTAAACAATTCGTCGGTTACGACGTAGAGATAAATTTCATATTGAAAAGGAATCACAATCTCAGTACCAGGTGTCGATAGCTGGACAGGTACACGCTGATTATCAACCTCCAGATTGACCTTTCCTCCCGAGACTCCTTGTTCAACCTGTTCACGGTACTCCTTGCGAATCGCCAAATTGCTTGGTGTCATAAATGACTCATCGATCTGTTTCAACGTACGTTCTTCATACCCCAGTGCCTTCGCAAGACGGTTATAATCACTTAGTTTGATAATCTTCCCATTATTATTTTCACCTATAGGAGCATAACTGCCCTTCACGTAGGGAACTTGATTATCAATCAACGTTTCTTCAATCTGCCGAATATGTCGCTCTGACTGGGGAGTATCCCATGAATTCATATAACTGAATGCGTACGGATTCGACATCGACGACAACCCCGGGTCAGCAATCGCGAGCATGGTGCCAATTCCAGTAAATGAAGAAGCTGAAATGATACTTACCATGAAAAACATGATGGCGTTATCTTTCATTCGATAGGTAAGTTCAGATAGGAAGAGCAGATTGGTTTTACGGAAAAACAACCTTGGATTTCTTTTCAGTGCCCGAATGATGTATACACTGAGCTGTGTGAACAGAAAGTACGTACCTGCAATAACTACCACGACACTTGCGAGTAATAACGGAAAGGAGAAGCTTATCCATACAAAAGTGAATACTCCTGCATAACCCCCGCCAATTAACAATACCGATAACAAGGCGAGTAGACGCGATGCTTTGGGTTCCGGTTTCGGTTTTTCCTCTGATTTCACAAGGTCAATGAGAGTTCCTTTGCGGATGAGCAAGGATGATGACATCGCGATCACAACAAACAGCAGCAGAAATGCACCAGCCGTCAGGGCAATGCCTTTCAGCGGAAAATAGAACCGAAGACTGTCCTCAACAGCCAGCATGGAGCCACAGATGAGCAGAATCAATTTTCCGAAAATAAGCCCGAGTCCGATACCGGTAATAATAGAAGCGACTCCAATACACATGTTCTCCATAAACAGAAGTCTGTTCATCTGTTTGCGTGTCATGCCAATGATCAGGAAAATACCAAATTCCTTCTTACGCGTCTTGAGAAATGAACCAACGGAATAGAGAAGGAACAGGAATGAAAAGATGAATATAATAACCTCTGCAATCATAAACCCCTGATTAGCAAGCAAAGTAACTGTACCACTTGATCCCTTCAAACCGTCTTTGAGATCGGGATGGAACAGGAGCAATGCATAGATGAAGAAGATCATGACGGAAAACGTACTGCTCAGAAAATGAGCCAGATAAATTCGTTTGTTGCGAACAACGTTATTAATGGCGAACTGGCGAAAATTCATGTCCGGACCCTCCCATTAGGGATAATACATTAATAATCTTCTGGTAAAAGGCTGCTCGATTATCGCCGTAGTGAATTTCATTATACAGTTTGCCATCCTTGATAAAGACAACCCGACTGCAATAACTTGCAGCTACTGCATCATGAGTGACCAGCAGCATCGTAGCCTGATCCTCCTGATTGCGTGTTTCGAGAATCTCCATGACATCTCTTGCCGCCTTCGAATCCAGGTTGCCTGTTGGCTCATCGGCCAGAATCAGCTTCGGGGAATGGATCAGCGCTCTGGCAATGGCCGTACGCTGTGCCTGTCCTCCTGATATCTCATATGTCCGTTTGTTCAGAATACCCTCGATCCCCAGCTTGCTTGCCAGCTGTTCCACACGTGTGTTCATCTCTGCTAGCGAAACACCGTCAAGAGTCAGTGGCAGAACAATGTTTTCCTTGACCGTCAGTGTGTTCAACAGATTGAAGGACTGGAATACAAATCCCAGTTCTTTACGCCGGAACAGCGCGAGTTCATCCTGATTCAATTCAAACGGATTCTTTCCTGCAATCCGTATTTCTCCTGATGTTGGATGATCAATGGTAGAGATCATGTTCAGCAAGGTGGTTTTACCACTGCCGGATGGTCCCATAATACCGACAAACTCTCCTTCCTGGATACTGAGGTCAATACCTGATAATGCTTCATACGATACGATCCCTTTATAGATTTTGCTGATCTGTTTGACAGAACAAATCTCCATAGTTACAACTCCTTAGTCATGTATAAAATTTAAATCAAACTACATCCATGCAGTGTGCATGCATATTATGCGACGCCTTTCCTTTGATCTTCTGACTACAGTCTATCGAAGTTTCGGCCATTCTCCTATGGTTTAACCTTTCACCAACATGACAATGTTGTAAGGTTGCATCATGAAAATCAAAAAGACGCCTTCGCCCCGATCAGGCAATAGACGTCTATACTTACACTGTAATTCATGCCCCACTCACACTTTTTCAACAAAAATACACACCTCACGGCCCAATCTTACCTCAATCTGTCACTTCAGGAGCTGAATGTGATTCGGACGGTCGTTCCTTCGCCGTACACAGATTCAAGATCAATCCGATGATTCATCCGCGTTAACACTTCTTTGGCAATATACAGCCCCATGCCTGTGGACTCTTTGAAATGCCGCCCGTTCTCCCCGGTGAAGAAAGGTTGGAATACCCGGTTTAGATCAGACTTCGGAATTCCGATGCCCTGATCCTGCACTTCCAGCATGATAGAGCGTTCTTCTTCATATGCACGCACATAGATCTTTTGCCCGCTGCCCGCGGAGTACTTGATTGCGTTCGACAGTAACTGTACCAAGACAAAACGAATCCACTTGGCGTCGGACTGCACAACCAGCGTAGAATCAATATGCATCTCTGGATAGACGTGATTGCGGATGAAGAATCGCTTCAGTTCATGGATCGCCTCTTCGCCAGCGTTCTTCAATACCACTGGTTCAACACTGAAATCCTGCTCGAAAGTATCCAAGCGTGCCACATACAACACCGTTTCCAATCCCCGTCTCATCTGGTCCGCTTCCTCGCGAATGCTTATAAGCCTGGGATCGTCATCTTCCTGATCCTCCACCGTCAACTCAATGACGGATAATGGTGTCTTCATCTGATGGACCCACTGGTTCATGAATGTCAGATATTCTTGCTGCCGTTGTTCCAGCCGATGGAGATGAGCATGGTACTGTCCGTATTGTGAATCCAGCAGCTTCTCCAGCGCCAGTGATAAAGGACTTGTTTCGTTCAATGGTACAAATTCCTTCAGCGAATCCATCGATCGTGACATCCGGGTATAAAAGGAGCGATGTGAATAATAACGATACACCAAATATCCGATGTATAAAAATAATCCCAACGTTACGGCATAAGCAGCCGTGACCCAATCGTTGTAACCGTCATACCAGAACACTGCAACAACGGTGAACAAGATGGCAACAACCCAGCAAGTTAAAGCGAGATGTTCTCGTATAAACAATCTCATGCTGGTGAAGAGGCCTTCCAGGTATTGTTCAATCGGTAACCAGAACCTCTGACCGTTTCCAGTGCATCCGTAATACCAAGCTCGGCTAATCGTTTACGCACCCGAGTAACGTTAACGCTGAGTGTATTGTCATCCACAAAAGAGTCATCCCACAGCTTCTCCAAGATTGTCTCTCTGCTCACAAGCTTTGGACTGCGGCGCAGTAACGTTTCCAGCAGGATCGTTTCCTTCTTCGTCAGCTGCACTTTGCGATCACCAAGCTGAATCTCCAGTCTTTCCAAGTACACGACCAAGCCGTCCAGTTCCACCTTGCGTTCTTCATCACGTGCAGCATAGTCCCCATATACCCGGCGCAGCTGACTGCGAATTTTCGCTATAACAATCTCATGCTCAAATGGCTTCGTGATATAATCATCCGCCCCGTTCTCCAGTGCCATGACCTGATCCATCTTCCCACTCCGCGCGGAGATAAACAAAATGGGGCATGTGGACAGCGTACGAATCTGGCGGCACCAATAGAAACCATCGTAACTGGGCAAGTTGATATCCAGAAGTACCACATGTGGCTGTACCTGCTCAAACTGTTGCACAATCATCTCAAAATCCTCGACCAGAACGGCCCGGTCCCCGTAGCGTTCAATATGTGATTTCAATAATCCCGCAATCTTGGGATCGTCCTCTATTATCATAATGGTATACATTATTGGATCTCACCTCTGGCAAAATCATAACACAGGATTTATTATCTAGCATCGATTTGCTTACGCCAATCCACAATATCTGCATTCAATTGCTTCAGGTCTCCAGAAGCTTTCTGATTATCGGATAACTTGTATTGTTGCTTCAACGCCAGGATACGATATACACTTTCATCAATTCGAGACTCAGAGATCTCATCTGACTTCACTGCACTTATTAGCGTATCAAAAATCGTCTTGGCACTCTCATAACTGTGAGCTACCAACAGAATGTCACTTCCTGCTTTAACCGTTGCCAGGGCTGCCTGGTCCAACTTGAAGTTCTTCGCGATTGCACCCATACTCAGGTCATCTGTGATGACCACACCATCATATTTGAACTTCCCACGCAAATGTTCACCAATAATGACATCCGACAAGGAGGCTGGATGATCTGGATCCAGCTTCGGGAACAAAATGTGTGCAACCATGACCGCCTCTACCTGCTCCTTCACTGCGGCCTGGAACGGAATCCATTCAAGCTCAGCCAGTTGTTTTTCCGTTTTGTTCACAACAGGCAGATCAAGATGGGAGTCCACGGACGTATCCCCATGACCCGGAAAATGTTTCACTACCGGAATAATGCCTTCACTACGTAGTCCCTTCATCTCTGCAATCCCCATACGTGACACCAGTTCTGCCGAGCTGCCGAATGAACGATCTCCAATCACCGGGTTCTTCGGGTTACTGTTCACATCCAGCACAGGAGCAAAGTCCACATTAAAACCCGCAAGTTGAACTTGTCTCGCCAACAATTCACCCATCGTTTCAGCAAGTGCGCTATCTTTCGTCTCGCCTACTTTTTTACTGGAAGGAATGGATTCTACCGTCTCCGGCATACGACTGACTTTGCCGCCCTCCTGATCCACACTCATGAAGATCGGTACCGGGTTGGACTGATTTGCTTCCTTGATGGATTGTACAAACTTGGCTGTTCCCTCTAGTGTTGATACATTGTTGGCATAGAAAATAATGCCCCCTACCTTTTGATTCGTAATCATCTGTTTGGCTTGATCATCCAACATTGTCCCCTGAACACCGGCCAGTATCATCTGTCCAATCTTCTCTTCTAACGTTAATGAACTGAGCTGCTCCTGCACCGGATCGACTTCTTCTTGCGGTTCCTCTTGCACTTCTTCCTGCGGTGGAGCGGTATTCTGCTCCGGCGATGAGGAAGATTGCCCTGAGTTGGAGCCAGCGTTGGAGCCGGTATTCGAGTCCGTTGCGGAGGAAGGTTTTTGTGCTTGGCCACATGCCGATATAAGCAGAACGATCCCCAGCAGAAGACACATCATATGCAGTGGTTTTCTCCATTTATTGTTCGAGGTGTAACTATAGTTGTACAAGGATATTCATCCTCCTTATGTAATGTCATCTTGGCAATTCACAGGTTCAGGCCTAACCTTATCACAAGGTGAATGATTTTCAAAATGAGCGCTTCTGAGGATTGAATCGTTGTGCTGACATATATGCAGCGAAAAAAATGGTTGCTATAGAACCTGAGATGTGGAACTTCAATGGTGTTGTGACTATGCGCGTGTGTGTGATGTATGGGATTAATAAACAGGTGCAGCGGTGCGGAAAATGCTTTTCTATTGTGAATTTTTCATATGTTGAAATTATTAGTATAGGTAGCTCAAAAAGCCGCCCAAAGGCGGCCTATTTGTTCGTTTTTGTTTTACTTTTCGTTGTAAATCCTTGCCGTTCAGTGTTGGTTCACCTTTCACCAAACGTTCTTAGGCTTCTATTAATGGAGTGTTTGCAACACTTCCGTTGTAAATGGAATGATTTCGGATATGCGACCTTCACGAACTTTGGCAGGCCATTCGGGATCACTAAGCAGAACACGACCCAAGGCGATCAAGTCAAATTCATTGTTCTCCAACTTCTCATTTAATAGATCCAAATGGGCATCGCCTGTTCCCTGGTTCTCGGTTGCTCTATCTACAAATTCAGCTTCAAGACCTACCGATCCAACTGAAATAGCTGGTTTGCCAGTAATTTTTTGCGTCCAACCCGCGAGATTCAGCTCAGATCCTTCGAATTCCGGTAACCAGAACCGGCGTGTAGAGCAATGGAATATATCCACGCCAGCAGCACTGAGTGGTGCCAGGAATTGCTCCAATTGTTCTGGCGTCTCCACCAGACGTGCCTCATAATTCCCCATCTTCCATTGGGAGAACCGGAGCACAATTGGGAAATCAGGACCAACCGCCGCACGACAAGCTTCAATCACTTCAACCGCAAATTGGGTTCGCAGTACCAAATCACCACCATAATTGTCGGTCCGTCGATTCGTCTGCTCCCAGAAGAATTGGTCAATCAGGTATCCATGGGCTCCGTGCAGTTCAATGCCGTCAAACCCGATTCGCTGTGCATCCGCTGCCGCTTGGGCATATGCCTGTACAAGACCTTGAATCTCCTCTTCCATTAATGGTTCGCGTGATGGTTCACCCGCCATGCTAACCCCTGACGGACTTACAGGCTCAGCTTCTGCGTTAGGCAAGTCACCGGAACGACGTGCTGTACCCACATGCCACAATTGAGGCATGATTTTGCCACCCGCTTCATGCACTGCTTTCACTACATTAGCCCATCCTTGCAACGAATCTTCACCATGGAACAATGGTATACTCGCTCCGCTGACCGAAGAAGGATGATTGATGCCTGTACCTTCCGTAATGATAAGTCCCACTCCGCCTGCTGCTCTTCGACGGTAGTATTCAGCAACTTCCGGTCCAGGTACGCCCTCTGGTGAGAATCCGCGAGTCATGGGGGCCATAACGATTCGATTAGACAAGGTTAGCTTGTCCGAGGTGAAAGGTTTAAATAATGCTGAAGGTACGTTCATCGTATATTGCTCCTTTGCAATTGGAAGTATGGAACTCCGCATTCATGTGAAATGCGACATGCTTTTGTATATCATAACATTTGTAATCCAGTTGACTGGTTTAAGGTTATTTCTCTATCCATTTTATAGTTTCTTAATTTTATTTTCAAATTTTCGAAGTTAGTCGTTCATACTAATCTTTTACATAAAAAAAGAAAGCTACCTTAACGGCAGCCTCTGTTTGATCACACTACCGAAGCAGTCTGACATGCACTCTACTGCATCTTAAGGTATTTTCCCGGTCACCAATAATGTGGATGTAGCATAGTATATAATCCATAATCTTCCTTCCGATTTAATTAGCATTCACGGGGATATTATTGCGATTCACTCGAAGCAATTTCCCTGACGAAGTCGATAACACATCGGGATCAGTACCAAGACCAAAGTAGAAGTCACCCTCGTTCTCTTCAAATGACTTGGCATACGTGTCCTGATTAAAACGTAAAATCTCATTCCATGTGGTCAGATCCGTGGATTGGTAGACCCGATTGATATACAGATTGGCACTTTGGCGAGTATACGTAAGCACATACACCTTGCCATCACGCAACAGCACATCGGTTGGGAGCGCCTTGGCATCTGGCAGATTAACACGTCTTGCCTGATTAATGTCGGTCATGACATTCAAAGATTTGGGCAGCAGCTGCCCATCATTGAACACGCCTCCCGCTATATAGAGCAACTTGTTATTGAAGTTAACATTTTTGCCTATTTTATTATAAGGAATCGTGCCCGTTTGATAGGTTAGTCCAGGCAGCATTTTGCTGCCATAGATGACAACATCCCGTTTCTCAAGATTTTCGTTAATCTCCAGGATATTGGTTTTGTCATTCCATATTTTATTGGCAGGATACATCATGCCAGATGCATATAACTTGCCATTAAGATGGAACATGGTATAGGCCCGGAAGCCAAACGTATTGATCGTCGCATATTTCTGCCAAGTTTCACCTTCATTATGAGAGATTAATATCGTTGGTTTGGAATCTGTCCCCAGCGCGGCAAACATCTTGCCCTGATAAGATGCCAAATCGTATACGTGTACACCGAGCGGCAGATTGCGATATTTGGTCCATACCTCTCCATCCAGACGATAGAAATTGCCCAGTTCCCACTTCTCACTATCCGAATCATTGCCAGGAATATATAACTTGTCGTTCAGCACTCTGTAAATGTCAATCTGCTCCTCATCCACATACATCTTCGTTGATGGCAAGATGCCCGGGTTGCTGTTAGTCACCGACTGGGTCTTAAATTTTGCATTCGCTGTATCATAATAAATAACTGGAATAGGACCTGAATTTGGAGCTACGCCCAGATTGCTACTGTTCCCGTGGCCCAAATATATCTTGCCGTTGTACAGTTGCATGTCCCAGACGTTATTAGCATATGGTGTTTTGGTAAAAGGTCTGCCTAGCAGTTCGATCTTCGATGTTACATCCGCTGAACTGATCGGTGCATTCGACACCTTGGCAAGCCTACGTTCCGTCGCAGGGGGTTGACTCGTTGACGTGGTGTTTTTCGGCTTGGAGTTTCCCATAAGCATCCAGCTCATTCCTGCGACAATGGTCAAAATTACGGCTGTCCATTTTGTATGTCTCTGCATGTCCGCTTCCTCCTTCATTTTTTCATCATCATTACCTTCACACCAAGATGATACAATTTGTATCTTTTTATACTATGTAAAACCACCCGCACATGCAACAAATTCCGCCCTATTTATACAAAAAAAGTAGACAATCACATCTGTTGATGTGCTGTCTACTTGTTCTTACTGTCTGTGATTTCTATTCAGCTTTTACCAATATCTTAACCTGATTTTTCTCTTTCAACAGTGCTTCAAATCCATGCTCTACCACTTCATCCAACGAAATTCGTTTGGTCACCAGCTTGTCAGCCGGGAAGAAACCTTTATCCATCAGACTGATAACAGCCGGGAACACATCGCGATAACCAATAATGCCATTAACTGTACGTTCTTTCATGACAATTGAGTTCGGGTGAATCGGCGCTTCCTGTTCAAAAATACTGACGATCATCAATTCTCCACCAATACGTGTTGAATCGATGGCTTGTTGCAGAACACGTGGAACACCGGTTACTTCATAGGCTACGTTAACGCCACCTTGTGTACGCTGATGGATCTCTTCCACGACATTAAACTGCAATGGATCAATCACAATGGCACCGAGCTCTTCGGCTTTTGCTTTCCGTTCATCCGATAACTCCACCACATAAATATCCGAAGCTCCCGAAGCTTTAAGCGCTTCGATGACCAGTAGCCCGATTGGCCCTGCGCCAAACACGGCTGCCGTATCTCCCACTTTCAGCTTGCTTTGGCGTACAGCGTGAAGTGCTACAGCTGAAGGTTCAACCAACGCACCTTGCTCATACGAGATTGAATCCGGAATGGCATGTACCATGTTTTCTTCAGCAGTTACATACTCGGAGAATCCTCCTCCGCCTCCAGCGAGTCCGAGGAAACCCATCTGATCGCACAGATTGTATCTGCCCTGTTTACAAGCTTCGCAGTGTCCACATGCATAGATGGGTTCTACCACAACACGATCGCCCGCCTTGAAACGTGTAACACCTTCCCCTACTTCAACAACCTGTCCTGAGAATTCATGCCCCATAACTACAGGCGCTTTTTCCCCTGTTAGCGGATGCGGTGCTTGAGCCGGAATAAAAATCGGACCCGCTGTGTACTCGTGTAAATCACTGCCACAGATACCGCACCATTCCACTTTTATTTTGACCTTACCTTCTTCAGGATGAGGTTCATTAATATTTTCGAGACGTAAATCTTTGACTCCGTGCCAACGTAATGCTTTCATTCATTTCATCTCCCAGATCATAATTTATAGTATAATCGGAAACGTTTCCGTAAATTAAATATGTCACATTTTAGATACGCTGTCAAACATATTTCTCCACTAATATGTCTATTTCGTGATCATATCGAGTTTAATTAAGAGCGCTTACACTTTTATTAAAGTTATTTTAGCGGTATTGTGTAACCGGTGTAATCCAAGTTATTAAGATATATCCTGACAAATAATATTGCAGACGGAATGAAATATAATCATAATTCGGCATAAATGTGGTCCAATCACGGGATACTTCATGGCTCAAATGTTATAATTAAGTTATATACTTATCGCGAAGTGCATACATATCCCTAAATATTCGGAATCGTTTCCGATAAAGTGAGGTAACCGTACATTGAGGAAAGAACAGAAACTTACGATCAAGGACGTGGCTGAGCGTGCCGGCGTGGGCATCGCTACCGTATCCCGGGCCATCAACAATTCAGAAGGTATAAGCAGTAAAACACGAGATAAGGTGATGCAGGCTATTGAAGAACTGGGATTTGTCCCCAACACGTCCGCACAGAGTCTGAAAATCCGGCAAACGCACCAGATCGCGCTTGTTGTACCCGACATACGTAACGCCATCATTCCAGAAATTTCCTGGTCTGTTGAGCAAACGGCGAAGCAGCATGGTTACCATGTCGTGCAGATCAATACGGCAGGCAATGCCCGAACCGAGCTGGAAACGATACGTAATGTGAAAAAATTGCATGTGGATGGATTGATCTTCATGCCTCTGGCATATCCCAAAACGTTACCCGGACTGATTGATAAAGCGCCGCTCCCCATCTCTATGATTAACTACGGCAAGAAACTGGAACCGGGAATGAGGGCAGATATCGTCTCTCTGTCTCAACCCGAAGGCAAACTGGTCATGGAGCATCTGTTCAAAATTGGCCGGACTCGAATCGCATATGCCGGTGCACCCAAAGACATTATTGAAGAGCGCTTCCGTGCTTATGAGCAAGCTGTAGGCAATGTAGACATTTCTCTCGTCTACTTTGGTGAGGACTTTTCATTGAATACAGGTGCCAATGCTGCAGATTATTTCTACGGACTTACGCATATGCCTGATGCCGTCTATGCCATTAATGATATGGTTGCCATCGGATTGGTTAATCGGTTCAAGGAGTTAGGGGTTCGTGTACCTGAAGATGTGGCTGTTGTGGGTGTCGATAACAATCAATGGACAACCGTTACGTCTCCTCAGATTAGTTCCGTCTCCATAATGGGCGAAGAAGTTGCCAGACTTGCTACCGAGCTGTTGTTAAAACGAATTCGGGAGATGAATACGACCGATTACGAACACATCCAATTTGAACCGCGCTTAATCGTTCGTGAATCAAGCGTAGCCATGATTCATTCTTCCCAGCGAGGACCACACAGTTAAGTTTGGTGAGGGGGATGGGGCAGTAGGATAGAATATATTTTACGAATATCCCTTTATGCGGTGTCCTGCTACATAGATATACTAAAAAGGTGTTGCTCAGGTCTAACTCTTTCCTGGCAGCACCTTATTTGTCGTTGATTCTATATAACTATAGCAGAGTCATACTCCGCATACGTTTATTCTAAGAAAGCAGTTGCCTGATCGGTGTTCCCTTCAAGAACATCTCTATATTTCCCACGGCATGATTATAATAGATCTCATAATTGCCACGAGTTACATAACCCAGATGCGGTGTGGCCAGAACGTTGGGCAATGTTCGCATCACATGGTTAACTGGCAGCGGTTCCTGCTCATATACATCCAGACCTGCACCAGCAATCACACCACTCTGCAATGCCTCCACCATAGCTTCCTGATCGACAATGCCCGCTCGCGACGTATTGATGAGCAGCGCACTCGATTTCATTTGTTGCAACTCGGCTTGTCCTATAAGATTGCGCGTACGATCACTTAATACCAGATGAATGGATACGATGTCGCTCTCTGCAAGCAATTGCTCCTTGGTCTCGGACCAGATGACACCATGTTTTTCTGCTTTCTCTTGTGTTAGATTCTCACTCCAGGCCATCACATTCATGCCAAATGCTTGTGCAATCTCAGCCATGCGAGTGCCTATCTTGCCCAAACCGAGCAATCCAAGTGTTCTCCCATACAAATCCAACCCTACAGTGCTCTGCCAGTTTCGGTTAGAGCGAAGTGCATTATTTTCCGTAACCAGTTGTCTGGACAGCCCCAGAATTAGTGCCCATGTAAGCTCCGTCGGCGGATTAGAGCTTCCCTCGGTTCCACACACAATGATCCCGTTCTTCTCGGCAGCCTTAAGGTCTATGGACGCATTGCGCATACCACTTGTAATCAGAAGTTTTAGCTTAGGGAGCTGCGAAATAACCCTCTCCGGAAATGGTGTACGTTCCCGCATCAGGACCACAATATCGAAATCCTGTAATTCTTGAATGACTTTTTCTTCCGAGCCCATATAGTTGTTGAATGCTTGAATCTCCACCCGATCCATCAACGAACTCCAGTCTGCCGACGTCAGCGCAACGTTCTGATAATCATCCAAAACGGCACAGCGCAACTTCGTATCCATTCCTGATCTCCTCCTATATCTGCTCAAGTCTTAACTGTATTGTAGCAACTTCGGCCTGATCTGCCCAATGCCCTCAGACACAGATAAGAGAAGGGAAACAACTTCCATCATCCTTGTAAAATGAGGTACTCTGCATCACTTTCAAAAGTATCATTCCAATTACTGTAACAAAGACAGCGTAACCTGGATGCTCTGCTCTACAAACAAACGGTCCGGTCCTGATTTCATCAGTACAGTCAGTCCAATCATGGATACTATCAGAGACTGTGCGACCGCATTTGCGTTCATGTCAGTAGACAACTCCCCGCTCTGTTGCCCTCGTTCTATCGTTTCTTTGAAAAGAACACCCAGGTACATCTGATGCTCCCGTGTAAGGACAGCGAATTTGGGATCATGTGGAGCCAGCTCAACCATCGTATTAATGCAAAAACAGCCGTGACTAGGCTCGTTTATACTTCCCTCTGCTCCTATATGTTCAAACAATCCACGAAAGGCTTCCCGCACAGAGGAACCCTGTTGAAGTCTGGCTCTGACTTGAGCCGCATGCTGAGTGGTATACCTGCGAAGTGCTGTTTCAAATAATTCCTTTTTATCGCCAAAAGCCGCGTACAGACTGGGACGTTGAATGCCCATTGCGGTCGTCAAATCACTCAAAGATGACGCTTCGAATCCCTTGTCCCAAAACGTATGCATAGCTGCATCAAGTGCTTTATCCGTATCAAATTCCCGTTGTCTAACCATACAATTCACCTCTTTATGTATCGATCAGTATGCTTATATATTTTACCCTCATAACAATGGATAAGTCAAAGACCACTCACTTAAAATTATTAAAATAAAACAAACTCAACTATAAAGCGTTTTTAACCAAATTGAAGATCTCACCCAATTCTCTGTTGACAGAATTCACGCAAATAAAGTATGGTTATCCCGAAACATAACATACCAATCAGTACATAATAGAAAGGTGACAACTACTCATGCAAACTTCTTCTCCAGATGCACAATTATCCAATAAGGATCGTCCTGCCATGTCACGGTTAGTTGCTCTTCTCTTTGCCGTGTGCAGCGGACTTGCGGTCGCCAATATCTATTATGCTCAGCCTTTGCTGGACTCCATTGCTCATGAGTTTGGCCTCTCTCCATCAACCATAGGGATAGTCATCACAGTGACTCAAATATGTTATGCCTTGGGGCTGTTCCTTCTCGTTCCGCTTGGTGACCTCTTAAATCGCCGCAAGCTGATCATCATTCAAATGCTCTTATCCGTACTTGCACTGGTTCTCGTAGGAACCGCACAATCCAGTTCCTTGTTGTTCACGGGGATGGCTGTCGTTGGTTTATTAGCCGTCATTACGCAAACGCTCGTTGCCTTTGCTGCACACTTGGCAGCCCCTTCCGAACGTGGTCGCATTGTCGGGCAGGTAACCAGCGGAATCGTCATTGGCATTTTACTTGCACGAACGGTTGCAGGTACGCTGAACGATTGGCTCGGGTGGAGATCGGTATATCTCTTCTCTGCCAGCCTTACATTACTCGGAATTGTCGCCTTATTTTTTGTTCTCCCAAGGCAGCAATCCCCACAAGTGAAACAAAGCTATATCCAATTACTCGGTTCCGTCTTGCAACTGTACCGTGAGTTGCGTGTGTTACGAGTACGAGGTGTGCTGGCCATGCTGATTTTTACAGCCTTCAGCATCTTGTGGACTTCTATGGTACTGCCACTAAGTAGCCCTCCACTGTCCCTGTCTCATACGGTCATAGGTGCATTCGGTCTGGCTGGAGCGGCTGGAGCACTGGCTGCCGCCCGTGCAGGTAAATTCGCCGATCGGGGCCTTGGGCAGAAAACAACCGGTGTTGCCCTTGTCATTCTGCTCTTGTCCTGGCTGCCCATCGGTTATGTCCATCATTCCCTCTGGTTCCTGATCCTGGGTGTTATCCTGCTTGATCTCGCCGTGCAGGCCGTACATGTTACCAACCAGAGCCTGATCTACGAAGTTCGCCCCGAAGCACAGAGCCGCCTGACGGCAGCTTATATGATCTTTTATTCCATCGGCAGTGCAACCGGCTCCATCGTTTCTACCCAAGTGTATGCATGGGCGGGCTGGACAGCCGTATGCTGGTTAGGTGCTGGGGTTAGTGCAGCAGCCCTTGTGTTTTGGATGATCGATCGTTATATGCATCGGAATCTCGATCGTTGAATTAGTCCAGTTTATTCCACACTACAATAAAGAGGGTTGCCAACGGACCAAATAACAGGGAAATCAGAAACCAGTTCCGACCACTTCTGTTTTTTCCCTGAGCCAGTCCGGCATTAATCAAGGCAAGTGTGCCCCAACCTACAAAATATTCATTATCCATCAAACGTCTTCTCTCCTCTATCCCTTCAATTCTGGCTACTGCTCAAGCATATCTTTGAGCTTACGATTACGATCCTCTAGAAATGCCTGCATGTATCTCTTCAGCACAAGTCGCTCCGTTTGCCCATCCCAGCAATCCAAGTGGAGCTTCGAATCGAAGTGTGTCTCTCATGCAAGTCATCTGATCCCCAATTACGCTGAAATGATGTTCATGTCGCATGCTCTTGAAAGCCCCTTTCTCCATCTGATCCACAAAGAGGAAAGGTCGTTCAAACTGCACAATTCGGGACTTCAGCTTCTGTCTGACCCCAAAATGAGTAGCCTGAAATGTAACTGTATCCCCTGCTCCAATTCTTCCTGTGGTTACTCCTGCGACTGCTCGCTCTCTCGTATGTTGCCAGACGGTCTGAGTATGTATATCAATATCCCGGGCATAGTCAAAGCATCGTTCAATCGAGGCATGTATCGTAATCTCGGTTGTCACTTCAATCATGGCGATCGCTCCTTGGCAGGAAAAATAAGGTCTTTGCAAAGTATACGCTTGCTTCCTTGGTCGAACAACACTTCTAGGATGATATAACAAAAAACGGGTCCCCTGTCTTAGTACAGGAGGCCCGTCCTCAATATAAGTAAGGAATACAGATCATATTTAGATTAAATAAGCAATTCATCAATGGCAAGCGTACGCTCTTTGGAGAGATCGCGATATTCTTCAGACTCCACTTTAATGAGCGGTTTGAAAATATCAGATGTATTGTTCATGACAATAACACCTTTTTCTCCATTGCTGAGCAGTACCTGTTTCCCGATGAAATTAGGAAGCAAATGTTGCATCAATGCCTGAACCGGTTTTTCATTCAATTTACCAAATCCCATTCCATAGATATCTCTAAGGTTGTTGATCAGGTTTGGATTGCTGCCTCCGTGGTTCCCGGATCTCATGCCTATATAGATATCCGCTACAGATACAATCTGTGTATATGGATGAATTTCACTTTTCTCAAGTTGCATCGGATAACCCGACCCATCTTCCCGTTCGTGATGCTGCAGAGCAACCAGTGCTGTCGCTTCATCCGTCATCGAATTTTTGATAATTTCATGGCCATATATGGTGTGTCGCTGCATCTCAAGCTGCTCATCAGCCGTCAACGGTTCTGTTTTGTTCCGAATCCGGTGGGATACTTTGCACTTTCCGATGTCATGCAGATAACCACCGCGACTAATCTGATAACTCTCCTTCTGAGAATACCCAAGCCAGTTCGCAAGGTAGAAGGACAACAATCCTACCTGGATTGAATGTGTATAGTTATTGACGTCATCCCGCTCCAGCATCATCAGGAGATGAACGACATCTTTCTGCTCATCCAGTCCCTCAACCATCGGTTGCAGTGCATCATCCACCATGGTGGCGTTGAACTTGCCAACGGTCAGAGCTTCGAGAAAAGCATTTTGATAATTATGTACAGTCTGAATAAACTGGGACTTCATCTCTTCTTCAGGCGCTTCTTCCTTCGTGCTTGTACTTAACCCGGAAGCATGCTTGGCGGCTGCAGCAAAAAATTCTGCTTCAGTGATTTCCTCTTCGCGTGATTCAATATCTACATAATCTACACGGTGCTGCATCAGCAAGGAGATATCCTCACCTTTGATCACAGTTCCCTTCCCGAGAACGTGTAATCCTGCATCGCTGAATGTATCCGCAGTTAGACGGTCTCCGTCTTGCAGGTTCATAATATGGATTCTCAAATCGGTATTCCCCCTGAACAATTCATTATAGTAACAGCACCCAACGGAACGGGGCCACAAAAATACCTATACTTCTTTATATCGTTATAATTCTTCATTTCATACATAGTTCAAACGACCTTAATCACAATGGTAAATACGAACGCCTAAGACTTTATCCTCACTCCAATATCCAGATTAGTCCCGGTTTTAAACTTTTACACACTTTTGCGCCTCATTGCCGTATCAGAGTAAGCCAAAGAAGTTCAAACGCTCCGTTTGAACTTCTTCAAGACATCTCAAATTAGATTTTGATCGAACCCAGACTAGCACCTTTAACAAATAAACGTTCAATGCTCTTCTCCACCGAAGGATCAGGAATCAGTGGCGGTGCCTGGTGAGGTTTGGTACGCGCATCAATGATCACCTGATCACAGCCCCAATGCTTGTGGTCATATCCGCTATTAACCCCGTACATGTCATGTGAAGGGTTGCTGCGAGTAAAGGTTGCCCATAAGAAGTTGCTGAGGTTAGCACTCAGGAACGAACTGTCATCACATAGAATGATCATCGGACACGAGTCCAGACCTCCCTGTTCTTTCAATAGAGACGTGAATGCTTGCATCTCCTGTGCTGTATCCGCATAACTCGTGAAGGCCGATGTCTGGATCGAAACGATACCCGGCATGATGATCTGCGGATTCTCATAACCACGAATGTTTTTCAAAGACTCCGGAACTTCCGTGCACAACTCTCGAACCTTGTCGCCATATGCTGCAAAAACGACCTTGCTGCCGCTGTTCAGTCCTGTACCCGAGTAATCCAATGTATCAATGGTCGTATGGGTATGGAAATGAATATCCCGCTGCATGTCCATACGCTCCAAGATATAGGTCAGGAATTCAACTTCCTTATGGGTGTCCAGAGGCTGCTGATCCTCAGCTGTAATAAACAGGTACTTCGCCAGACTGAGCTGACCCGTACCCAAAATACGATTGGCAATCGTAAGCAACTCTGTCGGCTGCTTCACCGCCTGATACGGCGTGTAACGTTCACTGCCGATTGCAAACAGTAATGGATGGACCCCTGCCGCATCAACCGCATGTACTTCTTTGACACCTGGAATCTCCTGTTTGATCGCGTCTCCAGTAATCTCATGAATCAAATCGCCAAAAGCCGTATCCTCTTGCGGCGGACGACCAACAACCGTAAACGGCCAGATAGCATTAGGTTTGGCATAGACTTTATGCACACGCATTAGCGGGAATTCATGTGTCAGACTGTAATAACCCAGATGATCGCCGAACGGACCTTCGGGTTTTGTCTCTCCTGGGTAGATATCACCCGTGATGACAAAATCAGCATCATTGCTGATGCAATATCCGTCCTTGTAGCTGTACCGGAAGCGACGTCCAGCGAGCAGGCCAGCAAATGTCATCTCACTTAGTCCTTCAGGCAAAGGCATAACCGCTGAAAGTGTATGTGCAGGTGGACCGCCAATGAAAATACTCACTTTCAGTGGTTCTCCCTTTTTGACCGCTTTGGCTTGATGTATACCAATTCCGCGATGAATCTGATAGTGCAATCCAATTTCCTTATTCATTTCAAAATCATTGCCATCCAGTTGAACCCGGTACATCCCCAAGTTTGAATTCATGATTCCTGGTTTGTCCGGATCTTCCGAATAAACCTGTGGTAGCGTCACAAATGCCCCACCGTCCATAGGCCAGTGTTTGATGAGCGGCAGATCCGAGATTTGAATCTCTTGCGCGGACACCGGCAGGCTAATAGATTTCTGTTTTGGCAGCGCCTGCCACGCAGCTAGACCTGTGCGGACATGCTGAAATGGCGTCTTAAGCGCCTTCATGGGATCGTCACGAACAGCCATGACCCGTTGTACGCCTTCCAGCGTACCGCGGAACATGAATTTGCTTCGTTCCACCGTACCGAACAGATTGGATACGGCCTGGAATTTTGAGCCTTTTACATTTTCAAATAACAACGCCGGGCCTTTAGCCTCGTGTACTTTCATATGGATCGCTGCCATCTCCAGATGAGGATCAACCTCTTCTTTGACCCGAATCAAATGACCGTGCTGCTCCAGATCGTTAATACAATCTTCCATATTGCGATATTTCATTGGATGGCTCCATTCTGTGTATGATAAATTAATTAAGTTCATAGATTCACATAACGTCTCTTCTATTTTATCAAATGATCCACTGCTAAACAAAACTATATGTGAAATTTTGTCGCGAATACAGATATCAAAAAAAGCAATCTGGCAGCAATTTGAATCCTGAACGCACAGGGACCGATTGTTTCCATATTGCTCTCTTGTTCTGGCTTGCCTTAAGGTGTAATGGTCGATCTGGGGATCGTGACAATAAACTGTGTGCCTTTACCTATTTCGCTCTCTACATCAATTGTACATTGATGCAATTTCAAAATTTTAATCACAATGGACAAACCCAATCCATTCCCTCGAAGCGAGCTGCTTCGCGCTTTGTCCACCATATAGAATCGATCAAAGATATACGGGAGGGCTTCCTCAGGTATTCCTTGTCCAGAATCTCTAATCAATACCTTCACAAATGAAGATGACGTCTCAATTTCGACATGAATGGTACCCTTAGGACCGGTGTATTTGATCGCATTGTTTATTAAATTCTGCCAGACTTGATCAAACAAATCTTTGTCCACTGTGATCTCGCAGGGCAACAAGTCCAGTTCGATCTGTATGTCCTTCTGCGCCCACTGCGGCTCCGCCAGCAAGATCGCCCTTCTTAATTGTTCATCGACCTGGAACGTGGTGAAATGAACCGGATGATGCTCCGAATCCAGTGAGGCTAACCGAAGCAGATTATCACTGAGCCTCGATAAGCGCAGCGTTTCTTCATAGATGATATCCAAATGCTCTTTCTGCTCTTCTAAAGGAATAACACCATCCTGCAGTGCTCTGGTAAATCCCCTGATCGACGTGAGCGGTGACTGCATTTCATGAGAGACGTTGCTAACAAAGTCGTCACGAACAGAATCGATTTTTTGCAACTCACTGGCCATATGATTAAAGCTCTCCATCAGTTCCCCAAACTCATCCTGATTATTATGTTTCAAGCGAACCGACAGGTCACCTGATGACATCTCCTTCGCAGCAACCGTTAACCTCTTAATCGGTTTCACAATGTACCCGGACATGAACAGGATCAGTAGGCTACCAATGACCAGTACCGTTAATAGTGAGGTTAAGAGCGTGTTTCGCAGTGTGTGAAAAAGAGAAGAGAAATCGCTTTGTATCAGGAAAGTGCCGATCCCCTCATCGGTTCCAGGAACACCTATGGTCGCAATTCCATCTTTACTGGATATAAACATGGCATCGGTTGTCCCCGCCTCAAATAACGAATGTACTTTATCCTCTGGCAAGGAAGATAACACTTCACTTTGTTCATTCACGGGAGTGATTTTTAAGCCATAGCGGGCAAAGATATCGAAGCTTGATTTCACTTTTTCCGGATCATCGATCAGTTTAATCATTGTAGCGATGTCTTCAGCAAAAGTAACCATCAAACGATTCGGCGCCTTTTCGCGGGACCCGTTATTGATCATAAAGGAGAGAATTAAACTCACCAGAACAATCCCGATAAACGTAGCTACAATTCGAAGTCGCAGGCTCTTCCTCAGCATCTTCATGCCCGCTCCAGGCGATATCCAAGTCCTCTTATCGTTGAGATCACTAGCTCAGGTACAGGTTCAAGCCGTTCCCTTAACCGTTTGATATGCACGTCGACCGTACGCTCATCGCCTTCATAATCGATGCCCCATAGATCATCTATAAGCTGTGTACGTGTGAATATTTTCCCTGGCGAACTCGCCAGAGAAAATAACAATTCACATTCCTTCTTTTTCAATTCGATGGTTTGACCATCTGCAACGACCATCAGATTGCCCAAATCAATCGTTACACCGCTGATCTGAATGATATTTGATGAACTTTTGTTATATCGTTTCAATAACGATTTCACACGCAGGATTAACTCCACAGGATCAAAAGGTTTAACCAGGTAATCGTCTGACCCGGCATTAAATCCTCTGACTTTGTCCTTGGATTCTCCCTTGGCAGTCACCATCAGGATCGGAATATCCAGAAAATTCCGTATATCTTCTGTCAGTTCAATGCCGTCGATTCGCGGCATCATTACATCCACAATTGCCAGATCAACTTTTGTATGAGAGAGAAGATCTAACGCCTCTTGACCGTCTGGTGCTTCCAGCACAGAGAATTGATTCTTTTCAAGATAGATTCGGATTAATTTGCGGATATGGGAATCATCGTCCACCACCAGAATCGTGTTCATGTAGCCATTATCCTTTCCGCAATTCGTTTTATTCGTATCGTAAAGATTCCATCGGGTCCAGCTTGGCCGCTTTTGATGATGGCATCAAACCAGCCACAATACTAATCGCTGTACTTACCACAAGACCGAACAAGATGTAATATCCCGAGAGATTAATCAGTTTTGCTCCAAACGCATTGTCCAGTAGAATATTTAACACATAACTGATGATCACTGCAAAGATTACCGCAATAATACCACTAAATACGCCTAATAAGGCAGATTCGGAGAAGAATATTCGCTTGATATCTTTCTTTCTTGCTCCAATCGCCCGCAGTATTCCGATCTCCTTCGTCCGTTCCACGACACTAATATAGAGTACGACCAGTATCATAATACCGGATACGATCAACGAAATGCCTGCAATACCCGCGAGTACAATGGAAGCCATACTTACGTAAGTCGTAATATTCTCCATGACCTTGGCCATTTGAGAGCCTGCGAAGCCAGCATCAACAGCAGCTTCATTGATTTCATTAACATATTTCATATCGGTTGCGTAGGCGTTAACCTGAATCGGCCCAATCGTTATTCCTTTGTCCGAGTACATTTGCTCTAACGTCTCTGATGAAATGTATCCCGGGGATTGTTGCATTGGAGATCGTTGATCTGCCGCTTCATAGATCCCTGAGATGGTTACTTCTTTCTCCAAATTCACTGGTTTATTATTGCTGTCCATCTCATTGATATATAGAAGCACGGACTTGCCGATCATGGAATCAGCTTGGTCATTTCCGCTTAATTTATTCGCCGTATCGAGGGGTAACAACATCTCATTTTCTGCCGGGAGGACCCCCGTTGTCATCAGTGCTGGATCAAAAGCATCCGTTAATGTCGTTAATTGCGTAAGTCCCACACTTTGTTTTTTATTCACCATCGTCGATTGGCCTGTAATGGTCGTAATTGTCTCTACATGATCCACATTAGGAAAATTGCGGATCGTCTCAACATCAGCTTCGGTGAACGGTTCACCTGTTGCCATCAAGGCTTCGGGGCCTTGCATGTCTTTGGCTTCTTCACTCGGCTTGGTTATATCCACAAGCAAAGGGTCCATACTTGAATTGATTTCATCGTTCATATACGTCGTTATCCCATTCCCCAAGGAGAGCATCAGGAGTACACTTAATATACCTATCGATCCACCTAAAGCTACCAGAACATTACGCTTGGCGTTGAGTTTCATATTCTTGAGTGCCATCTTGAACGAAGCAAGCAAGCCCAGGCTCCGGGAAGAACCCTGACCACTTTCGTAGACAACCGTAGAAGGATCTTTCAGGTGAATATCATCACTAATGCGCCCCTCTTCAACCTTCACAATACGTGTACCGGAGTCAGCGACTTTCTGCGAGTGAGTTACGGCAATCACCAGCATTCCCTTTTTGGCTATACTGTCGAGCAGAGCGAGGATTTGATCTCCGTTTTCTCGATCCAGAGCACCCGTCGGTTCATCTGCAAGAATAATATCCGGATTGTTGGATAACGCCCGTGCGATGGAAACCCGTTGCTTCTGACCACCAGATAACTGGTTAGGACGTTTGTTCAGATGATCTTTCAGTCCGACCTCTGTCAAAATACCAACAGCACGTTGGTTGCGATCTTTCTCATTGGTATCTGTCATTTGCATCGCAATCGTCACATTTTCGAGGACAGACAGATGTGGGATCAGATTGAAATTTTGAAAGACAAAGCCGATATTATTCTTCCGATAATCATCCATTTCCTTCTCTGTCATGGCACTTAAGTTCTTGCCACGAACAACGACGTCCCCTTCATAGTCGGAGTCCATCCCACCAATGATATTCATCAGTGTTGACTTACCACAGCCAGATTCGCCGAGGATGGAGACAAATTCCCCCGTCTCAAAACTCAGGTTCAAACCGTGGAGCACCGGAACTCTTTCTTTTCCATATAAGGTGTATGATTTCTTCACATTTTTAACTTCTAATATTTTCATATGGATCTCTTCCTCTCCTGATCACGCACAATATCTATCTATTTGATGTTCATATCGTAACAAATCAGTATGAACTGATAATGAACTGGACCATTGCACCTATAAGAGGTTATTGAAAAAGAACTTTATGTAAAAAAATACCTACGGCTTGCTTGAAACAAATCATTTCAAGTAAGTGTAGGTGTCCAGAAATTTGATTATATTCCCTCTACAATCCGCTTGGCTCTACCCTTCACCTCACGGTAAAGTTCATCCTCATCGATCGTGAGCAGCTTCCTGCCTCTCATGAGGATCTGACCATTCACGATCGTGGTGTCCACGTCCGCCCCATTTACGCTGTAAGCGAGTAACGATTCTACCTCATGTACCGGTTGAAGATGTGGTTTCGCCAGATCGATCAGGATCAGATCAGCTTTGCGCCCCACCTCAAGCATCCCTACTTCATCCTGTAGACCAAGCAGACTAGCACTTCCGCGTGTAGCCATGCTTAGGACGTCCTTGGCTGGCAAGCGAGTGGGATTGCCATAGTCCAGCTTTTGCAGCCAGGTCGCAGCTTTGATCTCCTCGAACATATCCACGGTTGTGGCACTTCCCGCTCCATCCGTTCCGATTCCAACGTTAATCCCCTGTGCCAACATCTCGGTAACAGGAGCAATCCCACACCCCAGCTTCAGATTGCTGACCGGATTGTGTGCTACACCGCCTCGCATGCCCTTCAATCTACCGATGTCCCTGCGATTGAGATGCACACCATGTGCAAGCAACACATGTGCCTGTTCGAACATCCCCGCCTCTTCCAAATACTCCGTCGGTGTCATGCCATAACGTTCACGAATCTTCACGACTTCTTCCTTCGTCTCAGCCAGATGGATATGCAGCGGGATATCCTCCGTGACAGCCATGGCAATGACTTCACGGAGCGGCTCCATGGGACAAGTGTAGGGGGAGTGCGGTCCATACATCGTTGTAATCCGTCCCTCGGCCGCTCCAGACCAGCGCTGTACAAGATCGATCGCCTCTTGCAACCTGCGTCCGCCATCATCCTCCAGGAATACCATCCCGCGTGTCAGCGATGCCCGGATACCTGTTTGCTTCACGACTTCTGCAATCTCGTTCATATGAATGTACATATCTGCAAAGGCAGTGGTACCTGAGCGGATCATCTCGGCGATGGATAACTTGGCCCCCCAATAGATGTCTTCCGTGTTCATCCGTGCTTCGGCAGGCAACATTTTACGTTCGAGCCAGTCCATCAGCTTCAGATCATCCGAAAATCCCCGGAGCAGGCTCATTGGTGTATGTTGGTGTGCATTGATGAGGCCCGGCATGGCAACCTTATTGCGACCATCGATAATCTCCTCTTCAGGTTGAGGAGGAATGTGGTTCGCAATCTGTACAATGCGATCTCCTTCAACACGAATATCCCCCATAAAGGGGGCATCGGCATCTTTCATCGTTAGAATTGTAGCTTGCTGAATCAATATACTCATTACGTTCACGGCTCCTCTGGATTGGTTATCGTTCATTCCATATCCGAGGGTAAGCCTTTACGTAACGGCAAGGTCAAGTCATTTTAATTTTTGGATCGTCATCTTTCTGAAACTTTGTATAAAAGGTTTGGGGTCGATTTCGACCATATAAGGATATACTCCTGTGCTTGTGTGCAGATAGAAAAATCCACCTTCATCACCCATACGGCGAAATGACATATCAAACACCTCCGTGATGTTGAACTCGCGGTATTTGGTCACGATTTTATCGGAATACAGAATCATGGAGCGGGCATTCATCTCAATCTCTTGGGCGAGACCCGTCACTTTTCTCTGCACTTTGTAATAAGGTAATACAGCAACGCAGTTCATGATCTCCCTCCCTCCATCATGCCATGATTATTGTTCCATCATAGCAGATCGGAGGGTCCTAACAAAAGAACATGAACTCAGGTAATCATGGTCGTCACGCTTAGCGGCGTAGGAAGTGCATCCTGAATGTCCTGCAAAGAGAGACACTGTTCAATATGAAACACACCATGAGGTAACTCTGACTCTGTTCTATATACGCGTTCCGCCACGGCTGTTGCCACGGCCGCTGTCGCATCTGCTTCCTTATCGCCAACGAGCAGTTGTTCAACGCGGACGTGCTCACCATTTTCCCAACCTATGGCATCTACCTTGACTGCATACATCGGCTCTCCTCCTGGAATAAGGCCAAATGCCTTGACTGTTCCATTCCGAATAGACGGGATACGGAGCAAGGAAAACAATCCTATACTTTTGGAGAGCGCCATGGAACTTGTGATCCAGCGGGAGTCCAGACAGAGTCTGGTAGATACGGTTGGAATACGTAACGTTCGAGCAAGCACATGCTGATCCGAAAAGTTAAATCGGTATGCCTTCCGGTTCCCCAGTTCTGCTCCAAAATCAATCCTTTTGCCATCTCCGAAACTTTGTACCTCAGCAGATTTGCCCTTTTGCATCACTTGGTAAGTGGCATTCATCTGATCAACGGTCCACTCCACGGCAGCTTTTCCGTGCTTCTCTCCAAGTCCCAGCATTACGGTAATGTCTGCTTCCTCCACCTGATCGATATGCATGGTCGCTTCGCGCACAAGCAAGTTCGTTACTCCCGGTGATAATCCAACGCTGAGGATCGCTGTCGATTGGGAACGTTGCATTTTGGTGTGCAGTTGTTCAACCTGGACGAGAAAATCATATTTTGCAGAAATATCAATATAATCGGCTCCGGCTTGTGCGCTGGCTTCAACAAACCGGGTATCGCTCTGATCCACACACATAATGACCAGCTTCACAGGCCTTAACATGGATGGCTCTACAGGTCGTGTTACATCCAGTTGAAGCGGTAGCACAGCACCACCTGTAGACCTGCTGAATTCTTCCGCACGGTTCATGCGTGTACCGGCAGCCCATACTTTACCCGGGAACAATTTCCCCAGTTGAGTACATATCATCCGCCCTACTTGACCATAACCGCCAACGACCCAGATCTGATCTTTCATAGGTTTCACGTTAGTTTCGAATTGCATAATACCCCTCCACCCAGAACGCCCCGAAGTAACGTGTAATATGTGAGAAATCGCATTCGGTCAGTAGCTGAGTCATCTCTTCAGAGCATATTGGATCGGATTCACGGCCCAGGGAAGCAGCAAAGCGCTCCCACTCTTCAGGAAGCACTCCCACACTCAACATGTGATCCTGCCAAGCTTGCATCATGATTGAATGTGCAGGAGAACGAAGATCGGCATTTACAGCCGCAATGATCAGTGGTGCACCCGGTTTAAGCCTCGCTGCCAGACTTGTCAGGAATGCTCTTTTGGCCTCCATCCCTTGAAGGAAATGTAACATGAGCATGCTTGTCGCCCCATCATATAAAATATCCTCCGGCAATTCTTCAACCGTGACAGGTTGCAACTTCACTCTGGAACCGATGCCTGCTTCCGCGACTCGTTTCTCCGCAAGTTGCAGCATGGGCTGTGATGGATCTACTCCAGTTAATGTCCAACCGGCATGACGTGATCCAAGCAGTGCAATCTCTTTTCCCCCTCCCGCTCCGGCTAAAAGTATATGAATATCGTTGTTATCCGCAAACAATGCTGCAAGCAGCCGTTCCATTAGATCATGCATATGAGAATAACCCGGAATTTTCAGGGCTATCGATTGTTCGTAACGATGAACATCTGCTGTTTCCCAGCTCATCGGTGATGGATTGTGATTCATGGACACCGCGCTCCTCTTGAATTGAAGTTAGACTTGACTCACTGTTCGTCTAATTTCATTATAGAAGGATACGCCGAGCCCACAATCCCAGAACATTGGGATATGCGCATAGAGAGAGGAGAAACCTTGTTGACATCACGTATTGATCGGAACCATAGACTTATCACTTCTCTTGAAAAAGGAACCTGGACCTCACGTACCTATCGGGAAGCTGTTCTCAAGCAGATCCATACGGTTATACCTTATGACGCATACTGTTTCACTACTGTTGATCCTCTGACTCTTCTCTCCACAGGAGCTGTGACAGAAGATGGCATTGAGGCCATTCATGATCGGTTATTCATCAATGAATACATGGAAGAAGATATACATAAATACGCTGAATTAATTCGCAACGGTGAACATACAGCTACACTTCATACGTCCATGAACCTACAGCTCGAACAAAGCCCTCGTTATATCAACATTCTTCAGCCAGCGGGGTTTGGTGATGAACTGCGTGCTGTATTGGTCAGTGGAGACGCTTGCTGGGGATATCTGACCCTATATCGTAAGACAGAAAGTGCTGTCTTTACAGAGGAGGAGCGGTTGATGATTCAGTTCTGGACCGCTTCTATTGCATCGATGCTGCGATCCACGAGCCTGACACTGATCGATGAGATCACGAGTGGAAGTCCCGAGGAACCCGGAATTTTGATCACCTCAGACACGTTCCAGCTCTTATCCCTGAACGCCTCCGCTCAATATTGGCTGTCCCAATTGCGCATGCTGGAACATGTAGGGCCGGATGTTCTGCCCCGTCCGGTACGTGCAGTGAGTTCCCACTTGCAGCGCAAGAATCGGGCAGAACTGGTCGCCGATACTCAATTTGCTCCCAACTCCCCCTCCAAAGTCTGCATTCAACTTCCGGATGGGCGTTACCTCATACTTCATGCCAGTCTCATGCAACAGCTTACAGGACCCGATCAGATTGCTATCCGATTGGAGCAGGCAATGCCCCAGGATTTGCTGCCCTTGCTTGCCGAGAGCCATGGATTATCCAGTCGAGAGCGGGAATTGCTCGGATATGTGCTCCGCAGCTATTCATCCAAGGAAATTGCTGCTGCGATGCATATTTCTGTCTACACGGTTCAGGATCATTTGAAATCCATTTTCGCCAAAACCAAGGTATCCTCACGGCGCGAGCTCATCTGGTATTTCGTTTCCCGTTTCCAGCTGTCGGATGAACCGGCGATATGACGTGACAGAACAGATGAATAACTGCTCAATAGAATCTGAGTAAATTTAATCTACATCGTTTCTTGAATACAGCAAAAAAGAAGCCAAATCCTAAAGGATCGGCTTCTTTCTTAGGCTTTTGCTACGTATAACACGTTCATTACTAAATATATTCACGATGCTGTGATTACGCCCATATCATCCCCTACGACTTTGCAGGTTTCCGAGAAGGTTTGGAAGAGGTAGATTTTTTATTCTTTTTCTGACTCACTTCCACAACCACAGGCTCCTGTGGGTGTTCCACCGGGTACATTTTGCGGAACAATAATGTCTGTAGTACCAGGAACGAACCCCCAACTGTCCAGTAGAGCGGCATCGCTGCCGGAGCTGTAAGAGAAAAGAATGCCATCATCAATGGGGAAAGATATCCCATAATGGCGAACTGTTTTCGCTGCTCAGGCGCCATATTGGCTTGTGATACCTTGGCTTGAATCAGATATATGACCGCGACCACCACAGCGAGTACATAGTCCGGCGCTCCCAGTTTGAACCACAGGAACGAGTGGGAGGACAACTCCGGTGTAAGTCGGATGGCTGTGTAAATTCCTGAAAGTATAGGCAGCTGAATGAGCATCGGCAAGCAACCAATGTTCAGCGGATTAAACTTATGTTTCTTGTATAGCTCCATCGTTTCCTGAGACAACTTTTGCTTATCAGCAGGGTCATTTTTGCCTTCATATTTTTTCTTGAGCGCATCCATCTCGGGTTTCATGGCGTTCATGATGACTCGTGTTCCCTGCTGGGACTTGGCTTGACGCATCATCAATGGCAACAGTGCTAAACGAATGACCAGCGTAATCACGATAATCGCGACCCCGTAGCTTCCGTTAAATATCGTGGCAATATGCTGAATCAGATACGACAGTGGAAATACAATGTAGTGATTAAAAAATCCCGGTGTCGATGAAGTAATCTCCGACACGTTGTTGCTGCATCCGGCAAGCAGCATGACTGCAAACAAAATGACAATCAGGCCATAGATCCGTCCCTTGCCCGAAGTAAAAGTGAATCCCTTGTTGGTCTTATGTTCCATATATATCCTCCTCGTTGATTTGTTGACCAATTGTTCAACGAGGAATGACAATCTGGTTCATCTTCATCGGGCGCTTCTCTTCGTCTAATCATGCGGCTCCAGTCTTCCTGTCTGTGCTGTCTGTCCAAACACAGGGCGGGAAGTACAGGTTCAAGTCCACCACCGGCGCCACCTTCCATCCAGTACTCTGTCATGCCACAATGAAGATGGGCAATATAGGCATAACTGACGGTGAAGATGAGTCCAATCGAGAATAAATATGGTAATAACTCCTGCAGTTCAAACAAGGGATTCACCCCCTTTATAGGTTAGTTTTTATATTATAACACTTACATATTGTTTTTGCATAAATCCGTACGTGAAAACAACTACTATTCAGCTATTCCGTTCTCAATTTGGACATTTCTAGCTCAGCTCGGTGTCTCGCCACGTTATAAGAAGGCCAGGAACGATCTGATGTATCCATATCCAGATATGCTTGACGTTCCAGCATTTCCCTCTTGAGATCAGGATACTCCTCCAGAGCAAACTCACGAAGTAACGGAACTGCATCTGCCGATAGACTCGCCAAATAGGTTGCATCAATATTGCCAGTCTGATGATAACGTTCAATATTCAGCTCGGCAATCCGTTTATCCATGCCCACATAGTTGACAGCAACATATGCAGTGAGCGCAAGCACAATATACCAGCGGATCAGCGGTATGGATGTGTACCGTATACGAAGACCAGCAATCAGCAACAGGAGTGCGAGGAAGATCATGAATGCGTGTACCAGGAAGCGGATGTACGTATATCCATATGCCTGCTCATAAAGATTTAGGCGCATAAACGCGGAATACAACATAATTGCTGAACAACTGACCAGAATTAGGAGCAGTACCTGATGCACGATGGAACCCGCTTTGCCACTCGAACGGGTATACTGCAAAGCAACAATAAGAATAAAGAAGTTAATACCTGTGACAAGAATTAACTCTGCGAATCCACTTCTCGCATAGTCTGCGTAAGACAGATCTACCGGAAGATGTCCCTCTCCTGCACCAAACAGATACGAAAACTGTACAAGTACAAACAAAACGTACACACAGTTAATGACAATCAGCATCGTGCCTACAATGATGGGGTCCAATCTGAATGGTTCTCGATGAACCGGAGTGCGTTCGGGCTCGGGTACAATCTTATTTGTAACCTCCTTACCTTCAGTGGCCGGGTCCACAGGAGAGAATATATAGGTGTGATCACGCTTATCAACCGTGGATACTGCTCCATTTTTCCAATGTGCGTTCTCTCTCTTCTCTGCCTCATATTGCATTGGCTGTACAAATCCCCATACATAACCAAACAGCAATACACCTGCGATGACAATCCAGATGATTCTCGGTATCCCTGGAGTAAAAGCCAATTGATTCAGCCACTCCGGAAAACCGGCTAAATACTGATCAAAGACCCCGTCAGCGGAGGACAGTAATGCGACGACTACAATGAGGATAGGCAAGGACGCCACAAGACCAATGAGTACTTTGAAAACAACTGTTTTTTGGGATTTGCCCATGCCACGCCCGCCTGCTCTCACAGCAATGGCAGCAATAGTCCCCCAATGACGTATGGCTTGAGGCAGCAAGTGGTCAATAGCCGTACCAATCAAACCGATCTCCCACCACTGCTTCTGTTTTCTGCCCATCAGATACGTCATATGTAAGATAACTACGCCAGGTATAACCAGAAAATTAAGAACATACAGCAGTTCATTGTCGTATAACAGGAACGTTAGCGACAACAATAGCACTACAGCCGCCACAAAAGCATCAATGAACTTGAAAGACCTCATGCGGTCCCGTGCAAACAGATACATGAACACATAAAAGAGAATTACAAAGATAGGATACGATACGCCAATCTCATTACCATAGAATAAATACTGGTGAATGATCGCCAGCATCCATGCAGACAGTAGCGTGATTAAAGCGCGTTGCGGTGAAGCCATTAGTTTATCAATCATGGGAAAAACCTCCATTAACCTTTCTATGCTATATTCTAGATGATAAAATAGGAATATAAATAGAAATTAAAATCGACAAAACTTCTTATTTTAGAAGAGTACGTCAGAGTTCACCTCCAGGAGGGAATCAACACTTGAAATTACATCAGCAATATCTGCTGTTGCATCGTCATTACGGCCACCATACAGAACATGAACTTACACTCGCCGATCTCGCTGAGTTGCTAAATTGTACGCACCGCAATACGTTAACGATTGTCAAAAAGATGGTTGCCCATGACTGGATTAGTTGGGTTTCCCAGCGTGGCCGGGGTCGGCGTTCTTCACTGACTTTGCTTGTCCCGGCTGATCAAATCGCCGCAGAATATATGATGCAGGCCATGAATCGCCGGGAGTTGCAGGAAGCTGCCGAGCAGGTGAGCGCATTCTCCAGTTCAACAATCATGCAGGATCATCTAAACCAGTGGTTGCTTGGGTATTCAGGACATCATACGGAAGCCGGCACCAATAATGAGCAGATTGATACGCTTCGGTTGCCCCTGCGCCAACAGCTTCATGCGCTTGATCCGCTGTACATTAATCTATTAGCTGAATCCTTTGTTACCAGCCATGTCTTTGACGGGTTGGTTCAGCGGGGTGAACAGGGAGAGATTCTCCCATGTCTCGCTCATACCTGGGATGTCAGTGCAGACCGAAAGACTTGGATCTTTTATTTGCGAAAAGGTATTACATTTCACGATGGTCAGTTGTTGACGGCCCATGATATTGTACATACGTTTGAACGGCTGCAATCTACAGATCGCCGGACACTGTACCGTGATGTAAGTAAACAGATTCTATCTATCGAAGCGGTCGATTCCTTAACCGTGTGTTTCCAGCTTAAAGATCCTCATGAATTGTTTTTATCCTTCCTGACAACAAGTCGTGCGGCGATTATACCCTCACCGGGAACACACGATCAGAAGATGAATCATGCGGGTGATCCGAATGGAATGCAAAAACCTGTTGGGACGGGACCGTTCAAGGTCACTGCCTGGGATGATCACTTATGCAGACTTGAAGCCTTTTCATCGTATTTTCAGGGTAGAGCACATATGGACCGGGTAGATATCCTGCAAATTCCGTGGAGTGCCTCGGCCAAAATGGATGATAGTCAAGATATCGAAACTCCGTTCTTCCATCTTGTTCATAATCCGTCTTCGTCTACGGGTGCAGATTGGACTCAGATTAGTGCAGGTGTGATGGTTCATAAATTACTCACATGTAATACGCAAAAAGCCGGACCGTTAAACGATCCGGAAGTAAGAGCACACCTTCAGTCATGTCTTGCTGGAATGTATAGAGATGAACAACATGCAGATGACTCTGAGGTCGTGGAGACTGATTTTAGTGCGGTGAATACTAAGAAAGTCCAGGTCCACTCGGAGGGATTTAGCCATATATCGATAAGTTCCGTATCCTCCAGTCCCGTCTCCCTGCATATCGCAACCATTCCACAATACCGTAGGGATGCCCGACATTTGGCATCTATATTGGAACAGTGCGGTTACTCCTGCACCGTCCGCACAGGCACAATGGAGCAGTTCAAAGGAGATCTGCGGCTGGAATCTGATCTGATTCTCTTTTCTTTGATTCGGGACAGGGACGAAGAACTGCGCAGGTATGATCTCTACTCCACGTTATCTGAGCATCTGGAAGATTCTGCTCGGATAACAATACATGAGATGTTGCAAACCATTATTGCTTCTCCGATTGCAGCAGATCGAACTTCTGAATTAGACCGAATTGAACAATTCTTGGTCGGTCAGAATTTACTGTTCCATTTATCCGAAAAACCGGTAGAGACGGCTTATCTGCCTTCCGTGCGTGGTCTATCTTTTAACAGCCAGGGCTGGGTGAACCTGCGTCATATCTGGTTTCCGTCTGACGCACGAGCACATCCGTTTGATTAAACATCGTATTATATTACTTATACCATCCGATCACGTGTCTATTTTATTTTGATATGGTCCTGATCGGCTGTCTCGGTTGGCTTCTTAATGAAATGGTATCTTTACGTCGATATACTCCAAGCAGTAAACCCATCATGGCGTATTCTAAGATCAGATGAGAACCAAATCCAATAAAAGGGAATGTAACGCTAACAATCGGAACCTTTCCGGTAGTCATCGCCAGCGAGTAA
Source organism: Paenibacillus sp. W4I10 (assembly GCF_030816325.1). Taxonomy (NCBI): domain Bacteria; kingdom Bacillati; phylum Bacillota; class Bacilli; order Caryophanales; family Paenibacillaceae; genus Paenibacillus; species Paenibacillus sp. W4I10. Next base: position 2,377,165 of record NZ_JAUSXX010000001.1, read on the forward strand.
AGCATTTGCAATACAAACATCATTGTAATACTGAACACGATCATACGACCAAATTCATCGAGTACACGAGGTAGCATTTTCAGCATACTAGCAAGAAACCATACGATTCCAAGCAACAGCACTATGCCTGCTAGCCAACCAAATACATCAATAAGCATTACACCGGGATAGTCCATATAAAATCCTTTAAAGTGGTCAAAAGACGTGTCAAAACCGTTTCCCCACCATCCGGCGGAATGAAGAATACTCATAATTGATTGGTTATAGCTACCATTTCCTAGCGGGTCATTTTGGGGATTAAACACGGCAGTGAGTCTCTCAAACCGCCTGTACTCACCACTCAAAAACAATTGCATCATAGTGACAAGTCCCGCAATTGCAGCACCTACAAACGTATAAAGCCATTTTCGTGTAATCCAGGCAAACAAGATAATAGTTGCCGTTCCGAATGGAAACAATCGTACCCAATCTGAAGCTTGTAACAGGCTAAAAGACGGCAAAGCCACAAGAAGAATATAAGTTGAGATGGATTGTACGTCACACTTAGTACGCAGCTTATCCAGCATAATCGCACCTATGGCGAGGGGCAATACCCACATGGATATCGTCGTGAGATCAATGGTTAACCCAAATATGCTCCAGAACCGTTGCACACCATAATCAAACGGTGATACCAACGGATTAATCCACAACATACCACTTAACAAAATATAGATCCACCAAGCAGCTTTTTTCCATTTTCGATAATCAAAATACATCAAAAACACCATCAGTACTAAACCAAAAATAGTGTAGATCAAATGACTTTTATACAAGAACTGAAAGGTTTCAACTGAGATATTTGTCGTATAAATCCACGTCAGCAGCAGACTTATGATTAGCAAACTGGAAAGTCCCGTTAACAGACCCCAATGTATTCGATGGCGATGCAATCGGTGCATGCTTTTGCCTATTACTGCAGGATCACCCATCTGTTCAATGGCATATGCAATTGCTTCTTCCTCTGTATAACCTTCTTGTTCTTTGTCCAAAATGATCTCTTCCATGTGGTTTCCCAACTCATCACGCAGGTCGTTATGTACTTCGCGAGCTTTAACCTGAACACACATGTGATCAAGATAATGCTGAATTCGTTCATCTCGATTCGTCATGTCAGGCCTCCTTCCCCAAGCACCCGATCCACAGCTCTACGGAACAAATTCCACTCCGCTTTTTTACTTTCTAAGGCCTCCATGCCCTTGTCACGAATCGAATAATATTTACGTTTACGGCCTTCAACCTCCATCCAGTAAGACTCTACCCATCCTTCAATCTCCATGGCATGCAAAATAGGATATAACGTGCCCTCTTTCAGATTAAACACACCCTCAGATTGACGATGTAATTCCTTAATTAATTCATAACCGTACAACGGTCGTTCCTGAAGCAGGGTCAGAATCAATGTTTCGGTACTGCCTTTAATCATTTGTTTGTTAACCTGCAACGCGCTCACTCCTTCCTTTTCATACTTTTAAATCTTTTCTGATCATATACATCGTAAACCTATGCATAGAACAACTAGGTATGATATTACCTTATCCTTCCTTTTCTGTCTAGCTAACATGCTTCTTTATTTATGTTAAAATAAACAAGTCCTTTCATTCACGAACTTTAATGACGAATCTATATATTCGTGTATTTTTCAATTACATATACTATTTTTTCAATACAATTAAAGGAGGCATTACATTCATGAGCAAACTAATTTTCTTTCTCGGCGGGGCCGGAAGTGGCAAGACCACCCTTGCCAAAGCCCTTTCCCGTAAACATAAAGCGGCTTTCTTTGATATGGATATTCTGCTTCGTCCCGCGGCTGAGGCGATCATGACCCTTCAGGGACTTGATCCATCCGACCGAGATTCGCCTGAATACAAAAGGTTGTGCCGTGATCTTGGGTACCGCATTACGATGGACGCCGCTCTGGATAACGTTCAGTTGGGTATCGATACGATCGTTGTGGGGCCATTTACCAAAGAAATCGGTACCCCGGATTGGATTGCTCAGGAACTTGCACGAATTGGACATACCCTGGAAGATACGGATGTGCGTGTGGCCTATATTTATCTTGAGAATGAAGCGTTGTATCACAAACGGATCACAGCAAGACAATCTCCATTGGATGAATGGAAACTCGCAAACTGGGATGCCTTCACAGCTTCTCTCGTCCGTAAAGAAGTAGCCTGGCCGCTCCCTGCTTCATCCGTCGCTTATATTGACAATTCCAATGATGATCCTGCGATTGCCTATGCCGAACTTGAACGACGGATGTACGAGTAGCTTTATAAAATTCACATCACAATTCCTTTGCACTAGTTCGCTTCACATGGAAAATAAAAAGACGAAACAAAAAGAGGTATTTGTTGAGACCCCCGTTGGGTCCATCATGACAAATACCTCTTTTTCATATATTCAAGATCATCTTTTCATATGTTCAAGATCATTCGCAACTCGCTATTCACCCTCTGCGATTGCGGGATCACGCAAAAAGGTTTGCGGAAGTCCTGCCGTAATAAGTGCGTACTACGGAATCGCCATTACATTTGAACTGATAGATTATAGATGTACTTAAATGTAGATAGCCAACATATCTCAACTCAAAGGAGAATTTCATGAAATCTCACGTAGCAACATGTCCAACTCGACAAAAACAACAACAACACAGCTACAAATCGAATCCTAATTGGAAACGTGCCGTAGCCAACATCCTCCTGGTTGCATCTCTGAGTTTCACCACAATAACCAGTGTATCGGCTGAAAGCAGTCTCCCTCTTCCTCAGGTAAGCCCTCAGGAAACGGAATCGTTCATCAATCAATTCTTCGCCCAACCTGAAGTGAAGTCTGCTCTGAAAGGTGCGGTAGTCACCGTTGTTCACGATCAACAGATTGTGTTGAATAAAGGATATGGTTATGCCAATGTGGAAAAACAAATCCCCGTCGATGCCGACTCCACCCTGTTCCGTGTAGCCTCCATCTCCAAAACGCTGACAGCAACCGCTATTATGCAATTGGCCGAGCAAGGTAACGTAAAGCTTGATCAGGATATCAGCGCATACACAGATGGTCTTGATCTGACCAACCATACCGGAACAGCGTTAACATCGGAACATCTGATGACCCACACCAGCGGGTTTGATTTCACAGATGCAGCAGCTACAGACAGGGAGCTGGGAAGTTCTTATCCGCTTGAGCAATTCGTCAAAGACCACCAACCGTCCGTTGTCCGCACGCCAGGAGAAGTTTTCCGTTACGACAACTACGGCTATGCACTCTTGGGCTACATTGTTCAGAAACAGTCCAAACTTCCGTTTGAGACTTATGTACAACAGCATATTTTCCAGCCACTCGGTATGTCGGATAGCCATTTTACACTAAGCAAAGACTCGCTCAGTAAACTCGCAACTCCTTATGGCGCTGAAGGGCAGGCATTACCGCAATATCCCAATGTACCGGATAGCTCACCTGAGGGCGGATTAATTACGACTGGACGGGATATGTCTCATTTTATGCTTGCGCAGCTCAATCAAGGTTCGTCCCAGGGTGCACGTATACTCGAACCGGCATCCGTCCAGGACATGCAAACGTTGGATGTCTCCATACACCCTGATATACCCGGCACAGGTTACGGATTCGAATCCACCTATTCGCAATATAATCATGGACGGAAAGTCGTGAGTAAAGCAGGCGATCTTGCGGGCTTCCACTCCAATCTATGGCTCTTGCCTAACGAGATGACCGGACTATTTATCGTCTCCAACAGTGATGGACCAGATGTGCGAGAAGCGCTTTTTCAAGCATTTATGGATCATTTTTATCCAAACAACAAGACGCATTATAGTGATTATAGCGTACCCAAGTCTTCACTCCGTTCCTACGAGGGACTATATCGAGATATCCGTCTGCCTGCATGGTTATATGATATTTCAGCAACAGAGAAAGGTCTTCAGGTTATAGATGCTTATGGCACTCACACTTTAACACCCGTTAAGGACATGTTGTTCATGGATGAGGACGGTAAGCTTGCTGGTTTCAAAAAAAATCAGTCAGGTGAAATCACGTATTTCTATTACAACAAGTCAGATAGCTGGTCCGAGAAATTGCCAGAAGCCAAGCCTTATGAAGATGTGCCAGAAGACCATCCCTATGCTCCGTACATCTATCGCTTAACACAGATTGGCCTGTATCCACAGGATCAATCCCTATTTGAACCAGGGAAGCCTGTTAGTCGTGGGGAGTTTGTAGCACAGGTCGTGGGCATAAGCGGAATGTCCATTTCAGCTCAATCACCAAAATTTAAAGATACCCAATCAAGTCCCTATGCCGCCTACATTCAAACCGCTCTTGAACTGGGTATCGTGCAAGGTAATACCCGTGGATTGTTCCATCCTGACCAAGCCATAACAAGGCAAGAGGCGGCGGTGATCATATCGAGAACGGCACAGCAACTACTTGGCGCACCTGCCGTAACTGCCGAACTCATCGGCTCACAGAATCTTTGGGCTGAAGAAGGTGTCCAGTTTGTGGTTGCTCTAGGTCTCTACGGTCCTGAAGTATCCGTATCCAGCACCGGTGCTGTGGATTATAGATCAAAGCAGCCTATGCTCAGGCAGGAATCATCAGTTTTGATGTACAAAATGTTAGGCACTCTGCTACATTAACATAGAGTGATGCTCGGCAAGCCATGTCATTGCTACATGGCTTGTTTTCCACTTCATTTTACCAATGATGCATTTTATAAGAACGGATGATTACTCGCATGGGATTAAGAAATTCATTACATAGAGTCACCACATATAAATTTAGTTCTGTTTGGTTTGTCACGATGTTGTGCTTTATACTGACAGCCACATATATCCATATCTCTTCATTTTCAAATCCTTATATCGGACTTTCGTTGACACCAAATGCCTCCAATTCTTGGGCAGTACATGATGTAGATCCGCAAGGGTTAGCTTTTACATCCGGAATTAGATCGGGTGACACCGTTATCTCCTTGGCACCCAAGAGAGAAGTCCGGTTACTCCATCAAAAAGGCGTATTCTTAGTGACTGAAGCCTACACCATCGGCGTTGAGAATTTTCGCGGTCAGACATCCGAACATACAATGAAGCCCGGACCACGTGAATGGTTCAACATCGGCTTCTCATCCATTGTGGAATTATTGCTGTTGCTGACCGGAACCTATGCCTTGTTTAGCCAACCCGGTTCACGAGTGATGCATCTGTTCTACCTCCTTAACCTGTCCATGGCCATATGTATACTGACGATATACACTTCCCAGTTGCCTATATCCAATTATATTTTGGCCTTTTGTGCGGCATGGTTACCTTACTGTCTAACTGCTTTTTATGTGTCTTTTGTATTCCGTACCCGCCTGCATCGTTTCCGGTGGTTACTATTCATCAGCAGAGGTATTGCATTTGCTTATTCTGCAGGCCTAGTATTTCTGTACATCAAGCAGTGGATGATGACCGATGTTCAGATCAATCAAGGCATTACCACCGTCAGTACTCCTGTTGCGCCGTCTGGTCCAACCAATCTGCTTAACTTTATTCTTTGTGCAACCCTTCTGATCTTAATCTGGATGACATGGGTTAATCGTAAAAGCTACAATCGCAAGGAGCAGAACCAGCTATTGCTCATGTTAACAGGAATTATTTTTAGCCTGATTCCCTTCATCATCTGTTTTGCTATTCCAACCCTGCTTCAAGGTGAACCATTATTGCCTGTAGAGTACACATTAATTGGATTTCTTCCTTTATCATGGATGTTCACTTATGTACTTGTACAACGGAGCATGCTTGATCTCAAACTGGTTATGCCAAGATTGATGATTCATGGACTATATGCTTTAATCGTATTTTTACTGTTTCTGGCTGCTTCTCGCCTGCATTCGTTAATTCATATCAGCTTACTGTTTGTCTCGTTTTTGCTGATTACTTGGGTGTATCAGTACATGCTCACCCGCTCACGCAAGAAAAACAAACTTAACAAAGACTGGTTGGAACACCAGCAACTGCGGTTGACTGTGCGAATGGCTGAGCAGCAAAACATGCGGGACATGATTCACGTGTTTGCCGAGATGTTCCACAAGATGCTGGATATTGAAGGCGTAATTGTCATATGGATTGAGAATAAGCACAGATATTCTCAGGAAGGTACAGGGGTTTTTGCTTCCATTCAGAATATGGATAACGAGGCGTTGGATATTGAAGTTTTACGACAGAAATATGACTTGGCGCAGGTTTGGGAGCTTTCAGGTGAACCAACGACGGAGATGACAGGATTTCTAGGCATTGGTCACAAAGAAAATCGCACCCTTTTTTCAGCAGAAGAGCAGGATATCATTGATAAAGGCAGGCTGGAAGCGATTCGAATGCTCGTCAATGGCAAACTCTTATCTGATCTGCAGAAGCGATATGAATACCGTGTAGACCAGACAGATCTTCATGAACACCAGATATGCCGCCATCGGCAGTTCAATGATATTATGATGGAAGCCCAACAGGCAGAGCGTATGAAAACCTCTTATTTCCTTCATGATCAACTGCTTCAAAACCTGATTTTCCTGTCTCGTGATTTGGAGGAATTACACGATACCGGAGAGACGCATAAGGATCAAACGGCTGTTTGGCTAGAGTGCCTGTATGCTTCCCAGAGAGATATACGCCAATTGTGTGATGATCTCTACCCTCATATTATGGATCGAAGTGATCTTGAGGAAGCGTTGCAATGGCTCATCCGTACACTTCAAATACAAAGTGGTATCAGAATGGAATTAAACTACAACGCCCTCTCTGAAGAGTTGAAGCACGAACCTCTAAAGTCCACCGTCTTTCGGACGGTCCGCGAACTCATTATGAATGTGATGAAGCACGCACAAGCGTCCTTTTGCTCCATTCAGATACACAGAAGGGATAATGACTTGATTCTCCAAGTAGAGGATGACGGCTTGGGGTTCAACGTTCATACCACATTTGCTACTGCAACAGGGCACTTCGGTTTGATATCCATACAAAGCAGCATTCAACATCTCGGTGGAGAATTCACCATACATTCCAGCCTTGGCAAAGGAACCTCAATCAACATTCGTTTGCCTCTAACGAAAGGAACTACTGAATAATGAGCGAACCCCTTACAGTTGTATTGCTTGATGATCACCCCCTGGTCATGGAAGGTCTCAACAACCGCTTGAACCGCGAACCCGGTATACAGGTACTGAAGACATTCAGCGATCCATTGCTTTTCTTATCCGAAGTAGAGGCGTTGCGACCAGATGTTGTCGTTATGGATATCCGCATGCCCCAGCTTGATGGGTTCGAGGTTGTGAGAAGATTGAAAGATCAATACGGGTTATCCGTCAAAATTATATTGCTATCTGGATACAACTATCATGAATTCCAGTTAAAAGCTTATGATCTGGGCGTCCATGCCTACTTGTCAAAACAAGCAACGTATGGACAGATTATCAACGCCATTCACCAAAGTATGTTGGGTCATGTGCTTGTTCCAGAGACCATGTTATCCTCTAATCTGGAGGAATCACTCACTGCAACAGAACGCGAAGTGCTTAACCGTATTGCACTGGAGATGACCAATAAGGAAATTGCACAGGATCTGGCGATCAGCCAACGTACAGTGGAGTATCATATCACGTCTATTACACAGAAATTTGGTGTTAAATCCAGAATCGGGGCTGTAGTCAAAGGCTATCAGGCAGGTATTCTCGGTGACGTAACACTCCCTGAGAAACGCTAAAAACATTCACCCTTTAAAAGAACAACAAAAGAGCGGCAGAACACCCTTGTAATGCAACCTGAGGTTTGTTCTTAACCGCTCTATTTGTTAATTACTTTCCTATAGGGGCATTCATGCTTGATGCGTGTGCTCCTTATCCGTGCTGACGCGTCGCATGACGTTCAGCAATACGAGCTGTAATCAATCCATGACTCTCATCGATCTCCTCCGGTGTGCACGCGGCTTTCAGCTCATATACTTTCACTGGCGAACGATCAATGATATCCAAAAATGAATCAAAGAAGGTCATGTCTTTACTATGAATGTATGGACACCAATGATCTGCCAACCCGACGGTTTCATGAATATGCACGCCAACCACGTGATCAATCAACGCGTTAGCCTCACGTACATTATCGTACAGCCCCATTCGATCCATCATCATGCCGTGACCAATATCGTACCAGAGACCAAGCGGCGCGCCCTTCATTTGTCCAATAATCGTTCCGGCTTCATGCAAAGTCGGCATCTGATAACAGCGTGAACGGGTCTCAATGCCGAAATTCACCCCGTATCCCCGCTGCTCCGACAAGTCGCATACCTCTTCCAGACTTTCTTGAATCCGGCTCAGGTAATGTGCACTACCATCTTCCCGTTTCTCCAGCATCTCTTGCCATAAAGATTGATATGCCGGTGAGTCCGGCCCCTGATCGCGGTATATTTTTTTCAACGCTTCATCTATGTTGTATTCAAACGGAACCTCACCGGGATGTACAACAACAGCCTTGGCCCCATAACGATGTGCGTACTCGGCAGAGCGAAGTAACAGTTCAATCGCCCGTTTGCGGCGCGGCTCATCATCGAACCCAAGCAGGACGGAATCCGTCCCGTAATCGGGATCTGCCACATGCGGGAATGTATTATGCACACTGGATACACCGATCTCGCCCCGTTCAATCATCGGCTCTATCGTCTGCAGCATCTCTTCCGTAACATTATAATTCAATTCCACCTGTCTGAATCCAAGAGATTTGATCTCTTCGATCATGCCTTGTCCGGTCGTATGACGTTTAATATTCCAACATGTTGAGAACGAATATTCCTGTTTGTCCGTATACATTATTGGTCCTCCTGTCTCTCATTCTATCGCCCATTCATATTCCATTTATCTCTATCTATATAAGTTGAACCAATAAACTTTACACTAGATCACTCCAATTGCAGTACCATCTTCCGATCGCTGTTATCTCCAGATTTTTTTGATCCCCTTCTCCAAAGGGAAAAATCCGGAGATAGCTTATGCTTCCGATGCAGCTTTCTTGCAGAAAGCTTTCAGGCGAACGCTCCGCTTCTTCAGATCGGTTCTGCACTCTCCGTTCTCGTGTAAATGTTCAGTTCATCTTATATACCTATTTATTCCTCATACCGTTGTTTTCACGGAGAGTCAATTCAAATCTCATCTTGTTTGGAGTTTTCCCAGGCACATAACGATAGATGATCTCCGCATGATTCACATACATTAATACGGATGGTTCAGGCGCTTCAGCCTTCACGGTACACGTAAGTCCAGGGAACTGCCATAACGCTGATGTAATATCCTGCTGACGAAGGGATGGCCCCCTGATTTCAAAATAAACATCGATCTCTTCCGCCGTATCCAGATCCACATCAATGGTTAACGAATCTGGCGTGAGATCCGCATCGAACGTTACTCCGCGCAGATGACTGTTCCAATCCTCGCCTACCTCACGGCGGATCAAGCGAAGATAATAACGCTCCCCCGTCTCTGTCTGCCAGTGGATCGTAGCTGGATGCATCTGTCCATTCGTATTCACACTTCCCGACATGGCCCCGATCATCCGATCCTCACCGATCCAAGCTTTGGCTGTACACAAATTCCGATTGGACGTTGGGTCATTGCGCTCACACAGTTCCATGAACTGTTTCTGCACAAGCCGATCCGCTTGATGAGCCTTGAAATACGGTACGGCTTCTGCGGGCACATCCACCCCAAGAAGCGCAATCAGTGGATCATGACCTGACTCACAGTTGATTCCTGCCAGATATTCATACCCTTCTCCAAGTAAGAGATAGATAAATACACCAATCGAACTATGCTCTCGCATCTCCATGTCGTACGCCCGAGAGAATGGGCCGGAGAGATTCTCCAGGTTGGCATTATAATATAGCGCGATGTTATGCCACAGCCCATGTTCAATCCGGTGTCCAATTTCGATCAAACGTTCCGTGAGTCCGTACTTTCGATACATGCCAAGCACGGACAGATCCACCCCGTAATACGTTGTTGTATTGAATTCAGCGAATGTACCGTCGTACTGTTCAAACTCCTTCATGAATCCCTCTGCCTGTTCATCCGAATGCTGAATCCATTCTGTTCGGTTCAAGCGATGGCCGTAGTAGTGGGTGATGAAAATATGCATTAACTCAATATTGGTGTTCATTGGGATTACGTCGGATAACCTTCGTTCTATTGACCCTTGAACAGCCAATTCCATTGCATGATCCATCCGTTTCATGAGTGTATCTGGCATAAGTTCGGAGAATTCGGCAGTTACGACCACACAGACACAAGCGATAAACTCGCGCCAGTTGGGGTCATAGCTGATCCAGACCGGTGGCAGGACCTGATTCACTGCCGAATGAAACAGGCGTTTCAGTTGTTTGGAATCTGCCGTCTCTGTAAGCAGAGATCCATCTTCCTGTAGTTTATGGATAAACTGCGCAGACACCTTCTCAAAGGTGCGTTCCAAGAAATAGGCCGTGCCTGGCGCAAAAGATTTCCAAGCATAGTGACCCGCTGGTGGATGCGCATCATTTGGCCGGGTCGCGAAGGTTCCGTGATAGATCTCATCCGGAGCGTCATATTGTACATCGAGCACTTTGTGGAACACTCGTATCGCGCGTTCCACATCACCAGGCTCATTTCGAATCAACAACCCTAGCGCATAATGTGCGCTAGCTCGTGTGCTGTGCTGCGATGAATCCTCCTCTTCAAAACTCCGAAGCAGATCCAATTCCTTATCATAGAAGCTATCCATCATCAACATGGACTGATTTACAAGGTACTGCTGCTCTTTTGACATCTTCTCTACCATTCGTTGTGTCATGTCATACGCCCTCCCGAGACTGTTATCCTTTTACAGCACCTACCATTACGCCACTGATAAAGTACCGCTGCAACCATGGATACACCAGAAGGATCGGTAACGTTGAGAATATAACGCTGGCTGCTTTCAGACTCTCAGGCAGGACCTGAACGGCGCCAATGCCTTCGTTCTGCATCAGTTCTGTAATCTGGTTTTGCTGAATCATCTGATACAACTTCAATTGCAAAGGATATAGCTCAGGCTTGGTAATATACATGAGTGCATCCTGGAAACCATTCCAGCGCCCTACCGCGTAGAATAGGCTCAATGTCGCCATAACTGGAAGGGATAGCGGCAAAATAATACGCATAAGTGTTCCGAAGTGACTGCTTCCATCAATGCCCGCTGCTTCTTCGAGACTTTCGGGAATCCCTCGGAAGAAGGTAATGAGAATGATCATATAGAACGGACTAATCAATCCAGGCAGAATAAGTCCCCATGTGCTGTCGAGTAGATGCAGATTTTTGATCAGAATATACTCGGGAATAATGCCGCCACTGAAGAACATCGTCACCACAATGACAAGCATGAACCACTTGCGCCCCTTCAAATTACTTTTCGCCAGTGGATAAGCAGCTGCAATGGTCATCACCATGCTCAGCACCGTACTCAGGACGGTCAGCCAAATGGTATAGATCAGGGAACGAATCATCGATCCATCTGCAAATACTTTGGTGTACGCCTCAAAGGACAACTCTTTTGGGAAAAAGGAAACTTCTCCTGAACCGATCGCCCGGTTCGAGCTGAGCGAGATCGCAATAATATGAATGAATGGTGCAAGACACAGCACCATCGTAATGATAATAAGAATGACGTTTACCGTGTTGAATATTCGATTCGCCGTGTTTTCAGACATCTCACTCACTCCTTACAGATCATATGTGATTCAATCCACTACATAATGCTCTCATCGGTTAATTTCTTGGACGTATAATTTGCTCCGAGTATGAAGACAAGTCCAACTAAAGCCTGGAACAAACCTACAGCTGTTGCGAGCGTAACCTGACCAGATTGTAAACCGACACGATAGACAAACGTGCTGAGCACATCCGAGTATTCACGTACAGCCACGTTACCGATAATAAACGGTCGGTCAAAGCCGATAGAGATCATGTTGCCGACATTGATGATCAATAAGGTAACAATTGTCGTTTTGATGCCTGGCAAGGAGATGTGCCAGATTCTGCGTAGCCGACTTGCTCCATCCACTTCTGCCGCTTCGTACAGTTCCCGGTTAATCCCTGTCAGAGATGCCAGATACAGAATCGTTCCCCAGCCTGCACTCTGCCACACGCCTACCGCAAGATACGTGAAGAGCCAATAGTTTTTGTCTGAAAGGAATGGCATTGGATCAAATCCCATGCTCATTAAGATATTGTTAATGAAGCCAGATTGTGTACCGAATACCTGAAGTACGATCCCTCCAATAATGACCCACGAAATAAAGTGAGGAATGTACAGTAAAGTCTGTGCCAACTTTTTGAACCAAGCCTTCTTCAGCTCAAACAATAAGATGGCCAGTATTAGTGGCGCCGGGAAAGAAACCAGTAGATCCAGCATGTTTAGCACTAACGTGTTGCGTAATGCGGTGTAAAATCCCTGATTTTGAAACACTTCTCTGAATGCATCCAAGCCAATCCACTCACTACCAGAGATCCCTTGAAAGAAGTTAAAATCCTTGAACGCAATCTGCACGCCATACATTGGCCCATACTTGAAAATAATGAAGTAGATCATGGGCAGTAGGAGCAACGCATATAGTTGCCAGTTTCTGCGGAAATAGATGCTTGTTTTCATAAACCTTCCCCCCATGTCATTCAGGATTCTTCATCAAGACGATGTTGCCATCGCCCTAATGAAATCCCTGTTCTTTGTTGTCATACACATTAGATGTGATCTCTACTCTACTTATTTCATCGCTTTGTAAGCTTCTGTACGTTCATCCAGGATTGCTTGGCCACCGCTCGCCATGTAGTCCTTCATCATGCTGTCATACGTGGCTTCAAAATCAGCAGGTTTGGAAATGGTTGTTTTCACGAAGAATTCCATAAACTTGTCTTTCAGCCCGTTACCGTAACGCGCTTCTGCATCAATAGGTTTGGAGAAACGCACCGGTTGAATCGTATCCGTGTTGGAGATTGCTACCGACTTGCGCATGTCATCCCGATACTTCGACTCTACCTGTACGACATAAGCCTCTTCATTTTTCTTGTCATCCCCAACATATTTGCCATTGACGATAATGGCAATGTCACCGGAATTATAGATACGACCTGCGATTTCAGGAGAAGCATCATCCTTAATCAGTGGTACTCCATCCACAAGTTCATAGTTCTCATTTTCAACACCGAATTGCAGATCGAACAGGTTGTTGCCCGAAGCCATCCAATCCAGATACTTCATCGCTGCTTCCGCATTTTTGCTCGATTTCGGAATCATGACATACATCGCATTGGGTGCATATGCCGGTTTGGCGAATTTGCCCTCGGAGTTTTTGAATGCATCAATCGGTGTCATCAATGCACCAGGTTGATTGGTTTGCAGGTTTTTGTACGTACCGGAGATATAAATCTCCCCTGCATCCTCGGTGTAGAATCCAACTTTGCCGTTAGATACATCTTCCCACAGCTTTTTCTTGTCTTTATCGAGTCCAAAGTCCTTGCTCATTAATCCTTCATTATATAGTGTGTTCATATATTTCAGAGCGTCCTTGAAACCAGGCAACAACGTTGGATAGTCATTGGAACCCAGTTGCTGCGTTAATGTATATTTCTGTTCTTCCGTCAGCGGTTCAATGAATGACCAGATCAGGGGTTCATATTGAGCCGAGGCAATCGACATCCCCATCGGGATAAGTCCTGTGCCGACCTTACCCGGATCTTTTTCCTTAAAGGCCTTCAGTGTTGTATGCAGCTCCTCAGCTGTCTCAGGGGAAGGCAATCCGAGTGCATCCAGCCAGTCCTGACGAACATAGGATGCGTACTTGCCAAGTACAAGACGTTTACCTGGAACCGCAAACTGTTGACCATCATATTGACCGTAGGCCAGCGTTTCATCTCCGAGGAACTTCTTCAGGTTAGGACCACTTTGATTGATCAGATCCGTAAGTTCGGTCAGACCTCCTTGCTCTGCATATCGGTTGAATGTTCCCGAATCGTAGGTAAAGACGATATCAGGTACTTCAGAGCCACTCGCCATCAGAACGTTAAGTTTCTGTACTTCCTCCGAGCGTGGTACGGGAACAAACTGAACATCGATGTTGTTTGGATCACCAAACTTCTCTTGAATGAAGCGAGTCAGATAACTGTCCGAAATGGTGTAGCCCGCCGGTGTGTTGCCCCGATCGAAGATTTCTACTTTCAAAGTCGTTTTTTCCCCCGCACCCGACTCTCCTGATGAAGATGTTGATTCGCTTCCTGACGAACATGCAGATAATAATAGAGTGAATGCTGTTACCACTGCGAGGATTGAACTTGCCTTGCCTGTCTTACGTCTTTGAAATAATCTCATTTGACCTTTCCCCTTTCGCACACTCTCTGAATGGATTCACATGATTGCCACTCCACTTTGTTCATCCCATTTTGTTGCACCTGTGAATGTCACTAATCATCACATATAATCTGATATTTAGACAATAAACTATTTTCAAAATGTAATTTTCACGTTTTTCAAGTTAAATACCGCGATATATAAACATATTTCCTGACAATATACAATTTTCACACCTTTTGTGTTAACTATAATAACACATTATGTTGTATTCCTTTTGATTTCTCACATACAATCTGGCATCACCCAGCTTGCAATAATCTTTTTTCCATTGAATCTCTCTTCAAAAAAAAGAAAAAGAGACCACATCTTATGTGATCTCCTTGTTTAGCAACACGTGTAGAACGATTCGACGCACTAATTCCTCGGCGGAAGATTAAACTTCACTTGACCAAACAACGTATCGATGGTATTTCCCGCATGTAAAAAATCTCCTGCAAAGGACGATAAGGTTACAGACCTTATTCCCTCATACAGGAGATTTCATAGATATCTCTAAGATTATTGGATTTCACCCGATACTCGGATGTAATTCAGTTATTGATCCCCTTGTTTTCCACTCTGCTTGCGGTAGTCCCCTGGTGTCACGCCCATAATCCGTTTAAATACTCTGCCGAAAGAGATGGCATTGGCATAACCCACTTGCAGAGCAATATCCTGAACAGCCATATCGGATGCAGACAACAGACGGCAGGCCTTATCGACCCTCAGTTTCACCAGAAAATCAACAAACTTCATCTCAAACTCTTCCTTGAACAGATAACTTGCATATTTGCCCGAGATTTGGAACCGATCGCTCAGATGTTTCAGCGACAGATCCGGATCATCAAAATGCTCTTCAATATAGATCCGCAGCTCGTTGATCATCGCGCGATGACTTTTCGTTTCATTCACAGAAACATAATTGCGATAGACCTCTTTAAGCCATTCCTGCAAAATCTCCTGAATTCCCTCGAGTGTCTCCACCTGCTGGATATCACTGCGAAGGCGAGTCAAGATTTCTTCGGAAAACTGCCTTTGCAATCGCTCAGACAGCTCCCCGAATTCACGAGACAACATCTGGATTAACGCCTGCAGCAGCATGCGAATATCGTGATCTGTAATCTGATCTTCGCCGAACGCTACAAACATCTGATCCAGCTGCGTTCGCCACCCATCACCGGTTAGTCTGAATTCACGGACAAAGTCTGCTAGCATCTGCAAATACTTGTATGATTGCATCTCAATACGATCCGGAAGTTGTTCACTGAGAACAATGGCATCTTTACCAAGAGTAAGTCTATGCTGCAATCCAGCATCTGCACTGGCATACGATCGTGTAATTTCCTCCCAACCTGAAACGGTTCGTCCGATTCCAAAGGTAAACCGCAGTCGGAAATGCTCCGCGATCCACATATGCATCTGTTTAGCCAGATCCATAAGCAATTCACGATCCAGTCCTTCCTGTTCATCCGATGCAATCACGACAATAAGTCTGCGATTCCCAAACCATTCAGCCCAACCACCGAATTCCATCTCGTTCTGCACAAGTTCTTCCACTACGTTCATGAGCGCAATCTTCAGAATATTCTGATTGGTTGAGAGATCCTCACCATTCATCTCTGCAATGAGCACGGCAACACTCTTCGGTTCCATGAATCGTTCCTCTAGCGGTTGCAGATGGCGAAGTCGCTGACGGAATGAATCCATCCGCTCCCCTTCCATCAAATCAACAAGCAATTGCCTGCGGTGAATTAACAGGTTTTCATGATGCTGTTTCTCATAGTCAACTGTCTGAGCAATCAGATGTTCCAGCGCACGGTCGATGAGTGCCAGTTCATCTTTGACTGATGGAGCTGCTTCATCTTCCTCTGCACGTGGCTGTAGCGCCTGAATTCGATTCATGATCAGCTGAATGGGGCGTGTATTTCTTCGAGTAATGTAGATTAATCCCGCCACCGCACCAACGATCGTTAATAATCCAATACCGATCCACACATAAGAGACAAGGGATACCCATGAATACAGTTGTCCGGATTGAATACCACTCTCGAAGACCAGACCTAGCTTGTCCGCAGACACACGATTAAGGATTTCACCTGCTGACGGGTCCATTTGATGCGCCGTATAGATCAGATTATCACTCTTGTCCCGAACCTGAAGTACAGATAACTTTTCATTGGTCATATGATCAATCTGACGTTCGACTGCATACATGTTAATGGTGATAACGAGCAGACCTTCTCCACCCCACGGTAACGGAAGCCACTTATTCATGCTAATCACCTGTGAAGGTATGTCAAAGGAACGTTCCTTATAATCACGTGGCAGGTTCCAACCGAGGTTCTCCCGATCTTTCAAGGCTTGCTCAATATAGGCACGATCTTCGAAATCTTCCAAACGCATCATGCCTCTGGGCGTAAGTATCTGGGAATCGGACATGCGATAGAGATAAATGGATTGAATCATATCCTGCTGATCCAGCATACGTCCCAACCCACTTGCCGCATCATAGATGAACTGACTCGATAATTGTCCCTGTCCAGCTTCCAGAAAGCGACTATATGTCTTGTTTGCACCAATGTCTTCAAGCAACCGAAGTTCAATGTCGCTTAGCGAGCGCTCCAGTGTATCCACGATATAGCGGGTGGAGATCATGTCGGCTTTCTGCGTTTCGTTACGTGAGAGTTCGTTGACAATCAGGAAGGAGAGAAAGATCAGAATGGAAATCGTAAGCAGAAAAATGGGGAAATACGAATACATCAACTTGGTGTGCCAATTCCGCTTCAGATTTACTTTCATAGGCTCCAACTCCTTCCATCTCTATTCTAATGAGTATGCTCTTCTCTGTTCTTTGGCCTGCCTGCTGACGATATACAGAATCACTGATCCTAATGCCGCACTGATCGTGCAAGCCAGATACATCAGTGATGGACCGCCGGAATCGAGTAAATATCCGTTAAGCATATTACCAACGATTCCGCCCAGGCCAGCAAACACCATGTTAAATAAACTCTGTCCCGTGGCTTGCATTTCCCGTCCCGTAACTGATGCCACATATTCCACTGCTGCAATATAGAAGAATCCAAAGGATAATCCATGCAGCACCTGAACGCCAATCATGACCTCAGGCGTCGGCCATAGCCATTGTATTCCCCAACGTAACATATACGCCCCCGCCGCAAGCAGCATCGTCCGTTCATGTCCCCATTTTCGGAGTATGAATGCCGCTGCCAACATGGATGGAACATTGGTAATTGACGCCAGCAACAGTGCTGTACCCGTCATGGTCACAGAACCGCCAGCCATCTGAAATGAAATGACAAAAAAGGAGTTAAACGCAGTGAGCGTTTGGTTAACCAGGAAACAACCTGTTAGAAATAGAAGGAATGTCCGGTTTCGGAGCAATCTTGCCAAACCTACGGAGAAGGTTACCGAGGACGAGGATATGCTCGTCTGCCGGGGAAGTGTACTTGCCAGTATAGCGCTCAGAATGTTAAACAGAAGAAATGGCAGCCATAACATGTGAATGGAAAATTGGGAGAGATACATCCCTGCGGCAAATCCACCAACTCCCGTTCCTATGCTGCCGAAGAGTCGGATCATGCCATATGAGGTATTGGCTGCTCTCGCGGCGGTAACCGCATAGGAGTCAGCAACGGGTATTTGAGTCACTTGGAATATAGTGCATAAAGTATAAATCAATATTAATATAAAGTACACTTGAATATTGTAGAAGTACGCTAACGATGCAGGAACAAGCAGGCTTATCACCAGTACGAACCGTGTCTTTTTAAACTTATCTACCAGAATTCCCCATATAGGTTGAAGAATAATAGATACAAGTGTGCCAAACGCCATGATAAATCCGGTTTCTTTACTGGAAAAACCTTGTGCAACCAAAATGGGGTTAATGTACGGGTTAAACATTCCCCCGGCAAGCCCCATAAACAGATATAGGCCCTGCAATTGGAGTAAAACACGTTTTGCATCATTGGAATCGGCTTTTGTTTTCTCTGTGTAAGCCTTCATATGTCTACTTCTCATCCGGATCTCCATCCTTTATTTCTGTAGTTGCTTCGCCTATTCTCTATTTTTATGTGCGTGTCAGACTCGACTTGATTGCAGCCAATGCCCCGATTGCCCCTGCTTTGTTCCCCAGTTCAGCTACAGCTAAAAGTGTAGGCAGAACGCTGTAACGTTGGAGGCGTGTGCGCACTTCATTTAGATAATAGGATGGGTTGGATGCAGCCACGCCACCACCGATCACTATAATGGAAGGATTGAGTAAAGCCGTAATATTCGCCAGACCTCTAGCCATATAACGCATGGGCAGTTCCAGAATTTCCAGGGCTGCAAGATCACCCGACTCGGCTGCTTTGAATACATGCCTGGCTTCAATCTGTTCCGCTTCCCCTCCTGCCAGACTCATGATAAGGGATAAGGAACTTCCCTTTCCAGCAGCAAAATAACGCCTCGCCTGTTCGGTAATTCCCGTACCTGAAGTCACTTGCTCAAATACGCCAAAGGAATCCGCATCAGCAACGTAACCGGTATGAAGCCCTTCGTCTCCTGCAATGAAATGCCCAATCTCACCTGCTGCTCCATTCTGGCCGCTGTAGAGCTGTCCATTCAGGATAAGAGCAGCTCCAATGCCCGTTCCAACCGTGACCATCACACAGTGTTGATGTCCCTGCGCTGCCCCTTGATCATATTCTCCCATTGCGGCCAGATTCACATCATTGTCCAACATGATATTTCCGCTATAATACTTTGCAATCACAGGGCGAATATCATGCTCTGGCCACTGAAAAGCTGGAGCATTTCGCAGTATTCCCTCCTCCTGCAAAATCACACCAGGGAATCCCAAGCCTGCACCGTTAAGTTGATCCAGACTGCATCCAACTTCGCGGCAGAATGTTTCCAATTCAGCGAATAACCATCGGAAGAACTCATCCGGCTGATCACTGGCAAGAGTAGGCAAGATACGTTCATGAACTTCATTTCCAGCCTGTTGTGATGACAAGAGCATTAATGTTTTGGTGCCTCCAATGTCAATACCTGCAATCCAGCCGGATGGATCACCTCTAACCGTACCATTCTGATTGGGCTGATAATTATTACTTACGTTTTTCACGGATTCTGTCATCCCTTTTCCCTCCTCACATGTTGTATATCCAATCTCTTATTCCATGCCTTCCTGCTTAAGGTTCAGCATCGTTTGTTGTATGGCTACTTGTACCGCGCCAGTGACAACAGCCTGCTCACCAAGCTTGGAACAGATTAACTGTGGTTGCACCGGGAATTGCTCAGAGATGATCTGCCTCATTAAAGGCAATAACACATCACCGTTTCCTCCTACACCTCCGCCAAGCACAATGAGATCTGGAGCAAGCACAACGCTAATCTGACGCAGAGCTGAAGCAATCTTCTGGCTGTATTGTTGTAGAATGTCTAACGCCTCTACTTCTCCATTGCGTGCAGCTTCAAATAACTTCTCGGGAGTAAGGTGTCTGTGAAGATCATTTGCAACTACATCTACATTTATATCTGCACCCGAATCAGCAGCCTCCAATAATAGTTCATCATGCTGATCTAGATAATCTTTCGCCAGTTGCATCAGACCATCAGCGGACAGCACTTCCTCCAGACGCCGGCCATCGTCCACCAGCATCTCTGCGATCTCTCCAGTTAAGCCACCTAAACCTCGAAGCAATTGGCCATGTACCATGATGCCAGCACCCGTCCCTGTACCGATGGAGAAAAAAACAAACAAGGGATATTCTGCTGCTGCACCACTCCGATACTCCCCAAGGGCCGCAAGGTTCACATCATTTTCCAGAATTACTTCACAAGGAAAAGCTCCTGACAACGACTCTAGAGAGAAAGCGTCTTCCAGACCCGCTAACGGGTCCACAATACGATTGATACGCCCTGAATCTGGCAGCACTACGCCTGGTATACCAAACCCGATGCACTGAATCTGATCCCAGTTCAGATGATTCTCATCAAGCAATTCGTTCATATGGCTTCGAAGAAGCTCCAGCATCGTCGCTTCTGCTCGCTCATAAGCTTTTTGAACAACCATGGGATATGTTCGATAGGCAATGATCTCTCCATTCAGATCGGATAATGCAATCCGAATACGTGTTGCGCCGATATCTATACCACAGACATAATAAGCCCTTTCATTGAAACGAATGAGGGTTGCTTTGCGACCCTGAGCGTTGTCAGCTCGCCCCATTTCCATCACCAGATTACGGTCAATCAGATGTTCGACCGCCAAAGACACCGTTGGTTTACTAAGTCCAGTCTGGCGGCTGATATCCGCTCTCGACATGGTTCCCTGAGTTATGAGGGCATCCATAATGAGATTTTCATTCAGATTGCGGATAAATTGCGGTGTACCAGCCATGTTATCGCCTCCTCTTATAGTTAGTTAGGTTTATTAACAAATTGATTAAATTCAATATATCATCGTGTTTGGTAGGTGTACAGCTTTTTGTCATTGCACTCTTTTACTAGAAAGAACCAACCTTCACCTGTAACACAAAAGCCTAATAAAGGAATTATTATACAATAATAGACGTTTATACATTTCCGAAACAGTGCCACGCTCATAGAATACCTTATCACGATCAGGGAGGTTTTAATATGTATAGAAAACATCATAAATGTCATCATCCAAGACCAAAGTGTTTTTACAAAAAAATTACGAAAACTTGTGTTACCAAAGTTAAATATGTCCCTACAAAGTGTAAAAAACACTGTCATGTCACTGTTGAATATTGTGGAATCAAAAAAAGAAGACATTATTAATACTCTTTTGCCCTTCTCTTATGGAGAAGGGTTCTTTCTTATTGAACTAGATTAATACCGGGTACCACCATTAACCTATCAAAAAAGTTGCGGTGATATTTCACCGCAACTTCTTTCTTCCTTATATACATATTCATCAAGTTTTGGAGAGTTCAATAAATCCTTCACCGAAAACATCACGCACGTCATGAATGGTGATAAAAGCAATCTCATCTTCTGCTCGTACAATCTTCTTCAGCATAGAAACTTCCTGCTTGCTAATCACAATGTATAGAATTTCTTTCTTATTTTTCGTGTAATAGCCATGACCGGACAGGACGGTTACTCCGCGATCCATCTTCTCAATGACTTGCTTCGCGATTTCATCCTGTTTGGAAGAGATAATCATGACTGCTTTTTTCGGATTGAGCCCTTCTATAATGAACTCCATCGTTTTGGTTCCGACAAACAGCAAGACAATGGTACACATTAATCCTTGCGGTCCAATGATGAAATATGAGGAGAAGGCTACAATCAGATCGAAAAACAGAAGTCCGTAACTGATATTCCAATCGAGATATTTATTGGCAAGCCGGGCCAGGATCACTGTACCTGCCGTAGTGCCTCCCACTCTAACAATCAAACCAATACCAAGACCAGCAAATAATCCACCAAAGATGGTATTAATCCAGAGTTCATCTGATGCAATCGTCCAGCTCTCCGTCAGATGAAGGAACAACGAGTTGAATACGACCGCAATAATTGTATACACTGTAGTCGTTTTATCGAGAAACCGATATCCCACAATTAATAAAATACCGTTCAGGATCAAGTTCATCAGTCCCGGGGACCATTCAAACAGGTAATACAAAATAATCGTAATGCCCGTGACGCCCCCTTCAGCCAAATCATTCGGGATCACGAACAGGTTCACCGCCAGTGCAAACAGAAAGGCACCTGCCATAATAAATAAAATATCCGTTATTCTCTTCTTCATTATCTACTCCACCCAATCCATCAAAAATCAACCTATTGAACCGTATCATAAGTTGTCATGCACCCAAAGATAGATTTTACCATGCTCTCATCAAAATTTGTATACATAATACAAATTGTTGCGTAATTTGTGCAAAGGAATCTGTAAAAACGTTCTTTTATTGACTGATACAAGTGAATACCTTCATACACCCATGACAAATGTCATGGTTCATCATTGATATTCATCATTATAAAAGGCTGACGTTTATGACTTACTGTCAAGGGTTAATACTCTTATAATAATAAAAAAAGCTTCCCTAGGAGAGATCGAAATCCTACGGGGAAACGCCAAGTTGTAGCTGATTACAGTTATAACGATTGAAGGAGGACACAATTTTATGAACAGATCAAAAGAAATGGCCTTAAAAAAAGAAGTTACCCCTTACGAAAAAAATGATCTCAGATTAAGTATCCGCCAGTTAATCAATACATTGCTCCCGCTCTTCTTGTTATGGGCTGCAGCTTACTTTAGCTTATCAGTTTCCTACTGGCTGACCTTCCCGATTGCCTTGGTGGCATCCGGATTTGTACTGCGGACCTTTATTATTTTCCATGACTGCTGTCATGGTTCATTCTTCAAGAGCAAACGCGCCAATGATATTCTCGGTACGATTACTGGTGTATTGACAGTTACACCCTATCAGCAGTGGAAAAACGAGCATTCTATCCATCACGCAACAAGCAGTAATCTTGACAAACGTGGTGTAGGTGATATCTGGGTTATGACGGTTGACGAATATAAAGCAGCTTCTCCTTGGGGACGTCTCTTCTATCGGATTTATCGTAACCCGTTTGTATTGTTTTGTATCGGACCCATTTATGTGTTTCTGTTGGCTTACCGTTTTAACCGCAAAGGTGCTAGACGTAAAGAACGTATCAATACACACCTGACTACCGTATTGATCGTAGTGCTCTATGCATTCATGTCCTGGTTAGTCGGATGGCAGGCTTTTGTAATGGTGCAGGCACCTATCTTCTTCTTCTCCGGTTTCTTTGGTATCTGGCTGTTCTACGTTCAACATCAGTTCGAAGAGACGTATTTTGAACATGAAGATGAGTGGAGTTATGTAAAAGCAGCTGTTGAAGGCAGTTCTTATTACAAATTGCCAAAATTATTGCAATGGATCAGTGGTAATATTGGGTTTCACCATGTGCATCACTTGAGCCCACGTGTACCTAACTATTTCTTGGAAGAAGCACATAACGCAACACCACCTTTGCAAAAAGCAACTACTATTACACTACGTTCAAGTCTGGTTGCCCTGCGCTTCCGTCTGTGGGATGAAGATTCTAAACAGTTTATTAGCTTCAGACAGCTCAAAAACTTGTCCCGCAAGCCGTATGTTCAACCGCCTATCCGAGTAACCAATCCAGCGGGTCTGACAGAGAAGCCTTAACTCTGTCGGATTCGTTTTCTTGTGTTCAAGCTATAGTCATGCTACAGTCATGCTAAAGTTGAGTACAAGTGCAAGGAGGAGAATTACATTCAAAAGTGGATGCAAAATTTTTATAAAAAGACAGGATTGAATCTTTATGTGTGGCTCGCCTTTTTCATCCTGCCCTTCTATTTCATTTCACAATATTCCAAATTATGGACGTTGGTAACTGGCATCATCATCATCCTCGTTTTCTTCGTCTGTTATCTGCTCGCCTTCATCACCAAGGGCTGGCAGGTGTACATGTGGATTGGGCTACTTATTGCCATATCCATTACGATGACTATTGCCTATGATTATGCCTATTTCTCATTGTTTCTTGCTTTTTTTATTGGGAATATTAAAAATAAAGCCGGTTTCTTCACCCTATACTCGGTGAACTTGGGAGCCAGCTTCCTAACCATTAATTATGGTTTTCTCAATCAGAGTTCATTGCTCGTGAGTCAGTTCCCGTTTGTATTCATCAGCTTAATGGCCTCCATCCTGCTCCCAATCAGTACGTATAACAAAAACAAAACTGAACATTTGGAAGGCCAATTGGAGAATGCAAACAAGCGACTTGATGATCTCGTAAAAATGGAAGAACGCCAGCGTATCGCTCGTGACCTGCACGATACACTTGGACAGAAGCTCTCTCTGATCGGTCTGAAAACCGATCTGGCGAGACGGCTGCTCCGCAATAATCCCGATCAGGCCGAGATCGAATTGAACGACCTTAGACAAACGGCAAGCACAGCTCTGAAAGAGGTCCGGGAAATGGTCACCACCATGCGTGGTACACAATTGGTCGATGAACTGTTCCGAGTAGAGCAGATTCTAAAGGCCGCTTCGATTGAATTTATGCTGGAAGGCAATCCGAAGCTGCAAGACACATCGCAATTGAATGAAAATGTGCTCGGCATGTGCTTGAAAGAAGCCGTCACCAATGTAGTCAAGCACAGTCAAGCAACCGCATGCACCATCATTATTGAAGAGACACCCGCCGATAATGTGCTAACTGTACAGGATAATGGCGTTGGTATAGAACGAACTCGTAAACAAGAACGACGTGGAACCGGAATTTTGGGAATGAAGGAACGACTTGAATTCGTCAATGGTTGTCTGGATATTCGTTCTAATACAAACATCGAGGGTACAGCCATCATTATTCATGTTCCCAAGCTCGTCCGCAAACCGATAAAGGAGGCAGAATCATGATTAGGATTGTAATCGCCGAAGATCAGCGCATGATGCTCGGTGCCCTGTCTTCCCTGCTTAATCTGGAGGAAGATATGGAAGTTGTCGGACGTGCCAGCAATGGCCAGGAAGCCCTCACTCTGGTACAAGAACTTGCACCAGACATCTGTCTGATGGATATCGAAATGCCCGTGAAAAGCGGCCTTGAAGCCGCAGAAGAACTCAAAGGAATGAGCTGCAAGGTCATTATCCTGACCACTTTTGCCCGGACCGGTTATTTCGAACGTGCCCTCAAAGGCGGTGTACGTGGATACCTGCTCAAAGACAGTCCAATTGAAGAACTTGCCGAAGCCATTCGCCAAGTCATGAATGGCAGACGAATCTTCGCTCCCGACCTGGTCGATGAGGCTTATGTCGAAGAGAATCCCCTGACGGAACGGGAGAATGCTGTTCTCGGCCTCATGGCAGACGGGAAGAACACGAAGGAAATTGCCGGACATCTCTTCATTACAACGGGCACAGTACGGAATTACATTTCCATTATTCTCAACAAGTTAAATGCCAGTAACCGCATTGAAGCCATCACTCGTTCCAAGGAAAAAGGGTGGTTCAAATGAAAGTACCGCTTTAACCCATTAAAACATAAGTAAGCACGTAAACCGGCTGCACAAGTCGTATAACATATTTATAATAAAAAGCTTGGCCCAGGTAAAACACTCCTGGTCCAAGCTTTTTGCGTGTATTTCAACAATCCAACATTCATCTCAATTCAATTCAATTCAATTGCAGAATATCCGTGTAGCGCTCAAGATTTCACAGATACTGCCATACCAAGGGCTTCCAATGGTACTTGATCGGTCTTAAGCTGGTGAATTTTATTACCATCCTGCCAAGAGATCGTTACATGAACAGACTTTCCGCCACTTGGATACTCCACCTTGATATACCCTTTATCTTTTGGTACAGGCAATGTATGTGATTCCAGATATTCCACTATTTTTTTCGCAATACCCGGATTATTCATTTCATCTTCAGAAACCGAACGAATCTGTAACGTCCATCTACCTTCTTGCCAAGTCAGATATTGACTGCCTGCGGCACCTTCACTCATGCCTTTGATGCCATGTCCCAGTTCCACAGCCATATCTGCTGGAATATCTTTCAGGTCCGTCTCAGGGAAAATTTCTGGCTGATTCGAGTCCTTATAGGTCTTCACTTCATAAGTAGCCAGTACAGGAATCTTACTGTCAGATGCAGTTAAAGATGGATCATTAATGGCAACAAACTGAGTGGTAGCGTAGAAGTTTACCTTAAATGCATCAGCAGTATTGGACAGTATTGCTGCACCCAAAGATGTACCCTTGTCCAATGTGAATGAAGTGGGTAACGCTGCATCCTTCATCTTCAACTGGTTCCGAACTTGCTTGATCACATCATTCACACCTGATTGACCTGTGGCAACTTGGTTGTCATTTGCCTTCGATCCTGATGTGTCTTCATTATCTGTTGTGCCCGTATTCTCTTTGGTTCCTGTTTCATTTTCATTAGAGAAATCAGCACCACCGCTGCCGGTCTCGGTCTGCTCACCCACTGTTGTCGTTGGTGAAGAACTATTCTCTGATGATGCTGCATTTGAATCCGGTCCGCCACATCCTGCCAGAGCAAGTAAAACGGCCGTCGTTACTGGAATGGTGATCCATAATGGTTGTTTCTTCATGATGTGTACCTCCTTCGTTGTAGCCAATCTAAAAAATTAAAAGATTAACGCTTGTCGTTCCAGAAGTTAACCGGCTGCACTTTTTTGCTTAATACTTCAAAACGATACCCTTCTGCCTTCAAAGTTTTCAATACTTGCGGTAATACTTTCAGTGTTGCTTCCTGGTCGTGCATAAGCACAACTGGTGTTGTTCCGCTCTTTTTCACATTGTGGATCTGTTTCATTACACTGTTATAGACTTTCTGGTGATCTTTCTGGTATTTCCAGTCTTCCGAATCCACATTCCAATCCCATAGATGAAATCCACCCTGGCCCAGCAGTACATTACGGAATGCCGATTTGAGATAAGGTTTACTACCATATGGCGTCCGCACGAGACTTGTTTTAACTCCGGCAACCTTATTCAGACTTACATTGGCCTGTTGCATCTCTTTTAATCCGCTATATGCAGATTTATAGAATTTGCTTGGAACATGAGTCACACCATGCAGACCCAATCCATGCCCGTCAGCTACGATTCGTTTGGTAGCCTTCTGAAATTTCTCCATCTGAGGACCCAGCATGAAAAACGTTGCCTTCGCATGATACTGATCCAGAATATCCAGTAACTGACCCGTATGAGCGGTTGGCCCATCATCAAACGTCAGGTATATGATTTTGGAATTTGCTTTGCTTGCACCATCCTTGGATGCAGCTGATTTGGCAGATACGGACTGCGGCAATAATAGTGGAATGATTAGTAAAATAGCAAGTGTGACCATGATAGATTTACGAATATGTAGCATAATTAAAAGTCTCCCTTATGTGTTATATTTCCCCGGGTGTCCATGTTTTTCTACCTTCATCCCTTGGCGATTAATCCTAATACTATCAAAGATAGTGGCTCCTGTTCTCGCTCCAAAGGCTACGGTAGAGTTACACTTTTGTCAGATAAACCTAAAATTTAATACGAATTTGATAGATTTGTGCAAAATAAGGTCCCGTCAGGATAGATCAATTGTGACATATCCTCTATTACCCACATTCAGAATTTTGATAGACCTTTACTCCAATTCAAGCAAATCAATACAATCATTAAATATCTATGCATGCAAAAAAACCTGCACAAGTGCAGGCTTCTTTGTCTTCAATCAGCATATGGCATCAAACCATCATCCCTTGCAAGGAGATTGCCCCCATTGCTTTCAGGATCATTACCTCATGCTGTATGTAAATGGTGTTTTTACGCTGGAATCTTATTGACTCCCTACGTGCATTTATTCAGCAGGAGCAGTGAACGAACGTTTGCCAAACTCTGCATCCAGCATGTAGAAGGCATTGCTGTCTTTTTCAATGCGGCGCAGCTTCTGAATAATATTGTCAAACAAAGCTTCCTCTTCAACCTGCTCATCAATGAACCACTTCAGGAAATACATCGTTGCATGTTCACGTTCATTCAGAGCGATGTCAGCCAGATTGTAGAATTTTTTCGTGTTTTGCTGTTCATGAGCATAACCATGCTCAAATACATCCAGCATCGAAGCATATTCATTCTTCGGTTCTGGCAAAGCCGCAAGTGTGGCACGTTGTCCACGATCATTCAAGAATTTGTATATTTTCATGCCATGGAATCGCTCTTCTTCCGCTTGCACGATGAAGAAGTTCGCAAATCCATCCAGACTTTTGCTGGAACAATAGGCTGCCATAGCCAGATATACATGAGCGGAATAAAACTCAAAATTCATCTGTTCATTTAAAGATTCTGTTAACGCTTGGCTCATAATCAAAACACCTCTTTCTTTCTCTAGGGATGGTTATATTCTAACATAACGTAAGCAGGACTTACACCGATTTCCTACAAAATTCGCCAATGACTGAACGAACAAAAAAGCTCTGCCGCGATGGCAGAGCTTCTTTCATTCTTTAGAGATAACCAATTATACCAAGAACGCTTTGGAGATGATAACCAACAGGATGAACAGAACCAGAATGGCACCTACAGAAGTGAAACCTCCGTATCCATAGCCTCTTGTTTCTCCACCTAATACTTCGCTCATTGACCGTACCTCCTCTGCAACAGGTATGGGATATCTTATGCAGGAAGAACGACTTTGACAGGGCGGATGCCCTAATTATTCAAAAGCTGTTTTTTTTCGTTCAGTACCGTGGAGATTGCACTCGCATGATATCCAGAAAAGGTACCTTCGCTGTGAACTCTTCTTCGGTATACTCTACATGCACAAGTCGTGTACGGGAGTCCATTTTGACGATGACTCCTTGCACCTGATCTTCCTTGCCCCATACCGTCAACAGTACTTCCGAACGTTCCCGAAAGGCTTCAACCAGCTGGTTTCCCAACTCTTCAAGTTCAAACTCATCCCGTGTAGGTCTTTTTGCTACTTTTGCTTTTGCCAATGTGGCTGCCTCCTCTACTCCGACGTCCCGATTCCACGGGTTGATTGCCGAGTTCATATTCAATTAGTATACCATTCATTTACGTTCGTGTAATCTCATGGCATCCAGAATGAACAAATTCCTCAGGCAAGTGACCGTTAACCGTGATACCTCCTATTCTTCTCCATACTCCACAATGATGCTGTACTCATTCGATCGGGTTTCGCCAGCCCGTTTTTGTCCATTCCATTCATACGTGTACCTAGCAATCAAGGCTCCTTGCAGCGTCCCCGTCTTCTTAGAAGCTAACTTCGCTACATACGAAATGTTCTTTTCCGTTCCAGGCTCAATCACGCCCACATGCAGAACCCGTGGTGTGGAATACTCTGGTAAGCTCAATTGGATCTCACCCGTAGCTTGCCCAAGCCATCTGGCACCCTCAGGTAAAATGTTCCCAAGTTGTACACGTGCCGGCAAATTACCCGTATTCCCCACACGTACCTGAAATGTGACGGTACCTCCCTGCTCGACCAAAGTGGGTGTCACTTGAACATAAGCCTGAATTATCGGCGCTTTCAATTCGACCACAGCTTCATTCGATGTAATCATCCGCTGCACTGATCGTGAATCTGGCAATCGAAATGTATACATCAGGCTAGCATGATTCACATACCTGTAGTCATCAGGCATCGATTCATCTCGATCTGGAAGTTTCGCTTCGAACTGAATATTCAGAACCGACCGGGCTGTCAATGTCCCCAGACTAAGCCCTTTAACAAGATTGGTTCCGGGACGTTTAACCCCATTCCAGCCCAGACTGCCTTCGACAAATGTCACACCTGTTGGCAGTACATCCAGGAGAGTTCCATCCACCGCATAACTGCTTGCATTGGAGACGGTAATATTATATTGGACGGCATCACCCAATGTGGCCGTTACCGGGAGCACACTTTTCAACACAGAGACCTGGGGCTGTATCACTTCCAGAGTAACCTGATTGGAGTAGACCGTCTCCTGCTGTCCTGCCGAGATATACGCCAGTACAGCTACACTTGATATTCCGTTTGCATCGCTTCCCCCCATAACCTGAACCCGATATTGTATCCGAATTGAGCTTCCGGGCAAAATCTCTCCAAGTTGTATGCCCGTATCAGGCGTTACTTGTGGCGCAAACATTTCATCTACGATGACACTCGCAGGTATAAAAACAATACCTTGTGGCAAAGAAATCGTTACTTGGGCATTCGTGGCTGCAATAAAACCCGGATTGCTCACGATGACGGTGTACATGACAATATCCCCTGAGAAGGTATAGATGTGATCCGCCTGAAAGGAGATCTCCAGCCGGGATGAGACCAGATTGACCTCCACGATATTGGATTGTTCCATCCCCGTAACCGTTCTGCCCTCCGGTGTCAAAAACTCATAGTTAACCTGTGCCTGATTCAGCAGCTTCAGTGCCTCAGGTAAACGCAAGATTACAACTTGGAAGTGGTATCGCAACGTGGCTCCGGGCGCGATTTCAGCTGGAGGCAATCCTCTCTCCGGTGATGCTCCCGGTAATGGAATACCATCACGCAATACACTGTTGGGAAGCAGTGCCGTCTCTGCAGATAGCTGATCCAATAGGTACACTAGGGCCGTAAGATTTCCGGTGTTAACAATTTCAACACGGTAGATAAGAGACTGCCCCAAGGCAGCCTCTGTGACATTGCACACTTTTCTTACTTCAAGCCTGGGACCGATCCACGGTGTTACAACCGTATTCGAATAGGATACCTGTTCCAGTTCAGTCGCACCCGAGCTGAATCGAACCATGGACTGATTCTTTAGCCAGTGGGACAACGGACCGGAAGATTGGCTCATATCACCACAACCTCTACTCTGAATGTAACCGTAACGGAAGCACCCGCAGCAATCGAACCAAGCGTGATGCCTGTATTCGGATTCCCTGTTGGTCTTGGCACACCATCCACCGTAACACTTCCTGGCACAAATACTGTACCGACAGGTACCGGGTCAACCATGACCACATTATTCACCACTTCAATGCCGCTATTGGTTACTACAACCGTATAGGTGATTACATCGCCAACAACAGCATCAATGGCACTTGTGCTTTTGGCAACAACAACATTTGGTGCAGATACCGGAATAACCAGAACATTGGAAGATACGGTCCCCGTCAACACACGGCCATCGGGCGGACTAAATGTATAGTTGGCAGTGGCCTGATTGATCAGTTGCTGATTCTGAGGCAATGAATCCACCGTAACTTCAAGCGTAACCGTTACGTTCACCGATCCACCAGGCGGTATCGTACCAACCACAATCCCTGATTCCGGGTCGGCTCCTGGTTGTGGAACACCATCGATCAGAACACTGTTGGGAAGCAGTACGGCTCCAGCCGGTATATTGTCCGTTAAGGTCAAGTTGGCTGCAAGATTTCCACTATTGTTGATGGTGAAAGAATAGATGATGGTGTCACCAATCGTTGCATTGGAGGTGCTCCCTGTTTTAGTTACGGCAATAATCGGCTGATAGATTGGTGTTACAACTGTATTGGAATACGCTGCTCCCGAGAAAACACCCGATGTGAAACTTACGGAAGACTGACTGCTTACTTCCGGTGGTGTTGGCAGTGTATTGACCCGTACTGCATACGATACCGCTATCGATGCTCCAGGGGCTAAACTACCAAGGGCTATGCCCAGCGCCGGGTTTGCCAAGGCCCGTGGAACACCATCTACCAGGACGCTGCCAGCAACAAATGTTACGGCTGGACTGATTGGATCGGTTAACACAATATTGTTTACAGGATCAATTCCTTCATTGGTCACAACCATTTCATACACAATCGTGTCGCCTACCACGGCATCGACTACCGAAGCCGTCTTGACTACACTCACGTTCGGAGCAGATACCTGAATGTTAAGTGCGTTGGATGTAATCGTGCCTCCAAGTGTTCTTCCATCAGGTAATGTATACGAAAATGTCGCAGAAGCCTGATTGATAATGGACTGGCTCAATGGTAACGTCACAATCACAACGGAGAAGGTAACTAGAGTTGTTGTGGAAACGACACCAAGCGGAATACCCGAAGCCGGATCTGCACCTGGTGCAGAAGCCCCGTTAATAATAACGCTATTTGGAACAAGCTCTGTTCCTGCCGGAATGGTATCCGTTAACGTGACAGATGCCCCATAGTTCCCGGTATTGGTAATGGCGATGCTGTACACAACAGTATCCCCTACTGTGGCTACCGTCTGATCTCCCGTTTTGACTGCAGCAAGAATAGGTTGATAGACCGGAGTTGTAACCGTATTGGAGAATGTGGTCGCTGAGAAAACACCTGATGTAAAGCTGACCGTGGACTGATTGTTTAACACTGCACTTGCGGGGAGCGCCGTAACCTGCACACTAAATACAACGGTTACCGTAACACCAGGTGCGATGGAACCAAGCGTTATTCCCGTAGAAGGATTGGCTCCAGGGCGCAGAACACCATCGACAAACACGCCGGTTGGCGCAAGAACGGTACTTGTCGGCACTGCATCCGTGAAAACCACATTGTTCACCGTTGCAATTCCGTTATTGGTTACAGCTATGCTATACGTTACGATATCACCAACTGATACCGCCGTTGAAGTTGTGGATTTGACGACATCGACATCCGGTGCCGATACGATAATGGTCAACACATTGGATAGAACAGACTCCGTGATGTTCCGCCCATCCGGCAATGTATATGATAGAGCTACAGAAGCCTGATTCACCAGTTGTTGCGGACTTGGCAGCGTATCAACAACCACTGAAAAGGTAATGGTGGTCGTAGCTCCGGGAGCCACATTGCCTGCGGGGATGCCCGTTGCTGGATTTCCTGCTGGCAGCGGTTGACCGTTTACAATAACGCTATTTGGAACAAGGATGGTTCCGGCTGGAAGGTTATCTGTCAGGTTAATCTGGGCTCCAAAGTTTCCCTGATTGTTCACGGTTATCGTGTAGCTGACCGTATCCCCAACGGTAGCATTTTGTGTACTGGCTGTTTTTTGCGCTGAAAGAATAGGCTGGTACACCGGAGTGACCACGGTATTGGAAAAGGTTGTGCTTGAGAATGTACCTGAGGTAAAACTGACCGTAGAGCGATTGCTCAACTGATCACTTGGCGGGATCACATCGACACGGATACTGAACGTGACCGTTGCGGACGTTCCGGGCCCCAATGTCCCAAGAGATACCCCACCTGCCGGATTGGCTCCAGGTTGCGCAACCCCATTCACTGTGACACTCCCTGTAACAAAGGAGGCTCCGGCTGGAATCGGGTCCGAAAACTGAATATTGTTCACCGGTGCAATCCCGCTGTTGGTCACCAGAATGGAATAGGTCACCGTATCGCCTACCGTAGCCGCAGTGGAAGCTGTGCTTTTGACAACAGCGACGTTTGGTGACGAGACCGGGAACGTGAGTGTATTCGAAGTGGCTGAGCCAGTCAACGTCCGCCCATCTGGAGGTGTAAATGTAAAGGATGATGTAGCAAAATTGCTAAGCTGCTGTGGAGATGGAAGTGAATCCACAACAACGGCAAACGTGACAACAGCCGCCGCCCCCGCTGCTACAATACCTACCGGAATGCCTGCTGCTGGCGTCGCTCCTGGCTGTGGCACACCGGATACAACCACACTGTTGGGTACTAAAGTAGTCGCAGCAGGAATGGTATCTGTCACGGTAACATTTGCCTCCAGATTGCCTGTGTTGCTGACCGTTACCGTGTATACAACCGTATCACCTACGGTCGCATTTACGGTATTTGCCGTTTTGACAAGTGAAATCTGCGGTTGTATGACCGGAGTCTGAGTGGTATTGGACGATGATGACCCTGAAAATGAACCGGATGTGAAGCTGACCGTCGACTGATTGTTAATCTGCGAAGGAATCGGCATGGTAATCGTCACCTCAAAAGTTACGGTAACCTCGGCTCCTGGAGCCAACGTACCGATTGGAATGCCGGCGGTCGGATTGGAGAGCGGGAACGAAGTCCCGTTCACAATGACACTTCCGGGTACAAATGGGGTATTCGAAGGAAGAGGATTGACATATACCACATTATTAACAGCTACTGTGCCGTTATTACGAATAACAGATGTGTATCGAATGACATCCCCGACTACGCCGTACTCTACATTGTCACTGTTGACAATCGTAACATTGGGCAGAGACACTGGAATAGTGATGGTGTTTGATGACGAGAGACCGGCAATCGTTCTCCCACTTGGAAGTGTGTAGGCAAACGAAGCAACCGCTTGATTAATTAACTGCCTTGCATCTGGCAAACTGGTAACCGTCGCAACAAAGGTGACCGTTGCACCTGAGCCCGCAGCAATCTCTCCTAGACTGATTCCCGACTCCGGACTGACCCCAGGTGTAGGTACGCCATTAATAATGACACTATTTGTGCTGAATACTGCTCCTGCTGGAATGGGATCTGTCAAGGTAACCGTTGCAGCTATATTACCTGTATTGTTAATTTGGATGGTGTAATTAAACGTATCTCCTACCGTCAAACTTGTTGTACTTGCTGACTTCACCACTTGAATCACTGGCAGAAATATGGGGGTATTTACCGATATGGAAGAAGAAACACCGTTAAAACTGCCTGATGTAAATGCTGCATTGGCCCGGTTACTAACCAAACCCGTGGATGGAACGGAATTCACTCGGGTCTGATAGGTCACAGTTACACTGCTTGAGCTATTCAATGTACCCACTGCGATTCCCGCAACGGGGCTTGCGCTGGTAACAGCAGATCCATTAATCGTGACACTACCCGGGACAAATTCAGAGCCGGATGGTGCATCAGAAATCACCAGATTTTGTACTGCACTAATTCCAGCGTTTGTTGCAACAACGGTATACGTAAGCACATCTCCTACTGTCGCATCCGGTGTGTTTACTGTTTTACTAATAGAAATATTGGGAGCCGATGCAGATATACGAACGATATTGGATAAGCTGCTGCCTGAGAGATTCCTTCCACTTGGAAGCTGGTACGTATAACTTGCAGTCCCTTGATTCTCCAATGTCGGGGGAGTCGGAAGTGTGGTGAGTGTAGCGCGAAACACCACCGTAGCCGTAACTCCCGGCAGGAGGCTGCCCAGTGTTATTCCGGTTAATGGACTGGTTCCAGGACGTGCAGTACCATTCAAGGTTACCGAATCCGGGACAAACGTCAGCCCCGCTGGAATCGTATCGGTCACATTCACTTGAGTCGCTATGTTTCCACTGTTCGTGACCGCAAGTGTGTATGTAATCTGATCCCCCAGTGTCGCATTGGTTTGGCTTGCCGACTTGTTGATACCGACAACGGCTTGGTATACAGGGGTTGTAATGGAATTGGAGTTGGAAATGCCCGTGAACGAACCAGAGCTATAGGACACTACCGCTCGATTAACTAAAGAACCTGAAGCAGGCAGAGACTGCACATTCACCTGAAACGTCACCGTTGCAGAACTTCCGGCCGCCAACGTCCCAATAGAGATGCCACTGCTCGGATTCGCAGACGGTACGACAGTTCCCCTTACGGTTGCACTGCCAGAAACAAAGGTTGTTCCGGCAGGGAGCGCATCTGTAAGTACCACATTGTTAATCACCTGAATACCGCTGTTGGTAGTAACTACGGTGTACGTGAAGGTCTCCCCGACTGCAACATCGGTAACGGATGCTGATTTTACCGTGGTCACATTGGGCAATGTTACCGGGATCGTTAAGGTATTCGAGGCGATGTTTCCCGTGATCGTCCGACCATCAGGTGAATTAAAGGAATAAGAAGCCGTAGCCTGATCCACAAGAGTCGGCGGTGTCGGCAAGCTTGTTACAAGCACCTGAAAGGTCACGGTATTGGCACTTCCTGCCGCGAGGCTCCCCAGATTAACGCCGGTAACCGGATTGGCGCCAGCAATCACATTTCCATTCAGACGAAAGCTGCCTGCTACATATGAGCTACCACTTGGTATGTTATCCCTCAATGTAACGTTGGCAGCAGCATTCCCTCCGTTGTTCACTTGGAGTGTATAGGTTACCAGGTCACCCACCGTGGCATTGGTGGTACTCGCCGATTTCACAATGGACAGGTTTGGCGAATAAACAGTAAGGGTGGAGTTATTGGACGGAATAACTCCGGTAATGACTGGCCCCCCTGCTACACTTTGAAATGTAAAGGCTGCATTGGCCGAATTCACCAGTTGCAGGATGCTTGCATCCTGACCGATGAGTGCTCGATAGGTTACAACAACACTGCTGGATAAAGTTAACGAACCCAGCGGAATGCCTGCGGTCACATCGAGGGTTGGGCGGGGTATCCCTGCGACCGTTACACTCCCTGGAATGAAGGTAAGACCTGCAGGAAGTGAATCGGATAAAACAACACTTGCCGCACTCGCAGTGCCTGCATTGGTAACGGTAACCGAATATAGAATACTATCCCCGACAACTGCACCGGCGGCGACCGTTGCCTTAGCCAATGTGATCTTGGGCGCATTAATATCAACTTGAATTGCATTGGCGTTGACAATGTAGGCATCCCCCGAGGTCGTTAATGTCAACACCGCAGATGACTGGTTATTGATCAGTCTTGCTGAAACATCCACATTGGTAATATCCCAGCCTTGTCGTCCACCGATAATATTGGTGCCTGGGGCCCCGTTAGTCTGGTTTCGCGTTCCGAAAGTCCCTGTAGTATTAAGCGCTCCGGTATCTCCGTTGATTTGGGAAGCAAAAAAGTTCGCAGCCAGATTATTGGGCCCGGACAAGGCAACCGATGTTGCTGAGGTTGGACCGAACAATGCCTGGTCCCCGGTCCGGTTCGCATCACCCTCCTGCGCACTGAACAGTATTCTTCCTCCCAATACACCAGAGAGTGGGGTTGCGAATCCTGTCAGTGTCGTTACGACCGGTGGTGAAGTGGATTGAACAAGTACGCCGCCTGCACGCAAAGACATGTTGCGAAAAGGGAGATTGGGATTCTGATAGATAACCCCAAGTGTCCATCCCGCATGATTGGCCGTGGAATCATTTGTAATAACAATAGTCCCTACCACTGCTCCGGTGATATATGTACCTGCTCCCCCATTTTGTACAAGTGTTGTGACATTGGCTGAACGTACATATCCTGCCGCATTGTTCCCAAGATCGAACTGATTGTAGGTTGCCGAATCGGGTGTAACGCTGAATGAACCCGCTGGAGTGATCAACGTTACCGGATTGTTGATAGCAGCACTCAGATTGACGGATCCATTGATATAACTTCCGCCCCAGATTAATTCCGCATATAGTATGGTACTCTCCGCAGGAAGAACAAGGATCGCAGCGGAACTATTACTCTGGTACAAGTTCGTTGTTCCCAGCGGATACGTCCCGAAACGCACATCCGCATTGACAGTCGAAAATGCCCCAATGCTATCCTGTGTACCAGGCACTCCTAACGTTTCGGAGCGGCTTAGTCCGAGTGTATTGCCCGTAAACGTAATTGCTCCCGTAGCATTGACGGTTGAACGAACGACAAGAGGAATGGAATTCACCTCCCCTTCAGCAAGAATTACAATCCGATGGAACGGAGCCTTATAAGAGTCTATGACGCTCCTTTCAAAATTTGTATGTCTCTATTTCAAAAGTTTGTATTATCTCTGTAATATTATGTAAGCTTAGTTCTCATGCTACGAATATAATGATTTGCGTTTTGCACAATGTGATTTATAATCATCATATACGAGAGTGATTCTGTCGTACCATTATGATGCAGTCAGCGGTGATATATGAGAGGTTTCCATACGCACAATAGCCACATTCCAACAGAGTACGAGTTCAAACATTCCAAATGGATTCAAAAAATGCTCCATGCCTACTGGATAGTCATCATTGCACATTTCGCCATTCAGATTGGCTGTTTCCTGTTTCTGGAGTATGATCGCACACCGATAGATTTCTTGATGAATGTGCTTTTCTGGCCTACGGCCGTCAGCAGTTCATGCATTTTGTTCGCAAGTTGGGTTGATCAGCGCTTCAGTTCATATTCCTTTTACACCATGTCTATAGCCAGCACGGTTATCGCCTGGACGATTATTCATGTCAATTATGACATTCGGATTATATTAGCAATCTGTCTGTTGCCCATCTTTGCTTCGGTGCTGTTCTTCAGTAAAAAGAGAGTCTGGATTGTCTTTCTGATGCAGATGACTGGTTACCTTCTAGTTTTGTTCGATCCGGCCTACCGATTGTACCTGTCTTCATTTGACATGGTATCCATTCCTGCTTTTCTAATCCTAGGTACATATGTAGCACAGGTTATCGTAACCAGCGGCGTTGAGGTGCTTGATGATCTTCAGGCCAGCATGCTTGCCAAGCAGGACCTTATTGTGCGAAATGCCATCATGACCAAACAGTCCAAAACAGACGGTTTAACCAACCTTTATAATCAAAGCTCATTCAAGGATTATTATGAAAAAGCATTTGAGTATGCCAACAGTGGCATGAGTCTGCATCTGGCCCTGATCGATATTGATGACTTCAAATCCATTAATGATACGTATGGTCATCGGGTTGGAGACATCATTCTGGAGAAAGTGTCCCTGATCATTCAGGAAACCATTACCTCAAGTGATATTGCAGCACGGTACGGGGGCGAAGAGTTCGCCTTATTGATGTTTGAGCAATCTTTCGAGCAGGCCTATGCCTTGGTGGAACAGATTCGTCAGAAGATTGCCCTGATGGGCCATCTGGAACTTGAAGGAGCTTCCATCACAGTGAGTATCGGTCTCAAAAGCTACAGTCCCAATCTAACCAAAGACAAATTGTTTGAGGAAGTGGATGCCTGTCTGTATGCCGCCAAACGAACAGGTAAAAATAAAACCGTAACATCACTTGATCTGGCTTCGTCCTTGGCAGAGAAAATATAAATAAAAAAGTTGTGCTGTACACCGGAATCCCGGTTTGTACAACACAACTTTTTTTGGGTTTGCATAGCATCAGCAGGCTGATGCTCTCATACGTTATTTTTCATTCCGCCCATTCCCAGCGATGACGATTTTGCTCCAGCCTGGGATGAAGATCACCTGATGGTCCGTCAATGATGAGACGCAGCTCTTTGATCCAATCCTTGAAGGAATCAAATGAAGCAAACAGATTTGCCATCTCTATCGTCAAATAAAGAAAATGAGGGGCTGGATATTCCGCAGTGATATGGCGCAGCGCGCTATCCACAGGCGTATATTTCTTTCTCTTGCCCTCAAGCCCCTCCACACGTATACGTGAAGTTGGATGTTCCCGCCGCCAATCATGCAGGCGGTCTTCTCTTTTGTAATATGCCTGTATCGTATCCTTGCTCATTCGTTTAAACGTGCTCTCGTGTAAAGGATACAGCACAAGCTGTATGAATGAACGGGTGTCCGCCGTTGCAGCGGCGCGTTCAAGTTGCTCATCGGTCACATGTTCAAACGAGTCATAAAAAGTCAGTGTGCCTTTGCGGCTGGCCGCAGGTGGCTCATAACCATAAGGTACAGATGTATATTTTCCAGACATTTCACCCCTCCTTGTCTATACGCACATTCGTACAAAGGTGATTGGGATAAACCCAGCTAATGTTATTATACGCTAACGATCCTGCTTCAACTCGGAATAAAATGTCATTCTGTTCTTGCCCGCACGTTTGGACTCATACAAAGCTTCGTCTGCCATCCGGATAATCTCACTTGGATTGTCGCTGTTGGTTGGATATTCAGCACCTCCAATGCTACATCCAATTCGAATTCGCTCATATTCGATAATAAACGGCTTGTTCAGACTTTGAATGATGGCTTCTGCATAAGCCATGGCTTCTTCCCTCGGATGACTTCCAACAGACTGAAGTACAATCAGGAATTCATCTCCGCCCAATCGGACCGTTATACCCTTCTCCTGACCAAGAGCAGACAGTCGCTGGGCCACTTTCTGTAGCAGCACATCTCCAGTCTGATGTCCAAGTGTATCGTTGACCCGTTTGAATCCATCGAGATCCAGATAGAGAAAAGTCAGCGTGTGATTTTCACTTTCAGTCTCCAGAGACTCCTCCAGATACACTTCTAGGGCAGTGCGATTCGGCAGACTAGTCAACTGATCAAAATGCGCCAGATTCTGCATCACGACCAGCTCCGAGTTTTTATTCATAAGAGAGGTCAGCATATCCCGAAGCGAACGGGACAACACTTCAATCTCCTTTATCCCCTTAATCGCAGGAATTTCAAGCTCTTCCCCTGCACGCAGTCGATTGGCTACTCTGGTAAGACGCACAAGTGGGGCAGAGATCAGACGTGAGACAAACCAGCCAATCAGTGCAAATAGCACGGTAACGGCAAGTCCCGCCCACACATTAAACCACATCAGGTCAAATACAGAAGCAAAAGCAGTCGACTTGACTTGACGAATGACTACGGTCCAGCCTAATCCGGGATAATCCTGATGACCCTGGCTGTAGGCAAATCCTGTCACATATTCCTTACCATCTGGCCACTCTTCAATGGACCAGCTGCTTTTGTTGCGCTGGGCCTCTTCGATGCCGGGCAATGCCAACGGTTTACCGATCCATTCCTTCGGCCCCAGCAGCACTGTACGTTCCTTTTTGCTTACGATAAAGAACTCAATGTCTTTTTCTTCCCTTTTCAATGGGGCAAGCACGGACTCTTCGACTTCCTTCGCCCATTCCCAACTTAAATGTGCAGCGAGCACACCCTGAATATGTCCCTTGCTATCCTTCAGCGGAAAACTGATATCGACAAATTGCAACGGCTCTCCCGTTGGATTCGGAAGCAGCTTGGCAAGAAGTACTGCATTATGCACATCTCCAATGAATTTACCCTTGATTCCCTCCTGATACACAGGTCGCTCTGATAAATTTTCCCCAAGCAAGATACCATCCGTGGCAGCTAACACTTTTCCCTTCGGGTCCATGAATCCAACCCATGAGAATGAGGGAAAGCTATCTTGTAACTGATCCAGCAGCATCTGAATCTCATCAGGTTGAAATCCATCTTCCAACGAAGCCATTCGGCCCAGCAGGTCCAGTTCACCCGCGCGAGCGGACATGAATCGATCCAGCTTGTCCGAAGCCTGTGAGGCCGTGCCTGTAAGCGAGTGACCAATCTCAGTCTCGACAGCAACAAACGACTTTTGGCTAAAAATAGACCCAATCGTCAGAGTAACCAGCAAGGATAACACAGCAAAGATGACTGTAAGCACAGTTCTAATTTTGAATGACATTACTTCCTCCATTACACGGTGAAACCATCTTGCTTTTCAACATAACTATGCTGCAAAGAGTACACGGAATGTCACCTAATCGTTTTCATATTTATCGGAACTTGTGTGTTTTTTTATTATACATGCCCATACAATATTATACTGAAATCTTCACCGTGTTTCTTCCATTCAAAGAATAGACACGATTCTGTATATACATACTTGGGTTATGAATATAGAGAGCAAGCATATCCTTCAAAGGATCATGCGCCTGTATGTCACAGAGAGAGTAATCGAAATACTAAACATTGGGGGTGTAATGTTGAGCCTGCTTCATGTTGCTGTTATTCTGCCTTTTGCCGCTGGCATTCTTCTTGCCATGCTGCATCGTTTCTTCCGTAAATTACATTTGGGATGGCCGGTTCTCCTTGTCCCGGCACTATTATTTGTATACTTTGCGAGTCTCATACCCGCTGTGTCACAGCGCAATACCGTAGCCGGAAATATCCCATGGATTCCTTCACTGGACATTGGATTTAACCTGTATCTGGACGGTCTGAGCCTCATGTTGACACTGCTAATCACCGGAATCGGTGTCCTCGTTGTTCTCTACTCCATCTTCTACATGGATATGAAAGAAGCGCTGAACCGTTTCTACCTGTATCTGTTGATGTTCATGGGAGCCATGTTGGGCGTGGTGCTGTCTGATAATATGATCGTGCTCTACGGATTCTGGGAATTGACCAGTATTGCGTCATTCCTGTTGATTGCATTTCATTACAAACGCAAAGCTTCCACTTCAGGAGCACAAAAATCTTTCCTGATTACGGTATTTGGCGGTTTCGCCATGCTTACCGGATTCATGATGATGTATCTCATTACCGGAACATTCAGTATTCGTGCAACCATTACAGGATTGGGTCAGTTTCAGGAAAGCGCACTGTTTCTGCCAGCACTTGTCTTGATCCTGATTGGGGCTTTCACCAAGTCAGCTCAATTTCCGTTCCATATCTGGTTGCCGGATGCCATGGAAGCCCCAACACCTGTCAGTGCCTATCTTCACTCAGCCACCATGGTTAAGGCCGGACTGTACGTTGTGGCCCGGTTTACACCGATCTTCGGTGGACAGGGACTCTGGTTCTGGCTCGTTACTGGCGTTGGTCTTCTGACTTTGTGTTATGGATCATTCCTGGCGGTGAAAAAAAACGATCTCAAAGCGATTCTCGCCTATTCGACCATCTCTCAACTTGGTCTGATCATGTCCCTCTTAGGGGTTGGATCTGCTGCTCTCTACTTCGGATATGGCGAATCCTCTGCGATGTACACCGTGGCAATAACCGCTGCACTGCTTCACCTGTTTAATCACGCGACCTTCAAGGCCGCTCTGTTCATGGTCGTAGGCATTGTTGATCATGAAACGGGTACACGTGACATCCGAAAGCTTGGTGGACTTGCTTCATTCATGCCAATTACATTCACCGTAGCATTGATCGGATCACTTGCTATGGCAGGTATACCGCCGTTCAACGGATTCCTGAGCAAGGAGTTATTCTTCCAGGCGATGGTCGAAGTCACGCATCTGCGAATCTTTGGACTTGGGTCCTGGAGTGTTCTATTGCCAATATTTGCTTGGCTTGCAAGTGTGTTTACCCTGATCTATGCGCTTATTATCGTGTTCAAAACATTCCTCGGTCGTAGCCAAAGCGAGATCCCTGCCGAGAAGCTGCACGAAGCGCCCGCTGGTATGCTCATTCCGCCCGTTGTTCTAGGTGTTCTTGTCGTTGTATTCGGACTTTTCCCGAATCTGCTGGCCGGATCACTGATTGAACCGGCAATGGCTGCTGTGCTTCCATCGCTCTTAGATGGGAATGAGCGCTTCGATGTACATTTCTCCCTGTGGCATGGATGGACTCCGGAACTGATTATGACGATCGGAGTTGTGATTCTCGGAATCACTCTCTACAAGCTGTTGCCACGATGGAGGAATATTTATGAGCACTATCCACAAGGATTAACCATTAACAATATGTACCATGTTGTATTGGATAATCTCCAGCATTATGCACGCAAATGGACGGAAGCCTATATGAATGGCTCGGTCCGTAATTATCTGGTTTACATTTTTTCATTCACGGTCGCCTTGTTGGTCTATGCCTTCTTCCGTTCAGGAGAGAATATCACCTGGAATCTGCAGGGCAATGCACCTTTCTCATTTTATGAGGTCGTTCTGCTAGTCACGCTCATCGGTGCTGCGGTTTCAATTCCTTTTGCCAAAAA
Organism: Paenibacillus sp. W4I10; assembly: GCF_030816325.1. Classification (NCBI taxonomy): domain Bacteria; kingdom Bacillati; phylum Bacillota; class Bacilli; order Caryophanales; family Paenibacillaceae; genus Paenibacillus; species Paenibacillus sp. W4I10. The sequence goes on from NZ_JAUSXX010000001.1 coordinate 2,420,709, forward strand.
CAGACTGTCGGCAGTCATTATGACGGGCGCGGTTGGTTACATCGTAACCCTGCTGTTTGTACTCTTCCGGGCGCCGGATCTGGCATTGACACAGATGATTGTTGAGACCGTATCCGTTGCATTGTTCCTGCTCTGCTTCTACCATCTGCCTGAATTGCAACGTGGCAAATCAAGCCGCAGTTATCTCACGGTAAATATGATCGTAGCGATTGCAGTCGGTGTTGTGATGACCTTTGTAGCTCTAGCTGCAAGCGGAACAGCATCACTGGACAGCATTTCTACCTTTTTCCTTCAGGAAGCGTATGAGTCTGCGGGTGGTAAAAATGTCGTGAACGTCTTATTGGTTGATTTCCGTGGCTTCGATACGTTATTGGAGATTATGGTGCTTGGCGTTGCTTCATTATCCATCTACTCCATGATTAATCTGAACCTCGAAGCAAAAGATCTGGGAGCTCGCTTGAAGTTCCGTAAGAAGGACGAAAGTCAGGATTCCGAACCTGCTCTGGATGATGAAGCGGACAATACGAAAAAGTATGGTAACCGGGAACGGAGCTCATCCTCCTGGGATACTGTACCCTTGCAGAGTAATGATGTATTGCTGCAAACGACCACCAAGGTCGTTGTGTTCATCATTCTGACATTTGCCATGCACCTGTTCTTTGCAGGACACCACAATCCGGGCGGAGGTTTTATCGGCGGCTTGGTAACAGCGGCAGCACTCGTATTGATTGCCCTGGCATTCAGTACGGATACGATACGCAAAGCGTTACCCGTTGACTTCCGTGTTCTAACAGGGATCGGATTGGGTATAGCCTTACTTACGGGTGCGGGTTCATTTATATTCGGAGTCCCGTTCTTAAGTCAAACCTTCGGCTATTTCGAACTTCCTTTGCTGGGAGAAACAGAACTCGCCACGGCTATGCTGTTTGATCTTGGCGTGTATCTCGCTGTCCTGGGTGTCACCATGACCATCATTCTACAGATCGGGGAGGATCGCTGATATGGAAATATTGATGTGTGTAGCCGTTGGCATTCTGTTTGCGGTTGCCGTCTTTTTAATCTTGTCGCGGAGCCTGCTCCGAATCGTACTTGGCATGTCCATACTAACCCATGGTGTGCATCTACTCTTGATCACCATGTCACGTCTCAAAACAGGGGCCCCACCCCTGCTTGGGGAGATGGCTGAACGTTATGTCGATCCTCTTCCTCAGGCTTTGATACTAACTTCAATTGTAATTAATTTCGGACTCACTGCGTTCTTCTTTGTTCTCTCATATCGATCTTATCTGAAGTTAAAAACAGACGATATGGAAGAAGTAAGGGGGCGCCCATATGAATAATCTCGTCGTTCTGCCGATTCTGTTGCCTTTAATTACAGGTGTTCTGTCTCTGCTATTTTTCCGGAAAACAAATATCCAGCGGATCATTAGTGTCATTGGACTGTTGTTTACAGCAGTGGTCTCAACGATACTCATTACGCGGGTAGCTCAGACTGGAGTTCTAACGCTTAATATGGGCGGATGGGCACCTCCCTATGGCATTGTGCTAGTAGCTGACATGGTATCGGCGCTACTTGTCGTCGCCGCTTCCATCATTGCACTGGCGTGTCTGCTGTATGCGTTCCGCAGTGTGAACAAGGAGCGAGAAGAACATCACTTCTATCCGTTCTTTCATTTTCTGATTGCAGGAGTTAACGGTTCATTCTTAACCGGAGATTTGTTCAACCTATTTGTTTGCTTTGAACTGATGCTCATCTCTTCCTATGCACTGATCGTATTGGGAAGTACGGAAAGACAGCTTCGTGAAACGATCAAATATGTCTTGATTAACATCGTTTCTTCAGCACTGTTTGTCGCTTCTATTGGCTTCCTCTACTCCATTACTGGCACACTGAACATGGCAGATTTATCCGTAAAAATTGCTGAAGTGGGACAGAGCGGGGTCATTACCTTAATTGCCGTTCTCTTCCTGATCGTTTTTAGCATCAAGGCCGGACTGTTCCTGTTCTTCTGGCTGTCTGGCTCTTATGAGGCACCACCTGCTGTTGTCACTGCATTGTTCGCAGGATTGCTCACCAAGGTTGGCTTGTACGCCATTGTGCGAACATTCACACTGATCTTCTATCATGATCCTGATTTCTTCCATGCACTGATCGGATGGATGGCTGGTGCAACGATGGTCCTGGGTGTCATCGGTGCGATCTCATACCGTGATGTGAACAAAATTCTCATCTATAACGTGGTCGCAGGTGTAGGTTTTGTCGCTTTTGGTATGGCTTCGGCCAGTCGTCCTGCGCTGGAAGGTCTGCTCTTCTACATGCTGCATGACATGTTGATCAAAACATTGCTCTTCCTTCTCGGCGGAGCCTTGATTGCGGTTGCCGGAACATCCAAACTGGACAACATGGGCGGGCTGATCCATCGCTATCCGCTGCTCGGCTGGATGTTTTTCATTAGTTCACTTGCCTTGGCGGGCTTGCCTCCATTCAGTGGTTTTCCGGGGAAGTTGCTTCTCTTTGAAGGTGGCTTGCAGGCAGGCTTGTATGGTCTGACCGGCATTGCGGTGCTCTCCAGCTTATTAATGTTATATTCGGTACTGCGCATCTTCATACAAGCGTTCTGGGGTGAACCGCCTGCCGGGGTTGTAAGACGCCCTTACGCGGTGAACGGCCTGCTGATTCCTGCCGGAATTCTGTTTGTATTCATCATCGTAATGGGTGTGGGGGCTGAAGGCATGTTCCAATTGACCTCCCGCGCAGGCGATATTCTACTGCATCCCAATATTTATATTGATGCCGTATTGAAGGAGTAGATGTCTATGGCCTTTCAGATTGTACTGAATCTTATCATTGCTTTTGTATGGATGTTTCTGAACAACGCCTGGAATGGTGTTGGTTTTCTCATAGGTTACCTGCTCGGACTGCTTCTCATCGGGGGGATGCGCAGATTCTTCCCCCAGCGCTTCTATATTGTTCGAGTCTGGGCCATCTTCAAACTGATTGCACTGCTGTTCAAGGAACTGGTGCGAGCCAGCATTGAGGTTATACGCCAGATTATCAAGCCCAAGCTCGACATAAGGCCCGGTATTTTTACGTATAAAACTCAATTGTCCTCGGATTGGGAGGTCACCCTGCTCTGTCTGCTTATTTCATTAACACCAGGTTCTCTGCCACTTGAGATCTCGGGTAATCAACGCAAACTGTTTATCCACGCGCTGGATATCAAGGATGAACAGAAAATGAGAGATAATATTCAAAACACATTCGAAAAAGCAATTATGGAGGTGACGCGTTAATGTTATCCTCACTGTTGTTCATCTCATTGCTCATTCTCTCCTTAGCCATACTAGGGTGCTTGTACAGGGTGCTTCGGGGACCATCCATGGCTGATCGGATTACAGCATTGGATACCATTGGTATCAATGTGATTGCTATCGTTGCCGTACTGTCGATGATGTTGCAAACCCAGGCCTATCTGGATATCATCTTGCTGATTGGCATTCTGGCTTTTCTAAGTACAGTGGCATTTGCACGTTATATTGAACGGGGGGCGGTATTCAAAAATGATGGAGATCGTTAAGGTAACCGCTGAAACCGCTATAGGTCTACTCGTACTGCTCGGTGCACTACTCAGTGCACTCAGTGCATTCGGACTTATCCGTCTGCCTGATGTATATCTACGTGCCCATGCCGCAACCAAAAGTATGACACTTGGAGTGTTCTGTGTACTAAGCGCTACATTTTTCTACTTCTGGTACTTCGATAACTATATCAGTGCCCGCTTGTTGCTAGGTATTCTGTTTGTATTCATTACGGCTCCTGTCGCCGGACATCTGAACGGACGGGCCGCCTATCGCACAGATGTGCCACTCTGGGAGCAGAGCGTGCAAGATGAATTGGAACCCTTGTTAAAAGGGAAAAAGGTGAACCATGAAGCCAAGGACATGATGGAGTAATCCCCAGCCTGGGCATAACAAATACCCCCAAGGATCAGCCGCCCGTTTCGCGGCATGTTCCCGGGGGTATTTTTTTATTTTTCATACACGGATCAACACTGATTATGCAGACTGATTAAGTAGTAAAGTCAGAATCCATTCAGTCCCTGTCTTCTTAGATCCGTAGCCACAATACGTGCAAGCTCCGCAGCCCCTTGACGATTCGGATGCAGACTATCCCCTGTCATATACAGAGCAAGTGTTGCCGCAGGACCAATTGAAGTGAAATAGGCAGAACTTAACTTATTCAGTTCAACCAGGATGACTCCCTCTTCCTGAGCAAGTGCACGGGTTGATTGATTGTACCAGCGGTTCTCCGCTTGATGTACATTGGCTGTATTAAAGTCAGTTGCCCGGCCCTGAGGCGTGGAGAGGATAACTGTTGCTCCTTTGTTCTTCGCCTGGCGCACCATATCCCGCATGATCTCCTTGAACTGTGCCTCCGTTGTATTGTTCTTGGCATTGGTATCGTTAATTCCGAATTGCAGAATAAAATAGTCTCCCGGCTTGATATACTTCAGAATCGCTTCCATCTGACCATCATCGCGGAAACCTCTCGCAAATTGGCCACTTGACGCCATATTTCGAACCTGGAAGGTAGAATTGTTCACATAGGACGGAAACAGCTGTCCCCAACCTCCTTGTACACTGCTACCCAGCGGATAGTAATTGCAGACTGTTGAATCACCACCAATGTAGATCGTGCGGTTGGTAACGGTCTGATTGGACAACTTCCGGATTTCGAGTGCACTAAGTGTGAAGGCCGTACCTGTCTTTCCTTCCGTAACCAGCAGGTTTAATTGCCCGTCAGTCACCGGAATTTGAAACTGATCCGTTGCCCCGTTGCCCGTCATATTGATGATCTGGTAGACACCTTCTGCAGCCACGCTGGCTCTGGCAGTATTGCCCAGGACCACTTTGACCTCATATAGGCCATTGGACAGATTCACATTGAAGGTATTGGTGCTCTTGGTGCCAAAAGTTAAAAACTGCACAGCGTCACTCTTAACCCCGCTTCCTGAGGCAGACACATTTCTCATCTGTGCAGGTGTGTTGAAGCCATAACCTTTCGTAGGCGTATAGGCATCTCCTGCGGACACGCCTGTGTAACCGCTCTCAACAGCACCCGAACCAAAATCAAATCTGTAATTGTCCGTTGCCGCTTCGGCGACTTGCCCTTCATTGCTTCCCAAACGGATGCCCATTGTACTCGCAAACAGAACAAAACAGAGCAGAAGCTTTACCGATATTGACCATTTCATCACTGAATTCTCCTCTCGAATCAGAATTATATTAGTGCACGATCCACACTTCACAGAACTTGATCAAGCCAGTCATAAGCCTTAGCTCCGCTAATCTCATGTCCACCTGTAAAGAAATCCGCATCCAGTGATTCTGATGCTCCCGCCTGCTCATATATGTGTGTCAAACGCGCATACGCCTCTCTCGCTGCATGGATTGGGAACACCTGGTCATCACTTCCGGCTTCAATAAAAAGTGGCCTAGGCACAATCAGGCCGATGAGATCCGGCAACTCCGCTTCACTCAGGATACCTGGCACATAGTTGTCCAGACAATGGTTCCGATCCAGTATGCTGCCCTGGAATGTACTTGCATAACCACTTACCACAGTTGCCCTGAACCGTTCATCCAACGCGGCTGTAAATACGGTCACCAGCCCACCACCCGAGATACCCATGCTTCCAATTCGCTCCGAATCCACTTCTGGCCGGGTCGATACATAATCCAGTACACGTGTTGTTTCATACACCCTATGACCGGCGAGGGTTTTCCCCACCATGAGCAGATGCGCAGCAATCTTCGTACAGGAACTTGCCCCTGGTGGCGCATCGCGGTCCTCTTCCAATCTTCGATCACCAAATCCGAGCAACTCTGGAGCCGCAACCATATATCCACGCTTCACAAGCGCTACTGCAAAGTCCTTGTGTAATCCTGGCTCTCCTGTCCGTAGTGACCCATCCGGTTCCATACCCGATATCTCTCGGCTACCGTAGCCATGCCCATGACAAGCTACGATAGCAGGTCTCTTGTTTTCGATAATGCTTCCATCACCCGGAATTAATAAATACACAGGCATGCGAAGTCCTGCATAGGTCGTGATTTCAATCCGCTCCCGAATATATCCGTCACATGTAATGCGCTCCAGTAAGACAGGATTCAGTGCGGCCGCCATCGTTGGAAAACCGCCCAGCCGTTCTTTCACGCGAGTACGTAACTGACTGCGCCATAAGTCCAGGGGTTGATCTGCATGATACGCGGAACGACCACGAAGATTCGTTTGTTGTTGAAGATAGGCTTCAATATCAGACATGGGCCTGTGTCCCTCCTGTTTTTCGTAGGATAACGTAGATAAAAGACTATCATATGGAATTAATCCCATCCATTATAGAACATTGATGTCACCCATGAATTGAACATGTTTGCCTGTTTTGAATGGAATCACACGATTTCTAGCCAAAAAAAGGATATCTCCAACCTGAAGACAGGTTACGGAAATACCCTTCATTTCATCTGCCCTGGCAGCCACCAGTTCCACCTGCCCATTAATTTCATCAATGCAGGTACCAGTATTAGCCGGATCAACGTAACGTCAATCAACACCGCTGCCGTGATTCCGATCCCTAACTGCCTCACACCTGCGACTTCAGCAAAAGCAAACGGCACGGTCACCGCAAGCAGAATGGCCGCTGCTGAGGTAACCAGACGGCCTGTAGAAGCCAATCCCTGTTGGACAGCCACATCACTGTCTCCGCTTCGTCTATACACTTCCTGAATACGGCTCAGCATAAACACACCATAATCCATGGATATGCCAAACACCAATCCTGCAATGAATACAGGAATCATAATGGCAATGGCTGACGGCTCCATACCAAGATGTCCTTCATTGAACACCCATACCAATATGCCAAATGAAGCGGCTAAGCTGAGCAGATTCATCAGAATTGCCTTGATTGGAATGAGCATCGATCGGAATGCCGCCAGTAACACAAGATAATTGGTGACCACTACAAATACCAGCACTTTGGGCAGTTGACTTGTAACTTCCTGCATTATTTCATACTGCTTGGCAGCCTCCCCACCATAACGTAGTTTTACGTTGTTGGAACCTGGTGCATGATCGCTATTCCTCATTCGTTCAAGCCAGTCTGCAAACTGTTCCGAACCAGGCTCCCCGTGCACGGTGGCTATCAATCGTATGGAATGATCAGAGACCGTTGAACGTAGCCATGCCGTCCTTGTTGACTGTTTGCCTTCTATGGAAGGAGTGAGCGACGACGGTGGGATCCGAAAAAGACTTTGCGAGCCAGTTTGATTCGGCTGTAATAGGCCCCATGGTGAAACAATGCTCAATACGTCCGAGTCCTGCAGTAGTTGACGGGCTTTGTGGTGGGCCATCTGCCAGTGTGAGGCAGTCAACCGTTCCTGCTGTCCGCCAATCACGATCTCGATGGCGGAGGTATTCTTTTGCCCCAAATCATGTTGCAACTGCTCTGCTGCCTGGCGGGACTCCATTCTCTCTGGCAGTGAAGCGGCATCCGGGACGGACAGTTCCAACCGAGTCACTGGATAAACACACAGGAGCAGCACAACCGTGCCTCCAATGGCCATACTGACGGGTCGTTTCATGACCCTTGCTGACCATCTATGCCAGACCGATCTTCTGGGTAACGAATGGACTAACTTTCGCCTGAAGACCCGATCCGCAGACAGTGATAGCAGAGCTGGCAGGAGCGTAACATTTAACAGTAGCGATAGGAGCAGAACAATGACAGCCCCCAAGGAGACACTCAGAAACATCGGCAGCCTGATCCAGAGTAGACCCAGCAGCCCAAGGAATACGCAAGCTGCCGAGAACAACACTGCTCTGCCTGCTGTGCGCAATGTTCGCTGAAGAATCTCGCTCTGCATATCCAGACTTCTGCCCGTAACGTTAGCTTTGCCTTCATCTTCATAGGTCCGCTGAACTTCTTCCCTGTACCTGCTCAGAATGATCAGAGCAAAGTCTATACTCAGTGCCATGCCCACCATGGGAATCACATTAATGATAAAGTTGGACAATTCCAGATGGTAACCAAGGAGTGACGTGACTCCCATAGCGGTAATCACAGCACTGATCCCCATCATGACAGCAATCAACGCGGCATATAGCCCCCTGAATGCAAAACACAAAACGATCAGGGCAATCGGCAGTCCCACCATCTCTGCCCGTTCCAGATCACGAAAGCTCAGATGATTGACATCCTGCTGGACGACTGTCTTTCCCGTCAATTGCACCGTACCTGGACCGTCTGTTGCCAGCACGGCGCGCAACTGCTCCAGTGGGGGCCCCATCTGATGTGCAGGCACATCCATCTTCACAAGGGCATATGCCCTATGGTCTTGCAGCGTCACCCTTTCGCTAGCATCCAAAGGGGACGTGATAGAGGTTACCGCAGGCAACACTTGAACCTGTGTCAAACGATCCTTGATCCACTGCCGGAACTGTAACGGCGAGGTATTTTCCTTTTTCTCAAACACCAGAATAACCGGATCAGCAGGAGAAGCGAATTCGTCCTCCAGAACAAGTTCAACCGCTTGCGCATCCCCGTGAACTTGTTTCAATCCGTGATCTTGAACAATGTCAGGTAACTTCCACGCCCAGACCGCTGACATCCCGATGATAAATACCCAGCAGAGAATAATGAACCGCGGATATCGGCTGATGAAGGCAGCAAGTCTGCGATAACCCATACCTAAGCTCCTCTGCGATCAGATTAGTCATTCGATTATATTCATCGGTAAGGGTAAGATCATAAGCACATTCAACCACTTGCGGTGCATATCTCCTTCACTCGGGTTCATGAACTATTGGATACCATGATTCACAGGTGTTCTGTTCGCTATGGGGCAGGGATGTATGTAAAAGGAAGTAACTCTGCTGTCAGTCCCGGGCCAAAAGCCAGCGCTATCCCAATGGAATGTTCTTCCTTCTGTCTGTAATCCTCACGGATGGCTTGAAGAACAAAAAGAATCGTCACGGACGACAGGTTGCCATAATCCCGCAGGATGTTTCGGCTGTAGGAGACCTGCTCATCTGTCAACTGATACAGCTTCTGAACGGCATCCACGATGCCTCTGCCTCCCGGATGGATCGCCCATATTTCCGGTAAACTGCTACCCTCCAGCAACCGCTCTACCTCTGGACCGAGATGCAAACCAAGCAGCTTTGGAATCTGTGGTGACAGGTAGAGATCAAAGCCTGTATTGCCCACTTCCCAGATCATTTCTTCTGCACAATCCGGGAGCAGCGTTGAGTGCCCTCGGCCCAGTCGAAAACATTCATTGCGGTCTGTTCCAGACGCACCAATAACACAGGCAGAGGCGCCATCTCCGAAGAACGATGCGGCATACAGGTCGTCCCGTTTGGCAGATGGCTGAAAGTGAAGTGTACATAGTTCCACGCACACGATGAGAACTGTAGCCTTCTGATCTATCGTTACAATGGAATTCGCCAGTTGGATCGCCTTCAGACCGGCTGCACATCCTTGAAACACCAGTGGAATCCGGTTGATCTGCCGTGAAAGTTCAAGTTGCTGGATCAGCCGAACATCAAGTCCCGGCAGGAATTGCCCCGTGCAACTCACCGTAATGAGATGTGTAATTTCCGAGGAGGTTACGTCTGCATCCTGAAGGGCCTGTCCAGCCGCCTCCAGACCAAGCGGAACAGCAGCAGCCTTGTATTTGCCCATACGCTCGGATGTAGTCGGAACCTCCTCCGCATTGGTAAAGGGTAAATATCGGCAAGAATCAACAGGCTCAAGCAGATTCGGTTCACACGTATACCGAGTCTCCACACCGCACTGATTAAAGATCCGTTTGGCCCATCTTCTCGCATCTGGCTCATGTTCCAGCGCTTGCGCGAGACGGGCAGATACATCCTTTTGCTCAATACGGTGGGCAGGCCACGCCGTTCCTATTCCCATAATACTTGCCCCTGTACTTTCCTCAAGCTGGTTCATCGGCTTAACCCCCTATATAGTCTTGTCTTTCGTAATCAAAAGTGGGCTTTTTAAACATCCTATATATCAAATAGGTTCATATAGAAATGTGCAGGATATAGTACAAGTCTATTCACTCCCTGTCCCGTTTATGTTCATATCACAACAAAAGGCGGACAACCTATGCGAGTTTCGCATGTGTTGTCCGCCTTTATCAACAGGGTTAAATCCTTTCACAAATTACATATAGGATCTTTCATAACTATTCAGGCCGAATTATGGTGAATCTCTCTCCGAGCTTGGCATAATCATTACCCGCCAGTCGGCTGACTGGTTTCAAATGATCCATCAGGATATAGCCCTTGTCCGGATTGTAGACTTGTTCGCTGAAATGATACTGCACTATGCGTACCAGCAACAGATCACTCATCGGTTTGCCATCATCGTTGGTAATGGGAATGTGCTGATACAACTCACACTCCATCCGGATAAGTGCTTCCTTTATTCCTGGCACGGTGACCTTTGTACTTGGCACTGTAGTCAGTTTCGTCCGTTCAAGCTCACTTTCATGGGGTTCAAGGATAGCTGCTGTCTCATTTACTTCTGCTATGATTGCTTCATCACATATATGCACGACCAACTCTTTATGAGCAAGTACATTACGTGCAGTATCTTTCATAATGCCGTCTTTACGTGCAATGGATATGGATAACAGCGGTGGGTCCGAACTGACCACATTGAAGAAACTGAAAGGCGCTGCATTGATTACATCATTCTCATCTGAACGTGTTGTCACAAAAGCAATTGGACGTGGCACCACCGAACCACTCATCAGTTTATAGTTATCTCTTCCCGTTATTTCACGTGGATCCAATGTATACATATGTAATATCCCCTTCCCTGCTCGTGTAACAAGTGTCAATTTCACTTCAAGACACGATCACACACTCATATTTATTATATAACGTAAAATGCTGAATTAACAAAAAAACTCCCTGGTGCCTATTGCACCAAGAAGTAGAAACATGCTTTTTCATATCGACATTTCTTATTTAACAATGCTGTTCTGAATGTCTTCCATAATTTGAAGGTTCGCTTGAACTCCGCTGTACAACCAGCTGCTGGACCGGGTGAATTCAAACAAATTTCCATTTTTCACAGCCGGGATACTTTGCCACACTGGATCTTTCAGTGCTTCTGCTCCAGTACCTGCATCACTATTAACAAAGAACAAGTAGTCTACATCCATTTCCGCCAGCTTCTCCATAGAGATGGAAGACCAGTTACCTGTTGCATTGGCAGAGATTTCTTTTACAACTTCAGGCTCTAGAAGTCCAAGTTCTTTGTACATTACTTCTCCACTTGATACGTTGTCACTTACAATAAAGAACTTGCCGCTAACCAACCAAATGGCCGCTGCTGATTTTGTTCCACCTGTAACGTTGTTGATCTTTTCCTTGATTTCTGTAGCTTTAACTTCGTAATCATCCAGCGCTTTTTGCGCTTCATCACTCTTATTCAAAATCTCACCGATTTTCAGTAACGTTTTACGCCAGTCGCTATTGATCTCATCGCCAAGTACATAAGTAGGTGCAATTTTACTATACTGTTCGTATTTTTCTCCTTCAACCACACTTTCAGAACCAATAATAATCAGATCCGGGTTAAAACTTGTTACCGCTTCAAAAGGCAGATCAAAAGCAATCGTTGGGATACCATTCAGATCTTTTTGCAGATATTCCTGGATTCCGTTGGCTACCGACCACTGGGCAACTGGCTTAACACCTAGTGTTACCAAATTGTCTTCCAGATAAGACGCGATGACACGCTCCGGATTAGCCGGGATGGTTACTTTGTGTCCCATTGCATCTGTCAATGTGCGTTCTGTCAGGGCTTCTGTTTGCGTCTCTGTCTCCGTTGCTGTATCGTTCTCTCCTGCTGCTCCGTTCTCTGCCGGCTTCGCTCCACACGCTGCCAACCAGATGGACATGACCATCACCGTAATCAGAAATATGATCATCTTTCTATTTTTCTTAAACAATTTATTATCCCCTTTCAATATGGAAACGTAGTCCTCGTTATTGTGACAGATATCTACGTTCAAAAAATGATACTATTATTGATACATATAATATCCGTATGTACACTTGTCCGATTCCATTGACAATGATAATTGTTATCAGTCCAGTTGTCAATTCGATTTTGCTCTGCGCTATAAAGTTGAACTAAGAATTATTTACACTGACACTACGTTGATAGAACAACCTTCCAATCGCTGTTATCCCCAGATTTTTTTCGATTCCCTTTTTTCTAAGGGAAAATCCGGGGATAAAGGCGAAGCGTATGCTTCCGATGCAGCTTTCTTGCAGAAAGCTTTTAGCTTCGCTTTTCAGTTTTTTCTATTCTCTCCGTTTTGTGTAAATGATTAGTTCAACTATATAGATCATATAAAATCTTCTTGGCGGCACTCACATATAGGCGGATGCCGCCATATGCTGAATGCAGAATACGACGACAGGAAGGATGTTCTGTACATGTATTACGAATATAACCCTTATCTAAGTTATGGAGAAGACCGTTCCTTTCAATTGCCTCCACTGTTCCCAGGAGGTGGCGGTACACCGGGTGGTCCGACGTTTCCTGGTATACCTGGCGGTCAGGGCTCCTATCCTCCATACATTCCAGGTGGAGGACCCGGTCCATATATCCCTGGAGGCATTCCAGGTACAATCCCGGGTATAGCACCGGGCGTACCTGCGCAGCTGACTCAAGGCAATCTGCCCACCCTGCTTAGTGCCTATCCTCGTCCGGTAGGTCAGCCTCCGGCAGAAATGCTTTTTCTGTATAACCTGATCAAAAGCAGCCCGGGTCTGCTTCCGCTCTTCCTCCAGCAACAACCGCAAAGCCTCACTCAAGCGGTGCAATTTGCACAGACTGGTTCAGCGGCACCACGAGATAACGAAGAACGTGCGCTGCCCAACTTTTGCTACAACCGATGGTCCCTTGTCTTCACATACAATGATGTCTACCTGATGTGGCCTGCCATTAATCTGTTTGGTTTTGTGGTGGGGTACTTTTATCCATTCCTCACGCCAGGTATACTGTCCAATACACAGATTTTGTTTGCGCTCTGTTAAACCTGTCCTTACCTACAGCAAGAGCCCCACTTGGAAGCATGATTCCTACCAAGTGAGGCTCTTGTTCGTTCTTTTATCCAGATGTATCTTTATACTATTAAGACTCCATAAACGCAAGGTGTGCAGAATCAGTACATTTAACTCAACACTTGATCGTTCTGGCGCTTCCTGCCTTTACTGACCATTAGGAAGTAAATCACCAAGGCACCGAGATCAGCACACGCAATAACGATTCCCATTGGCACAGCTGTTCCTTCTCCCCCGAGACCTACGAGGGGAGCGACAATACCACCGAACAGGAACGTTATCACACCAATAAGCGCAGACGCACTGCCTGCCGACTTCTCCTGATTGGCCATCGCCAAGGCGAAGGATGCGGTATTGACCAACCCAACACTGGATACCACCAGAAATAACGGAATTAGTACAGATGTTAGATTACCTCCAGCCAGAATGGCGATGAGCAGTGCACTTCCTCCGAGCGCCGCGATTAGTAGACCCGCGATTAACAGCCGGATTTCAGATACCTTACCTGCAAGTCTGCCGGCAAACTGACTGGCCAGAATAATCCCAAGCCCGTTTATGGCAAAGCAAATACTAAACATTTGCGGGGATACCCCATATATTTTCTGAAGTACAAACGGTGAACCGGATATGTAGGCAAACATGCCAGCCGCTACGAAACCTTGGGTCAACGCATAACCCATAAACTGACGATCGCCAGCGATTTGACGAAACGTAATCAGGGTCTGCTTCAATCCCCCGCTTGATCTGCGATTGGAAGGTAATGTCTCTCCAAGGCCGAAAATAACAGCCAACAGTGTCAGTATTCCGATGAGGCTGAGCAAAATAAATACGCCGCGCCACGACGTATACGTCAACAATTGTCCACCAATGATTGGTGCAGCAATCGGGGCTACGCCGTTAATCAGCATTAACAGAGAGAAGAACCGTGTCAGTTCCGGGCCCGAATATACGTCTCTGACGATAGCGCGCGAGATGACAATCCCTGCCGCTCCAGCTACACCTTGAATAAACCGCAGCACAACAAAAGAGCCCATCGTAGGGCTGACCAGGCAAAGTATGGAGGCGATAGTATAGAGCACAAGCCCTGCAATGAGCGGTGTTCGCCGACCACGTACATCACTTAGAGGTCCGGCAAGCAACTGTCCAACCGCAAGTCCAATCATACACGCCGTCAGACTGAGTTGAGCATACGAAGTAGATGAACCAAACTCATCAGCCAGCGTGGGCAATGCGGGTAAATACATATCCAGGGACAACGGCCCGAAGGCCGACAATGTCCCCAGAATTAAAGCCATCCGTACACGAGATGTGGAGTTTGTGTTCAATGAAGCTGTTGTACTTTTCATCAAATACTACTCCCCGCTACCCAGCAGCTTGAGCAGATTGGAAGGCAGTGTGAACTGTTGATTGTTAATAATAATACGGCGCAGTTCTTCTTCATCCCGCTCGTTCTCGGCATCTTTGATCTCCTGAATTTCACGGTGAAGTCGTTCCATCTGTTGATCCAGTGCATTTGCGGAGTCTGCCGCACTTTTCAGTTCCTTGGTCAAATGCTCGGGAACATCCTTATTGTATTTATAAAAAATCTTATGCTCCAGACTTGCCCAGAAATCCATCGCGATTGTACGGATCTGGATCTCCACACATGCTCGTTCCTCACCATTGGACATGTACACAGGCACTTCCACCAGAAGGTGAAGGCTTTGGTAGCCGTTTGGCTTCGGATTCTCGATGTAGTCTTTGACCTCCAGTACACGCAGATCACTCTGGTTGCACAGCATATCCTTAATGCGATAGATATCCGAGATAAAGGAACATGTAATCCGTACCCCGGCGATATCCTTGATATTTTGCTTGATGCTCTCAAACGTTAACTCATGATTCTTGCGGAACATTTTGTTCATAATGCTCTCAGGTGATTTCAGTCTGGACTTTGTATGCTCAATTGGACTGTAATCATGCAAAGACTGGAATTCTTCCTTCAGGACTTCAATCTTGGTCTCCATTTGATCCAGAGCAAATTTATAGATCATCATAAATCTGGTAATTTCATATTTGAATTTCTTGAATTGATCAATTGGATGTGGAGCGTTCATCATAGCTTTCTCCCTTTCTTTCTGCACACTAAAATTAGTTTTATAAAAATGAGGACAGCGGTCAATGCATATGCCTCCTGAACCATTATAAATCATATGGAGCCAATAAACGAATTTCTCACATTCGGGCTGGCTATTCTGCCTGGAAGGTATGGGAACTTATTTTACGAGCATCATATAGATGCATCCCTGTCATTTGGCCTGTTATTACCGATGAAAGAGGTTGATTTTCCTGCTCTATCAAGTGACGTATTCATCCGATACACTTCGGGTTAAAGCTTATTTATACCTGCCACAAGGTTGTTCATTACCTGATATCACGACATATGAAACTTCTCATCCCGGCTCTGTCTCTTCTGCCTTTCCGGAATTCGCTTCCATACATACATCTCTACATTTGCAACCACTCGCCAGCCATTACCCTGCTGCAAAAATACATGATATCGCTCACACACAGGAACAGTGGCCTGTGCTGATCTATTGTCGCGGCGGACTTGGCAGCTATGGCGGGGTAAATACTGTTTGGCTTGAGCAATTTGTACATAAAGGTTATATCGTGTTCGCCCCATCCTATCGTGGCAACGAAGGCGGTGAGGGGCGTGACGAGTATGGCGGAAGAGATGCCGAAGATGTGCATGCCGCTTATCGGTTGATGCAGCGTTTACCTTTTGTCGACCCAACTCGGATATCGTTAATGGGGTTCTCCCGTGGAGCCATTAATGCTGTACATACCGCAACTGCCTATAATGAGGGACCGGACAAAGTACATAAGTTAGTTCTTTGGAGCGGTGTCGCCGATGTGGAACGCACTTACCATGAGCGAACCGACCTGAGGCGCACATTGAAGCGGGTATTAGGTGGTTCCCCTCGCACAGCTCCGGAAGCTTATCTCGCCCGTTCTCCCTTATCCAAAGCGAACAAACTATCTTGTCCGGTGCTGATCATGCATGGTACATCAGATACACAGGTGAATTATAGCCATGGAACCCGAATGTATCACTGGCTTAAGCGCCGAGGTGCGGATGTCACATTTCACGCTTATGGCGGGCAGGATCATCATTTTCACGAGAAAATACATGAGTCAGCAGTGAACAATATGTTTGATTGGCTCGCTGCACCTTAAATCTTGCACTATGAATTCATTTTGAAGAAGCATGGGTTATGGCTGTATACTAGAGGGGCTACGTTTTTTTGAAAGGACGGATAGGATGAATCAAAGCACCCTCCAAAAATACGCCATGCTGCTTCTCTGCATGTCTGCCGGAATGGTGGATCTGATCGGATATCTGGGACTGGGGCATGTGCTCACAGCCAATATGACGGGAAATATTGTTTTGTTGGGTATTGCCATTGCCCGTGCTCAGGAATTTGTTGTAATTCGGTCATTGCTTGCTCTCATTGGTTTTATTGCCGGCAATGCCATTGCAGCACATATGGTTGGACATGTGCAGACCAAAAATGGCTGGTCCTCCAAGGTCACAGCTGTATTTACTGTTGAAAGCATATTGCTCCTGCTGTTCGCAATCGCCATGATTAGTCCATTTTCAGAACAACTGTCTTATCTGTTAATTGTCATCCTAGCCGTTGCAATGGGGATGCAAACAACTGCGGCACGCCGCATTGGCATTGCTGGCATCTCAACAACTGTGCTCACCAATAATTTGGCCGCTGTGGTTGAGGATACCGTAAGCATTCTCAAAAAGATGCGACATGCCAATATCCGATCGTTAGCCAAAGCCTTGTCCACAGACTCCTACCTTCGTGCAGGTGCTGTTGTCATCTATTTGATCGGCGTCATTGCAGCCGCATTGTTATTCCACCGTGTGCCCATGATTGCAGTCTGGATTCCTGTCCTGATCATTGGCGGCGTAACCCTATACGCCCGATTACATGCATGGGGAACTCCACAACAAAGCGAAAGTTAATAGTTAAAGAAGCAACCCATTCATTTTCAAGAGGCTGTGCAAATATCCGCTTTAGGGTACTGAAAACTGGCTTTTTTGAACACATATTTTAAGTTAAGTACAATCACGCTATTTATTTCATCAAAGACGCCTCTTGGCGGAAAAGCTTGACAAGATGCTGTGCAGCAGGTGATAATACCTCCCCGGCTCGTGTACATACAGCAACCGTATTTCTCAGCTGCACACCTCGAACAAACACACGTGCCAGCCTGCCTTGCTGCACATCTTCGTTCACAACCAAAGAAGATATAAAGTTGGCCCCATAACCTGCCTTCACCGCACTAATCGTTTCGTTCAGCCCGTTGAACTGAAGCGCAATGCGGGGAGCGGCCAGGTTATTTGTAGTGCAAAGGGAAACGAGTCTCTCACGCGTGGCACTGCCTTCTTCGCGCATGATGAACGGTTCTGCCATCATCTCATGCAGCTCGATTTCTTTTCCCGCATACGGATGGTCAGGGTGCACAACAAACCACATCTCATCGTCAAACAATTCATCCCATTGGACACCCGCATGTGTAATGCCACTTCCACCATACACTGCAATCTCTGCCTCATAACGAAGCAACTGGTCAAAGGCCATCCGGGTGTTGGTTGTGCTCACAACAATCTCCACATCCTCGTGCATTTGCTTAAACCGCGCAATCCAGCCAGGCAACAGAAAATTCGAAGGCAAGTAGGTTGCCGTAAGACGGATCAGTCCTTTCTTGCCCTCCCGAAAATCCTGCACAAAATTCTCGACATCCTGCTCCAGCATGAACAGACGTTCCGCATACCCTGTTAACTGTATCCCCGCATCCGTAAGCACCAGTCTTCTTCCCTCCGAAACAAAAAGCTGGATTCCCAATTCACGTTCAAATTTCTTCACCTGGGAAGATACCGCAGGCTGACTAATATTCAGTTCCTCTGCGGCACGAGTGACCCCGCCATATCTCACAATGGCATGAAATAATCGTAATCCATGCAGATTCATGTTTACACCCCTTCCACGTCAATTACATAATCTAAAGTTATATTAACATACATAATATATATTTTATTTATATATCTACTCCATCTATAGTTGAAATATGAAATCCAATACATGAAACAAGGAAAGGAACATGTGAAGATGAAAAATATAAATACGACCAACCTACAGCATACCTGGATTCAAGTCGACGACTACATGAATGATCTGCTGATTCCATCAGATTCCCTGCTGGAACATACACTGCAAAGCAATGCCGAAGCTGGACTCCCTGCACATGACGTAACACCGAATCAAGGAAAGCTGCTTCAGCTCCTGCTGCAAATCCAAGGCGCATCCCGTGTACTTGAAATCGGCACATTAGGTGGATACAGTACCATCTGGATGGCAAGAGCGCTGCCTGAACACGGACGTATCGTCTCACTGGAATCGGAATCACACCATGCAGACTTGGCCCGAGCCAATCTCACACGAGCAGGACTGATGCACAAGGTAGACCTGAGAGTTGGTCCTGCCCTAACCACCCTTCCCGATGTTCAGGAAGAATACAGGGAACCGTTTGATATGATCTTCATCGATGCTGACAAACCGAGTAATCCCGATTATCTGAGATGGGCCCTGCGACTGACTCGGCCGGGGAGTCTTATTATTGGTGATAATATCGTCAGGGACGGTGAAGTGATCCGCACAGACAGCACAGACCCTAGAGTTCAAGGCGTTCGATTATTCCTGCAGTTGATCGCGGATCACCCTCGGCTTGAAGCTACAGCACTGCAAACCGTCGGTAGCAAAGGTTACGATGGATTCGTCATTGCTCGTGTGATTGATGCCTCTGAACCAAAATAAACAGTGGTCAATTCTTCCGCAAATTCCCCTTTCCTGTTAAACTGGAATCACTGCACAGGCAGACTGGGGGGAACCACTTGAGAGTTTTACAACATATTCATGATGAAATTCGCGGCTGGTCCCGCAATATTCAACTGTTTTTCCTAGCTAGCATTCTGTATCAGATCGGAAATGGCATGTTCTCTGTCTTGTACAATCTGTATATTCAGGGGCTGGGCTATAATGATACAATGAACGGCCAGATTGTAAGTATTCAATCACTCGCAACAGCCATTATGTTTGTTCCTATCGGTCTATGCGGTGATCTGTTCAGCCGCAAGCGATTACTCATTACCGGGGCGTTATTCAGCGGAATCTTTCTAATCGGACGCTCCTTCGATTATTCGGCTACAGGACTGATTTGGTTCGCGGTATTTTCTGGCCTTTTCGCTGGGGTATTCCAAGTACTGGCCATTCCTTATCTGGCGGAAAACGTCAAGAAAAGCCAGCGGCTGAAGATGTTCAGTTATTATTCATCCCTTGTGCTCGCTTCCCAGGTGCTTGGTAGCCTGGGCGGCGGTGTATTCGCAGATTTGTTACATACGGCAGGACTCGCCAAAGTGACCGGATTGCAGACGGTTTTATTTGTCGGGGGTGCAGCAACACTGGCTGCATTTATTCCACTGTTATTTGTAACCGAAGGCAAGGCCGCTCCGCAGACAACAATTCCGGGGCAACCCGTTCTTCAATCCAATGCGGATCTAAAAGAAAGTTCAACGAATACGTCAAGCACGGACGATTCGATCACGAAGAAAAAAGATTCCCGACTGATTGGTCAGTTTATAGTGACTCAGTTGTTAATTGGATTAGGTTCCGGACTGGTTGTACCGTATCTGAATCTGTATTTCACCAATCGGTTCTCGGTTTCTCTGAGCGGCATGAGCTTACTGATTGCACTTGGTCAGATTATGACAATTGTATCCATGCTGATTGGTCCTACCCTGGCGGCAAAGGTCGGAAGCGTAAGAGCCGTTGTCATTTTCCAGGTCATGTCGCTGCCCTTCCTTCTATTAACAGGCTTCACCAATCTGTTGTTCATCGCTTCGCTCAGTTTCTTATTCAGACAAGCATTGATGAACGCAGCCAATCCCATTCATTCAGCGATACTGGTGGATCGGATCTCGGACAAACGCCGCGGCATTGCCAATTCACTTATGCAGACCTCGTTCATGATTGGATGGGCGACCATGGGACCCGTTCAATCCTATCTGGTCACCACGTACGGAACGTATTGGGGTTATGCGATCACTTTCAGCATCACAGGCTGTCTATACGTTATTTCATCACTGATGTACTTTGTAATGTTCAGAGAACCCAAACCTTCCGCTACGGCTCTTGCAGGATCTTAATGAGTTGAACAGTAGCAGCCTGGTTATTCCGCAGATAACGCAACGTATCCCATCATCAGGAGTGATCACGCATGAACATGAATCCTTCATTAAACCTGAATGCATACCTGAATCTCTTGAAGTAGCAACGTGGGGTGCCCTTTTCCCCAAGATTCTTCTCTATGCTCCGCTCTGTGTAACGGGTACATGGGTTAGACGCAAACTCCGATTTCCGACGGCCTTTATGCTGGATCCCATGATTGTCATGTGTGTTGTTCAATTAAGTACAGCAATGCACACGCCCAATCTGCCAACCTCCCTCTTAAACGTGATGAGTATGATCATATTCAGTCTGATCCCATGCCAAAGAGAGTATCCATTTGATGTCACATCCTGCGGATACTCTCTTTTATTTGTACACACTCATCTTCAGCATTTGGCCTCATTCAATTTTAAGCATAATAACTACTTATGAATAAATTCGGTTGTACATCCAGCCTACAATGACCACCGTAACCACTGTTGCCCCAATAATGAATGCATAATAGCCAATCTTACTTTTGGACTCCGAAGTCTGATGGTCATAATAATCCGAGTTACGTCGATAAAATCCCATCCATAACTCTCCGATCATATTCACAACAACCAATACAAAACGTTTAACAAGCCCCATTGTATTCGCGTCTCCTCTCTCTGATCAACCTTCTTCCATATTAAGTATAATTATCCCAATTCATGAAAACAACCTACTCATATTCCTTCGGTGCAGTTTCTTGCTCCAACCAGGTTAGAATATCAAATGCTTCCTGATCGGTGCTACCACACATCTCTTCCTCAGCTTGCAATCCACTGCATACCGCAGGACGATCCTTTTGGCCAAAAATTCCGCAGCGATTATCATCCGTAAGCTGCACACAACGTACACCTGCCGGCTTGCCATGAGCCATGCCCGGTATCGGTGATGATATGGAAATCGCGATACAACATGCGGCACAGCCTGTCCTGCATTCCATACATATTCCCTCCTAATTTTAATACTTATAGTACTTACAATACATGTTCAAAAAGACCGGTTTTCAGTACCAAGAAGATGGGATGAAGCTAGAACCTCTTATATTATGAACGATTTATCCAGGTCCAGGTTCGAGCGAGCCCCTGAGCCATTCTCCGATTCATACTTCGATTGGAAAAATACCCCCCATGACTTAGCGGATTCCAACTCATCGCCACGCCGCCAGAGTTCACTTCAATATCTTCTTTGACCGCTTTCTCATAAGCGGGATCAATGGGGCGTAATGGATAACCCAGAATATCATCCCGATCGTAGAAGTTCACCCATTCCCCTTCCAGCCCGGCATAATAGTGATTCACATGGGAAGAGGGCACCTGAATTGGGCAACTAAAGTCATGGTAACGCAAACTCCATAAGGGCAGGGTTGTACCAAACGAGTAAAAATTGGTCAGGGTGTCACCCCGCTCCAAAGCCGAGTTCACATCCACAACTTCAGGAACACGACTGGACGGATATTGCAGATCGTAGAAGAAGTTACTGGCGATTACGGCACCCAAACTATGGGCAACCACGCAGAGCGGAGCTTCCGGTCCATTACGCTGTGCAAGGGTATGCATCGCCTGATTCAACGTTCGATGTACGGCATCATAATTATGGCCTTGATTTTCCACAGGTTGATAAGCAACCGCATCAGCCAGGTAATGGATGACAAATCGGCGCAACGCCTGAAAGTTCAATCCCGGAGAGCTGACGAGCTGTTGAAAGAGTGCCTCTTCCCGCTCCTCAAATACATCCGCCCAATATACAGGTTCGATATCCACCATCTGTTTGGAGGCTCCAGGCAAGACCATCACCTTGTCCAATTCCTTATGCAAACAAGCAATCAGCTTGTCCGCGTACCCATCCTTCCGCATACCCAGCCCATGAATGACCATCACCGCAATACGTGTCATGGCTCTCCTCCTCATCGATCTAGGATCTCTTTCTCCACCATATGAACGCCACGACTCGAACATGCCTGAAGCTTGCTTTGTCAAACGATACCTTCCAGTGACCATTATTTTAAAAATGTGATTCTTCCATTTTATATACAGTTTACCATGATCGTCATGAAAATAACGATCATACAGCAAAAAAGGAGCTGCGTATCATGCAGCCCCTTCTTGTTGTTGTATTCAATTAACCTTTCAGATGAACCTTCAACACACCATTTTGATTAGATGTAACATCACCTGTGGTGACTTCCACCCGTTCAACCATATCTTGACCATCTGGAATGATAATCGGTGTAATCAGCGGGTAACCCGCATCTTCAATGACCTTACGATCAAACTCCAACAGTTTTTGTCCAGCCTTTACATGCTCGCCAGCTTCCACATGCATGTTGAAGCCTTCACCCTTGAGGGATACTGTATTAATCCCGACATGAATCAGAACTTGTAATCCACTTGCGTGTTCAAGAATCACCGCATGTTTACTTTTGATCACATGAGCTACCTGAGCATCAAACGGGGCAACAACCAGGTTGCCGGAAGGTTCAATCGCTACACCTTCACCCATCTGTTTCTCGGCAAAAGCCGGATCAGGTACTTGCTCCAGTGACACGGCCTGGCCGGTTAATGGCGCCATGATTTCCAGTGTATTCACTGCTTCGTCCCCTACTTGAGCTGCACTACGTGTGCGCTGGTTTGGATCTGTTTTTGCAGTTGAAGAGGTAACACCCGAAGCAGACTGCGATGTAGCCGCTTTAGGCTCAGCAACGGTTTCATTACTTTCATTACGATCTTCTTTTCTCAGTTTGGCTCTGCCAAAAAGGACGGTCAGTACAAATGGTACAACCAGAACAATCGCCATACCGATGAAGAAGACGCCCCATTTGTTAGGGAAAATCGACAGGAATCCCGGTACGCCACCTACACCGATGGAGGTTGCCTGAACATTATTCATCGTCAGCAACACACCACCAATCGCGGAACCGACCATACCAAAGATAAACGGATAACGGTAACGGATATTCACTCCGAAGATCGCCGGCTCAGTTACCCCGAGGAAGGCCGACACCGAGGACGTCGCTGCAAGTCCTCTCATTTTCTTCTCACGCAGGACAAGCATCATCGCAAGTGCCGCCGAACCCTGTGCGATATTGGACAATGCCAGCATCGGCCACAGGAACGTACCGCCCTGACTACCAATGAGCTGAACATCCACCGCTAGGAACGTGTGATGCATACCGGTGATAACGAGCAAAGCGTACAGACCACCGTAGATCAGACCACCCAGCGCCGCGTATGAATCGTATACATAGATCAAGCCGGATGTGATTGCATTTGCAATAGCAAATGTGACCGGTCCAATAATCGTAAATGCCAGGAATCCGGTAATCAGCAATGTAACTGGTGCAACGACCAGCAGTTTGATCGAATCATGTACCCTTTTATTCAGGAAAATTTCCATCTTCGCAAGCAGATAGGCCGATACCAGTACCGGCAGAACCTGCCCTTGATAACCGATCTTCTCAATCTCCCAACCAAACAAATTCCATGTTGGCACCGTGCCATTATTCACGGCATCAGCGTAACCATATGCACTCAGCAGATCGGGATGTACCAGAATGAGACCAAGCACGATCCCGAGCAGCGGACTGCCGCCGAACCTTTTTACAGCTGCCCAACCAATTAGAGCCGGCAGGAATGTGAAGGCTGTACTTGCGATCGTATTAATAATGGACGCAAGATCCTTCCAGGCTGGATAAACATCCACCAGTGATTTTCCATCAAAGAAAATGCCTGGACCTGTCAGAATGTTGTTAATCCCGAGCAAAAGACCTGCCGTGATGATCGCTGGCAAGATTGGAATGAAAATATCCGAGAGTGTTTTAATCGCTCGCTGAATTGGATTTTGCTTTTTACCAGCGACCGCCTTCACATCATCCTTGGAAGAACGATCTCCCCCGGTAATCTGAATCATCTCATCATAGACCTTATCCACCAGACCAGGCCCAATAACGACCTGGAATTGTCCCTGGGAAGAGAACTGTCCTTTAACCAGATCATTCTGATCCAGACTTTCAGTATCCACTTTACTCTCATCGTACAAGGCAAAGCGGAGTCGTGTAACACAGTGTGTAGCAGCTTCAATATTCTCTTTGCCACCGACTGCCCGGACGATCTCCTCAACCTGTTTTTTATCAATTGCCATAGTGTCACTTCCTATTTATAAAATGTGATTAGTCCTGTTGTGGCACAAGCCACATATAGGATGCATACGGACTGAGAGAGATTTCCTGCGTCAGCGCAGGGGCTGCCTCCGTATTTCCTATGAGTAACTCTGCTGATTTGCCTGCAATGTGATCATTCCAGACCGCTTTCCGGCAGCGAGAACGTGACGTCCCGTTTACTGAAGTTGGATACAACAATCAGGGTTTCACTTCCATTGGTCCGTGCATACGCGAATACATCCGGGTGTGCATCGTCCAATCGTTCATACAGACCGTCGATCAGCACGTTTACCTGTTTACGCAGGGCAATCAATTTGCGGTAGTGGTAGTAGATCGAATCTGGATCAGCCAGCTGCTGTTCCACGTGAATCGAAGGATACCGCTCATCCACCTTCAGCCAAGGTGTTCCGGTAGTAAATCCGGCGTTCTTACTTCCATTCCACTGCATCGGTGTGCGGGAGTTGTCCCGGGAACGCTCCTTCACGATTTCGAACGCTTCCTCCGCTGATTTCCCTCGTTCTTCCTGAAGCAAGCGGTACATGTTCGTCGATTCGATATCGCGGAACTCGCTAACGTCATTCCAGACCGGATTCGGCATGCCGATCTCTTCACCCTGGTACACATAAGGCGTACCTTGCATTCCGTGTATCGTTGTCGCGAGCATCTTGGCACTCTCGGTACGATAGTCATCATCATCGGCGAATCGGGATAGTGCCCGCGGCTGATCATGGTTATTAAGGAACAGCGCGTTCCAACCTCCACCGGCCTGCATGCCTGTCTGCCACTCACTGAAGAGCTGTTTCATCGCTTCAAAATCATACGGCATCAGTTCCCACTTCTGACCATTCGGATAATCCACTTTCAGGTGATGGAAGTTAAACGTCATTGAAAACTCCCGGGAAGCCGGGTTCGAATATTGGATACAATGTTCCAGTGTTGTGGAAGACATTTCCCCTACAGTCACCATGTTGTAAGGCCCGAATACTTCATCGTACATCTCGGTGATGTACTCATGCACACGCGGTCCATCCGTGTAGTATTTGCGTCCATCACCCGGTGACACGCTGCCATCATCATCAGGGAAACGCTGATCTTTGGAGATCAGGTTAATCACGTCCATACGGAAACCATCCACACCTTTTTCGGCCCAGAACTTGATCATATCCCGTACAGCTTTGCGTACTTCTTCATTCTCCCAATTCAGATCTGCCTGCGTTTTATCAAATAAAGTCAGGAAATATTGTCCCGTCTGTTCATCGAACTGCCAAGCAGGTCCACCGAACTTGGATTGCCAGTTGTTCGGCACACCGCCATCCGGGGCAGGATCTTTCCAAATATAATAATCCCGATACGGATTATCCTTGGAAGAGCGGGATTGCTGGAACCACTCATGATCGGTCGAGGAGTGATTCACCACGATATCAATCATCAGTTTCATATCACGAGCCTTCAGACCTTTCAACAGTTCGTCAAAATCCTCCATCGTCCCATAATCCGGGTTAATCCGGTAATAGTCTGCTACGTCATATCCATTATCATGTTGCGGGGATACATATACCGGCTGCAACCACACAATATCGATACCCAGATGCTGTAAATAATCAAGCTTCTCGGTTAATCCACGAATATCTCCGGTACCCGATCCGGTTGTGTCATTAAAACTCTTCGGATATACCTGATACACCGTTGATGTCTTCCACCAAGATGACGGAGTTGTATTGTTAGAACTCATGTTAACGCCTCCAATAAATTGTAATGCTCTTATGTGATGTTCTCGGCTAACTTCATATCTATATTACATAAGTAAACATGTATATACAAGTTGAAACTATAATATGTATATTCTTCGCCTCTTCTACACATTCCCCATAAACCTTTCCTCTGTAACATTTATTTTGGAATCAGCGTTCGTGAACCCAATGATATCTGTATTGAGACAACAAGAAACCGTCTGTTCTTCCCACCATTGGTGCGGGCAACAGACGGTCTAATTTGGTTGAACTTGGTTGAACTTTTTAAATGTATTCTACTGTTTTTCACTGTTGTAATGAATTGTTATTATAAAGTTGTTGTCTTGACTTAATCACCACAGCGGAGCCACGCCTCCTACGACATCTCCGGTGAAACTACGGCTTTCTCTTGTTTTCCCTGCATATTCAACTTCAATAAAGATAGTGCAGCTTGCTCTTCCCTTTCCAGTTCAGCAACACTGATCTCACCAGAGAGTACGGCACGCATTCGCTTCTGATCCAGCAGACCTTCCCATTTTGCCACCACAAATGCTGCGACACAGTTGCCCATCAGGTTGGTGAATACACGCATTGTATCCATGAATCGATCTGCACCAAGCAGCAGAGCAACCGCTGCTACCGGAAAAGCATTGACAGCCACTGCCGTTGCAGACAGGGCCAAGAATGCGGAGCCAGGTACTCCTGCCATGCCTTTGGAGCTTAACATTAGCACCAGCAGAATCGTAATCTGCTGCATCAAGGTCAATTCAATCCCTACGGCTTGAGCAACAAATACCGTTGCCAATGATAAATAGATTGAAGCGCCATCCAGATTGAACGAGTACCCCGTCGGCACCACAAGACCCACAACCGCACGATCACATCCCGCCTTGGTTAGTTTGTCCATCATGCGTGGCATCACCACTTCCGATGATCCTGTTCCAATCGCCAACATAACTTCAGCACGGGTATACTTCACAAATTGCAGGAAATTCAGCCCGGTGATCCACCAGGCAGCGAGTGCCAACATGATGAGAAACAACAGTGCTGCGCCGTAACAGGCCAGAATCAACAGACCAAAGGACGACAATGTGGAAGCCCCATAGGCACCTACTGTGTAGGCCATGGCCCCAAATGCACCAATCGGCGCGAGTTTCATGATATAACCGATGATACGGAACACAATGCCGAGCAAGTTCTCAATCAGCGTCAGTACATTCTCTTTTGCCTTACTCTCGGTTGCTGCCAGTGCAACCCCGAACAGGCATGCCACGAGCAATACTTGCAGAAGTGCATTTTGTGCAAAGGCATCTACAACACTTGTCGGAATAATATTCATGATAAAGTCTACCGTATGCGGTAACTCGGAACCATTGGTTTTCGCTTCAATGCCGCTTGCGTCTATGGTTGAAGGGTCCACGTTCATTCCGGCACCGGGGCGAAGCAGATTGGCTGTTCCCAATCCAAGTACCAGCGCCACTGTAGTTGCAATCTCGAACCACACGATGGCTTTCAGCCCGATGCGACCTACCGACTTCAGATCACCGATTTTGGCAATGCCTGTTACAATCACCATGAAAATCAGTGGTGCGATGATCATCTTGATCAATTTGATGAAACCTGTTCCGAGCGGTTGCAGCAAGCTACCCAGATCCGGCCACAGAATGCCAACGCCAATCCCGATGATTACCGCTACAATAATTTGAAAAAATAATGATTTCATAAATGACATGAACGCTCCCCCTGTTTGCGGTCAATTCGGATTTCCGTTTGGTTTCCGTGTAACTTTTTATATCATTCTAAAAGGGAGTTCAACAATGGAATTTCAATGTTTTTGTCATTTGTACCAACTCTATCGGTGAAAATTGAACCTGGAACTGAAAAAAAACGAATACCACGTCAGTTATCTTGACGTGATATTCGTCTTTATCCATAAATCCATTTTTTATTGAACAGGGGTTAAATGTGCATCACAGGGTAATAGATTCTCCCGGGGCCAGCACACGTCCTTCCAACCCTCTTGCAGCCAGTTGTTGCACGAAGTGTTCCGCATCCTGACGAATCACCGGGAACGTATCATAATGAACCGGAATCGTCAGTTTGGCATTAAACCATTCGGCCGCTTGCAGTGCATCCTCAGGTCCCATGGTGAAATGTCCACCAATCGGCAAGAAGGCAACATCGATATCATGACGATCACCGATCATTTTCATATCCCCGAAGAGACTTGTGTCTCCGGCATGCAAAATCGTTTTACCACCAATATTAATGATATATCCAGCAGGCAACCCTGCATACATGATCCGTTGTTCTTCTTCGAGCACAATCCCGGAAGTATGGAACGCCTGAATCATTTTGGCTTGAGCAAAATCAAGATCTACCGTTCCGCCCATGTTCATGCCGAGTGTATCCAGACCTTTCCAGGACATATATGTAGCCAATTCCACAATAGCCACAACTTTGGCGTTATTCGCTTTGGCAATAGGCTCAGCATCGAGGATGTGATCCATATGTGCATGTGTCAGCAACACAACATCGGTCTTAATATCTTCAGGCTTCGTGACGGCAAGCTCGTTGCCACGCAGGAAGGGATCAATGATCAGAGACTTTTCTTCTGTGCCCAGCTGTACACTGGAGTGACCGTGGAACGTAATATTCAACAACTTGGATTCCTCCCGACATATGTTTTGATTATTTTGAAACCACTATTTATTATAAATCATAGCTCTTCACCAACGCAAAATTACGCTAGCCCCCGTCTCACCGCTGTTTACGATATACCCTTGCTTCATACGGCTGAAGCTGAATCGCACCTTCATCGGTAGAATAACGTCTGCTTACATTGCTGATGATCAGCTTGGCATGCTCGGAAGTCCAGCCTTCCGGCCAGTGCATCTCAGGTTCATGCCCACGGAAATTCAGAATGACCAGCATCTGTTCATCTTCCAGCGTTCGGGTATAGGCATAGATCTCCGGATCATCCGGCAGCAGCAGTTCATACGCACCATAGATGAGCACTTTATGCTGTTTGCGAAGCGCAATTAGCTTACGGTAATAATGCAAAATGGATTGCGGATCACTCTCGGCATCAGCCACATTAATCTCAGGATAATTATCATTCACCTGAATCCACGGCTGCCCCTGGGTAAACCCTGCGTGTTCCGTCTCATCCCATTGCATCGGCGTGCGGGCATTATCGCGACTCTTCAGCCAGATCGCCTGCATGACTTCATGCTTCGACTTACCTTGACCAATGTAATGATTGTAATAATTTTTCGTCTCGATGTCCCGGTATTGTTCGATATCCGGGAAAGCGACATTGGTCATGCCGATCTCTTCTCCCTGATAGATGTAGGGGGTCCCTTCGAGTGTAAGCATCCATGTTGCCAGCATCTGAGCAGAACGCACCCGATATTTACCATCATCACCAAAACGGGAAACCGGACGTGGCTGATCATGGTTGCCCATATAATTGGCGTTCCAGCCTCTACCATGCAAAACCGTTTGCCACCGGCTCATGATTTCTTTGAGATCTGTCAATTTCCATTCCTTATAGTTCCATTTACCAATTCCGGAAGATTTGGCATCAATGAACATATGCTCGAACTGGAATACCATATTAAGCTCATCACGATCCGTCCCCACATAAGCCAAGGCCTGCTCAGGCCCAAGTCCTGAAGTCTCGCCAACTGTCATGGGTCCATAAGGTTTGAGGATCATGTTATTCAGTTTCTTCAGGATGGAATGTACCTGTTCCAAGTTGGAAAAGAGCTGATACGCTGGAACCACCGGCAGATTATCCGGATTGTGGGCACTTGGCAGACCCTCTGCCTTGGCGATATGCGCTACTGCATCGAAACGGAATCCGTCGACCCCTTTTTCCAGCCACCAATGCACCATTTCATACATCTCTTCTGCCATCTGTGCATTGTTCCAGTTGAGATCGGGTTGCTGTTCCGAATACAGATGCAGATAATATTCATTTGTCTCGGGATCATGCTTCCACACCGAACCCCCAAAATAGGACTCCCAATTATTCGGCACCTGCCCATTCTTACCTGAACGCCAAATATAATAATCCCGTTTCGGATTCATCTTTGATGAACGTGATTCAGCAAACCAAGCATGTTCATCTGACGTATGATTCAGCACCAGGTCCATCATGATCTTGAGACCACGCTTGTGGGCCTCTGCCAATAATCGATCAAAATCCTCCATCGTGCCATACTTGCGTAAAATGCCGTAGTAATCCCGGATATCATATCCGTTATCATGTCCTGGTGAATCATAAATGGGACAGATCCAGATCACATCTACGCCTAAATTCTCCAAATAATCGAGCTTCTCATAGATTCCCTGCAAGTCGCCATATCCATCTCCGTCCGAATCTTTAAAGCTGCTCGGGTAAATCTGGTATACCACACTCTCTTTCCACCAAACGATGTCGCCCACCTCGCTCTCATCTTTATCCAATATATAAATTGAACTAAAGCATATTTACACTGGATACTCCGATGACAGAATAACCTTCCGACCGCTGTTATCCCCAGATTTTATGAATTCCCCTTATAAGGGGAAAATCCGGGTATAAAGGCGAACGCTGATTGCTTCTTCAGGTTATTTCTGTCCTCTCCGTTTCGTGTAAATGTTTAGTTCAATTTATATATAATCTCTGTTCACTATATTAAGCCGTTAATATGTTTTATCCGAAATGATTCCCTTGTAAACATTTGAAAGGGTTCTTATGCAAAAAGACCCGGTCATGGACCGCGATCTGCGGTTCGATTCCGAGTCCTTTTTTGTGAACATAAGACTAACTTAAATCCGGCGTATCCAATCCAGGCACCGATCGTGTTCAGAATAATGTCATCCACATCAAACGAACCTACACGTGTAATCAATTGTGTGACCTCAACACCCAGCAGAAGCAAAACAACTGTAGATGTAAATGTCAGGAACAAACGACACCTCCGAAACAACCATGGAATCCAGATACCTAGCGGAATGAACAATACGATATTGCCAAACAGGTTTTTGACCCAGGTATCTGTATTGTACCTCTCCCTCTCCATAAGAAGTGGACGAATCGTCTCGAAGGGTACGAGATTATATTGATAATACATGCTAGGTGTTCGTCCACTGACAAACAGTAAAATGCCCATAATCAGTAGGTACAGCACTGCCATGCAAGCAACAATGGTCAGCATCCACTTGGAGTGGAGCCACGACTTTTCGCTCATTCATCCTGTCCTCCGACCTTGATTTCCGCGATGCGGTAAGGTCTATTTTAACGGGATATAGATCTTCATGTCCAGTTGTTCAGGGGTCGATTTCCAGACATCCGTCACTTCAAAGTCTGGTCCTTCCCTCCGTTCATAGTTGGACTGCGGCAGCCAGCTGCCATAGATCATTTTACGAATATCCTGCCCGGAGCCTTCCACGGTGAACTCTGCATACAAGCCGCCAGGAATTTCAATCGAAGTAAAACCGGGTTCAATTACTTGTGATGCTCCACTGCTTTCTTCACCCACAATAAAAGAAAATGCTCCATCCTCTTCAAAATGACAGGCCACACCGTAAGCCATATCAGGGCGTGTCCTCTCCGGGATCGCCATGAATCTCTGTTCCATGCCAAAATCGTGATAAAATCCGGGTATTTCAGCATAATGCTGATTGTCATTCAGGTTGGTCTTATATTCATAGCCGATGATCCAGTTCGGTGCCAATGTGACCAGACGGGGTGTGTTCATGTGGAATGTTCCACCAAGTGAAGTTCGATAATCATTAAAATCAATGCTCTGTTGCATCTTCAAAAGAGACAACTGCTCCGCTTCCAGCTTACGCAGCTTCGCGGGTGTCATTCCAAAGTAGGTTGAAAATGCACGGGTGAAGGCCTCCTGGGATTGATAGCCAAAGCTCATCGCAATGTCCAATATGCCTTCCGATGTGCCCCGCAGCATCCCTGCAGCTTCCGTTAATCTTCGTCTGCGCACATATTCAAGTACCGTAAATCCGGTGATCGCCTGGAATAAACGCTGAAAATGAAACGCCGAAAAGTTCGCAGCAGCGGACGTCTCTCTGATATTAAAATCATCTTGCAAATGCTGCTCCAAATACTCAATAGCAAGCTGAATTCGTGTGTAATGATCCATAGTGACGGCTCCCCTATCTAATTCAAAATATCAAACGATTTCTTATGTAGTATGACTGAGATCCCGATCTTTTTTTTGATTTTGTGTGCGAACTTGTATGATGAAAGATACGCGAGTTGCGGTTCTCTTCATCCTGAATGACACTATGATACACTCTATGCCAAAATCCCCTTGTTCTACAAGGAGATACTCTCTACGCTGGTTAATTTACCAGTAGAGATGGCTCTTGTGAACAAGGGGACTTGTTTGTTTAACAATCTATTCTTAACCTTTCCAGTTCCCGGACACGGGGTGAATACCCCAGATATCTGTCGCATACTCACTAATGGTACGATCACTGGAGAATATGCCGGAATGAGCCGTGTTTAATATCGCTTTCCGGGTCCAGCCCGGAATATCCCGATACGCCTGGTCAATCGCAGCATGCGCGTCAGCATAAGCAGCAAAATCACGCAATACAAAGTATTCGTCACCATGGGCCAGCAAGGAGTCATAAATATCCCAGAACTCCCCGTCACGATAACAGAATGCACCTGGATGCACTAATTGCTCCACAACCTCGCGAATGCGTTCATCGTGATGCACAATCTCATTCGGACGATAGCTGCCCGAACGATAATACTCAAGCACTTCGTCTGCACGCAGACCGTAGATGAACATATTTTCTTCCCCAACCTGCTCCGCCATCTCCACGTTGGCTCCATCCATCGTGCCAATCGTTAAAGCACCGTTCATCATAAACTTCATGTTGCCCGTACCGGAAGCTTCCTTACCTGCGGTTGAGATCTGTTCACTAACATCCGCAGCGGGAATGATCTTCTCTGCGAGAGAGACGGAATAATTTTCGAGGAAAAATACCTTCAAGCGGTCATTCACGGCCGCATCCCGATTCACTGTGTCAGCCACGGTGTTGATCAGCTTAATAATTTTCTTGGCAAAATAATAACTCGGCGCTGCCTTGGCACCAAAGATGAACGTACGTGGCACCATATCAAACGAAGCATCATTCTTAAGCCGGTTATACAGATGCATAACATGCAGAATGTTCAACAGTTGACGTTTGTACCCGTGCAGCCTCTTCACCTGTACATCAAAGATGGAATCCGGATTCACTGCTGTCCCGGTATGGTCCAGAATATACGCAGCAAGCCGCTCCTTGTTATCCCGCTTAATTGAACGGAACTGCTCCTGGAATGATGTATTATCCGCAAAGCCAGCCAACAGGTCCAGCTTGCCTGGCTCTGTTATCCAATCGTTACCGATTGTATCCGTAATCAGATCCGAAAGTTTTGGGTTGGCATGCATCAACCAGCGGCGATGGGTGATACCATTGGTTTTATTATTGAAACGCTCTGGATAAAGTTCATAGAACGGAGCCATCTCGCGCTCTTTCAAAATCTCGGTATGCAAAGCAGCAACACCATTCACGCTATGACTGCCTACAATCGCCAAATGCGCCATCCGTACCTGGTCGTTTGCAACAATCGCCAGATGCCCTATGCGATCCTGATCTCCCGGATACCGCTCCAACAGCATGCCACAGAAGCGTTTGTTGATCTCTTCAATAATCATGTAGATTCGTGGCAGCAGCCTGCTGATCATGGATACAGGCCACTTCTCAAGCGCCTCACTAAGCGTTGTATGATTGGTATACGATACAGTACGGGTTGTAATATCCCATGCTTCATCCCAGCCATACCCCTTCACATCAATCAGGATGCGCATCAGTTCTGGAATAACCAAGGTTGGATGCGTGTCATTAATGTGGAAGGCCACTTTATCAGGTAAACGATCATATGGTAGCTCCAGCTTGTTGAACGTACGCAAGGCGCTCTGTACACCTGCTGAACACATGAAGTACTGCTGCTTCAATCGCAGCAGCTTTCCTTCATACTGGGAGTCGTCCGGATATAGAAACTCAGAGATCGATTCAACCGATCGGCTATAATCCAGATAACCGTAATAGTTCGAAGGGGTGTCGAGTGAAGTCTCGCGCTTTGGCTCGGCACTCCAGAGACGCAATGTATTCACATGGGTTTGACCATAACCGATGACAGGCACGTCATAGGGAATGGCGACAACCGATTCGGCATCTTTTGTAACAAACTGATATTCTCCATCCTGCTCATGAGCTTCTACCCGGCCCCAGAACTGTACTTCCACCTTTTTGTCTGGACGGCGAACTTCCCATTCATTGCCCTTATCCAGCCAATTGTCGGGTAACTCTACCTGATTACCATTGATGATTTTTTGTTCAAACAAACCGTATTTATATCGAATCCCACAACCATGTCCTGCATATCGGAGGGATGCGAGTGAATCCAGGAAACAGGCAGCGAGTCGTCCCAGACCTCCGTTACCGAGTCCTGCATCCGCCTCCTGTTCTTCCACCTCTTCCAAGGAAAAACCCAGATCAGCCAGACTGTCGCGGACCAATTCCAATTCATTTACATTCAGCAGATTGTTGCCGAGCAGACGTCCAATCAGGAATTCCAGCGAGAAGTAATAGACCTGTTTATCCTGGCGCTGCTTGAACCCCTGATTCGACGCTGCCCAATCCTGGCCTGCATATTCACGAATCATGCTTCCCAGTACGTGGTACACGTCTTCCTGTGTTGCTTCTTCAATCGGTTTGCCCAATTTGCTGACCAGATTCCGTGTAAATATACTCTTGAACGTTTCCTTGTTGTCAAACAAAAGTAGGTTCCTCCCGGGGAAATCCTGCAGGATGGTGGCGGTTCAAACACTCAGTTGCTCAGCACTCTGCAAAGTGGCCGTTCCGGTTACGAATCGTTCTTATGATCGCTGTTACCCCTGTATTTTCTTGAATTTATTAATTAGATGTGAAAATACAGTGATAAAGGCGAGCGCTACGCTTCTTCAGAATCGATTTCGTCCCCTCCACTACGTTTGCATGTTGCTGAGAACTTTTGTAATGCAATTCATGCGTCGAAAGTGTATGAACCTTAAATCCATCCTACAGGATTTTTATTTTATATATTTATAGAAGATATCGGTTACGTGTGGGCATTAGATAATAGTACTTTTCGCTAAAATGTATGGATTCGACGGGTCGCCGATCAGCGTCTGTCCTCCGGTCAGCCTCACGTCTTTATCGAGAATGACATTCTCAAGTACCGTCCCCTCACCAATGTAACATTTCTGCATGATAATGGAACCTTTTATTTTGGCACCCTTGGCCACCTGTACACCACGGAACAGAATGCTGTCCTCCACCTCGCCACCCACAATGCAGCCATTCGCGAGAAGTGAATGTTTAACATCGGCGGTATCCAGGTATTTGGCAGGCGCTTCGTATTTAATTTTGGTCTGGATCGGATCTTCCTTGAACAGTTGTTCATATTGCCCTGTGTTCAGCAGATCCATACTGTTGCGATAATAACTGTCAATGGAATTGATGACTGCGTGATAGCCATCATATGCATACGCAGCGATATTCAATCCATCCGGATTTTTTTGAATCACATCCCGGAAGAAATGGCTCTCGCCATGATCAATGCAGCGTTGCACCTGGCGCAAGAACAATTCCTTTTCCATGATAAAAATTTCTGTATATATATTCGGGTGATTAGCGCTTTGGTGAATGTCCACCACGTTACCGTCACCGTCATGATCAACTTTGACACAGGCGTCATGCTCAGGCAGCAGCTGATCTACCTTTTTGCAGACCAGTGTAACGTCCGCTCCTTTGTTGATGTGATACCTGTAGACATCCTGGAGGTCTGCTTTGGTCACATGGCGACTGCCCGCATGCACAACATATTGCCCTGCTCCTCTGTGGAAAAAGTCCAAATTGTTATGGAAATGCTGCAAATCCCCTTGTGATGTATCTGTTGGATCGTTCCAGTCTGGTGGCAAAATAAACATACCTCCATGCTTGCGATCCAGATCCCACGGCTTACCGTCACCGAGATGGTCCATCAGAGAGCGATACTTGCGACGGACAAACACACCTATACTCTCAATTCCGGCATTCATCATATTGGATAGAACAAAATCGATCAGACGGTAACGCCCGGCATATGGCACCGCGGCTCCGCAGCGAAAATATGTCAATTCCTTCAATTCTTCAAGTTCATGGTCAAGGTTAATAACTCCGATCAATGGTTTCATCGCATGCACCGTCCTTTTGACTTCAATTAGGCCTTGCTGGTTATTCCTTGGCGAAGCTGACGTTCCAGTTCTTCCTGATCCACGAGCAATATATCACTCTCATCTTCCGGTGCAGGCGATATCTGTGTTCCATCGGGAATAACCAATCCCTCTGCGATAATAGCTCGATAAATGCGTACATTTTGCCCGATTTTCACTCTTGGCATGATCACCGAATCGATGACAGCACTGTTCTCACCAACTTCAATTCCGTAGAACAGAACAGAATGGTTGACCTCACCATGCACTACTGTGCCTTCACTAATAATACAATTCCGTACCTTGCCCGAAGGTGAGATATATTGTGCAGGTTGGTTCGGATTACGTGTGAAAATACGCCAGTCCGGATCATTCAGATTAAATGGTGTGTCTTCGTCCAACAGGTCCATATTGGATTCCCACAGACTGCGAATGGTACCTACGTCTTTCCAATAACCTTCGAATGGATATGCATATAAGGATTTTTCGTTTTCAAGCAACAAAGGAATAATATCTTTACCAAAATCATAGGAGGTGGATGCCTGTTGTTCATCCTGGATCAGGAAACGTTTCAGTACATCCCACTTGAAGAGATAGATACCCATGGAAGCCAGTGTGCTCTTGGGCTCAGGAGGTTTTTCTTCAAATTCATAGATGCTATAGTCATCGTTGGTGTTCAGCACCCCGAATCGGCTGGCTTCTTCCAATGAGACATCAATGACCGATATGGTGCAATCCGCATCTTTATCTTTGTGATACTGGAGCATTTTTTCGTAGTCCATCTTATAGATATGATCCCCTGACAGAATGAGCACATGCTCAGGATCGAATTGTTCAATAAAGTTCAGGTTACGGAAGATGGCATCTGCTGTTCCACGGTACCAACTGCTTCCGTCTTCACGTTCATGGGGAGGAAGTACGTATACTCCGCCATTTTTACGGTCCAGATCCCAGTCACTGCCGATACCAATATAGGAGTGCAGGACAAGTGGTTCATATTGAGTTAATACGCCCACTGTATCAATACCCGAGTTAGAGCAGTTACTTAGCGGAAAATCAATAATTCGGTACGTACCGCCAAAA
Source organism: Paenibacillus sp. W4I10 (assembly GCF_030816325.1). Classification (NCBI taxonomy): domain Bacteria; kingdom Bacillati; phylum Bacillota; class Bacilli; order Caryophanales; family Paenibacillaceae; genus Paenibacillus; species Paenibacillus sp. W4I10. The sequence continues at coordinate 2,458,454 of NZ_JAUSXX010000001.1, forward strand.
TATACTGCTGGCTTAGCCAGTGATTTCGTTAATCCTTTTAACCTCTTACCTTGCCCTCCGGCAAGTAGCATCGCTACAACTTCTTTTTTCGCCATCATTACAGCCTCCTCCACGTGCATTCGTTCTGATTCATTTCAGAGCCCATAATCGATATTCTGTTGTGTGGACACTGTTGTCTTGATTAGGAGCATGCTGTACAGATGTGTAACCGGTGAATCTTGTTGCAGTTAAACTTTTTGGATTGTAAAGCCTGAAATAGAGATGATGCTGGTGTAGAATTGCTTGACTGTCTTACAGAGGTGAATGTTAGATGCAAAACTTAAGGTGTAGCTCGTGAACAATGTAATAGACTACTCCTATTTAACATTAAACACGAAACGGACTGGGGAATCTTGCTGGAAAACATCGACATCAAGTTGCGGGTAAGATTACCCTTTCTCGTGCCGCTGTTATTCATATTGTATTCGATAATAGAGAAGCAAAATCCTTTAGTTTTTGTGCAATCATTAAGTGGAAAAATAAGTAAACAACATGAGTTCACATGACAAAAAAGCCGACTTTCGATCCCGGCTCATTTTGTCTGTTATTTTCTGACCCTGCTTGGTCCGTGATCCTCTATGTTCAACAGGATCGTACTCTGGTGAATCCGTTTCTGAAACTTTTATATAATTTTGCGGAACAGCTCCATCACTTCATCCTTGGACGGTTGATAGGGATTGCCTGGTGCACAGGCATCTTTCATCGCGTTATCGGCAAGCAGTTCCACATCGGGATCTTTTACACCCAGTTCAGACAGTTTCTCAGGGATCCCGACTTCCTTTGATAGCTGACGTATGGCCTCAATGACGTAATCTGAACACTCCTCATCGCTTCTGCCTTTCACATCCATACCAATTGCCTTAGCAATATGACGGAATTTGCCGGGTACATGCTTGGCGTTCAACTCTTCCACATAGGGGAGTAACATTGCGTTACACACACCGTGCGGCAGATCATATACGCCACCCAGTTGATGCGCCATCGCATGAACATAACCCAGACCCGCATTATTAAAAGCAATCCCGCCAAGGAAACACGCATACGTCATATGTTCCCGCGCTTCCAGATCACTGCCGTCTCTCACGGCTCTTGGCAAATATTCAAAGATCAGTTCAACAGCTGCTGCAGCTGTCGCACTTGTCACTGTAAATCCACCCGGTGTAACCATCGCTTCTACGGCATGTGTCAACGCATCCATTCCTGTGGCCGCTGTGAGACTTGCAGGTTTGCTGAGCATCAGCTCCGGATCATTAACCGACAGGGAGACCAGACTATTGCGGTCCACCATTACCATCTTCACTTTACGTTCCTCATCTGTAATCACGTAGTTTATTGTCACCTCGCTCGATGTGCCAGCCGTTGTGTTTACAGCCACAAGTGGCACGGACTTATGTTTCGATTGATGAAATCCTTCATATTCACGGATATGCCCACCGTTCGTAGCTACAATGCCAATGCCTTTGGCAGCATCCTGCGGTGAACCTCCGCCTATCGATATAATGGCGTCACAGCCATGATCCTGAAATAATCGTAGTCCATCATGTACATTCTGACATGTTGGATTAGGCTGAACCTCATCATATACTACACAGTCTAACCCTGATTTTCTTAGTATAGACAGTACCTGTTCAGCAACACCTGAAGTAATCAATTGACGATCACTTACAACCAGCGCCTTGCGGATACCCATCTGTTCAATCATCTGACCCGCTTCCTGTAAACAGCCTCTACCCATCAAGTTCACGGGCGGAACATAATATGCATGTGTTGCCATTTGTACCAGCCTCCTGTAACCCCTGATTTACTATCTCCATTGTAACTGAATCCGTTTTCAGGTATAGTGAAATAAATCACAATGAATCCGATAAATGTTACACTGGAGGTTGATTTTTACCCGTAATGAAAAAGACGACCCAGACACCCCAAGGTCTCCAAGCCGTCTTACTGATCTATCTTAAAGCTTTATCCACTACTTATACCTTACCGCAGGTACTTACACTAAAAGCATCCTTACGAAGGCTTACAGCGCCTTATCGTTCACGCCGTCAAGCCATGCCTCAATATCGCCAATTACGGAGGATACACAGCCATCCTCGAATGGAGAGTTCAATCCAGCCAGTTCAACCAATCCGGTGAAGGACAGGCTTCCTCCCGCTTTACACAATGTCAGATAGTCGGCCCATGCGGACTTCATGTCCTCATTGCTGCGTTTCCAGAACTGGAATGCACAGATTTGTGCCAACGTGTAGTCAATGTAGTAGAACGGCGATGAGAAAATGTGACCCTGCTTATGCCAGAAACCACCCTGCTCCAGATACGCATTATCTTTGTAATTGATGTGTGGCAGATAGGTCTTCTCAATGTTGCGCCAAGCCTGCTTACGCTCCGTTGGTGTTGCATCCGGGTTCGCATACACAAAATGCTGGAATTCATCCACGGCTACGCCATACGGAATAAACAACAGACCGGAAGACAGGTGATCAAACTTGTACTTGTCTGTATCTTCCTTGAAGAACAACTGCATCCACGGCCATGTGAAGAACTCCATACTCATGGAATGAATCTCAGCCGATTCATATGTCGGCCAGTTGTATTCAGGCACTGCAAAATCACGGCTCTCATACACTTGGAAAGCATGACCTGCTTCATGTGTCAATACATCGATATCACCGGATGTACCGTTGAAGTTGGAGAAGATAAACGGCACTTTGTAATCGTTCAGGAACGTACAATATCCGCCGCCCTGTTTACCTTTTTTGCTTACCAGATCCATAAGCTCGTTTTCGGTCATCATCTGGAAAAATGCATCTGTCTCTGGTGATAATTCAGCGTACATTTTTTTACCATTATCGATAATCCAGTCCGCGTCACCCTTAGGTGTCGGGTTACCCGTCTTGAAGCTGAAGCCCTGATCGTAATAATACAACGTATCCACATCGATCCGATTACGCTGACGCTCTCTGAGCTTGGTCGCCACAGGTACGATATAATCACGAACTTGTGCCCGGAAGTTGGCAACCATCTCTGCGTTGTAATCCGTGCGGTTCATGCGATCATAGCCGAGTTCCACATAGCTTGGGTAACCCAGTTTCTTCGCGATTTGTGTACGCACTTTAACCAGTTCATCGTAAATGCGATCGAATTCAGCTTCATGTTCAGCCATGAAAGTGTATCTGGCTTCCGAAGCACGCTCCCGCATGGAGCGATCCGTGGACAGTTCAAATGGATGAAGCTGTGGCAACGTACGCTCTTCACCTTCGAACGGAATTTTGGCCGATGCAATCAACTGATTGTATTCTGTGGAAAGTTTGTTCTCCTTCTGGAGTTCTTCAATAATCTCCGGGCTGAATGTTTTCAGTGAAAGATCCGCCAGCTGGAACAGCTGTGAACCCCATTTTTGTTCCAATTCATTGCGGAATTTGGAGTTAACCAGTGCACGGTAAAAATCCGTAATATATTCCTGCACAATGGGTGCATTCTCGTCCAGAAATTCGTTCTCCGCCTTGTAAAACTCATCATTGGTATCAATGGAATGACGGATGTAGACCAATTGGGCTTGTGTCTCAAAATCACTGCGCAGCGCGTTAATCTGATCCATGAACCCACTCTGTTCTTCAACCGTTGCCGCAGCTTCAAAACCGCTTAACAGCTCACGGAAAGATGTCTTGATGTGTTCCAGATTCGGACGTGTATACGTATACTCACTAAATTTCATTTATGTACACCCTTTCCTGTTTGGCAGAATCTCGGGAGTATCCCGAGTTAAACTACCCCCTATTATACAAAAGAGCAGCTAAAAAATCCCATCTTTACGAAAAATATTTGTCCATCGGTCAAATTGTACAACATGAACGATTACATATATTACGTACTTATGTAAAGTCAGTGCCTCACAATTTTCCCCACACAAATAAGCCCGCCTCGCGTTAGCGAAGCCAGCTTATAGGTTGTCTCTCTTCTTTTCACATTTAAACAATACTAGCTTTGGTCTTTATCCATAATCTGATAGAACCAGCCCATTCCGACCATGCCTACGACCATAATAACAGCCATAATAATGATATATGTCATGAATGTAACCTCCCTGCTTCCGTATATTCATCACACTACTACTAGTGTACACGGTGAAGCGCCGTTTGAATTGACCGAACATTGACAAAAATACGAAATCTTTAATTTTAATAAATGGATTATTTCCCCGATCACACTAAATCATACGTACCTCGCTGCACGGGTTCAAAGTTTCATCCGCCATGCTTACGGTGTATACTATACTTCTATGAAATGGAATTTGGATTTTACGCAGAAAGGTTGAAAGACATGTCAACTCGCATCCCCTTACGTCAGTTATTTCTTACTGTTTTATTAGCCCTTATGTTATGTATTTTATCCGCCTGTGCTGATGGAGAAGCCCATCTAACGGTGAATATGGATGGATCAACGGATCTGGATCTCAATCTCAACGTAAAGAACTCCGCTCTTGGAAAAATTGGACAAGACAATCTCATGCCTCTGATCGCAGATGCATTGAATCGAAATAACTTCCAGGCAGAGGTTTCGGAACAGGGCGATCAGAAGAAACTCACAGCGACCACCCATTATGAAAAAAGCAATAAAACCAGCTTTGATACGTCCAAGTTACCACAAGGGATCAAGGTTGAACAATCAACTTCACCCGGCTTCTTCACTTCCAAGATGCACATTACAGCAGAAGCCGATCTCATGGAGTCCATGCCCGATGGTGACATCAAAAATCAAATTAACAAGGTGCCTAGCTTTCTTAAAAACCTCTTGTTAAAAGATGTTAACTTTGACTTTAAGTTGTCTTTGCCCATCAAGGCAGCCGATTCCAATGCAGATCAGGTGGAGGATGGCGGAAAAACGCTCATTTGGCACGTTTCACCCCTCCAGATGAATAAACTGGATCTGACTGTACAGGTTCCCAATATCCGGAACATCATCATAATTGCAGTCATTGGCCTATTATTAATCGTTGCTCTGCTCATTTGGTTTTTTGTTCGTCGCAGACGGGCCAGACAGCGCCATAGTGCAAGATCACATCACGGAAAAAATTAATTCCTTCACACCAATTTTATTTGTGACTTGCCAAACAGTGTTATGGATAGTAGAATACATCCGTACTGTGTGAACGGTTAATTTTTTATTAAGCAAAGCTAAAGAGGTGACAGGTTTCATGAATATCCGCGAATGCCCACTACCTGGTATCGGAGTTAAGTACCAGTTTGATACAAAGGGCGGCCATCAGTTAGTCATTATTGTGCATGAGGACGGACGCCGTGAATTATTCTCCGTTGATCCACAAGACAACGAAGAACTCACTCTGATTGCAGATTTGGAAGATGACGAATGCGTAACCCTCTCCGGGTTAATCGGAGGCTGGTCGTAAATTACAGAATAACCTGTACCTTGAATTTCAAGGCGCAGGTTATTTTTCTGTTACGTTACCCTTTGAGAGCGAATATACGGAACCCATGTATTTAATACGCGGCTAATCTCCGTGGAATGAAACGGTTTGCTGATAAAGTCCTGCATCCCGCATTTCAGACACTCCTCACGGTCACCGGCGCCTGCAAAAGCTGTAATCGCTGCAATAACCGGTATGTCTGGGTGGCTCTGTCTGATGTGGCAGGTCGCTTCAATCCCATCCATAACTGGCATTTGAATATCCATAAACACCAGGTCATATTGAACCTTGTTCAATGAATCGACGGCCTGTGCACCATTCTCAACGATATCACAGACTCCGCCAAACTTGCGCAGCATCTCCTCCAACAGATGACTGTTGACCGCTTGATCCTCAGCAATCAAAATTTTGATGTCATGGGCAAGACTAGCTCGATCCAATTGCAATTCCTCATTCGTGGTAATTTCAATCGGGTCATTACTTTCCTCTAACCACCGCTCCACTACGAGGGTAAACTGGAATTCTGCTCCCTCACCGATCTCACTCTGTACGCCAATCGCTCCGCCCATTAATTCCACCAGTTTTTTGCTGATCGCAAGGCCCAGACCTGTCCCGCCAAACTTACGATTGATGGCCGGATCAAGCTGTGAGAAGGATTGGAACAATTGATGCTGCTTTTCTATTGGAATGCCAATCCCTGTATCTCTCACCTTAAAGGTCAACATCAGGTTATCCTGACCATGCTCATCTGAGAAATCAGCACCTACGCTTACCATAATACGGCCCTGCTCTGTGAATTTAACGGCATTACCCACCAAATTAATCAAAATCTGCCGGATTCGTGTCTCATCCCCTCGAATGCGTTCAGGAATGTGATCCGACATTTCACAATAGAGTTCAATATTTTTCTCTGAGGCCTTCAGTGCAAACAGCTCGATCACCCCACCCAACATCGCCTTAATATCTACAGGTGCGCGCTCAAGATCCATTTTGCCTGCTTCGATTTTGCTGAAATCCAGGATTTCGTTCAAAATGTACAAAAGGGATTCGCCGCTATCAATCATGATTTCCGCAAAACCTTTCTGTTCATCATCCAGCTCGGTTTCCATTAACAGATGGGCCATGCCCATAATGCCGTTTAATGGCGTACGAAGCTCATGACTCATGATGGCGAGAAACTCGGACTTTGCTCGGTCTGCATGCTCTGCTGCTTCCTTGGCACGTATGATGTCCTTAACAGATGTCATATCACGGAAAACCAACACTGCTCCGCGGGTTCTACCCTGATCCATAATCGGCTTCAATTGGAACTCCGCCAGGAAACTAGATCCATCCTGTCTCCAGAATACGGATTCGGTACGCGGCAGACCTCGCCCCTCACGAACAGCCTGTAGAATTGGTGTATCCTTGGATGGATAGGGAATGCCTTCGCTCTGCATTTGGATCATCATCTGCTCTAATGGTTTGCCATTCAATTCACTTGGACAGAAGTTCATAATCTCCGCAGCGGCCGGATTGGCAAAGTTCAGATTCCCTTCCAGGTCCAGTCCAATAACACCCTCAGACATGCCATTTAAAATCAATGCCCGTTCATAACTAAGATTCTCGATTTCCTCGACGTAACGTTTGGACTCTGTAATGTCACTCGTAATCCCGTAGACCCCAACAACTTTGTCCTCAAGTATAATAGGAACATTAATCACATTTGTTTCAATTCGCTGCCCATTTTTGTGAATTAAACCTATCTCGTAGCTCTGTGCATTGCCCTTCACCGTTTCCTCAAAATGATAGCGAGTCTTCTCCAGATCCACAGGATCAATGAGGTGATCAAAAGGCCGACTCAGCAGCTCCTCCTTCGTGTGTCCTGTCAACTGTTCCTGACCCATATTGGCTTTCAGCAGATTGCCTTCCAGATCAAGAGAAGCCACACCTAGGGGATTACAGTCAAATAACGATCTGTACTCCTGCATGCTTAACTGTTGTTGCTGGCTGGCTGTGATATCCCGGGTTACAGCGACCATCTCCATTAATTCACCTGAATCGTCATATACATAGTGCGTAATCGTATCTGCCCATACCGTAGATCCATCCTTATGTAACAGGCGATAATTGATCCGTTTGGGAGCCAGACCCTTTCTCTGCTCTTCTACGTACGCTTCAACCAAAGTCACATCCTCCGGATAAATAACGAATGTTCCTGGCTTACCTATAATTTCTTCTGGCTCATAGCCCAACATGCTTTTACATGCATTGGATACATATTTAAATGTACGACTAGAATCGGCATCATGTATTGCAATCAGGTCTAGTGAAGACTCCGCCAGCAGGCGAGAGATGCGACTGCTCTCTTCCAATTGCATATGTTGCACGATGAGTATTTGCTCTGCATCTTTTTGTTTCGTAATATCAGCAGCTTGTACCAGCAAATACAAGGGCTCACCATTCGTTTCATCCCTAACAATGCATGCTCTAATGGTTGCCCATAATAACGAACCGTCCTTTCGTTTCAGACGAACCTCCGTCTCGTACATCGGACTTGTTTCATGAGTCATTTCCCAGAACTTGCTGCGGAATTCCTCCATATGCAGATCTTCTTCGTAGATCATATGTATGACCGAAGTATCGATCAGTTCATCTTCACTGTATGCAAGCATCTCGCAAAATGCAGGATTAAGCTGCAACCACCGTCCATTTACATGCGATGCGACAGCAATGCCGATTGGTGCGTGCGTATACAATTGTTCGAACAGAGATCGGCTCTCTGTAATGGATTTCGACATTACATGTCCTCCTTTATAAGAATCTGAATGTATTCCGTATGAATAGATCGACCTGAACATAACTTCATCTATAGAGTACTACCCCAAATGTCATGATTGATAAACGAGATCGGATAAAATTGCTGCATGAATCGACATTTTTAATTTTGGATGCTGACAACTTTCATTATGTACATACCAATTCGAACACATCACGTCATATACTACACAATACCCGTGCTCTCCCGATTATACAATGTTGAATATTCGAATAGGAACGGAGGTTATGGATCATGATCATTGTCGCAAATCAACCCGCCCTGCTGAACCGCTCGGAATGGTCTGATTTTGAATGGTATTGGTTACAGCAACTACAGGATCGTCCTACAAGGTATGTATACCAATCCATGGATCATCTTCGATTTGAATGGGACTTGAGGGGCTCTCTCGTGGATGCAGCGGAAGGATTGGATCGAAGCGGGGTGAGTTTTGCATCCTTTGAAAAATCCAGATGTAATCCTGCCTACTGGAATCGTAATGCAGAGGGTGGGTTTGAGCTAAAATCGAACGTGACACCCGCCGACGGCATCCGGGATATCTGGAGGAATGGGCACTTATATGCCTTTGAATGTGCAACAGCCACAGTCATTGTGCTGTATGGTGGCGTGCTGGGAAGCATTCGCGAAGACGCCTTTAATTCCCTGTTTCGAAATCTGTTACTCTTTGACTGGCATTATGACAGTGACCTGCGATTAACCGAAAAAAACGGTAGCGAAACCGCCCTGCCAGGAGATGTGCTGTATTTCAAAAATCCGGATGTTTCTCCGGAAACCCCCGAGTGGCAGGGAGAGAATACGTTCATGCTGCGTGAGAACTGGTATTATGGTCATGGCATTGGTATTGCACGCGGCGAAGAAATTATACGTACCCTGAATCAGTTCCGCGTTCCAGGTAGCCGGGTCTCCGCCTACTTAATGGATATGGTGATCTATCCGGACTTCTTTTATTTATCCCGATTCGCCAAAAACAGCCAGAATAATATGGCCGCTGGTTCCACGCCTGTATTACCTGGGCAGTTATATGTACGTCTTGGTGGCAGCCGTTATTTACGCAGCTGAACTACTGGAACAGAAACGGCTTTTGCATTAAATTGCACGACACCTCAATCCAAGTGATGACAAACAAGCCCAATACAGCAGCAGTTAGCCTGCCACCTCATTGGGCTTTCTTTACATCCAAAAGATCATTACTGTATCGACATTCCTTACCTTTGTGCTACATCGAGGATCGCTCCTGGTGGTTTACGCATTAGGGTCCAGTTGCACAACAACCTGTTTACCACTTACCTGAACACCTGTCGTTTTGCTACCGAATTCAGCTAGCGATTTGCTCAGTTGCTCAGCCCACTCCTTGCCTGCAACTCCTTCTTTGGCTCCATGCACCTGGATGACGAGTTTTACCGAATCACCCTTCTTCAGAATGCGCTCCGCTTGAGACTGCTTCGTATCCCGGTCATGATCCTCCATCGCAAGGTTCAAGCGAATTTCCTTTACTTTACGTTTATCGGGGGATTTACTCGCTTTTTTCTTCGCCTGCTGCGCTTCCGCTTTGGCCGCTCCAGCTCCAATCAGCTTGCATGGCGGTGGACTTGTCATCAAGGACAAGCACACCAGATCTACTTTATGCTGCTTCGCAAGTAGAAGTGCTTCCTGCGTGGACATGACACCCAGATCTTCACCATTCAGGCCGGTCAGCTGCACTTCGGCTGCTTTGATCTTTTCATTTTTGATCATGATTCTTCCTCCTCTACATCAAAAGCCTGTCCTGACCATTTACGGATCAGAGCAGGCTAGGATGGTGTTGCTGGTTATTTGTAATACTTATCAGCGAACAAATACGCCAATCGGTTTGATTTACAGCGTGTTGAATGCTTCCGTCAGAACCGGTACAATTTGTGATTTGCGTGATACTACGCCTTTCAAGAGCGCTCTGCTATCAGACAGCGTCACATTGTAGGCTTTCTCCACAGCTTTAGTGGATGTACCATATGCCAGAGCTACGGAATCGTTGTTCAGAATGTCTGTTACGACAAATACAAACAGGTCGAGACCTTTGCTGGAAATGATTGCTTCAATGGCTGCTTCAAGCTCAGGTTGCTTCACGAGAACATCATTCACGTCAACGGCATTAACCTGTGCAATTTCCACTTTGGATTGACCCATTACGAATTCTTTGGCATCCAGGGAAATTAGTTCAGCAATTGTTTTTTGGCTCAGATCGGCTCCGGCTTTCAGCATGTCCAGACCATAGCTGTCTGCATCTACACCAGCAATGGCAGCCAGTTCACGTGCAGCGGCTACGTCCTGCTCTGTGCAAGTCGGGGATTTGAACAACAGTGAATCGGAGATAATGGCAGACAACATCAAGCCAGCAATCGGCGCACTCACTTCGATGCCATTTTCTTTGTACATTTTATTCAAAATGGTTGCTGTACAACCTACAGGCTCTGCACGGAAATACAGAGGTCCGCTTGTCTCAAAGTTAGCAATACGGTGATGGTCGATAACTTCAACAACAGTTACTTCCTCAATATCGCTTACACTTTGCTGACGCTCGTTGTGGTCAACCAGAATAACTTTGTTTACTTCATTTGCAGCGGTTTTAATCAGACGTGGTGCTGCAATTTTGAATTGATCCAGTGCAAACTGGGTTTCACCATTGACTTCGCCGAGACGAACTGCTTCAACGTCCTGACCCAATTTTGTTTTGAGATCCGCATAGGCGATTGCCGAACAGATCGTATCCGTGTCGGGATTTTTGTGACCGAAGATTAACGCTTTTTCCATATTCATAGCCCTCCGTCAATTCTGATTTAGAATAATACATGTCATATTTTAATCATACCCTACTGATTATAGCGCTTATAAGGCTTAATTCCAATCCCTTTACAGCGAATTAATTGCAAATCATTCTCAGGCAAGTCATTTTGGAAAATAGCTAAACTTGGTTCATTCCCCTCAAGTCGATATGATATGTATCCTATTTATTCCATCGTACAACCTTATAAATTAGCATAGGAAATCTGATGCGCAACGAAAACATTAAATCTCAGGCTCTTCCGCGCTCTGCCCTTGCCGTACAAAAAAGGTCTGTAGACTGCCGTCTTCGCTAATCTCCAGCAGGTTCAATTGTGCTCCGTAGGCACAACCACCATCAATGCCAATTTTGTCTCCGCTCGGGTCAAACCAAATGCCTGTCTCATCATGCAAATGCTTCACGGGGGTGTGTCCAAATACGACCGTCTCTCTAATCGTCGTTGGTCTGGAATAGAATGATTCACGAATCCAAATAAAGTCCCGCTCGGACTGGCTTCTCCAATCCTCGATATCCGGGTTGATCCCGGCATGCACAAAAATATAACCCGGAATTTCGTACACCAGCGGAAGCTGTTCCAGAAAACGAAGATGGTGTTCATAGTGTGTACGTATCCACTTTTTGGCTTCAGCATAAGCTTCCCAATCGATCTGTTGCTCATTATAAGTAAGCTCCAGATCCAGATAACTTGCCATCGTCTGTAGTCCGCCATTACGAATCCAATGTTGATCATATTGCTCAACATCCTGGGTTAACGCCTTGACCATCATGGCATCGTGATTGCCTTTGATCACCATAATATGGTGCTGTTGCTGAAGCTGCATGATCTGTTCGATGACCTGTTTGCTGCTTGGACCGCGATCCACATAATCACCGAGTAAAATCAATTCATCCTGCTGCGGATTATAATCTGCAAGCTTAAGCAGTGCATTAAATTCATCGTAACAGCCATGAATATCACTAATGACACATCTGCGCATGTGAATCTCTCCTCTCCCTGATCACGCAAGAGTATAACCGGAACCTTGCAAGAGCAAGATTCCAGTCTGTTCAGAGTAGTTATTCCCGCTTGCTCACCATTAGTCCTGCTTGAGTCCAAAGGCTTCTGCAATCAAGCCAAATGAGCGCAGACGTGCTTCAAACGAATGAACCGCTGATGCAATAATGACTTCATCTGCTTCATGGCGTTCTGCCATTGCGGTAATTTTGTCTTTCACCTGATCTGGTGTTCCCACGATGGAAAAAGAACGACGTTGACGGATCTGTTCCATCTCCATCGCTGTGTATGGATAGTTGTTTACCGTCTCCAGAGATGGGAAGGAACTTTGTTCAAGACCTCGTCCAAGGCGTAAGAAGAAAAGTTCATTGCTGCGCGCAAGTTCAGCCGCTTCTTCCTCTGTCTCCGCGCAGAATGCCGAGACAGCAATCATTGAATGTGGTTTGTCATTCAGGATGGACGGCTTGAAATGTTTGCGGTAATGCTTCATTGCTTCTTCGCCGCCTGGTGTACCGAAGAATTGGGCAAACGCATAGGACGTCCCTTGTGCCGCAGCAATTCTTGCACCTTCAGAGCTGGAACCCAGCAACCACACTTCTGGTACCGTGGGAACCGATGGTCCGGCTACCAGAGATGCAAACCGATGATCCTCAGGCAACTGCTCGTGGAAGTATCCGCCCAGATCCGCGATCTGTTGCGGAAAAAATTGTACATTCGATGATTTCCCTTCATTCAGAGCTCTGCTGGCAATCGGCATGCCGCCTGGTGCTCTGCCAATCCCCAGGTCAATCCGCCCCGGATGCAGAGCTTCCAACAGACGGAAATTCTCTGCAACCTTATAAGCACTATAATGAGGTAACATAACGCCACCGGAACCTACGCGAATTCGATCCGTATGTGCAGCTACATGTGCAATCATAACTTCAGGACTGGAGAAAGACAGCGCACCACTACCGTGATGCTCCGACATCCAGAAACGGGAGTACCCCAATTGATCCGCATGTTGTGCGAGTTTCACCGTTTCCTGTAACGTATCCTGTACACTTCGTCCTTCATTGATATGTCCGTGTTCGAGTACACTCAGTTTCATATATATTCAATCCTCTCGTCTGTTAGGTTCATAAGAACTGTGAATATGAGATCTGCGAATATTACGCGCTTTTGCTCACTTCATTCTTGCTCATTCCATTGTAACATTAATTATTACAGTTTCAAACTTTAGTTATTCTCTTTATTACCACACTTGTGCAAGAAACATGCAAAAAACGCCACCAGCTTTTGAACTGGTGACGTTTTTGATCTGACCTATTGCAGAAAAATTGATTTATGGTGCACGTTTCGGTAACAACTTCACATACTCATCAGACAGTTTCATCAGGCTGAGCACATGTTCATAATCGGCACGATACGGTTCCAAATCCGTTACCGGCTCGTATGTCTTCAGCGAATAGGCTGTTCCATCGTCAAAGCCCGCACCCGGGATAAACATAATGTCATCGTTGACAAATGAACCCGTCGGCAAGTAATACCGGATACCGAAGGCATTGTGGTCCATGTTGAGCAGATCATGTCCGAAGGCAGTGAACTTCTCATCTTGAAGGGAAACACCCATCAGATTCATAATCGTTGGCAACATATCCAACTGACCGCCTGGCTGCTCAATCAGTTGCCCTTTGGTCTGTTTCGGCGTATGAATCATTAACGGAATGTTGAATCGACTTACTTTACCGTCATAAGGGACGCCCAGATTGGCCTGAATCTGCTGTGTAATCTCTTCGTCAGCTGGCAGACCAAAGTGGTCTCCGTAGAGCACTAAAGTAGTGTTATCCCATAATCCGTTCGCCTTCAATTCATTGATAAGTTGACCGATGGCATAGTCCGTATAGTTGATCGCTTGCAGATAATCGTGAAGCAGTTTGTTCGTGATGGTCGCTGGAATCGTGATCCGTGCACGATCAGCGGGAACCGTAAACGGCGAGTGGCTCGATGCCGTAATGAACTGAGCGTAGAACGGCTGATTTGCAGCCTGATGCGCAGTCATTTTTTCCATACCTACACGGTACAACTCTTCATCCGATGGCCCAAAGTCATTGAATCTGTCATTTTTGAAGCTGGGCTTGTCGAAGTAACGAGTGAATCCGAGTGCCGGATACATCTTGTTCCGGTTCCAGAAGGTGACGTCATTGACGTGGTACGTCTCGGACTCATATCCCTCTTTTCCTAATAACTTGGGAAGACTCGGCAGTTCACGGTCACTATACCCTGCTGACATGGGAACAACTCCGGTTGGATAGATAGACGTGTTCGACATGAACTCCGCGTCTGATGTGTTTCCCTGTCCGATCTGTTGGAAAAAATGAGAGAAATAATAGCTTTCTTTGGCCAGATCATTCAGTACCGGTGTTAACTCCTGACCGTCTAATGAAGCATTAATCGGGAAATTCTGAAAGGACTCCAGTTGCAGTACAATCAGATTACTACCTTTGGCCTGACCAAAATATTTGGCTTTCACGGCTGTACCATCACTTGGTTTATCCTGATACGGATACTTGCTAACCAGCTCATTGATCTTGGCAATCGTTTCGTTAATGTTACCATTCGCAATGGCCTCATTCTCTTTGCTCGTCAGAATCGCAGACGATACCTGGTAGTTCAGGAAGCCGAGATTCTCCGCCCGAACCAGCTCATTATCAATCGTTTCACCTTTGACAATAAAACTGCCAGACAGCACGATGCAGAATGCAGCGGTAAGCGCAACGCCGAGTTTGCCCCAGTAACGTCTGCGAATTCTACCAAACGTCAAACCGCTATCGCGGTAACTGGTGTGGTTGCGCCCGCCAGCACGTCTGCGCATAATCAACCATATTGGCAATGCCAGTACGATGTCTGCAAAAAACAGAAAGTGCTCCGGTCGTACCAGTGGTCCGATACTTCCCCTTACTTGGGCAACTTGCCCCAGCTCACTTAGCGCGGTATAGGTGGGTACCGAACTGAAATGAACGTTATACAGCGTAGCCGCGAACAGCACCAGAGAAAACAGAACATTAAATCCTCCGTATACTGCTCGCTTCCAGCCTTTGGGCACGATCAGATCCAGCAGGCACACCACAGTTAGTGCGCCTAATGCGTCAGTTAACAGACCGATGCCGGACAGACCCTGGAAAAAGAAATACCGCAGCAGTGACAACTTCAGCAGCATAAGAATGAATAACACGGCGAATAAGGTCCGTGATGTAGTTCGGTCATTTTTGGAATTATACATGGTCGCTTTCAACCCTTACCCTGAAATTTTACGTTCATTTTACAAAACGCATATTTCAGTATAACAGTTTTCTGGTTGCTATTCCATGGAAGTTCCGTGTAGGACAGGGTGAGCGTTACGCAATTGTAGATATATCCGTGTTCTGCGTGTCTGCTCCCTCTCTCTGTGCCTTAATGGCTGCTTGTGCAGCAGCAATTCGTGCATAAGGGATCTGTTCAGGCAAACAGCTTACGTAATCCAGACCAATGCGGTGGCAGAACGTAATCGACTCCAGATCTATAACATTTTCTCCACAGATCCCTGTCTTCAGATGAGGTTTTCGAATTCGACCTTGGACTACCGCCATCTCGATCAGTTGTCCGACTCCCTCAATGTCCAGCACATGAAATGGGTTATTTGTTACTGTACGGGAATCCGTATCACGTTGAAGGAGAAGGAGCCGCTTCTCAGCTTCATGACGACTATATCCAAATGTCATCTCTGTCAGCTCATCCGTGCCAAACGAGAAAAAGTCAGCCTGGCGAGCAATGTGAGTCGCCGTCAGCGCCTCTCTCGGAGCTTCGATCATCGCCCCCACTCTATAGAGACAATGCCGCTTCTCCTCACCAAGCACTTGGTCAGCCACATGATCCACCAGATCTCTCATCACCTGAAGTTCATGCACATGACCGATCTGTGGGATCATAATCTCGGGACGTACCCACCAGCCTTGCCGGATGCCTTTCACCGCTGCGCGGAAAATCGCTTCCAGCTGCATATCAACGATTTCCGGGAACACCGTACTCAGACGACAAGAATGTTGCCCCAATGTCGGATTATGTTCATGCAATTCACTGACTCTGCGAATTACGCGCTCCAGTTCCTCCAGTTCAACCTGATGGTCTTTTTGCTCCTGCCACTCCTCTGCTTGTAACCACTCGCGCCGTTTCTCCAACACTCCCAGATCCGGTAACAGTTCATGCAACGGTGAATCGAGCAAACGTATCGTTACCGGGTATCCATCCATCGCTTCGAATATTTGTTCAAAATCAGACTGCTGCATCGGCAACAGACGCTCCAAACCACGCCTGCGTTCAGATTCACTGTCTGCCAAGATCATTTTTTGTACAAATGCTAACCGCGCAGGTGATAACAGCATGTTCTCCGTCCGGCACAGACCTATTCCCTCGGCCCCTTGTAGCCGTGCTGTCATGGCATCCTGTGGATGATCTACATTGGCCAGTACCTTCAGCTCTTTCACTTCATCAGCCCAATTGAGCAGTAGTTGCAGATCTGATGATAAAAGTGGATTTGAGTTGTTATAAGCTGGACATTCATCATTAGTTACTGGCTGGATCTGTATGGGTAGATGTCCATTGCTCACTTCTCTGTTAGAATCTGTGTAGTATTGCTTCAACACTTCCGTGATATGCCCAGTTTCAATGCGTAACAATGCATCCTCTTTGGTGATGAATCCTTCAAAGACAAAATCCACGGTACTCCTCAGTGTGGCTGTGAAGGATAATCGGGCGGGCTGGGTCTGCACAACATACAACGCGCCGGCAACAATCACAAAGGTGATTTCCTGCACTTCTCCATTACGCGTCTCCAACTGGTCTCCAATCTCCTGCAAACTTGTGTACAGCTCAGGTTCGTCATTCCGTAAACGCTCCAGACCATGATCTGTTTGGCTCGCGTTCCCGGTTGGGACGTATTGTCCAGTGATCCCCCTTTCTCCTGTAAGTGGACTGCGCGTATACATTGTTCCGGTACCACTTGATTCTCCACATTTCCCATGTATCATCGTCTGTATAAGAACAGGAGCGCTTTGCTCCGAAGAGATGTAATATGATTTACGCACGATCTCGTCCTGTGAACTGGATGCTTTAATACGCTGTGAATGATATACCGCACGTACTGCTTCTTTGAATTGAATTTGAACATCTTGAGGAAAAGGGTTACGCCCCTTCGCTTCAATTAAATATTTAAATTGTGTAATGGTTAATTCAAGTTCCGTTTCATCCCGATCCTTGACATGACTCGATATTTCTGTGAAAAATTCAGACGGAATTGCATATACCAGCTGTCCATATTCCTCTAAGTAATCTAAATAACATTGGAGTGCATACAACCGATCACCGGTTTGACGTGCGAGTCCTTCCACTGTAACATCATTCAGACCAACATTGAGTAGTGATCGTGTCGCAGTTGCTGATGCTCGATCCTGGTCCGTACGTACCGCGAGTAGTAGCGGGTTCTCCGAATGTCCGAAGAACTTCCCGGTTTGCTGTTCCAGATGCCGGATCGCGTTAATCATCTCTTCCTCTCCTTCACCGGAAAGATGTCCAAGACGGGTACAGAACTCGCGACAGCATTCCGTTGTGACTACAAATCCGGCTGGGACAGACCACCCTGCAAGGATTAGTTCTGCAAGATCAGCCCCTTTACTGCCCATTAGCCCTTTCATCTCTGCCGTACCTTCTTCCAACAGAATTACCCGTTTTGTCATTACAGCTCTCCCATCCGCCATTCATGGCTATGCTTGAAGACTTCAATCCCTGCGTTACAGATCAGCCTTCATTCTAATGGTATGTCACAATCGTTCAGTCAAGGACATCCGCTTTTGCATTTTGTGCTCGTTATCCTGTTTTTTTGTAAACGCTACACTAAAATAAGATGAAACAAGCCTTTCTGGTAATTGTATTGGCTCATTCATCACTGTGAAGCAAAAAGAAGCCCCTCTAGCCTAAGCTGAAGGAACTTCACATTTTTTAGTATTCACTTACCTCAAACGTCAGCACCCGATCAAACAGGATATAATCCTTCCGACTCAAAGGTCCTTTGTTATTGTCGTGTTTATTGATCGCATACGAAGCTTTTCCGCTTCCCGCTTGCTTGGCTTCATACCAGTCGATGAAATCATTTACTTCTTTCATGCTTAGGTCGAATTCTGGAATTTTTATTTTTTTATTGGATATTGAAAAAGCCCAAGAAGAATAAATCTCTCCTTGCGCTCCTAAATTGTAAATTAATGAATTTCCTATTCCCATTCACCTGTTTTGATGTAAGTTGCATCATAAGCAACAATTACATTCGTTTTATCTGTTACCTTTTGTACATCATCGACCACAACTTCTTCTTCGCCGTAATCTACTAAACTCGAATCAACTTTTTCGAAGATCCCACAATCCTTCACATAAATTACATCTGGATGGTTAGAATCATATCGTAAGCTCTCAGGAAGATCTTCACCCGAAATTTCATGCGATTCGGCGACCGCAGTCGTCGATATTGCTGTAACAGGAATCATCCCAATAACAGCTACTACTAAAAGTAAAGCCCAGATTTTTTTCCGCATAGGAAGTTCCTTTCTTCAATTCTATTTTTCCTATATTATACATTAAAATGGATTGTTATAATATTTTCCCTCAAGCCATAAACCGCAGAATATCCTCAATCTTCTTCCCATGAGAGATCACACCGTAATTCATCCACGACATGAAATCCACTTCGTACACATTGCCACTCTTCACCGCAGGCAGGCGTTTCCATTCGTCCCTGTCAAGCAGTTCGCGCTCATCTCCAGGCTTGGCAGAATTTCCAGTGTCAAATGTAATCAACAAGTGATCCGCATTAAGTTGACTTAACTGCTCCAATCCAATGGAAATCCTCCGCTCGTGTCTTGTCCATTGCTGCACACGGGAATGCGGAATCAATCCAAGATCCTGATAAATTACAGGGCCAACGTAACCCTGCTGGTCCCCATAGAGAGTAATATCAGAAGCAGATATACGCAAAAAAGCTACTGTTTGACCACGCATATGACGTGCTAACCGACTCTTAGCTTCCATTGCCTTGTCCTCATACGCACCAATTACATCTTGAACCCGATTCACCTTCCCTAACACATCGGCTGTCGATCTTAAAATGGAGCGCCAGTCCTCTCCCAGATGATCTACGTAAAATGTAGGTGCTACCTGCTCGAAACGGTCCAGATTCCATCGATCATATCCCTTGTTCAGCATGATAAAGTCCGGTATATTGCCCACATTAAATTGAGCATCCTGTTCGCTTACATCGAATTCGGGTACATCATCCAATCCCAAATAATGCTGTCTCCCCCAAGAATGATGGGAGCATTGCAGTACAGGTTTTACGCCAAGAGCCAACACAAAGTCCTCCAGATACGGAGCAAAGACACGAACCTCTTGACGGTGATGACGGCGGTATAACCCAGGTGAAATACCAGCATATTGCTTAAATCGGCGGCCAAAATAATACTCGCTGCTAAATCCCACATTCTGTGCAATTTCATGGATGCGATCATCCGTCAGCTGCAATAGTTGCTTTGAGCGTTCAAGCCGAACCGCATTTACATATTCAAGCGGGAGCTTACCCGTAATTTTTTTGAATTGCCGAGTGTAGCTGGCTCTTGTTAGACCAATATCTGCTGCGAGCTCATCCACGGTTATGGTCTGATCATAGTGGTCGCCAATATAACGAATTGAACTTTGAAGACGGGCACGGTCATCGGGTACTTCTGTTTCGGGGGCACTCTGGCGAAGCAAGGCACGGAACCACTCCTGGAAACGAAGCTGTACCTCCCATTGCTCCAGCCAATCGCCAGTGACCTGTTGACGCAGTATTTGTTCCAAGGCTTCCAGACAGGAACTCCACGGACTGTAACTGAGTTGCATAAGAGGTAATAATGTCGGAAAATCTGGACTTTGGGAAAGTTCCTGCTGCTCCTCCGTGTTTCTTCTAGACAAAGCGTTCGAAGTCTCTTCTTTCAACTCAGCCACCATCAGATCAAGCTTATAATACTGCAATTCACTTTCTGTCCAAGGAGAGCCTTCTATCTTAATGGATGTTCCAGCAGGAACAAACATAATCATTCCTTTTTGCAAATGATGAGATTCCTGATCTAAGCAAACTATTGAACCTTTCCCAGACGTTATAACAAATATAGAGTGGGAGGACGACATCCTGTATAACAAACGTTTATCGATATGAGATTGATGGTGATCTACGTATTCCATATGCTGAAGTGAGCATAGCCAGGGCTTGGGGATTAGTTGTATTATGGTGTGGCACATGTTCATCGTCCTTAACTGAGAATTATTATCATTTAAAATAGTGTATACGAAAAAAGAAAGCTCTTCAACCCTGACTGAAGAACTTTCTTTCTTATGGGATTATTCTTATGGAGTCATTTTTCCCAAGAGATCATCAATTTTCATGGAATTTGCTGTAATCGCACCTGATTGCCATTGTGATCTTTCCATGATGTACACTTGATTGTTCTTAACGGCCGGAAGAGATTTCCACAATTTGCTGTCAAGTACCTTCAAGGCTTCCTTGTTCTCGGGAGATGACCATTCTCCATTGGAAGGGAACACAATAAGATTATCTGCATCAAGTTGCGGCACGGCCTCTTCAGACAGAATTTCCTGGTATTCTTCCATCTTGTTAACCAGAGGATGAGGTGTTAGGCCAAGCTCGGAATAAATAAATCCGGTAAATCGATTTTTCACACCGAACAACGCCAGTGTGTCATCGTTAACATTCAGCCGGACAACTGCGACAGTCTCGTCTCCAACCGCTTCCTGCAACTTCGCCTTAGCATCTGCAATCTTGGCCTCAAATGCCGCAGCAACTTCTTCACCCTTGTCCGGTTTACCTACAACATCGGCAATGGTTTTCAAAATTTGATTGGAATCCTGCAATACGCTCTCAGGCAAGCGATACGTCGGTGCCACCTTGGAATACATCTCATATTTCTCCATATCTACCCCACCATCTACAATGATGAGATCCGGATCATACTCCAACAAAGCTTCAATACTTCCCGTAGTATCAAATTTCGGAACATCCAGTCCTAAATAATCCTGTACACCCCACATCGGGTTATACCACTGCACTACAGGTGTAATATCGAGCGCCTTCAGATAATCTTCCACATATATTCCAGCAATCCGCTGTGGTTGAACCGGAATCGTCACATCTCCAAATTCATCCTGTACAACCCGTGTCGCAGGCTCTGTCTCGTTTCCAGAAGTATTTTCTCCAGAAGCTGCACTTTCAGTTTCAGTTGCAGGAGTCTGTTCCGCATTCGTAGCGGTATTTGTACTACATCCTGAAATAACCAGACCCATGAGCAGTAATGTAATCGTCCACCCTTTGAAACCTTTAATTAAACCTACCATGTTACCCTTCACCCCTATGTGATCTGTTGATGTAACCGTGAGAATATTTCACATATAATGATTATCATTCTCATCGATTACTTAGGTGAATTGTACCTTATGCCTCAGCCGACCCACAATGTACATTTGATGCTGTTTTTTTATACAAACGAAAACACCCTTGTTGGTCCTCCCCCCGCTTATCGCAGGGGCAACCTACCTTGTCGATAACTTTCCAACAGTTGATCCACAAAGGAATCATTCGCCGTACCCTGTAACAATGCAGCACCAATTAAACCAATATCATCACTCACATACCCCGCTAACTCAGGTTCGCCGGTGAGAGCCAAGGTCTGTTTGAACGCCTGTTCCCTGCATGCGCGCAGCACCTCTTCTTCAGCCACCGCAGTATCTTGAGCCCACCGTTCAAAAGCTTGCATCCACTCGTCAGCAAATGCAGAGGCATCCCTTTCATCCAGGTAAACTTCCACATCCAATCCTTCGAATGTCTGCTGGGTCAGAATCCGTCCCTCGTTAAGATCCAACAGTAGCTTCTCCACATCCGTTCTGCTCATTGATCTCCCCTCCAGTTCATCATCATGTCAGATACATCTCAGGTATAACAAAACGCTTCATCATTCGATTAGGATCGGCTGTAAAATGATCCAATTGAAGTTCCTCATATTCGCTAAGGATACTTTCAAAGATACGAGCAATCACACCACAATCTGCCAAAGCATTGTGCCTGTGAATTCCATCTGTATTCAGATCGTAATACCGAATCAGAAAATCCGTAGAGACGACCTCGTTAATCTCAGGATGAATGTAAGTGAACATCGCTTTTGTATCCAATACCGGGTTAGTCAACATCGGGAGACCATACTCATCACAATGCCGCTTCAAGATGGGCAGGTCATATTCATATCCGGCTTGTGTCACAAGAACGTTATCACCAATAAATTTCTGAAATTCCTGAAATGCTTCTACGAACGACGGAGCCTCTACCATATCCTCATTCGAAATTCCTGTTAATTTCGCCACAGGTTCTGGTATAGGTTTGTTCGCACGTGTAAGTGAAGAAAATGTTGTATTGCTTTGTTGACCTCTTTGGTAATGCATCGCACCAAATTGTGTCACACTCTCCACCACAGGATTAATGCCCGTCCCTTCGAGATCAAATATGCAGTACATTCTATCCTGTAATGAAGATACGCTTAGATTTTCAATAAAGTATGTATCAGGCAAAAGCGTAATTCTCATCCGTCCAACTCACTCCTCTCCACTATCATTCTGCTAATGCATTTCTCATATATAACTCTGTCACTCCCATAATCGGGTGACCTGGACCAACTTGTGCGTTCCATCAAACTGCAACTTATAGATATCCGGCATCGTAGTCTTCTCCCAGAAATCATAACCGTAGGAAGAATCATAATGTTGTAAAATAAGCGTCATTACATCTCCATGGGTTCCGATGACTACCTTGTGACCCACATGTTTATCCAAAATTTTCTCGATTACCGCTACTGCCCTTGAGCGAGCCTGTTCACCAGACTCCCCACCTGAATACGCATACGTAGGATCACGGTACAACTGCTGCTTGGCTTCACGAAAATTATCATGCTTCACATCCGAACTCGATAACTGGCGTTCGCGCAGATCTTCCTCTGTCACCACAATTCCACCTGACCGATCTGCCAGAATCTGAATCGTATCTACCGCTCGCCTGTAAGGGCTAGAATAGAACAGCTGAATCTGCTCCCCGTGGAGCAGACTGGCAACCGTTCCTGCATCTTGATGACCTTGCTCTGTCAGTCCACGCTCGCGTTCCTGTCCTTCAACATATCGAGACTCCGCATGTCTGACAAAATACAAAAACGTACTGGCCTCACTCATCATCCATCCGCCAATCCTTTTTTCTTTTCAATGACAATCAGGCAGGTACTGTCTGGCAAAGGCGCAGGTTCACCATTTTCCTTCATAAAGATAATTCGTTCTCCAAGTGCTTCCGTATAACCCTCCTGAAGAAAATGTCGGAAAGTAATAATCTCAGCTTGTTCACCCAGCGCTTCTCGAATACAGTTCTCATAGGCTGTCGGCGTGAATATACCGAACTGCTCCTGAATTTCATGCACGTATGCCTCTTCCCCCCACGTATAGGTATAGAGAAATTCCATCGCATCGTTGATCGGCATCTCTACTTCGTTGTCTGAGATCCGTTCATATTGAATTGCACGTCCCTGAAAATCCTCTGCATACCGCTCCAGCCAGCGCATCCCATCCGCTTCCAGGAAACGAATCCGGCGCTTCTGTGCCTCCGGTTCACTCATGATGCCATCCCGAATCAGAATTCTTCCTCCAGGTGACAGTACACGGAACGAACTTCTCAGCGCTGCCACAACTGTATCGGAATTAAATCTTCGACCGTCCAGTTCAATATATGAATATAATTCATGCAGAATGGATGAGAAAATAACTGTATCAACGGTGCCTCGCTGCACATATTGCTCCAGTTGCAGGGCATCGCCCTTCATGACTTGCCAGCGATGTCCCTCGCGCTGCTTTTTGCGCTCCAACGCTTCAATAACATTGGCTGAGATATCGATACCAATCGGCTCCATTTCCGGTTTTTCCTGCTCAATTAGATCCAGTAGAATCCCTCCACCTGGACCGATATCAAGTACCCGTTTACCAACGATATAGTCGAGCAGTACTTTTTTGTAATCACCGGAGCTGTTCATATCGGACAAATACGTTTCTTCGTTGTGGAAGCGGTCATAGGCATCCCGGCGCAATCCGAACAGGTCAAATAACAGCAGTACAGCCTTCTCGTATAACGGCGACTTTTCCGCTTCAATACAGAATGCAATCAGCTTCTCCGCCGCTGGAGAAAATTCAAAGGTCACAAACAGTGTATCCGGCAGATCCGCATGACGCTCAATGCGATGTGTTAGATGGGGATAGACGATCTGCTCCCCTGACGCAATCTGTTCCCACGAATACTGTTCCAAATATTTTTCAATCATTCGTTTCTTGTAAATATTGAGCTTCTTGACGCCCTTGTAGTCGTAATACATCGTATTCATCAATGGTTCAAAGCTGATATGACGAACGATTTCAGATCGACTCCCCATGGATGTGGGATTCATACTCTCGCTGCGAAGCGTCAACAGGAACACTTTCACCATCTCCTGCAACGAAAAATCCTGCATGGCCGACTCCACATACCATAATGTGCGATGAGCCAGCGGAGCCAGCGCCTGTTCTACATCCAGTTCGGTTTGGAGCTTGGCGTACGCCGTATCCATAGCTTCTCCCTGCCGGATGGATGAACTTCTTAAGCGGGATAACCGTTCTTTCACGCTCCAGTCTTCATGAACAGGTCCAGCGATAATCCAGCCTACAATTCGCTGTACCTCAGCCTGAACCTGATTCCATAACGCTGGATCAACACCTGCGATAATGCACTCATTTAATGCCATCAGTATGGTGTGAAGTTCATCTGTAGTAAGCCATCCTTTGAAGATCAAGCCGTGAAGCGGAGCATTCTCGGCAAATGGAATCTCGCCGCGTATGTATTGACCAATAAGTCCATGCGTAGCAATTAGAGTGCGTATAATCTCATGCCTTGGAGTGTGTGTATTCAGCGTATCATGCTCGCTTATATCCGCATTCTTACTTAAGGAATCGCCCGGAGAACCAGGTTGATTTATACTCGTCTCCTTGGTCTTACCGATGTCATTATCCAGGTGCTCTGCGCCTGCGTATAGATCATATAACTGAGCCGACCCCACATTGTGCACAAACAGGTTAACGCCCTTCTTTTGCCATACCCGCCGCTGCTCTAATGATCCGGCCTTCGCCGTCTCTGACCAGATTAATACGTCCTCCAGAATTTCTCGCACCCAAAAAGAAACCTGAAGCTTTTCCAGTACGTGAAGTGTACGCTCGGTGTAGTCCAGTACTGGATTTGTTCCCTCAAGTTCGGCAATGGAATGAATGCGCTCGAGGTTAATATGGGGCTTCTCCGCTGCTGCCAGCAGTTGCAGCCATAGCTGCTGGGCTTCCGGCGTGTTACCTGACTTGTATGATTGTATGGCCTTTAATGAATGCAGCATGAATAAGTCCCCTCTCTTTCTCTACCCTTTTTATATAATATAGTTAGATTCGTCTAACCGATGAATACGTTCCTGAACAAACTTAAGCAGCTGTTCCACCTCTTGAGCAGGCAATTCCTCGTCAAGACGCGCGGCGGCAACTGGCAGCATCCAGGATTCAATTGATTCGCGTGTAATCCCGGAAAGTTGCATATAATGATGGATGTAATATTCGACCAGTGATTCACGAGCCGTTTCAAAACCCATTCGTATAACAGGCTCTGTATCCTCCGGCAAAGTGCCGCTCATTAATATTACCCAGCTTCGAGCCACATCACCCGCAGGATCCCCCGACATACCAGTCATCCAATCGATGACCCAGTATTGGTCGCCGACCTCACTGAGCATAACATTATCGGGGTGAAAATCGCCATGACAGATCTGCTGTTGATCAGGCAATGTTGTTAAGTAAGAAAGGACTCGCGCTTGATCGTCCTCGGACAATAATCGAACATTACGAATCGCTCCCGATAAAATCTGCTTCTGTAAGGGGAGTGTCCCTTCATCATCTCGCTCGCAATGAAGTCTGTAATGGCAGTCAGCCATTTTAAACGCCAGCTGCTCTAGTAACTCCGGTTGCTGAATGATAAGTGATAACAGGGTATTCCCCTGGATCCGCTCAAAAACAATGCCAGCACGCGACGTAGTATGTCCTATCAAGGATACTGCCTGTGGGACGGGGAGTCCTTTTTTGTATGCCAACTCACTTATTCTAAATTCATTTTGAACTGCTTCGAGAGGAAAATCCATTCGATATAACTTCATAATGTGCTCGTTCGAATAGGCATAGATTTCCGCAGTTCTTCCCTGACCAATTCGCTCCATATCTACCCTCCCTTTACTCGAACTCACTGCCTCTGACTTTGGAGAAAACCATACAATCAACCAGCGTACCTGTACTGTCCCGCCGCATCTTGCGCAGTACACCTTCCAGCGTATAACCCGCTCGTTCGGCTACTTTGGCACTTCGCACATTGCGGGCGTCACAGCGGATCTCCAGCCGGTTCGCCTCCAGATGAGTAATGGCAAATTGCTCTATCCCTCTCACCGCTTCTGTCATCAAACCCTCGCCAGCTCGTGATGTTCGAATCCAGTAACCGATCTCAAAACAGCGTGCATTCCAGTCAATACGATGTAACCCGCTGCTGCCTACGAATTCATCGGTATGTCTATCACGCAAATGTAACATCATGTCGGTACGCTCCAGATATTTCAGCCTTGCTTTGCGAACAGTCACTTCAGACTCTTCCAATGAAGGGATTTTCTCAGCAAAAGGTAACCACAACCGCAGCTGCTCCGCACTCTCACGGACGGCTTCATTAACGGCTGCGCCATCCCCCCACTGCGGTGCTCGAATTGTGAGGCGTTCCGTATGGAAGCTCTCGGGTATCATTAACATGATCGGATTAAATGAAGACGATTCTGTCATCGTTATACCTACTCCTCTACCTGAAATATAGAATCAATGATCAGCGGCAAATTATCCCTTACGGACACTGCACCGAATACTGAACGTGCATGTGCCCCCTGATCCCCAAATACCTCCATCATCAGATCCGAGAATCCATTTAGCACTTTATGATGTTCCTGATACGAAGCGGACGCATTGATGAAGCCTTGCACTTTAACCACTCTCTTCACCCGATCCAGTGAACCCAGCACATCTCGAACGACAGCGAGCACCTCCAGTCCGGCATTCCGGGCAAAATCATATCCCTGTTCTGTTGTGAAGTCTGATCCCAGTTTGCCGCGTTCAGAGGTATCCGGTCCTTTCCCGGATACATACATGATTCCATTCACAATAACGGCATTAGCATACTTCGCTGCGGGCGCACTGGCCTGTGGTAAAATGATCCCCAGTTCATTTAATCTCGCTTCAATCATCGTATATTCTCTCCTTCTTTTAGGGTTCTAACGGAACCTGATTCCTTATATTCCTGCCTGTAGACTCTTGGTGCTACCTGAACAGTACGCTTGAACATTTTGCCAAAATGAGAGAAGTTACTGAATCCGGCAAGCCATGCAATATCCGTAATGGATTCCTCACTTTCTCGCAGCAAACGCTGTGCTTCCTTCACCCGTAACAGATTCAGATAATCACTGAAGGTAAACCCCGTCGTTTGTTTGAACAATCGACTCAGATAATGCGGACTAATACGAAACATACTCGCCACTTCCGGTAATGTCAGTGGCTTCTGATAGTTCTCATTCAGGTAACGCACGACGGCCTGTGTCTTGGGATGAAAAACCGGCTCACGATCATCGGAGCATAACCTGCCCAGGTGCTGATTACGATAGGCTTGCAGCAACAATTCAATAGCCCGGTGACGAAGCAACAGGTTGCTTCCAGGTTGGGGACGAAGCATTTCATCGAGCATTTCGCTTACCATTCGCTCCAAAACCTCCGTGACCTGTGAAGGAAACCTTATAATAGGGATCTCCCAGCAGAAGGGCTCCTTCAAGGCTTCAACTAACTCCGTTGAAATAGCCATGATTGCAAAAAGCTCAGGCTTCAAATACAGCACCATTCGTTCATGGTCGGGCATGCCACTCTCCAAGGTCTTATGAACCGTATTCCGGTCAACAAACACCAGATCGCCAGCCTTTACCCGATAAGTCCGGTCCTTGATAAAATAGATACGCTCGCCAGACAACAGGTAATACAACTCATAATGATCATGCAGATGGTCATCCGTCATCGAGAAATATCCAATGCGACGATCATATTCGATGTGCAGTAAATCCGTGGGATCATGAAAATCCGCACTGAAAGGTTCTGTCATGGCGCCCTCTCTCCTTTCCATAAATTATAGCAAAATATGCGGCATTTGAAAGCGGTTACGCATAAAATGCGGCGAAAGAAGTACTCCCTTGTTATAGTCTAAAGCTATATTCAAGGAGGCGATAGACATGAGTAACAAGAAACGTTATGTATTAGTTGGAACCGGCGGCCGCGCCGAATTTTTTTATGGTGCTTTAACCCGGGATTACAGGGATACTTCCGAGCTTGTCGGCTTTTGTGATATAAATCAAGTCCGTATGAATTACGCAAATCAACTGTTGAAAGAAAAGTACAATTATCCCGAGGTACCTACTTATCCTGCAGATCAGTTTGATCAGATGATTGAGAAGGAGAAGCCTGACTATGTCATCGTAACGAGCGTTGACCGTACCCATCACAAGTATATCATTCGTGCGATGGAACTGGGTTGTGACGTTGTCACCGAAAAACCGATGACCATCGATGAGGAGAAATGTCAGGAGATTCTGGATGCTGTCAAGCGAACTGGCCAGAATGTAAGGGTCACCTTTAACTACCGTTATGCACCGCACCATACTAAGATTCGGGAACTTATTCTGAATGATACCATCGGGAAAGTCACTTCCGTTCACTTTGAATGGCTGCTGAATACCCGCCACGGGGCAGATTATTTCCGCCGTTGGCATCGGGACAAGCGTAATAGCGGCGGACTGCTCGTTCACAAATCCACCCATCACTTCGATTTGGTGAATTTCTGGATTGGTTCGCAACCGGATACCGTGTTTGCATTTGGTGATCTGATGTATTACGGCAGAGAAAACGCAGAAGAACGCGGTGTAACGCAGTTCTACAATCGAGCAACCGGTAACCCGATCGCGAAGGAAGATCCTTTTGCACTGCATTTGGATTCGGATGCTCATATGAAGTCCATGTATCTGGATGCCGAATCAGAAGATGGTTATCAGCGGGATCAGAGCGTATTTGGGGATGGCATCAACATTGAGGATACGATGGGTGTGCTTGTGAAGTATCGGAACAAAGCGATTCTGACCTACTCTCTCGTTGCCTACCAGCCATGGGAAGGTTACCGCATTGCCATTAATGGCACCAAAGGCCGGATTGAAATGAACATTGTGGAGCAATCCTATGTCAATTCATTGGGTGACAAAAGTAAAGAAGGTGCATTGATCGGTAAAACATTGCGGGTTCTCCCGATGTTCGATGCGCCATATGAGGTTGAAGTGGAAGAGAAAGCAGGTGGACATGGCGGAGGTGACCCGGTTCTGCTGAATGATCTGTTTGGCGAGCCTGTAGAAGATCCGTTCCATCGTGCTGCTAACCACGTGGACGGTGCCAGATCCATTCTGACTGGGATTGCGGCCAATCGTGCCATTGCCACAGGCTTGCCTGTCAATGTCAATAATCTGGTTCGTTTCTAAGTCTCCCAGGTCTTCACTACATTATTAATTTTTTTAAAGGCTGCGCATATCACGCAGTCTTTTTTATATTTTTATAATTAACCTGCACGCAAGTTGACTCGGTAGAAGGAGGAAATCCATGTTCTTCTCTTTAAAAAACCGCCTGATTGCCTTTATCGTTGTCCTGTTTGTCCTCGCTTTTGGCACACTCTCCTACCTGCTCTTCAAGGAATCACGCACGGTCATTCGCTCTTACATCGAATCCTCTGCTCTTGAGAAAATGGAGGAGTACGGTTCATACGTAGATATGGTGCAGATGCAGATCTATGATGCCGCCTCTCTTGTTTTCAATAGTGATATGGGCAAAAACTGGGATAACGCGATCGGTGATCCGAACCTGCCGGAAGGAGAAAAGATGTTGGCCAACCTCGCGATGAGCCGTTTTCTCACTCAGGCAACCAACAGTTACACCAGTATCTCGGATGTATCCATCTATCGACGGAATGGACTGCGAATTGGCAGCGAGAATCAGGTAACATATGACCCTGCCTTTGTACAAGAATCCTGGTATACAAATTTCTACACGTTGGGGGAACGCTGGTTACCTGCACACACCGATCAACATGAACGTGTCAGAGATCATGGTAACCCGGTGGTCAGTCTGCTGATGCCCATTGGCACCTTTCATCATGCTACAGCGCAGAGTGTCATGAAGGTGAATGTCAGTGAATCCTATTTTCTAGAACCGCTCCGTCGCATACATCTTGCGGAGAATAGCACTATTTTTCTGCTGGGAGAGCAAGGAAATCCTATTCTCTCACAGCAGGTAGACACGTTGGGTGCTGTAGCTACCGCAGAGATCGATCGGTTTCGTAACAGCCCGCTCAAAGCCGGAGTCACATATCTCACAAACCATGAAGGGCAGCGAGACATCCTTGTATTCAAGAAACTGGGACGTACCGGCTGGATGTTGGCGGGTCTGGCACCGGAAAAGGAAATGTACCTCTCTCTCCATAAGCTCCAAAGCACAATTCTTGTGGTAACGATTGCCCTGATTCTCGTCTCCCTCTTGGCTGCTGCATGGTTATCCCACGGCGTAACCAAACCTTTGACCAGACTGGTACTGGCGATGAGACAGGTTCAACGAGGGGCTTTTGACCAAGCGGATTCACTTTTGCCTCCAGATAAAAATGTAAAGAGCGAGATCAGTTATGTCATCTTCACTTTCCGTTACATGATCAGTCAGCTGCGGCAGCATATCCAGAATGAATTTGAACTGAAACTGCTTCGCCAGCAAGCAGAGTACAAGGCACTTCTCATACAGATTAATCCACATTTTATGTTTAATACCTTGGAGCTGGTAAGCAGTCTTGCCATTCAGCGTAGAACGGATGATACGGTTCAGGTCATTGAGGATTTGGGTAAAATGATGCGCTTTTCTATCAACACCAATGACGACCGTGTTCCCCTAACCGAAGAGCTGGATTATGTGCAGCGTTATATCTCCATTTTACAGACTCGTTTCGGTCATAAGCTCGACATTTCGGTAACGTTAGAAGGCACACTGAACTCCGTGGTCATCATCAAGTTTATTCTTCAACCACTTATTGAAAATGCAGTGAAATACAGCTTCCAGCATCAGACGACAGCTCAGGTACAAATACGGATCAACCGGATGTATGATCGTCTGCACATCAGCGTTTCAGACAACGGACCGGGTATTCCAGCAGAAATCATCCAAAAGTTGCAACATCCGGTTGCTCCCTCCTCATTGGAATCCATATTGCATAATGAAGGCTGGCATATTGGACTGGGCAATGTTATTGCTCGTTGCCGTCTGCATTATGGTGGCTTGTTCACGGTCCACATGGAGAACGTTGAAAACGGAGGCGCATGTATTGAACTGATTCTACCCGTACAGGAGGAATATGATGTACAACGTATTAATCGCAGATGACGAGATCGAAGTTCGCGAAGGATTAAAATTGAAAGTCGATTGGCATGGCATGGGCTTTGCCATAACAGGAGAAGCGTCTAACGGGATCGAAGCGGATGAACTTTTACAATCTGAACATTTTGACTTGCTGATTACCGATATGAATATGCCTGTCATGGATGGCATCAGACTATTGGATGTCTGCCGCAGTTATAACCCTTCCATTCAGATTATCATTATCACGGGTTATGAGGATTTTCAATATGCCAGAGCGGGGGTCCGCAGCCAGGTGATGGATTATTTACTGAAACCTGTAACCCGGGATGAATTGAAAGCCACATTAGGCAAAATCAAAGCGGATCTGGATGAACAACGTAAAGTTCGAGGCGACTCCGAATTGCTGCAATGGCGACTCTCTCAGTATTACCGGGAAATGAAGGAACGTTTCCTTCTTGATCTCGTCAAAGGCAATCGCCTACCGCCTTCCTCCATGCCAGAACGACTCCGATTGTTCCATCTCGAATCATGGCAGGATCAGAAGGTCTGTTTCATCACCGCCAGTATAAGTCACTCGGACAAGCCGGATATTCGAAAAGATCGATTACCCGAGCAGATGCATCTTCCTTTCGAGATGGTATGTTATGAAATCGCCCAGTCTGATTCAGACAATGTCCAGGTTTTTCATGATTCGGCACACGCAGGGATCATGCATTTCATAGTACAAGATGGTATGCAGCATGAATTCATCCAACAGCTCACGGAACATACGGCATCCGTTTTTTCAATGGAACTCAAGATTGGGATGGGGCTTTCTGTATCCGAACTTGAGCACTGGAAAGAAGGGTATATCCATTCCCTTCTGGCATGGAATTCAGCTGAAAGGGCTGTCAGCGGGCCTAACACTCAGCCAGGAACGGACTATAGTCCACTACTACCTGAAGAAACGACACGCAAGCTGCATCGTTGCCTCATTCGAGGGGAATTGGACTCCTTCCGCAGCATCATCCACAAGGAACTTCACGAGGCATTCCAGCTTTCCCCCTCCCGAATGACGCGAAGTATTTTTCAAATTTCACTGTTGATGGATTTTCCTATAGCCCCAGAATGGATACTGTGGCTTAAGACGCCAGATCAAGCAGAACGCTTATTAATGCAATGGGCTCAAGACTTCCTGGGTCGACAACTTCCTTCGGAAAATAGGGATGGGACGGTTATAGAGTTAGCCAAGCGATATATCGAAGAGAACTACATGCAGGAGCTAACGTTGACGTTACTCGCTGAACGATTTAACTATTATCCTACCTATTTCTCCGAATTGTTTAAGGAAGGTGCCGGTACCTCTTTTATTCAATATGTGACGGGCGTTCGGATGAAACACGCCTTGCAACTGCTGAAGGAAACCCAATTAACCGTATGGGATATTACAGAACTGACCGGTTTCAGTTCACCAAGTTATTTCAGCTCGAAATTCAAAAGAATGTTCAACATGAGTCCTTCAGACTACCGCTTGCAGCATTCCGAAAAAATCGATAGCCATGATCCGAAGAAATAAGATTCAAGCTGCTCCCCTTCCCCGGTATGATGTGGTTACCAAGAGAACGCCGCATGTTGTAAGCGGATTCATATCTGGTAACCATTATTCTTACCCATTCAGAAGGGAGGCACATGATGAGAAAACAGACCAAACCCTTATACGGTCAGCAGAATACCACAGCTTACTTGTTTCTTATGCCCTGGCTAATCGGACTCTTCTGTCTGACACTGGGACCGATGGTTGCGTCCTTATACTTATCCATGACCAAATTTAACCTGCTGTCATCACCGACTTGGACCGGACTTAGCAACTATGTTCACATTTTTACCGAGGACGATACTTTTCGCAGGTCCTTGGGGCTGACATTTTATTATGTTTTTTTATCTGTCCCACTAAGGCTTGCCTTTGCTCTACTGGTAGCGATGGCGCTGAACAAAGGTATTCGAGCCCTCGGCATCTACCGGACTGTATATTACATCCCTTCCCTCTTGGGCGGCAGCGTCGCGATTGCAATCGTCTGGCGTCAACTTTTTGAGGGAAACGGACTGGTCAACCAGTTTCTAAGCTGGTTTGGTATCTCGGGTCCATCCTGGATTGCGCATCCGGATTATGTGGTCTATACCATCATCACACTATCCGTGTGGCAATTCGGGTCTGCCATGGTCATCTTTCTTGCTGGCCTAAAACAGATCCCGGCAGACTTATATGAAGCGTCCGATGTCGATGGAGCGGGAAAGATACGTCAATTTTTCGGAATTACACTGCCCATGCTCTCCCCCGTTATCTTTTTTAACCTGATCATGAGCATGATCAATTCATTCCAGGCTTTTACACCCGCTTACGTGATCGGAGATGGCCGCGGGGGTCCACTCGACGCAACAATGTTCTATACCTTGTATCTGTATCTGAAAGGTTTCTCGTTCTTTGATATGGGTTATGCTTCGGCTCTGGCTTGGATCATGTTGGTCATTATCGGGGTATTCACCGCAATCGTCTTTGTTACATCCCGATTTTGGGTGTTCTACGGGGACAATCAGGAGGGTAGGTAATGCATATGCCAATCAAACGACAACTGGTTCAGGCCGGGAGGCATGCCGCCATTATACTCTTCGGTCTGCTGATGTTATATCCAGTACTATGGTTAATTCTCAGTTCGTTTAAACCGAACCATCTCATTTTCACCAGCGGCAGTCTATTCCCAACCAGCTTCACGCTGGAGCACTATATTAATGGCTGGAAAGGTCTACAGGGCATCTCCTTTGGCCGTTTCTTCGGCAACTCCGTTCTGATCTCGGGCATGAGTGTGCTGGGTAATGTGATCTCCTGTTCCCTTGCAGCCTTTGCTTTCTCCAGATTAAAGTTCAGATTCAAAGGCCTGTGGTTCAGCATGATGTTGATTACGATTATGTTGCCTTACCATGTTACCCTGGTGCCCCAGTACATTCTCTATAATGAGCTTCAATGGATTAATACGTATTTCCCATTGATTCTGCCCAAGTGGCTTGCGCAGGATTCCTTCTTCATCTTGCTTATGGTTCAATTCATACGCGGTATACCGCGGGAGCTGGACGAGAGTGCAACCATTGACGGTTGCGGGCAATCACAGATCTTTTTCCGAATCGTAGTGCCTCTGCTCGTTCCAGCACTGATTACAACAGCGATCTTCACCTTCCTGTGGAGCTGGGATGACTTTTTCAGCCAGATGATCTATCTGAGCAAAATTGATCTATTCACCGTGCAACTGGGCATTCGCTCTCTCTTCGATCCGTCAGGACAATCCGATTGGGGCGCACTACTCGCCATGTCCACCCTGTCACTGCTTCCCGTGACCATCATCTTTTTATTGTTTCAGCGATATTTCCTTGAGGGCATTGCAACAACAGGTCTGAAGTAACAACACGCTTCTCATATCAATAGACAGGGGGATTTATCATGTTCAAACGTTTCTTGATTGGTATGATTACTTCACTTTTGTTATTCGTAACAGCTTGCTCTGGAACAGACCATACAGGGGCTAATGATAATGCAGGCAATGGTAATGATAATGGAACTACCGAGGGCGGACAGGTCGAACTTCGCATCATGTGGTGGGGTGACCAGAAACGGGCAGATATTACGAATGAAGCCCTGAAGATCTTTCAGGCGAAACATCCGGATATTAAAATTTCAGGAGAATTTGCACCTTCCTCCGGATATTTCGACAAGCTGAATACCCAGCTGGCATCAGGTACAGCACCGGATATCTTTTTCCTCGGTGGAAATGTCGTTGATTATGCCAAAAAAGATGTCCTCCTTAACCTGGACCCGTATGTCGGAAACGAACTGAATCTGGATGGTATGGATGAAACCATGATCGAATACGGACGTCTCGACGGGAAGCTGCAACATATTTCTGCCGGTGCAAACGCACGAGGAATTATTGTTAACAAGGCACTCTTTGAGAAAGCCGGCGTGCCTTTGCCAGCTTCCGATTGGGACTGGGCGGACTATGCCACCATCAGCAAAGAGTTGTCCGACAAGCTCGGAGACGGCTTCTATGGAACGTACAATTTTACCGTCGACGGGATGGATATTTATCTAAAACAACGGGGTAAACAACTGTATGACATGAAAAATGGCACACTCGGATTCGCCAAGGAAGACATTCTGGAATGGTTCCAGTATTGGGAAAAGACTTCGGCATCCGGCGGTGTAGTCACACCGGAATTGCAGGTATCCAACCCGCATGATGATACCAGTAAATCCCTGTTGATCACAGGCAAAGCAGCCATGACTCTACTACCATCCAACCAACTTGCTGCATTCCAGAGCTTGACGGAAGATCCTCTGGTGTTACTCCCTGTACCACGGGGTCCTAAAGGAACGGGTGTTGTATTTGAATCCAGTCAGGGATTATCAGGTTACGCAAATACCAAACATCCGAAGGAAGTGGCAACGTTAATGAATTTCTGGATTCATGATCCTGAAGCTGCCAAAATCCTCGGTAATGACCGTGGCGTGCCCGTTACGGAAGCCAACCGAAATCTTCTTCAGGAAGACGCTGGTCCTGTGGAGGAGATTGTCTATAACTATACAAATCTTGTCTCTGAAGCTACGAAGACTGAACCTTTTGAGGTGAGTTACAATCCTCCGGGATTTGCAGAGTTCTCCAAGTTAGCTCAGACGACAAATCAAGAGATCGGATTTGGACGAAAAAGTGTAGAGCAAGCTGTCTCCGACTTCTATAACGGGACCGTTCGTATTTTTGAATCGAATCAATAACCAGAAACAGACACTGTGAGGAGGAACATATGACAGAAGAGATATTAAATCGGCTGCGCAGCATTTCGATTATGGATCAAGTTCAGCCAGTTAAACTGGAAGATCAGCAGTTATTACAGGAATGGCATGCGTCGGGTATCCGGTTTGCGGCATCGGGCGGACAAATGGAAGCTACGTATTATGCAGCAGTAGAGAAATTGCTTGCTTGTATCCTGCCCATGGGAGACAGCGATCCTATTTTACAAGAAGGTGGCATCTATCTGGGATGTTGGTTAGAGAGTACAGGTACCATCAATGCGGAGCTGCTGTCTCGCCTGCTTCCTTCTGTGTCCGAAACAACGTACCTCGCATTTGCCAAGCAGCAAAGAGAAGATGGATTGCTCCCGTATAAACTCACGGCAAACGGACCCTCTTTCCGGCAAATCCAGTTGGTAACTCCGCTGGCACGCAGTGTGTGGAACCACTATCAGCTTCATAGCAATCATGGCAAGCAGTCGCCTTTCCTGAACACCATGTATAAGGCTATGGTTCGTTACGATGAGTGGATTACCCACAACCGTAATACCCGAGGAACTGGCTGTGTAGAGGCCTTCAGTACGTTTGACACCGGACATGACTTATCTCCCCGTTTCTGGCATGTTCCGGATACACCTTATATGAATGATGCTTCTGCCTATCACCCGGATTCTCCGATTCTGCCTTTTCTGGCACCAGATCTGACTGCCAATATCTATTGTCAGCGCATGTATCTGTCCCGCATGGCTGAGGAGCTGGGAGAATCGGGAACGGATTGGAAATCAAAAGCCCAGTCCAGCCTGGAAAGTCTCTTCCGTTATTGTTACAACGAACAGGATATGTTCTTCTATGATCGGGATCGCAATGACGAATTCGTCAGAGTCCAATCCGATGTGCTGCTTCGCGTGATGGCCTGCGAGGTGGGCGACCGTGAATTTTTCGATAACCTACTACGGCGGTACCTGTTGAATACAAGCAAGTTTTTCGCTAAATACCCGTTTACATCGATTTCAATGGATGATCCCAGATTTGATCCCTTTTCCTCCTATAACAGCTGGGGAGGGGCATCCAATTTCCTGAGTTTAATCCGGGCACCACACGCATTCGAGTATCATCATCGATATGTGGAGCTAACCTGGGTAATGCAGCCAATCTTGTCCGCTCTATCCAAAGATAAGCGATTTGGTCAGGTACTAAGCCCATGGACCGGAGAACAAGGTTTTACCGAGACTTACTCCCCTACTATCCTTTGTCTGCTCGATTATGTGGAGCGATTATGTGGAATTATGCCTGTTGGATCGAATCAGCTCTGGTTTACCGGTCTGCTCCCTATCGATATGGATCATGGCGAGGTCGTATCTGGCAACACGGCTTATAGCCGAAAAGTCAACGGAATAGGATATGAATTGGTGAACACCCCGGATCGAATGACGGTATATATGGAGGGCAATGTTCATATGGACGGCCCATCAGGGATTCGGCTTGTAACGGATCATAGTGGACATCTGGAGGCAGTCATCGGAATGACCGTTCGCACCGTCGAGGGGGAGATCTTCTATCAAGGAGAGTGCATCCCAATTCGAATCAAAGGAAATGAAATGCAGCGTTACG
The DNA here is from genome assembly GCF_030816325.1 of Paenibacillus sp. W4I10. Taxonomy (NCBI): domain Bacteria; kingdom Bacillati; phylum Bacillota; class Bacilli; order Caryophanales; family Paenibacillaceae; genus Paenibacillus; species Paenibacillus sp. W4I10. The sequence goes on from NZ_JAUSXX010000001.1 coordinate 2,496,667, forward strand.
CTGATGGAAGTTTGAAAACTGAACGCGATATTGGCATCATCCATCCTACCTATCGATAATTGTTTGTATGCAAAAAAGCGCAAGTTGCAGAGGTTTACTTCCCCTGCACTTGCGCTTTTCCCTTTTGCGCGTTTACATCTCTTTATTTCTTATTCATAAGGACACAAGATAGAAATTGACTGCCACTGCGGAAATCATTCTCTCTCTGGTTACAGAGGAGATGAGTTTCGCCTTACACCTTCCGGTTCCACGCCGGGTGACGATAAAATTCAATCGTATCAATATAATTTACAGTGAACTGCTGTTCCACATCCGACAAGTTCAACAGTTTGCGGTCGATTTGCTTCATCCCCATGACCACATCGTGCCTTAGCAGGTCCATCGCAATTTTGCCTACAAACCCGCCTTCCATCTCCTTATGCTTGGCACGGAACTCTTCATTGTAGATCAGTTCAGGTGTGAATGCCGCTTCAACGAATGCATTAACGAGCGTAAGCTCATTGCCATCCATCTGTACTGCCAGATAATAATTGCCACGATCATCCTGAATGAGGTCTTTATACATCTCTACGATCATTTGAATCACTCCTCTATTATAAAATGAAACCCCGTTAGCCGTAACGAACATGGGCTATCAAACGTACACCTTCCTACCCCGTTCCTTCATATACTAGGTACAAATGGCGAACGGAGGAATACTTATGAGCTGGCAGCATCTCCATACTGGAAAAACACTTCAGCAGCGCCTGGCAGAACTCCAGGGGCACCTTGCAGAATTGAATACTCCACTCTCCGGGTTGGAACCGGGACGTATTCGTCGTGTCTATCCAAGGCAGTTTATCAAAGTAAACCGTCAGTTATTCATTCCTCTCAGTCTGAACTCCATTCGGGTATTTGATATTCCTCGAACGCGGCGAGGCGTCAGAGTGGGAATCCGCACGACTTTCCCTTCCAGGAATGCATTTAACAATATCAGACTTGTGGGCGTGGGACTGGATTATCTTGAACTTCAGGGAAAAGGCAGAGTCCCTTCCCGTATTTTATTTCCTCTTTCCAGCATCGAGTCCATCTATCGGCCAACCGCCGGAAGAAAAAAACTGAAACGGCCGTGTACCCGGAAGTAAAGCTGGTTCTTTTCGCAAGCCATACAATGGTTCCCAAATGTCTGCATACGGGTGCTCCCTTCCAATATATAATTATAACCCATGCAACCACTCATCTGCTGAAGAATCATTTTATGTCAAAAAGCGGTGAGAACAGAACTGCTTCTGTATCTCACCGCTCAGCCAGTTACGGATCAAGCTGACCCTTCACATGTGTACATCAGATTCCTGTCCATACATCCTTGGCATAACGACCTTCCTGCTGAAGCTGATTGAGCCAATCTTCTGCTTCCTTCGCGGACTTGCCATGAATATCAGCGTATGCCTGCTGGAGTGTAGCTTCCACATCAGGTGCCATCTTGCTACCATCACCGCAGATATACAGATGCGCTCCCTCTTCAAACAAAGGAATCAGATGCTGAGCATCGTCTCTCATCAGATGCTGTACATAACATTTCTCCTCCCCGTCTACACGGGAGAAGGCCGTATGAAGCTTCACAAGCCCTTCTTGCTGGGCTGCTTCCAATTCATTTTTGTACAGATAATCATGCTCGGGATTCCGGCACCCAAAGTACAGGTGGGCTTCGCCAACCTCTTGACCTTGTTCCTTCAATACATGCCTTGCCTGCAAGAAACCTCGGAATGGAGCAACACCTGTACCCGGGCCTACCATGATGACGGGAACCTGTGTATCCTCCGGCAGTTGGAACCCGGATTCCGGTGTCCGCGTGAACATCACGATCTCGTCACCCGACTTCAGGTTAGCCAGATAGTTGGACGCAATACCTCTGTATTCTCCCTGTCCACTCCATGCCGGGGCACGCACTACACTGACCGTAATACTCGCTTGATCGGGTTGCACACGCGGTGAACTGGAGATCGAATAATATCTGGCTTTTAATGAAGGCAGTAATTCAAGGAAACGCTCAAACGGCAGTTCACATGCCTCATATTTCACCAGATAATCCAGCATGGAGATCCGTTTATTCCGCACTTCATCCATATACACAGATTCATCAAGCAGCGCTTCAAGTTCCTTCTTATGCGGTGGACATACGGTGTATGCTGCCATTTCTCTCAACTGCGCACGAGTTGCCGCCTCCTGAAGCTCGACGCTATGACTGAGCAGATCATACAGGTTAACCGGTTGATGCAATGGTAGATGTGCGGCACTCCGACCGGATGCATCCAGAACGAGATGCTCCGTTCCGGTAAACCCGTATCGACGAAGTACACGTTCCACAAGTTCCGGTGGATTCTGCGGCAGAATGCCCAGGTGATCCCCTTCCTTGTAGGTTATGCCTTCAGGCAATTTGATCTCCAGGTGACGTGTGCTGCGTTCACTGCCCGCGTCGTGAAGCTCCCTGTTCTCGAGCACTTCTGCCACATGAGCATCATACGTATCCGCAAGCGGTGTTACGGCGAGCCCACTGACAAACTGTACAGATAGTGAACTGCGTTCGCTATTGGAGCTTGTGTTTAGCTTCAGTCCCATTGTTCGTGCGAGATCAGGCCATAATTGCTCTGTCCAATCCCCCACCTGTTTCTCGAAATCTCCGCTAGCATCTGACTCACCCAGCGGTGATAACCGCTCTGCTCCTCTGGAAGATAACTGTTCATCGATTAGACGCGGAATACGCTGATAGGTGCTGGCCCAGTTGTGGTCACCGCATCCAAGAACGGCGAAACGCACCCCTTTGAATTCATTGGCATCGGCGTGTTCAATCCACTCGACAAACATCTTGGCATTACTTGGCGGCTGACCGTTATAGGATGCACTGACAATAATGACGGCACCCTCCTTTGGCAGTTTGCCAACACGATCATCCAGCGCAGCGACCTCACTCCGGAAACCCTGATATCTGGCGGTATCCGCAATTTCACGAGCAATGCCTTCAGCTGTACCCAGATTGGAACCGTACAGAACAAGCATTGGTGTATGATGGGCATTGGCCGCATCCGGCTCTGTTCTTTTGGCAACCGGCTTTGGTTCTTCGACCGCTACACCCGGAACGGCCATGACTGGCTGCCCCCCACGCGCACGTACACGAATTGTGAAGTTATCCGGTTTGAGCGTCAGCGTTTCTTTCACCTTTAACTGATAATCAGAATGATCGATGAAGTCAAAATGCTTCAGCACCATGCCCAGTACCAGCGTTGCTTCCTGAAGTGCAAACTGCTGACCAATGCAGGCCCGTTGGCCGTTACCAAAAGGTTTATAGGCATCATGCGGCACTTTGCTCGGATCTTCGAACCGTTCCGGGCGGAATTCCTCTACGTCGTCTCCCCATGCTTCGCGGTCACGATGCAGCTTGGGAATAAGTACACTGACGCTGTCTCCTTTTTGTAAAGGATATTGACCCGCAAGTACCGTGTCCTCTTTTGCATACAGGGAAAATGCCGGGGCCGTTGGCCATAACCGCAATGCTTCGTTCAAAACCATGCGGACGTACTTCAGATTGCGAACCTGGTTGTACGTGGGAACCGGATCTTTCAGAATCTGATCCACCTCAGCTTGGGCTTTAGCCAGCGTATCCGGATTCTTCATCAGATAATAAACGGCGAAGGATAACAGTCCACTTGTGGTCTCATGTCCAGCAATCAGGAATGTAATAATCTGATAACGGATGTTCTCATCATCCAGCGTTTCTCCTGTCTCCGGGTCCTTGCCGCTGAGCATGTGGGACAACAGATCATCTGCGCCTTCCTGCGGTTTCTCTTTACGCTCGGCAATAATGTGATCCACCAAAGAGAACATGGAACGGATATCCTGTTCAAACTGTTTCTTTTTGGTGATCATCAGCTTGTCTTGCAGACGCAGTCGCTGCAATGAACTCATGGATTCATCCAACGCACGAACCATGCTCGTAATGAATGGATGTGGTTCTTCCCGGTAGAAGCTGTTAAACCGATAGTTGAACCCACAGAGTCCAATCGTGTCGAGCGTAAGACGTGTCATATCATCCGGAACGTTAACCGTCTCATCCGGGTTCAATCGTGACCATTTCTGAACCAGCTGCACAGCCAGATCAATCATTTTGTTGTGGTATCCCTGCATGGCGCGTTGACTGAAACTTGGCAGCAGTACGTTATGGGCTTTTTTCCAATTCGGCTCCTCGGTCCAACTCGTAAATAGCCCATCTCCTGCAAAAGCACGAACCTTCGCAAGGGGTGCCCATACACGTTTGTCGAATTTGGATTCATCCGTTACCTCGGCGACCAGTTTGTGACCGGAAATATACAATTCACTTCGCCCGGGGTACTCCATACGAAAGATCGGTCCATATTCTTCAGCCAGTTTCACCAGGGACTGCACCGGCTCTTCAAAGTTTAATTGCGGCAAATTGCCCAGTGGGCCAAATGTTTTCGGTTGAGGCACTGAAATTGGTGGCATACACTCACTCCTTCTTTCCATGTTAAGAGTTCTACAACTACAAAATAATGACTTGATTTACAGACGCGATACACTTGCTCTTCAGATCAACAGATTCAAGTTATTTTTTGCACATTTTCATATTTCATCCAGATAACGATAAAACCAACAAAGAACTAACTGACTGAAATGGTATATTGGTCATTTTTGATTAAAAAAAATGGAGGACTTCGTTATCTTCTTTTACCCTAACATTTCCAGTTCCAATCTTCAACAGTCCCAAAGTCATAGGACCTCAGGACAGGGATTAAGGTATACTTATGATTTCTTTAACAGAAACTGAATAGCCGACTCCATCTCTAATGGAGCAACTGTCGTTTCATAACGGCCATGGACGTTCCCACTGCGGTCAATCAGGAATTTGGTGAAATTCCATTTGATCCCGTCCCCTTGATACAATTCTGGATGCTTCTCCTTCACAAAGGTGTCCATCCACTGTCCTTCCTTCGTGTCCAGATCATAACCTTGAAATGGCGCTTCTTCAATCAGATAACGGAACAAAGGATGCATGAATTGCCCAACGACCTCAACCTTCTCGAGGATCGGAAAGGAGATCTGAAACTGACTCCTGCAATACTCGGCAATCTCAAAGCTACTGCCAGGTTCTTTGTCGTTAAACTGATTACAAGGGAACGCCAGAATCTCCAGCCCCTGATCACCATATCTCTCATACATCTGCTGAAGTTCACTGAATTGCCGGGAGTAGCTGCACCGACTTGCTGTATTCACAATAAGCAGAACCTTCCCTTTATAAGCAGAAAAATCACCCTTGTGTCCCTCCATAAACGGAACTTGGTAAGAAAATATACTCATCTGTATTCATCCTCCTCTTTCACTTTTGTATCTCACATCAATTCTCTCTTTGAGAAGAATTATACACCCACCATATTAATAGGTGAAATATATAATTAATATAATTTTAATAGTTTTTAACTATAGTAGACCAAATAAAAAACTGCCCTCAGCATTCAAATACTGCATCTTGGACAGTTATTAAAATCATGATTTGACATCACGCTTAGCACACCGTTAACCCATGATTAAACCATATACAATCCCTGGTCCGTGTACGCCAATGGTTAAATCATTTTCAATATCGGAAGAGCGGCTTGGCCCTGAAATAAAGTGGATACCTGCCGGAAGATTCTCTCTTCCCGCTTCGTCAAATCGATCCAGCGTCTCACCCAGTCTGGTGTACAGTCGATCCACTGGAATAATGATGATGAGTACCGTAGGCAACAGACTAACCGAGCGACCTTTTTCCGGTGAAGAAAGTACAGTAACCGAGCCTGTGTATGCTGTCGCATAATCTGCCATGACCACACCGATATCAGCCTCAGCTGCACGAGCCCTCCAGTTCTCATCCGCCTGACTATTCCAGACTGAGATCTGCACATCCGTTAACTGCTCTTCCAATCCGAGATCCTTTAGCGCCTGTTCATTTTGACGAATGATATATTTGGCACTCAGCTCATGAGATTTGTTGGCTATAAATTGAGATACTTCTTCCATGTTCTGAACCCGGGCAATGTGGGCGCCTACACTTACAAAGTTATCCGTAAATGCTTGAATACGCTTCTCTTCATCCCATTCCAATTCAGTCCAAAAGTCGGGTGCTCCCCGAAAGGGTTGGGTCGGCGCTTGACGTTGCCTTGGTCTTCTCAATTTCGAAGCAATGTCATTCATGAACTGCTCCTGTTTCTCAATGGACTTCTTCTCCAATTGTACAAGCCATTGCTGATGTTCAGTGACCATGCTTCTTCCCCTCCCCTTCTTCTCGTTCACGAATAATCTGCTCCATACGGCTGCGAACGGAAGAATCCATGGCTTGTTGCTCCTCGTTCAGTTCCTGATCCAGCTTGTTCCATTGTTGCCGGAAAGATTTCTTGGCGAGACTTGGCGCAACCCGATAATTGTTCCAGCCTTTGAGTGGACCCAGCTTGAGAGAAATGCCGTTGTTGCGTACAACTGCCTTCTGCCCAATCTGTCCCAGACGTATGGCCGCACTGAAGCGTTTGGAATTGGATACAACGGCAGCAAAACCCTTCATGCCCATGCTCTCCATTTTGTTTCCATGACCGTCTTCCACTTTACGCCTGCGTAGATAAACAAGCATATCATGTAGCGGTATTTTAACTGGACATGCTTCGTAACAGGCTCCACACAGACTCGAAGCACCCGCAATATCATTCCATTCATCAATATTGCCATTGAGTGCAGGTGTCAGTACCGCACCAATCGGACCACTATAGGTGCCACCATAGGCATGGCCCCCAATATGGCGATATACCGGGCAAGCATTCAGACACGCGCCGCAGCGAATACAATTCAGCAGTTCTTGGAATTCGGGATCACCGAGCTGAAGGGATCGACCGTTATCCACGATAATAATGTGCATTTCATCCGGCCCATCCGCATCAGCTGTACGGCGAGGACCTGTGATACCTGACATGTACATCGTTAATTTCTGACCTGTTGCAGAACGTGGCAACAAGGTTGCCATAACCTCCAGATCTGTCCACGAGGGGATGATTCGCTCCATGCCCATCAGTGTAATCTGCGTTTTTGGAACAGTGGATACCATACGGGCATTGCCTTCATTTTCGAACAAAACCATGGAACCTGTCTCTGCAATCGCAAAATTACAGCCGGTCATGCCTATATCTGCTTCGAGGAACTTCTCGCGCAGCTTTTTGCGAACAAATCCGGCAAGTACCGTTGTGTCCGGCTCCAGAATTTCACCCGCTTCCTTCGATAACAACTCTGCAATCTGATAGCGGTTCTTATGGATGGCTGGAATGACAATATGAGATGGGGCCTCGCCTGCCAACTGTATGATGTATTCACCCAGGTCGGTCTCGATGGCTTCAATGCCCGCCGACTCCAGCACATGATTCAGATGTACTTCCTCCGACACCATCGATTTGGACTTCACCACCGTAGAAGCCTGCTTGTGCGCCGCAATATCCAGCGCAATGGCCGCTGCTTCCACCGATGTATCTGCAAAATGAATATGAACCCCGTTCGCACGGGCGTTATTCACAAATTCATTCAGATAATAATCAAGATACGCAATCGTATGCAGACGAATCTGACGGCCACGCTCCCGCCATTCATCCCAATTTCCATGTTCTTCTGAGGCAGACTTCTTTCCGTTACGCAATCGTTCTGTCGTGAATTTGACCGCTTTACGCAGAAAATCATCATTCAAGGCCAGTCCGGCACGTTCTTTGACCGTAGTATCCATAACTCCCGGTTGGCTCATCCTGTTCGCACCCCCTCATACAGTAGTTCCGCCAGATGCATCACACGCACCGGTTCATTCCGATAACGCAGATTACCTGCAATATTCATCAGACAGGCCATGTCCAGACCAACCAGCACTTCAGCTTGTGTCTCTTTGACATGATCAACCTTCTCCGTCACCATCGCTCCCGAAATATCGGACATTTTAATGGCAAAGGTACCCCCAAACCCGCAGCAATCCTCAGCAAACGGCAGGGGGACCAATTCCAGTCCCTTTACTTGGGATAGTAATGCCATCGGCTCATCCTTTACACCCAGCAGACGACTGCCGTGGCAGGATGGATGATAGGTTACTTTGTGTGGAAAATGTGCGCCCAGATCGGTTATCCCGAGTACCTGAACGAGGAATTGAGTAAACTCATAGGCTTTCGCTTCCAATCGTTTTGCCTTCTCCAGCCACACCGGTTCATCCGCGAACAGTTCGGGATAATGATGAATCATATACGTACACGATCCGGAAGGACATACCACAAAATCACTGTCGTCAAATGCTTCAAGAATCGTTTTGGCCGCTACCCGAGTCTCATCCCAGTACCCGCTATTGTAGGAAGGCTGACCGCAGCAGGTCTGAACCGGTGGAAAATCCAGCCGAACGCCATGAGCGGCGAGCAATCTGACCATGGCTTCCCCCACTCGGGGATAGATGGCATCGCTGAGGCAGGTAATGAATAAGGAGACCTTCATAATTACACGCTCCTATTAACTGATTAGTAGATGAATAACTAAAGAATATTTACACTGAACACTCCGATGACAGAATAACCTTCCGATCGCTGTTTAAACTGTGATAATCTCGATGTCGTATCCGCTCAAACGTTCTGTCTGTTCAGCCTCCAATGGCTGATCGGTAACGATCGTATGGACTGCATTTAACCCGGATACCCGGGCAAAAGCACGGACACCAAATTTACTGGCATCTGCAAGTAAGATGACTTGATCGGATATGCCAACCATCTTCTGCTTCAGCCTTGCCTGGAGTTCATTGGATTCACTGATTCCGCCACCTTCGAGATGTACACCTTTGCACGACATGAACATTTTATCCACGTGATACGTTTCCAGAGAACGCTCCGCGAGCGGCCCAACAAAAGACAACGAGCGAGATGCCAACTGGCCCCCTGTTGAGATGACCTCAACCTTGTCACGGCCGCTGAGTTCAGTGGCGATTTGAATCGAGTTGGTTAAAACCGTCAGCGGGAAATCCGGCATGTTCGCTGCCATATAACCTGCCGTTGTGCTCGCATCCAACAGAATGCGATCACCCGGATTAATCATCGCCAGAGCCGCTTGTGCAATCCGCTTTTTCTCTTCCGCATGTGTTGTCTCCCTGATCCGGTAAGGGATCTCCGGTTGATCTTCCTTCACACTCACTGCACCACCGTGAGATCGGCGTAGTCGTCCTGCCTGTTCCAGCCGATCCAGGTCACGCCGGATGGTTTCCTCCGTCACCCGGCAGCGCTCACTAAGCTCGGATACACGCATACTGCCCTTTACATTCACCATCTCCACAATTCGGTCATACCGCTCGGCTGCCAGCATGTTACACCTCACTCCCCGCTTGTGAATTAGATGAAGCCGTCACACGCAGAAATCTGCCGTAAACATCTTCCCAGATTGACCTGTCTTGCGGCTCATACGTAGTTACCGGAAATGAATCTCGAATGGCCTTACGGGCCTCCCAGATATCTTTAAAAGCTCCACTCGCCATCCATTGCACGGCCATATTCCCGATGGCACTTCCCTCTGCCGGACCTGCCCATACCGGCTTGCCAATGGAATTTGCAGTCCACTGACATAACAGGCGGTTCTGGATACCTCCTCCGACCATATGCAATCCGTTGAACGTCTGTCCCGATAATTGTTCCGTCCATTCCAGGACTCTCCTATACTTCAATGCCAGACTCTCCAGAATTGCCCGGGCAATAGCCCCCTGATTCTCTGGTATCACCTGCCCTGTATCACGGCAATACTGACGTATACGCGTCGTCATATCTCCTGCTGGCATAAACAGTTCATCATCCGGATCAAACAAACTGGCAAATGGAGGTGCCTGTTCAGCCTTTGCTAATAACGCATCATAGCTAATTCCCTGCCCTTGGCGGTCCCACTCCCGCATGCTTTCCTGCAAAATCCATAAGCCCATAATGTTCTTCAGCAGACGGAATGTTCCGCCCGCCCCGCCTTCATTCGTGAAGTTCAAAGCCAGACTCTCGGCACTAATCGCAGGATGATCTATCTCCGTCCCCATCAGGGACCAGGTTCCACAGCTCAGGTAAGCAAATGAACGTTCCGTTGCAGGAACAGCCACAACGGCTGAACCCGTATCATGCTCCGCTACTGCGATCACAGGTATAGGAGAAAGACCAAGGTCGTTACAGATGCTGCTGCGCAACTGTCCAACACGGGTGCCTGGCATCACCACTTCACCAAAGAGTTTCTCCGAAATGCGAATATGCTTCAGCAACTCTCCGTCCCATTGACCCTCCGATGGATTATATATTTGTGTTGTCGTTGCATTGGTGAACTCATTCACGGCTTCTCCCGTCAGAAAATATCGAAGCAAATCCGGAATCATGAGAAACCGCTCTGCTTCATGAAGAAGCGGAGAACCGCTACGTTGAAGGGTTGCCAACTGATACAGGGTATTAAAGCTAAGAAACTGAATCCCTGTACGTTCGAAGATTCGCTGGGAGCTCAGTTCTTGACGTACCTGATCCATCATGCCGTTAAACTGTGTATCACGGTAATGATACGGGTTACCCAGAAGCTCACCATTACTGCCAAGCAGACCAAAATCAACGCCCCAGGAATCAATCCCCAGGCTCTCCGGCTGTTCTCCCTGCTGTTTCACAAGAGTAAGTCCTTGCAACAATTCATGATGTAATCGCAGAATATCCCAGTGCATCCGCTCGCCAACCTTCACCGGTTCATTCTTGAACCGATGAATTTCGCTCGTTTCGATCCCACGATCATTCAGATGTCCTAGTAGCCCTCTCCCGCTCCCAGCGCCCAAATCATAAGCCAGCACACTCACCGCGCTTCACCAACCTTTCGAACCAATCCTATTTTCCAAACGGCATCACTTGATTCAGTCCGTAACCCTGTACTTTATTCTGTATTTATTGTTTGTTTGCTTTTGTTTAATACTGTTTTACTTTATTTTACGAGTATATCACCATTGTAAGCGTTTGAATACCCTTCGGTTTTTCTTTCTTTTGGGTATACCAAAAACGACTCTCTCCCACTTGGGAGGAGCCGCAGTTCTTTTTTTACGTATAAAATTGACCTTTGTTTACTCCCGACTGGGGCTGTACATCTCTCTCAAAATGCTTGAAACGTGTCCCCTGATACGTCAGCATCCCTCGATCATTTTCCACCATCATGCCATAATGGTTTCCGCCAACAATTAGTTCAGTGCGCTCCCCATTGTCGAATTCAAATGTAACATAATACCGGGTAGTCGCACGGCTATCCCCGCTGCCACCTGACACTTCCGTTCGTTTGGCCACCACCGTTGAGTGCAGGGTTAACAAAGCCGCTGCGTTATTCGATGACCACGTGCGTACCCCTGAAATAATAACAAAAACGAGAACTCCCGCAACAATAAGAAATACGGCACCAATAAAAATGGAAACAAACGCACCCATGGCACCAAACTCATTCAATCCCGAAAAAAAACCACCCTGATTGCCTTCAAAACCCGGTACTCCACTCATGTCGTCAAACACACCAAAGCCGTCTACGCTTAATCGGCCCATCGATGAGGACACGCTCGTTAACGCCATTCATCATCGTTCCTTTCCCCTTGCAAAAATAAGATGCACCGCCCCCCACGCAAGGAAGGCGGTGCATGCAGACAACCCGTTCTGCCTTGTCCGTATACTATATGAACCAGATCAGGAATACAGACGTTCAAGTTCGTCGACCAGACTACCGACATAAGCAACCGCAGAACGAATTGGCTCAGGTCCGGACATATCCACACCCGCAAGCTTCATTAACTCCTGTGGAGTGAGACTTCCACCAGCTTTGAGTGCATCAAGCCAGCGATCTACCGCAGGCTGTCCTTCTTCCCGAATCTTCTGTGCTGCCGCGGTGGAAGCCGTCAAACCTGCCGCATAGGTATATGGATATAGTCCCATATAATAATGAGGTTGTCTCATCCACGTGAGTTTGGCCCCTTCATCAATTACAAGATCAGGTCCCCAGAATTCGGAAAGGATGTCTCCTTTGAGCTGACTTAACGTCTTCGCCGTAATGGGCTCATCTTTGGTTGCGCGTGCATACACCCTGCGCTGTAATTCACCTTCCAGCAGATGTGTAACGAAGTTATGGTAATATGTGTTTAACAGTTGCAATATGACCCAGCGACGCATTCTTGGATTATCGGAACGCTTCAATAGATGGTCTGCCAGCAGCATTTCATTCATGGTCGATGGTGCCTCAATGAAATAAAGAGATGGCCGTGTATTCGTGAGCCGTTGGTAACGTCCCGCAAGCATGAAGTGGCCTGCATGCCCCACTTCATGGGCAAGTGTAAATGCTCCACGCATATTATTTGCCCATGAAATTAAGATATAGGAGTGTGAACCATATATAGAGGAGCAAAATGCCCCTGTGGATTTGCCTGCATTATCTGCGTAATCCACCCAGCGATCACTGAATGCGCGCTCTACGATCTCGCCGTACTCCCGCCCAAGCACATCAAGTGCTTCTCGAATGAGTGTGCACGCCTCATCATATGTAATGGCAGGGCTAAATTCAGGATCAAGCGGAGCCTTCAGATCACAAAACAGCAGTTTGTCCAGACCCAGCTCACGTTTCTTAAGAGCGGCCAGTCTGCGCATATGAGGTGCGAGTTCCTGCTGGATAATATCCAGAATATTATTGTACATCTCTTTGCTCACTTGCTGTGGGCTGATAAGCATATCTGTAACATCGTCGTAACCACGCAGTCTGGATAGGACAACCTGTTTCTTCACTTCGGTTGCATAACCTTCTGCGAACGTATTTTTGTAATCATTTAATGTCGAGCTGAACGCAGCATAAGCAGAACGGCGCAGCTTGGTATCAGATGACATCTCATAATTATTTTCATAGAATGACCAAGACAGTGGCCGATTATTGTCTTCTCCATCGAGAGCATCGTCAAACGTCATGTCTGCCAGTTTACCGCGCAGATAGATACGGTATGGCGAATCCAGTACCTCTCCGAGTGAGGCAAGTACCTTCTCGGTCTCTGGCGTGAGTCGATGTGCTTTTTCTCGAATTAAACGGTCCAAACTGCGCGCATACGGCTGCAATCCCGGAAGTTCTTCAAGGTAACGTTCAACGGTTCCCTCCGGCAGATCAACGATCTCCGAATTGACAAAAGACAAGGACGACGACAGATTTGATAGGATATCTCCTGCTTTAGCTGAATTCTCAATATTGACCGGATTGGTGCTGTCCTCTGACTGCTTCAAGCGGGCATAAGAAGCCGTCTTTCCGATCCGCTCCTGCAAAGCTTCACGCGCATCCAGACAAGCCAGCAATTGTTCAGCGCCTTCGCCCAGACGTCCTTTGAACGTTTCGATCTGGGCAGCAGCCAGTGGAAGTGATCGAAGCTCCTGCTCCCACTCTACATCGGTTACAAACAAGTCTTTCAGATCCCAAGTAGTTTCCGGATTTACCTCAGCACGTGTACGTATTTTTTCCATCTTTAGTTGTCATCCTCCTTGCATTTCCAATATCTCTCATCGTATCATAATCGGTTTATGTATACATGACATTTGCAAATAATGAGACTTTTGGTTCAGGGGACTATAGATTGGACTAAAGAATATTCACACTTACCACTCCGATGACAGAACAACCTTCCGATCGCTGTTATCCCCAGATTTTTTTGATTCCCTTTTTCAAAGGTGAAAATCCGGTGATAAAGGCGAACGCTCCGCTTCTTCAGGTTCTTCTGTCCTCTACGTTCTCGTGTGAATGTTTAGTTCCATCTATATAAAAGGGGTATCTAGGATAAAAGCCATTATATGCTTGCGATGTAGCTTTCTTTCAGAAAGCTTTTAGCTACGCTTCTTCAAGCTATTTCTGTTCTCCACGTTTCGTATAAACTTTTGCTCATGTGACCATGGTCTGAAAGTAACTAAAAAACCGCCAGGTAATGGAAGAATCCATTTACCCGGCGGTTCATTATAGAACTTACTTATTTAGCTTTCTTTCCAGATTACATTTTCGCCGTAATTTTTACCCCAGTTATACATCGCGTGCAGGACGGGCATCAGGCTCTGACCGTGATCTGTCAACGTATATTCCACCCGAGGAGGTACCTCTGCATACACCTTGCGCTCAATCAGTTTGTCTTCCTCCAGCTCACGAAGCTGGTTGGTCAGCATCTTCTGGGTAATATGAGGGATTAGGCGTTTCAGCTCACTGAAACGTTTGGTGCCTTCCAGACCCAAATGCCACAAAATAATCAGTTTCCATTTGCCACCAATCACCGCAAGGGTCAATTCCTTCTCACAGTTGATTTCTTTCAGATTAATCCGTTCCTTGACTTCGGCTGCCATGGCTCCGAGCCCCCTCATCTTCAATCTTATATCGCGTATATTACACATATCACGGGGACACTTCACACGAGGTAAGCTTTCCGCTCCATGCATGATGTAATAAGTACATTCATTCGATACAGCTATCTATTAATTCTACTACAGCCTGGTCGGGATGCAAAGTTTAACTGAAAATCACGGATAAAATCTATACAGATGAATGACTATGTATCGCAGAAAAGACCAGAACCCTTCATAATCAAAGGATTCCGGTCTTTCATCTATTCACTATTCCAGGTTCGCGTGGCGGCCAAACATATCCGCTCCGGTCATACCCTTCATTTCCATCATCGTAAGGATGAGAGCATCCATGCCGATTAACAGTCCCTGTTCAAACAGCGAGCCCATTGGCTGGATGGTTACTTCCGCTCCGGAAGTCGCTGTGTCCTCTTTGGCTGAAGCCGGAAGGCGCACTACCGTAGTTGCCAATTGACCGATCGTGGACTCTGGCTTGATCGTAATCAGGCCGACAGGTGCTCCTGCTTGACTAGCCTTCTTAGCCATAGCTGCGAGACTGCCTGTCTCTCCTGAGCCAGAGCACAGCAAGAGGAAATCCTTCGAGCTGATCCCAGGTGTTACGGTCTCGCCCACCACATATACACGAAGCCCCATCTGCATCAGTCTCATGGCAAAAGCCTTTCCCATAAGTCCTGACCGGCCTGCTCCTGCTACAAAAATCTGTTCTGCAGCCAGAATATGTTCAGCCATCGCTTGCATTTCAGCATCGTCGATCTGGCTTAACGTACGTTCCAGCTCCTTCAAGATGTCAGCTGCGTACTGTGTTTTGCTCATTCGCTTACCCTTGTTTAACAAGACGTTGCATTTCAGCTGCAACTGCCGCTTTGTCCGCTTGTCCTGTGATACCGCCGCCTACAATAACCAGATCCGGTTGTGCTTTGATTACTTCTGGCAATGTTTCCAGCTTGATTCCACCAGCGACAGCCGTTTTAGCATTTTTCACAGCAGCTTTGATCGTTTGCAGATCTACGAACGGGCTTTGTCCTTCAGCTTGCAGGTCATAACCTGTGTGTACACAGATGTAATCTACGCCAAGCGCATCAATTTCACGAGCACGTTGTTCAAGGTTAGGCACGTTGATCATGTCCACAAGAACTTGTTTGTTTTGTTTCTTCGCTTCTGCTACTGCACCTTTGATCGTACTGTCATTGGTTGCCCCAAGCACAGTGATCAGATCCGCACCAGCCTCAGCTGCTTTCATGATTTCATAACCACCAGCATCCATAATTTTAAGGTCTGCAAGAACTTGCAGATTAGGGAATGCTTCTTTCATCGCTTTAACCGCGTGCAAACCTTCATTAATAACGATTGGTGTACCAATCTCAACGATATCAATATATTGTTCAACCTCTTTAACCAGTGCGATACCTTCAGGGATATTTACCAAGTCAAGCGCCAATTGCAATTTCATCATTTATTTCTCCTTTGTTGTTCAAGTATGATTCGTTCCTGTAAAAATAATAATCAGATATTTAGCCTGCACCAATTGGTCTGTTCAGATGCATGCAGTGTTTGTTTTTGGCTACTCACTCATTGTAGACCCTGACTATCCATTCAGGAAGTACGCACTTTGAAGTGGGGTAGTTACTCGGGCGATACTATTGATAATCTTTCGTTGTTAGGTGAATTAAATATAGAATTAATCCTCTATTCAAATCCACCCGCTTACAGCTGAACAGCAGCCTAATCATCCAATTAGATATTCAATATAAAGACCCCGCCACAAGGCAGGGTCTTTATATTTATCTTTATCATTTTCAATCCAGCCAGGGCTGGTTTAGAAATTTATCATTTTACAGATATACTGGTTTCACGCATACCGGCTTGGATACACCTGTGCTGTGACCTGTGTATTTCAGACGGCCGCTCTCCTGATCTACCGTGAATGTCACGAGGTTGTTCGTATCGCGGTTAGCTGCGATCAGCAATTTGCCGTTAGGTGTCAGAGCAAAATGACGCGGGTGCTCACCTTCAGCAGATACATGCTCAACCAGTGTCAGGTGACCTTTGTCTGCATCTACTGCAAATACAACGATGCTGTCATGTCCACGGTTAGAACCATATACATAACGTCCATCATTGGAAACTGTGATTTCCGCTGTTGTATTTTCTTTGCCATCATATCCATCAGGCAATGTAGATACGGTAGACAATTCAGTCAACGTACCCGCTGCTGCATCATATTGGAACGAAGTAATGGAAGAATCCACTTCGTTGATCACATAAGCGAATTGACCATTCGGGTGGAACGCCAAGTGACGTGGGCCAGCTCCCGGATGCGTTTTAGTTTCACTGTGCAGCACAAGTTCATTTTTGTCTGCATCAATGGAATAGATCGCAATGTTATCCGCGCCCAGATCCTGTACCATCATGTATTTACCATCCGGGCTGAAGAAGGCGGAGTGCACATGTGGCTTGTCCTGACGCTCAGGATGCGCACCTTGTCCTTCATGTTTCTTCTCGTCCAGAAGCGCTCCAACTTCACCGTTATCCGTCAAGGCTTGCAGACCTACCAGACCACCGTGGTAGCTGGAGAGAATCAAGTATTTGCCGGAAGGGTCACGCTGGATGTGACATGGCGGAGCTGAAATGGAGTTACTCCGGTTCAGCAACGTTAATTTTCCTGTAGAAGGATCAATGCTCAGAGCTACCGCTTCAGACATTTTGTTGCCTTCAGCTGACGCTGTTTCACCAATCGCATACAGTTTGTTACCCTCAGCATCCACGTTGACAAACGTTGGGTTTTTCACGCCCGCAATGCCGTCAAGCTTGGACAAGCTGCCTGTATCCTCATTCAATTCATATGCATAAATGCCCTCATTTTCCGCTTCAGCGTAAGAGCCAGCAAGTACGAGCAAGCGTTTTGATTCACTCATTACAGTTTCCTCCTCTATGTGTATGTAATCTTGTTGCACCTCTTCTATAATAAATCTGCCATATCAAAATAGCAATCCGCTGTCGTTGCCCAGCAGGGAAATCCTTAGTTAAACAAGGCGATTACTACACATCATCATACTGATATCCATTCATATGAGATGCATCTTCTGCTATGATAAGATAGGTTTTTCATCCAGAAGGGACTGAATTGCATTGCTTCACTCATTTTTACTCACGTTATACCATGTGTTCCTGCCGATCTCACTTCCCGTGATTGGAGGTATTCTGTTAAAACGCTTCAAAAATTGGGATACCCGGTCGCTCTCGACCTTTTCCCTTTATATTTTGAGCCCTGCGCTCATCTTCAATACATTGCTGCATGCAGAGATTACCTGGACGGACGTCACCAGCACGTTCTGGTTCTCTATTATTAATCTGATTGCCTTGTGGGCACTCGCCGAGCTGTTAAGCCGGATTTTCCGTCTGGGTGCAAGCGAAAAAGCGGGTCTCACCCTCGTCTCCACGTTTACGAACTGCGTGAATTACGGGCTCCCGCTTGTACTGCTTGCCTTTGGTCAGCTTGGACTGGACAAGGCTTCTGTCTACGTTATTGGACAGATGATTATTGTTAATACGGTAGGTATCTTTTTTGCCGCGAGATCCGAATTCACGGTAAAAGATGCGATCCTGTCCGTTTTCCGCATGCCATCCATTTATGCTGCTGGCATCGCCATTGCGCTGCGTGCGTCCAATCTGAGCCTGCCTGAAGCGCTGGATGGGGGGATCTCCATGCTGGCTGCGGGCTACTCTCCTGTCGTTCTCGCCATTCTGGGAGCACAGATGCTCAGACCAAAAGGGGCAACGGTGCCTTGGTTGCCCAATGTACGCCGAGCTTTCTGGACCGGGCTTGTGGTCCGTCTCGCAGCTGCGCCAATCCTGTCCTGGCTGATACTGACCGCGCTTCAGGTCGAAGGCACGTTGTTCAGTGTGCTGCTGATCCTCGCATCGATGCCGACCGCAGTGAACGCCGTTATTTTGGCTGAACAGTTCAATGCTTCTCCGCAGTTTGTATCCCGCTGCATTCTGTGGACCACCGCCGCATCCATGTTGATGCTGCCCATTATGATTGTGATGGCTTCCTGATTAATACCGGAGGTGATACCGAAGCGATATCCGCTTGTCGGCGTTTCTCCAGCCGGCGTTCATAACGCCGGTTGAGCGCTCTGACGTAGAAGAATTTCACGACAAAGTACGAAATCACACCCAGAATGACACCAAACACGGACATGCCTGCCAGAATATCCAGTCCACCAAGCAACAATTCACTCACGGCCGACCAGTTTCCGCGAAACAGCTCCATGAATGCACTCTCATGTACCGGTCCCTGTCCCATGCTGTGAGCAGGCAATATCCATGAGCCAATTTGTTTCGCGAGTGGCATCAGGATAATAGGTAAAAACGTAAGTTTCCCGATCACATTACCAACAATCGCTGCTGGCACCGAACCCCCAGACAATCGCACAATTGGATAAAATACGAGATATATCAGGGAAGCGGTCGAGATCACGATCAGTTCCAGTCCGAACCCTATGGCAAATCCGGTAGATACTTTATGGGCACCTCCGGGAGCACGTAACAATTTGAGAAAATTCAGCTTCATAGCACGTGTTAAACGTACCCAGCGGTTAGTCTTGCGCTTCTGTGTGTTCATACCGAATTACTCCTTATTTTACACAAATGACAACTTGAATCGTCTATTCTTCAGTATATCACACCGCGTTAGCTCCTGTAGTAACAATGACCGGTTGTGTCTCCATCTGGACATTACCTGCCACCGCTCGGGAGATCATACAGGATGATTCAGCCTTATGCGCCAGGCGCTCAGCCTTGGTCAGATCCGCCTCTGAAGCATCTTGGCTGAGTACAATCCGGGGTCTATGTACGATCCGTTCGTACGTAAATACGTTATTCGTAACATCTACCGTTGCTTCCGATTCAAGCGTCAATTCATCCGGCGTAATATCCGAACGCTCCAGCATCGCTGCCAGTGTGATCAGGTAACAGGTGGAGGCTGCACCCAGCAGCATCTCGTCCGGGTTAGTTCCCGTACCGGGTCCGCCCATCTCCTTCGGAATCGATATGACCGTTTTTAATCCACCTGCATCGATTGTTCCCTCACTGTTACGCCCACCATTCCATACCGCTTTCAGATGAAAAGGATGTTTCATGACATTCATTCCTTTCTTATTTACACACGTATACACGTAATATTCTGCTCAATCAATGCGCTAACTTGCTCTTCATCTACACCCTGATCTGTAATCACTTTTGCCACACTGCTCATCTCAGCGACTCTGGTAAATGCCTGTATATTAAATTTGCTGGAATCTGCAAGTAATATGACTTCATCCGCAATCTGGATCATTTTCTGCTTCACCAAGGCCTGTAATTCATTTGACTCACTGATGCCTTTGGTCAGATGCACCCCTTTGCAAGACAAAAACACTTTATCGACATGATACGCATCCAACGAACGTTCCGCGAGAGGACCTACAAAAGACAGTGACTTCGAAGCCAATTGCCCACCTGTGGCAATCACACGAATCTGCTCCTTGTTACTCAGCTCTGCGGCCACTTTTATCGAATTGGTTAATACGGTCAGTGGAATGTTCGGCAATCCTGCCGCCATATACCACGCGGTTGTACTTGCATCCAGAGCAATCCGGTCGCCGGGTTCCACCATTTTCACCGCTTCGCTTGCAATTCTGCGCTTCTCTTCTGCATGGGCTACAGCACGTTCCGGATACGGAATCTCCGACTGTAACTCTTCCTTGTATTTTACGCTGACCGCCCCGCCATGGGACCTTCTGAGCCTGCCCGCCTGTTCGAGCTTGTCCAGATCACGACGTATCGTCTCTTCCGTCACCCCGCAGCGCTCACTAAGTTCGGTCACACGCATGCTGCCTTGCGTATCCACCCATTCCACTATTTTCTCATACCGTTCAGCTACGAGCATATTCCTTCACTCCAAACCGTTGATTATCCAGTTGATCCTGTTCATCCATCATACCACAGAGCGATGACAAGAAGAATCTGGACCATGTGCAAAAAGAGGGAGCTTTCGCCCCCTCCATTCCAGTTCTGAAGTGTATATTATTTATCTTCTGCCATAGGGAACCAGCCCGGCGTGTGGATGATTGCATTCCACAATCCGTCAGGGATAACCAGACGTTCCTGATCCGATTTGGTCAGAATCGTTTCAATATCTTCTTCCCGTCCGCTCTCGATTTTCTCAACCCAATCCGGTTCAATAATCAGCTCACGTCCAATGGCAAGTAGTGGTACTCCCGTTTGGAGCGCCTCAGCGGCCTCATCAGCTGTATGAATTGAACCTACGCCAATCACAGGCAATTTACCGTTCACACGATCCAGGATGAATTCCATTCTTGAACGTGTATCTGCTTCGCCACGTCTTGGCTTGGACCAGAATTCGTTCAAGGAAACGTGCAGGTAATCCAGGTTTTTATCTTTAAGCGCATCCACCAGTGCATACGTATCTTCCATCGTGAGTCCCGGTGTTTCCGGCTCTTCCGGGGAGAAACGGTAACCAATGATGAACGGCAGTTTCGTATGTTCGGCAACCACTTTCTGAATCTCATCCACGACAGCAAGCGGGAATGTCAGACGTTTCTCTACACTTCCGCCCCAACGATCTTCACGTCGGTTGGAATGAGGGGAGAAGAATTGCTGGATCAGATAACCGTTAGCACCGTGAATCTCAACACCATCAAAACCAGCTTCAATTGCACGACGTGTCGCTTCACCAAAGTCTTTGATAATGGAAGTAATCTCGGCATCCGTCAATTCTCTTGGTTCAGGAGATCCCGGACGCTCACTTGCAACCGGACTAGGAGCAACTACTTGACCCGCAGGTACAGCTTGTTCAGGAGTCAAACGGCCCGCATGGAAAATTTGCAATACAGCTACGGAGCCTTGTTGTTTCATGGTGTCAGCCAGTTTCTTCAGACCAGGAATGAAGCGGTCATCATAGACGCCAAACTGAGCCGGAAAACCAATGCCATGCTCGGTTACATGCCCTACAGCCGTAATCGACATGCCAGCACCACCGGTGCGACGTGCATAATAAGCAAGTTCAGCGTCGGATATCGTACCATCCGCATTCGAGGACATATGAGTCATGGGAGCGAGCACGATACGGTTTTTCAGTGTAATACCAGTCGGTAGTGAAACTTGTTCAAACATCTGGTTAAACTTTGGATTCATTCGTGGTTCCCTCCTGATTATAAATATCTCTTTTAATAGATATATGAATATATGCGTTCACTTACTGTAATGATTATAGTTACGTTTCTTTGCAATTGCAACTTTTCATTTTCAGAAAGGAAAAAAAGAGCAGAGTGTCTCCAGACTCTCAGCCCCTTAATCTTCTTCATTCTATCCAAAGTCCTTCACTCTATCCAAAGGATATTCAGAAACTCCGAACGTAAGCCAGCTTCTGATCCATCTCTTCCACGCATTCGTAACAATCGTGTTCATCGTTGGCAACCATTGGGGTGACTGGATACAGATTCATCTCTGTACTGTTATACGATTTCAATAGCGGTAACAACTGAGTCACCCGTGTATTAGCCGGATCAAGCCAGGTGTTGATCTCTTCTTCAGAGAGGATCGCTGGCATTTTACTGCCAAACTCGCGTGTAACCATGTTTGCGCCTGTCATAAGCATCGTGCAGGTACGAAGCGGCTCTTTCCGTGTATCTCTCCACACCTCGTATAACCCAGCAATGCCGAACAGACCGCGATCTGGCATGACAACACGAACTGCATAACTTTTCTTGCCCTCTTGCCGCCAGTAATATAATCCATTGCAGGGAATGACGCAGCGCTTGGTCTCTACCAGTTTGTAATAGGAAGGATTCTCATGCACCGTCATGAGATTCGCGTTAACGGCATCACGACCCCAGAATGGAATGAACCCCCACCGAAACTCATCCAATACACGCTCGCCATCCTGATGCAAAATAATCGGCGTATGCTGTGTTGGGCTGATATTGTATCGGTTCTTGTAATAATACATCACTCGCTGAATCTTGAAATGATCTCTGACTTCGTCCAAATCGGCTGCCAATGAAAAACGGTTGCACATGCTCAAGCACGACCTTTCCCTGTGTAAGTTGGATGTATTGTTTGTAACTTTAGGGAAATTATGCATGCATATCGAACAGAAAATGACTTATTTTGACACCATTATGCTCTGATCATGATATATTTCATGTTTTTCACGACAAAAACAACGACCTCGGACTCATTTCAACTCAACTATTACTTGTTACTATAATAGAGAATAAAATACATTTATTGGAGGTTTTAAGTATGAAAAGGAAATTTTTGATGAGCATCATGTTGTTCTCAGCGATTGCGATGTTTGGCAGTACCATCTATGCGGCAACCTTTCTCACCTACGGTTATCCCAGCACCACCATCCCCATTCGTACGTATAATTACGCCTCCGCATGGCAGACTCCCATGGACGCTTCCCTTACCAACTGGAACAATGCAGGTGCCAAAGTTAAATTCACCAAAACAAGTAACTCCCCAAACACCATCACCGCAGGAAACTTCAATAATACAGCATATGGTGTCAACTACGCCTCCGTATCCGGCAGTCAAGTCGTAAGCTTCCGCATCGAACTCAATGCATCCACAATTACCCCTGACGCAACCAACTTATCCAACTTCATTCAAAGCGTATTTGTCCACGAACTCGGACACTCCATCTGGCTCGGTGACAACCCAACAACAAGCAGTCCTTCCATTATGTCTTACTCCCGCAACCGCAATTCCATGACCCAACCCCAAACTTTTGATATCAATAACGTAAAATCCAAGTACTAATCCGTTACAAACTTATCCCAAAAATCCAAGGAGGATTCCTATCCATGAACAAAAATCGAGTATTAACGCTGCTTCTCTCTTCCATTTTCATTTTATCTGCTGTTGGATGTTCTTCTGTTACACCTACCGCGTCCCCATCCGATGCACCCATGACCATTATTGCTTCTGAAGATTACCCGAGTTATGCCAGCATTGGCGACCTGTCCGAGAGAGCAAATACCATTGTGAAAGGCAGTGTTGTTGAGACTCGTGTGGAAGCTTTAAACGATATCGTACAAGTTACTGATGCTGCAAATGAAAACGAGTTAACCCCCGCGTCCGACTCGGGCGGAGAGCCATCTTCATTTGAGAAAATCTATACGATCCACACGATTCAAGTCGCTGAATCCTATAAAGGCGGTTACACTGCCGGGGAAAAACTTGAAGTGAAGCAACTTGGCGGACAACTTGGCAACACCGAGATTATTAATGATGACAACCTCAAGCTGATTCCTACCAAAGACTATGTACTCTTCCTAGAAACGTATGATGACACCCCTGCCAGCCTGCTCAACTCCGTTCAAAGTCTCTACGTGATCAAACCTGCCGCCAAGTCGAATCAGCCAGGTCAGCAACAATCACAGTCAGAAGTCATTGTGAGTGCAAACCCCGAGAATGACCTTACACTCCAGCTGGAGGATCTGCAAGAAATTCAAAACGAACAAAAGAGCGAATAAACTCTTATACGGTAATCACACTGTTACTTCATCTGCCTACAGGCAGCTAATCCCCTTCTACTGTTCAGTCCTACATAGAAATATGAAAACCGTGCTGCTCAGCAAACTGGGAAGCACGGTTTTTTTGAAGTTCCTTACTTAGACGGTGTATTAAGTCCAATAATCCATTCAGCCAGATCCTGTGTCTGTTTCAACAAGGCGATAGGGTCACGGAACCAGGATTGTTCTTCCGTCCATATGTATACTTTTCCATTTTTGATAGCAGGTAATGAACCCCAGATCGGATCTGCCTGAAGATCTTTCAACTGAGACTTGCTGGTCAGCACAATGTAATCTCCGGCATATTTGGAGAGCATTTCTATAGAGAATTCATGATAGGCGCCCTGCATCAACTCGGATGGAATGTTCTTTGGTGCTTGCAATCCAAGCAATTCATAGATGTTACGCCCTCCCCGGCCCGACTGATTGCCAAAAATGAAGACTTGGCGATCATATTCCTGCATAACGGAGAATGTAGCATCAGCTGGAACAACACTCTGCACCTCCTGCTTGATTTTGGCAATCTCCTCATCAAAATCAGCCAGCCACTTCTCTGCTTCCGCTTCTTTGCCAAGGACTTTACCGAAATAGTTTACTTCGTCCTTGAGTGTCGGGAAAGTGATGGATGCGATCGAAACGGTTGGAGCAATCTTGCTATATTTCTCATAAGCCGCCTTGTCCGGATTCAATGTAATAATAAGATCAGGTTCCAGCTCCATCAATTGTTCAACGGAATCCCCTATGGTCTCAAGACCATCCAAGTGGCCTTCCAGATAAGGGCTGTTCATCAGAAATTGGCCTCCACCAATCGGTTTGACACCAAGAGCAAGCACCGTTCCCAGATAATCAATAGCAGCAACTCGCTCCGGATGTGCAGGAATTTCTACCTCACCAAAGGTCGTATTTACCATTTGCGTTTCCACTACTGCCGGTTGTTCGGGTTCAGCCGCAACTTCGGATGTTTCTGCCCCCTGCTGGGCTGTTCCACAAGCACTCAATGTGAGTACAAGCGCAAGCGACATGATCGCTGATTTAAAATGGTTAAACATGTTGATTTCCTCATCTCCCTCATATTGATAATGATTATCATCATCAATTAAAGGATAACGTTCATCCCCTCCTGTTACAATGGATTCATTTGTTGCATTTAATGTACTTTTTGAAACTGCTTTCGAGTTTTCCTGCTGCTTCAACCGATATTGCCCGGGTGTGATACCGGTCTCTTTTTTGAATATACGATTGAAATAAAACGGGTCCATATAACCCACATACGCAGCAATCTCCTGTAATGAAGCTTCTGTGGACGCAAGCAGACTCCTTGCCTCAGCCATTCGTAACCGAATCACATATTCTGTCGGTGTACATCCCGTCTGTTCCTTGAATTTGCGTGATAAATATTGCGGACTGTAACTCAAGGACTGGGCAAGCAAATCAAGTGAGATCGATTCCCGGTAATGAGCTTTGATATATCGCAAAACCTGATCGGTAAGCGAAGGCTGTTGAACTTCGTTAAACATGCGACTCCGCTGTAACAAGACAAGCTGTACCAGTTGAAAGAAATACACTTTGACCTGAAATTTGCTCACTCGCTCCTGCCCTGACCAGCATTCATGTATATTCCGCACAAGCTCACGTAGCTCAAGTGTTTGATCCGGCACTGTCGCCCAGGACTCTTCAAACGGATTACGCTGGTTCAACATCATTCGGTACTCCACAAGCACGTTGGAGGGCAAGGTTGATTTGTACAAAATCAGATGTACCTCCATAACCCCTGTCGCTTCAAGTGTCAGACGTCTTCCTTTTCCCGCATGCAGCAGCAAGAACTGGCCTGTAGTCCATACCTCCTCGTCCAGCCCGACCTGCCCCCTGCCTTGAACATACACAAATGCACTGGTCGGTAACACATAATTGCGTATGAACTCGTGTGTTGCGAGTGATATAAGACGCACATCAAGCACGCGAACCTGTACCTGATCCCACAGCTTGATGTCATTCTGAATTCCCATATAAACTCCCTCTCCTAAGCAATCAAACATGCACAATACCTTGACATTGTGACTAAAAACCGGCCTATAATTGATAATGATTATCAATTATAACAATGATGGAACCATCTTAGAAGCCTACCTCCGTTTTTGTTAGATGCCGCAAAATAAAAAACGGTCGAACCCCCTCATAGAGAGATCTCAACCGTTCTAAAATTATGGCCTTATTCTTTTGATAAAGTCAGCCATGGAACAAACCTGAATGCGTCCTGTATTGGAAACTGCATCGGCAGATACGTATTTCTCTACTCGACAAATGACAATAAATATCCGTATCGTTCTTCCTCCATCTTGTCTAAGGGAATAAACCGGATCGATGAACTATTAATACAGTAACGTTTGCCGCCGCGATCTTCGGGACCATCATCGAACACATGACCGAGGTGGATGTCACCTGCCCGGCTTCGTACCTCCGTGCGTTCCATCCCAAAGCTCGTATCCGTTGTATAGGTAACAACCTCAGGTACAATCGGTTTTGTAAAACTCGGCCACCCGCAACCGGAATTATACTTATCCCGGCTGGTGAATAACGGCTCTCCCGTTGCAATATCCACATACAGACCGGGCTCCTCATTATCCCAGTATTCGTTACTGAATGCATGCTCCGTATCATTGTTTACCGTGACCGCATACTGTTCGTCTGTTAATCGTTCCTTTAATTGTTCATCTGTTGGACGTGGATATTGAGCGGGATCAATCCCAATCTCCAGGTCATCCAGGACAGTCATATCAATGTGACAATATCCATTCGGATTTTTTTCCAAATAATCCTGATGGTACTCCTCCGCCAAATAATAATTCTGCAGAGGCATTACCTCCGTTACAATGGGTTGGTCATATTTTGCTTGCTCTGCCTCTACAGCCTGCTCGATGATTTTGGCATCTTCAGGCAACGTATAATATATTCCTGTCCGATACTGAATGCCACGATCATTGCCCTGTTTATTCAAGCTGGTAGGATCAATAACTCGAAAATAAGATTCCAGCAATTTCTGCAAAGATACTTGCTGCGGATCATATTTTACATGAACGGTCTCCGCAAACCCCTGGTCCCCGCGAATAACATCCTCATAGGTTGGATTCTCTCCTTCACCGTTGGCATAACCGGAAGTCACATACTGAACCCCTGGAATACGAGCCATATATGCCTCCACACCCCAGAAACAGCCTCCTGCCAAGTACAGGTTACTCAGGTTATCCTCGGAGACACTCGATGCCTTGACAGGTTGAGTGGATATCGAAGATGAAGATGAATGGCTCTCAGCCCTGTTTCCACAAGCAGACACAGCTATCGCTATAACAAGGAGGCACAAGCCGAGCAGCGTCCTTTTCATGACACTTTCTCCCTTCTCACAAAATCTCTTGTAATGATTCCATGATCTGTTCATTGGATGCATGCCCTGGCTGCGATTTCGCTAAAATACCATCAGAGCCAATATAAAAGGAACTAGGATATGCTCTTACGCCAAATTTCTTGGCCCATACACCTTTCTCATCCAAAAGAACAGTTATGTTATCATATGGCTGTTGGTCAAACCATTCGGTAAACGCTTGGGAGGATTTCTCTCCTTTGTAGTCTGGCGTCACAATGGTAATGACTTGAAAATCATTGTTTTGACCAGCCAGATTGTTCAGGTCTTCCAAACCCGCAAGGCAGATGGAACACCAGGAAGCCCAGTATTTCACATACACTTTCTTGCCTTGAACATCAGAAAGTCCAACCGTGTTTCCTTCCAGATCACGCAATGAAAATTCAGGAGCCGTCTCTCCCTTGTTCATCATGGTTGACGAACTCATATCGGATGTTGATGCTGGGGTTGATGATGCCCCCGTTTGTTTTGATTCAGTTTGCTGGGATCCACATGCGCTCAAGATCAACAGGACTCCAGCAAATACGATTACAGATAACATCCATTTCCGTGCCGTCTTCATACCAAATTCCTCCAATGATTATTGAAACCAGGTCACCAAGCTGTTTAGTCGGTCTGTCATTAACAATAGTCCCATGACAATAAGAATACAGCCGGAAGTTATTTTTATGACACCCATGTACCTGTATAAACGACGTATCCGCTTCATAACATATTCCGAAAAAACGGACAGGATCAAGAAAGGAATCGCTAATCCAAGGGTATACAGGAACATGAGAAACCCGCCATACAGCGGAGAGCCTTCTCCTGCGGCGATACCAAGAATGGCAGCCAGAACAGGCCCGATACAAGGCGTCCAGCCAAAACTAAACGTCAGACCCAACAGGAACGCTCCGACATACCCTCCCCGTTTGGCTTGATCGTTTGACAGCTTTCTCTCCTGTTCCAGCCAGGATAGTCGGATCAACCCGGTTTGATAAATCCCAAAAAGCACCACAATGGCTCCGCAGATGGCAATAAACACAGGACTTGAGATCAAATTACCAACGATGCCGGAACCGAAACCAAGTAAAACAAATACCAGGGACAGCCCAAGAACAAATAAAAAAGTCCGCAAAACAAGTGTGGACCGCAACCGATTGTCAGGCTGCTGCTGATTCGTACCGTTGACCATACTTCCCGACAGATAAGACACATATACCGGGATCAGCGGCAGAATACATGGCGCAAAAAACGATAACAATCCTGCACCAAAAACGCCGAAAAGGAATACTAAATCACTGGTCAAGTCATTCACCACCTGAATAAATACTGCGTTTGATTAACCAAGGTTAACGACTGACATAGATCGGAAGCGTGAACCAGAAGCAGCTTCCTTCTCCTTTTGTACTCTGAACCCCGATCTCGCCACCATGGAGTTCCACAATCGATTGAGCGATGGCAAGGCCAAGCCCGGCCCCCCCATTGCTCTTGCTACGTGATTTGTCAATTCGATAAAAACGTTCAAATATACGCGAAGTTTCCTCCGCTTCAATGCCTTCCCCTTCATCCGTAACTGAAATCCGTATAAACAGCCCCTTTTCTTTGGCAGACAGAATGATTTTTCCTTCAGTAGGAGAGTATTGAATGGCATTTTGCAGCAAATTGGAAAGGACCCGCTTCATTTGTGCAGGCATCATAACCGCGGCTGGTAATTTATCGGGCAAATCGATTTCAACGTTCAGCGTTTTCTCAGCGAGATGAAACGAAAAACTCTCCAACGTACTGAGCAGCAACTCATCTACGTGACAAGGCTGAGGGTCAAATACCTCCCCTTGCGCTTCCAGGCTGGATAATTCGAACAAGTCTTGAATAAGCCCTCCCAAACGCTTCGTTTCAAGTCGTATCGTGTTCAGGTAACGCTGAAAGGTTTCTTTATCCTTAATGACATCATCCTCCAACGCTTCGACGAATGACTGAATGGATGCCAAGGGAGTCCGTAAATCATGGGAAACATTAGCGATCAACTCTCGTCTCGCGGTTTCTGAGTGATGCAGATGATCAAAGCTTTCCTTCAGCTTGGAACTCATTTCATTAAATTGCTGTGCCAGGAGCTTAAATTCCTGCGTACCGATGAGAGGGACTTCCGTATGGAAATCCCCTTCGGCAATTCGTATCGTCTGTTGTGTAATTCGCGCAATTGATTTCTCTAATGGCTTAGTCAGCAAATATTGAAGAATAAACGAAAGTAAGCCTACCCCTGCCGTTATAGCCGATAACCAATACAATTGTTCGATCGTAAGCAGCATTTTGGAATAACTGATGAACAAACAAATTAATAATACGCCAATGCCTGTGAGACTGGACAACACCAAGTATGTGCGAAGTTTCATGAACTGCCACCCGCAAACTTGTAGCCTATACCCCAAACTGTTTTAATATATTTTGGATCAGAAGGATTCTGTTCGATCTTCTCTCGTAATCTCCGAACATGTACAGTCACCGTTGTTGTATCTCCCTCATAGCTAAAATCCCAAATCTTGCTTAACATCTGGTTACGGGAGAACACCTGGCCCGGGTGACTTGCCAGCAAATACAACATCTCAAACTCTGTAACGGTCAATTCAATGGCCTGCCCGCTGATATGCACTTCACGCTTGGTAAAATCAATGGTAAGCCCTTCATAATTGATCGTATATTCAGATGTTGTAACAGGTGATGCCTGCGCAATTCGCATTCTCCGCAGGATTGCCTTCACACGTAAAACAAGTTCTCTCGGACTAAAAGGTTTGGTCAGATAATCATCCGCCCCCATCGTCAGTCCCATCAGACGGTCCTGTTCCTCACCCCGGGCCGTCAGCATTACAATGGGCACATCCTCAGTTTGCCGAATCTCGTTGCATACTTCCCAACCATTCTTATGTGGCATCATCAGGTCGAGCACAATCAAGCTTGGCGTTTGGCTGTGCCACAGCTCAATAGCCTCCAAACCGTCCTTGGCCGTCACAACAAGATAACCTTCCCGTTCCAAATACCTGCGACAAACGTCGGTAATATTCGTATCATCATCAGCAACCAGTACACATTCATTCAAACAAACCCACCCCATATTCCAGAAAATACATTTGAGCCAATCATATCATATGGTGATGGCGCTGCTTAGCCCTTAAATTACTTCATTCCCATGACTGGCATCATGTACTGTTTAATTACAGACTCAGCCGCATACGAATTCCCTTCATGGATGACAGGCATCGATTTCAAGTTAACTTGCATACCGTCTACCATGATTTTTTTCGATCCAATCCACAATTTAATCGTTTTTCCCGCAGGCATCATCGTTTCTTCCATCATCATGTCGTCTTTCATCATCATGTCGTCTTTCATCATCTTTTCGTCTTTCATCATCATGTCGTCTTTCATCATCTTTTCGTCTTCCATCATGTTGTCGTCTTTCATCATCTTGCCGTCCATTTTGCCCATATACATCAAAGTTACAGATCTGTCCTTGCTGTCCCACATAATGCTGTAATCATACATTTTCGCCGCCTGTCTCAATTGAACAAGCTCCATGCCATCCTTTTTAATCGTTTTCATATCTGCAGCACTTGCCAATCCAGAAAAGGCCATAGACATCATCAATACCGCTGCTACCATCACTTTTTTGCTCTTATTCGTTTTCATCATTCTTATCACTCTCCATTCGTTTATTACTTACATGGATTACAATAAGCAAGACAGCTTACGATTCTCTAAGCGAAGTATTACGAAACCATTACGATATATAAATGGAGTCAGGTTTCAATAAAAAAGGTTGAAATCTCTCTTACGAGAGACTCCAACCGTTTCTTCTAGGTCAAACGAATAAAATCAATCATGGATCGAACCTCGATCGGTCCCGGATTTGATATCACATCATTAGACTGCAAACCCTCTCTGGAAGTGAACTGCACCTTCACCGGAATGCCAGGAATCAAGTCGAAGAAGTTATCCGAGAAGACACCCTCCACATCCGAAGATAGCCATACCTGTTTAGCAAGCACATCACTTTCCAGTACCAGATGAACGCCGTTCTCATCCGCTCCTCCGCTTACATTGATGTTTGCAGGCTGCAGAGCAAGGTCTTTGGACGGTACAAAATAGTGTTCCTGTACGATATTCGCCGCACCTTCCTGTTTCAGATCCAGGCGCAGCAGCGTGTTAGCTGTATCATGACCTTCAAGCCATTCCGTGTTACGTAATGACAGCACTCGATCACCTGTATTAGGTGCCAAGATCACGTCATGTGTTTCATCACGATGCACCGTTCCATCGAACCCGAGTAAACGAATCTGTAACTGCCCTTTTACAGGTTGTAATTGATCCGAGATGATATATATATCTGTTGTATCTTCTTTTGTTCCATCTACGGATACCAACACATCGCTGAAGCTGCGTTTCGCATAATATTGCAATGCTTTCCAACGACCAAGGTAGTCCATACCTGCCCATGAAGCCACCGGCCAGCAATCATTCATTTGCCAGTAAAGTGTGCCCATGCAGAATGGTTTGCGGCGACGGTGCGCTTCAATGGCTGTCTTCATCGCTTCCGCTTGAAGCACCTGGCTCATATACAGGAACGATGGGAAGTCCTTCGATTCATGCATGTACATATCCATGTACTGTTTGATCAGACGATTGCCTGCCCCATTCTTTTGATGTGCAAGCATGACTTCCGATTCCAGAGCAAGATCTTCTTCTTCCGCGTAAGTGCGTACTGACTTGTACTCCGGGAAAGACTGGAATCCGTATTCACTCATGAAACGACCCACATGCACATTATAGTTTTCGAACGGTTCTACATTGTGCCACACGCCCCAGTAATGGATATCCCCTTCGGCTGTGGACGGGTGCGCATGTTGCTTCTCATCCTCTGTCAGGGATACAAGTGGTGAAGAAGGCCAGTAATCCACACCTGGAGCATACGCTTCAACGACTTCTGGCAGCAGATCATGGAAGATGGCTTCGTAATCGGCCCAGATGCTCTCACGCTGCTCGGTAGTAAATTCCTTTTTCCAACCCCAGCCACCATTCTCAACATAGTGAGCCCAAGCCGAATCAATCTCGTTGTTCCCACACCAGAGTGCAATACTTGGATGGTTGCGCAGACGTTTCACATTATCAATGGCTTCATGTCTTACACTGTTCAGAAACGCTTCATCTCCTGGATACATGCTGCATGCAAACATGAAGTCTTGCCATACCAGGATTCCGTATTCATCACACAGTTCGTAGAACACATCCTGCTCATAGATTCCG
Organism: Paenibacillus sp. W4I10; assembly: GCF_030816325.1. NCBI lineage: Bacteria > Bacillati > Bacillota > Bacilli > Caryophanales > Paenibacillaceae > Paenibacillus > Paenibacillus sp. W4I10. Next base: position 2,529,366 of record NZ_JAUSXX010000001.1, read on the forward strand.
CCACCCCACACGCGCAGCATATTCATATTGGACTCGGCTGCGGATACGATCTCATGACGATAACGTTCATGAGTAATTTCAGTGATGAAGCTATCATTCGGAATGTGGTTGGCCCCTTTGGCAAAGACCGCAACACCATTTATTTCAAAATAAAAGGATGCTCCTGCTTCATCTTTGTCACGTACCAGCCGAATGGAACGAAGCCCAGTCTTCACTGTAGATTCAGCCACAGCTCGCTCACCTTGAAGCACTTCGGTAAGGAAGGTGTACATATGCGGATCACCAAGCCCACGGCTCCACCACAATTTCGGTTTATCAATGGAGATTGGAATCTCCACAGTCTGAGTTCCGGGTTGTAGCGATACGGATCTTTCCCATCTCTGTCCATCTGCGCCGATACGAATAATCGTATCTACCGCTTGTGATGTCTCGACTTCCACAACAGCAGTTAATGAAGCTGAGGTAGCGCTTACTTCATTTTGCTGGATATACACATCATTGATTCGTACCTGTGTCCAACCTTCAAGACGTGCTTCACGCCAGATCCCACTGGTTACAAAACGCGGACCCCAGTCCCAACCATAGTGATACGGGGCTTTACGTGCAAAAATACTTACTCTCTTGTCGCCAAGTCCGCCAACATCGGACTGATCATTGGATGCCGGTAAAGCATATCCGAGCTTCTCCAGCTTAGGCAGATCTTCCTGAATCGGTGACCGAAAACGTATTCGGAGAATGTTACCGTTTCCCTTCAATACAGCCTTTACATCTGCCTTCCATACTCGGAACATATTATCTGCTGATAACACATGCACATCATTCACATACACATCCGCATATGTATCAAGACCATCAAACACCAGTTCCAGATGTTCCTGGGAGAACAACGCTTCGGCAACGTCAAATTCCGTCTGATATTCCCAATCTATCTTATCAATCCACTGTACTTCCTTCTCGTTTGTTCCATAAAAAGGATCTGGAATCTTGCCCAGCTTCAGCAAATCTGTATGCACACAGCCGGGCACCTGAGCCGGCATCCACTCTTGATCTTCGCAAGCCTTGAACGTCCAATTCTGAAAAACCTGTGATTGTATTGTGCTCATGACAGCCTCCATTGTTGTTAGAGTTGTTAACCAATATTTTGTTAGGTTTTGTTAGTATAAAAACAAATAACTTACAAAACAAAATTAACACGATATGCTTCTTATAGTCAATCTGTTTTGTAATTTAATTTGTTAAATAGTTTCTGCATAACAAAAAGACATGAAGCTCTAACCTCTCCATGTCTTTCACCTCATTTCATTTACCCGTATGATCATTGTTAAAATGAGCCCGTAAGTTCATATCCCATTACTGTATACTGGCGTTATATTCATCACGAATAATTAATTCCGAATAGATCAGCTTGCGTTCATAAGGTTCATCTAGATGTTTGATCCGCCACAACAGCTGGTCTACTGCTCTCGTGCCCAGATTCTCTTTGTTAATATGTACCGAAGCCAGAATGGGTTCATCCGTCTGCGTATTGTCAAATCCGGTTACAGCACAGCGTTCAGGCACCTGAATGCCTCGACTTTGGAGTGCCTGAATGACAATGACAGCTGTATGATCATTCGCACACACGATAACTTCAGGGATATCCTCCAGCTCCATTTCAGCAATGGATCTCCGGATCTGATCATACTCTGGTCCCAGTAAGCCTTCTTGCTGTTCCCCCTCCAACTGCTTCTCTTCCAGCACAGTACGATATCCAAGCCAGCGTTCTCTGAAACTTGCAGCATCGGGCAGTTGCCCGGCAAACTGGAACCTTCTGTATCCTTTTCCAACGAGCATGTTAACCAGTTCTTTCATACACTTTATATTGTCCGTAAAAACTGAGTCTGCGTATATGGCAGGGTCTTCATGATCCACCATAACAAGCGGAATACGCAGCCTGTAAATCTCCAGCAATACCGATGTCGAGATGGTGCCCACGGTAATGACTCCGCTGATTGCTTCGGGATTAAGGACCGAAAACATCCGATCTGAAGAGGGTTCTGTTAACGTTAAAATATCCATTCCCTTCTCATTCAACCTCTCAGAAATTCCGTCAAACACAGGACCCCAGTATAAGGAGGACCGATTCTGAGAACGAATGTTGGGAAATAAAATCAATATCGTGCCTTGTCGCTCCGCTTCTGGCTTCATCTCCGCTGATATCTGTGTCTCACCCGGATAACGCTTCGGTTCGGTTCTGAAATACCCAAGCTGCCCCGCCGTTCTGACAATCATCTCGCGTGTATGCTCACTCACACCAGGCTTGCCTGTCAGCGCACGGGAGACTGCGAATTTGGACACTCCCGCAGCATCCGCAATTTGCTGCATCGTTACTCTTTTGGCCATCCTACTCACCCGTTTTTCCTAATTTTCCATTCAGTGTAGCATAAAAAACAAAAATCAACAAAACAAGTTATGTTATTTTGTTTTTGTTAGGTAGTTGATTAGCTGTTACACAAGGTGAGCGACATAACCAAAAAAAGACCCTTTCCTCACCTTCCATAGAAGATGACGAAAGGACCCTTTGTCCCCCAATTATACGCCTGGTGCTCCCTGATCGCTGAGTTCCGACTGTAAAACCGGGCGTTTTCTACGCCAGAAGATAGGCTGTGGAAGTTTGATCTCTGTGATGAGAACACCAACCAACATCAAAGCTGCTCCCGCATACCCTTGCAACGTTAGCGATTCCCCTTGAAAGGTAAATGCAAATGCTGCTGCAAACAGTGGTTCGAGTGAAAAAATCAGACTTGTTCTTGTAGGAGAAGCATGACGCTGCGCGAGTGTCTGCAGAATATACCCCAAGCCACTACACAAAACACCTAACCCGAGAATGGCTGCCCAGGATTCAGCCGTATCGGGCATACGTGGCGTTTCCAGCATGAATGTAGCTGCAATTCCCCACATCGCTGCAACACCTAATTGAACTGTTCCCAATGTTAGTGGATCATGCTTCGGTGTGAACTTGCCAGCAATCATTATATAGATGGCATACACAAGTGCTGCTAGTATGCACAGAATATCTCCCGTGTGCAGACTAAGCTCATGTTGAAGCGTCAACAAGCCAAGCCCGGTAACTGCAACCAGGATACTGAGCGTCAATCGTTTGTCCGGCATACGACGATGCTGGATGGTCGTCAGGATCGGTACAAAAATAACGGCCAAACTTATCAAGAATCCCGCTTGGGATGTCGTTGTTCGTTGCACACCATAGGTGATAAATACAAAGGCAGCAAATAAAGCTGTCCCCATAATCGCTCCGGCCACAAGTGTTCTGCGATCCATCTGAAACAACCGCCGATGAAAAATAAGTCCTGCCGCAATAAAGGCAATTCCAAAACGAAATGCGACCAGATTCAGTTCTTGCATGGACTCTAGGCCCGACTTCATAAACAGATAGGATGATCCCCAGATGACCGTTGCGAGCAGCATCTGGATGTCCGCTCTTCTCGTTGCCTGACCTTGATTAACCTGTACACCATTCATCTTGCTTCAACCTTCATTCTATGTATTCTGATCTGTGTGATCGTGCGTCGAACTAACTCGCCTTGGCAAGTATAAACGATCTCTTTGCATTATAAAAATGAATATTTATAATAGATTATATGAAATAAACTCATGCATCGAAAATGGGAAGGAACGGGACCATTTATGTCGCTGATCAAATACGAAATATTGAATACCGTTGTGGAATATGGCAGTCTCACCAAAGCAGCTGAAGCGCTGAATATCACCCAATCCGCAGTCAGCCATGCCATTGCCAGTCTGGAGACAGAATGTGGTTTTTCACTGCTCCATCGCGGCCGCTCCGGTGTGCGTGTTACCGCTGAAGGCGAACGCATTCTGGGATACACCCGTGAGATTCTGCGCTGGACGGAACTGATGAACCAGGAAATCTCCCTCATTCGCGGTGCAGAGATTGGTACCGTGCGTATTGGTACTTTCGCCAGTGTCTCCACACAATGGTTGCCGGGCATCCTGAAACAATTTCGCCTGCGTCACCCGGGAATTGAGATCAAGCTGTGGGAAGGCGATTATGCTGAGATTGAGGGCTGGCTGGCTGGAGGCGCCATCGATCTCGGATTTCTGTCCCTCGGCGATTCATCACCTTTTGAGACGATCCCATTGCAAAAAGACAGGATGATGTGCATCCTGCCTCTGGATCATCCTCTCGCCTCAGAGGAGTCTGTTTCATTTGATATTCTGTTGGAGCAACCCTTTATTCTGCCCAAATGGGGCGGAGATAACGAGATTGAACGACTGATCCGGCAGCATGCAGCCAAGCTTAATGTCGTCTATGAAGTCGCAGAAGATCAAGCCATCATGGCGATGGTCCGTAATGGCCTCGGTATCAGTTTGCTTCCGGAAATGGTTCTTCAAAATCATACTGATTCGCTCGCGCTCGTGCCACTAACTGGAGATCCTTATCGTACGATTGGCATGGCCTGCCCGTCTTTGGTTAATCTATCGCCCGCTACGCGGCGGTTTATTGAAGAGGTGCAACAGTGGCTCGGCCCGGCTATGTAACTTTGGAGAACTCACTACCTGTCGTCATGATCGACTTTTTCTATCCGTTACTCACGTTACTCACAAATTGTATAACACCAAGAGTCAGCAGCAGTATAAATATAACCGCAATCGTGATGCCAAAACCAATTAGGAAGCGCACGCCAGGTGAGTGTTTGTTCTGCTGGCTACCTCCCAGGTTATCCAGCTTTTTCTCAATTTGATCCAACCTTTCATTCACCTGTTTCAGATCTTGATTGGAGCTCATTCATCCATCTCCCTTTTCTGCGTATTCGATCTATTCCCACACCCGATCCAGCTGATCTGCGTAGTAACGGATGGCTCGGTTATAGTCATTGATTCTCTTGTCACTTGATGTGTCCGCAAGTTGCACGAGCAATCGTTGCATCGCTTCTGCATGTTCACCCAGATTATAGAGCACCATGGCATAGAAAACCTCAAATTCCCGGTACGCCGGGAATTCTTTCATGCCTTTTTCAAACCAAACCTTTGCCTGCTCATACTGTCCAAGCGTTCGATATGTACTGCCTAGTCCGAGTATTGCACCTACCCTGTCCTCGCCAGAAAGTCCAAGACTCAGTGCCTTCTCATAATGCGGAACAGCTTCTCGCTCTAACCCAAGCGAATCATGCGCCCAAGCGAGCTGATACCAGACATTCGCATTCTCGGGTTCCTGGACTGTAATCTCTTGCAGTAGTTCAATCGCTTCCTGCACCTTACCTTCTTGTCTCCATCTTACGGCCTGTTCCAAATTACTCATGCTGTCACTTCCCATCTTGCATTATAATTTCCACATATATGATTCAATTGTTTTATTATACCAAAAAAGCACCCCAGAGAATATGTTGTAACAACTCAAGGTTGTCCAAACGCTATTCCATAGTGTGCTTTTTCATTCGATGCAGCCTGTTATAAAAAATGGACTAAAGCATATTTCCACTGGACACTTCGATGACAGAACAACCTTCCGATCGCTGTTATCCCCGGATTTTTCGAATCATTTTAACAAAGGTGAAAAGCCGGGGATAAAGGCGAACGCTTTCGCTTCTTCAGGTTCTTTCTGTCCTCTCCGTTTTGTGTAAATGTTTAGTTCAATTTATATAGCTTAAGCTGAAATCTCTCTGAAAAATGATCTGTTCATCGTCTAATTAAGACCATACCGTATTCGCTACCATGACAATAAATACGAGCATGAGATAATTAACCGAGATCAGAAAGTTCACTTTTGCCCACTTCTCATCATCCTGTGTCTTCAGTCCGCTAAGTGTATGCACGAACCAGATCAATCCACCGACCAGAGATACAATCAGAAATACCAGACCTACGTAGTCGTAATAATACAACAGAAATACAGCAGGAAGCAGCAGAAAAACATAAGGAATCATCTGAAACTTGGTGCGTTTCACCCCTTTAACCACTGGCAATAACGGGAAGCCCGCAGCACGATACTCCTCTACCCGGCGAATACCCAATGACCAGAAGTGTGGTGGTTGCCACAAGAACAAAAGCGCGAACAGCAACCAGGCACCTGCATCAATCTCATTGGTTACAGAAGTATAACCGATGACAGGAGGCATCGCTCCCGCAATTCCACCCAGCGACGTGCTCCACGTTGAACTGCGTTTCAACCACATCGTGTAAATCACGATGTAAGCGAACCACCCAAGCAGTGCCATCCAGCCTGATAACGGATTCACCAGGAGATATAGTACTGCTAGTCCCACAACACCAAGGATAATGCCATAGCCAAGTACAAACCCTGGCTTCAGATGGTTAATGTAATCCATCCTTTTTTTGGTGCGCTCCATCTTTTGGTCCAATTCACGATCCCAATAATTGTTGATTACACAAGCTGAAGCAATAACCAAGGTTGATCCAATCACGACCATGAGCAGAGATAACCATGCAATATCCCATTTTGAAGCTACCCAGAATCCTACCGCCACCGCAAACACATTTAACCTTAGAAGTCCGGGCTTAGTTAATGCAATCATGTCTTTAAGCATGAGGCTCCTCCTGAACTATGTAAAAACGCCATTCCAATAATGATACATGTACCTACCATTAATTACAATCGCTTTCATGAATTTGTCATAACCAAAAAGCATCCCTCACCGTTCCAATGAACAGGAGGAATGCTTGAATGATGAATTTCATCTTATTTTATGGGATGTATTGTTGTACAATTTTAGTAACTTTTCCGTCCTGCACCGTCAGATGATACGGGAATACGGACAGATCAAGAATACGGGTATTCTCATACAACGATTCGAACTTGGATAATGTCACGGGTTCATTCCACTGAATGTCTGCGCCCTGCATCGTACCATCCCGATCATACAACTGCATCAATACTTCAGCATTGGCACTAACCTCAACCTGCTCCTGCTCTTTGCTGTCATTGACAATATAGTAACCATCTGGAGCACCGTCTATACCTGCTTCCGGATTGCGCTGTGCAAAAATCGCATCGGCTTCTTCACCCTGATACCAGCCAATCTTGTCCACTGTCATAAACAATTTGCCGTCTTCTATATGCATACCTTCAACATAGGCTGTAAACATCTCGGAGTTTGCAACCTGAGCTTCTTTCGCAGAAGGTTGTTGAGCGTCCGTACTACCTTGAGCATTCGCAGGGGTAAGTAAATATGTAGTCAGCACAATCATGCCAAGTAAAGCAACAACTGCACCGATCATTCCTAGTTTCCATTGTTTTGTCGCGTTCTTCATAGGTAACATCTCTCCTTAATATGAACGTTACTATTCCTTAACCGGAAGTCTTCCTTCTCAAACGCTCATGTGAACTATCGATTCCAACGTTCTTTCTTTTCCTATCATACTTGGAACAGGGATTATAAAAGTATCAGCCAGATTAAAAATAGTTACAATGTGCGTCATCACTCGTGTCTGTAGTCTCCGTAAACGGCAATAACCCCTGAAGGCATCGCCATTCAGAGGTTATTGACTAGCATAAGATTCTTATGTTTGTTCATGAATATTATGCTTATGCATACATGTTAATTTTAATGATTGGTTGTGGAGTCTTGTGCCAAACGAACGAGCATATGAGCCAGCATGTGGCGTTCATCTTCCTTGCCGACATTCCACAGCTCCTGAAGCAACTTTTCTTCACGGTTACGAGGCTCTTCGTTCGCAGCCAGATGGTCAGCTACTTTCTGGGCAATTTTAGCCATCTGTTCTTCACTTAATCCGATAGACTCGCCCATCGCAATTCGTTTACCTAGGTATTCTTTGAATGCATCAAAGTTCTGTAAAATCTGTTCTCTTTCTTCCGGCGCAATCTTCTCAATTGCATTGTCCACCTTGTCCGTTGAAACTTGGCCATCTTTATGGATTACATGATTTTCTTCATTCATTTGAATAACCTCCTGTATAATAGTTTGTTTATTGATATTAAGCTTTAAACTTAATACTCATTGGTTATCTATAATATAAACGTATTGCAGAAGTTTAATCAGCACGTTCACTTCTGTATATATCTTCTATGATATGAGCAAATACGCGTTTCAAAAGAACTACAGCGGTTAATCGTTTACATATACGTAACGGTGTTTGGATATGTTAATGAACACCTTATACAATATTGAACCAGGAGGGATATCCCATGCGTGATAAAACCAAACATGAGAAGAAAAATGATGAACTTGAACCAGGAGTGAATACCGTTATCCATCCAGACAAAAATAATCCCGGACCAACCGATATGATCGAAGGCGTGGTTGGCGATATCGTGGACAACATTCGCAAAGACTTCTCCCATGACTCGAAGGATAAGACATCTTCTTCCAAGTCAACGGATTCATCAGACAAATAAGCGTAATCCTTTTCTCCCTAGCAAAAGACAGCTCAAAAAGTCCTCCTGCCACATGTATGGCTTGGGAGGACTTTTTGGTAATGAACAATTAAATAATCAACCTCATATTTGAAGGTGAAATTCAACGTGAATCCTTTGTCATCTGCTGTAACGCCTTATGAATCCAGATCGCGGCAATGGAACCTTCACCCATCGCAACGGTTGCTTGTTCTGCGTGCAGGCCCAGATCCCCGGCAATCCAAACATTTGTCGCTGCCTGCAAGCTGCGTGGATCAGCTTCTACATGTTTATTATCTGCGATTACAGCTCCAAGCTGCTCCGCCAGTTCATAGTGTACCCGGTTGCCTCCAAATGCGATAAATCCACGCTCCGACTCAAAAATCTGTCCATCTTCGGTCAGAACACCGGTGATATGGCCATCCTCAATCTGTTGTACTTCCTGAACAGCCGCTTCCAGATAACGAACTCCCGCCTCTTTCATGCTGCGATGCACCTCTGCAGATATGGGAGCCTGCTCATGATTGATATATAACAGATCATTCGTACGCTGAATTAAAATCATCGCCATATTGGCACCTGGTTCGCCAGATCCCAATAGTACCGTACGTTGATCCTGAATCTCATAACCATCGCAATCAGGGCAGACATAGACTGTACGGCCCAGCGTCGGAGTTAATCCCGGAATATCTGGAACTCTATCTGTGAGCCCCGTTGCCAATAACACGGTTTTGCTCCTATATTCAGTTCCTGAAGTACCGAACAATTGGATCTTCTCTCCATGACGTCCTGCTTTAACAATACGGTCTTTCTCAAAAGATACACCGGTCCGCTCTGCCTGCATCCTGCCTCGTTCTCTAAGCTCTTCACCGGATACCCCATCGGGGAAACCGAGGATATTATGATAAGTCCGGCACAACGTCGATCTGCCTTCTCCCGCGTCGATTACCAACACCTGATGAGCTGAATAACGTCCAAGCTGAATGGCTGCCTGAAGCCCTGCGAGCCCTCCACCTACAATTATGCAATCAACCTCTCGCATGCTCCTTCTCCTCCTAAACTATAATATTGAACTAACAAATATTCACACTGGTCACTCCGATGACAGAACAACCTTCCGATCGCTGTTATCCCCAGATTTTTTTTATCTTTTACAAAGGTTAAATCCGGTGATAAGCGTATGCTTTCGATGCAGCTTTCTTTCAGAAAGCTTTAGGCGCACGCTTCGCTTCTTCAGCTTCGTTCTGTCCTCTCCGTTTTGTGTAAATGTTTAGTTCAATATATACTATTTGTCCTTCTATACATTAAACCGTTCAGCCAAGCTTAAACGATTCCTCATATTGCTTATCTTATACCAAAACAAACAGACCCAAACCATCCGGCAGCATCCCGGTTCGCTTGAGTCTATCCAATTCATGAATATTTAGAAGTTATACGATTCAAATCGCGAAGCATTTGAAATGGCGTTCCATACATCGGCTGTTTCGCCGCCCATATACCAGTAAGCCAGTCCAGCGATTTGCCGTTGCTCACTCATTAACACTTTGGCTGATAACGAACGACTGTCCTCTGCCCATATATATCTTGGCTTATCATTACTGTTGTACCCGATAATATATTGAACCAGACTTGCATCCCATCGTCTTACAGATCCCGTAGCATGCGCACGCATTCCCTGGTCTGCCAATGTAATGTCCCAAGAGCTGGTTGCTGGATTCACTGAAGACCAGTCTCGTGTATACAGCGGAAGGGCCAAAATTGTTTTAGCACGTACCACCTCGGAGAGCATGGTATCCAAAGCCTTTTCCACCCATGGAAGAGAAGCCACTGATCCTGCTTTCGGATCACCGTTCCAGTGTTCCTCGTATCCCATCAGCACCATATAATCCGATACAGCGCCCAGTTTGGCATAATCAAATGCATCCGTCCAATCAGTACCCAGGTCTGGCGATACATCCACAGAAACAACTGCACCCAGTGCGTGCAACGTAGCCGTCAAGGAGGTGACAAATGCCGTCAGACCTTCACGGTCCGCTGGATCAACATTCTCGAAGTCCACATTAATGCCGTCCAGTTTATAGGTTTTGACATAAGCGGCTACCTGTGAGATCACTGCCGCTCGGTTGGCTGAGCTGGATAACATCTGATGGGTAAGTGCCGAATCGGAACGATTCCCAAGTAATGGCCATAGCTGCCTGTCGGTGGCGGATGCCCAGGAGATCAATGCCGGGTCTGCGTGATCCGTTACTTTCATACTGCTGTTCAGGAAAAACCAGCGTGGGACAAGCGTATTGACCTCAGACTGTTCCACTTGCTTCTTGAATTCAGCTGTAGTGGAGTTATATTGCCAGCCCAACTGAACGCCAAGTTCATCCCCACGTTTTAATTGCTCAGACCATGTTTTTTTTTGTAAAATGGCATCGAGCATTACGGCTGCTTCTTCTCGCGTTACCTGGTCATGTGGTCGAAACACGCCTCCTCTTCCCCGCATTAGTCCAAGTTGATATACCGTCTGCACATAAGGACGTGCCCAGTCCGAGATATCCGCTGCGTCAAAATACGTTGAAGATAAGAGTGATGTCTCTATGGGTTGTTGTTTCAACATTCGAACAAGAAGGGCAGCCGCTTCTTCGCGCGTAATGGAAGCATTAGGCTGGAACGTTCCCTGACCCTTACCCTCCAGAATAAAAAGATTCGTCATGGCGGCAACGTTGCCGTAATACCAAGCATTCATGCTTATATCCTGATAGGGATTTATATTATTTTTAACGGGCTTCAAACCTAGTAATCTCACCGCAAACGTCGCAAATTCTGCACGAGTAACAGCTTTCTTCGGTTCAAACGTAGTCTCTGACGTACCGGCAGCAATGCCTTTATCCACCAGATGTGTAATGGCATCCTTCGCATAACTGGTGCGTGTATCCTGAAACTGTTGCTGCACGGTTGCAGCCTGAACAATAGAGCCGTATCCAGCCACCGATCCAAGTGTTAATAACCCGCATAAAGCCATTTTCCATATCCGTTGGTTCGTTATGTCTTTTAATCTATTATTCACATTAAAAAGCCTCGCTTCATTGGATTACGATCAACTATCATCGTATCAAATTGAAGCGAGGCCGTATGTGGTTAAATGTTGGGAATGCGAAGCTTACTTGTGTACTTTTACGCGCTCTTCAATTGGTTGGAATTCTTTCTCACCCGGTGCTGCCGTTGGTTTACCAAATGGCATTTGAGCGATCAATCTCCAGTTCTCAGGAATGTTCCATTCTTGCTTCACTTTCTCGTCAATCAACGGGTTGTAGTGCTGCAAAGATGCACCCAGACCTTCTTGTTCCAGAGCAGTCCAGATTACCAATTGCAACATGCCGTTGGATTGGTTAGCCCAGATTGGGAAGTTATCTGCATAAGCTGCAAAATTTTGTTGAAGCTGTGCGATCGCATTGTTGTCTTCAAAGAAGAGAACCGTACCATATCCGCTGCGGAATCCAGTCATTTTTTCTGCTGTGGATTTGAAGGCTTCTTCATTGCCTACTACTTCACGCAAAATTTCTTCTGTGTGATTCCACAATTTATCATGTTGTTCACCGAGCAATACAACGGCACGGGATGTTTGTGAGTTAAAAGAAGTTGGTGTATATTTCACCGCTTCTTCTACGATTTCCTGGATTTTAGCATCCGAAATTGTAGATTCCTTGCTGATTCCATAATAAGATCTTCTGTTTTTCAACGCATCAAAAAAAGTTGTCATTCTTATTCGCCTCCCAAATTTTTTTCAACTGCCAACATAGTAACTATAATATAGTAACCTACATTAGTCAACAAACTAATTTATTTTCACTAAATATACATTCACCGAAAATATTTCAACAAGTTTGCCCAAAACAACAATTGGAATTATCCTTCGCCCGTCTTTTTGCGATAATCCGCCCGGTATTTCTCTTCCGTAGACGAGTTACTTTTTGTCTGATCTTTATTCTTCTCTTCCTGAGCTTCCATATTCAGATCTTCCATCGGAATTGGATCTACAGTCTGTTCTTCTTCATGTCGGTCGAGCAGACTTTCGTGCTCTGTCTTATATTGTTCAGGATTGTCATGGGATTGTTCCTGTTGGGTATCGCTGTTATTCTGATCCGGTGTGCGCTGTTTCATTCATATTCGCCTCCTCTGGGTTCATTACCTTTCTTTACCTGTTCTGCGTGTCCTCTAAACACAGTGGGATGCATTCCTCAAACGAAAATCAACAAAAAAAGCCAACCAGACAAGCTGGTCAGCTCAAAGACGACTTCTATGATTGGCGATGCAATTGGGTACGGTACAGATCAGGCGAACATCCCACACTTTGTTTGAACATCCGACTAAAATGCGAAAGGCGTTTGAAACCGGACAATCGACTTGCTTCTGTCACGGTGATCTCGGGCTGGAACTGAAACAAAAGCTTCGCCTGATTGATGCGACGGTCATACAGGTATTTGAATATTGTCAAACCTGTCATTTCCTTGAACATACCTGCCAGATATGGCTTGGATAGATGTAATTCCAGTGCCAGATCATCCAGACCAATGTCCTTCATATAATGGGTATCCACATAACGAATAATGTGTTGGACATGCCGCTCCCTCTCCGATGAGGGAAGTTGTTCCTGGACATCACCCTGGCAGATCTCTGCTACAAAATACAACAGATCACACAGTCTGACATTCATTCGCTCTTGCCTGAAATTGCTCTGACTTTGAGAAAGACGATGAAGATCATGCAATAGAGCTTCGAATTCAGAGCGGTTATTTCCCTTCAGATTTACCCGACAGTTTCTGAGTTCTTCAAATGGTCTCAGGACCTCAGCCATACGGTCCGGATGCAGGCTGCTGCGAATGGCAGACGGATCAAAATGCAGTGTGCTTCGCTCGTAAGCACTGCCTGGCTTCGGATGTGGTCGGTGAAGGGTCAAGCCATGCATTAACACCAGATCACCCGGCTCCAGATTATATACCCGATCTCCTATGATATAGGTACATTCTCCGTCATGAAAATAATAAATCTCATAATGTGGATGTGAATGGAATCCATCTGACTTGCCTGGGTTAAACGTGCTGGTGGATCGGTAACTATACTCCAGTGAAGCACTAAATTGCATCATGCTCGGCACATTCATGCACCTCCTGTTCGGAAGAGGGAAACGATTTGTGTCATGCCCCTGTAGGATATATGAAAGTGAAATTATAGAAGCTGTTTAATACTCTCTTGAATCTCGTCGATGGAATCGATCGGTTCGAAGCGTCTGACCACACGACCCTCTGCATCAATCAGGAATTTCGTGAAATTCCATTTGATTGCATCGCCGTGTAACCATTCCGGTGCCTTCTCAGCCACCATTAATTTCAATAATTTGGCCTGTATATCTGTTTCATCAAAGCCAGTAAAAGGCCCTGATCTTTTCAAAAAGTCGTAGAGCGGGTGCGCCGCTTCTCCATTCACATCCAGTTTAGAGAACATCGGAAATTTCACACCATAGTTAATCTGACAAAAGGATTCCGCTTCCGAACTGCTTCCAGGCTCTTGCTCTGCAAACTGGTTACACGGGAAACCAATAATCTGAAGCCCTTGATCCTTGTACTGGTCATACAGCTTCTGCATGTCATCGAACTGATGCGTATACTTACATTTACTTGCAGTGTTTACGATGAGCACAGGCTTTCCTTCATATTGATAGAGTGGGAAACGTTCTCCACTGGTTCTGGTTACGGTAAAGTCATAGATGGTTGGCATAAGTCTAGTGCACCTCGCGATAGTTATGTAGTCATAGAGCATCATATGATTTTATATTATATACGAAGTTTGAACTATTGTATTGCGGAAAAATCGTTATTCTCCCTTCAACAGAAAACCCTTCTGCCGCGAAAATCTCTTCGTTCAGCAAAAGGGTTATATGATAGATTGCAGTGGTAACAGCTTCAGCCCTTCACGGCACTTCCGGCCACGCCTTGAATAATGTAATGCTGCCCCACCAGGAAAACAATGATCATCGGAATAATGCCTGCCGTGGCAGCGGCCATCATGCCGTTATAATCCACATTATTCTCCAGAATAAAGTTCTGCAGTCCGAGCGGCACGGTGTAAAGATCTTTGTCGATCAGGAACACTAGCGCATTTTCATAGTCATTCCAGTGCCAGGAGAAATCGATGATCGCCAGCGTAGCCAGCGCAGGCTTCGCCAAGGGCAGAATCAGTCTGAAGAATATACGCAAGTGTCCAGCACCGTCGATGAACGCCGCTTCCGAGATCTCTGAAGGCACTGACAGGAAGAATTGCCGCAGCATAAACACCCCAAAGATCGTGAACATTCCCGGCAGGATCAATGCCCAATGCGTATTATATATGCCGACCCATTCAAACATCAGGAACTTCGGTACAAAGAGCACCTGCGGTGGCACCATCATCATCGAGAGATAGATCAGGAACAATGTCTCCCGGCCTTTGAATTGAATCCGTGCGAAGCCATAAGCTGCAAAAGCCGAGAGAAATACAGCTCCGATCGTGCTAATTAGCGATATTTTCAACGAGTTCAGATAATAGGTGGCAAAAGTATCCGCTCCGCTCCAGACCTTAATATGATGCTCCCAGTTCAGGCTGGAGGGTATCCACTGGATGGGATAGGTGAATACGTCCGCAGGAGATTTGAACGATGTGCTGATCATCCAGATGAACGGCATAATCATCAGCAGGGCAAACCCGGACATCAGAAGTGTCAATATGATTTTTCGAATCTGGCTCAAGGACTCCATGCGGACTTTAACTTTAGGTGAATGTGGAGCTGTGGGCTTCGCATTCGCGGCAATCTGTTTCTCCATAACGATCCCTCCTCTCCTAGTAGTGAACCCAACGTTTCTGACCAAGCCACTGCAATACAGTGAAGACCATAATGATGGCAAAGAGCGCCCAGCTAATGGCAGCAGCGTAGCCCATCTCGTAGTAGCGGAAGGCATTCTGGTAGATAAACAGCGACAGGACGGTTGTACTGTTCCCCGGCCCACCCTGGGTAATCGCTTGAATGATACCAAAGTTCTTGATGGTCATAATCAGCCCCGTGATCAGCAGCAAAAAGGTCGTTGGACTCACAAGAGGCCAAATCACTTGGCGTATCGTCTGCCAAGGACGGGCTCCATCAATCCGTGCAGCCTCAATCAATTCCTCCGGAATTTCCTGCAAAGCGGCCAGATAAATAATCATGTTGTAACCCAACATGAACCAGATCCAGATGATATCAATCGCATACATGGACCATTCAGTTGTTGATAACCAGCCGGGTGGATTCGTAATACCAATCCCGCGCAAAAAACCGTTAATCGGCCCCGACGTTGGCTGGAACAGCAGCATCCAGACAAAGGCGATGGCAACACCGCTGGTGATATAGGGCATGAAATAGAGGGCACGCAGCGTTTTTTGCCAATACACCGACTTGTTCAGCGCCACCGCCACGATAAATGCCAACCCCATCGATACCGGAACCGCTAACAGAAATACAAATGTATTTCGCAGCGCCACGCCAAACAGATCATCATTCAACATCCGGCGGATATTGTCCAGCCCTACGAAATTCGTCTCCGGGCTCATGAATTTGTAATCAGTGAACATGAGATAGAACGAATAGACAGCCGGTATAATAAAAAACAACAGCACGCCAATCATATTGGGCCCAATAAACAGATACCCGAGCCTGCTCTGCCGTTTCATCCAGGATTTATGCATATGCTCCCCCACTCCTTAACATCTGTTCTGGAATTAAGCATAACAAGATGTCCTCTAACATTTAAGGAACATAACCCTGTACCTGATATCACAGAACTATGTATTTCGGCAGTGACTTTCGGGAGGAAAACAACATGGAATTGTTCTATTACTTATATACAAAAAACCGCCCCATTAGGGACGGTCTTTGGACTTATTACTTTTGCATTCTATTGATTCTGCTTCAGCCAGTCATTATGGCGTTTGACCATGTTCTGTACCGTTACTTCGGCAGTCTGGTTACCGAGGAAGAACTTTTCATACTCCTGTGCACGCAGATCAACCACTTCCTGCGCAATGCTGCGGACAAACGTAGGTGTCTCGTCACCATACAACACAAATTCCAGTGACTCCTTATCATAAGAATCGGCATAATCGCCCAGCAGATGATCAATGGCAGTCTGTTGATCAACCGCATTAGAGGAAGGCAAACGTCCACCCGCAGCCATCGGCATCATTCCCCCATCGGCGTACCATTTCAGGAACTCCCATGCGGCTTCTTTATTTTTTGACTTGGAATTGATTGCAATAAAGTCACCAAGTCCTCCACTCTTCACCATATCTGCTTCTTGTGCAGCCAGTCTCGGTACAGGGGCAAAGGCGATTTTCCAATCCCGCGGGAACTCGGTCATATTGTTTGATGTACGGATCAGCCATTCGCCGATGTTAATCATGGCAGACTCACCGCCAAGGAACATGTTTTCCACCGGCATTTTGGAAGTCAACTGCTCTCCGAGCGGAGGGGTGGTTGCATCCTCCTTCATCATTCCGTTCAATGTCTCCAGCCATTTGGTAACAAGTGGATCATCAAGGTTGGAAGTACCGTCTGCCTTAACATAGCCGTTCTTCACCAGAACGGAATCGAGCGGGTCTACATAGGAAGCGGTATGCTGCACCAATCCGTACTTGAAACCAGAAGCCTTCAGCTTGAGTGCATATTCACGGGCCTCATCCCAAGTCCAGGCTGTTGGAACGCTCAGTCCGGCCTGATCAAGCGCTTTCATATTTAGTGCGAAAAAGGCCGCATTTTTCTTGGTTGGCATACCGTAATATTTGCCGTCTACTTTCCACGATGCCGCGTCTTCTCCCATTTTCTCATCAATGTTGTAATCGGTGAACTCGCCCAGATCCAGTGCTGTCCCACCCTTGATGCGTTTATCCAGATTTGTGAGGGTGTAGTTGACATACAGATCGACGTTCTGCCCGGTGGACAGCGCCGTATCCAGCTTCAGGTTGCCATCATCATCATTCACAAACCGCACATATTCCACCTGAATATCAGGATGCTCCGCATTCCAGGTATCTACCACCTCCTGTGGACCATTCTCAGGCGGCACCGCCCCCCACATGGTGAGCTTCACTTTCCCCCCTGCCGCTCCACCTCCGTTATCTCCACCGTTCGTCTCATTTTTACCTACACAGCCGGCAAGCAAGCCCAGCATCAGCGCACCTACGATTAATCCCGTTAATCCTTTTTTGATTCTCATCTGGTCACATGACCTCCCTGAATTGAAGTGTACCTTCCGTTACATCGTAGCAGGGACCTTACTGGGTTCATAAGATACATATCCATGATTCGGATTGAACAAAAATACGGATTTACCCTACCTTGTCTAAGCACTGGGTACACATATTCCTTCTACTCATCCTGTAAGTCACGAGCGGTGGCGATACTGGCTGGGCGTGCAACCGGTCCAACGCTTGAATATTTTGATAAAATAATTATCGCTTCCGAATCCTACCCGGTAACCAATCTCCTGTACAGGAAGATCCGTCTCGCGCAAGTATTCAGCTGCTTTCTCCATCCGTACCCCGTGCAAGTAGTGAATCAGGGTATGGCCGGTTTTCTTTTTGAACAAAGCACTCACATAATTCTCGCCCATCATCACATATCGTGACATGGATTTGACGGTAATGTCTTGATCGTAATGCTGTCCGATATACTGAATTATTTTGCTAATCTCCGGATGCTTCACAATCGGCTCACGAACAGGTGTGAACGGAAGATCAGTTTCAGGCAAGGGCGCAGAAGAGACCGTAAGAGAATTAGGCAAATCAGGCGTTGATGTGAGAACCGGTGTGGAAGGTGGCACTTCAAGATGATCTGTCTCCGTCTGGGCTTCAGTCGAAGCTCCCAGTTCCGCACTTACTTTACGGAGTGTATCACGCAGTGAATTCACACTCATCGACAGCTTCAGAATATAATTGGAAGCCCCGTATTCCATTGCCCGGCGTACATATTCGAACTCCCCCATACAGGTGAGCATGACAAACTTGGTTTTTAACCCGGCCTGACGGGTCTGTTTGAGTAATTCCAGACCATCCATACCTGGCATGACAATATCGGTCAGTACCAGATCCGGTGTATCCTGTATAATCATCGCCAGCGCTTCGGTCCCGTTACCGGATTCTCCGATGACCGTGAAGCCCAGCTCTTCCCAGGAAATAATCTCTCGCACCGACTCCCGTACAAATACCTCATCTTCTACAAGCAATACCTTCCACATTCCAGATTCCCCTCTCCAGTCGTCTAGTCTGATCGCTTCTGTACGTACGGCGTCGACAATAAAAAAGGAATACTGAACCTCACTAATGTCCCCGGCTTGGTATCAATCACTTCCAGTTCACTTTGGCCTTTGAACAATAACCGCAATCGTTCCCTGAGGTTAGACAGACCGATCCCTGGACGCGTGCGGGTCATCTGCTGACGCCGGGATTCCTCCATTCCAATTCCGTTGTCTGCCACCTCCAGCATCAGCTTTCCTGTGTCTTGCCTATAAATTCCGATGTGGATCTGACCAAGCTGCTCCAGTGGCCCGACACCGTGGTGAATGGCATTCTCCACCAGCGGCTGCAAGCTCAGCTTGGGCACCAGCGCATATTCCAGTTTATCGTCAAATTCACAAGTCACCTCAAAGCTATCGCGGTAACGAATCCGCTGGATATGAAGGTAGGCTTGAACCAACTCAATCTCGTCCTTCAGGTATACCAATTCGACCTGTGAATTCAGGCTGATCTCCAGTAATTTGCCCAAGGAAACACACATCTCGGAGATCTCTTCATTCCCGCTGCGGATCGCGCTCCATTTCATTGTATTCAATGTATTCAGGAGAAAGTGCGGATTCATCTGGGCGAGGAGCATATGAAAATGTACCGCTTCCTTCTGGCGTTCCTCCGCCTTGAGTCTGTTGATCATCTGATTGGCATCATCCAGCATCGTATTAAACGTGCGTGTCAGTTCCAGCACTTCCCCACGGCTGCGGCCTTCGGGAATACGAATCTTGAGGTTTTTGCGGACAACCTCCTTCATCTTATTCTGTAAGTGCGACAAAGGGCGCGTAAACGTTGCCGAGATCATAAAAGCCATCACTACAAATGCTCCTGTGAAACCAAAAAAGGTCAGAAAGTAACGCTGTTTAAGCTCGGATATCTCTGTAAAGAGGATGGAAAGTGGAATACGATTTACCATATACCAATCCAGTGATTCGATATACACGTAGTTAATCAGCGTATCCGAGGCTGGATCGGTCAGATAAGCCTGTGCCGGATGAAGAGCTATTTCACGCGTAACCTCCGGGGAAAGCACCGATGTTTTGGATGAACTGGCTATGGTCTCTCCACTACCTGTAATAAGGTAATACTCCTGATTACTCTGGGAATCCTTCAGCATGGTCTGGAACCAGTAGGAATAATCAATGCTAATTCGTGCCAGCCCGTATCGCTTGCCGCCGCTATCTTTCATGTAAGCATACAGCGACAACAGATATGGGCTGGAGGATAACTCTCTGAGCACAGGGTTGGAATCCCGTGCATCCCAGCGATAGAAAAGTTCTTCCGGTTGAAGCGAGTGTGAATCCGTACCGCCTTTTGGAATGGTTATTTCCCCCAAACGTTCGCGGAATTGTTCCAGATAGGGGCCATAAGTCAGTGCTTTTTTGGGCAAATACGAAGTGTAAACGCTATCATGAAAATCCAGCAAGGTAAAGTACACCGAAGGATTATATAGGAAGAAACTGTTGTTGATCATCTTGAACTTTTCTTCTACCAGCGACTTGTTCTCAAGCGGCGTACGACTGTTCGGGGATGTTAGCACACTTCTTACCGCGGAATCCTGTTCCAGAAAAATGAGCGTTTTGAAGGCAATGCTCATCTGGTCCTCCAGTGAGCGGTACATCTGGACTAGTTGCTCATGGCTCTGCTCACTGATTTTCTGCTCGACCAGCGATTCAATCTGCTGATAATTGTAGACATTCAATGCACTGAACGGCAAAAGAATCAATACCACAAACGCGCCGAACAGACGATATCTGAGCCGCTGTGGCAACCAACTTTTCCAATTTGGCTTCTTCATTCCTTAGTGCTCGCTCCCCTACAATTAATGACCCCATTATAGCACCTGCCTGCCATTTACAGCCGGGGTCGAATGATTTGCATGGATTTGTGATATTCGCTGCCTGCATCCATGTGAACTACACAGATATGTTCTACTGGTCTAAGCAAGAAATGAATGAATGAATGGATGGAAGGCTAGATGGACGAGACCCTTTACCTCATACTTGATGTCTTCTCCGATACTCCGAGGGACTGATTCCTAGGGTGGACGAAAATACACGACTCAGATAAAATCCGTTCTCATATCCACATCTCTCGGCGATCTGCGTGAGGGTCAGACGGCTATCTGCCAGCAAGGCTTTTGCCTTTTTGAGACGAATCGCTTTCAAATAATCAGATGGTGTCTCTTGAAAGGCCTCCCGGAACCTTCGGGTGAGCTGGACTGGACTCAAAGCCAAATGTTCGGCCAACATTCGGAGACTGACCGCCTCTCCTGCCCACTCCTCCAACAACACTGCCGCTTCAGCCATCAGAGCATCCTCCGTGAACTTGGTTTCCATTAACCTGCTCTGTCTGCGCTCCCATTGATACAGCCGCCACAAATCCAACATCAGATGAGTTTTCCATCCTGTTGTAGGCTCATCGTTGTCCTCACTCGCCTGACGCAGGTAGGCATATGTTGAAGCCAGACGCTTCGTATCATTAATGAGGGATTTTCCGATTGGCGGCAGGAGACTCTCACCCTCTGCGGAGTTACAACGGAACAGCATATAGTGAAACGTCAGCGGTGTTACCGTCTCTCTGCGAAAAGGAACGTGGGGCGGACATAACACCAGATCAGCAAAACCCGCCTCTCCGGTCTGCCCATCAATCTCATAACGAAATACGCCCTCTTCAACGGCAAAGACCACCCAAGCATCGTAGATATCTTCTGCCAGAGCAAATTCAGCTTTCTTCTTCCAGTAGATGTGATTAAGGAGGTCCATGACACACCTGCCTTTGTTATGAAATAAAGTATATGCTCGATGATAATATAGTGTATTTGAAAAGTAAATATATAGAACTAATATGAAATTATAGATATGAAATATGAAAATCTGAGCTTAGGCTCATCCATATTCAATGAGAGAGGTGTTCATATGAAGCACGAACTCGTTAAACCGGATATCACCGTCATCGGGGGCGGGCTTGCTGGCGTATGCGCTGCCATATCTGCTGCCCGGCTGGGCCAACAGGTCGCTCTGGTGCAGAATCGTCCTGTACTCGGTGGCAATTCCAGCAGTGAAGTACGCGTATGGGTCTGCGGCGCTACCGCCCACGGAATTAACCGCTATGCCCGCGAGACGGGTATCATGGGGGAACTGTTTGTAGAGAATCAGTACCGTAATCCAGAGGGCAATCCTTATCTCTGGGACTTGATCATTCTGGAAGCCGTTCGAGCTGAATCCAACATTAGCCTGTATCTGAACACGGATGTACATGAAGTCGAGGCCACTGGGGATGGAGATGAACGCATGATCACCTCTGTTACCGGGTGGATGATGGGTTCTGAGCGCAAAATCCGATTCGAAAGTCAGATCTATCTGGACTGTACGGGTGATGGATTGGTCGGCTTTCTGGCTGGAGCCAAGTTTGCACTCGGCCGGGAAGCCCGCAGCGAATATGGCGAAGAGTGGGCACCAGAGGTGGCTGATCAGATCACGCTGGGCAGTACACTTCTCTTCTATACCAAGGATGCTGGTGCGCCTGTCCGTTATATCCCGCCTTCTTTTGCCAAGGATATCACGCAGACGAGTATTCCGATTCGCCGGGTCATTCGCAGCGGGGATTCCGGTTGTCATTACTGGTGGATTGAATGGGGCGGTGAACATGACACCGTTCATGACAATGAGCTGATCCGTGATGAACTGTGGTCCGTGATCTACGGGATCTGGGACTATATCAAGAATTCCGGTAAGTTTGATGCCGACAATATGACGCTGGAGTGGATTGGTTCTCTGCCTGGCAAAAGGGAGTACCGCCGCTTCACGGGTGACTATGTGCTCACCCAGAACGATATTATCAGCCAGCGGGAGTTCCCGGATGCCGTTGCCTTTGGCGGCTGGTCCATCGACCTGCATCCCCCGCAGGGCATGTACGCCGAAGCGAGCGGCTCGAAGCATATGCATGCCGATGGCATATATCACGTGCCGTTCCGCTCGTTGTATTCCGCGAATGTGCGGAATATGCTCATGGCCGGGCGCGACATCAGTGCATCACATGTCGCCTTCGGCACGACCCGCGTCATGGCAACATGCGCGGTCATCGGCGAAGCCGCGGGTACGGGCGCGGCGCTCTGCGCGGCCATGGGGGTGTCGCCGCGCGAGTTGTACGCGAGGCATCTGGCGGTCCTGCAGCAGACGTTGCTGCGGCAGGACTCTTCCATCATCGGGGTGCGCAGCCACGATGAGCTGGACCTGGCCCGGCGTGCCAAGGTTACAGCCTCCAGCACGCTGACGGGCATCGCTCTTGAGCAGCCTGGCGAGACGTACCCGCTGGGTACGGATGTTGCCCTGCTGCTGCCTGTGCATCCAGTGCTCAGCGGCCTGGAGCTGCTGCTGGATGCATCCAGCGATACCGCGCTGACGGTAGAGCTGTGGGATACGGGGCGTAAGGAGAACTACGTCCCGCATTCGTTACAAGTTACGGCGACTGTTAACGTTACAACAGGAACTGCGCAGTGGGTGAAGCTTCCGCTCGAATGGCGACCGGAAGAACCACAGAATGCTTTTATGATCATCCGCTCCAATAAAGCCGTCTCACTCTACCATTCGACAGAAGCACACAGCGGGGTGCTGATCTTCTTCAAAACAGAAGAAAACCATGTGTCCAAAAATCTGGAGGATCATGCCACGGATCAGCCCGTTGTATTATGGTCCATGCAAGGGTTGGCGCGTCAGCCATTCTGCTGTCGTACCCTTTCTGAGACGACGGCTTATTCACCAGAAAACACAGTCAACGGTTACCATCGCCCTTACGGTGGGCCACAGCAGTGGATGTCCCAACCGATGCAGTCTGGCCAACCGGAATGGGTCCAACTGACATGGGAAGAGCCACAAACCTTGGCTGAACTGCATTTGACCTTCAATGATGATGTGAACGAGGATCTGGTTAATCTGCATCACCATCACACGACATTCCGCGTCATGCCTGAACTTGTACGTGATTATCGGGTGGAGGTATTAAGTCGGTCTGGGGAATGGATCGAGATTGTAAATGTAACGGAAAACCGCAAAAGAAAAGTCATTCATACCCTGGATACACCTGTGTATTCACAGGCGCTTAGAGTGAACATGGATGCCACCAATGGAAGCAAGTACGCGGAGTTAATCGAGATTCGGGCCTATGGGGAGCCAAGGTTGACAGGCAAAAGCTAAACGCAAAACACATTGGAATAACCCCTGGGATTTCTCATGAATTCTAGAGGTTATTCCAATGCCTTTAAAGAGGTCTATTTCAACTTAAAGGATCTGTATATAAAAAATGCAATTGAACCAAATAAAACGATAATGAATATAACAATGGGCAACCAACCGTTGTTAGCCTCTTTTTCACTGGAAAAACCAAGGATCATCCAACTTATATACATGAAAAACAGTGTTATTTCAGCCTTCATTACATTAACCATGATACGAGCATTTGTATATTGTCTCTCTGCGTTGTCTAAATTTAAGTTCAAGTAATTATATGTATGTGGGTATTTTTCAAGAGTCGATAGACCAATCCATAATATAAGTCCGATTATTAATGGTATCCAAACGACCCCCTTTCCCCCCCACCCATCCGGTTCTCCTTTCATATTAAAGTGTATCGGCAACTCATTCGGTAATGTCATCCATTGCTGGGTGAAGTATAACGTAAAGATAATAAACAACATAAATGTCGTGATGTCTAACACTACTTCTACTCTCGTTTTCTTGATTGCTATCTTTGGACGTTCTTTGAGCTCCAATTTTGTTCACTACTCCTTCAATAATCTATTTAGTAGAGGCACTTCAAAGGAGTATAAAACAAAATAGGTGCCCTTTCAAACCAAAAGGAGGATACAGAAAACTGTATCCCCCATCCTCCGTACAAGTCCGCCTTCTTCTATTCGGCGGTTGGAACCCGTAAGCCCTCAATCAGGATAAACAACGTAAGTGCTTGTCCATAGCCCATCGGACTGATCGCTATATCTTTATAAAACTGAGCATCCTGCCCCACAGGTGTACCATAGGACACCTGCTGTACAACTCCGTGATCATCAATTTGTTTCAACACCGCTTCAAGCGCACTCAAGCCATTCTGGCGATAGGATTCATCCAGGTATCCATACCGGATTCCCTTGAGAATGCCGTATCCAATCGCTGCTGTTGCCGAGGTTTCTTTGTAAGAGGTTGGATCATCCAGCACAGTGTGCCACATGCCATCCTCACCCTGAAGCTTGCTCAGTGCTCTGACTTGAGCGGTTGCTGTATCCAGCAGATAGGCCTTTAGCCCGTCTTCGATCGGAATGATATTCAGGAAATCCATAACTCCCGCCGTATACCATGCATTGCCTCTTCCCCAATGAACAGCACCATAATTATGATTTTCGTTGAAATCCCAGCCATGATAGAACAATCCGGTTTTCTTGTTATATAGATATTTGATATGCACAAGAAACTGTCGTTTGGCTTCTTCCACCATTTCGGGTTTCTTGAAGTAAACCCCTGCTTTGGCCAAAAATAGCACCGTCATAAACAGGGTATCAATCAGAATTTGACCATCATTGGCATCTCCCGTGATCATATGTTGAAACGCACCATCTCCGGTTCGCAGCAGTCCATCCATGATCCAACTGCTCCACTCCTCACAAACATGTTCGTACTCTTTGTTTCCGGTCAGCTCGCATAGTGAAATCAAAGTAAGAAGCGGAGCACAGGTGTTCACATTTTTTTCTGGTAATCCTTCCATCAGCTTTGCATTGTACCATGATTCGAGAAATTCCAGCACTTTAGGATCTTTCGTTGCCTCATGGAGCTGAAGCAAGCCATACAGACCGACACCTTGCGGCCATTCCCATAGATGTATGTCGATTAGTCCGATGGGAAACTGTTCATTGATGCTTGTGTTTTTCATAGACTCCATAGCTTGAGATACCTTGCTTATTCTCTCCTGCAGCACCATTTGATTCAGCATGTTGGTTATCACTCCCTTGGTTTCTTGCACACGATTCAGCGCTCCATGTCCAGTAACTTCAGTTGTCCCTTCACTCCATGACCGTCATGTACGATTTCCTCTTCTTGAATATGAAAAGGCTTGTTCATTCCCCATCGAATTGGACCATATACCGGGTCTGTTAGAGTGAGAGTTAAAACTTGACTGTCGAATTGCGGGCTTGCAGAACGAACTTGGTTGATAAAAGCGTCAAATGACCCGAATTGCTGTTCGCTTCCTGCTCTTATAATCCAGGCGTTACGCAAGCCAGGGGAAATAAGCTCACGTTCTCTTGTCACCCCGTTGCTCTCCATACTCGTTCCGTTAGCCGCATATATAGCTGCATAACCCTTATCCAAACGAGCAAAATGCCAGTTCTCATGCCTTACCCATTCCGTGAAGGAGTGAGTAGGAAAATAAGCATGTGTCCAGTCAGAGTTGTTATCCGCAGGAATATCAAACATCATCAAAGCGATCCCCTCATGCTGAACAACATCGGGCAATATCCCATTCCCAGCCCAGAAGCAAGGTCGACCATCCCCATGCTTGTATATTTCTGCCGGATGATTCACCCAGATCAGCGCCTCAGGTGACAGAGATAAATGCTGGACATGCTCCTGATAACCTGGCTTGCCTGGGCGGAAGCGAATGATTGAGGATAAGGAGTATTCCTTAGTCCGACAGTGATAGAGCTTGGCGTAACCTCCCTTGCCCTGCTGATTGGCGAACACCAATTGCTGATTCTCCCCAAGCAACAGATGCTCCTGATATGCTGCTGGAGGACTGTAATCCGATAAACTCAAGGCAACATTGCTTATTGAATAATTGTTTACATTGCCAACGCCATAAGCGATCCAGCACATTGAAGTGGTTCCCGCTGAATAACCACCCAGCAGTTCCTTCTCATAGCTGCGCCCAAACGTTGTGGACAAGACTCCTTGATGCATCTGAACGGTAATATAATAGAATAACAGGTCCATTGCCTTTTTGGCTTGCTGCCTGAGCTGTTCATTATGGGCAAACTCATAGATATGCAATAGCCCAACCGCATCAATCGGAATGTATGCACTTGAATTCCATTCTGCCAATCCTTCATCCAAAAAGCGCTCAAACCATAATGCAAGCCTCTGCTCTGCTTTTTGACGATGTACTTCACCGGATTCACCACTGTTGCTGAATGTTTCATCTCCAAACAATTGTCCGGCTAACAGTTCATTGGTATGGAACAACAAGGCATGGTTCTCACTGAAGAACCACATCACATCATCGCCAGGTTCATCAATCCAGTATCGATAGCCCAGAATGCTTGCTTTTACCCGATCCCAGAACGATTCACTGAACAGACCACTATTTCGCTCATCTCTCCAAAGACGGAACAGCCCCACCAGATAGAAGTCACTGCAATCCTTTCGTTGCTCAATCCCTTCCACACCATCAAGCAAAATGCTCTCTGCTTCTTGCAGATTGCCTCCTGTTTTGAGCATGGCGATGGCCTTATGAATATTGGGACTGCCCTTCTCGGCAATGCATCGCAGAGCCAGGGATTTGCGGGCTTCAATATCCGCAGCTTGCTGAGCAGCCTCATCATAGCTGGTATCATAGGATTGGCAGCCAAACTTCTTGGTTAGTACAACATTTGAAACTAAAATAGACAGGGTGAAGTATACGTAATGATGACCGAGTTGATTCGTATGCGCCAAGACCAAGTCCGTTTCCTTTTCGGCTATGTGTATCGTCTTATTTTCGGTACCGTCAAAAAAATTGCCATACTGAATATCAACCTCTCTAACGATGTCCGGTAAGGGAAGCGGCAGCTTAAGCTTAATCTGCTCACCTCTGAAGAGATCCGAAGGAAAATAAGCCTGTTCGAGGGCTTCCTCTGCCGAT
The DNA here is from genome assembly GCF_030816325.1 of Paenibacillus sp. W4I10. Classification (NCBI taxonomy): domain Bacteria; kingdom Bacillati; phylum Bacillota; class Bacilli; order Caryophanales; family Paenibacillaceae; genus Paenibacillus; species Paenibacillus sp. W4I10. The sequence continues at coordinate 2,556,976 of NZ_JAUSXX010000001.1, forward strand.
ATTACAGACTCCGCCAAATGAGGAGCAATAGGCAGGGAAATCACCAATTCCTCGTCTCCCAGGTATTCCACCGCAAAAGCATACATGGTATCCCGCTCAGCCAGATCCTCCCAACAGGCATAGATCTCATTGTTTCCGGCTACAAGTTCAGCTTTAATAACGATTTCCTGTTCCTTGTTACGCGTAAGTGGTGCAAAGTCCGTTACCATTTCCCCATTCACCCACAACGTCAGACTGCCATAGGTCTTAATCCGCAAAGAGGCGGTATGAGCAGTCGGAGAAATCAGTCTTGTCGCCGCGTAACTACGCAGATGTGTCGGTACAAACCAAAATCCGGATTGCTCCACCCGTGGATTATTCCAAGGAGAATACAGTGCCCAAGGCATTCCGTTCTCTTCTCCAACGAAGTCGTCTCCCGGGCTAGGAAACTCGCCCCATTGATCAAAAAATCGGTTCACAGGCTGCGTTCTCCTATGTTCTACAAATTCCTTTCTGCATGGATTCTCATGAATGGCAAAACCATCGATTAGCCAATCATTAATATCTCCCTCCATCGTTGTTGGAACAAAGGCAACAGGCTTCGTATATATGCCGCTGATCATCCAATGATTAATGACCTGATTGTGACCTAATTTCATAGGTTTATAATTCAATGTATCCATCCCACTCCGGGTGGTATCTGACATTCAACTCATCCTTTCATTCCTGAAGTAATCATACCGCTGACAAAATATCGCTGGAAAACCATAAAAACAATCAGTACCGGAAGCATCGTGATGACGGACATCGCAAGCAAACTTCCCCAATCCACGTTGTATTCACCAATAAAATTAGAAAGTGCAAGCTGAATCGTATATTTCGATGGGTCACTGATCGCAATTAACGGCCATACAAAATCATCCCATCTCCACATGAAGGAGAAGATTGCGAGCACCGCAAGAATCGGCTTCGCTATGGGAAGAATAATGCTCCAATAAATTTTCCATTCACCCGCTCCATCCATCCGTGCAGCTTCCAGTAGCTCGTCCGGTACGCTCAGCAAATACTGCCGCATAAGGAACACACCAGTCGGGGTTGCTGCTGGTGGGATAATAATCGCGAGCAGGCTATTATACATCCCAAGTGCGCTCAGCACCTTGAATATAGGAATCATGATTACCTCAATCGGAATCATAAGTGTTGAGATAAAAGCAATTAATATGATCGAGCTTCCGCGGAAGTGGTACTTCGCGAGTGCAAAGCCTGCCATGGAATTAATCAATAACAGCAGCAGCGTTGAGGACACCGTTACGATCGTACTATTCATAAAATATAAGCCAAAATCGCCTTTGCTGAATGCCGCCTTGAAATGCTCAAAGGTGACGGGCTGCGGCCACAACTTGGGAGGGAAGCTGTATAGATCGCTATTCGTTTTCAGAGAAGAAATCACGACCCACAGGACAGGCAGGAGCCACACCACTGCAGCAACAGTTAACATACTGTAGATGACAACTTTGACCATAGGCTTCATTACCATTACGTAGCCCCTCCTTTCGATAGACGGAATTGCAGAGCCGAGAATCCACCAATAAGGATAAACAGCATCACCGACATGGCACTGGCCAGACCGAGCTCCTGTCTGTTAAAGCCAATCTCATAAATATATTGAACAATATAGGTGGTATCTTTGCCCGGCCCACCACCTGTAAGCGCAAACATAAGTGGAAATGCTTTGAACGCGTCAATCAGAGTCAGCATAACAACAAGCAAGCTTGTGGGCTTCAAAAGCGGGAGCGTGATATAGCGAAACACCTTCATTCCCGTTGCCCCGTCCAAGCGGGCAGCCTCATAATAATCCGTAGGTATAGCCTGCAAACCCGCGATAAAAATGACCATGAAAAAGCCTGCACGTGACCATACTGTCGCGATGATTACAGCCGTATTTGCCCAAAAGGAAGAGGTTAAAAAGCCGACAGGTTCCACACCAACCACGGTTAACAGATGATTCAAAATGCCAAATGAATCTCCAAAAATCCACTTCCAGGTCAATCCTACGATAATGTAAGAAATCATGGTCGGCCAGTAAAATACGGCCCTGAAGAACCCGCGCATTCTAATCTCGCGCGCAAGCAGCAAAGCAATGCCTAACGCTGCTGCATATATTAGTGGGACAACAATTGCTGCATAAATCCCCGTTCGTCCGATGGTCGACCAAAATTCCCGATCTCCTATAATTTTGATATAATTGTCCAGCCCGTTGAACTTCATTGGGTTCAATCCATCATAGACATGGAAGGAATAATAGAGGCCCAATAAAGAGGGAAATACGATAAAAGTTCCAAAGATCAGGAGATTGGGTAATATAAACAGATAAGGAGCAATAACGAGCTTCCTGTTCTGTTTTGCCAGCGTATTCCTGTTTAATCGTTGTCCTTCACTCATCTGCTTGCCCCTTCCTTATGCGTTATTCGAAAGGGAGGCTTCACAGGAATCGCTAAGCCCCCGTATACGAATGAACCACATGGCTTTACGTTTATTGACTGCCAATAGCCTCGTTAATCAGTTTGGCTGTTCGATCCAGTGCCTCCTGCGGAGTTGCCTTATCGGATAGAACCTCAACAATATTATTTTTCAGGTCCGTTGTAATTTTGGATATAATGGTCTGTCTGGACCAGTCATTAGCTGCAAGAGGCGAACTGTTCTTCAGTTCATCCGCGAAGATCTCAAACATCTCCTTGCCAAATTCATAATTCAGGACAGCGCTGTCCTTCCGTGGACTCATAAACAATGACTCCTGATTATATTTTGAATTCACTTCTTTGGACGTTAAGTATTCAATAAATTCTGCTGCCTCCTGCTCATATCCACTGCCTTTGAAAGCCATCAGAAACTTCCCGCCTGGTACGGAAGAACGTTGTGTTCCTTTTGGCATATAGGTGACTCCCCATTCAAAATCGGTGATATCCTTGTAATTGCTGATCATCCAGTTGCCAGCCCAGTGGGTAGCCACCGTCCCGGAACGGAACAGGTTGTTCGGATTTTCCCCTCCGAGCCATACGGATTCAGGCATGATCCCTTCTTGATGAAGCTGCTTGAACTGCTCCATGCTACGGATTCCAGCTTCATTGTTAATCGCTGCCGCAGTGCCATCCTCTGTTAAGATGCTTCCGCCATTCTGATACAAAAGAGTGGACCATCTATGCGGTGTGACATCCCATACCATGCCATAACGTGCTCCGCCTTTGTCCATAACCTCTTTTAACGCAGCTGTGTATTCATCCCACGTCCACACCTGGTCAGGAGAGGTCGGTACTTTGACGCCAGCTTTATCAAATAAGGTTTTGTTATAAATAAGCCCATTCGCTGTGACATCCATAGGCGCCGCTACCAGCTTGTCATTAATAACATAATAAGGTTTAAGTGAGTCAATAAATTGATCCTCGAATTGGTCCGCATTGTCCACGTAAGGTGTTAGATCAACCGCCTGATTAGCAAATGATCCGGTATCCGTGACCCGGCTCAGGGCAGGTGGCTTTCCACCGGATAACATGGTTTTTAATTTGGTTTGGATGTCCTTGAAGCCAACTTCAATCAGGTTGATTTTAACCTTGGTATTGGTCTGCTCATAATCTTTAATGATTTCCTTGATGACCTCTCCTTCTTTGCCATCAGAGAACCACAGGAAATCCAGAGTTGTTTGTTTTGGATTAGCATTGGTACCTGAATTTCCGCAAGCAGTTAATACGATGAGTAACATGATCAATACCATGCTAGTGGTGAGCTTAAACGTTGTTCTTTTTGTCATATCAACATCTCCTTGGAAGGGTCTAATGAATTTTGGCTTCGTTAAGCAATTCACTTTTACGGAATAACTGTGGTGATACACCCACATATTGTTTAAAGGCCCTGCTAAAATATACAGGTGTGTTAAAACCTAGCGTCTCAGATATGGACAAAATCGGTGCATCCGTAGACAACAACAATTTTTTGGCCTCTGCAACTCTTTTCCGTATAACATAATTGCTTATGGTATATCCCGTCGTCTCTTTGAAAGAATGACAAATGTAGTATTTATTCAAATGGAGTATTTTGGACAGTTCATCCAATGAAACATTCTCCCTGTAGTTCTGGTTTAAATAATGAAGAACCCGGCTTACGCTTGTCTGCTTCTGGGAAGAACATAAGATAGGATTGGCGGATTGCTCACTGGTTGTTTTCCGGTAAATCCGCAGTAGCAATTGGGTAAGACTTAATTTGACCATTGTTTTGTACCCTGTATTTCCTGCCCCCATCTCCTCCTTGATTCCCTTAAATATAGCTGTGATATGCTCACGCTCCTCCGGAGGCCAATGCACCAATAACCCATTGGGATGACGGAATATGGACATCAGATTCTCCAATTGACTGACAGCAAGCATGTCCAATAGCAATAATTCCGTGAAATTGACAAAACTTCGCTTGTACACGATTTCTCTTGAAGGATTGATTCGGTGGGGCACACCGCCTCTGAATATAAACATATCTCCAGGCAGCGGCTTATATATTCGGTCACCGATTAGAAAGGTTGCATCTCCTTGAATAAAATAATGTATCTCATACCCATTATGCGTATGAACAGGCCATTCATCCTGAAAATTATCTGCTTCTGATCGCACATAAACTTCATTTTCCTGCAAAGCAATATTCGTCGGGGTGTGTATGGTTAGCATCAGTAAAGATCTCCCTTCCCAGAATATAAAAAGCAATATAGTTTAATAATTTACAATGATAGCGCTTTACAATGAATTGTATCACAGTTATTTCGATCTAATCTGAACTATATTGCTGTATTGTTGATCACAATTGTTGAAAATAAATAGAAAGGAATTCATAGGGATTCGAAAGATGGAAACAAAAAAACCGCTGTCCAGCCCGTAGGCTATCACGCGGTCCATTAGTATTACCTTTCAAACCCATTCATCCCAATGGTTTTCAAGAAAAATGACTTCTTTCTCATAGTGGGCCAGATGACCCTCTTCGACCATCTTCATAAAAGCGACATCTCCATCAGCCGCACGATCAGTCAGTGTTTTACACATGAAACGGATACGGGATATGACCCAATCCTTCAAATCTGCTGGAACACTCAGCCCATACGTAGCCATGAATAAGGCAATTCGTTCTTTTCGAACAGTTCCGTGCGCCTGGCTGACGTATGGCATTACACCCTTTCCGTCCATCTCTGGTGAGAAATCTGCGAGTGGAACGGATGTATACAAGACATAGGCGATATCCCACATTCGCGGACCCGGACCCGCCATATCAAAATCAATAATGCCTTGAGGACGGCCATCCTTGTACACCACATTATACGGCGCAAAATCGTTATGACATACAACTTCATCTTCAGTTATGCCTGGATATCTGTTCGTTGATACTGATGTTGTTGTAAATCCAACCGTCGCATCATGGTAACTTCTCAACAGTTTCGCGACTTCAATCAAAGATTCGTCTGACCACATATATTCTTCTAGATCAGGGTAGTCATTGCCTGGAACGATGCCTTCGAGGTAAGAGAGCGTTTCTCTCCCCTGTTCATCTATTCCCAGAAATCGAGGGGCATGATCATAACCAACTTTTTCGAGATGTAAAAGCAATTCAATCACATATGGATTTGGTTTCGCATGCCTGCGAACCGTCTCACCTATTCGGACAACCTGATTCACATTACCTCCCGATAACACTTCCTCCTGCTTGGCCACTTTCATCCCTCCTCAAGCTAAACTTCCTTGTTATGCCTATGATTACGATTTTTCTTATAACTCCCTGGGAATCCCGCGACCAATAGTATGAATCCAACGAAGAACATGAAGTATACGAGTAAACCTGTTGGATGCTCGTTCATCTGAGCAAACAGGGGTACGCTGGTCCCTCCTGAAGCGTATCCTGCTTCTACTATAGCGACAGAGACTCGTGTTGAAATTCTCTCCATCGTTGAAATAAACACACTGCCAAGCATGAGGACTACACCCAAAATCTTGTTAATATTATTCATTTCATGCCTCCTTGATTAACCGTCCACTTTTTATGAGGTTATCTACTTAATGTCTTTCGATTCTCTATTCCATATTCCTGCATGTTATATTCACGGTCCGTTCCTGTATCATCATATCAAATAGCGGCGTCATCACTGACGCCGCTGTTGACGCTCTCTGAATAAGTTACGTAGCTACCACTTGGTGCAGATCCATACTATTTTCGAAAAAGGCTGACCGTCCAACATAATACAGATCATACATCTGTTCATTCATATTAATCCGTTGATATACATCTGGATACACATCATTGGCTAACTTCACATAAGGCAGTTTTTGTACCGCTTTTCTGGATCTTATATTCTGCTTGCGTATCTTCATAAATACCGTTTCAATCCCATGTTCCAGAAACAATTCAACAAAAAAGGCTGATTTGGCTCTTTGGCTATACCCATTTCCAAAAAACGGTGATCCGATCCAAGTGGCTAAAAAACCGGTTTGATGCTCAATATGATATAAATCAATGGTTCCAATAGGCTGCCCTGTTTCATTCAAAATCGTTCGGGAAATCACCGTTTTTTGTTCTTCTTCAGCCATCAATTGTTTAGTCAGGAATAGATATTCCTCATACGATTGGCATGCATAACGAACGTAGGGAAAAACTGCGGGGTCCATCATTAAGCTGTACAGTGAATGGCATTCCTGCAAATCACGTTTTTTTAACATTCTGTCTACCACCTAGTCCTTTTAGTTCGCTATATCAAGCAAATTAAGTATATAAAAGCTATTGTGGGATTTAATGAATTCTGTATGTCGCTTATGTAAAATGCATTGGTAAATGTTGTTCAAATTTATCTCCGGGTAGCATAAAAAACGGCATGTCCCTTTTGAAGGAACACGCCGTTTACACGGATACAGATAGACAGTAAACTATTGCATACCCTGCATGATCGCATTAATGATACTTTGCTGAGTCACGGTATTGTTCGAACGGTTAAATAAGGCGAATCCATGTTGACCGTTATGCCCGTTATCCCAATAAACAGGAACCATTTTGTATTTTTTAGCTTTTGCTGTAACTGCTTTGGCATATGCTGCACGATATACATTGTTGGTTGAATCATACGATGTTTTGTCAATTGAACCGAATTCACCAATCACTACAGGATAGCCTTGAGTGACAAATTTATCGTACATGGACTTGAACTGTGATTCCAAGTAATCCTCTTGTCCCCAAGTAGATTTCTTTGCAGGATTCGTAGCCGTTGCACCCCACTGCGTGATATTACCGTTTTCCTCACCTGCGAAATCCCATGGAGAGTAGTAGTGTGCCGAGATCATAATTCTTTTCTGCGAACTAGGAATGGCCGAGGATCTGAAATTATCTGTCGGGAGCACAAAGCCATAATTACCTACGGTGAAGTCAATATTGGTATTCCAACCTGGAATCAGCAACCATCTGGCATTGTTATTGCCTCCAGTTTGACGAACCGTATCCACAAAGATCTGATTGTAAGCATTCAGGTTGGCGTAATACGCCGAGTTCGGATTGCCATAGTTGCCATCAAAAACTTCGTTCATGGATTCGAAAATAAGGCGATCATTGTAGTTGCTAAACTTGGTGGCAATCTGCTGCCACACTTTCTTATATTTTTCCTTAATGGCAGTCTGATTGCCACCATTCACAAGCAGCCATCCACCCTGTACGGAATTATACCCATCACCATGAATATTGATGATGACATACATACCTTCATTGTACGCATAATCCACAACTTGCTGAATTCGATTCAACCATGCCGCATTAATTGTATAATTGGGAGCGCTTCCAATGTTATTCAAATAGGAGATGGGAATACGAATAGACTTGAAGCCCGCAGCTTTCACTTTTTGGATCAGCGCCGGAGTCACCGTAGGATTGCCCCAAGCTGTCTCACTCGGTGTGCCATTTACCGCTGCTTCCAGCTGATTGCCCAGATTCCAACCTGCACCCATCTCAGCCACCACTTGCGAAGCGTCTGCTGCTGATGCTTTGGGGCTCCATCCGGTAAAAGCCACGGCAGCCACTAACACAAGCGCCAAGCTGCTGATGCTGAATTTCTTCCATTTTTTGAACATAACCATACCTCCGCTTATTCTATTATTTTTAACAAGCAGTGCAGTTAATCTATTGATTCAGATTGAATGATTCGAGAATTCGCGCCTCCTTTCCTATCGATCAAACAAATGAAAATTTCGTCTGGCACCAACATAATAACACATATATGGAAAATAAAGCGATATCTTTATTGCTCTTTTTTGACTATTTACTACAAAATAATCCATCTATCCGTTTAATTTAATTGCTTGAATGTGTTCTCTATCAAAATCAATAATCATGATGTGATCGCGCAGGATATTATCTCCGCAAGATATTGTTGCACCGTAGTCGGCTATACTGTTAAATGTGATATCTACACGATAGACTTCAATCTCATTAAACCAATTCTGATGTACTTTTTCCTGAAGTTCATTCTCATAATATTCTCGAAAGACAGTCTCACAAGTTGAAAACCACTTAATGTAATCTTCTATTTTATCATCAATTGAAACTAACGGTGTATTAGAGGACACATATATTCGGACGTCATTTAAATCCTCATCCTGTATGCAATGTTCAAATATTTGCAATGTATTTTGCAGAGTGTAACACCGGTAACTCTCATCACTCTCTTCTTCAAGCTCAATGAAATCATTTAACAATATGATCTTGCTCCTCTCCATGCATATTAAAATAGCTCATTTAACCACTTTACGAATTTTTCTTTCTCCTCGAACTGTGGGTAATGCGCCGACTCGTTAAATACAACGAAATCTTTGATCGGTGCATCCAATACGTCAAAATAATCACGTGCTGCATTCGCAGTAGTCATATAATCATATTTACCAGTTACAAAATAGGTAGGAATCTCCAGATGATCAACAATATCAGGTAAATTTTGATCAAATGCTTCCTTCAGTAAGATGTCTTGTGAACTGAACATCCCTGTATAAAAGCGAATCATATCCAGCCCATTGTATTCGGGATTTAAAAGGAATCCTGAAATATAATCTCTATTCTCATGGATGAGCCTGGCTGCACCACCGTACTTTTGCAACAAAATTCTAGGCGTAAGGTCCTTTCCTTGCTCGATCGAGCTGCGAATTAGCTCTAGTTTTTTAACGTCCTCTGCATTACCGGCTTGTTTCGCTTGCTCGTACGTGTACTCCAAACTTTCCAGTTCGCTCTGAAGTGTATTAGCCATCTGTCCAATGCCTATATAAGCGTGAAACTGAGTGGGTGCTTTAGCCGCAGCTTTCATCCCGATGTATGTACCAAATGAATGACCGATTAATATAACCTTCTCTTGACCTAACTCTTTAGATACATAATCCCTTAACGCTAACAAATCATCTACTAATACATCTGTTGTTAGATTTGAGTAATCCTCAAAAAAGTGATAGGACTTCCCACTCCCACGTTGATCATAATGCACCACCGTGAAGTATTGCTCAAGCTCTTTCTGATACTTCCTTACGTATGGAATCTCCGAGCATCCCGGCCCACCATGCACAAAAATCAGGATAGGGTTAGTCCAATCAACACCTCTGATCATGACTTCATGCCCTGTACCGTTAATTTCGACCTGCTCTAACATGCTAATGCTGTTTTCACCTTTAATTTTCGGTGTCCATGTGGGAAATATCAGAGCTACTATAACCATTAAAATAATACTAAGTATGCTGTATTTGAGTGTTTTACGTATTTTTTTGCGCATGTAATGCTCCTTAAATATAAGTTTCATTTGTAATTCTACCAACGGTTCCTCTATCGTAACGGATACAACAATTCAACGGGTTCTATCATCAGCTCTTCTTGGAAGATGTAATTGTGATCGGCTCCTACGATACAGAGGATTCGTTTTCCTGGATGAGCTTCAATTGTATTTTTGACTCTTTGAATCATAATCTGATTACGGACCACCCAGCGAAAGTTCTGTGCCTTCGCGTTTACCTGATGCAACCATTCATACTTTTGTCTGGTTACACGATCGAACTCCTTTGAATTAAAAGGAATCTCGCCAAACTGATATGTCTCCATTTGCTCTGCAAACCAATGATCATCCCGTTGTTCAAGTTCTTGGCGTTCCACGCCCGAATAACCGTTGAATGGATCAAATGCATTCCACACATCTAATTCAAACCAATCTATAGGGACAAATGGGATGTTATGCTCCTCGCATAAAGGGAAGACCAATTCCCAATACTCACTGGCTGGTTCTCCCCAGTATCCTCTATCATGTTTGTCCTTCAGATACCTCAACCAACTCTGCGGATGAACTTCACCACAAATGAGATCTGGTTTAAACTCAGTAATCACATCCTTGTAAAGAGAAAGGGAACAATGATATCGCTCCCTGAGTTCTGGATTATGAATGGTTCCGAGTATCCCAACCGTTGTCATGTGCCCAGCTCCTTTATCATGTGTATATCGTTCGGCTCTTTGTCATAAAGTTCTTGATCAATCTCGCTTGCAATCTGACTGCCCTGACTTCTATAAAAGGATACCGCTGATCTCGTCTCTGTGGAGGAGATATACAGATACTGTGCGCCACGTTTCTTAGCCTCTTCACCTAACTCGTTTAGAATACATTTTCCAACGCCTTGTCTTCTGTACCCGCGTGAGACATACATCAAGTCAACTTGTAATTGATTTCGTTCTTTTCCTCTATATTGATGTGCCAGCACACCAAATCCGATTAATTGATCGTCAGCAAACGCGCCATATGCCATGCCACCTTGTTCTAATTCATAGACATATCGATTTTGAATCTCTTTCAAAAGCATCTCATCCCAGTTTGAGCACTCATGATTTTGTTCAAGCTCAACCAATCGGTTCTCTCTCATTTCATAGATGAGATCAATATGTTCCGAGCGATCTATTTCCTGCAGCTGATTCACATCATCAAGGGTCAACATTCTATACGTTATCATGGTCGTTTCCATCCATTCTTTCCTAAGTTATTTCTAAAATCCTATGGCTTTATTGATCGAAGTCTGTATTTATCAAAGACCCTTTTATCGTACAAAATAGTGTATTCCTTGTTCTCTTCAATTAGTTTAGATATATCCATTGGAACGGCTATTGTTCTTTCAAGATTATTAAAATTAATTACAGTCATTTCATTTTCACTAATCTTTTGAACAGTAACTGCTTCAAAAATTGAAGTTCGAAAGGAATCCCATAACAAAATTAAAAGCAATAAAAGTAATAGTGACATGATGAGTCCCTTATTCTTATTCACTAATTCTTTTCATCTCCTTTAGTTTCAAAATAGAGTTCCTCCAACTAAAACTAGCTTATTTTAATTACTGGTAACTCATTCAAATGATTTATTTCAATGGTGTATTTCTTAAGCTCATAGTTCTCAAGTCCATCCCATCTGTCTGAGAAACGATAAAACATATCTCCGAAGTTCATCCCTTCAGGTAATACATCCACAAGCTTTATTTCATCAATTTCAGACTCCGGTAAGCTCTCCAGCAATTTAACCTCAGCATAAGAAACCATACCAAAGCTCCCATTCCATTCATATACACCATAAGGTATTAATTCGAAGCGTACTGCCCCTGTCTCTTCATAGAGTTCTCGACTTGCCGTGTGTAAAAGTGTTTCCCCTATTTCTTTGTTGCCTCCTGGGATTTCCCAACCTCCTCTTTTCCTATTTTTGATAATGATGAATTTATGGTTATATTTAGCGATTATCACTGCAAATTTGATTAACGCTGGATCAAGTTCATCTAGATCAAACCATTGGCTCATGTTATCTCTCCCATAAACAACTATTCTTTCAATATATAATTGTTAAACCACTGAAGTGGTAACAAGCTATTATCGGATATAATTGTTGTGAATACCGCAACCAATCCTCGCTTTTGGTTAACAAAGATATATTGCCCTCTTCCACCGCTCATACCCATAGCATAAAACGTTTTATTTTCAGCTTCTTCTTGCTTGATGCTTTTCATTAAGCGCCAGTGGTAGCTATATAAGGTGTTGGAAGTAAGAGAAGGACTTACAATTCTAGCAATCCAGTCAGGAGAGATGAGTTGTTTCGAATTCCACTCCCCATTCTGAGCGTATAACACCCCAAACTTCAGCATATCTTCGATCTTCATTCGCAAACCAAAGCCCCCAACCGCAATGCCTTGTGTATCCTGATACCAATGAAAATCGTTAATACCTAGAGGTGCAAATAAGTGCTTTTTAGCAAATTCAGCGGTGTTCATATGAGTAGTCTTTTGCAATATGGCGCTAAGTATATGCGAACTCCCGCAACTATATTTCATTTGCATTCCAGGTTCGAATTCAACAGGTTGCTCAAGAACAAATTTCGTCCAATTCTTAGATGGAATCATCGCTTCATTTCCCGGATAGTGCAGGCCCGAGGACATCGTTAATAGATGCTTAATCGTAATCCCCTTTTTGCTATCACCCAAATCGTTAAAATAATTTACAATTGGAATATCCTCGTGCTCAATGTAGCCTTGTTCTATAGCAATTCCCATCAATGCGGAGAGCACACTTTTGGTAATTGAATTCACTTTATGTTGTTTTTCTTTCGTTTTTCGATTTCGATAATATTCATATTGAATCGAGTTTTCTCGGTATAATATGCAGCTCTCCGCTTTATTTCTTTTTATCTCTCGTTCAAGATCATTATATTCAGTAATATATAACACTCCCTTATGGCTCGCATACTTTCCGCCATCCTTTTGTTTCTCCATAAAATTCACCTTTGGTTAAATCCAATACTATGTTAGGTACTCGTCTTATAATCTTTTTTTCATAAAATATTGAATGATTCCATCAGGATACTCATCAATTAATCCAAACACTTCATAGCCCATTTTTTGATAGAATTTCGGTGATTGATATGAAAATGTGCTTGTGTGTGCAAGCTTACATCCTAATTCAGAAGCCATGCTTTCTGCTTGCATGATTAAAGATTTCCCATATCCTTTCTTTCTGTGTTCCTCATCTATCCAAAAATTATCAATATATAATGTTTCACAATATGTAGCACAGAAGATCCCACCAACTGCCTTACCTGTCTTGTCCCGTAAAAAAAGATTTATTGTCTTTCCAGGCTTATTTAATAACCCATTTGTTTCAGAGACATTATAGTTATATAAGTTATTACAAAGGGTTTTATAGTCTTCTTCATTATCATCAAATGCGATTTGTAATTCTTCCTCATGATTCATACTATTCAATGTTTAAGTCACCTCATTTAGAAAATCCTCACATGTAATCTTTTCACTATTAGAATTTCTTACCTTATTACCAACCTGTAGATCACTTCATCTTCTGAATTGGTTCTATTCTCACTAATGAAGGACATGCTCTTATACAAGTTCTGTGCTATTTCGTTATCCCGTTCAACCGTTAATGAAATAACCTTGCACAACGGATGCAGTTTCGTAATGTAATCTAGAATGGCTCTTAAAGCGCGCTTTCCCATTCCTTTACCTTGATAGGATTTATCGATTTGAAAACCACCAATCCAGTAATTATCTGTACTATCTGGAGTATAACTCAGATAAAAGAAACCAAATATCTTCCCATCGATCTCAAGTACGTAAGGATCAAATGCTTCATCCCACGGTTTTATATAGGCGTAAGCGATTCCCTCAATAACAGATGGAACTAATGACGCTTGGTGTTCATACAAAGAGATCTTCAGCGCCTCTTCCCAATTCTCTCCGGTGACTGGTAGTATTTTTATATTCAACACTGCACCTCCTCTTTCGACAATCCTTGATTAATTCTAACGTTCTTTTCACTCTCACTTACAACCGCTTCCAATTGATGTTCAATCAACTGTATCACTTGTTTTTTATTCTTAGTGATCATTGCTGTCTTGTTATTTTCGTTAATCGCATCTATGGCTGCACCTATATTATATTGATGGTTCCATTTCACAATCATCTTGCATAAGTTCTTGAATGACTGCTTGTAATTCCACGGTTGCAAGCCCAATCTGGACAATATAAACCTTTTTATAATCCGGTAATCTCTAATGAAAACATTTGGAGCTAATACAAAAATCAAATCCGCTTCCTGGATGGACTTTATTGTCCAATCTTTGCACTGTACTCCTTCTATGATCCAAGCTTCTGAACTGACAATAGATTGGACGGATTCATCCCTAACACTTTCAGGATATCTCAAATTTTCGGCGCTTCTGTCCCATATGAGATTGTCTAATTCATAGGAAGGAATACCGTATTTATATGACAATTCTTTGGCTAATGTTGATTTTCCACTGCCGCAAGATCCAATAATTCGTATTCTCATACATATTCTTTCTTCAAACATGCATAGAGGACATTATCAACAAATCGATTTTTCCAATAATAATGTTCTTTCAATATGCCTTCTTCACTGAAACCAATTTTCTCAAGCAACTTTCTTGATCCCGCGTTCTCTGGCTCTACAAATGCTTCAATTCTGTTTAATTCAAGGTTCTTGAATCCATATTCAACGATTTTCTGAGCTACCTCGGTCATGTAACCCTGCTGCCAGAACTCCGGTGCTAATTCATATCCCATCACAGCTTTATGATGTTGTTTCATCCAACCATGAAACCCGCATGTTCCAATAATTCTGTTGTCCGATTTCAAAGCAATACCCCAGCGGATGACCTGACCATTTTCGAATCGTTCAGTCCATCTTTGTATGAGTTCTTCTGCTTGTTTTGTATTCGTGAAACTTTCTACATCGTAGAACCTTGTAACTTCATCTGACGAAAAATATTGAAATATGTCTGGGGAATCACTCTGTTTAATCTCTCTTAACAGCAATCTTTTGGTTTCTAGTTCAGGAAATGGGGTCATATTCACTTCACCTCAATCGAGTACACTGCTACATTTTTCCCAATTATGTCTACGTCCTTCTCGTGTTTCATGCCATTCTTTTGCGCGACTTTCATAGAACCCACATTGCCATGTTGAATTAAAGATATTAATCTTTTCTGTTTCAAGTGATCCATGCCATATTCTTTCCACGCTTTTGCTTGTTCATATCCGTAACCCATTCCCCAGTATTGCTCTATAACCCAGTAACCAACTTCAAGCTCATCATTGCCTTCAATGATTTGAGGAATCAGTCCAGAGGTTCCAATTAACTTGTTATCCTCTTTATTAAATGCGAGGAACAGCCCTTTATCGTCTTTATTCCAGTTGATGAACTTTTCCAGGCTTTGCATGGTTTCTTCCTTGGTCCAAGGTCCTCCATGTCTTATAAATTTCATCATATTTGGCTCACGTGTCATCTCAAAAAGTAAATCAAAATCATTTTTGGTATATTTCCGAAAATTAAGTCGTTCTGTCTCCATTTTTCTCTCATCTCCTTCTTCATTTTTTTCACTTCAAAATCGTTTGTTCGCGATCCACTGTTGATGTGAAAAACACTTGCCTTATCTCGTCACGAAATACTTCTTTATACCGATGTCTTCCAATCTGATCAAAACGCGCTTGAACTCGCTTTACGTGTTCTGTATCTGATTTTATTTTTTTCTCAATCTCTTCGTATTGTTCAAGGGTATTGTATTCCCACATCGCAAAAATTTCACTGGTTTCATCATCGATGGGTGTGTGCCATCTCCCAATCAGTCTTGATCCGTATTTCAACTGTGATGGCAACAAAATATCATTAAATAAAGTATTAAACTCTTCTACAAAAGAAGTTGCAATAATATAGGTTTTTCTCCTATATATCATCATCTGTACCTCCTTATGAGTAATAGAAGCAATAGACCTATCTCATCATGATTCCCGATGTAATTTTTATGTTCGGAGCATAGGTTAACCATGAGTTCTCATTAAACTCCCTAGCAAATACACTCTCTGCTTCATATTGTCTATTCGCTTCTTCTGAATTAAGTCCTCTTTCAACCAATTGAGTAACAACTTCATGTCTAGCATTGGGTTTTTGTCCCAGTCCTTCTTCTTTTAATGCATGAAAAAGCTTTTGCTTATCCGAATCTGCCATGTGTTGATCTAAGAAGTTAACCTTGTCACTCACCCGGCATTCTACATTTATCAACCCAAGCTGGCTAAGCAGGATTGGAATCTTCATACCGATATTTCCATCTTGACTATTCCTTTTGCTATCCTCCTCGAATAATGTTTGGAGAATACCGAGCTGAATAATTTTGGATTGTTCAAGTCCATGTAATTCATAGTTTGACATATTTGCGATCCAATGAGGTTCAAAACATATCATTCTACCCTCATCTACTAGAACGCTACAAAAGGCTATTTTTTCTGATATAGCGTGTCTCAGATTCTTAGATTTCGGAGGGCGTTTCAAATCCCCGAATAAGACGTTTCAAATTCGTTAGCGTTTGCTCACCTTTCAGGACGCAACGCTATGTTAATGCATATCAACGTATGTGATGATAATATTGTTCTCTACTTTATACAGTTGCTTCAAAACCAAATATTCCAATCGCTTACGTGTACTGCGAAAGCATGGGATGGTCTATCAAACCTTAACAGTTAATCCCAAGCTCCTTTATCACCAGACCGATAGTTCTGTCCTCGTATCATTCTCATCCGTTAAATATTCGAGAGATTCAAATCCCTGTCTATTTATATGATTATATAATTTCTCGACTTTTTCTAGATCTTTACAATAAACCGTGACGTAGATACTATCGATCACAAGAAGAACCATCTGACAGTCACTCAACATATAATCTTCATAGGTGATTACATCTGTTATTTGTGTGCCTTTTGGAAATGCTTTTAAATTCGCGAATATTAAATAATACTCGTTGGTATCAATAAGTTTCTGTAATTCATCTCCACTCATACCAATAATCATATCCGGAAAAAGATCATTCCCTAGCGTATCACCCTCAATAAAATAGGATTCTTCTCCACCAATAAACCAATCGAAATTATATACCTCCATTGGTTTTAAAATCTCCCCAAGAAAGCGGCCATAGGTATTTGGTATTTCAAAACGTATTCCTCTGTTCATCTGCTCACCCTTTTTACGCATATATAATTAGTACATTAATCTTTTGATTTTTGGATTACAAACGTAATCGAAATTAATAAAGAATACAACTGCACAAAGCTATTGATATTGACATTCCAATTTTATGCCTCTTGAGACTATAACTGCTCATATTCAGTTTTTAAGATACTCATGCAAACACTATCCCAGTATTTCCCCTTTTTATATATCTTCTTTCGGTATCTTCCTTCTTCTTTAAAGCCACATTTTAAATAACATTTGTAAGCAATCTCATTATACTCGTACACTTCAAGTTCTAATCTGTTTAAATTCAGCTCTTCGAAGACAAACTTCTGTAGTGCACGGATTGCTTCACTCCCATAACCTTTAACTAAAAATTCTTTTCTCCCTATTACAATTGCTAAACATGCAAAGCGGTTTTTATAATCAATTTTGTACAGATCGATCTGACCTATATAATCTAGCGAATCCTTTAACCCAATAATAAAACTTTTATTTGAAGACTTGCCTTCAACCATCGTCCTGAAAAAGACTTCCGTCTCATAACTCGAATGAGGATACAAAAAATTATCTGATAATGTCCCTGTGATCTCTGGGTCGTTCACCCATTGTTTGATGTAATCCACATCAGAATCCTGGTATTCTCTTAACACAATTCTTTCTCCATAAATACGAGACATCGATAATCCCCCCAACGAATTGGTTATTCAACTCTCTTGCATTTTTACAATTCGTAGCATAGTAACAAAGTAATTACTTCAATCGATATTTCTCATTATTTATAATTTCACTCACTATTTCAGGTAGTTGTTCTTCCGTAAAATGATTAGTATACAGCTTGTTATCTTCTCTCAAATCCAGATGATTTTCAAACTCATCCAGCAGAATTATACTTCTTTCTTTCATTTGATATTCTTCTGCTCTTAGACGGTCTCTACGAATAATGGTTTGACGATCAACCATTAATACAACATAGATTATGCGAACATGATAGTCTGTCAATTCTGCTATTAATCCTTTAATATCTTCTGGAAAGGCCACATAATCCAAAACTACATCGTAGTTATAATCCAATAAGTTTTTCACCAGACTAGATATATTTTTCCAAGTTAAGTCGTTTGTATCCTTATCAAGCCAGGGTTTACCTCGCCCTTTAACCGGAAAGTGACTAACCGCATCTCCAGAGATGTATGCACTTTTCTCTAAAGTCTGAACTAACAGCTTGGAAGTTGTAGATTTCCCTACTCCAGGGGGGCCAGATATAATATATAGGTTTTTACTCATTCTGAATTCTCCTTACAATATCTTTTGGAAACTTCCAATATCCAGCTTTCTATCGAATTTATATCCAATCTCTTTAAACAGAGCACATTGTTCGTAACCATTTCTCTCAAATAATGTTTTACTTCTTGTATTCTCCATGCAAATCGTCGCAATTAAGGTATGGAATTCTTGTTCTTTTGCAATCTTCTCAATAAAACGTAGTGCTTGTTTCCCCAAGCCTTTTCCCAAAATATCGGGCTTTAAATATATGGTGACTTCACCGCAAATGTCATATGCCTGTTTACTCTTATACTGGGTGATCAGAACATAACCCATCATTTGATTGTTTTCAAAAATTACGTAAGTTTTATACCGTGTATCCTTGTTCATCACAGAGGATTTAATCTGATCAAGATCTAATTCCTCCGTATGAAACGAAATCGTTGTATTCATTACATAATAGTTATAAATCTCTCTAATTTCAGGGAGGTGCTGTTCGGTTACCTCTTCAAAAGTCACAGTCGTCAATTAGGTTCCATCCTCTTCTGTTCATTTTCTTCAAAATAATTTCGATGATTTCACGGGTCTCCAGATGATCGGTAATAATGCGAGTTTGAAATTTTTCATCCTTGAATGCTTCAACACACTTAGGTGCTTGTTGATACTGCCAGCCTCCAAATTCATCTCCGCGTTTAGCCAAACGATGATAAATCGTCCCTTCTGTAGCCGTTAAGCAAAAATGATAAATGTCCTGATCGATCTCTTTCAACCCATTATAGATGTAATTAAAGTTTTCCTCTTTATAGATGGTCATGGGGACAATTAAGTGTTTGTTGTATTTCTGCTTTACTTCTGTAGCCGTCTTTACGGTTAGAATTTTCCACAGATCGATATCTTGAAAATCATCCGTACATTCCCTTTCCTCTCTACAATTCTCTGGAAGAAGTTTTCTCAGCATATAACCTATTTCTTCAGGATCGTAGATCATGCTGTTAGGAATTAAGGGCTGAAGTGCTTCTGCTGCAGAAGTTTTTCCCGAACCAAACGCTCCGTTAATCATAATGATCATTTGATCACTCCACTTCTATTCAATGAAATTTTTCAATAGAAACCAGATTCTTCACATACAATTTCATCCATTATAAATGTTTTCCTTCCACTTTTGTGTTACAAAATGGCCAAAAACATGATGAAATCCCATTGGGTCAACCCAACGGGATTTCATCATAGTGCATTATTTTTCAATCAGCCCTAAGCTTGTTAATGTATTTCCAAGTAATCGATGTATATATCCCATGTCCCGTCATCTGCGGTTACAACCAGCTGAATCTCTTGGTTTCCTGTGCCATGAGTAACATTATTAAGCGTATACACCGCAGGGTTGTTTCCCCCGAAGTAAAAGGTCCCCTTGGTCTGTCCGCCAATCTTCAAATCAACTCTAGCCATGTTGGCATTGTTTGAAGCTCCGCGAAGTGAAAAATTATGAGTGCTCATTGCAAAATTCTGAGTGTATTTAACCAAATCATTGTTGGCATAAAGGACCACACCATTGAAAGGAGAACTGATATTGCCGGTGTATTGTCCACCTTTGGTCATGTTCTCAGCTTCCACTTTTGTTGAAGTACCTGGGGGATTGGTGGTGCCGTCATCAGGAGCGACTGCCCGACCTGTCGTCGGTGAGATCATGCCGGAGCAAAGGCCACGATTCTTCAGATTTTGTGCAATCTGTGGAATGGCTTGAAGTGTCGTCTGGTACTGATCATGCATTAGAATGACGTCACCACTTTTCATCGTATTCACAGCTGCCACGATCTGGGCTGCGCTGGCACCATTCCAGTCTTGGGAATCTACGTTCCAGAGTACTTCCTTCAGGCCATTTTGGCTCACAACGGATTTCAAGGTCGCATTTGTCGCACCGTAAGGAGGTCTGAACAGTTTAGGTGAACTTCCGGTAATGGACTGGATCGTTTGCTGTGTCCGAGTAATCTCTGACGACATCTGAGAGCTGTTTAATGTAGTCATATTCGGATGTGTATAGGAATGGTTTCCAATCCACATACCAGCTGCTACTTGTGCAGTAACCAGAGATTGATTATTTTGTGCATTTTGTCCAACATTGAACATCGTTGCCCGTAAACCGGCCTGCTTCAACGCGTTAAGCATGTTTGTTGTATTTCCAGATGGGCCATCATCAAACGTCAGACCTACATAACCATTCGGACAACTTGCATCTGCAGCACGAGCATCGGGCACCGCCGGAATAGAAAACAAGGTACCGAAAAGTGCGAGAGATATTACCGCCTTTGCCAGCTTTACTTTGAACATAACATTACCTCCTCGTAATATATTCACAGCATAATACCTTCTACACTCCCTCTCTTTATCGGATTTTCATCCCTCGAAAAAAAGCGCTTTCAAAAGTATGTAAACCGCTACGTCTTTTCTCATAGAAAAGAACTTTAGTTCAAGGTGAGTTTAGTATAAACGATAAGTTTATTTAAAGTAAATTGAATTTTATCCAAAAAGTTCTATTTTTTTGCATGTTCTAGAATCGCCTGTTGTACATCTCCCGTCTAGCACTCTCCTGTGTAAAAATGTCCTCCGGGGGTGCCATGCGCTTCGGGAGTGTACGCCCTGCAATAATTTCTTTTGTAGCCTGCATAAGCTGAGGACCAAGCAGCGGGTTACATTCCACAACAGCGTTGATTTTCCCACTGGCTAGAATTTCAAGTGCTTTGCGGGAGCCGTCCACCGAAACAATGATAATGTCCTCTCCCGGCTTCAACCCAGCTTCTTCAATCGCTTGTATGGCGCCAAAAGCCATTTCATCATTATGGGCAAAAAGAACCTGCGGCCGTTCGTCTTCCGGGACCTGAAGGAATTCTTTCATCACTTGTTTGCCGTTGTCCTCCGTAAAATCGGCAGGAGCACTTTGTGAGAAGATGATATCTGCTCTGGTTTCGAAAATGCTTCTAAAGCCCTCGCCACGCTGGATAGAGGGTGTAGAACCACTCGTGCCTTCCAGTTCGGCAATCCGTATCAAACCCGGATGATTTCGCATCCGATCCTGAATGTACTTCCCAGCCTTCACACCTTCCTCATAAAAGTCCGATCCAATCGTTGTCACAAAAAGTGAAGTGTCTTTGACATCAACTGACCGGTCTACGATGATCACAGGTATACCTGCATCCCTGGCCTCCTGAAGAATACCATCCCAGCCCGATTCAACGACCGGTGCAATGGCAATGACATCCACCTTTTGCCTGATGAACGACCGAACAGCCTCGAACTGTTTCGTCTGAGACTGTTCTGCATTTTTTATTACAAGGGAGATTCCCGATTCAGCCGCAGCGTTTCGAATAGACGTGGAGTTTGCCAGACGCCAGGCACTCTCTCTGCCCAGTTGTGAAAAACCCAAGACAATCGGTTTGGTAGAGGTATCCCTTGCTACCGCTGATTCCATCCATTCCTCAACAGAGGGAAGAGTTTCCAAGTTGTTAGACGAGATGGGAGGAGGAACAGATTCAGACTCAGGGGTTGTGCAGCCGACAAGCAGCAATAGAATGAACAAACACAACCCGTTCACATGTCTTCTCACTCACGCATCCCCCATCTCCATGTTACGCTCAGCATTAACCAATGCAGAGCGCATATTGTTATATCGTTGTGTCGGTATCCTTATTCAATATCATTTCATTCGATCAACTTAATGCAGTGATTTCGAGGATACTCGACGCCCGCTAAGAAGTCGCTGGAACAAAATAAAAACAAACAGCATCAGGCCAATCACAATCTTGGTCCACCATGAGCTTAGCGTGCCTTCGAAGCTAATTATAGTTTGGATAGCCCCCTGGATCAATACACCAATAAAGGTTCCCGCCACATACCCTACACCACCTGTTAACAAGGTGCCTCCGATCACAACAGCCGCGATGGTATCGAGTTCAAGACCCATGGCGTGTAATCCATAACCGGATAACATGTAAAAGGTGAAGACAACACCGGCAAGCGCGGAGCACAAA
Organism: Paenibacillus sp. W4I10; assembly: GCF_030816325.1. Classification (NCBI taxonomy): domain Bacteria; kingdom Bacillati; phylum Bacillota; class Bacilli; order Caryophanales; family Paenibacillaceae; genus Paenibacillus; species Paenibacillus sp. W4I10. The sequence goes on from NZ_JAUSXX010000001.1 coordinate 2,579,325, forward strand.
CCGCTGAACGTGTACACCAGGATTTTGGTACGTGCAACCGGCAGTCCCATCAGCAGCGCGGATTGCTCGCTTCCGCCGATGGCGTAAACGTTGCGCCCGAACCGGGTGTAATGTGCCAGGTAGATCGCGAGCAGTACAATGACCAGAGCAATAATCACATTAATGGAGACAAAGCTGCCCCCTGGCAGGGAAATTTTCGCCTGCGCAACCTGTGTGTAAAATGGATTTGTAATGGTAATGGTGTCGAGACTAATGACATAACACAGTCCCCGCGCCAAAAACATGCCTGCCAGTGTCACGATGAAAGGCTGAATTTTAAAATAGTGGATGATCGCCCCCATGACTGTGCCAAAGAGCGCACCCATGACAAGCACCATCGGTATAACGATCGCAGGCGACCACCCTTGCTTCTCGACCAGACTTGCGCTAATGATGGTCGTCAGCGCAATGACAGAACCTACCGACAGGTCGATTCCTCCCGATACAATCACAAAAGTCATGCCAATCGCCGTGATAATCAGAAATGCGTTATCAATGAGAAGATTAAGTAGTACCTGTGTGGAAAAGAACCCTGTATACCGGAAAGAGCCTATAGCAAACATCACGGCCAGCAAACCGAAGGTGACAAGGACCGGGAGATACTTACGATTAAGAAACATGGCGGTTAACCCCCTGTTCGGCTGGAAACTTCCGTTTTTTCCAACGGATCACCATGGAATTGCGGAATGAATCGGATTGAATTAAACAAACGGCCAGTACAACAAAGGCTTTGACAACCAGTGTAACTTCTGGCGGGACTCCAATCATATAGATCGTCGTTGTTAAGGTTTGGATAATGAGTGCTCCAACGACGGTACCCATTAGATAGAAACGACCACCATTGAGCGAAGTACCCCCGATGACTACAGCAAGAATGGCATCGAGTTCATACCACAGACCTGCGTTATTTCCATCCGCACTGGATACATTTGAACTGAGAATAAGCCCGGCAATGCCGGCACACAGTCCACAGAAGACATATACCGTGAGAATAACCGTTTTGGAACGAATGCCTGCCAGTTGGCTCGCGTTTGCGTTACTTCCAACCGATTCGATAAACAGTCCCAGTGCCGTTTTTCTCGTTAACAGTGAGGCAATAAGTAGCACAGTTAATACGATGAAGATGGAAAAAGGCAATGCTGCGAGCGAACCTGCCCCGATATAAGCGTAGTTGGCATTGGATACGGTAATAATCTGTCCACTCGTAATCAATTGCGCAATCCCACGTCCGGCTACCATCAGTATAAGCGTTGCAATAATGGGCTGGATCCGGGCAACCGAAACCAGCGCCCCGTTCCATATGCCCAAGATCAGTGAGAGACCTATAGATAATCCAAGTGCACCAAACACAAGCCCGAAGGAACTCTGATCTACTCCTCTGCTGATGCTCATACAAGCCACGGCACCGGAGATTGCTACAATGGAGCCCACGGACAAATCGATACCTCCCGTCGCAATCACCAGTGTCATGCCGATGGATACCAGAATCAAAGGCGCTCCAAAATTGAGAATGTCAATCAAGCTGCCATACAGATTCCCTTCACGCATGACGAGGGAGAAGAAATCCGGAGAGTACAGCAAATTAAAGATTAAAAGTAAACCAAGCATACATAACGGCCAAAACAAATGATGTTTACGCATCTTGCCCGCCATCTCTTTAACCTCCTGCCATTGCTTTCATGATTTGCTGTTGATGGATCTGATCCCCGCTAAGTTCTTTCACTTTTTTGCGGTCCCGGATTACGGCAATCCGGTGGCTGACACGAATCACTTCTTCCAGCTCGGACGAAATGAACAGCACGGCCATGCCCTGCTTCGACAGAGAGAGCACCAGCTTCTGTATCTCAGTCTTTGCACCGATATCAATTCCACGCGTAGGTTCATCGAGAATCAACAGATCGGGGTTCATCAGCAGCCACCGTGCAAGCAACACCTTTTGCTGATTACCGCCGCTCAGATTTTTAATTAAATGCTCCGGGTTTTTCGGATGGATATTTAACAGGTTGATGTACTTTTCGGCGATCTCATCCTGTTTCTTGCGTGAGATTGGTTTGGACCAACCTCGTGTCGCTTGTAAAGCCAGAATAATGTTCTCCCGAATGGTCAAATCATCAATTATGCCTTCGGTTTTACGGTTCTCGGAGCAAAAAGCAATATTCTGATCAATTGCATGACGCGGCGACTTGACCGTACTTCCTGTATCTACAACGAGCAGCTTGCCTACATCTGAACGATCTGCACCAAAGAAAAGGCGAGCGATCTCGGTACGACCAGACCCCAATAACCCAGCCAAGCCCACGACTTCTCCCTTGCGAATGTCCAGATCAAAAGGCTCAATTGCTCCTTTGCGTCCAAGTGCCTTAGCGGTAATTAACAGTTCTCCCGACTCCGCCTGGGCAGCATCCGCTTCCTTCGGAAGTTCCTCAAGCACCTCGAGCTCCTTGCCGATCATCTTGAGAACCAGTTCCATGCGTGGAAGTTCTGCGGCTATGTACTCTCCTTCCAATTCCCCGTTACGGAGCACCGTTAGACGATCCGACATTTCGTATACCTGATCAAGAAAATGAGTAACAAAAAGAATTGCGAGACCTTCACTCTTTAATTTGTGCATAATACGAAACAGTTGCTGAACCTCGTTTTTGTCCAGACTGGATGTGGGTTCATCCAATATGAGCACTTTTGCCGAGATGCTGAGTGCTCTTGCAATTGCAATCAGTTGTTGCATCGCGACCGAGTAGGTCTGTAAAGGAGCCTTAACGTCGATGGACAGATGTAATCTGTCTCGCAGAAGGTTCTCCGCATCTTTGTTCATTTGCTTCCAATTGATTTTGCCAAATCGCATCGGTTCCCGCCCGATGAAAATATTCTCAGCAACCGTTAAGTTGGGACAGAGATTGACCTCTTGGTAAACGGTACTGATTCCCGCCTTTTGCGCTTCAAGCGGACCGGAGATCGAAAGATCCCGGTTATCCATGCTTACCGTTCCTTCATCAATGGAATAAACGCCGGTCAGAACTTTAATAAGCGTCGACTTCCCCGCTCCGTTCTCACCCATCAAGGCATGAATCTCGCCCGGAAACAAGCGAAAGCTGACGCTGGACAGCGCTTTAACCCCGGGAAATTGTTTGGTGATGCCTGTCATTTGCAAAATGGGTGCTTGCTCGGCCATATAACCCTCTCCTTTGTTATGGAAAAAAGTCATTTAGCGACAGCCTGGTCGAAAAATGACTTTTCGGTGTTATACGAATCTGCTTTTAATATTCGCGTGTTGGCAATGCTTCTTTGGCTTGCTCCGATGTGAAGGTCGTCTCATCCGTAACGATTCGGGGTTCGATGTCTTTCCCGTCTACTACCGATTGAACCGCTTCCATTAATTGAGGTCCTAACAACGGATTACATTCAACGATAAAGTTGATTTTGCCATCAGCAGCAGCCTGCATCCCATCCTTCACGGCATCCACAGAGATAATGGTAATATCTACGCCTGGTTTCAATCCTGCCGCTTCAATGGCCTGAATTGCACCAAGTGCCATATCGTCATTATGTGCATAGAGAACATCTATTTTTTTATGTGCTTTGAGGAAAGCTTGCATGACTTCTTTGCCTTTGGCACGTGTAAAGTCACCCGATTGTGAAGCAATCACTTTAAGCTTCGAATTGGAAGCAATCAATTCCATAAAGCCCTCTTGACGGTCATTCGCTGGTGCGGAGCCTGTTGTACCCTGCAACTCAACAATGTTGATCTCGTCTTGTGTGTCCTTGTATTGGTCACTAAGCCACTGACCTGCTTTGCGTCCTTCTTCTACAAAGTCGGAGCCAATAAAGGTTTTGTAGAGGGTTTTATCCGGGGAATCCACAGCACGGTCCGTCAAAATCACGGGAATGCCTGCATCCTTCGCTTCCTTTAATACGGTATCCCAACCGGATTCTACAACAGGGGAAAAAGCAATCACCGTCACCTTCTGTTGTATGAAGGATCGCAAAGCTTTAATTTGATTTTCCTGCTTCTGCTGCGCATCGGAGAATTTCAAGTCATAACCCGCTTCTTTGGCTGAATCCTGAATCGATTTGGTATTCGCCGAACGCCAGCCACTCTCCGCACCAACCTGCGAAAAACCAAGCGTAATTGTTTTGGCGCTGGCAGGTGTACCCCCATTGCCATTTGTTGAAGTTTCATTATCGGAGCCTGCTCCTCCATTGGTACTGCTACATGCCGTGCTGACCAGCATCACCATAGCCAATGTTATGGCAAGTCCCCACTTTTTTTTGGTTCGCATGTTGTGATCCTCCCTTTTTTCGTTTCACCTTGTGGTGTGACCACATTATAGAACGCTTTCATTCCGAGCTTATATGGAGTCTCATACTTTATTTATGTAATAATTTAGTAATTTCAAAAAATGGAGTTTAAAAAGTGTAATTTTTTTGTTTTATTGTGTAGTATTTAGCGATTCTCTTACATATTAGAAAATCATGTTATACTAATGATACATTTTTGATCCCTTCAGATGGAGTGGAATACGTTGAAACTCATTCAATGGATTGCTTCAAGCCTCAGGCTTAAATTACTCAGCATGTTTATCATCCTCAGTTCAGTACCACTGATCGTGGTTGGATTGATTTCTTACCACAAATCCTATACGGTCGTATCCAATCATAACAAGGCCTCGACACAACTGGTTGCCGACCAGCTTGCCAGGAACATTGACATCTTGTTTGAGGATACGGAACGGCTGCTCGAACTGGGCAAGAACCCGCAAGTGCTTCAATATCTGTATTCTCAATCGGAGTCCTACCCGGAAGCCAAAGCCATCCTTCAGACATACAATCTTTATCGGGAAACCTACAAGTATGACAAGGTACTTAATATCTCGTTCGTGAATTTTTATGGAAAAGGCATAAGTGAACGAAAAGGCGTGTTCAAGCTGGAACGAAATCCGCTGCGTAACCCGTACTTCAAGTATCTGATACAGTATCCGGATGCCATTCTGCGCATTCCTCATTCTGCAGCCTATGCCGAATATAACAGGCTGGATGGGTTTGCTTACCCTAAACAGAATGCGCTTTCAATTATAACCACGGTCAAAGAGAGAATTACACATGAGGTCATCGGGTTCATAGTAATTGATTTAAATGATTCGTTCATTGATGATTTTTTGACGAATACCCCCATTAAGGATTCCGGTTTTTTCTATATTAGTGATCAACACGGAAATACACTCTTCAGGCCGGATGCCACCACGACATCCATAACCATGATGGATCAGATCCGATCGGTCCCTTTACATCTACAGCACGACAGCTTTATTCTGTCTGCAGGATCCAAGCCCCAGTTTGTTGTATACAGCACCTCAAAACAGACCGGATGGAAAATGATCGGGGTAGCTCCTTATCAGGAAATCATTGCAGAGGCCAATAGCATTCGCCAATTGATCATCATCACGGTTTTGTTAAGTGCCTTCTTTGCAATATCGTTATATTTTTTCCTGAATAATCGACTGATTCTTCCCATCCAAATTCTGATGAACAAGATGCGTAAAGCTGCAAACGGTTACTTGGAAGCCAAAGTCACACCACACGGCTCGGACGAAATTGCTGATCTGGGCAAAAGCTTCAATGTGATGCTGGATAAGCTCAAAATGCTAATCGAAAAGAGCATCCGGGAGAATGAACAGGTGAAAATAGCTGAACTACGTACGCTGCAAGCTCAAATCAACCCTCATTTCCTGTATAACACGTTGGAGTCTATTTTATGGATGGCTGAAGCAGAGAAAAAAGAAAATGTAATCAAACTTGTGCAAGCCCTCTCGAAGTTCTTTCGTTTGAGTCTGAACAAAGGATTCGACTGGGTATCCATTCAAACCGAGCTTGAACATGCGCGGAGTTACTTGGTTATTCAACAGATGAGGTACCACGATATTCTCACCTACGAGATCAGCGTTGATCGTGAGCTTCAGGATTATCCCATTTTGAAAATGACGCTGCAGCCCCTGATTGAAAACGCGCTCTATCATGGGATCAAGAACAAACGCGGTCAAGGGCTGATATCCATACACGGATATGTAGAGGACAATAGCATCATTCTCACCGTACAGGACAACGGAATTGGCATGTCTGCGGATCGATTGGCACAATTACGTGAAGAGCTGGAGAAGCCGGCCGCTTCCCGTTCACCCCAAGATGACGAGCAGGAAGGCGGATTCGGTCTGCTCAATGTACATCACCGGATTCGACTATATTTTGGACCATCTTATGGTGTTGAAATGGAAAGTACGTATATGGAAGGCAGCACATTTATGATTCGTATCCCCAAAAGCAAGGAGGTTAACCGTTGAAAAAGGTGATGATCGTGGATGACGAAATTGGAATTCGGGAGAATATACGGAGCTGCATCGATTGGGAAAAGGAAGGTTTTCACTACTGCGGGGATGCACCCGACGGCGAGCTTGCGTTACCTTTAATTCATGAGTGGGCTCCGGATATTTTGATTACAGATATCAAAATGCCATTTATGAACGGATTGGAACTGACCTCCATCGTTCGCACTCAACAACCTGACATCAAAATCATTATTATGAGTGGTCATGATGAATTCAGCTATGCCCAGGAGGCCATCCGACTTGGGGTGACCGAGTACTGTCTAAAGCCCATTAGTGCAGCAGAGCTAATCCAAATGCTGCATAAGGTCAGCAAACAAATGGATGAAGAACATCAACGCATGACAAACCGGACGATCACCAAAGAGAAACTGCTGGCCGATCTGTGCGGAGGACTCATCGGTACAACCGATGCAATTGAATCAGCCAAACAACTCTCACTTCCTCTCTCGGCCAGGTATTATACCATTGTCATTATCGACGTTCGATTAACAGATGATTCCCGGGACCCGGAATCCCTGATGAAGAAGCTACTTCCCATACTGGAGGAAACTCGTGATCCCCACGTTGAACTTCTTCCTTATATTCGAAGCCGAACCGAGTTGGTGCTTCTGCTCAAGTATCACTCCGATGACAGCATATCCGTATATCTGGAGCAGCTTCGCGGGCAGGTTCGTATGGAACTTGAACATACGTTCAAATGTAATATTATTCTGGGCATTGGCAGTCAGCAGGAGCGTCTGCAAGGAATCCATGTCTCGTATCTGGAAGCGGAGGAGGATAAATATATTACCCGGCTCACCCTTCAGAACAGAGCTTCTCTACGTGAAATCAACCCGGATGAGCACACGACTCTTTTTCTCGACAGGAATTCTTTTCTTGAATTCCTCAAAATCGGCAGCCCCAATCTGCGTGACCATTTTGTGCAGGAGTTTGCCGCTCCATTACAGTCCTTCGACTGGAAGTCCTCCTCGTATGGCTTCTATTTGTTGAATGATCTTACGCTAGAGTCGTTTCGGCTCGCGAATCAGTTGTTCCGCATGAGTGACCATTCGGATGAGAACATTACTTCCTTACAGCAGACAATTCGGAAGATTACGTGCTGGGAAGATTGCACTCAATATCTGTGCTCCCTACTTAACCTGTTATGGCAGAGAAGAGCAGCATGCTCCGGGAAATACAGTGACGTCATTGATCAGGTGAAAGCTTATGTATCTCGTGAATACAATAACGAACAGGTCTCGTTGAAGATGATCTCTGCACACGTCAGAATCAGTCCAAGTCATCTTAGCAAGATTTTCAGTCAGGAAACCGGTCAAACGATAACGGAGTATCTAACCCAGATTCGAATCGGCAAAGCCAAGGAGCTGCTGAAAACAACCAACAACAAAACCTTTGAGGTTGCTTACAAAGTTGGTTACAATGACTCTCACTATTTTTCTAATATATTCAAGAAAACAACAGGTTTTACACCAAGAGAATACCGAACTCAAGGGACCGAGGCATCGCAGACCAGACCATCAGATATGAGAAAAGAGCCAATGTATGAATAAAGCCAGATTTGCACTTTTACTTACACTAATACTTGTGTTCCCGATGATCATTTCATTCGGTTCGGCAAACATTCGTCCACAGCAGATGGCTGCAACACTTCCTGCGACTTCACCTGTAGAGAAATCTGCAGCGAGCAAAACTTTCGGTATTATCTATCCAATGACGTATCCAACCTATGAGATGATCACGAAGGATGCAACGGAGTATGCAGGGAAACACAATATTACGTTAATTGTAAACGCACCTGATGAAGCCAATACCGAACAACAGATCCGTATCATGGAGAATATGATCAAACAGCATGTGGACGGGATAGCTATTTCTCCTGTGGATGCTGCTGCACTTACACCCGTTATTGATGCAGCCCAAGCTGCGGGTATTCCTGTCATTACATTTGAGTCAGATGTCCCATCCAGTCATCGAATCGCTTATGTGGGCGCCGATAACTATCGCACTGGCCAGCAGTTCGCGATGACAACTACACGACTCCTGCATAATCAAGGTATGATTCTTGTCGAGAATGGCTTGGAGGAGATGCAAGGTTTACAACAGCGGCTTAATGGATTCATTGATTATATCCGCAGTGAAACAGACATCGAAATCTTGGAGGTTCGTTATCATCAAGGGAATGAAGATCGCGCCATGTCCGATATGGAGAACATGATTCAAGCTCACCCTCACTTCAATGCGATTATCGGACTCGACTTTGTTTCCGTCTCTGCCTCTACCCTGATCTGGAAAGCGAAAGGCCTTAACCGGCATTTGATCGCGTTCGGTGACAGCCCGACCAGTGAAAACGGGTTGCTCAACGGTCAATTGTCTGCCGTTATTTCGCAGAATGAAGGAGTCTGGGGTGCCAAAATGATGGAGACCCTGTTACTCGCTAGCGACGGTGTGCCTGTGAAGGAATTCATTGATACGGGGATCTTTGAAATAAACCAGGAAGCAATTAATTAAGGGGATGTCCTCCTGTCATTCTGATGACAGGTGAACATCCCCATTTAAATTATCGTACACGTTGTTATTACATCCGTTCATCGAAGTGTTTCTCAAGAAAGATAACCTTTTTCCGAGAGTTGTTCATATCTAACCTTTACGGTTAAGCTTCATGATGACCCGATCCAGGATGAACCCCACACCGCCCCAAAAAATCAAATGGAACAAGTATATCAACGGCCTGAACAATGAGTTCGTCTCTGGATTTGTATTTATTTTGGTCAACCAGTCATTCAGCAACGGATTTATAGGATTCGTTAGGTAAATCAGAATATTCTTATCATCGTTCCCTGATAGATTAATAAAACATACGGTTAGCGAGAAAATAACAAACCAAAAAGTCAGCTTTTTCAGAATGTTCAGCATGACGAGTGGGTAAACCTCCTCTCAAGTATGATGATCCCTTTTGAGAAGCTATTTTTTCCATTCATTTTCTAATATGCTCATCTCGATTAGATTCCAGAAGGTATCTTCGTATCTTCTCGCATCACGAATAAGTCCTTCTTGTACAAAGCCCGCTTTTTCATAACATCGGATGGCTGAGACATTAAAATCAAATACGCCCAGACTGATCCGGTGTAACTTCTCCTCTTCAAATCCAATTCGAAGTGCCTCATCGATCATTTGCTTTCCATAGCCTTTACCCTGATATGGCTTACCAAGAAGCACCTTACCGATACGTCCTGAACGATTATAGCGATCGATACCGCCAAGAGCAATATGGCCCACAATCTCCTGAGTCGTTTCATCCAGCACTTTATAAATGAACTTATTCGAAGTGTTCTTATCATTCGCACCATGCAAATAATCTGCTAGCTGTTCTCTGGAAAGTGGATAATGGAACTGCGGGCCAGCCCACTGGAGCAGAAACGCTTCATCTCCACTCCATTCGATTAGTTGATCAAAATCTTCCGGTTCAAAGTATTGGAATGTAATCATATTGATCTGCCCTTTCTTTTTTATGTCATATCATAGTCTATTTCAGTTCTCTTGTGTCGGCATGATGAGTTTCATCAAACGCTTTGTTTCTTATATTCATTTCACGGATGGAGTTCTGAACCCAATTCATTCTAGCTAATAAACAGATAACTCCACCCAAAACGCATATCGCGCCTATCCAATAATTCAGCGCAAAATTCACTTGATAATCACTCGGAGTATAACTTCCAGCTGCTGCTGACTGGAATGCTGCATACCCTAGCTTGGGAATCACCTCTTCAATCATTTTCGAGATCGTAATAATCACAATTCCTAACATGATAAAGAGTAATGAGAAAATAATGTGTACATGCTTCAAAGAAAAGCTACCTCCTTTACAATCCAAATCGCGTGTTTTTTGGCACTACTTGCATCTTAGAAGCCGAACGACTTCGCCATCGATCAATCCCTCACTTACTCTCTGAAAACCAAGTGATTCATACAGATTCCCGGCGATACCATTTTCCGGCCTGTGTCCAATCATGATGCATTTGCAATTCAGCGATTCTTTCATTAGATCAATCAACTTCTTAAGCGATTCTCTTCCATAACCTCTGCCCTGATATTTGGTATCTATCATTAGCGCAAGAAGCCAATAGTTATCGTCATGATCTGGCTTATCTGAGTACACAGCAAAACCAACCAGATCCGAATCAACATAGATGGCCATGGGTCGAAAATCGGTCACAACCTTGGATTCAGCAATCCAATATACAACCGGCGCGGGAAAACTTTTTTTCTGTTCTTCGGTTACACTCAGTTGGGTGCATGCATACCAATTATCCACCGACACACTTTTTAAATGAATCATAGATTGAAATTCCTCCTAGTGAGAATTACACAGAGGAATCCCTCAGAACCCTTCCCTGGGTCCTCTGCGCTAGACAAAAACACCTCTGGCAACTCCATTTCTTCTACTCAGATTCGTATTGTTTCTCATAGCACATCACTCCTCTCACATATTTAAGCGTTTAAACGAATTTTTCCGATTAAGCCTTGCCAAAGCTCGCTTGCAGTGTCCATTCTAATCTGCACAGCCATTCCCTATGTACATCTGGATGAGCATTCTTGATTCGGTTCATGATCTGTATTACTTTGGATGTGGAATATGCCCTAATTAGATCATTTGTTACTTCAATATCTGTACGTTCTGTGTATGCATTTAAGAAGACTTCTGACAGATCCTTTGCCATGTGAGGATAATGAAGATGCACAAACCACACCACCCATGCGATATCAAACAACGGATTGCCCCATCCTGCCCACTCCCAGTCCAAAATGAATATTGAATCGTTGGATAACATGACATTATGTGGTCCGTAATCTCCGTGAATCAGAGTTTGCTCCCCATGTTCCGAAATGTCCAACACTTCTTTTACCATGCTTTTGATTCCAGAGGGGATAAACTCCAGTTCCTCCACATCAATAGCGGACTTCGTTATGACTGGCAGCTCTGCTTCGCAATCATATCGTTTGATGGAGTGCACGTCTCTGGCGAGATATATACCAAGCTGCTCATAAATCTTTCTGCCTTGGTCACGTCCATTTTGATCCAGCAGCATCTGTGCGTTTATACCTGGAACGTAATCCATCATAACAAACAGCCTGTTTTCTTTTTCAAAGCAATCATGTATTCGAGGAGTCACACCAGAATGATTTAACAACGTTAGCGCGTTTATTTCTGTCCGTGCATCTGTATTATCTACATGATAGATTTTAGCAATCATCTGCGGATCAGTTCCCTCAAGTAAAAGAGTCGTATTGGTATAACCACCCGTTAGTTTAACAATGTTCACATTTGGAAATCTGTTTAACAAGATGTCATTGTTCACTTCATGCATTCCTTCTTTCTTATTCCTTGAAGTGCAGTCCTATTTTATACAAACTCAAACCTAATCTTCGATCTCTGAAAGCACAGGGCTATGTTTAATCAGTTCAGCGATTTCAAAAGATTTATTGGCTCCTAACGCTTCCCTAACAGCTTCAACCCCCTCTGACTTCCAGACCGAACAGACATATTTAGAAAAAGCATACCCATTCAAAGCATATCCACTGTCCTGCAGCCGCTTGAATAACTCCAAACTTCCCTCTACCTTTTCAATATCTGTCAAGATACATGCCAGATTGTTCATCGCAATGTGAATAGCTCTCTGTGAGTTATTGGATGAATTCAATTGTTCCCAGCTACCTACAACTTCCTCTTTTTTTATTTGACCTAATGCTGACCAGTCGATCTTGTTTACCAAATTCATCGTTTCATCCAGAAGCAGATTTACTTCTCTAACGTCACTGGAATGATACAGATAGGCCAGACGCTGTTTGTTATATGTAATCCGGGCAAAAAGAATATTGGACCATGTATCATCTTCTTGTATGAGTTGGTTCATATTTTCAAGCACACTGTCCATTTCACTGTATCTCTCCAAAACCCAAAGCGAACCACCCAAAGCCCGATGGCTCTCGAATCGAGCACCTCGGTTGGTATCCAACTTCGGGGCATGATCACAAGCATATTGGTACCAATCAACCCAATGATCAAAGTAGTTCCCCCGAGATAATGACAACGCTTGTGTTGAATCCGAAACGATCCAGTGTAACTGCTCGGGGGCGAGGTTTTCTTTCCCCCATTCGAAGAATGCCCGATGATTCGCATAAAGATGTTCAGGCTCTCTTAACAAGGCGTAACCATCGGAAATATTCCAGTAGACCCAACCTCGTTCATTGACAGATAGCTTGCTGGATTGTTCATATTTTTTGAGCAAATCAATCATACCCTGATGATCTCCTCGCACTACAGTTTCCTGGAAAGCTTGAGCGATATTCATTCCCATCCTCCGTCTCTTAGGAAGCTTAGTCTGTCATAGACAGTGTCCGAGCACCGAGCAAGTAAAGCTTAATTCAAACGTACACAGTTCTTACAATGGCTTCGTGCCGCAAGCTGTAATGAAATTCATCATGGCATAGGCTTCCGGCGAATGATTTATCGCTTCAGAAGCGTGTTGCAGCTGAGCAAATTCCTCCGAACTGATCACACCTTTTTCAGCAAAATGTATAAAACGATTGAGATTAAACTGCTGCTTGAAACCTTCGATGCCCAGTACATCACTATGTTGAAGGACAGAATCAATGTCAACATCGATGTATCCGCTCTCAGAAAGGAGACGTGGCAGACTTCTGCCAATTAAGCGATTACCGCCGTGTTGTGCCACATAGTCCGAAATTTTCATTAATACCGTATGCAAAGCAGGAACATCAGGATTCACTGCTCCAAAAACGCCGTCATCTACATCAATAATGGCAAGGCGGCCGCCAGGTTTCAGTACACGATATATCTCTTTTGCAGCTTCGTCAGGATTGTTCAAATGAAGAAAGATAAGTCTTGCCACGACAAAATCAAAAGAATCATCAGGCAGATCCATCTGGTAGATGGATGACTCTACAAATTGTAATCGCTTGGAAGGAATATCTTTCAGCCGTTCTTTGGCTTGTGCTTGCAGTGAACGATCAATCTCAAGTGAGGTAAGCTCGCTGTCCGGCAGACTGTTCAATAGTTGCTCTGTAATGTAACCTGGTCCGCTTCCGACCTCCAATACACGCATTCCATTTTTCAAACCATACCACTCTAGATTTCGGAATTCTTTGGACCACCCCATTACCGCCTGCATCTTTAACCTCTCTAATTCCTCTTGTAAACTTAACACTGCCGTTTGGATACTGTATGTTGAACGCGGATCACTCATATATTCTCTCCTGTTCTTAAGTAGAATAATAAAAACATATATCCTTAGACCTTCTTCTTCCCTAGGAAAAGAGCAACCTTGTGCTGTTTATCGATCGTTCCACCTTCAGCATCAATGGAATCTTTGACTCGCTCCAGAAGTGAACGCCGAACATCAATAGAAAGCTGCTGATGTTTGGAATTGGTATTTAATAAAGCGACATATTCTTCGCTGGAGCAAGTCTGTATCCAGTTATACTCCTTAACCTCAATATCCGTGAACAAGCCGGATTTTTCTGTTATTTCTTTACGCTCCTGGATAACTTCATCTGGCGAAGGATATTGAGAATCATCCAGATGAGGGGCTAATGCTATGTAGTGGGAACGAATTTCATTGTGTAGCTGGTCATAGACCGGTACATGAATCGTCCAGAAAAGACCAATGCCGCCTGTATTCTCTAGCAATTCCCAAGCCCGGTGGTAACCAACTTCCGGATCAATGAAGTGAAAGGCCGTTCCTGACACAATCAATTGAAATAGCTTTCCTTCGTTATTCCATTCCTCAAAGGAAGTGTTGATTACTTGAATCGATGGATATGACTTGAATTTGTCTGCGGTGAACTGTGCCAAGTTACTGCCTAATTCAATACAGGTGATGTTTGTATAATCTTTGCTCACCAATCCGCCTGTGGCCTGTCCCGTTCCGCAGCCAATCTCAAGAATGGAATCCTCTTTATTAAGATTCAGGTATGTAAAAATATCATCAAACATTTCACTCGGATAGACAGGTCTATATCGTTCATATTCATCTGCTACGAGATTAAATGTTTCCTTATTTTCCAAGTTCGCATCCTCCGATTTCAATTGTGATTTTCCCATAATACATTGACTAAACTTACCATATCTTATTATTCTTGATAGTAAGAGGATAAACCTTTCAATAATAGAATGATGATAGTTCAAGTTCAAATTATATATCCTGAAGGACTGAGGTGTTCTTGTGAAAAGTATATTTGATACGATAAATGCTGCTGAAATTACAGAGCGCATGGATCAACTTAGTGAAAATTCCATCCCTGAATGGGGCACGATGCAGGTCTCTCAAATGCTGGCTCACTGTTCAGCATTTCATGATATCCCCTTAGGAAATGCTTTTCCACCTAGAGGATTACTTGGGAGACTTATAGGACGGTTCGCAAAACCAATGTTTTATAATGACAAGCCCTTGCCCCATAATATGTCTACGATCCCGACAATCATTATTGATGACCATCGACAGTTTATAGCAGAAAAAGAAAAACTCGAGCAGCAGATTAATATCTTTCAACAAGGTGCTTCAGAAAAATTCTCGCGCCACCCCCATCCCTTCTTCGGAAAATTAACAGCCGAACAATGGGGTAAAGGCATATATAAGCATTTAGATCATCATCTAAAGCAATTTGGAGTTTAGCAGGTAATACCCGGAACTTATTGGTTTCTGGATTACATTCTAAATAGCAATAACTCAACTTCATTAACCCAATCTCCTTCTTCGTCAGCCAGTAAAGTCTCCCAGCCAAGTAGCTTAGCAGAATGTAAATTTTTCTCTTGATCATCTATAAATAGAACCTCTTCTCCAGCTACCAGGAAGGTTTCGACCCGTTGGTATATCTCAATCTCAGGCTTGCATAGACCCACTTGATTAGAGATGGTTATACTTTTGGTAAATGAGCTTAAACGGCTCAGATTCGGCTCAATCCATTCCTTGCAATGATTGCTGAGTAGATGGATATCGGCGGACTCACTCCATCGTTCAAGGTATTGATCGGCTGGTAAGGGAACAATTGAATGGTACAAGATGTCTTTCGCTCGGCTTATTGATAATTCGGGATACATCTCCTTCAACGATTGCCAGAACTCTTCTTCCCTCATCATTCCTGTCCAGAGCTTTCGTTTGATTCCTGCAAAATGTGTACTTTCAAAGATTCTGCCGATAGGTTGGTTTCCTGACTCATATCTTTCCAGCACGTCAACGACATATTACTTAACAAAACCCCTGCGATATCTAAAACGATCTGTGGTCTGCCTTTCATTTTATCGACCCCCAAGTTCATCTAATACGACGTATAACAGGCCTAAAGTTACTTAAAAGCATCATGTGGAAGGACAGCATGCACACCCTTAACGCCATTTACAATTTGGGTGATACGCAGGTCAATTACCGCGCTTCCAAGTGCAATCGCTTCCACTCGATCTAATCCGTACAACTCACCCATCAGATTGAGCATGCCGTCTAATGCTTGAACCGTAGCCTCATTCAGATCTTCATGAAAACCGAAGGTAATCCAGCCGGATGGCGTATGTGCACGAGGATTGGTCAAAATCATATCATCAATCACATTAAGCGTGACATCCACCACTTTCATCAGACATTCAATGGCCTGACAGCTGCCTTCACCGTCTCCCTGCCGTGCATGACCATCACCAATCGCGAGATAACCTCCGTCTACGGGGATAGGTAAATATAATTTACTTCCCTGCACCAGTTCCTTGCAGTCGATGTTTCCTCCACAATAGCGAGGCGGCCAAGTCGTATGAATTCCTCCTGACTCTGGCGGCATGCCCACTACACCCATAAACGGCGAGAGAGATACAGTGAAGGACTTTCCTTTTATTTCACAGGTTCCATTCATCGTTTGGCGATCAAGTGTCCAGTTCAGCGACAGTTCTTCAACCTCTGTTAGATGTAACTTCTGGTTCTGCCAGTTCGGATATCCGCCAGCGGAAGTAAACCCGTAACTCCCGGGTACGATCTCATTAAAAACAATCTCCAACGTCTGCCCTTGCTTCGCCTCATCGATATAGACCGGACCGATTAAGGCATGACCTCCATCTTTTTCACCTTGTCGATTAAAAGGTTTCATGCGTTCCGCATAACTCACACCCGTTCCCCAGCCCGCATCCAGCGTCTGAAAACGAATGGAGTCACCAGATTTCACGCTCAATATGGGAGTTACCTCATTGGTAAATAAACCAATCAGATTTTCCTGAGTTAATTCAATCGTATGAGTACTCACTACAATCCCTCCCTGATTTGGGATACATATTATATTCAAAGCAAGCAACATGCTGTATTCCGTGCCGGCCCCTAACTGCTAAATCCTTTACGCTTCAAGGTTGATAAGATATTTCTTCAACTGTTCCATATGATGCTGATCATGCCATATAAAATCTTTAAGGTATTGGGGAATATAAAATACGTTACCCTCTGCGTCCAAATACGTCTGATGAAGCTGTTCTTCCGATAACCCTCGAATGTCATTCATAATTTTATGGCGGTACGTGATAGCCTTATTTACGATTTCGGACGTCACTGTTCGGTTCCCGTACTCAATAGCTTTGCGATTAAACTCTTCAAAATTGGTATGTTTCAACGTAACTTCCTGCTTCAGCGCAATCTTCTCAATCGCTTCCTTGTAAAAATATCGGTCCCATAACATGATATGACTTACTAGTGATTTTATCGTCCAATTCCCTTCTTCCATGCTTGAATTCCATATGCTCTCGTCGAGATGAGTCATCGTCTTGACAAACAACGCCCATTCTTCAAAAGTTTGAAGCAAATCTTCAATCTCTTTGGTCATGATTACATTTCCCCCTTCTATCTTTTTGAAATGATTCACTGCTCTATATGTTCTCTTCGGTTCCGATTCATCCATCCCAAAGCATAATCAACCATCTCTCTTTGGGGTATCATATAACTCACAGCGTTCCCTACCATTCCTTCGGTAACAGCGTTAGTCTGGATCTTAAACTCATTAAAAATTAATTCAAAATCATCCGATTCATTGTTAATATCATCGTATGTAGTCCATTGTTCAAGTCCATCCACCAGCATTTTTACTCCCCAGACTTTTGGCTTAACAAATGTATTCTGCTGTTTATATTCGGCCAGGTGCAAGGAGGTGTTACTATTTGTAGGTGCACCAAGTAACAGAATGTATCCACTCAAATCATAGATTTTTCCTAACGGAGATTTCTCATTTAATGCATAATGCAAGTTGTGATCTTCCGTTATCCGTTTTGCCTCTTTCCCCCAGGCAGCAAAAGACATGTGCGGATGTGAGCTTCGAAACACACCATCTTGCCTCCGAAACACCTCAGGAATGATGCCCATATACGAGGTTGGTGTTAAGTCAGGATAATAAATAGGCATATTGTCTTTGATAAACTCAATTTCCTCTGAAGACAGGTTCGCGTCATGCTCTGAAGGTTCACAAAGATGTTCTGTTTGAGTGGGCATGACAATGGTTCCATTGGTTCCAACGGCTTCTTCCAGAGCTAAAATAACACTTACCGGGCCGCCTATAACCTTACCTGTTGCTTTGAAGGAGGAATGAACGATTATCGTCATGCCCTTCTTAACACTAATCGTCTTAAATCATTAATCAGAGTGTTTTTTGTAATTCCACCTGTTATCATATGAACCTTTCATCCCACACTGTATTGATAATTCCCCGTCTAACATTCCATTCTTTCCGCATTTTTCGTTTTACGGCAGCCCGCTCTTCTATGGCCAATTCCAAAAAGCGCATATCATCTTGGATCAACATTATTCACCTCTCTAATAAGTACTGCATAAGCGCTTCTCTCGTCATTGGATGTAGAATAACATCTTCCGAGTTCATCATGCGTTCTGCCAAATTGGAATCTTTGACTCTGCGGCCCCATTTTCTCGAAAAAGACCTCCAGTCACATACCATTTCTATAAAATATTTTTGTGGCATAGGCAGAGCTTCTTTTGTAGTTCTGTTTACAATCCAGTACTCCCAATGATGTTTATTATGATTCTGGTGATGTAACCATGCGTTCTTCCATCTTAGTTCTGTATCTTCATCTTTACGACCCGCATAAAACTTGATTGCATAAGGAATAAATTCTTGAGGACAAAACTTGGATAAATCATGAAGTAACCCCTGTGCATATAAACCTTCATGCCAGCACTCGATTAAAACATTCAATTTATGTTCAGTTACATATAAAAAGTACCTCCAATATGCAGAAAGCAATGTCATCCCCCTAACCTACTATGTTCGAACCCTACAGCTTCCTGGCATGATTGAACCAGTGTATCCCAAAACTCTTGAAATCTGAGTTTACTACAGCCTCCCTTAAAGGATATAAATTCGTTGTAAATCGCAGTTTAACTCCTCTGGCAAAAGCCTTTCTACCAAGTGAACTACTTTCTCTATGTAGCTTGGTATAATCACCTGATCGGAAATATAATACCCAGCTGTTTTATTAAAAAAATTGAAAGGACGCTTCATCCAGATGGTATCGATATAACGTTTGTAGTACGATCCTTGAATACCAATCTCTTTCAACAGTTACAATGATATCTGCATCCGTGTGATTAAAAAAACAACTCATTGTTTACATCACTGGTCTCTATTGTTCTCCTCAATACAATTCGAGGACAATCATTCTCTTCAATTCATACAGTGAACCTTTATTCACTTTTAAACAGCGTATTGATAATCATCTCGGCACATTCCTCAGGTGTATGCACACTCGTATCCACCGAATAACTATACTGAATGTCGGAAGCCATAATTTGATGTTGCTCATCCGATTGCTCTTCTCTGCGATCACCACGCTCAATGTTACGCTGACGACAGATATCGAGAGGGCAATATAACTCAACGATATCCAGTGGATACCCTTCAAAAATCTGTTTGACTTGTTCATAATGCGGCGCAAGCTCCGGTCTTTCCACAAGTATGCCATCGATCAGTACATGCTTGCCATGGTCTGAGAATACTTTTGCCGTATGATACATCATTACAATCGCTTCACTCAGATACTTCCAGTAATCCGTCTGAAGATGTTTATCCCCGATCGTATTTTCAAAAAGATCATTAGCGACCACATAGAAAAACGGATCATCGTATGATTGCATCGCCTCTACAATTGAAGTTTTACCAGAGCTCGTTACACCGTTCAAAAATATAATTTTGCCTTTTTCCATGAAAGTCATCTTCCTTTGCTTAAGTATAATTTTGTAAACGCAATACAGCGTGTACTACGTGTGTTTCATTGATTTTTTGAGCAGCATGATCTGGCCAATATGATAGGCATTATGAATACATAGATTCGATACAACTCCCCACCAAGGCGCGTTGAAATAAGAAGGAATTTCACGGGTCAGTTTATGTTCATCGCTATCTTCGAGTGCCCTGTTCCAATCACTAAAAACGGTTTTCAGTCTATGTAGTGTCTTGCGCCACTCCACATCGTTCAGGTTAGACGGATCTATGTCAAATGTATCCTCATTATTCACTGAATGCAGCCCGTCGACCTGTTCGGCAACATATCTCTCAAGCCACCTCTCATTCCAGAAAACAAGATGATTGACGATCGCCCAAATGGAATGCTCTCCCTCATTCTTTACATAAGCGGCTTCCGCAGCATTGAGGTCTGTCAACATATCATGAAGCGGAGTAAACCAGCTCTTGTCATGATAACAGGCGTTTAATTGGTCTATGAGAATAGCTTTGTAACTCATCGTTGCACCTCACTCAAAATAATATAAAATTTATCCGTTCATTGAATTCGTAATCTCCATCACAAGATCTTCTGACATATTTCTGCCAATGATCTCGTATTGAAGTGCCTTCCCATGCACATCCTCTTCGATCCATATCAATTGGGAAGTTTCGTTATTGACAACATAAAATGTTTGGACGCCACGTATGGCTATTTGCTTAACCGTAGTACCATCATGATCAGGCAACGTGATTCGGCTCTTTGTTGTTCCAAAAATATTAAGTTTATAACCACCGTATTCTTGATACGTGATGCTCATGCCCACAACCCTCTTATTTGGCTTCAGATCTCGTATCACTACATTGCTGCCTGACCTGTTACTTTCTTCAACCATTTCTTCGATTTCTTGCGGAGTTAAATTATCAAATCCATAAAATACATGAATGGCATCGATATCAGAATCAATCGGAAATTTCGGCTGCCATGGAGAATAAAGTTTCTGCAATTGTTCGAACCCGTCTTCCCATGGAATGGCTGCATAATTGGTCTGTTGCGTGAATTGGTTCTCTGTAACATCTGCGGTATAAATCGCCTTCCCCTCACCAGGCTTTAAGTCAATGACGATCCGGTCAATCGCACTATCTTTGCGTAAGGATTCAATTTGAATTTTTCCAAGCACATCTCCGCTTTTGTTTTTAATATCCATTGGTGTTGAACTCCTTCCCTTTCAAATACCAAAATACCTTTCGTTCTTCATACAATAGTAGCTAAGCGCGACAGAAGATAAAGCGATCATAAGGACTCCAAGTATGTAAATGGTCCGCAAGATATCCCCGTAACCATAACTTGTCGTTTTTTCGTCTGAGATAAAAACCTTTTGGAAAATCAATATCCTCCGTAAGGGCTTCAGATGCTATAGTAATGGAGCCGGACGGAGCTTTCTTCTCCTCTGAAATATGGGTAGAACCTATCTCAGGCTGATCCAAATATTGCAGTCTTAAATAAGGTCCTAACTCAACCGGACAACATTCCAACCCAAGTTCATTTGCTCTTCGAAATAACTGGAGAGTCGTAGCACCATCCGAAAATCCAAGTTGTCTGACGGTCAACTCGACCGTTTGCAAGTTTCGCTTCATACTGGAAACTATAAATCTCTCATCATTTATCAACTGTTCTCCATATTTATTCAATAGAATAGAGTGTTCGTCCAGTTTCTCAATAAGTTGTGGCTTTGTTAAGCCACCAACGTTTACAATTCTTATTTCAACTGAACCGTCAGGGTATACTTTTTCATCTTCAATCAATATCCGTATCCCCCTAATCTAGTTTTCTTATATTTGACTTTATATTTCAAACGCAGTCACTCACCTTGTTCTGAATCCGTTTACATACAGACCCCGGTAAATGATAGCAGCAGACCAAAGGCTCCTCATTAGAAATTCAATTCACAATTCCCCATATGTGACCTCCACACTTGAGATGTATAGACCCTACCACCCTTGCAATGTTATACAAGATTTAATTTGAGCAATATGATGCTGTCCGTGCCATACAAATCTTTGAATCGCGATATCCAATGTAGTTGTACCTAACACTTCTGTTCGGAGTTTTCGTCTAAACTGATTGGGATGTAAACCATACAACAGCGTGAGAAGTCGCTTGTGCAGTATCTCCATCAGCAAAATTGAATCTTCGAGGGGCATACTCCTGTAATCATGTAATGATGCCCATAAATCCTCTCGATATGAGCTCGCCACTGGTTCATCTTCAGTTAACGCTCTCTTGAATCTGATATAAGCGTTCATGTCATTGTCTGCAAGGTGGTGCACAATCTGTGTAATCGTCCAACCACCATCACGATAAGGAGTACAAAGTTGATCATCGTTGAGATGTTGTGTAATTTCTCTTAAGGACTTCGTAATTCCGGGAATTTGACCTATGATGTGTATTCGGTCCTCATTAGAGAATTTAAGACTTGGCTCAAAGTGTCCGATCGGAAAGCGTATATTCTCATCCAAAGTTGACCACCTCTCCATTTCTCTACTATAGAACCAAATCATATCCAATATAACCCACAATGTTCCATTTGCGAAGTGTAAAAGCAAAAAAAAGAAGCAACCTCTAACTTGGGTCGAATGGTGTTTGTCTAGAACATCACCAACCCAAGAGAGGAGCAACTTTAAGGTGGAGTCTACCCATAATGCAGAGCTTATAGAGTGTCATATGGAGTATATTTTTCTCCAATTTATTGAGGTTTCGTCTGCGGGCCAAGGAAGTAAGTCCGATGCTTTATGTATTGTTAGACGACCCTCATTACTCCTTTACGTCAGGGCCCCCACATCCTATAATTTGATATCACATCCATCAAGAGGTTTGTCACTTTCAATAAGTTTTACCGCTTCAATAATAGCATTCTTTTGAAAATCATTAAGATTCTCTTCCTTCCCATTCCAATTGTTAAGCCACCAAAAGAAGGAACTAATATTTCTATATTCCATAAACAAAGGGATCCTATGGATCCATTCTTGCTCAATGCTGTTCTGCTTGAAATAACCTTCTAGAAATTCATTTAAGAAATGCTTTGCAAATTCATGTTTCGATCTCCAAGCCTTATAATGTGAACCCCACCAAACAGCGTGAGTAGCGGCGATTCCAATATCAAGTGCAAACCACCCGTACAACGAATCATCAAAATCAAAAACAGTTATTTCCCCTTGATCGATAAGAAAATTATAAGGATGAAAGTCATAATGGATCAAACCGTATGATTCTTTGTTTTTAGGCAGGTTTTTCATTTCCTTTTCAATTGTTCTGAGTTTATTGAGGAGTATTTGATAATTACCAAAATGTAAATGTGGATTGTTTATTTCCGCTACATTCCATTCCATCCTTTTGTCTTTCAAATCGCCAGGATCATAAGATTTTGTCAACCGATGCATTGACCCCATTGTTTCGCCCCATGTTTTAAACAAGCTCTGTCCCCATAATTGTGGATCGCTATCGAAAAAAATGCCAGGAGCTCCTTCGAACACAGTTGCAATATAACACTTTTCATAGTGGTTACATACAGCAGTTAATTCACCTTCTATAGTTTGGATTGGCAAAGCTGCATGAATCCCTCTTTCAACTAAATACCGTACCCAATGGACTTCTGCCTTAATATTAAGCTCAAATTCAACTGGTTTTTTAGATAAACGTAAAAAATATTCCTTATTCCCTTTATTAAACCTGTATACTTCATTACAAGAGTTGCTTACGAACTTTAACGTATTAGTATCAAATCCAAATGAATTAGCTGCTTGAGAAAGTATTTCATTACCAACCAAAATGATTCTCCTTTTCTACTTCAATGTTAATTCATTCAAGTGTGAGTTTCGGAGTGTTTCATCTAACGTTCCTGTATTCACTAACCAGCTTACGCAGGGTGTCCGGAGAATGCCGGATAGAGAGCTAATCTCCGAAGCGTGAATTTATTGTGATCTGATGGATGACCTTCATTCTGAAAATTCAATCAAAAAAGGATGGCTTTTCTCATCTAATGCATTTTGAATTCTGTTATAGAAATTCCCCCATGTTATCATCTGTTGAGCTTCTTCTAAAGTAAAGTAGCCCACCTCTTCACTTTCATCACTGGTAGTTAAAGCTCCACCAATCGGTTTTCCAGTAAATATATTGTTGCATACGCCGCGCGTTATGTTCTGATACAAACCACAAAATTTAATTAATTCGATGTCAATCCCTGTTTCCTCTTTCACTTCTCGAACTGCTGCCTGCCTAATAGTCTCTCCTTCTTCAACACAACCTTGAGGCATTTCCCAACCTCTTCGACCTTTCATGAGTAAAATCTCATTATGTTCATTGAGAACGATTACACTTGCAGAAACGATAAATTTCATTCTAATTCCTCCTATGTTGGTTTAAATAACCACTCTTCCTCTAATAGCTATGCTAAATGCCTAGAACTGAAACATAATCTTGAGTTGTTAATTGCTTTTTAATCCATACAACAAACTCTATGATTAATTCACGAAGTCTCTGAACACTATTGAGAAAATCTTGTTGAAACTCATCTTTAGAACTGCCGAAGAAGAAATATACATGTTCATTTATTAATTCAATTGTTACTTTCTCATCAAGAAGATTAGCAAACGTTTTCAAATTCTCAAGGATAGGCCCCCACGTTTTTCGATGTATTTCATTAAATGCATAATGATCATATCCAGAAAATATATTTTCTATTGATTTCTCTATATAGCCGAATACTTCTTCATCAAAGTAAATTGAGTTTTCATTCCAACATTGCCCAAGGTACTTCCCGGGTAAAACTTCAATATAACCAGTTCCTTCAAGTTCTTCCCTATCTCTTATTATCTTCATTGTTCACCCTTGTTAAATAGTTTCGTCGATTTCACAAAACTTTTCTGTATTTAAGACCCAGCGTGTGCTGGGTGTACTGCGAATGAATGTCGAGATTCTTGCACCCTGTTACAAGTCACTAGTTCTGTAATCACTTATGTGAGCTTCTATCATGTTTCTAGCTTGTTCATATCTTCTAATCGCTTCATCTAATTCGTTCTTTAATTCTCTATGACCTTCCCAATATCCTTTATTCACTTTAAACAAGGAACAAAATAAATTCTTGATATACACGTCTCCTGATTCTCTGCTGAAACTTCTGCTGACAGAAGGACGTATATCCCGATGTGTGAATGCGGAGTTATGTGATTTCACTGCCTTCATTGAGTAAACTTATCATTTGCCTGTTGGTTTTTAAGATTATCACTTTGTCTTTATAAGGGGATAAGAAACTACAGATCTCTTTCCGATTTGTACTATTAAATTTATGATTCCAGATAAGCATTTCAATTAGTCCTTTTAATGTTTGCTTGTATATAGATCTTTCGGCGCCTATTCTTTGTTTAACAAATCTCATGATAATTCTAAAATGTCGAATCAACACATTAGTATCTAGGTAATAAATTACATCTGCTCTTGAAAAGCTATCAGATAGCCATTTATAATATACTCCCTCTACAATCCAACTATCATTATCAATTATTTTATGTAGTAATTTATCTCTCACGTCTGGCGGATTCTTCCCTGAAAATTCCACTCTACTGCTCCACATGACTGTATCTAGTTCGTAAAATTTTATATTTAACTTCTCTGACAAAACTTGACCAAGATATGTTTTTCCGCTACCGGTTGAACCTATAATATGAATTCTTAAAGGTCTAGACATAATTAGCTTCTCCTCTTTAATTTATTGCAGTGATTCCTAATCACCTTCCTGTTTTTATGCAGATCAACAAACTTGGAGGTGTCTACCATAATATCATCTTCGAAATCCATCCAGCAGACCATGACTCCATTAGGAGCCGCTGCTTGAATATTATGTTATACGACAGAATCTCATCTTTGAGTAACCAGAAGATGCTCTCATCCCATCATTGATCTTCTATATGCTCCAATAGATCTCCGGGCTGGCATCCCAATGCCGTACATAATTTATCGATTACTTCTAAAGATACATACTCATTCGTATTGAGTTTTGCCATCGTTGCCGATGAAATCCCCGTCATTTTCAATAAATCCTGCTTCTTAATCTCCCTGTCAATCAATAATTTTTGAAATGGTTTATAACTTATCATCTGGTATCCCTTCATTTCCGAATTAAATTTTTCTTTAATTATATGAAATTATATTTTCTTAATCAAAAATATCTTTGACATGTCTTGACTATAAATTTCATTATGATAAAATAATATTTAATAAGTTAAATTTTTATTCGCAAAATAAAACATAACGGATGGTGATCATTTATGCACAATTCTTTAGAAGTCCTACTTGATTCTTTGATACGTAATCGGATTGAAGCTCTATATATCGATCTTCTCAAAAATAACTCCATCTATAATCAATACTCCTCCGATCGGAATCTTTACTTCAAACAGTTACATGAACTTTTACCTCAGGATATGCATAAAACTCTATTTCTTTACGATGACGCAGACCTTTCTGTTCAAGCAATCTTAGAACGTGAAATCTACTTACAAGGTTTTAAGGATGCTCTTCAATTACATAATGAATTAAATATATCATCTAATTGAGAGCCAATGGCTCTCTTTTCATTTGAGTCTGTCGAAAACGTTCCTGTATTCACGACGTCCCACCGACTTAAGTCCCCGCTAGAATTCAACGGCGGTGCGGATGTGTCCAACGAGTATGATTCCTTGCTACTGAAATCCCTCTTCATGCTATACCATATCTGAAATAAACATGGCTTTAGTTCCTTCTTCTGGCTTAAATCCAAATAATCCATAGAACTTTTCTGCACTATCATAGGATATAAGCACTTTTGTTTTGATATTAGAATATCGACTAAGCATTTGTTCCATCATTCTCTTTCCAATTCCTAATGATTGATATTCTTTGTGTACTAACATGTAATGAAAATATACTGTCATCACGCCGTCAGACAATGCATTTATTAAACCAACTAATTTGGTATCATCCCATGCAGTAATAACCGTATGCGAGTTGTTTATTGCTTGTCTAAGATCTTCTGGGAAATCTCCTGATTTCCAGTCCACCGAGTGAAACAGTTCTTGTATTGCTTGTGTATCAATGTCTTTTATTTCTTTGAAAATGATTGTCATTATATTGCTCCTATGCTTGTTGTTTGGATTGGGAGTATTGGACAACGTTTCTATATTCAAGAACCCCGAAGGGGATGTTTGCTGAAACTCTTCTCAAAATCCATCCGCAGCCCCAGGCTCCCAAGGAGCAATGTTTGAATATTATGTTATAGGATGGAATCGCTTCTCGAATTGACCTTCACGATCTATTTTCTCCTGGTACGTATTCAATCAAATCAGATAATTTACAATTAAATGTATCGCATAGCTTGAATAAGGTTTCCAGCTTTGTTGTTTCTATATTTGTTTCCCTATAGAGCTTATTGATCGAATTCCGACTTAAGCCCGATTTTGCCATCAATTCTGTTATATCATCTATTCGATGTTCCGCCATGAGTTCTCGTATATTACACTTGATTATGTTCATCTTTTCCCCTCGATAATTCTATCTTATCTTTCATATTAGTAATCATCAACAGAACCACTGATAAGAATACGTTTAGATTTGCTCTATACTAAGCTTCTGGAGTGTCATAGCGAGTATACTCAGCTTTCTACGGAGACAGATAAATACTTTAAAACACTTCGTTATGCTTTGCCCGATCAACTTCAACATACAGTTTTCTTTACGAAGACGCATAAATCTCATTCCAAACCATCCTAGAAAGAAGTATCTGCATACAAGGTTTCAAAGATGCCCTACAACTATTTAGTGAATTGCAGAATTCTAGTATTTAGAGGGTTATATGACCCTCTTTTTCTATTGTTTTTGATTCCGTCGTATAACGTCCTGCACGTTCACGAAAATCCCCAGCCTTAGATAGCTCTTATCTTAGGCTGAGTCGTGTTTTCTGAGTGTTCTTCCATGATTATACATCTTACAACCAAAGGGTGGTATCCCCGCAGCTTCAATATATTGTTATGTGCCGTTACTGACTTCGAAGTATCACCTAAAACCTTTAATCCATATTCCAACTCTATTTTTTACTTTGGTATAAAAACTCAACTTCACCATCTAACAAATATCGATATTCAAATAATTGCATTGTTCTTTCCCTAATTCTCTCCCGTATAACCGTGCCTAGGCTTACCGATCCTTGTGATCCTAGGTAACCATTATTAATAAATGTCTTCTCTACAAATTTTGTTTCCTTTAAGTGATACTGTAACCATTCTTTCTGCGATTCAATTAGTGCTTCTCTTGGTTCTTCATTCAACTTAGAAAGAAGCGTTTTATATATTTGATTCAACTCTTTATCCCAAATCTCTGTATATTTGCTTTCAAATGCCCCCCATTCCAATGTTGTAATAATCTCTTTGGAATTTTGAAATTCATTAAATTCCACTTCATAATCATGATCTATAAGATTTCGAAGCATTTCATCATAAAATTCTCCTTTTAAATCAAGGTTCCCAATGCTTATGGGTAATATTTTTTTATTGTTAGCAGTATCTGATAGACCTTCCGTTATTTCTTTTAACTCTGTTCCATCACCTGTACTCACAACATCAGGAGGCAGTTCAGAATTCATTGTTGAATTAGTTTCGCTGTTCAAGGTAATCGATTGACTACTACTATTTTGGCAAGCTGAAAACACTACAGTAATAAAAAATAATAAGAGTATCTTACCTTTCATAAATTAATCTCCTTTAATGGCGCTTAACGTTACTGTATCAACAACGTCCCACCGACTTAAACGACCGGCCGCGATTGCGATTAGTCGGTACGGATATGTCCGCTGAATACACTTCCCTGCCATTCCCTTTCAGTGAACCGAGGAGCCTTTAGGCGCCGAAGCACGCATATGATGTCTCATAAACTCCCTCGGTCTATGCCCACAAAGTCCTTAATGAGTCCTGTTGCTTTCCCAATATTATTTAATCCCCATTGAGTATATTCTTTCGCGTCCCTATCATTACCTAAAAATTTTTACGTTCGTGCAATTAACAAAGCCAATCTTAAATCAAGTGGAGCTCCAAAATCTTCAATTTTCTTAGATCCAGCTATTATCTCAGCTAATGAAATTGATGTAATCATCCTAGGAAAATCATTGAATTGAAAAAGTAACTTATTCCTTGATCCAAAAATAATTGTCTCATCTCATTTATAGTAACTATTGTATCCTCCTCTATTTCTCCGTATTGAAACCATCTTTCACAAGAATTAGGGAGGAAATCTAGATGCCCCCCATCTCCATAACACAAGATCCACCGGATTTATCTGCCTGAATCACCAGAGTATAAATAAAGTGATTATCAGTTGTCTTAACAAAATGATGATCGGTTCCCATAAACCCAAGCTCATGTAGTTTTGGAGCAAAATACACCCTGATTAGTTTTCTAAAATCTTTAGTATTCACGTTTTCATATCCTTTGTGAGATTTCCGATAACGTTGTGGCATTCAAAAACCCGAGAGGCTTAAAAGAGCACCAGCGACTGGGTCGAAGACTTAGCCTTGTAAGAGTTGTCTGCCTGATATGACTTCCTCGAAATATCTCTGGCAGCAGACTAAGGTGCGTTAGCCCCCGCAGCGTGAATAATTTGTTATCTGATGTCTTAGTACATTGAAATACCTACAAATTCTTTCCACATTTATTAAGTACTTTATTTACAAATTCGGTCTTTCCATCCGTATAAGACTGACGATTTTCTCCATATTTAATAGCAAGTTCTTTCTTTAGATTGGCATATTCGACTACAAATTCGGGATTGCTAAGTAATGCATCTCTGAAGGAAATATGTCTTAATAACTCTTTGCTCTCTTTATTACAAACATATAGATGATGTTTAGGTTTCTGTATATTCACTATACTATAGGGAACGTTTGCATCTTTCATTGCAAAAGCTTCTCTGTTCTCAACACCCAAATTCCCTTCATGATCGTAACCTAAACTTTCTAATTCTTGAATTACATCTGGAAGCAAGTCCATAGAATCAATTACTACATCAATATCTAAAATAGGTTTTGCCGCTAGTCCAGGTACTGCGGTACTGCCAACGTGCTCAATTCTAAGTACTAGATCCCCGAGTCTATGTTCTATAATAGATTTGAGATCAGAAAACATTTCAGACCATTCATTGTTGTAATCTTCAATAATTATTTTTTTTTCACTCATCCTTGAGATGCCCCCAAAAAATAAAGTATTTACTAATATTTCCGATAACAATCCTGTATCAACGAAACAGAGGGGCTTAAGGTGCATGCGCCCGGTTCTACGGATTTCACCTCGAATATTTTGTTTCGATATCTTTCATAATTTCGTTTTGTACGGATCCAATATGTATAATACTCATCACTTCACCATCTTTCGAATAAACTTTTTGCGTCTTTATAACCTCCCGCTTCTTTAATTCCCCCCAAGCTATCGTTTACTTAAGTGTTTAATATATCTTCCATCTGTCCCGTCTTGAAGCACCTCTAATAACCCATCTGGTACCAGTTTTACTGTCAAATTCCCCTTAAAATAATTAAGTGGTTTCCACACTGCTTTATAGGGTTTTCTTCCTTCTATTCCATCTATTTCTTTCAAATCGTAAAGTGATCTATTCATAAGTTCAGCCTCATAAATAAAATCAATTTCGTGTCCAATTTGATCCTGGTAGTTGAATATATTCTCAATTACACCAATCAAGATTGGTTCTGAAATATCTGCATCAATTTCTTCTTTGACTTCACGAATTACAGTAATTTTGCTACTTTCTCCATATTCAACTGTTCCCCCAATAGGTCGATAATAAGTTATGCCTACAGCCTCATCAAAAAACTCTTCTAACAGTAGTTCTTCCCCTCTTCGGATAACACAAAGTGAAACTGTTCTAATCATTAATATGTCCTCCCTGCTTCTATGTAATTAGCCCACATAAATATAATTAGAGATTGTCTATAACGTTCCTGTATCAACAACCTCCCACCGACTTAAGGACCCTTAAGAGTCCGGCTGCGATGCGGTTAGTCAGGGCGGATGTGTCCGCTGAATTCTCTTCCCTGCCGATTGCTTCTCGCAGACTGAGGGCCTGTCAGGCTCCGAAGGGTGGATATAATGTTAGATGAAGTCAGCTGCTTCTAGCGTTAACTCAATCCTTCTCTTACAATTTGCAATAATTCTTCTTTGTGGTCTGCGTGACATGCAATTAAATAAGGTTCTTCTTTCATTCCACTAAACTTATTTCCTTCAAAATCTATAACAAGTCCCCCCGCTTCCTTGACCATTAAGATACCTGAATACAAGTCATCACCTTCAGAATTGTACAGAACAATTCCATCAATATCTCCTTTGGCCAACATACACCATTGAAGCGTTGGAGCCCATAATCTTAACATTCGTTTAAATCTAATATCAATGTATTGTCTTAGTTTTACTGCTTGTGGATCGTTTTGTACTCTGTGACCTTGAATCCAACCTATATTTCCTTTGAAAATATTCGGGTTACTCTTAATTTGTATTTGTCGATTATTACAGCTTGTCCCTTCACCAATAACAGATACAAATAAACGTTCTGTTAGAGGTTCATAGACCACTCCAAGCACAGGCTCTCTTTTGTACATTAAGGTAATTGATATCGAAAAAACAGGTAAACCAATTGCAAAATTATTAGTTCCATCTAAAGGATCAATTAACCATAACCAATCGTGCTTAGTTCCGATAAGCCCTGCCTCTTCACTGTGTATCTGATGATTTGGAAATGCGTCTTGTATTTGTTTGATGATGATTTCTTCACAGATATGATCTACTTCAGTAACCACATCCCCAAATTCATCTTTAGATCTCAGTTCAACAAAGTTATCAAACTTTTCTTTAGAGATTAGACCTGCTTCGCGAATAATTCTTATTGCAATCTCTTTTGCGGTTTGAATAAACTTACGATCCATTACGCACCTCATATTGATTTTGATTTTGATTTTGATTTTGATTTTAACTGATTTCATCTAACATTTTGTGTTCACGACGACTGGCGAATGCCTGATACGACTGGCTGGATACATTCTTCTGCTTATAGTTTCTACCCGACCAAGTAGCACTAGCGACGATGCTTGAACATCTGGTTAGGCAATGTCGTTGCCCTCCATGATTACCCTCACATACTCATCCCAATTCTTATCATCTGTATTGATTTCTATTGTTGGCACTCTTGAGATTTGAGCTTGATGTCTTAATACATTTTGGATTCTTAATAATTCACTTACCGACTATCTTACTTCTTCTTCTGTTTTATAGATCCATTCTTCTGGTTGTCTACTTTTAATTCTTTCTTCTACGACTTCGGGCGAGATTGTAAGCAGAATACACTTGGCACCTAAAGACTCAAGCTGTTCTTCTATTTTATTTATCTCATCCAAATCCGAATCTACAAATGCAGCTCTATGATTTAAGTGAAACCTTTCCAGAACATAAAATAGTCCCCTAGATCCTCTAGATGCAGGACCAAGTTGAATTGCCCATCCGTTAAGTTTCTTTAGCATTTCAACCCGCTCTTTAAGTAACTCAATGTGTCCTTCTCGGGTTAGACTTACATATTCTCCATGTTTATTATTCAAAATTTGAGAATAATGTTCTCCAAGAATAACTACGCTCCGTTCTGAGGATTCTTCTTGTGATTGATAACGTTTAATTGCTTTTAATACTGAAGTCTTCCCGGCATTTGAGTATCCTTCAAGAATTATTCCTCTAATATGCATTTAAATCTCCTTCCACTAGCAATTATTTCGCCTAACGTTCCTGTAATCATAACGTTCAACATTAGTTGAATGGGTTCGATGAAGCGTTTCCACAAAATACGTCTAGCAGACCATGGCTCCGTGAGGAGCCGCTGCTTGAATATTATGTTATACGACGAAATCGCCTCTCAGAGTGACCAATATCATCAAAATGTTGTTAGCCAGAGGAAGTTCTTGAAGCAGCCATTATTTTTAAGGCATTCTCAAAATAGTGATATACTTCATCTGCAATTTCCAGAAACTCTTCAACAGATACATCGCTATCCAAGTAACAAGCATACAGATACTCAACTAAAGCACCGTCAATCGAGCAATAGATTATTATGGCATCCTTCATCTTAATGATTTCATCTTCCCATACCCCTGTATCTTCCAAAACCAAAGAGTATAATGCACGAATTAATCTCTTAGAGTAACCTTTAATATATCTAGTTTTCAATGAGTGATCACTAACATTAGAAAGTGAACGATGTACACGATCTACTTCCTCCTTGGTATCTGTATTTAAGTCTACAATGAATTCTGGAGAAATTATGATCGGGGGTACTTTTTCACCAATGTCCTCCCCGTGTATGCAAACACAAATGATCTTAACCCAAAAACCCCACTCATTCGGTCTACTTAATACATCATCAATCGAGCAAATGATCGTATCCATCTTAGTGACGAATGGATATTCTTCCAAAAGCCTGTCTTTAATCATTGACAATCTTTCGTAATCAATATCTTCGGGATTTGCACATACAATAGTAAAGTCTGCATCTGACTTAAAAGGTTGAGCTGTTCCTTTTGGAATCGAGCCACACATATAAATGCTATGAATCTTACCTTTAAATTCGTTAAGTATATGATCTATATACTTATTAACCAAATCCTTATATTCACTTTGTATTGCAATTCTATTTATAACTTTTTCTAATATCATATAGACTCCTCCTAAAAAAGAACTTCTTTCGGCTAACCTTTTTGTATTCCTGACGTTCAAGCAGCTTACCGTAGGGAACGGGCAATAGACTTAGCTGATTGAATGTGTCGCCTTAATCAACTTCTCCGATATCCTTCTTGGCGACCGAGGAGCAAGTGCGACGGTGTATGAATGTACTGTGAGATAAAGTAATCTTAAGTTACCCACAAAATCTTTCTAGACTTACAGCAACACCGTTTTCATCATTATTAACGGTTATTTCATCAGCGATTTCCTTCAATTCCCTAATCGCATTTCCCATAGCAATAGAATATCCCGCCATCTTAAAGAGGCCTACATCATTATGATCATCACCAAATACAATAACGGAATCCAATTTTACATTATATAATTCACAGAGTTTAGTAATTGCCATTTCCTTAGATGCCAGAAGAGGCATGATTTGTACTAATTTATTATTATCCGTAATTAGTATATTCACTCTACCCTCGAATTTTTCAAACAATCCAGAATTGTGATTATTGCCATTCAGAAGTATCTTCGTAGCATCATATTGCTTTAATTCTTTTAAGGGTTTTACTATGGGGTTTGATTGTGTGTCCATTGAGCTAATATAATCAAGCTCTCTTAAACTAAACCACTCATCCTTCACTTCCATAGTCAGCTCAATTTGAGGGTCACACTTCAAACAGTAATCAAGAATTTCTGTAGTTACATTAGCAGGGATTGATTCATTAATTTCTATCTTGGTTTCCTTACATATCACTTGAGCTCCGTTGTAATATACAAAAGCCCCGATATCTACTAATCCTTGTGGAAGCAACCATTTTACCGCCCTGGGCGGTCGAGCTGTTGCAAATATTATTCTCATTCCTTTCTGATAACAAGATAAGACCGCATCTACGTTTCTCTTAGATACTTCTTTTTTTGAATTTAATAATGTTCCGTCCAAGTCAAGAACTACAGTTGAATACTTCAATGAATCAACTCCCAATATAGACTTCTTCGTTATTTTATCTACCGTTGTTGTATTCACGAACCCGAGAGACTGGGTCGAAGACTTAGCCTCTCAGGAGTTGTGTCTGCTGGACGCTACTTTCTCGAAATCCCACTGGGAGCCCATGGGGCGTAGCACAGCAGCGTGAATACGGTGTTGGCAAGATTTCAGGGGCTTCTTCGAGCTACTTTCAATGAATTTACGACTTTCAATGTGTTTGGTTCATTAAGATTGAGATATATTCTTCATCTTTAAGCCTTGTCACCTTACAGTTCTCATTGCGTTCAAATTCTAGTATTCTCTCTTCAATTGTTTTATTAGTGCTATCTTTAAATATGTCCTCTCGATCATAGTGAGGAAAAATAAGCTTGTCAGTTACACCTAATGCCTTAAAATCCGTCAAATCCATTATGTTCATCTGTGGAGTAAAGAAATCGACAATGTTAATATTCGGGCCCAGTAATAACGTTCCTGCACTTACACCAACTATAATTACATTCTGTGCAGCCAGTGTTTTAATAACTTCATCAGCACCACTTTTCTTCGCGTAATACAATAATGTAAATGGATTTCCACCATTGATATATATAACATCTCTATGTAAGAGAATTTGCGGGTCATCAAATTCAATATCTACAAAATTGATATGTTGAAATCCCATGTCCTTAAACTCTTGCATTGCTCTTTGTGCATATCTATTAGTTTCTTTTCTAGGGGATGCTGTTGTAATAATTGAGACTTTTAATTGAGAAATATCTCCATCAATAAAATCCAGAAATTGATTTTTAATATCTTCAGTATAAAAACCACAAGAGGTTAGTAACAAGCTACTCATTGAAATCACCGTCCTTAACTAATAGTTTATCTAATCTTTATAATTTAATTAAGCATTCCCCTGATTTCTGCTAACGTTCCTTTATTCATGAACCCCAAAGGGGTTGTCTGCCGAAATTGCCTCATCGGAATCCTTCTAGCAGACCAAGGCTCCAACGGAGCCCCAGCTTGAATATTTTGTTATGTGAAGTTCCCTCTTCTCGAAAAGCTATCCATTTCTTTACAATCGATTTTCTAAGTCATTTATTGTATTTAACCAGATTGGGTATTCTTCTGATTCTTCCCATAGCTCTTTTAGTTCTGAATCTTTCTTAATTTTCTTAACTGCTCGTTTAGCTTTTGAAATGAGTTTTTTTCCTTTACCTTTATGTTTATCGATCCAGTCATATAGATCCTCTGTATTACTTTGATTATTCAAAATTTCTTTCCCAGGATTACCTTGTAATGCTACAAGGATCTCAATTGCGCCTAGAGCATTGGAAGCTAAATCTGACTCAATATAATCTTCTTCTAGTACTCCTTCAATCGTCTCTTCAATTAATTCGATGTCATCAGAATCAAGTAAATCTGCCTTCCAATCTAATACATCATCGTTCTCGAAAATTCCAGTTCCCCATGCTCCCATCAATTAACCTCCAAAAAGTGTCATTATGTTTTAAAGCTCTTATGGACATAACGTTCCCGTATTCATGAACCCCCAAGGGGTTGTCTGTCGAAATTCCTCTCCGAAATCCTTGCAGACCAAGGCTCCGTGAGGAGCCGCTGCTTGAATATGATGTCAGCGGCTTATTCGAAAATACTTACACAAATATTCCACTTCCCATGATGTTAAATATATTTTTTCAATTCAAGTAAATCATCAATAATATAATCCGCTTGTTTAAGCTCCCATTCTTGGGCAAAGTCAAATCGACAACCGAAAGCCTTCAATCCATTGTTTTTTGCTGCTTTGATATCAGAGATCCTGTCGCCAACTACAGCAGCGTTGCTGATGTGATATTTCATAAGGATGTATCTAACTAAGTCATCCTTATTCTGAGTCTCTATTTGCTGGATGCTAAAGGTTTCTGTCACCCAATTATTTAACTTGTAACAGTTAACGATAGCATTGAGGTATTCGATTAGTCCATTACTTGCAATAAAAATTAAGTAGCCTTCCTGTTTTAAAAAATCAAAAATTTCTTTGACATGCGGATAAAGCGCACCGTTGCCATAATTAATATTTGCAATTAACTTCTCCAAGAAGATTTCGTCTACAACTCGTCTGATTTCGTTTGAATGGTTCGGTAATAACGTTTCCCAAACTACTGGTAGAGGAACTCCCATAATTTCACGATATTTTTGAATTGGAGTTTCACTCGACCATTCATTACGAGACCTCAAGATAGAAAACGTTTCTTCTAACGATAACTCTAAGATTTTGTTTGTTTGAAATAGTGTACCATCCATATCGAAAATAACCGCTTCCAGCATGATTTCACTCCTATTCAGAGTTTGAATAATTTTATTTTGTATTTTTATACGCTAATTTCCTATAACGTTACTGTATCCACGACGCCCACCGACTTAAACCACGTTAGGGGCGGCCGCGATGCAGTTAGTCCGTGCGGATGTGTCCGCCTGATTCCACTTCCCTGCCAATTCCCTTCGGGCTAACCGAGGGAGCGTCAGGACCCAAAGCTTGGATATAATGTTAACTGACGTAAACCTCTACTGTGAATTAGTTATAATCTTCTTTGTTAAGTTAAACTCATGACGGCATTCATAGTAATAACTTTTGAGTTTATATCCCCCAGCTTTAAATACAGACTTATGTTGATACCACACTATAATTAGCGTTCCTTCAAAAAGAATTCTACGAAGGATATAAACTATTCTGTTAAAGAGAACGTTTCTATTTTGAGCAAATTTATGAAGTGTTTCGGATTGAAACTGAACATGTTTCTCCTCATCACTTAAAATCTGATTACATAAATCGATTAATACTTCTGACTTTGTAGATTTTTGCAAGGCTTTATAGTACAACTTAGCAATGATCTCAGCAGTTAATAGAACAATGACTGATTGTTCTAGACTCGCATATCGACGTAATCTTCTAAATACATTGTCCACCCAATGTCTACGAAGGAGTGGGATTCCCTGTACCTTCATAAATCTGCCTAGATCTCTAGCGTGCCTCTGTTCTTCTTTAATGAATTCTATAAGCGCTTCATAGTAATCCTGATCTTGTGTCTGATGTACATATTCTTGCGCACGTTTAATTAGATGTTTACCTTCAGAGTTTTCTCCTAATTGAAACTGTTGAATTGACTTAATGATTATTTCTCTTTCATTAGTTGTTAATTTATAGTTGTCATCCCAATGAATATATTTGAGGTTTTGATTATTTCTTCGATAATATTGCACCCATTTCGAGAAAGTGATATTCATTATTTGCTCCTAAAATGTAATAGGTCTATTTCAGCTAACATCATATCTACTAATTCGTAAATACCTCTCTTTTCAATCCACACCCTAACTAAATATAATATAACCCATATTAATCCATCTGCGAAGTCACGAACATACTTAAAAAAGCAGCCCCAGTGTGAACTGCTCCATTCGTTAGAAAAGACTAACATGTAGGATGCAGTTTAACATTTAGGCTGCTCTTTCCTCACTCAATAAAAGAAAAATTACGGTTAACCTTTAGTGATCAACCTTTGCTTCCTTTCACCTAAAACATTTACTTCGCTCCGCTACTCCACACCACGCGCTCGCTCATCGCTTTATGTTGTGCAATCAGGCAGAGTTCTGCCGCTTTGAAGGCATGTTCTTGTGTCATGGCTGTCTCGGTCCGGTCCAGACAATCACGAATGAGTTGGCCGAAGAACGGGTAACCGACCTTGCCTTTTACATTGTAGCGGTATTCCCCTTCATGATTGACCAGGTACACCTGATCACCTTCTGGCTCCCTTGCGATGTCGATATACTTCCGCAGCTCGATATAACCGTCTGTTCCCAGAATAACTGTACGCCCATCCCCCCATGTGCCCAGACCATCCGGTGTGAACCAGTCCACTCGGAAGTAACCGGAAGCACCGTTATCACCAATCAGCGAAGCTTCGCCGAAGTCTTCCAATTCCGGGAACTGTGGGTGATTGAAGTTATGCACCCGGCTGAACCCTACCTCAGCGTCTGTACATGATGCAAACGTCAGAAATTGTTCGATCTGGTGACTTCCGATATCGCAGAGAATGCCGCCATACTGCTCATGATTGAAGAACCAGTCGGGTCTTCCTCCGGCATTTAAGCGATGCGGACCAGTACCCATAACTTGCACTACCTTGCCGATTGCCCCTTGTTCAATGAGCTGTCCTGCGTAGATCGCACTTTCTACATGCAGTCGTTCACTGTAATACACCATGTACTTTTTGCCTGTTCGCTTCACTTCTTCTCGTGCAAGCTTTAATTGCTCCAGCGTCGTAAATGGGGCTTTGTCTGTAAAATAATCTTTGCCTGCGGCCAGAACTCTCATGCCAAGCGGCGCGCGATCTGAAGTGATTGCTGCACTTGCCACCAATAACACCTCATCATCTGCAAGCACCTCTGCTTCAGATCCAGCGACTTGAGCCTGTGGGAAGTGCTTCTGAAATGCCTCTACCTTCGCCGGGTCCGGATCATATACCCACTTG
Source organism: Paenibacillus sp. W4I10 (assembly GCF_030816325.1). Taxonomy (NCBI): domain Bacteria; kingdom Bacillati; phylum Bacillota; class Bacilli; order Caryophanales; family Paenibacillaceae; genus Paenibacillus; species Paenibacillus sp. W4I10. The sequence goes on from NZ_JAUSXX010000001.1 coordinate 2,618,294, forward strand.
AGGGTAGCCCCTGCCTCCAACAATCCCCCAACCATGCCGTAGATGTGCCCATGATCCAGCGCAACTGCAGCAATCGTGAACTCACCCGGACCACATACGACCTCTTTTGTGACACTTTTCGGTGCATAGAACATCCCGTCTTTAGCCATGTCATCCCATCCTTATTATAAAATTTTGATTACAATGAACTCGCCTATATAAGCTGAACTAAAGATTATCTACACTGATACTACGATGACAGAATTACCTTCCAATCGCTGTTATCCCCAGATTTTTCGATTCCCTTTTCCAGAGGGGAAAATCCGGAGATAAAGGCGAACGCTTCGCTTTTTCAGGTATTTTCTGTCCTCTCCGTTACGTGTAAATGATTAGTTTAACTTATATAACAAATCGTCTTCATTTAAACGTCTGACTCAGATCAGCAGGTTGACTGCCACTGAATGCCTTGTCTTTCTTCGTCGTTGAACTAGCAATGCGTTCCTGCAGATGTTCGTAGAACAGATCCTCATTGATCGGCAGATCCACCCAATTATCCGTCCAAGTGGACAGCAGCATCGCATTCGATAATGTTAATCCGTGAATACCATCCTCACCGGGAGCTATAAGTGGGGCGCCTGTACGAATCGCATCCACCCAGTTACGAATCAGACCCGGGTGCCCCGTTTCCACACCTGTAATTGGAACCTCACATTTCCAGCATTCTGGCTGTCCAAAACCTCCGGTAAACCGCTGATTGAATTCCGGCTCAGATTCCCGAAGTCTCCAGAACGTAAGCTTTCCATCTTCGATGACAATTTTACCCCGGTCTCCGTTGACCTCAAATCGGTTCGTACCTGGTGCTTCACCAGTAGTCGTTACAAAAACACCTGTTGCTCCATTTTCATACTCCACATAAGCGGTTACATCATCTTCCACTTCAATGTTCCGATACTTGCCAAACGAACAGAAAGCACGCATTCGCACCGGCATCATGCCGATCGTCCACTGCCACAGATCCAGTTGATGCGGGTCCTGATTAATCAGCACACCGCCGCCTTCACCTGCCCAGGTTGCCCGCCAGCCGCCGGAATCATAGTAACTTTGGGACCGATACCAGTTCGTAATAATCCAGTTGGTGCGCCGTACCTCTCCTAGCTCTCCCGAAGCAATCAAGTCTCTCAGTTTAATGTAGAGTGGGTTGGTACGCTGGTTGTACATCATGGAAAAGACTTTACCGCTGGCTGCGGCCGCTTCATTCATCTTGCGTACCTGTTTCGTATACACGCCTGCTGGCTTCTCGATCATGACATGCAAGCCATGCTGGAAAGCCTGAATCGCCTGTTCCGGGTGGTCATAGTGCGGCGTTGCAATAATGACCGCATCAATCGTACCCGAAGCCATCATCTGCTCTGCATCCTGCCAATAGGTGACCGTAGCCGGAAGATGACTGGATACCCAGCTCTCCATTTCTCTTCTTACATCACATACGGCGACCAATTCTGCACCCGGTACTTCTCCGGCAACCAATGTTCTGGCATGAGCTGCTCCCATGTTTCCAATACCAATCACCGCTACTCGTACGATACTCATGACTGCTCCTCCTCGTCCACACGACGCTCAATTTCGGCAAAAACGTCTGCAAAATGCTGTAACATCGCCTTGGATTCCAAAGCACCGCTAAAGTCCTCAATCCCGTAATATCCGTCATACCCGACGGCACGAAGATCCCGCACCATCTGTACCCAATCCACCATGCCTTCAGTCAGCGGTGTCCAGTGACATTTCCAGGCTGTATTCAGAGCCACTCCGCTGCTCTTCTCAGTCACATTAGCCTTTTGCGAATCTTTCCCTTCTGGTTCAAACCACCCGGCATTTTTTACATGTACATGAGCCAGGTAAGGGCCTAACAACTCAAGTCCCATCCGATGATTCTCATATCCTTCATGTACCATATTGCCTGGATCGTACAATACACCAACATGCTGCGGGTCGAGCGATTGCACAAGCCGATAGGCCAGCGATGCGGTCGGTGCAATCGTCTGATGATGTGTCTCTACAATTGCCATGATGTTGTACTGTTTGGCCAAATCCTGTACTTGGCTCAGGTAATTAACGGCTTTACGATACAACTCAGGATAACTGGTCTTGCGATCATATCCAGGAACACCCACACGCATCATTGAAGCTCCTAAACCAGCCGCAGCCTGAAACGCCTGCTCGGTGGCAGAAATATCTCCGCAGTTCAGATACGGTACAAGTGCAATGGATTTCCGACCTTGCCCTGACGCTGCTTCACGAAAAACAGGAACCTGTTCCTGCCAGCGGCTTGGATCTACCGAGCATCGATTATTTCTCCAGTAAGAAGGCTTCTCAGATATCGCATCTTCAGGAATTCCGCGGAAACGCCACTCTATTCCATCAATCCCCGCTGCTGCCGCAGCCGATGCCAATTCCTCTGCATTCAGATCAGGGGTAGCCACGGTGAATACAGACAGTTTCATCATGATCCATCTCCTTATGTAAACGTATTCATTTCATGTCGTAAAGGCATTGTATCACTCCGGCGAACGTCACCATAGGGGCAAACGCCAACAGATGAATGACAGATAACGAACAGAGCACATTCCCCATTCAGAGATAACTTCTCAAGATCATCTTATGATCTCAAATCAAAAAGACATCCTTGGAACAGAGTTCAATTCTGTTCAAAGATGCCTTGTACAATAACTATATATAAGGTGAAATTTGAGGAAAAGGTTCCTATCCATTATCCAATCGCAACTTCAGTAGCAGATTCCGGTTCTGGTTCTGACTTTCGTACTCGTCCAATTTACAATCCGAACAAATTTGACTAATACCGATCAAAGAACACGTGTTCAGCCTGTATCTTACCTTGCTCTATTGTCATGATACCAAATGAGTATTGCTTCTGAAAACGTTTATCCGTAGGCGACCCCGGATTAAATACCAGCGTGTTGTCAACAGTATGCATCACCGGGATGTGTGAGTGTCCGTAAATCACAGCATCCACATGCTGGCCTGCAAAGGTATGAATTGCATTCTGCTCCGTACCCTTTGATCCCAGATGACCGTGTACAAGACCCAGACGAAGTCCTTCCACTTCAACAATACGGGAATATCCTAGTTTTTCAGCGATTTCGGACGGGTCCGTATTACCAGCTACCCCTTCAACTGGTGCATACTCACTAAGCAATGGGTATACACTCCAATCCGACCAGTCACCAGCGTGAAGAATGAGATCGGCACTCGCAAGTACATCAACGAGCCTGGCAGGTAACTTCTGTGATTTACGTGAACAATGCGTATCGGAAATGACTACAATTTTTTTCATATCACAACCCACCTTTCCGTTACCTCTGATTACAATCTACTCTGACTGCGATGGGACAGCTAACATCTGGGAACTGGAACGTTCCATATCTTCAAGGGTAATGGATGCGAAGAACTGCTCCACCTTCGCCTCGGCAACCTGATACAGATTGGTCAGCAAGCTGTCTATATGCAAGCCCACTTCACAATCCGGGTTACAGTTGCCGTGAATCGGGAACAATGGACCTTCGTCCTTCGCAGCCTGATAGATCATGTCTAATGTGATTTCACTTGATGGCTTCGCCAGGTAGAAACCTCTTGTTCCAGGAGAAGAGTTCACTAATCCTGCCTTTTTCAGCCCGCCCAGTATACGTCTGACGACGACAGGGTTGGTATTCACGCTACCTGCAATATGTGCAGACGTGATTCGTTCAGGCGCGCTGAGTGACAATAACAACAAACAATGCACACTGACCGAAAAATGAGTACTCATGATTAACCACCTTTATTTAATATAATCCTAGTCATGCTGATTTTATTCAGAGAACAGATCCTTCTCGGGACGTGCTCTGATCTTGAGCTGTCGCACACTATATTCCAGTTGTTTCACAATATCATCCAGCTGTTTGCGATCAATCTTGGTTGGATCTTCCACCGGTTTCGCGGACGACTTGAGATCTCGGATCGTTAACTGCTGCTCTTGCCATTTGTCCATCAGATCTGCAATATTGGCATAGAAACGTTCGTAATCTTTGATGACCAGGTCAAGATAAGCATCTACCTCATCCGGATCATAACCACGAAGTTTATAATTAAATTGTTTTTCATGAATCGATAACGCATCTAGCTGCACTCCCAATTGTTTGAACAATTGTCTCTGTTTATCCAATCTTCGTTTCATATGTTCATCCATATTGACAACCTCCATTATAGGCCAAGCCGTGGTTCTATTTCCTGTGAAGAACATACGGCATTTTCTCTCTCTATTTTTTATAACACATAATCCGTCAGATATAAAACGATACAGCCCTATTCCTCACGAAAATGATTGCTTTTCATCCATTTCGGGTAAAGACACACTACACCCCACAACGGGAAAGGAGCATGTCCTTATGAGTACATTAACTAAAGATCAACATCAAATACTGAAAAACGCCCTTTTGGAGCAACGTGAAAACTTGCAGCGTCATTTTGAATCCAGCATGGAAGACGGTGCTCCAGTCGAGTCGCTGAAAGATTCAACCGGTGAGCTGTCCTCCTACGATAATCATCCGGCAGATGCCGGTACGGAAACATTTGAACGCAGCCGTGATCTGGCGATCGACGATACATTAACAGACGAATTCAATCAAGTGAACGACGCATTGGAACGTATGGAGCAAGGTACATATGGAACCTGTGTAACGTGCGGCGAAGATATTCCCTTCGAACGACTTGAGGCTATCCCCTATACCGCTTACTGTATTGACGACACGCCTAATCGGGAGATCAGCAACGATCGGCCTGTTGAAGAAGAAGTGATGACCATGCCTCCGAGTGGTGCTGGAGAAGGAAGACAGCAGCGGGCCGGTAAGTTCGACAACGCAGATGCCTGGGAAGCGGTCGAAGAATATGGCACATCTAATTCCCCCGCAACCGCAGCCAAACGTGATGTGAAGGGTTACGATGAGAACATGTAACTTCGTCATGAACTGAAACGGTAGGCGTCAAAATTGAATTTGATTCCATAGGCTGCTCCACCATTAGCCTTCCTTATCACGCATTAAAAAGCCGCCATTGGGCGGCTTTTTCTAGTTTTCTCCATAGCAGTCTCTCACGTTTGCCGTTACTTGCTTCCAGCGATAACACTGAACCCATATATTCCGTTCGTTTATTCTTCAGACTCACGACCAGATGATGCAGATCCCTGCCGCTTCGACACAGATCGAGACGTTTTCGAAGTTGATTTGCCCTTATCAGACGTAGCTTTCTTTTTCTCTTTTGCATCTGTCTTGGAAGCAGGTATTTTCACTATAGGTTTGGAGAGAGCAGAGAATAACTGAAAAACCTCCTGTTCCCCTTGCTGATTCTCTTTTGTAGTATAGGGTTCACAGAGTTTTATGATGTTTTTATACAACTGCTCTACTTCCTCACGGGTTGCATACAGCGTAATGTCCGAGAGAAACATCCGATCTTCGTTTTCCGCCTGATGCATGAATCGCTGACGACTTTGTTCGAACATCTCATTTAATAATTTGAGCGTCTCGGACCGAAACACCTGTTTCAATGGTGAGTTTTCCTTGTCTTCATCTTCGTGACGGAGATGGATCTCTCCGGTGAATGGTTCGTAGTATTTTGCGATAATCCCATTAATCTCACGTGTGGAAACGATCGTCAGCAGACCAATTCTCTCCAGCTTTTTTACATGATAGTGCACTTTGGCGGGTACCTCACCCATCTGATCCGCGATCTCTTTGACAGTGGATGGTCTACCTTGCTTGTTAAACATATTCATAATCTGTATCCGATACGGATCGGAGTAGATCTTAATTTCTTCAATTGTTGAAAGAACTTTGTGCTGCATCCCTGTAGCCTCATTTCCGGGTACCTGTTGTCCATCGATATCTCTATTATACCGCTGCGTGAGGACTTCGGTCAAAACGAGCCAGAAATGACTGGATACAGAAAATCGGCTAATGATCACTTCTCAATATCTTCACAGAGCACTTCGAAAACTTTTGCTAAATAATAGCATACCTGCTGACATGGCAAGCATAATACCAAAAACGATAAACAGAACAGGCATGGTCATCCAATCTGCAAGTGCTCCCGAAACCAGACTCCCAAGTGGTGCAACACTCAAGACGAGCATAGTCTGAAGGGCATACACTCTGCCCAGCATCTCCGAAGGGGTAACTTCCATTAGATAGGTACCTAGCGGGGTTGTAGCCAGTGGAATCCCCATCCCCATCAGAAGACAAAAGGCAGCCGCAACTGGCAATTGGAAGGAAGTCATATAGGCTGGTAGTGCCGTCATGGCATAACTGAGACCCAACATGACAATACCGCTGATGACCAGCACACTTTTACGATAATTCGCTCCCCTTTGTGTCAACCATACACCGCTAAGCAACATACCTCCCACCATCAGCCCACTGAGCAGACTTAATCCCCCAGCGCCAGCATGCAACGTTTCAATGACATAGGGTGTACGGAGAACATTGAACGGCATCAGGCAGAAATTAACGAAGGCAAACAGGATGGAGACAATTAACAATAAGGCATGTTTACGGAGAAAATGAAAAGCTTCTGCCATTTCGGAGAATATACTACTTTTGTCGGATGGAAGAGAATTCATTTCAATTGATGTTTTATCTTCATTGTTAGAAGATTTTAAGACTTCAGGATAGCCCACTCGGCTCATTATTAAAGCACTTAGCGCAAACAACCCCGCATCAATCAGGATCGTCCAGGCAATGCCTATTGTAGCAATAAGGGCACCAGCCACTGCAAGTCCTGCGAGTTCGGCCACTCTGGTTGCGGAAGAGGACATGGCATTACCTGAAAGCAGCATCGATGGGGGAAGCAATCGGGGGACACTGGACACTTCTGCAGGACTAGTGAAGCATTCCAGCAAAGAATTCAGAATTGTAATGACAAACAGATGCCAGACTTCAAGTTGGCCCAATCCAAACAGCAGAGCTGTAATACCCACCAACAACCCGCGCCCCGTATTCGTAATCACAATGACCTTTTTGGGAGACATGCGATCAACCAAAGCCCCGGCGAACAAACCCAGAAGGATATTGGGCAAAAAATTCACCGCCAGCAACGTACCCATCAACACTTTCGAACCGGTTAGAATGTATACCATCCAACTGTAGGCAATCGAGTCAATCGAATCACCAAATCTGGATACCACTTTACTAAGCATAAATTGCATGTACGGTCTGATTCGTATTAACTCACCCATACCTTGCTTGCCAACTGCTGAGCTATCATTCATTCTTTTTCTCTCCTCAACGTTAAAATATTTTTCATGTTAATTTTATTTTAACGTAAATTATGCAGAAATCAATACCTCCGTGAAAATAATTTTAACGCTAAGTAGGCAAAGTAAAAAACTCGCTCTTCTTTCAGATGATTCGTAATCAACACAAAGACTTTTTGAACAACCTTTTTGGACAACCTTTTTGGACAACCTCCTATAACACAAAAAAACAGACCACAAGTGGTCTGCTCGGGATGGAATGTATTTGAACTGCCTTTATTGCTGCTACTTCTCAACACTTAATTGAAATCCAGCCTGTTCAGCCTGTACCTCCAACATCAAATCACGTACCCGGCCTGCTTCATTCCCCAGTCGTTCTTCGCTGATTTGGTAGTTGGTCCATTTTAGCTCGAGTGGAAGTTCAATCGTACCCGTCAGACAATCCCACAGAGCGTCGAGATTACCGCCATAAAAATCCGGCAGCTTCAGCTTGTCCTTTAATTGTTGATGAAGTTCAGCGCTACTCGCAAAGTCTTCTCCATCCAGAATCACGGTAATCATGGCTGCTCCTTCCTCTATTTCATGCGTGTAAATGATGCATAGTGATCTGTCGTTTTGTAGATGAGTCCATCATTGGAGTACACGATCCGATCCGAATTACGGAAGCCGGAAGTATAGTTAATATCCGCTTCGCGCCATGTACGTCCACTTGCCGAAGGCAGAAGTCCCTCCCGATTGCCAAATGTGTCCCCACCGATGCTTTTCCCAGGAGCCACTACAGCCAAGTTTCCTTTTGACGCTACCCAGCCGAGTCCTGTTGCCTGTGATTTGGTAATAAAGTTACATGGCAACGTTCCGTTTGCACTCAAATAGTTTGCTACACCTGTAAACGTATTGATGATGGTACATGTTGCAGCAGATGCCTTCTGCTGTGGAACTGGAGTGAGCTGTGAGCCTGTAAGGAAAACAAACGTTAACAACAATGCCAGTACAGCGGTTGATAGTAATCTTTTCATTAATTCAGCCTCCCGATCCTTCAAAGTAGATGAACCTGTCACGATATGCGTTCTGTAAGCCGCAACGCTCTAGTTGGATTTTCTGCTAGATTATAGTAAACAAGTCATCTCATGACTATTTATATCACATCATTTTGGTAGAAATATCAAATGAAGACGTTTAAATTGTAAAATATTATAATTGTAACATTTTAAGACAGAAAAGTAGACTCTCATCCCTGAAGATGGAGTCTACTTTTCTAGTATGTTTAAACTGACCTGACCTAATCGATCAGTTGCACACGTTGACGAGTTCGAGCCGATTCCAGGCACGCATCAATAACGCGCATGTTTTGAATGGTATTTTCCGGACTGAAAGGCAAGGCTTCTCCTTCAAGCACAGCCGTTGCAAACGTCTCTACCTGAAGCACATAGGAATTCGACACGGATACACGCTCCTCACGGCTGACCGAATCGGTGTGCACAATAATCTGAGGTGGAATATCACTATTCTCCCAGCCAAATACTTTTGGCAGTTCAATCCGCCCTTCCGTCCCGAGAATCTCCATCTCCGCCCGTCCTGAAGCCCACATGCCGCAGTCAAAAGTTAAAGCGACCGAATTCGGAAATTCTACCAGTCCCGACGCCATCATATCCACGCCATCATGCTCGTCCGAGAATAGAGCGTGTACTGTCACCGCTTCCGGTTCCTGTCCCAGATACATTCGGGCTGCCGAGATCGGATACACGCCAAGATCAAATAATGATCCGCCGCCCATTTCTCTTTTGAACCTTACATTTTCCTTGTCATCAGCGGTATTACAGGTAAAGTTACCATGGATGGCTCTAACGATGCCAATCTCTCCACTAGCTATAATCTCTTGCACACGTCTGTGCTTGGGATGATATCGATACATAATCGCCTCTGCAAAAAGAACACCATGCTGCTCACACACCTCGATCATTTCTGCTGATTCATCTGCATTCAGGGCAGCTGGTTTCTCACACAACACATGTTTGCCAGCCTGTGCCGCTTTGATGGTCCATTCTTTGTGCATATGGTTAGGCAAAGGAATATAGACGGCTTCAATGTCCGGATCAGCGATGAGCTCTTCATAACTGCCATATGATCTGGCAATGCCGAGTTCTTCGGCAAGGGTTTCCGCTTTTTCCTTGCTACGGCTGGCAATCGCCAACACCTCACCACGTTCAGACTGCTGGATCGCCGGAATGACTGCATTTTTGGCAATGGTTGACGTACCGAGTACTCCCCACTGTAAGTGTCTGTTCATGCTCATCTTCCTTTCGTACCGTAATTGTCCTCTTCTGCCTTGTGTAACATGCCGAGACAACGATCCAGATCCGTTTTGACCTGTTTCTTATATAACTCAGCTTTTTCCGCACCATCATCTGTGAAATGATATAGAACGATTTCCTGAAAATCGACCTTTGGATCATTGCCCTTCAGCTTCTTCGTGCGATAAAAAACACCTTGCTGTACCAATTCATGCAGTGCCCGATATACCTCGCTCTGGGGTGGTACATAACCGTAGTCTTTGAATTCCTGCTTCATCGCCTCCAGCATCTCGTAACCATACCCCCTGTGCTGTTCAACCATCGTAATCAGATACAGCTTGATAAATGCCCGCTGTGCAATCATAAAAGCCACGTTCATTCCCCTCCTGTCAGAACCTATATATCTAGTATTATAAAACTTATGTTCGGGTTCTGCCATCTTTCTCCGCTTGGTCTGCCTTTTATCCATCTTCAAAGAAGGTGAGAAAGAAATCGTGTGAATACGCGTTAAGCTGGGGGAAGCACGGAAAAAGGTTTTCTGTTGTGAATTTTTCATGTAATGAAATTTTAATTTATATTCAAAAGTTGTTTATTTCAGGGCTCATGGAGTCGTGAGATCGAATTTTAATGACAAGAGAGTCTGTGCAAAAGCTGTAAAAGCTGTAATACCTGTGCTCCTGTATCTTGTGTTTGTATACTCTCGTACTCCCGTAAACTCCTGTGCGGCTGTGGTGATCTATTATGAATTTTTCATATGTTGATGGATTCATTTATCGCGGACAGACTTCGGTACGGTTCCCACAATCCATTTGCCCCAGCTTACACGCGAGATAAGCCATGTCACTACACAGGATAATGTAAGAGCCAACAACCAGGTGATGATCATTCGGACGACAGGGTTCCAGCCCATAGCAACGTAAAACAACTCATCCGGAATGTAGCTATACCGCAGCATCAACATATGCATCAGATAACCACCATACGATACACCACCAATCCATCCCAGCAATCGTGTAGCCCTGAGGTTATGAAGTTTTCCTGCCAACTGATACATGACCATAATGGAAGCGATCAGAAAGAGTGCCATATCAGGGCGGATCAAGCTAACCGTGTAGAACGTAATTTTGATTCCTTCCGGCTTCTGAAACTCCAGCATTAATAGATATGTAAACCGCAGACCCAGAACAATAAACACCGTCCAGTATATCCAGCGCAATCGATGAATCCATTCATTCCAGTGCTGGACGGATAACCCCGCTGCTGCACCAAGTACAAAATAAATAAAGAAATAGAGGAAATTGCGGTCTGCATACGTTGTAAAAGCATCTGTCAGCACCGGGATATTCACCCGTTCCATGAATTTGGCGATGTTTCTTAATTGATCCGCAAGTACAAGATACACCACACCAGAAATCAGTAATGCGATCAAGCGCCCCCTGGCCTCATATCGGTTATATACATAACGAATGGCTCGCAAGAAGAGCGGAAATAACAGATAAAACTGGATCAACATAATGATGTACCAAAAGTGTGAAGTCGTTTTGCCCGTAAGCAACTTCAGGCCTAGGTCTGGGATGTCATTCCATCCGAATCCGGTCCAACCACGCGGTGCAAGTGTAAAATAAATGAGTGACCAGATCAGATAAGGCACGATCACGTCGTTTACTCTTTTTCTCATGAACTGGCCATAGTGCAGCTTGTCTCCCGTGTTATAAAAAAGCACCATCCCTGTTATGAATATGAATAAAGGAACTGCAAATTTGGAGAGCATCAGCAGTATGGTCAGTAACACCCCATCCTCCAGTCTCGTTTCCGGGACCAGAGAGTAATGTGCGATGGAATGCTGGAGAACCACCGCTCCAAAGGCAATTCCCCTTAAGCTCTCTATTTCTGTAATTCGTTCTTTGCGAGGCATGCATTCAGCCATCCTTTCTTGGTTTTGCGATAAAAACAAAGTACAATGAAGCCGTATATTTAATGAACGGAGTTGATTCACATTTCTTTAACAGACAAAGACGTAACCACTACCGAATCCAAGTATGTCCAACAACATCTAGCTAACGAGCGAACTTTTCTGGCCTGGGTACGCACCGGTATTGCCATGGCGGGCATCGGCTTTCTTGCTGCCGGATTTGGCTTCAATTCGTCGGCGTATGATCGGCTTGCACATATTGCGGCGATTATCACTGGTATTACTTCTCTGATTGGCGGCATATCCATCATTGTGTATTCGGCAGCAGCCTATCATCGGAAGCGTACACAAATCAATGAACAGACGTTTCAGGCATCGACCGGTTTAATTCGGTTTCTCACATGGATGCTACTGGTGATTGGACTCGCTTTGGCTGTACTGTTATATGTATTGTTATTCCCTGCTTGACTGGGTAAAAACACCATCCGACATTATTGACACCCACCCATATGCAACACAGGGACAAAAGCCGGCTTCCCTTAAGGAAACCGGCTAATGACCATCTGGTGGATCATATATGTCATTCCATTTTACAGATATTAAGTCATTGGGTTCTATTTCATATCGATTATATTTGCGGCAAGATTACAGGAATGTATTGTTACCGAATCGCGCTGCCTTGTTTTGGGCTTCCAATCTGCGTTCTTCCATATCCAGATCCGGACGTTCGGCTGGCACATCTCCGCGATGAGCTGCTTCGGCTCTGTCCCGGTTAAGCTGGCTGTTGCCACTGAATACATCGTACACATCGGAGTCCCGATCCGTAGAATCTACGAGCAGCAGGATTTTACCATTCTGTACATACTCCTCATACTGTTTAGCGTCCTCTTCCGGAATACCAAGACCCACAAGTCCACCCACCAATCCGCCAGCTCCTGCACCTACAGCTGCACCGGTAAATGCTGCTGCGATAGGGCCTGCGGCCAGAATGGGTCCTATGCCGGGTATGGCCAGTGCACCGATACCTGCGAGCAGACCGGCTACGCCACCAAGCACTCCACCTGTAGCTGCACCAGCAGCCACGCCTTCAGGGGCTTTGGTACCTGTCTCTTCCCGAATTGCCTTCAATTCATCCCGGTCTTGCGTAACTACTGAAATTTCGTCTGAAGTGAATCCTTGTGCTTTCAGACCCTCGATGGCCTGAGATGCCTCACGTTCTGTATTAAACACACCTACGATTTTCTTCTGCATAGTGAATTCCTCCTCTTTAAATTGAGTGGCTCGCTATGTTATTACCCGCCTTGTTTTCTTTCAAACGCTTGCAAGTCAATATACTAATCTGAAAAGAGAAATTAATTCATCATTTCCCCCGTGGTTTGGCTCGATTAGTCGCGACCGCTTCTAGTGGATTATCCGGCCAGTAGTGCTTCGGATATCGACCTTTCAGATCTTTTTTGACGTCAAAGTATGTGTCTCGCCAGAAATTCGCCAAGTCTCGTGTGACCTGTACAGGTCGCTGAGCCGGTGATAATAGCTGGATGGTCAACGGGACTCGCCCACCAGCTATACGCGGTGTCTCCTGTTGTCCAAACATCTCCTGTAATCTCACCGCCAGAGCAGGAGCCTCGGGACGGCTGTAGTCCACAGGAATACGCGATCCACTGGGCACCTGTATATGCGTCGGAGCTTCATCGTCCAGTTGTTGTCGTTGCCCCCAGCTCAGACCACCAAGCAATACATCTTGCATCGACAATCTCTTGAGGTCGGCTGCCGATCGCATGCCTGTCAGATAAGGTGTAAGATGCTCAGCCAACTCTTCGGTCAGATCATCTTCGATCAGGTCGGGCCACTCAGGTAGATGGAGATGCAGGAACCACAGCCTGTCCGCAAGTTGTCTGGATGTTTTTGTCCAGGGTAGACAATCCAGCCCTTCCATTCGAATTCCGGTTAATAGTGCTTCCAGCACCTGATCTTCAGGTGGCTGTGCAATACTGCTCTCTTTAATCACAAGGGCTCCAATACGAAGTCTCTTATGTGCGCGCACGCTGCGAGTGTTGGAATCCCAGGCCACTTGCACTTCATTGTGAAGCAAGTGCTGACCTGCCTGCACCAATGTGTGCTCCTGCAACGGCGCAGCCAGCAGGATGCGCGCATCTGCGCCCTGGTCGTCTGCCTCGGCTGCGACCAGATACGCTGAACGGCTCAGCGATTCTGTCGCTGCGAGCCGTACGCCGCGGCCGCTGCTCAGCAGATAGCGGCCGTCCTCCCGGCGTTGCCCGATCCGGTCCGGATAGGCGAAGGACAGCAGCAATCCGCAGCTGTCCTCATCCGGCCGCACCGGATCGGCCGCCGGGCCGAGCGCCGAGCGCAGCTGGCGGCTCTCCTGGAGCATGCGCCGCACGGCAGCGCCGTCTGCGACAGCCACTGCCGCTTGCGGCATGCCGCTGCTGTCCGCGGTCAGCAGCGCCTCTACACGCGGGCGGAGGTCCGTGCCCGCGCCTGCACTGCCACTGCTGCGGAGGCCGGCAGGCTCCTGCAGCAGTGCCGCCAGCATGCTGGCGTAGCTGGCCAGCCCAAGCTCCGCTGCACGGAGCAGCATGCTGGCCAGTCGCGGATGCACGCCCAGCGTGTTCATCCGCCGCCCGAAGGGCGTGATGCGGCCTGCGTCGTCCAGGCCGCCCAGCTGGCGCAGCAGCGCCTGTGCCTGGCCGTAGGCGGCGTCAGGCGGGGTGTCCAGCCATTGCAGCTCTGCTGGGGACTGGACACCCCAGACGGCAAGCTCCAGCGCCAGCGGCGCAAGATCCGCGGAAGTGATCTCCGGGCGAGCTGCCTCAGGCAGTCCCCCATGAACCTCTTCGCTCCATAGCCGGTAACACACCCCCGGGGCAATTCGCCCTGCACGCCCCCGCCGTTGGTCGGCTGACGCCTTGGACACCGGCAGGGTGACAAGCCGGCTCATGCCCGTCCGCGGCGAGAATGCCGATGCACGACTCAGCCCTGCATCTACCACAATCTTGACTCCAGCGAGTGTGAGGCTGGATTCCGCAATGGAAGTGGACAGCACAACTTTGCGCGACCCCTCAGGGACCGGCCGTATGGCCTCATCCTGTTGTTCCACCGGCATACTGCCATACAGGGAATGAACTTTCACATGCGCAGGAAGAGGACCGTTTAATAACTCTCGCTCTGTACGGTGTATCTCTCTTGCGCCAGGAAGGAAAACAAGCACGTCTCCCTCCTGTTCAGCTAATGCCCTGGTCACCGTTTGAGCCGTGAATTGTTCCAACTGCATAGCTGCCGGTCTTGGCACATATCGTGTTTCCACCGGAAAAGTGCGCCCGGGACAGTGAATTGATTTTGTACCTTCGCCAAGCAACCCACAGACGGGAACAGGATCAAGGGTCGCCGACATCACCAGCAATTTCAGATCTGGACGTAACATCGCTCGGGATTCCAATGCCAGGGCCAAGCCCAAATCCCCGTGTAGATGCCGCTCATGGAATTCATCAAATATAATCATCGCCGTATCCTCAAGACCCTGGTCCTGCTGCAACATCCGGGTCAATACCCCTTCCGTCACAACTTCAATGCGTGTCCCCTGACTCACCCGGGTATCCATGCGTACACGATATCCTACGGTCTGACCCGCTTTTTCCCCTAGCGTTGCCGCCATTCTCGATGCAGCCGAACGCGCAGCCAGCCTTCGGGGTTCCAGCATAATGATTTTCCGTCCCCCAACCCACGGCTCCTCCATCAAAGCCAGCGGTACAACAGTTGTTTTTCCCGCCCCCGGCTCTGCAATTAACACCCCTGTATCTTGATCCCGAAATAATTGTCTTAACTCAGGAATAATCTCTTGTATCGGTAACTCTATATGCATATGATCGCTCCTAATGAATGTACCCTACTGCTCTTCAGTATCTCTATTCGAATGTTAGCATTATAACAAAAAAAGCCGTTCCAGAGGAACGACTATCGCAGACACACCCTAAGACACGCCTTAGTAAAAATGAAATTTATCCAGAATGCTCACTTAGCTGAGCAATGATTCGGCACCATCAATGACGATCTCTGCTCCAGTAATATGTCTGGATTCGGACGATGCGAGGAAGCTTACCAGATCGGCAACATGTTCCGGCTGACCCGGCCCGTCCGCAAGTGGTTGCTGTCCTTCCGGGAACTCCATCGGAATAATGATCTGTTGCAAATCATCCGTTTTGACCGTACTTTGATCGATATTTGTCGCAATCGCTCCTGGGCAGATCACGTTTACACGTATCTTGAACTTCGCCAGCTCAAGCGCAGCCATCTTCGCAAAAGCAACCTGCCCTGCCTTGGACGTGCTGTACGCCGACATGCCAAAGCTTGAGAAGCGTTGATTGCCGTTGATGGAACTCGTAATGATAATACTGCCGCCACCCCGTTTTTTCACGTGAGGCAATGCATATTTAATCGTGAAAAATGTACCATTCAGGTTGGTTGTAATAATCTGCTGCCAATCTTCAACCTGAATTTCCTCAATGGGTGCCGAGACACCGTTAATGCCCGCATTGGCAAAAACAATATCCAAACCGCCGAATAACTCAACGGTTTCCAGTACAGCCTTTTCCACACGTGCCGGGTCGGAAATGTCTACATCAAATGCTCTTGCCGCACCAGGGTGCAGCGCATTAATCTCTGCTTCCGTTTCCGAGATCCGATCATTCACCAGATCAAACAATGCAACATGTGCACCCTCTTTAGCCAGCTTGACCGCAGTGGCTTTCCCAATCCCAGAGCCTGCTCCGGTAATAATCGCAATCTTCCCTTGGAACCGTGACTTGCCGTTATGTTGTGTCATTATCCATTCCACTCCTTTGATTTGGCAATTATGTAAGAATGTACGTTCAAGCTCATCGTTAAAGAGGTTGTTCAAAAAGTCCGCTTTTGATTACGAAAGGTGCCTAACGGCATCATCAACATCGAATATGGAATTCAGCCGAAATGTCCGTTGCTCACGTAGCTCTATCTACGCTCCGCTACTCCATTTCTAGCTTTATCCCATCTTCTTGGTACTGAAAACCGACCTTTTTGAACACACACTTAAAATCAATTCTTCACAAGATTACCCAAAAAGAGTGTCTTTTAAATCAACATCAACAAGTTTTTTCACCGTTGATCTACACCAACGTCCCAGCAACATCAGGATCGGTCCACAACTTTGTAACTGGCACTCACCATTCCAGCTCAATGAAAGCGGCATCATCTTCAAGTCCGCCAGTATGTGTAGCATCCAGCAGTACCTGAATGTGTTCATCCGGGACATAGGCTTGAATGGCATCCAGGTCGTTCAGTCCATCCGTATATAACTGGAGTCGCAGCGAATCACCTGCTGAACCTTTTGTCTCATAGATGTGCGGTTTACCTCCAACGGGACCTTCAAGTGTAGACCAACGCTCATTTGTCTTGCAGTGAGTCTGAAATAATTCAGACTGTTCCTGACCATTACGCCACAGGCGAATACGGGAATCTCCTTGCCACGCTAACCATACACGGCTTTTGCGGCCGCCTCCCGTAAGCTCAATCCGTCCACACACATACATGGCCTGACTGCCCCGACTTCGCTTTTCCATCAACACTTCACGCAGCAACAAAGGGGAACTTTCCAGTGGCTGTAATTTCTCCAATTGCTCAGATGCGGGAAGGGTAAGATCATGGAGAAGACGCTCAACACCCTCTACCGTTGTGTGTTGCGTCGTTTCCAACCAATCCAGCAAAGCATTCCCCAGAAAACGCGCTGCAAAATCGCCCAAGTAACTCATGCCTACGCCATCACACAAAACAAAATTGCAGATATTCCCTTTCATACGTACCGCAGCAAAGTCCTGTCCGGTATCTCCCTGATGTACCGTCTCAGCCGCTCTGCCATAACCATATCTGCACTTAAATGTGCCCTGATAGCGAGTTAGCGGCTGTTCCCCGGTCTGTACACTCACATAGCGAAAGTTGCCATGCCGTTGCTCGGCATGGCCCCCCTTATCTCCAGCAGACAATGTTGCCAAACGCATCGCTCTCATGATTCCCCTCCTATCTCACAGGCGTAGCAGCGGACATCTGGAACCCGATTGATACCAATTCTGCACATGTACCTGGCAGCATCATGAGTGCACCGGGTGCAAGCAAATAATCAGCTTCAACAAGCATTTCCCGATAACTTTCGGGCAGGACGGATGACATATTCCGCAGCTTCTCTCCATGCTCATCCTGTAGATTCGTTTCCGAAGAGATTCCCTTCCATCTTCTTGGTTCAGCAATTGGCCCTTCCAGCAGATGATCCGATATAAAAATGTTCTCCACCAGTACATTGCCGTCAGGTACACTCATCCCCATGATTCTTTTTGCAATAGGTTCGGGATCTTCACCTGTGGCTACCCCATCGGTCATGTGGCATACAAGTGGCGCAGGACAATCCTGCATATTCGGAATTTCGGCCTGTAGAATCTTTTCCGCCTGTAGGAAAGCCTTCGCAGAATCTGAAAACCGTCTCGGAGTCAGGTCAGGCAAAGAACCAACTGCAGCGATCTCGTCAATCCCTTTGATTCCGTTCAACAAGTCATATACATCATCGCTGTAAGCCAATATGGCTATACGATAGCGAGGTGTCAGACGATTTCCCTTTGTAGAGCGAAATACCATTTGGCGGATCGCGAGAGATAGGGCATCATAGACGACGTCAATCCGTCGACGATTTTCCAGAACCATGTTCATGGAGGCGCTAATATCAATTAAATATATAATAAGTGCAGGTGTACGCTGTGATGCTTGAATTGTGTAGTTCATCTAGGGTGAGTCACCTCCATCGTTCACGTGTTATTTATAAGTTGGGCAACGTATAATTAGTGTTGCTCAGGAATTTGTTAATGGCACTCATTCGAGCAGCCACTTTGCCGACACCTTTGAAATAGGAAGCATCGGTATTGTAGAGATTTTTGAAATCACGGGCATACGCTTCCGCATTTTCAATTTTTCTGCCTTTTTGCGCGTTATACGTTTTATTGTAATGAGCAATCAGCGTGACCACATTCTGGGCACGTTTTTTCTTCAGAGCTGCTTTCTGAGCAATCTCCTGTTGACGTTTAACTTCAGCTGCCGCTTTACGCTCCGCTTCCTGTTTTGCAAGCTTGGCATCATTCTCTTTTTTCCAGACCAGATAAGCTTCATATTTTGCCTGTTTATCGTACTTCTCCTGCTGCGCTCTCTTAGCGGCTTCTTTCTTCTGCAGCTCCTGCTTCACCAGATAGGCCTCATATTTCGCCTGTTTGTCGTACTTGGCCTGTAACGCCTTACGTTCATCTTCTTTTTTCTTTGCTTCAGCTTCCTTCTGCTTGGCTTCAGCGAGCTTTTTCTTTTCCTCTGCGTCCAGTTTTGCAGCATCTGCGGCCTTTTGCTTCTCTTGTTCTTCCTGCTGTTTGAGCGCAGCTGCCTTTGCTGCTTCAGCCTCTTCCGCAGCTTTGATATCTGCCAGTCGTGTGGCTTCCTGCTGTTCTTTCTGTTTCACCTCTGCCTGATCGGCGAGTATTTTGACCGTTGGCACGCCACCTGCCAGCAATACAATAAGCACAGCGGAGGATATCATGAACTTTTTGGATCTGTAGAATGGCACAGGTACAGGTTTGTCTGTGTCTTCTTTTGGATTAAGCTTGGCATCCAGTTCCTTAATTGCAGCCTCGACTTCCATCTGCATCGCGCTGTTATGAGGAATAAAATGATAAAGCGAACGGTACACTTCCAGTGCTGCAGCCGGTTTATCTTCATCCTCCAGGGCTCTTGCTTGCAGGAACAGACGGTTCACAACCGCTTCCTGATCGGGAGAGTGCGGCGTTTGGGGACGGTTCCCGTCTTGCGTATTCACCGGTTCACTTACTGGTTCTGAGCTCTTTTTCAGATTCACATCAGCTTCCGACGGATTGGCAGCTTCTTCTTCCGATGTCGCAGCAGCCGCCGCATTGGCCTGATCCACGTCTACCGCAGCCAATGCAACATACCACTCACCAAACGTCGGACAGCTGCTCAGATCGTGACTTTCCCAAGCTCGAATGAACAGATCTGACAGTTTGGAACCCCAACGCTTCTCAATGGACTCCCGCATCGCATAATACCGTTCACTCACCGTTTGCATTTCATGCTGGTCAAAATAACTTTCGCCCCACGCTTTCTCTACAATCACAGGGTCCGACCAACTTAACATTTCAGCAATGATAACAGCTCCGGCAAATCGGTCAGCATATGAACTCCACAAACCGCTGTGCACTGTTCGATGGGCTGCATAACCGGGTGACCCGGCAAGCAAGGCATCCGGACGATCCATCTTGGAACCGTACATCTGCTCGACATCCACAAGTTCTACCGCAGACGTCTTCCCCAGGTTCTCCACTTCGGAAAAAAACGGAATCATTACATTGGGAGCGGACATATCACAGTGAGCCAGTCCACGTTGTTCCATAGCCGAACCCGTTCCTGCAAGCGCTCTAGCCAGCTTCAGGCTCTCCTCAGCCGTCAACTGTCTCTGATCACTGATCACATCGAACCAGGTCTGACCTTGCACCCATGGCATCAACACCGCATATAACAGATCGGGATGTTTTCCAATGAGCGCTCCGTTTCTTTCCGGAGTGAGCACATCACGCTTGCATACCTGCAAACCTGGCAGTTCACTATAAGACTCCATATGCTCAGACTGATATACCATAGCCGGAATACGGAATTTAGGAAAAAATACTTTTAGTGCTTTAGCCCCATGAATGGAACCATTACGGGGTATCAACTGATAAACAATCCCCTGCCTTCCGGCTTGGGCATAAGCCAGACCCGGCGCAGCCGGATGTTGCCCAATCGTATAGGCAATGTCGTTAATCACCACTTCATCCCCGGGATTTGGTTGAAAAGACATGCTTATCCCTCTCTCTGTCCTAGTGTCATAGTTGCAGCAAAAACCGGGTGTTGTGACAACGCCCGGTTTTTGCTGTAGTTGTACATCTTCAGCTTGCTATCCACCTATAATTCAGGGCGAGTTCAGACTTCACATCGGCCTGATCTATGTAAAGCAGATTAACGAGCTTGGTCAGCTGTACGGAATTTGTTAGCAATAGCTGTAAGTTCAGCGCTGATGCTGTTCAGCGTTTGAACGAATGATTGCATTTGTTTGCTAGCTTCTTGGAACTCCTGGAAGAAGCGTTGTTTTGTCATACCTTCCCATTGTCCTTCCATGCTTGTGATGGATTGAGTCAATGTAGATACGATTTGCTGACTTTGCTCACCGCTTTGTTTAAATTGGTTGGAAACCTGATCAAGCTGCTCTGGGGTAACTAAAATACGTCCTGCCATTGGTAAATTCCTCCTTGGTTTGTGCAATTAAATTTTTGCTTGTTCAAATTGTACTATACCAGGATCGATCGGACAAAAGCCGAAGGACCTAATCCTATTTACCCCATTTTCAGCACTTGAAACTTCTCCTAACAGCCTATTTACAAAAAAAGATTCACTTTCTGCTGTTACTTTTATTCCCCCTGTTCAGGAAACCACAGGCTCGGTACCCCTTCTTCCCCGAAAGGAAGGATCTGTGAATCTCCATGCTACAGGCTCAGGCTGTATGGCCTGCACCAGTGTAGCCGGGGAGCCATCAGGCGGAGCGGAATCCTGTACACGATATACGGCCGCCATTGCGGAAAGGGGATCGGATACTACAGCTACAGTTGCAGAATGTGCAGGCATGATTTCTCCTGTACGATTGTTCTGAAGAACATTCAGCATATTGACCGCATTACCATAGGCTGTGTTCACATGACTCAGCACGGAACGATACTCCATGTCTGCCTGCTGGAATAACAACGCTTTGCGTCCCAGCTGTACGCTTAAGTCCATTAATCGACGCAGTGCATCCTCGCCCAGTCGTTTACTGTGATTCCATTCATTCATCACCGCTGCGCGGGATTCAACCTCCCACTCCAGCGAATGAATCGCCTGATCCAACACTGTCATCTTTTGCTGTATTTGCTCCGCTGCATACTGAATCTGCTTGCTCAGTGCCCGAAGCACATCCGGTTCCACACGAATGCGCATTTACCATCACCTTTCCTCTTCCCCTGCAGGCTGTTTAAGCCAGTCCAGCAGCATCTCGTGAAACTGTTCTCTAGTCGTTAGTGCTGCAACAAGCCAATCATCTGAAGCCGCAGTGCTCATCCGGAACAACCAGTTGGATACCGCACTTGCAGCAAATGCTGCCGACTGCGACTTCCACCCGTCTTCATTCCATACAAGCAACCTAAGCTCCCCGTCTGACTCCTTACCCACCAGACAGCGTGCCAGTGCTAGTGAGCCTTCAGGATCACTTGTCTCCTGTTCGAGTTCCGCTGCTACGGTCTGTACTCCGCTGTTTTCGAGCTCACTCATGACATCATAAAATTTTTTCTTGGAGCACATTAGGGCCGGTTTCTCCGCTGGAGAATGGCCGCTCCATTTCATCCGCTCTATCAGAACATCAATGGCTTCACGAACATTTCCCAGATCGCTGAGCCGGAACGAGTCCGGTACGTCGTCAACACGGGAAACTTCAACGACCCGCTCATCCGTGCAATGGATATAACTCTCATACGACTTGCCGTTGATCGTGTAGCGAATCCAACAAGCTCTGTCGGACAATCCGGCAATGGCTACCCTGGAGAAAACGGTCGGTGTCATGATCAGCTCATCGGTATCCTGATCCCGAATCAGATATCCTTTGTCAAGCAGGGAGGTTTTGACACGCTCCCACTCCATCGCGATATCCTCCGCCATATAGCCGCGAAACGGATCTTCTACACCAAGCAGTCGGTCTGAACCGAGAATACCAGCCAGGAAAAAAAGTTCCTTTGTTTGCAACGTGACTACCTTTTGCTTAGAATCATGAACCGTCAACATTATGAGCCACCTCCCCTCAAACTACAACATGCCATCGGTCACGAATTTCAGAAATCCAATCGGTCATTTTCCAGCTGTCATCACATGGAACTGCACCTTTAACCCTGGAATATTTACGTTTTACATAATAACCTTGACCCGGAGGCAGTACCTTCAGCCCACCTGAACTACCTCCAGATTCGGAATAAGGTATACGGAAGAACGAGAGATCGTTAGGGTCTAAAGTCCCGAACAGCATTCCGCTCTGGGAAGCCTTCACATCCGTTACCCAGTCAGAACCAAAGGTTGGGAAGTCTGCCGGAACCCCGGACAGAATCACGTGTACACCGCGATCCCTTCCTTGACGAACAATCGCTCCCAATTGATCTTTTACATTAAAATCGTTTAGCTGCTTGGACAAGGTGTCCGCATCGTCGATGACGAGCACAAGTTCCGGTCCACCGGAAATCTCGCCTCTTTTCAGAACTTCATCGTACAACTGTTGAATGACAGGTGCAAGCTGTTCTTCTCGCGATACATGTCCACGGACATGGGGCAAACTGCTGATTTCCCCCAGCCCACCTGAGCCATAACGCATATCTACTGTGTATATTTGCACATCTTCCGGAGAAGCATGATAAGCCAGTGATAACATCCATGTCAATAAAAATGTCGTTTTGCCGCCTTCCATCGGACTCGTTACCATGAAATGCGGACCTTCACGCAGATTAAGCTCGAATGGTTCCAGATCATCCGTAAGCAATCCCACAGGGACAGTTACAGACGATGTATCCCAAGCCTGACCATATGATCCTGTCCGAATGAGCAGATCTTTCAGTTTGATCTCTTCCGGAAGTGGAGCAATCTGCGGCGCTTCTTCCCCTGTCCAGCCTTGGCGAATCTCAGCAATCGTACGGCGCAGTGCCGATGAACGCTTGCCCTCATCTTCTCCTGAAGAAGGTAATGCCGCCTGGAACATTAATGGAGGCACTTGCCCTTTGACCAGACCTCTTCCTGGCGGAAGTTGGCTTGGTGCCTTGGAAGGTCTCCCCACGGCATAATAATAATCGCTTGGATCGGATAACTCAAATGAAACCGCATTGGGAATATTACTTCTGAATTTTTCAAATACATCTGTTACCCGATTGGCGGTGAGCACAAAGGTGATACCCAGACTTCCGCCTTCACGCAGGATCGTCTCCAGAAGTTCATTTTCTTCCGGATAGGCATTGCGGAATGAAAGATAACCATCAATAACGACCACAACCTGCGGGACTGCCGCGTGAGCTGAACGGCGGTACGCCGAAATCGTTTTAACCCCCGCCTCCGAGATGATATCTTTGCGTTGTGCTGACAGCTTGAGAATATAGCGGAATAACCGCTTGATCCGGTCTTCCTCTTCAGCCATCATCACGCCACCGATCTGAGGTAGTGCTGCAAAGTCCTTCATCATGCGACCCATGTCGATAATGTAACCATGCCAAGGCTCAGTTCTGTGGGAACGGGCCAGAGACATAAGCAAGGTCTGAACAAATGTTGTTTTGCCCAGTCCTGGCATGCCGTACACGACCAAATGGCCTTGATCCACAGGCAATGCAAGCGGCTGCTGGCGTTGATTAGGGAGGTCATCCAGCAATCCAACCAGTGGTTTCAGACCACTCGCGCCGCCATCAAGCAGCAGCAAATCGCGATTCTCTTCTTCCTGCCAATCCTGAAGACCTTCCCATTCCAGTGTCTCTGGTAAAGGTGGCAACCACGGTCCTGGCAAACGACGGATACCTGCATCTGCTGCAGCCTTCGCTACATAGTCAATAAAGACCTGGAGCTGTTTCGGAACATCTTCCCCTTTAAGAACGGCTCTCCGCTCTCCGGTTAGCAGGGGTTCCCGCTTACCGTTCAGGCGCACTTCCATAACAGGCAATACAGTCGTTGCGTCCTCCTGCTGGTTATACGGGGCACCACTCCAGGCGAATTGCATCTCTTCAAATACTTCATCACTACCGACCTGAAAATATCCACGCCCCGGCTTCGTAATCCAGGCAGCATTTGGGATCTTGATCATGTCCCTGCTATCTCCCTCACTCTGTACGCGTAGGCAGATCCGGAAGCGCGAATTACTCCATATTTTATCATCCACAACGCCAGCCGGCTTTTGGGTTGCCAGAATTAGATGGACCCCCAGTGTCCGTCCAATGGCCGCTATACTGATCAATTCATCCATGAACTCCGGCTGGTCCCGCTTCAATTGAGCAAACTCATCAATGATAATGACCAGATGCGGAAGTGGTTGCTCATGTCTGGAACGTAGAATCTTGTAATATTCATCAATATGCTGGAGGTTTCCCGCATCATTTAATATTTTTTGCCTTCTGACCAGTTCGGCACGAAGGGAAATATTCGCCCGCTCAATCAGATTTCCATCCAGATTGGTGATCGTACCCACTACATGTGGCAGATCGACAAATGTATTGGACATCCCGCCACCTTTATAGTCAATCAGCATGAAGGCCAGATCGTGTGGATGGAATTCAGCAGCGAGTGAAGCTACGATGGACTGGATAACTTCACTTTTACCTGAACCGGTTGTACCTGCAATCAGACCATGTGGACCATGACCCTGACGTTCAATTTTGTCATGCAGATTTATCGCTATTTTTTTGCCGCCAGCTCGTACACCCATGGGTACGGGCAGCGTGTCAGGATATCTCGTCTGTCCCCACCTGGACACCACATCCAGATCTTCCACGCGTGATGTACTCAGCATATCGAATAACGGAAGCACTTGCGGGATATCTGATGCAGATGACCGTTTTAACCGGATCGGTGACATATAACGGGAAAGCGCCTCTGCCATTTCCTTTGAGATCACATCAGGCTTGTACGTTTGTTGAATAACATCCGCATCTTCCGTTTTTTTGATATACACCCCTTTGCCTTTGGAGGCATCCATAATCAACTGACAATGCATCGGTAGAGACTCCTTGCGATTAGCCAGTATGATAGTGCATACATCAATGTCCTGAGCCGACTCCAACAGCAGCGGAAGTAACGGTTCTTCTTCAATCAATTGCGTATCGGAGAGAATCACAACGTAACACGGCGTTTGTACGCTTTTCTTATAACGGTCTTCCTTATTGTTACGGCGCCGGTTCAACACGGAAAACAAGCTGTCCGCCAATTGATGCGCACCGCTGTGCCTGTCGGCCATATAGCGTTGTCCTTGGTCTTCATCCCAGATATGGGGCATCCAGCGAAGCCAGTCCCATTCCTTGCTGTCCTTTTCTTCATAGAAAGCAGCAAGCTTCAGTTCATCCGGGGAATGGCGTACCGTCAGTTGTGAGATGATGACTCGCAGGGAAGCAAGCACTTCCTCCCGATCGCCGACAAGTCCCATAACCTTCGATTGGAACAAAGGCAATGTAATGGAAGCCTCCGGTACCGTCTGGAATTCAGCCGCAAGTTCATGGGCCGCTTCAATCAGCTCATCCTTCTCGTAACCATCAATCCGCGGAACCTGAAGTTTGATGCGGAATGGAATCTCTCCCGTACCAATGCGTACCTGAAGGAAATCATCATCCTCTGGTGAACGCTCCCACAAGGAACTGTTCCGGTTCTTCACCACTTGAAGACACACACCCGGATCACCATGAATTTCGTACAGGCTCTTCACTTGCTCCGCCTGAGCTTCCTTCAGTTCTTCCCGGTGTTTGTCCAATTGGGCAAGATACATTGTTTTTCGTTCTTCTAATTTTTTGCGATATGATTTCTTGTTGCTCAGATACACGAAGAATGGAATGGTGTAAGAAGTAAGCATCATCATGACCGTCATCATCTGAAACATCATATAATTGCTGTTGCCCATTTTGCCGGTCATATTGATATATACGTAGAAACCAATGCTAACCATGGTCATCATGATCGGCACAATAATGGATATCATGGAAAACGTGGGTTTGCTCGGTTCTGTTGGAGGCCTGAGTATTTCGAGTCTCTCTTCCTTGAGAACCGGTGTCATTCTTGGAGAACGCTGATATAACACATTCACGAAGAGAAGACCTCCTTTAGTTCGTTCAATAATGAATGTATACGTTCAAAAGCCCTATTCGTTGCTGTCCTGTTGAAACAATGAACGTCTTCCGTATACAGGCGCTTCTTCCGAAGTCGTTGAAAAAGCCCGCTGGACACGTACGCAACTGCCTTGTCGCAGCCCTGTTTCCATTAACTGCTGTGCGTTCTGTGGAGAGAACCACAGACCTTCCGGAAACTTGGCTTCAAGGATGTACTGAATGCCGTCTCCCGGTGCCTGTCCAAAAATGCGAACGCCGAGTAATGTCTTCAAATGTTCAATGGTACATTCGTCCGGAACATCGATGTCGAACCATTCTCCTTCCTCGCGGCCGGAATACACGGTTAGAATCATCCGAATCCCTCCCATGGTCTCATATGTAAATTGTCCTAATGTCAGATTAAATCAAAAAAAAGAGAATGAATCGTTATATCAACCCTATTTTCTTACATAAACACCCTGTTTGCAATGTACCACCTGTAATTTTGTTACATATGACCCACGTATATATTAAAATATCGTACATTCGACTCAGAACTTTCGTGGCAGGTATGCAATTAAATATTGCGAGGATACGAAAATTTTCGTTTTTCGTTCCATTTAAATGGTAATTAAGTTACGTTTTTCAGGACTTTTATTCCTTCGCTCACAATTGAATTGTGAACACTTTTCAAACATTACCCACCTTTATGTTTTCATAAGCTGATTTTAAGGTAATTTTAAGCATTGGAATTTAATATTAGCTGTATGAAATAACAACCGTGAGGTGATTTCAAGTGAGAACCCTAATAACCTTTCAAAACAAATCAATCCCTGTATATTTTAATCAAGAAAACAAACAACCTATGCAGAAGACATTAAGATTGCTTAGCAGTGCTCTTGAGCATAAAATTAGCAACGGTAAACGCGCCATTCAAAAATGTCTGCATTCTTTAATTAGTATTGAGATTGTTAATGGAGAAGCCATTCTCCACAGTCGAAGTGAAAACGACTCCCTTGCTTTATCCTTATATTAAAAGGAGTCAACCAAGACACATTTATTACAAGACATGAAAAAGGAAGCTGTCGTTATAGACAAGCTTCCTTTTTTGAGTTGTATACACGTTAACAGCGGATCACAATCATTATCAGCCATCACTCAGTGCAGTTTGCTCAGGACATAGGCGGCATCATGTTCTTCCGCAATCTCGGCTTTACGAATACGAATGACAAACAGCCGAACCAAATTGGCACGTGTATGTTCTTCCTGACAGGTATTCAGTTTCCTCAGAATAAAGCGGTCAATGGACATGAAATTAAAGCCCCTTTGCCATTGGATTTACGGATCGATTCTTCCGTGTATCCATAAATAACCAGATAGCGTCAGCCCCAAACAGCTTTTCCGTTCTTATATTATTCCGTATTTTGCTGAGGTGTAAAATTGTGCAAAAAGCCCGTCCCACCAAGCTGGAGACGGACTTTCGCATGATTTGTCGATCTTTTTGTTACCCATTCTATTCATTCATAAATGCCCCTGCTAGTTCACTCTTTTTCGACTTATTTCACTCCCGGATATTCCCGATATTGGTGCTGAATGCTGATCCAACGAGTACGTGTAAACTTCTCAATGACCCAATCACCACCGAAACGTCCAATCCCTGAATCTTTTTCACCGCCAAACATCACATGCGCTTCATCGTTCACAGACTGATCATTTACATGCACCATACCCGATTCAATGCGCTGGGCAACCTGATATCCCCGATTCAGATCTTTGGTGAATACGGAACCACTAAGTCCATAAGGAGTATCATTCGCCAAACGTACAGCTTCCTGCTCATCATGAGCCTTCATGATCACTGCTACTGGGCCAAACAATTCCTGCTGCACGATATCCTGTTCAGGTTTAACATTGGTAAGTACAGTAGGAGACAGCACGCTGCCTTTACTGGTCCCCCCGAGCATTAACCGTGCGCCTTCGGCCTTGGTTTTGTTCACAAGCTCCAGCAATCGTTCTACCTCTTTTTCCCGAATGAGAGGACCCACGAGTGTTTTGGCATCCGCTGGATCACCTGCCTGGACATTCTTCGTTTTGGCAACAAATGATTCGACAAATTGGTCGTAAATATCGGCATGCACAATGATACGATTCAGAGCCATGCAGATCTGTCCCTGATGCAGAAACTTGCCAAAGACCGCCGCTTCGGCAGCACGTTCAATGTCCGCATCTTCCAGCACAACCATCGCGTTGTTGCCGCCAAGTTCCAGTGCCGTATCTTTTAAATGTTCACCCGCCAGTTTACCGATCCCTTGTCCAACTTCGGTGGAACCCGTAAATGAAATTACTTTGGGAAGCGGATGAGCGACAAAGTAATCCCCGATCTCGCTACCACTTCCCGCAACGACATTCAGCACGCCCTCAGGCAGACCAGCCTGTTCAAACAAATCGGCAATGAGCCAACCTGCCGTAATCGGAGTGTCCGATGCCGGTTTAATCACCACACCATTACCAAGAGCAATCGCTGGTGCTACAGATCGCAGGCATAGATGCAAAGGGAAGTTCCATGGCCCGATAACACCAATCACTCCCTTCGGCTCTCGAACCACACGGTTCTCTTTGCCAGGAGTATTGGACGGAATAATCTCACCCTTCATGCGATAAGGAAAAGATGCTGCTTCATCCACAATCCGTTTAGCCGCTGCAAACTCCGCCTCCGATTTGATTCGGGTACTCCCGGATTCCGTGATCAACAGTTGAATGATCTCCTCTTTTCGCTCTGCCATCAGGGATGAAACTTTACGCAATACCTCTTCTTTCGCAGCAGGTAATGACTTCGCCCATTCAATCGAATTTTTCTGAGCTGACTCATAAGCCTTATCTATGTCTTTTTTATTGGAAGAGCGCCATGTGGCAATAACTTCTCCCGTATAAGGATTGATATTCTCCATTGTTTTCTCACCGGAGCCATCTACCCATTGGCCATTAATATATTGTTTCGTCCATGTTGTATGTTCAGTGTCCATTAAAGTCATGTGAATACGCCTCCTGATCAAGATTAAATGTCACATTTGCACAACGGTGTAATACATCATTAACCTTGTTCAGAATTACGCAAACGTGCAGACCTGAATTAGCTATTCCATTCTTTAAGCTTAAGGAAACAACACAACCCACACTATTCTCTCGCCATCTGGACCTCTTTCAACAGTCGGGCAGGCTCTTCTCTCCAAAGAGGCTCAAGTCTTCCCATCCGTAGCCAACTTCGATCAGATCTTGACCACCAATGCGGAGGGACTGTGTCTGAACCGGAATTCCTCCCATCTTTTCATAGAAGCGACAAGCTGAATTACGCTCCAAAGCCCATATGATCAAACGTTTCATATTGTGGGTCTGCAGATGATGAACGACATGTGTCGCCAGTTGCTGACCTATCCCCGTTTGTTGCACTTCCTTCAGCAAATATATAGCGTACAACTCTCCATCATAAGGTAATTTGCCTTCACGCTCCTTACCCCCACAAGCAAATCCGACAATGTTCCCATCATCCTGTTCAGCTATCACCAGGATCTGATCCTTTTCGCCAGAACGAATAGTCTTCTCCCACTGGGACAATCTTGATTCTATAGTCAAATGATCCAAAAAATCGTCAGGCACAATTCCCCGATACGTTGTTTTCCAACTCTCTGTATGTACATGGGCTATTCCCTGCGCATCCCCTTCACGCGCCCGCCTGATCAGCATAGCTATCACTCACTTTCTCTCGTAACTGCCGCAGCTTTACCATATTATATGTTCTTCTTTCTATAATTCCAAACTCATCCATTGAACTACCTCTTATAAAGTAAAATCCGGCCCTACGGCCGGATCGTTACCCTAGTGCCTACAGATACCTTGGAAGACAGATCCAGTACATCCGAGTTGTACATGCGTATACAACCATGGGAGACGGATTTGCCAATGGACCAAGGCTCATTGGTTCCGTGTATGCCATAATGGGGTGCAGACAGTCCCATCCATAACACGCCAAATGGCCCTCCTGGATTCGATTGTTTGTTAATAATAGTGAACTCCCCGCTAGGAGTCTGCGTGAGCATCTTGCCGGTTGCCACTGGATAGCCCTTAATCACCTGGTTACCATCCAGAAGATATAACATGTGGTCGGATAGATCCACAATGATCCTGTAATCTGGCATAATGACATCCCTCCTGACCTATCTTATGCAAGATGCCGGATGATGCCCGCCTGATTTCAGACTTCTTCCCACTCTTTCACACTACGGGAATGCTTTGGTTTACGACTATTGGCCGGTTTGCTGGAGGCGGTACGCCTTCTGGACGCCACTTCTTCCTTGCGCTGCTGATATTGCAATTCCTTCTGCATTTTCAGATAATTATTCAGTCTTTTTTCATCCAATGAACCATCCTGTATGGCCTCTTTCACTGCACATCCAGCTTCCCGTGTATGACTGCAATCCAGAAATCTGCACGTGGCGGCAAGTTCTTCAATTTCTCCAAACGCCTGCGACAGCCCATCATTGCCCTCATCCCAGAGATTAAGCTCACGCATTCCTGGAGTATCGATCAATACGGCTCCCTGTGGAAGTACAAACATCTCCCGGTGTGTTGTCGTATGTCTCCCACGGCTGTCTCCCTCGCGGACGGATTGCGTAAGCTGCACATCCTCACCCATCATCCAGTTCACCAGCGTAGACTTGCCACTGCCAGAAGATCCTGTGAGCGCAACAGTCAGCCCTGGCTGCAAATATCGTTCCAGCAAGGATTTCCCTTGACCCTCCACTGCAGATATCGCAAGCACTTCAACGCCTGGGGCAATTCCCTCTACACTTCGGATCTGTTCTTCCACATTATTGCACAGATCACTTTTGCTCAGAACAATGACTGGCCTTACGCCACCATTCCAGGCCATCAGCACGTATCTTTCGAGTCGTCTAAGGTTGAAATCATGATTAAGTGCAGCCACGATTAACAGTGTATCTACGTTTGCGGCGATTAATTGTTCCTTGGTCACTGGACCTGCCGCCTGTCTCGATACCCTGCTCCGACGTGGCACCAGATTGTGAATAATTGCTTCTTCACCTGCCTGACCTGTAATTGCCACCCAATCTCCAACCGCCGGTGCCAAGCTGGTCTCCAGACTATCATGACGCATTCGGCCCGAAATTCTTCCCCAGCATTCGCCCTCTTCTGTAATCAAACGTTGCAGATGTCCATGGTCTGCGATAATTCTGGCTGGCTTTTTCTCCTGCTCTTCCATCCCTGTCTCTTGCCATAGTTCCTGCCACTTTGCAGACCAGCCGTACTTCTCAATATGGTTATCTAAAATAAAAATTCCTCCCAAAATAAGTTTGTTTACCTCGTTCAAGCCGAGTGAACAATCATCTCCGGTTCAGATCAAAACAAAAAACCACGAGTAGAAATACACCCGCGGCAATAAGTAGTTAGCCGAATCAAAGATCATCCCTTCTTGTAGATCTATCGGATAGAATACTTAACCATCCGCTATAAACAATTCAGGAACACCCTTTTATCGGCAAACAAAAAAGCCACGGGTGCGTCACCCGTGGCTTCATCTGAGCATGTGATACTTCACGTTACAATGGATACTGCTATCCAGCTAACGCAAAATTACATGCTTTGATCCGTTCCGGAGACGCTGTTCATATTCAAATTAACGTATA
This sequence comes from Paenibacillus sp. W4I10, assembly GCF_030816325.1. Lineage (NCBI taxonomy): Bacteria > Bacillati > Bacillota > Bacilli > Caryophanales > Paenibacillaceae > Paenibacillus > Paenibacillus sp. W4I10. Next base: position 2,650,435 of record NZ_JAUSXX010000001.1, read on the forward strand.
CTGCATTTAAGTTTGTCATAAACAATCGCCTCCCTTGTAGAATTATCCATTATGTTACACACTGAGCTTTACAGTTGTCAAGCCCAAACTATTTTTACCACCAGCCTACTCTATTTGACCTGATCCCAGCGTGTCCACATTTCCTTCGGATTCAATTCATAGATCTCCTCTTCCCGATACATGAACTGATGCATGATAAATTCCCGCCGAATCGTGGCAAAGTCTTCATGGTATTGCTTTATAAATGTATTGATTTCTTTTTCCGTATACTTCCGACCAAATTCAAGCTGCTCGACCAGATGACCAAGTACAATCAGTTTTTTCTTGTATTGAGCCGGAATCTGACGCAGTCGTCCATCCTTGGAGAAAAAATTTCTCATGACAGACGCTTTCAATGTTTCATTCACATCACTCATATCCGCAACCTCCTCTCGCTTAAAGATAAAATCAACCGAAGCCTGTGCATTCTCGCGGATAAACGAAGGATTGAGTGTGAAATACACTGTATTTTTCTCTCGTCGTTCCTTGATCAGCGCCGCCTCTCTCAGCTTGGATGCATGATGTGTCACGGTTGGTTGTGACAGATTCAGCCGCTCGGCAAGTGCCTGTCCGTGCAGTTCACCCTGTGCCAACAACAGCAGCATGCGAAGCCGGGTCGGATCAGCCAACGCTTTATGATAAGCCACAATTTTCTCCAGCTGCATCATCGTTCATCTCGCTTTCGTTTAGATATATATCTAATTTGATATTAGTCCTTTCTCCTCTCCACGTCAACTCCTTTGGATTCAAGTAAGCTTGTCTAATTTAAACTCACGCTTGAACTGGCATTGGCTCGTTATTTACGGTAGGATTATATTGCTTGAAATAAGGAGGATTAAGAACATGGAAGATGTCATTATTATCGGCGGAGGCCCATGCGGTCTGTCTGCTGCCATTGAATGTGAGCGGCTGGGACTGTCCGCCGTGATCGTTGAGAAATACAATATCGTTCAATCTATTTATCTGTATCCAACCCATATGCAGTTTTTCAGCACAGCCGAGCTACTTGAGATCGGGAACGTTCCGTTCAGCACACCTAATGATAAACCGTTTCGTTATGAAGCACTTGCCTATTATCGCAGGGTAGCCGAACATTTTGGTCTGCGTGTTCATAACTATGAGGAAGCCCGTGAAATTAAACGCAAGGATGATGGTACGTTTGAGGTACATACGCTCAATCGCCGCGGGGAGGCCATCGTACATGTTGGACGCAATGTAGTTGTAGCTACCGGTTATTTTGACCATCCTAACTATCTGGGCATTCCTGGAGAAGATAAAGATAAAGTAACCCACTACTTCCGGGAAGCCCACCCTTATACCCGTACACGTGTCGCCATTATTGGCGGAAGCAACTCAGCCGTGGATGCGGCCATGGAACTGGTGCGAGTCGGAGCACATATTGATATGGTTTATCGCGGCAGTGGTCTGTCCCAGCATATTAAACCATGGGTACGTCCGCTATTCGAGAGCATGGTGACAAAAGGTCGTATCACACTGCACCTGGAATCACGCGTGAATGAAATACTGGATGATTCGATTCGTCTTATACACACCGATGGTTCCACTCGAGAACTGGATAATGACTTCGTACTGGCCATGACCGGTTTCCGTCCGGATCGTCAACTACTCACGTCGGTAGGTGTGGAGATGTCTGATGATATGGATAAACCTCTATATGATGCACAAACGATGGAAAGCAGCGTACCTGGTGTATATGTGGGCGGAGTCATCGCTTCGGGTCGTAATGCCAATGAAGTCTTTATTGAATCCGGGCGCTGGCATGGACGTAACATTGCAGAACATATCGTTAGCAAACAACGTGGACAGACTGAAGGGAAATGAAAACAATGGATATGACTTCCCTGCTGTTGCTCGTATTTGCAGCTCTCGGGATTATCAGCAGCAACACACCTGTGACCGTAGCGATGGTATTTCTGTTATTGCTACGAGTCCTGAACCTGAATCAGGCATTTCCATGGCTTGAAAAATACGGACTTACACTGGGCATTATCATTCTGACCATTGGCGTGATGGCACCTCTTGCCAGTGGCAAGATGAGTTTGCAGACGATCGGCGAGTCTTTCCTGCACTGGAAATCACTACTCGCTATTGGCGTAGGATTACTGGTGGCATATCTCGGAGGACGTGGCGCTACGCTGATGGGTACACAGCCAACTGTCGTTGCAGGGCTGTTAATCGGAACGGTACTTGGGGTTGCCCTGTTCAAGGGTGTACCTGTGGGTCCATTGATTGCGGCGGGAATTTTATCATTGCTACTGGGCAAATCCTGATTCAAGTTGTGAAGGTTGTGACCTGACATGCTATGCAGATTGGCTGTATTTCCCACCGTTGTGTGATATACTTCTATTCATGCAAATTATGTACACGAGTCTACAGCAGAATAATCCATATTAGAGGTTGTTCAAAAAGTCCGCTTTTGATTACGAAGGATGCCTAGAGGCATCATCAGCATCGAATATGGAATTCAGCCGAAATGTCCGTTGCTCACGTAGTTTTGCCTACGCTCCGCTACTCCATTTCTAGCTTCATCCCATCTTCTCGGTACTGAAAACCGTCCTTTTTGAACACGTTCTATTGTGGTTATGCTGTTGCATAAACGTATAGATTCACTTTGCAACTATTAATGGCGCAGGAGGATTCAGGAACCATGTCACGTCAGTTTATTACAGAAGCCGTGATGGTGGCCATTTACGGTCAATTGTTAGCGCCGCCCGCGCCTGTAGAATATATCGTTCCTTATACCACCATCCTTGAGCTATATGAATTTCAGACCAGTCCTGATCCCATGATGGATAACCCGGCAGATGATCAGCATGTGAAATCCAAAATCAATGAAATGATTTCTTATTTCGAGGAACCGCTGAATAAGAAAAAAATAGAGCGTGCGTTACTTGTTCCATGGGCCAAAAGCCCCTCCATTTTATTTGGTGACCAAGTATCCATTGCCATTATCAATGCAATAGATACGGCACAGTACGGGGAGTATTTCGATCCCATTGAAACAGAACTGTTGCTGACATCTCAGCGTCTGAGTATCCCGATTCTCACCGATCAGGTTGAACTGATTGCACGTATTATTGAGTCTGAATCACCTGTGCAGGTATTCGATATTGATGATTTTGATTTTGCGATGGATGATGAACCACTGGATCAGGTGTAATTCATACTCTGAGCACCTGAATCGGATTTTAAAAAAATGACCTTGACATCCACTTTATCGTGCATGCCAAGGTCATTTTTTTGCGTCAACACTTATTTTATTCTGCAATATCCCGCGCTAACAGGATTCGGCTAATCTGATTCAGAGGTGGTAACGACTCCAGCGCAAAAAACTTCAGACCTGCATCACTATTTACACGCGACTCCACAAGGTCATCCTGAATGATCACTGTCCGGAACAGAGCAATGACATAATACTCTTCATCTCCGCTTGAATGCAGATACCGAAGGTCAGGCCCCGAATAGAGACCTTCCAGTGTCATGGTATCAGCAGTCCAACCTGTCTCTTCCCATAACTCCCGATGTGCAGCATCTTCAATGGCCTCACCCGGGCGCATCTCACCTGCTGGCAACCGCCAGTGACCGTGTTCAGCATGCTGAATCAGCAGTAATTCACCTTGTTCGTTCTCAGCCCGCACAGCCGCCTTTACAACAATATGAGAGCGTTTCGCGATATACTGGGCCAAATCTCGTGCTGGCAGATTCACTGCTTATCCCCTCCTCCTACTCGGAAGCCGGTGGCGACCTGTAATCCAACTATTGCTTAGCAGAATACTTCAAGGATTAGACTTCCGTGTAACGATATTCGATATCCTGACCTTCATCAACGATATCCACATGCAGTTGGTGCCCTTTCAGATACCAATAATCGTGATCTTCCATAAAGAATTGAATCCCCGACACCTCGGTTTGATCCGCAGGATGTCTTGGTTTCTCCACAGCAATACCTAGCGAAAATCCAGGGTGAAGACCTCCGCCAGAGCTATACCGGGCAAAAAATCGAATGCTGTCTCCCTCGTTCAAATTCAGTTCTTCCTTGTACCAGCGAGCAGCTTGATCGGATACATGTATGGTACTCATTTGGTGTCAGCTCCTTCTGTATATATATGTTCCATCATATCTCGACAGGGACTTGAATACAAACCCGAGTGACCATATAAAGACAAAATAAGTTGTGAAAAATGTTTGACAGATTGTAAAAGCCGGTGTTAAGATGCAAACATACGAGGTCTACATTGTATTTATTTCCAAAAAAAGAAAGGGTGATTACGGTGTTTAACAAACATATGATTGGTCAATTCAGCACACAACTAAATACCGGAGCACACCCGAAATCATTATTCCGTTCATAAGTCGGCATGACAAGGCGTTCTTTCATTAGAACCTCTGTGATGTATACTCACAATCGAACTTATATATGGTGACGGCTCTGTTCTCTGAGCCATGCTGCCGTATGATTATATGAAGACATACCGCCTGCGTGCGGTATGTCTTTTTTTGTGGGTACATTTCGGCATACATGAACGGAATCTGCATTTCTCGGACATCGAAAGGAAGGGATAACACTTGTTCTCTGTACTTAAAAACCTGGCCTGGTTCTTCCGGCTGGAACGCAAACGATACCTAACCGGTGTCATCTTGCTTATTCTGGTAGGCATTGCCGAACTGCTGCCTCCTCGTCTTCTTGGTAATGCCATCGACGAGATTGTGCGCGGTTCCATTACCGGCACCTCACTTACGCGTTATATCTTGCTTATTCTGGGAACGGTCATCATTATCTATCTGGTTACATACGTTTGGATGCACAAACTGTTTGGTGGTGCCAATCTGGTGGAGCGGCTGCTTCGTTCACGCTTTATGGACCACTTGTTACGGATGACTCCTCCCTTTTTTGAGAAAAACAGAACAGGAGATTTGATGGCTCGGGCCACCAATGATCTTCGTTCCATTGCTACTACAGCAGGCTTCGGCATGCTGACCTTAACAGACTCTACAGCCTTTCTGGCCACCGTATTGTTCGCCATGGGTTTCCTGGTCAGTTGGAAACTGACCCTGGCGGCAATCCTGCCATTACCTTTTATCGCCATTGCTATGATGATCTATGGTAAAGCTGTACATCAACGTTACACCCTGGCACAGGATGCATTCGGAGATATGAATGACCAGGTGCTGGAATCCATCGCCGGGATCCGTGTTGTGCGTGCCTATGTGCAAGAACGTCTCGACGAGAAACGGTTCGCCGACGTGACCGAAGATGTGTATCGCAAAAATCTGGCTGTTGCCAGAATGGATGCCCTATTTGAACCCACCATCCGCCTCTTCGTTGGACTCAGTTATGTGATTGCACTTGCCTACGGCATATATCTTGTATTTCATAATGAAATTACCCTGGGGGATCTCGTATCGTTTAACATGTACCTGGGGATGATGATCTGGCCCATGTTTGCCATTGGCGAATTAATTAACCTGATGCAACGTGGTAGCGCTTCGCTTGATCGGGTCAACGAGACTTTATCGGTAGAACCTGCCGTACAAGATGTGGAGCAACCTGCCGACGTTACAAATCCGGAAGAAATTGCGATGCAGGATGTTACATTCCGTTACCCAAGTTCCACTGTCGACAATCTCAGTCATATCAGCTTTTCGCTGCGACGGGGTCAAACATTGGGTGTTGTGGGTCGTACGGGTAGCGGTAAGTCTACTTTGCTCAAACAACTGCTTCATGAATACCCTGCCGGTTCGGGCACATTAAGCATCTCGGGTCATCCGATTCAGGATATCGCCAAAGATGACTTGCACAGCTGGATCGGGTACGTACCACAGGAACAGGTTCTTTTCTCCAAATCTGTTCGTCAAAATATTCAATTCGGTAAACCCGGGGCCAGTGATGAAGTCATCATGGAAGCCATTCGTACCGCCGCTTTTGACGGGGATCTGGGAACCTTGTCCGATGGACTGGATACACTCGTTGGTGAAAAAGGAATCTCTCTGTCCGGTGGACAGAAACAGCGGGTATCGCTGGCGCGTGCCTTTATTGCTAATCCTGATATTCTGATCCTCGATGATGCCTTATCTGCGGTCGATGCACGTACTGAAGCCAAAATTATTGAAAATATACGCAACAAACGCTCGGGCAAAACCACGCTGATCTCGACTCATCGCCTGTCTGCTATTGAACATGCTGACCGAATCATCGTACTGGAGCACGGGAAAATTACGGAAGAAGGCACTCACCAGGAACTGTTAGCCATGAACGGCTGGTACCGTGAACAGTATGAACGGCAACAGGTCGAGTCCAATCTGTCCACGTAGGAGGTCAATTCATTGAAGTCTAATACAGGCAAAAGGCTGCTTGATTACGCCTTGAAAGCCAAAGGAACATTTATTGCTGCATTAATTATGCTTACTATTGGTGTTGCGGCCGAGCTTGCCGGGCCGTTCATCGCCAAATCCATGATCGACAATCACTTGCTCGCGATTGAGCAGCCTTTCTATGAGACAACAGCTTCAGATGAAGCCGCAGTCTACAACGGTAAGAACTACAAACGCGAAGGTTTGTTCGAACCGGATGAAAACAAAGGTTCCGAAGTGCGGGTATTACAAGCCGGCAGAAGTTTTTATTTTGTAAACGAACCGGTCAATGCACCTGACGGGGACCGCACATATACGGATGGAACCCTCACGGTTACACGCGCAGGTGAGGTAACAGGCCAATATGCGGCAACCCCCCTGTCCGCTGGTGAACTGTTTGCTTTTTACAAACCGGAGATGCCCAGCATCTATCAATTAATTGTGTATTACATGATCTTCCTCGTGATCTCGGTCATTATGGAGTTTGGTAAAACTTTCTGGCTGCAATCCTCGGCCAACAAGGTCATTCAAAGACTGCGTAACGATGTGTATGCCCATATTCAGCGACTGCCGGTGCACTTTTTTGATAATCTGCCCGCAGGTAAAGTTGTATCTCGGGTCACAAACGATACAGAAGCCGTCAAGGATCTGTTCGTTGCTGTTCTTTCGAACTTTTTCTCAGGAATCATCACGATTACAGGTGTGTATGTCGCACTCTTCCTGCTTGATGTTCGCCTGGGTCTAATCTCATTATTCGTTGTGCCGATGCTCATTACATGGATTGTGCTCTATCGCAAATTCGCCACTCGTTACAACACGATCATTCGATCCCGACTGAGTGAGATCAATGCAATCATTAACGAGTCCATTCAGGGGATGTCCATTATCCGCGTATTCCGCCATCAGAAACAAACCAAACAGGAATTCGAAGATCTGAATGATGACTATATGAAACACCAGAACAAAATGCTGAACCTGAATGCCTTCACCTCACACAACCTGGTTAACGTATTACGGAATATCGCCTTTGCGGTGGTCCTGTGGTACTTCGGTTCCAGTGTGCTGGATGGCACAAGTATTATCTCTCTGGGTGTTCTGTATGCCTTTGTTGATGTTCTGGGTCGCTTGTTCCAGCCAATCACCGGTATGGTGAATCAACTCGCCAACCTGGACTCCTCCCTCGTATCTGCTGGTCGCGTCTTTGAGCTGATGGATGAACAGGGAGAAGCTGTAACCGATGGCTCCATGCCAAGATACAAAGGGAATGTTGTCTTCGATGATGTATCCTTTGCCTATAAAAAAGATTACGTGCTTAACAATATCTCGTTCAAAGCATCCCAAGGTCAGACGGTGGCTCTGGTTGGCCACACCGGTTCGGGTAAAAGCTCAATCATCAACCTGCTATTCCGGTTCTATGATCCGCAAAAAGGCAAGATCACGATTGACGGTCAGAACGTCAAAGATCTGCCTAAACAGTGGATTCGCGAGCATATGGGGATTGTATTACAGGACCCGTATCTGTTCACAGGCACCATTGCTTCCAACGTCAGTCTTGGCGATGAGAAGATCTCCCGTGAACGAATTGAACAGGCGCTGCGTGATGTAGGCGCTGAACGTATACTGGCTCATTTGCCTCAAGGCTTTGACGAACCTGTCATCGAAAAAGGAAGTACATTGTCTGCTGGACAGCGTCAGTTGATCTCCTTTGCTCGTGCACTGGCGTTTGATCCAGCCATCCTCATTCTGGATGAAGCGACTGCCAATATTGATACGGAAACGGAAGCACTAATTCAGAACGCACTCGAGGTCCTCAAAAAAGGACGTACGACCTTCATCATAGCTCACCGTCTGTCCACCATTCGTTCGGCAGATCAAATTCTGGTTCTGCATCGTGGGCGTATCGTTGAGCAAGGTGCACATGATGAACTGATGGAGCTTAAAGGCCGCTATTATAAAATGTATCAGCTTCAACAAGGTGCGCAAGCAGCAGCGGTCGCAACTGTCGAGAATTCGTCAGGTGATTCCGTTCCAACCTCAACCTCCTTTGCCAGAGGCAATGCATAACAGAGTAAAACAGAAAGCTCTTTAAGTAACCAACCAAAAATGATGTACTCGACGGCAACACAAAAACCGATCTACACAGCTACCTCAGGGTTTGCGGTGTAGATCGTTTTTTTGTATTTTCATCTGGAGGCATGTTCGGTTACTGTTTATTTCGTCCAGACAAAAAACAATCCGCGTGCAACCTCATGGCTGCTGCGGATTGTCTATCCATCCTTTGATCGTATATCCCATGTACATCACGGTCTCTCTTGCGAGAAAAGGAAACTTGCTGCGCCAGGTTCGATACGCCGTAGTTCGTGTCGGAGATGGTACGGCATCCATACCCAGTCCGGCAGCCAGCTTCATGGCCCGTTTCATATGTAACGGATCACTCACAATCGTATAGGTTTGATAACCGGCCTGTTCACCAATTGGAATTGAATTGACTAGATTCTCCTCGGTAATTCTGGATTTGGTCTCTATGCGAATGTCCGCAGGATCTACTCCATGTGCGATGGCATACTTTTGACCCACTTCAGCTTCCGTATGTTCTCCATCACCACTTGATCCGCCTGTGAAAAGCAGATTACGAACTGTACCCTGACGGTATAATTCAATCCCGTGTTCAATACGTTCACGAAATACAGGTGAAGGGTTATCCCCCGCCACGGCTGCGCCCAGAATGATCGCTGCATCCGATATCCTGGATGAATCCTCATCCGTGTATTCTGAGATACGTACTGCCGTAACCACAGTCCACAGGATTCCAACTAATACTACAGCCAGAACCGTCATTAATATCCAGCGTTTCGTTATCCGTTTGCTTGTCATTCGTCCTCTTCCAAAGCCCTTGCTTGCATACTCTCGGTATGCATACGCTCCAGCGTTTGCAGAGCTGCTGCGGATTCGGCATCCAGACCAAGCTCTGCAATCCATGCACCCGTATATTGCTGAAGACGGATCTCCAACTCCTGTGCACGGTCTTTGAAATCCTCCAATTCCTTAATCATGCGTGATCGTCCTTCCGGACTGAATGTCTCGTGAATTCGTTCTTTGAAATAATGATGTACGATACGGTTACGTTGCTGCCATAACTCATTCAATTGGCGAGTCTCTTCCTCAGAGAATGTAAAATGATGGCGCACTTCGTGAATGAGCTGCCCCAGTGAACTGCTCATCTTTCGTTCGTACAGATCTTCCAAATCCTCTTCAGACACGGCTTTGCCCTGAGACATTTTCATTAATAAAATCAGATTGACCAGCTGCTGTTCAAGCGCCTGCCCGTAGTACACTGCCAATCCGTAATAGGCAAACAATTCCCTGGAGTGTTCGCTGTCCAGCATGTCACCATTCTGGATATCTGTATTTTGCATATGCGAGCGCCCCCTTCAACCCTACAATGTTAACCATTCCATGTCCCTCTATCCTAACCAAACCAAGAGCAACATTCAAGTTATCGGGAAGCGCGTCTTCTAACTCCGCAGATCTCTTCTTTCGGACAGCCACACATGGATGATTAGTAACACCGATGCATAGAACACAGTCCATAGCGTAACCGAAACAAAAGAGTCCATCTTTGATTCATCAAATAACATCATCTCACGAACCAGATAAAAGGCTGGCGGAAGAATGCGGCCAAGCCATTCTAACGATTCAGGCAAACGTTCACTTAAGGAACCTTGGATAAACGAAAATAATAATACAATAATGAGAGCAGGCATACTTCGACTAAGCAAGGGAATGTACGATTTTTGAAAAAATACACTGATGCCCAACCCCAGCAGTGATAACCCCAGATGTCCTAACCAAGTCATCATCCACTCCTCACCTGTGGGTTGTCTTTCGAACATTCCCGCGAACACGGGATACAGCACAGTGATTGCGGTGAGCATGAATTGCATTATCCAGGCACAGATGAGTTGACTTGTTACCACCTTACGCCTGCTTCCTGCATGAAGGACAAGTAATTGATACTGCTTTGCAGGTTCGGTATTCATCACCATTACTCCGAGCCAAGCAGCTGCCAGAAATAACAACATAGCCGTGACACTGTAACTGTCCGCAATAGGGTTGGGTTTGTAGGAATAGATCAGCAGCATGGCGATGATATAAAAGATAACCGGTGCAAAATATTTCTGTGAGCGAATGTGGTGCCTTAACAAATATCGGGTTAGATAGATCATTCGACTTCTCCCCCCGCATCATCCATGGAAGAGCTTAAGTCCACAGATTCCGTGATACCTCCACGACTCGCATGTACAGCTGGATGTTGTCCTTCCAGCAGACTTTCCATATGTAATTGACTTTCTTCCTGTTGTACAGACACAACCGAACCCCCAGATGCCAGAATCATTCTGAGAACATCATCTGTTGATTTCTGAACCACTTTCCAATCCCACAACCAAGAATTGGATTTCTCCAAGCTTGTATTACGAACTAAAGACAGTACTCCCGGTTGTTGTACAATAGATAGATCGTTAGCCAGATCCTCTCCAGCTTTCGTCAGACTTTGAATACGTACAACGAGTTCGCCAGCTTGTAGTATATCTTCACGACTCCAGTAGCGGAGCACGCGGCCTTTCTTCAACACAATCACCTGGTCTGCCAAACGTTCAATAAGCAACGGTTCATGGCAAGCTGTAACGATGGATGTCCCTTCATCCTTCCATTGCCCCAATAAGGATACAATGCCCTCTTGAGCTGGAATATCCAAGCCTGACAACGGTTCATCCAGCAACAAAAGACCACCCGGTCCAGGTAACAGGGCCTGAATCAAATTTACTTTTTGCAATGTGCCCTTGGATAATAAGGGTAACTTCTGATCGATCGCGGTATCCAGATATAAAAGTTCACTAAGTTCTCTAATCCGCTCACGCAGTATTTCGGGGCGAATGCCCCGAATCCGTCCCATGTCCAACAAGTACTCTCCTGAGGTAAAGGGTAAACGTGGCAGGCCATCTACTGCATACCCATCAGAACCCTTCATTGTGCGCTGGATCGATCCTGTATCGGGTAACAAAATACCTGCCAACATACGTAGCAACGTGCTTTTGCCCGACCCGTTTCTGCCAACAAGTACAGCACATTCTCCCTGCTTCACTTCCAGATTAATTTCATCAAGTACTTGAGCATTACCTAATCGCTTGCTCACTTGTTGAAGCAACATACCTCGACCTAATGAGTCTGGTACATCTTGATCGGCTTTCTTAAAAAGTCCACGTGTACTCCATATCACCTGGGATCACATCCGCTCTGGAGCTTGCACACCTAGCAAATGTAAACTGTACGCGAGGCGTTCGGCAGTCCGTTTGGCCAATGCCACCCTGAAGGATCTTTCATCAGATGACGCATCCGCAATCCGTTCGGCGTGATAGAAACGGTTGAATGCTTGAGCGACATCTATTGTGTATTTGGCAATAACCGAAGGCTCATTCCGATGAATTGCTTTTTCCAAATACTCGGGATATTCACCAAGCAGTTTCAGCAATGCCCATGAGGTATCTCCGATAAGGGATGGAGTGGTTACTGTGTTATTCTCACCATCCGCAAGGTTGGGTTTAGTCAAAGGGTTTTCATTTTCCATACGGGTCGCCTCTTCTGCCTTGGCAAGCACACTTTGAATCCGGGCATGGGTGTATTGCACATAAGGTCCGGTCTCCCCTTCAAAACTCACCGCATCTTCCAATGAGAAGTCCACATCATTTAACCGATTATTCCGCAGATCACCGAAGACAATGGCACCTACACCGACTGCCTCAGCCACCTTCTGAGGGTTCTCCAGATTCGGGTTTTTCTCCTGAATAATCTGCAAGGCACGAGCAACTGCCTCATCCAACACTTCCTGCAAAAAGACAACTTTACCGCGGCGGGTAGACATTTTCCGTCCCTCAAAACGCATTAAGCCAAACGGGATATGTTCACACTTCGCAGACCATTCATGACCCATCCGGGATAGGACCGCAAATACCTGACGGAAATGTAACTTCTGCTCGCCTCCGACCACGTATAACAACCGATCTGCCTTCATCACCTCATGACGATAAACCGCCGTAGCCAAATCCCGTGTAGGATAGATCGTTGTGCCATCTTTTTTGATAATCAGGCACGGAGGCATGTTCTCGTCCTCCAAACGTACCACGAGTGCTCCATCACTCTCTTCAAGTAAACCTTTTGTCTTGAGTTCTTCAACCACCGCGCCCATCTTGTCATTGTAAAAGCTCTCCCCCAGCGTATGGTCGAACTGTACATTCAGGCGTTCATACATCCGGTTGAATTCCTTCATGCTCACTTCCACAAAGAACGCCCATAACCGCTGTGCTTCATCATCTCCTTGCTCCAGCTTGCGGAACCACTCGCGTGCCTCAATCTCCAGTGAAGGATCGTTCTCCGCCTCATCGTGGAAGCGCACGTACAGCTCCAGAGAAGTACGGATCGGGTCTGCCTGCAGCGCTTCATCATTGCCCCACCGTTTGTATGCTGCAATCTGCTTGCCAAACTGGGTTCCCCAGTCTCCCAGATGATTCACACTTACGGAGGTATAACCTGCTTCGTTATACAACCGATACAGTGCTGCACCGATTACAGTAGAACGCAAATGTCCGATCCCGAAGGGTTTTGCGATGTTAGGGGAAGACATATCAATCACTACACGCGAACCTTGACCAAGCTGAAGCTTACCAAATGTGGCATTCTCTAGTTCTTTTAGCAGATTCGGCGCGAGCTTCTCCCGGTTGAAACGGATATTTACATACGGCCCGGCGGGAGTCGCTTCAAGTCCTGCTGTCTGCAATCCCGTTGCGAGCTCAGTCGCAATGACTGCCGGTGCTTTCTTTAATGACTTCGCTAATGCAAAACAAGGGAATGCTGCATCACCCATCTCCGCCTGTGGTGGGACTTCCAGTAATCTCAGAACCTCTTCTTCATTCAATCCCGTTAAAGGGGCAATATCGGCCGCAGCCTGCTTCATCAACATGTCGAACACTCCTTATAATTCATAATCGGCTGAAAATAAACACAAAAAAGCTCTCGTCTCTACATAAGAGACGAGAGCTGACTTAACAGTTCCCGCGGTACCACTCTAGGTGAACAACTACTCCTAATATGCATCAACATGCATACCAGTAGAACCTGTTCCGCTCGATGCGTATAACGGTCGCAAGCCGGGTTACCCTCAGACAGATATGGCCTATCCCCAATCGGGATACGTACATCTTTTCGGATAACCATCTCACGGGTGCGGTTCACTCAGGTCATGTCATACCGGCTTCCACCTCTCCCGGCTCGCTGTCATGTATGGATCTGGCTACTCTCCCGATCATTGATATTCTTCGTTTCAATTCATTGCCATCATTATACATACCACGATCAGACTTGGCAACCTGCATTAAAAATCCCCTACTGAAAGGCAACACAAAAGCACATCGTCTCAGATGCCTGTGTTCACTGCCTTTCCTTAGGGGACAACGGTCATTATCGGTTTTAATTATATATTCCAGTGAAATAATATTTACGCTACTGCTGCCATCAACCGGCAAGCTTCTGCACATCTGCGGCAAGTCTCTGCACATGCTTGGCAGTGATCATGGTGGTGTTTGCCACACTCTGCGGCGCAAGCTTCACAAGCTTTCACACACAATTCGCATATTTCAGCAATGAAATCACTTCCACGTGTCATCGCTTGTGCAGCAAAACTGCAGATCTCCGCACATTCCCGATTCAAACGAATGCAATCACGCAGCATCGCCAGATCATATTCTTTCAGACTCGATATGTAACATACGTTGCAAGCATTCATGCACTCCAGGCAAGCATCGATACATTGTTGATATTGTTGTTGTGTCATTTAAAGTTACCTCCCAGGCAAAGTTTGCTATGCATCTTAATACCCATTTCGGAGGAATATTGAATCATCTAACCTACTTTATCGCTTCCAATTCCAGTAATTGATCACGAATGACAGTTTGGTCAAAATGTTCACCTATAAACACAGCAACATTAGGGACATCTCCCTGAGGTGTGATCTTCATGTAGTCCGATTCACGGTAAGCATACTGGAACCAGAAACGGCTCGCCGTGTCACTAAACGATAAAATGCCTTTTGCTCGATACACGTCTCGTGGCAAAGCAGATACAAACTGTTCAAACGCTTCGCTGTTCACCGGATGACTGAAATAATGTGTATATACCATAACGTGTTCGTGTGATGCATGAGGAGCGGAATGCTCGTGACTGTGGGCATGGACAGGGCTATGGGATGCGTCAGTATTCGTATCATCGCCTTGGACTGTATGATCAGTATGTTCATGTCCATGATTGCAGCCATGTGTACCACAGGTTTCCGTATGCACATGATGCTCTTGGTGAGCTGACTTATCCGCTTCAGAAGCTGAATCACGTACATGCACGTCTGCCCCACTGCGAAGCAACAGATCCATCTCCACCTCACATTTGACCGTAGGGATTACAGGTGCGAAGCCATTCCATTTTGCCAAAAGCTGTTCCAGATCTTGCAGTTCCTGTGCACTCACCCGATCCGTTTTATTCAAGAGAAGCACAGACGCACAACGAATCTGCTCCTGCATTAGTTTGAACGTCTGCCCCTTCTGCTCCTGATACAGACCAGATAGATGTGCTGCATCCACAACAGTAATGAGACTTTTCAGTTCCAATCGCATGTATAGTGAAGTCTCCGTTACCGCATCCAGAATCTCCATTGGATTTGCCGCACCGGTTGCTTCAATGATGATCACATCCGGTGATTCCTCTTGAACGAGATCAGCAAGCTGCAATCCCAAGTCACCACGTACGGTACAACAGATGCAGCCACCTAACATCTCTGTCATTGGAACGGTGGAATCCACAATCTGACCATCCAGATTGACTTCGCCTAACTCATTCATGACCACTGCGGGACGCAAACCCTGCTGTTGCCAATGTTCGATCAACTGAACAAGCAGTGTTGTTTTGCCACTCCCCAAAAAACCTGACAGTATATATACAGGTATGGATTGTTCTTTTAAAATCGTTTCATTCATGCGTATACACCTCTCTGATTGTCCTTCTTGTAACCTAGTCTATCTATATCTAGCGAGTGTACACCATCCCGCATTCGTTATGCAATCATGTTCAATTCTTCCCCAGTACATTGCCTGATGCTAACGGATGGTCTATGCTATGAGGACATGTTGATTGAAGGAGGAAGTTTCATGACTAATTCAGTGGAACAACATCGCCAGGAAGCTCCGACCACGGTATCGTGCATGATTGTTACAGTGTCAGACACGCGTACCAAAGACACGGACACCAGTGGCCAGCTCATGCATCAGCTTCTGAATGAAGCAGGGTATCAGATCGTTGAATACATCATTACACCAGATGAACCGGAGAACATTCGAAGCATCCTGCAGGATGCAGCTGTTCGTGATGATGTCGAAGCCGTGTTGCTTAGCGGTGGAACAGGGATTGCACCCCGAGATACAACCTACGAAGCGGTGTCCTCACTACTCGACAAGGAACTCCCGGGCTTTGGTGAGATCTTCCGTTTTCTCAGTTACACCGAGGATATCGGTTCCGCTGCCATCCTGAGCAGAGCCGTCGCCGGAACGATTGGACGCACAGCCGTCTTCTCCATGCCGGGCTCCAAAGGAGCTGTCAAATTGGCCATGGAAAAACTCATTTTGCCCGAGCTGCGGCATGTGATGCGTGAAATATATAAACCCGTCTGAAAGATCAGACGGGTTTTCGGGTTTATTTTCAGCTGTACGGTAAAGTACGAAGGGGATCTCGCTCAACTTACCTTAGTTGCCCCAGCACATGTTGGAACACCTGCATAACATCCTGTTCATACTTGTCCTTTTCCCCACCAGAAGCTGTATATACGAGTGAGACGTACCCTTTGCTGCGAATCGTTGTCCGGCCAAGCGCATTCTCCAAGACAGCCTCATCACGATTCTCACTATACATTTGTTTCATGCTGGCCGCCCGGGTTGTCGCATCACTGAAAATATGGACTTTCACGATGTGTCTGCCACTTCCATTCAACAAATACATATAAGAGATCCCACCATGGCCGTCATCGGCAGACATATTATTCATCAGCTGAATGCCTTTTGCTTCAAAACTCTTACTGATCTCACTCACCAATTCACCGTTTAATCCGTGTCCCTGACTCTGTGCCCGCATATTTCCTTCATCTGTCGCTTCACGGGTGTAGACCTTCCGCTCCTGCTCAATGGATGATGCCGAACAAGCCACCAGGGACCAGATACTTGTGATCAACACGCCACTTACAAGTACCGACTTCATTGTTCTTCCAACCAGACTTCGCCCTTTTCTACCAAACCACATGCCAATCCTTCCTTTCCAGCCACATGTACTGTGACCCAATCAGGTAGAATTAGCATGTCTAAGGACTTAGAATCTTATGCGGATGGCAGATCTGATATTGTATTGACCACAGTCCGACCTACCGCACCACCTTGGAGTATCGTCTCAAGCGTATGCGGCAACTGATCTAGAGAAATTTCGCGGATTCCCAGTTCCAGCGCACGCTCCGGTTTCCATTCTCCACCGAGCAGTTCCCACAGCCGTTCCCGACGTTCCATCGGACAATATACAGAGTCTATACCAATAAGCTGGATACCACGCAGAATAAACGGAAGTACCGTAGATTCAAAAGCTGTACCTCCGGTCAACCCGGATACCGCTACTGCACCTCCATATTGAATCTGTTTCAATCGCTCCGCGAGAGCCGGTCCTCCTGTTGGATCAACAACACCCGCCCATAGCTGTTTCCCCATGGCTCCTTTAGCTGGAGCATCAGCTTCTTCACGAGTAATAACCTCTGAGGCGCCCAAGTTTCGGAGCAATGACTCCTCCAGCTCCTTCTTGCCTGTGCTGGCTGTTACTTCAAAACCAAGTTTCGCCAGAATGGCAACTGCCATACTGCCAACGCCACCCGTTGCACCCGTAACCAGAACCTTGCCCATCTCCGGTGTCACTCCAGCCTGTAACAGCGCATCTACCGAAAGTGCAGCCGTAAATCCTGCGGTTCCAATTGCCATGGCTTCTTTCTCACTGAGACCCGGTGGCAGAGGCACCAGCCATTCACTGCGCAGACGAGCATACTCGCTGTACCCTCCGTAATGGGATACGCCAGGTTCAAATCCTGTACTGATCACCCGATCTCCTGGTGCAAAACGTCCACTGACCGACTCCTCTACCGTTCCGGCCAGATCTATTCCCGGTACCATCGGGTACTCACGAACGACACCACCCTTTTCAAGAGTCGCGAGTCCGTCTTTATAATTGACACTGGAATATTGCACCTGTACCGTTACATCTCCATTTGGCAGATCTTCCTTCTTCAGTTGCTCTATAGCAGCTTTCACTCCGCCCTGTTCTTCTTTACGGACCACATATGCGTTAAAATGGTTTTTCATCGATTGCCACTCCTTCTTTGGATCTTGTATATTTTCCATTAAGCACATGAATTGTTCGTATTCAGGCTTAACGGCTACCTTTTACTTCTGGATTCTTCAGATGTTGATGATCAAGCTCTGTCTCTCCTGAGCGTCAACAGATAGATTAGTGGACCCACAATAGGGATGATACCTGCCGCGGTCCAAGCTGCTGAACGTCGACTCACTTCAGTATCCCTGTATATCGCAATCATGGAAAGTAAGGTCAACAGTACAAAATCAATCGTCATGATATGTACAAAGGCAGATTGCTTGAATGCTTCCATATATACATCCGGATGACCTTGCGTCACGGCATAGAATGCTGTCCCCAGCGTCAACAGCAGAAGGACTACATGCGTCAACTTATGGGCTGCTACCCGTCCAATTCCCGACTCCCGCTGACGACCAAAGTGCAAGCTTGCGTAACCCGAAGCTCTATTTGCGGACGACGACAATGCATAATAGGGAAGCAGGGCAAAAGCACCCAGTCCGAAAGAAAGTATGACAAAAGGCCAAGCCGGTACACGGCCACCTCGTTCTTTCACCGATATTCTTAACAGCATACAGGCATAAACTGCCGGGAAAATACCTAACCACGAAAACACAGTAAGTAACCAAGGTTCTTTGCTTTGCATTGTGATCAGTTCTTTGAATACCGGATCACTTCCAGGTGACTGTCCCGGTGCCAACAACAATGCATAGGCAATAAAAGCGATCCAGACCAGTCCTAGTATCCATCTCATGTCTGCACCTCCTCTTACTTTCATCCCCTACAGCTGTGGGATTGAATCAATAGTTGCAGAATTTGGCGTCTCCTGCGCTTTCCCGAGAAATAATTACTGTTTTCCCCCTACAACCTCTTGAATTGGGCATGACCATTTCCAGTATAGCCTGTTACCTTGGCAGTCTGTCCATGAGATTTCTTACATCACTGGTCCAACCCATCGGGATCATATAAGAAAAAGTCTATCGACGTACTTCCATAGAAGACAGACCGCATTTAGCTGAGGTTTTTCTTGCGATCATCGAATCGTTCAGCTCCGCTGAAAACGTATAATCCTAAGATCTTCAAAAAGGCATAACCAGTATTCCTCACTGGTTATGCCTCTCTGCATATTGTATGTGTGAATTATTCCTCTGTGGATTTCACATGTTCCGCAATGAGCTTCTGCTTCATATTCCATGCCGCAGGGCTGATGTTCACACGGTAGATCTCCGGGTTGAGTTTCCGTTGGTATTCCGGCCAGAAGAGGTTCATCTGTTCCCGGTGGTACGCCCGAATCTCATCCAGATTAGGCAGTTCATACACTTTACGTCCATTCACAAAGATTGGCTCCAGCATATTAACCGCTTCGTAGCGGGTAACGGTCTTTTTCAGGTAAGGGTGTAGCGGGTTGAACAGCTTGAGCGGTCCGCCCTGTAGCGGCTGCTCTTCATCTGGATAGCAGATATAATCTGCAATCGCTTTGCCATGTTTCGGATCAATGATCCGGAACACTTCCTTTTTACCTGGAGTGGACACCTTTTCAGGGTTGGCAGATATTTTGATGGTAGGCAGCATGGCACCGTCCACTTCACGCTCCACCAATTTGTACACTCCACCCAAAGATGGCTGGTCAGAAGCCGTAATCAACTGTGTACCAACACCCCATGTATCTATCCGTGCTCCTTGAGCCTTCAGGTTGAAAATCGTATTTTCATCCAAATCATTGGATGCTACAATTTTCACATAATCCAGCCCAGCCTCATCCAACATCTGACGTGCCTGAATCGACAAGTACGCTAGGTCACCACTGTCGAGACGAATGGCATTCATCTTTTTGCCTTGGCTCTCCAACTTCTTGGCTGTCTTGATAGCGTGAGGTACTCCACTGTTCAACGTGTCAAAGGTATCAACCAGCAGCGTAACCTGATCAGGCAACACTTTGGCATACACGTCAAACGCCTCCTGTTCGCTCATAAAACTCTGTACCCAGGAATGGGCATGTGTACCTGCTGTTGGGATCCCAAAGCGCTCTCCGGCCAGCATATTAGACGTTGCATGGAAACCTGCTACATAAGAGGCACGTGCGCCCCAGATGGCAGCATCCGCTTCCTGTGCACGCCGTGTGCCGAATTCGAGCAACGTATCCTGCTGCGCTACCTGTTTGATCCGCGAAGCCTTGGTTGCAATCAACGTCTGATAATTCATGAAGTTAAGTATCGCCGTCTCCACCAATTGTGTCTCCATAATGGAGCCTTCTACCCGAATGAGCGGTTCGTCAGGGAAAACAATTGCACCCTCCTTCATGGAATGAATCGTCCCCTGAAATGAAAACTGGAGCAATTCTTCCAGAAAGACCGGATCGTAATTTTCCTCTTGTTTGGATAAAAATTTGATGTCGTCCATCGTGAACCGAAGCTGGCTAATATAGTTCACAATACGTTCCAATCCGGCAAATACCGCATATCCGTTGCCAAAAGGAAGCTTACGGAAATAGGCTTCAAATACCGCCTTCCGCTTGTGAGTACCATTCACCCAATGGGCGTACATCATATTGATCTGATATTTATCCGTATGTAAAGCCAGGCTAGTTGTCTGCATTTGTCTCATCCTCTCTGACTTCCGCTCGTGCCCCCAGATTTCATCTGTGGACACGGGTTAACATATGGAGACTTATTCTTCATGATTCTGTTCATCCGTATTAAACAAACAAGTCTCCCGTAAAACTCTATACACCATTCACCACATTCATCCGGTTCCTAACATGAAGTCAACCAAACATGACTATGGAGTAAATTAAGCCAAGACTGTCTCGCTCGCCTTAACCACCGAAGCACCAAGGCTGGAACGAAAATGTCCAAGTGCCCACTCATGCCCTGCCGGATTGAAGCTGGCAACAGCATCTTCATATATTGTAATATGAAAACCTTTATTGTAAGCGTCCACTGCGGTATGCAATATGCAAATATCCGTGCATACCCCTATTAGTGCAATATCCGTAATGCCACGTGCACGCAGTCTGAGTTCCAGATCGGTCCCACAAAATGCACTATATCTCGTCTTATCCATCCACTGTATATCTGTTTTCCGTTCATCCATCACTTGGGCAAGACGACCATATAACTGTCTTCCCTCCGTATTTCTAATGTTATGAGGTGGGAAAAGTACAGTCTCCGGGTGATACGGATCATTTTCTTCGTGCAGATCCACAGCCATGATTACCTCATGTTTGTTCTTACAATAGGCCTCGGTTACAGCTGCAATCGTCTCGTCGATCTCTATTGCCGGCTGACCTACAGGCAGAGAACCTGTCACAAAATCCTTCGTAAAATCAATGACAATCAGTGCTTTCATCGTCAACACTCCCTTATCCCAGAAATGGTTGATTCTGATTCAATCCAATTGACACATCTACACCTTATTACGTATAGATGGAAAGGCGTGGTACGAGTTCTGTAAAACGATATAGCTGCGCCGGACGCTGCGAGTACTGGTTGGAACTCACCAGGTTCCCCTCTTCATCCCGTACTTCTTCCACAATGCCTTTACGGCTGCGGGTAGACGTAATCTTGCGAATGAAGTTTGGTTCTTCAAAATCCGGTACAACACTTTGAATAACCTGATATAATTCACTTAATGTAAAATCACGTGGCAGGAACTGACGAGCAATCGTCGTTTCCAGCATCTGCTGTTGAATGCGTCGATAAGCATCTTCGATGATTGTTCTGTGATCAAAGGCGAGTTCCAGTTCTTGCAGCGCCTCCTGAATGGTGAACAATCCAACGTCCTCAGCATCATCTGCTGCTTGGCGTTGATCCAACATCCATTCTTCCACAAGTGCGAAAAATGCGTGAGAGATAATCCAGCCCCTTGGATCACGACCCGGCTGACTGTATACATTTAAGTACTCCAGATGTCCACCATCTACACCTGTCTCTTCCATCAGCTCACGCTTAGCTGCACCGTAGATGGATTCATTCTCCTGACAAAATCCACCGGGTAATGCCCATCTGCCTGCAAAAGGCCAGCCTTTGCGCTTGATTAGCATCACTTTCAGTTCCCGAATGGGAAGTGTCTTCGTCACCGTCTTGCGCTCCCGCTTGGTCAAGGTGAACATAACGATATCCGCAGGAACACCATCGGGGGTACGATATTTTTTGGAACTATAAGCACGTGCTGCTTGTTCGTCGCTCTCTGCATTAAAGTGTTCGTAGTTTTCGCTCATGGGCACCACCGACTATTTTCATTTTGATAATTTCATTATGACATAATAATATCTTTTGTCAACCGCAGGATTCGTGCGTTACGTTCTAGGGCGTGCTATGCGGAATGTCGCCGTAGCCATACATCCCAACGTGCCCGATGCATCACGAACCTCCGATTGAGTCGTCACACTGCGTCCTGCTTGATGCAGTACCGTAGCTGTCACCGTTAACTCCCCTTGTTTCATTGGTGCGAGAAAATGTACGTTCAGATTCGTTGTCACACAGCCGTCCACTTCCATTGCTGCTGTTGCAACCATACCCATCGCCTGATCCATCAGTGAAGTTAATACACCCCCATGAATAATCCCCATGGAGTTGGTATGATGTTCGCCTGCTGTCAACGCGATCTGTACTTCTTTGCCGTCTCCTTTAATATAACGACAGCCGAGAAATCCCCAGAATCGTCCGTCTCCGTCTTCCACCATTTTGTCCAAAATACTCATTATTCATTTCTCCTTTATTTACTGTACGTATCAAGCTCTCTTGATGTCATGTGCCTTTATCATTAAAAATCAGCTATGCCACACAAAATAACCCCACAGCGTGGAGCTTTGCTTGGAATTATATTCCGAGTACTTGGCGATAGCCACTCCACGTTAACGGTTATGTAATGTCAAAAAAGGCGCGGACAGCGTCCGCACCCTTCCGTCATTTAACCGCAACTAGTCGGAGGTGAATCCGTTCCAGCCTCCACGTTTACTTTTTCAGAAACCGTATCCCGGATTACAGAGATCACTAGTTGAAGCAAGTAGTTGATGTCGCTCTGGCTCTGCTGGAATTCCGTAACCAATGGAATACCGTCCAGTTCGCTTTGCAGATCGTCAATTTCCTGTTCAATTTTGCTGACCATCTCTACATTTTTGAAGCTTTCAAAAGCAACAATCTCTTTTTGTTTTTTCTTGATCGTTGCAATCAACTGCTGGATGCGCTCATGATCACGAATTTTGGTTTCAGCCTGTTGAAACTGTCTAACTTCCTCACTCGTTCCGAGCATATCAGCCAATTCTTTGGCTTTTCCCATAATGTCGTCGCGTATGACCAGATTGCGCGTATCGTAGGTTGGCATTCCATAATGGTTGTACTGCACTTCTTCCTGCGCCACTGAAATCGCTCCATTCTATGAGATGATATAAGATGAGAACCTGGGCTCAAATGAGTTCAAACGTCTGCTCCATGACCGCTGCGGGTACGGATCGTTCTTTTGATCGCTGTTGTCTCCGGATTTTTCTGATTACAACTGTTCAAGGTTAAACTCCGGAGACAAAGGCGAACGCTTCGCTTCTACAGACCGATTCCGTCCCCTCCGCTACTTGCGCAAATGTCCGAACCTGATATTGAACCCCAAAATTCTCATCTTATTGTTGTGTGTATTACTGATTGGCAGCTACCGGCTCAGAGAGCAGGTTGCCCCGAATATAAAAAGTCATTGGATCGGTGATTTCCACTTGTACGAAAGTACCAATCAGTTCTTTGGGTCCTTCAAAATGCACCAGCTTGTTGCTGCGCGTACGTCCTGCCAGAACTTCAGAATTCCGCTTGCTCTCGCCTTCAACGAGTACTTCAACGATTTTGCCCCGTTGCTCTTCATTGCTTCGATGGCTGTATTCGTTGATCGTTTCGTTCAAGCGCTTCAAACGTTCCTTCTTCACTTCCATCGGTACGTTGTCTTCCATCACTGCAGCCGGTGTACCTTCACGTGGAGAATAAATAAAGGTATAGGCAAAATCATACCCTACTTCACGGACAAGGGAAAGTGTATCTTCAAACTGTTCTTCCGTTTCCCCCGGAAAACCAACAATAATATCCGTTGTCAACACAACATCCGGGATGGCCTTTTTAATTTTGTCAGCCAGCTTCAGATAGTGTTCCCGGCTATACTTGCGGCTCATACGTTTGAGTACTTCTGAACTGCCAGATTGCACCGGAAGATGAATGTGCTCCACCAAATTTCCGCCCTTGGCCAGCACTTCAATCAAGCGATCATCGAAGTCACGTGGGTGACTGGTTGTAAACCGTACTCGCGGAATATCAATTTGGCGAATGGCATCCATTAAGTCACCAAAGCTGTAGTTCAGGTCGGTGAAGTCCTTGCCGTACGCATTCACATTTTGACCAAGCAGCGTGATCTCCTTAAAGCCTTGTCGTGCCAAATCCCTAACTTCGGCAATGACATCTTCAGGACGACGGCTGCGTTCTTTGCCCCGCGTGAACGGAACGATGCAATATGTA
Source organism: Paenibacillus sp. W4I10 (assembly GCF_030816325.1). NCBI lineage: Bacteria > Bacillati > Bacillota > Bacilli > Caryophanales > Paenibacillaceae > Paenibacillus > Paenibacillus sp. W4I10. The sequence goes on from NZ_JAUSXX010000001.1 coordinate 2,674,827, forward strand.
CAGAACTTGTCGCAGCCATACATAATGTTCACCCAGCCGCGCATACCCTCACGTTTCTTCGGCAGGTTCTCAATAATGTCGCCTTCCTTGGACCACACCTCAACAACCATTTCTTTGCTGAACAGCGCTTCCTGGATTAGATGTGGCAGTCGATGCACATTATGTGTACCAAAGATCATATCCACAAAGCCATGCTTCTGCATGATTCGGTTGACGACGCCTTCTTCTTGGGACATACACCCGCATACGCCAAGTAACAATCCCGGACGTTCGAGTTTTAGCGTTTTCAGGTGACCAAGCTCACCAAATACTTTATCTTCCGCATTTTCCCGTATGGCACACGTATTGAGCAGAATAATATCAGCTTCTTTGCGATTCTCTGTAGCCTGATATCCCATAGACTCAAGCAGTCCTTTGATGGTTTCCGAGTCATGCTCGTTCATCTGACATCCATACGTATATACAATATAATGTTTGCCTTTCCCTATGTTTTTCAGTTCATCGGGAACGGCATTTTCGTAAAGCACCTGGACGTCTTCCTTGCCCCGCTGTTTCTCCTGACGATGATTGGGTTCCGATTTGATGTTAATCTCACGGCCCCGGATTCTTATCTTTTTGCTGAATTCATCTTGCGAAATTACTTTGGCATCGGAGAAATCAAAATATTGGGAGTAATCCTTTTTTGAGTCTTTAGCCATTTCCTTCGGTCACTCCTTACAGCCTCTATTAATAAAAAATCGTTCATTCATCCCTGTTCCAGGTGAATTTCTTGCTTGGAACACTAAAAGAGCATTACAGCAAATTATAGCATGAATTGGGCTGTAGTTCCACATCCAAAGCGCATGTCCCTTCGTCTAATCCGTAACATGCCATGTTCAGAAGAACACTCAGAAAATACAAAAACCTGAGCCTTGCCATCAGGGCTGGAATTAACCGGCCCTTGTTGGCTGTGCTCAGGTTTATATGTTATTCAGACCGCCCCAATTGGCGGCTAAAGTTATTACATGTAATTAATCGATGATTTCAGCAGTGTCGCCATTACGAGCGCCAGCAGCGTTAGCTTCATCTGTATCAATATGCATGTCCAGTGCGAAAGAATCGGATACACGAGCCAGTACATTTTCCAGTACAAGACCGCGATCTCCGCCCAAGCGAACTTTCAGCATTTGTTTGTCCTCGATACCCCATTTAGCAGCATCAGAAGTATGGAAGTGAATATGACGAACAGCAACGATAACACCTTTATCAATCGTAACTTCGCCAGCAGGGCCTTTAATTGTGATTCCTGGTGTACCTTCAATGCTTCCAGATTCACGTACAGGTGCTTTAACACCAATCGCAAATGAATCTGTCATGGAGATCTCCAGTTGCGTTTCAGGGCGAACAGGTCCAAGGATACGCACTTTATCAAACTGTCCTTTCGAACCAATTACCGCTACAGTTTCGTTAGCAGCGTATTGGCCAGGTTGGGACAGAGGTTTAAATTCAGTCAGTTCATAACCTTTGCCAAACAAAATTTCAACGTGCTCTTGGGATACATGAATGTGACGGGCAGATACGCCCACTGGTACTGTTTTACTCATTGTAAATTTCACTCCTTGTTTATCTATGGCCTGTACTCAGGCTCTTAACAATCCAATGGTATTATACCCCTTTTTGGAGTGAAATGAAAACGAACTGATGAAAATTCATGAAATACACTTATTTCACCATCATTCCCGTCCTTTATTTGGAAAATTAGTTTCAATTCAACACATTCAACGCACACACCAGTTCACTATTTCATGGAAGCCCCCTTTATCTTTGGATTGCTCTCTGGCAAGTGTTCCCCCAAATAACTCATTGCATTCCCCCACAACCAGCCACGAACCAGATGTTCATCATAATGCTTGAGCAGGATTTCCGTCAGTCTCGGATAATGTCCTGAATGTTCAAGTCTCTGAATATACGTTGAAATTCCATCAAAATCGGACCCCATCATCAGGTGATGCTGCCCGCCGAGAGAACAGAATTGCTCAATATGAGGCAGCAGATCTTCTATACGTACCTCACCCTCCTGCTTTACAAACCAGGGCACAAACGTCAGTCCGATCCGCCCTTCCCGGGCAATGATAGCCTGAATCTGATCATCTTTCAGATTACGCACATGGGGACATACGCTATAACTGTTGGAATGGGAGGCGATAAAAGGACGTTTACTCAAGTCAGCCAGTTCCCAAAAACCTTTCTCTGTCAGATGTGACACGTCGAGCAGCATTCCGATTTCATTACACTGGCGCACCAGTTCCTTCCCCTTCTCGGTCAGACCTGCTCCACGCTTCTCCATTACTCCGTCAGCCGCCCAATTGGCATAATTCCACGTTAGTCCAATGATTCGAACGCCCATCTGATAACATAACTCCAGATAGAACAGGTTGCCCTCCAGGCCATCCACACCCTCCAGTGTGATTAATCCCCACGGACCCTCGGTTTGCCCCACCTGAGCCACCTGTTCACGCCATAACAACGTTTGTGTGCCGTCAGGCCGCTCCTGACTTCTCTCCACACGTCTACGATAAATCTCCAATTGCCCCATCACATGTTCAAACTTGCCTCTGCCAAGTACTTCGGGCAAATAGATGGCGAACGCCTGCAACCCTACATTCCCCTCTTTCAAACGTTGCAAGTTCACATCCAGTTGTGGAGCATTTTCAAATGAAAGAGCAGGCTGCATCAAAATTTTGCTCAGTGCATCACAGTGAAAATCAGCTACACGCCAATCAGACTTGGACATCTTAAACCCTCCTCAATATGTTATTGCAAAAAAAACGCAAAAAAACCTGTCTACAACGTAAACAGGTTCAATGCATACTGCATGTATTATCTGGGCTCCACAATCAGCTTAATGGCCGTTCGGTCCTCGCCGTCGATCACAATGTCTGTAAAAGCTGGAATACAAATCAGGTCAACTCCGCTTGGTGCTACAAATCCCCGGGCTATCGCTACCGCTTTAATGGCTTGGTTCAGTGCTCCCGCTCCAATTGCCTGCAGTTCAGCATTTCCACGTTCACGAAGAACCCCTGCAAGAGCGCCGGCTACAGAATTAGGATTGGACTTTGCTGAAACTTTTAATACATCCATGGTAAGTACCTCCCTGGGAATGTTGAAAGTTTGTTTCCATCTTACTAGATGTTATTCGCGGGAGGCAAAAAAATTCCTTCTTTTTAGACGGGTTTCCCTGCAAATTGGGACAATGCCCCTATTCCATGCGCCACTCGTCCTCCATCAGACGAATTTTTTCGATGCGTGTTGCCGCACCTGTAGCTTCATCAATTTCAACAAAAACACCATGGAAGTGCCATTTGCCATCATCCACAACGAAACGTACAGGTAGCTGGGTGTAGAACTTACGCAGCACGGCCTCACGCTCCATGCCTAATATGCCGTCACGAGGCCCTACCATGCCTGCATCCGTCAAATAAGCTGTTCCTCCAGGCAAAATCCGATCATCATTACTCTGTACATGCGTATGTGTACCTACAACGAGAGACGCACGTCCATCCAGATGCCATCCCATGGCAATCTTTTCTGAGGTTGCTTCAGCATGCATATCGACCAAAATACATTTATGGTCTTGGCGCAGCTCATCTACAATTTCATCAGCTACACGGAATGGACAATCCAGAGCAGGCAGGAACGTTCTTCCTTGCAGATTGACAATTGCCAGCTCTTTCCCTTCGCCTTTGACAACCGTGTATCCTCGTCCTGGTGTTCCTGGTGGAAAGTTCGCTGGACGAATCATGCGCGGCTCATCATCTATAAAATCAAAAATATCCTTATTGTCCCAAGTATGATTACCAAGTGTAATACCATGTACACCCCAGTTGAAAAACTCATTTGCGATTGCACCGGTAATGCCGCGACCTGCTGCCGCATTTTCACCATTCACAATCACCACATGTGGCTTATACTTCGATTTCAGATATGGTAAATTTTCCTTTAGTGCCTTACGTCCCACGTTACCTACAATGTCACCAATAAACAAAACTTTCATTGATTACTGCCTCCTCAATTCCTGCAAAGTCCTCTTACTTCAAATGTTGAACCTTTGCAGGACTCTATCTCATGCTCCATGATGTGTAGTTGCCTTTTAACAGGCTATCAACAGGAAAAGTGGCCCACTACTGCGGCCACTTTTCCGTAATGCTCTATTTTGCGTATTCAACCGCACGGGTTTCCCGGATGACGGTGACTTTGATGTGACCCGGATAGTCGAGTTCATTCTCAATCATCTTCGTGATGTCACGGGCTAAGCGGAAGGCTTCAGCATCATCGATCTTCTCAGGCTGTACCATAACGCGAACTTCGCGTCCGGCCTGAATGGCGTACGATTTCTCGACACCTTCGAAGGACTCTGAGATTTCTTCCAGCTTCTCCAGTCGTTTGATATACGTTTCCAGCGTTTCGCGGCGTGCGCCTGGTCTTGCTGCGGAGAGCGCATCTGCTGCGCCAACCAACATGGCAATGACCGAAGTCGCTTCGCAATCTCCGTGATGGGACGCGATACTGTTGATTACAACCGGATGTTCTTTGTATTTCTTCGCCAGTTCCACGCCAATTTCGACGTGTGATCCTTCCACTTCGTGATCCAGCGCTTTACCGATGTCATGCAATAGACCTGCACGTCTTGCCAGAGTTACGTCTTCTCCGAGTTCGCCAGCCATCAGTCCAGCCAGATAAGCGACTTCCATGGAATGTTTCAAGACGTTCTGACCGTAACTTGTACGGAACTTCAACCGGCCCAAAATTTTGATCAGATCCGGATGCAGACCATGCACGCCCACTTCAAAGGTAGCTTGCTCACCGTATTCACGGATGCGCTCATCCACTTCTTTGCGGGATTTCTCAACCATCTCTTCAATCCGCGCCGGGTGAATACGTCCATCAGCCACCAGTTTCTCCAGGGCAGTACGGGCGATTTCACGGCGAATCGGGTCAAAGCCCGACAGAATAACAGCTTCTGGCGTATCATCGATAATGAGGTCAATCCCTGTAAGGGTTTCAAGCGCACGGATGTTACGTCCTTCACGACCGATAATCCGGCCTTTCATTTCTTCATTTGGCAGGGTAACAACAGATACCGTTGTTTCCGCCACGTGGTCAGCCGCACAGCGTTGGATGGCGAGTGTAATAATCTCGCGGGACTTTTTGTCCGCTTCTTCCTTCGCTTGTTGTTCAATGTCCTTGATCATTTGAGCCGTCTCATGACGAACTTCCTGTTCTACGTTGGACAGTATGATACTGCGTGCGTCTTCCATGGTGAGGTTGGATATACGTTCCAACTCTGTCACCTGGTTTTTGTAAATCATTTCGATCTGCTGCTGAGTCTCATCAATTCGTTTCTCTTTGTTAGCCACTTGCTCTTCTTTACGTTCGAGTGATTCCAATTTTTTATCCAGCGACTCTTCTTTTTGCAACAATCGTCTTTCTTGTCGTTGAATTTCATTCCGACGTTCACGAGTGTCTTTTTCAGCTTCAGCACGAATGCGATGGATTTCATCCTTCGCTTCCAGCACCGTTTCTTTCTTCAGTGCCTCTGCCTCTTTCTTCGCGTTCTCCACGATTTGTACGGCAGCTTGTTCCGCACTAGAGATTTTAGCCTCTGCAAGAGATTTGCGAATAAAATACCCTACTCCGAACCCAATGATTAGCGCGGCCACAACGAGAGCGATCGTGATTGCAGGATTCATACTGTTCACCTCCTCGTTGGTTCCTCCAAGGCATTCCTTGGGTCAATTTGCAGTTTTCAAACCTTACATATGTTTGGGAATAACGAATACTCACGGCGATCCCCCGCCGATTTTCATTTCACATGTACATGTTTCCACGTACTATTCACTGTTTCCAGCGAACCCATAATTAAGAATGGTATAAATCTTAAGAAACCGAAACCGCTTTTTTGGAAGGAAAAAGGGTTGTCCATTTCTTACAGACTCATGTCCATTTTAGTATTTGACGAAAGAAATTGTCAAGAGAATGCAGTATAGAGACTCTGGTCTGCTAATCCCATAACAACGCTTCGTCATCTTCAGGGTCCCCAGCCTCATCTTCTTCAATTAAACAATTCACGACCCGGCGCACCATATCCATTGAAAAACCACGTCTCATTAGGAAGGGAAGCGTTTTATTTTTCTTCTCTTTGACGTCCCCTTTGACCTGATTCCATTTTTTGCGTCCGGCACTCAAAGCAGTCTCAAATTCCGCATCTGTACTAATACCTTCTAGTGCCTCAACAATGAGATCATTGGCAATGCCCTTTTGACGCAGCTCTTGCCTTATCCACAGTTTTCCCTTCCGCTTGCCCTCCATACGCTGTCTTGTCCATTCCTTCGCAAATAGATCGTCATCCACTAACTTCTCCTGCTCAAGTCGATCCAGCGTCTCTTCAATTAATGGCGCAGCAAACTCCTTCTGACGAAGTTTCTGACTTAATTCATGGCGCGTACGTGGCTTATGCTCCAAAAAGCGCAGAGACTGTGCATACGTCCGCTGTCGCTCGTCAGCTACAATGATTTCTTCCAGATCCTTCTTCATAAACGTATTGCCTTGAGTCATCCTGTATTTAATCATCACATCTTCAAGAACCGTAATAGAGTGGATGCCAAAAGTGATTCGATAACGAGCTTGCCTGCTCTTCGTTCGTTCTACACGTGTAATAATAAGTTCTTCGTTGTCCGGAAATTGGGATAGGCCGTCCTGTTCTGCTTCTTCATATAAATCCTCGTCATGTTGATCCATTCTGGTCTCCCCTTTCATAACATTTTCATTCTGACTACGCCAAACACATCTTCACATAAGACAAAGAACACTAATAATACAAAAGACCGGGAACTCAGCCCGGCCTTTACTCCACAGTTAGCGTGCTAACAGCCCCTGTCCCAATGGACAGGGGCTGTTAGCACAGCACGAGAACTCCCACTACAATCCATTATCCAGATTGATCCAAGCTCAAGCTCAATCAGATAAGTTTACGGAGTCCAGAGGGCAACGTCCTCCGGTCCCTCCCCACAAGGGGAGGGTTTTGGGACATTACTCGTTGATTTCAAACAATTCTTGTTCTTCTGCTGCTTCTTTTTGTTGCTCTTCACTAGTTGGCGCAGGAACTGCAGTAGTCAAGTTACTTGCTACACGAATTTTTTGTTCAATGATTTCAGCAATATCTTTATGCTCTTTCATGAACTGCTTTGCGTTCTCACGGCCTTGTCCTAAACGTTCGCCTTCGTATGAGTACCATGCACCACTTTTATTAACGATGTCCAGCTCTGTACCAATGTCAATGATACTGCCTTCTCTCGAGATACCCTCACCATACATGATATCCACTTCCGCTTGTTTAAACGGAGGTGCTACTTTGTTTTTCACGACTTTAATACGAGTACGGTTACCAATCATGTCATTGCCTGATTTGATACTCTCAATACGACGCACATCCAGACGTACTGTGGAATAAAACTTCAGAGCACGACCACCAGGTGTTGTTTCCGGGTTACCAAACATAACGCCGACTTTCTCACGAAGCTGGTTGATGAAGATTGCGATTGTTTTGGATTTGCTGATTGCACCAGACAATTTACGCAGCGCCTGAGACATCAAACGCGCTTGCAAACCTACGTGTGAATCACCCATTTCGCCTTCAATCTCTGCTTTTGGTACCAATGCGGCTACAGAGTCAATAACAACGATATCTACTGCACCACTGCGCACAAGAGCTTCTGCAATTTCCAGCCCTTGCTCACCCGTATCTGGCTGAGATAGAAGCAATTCGTCAATGTTAACACCCAATTTGCTTGCATATTGAGGATCAAGAGCATGCTCGGCATCGATAAATGCTGCTTGTCCACCAACGCGTTGTACTTCAGCAATCGCATGCAATGCGACAGTTGTTTTACCCGAAGACTCAGGTCCATATATTTCAACAATACGGCCTTTAGGCAAGCCGCCTGTTCCTAATGCAATATCCAAAGCCAAGGAACCACTGGGAATAATTTCCACATTCATATGAGTGGACTCACCCAGTTTCATGATGGATCCTTTACCAAATTGCTTCTCTATTTGACGGAGCGCCATATCAAGCGCGGCACGACGGTCTGACAATAAGCTCACACCCTTTACTGTTTATAAGATAATGATACCTTGTTTTAACACGTTTGCCAAGCTTTTTTTCGAACATACATTCGTTTTTTTTGTAAAGGCCGAGGCGCCTCTTCCTCAAGGAAACTTTCCATTAAACAGAAAAAAGAACCGTAAACAAGGCTGTAAAGCCTAATTCTACGGTTCTTCCGTCTTCCTTAATTATACTTGCTTGGAACTGTAAATGCAATCGAAGCTATTAACTAATCAATCCATCGCCACAAGTTTTTGCCATAAGCGATAGAGAATCGCTTTGGCTGAACGAATGCGAACCGTCTCGCGATTACCATTAATACGCAGCTCATGAATTTCCGTCTCTTTTCCACGTTCAGCAAGAGCGATGAAGACAAGCCCGGGTGGTTTGCGTTCCGAATATCCCGGTCCAGCTACACCGGTAACAGCCAGGCCAAAATCAGCATCGCCAATCATGCGGATCTGCTCAGCAAGCACTTTTGCAACCTCAGGACTTACCGCCCCAGGTGCATCTTCACCTTCCAGATAATCATGAGGCACATTCAGCAGCTTTTCTTTAATTTCATTGGAGTAACAAACAATTCCACCTTTGAGCATTGATGCGCTTCCGGGTACAGAGGTCAGACTTTGCATGACAAGCCCTCCTGTACAGCTCTCAGCAGCGCTGAGCGTCAGCCCCATGTCAGACATCATGGTTACAATCGTGTACTCTATAGGCACATCCTCGTTCGCGTAGAGATGTTCTGTCAAACGCTCCCGAATCTGAACCTCCATCGCATCCAGCTTCAGCTTCGCCTCTCCCTCACTCGCAGCCTTTGTGGAGACACGTACCGTAACTTCGCCTTCGCTCGCGTAAGGAGCAATCGTAGGGTCTGTCTGCGCATCAATCAGATCCAATAGTCGATCTTCCAAAGCAGATTCACCAATACCTGCGAATTTGAGCATTCGGGAATAGATCGGCATCTCTTCTGTAAGTACATGCTGGAACAGCCAAGGTTTGACTTCCTGTTCAAACATTGGAATCAGCTCTTTAGGTGGTCCAGGCATCACAACATAATATTTGTCATTGTCAGAAATCGCATTTCCTGCCGCAAGGCCCGTTTCATTGGCCAGAGGTGTTCCGCCATCAATAACGATCGCCTGACGTCGGTTATTCTCTGTCATGTCCACATTACGATCTCTGAAAAAGCTCTCAATTTTGTCCATTGCCATTCGATCTGTATGCAGTTTTCGGTTAAGAACAGCTGCGAGCGCATCCTTGGTCAGATCATCTTGGGTAGGTCCGATGCCACCGGAAAATAAAATAACGTCTGCACGGCTCTGCGCAATGCGAATAGCTTCACTAAGTCGGTTCAGGTTATCCCCAACCACCGTTTGGAAATATACATCGATCCCCATCGCAGCCAATTCACGGGATAGGTATCTGGCATTGGTATTGACGATTTGTCCAAGCAGCAACTCTGTGCCAACTGCAATGATTTCTGCCTTCATTGAGCATCCTCCTATACACGTGGTGAGTGATCAAAGGGCAATAGGATAATTTCCTATTGCCCCTGACCCAATGCTTCCTTCATGATTACCCATTTAAGAACAAACCATTATGCTTTTGTTAAATGAAGCAAATTTTTGTTTTTGATAAAGTAATCGATACCCGACCAGATGGTAATAAGCGCTGCTGCCCATACCGCAATAATATCGACGTGAATACCCGTGTATGAAAACGGGAAATTGTTCAACAGCAACAGCACAATCGCCACAATCTGCACTACAGTCTTCAGCTTGCCCCAAGCACTGGCGGCAACAACCGAACCATCAAGCAATGCAATTTGACGCAAGCCGGTAACTGCGAATTCACGACTAATAATAACAACTGCAATCCAGGAATCCAGCTTGCCCATCTCCACAAGCGAGATCAATACTGCAGTAACCAGCAGCTTGTCTGCGAGTGGATCGAGCAGTTTCCCCAGATTGGTAACCATGTTATTTTTCCGCGCAAGGTATCCGTCAATTCCATCTGTGCTTGCGGCGATGATAAAAATAACAGCAGCAATCAGTTGATTATACGGAAGCGAAAAGCTTCCAAGCTGCAACGGCTCTGGATAAAATGGAAAATCCACGAGCAGGAACACCATCAAAAAAGGGATTAAGCAAATTCGTGCAAGCGTAATCCGGTTGGGTAAATTCACAAGACGCCCTCCCTCATATCCTCCATTACTCCAAACAATCATCATAATCCCGTTATCATCATCCGGAACATGAAATGTACAGTTTCAATGTCAATCCAGATTAACATGATCCCACTATGTAGAAACGCAAAAAATAAAGTCAACCGCTCAAAAGCAAAACCGCTTTAAACGTTCCGGTGACTTCCAGAAGATGTACTGCTTTTCACAAAGTCAGCAAACGATGAGGACTGGACTTGATGCTTGACTGCCAGCAATGCACACTTAGTATAATATACGCCCAATACCGTGTCAAAAAACACTTTAGCTACAAAAAGACCATATTACTTAAAATTTGTATATTGCAAATCCAGAGGTAGGTTAGCACCATTTAGCAGCTGCATGACAGCTTGCAAATCATTTTTACTCTTACCAGTTACCCGCAGCTGGTCTCCCTGAATCTGACTCTTCACTTTCATCTTGGAGTCCCGAATAAGAATATTGATTTTCTTGGCGATGTCCTGATCAATCCCCTGTTTAAAATTCAAACGCTGGCGGACTGTACCAGAAGACGCTGGCTCTACCTTTGCGTAATCAATGTTTTTCAATGGTAGACCACGCTTCGCCATTTTGGATTGCAGCACGTCAATGACAGCCTTGAGTTTGGTCTCATCATCAGATACGATCGTTAACGCATCCTTATCCAGTTTCAGGCTGCTCTTGCTGCCCTTGAAGTCATAACGAGTGCCAATTTCTTTCTCGGTTTGTGTAACGGCATTTGTCAGTTCTTGCAAGTCCATTTTGGACACGATATCAAATGAATTTTCTGAGCTCAAACCAGTCACCCTTTCAGTTAATCGTATGTTCTGTAACATTATAGAGGATACCTTAAGCAAAAGTCTAATTTCAAGCTGTTTTACACAAAGAAAAAAGCATTTTTGGCAGCCACTTCAAGTGGCTGCCAAAAATGCTTGCTGATCCAGCTTCCAACTAATAGCGGCTGCGGTTGGGCTGTCTGAACATATCGAGCACACCCAAAAGTACATGTGCAAGTCCAAAACCCAATATTCCGTAACCCCAAGCACTTGGAGTCAGGTAATAACCCAGGAGGCTGACAATGATCCCTAAACCTGTTACGATCCAGCTGACTGTCACAGCCATCCACCTCACTTCACCAAAAGTTAACTGCAAGTTAAGACACGATTATTGTCTCCTGCAGTTGACCTGGTTATTCGCTACCCGTGGTACCCCCTGTACCGTCCGTTGATCCATTTTCAACACCTGTGGAAGAAGTAGTGTTACTACTGTCTTCACCAAGCTTCAGACGGATCCGATTGGTCGCCTTGCCATCCGTTACAACTTGCCCGCCAACCTCAATCGTGGTCGCTGCAGCGTAACCGGACTTAATATACATGCCTGTACTATCCAACTCAAAGGTATAGCTGTCACCTTCGGCTGTGTTACCATACTCCAACTTCTCTCCACTGGAGTTTTCGCCTTTGTACACTTCCAGCCAGCTATGACCTGTTGCTTTGATCGTAACCGTTACAGGTTGCCCTGCACTACCGTTAACTTTAAAGTTCGTAATATTTCCTGATTTCCCATCTTCTGCAACAGTCACATTAGACGGTGAATTGTCTGTCGGTTCTTCCTGATTTTCTCCCGTTTGTCCGTCGGTTTGACCATCAGTTTGACCATCAGTTTGACCGTCCGTCTGTCCTTCAGTGTCTGTACCGCCACCATTACCGCCAGCGTCGCCCTCACCAGTACCGTCAGTACCTGAATCTGTCGCAGGCGGATTAGATGCCTGACCGTTGTCGGCAGGTGGATCCGGTTTATCCTCAGGCTGTTGTTGACTGTCTGTAATTTTGACTGAATCAAGCCCCGGATTGTCTGATTCATCACCATTGTTATACACCACGTATACATACAACAGTACTACGATCAAAACAGGGAAGGTCCACATCAGCGCGACAGACATCCACCGATTACTACGCTCAACCGGACGGCTGGAACGCTTCTGAATAACCGGTTCCATCGTTGCTTCCGTCTCTTCTGCGGGTACGTCTTTTTTGTGTCCCTCCAGCAGCTCATCAGGATTCAGTCCCACGGTCTCCGCATAGGTTTTGATGAAAGCACGCACATAGAAGCTACCCGGCAGCACTTTATAGTCTCCTGCTTCTATGGCCTCCAGATACCTCTTGCGAATTTTTGTCATTTCCTGTACATCGTCAAGACTCATCCCTTTTTGCAGCCGGGCCTCCCTTAACTGCTGACCCAGTTCAGACATGCCATCTCCTCCTTATGTTTATCTCTTGAGTTGTTGCTAATCTATTTCATGATTCCGTACGGTTCCTTACAATTCGTCGGTGTAGCTAGCCGTAAACGTATCATAAATAATTTCTTCATTCGGATTGTTGCGAAGTTCAATAATAATATCAAAATCATTAAAATCATATTCGGATTCCTGCACAAAAATATCCGGATGTTCAATAACTTTAGTACTTGGCATCGACATAATATCCTGCAACAAATTGTAATGCCGCTCGCTGGAACGAATCGTACTTACAATTCCGTCAATGATGAAGACATTGTTCGGGTTCAATTCGTCTTCGGACATTTGACTCCTTATCGTCTGACGAAGAAGTGTGGAGGAAACAAACGTCCATCGCTTCATTGCACATACGCTGCCCGCAATAATAGACTCCGTTTTACCAACACGAGGCATTCCGCGCAAACCGATGACCTGATTGCCTTCCCTCTTAAATACTTCACCCAAAAAGTCCACAAGTAACCCAAGTTCATCTCGTGTGAAACGAAATGTCTTGCGATCATCCGAGTCACGGTCAATGTATCTGCCATGACGCACGGCCAAAATATCCACCAATTTAGGTTGACGCAAAGCCGATACGGTGATGCTGTTTACTTTGCCAAGCATTTCACCAAGCAAACGGATTTTTTCATCATCATCCGATTCAAGCAGCATGCCTCGAGTTTTGCCTTCAACACCGTTAATGGTCAATATATTCACTTCAAGCATCCCCAGCATAGAGGCAATATCGCCTAACAAACCGGGTCTGTTCTTATGTATTTTATATTCCATGTACCATTGTTTAGATTCCATTTCAACACCCCGTAATGCATTATTCCACATTATTCGACAGCAACAGAACGTGTCCACTGGACAACAATCTGAGACATCTTCTAAAAATGGGTCACGTTAATGATATATAAAATGAAAATGAATTACAAGAACAGCTCTGTAATCCGTTTGTAATATTAGAGAAAAGCCCCCTTGCGGGAGCTCTTCATCTGTAATCTTATGCGTTTTGTTTGGCCAATTTGACCATCAGGCACGCAATCGTACGACGCTCATCTGCATCGCCGACATCCCATAACTCTTTCAATGCCCGGTTGGAATGGTTCGCCGGATCGACTTTCTCATCAAGGAAGTCGCCGATTTCATACGCAAGTTTGTTGATGGTTTCTTCACTCATCCCCATCTTCTCTGCTTGCAGTACGCGGTCACCCAGAAACTTCTTCCATGTGTCAAAACTGGAGAGCACTGTTTTTTCTGTTGACATGATAAATCCTCCTTAGATGACGCATGAGATTTAAAATCAACAGTTGTAATATGTGCTTTCGAGGCATTTTATATACGAACATTTTGAAAATAATCCGGAAGACGACTGCTTCTCAGCAACCTTCACCTGTTTTGTTCACAGCCAGTCAAGCTTTCTTGCTTTTTACGTTAACCAACCGCCATTTGGACTGATGATCTGCCCATTGATATAACCCGATTCAGGGAGGGCCAGAAAATAAACCAGTGATGAGATTTCATCAGGTTGAGCAAGTCTTCCTGCCGGAATTTCCTCTTCCAGCATTTTCAGTTCACTCTGATCCAGATGGTTCAGCATGGATGTCTGAACGGCGCCAGGAGCAACGGCATTTACAGTTACTCCGGAAGGTGCGAGTTCTTTCGCAAGCGCTTTGGTGAATGCATTTACCCCACCCTTGGTTGTCGAATACAGCACCTCACAAGAAGCACCAGACAGTCCCCAGATCGACGATACATTAATGATTCGGCCATACCTTTGGGAGATCATGTGAGGCATCATTTCCTGTGTGCACATAAACGTGCCTTTGAGGTTAATCGCCATCACTTCATCCCAGATCTCCTCTGTAACATCAGACAACATCCCGTAGTGCGAGATTCCTGCATTATTCACAAGAATATCTGGCATGAGATTATGCGACTCGAGCTTCTCACGCATGCGCTCAATCTGTTCCCGGCTGCGAAGATCCGCAGACACGGTCATGATTTTTCCACTGCCCTGTTCCATGCACCGTCTGGCGGCTTCATTCGCTGCTTCATGCGATTTCATATAGTGTATAACAACATTCATTCCCACTCTGGCGAAGCGTTCTGCGATAGCCGCTCCAATGCCGCCGCTTGCGCCAGTTACCAGTACAGTCATTTCCCCGATTGCCTTCAATTGTCCTGTTCCCCTCTCCATATCAAGGACTCACGACTAGCGATACAGCCAGTTGATCCCAGCGAATATGCTCTCTCAGTCTGAGATTTACATCTTCCAGTGTAATCGATTCATAGAGCGGGAGCATATTGAAAAAATCACCGCCACGGAATTGCTGACGTGTAAATTCATGTGCAATGTTCTCCGGAGAATTGAGCATACGCAAATATCCGCCTATTTTCTTTTTGCGTGCACGTTCAAAATCCGTGGAATCAAACCCTTTTTCTACAATGGCATCCACTTCTTCACGTATACGCGCGAGCAGTTGATCCGGGTCTTTTGTATCACCACCAATGGCTGAAAACGCATATTGCGGCGAACTGTTATACTCATGTCCAAAGCTGTCCGAGATCAGATCTTCATCGTAGAGCTTCTGAAATAATCGTGTGCTTGAGCCAAACAAAAGATCCATCATCAGCTGCGTTGTCATATCTCGCCGTAACAATTGTTCTCCGGTAAGTCCAATGTCCATCTCCTTGAATCCAAACAGACATTTGGGCAGTGAAACAGCCAGTTTTGCTTCCCGTCTGGCTTCTCCTACCTGCTCAGGCTCCGGTTCGAAGAAGCGTTGAATACTCCCCTGTGGCTTATAATCCTTCCGCTCCTGGTTCGATCGAACCATATCAATGACCTCTTGTGGATCTACACCACCCACCACAAACAAGAGCATATTACTCGGGTGATAGAAGGTGTTATAACACTCATATAACATCTCTTTGGTAATCGTACGGATGGATTCCACCGTTCCTGCTATATCGATATGCACCGGATGTTTCAGATACATGGCTTCGATCAATCCAAAATAAACACGCCAATCCGGATTATCAGCATACATGTCAATTTCCTGTCCAATAATGCCTTTTTCCTTTTCCACATTTTGATCCGTGAAGTAAGGATTTTGCACAAAGTTGACTAATGTTTGTATATTTTCATTCACATATTCGGTCGCTGAAAACAAATAAACCGTCTGATCAAAGCTCGTAAACGCATTAGCTGAAGCACCATGAGATGCAAACGTGGCAAAAATATCGCCCGTTGGTTCTTCAAACATTTTATGCTCCAGGAAATGAGCAATCCCATCAGGGACCTTCACTTCTTCCTGTCCTTCAACCTGAAAATGATTATCCACCGATCCATACTTGGTTGCAAACGTAGCATACGTTTTCTGGAATCCCGGTTTTGGCAAAATATAGACATGCAGTCCGTTATCCATTACTTCGTAATATAGTGTCTCCTGCAAATGCTCATACCGAATGCTCTCCACCGATTATTCCTCCTTCTCATCCCGCAAGAAATAAATCGTATCCAGACGGAATTGTTCTGCCGCCTCACGCACATCTTCCTTGCTAATATGTTCTACCTGAGCCAACAGTTCTTCAGCCGTTCTTTCTTTGCCAGACAACTGTCGATTGAAGTCATAAGCGATCATCTCAAAAGCAGAATCCTGCATTTCCTTAAGCAGGTTACGGATCATTGCTTTGGTCTGGGACATTTCCAGATCACTGATTGTACCGCTTTTCATTTCTTCCAGCTGCTGCTTGATGATCGTGACGGCCTTCTCATAATTAGGGATTTCAATCCCGGATTGAATCGTTGCAATGCCCTTATGTCCGTCATATCGCGAAGACGCGTAATACGCCAGGCTTTCTTTTTCACGAACATTGACAAACAGTTTGGAATGAGGATAACCACCGAGAATCCCGTTGTACATTAGTGCTGCAGCATACTGAGGATCTCCATAAGTGATAGATGTACGGAGTCCCATATTGAGTTTTCCCTGACTCACATTCAGTCGCTCAACAACGGTCTCCACTTCCTTATCTCCTCGAAACGCTGCCTGTGTCTGGTAATCGGAGGAGGACGTTCGATCTACATTGAAATGACGTTGAACAAGGTTCTCAACCTCCTCCAATGTCGTATCACCCACCACATACAGATCCATACTCGCCTGCTGCAGCCACTCCTGATAAGACGCAGTCAGTGTGTCAGGCTCGATTCCGGGCAGATCCTTTCGCTCACCCAGTGGGTGAAGACGGTACGGCTCGTTCTTGCACATTTCCTCAATACTGCGTTCAGCAGCATAGCGCATTTTATCATTCACGATGGACTCCAGCTTTTTACGAACAGTCTCTCGCTCTGCTTGTACATAAGACGTCCTGAAATGTCCATTCTCCTGTGCAGGTCGTGTAAGAACCTCTCCAAGGAAGGCAAATGAACGATCCAGTAGCTGTTCATCTCCTCCAACAAAGGAATCATTAATGGTATCCATTCGGAACTGTACAATCTGGTAATCCCCGCGTTTATAAACGTCAAAACCAAAACCTGCTCCATACAGATGCTCCAGTTGCTCACGAAATTGCGTTGTTTCCGGATAGGACTCCGTGCCCCGTCGCAGAACAAAAGGTGTCAGCGCTACTTTGGTTACTGTATCTTCCCGTAAGGGAACTCCTGCATATAGCGATATAGCAAACGTTTTAAAACGTTTAGTCGGAAGCACATGTATACGAAACTCTCTCTTGCTACCTCGTTCGAATCCTGATGTATTCAAATGTCAAAACCCCTTTACGGCGTCATTTATCATGCAATCGTATTAAGCTAAACGTAACAACCATTTTAACCCATTCAAAAGGCAAGAAGCAACCGAAGTCACGCCTTCTGGTTGCTTCCAACATCATCACATACAAAAGATATGCTGTCCGATTGTTTTCACTTGTGGACGGGTCCAGATCCATTTGGATGTTGCTGTCTTCGGGTTAAAATAATAGAGACATCCACCGGACGGATCCCATCCATTCAGGGCCTGCTCAACTGCCTTTTTGGCTTGTGCGTTCGGTTCCAGATAGATCTGTCCGTCCGCTACAGCCGTAAATGCACCTGGTTGAAAAATCACACCAGAAGGCGTACTTGGAAAACTTGGTGAATTTACGCGATTCAGAATTACTGCTGCTACTGCGACTTGACCTTCAAACGGTTCCCCTCGGGCTTCACCATATACTGCGTTAGCCATAATCTTGAGTTCATTCTCCGAGAGACCAAGTGCATTGGCAGATCCCATATTGTCTTGCTCTTTATCTGCCGTATTGTTGCCGCCTCCACCCCCACCTGAGGATCCCTTGTGTAGCGGCGGCTCTGTTGGCGACCATTTGGTTGACGCATTGTACAGCTTGAGCTTGGTCTCAGCTCCAACCACACCATCTGCCTTCATGCCAAACTCGGATTGAAACCATTTGACGGATTTCAGCGTGCTGCTGCCAAAATTACTGTCGATTTTACCATTGTAAAATCCCAGGTACTTCAGACGCCCCTGAAGCTCATATACATCCTGACCATAACTTCCATATTTCACTGTATTGCTGCTAAACGTAGGCAAGGCCTTTTCTTCTACCTGCGGTGTACGCTCGGCTGAACTTTCAGTTGCTGTATTCGCAGGAAGCAAATAACGAATCCCCAATGCGGATATCAGCAAAATAGCAGTGAAAAGCCATAGGTTCATTTTTCGCATCGACTGTGCTCTACCTTTCTCTTGTGGGATTAACAGAATCGCTAAGGTTATTATGACAAGCCTGCTTGTTTCCTATGCACCAAATCATCCGATCTTTGGAGTAGATGGCAAAACTTCAGTCTCCTGAGCAAGCAAAAAGCCCTCAACCAATAAGGTTGAGGGCTTAAACGATTCATTGTATCCATGTTACACTACGAGCTTATTTTATTCTGTTGATACTGTTCAAGCGAAACCAACACTTCCCTTGGTTTGCTGCCCTCGTAAGGACCGATTACCCCCCGGGCTTCCATGGAGTCAATCAAACGCGCTGCACGTGTGTAACCAACCCGCATACGACGTTGCAACAGGGAGACTGAAGCTTGTTTTGCCTCCAAAATAATCTGTACAGCTTGCTCATATAACTCATCCTGTACTTCATCTGCTGCCTGAATGGAATCATCCACTTCAGGTACAATGGATTCATCATACTGCGCTTCACCTTGACCACGTACGTAGTTTACAATATTCTCGACTTCTTCATCGCTCATAAATGCACCTTGTACACGAACCGGTTTTGATGCGCCCATTGGCATGAACAACATGTCTCCACGGCCCAACAGTTTCTCAGCCCCACCCATATCCAGAATCGTTCGGGAATCGACTTGGGAGGATACGCCGAAGGCAATCCGCGATGGAATGTTAGCCTTGATTACCCCGGTAATAACGTCAACAGATGGACGTTGTGTGGCAATAATCAGATGGATTCCAGCTGCACGAGCCATCTGAGCGAGTCGTGCAATGGCATCCTCCACATCTCCGGCTGCAACCATCATCAGATCTGCAAGCTCATCCACAATGACAACGATATAAGGCAGAACAGCCGCAGGATTATCTTTCATCAGATTATTGTAACCCTCGACGTTACGCGTACCTGATTTGGAGAACAGTTCATATCGTTTCTCCATCTCAACCACAATCTTTTTGAGAGCAAGTGACGCTCGTTTAGGATCCGTTACTACTGGTGCCATCAGATGTGGAATTCCGTTATATACGTTCAACTCAACCATCTTGGGGTCGACCATCAGGAACTTCACTTCATCCGGCTTGGCTTTGTACAATATGCTGGTAATAATACCGTTAATACACACCGACTTACCGGAACCTGTAGCACCTGCGACCAGCAAATGGGGCATACGAGCCAAGTTACCAATAATCGTCTGACCCGAGATATCTCGGCCAAATGCAATGGTCACTTTGGATTCTGCATCCTGGAACGTCGCCGTCTCCATTACCTCACGCATCGTTACAACCGATACCTCGCCATTAGGTACTTCGATACCAATAGCAGACTTTCCGGGAATCGGTGCTTCCATCCGAATATCCTTTGCCGCCAGAGCCAACGCGATATCATCAGTTAGGCTGACAATCCTGCTGACCTTAACACCAATATCAGGCTGAATTTCATACCTTGTAACGGCAGGGCCCCGGACCACTTCAAGCACCTTGGCGCGAACACCAAAACTCTCCAGTGTAGCTTCCAGCTTGCGTGCTGTCTGCATATAATCCTTCTGGTCACCCGCCTTGCCCCCATTGTTTGGCTTGGCAAGGAGACGGAATGACGGCAGCTTGTACGGCTTAGGAGGTGGCGGTGGTGGTTTCACCGGTTGTGTGTCCTGCCCTTCAGGAGTAGGAGTATCTGTTCCCTGCATTGCATCATTAGGTACTTCTTCTCCACTCTGTATCTCATCCACAGCATTCAATCCGTTCGTACCCGCATCGGATGCAGACCACTCTGTCTCAACCAGTTCATCCGTTATTTTAATGGCATGCTCGCCCTGTTGTACTACGTTTGGATCGGCCAGATCATCCGGGAACGGATAAGCATCGTCCAGATCATCTTCAATGCTTGCCTCTTCTGCTCTGACGTGCTCGAAAAAGTCTCGAATGATCGGCGCTGAGTTAGGTTTAGCCTGAACAGGAACACGTGATGAAGCTGATTTGTTCGCTACGTCTTCGGTCGCATCCTGCCACGCCTCTACATTGTGTTCTTGTTCGGCGCGGTACACAATCTGTTCTGTTTCTGCCGAATCGACCTCATCCATTTCACGTCCTGATGTCGCCTGTTCACGATTAGCTCCCCATTTCCCAAAAAGTTGGAAGAATATTGGCGCTTTTCGTTTTGGCAGATGCTGTTCCTCTAATTCATCCTCATACTCGTCTTCGTCATCTTCAACAGGAACAGGCACCACTTTACGAGTGTTACCTTTCTTCCTTCCATCAGATGCTGAAGCAGAACGTGCAGAGGGCCTCGACTCCAGCTTTTTGTACATCGAACTCCCGGCATCCCAGATCTTGGTTCGGAATATTCGAATCAGATCCACATAAGATAGACTTGTAATCAGCATAAAACTGATGATAAACATGACAATCATGATGAGTCTCGCCCCAAGGCTGCCGAACAGCCACAGGAAAAGAGCAAATTGCCCTGCTCCGAGATAACCACCGCTGATGTCCTTGTTAAGCATGGAGTCCCTCTCCCCTGGTGCAGCAGGGGTTAGCAACTCGGTTTGCATATCATTATGTACCTGCGTAATCACAGCACCAGGCTCAAGCGCACCAACCGGAATGAGCTTCTGGTGCATTGCAGAGACGGTACTCATCAGGGTTAAAGCAAAGACCAGCAATACCAGTCCTGTTTTGCGTGTAGTCCAGCCACTCGGCCATTTCCGGTGAATCATCACCATGAGACCATAATAAATACCAACAAGTGGAATCGCAAAATAAAACTTACCAAGCATCAGTCCGAACATCTTGGAAAGCGAACGTCCAACGGTGGCTTCACCCGATAATGCTATGACAGCAAGGGTAATAAGCACAATCCCGTAAATTTCATATTTTAAAACGCCACTAAAACCAGCGCCCTTTTTTTTCCTCTTTTTTCTTCTGGCCAAAATCAGGTCACCCCCAGAAGAATATTATACCATACAAATATAATCCGTACATATGTTCTTTTTCTGCTCAATTTGTCTGAATTCGTCGCGTTATGCTGATCCCAAGTTACCCGAAAGCGGAATGGTCGAACCGGGCATATTAGCAGGATTGAGATAAGCTTCAAGTGGACAATCCAGCAAACGTACAATAACGGCTTCATTGTCATTAACAGGTCTCACCTGCATCAATAAACCATTCATCTTGATCTCCTTTGTATCTTCGCCCTCTTTCCACATTCCCGACCAGAGTTGTTCCGGGGGCATCACTGTATATAATGTCATTGGGTATAACCTCCCGCCTGCAGGGTCTGTCTCTTGTCTCCTATGAGCTGATTTAACTGGGCAATAGCCTGCCCAATCCCGCCTACTGCATCCATCAATCCATATTTCACTGCATCTGCGCTTCCTACAGCTGTACCAATATCCCGATTTAACTCACCGGTCTTAAACATCAGTTCTTTGAACATCTCTTCAGAGATATTCGAATGAGAAGTCACAAATCGAACAACCCTTTCCTGCATTTTCTCCATATACTCAAACGTTTGAGGTACACCAATGACAAGGCCGTTCATCCGAATCGGGTGGATCGTCATCGTGGCACTTCCGGCAATCAGGGAATATGTTGAAGCTACAGCAATCGGTACTCCAATGCTATGCCCGCCTCCAATGACCACAGTAACCGTAGGTTTGCTCAGAGAAGCAATCATCTCTGCAATGGCCAGACCCGCCTCTACATCTCCCCCTACCGTGTTCAAAATGATCAGTATACCTTCAATACGCTGATTCTGTTCTGCAGCCACCAGCTGTGGAATGATATGCTCATACTTTGTTGTTTTATTTTGTGGTGGCAAAATCAAATGCCCTTCGACCTGTCCAATAATGGTCATACAGAAAATATTCGATTCACCTGCAGGCGACTGTGTCTGCCCAAATTGCTGAATAGTCTCTGTCACGGGAGAGATGGCCTTGTCCTCCTGAATCGGAATCTCCGGTGCTTCAACTTCCGGTTGATTGGATCTTGATGCCTGCTTGCCATTCATACGTTCATTCATTTCAATAATCCCCTTCTCCAGAAACATTTAATGTATTTCCTTAGTATGGGGATTTTTCCAACCACCTTATACTCACTACATCAAATTGCTTCACATATTGACCCTATTGCAGATCTTCCTGAAAACGCAAAAAAGCCCCTTCTCTACGAGGAACCGTCCAATATTACTCGTAGAGAAGGGGCGACTGTGTGCCTGAATATATGTTTTTGTTTAGCCTATTTTAAACTTCCATAATGATTGGCAAAATCATCGGTCTACGACGAGTTTGCTCATACAGGAAGCGTCCCAGTGCATCTTTAACATTTGTTTTGAGTGAAGCCCACTCGTTAACGTTCTCACTCATCAACTTCTGCAATGTGCTGCTAACGATCCGGTTAGCCTCATCCAGTAGTCCTTCCGATTCACGTACATACACAAATCCGCGAGAGATGATGTCAGGACCGGAAACAATTTTTCCATCCTGTTTGCTCAGTGTTACCACAACAACAAGGATACCATCTTGTGACAACAATTTGCGGTCACGAAGTACAATGTTACCCACATCGCCTACACCCAAGCCGTCGATCAACACATTACCTGCAGTAACTTTACCTGCTCTACGTGCTGCTCCACCTTGAATTTCAATCACTTCACCGATATCCGTGATGAAAATGTTCTCAGGTTCTACCCCTACAGATTCAGCAAGAACCGCGTGGCGACGCTGCATACGGAATTCACCGTGAATTGGCAAGAAGAATTTCGGTTTCATCAGGTTGAGCATCAGTTTCAGCTCTTCCTGGCTACCGTGACCAGATACGTGGACACCACTGTTAGCACCGCTGTAATGCACGTTAGCGCCCAAACGGAACAGTTCATCAATCGTACGGCCTACATATTTTTCATTACCTGGAACCGGTGTTGCTGCGATAATAACGGTGTCGCCTGGCAGGATGTCCACTTTACGGTGTGTGGAACGAGCCATACGTGTCAATGCTGACATTGGCTCACCTTGACTTCCTGTACAGAGAATCACGACACGATCAGCAGCCATTTTGCCTACTTCTTCAGGTTCAATGATCATGCCATCCGGAATCTCAAGATAACCCAGTTCTGAAGCAATACCAACCACGTTCACCATGCTCCGTCCGATAACTGCAACTTTACGTCCAGTCACTTCTGCTGCATTGATCACCTGTTGGATACGGTGTACGTTGGAAGCAAATGTCGCTACAACAACACGTTGACTAGCTTTACGGAAGATATCTTCCAGAACGATACCTACATTTTTCTCCGATGGTGTGAATCCAGGTTTCTCAGCGTTCGTACTGTCGGACAACAGCGCTAACACGCCATTTGTTCCGATCTGTGCCATACGCTGAAGATCTGCATATTGACCATTGACTGGAGTATGGTCGAATTTGAAGTCACCTGTGTGAACAACTGCACCTTCCGGTGTTTCGACACATACACCAACAGAATCCGGAATACTATGGTTAGTAGCGAAGAACGATGCTTTCAGAACAGATCCAAGTTGGATCTCGGAATCAGCATCAATCAGAATACGTTTTGTTTCACCCAGCAAATTCGCTTCTTTCAACTTGTTTTCTACAAGTCCAAGCGTAAGTCTTGTTCCGTATACAGGAACATTCAGATGTTTGAGAACATATGGCAGACCACCAATGTGATCTTCATGTCCGTGAGTAAGGATGATTCCTCTTACTTTGTCACGGTTCTCAGTCAGGTAAGAAATGTCAGGGATGACAATATCAATACCAAGCATATCTTCTTCCGGGAATTTAAGACCAGCATCTACGACTACAATGTCGTTGGCGTATTGGATGACGTACATGTTTTTACCAATCTCGCCTACGCCGCCCAAAGCAAAAATCATCAGTTTATCGTTATTATTTTTCTTAGACAAATGAATCTAAACCTCCTATGGTAGTTGGACGTCGTACCTTATTATTTATTGTAAGTTAAGAAAAGTAGTCCATACATCACATACCCACCTATCGGGATGAATGCAAAAGAACACCTTTATTCACGATATTTGGAAGAAGTTCTTCGAAGTTATTCCCTTTGACCAACAAGTTGGAGTTGAAATTCCCTCTTAGCCGTTCCTTCCTTTTTCACCGCAAAGCTACACCACGAAACGATGTCGCTTTCAATTTCAAAAAAATACCGCACCCAGTCACTTGACATCATTATACATGATTAAAAACAAAAAAAACAAGTCACTCTCTCGTTAACCTGTAGGTTTCCCCTTAGCAGTGGAAAAGAAACCTCACATTACTCGTAAAAAAAAGAACCGCAGCCTCTACGAAGAGGAGCGGTTCTTTTGCTGATCTGAAGGATATTCCCATGATTAATAAAATAGTCCATATACAACCAAAATGATTACAAATTAAGCAAACCTTTGATATAAACCTGCTCCTCTTCCGTTGGCGGAATAAGTGGCAACCGTACGGAACCAACGTCTAGACCACGCAATGTCAGCGCATATTTCACCGCTACAGGGTTTGGTAGAGGCTGTGGACACTCAAACAGGCCTTTGAACACCGGGAACAACTGCTGATGAATCTGAGCAGCCTGAAGAGGTGCT
Source organism: Paenibacillus sp. W4I10 (assembly GCF_030816325.1). Lineage (NCBI taxonomy): Bacteria > Bacillati > Bacillota > Bacilli > Caryophanales > Paenibacillaceae > Paenibacillus > Paenibacillus sp. W4I10. Next base: position 2,699,770 of record NZ_JAUSXX010000001.1, read on the forward strand.
CCGCCATAGAAGGCGTCAATCATTTTCTTCATTTCTGCCCCTACGACATGACTGGCCACGCTGACAATTCCATGTGCTCCAACCGCAATCGCTGGTAAGCCTGAAGCATCATCACCGGAATAAACTCTGAAATTTTCTGGAGCACTTGCTGCAATCAAAGTAACCTGCTCCATAGACGCACATTCCTTCGTAGCGACGATGTTAGGAATCTGTGCAAGACGAAGCGTTGTCGCTGCTGACAGGCTGGTTACTGTACGCCCAGGCACGTTATAGAGCATAATTGGCAGCTTGGTGGAGCCTGCAATCGCTTCAAAATGTTTGAACAAACCTTCTTGGCTAGGTTTGTTGTAATACGGAACAACCAACAATATGCCATCCACTCCGGCACGTTCAGCTTCCTGTGTCAAATGGATGGAATGTGCCGTGTTATTGCTTCCCGTTCCGGCTATAATTTTGCACCGACCGGCCGCATGTTTCACTGCAAATTCGAATAATTGAACTTTCTCAGTATCACTAAGTGTTGGAGACTCCCCTGTTGTTCCAGAAACCACAAGCGTCTCCGACTTTTGATCTACAATTAGATAGTCGATTAGACGTGCCGTTTCCTCCCAATGAATCTCTCCTTGTTCATTGAACGGAGTGACCATTGCTGTAATCAATCTTCCAAAGTCCAATTCGATTCCTCCTTCAAAACAGGTTTGGCTCCTCTAACTTCAGTTATTTACAAATGAAGTTCGAATGAGGCGTGAAGTGCCCTCAGGGCCTGAACCATATCTTCTTTTTTTACGAGTACCCAGATCGTTGTATTCGAATCTGCCGATTGCAGGATCTGAATGTCTGCCAGTGTCAAGGACTCCACGATTCGAGCCATGATTCCAGGTACACCATTAATGCCTCCGCCAATGACGGACACTTTGGCACAACCGGACAGGCTTTGTGGCTTGAGACCTATCTCCTGCAATACCTGTATGGCTTTCTCGGAATCACTGTCAAAAACCGTATAGACAACTCCCGAGGGGGTAACATTAATAAAATCAACGCTGATTGAATTCTCAGCCATGGTTTTGAACACTTTTAGTTGCAATCGATCTGCACCACCAGCCACATCCACCGTAATTTGCGTTACATTGCTCACGTAGGCGATGCCTGTTACATAACGGTCAACAATGCCTGTCTGCACATCCTGGAATCCTTCCGGATGCGTAACCAGCGTTCCTTCCGTGTCTGCAAAAGTAGATCTTACCCGTACTGGAATCTGGGATTGCATCGCAATCTCAACCGCACGTGGATGGATTACCTTGGCCCCGTGGTGGGCCATGTTACAGATCTCTGCATAACTCACAACAGTCAGTGGACGTGCATCCTCAACAATTCGCGGATCAGCGGTAAGTATCCCGTTCACATCTGTGTAGATATCCACCATTTCAGCACGTAATGCTGCACCCAGAGCTGTAGCAGACGTATCGCTTCCCCCACGACCCAGTGTCGTGAAGTCTCCGTTCTCTGTCTGCCCCTGGAATCCGGTTACAACAACGACACGGCCAAGTTGAAGCTGCTCCAACACACGAACAGGACGGACATCCAATATCCGGGCATTCCCGAAATTGTCGTCCGTCACAAAACCTGCTTGTGCACCGGTCAGCACTGTAGTTGGAATGCCTTCATGTTCGAGTAAACTGCTCAACGTTGTCGCAGATATGATTTCACACCACAGCACAGCAGTAAATCCTTTTCGCGTGCGGATAGTGCGTTTCCGTTCTGTGCAGCCCAGTCCAGCAACGTATCAGTCGCATATGGCTCGCCGCGGCGTCCCATCGCAGACACAACGATGACCAGACTCAATCCTGCTTCAAGTTCACGTTTAACGTGACGGAGCACATGCTCTCTCGCCTGAACAGTGGAGAGAGACGTGCCTCCGAATTTCTGTACCATGATACGCATCTTTATTCCTCCATTTGTGTACGCAAGAAGACTGGACACGGGTCAAATTAACAAATGGATCACTCTAGGGAGCGTTCTGATGCGATAATTTCAGTTATCGAGGTCATGACGCATACATTCACAATAGACCTCTCCCGCTTGCTTAACCTGTACTGCCCGCAAGCAGGAATGCCTTATAGACAGGAACGTGGACATAGTAGCTGTTCAATCCAGCATATCGTCCCCCATGATTTTCTTTGTCTCTCGAACCCTTCTTCATTTCTCCAAGCGCATAAACGTTGTCACCGAATCATTGTTCCATCAAGCCTGTGAAGAACGCTCCACAATCATCGGCTGCAACTGTTTGCCCTCAAGAGCACTCCAGCAAGCCTCTGGAATCAATTCCATTTTGGCGACTAACGAGTTTGGTTTTTTCACTGGATCGTCTTGCCCAAATGGCACAAAATACAAGTATTTAGCCACGAGCAATTTGGCGATATTCGCAGCATTCAAGCCCAGACCGTCATTCGTGGAAATCGCGAGCACAAGCGGACGCTGATTGCGCATCTGCGCTTTGGCTGCCATTAGCACTGGACTGTCGGTCATCGCATTAGCCAGCTTGCTTGTTGTATTCCCTGTGCATGGAGCAATAACCAGCACATCAAGCAGCTTGGAAGGCCCTAATGGCTCCGCTTCAACAATTGTAGAAATGATATCATTACCTGTTATATCTTTCAACTGTTTTTGCCAATTTTGCGCCGTACCAAAGCGTGTATCCGTCGTCAGAACCGAATTCGAAATAATCGGAATGACGTTGGCACCTTCAGCTACGAAGCGGCTAATTACCGGCATAACCTCTTCAAACGTACAATGAGAACCCGTAATTGCATAACCTACCGTTTTTCCCTGCCAGTTCATGATTTAACCTCCCGTGCGTTCAGTTCTTCCAAAAGCAAACGGATCAACGCGTTGGCAATAATGCCGCCAGCCGTTTTGGGAGCAACAATGCCGGGGAGGCCAGGCGCAAGTAGCGCTTTGATACCGCGTTTGTCGGCATACCTGAAATCACAGCCGCCAGGAGCGGATGCGAGGTCGATAATGACAGCCTTTTGCGGCATTCTGGACAGGATTTGTGCTGTGATTATCATAGTCGGTATCGTATTAAAAAGCAAGTCAACTTCCCCGGTTTGAGCGGCCAAATCCGTTGTCATGAAAGGCTTCCAGCCCATTATTGTAGCGCGGGCAGCATCCTCTTCCCGCCTGATTCCCACCCGTACATTTGCTCCAAGTCCCTGCAGTGTTTTGGCCATTGTGAATCCTGTTCGACCAATGCCAAGCACAATGCATTCCGAACCATGGATTGTGAAGTCCGTCTCCCGAATAGCTATGGCGATGGCTCCCTCAGCTGTTGGAATAGAGTTGTAAAGTGCAATATCATCACGATCAAGTACTTCAACAAGTCGCAGCCCATTTTCAAGACAAAGTTCGCGCAAGAACGGCTTTGCCATACCTGTGAACACAATACAATGCTCCGGTAATGCTGCAATATGTTCCTTTTTCAAATAGATCGGTGTGTCACTGAATGAAGTACTTACTTTTCCCAGGTCATCGCAACCGACGACAGGCAGTACCAGTACATCTGCGGAAGCAAACACTTCGTCCTCCAGTTCCTGGTGCTCAATCCCTGGAATGGAACGCTCTATTTTATCGAAACCCACCACACTTACCGTTGCATCCAGCTCAGCGCACTTTTGAATGACTTCAAGCTGCCGCGCATCTCCGCCCAGGACTACAATCCGGACTCCGGTCAGCATCGGGACGTCACTCCTTTCACCACATGTATGCCTTATCGTATGCAGGGGCCCACAGGGGGGTGAAAACAATAATTGCATTCCACCTTCCGTTTCTCGAATGTAAAAAAGAGCCGCCCCTGTCAGGGGCGACTCTAAAGAATGGGTATATTTACGCTGCTTATTTCCCGGTATGACCGAATCCGCCTTCACCGCGTAACGTTTCCGAAAGTTCATTCACTTCCGTCAATTCAACCGCAGGCACGGTCTGGAAGACGATCTGTGCGATGCGCTCTCCCCGTACAATCGTGAACGGTTCCTGACCCAGATTAATCAACAGAACTTTAACTTCTCCGCGATAATCCGCATCAATGGTCCCCGGTGTGTTGAGGCAGGTAATTCCATGTTTGAAAGCCAGTCCGCTCCGAGGACGGATCTGTGCTTCCAATCCAGCTGGCATTGCCATCGCAAGTCCGGTAGGAATCAGCGTACGCTGACCCGGCTGCAACACAACATCTTCCTGAAGTGCAGCTACTACATCAAAGCCGGATGCCAGCTCCGACATTTTTTGAGGCAGTTTAATATCTTCATTGCCCGGCAGTTTCTGTATTTGAACGTAATGCAACAAAATCATCCCTTCTCAATCCAGCGATCGTCTTATCTGAAGCGCCAACCATAGCAAGTGCAAAAGGTTCAGCAAACATCAGATCAAGTACCGCGTTAATATCGTCCATGGTAACTTGCTCAATTTTGGTGATCATCTCATCCAGCGTATGGTGTCTGCCCAGCATGAGTTCGTTTTTACCCAGACGATTCATGCGACTGCCTGTGCTTTCCAAGCTCAGAATCAAGCTGCCTTTCAGCTGTTCTTTTCCTTTACGAAGTTCATCTTCGGACAAGCCGTTTACAGCCAGGTCGCGCAGAACCTCTTTGGTCAGATCAAGCACTTCTTTGGTCTGTTTCGGTGCTGTACCCGCATATATCGTGAAAAGTCCGCTGTCCGCATGAGAGCTATGATAGGAATACACGGAGTACGCAAGACCCCGTTTCTCACGAATTTCCTGGAACAGTCTGGAGCTCATGCCTCCACCAATGGCGTTATTCAGAACAACCATAGCGAATTGCAGGGGATCTCCGATTTTACACCCCGGGAACGAAATACAGATATGATTCTGTTCCGTTTTCTTTTTGTGAAAGAGCTGTCCGCTTTGGAAGGCTGGCATCGTGACTGCTTCGGTTACTCCATTTACATCAAAAGCACCAAAATGTTTCTCCATCAGATCGATTACACTGTCATCAATATTACCCGCGATACTAATGACTGTGTTCTCAATCGTGTAGTGCTCCTTCATATATGCACGCAGATGACTGGAATCCATCGCTTTGAGACGTTCTTCCGTACCCAGGATTGGGTATGCGAGTGGATGCTCACCATAGGCGGCCAAGGCCATCAGATCATGAACCATATCATCAGGCGTATCTTCATACATCGAGATTTCTTCCAGAATGACATTTTTCTCCTTGATCAATTCACCATCATCCATTTTGGAGCGGAAAAACATATCAGACAATACATCAACCGCAATCGGCAAATGTTCATCCAACACTTTAGCATAATAACACGTGTATTCTTTGGAAGTGAACGCGTTCACGTTACCACCGATCGCATCGAACTGCTCCGCAATCGCCTTGGCATCATAACGATCTGTTCCTTTGAACAACATGTGTTCAATAAAATGTGATACTCCGTTACTTGCAGGTTGCTCATTGCGCGAACCTGTCTTGACCCATATTCCGAAAGACACAGAACGGCAGGTCGGTATCTGTTCCATGACAACTCTGAGGCCATTGCCCAGCTGAATTTTTTTCATGGTGGCCCTCCTACATCTCTATAATTGCCTTGATCTCAACCTTGAAATTGAAATCGACATTTGGTTCCAACTGTTTGATATTAACAAAAAAACAACGTTCACTCAACCGCAGAGGTAATTACACGTTCCGAAGACAGCGTCTCACTTACTGTTCCGAGCACCAAACCTTTGGCCCGTATGGATTGAATCATGCCCTTTAAAGCTCCCGAAGAAGCAGCTGTAGGGTGCATTAGAATTAACGTGCCTGCCTCGGTATTTTTAGCAATTTTGGCAACAACGGCATCCGGGCTTGGCTTACGCCAATCCACAGTATCTACTGTCCATAACACGGTTTGCAGTCCCATGGATGAAGCAATGTCAACGGTCTTTTGATTAAAGTCACCAGAAGGCGGAGCAAACCAACGATTCTCTACGCCCAGTGTTTTATGGAGCAGATCCTGGGTTTTGCTAATTTCCAGCTTGGCCCGTTCTGCGCTCAATCGACTCATATTAGGGTGAGAATATGCATGGTTGGACATCTCATGCCCACGTTTCTGAATTTCTTTGGCCAGTTCAACGTTTTTGCTTAACCAACTTCCATCCAGAAAAAAAGTAGCCTTCACTTTCTCGGCATCAAGCGTATCCAGCATCGGTTTAATGTACTCGTTCCCCCAGGCTACATTAATCATAAAAGAAACCATCGGTTTGTTTGCATTGCCCCGATAGATCGGATGTGCACCCAAATCTTTAAGCTGAATCTCCGGCTCAATCTGACGGTAGACATACGCTATTTTGGTATTCAACGTTCCACTCAGCGCCTTACGGTATGTCGCTTCCACATCAATCTCAATGCCATTATAACCAGGAATCGCTTTCCATACCCGATCCACTCTGGCATTCACCGGAGCAATTTTCGTTTCAGCCGCTTTATCCCGAATCGCAGACAACAGCGCATCTTCCCCAGTTGCCTCCTTAAACATATCAAAAGCATTTTGCGTACCTGGCCCATCACGGATCTCCGTAATGTATGTACGTACACTGCCAACTTGTCCGATCAATATGACCGCAGTCACACCCGCCAGAACAGCCGCCAGCTTTTTGGATTGGTTTCCCACAGCTCCATCCTCCCGCCGTCTTTGTCCCCATCATATGAGGACAAGGGCAAAAATATGAATGCTAAGCCATGGTTTCATCCTTGCTTTACAAATTTAAACGTTAAAAAAAGAGCCAGAAATTCACATTCTGTCTCTTCATTCAATCTATCCATTTATAACCTGTCGCTTCGGTATCCTAGGATTGAGCCGGAGCTTCAGCAGTCAAAACTGCTTTACGGGACAAGTTGATTCGACCTTGTGGGTCAATTTCCGTTACTTTTACCGTAATGGAATCACCGATAGCTACAACATCTTCCACTTTGGCAACACGTTCAGTTGACAGTTGCGAGATGTGTACCAGACCTTCTTTGTTCGGAAGCACTTCAACGAATGCACCGAATTTCTCTACGCGTTTTACTTTGCCGACATAAATCTCGCCGACCAATACTTCGCGCACAATACCTTCGATGATCGCTTTGGCTTTATCATTCATCTCCTGGTTGGAAGAAGCGATAAAGACACGTCCATCCTGTTCAATATCAATTTTAACACCGGTTTCTTCGATGATTTTATTGATAATTTTACCACCTGCACCGATCACATCACGGATTTTGTCCGGATTGATATGCATCGTTGTAATTTTAGGTGCATATTGTGATAACTGCTCACGTGGCGTATTCATCACTTCAGTCATTTTGCTCAAGATGTGCAAACGACCTTCTTTGGCTTGAGCCAATGCTTCAGACAAAATTTGACGATCAATACCATCAATTTTGATGTCCATTTGAATCGCAGTTACACCTTCAGGTGTTCCGGCTACTTTGAAGTCCATATCACCGAGGTGATCTTCCATACCTTGAATATCACTCAGAATGGATACATGATCTCCATCTTTGATCAGACCCATAGCTACACCCGCAACTGGAGCTTTGATTGGTACACCTGCATCCATCATAGCTAGTGTGCTGGCACAGATACTTGCCTGGGAAGTTGAACCGTTGGATTCCAGAACTTCAGATACGAGACGAATCGTGTATGGGAAGTCTGTTTCGGAAGGGATGACTTTGGAAAGCGCACGCTCACCCAGAGCACCATGTCCGATTTCGCGACGGCCTGGAGCACGTAATGGACGAGCTTCACCTACGCTGAATGGTGGGAAATTATAGTGATGCATGAAACGTTTCGTTTCTTCAAGGCTGATTCCGTCCAAAATCTGAACATCGCCCAGTGCACCAAGGGTACAGATGCTAAGTGCTTGAGTTTGTCCACGTGTGAACAAACCTGAACCGTGCGTACGTGGCAGCAGGGAAGTATCACATTCAATTGGACGAATCTCAGCAAGTCCACGCCCATCCGGACGAACTTTATCATGTGTGATCAGACGGCGCACTTCTTCTTTAACGATATCGTGCAGGACTTCCTTCACGTCTTTAAGCAATTCAGGACTTTCAATATATTTCTCTTCAAAGTGAGCAACAGTTTCGTCATTCACTAGATCGATTGCATCTTGACGAGCATGCTTCTCGGCAATTTTAACGGCTTCAACCAGACGAGCACTTGCGAAATCACGCACACTGCTGTTGACTTCAGCATTAACGGCATGCAACTTAACAGCCATTTTTTCTTTACCAGCAACTTGCACGAGTTGTTCGATTACCGCAACAATGTTTTTGATCTCGTCATGTCCAAACATGATTGCTTCAAGCATTACTTCTTCCGGTAATTCGTTTGCTTCAGCCTCAACCATCATGATGGCATCCTTAGTTCCTGCAACCACCAGCTCAAGTTCACTGACTTCAAGCTGTGCAATCGTTGGATTAATGATGAACTCACCATTAATACGTCCAACTTTCACGCCACCAATCGGTCCGCTGAATGGAACATCCGAAATGCTCAATGCTGCTGATGTACCGATCATTGCAGCGATTTGCGGTTCGCAATCCTGGTCCACACTCATAACGATGTTCAAAACTTGTACATCATTCCGGAAGCCTTCCGGGAACAATGGACGAATTGGACGGTCTGTCAGACGGCTTGAAAGAATAGCTTTCTCACTCGGTCTGCCTTCACGTTTAATAAATCCACCCGGGATTTTACCTACGGCGTACAATCTTTCTTCATAGTTCACCGTTAATGGGAAAAAGTCCAGATCTTTCGGCTCACTTGATGCTGTCACGGTACACAATACCACGGTATCCCCGTATGTTACCTTAACGGCAGCATTAGCCTGCTTGGCCAAACGCCCGGTCTCAAACGTAAGCTTTCTTCCACCAAGCTGCATTTCAACACGCTGTTCCATGAAACCCCTCCTTTTATTCGTTCCTAATTCAATGGATTCTGCATATTCACAGTATTTCCTGCTTGTCCAGCATTCATTAGCTATGTATGGAACTTTCAACATGCTAACCTGCACAACAAAAGCTCCTCACGGAGCCCCATCTACAAATATATGGCAACATGTTCATCTACAAAACAACCCGGCTGTAAGTTCCGCTTGTCCTTTTAGACAAAAGAATGACGGATAACAGCCAGGTTGGTTTTGAAAACATGTACGATAATTAACGACGCAATCCGAGTTTTTCGATCAGTGCGCTGTAACGTTTAACATCTTTGTTTTTCACGTAAGCCAAAAGCTTACGACGTTGACCTACCATTTTCAAAAGTCCACGACGTGAGTGGTGGTCTTTCTTATGCGTACGCAAGTGGTCTGTCAAACTTCTGATGTTTTCCGTAAGGATAGCAACTTGCACCTCTGGAGATCCTGTATCGGACTCGTGAGTTTTGTGCTCGTCGATCAGTTGTTGTTTACGTTCTTGAGTCAATGCCATCCTGTTCACCTCCTTCAATATAATCGCCATTAGCCTCGTCACCGCCGGTGAGAGCAAGCAACCAAGCCAAGGTTAATGTTGTCTCAATCGACAACGTAGTACAGTATATCATAATTGCCTAGTTAAAGTAAATGTAAACATGCATTTAATCCAGAACCTTTAAGATAACAGGCGGCCGGCAGTTAATGCATCTTCACGAATCTGGCTAATCAATGCATCAATAGAGTCAAACTTTCGTTCTGCACGAATATAGTGAACGAGCTCAACCTTTAGTTCCTGGTCATACAAGTGTCCCTCAAAATCAAGCAGGTGCACTTCAAACGTAGGTTTCATCCCGCTTTCGTGAAACGTAGGTTTCACACCGAGATTCATTACGCCGTGCAGTTCCTGTTCGCCATACTGCACACGAACAGCGTAAACACCCTTCGACGGGGTAACGTAATGATCCGTGAGTTCAAGGTTGGCTGTAGGAAATCCAATCGTTCGTCCACGCTTCTCCCCGTGAATGACGGTTCCTCTGATGCTGTAAGGTCGGCCAAGCCACTGACTGGCCTCATCCATCTCCCCACGCTTCAACAGGCCACGAATGAGAGAACTGCTCACTTTTTCACCATTTAACAAGAAAGGAGGAACGGTTTCCACCGTCATCTCTCCTTCTCCCAAAGTACGAAGAAGCTGTTCATCCCCAGCACCCTTATGACCGAAACGGAAGTCAAAACCCACCACTGCTGTTCGTGTCTGAAGAGGAATCAACAGGTCCTGTACGAATTGTTGTGGCGTCAACCGGGAGAAATCTTCATTGAACTCCACCACATAAAGTACATCAACGCCCATTCCTGCCAAGATGTCTTCTTTATCTCTTAAGGGAGTTAAATAACCCTCGTAATCCCCTTTGCGCATAACTTCCTTCGGATGTGGATGAAAGGTCATGACCGCTGCCTGCATGCCCGTTTCCCGCGCAATGCGGACAGCTGATAAAATGACACTTGCATGTCCGAGATGCAGTCCGTCGAATTGACCAATCGCAAGCACTTGCGGAAGTGTGCTCAGCTCAGTCGAATGTAACGTCTGCGGATAGGTTAGCATTACGGTTTTCACAATCATTCACCTGCATTTCACTAGATAGGCCAAGCTTGAGCATCACCACAACAGCTTCAAGCCCGAGACCTCTTTATTCCGGTAAAAAGACTTTAACTGCCCTCACCGTTGGTTTTAGTTCATCCCGTTCAAATATCCCCAGAAACGTATCATCCTGAGCATACAACCGTAACAAACCAGGTTGCTCTACAGGGGGTTCCAGAAGACGTGCAGACAGTTTCTGACCTTGAAGTGCTCCTTTGGCCTGTTCTTCTCCAACCTTGTGGGCCGGAATCGAAGCAATAGCCTCGTCAACAGGAATAAGCGCCTCCGCCAAAGTCCCATCAGCCATAAGTTGTTCCACTTCTTCAATACGAAGACAACGATCTGCAGAGATACCTGCCGATATCGTACGCTCCAGTCGAACCATGGTCGATGGATATCCGAGTTGTCGGCCGATGTCTACACACAATGTCCGAATATAGGTACCTTTTGAACATAAGGCCCGGAAGGATATATCGGTGGTCTCACCCTGAGTCTCAATTCCTGTAAGTTCGAGCTCATAGATTGTGACCTCACGGCTCTTACGCTCTACCGTCTTACCTTCACGAGCAAGCTCATAAAGACGTTTGCCGTCTACCTTTACCGCAGAATACATAGGTGGTACCTGTGAGATCGTGCCCAGAAACTGCTCAAGCACCTGTTGAACCTGTTCTTGTGTTACTTCCACAGTCATTTCAGCCCGCTCAATGACTTCCCCTGTCATATCCTCTGTGTCAGTAGACAGTCCCAATCTAAGCGTAGCCAGATATTCCTTCGGAAGCTCCTGCATGTACTCCACCACACGTGTCGCCCGTCCAAGACAGAGCGGCAGAACGCCTGTAACTTGTGGGTCAAGTGTGCCCGTATGGCCAATGCGCTTCATTTTGAGAATGCGACGCATTTTGGCTACAACATCATGAGAAGTAAATCCCGCCGGTTTATATACCGGAAGTACACCTTCAAATGGCTTTACCATTGTGAATTCACCTGCTTCAGTACTTTTGCGACAATATCATCAAGTCTGCCTTCCAGACGACATCCGGCTGCAAGCACATGCCCGCCTCCGCCAAAGGTCTGTGCTAGTGCAGCAACATCAATCTTACCAGCTGAACGCAAAGAAACCTTGACTGCATTCTCGTTGATGACTTTGAAAAAGATACCAACTTCCACGCCCTGAATGTTGCGCGGATAGTTCACTACCCCTTCAAGATCTTCATTAGCTGCTCCACAAGCGACCATATCATCTGGTGTAATAACAACCCAGGCTATCTTTCCATCATCTGTCATCTGCAGGCTTGATAGTGCCTGATTCAAAATCCGAACTTGTGGAAGAGTCACCTGCTCCAACAAGGTCTGGGCGAGATAGGGTCCATCCACGCCATGTTCAAGCAGTCTGGATGCCGTTGTCATTACATTTGGACTGGTGTTGGCATAGCGGAACCCACCTGTATCGGTAAGCAATCCTGTATAAACTGCCGTCGCAACATCTTTATCCCATGTTACTTGGAACAGGTTAAGAAAATCGAACAAAATTTCAGCCGTTGCAGCAGCATCTGACTTAATGATGTTGACTGTACCATAACCGTCATTTGTAGGGTGATGATCAATATTCAAAATAACAGCATCGTCTTCGAAATAATGACGTGTCAAACCTACTCTGGCAAAGTCTGCACAATCCACACAGATAACAGCTTTATATTTTCGCTGCAGTGGTTGTTCGGTCATGTTCACAATGTTGCCTGCTTCCCACAAAAATTGCATGCGCCCGGGGATTTCGCCTTCATTAATCATCGTGAATGTCTTACCCAGACATGACAGCAGCCAGCCCACCGTTACCGTCGAGCTGACTGCGTCACCGTCCGGCTGTACATGCGACACGACCAGGTAATCATCATGCTCCAGCAGAAATTGCTTTCCGGCCTGGAGCGCCTGTTCATAAGTGTGCATTGCCGTCTCCTCTATTCTGTTACTGGGATTCGTTCTTGTCGGAACCAATATCGCCAAGCAGCTTCTCAATTCGGCTGCCATAAGCGATGGATTCATCAATCTTAAATATCAATTCGGGAACATGCCGGAACCGGATACGTTTACCCAGCTCGGAACGCAAAAATCCATTTGCTTTTGCCAGAGCTTTGAGCGTGTTATCTTTTTGTTCCTGTTCACCGAAGACACTCAGATAAACTTTGGCTTGCGACAAGTCTCCTGTCACTTCGACTCCCGTTACCGTAATAAAGCCGATACGTGGATCTTTCAGTTCAGACTGGATGAGCAGACTGATTTCTTTCTTGATCTGCTCGCCCACTCTACCTGTACGAATCTTAGCCATCGTTGTTCACCTCATGCTTCCTTGCTTATCGTTGTACTGTCTCCATAATGAAAGCTTCGATAACGTCGCCTTCTTTGAGATCATTATATTTATCAAGTGTGATACCGCACTCGTAACCTTGTGCTACTTCTTTGGCATCATCTTTATAACGTTTCAGGGAATCCAGCTTACCTTCGTAAAGGACAATGCCATCACGAATCAGGCGTGCTTCCGCAGAACGCGTAATTTTACCCGAGGTAACCATACAACCAGCGATGGTACCCACTTTACTGATGGAGAACGTGCTCCGAACTTCAGCATGACCGATAACTTTTTCTTTGTAGATCGGATCAAGCATACCTTTCATCGCTTGTTCAATTTCTTCGATAACACTGTAGATTACGCGATGCAGACGAATGTCTACTTGCTCTTGATCTGCAGTTGCTTTCGCCTGGTTATCAGGACGAACGTTGAAACCAATCACGATGGCATTGGATGCTGCCGCCAAAATGATGTCGGACTCAGTGATTGCACCAGCGCCGCTATGAATGATTTTCACGCGTACACCTTCAACTTCGATCTTCGCAAGGGAACCTTTCAACGCTTCAACCGAACCTTGTACGTCACCTTTGATGATTACGTTCAGATCTTTGATCTCGCCATCTTTGATGTGCTGGAACAAATCATCCAACGTTACGCGAGTATGTGTACCCAGATCGGATTCACGTTGCGTAATCGCACGTTTGTCAGCGATGGAACGCGCTTTGCGCTCATCTTCAAACACCATGAATGGATCTCCCGCACCTGGAACTTCAGTCAAACCTGTGATTTCTACAGGTGTTGAAGGTCCAGCCTCTTTCAGACGACGACCTTTGTCATTGACCATCGCACGGACACGACCGAAGCAGTTACCTGCTACGAAAGCATCGCCGACTTTCAATGTACCGTGCTGTACGAGGATACGTGCAACTGGGCCACGTCCTTTATCCAGCTCGGCTTCAATCACTGTACCACGGGCACGTTTGTCCGGGTTCGCTTTGTATTCGTTCACTTCTGCAACGAGCAGAATCATTTCAAGCAGACCTTCCAGACCCATTCTTTGTTTTGCTGATACGTTAACAAAGATGGTATCTCCGCCCCACTCTTCCGGAACGAGTTCATAGTTAGTCAATTCTTGTTTTACCTTATCCGGATCAGCGCCCGGTTTGTCAATTTTATTGACAGCCACGATAATTGGAAGCCCCGCAGCTTTGGCATGGTTAATTGCCTCAACCGTTTGTGGCATAACACCGTCATCGGCAGCTACAACAATAATTGTAATATCCGTAACCTGTGCTCCACGTGCACGCATCGCTGTAAACGCTTCATGACCCGGAGTATCCAGGAACGTAATTTTTTTGTTGTTGATTTCGACTTGGTATGCACCAATATGTTGCGTGATTCCGCCTGCTTCGCCGCCTGTTACATTCGTGGAACGAATGGCATCCAGCAAAGTTGTTTTACCATGGTCAACGTGACCCATGATTGTAACTACGGGAGGACGAGCTTGCAAGTCAGCAGCATCATCATTCTCTTCCAGTGTTTCAAAACGGTCATCTTCAAGCACAATCTTCACTTCAACCTCAACACCGAATTCACCTGAAAGCAGAAGGATCGTTTCGATATCAAGCTCTTGGTTGATTGTTGCCATAACGCCCATAGCGATGAGCTTTTTGATAACTTCGGAAGCATCCTTATGGAGCAACTTCGCTGTTTCACCTACAGTCATATCACCACGAACGATGATTTTCTTAGGTGTGTTATCAATTTTCTCACGTTGTTGGTACTGTTGTTGATTTCTGTTGCGGTTGTTCTTGCCACCACGGTTACCACGGAAGTTACCGCCACGGTTGTCATCATAACGACGTCCACCGCCACCGCTGTTCGAACGGTTACCACTGTTGTTGTTGCTGCCAGTAGTACCACCTGGGCCGCTTCGACGTTGGCCTTGTCCTTGGCTCTGACCTTGCCCACCGCTACGGTTGCCAGCAGTACCTGTATTACCACCGCTGTTAGGTCCTGAAGTTCTTACTTGACCGCCACCGCTGTTATTCGGACGTTGACCCGATCCTTGCGGACGGGATGCAGTACTGCTTTGTCCACCTTGAGCTGGTCTTGGACGGTTAGTTGATTGTCCTCCTTGGCTTGAGCCTTGGGAAGAGTTCGTTCTGTTGCGGCTGTCTTGGCCGCTGGGTCTTTGGGTGCCATTGTTATTGTTGGAATTTGGTCTATTGTTCATACCTACCTGCTTTTCCTGTTGTATTTTTGTTTGTACGGGACTACCGGATGGGTTACTGCTCTTCGGCGTGTTCACTCCGCCGGCCGGCTTGTTGCTGTCCACTGGTTTGTCACTGCGCACTGCCGAAGTAGCAACTGGTTTTGCATCGTTGCCTTGTTTCGAAGCAGCAGTGGATTTTATATCTTTAAAAAATTGTTCCACCTTACCGACTGAACCATTCTCCATGACACTCATATGATTGTTTACGGGAATTTCCAGCTTTTTAAGAATGGTTATAATTTCTTTACTACTCATATTAAGGGACTTCGCATATTCATAAACTCGCAATTTATCCTTGTTTTCCTGTTTACTCAATATACTCCACCTCCGACATTATACCGACTTGCTTGGAGATCATTTTTGCAAACCCTCGATCCGTTACTGCAAGAACAACACGCGTGTCTTTACCGATACTTGAACCCAGACTATCCCGGTCAAATCCGATCAACAGAGGAACCTTATAAGTTCCGCATTTATCGCGAAATTTCTTTTGTGTATTGGCTGAGGCGTCACCCGCAACAATAACCATTTTAGCTTCGGAAGAACGGATCGCTTTAAGTACAATTTCTTCACCTGTTACAAGTTTACCTGCACGCATAGAGAGTCCCAAATAAGACAGCGTTTTAATATTAGTCATGTTCACGCTCCTGTGCTGCTTTGAATTCATCCTCAACCGCGATGAAGTCAGCTGCTAATTGCTCGTAAATTTCAGGTGAGACTTTGCCTTTTAACGCCCGATCCAAAGCCCGGTTTTTGAGTGCGAGCTTAAAACAGGACTCTTTGCCGCATAAATAGGCACCACGTCCGGATTTTTTGCCAGTCAAATCGATCAGCACTTCATCCTCTGGCGTTTTAACAATGCGAATCAGCTGCTTTTTGGGCATCATTTCTTGGCATGCCACACATTTGCGCAGCGGCACTTTTTTTGGTTTCATACGTCAGCGCCCCCCGTACTTTACTTTAGTCGACGGAGACGGAATCCTGATGCATTTCAGAAGAAGAATCTTTTTCTCTGCCGAATTCCTGTTCCGCCTGGCTCTCGCTCTTAATGTCGATTTTCCAGCCGGTTAATTTGGCTGCCAATCTGGCATTTTGGCCTTTGATACCAATTGCGAGCGACAGTTGATAGTCCGGAACGATAACCCGAGCCATCTTTTCTTCCTCAAATACATGAACTTCCAATACTTTGGAAGGACTCAGTGCATTAGCAACATATTCGTCTACCTGATCGGAGAAACGAACGATGTCGATTTTTTCACCGCGCAG
The DNA here is from genome assembly GCF_030816325.1 of Paenibacillus sp. W4I10. NCBI lineage: Bacteria > Bacillati > Bacillota > Bacilli > Caryophanales > Paenibacillaceae > Paenibacillus > Paenibacillus sp. W4I10. The sequence goes on from NZ_JAUSXX010000001.1 coordinate 2,716,259, forward strand.
CTCACCCACAATGGTCTGCACGCGCATTCCCTTAGGACCTACACATGATCCAACTGGATCAACTTCTTCGTTGCGGGAATGAACGGCAATCTTGGAGCGGAACCCTGCTTCGCGAGCGACGGAGCGAATTTCAACTACACCGTCAAAGATCTCGGGCACTTCCAGTTCAAAGAGACGTTTCAAGAGGCCCGGATGGGTACGGGACAAAATGATTTGCGGCCCTTTCGTCGTATTCTCGACCTTGGTGATATACGCCTTAATACGGTCACCATGAACAAACTTCTCGTTCGGCATCAATTCGGTCAGCGGTAAAGCCGCTTCGATTTTGCCCAGATCGATGTAGATATTGCGCAAATCCTGACGCTGCACCACTCCCGTAACGATATCTTCTTCCTTATCTACGAAAGCGTTGTAGATCAGGCCGCGTTCGGCTTCACGAATCCGCTGGGTCACTACCTGTTTGGCAGTTTGTGCGGCGATACGTCCGAAATCACGCGGCGTAACTTCAATCTCCGCAATATCTTCCAGCTGGAAGTGTGGGTTGATTTCTCGTGCAGCAGGCAATGAAATTTCGGTACGTGAATCCAGGACTTCTTCCACGATCAATTTACGGGCATACACCCGAATAACTCCCGTATTACGGTTCATGTCAACACGCACATTCTGGGCCGTGTTGAAATTCCGCTTGTAGCTGGAAATTAGTGCAGCCTCGATCGCTTCAAACAGCACATCCTTGCTGATCCCTTTTTCCCGTTCCAATTCATTCATTGCTTCAATAAAATCCATACTCATGAATGTTGATCCCCCTTTCAAACATGGCATCTCATACGTAAAACGGCGAAAGGCTCTGAACTCATGAGCACCTTGCCGTTATCGTGAGATGTGTCTTTTTCATTAATAAAGTGAACAAGGCACTTAAAACAAAATAGCTAGGCGCGCACTGGCAACCTTATCATAAGAAATGGCATGCTGTTTTTTGCCTGCTTCGATCACGAGTTCCCCGTCATCAAAGGAAAGCAGCTTGCCTTCAAATTCCTTCAATCCGTTCACCGGCTCGTAGGTTGTAACAAAAACATTTTTGCCTACAGATTTGGTAACGTCCTCAGGTTTTTTCAGTGGACGCTCCGCACCGGGAGAAGACACTTCAAGGAAATAGATGGTTGGAATCGGATCGTTCTCATCCAGCTTGGCGCTCAGCTTTTCGCTGATCAAGACGCAATCGTCGATGTCGATGCCACCCTCTTTGTCGACATACACCCGTAAAAACCAGTTGCTGCCTTCTTTGACGTATTCGATGTCAACCAGCTCGAAGCCTTGTTCGTTCAAGTAGGGTTGGATCATTTCTTCCACGGTAGATTTAATGTTCGTTGTGCTCAAAACCAATAACCTCCAACTTAGGTTACACCAGCAAAAAAGCACTGGCAGATTATTCAATACCCAAGATTCTTGTATACCAAAGACTAAAGAGTGGGTTTCCCCACTCTTTAGAAATTCGTACTATCTCGTTCACTTCAAAAATTATAACATAGTCTGGTAATAGTGACAAGTAAGCGATGGTTCAGGTAGTTTACTTACTAATGAAGGAAAAATTACGTTCCCCCAACAATCGCTATGTTTAAATCCAAATTCAATCCTAGAAAAGGGAAAGCTGATTGCTCTCTGGCAAGCCACGGAAACATCCCATATTCGACAGGAGTTCAACAATGGTCTTACTTGCTTTCGACTTCTGCTGGAAGTCCTCGACCGATAGAAACTCACCATGATCTCTTGCTGCAGCAATATTGCGAGCAGCATTATCCCCGATTCCTGCCAACGCCGAAAATGGAGGGATTAGTGATTTTCCGTCAACGATGAACTTTGTCGCTTCCGAACGGTATAAGTCAATGGACTTCAGCGAGAATCCGCGTGCTGCCATTTCCAGACCCATTTCCAGGACAGGTAACATGTTTTTCTCTTTTGGAGGTGCTTGGAAACCTAATTGCTCAATTTCCGTAATTTTGCGATAGATCGCGTCATATCCCTGACACATCAGTTCGATATCAATCTCATCCGCCCGCACGGTAAAGTAAGTTGCGTAATATTCAATCGGATGATACAGCTTGAAGAACGCCGTACGTACTGCCGAAATAACATAAGCGGCCGCGTGAGCCTTCGGGAACATGTACTGGATTTTGAGACACGAATCAATGTACCATTGAGGCACTTTACAATTCTTCATCTCGTCAATCCATTCCTGTGGCAACCCCCGTCCCTTACGAACACTCTCGGTAATCTTAAAGGCAAGACTTGCGTCCATTCCCGTTTTATAGATCAGGAATAACATGATATCATCCCGACAACCAATTACCGTCTTAATGTTACACGTTCCGTTCTTAATCAGATCCTGAGCGTTTCCAAGCCATACCCCTGTACCATGGGACAATCCGGAAATCTGCAGTAAATCGGCAAAAGACGTCGGCTGGGATTCAACAAGCATCTGACGTACAAACTTCGTTCCCATCTCTGGCACGCCAAACGTCGCGACTGGCGACCTAATCTGTTCCGGTGTTACACCCAGAGCGTCGGTTGAGTTAAACATGCTCATGACTTTGGGATCATTCATCGGAATGGTCGTCGGATCGACCCCTGTCAAATCCTGTAACATCCGCATCATAGTTGGATCATCGTGCCCCAGAATATCAAGTTTCAGCAAGTTTTCTTCAAAAGCATGATAATCAAAGTGTGTGGTTTTCCACTCCGCATTAACGTCGTCAGCCGGAAACTGAACAGGTGTAACGTCTTCGACTTCGATATAATCAGGTACCACGACAATACCGCCGGGGTGCTGTCCAGTACTCCGTTTCACCCCAGTACAGCCAGAGGCCAAACGATTCAATTCAGCTCCGCGCCATTTCTTGTGATGTTCTTCCTCATACTTCTTGGCAAAACCAAATGCTGTTTTCTCAGCCACCGTACCAATGGTCCCCGCACGGAAAACACTCTTCTCACTAAATAGTACTTTCGTATAGTTATGAGCATGAGGCTGATAATCACCAGAGAAGTTCAAGTCAATATCGGGAACTTTATCTCCTTTAAATCCAAGGAAGGTCTCAAACGGAATATCCTGGCCTTCTCCTTTAAGTGTGCCACCACAATTCGGACATTCTTTCTCTGGAAGGTCAAAACCACTCCGAACACTGCCGTCCAGGAACCACTCGCTGTGTTTGCACTCCGAATTCACACAAATGTAATGAGCAGGCAGTGGATTAACCTCGGATATCCCCAGGAATGTAGCAACAACCGAGGAGCCTACCGATCCCCGCGAACCTACGAGATAACCATCCTGATTTGATTTTTTAACCAAGCGTTCCGAGATCAGATAGTTGGCAGAAAAACCGTATTTAATGATTGGAATGAGTTCTTTCTCTAGTCGTGCCACGATTACTTCTGGTAATTCCTCACCATAGATGGACTTGGCAGTGTTATAGCAGGTATTACGGATTTCTTCGTCCGCACCTTCCAGAATCGGAGTAAACAGTTTGTCCGGGAATAACTTAATTTCCTCAAATCGGTCAGACAACTCCACCGTATTTGTAACAACGACCTCGTATGCTTTCTCTTGACCCAGAAACTGGAATTCTTCCAGCATTTCCTCTGTCGTTCTAAAATGTGCATCCGGTTTACGTTGATCTTTCAGTGGACTAAATCCTGTAATACCGTGAATGGTGATATCCCGATATAACTTGTCACGTGGTTCCAAATAGTGCACGTTACCTGTGGCTATGACCGGTTTATTAAGTTTTGCACCTATATCAATGACTTTACGGATCGCTGTTTTGATTTCTTCGGGTGTAGCCACCAACCCTTTATCCACCAAATGCATATACATTGTAAGTGGTTGAATCTCCAGTATGTCATAGAACTCAGCGATCTCTTCCGCTTCTTCGAGCGATTTGTTAAGCACCGCTTCGAAAAACTCCCCTTTTTCACAGCCCGATATAATAACAAGGCCTTCACGCAAATTTATCAGTTTTGATTTGGGAATGCACGGTACCCGCTTGAAATGTTCCGTATGAGAGAGAGATACCAGCTTATATAGATTTTTCTTACCGACATCATTCAATGCATAGATGCCACAATGGAAAGGTCTTGTATTCGACAAGTCGACACCTACATAATCGTTCAAGCGATCAAGCCTCGTTAATCCTTTCATCTGAGCAGCATCATTTAATAATCCGATCAGTATACCCGCGAGTGCAACCGTATCATCAATGGCACGGTGATGACTTTCAAGTCCAACCTTATATTTATCCGCCATCGTATTCAGACGGTGGTTCTTATTTTTTGGAAATAACAATCGTGCCAGTTCCAACGTATCAAGGACTGGGTTAGGAAGCTCTGGCATTCCAATTTGCTTCAGGGAAGCCTGGATAAAGCCCATGTCAAAACGTGCATTATGCGCAACAAGCACACCATCACCAGCAAACTGCACAAAATCACGGATAACAGGCTCCAGCTCAGGTGCGTCTTTAACCATGTCATCATTAATATTGGTCAACTGCTGAATGTTGTAGGGAATGCGTTCATGCGGATTCACAAACGTTGCAAATCGGTCGATTTCTTTACCATCTTGCATCTTCACGGCTGCAATCTCAATGATTTTGTTCTGTGTTACCGACAAACCTGTGGTCTCGATATCAAATACGATGTATGTTGCTGTTTGTAGATCCAATGGCTGAGGAGCCATTACAACGGCAACAGAGTCATTCACGACATTGGCCTCAAGGCCGTAGATCATCTTAATCCCGTTTTTCTTAGCAGCCTTGGAAGCCTCGGGATATACCTGCACCCCACCATGATCAGTGACAGCAATCGCCTTATGTCCCCACTCGGCTGCCATTTTCACGTATTTGTCAATTGAAGTTACAGCATCCATCGTACTCATTGTAGAGTGCAAATGGAACTCCACCCGTTTCTCTGGTGCATTATCTTTGCGAGACGGCGGTGCTTTAACTTCAATCAAATCCGAAGGAATCATGGCGAGTTCAGGAATTTGCATAAACCGGTCATATTCTACACGACCACGCACTTTTACCCATTTACCGTTAGCCAACAAACTGAGAATTTTAACATCCTCTTTTGTTTTGGCAAACATCTTCATTTGCATGGAATCCGTGAAGTCGGTCAGGTAGAAGGTAAACAACGTATTTCCGTTTCGCAGTTCTTTACGATCCAGTCCAAACACCGAACCTTGAAGCGTGACCTTTTTCTCTTCATCCTGGATTTCCTGCATGGGTACTGCAGGTTCCTTGATGTCATAACCCATTTGCAAACGCAGATCACCCTGCTCCTCATCCACCAGGATTTCTGTGTCCACTTCACTCATCATCTTCTCGATGACCTCAAGTTCTTCTACACGTTTTTGGGCTTGGAACTGTTCCATGGCCTCTTTATTGCTTCCCACTTCACCCACTTGCATCTTGATGCGAAGAGGTAGATGAAAGTATTTTTCATAGAATTTCGTAATAGCCTGATCAATCTGTTTCTTACGAGCCAATTCCATCGACGTTGCATCACTCATTGTCAGTTGTAGAAGATCCTCTTCACATTCAAAGGTTGTCCGGTTCATCCAACCATTTACAGATGGAATCTCACGGGTAACCCACTCCAGAAACAGATTCCAATATTCACTGACGATATCACCATTTTGTACTTGGTCCGTGTATTTGAAGCCAAATGAAATTTTGGCGATATGATTCATCTTCTCTTGAATATGCAGGCAAAATGTGCGATAGATTGGAGCGGGTACCAACGTATCCTTCGCAATCAGAATATTCCATTCCCGATTACTTCGATTGGTCTCTACTTGTTCAATCCATCCATCCAAAAAATAGGGCTCTAACAGACCAGCCGGAAGCTCTGCCTGTTTCATCAACAACTCAAACCGTTTTCTCTTCTCCTCGAATCCGCTCATCGTGTTCCTCCTTGTACCCCCTTAAAGCATGAAAAGCCCCTGCATTCAAAAATGTCACCGATCCGAACTCGCACCGACTCATTTTATCCGACAGAAGCTCTCCATTCATTACTTAAACGGTGAATAAGTGCCTTTCGTCAAGTGATCCTGACTTAGTATGCTCTTGCAAACACAACCGTGTGTTCCGCCTGTTCACCACAAGCCAGGCACGTATGCTTTTCTTCCGCAGGCTGGAACGGAATGTTCCGGCTTGTTGCACCTGTGACTTCTCTTACTTTATCTTCACAAACTTCTGAACCGCACCATCCAGCCAGTGTAAACCCGCGTTTATTTTCCATCAGTTCTTTCATCTCATCGAGTGTATCCACAGAGTAGAAGTTATCCGACATAAATGTGCGAGCACGCTCTAACATATCTACCTGGATCTGTGTCAGCATAGCCTGGATCTCTTCTACCAGGTTTGCTTGTTCTACCACTTTCTTCTCACCTGTGATGCGTGATACGAGTACACAAACGCCATTTTCCATATCACGTGGACCAATCTCCAGACGAATCGGAACACCGCGCATCTCGTATTCATTGAACTTCCAACCTGGGCGAACATCGCTGCGATCATCCATTTTCACACGGACTCCAGCTTTTTTCAACTCAGTGAACAACTCATCTGCACGACCAACAACAGCATCACGCGTTTTCGGAGGTCCAATTGGAATCATAACCACTTGTGTTGGTGCCACTTTAGGAGGAAGTACGAGACCACGGTCATCTCCGTGAACCATAATTAATGCACCGATCAAACGTGTGCTTACTCCCCATGAAGTAGTGTAAGCCAGCTCCAGCACATTATTGCGGCTAAGATACTGGATTTCAAATGCTTTTGCAAAGTTCGTCCCCATGTAGTGAGATGTACCTGCTTGTACTGCACGTCCATCCTTCATCATGGCTTCGATCGAGTACGTATCCACCGCACCCGCAAACTTCTCGGATTTGGTTTTCTGACCCACAATTACAGGAATAGCCAAGTACTCCTCAACCACTTCACGATAAATCTCAAGCATTTTCATCGTTTCTTCACGTGCTTCTTCTTCGGTCTCATGCGCAGTATGACCTTCCTGCCACAGGAACTCACTTGTGCGAAGGAACGGCAACGTTCTTTTTTCCCAACGAACTACGTTAGCCCACTGGTTGATCAGTACCGGAAGGTCCCGATAAGACTGAATCCACTTGGAATACATGTGACCAATAATCGTTTCGGATGTAGGACGGATTGCCAGACGTTCTTCCAGCTTCTCTCCGCCGGCTTCCGTAACCCATGGTAATTCAGGATTAAAACCTTCCACGTGCTCTTTTTCCTTTTGAAAGAAGCTCTCAGGAATGAACATCGGGAAGTACGCATTGCGATGACCCGTTTCCCGGAAACGACGATCCAACTCATCCTTAATATGTTCCCAGATTTCAAAGCCGTCTGGTTTAAACACAATACAACCGCGTACGGGTGCATAGTCCATGAGATCAGCTTTTTTGATAACATCAATGTACCAGCGTGAGAAGTCCTCACCCTGTGGTGTGATTTCAGTCACGAACTGTTTATCATTTTCCTTTGACATAAGACTCCAGCGTCCTCCCATAACGACTATCTCTGAATGTCCAGAGCCTAGTCCAACCGTAATTATCCGTTAATTAAACGTAATATATCATTGTAAGTTACTGCCAGCATTAACACAAACAACATCGCAAATCCGATGAAATGCACCATGCCTTCACGATTGGGATCAACAGGTCTGCCGCGCAGCGCTTCAATTCCCAAAAATACCAGACGACTGCCGTCCAGTGCAGGTATTGGTAGCAGGTTAAATATCCCAAGATATAGACTCAAAATCGCTGCCCATCTCGTTAACTGTTCAATCCCTTGTTTAGCAATTTGCCCTGTCACTTCAAATGTACGAACTGGACCACCAATATCATCCATGTTGAATTGATTGATCAGATGTTTAAAACCTTCAAATATTATTTTGGTTGTATCAACCATGGCCACGCCTGAGACTTTAAATGTCTCTACAAATCCAACAGATCGGGTTGGTAACGTAGGTACGATTCCCACTTTACCGCCCTCTTGTCCTTCTACAGCACGTGGAGTAATCGTTATATTAAACGTATCCGAACCCCGGCGCAGCGTCCATTCCATCGGCTTGTCTTTGGAATCGGCAATCATCGACACCATTTTTTGTGAATCTGTACCAATAACAGTACCATTGATCGTCTCAATAATATCACCCTTTTGCAGGTTCGCCTGATCGGCTGCCCCACCTTCAAGCACTTCACCAATTTCAAGATTTTTTGGATTTTCCACCGGAACTCCTGCCATCTGTGCATATACAGCAAACAGCACAAAGGCCAAGATAAAGTTCATGAGTGGGCCCGCAAAAATAGCCAATGCACGCTGTCCAACGGTTTTGCTGCCGAATTGACGATCTTTCGGTGCAATCTGCGTTTGTTTGCCACGGCTTACCAACATTGCTTGAGGATGAATACGATACTCCTGAATCTCACCATCTACATCCAGTTGAAGCTTCAGTGCATTCTCCATATCAATGGAGATGACTTCACCACGTATTACATTTTTACGATTATCCAACTGATCCAGATAGATCATCTTCACCTGGTCATCCGCTGATCTTACCGCGATGGTCTGTCCTTCCTGGATCTCTACCAGTTCCGGATCTTCCCCTGCCATCCGTGCATATCCACCAAAAGGCAACAAACGTAATGTAAACTGAGTCTCGTTTCTTTTATATGAGAACAATTTGGGACCAAAACCGATCGCAAACTCCCGTACAAGAATACCGGCGCGTTTGGCAAAATAATAATGCCCCCATTCATGAACCGTCACGATGACAAAGAACATGAGCACCGTTAGAAATACCACTTGTATGGTTTCCAATCCCTATCCATCCTCCTTCACGGCACATACCGCAGTCTGTCCCTCTAGATTATCATTATTCTCTGATGCCGCACAAGAGAATCACTTCTTCCAATTTGTTATGAAAAAAGAGATTACAGACTGGCCGCAAGCTTACGGCTCTCCTGATCACAACGCGCGATCTCCTGCAGATCAGGCTCGTCCACATTGTGGTGTGCTTCCAGCACAGAAGCAATAATATCTTCTATTTTAAGGAATGAAATCTCTTTACGCAAGAAACGGGCTACAGCAACCTCGTTGGCTGCATTAAACGCCGTTGTTGCGGTTCCTCCCATTTTACCACACTCATACGCCATTCTTAAACACGGGAACCGTTCCATATCCATTTCACGGAAATGTAATTTCCCAGCTTGAGCAAGAGACAGACGCTGTGCTGGTGATGGCAAGCGATCAGGGTAAGTCAGTGCATATTGAATTGGAACTCGCATATCCGGATTACCCAGTTGTGCGATGATGCTTGTGTCATCAAATTCCACATAGGAATGAATAACACTCTCTGGGTGAAGCAATACATTAATCTGATCATATCGAAGACCAAATAACCAATGTGCTTCAATGACCTCGAGACCCTTGTTAACCATAGTTGCCGAGTCTATCGTAATTTTGGACCCCATTGACCAATTCGGATGTTTAAGTGCATCCTCTATAGTCACGCTCTTCAACTGTTCACGGGTAAGATCACGGAATGATCCACCTGAAGCGGTGAGTGTAATGCCTGTCAAGCGTTCTCTGTTTTCACCATTCAAACATTGGTATATCGCAGAGTGCTCACTATCGATGGGTAGCAAAGAGACTCCTTTGGCAGCCGCTCTTGTAGTAACAATATGCCCCGCCGTAACCAATGTCTCCTTGTTGGCCAGCCCGATCTGTTTGCCTGCGTCTATGGCAGCAAGCGTTGACTCCAATCCAACACTCCCCACCACCGCTGTAACAACCGTATGCGCATCGGTTCCTGCCGCAACTTCTACGAGTCCTTCTGTGCCATAAAACAGTTGCGTTCCTACAGGCAAATGTGGAGCTACCTTCTCCGCTAATTCTTTGGACCCCACCGATACCTTCTTCGGTCGGTAACGTTTGGTTTGTTCGATCAGCAGGTCTGTATTGCCTCCGGCAGCCAGTCCCTCCACTTGAAAGAGTTCTGGATGCATATCAACTACATCCAGTGTCTGGGTTCCAATGGAACCGGTTGACCCGAGAATCGCAATTTTTTTCATGCTGCACCTCATCTTTAATTATCCAATGCCTACGGCGAACAATGCTGTTATCTCAGACTCATGTTCTTCTTTAGTAGGGCAGTAGCATTAGTATATGTACGAATGGAAAAACAACAATCCAGCTGTCGCACCGATCAAGAATGCCTCCATGCCCTGGGAGAAGACTGCCTGAATCCTTGATATTATATACACGTTTGTATGCAGACTGGATCAAGTCACCCATCTGACCTACAACTGCACAGGCAATTCCGATCACAATCGCTCTCTGCCAGGAAAGCAAACCATCTGATACTAATGCAAAAATAACAGAAGTAACAATTGCAATCACGATGCCACCCAGTGCACCCTCCACGGTTTTGTTTGGACTGATGGAAGGCCACAGTTTGTTTTTACCAATTAGTTTCCCTACAAAATAAGCTCCTGCATCACTGGCCCATATGGAGCCCAGCAACAGGAACGTCCAGAACAATCCATGATGCAGATGTCTGGATTCTGCAATGTAATAGAAACCGATTCCTATATACAACACGCCAAGGAAAAGCATCGCCACTGTATTCACGGGAACCTTATTTTTGGTGACAACCGAAGCTGTCATCAGTACAAGCATTACTATCCAGATGACCTGAAATAAGGATAGCGGTCTTACCTCCCAAAGCATTTCCCAAGGAAACACGATGGCAAAAACACCAGCATATCCAATCAGGGCCACACCTGAAAAAGGCATCACCCCGGTCATTTTAACAAATTCATAATAACCGATGAGAGCCATAAGCAATACCAAACCATGGTACCAGGGTCCGCCCAGCATGCAAAAACCTAAAAACAACACACCTGCTATGATTCCTGTCGTTAATCGCTGTTTCAACGGCTTCATCCTCCATCTATTTCAAACCGCCGTAACGCCTTGTTCTGCGCTGATATTCGGCTACTGCTTCAAGCAAATGCTTTTTGCCAAATTCGGGCCAGTATATATCCGTAAACCATAATTCACTATATGCAAGCTGCCAGAGCATAAAGTTGCTTAATCTCAACTCTCCACTCGTCCGGATCAGCAGATCCGGATCGGGCATGTCAGCCGTCAGCATATGTCTATCAATGAGTTCAGGTGTTATGTCCTCTGCCGATAGTTCCCCCGATTTCACCTGCAGAGCGATCTGTTTAACACAGTCCGTCATTTCACGACGACTTCCATAGTTCATTGCAAAGTTCAAAACGAGGCCTGTATTATGTTCCGTAAGACGAATGGCTTCCCGCAAGGCATTAATGGTATGAGAAGGTAAATGTTCTTCTTGACCCATCATGCGAATGCGCACATTTTTTTCTATAAGTTCATCCAGCTCTATGGCTAGAAATTCTTGCGGAAGTCGCATCAGAAAATCCACTTCTTCTTTTGGACGCGTCCAGTTTTCTGTCGAAAAAGCGTACATCGTCAGATATTTGATGCCCAGTTCATCCGCCGCGATGGTCGCACGTTTGACCGCCTTCATGCCATTTTGGTGCCCGGCTATACGCGGGAGTCCCAAACGTTTGGCCCATCGTCCATTGCCGTCCATGATGATGGCGACGTGCTGCGGGATATTGTCCTCGGATATAGTCAGCGTTTCCTGCTTGTCAGCCCCATTCCACCACGACCGAACCCGTTTGATCATTCCTGTTCCTCCAAAATCCCTGAAGTTTCTTTATCTGAAGCTTGGAAAAAGAGACAAAACCCCACCGTATTGGAGGGGCTGCGCTTGTCTTACACTTCCATGATTTCTTTTTCTTTGGCAGCGAGTACCTTATCGACTTCAGCAATAAACTTGTCGGTCGATTTTTGGATATCGTCCTGATGTCTCCGGGATTCATCCTCGGAAATATCTGACTTCTCCATTTTCTTGATGTCATCATTCGCGTCACGGCGAATGTTACGAATCGCTACTTTACCTTCTTCACCGAACTTCTTCGTCAACTTAACAAGTTCCGCTCTACGTTCTTCCGTCAATGCCGGAATAGACAAACGGATCATGCTACCATCATTGGCTGGAGTAAGACCCAGATCCGATTTCATGATGGCACGCTCGATGTCACCCATGGAGGATTTGTCCCAAGGCTGAATCATCAGTGTACGGGAATCCGGAGTACTGATATTAGCGAGTTGATTCAATGGCGTCATTGCTCCATAATACTCTACCTGAATTCGGTCCAGAAGAGCTGGAGTTGCGCGGCCTGCACGCAAAGTAGCCAGGTCACGACGCAATGCTTGAATTGCTTTTTCCATACGCTCTTCGGCATGTTGTTTAACCGCTTGTGGCATTAATCTACACTCCCTTTAACGATTGTTCCGATACGTTCGCCCAGAACAACACGTTTGATGTTACCTTGTTCCGTAATGGCAAATACGATCAACGGGATGTTGTTGTCCTTACAAAGCGAGGATGCCGTCGAATCCATTACACCAAGGTCTTTGTTAAGAATATCCATGTAAGTCAACTGATCAAATTTCACAGCTGTGCTGTCCTTAAATGGATCTGCTGAGTATACACCATCAACTTTATTTTTGGCCATCAAGATAACTTCTGCTTCAATCTCCGCTGCGCGCAGTGCTGCTGTTGTATCCGTGGAAAAGAACGGGTTACCTGTACCTGCTGCAAAAATAACGACCCGGCCTTTCTCCAGATGGCGAATAGCTCTACGACGAATATAAGGCTCTGCAATCTGTTGCATTGCAATAGATGTCTGTACACGCGTAGGCACTTCAATCTGTTCCAAAGCATCTTGCAGTGCCAGCGAGTTCATTACTGTCGCCAGCATACCCATATAATCGGCAGTTGCACGATCGATGCCGTTTTCACTACCGGCAATTCCACGCCAGATGTTTCCGCCGCCACATACAATAGCAACCTGTACACCAAGTGCAACAACCTCTTTTACCTGTTGGGCAATCGACGAGATCGTATCTGCATCAATACCGTAGCCGTTTTGACCGGAAAGAGACTCACCGCTGACCTTTAAGACAACACGTTTAAATACTGGCTGTTCCAATTATTCACCCTCCACTTTGAATCGAACACGCTTGGTGTCCAACCAACAAAACTTCTCGCGCATGGCCTCCTGCTTAAAAAGAAAGGAACACAGTTGTGTTCCGCTCTTTTAGGAAAAACGTTTAACCGGTAAGGCACTGTTTTCCTGAGATATAAGGGAGTTTACGCTTCGAAGTTTCATCATTCTTATATCTTCGAAAATCAATTCTGCTCGCCGGTTTATAGAAACCGTCTTATTTGTTTACTTGGGACATTACTTCTTCTACGAAGTTGTCTACTTTTTTCTCAAGACCTTCACCCAGTTCGTAACGAACGAAACGACGGATGGAGATATTTTCACCAATTTGGCTGATTTTTTCGTTCAGCAATTGAGAGATCGTTTTGTCTGGATCTTTAACGAAAGTTTGTTCCATCAGGCAGTACTCTTCGTAGTATTTACCGATACGGCCTTCAACCATTTTTTCAATGATTTTCTCTGGTTTGCCTTCGTTAAGAGCTTGAGCTTTCAGGATTTCTTTTTCTTTTTCCAGCTCATCTGCAGGAACTTCTTCGCGTGTAACGAATTTAGGATTAGCTGCAGCGATTTGCATAGCTACATCTTTAACGAAATCCTTAAATTGATCCGTTTTACCAACGAAGTCTGTTTCACAGTTAACTTCGACCAAGACACCAATACGTCCACCAGCGTGGATGTAAGATTCAACAACACCTTCAGTTGCTGCACGGCCTGCTTTGCTTGCTGCTGCAGAAAGACCTTTCTCACGCAACAATTCAGCTGCTTTTGTTACATCACCGTTTGCTTCTTCCAGTGCTTTCTTACAATCGAGCATACCAGCGCCCGTTCTTTCGCGAAGTTCTTTTACTGCACTCGCATTAACTGCCATTATAAATTCCCTCCAAAATTAAGTATTGTACGTACACTCTAAAAAAAGGGCAGTGAGAGGTTATCCACCTGCCAACCACCCTTTTCATTTAGTTTATAACATATGTTCGAATCTATTAAGCTGAAGTTTCTTCGCCTTGGTTAGCTTCGATTACAGCGTCAGCCATTTTACCTGTCAGCAATTTAACAGCGCGGATCGCGTCGTCATTACCTGGGATAACATAATCGATCTCGTCCGGATCGCAGTTAGTATCAACGATACCAACAATTGGGATACCCAATTTGCGAGCTTCCGCAACAGCGATACGCTCTTTGCGTGGATCGATGATGAACAGGGCGCTTGGCAGGCCTTTCATATTTTTAATACCGCCCAAGAATTTCTCCAGACGATCTTTTTCTTTGCGAAGCAAGATAACTTCTTTTTTAGGCAATACAGCAAATGTACCGTCTTCTTCCCAAGCTTCCAACTGTTTCAAACGATCAATACGTTTTTGAATAGTTTGGAAGTTAGTCAGGGTACCGCCGAGCCAGCGTTGGTTAATGTAGAATTGACCAGCACGTTCAGCTTCTTCTTTAACGGAATCTTGAGCTTGTTTCTTAGTACCCACGAAAAGAATTTTACCATTCTCTCCTGCGATTCCTTTAACGAAGTTGTAAGCCTCTTCGACTTTTTTCACCGTCTTTTGCAAGTCGATGATATAAATTCCGTTTCTTTCAGTGAAGATATAACGATCCATTTTTGGGTTCCAACGACGAGTTTGGTGACCGAAGTGTACCCCAGCTTCGAGAAGCTGCTTCATGGAGATTACTGCCATCTTCACACACCTCCTAATATGGTTTTTATTGTGTCCTCCGCCGGCATCATTTTTCGCCAAGACTCTCCATAAGGAAAGCACCCTCAACAAAATTAGCACATGCGTGTGTTTTAACACCGTTATCTAATATAGCATAACTGACTGTCCGATGCAACAGTCTTTAAAGCTAAAATCTACTTTTCGTTTTTTCCTAGTATCGAATCAATTTAAACTTGATATGTAACTCAACGCTAATTATTATCAAGCTTTGAAAATGCACCGTTTAATACGCAAAAACCGTCCTGTCCGAGCATGCTCAGTTTGACGGTTCTTTCGTAATTTTTGCGATAATGGATTTGAAACTTTCGCCTTTTTCAAGCGCATAGGTACCCACTTGGATTTTGGTATTGATTCGCTCAGCCTTGCCAGCCTTTATGAATGCTTGAGCATCATCTACGATTCCCGCGGTTTTTAGGTTTGCTGCAACGATCGCCAGACTATTGCCTGAACGTACTTTAAATGATACTGTTGCGCCTTTCGGATTGCTCGGCGTTACAGGTTCTGTTGTCTTCGGTTCAGTTATCTCTTTCTGCCCTTCACCTTCACTTGCAGCAGGCTCTTGTGGCTTCTCAGGCTCTGCAGGTGTTTCCGTAGAGGTTACTGCCTCAGGTGGTGTTGCTGTTTCCCCTTGCAACTCACTGCTTTCCTGCTTTTTCTTCTCTACCCACTCAGCTTCTGTGTACAATTCCTCCTCAGAACCGACCAACTTCATATCCAGGCTTTTTGCGACTGTTTCCAGCTGTTCTTTCGTCATATTGGCGGTCTGCTCAGGGTCAAGATTACTATCAGATAATGCATTTTGTCCTACTGTGGCCAGTTGAAGCAAAACTGCACCAATAATCATACCGCTCCCCAGACCAATCCATAAGGATCGCTTGTCCATGACTTAGCTTTCCTCCCGTTCTGCCAGTTGCAGTATTAACTGTACCTCACCACGCTGAATGCCTGTCTGCTTGGATATGGCATCCATCGACTTACCCTCAGCATGTAGATTAAAGAGTTCTGCATATCGATCTTTAATCGAATCACGCCCAGGCAAAGATTCGACTTCACTGGTCTGTAGGTCTGCTTCTAACGCCTGCTGGGCTGCCTCTGCTTGTACACTTTTCACAAGCGCTTGTGCTTGCAAACCTTCGGAAGATTGTACGGATACATTACCGGAATGTGGAACAGTTGCGACAGGTTCATTCTTTTTGCTCTGTTCCAGCTGATCCAACCGCTGCTGTAATTCCTGAAGTTGCAATTGCATACGTTGATCGGCTGCTGTCGCTTCTCCCTTCATTTCAGCCACACGTTGAATAAGAGCATCATTATCGTTTTCGATCTCGGTCATGTAGTGTTCAAGCGTAGATTCCATTTCCTGCACCAGTTGATGCCCAGGCTCTTGCGCCTTGTTTTTCCGAGGCATAATATAAGCGTAGGCGATGGCGCAGGCCCCTAATATGACAATAATGATCCATGGTGACAAATTGGGTTCTCTCCTTCTGATTCAACCATCGGTGCGCAAGACTGCATGTCCATAACAACCATTTATTATAAAGACAGATCTATGTGTTTTCCCTTATACGGATGCTCTGCAGGTTTGACATGTTCTTGAGCCTGAGCAGTCTCCTGTCCATCGGAACCACTCTGCTGATCCCCATCATGGTTATGACCATCACGCACCGAAGTCTGTGAAGTTTCGTCCATTGCTTCACTTCGTTGCCTTGCTTCATTTGCTTCTTTCGACGTTTGCTCTGCCAAAAGATTCTGATCCGTAATCGGTCGCTGCTGGGCTTCACTTTGATAACGTCCCGCTTCACTTGTTCGTGGTACCGCAATCTGCAACTCCACTGCTTTGAAACTCATACGCTCACCTCACGGTTTCGAATGGATTTCTTCCTGTGCCTGAATGCTGTACTTAAACGTATGGAACCATCGTAATATCACCATCGTGATAATAAAATGAAATTCGACTCACTGGATCTTTAATAAATTTCGTGTATCTGCCGATAACTATTTTAGAGCCTCCATAAATCATCTTCAGAATATCAACACGAGCCTTACTTGTATCTTCAAGTGCCTTTTCAATTTCAAAGATACGCATTTTCGTTTCTTCACTTATGCGAAGAGCAGATTTCTGCGTAGCATTCAGCTTGATTCGCATCGACATCTTATCTGGAGTTAGTTGTCCAGCGGCAGCTAATTGATCCAGCAATGTCAAAGCTTTCTTCGTTTTATCCAAGGAATCCATCTGCTCTCTGACTTCCTTGCGCAAATCATTGAGTTCGTTACGCAGCTTTGGTAGCACACCAACCTCAATGGAAGTGACCGTGGACATGCTGTTGCCCACAACACGCGCTGAGACGTTCTGACCAGCTTGGATCGAGCCACCAACGATAAGACCCTTGGTGCCCGCACAGATGACACCATGGCCTGCACGAATATTGGAATGCATAATACTTTGGGAAACCAGAACATCTTCACCGGCATCCACGTTGCCTTCTTGAATGAAAGTACATTTAACATTATGGCCTGCTTGTACCAGTCCTTTGTTATAACCAATAATACCACCGGTAATTTCGATTGAGCCGCCTGCTTCCAGTTCAGCTCCTTCGACACCTCCGACGACACGAATGTCACCTGCTGCTTTTACTTTAAATCCGGTAAGTACATTGCCGCGTATGACAACTGTACCTACAAAGTCGATATTACCGTTATTGTAGTCAACGTCACCATTGACTTCATAGACCGGAAAAACATTCAGTTTGTTACCGTCCGTTTTGGTAACCAGCCCATCCAGTGCAGCATACATCGCAGAACCATCCGGGTTAATCACAACGTTTTTCCCAACTTTAAACCGAGCTTCTTTTCCCGGACGATAAGGAATTTCCTCACCCGTTACTGCCCTGCCTGGTATGCCATCGCTAGGAGCGATCCGCTCTGCAATGATCTGGCCACTACGGACATTGTTTAACCGGGTCACTTCTTTGTAATCGACAGTTCCATCTTCCGATTCCAGTGGTCGTCGTTCATTCGTATCGTCCATTCCAACCAGAACCTTGATGAAGCCATCTGTTCCTTGAATGGGAGCGACACCTTCTGCAATCTTGTATTTATCTTTCAAATAGGTTTCAGGGTTGTTCACAAAAAGTAATAGTGCCTCTCGCGATACACCTTGTTTGATGCCCTTGTTTGCCACAAATTGTTCAAGTTCATCGATCGTGCAGGCAAAGCCTTCTTCCTCTTTGGAAAATTCAAGGTAGGCTGTGCATTTGTCGTCCGATAAAACAATGTTTAAACATTGTTCCAAAGCAGTCCGCTGTGTCACCGCAATTCTTCCCCCTTTTAGACTTTCCACTCCCCAAACTCCAATGATATTACTTCTCTCTATTAATCTTTACGCATCAACAAATCTTTCTGTTTGTCCAACGTGCCGCGTAATCGTAATATTGCCTTGGAATGTAACTGGGATATACGAGACGGAGAAAGAGACATAACCTCAGCAATTTCACTAAGAGAAAGATCTTCGTAATACAATAGTGAAACAACCGTTCTCTCTTTTACCGTCAACTTGTCAAGCCCTTGCACCAAAGCTTCCTTCAAATAAAACTCATTCACTTTATAATCCGGATTTTTGGCTTTCTCATCCACCATCAAAGACAGACGAGTCTCAGACTCTTCCTCACGAATTGGGTCCTCCAGCGAGCAAAGTGACATGACTGCCACTTCCTGAAGCATATGTTGAAAATCTTTAGTGGATACGTCCAAGTACTCGCTCATTTCCTCATCACTAACAGACCTGAGATAACTTTGTTCCAGCTGTTGGTAGGCGTCTTCGATTCGCTTGGCCTTCTCCCGCACAGAACGCGGAACCCAATCACCTTGACGCAGACCGTCAAGAATGGCTCCGCGGACCCTCCATGATGCATAAGTTTCAAATTGCAGACCACGTTCATAGTCGAACTTCTCCAATGCATCAATTAAACCCATAACGCCATTGCTTTCCAAGTCATCCTTGGGAACATTTTTGGGCAAACCCACAGCCAGTCGACCGGATACATAATTTACAATATGAAGATACTTTTCAATCAAAGTTTTCTTGGCTTCAAGATCTCCATGTTCTTTCCACTTTTCCCACAGATCAGAATGGTTCAAATGTGAAGCTTTACGCTCGTTCAATTGCTTTCACCCTCCTTATTTGTCTGTCAGGTGACGAACGGCCTGCGCCAATTCCTCCGGATCCTTGGTCCGGACAAGTTTAGGCGGATCCAAAGGGGCGAATCCCGTTGGAGCTTTCGTCTCAGATGGCGGAAGATCGTCCCCAGATGAAGCGGTTCTGTCCACTCTTGAGCAAATCATTCAGCTCTTGTCCATCGTCTTCGATTTTAATGTCCACCTGTGAACCTCTTTGATCTTGAGCATTTGGTGAATCATAACCATACCCATTTCCCTCGATCTGAGGGTTCAGCAGCAATCCCAATCCCCAGCGTAAACCATATGCAAGGACAAACCAGGCTACGAATCCGATCAATCCGCGAATTAAACTGGTCATCAGCACATTGCTGCTGTATGCTACAAAAAAAGTAAGAATAAACCCAACGATGCCTGCTCCAAGATTAATGCGGTAGTTTCCTATCATAGTCTTATAGTTCCTTTACACCCATTTGTACACTTCGAATAGTCAAAAGTCCAGTTTCACAATCCATCTCAATCGTTCGTCCATAATTCCCACCCGTATCTTCTGCTAGAAGAGGGATGTTGAGTTTTTGAAGCCACTCTCGACAAGAATCTGCATTCCTTGGCCCAATGCGCATTGTATCTCCAGCGCCAGCAAAGGCAAACATCTGAGAGCCTCCGGCCATTTTAGACACAATACGTGAGTGAGAAGCGCCTAGTTTTATCATCTTTTCCAAAAGCTCAGGCAACGCCGTATCCGCATATTTCGCAGTGTTCAGTTTCCCTTCACGGGCGATCTCTGAAGTAGGAAGCATGACATGCGCCATTCCAGCCAGCTTCAAATGTGGGTCATACATTGTTAATCCCACACACGAACCCAAGCCAGTCGTACGGATCACACCAGGAAGATGAGCGATGTTTAAATCCGCCATACCGACTTTAACGACGCTTTTGTCCTCAATCATGGCTCAGTGGCACCCCTAGCGATTCAAATATCTTTGCAAAGGATGGTGGATCCGGAATGAGGAAAAACTGACCCTCCACTTGATCTTCACCTTCAAAGAAAGATGTGTCAATCAACAATGCAGCGTCCCCCATCTCGCCAAATTGCAGCAAACCATAACTTAGAATGGCACCTGCCATGTCGATGGCAAGTCCTGGAACAGTTGGATACATAGACAACTTTGTGAAATCTGCCAAAGAAGAGAGATAGGATCCGGCCAAAATATTTCCAATTTCGGAAAGCGCTGATTGTTCCATATCTGTAAAAGCGAGCCCTTCTTTCAGATCAAACCCTGCAAGTCTATTCAACAACATTTTAGCAGCCTCTGGTGTCATCATAAAGAAAAGATTTCCCGGTGCTTCGCCTTCTACACGAAGAAACACGGTAACCACGATGCGTTCATCTCCGCCCACTTTTTCGGCAACTTCTTCAAAAGGGAGCATTTGTACTGTAGGTACACCCATGTCAATCGGTCTGTTGAGGAGTTGAGACAACGCCGTTGCGGCGTTGCCTGCTCCAATGTTACCGACCTCTTTGAGCACATCCATCTGGAATACCTCAAATCGGTTGAACATCTCCACGGTACTAGCCCTCAACACTTTCCAGCTGTACAATCTCGCTTTTATTTAATACTTCATTTAGGTTGAGCATAATCAACAAGCGTGAATCCTCCAATTTAGCAACACCTCGCAGGTATCTCGCTTTGACGCCGCCAACCACTTCTGGCGGGCTATCGATCGCACTGCTCTTGATATCAATAACATCATTGGCAGAATCTACGATAAAGCCAACTTGCATGTCGTCTACACCTACGATAACAATACGAGTCTGATCCGTGTATTCCGTTTCCGGAAGGGAGAAACGACCGCGTAGATCAATGACTGGAATTACAACACCGCGTAGATTAATAACTCCTTTTACAAAGGAAAGTGTTTTGGGAACACGGGTAATTGGCATCATGCGCTCAATCGTCTGAACCTTGTCTACCTCAATACCATACTCTTCGGAACCCAATTTAAAGACGATGACTTTCAACTCTTCTTCCATGTAAAAAACCTCCCTATTAAATGTAAGACTTAGCTCTATGCTTATTTAATAAATGCATTAGGATCAAGAATCAGGGCTACTTGTCCATCTCCGAGAATGGTTGCTCCAGAGATTCCTTCAATAGCAGGAAGATAGGTTCCCATTGATTTGAGAACAATCTCACTTTGTCCAATAAATTCTTCAACAGCTACGGCTGCAAGACGGTCGCCTTTGCGAATCACGACAATTTCTGTTTCCTGCTCATCAGCGTCATTGAAATCCGGTACGGAGAAAACTTCGCTCAAAGACAAGTACGGAATCAGTGACTCACGGAACGTGATCATTTTATTGCCGTGAATATTACGAACTTGCTCACGTTGTACAATGGCCGTCTCTACAATGGAGGACAACGGAACAGCGTATTTCTCTGAACCAAGTCGTACAAGCATTGCAGCAATAATGGATAGAGTCAACGGAAGCTGAACAGAGAAGTTCGTGCCTTTGCCTGGAGTTGAATGAATCGTTACATTACCGCCAAGCGAAGTAATCTTCGATTTTACTACATCCAAGCCAACGCCCCGGCCAGAGATATCCGAGATAATATCAGCAGTACTAAAACCAGGTGCGAACAACAGTTGGTTCACTTCATCGTCACTCATCTTGGCACCTTGTTCTTCGGTTACAACACCACGTTTGATCGCGGTTTTCAAAAGCTTGTCGCGATAGATACCTTTACCATCATCTTCAATCTCGATAAATACGTGATTTCCACTGTGGAAGGCACGCAGGTTTACTGTACCCATCTCTGGTTTACCTGCAGCTACACGCTCTGCAATGGATTCCACACCATGGTCAACCGCGTTACGCAGTAAATGCACAAGCGGATCACCAATCTCATCAATTACCGTACGATCCAGTTCCGTTTCAGCACCTGTAATCACCAGATCGATTTTTTTATCAAGTGTCTTAGCCAGATCACGGATCATGCGCGGGAATCGATTAAATACGGTATCTACCGGAACCATCCGCAGTTTCAGTACAATATTTTGCAAATCTGTGCTAACTCGACTTAAATGAGCTACTGTATCGGATAGATCATTGTTGCCTGTTTCACTGGCCAGTTGCTCCAGACGTGAACGGTCAATCAACAATTCACTGAACAGGTTCATCAATACGTCGAGACGTTCAATATCCACACGAATGGTACGTGAAGGTGCAGCAGCTTGCTTCGGTGCAGCTGTTTTAGCTGGTGCCGTTGTGGCTTCTTCTTTGGGTACAGAATTCTTATCCGGCGAAGCAACCTCAGCTACAGCTGTTGGAGCGGGTGGCGCTTCAACTGTAGCTGCTACCTGATTGGCCATCTGCTGAAGAGTCTCCTGATCCAGTTGAATGAGCTTTGCACTTTCAATTTCAGAGATACTCATGATGCCTTCTTCCAGTTCGTGCGCCTCTTTAGTTGTTATGTAATACAACGAGAAACTGCGCTCAAACTTCTCCTGCTCAATATCCTGAACGGATGGGTAAGCCTTAACGACTTCACCTGAACGTTCCAGCATATCAAAGACCATATAAGCCCGTACACCTTTTAACTGGCTATGCTCGCTAACAAGCACATCCACGTAGAACACACGATGACCTTCGGCGATCGACTGATCCAGCACTGAATATTGGAATTCATCCAGCTCCACAGCCGAAGAGATTGAAACGTTAGTCGGCTTGTTTGTTTCTGTAGCAGGTCCATTTCCGTTTGTCATTTCACCATTTTCAATGGCCTGAAGTGAAGCTACGATTGACGATACATCTGCTTTACCTTGTCCACCTTCGGTAATATCCTGAACCATGGTTTCCAAAGCGTCCAGACTCTTGAACATGGTATCAAAAATGTAATCCTTCATTTTCAACTTCTCATTACGAACCATATCCAACACATTTTCCATTTTATGTGTCAGTGATGCCAAATCTTCAAAGCCCATAGTTGCTGCCATACCCTTCAAGGTATGAGCAGAGCGGAATATAACCTGAACTATGCCCAGGTCTTCCGGATTGCCTTCAAGTTGAAGCATGTTTTCGTTAAGCGATTGCAGATGATCATTAGACTCATCAATAAACATGGATAAATATTGGTTCATGTCCATTGTGAGGCACCTCCTCCGTGAGTTACACTCCGTTATTTCACTGCTTGAACAAGTTTAGAAGCAATCTCCTGCAATGGCAGAAGATGACGAACGCATTGCAGCTCTACAGCAGAACGCGGCATACCATATACAACACATGTTTCTTCATTCTCGGCAAAGGTTGATGTAACTCCAGCTTCGTATAATCTCTTCATCATACGTGCTCCATCACTTCCCATTCCCGTTAGCAAAACAAGATGCCTTTGTAAAGATGTAAACGGCAGAAGTGACTCAAACATCGTATCCACTGAAGGTCTATGTCCATTCACTGGTTGATCTTCAGTCAGCTTCACGATAAACTTCCCGTCTGCTGTTTTGTTAACTTTCACATGGAATCCGCCGGGTGCTATATAGGCGGTTCCTTTTTTCAGAACCATGCCCTCTTCAGCTTCAACCACATGCAGTGGACTGAATGTATTCAATCGTTGAGCCAGAGAACGTGTGAAATTGGGCGGCATATGCTGCACAATAATGACTGGTGCAGGCAAATCAGCAGGCAACTGCTCAAGCAATGTCTTGAGAGCCCTCGGTCCACCCGTAGAACAACCTATTGCCACAAGTTTGTTGAATGGTCCTTCCAGCCCCCCTCCACCTTTGGGGACAGGATTGGGCTTGATTACATCCTTGGCTTTTGCAGAGGCAGAGGTTGCCGCTATTTGATCAGCTGCCACTCTAGCTGCATTAGGTAGTCGAACTTCCTTTGGAGTCTGTACTGGATTAGCTGACCTCACTGCTTTTTCTGCCTTCGTCCCCAAATTGCGCTCAGCTTTTGGCAATGGCTCCGGTTTGTTCTCTACGCGACCTGGTTTTGAAGGTGACACTGGTTCAATTGGTTTCTTTGATTTGGCCTGAAAGGCTTCAGTCCGCTCTCGAAGAGAGCGTTGACTCGTTTGGACAGGTTCGATCGTTTTTTTCACAGGCTCCGCTGGATCCCTGACCGGCATTTCTTTCTGCACTGGCTGAGTTGGGGAAGCAACTGCTCCTCGCAACATGTCTCTATTTTTCATGGATAACTCACGATCAGCTTTTCTTTTGATCTCATTCATCGCAGCACGCATGCGCTCAACCAAGGCTTTACCTACTTGAGCAATATCCTGGTCATGTGAAATAGATGGTTTGCGAATAAAGTCAAATGCCCCGGCTTCAAGCGCCATAATGGTTTCTTTCATGCCTTGTTCATTGATACCAGAGAGCATAATCACAGGAACGAAGGATTCCTTCATAATTGATTTTAATGCATCCAACCCATTCATTTCGGGCATCTCAACGTCCATTGTAATAATATCGGGTTTCAATTCTAGTGATTTTTGAATCGCTTCTCTACCGTTTGATGCCGTTGCCGTAACCTTGAATTCCGGATCCGCTTGGATCAAATCCGTAACAATCTTACGCATAAAAGCGGAATCATCGACAACCAATACTTGATACACCGCCATGTTGTGTCACCCCTGTTTCCTTTATTCAGAAATCATGTTGTCCGTTTAAGCCACTTATTCATAAATCCCCTGATTCCTGTCAAGGTTCCGGATCCCGGAGTTGCAGGTACAGCCAGATAACGAAGAGCAAGTTTCTCTATATCTTTGGAGGCTTTGGCATTCGGATAAGCCAGACTATAGGGCATTTGCCTTTTAACCGCCTTGACTACCTGGGCGTCTTCTGAAATATACCCAAGCAGCGGAATATCCGTCTGCAAAAACCGCCTCGCCACTCCAGCTATTTTTTCTGCCACCCGTTCCGCTTCTCGTTCGTCTTCCACCCGGTTAACGATCATCCGAAAGGGCGTAGCATTTTCCTGGCCGTGCATAACTTTGACTAAAGCATAAGCATCGGTTATTGAAGTCGGTTCAGGTGTAGTTATAATCAGGCATTCATCAGCAGCACCGATGAACTTCATATTCTCTCTGGAGAGTCCTGCCCCAGTGTCAAAGATGACATAATCCATTTCCTGGGCAATATCCTCGACTTGACTGGCGAAAAACTCCAGATCACGATCTGACAATGAGAACAACTCTTTCATGCCCGATCCTCCAGCAATGTAAGGCAAGCCACTGGCACCCAGTTGTATGATTTCCCTTATGGATTTTTGTCGGTACAACAGGTGGTAAAGATTATAGGAAGAAGACGTACCCATAAGAACATCAATATTAGCCATTCCAATATCGGCATCAAATACAAGTACCTTTTGCCCCAAAGCCTGCAATGCCAAGGCAAAGTTCAGTGTGAAATTGGATTTACCAACGCCTCCCTTACCACTGGCCACAGTAATGATTTTTGAGGATCGAATATCTCGCTCAATGCCTTCCAATTCCAATGGCGCGGAGACCATACTTCGAAGTGCAGCTGCCTGATCCTTCATTGTGACCATTCTCCCAGCAACTGTTTAGACAACGAATCTGCATCTGGTTTCAACAAATCGTCCGGAACATTTTGTCCATTTGCCACATATGCGAGCTTGAGTGGAAAACGGTGTAACAAGTTAAATAGCGGACCGCAGCTCCCAGTCTCATCCATTTTGGTGAAAATCACCTTATCCAGACCATATTTACTGAAATGTTCCGTGATCTGAACCATATCAGCACTTTTGGAGGTCATGCTCATGACCAGAAAGGTTTCGCTATTCTCTACAGGAGCAAGCAAACTTTGCAGTTCCGAAACAAGTAATTCATTTCTATAGTTTCTACCCGCTGTATCCATAAAGATCAAATCACAATTCTCTAATCGAGAAATGGCACGTTGTGTATCACCGGGCGATTGCACCACCTCAAGTGGAACATTCAGTATAGATGCATACGTTCTAAGCTGTTCTACTGCCGAAATCCGATACGTATCTGATGTAATGAATCCAACTTTACGCTGTTTTTTGAACATTTGTTCAGCGGCTAATTTCGCAATTGTCGTCGTTTTCCCTACACCGGTTGGTCCAGCTACATAGACGATTCGCGTGGTAGGAAGAATGCCTTCTTCAATACGTTGCTCCAAAAAGTGCATGACCTCAAGCTTCACCACTTGTTCTACATCCTGTTCTTTCAATCCATCCTCAGACCATTTTGCTTGAATTGAATCAAACCAGGATTCCCATACTTCAGGCCAGACATCTTGTTCTGTCAAACGTTCTCGGATCGTATGCAGTTCCTCTGGCACAGGGTCCGCAGAAGTACCTTGCTTTGAAAGCCTAGTCACCATTTGTTTAAGATCTTGCAATTCAGTCATCAACTTATCCTGCTGCAGGTCTGAACCTGTTGGCTTTGGACCAGTTGTTGAACCCGAAAAATCCGCCCCTTGCGGTCGCGGTTTATGATCCGTGCTCGAAGAACCTGAGCCGCTGTCTATGTCTGAACCGATTTTACGCGATTCAAACACAGACGGGGCAGCAGCAGATTGGTCCTGTAAACTTTGATCAGCTGTATTCGTTGTAGCCGACTCATCAGAAGCCGCAACAAACGAACGAGCTGTTTGCCGATAAGCCTCAGGTACAAATGCACGAGGTACAGGTGTGAATTGATTTTGTACTGGCTTTGTTGTTTGCTTGTTTTCTTCCTTATCCACTGCAGCTACAACTTCAATCCTTTTTTTACGAAACATTCCCAGCACACCGCCCACCTTAATCTCTTTGGTGGACAGAATAACGGCATCACTTCCCAGGTCTTTGCGAATTTGAAGCATAGCTTCGGGCATGGTCTCAACAACGTATTGTTTTACTCTCATAAGTTCACCACCCCGATACTTTGAATTTCAACATTCGGCTCCAACTCGCTGTAGGAAAGCACAGGAATGTCCTGCATAGTACGTTCAATAACCTGACGCAGATACATCCGAATGGTTGGAGAAGTTAATACAACAGGTTGTTGACCTGATTGAATCAATCGGTTCACTTGTTCACTCAGCTTCTGATATACACTTTGTGTAGATACAGGGTCTAGCGCAAGATAACTGCCTTGATCCGATTGTTGCACACTTTCAGCAATTTTCTTCTCAAGACCAGGTCCAACCGTGATCACTCGAAGTGTCTCACCTTTCTGTGAGAACTGCTGAGTAATCTGACGTGAGAGGGATTGTCTGACGTATTCAGTCAGCACATCAGGATCCTTCGTATACGTACCATAATCAGCCAGTGTCTCGAAGATGGTAACCATATCCCGAATAGATATTTTCTCACGCAATAACTTAGCAAGCACTTTCTGTACATCACCAATGGAAAGTAGAGAAGGGATCAGTTCATCCACAAGGGCAGAATAGTTCTCTCTGAGATTATCCACAAGTGCTTTTGTCTCTTGTCTTCCAAGTAACTCATGCGCATGTTTCTTAATCAGTTCCGTGAGATGTGTAGCCACAACGGAAGGCGGATCAACGACCGTATATCCTGCAAGTTCGGCTCTGTCTTTGGTTACTTCATCAATCCATAGTGCCGGAAGTCCAAAAGCAGGTTCTGTCGTTTCAATACCTGTCACAGACTCCTCATCATAGCCAGGACTCATGGCAAGGTAATGATTCAACAACAGTTCTCCGCCACCTACCACATTACCCTTGATTTTGATAACATACTCATTAGGTCTGAGCTGGATATTATCTCGAATCCGTATGACCGGAACGACCAACCCCAGTTCAAGAGCACACTGCCTCCGAATCATAATGATCCGATCCAATAAGTCCCCACCCTGCTGATTATCAGCAAGCGGTATTAAACCATAACCAAATTCAAACTCAATAGGGTCCACCTGAAGCAGGTTAATTACACTTTCAGGACTTCTAACCTCTTCAATCTGCTGTTCTTCTTCCAACTGTTCTTCCGCTACTTGTTTCAAATTCAGATTATTCTGCATACGCCACGCGGCATATGCCAACACACCTGCCAACGGAAGTGTAGTAATAACATGAATTGGTGTGAAGAAACCGAGCATGGCAATAACGAAAGCTACGATATAAATAAGTATTGGATATGTAAACAGTTGCCCCGTAATATCATCTGCCAGGTTTCCTTCTGAAGACGCTCTGGTGACGATAAGTCCTGCTGCTGTGGAAATAAGCAAAGCAGGGATTTGGCTTACCAGTCCATCTCCGATAGTCAATACAGAGTACGTTGACATTGCATCTGCAAAAGCCATCCCATGCACAGTCATACCGATTATAAATCCACCAATGAGATTGATCAGGAGGATGATAATACTTGCAATTGCGTCACCTTTTACGAATTTACTTGCTCCATCCATCGCTCCATAAAAATCGGCTTCACGTTCAATTTTGGAACGACGCTCACGAGCTTGTTGCTCGTTGATTAGACCCGCATTCAGATCCGCATCAATACTCATTTGTTTACCAGGCATCGCATCGAGGGTGAATCGGGCAGCAACTTCAGCTACACGCTCAGACCCCTTTGTAATGACGATAAACTGAACGACAACGAGGATCAAAAACACGATAAATCCAATCGCAATTTGCCCTCCAGCAATCCAGCTACCAAAGGTAGCAACTACGGCTCCGGCATCCCCATCACCAAGGATTAGCTTGGTTGTCGAAATGTTCAGTGCCAGTCGGAATAGTGTAGTGATCAACAGCAAAGCTGGAAAAATAGAAAACTGCAACGCTTCTTTGCTGTTCATTGCAACAAGGAGTATCATCAGTGCAATTGAAATATTGACGACCAGCAACAAGTCCAACAGCCAGGTTGGGATCGGAAGAATCATCATCAACACAATGCCAATGATACCCGCAAGGACAGCTATATCTTTAATCTTCAATGAATGTACGGCCTCCGATCCCCTTTTATTTCGTTCTGCCCTTTAGTTTATATACATAAGCCAGCACTTCAGCTACCGCTTGAAACAAATCGGCCGGTATAGCGTCACCAATCTCGGCTCTCTGGAACAATGCCCGTGCCAGCGGCTTGTTTTCCATGGTAATAACACCGTTTTCTTTGGCAATTTCCTTAATACGCAAGGCGACATAATCCTGACCTTTGGCAATAATCTGTGGTGCCTCCATCTCGGAACCTTCATACTTTAGCGCAACCGCAAAGTGAGTTGGGTTCGTGATGATTACATCCGCATTCGGCACTTCCTGCATCATGCGCTGCATAGCCATACGACGCTGGCGTTCCCGGATTTTACCTTTGATCAGCGGATCACCTTCCATTTTCTTGTACTCGTCTTTGATGTCTTGCTTGGACATACGAATCTTCTTCTCATGGTCATATTTCTGATACATGTAATCAAATATCGCAAGTATCATTAATGCCACTGCAATCTTGATACCAAGACTTAAAGTGATCGATGCAGCGAAATGTAAAATAGCATCCAATGAAAAATGAGAAAGTGAAGCAATATCTGACTGGTAGCCTTTAATTGTACTGTAAACGAGATAACCGATAATCGACATTTTCAAAATGGATTTAGCAAATTCCACTAATGAGCGGAGAGAGAATATATTTTTGAAACCTTTAATCGGGTCCAGTTTCTCAAGTTTTGGCTTCAAACCTTCCCCTACAAGAAGAAAACCAACTTGCATGTAGTTAACGATCAAAGCAACAAGTAACGCACCCAGCAAAACGGGAGCGATCAATAACAAAACTTCAATGCCATAGCGCATCATAAGCGCCATCACATTCTCTCCGGTGATATCCATACTCAATCGATTGATGAAGATATCTGTAAACAGACGAACTATACGTTCTTTATAGAAATTGCTGAATACCATCATGATCAAAAACACGATTAGGAGAATGGATGCGCCAGATAGTTCAGCGCTTTTTACAACCTGTCCTTTTTTTCGTGTATCCTGTCTCTTTTTCGGGGTAGCTTTCTCCGTCTTCTCCCCTGAAAATAACTGGAGGTCGAGTTGAAGTTTCATCCGTGTCTTTTCCTCCGTTTCACTCAGCCGGGCCTTTGTCCAATGGTTCCAAGCAATTTTTCCATCGATCTGAATATCGCTTCGAACAATTGACTAAATACAAAGGAGAAACTGGGAACCAGCAAAAGCAAAATAGCAAGACCAACGAGTAACTTAAGCGGCAACCCAACTGCAAATACATTAAATTGAGGAGCAGTTTTGGCCAAAAAACCCAATCCAACATCCGTCAAAAACAACGCAACTACAATCGGAGCCGACATCTGAAAAGCCAGCATAAATGATTGACCTAAGGTCTGAATCAAAAATTCAGCAATACTTCCATCTGCCAACCGTAGGAAAAACACATTAGATAATGGTACCCACCGGTAACTGTAAACTATCGCATCCAGCAAATAATGGTGACCATTCATCGTCAGAAACAGAAGCATAGCAAATGCATACTTCAAGTTACCCGTAAGTGGAGCTGAAGCACCTGTCATTGGATCGTATACATTGGCCATACCAAAACCGATCTGTAGATCGATAAAGGTCCCCGCAGTCTGAACAGCCGTCATCAACAGATAAGCCACAAAACCTAAAAGCAAGCCAATTAGAATCTCTCTGATGATCAATAAGACATAACTCAGGTCTGTGGGTACGGTCTGGTCTATTCCGTAAATCAGATAGACAGATAATGTGACAAATGCAGAGATACCTATTTTAACTGAAGCCGGCACATTTCGAGCCGAAAAAACTGGCGCAGTTACAAAAAATGATGTGATTCGACAAAACATAAGCAGAGCGACAGGGAAACTTTGCAACAATGTCTCCATCTGCTAAAGCCTACCCTATGTATCTGTATAGATTATCGAGAATGTTAAACGTAAAATCGACCAAGATATTTAAGATCCAAGGTCCAAACAAAAGTACTGCCAGAAGTACGGCAACAATCTTGGGTACAAAAGCTAATGTTTGTTCCTGAATTTGAGTTGTCGCTTGAAAAATACTGATTGCAAGTCCTACAACCAGAGCTAGTATAAGCATGGGTGCGCTGGCCAGCAATGACGTGTATACCGCTTTCCCGGCCAGACCGATAATAAATTCCGAAGTCATGACCGTCCTCCTTTAACTTTCCGGATCAAGTGTTAAAACTCAGTAACAGTGACTTGACTACCAGGTACCACCCGTCCACAAGGACAAAGAGCAGTATTTTGAAAGGTAATGAGATCATGACCGGCGGAAGCATCATCATCCCCATTGCCATGAGTGTACTCGCGACAACAATGTCTATAACCAGAAACGGAATAAAAATCATAAACCCCATCTGGAATGCTGTCTTTAACTCACTGATTACATATGCCGGCACCATAACAGTAATTGGGATATCCTGGTAGGTCTTTGGTTGTTCAGTCTGATTGTACTTCATAAACAGTAACAGATCTTTTTCTCTGGTGTGACTAAACATAAATTTCTTTATGGGATCCGCTGCTTTTTCAAGTGCCTCGGTTTGCGTAAGCTCTCCCTGGAGATAGGGCTGAAGCGCTACCTGATTTATGGAAGACAACGTCGGCGACATAATGAAAAGTGTCAGAAATAGCGCCAATCCGACCAGCACCTGATTGGGTGGCATTTGTTGTGTACCCAAAGATGTACGTATAAAACCGAGCACAATCACAATCCGAGTAAAACTGGTCATCAGTACAAGCATTGCTGGAGCAATACTAAGCACCGTAATTAACAGAATGATGGACAGTGAACTCGTGCTTGGTGTCCCTCCATCACCGTTTCCAATCTGAATATCAATATTCGGAATGGGTTCGGCAAAGGCAACCGTTACAGATGCCAGACTGATAAGTCCTAATAAACAACACGCTAACCAAATCTTTTTCTTCATGAATCCCTCGACCGATCTGTAGTATTGTCTTTATCCAGGAGCTTTTCCATCTTCTCTTTACGGTTAGGCATCTGCCGAAGTTTGGATTCAAACATTTCGTGAAAAGAAGTTGTGTCCTCTAGTTCCATTTCCCGCGGCGGTTCTTCTCTACGGAAACGTTTTGTGAGCTTGGCAATGAGAGGTGAGAGATTTCCTTGTTGTGCAGCAGCATCTCGTTCGAAGGAATCAATAATTCTTTGGGCCTCTTCCAGATCCGAAACCTTGTCTATCAACTGGATGTCTTCACCTACACCAAGCAGATATACACATCCACCAATCTCCATAATTTGCAACGACTTGTTTTGCCCCAGTCCAACCCCACCCAGGGTACGAATTGTGCCGTGCCGGAACATTTGCTGATTCCGTTTGTTTAAAAAACGAATCAGATAAACAATAAGGGCCAGGATGACGGCCAGGACAACAATCACCCATACAAGCTGTAAATAATAATTACTTCCCACGCCAGCTCCTCCTGGAATATCACCCTGAGCCATCATCATGTCTCTTAAACGCCCAGTGTCTTGCTGATCGCTTCGATAACCCGGTCAGATTGGAACGGTTTAACGATAAAGTCTTTAGCACCTGCTTGAATAGCGTCGATTACCATCGCTTGTTGACCCATCGCGGAGCACATAATCACTTTTGCGTTAGCATCAATCTTCTTGATTTCTTTCAAAGCTGCAATACCGTCCATCTCAGGCATCGTGATGTCCATTGTGATCAGATCCGGACGAAGCTCTTTAAATTTCTCAATTGCTTGTGAGCCATCCTGTGCCTCACCAACAACCTCATATCCATTTTTGGACAAAATGTCCCGGATCATCATTCTCATAAATGCAGCGTCGTCTACGACTAAAATTCGGTTTGCCATCTTGATTCAAGTCCTCCCTAAATTGTGCTTATTGTAATTTCTGAATTCGGTCCCATTGGCTAACGATATCTATAACACGAACACCAAAGTTTTCGTCAATAACGACAACTTCTCCCTTGGCGATCAGTTTGTTATTCACCAAAATATCGACAGGTTCCCCGGCTAACTTATCCAGTTCGACAATCGAACCCTGTGACAGTTCCAAAATATCTTTAATTTGCTTCTGGGTCCTTCCTAATTCTACGGTGACTTTAAGGGGAATGTCCATCAATAAATTCAAATTGTTTTCGTCTACCTGACCATACGCCCCATTTTGCAAATTGGCGAATTGAACTGGTTGTACGTTAACATTCCTATTTGGCATTCCACCGTAATGTTGAGGTGCACCATAAGGTTGCTGCGGTGGCATGCCATACGGCTGCTGTGGCGGCATTCCTTGAGGCATACCCATCGGGGCCTGTCCATATCCGTTATAGTCCTGAGCAGGCTGTTGTGGAGCCTGTTGGTGCTGAACGGGCGGCTGCTCCGCAACCGGTGGTGGCGTTGCTGGTACAGCTGCTGGCGCAGGTTCAGGTGTTGATGCCACTGGTGCGCTGGCAGTTGACTCCTGAGCGCCTCCAATTAGCATATCTACCATGTTTTTGGCAAAATGAACTGGAAGCAACTGCATCAGATTGGAATCGATCAGATCCCCGATTAACAAACGAAATGAAACTTGAATGAGGGTCTCATCTGCTGGAAGATTACTTACACCCTCTCCACTCTCCAGATTGAGAATATCGATTCCCGGAGGGGAAATATTCACAAAACGATTAAAAATCGTGGACATTGAGGTTGCAGAGGAACCCATCATCTGGTTCATCGCTTCCTGTACCGCACTAATATGGATTTCATTCAGTTCTTCATCGACCGGATTTCCTTCGCCACCCAGCATCAAATCAGCGATGACTTGAGCATCTCTCTTCTTGATAACAAGTGAGTTAATGCCTTCGAATCCATCCACGTAATTCACATGAACGGCAACATGTGGCTTAGGAAAAGCTTCTTCAAACTGCGTTCGACTAATGATAGAAACTTTAGGTGTTGTAATATCTACTTTGAGGCCTAATAGCGTGGATAAGGCTGTTGCCGCGCTACCAAATGTAATGTTACCAATCTCCCCCAAGGCATCCTGCTCCAGCTCGGTCAAAAAATCATCAACCGTCTTTTCTGCGGGTTCCGAGCTGTTTATCGATTCCGATTGCCTGAGCAAAGCATCGATTTCTTCTTGGGATAAATAATCCTTACTCGTCAAATTCTTCAACTCCTTCGGTGACAATCTCGTCTATTTGCACAGCCACACGGTCCTTGATTGTTCCCGGACTGCCCATGTATTTCAGTTTGTCACCCACTTTAATGGAAAGTCCCTCATCAACTGGTTTGTTCAACGTAATGACATCACCAACGGATAGACCCAGAAATTCTGCAATTGAAATTCTGGATTCTCCCAATTCCGCAACGATGGGTAACTTGGCTTTGTTCACGCGCTCTCTTAGAGCATCATACTCCTCTGGAGCTCTCGTTTTCTTCTCCGAAACAAACCACTGATGAGTTGACAACCGTGACATAATAGGTTCAAGAACGACATGCGGTATACATAGATTGATCATGCCTGTCGTGTCACCAATTTTGGTACTGAGCGAGATCAGAGCAATGGTCTCATTGGGAGATACAATCTGCATAAATTGCGGATTGGTCTCGAGCGCTTCCATCCTCGGGGTAATATCCAACACGGTCTTCCATGCTTCTTGCAAACTTTCAAATGCACGGCTGAATATTCGTTCCATGATGGTCGTTTCAATCTCCGTCATCGATGCAATCTTTGTTGGAGCACTCCCGGTTCCACCAAGAAGGCGATCCAGCATCGCATATCCCACGTTTGGATGGACTTCCATCACCATTCGTCCCTGTAGTGGCTCCGCTTCAAAAATGTTCAATATCGTCATCTTAGGAATAGAACGGATAAACTCATCATAAGGCAACTGTTCGACCTGAACGACATTGATTTGAACGAACGTCCGCAGTTGGGCTGAAAAATAAGTGGTGAGAAAGCGTGCAAAGTTTTCGTGAATACGAGTCAAGCTTCTGATATGGTCTTTGGAAAAACGCACTGCCCGCTTAAAATCGTACGATCTAATTTTCTTCTGAGTTTCTTCCTTCTTCAATTCTTCTGCGTCCATTTCACCAGAAGAAAGGGCTGCTAATAGGGCGTCAATCTCATTTTGTGATAATACATCCACCATGTTCTCACCCCCTTACAGGTCTACAGCGTGTTCTGTTCATTACATTGGTGCTATAACAATGTCTGAAAAACTAGTGCTTTTCAATTTCGGCTCAGGCAATGCCTCATTAATTAGACCTGTCAGTTTCTCATTGAATTGTTTCATACCCTTGGCCGAACTCAGTTCCTCAGCCTTGGTATCTGCAAGTGCCTGAATAATAATGGGCTTCACCGTAATGCTTTTAATTTTTTCAAAATCTTCTTTGGCTGTTTTGTCAGATAACTTGAAAGAAAAACTAACCATAATAATACGATCCGGATCGGCCAGATTCGTTTTAATCTGTGCAAGCTCTGACGATACCTCTACAATTTCATCCGCAGTCAATTTTTTTTCTTCAGCAGCTGCCGCCGTATGTGTGTCGTCCTTATTCCCGTTCTGTCCTTGCATAAATACAAACACAACCACCACAATGAGTGTTATCGCCAGCAACATTGTTGCAAGCCAGGGCATCATTTTTTTCATCAGGATTCCTCCGTTTGCTGCACTTTAATAGTGGCTGCCTGAACCCCGATTTCACGGTTGTAATCTTTAATCTTGGAAATAACGTCTGCGGCTTTTTCAAGCACAATCAGTCTCTTTCCAGTTACCAGAGTAATATACGTATCCGGCGTCTCTTCCACAATTTCAACCATCAGCGCATTTAACCACATGGGAGAACCATTTAACCGCGTAACCGAAATCATGCTAAGCCCCCTTGATCAGAGTGGGAGGAGCAAGCTCCCCCACGTTTTAAAAATTCATTAATCAGTTATTAACGTTTCAGGTTAACAACTTCCTGAAGTATTTCATCCGACGTTGTAATGATCCGGGAGTTTGCCTGGAATCCACGTTGAGCTACGATCATCTCAGTAAACTCTCCAGTCAGATCCACGTTAGACATCTCGAGCTGTCCAGCAATGATTGCTCCTGTTCCGTCCTCAGCACTGTTCGCTGTCAATGGTTCCAGCACCCCATCCGGATTCGCGTTTGCTGTCATACGGTACAAGTTGCCCCCAATTTTCTCAAGGCCTTCTGGATTGACAACTTTACCTATTCCAATCTGTGGACCCGCTTCGATGGTTCCGTCTGCCATGGTCTGGTTAATTGTTCCATCCTGACCAATCGTGAAGGAAACAACATCATCCGGTATCGTAATATTTCCACCACCGTTATCCAGAACAAACAATCCATCCGAAGTCAAAAGGTTACGTGCAGCATCCACATGGAAATCCCCCGCACGAGTCAGGTAAGGTACTTCCTGATCTTCACTCAAACGTACCAAGAAGAATCCATCTCCATTAATCCGAAGATCTGTTGGATTATTCGTTGTCATTGGGCTACCTGCCAGATGCAGCGTATCAATTGAACCTACCGATACACCAAGACCGATTTGTTTTGCATTGACACCACCACTTGCATCGCCAGGGGCAGTTACCCCTGCCGTTGTTTGGCTCATAATATCTTTGAACATAACCCGACTGCCTTTGAAGCCAACCGTGTTTACGTTCGCAATATTGTTACCAATTACGTCGAGTTTTGTTTGGAAACCCCGCATCCCGGAAACGCCTGAGTACATTGATTTCAACATTTTTAAAAATCCTCCCAGTCTTCATTTGGTTACCGCATCAGTCGGTCAGCGGCATTCCGGCTCCCGAGAAGGGCCAGCCGGTCAAGAAATGATTACGGCACTATCAATCTGAGTGAACACATTATCCTTCATGCTCTCACTATCCATAGCTGTAACCACAGTACGATTTTTGACATTGACGATAAAAGCCATATCCTGCATTAAAATCAATGACTCTTTGGCTCCTTTGGCAGCAGCTTTGTCCAAAGCAGAACCAATCTGTTCCATTTGCTCGGTCTTGAGTTCAATACCACGCTGTTCCAATCGTTTGGCAGCATGATTGCTCAATTTCAGAAGGTTATCTTCCAGCACCTTTGCAAAAGGTTTTTCGGGTATAGCCGAAGCTTCTCCCGTTTTGGGTCTTTGAAGCATATTCGGTGTAATCGGGCCTGCGTATAATTGTCCAACCGTTATGCGATCACTCATATCGTTTTCCCGCTATCTTCCGTATCACCCGTTTCAGCGGATGATTCAACTTCTTGGCTCTCGTTCGTTTCAAGGGTTACATCCTGAACGTTCTGTACTGGAGTTTGACTCTCTTCTGCCTGTTTTGGATAATTCACCTGAATGATCTCATCCAGCTTAATCTCGTCGTTGCCCACTTTTGCGTATTGAACGCTATCTCTTACAATGATGGAATCTACAATACCCTGACGAAGAGTTCCGTTATCATCTTTATTAGAAGAAAGCCAACTTACCTCCATGCCAATCATACCGGATACAGCACCAAGGGACTGGTTCAATGTTTTGAGCTGGGTAGAAATATTGACCAGTTGTTCCACTGAGCTGAACTGTGCCATTTGAGCGATAAATTCCTTATCCTCCATCGGCTGCATCGGGTCTTGATTTTGCAGCTGGGTAATCAGGATTTTTAGAAACTGATCTTTACCCAATTCTTTTGTTGCAGCACTTGTGGTTGCTTTATTGGCTGCCGAATAGTTCGGCCAGGTATTATTCGTTGAAACAATTTCATTAGCCATATGCTCACCTCATTTCTGTTTAAGCCTTAGCACTAAATGTATCTCTTTGTAATTCGTTTCCTTCGACTTGCTCGCTACGCCAGTTACGCAATTCTTCTTGAATCCCTGCTGTAGCTATAGCATCATCCGATTGTTCCTCACGCTCACGCGAACGGCGTTGTTGCTGAGAGTTACTTCCCGGCTGACGGCCTCCGTCCTGATACATCTGTGATCCAATTGAACTGTTCTGGGTAACCTCAAGTCGTTCCACCTGAATCCCCTGGGCTTGAAGTGAAGAACGCAGCTGCGTCATTTGTTGTTCAAGCATGTCTTTAGCCATCGTATGCTCAGTCATAAACCGTGCAACCAACTGCCCGTTCTGCAAGGTAATTTGAACATCCAATTTACCTAGATGCTCAGGCCGAAGTGAGATGGTCGCCTCGGAAAATCCTTTTT
Source organism: Paenibacillus sp. W4I10 (assembly GCF_030816325.1). Classification (NCBI taxonomy): domain Bacteria; kingdom Bacillati; phylum Bacillota; class Bacilli; order Caryophanales; family Paenibacillaceae; genus Paenibacillus; species Paenibacillus sp. W4I10. The sequence continues at coordinate 2,754,492 of NZ_JAUSXX010000001.1, forward strand.
GCTGGACAATATCCAGCTTGTTAACAACAAACTGTGTCATTTCCTTGGCAAACTGTGATGTTTGCATTACAGGTTCAGCCGGTTTTCCTGCTGTAGTACCTGATGAACGCAAGGACAGCTCTCCTGCAGTAATGATGGTTGAGTGTTCCACTTCTCCACCTGCATTTGAAGCAGATGTTGTCTCAGCCTCAGCTTTTACCTGGGTTCCAGAATTTGCCACTGCCGCAACAAGAACTTGTGGTACGACCGAATCCTGTTTGGATGTTTGAAGCGAAGTACTTGGAGCGACCTGTGCAGTCTGATCCTTAACTGCAGTCAATGTATCCAGTATGGATTTCAGTTCAGTCCATCCTTTGTTACTAGTGGTATCGACTCCAGCCTCTTGAAGCTGACTCTGCAGAGATTGTAACAAATGTTTGAATTCAGGAGTGTTCTTTGCAACGTTACTCTCAGGGTCATTCATTCCAGCTACTAATTGTGTAAGCATATCTTGCAGAACAAAACGTACTGCTGCCGGATGCTGCGACAGTTCAATTGCGGGTACTGTTTTTACGCTTTCCGCTCCGTTCGAAGACTCGTCGGAATCTTCTGCATTAGTACCTGAAGGATTACTTAATTGTGTATACATCTGTTGAATCAGAGTTTGCAAACCTGCAAGTAGAGCTGGGTCATTTTCCAAAGCTTCGTCAAGTGAATCCAAGTCCGTGAACAACGAATTCAGTATAGCCGTGATTGATGCCGTTTCTCCTTCTTCACTTGTAGCAAAGGAAAACACCAACGGATTGGCAGTTAAGCTTCCGGTAGCGCTTGAACTATCACCTTCTGTGTTTCCTCCAGATAGCGATTGTGCAAGAGTTTGGAGAAATTCACCGCTAGCACCTGCAGCTGAACCTTTGGATTGTGCTCCGGTTGTCTGACCTGTTCCCGTTGCTTTTGCAGATGCTGTGGATGCCATTTGATATACAATCGACATTTATTTTCACCTCCTCTCGGTTATACAGTGTAATCAGCTCTACTTGTTACCCATTAATCTGTTCAAAATTTTTGCAGTTGCAACCGAGTCTTCTGAAGACATGTTCTCAAGCAATTGAGAGCGTGTTGCATCATCTACTGAATTCAGAATGGTCAATGTTTTGTCAGGACTTAACTTGTATGTTTCCAATAATAGCTTGGCACCACTTGAAGCAGACATCGAAGCAAATGTTTGACTAAGCTGGTTTTTATCCAGATTTTTGCTTGTGGTTGTGGATGCAGTTGAAGTTGCTGCGGTTTCTTTTTTCAATCTGGATTGCAGTGCGTCCAGTGCCAGATCCCCGGACGGTTTAGCATCCTTCATCATCATGGTGACATCGGCTGCTGTTTTCGGGTCCATCTTTTCAAGTACCTTGGTCCGAGCAGATGACTGCATGGCATTCAACAACAATACCATTTCTTCATTCGTCATATTTTGCAAAATCGGTGCAGCTTTGCTTGGGCTCATGTCCGCATACATTTTAGCCAAATCTTTGATTTGTTTTTGATAATCAGATTCCGTCTCTGGCGTTGCTGCTGTAGCCGTTTCAGCCGCTTTTTCCGCATCATCCAACTTCTTCTGAAGGTCCGTGGCCTTCTTCGCTTCAGTTGTTGTCGCTTCCTGTGCTGCCTTGAGCTCTGTTTCTTTGGCAGTTACTTGGGATTTCAGCTTTTCGATTGTGGCTTCAGCACTTTCAACCTGCTGCTCACTCTTCTCCAGCTTCTCCTTCTCCGGATCCAGTACAGGATCAGGTACCCATTCCTTGACTACTGGTATCTTGTTGGCGAATTCAAACAAATTATTACGAATATCTACATTAAATAGCGTAAGTAGTACACCTAGCAGTACTACGGTGAATACAATCGGGATTGAAATCATCAGAAATTTTTCCCAACCGCCTCCCGACTCTTTTTCAATGTCGCTATCATCTTTAACAGCCATCGTTTATTCCTCCTTCACGAGACAACTTCGCGTCCGGCTCACATCAATTCGCGCGTCCGGCTTTGGCAGCGAAGCGTACAGTAGCCATCTCGTCCAGATCGTTCTGTTCCCGGAGGAGCATCTCCTGCTGAAATTTGATCTTGGCCTTGTCTCTCGCTCCAAGCCATACTTTTTCATCAACCATCTTACCGTTCAGAAACGTCTGATTCCGTTGCACATTGACCTGAGCATGTTTAACATCACTGTTTTTGCGTGAAATGCACTCGTCAAGGTGATGTACATAACGTTGCATCTCCTGCAGACTGTTTACAGACGCTGTATTTTCCGTAGCAGATTGGATAATCCCGATCAGATTATTTCTATCGTTCAGAAGTTGTATCAGATGTTCTTCCTCTGTCTGAAGTTTACCGATCGCTGTGGATAACATCCACTCTGCCTGTGTTTTTTCATTACTCTTCAGGTCAACAACTTTCTGGAAATGATATCGAAATTTCATCGCTTAACCATTCATCTCCTTGCAAATTCAAGAATCAAACGTTCCTGTACTTCACTTAAAGTGACTTTCTCGTCGACTTTCTGCTTGGTAAAGTTCCATATACTATCAATCTGGTCTATCGATTCATCTATGGCTGCATTTGATCCCCGCTGGTATGCTCCAATATTGATCAAATCTTCCGATTCCTTGTACACAGCCATCAAACGTTTCATATTATTAACGGCTTCCAACTGCTCTTCCGGAGCAATATCCTTCATAACACGACTTATGCTGGCTAGCACATCAATCGCTGGAAAATGACCTTTATTTGCAATGGATCGATTTAACACAATGTGTCCATCCAGAATACCCCTTACCGCATCCGCGATTGGTTCATTCATGTCATCCCCATCGACCAGAACGGTGTAAAAGGCTGTAATCGAACCGGTAGGTCCTGTACCCGCCCGTTCAAGCAGTTTGGGCAAACTTGCAAAAACCGATGGCGTATATCCTCTCATTGCCGGAGGTTCACCTACGGCCAGACCAACTTCCCTTTGTGCCATTGCATATCGGGTTACCGAATCCATCATGAGCATCACGTTCATTCCACGATCTCGGAAATACTCTGCAATAGTGGTCGCAATAACTGCTCCCTTTATCCGGATCAGAGCAGGCTGATCTGAAGTTGCAACAATGACTACGGAGCGTTCCAGTCCTTCTGGACCCAGATCCCGTTCAATAAAGTCGCGCACCTCACGTCCACGCTCACCCACAAGCGCGATGACATTGACATCTGCTGCTGTATTACGAGCGATCATGCCCATCAATGTACTCTTACCAACACCAGAGCCGGCAAAAATACCTACACGCTGTCCCTTACCTACGGTCAGCAATCCATCGATAGCTCTTACACCAACACCCATCGTTTCAAGTACACGTGGACGATCCATTGGATTAACCGGTGTATTGGAGGTAGAGTACATCGGCATTCTGGATGGGAGAAGGGAGCCGTCTAGCGGCTGCCCAAGTCCGTCCAGCACTTTACCGAGCAATTCGGAGCCTACCTGAACGCCGAGTGGTTTACCTGTACCTACTACATCACAACCAGGACCGATGGATTGAAGTTCTCCCAGTGGCATAAGCAGCACTTTGTTATCTCGAAACCCAACAACTTCGGCTTGAAGAGGTTTGGCCGATTTACCAGGATAGATATAACATACGTCACCGATACTTGCATCTGGCCCTTCTGACTCCACCATAAGACCAATGACCTGAGTAACTTTGCCGTTAATACGAACAGGATCGAATTGGCGCAAATGTTCCATATATCGCTGTGAACTAAGAACCTTCATGTTGATTTTTTCGCTCCTCATCCTCAAGTGCTATGCGGACCAGTTCTTTTTTAATCTCAGCAAGCTGTGTATCAATTCTCGCATCTACACTTCCGAACGAAGAACGAATGACACATCCTTTATCTTTGACCGTTGAATCAGGCAAAATCTGCAATTCTGCCTGAGAGTCAATGGACAGAGACAATTCTTCACGAGCTGCCTGTACAAATGTAAACTGATCAGGTGCCACACAGAGTGTGATCAAACCCTGCTCCCGTTTACGTGACAAACTCTCACGAATCAGTTCCAATGTATGATCGGGTTCAATGGTAAGTTGCTTATCAATGACTTTCTCAGCGATCCCGCAAGCGAGCTCCACGAGGAACGGTTCGGCTTCCTGAATGATCTGATCTTTAGCTACATAAGCTTCCTTGAGCACTTCCTGGGCTTCATTCATCATCTTTTCGATCTGCACCTGGAGATCCAGTTCAGCTTGTACTTTGCCTTCTTCAAAACCCTGTTGGAAACCTTGTGAACGTAGCGCTTCGGTGAGATGTTCATCCTGTTGTCGTTGTTCCTGCCACCAGCTGTCGATCTGTTCACGGGCCTCTTGAAGCATGCGCTCTGCCTCTTCTGAAGCTTCACGTACTTGCTTTTCTGCAAACTCCTTGGCATCTTCCAGCATCTCTGCGGTAAGACGTTTTGTTTCTTCGTCCACGCGTGCTTGAAGCGTTTCTGCTTCAGAATCTTCAGCACTATCACCGTATAATTCCGTTTCAGACTCCTCAGCACCACCATAATGATGATGATTTTCAAGTTTTTTACGGTCATCAACGGGTACATACTGGAAAGACTTAATCAAATTAGACAATGATATCATCTCCTCCACCGCGTGCGATAATGATCTCACCGGCTTCTTCCAATCTGCGTATCGTTCCTACGATACGTGTCTGAGCTTCCTCAACATCACGCAATCGCACAGGTCCCATGAACTCCATCTCTTCTTTGAATGTTTCGGACATCCGTTTCGACATATTCCGGAACACGGCATCCCGAACTTCTTCGCTTGCCACTTTGAGTGCCAGCTGCAAATCTGCGTTGTCGATATCCCGAATAATGCGCTGAATCGATCGATCATCCACATTGACGATATCTTCGAATACAAACATGCGTTTTTTGATTTCCTCTGCAAGCTCCGGATCCTGAATCTCGAGCGAGTCCAAAATGGTACGTTCTGTACCCCGATCGACTCCGTTCAGAATCTGAACGATCGATTCGATACCACCCGCATTGGTGTAATCCTGCGTTACGGTAGAAGATAACTTCTGTTCCAGAACCCGCTCCACTTGAGAGATAACTTCTGGCGAAGTACTGTCCATAACTGCGACGCGGCGAGCGACATCTGCCTGCTTCTCTTGTGGTAAAGATGACAGAATCGCTGCAGCTTGTTCGAACTGGAGATAAGACAGAACCAGAGCGATCGTTTGCGGACTTTCATTCTGAATAAAGTTCAAAATTTGATTTGGATCAGCTTTGCGTGCAAAGTCAAACGGTCTGACTTGCAGCGTAGCTGTCAAACGGTTAATGACTTCAAGTGCTTTGGAAGAACCCAGAGCTTTCTCCAGGATTTCTCTGGCGTAATTGATACCGCCCTGGGAGATATATTCCTGCGCCAGACAGATCTGGTGAAACTCGGCCATGATCATGTCCTTTTCGGAAGAATCAACTTTGCGAACGTTGGCAATCTCCAATGTAAGTTGCTCAATCTCCTCATCACGCAGATGTTTGAAGATCTGAGCCGACACTTCCGGACCTAATGTAATCAACAAAATTGCTGCTTTTTGTCTGCCAGTCAAACCTTGACTGCTTGCCTTCGCCAATGCGTTCACCTCTATTCGTCAGCCAGCCATGTACGCAGCAGATTGACGAATTCGTCTGGCTTTTTCTTGGCCAAACTCTCCAATTGTTTGCGCACCTGACTTTCGTTCGTTACACTGTCCAGCGTAATGGACGGGAACTCTGTTGCTATTGGAAGAGGAATCTCTTCTTCTTCGACTTCGTTTTGTTTGCGGCGACGGCGTACTAACAAAATAACTACCGCTGCGATCAATGCCGCTATGAGTGCGCCTCCACCCCACATCATCGTTGAGGAAAGCTGGAAACCTGTATTGTCTGCAGAGGCAGACTGGAATCCTTGTGACATGACTGAAACTTTCTTTGTCAGATCGGCGTCACTTATTACAGTACCTGAGTCTGCCAGTGAAGCACGAACAATGTTAACCAAAATGTTCTCAATTGCGTCCTGAACCGGTCCCTGTAATTCTGTTTCTCCATTTGGTGGTTCAACTGCAACGTTAATGGTTAAGTCTTTTACAGTATACGGACTGGAAATGATATCCTTGGCGATTCGATTAACATCGTAGTTTATAGTGCTTGATGATTCTTCAGAGGTAGAATTACCGGTTGCATCAGATGAAGGGTAACCCGGAACTTCCTCTTGTCCTGTGCCAGCAACACCACCTGTTGGGTTGCTTGCGCCAGTGTAGCTCTTTTGAATCTCCTGCACACTGATTTCGATGCCTTTCATATTATCTACATCAACAGGTGTGACCAGATTTTCCTTACGTGTTTCTTTGTCGAAATTAAGCTTGGAGGCTACCAAAACATTAACTTTGTCTTCGCCTACAATCTGGGAAAGGAATTGCTTTACGTTGTTACGGACATCGTTTTCAAACTTTTTCTGTAATGCCATGTTCTCTTGAACTTCGGAAGACAACCCGCCACTGCCACCTCGGGCAGTTGGAATCAATTCTGCTTCATCTGTGTTCGTAATTGTGATGTTCTCAACAGGCAGATTAGGAATTGCAGTCTTAACCAAGTTAAAGTAGCCATCTACCGCTGCCTGATTTGGGTGATAACCCGGTTTGAATTGGAGAGCTACCGATGCTGATGCTTTGTCTTGTTCTTCTAAACCAGCAAAGATGTTATCTTTCGGCATATTAACGAGTACTTTGGCATCCTGTATCCCTTGCATCCGCTGAAGTAACTGTTCAACTTCTCCGTTTATAGCGTTGTTGTACTTTACATCAAACTCTTTATCCGTCATCCCGATGGGGGATGATGACTCCTCGAATGACTTATACCCTAATGAACCATTCTGAATAATCCCTTGAGATCCAACATTCACCTTTGCAATTGCAACACTTGTACTCGGTACAGATATGGTCTTGCCATCTGAACTTAATTTGTATGGAATGCTAGATGAATCGAGATAACTGATCACGCCCGCTGAATCACTTGCATTCAAATCTGTAAAAGCAACTTCATATTCCGTTTTTGACAATTGCATCGTGAGTACAACTGCAGCCAAAATCAGAAACAGGAAGGTGGATATAAATAATACTTTTTGTTTTTTGCTAAAACTATTCCAATACTGGGATGCCTTATCCCTGTACTGGGCGATTCTCTCATTCACTCTGTCACCCCATCCGAAACTTTGCTTAGTCTGTCCTTACTCAACCCTAGCCGTTTCATAGGTTGACGATCAGGAGCAGCATCGCAGCTGCTTTGTTGTAATGATCAGCGCTATTATCGAAGCGCAAGTAGGTTATTTTATAACTGCGTTCGCATAACTTCTTGGTATGCTTCGACCACTTTGTTTCGGACTTGAGTTGTGAGTTGTAGGCTTAACAAGGCCTGTTCTGAAGCAATCATCACCTGATCCACATTCGCTTTGCCGACCAAAAATTGATTCGACATTTCATGCGATTGAGCCTCCTGTGCTGCAACGGACCCTAATGCATTCTGTAAGTATGTACCGAAGCTCTGAATGGTTTCGGCTGGTGTAGAAGGCTTACTTTCGGTTGCACTCTTCATCTGTAGCGGTTGTATCCCCTGTGTGCTAAACATGTTGTTCTGAATCATTAATGTCCCTCCCCTTCATCCCTGGTTTGTATTTTCTTATTTTCATTTCTAAGCAGATTATCTTCCAATCTCCAAAGCTTTGGAGATCATCGCTTTGGTTGAATTCAGTGCTGTTACGTTTGCTTCATAGGAACGCGAGGCAGAAATCATGTCGACCATTTCTTTCGCAATATCCACATTAGGCATAAATACATATCCTTCTGCATTGGCATCCGGATGAGAAGGGTCATACACAGGTTTCAAAGGTGACTGATCCTCGCGAATCTCCGTTACTCTTACACCATCTCCTGAACCGCTACCTCTCATCTGATTTTGCAGCATCGTACCAAATGACGTTTTATTCGGCTCAAGCACAACCATTTTACGTTTGTAAGGGACCGCTTCACCATTAGATACGCTCGCGCGCGTTGTCTCTGCGTTAGCAATGTTGGAAGATATAACGTCCATCCGCAACCGTTGGGCTGTCAGAGCTGAGCTACTGATACTAAAACTATTACTAATGTTCAATTTAGGTTATCTCCCTTCCACGCCAACACGCATGATTTTAATTTGTTCGTTCACTTGCTGAATATAAGCGTTATAACGCAACTGATTCTCCGCCAGAAGACTCATTTCTCTGTCTATATCGACATTGTTTTCGTTGTTATTCATGGAGGTTGACTGGTCCATATTAACTACTGGCGTTGGTACGGAAGAGGAAGGACCTATGACAAAATGCCTTGCATCAGTTACTTTACCCTTAAGAACAGGCATATCTCCATTCATTTGCCCTTGCAACATTTCTTCAAAAGAAACGTTCGAGCGCTTGAAATACGGGGTATCGGCGTTCGCGATGTTGTCAGCAATCGTTCGTTGTCTGATATTGGACGCATCGAGTGCACCTTGCAATCTTTTAAAGCTGATATCGTTTAAAAGATTCACAATCCCCCTCCTCTCTTTAGAAGTAATGGAAAAAGATTGAATCTTTTCCCTTGAAAATTCTTATGTTTTTTTCGACAAAAACATTCGTCTTTACACGGTTTTCTAGGACTTAAGTAGAATTAACTCTGATGTTGTCGTATAACATAAGTTTCTTCGAGTTTGGGATTTATTACAATAAGAAAAAAGCCCTATCTTTTCTGAAAGACGGGGCTTTTTGTGTATTTTCTGCAAATTATGAATTTTTTCGTAAATGTTCGGGCCCAAAACAAAAGTATGTTAATACTCTCCCTTATTGTTCTTAAACATTCTTTAAATTTAAAAAAGCTTTCAAGTCTCAACATGAGCTTACAACGCCCGTAATTATGTATATTTCCGAATATTTCATAGTTGATTATGTTAGAATTTTTTGCCGTTATACTAAGGGTTTATGGACAATACGATAGGTATACATACAAAGCTGTATATTAATCAATTGACAAGTTATCTTTCAAGAATGAAGAAAACTCGCCCTTCCTACACAACACTTTCTTAACAATTAAGTAGAGTCTCTATATTTTAATTTTAAGAAAACAATTAGTGGCTTCACACTTTTCTACAATTCATCATTTTGCGCATTTACGCAACATTTACCAATCTATCGACTAAACCGATGACCAGACTTGGAATAAGGAAAATCCTTTTAATGGGAATCGTTGGGTATTGAAACGAAGAATAATTATCACTCCGATAGGTTTTAACTTCGTATACATGCGGCACAAGTCCTAGGTTTTGTCGATCCCGTACAACAACCCCACATCTTTTATCGGTTGTAACATCGAAATCCTTTAGATGGAAACAAAAATAAACGATATGCGTTAAGTATGAGGGCCTTTGTGATTCGCTAAAGGATTGCTTCCCTTTGTCGATCACACAAATGTTCTCTACTCTCGTGCATATCGTTCATTTATAGCATCGTTTTAACAGCTACATTGCTAGCTCCATGTTACAGGATATACTGACTCAAATCACGATCAAGCGCAATATCATTTAATTTCTCCCGGACATACTCCGGAGTAATCACCATACGTTCCAGTGTAAGCTCAGGTGCCTCAAAAGATAAATCCTCCAAAAGCTTTTCAAGAATCGTATGCAATCGACGAGCACCTATATTTTCTGTATTTTGATTGACGGATTCAGCCAATTTGGCAATCTCGCGAATGGCCTCATCCGAGAACTCAATCTCAATATTCTCTGTCCGCAACAGATCAACATACTGCTTGGTCAGTGCATTTTGAGGTTCAGTCAGAATGGATACAAACTCCTCCAGTGTTAGACTGCTTAGTTCCACACGAATTGGGAAGCGTCCCTGAAGCTCCGGAATCAGATCAGAGGGTTTGGCGACATGGAATGCGCCAGCTGCCATAAACAGAATATAATCCGTTTTGACAGGACCATACTTCGTCATTACTGTAGAGCCCTCTACGATAGGCAGAATGTCACGTTGCACACCCTCACGGGATACATCGGGTCCACTACCGCGTCCTTGACTGGCAACCTTGTCAATTTCATCAATGAATATGATACCTGTCTGCTCCGCCCGGCGAATGGACTCCTGGGTAACATCGTCCATGTCGATCAATTTCCCTGCTTCTTCCTGGATCAACACTTTACGCGCTTCTTTAATAGCGAGTTTACGTTTTTTCGTACGACGAGGCAACAAGCTACCAAACATCTCCTGCATGTTCATGCCCATCTGATCATTACCTTGACCAGCAAACATGTCCATCATGTTAGGTGCAGTGTCTTCGACATCAATTTCAATGATGTCATCCTCCAACTTGCCAGATAACAAATCAAACTTGATCTTACGGCGGCGTTCGGCAACCCCAGTATCCGGTTCAGGCTCATCCTGTTCCTGAACGTTGTTGCCATTATTCCCAAAGATCATCTCAAAGGGATTACGCTGATTCTTGGACTTGGACTGTGAAGGAGCCAAAATATGTACAATTCGTTCATTGGCAGCTTCTTCAGCTTTGTCCTTCACTTTTTCAGTCCGCTCCAGCTTCACCATCCGCAGTGATGTCTCAATCAGATCACGCACCATCGATTCAACGTCACGACCAACGTAACCTACTTCAGTGAACTTGGTAGCTTCCACTTTCACAAATGGCGCACCTACCAGTTTAGCCAGGCGACGGGCGATCTCCGTTTTACCCACACCGGTAGGTCCAATCATCAAGATATTTTTAGGCACAATGTCGTCCTGAGTGTGCTCAGGCAAAAGGCTACGCCGATAACGATTGCGAAGAGCTACCGCTACCGATTTTTTGGCTTTCTTTTGACCTACAATATACTTGTCAAGCTCTGCAACAATCTGTCTCGGTGTTAACGCTTGAGTATTCATATTGCTTCCCTCCTACCAGTATGCTGAAGTTATTTTACCTTACAAGGACAAAGAATCCCCTAGACGTCCTGGAGCAGATTCAATATCATGCTCCACTACGGGAGATTTCTTCGGCCTATAACTCTTCTACAATAATATTGCTGTTGGTATACACACAAAGCTCCGAGGCAATCTGAAGCGATTCGCGCGCAATGTCCTTCGCTTCAAGATTCACAGCATGACGTTTCAATGCACGTGCAGCAGATAAGGCAAAGTTCCCGCCTGATCCGATAGCGATAACGTCATCATCAGGCTCAATAATTTCGCCGCCACCTGAGATGAGCAACATGCCTGTTTTGTCCATCACAATCAACAATGCCTCAAGCTTACGCAAGATCCGATCCTGACGCCAATCCTTGGCAAGCTCTACAGCAGCACGCTGCAGGTTACCATGGTGCTCCTCCAGCTTGCCTTCGAATTTCTCAAACAAGGTAATGGCATCCGCCACAGAACCGGCAAATCCGGCAACAACCTGTCCACGGTACAACCGTCTTACTTTCTTGGCTGTATTCTTCATCACGACGCTCTGGCCCATGGTCACCTGACCATCTCCAGCAATTGCCGCCTTACCATTATGACGAACAGCACAGATCGTTGTAGCATGAAATGACATATCCATGATATCAGCCTCCTCCCACGAATAATTTATACGCGTTCCGGAACAGTTAGACCTTCTGCCGCAGCAAAACTAGTGATACCATCCAGTGCACGCTGTGCAAGAGCTTCATTTTTTTCCTTTTTGTTACGGATTTTCGTTTCCAGCTTCGGCAACAAACCAAAGTTTGCGTTCATTGGTTGGAAGTGTTTGAAGTCAGCTGTTGTAATATACTGAGCCATACTGCCAAGGGTTGTTTCAACCGGCAATACCACCAGTTCCTGCCCAAGAGCTGCTTTGGCTGCGTTCATGCCAGCAATAAGCCCTGATGCAGCAGATTCTACATATCCTTCTACACCCGTCATCTGACCTGCAAAGAACAGGTTTGGACGCTCTTTAAACTGATACGTTGGACGAAGCAGTTTAGGGGAATTAATAAATGTATTGCGGTGCATTACGCCATAACGGACAAACTCTGCATTTTCAAGTCCAGGAATAAGGGAAAAGACTCGTTTCTGTTCTCCCCACTTCAGATGCGTCTGGAAGCCCACCAAGTTATACAGGGTTCCAGCTGCATTGTCCTGTCTAAGCTGAACAACCGCATGTGGCAACTCTCCTGTATGAGGATTAACCAGACCTACCGGTTTCATTGGACCAAACAGAGCCGTCTGTTTTCCGCGTTTCATCATCACTTCGATTGGCATACAGCCTTCAAAGTAGATTTCTTTCTCAAACTCTTTTAATTGAGCGACTTCAGCAGTAATGAGAGCTTCATAGAAGACATCAAACTCTTCTTCTGTCATCGGACAGTTCAGATATGCCGCTTCACCCTTATCATAACGGGAAGCCAGATACACTTTATTCATATCAATTGAATCTTTTTCGATGATCGGTGCAGCTGCATCATAGAAGTAGAAATACTCTTCCCCCATTAGTGCCTTGATTTGCTCAGACAAAGCAGGTGAAGTCAGCGGCCCCGTTGCAACAACAACGATGCCATCTTCCGGCAGAGAAGTTAATTCCTCATTCACCACTTCGATGAGCGGATGCTGGTGCAACGTAGACGTAATCTCACCCGAGAAGCCATCCCGGTCCACTGCAAGTGCTCCACCTGCGGGAACCGCATGTTTGTCTGCTGCTGACAATACAAGAGAATTGAGCATTCTCATTTCTTCTTTTAACACACCCACTGCATTGGTCAATCCATTCGCACGTAGCGAATTGCTACATACCAGTTCTGCAAATTTATCCGTATGATGAGCTGGCGTTTTCACAACAGGTCTCATCTCGTATAATTTTACGCGTACGCCGCGACTTGCAATCTGCCAGGCCGCTTCTGTTCCTGCCAGCCCGGCACCAATAACGGTTACTTGTTGTTCATTCGTCAAAATCATTTACCCCCATAAAGCAATTTCATATTTCACTATAATTGAATTGATTCACATATATACTAATCTGCTGATTCGTCATCCGGTTCATCCACCGGCTCCTGATGATCACATGAAGTACACTGCAATCGTGCTCCCTTTTTGTTCCGCTTTTCAATCATTAGCGATCCGCAACTTGGACATGGTTTGGCTGAAGGTCTGTCCCATGAGACAAAATCACATTCAGGATACTTGTCACAACCGTAGAAAATACGTCCCTTTTTGCTACGACGCTCAACAACATGACCTTCCTTACACTTCGGACAAGTCACGCCGATATCCTTGATAATCGGTTTGGTATTCCGGCAATCAGGGAAGCCAGAGCACGCAAGAAACTTGCCAAAACGTCCGAGTTTATAAACCAGCGGTTTGCCGCACTTCTCACAGATCTCATCCGATACTTCGTCTTCAATCTCGATTTCTTTCATTTCTTCTTCCGCAAACTCAAGGCGTTTCTCAAAAGATTCATAGAATTCTGCGAGTACTTTGACCCAATCCTCGGAACCTTCCTCCACATGGTCAAGATCACCTTCCATGTTTGCGGTAAACTCTACATTCAGGATTTCCGGGAAAAACTCTTCCATCTGTTCGATGACCAGTTCGCCAAGTTCCGTTGGCATGAATTTCTTTTCCTCTATCGCAACATATCCGCGCTTCTGAATGGTCTCCAGTGTTGGCGCATATGTACTTGGACGCCCTATACCCAATTCCTCAAGCGTCTTAACCAACCTTGCCTCCGTATATCGGGGTGGCGGTTGTGTAAAATGCTGTTTTGGCTCAATCTCCTGCTTCTCAAGCACATCTCCACTTTTCAACGGAGGCAGCAGACGATCTTCATCGGTTGTACCATCGTCGTTTCCTTCAACATATACCTTCATGAAACCTTGGAACCGTACCTTCGAACCTGCTGCACGGAAAATGGTGTCCCCCGCAGCAATATCTACAGAGAGTGTATCCAGGATAGCCGAAGACATCTGGCTCGCTACAAAACGTTCCCAAACCAGTTTATACAACCGGAACTGATCGCGACTCATGAATGACTTGATTGAGTCAGGATCACGCAGAATTGAAGTTGGACGAATCGCTTCATGCGCATCCTGAGCATTAGCTGCTTTTTTGGAATAGTTTCGTGGAGTCTCAGGTGCAAATGGCTCACCATACTTACCAACGATATACTCTTTGGCTTCTTCTTGTGCAGATGCCGCAATTCGTGTGGAGTCCGTACGCATATACGTGATGAGACCTACTGTGCCTTCTTTTCCAAGGTCTACACCTTCATATAGTTGTTGGGCGACCGACATCGTCTTGGAAGCTCTGAAATTCAATTTACGCGCCGCTTCCTGTTGCAGAGAACTCGTCGTAAACGGGGCGGAAGGGTTACGGCTCCGTTCTTTCTCTTTAACTTCCTTGATCGTAAAGTCTGCACCTTCGATCTGTTTCAGGATCGCTTGCACTTCCGCTTCACTGCCCAGCTCTGTTTTGGCCCCGTTCAGTTTATGAAACTTGGCTTCAAACGGATTGCCGTCTGCTGTCAGTTTGGCGGTAATGCTCCAGTATTCTTCCGGCTCAAAATCATCAATTTCATTTTCACGATCTAAAATGATTTTAACAGCCACGGACTGAACCCGGCCTGCAGACAAACCTTTTTTCACTTTCTTCCATAATAACGGACTAATTTTATATCCAACAAGCCGATCCAAAATACGTCTTGCCTGCTGCGCGTTAACCAGATCCATATTGATTTTCCGCGGCGTTTTAAACGCATCTTTGACCGCCTGTTTTGTAATTTCATTAAATACAACCCGGCAATCTGCCGTATCGTCCAGTTCAAGGGCATGGGCCAAATGCCATGCGATAGCCTCACCTTCGCGATCCGGGTCAGCTGCGAGATACACTTTTTTCACTTTCTTCCGTGCATCCTTCAGTTCTTTCAAGATTGAACCTTTGCCGCGGATCGTAATATATTTCGGATTAAAATCATTCTCTACCTCAACGCCGATCTGACTCTTTGGCAAATCGCGAACATGCCCCATCGAAGCTTTTACGATGAACTTGCTGCCTAAATATTTGCCTATCGTCTTCGCCTTTGAGGGCGACTCCACGATTACGAGTGCATCCGCCATAGGTTCATCCTCCTCTCAGTCATGAAACTGTCATGAAACTGTTTCTGTAAGCTTATGCATAGTTAATAACTTCTGCTAATTATATATTTCCACGCACTACGTAGGTTGTAGCTTCGTCATACCCTCGCGTATTTAGTGCCTGGTAATTGGCTAATCTGCTTTTTTATGATTAAAGATAACAGAACTGAATGCAAATGTCCAAAATCCCAACCAAGCAGCTCAACCAGTTGATCCAATGATTGTTCTCCCTGTTCCAACAGATAAATCACACGTTGTTCATCTGGAGAGAGCTTAACCTCAGCGAATATCCCTCGCCCGGAAGGCTCGGTTGTTTCGGTCGAACGTCCTCTATTGTAAGGAAGTTGTTCTGCATTTGGCAAGCCCAATCGATACTCTTCCAATACATCTGCTGCACAAGTGACCAATTTGGCCCCTTGACGGATAAGATTATGTGCTCCCCGACTTTTCGGCGATGTAATAGGTCCAGGGACTGCAAATACATCCCTGCCTGCTTCAAGCGCAGCATCTGCTGTAATGAGTGAACCACTGCGAGTGTCAGCCTCAACAACCAATGTTCCCAATGTCAGACCGGCAATGATTCGATTCCGTTCCGGAAATAATCCCTGGCGCGCTCGCGTACCTGGTGGATATTCCGACAAAAGCAGACCCGTCTCCGCGATTCGCTCGGCGAGGCTTGTATTTTCGGGTGGGTATATATTATCAATCCCTGTTCCGAATACTGCAATCGTTTTTCCTTTAGCACGTAGTACTGCCTCATGACACACGCTATCAATACCGCGGGCAAGCCCGCTTACAATCGTCAGTCCTGCATTGCATAATTGCTCTGCCAGCTTTTCTCCAACTTTGCGCCCATACACGGTCGGCATACGAGTTCCCACCATGGCAATAGACGAATTGTGTAGCAAACTAACATCCCCTCGAGCATACATTACCCAGGGAGGCTGAACGGTTTCCTTCATTAATATGGGATAATTCTGATCCAGATAAGTAATAACCTCTATCCCCTGATTGTAAACGTGTTCTCTTTTACTCTCAATCCAGTCGATAGTAAATTGGCTAGTCAAACGTGCAGCTTGATCTTTGCGCAAGCCTGCTGCTACCCAGTCGCTTTCCCCATAATTCAATAGATCGGGTAATTCATGTTGTCCCAGAATCAGTTTCGAGATTGTTTTTTTGCCAATGCCCTCCATCTCATGTAACCCAAACAAGATCCATCGTTCTTCCATACCATAAACCTCCCAGAGCGGGAAGAGATCTTCCCTCATATTGTGTGTTAAGTGACCACGGAATGCAAGCGTTTACGCGGATGAGGGACAATTCCTCCCTCTTTTCCCGTAAAAAAACGCAAAAAAGCAACCCTTCGCCCTGTTCAAGGACAAAAGGTTGCTTACCTTTTCCGTAACCATGATAGTCGGTCTACCAGAAATAGATCATTTCCGAGCCGTTTCTTCTATTATAACGAAAAAGAATTAATGTGTCGTGCACAAATTCAAAATACCGCGTTCCTCAAGTACACTCACCAAAGTCGAACCCATCTCAGCAGGAGTTGGTGCTACTTTGATTCCACATGATTCCAGCTTCGCAATCTTCTCTTTGGCTGTACCTTTACCGCCAGAGATAATAGCGCCAGCATGGCCCATCCGTTTGCCTGGAGGCGCTGTTACGCCACCGATAAAACCAACAACCGGTTTGGTCATATTTTCACGTACCCAATCTGCAGCATCCTCTTCAGCTGTACCACCAATCTCACCAATCATGATGACCGCATGAGTCTGTGGATCTTCATTGAACCGTTTGAGGATATCAATGAACTCGGAGCCTTTTACAGGGTCTCCCCCGATTCCTACAGCAGAAGATTGTCCAATGCCACGAGTCGTCAGTTGATGAACGGCTTCATAGGTAAGTGTTCCACTACGGGAAACAACGCCCACATGCCCTGCCATATGGATATAACCAGGCATGATACCGATTTTACATTCGCCTGGTGTAATGACACCTGGACAGTTTGGTCCGATCAGGACGGTATTTTTACCTTCCATGAAGCGGTCAACCTTGATCATGTCAAGAACCGGAATACCTTCTGTAATACAGATTACGAGGTCCAGCTCAGCATCAACAGCTTCCATAATGGAATCTGCTGCAAATGCAGGAGGAACGTAAATGACGCTCGCTGTTGCGCCTGTAGCTTCCTTCGCTTCCTGCACAGTGTTGAACACCGGCAAACTAGCTACTGTACCGTCTTCCAACGTGATATCCACATTAGTTCCGCCTTTACCCGGTGTAACTCCGCCTACCATCTGGGTTCCGTAGTCCAATGCGCCCTTCGTGTGGAACATTCCCGTTGAACCCGTAATGCCTTGCGTAATGACTTTTGTATTTTTATCGATCAAAATACTCACGTTGCTTCACATCCTTACGGTTATTTTTCAATTCCCGGACAGCTCCGGTACTAAGGAATGAACTTATTTTACGAGGGCAACAATTTTCTGTGCACCATCGGCCATGGAATCAGCAGGAACGATATTCAGGCCAGATTCACCCAGAATACGTTTGCCAAGCTCCACGTTAGTTCCTTCAAGACGAACAACCAGCGGTTTGGTCAGGCCAAGCTGCTTCGCGGCTTCAACAACACCATTGGCGATAACATCACAGCGCATGATGCCACCGAAAATGTTAACAAAGATCCCAGCTACTTTGGCATCGGACAAGATGATCTTAAATGCTTCAGTCACCTTCTCCGTTGTTGCACCGCCCCCAACGTCAAGGAAGTTGGCCGGGTCTCCACCGTAGTATTTGATAATGTCCATCGTCGCCATCGCAAGTCCCGCACCATTGACCATACAGCCGATGTTGCCATCAAGTGCTATGTAGCTGAGGTCGTATTTGGAAGCTTCGATTTCTTTTTCATCCTCTTCATCCAGGTCACGCAGTTCCAAAATGTCTTTGTGACGGAACAGGGCGTTGGAGTCAAAGTTCAATTTTGCATCTAGCGCGATAACGTTTCCATCTCCGGTAACAACGAGAGGATTGATCTCGGCAATAGAGCAATCTTTTTCGACAAATGCAGTGTACAGCGCGAGCATGAACTTAACAGCTTTGTTCACCAGTTCATTCGGAATCTTAATGCTGTAAGCCAGTTTACGGGCCTGGAACACTTGCAATCCAATGGCAGGGTCAATGATTTCTTTGAAAATTTTCTCAGGTGTAGCTTCAGCTACTTCTTCAATCTCAGTACCGCCTTCTTCGGAAGCCATCATAACTACACGGCCTGTGGCACGGTCCACAACAACACCCACATAATACTCTTTGCGGATATCGCATCCTTCTTCAATCAGAAGACGTTTCACTTCTTTGCCTTCTGGTCCAGTCTGGTGTGTTACCAATACTTTGCCCAGAATTTCGGAAGCATAGGCACGAACTTCATCCGTACTCTTCGCCACTTTTACGCCGCCGGCTTTACCCCGGCCACCTGCGTGAATTTGCGCTTTAACAACAGTCACCGGACTGCCCAGTGCCTCTGCGGCCGCAACCGCTTCATCGACTGTATAAGCAACCTTTCCGTTTGGAACGGTAACTCCATACTGTTTCAGTACTTCTTTTCCTTGATATTCATGGATATTCATTCTCGAATCCTCCTATCAACATGACTGCAACAAGGCGGGTTGGTAGACTAACAAAAGACAAATGTTGACTATTTTCACTTAAACCCAATTCATTGTAACACGTTTTTAAAACGCTTTCCTTAAAAAATTAATGGTTAATAGACAGTATTTTGATATGAGTATGATCCCATATTGTGAATGCTTGGGTATATATGGAAAAACCTCAGCTAAAAGCTAAGGTTTCCTTGATGTAAAACTACATTTTATTTTTTGGCTGCGTTCGTGTTGGTTTCGTGAACTTTTTCCAGCAACCCTTTGAACTGACCCAGCAAAGCTTCAAACTCTGTACTGTTCAAACACGCATCTCCCTGAATGGATTCAGGTATGGACAATGCCTTGTTTCGCAGCTCACGGCCGGAGTCGGTTAATGTAATTAATACTTTTCGTTCATCCTGAGCAGAGCGTTCGCGATTAATAAGTCCTGCTGACTGCAACCGTTTGAGAAGTGGTGTCAACGTTCCCGAATCGAGATAGAGTGCCTCCCCGATCTCCTTAACCGTACATTCTTCACGTTCCCACAATACCATCAGAACCAGATACTGTGAATACGTTACGCCGAGCACCTCTAGATAGGGCTGGTACATCTTCGTAATCTCACGTGAACAAGCATATATGGCAAAGCATAATTGGTTATCCAGCTTCAAACTGTCAGTCTGCATATATCTTTCTCACCTGCCTATTGTGCATTCTATTCCTTATAAAAAAGGAACTATAAATCTATCTTATCACAAATTAGAAAAAAAACAGAATAATTGAGCACAAATGATTTTACTATTCAATTTAATTATGTTAAATTAGATTGTGTAAAATAAAAACATGAATAGATGACCAGCAGTACATCCCCATGATTCAATAAAAATAATACATAAGGTCAATGGAATAAATTCGCTTTAATGATTTCCTTCCATAACTAAAATTCAGGGATCAGGAAAGATGACTACAGCAATGATAATGACAGGTTGACTCCATGATTCCTTTTATATAAAATGCTTAGTAGAAGCTGAGGAAGCACCTTAATTCGTAGACTGGCCCGTATCATGCGGAGTCAAGAATCGAGTGAGGTGTTTCTTTGTCATGTACGGAAAATTACACAGTGCGTGTTTGTACGGAATCGATGGCGTTCTGATCGAAGTGGAAACCGATTTATCCAATGGTCTGCCACAGACATCCATCATCGGTTTACCGGATTCAGCCATTCGGGAGGCCGTTGAACGTGTTCGTGCAGCGATTAAAAACTGCGGATATCAGTATCCGTTACAGCGGATCACAATCAATCTGGCCCCCGCTGATCTGCGCAAGGAAGGATCCTCCTTTGACCTAGCTATTGCTATTGGTTTACTCATGACAAGCGGCCAGCTTGTGCTCCCCCCCCAGGAACGGACACTAGTGGTTGGCGAACTCGCGCTGGACGGTTCGATCAGGTCCGTGCCCGGCATTTTATCCATGGTGGATCTGGCCAAACGACAAGGCTTTACTTCCGTGCTTTTGCCTTTGGATAACGTGGAGGAAGCGTCACTGATTCGAGGTATCCAGGTGTTTGGCATTCGTCATTTACAAGATATTGCTCCAGAAAACCCAGATCAACCCGCTAGTTCAGTGGAAATACCAAATAATTCGAATGCAGGACCAGTCGTGTTGAAAAATTATGTACACCTCGCTGCTCCTATAACTGATAAGACTCATAAGATGGCGGATAGGAAGCCGAGACAAACACCATTATTTGCAGACGACTATAGCGATGTTCTGGGGCAGCACCATGTAAAACGCGCGCTTATGATTGCTGCAGCCGGCATGCATAATATACTGCTCGTTGGACCGCCAGGCACGGGCAAAACAATGTTAATCAAACGGTTGCCTACCATCCTTCCACCTTTGTCAGAAGATGAAGCGTTAGAAGTAACCAAAGTATTAAGTGCCGCAGGCAAATTGAAAGAAGCGCCTCAAGGCCTGATTGCAGATAGACCTTTTCGCTCGCCTCACCATACAATATCCACTTCTGGTCTGATTGGAGGCGGTGGTATCCCAAAACCGGGTGAAGTGAGCCTTGCCCACCGGGGCATATTGTTTCTGGATGAATTACCTGAATTCCAACGCCAAGTGCTGGAGGTATTAAGGCAGCCGTTAGAGGATCGCACAGTGACAATTAGTCGGGCACGCGCTGCATTCACCTTTCCGGCCCAGTTCATGCTAGCATGTTCCATGAATCCCTGTCCCTGCGGTTATTTGTCCGCTCATTCGGAGGAGCAACGCTGCATATGCAGTCCATCCCGTGTTGCCGCGTACCGAGCTAAGATTTCAGGACCACTGCTGGACCGTATTGATCTTCAGGTTGAGGTTCCTCCACCAGGCGAGTGGCGCAAGTCTGCTGCTTCCCCTTCCTCTGAAGAAATGCAGACAAAAGTGATCCACGCTCATCAAATTCAGGCTACACGTTATGCCAATAGTTCGGTTCGTTGGAATAGCCAGCTATCCGGCACGCTTTTGCGACGAACGATCCATCTCCCCCAAGAGGCAGAGCAACTGTTAGAGCAAACACTGCAAACGTTAAACCTGAGCATGCGTGCACATGATCGGATTATCAAGATGGCACAGACCATTGCCGATCTGGACCATGAAGGTGAAATTGTGACAGCTCATGTGGCTGAAGCCATCCAGTATCGTCAACTGGATCTTAATTTATTTTAAAGCTATTTTAGAAGCATATGGAGGAAAGAACAGACCGATTTACCCAAAGGCAGTGAAATGGGCATGAAACTGCAGACAGCAGAGGAAGATCGAGAAGGATTCTTATAGAGATTCTACAATACGGATACGCCCACATGACAAAAAACGTACAAGCCCTTCTCTTCTGTGAAGAAAGGTACTTGTACGTGGATCTCCCTGAAACATAAGGGGATCGTATATAGCTAAGGTCTACAATAATTTAATAATTTATTATTCAAAAAGAGTGAGTTTGTCCTTAGCTGGTGTGCGTTCTTTGGCAGAAGGAATAACATCAGGGTATCCCATATAAATCATGCCTACAATCTTCTCTCCCGCCTCTATTCCAAGCGGTTTGCGGAATTTGGGAGCGTACAAGAATGGCTTGGTCACCCAGAACGTTCCAATGTCTTCACTCCAGGCTGCAAGCATAAAGTTCTGAACCAATGCACTGACCGCAGCGAAGTCTTCGTCCCAGATATTCTGTCTTGGGTCTTCTTCCAGCACGACAAGCATAACGGATGGAACTTGCATAATATTGGCTGAGAATTTATTGTCTTCTCCCATTTCTGCATCAATAGCCTCAGCCAGTTTCTTCCGTCCATTTCCGGTAAACAACAAAAATCTCCAAGGTTCACGCAGTTTATGGTTAGGAGCCCAGACTGCGGTGTCCAGCAATTCTATAATCTGCTGTGTAGGAACAGCTTCTTTTTTGAATTTTTTCACCGTACGACGGTTTTGAATCGCATTTCTGACTTCATTTATTGTTTTCGTAGCTTTACTCATCGGCCGTACCTCCTGTTTATAAAATCATTTGCAGCCGCAATAGTGATTCGCGGTCTTGTACATTCAATATAATTTCTTTATGACATAAAAAAATACCAGTTTACCTTCTTGATTATACACCCATCTGATCACGAGATTCAAAGGGGCGGCTGAGGTCATTACCGTTAAGGTCATTACGAACAGAAAAGACGACTCTGAATCTTGATTCACCACGAGAGATCATCAAGTCAGAACCGTCTTTTATTCTCATGTTATTCATTCACATATCATATCAACGATTAATCAATCGTCGTAACTCTCCCCTTCAAACGTGCCATTCCCTTCAAATGTGCCATTAACAAAATCCATTTTGTTGTACTTCTCCTGGTTACCTGCAACATCTGTACTATAGTACTCTACCACCTTGACATCAGGGGCATAAAACTTGACGGGTCCTTCATAGTTCTTCCATTCTCCCCCATTGATTCGATATTGCGTTGTTTTTACGCCCGAACCTTTGACTTCGTCTGTTGCCTGAAGTCTGAATGTAAATCCTTTGATGTATATTTTCCCGTTCACAGTATCTGTAATAGGAACTAATCTGTACTTGGTTACTGGAGGTGTAATATCTGCATCTTTCTTAAGTACGATATTAAACGTATTATGATCTCCTTGTACGAGGATAACGTTCTGAGTAGATTTTAAGTATCCTGTTGCTTCCCCCGTTATTGTTCTGGTGCCTGTTGGCACGCGCTTTATAAAATAGTTACCTTGAGCATCTGTTGTTGCCGAACCTCCAGCATTAACTTTAGCCCCACTTACTGGATTGCCCGACTCATCTACAACTTTTCCCCGCACGTGTGCCGCCTCTGCCAAAACAACATCCACTCTCAAGGTTCCTCCCTCACGGACACTCAAGCGACCCTGTTCATATAGCATATAATCATCGGCATCTACCCATATTGCAGTGTTTGGATTATATGCGTAATCAATTCCTGTAACCACATATCGACCTTGCTGATCAGATTTCACTATACGATCAAAGACACTTGATACTTTTATACGAGCATCTGGAACAGGTTTGCCCGCCTGATCTTTGACTGTTCCCACAATCGTGGAAGGTTCATAAATACGAAAATCTAGCTGTATTTGTTCTCCACCGGACAATCCGTAGGAGCTATAGTGTCTGTACCTCACATAACCCTCTGCTTCAACTACAAAAGTAATTTCCGTATTGTCTTCAACGGACTCTATAATATGATACCGTCCATTCCCATCCGTCTTCACGCTTTTTTCTGACGTATCCCCACGATAATTAAGCCAATACTTGACAGTAGCGTCCTTGACAGGTAGTCCCTGACGATCAATAACTTTACCTGATACACTTGCCTGTGTAGATGGATCGGCTGCATAAGAAACTCCGGAATACATGATTCCAAACAAAATGAAACATAAAGATAGTCTACTTAGTCGTATTATCCATTTGATACTTATCTGCATCTTCTCACTACACCTCACCATTTATTTTATTGATCAAACATTCCTCTTTAGCCTCTTAAATTAACTGACCATAAGTTCAAGCTTCCAGAATTCTCCGTCCCAAACATATTGCCAAATCCCCTGTCCACCGTTCATGGTCTCGCTGATATCCATCACTTCCATCCGAGGGCACTCCCATACTTTTTTTACTGTGTTGTTCGAAGTATTCTGAAGCTCTTTCATACATCCCACCAACCTCTCTTTAAATTTTTCAACTTTCTTAGTTTATTACAAATGATACATTTTGTATCTATAAATTTCTGAAATACAATGATTTTATTATCAATGCTCTCTCCTCTGTTTAGTGATTTCATAGTTAAATCAAAAAAATCCGCAGTTCCTGTATGAATAGGAACTACGGCTTTAGTATATTAACTAATTTTAAAACTAAAACGAATGCAAAGATAAGACATAATTAAACTTGTACTTCGAAATCACTGACCGACTCACATTAAAAAAAGATACGTTTCGTATCATCTAATACAGCAATAACTTCTAGTGTAATTCTTAAAAAGCATTAACAATATGATTCACAGAGACAGTTTTTCCTGCTTGATCAAGCATTACGGCAATTACATCAAAACGGATCTGAAGTTCCGTCTCTCCTTTCATTTGCAAATACACGGATGCGGTTGAACGCACCTGTTGCATTTTACGCATATCAACCGATTCCTGAGGTGTACCGTACTGAGCGGCTCCACTTCTGCTTCTTACTTCTACAAAGACAATCAGACCCTCGCAGGAAGCAATGATGTCAATCTCACCGCTACGGCAACGCCAGTTCTGTCTAATGATCCGATAATCGTTCTCTCGCAACCATTGACAGGCAGCCTCTTCACCTAATCGACCCTTCTGCTGTCGTGTGAGCTTTAGATCCGGCCCCTGGCCCAATCTACGTTCTACCATGACTCATTTTCCTCACGTCCTGAGGCCAGTCGATCTGCACGGTAGACATACGTTAGCACCTCTGCGACTAGTTGATACAGTTCTGCCGGAATCTGTTCATCCAGATCCAATTTGGAGAGCACCTCCACAAGTGCTGCATCCTCCTGAACAGCCACGCCGTTTTCTCTGGCTTTATCCAGAATGGCTTCTGCCACTTTGCCGCGCCCCTTGGCTACAACAACAGGTGCTTCACTCTCTCCAGGGACATATTTTAGGGCAACCGCCTTTTTGGAAAGCAGGTCCGGTTGTGACGACTCGTCTTTCATACCTTCAAGTCCACCCCTTTGTATCGTTCAGGACTATAGTCCGAGGCCCGCGTTTTTCGTTCCGCGCCCGGTTCCTGCCCCACAGGCCACGGTTCCGCCTTGAAGGTCAGCAGTTGATAGCCCAGCTTGTCCAATGCCTGATGGATGACCTCTCGTCCGCTCTCCAGGAGCGGTCCCATTCCTTCGCGATCATTTAATACACGCAGACTGACAATGTTATTAACCACATGGACATCTACCAGAGTAGGCCCAAGACTTTTCATGTCCAGATCAAACCATAGACGGCAGTTGGACGCATCCAGCTCTCCACGAGGTCCACGACGTGATTGAATCTGAACAGACGCCGTTTCTTCCCCGTCCGGTCCAGTGATCGGAATAAACCAGTGCATCTGTGCAAAGGTAGCACTGCGATCTGTTGTCAGCAATAACTGCTGACCTGTCAGATATTGCACGGCCTGTCCGGCGGCATCCTTAAGCGCCGCTGGTGCACCTTCGCTGCTGGCAAGCTGCAGCAGCAAGCCCTTCAGCGTGTCCGCATTCGCCGGACTCGCCGCATCCCCCACGCGCGGCTGCGCTGCCGCGCCGTGAACGGCCTGCTGCTCGTGCTCCGCACCGAGCAGCTTCAGCACGCGCCCCACCCACGGGTCCCCCTCGTGGGTGACAGGCGCGTGCACTGCCGCAGCTCCCGCAGGTGCTGCGGCACTACCGCCAGCCGGCGGCGCATCAGCGCCGGCTGGCAACGGCTGCGGCACGCCTCCGGCAGCCGCAGCCGCCTGGCCGCCCTGCGATGCAGGGGCGGCCTGTGCTGCCGCACCAGGCTGTGCCGGTGCGGCAGTGGACGCGCTGCGCAGGGCGTCCAGCAGCGCCAGCAGCTTGGGCGCCAGCTGCGCTGCCGTAGGCGCTGCTGGCGCCGCCTGGCCTGCTGCGGACGGAGTCCCCGCAGCAGCAGGCGTTTCAGCGCGGCCGTCAGTCCGCCCGGCCGCGCCTGCTTCAGGCTGGCCCGCACTTACACGGCCAGCCAGAGATTCAGCTGCCGCCCCCGGTGAACCCGGGCGGCTCCCAGCTTGCCCCGCGTCAGCCCCTCGCGGGCTCTCTCCAGGTATTCCGGTTCCAGACGGAATACCTGCGCCCCCTTTGCCAGCCGTTTCAACGTTGCTGGCAACTGCCTTCGTCGCAGATTCAGCATTTGCTGCGCCTCCGCCGGTCTGCAGGTTTCCTTTCACCGCAGTACCTGCATCTTCTGCTCCGCCATCCGTCATGGATATAGATCCTGCCAATCCCGCTTGTCCTTGTTGCGTTGACAAAGCAGGTGTTCCGGTTCCAGTCACCTGACGACCATTGCCTGATGCAGCTAATCCTTCTTCCATCTGTGCTCCATTCAGCACGACAGGTACACCAGCCACAACAGCTGGTTTCATCGCAGCAGATTGTTCTCCGGTTAATACCGGTTTGCCTGTTGTTTGAGTCAGCATCGTTTCCAACTGGTCAGCCAACCCGCTTAACAACTGGTGCAGAGGGGGACCAAACACCGTCTGGTGTAATCCTTTTACTGTTTCCGCCGTAACCGGAAGGCCACGCTGAAAAGCAATCCCTGTCGCCTGCACCCATTCTTCCACAGGGACCTGTGCAGGTTTGGCAGTCATCATATTCTGGACCATAGCCACATTATCCTTCGTTAGCGGCACTCCGCTACGCTGCATGGCAAGTAACAGTTCCCGGTTCCCTTTTGTATCCGGCAGTCCTACATCCTTAAGCAGGTTGTTCAGCGAAGCTTGTGGCAGCTCAGCAAGTGTTCCGGACATAGGTTTCATTACCGTTATGCCATTTTCACCTGGAGGCTGCACTTGAAGCAACGTGGTCTCACCCGGACGGAGTGGAGTCTCCAACTTGGCGCGCACCTGCACACCTTGAATCTGCAGAACTGCTTCTCCCCCATCATCGGATACACTAACGACGGAGCCACGAACCACCTGACCTTCCTTTAATTCAAGCGGTTTGGCATTGCCGGGCTTACTATCTCCCATTAACCCCTTTATCATGGAACCGATATTCAAATCTCTCCCCCTCCTTTCTTCAAACCTGTGTTAAAACAAAGATTGCTGCTCTCCAAGCAGGTTGCCCAGAAAACTGCGCCGATGCATCGGGGTTGCCCCCAATGCCATAATTTGCTCCCGATGAACTTTTGTTGCATATCCTTTATGTATCGACAAACCATATTCCGGATATAACGTATTCCATTCTTCCTTACACAGCCGATCTCGCGTTACCTTGGCAATAATAGATGCCGCTGCGATCGATTGACTATTGGCATCACCTTTAATAATGGACAGTTGAGGTACATTCACATCCACCTTCTCGGCATCCACCAGCATATAATCAGGAGTTTCTCCCAATGCTTCAACAGCTCGTTTCATCGCAAGTCTCGCAGCCTGCTTGATGTTAAGCCGATCAATTGTCTCTGCATCCGCGTACCCGATACCTACCGCCAGCGCTTTTTCCATAATGATGTCATACAGTACATCTCGTTTTTTCTCCGTTAATTTCTTGGAGTCATTCACACCTTCCAGGATGAGATCCTTCGGTAAAATAACCGCCGCTGCAACAACATCCCCAAACAAACAGCCCCGTCCTACCTCATCAATGCCAGCAATACGTTCAAATCCACTGTCCCAATACTCCCGCTCGTAGAGCAACAGGTCTCGAGGTTCACTGGCTTCTTTTTTCTTCTTTTGTCCAATCGGGGTATCCAGTAGATTCAACCCGATCTCTTCATTATTTTCAAACATAATACTCATCTCCTCTACCCACGCTTTTTCAGCATGCGTATCACTTACAACTTTTTATAATATAGACGTAGATCCTCTGTCTTTTGTTCTGTACAACCTGTCTCTCTCAGCAAAACTTTTCCTTGAGATTTACAATATAAAGATAGTGATGTCTTCATTTATCGGTATTTGATGGTTTAAATTGAATATATCAGACCTCGTCTAGTTTAAATTGCACCACCATTTATCATAGCACGATTCTGACCCACCTGATATATAGGCCAGCCAATTCCATAAAGCGTACTGTTCTTCAATCCTCTTCCATTTTATCGTTTTCAACGTATGTTCCAGCTCTACTTCCGCGTTTGTATACACAAAAAAACGACCGCTCCCGGTAATCCGGTAACGGCCGCTTCTTTCGGCACTTGTATATATGAAATGAACAAATGAAGATAATGATCTTCATCGTGTAGAGTCCATTTTTTTAATAGGGAGCTTCCATAGAAAAACGTCCCATTTTACCCGCTCGCAGTTCACGCAGAAATGCTCGTGATGCCTTTTCCAGATCAATGCGTCCACCGCTTACAACACATCCACGGATACGTCCGACTTGTTCCATAATCGCAATAACACTGTCTGAATCATCTGCATCCTTGGAGAACTCCTGAAGTCCGTATCTCTCTTCCAAAGCGTCCCAGTAATAACGCATCAGGTAACTGATTCCAAAAAAAGCGATATCCTCTGCATTCAGAATTTCCTCTTTGATTGCACCTGTTACGGCAAGACGATAACCTACATTTTGATCTTCGAACTTAGGCCACAGAATACCTGGAGTATCCAATAACTCCATTTCTTTGCCTACCTTGATCCACTGTTGCCCCTTCGTCACACCAGGACGATCTCCTGTTAACGCAATACTCCGTCCAGCCAGTCGGTTAATCAGTGTTGATTTACCTACATTGGGAATCCCTACGATCAACCCACGAACCGCACGAGGATTAATCCCTTTGGCAATTTGACGGTCAATTTTTTCTTTAAGAAGAAGCTTGGCCTGCACGGGAATATCTTTAACATTGGTTCCCGTCGAAGCATCTACAGGAAAAGCAGTAATTCCTTCTTTTTTGAAATATTCAATCCATTCTTGCGTCACTTTAGCATCTGCCAAATCCGATTTGTTCAACAAAATCATCCGGGGTTTATCCAGCAATATTTCGTCAATCATCGGATTACGGCTGGAGACAGGCAGACGGGCATCCAATAGTTCGATGACCACGTCGATGAGCTTTAACTTATCCTGAATCTGGCGTCTGGCTCGAGTCATATGACCTGGAAACCATTGTATCGTCACCTTGTCTTCACCTCATTATTTACTTCAATTTCAGTGGTTGATCCACTTAATCTCACCGATCGGCCAGAAAATCACATCTGCACGACCAATAATATCTTTTAACGAAACATAACCGATCATACGGCTGTCTGTACTATTTGGACGGTTGTCTCCCATGACAAACACATGACCTGCCGGCACTTTGCCATCAGGGAACTGCTCATTCGGGAAATCCTTCACGTTATAGGTTCCACCATTGGCTTCAGCTGCATCAATGGCTCCTTGAATATACGTTTCATCAACCTTTTTACCGTTAACCATCACGGTATCGTCCTGAACCTCAACTGTATCACCTTCTACAGCAATAACACGTTTAATGAAATCTCGACCTTCGGATGGTACGTGGAAGACGATAACTTCACCGCGCTTCGGTTCTCTGATATCATATAAGATCTCGTTGACGATCACACGTTCACCCGTTTCAAAGTTCGGCTGCATGGACGGACCGTCCACAACAAACGGTTTGAAGAGCAACCACCGAATCAGAATGACGAGAACTAATGCGATAACAATGGCTTTAAGCCATTCAACAATTTCATTTTTGGCTTTTTTGGATCGACTGTTTTTCTCTTCGGCAGGATTGCCCCGGTCATGTTGAACTTCTTGTTCCATTCAAGATCTTCCTCTCTTCACAGTACATGTTTATAGCAGTACACACATCCAGCATTCTGTATCGTTCCAATAACTCAATGGATGGATACAAAACATTCACATCAGTTATGTAATCTTTCACCAAGCATTACAGTACATTTAATCCACAATTCAAATGCCTTCAAGAGGTTGTTCAAAAAGTCGGTACTAAAACCGGTCTTTTGAACACGCACTTCAATAACTGATTTTACAAGCCTCCCGGACTATTCACCGCATGTGTTGCCATACCATTTTACTCGGAAGTGTACCTCCGGTTCAACTTTTCCCGGACAAAAACGAAAAGGGCTTGTCTCCAAGCCCTTCCCGGTATCCGTTATATTAACGAATTTCTTTAATTCTCGCTGCTTTACCGCGTAGTTCACGAAGATAATAAAGCTTCGCACGACGCACTTTACCACGGCGAGCCACTTCGATTCTATCGATTTTTGGGGAATGAAGCGGGAAAGCTCTTTCCACACCTACACCGTAAGAAATTTTACGAACTGTAAAAGTCTCACTGATTCCACCACCACGGCGTTTAATCACAACACCTTCGAACAATTGGATACGCTCACGAGTTCCCTCGATTACCTTAACGTGCACTTTCAAAGTGTCACCAGGACGAAAACTCGGAATATCCTTACGAAGTTGTTCTTGTGTAATCGCTTGAACGATATTCATCTATGACTCCCTCCTTCCGTACAGGCGTTCATACTTCTTCCAGAGATCACCTTGTCTCCTTCATTATCCATAGAGGACCGCCGTATTCCACATAACAGACTTATTGTATCACGCAGCATATCAAAACACAAGAGAAATTAAACAAAATGCCTATTGATCAATCAGCAATGCTGATACTCATCCATCTCATGTTGACTTCATTCTAAAATACATTCTCTCATATGGACCGTGAATCAACGCTCTCATCTGCAAGTCAACCTGATACAGGAAAAAATACTGTAACTTCCGGTGTAGAAATATCGTCTATGATATAACTTATTGACCACTTTAAAAGGAGAACTCTTAGACTTATGAAATATTGGAAAAAGATCACACTTGTCTTACTTGCCATGCTCACATGCTCCATTACACTATATGCATATGCCGTAACTCATCCAACGAACGCACTGTCACACAAAGCCTGCACATCTTGGGACATAGTCAAACGCAAAGCATTCGAGCTGTCACACACTGACTTCTCTAACCAATCTGCACTGGATCGTTCTACCTTCAAGATTGAACAAGGTACTGCTACAGAAGTTCCTGTACTGATGTATCATTACATAGAGCCCAAACTGAACAATCACGAGACAGATAATAAATCCATCATTAATCTGGAGGATTTTGAGCAAAATATGAAATACCTGCACGATGAAGGCTACCGTACGATTACACTGGATCAGCTTGAACAATATGTTAACGGGAAGATATCCCTACCACTGAAGTCCATTGTTATTACCTTTGATGACGGATACCAGAACAATTATACATTAGCTTACCCTGTGCTTCAAAAATATAATTTTCATGCCTCGCTGTTTGTCATAGGCAGTAAAATTCAGGATAAACCTTCGGTATTTGAGCCCGCCATCAACAGTTTCATCTCCAAGCCAGAGATGCAGGCAGCAACCGACGTATTTGAGTTCAACAGCCATACCTATAACCTGCATCATAAGGGATTTATGCGTTGTGGGAACAGCGTACCTGTCGGTCTGGACACCAGTCTTCTGGATGATGATATCGAACAAATGAAGGAAACCGGAATAGACACACCTTATTTGGCCTATCCTTTTGGTTATACCAGCACACAGATGATCTACAAGTTACAACAACATGGATATCGCATGGCCTTTACCGTAAAGTCTGGATTTGTGCATCCAGGAGATCATCCCATGAAGCTACCTCGCTTGACGGTCACGACAGGTACTGACCTGGCGTCCTTGCTTCAGCCGGAATCCAGTCCGCAGAATGGATTACCTGCATCTGAGAATGAGCAGTGAAACCTAGAGATTAACTTCACCGCCTAGATACAGAGTCGAGCTATACAGCCTTTTAAGCTGTGGCTTGGCTTTTTTTGCATCGGTAAGTGATAATGTCATCGGAGAGCTGGAATACATCACCGCTTCCTCTGCGTCATAGATAATGATCTGTTCTTTCCCTGTCTGAACCAGATCTGCATGTACCGCATATCCCTCTTTCGGGAATTCAGTAACCGTTTTCATATCTCCATCTACCAAAGAAGGCAACACATCTCCACCTCTGCGATACGCCAAAATATAATCGAGTCCACCCTCATCCCAGTCACACACAGGCTCTATAATGGTTAACCAGCCCCGAGTCGCGCGATTTTCTTTCCAAATTTCTTGCCCTGCGCTATCCAGCATGAACATTCCATCCTTACCATGCTCATCCCCTCGGACAATCCGGTCCAGGCCTGCAATCTGCAAACCTTCCATTCCAGTACAAAAATGACCCAATGCAATATGCTGTGATTCAATCGAATCTTCATAACGCCACTTCTCATTACCATAGCGGTCCATCATGACCGTGACACTGCCACCGATAACAACCTCAACTTCCCCATCACCGTCAACGTCTCCAAACCATATACAGTCAGCATGATCCTCGAGATTATGACAAGACCATAACAACGTCCCATCATGATCCAGCATGTCATATCCGGCCATCACTTCATCTTTCCCATCTCCATCGATGTCATATACCCATGGAAAATGTCCCGGATTCCCTTCATGCTTCCATAACAAATTAAAATCATGGTCAAGTGCCCATAACGTCTTATAGCGGTCTTTCAGTATAATGTCCATTTTCTGCTGGTTACCAGTCAGGTTGGCGAGAATAATGCAGTCATGTGCTTCATCCCCTGGCAGATCACGTGTTTCTTTGATCTCTCCGGTCCGGCCATCCAACACGAGAAATTGTTTGTCCATAACACACAATACTTCATTATTTCCATCTCCATCCCAATCTGCGATCTGAGCGGGATAGTCTGAACCCGGACCACCTGCATCGGGATCAGGAGTTCCAACCTGCCATAGTAATGTTCCTTCCAGATCAAACGCAGTCAAACAACATACCTGATGTGGGACATACCGATCGTCTATACCCCCATCTGCCTGTACCAGCAACATTTCAAGTCTGCCATCCCCGTTTAGATCTCCCAAAAGCATTTTGCAGCGTTCTCCAGCTTGGCTAATATCTACTCTGGCGATTTCATAAGGCTGATGATTCATAACCTTCCTCCTCAGCTATCTTTATTATTCAAATCCAGCTGAGTTCACCATAAAGAAAATTCCTTTCTTTTACAACCCTATTTAGAATCATGCAAAAAAGTGCCTACGTAATTAAACGATTTAAATGAATGATTTTAAACCCACTCTAAGAACTCAAGACGATTGCCAAAAGGATCATTTATATAGAAACGTCTTACACCTTCATCTGCCCTTGCTTCGTCATCTACGATATGAATTTGGTTATGAATGAGCTGATCACGTAACTGATCCAAATGTTGTACATGAAATGCCGGATGAGCTTTTGTGGCGGGAATAAAATCTTTTTGTACTCCAATATGCACTTGGTGTCTGCCACACTCGAACCATACACCACCTCGTTTTCTCAGAATTTCAGGTTTGGGAATCTCCGTCCAGCCCAGTACTTTATGGAAAAAATGACGCGCCTCCGCTTCACAACCTTCTGGTGCTGCGAGCTGAATATGATCAAGACCAATAATATTGTAAGTCATTCATACACCGCCTTTTGTTTCACTTAATGAAACTTTGTTTCATTAATTATACTTATATTTTATAAAATATACTAATGAAAATCCAGTATTCTTTTCAATGTACACAAAAAAAAGCCAACCTTTGGTATCAAGGTCGACCTTTTCGAACTCTGGAAAATAATATTTACGTGTTTATACGATACATATACTTACTCTGTGCTATGTTTACGGTTTGAGCGTATCTTTTTCAACCAAATACGTTCTTTATCCGTCAAATCGGCCGTTTCCAACATCTCCGGTCTGCGCTCCAGCGTACGAAGCAACGACTGTTCTCTGCGCCATGCCTCAATGTTCAGATGATGTCCCGACAACAGCATATCCGGTACTTTCATGCCCCTAAACTCGGGTGGACGTGTGTAGTGTGGATATTCGAGGAGTCCAGTGCTGAATGAATCTGTCACGGCACTTGTCTCATTGCCAAGCACACCGGGAATAAGGCGTACGATGCTGTCAATCGCAACCATTGCAGGCAACTCCCCACCCGTGAGTACGTAATCACCAATGGATAGTTCATCCGTCACGAGAAATTCGCGGATACGCTCATCGTAACCTTCATAATGTCCACATATAAAAATCAGATGATCTTCTTGCACAAGTTCTTCTGCTTTTTTCTGTGTAAACGTCTCACCTTGCGGACACATTAGAATGATACGTGGAGGTTTCATCGATGCCGCAGCTTCTCCGCGTTGCTCCAGAACATCTTCTACAGCAGCAAAGATCGGATCTGGTTTCAGCACCATGCCGCCACCTCCGCCGTAAGGAGCATCATCTACTGTATTGTGTTTATTGGTCGCATAATTTCGGAAGTTGGTTGCACCAAGGGATACGAGCCCCTTCGTTTGAGCTTTACCCAGAATGCTTGCTCCGAACACACCGTCAAACATCTCCGGGAATAGCGTTAATACATCCACTTTCATGTTACAGCAGCCCTTCCATCAGGTGAATCTTCACTTGCTTCTGTTCGATATCTACATCAAGCACTACATCATCAATAACGGGAATCAGCACTTCTTTACCTGCTGGCGTTTTGACAACCCATACATCATTGGCACCCGGAGTCAAAATTTCAGAGATGGATCCAAGCGTTTCACCCTCTTCGGTTATGACCGAACACCCAACGATTTGATGGAAGTAGTATTCACCTTCGTCCAGCTCAGCCAGGTTCTCTTTTAACACTTTGGCCATGCCGCCTTTAAACTTTTCTACTTCATTAATGTTGCCGTACTCTTTCAGACGAAGAATATACATATTTTTATGCAAACGTGAAGATTCCACGTTAACCATAACGGGATGATTATCTGGTGTAAAGAAAAACAACTCTGCATTTTTCGCGAAACGCACTTCCGGGAAATCAGTTAAAGGCATGATTCTTACCTCGCCGCGAATTCCATGCGTATTGACAATTTTACCTACATTCATAAACTCTGCCATACGTTCCTCCTACGAAATTAAATCAAACTAAACAGCTACTTCGACTCTCGTACGGTCGTTCCGGCGACGGTTCGTTCATTCGATCGCTGTTACCCCTCATTTTTCGAACTTACTTTAAAAGGTGAAAATGAGGTGATAAAGGCGAACGCTAACGCTAACGCTTCTCCAGAATCGATCCCGTCCCCTACACTACTCCGAAGTCACTCATACCCAAAAATATTTTAATTCAATATCTAATCCAACCTATTAAGTTCAGCATGCACGAAAAGGGGCTAGGACATGCATCCTAACCCCCTTTCGTATATCTTTAAGATATGATATCAACGGTAACCCGTTTATCCATCTTAACTGCTGCTGATGTGACGACCGTACGAAGTGATTTCGCGATTCGTCCCTGTTTACCAATTACCTTCCCGACATCGTCAGGATGAACGGTTAACTCATAAACGACAAGCCGGTCTTTCTCAACCGTCCGAACCGCCACATCTTCCGGATGATCGACTAAAGCCTTAGCAATTATGCTTACTAATTCTTCCATAGATGACCCTCCGAATCAGCACTTTATTTAGATAATTTAGACTCGTGGAACTTCTTCATCACGCCCGCTTTGCTAAGCAAGTTGCGGACAGTGTCAGATGCTTGTGCACCGTTTTGAAGCCATGCCAATGCTTTATCTTCATCGATCTTAACAACAGCCGGTTGTTCAACCGGGTTGTAGTAACCGATCTCCTCGATAAAACGACCGTCACGTGGGGAACGGGAATCCGATACCACTACGCGGTAGAAAGGAGCTTTGTGAGCACCCATACGTTTCAGACGAATACGAACTGCCATTTGAAAATTCACCTCCTTCAATGAAATCTGTATATGATCCAGCTTCGCTTAAATCAACGGAAAGGAAACTTCATTCCTTTACCCATACCTTTAAGCTGCTTCATCGCTTTATTTTTACCGCCTTTAGGTCCCATCATATCCGAGAACTGTTTCATCATGCGGCGCATCTCATCAAATTGCTTGATCAGACGATTTACTTCAGCCAGAGATGTTCCGCTTCCGGTAGCAATACGCTTCCGGCGGCTGTGGTTGATCATGTCCGGGTTGCGTTTCTCCTCGGTCGTCATTGAGTAAACGATCGCTTCGATCCGGCCCATCTGTTTATCATCAACCTTCAGATCCTTGGCTTGTTTCATCTTGCCCATGCCGGGAATCATATCCATGATCTGATCGATTGGTCCCAGCTTTTTCACTTGATCCATCTGCTCCAGGAAATCTTCAAACGTGAATTCTGCATTACGCATCTTCCGTTCCATTTCCTTGGCTTTATCGGTATCAATGTTTAATTGTGCTTTCTCAATCAGAGATAACATATCACCCATACCGAGGATCCGTGAAGCCATACGTTCCGGGTGGAACGGCTCCAAAGCGTCAAGTTTCTCTCCAAGGGAAGCAAACTTGATTGGACAACCCGTAACTGCTTTGACAGAAAGCGCAGCACCACCACGAGTATCTCCATCCAGCTTTGTCAGGACAACCCCGGTCAGATTAAGCTGCTGGTTAAAGTGTTCTGCTACGTTAACCGCATCCTGACCTGTCATGCTGTCTACGACAAGCAGTACTTCATCTGGATTCACTACGCTGTGAATCTGGCGAAGTTCTTCCATCAGTTCTTCATCAACATGCAGACGTCCAGCTGTATCGATAATAACATAGTCATTACCGTTATCTTTGGCATGTTGAAGACCTTGACGTGCGATCTCAACAGGGCTTGTCTGATCTCCCAGTGTGAATACCGGCGCTTTGATCTGCTCGCCAAGTACTTGCAACTGTTTGATCGCTGCCGGACGATAAATATCTCCTGCAACAAGCAATGGTCTGCTGTTTTGCTTTTGCAGCATTTTAGCCAGTTTACCCGATGTGGTTGTTTTACCAGCACCCTGCAAACCAACCATCATCAGCACCGTAGGCGGTTTGTTCGCTTTAGCCAATTTGGCTTGGCTTCCACCCATCAAATCCGTTAGTTCCTTGTTAACGATGTCGATGATGACCATTCCCGGCGTGAAGCTCTCCATCACTTCTTTGCCAACAGCCTTCTCTTTCACCTTGGCGATGAATTCCTTGACCACTTTGAAGTTTACATCCGCTTCGAGCAATGCCAGACGTACCTCGCGCATAGCCTCGGCTACATCTTCATCAGACACCTTGCCTTTGCCGCGCAGCTTGCTGAACACATTCTGTAATCGGGTCGTTAATCCTTCAAATGCCATGATCCCACCTCCTTAAGCTTTAATACTGTTTTCAAGACCGATACGTTCCGCTCAGCCAATTTTTCATTCACTAAGCTGAGCAACAATATCGTGTATTTGTTTGTTGTTATCAATGGATACGCCTGCGCGTTCCAATGCATTTTGCAAATCTTCAAGATTGCGATTACGCCGTTCATGCTTTTCCAGCAAGCCCAGCTTGCTTTCGTAATTTTCCAGCACTTGCTCGGCACGCTTGATATGCTCGTATACCGCCTGGCGGCTGATCTCAAACTCGGCTGCAATTTCACCAAGTGAGAAATCGTCATGAAAGTAATACTTTAGAAAAGTCTGCTGTTTCTCGGTAAGTAACAATTCATAAAAAGCAAACAGCAAGTTAATCCGGTTTGTCTTCTCAAGCCGATTTTCTTGACTCACATCGGGGCACTCCCTTCGTCAAGGAAAAACACTTTACACTCTTGCAACGTTCCTAATAATACCTAAAACAAATCAGGTTGTCAAGCAAAAATACTTGTCACAATCAAAACAGCTCTGATGATATGTTATTTCGATGTTTAACCGGTGGTTTATGTCCTTTTTTACAACAAGGAAATCCTATCTGTATCTCTGCGATCACCTCTATGTAGAAGAAAAACGAATGCGTCTCAGTCCGTGGAGATGCATCCGTTTATGGTGTTCTAACGAAGTGGTGTCAGGTACAGCAGTACCATAAAGAAATGAAGAATACTTCCTGCTAGCACAAAGAGATGCCAAATCGCATGGTGGTACGGAAATCCACGCCACACATAAAAGAGCGTACCCAGTGTATACATCAGGCCTCCAGCAACCAGCAACACAATGCCGCCTGTAGGAATGGCAGCCATAAGAGGTTGCCAGGCAATAACGATGAGCCAGCCCATCGCAATATAGAAAATCGTGGACATGAATAGAAACTTTTTCGTAAAAAACGCCTTAAAGATCACGCCGAATAATGCGATACCCCAGATTATACCAAACAGGGTCCATCCAAGTGTACCGCGAACAGCAATAAACAAAAGCGGAGTGTACGATCCCGCAATAAACAAATAAATGGAAGAATGGTCGAAAATCTCAAATAAATCTTTCACTTTTCCATCTTTCCATGCATGCACGAGTGTAGAACTTGTATAGAGCAGCAGCATGGTGATCCCGTAAATCGTGAAACTGACCACATGCCAAGCCGTGCCTTTCATACTTGAAAATACAATCAATATCACCAGTGCAGCTACACTGAGTGCAGCGCCGATTCCATGTGTCACCGCATTGGCGACTTCTTCACGGCGAGAATAGGTATACGTATTGGCCATTTTCAACCGTCCTTTCTAACCCTTTAACATTGCCTTCTTTATTCCTCCATTATACACGTATTGCCAGTGACATTACACGTGACACTTATCACGTATATCACTGGCAATACGGTTAACATTATTAATTCATCCTATTATTAATGATTCTAGGAATTAGCTTCCTCTTCTTCAGCACTTTCCGCTGGCTGTTCCTGGATCAATCCGGCGAACAAAGCATGCACAAATTGCTCAGAATCAAACGGCTGCAGATCATCAATCTTCTCACCCAGTCCTACGAGCTTCACAGGTAAGTCCAGCTCCTGACGGATCGCAACAACGATCCCCCCTTTGGCTGTTCCATCCAGTTTCGTCAGTACGAGGCCAGTTACACCGCTTTTCTCACCGAAAAGTTTAGCCTGGTTTAAAGCATTTTGACCTGTTGTTGCATCCAGTACCATCAGTACTTCATGCGGAGCATCCGGAATTTCACGCTGAATGACACGATAGATCTTGTTAAGCTCGTCCATCAGGTTCGATTTGTTTTGCAAACGACCTGCTGTATCACAGAGCAAAACATCCGCACCCCGTTGTTTCGCTGCCTGTACCGCATCATACATAACCGCTGCTGGATCAGAACCAGATTGCTGTTTGATAACATCGACACCGGCACGTTGTCCCCATACTTCCAGCTGTTCAATGGCTCCGGCACGGAACGTATCTCCAGCTGCCATGATGACTTTTTTACCTTGCTGTTTAAATCGATGTGCAAGCTTGCCAATCGTTGTTGTTTTACCAACACCGTTAACGCCAACGAACAAAATAACGGTAATGCCATTCGGGTTCATTTTCAATTCGTTATTCTGTTCACCGCGAAGAAGATCCGTCAGTTTCTCAGACAACACAGGCTGCAGTTCAGCCGCGTCCTCAATTTTGCGTTTTTTCACTTCAACGCGCAGATCTTCGATCAGATTCATAACGGTATTAACGCCAACGTCTGCTCCAATCAGAATCTCTTCCAATTCTTCATAGAACTCTTCATCGATTTTTTTGCGGCGGATTACGAGATCCGACACTTTTTCCACTAGCCCTTTACGTGTCTTTTCCAATCCATCCTTGAACTGTTTGGTGACCGACTCCGTTTTGCTTGCAATGCTGTCTCTCAGCTTTTTAAAAAAACTCATAAAGCCCCTCCATCGTGTACATAATCTAAGCGCTTTTGCAAAAATGCTCAATCTGAATGATTTTCAATGATTACAATGAGTTCATTTGTCTCGCAGGTTTGGATCAGATCAGGCAATTACTGCTTCCTCATCTTCCAGTTTAACCGAAACAAGCTTGGATACTCCGCCCTCTTCCATCGTAACACCGTACAGCACATCAGCCTCTTCCATCGTACCTTTCCGATGGGTAACAACGATGAACTGTGTCTGTTCGGAGAATTCACGCAAGTACTGGGCAAAACGTACGACGTTAGCTTCGTCCAGCGCTGCCTCAACTTCATCCAGCACGCAGAATGGTACAGGTTTGACATGCAGAATGGCAAATAACAAAGCCATTGCCGTCAAAGCCCGCTCCCCACCGGATAACAGTTGCAGGTTTTGCAGTTTCTTGCCTGGTGGCTGAGCCACGATATCTATTCCCGTTTCAAGCAAGCGCTCCGGGTCCATCAGAACAAGGTCAGCACGTCCCCCGCCAAACAGCTTGGTAAACACGGTACCGAACTCACGGCGGATGGCATCAAACGTGATCTTGAATCGCTTCGCCATCTCGTCTTCCATTTCCCGAATAACCTGATACAACGTTGTTTTAGCTTCCACCAGGTCATTCTTCTGTTCACTCAGGAACTCGTATCGCTCATTGACCCGCTGGAACTCCTCAATCGCTCCCAGGTTAACATCACCCAGGGCGGATATACTGCGTTTCAGCTTCTGTACTTCTGCCTGTGTATGCTCCACATTTTCCGGCACAGGATAACGCTCTTTGGCCAGTTCATAGCCCAGTTCGTATTCATCCGTCAGTTTTCGCAGTATATTTTCCAGCTCAACATCCAGCCGGTTCACGGAAATTTCCGTCTGTCGCATCTGCTCTTCCACAGCTTTTAACTGCGTGCGCTGTTCCTTCGTTTCGCTCTCGGCAAGCTCAAGCTTTTTAGACAACTCACTTCGGGCAGCACGTTTGAAGTCCAGCTCCTGGGAAGCTTCCGCTTTTTTCAGCTTGTACTGGTTCAGATCTTCAATCTGCTTGACACTCTCGGTCTGTGTTTTCTTGAAATCTGCTTCCATCGAAGCCAGCAACGTGCGATTCTGACGAAGATCTTTCACCAACGACTCCACTTCTCGCTCCAGACGTCGCAATTGTTCTCCATTGGAGAATCGCTCCTGATCGAGCTTGCCTTCGCGCACTTTCAATTCGGTGAGTTGGCTCTGCAATTCTTCCTTCGCGGATTCATTGGCTTTCCGAGCAAACTCAGCTGCATGAATGGCACGATGAGTCGCTTTTTCTTCCTCTTCAAGCTGCTCTAGCTTCTTCACAGCGACGATGCGAGCCGTATCCAGCTCTTTGATCTCTTCAGTAAAGCCGCTCTTCTCCTGCCCGGCAACGGCAACCTGTTCAAGCACATGGCGAAGCTCATGCTCTACCTGCTTCATTTCCATCGAAGCCTGCTGTTCTGCATTTCGGGTATCGTCACCGGACTGACGAAGTTCATCCAGTTTGTCCTGACACTGCTCCAGTTGAACTTTTACATCATCCACACTGCGATGCAGTTTCACGATCTGATTTTCCGTATCCAAAATATCTTGATCGAGCTGGTCCAGCTGCCGTTTCCGACTGAGCAGACTCACATTTTTCTTGTGCTGGCTACCACCCGTCATGGAACCACCCGCATTGACCACGTCACCTTCAAGTGTCACAACCCGGAAACGATACTGGCAGCGCGCCGCAATTTTATTCGCAACCTCCAGCGTTTCGGCAATAATAACATTACCGAGCAAGCTGCCAATGATCGAAGCGTACTTGGATTCGAATTGAACGAGATCAGCACCGATCCCCACAAAACCCTCCATACCTTCGATCATGGAACGTTCAGCTGCTCCAATGGCACGAGGACGAATGACATCCAGAGGCAGGAATGTTGCACGCCCCAACTGGCGTTGCTTCAGGAAAGCGATTGCCTGTCTGGAAACTGATTCATTTTCCATGACCACATGCTGCAAGGATGCTCCCATCGCTGTCTCTACAGCAAGTTCAATCTTTTCTGGAACTTTGACGAGTTCAGCTACAGCTCCATGAACACCGTTAAGTGTGCCTTTGCGTGAAGCCTTGAGGACCTCCTTGACACCCAACATGAATCCGTCAAAATCATCCTGCATCTCTTTCATCGTATCGCGGCGGGAAACTTGAGCTTCACGCTTCTGTTCCCATTTACGAACTGTGCCCCGACTTTCTTCAAGCAGCTTCTGCAGCGACTGGAGTCGTTCACTTTCCGTAATGTAACCACCACGTAGATCACTGATTTCTTTGCCCAAGCGAACAACTTTTTTCTCAATGTCCGCTTTGCGACTTTCCAGTGTCTCTTTTTGATCTTCCCATTTGCCCGATTCCTCAGCCGCGCGATTCATTCTGCGCTCCAGCGTGTCTTTCTGCTGATCCACATAACGAATTTCATTGCGTGTCTGAGCCATCTGATTCATCAGTTCCAGCAAATTGCCTTTGAGGCTTTCCTCTTGCTGCTGACTAATGCCGCCTGTGACACCGATGAGTTTGGCTTCTTCCTGAGACAACTGATTTCTCACATCATTCAGTTCATGCTCAAGTTTGCCAAACTTCTCACGAAGTGCAAGCAGCTCGGTTTCCCGTTCGCGATGTCTCTCTTCACTGGCGGCAAGCGTTACTTTGAGCTGCTCCTGATTTGTTTGCAGATGGTGGGAGCGCTCCTTGAGCAATTCTCCAAGCCCTTCACTTTTCTCTGTCGCTTCACTGAATTGCAATAAAGCGGCTTGCAGTTGCTCTGTCTCTGTTTCCAGGATACGCAGCGCATTCCGATCATTTTCCAGCTTGGCATCATGGGTAGAGACAATCGCTGCGAGTCCAACCTCTTCCTGCTTCAGGGATTGCAGTCGCTCATTGGCCTTACTCCAGGATGCATGAATCTGTTCGATCTGGTACACATACATGGAAATTTCCTGCGATTTGAGCTGAGAACGAAGTTCTTTATAGTGGATCGCTTTCTCCGATTGTTCCTTTAGCGGTCCAATCTGATCTTCCAGTTCAGTCACCAGATCATGAATACGCAGCAAATTCTGCTCTGTCTCATCCAGTTTGCGCGTCGCATCCCGCTTGCGGGATTTATATTTAACGATACCTGAAGCTTCTTCAAAGATACCTCTGCGATCCTCTGAACGGGTACTGAGAATCTCTTCGATTCGCCCCTGTCCAATAATCGAGTAGGCTTCCTTACCGATGCCGGTATCCATAAACAACTCCGTGATATCCTTCAAACGACAAGATTGCTTGTTAATAAAATATTCACTATCTCCGCTGCGATGTACACGACGAGTCACCGTCACCTCTCCGAAATCCAACGCAAGTGCGTGATCCTCGTTATCGAGTGTTAGCGACACCTCACCGAAATTAACGGCCTTCCGTGCGTCACTGCCTGCAAAGATGATATCTTCCATCTTGCCACCACGCAGC
Organism: Paenibacillus sp. W4I10; assembly: GCF_030816325.1. Taxonomy (NCBI): domain Bacteria; kingdom Bacillati; phylum Bacillota; class Bacilli; order Caryophanales; family Paenibacillaceae; genus Paenibacillus; species Paenibacillus sp. W4I10. The sequence continues at coordinate 2,797,831 of NZ_JAUSXX010000001.1, forward strand.
GACTTGGCACTTTGTTCCCCCAGAACCCAGCGAATTCCGTCCGATATATTACTCTTGCCACTTCCGTTCGGACCTACAACAGCCGTAATGCCACGAACGAACTCCATCTCCGTTTTGTCGGCGAATGACTTGAATCCACCCAATTCAATCCGTTTTAAAAACATAGGGTTTCTCGTCACCTCCTCTTGCAAATTTCAAGTATTGCATTCCAGCGCCTAAGTATCAGGCTAACTCCCCCTGAACCTCTTTACAAAAAAAAGAGCAAAAAGCAGTCCGGCCGATTACTTCCGCCGGGGCGGACCCGCGGGCTGCTCTTTGCTCTTCGTTTGTCTATGCGCTATCGGTTAAGCTCCGGCTTCCGGAAGCTTCAGTCGATCAAGTGCTGCAGATGCAGCCTGTTGTTCCGCTTCCTTTTTGGAACGTCCTGTGCCTCTACCAAGCCGTTCTTGACCCATATGGACCTCCGAGACAAACTCACGTTCATGGGCAGGTCCCCGTTCCTCAACGATACGGTATTCCAAAGCTCCCATATTGTGATGCTGAGTAAGTTCCTGCAGTTCCGTTTTGTAATCACTCATTTGCAGCTTGCTGCCCAATACGATTAATGGGAAGACATGCTGGTCGAGAAATGCCCGGACAGGCGCAAGCCCCTGATCCAGATACAATGCACCAATGAAAGATTCAAACACATCCGCCAGCAGAGCCGGCCGTGTCCGTCCTCCAGTTAGTTCCTCACCTTTACCAAGAAGTACATACTGCCCAAAACCCAACGCTTCAGCAAATTTGACGAGGGAAGGCTCACAGACAATGGATGCCCGCAGCTTAGTTAATTCACCTTCCGGACGGTTAGGATACAAATGATACAAGTATTCCGATACAGTCAGTTCCAGCACGGCATCGCCCAGAAACTCCAGGCGCTCGTTGTCCTGATGCTGACTGAACCGGTGTTCGTTTACATAAGAAGCATGGGTAAACGCTTGTTTTAAAAGCTGCCTGTTGTCAAATTTGATTTGAAGTTTATGTTGTAACTGCTTCAGATCTTCACTCAAACGAACTAGCCCCTTATGCTTCAAATTTTTTGAGAATAATGGTGGCATTGTGACCGCCGAATCCAAATGAATTGGACATGGCAATATTAACTTTGGTTTGACGTGGAACATTTGGTACATAATCCAGATCACATTCAGGGTCCTGATTTTCCAGGTTAATCGTTGGAGCCAGTGTCTGATGTGTCAGTGACAATCCGCAGATGACCGCTTCTACACCACCAGCAGCGCCAAGCATGTGGCCCGTCATGGATTTAGTGGAACTCACGGCGAGCTTGTACGCATGATCACCAAACGCCTTTTTGATCGCAAGCGTTTCGGATCTGTCACCTACAGGCGTCGAAGTTCCGTGTGCATTGATGTAATCCACTTCTTCAGGCTCAATACCCGCATTGCGAAGTGCCATCTTCATGCAACGTGCTGCTCCGTCTGGATCTGGTTCTGTCATGTGATGTGCATCACCTGTCAGACCGTAACCGATCACTTCACCATAAATACGTGCACCACGTTTTTGAGCATGCTCCAGGGATTCCAGAATCAGAACACCAGCGCCTTCGCCCATAACAAAACCATCACGTTCTGTATCAAAAGGACGGCTGGACTTCGCAGGATCATCATTACGTGTAGACATTGCGCGCATCGCACAGAACCCTGCAAGACCCGTTGGTCTGATTGTTGCTTCCGCACCACCACAGATCATGGCATCTGCATCACCATTGGCAATCAGTTTGAAGGAATCTCCGATAGAGTGTGTACCTGTTGCACAAGCGGTAACCACGTTAATGTTAGGACCTTTGGCACCAAGAGAAATGGACATTTGGCCTGAAGCCATGTTGGAGATCATCATGGGAATGAAGAATGGGCTTACCCGTTTTGGACCTTTTTGCAACAATGCATTATGTTGGTCCTCCCACGTACCCAATCCACCAATACCTGATCCGATGGATACACCGAAACGCTCTGCATCAATATTCTCGTTAATTTTCAGACCACTGTCTTCAACGGCTTTGAAGCCGGCTGCCACAGCGAACTGTACAAAACGGTCCATTTTGCGAGCATCCTTGCGATCCATATATTCTTCCGGGTTGAAATCCTTGATCTCAGCTGCAATCTGTGTCGTGTATTCACTAACATCAAACGCCTCAATCTGAGAAATTCCGGACTTTCCTGCCATTAAACTGCCCCAGAACGTTTCCAAATCTTTTCCGAGCGATGTCATTACGCCCATTCCGGTAATTACTACTCTTTGTTTCAAACCGAGTCACCTCTATATCGACTGCATTACGCAAGTATTTTGTGGGAATATCCGCAAACAGACATCTACTCAACCAAGATAGGCCTGTTTGAATAGAGCTGCTTGCGGAATGAGAAAAACCAATGAATGATGAGAAGTCCCGCCTGTTCGAAAACATGTGCGGGACTAAAAATGACTTTAGGTATGAGATTGTATGTAGTTTACAACTTCACCTACGGTCGTGATTTTTTCTGCATCTTCATCAGAGATTTCCAAATCAAATTCATCTTCCAATTCCATGACCAATTCCACTACATCCAAAGAATCAGCACCCAAATCTTCTTTGAAAGATGCTTCAAGTGTAACTTCAGCTTCGTCTGCGCCCAAGCGGTCGACGACGATACGTTTTACACGCTCCAATACATCGGACATCCGGTTCACCTCCTTCTTTGGTATTATACGAGAATCGCAGGCAAAATGCCATAGAAGACATATGCGGCTCCCGGCCGGGGAACCCGGCCTTTTTCCGGCATTTCGGATCGTCCAGCGCCTGTTCCCCGACTATTGTTCAAGTCCGGGAAGAATTACATGTACATGCCACCATCGACATGCAGCGTCTGCCCTGTCATATAAGATGAAGCCTGTGAAGCCAGGAAAGTGACTACACCGGCGATTTCATCCGGCTGACCCAAACGGGACAACGGAATACCACTTAGCATACCGTCCACCAGCTCCTGGGACAACTCTTTTGTCATATCTGTCTCAATGAAACCTGGTGCAACACAGTTAACTGTGATTCCACGAGAAGCCAGTTCACGAGCAGATGCCTTTGTCAGGCCAATAACTCCTGCTTTGGCAGCAACATAGTTCGCTTGTCCAGCATTACCGAGAACACCTACAACCGAGGAGATATTGATAATTCTTCCCGACCGTTGTTTCATCATTGGACGTGTAACCGCCTTAAGGCAGTTAAACACACCTTTGAGATTGGTTTCAATAACCTGATCGAATTCTTCCTCTTTCATACGCATGATCAGATTATCACGGGTAATACCGGCATTGTTCACCAGAATATCAACGTTGCCCCATGCTTCGAGTGTGGCTTTGACCATTTGTTCAGCTTCATCCATCAGGCCAACATTGGCTTGAAGTGTAATCGCCTTGACACCTTTGGCACGAATCGCTTCCGCCACTTCCTCAGCTGCCGCTTGGCTACCCGCATAATTCACGGCTACGTTCGCTCCAGCTTCTGCAAGTGCCAGTGCAATACTGCGCCCAATGCCCCGGGATGCCCCGGTAACGAGTGCATTTTTACCTTCTAATGGTTTAGACATAATCATTCCTCCTTTCCCCAAATCTAATCCCTGCTAATCACTTCAACGCACTTGCCGTTGCTTCGAGCGTTTCAAGACTGTTCACATTGTACAGTTTTACGGTTTTATCTGTTTTTTTAATCAAACCGGTCAATACACTGCCAGATCCAATCTCGATGAACGTATCCACGCCTTGCTCAATAAGCCATGTCACACTGTCTTCCCATAATACAGGAGAATAGACCTGAGCTGTCAACAAATCCTGAACCTGTCCATCCTCTGCAGGTCTTGCAGTCACATTAGCGACTACGGGAACCGCTGCTGGTGAGAACGTAACGGTTTTCAGTTTCTCTGCCAGCTTCTCGGCTGCACCCTTCATCAATGAAGAGTGGAACGGACCGCTTACTTCCAATGCAATGGCGCGTTTACCGCCTGCTTCTTTCACTCGTTCCGCGACAGCAGCTACGCCTTCCTTCACACCAGAAATGACGATTTGTCCCGGACAATTCATATTGGCAAGTTCAACCGCATGACCACTTTCAGATACGTCACGGCAAAGCACCCCCAGCGCTTCCCGATCCGCACCCAACACAGCAGCCATCGCTCCTTGTCCACCCGGTACTGCCTGTTCCATATACTGACCACGTGCCCGCACAGTGCTCACTGCGTCAGCAAACGAAAGAACGCCCGCTGCCACCAGTGCACTGTATTCTCCCAGACTGTGTCCAGCCGTATAGTCAGGCTGAATTCCTTTTTCTTTGAAAGCTTCAAGCAAGGCAATACTTGCTGTCAACAGAGCCGGTTGTGTATTTGATGTCTGTTTCAACTCGGTCTCCGGTCCTTCAAATACAAGGTTGCTCAGCGAGAAACCCAATGTTTCATCTGCTGTGCGAAAAATCTCGGTTGCCGCAGGCACGGACTCATAAGCGTCCTTGGCCATGCCTACAGCCTGTGATCCCTGTCCGGGAAATACAAATGCTATTTTACCCATCTCATTCATCTCCCAGATGTCTATTTTACCAAACGAGTACCGATGCTCCCCATGTCAAACCGCCACCGAATCCAACCATCAGGACGGTATCTCCGGCTTTCATGCGACCTTCCTCCGCAGCTTCTACCAGAGCAAGCGGGATGGAAGCTGCCGATGTGTTTGCATACTTATCCACGTTGACTACAACCTTTTCTTCAGGAAGTTCAAGTCGTTGCATCGCAGATTGGATAATCCGAATATTCGCTTGGTGAGGAACAAACAGATCCACATCCGTACGCTCCATACCAGCCTTGCGTAATACCTCAATGGTAGCCGTCCCCATGACACGTACCGCAAACTTGAACACTTCACGACCGTTCATGTAGATGTAATGTTTTTTATTTTCAACGGTCTCTGCGGAAGCAGGCAGACGGGAACCGCCGCCTTCCATCTGAAGAAGACTACCGCCAGAACCTTCAGCACCTAGATCGAATGCTTTGAAGCCGCGACCTTCCGGAACTTCACCAACGACTACCGCGCCAGCTCCATCACCAAAGAGGACACATGTGTTACGGTCTGTATAATCCGTAATGCGAGACAAGCAGTCCGCACCGATAACAAGTGCATTGTTGTACATACCGCTTTGGATGAAGCTCGTAGCACTAGCCAAACCGTATACAAATCCGGAACAAGCAGCCGACAGATCAAATGCCGCGGCACCTTTTGCACCCAATTTGTCCTGTAAGATGCAGGCTGTCGACGGGAACGAAGAATCCGGAGTAATGGTTGCAACAATAATCAGATCAAGATCACTGCCTGTCATGCCTGCAGATTCAAGGGCTTTAATAGCCGCTTCGTATGCCAGATCAGAAGTTGCCTGATCAGGTGCAGCGATGTGACGCTCTTTGATTCCTGTACGACTGACGATCCACTCGTCATTGGTATCGACCATTTTCTCCAGATCGCTATTCGTCAAAATTTTCTCAGGCACATATTTCCCTGTACCAATAACCCCTACTGGGCGCAAATTATTCATATCGTCACTCACTTCCCGCTAATTTCCTTAGATATGCTCTCTACCAGCTGGTTCTGCACTGCAATCCGAGCTTGGCGCACAGCATTTTTGATGGCATTGCCATCAGCAGATCCATGACTTTTCACAACCAGTCTGCTCAAACCGAGGAGTGGCGCTCCGCCATGCTCCGTATAATCCAGCTTTCGTTTCAACCCACGCAGCTCAGGCATTAGTACAGCTGCAGCCAGTTTACTTTTGAGAGAAGATGAAAATTGTTCCTTAAGCAAGGCGAAAATGGCACCTGCTGTGCCTTCCAGCGACTTCAGCAGGATATTTCCTGCAAAACCGTCACATACAAGCACATCACAAGCACCAGTCAGCACATCACGTGCCTCCACATTACCGACAAACCGAATTGGGAGTTGTTCCAGTAAAGGGTATGCATGTTTGGTTAACTCATTTCCCTTGCCTGGCTCTGTTCCTACATTGAGCAAGCCCACTCGTGGGGACTCAATGCCCTGCACTTTTTGCCGATACAAACTGCCCATCAGGCCATATTGTGCAAGGTGCTCCGGTTTGGCATCCATATTCGCTCCGAGATCCAGCGCAAGCACACCTACATCATCAATCGTTGGAATCATAGGCGCAAGCGCCGGACGTTCAATGCCTTCCATGCGACCTACAACAAGCAAACCCGCTGTCATCAACGCTCCAGTATTGCCCGCCGAGATCATCGCGTCCGCTTCGCCCTCTTTCAGCATGCGGCCTGCGACCACCATGGAGGCATCCTTCTTGCGACGCACTGCTTTGACGGGTTCATCATCCGAACCAATAACTTCGGAAGCATGCCGGACCGTAAGATTGGCAGGTCTCACACCTGACTGACTCAAAAGAGGTTCCAGCTTGGCTTCATCGCCGATCAGGACGATCTGTGTATCCGCCCATTCCGTGGCTGCGGCAATCGCACCTTCTACCGTTGATGCAGGTGCATTGTCGCCTCCCATGGCATCAATGACGATTTTCATTCCAAATGACCTCCTTCTCCGCTGTCTTCTCCACCTGAATGGTAGATTACAAAGTTGCCTTGAAACACCATTTCTTCACCTACATAAGTGAATACTTCCACTTTGGCTTTGCCCTTTTGACCCGGAATCGATCTCACATAAGCCTTTGCAATACATTTCTCTCCCAAATGAACCGAACGGACAAAGCGAATGTCTGCTGATGCAGTCAACGCGATCTCGTCATTAATAATCGCTACAGCCAAGGAGTTGGCCTGTGCAAAGACATAGTGTCCACGTGCAATGCCTGTTCTGGAAAACACGTGTTCTTCCTTAATCTCAAACAGGGAAATCCCGCTTTTATCCAGTTGTAGATCCACAATATCACCGATAATCTCATGCAAGGGCAACGAGCGTACCTGATCATACGAGAGCTCTGCCATCAGTTTCATCCGCTCCCGAAGTTCGGGTATTCCAAGTTCCAGCCTGTCAAGACGAATCGTCTGAATACTCACCTTCAATTGGCGTGTAAGTTCCTGATCCGTCACAAACGGGTTCTCTTCTATCATTTTGGTTAACTGCTGTTGCCTCTGTCTCTTCGGTACACGTTCGATGCCTGACACCCCCCGCTGTATCGTTTACGGAACCGTCCCGTCCGGCCAGTTCAACCATTCTTTCGTGTTGCTTCTATAGTTGCATCCCTGGTCACCAGGGTCGTTCTCAAACGGATTATGGTTCATCTATATGTAACGTCAAATCTTAGAACCTGGTACTAAACTATAGTATATCTCATCCCGTGTCAAAAAGAAAGACTGGCCTAACAAAAACAATTCACCCTTGTGGAGCAAGGATTTCATGCTTGTTAGCTCACTCTACCTACACTCTCTAATCCAAAAAAAGTAGCACCTCATCGAAATGAAGTGCTACTTAATGTCCAACTATTATTGAGAGATGATCTCTCTTGCTTTGTACGTTCCGCACACTTTGCACACGTGGTGACTAAGTTTAAGTTCGCCACATTGTTCACATTTCACCATGCCCGGTACAGCCAATTTAAAGTGAGTGCGACGTTTGTCGCGACGCGTCTTGGACGTTCTCCGTTGAGGTACTGCCATTATTCCCACCTCCTTATCAAAATCAACCTTTGCAGGTAGTCTTAAAATGTTCGATTTTCAATCATGCTCATTTAAAAAAATCCTTGAGCCCTGCAAGCCGCGGATCGATAACCTGGTTATCACAACCGCAGTCACCTTCGTTCAGCTCATGGCCACACTTGGGGCATAACCCTTTGCATGTATCGCTACATAGCGGTATAAACGGAAGATCCAGCAGAAAAGCTTCCTCGGCATAACCCTTCAGATCAACGCTATCTCCATCCACATAGAGCGTATCATCGTCTTCGTGTAATTCCTCTGGCTGTTTTCCCTGCTTGAATTGCTCATGAAAATCAATATGAAAATGTTCATTGATCGGCTTAAGACAACGGGAGCACAACATGTCCACTCCTATGGTCAGCTTGCCATGAACATCCACAACGTCACCTTCTCTGAATTCTGCAGATAAGTCCGCAGTCAGCGGGGTAACGGCTGTGATATCTTGTCGGTTAGAAACCAGTTCCTTGATATCCCACTGTTCGTTAAACTTCAGGGGGCCATCACTGGTAGCCACTTTGCGAAATGGCATTAACATTTCCATCACTCCAAACGAAACCAATTTCATAATGCATGTCAAACGTATCACGACAGTTATACAGGTCAAGACTGCTTTTGTAAAGCAATATATCCTGACTGTATGTATTCTGACGATTCATCGTTAAAAGTATTATGAAATTGACTTAACAAACAAAAATCATTATACCGATTTTTCAAGACGTTTGTCAACACTTTTAACTTTACACCCTTTTTAAAACCAATGGCTCAGAACCGTTTACTCCATCTGGTCTATTATAGACTCACTTCAAGATAAATCACAAGTCGTCATTTTAGTTGTAGTTCCTTGCAAACACTGGTCACATTTCGTTAACGTTTAGTGTGATCTATATCACACAGACCCGCTTGCCCCCTATCTATACTTGCTATAAACCAAAGCACGATCAGCTCCATGACCGATTTATTATCCAACTATTTCATATCATATCGGGAGGGAAAATGTATGTTAAGTGAGCACACCATTAGAGTCATTAAATCTACAGTACCCGTACTTGAAGTTCACGGTGAAGCGATCACACGCCATTTTTACGAAACGATGTTCGCAGCTCATCCGGAACTATTGAATATTTTCAATCACGCAAATCAGAAACAGGGACGACAGCAAGCCGCCCTCGCCAATATGGTATACACCGCTGCCCTGCATATCGATAATCTGTCATCCATCCTGCCTGCCGTCCGGCAAGTTGCACATAAACATCGCAGCCTGGGTATCGTTCCTGAGCAATACGCGATTGTCGGCACCTATCTGCTTCAAGCCATCAAAGATGTCCTTGGAGACGCAGCAACGGATGAGATTATCACAGCATGGGGCGAAGCCTATAATGTCATCGCAGGTGCCTTTATCGGGATCGAACAGGATATGTATACAAAAGCGGAAAACCAGACGGGTGGCTGGGAAGGATTTCGTACCTTCAAGGTTGCCAAGAAAGTGCAGGAAAGTGAAATCATCACGTCCTTCTACCTCGTTCCAGACGATGGTCAGCCCATTGCCAGTTATGAACCGGGACAATACATCAGTATCAAAATCCAGCCAGAGGCACAGTCATTTACCCAGATTCGTCAGTATAGCCTTTCAGATACCCCGGGTAAACCCTACTATCGCATTTCCGTTAAACGTGAGCGAGGTGTATTAGAGCGCCCTGACGGAGTTATATCCACGTATCTCCACAATCACATTGAAGAAGGTAGTCTGGTGGAGCTATCCGCTCCTGCTGGCGACTTCACGCTGATTGCAGACGATAAACGACCTGTTGTTCTCCTAAGTGGTGGTGTTGGCTTAACGCCAATGATCAGCATGTTAGACACGCTAGTTAACTTGAATGAGAATCGTCCCATTACATTTTTGCATGCAAGTCCCAATGGTCAATCGCACGCGTTCCGTGATCATGTGAACAGTCTGGCCAAACGTAATCAGGGCGTTAAAGCTTATTATTGTTATACTCAACCTGAGGAGGCTGATCGTGAAAATGAGTATTTTCATAAGGAAGGTTATATGGATGCTACCTGGCTTCGTCAAGTGATTGATGAACTGGATGCCACCTATTATCTGTGCGGACCCGTTTCGTTCATGCAGGCAGTGTATACGGAACTTCAGGCGCTTGGTGTTACAGCGGACAACATTCATTATGAATTTTTTGGGCCGAAAGCAAGTCTATCTCCCGCGCCGGAAAGTGTCTAAGCGTGCTGATTGCGAGATGTATGATGATTTATTAAGATGACTTATTAAGATGAAGAAGTCGTTCTCCAATTATCAAAAATCTGTAATATACAATAGATTTGCAGGCACAGTCTGACATCTGCTGATGTTGGATTTGTGCCTTTTTCTTGTCTGAATTGGCGCATGATTTGATCTAATACATGACATCCCCTATGATGGAATGGATGTTATACATACTCGGTTATCCAATCGAAAGGAGTACGTCTAATCATGAAAGCCGTAGGCGTCATTGTTGAATATAACCCCTTGCACAATGGGCATGTCTATCATTTGCAAGAAGCTCGGCGGCTAAGCGGCGCAGACGCCGTTGTTGCAGTTATGAGCGGCCCTTTTCTCCAGCGTGGCGAACCCGCCATCGTTGGTAAAAGGGCACGCACCGAGATGGCGCTGCACGCAGGCGCGGATCTCGTGCTTGAACTGCCGGTTGCGTACGCGGTCCAACCGGCCGAGTGGTTTGCCTTCGGTGCGGTATCGCTGCTGCACCGCACCGGCATTGTGGACTCGCTCTGCTTTGGCAGCGAGTCTGGCGACCTGGACAGCCTGCAGCGCATTGCGCGCGTGCTGGCTGTGGAGCCCGCAGGGATGCGCGAGGACATCGCGCGCCGCCTGCGGGAAGGCGCCAGCTACCCCGCCGCGTACGCAGGCGCGGCGGCGGCACTGGCGCCCGGCGGCGTCGATGCTCACGACGCCGCTGCACTGCTGGAGCAGCCCAACAATTCGCTTGGGCTGCACTACCTGATCGCGCTGCAAAGACTTGGCAGCGCGATCCAGCCCTTTACGGCGGCGCGTACCGGTGCCGCGTATCATGAGGCGACGCCCGGGCCGGGGGCGATCGCCAGTGCCACAGCCGTCCGCCGCCTGCTGATGGCGGACGGACCCAACGCCGCCGCGCCATACGTGCCGGCGGCAACCCTTGCCATTCTGCATCGCGAATGGCAGGAAGGGCGCGCTCCCATACACTGGGAGCGCTTTGCACAGCCGCTGTTGCACCTTGCGGCCACCCGCCGTGCCTCCGAGCTGGAACGCATCGCCGAAGTCACGGAAGGCCTGGAACACCGACTGAGCCGTGCACTCGCTCAGCTCCCGGAGCCTTCAGTCGAAGCACTCCTGAATGCACTGAAGACCAAACGATACACACGCACCAAACTCCAGCGTATGCTCGCCCACCTGCTCCTGAATCACACCAAAGCCGAGTGTTCACCAGAGCAATTGGCTGCCGGACCCGGATATCTACGAGTCCTCGGATTTAATGCTCAAGGGCAGAGCCTGCTTAAACAAATGAAGAAGACTGCATCGCTTCCTGTTGTGCTGAAACCGTCGACGTTCACACACAATCAACTTGAACTGGATATACAAGCTCAGGTTGCGTATGGGCTCGCTTGCGAGCATAGGGACACACGCAAGATGTTCAGTGACTACTATGAGTCGCCTGTGAGACTGTAATCCGCTTTGGCCCATAAGGCTTCATCTCCTAAGAAGCTTTTCATTCCATCATCAAACAGATTATTGATATCCACTATTCGTTACTCAACTATAAAATTAAAAAATCCCCTAGCTGCTGCGCGCCTCTCAGGCACCTCGCAACTAGGGGATTTCCTTATTAACTTCTGTTGATCTTCTCAAATCTCTTGATCACACTTCATTCCACTGTATTCAATTATTCCGATTTCATCCGTTCTTTATTCATGCGGTTCAACTCAACTCGATCTCTTCCCGCCCGATTATAACCTATGATTTCACGGACAAGGTTTTCAAATAAGCCAGCGCATCATCCACCGTGCTCACAGGCACAAGTTTCATTTTGGTGCCGATCTGTTCAGCCTTGGCTGCTGCTTCCTTATAGTTATCCTTCGGCACAAAGAAGATCTCCGCTTCTTTTCGATCAGCTGCTACAATCTTGTGCACTACACCACCAATGGCACCCACCACACCGTCCTTGGTAATGGTACCCGTACCCGCAATTCGATGCCCCTTGGTCAGATCTCCAGGTGTTAACTGGTTATAGATCTCCAACGTAAACATCAAGCCGGCAGACGGACCACCAACCTGAGTATCTGTAAAGGAGATCTGTTTGTCCGGATCTTCAGCTTTCACCTTCTGAACCGCACCAATCATAACGCCGAGTCCCGGGCGGGTTTCACCCGTTTTACTGTCTTTTACCTGAATCAGTTTCACGTCCCGGCTAATGGTCTCTCCACCACGTTCCAGTTGCATTTCGACTGTATCTCCGACCTTTTTATCTTTTAACTGGGCAGAAAGCACCGTATTATCCGGCGTAGCTGTTCCGTTCACTCCCAGAATGATATCTCCCGGAGCAATGTCTCCTTCCGGTTTGGGGTCTTCGGACAGTCCAAATACAAAGATATGTTCAGGTACAATAGAGTAAGCCACATCAGCCTGCTCATATGCAGCCTCCATTGCGGAGGATTGTGAGTCACTCATGAACCACACCTGTTCAGCAGAGTATTCCGCTTCGCTTTTGCCGCGCAGTCGGTCTTCCTTTTTATCCACTTGAGCATTTTTATTGAACAGAGAGGTTCCTAGCAAAAACACATTGGCATATGTTGCCGACACGGTTGTCATCATGAACACACCGCGTTCTTCCTGGTCTCCACCCTTAACGGTTACCATTGGTTTTACTTCATCTGCACTGCCAGGCATATATATGATATACGGCGTTGGCATGTACACGGCAACATAGACGACCAGAGCCACCACGATCACAAAGATCGAAGCTCTGAATCCGCCAGATTTCCGAATCCGATTCATCGCATGAGCCTCCGTTCTTTGTATCTCTATATAAGCTGAACTCTACACTAATCAGCGATAGTAATTCCATCTTGTTTAATCATTTTTTCAAGTCTAACACTCTGGTCCTTGTGCATACAATGGTACAGGCCGGATAGGCCGCTGTAAACAATAGCCTGTCCGGTCAAGGCCGAACCGCCCTTCGGGCGTCATTCGGCCGTCCATAACGATTCAGATGCCAAATCGGCGTTATCTGATATGAGGTGAAACGATGACATTACAGAGCGAGGTTAGAGATTCTGGCCCGTTACGAACGATAATCCTAAGCACCGGCGCTTTAATGTTGGTCATTGCGGTAGTTGCGTCCCCCAAAGAAGCGTTTGATGCCTCTATTCAAGGTCTGGATATATGGTGGAAAATCATCTTCCCTGCCATGCTCCCGTTCCTTATGTTATCCCAAATGCTCACTGCGTTTGGCTTCACCCACGCGATCGGCGCCTTGCTCGGACCGTTGATGCAACGGTGGTTTAGACTTCCAGGCAACGCAGGTCTGGCGATTGCCGTTGGCATGTGCGGCGGATTCCCGGCAGGAGCAGATGCGGTATCCCGTTTATTTCAGGATAGACAAATTACCGCCAAGCAGGCGGTTGTCCTTGCGGCGGCATCTCATTTTGCCAATCCAATGATGATCATACTGGTCGTCGGTGCTGCTTTTCTCCACCAGCCAGCGGCCGGATATTTTCTACTCGTGGTCCACTGGATCAGCGGCTGGATTGCTGCCATTCTTGCCACGCGTCTCCTGCCTGCACCGGGTAACCGAACAAACAGGGTTGGCTCGACAGCCCTGCAAGCAGATAACAGCTCTCTTGATTCTCAGCCTACAAGTCCTGCAAGTTGCACAAGTCGCTCATCTGCACCCCACCATGCTACGTCTAAACGACGCAGTATATGGTCCGATATGATGATTGCAGCCAGGGAAGCCCATAGTCGTGATGGAAGAGGATTTGGCAAACTGCTCGGTGACACCGTATCCCAAGCTGTACAGACCTTGATGATGACTGGAGGATACATGATCGGTTTTGCCGTGTTTATCCGGTTGGTCTCCCTTTATCTGACTCCCGGCTCCTCTGCTGCGCTTTGGCCAGCCTTCTTCGAGCTTCACCTGGGCACCTATCATTTGAGCCAGACTTCATTAACACCCATGCTGCTCATGTCTCTACTTGCAGCCGTTCTCGGATGGGGTGGTTTATGCTCCCATCTGCAAGTTTCTGTTGTCTTGAAAACAACTGGTCCGGGCACCAAATCGATGTTGTACTTTGCTGGAGTTCGCCTGACTCATGGATTAATCGCCTTTTTCATCAGTCTGTTCCTATGGATGCCGTTCAGCCGTTATAAAGCACAGAAGTCTGGACCACATTACAGACGAATGCAGAGCAGGACCTTTCAACACCATTCGGTTGGCTATTCATACATAGTCCAGGTAACACATACACGATCAACACCATTTGGAGTGTCTTCCCTGCTGCATGTATGGGTCTTGCGTTACTTCTTGCAGTCATGATTAGTCTATCGGGTCTTACCTTCTGGTTTAACCGCCGGTTTTCTCGCTGATTTTCTGACGGAGCGCAGCTTCCACTTCAGGTGAGACAAGATCTGTAACATCTCCATGATAATGAGCGATTTCTTTGACGATGCTGGAACTCAAATAGGAATATTTAGGATTTGTCATCATAAATATGGTTTCCGCATCCGGGTTCAACTTGCTGTTGGTCGATGCCAATTGCAACTCGTATTCAAAATCAGTTACCGAGCGTATACCTCGAACGATGACCTGAGCTTCCTTTTGCCGGACGTAATTGGCTGTCAGATCGCGGAAACTGTCCACCTCTACATTTGGTAGATGGCGGGTTACTTCCGTAATCAATTTCTTGCGTTCCTCCACCGTAAACAGCGGATTTTTGCTCATATTGTTCAACACAGCCACAATGACGCGATCAAATTGCTTCGACGCTCTGGCGATAATATCCAGGTGCCCCATCGTTACGGGATCAAAACTTCCAGGATATACGGCGATCCGTTCCTGTCGATGTATCATTTCAGTCATGAGGAGCCTCCTCTTCCGGTGTAATGGATTCTCCATCTTCAACTGCTTCAGGCGAATAATAGTAGATGGATACTGCCGTCTCCCCATACAAAGCCTTGCGCGTTTGTTCAAACGGGCCGAATTGCTCAGGGTAATCATGTTTGGATTCATATTCAAGCACGATGGTTGCTTCGGGTTCCAGAAGCTCCAGTTCGTGCATGGTTAACATCAACTCGTGCCCGTTCTTCATGCGATATGGCGGGTCAAGAAACACCAGATCAAACGTTGTGCCTCGTTTGGCGAGTGCCTTCAATGCCCGACCTGCATCATTACGATATACGGCCGCCTGGTCTTCAAGCTTGGTTGCCTTCAGATTCATGCGGATAACTTCAATACTTTTCGATTCCAAATCAACAAAAACAGCCTTGTCCATGCCGCGGCTCAGCGCCTCAATACCGAGACCTCCACTGCCTGCAAACAGATCCAATGCTGTGCCGCCCTCAAAATAAGGACCAACCATGCTAAATAACGCTTCCTTCACCTTGTCGGTGGTCGGCCGCGTACCCGTGCCAGGAACAGCCTTCAGCGGCCTGCCTTTTGCACTCCCAGATACCACTCTCACTTGACGAGTCACCTTTTCTCTATGTAAGTTTATTGATACAACTATCGTACCACACTCGGGTTCAGTTTGAAAAATGTGCGGTCTTCATTTCCCTTGGAAAATTGTTGACGAATTGTTGACGCATATGTATAAAAAGGAAACAATCGGGCGATTCTATAATTATCGACATCACAAGTGTCGTAGACAACCGCGGAGAAGACTTACGTTTCCCCATAAGCTCTTCGTCCGGTTTCTCCTCTCCCATGAAAAAGAAGCTCTCGAAAGAGGGCTTCTTTTTGTTGTTTAAGTTTTCATTTATTATGTTAGTTATATTTTTCTTCAAATTCACTTATTTCGGCTTCCTCTTCAGTCTGCAACCATCCGATCTCCCTCAGCCACATGCCCATATTTGCGATAAATTCATTTGAATCTAGATGTTCAATCTTGTATTTCTTAATCTTTTCACTCAAAAAAGCATAAAACTCATGGCTTAACACATACCGTTGTTTGCTTTTGCTTAATGTCTTATACCGATCCTCACTGACCACCAGATCAAAATAGATGACATTCTCCTTCTTCACATGCGCAAGATTGGCAACTTGCGTTAAACCTGAAGTGTCAGTTGATCGGCCCAGAATCATCACTAAACTCCTCCTTGTTCATTTTCAACATTCGTAATGAAACTAAAAAAGGCTGACTAGTGATGTAAACTCCGTCAACCTTTCCTACTTTCCTAATGTTTATCATTCTTGTGTATTACAAACTCAGGAAGCTATGCTAATTCAGCTCTCTATGTTTCCGATTGGCAAGTCGTAAATTGATCAATGGAATGATAAGTAAAACAACCGGCAAGAGAAGATTTATCGAACCCGTCTTAATCATCATGAAGGTAATAAACAGCACGGCGAGCCAGGTTATAATCTCCATCATTTCATATTTGGTTAACGTCAGCTTGAAAGCTTTTTTCGAAATGAAACGAATCAAAAAATAAGCGATCAAGCTATAGAACAGGATCATTCCCAAAATTGCAACAGTGATTATGAGGTACATCTCCACCATAAAAATCTCACCCGACCCTAATATCATTTCCTTAATTTTACCATATAAGCAATAGGGTGTCATTCCAAATTCCGAACCAGCGTTCCTTCAAGACTGCGATTTACGCTTTACTTCTCTTCTACAACAATCGTTGCATTATAGATCACAACACGTTTCCCATTGAGATCAAATAATACTTTATTGCCGTATTCCGTATCTTCCACGTCAATTTTGCCGTCATAGGTCTGAATCAATTCACCATTATTGCTGTACACTTTAACAACCCTCTCCAGGCCGCCCGAGTTATTGGACCTCATCGTTTTGAGTGCACGTTCACCTGAAGCGGTATTGAAATACCATATGAAACATCCAACAATGATGCCCAGAAAGACCAACACCGTCACCCATATACCTGTCTTTGCTTTTTTACTCATCTTGAACCCCCTCTTATGTTTCCTGTCTCGTACATTACGAGGTTGGAGAGAGAACGGTTTCATACAATGCCTCTCAAGCTGTTCGTTGACATAACAAAACAGAGGCCTCCGATGAGCGAAGACCTCTGTTCTTTATAGTATACATTCTTTATTCTGTACGATTCTTTTACTTACAGTGCTCGAATGACAAATTCAAATGTCAGTTCGCCGTCTGAAGGGATCAGGTATTCCGGATGAACTGGAGCACCCCAGCTATCATCACCGCCAACACCCATTTGTTTACCTGCTACAGTCACGACCGTATAGTGCACAGGAGGTAATTCGTACGCATGCTGTGCGTTCTCCAGCTCAAATGCTGTATATGGTGATACATTCAGCTCAACCGGAGTTCCGGATGCTTCAATTTTGAAGCCACGTCCCGCGTTGTCTGTCAATTTGGCCCAACGTACGCCCGTACGGTTGCCTGATTCCTGTGGTACCAGATATGGAGCCATGGTATCAGCTACCTTGCTGCCATGGATGCCCAGACGTGCGCCAAATGCGCGGTCTGCATAATTTTCTTCTGGTCCCATCGCGAGCCATTCCACGTTTTCGAAGTCAGGTGATGTTCTGAAGGACAATGCATGAATTGGTAGGTTCGGCAATCCTGCTGTACCTTTGTACGTATTATGAACACGTACACTTCCATCTGCATGCACGGTATAAGCCACTTTTACTTGTACATCCTCTGAAATGTTGAGCTTGTACGTGAACTCGATCCGGT
Organism: Paenibacillus sp. W4I10; assembly: GCF_030816325.1. NCBI lineage: Bacteria > Bacillati > Bacillota > Bacilli > Caryophanales > Paenibacillaceae > Paenibacillus > Paenibacillus sp. W4I10. The sequence continues at coordinate 2,815,503 of NZ_JAUSXX010000001.1, forward strand.
ATTGATCCGGTTTCTGTTCCGCTTTCCACTCTACAGAACGTGGCATCAGGCTCGCTGCATACCAGGCGCCCAGTTCGAAGCCCATCGCCATACCTTTGTCATTATCCGTCATTGCACGCCAGAAGAGCGGTGCAGGTGGTACAGCAATAGTCTCACGACCGGACAATTTCAGGGAAACCAGTGTCCCAAACTGTTTGGAGAACAGCGCATGTGTCTTGCCAGCACGAACACCGATATTAACGTCACCTTCAATAACCTGTACATCACTTACAAGGTTCAGGTCCGTCTCGACTGCATCATTTACCTGATCCTGTGTGAAAATAAACTGTCCAAATGCCACTTCTTCGCCTTTGTCAGCCCACATTGTAGCTTCTTTTAACACAAATGCAGTGTTCACAGCGTACTCGCCGCTCACCAGAGCTTCTGCACCCAGCGGAAGTTTCACTACCGTCTCGCTTTGTGCATCCACGTTCACTTCCAATGTTCCACGCAGCACTTCATGTCCCGCGCGCTCCAGGCTGTATACCAGTTCCAGCGCAGATGTATCTGCGAACAGATTACCGTTCACGATTTTGACACCTTCACGATCCGGGAACAGCTTGATGTTCTGGTAAAGGAATTTAACCTCCTGCATTTTCGCAGTTACTTTACGGTCAGCATGGACAATACCGTTGCCACAGAACGAATAGTCTGATGGACGATCACCAAAATCTCCGCCATAAGCGAGAAATTCTTTGCCGTAACGATCTTTTTTATAAATGGATTGGTCGATGTAATCCCAGATGAATCCACCTTGATACATCGGATATTTGTCTTCCAACTCCGTATATTTGTGCATACCGCCAATAGAGTTACCCATGGCATGCATGTACTCACAGCTGATATACGGTTTCGTCGGGTTTGCATTCAGGAATTCCTCAATGTCCGCCGGTTTGGCATACATGCGAGTCTCCATATCACTTGTTTCATCGAAACGGCGATCATGGAATACACCTTCATAATGTACCAGACGTGTTGGATCAGCTGATTTGAAGTATTGGGATACTTTGTAGATGACTTCACCACCATGTGATTCATTACCACAAGACCAGATCAGAATGGACGGATGGTTTTTGTCACGCTCCACCATGGACACAGCGCGGTCCATAACGATATCATGCCATTCCGGTTTGTCACCTGGAATAACCCAAGAAGGCTCAACGGCGCCAAGTTTCTGCCAAGATCCGTGTGTCTCCAGGTTCATCTCGTCAATAACATAAAGTCCGTATTCATCACACAACTCATACCAAAGACTTTGGTTTGGATAGTGTGACGTACGTACAGCATTCATGTTGTTCTGTTTGATCGTACGAACATCCCACAGCATATCTTCCTTCGTAACCGCACGTCCACGACGCGGGTTGAACTCATGACGATTCACACCTTTGAATACGATACGTTTACCGTTGATGTGCATCACTTTATCAATCATTTCAAATGTACGGAAACCAACGGCTTGAGGAACAACCTCAACCAGTGTACCTGCAGCATCATATACACGGATATAGAGACGGTACAAGTACGGAATCTCTGCGCTCCACAGGTTTACTGTACCGATATCTTCACGAAGACTTACTTGCCCATCGTTAACTTTGGATTCAAACGTTTTAACAGTATTGCCTTCACGATCACGAAGTTCAGCCTCTACTCGCGCTCCAGCAACCGCTTTTCCTTCCAGTTTCAAATCTAGTTGCAATGTACCGTTGGTATAGGACTTGTCCAGATCTGTGCGAACATGAACATCACGTACGTGTGCAGTTGGGACCGTATACAGATACACATCTCTGAAAATACCGGAGAAACGCCAGAAATCCTGATCTTCCAGCCAGCTGCCTGTGCTGCGTTGATACACCTCAACTGCGAGTTTGTTCTCTCCATCCTGAAGGAATGGCGTCAGGTCAAAATCAGATGGCGTGAAGCTGTCTTCCCCGTATCCTACGAATTGTCCGTTAAGCCATACATAGAATGCAGACTCCACACCTTGGAAAGAAATATATACCGGATTCGACTCCCAACCTGTTGGCAGGTGGAATGTGCGAATGTAACTTCCAACCGGATTTTTATCCTGTGGTAATGCTGGTGGACGAATGTCGTTCAAGCCATCCCAAGGATATTGTGTATTTACATATTGAATCTGTCCGTATCCTTGAAGTTGGATATGCCCCGGAACTTCAATATCATCCCAGCCTTCACTGGAAAAATCGGATGTATAGAAAAACTCAGAACGGCTGTCTGGACGAATTGCATAGTTGAATTTCCACGTACCATTCAGATCATAACGCATGGACATCGCGCCTGAACCTACTGCCTCTTCCATTGTTTGGTAATAACGGTGATCGGAATAGGCATGAAGACGGTTCACCTCAAATACACTTACGTCCCCCAACCAGTTGATATCTGCCTTTGTTGCTTTCATCGGCTCTCTCTCCCTTTAAAACGTTATAGTTTGACTTATTCAAGGTTTACTCTGGATTTCCTTTTTGCTTTACATAAACAAAAAAGACAGAGGTACGCCATAACAGCGCCCTCTCTTCTTTCCTGCACCCGTCATTTGCACGGATTATGCTGTTTTCATTACTTCACGGAACCTACCATACCTGCAACAAAATGTTTCTGCATGATGAAGAAAACGATTGCTGTGGGCAGTGTTGCAATAACGATCGCTGTCATGATTACTCCGTAATCCGGAGAATAACCAGCACCCAGATTTGAGATCAACAGTGGAATCGTTTGTTGGTCAGGTGTTTGCAATACAATGAGTGGCCACAGATAGTTGTTCCAGCTACTCATGAATGTAATGATTGCTGCCGCTGCATATGTTGTTTTCATGGTTGGCATATAGATCTTCAAGAAGATGCCGAGTTCACTCAAACCATCAATACGTCCAGCTTCCAGCAAGTCTTTCGGGAACATTTTGGTGTTCTGACGGAAGAAAAAGATCAGGAACGCTGTTGCGATGGTTGGCAGGATCACTGCTGCCATCGTGTTGATTCCGATAACCGGTGCAACTCCCGAGATTGTTGCAAACATACGATACAATGGTACCATAATCGCTGCAAACGGGATCATCATGGACAACAACAGGATATTAAACACGACATCACGGGACTTCGTGCGATATACCTCGAAGCCATAACCTGCCATGGAACCAATAAACAGTGCCAAGACAGTGGAGATTACAGAGATAATCGCCGAGTTTCCGAGAGCCTGTACCAGATTTGTCGAATCAATCAGTTTGTTGAAGTTATCAATAAAAGCTGAACCGGGCAGCAGTCTACCCTTGGTGACATCGACTGATGCATTTGTTGAACTGACCAGCATCCAGAAGAAAGGGAAAATGGATACAAAGGCGACGATGGATAGGAACACATACGTGAAAATCCGTTTTGCTTTAGCTTTAGCCATTTTTATTATCACCTGCCACTTTAAACTGGATGATGGACAATACAATAATCAAGATTACGATGGAATAAGACACTGTTGCTGCATAACCGAAGTCCGGTGAATATTTGAACGAAAGGTTGTAGATGTATTGTGAAATCGACATGGTCGCATTACCTGGACCACCTTTGGTAATATTCATGATCTCATCGAAGATTTGCAATGTACCAATCGTTGATGTGATGGACGTGAAGAGGATAATCGGTTTAAGCAAAGGTACTGTGATTTTGAAGAATTGTGTAAAAGCATTCGCTCCGTCAATTCTTGCAGCTTCATAGATCGATTGATCGATGTTTTGCAGGGATGACAGATAGAAAATCATGTTATATCCGGTCCAACGCCAAGTAACGGCGATTATGATCGTAATTTTAGCCCAGAACGGGTCTGTGATCCATTGAATTGGATCGCCAATAATGTGCAAGCCCATAAGGAATTGATTCACCATTCCATCTGGTGCGAACAAATATTTGAATACAACAGAGTACGCTACCAATGAAGTTACACAAGGCAAGAAAATCGCTGTACGGAAGAAGCTCCGGAAGCGTAGTGTGCTGTCATTCAGCAATACGGAAATAAACAAACCAAGAATAATCATTACAGGCACTTGAATAATCAAGTAGATAAATGTATTCGATAATGCTGTACGGAACGTTGTATCCACTAACAATCTTTTGTAGTTAGAAAGGCCCGAAAATTCAAGATTGGCTCCTACACCAGACTTGAACGATAAGAGCAGCGCTTGGATCATCGGGTAGAAGTAAAATGCAACAATCCCGACAACAGCCAGCAAAACAAAAGCCCATCCAGTCAAATTATTTTTCTTTTGGAGACTGTCTCCTGTATTCATGGCTTTCACAGTATGGCTCCTCTCTCTCCATGGAACATGGGTAGAACCCACGGAGCCTCTCGCCATATCCGGTTCGACTTGCGCCGGACATGGGAGACGGCTCCGATGTTTCCTAGGGTTCTATAAGTTACCTTGGGTATCTTAGTTTAATTGTGCTTCAGCTTGTTTTTGTGCATCAGCCAGAACGTCATCGATTGATTTACCGTTCAGGAATGCTTGCATTTCTACAACCAGAATATCTTCAATGGCATATGTGTTGATACCATAGTTTACGCTTGGAATTTCTTTCGTCCAATTCGCAAAGTCTGTGAAGATTTTTTGTCCGCCGAAGTACTCGTCTGCTTTCGCATAAGCTTCGCCATCAACTGCTGGTTTGTACGTACCAATTGCGCCGATGTTGTTCAACAGATCTTGATACAATTGTTTGTCAGAACCAAATGTTTTTGCTACAAAATCAGCTGCTTGATCTGCACCAGGAACGTTGTTCATAACATACCAAGAGCTACCACCCAAGTTGGATGCGTGAACAGAGTTTGGTTGACCAGCCATTTTCGGCATTGGAGCTACAGCCCATTTCCCGGATTGGGAAGCTTCTTGACGTACAGATGGTGAGAACCAGTTACCTGTAGGAATTGTTGCTACGCTACCGTTATTGGCGTTGGCAACGAATTGACTCCAGTCAGAGTGCAATTTAACAATGTTGGCATCCATCATCGCTTTGTATGTGATGAAAGCTTCTTTCAGTGCAGCGTTAGTAGCAATGTCAGGTGTTTTACCATCTTCTGTGGAATACCATTTACCTGCAGTTTGGATCATCATACGAATCAAACCAAGGTCATTCGGGTCAAGAGAAAGAAGCTCTTTACCTGTTTTAGCTTTTACGTCTTTACCAATTTGGATGTAATCATCCCAAGTAATGTCTTGCAGGTCAGCTGCTTTGTAGCCAGCTTGCTCCAGCAGGTCTGTTCTGTAGTACAAACCAGCAACGCCGGAGTCAAATGGTACTCCGTATTGTTTGCCATCAAACGCTGTTGGTCCGAGTTTGTAATCTGCAAAATCGGAAGCCGTGATACTGGAAGACAGATCTTTGAACGCATCCGGATATGCATTCAGGAAGCTTTGTGAACGATAGTCTTCAATCAGAACTACGTTTGGAAGACCGCTGGCAGTTCCGGAGTTAAGACCTGTGTTCAGTTTCTGAATGATATCAGCTTGAGCGTATTCAATGATGTTAATTTTCACATCAGGATTTGCTTTTTGATATGCTTCTTTTGCTGTTTCCATTGCAGCTACGTTAAAAGCTTTGTCCCAAGCCCAGACCGTAATTTCGTTTGTTTTTTCGTCACCACCACTAGCGGAATTACCTCCGCCACCGGATGAACATGCGGACAACAGCAGTACTGTAACGAGCATCAATACCCACATTTTTTTCAAAACATTCAACTCCCCTTCAACCTCTTTGTGTGTAATTTGTTTGCGTTTTCTGAAAGCGGTTGCTTTCGATGTATTCATCTTATCATTCCCATATCTCCATTCGTTAGTAATAATTTTGTACGGATTTGTCATCTTATTGCCACAATGAAAACCTTTACAGAAACCGTTTGCATTAAATTTGGTTTTTTGTAATTTCTTTTGATTTTGTAATTTCTTGATCTTGAAATAGTACAAAAATGATTTCACCCGCTTTACCTCTGACACGTGAAAATCCCCGTCTCTGTAGAAAACAGAAGCGAGGGATCTCGATTTTAAGTGTATTTAATCGAATCGGGTTTCGATTCAACTCGTGATTAAAGGCAGTGTAACGGTGACTCTCGTTCCTTCCCCAACCGTACTCATAATGGTGACACCATAAGGTGTACCATATAATAACTCAATACGGTCATGTACATTGCGAATACCGATACCGCTGAATAGTTGACGATTGTTCTTTGGATTGGGCAACGTTTCTCCCATGACAAGCCCTTCAATTCCATCCCCATTGTCCATAATCTCACAGATGAGTGATTCTCCCGCTCTGGAAACCATGACATGAATCGTACCCGTTTCTTTCTTGATGAATCCATGGAAAAATGCATTCTCGATAAACGGCTGGATCATCAGTTTGGGTACATGATAGTGTGTACAATCCGGAGCCACGTAGAAAGCTGCTTTAATCCGGCCACCATATCTGACGTGATTAATGAAGACATAATTTTTCAAATTCTCGACTTCTTGTTCCACTGTAACAGTCTGACTCACATCACTGATCGTATTTTGCAGCAATCCAATTAATGCATTAATGGTCTCCGCAGCCCTGTCTTTGTTGCCTTGTTGCACCAGAACTTTGACAGATGCAAGTGTATTGTACAAGAAGTGAGGATTAATCTGACTCTGTAATGCCGCAAGCTCTGCGTTACGTTGTTCATGCTGGGTCTGTACTAACTGATCCACATAATCATGCAGTTCATCAAGCATGTAATTGTAAGCATGGCCCAGCTGCCTGCTCTCGTAGCTTCCACTCACCGGAATATAGTTGTCCAGATCACTTTTTGTAATATTGGACATCTGCTTCACAAGTCTGCGCAGGGACTTGGTAATCTGGCTGGTGATGAGAAATACCAGAATAAGGGCACCTACAACAATAGCTGCACAGATCAGGGCAACCGTCTTCATGTCGATGAGTTGACCCATCGCCAGATCCTTATCCACGACATTGACAATGTAAAACCGATAGAACGGTAGATACTCGGATAGCACAACGCTATCCTGATCCATCACACGAGCATTAATACTTCTCGGAGAGTTGTTGTTCATATCCCGGGCATACGATAGCAAATCCAGCTGAGTTGTTCCGATCCAGTCTTCACGATTCGATGATACAATCTCACCTTTTTCATTCATAATGACCACATCATTGCCACGACTTGTAAAGCTGCTGTAAAATTGCCGGAATATGTCTTCTCTCATCGTGACATAGAGCGTACCGTATATTCGGCTGCGTGTTCGGTCCGTCAACGCCTTCGTCGCAGAGATCATCTGCTGACTCCCGATCATTGCCTCGTTTTGGTAATCATCAAAGATAAGACGACTGGGCGTCTCAGCAGCTTCCATCGTAATTGGCTCTTGCTTCAATTCATCCACGGACAACTGAAGGTGAGCGCGATTCGTGGAATAGCTCCGTCCATTAATCCCGATAATCGTTATCCCTACTTCGTAGGATTCGGTTATGGATTGAATTCGATCCATCGTTTCCCTCATATTATAGAAGGATTTGGCCATCGTGAGGGAATCGGCATCTCCTTCGGACAGGAATCCTCGGATCGATCCACTCTGCGTCACATTATTCGATACGGCAGCAATGGCCTCGTTAAATGACTCAAAATTTGTCTTGATCTGATTAAGCACCTTGGAGTTTGTGATACTGAACGTCTCGGTAAACAGATTGGTTGACATGTGAATGGTCGTCCATAAGATGAGTACAGAAACGAGGACAATACTGACCACCATAACCAGAAACAACTTGGGAAACAATCCGAGACGAGATAATTGGTTCATCCATTTCTTCATGATCTTATCCTTCTGACTTTATGCCCAGAATTTGCGCCGGTATCGGCTTGGTGATAATCCGGTGAATTTTTTGAACACCTTGCAAAAGTAACTATGATCGGAATAGCCTACCATACTGCTAATCTCAGAGATCGTTACATCATCGGATCGGAGCAATTCCTCGGCTTTTTCTATCCGAATTTTATTTAAGTATTCATTAAATCCTTCTTTTTTGTGAGATGAGAAATAACTTGATAAATACGATGGATTAAAATGAAAATGCTTGGCTACTTCAGCAAGCCCGAGCGGCTGATCAAAGTGCTCATGCATGTAATCCAGCAGCATCTTCATGTTGGGATCACTTCGTTTTCCACCCGCACCAACGGTGCACTCCTGAACTTCCGTCATGAATTGGTCAAGCACAGTCATAACTTCGTCCAGACTTGAAGCCACGTCCACATTTTTAAAATACGTATATTTGCTCTCTTCCAGCCCGGCGGACTGGACATCCATATCCGCGAGGGTAATGGTCACGTTGAAGATCAAGTTACCGAGAAATGATTTGATCTCAAACACATCGGCAATATAATCCCGTCCAAGTGTTTTTGCATGATCCTGTAAATACTCCCTTGCCGCTTCGACCCGGTTACGCTTCACATGCTGCAAAAACATATTCACATTAAACTGGTAACCTGCGGGATGCATTGGAGGCAGTTCACCATACACCAGGATTGGTCGATGCTTATAATAAAAGCGATATTCAATCAGCTTAATCAGATGTTCCCGGTAAACAACACCCATCTGTTCAAATGAAGTAAAGCTTTCACTAAGCACCCAACCAGGACTGCCTTCTCCTGCTGCATTTTCACTGGCCAACTGTCTGATCCGTTCAAGCATCCATTCATCTCGCGCAGGATCGACATTAAGAAGCATCACAGGTAATGTACCCTCTGCGGGAACCATTGCACATTCTACTTCAGGCAGATCGCTGCGGAGCTTGGATTCAATCTGTTCTTGATCCAGCTTCAGTGGATACCCTCCAGCACCCACGGGTTTATACACAAGCAAGCGAAAGGATTCATACGGAAAGGTATCTCGAATCATCGGCATTTCGCTATCTTCATCCAGTGTAAATCCGGACAGCATCTTCTCCATCAGTTGCCCAAGTCTCCAGCCATCGTGCGAAGGCTCGAACTGTAGCTCGGGAATTTTACCCGCTGTGCGTTGAAGGACTTGCAATAATTCATTTGTATCCAGCTTGGGTTTCAGTATATAATCGGCTGCCCCGTGCTGAAGCGTTGAACGCACATACTCGAATTCACTGAAGCTGCTAAGTACAATAACTTCAATCTGTGGATTACTGGCTTTTAGTGTACGGACAAACGTTTCGCCATCCATGACAGGCATGACAATATCGGTGATCACAATATCCGGTTTTAACAGGTTCACCTGCTGTAATCCTTCTTCACCGTTGGAAGCTTCACCCACAATGATAAATCCTTCCGCTTCCCAGTTCATATGGTGCTTTATGCCCTGTCTTACCAGAAACTCATCGTCAACAATCAGCACCTTGCACAACCGGTTCATGATCGCGACCCCCTTGTCTAATCTTTCCTCTATATCTGTACAGGCTATACCAACTATTATATATCGGTTATAAACACTTTCCAGTGTTAGCGGTTACATTAATTTTAAATTGATTGTACATCTTTTTATATCTTAAAACGATCCTTTAAGCAATGGTAACTATCTATAGTTTACACTATATTTCGACAAAATAAGAAGCCCCGACTCGCCATTTGATCATTTGGCGAATCAGGACCCCTATTTCAATCCTATTTCGTTAAATCACTCACTTATGGTTCAATTCCCCATTGGAGACTTCCCGCGATATAACCGGTGACTTTGGACCAGTCCGTATAGGAAGTCTGACTACCTGCAAAAGAATAATCATCCGTTTGCGTATAGTTGGTCCAATTGTTCTTGGAGATGCGCGTATGGATTTCCGTGCTTTGTCCTGCATTCAGAGTTCCAGCGGAAGCTGTGAATCCAATCTCAAGCACGTGGTCAGCACCTGTCCGTACCGGATTGAGTGCACTGAACGTGCCTGTTACATTCGCACTGCCAGCAGTCGCCCAGTCAGCAAAGAAGTTCTGAGGCTGTTCACCGTTTATCGTGTAATAGTATCTGATTTTCACATCAGACAGATTCAAGGCTGTAGTACCCGTATTTGTCAGTTTGAATTTGGGACTAATCGAGCTGCCCGTTGCTGAAGTGTTGCTGTTAAACATCTCAATACGTAAGGTTCCAACAGGTGCAGCTGTCGTGTCTTTAATGAGCAGATTCAAGGTCGCAGGAGCGCCTGCGCTGAATTGAAAGGTTAGCGTCGCTGCGCCATTTGGCAGTGAAGCCAGGTAGTTTTTACTTAATACGACCTCATTGCCTGTCAACGTGTAATCTGTACCTGAGACCAGCGTTGCATTCCCGTTGCGAATGGATGTAAGTGTATTGCCGTTCAGTGTTAACGTGACTGGAATATTAACCTGATTGCCTGCTTTGCGATCAAATTCGGCTGTAACCGGTGTAATCGCAGAGTTGGTCACTGGAGTACCCCCGCCGTCTCCCTCCGCCATTGTTACCTCCAACACGGTCAGCATACAAAATTCCGCGGCCATTTGTTCCGAGATATACTCTTCCATACAAACGCGGATCACCCGTAATAGTAGTTACACGAGCATACTGATGCTGATCATCATTGATACGAACCCAATTGGCACCACCGTCATCGGAGCGGAAGAATCCACGTGTTCCATCGATCTGTGCAACCGTGTATAACGCAACAACGCTCTGCCCAGGGGCCGCTTTACCAAATCCGATACTGTCTGCTTCCTCTACATTGGCAAGCTTTGTGAATGTCGCTCCTGAATCCGTAGAATGCCATAATCCGTAAGGACCTTCTTCCTCACTACCACCAGCAAACCAGAGTTCGCCTTCAACACCTGGAACGGCATCCAGATCGGCATTTCCTTCCATCGGAAGTCCGGTCGCAGGTGATGCCGTGAAGGTAGCACCACCATTCACACTCACATAGATTTTACCCGCTGCAAATCCATAAAATTTGTTTGGGTTTACACGATCTGAAACCACTTTCGCCTGTGCAGGTATCCCCGTACTTGCCGTCCAGGAATTGCCGCCAGTCGAGTAATGTACACCTTTGTCTGATGTGCTCCACACCAGTCGGTTACCATCCGCAGAGATGGCTACAGTCCCCCCTCCGGTTGTGCCGGCAGGTTCTGCATTGGCCTTATACCACGTAGTCCCCCCATCACTGGACAAACCAATGGATTTTGCATTTGGATCAGCAGCATAATCTGCTTTACCTACGCGAACCATCGTATTTGGACTTAACTCTGCAAAATCCAGACTTTCTGTGGAAGAATAGTTCGGGCTCGTAAATATGGTAGCTGGAGCCTGCTCCAGATTGTTATGACGGAATCCGGAGACATCTCCCACTCCACTTATCAAATGTGCACCACTTGGCGGGCTGATCAGATCCAGTACGGCAATCTCCTCAACCCCCTTCGCCATCACTGAAATATTGATTTTTTCATCATCATCCCAGTCTGTCAGATTCTTCGTTCCATAGATCGTAGCACCTGTTCCATACATCATGCGATCCGAATCAAACGGATCAATCTCCAGATCACCGATCATCCAGCCCAGTTTTGGGGTTGTTTCGGGTGGGGCAGGATTGGTGCCAAATGTGAGCCATGGCGCTGCCGAAATATCCTGTGTATAACGTAACTTCCGGTTCGGATATCCTTCAAATTCCCATATGCGTGTCCATGTCGCTCCGCCATCTGTACTACGGAACAGGGTGGCATCCGGCCACCAAGAATTTAATGTCGCAACCATCAATGTACCGGGATTCTGGGCATCAACAGCCAATCCGCCATATCCAAAATAATTATCCGTGCTGCTGCTTGGAACAGGGCTGATATTGGTCCAGACACCTGTCGTCGTGTTCAGTTTCCACACGTCACCTTTTTCCCCATCATAGGGTCCAACACCATCGCTGTACGTAATATAGAGGCTTCCGTCTGAATCAAACACACCATGATGCGGGATATAACCTGTGGGTTGACCAGCAACAGCTGACCAGGTCAGGCCGCCATTTGTGCTGCGATACACGCTTTGAGCTTTATCCGCAACACCCACATAGATTGTCTGGGTTGCTTGCCCTGCCGAACCTGTTGTTTTGTCAAACGTAATCCATGCCAGACCTACGATGTCACTGGTATATTCATTCGAAGGATCTTGCACATAATTTCCCGGATTCGGGAAGCTTGTTACTTCGTTCCAGGTCACACCGTAATCGATACTTTTCCATAACCCATGACCACTTCGTGCACCGAAATACAGAATACTGTTGTCATTCGGGTCCACGGTCAGGCGTTCTCCCATTGAACGTCCCGGCATGTTGCCGCCCACTTTGAACGGAAGTGTTGTGGTCTGCCATGTATCTCCCCGGTCCGTAGAGCGCAGGATGGAGCCATTATTTTGGTCCCACGAATTCGTATACGTCCCAACTGCCATATACACACGATCGGGATCAACCGGGTCCGTAGCCAGTGCGTCCACACCATTCTTGTTCCAGTCATCCCAGCCGACAAAATCCGTTAAGGGTATCCACCTCTCGTCAGCCGCATTCCAGCGATAGGCTCCCCCGATATCCGTACGGGCATAAATCAGATCCTTTTCCGACTCGTTGAAAATAATGCCTGGTACAAACCCGCCTCCTGCACCAGTTACCACATTTTTCCACTCATAGGCTTCACTTGGTGCCGCCGCTGTCGTTCCAGCAAGTCCTCCCAGCGAGGCGGTTACTACGGCAACCGTCAGACCCATCATTCGCAATTTCCTCATAAACTTTCTCATATCAACTTATCCTCCTCTTCTACTTCGTTACTGCATTTCGGTCTATCCCCGCTGTCTCATCGTGCTGATGATGGCGTGCCAGACGAATCAATGCATCCCTCGATACAAGAAGCCTCACCCCCTTCCAGTCATATTGTTAAGCGCTTACATAATTGTTCTTGATTCGTGGTTATCTGGATAATACTTTCAATAAATAACATTCGCTGGCAATCTCCAAACCCCTCTGTCGAAATTCCGATTTTTGTAAATTTTTTTCAGTGTTTAAACTTGTTTATACAACAAAAAAGCCGCTAAAATAGCGACTTCAATGGGATATAGATTAACACAAGACTTCAACAGTAAATCCACCAGGGGCTTCAACATAAAAAGTATAACCGTGTGCATGCTTAGGTGCGTCTACTTCAAAACCATTGTCTTTCAAAAGACTATATATCCTGTCAACCTCTTGTTCGGTCGGTTGGGGAAATCCGATATGAAAAGTCATTGGATAGAGTACGTTTTTACCCTTCATTAGAGTGAGAATAAAACCTTCATCATCAAACATAACTGCAAATGCGTTTCCTCTCGTACCTTCACATGTCATACCAAAATAAGTCTCTAAAAACTCGCGAGCAGCTGGAACATCAGTAACTGTTAGGTTCAGATGATTTAATTTCATAATTACACCCTTTCCTACATATTTAATACGTCCTCCGTAGAGCTTTATCTTCAATCCAAATAATACCACATAATGGAACTATTTGGTCCGTTACTTTAATGAAAAGTCGTTTTATTTTTGTTCTATACAGACGATAATCTAAATCAAAAAAAGATGCTGTTAGAACAGCACCTTTGTACATTTTATATAAGATTAAAAAATGAAATCGTATCTTACCTGGCAAACAAGACAGAAGTTCACTAAGGTTCACTACATAGGCTCCTGTTTATTTCTGGCTACCATAAGTGTGAGTCTCCTGCCCTTTAACCCCCGGTCTGATGACAAAAAGTGAGCCCGCATCCGGTGTCTCTTTCAGACGTTCTTCCTTAATCCCTATACGTGCTGTTGTAATGTATAACTCTTCGAGATCCGGTCCACCAAAACAGCAGGATGTTACCTGATCTGCCGGCACCTCGATCTGTTGCAACAGTTCTGATGTATACGGGTTCCAGCGAGTGACTCTTCCTCCGCCCCAGTGCGCAACCCACAGCATGCCCTCACCATCAACCGTCATCCCATCCGGAAAACCGAATTCCTCCGGTATGTGAATGACACTTGTCCGATTTTGTATCGTACCTGCCGTCAGATCAAAATCAAACCGGTCAATAGAACGTGTCGGGGTATCAATGTAATACATGGTCTGCCGATCCGGACTCCAGCCCAGGCCGTTGGATGTAGACACACCTTGTACCATTGTGCGAACGGGTTGCCCTTGCTCCAAACAATACAACGATCCGGCTTTGCTTTCATTATTCATGCTCATCGTGCCTGCCCAGAAGCGGCCCTTCGCATCACATTTTCCATCATTAAAACGATTGGTATCCTTATCTTGTTCGGGGTCCTCAATGGCATGCAGCTCACCCGTATGCAAGTGATACGTATGGAATCCACTGCGTAAAGCAACCAAAACTTCGTCACCACGATAGGGAACAACAGCCCCGACATGTTCACCGACATCATAAGCCTGATCCTGCCCTGTAGCCGGATCATACACATGCACCTTAAAGCTTTCAATATCTACCCACAATAATCGATTGTTCTCCGCATCCCAGCTTGGTCCTTCCCCCAGTAATGCTGGGGTTTGTACTGCTACAGTTACGTCGCTCATGCCATCACGTCCTTATTCAGATTTGACGCCGCCTGACCATTCGAATCCGATGGCATCCAAGAATGCTTTGGACAGTACCATATGGCCCGTTGCATCTGGATGTACCCGGTCATAAGTCAACACAGACGTATAGAAATGATCCCAAAATGGAGCAAATGCAGCCTCTGTATCCACATACACCGCATCATACTCACTGGCTACCCTGCGTACCGCTTCTCCGTAGATATCCATCGTTGCCCGCATCGGATCTTCCGGATTGGCCTCAAGATAATAAGGCGTCATTAGTACCAGACCTTTCAGGTTGGGACGAACCGAAGCCACCAGTTCACGCAATGTGGATTCGTATTCTTCAAGAAACACATGTGAGTCTGTTGACAATGGGTTGTCGAACTGACGCCATACATCATTAATGCCAATCATGATCGTCAGCCAGTCCGGTTTAAGGTCAAGCACATCACGATCCCAGCGCTGTTTCAGATCACGAATCGTATTTCCACCATTACCCACATTTTGGACACGCAACATCAATTCCGGATAGATGGACCGCAAGAGGGCATACACTTGCGCTACGTAACCATGGCCCAGACCTGAACTGCCTTCACCTACAGGATGCTCCCGACCACAATCTGTAATCGAATCCCCGATAAACAAAAGTTTGTCGTTTTTTTGCAATTTCATCGTTATTTTCTCCTTCGCTTCAAAGCGCTAATATACGGATTACTCGATTAGTCAGGACCGTTCACTTGATACCAGCCAGAAAAATTACCAGCCTTGATTCTTGAGCCATGTGAGACACAGATCCGACCATACCCGAATCGCATGGTTGTCCTCAGCCAATCCAAGACCATGTGAACCTTTCTCAAAAACGTGCAAATCATAGGGAATGCCATGCTCGCCCAATGCAAGTGCGTAACGCAAGCTATTCTCTACAGGCACTGCCTGGTCAGCGCTGGTGTGCCAGATGAACGCTTCAGGAGCATCCGCTCTCACTTGCTGCTCCGCACTGAAAGCCTTGATCTGCTCGGCAGACGCATCAGACCCAAGCAAATTCTCACGGGAACCGGCATGTCCATAGGACTCCATCGTAATTACCGGATAACAGAGAATAACTCGGTCCGGGCGTGAACTCTGGCGTTCAATGAGGTCCTCATGATCCGGTTGTCCCTCATCATACAGCGTTCCCAATGTTGCTGTGAGATGTCCGCCTGCGGAGAAACCGAGTACTGCAATCTTGGCAGGGTTGATGCCATACTGCTCAGCATGAGCACGAACATAACGTATGGCACGCTGACCATCTGTTATCGGTGCAGGATGCTGGTGAGGCGCCACCCGATATTTCAGGACAAATGCACTTATACCTGCACGGTTCAACAATTCAGCTATTGGAGCACCTTCATGATCAGCCAAAAATCCATAACCGCCACCTGGACACACAATGACAGCGCTCTCTGAACCGGGGTGAATAAATGGAATCAAATGTGGCATTTCGTCTTCATGGCCCTGGGCTGCATAAGGTGCAGCATGATCCCATAAGGGTATAGTTGTTGTCATCTTCAATCATCCTCTCCAAATAGAACGGATACATGGGTCCGTTTAAACGTTTTCGAATCTCAGGAATCGATACCATCATAACGGTAATGACCCTAACGCATCAATACCTTCCTGGCATCACTTTTTGTTCATTTGGGTACATGTTAGTACAAATTACGGAACTGTTCAGGAGTCACCCCCTCAATCCTGCGAAAGGTTGCTACAAAATGGCTTGCATCCCGAAAGCCAACCCTAACTGCAGTTTCCCTAATCGTGGGTCTATGGTCTGCGGTCATGATTTCCTTGGCTTTGCGAATGCGCAGCAAAATGAAATAACTGTAGGCTGTCATGCCAAAGGACTGCTTGAACAAGGTGTTCAGATGTCTGGATGAGATCCCTGTGAGGTCAGCCATATGTTCGAGCCCAATCTCGGGATTCGCATAATGCTGTTCCATGAATGCAATGAGCGGAGCGAGTCTCTCCACGGCATGTGAGATGGAAGAACGATTGCCCGTCATGCCATGTTTTTTGAGCAAAATCAGAAATCGGTATATATCCGCTGACGCCTCGAGTCCCGACAAATCCTGATCACTTCTGATCGAATCCAGCACTTCCTGGCCGTAATCGTTGAACGGGCTGCTCTGCTCCCACTGATGGAACGCCGCTTCACCCAGACTAAGTGACTCCAAGATTGCCGGACACTGGGAACCGCCAAATGTAATATAAAGGGTCTCCCACTCTCCTTGGGCGCGCACATATTCATGCGGTTCATTCGGTGGCAGCAAAATACCTGATGCTTCCCCCAGTATGACCGTGGACCCGGCAAACTTGAATTCTCCGGCTCCCTTCACGGTCTGAAGCCAGTGGTAACAGGGATACCCCACAGGTCTGGACACCTTCTCCTGATTGCCGTTATAACCCAGGCTCTCAATATAAAGGGGCAGCGGTTGATCGCGTGATGTCATGAAATATCGTTGATGTCGGGGGGAGATAAACATGGGATGCCTCCTTGGGTATAAGCTGAAATACACTTCCGTATTCTTATATCAGTCATTACTTTTATTATATTTTAAAAGTCATATGTATCATATAGTATAGGATTATTCTTATACAAGAGGTGAACACATTGATTAGCAGCAAACTGCCCAAAATGTTCTACGGGGGCGATTATAACCCGGAACAGTGGGATCACGAAACCCACCTTGAAGACCTGCGCATGTTCCAATTGGCAGGCATTGATATTGCCACAATCAACGTATTTTCATGGGCACTGATTCAGCCTGATGAAGTTACTTACCGTTTTGAAGAACTCGACCAACTAATTAATCGTTTATATGAAAATGGTGTCTATATATGCCTTGCAACAAGCACTGCTGCCCATCCGGCTTGGATGGCAAAGAAATATCCAGACGTGCTTCGTGTAGATGCCGATGGACGCAAACGCAAATTCGGTGGGCGCCATAATTCCTGTCCCAACAGCCCGACCTATCGCAAATACGCTGAGAAGATTGCAGATAAACTGGCCGAACGATACAAGGATCACCCTGCGGTTCTCGTATGGCACATCTCCAACGAATATGGCGGTGAGTGCTACTGTGACAACTGTGAGAAAGCGTTCCGCGTGTATCTGAAAGAACGCTATCAGACTCTGGAACAGGTCAACAAAGCATGGAACACGAATTTCTGGGGGCATACCTTCTACGATTGGGACGAGATTGTATTACCAAGCAACCTGAGCGAACATTGGGGTAACAATAATTCAACGTTCCAGGGAATCTCGCTGGACTACTCTCGCTTCAACTCAGACAGTATGCTGGATTGTTATCTGTTGGAATACGATGCGATCAAAAAACATATTCCGGACTCCGTCGTTACTACCAATCTGATGGGATTCTTCAAACAATTGGACTATTTCAAATGGGCAAAATATTTGGATATCGTCTCCTGGGACAGTTATCCTGGTCTCGCCACTCCTGTCAGCTTCACGGCAATGGCTCATGACCTTATGCGCGGACTGAAGGATGGTCAACCGTTCATGCTGATGGAGCAAACACCAAGTCAACAGAACTGGCAGCCGTATAACTCACTGAAACGTCCAGGTGTCATGCGTCTGTGGAGTTATCAATCTGTTGCGCACGGGGCCGATACCATTATGTTCTTCCAGCTTCGCCGCTCCATCGGTGCCTGTGAGAAGTATCATGGTGCAGTTATTGAGCATGCTGGGCATGAGAACACACGTGTATTCCGCGAAGTCGCTGAGTTGGGTAAGGAATTGCAGATCCTTGGAGATACCACGCTGGATGCATCTGTTGAATCCAAAGTAGCGATTGTGTTCGACTGGGATAACTGGTGGGCCATCGAAAAATCAAGCGGACCTACGGTTGCCCTGAACTATGTGGATCAGATCCATAAATACTACGCAGCCTTCTTCCGTCGCAACATCCAGGTAGATATCATCAGTGTGGATACGGATATGAGCAAATACGACATTGTCCTTGCCCCTGTCCTTTACATGGTAAAACCAGGGTTTGCCACCAAACTGGAGAAGTATGTTGAAGCAGGTGGAACATTCCTGACGACCTTCTTCAGTGGCATTGTGAACGAGAACGATCTCGTGACTACAGGTGGATATCCGGGAGAACTCCGTAAACTGCTCGGAATCTGGGTGGAAGAGATTGATGCCCTGCTGCCTGAGCAAAAGAACCGCATTGTCCTCAAAGAAACGTACGGTGATCTTCAAGGAGAGTATGGCTGCGGCATGCTGTGTGACCTGCTGCACAGTGAAGGAGCCGAAGTCATCGCGGAGTATGGAGACGACTTTTATAAAGGCATGCCTGTTGTGACACGTAATACCTTTGGTCAAGGTGAAGCCTGGTACGTTGCATCCGACCCGGATGAGCGCTTCCTGGATGGTTTGCTGGGACAGCTTGCAGCAGCCAAGAACGTAGAGTCCTTGCTTGAGACACCAGAAGGTGTTGAAGTAAGCGCACGAACCAAAGAAGGTAAACCGTACCTGTTTGTCATGAACCATAACGCAACCACGCAATCCTATGATCTGGGAACAGCCAAAGCACATGATCTGCTCACGAATCGTGAGCTTTCGGGAAGTGTTGAGATTGAAGCCCGTGGAGTGCAACTGCTCGAAATGAAATAAGCGATTTCACTTCATTGAAATCATTCGGAATAATATAATGTGATAGAAATACCCGTGATACAAAGTGTCACATATTCATTCCTTTTATACTTGTTATTGTCTTCAGCGAGGATATTGGTATAGATTTCAGACCTTTATCGTCTTCTGTAAGCCAAAAGCTGCTACTTCCCGTATCCGTCTACACCGGATGCGGGTTTTTGGCATGATCTGTGGTCTTTTTGATAGAAGGAAATATCAGTATGCAAAGCGAATTGGACGAGAAACACATTTTAACAAAGCCTGCCGGAACATGCTTGTGAATCCTGATGCTGATCCATTATAAAATAATGAACAGTTGAAATATTGGTGACACTCATGATGTCACTTATTCTTTGTTACAATAGAAATATAACTACGACTTCACTTTCCGGCGGCGCAGATCGAAACGGAGTGGCTGACATGAACAGAACAAATCGGCTTGCTGCCATCGTAATGGCATTACAGCATGGTCACGAAACGGCACACTCATTAGGTGAGAAATTTGAAGTTTCCCGTCGCACGATTCTTCGGGATATTCAGTCCCTCTCCGAGATGAATGTGCCCATTATTGCCATTTCCGGTCCGGGAGGCGGTTTCAGACTGATGGAGGGTTACGTTTTACCCCCATTACAGCTGGACCCGGTAGAAGCAGCGACGCTCCTATTCGCTCTTGAAGGTCTAAGTCGCTACGCCGACACACCCTTTCATGAGAAACGCTGGACCCTGATGAACAAAGTTAAGGCCATCATTCCGGATGATATTATGTCGCGAATTGATCCCATGCTCAAACAGCTGCATCATCATATTCCAGACCGCAATTACATTCTTCCTCATCTGGACGCATTGCTGGCATGCATACCCGAACACGAGTGGCTCAGTGTGCTGTATCGCTCCGTATCGCGTCAGCGATGGTTGCATATCTGTCCAGCACGGGTATATGCTTCCTCCGGCTTCTGGTACTGTGAAGCATATTCCCTCGAACATGGTGAACAGCGTCTGTTCCGGGTTGACCGAATTATCGATGTCAAAGCGATCGAACCACAGGATGCACAGGTGCTTAACGAACAGGTGGATCAACAGCAGAGCAAGCCGATCCCTCCAGAACAGCCGCCAACCCTGGTTAAGGCACAACTGAGCTATCGGGGAATGATTGAAGCCGAACAGGACGAGCATATTGGTGAAAAGATGATTGAAATTGCCCCGGATCTCTGGGAATTATCATTCCTTTGTCCACCAGGGGAATGGGACTGGGCCGTACGATTCTTTTACCGATTGGGACGTGAAGCCGAAGTGATCGAACCCCTCCAACTTCGCAGTGAGATTCGTCAGCATGCCGAGGAAGTGAGCCGGAGATACCTTGCTTCAACCAAGTCGTAGCCTGACTACACACAAAAAGGAGCCTACTGATATCATGACATATGAAGCCGTTATAACGTACGAAGAAGCAGTACAGCGTATCCAGTCTATAGGGCTGCTGCCTCTCGCACCACTATTTGCCGATTATCCTTCTCTGTCATCGCTAACCCTCAAAGAACATTGGCACAAGGATGATGAATTCGATCCCTGGTTATGGCGTTCACGCCTGGCTGAAGAGGGCATTGCTGCATATGGAAAATTTGTCAAAAAGAAAGCGCTTCTTGTCTCATCTGAATACTTCCCTTGGGTACACCGACTGCTGGCCGATTCCAGAACCATCAAGGAACAGTATGAAGCGGGTCTGCTCTCCCGTGAAGCGTTCAAACTCCATGCGTTAGTTGCAGAACAGGAAGGCATCGATGGACGTGCCTTGCGATCACAAGCCGGTTTCGGGGCAAAAGAGGACAAAAAAACATTTGACCGTGGACTTCTGGACCTTCAGGGCTGTGCAGCCATTGTGATCAGTGGAACCAAAGAAAAAGAGGGGCTCGCAGAAGGCAAAGTTGCATGGAACAGCTCCGCATATGAAACCGCAGATCACTGGATGCAACGTCATGACATTAAGCCATTTGAAGGCAGCATAGAAGAGGCACGTGAACTGTTGATTGCGCAACTACAACAACATGCTTCACCTGCTGCATTATCAAGCATCTCCAAAGCGCTTGGCATCCGTGGAATCTAAATAAAGCCAATTCCGGTTGTAGTGTAAATTTCAACCGGAATTGGCTGTGGTTCACCATATAATGTAACCCAAACGATTAAAAGCCTCCATCCAGAATGGATTTAGAGAATTACGCCATCCTTGAATATGGCAATCTCCCGGAATCCATGCTGCTCACTGAGTGTGTGTGACCGTCCTGAAGCAATGTCAATCAGCTGGCTGAACAGCTGTACTTTGACCTCATCCATCGTGCGCCCCTCCAACAGCTGGCCTGCGTTGAAGTCAATCCAGTGTTTTTTGCGATTTGCCAGATCGGATTGGGTCGCAATCTTGACGGTAGGTACCGGACCTCCGAAAGGAGTCCCCCGCCCTGTTGTGAAGAGCACAATATGTGCACCCGCCGCAGACAGTGCCGTTACAGATACCAGGTCATTACCCGGTGCTTCTACAATGTTCAGACCGGTTTGAGTTACACGTTTGCCATAGCGCAGAACGTCGACTACGGAAGAACGTCCTCCCTTTTGCGTACATCCAAGTGACTTTTCCTCCAGCGTTGTGATGCCACCAGCCTTATTACCAGGTGAAGGATTCTCATAGATGTTCTGGCCATGGTTCACAAAATATTGCTTGAAGCCGTTCACGAGGTCCACCAAATCATGAAATACCTGCTCATTGGCAGCCCGGTTCATTAAGATCGTCTCCGCACCAAACATCTCCGGAACTTCCGTCAGAATAGCCGTACCCCCGGCAGCAACCAACATATCAGCAACTGCACCGACCAACGGATTGGCTGTAATGCCGGATAAACCATCGGAACCGCCACACTTCAAACCAATTTTGAGTTTGCTGAGCGGAAGCGGCTGCCGTTGTTCATGTTCAGCGATCTCCACAAGTTCTTCCATCAGTCGAAGCCCTTCCTCAAGCTCGTCATCCGTTTCCTGTGCTTTGAGAAACCGTACTTTGCCGCGGTATTCCGGAGCAATACACTCACGGAACTCGTCTACTTGGTTGTTCTCACAGCCCAGACCGATGACGAGCACGCCTCCTGCATTCGGATGCTCCACCAAGGAGGCCAGCAGCTGTTGTGTATACTTCAGATCATCACCAAGCTGTGAACACCCGAATGGATGTGGAAAGTGAAACACACCATCTACCCGGCTTCCAAACTGGGACTGACCCATACGTGCCAAAGCTTCACACACTTTATTGATACATCCAACCGTATTCACAATCCAGATCTCATTACGAATACCTGCTTCACCATTGGGGCGCAAATATCCATCGAATGAGCGCAGATGTTCCGGAGGCATGTCCGTCTGAACCTGAGCTCCCGGTTGATACTCATATTCAAGCAATCCGTGCAGCCCCGTCTTCAGGTTGTGACTATGAATCCAGCTTCCCTGCTCAATCTGCTCTTGGGCAATCCCGATGGAGAAACCATACTTCATCACATCATCACCCGGTGCCAGGGTATGCACAGCAATCTTATGCCCTTTGGGCACGTCATCCAGCAAATTAAAAGAAACTCCGTCTGGCAGTGTAATTTGTTCTCCTTTGGCATAGTCACGAAGCGCTATAATGACGTCATCCTGTGGTTGAATGGCAATCCAGTCATTGATTGTACTTGTTGTGTTCATTTCCCTTCACCTTCCAACAATCCGATTTCACGAACAAGAGCTGCGCGCAGCCCTTCTCTTGCATCCAGATTTTCGCCCCAGATCAGGGTATCCGACAACACAGCCGCTACCCGGTCATCCAGTTGGTTCTGATCCCTGTTCAGCGTGTCATAACCGTCCCAATGTGCGGCCAAAGCACTCAGGACATCCGGGTCATCCCGCAGCAGAATGTCTTCCCCATTCAGTCGTTGTGCCTTGTAACCTTCTGGCGTATTTACCGGACGATAGAGACACAATAATCCAGCAAATCCTTGAATTAAACGTTCTGGCCAACTTCCCTGATTTTGCTCGTAAGACAAAAGTGTAGGCAGCACACGCACCTTGAATTTTCCGATCGTATTCAAAGCAATATCTTGCAATTTGTGATCAATATATGGGTTAAGGAACCGTTCGAACACTTCTTCTGCATACTGGTCCAGCTGATGATCGGGCATATCCAGAGCAGGCACGATCTCCTGATGCACAGCTTCCCTGATCCATGCGCCAAAATGTGGATCTTCCATCGTTTCTCTCACATGCTGCTTGCCTTGGAGAATACCTAGTGATGACATTAAGGTATGCGCCCCATTCAAAATACGAACTTTGCGTACCTGAAAAGGCTTCAGATCTTTCACCCAATGTACATTGAGACCTGCCTGCTTGAGAGGAAGTTTTTTGTCCAATGATTCATCACCCTGAATGGCCCAGAAATGATATGGCTCTGCCGTATTAATCAACTGGTCCTCATACCCCCAGCGATTCGTCAGGGAATCGGCTTCCTCCTGGGTCGGCGCACCTGTTACGATTCGATCTACCAGATTGTTCAAGAAGTGATTATGGTTCTCAATCCATGAGCGGAAGCCTTCCGAATACCCATAATCCTCACTATGACGGAGAACACAACTGCGAAGCACGTCACCATTGCCTTCAAGCAGTTCGCATGGCAGATGAATCAAACCTCTGGATGGATCACCATCAAATTTCAAATATCGCTGATGCAGGAAAACTGTTAATTTCCCCGGAAATGATTGGACCGGTTCACCCTCGATATAGTCCGTATACGTATATTTCAATCCTGATTCGGTTGTATTGGAAATAACGAACTCAAGTGAAGGCAGTTCCGCCAAGTTCAGAAAGGCATCCCATTCCTCATACGGATTGATACACTGTGAGAAAATGGAGATCAACTCTGTCCGCTCAACTGGCTTTCCTTGAGACAGACCACGCGTAATCATTGTATATAATCCGTCCTGATCGCGAATCTGCTCCAGCTTTGCTTTGCCTCCCGGTCGTGGTTGGGTAACAGCTACACTTCCATGGAATTTGCCTTGTCTGGCACTCTCATGAAGCATCCAGTCTGCAAATCCCCGCAAGAAATTACCTTCTCCAATCTGCAAAACCTTCACGGGACGCTCCATAATCTCCTTGCACTTGCGCTGACCATCGCTCCCCAGTAAATTCAGCTTCAACCTTGGCCGTTTTGTGCTTGCCGACATGGACACTCACCTCATCGATTATTTGTACTGTCGGAATGCAGCTCGAAGGCTCTGCACCCTTTTATTGTAAACGCTTTAAATTCATTGTATCATCAATAAAAGGAAATTAAATTGCTTATATTGCGGTAAATATACTCTCTCATGACCAGGTATGTCATCTCGTTGAAGACGATCGTCTGGAAAGGAGCTTTATGGAACGTTCACCTGTTCGTACGACTATTCAAGCAGAATCCGGTATACCGTTCCGCCTGGTGTACAGCGACACCAAATCCCCTCAGAACGAATTGCCAGATCACCTTCACGACTGGCATGAAATTATCTATGTATATCGGGGACAGGGAAGCATCTTTATTGATACAGGACTTGAGAATATGCAAGAAGGAGACCTGTTCATCATTCCAGGCAGCACGGTTCACCGAGCCTTGCCGGATGCAGGCAATCCTGTCACATCTTCCGCATTGTTCTTCAGCCCGGGCTTGCTGGCATTGACCGCTGGAGGGGCAGCTTCTTCCTTGCTAAGCCTGTTTGAACGTTGTCGTAAACAACGTGTGTATAAGAGGCATCTGAACACAGAGGAGCAATCAGAGGTCGCCGCCCTTATTGATGATATTCAGACCGAATTCCAGCTCGGTCATCATCTAAGCGCACATGCGGCCCTGTTAAGGCTGCAACTGTTGCTCATTTTTCTGGAACGTCTGGAAGCTGCAGGACCTGTGAATCCGGGTAAATCCGCTCCGGGTCCCTCATGGCTCTCTTCTACGATCTCTCATATTGACGATAACCTTCGGAGTGGCCTCTCCCTCCCTGAACTGGCGCAGTACGCCTCTGTATCCCCTGCCCATTTCAGTCGTGCCTTCAAACGATACACGGGAATGACTCTAACGGATTATGCATTAGCGCGAAGGGTTATTATGGCGAAAGAGCATCTGGTGCAAGGTGATGAGACGATGGCAGCCGTTGCCGATGCTTGCGGGTTCGACAGTCTGCCTCACTTTTACCGTCAATTCAAAAAATTAACCGGCACAACGCCCGCAGCTTACCGCAGAACCATGAACAGTTCACGTTAAAATAGAACCAGCCGTGGCTTAGGTCCCACGCTTTAATCATATATATCCACATATTCTTCCATATGGAAGATGTGGTATGATAATCTGGATTATTACTTGTCGGAAACATTGCATTCCGTTGTCAGAGGAGCTTAGCATTCCATGTTAAACGAATTGAATCGCAGGAATATTGGCATCTTCGCCCATGTGGATGCGGGGAAAACAACCACCACCGAACATATGTTATTTGAGAGTGGTGTCGTCCGCAGTCCGGGACGTGTAGATGATGGAACAACAGCCACAGACTCCCTGGACATTGAGAAAGAACGTGGCATATCTGTTCAAGCAGCTATGACCTCTCTGATCTGGAAAGACACCATCATTGACCTCATTGATACGCCTGGTCACATTGATTTTAGCTCCGAAGTAGAGCGAACGCTACGGGTAATGGATGGTGCTATTCTCATTCTGTCGGCAGTAGAAGGTATTCAGTCCCAGAGTGAAGCCATCTGGCATGCCCTTCGTTCACTTCGCATCCCAACCATCATTTATATTAATAAAATGGATCGGATTGGCGCATCTGCCCCAGCGGTAATGGAGCAGATTCGTTCAACCCTGTCCCCTTTCGCATGCGAAATCCAAACGTATCAGCTCCATGAAGATACATTTCATGGCATCGACTCCCTATGGAACCCGAATCAAGATTCTTTGTCAGATGGCACACCATCCATTCCAGGTCTGGTCGAGATCCTTGCCGAGCTGGACGAAGAGGTCATGGAAGCCTACATTCAGGAAACTCCGTTATCGCAAAGGGATCTGAATGAAGCGTTCCTGCAGTATGTGCATCAAGGTGAGATGTTCCCTGTGTGTTATGGCGCCTCCGGCAAAGGAATTGGTGTCACGGCATTACTGGACATGGTCCTTGCATTTCTGCCTGCACCTGCACAACCAGTGGATTCTCCCGTATCGGGTGTTGTATTCAAGATTGAACGTGACCGTACGATGGGACGCACGGCTTACGTCCGTATGTATGGTGGCAGCTTACACAATCGGGATACCATTCATAATTCGACGCGGGAGCTTGAAGAGAAAGTGACGCAGATTCGCCGCATGGATGGACGAAAATGGGCGGATACCGGTGCCGTTCACGCGGGACAGATTGCTGTGCTGTACGGACTGAGTGACACACATGTGGGTGACATTATCGGCAATCCTGAGGGTGTACCTCCTCTGCCACAGATGGCTGTACCTTTGCTGACCGTACAAGTGCATGGCAAGGACCCTGCACAGTACCCCGATCTTGTTGCAGCATTGCAAGAGTTGACGGATGAAGATCCCTTACTCGACCTGCAATGGTTGCCGGAGGAACGAGAACTGCATCTCAAGGTCATGGGAACCATACAGCTTGAGATTTTATCCAGCCTGTTGCTGAGTCGTTTCGGATTGGATGTCGTGTTTGATCCGCCATCCGTCATCTATAAGGAGACACCCCGTACAGCCGGAGAAGGTTACATCGCCTATACGATGCCTAAGCCCTGCTGGGCCATCCTGCGCTTCAAGATTGAACCTTTGCCTCGCGGAAGCGGTCTGATCTATGCCTCAACCGTAAGGACAGATGATTTGCTGTTACGTTATCAGAATGAAGTTGAACGACGAATTCCGGAAGCCTTGTCTCAAGGTATGCTCGGTTGGGAAGTAACCGATCTGCGCATCACGCTGGTGGAAGGGGAACATCATGTCTGGCATACACATCCGCTGGATTTTGTTGTAGCCACGCCTATGGGAATCATGGATGGATTGTCGAGAACAGGTACCACGTTGCTGGAACCCCTTCTTCAGTTCCGGCTGACGGTCCCGGAAGAATACGGCGGTAAGGCCCTTAGCGATCTGGTACATATGCGGGCAACCTTCGAAGCCCCCGTCATTGGTAGCGGACGTTGCATTATTGAAGGAGTTATGCCTCTTGCCACCTCAATGGATTATCCGGTGAAACTGCGTTCCGAGACAAGTGGCCGCGGGGTGCTTACGACTTCGTTTGCCGGATATCAAGATTGTACTGCGGATGTGAATCATACTCGCAAACGCAGAGGAGTTAACCCGCTGGATCAGGCGAAATATATTTTAAGTGTACGAAACGCGATTACATCATAAATGGAGTTGAACCTGTGCTTATTAAATTTCTTATCTTTGGCCTTTTATGGCGGATTGTAGGTAATCCGTTCATTGCCATCCTCATTTTACTCGTTATACTGTATTTCCTGGATCGTCGCTATGTTGGCGTATTCCCAAGCTTCACGAAACCTCTGAAGCGTATGCGTAACATCTCCCGGCTTCGGCAACAGCTTGCCATGAGTCCCAATGAAGTTTCCTCCAAGCTGGAACTGGCTCGCCTGTTAATTGAGCGCAAGCGTTACAGTGAGGCACATGCGTTATTACTTGAACTGGAGCGCCCATACGAACAATCGGCTGAGTACTGGGAGGCACTGGGGACGACTGAGCTTCATCTAGGTAACATCGAACAGGGAGAACGTCATATTTTAAAAGCCCTCGAGATCAACCCCAGAGTCAAGTACGGACGCCCGTACCTAACCCTTGCTGGTGCCTTCAAAGATACGCATGAAGATAAGGCGTTGGATTATGTGCATCAGTTTCAGGAGATTCATTCCTCTTCCAGTGAAGCGTATTATCTGCTCGGCTCGGTTCATCGTTCCCTCGGACGTAATGCTGATGCAAAACAGGCTTACGAGCAATCGTTGAACGTCTATCGTTCGTTACCCAAATACAAAAAACGTCAGGAGCGCCGCTGGGCTGTCCGCAGTTGGTTCCGCAAACGTGGATTGTAATGTCATCCGCTATACGCCGTAATCTTCATATATCACTTTTCTAACCAATAAAAGTGCACTGATCTCTGCCCTCGTATGAGCAGAACCAGTGCACTTTATTCTTAACAACGATATTAATACACCAATATCTCACGCAGTCGTTCTTCATGAAGACGCATCCAGTCCATCCGCTGTTTGAGTTTCACAATCTGCTCCACAGCCACTTCCGGCTCATCTGTACCCTCAAACATCCGACTGATGAAATGCATGACCACATCCAGACTGCGCAGCAAAATCAATCGAGGTATGGCCAGCAACTCTTCCGGTTCCAGGCTGACCTGTTCCCGAAATCCCCTGATCAGTCCCTCCTGTGCCTGCCACATCCAATCTTCACTCTTGTCCATGGTAAGGAGGTCAGACATCGGAACAGCCAGCTCCATTACCCGCAAATCCCATGTCGCAAATTCAAAATCCAAAATGGCACAGATTTCACCATCCTGCTGATCTACCAATACATTCGAGGCATTCACGTCCCCATGAACCAATTGATGCGGCAGATGTTCCATTCCCCGCAGGGCTTCAAACAGATCTGGTAGCGCATCTCTCAGTTGCTTCAACTCATTCGCACATGCGGCCAATTGCTCCGGCGGCGATGTGCATAGCTGTAATAATCGTTCTGGTGAACAGAGCGGATACGCATCCTGAATTCGATAGTACGGTGGATACACAGGTTCAAGTGGTATATCCAACGTAGCCATAACAGAAGAAAGAGCCCCCGCCGCTTTACCGAGCCCTATCAATTGATTTGGTGTATGCCAGATGGGATTGACTCCTTCCCTATAATGAAACAGAGTCACGATTTTGGTATGACCTGTGAGGGTATCTTTTACAGGAAGAAATGTACCTCGCTCACCAGATAACCGCCTTACAGGTGAAGGTGTATCAAGCTTAAAGTTTGAACGTTGGAGGGCTTCCAGCACCTCGTGTTCAAAGGCGATTTTCATCGGATCATTATGTGTTTCATATTGTCTCATGACGTAATTAGTCCCGTCTACATGGAGCATGTAAGTAGAATTATTCATCCCACCCTTTCTACGCTCGCCTTTCCAGTCCGATGTGAAACCATATAAGGCCAACACTTCGGATATACGTTGCTGCTCTGAATGATGGAGGGAACCGGAATCGATATTTTGCACCAAAAATTAACCCCTTTATCTCACAAAATGGAACTGTCTTCTATTTATCTTAAAGGAAGTCCATCGCTCGGTCTAGTTCTGTTCCAAAGTGATCAAGAGAACGGATAATATCCCGTCCGATTAAGCTGCTCTGCAATGACACGATATCCTCTTGCATTGGGATGCACTCTGTCCCAGAACAACAGTTCACGCTCACGACCTTCAAACCTGTCATACACCTGAGCACACACATAGTTGCCTGATCCCGCTCCATTCAAAAACGAATTATATTGGCGCACCCAGTACGCAGCTTCCGTCGCTTGTGGATACGGGTTGTACAATCCGATGGATCGGACCATATACTCATGGTTGCTCTTTAACTGCCGAATGTGCCGCATGATCTGGGATACATTACTGCGGGTTTCTCCGAGCACCTGTGTCATTTTGCTGGCATTTGGAATGCCATTACTTGCTTTGAACGTACGAATCAGATCATTCCCGCCAATAGATATGGTAATGATATCCGCTTCACGGAGCGATTGCCGCACTCGGGGATGCGAAGAGATCATCTGCAACATTTCCCCCGACGTCAGTCCATTCACGCCCATATTTTCCATGGATACAAACGTACGAACATTCATTTCTGCCATTCGCCGATATAAAGGAACAAAGCCGGTGCCCAGCAACGCTCCTGTACCTACCGTTAATGAATCGCCTATAGCCACGTATCGATATACCATCCCGTCGCCCCTCTCTGCTGTGATGTCTCTGAACAATAATGAACTGCTCTATATCTTATGATGAGTGGCGAGACAAGGCGCGGGATGGTGTCCTTAGGCATGCACCTTTCTTTTGCATAAAACCATTGTTCTTCTGTAGAGGTAAAAAAAGAAAAAAGCCCTGCCGCATAACGCGGCAGAGCCTAATCCATTGCAATGCATTACATGCCTATGGTTCGATCCGAATCAACGGAATCTGATTGTTCCTTGTTCGGGAATGGCCACCAGTTGGCCCGGCCAAACATCTTCACCATCACTGGGACGAAGAATGGCAGGAACAGCAGAGAGTACAAGATCAGTCCGCTAAGGACTACTGTGGCAATCTGCATCATCGAGAGAACACCGGATGGATACATGGCAGCAAATGTACCGCTCAGAATGACCGCTGCAGATAAAATGACGGTTCCCATGTTCTTCATCGCGTACAACATCGCATCCTGTACTTTCATACCTTTGTTCTCATTGAAACGGTCCATCAGGAAGATGCTATAATCCACACCAAGTGCAATCAGCATGACAAATCCGAAGAACGGAGTAACCCAGCTGATGCCTGCAAATCCGAGGATATTAACAAAGATCACTTCGGTTAACGCCATCGATGTGAAATAAGCCAGTAATAAGGAAACGATCAGATACAATGGCATAATGACCGAGCGAAGCAGCACGACCAGAATAATGAATGTACCCGCCAGCATCAACATTACAGTACGTGTATAGTCGTTATTCGAGATCTCCTGCAGATCTGCAAATGTACTCGTAACGCCACCTATGGCGATGTCTGCTTTTTCAAGCGTACTGTCTTGTACCGCACGATGTACTGCCGCCTCAATGTCAGGAACACGATCAATGGCTTCTGTTCCGTATGGATTTTCGGCCAAAATAACATCAATCGTCATCGTTTTCCTATCTTGGGAC
Organism: Paenibacillus sp. W4I10; assembly: GCF_030816325.1. Classification (NCBI taxonomy): domain Bacteria; kingdom Bacillati; phylum Bacillota; class Bacilli; order Caryophanales; family Paenibacillaceae; genus Paenibacillus; species Paenibacillus sp. W4I10. The sequence goes on from NZ_JAUSXX010000001.1 coordinate 2,846,765, forward strand.
AGATACGTATCAAACACCTGTGTGAAGTCTTTGCTGTTCAGTGCTTCTTCAGGAACGTACCAGCCTGCCAGATCGGAATCTGGTGAATCTTGCAATTGCGTCAGGTAGTCCTGCGCGGAATCCAGTCCCCCGGATACCTGTTTAATACCATCGACACTCTGGTTCAGTCCATCTGTCAGTTGTGTCAGCTGACCACTCAGATCCGAGAAGCCTTGCTGAATTTTCTCCTGACCACCCTGAAGCTGGCCAAGTCCATCCTGAATGGAAGGAATTTCGCTAATCACTTTGCCCTGACCATCCGCAGCCTGTTTGAGACCGGATTGCAACTGACCGATTCCCGTTACAATTTGACCTAGGCCATCGGCAAGCGCCTTTTGTCCGGCTGCTGCGGAGGCAAACCCTTCATTGGCCTGATTAATCCCAGCAGCGGCTTCTCCAAGCTTGGTTTTAATCTGACCCAAACCTTGAGCAAGCTGCGCTGTACCAGAACCTGTTTCACCAATCGTGCCTTTGATACGCTGGTAGTCAGCATCTTGCTGCAATTCAGGATAACGCTCTTCAAGTGCTGTGAAGGATTCGGACAGACTGGTTAGAGCTGTTGAAACCCCGTTCAGCTGTTGTTCCAGTTCGCGGGTTCCATCCCCCAGTGCAGCGACCCCTGCTCCCGCCTGACGATAGGCTTCAAGCAACTGATTGTTCGCCTGCGCAAGTTGATCTGCACTCGTTTTGGCTTGCTGGAGCCCTGCTTTCAGATCCCCAGCACCTGCGGAACCATCTCGAATACCTTTTTCAATCTGCCCAAGTCCCTGACTGAGTTGCGTGATACCCGATTGCAACTGGGAGGTTCCTTTAGTAAGTTCACCTGCTCCATCAGCAGCTTCTTTTAACTGTGGTTCATTTTTACTTAGCTGACTGCTGGCTTCACTCAGACCATCACGGATTTTGTCCAGACCCGTCTTGCCTTCACCCAGTCCATCCGATAATGTTCCGACTTGCTGTGTAACTTCAAAATCTTTAATCTCATCCCCCGTAGGTCGTGTCATACTGCGTACACCAGAGACTCCGGCTACTTTCTCTACTTCCCGGCTAATTTTCTCGGCAACGGCCATATACTTCGCATTATCCATCGCTTCATCGTTCTGGATGACGATCTGACCCGGCAGCGATTCACCCGGACCAAAGCTGTCAGAGATAATGTTGAATGCTTTTACGGAATCATATTTCTCGCCAATCTCATCAAGACTGTTGAACGACAGTTTCCCATCGTAGGTTGCCAAAAGAGGCACACAGACAGCTGCAACGATGAGCAGCGCAGCCCATGGACGTTTAAGTGAAAAGCGACCAGCTGCACCATAGATCTTGCTCTCTGCATGTTCAAGTGAACCCTTCGACGGCCAGAATAACTTCTTGCCCAGCACCGCCATGAAGAATGGCACGATGGTCACCAAGGCAAGCATCATCACGGCAATACCTACAGCTACGGCAACCGCAGAGCGGTACAACATAAACTGGGCAAAGCCGATCGCAATGAATCCAACCAGCACAGCTAGTGCTGAGAAGAGTACCGTTTTACCGGCAGTACGATAGGTAGCAATGATGGCATCCCACGTATTCTCATGATGAGCCAGTTCTTCCTTGAACCGACTGATTAACAGGATGCAGTAATCCGTACCAATCCCAAACATGACGGCGACCATAAAGATCTGCGTAAATGTGGATATCGGGAAGTCGAGCCCATCCACGAGGAATGCAACAATCTGTTGCGATACAATGTAACTGATCCCCACCGTCAGCAGCGGGACAAACGGAGCTACAAACGAACGGAAGACCAGGAACAGAATGAGTAAAATAAAGACAACTGTAATATATTCCGATTTCTTAAGCCCCTCTTGTGAACTTTCAATGGTGTCTTCATCAATCAGACCTTTACCGGTTATGTAGTGCTCCACATTGACGGACTTCAATGCTTCATTCAGGTCTTCCCGCATTTCCTTGACCGTACGATCTCCCTGATCAATGGATAGCGATGTTAGAATCGTTTTGCCATCAGCTGAGATCATCTTCTCTGACAGTTCAGGCTGAGAGAAAGGTTCCAGAATGGACAGAATGCCCAGCTTCTCCTTGTTGGCCTCCAAGTTTTTAACGGCCTTCTCTGCCTCTTGATTCCCCGTGGTACCCAGACCTTCCGGATTATAAAATACAAGAGCGATCTGGCTGCCTTGCTGCTCTCCTTTTTGTGCTGCAGCTTCATTCAAAATTGCTGCTGCCTGGGTGGAAGAGTACCCTTCCGGAACCGAAAACTGTCCCTTTTCCCGAATCAGTTCACTCATGTTAGGGGCAGTAAACATCAACACGGCAGCTACAACAACCCATAGCCCCATTAACCACCATCTTGCTTTTAGTATCGCTCTCATTCGTTCTCCTGTCCTCCTTCATGCGTTAGCAAAGCTGCAAGCTTCTCAAAAGATTCAATGAAAATTCGAACCTCTTCCGGTTTAAAATGAACCAGATACGGCTCCAGAATCTGCTGTATTTCCTGTTCTGTTTCCCTGTATACCTGTCGTCCGGTATCCGTCAGTGTCAGATATACAACGCGGCGGTCGCGTTCATCCCCTGCCCGATGGACAAGATCGCGATCTACCAGCTTGTTGACCAAAGCGGTAATGCTGCTCTTGCCTATGCACAGAAGCTCTGCCAGATCAGAGGGCGTGCAGGAAGGTTTCTCTTCAATCAGACGAAGTGCGCAGAACTGATCGGTCGTTATGGTCTGCCCCACTTGTTCACGTATCCGCGTATCAAACCGCTTGTTGACCAAAAAAGAAGCATCCAAATAGCGGTTTACCAAACTTTTTGCATCCGGTGTATTCATTCTTCATTCTCCTTTCCCGAATCTATATAGTTCGCTTGACGAACTATTCTTATGTGAAACTATTCTATAATGAAACAATCTTATAAATCAATACTTTTTTCCTGCTTTTTTGATGAAAACGACAAAAAAACAGGACGTCCGACTCAGCTCATTGCCAAATCCAACATCCTGTAATGATTATAATCCATATCTTTCTTAAAGTAATAAAATGCCTCTGTGCTACTCTTCGTCTGTATCTTCCTCTTTTTCAAGCACACAACGGAATCGCTCCACACCTGGGTATAATTCACCCAGACTATATACCACGAACCCCGTATTCCGATAAAACTCGACGGCTTCCAGCTCGGTCTCAGCGATCAGTCTATCGGGATTGTATGTTGCCAACAGTTGTGAGATCATACCACGTCCATAATTTTTAAAGCGGTTTTCAGGCAAAACCGAGATATGATGAATGGTAACCTCACTTGTTCCTGTCTTCTCATATCCAATCAGACCGATCAATTGTCCCTCATCTTCGTAACCGGCCATTTGCAGTTCGTCTTTCTCTACATATTGTTGCAACGCACGGTTCAAGTGATCCGGATCAGGAAAGACCGAGTAGGACAACAGTTCCTGTACTTCCGGCTCCTGTATGCGTGATTTCAGATTAATTAACACCTTGATTCCTCCTATACCTTGCTTGTTTCCGTTATCGTATTGTAGTCGTTAGCCTCTCAAAGTTCAAGTCGTGTGCCGATTCAGCTCCGATTGAAGCACAGTTGAGATGTTATCCGATACGTTGATCTGCGCCAAATGATAAGCATCCAGCAGTGCGCCCCCAACTGCCAACAAGTCACTGGTTATGTACTGAATTCTTTTCCCATCGGGCCTGTAAGTAGCATCCAGTCCTTTCTGAACAGCCTTCACCATATATTGTGAACTCAGACAGCTTCCGGTAAGCGTCATGGACACTGTGGGCTGATCGAAACAGGACGCCAGCATGAGGATTCCCACAACAGCCGTATCGGCAGCCGAGTCGCACACCCTAACTGCGAGGGGAATATTCCGGGCAGCAGCTTCCGTCACCATAGACGCCATCTGACCAAATTTCCGGTTGGTCGCCTGTTTATTTTCGGCAAAACCGGCTATCCCCAGCGTAGCGAGCTCTCGAATTGAGGCTACATTCCAATATTTCAACACCTGCTCAATCCAAGCTTGGTCCTGCGGCCCATAACGCCCCGCGAGGATGGAATGCACCGTGTCGTAAGCTAAAAAACGTGCTGCTGTAGGCGCGTAATGTCCGAACTCATCATTGCGGAGCCAAGCTCCCTGTTCGGTTCTGCCAAGGATCAGAGATCCTGTTCCTCCAATAGCGACAATACCTGGCTCACCGTCGAAGGCCGCTGTATGTGCGATGTGCGTATCGTTTACCGCACTGATCCTGCCTGTAATCCCCGTACGAGCGAGTAATGCCTCCGCCCAAACTGTATCTTCAGGCCGATTCAGACCCGCCATTCCTGCCTGAATGGCAGCGATCTGATCTGATTGGAGTCCAGCCTGAGTTATGGCTTCAGCGATACCCTCCAGCACATTTTGCTCAGCATTGGTATCGTGATAGCGGTTGCAACCATTCTTTTGTACATAGGATAAAATCTTCCCGTTCTGATCTGCGACAGCCACACGCGTGTGGCTCCCTCCTCCATCCATCCCTATTACATATGTATTCATCCTTAACGATCTCCCTTCAGACCACACATTAAAGTGCCGGGTCCATTGTCAGGTCCCGGCAGAGAATTTATTGCTTTTGCACAGCGAAACGAAGCAGTTCACAACGAAATTGTGTTGGTTCATCATACTTTTCCTCTTCAATCGTCTGTGTAACGTGTTCCTGAAGCAGAATATTCCAGCCTTTGTAGGCATCCTCCAGTATAGCAATCGCCTCGGCTGTGGGCAGGTTCAGCTCAATTAATGGTTTAATCTCCTTGCCTGTATTGATTTCTTTTTCCTCCACATTGGTACTCATGGTAATACAATGAATGCCCCCTGTACGAGTTCCGGCCTGTAACCGGTCTATCGCTTCCATAAAGGCTTGCTTATTTGAAACATGTTCCAGACAAGAACAAGCAGCGATATAATCAAAATAGTTTGGCTCCACAGCATAATGTTCAACATCTGCTTTCACTGACTGCACGATATGATCAACCTGATATTCTTTCGCATACTTGCGAAGTCCGTCTACGGCCTCATCCAGTAAATCCACACCGATGACTTCACTGTTCGTTTTTGCAAGGCGCTGTGCAATCGGTATCGTATGTCTCCCAACTCCGCATCCCAGATCGAGGACACGCAATTCCTCCTTGTGAGTAAGTAGGCGTTCCAGCATATCCATCACCATAGGCATGGGCCTCGACATCCAGGTACCGGAGGCGAATAATTCATTATTCTCATAGAAGTTGGAATGATAACCTGCCTCTGCTTTTCGTGCAGCCTCAAATTGTTCGTTTCCCATCAAGATACCCCCATCGCTTAGAAAATGATTTGCATCTTCTACTTAATACCCAGATTGTCACAAAAAAATCAATTAAACGCCGCGCCCCCTTGATCATGGGCATACCTATAAACACAAGATCATCGCATTACTTGGCCTCTGAACTTTCAGGTACGAGGCACGAAGGCGACAGATTTTTCTTCATAAAGGATTCCAGTGCCGCCTCATATCCAGTGCGATCAACTTGAAACGCTGTGCCATGACCCGCACGTGGGACGGTCAGCAATTCCTTTTTGGTTGGGCAACCTTCATACAACCTGTACACCATTTCCGTTGGTACAAACGTATCAGCCTCACCGTGGATGAATAACACGGGAACGTTAACTTTGGCAAGTTGCTTGAGAGCCGAAGCCTCTCTGAAGGAATACCCTGCTTTCCACCGGGAGATCAGACTTGTGACAGGTATAAACGGAAATGCAGGAAGCTTGTATAATTGCTTTAACTGGAACGTCAGTTCTTCTTCCACGGATGTATATGCACAATCAGACACAATCGCTTTAACCTGAGTCGGCAGGGCTTCACCACCTGTCATCAGTACGGTTGCTCCTCCCATGGATATGCCGTGTAATATGATTTCCCCTTTTGTACCCACTTTTTCAAGCACCCAGTTGCTCCACTGGACATAATCCTTACGATCTAACCAGCCAAAACCGATGATGTCACCTTCGCTGCGGCCATGCCCCCGATCATCCGGCATTAACACGTTATACCCATGTTTTTCAGCATAAAATCGGGCAAAACCAGCCATTTCTCTACCTTTCCCCGAATAACCATGTGCCAGAATCACGGTCTGATCTGACCCCTTATTGGAACTAAGCCATGTACCGTGCAGTTTTAATCCATCATGCGATTGAAGAGATATCTCTTCTGTAGGCTGAACATCCAGCCACTTCAGGTCAGAAGCACTGCTGATGATTTCATTGTCCGGTTCAGGCATCAGATTCGGATTATCCACCAAAAACGTCTTTGGCGTACGACGGATGGCGGTTTTGAAAAAATAAAGTCCACCTGTCCACAGAAGAGCAAGAAGGATCAGTACCAGTGCTGCAAGTACGTAGAATAACATGAAGGGGTCCTACCCTCTTTCCTTATTAAGATATTTTCAATCTTTACTTACTCGTTGCAGTGATGCACATGCTGCTTGATAGGCAGGTAACAAAGCATCCAGCAAAGGTTCTGCTTTCCGTGATTGACCTTCCTTCGCGAATTGCTCTATCTGGGCAAACAAAGTTGATAAATAACGAATTCCCAGACTCAGACTCCCTGATTTCAGGTCATGAGCTACTTCAGTTGCAGCAACATGGTCACCGGACACAATATTTCTGCGCAGCACCTCAATTTTGCCAGGTGTTTCGGTACGATACATGTCCAACAACATACCAAGGAGTGTACGATCGCCATCGGTGTTTAATTCCGCAATCTCATGCACGATGCTCATATTCAGTACCTCTGTCGCATCGGAGGATTGCTGCCACTTCTGTATCATCTTACTCAGAATTTCCAGCGTGAAGGGTTTGCCAATAAAGTCGTTCATCCCGGCCTCCATACACTTGTCTTTCTCTCCCTGCATGACATTACCTGTCATTGCAATGATTGGTGTGGTATAGCGCATTTCATCCATTTCTATCGAGCGGATTTTGCGTGTTGCCTCCAAACCGTCCATCAATGGCATCATATAATCCATAAGAATCAAACTGTATTTTTTGCTGAGAAAAGCAGCTATTGCCTCTTCCCCATTCACTACAGCGTCCACTTGGGTTATTCCCAGTTTTTTGAGCTGCAACATAACAAGCTGCCGGTTGATGACATTATCATCCGCCAACAATACCGATACAGAAGGAGCTTCATCATCCATATCCTGCCCCTGATGCTCTTGAGCCGAAGCAACAGACTGGTTAGCGGACTGGTTACCGTCTTTCTTACCAAGTGTAAGTTCGAACCAGAATGTTGATCCTTCACCCTCCTGACTGTCTACTCCAATCTGGCCTTCCATCAGTGTAACGAGCGACCTGCAGATCGATAATCCAAGGCCCGTTCCTCCATACTCACTTGATCGTCCACGTTCAGTCTGCATGTAGGGTTGAAATAACTGGTTCTGATCTTCTTCGGAGATACCAATCCCCGTATCTTCGACTTCAAAGCGGATCATTTGTGTAATCTCATCATCTTTCATAAGGGTAACTCGTATCCGCACCGTACCTTCTGATGTGAATTTGTTCGCATTCTGTATTAGGTTGATTAATATCTGAGTAATTCTCGTTGAATCCCCTTCAAGAAGATTAGAGATGCTGGGATCACAGTCTACTGATAACTGATTTCTGTTCTTTCTGACTTGAGGTTCAAGCAAACGAACAATATAGTTTATCGTCTCTTGCAGATCGACTTCACCCATTTCAAGTCGCATCTGCCCCGCCTCAAGTTTGGACAGATCCAGAAGATCCTGAATCAGCTTAAGCAGCAGTTTGGCAGCATCCTGTATAACGGAAACGGAATTCTCCTGTTCTTCAGACAAGGGAGACAGCCTAAGCATCTCAGCCATCCCCAATATGCCATTTAATGGCGTACGAAAATCATGACTGATGCCTGCAATAAATGCGCTTTTGGATTCCCCTGCATCTACTGCTTGCTGACGTGCAGCTTCAAGACTGTTATTGTTCTTCGCAAGCAGACGCTGGAGTGTTACCAGTTCATTATTCATATCCGAGAATTCCGCGAGTATCCGTTCCTCTTGCTCTTTGCTCCGGATCATCTGATCCGATAACTGCTCAATCGTTCTGCGTAGCCTCTGTATCTCTCCGTTCTCATTAGACATCACATCATCCCTCTCCTAATCCCTAACCATATCCAGATCCAGATCCAGATGATTGCATGTAGCTGGCTGAGCCAATAACTGTTCTGCAACCGCAACTGCCTCATCGGCTCCCGGAGCATAACCGTCGGCTCCTATCGTTTTCCACAAATCCTGATCAATATTAAAAGGATATCCCCCAACCATAATCTTCACATGTGCCGTTGCCGGATGATGACGAATCAGTTGAATCAATTCTTTGGCCAGATGAAGGTGATACGTCATCGTAACTGAAATCGCAATAACATCACCCTGATGGCGCTCTATAGCCTCTACTACACTTCCATTAGGAACATTGGCTCCCAGATAGTGCGTATCCCAGCCTTCCATCTCGAACACATCTGTGAGCATACGCAGTCCGATCTCATGTTGTTCACTGCCTACACAGGTGGCAACTAGCCTTTTACCCTGACCCGTATGAATCAACCAACGAGAATAGAGACGTGATATGAATGATTGGGTCGCTGCCGTACAAAAGTGCTCTTGCCCCACACTGATCCGATGGCTCTGCCACAATCGCCCGACTTCATATTGGGTAGGCTGAAAAATATATCGATAAATATCACGAATCGTCACCCCAGCTTCTAACTGAGCTTCAATGATCTCGAAGGCTTCTTTCCGTTTATTCTCAAGCAAACACTGCAAGTACGATTGCGCGGCATCTCCATATGGCATGGATTCGTTAATGTAACCCGCCTGTGACTCCATTTGTGTTGTTCTATATATTCCCATCTCCAGATAATCGAGCAGAAGTGCCTTTGACGGGTGGTCAAATTCTTCTTCCAATGTCTCTTTAATCAGGTTGAGATTAATCGCCAGGTCTTCTTGTGATACCTTGTAACCTTCAAGTAGAACTTTCAGCCACGCAATATAATGAGTAAACAGGCCAGGACTCTGTAAGAGCGCACTTTCTGCCAAATAGTTCAAGCTATACTGAGAATCCTGTTTGGTTCGCATTTTTCCGTTCTCGCCAAATCGCTCAAGTAAATCGGGCTGTCTGAGATACTGTTTCTCCGTTATTTTATCAGCCAAGTTCCCCGATTCCTGGAGTAAACGTTCTCCTGCTTCTTGATGACTCATAGATGCACCCCTCCTCTACCCGCATCACATCTCTATCATCATTCGTGACTAATCCAGAATGAGATCGATGTTAGCTAACTTGCAATCGGGATAGGTTCTTCTACTTGATCCAATCCACCCATTCCGCTCTTAATCGTTCTGTTCCATTATACATGAACTTTCGATAATCATGTTTTACACACGGTGAATGTATAGAACAATCTTCCTATATTATGGAGGGCCATGCAAGTCAGTCAGCCAGTATATGCCGTACTTTTCGAGTTCCACAAAAAAAACTGACCTGCGTTATGAACGCAAGTCAGTTTTCCCTTCTGCTGCCAATCCCAGCTTCTTCAACATCTTAATCGCATCCACTTTCTCGGAAGGGTCAAGTCCTTCCAAAGCATCAATGATAACCTGATGATGTTGAGGAAATATCTGTGTGAACAATTCTCTTCCTTCCTCGGTTAACTCAGCGTAAATGACACGCCGATCTTCCTTGGATGGTCGACGAAACAGCAGATTTTTATTCTGCAACTTATCTACAACGTACGTAATATTACCACTGGACATTAACACCTTTTCACCAATCTTTTGCAATGCCTGCGGTCCCTTATGATATAACAAATCAAGCACACCAAATTCTGTCGTATTCAGTCCGTGACTCTGGATGTCCCGATTGGAACGTGAGGTCACAGAATTGTAGGCCCGAACAAGAACCACGAATAATTGTAAAGACAGTTCCCGGTTGTCCTCCGTGTTCAGCATTTCAATAATCCTCCATCAGTTGTTTACATTTCGGCTCGTATGAGAGGCCAGTTTCTGCTCCCACTCCTCACGGAGCATCCCCATACGAATTGAATCATAGTACTGCCCGCGAACGATACGACACTTCCGCATTCGCCCCTCCACCTGTAATCCGGCTTTCACTGCCGCACGCATCATTCGTTCATTACCAGACCAAGTAGTTAATCCAACCCGAACCAAAGGCAGCTGTTCGAACAAATGACTTGACCACATAACAAGTGAGCGTGTGCCAACCCCGCGTCCCCACTGGACAGATCTGTATATTACAATCCCCATTTCCAGCCACATGGATAACTCATCTTCTATGTAATAGCTGATTGTACCCACAATTTGTCTGTCGGATTCAATAATACGGATCGATACGGGTTTGGGATCGCCTGGATCTACGTCCATACGTTTGAGCATACCTTGTTCAAAACTTTCATAACTTTCGTGTTTAAGTGGGTAATAGGGTGCATCCCATTGCTTCCATTCAGGTACGTCATCACTGTAGATCAATTCATAAAGTTCTTTCAGATCCTGTTTCTCCACACACCTGAGTACAAGTTCACCATCAACGATTGGCAGTTCTTTCATACGATGAAAAGCACCCTCTTCCATATTAAGAACGATGAAGCTCTTCGATACTTCCGTCCGCATTGGCAAGAATGACTGTACTAGCCATATCAACAAATAGTCCGTTATCAACAACACCTGGTAGCATGTTCAATTGAACATTAAGGTCCGCAGCGTGATCAATCGCCTCCAAGTGGCAATCCGCTATCAGGTTTCCGTTGTCTGTCAGATAACGTTGCTGTCCATCCATCCGCCACTGTGGTTGACACCCCAATTTTTCGAGCGCCTGGAAGGTCCACTCAGAAGCAAATGGAACCACCTCAACTGGAAGCGGGAATTTCCCCAACTTTTGCACGGCTTTGCTGCCATCCGCTACAATAATCAATTTGTCACTATTGGCTGCCACGATTTTCTCACGCAAAAGAGCCCCGCCCCCCCCTTTAATCAGGTTAAATTCGGGATCTACTTCATCAGCGCCATCAATGGTCAGATCCAAACGTCCAATCTGGTCAAATGGGACGATGGGAATTCCCCATTCACGGGCAAGCTTGTCCGAAGCCTCTGAAGTGGCAACCGCTTGAATGTTCAATCCATCACGTACCCGCTCACCGATTCGGCAGATGGCATAATAAGCTGTTGAACCTGTACCCAATCCAACCTTCATTCCATCTTCAACATATTCTGCCGCACGCTCTGCTGCTATCTGTTTAAGATTCATCTATAAACCCCCGCTGCTCGTAATTTGAGAAATGCATATGTAGTTATTATAGATAAAACCGCTTCCGATGTATATCCGTGCCTTCTGTTGCATCTTTGCCATCATATTTTTGTTTTGTTGAAGGATGTATTTTTACCCACCATGTTATAGAATACAGAATGAAGCTAAAAAATGGGAAATTTTAAAATAAACAGTTCTAAATACCTATAATACATCTGATATGTCCATAAATACGTAAAATATTAAAAAAAATTTAACGATACTATTCAATTTAACGACATTTTATACGACATATTAATTATAGATGTGTTTTAATAATTAGACACCTATGGTTCATACGGTACATAAGTCTCTACGAAAGCGACTGATAAACCAAGACCATGGTCGCATAAATTTCCTTTGGAGGGGATCACGGAATGATCTAGTTCACTGTACCAAAGCAACCCTAAAGTTTCTTAATTTAAAGAAGATCAGGAGTGGAATTTAGTGAAATCATTAAGTTGGAAAAGCATGTCGTTTTTCTCCAAAAATTTGTTACTCTCATTTACCAATATCATTATCATCGGGGTAGCACTTATCGCAAGCAGTTACTATTTTCAAAAAACAGTTCTTGTTGATCAACTGCATGGACAGGTGGAACAAATTACCAAAAAGTGGGCTGATGATATCAATCCCGCCGAGGTACAAGCTGCTATTGCGGAAGGTAGCTATGATGGAGCAACACAAACGAAATTACGAGCGTATTTCGATGAAATGCAAGAATATTATCCTAACATTGCACAAGCCTACATCTTCGGTGTTGAGCTCGGTGGCGATAACAAGAGACAAACTTCCCTTGTAGCGATGCCGACCAACCTAAGAGAGGCTTTTCAAAGTGAGAACGTAAATATCGGTGACATGTATGAGCAGCCGGTCGTTGTAGCCAATGCACTGAAAGAAATGCTTAATACGGATCGCCCAACATTCACAACATTTTATTCCGATGATTTCGGAACATGGACTACCATTGCATATCCAATCAAAGACAGCAACGGTAAGATTTTCTCATATTTTGCCATTGATGCAGATGCATCAGCCGTACCCGCAGGACTTAACTCCTTGCTCAAAAACGGAATTATCATCCTTGTGGCCTTCTTGCTGTTATTCCTGATTATCCAATACCTTGTGGTTAAAAATACACTTTCCCCTATCCGTCACTTGATCAAAGGAATTGATGACGTCAGTCGGGGTAATTTGAATGTCAACATTCCGACAGGCAAAGACGATCTGGGACTCGTTAACGAGAAGTTCAACACCATGGTTCGCAAAATCAACGATACTATCGTTAAAGTGCAAATCACATCACAAGAAGTAAATCAGTCTGCCAAAGAGTTATATGAAGTTTCCGAGCGCAACAGTGAGAATGCAGATTCTATCAATAATAATGTGACTCAAATCACTTCCAACATTCGTTCACAGGAACAGGCAACCCGGGATAGTGCACGTGCCATGTCCGAGATGGCTACCGTAATCCAGACGATTGCCAGCAGCTCGGCAAGTGTAGCGGATGAAGCCTATGAGATGGAACGTCGTTCGCAACAAGGTAACAGCGTTGTCCGTCAGGTATCTGAACAGATGAATCTGATTACGGAATCGGTTAAGAATACCGCTTCTGCCATTGAGGTTCTGGAGAGTCGTTCACAGGAAATCGGCGATATTCTCAATATCATCTCGGGAATCTCCAGCCAGACCAACTTGCTTGCTCTTAATGCATCCATTGAAGCAGCTCGTGTTGGTGAAGAAGGAAGAGGATTTGCAGTTGTTGCAGGTGAAGTACGCAAACTTGCCGAGCAGTCTGAACAAGCGACCAGCCAGGTTGGCGTATTGATCCAAGAGATTCAAGCTGGAATTAAACAAGCTGTACGTGCTATGGAACAAGGTACGTCAGAAGTAGATACAGGGCTCAGCGTAGCCGATCAAACAGGACAACTGTTCGAAGATATTTTAGAAGCAGCGAAAAAAGTATCTAATCAGATTCAGGAAGTCTCAAGCGCTACGGAAGAAATCTCTGCGGGTACGGAGGAAATGACCGCTACAGCAGATGACTTGTCTTCAAGCGTAAGCAAGACAGCAGACAGCAGTGAACAAATCTCCTCATCAGTAGATGAGCAAAAAGCATCTTTGATTACACTGGTAGACTCCTCCACACGCCTTACCAGCATGTCTGAGGAACTCCAAGAATTGATCTCTCATTTCAATGTAAGCAAACAATAATTCAAATCCACATACATTCGGTTTGAACCAAGGAGGAATAACTGAAGTGATTGAAAACCAACCATCTTCTTCCCATTCCATGGAATCTAGCTTGCCAGTTCTGCAGATTCCACTGGATTTTGGGCGACGTCAACAATCATTCTCTTATCAGTCTGCTCAAATCACATTACATGCTTCTCTGAGCCGTGAACTTAAACAGAAGTATGGAGAACAGATGGTGTACCCGGTACTCCTCTCAGCTTATGCAGCCTTGTTATTCCGATTGTCAGCTGAACAGGAACTTGCCATAGGTATACTGTCCCCCGATCAGGCAGCTTCCTATCTTTCATTACAGATTCAGGGCAAATTGACCTTTAACCAACTATGTCATCAGGTTTCAGAGCAGCTCAAGATTGAATACACGTTGCAAAACGGTGGATACCCTGAATCGTTTTTTATGCTGAATAGTGTTCAGTTGCCTCAAGCTCCTCAAATATTAAACTGGAACGTTCGAGATGATCAGAACATGCTCATCCTCGATCTGTTCTATGATAGTTCACTGTTAAAAGAGTCTACCGTGCTGAGATATGCAGAATATTATCAGACTCTTCTACTCGCCCTTGTGCGTGACGGTGAGAAAGCAATCGGTACGGTAGATATTCTTTCTGCCTCAGATCGATTGCTTTACCGTGAAATGAATGATACTTCTGTTCTCGAACCAGAGAATCAGACGGTTCATGGCTGGTTCGAAGCAACGGCAGCGGCATATCCGGATTCACCGGCGATAACATCGCCATCCAAAAGTTATACGTACAGGGAATTGAATGAACGAGCTAATCAGGTTGCACGTGTTCTGTTATCCAATGGATTGCAGAAAGGTGAATTCGTCAGTATCTTTATGGATCGAAGTCTGGAGACCATCATCTCCCTGCTTGGTATTCTGAAGGCAGGTGGTGCATATGTTCCGATCGACCCTGAGCATCCACAAGAACGTAACAGTTATATCGTGGAAGATACGGCGTCCTCATTCGTGCTGACAACAGAGGCTTCTTATGCCCAAGCTTCCAGCTTATTCTCCAGTATAGCTACGGTCCGTCAGATTCTCGCTGTGGATGGTCGTTTAGCCGGATTTGCAGCAAGTAATCCCAATCTGGATATTCAGCCAGATGATCTTGCGTATATTATCTACACGTCAGGGTCGACCGGTAAACCCAAAGGTGCACTGATTGCCCACCGGGGTGTAACCAATCTTGGCAGTGTGGTTCAGCGTGATTGTGACATTCAACCAGGTGATGTATTAACCCAGTTTGCTACATACAGCTTTGATGCATCCGTGTGGGATACCATTGGCGCCTTGTTCTATGGAGCAGAATTATATCTGTTGTCTGCGGAAGAACGGGTATCCGTTGAAGAATTCGCAAGTGCAATTGAACGGACAGGAACAAACATCATTACGATACTGCCTACGATTTTCTTCAATCAGCTTGCTTCCTACTTATCCGATGAAGGTTTCCACAAGCTGGCCAAAGTCAGAATCATTACTGTAGCCGGAGAAGCGTTATATGGTGAACAAGTTCGTGCCTTCCAGCGCAAATTTGGGAACCAGATTGATATTGTTAATGTGTACGGACCTACCGAATGTACAGTAGCCACAACTACTCACCGCATCAGTGAACAGGTTCCCGAACATGTGGTGAATATCCCTATCGGTAAACCGATTCATAACTACAAAGTATACATTGTAAATGAAGAACAACAGCTCTGTCCGGCAGGTGTACCTGGTGAGGTATATATTGCTACCCCTGCATTGGCCAAAGGTTATCTGAATCAGCCAGAACGTACAGAGCAAGCATTCATTGAGAACCCGTTTGCAATAGGTGAGAAAATCTACAAGTCTGGCGATATTGCCAAATTGCTGGATACCGGTTTGCTGGAATATGTTGGTCGCAGTGACTCTCAGCTAAAAATTCGTGGTCACCGGATTGAGATCGGGGAGATTGAAGATCACTTTGCACGGCTTGATCAGATCCAGAACGTTGCCGTCATTCCGAAGAAAGAATCCGATGGACAAAATATGCTGGTCGGTTACTTTACATCGAAAGATGGCAGTACCCTCTCTGTTTCGGACATCAAGGCAGAACTGACGGAGAAACTCCCTTCTTATTTTGTACCGAAGTGGATCTGTCAGCTGGATGAAATGCCGATTGCACCAACAGGAAAAATCAATCGCAAAGCGATGGTATCCCTGCCTCATGTGGAACGACATGAAGATCGCCCTGACCGGGTCATGCCTGAGACGGAGACGGAATCCATTATCCTGGACGCATGGAAAGAAATCCTTCAGCACGATGACTTCGGTGTCGAAGACAGCTTCTTCAATATCGGTGGTGATTCACTCCGGGTCATTCATGTACTGGTCATTCTGAAGCCACATTATCCACAGCTGAAAATTGCCGACTTCTTTGCCGAAAAAACAGTCCGTGCTCTCGCTCATCGTGTGGAAGTATTGTCTCTCAGTGCTGCAGAAGTTACGGATTCAGTGGTGACCGACGGTATGATTACACAATTATCCGAACACCCTGTGGAGCTAACATCCCAGTTGGGGTATCCACTCATTCGTGAACCTGAGCATGTGTTACTGACCGGAGCAACAGGTTATCTGGGCTCTCATGTGCTGCAACAGTTAATTCTGAATTCCAGCACACGAATCTACACCCTTGTTCGTCGACCATCCAATGGAATAACTGCAATGGAACGTTTGACTAACGTGTTGGAAGGTTATTTCGGCAAACAACTGACTGACCATCTCTCCACTCGTGTGGAGATTATTGAAGGGGATCTCGAACAACCTAACCTCGGTCTGTCAGGTGAACAAACGGCTTATGTTCAGGATCGAATTGACCGTGTCATCCACTGCGCTGCAGACGTACGTCATTTCGGCGATGCCGATCAGTTCGCCAAAACAAACGTGGAAGGAACGGTCGCATTACTAGACTTGATTCGCAGCAAACCAGGTGCTTCCTTCCACCATGTATCCACGATGGGTATTCCGGAAGATCTGGCACTCAGCGGACAATGGGAATCTTCCCTGCAATATGATCGGTTCCCGGCTGACTTGCATGTGGACAACCTGTATTCGGACAGCAAGCTTGAAGCCGAGAAAGTGCTCATGATTGCGGCAGAGGAAGGTGTACCTGTCAGCATCTATCGTGCTGGTAATCTCACTTGCCACTCCGAAACTGGACGCTTCCAGTCCAATATTGATAGCAACGCCTTCTATCGTATGATCAAAGCGATGTTATTGCTCGGCAAGGCTCCTGCGGCTGACTGGATGGTTGATTTTACACCGATCAACTATGCAAGTGAAGCTATCGTTCATCTGGCCTTACGTCAGGATACCGCCGGTCGTGTATTCCACATCTGTAATCCGGAGCCCATCCGCTATGATGAGCTGATCCGTTCTGTGAATCGGGCTGGTTACGAAGTTGAAACGCTACCTTTCGCGGATTACACCCGTTGGTTGTTCGATGCGAGCATCAGCAAAGAGCCGGAAGCTCTTCAGTTGGCTATTGCACAGCTTGAAGGCGACGGTGCGAAGGATTCAGCATATGTCTATGCTTGCCCTGTCACAACGGCTTATGTGGAACCTGCCGGAATCTCATGTGCAAAAACAGATGATCGCTTCATCTCCGCCATGTTAGACTACGCCGTTCAGATTGGATATTTCCCGTCTGCAATCCGGCGCCATAACGGCACTTCTACAGCTATGGAGTAAGTTCACTTTATCATTAGCATTTAATAAATAAGGTCACACAAAGAGAAGCCATCTATCGTCATTCACTGACGATAAGATGGCTTCTTTTCTTCGCATTTTCGGATCATTCTTTTAGACCCATCGGATAATTGCAATGATGGCAAGATGAGCTGGATAGAAATAACGCCAGACCCAACGCGGCCCTTTCATACGGAAACCCGCCTGGTAATACTGAGCAATAGCAATGCCGGCGGTTGCGAGCACACTATACATTTGCACAGAGCTGTTATGCAGCAGAAGATATAGTGCATTTAACAAGACATGTGCCACGACAAGCACAGGACCCTGGAAATAACGGAATAACAGAACCAATAACAACCCGTACATCCCGTAATCCATATGGCTAATTTCCATGAACCAACCAACTCCAATTACAATCGGAATGCCCAGTAGACGGGATGGCAATTTATCGATAACGAATAATACCAACAGGGCTGACCACAATGTCCATACCACGTTCAGAGAATAATGATTAAACGCAGCCATGAACGGCACCTGTGATATGATCGCGATCCAGAACAGCCGCCATATGTATTTTTGTACGTCTCGTGTATGTTTATAACCGATATACACTGTAAAAGCATAGATTGGAAAAGCGATACGACCTATGATCCTCAGTTCTATAATATGTGGAAAAAAGACAGCTCCTATATGATCAATTAACATCGTGATCATGGCAATCCACTGCATCATGTTGCGACTCCCCTCCCTCTTTCTCGACGACACGAGTCTGCCATTCATTTATATAGTGCGTCTTTTTGATCAACCTCTTATACATTAAGTTCATAATACATGAATTTGGTATCCTGTGCATATCCTTCGGATTCATATAAAGCTTGTGCTTGTTTGTTACTTAACTCGGTTGAGAGTGATATACGAAGAACTCCTTGCTCAGATGCCAATCGCTTGGCTGTCTGCAAGAGCTTCCTTGCAATGCCTTGCTGACGATAATTCGGATGCACATATAGATCATTTAGCACCCAGACAGGCCCCATCGATACCGAACTGAAACTGGGATACAGTTGAACGAATCCAGTACAGATTAAGCCATTGGAGATTGGCTTTTCTGCTACCAAAATCACCGATTCATGGCCTTCCATTCGTTCTCTAATATACTGACGTGCTGCCTCAATGTCAGCATTTTGGTTGTAGAACATCCTGTACTCATTGAACAATCGTCCCACTTCGTTACTATCAAGAAGACCCGCTTGTCTGATTCGGTGCTGCATTTCACTCAACTCCTCTGGGATGGAGACCATCGTCTCATCGGTTGTATTTCTTCAATTGTAAAACAGTCCTTTCCTTTTCCCCATTCATCATCTGCATCAAAGTTTGTAGTATCCTGAGCAGTGAGCTGACATTCGTTCATGCGCGCTTCCAGATTACATCTTACTTATCTAGTCCATACCAATTCTGTACGTTTTGTTATATTGACTTCATATTGGCAAAAATAAAAAGGCGACCAAAGCATCCACTGCTCCGTCGCCGTAATTATTCAGTTCGATTCAGCATTCTGCTGTTCCTGACCGGGATCAGCATCGGGGAAAATGACGCCTTTCTTCAAAATCAGATTGGCATATTGCGCTCGCTCACCAGTTGCAACAATCACATAGGCATTCGAAGCCCGTTTATAAAAATCAAATCGCTCTTCATGATCAAAAGCATCCGTAATGCCTTCGTATTCTTCAATCAACCGGCGATAGTCTTCCCATATGATCGGGATCACCTGATCCCCTTTTACAACCTGCATGACAGCAGCGGGACGCTCAGCATAGGTATCCAGTGGATATAATTGCAGGATGGCATCCAGCAGTTCAACAACTCCCAGTGCATCACAGCGTACCAGTCGCTTGGCATGACTGGCTGCGGGGAAATTGCCATCCGCCAGAACCAACTCGTCTCCATGGCCCATTTCGGACATGATTTTGAGTAACTCTGGAGGTATTATTGCGGGTATATTCTTTAGCATACACAGCTCTCCTTGGTCATCTCCAACATTAGTTAGAGCAGATTGGTTTTCTCCATTCTTCAAGCACTCTAGATATCGATTCCATAAAAGCGGTTTCATCACTATTCTAACAGTATTTTTGGATGATTGCACAGTGCACACGTACGTTCGATATGAGAATATTTCATTTTGACAAAAATACTTGTTTGACATATAGTTGTTATAACAACTAATTGATTGGGACATTTTATTATGGAAGCGAGGTCTAGCAATCACATGGACTATACACTGGAACAATCTGTTGGATTCATGCTGGGTTTCACACATCGTAAAGCTGTAGCTTTACTTGCGACACGATTCAAACCTTATGATATTACGACAGAGCAATTTTCTGTTCTCTTTAATGTTGACCGCGGTGAAGGTGTTAATCAGAAGGAGCTCGCTGCACGTGTCTTCAAAGACCAACCCACCACTGCGCGGATTATTGATCTGCTTGAGAAAAAAGGCTGGGTAGAACGCCGGACCAGCGAACAGGATCGCAGAGCCTATTTGTTATATCTCACCACGGAAGGCAAAGCGTTAATTGATATCCTCGTTCCGATTGAAAGAGAAATGAATAAAGAACTTGCTGAAGGTATATCCGAAGACCAGATGGAAGCATTTAAACATACTCTTTCCCTCATTAACCGCAACTTGTAATGAATCACAACTCAGGGGGAATACATCATCATGAAAGAACAATCTACACAACAAGTTAGACTATGGACCACCGATTTTATACTGCTGATGCTGTGCAA
Source organism: Paenibacillus sp. W4I10 (assembly GCF_030816325.1). Lineage (NCBI taxonomy): Bacteria > Bacillati > Bacillota > Bacilli > Caryophanales > Paenibacillaceae > Paenibacillus > Paenibacillus sp. W4I10. The sequence goes on from NZ_JAUSXX010000001.1 coordinate 2,866,939, forward strand.
CTTCTTGTTGTTCTTGCAACTGCACATGATCGTCTCTCCGCTTCCGTCCTACGTTCAGGAGCGATTTCACGCCAATGCATTTGAAGTAAGTTTATTCACCTGTCTGTTTGCACTAAGTGCCATTGCAGCCCGTCTCTATTCCGCGAAAGCACTGGAGAAGGGCCTTCGTAACGCCATGATCTATATAGGCCTGTCCGTAGCCCTGCTGGCAACGCTCGGCTATTATTTTGCTGCTGGTATAGCTGTGCTCTTGTTGCTTAGAATGTTGTTTGGTATCGGGTTTGGTATGAGCAGTACCGCTTTTCCAACGATGGCCTCGGACATTGTGCCCGTCAAACGAATGGGTGAAGGAATGGGTTACTTTGGTCTATCGACTAGCCTGGCTATGTCTATGGGGCCAATCATTGGGGTTACTCTGCTCCAAGGTGCTGGATTTGTAACCCTGATGTTATGTACTGCGGGTGTACTCGCTGTGATCTATCCACTGAGTTATTCGCTGACACGCAAAAAAGCAGCCAGAACCGATAACAGTACAACCATCATGCCACAAGCCACAACAAGTGCTTCAGGGTCCAACCCGAAACAGAAGACACCTTTCAACCGCAAGCTGATTCTGCCCAGTGTGCTGAATTGCCTATTATCCATCACCTATGGTGGGCTTGTCGGATTCATCGTTTTGTATGGTAAGGAAGCCAATCTGGCCAATCCTGCGCTGTTCTTTTTGTTCAATGCACTCGCCGTATTATTGGTTAGACCATTTGCAGGACGGATCTATGACAGCAAAGGTCCAAAAGCACTGCTCATTCCAGGGGCAATATTCGTTGCAGTCGGCCTCATTCTGCTCTCGTATGCAACCTCCATGTCCGTCCTGTTCATCGCTGCCTTTATCTACGGAATCGGTTATGGTTCCATGCAGTCGTCTCTGCAGACCTGGATGATTCAAGTTGTATCTCCTACTCAACGGGGTATGGCTAACGGTATGTTTTTGAACTCGCTGGATCTGGGTATTGCGACCGGTGCCCTTCTTCTTGGCGCCATTGCGGCCATAACCAGTTATACTGATATGTATCGATATTCCGTGATGTTTATGATTCTGTTCTTGCTTATATATCTGATTCAGGGAAAACGAAGCGGCAGCTTCTCCATTGAACCTCATGCTCTGCTCGCTCATACTCATATCACTGCAACGGAACCACCTCAAGATCAATCCAAGAAATCTGGAGCCGGCAACACCGAAACTAGCCAGTCGAATAAGAGCAAACACGAATGATCGGTTAAAGTCATTCTGAACATAAAAACGCGTTTACACCGAGAAAGCAAATTCATCCGCTTTCTTAGGCGTAAACGCGTTTTTTATTGGAACAGATCTGAATGTTAAACAAACTTAATACAACTTCGGAATGAACGTAGCATACAACACCGTCTATCTAAAATGGACTTTTCTTGCGCCGTACAGGAGCATAACCTCTACTCGTCTCGATCCGATCGATATGTCGTTCATCCTGTTTCTGTCCGCTTCCTGAAGTAGGTTGATCTCCCTTATCCGGCTTCACTGCAAATAATGTAAGCAACCCGCCTACGGCTCCAGATGCAGCAAGCACACCAAAAAGCAAAAAATGTTGTTTGCCAATCAGTAAAGACACAACAGGGGGGCCAAGGGATACACCGATAAATCGCATGCTGCTGAACAAAGACGTAATCGTGCCTCGCTGTTTCTTATCTATACCTTCAGTGATTAAGGCATCCAGACACGGTAAGGTTGCTCCTATTCCGGCACTCCCCAATGTAAAAAGTCCAATCACAATATAGATATTATCGAAAATTCCAATAACACCCAGCGAAACGGTTACAAGAACAAGTCCTGCGAACCCAAGCCATTTCATACGAGGCTTACTCTTTCCGATCCATTTTCCTGCGAAAAAGGAAAACAGACACAGCGCCGCCAACGGAATGGCAAGCACGAGACCTTTTACGATCCCTTTCATGGCGAACTCGCTCTCCAATGTCTCGGATAGATAATAAAGCACGCCAAAAAGAATAAACATGCAAATTCCGCCGATCGCAAACAGAGCGTACAACCATCGCCCTTTTTCTTTCAAAACGTCCCGAATGGAAGCCACAAATTCCGTAAAGGTGGGTGGCTTCTCTTTTTTCTTGGGTGTCTTCACCAGGAAAATAACCAGAATCAGTGAAAGGACACACAATACAGGAATAGCCATAAATGGTAAATACCACAACCAGATAGCCAGCGCTGCACCCAAAATCGGGCTTAACACTTTACCAAATGTATTGGAGGTTTCAATGATTCCCAAACTTTTACTTACCTGATCTTCATCATTGAACATATCCCCAACCAACGGAATGACAATAGGGAATGCACCGGCTGCTCCAACCCCCTGCAATAATCGGCCACCTAAAATGGACCAGTATGCTGCGTTTCCATCCAGCATCCATGCAGCCACACCAGCTACAGCACCCCCGACGGCTGCAATGATAAGGCTGGGAATAATGACTGCTTTTCTGCCAAAACGATCAGACAAATATCCTGCGAGTGGAATAAGCAGGATGGCAACTACAGCGTAGACTGTAATAAGCATGCTGACCTTAAATGCAGATACGTTCAACTCACGTTCAATTTGTGGCAAGATCGGTATCAGCATGGAGTTTCCCAAGGTCATAATTAAAGGGATGGAAGCAAGTGCGACGAGGTCCCACTTTTTGTCGTTCATACCACAACCACCTTTACAGATTCTACACACAACAGCATTATTGTGGTTGTTTCGGAGGTTGATTATTCAGAACATGCTGGATGTTACCGCTTGTTCACATACAAAAGCTGCCTGCACGTATTCGTGCAAGACAGCTTCTTTGGTTCAATGATGTCTACAACTACAACAATCTAAAGTGCCGTAACGCTGCTCCACCTTTGAAAATAATATACAGCTCATTCACCTTATGTGGTGCCTCAAGCGAACACTGGACTGTTGTCCACTTGATATCTTTTCCGTTCACACTGCCTCCGGGTCCAGAAACTTCACACACACCGAGCAGTTCGCCCTCTAGTCCTCCGGAACGAATCTCCAGTCTGCCCTCTTCCCCAAAAGCTGCCACTCTGGCTTCAAATCCTTGTACTTCTCGAACAGCATTATGGTTGAAAGCAATCCAGGACGACTGCTCCTCTCGATATAAGGGTTCTTCCCGAGTGATTGCCCGAACTGCCGAACGTCCTTCAAGACATTCATCCAGAAGAACACCTGCACAAGCATCGTAATTCTCGGCAAAGGTAAGCAAGTGCAGCGGACGATCAGGAATCGTCTCACCTTCAATTTCAATATCAGCCGACTGACGTATATCTGCGGAAGAACGTCCTGCCAGGATGGCCCAGGTCGCTGTCTCCACGCAGTATCGATCTCGGGTAACATCCCATAGCGCCAGCTTCTGAACAGGAACCTCGAAACTTATCGTAACACGCGTCCCTGCTTTGACATGAACACGACGGAAAGCAAGCAGTTGCTTCTGAGCGCGTTTCACTCGGGAGGTATAGGAAGATCCATAGATCTGAACGACTTCATCACTGTCACGTTCACCTGTATTGTGTACCTCCACTTCAATCTTTAATTGATCTGTGGTGGTGGATTCACTCGGAGCACTGCGACTTACACGAATCGCTTCGTATTCGAATTCGGAATACGTCAGGCCATGACCAAATGCATATTGAACCGGTCCTTCATGATACATATAGGTCATGCCATTCTGAATGATGTCATAATCCATTATGTCAGGAAGCTGTGATTCGTCTTCATACCATGTCATATTCAATCTGCCTGCCGGGGCATAATAACCTAACAGCACATCTGCAAGCGCGTTCCCCAATTCCTGACCTGCATGTGTCATATAAACGATTGCGCGGGCAATACCTTTCAACTCCTGCAAGGCAAATGGATAACTGCCCATAATGACAACCACCGTATTGGGATTGGCTTCACACACGGCTTTGACAAGTTCGACCTGACTCGGCGGAAGCAGCAGACTTGGGCGGTCAATTTCTTCTTTGCCGTTGATATATGGGCTGTTGCCAACAACAACGACAGATGCCTGACTGCTACGTGCAGCTTCTACGGCTTGTTGTATTCCGCTGGTCACAATATCAATATTGAATGCAGAAGGTATCTGTGTATTGCCTGGTGATTGACTTGCGTGTCCAGAGGCACTCACATTGTCCTGAGTTGTACTTGTACCTGTAGTTTGTTCTCCTTGTGGCCGTGGTGGTGATACAGCAGACTGTCCCTGATATTCGCTCAGTCCAACAGGGATACCGTTCCACGTCCGCAAGGTGTTACTTCCGTCCGTTAGAGGATCTATTCGAACAACTTCCTTCACAAACCAGCCACCGATCTGCGGTGCGTTTGCCTGATAGATGCCTTGCTCGGTTAAGCTAACGTAACGGTTATTTTTCACACTTCTCAGCGTGTGACTTCCCCAACCCCAATCCTGATGTACAAATTCGGCGGCTGTAGGTGCACTGGCTTCCGGCACAGCGACGAGTGTACCTTCCGCACCCAAGGTTATAACCTGACCGTCTGTTGCCTTCAGCTGAATACGGTCATTCCCATCTGAATACGTTATGTCTGAATGAGGTAGTCGATTACGCAATCCATCGAGGACGGATACACGATAAGGCAGTGTGCCACTGTACCAATCGGTATAGACAACATCCGCAAGTGGCCCAATCACACTGATTTTTTGCAACGCTTCTGGCTGCAACGGAAGCAATCCATCATTTTGGAGCAAAACAATTGATTCGGCAGTCGCACGATAACTAAGTTTGGCGTGCTCTGGTGCACATAATACAGATTCAGGTATAGACGCATAAGGATTTTGCCCCGACTGATCCAGTTGTCCAAGTCGCATCCGCACACCAAAGATTTTGCGGATGGCTCTGTCCAAATCAGCGATCTCCAACAGATTCCGGTCTAGAGCCTCCTCCAGAGCAGATACAACAAGATCAACTTCATCTGTAAGACAATCCACTCCTGCCTTCAACGCACCTGCTGCTGATTCGGCATGACTGGTGTGATAACCATGATAGTTCACCGTCTGTGACAGGTCTCCACCATCACATACAATGAAACCTGGCATCGCCCACTCACCCTTAACCACATCATTCACATATGGACTTTCAATGGCAGGTGTACCGTTGATGGAATTGTAAGCTGTCATCATGGACAAGGCTCCGCCTTCCACAAATGGTGTCTCAAAAGCTTTTAAATAATATTCCCGCAGATTGCGCGGATCGATGCTGGATGAACAATTCAGCCGATCTTTCTCATTATTATTGGCAAAAAAGTGTTTCAATGTAGCGACCATTTTCAGATAAAAAGGATCATTTCCCTGCATACCTTTGACGAGAGCTGCCGACATTTCTCCCGTGAGGACCGGGTCCTCGCCATATCCCTCTTCCGTTCTGCCCCAGCGTGGGTCACGTTCCAGATCAACCGTTGGTGCCCACAATGTTAACCCGTGAACCTCAGGATCACGGTGATGGTATGCCCTAGCTTCATCACCAATGGCTGAACCAATCTCCCGCATGAGCCTTGTATTCCAGGTACTTGATAGACCGAGCGGTTGTGGAAATACCGTTGCCTCCCCTTTCCATGCAACCCCGTGGGCAGCTTCGCCCCCAACGTTGTAGGCTGGAATGCCCAGTCTTGGTACAGCTGCTTCGCGTGTAGGAATTAGTCTGATCTTCTCCTCCGTTGTCAATCGTGCAATCAGGTCATCCAACCTTTCCTCAAGTGAAAGTGACGCATCCCACATCGGGTATTGATGATACTCCTTCATCCTTCATTCCTCCTACGAATTAGTTAAGTCCAAGTTGCTTCCATTGCTCCAGTAAATCCAGCGTACGCTGGCGATACTTCTGACCGTCTTCAGGTTGATTGACCTGATGTTCATGAACGTAGGCATTAAAATACGAAGACAGTATTCGGTACGCAAGCCTGCGTGCCTGTCCTTCAGCGGATGAGTCCAGTGGACGATCATATCCTTCATGAAAAGCCGCTGATTCTGTCGACAATATGGCTTCAAACTCCCTGTCGGCAAACATGGAACGATCTCCGTCAATGATGGCCGCAATGTTCAGCTCACCATTTTCCTGATGAACAAGTACATTTGCTTCCCACAGGTCATTATGAACGAGTACTGGACGGGTCACTTGATCAAATAAGTCTTTATTTTTGATGAATATAGCTGCGATTTCTTCTCCTACACCTGACATATAATCGGCTTGAGCAGCTTTAAGTGCCGTTTCTTCTGCAAAAGAGTGCAGCACCTCGGACCATTGATCCGAGCCTCTAATCGTCCCATCACCCTGCGGCCACCCAAACGATGCCCCCTCGATCTGATGCATGATGGCGGTATAGACGCCAAGCTGATGATACAATCGCTCTTTGTCTATGTCTGAAATCGATGCGTGATCCAGCTGCTTACTCGGGATAAATTCCATAAACATGTACGTTCTTGGAATGATGGATCCGCTGTCATCACAGGCGATAATGTTGGGAGCAGGAATGCCTGCCTTACGGTAATATTCATACACAATCGGTTCAGCCGCCATCATCGTACGTTCAAAAGAAAAGAGTGGGTCACTCGCAGAACCAGCCGCCATCTCTCCCCGCTCTGGAGCCAAACGTAAAATCACATCCGTATAGGATGTATGTTCAAGGTGAATCCGATAGGTTGTATTAAAAAGTCCACCTTGCAGGAGACCAAACTCCTTCACTTTGGCATCGCTTCCAAAATTAATCTCTACCAGTTGATGCAGCATCTCTGCTGATATCGTGCAGTGTAAACCGGAACTCATTGTACTCATTTCATTCAATCTCCTATCATCGTAGACAAACAGACGGCACCTTTCGGCACCGTCCTTTTCTTTTACTATATCATTTTACAGTTGGATTGTAAGCGCGCTTGCGCCTGTTGCTGCCGTAACGACAACACCAGTTGCACCAGACACTTGGGAACCACCTTCAACGCTGGATACACTTTCAATACCACGAAGCACGATGTTCCAAGGTTTACCTGCACCTTCAGCACGAACATCCAGCACTGATCCATTACGTGTAACGTTAACTGTCAGCTCCTGCTCTGCCGCTTGGTTCACAACGACAGCTTGAGCCGTTTGACCATCAGCCAGTTCGAACAAGTGCAAGGACACATCATTCGCAAAATCGTAATCCGGTTTGCTATCCACCGCACCCACAGCGATCAGGCTGTTTGGCTTAACCATCATTGGCAGTGTTTTGAAGTCATGGTTTTCACTGATCCAGCGTCCACCTTGTACTTTCGCTCCTGTCAGATAGTTCGTCCAAGTTCCTTCAGGCAGGTAATAACGCACATCGCCTTCCTTGTTGAAGATTGGAGCCACCAGGATTGAATCACCGAACATGTATTGCGTATCCAGGCTGTATGTTGTTGGGTCCTCTGGGAAATCCAGCAGCATAGCGCGCATCATCGGAATACCTTTTACCGTTGACTCTACCGCAGAATTGTACAGGTACGGCATCAGGCTGATTTTGAGTTTGGTAAAGTCACGAACAACGTCCACGGATTCCTCGTCAAACAACCAAGGCACACGATACGAAGTGCTTCCGTGCAGGCGGCTGTGGGAAGACAAAAGTCCGAATTGTACCCAGCGTTTGTATACGTCAGGGCTCGCTGTGCTTTCAAAACCACTGATATCATGGCTCCAGAATCCGAAACCGGAAAGCCCCAGTGAGAGGCCACCGCGAAGCGATTCAGCCATGGATTCATACGTGGAAGAGCAGTCACCGCCCCAGTGAACCGGGAATTGTTGCCCACCTGCTGTTGCAGAGCGTGCAAACAGGGCAGCTTCGTTTTTGCCAATCTTCTCTTCAAGCAATTCAAATACAGCTTTGTTATAGAGTTGTGTATAATAGTTGTGCATTTTAACTGGATCAGAACCATCGAAGTACACAACATCTGTCGGAATTCTTTCACCGAAGTCGGTCTTGAAGGAATCTACACCTTGATCAAGCAGGACTTCGAGCTTACTCTTATACCAATTCACAGCATCCGGATTCGTGAAGTCAACCAGAGCCATGCCTGCTTGCCACATATCCCATTGCCATACGCTACCATCGGCTGTTTTCACCAGATAACCGTTCTCCATACCTTCATCGAACAAGTAGGATTTTTCTGCAATATATGGATTGATCCAAGCACAGATTTTAAGGCCCTTCTCTTTCAGACGTGCAAGCATGCCTTCCGGATCCGGGAACATCGCTTCATCCCATACAAAATCAGACCATTGGTATTCCTTCATCCAGAAGCAGTCAAAATGGAATACAGACAGCGGAAGATCACGTTCAGCCATGCCATCTACAAAATGGTTAACCGTTGCTTCATCATAATCCGTTGTGAATGACGTTGTCAGCCACAGACCAAAAGTCCATGCCGGTGGAAGCGCTGGTTTACCTGTTAATTTCGTATAATTATCAAGTACATCCTTAGGATTGTCACCGCCGATAATGAAGTACTCCAACGTCTCGCCTTCTACGCTGAACTGAACTTTAGATACATTCTCGGATGCAATCTCATATGATACGCGTTCAGGATGATTTACAAATACGCCATATCCTTTATTGGACAAATAGAACGGAATGTTCTTATAGGACTGCTCACTGCTTGTACCCCCGTCCTCATTCCAGGTATCGACGATTTGGCCATTCTTAACAAACGGCGTGAAGCGCTCACCAAGTCCGTAAACGTATTCACCAATACCAAGATCAAGCTGCTCGCGGAAGTATGCTTCCTTACTTGGACCTGTAATATAACCAGCAGCTCTTTGACCGCTACCTGTAATCCGTTTTCCTCCATACAGGAAGCTAATGTCCCAACCGTTTGTTTTGTCGATTTGAACTTCCAGATTGCCACTTTTCAAAACAGCGCCTTGTTCATTTTTTGAGATCTCAACGTTTGCTTCTTGTGTGTTAAGCTCAAATTCAGGCCCTTTTTTCACTCCGCCCTTATGGTGATTCAGAGTTACACGAATAACGTTAGGCATTGGTGAGCTGTACGTTGCTTTCAGCAATGTACCGTTCAGAGTGTCGCCTTTGCTACGAATATATTTAGTTGCCGCATATACGGTCACAGAATTCTCTTTTTGCACAATATCACGAATGTCAGTTGGGTTTTGAATCTGGTACCCTTCACGAGTCATCCAGAATCCATCAGTAAATTTCATGTTTTCTTTCCCCCTTTGGTTATATTATAATAATATTGATATTAATAACGAATTTCTTCTCTTATTTTGACCAAATATATCACGATTTTGATAATAAACATCCGATTCTTGAACATCACCACCAATCTATGGAAACGATTACATTAATAATGATACAAAAGGAGAATCTGATATGGAACGTGAACGATTACGAGAAGACCGGATTCACGGCAATGCCATGTATCCCGTCAGTGTGTACCCGGATATTCAACAACTGAACGGGGATAGCATTCTCGATTGCCACTGGCATGATGAGATGGAGTTCACCATGGTGACCAAGGGCTGCGCCGTCTTTCAGATCGATATGAACACCGTTGAGGTTCAAGCTGGAGAAGCCATTTTCATCAATCGAGGTGAAATTCATGCGGGGTATCTGAAGGGCGATGTTCCTTGCGTATTCTCTTCCATTGTATTTAATCCCGAGCTGCTTGGCAGCCGTACCTTCGATACGGTCCAAGAGAAATTCATCGGTCCACTGGTACGCAAAACGGTGATTCCCCCCAGTCATATCAAGGCAGATGAGGATTGGGGACAAGAAATTCTGGATCACCTGAAACGCATATTTGCGGACCATGCTACCCGGACCGAAACGTGTGAAATGTCAACAAAAGCGTACCTGTACCTCATATTTGCCCGAATGTTCGAACATATGAGACCTGCTCCGCTCAAAGGCACCGTAGCTACAGGGAGTCATGACAAGGTAGAGCGCCTGAAATCCGTGCTCGGGTATATCCACAAACGTTATCCTGAACCATTAAAGCTGAAAGAACTGGCCGATGAAGCCAATATGAGCGAAGGACACTTCTGCCGTTTCTTCAAACAGATGGTGCAGAAAACCCCGGTTGATTACATTAACTATTACCGCGTTCAACAGGCCTGTGTTCAGCTTGAGAATACGGATCACAAAATTGTTGATATCGCCATGGATGTGGGTTTTGAGCATCTAAGCTACTTCATCACTACATTTAAAAAGCATAAAGCCACCACACCTTCACAGTATCGCAAAATGTTCTATGAGAACGTAGCCATGGAGTCTGCCTTAGTTCAGGTGTAAAAGAAGAAGGTGCTCACAGCTATTCAGCTGCAAACACCTTCTTTATCAACTTCCACTTCCCAAGAACGAGCGAGATAACGATCTGAGGCACGTTGTCTCCGTTAGAACTCATTTCATATGCTACTACAAGCATTGTGCTAAAGAGTTTACTGGTGTCTCACTTTTTCAGCGTCTTCCATGAAGTGTACTCATGTACGGAGAAACCGTTAAAGGACGCATGTACTGAAGCCATTTTTTCGACCAACTTTAATTGTGCTTCCATATAAGCAGATCCCTCTTCATAAAAAGTAATGAAGTCACCTTCCTTACTTTGCTTTGTTTCCACGGCGATCGAGATCGTCTTGCCGAGCAGAGCTGCTTCTGCAAGTTCATCCTTCGCTACACTATAGATTGCAGCAGCTGTATCACGGTAAGCCATAATGGTGATGGAATTGAACTTGCGAATCATCCAGCTGCTTACGGCCATTGTTGAACCCGGAATTTTGTAGTTATCCAGCCAAAAAGGCAGATCAGCCGCTACCGGCATCTTCATCCGTGATGCTCGCTCAACAATATACTCCACATTTCCTTGCCACTGAGTAATTACACTGGCCTGATTGGTTTTCCACTGCGGGTGCACATGTGGCTCAATATCCAGATGAATACCAGCAAATTTCTCACTGGACAACGCCTGCGCCTGATATGCCTCGATCCAGTCCAGGAAAGATGCAATCTGCTCCCGGCTTTCCGTCAAGCCCCAAGATGATCTTCCATCCATGACGTCAACCGCAATGTTCTTGGCTCTCGCCTGGCGGATAAAACTTTTATACTCAGGAATTTTTATATCCCGGTTCATCTGCAGATAGATCGTATTGATCTTGTTCGCTGTAGCGTAATTCAGCACCTCTTGAGGATTACTTCGGATCTGGGTGGTATCCCACACCCACGTCGCTCTCACCGGCTCATCAAGTTTTCCATGAATCGTTGCATAACTGTCGACTGAACCATCCGCAGTGGCTTTGGAAGAACAGGCTGTACTCGCACACAGGATCAAACAACTCAGTAATAAGATAAAACGGTAACCCCTTTTGCTTTTCATATTTGTACACTCCCTCTGAAGTTATCAGCTCTGACATGCAAATCTGGATGAAATTGTGTCGTTTCATATTCATTTAATGGATACTTTTTAGTTACGACGAACTCGAATTGCTTTTATATGCAATATCATCTCTAAGACTCACGACGAAAGAATCATAATTATATTTCGGGAATTCGCAGTTCTGTATGTATAGTTCAAAAGTCACAATTATTGACTTTTTTCTAAATTAACCCTTATTTCAGCATGACTTCAGTCATTATTTTCATATGTACACCAAGCTCCAGAAGTCCTAGAAAGCGTTTTCTCCCGAAATGCACAAAAAAACCGCCCTAAGGCGGCTTTGCATGTATCTCAATTTAATGATGCTCTAGTCGACATTTCCGTTCATTCATTACCCGATGGAGCTACAGGTGTATTCTCAACCACTTCATCGAAAAGGGACACCAGTTCAATACCTTCTGCCGAGATCCGCACAAGCCCCTTGTCGGACAAACGTAATTCCGGAATCACAACCAGCGCCAATAACGAAAGTGTCATGAACGCATTATTTAATGTACATCCTGCGGACTGTAAAGCTTCACTGACTGCTGCCGATTGGGCTGCAACGACTTCGAATGGCTCGGTTGACATCAAACCTGCAATCCGCAGCGGGAATTCGGTTACACCTGCTGCCGTTACCACGGCGACCCCGCCCTGCATACGAATGACGCGATTACCAGCTTCAGCCATTAGCGCATCATCATTACCGATAATCAACAGGTTGTGACTATCATGAGCAACCGTCATCGCAATCGCTGCAGGGGATGTGAAGCCGATGCCCCCAACAAGCGCTACCGCTCGATTCCCGGTTTGTTTGTGACGCTCCAATACCGCAATTTTGCATACTTCCTCTGAAGTTGAAACCACAACCTTGCCGTTCTCTACGGTAACAGGCAGGTGTTTCTCCTTTGTATCCACATGGTTCTCTGTCACATGAATGATTTTGGCACCAATGATCCCCTCTTGAATCGGCGCAGCCAACTCCAGATCTTCTGGCTGAATATTAGCTTCTAACTTCACCGTGTTCAGCGCTTCCTCAGGGTACGTGAAGCTGTCCCAGACCGCCGTCATTTTCCCGTTCTCGGCTACAACTTGCCCGGCAGCAATCGTCATGCCCACACGTACATCCGCCAACCGGCCGTCCAGCAGAAGAATATCGGCTATATTGCCTGGAATAATCGCTCCAATGTCACGCGCAACTCCGAAGCGCTCAGCCGTGTTAATGGTTGCCATCTGAAAAGCCGTAACCGGCTTCACACCTTGGGAGATTGCGAGACGAACAACAAAGTCCATATGTCCTTCTTTGAGCAGGGATTCAGAGCTTCGGTCATCGGTCACCAGCATCATCCGGCGTGTATCCAGACCAAGCTCAGTGCAAGCTTTGATCGTCTCTGCTACATCATGCCAAGCCGAACCTTGGCGCATCTTCGCGTACATCCCGAGTCGCAGACGTTCAACGACATCTTCCTTGGTCACACATTCATGATCCCCTGTAACGCCACTCGCTGCATACGCTGGCAGACGCCAGTCATCTGCAGCCCAGGTGAAATGACCGTCTGCCACTTTACCTGCCCGGAGGGTCGCCTGTATCTCACCGATCATCGTCTCGTCCCCATAGACTACCCCAGGGAAGTTCATCACTTCACCAAGGCCAATCATGTCCGGCCCCCACGAAAGGGCTTCAGCGACCTCTTCAGGCCCGATATAAGCACCTGTTGTCTCCAATCCTGGATGGGTGGAAGGCACACAGGAAGCCACCTGCATATAAGCAGCCATCGGTGTGGTCCGCGCTTCATCCAGCATCAGTCTCAGCCCTTTGAGACCAAGCACGTTAGAGATCTCATGTGGGTCAAAGAAACCTCCGGTCGTGCCTGAAGGCAATACCGCTCTCGCAAACTCGGTTACTTTCATCTGTGTACTTTCAATATGGCAGTGTCCATCCAGCAAACCAGGAGCGATATACTTACCGTTTGCTTCAATAATCCGGGTATGTTCTCCAATGGTGTGGCTTACATCTTTACCGACATAAGCGATTCGAGCTCCCTGTACGGCTACGGACATCTCCGGCAAAATCTCACCCGATATCACGTTTACCAGCGTACCTCCCCGAATGACCAAAGTCGCTGGCAAATCTCCCCGTGCTGTAGCGACCAGATCAGGTACACAATCGGCCATAAGTGGCCGTTCAAAAGATGGTTTGTTCATTTTGTTGCCTCCTTTAATAAACGATCCAAAAAAAATATATTGTTACGATTATATGAGTCCGGACTTCATGTGTAAAGAAAAATCACATCCATTGTGCTTGAATACAAATTATGAAGTCATCTTTATCCACAGAACCCAATCCTTACGAATTCACGTTAGGTATTTTCATTCGATACGTTCACTTAAATGGCTGGAGCCTCATCTCGTATAATTCCCTCGCTAAGCTAGCTTCTTCCCGATCTATGTATCATATACAGAAAGACTCCCGTTCCATTGAACGGAAGCCTTCTTCATGCATATGAAGTGTTATGTCAGTCCACTTGCGCAGCAGACACCTTGCCAAGATCATACCATTCTTCCGACTGGGCGGTAATGAACGGACTCGGTGTGCCCACACAGTAAACGTGCAGCAGATGCATTGCTCGTGTGCAAGCCGTATAGAACAATTTGCGTTCATGTTCCTGAGCATACTGCTCCGCAGAGCCGTCATAGATCAGGACAGCATCAAACTCCACACCTTTGGCCAGATACGCCGGGATCACATGAACACCCTGCTCAAAAGCCAGCGTCGTTTTCTTGATTAACTTCGGTGCTGTGGGCAGCGCCTTACTCAATGCAGCATGGACATCTTTGCTCTCTTCGGCGGTCTTGCAGATAACTGCAACTGATTCGTATCCTTCCTTAATCAAGTGCTTCAGGTCTGTCGTGATGACGTTTATATGACGCTCTGAATCAGAAGAAACGATAACTTTAGGTTTCTCACCGCTGCGGTTAAATGGAATAATCTCTTCCCCACCAGGCACCATGCCACGGGTAAACTCCACGATCTCCCGAGTAGATCGATAACTTCTGGTCAGCTCAATCACTTCCGTATTGTCTGGTCCGTACAGGTTAGTCAAGGGTCCTGTTCCACTTAGTACAGAAGAGTGGGCATAGATTGCCTGATTAAAGTCACCAAGTGCTGTTATTTTCGCCCGTGGGAACAATCTCTTCATAAATGCCAACTGAAACGCAGAATAATCCTGGGCTTCATCAATAATGACATGGCGAATATTGGAGTTAATATGGAATCCAAGCATAAGCTCACGCAAGTACAAGTATGGGGTAATATCTTCATATGCCAACTCCTGAAGCTTCAACCTGCGTAAAGTCATCTTACAGATTTCATCCCATTGAGCAGGCAGCGTTTCGTCACCCAGCAGTCGCACCATCTGAGCCTCATCGTTGAACAGATGTGCATATAATTGTCTTATATCAACGAATCGTAAGGACTTGATCCATTTCCGCAACGGTTTGAGTCGGTCACTGACCACCATACGTGCCAGAATTTCTCTTTCCTGCTCGAAGTCATTAAACGTGTGGGTCTTTCCTTTTTGCTTGCGCTTCAACCGTTGATACGCACGTTGCAGATCCTCCGGCTCCATTAGATCAAGCTGCTGATCAACCCAAGGCGCATCCAGTTCACCTTTACCAAAGGCAGACAGTTCTTTCAGCATCCAGTCCCGCAACATCTCCAGTCGACTCACCAGCTTAACGGACGATTCGAAACTATAGAATTTCTCAGCCATAGCCTCTGACGTGACAATCGCTCGGCCCTGGAAGCGTACCGGCTTGAATTTCATGCCACCTGACAACATGCTTTCCTTATAACGTGTAATAACCTTGAGGAAAGTTTCGGACGACTTGAACCGAATGCTGGACATGCGAACATCGTAATCGGGATCTTCCGTCCCTGTAAGTACATATTCGAGTTGAATAAACGGATCTTCCAGTTGATATTCACGACCCAAACGGCGCTCCAAATACTCCTGGAAGGTCGTTTGCAACATGTTTTCCTCCCCAAGCTCAGGCAGTACTGTGGAGACATAACTGTTGAACATTGGATTCGGTGAAAAAAGAACCATCTGATCCGCTTGCAGATGCTCGCGGTATTTATAGAGAAGATATGCCACACGCTGGAGAGCCGCCGATGTTTTGCCACTGCCGGCTGCGCCTTGCACAATGAGCATGCGTGTCCGGTCATTACGGATAATCCGGTTCTGCTCCTTCTGAATGGTGGCTACAATACTCTTCATCTGTGCATCCGAAGTTCGACTGAGCACGGCCTGCAACAGCTCATCGCCAATCGTAACCCCCGTGTCAAACATAAACCGGATACGTCCGTCCCGAATGACAAACTGCCGCTTCATCTCTATATCACCGCTGATCTCTCCACTGGGTGTATGATACGTGATTGGACCCGGTGCTCCGTCATAATACAGGTTAGAGATCGGCGCACGCCAGTCGTAGACCAGAAAGGATTCTTCCTTCTCATCCAGCAACGATGCAATGCCCAGATAAATGCGTTCTGCATTTGGATACCCGTCTTCCTTGAAATCAATGCGGCCGAAATATGGTGAGTGATGCAGTCGTTTCATTTTGTCCAACGCAGCCGCTGTATTTAGATGGCTGCGCTCCCGATCGGATAGTACCTGTGACTGCTGCCGCATGCTGGTTGATGTCTCTCCGACATCGTCCGCTTCACTAAAGTTCATCGTGACTTCGTCCCAAAAGTCTTTTCTCATTCCAACCACTTCGTCACGGAAGGAGCCTACTTCATCTTCTAACGTTGTGATCTTGCTTTCAATCTGATCGGTCACGGTGTTGACCCGTTGTTGTTCCTCATTCCATTGCTGATCTGTACTCATATGTTAATAGCCCCTCTTTCCCCGGATTGTGTCCTCAAAATCCCATTTGACAAGCCCGAAAAGGCAATGGTATAATTATTAGAAAGTAAACATTTTAATTATATGTTAATTAGTTCTAATTTCTGAAAACCATTTTTTATTGTACCAGTGACAACGTCCCGATGCAAGCGGAGGCGTTTTTTGTTGTTTTCTTCTTCATTATTACCCAATCACCGGGTCCTCATCTGATTTAGCTACTCCTGCCTATTTTCGTAATTCTTCAATCGTCTCTTTCCAGCGTGTAATTGCTCCAAATTCATCTTTTAATTGAAAGGTTATTCCTGAAGTGATCTCCGCATATGGCGCGTGATCCACACGTACATGGAGCACTTGTGCTTCAAAACGATCTCTCGGATGAACAGCGCCCTTAATCTCAGACAGCCGTTCTACTTCTATACGGATATGCAGCAATCGATGTCCTTGAACCGCAATCAAGGTAGCCTTGCCTGTTTTGCTCATGTTCATACTGGTCTGTGTACCTGGCCATAAAGCAAGTCTAAGCTGATGCGGATTTATCGCAATCACTTCCCCCATACTGATCATCGCCTGATGCGGCCATTGATCCTCAGATACGGTCAGCAGTTGCATGGCTTCATGCTGTTTATGTTCCAGATTTGTCCCACTCAACCATTCCATTAGTTCAGCGTCCAATTCCTCTATAATCATGTCTCTATCCCTCAGTTCGTTAAAATCATTCATGCGCTTCAGCCCTATGTATGACAAAACAACCCGGACACGATGGTCCGGGCAATGTTGTAACTACATTGTATATGATCGCCAAGCAGGTGCGCAATTCGCACTTAGAGAGGTTGTTCAAAAAGTCTACTTTTGATTACGAATCATGCCTAACGGCATCATCAGCATCGAATATGGAATTCAGCCGAAATGTCCGTTGCTCACGTAGTTTTTCCTACGCTCCGCTACTCCATTTCTAGCTTCATTCCATCTTCTCGGTACTGAAAACCAGCCTTTTTGAACTCGCACTTAAGGCCACTTAAGCCAATTTAAAATTTTGTCCTGTGATTCTTTGTCTTCACTGGCGCTATGCACATGTTCGGCAAGTCGATTCAGACGTTCCAGTTGATACCCGTAATCATAGATCGCCGCAGCCACGATGGACAATCGTAACATTCCTTCCTTGTCGATATCAAACTGGGTGATCGCCTGCTCCATGAAACGGTCATTATCCAATACAAACTGTGCGGCTTCTTCCCCATTAGGTTTCAGCTTATCCTCGAACTTGAGCAGTGCATGCTCATGGAATTTGATAACCAGTTCAAGATGTGAGTCAAAAAACTGATCCATGGCCGTTGTCCGCGGTGCCTGGAAATAGTGGCGTTCCACCGAATCCAGCACCTCATATCCTTTTTGCAGACTCAGCAACATTTGTTTATAGACCACCATCTGACGAGTTTCGCTGAATTTCGAACGTTTCATCTTTTTCTGTTCCTCTTCGAACAAATTATACTTGTCGGACAGAGACTTAATGGAACCTCCCAGGTTGCTTTTCTCCTCCCGGAATACAACTTCCTTGATCTCATCCGAGATCGAAGTTCGCAGAAGCAACGACATACCGCTGAATACACTATGGATCTGCTTCACGAACTGAACCTTCGGTTTCGGAGGAAATACCGTAATGTTAATGAGAAACGCCGATACGATACCAACCAGTGTCAACAGAAAACGATTGAGTGCAAAATGCCAGTCACCCGAGGCTTCCATAATGGATACAACCGTGACCAGTGTCAGGCCAACCGTCTCACCCATATTCAATTTAAGACAGATCATGATGACAAGTACAATAATTAATCCAACGGCGATTGGCTCATTGGACAACACCATGCCCCCCACCAGGGCGACAATAGCTCCCAGCGTGGTTGTTTGCAATTGATCCAGGAAGTATTTCCAGGAACGATAGATGGAAGGCTGCATGGCGAATATAGCCGCGATTGCGGCAGGCACGGGAGATTGCGGGTTCAAGAACAGGCTGCTTAGGTACAAGGCAAGCGTGACCGCGATCCCCGTCTTAAGTACACGTGCACCAAACGACATGGTGGTGACCCCTCCTCTTTACCGAACCTGAAATTTTACATTTGATAATCATGTTCATTATTACCCCATATTTCTTTTTTTGCCTGAATTCATTCAGGAGAACGATTTATTGTACCATGTAAGGTCTTCCGTTGCCATGTCATAAGTCAGAGGTATTGTGAAATTGATTTCTTTATGTATGTTAATACACATTATTAACCCAAAAAGAAGCAAATCTTCAAAATGGATTTCTCCACTTCAAAGATTCGCCTCTGTTACTTATTATACCTCTGTGGAATACTCATGCTTATTATGCCTGCCTAACGGTCCGTGCCCTCCCATTCCCTTTTGAACTGGTCCACAAACTGCACCATATAATCATGACGCTGTTCCGCCAGCTCCCTGCCATAGGAGGTATTCATCAGATCCTTGAGCTTGAACAACTTCTCGTAAAAGTGATTTATCGTTGTGCTGCGCCCATTACGATATTCCTCACGGGTCATCTGCTCCCGTGGGGGGAGGGAGGGATCGTACATCTCGCGCCCTCTGGCTCCTGAAAAGGCAAAGGTTCGCGCGATCCCAATCGCACCAAGTGCATCCAGTCGATCCGCATCCTGAACAACCTGTGCTTCAAGCGAACTGACTGCAGGACGCTGGCCTCCCGCATATGAGATGGTGCTAATAATACCCACAACCTTATTACGTATATCCGGGTCAAGAGGCTGGGTATCCAGCCAGTCATTCAGTTTGGCCATCCCGGCTTCCAAGCTCTCATTCAGCTTCTCATCCGGTACATCATGTAATAATGCAGCCAGTTCGCAGACAAATGGATCTGCACCCATCCGGTGAGCGAGTTCGACCGCAAGTGCCGTTACCCGTTCAATGTGCGGCCAGTCATGACCATCACTGTGCTTGGATGAGTCCCCTTGAACAAAGGATCGGGCGTCGCGCAGAACAGCCTCTCCTGCCGTTATTCCATCTATATTATGCATGTGCCCTAATTCCTGCAGATTCCCACCAGATTGAAGAGGGTTCTCTGACATCTTACGATTCCCCGCCTTCACGGGCCTGTTCACGCGGAATACGCCGAGCTACACCTGTCTTAATAGCTGCTTCAATCACGCGACTGCGCATCGATTTGACCACTTTATCATTGAACACACTCGGAATAATGTAATAACGTGTACGCTCTTCATCCGTAATGGCCGAAGCAATCGCTTGCGCAGCTGCCAACTTCATTTCTTCATTAATTTCGGTGGCTCGGCAATCCAGAACTGCCCTGAAGATACCCGGGAAACATAACACGTTGTTAATCTGATTCGGATAATCGGATCGGCCTGTTGCCATTACCGCCACAATGTCTTCCACCAATGCAGGCATTATCTCAGGTACCGGGTTTGCCATCGCAAACACGATTGGATCTTCTGCCATGGTCTGCACATCTTCGCGAGTTAACAGATTACCGCGGGACAGGCCAATGAACACGTCCGCTCCACGGATGACATCGCGCAGTGATCCGGTTTCCAGTTCCGGGTTTGTACGAGCTGCATAATCACTCCAGACTTCATTCTCATAGGTTTGTGTCCGTACAATCGCACCCTCACGATCGACACCAATAAGTCGACTGGCTCCTGCAGACAATAATATGTTGCTGCAAGCTACACCTGCTGCACCAATACCGCAGACCACAATCTTCACATCTTCAATGGACTTGCCCACCAGTTTGAGCGCATTGATCAGACCGGCATATAACACAACCGCTGTGCCATGCTGGTCATCATGAAATACAGGAATGTCCAATTCCTCATTCAGACGACGTTCAATTTCGAAACAACGCGGTGACGAGATATCCTCCAGATTAATGCCGCCAAAACCAGGTGATATCGCTTTCACAGTACGTATGATTTCCTCGGTATCCTGTGTGTCCAGGCAGATTGGGAAAGCATCCACACCAGCAAACTGTTTGAATAACATCGCTTTACCTTCCATGACAGGCATCGCGGCACGAGGCCCAATATTACCAAGCCCAAGCACCGCACTGCCATCAGATATGACGGCCACTGTATTCCGTTTAATTGTCAATGAGAAGGCTTTGCCAGGTTCTTCTGAAATGGCTGAACATACACGAGCCACATCCGGTGTGTACACACGTGACAGATCTTCCCGGTTTTGAATCGGGGTCTTTGGTGTTACTTCGATTTTACCGCCCAGATGAAGCAGGAACGTCCGATCCGATACATTAATAATGGACACACCTTTAAGCTGGCGCACCCCTTCTATAATTTTACTGTTATCTTGTGCATCTGTAACTGCGACCGTCAAGTCGCGCACGCTTACATCCTGATTGGTGGAAATCACGTCGATTGCAATGATGTCTCCCCCAGCTTCCGAGATGGCCGAAGCCACTTCGCCAAACTTGATATCCTTAGTTGTCATTTCCAGTCGAATAATAATGCTGTTACCATCCAGATTTCTTTGATTCATTTCCATTCCTCCCAGACTGAAAGTCTTGAGTTACATGTTACGTGTTTGTCTTCGCTGCGCGGACACGTTTATCCTTTATCTTGTCCAGAAAAAGTCGTTCAACAGCCAAATGCATAAAATAAAAAAGATGCCCTGAACACCAATGCAGGCGTTTCAGGGCAATCTCTTCTTAATACTAACTTAATTTATTTAGTAACATATAGAACCTATATTATTTTCGGGCAGCCGGTCTGCGCAGAACACAAATGTCATATGGCTTCAAGCTGAGACTTGCTTCCACAGCATCACCACTGAGCAGATCGGTATAGGACTGTCCATCTAGTTCAACCAGCTTCTCATCTGGTGTGTAGTTCTGTACAAACACATAATCAGCTGTACCATCTGTACGTGTATGTGCCGTTGTTCCGTCAGGCAGCTCGGTTTCAAGTCCACGCTCAATGTTCAGGTCAGCGATTAGTTTTGCATAGAAATCATCATAGAATGGTGCTTTCAGACGTGTCGCTACATAATATGCTTTTCCTGTACCCAACTGGTTAACCGTCAATGCCGGACGTCCGGCATAGAAGTCAGAACGGTACGTAGCCAGGGACTTCGCGCCTTCCAGATGAATCAGATCACACAGCTCAATTGCATCATACGCTGTATTGAGCTGAAGCTCATTGCCCTTCTCCGGTATGATTCCGTTCAGATCACGATCATGCAGTCCGTCAATTTCCTCGGACCAGATGCCAAGTGTCTTACGCAGTGGGCCTGGGAATCCACCCAGGAAACACAGATCGTTTTCGTTAACAATACCAGACCAGTAAGTTGCAACAAACGTACCACCTTGTTCTACAAACTTCTCAATGCGTTCCCCAACACCTTCACGTACCAGATAGAGCATTGGAGCAATCAGCAACTTATACTTGGACAGATCTGCATCCATATCAATAACGTCTACAGCGACTCCCTTTTTCCAAAATGCTTCATAATGCTCTTCCACGGTCTGCTCATACTTCACACCGATATTGCGTGGACCCTGGGAATCATTAACGGCCCAGCGGTTTTCCCAATCAAATATAATTGCAACTTCTGCCGGAACCGCTGTTCCTACAATGGCTTCCATGCCTTCAAGAGCCGTTCCTACGTCGGTCACATCTCGGAACACACGTGTGTGTTCCGTTCCTACGTGGTCTACCACCGCACCATGAAGTTTCTCACTGGACCCCCGGCTTTTTCTCCACTGGAAGTACTGAACACTATCGGAACCGTGCGCAACAGCCTGGAGAGAAGAGAGCAGATGCATGCCAGGTTTTTTCAGCTTGCTGACATCTTGCCAATTCGTCGAACTTGGAGTACTCTCCATCAGCAAGAACGGCTGACCGCCTTTGATGGAACGAACGATATCATGCATCATGGCGATACGGGATGCCTGTTTCGCGTCGTCATCTGCATCATGCCAAGTCGGATAACTGTCCCAAGAGAGGAAGTCCAGAATATCGGCGAACTTCCAATAGTTCAGACCGCCATAGAATTCCATCAGGTTTGTTGTGACTGGCAGATCGGGATTCCGAGCTTTCAATGGTTTCGTTTCATGCACGATAAAATCAGCTGTCTGATCCGTAACGAAACGGCGCCAATCCAGATTCATCGCGTGTACCTGTGTCTCACCGTGTGGAGCAGGAGATTCCACTTGACTCCAGTCTGTAACCGTATGGCTCCAGAATGTGGTCCACCACGAATGATTAAGTTCATCGAGTGTTTTATACTTATTCTGAACCCAACCACGGAACGCTTCCTGACAATAATCACAATGACAGTCTCCGCCGAACTCGTTTGAGATATGCCAGCCGATTACAGCCGGATGATCCGAATAACGCTCTGCCAGTTTTGTGTTGATCGCAGTAACCTTCTCACGGTATACCGGGGAAGTATAACAATGGTTGTGACGGAAACCATGCAGATTGCGGACACGCTTCTCGGATACACGGAGCACTTCCGGATACTTCGCGGACATCCAGGCAGGTCTGGCACCACTTGGTGTAGCCAGGAATGCATAGATGCCGTTTGCTGCAAAACGATCCAAAACCTGATCCAGCCATTCAAACGTGTATACACCCTCTTCCGGCTCAAGGGATACCCATGAGAAGATACCAATGGACATCACGTTACACTTGGCAAGCTTCATCAAGCGAATATCTTCTTCCAGAACTTCAGGGTAGCGGAGCCATTGCTCCGGGTTATAGTCTGCGCCATGCAACATGTGCGGGGCTTTGGAACTTACAGGTGGAAATTTGTATGTCATAAGGACAACTCCCTTGCTTTAATTACTGTTTTTTTAATTTATATACGATAACAACGACTTCACAGAAGATACGTATTACGCTAGATTACACGTATGTCACGACATCAGATTCTTCTGCAGTAGCGAGTGCTGTAAACGATTCCAACTTGCGACCTTTAAAATCAAACATGGTGAGGTTGCCCCAGTTATTCGGGTGCCCGACGGACCATTCTTCTTTACTTGGTATCCAGGCAGGTTCCCAATAATAGAATCCGTGCCCCAAACCACCAGGAACTTCGCGGATAATCTGCAATAGATCCTTCAGATATTTGGTCTGTCCCTCTACACTTGCAGGGTATCCTGGTAACAACATATCTTCCTGATTCAAAATCCATTCAATGCCTTCCGGCTGTTCCAGCGTCCATGGATAAGCGGTTTCAACTACATTGATAGGTTTGCCATAACGCTCAGCCAGATCATGAAGATTGTCTCGTAACGCATCAAGTGTGCCATGCCACCAAGGGTAATACGAGAGACCAATGATATCAAACTCCACACCCAGTGCTTCAAAGCGATCGTAAAACTTGCGGCTCTCGGCGTTATCTCCACCACGATCAATATGTATCATAATCTGAATATCCGCGTCAACGGATTTGACCGCAGCAATTCCGTACTTCACAAGGCCTGCAAAACGCTCCCACTGTTCATCCGTATTATGCTCTTCTCCACCGACACGTCCCTCATTCCATAACATGCCTGGTGTAATCTCGTTGCCCACCTGCACCATGTCCGGAAGCGCATCGTGTTCCTTCAACGTTCTCAGAACATCAGCCGTATACATGCATACCGCACGTTGAAGCTCTTCATAGGACAGATTCTCCCATGCTTTCGGCTTCCATTGATTGGCTGGATCAGCCCAGCGATCAGAGTAATGAAAATCCAGCAAAAATTTCAATCCCTGTTCCTTGATCCGTTTGGCTACCTCCACCGTCCGCTCCAGATTGCAGAATCCACCAACAGGATCATTCCAGATTCGAAGTCGTATCGCGTTAGCGTCATTAATCTTCAGGATGGACAGCAAGTCTTGTTCCTTGCCATCCACATCACTATAACTCCCGCCATGCTGTTCGATTTCATCCATAAAGGACACATCCATTCCCAGAATGAATGTCTTTTCCGTCAAATTGCTCACTGTATCAACCTCCATTAATTTGGGGTACAGGCTCAGCCTTTAACTGAGCCCAACGTCATACCTTTGACAAAGAAACGTTGCAGGAAAGGATACACAATCAAGATTGGTGCACTTCCGATGAAGATCTGAGCTGCCCTTACCGTAGTTTGAGAGAGAGCTTCCATTTCTTTTGGATTCATGCTCATGCTACTCATATCACGTCCAATAATGACCGTTTGCATAAATGTAGCAAGTGGGTAATCCTTGGCGTTATTCATGTAGAGCAATCCATCAAACCAGGAATTCCAGTGGAACACCATACTGAACAATGCAATTGTTGCAATGGACGGCATCGAAATGGGAAGGAAGATACTGAACAATGTTCTGAAATGGTTAGCTCCATCCATCAGCGCCGCTTCCTCCAGCTCTTTTGGAATACCGCGGAAGAAGTTCAGCATCAGAATGACAAGGAATGTGTTAACTGCCCCAGGGAGTACCAGTACCCAGAAGGAATCCATCAACCCGATCTTCTGGATAACCATGTAGAATGGCACCAGTCCCCCGTTGAAAATCATACTGAATACAAAAATCCAGGAGTAGATTGTTCTGCCTTTGAATTCACTATTCTCTTTGGACAACGGATACGCTGCCAGGAACGTAATCAGCAAGGTAATAGCTGTACCAATTACTGTACGTAGAAGTGAAATCCAGAGTGAGTTCAAGAAAATTGGATTGTTCATTGTCTTTTTGTATGCCTCAAGGGAGAAACCTACAGGCCAGAGATTGACCAAATTTGCATCGGCAGCAGCCTTTGTACTAAAGGATACCGCCAGTACATGAACCATCGGTATGATACACATGATGGCGATCAAAATCAGAAAGCAGGTATTGACTATATTAAACACGCGATAAGGCAATGATTTATGATACATCGTGGTCCCTTCTTTCTCTGTTCATTCGTTTAGAATATGCGATATCCAGCGTATTTTTTGGCTAAGCTGTACGATACAAGAATCAAGATCATGCTAATAACCGATTTGAATAATCCGATCGCCGTTGCAAAGCCCATCTCACCATTTTGCATTGCGGAACGATATACGAATGTATCAATGATGTCACCCGTTTGATATACGAGCGGGTTATACAAGTTGAATATCTGGTCAAATCCGGCATTCAGTACGTTACCAAGTGCCAGTGTTCCTACAACCATCAGCATCGGCACAAGTGAAGGAATTGTAATGTGCAGTGTCTGTTTCCAGCGTCCTGCTCCGTCAATTTCCGCTGCTTCGTACAATGCTGGATTAATTCCGGCAAGGGCAGCCAGAAAGACAATCATGTTATAGCCAAATTCTTTCCACACATCTGTCAGAATGACCGTAGATCGGAACCAACTGTTGTCTCCAAGGAAGAAATATGGCCCGAGTCCGAAGGTTCCCAGAACCCGGTTAACCAAGCCGCCTGTTGACAACAGATCTATCAAAATCCCGCCCAGAATGACCCAGGACAAGAAGTGAGGTAAATAGACAAGTGTTTGAATCGTTCGCTGTATAGCCATCTTACGAACCTCATTCAAAAGAATGGCAAAAACAAATGGAACAAATAAATTAAAAATCAGTTTAAGTACAGCAATAATCAATGTGTTCCAGATGACCTGTAAGCTGTCTTCACGTTCAAACAGATATCTAAAATTGTCCAGCCCAACCCATTCAGAACCGCTAATCCCAAGCCATGGCTTGTAGTTCTGGAATGCCATAATGATCCCGCCCATAGGCACATAACTGAAGATAATCAGAAAGATAATGGCTGGCAACAGCATAACGTGGAATGGCCAAGTGCGTTTCAAAGTTCTCATGATTGCTCCCCCTGTATTTCTTCCTACTCAAGTACTCCCTGAGTGGCTTATAATGCGATTATATCAACCTTTTATGGGGCCCAAACAGCACATAAAAGCAATATAAATGGCACAAATTCAACCACTTTGCCTTAACTTGAATAAACAAAAAAAGCGCCCAGACGTTAGTCGTCTGAGCGCTGCTTGTAACTATTTTTTCACACTGTCATACCACTCGTTAACCTCTTGCGTGATTTGGTCACCACCACCCGATTTCCACGTTTGTACAAAGGTATCAAACGCATCCGCCGGATTTTTGCCATAGATAATTTCGTTAAATGCTTGATTCTCGATTTTATTCAAATAGTCCAACTTGGATTTCATCGTCTGTGTTGTTGGACCTGTGAACATGTTTTTGAAGGAAATTTCTTCTTGGCTCAGTAACACTTTGGCTGCTGCTGGAGTTTCTTTACCGTAATTGACAGCAACATCTTTCTCAAGCTTCGTTTCAGGCTCTTTGCCATCTGCTAAGTTCAGAAGTGCTTTCATCTGGGCATCTGGAATACGAGCACCGTCGCGAACAAGCAAATAACGTACAACGTTCACGTATCCGCCTTCGATCTGGTCAATCGGCATTTGTTTTCCATTTGCATCCAATTGGTAGTCATAACCTGCAAACAGACCGTTATCATAAGGGCTACCTGGTGCTGGGTCTGCATAATTGTCAAACAGGTAGTTCTGATACGTAAAGAATGCTTCTGGGTGTGCCATATCTTTTTTGATCAACGTAACACCATTAACGAACTGTGTTCCGTGACGCATCGCTTTTCCTTCAGGACCGGTAGGAATTTCAATCGGTTTCCATACCGCACTCGGTACATTTTTCACTGTATCGAGAAGTGGCCACCCACTCATCCAGTAAGGTCCTGGAATAATGCCGGCAGTTCCTGCAACTGCTGGCTCTGCTGTTTTGTTCTCATCCCATAGAGCTGCTTCCTGCGGGATATATCCTTTTTTGAGCCATTCGCTCAATTTGGTCAGACCTTGCTTCATACCCGGATTGATGGAGCCATACTCCAACTTGCCATCCGCAGCAAGATTCCATTGTTGAGGTAAGGTGCCATATGCACCAAATATCCAAGATACATCTCCCATCCAAGTGTTCATGGATGTTTTGAAACCAACGCTGAGCGGAGTGACTTTTTCAGGAGCCAAGCCGTCAGGGTTATTGTTTTTGAATGCTTCCATAACGGTTTCCAGCTCATCGATTGTTTTTGGTGCTTTCAGATTCAGCTTGTCCAGCCAATCCTGGCGAATCCAGAGCAAGTAATCATTGTTGTATGCGTAGTCCAGAACAGGGATACCCATTCTTTTGCCATCACGACTATATTGGTTCCAGACGTTAGGATCTTGCTCCATCGCTTTTTTCCATGTGTCTGAAGCATATTTGTCGAACAGTGGACCGACTTCTTCGTACATGCCAGAGTCGATCAAGTCTTGAGCAACGAGATTGTCCGCACTACCAATCGTCACGATATCTGGCATTTCCTGTCCAGAGGACATAGCCAGACGAAGTTTAGTTGCAAACGCACTGTTTGTGTCTGTTACTGACCAGAGCGCGCTGACATTAATCCCGAATTTTTCCTTGGCCCACTTGGTTGCCACGTTATTTTCCATGGATTCGCCATTTTTAAACTTCAGCTCAGGATCGATTCCCCATGCTGTTGTAATGGTTACTTCCGGATCATACTTTTCTTTGTATTCGTTTTGGGTTCCAGATGTACTTGGTGTTGCACTATCTCCGCCCCCACTGCCTCCTGAACATCCTGCAAGAACGACAGTTAGACTCAGAGTTGTAGCGAGAAGCGTCAAGAATCTCTTTTTCGTTGATTGCGCTCTCATGTTGTTCCCCCTTAAATCGTTTTGGTTACCCTTTCATTATAGGCTGACCAGGCCTTTGAGCCTATGATACGAAATCAAGATTTCTGCACCTTTGCCAACCTATATTCTGGAATGTTGTTGTAATTATGCCTGATCCCGAAATTCATTTGGTGTCATACCATAATGTTTTTTGAACATTTTGCTGAAATATTGCGGATTTTGATAGCCAAGTTCACTCGTAATCTCGTATATTTTTTTATTGCTATTCTTAAGCAGATACAGAGCACGTTCCATGCGCATACGAATCATGTAGTCCCCAAGACCTTCCCCTGTCTCTGCCTTGTAAATTTTCGATAGATATACGGGGTGTAAATATACCTTGTCCGCAATCATCTTCACTGACAGATCCTGTCCTGTATCTCTTGTTACCAACTCCTGAACCTGCTTGATCACATGTCTGCGGCTCTGCACACCTTCCTGATCGGACAACTCTTCCTGAAGCTTCGCCAGCATCTCGGTTGCCCAGCGCCGCAGCTTCTCGGGGGATTGAATCAACTGATGAGCAAGGAGCAGATCAAATCCCGCATGATCAATCTCATGCACCAGATGCCCCTGTTTATGGGCGATATACATAAATGCATTGGTTACCGACAGATACATCTCATACACATGTTCTCTGGACAATCGAACCTGTTCTGCCGCGTCAAAGACCGCGTTCAGCTTAAGCGCTGCCGCTTCCCATTGCTTGGTCTCAAGCAATTGCGGAAGTACAGGCGGTTTGTACAGCTCTTCGAGCGCCTGCGTCGCATCATTCTCCGGTCTTTTGCTGAGTGCCTGATCCATGTCCATATATATAATCTTGTGTTCTTCCGGTCCTGAAAGGACAAGCGAACCCAGACTTTTTCGATAAGCTGCTGTTAACTCATTAAAGGGAAATGACGGTGTAACTACCATGGACAGATCTCCCTGTAAATATCGAATGACATGCTCACGGAAAGTTTCAGCTGAGATTCTCAACGTCTCCAAGTCCATCTGCGGAGCTACGATCTGATCTTGATTCTGCAAGAACATAACCAGACACTCATGGGGTCCGCGACCAAACCACACGTTAAATTGCTCTCCGAGTACTTCCTCTGCAATATTACCTACCGCAAAATCCATCAGATCCAGAGATTGCTGGTCCATTGATGAGAAGCGTCCTGTAAGCCGAATCAGCATCATCACAGCCGATTGTTCCGGATCAATATGAATCTCATATTGTTGCAGTTGTTGCCGAAGCGCCCGCGCCGTGATCTCACGTCCCAGCAGCAGATCATGCATAAGATTTTCTCGTAAAATCTTATAGTCAGACTTCCGACTGTATAAAAGCCGGTGATATTTATCAAATTCATCCCACTCATCGCGAAGAGACGTGATGGCTGCCGACACCGATCCCATAAACTCATCATCGTTTACGGGTTTCAGGATATAATCCGCTGCCTGCAATTGAATGGCTTTTTTAGCATAATCAAAATCACTGTGACCCGTTAGTAAAATACAGCGGATATGAGACCAGCGCTTGCTTACCTCTGCAATGAGATCCAGTCCTGACATGCCAGGCATGCGAATATCGGTAACTACGATATCTACTGCATTTTCCTCCATAATCTCCAACGCTTCCTTACCGGATGCGGCACGCAGCACGGTCGTTACTCCAAGCTCTCCCCAGGGGATCGTAAGTTCCAGACTTTCTGTTACGTATGTCTCATCATCTACCAGCAATATATCAATCAAGTGATTCACTCCCTATTTCGTTCATTCTGCAAATGGATTCCATCGTGCATCATGCGCTACACATTCCAAGTGCTTATCCTTCATTCTCCAGAAGAAACTCCTGCTCGGCAGGCCATGACAGTGTAACGCGTAACCCGCCAAGTTCCGATTCCGTTATATCAAGCCCAGCCTGCTCCCCATATCGAAGCTGGAGTCGCTGATTCACATTCCACAGGCCACAGCCCATCTCCTGATCCATCGTTCCCCTGAGCTTACTCAGAAGCGCCTCACGTGCCTCCTGCGTCATGCCTTGCCCATCATCCTCTACCACAAGAACCATGACACCGCCCTGTTTTTCCCCGGATACTCTTATTTCTCCTGCTTCCGCGTCCGCTTCGATGCCGTGAATCACTGCATTCTCCACCAATGGTTGCACGATGAGTGGCGGTACCTCCTGTCTTAACATCTCATCAGACAGATCAATCTTGTAATGAATCCGGTCCATACGCATCCGTTGGATCTCCAGATAACAGCTGACAAATTCAATCTCTTCTGTCAACGGTACCACGTCCCGCTCCTGTCTTGTCGTATACCGATAATATCGCGATAGGTTATGTGACATCGCTACAACAGCGTCCATACGCTTCAGCTTCGCCATACTCGTAATGAAGGAGAAACAATTATAGAAAAAGTGCGGGTTAATCTGCGATTGCAGCTGCTTCAAACCGGGCTTCACGCACATGAATCTGTTCCAGGTAAACGTGTTCAAATAACTGCTGGATCTGCTCCACCATCAAGTTGAAACGTTCGGACAGGAAACTGAATTCATTGCGGCCCTTTGGCTTAATCCTCACTGAATAATCTTCCTGCTTCAACCGCTGGAACCCGCGAATGAGTTGTTTCACTGGTACCTGTACCTGAACATAGAACAAATACGCCACACCAAAACTCATTAACAACAAACAAATCATGGAAGAATAGAACAGCATATTGGATTGATGAATAGGCTTCAGAATATCTGACAGGGGCATGTAGTCCACCAAATACCAGCCTGTTGTACTGGATTTCACCGTGTTAACCATGTAAGGCTCGTCCCCGATCACCACTGTACGGTTATCAACGTCCTGAAGTTTATGAACGGACAGTTCTTCCATCAACTGATTCGTTAGGGAACGATCTGAAGTCCGGTTATAGATAACTCCCGATTCTTCTCGGAAATAGAAGGGATCATGCCTGCCATCGTCTTTGAATTTGTCGAGCATATCCCGAATGTTGTCACTATCAAACTCCAGTTTAATAATCGTTTCCGCATTATTAGCTGGGTCTTTAATACCGTACGGAGATACCGTAATCCAGCTAAACATGAACCGGTCATCTTCCCCATCCTGAATTTTGCGTACATCCCAGCCGGAACTGATATTCTCTCTTAGCGCTTGTTTATCGTAAGAACGTGCGTCCCTTTCGGAAACCACTCTGCCCAGCGAAGGAGAATACAGATATAATTTCGTAGCCCAATTGGATGAGCTTTCCTGAATACTCAGCTTATTCTGAATACGTTTGACCAGGTTGATCGCATCCAGATCAAAGTAGTTACTGTCCGCATAGATTCGCTTGAAGCTGGCAATATCAGGATCATGTATGAGCAGATTCGGCCATGAGGATAACAGTTCGATGTTTGTGTTCACTTGATTTTGGAAAAATTCAAGCTGGTTACTATTCGATCGATTCAACTCATCTCTGAGAACAGCTGTTGTTTTGTGATTGGAGTACCAATACAAAAGCACTACAGGAATCAGCATAATCAGAATAAGAATGACCATTTTGGAAAACAGGTTTGTCCGATATGACATCTTTTCATCTCACCTTGTCTTAATTTGTCGTGACATTAATTGTAATGATGTAAGCGCTAAAGACAAACTATTTTTTTGAGACAAACTGATTCATTATCTAGCGTAAGCGTTACCAATTCAAGGGGAAAGGAGATAAAACCAATATTTCTGCACTAAATGCAACTTCCACGCACAAAAAGAGCCAGCGATTAGCCAGCTCTCTATCTAATTTCAGTATATATCTTTGATCTTTCTATTCAACTCAAACCTTATTCCACTTCTGTTTATGTAATTATTCTTTTTTTCTATAAAAATATCAACTATGGAATATCATAATCAAATACCGTATTTGCTCCATCCACGCCTACATCCAGCACAATATCCATAAGTTTCCCATTGACGAACAGAGGGGATTCCGCTTTCCCATAAAACTCCAACTTGCCTTTAAACGTTCCATGGCGTTCAATTTCAACATGTACGGGCCTTAATTGGACAGACTGCAAGGCTTCCAATAGTGGATCGTCCTTAAACTTATAACTGCGTGCGAGATCAGGCAATAACACGGCGGATACGGAATCTCTGCCGTAATTTTTGAGTGTCAGGTCACAGGTTGCTCGGGTCTCACCCGTTTTCAGCACGTTAAAGGTACAAGAGCTTGCATTCTGTACATAGGATACCGCCTTAATGCCTGTAGCTCCCCACTTGGCAACATACATGAATTTATCCGTCATGTACGAATAACTGAGAATGATAGCGATAACTACGATCCATAACCCTTTTGCAAGACCGGGGAATGATTTCCCGATTTCTTTGCGTGTAAGGTAAAAGCCGCAAGCGAAGATCCCCAATCCCAGGAAAAGTGTGATATGTACACCACTTAAATAAGACGTAGTATACGGTGATATACCTATTGCTGACAGCATGGTATCCCCAACAGAAAAACCAAGATGATGGTTAAATGTAAAGATAATAGCAAATAGCAATAAAGCCCCTGAGAACACAAGTCTGGTTCTCGACACACGAACACCCCCTAATCAACCACCTTATTATATCATATTTTTCCTATTTATGATTAACAATCCAAATCAAAAAACAACAATAAAAAGAACGCCTTCGGTTGTTCACCGAAAACGTCCTCCATTTTCACCGCTGACAAGAGCTTGTAGTAACACAGGTCTCTCTGTCATGGCTGACGATCATTTATTGCTTAGACAAGAATGCATCGAGTTGTTCCTGTTTGGCTGCAATAATTTTATCAATTCCCGCTGCTTTCAATTTCTCCAGATATTTCGGAATCATCTCATTTGGATCAACGGCGCCCGATGTCATACCCGGCTTGAACTGTTTGTTCACGTTGTTGACCGCAGCAATTTCATTTTTGACAGATTGACTGTTGAATGTAAAGCCCAGTGCTGGCGACTTCACACCTTTGGCGTTAAATTCTTTGAACTTTTCCCACTTCTGCGGATCTTCATTATCCCATAGGAAGTTCAGGAACTGGTTACCAAGCTGCCATTGGGCACCAGGGTTATAGGTACGACTGTTGGCATCAACGCCTTCAGGGAGAGTAATGATATTATCCTGTCCGTCTTTTTTCACATAATGTGTACCTTCAATTCCGAAGTTCAGCAAGTTGTTAATTTCTTTGTCGGAATGCAGCAGGTTAATGACCTGCATCGCTTTCTCCGGTTGTTCGGAAGAACGGGAGATTGCAAGCATCGCTCCAGACGCATCACCCGTCGTGATTGTCGGCTGTGTCATCTCAATCTGAGTAAGTGGGAAACCCACATACCCTTCTTCTTCTTTATCCTTGCCTGGCTTCATGCCATCTGTCCAGAGAAATGCTTTTCCAGCCTTCGCCTGGTCTTTCGGGAACACATTGGATGTAGCAGCATCACTGTTGATATATCCTGCTTGATACCACTTGCGAGCGAGTTCAGCCGCTTCTTTGAATTCAGGGGTCTCCACTTCATTCAGCACCGTTGTTCCGCCTGCTGTTTTGGAGATGACTCCAGGTACGGAAGCATCACCGAGATAATCCCAATCCAGATTCTCCAACAGCCCGTTACCGTTGGTATTGGACATATAGAATGGTGTGATAGCTGGCTCGTTTTCCTTGATTGTTTTGAGCAGAGGCTCCAGATCAGCCCATGTCTTTACAGCTGTCAGGTCCAGCTTATACTTGTCAGCCAGATCTTTACGTACCAACACACCACGTGTGGCAGCAAGTTCCTTATTCGTAGGAACGCCGTAATTCACGCCGTCTACCTGGGAACCTTCCAGAAAGGCAGGGTCCAGGTTTTTCTTAATATCCTGACCATGTGCATCAAGCAGATCATTCAAGGGCAAGAATGCGCCTTTAGCTACATTCACCGTGTAGTTCTGCCAAGCCGCTGTGAAGATAATGTCTGATTTTTCACCTGAAGAAATCATGAGATTCAGCTTGTTATCCCATTGCCCCCAGTCAATCGCATTGATCTTAAGCGTGGCCCCGATCTTTGGTTCCATCTTTTTGTTAATCTCGGCTTCCACCAGAGCGACATCCTTCTGTGGTGTCCCTGGGTAGAACAGTGTCACTTCATAGGGTTTGCCCCCACCTTCACTTGCTCCTCCGCCTTCTGCGCCAGGTGTTGTTGTTCCACCCTTGTCTGATGAGCAAGCAGCCAGCACCAGGCTCAGCGCCATAACCGTTGCCATCATGCGTGACCATACCTTTAATGATCTAACCAATTGAACCCCTCCTGTCATGTGTTGAACCATACAACCGAATTCCCCAATTCACAATTAAACCGATAACTACTTCTGTATATGCCCTTTCAGTCCATCTTCATTTACCTTGCCCACTCCGCTAACCGGTTCAGAGTTATCCCTTCACAGCGCCAACCGTAAGACCTTTGATGAAATAACGCTGGAAGAACGGATATGCCAGTACAATTGGACCAATACCGACCACAGCCATCGCCATTTGCAGAGTTTTGTTAGGCAGATTGAGCAATCCACCCTGCGACGAAATCTGTGAAGAGACGTTGGAGTTGGTTGTTAAATATTGAATATCGAGCAGCGTCCGGTACATAAGGTACTGAAGGCTGATCGTCCGGTTATCTGATATAAAAATCATGCTAAGGTACCAGTCATTCCAGTAATTCAATGTACTGAACAACGCAACGGTTGCCATTACGGGAAGAGAGAGCGGAAGCACGATACGTGCAAACGTTCTCAATTCTCCCGCACCATCAATCCGAGCCGATTCCAGAATAGACACCGGAATGGAGTTCGCAAAGAATGTACGCATGACCAGTACAAAGAATGGGGATAGCAGTAGCGGCATAATGAGTGCCAATAGGGAGTTTTTCAGATCCAATACGTTGACATAGACCAGGTACCAAGGTACCAGACCCCCATTGAACAACATTGTGAAGAAGATGAAAAAGGCGAACCAGCCCCGGTAAGGCAGATCTCTCCGTGAGAGTGGATACGCATACAATGCGGTCAGCGCAACACTTGTAATGGTACCTACAACCGTTACGATAAAGGATATACCATACGAGTGAATGATCTGATCCATATCTCTGAACAGAAACTCATAAGCCGTCAGGCTGAACTTCTCTGGAATAAGCTTATATCCATTGGCAATCACTGTTGTCTCGTCCGAAAATGAGATGGCGAAGACAAGCAGGATCGGCACGATACAGGCAATGGCATAGAATAGAAACATCGCATGAATAACGGATGCGGAACGCTTCGATACGGCTAGTGGATCACGTGATTTCACAGCTGACTTGCCTCCTCTCAAAATAATGCATTATCTTTATCAATTCGCCTTACGATGGTATTGGATACAAGAACCAGCACAAATCCAACGATTGCTTGATATAGACCGGCTGCTGATGACATCCCGATATCTCCACCGATAAGGAACGTACGATATACGTAGGTATCCAGTACATTCGTTACAGGGAACAGCGCTCCTGATTCCAGTGGAACCTGGTAGAACAGACTGAAGTCTGCATAGAATATACGGCCAATTTGCAATAACGTCATAATGACGATTAATGGGACGAGAAACGGAATGGTAATGAAGCGTATCTGATGCCATTTGGTTGCACCATCAAGCACAGCTGCTTCATAATATTCTTCATCGATACCCACGACAGCTGCCAGATAAATGACGGCATAATATCCAATATTCTTCCATGTGTTCACCAGTGGCAAAATATACGGCCAATACTTCGGCTCTGAATACCAGTCGATCGGCTGACCACCGAACATCTGCAGAATCGTTGAGTTCATGAAGCCTGAATCCTTGCCCAGGAAAGCCAGTACCAGATAACTGACCACAATCATGGACAGGAAATACGGTAATAGCATAAGTGATTGATATAACTTGGACATTGCCTTGTTCTTCACTTCATTGAGCAGAATAGCAAGCCCGACACCTACAAAGAGATTCAGTGCAATGAACACCGTGTTATACGCGAGTGTATTTCGGGTAATTTCCCATGCATCACTGGTGGAGAACAAATATTTAAAATTGTCCCATCCACTCCATGGGCTACCCCAAATACCATCAGCATAGTTTACATTTTTGAATGCGATCAGAACGCCGAACATCGGCATATAGTTGTTCACCAGCAGAAACAGGACACCTGGCAAGAACATGAGATACAGCACCTTGAATTTGCCAAGATTGTGCCACACAGACTTGCGCTTTCGGACTGTTTCTCCCGGTATTTCCGATATCCGTACTCCCTTACCCGCCTGGGGTTGTGTCTTCATAACTTGTTCTCCCTCACTCCTCTTGAATTCTTCCTCAGGATGAAGCTCCGTTGCGGCTCCTGTGGTTCAAGTATACGGCGGGGCGAGTAAGACCTCTATCTGCTGTGGTGACCTGTTGACTTATCAAATTATGACTTTAGTGCCAAAATAAACAAAACAAAGGCGCAGCATGCTGCGCCCTGAACTATACGGTACGTGACTGTTTTCGAAACTCCTGTGGCGTTATACCCGTGCACTTTTTGAACATTTTGGTGAAATGCGAGTAATTATAGTACCCCACCTTGCCAGCGATATCCGTCACTTTGACGGTGGACTGGGACAACAATGTCTTCGCTTTGGCTACTCTGCCCTGCAGGATAAACTCAGATAGGGACATCCCCTTCTCTTTCCGAAACAGACGCGATAGATAAGCGGGATTGAATCCGGCAAAAGCTGCAAGCTCCTCTCGCATAAGTTCTTCACCAATATGAGTTTCAATATAAACGCACAACTGATCCACAATGGTCATGGGGCTATGATCGTCCGGGTACAACACCGGGATAACACGATCAATCAGATCAGACGTCCACTGTTTCAACTGCGGCAACGACCTTGTCACCATACCCTCTTCCGGCTCCCGTTCACCCGGATAAAGACTGCGTATTGATACGTTTTTCTGATGAAGCAGCGGATAGACCACATGCAGCATGGCATGATAGTAGAGATGCAGCATTTCAGGAGACAATCCCTCCTGGGCAGCAAGCAACTCAAAAATCTCATCCACACGTTCTCGCAAATCCCCTACTTTACCCGTCTCAAAAAGAATGGATAATTCCGAAAACCATGGAATAGGCAAAAAGCGATCTTCCTGATCTCTTCCCCGCTCATCATAGACAAAAACTTCTTCAAGCTCCTTAATATTGCGCCGTTCCATATCCATCAGTTCATTTAACATGCCTTGCAGCTCAGTTACAGCAACCGGGGCACCAACATAACAGGACAACCGGCAGTAGAAATACGTACCACATTCCTGAATATACCCCTGACAACGTTGTGCCACTTCGCTCGCACTCGGAATGATGCCATCTTGCTCATAAGCAAGCACAATATTTAATCCACTTTGATCCTGAAAAACCTCACCGGGCTTGTCGCCAAGCAGCATCTCTTTGGCTGCATTACGAAGGGCATATTCCAATACCTCTTCGTCACGCAAATCAAAATCACGCACCCATTCCTCTACCGAGATCACAATGGGTAACACACGAGCCTGCGGATCAATCTCGGCACCATACAGTTCTGCGAGCTCTTGCAACCGTTGTTCGGTTAACGTGATACGCTGAGAGATGGCATCTTTCCAGAAGCGTTCCGTCAGCAGCGGTTTATGGGTTTTCCAGCGTTTGTATACGGTCTCATAAACTTCGTTGGTACGGGTACGCTGCTCTCCATCCTTGATCTTTTCCACTGCCTGAGTTACTACCTTAATCAATTGATCAGCTGGAGCCGGCTTCAACACATAATCAAAGCTGTTTAGCTTAATGGCTGTCTGAGCATAATCGAATAAAGCATGCCCTGTCAGGAAAATGGTCAGTATGCCTGGATCATGTTTCAACACCCAGCTTTGCAGGTCAAGCCCTGTTTCACCAGGCATCTCGATATCACAGATCATGATATCGATAGCATCTGCCCTTAAAATCTTTCTTGCCTCTTCGGCATCACCAGCACTGTATACCTGGTCAATACCTGCTGCCTGCCAATCGACTCCTTCCACCATTGCTTGTAATGCATACACTTCATCATCCACGATCAACAGGTTCCGCATAGGCTCCCCCTTCTTCCTCTTCGGTCTGAGCGGGTAAATCAATGATGACTTTGGCGCCATGATCCACCTCATTGCCAAACTGCAAACTGGCCTGATCACCATACTTTACTAAAAGCCGATGAGCCACGTTCCATATACCGATATGCTGTCCACTCAGGTCTTCAGCGTATTGACCATGTTGCAGACGCCCCAACAACTCCTCTTCAAATCCGACACCATTGTCCACAATCATCAGTTGAAGCACCGTCCCATCGATCTGACCGGACGACTTCTCACCGAGGCGCGCCACGATCCGAATGACAAATGCTTGTGTCCGGCGCTGAAATCCATGAATAATGGCATTCTCTACAAAAGGCTGAATGGTTAATGGCGGAATCACATAATGTCCCAGATTCGGTTCGACATCCAGTTCAAAATCGAATCTGCTTGGAAACCTCAGCTTTTGAATTTCTAAGTAATGACGAATGTGCTCGAGCTCTTCATCCAGACGAATAACACGTTTGCCTGCACGCAGACTGAAACGAAAATAATCGGCCAGATGACCAGCCATCTGCTGCACCAACTCATGCTTTTGCAAGGAAGCCAGACTATGAATAATATTGAGTGAATTCAGGTAAAAGTGAGGATTGATCTGCATCTGCAGTTGTTTGAACTCTGCCTCCCGCGTCCGCAGCTGTTCCTCATACACATCAATCTTCAGATGCCTGATCTCACTGGTCATTTGATTGAAACTTCGTGTCATAAATTCAAGTTCCGAGGAAGATGGCGGGTCCAGCTTCACATCGAGATCTCCACGGCTCACCCTTCTCATGCCTCGGATTAACGCATTCATCGGGCGGAATAACAGATGCCGCAAAAAGATCAGTGCAGTAACCAGAATTACTGCCGCACCAATGGGAAGCAGACGAATGATCTGCTGGAAAAACGGGAGGTTACGCATCATGTCTTCCTCAGGCAGCAGCACGATATAATTCATCTCGGACATGGCCGAGGCATTACCCAGCATCAAATATTGACGTGCTTCTCCCTTGTTCACAACTTCAGAGATAACCTGATACGGATTCTTCAGGCCGGGAAGATGCGCTGCAGCCAGCTGAATCTGTGCAGTATTTAATGTGGAATCCGATAGTGCCCCACCGTCTGTTCCAACAATGACTGCGCCTCCCCGATCTCCGGATTCAGTGAATTGTTGTGTATGATTCAGTGCATTCATATCAACAAGTGCACCTGCATAGAACTGCTGGTTGATTCGCACCGTTTTCACCAGCGCATTCCACGTCCCGCCACGCACGATGCTCCATTCCGGCTTCTGGATATCCCCTTCCAATTGCTGCATCTGGACTGGCATACTCTCCTGCACAACCGACTTTTTGACATCATAATTGCCTGAAGTGGCGAGCAGCAGATCATCATTCACGGCATCATATAGAAAAAAAGAATCGATTAGATTA
Organism: Paenibacillus sp. W4I10; assembly: GCF_030816325.1. Taxonomy (NCBI): domain Bacteria; kingdom Bacillati; phylum Bacillota; class Bacilli; order Caryophanales; family Paenibacillaceae; genus Paenibacillus; species Paenibacillus sp. W4I10. Next base: position 2,906,612 of record NZ_JAUSXX010000001.1, read on the forward strand.
TAAAAACCGATATCTGTCATGAATTTGTTCATAATCCGTTGCTTTGCAATGATATAATCACCGCTGCCGTATTTCAGAAAAAACAGAGAGATTATATCCGGGTCCCGCTCACCCAGACTATATAAATACCGATTTGTCTCCTGTAATACACGTTCATTCTGCTCCACACTCTTGGCGAGATGATTCATATTGGTGAGGGATACTTTGTCACGTACAACTTTCATGGCGTAGACGTTGTTGTAATAAAGCAGCATGAATAATGGCAGCATGATCAATGTAAGACCCACTATAAATTTAAAACGAAGTGAACGGATAAAATTCATGGATTATGGATTCCCGCCCTTTTAGTTCAACATAGTTTTTCTATTTTCTTCCTTATGATGGCATGTTTATTGTAATCACCCCTGCTTGCCATTGTCTATGGGGTCCCGTGACCTTCACATATCAATTCTGGTGACTTTCATCCGCTCCAATTTCAAGAGTAACAAGCTTCATGTTGTAATAAATTCTCCAGTTGTAAAATAAATCCTTCATTTATTACTCTGAAGCTTCTCCCTAAAAATAAATGCTGCGGCAAGCCCCGGACTCCACGAACGCCCGATCTTGACATGCATACGATATATCACTCCTCGGGTTAGTCACCAGGATGTAGGGAGGCCTGTTCGATGAATATTCAACTCACTGCGTTACACTATGTCTATCTGGCATTTATCGTCTTGATTATTGCGGTAATGATCCGGCGCAGGGACACCACCATCATCTGTGTCGCGGGTATTATGACCATTGGACTTCTGGCAACCGAAACCTTAAGCGGGTCAGTTGCTGGGATCTTCAGCAGTTTTATCTATGCAACAAAAGAATTGTTAAGTACGATCTTCATCATCTCGATTATTGTGGCAATGAGCCGTGTTCTGATCAGAACAGGCATTAATGAGGTCATGGTAACACCCGTCACCCGGTTTATCCGTTCTCCTCAGGTCGCGTATTGGGGTATCGGATTGATCATGATGGTAGTATCACTATTTTTCTGGCCATCCCCGGCCGTAGCACTCGTCGGTGCAGTACTGCTTCCTGTAGCCGTGCGTGTAGGTCTTCCTCCGATTGGAGCTGCTATTGCCATGAACCTGTTCGGACATGGGATTGCACTGTCGGGGGATTACATTATTCAGGGGGCTCCCAAACTTACAGCCGATGCAGCCGGTGTACCCGTTACTTCCGTCATGACGGCCAGCATTCCTTTGGTCATTGTCATGGGCACCGTATCTACACTTACAGCCTTCTGGATGCTGCGCAAAGAGATGAAATCAGGCTCACCTGTTCATTTCCCAAACGCTATATCAGGTACCCTGAGCAGGGAACCTTCTTCCTCATCAGAAGCTGTGTCCATCTCCCTACCCACTGATCAGCCTGTTCAACGTCAAGTCATGTCACCCCGTTTGCAAAAGGCGTTCGCTCTGCTTATTCCTCTGTTATTCGCAGTTGATGTGATTCTGATGTTTGTATTGAAATTGCAAGGCGGCGATGCAACAGCTCTGATTGGCGGAACCGCTGTCGTTATACTGATTGCGGTTACCCTTGCCGCACATCGACATGCCGGACCAGAGGAAACGACCAACTATTTAATAGAAGGATTTCAGTTTGGTTTCAAGGTGTTTGGACCGGTTATTCCCATAGCCGCATTTTTTTATCTGGGTGATGCTGCGATTACGGAGTTGTTCATCAACCCTCTTCCTGAAGGTTCACACGGGATTGTGAATGACCTCGGGGTCGCACTTGCTGGACTAGTGCCATTGAATGATACGGTGGGCGCCATTACAATGACGGTGACCGGAGCAGTGACCGGAATGGATGGTTCGGGGTTCTCGGGGATATCCCTGGTTGGCTCGATTGCGTCCATGTTTGCAGGTACGGCAGATTCCGCACCTGTACTGACAGCACTCGGTCAGGTTGCAGCCATATGGGTAGGTGGCGGAACCTTGATTCCATGGGCATTGATTCCTGCTGCTGCAATCTGCGGAGTCAATCCTTTTGAACTTGCAAGACGCAACCTGAAGCCTGTACTGCTGGGACTCACGGTAACAACAATTGTAGCCATCTTTCTAATCTGACCAAAGATTATGCTAAACCGTTCAAAAAAACGTGCGTAAACGCGCCCAGTTCCAGAGATCTTCTCGCTTCATCTCGGCCAGATGCAGCATGTCCACATATGGATCTCCCTGTAATCCAAGTACAGAAGCAAATGCAGGCTCCGTCTTCCACCCTGCCTGTTTGAGTCTGCGGATCTCGCGGTGTCCCGCGTCTCCCCACAGTTGCAACAATCTCCACTCTACGATCATGTGTAGGTATGCATTCTGCCTGTAAACTGGCACGGATTGGGCAAAAATCTCCACAGGCCAATGTCCCACTTGCAAATTACAAGTCACATAAGGACGTTGGTCTGGAAGATCCCCACCACGTACACATTGAAATTCAGCAACGGCTCCGATTCGATTGTATATCTCGGCTTCAAACACATCCAGATCCTCTGCATAACACAGCAGATCCAGATCACTGCCCGGAATATCAATATCAATTGGTACCGTTCCTGCTGGATACGGGTGATAGTCAGCTAATATTTCGAGCAATCCACTGCTCTGTAACACATAATAGGCGTCCTGCTGACGTGTATTACCCGAAGCCAGATGTGCCATTACTTCTGCGGTAGTATTCATCTCCCCGCCTTGGGCCACAGTTAGTTCGAGCCTCCTGTAATGACCTGTTTCACACGTCCCACTTGACCACTCGTCAGTCGTACTTTGATTCCGTGTGGATGCGTAGGTGACTTGGTTAACAGATCCTTCACAATGCCACGTGTCAGCTTACCTGTAGCTTGATCCTGCTTCAGCACAATGTCCACTTCCAGACCTGGCTTAATATTTACACGTTGTTGTCCATTCATTATGTTCACTCTCCTCTATGTCATAATTCATATCTTGTATACTATATAACCCTTAAACACAAAGCTCCATCTATTGTAGACGTTTTAGTTTCAAAACAAAAGGGACACGGCAATAACCTCCTACGCCTGATTCCATGGTTGATATGAAGACCAAGATAAAGAAACCGCAGGTCTCTTCAACTGAGACCTACGGTTTCTAATTGGATTACCATGTTCAGGGCTGCACATGCTTCAATATAGACGATGGCGAAGTTCCATCCTTCGCAGCTTCGCGTGCCTTCATAGCAAGCAGCTCAGATACTGTCACGAATCGATATCCCTGCTGCTGTAACTTCGGCAGGATTGTTTTGAGTGCAGCTACCGTATGGGACTTGCCTTCCACCTTATCGTGGAAGAGTACAATATCCCCATTGCGTGCGTTATTCAGTACTTTTTTAACGATAGCCGATACACCTGGAGAAGCCCAGTCCCGTGTATCCTGATGCCAGGACCAGAGTACAATGGTATACCCTTTTTGTTTGGCAGCCTCGATGACCATGTCATTGTAATAGCCGCCCGGTGGCCTGAACAACAGGGGACGCTCAGCACCCGCTTCAATGATGGAACTTTCCGCTTCGTTCATATCCTTCATGTACTTGTCCGCACTAGTTGATCGAACTGCATACGTGTGCGCATACGTATGATTGGCGATTTCATGCCCTTCGAGCTGTTCCTGCTTAATCAGTTCAGGAAATTTATCTGCCCATTTGCCAAGTACAAAAAAAGTTCCTTTGGCATGATACTGCTGAAGCAAAGCCAGAATCTGCGGAGTCTGAATCGGATCTGGTCCATCATCAAAGGTAAGGGCGATGAGTTTATCCTGTGTGGGAACTTCCCACACAATCTCTCCTCGTTCCTCATAATACTGACGGTTCTTCTGTACAGGCTTTGCATAGGCAGAACTGCTACCCAGCAAAATAATTAGCGTGAACATTCCGATGACTCGGGCTGCCTTCAGGTTCATGTGGTGTCCTCACTTTATCTTCATACGTAAACTCCCTGTTAGCATTTCCCGATTCACTCAAACTCATTAACGAAAGATCTGATCCACTACAGCAATTTCTTCAGCAGTTAATTCCACATTTAATGTTTGCAGATTGTTAATGACCTGCTCCGGTCGTTTGGCACCCGGAATCAATGCATCAATGGAAGGCTGGGTCAGGTACCAGGCCAGAACCAGATGCGCGACCTCAACATCCTTGGATTGTGCTATGCTGCGCAGTTGCTCAACTTTATCCAAATTTTCAATGAAAGCTTCACCTGTAAACAGCGGATTCTTCGCCCGTCCATCCTGAAAGGTTGTATTGCGATTATATTTACCGCCCAGCAGTCCCGCAGCCAGTGGGAAATAGGGCACAAAAGAAATGTTATGCTCAGCCGTATACGGCAACAGCTCTTTCTCCGCATCTCTTTTGAACAGATTATATTCAGATTGCAGTACGTCTACATGCCCGTCCTTGTTGGCTTCACGCAACTGATTAATGGAGAAATTAGATACGCCAATGGCGCGGATTTTACCAGCGTCTTTTAATTGTTTTAACGCATCTACCGCTTCATCCTTAGGCGTATGTTCATCCGGAAAGTGGATGTAGAACAGATCAATGTAATCGGTTTGCAGACGTTTCAACGCCTCATCCACGGATGTTTTCAGAAAAGCAGGTGAGTTATCCATGACAATCTTGCCATCCACTAATTTATGAGCTGCCTTGGTTGCAATAATCGTATTCTGACGCTGACCGGTTTCCTTCAATACTTCACCGATCAGTCGTTCGGAATGCTCAGGTCCATAGATGTATGCCGTATCCACAAAGTTAATACCTTGTTTCAAAGCTGTACGAACCACTTCCTTACCCGTCTCATCATTCAGCATGTCCGGATAGATATTATGTCCGCCTACTGCATTCGCACCCAGTCCAATGGGATTCACGATCAGATCCGTCTTACCCAACCGAATTTGTTGTTCTGCCATGTCTCATCTCTCCTTCACTGATCGAATAAGTACAATTTAGTTGTGACGTCTTTCTTGTCCATATTATATCAAACCGTTTAGCACATTTAAAATATCGGGTTTATCGGATTAGGTGTTTTTCAGCGCAGTCGCTTCCACGTCGTTAATAAACCGACGCAGTTTCGCAGCCACATCACGGGTGATTTCGCCGTTTTCATACAGTTGTTGAACCGTATTACGCTGTTCCTGAATGGCCACCATCTGCAACTCCAATTTCTCCTGATTAAACGGATCTTCCGTTTTACCCTGGTTCCAGGTGCGCAATTTGGCAATTACACGCTCATACTTGGCAATGACCGACAGTGCGACGACTCGATTCCCATCATTCATATGGGCACGAATGGCCTTAATTGCCGCTTCAGAGGTACGTAACTTCACCTGACGGAACAGTTCTGCATTTTCAAGCATGAATGGTTGATTCGGCTTCTGGGACCGGTTGGTGAACAGATGTCCTAACACACGCCCGATCTCGCTGATCGAGGTCATGAACTGAGTGTTTGCGCGATTCGCCAGCATCATTTCCTTGCGATCCAGCCAGCTGTCACATTTGAAGGCCGCATCAGAAGCAATTGCATTTTCGTCCAGCATCACTTCAACTTCTTTACGTTCCGCACGGGTGGCAATCAGATTAATAGCCGTTTCTTGTTTCTGAATATCTTTGCGTTTATCGGCGGTAAGCTGACCTGCGGCCTGTCTGATGTACTTGGACAAGTCGGAGACAACCGCGAGAGCGGCAGCTTTGTTCTCATCGTTCATTTCGGATTTGACAGCTCGTATTGCAGCATTCAGCATAATGTCATGTGCTTTTCGTTCTGACTTCTGCGGTGTTTCTTCTGTGGATTTCCCATCGTCCTTGGCCAGAACGGGAAGAAACACGCTCGCCGCAATCAGGGAGAAAAGGATAACCCCTGCCGCGAGGAAAATAATCAGATCCCTTTCAGGAAAAGGTGATCCATCCTGAAGCACATAAGGAATGGAGAAGGCACCCGCCAATGTTACAGCCCCCCGCACCCCAGAGAGGGAAATGATCGTAATATCCTTGAATCTGGGCCGGCCAATTGAGGATTTGGTACGCAGCAATTCATTCCCTTGCCAGAACAGATAGATCCAGAGGAAACGCAGAACCAGCAGTAGCACCGAGATCAAGCCCACATACCCCAACACCTGCAAGTTATTAAACGAAACATTTTCAAAAATGGTACTCAACACATCCGGGACCTGTACACCCAGAATAACAAACACCAGACCATTTAGTATAAATAAAATGACTGACCACGTGCTCGCAGATACCACCTGCATTTTCAACTGAACCGATTCAGCGCGGTCACGCTCAATAGCGTGGATAATACCGCCTGCCACTACTGCAAGAATACCTGATACCCCAATTTCTTCACTCACCAGATAGATGATAAATGGCGTCAGGATTTGCAGCAGCATGTGAATTGTCACATCTTCCATGCCCAGTCTACGGATCCATACCCCTAGCCTGATTAACAGAAAAGATAACAATGCCCCGACAAGAAGTCCGCCAATCGCAATCAGAATAAAACTAAAGGTTGCATTCGCCAGGGAAAATACACCTGTAACCGTGGCTGCAATCGCGAATTTGAAGGCGACCAAGCCGGATGCATCATTCATTAATGCTTCACCTTCAAGAAGTCTATGTATGCCTTTGGGCAAATGTACTCGCCCTGCCATGGCGCCAACGGCCACTGCATCTGTCGGGGACAATATGGCTGCAAGAGCAAAAGCAGCAGGTAACGGAATCGAAGGAATCAGCCAGTGAATGGCATATCCCGCCACGACTACTGTCACGAATACAAGCCCTAATGCAAGCAGAAGTATCGGTGCACGCAGATTCCATAATTCATTTCTTGGCGTTCGCTTACCATCGTTGTATAACAAAGGTGCGATGAAAAGTACAAAGAACAATTCCGGATTCAACGGCAGGTGAACACCTGCGGGAAGCAAAGCTATAGCTACACCAAGCACAATTTGAATAAGCGGAACGGGAATAAAGGGTACAAACCGGTTTAAAATATTGGATAAACCGATCAGGACCAGTAACACAAGTACGGCAGTAAATATTTCCATGATGACAATCCCTTTCCGCTATAGAAGTGGTGAAACCTTTGTTGTATAGGTTTATTTTAACATAATCCATACTTCATTATAAAAATGTTGTCATATTCATATACCCATTTAACTGCTCTCAGACTAGTCTATATAAGTTGAACTATTCATTTACACGATAACGGAGAGGACAGAAAAAACCTGAAAAAGCGAAGCGTTCGCCTAAAAGCTTTCTGAAAGAAAGCTGCATCGGAAGCATACGCTATCCCCGGATTTTCCCCTTTGGAAAAGGGAATCAAAAAAATCTGGGGATAACAGCGATTGGAAGGTTATTCTGTCATCGTAGTGTCAGTGTAAATAATCTTTAGTTCAACTTATATAGATTGAAGATTTCTGATGGATTCTGTATATAAGATGTTACAATATGCTCAGGACAATACCCGTTTGGAAAGGAACTTGCATCTATGGCATTTGGAATTAAACGACAAGAGCTTGCTGCGTGGAAGGAACAAGTGGCTCGTGGTGAGATTGCGTACCTCACTCATTTCTGGATTGACAACCGATTCCCCGGTATCACCAGTGTCACCAAAGTTGGCTGTGCAGATCTGGAACGTCTCGAACGTTGGTGCAACGATCATGGGCTGGACCCGCGATACATTCATCGGCGGCAGCCATTTCCCCACTTTGACCTGATGGGCAGCAAACAAAAAGAAGTTTTGATCCAGGAAGGCTTAACGGATCATGTGGCTCGCTTTCATTTGTAAACCAACTCAAAAACGCCAGTCTTCAAAGGTTCATCCCCCCGCAATTAGGGACGAACTCATGAGGACTGACGTCTTCAAGGAATCAAGTCATATTATGGACTACCGGTGGATCTGCTCAAACGACTTCATGTTCTCCAGTAGTTTCAGTTCAATTTTCTTCAGCATGCCAAACATCTGCTGTTGCTCCTCTTCGGAAAGTGCTTGCAACAATTCCCACGTCATTCGGCCGCGATTCGCATTAAGTGTCTTGGCAAGCTGCGCGCCTTCATCCGTTAAGGACAGCCACACAATTCTCCGATCTTCTTCACTGCGCACCCGCTGGATCAACCCTTCCGTCTCCAGTTGATTCAGTACAATGGTGGTTGCGCCGGAAGACAAACTGAGTTGTCTGGCCACATCAACCGCCATGCAGCGTTTTTCACGTAAAATCATGCCCAATATATGACTTTTTGTCGGATTCAGTTTACAGTTGGTTTCGCTCTTCTGCTGCTGATCCAATACTTTATTTTTATATCTGAAGAAGGCCTCCAACAATTGATCTACATTTGCCAATTGAGAGTTTCGCTCCGTATCCGGGCTCATAAACGTTCCTCCTGCCTTTCATCATAACCTACCTCATATTGTAACATATTTACACTATGATGTTTGTGAAAAATGCGCTTGTATCGGGCACCCTATAGTTGACTGCATGACTCTTGTTTTATTTTGGGTTTCACCTATTGCATTATGGCAACGGGTTTGTTTATAATAACCTATATCTTTAAAGTTACTTTTAGTTACTTAATGATTTTAATAAATCTGTTGTTATAAAGTAAATAAAGCGTCACCATTATAATGCAAGGGACTTATGCACATGAATCAGAATACACAATCTCAACTTAAAACAGATGTTTGCATCGTCGGCGCAGGTCCTGGCGGTGCTTTGCTTTCTTATTTACTGAATCAAAAAGGAATCTCCACGATGCTCATTGAGCGGCAGCCCCACCTGCACAAGTCTTTTCGCGGGGAGTTGCTCAATGTGGATGGCGAAGCCATTTTGAATAAACACGGCCTCTATTCCCTCATTCAGGAACGCGGAGCGCTGCTCTTGGAACAGATTCAGTATTGGGAAAATGGGCAGATTATTCATACGGTATCACCGGGCAATGGAGAATCTCATGTTGGTATTCATGTACCCCAAGATCATCTCCTGGAAGCCATCGTGTCGCATGCTCAGCAGCACAGTTCATATAAACAAGTACTATTCAATACGATTATGACCGGTTTGTTACGAGACAAGAACGGCCAGGTCGTGGGTATTAACATTCGGCAGAACGGCGTTCCTGCCTCCATTGAAGCATCTGTAATTGTTGGTGCTGATGGTAGATACTCTGCTGTACGCAAACATTCCGGTATGACCCCGGAGATTCGCAAGCACGGGTATGATCTGCTCTGGGCACGCATTCCGGCACCCGTAGGTTGGGAACCCGCTGTTCGGATGGCCAGCATGGATGGTCAACAGCTCGCACTGTTCTCACAGTTCGGCGGTTATGTTCAGATTGGATGGAACATTCCCGAGGGAGCTTACTCCAAGCTGCGAGAGCAGCCGATTGCTCCTTTTGTAGATAAACTTGTATCTGCTTTTCCTTGCCTGTCTGATTCTGTAGCTGCCAATATTCAGAGCTGGAGTGATTTTGTTCTATTATCTGTCGAAAGCAGCTATTGCCAGTCGTGGGCACAGGACAATGTTGTACTCATCGGTGATGCCGCTCATACCATGACCCCAACAGGTGCGTTTGGACTTAATGCCGCGCTCGAAGATGCGGATGTGCTCTCCGAATTACTTGTCCAAATGGCTGCAGATCAATTCAGTTCCACTGCACAACTTCAGGAACTTCAGACGATTCGCGGTGCAAAGGTACAGCAGCAACTTGCTCGACAAGTGGAGATGGAATCCTCTTTCCAACAGCGTTATGAATCCTTTCTCTAAACCTAGTTAATACGGATAAAATGCCTATATGCCCAAACAGCCGATCACTTCCTCATAGAGAAGAATCGGCTCTTTGGTTTGTTGGTTTATCTTTTTTTATGTAATTCCGTATCTTCATTTTCGTTTGCGTGGAGCAAACGTGTCTTCTCTGGGTGTTTCTTGTACAGTATCAAGGTCCTTCGGATAGGATGAGATGTTGTCTTTTTCATATACTGCTTTCTCCAGATTACTTAAGCGGCGCAATACTTGTTTGCTTTTACGAACGATATATACAATACCAACAATCAGCAGGATCAACATCAGAAAGAATATAACCATCTCCGGGTAAAAGACAAATGACATGAATCCACCTCCTTTGAAAACGATTTCTTTATATCATTCTAACCTTAATGATCCAAGATGTGAACCCGATTGGAAGTTTCGCTTTTGGAATAAGGACAAAACCACCTGACACAACGACAGTAACTCACCCTGCTGCGAAAGTAAAAAAGGTGGCATCCCTGATCAGGATTACCACCTTGAACCTCGAATAAGATTCGAAGTCTGTTATTATTATTTTATCCTTCTCTGCCGTTCATGGCACTAACTCGAAGTTCCGTCAGAGGCAGAGACGTTTGCTCTGGATGACGTAGTCTCACTGTTCGGCTCTCACCGGGGAGCAGATCGAAATAATTGTCACTGAATCGTACACGTCCAAGGGGAAGCTCCAGCTTCACCAATCGAGCAATCGCACTACTGGCCGTAACCGTTACAGACTGTTCCTCTTCATTCACATGTACGCTCAATTGCGACTCTGGCAACGTCACATCCTTAGGATCACGCAAGAAGTATCGATTGCTCGGTGCCGCAAATCCTTCGGATACCAACTCAACCATTACTTCCTCCGCGCGTCTACCCTGTAACACCTCTACTTCAGTTAATTCAGCAATACACCGTGAGGATTGGGATGTTACTTCAACAGCATGTGAGCTGGAGTAGATCTTCTCTCCACTCAATGCATAGATATTAAGTCGAAGCTCCCCTTTTAAGACGTCACGTGTATCGTTCACAACCCACAACGCAAGCGGATCACCCGGCTCATGCTCCAGTGACAACAGGACAGGATGAAAGAATATTTTCCCATAATAAAAGGATGCCTTCGGCAGCAGTTCATAATCAATCATGGACCAACTTGTCCCCGGCCAACTGTCATTCAATTGCCACACAAGCGCTCCGCTGTTACGGTGATTGATCCGCCGGAAATGTTCAATTCCATATCGCAGCCCTTCTGCTTGAGTAAGCATGGAGTAGTTCATATACTCTTCTATATCTTGCGGAATGCCTGTGTAACCCTCCATTAGCAGAATGCCTTTCTGATGATTGGTATCCTTGTTACGGTAGGCCATCTCTGGACTGCCCCAGTAAAACTGCCCAGCGGGCATATTTTTCTCCAGCGTGTAACGATTGGCCGAGGCATGCATACCAAATTCACTGCTGAAAAGCGCATGATCCTTTTTGTAATTTTTAAACGTCACACCTTCAATACTATAGTCCAGCAGCGGCGGCTCTCCATGCTTCCTTGGATAGACCGAGCCATGCCATACCTGCCAGTTGTGACGATCCCCGACATCGGGATCATTCGCATCCTGACCGTTGCTATCCCCGAACGGCGAAGAAGGCCAGTACGGACGGGACAGATCCAAGCGATCCAGCACTTCAGGGATCAGTTCATGATAGATCTGTTCACCGTAGAACGGACTGGTAATATCTCCACTTGCCGACTTCATATCATAGAGCCAGTCAATCTCGTTATTACCACACCAGATAGCAAGCGAGGCACGGTTACGCAGGCGTAAGACATTGTTTTCTACCTCTTGCCGTACATTATCCATGAAATCACGATTGAAATCCGGGAACAGTGCGTTCGCGAATGCAAAATCCTGCCACACCAACACTCCTTGCCGATCACACTCATCGTAGAAGACATCCTTCTCATATATACCACCAGCCCAGACACGCAACATGTTCATATGCCCTTCCACCGACAGCTCGACAAGCTCACGATACCGGGAGTTTGGGATGGCACCAATAAGATGATCAGCCGGAATCCAGTTGGCACCCTTGGCATATACTTTGACTCCGTTCAGAATAAACGTAAATGTATCTTCACCCCGTTCATTGTGAAGAGCCAGCTCAATCGTTCGTAACCCATAAGGCTCGCTATAACGATCCACCTCAACGCCATCTGCGTATAATGTAACCTCCAGCGTATACAGATAAGGTTCACCCAGATCATGAGTCCACCATAACTGAGGTGACGTAATGTTTAATGTGGTTTCTGCCTTACCACCTTCTAGAGGTAGTTCACTGGCACCTGCCACCTCGTGTCCGCTGCGATCCAACAGACGAACATTACAGGTCGCAACCACAGCCTGCTCACGTTTCTGTCTGCTACGGTAAGACAAGACTGACTTCACATCCGCCGTGACGCGTAATACAGCAAGCTCTGTACTGACTGATTCCGTTCGAGCATACACACTTTCCAGCTTGGCGATTGTTCGTTTTTCCAGTCGTACGGCACCCCAGATCCCCACCGTAACCATGCGTGGACCCCAGTCCCAGCCAAAGTTCATCGCTGCTTTACGCAACCATGGCCGTTCCTTCGTATACGAGGACCAGTCGAAGGTTTCTTTGTCCCGGTGATGCAGGTGAAGCGGGTCAAACTTGACAGCAATCGCATTCCAGCCGCTCCGTACCAGTGACGTTACATTAAACGTATGTGACATAAGCATATTGGCCGTTTTCCCGACCTCATGGCCGTTGACATATATCGTTGCAAACGTATCCAATCCTTCGAACACCAATTCAAAGTGCTCCTCGCTCTCTGTATCTCTCACCAGATTGAAGGTTGTGCGGTACCACCATTCCTTTTGTTCAATCCAGCGACTTTTGGCATCATTATGTCCATAATAGGGCGGATCAATAATACTGCGCTCAACCAGTGCAGCGTGTACATCGCCAGGCACTTCAGCCCCAATCCAGAAACGGTCATCCAGCGCAGCTGCTGCCACATCCATTGCCCGCTTCTCTCCAACTTCAAAATGTTGTATCTTCCATTGTCCCGATAAATCCTGACTTGAACTATAGGTCTTCATCAGTATGCCCTCACTCTCCAATAACCCTGAGTAATACCCTATCGAAAACGTTTGCAGTAAGGCAAGACATGTTTCCTAATCTGCTCATCTCTAACTTCCCGAAGGCTTGAACGACAACGCCTCTTCGCGATATTCACTCGGGGTCTTGCCGGTATGTTTTTTGAACAGTCTGCTAAAATATTTCACGTCCTCGTAGCCGCTGATGGCAGCGACCTCACTAACCTTCGCTGGAGACACCGCGAGCATATCCATCGCTCTTCGTATACGCATATCGGTGACAAAATCTCCGAAGGTCACACCCATTTCTTTTTTAAACAGCTCACTGAGGTGACCCGGATGCAAATGAACATGTCCAGCTACCTGCTGCAGATTAATATCCTGCGCCAATGAAGATTCAATATAACCGATAGCCTTCTGCACATGGGCAGCCTGTCCCTGAGCCATTCGGCTATGATAGACATGCATCAGACCATACAGATGATGGAACAGCATATCCCCGAGCTCCGCAGCTTCGGCATCGGGTTCCGGCAACCATGGCTCGAGCCTTGTGGGTTCTTCACGCCCTGTGGCTCGCATTGTGCGAGTCAGCCAGCGATGACCTGCAATAACGGCTGAGTGCAGACAGGCACTGAACGATTCTGGTGTGACCTCCGGTTCTGTAATCAACTTAGCCACAAGTTCCCGCGTCCATGTCGTTAACGTGACTGAATCATTATCCAGCAATATTGTACCAAGTCTGGTCTCCTCTTCGTGCGTAAGTACGGTTTTGCCACCTTGACGATCCTGAATGTGCTCATAATGCCATACTTTATAATCCATCAAACCCCGATATCGGAATGCAGCTGAGGCAGTACTGTAGCTTTCGTGCAGATCTGCATATCCACGCACAGGCAGACCTACCGCTGCGCGCAGGGTGCACTTCAGTAATTGCTCCACCCGACGTAATGCACTCTCCAGCCTGAACGTAGTTTCATGTTCCACAGGCGGCCATGAAACTACACAAATAATTTGCTGTTTCTCTACATGAGCAATGGCACCAGGTAACATATCCTCCAGGGTATTCTGCACCGCAAATCGTAATAGCGCATCCGAGGATCGATCCCAACCCTCTGCTCGAAGAATAATGACTTGTCTGAGAAGCTGTTCATCATCAAGGCCATTAACCCCTGCCTCTTTTCCAACATCAGATCGCAAAAACGAAGGAAATTGGCCCGAAGCGGTGTCACCGTCAATGATCCACCCGGCAAATAGCCGCTCCCGATTCTCCCGCATAAGCTGTCCCTCTCTGGACTTCTCTGCCCAACGTTCCGTGATTCTTTGTTTGGCCTGTAATACGGTCTTGATGATCTCTTCCGGCTTGCTTGTTTTGAGCAGATAATCTGTAACGCCTTGGCGAATCGCCTGTTGCGCATAAGAAAAGTCATCGTATCCGGACAAAATAATGACCTCCAGCTCAGGTAGCAATCGCAGGCCCTCTTCTGCCAGTTCCAGCCCTGATCTACCTGTCATCCGAATATCCGTCATCAGGATATGCGGACGTTCCTCAGCCATGCGTGTTAACGCCTCCTCTGCCGAGGCAGCAGGTTGAAGGAGTTCAATTCCGAGTTCATGCCAAGCAATAACGCTGGCAAGCCCTGTACGGATAATCACTTCATCATCAACAATTAATAGTCTCATGGCGAACCCTCCAAGATTGGAATGGAAAACGAAATCCGGGTACCTCCCCCAACCCTGCTGTCTACTTCAAGCTGTGCATCCGCTCCATAATGGAGCAGCAGCCTCTCATTCACATTGCAGAGCCCATAACCGCCTTGGTTTAGCTGTTTTTCCGGCTGTTTTCCCTTCCATTCCCTAATGCTTATCCTTAATTGTTCCAGCATGTCCGGCTCCATGCCGACACCATCATCCAGCACCAGCACATTCATCTGTTCATTATCCGGATCCTTGCGAATCATTATGGTGATGGTGCCCACGCCTGCTTTGGGCTGAATGCCATGAATCATGGCGTTCTCAACAAGCGGTTGCAGCAATAGCTTCAGCATCATTCGCTTCTCAAGCGCTGGATCTACGATATAATGCAACACAAATTGATCAGGGAAACGAATCGACTGCACACGCACATAATGGCGAATATGAGCGATCTCCTGTTCCACAGGGCAGTAATCCTGACCATTATTCAAGCTGATACGTAGAAAATCACTCAGGCCCTCAACCATATCCGCGATCCGCTTCTCTTCAGACATCAAGGCAATCCAATGAATTGAAGAGAGCGTGTTATACAGAAAGTGCGGGTTAATCTGCGCCTGAAGCACACGAAGATCCGCTTCTTTTTTGCGAGCTTCACCTCGAATAACCTCTTCCTTCAATAACTGAATATGTGCACCGAGCAGATTGTAACTCTCCCCAAGCCTGCCAATCTCGTCATCACTTTCAGATCGAAACAAAGGAAGCGGACGTTCTGGATCAATTCGGGACAAATGCCGAGTAAGCACACGAAGCGGCCTCGTCACACGCCTCACCGTAAACCAGACCAAGCCAGCACTGATCGCAGCAGACATCGCAACGGCGCAGCCGGTTAGAATAAGAATGTACCGATTCTCCGACTTGTACTGGTCATAAGGAACCGTTCCAACCAACGTCCACCCCGTCAATTCTTCCGGATAATAGAGCAACGTCCGTTTATCGTCACCACTGCCATACGTGGTGGTTCCGCTACCGCCATTCTGAATTAACGTCGAAATCCCTGGTTCGACACCTTCCAGCTTAAGTCCAAGCCGGGATTTGTCCATCGAAGACAGAATCTCTCCAGAACTGCCGATGAGCTCCAGTCTGCCTTGCCCTCTGCCTAATCCCAGAGCGGCCCATCCCTTGGATATGGCCTTCTCATCCAGACTAATGGCTAACCAGCCGATGGGTCGATAATCATGGATACTGCGAATCGGCCGAACCAATGTGATCACATTTTGTATACCCGCATAATTCTGGACCGGATATACCCCCGTCCATTTTTTCACTGCTTCTCCGCTCGGCACTGGTGGATAAGATAAACTTGAATTATTGTATTCATACCAGGTAGCCGTAGACAATGTGGCATCGAATCGGCTTGGATATATGGCGATGTTCGCAATATATTTCTTGGAAGCCGCCAGATTGGTCATCCTGCCCAGGATATCCACCCGGTCCAGCTCATGATCTTCATTGTGGCTAAGATACTGCTGGATGTCCCGTTCTCCAATCAGGAAAATGGAGAGATTCTCGGCATCCTGCAACATATAACGAAGATTGGCCTCTACCTGTTTCAGCGTATCCATGCCGGACAGCTTTGTTTTTTGCTCTGTGATGCGGGAAGAGATTAGAAAGGCAAACAGGCCCAAGGCCAGCAAAGGCACAATCATTGAAGCCGTCACAACGACGGATAGCTTCCTTTGTAACGAAGATGTGAGCCAGCGTGCCAAACGTTTCTCCTCCTCTGGATGCGCTTTCGCTTACCCTTTGACAGCTCCGGCTGTCATACCTTTCATAACCTGTTCCTGGAATACGAGATACAAGATAATGGTTGGAATGACCGACAGGGTCATGGCAGCAAGCGTTAATCCGTAATCGGTTTGATACCCATCCGCAAAGTTCGCAATGGCCAGCGGTAACGTTTTCAATCCGGTTTTGTTGATGAATACAAGCGCAAATGAAAAGTCATTCCACGCATGCAAGAAACTCAGGATCGTAACCGTTGACAACGCAGGTACGGACATGGGTAACATGATCCGGGTAAACAGCCCCCAAAGTCCTGTTCCATCAATAAAAGCTGCTTCTTCAATATCACGTGGAACACTTGTCAGATAAGCAGTAAGCACAAAAATTGCCGTAGGCAATGCAAAAGCCGTATAAGGTAATATTAAGGCCCAGTACGTATTTAGCAGGGACATCTGTTTCATTAAAATAAATAAGGGGACAAGTGTACTATGGATCGGAATGAGCATGCCAACAACAAAGAAGGTCATGATTAACCCTTTCCAGCGAAACTGGAAACGAGCCAGGATGAATGAAGCCAGCGCTGCAATAAACAGCGTTAGAATAAGTGACCCCACCGATACGATTAGTGAATTGCCAAAAGCGGTCCCCAGCCTGGAGCTTTCCCATGCATTGCTGAAATTGGCAACATTCCAGTTTTCCGGCAGACCAAAGGGCCTGCTATAGAAATCTTCATTTGTTTTGAATGCACTAATCACGAGCCAGTAGAACGGATACAATGTTAAAATACCATAGACCGTTAGCAGCGTCCAAACAATTCCGCTACGTAGGCGGCGAATCGGATGGCCCGAGCTGCTTCGTGGTGATGGCATGGATACAGGTGTCACTTGCATGATAACTCCTCCTCTCTATTGATTCTCTTTTCGTTTGCGACTGGTTAGCCACTGGCTTGTTCCGATCAGCAGCAGGGAAATCAGTACAATAGTTGTTGAGATCGCACTACCAAAACCATATCGGTATGTTGTAAAGGTTGAATTGTACATATACGTTGCAAGCAGTTCTGTCGCATGTGCCGGACCACCCTTGGTCATGATGTAGACCAGATCGAATGATTTCAGACTACCCGAAATACATAGAATGATCGCTACCTGAACCGTACCCCAGATCATGGGCAAAGAGACTGATACCAGCTTCCGGATTCCTGAAGCCCCGTCTATTTTGGCAGCATCATGAATCTCGCCGGGAATATTCTGTAGCGCCGAGATGAAGATAATTAGATACAACCCGACAAAGCTCCAGAGCAGCGGCGGTACCAATGAGAAAATTGCAATCTTGTCATCGGACAGCCATTGCAGCTTCCAACTTTCCAGCCCCAGTGCGTCCAGCAGAAAGTTCAATATCCCGATCTGCGGATGATAGATATACTGCCAGATCATACCGATAACTACAGTGGATAACACCATCGGCAGAAATACGGCTGAGCGCAGAAACCGCTGTAATGGATTGCTTTTGTGTAAGATGACCGCCAGCATCAGCGCTAACGGAATTTGTCCAAATACCGATGCCAACACAAAAATAACGTTATTTTTCAGTGCCCGCCAAAATACAGGATCATGCCAGATCTCCACGTAATTATCCACACCAATATATTTGGATGCGCCGATGCCGGACCAGTTGAAGAAACCGTAGTATGCCGACCACACGACCGGTACAAATACAAACAATGCATAAATGATGACTGCCGGGGCCAACCCCAGCATAATAAAACGCCGACTGCGCAGTGCGTTCATCTGTTCACTTCCCTTCGATAAATTCCTTTACCAACTTGCAACTGACTATCCCATTCATACTTAAAACCCCTCCCCTGCCGGGAAGGGGTTTTAACGAATGGTTACTGACTAACTGCATTGGCTTGAGCCGCCTGAATTTTAGCCGCAATGTCTTCGGCCTTGCCGCCCATAAGCAACTCTTGCAATGCATTATTAATAACCTCAACCGTTGCCGATCCCAGCTTGGAATCGTATACTGGCGTGATCTTCACTTCCTGCATCAGATCATATAATTCTACGAACAATGGATGTGCTTTGGTTTTGTCCAGATCAATCTTGTAACTCACCAATGTGCTGCTATCCAATGTGGCCTTCTGACCATCAGGTCCTGCCAGCGCGTAGAACAGCTCCATCGCTGCCTCTTTTTGTGCACCGCTCAGCTTTTTACTTACACCCAACCCGGTTCCTACAACACCGGATGTTGTTCTTGGTTCACCCTGACCTCCGTCCACTGGAGGAAGAATCGTAATATGGGTGTTGTTCAACACCTCTTCAGGTGCATTGTTCACCAGATTTGCCAAGGCCCATCCACCGTTCATGACCATCGCTGCCTTACCTTGGAAATAAAGCTGCATCATCTGTGTCTCATCGATACTGTTGAATCCATCCTGGAATGCCTTGGTGTTGCCAAGCTCCTGCATCTTGTTCAAGGCTTCAATAAATTGCGGATCGGTAAAGCTTGCACCATCTTGTGCTGTCGCTTTCAGGAACCAGTCTGTGCCGGTAATCCGATCAGCCAGTGTACTGAATATCGTTGATTGAGCTACCCAGTTGGCTTTGTTGCCAAGTGCCATGGGAATGACTTTATTTTGATTAAATGTAGCAATCGCTTGTTCCAGTTCCGCCCACGTCTCAGGCACTTTCACGTTGTACTGCTTGAAAAGAGCTTCATTGTAATAAATGAAGGAACTTGGCGCCAGATTCATCGGCACGGAGTAGATATTCCCGTCCACAGTGTATCCATCCAGTGCATTCGGGATAAAGTTGTCTTTCCACTCCGGCTTTGCGTCCAGCTCTGCATTAATGGGCTGTAACAGGTCACCTTTCACAAATTCCTTTGTCATGGCATCTGGCCACATCACGAACAGGTCTGGCATCTCGTTGGCAGCTGCCACCGTACGAAGCCGAGTTTTGAGACCATCTGTTGGCAGGCCTTCATCCACAACTTCAATATCTGGATGCGCCGCGCGAAAATCTTCAATTATTTTGCGCATCGCAACCGCCTTTGCATCCTGTCCGGTCCAGTTGTGCCAGAGAGTGACGGTTACTTTGTCATTGCCACTGCCTCCTTCTGAAGTGTCCCCGCCAGCACAGCCAGCCAGAATAATGGAGAACAATGTTATTGCCAGGAAACCCGAAAGCCATTTTTTCAACATCTCTATAATCCCCCTCGGCGATTTGAATACACTTATTGTAAATGTTAACGCTATCATACCGTAAGGTGACGATCCACGGATGCAGGGGTGAAAAATATCGGTTCCCCTGTTTGGAACTTACTTTGCTGACTTATTGTTCATAACATATAAAAAGAGCCCTCACAATGAGAGCTCTTTCTTGTTGCAGCCGTCGGTAGCTTCAACCCAGGCTATATATAATGAATAAGTGCTAAATCGTATTAAATCTGGATTGCGTATTATTGGATACTGTTTTTCACCAGATCTGCAAAAGCTTCGGATCCTTGCGTAGTGAGATGTACGCCGTCTTTTTCAAAATATTCGTCATGTCCCTCACTTGCACTGTTCCAGTCAATCAACGAGACATTGCTGTATTTGGATGCTGCCTCATTCAAAGCCCTGTTCACCGTACGTTCCCACGGACGAGGTACACGCACAGTAACCAGATATACCCGATCCTCATCCTTCAGATAATCAAGCACAGCATTCAAGTTTTTGGAGTTAAAGGAACCATTCGTCCCGAGCTCCAGCACCACTTTGCTGCCCATTTGGTTGTTTTGCTTCAGACCTTCCAATACATCACCTGCCTGCCACATCTGACGACCGACATGTCCGTCCACATACACTCCCGATATACTTTGCTCCAGATACGGTTTTGCATCCAAAATCACCGAATCTCCAATGACGGTATAATGAACCTTGCCATCCTGGGCAGGAGGAGCCGTTTCTTCATTGTCCTGAGATGAATCAGGTGCATCATCCGCATGATCCGTATTATCGGATTGATTCGCTCCAGCGTCATCTGGTGTATCATTCTCGTTAGTCACGGAGTCATCAGCCGGCTTATCTTCAGACTGACCGTCCTTGCCAGGATTCACTGAATTGTCTTGGTCGTCAGGTTTTGAGTCTGGAGCAGACTCTCCTGTTGGTTTCTCGTTTTTCCCCAGATCATCTTTCGTTCCTGCTTCCGGTTTATGGGTATGAGCATCGTTCTTTTGACCAGAGCCTGACGTCGCTGTAATAGCTGGCAACACATCCTGTCCCTGTTCTTCTTCTACGGAATTCTCTCCATTCAATGTGTTGGACATCGATACCGAATGGGAATCGGAGTTCGCTGCATGTGAGACCATCATCTGAGATACCGTATAGGACAACAGCAGAATCGTCATCAACAGACCTGCCCGCTTCCACCATACGTTACGTATACCGATCGATGACCGCCCTCTTCCCCATAATCGGGACCAAGAATCACGGAATCCGTTGTACCGAATCGGATTTTCAATATATTTAAGGGACAATGAGGCCAGTACAACCGTTGCAGCAACCTGTAAAATGATTCGTACAGGATGTGCTCCTCCCGTATCCACCGCGGGATTGGTTAACATAATGACAGGATAATGCCACAGATATAATCCGTAGGATCGCTCTCCGATCCAGCGTAATGGCTTCGCTCCAATGATACGTGCCAGGAAAGACGATGGGTGAGCCAACACCGCTACCAGCAACGTTGTTGCGATAGCCTGAAGCACCATGCCCCCTTGATACAGAAACGCATCATATTCACTGCTGTTCAGCATCATGTAGATTAACAAAGCGAGCGCAGCAAGTCCCGACACATCGAGCACAAGCCGGTTCATGCCAGACAGAGAGTTCGACAGCTTGCGACTAGGCCACACCACTGCAAGAGCAGCACCGGCAAGCAGTGCGAATGCCCGCGTGTCTGTTCCATAATATACACGGCTCGGGTCCAGATCCGGATTATACATGATGGCCATTGCGCCAGCAGACAATTCAGCTGCGACGACAATGAAGACGACCAGCCATCCCTTTCTTTTGAACACTACGATTGCTGCGATCAGTAGAAGAGGCCATATAAGATAAAATTGCTCTTCCACAGCCAGTGACCAGAAATGTCCAAACGGTGATGGAGGGCCAAAACTTTCGAAATAGGAAACGTTGTGAAAGATATACCACCAATTGCTTATGTATAATACACCCGAAACGATATCACCACGAAGCGCAGCAAGCCGGGATGGGTCTGTACAAGCTAACCAGATCATCACCACAGCTGTCATGGTCAGCATGCCTGGAAGCAAACGCCTCACCCGTCTTACCCAGAAATCACCGAGTGAAATGCGTCCATGTTCCTGCCACTGTGACACGAGAATATCTGTAATTAAATATCCCGAGAGAACAAAGAATATCCCTACACCGAGCAGTCCGCCCGGAATAAAATCCAAATTCAGATGATACGCGATTACCGCAAGTACAGCGATGGCTCGCAAGCCGTCAAGTCCATTCATATGTCTCTTACGGTTTAACGATTGTGACATGCATGCCCCTCCTTGTTACTGTGAATCAACAACATCGGTGTTGGGGGCATAAAGGAACTCCTGATCGTTCTGGTTGTCATTAACATACGTATTGCACCTTCCATCTTTCATTTACAACATAAGAAAAGCTTCTGTTTGAAGCACGATCCGATGATGCTACATTCTGTGTGAATTCTATAATCTTAAAGAAGACGAATTGCCTGTCCATTAAGTTTAATCATTAAAATATTCTTTATATTCATTCGTGAGTTCACGTTTAGCATTATACGCCCGAAATAAGCCTCATACTTTACAGGAATAGTTACAAACGATTAAACCGATGTAACCTTTCCTGCCAGCTCATATAGCTGTAAAATCATACTCTAATTTTGTCGTTAAATATAGTATTTTTCATTGAGTGGCTAAAATTACCTGTCCCGCTTGCGCAAACCAGCATACCCACGCATACATCGATTGAAACAATTGAATCCATAACAAAAGGCTGCCGACTTGCTCAGCAGCCAATATCCATTATAAACCTATGTCAGACCGGATTGAAAGTTTTGCTCATAATTGCTTCTTCTTGCCTAGGACCCTAGAGGTGGAACGGGTGAATCTTTTCTTCTGTTCTCGCATCCATGATCCGGTATGTTGAACGCCCTGTATACATTGGGATTTGTAACTTCTCCAGATCAACCATTCCATTCTCCAGAAAATACTTCTGATCCTGATATCGCTGCAACACTTCGCCTGCAATCCATTCATGGTCACCATATGTCGTAATCTCCATAACCTTGCATTCATAAGCAAAATAAGCGTCTGTCAAAATGGGTACACTTACCTTGATTCCTTCCTCATATGGAATGCCGAATCTTGTGAATTTATCCGTAGCTCTTCCACTGAACGTTCCTGCAGCTTGAATCCACTCCGATCGATGACCTGGCAGGAAATGAACACCGAATACGCCGCTCTTCTCAATGAGTTCATAGGAGTATGTTTCCTTACGAAGGGAGATGCCATATACGCCTGGTGATGATCCGATGTATGTATGCCATCCGGACGCCATCACATTCTGAACTCCCTCATGACGTGAAGTCACCACCGCTACCATTCCAGGATAAGAATAAAATATGGGTTCTTCTATCGGCTGACGCATCTAATCCCCTCTCTTCTTCGTTATAAACACAACTTTAATTATAAAGTAAAAAATCTGGTTGAAAAAGCGTTTTGCAGAGGATTTCGCTATAAGCGACACATTCAGTATCATGTTATACTGAGATGGTCAATTTCTAAAAATACGATACTGGGAATGTGATAGGATATGGTCAAATCAGTCAAATATACCTCCTAAATGAAGGCAATATTCAAATTTAGGAGGTTATAACTTATGTTTAATTCAATCGTGTTAGATCAGTGGGATCGAAAGCCATACTTTGACCACTACTTGAATCAGGTCAGATGTACTTACAGCATAACTGCTAATCTGGATATCACTCTATTGATCAACGAACTGAAGCTTAAAGGATTGAAGTTCTATCCCGCTCTTATTCATATGATCTCTACGGTCGTCAATGCACACAGGGAATTCCGAACCTGTTTTGATGCCGAGGGGAGATTGGGCTACTGGGACGAAATGTCTCCGAGTTATACGATTTTCCATGAGGACGACAAGAGTTTCTCAACGATCTGGACGACATTCCATGAAGATTTCGAGACATTCCACATTCGTTATCTGGAAGATATGAAGAATTACAAAGATCACAAACAATTTGTTGCCAAACCCAATGAACCGCCAAATACATTTCCCGTTTCCAGCATTCCCTGGGTGAACTTTACTGGATTTAATCTGAATATTTACAATGAGGGAACCTACTTGTTACCTATTTTCACGATGGGGAAATATGTTCAACAAAACGATCAAGTATATCTTCCCTTATCCGTTCAGTTACATCACGCTGTGTGCGACGGCTACCATGCTGGCGTTTTATTTAATGAATTGCAATCACTTGCAGATCGATGCCAGGATTGGTGTTAGTTAGCTAAATGACAAAAAGGCATTCCTGACTTCGTAATGGAGTCAGGAGTGCCTTTCTTTTTCTCTTTTTTCAAAAGGTATTTAATTGCACTTACTGTACCCACAGTTGCTGCATGTTTTGCAACCTTCCACATTCATCAGGGATGCCGAGCCGCATGAAGGACATAAATCTCTCGATTCGGTAAAGGTTTTCTGATCCTCCACTTGTGGATATACGCTCTTCACTTGGTTCTGTTCTTTTGTTACTCCAGTTTCGTTCTCCTGAGCGTTGCTCTGTACATGACTTTCCAATGCTTTGGCGACTGCATCAGCAATCGATTCAACCCTGTTGGCTCCGAAGCCAATCGCTCCCGAACCGCCGATTCCCTTGAGATGTTTGATCAAGAGTTCAACCTTGTGCCCATGATCTCCGTATCGAAGGAACAGAGAGCACACTCGACCGAGTGCCTCAGCCATGGCAAACACGTCCGATCCCGCTTTGCCCACGTTCAGGAAGATCTCACCCGGCGTTCCCTCCAGATCGTTGATCGTAATGTAAGCCATCCCGAATGGCGTATTGATTTTGTATGTTGCACCGCGCAGTACTTGAGGACGGCTTCTGTATTGTTTATCCAGCACTGTAGCAGAAGAAGGGGCTTGATCAGAAGAAAGAGTCTCAACATCAACCTCGCTACTGAAAGATCCAACACCTGCCTGCCCTCCAATATTATTCGGGTTATCTATTGCAGATACGGCAGTCTTCTCTCCTGCTTCCCCCGTGTTTTCATCTTCGGTCTTGGCCTCTTCCTTCTTCGACGTGGACAACACCTGCACATCCCTGCTGCCGTCGCGATATATCGTTACTCCCTTACAGCCAAGGTCGAAGGCCAGTTCGTACAGCTCAGCCGTATCCTCCACCGTAAAATCAGCCGGACAGTTGGCCGTCTTCGAGATGGAGCTATCCACCCATTGCTGGATCGCAGCCTGCACCCGGATGTGATTCTCAGCCGACAGATCCATCGCCGTCACATAATAGTCTGGTAAAGCTTCACCCGGATGTTCATCCAGCCAATCTTGCGCAATGGGTACGAACTGTTCATCATAACCTAGACGGCTTTGACGGAAATACTTGAAGGCGAAATACGGCTCAATACCTGTGGATGTGCCCACCATCGTACCAGTACTTCCCGTTGGCGCCTGAGTGATCAGCGTGACATTTCGAATGCCCTGTTTACGAATGGCCTCTCCCACTTCAGGGTACGTTGCAACCATGTTTTTCATGAATCCACTCTGTAAGTACGGTTCAGCTTCGAAAGCTGGGAAAGCTCCCTTCTCTGCTGCAATCTCTGCCGATGCCAGATAGGCCTCTTTCGCCATGAATCCATACAGTTTATCCAGAAAAATAAGGGATTCAGGACTGCCGTATCGGATACGCAGCTTAATCATCAGCTCTGCCAGTCCCATGGTGCCAAGCCCAACCCGGCGTTCACGCTGCTGATTCAGTCTATTTTCCTCAAAATGATATGGTGTTGCATCGATGACATTGTCCAAAAATCTAGCCGAGATACGAGTGGTTTCCGCCAGTTCATCCCATGCCACATCATGATTCGTTTCATCATAGAATTTGGACAGATTGATCGCAGACAGATTACATACCCCCCAGCCAGGCAGACCTTGTTCACCGCAAGGATTAGTACAGATGATCGGGTTAAAGTACCAGCTGTTGGACATCTGGTTGTAGTACTCCATGAATACCACACCAGGCTCTGCCGATTTCCAGGCTGATTCAATAATGGTATGCCAGATTTCACGAGCTTTCAGCGTACGATAGTGCACCACCGAATGACCTGCGGCTTTCCACTTCTGCATATCCCCGTTCCACTCGGTGTCGTAGTCTGGATCGTTCGTATCGGGGAAAACCAAATCCCAATCTCCGTCCTGCTTGACAGCCTCCATAAATGCGTTGCTCACACATACAGACAGATTAGCATTGGTCACCTGCCCCATCGTTTGTTTCACGGTAATAAAATCAAGCACATCCGGATGCCAGTCATTCATCATGAGCATAAGCGCACCCCGGCGGCTTCCGCCCTGTTCAATCAGTCCAGTCGTATAACTGAACAATCCGCCCCACGATACGGAACCGCTGGATGATCCGTTGACACCTTTCACCACCGCTCGGCGAGGACGCAAAGAGGACAGATTAATACCCACGCCTCCCCCACGTGCCATAATCTCCGTCATCTCGGTCAAAGTCTTCATGATGCCACCCCGACTGTCCTGTGGAGACGGAATGACATAACAATTGAAAAGTGTCAGCTCATCGCTTGCCCCCGCGCCCGCAGCAATGCGTCCTCCGGGTACTAACTTCCAATCTTCCAACACAGAGCGGAACTTGGACTCCCACGTTGCCCGCTGATCGGCTGTGGATTCGACAGAAGCCATCGCTTTGGCAAGACGGTCCCACATCTCTTCCGGTGTTTTTTCTATGTTGAGTGTCAATTTCTCCACGTTTGTCTCGATCATCTCTCCGCTTCGAGTTCTTACCTGTACAAGCTGATCCTGACGTTCTATGATTTCGCCCACTTCCTTGGTTGGGAACTTGGGATCATCCTTCGTTAATACGAGTACCACATCTCCGACCTTGGCATGATTCGAATCAGCGTCCTTCCAGGCGTATCGGTCCAGAAATATTTTTTCGCTGAGTCCTTCTAATTGGTACGATCGTTGGTTCGATTTCATCGCTACGTTCAACCTCCCCGGATTCAAGCTCCATTTTCACTATAAGAATAAATTATGATGAAACACCACATATAGTGATTTAAATCCAGTATAATACACCATATATTGATTTTCCATGCGACTTTTATCATAGTCCATCCTCATAGACTCCCCATTCTCGGACAAGCTTCTTCACACACCCTCAGACTCACGCATACAAAATCTTTGAATTTTTTGGGACAGAAAAAACCTGAAAAGCGAAGCGTTCGCCTAAAAGCTTTCTGAAAGAAAGCTGCATCGAAAGCATACGCTATCCCCGGGTTTTCCCCATTGGAGAAGGGAATCAAAAAAATCTGGGGATAACAGCGATCGGTAGGTTAATCTGTCATCGGAGTGACAAGTGTAAATATTCCTTATTTGAACCCACATAGTTATGAACTGACTCTCATTCGTCCATACTATTACCTACGAATAAAACGTCATCACGTATGGCAGGGGAGGAAGCACCATGAACCGGAAAAACCCGCACCACACCAATCAACCTGTAGCCGAGCTGCCCGTTCCGTTGGAATTTGATCGAAGCTGGATTAATCAATTGGAATCACGACTGGATAAAGGAGGTCCTTGGGGGGATTATCGACTCTTCCAACTGGGCATTCAAGCCGAAGAAACCAACCTGATTCCCAATTTTGACGAGATCCAGTGTTTGAAGCATCTACAAGGCCTTACTCCACTCCCTCACCAGATGGACACTGCTCGCAGAGTATTATTTGAAATGTCAGGCCGGGCCATTCTCGCCGATGAGGTGGGTCTTGGCAAAACCATTGAAGCCGGTCTCATTCTGAAAGAATATATGGTTCGGGGTCTCGTATCCAAGGTACTCATTCTCGTGCCAGCGTCTCTTGTGCTCCAATGGGTACGGGAGTTGAATTCGAAATTTGGCATCCCTGCCATTGCCCAGAAAAAGGCCTATTCCTGGCAGAATGAAGTGGTTGTTGCTTCCATGGATACAGCCAAACGTGACCCGCATAAAGATATGCTGCTGAATACCGATTACGACATGATTATTATTGACGAGGCTCATAAGCTCAAAAACAAGAAAACAACTAACTATCAATTCATGCTGAAATTGCGCAAAAAGTATTGTCTGCTGCTTACAGCTACACCTGTGCAGAACGATATGAGCGAATTGTTCAATCTGATCAACCTGCTGAAGCCCGGTCAACTGGGTCGTCAGGGTGACTTTGCGGCCAACTTTGTTGTAGACAAACGAGTTCCGAAAAATCAGGAGCAGCTTAAGAACGAGTTATCCAAAGTCATGATTCGTAACCGCCGTGGCGAAGGCCCCGTTCAATTTACCAAACGGAACGTCTCCAACGTGAATCTGCAACTATCGCCCGAAGAACAAGCGCTTTATGATGGTGTGACTTCATTTGTCAAAGACCAGTACCAGGAAGCTGGTGGCAACCTGAGCAGCATGCTCTCCCTTGTTACATTGCAGCGTGAAGTGTGCAGCAGTCGGGATGCTGTATTCGTGACACTGGTTAATCTGTCGAAGAAACTTCCGCTGGACTCTCCCCTTCGGGACAAGATTTGGGAACTCGTTGCCCATATTAAAGCGATCAAGGAAAATACCAAAGCCGAGAAAACAATGGAACTGATTCGGAACATGAATGAAAAAGTAATTATCTTCACCGAATACCGGGCCACGCAGGAGTATCTGCTAAACTATTTCCGCAACAATGGGCTTACGGCGGTACCCTATCGGGGTGGCATGAATCGAGGCAAAAAAGACTGGATGATGGATCTCTTCCGCGGGCGTGTGCAAGCCATGATTGCAACCGAAGCAGGTGGTGAAGGCATCAATCTGCAATTTTGCCATCATATGATCAACTTTGATCTGCCTTGGAACCCCATGCGGGTAGAGCAGCGGATCGGTCGGGTACACCGGCTTGGACAGCAAAATGACGTGAACATCTTCAATTTATCCACGACTGGAACGATTGAGGAACATATTCTGAATCTGCTGCATGAGAAGATCAATATGTTTGAGATGGTGATCGGCGGGCTGGATGTCATTCTGGAACGGTTGGAGAAGAAGGAGTCTATTGAGAAAAGTTTGTACAAAATCATGTTGGAATCACAAACCGATGAAGATATTCGCCGCAAAATGGATTCACTTGGGCAATCGCTGAACTCCATTCAACGTGAGGTTGCCGATGAAGGGCCTGCCGTATCCGGGTTGTTAGATCTTCGCAAAGGAGGTAGCTAACTCATGACCATGTCTCCCCATGAAGTGCAGGCATATGTTCTCACCTATCTGGAAGCACTTGATTGTCAGATTATGGAACGTTCCCCTGCCCATGTTACAGTCAAACTCTCGCCTGAGGCGGACAAAGCGTTGACCAATCGCCCCTATTATTGGGGGTTCGTGGAACGAACCGGAGCACCCGCTGATACGATGTCCTTTACATTTATATTTGATCCTGACAGTTATCAGCAGGCCATTGAAGCAGCAGAAGCCAAAGCTGCACAAGCATCACCTAACGCTGCTGAAACGAATGGCGTAACCAACGGCAGTCCTCAAGGCGAGCCACCAAAAGAAACGATTTTAGGCCGTTACTTTGGTATTACGCCATCACTGCCACAGCTGGGGCCAGGACGAATATTGCGTGAAGAAGTGGTGTACGGCAGTCGCAGACTCCAGCAGATTTTCGGCGCTGCCCGTGAAGGCGGTGCCTTCGTAAACCTGTTCGAACAGGCTGCCAAACGGCAATTGCGCGCTACAGCGCCAGCCGTATATGAGCCTTGGCTTGGTGTCTGTTTCAAGGTGGAATTCGCCTGTGATTTGAAACGGGAGGAATTGCATTTTCTCGGCATCTCCCTTCGCTCGGGTGAAATTATAGAAAAATTCGGTACTAAGCTGAACCGACGTGATCTCAGTCCGAGGCTTGCGGAGAACATGCATGTGCAGACAGCTAAAATTTCGTTATTTGATGCCGGAGCTGCTCTGGAATCTCATTTGACAAACCGCTTGTTGGAACTTGATTATAGCTGGGCAGAGAAAGCCCAGGAGCGGCTTGATCTGGAGCTGGACGTGTTGGACACCTACTATGAGGCGGTACTCCGAGAAGATACGCCTGAGGTAGAATCACCAGTTAACATAGCCTCAGACACGGAGAATATCCATTCTAACCGCACACCACCTGCACCACTGAAAAAAGTTCTGGATATAACTAACGCTAAACCCATTGGAGCAGATGTAGAACTGGCGGCAGAGGCCGCAGTACAGGTCGACTCCGAGACAGATGCCGAAGAAGAGAAAGCCAAACAGGCGGTAATAGATCGTGAAGCGATGAAACTGCAGTACGAGACACGCCGGACCGAGATGATCTGGCAATATGAACCCAAAGTGAAAGTGACTGCCATTAGCAGCGGCATGTTTCACTTAAGATAGACGAAGACACTACTTTTCCTGCAAATGCTGGCAAAAGTAGTGTTTATTCATGATCAGCTGCCCGACAGGTTGCGGCAACCTTTGCATAGCCTGTCCCCTAGAATGAAACTAGGACCCGCTCAGGCAACGGATAAATGAAAAGTAGGTGTAAATTTGAAACGATTCTTTCATACGTGTTGGCACAACGCTCGGAAAACAACCTGTATGACCTTGGGCTTGTTCAGTTGTCTTGCCCTATTCTCTTTTTGGTCGATAGCCCATGCAGAGGAACAAAAAACGTCTTCGCTATCCCGCGCATCATCAAGAGAATATAGTCCCGAACATCATGCCATTCAGAATGAAAAGCTTGCTCCCGCTGCTGTGCAACGGTTTGCAGAGCAACAAGCTGTTACACTTGGTACAGCGGACGGCGAAATGCATTGGAAGAACGCCGAACTGGACTTCTACCCTCTGGGGCCAGGTACACATAGCTGGCTCGTACAAGCTGAGTTTGAAGGTAAACCTATCGGATATATGATTATTACAGTCACAGAGCAGGGTCAGTTGATGCTTAGTGAATATGGTCATGGAGAACAGTCACCATACAACAATGAACTTCTTGGACAAGCCTTGGATCAACAACATGTGAACCTTGAGGCATTACTTGCTGGCGGAGGAGAGCTTCATCTTGGTTATGCTCTTCCCCTGCTGGCTTATTGGAAAGTGGAACAACCTAACCATCCTGCACTTTATATTGATGCTACGAACGGAGATGTACTACCGTCAGAGTTCCTGAACCTGCTGGAGGCTGATTCCAAACAGATCTCTGCCAGCATAACTGATTTGTTCACAACGCCATCTTTTTCAGTCGATCCAATTTATCT
Source organism: Paenibacillus sp. W4I10 (assembly GCF_030816325.1). Taxonomy (NCBI): domain Bacteria; kingdom Bacillati; phylum Bacillota; class Bacilli; order Caryophanales; family Paenibacillaceae; genus Paenibacillus; species Paenibacillus sp. W4I10. The sequence continues at coordinate 2,937,595 of NZ_JAUSXX010000001.1, forward strand.
CAGACCCGTCTTTAATCCGGCTGACAATCTGTTGTGGATTACCGCCAAGCCTGTTGCTGCCAACCGGGCACAAGATGTAATACAACACGGGGAGAATCAAGGGATTGTTTTCTCAGCGGGTGATCGTAATATCGTATACGGCGGTCCTTTACCCGTTAGCGGTTATCAGCTGTGGCATACAGATCAGGAAGCAGAGTCCAGTCTATATGTAGCGCTAGGTGGAAAATCATCCATTCAACGCTTTGTCCCTTTGAGCACATTGCAGCAAGATGGTCATTTTTACATCGTAAATCCTTGATCATCAGCAAATTCTTAAGATTCGGTCAGATAACTTTAAAATTATAAACATCCACAACAAATAAGACGCCTTCCCATTATATTAAGGGATTGCGTCTTTTGGTTTAACATTAGTGAAATAGGTAAGCGATTGTCACCCTTTACCCGAAGAACTTCGTTTATGAGACTCTGTATCGAATTCTTTTTCCTTTTTCCCCACCCACAGGGATACAGCGAAAGGGATCATACCAAACCACTTCATCGCCCACGGCTCTTTCCTTTTGGTGCGGCCTTTCCGCTCATCCTTCGGCGTATCGATATAATGAACAACACGCTGCGTAATGTATTTTACCAACTCATCACTTTTGGCCATAATTCTGCCTCCTTCGCTCCTGCACATTCGCGGAGTTTACGATAGTTCTATTGTGTGCAGGATGTGTACTGGTTAAACATTTTTTATTGAAAGAAGTATGAAAACCCTCAGAATGCACAGTCTAATGCCAAAGGTATCCATCGAGTCGTTAATCTGCATTCGATACCTATTTCATGAAGGAGTGTGTATTCTCATGTATAAGCTGCTGACCGCTTCGGTAGCCTTGCTAATCAGCTTCCATTGCCTTCTCATGCTGCCTCATGTCGCTTATGGAAAAGCAGCCCCTTCCCAGAACAGTCCATCCATGCTTCCGGTGACCGATGGAGATGCTTATCGCTCAAGTCATCATGCCTTTGCAGCACCCGTTATCCTGCTCGACGTAGGCCATGGCGGTATTGACGGTGGTACCTCAGCCCAAGGAGTGCTGGAAAAAGATATCAACCTGGCCATTAGCCAAAAGGTCTATCTCCTGCTTCGCAGCAAAGGTTATGCCGTTATCATCAATCGACTTGGTGATTATGCACTTAGTGATGAGAACCGCTGGCTGAACAGCCGCTCCCGTCATACCAGAGATCTTGCCCAACGTAAAAGCCTTAGCGAAGAAGTAAGTACAGATATCGTGGTCAGCATTCATGCGAACTGGAGCCCCCGATCGAATGCACACGGCCCGGTGGTACTGCACCAGAAGGAAGGCAGGAGTTACTTGCTGGCCCAATCCATTCAGGATGCCATGAACAAGTTGTACGGAACGGAGCACGGGGTCGTATGGGGCAAGCCCTTTTATATATTAAATTACGTGAAGCAACCTGCCGTCATCGTTGAAACCGGATTTTTGAGCAATGCGGCAGATCGAGCCAGAATGAATGACCCCGCTGAGCAAAAACGAATCGCCCAGTCCATTGCCAATGGCATTATTTATTACCTGTCGGTAGTGTAGGAGCAGAATGCCATTGCCACACATCTCGAACCAGATCACCGATTCCTACAAATTGAACCTGATTTTGCAGACGGGAGACGGATTCACGAATTACTGCGGATGTGTTCATCCCCGAATGACCGACATGACCAATGACAACACAGATATTCTTGTCGATCGCACGCTGAGCAGCCAGATCCAGTTGCTTGCGAATGAGTTGCTTGGAGTTTTGATCATCCAGGAAAATGTCATTACCTACAGGTGGCATATTTTTGGATACGGCCAGTTCCCCCACCACGGAGCGAAAGTTCGTACGGCTGTCTACAAAGAAGAGGCCCCGCTCCTTGCATACATCGAGCACAATTGACATGATGCGTTTGTCCGAAGTAATTTTGGAACCCATATGATTGTTCATGCCAATTGCGTGGGGCACATCATCAATCGCTTTCTCCACGCGTGAGCGGACTTCTTCATCTGTTAGATTGGATGTGATTGCACCCGGGCCCAGCCATTCAGGTCGTCCTTTCTTGGGTTCCATGGGCATGTGCACAATCACATCCATCCCCTTTTCATGTGCAGCTATCGCATCTTTCTTCGTTGTTGGCAAAAAAGGCATGACCGCTACCGTTAGTTTAACTGGCATTGCCAGGATCTCGGCCGTACCCTTCATGTCATTACCAACATCATCGATGATAATCGCTAACCGATTGTGATTCGATGTGGACTCTGAAGCTGCCGCTGTTGGCCCTCCTACTGATATTCCTGCGCAAATCACAATCAAAAATGTCATAATACCTGCAGTTAATCGATAAATCTTTCTCTGTACTTTCATCATGATTCCCTCCCCGTAACTTCTGTGATCTCATTGTTTGATAATGAAGGCAGGAATATGTAAGCCAAAGCCTTCCTTAATAACGACATCCCCGCCATTGGAGACCTCTATTTCAAACGAAGATCTCCATCATTCCAGTTTTCTCCTTTGTATTCAGACAAGAACTGTCATTGAACAGTTAGAAAATAGAGATTAATTAGAAAAAATACTGTAATTTGTCAGGTTTTCAGTCTAGGAATTATTTAGTAGAATCAACAAATGAAAGAATTCATGTGCTTCATTTCTTTCCTATGATTTATGGAAGGAGGTTTTGAAAGGGTTTACATAAAATAAATGCCAGGCAATCCGCTATTCTTGTTTGTTATCCCTGGTCGCGTTTTATCTATGTAACCATTTACCATTATCGAGGAGGATGAAAGTAGTGAAATTCAAACTAAAAAAAACGATTAATGTTCTTTTGGCCTGTTTAACAGCCCTGCCTTTGATGTTAACCCCGACAAATGTGTCAGCAGCCAGCGATGCCAACATTAATTTGTCCTCGGAAAAACAGCTGATTAAGGGCTTTGGGGGCATTAACCTTCCTGCTTGGATTGGTGATCTGACTCCCGCTCAACGTGAAACTGCTTTTGGTAACGACCAGAATCAGTTAGGCTTTTCAATTCTCAGGATCTACGTTGATCCAGATTCTAATAACTGGTATCGTGAAGTTGCCACAGCCAAACGGGCTATTGAAAAGGGGGCTATCGTATTCGCATCCCCATGGAATCCTCCGAGCAGTATGGTTGAAACATTCAACCGCAATGGTGACACCAATGCCAAACGTCTGAAATACGACAAATATGCCGCATATGCGCAACATCTGAACGACTTTGTATCCTACATGAAAAATAACGGTGTAGATCTGTATGCCATTTCGGTACAAAATGAACCGGATTATGCTCATGACTGGACCTGGTGGACTCCACAAGAGATCCTTCGATTCATGAAAGAAAATGCTGGTTCCATTCAAGGTACCAAAGTCATGGCACCTGAATCCTTCCAGTACTTAAAGAACATATCCGACCCAATCCTGAATGATCCGCAGGCCCTTGCCAACATGGACATTCTGGGAGCACATACGTACGGAACTCAGATTTCGAATTTTGCCTACCCTCTCTTCAAGCAAAAAGGAGCTGGCAAAGAACTGTGGATGACTGAGGTGTATGTTCCGAACAGTGACAACAATTCAGCAGACCGCTGGCCTGAAGCACTAGAAGTTTCCTATCACATGCACAATGCCATGGTAGAAGGTGATTTCCAGGCCTATGTGTGGTGGTACATCCGCAGACAGTATGGTCCGATGAAAGAGGACGGTACCATAAGCAAACGCGGGTATAATATGGCCCATTTCTCCAAATTTGTACGGCCTGGCTATCTCAGAGTGGATGCAACCAAAAACCCGGATACGAACACATTTGTTTCTGCCTACAAAGGGGATAACAAGGTCGTTGTCGTAGCAATTAACCGTGGAACTTCGGCCACAAGCCAAAAATTCGTTCTGCAAAATGGTAATGCCTCCACGGTGTCCTCATGGATTACGGACAGCAGTCGCAACCTGGCAAGCGGGGCCTCGCTTAACGTATCCAATGGAGCCTTCACGGCACAGCTCCCACCTCAAAGCGTAACAACGTTTGTTGCCAACATTACTGGCGGGAATAACGGCGGAAATACAGGTAGTGGCACTACTTATGAAGCCGAGACCGGAACAACTCTTACGGATGCTACCATTGAAACGATCTACCCAGGTTACACTGGCTCCGGGTATGTTAACTTCAATGCAATGACTGGTTCAGCCATTCAATGGAACGCCATTAACAATACGATTACAGGCACCAAAAATGTAAAGTTTCGTTATGCGCTGGAAAGCGGCACTCGGAACATCGACATTTTTGTGAACGGAACCAAAGTCATTAGCAACGAGCCCTTTCCGGCTACGGGAAGCTGGTCCACATGGGTTGAAAAAACAATACAGGTCCCCATGAACACGGGGACCAATACATTGAAAGTGGTCACCACCGGATCCGAAGGACCGAATATTGACAGCGTTAATGTTACCGCAGCACAATAAACGTTCCGTATGGCTAATGGAAGACATTTGCTGTACGTGCAGCTAAGCACTAAGTACTCAAATCTAAGTTAATGTTATATCAAAAAATGCAAAAAAAGACTCCTTAAGCGTTAGCTTAAGGAGTCTTTTTATTAGATGCGGTCGAGAGGACTCGAACCTCCACGGGGGTTAGCCCACACGGACCTGAACCGTGCGCGTCTGCCAATTCCGCCACGACCGCATATTGTATCTCCGTGATCAATATCGGCGACAAGAAATAATATATCATGCGGAATCTATCATGTCAACACTGAAAATAATAACAATAAAACCCGAACCAGACGTCCATGTCGATTCGGGTTTTACCTTTAACTATTAATAGCTTGGTTCATTAAAACGGAAGCATACTGCAAATTACAGCTTGGAAGGCCAGTTGCCATACCATGCGTAACCGCCTCTTCTTTCTTTATCAATATCACTTAATTTGTATTTAACTACCCCGTCACGACCAATAAAGATTGGTCTATCCGTTCCTATCTCATAGAAGCGTGCCCAAATTGGTGCAGCTTTGGAATCAGCGATAATTTTACTATCTCCATTAGCTCTTTCATATTTGTACCCCGTAATTTTCACCTTGTTAAACCAAGCCTCCGCTCCTTTAATGGATGCGGTAATTTTAGCGTTAGCAGGTCTGGTTTTCAGAAATTTAACAATCGTTACACTCTCTCCAGCTGTCAGCGATGGCACTTCGTAGATTCTTGCGCTCGCTGGTTTAAGGGAACTGGAATCATGTTGTTGTCCCCATGCTGTCAGCTTACCACCTGAAACGACTTGTGTATTCAAAATCGCCTCCACACCTTTGGCAACTGAATTTTTACTACGGTTAGCAAGTGTGCTGTCGATAAACGAGAAATCACCTTTGCGTGCTGCTACTTCATCCAGCATGATCATTACATTAATCATGGCATCATCATTGTAGGTAATGTGCTTGTGATATCCGGAGCTTTGGTAAACTTGTGGCCATCCGCCGTTTGAATACTGCATGTTGATCAAAAAGTTAATTCCTTTGATTGCAGCTGTGGAGTATCGCGGATCATTTGTCTTTTTAAATTCCTTCGCCAATCTTCTAATTTCTGAGTATGTAGCCTTGTTGTCAATCGTGGACTTCGCCCACTCTCCACTTGTCTGTTTATAATCTTTTCTCCAACCTCCATCCGGCAGCTGGTTCTTCAAAATATCAGAAATACTCGCTGTAGTACCCGATGCATCCGCAGCAGATACCGTCCCTACAGGAAGAACTGCCATTCCAACTGCTGAGAACACCATCGTACATGCCAGGACAAAAGTAATTATTTTCTTCGCTTTCAAATGTAACACTCTCCTATGTTCATTTTTATAAATCTTCCACTTCTACTTTACCTATGATATACGCCCCCAAACCTCCTTTATTTGTATTTATCGCATAATAAAATCAATTTTAATCCAATATGTGGATTGGATAATCAGATAATATGCAAAAATTCGATTTTTGTCAATATATGCAACTTAATGAATATAATCTCTCTAATTCTACATAACGGGATAGTTCTTTTAACTCATGACAAACCTATTTATTTATCCAAATTCGTCTTAAACGAATCATTAATGACGTTTTTGTCATGAATGATTCCCAAACTTGATCCCTTCTTTCATATAAAAACCTTAATTCCGCTAACATTGAGGTATTACGAAGGGTTTTAAATGGGTTTGACAATTACGCATTTATGCAATATAGTTTCAAATAGTTACAAAAACTTAATTATTCATTGCCGAGTTTCATGTTTGAAAACGGGGGAACCAATTTGGGTGAATTATTCTTATACATAGGAAATATAGGGAACCTTCTACCGAACCCTTAGCTAACTCCGTAGGCATCGAAGGGAGAACATTGATTTTGAAAAAACTGATTATCTCCATTTTTGGAGCAGCTGTATTATTTACATCCGGGGCAACAAGCACAGAGGCAAGCAGTATCAACTCCGTAGTGAACAACATGACAGGTATACCTTACAAATGGGGTGGCACGACTGTAGCCGGCTTCGACTGTTCTGGTTTTATGAGATATCTTTTCAACAAATACAGCATTGAATTGCCACGTACTTCACAGCAGCAAGCCAAAGCAGGTACGCCTGTATCGAAAAGCAACATTCGCACAGGTGATCTGGTGTTCTTCAATACGATGGGCAAAGGCATTTCACATACAGGTGTATATATCGGCGGCGGACAATTCGCTCATGCCTCCAGCAGTAAAGGTGTAAGCATCACGAAGTTATCGAATCCATACTTCAATGATCGTTACGTAACAGCACGTCGGGTAACTGGACAGTTTATGTATGATAAAATGTTAGGTAAAATGTAATTCACATACAAAAAGGCATCGGTTATTAACCGGATGCCTTTTTTGTTTAACCATTTTTTGTCTTCAACTGCTTTCTTAAACAATGTAAAATGTTTTAGGAAATAAAAGGAGATGAGGAGAACAATTGAAAAAGTTAATGTTTGTTTTAAGTTTTGCTATTTTAGTAATAGGTAGTTTAGGTTGCAGTAGTGAGAACGAAAAAGATTTTAGAGATGTTTCATGGGGGACCAAGATCGACAAAGTCATTTCAGCCGAAGAAAAGAATGGGAACTCAGGCTATGAAGAGGACGTACATAATGAACATGAGAAAAGTATCGAATATTCTAATCTTGTAGTTCTGGGTAAGAAAGCAGATGCCAAATACGTTTTTATTGATTTATTAGACAATGATAGCATTCTGGAAAAGATGGAAGAAGGAAAGGAATTATCAGAGGAATTAAATAACCCCAATACAACAGAAACAAGGAAAGAAGAGATATACAAAATAATGGACCAGCGCCTTGAAGAAATGGAAAATGCAGCAGATGAATATCCATTAGATGACTTCTTGCTCCACGAGGCCACATATTATTTTGGTATGTTAAATAGTCAGGATTCTGATGAAATTCTGGAAGAGCTAACGAATAAATATGGTCAGCCTGGAAGTAAGACCTTCGATAATTCCATTACATATTTCTGGGATACTGATCGCTCTAAGATTGAATTTCGTCCTGAACGGTACTCCACAATAAACTATACAGCAAACTACTCCGTTATGGAGAAATTTGCTGATGTGGACAAGTATAATAAAAAAGCAAACAGTAAAGAAAGTAAAAACGATCTTTAAAAAAGCAGGGTTATACTCCCATATTGAAGGGAAGTATAACCCTGTTACTGTTTCACAATGTTTTTTTATATTAATGCAGTGCCTTTTGCACTCGCATCGCACCCTGAGACAGGGCATGTCCTCCTCCAACAGCTCCGGCCACGGCTACGGTCTCCATAATCTCCTGATCTGTTGCTCCCTTGGCACGGGCTTCTTCTACATGGTAGAAGGTACATACCTCATTGTTGGCAAACAATCCAATACCAAGCGCAATTAGCTGTTTTGTCTTGGCATCAATCACGCCAGGTTGGAAACATTCTCCGGTAAACTCATGATATGACTTCACCACACCTGGCAGTACATCGCTTAATGCTCCAATCTGATCCTTGTAGGCATGAACTTTATCATTCATCAATGTCATGGCTCGTAGCACACCCTCTCGGCTATAGTTACAGATCTTCCTCACTGTACCTATCTTCTCTCCCGAGTGAGTCAATTATGCCAAGAAATCATGGTAATTCCAAACATTTAAACGCTCATCGTCCCTGCTCAATTATAAGCGATTGCTACTCACCAAGTGGACTCTGGCGAGGCTCGCTGAACAGCTGATATTTGTAACTGCGATCCAGCTTAACTACACGTCGATTCTGACGCCGGATAAGTACCTGCTCGCCATCCCAGGCAACAACAATCCCGGTTACATCGTTAGATTCCAACTCGTCCCGTACTACTCTTACTTTCTCACCTGACAGACGCAGGGCGTCCAGTTCTGTATCACTGATCATCTTCATGGCTCCTATATTCCAAATTTATTTACAAAAAGAGACCTAAATGAAATGTCATTTAGGTCTCACGTGACTGTATTGGACTGTCATGTCATTCGAAATTATGTCCCGACTGAAAGTTACCGCTGCGCGTGCTCTTTGCTGTCGTTCTTCTCGAACCAAAAATCAAGCACTTTGGCGGACATCACACGTTCTTCAAGGTACTCCACTTGATGCGGTGTAAATTGTTCTTTCCAAGAGAAGGACAACTCTTCGCACAAGCCTACAATCGTCAGTAATTCTGACCAGGCAACATAGCGTTTGTACCAGAAAAATTGAGGATGTTCAATCATATAGGGATAAAGGTCATCGAATTCCGTATGTTTACAATCCAGGGCACGTTCAAAATGAACTTTCGATTCCGCCAGCTTATCATTAAAAAATTGTTCTGTTGCCGGTTGGTTCCCCATGGTGTTGCCTCCTCTCCCTAACATAACCCCATTATAAATGAAATCCGCGGTCATGCAAAGGCATAGTTCAAAAAATAGGCCCTATTCCTTTAAAATGTCACATTTCGTTATCGTCAAATTGTACCGTACCATCGTTCAGAGAACGAATGCGTACCAAGGCTTCCACTGGAATACCCTGTTCACGAATCGTGCGTGCCCCTGCCTGGAAACTTTTCTCGACCACAACGCCGAATCCGACAAGTTCCGCACCGGAACGCTCGATAATTTTGATGACGCCACGAGCAGCATCTCCATTGGCAATAATATCATCAATGAACAAAATGCGGTCATTCTCATGAATGAACTCGCGGGATACCATAATATCAGTTACAATTCCTTTGGTAAAGGACGGTACGCGTTCACAGTATGCATCAGGATCAGCCAGAAGTGTTTTTTTACGACGGGCGAATACAAGTGGCACCCCAAGTTCATAGGCTGCGGCAAACGCAACCGGAATCCCTGAGGATTCTACCGTGATGACCCGAGTTACTCCACTTTCACGAAAACGGGCAGCGAACTCACGTCCCATCTCCATCGTTAATGCAGGATCAATCTGGTGGTTCAACAGACCATCCAGCTTTAAAACTTGATCCGAGATAACCACACCTTCTTGTAAAATTCGTTGTTTCAATAATTCCATGATTTGACCTCCCAAGCCTATCCTATGAGGTAAAAGTATCATATATCTATCTATAAGTTCAAGCGAAATTGCCTGTGCGCTGTCCTTGAGACGCAATTCAAGCCAAAGCTCATTATTCATTGTCATGACTTTCGTGGGTCAAGCATACCTTGTACCATGGTACCCGCATGTCCAAACTAAACAGGGGCCTGAGAGGGGAAACACATGAAACAGGCATTTCGGGTGCTGCAGATCGCATTTACATACATCGGAACGGTTGTCGGAGCCGGCTTCGCTACAGGGCAGGAAATTTTGCAGTTTTTTACCCAGTATGGCAAATGGGCCACCATTACCATAGGCTTATCCACCATGCTCTTTGTCTGGTTAGGTACCAAAATGATGCTGATTGCTCACGATACCGGGTCCCGCTCTTATGAGGATCTGAACAAACATTTATTCGGCCAAAAGGCAGGCAAATGGATCACCTGGGTGACCCTTCTCATTCTCATTGGTGTGAACAGTGTCATGCTTGCCGGAGCAGGTTCCGTTTTTGTCGAACATCTGGGTTTGCATTATCAGACAGGTCTGATCGTCACACTTGTAGGGACATATCTGCTTCTCGGTCGAGGCATTCAGGCCATCCTACAAATGAATAGCATCGTCGTGCCCATGATGCTCCTGTTATCTCTGCTCATGATCGCCAGTACCATCCATCATCCAGGTGCTTCCCGATTCATCACACTGACGACAGACTCAAACCCTATTCAAGTGTGGCTGTCTCCACTGTTGTATACTTCATTCAATCTGGTGCTGGCTCAAGCTGTTCTTGTGCCTGTAGGTAACCAGATTCGTAGTCGGAATGTACTGAAGTGGGGTGGAGTTTTGGGTGGAATTGGCGTTGGTTTCATGCTGATGGCAGCTCATTTTGCCATGTCAGCTCAGATGCCCGGCATCATCCAATTCGAAATCCCGATGGGTAGTATTGCCTTTCAACTTGGATGGGCAGTGCAATCTGTATATGTATCCCTTATTTTCATGGAAATATTCAGTACCTTTGTAGCCGATATCTATGGAATGACCTTGCAACTGAGACAACATATACGCGTCCACCCCCGTTTCATTACATTAACCATTATGCTGTTGTGTTACTCACTCAGTCAGTTTGGATTCAGTTCCCTGCTGTCCATCCTTTACCCTATCTTCGGAAGTTTGGCACTGTTCTGGGCAGCCAAATTGGTATTAAACCGCTGGGGCGCCTTTCGTGGACGCAAAAATGTATAAACGGTGATGTACTTCATGAATGATGAGCATCCGTTCGCCTCATAACCACAAGTCACCGCGGGCACGCTTTCCTTAAACATGACAAAAAGCCGCTGTTTATCACAGCGGCTCGCACTTTTTGCTCTACGTTTTAGGCTTTGCCAGGAAACTGCAGATACATCTTTTTCAACTCATTGACCGATCTGCCGAGCGAGTAATGTGTCTTGGCTTTTTCACACGCTGAACGGGCAAGTTCATAACGATAAGCCGGGTCCAGCATCACCTTTTCAAGCGCTTCAGCCAATGCAGAAGGATCTTCTGCCGGTACAAGCAACCCATTGCTACCGTTCTCGATCTGTTCCGGTATACCACCTACATCCGTACCCACAAGGGCAAGACAACTCAGCGCCGCTTCAGCGAAGACGGAACCAAATGCTTCGGCCCGTGAAGGAAGTACAAAAATATCAAAGAATGGCATGAATTCCTCAGGGTGCAGTGTGTAACCATAGAAAATGGTCTCATTATAGATCCCCAATCGTTGCGCCAATTCTTCCAGATCAGGACGAATCGGTCCATCTCCAATAATATGTAACACATAATCATGACCTCGGCCCTTCAGTTCCGCACAAGCTTTGAAAAGAATATCCAACCCTTTCGCCGGAACAAGCCTACATACCGTGACCAGCTGTGGTATCGCATTATCATGAGGAATCGGCTTAAACCGCTTCTCATCAAATCCATTGGGAATCACACCGATGACATCAGGTTCCTTCACGTAGGGAGCCAGATAACGACGGAACGAATCCGACACCGTCAAGAGGCGCTCTGCCTGATGTTCCAGCTCACCATATATCGCAAGCAGGAATCGATGCTCCGGTCCATCCGTTTCAATGCGTCCATTAAGGATTAATTCTCGTTCATAACTGGAGTGAATCGTCTGAATGAGGGGTGTATCCGGGAAAACCGTTTTCATCGCAAGTCCTGCAATTGGGTGGTGGGCATGTATCAGATCATAGGGCTTCTGAATACGCAGTTTGGTCCACCAAAGATAATCACGATAGGTTTGAATATATTTTTGGACAACAGGACTATCCTGATATTCCGTCCAGTCAAACGTTTCGAACTGAACTTCCTCTCTGCCCTTGTTGCGAATTCGCTTTGGCAACGAGAATAGATCCATTTCCCACCTCGGGGTTGTAAATCTCTCTTGCATATACGGAATCATAGAGGATACACCTCCGGGCTGCTCCGGAGGAAAGAAAAGCGCCTGCAGCAATTTCACCGTTAGTTTCCCCCTTTCTAACTTACGTACTGCTCTACTATCCATTATGACATAGGGAAGCCGGAACATCTATATTACGATAACTCGTATATACAACATATTCATGAAACGTTCCCCTCAGAAGCAAAAGCTTAATCCAGCAGTCAACCGCTCGTGCTTGTCGTCAACATATTCATTGGATAACCAGAATTTCAGCTTAATACCTCCACGGGCTTCTCATATGTACTGTAACCATCGGTCTCTCCCAAAAAAGTATACCCGTTCCGCGCGTAAAAGGCGTTCAACGTAGCATTGCTCGCTCCGCAATCTAACCGAACAGTATGTTTGCCTTCAAAATGTATGCCGCTGCTGGACCATTGCAAAATGGATCGTCCCAGACCGCTCTGAGCATATTTTCTTCGAATCGCTAGCCGATGCAGATAAATTGCACCATCCTCGACATGAGCTTTTGAACCCCAAAGATGAATATCCCAAGGGCTTGGCTGAACCAAAAGGATGACCATCCCCGCTACGTCCGCTCCTTTTTTAAATACAAACACATCTCCACGCCGAATCGCCCCTGCCGTATCATGTGAATCTTCACCTTTAAGCAAAGCGTTCCATTGGGAAGAACCTTGGCTCTGTAACCATTCGGCTGTCTCCACCAGCAGCGACATCACATCCTCCGTATCTTCCGGCTTCGCATGAACCGCTTGAAAACCATCATTAATATATTCGCTACTGATCCTGAATGAGTGCATCATTGTTCTCCTCCGCTTCCTGATCTCTGTTAAACTAATGGTACTATACCGGGAAATGGATTTTTCGTCAAAATGAGAACATAAAAAAGGTAAAAGGCAGCTGCCTTTTACCCATCTATTCTGGCTTCATCAATAATCTGATTTCGATACAACATCGTCAGGTGCAGGGTATCAAACTCCATTTCCTTTTCCAACTCCTGCATCAACACTTCGACCAGACTCTTTCGCTGCATGCTGGTTCCAGGAACTTCGTAATCAATGTATCCCGTAAGATCCGAATGAGAAGTGTCTATTGTTGCTGTACCCACAGGCAATCCACCTCGTTCCTGAAGAAACAGCTCGTATACCCGGAACTCCCGATCCTTACGCTTCAACATGACATAACATGTTTCTTCAGCAGCTTCGAGCTCATCCAGATCCGATTCATCGGTATCCTCAAAATCCTCGGAGAAATCGCGATGTACCCACTCTAGCGTCTCAAGTTCGTTGCCCTGATGCCACATGCGGATCGTAATCGTATCGATGATATCTTCATCCAGCTCTCTGACCAACAACTCTGCCGCAGCTTCCAATTGATTCTCTTCCGGCTCGTCATACCAGTGTATTTCACCTTGTACATCAGCGCCATATTGTTTTAAGGAAGCTTCTGCAAGTTCCTGCCCTTCGACATCATTGAATATATACGTCGATATGCTGCGTCCCGCGCTTACCATTTCCATCTCCAGAACCTGATCCCGATCTTCATATGTAAACGATTCGGCTTGAGAAACAGGGATTACCTTACTGCCACTGCTGCTGTCTATATCGTCATAACTGCCTTCATCATGATTCATCTCTTCAGACGGCCACACTGTCTCTGACTCAGGCTTATGCAGAACCGAATGTAATGAGCCACAACTAACCAGCACTTCATAATATGCAGCTTCCAACGCATCTGCAAGAGATTGGACATAGGCATGTACTTTTTCCACGATACGTTCCTCTGTACCATCTGGCAGAGACTCCTGCTCGATCTGAAGACTACCTGATAAACGATCTCCTTCTCTGTACACAAGGAAAAGTGAGCCTGCATATTGACCATTGACCATCACGTCCTGTACTTCTCCACCTGATGTCCGCAGGTCTGCAACCAATTCCACATCATATTTCATCACGTGTCCTCCTCCATTCCTAAAGTTATTCTCTTAGGATGCCCCTAAAGACGGTAGATTATGAGGGAACCGTGGATATCAAATATAAGATGTAAGGTTAAACGGATAACACATATTTTTGGATCGCGTGTGCCACACCCTGCTCGTTATTGGAGAGTGTAACCTCGTCCGCAGCAGCTTTCACCTCGTCCGGTGAGTTATCCATGGCAATACCTTTGCCCGCAAAGGTCAGCATCGTAATATCATTAAAGTAGTTACCAATTGCCATGATCTCCGAAGGCATGATTCCCTTTGATTCGGCAAGCCTTTTAAGCGCAGCGCCTTTGGACGCTTCGGGATGCATCAGATCAATAAAAAAGTCACCACTCCGTGTCATATAATAAGGCAGATTCCAAGTAGACCATTCCTGAAGTACTGCATCCATCTGTTCAATCGGACCAAATGCAGTGAATTTCGCCAGCGGTTCTGTCATGTCAACCCACTTGGGTAACTTCAGTGGCTCTGCCATAAAGTTGTAATACATCTCACGCACCTGCAAACCCAAACCTTCTGGTTGATCCACATACAGACCAAATGCTGTATTGATATCAAAATGTACTCCATTGGTTCGACAGTAGGATATGATTGGCTCCAGTCCTTGTCCATCTAATGCAAAATGATGAACCACCTCACGGGTATCGACTTGCGCCGTTACGGCGCCATTATGCGTAATCACATATCCATCCAGTCCCATCTGCTCCATAAAAGGAATCGTGTTGGCAGGACCTCTACCTGAACACAGGACTATCTCTGCTCCCTGACGGGAAGCTTGGATCAAGGTCTCCTGAGTCCATTCGGTAAGTTCATGATGATCATTCAGCAGTGTTCCATCTACATCAAGTGCAATTAATTTATAAGTCATTCTGGCTTCATCCTCATCTGTTAGTTGTCGCACCCACCCAAACCCTCCCTTCCGAGGGAGGGCCCCAGAGGGCTCTGCCCTCTGGACTCCCGTCTTGCTCATCGGTGTTAGGTCGGGTCTTGCTATGTAACGGTTGTCGTAGGAACGCTTGTTGCCGGGCACACCGCTGGTCAGCGGCGGTCCCGCCCAAGCTTAACCGGGACCATTTCGGGCAGGGCTTCGCTTTCTGCCCGGCTCCCTGCTCCGCTTCGTGAAGAACGGGAGCTTTCCCGCCTTCGGCGTTGTATCGGGGCTTCGCTTCCCTCCACAACTCCCTGCTCCACTTCGTGAAGGACGGGAGCTTTTTCGCCTGCGGCGTTAGTATCGGGGCTTCGCTTCCTTCCACAACTCCCTGCTCCGCATCGCGAAGGACGGGAGCTTTCTCGCCATCGGCGTTAGTATCGGGGCTTCGCTTCCCTCCACAACTCCCTGCTCCGCTTCGCGAAGGACGGAGCTTTTACTTCCGCAGAAGGTTCAACTCATCTGCGGTTAGTTCACGATAGCTTCCGATAGCAAGATCGGAAGCTAATTCAAGCTCACCCATGGCGACGCGTTTCAGATAGATCACTCGCTTGCCTACCGCCTGAAACATACGTTTCACCTGGTGAAACTTCCCTTCGTGAATAATAAGCGAAATCGACGAGATCATGCCTTCTTCCGTCTCTTCCTGACCAAGTATAGTCAGTTCGGCCGGCAGCGTCTCGTATCCGTCATCCAATTGAATGCCCGCCTTGAAACGTTGCACATCCGCTTCATCCACGTTTCCCAGTACACGGGCTTCATAGGTTTTGGGCACATGCTTGCGTGGAGATAACAGATCATGGGCAAGTGGACCGTCATTCGTGAGAATGAGCAGTCCCTCCGTATCCTTATCCAGTCGTCCCACAGGAAAAGGATTGAAAACCCGATCCTCTTTGCGCAACAGATCCAGTACCGTCTTATCTCTGTTATCCTCGGTAGCAGACACGACACCAGGAGGCTTATGCAGCATCAGATAGATCATCTCCCGATACACAATTCGCTCCCCATCGGCTTCAATGACGTTAACCTCCGGATTCACCTGTACGCCGCTGTCTTTCACTGCTTTGCCATCTACATGGATTCTGCCCTGTTTCACCATCTTTTTGAGTTCACTCCGTGTTCCCACACCCATATGGCTTAATATTTTGTCCAGACGCAGCGTTTGTTTGCCTTTTCCACTCATACCGATGTCCACCTCCAACCTGCCGGATATTCATTCTTCAGTACACCATCCAGCCATTTCCCCCAGCCAGCGGCATAACCATCTACACATACAAGAACGTACCCTTTGGCAAACGTATCCGCCTTGAGCACCACTCGTTCTTCTTCAATATTTAACGTTTCACCCTTGAGGTATCTCACGGCTTCGCCATCAGCGGATGACAGATTTACGCTTCTCCGTGCTTCAGATGCATTCAGAGCACACGCAAGCGGGTGGGACGGAACAAATCGTCCATTCTTGATCGTGCCCATAAACCAGCCTGGACGAATGACTTTCAGTCCCTCCAACCGAGCTGCACCAACCGAGGATTGATACACGCGATCTCCATAACATACCGTTTCTCCAGTTAACTCCATCTCCAATTGTTCTTTCATAAAGGTATTATAGATCGCAACCGGATCAATACTTGCCGGATCAGCTCCGCGTCCCTGACCCCGTTCCGATTTACGTCCACCGTGATCTTTACCTTTTTTGCTCTGTCTACCCGAATTCTTGCCGCCACCAGCCTGTCTGTCATGGGACTCACGGGATTCGATTCGCAACAAACGTTCCTTTTTACGATCAGCCTTGGTCATAGCAATTGAAGAAGCAGCAATAGAGTGATCCTTGTTCCCCTCTACTTCAATCCTGGACACATCTTCGACCTGTCCATACTCCATTGCTCCTTCTTTAACTACTCCAGGTTGATCTGTTTCTAATCCTTGCCCTGCACGATGCTGCAACACAGCGACATAATGTCCCTCTCCTTCCAAAAGGTGAGGCCACAATCTTGCGGTACCACGCGTTTGATTCAGTACAGCTTCCGTCTCTTCTGCCTTCTCAGGCATCATCTGACGTACCCATTCCGGACGTCCTGGAGCAAACCCTGTCTCTTCAGGAATGTCCATAACTACGAAATCACGGTTTACATTCAGAAACTCCGCAATCATCGCTTCATTTTCCTCCGGCGCAAAGGTACATGTCGAATATACGATGGTTCCTCCCGGGGCTAGCAATCGTGCCGCAGTCTCCAAGATATCCCGCTGCATGAGCACACATTTTTCCACCGAATGATGTTCCCACGATTTCACCATGTCTTCATCCTTGCGGAACATGCCTTCACCTGAGCAAGGCGCATCAATTAATACTTTGTCAAAATAATGAGGAAATGCATTTGCGATCCGCTCTGGCGACTCATTCAAAACAACCGCGTTACGCACCCCATACAATTCCACGTTTTTGGCCAGCGCTTTGGTGCGTTCAGCATGGATATCGTTCGTGACAAGTACACCCTTGCCTTGCAGCTTTGCAGCAATCTGTGTCGTTTTTCCTCCCGGAGCAGCACATAGATCAAGCACGCGATCTCCAGGCTCCACCTGCAATAATTCAACTGGAGCCATTGCACTTGGTTCCTGTATATAATACAGACCTGCATGATAATAAGGGTGCAGCCCCGGTTTAACACCATGAGGTACATAGAATCCTGTCTCACACCACGGAATAGGTCTTAGGTCAAACGGAGCAATCTCATCGAATTGTTCCATCGATATTTTTAGCGTATTCACTCTCAGTCCCGCATGGGGAGACTGTTCATAAGATTTCATAAATTGTTCAAACTCATCCCCCAGCAAACTTTTCATTCGCTCAGCAAATATCAAAGGTAACTTTACACCCATATTCCCACTCATCCTGTCTTGGTAAGATTGCAATATCGTTTTATTTTATCATATCCAAGCTTTGCTTTCCTATCATATCGTATCTATTCCACTACAGCGTGTAATGTAGTATAATGGCAAGTAGATTGATTCCTGAGCAAAAATTCGGGTGTTTATGCATATTATCCCAACCTTTATTTTTGCCCAAACTATATTTCGATATGATCGATGGGGGATGTCCAATGAAATCCAAGAAGAAAAAGAAAAGTGCTGCGATCCTTATATTCCTGGGTATTTTAATCATTATGATTGCAGCACTGGTTGTCGTAGACCAGCAATCCAAGAAACAGATGGATTCAGTGGAAAATGCTTATGGCATCGCTGCTTCCAAACTTAATCCAGCTACACGGGAGCTACTGAGTGATCCCAACTATCAACAAATTATTGTACCCACTGATCTCAAAGCCAAAATCGATAACAAAGACAGCTTTTTTGTTTATTTCTTTGCTTCCGACTGCTCGCACTGCCGTGCCACAACACCTCAGTTGATGCCACTGGTTGACAGTGAAGGTATTGAGCTTCCACAGTTCAATCTGCGTGAATTCGAAGCAGGATGGACCGATTACAATATCGAGTTCACACCTACACTCGTCTATTATGAGGCTGGTGTCGAGAAAGACCGTATGGTGGGCGGACTGAAAGAGAATGGGAGTGACCAAGGCTACACACTGGATGATTACAAACAATTTTTCCAAAAATATAAAGGCAGTGCCGCTCCTTCGGCAAGCTAACTGCTAGATCCGTTTCCAGAAGTATCTACAATCAGGCACTTGTATCACCGACACTGTTCTGTTGAAGGACAGGCTATGCCACCTGCAATTATCTGAATATGACGCAACATTCAAAAACACCCCGATCTTTCCCTTTACAGGAATCGTCGGGGTGTTTCATATAAAAGGAACTTCATATCCATGGGATGCTCATTTGAATGCTAACGCTGATAACGGCTTAACTTTTACCCTGATCCATCGCCTTCATCTTCTCTTCGTATATTCGCCCTCTGGTAGGACTCCGGCGTTGCGGAATATTAGGTTTTAGCTCAAGCGATCTTCTAGATATCTCCTGTTCTAAGACCTCATCAACAATTCGTATGGACAAATCCCTGTAAGTCACAGACTGAATATCTGATTGGGACAGTTCCTTCACGATTTCCTGTACATCCCGTACCAAAGTCCCAAGGTCAATGCCCAGAATCGTAGCAGGATAAGATTCCAGAAGATCAAGTGAGCTCTGTAACATCATCGTTCCTCCGCGGAGATTGCCATTCCTGAAGTGGTATAATCCAACAGCAATCTGCAACAATCCTTTATAGAGAGAATCCCGGTCCCGCTCAAGCCACAATTCTTCCAGCACCTCATGGCACTCGAAATAATCCTGATCCCGATTGAAGTAGATTAAGTAGTCAATGTACAGTGGCTCATAGATGCTCATCCGGGTTTTCGCCCTTTCTGGCGTTGTTCAGAAGTTTCTTCACGTCATCCAGCAAGTCTTTGAGCCCTTCCATATCATGTCGTTCCCAGTAATCGTTAAATCGCTTCTGTGCTTCAATCGCTTCACTGACAAGGTGGTAGAAGTATAATTGATGAATGATATTCAATGTTCTTGACACGATATTGGAATCATCCTCAAAGGCCTTCTGCGCCTCCAAAATCTGTAGACGAATTGCAGACATCTCATTATCCAGTACAAAAGCGGCCTCAGCTGTTTTTTTCAACCTGGCTCGCATGTCATCCGGTAAGCTCTCCCGAAATTTGTAACTCAGAGAATGTTCAATGGTAGCCCAAAAATTCATGGCAAGTGTCCGGATCTGAATCTCGGCCAATACGATCTTTTGTCCCAGAGCCGTCTGAACGGGATACTCAATAATCATATGGAAGCTGCGATAGCCGCTCTCTTTGAAATTCGTAATATAATCTTTCTCAATGAGTACCGTGAGATCCTTGCGGCCTCGAATGTATTCGGCAACCCGACGGATATCATCTACGAATTGGCACATGATACGGATACCTGCAATATCCTCAATGCCTGTCTCCACGTCATCAAGCGACACATTCAGTCGTCTGGATTTCTCCAGAATACTGGATATTTTTTTGACACGACCGGTAACGAATTCAATCGGGGCATACTCTTCCCGTTTTTTCAGCTCCGCCCGCATTGTCTTAAACTTAACTTTTAATTCCTCTACCGCTTGTTCATAAGGAAGTAAAAATGTACCCCAGTCTCTACCGTCCATGCTTATGCCTCCTGTCTCTATAGCGTCCCCTGTTCTATTCCATTATACATGATGTTTGGTGGGGGGAAGAGTCCCGAACCATTTTACGCTCTTCCATGCTTCTATATTTTCAATCCGGGGATCCACCTTCCTTCTTAACGATGCTCCGCACCAACCGCTTCAGAGATATGACGATAACCGTCCTTGCGCAGTAACTCACGCAGTCCGGCATGAATACGCCGATTCACCTCAGGTCCTTCGTAGATTAATGCTGTATATATTTCGACCAGACTTGCTCCGGCTTTAATTTTCTCGTAAGCATCCTCACTTGTGAAAATACCACCTGAACCGATGATCGGAAGTTTGCCTTCGGTCTGACGATAGATCTGGCGAATAATCTCCGTAGAACGCTCACGCAGAGGTTTGCCGCTCAGACCGCCAGTTTCTTTCGCATGTTGGTGGGAAAGTCCTGTACGACTGATGGTTGTGTTCGTTGCAATAATGCCAGCAACACCGCTGTCTGCAATGGTGCGAACCATATATTCAAGTTCCTGATCATTCACATCCGGTGCGATCTTCACCAGAACGGATTTGGTCGCTCCGCCCGCTCGTGCATGCTGCACGTTCATCTCGTTCATAACCGCAGCGAGCAGTTCCTTCAATTCATTCCCATGTTGCAGATTACGCAAATCCGGTGTATTTGGTGAACTGATATTAACCACGAACAGATCAGCATAATCGTATAATGCCTGAATGCACTTCGAATAGTCCAAGTGAGCTTCCTCATTAGACGTTGCCTTATTTTTGCCGATGTTAACAGCCACTGGAATACGCCGATCCTGTAGACGTGCCAATTCACCTGCCATCGCTTCCGCACCAAGATTGTTGAAGCCCATCCGGTTCACCAAAGCCTCATCTGGAGGCAAACGGAACAGCCGTGGTTGATCGTTACCTGGTTGTGCAAGTGGTGTCACGGTTCCCACTTCCATGAATCCAAATCCGATGGAAGAAAAGCCCGTTACGGCCTGCCCGTTTTTGTCCAGACCCGCAGCCAGACCAACAGGTGTAGGGAAATGACACCCAAACATGTCAACAGCCAGATCAGACGTTTCACGAACGCCGTACATCACTCGCAGTCCGGAAGGAACCGGACGGATGCTACCCACGCCACTAAGGCCGCCAATAATCAGATGATGGGCCTGTTCAGGGTCCATTTTGAACAACAAAGGTTTAGCAAGACTTCTGTATAACAAATCACTCACTCCGTTCTGGTCCGGTACGCCAAAAAGCCGCTTTCCGTCTTTTCATATGTAAAAAAACACTCTACACACAAGTCTATCTGTTTCTTATTAAAAAGGAAAGTAGTTTGCGCATAGACAGCACAAATCGAATAATACAAAATGCTCACAAGAAATCCACCGCCCACTGGTAATGACGAGTTGAATTCTTTACAATGAGAGCATGGTTACTCTACACCAGTTCTATTCCAAATAAGGAGGAATAACTCATGGCTCCCAAACGTAAACCACCTGCATTACAGCAAAAGAAAGAAGAAGTGAATCGCAAAGCCATTGCATGGACTGCAGCGAGTGTAGGCGGCTTGATCATCATTATTGGTGCTCTTATCATTATTGCCAACATGTAGATGATTCAGGCTGAATCCATCTGATTCTACATATCAAACAAATCAATTCAGCCAGTGATACGTTTTGTTCGGATTATTCTGCTTTGGAACAAGTGTATGCTGATAACGCTGCTTTGCTTCTGGAACAAGCGTCAGATCTGGCAGTACATCTTCTCCAATGCGTACCGGAGTGCCTTGCGGAGCAAGAGCGAATAACTCTTCTACATCTCCCGTACGCATTCTCACACATCCAAGGGACTCATCCAGTCCGATACTGTCTGGCTCGTTGGTCCCATGGATGGCATAATTCGTATTCGAGAGCTGCATACCTCTGCTTCCGAACTCCCCGTTCGAGCGTCCATTCGGATTGACCACTTTATCTGTAATGACAAATGACCCCTCCGGTGTTCGATCACCGCCAAGTCCCACATCATACATACGAACAATGGTATCCCCACTGATTAATGCAAGTTTATGTTTATTCTTATCAATGACAATCTCCAGCGGTTCCTGCAAAAAAGGCTGACCTCCCAGCGTATCTGCAAAAGCGGCATTTTTGCCTTGAGACGAATTCGAAGTCGTTGAACCATTCTCTTTACCACTCGAATCGTTCTTCCCTTCCTGTGCCTTTCCTTGATGCAAAGCTAACAGCTTCGGAAACATCTCGGTCATACCTGGCGCAGTCTCTCCCAGAATATTGTTCGGAAATGGCTGGGCCAATTGCGTTACACTCTTTGGCCAAGCGTCATTTTTTTTGCGGTAGGCAACGATTGCACTTGATAATGATGCAGCTGCTTCCTGCTTGGCGGTCCATGCCAAGGCCATCTTTTTGATTTTCGGTGTAATTTCAGGAGGTTCACAGTTACATTGCTTGGCATCATAACTCTGTGCAGTCAATTTCCCGCTTGTATTGGTTTGTACTATGTATTTCACAGGCATATTTCGCTTCCATAAAGACCATTCATCCGAGGTTTGCATACCCAGTACAGCCGAAGTCTCTATTTTCGGGCCAGACCCGGACCAGGCAGCTGCGAGCGCAGCCTCCCCATGGTTGCCTCCACCAAATGCCGCAGCGGTGAACACATTACTTGGTGGAATGGATGCAGTCCCAACCTGTTTATCCGCTTCTACAGGCGCTGCGATATCCTCTGTGGATTCCAATGCTGCTGACAGTGCGTCGGCCGCTTCACGACTGAAACCCGGAGCGTCCGCAGGTGGCAGACCTGCCAGCACAAGCAGCATGAACAACGTAAGCCACATTTTGCGTCTACGTTGTTTTTTCTCTTTTTGCTCAGACATTTCCACCAGTTTGTCCTGATAGTCCACCCAGATGTCAGCAGGAGCTTTACTACGTTCAAATGCCTCGTAAACCTCGCCCGCTTGCTGAAAACAATAATTGGCTTTGGCCTCCTGTCCTTCGCCCAAGTACTCCTTTCCAAGCAAGTACCAGGCCATTTTATTGTCGGGATGTTTCTTGACATATGTTCTTAGATGAGTATTTTGCATCCGATCCTCCACTATTTCGCCTTTTTCCGTATATCATTATATATCGGCATAACCAAGCGTTGAATCCATAGGACTTGAGTACCCGGCGGAAAAAAGGGGGTTCGACAATGTTCGTCCTTGATCCATAGTCAGATAATCACAGTTAAATGAATGCAAAAAAAGCACCTTCCCTTGTCGTTAAGACAAAAGAAAGTGCTCTATGTTCATGTGAGAAATACTTAGCCTTCTTTATTGAAAGGCTCGTCCGCTACTTTGATTGAATCTGTAGGGCAGCCATCGCATGCATCCTGCATATCGTCAAACAAGTCGTCTGGAATAGCTTTGACACCATGGTTAGCATCGCCGTCAAAGATAACTTCAGCCAAACCTTCATCATCATAATCGTAGATGTCTGGAGCCGTTGCTCCACAAGCGCCACATGCGATGCATGTGTCTTTTTCAACCCAAGTATATTTACTCATTTACATTCTCTCCTCCTAAAATTCGAAACGTACAGTGTTTTTATCTAGAAACATATTAATACAAAGTAAGGATAATTACAAATCATTTTGCAACCACAAGTCTCTATTATCCCTTATTTAATCAAGACTTTGCAAGTTATCTTTTTGCAGGGAAGTACCGCGCACTTTATGATTCCGAAGCAGCACGGAAGGATCGTCCCCAAGCATGCCTGCGGTCACAACAGCATTCTCACCAAATTTATCACGTAACTGATCCATAATCCGAATCAGATTGTCCTTCTTGGGCTTCTGCTCATATTCAAACAAGTCCATCTGCACAGCGGATTCTTCTCTTGGAATCAGGTTCTGAAGTGTCACACCCAGCATGCGTACAGGCTTGCCACTACCCCAATGCTTCTCAAATAGTTTACAGGCCTCACGGTATATGACCGTTGCATCCTCCGTAGGAACTTCCATTAGACGTGATCGGGTGATTGTCTTCATATCCGGTGTGCGGATCGTAATCTGAATACCCTGGCTGAACATTTCGTGCTTGCGCAATCTTCTGGCTACCTGGTCACTTATATTGAGGAATACCCGATGAATCTCATTCATATCCGATACATCCGCCGGTAAAGTGGTTGTATGTCCAATGGATTTATTGGCTTCCCGTTCCGCGTGAACTGCAGAATGGTTAATGCCATTCGCAGAATTTTTGAGCCATGCTCCATTAACTCCGAATAGTTCGGTCAACATGTTCTCATCCGACTTGGCCAATTGACCAATCGTTTCAATGCCCAGTTTTTTCAGCTTTTCAGCCGTTTTTTTGCCAATGCCAAACATCTCGTTACATGGCCTGTGCCAAAGAATCCGGGGTACGTCCCTCATACGTAGAATGGAGATACCGTTCGGTTTTTTCAGATCCGAAGCCATTTTTGCCAATAATTTATTGGGTGCAATGCCAATGGAACATGGTAGCCCCAATTCATCCTTGATTCTACGCTGAATGCTCTCCGCAATCTCCATTGGATTCCCGAATTGCCTTGACCCTGTAATATCAAGATAACATTCATCAATGGACGTTGCCTCAAGTTGAGGGGTATAACTATACGCAATCTGCATGAAAGCTCTTGAATATTGACGATACAGATGAAAATCAGGACGAATCACAATGAGATCAGGGCACTTTTTCAAGGCTTGGTGGACAACCATACCTGTTGAGATGCCTCGATTACGAGCGGCATATGAGCAGGTTACAATTACACCCTTTCGCAGTTCACTGCTGCCTGCAACGGCCGTTGCTTTTCCTCTATATAAATCTGGTTCCTCGGCTTCATGTACAGAGCAGTAGAAAGCATTCATATCGACATGCAGAATCACCCGTCCGGCTGTAGGGTAGTATTGATCCACATTCGCTGGAGGATTGCCGTCTGAAGACATCATGAACCCCCGCCCTTTCTTGCACACTAATTAATGTAACGAATTTCTTTCTTCTATAGTATATCAAACCCGTTATGTTAATTCAGTCACGAACATTTATTTTCTGCGAGATCTGATCAGAGACCGAATAATCAACCAGCCTACACTCACAAAAAGTATCAAAGTGATCAGGGCAATAACTGTATTTTCCCATACAAAAGTCAAAAATTAACCCTCCTTTTCTTCCATATATTCCAATTAAAACTCAATAATAGATTATAACATACAGCCGGATTATGATTACCCTCCTTCTTTTTTCTCTAGAATCCGTTAATTGTTACATGAAACTGCGATTTCTATGTAGCATTTGGCTATAATGGTGCTATAATAATTAATTATACAAATTGACGACTTTAGGACAAATCAGCGCACCCAGTTTAACACAGTGTAGCGTTGCCGAATCGAAGGATTCGTCCACTAACGTACTTAACAGCTTTTCCCAACTTACAATCCAAACTTTTAAAAGAGCGCTTTATCTCAAAGGAGGATCTTCATGTCAAAGGCCATTTCCATCTTCGATACGACTTTACGTGACGGCACACAAGGGGAGGGTGTCAGCTTATCGGCAGACGACAAACTCAAAATTGCCAAGAAGCTTGATGACCTGGGTGTCCATTATATTGAAGGCGGAATTCCCGGCAGCAATACCAAGGACATTGAGTTTTTCAAAAGAGTCAAGGAATTAAACCTGAACGCAAAGGTTGTTGCTTTTGGCAGTACCCGCCGTAAAGGCAGCGTTGCTAGTGAAGACGCCAACCTGAAGCGCATGATCGAATCTGGTGCTCAGGCTGCAACTTTAGTCGGTAAATCATGGGACTTCCATGTGCATACCGCTTTGCAGACTACATTGGAAGAAAATTTGTCCATGATCTATGATTCCATCGCCTATCTGAAGCAGAATGGTATGGAAGTGATCTTTGATGCAGAACACTTCTTTGACGGATTCAAACATAACCCGGAGTATGCTCAAGCGGTCTTGACCAAGGCACACGAAGCTGGAGCGGACTGGCTCGTTATGTGTGATACCAACGGCGGGACGATGCCAAACGAGGTACACGAGATCGTATCCACACTTCATAGAAGCCTGCCTCACGCACATCTCGGCATCCATACACATAATGATTGTGAACTGGCTGTGGCCAACACACTCAGCGCTGTACAAGCCGGAGCCCGTCAGGTGCAAGGAACAATGAACGGTTATGGAGAGCGTTGTGGTAACGCCAATCTCGCATCCATTATCCCGAACCTGCAACTGAAACTTGGCTATGAATGTGTTACTGAGGATTCCATGAGACAACTTACAAACGTGGCTCGTTATGTTAGCGAGATTGCCAATGTGAATATGCCGATTAATCAGCCTTATGTCGGCAATGCTGCTTTTGCTCACAAAGGTGGGATTCACGTCTCTGCCATCCTGCGGGATTCACGTACCTATGAACATATCGTCCCTGAACTGGTCGGTAACAAACAACGTGTGCTGGTCTCGGAACTTGCCGGACAGAGTAATATTGTATCCAAAGCGCAGGAACTGGGGCTTGAGTTCGATCCAAGCAGTGCCAATTCACGTCAGATTATTGAGAAGATCAAAGACCTGGAGCATCAGGGTTATCAGTTCGAAGGTGCAGATGCTTCGCTTGAATTGTTAATTCGTGAAGCGAACGGTGACATGAAAGAATTGTTCACTTTTGAATCATTCAAAATGCTTGTGGAGAAAACGGCGGGGAAATCCGTTGTTTCTGAAGCTTTTGTCAAACTTAATGTAGCTGGAACAAGTGTTTATACCGCTGCTGAAGGTAACGGTCCGGTGAACGCACTCGATAATGCGCTTCGGAAAGCATTGGTACAATACTTCCCTTCACTTGCCAACATGCATCTGTCGGACTACAAAGTGCGTGTACTGGATGAGAAAGATGCCACCGCCGCTAAAGTTCGTGTATTGATCGAATCCAAAAATACGGAGAACACATGGAACACTGTTGGTGTATCCGAGAACGTAATTGAAGCAAGTTGGGAAGCGCTCGTTCACAGTTTCCGCTATGCATTGCTTCAAGAAAAATTGCAGGATGAGCCGGGCACACTCCCTATTCCTGCTCATGGGATAAGCAACCACTAATAACGCTTATTTCCCGGAAAATAAAAAGAAGCCTCTGTACCCATGATTCATGGATGCAAAGGCTTCTTTCTTTGCAGAAAATTAATTCGCAATTAACTTTTTAATCTTACGCTCCAACTCTTTCTCGGGCAATATGCCCAGAACAATCTCCTGTATAACTCCTCTGGAGTCAATCAGAACATTCGTTGGAAAAGCCACCCCATTGTATTGAGCATACACAGTCCCCTTCTCATCCAAGGGAATAGGGAAATTCAGTTGGTACTCATCCACAAAAGCTTTGGCATCTTTGAGTTTATCGTATGATGTTACATTAACCCCATACATGTCAAGCTTATACTTGTATTTCGCGGCCATTCTATTCAGCTCTGGAGCTTCCTGCTTACACGGCTCACACCAGGATGCCCAGAAACTGACGAACGTGGCCTTATCTTTGGCACCGCCCACACTGTACGTCTTCCCATCCATTGCTGTCAGAGAAAAAGCAGGTGCCAGAAGACCCGCACGTGGTCCCGTCTCTGTAGGCATGGGTTCTTCCTGCTTAAAGACGGCTGCAATGCCGTCACCCGCATTCTGGGCCAGTGCAATACCAACCAGCAAGACAACACCAAGGAGTATGTATATGTTTCGTTTCATAACCCGCCACCCTTTTATATAATTAGCCTGTTGAAACTAAAACCGTAATTTCTGCACATGCTAAGTGTTTATCACGCTCTAAGACAGTTCACCAGAACATGATTCCCAAATGTTCTCTTTATTATTGTACCCTTTTCCTTTAAAATTTTACAATCCGGATTACAGAAAATAAAATGAAAAAGGACTCCTGCCTAAGCAGGAGCCAAAGAGAGAGGGGTGAATACAAATGGCAGCACTTCACGGGCAGCAAAACGCCTTCTACATCCCTTCTTCCGTAGAACAAGAGATGTCAAAGCACATGTTCCTTTCGCTGCCGCAAGAAGCCTGCGGGGTTATGCTGGGTGAAACCGCAGCGGGCGGTATACGAATCAGTCGGTTTCAGCCCATTCGTAACGTAGCACCTGACCCGCTGCACCATTTTACTCTGGACGATGCCGAATGGATTCGGTGCGTATTTTCCGAACCTAAGCTCATTGGTATCTTCCATTCTCATCCGCAGACCAGGCCTGTTCCTTCCTTAGAGGACTTGCAAGCTCTTCCGGCCTTCGCCGGTTTGCTTCAGATGTACCTCATCGGCTCACCCGACCTAACAAGCGGGTTAAGATCTCATATGCATCTGAACGGTTATCTGATTGAATCCTCGAAGGAATCGCAGGATCCGACACACCGCGTTGTGCCTTCGTACAATCTGCTTCCCGTTCCGTTATGCGTGACTTAGCTGGGTATACAAATCACCCAAGGTCTCCACATTTTTACGCATCATGTCCTCCAAGTAACAAGACCATAACTGCGCAGTCATTTTTGAATCTTCCAGTGCATGGTGACGCCCATAGATCGGAATCCCTCTGGATTCCAGCAATTCATCCAGACCATACCCCGGCCTGCTTGGTTCAAGCCAGCGGGCCAACATCATCGTATCAATTAAACGATGTGTCAGCCTTACCTTTGAAGTCCGCCACAGAGCGGCATTCAGAAAAGCTCGGTCATGCGCACTTGCGTGTGCAATCAGAACATTTCCACCTACAAAAGACATGAAATCATGCAGCCCTTCCAGCAAAGTCGGTGCGTCCAGCGTCATCTCCTGTGTAATACCTGTAAGTTCAGTAATATGTTCCGGAACCGCAGTCTTGGACTGCACCACCGTATAGAACTGCTCTCCTTCCAGCACGACACCACCA
This sequence comes from Paenibacillus sp. W4I10, assembly GCF_030816325.1. Lineage (NCBI taxonomy): Bacteria > Bacillati > Bacillota > Bacilli > Caryophanales > Paenibacillaceae > Paenibacillus > Paenibacillus sp. W4I10. The sequence continues at coordinate 2,966,668 of NZ_JAUSXX010000001.1, forward strand.
TGTATACGGACCGCACCAAATGAGATAATCTCATCCCCATGCTGGGGCGAAAAACCCGTCGTTTCCAGATCAAATACAACTGCGTCCAGCTCATTTAGAGGCGTATGCAGAACCTCAGGTCTGCGCTGTTCTCTCATCATAGAGCGGATAAACGCCATGTGTTGCGCCGTAGGGGCTCCCATAATGGAAGCGATGGCGGAAGGGACCCCTCCCTGACGCAGCGAATTCCAGAATCCTGTATTGCCCCTTGCCGGCTCTCTCATGGACGTCTCCTTTCCGCAAAACGCAACTGTCTTTGCAAAGCACGATGCACTCGTCGTACCAACCCGAGCGTATCCCTGAGCTCATAATGAATTTGCTTTTGTTTCATCTGTTTCTCATCCAGGAACCCACTGCTATGTTGCAAATCCCCTTGGATGACAACCGGTGTACTTCTACGAAACTTCAAAGCGGCTAAGAAGGCCCGCTGGCATGCATCCAGTAATGTAAACGGAACAGCTTCAAGTGAAGTCAGTCTCTCCATTCTTTTTAACGTAGATGACTCCTTGATCCCATGTTGCAAAGCCAAATAACGGGCACTGTTCACCAGTGGAATGTACAAACCATACTTAACATCAAATCCGCCTGCATGTTCACCAAATCGTTCTGTGACCACACGTCCAAGTACATTTAATGTAGCTTTATGTTTAACCGTATTGCGAAGAACTGCATCCGAAAGTTCAGGAACCAGTCTGAACTGTTCATAAAAACTCGTGATCCATTCCTCCGCCAGACTTTGCTCACCTGCAACAAAACGCATGTCTGAAGCAATAATCAGATTACGAACGGGCTCCCAATTCAGATCCGAGCTCCAATCTGCTAATTGATGCTTCCATGACGCCAGCGTTTTTCTCCAGAGTGGCTCAGAGCACATGACTTTGCCTTCGCATTTGGCGTAACCAAGCTCTTCCAACATATCCGTCATTCGCTGTCCGAGGTGAGCAAAATATTCCTCTTTACCTTCATGCGGAGTATCGCTAATGATCATGCCATTATCCTGATCACTCCATAACGTCGCTTCTTCCCTGCCGGAACTGCCAAATACGATAAAGGCATAGGGGACGGGAGGTTGGCCGAAGCCTTCCTCAACCATCCCCTGAATGCATAACTCTACTGCTTTCCGTGCGATCCGGTCATGCAGTTCATTTACCGTTTGGTACCACTCGATCGGCGACAAGGAAGCGGACAACAATTCCTGGAGCTCGTTCTGTAATATCACACGTGCCTGCCGCAGTTCTTGAGAAGACACCGCACCATCGATTCCCTGATAAGACCAGGAATAGTTTGTATACGAGATGGGTTCCATCATGTCCAGCCTCCTTGAAGCATGATTCAGCATCATTCACCTCAGGAGCTGAACGTACCACCATTGGATTTAGAATCTACATTTTTCATTTGTTCAGGGTATCCGTAAGTACCGTGCTCACTGATATCCAGACCCATTGTTTCTTCTTCTTCAGTAACACGGATGCCCATGATCGCTTTCATTCCGCCCAGAATAATGAAGGACATTACCAGTACGAAGGCAAAAGCACCTGCCAGACCGAGAAGCTGTACGCCCAATTGGTGGAATCCACCGCCATAGAACAGACCCGCTTGACCTACACCAGCATTCTCGGCAAGTTCAGGAGTAGCGAACAAGCCCGTGGAGATCGCACCCCACATACCAGCAATACCATGCACGGAGAAAGCGTAGATTGGATCGTCAATTCCTTTACGATCGAAGTACTGTGCTGTGAAGAATGTGATGATACCCGCCAGAGCACCGATAACCAGCGCTGCCCAAGGTTCAACGAATGCACATGCTCCTGTAATCGCAACGAGTGCCGCAAGCACACCGTTTAACATGCTAGGAATATCAGACTTACCAAGTACTGCCCATGAGATCAACAGCGCAGCAACACCACCAGCTGCAGCAGCTACGTTAGTAGTTAATGCAACATAACCGAAGAATCCATCCCCCATGGCAGATAATGTACTACCTGGGTTGAATCCGAACCAACCGATCCAGAGGATAATAACCCCGAGTACGGAATACACTTGGTTGTGACCTGGAATGATGTTAGGTTTGCCGTCTTTATTATATTTACCAATACGTGGTTTCAACAAGATGGTAGCTACCAATGCTGCAGTCGCACCAGTCAAGTGAACAACCGTCGATCCTGCAAAGTCTTGCATACCCAGCTCAGCCAACCAGCCGCCGCCCCATACCCAGTGAGCAACAACCGGATACATGATAATGGTATAAAGAGTACCGAAAACAATATATACGCTCATCTTTGCACGTTCAGCCATACCACCGCAGGCAATGGCCAGAGATACCGCCGCAAAGGCGAGGTGGAATACGAATTTAATAGTCAGTGGAACATCGGAGAAAGCCAGTGATTCGAAGGAAGCAGCCATCTTGTCACCACTCAGGAAGAATCCTGTTGTTCCAAAGAAGCTGTTACCATTACCGAAACCAAGACCGAAACCCAAAGCCCAGAAGGCAATAACTGAAATTCCCAATGTCAGGATGGTCTTACCCGCAATGTGTCCTGCATTCTTCATTCGTGTTGAACCCGCTTCGAGTAAAGCAAATCCCCCTTGCATCAAGAACACGAGTACAACAGCCAAAAACGTAAAGGCTGAGTTCAAACCACTTTGAAGTTCAATGTTAGTCGGACCCTCCGCAGCCGCAAATGCGCTGACCGGAAAAGCGAACAAAGTAAGCATTACTAACACGGAAACCAACCATTTCTTTCTCATATACCCCACTCCCTCTTATGTTAAGTTTCTTCACATAACGTGAAACTCTTAATGTCATTATAAGCAGAAGAGAGGAAAGTTGACAAGAGTATTTTCATCAAAACTGAAAATTATTTCTGGGAATAAAGTCATACGTCTTTTTCTTGCACTTAAGTACATAATCACATTCTATGAGTACATAGATATAGAAATGCAGTATGCTGATTGCCAAAGCATAACGTTTGACTGTACGGTTAAAGATCATGTATCATACTTATTAGTAAGAAAAATTGGGCGTAGTCTAGAAATTCACAAGTGGAAACTACAATTCCCTACATTTGAACTTGCAAGCGAGGTGAATATCATTGGGGATATGAAACTTTTTCGGATTGGCGAACTTGCCAAGACCGCTGGTGTTAGTGAACGGACGATTGATTATTACACGAAGCTTGGACTAATCGCTCCCGAAGAACGTACACAAAAAAATTATCGTCTCTATAGTAATGAAACTTTAACGAGGCTTGAACGTATTGTACAGATGAAACAAGAGAAGTATAGTCTCGACGAGATTAAGCAATCTCTTGAAAAGTGGCGTCTGGTTAGTACAGAAGAACAAGTTGCCAGCAAATTGACAACATTGGAGCTTCATGTACAACAACTTGAGCGAGAGGTTAACGAACTCAAACCGCTACTTGGAGAGATGAAACCTGTACAAGCACGTAAAATGATGGCAGGACTCCTCACCAAAAGTGCCGGTACAATGGAGGCACTAAAAATCTTGCTTGAGAACACCATGATGTAGCTTATTCTTAGAAAGCGGAGGAATGAATATGAGTTTTAATAACGGTATGTTCGTATTGATCATTATCGCCTTTTTGCTCTCTTTATGGGCGCAATTTCGCGTTAAAGGTACATTTAGACGTTGGTCGGAGGTACCGAACCAGAACGGAATGACTGGTTACGATGCCGCTCGCCAGATGCTTGATGCTAACGGCCTGCATGATGTTCCAATTGAACCTGTACGCGGCACGCTCTCTGATCACTATGATCCGATCAATCGGGTTGTACGTTTATCAGAACCAGTATATTATGAAAACTCAATCTCAGCTGTTTCGGTAGCGTGTCATGAAGTTGGCCACGCCATTCAGCATAAAGAAAGTTATCCGATGCTGGCACTGCGTCACCGGATCTTCCCAATTGTGAACTTTGCATCCGGATTAGCTCCATTCCTGTTGATTGCAGGATTCATCTTCAATGCCATGAACCTTGTAGGTATCGGTATCATCTTCTTCTCCGTAACTGTAGCATTCCAACTCATCACTTTACCGGTTGAGTTCAATGCAAGTAATCGCGCTAGAGAGATTATGGTATCCGAAGGGTACATTCGTAATGAAGAAGAAAAAGGTGTTGCAAAGGTTCTGAATGCCGCAGCCTTGACTTACGTTGCTGCAGCGTTGATCTCACTGCTTGAGTTGATTCGTTATATCGGAATCTTCAACAGCCGCGATTAATTGGATACCTAATACAAGAAAAACAAAAAACAATACCCCACCGTTAATCGGATGGGGTATTGTTTTGTTGTAAACCGAAATAATGAAGCAAAAATGAACGAAAAGACTGGGCAACCAGCGGCAGTTTGTCATCCGCACGGTGAATTAACCCGATGGTCCGTGTTACTTTGGGATGAGAGATGGCCACATGTGCCGGTTGCAAAGGATTCGTCTGGAATAACGCCATCTCAGGCAGCAGACTGACCCCCATGCCCGCAGCAACCAATCCGCGGATGGTGTCGGTCTCTTCCCCTTCAAAAGCGATCTTGGGTGTAAAACCAGCTTCCAGACAGGCATGCCACACAATAGGACGAAGAGAATAACCTTTGCTAAACAATACAAATTTATCATCCTTGAGTTGTTCAAGCGCAATGGTCTCTTCACCAGCTAACGGGTGATTGGGAGGAAGGATCGCATGCAATTCTTCTGTGAGTACAATATCACCATCTACTTGATCATGCTTCTCTGGAAAAGGAGAAATGAATGCCAAGTCTACCTCTCCAGATAACACATCACGAATCAGTGTAGGGAACATCCCCTGCTTGAATCTGAATTTCACGTTAGGGTAACGCTGACGGAAAGCAGCCACCACGGAAGGAATGAGATGAATCCCCAGGCTATGCGGAAATCCAATTCGAATCTCCCCATGCTCCGGATCAAGAAACTCATGAACTTCCCCGACTGCCTTGTCCAAATCTTTTAATATACCTTCAATTCGTTTGCAAAAAAGCTGCCCTACTGCAGTCAGCTGCAGATTTCGCCCCTTTTGCATAAAAAGATCCACGCCCAGCTCTTCTTCCAGCTGATGAATCTGACGACTCACCGCCGACTGTGCCACATGCAACTCTTCAGCAGCCTGTGTTACATGTTCCTTCTGTGCCACTTTCAAAAAGTAATGCAACTGTCTTAATTCCACTCGCCTGATCGCTCCAATCTGTTATACCCTGCTTATCCTTGATTGCATTCCATCTTGAGAACGTTCTGACTACCTCTTTAAGCTGCGGGGTTTCCACAATCTGATCAACAGTCCGTAAATAAAGAATCCACCCAACAATCCGCCAAGGTGAGCCATCCAGTTGATGCCTGACATGGCGAAAGAGAATATGATCCCGAACAAAAGCAACGTGTACATCGTTTTGCGCGAAGCCTCGTCCATCATCGTTCGCTGGAACAGCGCTACATACAGGAATGCACCATAGACGGCATAGATCGCTCCTGAAGCCCCTACCGAGATGGTAATACTCCCAACCGAGTTGTACCACGCAACAGCAAGAATATTACCCAATACACCGCCACCCAGGTACAATACACCATACCTTACCGACCCGAGCAACCGCTCCATCGGTGGTGCAAATACGATTAACGCAAAGCTGTTAAACAATAAATGACTGAAGCCCGCATGCAGGAACATGGATGTAATGTAACGCCACCATTCATGCGCGAACAGTTCATGATTCGTAAGTGCCCCGAATTTCAGCAACACCATATTGTTCGTTGATCCACCGTTCACCGTTAACACAATAAACATGACTACATTGGCAATTAAAAAAAGCGACGTCAAAGGGAAATACTTCAAATAACCTTTCCAGTTCTCATAGCGAATAAATATCATAAATTTCTTCTTTCACTCCACCCTGTTCAGATCGGACTTACATCTCTGATCCATCGTAATGGTACATGTCCGAATTGGACAATGCCTTTCATAAAAGATTATAATGGATTTTGGCACGGATCACCAATTTATAAGGAGGAACATTATTATGACACAAGAACGTACAGGCGCAGCCACATTTAAAGGCAACCCTATTACATTGATCGGACCCGAACTGAAAGTGGGCGATCAAGCACCTGATTTTACACTGAGCAAGAACCTGGTTGAGGATGCTTCCCTGAAAGACTTCGCAGGCAAAATCAAATTAATCAGCGTTGTTCCTTCCCTGGATACTGGCGTATGCGATGCGCAAACTCGTCGTTTCAACGTGGAAGCCGGAGAACTCGGAGACAATGTTGTTGTCTTGACAGTAAGTGTTGACCTTCCGTTCGCTCAGGCCCGTTGGTGTGGAGCGGCTGGTGTTGACCGCGTAGTTACATTGTCAGACTACAAAACACGTTCTTTCGGTGAAGACTACGGCGTCCTGATCAAAGAATTCCAACTCGACATGCGCTCCATTTTTGTTTTGGATGTCGAAGACCGGATTACATATGTGGAGTATTTGCCTGAAATGACAGACTCCCCTAACTTCGAACAAGCGATTGCTGCTGTAAAAGCTTTGCTGTAGAAGTTATCATACGTTCAGAACAAAAGCGAGGAAGGTTAACCTTCACTCGCTTTTTGTTATTTATCATCTATTTCAATCATTTGCTTTATACTTGCTTAGCTTTTTATCCAGTACAGAGAATAAGTTCATAATCGTGCGATAATTGGAACCCAAGTCTCCAAGTGAACCACGAGAAGCTGAATACATATCCACCGCACTGCGAACAGGACTTACCGAGATAATGGAAACTGTAATATCCATCGTCCGTCCAAAGGTAGTCCGCTTCTCCAGAATAACTTCTCCAACAGAAGGCACTTCATGCAGCACTTTATAACCCGGAATCTTTTTGAGTGTAGAAGAGACCTCTTCCCAGGCTCTGTCTTTGGATAAGTTATAATACCGTGTTTTTAATTTGGGATCCTTGGCTCGATCGCTGGTCCCCTCCATGCTGCGGATGATACCGACGAGCGTTCTCTTTAAGGTCAAGACCCTTCCTCCTTTGAATGTAACCGTTCCATTTATGTATCTTAGTGTAACATTGTTCAAGTAGTAACAAAAGGGCAAGCATCATATTTATCGTAAAACCAATCAAAAACATTCATCACAACTTAAAAACACCCTGAAATTCCTTCTGAAGAGGAAAAGTCAGGGTGCTGTACATAAGATTTAGGAACCCGCCTATGCCGTCCGGCTACATTGTCTTATGAACCTGCTTGGCAGGTGGGTGACCGCAAAAATGCTTTTTGAAGTCCCCATGTCGTATAGACAGGGCTTTTCAGCAACATTCTGTGTTGATCTCCCGAAGACATCATCATTGGTTCAAAACAACGAATAACCGAAACGTACATCGCAGGATGTACAATTATTATATCCCTAACTGTGTAAAAAGTAAATGGCGATCCATCATGTTTTATTTTTGCAATGTAATGTTTTTGTCGTCTGATGGCTCAGATGTTTCACCATTCTCTGCTGATTGTTCAGCCAGCGCAGCAGCTTCCTCTTCTTCCTTCTTGAGTTGCATCTTCTCCATCTGCTCCTGCATCTTGTTGAAGGTTGCGTAGAAGTTAAAGAAAGCGAACCAAGCAATGATGCTGATAATGAAGAAAACGAACAAGACCGGATAACGGAAACCGATGTAGAACAGCAACCCACTTCCCAGCAATGTGGAAAATACACGGAATGGTCTGATCAGCGTAAGTAATACCGCGTTTTTGATAATGAGTCCGATGGACATATGATAGTGTACAACCATCGAGAAAAAGTTAAAGAGTGATACAAATAACAAGAGAAGCAGTACTAGCATGATGATTCCTACGAGCTGCATATTGCGGAACTGCGTCATGTACACTGTATAATCCAGATACATAATCGCGAACAGCAGTGTGTAAAAAATACCCCCAATTAAACTTTGCTTGTAGTTTTCCTTGTAACCTACAAAGAAAGTACGGAAGATCGGTACATCCGTATCGCCCATATTCCATTTACGAACAACCGTAAACAGCGCCGAAGTCGCCGGAAACAGTGTAAGCGGTGCCACAATAGCTATAGCCCAGTTCATTTGCAATGATTCGTTTGCGAGGTTCTGCTGCATCACGAGCAGTTTCATAATCAAGAAAAACAAGAACGGAGACGAACAAATAGCCCACAACAGATTGGTTGCGGCCAGTCTCGTAATCCACTCTGTAAGCCGGTAGATCCCACCCATAGCTCCTTTAAATTCCAAACATTTCTCCTCCTCTGCAGCCTTGCGTATTACCTGAAGTCTAATATTAATATACCTTATTATAGATAGGAAAAGCCAGTACTTCCCGAAAAGAGATCGTCATTGTCCTTAACTAGCGCTTCTGGCAGTGAAATAAAATGATGCAGTACTTTTGAAAATAAAAAAATGGAGCAGTTGCCCGCTCCATTTTTAAGATTATACGTTTATATTACTCGAAAGAAGAATCTTTCGCTGGACGACGTCCTTCGGTGCTGCTTGGACGCGGTTTGCGGTCACGGTTGTAACCACCTTCTCTGCTTCCACCGCCAGTGCTGCTGCCGCTGTTACGATCACGGTTGTAACCGCCACGTCCGCCACCACTGCTGTTGCGATCGCGGTTGTAACCACCACCACTGCCGCCACTACCACTTGTACGGTTACCGCTGTAACCTGATGGTTTACGTCCGCCAGAGCGAACATCTGGTTTACGACGTTTCGCACGGATTGGATCTTCAGGAGTCAGATCAACTTGAGCATCTTTCTTGTCACCTGTCAGGAGCTTCAGTGCAGCCGACAACAGTTGAACAGAATCATATTGCTCAAGCATTTGAATCGCAATACCTTTGTATTCGTTCAGTTCGCCTGATTGTACGATTTCCAGCAAACGCTCTGCTGTCAAACGTTGTTTACCTTCAACCGCTTCTGCCATTGTTGGCAGTGGTTTACGAGGAATACGGTGACGTGTTACACGCTCGATGAAGTGCAAGTGATCAATCTCACGCGGTGTAACGAAGGACCAAGCAGCACCCTCTTTACCCGCACGACCTGTACGACCGATACGGTGAACATAGCTCTCCGGATCTTGCGGAAGGTCAAAGTTAACAACGTGAGTTACGCCAGATACGTCGAGGCCACGTGCAGCCACGTCTGTTGCAACGAGTACGTCAATGCTTCCGTCACGGAACTTACGCATTACCGCATCACGTTGATTCTGGGACAAGTCACCATGAAGACCGTCTGCAGAATATCCACGTTTTTGCAAAGCTTCAGCCAATTCGTCAACACGACGTTTTGTACGTCCGAATACGATCGCCAGTTCAGGAGATTCCATATCCAACAAACGGCTCAATGCTTCGAATTTTTGACGCTCAGGTACTTCGATATAGGATTGGTCAATCAATGGTGCACTAACATGTTTCGGAATCACAGAAATGTGTTCAGGATTGTTCAAGAATTGTTGTGCCAATTTTTGAATGTTAGGAGGCATTGTTGCTGAGAACAGCATGGTTTGGCGCTCGTCTGGAACTTGTTTCAGGATGGATTGGATATCCTCCATGAAACCCATGTCGAGCATTTCATCTGCTTCATCCAGTACAACAGTTTGTACATCATCTAGTTTGATTGTTTTGCGGTTGATGTGGTCAAGGAGACGTCCAGGTGTACCAATGATGATCTGTGGTTTTCTTTTCAGTGCACGGATTTGACGCACGATATCTTGTCCGCCGTAGATTGGCAGGGAGCGCAGACCTTTGAAGCGAGTGAGTTTTTCGATCTCTTCAGCAACTTGAATTGCAAGTTCACGTGTAGGTGCCATAATAAGGGCGCGGATTTTCTCATCACTTTTTGTGATTTTGCTGATCAACGGAATACCGAATGCAGCTGTTTTACCCGTACCTGTTTGAGCTTGACCAATCAAATCTCTGCCTTCGAGTGCCAAAGGAATCGCTTTGGATTGGATCGGTGTTGCTTCTTCAAACCCGAGCTCAGTGATGGCTTGCAGCACCAGTGGTTCAAGATTGAAATCTGTAAAGTTTAAATTTGTCAAAATTATTCATGCTCCTTTTATATGGTGGACATGGTGGACAATCCACTTTGTTGTCTGTATTCTTAAGTAGCGTTAATATTTATAGGGTATCCCAACGGGACGAATTATTTTCATAACGAATATAATTCCATGAATGGGTCCCCAACATAAGACTAAAACTACATACATGTGTTTGAAACATTTCAAAATTTTATTGCTCCATTTAGGAAAAGTTTCCTACTCAAGAATATCCACAAATTATTATATCACAAAACAATTCAAGATTACCAGCAATCTGGTTTTAAATATAAATGAGGTGATTAAATTGCCCAAAATAATTTGGCACTCTATAGTGATCATTTTGGGTGCTGCAGCTATTGCCTGCGGCTTTAACTGGTTTTTGGTCCCCCATCAGCTTTTAAGCGGCGGGGTGTCCGGTATTTCAATGCTTCTGGGTTATTTTACAACGTTGAATCTTAGTATAATGTATTTTGTTCTTAACATTCCCCTGCTCATTGCAGGTTGGTTTATTCTTGGACGTCGTTTCATTACATTAAGTATTCTCTCGGTAGCAGCCACTTCTTGGTTCATTGCGCTTCTGCCTGTTTTTGCTGTGGCTACAGACCCTTTACTTAGTTCTGTATTTGGCGGTGTGCTTATTGGAATGGGCACTGGCGTTTCCTTCCGAGTCGGTGGCTCCACCGGAGGACTTGACATTGTTGGGTCCATTTTCACGCGTAAACGAGACTTTCCGATTGGTACAGTGATGGCCGGCATGAACGGTTCGATTATTATGCTTGCAGGATACCTGAGTGACAATTGGAACACAGCCTTGGCCTCCATGGTATCCATTTACATTACAGGCAAAGTGCTTGATCTGATCCATATCAGTCACGTCAAAGTAACACTGTATATTATCACAAACGAAACCGAAGCCATGTTAAAAAAATTACTTGTTCGGCCTCGTGGAGTTACCAAAATTAAGACTCAGGGAGCATACACGGATATTGAAAAGGACATGCTCATGACCGTTACCACCCGCTACGAGTTGGTTGAAATTAAACGTATTATCAAGGATACCGATCCAAATGCTTTTGTTAACATAGTGGAAACGGTTGGTGTTATGGGCTCATTTCGCAGAAGTTAAGACACCTGTACGGTTAACAATTCACAACATTGTGGTATAATAACGGTGTACGGCTCCTAAATATGTTGTATAGCAGGTTCAACCCTTCAATTTCACAGGCCATATGCTTTCCCGAATGCACCGAATGACTTACCATTTTGGAATTCGAGTAGGAAAGGGTGATTAATGTGGATATGGAAACGGTAAAACTGTTTGAAATTGTCAACAGATGGTGCCCGGAAATGCTCCCTTTCTTGAAACCGAATGAACTCGACTCACTGATTGTCCTCCGGGATGGGCTGGGCATCCTGGAACAGGGAGACGCAATGGAAATCATTCAGTACAGTATTTGTGAGCATCAAAATGAGATTTACATTCAATAATTTTTTTCAGATTGATCACGCCGCTTTTTGCAGGGGGATTTCCTCAGCAGGAAGCGGTTTTCATTTTTTCCATGTGTTTCATTACTTGCTTAATATGGTTAAAAGCCCGGAGGCTTTAATGTATAATTCATACATGGAATGCACATAAGGGAGTGGAAATGAATGAACATGTTTTTGGCTTTATTGGCAATGGCCTTTGGAAGCTTTGGTGGTGCCCCCGCAGCAGCGGATCAGGGAAATCCCCAGTTCCAATCGTTAACCAACAGTTTTAACACCGCAATCATCCAATCTCAAAAAGATCAGGTCGTTATTGATGCCGATAACCCACCTGCCAAAATTGATCCTCAACCTGACGCACCTGTGGTCAAAGGTATTTATGTCACAGCCTACAGCGCTGGCGGCGCACGTATGAAAGAATTGCTTGAACTGACAGACAGTACCGAACTGAATGCCATGGTCATTGATATCAAAGACGATCTCGGATACATAACTTATCCCACAGAAAACAAAGCGCTACAGAAAATGGGCAAATCTCAGCCCTTTATTCGGGATATCGATGCCTTGATGAAACGGTTGCAAAAACATGATGTCTACCCGATTGCACGTGTCGTTGTATTCAAAGATACGATTCTTGCCAAGAAAAATCCGGAGCTCTCCTTCCGCAACAAGGATGGATCTGTGTGGGCAAATGGCAAAGGCGATAGCTTTGTGAATCCGTACAGCAAGGAAGTATGGGACTACAACATTGAGATTGCCAAGGAAGCAGCCAAGCTTGGATTCAAAGAGATTCAATTCGACTACGTTCGTTTCCCGGAAGGTTTCGAAACTCGAGCCGATGTCCTGAAATATACCAAATCCGATAAGTCACGGGTCGATGTTGTGGCTGAATTCGTGCAATATGCACGCAAGGAGTTGGCCCCGCTAGGTGTTCGTGTCTCGGTTGATATTTTCGGTTATGCCGCTTCTGTACCTGCAGCTGAAGGCATTGGACAGGATTTTGTTAAAATATCCGAAAACGTGGACGTGATCTCACCGATGGTATACCCTAGTCACTATTCAACCGGCTGGTATGGGGTCAAGGACCCTGACAAAGATCCTTACACAACCATCAAGGGTTCAATGGAAGATACACACAAGAAACTGGACCCTACTAATGAACTCAAACCCGTCATTCGTCCGTGGATTCAGGACTTCACAGCAAGCTGGCTGGGCAGTGGGCATTATATCAAGTATGGCAAGAAACAAGTGGAAGACCAGATTAGAGCGATGAAGGACATGGATGTGCATGAATATCTGCTCTGGAATGCGTCCAACCGTTATACATCAGGTGTACAATATAAGTAATTCGCACTCTTTCATACTTCTCTTTTCATCCAACCTCGTTCTGCTTGAAGCGGAGCGAGGTTTTTTGGTGTTCATTTTTCTCTGTACACCCCCTACTCTGCTTCTGTCCCTATTCAAATTGAACAAAATCCTCTACAATAAATAGCTGTCCATATATGACACTTGGATGACATCTCTTTAGAATAGCGAGGCACTGCCAGTGAACATGAACACAACAAGTTTTTCCCAAAAAGTGAAGCAATTCCTGATTATATTTTTGCCCATCTTCACCACACAAATCGCCCTCTCTGCCATGTCGTTCTTCGACACCAATATGTCAGGCAAGTTTTCTCCGGCCGACCTTGCAGGAGTCGCAATCGGCACAAGTCTGTGGATGCCAGTTCAAACTGGACTAAGCGGGATTCTGATCGGTATTACACCTGTCGTTTCCCATCTGTTAGGTTCCAAACGTAATGATCAGATCGGGTATAACGTCATCCAGGCGTTGTATCTCGGGATTGCTGTCAGTCTCGTCGTGATCGGAGCCGGGGCGTTGTTACTTGGCTCTATACTAAACGGAATGCCTCTGGAACCCCGAGTTGCCCAAGTTGCATTCTATTTTTTGTGCGCACTTGCTTTTGGCATTATCCCGCTCTTCGGATATACGGTGCTGCGCAGCTTTATGGATGCACTAGGCCAGACGCGAACTACAATGTTCATTACGCTGGTCTCCCTGCCCGTTAATATTTTGCTGAATTATCTGCTGATATTCGGCCGCTGGGGCTTTCCACAATTGGGCGGTGTTGGTGCTGGTGTTGCCACAGCATGTACATACTGGCTGATCTTTCTTATTAGTCTCTTTTTTGTCCATCGGGTCGAACCTTTCGCCCAGTATGGCATTTTCCGTCAATGGACCCGTGTATCACTGTCCAAATGGAAAGAGTTACTCAAGATTGGAGTGCCGATTGGATTCGCGACTTTTTTCGAAACGTCCATCTTCGCTGCTGTGACTTTAATGATGAGCCGTTTCGATACCACAACAATTGCTGCCCATCAGGCGGCGCTGAACTTTGCTTCTACGCTCTACATGCTGCCTGTGAGTATATGCATGGCTCTTACAATCCTCGTGGGCTATGAGGCAGGTGCAGGGCGTCTGAAAGATGCCAAACAATACAGTCTGCTCGGAATTGGTGGTGCCATCGGCCTCTCACTGCTGACAGCGATCGTATTGATTGTGTTCGGCGAACAGATTGCAGGCGTGTATTCAAACGATCGAGAGGTCATTGCACTTACACAGCATTTCCTCATCTACGCTATTTTCTTTCAGATCTCGGATGCGATTGCTACACCGACTCAAGGAGCATTACGTGGCTACAAAGATGTTAATCCGGCACTAATCATTACGTTCGTAGCATATTGGATCATTGGCTTGCCTGTAGGTTATCTAACTGCTACGTATACTTCACTCGGAGCCTTCGGATACTGGATCGGCCTCATTGCCGGCCTTGCTGTAGGAGCAACAGCGCTTCTCTGGAGACTCTTCCTGGTACAAAAACAAGCCGCACTCCGCAAGGCGTAGCATTGATATACTCACTCCTGAAAACAACAAAAAGAGCACAATCCATGTTAAAGCGGGATTGTGCTCTTTGCTTATGAATCGAATTATTGGGACAAACGTTGTGCAAGCTCGTAAGTCACCATATCGAAATCTTTTTTTGTGTTAACCACTTTATCAATATCCGTCAGGGTAAGCTCACCCTTGATAATGCCACAACCTTTGTCTGTCTCGCCTGCGATCAGGCTACGAACAGCGAAGTCACCTAAGCGGCTTGCCAGGTTACGGTCGAATGGAGTTGGCGTCCCCCCACGCTGAATGTGACCCAGAACGGTTACACGCGGCTCATATGTCGGGCAACGTTCCATCAGTTCTTTTGCTACATCCTCACCCTTGCCCACGCCTTCAGCAACGATGATAATACTGTGGCGTTTGCCGTGTGCAAAGTTAGCTTTCATGCGATCTGCCACTTCGTCCATGTCAAACGGAACTTCCGGCACAAGAATCGTCTCAGCACCTGAAGCAAGTCCGGCATGCAGAGCGATATCCCCACAGTGACGACCCATAACTTCCACGATGGAAGAACGTTCGTGTGAAGACATCGTATCACGCAATTTGTTCACGGCATCCACCACTACACTTACAGCTGTATCGAATCCGATGGTATAATCGGTGAACGAAACGTCATTATCAATCGTTCCTGGAAGACCCATCGTGTTAATGCCCAGCTTGCTCAGTTTGTTTGCTCCGTTGTAAGAACCATCCCCACCGATAACAACCAGACCATCAATGCCACGCGCACGCAGAATGTCTGCACCTTTTTGCTGACCTTCAGCGGTATAGAACTCCTTGCAACGTGCCGATTGAAGAACCGTTCCGCCACGTTGGATGATATCCCCTACACTCCGCAAATCCATTGGGAAAATGTCATTATTCAAAAGACCCTGGTATCCACGTTGAACTCCATATACTTCGAGACCGTGAAACAGTCCACTGCGAACAACCGCACGAACAGCCGCGTTCATCCCCTGTGAATCACCACCGCTCGTTAATACTGCGATTTTCTTTACTGCTGTCATGATGTTTCTTCCTCCTCTAGTTTCACTTCAGGCTCCGCAATATTACACCTGACTTACATATTTTTCCGAATCCAGCGACTGAAAATGAAGAAAAATATTCTTGTGATCGGACTATTTTTCAGCAGACGTTTGGATACGACGCGAACTTCCTGTTGTTCGCTGACTTTGGGATCAGACAGGTAAATGGCAATCAGTCCTTCGATGATCATCCGGTGAAAGGAGCTTCCCGGAATCTTCTGTACATCACTGCGTGCCATCTCCACAATAAAAGCAATTCGGTCCAGCATTGTCTCCACATTCTCATAATAGTTGCAGAAGTTGAGATCTCCCCCGATGCGGTCCTCATCCTGATCAATTAAATAATCGAGCATAATGTGCAATGCGCATACATGTGGGAAATAGGCCGTGTGGATCGAGGCCGCTTGCTCTTCAGTCAACTGATCGTCACTCGCAGCCAGAAACAGCATGAAAACGCCCAGTGTAGAGCCAGTTGCAGCAGCAAATTCGTTCCAACGAAACTGAGGTGTGCGATGACGATGCTCCGACCACCATTCGAGCAGTGCCGTTTCTCTCAGTTCCGGCTTGATATGCTTATATACCTGCAGGTCCGTGTATAGGCCTGCCAGATCCTGAATTTGGGGCTTGGCGGACTCATAGCCTGGTAACTGACGGGTCAGTTCCTGACATGTGGTCACCAGATTCCGCAGATATCCGCCGTCATCCTGCTCCTCGCGGAGGGCATAATAATTGACGGGAATTGCTTCGGGATCTACCGCATCAAGCATAGATTGATGGAGAAGACGAAAGTCAGCCGGGTCCATCGAGGTGCTGCGGTCGCACAGATTGTCCAAATAATCACTAATAGTTTGATATGAAACGATCAGCGGAATCAGAATGTGTCTGTTGGGCAAGTCAGCTAATGCATAGACGGTTCCGCCTTCACAGTGAAACTGTTTATCCTTCAGACTGGCAAGTGCCTGTGTACGCAATTCCTCATTCGGAATCGCCTCAGCTTGAGCACGCCATCCATTCAGTGCCTTCCGTGTTTCCGGAATGGTGTATTTGTACACCCCTCTCATCAATGCCAGCGGTCCACGCGGATATTGATGACGTTTTCGATTTGATTGGCTCAAAATAAATGTGCCTCCACTTGGTTGAATACGTATTAGAGCGATTTTTAACCATTCCTATTATAATATGATCCCCTTAATTGTACAAATGATCTGCCGCATATTCCGCATAAAAAATCGCATCCGCGCCCAAAGCTTTGTGATATACTAGGCATATTTCATCCATCAAAGGAGTCGTTGACATGTCGTCAAGTGAATCACTTTCGTGGAGACGGTTATTTTCTTTTTTTGTGCCACTTGGCATTTCCGCCTCTCTCGTCACCATTTCTCACGTCATCATAAACAGCACATTAGCACGTTCCGCTCATCCCGAGACGGTTATTGCCAGCTATGCCATCGCTGGTAGCTTGTTAACCCTCACGGAACGCCCATCCACCCTGCTGCGGCAAACCTGTTCCGCACTGGTTCGCGATCGCCTTTCCTTTCAGGCCCTCACGTTTGTGACCAAAATATTTCTTGCCTGTGTGCTTCTCATTGGATTTCTCATCGTATACTCTCCCGTTGGTACCGGGGTGTTCAAATACTTGTTTGGTGTAAGTCCGGATCTGCTGACCAAAGTCATCGACGTATATGAAATTCTCATGTATGTGAGCATCTTTTCAGTGATCCGCAACATCTATCAGGGGATCATCATTACGAATAACCGCACCAAGTGGTTAACCATCGGCATGGTATTCCGTTTAGCCGGCATGTACGGCCTATCCCTCTATTTCATATTCACAGACAGCATTGACAGTGGACGTGTAGGCGCTATCATTTTTGCTGCTGGCATGATGATTGAAGCGCTCGTCAGCTTTCTGGAGGGAAACAGCATCAAGCGCAAGATGCCAGCCAAGCTTGAGGACCATCCCGTCGAGAGCAAGGGAGACGTATTTCGCTTTTATAAGCCACTGCTGTTATCCAGCTTTGTAGCGCTGTTCATAGGACCGGTTATTAACATTGTACTTGGCAAAACGACCGGGATCGCACTAGCCATTTCGTCCTTTGCCATAGCAAGCAGTCTGATGCAGTTGATGCTAAGCTTCTTTACATACATCCATCAGATCGTGCTGAATTTCTACCTTGTGGACGCCAAACTGGTACGAAAATTCGCACTTGTCACCGGATTTATTCCGTTTGCGATGATGGTGTCGATTGCCTATACCCCCTTGGGACCATGGGTACTCGAAAATGTCATGAGTGTTCAGGGCGAACTGTTGGAACAAAGTCTGTGGACACTGCGTGCGTTCGTCTTATTTCCGTTGATCTTCCCTTTTCTGGATTTCAGCAATGGCCTTATTCTGCTTCGCGGTCAGACGAAAACGATGTTTCGTTCGCAAACGGCGAATGCAATCTGCACGGTAATTGTGCTGCTTATACTGGTTAGTATTTTCCCTGCGTGGAACGGCATGATCGGAGCTGTAGCCCAATCCCTTGGTCTGCTCGCCGAACTTGTTATTGTCTGGCTCGTCATCCGGCGCACGAAGCAAGAACCTACGATGTCCGTGCCGAAAGCCCGTAAATCAACATCCCTGAAAGGGTAATAAAATCATTGAATTGTTATCAGGATTGGAGTCTCTCATCATGAAATTAAATCACAACGCCCGCCCGGACCAGAACTGGCTGCGGGCTCTCATGTTCACCATCTTTGGTTCCACCGTTCTGGTGGTATCCTACTTCCAGCTTTACTTCAGTCATCTGGGCTTCAGTCGGGCTGAGATTGGATATCTCTACGGAATTGGCCCCCTCATCTCCGTGTTCTCCAATATGTTCTGGAGCATGGCCAGCGACCGCTACCAAACGGTACGCAAAGTGATGATCATTCTGCTTGGTGGTCAATTGATCACAGGGATCATGCTTGCCAACGCAACAACTTTCGGTCAGGTATTTGTACTCGTGACCCTGTTTTACTTTTTCTATTATCCGGTCTATCCACTTTCCGATACGATGGCTATTACAACGGCCAGCAAGTACGGCCGAAATTTCACTTCCATTCGAGTCTTCGGATCGATCGGTTATGCCTTCTTTGCATTAAGTATCGGATATTTCCTTGGATCTTTTGGTCCAGCATGGACGATCTGGGTCTGCGTTGGTCTTGCTGCAACTACACTATTGATCAGTTTTCAATTGAAGGATCAACCTTCGGGGAGCAGTAGCAAAAATGGACCTATCGGGGTTATGGGCTATTTTGAAACGCAGAGATGTGCTCACCTTTTTTGGCTGTGTATTTTTGCTTGCCATGGGACATCGCATGAACGAAGCTTTTCTTACCATCACGCTAAAAGATCTGGGTGCCAGCGAGGGGCTGATCGGCTGGTCTTTGCTGATCTCTTCCGTAAGTGAAATCCCCATATTTCTACTGCTCAGCAAGTATGGAAACCGTTATAAAGAACTGCCGCTAATTGCTTTTGCTGCACTGATGTATACGGTTCGTTTGCTTCTCATGTCCATATCCGATACACCAGCAGCTGTCGTTGCAATTCAGACGATGCACAGTGTTACCTTTGGTATTTTCTACGTTACGGCGGTCCGCTATATCATTCGCCTAGTTCCGGACGGCTACAGAGCTACGGGTATGGCTTTGTTCACCATTGTCTGGTCCAGTGCTTCGGGACTTCTTAGCGGAACGTTAGGCGGACTGCTGCTGGAACATGCAGGTAGACAAACCTTCTATCTCACCGCTATGGCTTTCTCCCTGGCTGCACTGATCGGTTTCGGATTGAAGTTATGGTCCAGCATGACCAATCGCGTCTCCTGAACACACAGGGAACATACACCGTATTCAACCGTTATTTACACTGAAAATTTTAGAATCAAAAAAAGCACAGCCTCCCTTGGGGGACTGTGCTTAGATTCTTAATATTCAGCTATAAATTTATCATATATAAGAAGTCCGTTGACCGGAAAAATTCTTACAGTTTGTTTACGTTAGCTGCTTGAGGACCACGGTTTCCATCAGTGATTTCGAATTCTACCGCTTGACCTTCTTCCAATGTTTTGAAGCCATCTCCTTGGATTGCGGAGAAATGTACGAATACGTCCTCGCCGCCTTCAACTGAAATAAAGCCATAGCCTTTTTCTGCGTTAAACCATTTAACTGTACCTTTCAAATGAAAAACCTCCTAAAAATATCGCCATCTATGGCGAATACCCTTATTATACTGTATGGGCTTCCATTTTGCAATTTATCTTTCCATAAATGTCGAAAAAATTTGCTTTGAATCGTAGGGTACGGTATCATTTTACCAAAACCGTTAGTTTGGAGACTACCTATGATAAAAAAACATGAAATATACAAAACAGACAAGTGGAATATGATGACCGTAGAAGTTCAAGGCAAATATCTCGTACTGCGAGAAATTTCGGAAGAGTGGGGCGAAGAATGCCATACTTTCCTAAGCCGTCCTGCATTAATGCACTGGGCTGAACGCCGTTTCCCAAAAGCAGATTTTGAGAACCGTGAGGATGAATGGCGTCAATTGATGGCTGCCTTCAAAGGGGTCTAACCCATGCAGCTTGACTCAAGCAATGTCGTCATCTTTATTATCCTTGCCTTCTCCCTTGGTATTGTGCTTATTCTGGGACGCAATTCCATCCCGGATCGACTGAGACGGGGAATGGCGCTTATTGCTACCCTGCTCATTTGTTTCGCCTTTTTCCTGATCGTTTATTTTCTGTATAACATGGGAACCTAATCACGGGGACCCAGATGCTCAAATATTTCAACGTGCCTAAGGTCATACTATACGAGATTATTCGTATCGTAAGGAGGAAGGCCGTTGAAATACCAGAAATCGCTATCTGTTATCCTGGTACTTAGTCTGATTCCTTCGTCTCTCTCCGCACAGGCGAGCGCGACGAAGGCAGCTTCGTCCATACATTCATCAGATCATCAAAGGAGGATTTCCATGAGTCAATTATTGAAACGTTCCGAGGTGCCAGCTGAGCATAGCTGGAAACTGGAAGATTTATTTGCCGATCAGAAAGCCTGGGATCAGGAATATGAAGAAGTATCGTCTTTGACCAAGAAGGCCTCCGAATTCCAAGGCAAACTGAATCAACCCGATGTACTCAAATCTTGCTTCGAATTCGAAGATGAGATCAGCCTCAAAATAGAACGCCTCTTTGTGTACGCACGTATGCATCAAGATGAAGACACAGCTAATCCTACATATCAAAACCTGTCCCAAAAAGCCCAGAAATTAGGCGTACGGGTTGGTGAAGCACTTTCTTTTGTCACACCGGAGATTCTTTCCCTGCCGGATGATCAGTTGGACGCATTTATTGCGAACGAAAAACTCTCTGCTTATACATTTACGCTGGAAGAGATGAAACGCGAAAAAGCCCATGTTCTTAGCCAAGCAGAAGAGGCTTTGCTTGCACAGGTAGGCAACCTTTCACAAGCACCACAGACCATCTTCAGCATGCTGAATAACGCCGATCTCAAGTTTCCAAGAATCAAGGATGAACATGGTAAGGAAGTCGAGCTGACACACGGCAGCTACATTCAGTTCCTGGAGAACCCTAACCGTGAAGTTCGCGAACGTGCCTTCAAAGCGGTATACGAAACCTATGCCAAACAGAAGAACACAATTGCCGCTGCCTTGAACGCAAATGTAACCAAAAATATGTTCTATGCTAATGTTCGGAAGTACCCTTCCGTGATGGAAATGTCCCTATATGGAGATAACATCCCAACGGATGTGTATACCAATCTGGTAGACACCATTCACGAGTGCCTTCCGTTATTGCATCGTTATATGGACCTGCGCAAAAAGTTGCTGGGTGTGGATCAATTGCACATGTACGATCTGTTCGCTCCACTCGTAGACGAATACAAAATGGATATTACCTATGAGGAAGCGAAACAAACGGTCAAAGATGGTCTGAAACCACTCGGCAAGGACTATGCTGACGCATTGCAGACTGGATATGATAACCGCTGGATCGATATATATGAGAATGAAAATAAACGTTCAGGCGCATATGCCTGGGGCGCTTACGGCACTCACCCGTATGTCTTGTTGAATCACAAAGATAACCTGAACAGCATGTTCACACTCGCACATGAAATGGGTCACGCTCTTCATTCACATTACTCGGATACAACACTTCCGTATCGTGATGCCCAGTACACCATCTTCCTGGCTGAGGTTGCATCTACAACCAATGAAGCGTTGCTCATGGATTATCTGCTTAACAAATCAACAGATCCAAAGGAAAAATTGTATCTGTTAACCTATTATGCCGACCAATTCCGTACAACGGTATTCCGTCAGACCATGTTTGCTGAATTCGAGAAAATCATTCATGAACGTGCGGAACAAGGTGACGCATTAACACCACAATTGTTATCCGAGATCTATTATGATCTGAACGTTAAATATCACGGAGAAGGCATGGCTGTGGACAAAGAAATTGAAATGGAATGGGCTCGTATTCCCCACTTCTATAACAGCTTCTACGTTTACAAATATGCTACAGGCTTCTCCGCAGCGACAAGCTTTTCAAAGCAAATCCTGGAAGAGGGCCAACCGGCTGTTGACCGATATCTTGGCTTCCTGAAGAGCGGTGGCAGTGATTACTCCATCAACATTCTGAAAAAAGCAGGTGTGGATATGTCTACACCACAGCCAATTCGTGAAGCTATGAGTGTGTTCAAGGAATTGATTGAACAGATGGAGCAGCTAACCAAATAAGGTTGTCTTTCCATGTGACCTGCATCCCTTGCCCGTTTGGGCAGGGGATTTTATCATCATTGCAAGATGCAACATACCTGAATACGGGTAATGCATATCTAGTTCTCAATTGTTCAACAAGGAGGCAACACCATGAAAATGCAATGGGCACTCATAGCAGGTCTTGTTTTTGCACTGCTCACGGGAATCTTTGCGGTCATTAATGTGGATTCCGTACAAGTCAACCTGTTATTTAACACGGTACAAATCCCGCTGATTTTGCTCATTCTCGGCTGTACCCTGATCGGTGGAATTATTGTAGGGTCATATGGCATTTATCGCCAATACAGACTGCAACGTGAAAATAAACAACTGAAATTGCGTGTATCTGAATTGGAAAGTTCCGCGACAAGCCAATCTTCACTCGATTCTTTCAAAACGATGGATTCTCTTGACTCAAATGAACCCAACAGCCTATTGGAGAATGATTCGATCCAGAGTCAGCGCAAAGGAAACCCTACGGGAACACTGTAACCAATCAGAGACAGCCTGCTGGCGAGTCAGGAATGGTAGTATCACATTCTCTCCCCCAGACAGGCTGTATTTTGTTTCACACCATACCCACGATCCGAGGAGGAAATTACACAATGAGTTTTACAATTGATGAATCATACGTTCTGTCTTTCCTGAAAAAATTGCTGGATACACCAAGCCCAAGTGGTTACACACATCATATTATCGAGATGATCCGGAAGGAAGCAGCAGCACTGGGCATCGCCTGTGAGCTGAATAACAAGGGCGGTGCGGTGCTTACATTGCCCGGACAGGACTCTTCCAAGACAATTGCTTTAAGCGCTCACGTAGATACGCTAGGGGCCATGGTTCGCTCGGTTACATCCTATGGCACATTGAAGCTTACCTCTGTCGGTGGGTTTTCGATGCAAAGTATCGAAAACGAATATTGCACCATCCATACACGGGATGGAAAGACATACACAGGTACCATTCTCTCCCTTCATCCGTCTGTACACGTCTATCCGGATGCACGCACATTTGAACGGACCGAGAGCCATATGGAAGTTCGAATCGATGAAGTTGTCTCCTCCAAGGAAGATGTGTTGAAACTTGGGATCTCTGTCGGTGACTTTATCTCCTTTGATGCTCGCGCAGTCATCACGCCGAGTGGTTATATCAAATCACGTCATCTGGACGACAAAGCCAGCGTGGCAGCCCTCTTCGGCATCCTTGAGTCTGCACATCGTGAAGGCTGGAAACCATTACATAACGTCTCTCTGCTTATCTCGAACTATGAAGAAGTTGGACATGGCGCATCGTATATCCCTGCGGAAATCAGTGAAATGATCGCTGTAGACATGGGAGCCATGGGTGATGACCTGAGCTGTAAAGAAACTGACGTTTCCATATGTGCCAAAGATTCTTCTGGCCCGTATGACTACGATATGACCAGTCGTCTCATTGAACTGGCCAAACAGGATGGGATGGATTACGTCGTGGACATTTATCCCCACTATGGCTCAGATGGCAGTGCAGCATTACGCGGAGGAAACAATATCCGAGCAGCACTGATCGGTCCGGGGGTTCACGCATCTCATTCCATGGAGCGTACGCATAAGGATGCTGTCCTGAATACGGCACGATTGCTCGCAGCCTACATTACAACCAAGTAAAACAGAATCATTGATCGACGAAATTGTCATGGATAACATTCACATGTTCGTCTAAGCAGAAGGCCCCTTCCAAGCACACAATTCGGTATGCTTGGAAGGGGCCTTTGTTGTCATATCTCTTAATCTGCCTGTTCCACATATGCATGATACTTACGATCCAATATCTCTAACTCTGCCTTATGGTCACGGATTTCATTTCTTAACACATGCATGGTTTGCCGAACCGCGCTCAGTCCATCCTTCACCTGACGTTCGGCTTTGCGAATTTTGTCCTGAACCATCCAATCTACGAAGAGGTTATCGAAGAAATAGTCTGCGAATGAAAGCAGACCTCCCAGATGCAGATCCGCGTGTACTGCCATCTCTACATCCTCCAGTTCCTTCTGAAAACGTCGTAGACGCTTACCTGCATCCATGATGGCGACCTGAGCGTCATCCATTCGTCCTCGCTTGATATGCGTGGAGATGACCCCACCGCCCATCATGTCATATACACCCCAATTACCTGCCGAAGACAAAGCCTTCTCGGCACGTTCAAGAGCATAGAGCAGATATTCTCCCTCCCGGAAAGCTTCATCCAGTTCTTGTAGCTCGCTCGCCAGATGTTCCCGATTCTCAGCCATCTGTTGCAATTCCGCATCCTGGTCCAGCAGTCGACCTTCCTTCTTCCCCCACAGAGCGTTGTAATCGCTTTGCCAGTACTGATACTGCCGCCCGCCCTCCAACTCCTGCTCCACATGGATTCGTTGCTCCTGTACGTCTTGTAACATGCGACAAGCGGTGTCGTATGCAGCCTTGCTCTCCATGAGTTCGAGCTCTTCCTTCTCCAGACGTTCTGTCTTCTTGCCAATCAGTTGATAGAAAAATGCTGACAATGTCATACTGTTCAATCGATCAACGTCCTTCTGCTCCTTCTGGAGATGCTCCAGACGACGTTTTACCTTTGCTTCCCATTCAGTTTCCTCCGTTTGAAGCTTCTCCAAACGTTTGGTCCATTTCTCGTAAATTCTCCCCTTTTCCTTAAGCACTGCCAACTGTTGATTAATTTCCTTATACATAAGTGTGGTGTTCTCTCCCTTCTATGGAATTCTTTACTTATAAAACGTAATGAGCATACAGAACGTTTCACTTTAATACGCAAATTCACAGACAAAAAAATCGCCCTTTTCTCCAATGCGACATAAAGTCACTATAGAAGAAAGGGCGATGTTTAGTTATAAATCAAGACTTGCTCTGTTCAATCTGCTCTGCAAGTTCATTCAGAACGGTCCAGCGTTCCATCAATTCGTCCAGATGACGCTCAGCCTCAACCTGCTCCGCCATCAACTCCTGCAGACGGGCAGAATCACTAAATGACTCTTCCATCTCTTTGTTAATCCGGACAAGATTGGCTTCAGCCTTCTCAATATTTTCATCAATCTGGTCGTATTCACGTTGCTCCTTAAAGCTGAATTTCAACTTCGGTTTAGCCACTGACACAGCAGGCGTCGTTTTCTCCGATGACTGCTTCACCTTCGCTACTCCTGTGTCACTTTCCTGAGTAACTCCGGGTGCATTTTTCAGCATCCATTCCGCATACTCACTGTAGTCGCCGACGTGTACACGTACAGCACCGTTGCCCTCAAAAGACAGCACTTTATCCACAGTACGATCAAGGAAATAGCGATCATGGGATACCACAAAAACAACACCAGGGAAATCATCCAGATAGTCTTCCAGTACGGCGAGTGTCTGGATGTCCAGATCATTCGTCGGCTCATCCAGCAGCAATACATTCGGCGCAGCCATCAGCACACGCAGCAGATACAGGCGACGCTTCTCTCCACCAGACAGACGCGAGATTGGCGTCCACTGGGATGCCGGAGTAAACAGGAACCGCTCCAGCATCTGGGATGCTGTAATCAGAGAGCCATCGGCTGTTTTCACATTCTCGGCCACTTCCTTGATGTACTCAATCACACGAAGGGATTCATCCATCTCCTGATGTTCCTGTGTGAAATAGCCCAGATTGACCGTAGGACCAACATCAACCACACCTGCATCGGGTTCCAGCTTGCCAGATATCATCTGTAACAGCGTGGACTTACCACTACCGTTCGGTCCAACAATCCCGACCCGATCTCCAGGTACGGCAATATAACTCAGATCTTCAATCAGTTTGCGACCACCGACGGATTTGGAAAGATGCTCGATCTCCAAAATCTTTTTACCCAGACGAGTGGATCCAACCGATACTTCCAATGAACCCGAGCGCTGGACTCCTTGTTGGTCTTTGAGTTGTTCGAAGCGATCAATTCTCGCTTTTTGTTTTGTTGTCCGTGCCTTGGCACCGCGACGAATCCATGCGAGCTCCGTCCGAAGCAAGTTCTTACGTTTCTGTTCGGAAGAAGCTTCCCGTTCTTCACGTTCTGCCTTCAGTTCCAGAAAGCGTGTATAGTTGGCTTCATACCGGAACAAACGACCATGATCCAATTCCAGCATGACATTGGCCACACGATCCAGGAAATACCGATCATGCGTAATCATAAGCAGTGCGCCGCGACGCTTCTGCAAGTACTGCTCGAGCCATACTACCGAATCATTATCAATATGGTTCGTCGGCTCATCCAGAATGAGTAGTTCGCAAGGATGAATTAACGCAGCAGCGAGTGCTACCCTTTTGCGTTGTCCACCAGACAAAGTGCCCATCAGTGCATCGAATTGACGAATACCCAGTTTGGACAAGATACTCTTCGCTTCACTCTCCATCTGCCAGAGCTGAAGCTGCTCCATTTGCTGATTCAAACGTAATAACCGCTCTTGCAATGCTGGATCGAACGAATTCAGCTCCAATAATTCCATCGTTTCCGTATATTCACGCACGGTTTTCATTTCCATGCTGTCACCTTCGAATACTTGTTGCAGTACCGTATTATCCGGATTGAAGTCCGGATTTTGCGCCAGGAACTGAATACGCACATCATTACCGATCGAGATCTGTCCCGAATCTGCAGGTTCCATGCCAGAAATTACACGCAAAAACGTGGATTTTCCGGTTCCATTTACCCCAACGACACCAATCTTGTCCTGATCAGCCATGCCAAATGAAGCGTCCTTGAACAATATTTTCTCGCCATAACTTTTTGCAATTTGTTCTACCGTCATTATGTTCATTGCTCGTACCCACTTCTCTGTAAATTAAAATTCAATATTACGTACATCCGCGCACTTACTTTAAACTTGTAAAAAGGAACGGCATCCATCCAGAAACAATGCTGCTGCAAAAGCAATTCGTTTGTTCAGATGTTCCTCATTAAACTCCGGATTCAACATAATATCCATCTTCAGCCGGTCCAGGATTCCAATGTAGGCTTCAGCAAGCAATACAGGCTCAGGTACACTTGCACTTTCCAATACCTCACAAACCATACTCATGTATTGATTCATGAATGCCTTCATGAATTTCATCAGGTCCGGATCATTATTGGGTGCCATAAAAAAGAGCTTGGTATGATTGCGGCGCTCATAATAATACGTAAGGTGAGTCTTGGCTATTGCTCCAAGTTTATCACCTGTGTTCTCATGCGAGTTCAAAGCATATTCCAGGCGGCTAATAAAGCTGTTACAGTCCCGCTTGGATACTGCGATAAATAATTGTTCCTTGCTTTTGAAATATAAATAAATGGTGCCTTTTGCGATGCCGGCTTCGTCTGCAATATCAGACATTTTTGTCTCATAAAAACCTTTCGAGCCAAAAATACCATAGGCCGCATCCAAAATAGCTTCCGATTTGTCTCCCTGTACAGTGTTCAAATGTTACTCCCTCCTACAACGCCAAAATGTTACCTAAACCAATCGCCACACATCCGCCGATCACTGAGCTAAGCACGTTCACCAGGTCGTTACTCATCCATGCCCAGCCACGAGCCCGAACCGTTGGATGCCCACAATGTTCATGTACCTCAACTTCACGGCCACACACAGTACAACGATACATCATCTGCACCGTTGCGCCCAGATAGGAATCGGCAAAAGCCCCTGCCAACCCGCCTACAAGACCGACAAAAGACCAACTAAGCAGACCAAGCCCTTCGATCCCGGCGATCCAGGAAAACAAGAATGCTCCCGCACCAATCAGAGCCCCGCCTACGGCTGCAGCCACGGTGCCAAGAAGTGAAACACCACCTGAAGCACCTGGCGTAAGTACCTTCCACGTGAGCACAGAGCGCGGCGGCTTACGACTGAGACTCCCAATTTCGGTTGCCCATGTATCCGATGTAACGGTAGCCATTACACCAATGAAAGCATATACCCATGCCGGATGTGGAAATATCCAGTATCCCAGACATAGGAACATGCCCATTCCACCATTAGCCATCACTTGCCCGGCATCCCGATTTCCTGACTTGGCATAGGATTTCTCCAGCTCCTGCTTCCGATCTTTACGAAACCTGGAGAGCAACGTTGAAGTAATGAAAAACAACAATAACGTGCCAAACCAGAACAGGTTACCCGCTCCGTAATATATCGTTCCCATCATGATGGCTGCCAGGCAGCCAGACAGGGTTAGCGACTTTTTCGCATAGGCAGCACCTGCCACCATAGAAGCGCATACGGCGCCAATAATCCAATCCATAATGTCTCCTGCATGCAGCGTATGTACAGCCCGCATGACGTTAATTGTATTTTTGAAATTCAATTATACCACGGTTTGATCCCAATGCCGAAACTCCTTACGCCAGCACACAAAAAACCTGTTTTGGCCTCGTGTAGAAGTGCCAAAACAGGTTATTGATCAAACGTTAAAACAAGATAACTTCCCTTTTCAAGTAACGTCTGTAATTCGGTGTTTCTAGGTTCTGTTTCAGACCCGCTTCGCTCCTCCAATGACTCCATATCGGTTGAGTACTCTGCGACCAAACCAGTTGAACAATCGATCCGTCAGGAATCCCATAAAACCCAGGGAAATCAGTCCGACAAAGATCCAATCTGTTCGGAAAAAGAGTCTGGAATTCCAGATTAAGTAACCCACTCCCTCATTCGAGGCAATCATCTCAGCACCGATTATGGCCATATACGAGGTTCCCATCGCCAGTCGCACACCCGTGAAGATATACGGGGTTGTCGCCGGAACAATCACATGCAGCAGAATCTGCCGTTCATTGGCTCCCATACTGCGGGCCGACCGGATTTTGTCTTCTTCAACGGAGAGTACACCTGTCAGTGTATTCAATACAACAATGAAGAAGGTTGCATACATAATGAGCGCGATCTTGGATTGCTCACCAATTCCGAACCACACCAGAAATAAGGTAATAAAGGCGATCGGCGGGATAAAACGTATAAAGTTAAGGAACGGTTCCGCGAACAGCCGGATGAGATGAACTTTGCCAATAATCAGCCCTACCGGAATAGCAATGATGCTTCCGAGTACCCAGCCCGCCAGTACACGAGTGAAGCTGATTCCGATATACTCCATCAGCGTACCGTCAGCTATCAGTTCGCGTGCTCCCAGGATCGTATCCCACGGACCAGGGATCACGTCGGGCCCATAGATAAGGGCACCAAGCTGCCAGATTAAGATGACCGTTACCCATAGAAGCGGGATAGACACCCATTTTTTCTCTAACCATTTCATCTTACATATCACCTCGGTTATTCTTCAAAGTGGCCTTGAATTCGGTCATACAGGGTGTTGAACTCAGACGAGGCGATGTTCCTAGGGTAAGGTAACGTGTTGTGGTAAATATCCGTTATATTCGAAGACGGACCTACGGACATAATGCCTATGCGCTCACCAAGCAATAACGCCTCCTGAATATCGTGGGTGACAAAGATAACGGTCTTATGAGTTTCTTTCCAGATATTCACCAGTTCCTTCTGCATCGTCCGCCGTGTCATCGCGTCCAGCGCACCGAATGGCTCATCCATCAACAAGATCGCTGAGTCATTCGCAAGTACACGGGCCAATTGAACCCGCTGCTTCATGCCCCCCGATAGTTCTTTTGGAAATTTCCCCTCATGAGCACTCAGTCCCACAAGCTGGATGTATCGATCAGAGATCTCACGTCGTTGTGTCTTAGGTACCTTGGACATTCGAAGTCCGAATTCAACATTTTCCCTCACAGTTAGCCATGGAAAGAGAGAAGAATCCGCCTGCTGGAATACCATTGCCCGATCCCTGCCCGGTCTGTCGATCTCCTTGTTGTCTACCTTGAGCTGTCCACCCGACTTGGAGATGAAACCCGCGATCATATTCAGCAGCGTTGACTTCCCGCACCCGCTGGGACCAAGCAGGACAAAGAACTCTCCTCCCTTGATAACCAGATCGACATCCTTAATGATATAATGCACATCCACATTGGTCGGGGCATGATACGTTTTCCGAAGCTGTTCAATATGAATGGTATGCTGAGTTGCAGGTAAGGACATAACGGACACCTCCCATTTCAATAAGAATTATTTACTATATGTCACTTTTTCCGGCAGAGCCTGCTGGAGAGAAGTCAGATTGAGTTTGGTGTCGAGATCAAAATCCTGTTCGATGATTCCAGTGTCCACCATATATTGCTTCTGACCCGCCAAACTATCATAAGCAGCCTGCGTAAATCCAACTTCCCATGGATTGATCGGAAGATCTTTCAACGTGGCATCTTTAGGCTGTTTGGTCTCTTGATACATCAGATCGGCAACCTCTTCAGGATGCGCTTGGGCATACGTGGATGCTTCATCCAGCGCCGCAAGGAAGTCACTTATCTTTTCAGGGTTTGCCTGGATGAATTCATTACTTGATACCAATCCCATACCAAGGCGTATAGGGGTCTGAGACATATCCGTCAGCTGATGGACTCCTTCGAGTGCATCGAATTTATCGGTTAACGCGGAACCTATAACCCAAGCGGCATCAAGGTCTCCCTGTTTCAGTGCGATGTAGGCTTCATCAAAAGCCCCCTGACCAATTTGCGTCACATCACTCAGCGCCACCCCCTGATCTTTCAAATATTCATCCCATAGATATGGAATAAATGTGCCTCGAATGAAACTCACTTTCTTGCCTTTCAAATCTGCTCCACTCTGAATATCATCCCTTGCATACAGCTTCCAGGCGGCTGCCGCTTCATCCGTAGTCTGGCCTGCAGAAGCGATGACTGAATATTCCCCTTTAGCCAGAGCATTCAATACAGGGAAGTCCGCTCCGTACGCAATATCTACCTGTTTGATAAATAGTGCATTTACACCTTCAGCCGGTGAGCCAAACGTGATACTCTCTGCATCTATGCCCCGGTTTTCAAAAAAACCTTTGGCAATGGCTACCCTGAACGTTGGGTTCGTACTTGTATCTGCAATTCGAATTTTTACATTATCGGTATTCTTGCCGGTAGCGTCTTTTGCTCCAGATCCTGCTGCGTTTGAACTACATCCGGATAATAGGAGTGCCGTAGCCAGGAATAATATCAATACGCCGGTAATTATGGATGGTTTTCTCACAATATACACCCCATTCGATCTAGTCATGATTCTTGAAGCTTAACCGCCTGACTTGCCTTCATCCGACGTTGCCACACAGGCTGCACCCTCCACAAATGGAAGAGTTGTCTCTACGCTCACGATGGATGCAGAACCTTTGGGTGCTGCTCCCGGGACCCTGTAGGTGGAGACATCAATGGCTTCGATGGCAACTTCCTGCGGCTTCTCCAACTGCGGAACCCACTGATAAGGAACTCGATACGAGCGATAGACCATATTGGTATTCCGCCCATCCGTGTACGGGGAGACATACTCCCAGACCAGCTCATGCTCCGCTGTGACTTCGAACAATCTGCCATTGGAACCTTCGGTTATCAGGGTGTTGCCGTTAGGTAAACGCTGGGCGGAACTGATGTATGGGCTATAAAATTTATAAGAATCCGTCGGAACCGAGAAACCTGCTTCTGCCGATGTATACTGCCAGACAATCTCCAGGGTGACCGGGTTAATCTCCAGTACACGGGAGTGATCCCGAATCGCATGTTTCAATCCAAATGGAGAAGCCGGATTTGGAAGGCCGTAACCTGCCCAGCCGCCATTGTCGAATACGAGCAAATTCCCTTCACCCGGTAGACCTTGGGGAATGATATGTGCATGATGCTGTCCGATAATTGTGCCAATGTGTTTCACTTCAGTTGAAGTATAGTCTGGTCCTAGTCTCCACACGATCTTTCCGCTCTGTCTGTCTGTAATGGCGATAATGTTGGCCTCTCTGGCATCCCAGATAATATTGTCGGGGTGGAACCGTTCGTCTCCTTCCTCATAGAAACGGTTGGGTCCGACATAAGAAGCAGAATTAATATGTAACCAGTCACCAACACCACCACCCAAATGACCGAAAGAGCGTGTATTCGGGTCACGGAACAGGACACTTCGAGCAGCTTCATCAAAACCTAATTCTTCAAAGTGTTCGTTAGGTAGCCACTCCCAAAGTACCTTCCCCTCCCAATCGACTTCGATAATGACATCATCAAGCAATGGCTTATCTGAAATTTGCGGGTTACTCACATTTTTGTGTGCCAGAATAAGGGTTTTACCACGCTTCGTCTTTGGCGCAAGGCCAGGTGCATAATAACCTACCGGATTTCCCTCACGCTGATAATCATGATGCTGGCGGGCATACCATAGTGGCTCATACCCCGGATCTTCGATGTGTTCGTAGTTATTGTATTTCCATACAATGTTGCCGTCCCAATCCACCTGAACCAGATCGACATTATCCTGAATACCGAACTTCGGATCTCTCCGACCCGTGCTGCCCAGCACGTAGCCACCAGGTAATATTTTGGCCGGAAAACCTAATAATCCTTTCCACAGGTGAACCTCCTTACCATTCATATCGATCAATACTACGCCTTCCTCACCTGCCTGATAAACGGTATAACCGCCCCAAGCCTTATCCGGATTGTATAACGTCGCTCCAGTTGGATATATTGTTGAGTGTCCCATTGATCATCTCTCCCCTAGAATGTTTGTGGTATATCAAATGTCGTTACTGTGACCCAACCTCAACCTCAATAACTGAGATAGTTACTCTTCCCGGTATTGTCCCGCTGCTTCTGCTCAAGGTTACTTGTGGAGGACCGATCATGTTCTTGTATCCCGTTGTTCTCCGCCAATTCCAGCACCGTGTCCGAGAATCCCTCCAGATTCGCTACTACCCGCTCGTAGAATCGACTTTGTTGCTCCAGTTCCTCACTCGTAAAACCCTCAAACAGAAGCGTGATACATCGGGCACCGATATTGCTGTTTCTCGCATACATCTCCCGCCCGCTGGATGTGATGTCCCAGCAAAACCGTCCGGCGGTCATCTTCCTTTCGTCTGCGGATGGTGAGTCCCTTTTTCTCCAACTTATCGGTCAGAGCTGTAATGGCACCCGATGTAAAATCCAATTGTTCTGCCAGATCTCCAAGCCGCTGTTCTCCCTCACGAATGATTTTGTGCAGGATAAGCATGCCTGGCAGGCTGATACCTTCTACAGAGATACGATCCCGCTCTTTGACGAATCGTCTGACCATTTTGCGAAATAACCAATCCGTCCGCTCCAACGCTTCCCAGTCCCTATCACTCATTTCATAACCTCCTTGATCGTTTGAAGCTTCAACAGCGAACAAAAAAAGGCCCCCGAGGACATTCCTTAGAGGAGTAGTCCCGGGAGCCTTTGGTGGTCCAATCAGCTCAATGCAGTTTTCAGTTCAAATTATTTCACTGTTCATTTAATGAGTATTAAAATAATTGAGATCATCATATAACCAACTAACCCAACCTGTCAAGTGTGAATTATGTTAGTGATCTTTTCTTTTTGCAACCATTCTCCGCTAGGTTGAAATTACTTATCCTGTTTTAAGTTTCACTTCAGGTTTCCCGTTTACACTATTCTCAGATCAAAACACCTACAAATACATCAACGACAAGTTACGATTCAGTTCGTACTCAACTACAGAAATGAGGATTATCCATATGAATATGAAAAGAGTCATTATTATAGGCACAATGATTGTCACCATGTCCTTCGCTGGAACAGCCTGGGGCCAATCCGCCATCTCTCCCATACCTACTGCTAAATGGTCCATCGTTGACTTGGATACTCGTGAGGGAAACAGCGACGAGCTGCTCAGCGCTCTGAATCAGGCTTCAGAAGCGGATCTGTATCAGGAGCTGTACAACGGCAAATCACTGAGGACGATTACGGAAGAAAACAACGGGAATTTGGATGAGGTCATTGCTATACAAATAAGACAGCTCAGAGAGCAGTTGGATGAACGGCTCGCAAGTGGAAGTATCAGTGCGGAGCAACATGCTGCACAACAAGCCGAACTGGAAGAGTTGGTCACACAGAGCGCAAATACAGCATACAGCTTGGCGTAAATTAGTAGCGTATCCGTACGATGAAGGTATAAACATATATCCACGATAACACAGCAAAAAGGAGCGTATTCACGCCCCTTTCTTGTAACCTATTCATCTCAAGCAGGTATGATGTGTAATCCTTATTGCGCTGCCCCAATCGTGCAGGCACCCAAGGATTCGCCGTCCCATGCCAGTTCGAGCACATCTCCTGCTTGTGTTGGTCCAACGCCTTCCGGTGTTCCTGTAAAAATGACATCGCCCGGCCCTAGGCCGTAATGGTGACCTACATAATCCACAATATCCTGTAAACTGAAGATCATGTTACGAATGTTACCACGCTGGACTTCCTCACCATTTTTGGTCAATGTAAAGTCTTTCTCCAGTAATGCTGCCGCACCCGGAAATGCCTTAAATGCAGTAACCGGAGCGGAATTTCTGAACCCTTTAGCCGCTGTCCACGGGTGGCCCTTTTTCTTAATCACGGTCTGTACGTCACGTAACGTAAAATCAATACCAAACGCATACGCATCCGCCAGCTCATCTACCGCCATACCTGGCTCATAACTCCGGCCGATTTGCACGACCAACTCAGCTTCATAGTGAACTTCACCCTTGGTAGCAGGCAATTCAAGGGTTTCACCATTCAGGGGCACGACTGCATGGGAAGGTTTCATAAAGATCATTGGCTCATCCGGAACCGCGTTACCCAATTCTTCCGCATGAAGTTTATAATTGCGTCCTACACAGTATACATTGCGAATGTTAGTCAACATGGGTATATTACCACCTTTATCGGATTCATTAGTGCATATAGGAAAGTTAGGGTCTGAAAAATCGGCTGCTCGTCTCCTGAAATGCCAACTCCCATACGTCAGGACGGTTCGTACATAACATGAGTTCTGGATCAACTGCCGCCAGTTTCTTCATAATGGTCTTGTCATCCACTGTCCAAGCCATCACCCGAATGCCTGCACTCCGCATCTCGTTCATTAAGGATTTGTCTACATTGGTGTATCCAATCGAGAGGAATGTACAATTCATCTGCCGCAGGGCGGTTAACAGATCACCTGGTCGTGCATCGATAATCAGCCCCGTCTGGATCTCCGGTGCAAGTTTCTTCACTTCGATCAGAGCGGCTGGTTCAAATGAGGTGATCACAACATCATTTTGCATATGTCTTTTTCTCACTTCATGTATAACAGCCGCAGGCAGACCCGGGTACATGTCTCCCTGTGTTTTCAATTCAATGTTCAAACGCACTCTGCCACACGAGCGATCTAACAATTCACTTAGCGCCGGAATCCGTTCGCCTTTGTAAGACTTGTTTTTCCATGCTCCGGCATCCAGACGTTGCAGATCAGCCCAATTGGTTTCCCGAACCAGACCCTTCCCATTCGTCGTGCGATCCACTGTAAAATCATGAATAACCACTGGCACACCATCACGCGACAACTGCACATCCAACTCCATCCACTGAACTTCAGGCCGCTCCATGGCCATCAGGAATGCAGCCATCGTATTCTCTGGTGCAATAGAAGAAAATCCACGGTGTGCTACACAAAGGTTGTTCATTCGATTCCCTCCTCAAAAAGGTTTTTAATTAGGTGAAGCGACTCCATTCCCATCATATCGAATACCCGGGGAGAGCTTTGCCATCTGTTCCAACAGCAGTTTGTTCGCCTCATCAATCATTGGAATGGCCTGACCTAACCCGGCCTCATAAGGGATAACTTTCATGCTGCAAGCTGCATCTTGACTACAGCGAGCCTGAAATACCGCCGTTTTCCACGTCTCTTCGGTTGTGGATCTGGAGAAAATGAAATTTCCCGTACTGTATGCAATCCACTTCCCCTTATAGTACTCCAACCCTTGCAACACATGAGGATGACCACCTATGACCAGATCAGCGCCAGCATCTACAAACTCATGAGCCAATCGGGTCTGGTCACTATTCGGGGTACTTACACGTTCCTCTCCCCAATGTGCAACCACGATCACCAGATCAGCCTTCTTACGGGCCTCCTGGATCGCTGTTACTGCTCCTGTGGAATCATAGGCTTCAGCCACGCCAGCCCGATTGCCTTCCGCCTTCCAACTCGTTTCCGGTACCACTCGGGAGAATCCAAGCAATGCAATCTTCATACCTTTGCGTTCCAGATATGCTGGTGCATAGGCCTCATCCCTGTTCATACCTGCCCCGGTGTGAGCTATGCCATATTCCTTAAGATAAGTTAACGTATCCACCAAGCCCTCTACGCCCTGATCCAGAATATGATTGTTAGCCAAGTTGACAGCATCAAAACCCGCAGAGGCCATTGCCGCCAATGCTTTGGGCGAGGATTTGTATACATAGGTTTTGTCGACTGCACCAGTTCCACCCAGGGTTATCGGTGTCTCCAAGTTGCCGATGGTAAGATCATCATCCTTGAATAATCTGCCGAGTTTGGCAAAGGGATAGTCATAACCGTTCTTATCCAGCAACTCAGCAACTTTGCCCGAAAATTGAATATCACCCACAAAGTTAATCGTGACATCCTTCGCTGAATTGGAAGGTTTCGACGTCCCTGATTCCTGATCCACACCTGCATTTCCCTTGGTGCCGGACGGTGTCGAATCTGCCGCAGGTTTTTTCGTTCCGGATTCTGCTTTCCCACTATTGGTATTGCCTGAAGTGTCAGGTGTCGCTACTCCAGATGTCTTATCTGCATCCGCTGTTGTCTCTTCATCCGTAGCTTCGGGTTCTTCTTCCGAAGTCTCATCGGATTCCAAGTCTGGAGAACTTACTTGATCCCCACCTTTGGCATCGTCTCCAATGGAAGGCTTATCCTGATCAACTATTTCTTGTTTCACTGGCTGGTCTGCCTGTTGCTGACGTGTATTAATGACATAAAAAATGCCCACCAGACCAATTGCCATGATCAATACAATATTAACTGTCCAGATGATTGTATTGCGCGTGCGTTTGCCTTTTTTCTTCTTTACACTTCGCTCTGATCTTGGGGGATACATAAGCAACTCCTCTTCTTCTTCACAGCCATACCATTATATCAGGCATATTCTGGATTTCCATCATTCCTTGGAACTGTATCGATTGAAAGGGTATTAACTCGGTTAGCTTCCAGATCTTCATATAAAAAAAGCCATCTCTCCAGTAGATAATTCTACGTTTGAGACAGCTCTCTTGCTGTACTTAATCTGCTGCAAGCTCTTGTGTAGCCTGAACAGACATTTCCTTCGCTTGTCTGATGCAATCAGGCAAGCCTACACCCTCATAACCTGCACCTGCAATGTATACACCCGGTAATTTGCTGCCAAGCTCCTCACGGAGGGCGGCAATATGTTGGAGGTGTCCCACCGGATACTGTGGCATGGATTTACGAAGCCTTGTAATCTCGGAGAAAATCGGCACTGCTTCAATTCCCATCGTCTCTCTCAGATCCTTGAGAACTAGATTCGTCAGCGCTTCATCCGGAAGCTCTACGTTCTGTTCGTCACCGGAGCGACCAACATAACAGCGGAGCAGTACTTTATCATCCGGGCTGGTATGCAGCCATTTCGTCGATGTCCACGTGCAAGCCGTAATATTCCGACCCTCTTTCCGCGGAACGAGGAAACCCGACCCGTCGAATACATGCTCCACCTCTTTTTTCTCAAAAGCGAGCACTACATTGGCTACAGACACATAGTTAATCGCATCCAGAGCTGCTGTATCGACGTGAGGCTTCAACAGCTCCGACGCGACATATGTCGGCACAGTAACCACTACATCATCCGCCTCAAGCTGTTCACCATTCTCCAGCTCAACATGGTATCTGGTCTCCGCTCCACCAAGTCGTTGCAGCGATTTGACCGCGGTGTTCAGACGTTGATCCACATCCTGCAACTCATGGACGAGTGCATGAACAAGGCTCTGAAGTCCCTGGCGAAAGTTCAGAAAAGCGCTCCGTTTTGTTCCGGTATGCGTCTCAGCCGGTTTGCGACCCGTCATCATGCCCCGGATCAAGCTGCCGTAATCGCGCTCTACTTCTCCGAACTGCGGGAAGGTAGCCTGGAGGCTCAATCGCCGCATATCACCTGCATAGATTCCCGCGAGCAGTGGTTCCGTCAAGTTCTCCAGCACTTCTGCTCCAAGACGGCGTTCAATCATATAACCGAGCGATTCATCCTCTGTTGTACGACGCGGCGGGATGACAAAATCCATCAACGCCCGCAGTTTGCCTGCCGGAGAGACCAGACCACTTCTCAAGAATGGTCTTAGTTCTGTCGGAATACCGAGAACAAGTCCTGCTGGCATAGGATGAAGCTTGCCACGCTGCATGATATACGTTTTCTTCGACTCCGGATTCTGACTGACCAGTTCATGATCGATCTCCAATTCTTTAGCGAGGTCAATCATTGCTGTTTTGCGAGCCAGGAAAGAATCCGGCCCTTTTTCAATCACAAATCCATCCCGGTGCAGTGTCTCAATCATGCCTCCCATGGACGAGCTTTTCTCGACCAAAGTAATCACGGGTTCAACGCCCGCTTCCCGGTAATGCTTGCGGATATAAAATGCCGCGCTGAGGCCGGTAAGGCCACCGCCGACAACAACAACACGGCGTTTCTTATCACCCATTACTCATCCGACCCTTGCTGCCATTGGCTTATAATAACGTCGCTTAACGTCTCCATGTATAGAGGATCGCTATTGAGAGAATCAATACGCATCAGGCGCATGTCGATCTCTTTGGCAATCGATTTGGCCTCAATATCGAGATCATAGAGCACTTCGAGATGATCCGAGACAAACCCGATTGGTGCCACAAGCACATCCTCTACCTGTTCACGAGAAAGCTCCTGTAACGTATCCAGAATATCCGGTCCGAGCCAAGGCTCAGCTGTTCGTCCGGCACTCTGCCACGTAAATTGCCAATTGGTTATTCCTACACGTGAGGCAATCACTTCCGAAGTTTCCAGCAATTGTTGCGGGTATGGATCACCCATCTCCACAATACGTGCCGGCAGACTGTGCGCACTAAACAACACCTTCACATCTCCGCGTTTTGCTCCAGCTTCTTCGAACGCATCCAACTTGGCACTGACACGTGTGGACAACGCCTGAATTAACTTCGGATGCAGATGATAACTCTCAATAAAGGACATATGAACGCCCAGCTCTTCTGCTTTTTCACGCGCACGTTTGATATAACTGCCTACACTCATCGTGGAAAAATGAGGAGCCAGTACAATACCAATCGCTGTCTGAATTCCATCCTTGGCCATCTGCTCCACGCCATCCTCAATAAACGGATAGGCATGCTTCAGTCCTTGATAACAACGGAATTCCACATCAGTGCCACGCTCATCGCGGTTTAATGTCTCTTGAAGGGCCTTGACCTGATTGTCTGTGTTCTCCCGAAGGGGGAAAACACCGCCAACAATCGCTTCATAACGATCCGTCAGTTCCTTCAATTGCTCCGGTTCAGGCGGACGTCCTCTGCGGATATGTGTGTAATACGCTTCAACACTCTCCATATTTTCGGGTGTGCCATACGACATCACCAGTACACCTACAGTATTAGTCATTGGTTACCGTCACCCCAGTCTTCATTGCTTCGGCAGAATATTCATGAATATACGCCGTTAGTTCTCTGAGCTTCTCTAGCGATGCTTCAGGAAATAATCCGTGTCCCAGGTTGAAAATATAACCCGGCTCCTTGATTCCTTCGTCAATAATCACTTTGGCTTGCTCCTTGATCAGTTCCATCGGCGCAGTCAGCACATATGGGTCCAGGTTACCCTGTACTGCAAATTTGCCGCCAAGACGTTGACGCCCTTCCGAAATGGATACTCTCCAGTCCAGTCCAATCACATCGGCTTGCAGATTATGCAGTGCTGGCAACAACTCACCGGATGCAACACCAGGGAAATAAATCTTCGGTACATTCAAATCCGATAATTCGGTAAAGATACGGGTAATCGTAGGCAACACATATGTTCTGAAGTCTTTGGGAGAAAGTGCTCCAACCCAGCTGTCAAACAACTGGAATGCCTTACCGCCATTTGCAATATGCGCACGGACATATGTAATAACCATATCACCAAGCTTCTGCATCAGCTTATGCCACACCTCAGGCTCGCTGTACATCATCGTTTTGGTGCGGATATAACCTTTCGAAGGTCGGCCTTCAATCAGATAACTTGCAATCGTGAATGGTGCGCCCGCAAACGTAATCAAAGGCACGTCAAGCTCCTTATCCAGAATTCGAATGGTTTCCAGAATATGTGACAGATCTCCTTCTACGTCGATGGGACGGAGCCGATCCACATCTGCAGCGGACCGAATAGGATTATCGATAACTGGACCAATATTTTTTACAATGTCAAAATCAATGCCCAGAGAGGCAACCGGATTCATAATATCGGAATACAAAATAGCCGCATCTACACCAAGTTTGCGTACCGGCATGAGTGTAACTTCAGCCGCCAGCTCGGGTTGTTTGCAGATTTCTAACAAGGAGTACTTTTCTTTAATTTTGCGATATTCAGGATCGTAACGCCCAGCTTGACGCATGTACCACACCGGGACACGGTCTACCTGTTGTTTGAAACTTGCCCGAATCAGTCGATCATTATAGCTCATGTAAGAAGCCTCCAATAGTTTTTGGACTCATAATTACCATTATGCCCTTTTTAAACAGCCGTAACAACCACATGCAGATGCGTTCTACGTGACAATACTATGACATTCCTTACACCCATCCCTCATATGCCAATTATGTTATAATGAAAGAATGGTGTTTTTTTGAGAATTACAGAAATATCTTTGAAAGGAAGTGAAAGCACTTTGAAAACATGGAAAGTAAACCTCATTGTGCTTTGGTTCGGACAATTTTTGGTCAATTCGGGCATGACCATGATTACCCCATTTTTGTCTCTGTATCTCGCAAGAGATCTGGGCGTTGTTGGCGAACATGAAATTGGCATATGGGCGGGATTTATTTTTGCAGCCAATTTCCTCACCTCATTTTTGTTCCAACCGCTCTGGGGCAAGTTATCAGATAAGTATGGCCGAAAAGTAATGCTGCTGCGTTCGGGATTCGGGATGGCCATCGTAATTGCCCTTATGGGTCTGGCACAGAATCCTTGGCAGCTTCTCTTATTGCGTTTGCTTAACGGTACCATCTCCGGTT
Source organism: Paenibacillus sp. W4I10 (assembly GCF_030816325.1). Lineage (NCBI taxonomy): Bacteria > Bacillati > Bacillota > Bacilli > Caryophanales > Paenibacillaceae > Paenibacillus > Paenibacillus sp. W4I10. The sequence goes on from NZ_JAUSXX010000001.1 coordinate 3,008,218, forward strand.
TCAATCCAGCGGCTGTTGCGCTGATATCGGGTACCACTCCCAAAGACCGCATGGGTTTTGCCATGGGAATCAGTCAGTCCGGGCAGGTTGCCGGCACAATTCTGGGGCCGCTCATTGGTGGCTTGTTAGCGGATGCGGTAGGCTTCCGCCCCATTTTCTATATTACAGGTGGACTGATCTTTGTTGCTTCCATGCTCGCCATGTTCCTGGTGAGAGAGAAGTTTGACCGTCAAGAAGCAGCCAAACTGCCGGCACAATCCGTATTGTCCGGTCTGAAGGAATTGAACAAGTCACCTCAACTGCCCGCACTGTTTGCTGTGACCTTTCTGTTGCAGTTTGCAATGATTAGCCCCATGTCACTCTTGCCGCTGTATGTGCAAAAATTGCATGCTTCGGATGTAAACGTGGCCTTCTGGGCGGGACTTGTCGGTGCAGTTACGGGACTATCCAATATGGCTATGTCTCCGATTCTCGGGAAGCTGAGTGACCGGATTGGTCCTCACAAGGTACTTACGTTCTCCCTCATAGGAACAGGACTCATGCTTATTCCGCAGGCATTTGTTCAGACCGTGTGGCAGCTCATTCTTGTTCGTTTCATGATGGGTGTGTTCATGGGTGGCCTGCTTCCGAGCGTTAATGCCCTGATCCGTTCCTATACATCCGATAGCATGATCAGCCGTGCATTCAGTTTTAATACGAGTACTCTGGCGCTGGGCAACATGCTTGGAGCGATCATTGGAGGATTTATGGCAGGATTCATCGGGATCGAAGGTCTGTTTATCGTATCTGGCGGACTGCTGCTGCTTAATATGGTTTGGGTCCGATTCAAATTGTATAACAAACCTGCTTCCATTCGGGAATCCTGATTCCCTATCCATTTCTTAATTAGTCCATCTTACTTTTTCATTTGTAAAAGCCGCTTCCAGCGCCTAATTGGCCTGAGAGCGGCTTTTGTCATTCATGCGCCATTCATCATTTATTTATTAGATTGAATTGTATCGGATAATGTTTCACACCAAATACAAAAGCACTTTGTATCGGTTCCAGAGCCGTTCCCGGCACAAGTTGAATGTTTCCCATGTGCTGAAGCAATGTATGAAGAACTACCCTTGCCTCCAATCGAGCGAGTGGTGCACCCAGACAAAAATGAATGCCAAAACCAAAGCCCATATGCCTGTTCGGCTTGCGATCAGAGATGAAATCTTCCGGGTTTTCAAATTGGGCACTGTCCCGATTGGCTGCTCCAACCCAGGAAATCACCTGCTCTCCAGCTTGAATCGTCTGACCATTCAACTCTACAGTTTCCTTGGCGACCCGCCCTATCGCGACAATTGGCGGATAATATCTCAGCGTCTCTTCAATCGCAGAAGTAATCCGTTCAGGATGTTCGCGCAACTCCTGTTGTAGCTCGGGTTGTTCAGACAGAATACGAACCGCATTGGTAATTAAGTTGGTTGTTGTTTCATTACCGGCAGCAAGTAAGAGAATACAGAAGCCTACCACTTCATCTGAAGTCAATTTCTGACCATCAATCTCCGCAGCAAGCAGTAATGAGATCAGATCATCCTTTGGCTGCAACCGACGTTCTTCCATAATGCCAGTGAAATAGATATGCAACTCCTGCATATTTCTTTTTTTCTCCTCCAATAACTCCTGGAAGACCTGCTCACTATCGTCACGTGCGCCTTTCACCAATACATCAGACCAGTCTTTGAACTTTTGACGATCCGCCGCAGGGACTCCGATCAATTCCGCAATGACAATGACGGGCAATGGGGTTGCAACGTCATCAATAAGTTCCATATGTCCTTCTGACAGGTGTGGAGCAATTAACTCATCTGTGATCTCCTGAATACGCGGAGCCAATGCTTCAATTGCCTTGGGTGTAAACGCCTGATTCACCAGATCACGCAGCTGTTTGTGTTTGGGAGGGTCTGTCGTCAACATGCTCGTATTGGCACGATCACGTGCAGAAGAGAACAGTTTGGGATTTTTCAGAACGTACTTCACATCTTCATACCCGAAAACATCCCAACATTCTCGATGCTCATCATATCGGACTGGAGTGTTATCACGAAGTTCTGCATACACCTTGAAGGGAGATAACCTCTCTTCCAAAGTCTCCAGTTCCCGAATCGGAATGTAATTTGCATACTTTCTCGGTGCCTGTTTCATCGTTTCTCCTCCAATCAATATTATATATTTATTTACATATGTTGATCACCCTATTATAAACATAACTCTATAACGAAACCACTCTTTAGACCGTAATTGATCCCCATTACCTAATATGCGTTACTATCATCCTCTTATTCTGTTACCTACTTCTGATATGAGTCCCAATTCGACATTCTTTTATTAAAATTCTTCATTTTATCAGGACAAAAGACTCAATATGTAATATTAACTAACACAATTAAGGCATATTGCTCTTCAAAACAACTAAAATCAACTCTTATATATCTCTATCAGAATGAATATTCTTTCGTAATTCCTCATAAATAATCAATTTACTCTCATTATCTATGAATGTAACCGATTACTCTACCATTATCTATGTTTGTCATATTACTTAACATAAAATACAATCAATTTGAAATGGTATACATATTCTTCTTAACAAACTTAACATCACACTTACTTGAAGGAGAGTGCTATTCATGAGTAAAACATCCAATCTTCGTCCCTGGGCCGTATGGAGTACCGCAGCTTTAACAGCATTAACCATCTCGTTGTCCCCCATTGGAACCTACGCCGCGCACGCAGCTACGGTAGAGGTGAAAGGCACAACAGGTGCTGTTCAGACAGTAACCACTACCCCAGCTCGCAATACTTCCATCCCCGCAATACCAGACTCTTCCAAGCAATCTGCACTACCTAATGTATTGGTAATCGGAACTGGCGGAACGATTGCCGGACAATCCGAGGATGCCACCAGCTTCCAGAATTACAAGGCAGGCACACTTCCGATTGGAGAGATGGTAGACGCCTTACCGGATAAACAGAAGATTGCTGATGTTAGCACGCTCCAATTCGGAAACTCAGGTTCAGGTTCCTATAGCATGGCCGACCTCTATGACTTGTCGCAGACGGTAGACAAAGCTCTGGCAATGTACGACAGTGTTGTCGTTACCACGGGTACAGATACAATGGAAGAAATCGCTTATTTCCTCGATATGACTGTTCAGAGTGACAAACCGGTCGTCATCACAGGCTCCATGCGTCCATGGACCGTCATCGGCTCTGACGCTCAAGCCAATCTGTACAACGCCATCAAGCTTGCAGGTAGTGGTCGTACCACTTCATTTGGCACAGTACTCATGTTGAATGACACAATCCAGCTTGCTCGTGGTGTAACCAAGACAAATGATTATCGGACAGATACGTTTGAAACGCCGATGCTCGGCGCTGTAGGATATATTGATGAAGAGAACATTCGAATCTACCGTGCTCCTGCACGTGCCTTGAAACCTGAAGGCACAGCAAAGCCCGTATTTGATCTAAGTAAAATCACAAAGGCAGATCTGGCCAAAGTAGAAATTGCGATCTCATATCAAGAAGCTGGCGGCGGAGCCATTGAAGGATTTGTGAGCAGCGGTGCCAAAGGAATCGTGACTTCCGGTACCGGAGCTGGCGGTATCTCCAGAGCTATGGGACAAGCTCGTACCAAAGCCATTGAAGAAGGTGTCATCTTTGTGACCACCACTCGGACGGGTTCGGGAAGTGTATACGGCGGTGGCAAAGGTATCATTGCAGGCGACAACCTCAGTCCACAACAAGCTCGTGTATTATTGATGCTGGGCTTGTCCTTCAGTGATGATTTTGACACCATCAAAAAATGGTTCGAAACGTACGGAACACCTGAAGTATAAAAAAGAACTACTACAACGATATCTGTAAACACAAAGAAAGAGACGACACATTTTCTGTCATTCAAAATGTAGTCATCTCTTTCTTTGTGTGTTTTTAGAAAACTCCGCACAGAATCACGATCCCCCTCACAAACATAAAAGGTGAGATCGTGTTCCGTCAGAGTTTTATCATTAGGGGTTCTTCACTTCACCCAGGCAAGTACCAGCCCATCGTAGTCCGGCAACATCGTCGTCACCAGACGCGGGTCACTTGCCATCTGTTCATTGAAGCGACGAACAGCAAGCACGGCCGGGCCCTGCTTGTCCGGATTCAGTGTACGACCTCGCAGGAAACAATTATCGCCTACAATAACAGCACCTGGCCGGGCCAGCTTAATGGCATAGTCAAGATATACCGGATAATTCTCCTTATCTGCGTCAATAAAGAAGAAATCGAATGTGCGGCCTTCCTGCTCCAATTGCTTCAGGCTGTCTGCCGCCGGGCCAATGCGGTACTCCACCTTTTCACCAAAACCGCCTTCTTCCAGATGACCACGCGCCATTGCCGCATATTCCTCTTTTAGTTCCAGCGAAGTCAGGGTTCCACTCTCACGTAAACCGCGTGCGATGCAAATCCCACTGTAACCGCCCAGCACGCCGATTTCGAGCGCAGCTTCTGCTTTGGATGTCTTGGCTAGAAACGTGAGCAGTCGTCCATACGCCGCAGCAACCGAAACTTCCGGCATACCGTTCGAACGGATAGCCTCTTTCACTTTTAGCAAAAGCTCATCCTCTTGAAATAATTGATTTACATATTCATCAGGGGTCAGATTCACCACTAAAATCCTCCTTGGACACTTGGACTGCTTTCCATATGGATGCCAATGTTCTATAATAAATGTTTGTTATCAACACAGGCGGTTGACTAGTGCATCACCTTGAGAGAGGAATGCATACGTTCACCGCATTTCTCATTGTAAGTTTTTTCACGGAAAGCGGCAAGGCCGCACCGTTACTATACAGCAGAGAGAAGGATTTCCCTTCTCCAGCTTGAAATGGAGTTGAAATGAATCACATGGCTCAATTGCAATTGATTGCAACCTCGGCGATGGGACTCGAGGCTGTTGTTGCCCGGGAACTGAAACAACTGGGGTATGAAGATGTTACGATCGACAATGGACGGGTTTTCTTTACAGGAGATTATATTGATATTTGCCGTTGTAATCTGTGGCTGAGAAGTTCGGATCGTGTATTGGTGAAAATGGGTGAATTCCCTGCCACGACTTTCGACGAATTGTTTGAAGGCACCAAAGCACTGCCTTGGGAAGAGTGGATTCCAGCCGACGGCGAATTCCCTGTAGAGGGTCGTTCTCAAAAATCCCAGTTAAGCAGTGTGCCTGCATCACAAGGAATCGTGAAAAAAGCAATCGTAGAGAAACTGAAGCTGACTTATGACACGGAATGGTTCCCAGAGGATGGGTCTCGTTATGTAATTGAGGTCATTCTGTTGAACGATCGCGCCCTGCTTACTTTAGATACAACGGGACCAGGTCTTCATAAACGGGGTTATCGTAAACTCGTTACCGAAGCGCCACTCAAAGAAACACTTGCTGCCGCTCTTATTCAACTCAGTCGCTGGAATGTATCCCGTCCATTCTATGACCCATGCTGTGGATCAGGCACAATGCTGATCGAAGCCGCTATGATCGGCTGGAACATTGCACCAGGACTTCGTCGGACCTTCAACTCAGAGGACTGGGCTGTTATTCCTGAAGAATTGTGGGAACAGGCGCGCGAAGAAGCATTCGATGCTGTACGTGACGATGTCCCGTTACAAATTTCAGGCAGCGATATTGATCCTGAAGCGATTGAAGTAGCTCAGGCTGCAATCAAGAGTGCCGGCTTCGCCAAAGATATTGAAGTCAGCGTCCTGCCCGCGCATCGCGCAAGACCACAGGGTGAATATGGTGTCATCATTACCAATCCCCCATATGGTGAACGTTTGAGTGAAGAAAAAGAAGTTCAGAAGTTGCTCCGCTCATTAGGGCGCAGTTACCTCGACATGCCAACATGGTCCTTTTTTGCAATCACGTCGACCAAAGCTTTCGAGGAGTATTTCGGTCATAAGGCAGACAAACGTCGCAAGTTGTTCAACGGACGAATTGAAACCCAATACTATCAGTATTTGGGCCCACTGCCCCCACGAAATAAAGCACCACAATCTTCATAATTATTTCGAATCTAAAGTGCTCCTGCCATTCATGGCCGGGGCGTTTTTTTTCGTGCGCTTTTCTGGTCATATGAATTCACCAACTTCGGCCTTCGCTTCTGCAGAAATCAATTCTCCCTGAGGCATAGTTGAAAACACATGAGGCCACGCTATAATGGATGGAGCCCTATTTTACATTCCGATAACAAAACAACAAAAGCAAGGGGGACATACATATGGTTGTCACTCGGCCAACGCGCAGCTCCATGCCACGCGGGCTTCTAAATCATCCATTAACGTTATATCTTATTTTTCTTGTGCTCATGCTGCTCAAACTCATGTGGCTCCATCACAATCTTCACGCTTATAACATTACGATGGGACTGCTGGATAAAGTCATTGCCATTGGATCTTTACTACTCTTGTCCTTCTGGACCTGGTTGCTGCCACGTAGAGGCATGATCGTGTCTCTCGCGAACCTTAACCTGCTGCTTACCGCACTAATCTACGCCGATATGGTGTATTATCGCTATTTCCAGGATTTCTTGACCATTCCGGTATTGTTGCAGGCGAGACAAGTTGACGCATTGGGTGACAGCATCGCTACATTGATTTACACAAGTGATCTCTGGTTCTTTGCCGATTGGCTTGTCGTCATTCCGTTCGCAGCTATCGTAATGTTCAGTAGACGTTACCGTTCGAAGCACTCCAGTACATCTGTTACTGGTTACGGGAGTTATTCGTATAACGATGGCAAGGCACGGTTGCGCCGCCGTCTCACGGCTGGCAGCATCGCCCTTGTGCTGGGACTTGGCCTCGCTGTCGGCCCGATTTATTTTTACAGCAAAACATGGGCCAAAGGCCTGTTCGATAACAACTGGTGGAATGTATCCATGTATAATGTGACCGGACTGCTCGCTTTTCACGGTTATGATCTGTACAACTATGCCAAAGACCACATCGGCTCCGGGCCGCAGGCTGATCCCGCTGATGTTGAGCAAGCAAAAGCGTTCTTCGCTGAAAGGCAAGAAACTGCCCCACAGAATGATGCCTTGTTTGGCAAATATAAAGACAGCAATGTCATCATTGTTCAGGGTGAGGCTTTTATGAACTTCATGATCGGCCAGAGCATTGGCGGTCAGGAGATCACACCCCATTTTAATGAACTGATGAAAGAAAGTCAGTATTATAGTCACTTTTACCACCAGACCGGTCAGGGCAGAACGTCTGATGCCGATTTTGGAGCAAACATTTCCCTACATCCACTTCCGGTTGGATCAGCCTTTGTACGATATGCAGACCATACGTATGATTCCCTTCCTTCCATTCTGAAGGATAACGGTTATAGCACCAATGTATTTCACGCTTATGAGAGTGGATTCTGGAATCGGTATACGATGTATCAGAACATGAAGTACGACAAGTTTTATAGTAAAAATGATTTTGCACAGGATGACCCGCTTGGCTGGTCCCTGTCTGACGAATCCTTTTTCCGCCAATCCATTGAGAAAATGGGTAGTGAGGTGACCGAACCGTTCTATTCCTTCCTCATTACACTCAGCAGTCACCACCCATACGCCCTGCCTAAAGAGAAACAGCAACTGGATGTAGGCGAGTTCCAGGGGAGCATGTTCGGTAACTATCTGCAATCCGTTCATTACGTGGATTCGGCGCTCGGCAAGATGGTGGAGGATCTGAAAAATCGGGGATTATGGGAAAATACCATCTTTATGTTCTACGGAGACCACGACAACTCGATCAAGGAACAATCACAATACGAACAGTTCCTGGGACGTTCGCTGAACGAACTGGATATGGCACAGATCATGAACGAGGTTCCCCTGCTCGTGCATTTACCGGACGGAGCAGCTGCCGGAACCATCGACGAACCTTCGGGGCAACTGGACATCACGCCATCCGTATTGCATCTGCTCGGCGTGTCCCACCAGTCCTATTATCATATGGGTAACGACGTATATGACAGGTCTGCACGTACGGTTGTGCTGCGTAATGGCGCATTCTCGGATGGTTCTGTATTCTACATTCCATCGGATGACTATATCTATGAGAATGGCGCTTGTTATGACCTGTCCACACGTGACAAAACAGATATCAATGCTTGCCGCCCCGGTCATGATGAAGCAGCCAAGCGATTACACGTCTCGGACACGGTCATTACCTATGATTTGATTCAGCGCTTTCGAGAGGAAGACGGTTCAACAGCAACATCGCAATGAGCAATATCGTAATGACAAACTAAACAAATACACGATATCAATTGAATTGGATTTACAAAGGGGAACTCTCATTACATGACATCACACACTGAACCACTTAATATTGAACAGAAATTGTTGGATGCAGCCGAAAATTTTGTGAAGCAACGTTATCCTCAGGGATGGGGCGGTGCGGCTGCCGTTTATACCGAAGCCGGTTCCCTGCTGATTAGCGTAGCTCCAGAGGTCATCAACGATGCCACGCATCTGTGCATGGAAACAGGAGCTTATCTGGAAGCCCACAAATTGAACGAACGTGTCACCCACTCCCTCTGTATCGCTCGTGATGACGAGCATTCAGAATTTAAGGTCCTTACACCTTGCGGTGTATGCCAGGAACGATTATTTTACTGGGGCGAAGAAGTCAAAGCTGCCGTATACGATCCTTCTGGTCAACTGGTCTTCAAGAGACTGAGTGAGATCCAGCCTTATCATTGGTCCAAGGCATATCGGGATAAATAGCAATCTCCTTGCGAATTATAGAAAGTGGCTTTATAATTGTAACTATATTAGTTTCAACTAAAAGGATAATGGAGGTTTAACATAATGAATATTGAGATATGGTCTGATTTTCTCTGCCCTTTCTGTTATATCGGCAAACGCCGCTTGGAGAATGTATTGGAACAGTTTCCACACCGTGATGAAGTGAAGCTGCAATTCAAAAGCTTTGAGCTGGATCCAAATGCTGCATTGAACCCAGGCAAAACCAATTCGGAATATCTGGCTGCCAAATATAATATGAGCGTGGAACAGGCCAAAGGGATGAATGCCCAGATGAATGCCAATGCTCGCACGGCAGGACTGGAATACAATATCGATGCCATGATCCCTACGAACTCCTTCTCAGCTCACCGATTGACACACTGGGCGGATACACAAGGTAAAGCGCTTGAACTGAGTGAACGGATCTTCCAAGCTGTGTTTATTGAAGGTAAACACTCCGGCGACACTGAAGTGTTGGCTCAGTTAGCAGAAGAAGTTGGCCTAGATCGAGACGCAGCTACAGCAGTGTTGTCCAGTGATCAATTCACCGACAATGTCCGTGCTGACCAAGCAGAAGGCGAGCAACTCGGCATCCGCGGCGTACCGTTCTTTGTATTCGACCGCAAGTTCGCCGTGTCAGGCGCTCAGCCTGACGAGGTATTCCTGGATGCCATTCAAAAAGCATGGGACGAGCGTTCCCCATTCACAATGGTTGAATCTAACACAACAGAAACAGACGGCAGCGGTGTCTGCACAGATGACGGCTGCGAAGTTCCGAAAAAAAATTAAGCCAATTCACACGAAAAAAGCAGCAGGATCTAGGGATATTTCCCGATCCTGCTGCTTTTTTTATATACTACACACCATTCTAGCTCATTGTATATTTTTGTGTTTGATGGACAGTTACTGTGGAGGGGACGGAATCGATTCTGAAGAAGCGAAGCGGTCGCCTTTGTCTCCAAATTTTAACCTCTGGAAAGAGAATCAAAAAAAATTTGGAGACAACAGCGATCGAAAGAACGATCCGTAACCGGAACCTCCACTAACTTATCATCAAACACTTATATTCAATTAGCGCCTACTCCCTTAATCCCAGAACAGTTGATCCGGATGTGGACCCGTCCGCTTATCCGAATCCAGTGCATCAATTTGTCTCAACTCATCCGGTGTCAATTCAAAGTCAAAGATGTCCGCATTCTCACGAATACGCTCCGGGGTAACGGACTTCGGAATCGTCACAATCTGATTCTGAATGTCCCAACGCAGAATAATCTGTGCTGGTGTTTTCCCATATTTCTGGGCCAGTGCTTTGAGGGTGGACTCATGGTTCAGCTTACCTTTCATAATAGGACTCCATGCCTCCAGCTGAATTCCCTGCGCCCCACAGAAATCCTGAAGTTCCTGCTGGATCAGACCCGGATGCAGCTCTACCTGATTTACCGCAGGCACCGTTCCGCCCTCATCTATGATATCTTGCAAATGGTGAACTTGAAAGTTACTCACACCAATCGCACGGATGCTTCCTTCGCTATATAGACGTTCGAATGCTCTCCACGTCTCCTTATACTGGTCTCTGCCAGGCCAGTGAATTAAGTAAAGATCAATCACATTCAGTCCCAGTGCCTTCTGACTGGCTTCAAATGCTCTCAACGTTGAATCAAATCCCTGATCCTCGTTCCAGAGCTTGGTCGTCACAAACAGTTCGTTACGGGCAACACCACTGCTTGCAATAGCTTGTCCCACTTCTTCCTCATTGCCATAAATGGACGCGGTATCAATACTGCGATATCCAACCTCCAAAGCGGTCTCAACCGCCTGTTGTACTTCCTTACCTTTTGCTTTATATGTTCCAAATCCTAGCCATGGCATCGTTACTCCGTTGTTCAGAATCGTACAATCTGTAATATGTTTTGTCATTCTGTACCTCCCGTATGGAATTTTGCCTGCTCTTGTTCTATTAACCTTCTCACAGAATTTTAAGCGACCATTCGACATACTGTCGGAGTAAACCCATGGATCGAGAGTCTTTGCAAAAGATATGAAAAACCCGCAAAGCATTGCTGCCCTGCGGGTTCTGATGTGACAGGAACGTTATATATTCCCTTGACCGTGCTGACTCTGGATTGAATTCAATCTTCTCTTCTCCTCGATGAACATTTCCTCTGCCAACTCAACACCTTGCCCTCCGAGTGAAAGCTCTGCTTGTCGCATCGCTTGCTCCGTATGTGCCAGACGACGTTCCGCCTGTACAATGGTCTGTGCCGTCGGATGAGACAGGGCCTGAGATACAGCATAATGAAGCTTGTTCACCGCATTTTGCGCCTGAGATACGGTGGTATCGGCTTGCAAACTGGAATCATAACGCTTCGGCATGAGTATTCCTCCTTGGGATTATCATGTTCCTGTTACTCCTTTAGGATGGATAACACAAGCCTTCCTTATTCTTCTTTTGTGTTTTTATCGTAACTTTAGTTGATTTAGCTACGTTTATTAGATAATCATGCCAAATCAGGAGGAATTCATTTGAAGAAAATATTACTGACACTCTGTATGTTGCCCTTCCTCATTTGGGTACAAGGCTGCGCTCCTGCAACATACAAGATAGAAGGATATACAGCATCATACATGAACCCAGACATCCCGGTTCCAACCAATGCAAAGCTCATTGAAAACATAGCTTATTCCGATCATCCCACTCTTAAAGAAGGTGTTAAGTATGAACTGAAACATATTGGGGGTGAGCAAGGACTATACCCACCAATGGATTATTTTAAGAAGTTAGCGGATACAGGATGGGTGGAATTAGAGGAAGAACGGCTGGGACATGTACATTTTCTGAAAAAGGATACTACCGTCATCGCCATTCAAATTCAAGAAAACACCTTCCAAATTACTGAAATGGTCAAAGGTGCTATGGAGTAACACATCCTTTCACTGTTACCCAAACGCAAAAAAAAGGAGAGGCACGTAGCCCTCCTTTGTGATGTGTGGACAGTTTTCTCCACTCACCTTGTTATATCATATCCTATTACTTCACGAACTTTGCGACTTTGGCGAGCACTTCTTCTTCTGTCGGCGCACTGATGTACCGACCGTTGATAAAGACAAACGCACGTTTCGCGCAAGGACCGCAATAGGATTTGCACCCAATCTTGATCTCCGTGTCGGGAGCCATTTTTTGCAACTTGGGCACAATCGATTTCAGTCGAACATGATTACACTTTTCGCATACGCGGATATCGTTAGCCATGAGTTCCCCTTCTTCGCGCCCTTAGTGGTCGCCGTGATTGCCTTGGGACGGATTCGTAATAACAAATCCCTCTTCCGGGAAGTAGAGATAATCAATTTTTACACCGTTCAACAAAGGCTGATCATTCGCGAGAATGACATCAATTTCTTTATCCGTAGATACAACCGTATCATTTTCTTTAGGTGTGTCGAGATCAAGCCCATAGTGAGCATGGTCACCATGTGCATGTGTGATGACAACGCGCAGTTTTTTTCCTTCGTTCTCCGGCTTGTCCAATTCAAGCTTCAGTACTTTAGCAGCATTACGCGTAATTTTGCAGTTCATTCTCTTCATCTCCTATATTGTAATTGCAGGTTTCAACAATTTCAGCATTCTTAAACTACAGCATCTATTGTAAAGAAAGTTACCGCTCTTCGCAATAACATTGATGCGAATTCAGTGTTAAAATGATCCATTGGGCCGCAAATTAAGAAGGTGCCCCCTCCTGAAGCACAGGATATTTACGTTCTGCCCGGCTTACAAACCAGTTCATCAGAATCAAAGTGACCCCGATATCATCGATGGGCATAAACGGCATTACGTCAGGAAGTACCCAGTATAACAGCGCCGGAATAATAAACAACAACTTTTCTCCCAAAGGAATCTGCGGAGCCCGGAGCAGCCGGGGGAGCCTTTTGAAAACTTGTGTCCATCGTTTGAACGACAGCAGTCTTCTCCACTTCATTTGAATCCCTCCGTATAATTGTATATGTCGCCGAAACGGCACATCCATCATTACCCGTTCGAAAACCATTCAGAACGAATGATGTGACATGCCATTATAAAAAATAATAAAAAGGGAACGTCGCTCATAGCGTCCGTTCCTGTTATACGAATGATCTACTGTTAAGTTTCACACCTTCATCATTCGGGGTCTTGCCTCATTGTCCATTGGATAACAGTTCAGCCAGCAACATTCCCACTTCTATACAGATATCATCAAACTGTTCTACGGGAAGCGGATTAACACCCAATCCAACTTCCACCGTGAAGCCCGGTCTACCGAAATCTTGAATAAACCAGTCCTTGTATCCGGCATCACTGCCACCGAGCTTCACTGCCTTATAGCCGGAAGCTTTGGCGAGTCTCCGCGACAACGGTCCGCTCTCTCTAGGTTCAAGATCACGATAGTTCCAATAGATCTCCTGTCCCTGACTATGCAGGGATACAACCGCATCAAATGTATGTTGCTGCGTCCACCGCGCAAGGGCCTGTGCCTCCGGTTCTGTCAATGGCGCTGTCCCTGCATAATCCCTGGGGCCAGGTGAGGTCACACCTCTTCTCGCTGCCTCTTCATCCCAATGAGCTGGAAATTGATCATTCAGATCCACCCCTCTGATGTTGGCCTTCCAATGGGTGAAATGTGATCTGTCCGCATTCCAGGCCAACAACTGCTGTGCATGTGGATGATGATTGACCACACCTTCCTGAACCAGTTCGACCCCGTCCGGATTAACCATCGGCACGGCCCAGAGTGTCGTCTCTTGCATCCAACGTTCTGTCTGGTATTGATGCCATGTCCTATGCGCACTATACGCCTCGGCATACTCCTCGATAAACTTCATCAGAACTGCAGTTGTCAACCACTCATTAGCATGAACGGAAGCGTTAACATGGATATGTCTGGACCCTTGCCCAATACACAAATAAGGCAGCGACTTCCCCATGACACTTGTTCCAATGGACCCCGTCTCAATAAAAGGGTATTGATTTTCCAGTTTTTCTATGTCCCTAATTAATTCTCGATAACCATACTCTCCCTGAATCTTCACAATAGTTTTTCCATTCGAAGCCGGAATATGAATACAGCGACCAACCCAGTCGGTTACATTGGTGATTTCGGGATTGGCCTGGCGCAACACCTCTTCGTCCAGACCAAATCTGCCTGCAATCTCCCCTACACTTTCTCCAGGCGGTACAGCGTATCTGCGACCTGTCCCGGGGACAATACGCAGCATCTGACCTGCCAGCAAGTATGGCTGGGAAGCCACTTCCGGGTTCAGTGCGGCAAGAAACTCTTTGGACATATGATACGCTGACGCAATTCGCGGCAATGTATCTCCCCGCTGAACGATAATCCACTGCAGATCCATGTTGTTCTCCTTTCCACAGGAAAAGACAGGTCTCCTGTCCAGTTCTGACCGATTTCGTGTCTGTAACATATGTATGCAGGTCGGGTTGTCCGTCATGTGACATGAATCATGTTTATCTCCGGTTAATGCATAATGACGACAAAAAATCCCGGAACTTCACAGTTCCGGGATAGTCCACAACCAAAATACATTAATTAAAAGTCTTATTCATGCATATTTTGAGTATAACTATGATAATTGCGTTACCTGCCAGACAACAGGGGTCTTGGAGATCTGCTCCCCCAACCATCGACGGGTGATATTCTGGAACATTCGCGGGTCACCCGTGCAGAAAAATTGATGCACCGGGGTCTCATCCCCACTGGCCAGCTTTCGTTTATCATATAAAATCGTACTGATTTCACGTGCCGTTTCATCTGCTGAACTGATTAACTTCACTTCCTGCCCCATAACTTCCTGAATCGTGTCCATGAGAAAGGGATAATGCGTACAACCCAGAATAAGACAATCGATTGGCTGTTGTTTGATCTCGCCCAATGATTGTTCCACCGTATGTGTCGTGTGCTCGGAACGAAATTCACCTTGTTCCACCAACGGCACCAGCGCCGGACAAGCCTGACTGACCACATCAATATAGGGGGACAACTGTTTGAGTGCCGATGTATAAGCCCCACTACCTATGGTACCCGTGGTACCAATCACACCAATACGTCCTGTACGTGTCGCTGTGATTGCGGCCCGCGCACCCGGATGTATAACACCAATGACAGGCACATTCACCTTGGCACGGATATACTCCAGCGCGGCTGCTGTTGCTGTGTTACAGGCGATAACGATAACCTTCGGATCGAATTGGATCAAGAAATCAACGATTTGTTCCGTAAATTGTTTTACTTGTTCGGACGAACGGGGTCCGTACGGTGTCCGGGCAGTATCCCCAAAATAAATGATCTTTTCCCGCGGGAGCTGACGCATCACTTCCTTGGCGACGGTCAATCCCCCCACACCGGAGTCTAATATAGCGATTGCTTGCTGCACGAACACACCGCTTCCTTCTTCATTGAATTGGTTCTCAAAACGATTGTTTCTCAGAGCTTTCTTCCTACCGTATGAACATTCCGGCAAAAAGGTACCTACATCTTACCCGATTTCATCGCAGGGTTCAAATTAAATCCACGCGCTTGCCATCTATGTGTGGACACGCAACAAAGCAGGCTCTCCTCTAAATAGAGGAAAGCCTGCTTATCAAGCTTTGCTTAGTTGTCGTCCTTGGACTCATCCGCAGGAAGCTTCGCTACAATGTCAATTCCGGGTTCATCAGCTTCTTTATCAATCTCGTTATCAACAATGGCTGCCGATATGCGAATTTCTTTTCCTTCAGCGCAATTGCGCCAGGATTGAATATCCTGAATCACGACATCTGCGGTCTCTTTAACTTTGGATACGATCTGGGAACTTTGTTCACCCACGATACCAGCCAGTTCCTGACCTTTCTCCGATACCTGACGAGCACCTTCTGTAATATCCTGACGAAGTTCACGTCCCGATTTCGGTGCCAGCAATAATGCCGTTACTGAACCAACCACGGAGCCGATAAGAGCTCCCCACAACAAACTTTTGTTAGAATCCTTCACGTCACATCTCTCCCTTTACTATTGTTTAAGTACCGGACTAGAAGCAACGGTCTGTCGCTCAGCCATCCGGGCGAATGCCTACTCTGTTGATGCATTATAAGCAGCACAGGCTTGACTTGACACTCCAGATGTTAAAAATAATCTGCACGCCCTTTTTGAATGGATGCAAATGACTTGGCTTAAACTCAGTTCTGACGAGCCGGCTCGAGATCAGCCGCGGCATGCTCATCCCCCGGGTCCAAATCAATCACATATCGTCCAGGTGCAATCAATGCCGCCTGATGTTCACAACGCCAGCGACGTCCACCTGAAGAACCCAGCGTCTGTCCATCTTGCAGGACATCCCCCTGATCAAATATGTAATACGCTGCACCCAGTAAGGTCTGAGCCACCGTATCTGGATCAAGACCGACGAAGTGACACTGGACATCAGGTACACCCAGCGCAGATAATCCCACGGTATCCATGACCAACCCGCGTTGTTCCTCTGTACCTCCGGCTTGATACATTCGAACATTCATGGCTGCATACAGATGTTCCTCACGTTCCTGAGCTTGCGTATATGCTTCCGGTTCAACGAGCTTATCACTGCCATACCAATACAGCGCGTCACAGGTCAAACTTTCCATGATTGCCAGCACAGTCTTCTGAAACAGCTCCAGGCGCTGCTTACGAGGCATGGCAGCCGTGAACATATCATGTATCCGGATGGAGTACCGCGAAGCTTCTACAACCTGTCCCACTTCCGGCCAATGCCATGCTTGTTGCAGAGCACCGCCAAAGCGAGCACGATCTGCGATTTCATTCACAGGAAGCATGCAGGTCTGCGCAGGGATATCCCCTTCCTGAAAGGATACCTTATGGTCCAGATGGTAGAAGACGAGCATCTCATGCTTTTGCCCTCCGCTTTCTTGTTTCACATCCAGTCGGACTTGTCCTGTATGACGAATCATCGCTTCCTGCAAACGCAAGTGATCCACCTCTGGACGTTCCCGGAACAAGAATTCAACCATATACACCGGATGGAATCCGGAAGGTGTTTCATTCGTTTCGTTACTTTCAGTATTTACTTCATTGAATTCTCTTGATTCATTTGTCATGCGATTTCCCTCATTCCTTACGCTGTCCCTCGGCCTGTGCCGTATTGAAAGGACCAAGTTCTGTTTCCACGTAGGCGCTAACCTGAGTAGTAAAATGTTCAAGTATACTCGGCAACTCTACGCTAATCGGATGCAGCTCAGACCGCTCCCAACTGTAATAATCCTGCACCAGTGGTTTGCGTAACGTGACAAGCTGACGCAATATCTCATAGGTCGAATCATCAAAAACCTTTTCTTCATAATTAATCTGAATAATATCATCATAACTGCTCGCATCTCTCATGATGAAGCCGTCTATCAGATAACTTCCCACATCGGTAACAATTTCTATCGCCAGGTGAAGACAACGTTCCTGTACCATCCCCAGCATGAGACTGCCGTCCCAAGCCTCTGCTGCCCCACGAAGTCCTTCAGCTACTTCCGGTACAGCAGCAAGCCGGCGGGCAATCTGTTCTCTGTTCACATAATACATTCGTTCACTTCCCGTTCAGTGAGTTATCGGTTCCGTTTCCCTCTTCGCTTAAGCCAGAATATCATCACAGGACAAGCGATTAGAAACACAACAAAAATATATAGAAATTCCATAACGTCTCTTAAATCGCTCATGCAGAGTCCCCTTTATCTCAACGTAGTTTGAATGACAGATCAGATTTCGTAGTCCACTGCAATTGACTGTTCTCTGACTTCGTTCATGTACTTGATAACTTCCTGATGAAGCGGGTGTACCTGATACGCCTGGAGATCTTCCAATGACGCAAACTCCGCTGTGAGTGAAATGTCGAACGATCTCTCCGAGCGAAGCACATCAATCCCGATTTCAAGTGAAACTAGGACATCAATTTTACCTTCCAGATTGCGAAGCACCTGGGCTGCAGCTTCAATACTTTCTGCTGAGCGATCTTTCATTTTAAACAGGACAATATGTTTTATCATCTGGGCAAGCACCTCGTTTAATATAATAGTAGAAATGAATGAATTTTCATGTATCCAAAATATATCATAACGTTCTCTATTACGAAAGGATACTTGGAAACGTTCTCTTGATAAGAAAAACTAACCCGAACCGTTTCCTTTCGATTCGGATTTCTTTTGCGATCCATCCTCCGTCTGTTTCGCTGAGTCATCCTGCAAAGTTTGTCCTGTTTCAGCCTGCTGCTTGCTGTTGTCTGGAGTTTGCTGCGGTTTGGCCCATTCACGATTCATCAGATACTCCTGATCTTCCTGTTTCTTCAACACTGCAATGGCCTGTCTGAGCTTTGCAGGCAATGGAAGACCGATTTTGGCATAATTCTCGGTAATCGAAATGAGTTCATTCACCAGATAGAAATAAATAGCTCCGCCTTTGATAAAATCCGTTCCCATGATCAGATCAATTCGATGAGCAAGCAAAACAACGGTCAGCATGAGCCCTTTGCGAGCAATCCCCCAGAATCCAATGTTGCTATTCAACCCGGTACCCGTTCTTACCGCCGCTGCCAAACCTGTTATATAATCCACAGCCATCGCGACCGCGAGCAGGCTCAGCAACTGATCCCATCCGCCAAAAGCAAACGTAACAAACGCTCCCGAGATGGCAGCAAAGGTATTCACAGATAGATTCACGTCCCTCACCTCTCCCTTACACTTGAGTATCATACAATATATGTAAAAATAAGAGATTTGACAGGTCACATGTCATGCTGAACACGCGGATTTATCATTTCAGATTTGTGCACATCCTCTTCGCAACAGGGGAGCGAAATTCACATGCTTTTGGGGAATTCAGGGAAATAAACCGCATCATATCAACAAAAAACAGATAAAAGTTCTTTAGACCTAATAATAAGTAATTAGAACTATATTATTTTTATTCCTGTTCAATTTCTCCCCTCATTTTTAGTGAAACATTGTAATCTAGGAATATACTAGGATGTGAATTGCGCATGGTCTAGTTCGTAGTTCCCTCTTTATCATGAATTGACGCATTGACGCATTTGTAACCGGTAAACCCGGCACTTGAAAGTACCCCGTTGTTTATTGTAGTATTTGGTTAAAAAAAATCGGAGGAAATATGCCTAATCAACCAGAACAACATTCCATCCAGGCGTGGTCTCTGATCAACCGTAAATACTTGGGAAAAGGCGTCCGTGTTAAACGATTCCGAAAACCGACACGCTGTCAAATCCGCAATCGGGTTCTTCTTGCCGTGCTGATGGCCAATGATATCAAGTTGTCCCAGCTTGCTGAAGACCTCTCCATCTCTTCACGCAGTGTCAGTGCGTGGGTATATGAAGGACGGATACCCGGCAGTACCAATTTGGACAAGACTTGCCAATTACTCGGCTACCCGCGTCATATCCTCTTCAACGAAGAAGTTGTGCGTAATAGCCCTGTCATATGTCAACCCGAGTCATCTCGCTTCATGAAGCGTACGGTGACCCGCTCTCCGGTTAGTAACCGTATTTTGACAGGCTTGTGTATGGTCCATGATTTGTCGGTGACAGATGTCAGCCACTGGATCGGGGTTCATCCCGGCACTTTCCGCAAATGGCTGCATCAGGGAACACTGCCTTCTGCTGCGTTTCAGGAACAAGCGGAGCAATTTTTCCGTATCCCGAAAACTATTTTGTTCGCAGATGTCATCTTGAAAGATCGTCGCAACAACTAAATAAGCGAACAGCCAAAAGGCTCTGATCTCCTCTTAGGAGGCCAGAGCCTTTTTAAAATGAAATGCATACCTTCTCTCTCGGACTTGAAGCACTGTTCTGGCTATTCCATCAGAAGTGTCAGATAACCTCCCCTTTTTTGCCTTTTGCTCCCTAGGAGAGCCATCAGAGCCCGCTACAAGCTAAGATTATGCATTTCATCATGACCATTCTCTCTAAAAGGTCATCCTAACCTCGTGTTCAACACTTCATTGATATATCTCAACCCCGTATATCGAGGACGAAGCGTATGCGCTGTGTTGAACGCATGTTCCACCATCTCAGGGGTTACACCGAGTTGCCCAGTAGTCACAGGTCCACCTACTTGTTCCAACCATGCAATGAGCTGAGAAGCCTCCGGCAATTGGTCATATATCCCAAACACCGGCTCACCCGATGTCTGTGCAAGCTCTTTATATTTCACCGTAAGCAATGCACAAGCTACGCCAACTTTGGCACCATGCAGAACCGGTCTTTCTCCCGCTTGCATCAGATCCATCTCCAAGATGTGAGACAGATGATGCTCACCTCCGGATGCCGGACGGGAATGGTCAATGATCAGCATGGAGATACCGGAAACAATTAATGCGTCCATTAATACAGCTACTCCCTCTGCTCGCCCCTCCGCAATAGCTTGTACATGATCTATGCAGGTATTCAGCGCTTCTTCTGTCATCCGATAAGCAACTGGACAGAACGGTTCTCCGCCCAGTTCACGAGAAACAATCCAGTCTGCAAGTGAAGTATATTTACCAAGCATATCTCCGAATCCGGCAGCTGTCATCACTTGCGGGGCTTGCTCCAGAATATCCAGATCGGCAAAGATAGCCTCCGGCGGAACAGCCTGAAATGTTTGTTTGACGCCGCTTACAATTAAGGGTGCACCCGCAGAGGTAAACCCATCCACTGAAGCCGCTGTCGGTATGGACAGAAAGGGCTTGTTCATTTTGGAACAAACAAATCTCACCAGATCATGAATGGTACCTGAACCCACCGCAATTACAGCCTGACTTTCCAGTTTCACACCCAACATGACCTGTACAATAGCTGCTTCATCCGCAATGATATCACCCGCACGATTTTCCGGCAGAGCGATCTCATCCACATGTATTCCCGCTTCGCGAACACTGCTCAGCACATCAGATCCGGCCGCCTGAAACGTATGTCGATCATAAACAACCGTCACCTGACGATATCCTTGCTCAGACAAATAACCCGGTAACCTCTGAATGGCCCCAGCTTCCAGATGAATCAGCATATCCACCACCCGGTGTTGATGACCGCAAGCACACTGTTGTGCTTCCTCATTCCATGCTGCAATTCGTTCGTTCATATTCATTCGCTCTTACCCTCCCATATGAGATATCATGCATAATTAACGGGTTAAAACCACAAGATAAAAAAGGAAATAAAATGTGATGATTTTCCTGATCACACTTTACTGCCTGTACCCAATATTTGCAAATCCACATCTCACATTTCCAAGTAGGTGAAGCAATGAAATTAACGAAAGAATTAGGAATATCGCTCGGATTTCTGGCCGGAACCACTTTTGGCAGTGGTATCGCTTTTTTGTTTCGTCTCCAGTCGGTTGAAGTGGTTGCCAGTGTTACGCTATTTGGTATTGCAGGAGCCATTGCCGGGATCATCACGGCAGTCATTCTGCGCCAACGGCAACATTAGTATTAGCATGCTGGTAGCAAAATGTAGGCTTCACACGAATGATCCAAAAAATAAAAAAAGGTTCGTGAATTGCCCTAGAGCAACTCACGAACCTTTTTTGTTAGATGCGGTCGAGAGGACTCGAACCTCCACGGGGGGTTAGCCCACACGGACCTGAACCGTGCGCGTCTGCCAATTCCGCCACGACCGCATAATATGTATCTCCTCATCCATCGATGAAAAGCGTTCCGGTGAAGCAATTCCTTGTTTTACCGTAATTCAGAGTATACATGCTCCAAAATAAAAATGCAACTTCTTTTTTTCATTCAAGATAGGACATATGTCCTTTTTTCTCAACTTCAAACACCCTATCGTAACATTAAACAAATATAACATCCATACAAATGCAAAAAATGAAGGAGAGATCCACCTTGAAAACAACCCATCTGTGCTTTATCGGTGCCGGGTTTCATGCATCCACGAATATATATCCTTCTGTTGTTGAAGCCGGAGCGCAGATCCAGGCCATTGCCACACGCAGTATGGAACGCTCTGAAGCAGCTCTGCTGCGATTTGGCAGCAACGGAAAAGCGTATGATAACGCTGGGCTAATGTTACAACAGGAAACTTGTGACGGAGTCGTTGTGGTCGCCCAGCCTGTAGATCAGACCACTCTTGTCCTTGAATGCATTCGGGCTGGTAAGAATGTATACGTGGATAAGCCACTCGGATGGAATGCAGCGGAAGCCGCAGCTGTAGCAGAAGCTGCCGAGCAGGCTGGCGTCGTTGTCATGGTCGGTTTTATGAAACGTTATGCTCC
Source organism: Paenibacillus sp. W4I10 (assembly GCF_030816325.1). NCBI lineage: Bacteria > Bacillati > Bacillota > Bacilli > Caryophanales > Paenibacillaceae > Paenibacillus > Paenibacillus sp. W4I10. Next base: position 3,030,319 of record NZ_JAUSXX010000001.1, read on the forward strand.
CGTATACATGAAGCTGAAGGAGCTCATTGATAGTGGTTCGCTAGGTAAGGTACGTTCATTCCAGATGAAATTCGCTGTAGACAGTACCCCATTTTGCAAGGATGAGGAACAGTTCATGAAGCTCGCTGCCATACATATGGTCGATCTGATGCGTTACTTATTCGGAGAAGTAATACGGGTTACAGGCACAACCGTGAAGGATGGGGAACACATTAATCAAAGCATTTCCCTTGTTTTTGAGAATAACGTAGTAGGCAGCGCTTATTTTACCGGCATGAGCGCTTGGTCACGGGAGAGTGAAAGTGTACTCGTCACCTTTGACAACGGATTTGCGTCAGCTGAAGAGATCAACACACTTACTGTTCATCAATCCCGAAGCTCGACCAGCCTTCCCTGGAAATCTCTCGAGGAGCAAGATACTGTATATACACCTTCCGGATCTCCTATGTCAGGAGCTTATCGCGACCTTTATCTACGCGGGTTTGTTGGTGAAATGGTGCACTTTATCGCGTGTTGCCAGAATCAGACTGTCCCACATTCCAGCGCCAAGGATAATATAGCAACGATGGCTCTATGTGACTCCATTCTATCGTCACTGAAGTAGCGTATATACGCTCATCATCATATTTTATACATTCAGAGAAGAGCCTGAAACCGGGGCTCTTTTTTATCTTATAGACATCAACACATCTGCCTTCGACTATAATTAGGGTTTATAATCTGCATCATAAGTGATATGCTCTTTCATGAACTATACGTACTTTATGAAATATAACCACCCAAATAGATACCATAGAAAATCACCCTAAAGTGGAGGTGTACTTATAATGAAAAAGGACGCTACCAAGCTATGTCCCGCGCCATACGGCTGTTCCGTGGAAGTTACCCTCAGTGTGATCGGAGGCAAATGGAAAGGTGCCATTTTGTATCATTTATTCTCCGGTCCTTTGAGATTTAACGAGATCCGAAAATTGTTTCCTGAAATCACCCAGCGTATGCTCACCCTGCAACTTCGAGAGTTGGAAAGCAGCGGAATTGTTCATCGTGAAATATACCCCCAGATTCCACCTAAAGTAGAGTATTCCCTCACACCATTTGGTGAAACGTTACGGCCGATTATCTTCAGCATGCGAGATTGGGGAGAAACGTATACAAATGAGGTTCTGGCCAGATCCTCGCAAGAGGTATAAAACACAAAAGAAGCTGTCCCTAGTTTTTAGGGAACAGCTTCTTTGCTTGCTTATTTAATAACCGTCTGGATCGTAACCGTACGGTTACGCCCGTCTTCCTTCGCTTGATACAATGCATTATCCGCCAAGTGAAACAGTTCTGTGGAAGTTGTGGAGTGCTTCGGATATTCAGCAATTCCAGCCGAGATGGTGACGGAACGATCTATAGGCAATATGCTTTCTTCGACCGTTATTCGGATACGTTCAGCAATCTCAAAAGCCACGTTAGACTCGGAATTTCTTAACAAGACTACAAATTCCTCTCCACCAAACCGGGCGCAGACATCTTCTGGTCGAACAGACAATTGAATGATATTGGCAATGTGTTTCAATACTTCATCCCCAGCATGATGCCCGAATGTATCATTAATGGACTTGAAGCGGTCAATATCCAGAACAATAATGGAGAATGGCACCTCATCCTGAATCCATTCCTGGATGACTTCTTCGAAAGTTCTGCGATTGTTCATGCCTGTTAAAACATCGGTTCTGGCATCATAGACAAGCTGGTTTGTCTGTTTCCTAAAGTTCGCCAATGCGCCAACAACTGCTCTCGTTAGAAGGTCTGCCTCTCTATTCCAATGAGGCTTCATCACAGGTAGATCCACTTGTCCCTTATCGACCTGATTCACCAAATCAGCGAGCATAGCAAAAGGACTGGCCAGCTTGCGTGCAACCCGAACCACAATAAGGGTCAGGATCAGGAAAGGCACTGAAGTGTACAGTAACAACATACGGATATGATGATTCAACTGATCGTACACCGTTTGGGTTGGAGACACGATTACGACGCCCCAGTCTGTTGATGGAACTTTGTAATAACCTGCAAGCGAATCCACACCTGCCAGGTTTTTGTATTGTTCTTTACCGTTCTTGTTTGCCAACAGCTTTTGCACCACTTCATTTTTACTGACATTTTCACCAATTCGGTTGGTGTTTGGATGAAATAACAAAGTGCCCTTCTTATCCACAATAAAAAAGTAGGAACCATTACTTGTCTTGAGCTGACTACCAAAAGACAGACTCAATATATTATTTTCCTGCAAAAAGATATTTCCACCGATTGTTCCTTGATACTCCCCTGCCGAATCAAAGATTGGTTCACTGACAAATACAATTCTGCGTTTGGTTCTGGGTGTCTGGTACGCTTCGGAAATATACGAAGCCCTCAATTTAACCGCTTCTTTTGCTGCATTGGAACTAACATGGTGACCTACGCTAGCCTGTGAGTAAGGTGAGGTAGACCTGACTACCCCCGCTTTATTTACCAAAGAAACGGAATTAAAAAAATTACTACTATTGCGAACCAAATCCAATGTGGAATTCAACTCTTTTGTATTGGCGTGATCCATATCCGGGAAATATTGGGCTGCATATTTCAAGCTCTCCTGCATGGAATAAAAAAGCGAATCCAGCGTTTGGCTCATTTGCACAGCGCTTGCATAGTTTAGCGAAAGGGTGTTATCAATGAGTGACTGTTTCTGAGATGTATAAGATGAGATGACCATGAGGGTCAATGTCATTATAACTGATATAGTGACCAACCCGCCGAGTAAAGCCGTGAGGCTGATCTTCTTGATGTTTTTTATTTTTTTTCGTAACCTAGATCTCTTGATCTGTGCAATCATCGTTTACTTCCCCCGGATTTTCATGAAAAGGCATATTCCTTCTATCTTATACAAAAGTTGTTAAGATCAAATAAAGAGTTTGAGAAATCTTAACAATTACATCGTAAGATTGACGATTTAATGACATTTTACTTTCCCTGGAAGAATCACTGTTCAGGATCGCCTTAATCGACAATGATATATCCTTCTTCTGGTTCTTGTTCAACAAACCCTGCCATGTGACGAACCTGAAATTCGATTGGGTGATGACTGCCCATTAAAATTCGATTCTGGACTTCATCCGCTGTTTCTGTAGGTAATGCAAATGCACGTGTATAGGCAAACTGTGCCTGAAGTGTCGTATAGATCGCATTGACAAGCCGATCGTTGCCCGCACGCCCAAACACATTAAGGATCACAGCTCCGTCCGAGTCCAGCTTGTCCTTGACCATGGCAAAAAAATCACTGGATATAAACTGCTCGGGTGTACCCGTTGCCGTAAAGGCATCAATAATAATATAATCATATGTCGCAGCGGGTTCTTGGCCTAATAATTCACGACCATCCCCGATGAGCACAGGACTTCCCTCATATCCAAAAAAGGTTTGGCTCAACTCCACGACCTCTGCGTCAAGCTCAGCTACTTTTACCTGACGATCAGACAAGTAGGTTGGCAATGTGCCAATACCATGTCCCACCACAAATACGGTATCAAACTCAGGATCATTCCGTTCCATTAGATGCACCATCGCTCTCAGATACTCCAACACCATCCGGTTAGGCTCATCTAAATCCATGGCTCCCTGCACAGCTGCGTTGGAGAATTCTAATACACGAAACTGGCCCTTCTCTCCATAAAGCTTTTTGGTATCATATACCGTCAGCTCATGCTGTTCACTTTTATTCCGATACAGAACTCTCACTAACCGTTCTCCCTTCAATCTCTTAAGCCTTTTCGACATATACCTTCATTCTATTACACGGGATGACAACATTCCACCCTATATACTTGAAAGGTCATAGTACAACAAAAAAACCGTTCCGACTCATACGGAAACGGCCTTTTGATGAACCATTTAACACTCCTAAGACCCTATGGCCTCATGCAGAGCCTGGACATATGCTACACCCAGATTAGATAGAGAAGTACTCTTGTGGCTTATCCACCCTACATTAATGGATTCCTCACATTCCAGCGGTACAGGAATTATCTCGTTTCCGTTCAGATCAGCGCTAAGTACACCCGTAGAGATCGTATAACCATTCAGACCAATCAACAGGTTAAACAATGTTGCGCGGTCATTGACCTGTATGCTTTTGGGGTGAGATAACGTACTCAGGATTTCTTCGGAAAAATGAAAGGAATTGTACTCTCCCTGATCAAATGACAAGTACGGATAATCCTGCAGTTGCTCGATTGCAACCGACTCCTGCTTCGCCAGCGGGTTCTTCACACTGATAAAGATATGGGGCTTGGCTGTGAACAAACTCGTGAAAACCAATCCCGCATCTTTTAACAATTTGTTAATGACCTTGGCATTGAACTCATTCAAATACAGGATGCCAATTTCACTACGCAGGCTTTTCACGTCCTGAATAATCTCGTAGGTCTTTGTCTCCCGAAGCGCCAACTCGTATTCATCCTGACCATACTGCTGTACCAGACGAACAAAGGCATTCACGGCAAACGCATAATGCTGCGTCGATACAGAGAAGTGCTGCGGGGATGGCTTAGCGTTCAGATAACGATTCTCCAGCAATTCAGCTTGTTCTACCACCTGACGGGCATAACTCAGAAACTCAACGCCTTCTTTAGACAGAGATATCCCCTTATTGGTACGTTCAAAAATGGTAATTCGCAACTCCTGCTCCAGATCCCGAATGGCATTCGAAAGGCTGGGTTGCGAGATAAACAACCTTTTGGCTGCTTCATTCATGGAACCGCGCGTGGCAACTTCGATCACATATTTTAGTTGTTGTAATGTCACTGCACTATTCCTCTTTTCGTATCAATTGAACCTATTATATACCAAAAGAGGATCCGACCTTAAGCCATGCTTGCTGTCGGTCTGACTACAATCTCATTTACGTCCACCTCTGCAGGCTGGCTAATGGCAAACAAGATACTTTGCGCAATCGCCGAGGCGGGAATGGATATGCGCCGATACTCTTTCATGAAATCACGTGCTTCTTCATCAGAGATCGTATCCGCGAGTTCCGATTCCGTCACGCCCGGTGATACAAGGGTTACACGGATATCTCCGCCTACCTCCTGTCGCAACCCCTCCGAGATGGCGCGGACCGCGTATTTGGTTGCACAATATACCGCTGCCGTTGGTGACACGGCATAGGCTCCAATAGAGGCGATATTAATAAACTGGCCGAAACCCTGCTTTTTCATGACGGGTAGTCCAGCCGCAATGCCATGCAGAACACCACGAATGTTAACATCTATCATGTGATTCCACTCATCTACTTTTAACGATTCAAGGGGAGATAGCGGCATGACTCCAGCGTTATTTAAAATAACATCGATACGTCCATAGCGAGTTTGAGCGAGGTCAACGATCGTTTGCATCTCTTCCAATCTGGTAACATCCAGCGAATGATACTCCACCGATCCGCCTTCCAAACGAATGGAGGAGGCCAATGCCTCCAAACGTTCCATACGTCTAGCTCCAATAACTACATGTGCTCCATGCTGTGCAAGCAATCGAGCTGTTGACTCACCAATTCCACTACTCGCACCGGTAATCACAACAACTTTCCCCTTTACATTGGACATATTAAATCGCTCCTTATTCGTTGTTATTGTACATTTTCTCTATACAAAACCATGCCTGCATGATACAAAACGCCGTCTCTGAAGTCTCCATCCGCTGTAAATCCCGTATCATCCACGTACTCTATATGTTTCCCATGAACAATATAGCGACCCTGATATGCACTTTGCCGATCTCCTCTCGCTTCATCATATCTACCGCAAGGAAGAAGTTCGTGTCTGATATATCCATCCTTCGTGACCCACATCCCCACATACGGGTGTTTTGGTTCTTGTTGGTCGCCCATTAAATTACGCTCCATTGTTTCTCGCTCCTCTCTGCTTCAAAAGATTCTGTTGCTTATCTCCATTATGTAGAGGATCAGTCGTTGTACGATAGAAAAATCCCGCAATATTCTTGCCTATTCCTCCAGCGCGTTTTAAAATAATAGTAATAGCGGTTTACAAGGGGGCTGCAATTCATGCTTATCAAAACAAATGAAACGGATACGGGCATCACGGAGCAGCAGCAACAATTGGCTCAACTTATTGAGCATTTCACCCCAAGTGACGGGATACATCCTACAGCAATTCCGTCGCTTGTCTTAATCCGTGCCTCCGAAATCTCACAACCCATATATTCCGTTTATCAGCCTTCCCTCTGCATTGTCGCCCAAGGTTCCAAATTAGTTATACTCGGCCGCGAGAGCTACATCTACGACCTGTCACAATATTTGGTAGCTTCCGTAAACTTGCCTATTTCAGGGCAGGTTGTACAGGCTACAACCGAACATCCCTATCTATGTATTCGACTGGATTTTAATTCAAGACAGATTTTCGATCTGATTCAGGATACGCCTTCTGTACAACCCATACCTGACCATTCAACACGAAGAGGATTGTTTGTTAGTTCAACCAAACCTGACCTTCTTGAAGCCGTGATCCGATTAGTTCGACTACTGGATACACCTGAAGACATTCCCGTCCTTGCCCCTATGTTTATCCGCGAAATTCTATATCGTATTATTCAGGATGAACATGGACATTCCATCAAGCAGTTTGCTATTCAGGACAGTCATGCACAGCACATCGCCGAGGTGATCGAAGTCATCCAATCTGATTATGCTAAGCCACTTCGGATTGAACAACTTGCTGCCATGATCAACATGAGTTCTTCCTCATTACATCATCATTTCAAAGCCATTACCGCCATGAGCCCTTTGCAATTCCAGAAACAAATTCGATTGCATGAAGCCCGGCGAATGTTGCTTGCAGGTTCAACCGATGCCGCCGACGCTGCGTTCCAGGTTGGCTATGAAAGTCCGTCTCAATTCAGCCGGGAGTATGCCCGCATGTATGGTCTCCCTCCCAAAAGCGATATCAAACGACTTCGTCATACACTCGATATTAAATGCTAGAAACAGCAAAAAGACCCGCGTCATCATGACGTGGGTTTTCGGATTCAAATAGGCAGCTGCGCCATCAAGAGAATATGTTCTGTTTTTCAAAAACAGACATCTGGTTCTCCCCGGTAATAGGACATTCATCAGGATACATACTTCGTTTCTCCAACTTCTCATCGATAAAATCAACGACTTGTTGTAGCGAAGCAATCTGTGCTTCAACTTTCTTCCGGTGATTTACCAGCATCTCCCGTTCATCCGGGAAATCTGCGAGATCGGAATCCATGGACATTTGTAAATAAGGCTTCATTTCCTCCAGAGACATTCCTGTTTTTTTCAGGCAAGTGATCAACTTCATCGTATGGATATCCTCAGAGCGATATACCCGATGGCGATTGGCCTTGCGTTCAGCTCGAGGAAGCAGCCCAATCTTCTCATAATAACGAATTGTATCTTCTGATAATCCGGCCTGTTCTGACGTTTCTTTAATGGAGAATACTTCTTTCTCTCTCATCATATGGGCCTCCTCCACATTCATTTCTCTCCATATTACAACTTGGAGCTGACTCCAAGTCAAGCATGATCCATTCAATCCCAATACCTCTTGACTTGGAGTCGACTCCAAGTTATAGAATGAGCGCAGCATACAGATTCGTTCTGTAATCCCATTCTATCTGGAGGTATATATGAATATACAAAATCAACTTCGCACAGCTCTTATCACAGGTTCAACGTCAGGAATTGGTCTTGAACTGACACGCAAGTTACTGGCTGAAGGATGGCAGGTAATCGGTCTCAACCGTTCTGCTTTCCCATTTGAGGATACCGATATTCAGAACGCCTTACGTTCAGGCCAGCTCCGTTGGGTTCAGGCTAATCTGACCAACTACGACAGTCTGAGGACTGCACTGGATCAGATTAAATCCGATACCGATTCAATTGATGTCTTGTTTAATAATGCAGGGGGCAGCGCTTCGGAGCTTCGTTTCTCTGATCAGGGGCATGAACTGCACTTTGAACTTCAAACTGTAGTCCCTTACATCATCTACATGGAATTAGTGGAGCTATTGCTCAAAGGACAGATGAAAACAGTCGTCAATACTTCCACCACCGCGTTCAGTATGGTCAAACAATTTGATCTAAACATCCTGGAACGTCCAGCTGAATTCAAAAAGCTGTTTGGTCCCTATGCTGTCTCGAAGCTCGGTCTATCTCTATGGACACGCGAGGTTGCCAATTCTGCCAAAGCGGATGGCATACAACTGCTTAGCGTAGATCCCGGTGGAAATAATACGCTAAGGGGCAACAAAACATCCGGCCTGCCCTTCTATATCAAACCTATTATGAAATGGTTCTTTCCTCATCCAAGCCATGGCGCTTCGCTGCTCTACAATGCGGCTTTATCACCCACCAGACATGAATCCGGTACATTTCTGGTGAAAAATAAAGCGACAGCACTTCGTTTCACAGAGCAAGGTCCTGCCGTTCTCCATCGGGTAAATGAGATCTATGAGCAACGTTTTCTTATAAATCAGTCTGGAAATCCCGCATCCACCCCAGTCTAATCATGAGGATTGCAAGCAAGCAATAAGTGCCTTCATTTGATTCAATAATTGGATACATGAATTGTTCGACCTATCCTATACGTATAAAGACGTGCCCACATTCGGTCACGTCTTTTTTGTCGTTTGTCCCTCATATTATCCAGGCCCTGATTCATAGGTGTAAACATAACGATGCAATGTCGCGTGTGACATGTTATTGAATCTGGAGGGATCACTCAATGACCAAAGGACAGCAACCTAACGAAAAACCATTTATTATCCCGCAACCCATTCGCAGTGATGGCGCTGGAGGACCTGATCTGGGACCCAGAGACGTCATGAGAGATATACAGAACCCCGATATGCTGGTACCTCCGGTAACCGATAACGGGTTATTGCCCAATCTAAAAATGTCTTTTTCCGATACGCATATGCAATTGAACCATGGGGGTTGGTCACGTGAAATCACCGTACGGGATCTCCCTATTGCCACTACATTGGCTGGTGTGAACATGAGTCTGACGCCCGGAGGTGTAAGGGAACTGCACTGGCATCAACAATCCGAATGGGCCTATATGATCTGGGGAACCGCAAGAATCACCTCGGTAGATCAGAACGGACGTAATTTTATTGCGGATGTCGGACCGGGAGATCTCTGGTTTTTTCCAAAAGGTCTGCCTCATTCCATTCAGGGGCTGGAGGATGGTTGTGAATTTCTGCTTGTGTTTGATGATGGCTCTTTCTCCGATCTGAATACGTTATCCATATCCGATTGGTTTGCCCATACACCACCAGAGGTACTGTCTGTCAATTTCGGTGTGCCCGAATCCGCATTTCAGTCGATGCCGAAGGAACAGGTCTACATTTTCCAAGATACCGTTCCGGGTTCCATCGAAAGCCAGGAAGTTCAGTCGCCATACGGCACCGTTCCTCTCACATTCAAACACCGATTGTTGGCTCAGGAACCGCTAATTACACCCGGCGGAAGCGTTCGGATTGTAGACTCCACCAACTTCCCCATCTCAACTACTGTTGCAGCCGCACTTGTTGAGATCAGACCTGGTGCTATGCGTGAACTGCATTGGCATCCCAATGCAGATGAATGGCAATACTATCTGACAGGACAAGGAAGAATGACCGTCTTCGGAGGCAATGGCATTGCTCGAACATTTGATTATCGGGCTGGAGATGTGGGATATGTACCCGTGGCATTGGGACACTATATACAGAATACCGGTACAGACACATTATGGTTCTTGGAGATATTCCGGAGTGATCGCTTTGAGGATGTGTCATTGAATCAGTGGATGGCTTTAACGCCTCGGGATCTGGTCCGTGACAATCTGAATGCACCCCCTGAGTTGCTCGATGCGCTGCGAAAAATAAAATGGCCTGTCGTTTAATTTAGTATGCACCTCTATCATTTGTGCCGAAACTGGGTAATTGTCAGAGAATCCCACTATACAAGGAGGAATATGAAGATGAGAGCCGTTACGTTTCAGGGAATCAAGGATATCCAAGTCAAAGAGGTTGAGGATCCCAAACTGCAAGACAAGGACGACATTATCGTTCGTATTACTTCCACAGCCATATGTGGATCCGATTTGCACATTTATCAGGGAGCCTTGCCTGCTGCCAAAGATTACGTTATCGGTCATGAACCGATGGGCATTGTAGAAGAAGTTGGTCCGGAAGTGACACGTGTGAAGAAGGGGGATCGTGTGGTCCTGCCTTTTAACATCGCTTGTGGTGAATGCTTCTATTGCAATCATGACATGGAGAGCCAATGCGATAATTCCAATGGCAATCCGGATATTCATACAGGTGGTTATTTTGGGTTCACCGAGCGTTACGGAAACCACCCTGGAGGTCAGGCGGAATTATTGCGTGTTCCCTACGGGAACTTCACTCCGTTTGTGATTCCGGAATCCTGTGAACTGGAAGATGAAGCCTTATTGTTCCTGTCCGATGTTCTTCCAACCGCTTACTGGAGCGTCGAGAATGCCGGGGTTAAACCGGGAGATACGGTCACCGTACTCGGTAGCGGACCCATTGGGTTGATGACGCAGAAGTTCGCCTGGATGAAAGGTGCCCAACGCGTTATTGCCGTGGATCGCCTGCCCTATCGACTGGAGAAAGCCAAACGTTTGAACGATGCAGAAATCTTTAATTTCGAAGATTACGATGATATGGGTGAGCACATTCGCGAGATTACACAAGGCGGAACCGACGTTGTTATCGACTGTGTAGGTATGGATGGAAAAAAAACCACGCTGGAGGAGATCGGACAGAAGCTCAAACTTCATGGCGGTTCACTGAGTGCGATCGAAATCGGCATGAAAGCGATCCGCAAATTCGGTACACTCCAACTTACGGGTGTATATGGCTCTTCCTACAACATGTTTCCGTTGGGCAATTTGTTTGAACGCAATATCAATCTTAAAATGGGACAAGCTCCTGTTATACATTACATGCCTGAATTGTTCCGCAAAATCACTGCTGATGAATTTGATCCAACCGAGATCATCTCCCATCGAATTTCACTAGAGAATGCAAGCGATGCGTACCGCATTTTCAACGATCATGAAGACGAATGTACCAAAGTTATACTAAAACCCTGAACCGTCGTTTTGATTATAAATATGCAAAATAAAACAAGCAGAACTACCTGTTCAAGGTACTCTGCTTGTTTTATTTTATCGACATTCATCCTTTAGCTCTTTCATAAACTGCACAGCTAAATCTTTTGTTTTACCTAATCAGACATGAGTCGGTTTAATCGCTTGGATATACACACTTTCCCCTTGGAAGCTGTCGAGCTTCCCGTTCGTTGTCACTTCAAAATTAAAAAATTTTCTGATAATGGACGGTGCACTCAACATGCTCGCTTCAAGTTCCTCTCTTTCCTGTTCCGGCAGTGCTGCACGGTTACACCATTCTTCAAACTTAAAGCGCTTCTGGAAGGAAACCATCGTTTCCATTCGGAAGCCGGCATACTCCAACATATGAATCCATTCCGTCTTGCGCCATGCTCGAACATGGCTTGCATCCCGGCACTTCTCCACTTCATTGTAAAACTGGTCATTCTCATCACGTTCAGGTGCCACGTTGTCAATAAATAACAACCTTCCACCAGGCTTCATGACTCGTAATGCCTCATGAACAAACGAAGAAACGTCCGGAAAATGGTGAGCAGCGATTCGGCAGGTCACAAGGTCAAAGACATCATCATCGAATGGCAGCTTCTCTGCATCTCCGGCTACAAAATCTACATTACCGTGTCCATTCCCCTGGATAAATCGTTCAGCTGCCTGAAGCATTTCCTCCGTTAGATCGAGGGCTGTCACCCGCTGAACAAGTGGAGCCAAAGCATTAGCAACATGCCCTCCCCCTGTGGCGATATCCAGCACGTTCATATCCGGAGTGGCTTGAGATGAAGCCACGAGTAACGCGAGATCCTCACCTTTGGCATGCCCCGCACTCGTCACGTATTTTCCTGCATTTTTCGCAAACTGCTTCTGCACCTGACTTTTGATTACATCAGACATTCCAATTCCTCCTGCATAAGTTTCATTAGACGAAACATAGTTTCAAAATAATTATATTTAGTTTACCACACATGAATGTAAAATCTAAATAAGCATTTTACACAAATCCGGAGGCAACTTTCCACTACCCGAAGAAAAAGCTGAAATAAAAAACATCCCCCAAGTGAATTTCACTCAGGAGATGTTACTTATATTTGTTACTTCACAAGCGTTGGTGACTTCTTCCAAAAGCCCAGAATCAGACCGGAGATCACAGAACCAATCGCAACAGCGAGCAGGAACAATAGTGCGTGGTTCGCCAGTGCTGCAACAAAGATCCCGCCGTGCGGAGCTGGTACATTAATGCTCCACAGTTGTGTCAATCCGCCAGCAACAGCGGAACCCAGAATACAAGAAGTCAATACACGCAATGGATCAGCCGCAGCAAATGGAATTGCACCTTCTGTAATGAAAGAGAATCCAAGTACATAGTTAGTCAGGCCTGATTTTCGTTCTTGCTCTGTAAATTTGGATTTGAAGAACGTTGTTGCAAGTGCAATCGCCAGAGGAGGCACCATACCGCCTGCCATAACCGCTGCCATCCATGCACCGTCTGTGTTACCACTGGATGTGAATACACCAATGGCGAACGTGTAAGCCGCTTTGTTGAACGGTCCACCCATATCGATGGACATCATACCGCCAAGCAGCAAGCCCAGCAATACCGCATTACCTGTACCCAGATTACCCAGTGCATCTACAAGCCATGTGTTCAGGGAACCAAAGATTGGATCAAAGACATAGAAACTGATTGCACCCACGATCAGCAAGCCAAATACCGGATACAGCAAGATTGGTTTCAAGCCATCAATCGCTTTTGGCAATCCTTTGAACAACTTACGGAGACCAATAACTACATAACCCGCCAGGAAACCGGCAGCCAAACCACCAAGGAAACCGGCGTTTGAGTTAACCGCCATCAATCCACCGACCATACCAGGCATCAGGGCCGGGCGATCACCAATACTCATCGCGATAAATCCGGCAAGTACCGGAATCAGGAAGTGGAACGCACCTGTTCCGCCACCGATCGTTTGAAGCAGTTGCACAATCGGATTCTCAGGGCTAGCAAGCTGTTCGAACAAGAAGGAGATTGCTAGCAGAATACCGCCACCTACAACGAATGGCAGCATATGCGAGATACCATTCATCAGATCTTTATAGATTTTGCTACCTACACTGATTTTGCCAGCGCTTGCGCCCTCTTCCTTGGCATTTCCGCCTTGGCTGCGATAGATCGGTGCATCACCGTTAACGGCCTTGCGAATCAGCTCTTCGGATTTACGGATTCCATCACTCACCGGTCTTTGCAATACCGGTTTGCCATCGAAACGTGCCATCTCCACATTTTTGTCTGCGGCAACGATAACCCCTTTAGCACGAGCGATCTCATCAGCCGTCAAAACATTCTGTGCTCCTTCGGAACCGTTGGTCTCTACGCGAATATTAATGCCCATTTCCTGAGCTTTCTTTTTAAGTGCATCTTCAGCCATAAATGTATGCGCTATACCGGTTGGACAGGCTGTAACCGCAACAACAAAATCTTCCGAATTGGCATTACCTACAATCATACCAGAGGTGTTTTGTTGCTGATTGCTAGTGGAGCCTGATGCGGCATTCGCTGCTTTTTCAGCTTTTGCTTTTTCTTTGGCTGCTTCCTTCTCCGCTGCTTCTGCCTGTTTGGCATCAAACAATGCACTAACTTCGGCAGGTGTATCTGTACTCATCAATTGTGAGATGAAATCGCTATCAATCAACAACCTGGAAAGAGCTGCAAGCGTACGCAGATGGGTATTACCTGCGCCTTCTGGAGCCGCAATCATGAAGAACACATGAGCTGGCTGATCGTCCAACGCTTCAAAATCAAGCCCTTTTCTACTCTTGGCAAATACAACTGTTGGTTCGTTCACCGCTGTTGTTTTGGCATGTGGCATCGCAATTCCGCCACCGATCCCCGTGCTGGATTCAGCTTCTCTTTTATAGATCATTTCCTTGAACAGGACCGGATCATTAATTCGTCCGCTTCGGTTCAGGCTTGCAATTAGTTCATCAATAGCCTCATCTTTGGTTGTGGCTTGCAGGTCCATGATCATCGTTTCCTGGATCATCAAGTCTGTTATTCTCATCTTGGTACACTCCCTTAAGTTCAGTCGGCCTGCCTAAACAGGCCTCACTACATTACAATTACAGTAAAAACCTTTTATATGGCCGTTAGACTAAATCGTCGTAATGGTTACTTGATTACGTAATTCATCAATCAATTCTCGTGATGCCAGATCATCCGAGAACGCAGTCGCGCTTCCAGATGCAACCCCTGTGCGGAAAGCTTCCAGCAAATCTCCGCTCTGTACATAGGTACCTACGAATCCGCCAATCATGGAGTCACCGGCACCAACCGAGTTTTTCACAGTGCCTTTTGGCACATTCGCATGATGAACTTCCGCTTTGGTAATGAATAGTGCACCCTCACCTGCCATGGAAATCAACACATGTTTGGCACCGGCTTCCAGCAACTTACGCCCGTATAACACCAGTTCCTCGCGAGTATCAATCGTTACACCGAACAGTTCAGCCAGTTCATGATGATTTGGCTTCACCAGCAATGGTGCATGTTCAAGAGCTTCCATTAACGCAGGGCCAGTTGTATCAATTACAAATTCAGCACCCGTTTGCTTGCATACTTTAATGAGACGATCATAAAAATCTGTTCCAAGTGAAGGCGGTACACTTCCGGAGAGAATGACAATATCTCCTTTTTCCAACGAAGACAATTTGTGAAGCAACTGCTCGGCCTCTTCGGCACTTATTGCAGGTCCAAGACCATTAATCTCTGTCTCTTCTCCATGCTTCAGCTTGATGTTAATGCGAGTATCGTCTGCAATCGTAACAAAGTCTGTCCGAATGTTATCTTCTTGCAACTTGTCATTAATGAAACGTCCAGTAAATCCACCAAGGAAACCAATGGCCGTGTTATCTGCTCCAAGTTGATTCAGTATGCGAGAGACATTAATGCCTTTGCCGCCAGGGAGCTTCAAATCCCGATTCATTCGATTCAATCCGCCAAGCTTCAGCTCATCCACTTCCACGATGTAATCAATGGACGGGTTAAGTGTTATCGTATATATCATCGTTATCCCTCAATTATTTTAGTTTTCTGGGCGATTCCAGGCCGCCAGTGTTCTGGCATCTGCTCTGTAATCAAATCGGCCTCCTCCAAATCAAACAATTTGGCAAAAGTAATTTCCCCTATTTTGCTGGAATCAGCCAGCACATAAGATTTTCCCGACAATTGATGTGCACGCCTTTTAATCAAGGCTTCCTCCGGATCCGGTGTTGTATACCCCATTTCGGGGTCAACTCCGTTGCTTCCAAGAAAACATTTATCAAAACGGAAATTATCCATGTTCTGTAATGCGATACTGCCAATGACTGCTTTTGTATGAATTTTCATCATACCTCCGAGCAAATAACTGCGAATACGTTTGCTTACCAAAGCTTCAACATGTGAAAGTCCGTTGGTAACAACCGTTACGTCTTTAGCTTCAATAAAAGGAATCATGGCTAACGTTGTCGTTCCTGCATCCAGATAAATGCATTCGCCATTTTCGATCTCCTGTGCAGCCAAACGGGCAATCGTCGTTTTTTGTTGAATGTTTTTGAACGTTTTTTCTTCCATGCCCGGTTCCAGCGTTTTTTCATTCACCAGTGCGGCACCGCCGTGGATGCGTTTGAGCATCTGACGACTCTCCAGATCGATCAAGTCACGCCTAATCGTTGATTCAGAAGCACTCAACACATCAACAAGCTCTTGCAATTTCACAATTCCCTGTAAATGTAAGCGCTCTATAATTGCAGCATATCGTTCTTCAGTCAGCATCTTCATTCCTCCAACTGCTTCTATAGTATCATAATCCACTCAAAAAACAACCACTTTCATTCAAAATAATTTAAAAACATTCAAAAACACGCATCTTTCGACTTATTTCCTTGTCCAATTTTCCCTTTCTCTGACGCCTGAACGCACATCTGATCTAGTCCCGATTTTATCGAAGGTGGTGACCTGACTTACCTCATGTTCTTAAAGTTGGAATTTCGTGCCCTTCGTGTCTCCATTAAAAATCCTGCAGCTTCCAGCGCTTGATGCGCGGCGCTGCAGGATTTTGCTTATCATGAAACCTTTATGGCGTTTATGACTCTACAACCATTCCATCCGGTTTGGGTTTAAGCCATTTTCCATCTTCATTAATAAAAGCCCCCTTGAAGCGGCCCATCTCCAATTGTTCAATCAGCCTCTCCTCGTCCATGACCAGAATCTCAGCGAGCTGCCCCGAGGTGTAATAATGAGCGGGATTGTAATCGAGCAGTACAGGAACAGACGTATCATATAGTTCTTTGATCAGATTCTCAAAGGAATGCCGACCCAGGTTCTCCATATCTCTATAAAATTGCAAATGTTGGGACACCATATTACGGAAAGATTTATTCTCCAGATGCAACCACAACGTATTGCAGGCCTGAACACTCATATGATTTTGTTCCACATCGTAAAATTGAACTTCTTCAATCTTCATGTATTTCTCTTGAAATGCAACGATCTTAATCAAAGGTACATTTCGTTTACGTGACGCTTTCTTCAAATGGGCTCTAAATTGTTCATAGTTCATTTTTATTTCATTCATCTATTATCCCTGCCTTTAACATGTTCCAACCGACATTTTACAACAATTTAAAGGCAAGTGTAACCTTCATCATATGAAAAACAAAAAAACGTGCAGCATCAGATGCCACACGTTCGCAATATTATGGAGTGCAATTACTCAGCGAGGGCACCACTTTTCACCCATGTAGCCGTAAATTCCTGTTCTTCATACGCATAGAATTGCTGCAAAATAATCTCCCGATCATCGAGGAACAATTGATCCGCTATGGCAGTGACCAGTTTGGGCACCGCACTCTTGGTCCCCGATATTGCCGATGCCGACAGACCGCAGCTGGCAAGTGCAGAGTAATTAAATACAAACAGTCCGTGCAACGGTTTCTTACCTTGTTCACTCCTGCTAGTCATCGCAAACCCGGAACTCAGATACGGATGTGCGTCCAGCAATGCATTGCGATGCTCTGGCGGAGCCTGGTAACAGTCCTCCCAGCGCGCGATGTATGGCTCCACAAGCTTCAGTTCAGGACGGAGTGCCGGATCACTGAGCAAACCTGTGCTAATAATTAGAAAATCAAACGTAAATGCTCCCTTTGCCGTGTGAACAATCGCGCCTTGCTCCGTCGCTTCCACACTCAGCCATGGAGCGTTCAGATGCAACTCGAAACCAGGCCAGGCTGCCGCACGATTAAACGTATCATTGGTTGGCGGTTGATTGAATTTGAAGAAATGAGAGATCACTTCATATTTATCAGCAACCGGAAGAGCGTGGTATCGCTCAATCATACCGGATTGTTCCATCTGACGAATAGGATTAACACTAGGCAACTGTTCCCGCCGTACAAATACATGGGCTTCCGCCACACCCGTGGTAAGGGCATAGCTCGCATTATCGAATGCAGAAGCGCCGCCGCCAAGCACAGCAACCCTTTTACCTTTTAACCGATCAAAATCAATCGCTTCCGACGTATGGGCATACCGATCCCGAGGTAATCTATCCGCAATCATGGATGGCACATGCCACTCTCCACCACCTTGTATTCCAGTAGCAAACACTACTTTGCGAGCAAGTATAACATCCATCTGAGTTCCTGCCTTGTTCACATGAAGTCGATGTATTCCGTCCTCTATTGGCTCAACCAGCGTCAATTTCACTTCATTAAGCACAGGCAGCTTCAGCACTTTCCGATACCAGCGTAAATAATCCATCCAGTCTCCACGCGGGATCTTGTCTACCTCTTCCCAACCTTCGGGCCCAACCTGTGCTTCCCACCACGAGCGAAAGGTTAACGAGGGGATACCCAGATCGATGGAAGTCAGATGCTTTGGTGTGCGCAAAGTAACCATACGTGCATAAGTCTCCCAAGGTCCTTCAAGCCCTGCTGCATTCTCGTCAATGACGACAATATTGGAGATCCGTTCACGAAGAAGGCCAAATGCCGCCCCTAATCCACTCTGTCCTCCACCCACAATGACGACATCATAGACATGACCATCCGCATGTTCTCTTGGACGTACCCAGTTCGCGCCACCAAATGACAAATAAGCCAGATCATTCTTCACACGTTCATTCAAAGCCTCCAGACTCATGATTCATCAACCCTTTCGAGATACATATATGAACTAGCCTTTCTTTAATTATTTGATGTAAGTTTGTTGTTAGTTATTTTGAGAGTAATTGTACTTTTTGTTTGTTTTTCTGAAATATATTAGCGTTATTATATGAGTTATCGGGGATGAATTGAAGTTGGCGGCAGCTTTATTGTCATCAACACTAAAAATATCTAACATGCTTGTTAATTCGCACGAATCCCTAATTGGATTATTGATACAGTTCCTGCTGAACGGATGATTTGCAGAAAAAAAAAGACAGACCAAGATGTAACCTTGGTCTGTCTTATTAAAGGAATGCTATTGGCCGGCTTGTTCACGGCGCTGCAATTTTTCATTGGTTAATTTCTCAGGGGTCACATCATGACCCAGCGGGTCCACAACGGATACTGCCAGCATGGTTGTCAGTACCTGACCTCGAATAGCCTGCAAATATTGTTTTCTAAGCTCGTGCTGCTCGCTTTTTTCTGCTTTTGTCAAACCGACGCTGCTGCGTTGTTTTCGACTTAATTCGTTAATGCGTCCCAAAATAGGAATCATGAAATCCACCTCACTTGTTAGTCCACTTTCCAGAAGATATTTCGAATATCTTCAAACTAACTTATTACAACTTTACGAATTTGTCCATAGGCGCAATCCATTGAGAAGTGTTTAGGTGATCTCATGCACAGACCACACGATGCCATTCGTAGCACCACTGCTATTCGATAAGCCTATGAAGTCCCTGAAATTAGTGATCAATCAATTACTTTTCTCTAAAAAATATATTCCCCTCTACTCCCCCTGCAACTCCTTAATCGTCAATGCAATTCCTTCTTCAAAAGATGTTGCCACAACCGGGCCAATCCGTTCCTCATACTTCTGTCTACTCAAGATCAGGGGTTCCTCGGTCAGATATAACATTTCTACAATTTCTTTCATAACGGGTACACCTAGTCCAATCAACGACAACCCTATTTTTCCTAACGCCATCACAGGTTTGCTTCTTCCCGCAGCCTTCTGTGCCAATCGCACGATGTCATGACCCGAGATGATCCCCGATCCAGGGATGTTCCAATTCTGTCCATACGTCATCTCTCTGCTAGCCAGCTCCACCACCATGACTGCAGCATCCGGTAAATAGATGTACTCTCTGGGTACCTTCATATTTCCGATAAAAAAAGCCATCTTACTTTTTGCTATCGCTTCAAGGGTTGAACCCAGATAGGAAGCTTGATTTGCCGTTGGGCCATAATAGTCTGGCAAGCGAACAATCATCACCTGAGCTCTGTTCCATCTTGTACTGAATAACATCTGTTCATAGGCAAGTCGTGTCTTGCCTTTGCGGGTATGTGGCTCTTTCGGATGTTCTTCGGTTACTTCCTTCATTTGTCTTCTACCATAAGGGTAGATTCCGTCTATTACAACCACGTTCAGACCCAAGTGTTCTGCCGCCGCCATCACGGATTCGCCCAGCGGAATTAGCCTGCTTTCCATCTCGTTATACGAGACATTCGCACAATGAAACATGACATCCGTTTCTAGGGAAGCAGCGATAATATCATCCGACCGAAATGCATCTCCCACTGCGATTTGCAGGTGATCTGGAGATCCCAACTTTACCACAAGTTGCTCCAGTTTTTGACGGGATCGCCCAAATGCAATTGTAAAAATACCCCGTCTAATCAATTCTTCCGTAATTGCTGCACCTGTTCCACCTGTGGCTCCAATAACAATAGCTCTTTTCATCGTAGATCGACCTCTTTCATCCATTTAGTTATTGATCAATTACTTACCTGAAAACAATATAAACCATATTTAGTGATTGATCAATAACTAAAATTCAAAAAGGGATTTTTCCTCCCTCTCTATCGCTCCTTCAGCTCCGGCATATCCAGTGCATTAGATACATTACACAACATCCCGATTGCCAGAAAAATCATGGTTCTTTTTAGCGGTTCAGCAATTCCTGCAACGGTGAAAGCTTCCAGTACCATGCTTCGTACATCACTAATGCCTTTTTGCATGGCCTGACGAATGACTTCCTCCCTGATCGTTTGCGCCTGCATCTGAAGCAAGATTTCGCTCTTGTGCGATTCCAGAATCTTATCGTAGGCTTCAATTAGATCATGTTCCAACTGATCTGGCGTCGCCGTCTCAACCACAATTCGAAACGAATCAATCACCCGTGTCCATGAGACCTCAATTGCAGTTAATAATAAAGCTTCTTTTGTTTTGAAAAAACGAAATATATACGGCTGTGAGATCTGTGCCCGTTCAGCCACCTGAGCTGTAGTCGCACGATAATAGCCAATTTCCGCGAAGACGTCAATTGCTGCAGAGATAATATCATTTCGCCGGTTAACCGACGCTGCTGTATCTTTAGCCATGATAATTCGTCCTCCAATAGTTAGTGATTAATTGATCAATAGCTTGTAGTATAACGAATACTATCCCTCAATGCAAAGGTATCGTGACCCTGACAAAGCCAACAAACCCGCAGACGCTGGCTCAAGCCGCTGCAGGTTGTGTAGCTTGTTGATCCTAGATTCTACCCACTGGAAACCGAAGGGAACATGGATTGTCTGAAACAGATTCGTACCATGCAGTACAAGAGTGTCTGTTCACTGCTGGAGAAGATTGCGCAATCGGGATTCCGAATCCAGCTTCGGACAACTATTACAATATGCATGTGCGTGACTGCCGCTCCCAACCTGATATGCCAAACAACAATATCGGCGTATCAGGAACGGCGGTCCCTGCCACTTGGGGTGATCAAAGCGATGCAGCTCGAAGGCAAATGTAAATGCATTTTCATTTTGTTCGTCAAGCCATATGCTTTGATCTTCCTTGATCTGTTCAAGCCGTTGATCCGTCTTCCATATGCTCTGATCATTGATCATTCGTTCATACAATTGTTGCACATTATGGGCAACTAGAGACCACATCACCTTATCGCTCGCTCCTGTACTAACGGCTACTGCTCGCAGAACAGGTTCCAGATGTAACAGCATTCTCTTCTTGAGCAAGCCGCTCTCTGATCTGCGCTGAACAGGGTCTCCACCCTCCAGAAAGGAGCTCTTCAGCCGAGTCTCATATCGCATGCCACCTGTTCCATTCAATTCAAACCGCACATCATCGTCTGCAATGCTAAGTATAGTATCGTATAGACTGAATGCTGAGATTACGGACATAACGAATACGGAGTAACGCTTGGCAAAAAGTGTACCGACGGCCACACTTCCTTTGCCTCCCAGTTGAAGCCCTTGCTGCATAGCCTGTTCACGCAATATCAAGTTTCGTTTCTCTTCATTCAGCAGATCCTTCACACGGAAAGGATACTTGGAATCATCGCAGTCCACTTGGATCGTCGTCACAAAAAATTGCTGTAACGCTCCCGACATCTCTGAATAATCATGTCTTGGATAACGTCTCATCTATTAATCATGTCTTCAACTTCGTTGATAATCTCGCTTCGCCCAATTGCTCCCCAGCCCTTAAACAACCAGAACGAATCTGTCGTATAGACCTGATCTGCACCAACAGCCGGTACTCCCTTCCAGAGTGAGCTTGCATTGATGTTGTTTAAATACTCATCGGCATTTGGGTCAATCTCCAGAACTACGAAATCAGCATCCACATCTGCAATTTTCTCCATGGACAGGTCCTCACGTTGTTCGGCAGGTGTCACAGTCGTTGGCACAAATCCAAGATCATGATACAAAAGTGTGTTGGTTGGATGTCCTTTTGCCGCGTAAATTTGCAAGGTCTTCTCTCTTACACGCAGATAAGCCAACTTTTTTTGATCCAGTTGTTCGATCTTCGCTTTTAGTTGCTTCGCCTGCTGCTCTACCTCGGCTATCTTTTCTTTTGCCAGATCCACTTTGTTGTACATCCCGGCAATGGTCAACAGATCCTGTGTCCAATATGTTGTATCATCAGCATAATCCAGCCATTCGGTACCAAGTACAATCGTCGGAGCGATTTTCTCCAACTGATCATACGTATTCTCCGCAGTTCGACTCTCAATAACGATGACATCCGGATCAATCTGAAGGATAGCCTCCAGGTTAGGACTGTCGGCCGATCCTACCGTTGGAACGCCGGCAAGCTGATCTGCAAAATAAGGCAAATAATCTCCTCCGTAACGAACTTCTACATTAACTCCTGCTGGTTTCTCACCAATCGTCAACATGTGATCGATGTAAGCAGCAGATAATACCACCATACGCTCTATTTTTTGCGGTACAACCGCTGTTCCTTTAAGATGCTCAATCGTTTGTGTACCACTCTCTTCCACAGGTGTATCCTGTTGCGGAGGCGTTGCTTCTGTTACTTCTGATGCCTTGCTACATGCCGTCAGGACGAGCACAAGCAGGGCCAACAGTATCATCGTTGCTGCTCTCTGTCTTACCATTTGTAGTAAATCCCCTCTACTATTTAATAATAATAATCATTATCACTATAGTAGGGAAAAGCATACAGGCTTACCATGGATTATTCCACTCTCTTCTCTTGCACAATATCACCGTAACGTAACCCCAAGTTGCTCTGCCACATATCGCATGGCCCACATGCGTCCGGTGGGACCCAGCGTTTTGAAGAAAATATCTCCTGCATTATATACATGGCCTTCTTGAACAGCCTTTAATGCCAACCAAGCACTGGATTGCTGTAATTGCCTCAGTTGAGCACTTGCCTCTCCTGTGGGATCGACCATTACAAACACATGATCCGCGTCGTATAACTGCAAATTGCAAACTTTACTCTCTACAGCCCACTGTTGTTCCGGAAAATCACGAGGCAAATAAAATCCCAGATCATCATACAATAAGGCCCCTGTCTGGTTGTTCAATCCATACATTCGGTAGAAATGAGAAGTCACCCGGATGAACATGGCACTCTGTTTCCCCCACCTCGATTGAATGCGTCCTCGAAGAACCCGGCTCAGTTCAGCATGTTGTTCAATCCACTGTACAGCCTGTTCGGTGCGACCCATAATGTCCGCCATATACAGAAGCCTCTCGCCAAAATGGTTGGTGTGCTCCAGCATGGTGGTAGGCGCGATACGATGCAGGGAGTCGTTTGGCTCCAAACGATTACTTGTAATGATCAGGTCCGGTTGGACTCGCCTCAAATCATCATAGTTCTGATTGAAGCTATCCAGGATAAGTCCCTGATGACTGTGTGCTTGAAGCGCAGGTATGGCAATATGACGAGCCACCCTCTGACCATAGGATAAAGCGGATACTGGCCTCAAACCGAGCGTTATCACATAATCGTCCAACCCGTAATATAAGGTGGCAATGCGATTCACTTTATTTTTCATATACAACGTTGGGGCGATTCCTTCGTTTTTCTTGAAGACTCTGCTGAAATAGTGCTCGTCCTTATAACCCACTTGCTCCGCAATTTCCTTGATTTTATCTGAAGAAAATAACAGCTGCTTGGCCTTTGCCATACGTAGTTTCAGTATATATTCAATTGGGGTCATATTTAATTGCCGTTTGAACGTTCTGATAAAATGGTTCACACTAAGCCCTGCCATGCGGGCCATCTGATCAATTCGAATGTCTTGCATATACTGATGCGTCATATATTCAAGTGCCAAATCCATCCCTGCTGCAGGGGGTGTCGCTTCATTCACGTGCATCATTAACTGAATCAACAACTGATGCAAAAGATGTTTCCTGTGCGTCTTTTCCAGACTCGTGATGGAGTACTTTCCACTCACTAGGGTATCCATCATCTCCTGAATATCACGTGTATTGGAAGGAACATTAAGTTTGCCCGTCACAGGGAGATCAAATGCCTCGGTATGCCAAGCATTCTTACGCCGGGTAAGTGTAACACAGGAAAATAAAATGATCTGATATCGGACAGGTGCTTCCGTATCCGTCTGAAACTCCACATGCATTCCTGGCTTCAATAAAAACCACTCGTCTTGAGACACGGTATGTACAATGTTATCCATAGACAAAGATCCCTTGCCAACGATGACCCTGCAAATGGCGAACCTTTTCCAGATCCGACGCTGTACAGCCCCCGGATTGCTAGAGTAATGGCAGACGTGGACAGCAGAGAAATGTAGTTGCTCCAGTTGTTTGATCCAATCATTTTCCTCCATTGCTCACGTCCCCTCCCTGTTCTGATCGAACCCTGTAATCGCCTGATTAAACCATATTTTTTGCCTTTCAGTTAATTATAGATAGATTGATAACAATTCTCAATAACATAAACAATCAATATTAACTTATACATTTGGGCACCCTATACGGACTGTAATGTATACGTAGCGGGAAAATAGCGCCAGCATCAGCAACATTTTCTAACCTGTTGCCAAATCATAAACGGCATGATATATTAATTGAGCCATCAATGATTGACGCATCAAATATTGATACATCAATGATCGAGAGCATCCAAATAATCATTAGGCAATGGCATTGTATACTGCAACATTAATCATTGGTTAACATACGCCGTTGTTCATGATTCAGATTCACCCGGGAGGTCTAGTCATGACACGTATTGTTTCCAAAGAAGAACAAATCATCAATCTGTTGAACGTGTTGGGTAACAAAATCAGTCCCAAGTTCGAACGCTGTACAGGTATCAGTTCCTCTCGCTTTGAAATTCTGCATGAGCTGGATCAGGTAGATGAGATTAACCAATCCATGCTGCAGAAAATCATTAACATTGATAGTGCTGCGATTACACGCCACTTAAAACAGCTTGAGGCGGATCTGATGGTTACAAGACGTAAGAACCCCGATGATAATCGGGTCACTTTTGTTCGTCTGACGGACCACGGTCGGAAGCAGATTGAAGGCTACAAAGCTGAGAAGACTAATTTTATCAACCAGATTTTACAGGATTTCAGTGAAGACGAAGTTCAGTCACTCGCCGATTTCCTGGAACGTATGCACAACAATTTCTAAACCCATATATAGAGGAGAGATCCATGCATGAGTACAATTCAAAGCAAATTCCAAAAAACCAATGATTTCAACGAAATTACCTACGGTCGCCGTTCTGTTAAGCTTTACGATCCTGAAGTGAAAATCAGCCGTGAAGAAATGACTGAAATTCTGTCAGAAGCTTCCCGTGCACCATCTTCGATCAATTTACAGCCTTGGCGTTTTCTGGTTGTAGATACAGCTGAAGGCAAAGAAAAGCTTGCGCCTCTTGCAAGATTCAATCAAAATCAGGTTTTGACTTCTGCCGCTGTTATTGGCGTATTCATTGATATGAACAACGTTGAATACATGGATGAGATTTTTGGTAAAGCTGTAGAACTTGGTTACATGCCACAAGACATTAAGGATATGCAGCTCAAAACCGTAATGCCTTATTACGAAAAGATGGCTCCTTCCGATCTTCGCGACGTTAACCTGATCGATGCTGGCCTTGCTTCCATGCAATTGATGCTTGCTGCACGTGCTCATGGTTATGACACCAACCCAATCGGTGGTTATGAGAAAGATCAAATTGCAGAAGCATTTGGCATGGACAAAGAGCGTTATCAACCCGTTATGTTGATCTCGATCGGTAAATCGGCCAAAGAAGGTCATCCTTCTTACCGTCTGCCTGTAGAAACCATCACAACTTGGGCATAATATCAGGGACGGTTTCCTTGTAAGTCACGATTATACTAGTCAATAAGCATACATTCTTAACACATTCCAAACAAACACAATATGGAGGTTATACATTATGATTATCATTCACGCTCATCTGCAAGTTAAACCGGATCAAGAGCAAGCATTCCTCGCAGCTGCGAAAGAACTGATTGCTGCTACACGTCAAGAAGAAGGTAACATCAGCTACGATTTGACAAAAAACACAGAACGCGAACAACAATACACGATGATCGAGCTTTGGAAAGATGAAGCTGCTACAGCTTCCCACAACACAAGCGCGCATTTCCAAGCTTTTGTTCAACAAGCAGCAGCATTCATGGCCGCTCCAATGAACGTTGAAGTATTTGCTGGAGAACAAGTTAAAGCTTAATAGCTCATTAACTGCCATGCGTATCTAACATGTGAAAAAACTGCTCTTGGTCATATGACCGAGGGCAGCTTTTTCATTCCTTTGAAAAGTAAGTTCACTTCAGATTCACAGTTACTTTGTGGCCTCGTGTATCTCATAAGGACTGTTTGCAATAGGTTGGCTAATTGTGCGACGTTAGGTTCCGTTCCAACTCAAAAAGGACACACTGCCAATTAATTCTCATGTTTGACCGAAATCACGACATTTCCCCTCTTTCGCCCTGTTTCCACATAACGATAAGCTTCCTGAATTTGCTCCAACGGATAACGTCTGTCAATCACCGCTTGCATCTCACCAGCCTCCATCAACTCTTTAAGAAGTATCAGATCCTTTGCAGTGACCCTTGCGATGCCTTGCCCCTCAACAGTGACATATGTGCCGTTAGGTGCCAATAGGTGCCGACACTGACCTTTGGAGACTTTGCCAACTGCATCCAATATCAGATCATACCGCTGACTTGTTTTTGTAAAGTCTTCCTTCATATAATCTATAACATGCTCGGCACCAAGTGACTTCGCGAACTCCACATTCGTTGTACTGCATACCCCCGTCACTTCTGCTCCAAAATATTTCGCAAGCTGTACAGCAGCAGTTCCTACGGCTCCCGAAGCTCCATAGATGAGCACTTTCATTCCCCGTTTAATGTTTCCTTTGCGCAGGAAATGTAAGGCCGTGGTTCCACCAAAAGGAATCGCTGCTGCTTCCTCATACGTTGCGTTAACTGGTTTCAGAGCAACTGGATCCTCTTCGGAGAGACATATATACTGAGCATGGGCACCAAAAGACAATCCATTGATGGCATACACCTGATCACCTAACTTAAATTGCTTTACTTCCTTGCCAATCGCCGTAACTTCTCCTGACAACTCTACGCCTAGGACCGAATTTCGAGGTTTTCGGAATCCCAAAAAAAGACGCATCGGTACCCAGTACAGAAACGGAACATTGGAACCACGAACTCTGCAGTCCCCGGATGTTACAGTTGTTGCATGTATTTTAATCTGAATCTCATGATCTTTGGGTGATGGCTTCGCTATGTCTTTAAGCTGCAACACATCTGGTGATCCATACTTTGTACATATGATAGCTCTCATATCTTTCCCTCCACATATTCCTGTTTGCCAACAGTATATCGGGAAGTGGGTTGGGCCCCTAGATACTAAAGTATCGTTCGTGAATAACAAGTTACAGGAGCTTCCATTCACGCGCTTTTGCCACTGCTTCGGTTCGTCGCTTCACCTGCATTTTGTCAAAAATAATCCGGTTATGTCCTTTCACGGTAGGCAGTGCAATATGAAGTATCTCACTAATCTCCCGATTAGACCTCCCTTGTGCAATGAGATGTAATACCTCCAGCTCGCGCGCACTTAACGGGTCAATCGGTAATTTGGAAACGCAAGGATGTATGTTGGACTCTTCCACAACAATTTCCCTTCTAATATTCTCAGCTTCATCAAATGCAGCCAGTAATTGAAGCAGATATAAATGTGAGTCACCGCGTGCTGTTATCCTCTTCAAAAGGCTGTGCACAACAACACCTTCGTCTACAAATACACGAATGAAGCCTGCTGGCTCTGCCATCGTCATGGCCTCAGTCAGGAACTCGATAGCTTGTGTTCTATTTCCATGTTCCTCATGGATAGCCGCCAGAAGGATTGTTGCCTTGAGCTGTTCATCCTTGAAGCCTTTGGTTATGGCCAAGCGAAGACAGGATTCCATAATACCACGTGCCTTCAAGGTGTTCCCCTGCTTCAGCAATACTCTGGCCTGACTAAGCGCATGATTTCTGTCCCATGATAATCGCATTGCTTTTTTCAGATCGCCCTGACGAAGGAGCACAAGAACGTATGCAGCAGTAATATCAGGGATCGCCTTTGTAAAATTTAACCGTTGGGCCGTTTCGTTGATTCTATCTAACATGATAGCGGCTTTATGAAGATCCGCCTTCGCAAGCGTCACTCGGGCGAGCCATAACTCACTTGCAACAACCCTGTCCGTTTGGACAAATTGATGTGCCAACTGCACACTCTGTTGAGCGTGCAACATCGCCACATCAAGGTTATTCCATTCATAATGAACTCGCGCCAGACCCAAATGGGCTTCACAAGCAATGGGTAGCGGTGGCTTACCTGCCATATGTACCACCTGCTGATAGGCTTCAGTCGCCAGGTGTAGCTGATTGTTGAATTCCTGCATATTCCCCACGCCCAGTGTCGCCATCATCGTGATGATATGATGTCCGATCCTGGTACTGTTCGATAATGATTCCTCGTAGGACAATTCGGCTTCCACACGTTTTCCCTGAAGCTGATATGCATATCCTAATGTCCAAGCTGTTGCTGCACGAATGGGCAGATTATGAGGATGCAAATATTTGAGTGCTCGAAGTGACTCCGTAATAATCGTATCCGCATCGTGCCGGCTGACAGCCAGCGTGGCTCGGATGGAAGCGATATGTCCGATGAGATCAGAATTGATCTTTTCAGGTTCCATATTTTGTAACGCTTGTTCAGCA
Source organism: Paenibacillus sp. W4I10 (assembly GCF_030816325.1). NCBI lineage: Bacteria > Bacillati > Bacillota > Bacilli > Caryophanales > Paenibacillaceae > Paenibacillus > Paenibacillus sp. W4I10. Next base: position 3,059,261 of record NZ_JAUSXX010000001.1, read on the forward strand.
GACTGCAATTTAGGTTCCACGTCTATCATATGTCCTGATACTAATAACGCAGCCGCATGCATCACCCATAGGGAAGGTATTGAATCCATTTCTGCTGAGGATAGTGAATTCAACCATTGCAAGGCAGGAACAGCACCCCCGCGAAAAAGAAGTGGCATACCTTTACCTTCCAACAGATCCGATGCCCGATGAGTATCTGCCGCAGCTACAGCATGATTGAAAGCCTCCAGCTCCATTTGATGCTTCTCATACCAGAAGCTCGCTCGCTTATGTATCTCAGTAACAGACAGATCGGTCTCAGCTGTGCCGGCGTAATTTGAATTCTGGTGTACTCTTTTACGCAATAAATCTGCAAACAGATGATGGTAACGATACCATCGCCTCTCATTATCCAGGGGAACGATGAAAAGATTGGCTTGCTCCAGCCACTCCAACATGTCCTGTCCGGTAAAATCAACGGATTCATGTTCCTTTGGTTCACCTATATCAAAGATCGCATCACACAATGAACCGCATAATCGATCCAACATGCACGTTTTCAACAAAAAGTTCTGTACCTGTTCGGTTAGACCTTGTAATATTTCTTCCATTAGATAGTCCAGTACAAATGGGTCCCTGCCACTGAACGTTTCCATAAAGTAATTCGGATCAGAAGAACCCTGCATGGATAAGGCGGCTAATTGCAACCCGGCAACCCAGCCTTCTGTTCGCTTTTCAAGGAGAGCAACATGTTCCTCTGAAAGTTTCAATCCCATGACCCGATCCAAAAACTCACTGCTTTCGGCAGAAGTAAAACGCAGATCACTACCACGTAATTCAATCAATTCCCCCTTTGCCCGCAGTCGAGCCAAAGGTAACTTGGGTTGCTGACGCGTAGTCATGACGATATGCATATGCGGGGGTATGTGCCTCAGTAAGTAGACAAGTGCTTGATTGATAACTTCTGAAGTCATGAGATGATAATCATCCAGAACAAGCACAAAATGATCGGATACATCAGAAATTTCATTCAGGAGATATGTAATTATAGTCTCAACAGGTGGCGGGTCCGAAGTTTGAACAAATCCTACGATGCCTTCTGCAAGTTTGGGGAAAATCGTCTGTAACGAAGCACATAGATATGTCAAAAAGCACGAAAGATCGTTATCCGCTTCTTCCAGCGAGAGCCAAGCCGTAGGTATTGAAGAAGACTTAACCCATTGATTAACTAGTAGGGTTTTGCCTGATCCGGCAGGAGCAGAGACCAGTATGAGTTTGGCGTACATTCCCTTGTCCAAACGGACAATCAGGCGTGGACGATCGACTACATGGGAGCGCTGAACTGGAATGGATAATTTCGTGAATAAGATCGGTACATACATGAGCCATACCTCCATTCAAGGATCACCAACAGCAACTGTATTGTTTCAAATATCGTTTTGGCATCTATACTACCATAAAAATCAAAAAGACACGCCATAAAAGACGTGTCTTTACTGTTATTAGTATGAGTACTTAGATGAATTCAACTTCTGATTAACACAAGCTGCTGATAAAAATAAATGGCTCTACCTTTACGCTCTACGAGCTGGCGTAATACTTTGTGGATTGTTAAACACATTTTTCGGGTCATACTTGGCTTTGACTCTCCGCAGTCTGGCATAGTTGGCTCCATAATACACTAAACCGGAATTTTTGATCCCTTGATCCGGAACATTGATATAGGAACCGACAATGTATGGTTGCAATTTCTTGCGAGTATTACGAGCGAGTGCAATATTTTTAGCGGCATGGGATGGTTTGATCCACGTACTGGTCCATTCCACATAGAACTTCTCTTTTCGCCAGAAAAACGCGGTTGATCTAGGCGATTTGCGACTTACTGCTCCGCCCCAGTTGAGGAAATAGAAACCGCCTGGTCCCTCTTCCAAGTTCTCCAAAAATGCGCGCATCGATTTGATGGCTTTATCGGGAAATGGTTTTTGTCCAAAACCGGATGAGAACTGGTTACTGTACCTTTGCGTTTCAATCGGATCAGGAAGCAATAAAAACTTCACAACTTCCGTGTAAGGTAACAATCGAACAATGGAACTTGACGGTGTGCCAACACTCGTAATCGGCTGTAATAGACGGAGTGCCTCTGTTTTTGACCCTAGGAACAGCCCCTCCATGACGACATTGCCACCCTTTTTGGGTCCGATGGATAACTCGCTGCCCAATCTTGTATCAACAGAGGGAGCCCACCTCTGCCATACTTTGAGCACCTTTTCGAATTGAGCCCATGGCCAGGTGATTTTAAATACAGTCGCCTTCGCTGGAGCACGGCGCACTTTGAATTTGTAGCGGGTATATACTCCGAAGTTACCACCGCCGCCTCCCCGCGAGGCCCAAAAGAGATCTGCATTATGATTTTTATTGGCCCGAATCACTTTTCCTTTGGCGTCTACCATCTCTACCTCAAGCAAGTTATCACTGATGAGACCGATGGTACGCTGGAGAGGCCCAATTCCCCCACCTAATGTAATTCCACCGATCCCTACAGTAGGGCTGTCACCAAAAGGAGCTATGAAACCTTGCTTGGCAAGGGTATTCGCAATTCTTCCCACTCGGTTTCCTGTTCCAACAACAACCGTTCCATTTTTTTTATCAAGCTTGATGGAATTAAGATCACTCACATCAATCACAATTCCGCCGTTAACCTGTGAAAGGTTGACTTCAAGCGCATGTCTGCCACTCCGCGGCCTGATCGGCACATCATTCTCACGAGCCCATCGGATGGCATTGGAGACATCTTTTGTTTTCTGAGCAAAAACAAAAACTTTAGGAAATCTGTCCGTATGCGGGTCCCAGTTTTTTCGGGCGGCCTCATATCCCGGATCTCCTTTATAAATAACCCGTCCGGTAAGCTTTGTTGATGATTTCACACGTCCCACTCCCTGCTGAATAATTGTCCTACAGCCTCTGCTGCATCAAGCACTTTATACTGTATGACGGACATTCGCGGAGGGAATGGGCTGGTGCCCTTAATTTCAAGGTTCGTGTTTCAGAGCAAGCAAAAAGGAATTTTCCTTTCCGGCCACAGAACAGCCCTGAGAAAAATCCCTTTTATCTCGAAACTAGTCGCTGCCCTAATCGGAATCAATTCTGATTAACTTGCGCGCTTCCTGTTCCTTTTCACCATACCAGACGAGCACGTCGGCAAACAGATCCATGATGCGAACAAAGTTCTGCTTATCCGCTTCTGAAATCTGATCTGCATACTTGAAAATCTCATCAAAGCAAAGCTCCCTTACAAATTCGGTATACTTCGCATATACCTCGCGACCTTTCGTCGAAGGTTTGACGTATATGTCTTTGCGATTGCCGCTTAAATGAAATTTTTCGAGCAGACCTTTTTCCGTCAGATTCTTCACGTTCTTGGAAAATGTACTGCGGCTTACGCCCAGGCGTGCGGCCATTTCCGACATCTTCTCTTCTTTGTCCTCGGCTTCCAGAATGTATTCCAGCGTCTGAATCTGTGAAGCCGAGAACATCATGTCTGTACCATAACTTCGCTGCAGCTTATAGGTGTTCGAGTACGCATTACCGTATTTGATAATTTTCTCAATCAGTTCCCGATGGTCGCCCATCCAATCTAATTTCATGGATAATCCCTTTCATCATTCAGATTCTCTCTCTTACTCTACTGAAATCAGATCCGTTTTTCAATCCATGCAATCGCTTCTTCAATAACGTCATCACGGGTTGGTTCATTAAATATCTCATGCATCAGATGAGCATAAATTTTGAGTGTTTTATCGGTTGAAGCGATATCTCCGTAAAAATCACGAGAATCCTTTTCGCTGACCAGCCCGTCATTCGCCCCATGCAGAACAAGTACGGGATCTATAAACTGCTCAGCGTTCTCCTTCAGCCATGTTATGCCATTTCCCAGACTGTTAAACAAATCTACAGAGATTTGCTTTTCAACTAGTGGGTCATTCGCGTAAGCGGATACAACTGCGGGATCACTACATACGCCGCTGCCCAGCTCATTCGGGAAAAACGTGCCTGTAGGCAGATCCATCGGCAATTCTCCCGCAACTTTTGTATTGTAACGAGTGAGCGCTCCGGATAACACGATACCTTTAACCTTGCCTGGATATTTCGTTCCAAAAGACGAGGTTGCGAAGCCGCCCATGCTATGTCCGATAACAAACAGCGGAAGATCGCCGCTCTCTTGCAACGCAGTCTCCACCACAACGTTGACATCCTCTATGATCTGGTGAAAATCACTGTAGAACGTACGCTGTCCTTCGGATCTGGCATGACCGCGATGGTCAAACCGATATACGTTAAACCCACGCTGACTCAGCTTCTCTGTCACATAATCATAGCGACCGGTATGTTCCGCTAATCCGTGCACAATAACGACAGCGGCTTTGGCATTTTCCACTGTATCCTTGCTGAAATAAAGCTGTGTGCCGTCAAAGGATTGAATTGTTGTCTCGATTTTAGTCATCTTTTCCCCGTCCTTTTTGTGATGTCCAAGCTTAAGCTCCGAGAGTTCATTTCCTCCGCCCCACCATGGACACGCTTATTAATTTTATTTTTCTTGAAAAAATAATATTGTTTCTTGCAGAAACAATATATCATCCGACATGGCTGTTGTCTACAGCAATTTTAAAGCGCTTTCAAAAAAAACCACTGATTAAACAGACAATAAAGTGGACGGAACAAGTTCTTCCGCCCAACTTTATTATCTGATTGAATCAATAGAACTCCCTATACTTAACGTGTCTACATCAAACCCAACAAATTATAGATCATCACTGCTGCTTCTGCACGGCTAGCACTCTTCTTTGGTGCAAACTCATCGTTACCTACACCGTTTATTATGCCTGCTCCTCGTATTGCCTCTACCGCTTGCTTCGCATAACTTGCGATGTTTGCTTCATCCTTGAAGGCTGTAGCTTCACCACTTGCTAACGCTAGTTGCTTCATTTGGATCGCCTTGTATACCATAACCGCCATATCTTCTCGTGTAATGTTCTCATGAACTCCAAATCTTCCATTTGGTTTTCCGTTCACAATCCCCAGCTTCTGCGCGGTTGCGATATTTCCATGGTACCATTCTCCTTGCTTCACATCACTAAAACTTGTCGTTGCGCTCTCATCCGATAACTCCAACATATTCATCAGCATGGTGATGAATTCTGCTCTTGTTACTTGACCCTTCGGATTAAACTCGCCGTCGCCTACACCCTTCACAATGCCTCTTGCTCCCAATCCCGAGATCGCATCCTTCGCCCAGTCTTGGGTCACATCCTTAAAGCTCGTTGCAACATACGCTACCGTATACTTGCTTGGATACGTTGGCTTGAACTCTACTTTTCCTGTCACTGCATTGTATTTACCGTTCGTCACCACTCTTAGCTCTCCGTTGTCCTTCACATCGTATACGATGACGTTGTTTGGATTTTCGGCAGCTTTTAGGGTGTATGGCAATGCAATCACGAGATCATCTCTGCCATCAAACGCTGTAAGCTTCTTACCATCAATCGTTAACACGATATCGTATACGATCTCACCGTTCAGCTGAGCTTGTGCACTAGCTGACAATTGATTAGCTGTTATTTTCTTAATCGACAATCCTAACGTTTTCCCCGCACTTGCTCCTGTTCCGAGCAGTTTGGTTGCCACGGTTACGACTGCAGAGCCTGTGTTGATCTCGATGCGATCTACCGTAGAAGATCCATTTGTTAAGCGCGCATCTACTGCCAGCTCAATCGTTAGCCCGTTCAAGGTTTGATCACCTTCAACTCGCACCTGTAGCTTACTGCCTGTTGTTTGATCAAGCGCACGCTTCACTGTATCTGCACTTAACTTCACGTTAGAAGCACCGTTCTCACTTGCGATTGGCTTAATGTTTATTTGACCGTTGTCCATGACTACTGGCTCACTTCCACCTGTAGCTTGCGGTACTGTAGGTGCAGGGATATTACCGCCACCATTTCCATCACCACTGCTTGGTGCTCGTGGTGTTCCTGATACCACAACCCCTGCGGATTCATTTCCTGCTGCGGTTACCGTAGTAATGCGGAATTCATAACGCGTACCATTCGCAAGTCCTGTGACTTCATAACTGCTAGTCGCATGATTCAGCGTTACTGTCTTAAACTCTGTATTTCCAAGACCTGTAATCTTAATGGCAACCAGATCGCTGTCTGCAGGATTACTCCATTTCAAAGTCAGCTTCTGATTACCTGCTGTTACACTTGGTCTTGTCACTTCTCCTGGTGCAGTCGGTTCAACCGATGGTGTTACCGTTACCGTAGCGCTGGATGATAACCCACCATCTACTGTAGTTACTGTAATGCTTGCTGTTCCTGGTGCCACAGCTGTTACTTGACCTGTCGCACTTACAGTGGCTACAGCTGGATTGTTAGAGCTCCAGGTTACTGCTTTTTTCGTTGCATTAGCTGGTAATACGGTAGCTGTCAATTGCCCTGATTGACCTTCTACGATGGACAACGTCGTTTTGTCCAAGCTAATTCCGCTAACGGGTACGTTCTTCCCACTGAGTGCATCATACTCACTTTGTGTAATGGGAATTACCGTTCCGTGACGCGGACTAGCGGGTAAGTTGTAGTTAGAAGATAATGACCAGACACCTGATGCAAGATTGGTTGTCTCGAATGGAACATAACCTCTTCCGCCAAACTCATCCACGAATAAATACCATTTTTCATCTGTATTTGATTTGAAGATCGTTGGACCCTCAACCCATTTCATGTTACCCACACCTTGATTAATCATCTTGAAGGCTGGATCCAAGATCGAGTTACCAACCTCTTGGAAGACCATCTTGCCAAATGGAGCAGCAGTTCCGTTGTCTTGCTCATCCTTCGTAAAACGATACACTTTTCCATCATGCTCAATCATCGTTGTGTCAATGATGGAATATCCATAATCCAAATATACTTTCGGTTCAGTAAACGTATAGAAATCTCTTGTCTTGCTATACATCATTTTTTGATATGCACTGCCTGTATGGGATGCATCATCAAACATTCTTGAAGCCCAGAATACGATATATTCACCAGTTGTTTTGTCGTACATAATTTCTGGTGCCCATGTATTACCCGCTTCTTCCGGTGCAACCTCTACCATGCGTTGATCTGTCCAGTTGACCAGATCATTCGATTCCCACACCATAATGGAACGACTGCCCCATGTCTGTGCTCTGCCCCAGTTACCATTGCCGTTAATTTTCAGATCGGTAGCGATCATGTAGAACTTGTCACCTTCAGGCGAACGAACAATGAATGGATCACGTACTCCCTTCTCCCCTAAGGTAGAGGTCAATACAGGTTTACCATTATTCAATTCTCGCCAGTTCAATGGATCATTACCGTTACTTAGTGCAAAGTGAACTTGCTCGCCTGTTGAGCTACCTTCTCCAGTGAAATATGTGAAGAAGTATCCCGCATATTTTTCATCAGCAGGCCGTTCCTTCACCTTCGCCATAAATTCCTTTGTAGTGGATGCTGAATTTAATGTAATCGTAGCTGTAAGCTTCACGTCTACATCTCCACTACCGTACGCCGGACGTTGTACTTCACCAGTCACTGAAACGACGTTTGGTTGAGCAGAAGCCCAAGTAACCGTTGTTCCATACAGTCCAGATTCCGGTAATGAGAGATGACCTCTAACATCACTAATGTTATGAACGACTAGTGCTGCTTTTGCTTCATTTACAGAAGTGGCATCGCTTGGCAATGCCTTAACCATCAACGTAAAGGTTTTGTGAGCTGTCTCTGTACCATCTGTAAATACTGCTGTTAATGTTACAACTTGATCGCCCGTTGCGTTAGCTGGTCTGGTTACGGCACCTTTAGTTGAGATGACATTCCCCTTATCTGAAGTCCAGCTTATTGTTGTGCCATAAGCACCTGATGTTGGCAACGTTACATTGCTTATAATCGCATCTTTTGATGCATTAGAAGCAAGAAGATCATTAATCGTTAATTTCTCTGTTGCAGCCGATACAAGCATGCCCTCCATCAAAGCAATCTTCTGATCTGCATGAGCCTTAAGTGATGTAATGTCTGCCGCAGTCATAGCACCGTCATAGATTTGGAAGTCTGCAATCAACCCGCCGAAGTATGGATCAGCTGTATAGAATGACTTACCGATATATCCACTACTGCCTGAAGTATTTTTAATTTGTTCTAGTGTCATTCCATTCGTTGAGCCTGATGCAACAACAACACCATCGATATAAAGCGTTAGTGTACCATTCGTGCCTGAAACAACAGTCGTAACTACTTTCCATTCATTATTCTTTAAGCCCGTGGTAGAAGTTGAAGACTCGTTATTCCAAGCATTCGTCGCGATACCTAGGCGAGCTAGACCGTTAGCGTTATAACGTGGTGTGAAATACGTATAGTGCGTATTATTGTTTGGTCTTCCTAATGCATATAACCACTCCGCAGCGTTTTTACCGCTCCAGTTCACAATGGATGAAACGGTGATATCCGTTAATCCATCGAGAACTCCTTGTGGAAGTTCTACATAAGAGTTAGTTGTGCCACCAGTGAAGCTTAGTACACCAGCATCTTGTGTACTAATCCATTCTGCTTTAGACGGATTCATCCATTTTCCGTTAAAGTTTCCTGTTTGGTCAATAACCTTCGCACCATCGATATCATTCATATCGTAGTGGAGAATGAGTTCTGCCCCAGACGGCTGCTCTACTGGAGGAGTAACGTCATCATTAGCTAAAGTTGCAATCTCTTCAACAGATAATGCACGATTATAAATACGGAAATCATCCAGTTTACCATCAAATAGATTATGAGAGCTGTTTCTCGATTTACCAATATAATTCATCGTTGTTTCCAGTAACATTCTCGGTTCCACGTTAAATGTCGAGCTGCGTTTAACCTCTTGACCATTCATGTACAAAACGGCATCAAATTCATCCATTGTAATAGCAACATGCTGCCAAGTCTTCGTTGGTAATAGTCCAGCATTTCTCACTGCATATTTATAATCTAATCCTAGTTTCGTGCTGTCATTGCTAAATTTCTCTGTAAAAGGGGTTACGACAGCGAACTCCAGACTACCTGTATCCCCTTGTGTACTCAAGTACATGGTGTTGCGGTTAACCTGTCTGCCTGTTTCGGAAGCAAAATCAAATATTCTTTGATTGGCCTGATTTTTGTCCATTTGAACCCATGTAGAGAACGTAGCCTTCTCCAGATTCAAGGATTGAATCAAGTGATCTGGCAGCTTCACATATTCTGTTGATCCATTAAGCTCTAATGCACCACCCGTTTTACCGATGCGATCCTCTTCATTAATCGTTGCTCCACCTACGAGTGTTGCGTGATGACCATTACCAGAAATGTCATTCAACGTTGTACCATTCACTGTATTTGCATCAAATGAGTAATGTACAACCGGGTCTGTTGATGGTTCTGGACCTTTCCATGCATACTTCTCTTGCAAAGCATCATACTCCGCACGTGAGATTGGAATCACCGTTCCGTGTCGTGGTCCTGGCGGAAGTGCATATTGATCACTACTTAACACATTGTTTATATATTGCGTGCTACTGTCCAGATCTGTTGTATAACGTACATGATATGGCCATGAATCAAGGAACAGATACCATTTGTCTTCATGAATATCCTTAAATATCGTTTGTCCTTCGTTGTTTCCACTTTTCCCGATCAAGCCAAGTTTATTATCCCGCTGTCCCTGGAACAGCGTTGTATTGAAGGCCATTTGCTGCAATACCGTCCTTGTCATAATAGAACGTTGGTGCCTTCTCCACATACACTTTCGTATTCACTTCTGATTTGGTGAAACGATACAACATCTGATCATGCTCAATAAACATTGTATCAATGGTTGGAAGTGACTCATCAATCATGACCTTTGGCTCTGAAAAGTTGTAGAAATCTCGTGTTGTTGCGTAGTACATCACATTATACTGACCTTCTGGTCTTCCGTTATAATCACCATATGTCTCTGTGTTTTTCATCGATGATGCCCAGAATACAATATACTCTCCAGTTACCGGATCATAGATCGCTTCTGGCGCCCACGTATTTCCTCCCGTTTTAGGAGCCACCTTGATCATTCGCTGCTCGCTCCAGTTCACGAGATCCTCTGACTCCCAAACCATCATGTAATGACTGCCTGTCATTTGAGCTTGATCGAAATTTGTACTTTCACCCATTTTCAAATCGGTTGCCAGCATATAGAACTTATCACCTTCTGCTGACCGAATAACGAATGGATCACGAAGTCCCTTTTCCCCCATATTCGATTGCAGGATCGACTTTCCATTATTCAGCGCTTTCCAGAACAATGGATCTTCGGCTGTAGCGAAGGAGATCTCTTCACCGCCCTCATATTCACCTGTAAAGTACGCAAAGAAGTACGCATCGGGCTTTACTGGCGCAGCTGCTTTTTTAATTGTAACGTTAAACGTTAGCTCTTTAGAAGCTGTACCATTCGTAATAGTAGCCATTAGCGTAACGGGTATATCCGTAGCTTGACGGCTCACCCAGCCTAATTGTGTAGCGTTACCAGCCGCTTCAGCCGTTCCTTTAACAATCGCCGGCCTGCTGGATGTCCATGTAATGGTGGAGCCTTGTTCACCTGTAGTGACAAGACGTAAGTTCCCTTTAACATTGTCCGCATTGTAGATCTCTAATTGTTCAGCGTCCAGATCAACCTTCTGCTGATCATCGAATTGCTTCAAGATCGTAACAGGGAATACAGCAGTTGTAGATACGCCTTGATACGTTAAAGTAGCCGTAAGCTCTGCTTGAACATCACCTGCTTGAACAGCCGGACGTTGCACAGCGCCACTGTTAGAAATGACAGTAGGATGACTAGAACTCCAAGTGATGTTTACGCCATTTTTACCACTTGTTGGTAAATTAACGTTTCTCGTTATCTTGTCAGCACTCTGATCTGCCTCGTCTAAGTAATGACCGATGTCAAGTTGATTCGCTGCATCATCAACAGTGAGCTGACGTATTTTGGAGATGTGAGTTGCTGCTTCTTGTTGATATAATTCGCTCATTTCTTGCTCCGTCAACGCACGATCATATACTTGGAAATCAGCCATGCTACCTTGAAGATATGGATCGTTGGCGAAGATGGACTTACCGATAAAGCCAGAGAACGTAGCATCCGGATTAATAATGTCTGACAGCTTTAGTCCCTTCGTATTACCTGAAGCAACCTTAGCTCCATCCACGAATAATGTCATCTTGTTGCTAGCTTCGGAGAAGGAAACTGTTACATGCTTCCACTGTCCACCGATCAGGTTGGAGTTTGCGCTACCTGTAACTAATGCTTCGTTCGGCCAGCCATTTTTAGATATACCTGTAGCAATCATATTGCCTGATCCACTACCGTGACGTGGGGTTACAAAAAAATATTTGTTCGTTTCAGGCGTTAACACCGTACCCAAACCAAAAATCCAGCGATTCGTACCATCATTCGTCCAGTTTACGATGGAAGATACGGTAATTTCATTCAGACCTTGTAATAAATCTAGTCCATTGGAGCCCTTAGGAATCTCAACATATCCACTGTTCGATGTAGAGCTTCCACCATTGAAGGAAATAAAGCCAACTTCACTATTTGAAATGAATTGTCCATTGTTTGGATTTTTAAATACCCCGTCGAATGTAACTTCCTTGTTGGCAACATCCTTTAGTACGAGTTGACCGTCTACTTCTGCAGTCGTTTTCATGTCGTAATGAAGAAGCAGATCATCTTTTAGCAACTTTTCTTGAACGGTAATATCCGATGCAGCTACATACTCTCCATCCTCAGTCTGTACCGTAATGGTGGCAGTACCTCCACTAACCGCTGTTACTTTCCCCGTTGAATTAACAATTGCTACACCAGAGTCACTAGATGTCCAGATGACTCTTTTATTGGTTGAATTTGAAGGTGAAATCGTAGCCAGTAATGTCTCGCTGTCCCCCACGGATAAACGAAGTGTAGATTCATTAAGCGAAACACCTTTAACGGCAATCTGCTGAGTAGAGTCATCCTTAGGTGGTAAGGTAACCACGAACTCCTTCGTTGCCTGGCTTCCACCTAAAGAAATGGTTGCAGTTAACGTCACTTGTTGCTCCATTTCTCGTAAGAACACTTCCCCGGTTGGACTAATCGCACTTTCATCACTGGAAGTCCATGATATCAATGCGCCATACTTATTGGCAGAAGGAAGTTCAAGAGATTCTGTCACGGCAGATACATCACCTAACGTTAGCTCTAATTTGCCTTGTTGTACTTGCTTTTCATTAAATGATTGTTCATATACTTCAGCGATATATTCACTACTTAGTGCCTCTCCGTAAATTCTTAAATCTTGAAAGCTACCTGCAAAAGTAGCATCCCCTAGATAATTGGAGCGACCGAGGTAAGCTTGCAAATCCGTACCAAAGCTTGCTGTTGTTTTCTCTTTGGCGGCCGTGCCGATACTTACACCGTTAATGTAACCTGTAATAGAGCGTTCTGTAATGACCGTTGTATAGTGAACCCATTGACCTTCGTACTGTGACGTAGAAGTGCCTGATACTCCTACCTCTGTCGTCCAAGGCTGGTCAATATTATTGCGATCCGTAAATACGGACTTAAAATCACCACTTGGATTCGATGGATTAAACAGCCAATAGTTCGTTGGTAATTTATTTTCAGCTGCTGGCGTACCGTAGAATAATGCTGCGTAATTCCCGCTTCCCGTGTTACTTTTGATCCATACAGAAATCGTTGTATTTTCTTGATGATCGAACAAGCCCGTAGGAAGCTGCACGTAGTTCGTGTTACTATCTGTTCCTCCAGGTAGAGTAAGACCATCGGCATACGTAATGTTGCCTACAGCCGTTCCATGTTTGCCATTACCGGATGTATCCTGTACATCCTCAAGCAGTGGATAATGTGCCAACATCTTTGGTGTTATGGGGTCCGCTGAAGCTTGATTGTTAAATGGCAGAACAAGACTCAAACAGTTACTGAAGGTCAATAGTAAAGCTAACATTATGATTGAAATCCGCTTTAGCATAGCATTCTTCCCCTCGTTTAATATTCAAAAGCACGTAATCCTTATTCCAGCTTTAGAACAAGACCAACTCGTTCAAGGAGTTAAAGAAACACCCTCAAATGAATGCGCTTACATTTCTTCTCATATTACGTCTTCCACCATTCCAATTCAATGTAGTTTCTTGTTAATAAGGTGGATTTTTTTATTGCAATTTGAAATGAATGCAGACTGCAACACCATTCATATGAAGCAATCTACATGCACAGATGCGTACAAGATTATCAAAACAATAAAACGGCATCTCTGCCGTTCTAGATGTTTACGTATGGTTTATGTGTAAATTAAAGGATTGAACCCCAGATAAACATAATATATATAGTTGGGCGCTTGTCATATGGACAACGTGTCCGAATACGATGCGGTAAGCCGCGGGCGCACCGGATCGAAAAATAAGGAGGATTTTCATTTATGCCAAAACGATTTAGCAGAATGCTCGCGTTCCTCTGTTGCTTGGTAATGGTGGCGTCGCTAATGCCTACCAGTTATGCCGCCGCCACTGACAACATCGAGAACGCAGAAGCGAATGAAACACCCACCGCCATTTTTGGAACTCCCGAACTCGGGTCAAACGATCCCCTCTGGGACCAAACCATGGAGCATCACATCAACAAAAGCACGGTACCCACCGACCCCAGACCCCATGCCATGGGTACAGCCAGAATTCTTTGGGATCATGACTACCTGTATGCCCGCGTAGTTGTGAATGACAGTCATCTATATCAGGGAGCTGGCGCAGATCACCGGTATGACAGCCTGGAGTTTTATGTTGGTACCGGAACCGGAGGCTCGAATCAATGGCGCGTCAGCTCGACGGGCGTGTTTTCAGGGCAGGCCGCTCCAGGCAGAGCTGCATGGACCCAGATCACGGAAACCGGATACATCGTGGAAATGAGAATACCAAAAAGAACTCTGACCTTACAGGAGGGGAAGCTTACCTTTGAGGTCTATATCAATAACTCGACAGAAAAAGGCGCTGACCGCTATGAAGTCGTTTCCTGTTTTGGAGTTCCGGACGCGGCTTATACCAGCTCTGATTCATTTACAGACAGCCTGCAGCTCATTTCAGCCAATGAAGTGGACACCAGATTTTCAATCACCGCCACTGCGGGATCGGGCGGCTCAATCATGTCGAACCCACCCGGCGATGTTCTGAGAGTAGATCGGGGCTCTGACAAAGAAATTACGTTTACCCCCGATTACGGCAAAATTGTGGATACCGTAATGGTAGACGGCGAGACTGTGACTCTATCTGCTAGCACTTATACCTTTACGAATATTGAGGCTGATCATACCATTCATGTGACATTCAAAAACGATCCGGACGCGGGGATACTTCCCTTTATCGTATGGAATGACAACTTCGCCAGTGGCGAGTACACAACGGCTGTTATCATTGATTTAGGCGCGGGGAAGGCAGCGTTAGGCTCCGCGCTTAATCCGGACTTATTTGCCTTATCGGCTAGGAACACGACCCTGAACGGAGAAGCAGTGACCTTTGAAGGACCACGCAAGATCACAAGAGTGTATGCTAATGATGAACCGAAGGTACGCGGCTATGTGGGGCCGATAAGCCATTCACCAGATTATCAGGACGGACTGGCGAGCGGTCGTTACATCGTTGTTGAGTCTGAGTTTTATTCAGAGAGCGGCGGCAGTACAACGCTGGATGGCAACAGTAACTCGACAAAGCAGGTCTACACTCTTGTTCAAAAGGGCCAAATCGTACTGAAAGAAGGGAATCCGCTTCACAATGTGGTTTTTGAACAGGAAAAAGTTGTGAATCCAATCCTTGATAAATTTACAACATTCACGGACAATTCGGTCAATCGTTCGCTCTACCTTCACAAGAATGAAGACGGTAACGTGATGAACGGATTGCCCCTTTATGTCTATACCCACGGCATGTCACGCGGCGGTACAAGCGCTGCGACAGACCAAAAAGCGGCCATGAAATCAGCCAACGGCTCAGTCGCTCTAATGAAAAAGATGGAGCAAAATCCCGATAAGTACGCCAGCCATGTTCTGAATATTTCCTATAATGGCGTATCTGTTCCCTCCACAGAGAATGTTAAGAAGGTCATAGACGCCCTGATTGCCAGCGGCGAAGTAGACCCTAACCGTGTTTACGCAGCAGGCTTCTCCTGGGGCGGCCAGTATACGAACAACTTAGTTAACAGCTACCCTGGCTTCTTCGCTGCCGCCGCACCTATGGCCCCGGTAAGCGGTTCACCGAACGCTAAGGACAATGACGCTCACAACAACCTGGCCTATTGGATGTTTTTAAATGCTCATAATGTCGGAGGCTACCAGACTAACCTCAATAACTTTATCAATAACAATATGCCAAAAATGATCAACGCGAGGGCTTCGCGCTTTGAGAGTAATGAGGCACTTACGTGGCCCTACAATCAGTTTGATCAGCCGAATCTGAGGCCGAATCCGGCCAACACACCTGTTCTGGCTGATTATATAGCGCATGAAGTTGAAGCGGCGGTTCTTTATAACCAGATCACTATGGGAACTTGGAGTATAGCACCTACGGCGCAGTCCTCTAACTTGCCAGCTTGGAATAACAACTACACAGATGTCTTTGATTGGATGTTCGCGCAGAGAAAACCGGTCGTACCCGGTGCTCCGAGTGACTTCAAGACGACAGCGGGTGACGGACAGGTCACATTGAGCTGGAATGCTCCTGCTGACGATGGTGGCAGCGCGATATTGGGCTACAAGGTATGGTATGGCAATGTAACACCGGTTGCATTGGATGCGGCGGAGACCAAATATACCTTCAACAATCTGACAAACGGCCAAGGCTACAACTTCACCATCATCGCGGTGAACGCGAAGGGCGACGGCGCGGAGATCAGTGCTACGGCAACACCAATGAAGACGACGACTCCCACTGTGCCTGATTCTGGCGGCAATACGGGCAACACCGGTAATACATACAACAGTGGTAATACACACAACACGAACAATACGGGCACCGGGACAGACGCTGGAACGTCGAAGTCGACCTACACAGTGAATACACCGAAGGATAAACCCGCGGTCACAGACAAAAACGGCAACACCACCCTGCCAGGTGGCGGCGAGATTGCGACCAAAGGCGGGACGAAGATCAAGGTACCCGAAGGCACAACGATAGACTCAAACGGGAAGGTAACTATTCCAGCAGACAAGAGCGCCGAAGTGACACTACCCGGCGGCAACAGTACAGTGACCATTTCGGGTGGCTCGACGATCGCGAGCGACGGTACGGTCACAATTGGCGGCAAAGACGCGCATGTGAACCTATCAAACGGCAACCAGGTGTATTTCCACGGCGGATCGAAGATACGGAGCGGCGGAGCAGTTGTGGTAGGACCAAGCGGCGCAAGAGTCGGCTTAGACAACGGCATATCGCTGAACATCCGTGAGGGTACGGAGCTGGCGTTTGATGACGCCACCCCACTGGGTTTCCTCGTGATATCAGGCAATCCTTTCACGGATGCCAACATGGACGAATGGTTCTACAACGATATAAATTCCGTCTACACTTACGATCTTTTCAACGGCACGACGTCCACGACGTTCTCACCAGGCACTGCAATGACGCGTGCAATGTTCGTGCAGGTACTGGCCAATCTTGAGAACGTAAACCTCTCCAGCCACACGAGTTCCCGCTTTAGCGACGTGACGGACGGACAGTGGTACACGGCGGCAGCCGAGTGGGCAGCCGAAAAAGGCATAGTCAACGGTACAAACGCAGACCTGTTTGACCCCAATTCACCGATGACGCGCGAGCAGATGCTGGTGATACTTTACAATTACATGAAGTACAAGGGCTATGAGATACCTGAAAGCAACTCTATGTCCTTCACGGATCAGAGTGAGATCAGCTCCTGGGCATTGGAGGCCGTTCAGGCGCTGCAGGGCATCGGCATTGTATTAGGCAAGACGGACAACTTTTTTGCTCCCAAAGCTACCGCCACCCGCGCCGAAGTAGCCACGATCTTTGTAAGGTTCGTTGAATATCTGGCTAAGTGAAAGCGTATACAGATAAATGCAGACCCTTCCGGTTGGACAATATCCAGCCGGAAGGGTCTACTTGTTTTCAAACTGCACTTTTTTGACAACTCCACGGTCAGGAATTTAAACCCTCGATTTTTGCATCTAGAATATTCGTCCCCAAGCTTTCCCCAAGTCCAAAAATTCTACTTATTTAATGTATGTTCTGATTTATACAACAACAAAAAAACCCTTGTTAGACAAGGGTTTCGACGATTTTAAGTTTGGTGGAGCCTAGGGGGATCGAACCCCTGACCTCATCGCTGCCAGCTCGCAATTGTCTCCGCTCTGTCCTACGTTCAGTCAACGTTAGACTATAAACCCCGCAAAATAGCGTATTATCCATCGTACAGACCACGAACTACCCAGTGCTATTACCTTACCGATACCTTCATTATACCGATTAGAAGCGTATCTCTGCGCAATTTGGTCTACGTCACAGCTCGACATTTCACCATCCACTATTGCTAAGATGTCAAACGGAGTTTGTAGCATTGAGTGTAATTTCGCGTATCTGCGAGGATCTTGATTGTCGTATTGAGGATGTTATTGAGTTCATTGAGGATACTAATATCTAAAAAGCTTATATTTTCTGAAGGAGGAAAGATAATGGCTGAGTATCCACACGAGATATTAACTAGAGTTAAGGATGGTTTAAAAAAGTGTGTAGGGAATCATGATAGGCTAGATGAAATTTCGACTGAGGACTTCGATAAGAGTAGATCTATCATCACAAAGTTATGCAATGAGGACGGGCTCAATGTACCCGATATATTGGAAAGCTGTCTGGACCCAGACGAATTTTTAACATATGCTTACGATGGGATAAGAGAAAACTCAGAATCGTTACTTTTTATCCAGGCTACGTTAACCCATTTATAAATATTTTAAAAAGTAAATCAGTCATGGTTCAATTTATTCCTGTAGAATTTGACCCTCCTGAAAATTTAACTTACAGGCATAATTACGAAGAGATTGAGAAATGCGATCGAAACTTGAAGGAGTACTGAAAGAAATTGTATATCAAGTCAGTGGGAATCATCCGGACCCCAAGAATGATTTAGTAAAACTTCACAATGAGGCTCGCAATCTATTAAATCTAGCCTCCTCAAAACCAGAAATTATTCTTCCTTTAAAACAAATAATAACCGGACTAGCAAGTGTCGTCCAAGGTTTAGGCTCACTGCGAAATGCTGTAGGAGACTCCCACTCCAGAGTTTACGAACCAAGCGCGCATCATGCTATTTTAGCAGTAAATTCCGCCAAAACTCTCTCCTCTTTTTTATTTAGTACTTATGAATACCAAAAAACTATAGGACAGATTATAGAAAATAAAGTTACATAGAAATATTATTTAGACGCAGCAATTGATACTGCGTCTTTTTTTGCGTAGTTTTACCGTGGAATCAGCGCGTTAGGACTCCTGTAAGGGGAACGTACCTGGAAGGGCTTGCCGCGCTAAATGTACGGGGATTTGACGAAGAAAACGCGAAAGAACCGCTAACCCTGCATATGGGCTGCGGTTCTTTTGTTAATCTAGGTTTTATGGATCGGCTTGTCAGTTGCTTTTACTCAGATATCCCTACTATAACAGTGTTTTGGAATGCCAGTCCCAATGCTGTAAAGTTCCAAAAAGCCTCATGAAACTCTACAGTTACATTTTCGCCAAAATCCTCCTTTAATACAGATTCAAAATCGATACTCCTAAGATTTGCACAGCTTTCCTTATCATAAGACACAGAATTGTCTAAACATTCAATAAGTCCAAGTCTAGTTAGGTTGTTAGCTATGGTCATATAATGTACAAAATTCTCAGCATCTAGTCCAGGGAAATCTAAAATATACCTTAAAGGTTTGAAAGAATCTCCATACTTTTCTTCAAATAAATGAAGAGTACATGCTCCAATACTGCCTTTAAATTCAGAAAGGTATCTAAAGCACTCAGCATCATCCGGAGACATTTGTTTGATAATCTCAATGAAGGAAGGGTGCACATTAGATTGTTTTGTCTTGTCTGAAGAAGAAAGAAGTAAGTTAATAAATAATTGTCTCAACTCAGTTGATTCTATGTAATATTTGGACGCCTCAATTGCAGGTCCTACAATATGAAGAGGAGGTAGAACAAGGTTACCAGGCGCTATCTTATTTAACCCATTTTGTAGCTCTTCTTTAAATAGTTTGATATTGTGCTCTTGTTTGATCTTGATTTTCTCTAGCCAACCAAAGCTTACAGTAACCATATCACCAAGAACTCTTCCCAACTCTTGTGCAGGAGGAGAAAGTACGTCTTTAGATACTTCAGCAGTAGCTTGGCCTATCTCTTTAAACATTCACACACACTCCTCTTCAATAATCATATTTTCCCTCCGCATATTTAAACGTACAGACTCCGCGCATAACACTCATCTCCGTTATATCCTCGATCACGCCGCTGCCAACGAGCTCTGCGTCGGTAAATATAACGATTGGCATCTGGTCCATTTGCGCGGTATAAAGTTGGATATCAGAAGTTAGCGGACGCATGAATTGCGATTTCTTGCGCATATAGAAGTAGTCCTTTCGTTGTGGGTTAAGTATATACTTCGACAAATTGGCGCAAATTTCCTGCTATTGTTCGGCGTCAAAATCGAAGGAGTGAACGCGGGATAATTTTCGAATAGTGAAAAACAGCATGAGAATGAGAAATACGAAGTATATACGAGTTTTCGTAGGAGTACATTGCAAAAATGGGGCTAGACCGTATTCGCTAAAAATCCTTTAAATTAGAGGATTATTCTTATTAGGGTAATTGTACTCCCCACTAAATCAAAATCGCCGAATATGACGTTTTACCAAATTACGCTAGTCCACTTATACTACGGAGGTATCAACGAGTTAGTAGAAGCACCGTTATCATATATTTCGTTCTCCTTTTTATGCGAACAATTGACCAACATAGAATCTACTGTATAATTTTAGAATAGAAATGGGAGGTGATTTAAATGAGTACATACGAAGCCCTCACGATCATGTTGCAGTTTGGATTAGTTATTATTGGTCTACTTTCCCTGACACAAAAAAAGCGATAGCCTCCCCGCCAAGAGCTGCTACCGCGATCTACTTTATGTAATAATCATAAACCTTACCGCCAACACACGCAATACCCTTTGAAGACGCAGTCTACTCCAAAGCTGCGTCTTTTTCAGTCTACTTGCGGAATCATACCCTGCGCGGGACCTCCTTACGCCTATTACTTCGTCTCACCTACGAGCTTAAACGTTCCACCCGTCGACTCACCAATGTTATAATTTTGAACCGTGAGCTGTACGAAAGTAGAATCGTTCCAGGCTGGCGCGTTAGGAGATTTAGTATAGTATTCGCTCACTGCTTTGATGATTGCGTCAGATTTAGCGCGTAGCTCACGATCAGACAGTTCGTAGGCTCCCTTATTTTTGTACAATAATGAGAGAGCAGGTTGATTTTCGACGTCTATAACAACATCGCTTAAATTACCGTCATCGCCCCAACTGAACCTAATTTTATTTACAACGAAATCATCCGTAACAATTCCGTCTTCGATATCGTGGGCCAACGCTGTTAGATAAGTTAGCTTGCGATATGTATCTTGCTCCTCATTAATAACTGCTTGCGCGTCTGCAGTTTTTTGTAATTCATCATTCTTTTTCGAAATTGACACAATCTGTTCGGAAAGTTTATCAGTCTTGCTTGATAGTTCTGAATTCTGAACAAATAAATAAATTGATGCGGCGACTGCTAAAGCCGAAATCCCCAACGCAACTGCAGATAATACATTTATGCGCTGCTTTGGCTTGCTTTCTGATAAAGTTAATTCGTCCATTATGTACCTTCTCCCCTGCGTTTTTATAGTTCTATTCTACTATATACAGGGAAATTATACTATATATAAACGACAAAAGACGCAGCCCTCAACGGAAATTAATCCGCGAGAACTACGCCTCATTTTATACTCGGTTGCGCGCCTTGTGGCTCACTAAGACTGTCGGTTCGTATTGCACGGCTTTTCCAGTTTCCCAATCACCGCGTTTAACGGAGAGAACTCGTCGTGGTTCTTCTTTACGTTCTTATCGTATAAATGCGTATAGTGAGCGGTCATACGGCCGTCAGCATGTCCGAGAATGACCTGCAGGTGGCGTTGCGATCGCCTTCCTCTAGTAACAGCGTCGCCCCTGAGCGGATACACGCGTTTCGCAATTCCGGCTCGATCCGCGTACTTCTTCAATTGATGGCGGAAGTGATTCGGAACCAACCGTTCCCCGTAATTATAAAGGAATATATTTTCACTTCCAAACTCCGTTGATTCGCGGATTAACTCTTGCATCAGCTTAGCAGTTCGTTTTGTGATCGGCACAATTCGAGGCTTACGCGTCTTGGTCACTTCGCGTCGTAAAGTTGCACAACATGCGGTGAAGTCTACGTCAGTCTTTCGTAATGTTAACGCCTCGTCTACGCGTAACATCCCATCAATTAGGAGATTTATTACAACGAAATCTCGAAAGTCGCTGTACTTGCGCTGGTTTGGCGCTTTGAGGAGGTCGTTCATTTCCTTCGCGGTAAGTACCTCAATATCCTTCCCAATGTCCTGTACGTTCTTTAAATACGTAAACGGGTCTGCTTCAATTACTTCCTCTTCTTTTAGAAACTTAAACATCGTTTTCATGTTCTTAATCCGCGTGTTAATTGACTTCGGTAGCAGACCAACGGTACGGACAGATTCCGGAACATTGCAGTTATCACTAAACCTCCGTTTTTCATCGCGTAACCAAATTATGTAATCACGCCCAACTTCAACGTTGATATTCCGGATGTCACGAATGATCTTACGCTCTTCCAAAAATTCGCAGAAGTAATTGTAATTTTGTACGTATGTATTTAGCGTATTCTCCGCTCGACCTTCCGACTTCTTCGCTTGGTAGTAATAATCGAACAAATAGTCTAACGAATGTTGTAAGCGTGTTGATGTGCGCTCAATCTTAATTGTTCTTCCTTTTCGTTTATCCATTCCATATCGTCTCCTTCGATAATAAGTACGGTAAGAAAACGAGGGATTAGGCGCGTATATCTGCGATGTGTGGAGCGCATATCTGCGGGGTGTCCACGTTAACAGTCAACGTCTAGACAAACGAAAAAAACCGCTATATTAGCGGATTCTCTACGAGTATGGAGCCTAGGGGGATCGAACCCCTGACCTCATCGCTGCCAGCGATGCGCTCTCCCAGCTGAGCTAAGGCCCCGGGATATGAAATAGATAACTTGTCCAGCACTGCAACGTTCCGCAGGCGACTTCTATATCATATAAAATCCAGCTTTCACTGTCAATCACTTTTTCATGGTCCAAAGTGATTGGAGAAGAACAACCCATTACTCTGGTACACACGGACTGGAACTCCAGACTGCTCTTCTCCCTTTCCCACTTCACTAATCCTCCAGATCGTCTTTGGACAACAGGGATTTCAGTTCTTTCATGAACATATTGATATCTTTGAACTGGCGGTATACCGACGCAAAACGGACATATGCCACTTCATCGACTGGAAACAACTGTTCCATCAATAACTCACCAATCTGGCGACTCTCCACTTCAGCATCAGCTGTATTACGGAGCGATTTCTCCACTTCAGATACCATCATCTCCAGCGTCTCAACGGAGACTGGACGTTTCTCACAGGCACGAATAAGCCCGCGGAGAATTTTATCCCGGCTGAACTCTTCCCGGCTGCCATCTTTCTTAATGACGATCAGTGGAGTCTCCTCAATCATCTCAAACGTTGTAAATCTTCGGGCACACTGCTCACACTCCCGGCGACGACGAATGGATTTCGCTTCGTTGGCCGGACGCGAATCAAGCACTTTGGTACCCATATAACCGCAATAAGGACACTTCAAATCAGATCACTTCCCACGTTTTACTTTTTACCACATATTCCCTGTCTTGATTTTGTAATGAAAAATGCATTGCCGAGACATAATACTTTTACCAACTCACGAGGAGGTGAACAGCAATGGCACAAAGCAACGGTAACTCCAACAACCTGGTGGTAACTAAAGCTTCCGCAGCACTCGAGCAAATGAAATATGAAGTTGCTCAAGAACTCGGAATCAGCATCCCACAAGACGGATACCAAGGTAACATGACTTCTTACGAGAACGGTTCGATCGGTGGATACATCACGAAGCGTCTGGTAACAATTGCAGAACAGCAATTGGCAGGTCAATACCAATAATATCTGCATCGTAATACGTTACACAGAGGAGCATAGAGCGGCCGGTGAATAACCGGCCTGCTCTGTGCTTCTACTTATATATACTCAGAACGTATTATAGATCTTTACATACTGATTATAATAGTAAATGACCCTTTGTACATAGTGACGCGTCTCACCAAACGGAATATCTTTCACCGTATCGAACGAGCCATCCCATACACCATCTCTAAGCCAACTGTTCACTTTGCCTGGACCCGCATTATAGGCAGCGATCATGACCGCTTCATTGCCATCGAATTGATCGGACAGATTCCGCAGATACCATGTACCTAACTGAATATTGCGTTCAGGCTCGTGCTTCAATTCCTCCAGCGAAGTGTCGGGAATTTTGGCTTGTTCCAGTATCCAATTCGCCGTGTCCGGCATCAGTTGCATGAGCCCAATGGCACCTCGTTTGGATTCCTTGCTTGTCTTGAAATTGGTCTCCACCTTGATAATGGAAGCAATCAGAAACGGATCAACCTCATAACTCTGAGATTGGGCACGGATCTCTTCCTTATAATGTATGGGATAGAACCATGCCATCCAGTTTGTATTCAGAAATAACACCAGTACAAAGGACACAAACATCAACAGCAGTACACGTTTCTTACGCAATATTTTCATAACAAACCCTTACGCTGTAGATATGAGTCAATTTGCTGCTCCGTCGCAGGCCATAAGCCGCTGTTATCGATGACAATATCTGCCAGCTGTTTTTTGCGCTCAATATCCATCTGTACATCCATTCGAGCCTCAGCCTGTGCTGCAGTCATTCCATCCCGACTCATCAAGCGATCTCGTTGCACCGATCTCGGGACATATACTACCATGACTTCCTCGAAACCATCTTCCAGACCCGATTCGTAAAGCAAAGGAATATCAGACACCACAAGTTTATCCGGATGTTGCAATTCGTATGCAGCAGCCCGTTCGCGCATCTCTCTTCGGATCGCCGGATGTGTAATAGCCTCAAGTGCCTTTCGTTCCTCAGGTTGTTGAAAAACAATACTTCCAAGCTTTTTCCGATCCAGTGTTCCATCTTCGTTCAGTATGGCTTGTCCAAACCGCTTAACAGCGGCGGCCAACACGGGATGCCCGGGCATCATAACTTCCCGGGCAATAACGTCTGCATCGATGAGCAACGCTCCCTTACTGGCGAGATAGGCGGAAACACTGCTTTTGCCTGTCGCGATCCCGCCGGTTAAGCCTATATTCATCGTTTCACCTCATAACAACTTCATTATTCCCATAATCATTAACAATAGCGCTGGCAATACAGACAGTCTTCGCATCCAGCGCAGAGCTGAGAATCGTAGGCCAACCTTCATGCCGAGTGACAGAAACGCCCCACTAAACAGTGCAATAATGAGTGCTGTCCATAGTGTAGGGAATCCCAGAAGTGCCGCTCCCAAACCTGCTCCAAACGCATCCAGAGACAGGGCAATACCAAGCCACATCGCTTCTTGGGCAGATATACTCCCCGAGTTATCCATATCCGCCTTTGAGGGACTCCGAAGGATCTGAATGACGACCCCCAGCTTACGAAGCTCCAGTGTAAATACCATTCGTTCGAGAGAATCACCCGAAGCCGATTGCTCCAGATCCAGTGCAAGTACCTGATTTCTGCCCTTGGAATCCGACCGTCTCTCTTGTGCTTCTCTCACCCCAGTTACCGTTGCTTCTGTTTCCTCACCCGTTCCAGTGTCTGTTTCCAGCTGTTCTTTGCCTTGCTTTCGAATAAGTTGCAACAGTGACCATGCACCAATACCTATCAATATGACGGCTCCCACGATCGAAGCGATATCCGGTGACACCACATGGGACAACAACACACCTACTTGCATTGACAAGGCAATAACCAATCCCGAACAGATCGAAATAACAGCGATAGATAACAGGGGAATCTTAGTCCTCCGTAACCCATATGTAATCCCGACTCCAAAACCATCTAAACTAAGCGCCAAAGCAAGCGCCAGCAATGAAATAAAATGATGCAGCACCCCGGACTCCTCCTCTGTGCGGTACTCGTGCCAACTGAAGATGCCAGTATGGGTATACGCCCGCTTATTTCTGCCATATCAGTATATGGAGGGAGGAATCCAAGGGTGCTATGATTTCATCATTTCGTTCATTCAGTTCATGTTACAGCAGCTGACAGTTCGGACAAAAATGCGTGCCACGGCCACCAACCACCGTTTTTTCAATTAACGTACCACAAGTGGTACAAGGTTCTGATTTGCGTCCATAGATTTTCAGTTGATGCTGGAACATCCCCATCTCACCCTGTCCATTCACATAGGACTTAATGGACGATCCACCTGCATTCACTGCATCTTGCAACGTAGCCACAATCGCTTCATGGAGCACCGTTAACTGAGCTTCAGTCAGTGTCTTGGCGATGGTCTCGGGATGGATACCTGCGCGAAATAGAGCCTCGTCCACATAAATATTCCCGATACCGACCACATATGCCTGATTTAAAAGTACAGCCTTGATTTTGGTTGTACGCTTGCCAACCGCCTCGCGGAATGCAGATACCGTAAAGGCTGGATCAAGTGGCTCCAGTCCCAGCTTCAGCAAAGGTTTGGACGCCAGTTCCTCACCTGCATTAAACAGATGCATCGTACCGAACTGACGCACGTCCTTATAACGCAATTCCGTACCATCATTAAAATGGAAGATCACATGTGTATGTTTCTCCACATCTTCATGCTGCTCGTACACACCGTACCTTCCTTCCATCCGCAGATGGGAGACAAGCACCAGCCCGTCCAGCAAAATACGCAAAAACTTGCCGCGGCGCTCCACCCCAATGACGGTATGTCCTGCGAGTTCCATTGCAAATGCATCTATGTCGTCCGGCCGCTGAATAATCCGCGGCAAGCTAACGGTAACATGATCAATCGTTTTGCCCACAATAAGTTGATTCAATGTTCTTCTGACTGTTTCGACTTCCGGTAATTCCGGCATGATGTTCTCACCTCCCCTATATTATAACGGAAGATGGCGCTCAGCGGGACCCTTTTCTTATATCTCAAACATGGAAAGGCCTTTTGTAAAATACCGGAAAAACCGCGCGGCGCTTGATTTATTTCGCTTCGTACCAGTTATCACCGAAGCTGACTTCTGCTTTCAGCGGAACCGACAGTTCCAATGCTTTTTCCATAACAGAAGGCACTAACTCTTTCATCAGTTCCAATTCATCTGCAGGCACTTCGAATACAAGTTCATCGTGCACCTGAAGCAACATACGGCTCTTCAACTTGCGTTCCCGCAGCGCTTCATCCATCTGTACCATGGCCAGCTTGATGATATCTGCCGCTGTTCCCTGAATCGGTGTATTCATCGCCGTACGCTCTGCGAAGGAACGCAGATTGAAGTTACTGGCATTAATCTCTGGCAGGTAACGACGTCGTTCCAACAGCGTTTTGACGTAACCATCCTGACGAGCTTCCTTCACAATGTCATCCATATATCGGCGGACACCCTGGAATACTTCAAAATACTGATCAATAAACTGCGCAGCCTCTTTACGTGTAATATGCAGGTTCTGTGATAAACCATAATCACTTATTCCATACACGATACCAAAGTTAACTGCCTTGGCGGAACGACGCATATCCCCATCCACATATTCAGGCTTCACGCCAAATACATCCGAAGCGGTCTTTGTATGAATATCCATATCGTTGACAAATGCTTCCTTCAAGCGCTCATCATCCGAAATATGTGCCAGAACACGCAGTTCAATCTGGGAATAGTCTGCTGCCAAAATGGACCATCCGGGTTCGGAAGGAACAAATACCTTCCGGATTTTGCGACCTTCTTCCATCCGAATCGGAATGTTCTGCAAGTTCGGGAATTGACTGCTAAGTCGTCCCGTTGCAGCAATGGTCTGACGATAATACGTATGCACCTTGCCATCCCGATCGGATATCTCTTTGAGTAATCCTTCCACATAAGTGGATTGCAGCTTGGCAAGCTGACGATATTGCAGAATATGCTTGACCACATCATTATAAGGAGCCAATTTCTCCAATACTTCAGCATCTGTGGAATAACCCGTTTTTGTTTTTTTCACCACTGGCAAGCCTAGTCTATCAAATAAAATCTCACCCAGTTGCTTCGGTGAATTCAGATTGAATTCTGTCCCTGACAACTTGTAGATTTCAGCCATGAGTCTGCTGATATGCTCTTCAAATTCACTTCCCAGCGCCTGCAGATCGGCTGTGTTAGCCTTAATCCCCTGCTTCTCCATATCTGCCAGAATACGCGACAACGGCATCTCCAGCTCGTGGAAAAGTGAGTTCATCTCATCGCCCTCCAGCGCCTGTTCCTGAAGTGGAATAATCGCTGCCACGGCAGCAGCTTTCCGGCAGAGGAACTCGCCCAGCACAGCTGCTTCCGGTACCTTATACTTGGCTCCTTTACCCAGTACTGTGTCATCCTCCACAAGTGACGGCAGACCATACTTGGTCGTGAGTCCACTAATCGTCTGGTTGGATTCCGTTGGATCAAGCAAATAGGCCGCCAGTTGTACATCAAATGACGCACCAGCAAATTCAATGCCATGCGCATGCAGGGCTAGGTCAACACGATGAAGATCATACCCGCGCTTTGGCTGGTCTGAATTACCAAGCCATGCCCGCACCGGAGCCGCAGCTTCAGAATGAAGCAATTCGGGAGATATGAACGTATATGTTCCAGCGGAACCCACTGCTAGTCCAATCAATTTCGCTTGGTGAGGGTTATCCCCATGTGTCTCCACGTGGAGGACATCAATGGAATCCAGTGAACTGAACAGCTCACTGATGT
Organism: Paenibacillus sp. W4I10; assembly: GCF_030816325.1. Classification (NCBI taxonomy): domain Bacteria; kingdom Bacillati; phylum Bacillota; class Bacilli; order Caryophanales; family Paenibacillaceae; genus Paenibacillus; species Paenibacillus sp. W4I10. The sequence goes on from NZ_JAUSXX010000001.1 coordinate 3,087,494, forward strand.
TGTCCTCTGTTGCAATGGAAGACTCCACCTCGGCAGCAGGGACCGCTTCCTGTTCAGAACCAATGCTGCCACTGAACGACAGGCGTTCGAGCAAGGATTTGAATTCCAGCTTCGCCAATGCAGGGCCAGCATGTTCTTCTTTTAATCCCGCAAATTGCATATCCTCCCACGTCTGCTCCAGCGGAACTTCCCGGTGAATCGTCGCGAGTTGTTTGCTCATCCGAGCATCTTCGGCATGGGCCTCGATCTTTTCTTTCATCTTGCCTTTCAGCTCACTTGTGCCATTCAGCACATCTTCTACCGATCCGAACTGGTGCAGCAGCTTCAACGCTGTTTTCTCTCCGACCCCGGGAATACCCGGAATATTATCGGACGCATCGCCCATCAGGCCCTTGAGATCAATGATTTGCAGCGGCGTCAGACCATAACGCTCTTTAATCTGAGCAGGATCATACAGCTCAATATCGGTTACCCCTTTGCGCGTCAGACCGATATGTACATTTTCGGAGGCAAGCTGCAACATATCTTTGTCACCCGATACAACGAGCACCTGTCTGCCCGCTTCATCTGCGCGTTTGGTTAACGTTCCGATGATGTCATCCGCTTCGAATCCAGCCAGCTCAAACTGAGCGATGCCAAGTCCTTTCAGCAGTTCTTTGAGCAAAGGGAATTGCTCTGACAACTCTGGTGGTGTTTTCTCCCGTCCACCCTTGTATTCCTGATACCCTTCGTGGCGGAACGTGATTTTGCCTGCATCAAATGCAACCATGACATGTGTAGGCTTATGCTCTTCAAGCAGTCTCAGCAGCATCGTGGTGAAGCCATATACCGCATTGGTATGCAAACCTTTCGAGTTGGTCAAAGGCGGCATTGCAAAAAACGCCCTGTAAATAATGCTATTTCCATCTATGAGAATAAACTTGTCCATTCCAGCACCTCGCGTATTATATGGTCAACCTCTTCAAATTACATCTACTCTCATGATACCATACCCACCTGTCACATCAAAAAGAATAGCCTCTTTCACTTCACATTTAATCGCAAAAAGAACCTTCTCCACAGACAGCTGTACACAGCCTACCTGAGAGAAAGTCCTTTTCCATTCATATGATTGCATTACTTAATCACACTGATTCCCCAATTCCAAAGTAATGCTCTTCTATTGATTCAGATCCGGACGTTTACCTGTCACCAGGTACACCGTGCTCTCACCAATATTGGTTGCATGATCGCCAATTCGTTCAATGTAACGTCCAACCATCATCAGCAGCATAGCCTGTGAAGCCTGATTAGGATGCTCTGTCATTAACGTGTAGAGATCACTGATCATGTGGCTGTACAGTTGATCGACCTGATCGTCCGTTTGAGCCATTTTATAGGCCAGATCTGTGTTTTCTTTCAGGAAAGATTCGATGGATTCATCAATCATGGATTTCACGATTTCTGCCATTTGCGGGATATCCACCAGAGGTTTAATCAGCTTCTGTCCATCCATCCGGAGTGTCACCTTTGCCACATCGAGCGCAAGATCTCCCATACGCTCCAGATCACTGGAAATTTTGAATGCCACGATAATACGTCTGAGATCCTTCGCCACCGGCTGTTGTGTGATGATCAGTTTGGAGCCAAGTTCCATAATTTTGTCTTCAAGGGCATTCAGATTCGCATCATTCTTGATGATGACCTGAGCTTTCTCCGCGTTCATCGTTTGTAAACTCTCAATAGCACCATCCAATGCTGCTCCTACATGTTCACCCATTTGTTTGAGCAAGGTACGCAGCTCTTCAAGCTCCTGATCAAATTCTTTTCTGCGAATCATAGATTTCATGTCCTCCTTATCCATCATCTCCGGGTATGCCGGGATCATTCCAATTCAGCTCGCTTAACCGAACCTTCCAGATATATAATCTTCGGTCCGGGAATCTTGCGGTGTGGAGAATAACGTCTCCGTATCAGCTGCCTCCACCACTTCACCATTCAGGAAAAATACCGTGCGTCCAGATACCCGTGCCGCCTGGTGCATATTGTGGGTAACCATAACGATCGTATACTTGTGATGCAATTCCTTCACCAGCTCCTCAATCTTCAATGTGGAGATCGGGTCGAGTGCAGAAGTTGCTTCATCCATCAGCAGAACGTCAGGCTGTACAGCCAGCGCCCGCGCAATACAGAGACGCTGTTGTTGTCCGCCAGACAAACTAAGTGCCGACTTTTTCAATACATCCTTCACTTCATCCCATAGGGCAGCATGGACAAGACTTTGTTCCACCAACTGATCCAGTTCAGCCTTTTGGGTTACCCCGTGCAAGCGCGGTCCATAAGCCACGTTATCGTATATGGATTTTGGAAAAGGATTCGGCTGTTGGAACACCATGCCAACTCGTTTACGCAGTGTCTCCACTTCAATCTCGTTACTGTAGATATCGGAGCCACTCAGCATAACCTGTCCTTCCACACGAACACCCGGAATCATGTCATTCATCCGGTTTTAACGTGCGAAGCAATGTCGATTTACCACAACCTGACGGCCCGATGAACGCAGTAACGGTTTTTTCCGGCAGATCCATCGATATATTTTTAAGCGCGTGATGCGTATCATAATATAAATTAAGATTTTCAATGTGAATGAGGTCCTTCATGGATGTTCACTTCTCCTTCGCTGCAGGGACACGGTAACTCCCTTTACGTTGAGACCGATACTGATAATCTTTCATCGCTGCTCGGCCATCTTTAATATCCTACCCTTTCATTGTAAAAACAGTATCACTTTCATGTTAACGGAATGTAAAAAAGACATCCTTAACCTTCATGATCTGCTTGATGGATCAATCTGATTGCTGATGCCTGCCTTATTGACTACCTTATAGTTTACTCACCATTCGAAACCATCTCATCCAGCTTCGTACGAATGTGCTCTGCCACTTCTCCAGCTTTCCCGCCTTCCATGGCGATCTCTTCTGCTATACGAGACAACTCTCTCACTGCACTGTTCAATTGTCGGAACGTTGCTCCCCCTGCGGTGACATGCACCGAACTGTCGTCAATCTCCGCTCCGCTTGCCTTAACCAGTTCAACAGTCTGAAGGGTCAATCCACCAACATTCTCTAACAATGAAGACATGTTCCCCGCAACCTCACGGGTCTGTTTTGCGAGCGCTCGAATCTCGCCTGCAACAATCTGAAAACCTCGTCCATATTCACCGGCATGAGCTGCTTCGATGGAAGCATTCAGGGCAAGGAGACCACTCTGATCTGCCAGGGAGCGAATGGATTGTGCCATGCCTGAGCCTGTTTTGATCGAATTCAGCATGTGATCCGCATGTTGACCTTGACTCTCCATATGCTGATGTACCCGGTTATAGGAAGCATCAACGTGTTTCAAACTCTCTTCGCCCTGCTTGGACAATGCCATGATCTCACGGGCCTCTTGAACGGTCTCATTAGCAGCATGAACCAGCTTGTTGACCGCCTCGTTGATTCTGGATATCTCCTGCCTGCTCTCGGACACCGTACGTACCCGTTCTGCCGAAGAAGCCTGTTGCAATCTGCGGGAGAGCGACATTACGTCACGCATCGTCAGCACACCAAGCAGTCTGCCTTGTTCCGTAACCAGCAGACAATCGTAGAAATGCTGTTCATCCCGTCCAAGTGCGATATCAATAATTGTTGAGGCTTCCATATGAATATCTGCTATAACCGGAGATGTATTCACTACTTGTATGACCGGCTTACGGTAGAATAGATCTGCGGCAAAACGGCCATTTAACATCCGATATAACGTCTCTCGCATTAACAATCCAGTAGGTTTCATCTGCTCATCACACAATACGATACATGGGTGCTCCTGATCTTGATTCATCATCGTAGCAGCTTCTCCACAGGTCGTATGGACCCCGGCGACAGGTACCTGACGATAATAGTCATGCAAATGGATTACAGGTTCTTCAGCACCCACCTTTACTTCATGATGCTGCTGTTCGGGTGTCGCTATTTCTTCATTATGTAAAACAACATGAGGCTGGTCAGGTTTCACTTCGAGCAACATGGGCATAAATGCGCATTCTCCTTTACGTAATACCTCCGTCTTGAGGCGGGTTATGTAGGTACAAAGTATCACTCAGATAAGTCCATGCTACTCCCTCTACGTAAAGAAAAATCTTCCTTTATGTTAAAAGAACGTAAAATAAAACTCCCCGATCATTGCTAACTTGAATGATGGGGAGTTTTTCTTTTGACAACCAATTTATAACCTACACCACGAATGGAATCAATATGAACCGATTCCGGGTCCAGCTCCAGCTTTTTACGTAATGAGCTGACGTGAACATCCACGGTTCGTTGACCTCCAATATAATCAAAGCCCCACACAGCGTTCATCAGATCATCCCTTGTCAGTACCACACCCGGCTTTTTAGCCAAATATAGAAGTACTTCGAACTCTTTCGGACGCAGACTGATGGATTGTCCACCCAGTGTCACTTCATATTTGCAAAGGGTAAATCTCCAGCTCTCCCAGAATAATTCGTGAGCCATCTTTGTCCTCAAGCTGTGGTAAATCTTCGCCATTGGAATAACGTCTTAATACCGCATCCACTCGGGCTAATAACTCTGATACACCAAACGGTTTGGTAATATAATCATCCGCACCCGATTTCAGTCCCTGTACAACCTCAGCTTCACCGTTCTTGGCCGTCAGAATGATAACAGGTGTACTGACACCCTGTATTCTTAACTTGTTCAGAATGTCCAGACCATTCATACCCGGAAGCATCAGATCCAGCAAAATGAGATCAAATTCCTGGGAAAAGGCCCGATCATATCCTGCAGATCCGTGATCCTCTGCCGTAACGTCGTAACCTTCCTGTGTCAGGTTATACGTGAGTAATCTTGATAATGTAGGTTCATCTTCAATAACTAGTAAACGCTGTGCCATGATACCCCTTCTCTCTTCATAGGTTGTCTGTTGCCACAACACTTTTTCTATCATAGCACTAATTTGTTAACGCGGTGTAAAACAATACAACCTTTTTACATTTTGATACCAGACGCCTACATCTCTTCTTCCTGAATGAATGGAAGGATCACACGGAACGTTGTCCCCATGCCCAGTTCACTCTCTACAGCCAATTTGCCATGATGCAATTCCACCAGATGTTTAACGATGGAAAGCCCAAGGCCCGTGCCCCCTGAATTACGGGATCTGCCTTTATCAACACGATAGAACCGTTCGAAAATTCGCGGCAAATCTTTTTTCGGTATGCCAATTCCTGTATCCGACACTGCAAAGACAACTTCGTCATCGTTATCCATCGTCACCTGTAACTTCACTCGTCCACCATCGGGGGTATAATTGATTCCGTTGGATAACAGATTGATAAATATCTGCTTCATCTTGTCCTCATCTGCTTCAATGTACAACTCCTCCGGAACATGCATTTCCAGACGAATCTGTTTTTTCTCCGCCACCTTGGACAAGGTGCCCAGCACCATTTTCGAAGAAAGAGTGTACATGAACAGGAGAGCATTGCAATGGTGCCCGTTTCGATTCAATTTTGGATAACTCCAGGATATCCCCAATTAATCGGTTAAGTCGATCTCCTTCATCATAGATGATTTTCAGGAATGATCGCTCTGTTTCCTTATCCTGTACCCCGCCACTGAGCAACGTTTCGGCAAAGCCCTTGACCGCAGCGACTGGTGTCTTAAGCTCATGAGAGACATTTGCAACAAACTCACTGCGCATTGATTCCAGTCGGCGGATTGCTGTCACGTCCTGCAACAGGAACAACATGCCTCGATATCCACCATCATCTTCGGACATCGGTACGCCATCAATACGAATCAGTTTTTCCTCAGGGTTGAACACACTCACTTCTTCATGCATCCGTTCTTTCAATGCAACACTCTCTTCAATGGTACGTGTTAATTCGTAGTGTCTCTTCAATTCAGTATAAGGCTTACTCGTAACCTTTCCTGCCTGAATACCAAGCATACGCTCCGCTTCCCGATTAACCAATGCAATGGACTGTCCTGCATCGATCATGACAATGCCTCCAGTCATGTTAGCAAGGACACTCTGTAGCAACGCTTCATTGTCACGAATCGTCTTCAGCTGGGACTGCAAGCTGTCTGCCATTCCGTTGATCGCAAGCCCCAACTGTCCGATCTCATCTCTACGCGTTACATCAACTCTGGCATCGTATTCCAGCTTGGTGATACGATGAGCCACTTTTGTAATATGCTCGATCGGGGAGGTTAGTCCGCGCGCAACCCGATAACTGACAAACGCGACAATTAAGAACAGTAGTCCAAGTGCAGCAAACATAATCATCCAACCACGCTGGAGGCCCTGATCTACCGCATGCAGACTCATCGAAAGGCGGATGTAGCCATCAAATTTGCCGCTGGGCATTTCAATCATGTCACTTTGATCCGAATTCACAGGTAGCGCTACATACAGCATGTCTTGTCCCAATGTCTCACTGTAACGTATGGATTGCCCGTATCCATCTCCGACGGCACCCTTAATCTCCTCACGGTTCAAGTGATTATCCATGGATGCCGGATCACTCTCGGAATCTCCAATGACCATGCCGTCTTTATTGATGAAGGTTACACGGGAATCCGTCAGTCGATCCAGTTCCAGCGCTCGATCTGAATAATACTTTCGTGTGGCTTCCGAGGTTGGATCACTTGCATCATGGAATGGAAAAGTTGCTTTGAGCAAATTAATCTCGCGCACCATGGTTTGCTCTAATGCGGTTATATGCGTAGTCTTAAACACTCTGCCCATCGTATAGCCAGCCACAATGACGGATACACCGATCAGCACCATCATAATGATGGCAAGGCGAATTCGAAACGGTCTCATCTATCTCTTCCTTTATAATCAGATTAACATCTTATGTCTTGCTCTACCTTGAATCCAGTTCAATTCGGTCCCCACGGGTGCCTGGATTGGAAATAACGAGAAACTCCACTTCTTCGTTGCTGCGATTCATCATCTGATGCGGCATTCCGGGGGCAATCTCTATTCCTTCATGGGTTTCCAGCACGAACATTTCACCATTAAGTTCCATACATGCTTCACCGCTGAGGATGAAAAAAAACTGACGGCTTACCGAATGGTAATGTCGTGTTTCAGCCGTTCCTGCAGGCATTCGCTCATGAATGATGCTCAATTTATCGTTTTGAACAAGGTGCCAGCCATCGCACTGTCCACCCCATATATAATGCGCTGCATTCTGTTTGCTCATTTTCATATGACTTATCCCTCCGAGTATAATTGCTCGATCTATCATATCACAGATTAGGGAGATTCCAGTCAGCAAGGCTATTCGTACAATATCATATATGTATCAACGCAGATGCAGACTTTTGTAAACAGCTGCTAACCGCTTCTTAAACTTGCACATTCTCCCTGATATAAAAAAGACGCACCGCTCAGCCATGCTGAATGCGATACGTCTCTCTATATATTCAATCCTATACGAATTCCGAAAGCATCTTAAAGAATTACCCGTTTACCACTTCACCGCCGTTCACATGCATTACCTGTCCGCTTACATACGAAGAATCATCTGAAGCTAGATATACATAGGCGGGAGCCAGTTCATCCGGTTGCCCCGGACGTTTCATCGGCTGGGTTGCACCAAACTCACTTACTTTTTTCTCATCAAATGTGGATGGAATGAGCGGTGTCCAGATCGGCCCTGGTGCAACGGCATTAACACGAATCCCCTTCTCAATCACATTCATCGATAGCGAACGAGTGAACGAAGTGATTGCTCCTTTGGTAGATGAATAGTCAAGCAGGGTCGGGCTTCCGCGATAGGCTGTGATGGAGGTTGTATTAATAATCGTACTGCCTTTCTTCAGATGTGGCAGGGCTGCCTGCGTCACATAGAACATGCCGAAGATATTGGTACGGAATGTTCGCTCCAGCTGTTCTGGCGTAATATCCTCCAGATTCTGCTGTGGATGCTGTTCTGCTGCGTTATTCACGACAATGTCCAGTTTGCCCAGTTCATCTACTGTCTGCTGAACCGATTTCTTCGCAAAGGCATCATCACCAATGTCACCTGCAATCAAGATGCACTTGCGTCCTTCCTGTTCAACCTGACGCTTCGTTTCTTTGGCATCTTCGTGCTCGCTCAGGTATACAATGGCGACATCCGCGCCTTCCTTGGCATACGTAACAGCAACAGCACGTCCAATTCCGCTGTCACCCCCTGTAATAAGCGCCACCTTACCCGTCAGTTTACCTGCCGCCTTGTATTCAGGCTTCTCAAATTCCGGTCTGGGATGCATCTCTGATTCGATTCCGGGGCGTTGATCCTGGTGCTGTGCCGGCATTGTTTTTTGATTTTGTGGTGTGGTTGACATCTAACATTCTCCTCTCAAAATGTGAATATATTTGGATTACAGAAGACATGGACATAACTGCACACTTCCTTGTCTTTCGTTCTCTGAAAAAAGTCTCATTCTGTAGGATGGCAGTAACTGTCCAGATTATTCTTCTGCGATCAACAGCAACTCAAGTCTCAGTGTGCTGTCTCTATTCGTTATTTACCACTCTCTTTGGATATCAAACAACCTTTTTCCATCATTACTTGTTATACAGAAAATTCGAAATTTATTCGAAATTAGACTGTTTCATGATACAAAGTGTATTCCTATGCTGGTTGGGCTGATGTACAATGTACAGTATACAGATGTGCTTTAAATATCATTTTTACTGGTTTAATCATCCTAACCTAACATGGAGACCTGACAATGGAATCGCATATTAATTCATATATAACACTCGTAGCCACTTCAGCCGTGCTGAATGTCTTTTTGTGTTTATATACCTATTTCAGAAGATCCGAGATCCCCAGTTCCAAAATATTCATTCTCTACACAGCCGCACTCTCCATATACACTTTTGGATATGCAATTGAGCTGGCCAGCAACACGCTGGAGCAGATGAAGTTTTGGACCACCGTGGAGTATGTAGGCATGCCCTTCTCCGCATCTCTTGGCCTCATGTTGATGATAAAGTATACAGGAAAAACGTTATCCAAAAAGGTAACTGCCGCATTGTTTGTAATCCCTTCCATTACACTATGTATGGTAGCAACCAATGACTTTCATCATCTTTTTTATAAAAAAGTATGGCTGAGAGAAAATAGTCCCGTACCTCTGATGGATATCGCAGTGGGTCAATGGTATGTTGTACACGGCGCATTCACGTTCTCTTGTCTGTTGTGTGCCTGCCTCATTCTAATCGGACACTGGAAACACACCAAGAAGATGTACCGTCGTCAATTACTTACACTGATTACTTCACAGATTATTCCTATGGTCGCAGCTTTTCTGTATTTGCTTGGTTTGACTCCTGGCGGGATGGACCCCGTACCCGTACTCATGTGTATTACCTCTGCCATGTATATTTGGGCCATTCTATCCTCTCGTCTCCTGACCATCGTACCCATCGCCAAAGACAGTATTTTCGAGAGCATGCGTGAAGGTGTTATTGTACTGGATAGTTTCAATCGACTGGTCGATTACAACAGATCTCTGCGTGACATGTTGCCAGAGCTTAATACAACCATGATAGGTCAACCCTTGGATGATATCTGGCTTAATCTTGCTGGAAAGACGTTTCCCGTTGAATACGGAAGAGAAGGACTGCAAACCGATCTGTACTGGCAGTTAAATGGAGAGACCGTCTGTTATCAGGTCAGGACATCTTACGTGTATAACAAGGATGCACAGACTGTCGGCAGTCTAATTATGTTAATCGATATAACGGAACAACGCTTCTTGCAAGAACAACTCAAACAACTGGCTTATTTTGATGGTCTGACCAAAATCTATAATCGCACTCAATTTTTGCATAGAGGACGGGAAATTTTGAGTGAAGCTCAGCTTAATCCGCAACCTGTTTCATTTATTTTATTTGATATTGATTACTTTAAACGCATCAACGATACCTACGGGCATGATGTTGGCGATCAGGCCATCATTCATGTGGTCTCTGTTTGTAATCGATATTTAAGCCCTGAGATGTTATTTGCCCGTTATGGAGGAGAAGAGTTTGTGATCGCTCTTCCGAATACCTCACTTCAAGAAGCCGAGAAACTTGCCGAACAACTGAGAGTTGCCTTGTTGAATGACCCCCTGGATGTTAAGGGAGTGCCTATTACACTGACCTCAAGCTTTGGTATTGCCCAGTACAATGGAGGGTCAGATTCGCTGGAGTCCTTGTTACGCGACGCTGATACTGCCTTGTACGAATCCAAGCGCAATGGTCGAAATGCAGTGCGTGCGTATACTGTGAGTACAACCTAACCAATGTAGACCGTGTCTGATGGAATATGCATGCTGTTATGTATGATAGTGATCCCTCTATAGTTCCAGTTCAAATAAACCGAGGACTGCTAATTTCATCATCTTGGTAATAACAAAAAATAGACAGCCAATAAGGCTGTCTATTTTTTGTTTGTTTCAACGAAACACCATCTTACATATCATCTGGCTTGTACTAATTACTTCTGCAAACGCTTAACCAACGACTAACAATACATCTTTGTAGGGTGGATTAACCGTCCACAACGCACTTAGATCACCTGATTATTCACCATCAGGTACACCATGATTAGCAAGAATACAGCCAGAAGTGTACTGAACATACGGATCTTGCTTTGCTCAGGACCCACATCACGCTTGTTTTTCACACCTTCTGCAGCGAGTCGGAGCGGTTTACCCATAATTCCTCCAATAGCCGCAATAGCCAAGAGCAGAACAACAACGACAGCCATCCAGACATGAGAATACTCACCTTTGGTCATCAGGTAACCACCAGTAAGAAGTTGGATTACAAGTCCATACTGCGCGACTTTGTTCAAAGAACGAAGCGATGCAAAGGCTCCCTCTTGTGCTGCAGCATTCAAGGTACGGATCTTACCGACCACAAATGGCAGAATCAAATAGAATCCCATCGCCAGTGCTCCAATAATATGGAGCAGATACATAATCATTGTCAAAATTTTCATCCTCCTCAACATTTTCGGTGTGCTATACATCACATCCCATTATACTGGGGATCTTATCCAAAGAAAAGAAAACCTCCGGGTTTACCGGAGGTTTTCTTTTAGCTTCTGTTCAAAAAGTTTTCAAACTTACAAGTTTACTACCGAGATGACATTGCGAACCGAATCAGCAGATTTATCCAATCCTGCTTTTTCTTCCGTTGTCAGGTCAAGTTCGAATATTTTCTCAATGCCGTTACCACCCAGAATGGTTGGTACACCGAGGAACAGATCATGATAGCCATATTCACCTTCAAGATAAGCAATGACTGGAATGATACGTTTCTTGTCCTTCAAAATCGCTTCGGTCATCTGAACAAGTGAAGCCGCCGGTGCGTAATATGCACTGCCGTTACCGAGCAGATTCACAATCTCACCACCGCCAACACGGGTGCGCTGCACGATGGATTCGATCCGGTCAGCCGGAATCAGCGTATCGATCGGAATGCCTCCCACGCTCGAATAACGAACGAGGGGTACCATATCGTCTCCGTGACCGCCAAGAACGAATCCACGAACATCTTCAACAGATACGTTCAGCTCTTGCGCAATGAAGGTACAATAACGTGCTGTATCCAGAACACCTGACTGACCGATAACACGGTTTTTAGGAAAACCAAGGGTCTGATAAGCAGCATAAGTCATCGCATCCACCGGGTTGCTTAGAATAATGACGATGGAATCAGGGCAATATTTTTTCACATTTTCACAAACGGACTTCACGATACCCGCATTTGTATTGACCAGATCGTCGCGGCTCATACCCGGTTTACGGGCGATACCAGCGGTAATGATTACAATCTCAGAACCTGCAGTATCTTCGTAGTTGGAAGTACCGACGATATGACTGTCAAATCCTTGAACAGGACTTGCTTCCATCATATCGAGTGCTTTCCCCTTCGTCGGGTTCTCCAGTTGAGGAATATCAACCAGCACAACATCCCCGAGTTCTTTTTGGGCAAGCATTAATGCGGTCGTAGCACCGGTAAAACCGGCGCCGACTACTGTGATTTTTTTGCGCTGAATAGTCAAGATTCACATCTCCCCTTACAGGTTTTTAATGATTTGATCCGCGAATTCAGAACATTTCACTTCAGTAGCGCCGTCCATCAGACGTGCAAAGTCATACGTTACTGTTTTATTGTTAATGGATGTTTCCATACCTTTGTAGATCAGGTTAGCTGCTTCTTGCCATCCCAAGTGCTCAAGCAACATTACTCCGGACAGAATAACGGAACCAGGGTTCACGACATCTTTGTCCGCGTATTTAGGTGCAGTACCGTGAGTTGCTTCGAAGATAGCATGTCCTGTTACGTAGTTGATGTTCGCTCCAGGAGCAATACCAATTCCGCCAACTTGCGCTGCAAGTGCATCGGACAGATAGTCACCGTTCAGGTTCAATGTTGCGATAACATCAAATTCGCCTGGACGAGTCAATACTTGTTGCAGAGCGATATCGGCAATCGCATCTTTTACGATGATTTTACCAGCATCTTCAGCGGCTTTTTGTGCTGCATTCGCTGCATCTGTACCTTCGTTATCTTTGATGATGTCATATTGTGCCCAAGTGAATACTTTGTCAGCGAACTCTTCTTCAGCCACTTCGTATCCCCAGTTTTTGAAGGCACCTTCGGTAAATTTCATGATATTACCTTTGTGTACCAATGTAACACTCTTACGGTTATGATCAATTGCGTATTGAATTGCTGCACGTACCAAACGTTTCGAACCTTCAGAAGAAACTGGTTTGATACCAATACCGGAAGTCTCAGGGAAACGGATTTTGTTAGCACCCATTTCCTGTTGCAGGAATTGGATCACTTTTTTCACTTCTTCAGAACCTTCAGCATACTCGATTCCTGCATAGATATCTTCCGTATTCTCACGGAAAATGACCATGTCTACCAGCTCAGGACGTTTAACCGGAGAAGGTACACCGTCGAAATAACGAACAGGACGCAAGCATGTGTACAGGTCAAGCTCTTGACGCAGGGCTACGTTCAGGGAACGAATACCGCCACCGATTGGCGTAGTCAATGGTCCTTTGATCGCTACGATATACTCACGAATGGCTTCCAGTGTATCATTCGGCAACCACTCACCGTATGTATCGAATGCTTTTTGTCCAGCAAACACTTCATACCATGCGATTTTTTTGTTGCCATCATAAGCTTTTTCAACAGCTGCATCCAATACACGTTTGGAAGCTTTCCAGATATCACGGCCTGTACCGTCACCTTCGATAAATGGAATGATTGGGTTACTAGGTACTTGAAGTGTACCGTTATCAATTTGAATTTTTTCGCCTTCAGTTGGGTGAGCAAATTTTTCTAATTTCATAGTTAAAATTCCTCCTAGGTTTCGTATATGCAGTATTCATCATACCACTAGTCTTGTTGAGAGAAGGGTCCTGACGAGCTCAAGCCAATAACGCCTCTGCTTTCCAACCCTTCACCTCGTCTATATTATTATACTGTTTTTGCGGCTATTAGCGAAGTTCAATAGAAACGTATTTCTGTTCTGTAGGGCCAGTGTACTCCGCACGTGGACGAATAATGCGATTGTCCGCAAGCTGTTCCAAAATATGAGCAGTCCATCCAGAAACCCGGCTGATCGCAAAGATCGGAGTGAACAATTCCTGTTCGATCTCCAGTTGGGTATACACAGAAGCAGAATAGAAGTCTACGTTAGGCTTCAGTCCTTTTTGTCCTGTTACCAGTTCCTCGATCTTCACAGACATATCATACAAACGCGTATCATTGTTCATCTCGCCAAGTTCCTTGGACATCTTCTGTAGATGTTTGGCGCGTGGATCACCGTTTTTGTACACCCGATGTCCAAAGCCCATGATTTTTTCACGATTATTCAGTTTTTCCTGAATTGCCGCTTCAAGACGATCAGGCGTACCGATCTCATTCAACATTTTCATAACGGCTTCATTAGCACCGCCATGCAGTGGTCCCTTCAGTGCGCCAATGGCGGAAGTTACACCGGAATAGATATCTGACAGCGTAGCAACCGTTACACGGGCTGCAAATGTCGAAGCGTTTAACTCGTGATCCGCATGCAGGACAAGGGCTTGATCCAATGCTTTCACTGCGGTCTCGGATGGTTCTTCACCAGTCATCATATATAAAAAGTTCTCTGCGATGGAAGCGCCTTCTTTTGGAGCCACAGGTTCTTTGCCCTGACGGATACGGGCGATGGCTGCCACAATCGTTGGCAACTGTGCTTGCAACTTAACCGCTTTGTTCTCATTCGCTTCCGTTGTCATCTCATCCGCTTGCTCATCGTACAGTGCAAGTGCAGAGACAGCGGAACGAAGTGCTGCCATGGTACTGACGTTTTTCGGATACAATTGGATTTGTGCAATCAACTCGCTCGGAATCGGCGCGTAATCGCTCAGGCTTTTACGAAGGGATTTCAGTTCATCCGTTGTTGGCAATTTACCAAACCACAACAAATAGGCAACTTCTTCAAAGCTGGCATGTTCAGCCAAATCGTCGATATCGTAACCACGGTATGTAAGCACACCGTCTACAATAGAACTGATCGAAGAGGTTGTTGCAACGATGCCTTCCAGACCTTTGGTAGCTGTCATATACATCTCTCCTTTAATAAGCGAAATCAGGAACCATTCCAGAGTGTCATATAAGTGCCAAAATGCACCTATTCTCTTTTTGTAAACATTTTCATTTTAAAATTAACAAATATTTCAAAATACGGTTTTCCTATCTGTCAATCGGTATTTACTTATAACATCATACTGGATTTTGTCGTTTATGTGAACATGATGAGAGTTCATTCGCACATCAAACTTCTTTATCGGACTGATAAAGCATTTTTGAAAGCCTTTACAAAAACAAGGTTGACATTTAATGTTTTTTAACCAATCCTGTCGTATGAAGAACTTTCTATTGCTATATTCTGTAATACTAAGGCATACTCTAGGCAAAAGAAAGAATCCTCGTAGATCTTGTTCAAAAGTCCGCTTTTGAACAAGTTCTGGCAACATCCCGGCGTTTCAAAACCTTGTAAATGCTCTATATTAATTAAGATAGCCATCTATTTCTAATACTGCTTCATGGATCGGATCATACATAGGTCGGCTTAATTGAAATAAGGAGAGTTGATGCTTGGATAGAATAATAATGAAACGCCTGCTCCGGGGCTTATGGGTTATCATTGCGACCGTTCTGATCGCCGTTGCCATATACTTGCTGTTCCCGCTTTTGTACCCTTTTGCGATTGCCTGGATTATCGCATATGCCATGAATCCTTTAGTGAAACTGCTTCAGCATCGAGCACGATTCCCGCGCTGGCTGGCTGTGACTCTTTCACTGATCCTTTATTTTGGAGCCATTGCGGTGGTGCTGTCTGCGGCGATTACCCGCATGGTAAAAGAAGTTATTTCACTTACGACAAGCTTTGATCTTCATGTTGATGAGATCAAGGACACGTTTGTACGCTGGACCCAGAATGACACCATTCAAAGTTTGACTGCGCAGATCAATGAATTTTACAAGGAAAATCCCAACTATCAGGAAACCATCAACAGCAATATTAGTAAAACAACTGAAACGGTGGGTACAGCCGTGACAGATCTGGTCACCGGATTTTTCAACATGATTCTGAGTCTGCTGACATCACTGCCTAACATGGGCGCGGTATTAATCGTTGTGTTATTGTCTACATTCTTCATTAGCAAAAGCTGGACCCGGCATAGCATTACCGTATCGGGCTGGGTGCCCTCTTCCATTCGCAAGCCGATATCCGACATATGGACTGATCTTAAAAAGGCACTGTTCGGATACGCAAGAGCACAATTGATTATGATCTCGATCACAGCACTATTTGTCATGATTGGACTGCTTATATTGCAAGTCAATTCAGCCTTCACCATCGCTCTGATGATTGGTTTGGTCGATCTGCTTCCTTATCTGGGTGTTGGTCTGGTCATGGTGCCCTGGGCAGCATACCTCTTTATGAATGGGGATCTGTATCTGGGTATTGGCATTAGTATTATCTATCTGATCTTATTGATCGCCCGTCAGATTATTGAACCGAAGGTACTTGCAAGTAGTGTAGGGCTCGACCCACTCGCCACCCTGGTTGGCATGTTTGTGGGTTTGAAGTTGTTCGGTGTTCTGGGCTTGATCATTGGCCCTGTCAGTCTCGTGATTCTTGATGCGTTCAATCGGGCTAACGTATTACGTGACCTTAGAACGTATATCATCAACGGACGTGTCCGATGAGGCATCATCTTATGAGCACACAGGTAAAATAGAAAAAGGCTTCGTTCAACAGAAATCATCTGCTGAGCGGAGCCTTTTCCATTATGCATAACAACTGGTGTTTCATTTCGGGCGACGATAAAACGTAATTTTTCCACTTTTCATTTTTTTCTCCAACCATCCCAGGAAGAACAGACGGTAAACCGGACGTGTTAATGGAAATACCAGTGTAAACCCGATCAGATCCGTCACAAAACCTGGAATCAAGAGCAGGAAACCACCGACAAAAATAAAAAGACCATCGACCATTTTTCTTCCAGGTACCTTGCCACGCTCCATCTCGGATTTGGCGTCTACAAGTACTTTTCGCCCTTCAAACTGCAACATTGCTATACCAATCAAGGACGTGAGAATCATGAGAAGCAATGTCTTTCCGGCTCCGATCCAGTCACTCATCAGAATAAAACCAAATAATTCAATCACCGGAATGATTAAGAGTAAAGCCCACATCCATTTTCGCATTGACGTATTACCCCTTTCCCGAAAGCCACACCTTTTCAAGCGCGCTGTATAGCTCAGAGGCTGCCTTATCCAGCCGAACTGGCTTCCAGTCTCCATTTACCCACACATGCTGGGTAGAACCTGTAACTAGCCGTTCTCCGGGGAGCGATTCATCAGTTGACCATACCCGTTCTCCAATCGCCATATGCTCATCAGGTTCTTCAGACATGCGTCTTACGTCATACTCATAATTCAGTCGCAGACCACTAAATGCAGCAATACGGGTGAAAATGATAATCTCATCATCATATCGGGCAGGCTTGTGATACTTCACATCCAGTCCGGTTACGGGAAGCAGTAACCCCTGTTCCTCTATTTTACGATATGTATACCCCATTTGGCGAATCATCTCAGTTCGACCGATTTCAAACCAATTCAAATAGTTCGCGTGGTAGACCACGCCCATCTGGTCACTTTCTTGATAGCGTACACGAAGACGTGCCGCATACCAGCTACCATTGCTCTGTTCTCGCACGTTATCGGCCTCCTTCGTTCTATCATTCATACGTGTTACATGGTTGTAAAGTGTCAATAAGATGGAAAAAAAGCAACGGGACAAGAACGCCCCATTGCTTCTTTCCTGTTGCTTCTCCATCCAAGACGCGATTAAGCGTTGTTTGGAATTTGGCTTACTTTAATCAGGTTGGTAGAACCGGAACGACCCAAAGGTACACCTGCTGTGATCACAACCAGGTCTCCTTCTTTAACAAGCCCGGATTTTACGCCGCCTTCAATTGCGTTTTCGAACAAAGCATCCGTGGAATCAACCAGTCTTCCTTTGACAGGAGTTACACCCCAAGCCAGAGCCAAACGACGGGAAGTTCTGTCTTCCGTTGTCACAGCGATGATTGGAGATTCTGGACGATACTTGGAAATCATGCGTGCAGTGTGTCCTGATTCAGTCGAAGTGATGATCGCTTTTGCGTTCAAATCTTGAGCTTGGAGAGCAACCGATTGGCTGATTGCTTCTGTAACTGTTGTTTGTTGAGCAACACGTTGTTTCAGGTACAACTCTTGGTAAGGCAGAGCAGATTCTGCTTTTTCAGCAATACGGGACATAGTCAGAACAGATTCAACTGGGTATTTACCCGCAGCTGTCTCACCGGACAACATGATTGCGTCCGTACCGTCGAAGATCGCATTCGCCACGTCACTTGCTTCCGCACGTGTTGGACGCGGGTTACGCTGCATGGAATCCAGCATTTGTGTAGCTGTGATAACCGGTTTACCTGCAACATTACATTTTTGGATCATGCGTTTTTGTACCAATGGTACTTCTTCCGCAGGAATCTCAACACCCAGGTCTCCACGAGCAACCATCAGGCCGTCAGACACTTCAAGGATTTCGTCGAGGTTATCGACACCTTGTTGGTTTTCGATTTTGGAGATGATTTGGATATGTCCAGCATTGTGTTTTTCAAGCAATTCACGAATCTCAAGTACGTCACTTGCTTTACGTACAAAAGAAGCCGCGATGAAATCGACACCTTGTTCGATACCAAATACGATATCGTTAGCGTCTTTTTCGGTGATACCCGGCAGAGAAATGGCAACGCCCGGAACGTTAACACCTTTTTTGCTTTTGATCGATCCGCCGTTAACGATACGACATTTGATCTCGGTGCCTTGCACTTCCACCACAGTCAGTCCGATCAGACCGTCGTCGATCAGAATTGTAGATCCCGGTTCAACATCATTCGGAAGATCTGTATACGTAATGGAAAGACGTTCTTTGGTTCCCAGAATTTCTTCTGTTGTCAAAGTGATGTACTCGTCTTGAACCAATTCGATTGGTTCAACTTCGAGTTTACCTGTCCGAATTTCCGGTCCTTTGGTGTCCAGCAGGATCGCTACTGTTTTGTTCAACTCTTCGCATGCTTGGCGAATCGCAATGATCCGTCCGCCGTGCTCATCGAAATCACCGTGGGAGAAGTTCAGACGGGCCACATTCATACCGGCCATAATCAATTTTTTGGTGTTCTCCAGAGATTCACTGGATGGACCAATGGTACATACAATTTTCGTTTTACGCATTTTGGGTTTCCTCCGATTTTAAAGGTATTACTCTTTATCTATTTTTCTTTTTCCAACTATTAAATTTACTATACTTTTGCTCATTTGTATAGGAAATTCGTCACATTATTCAGCATTTCCCGACAAATTACTCGCAACATCGACTTCTACAAGCTCTTGAGGGGCTTCAATGGATGCTTGAGGTTCAAACGTGACCGATCCAATTTTACGGAATTTCTCATAACGATCCTGTTTCAGCTGCTCACCGCTCCAACCCTTCATATCGTCGAGATGACGGACCAAAGCTTCACTGATGAAAGCAGCAGACGCTTCATAATCCCGATGAGCACCGCCGCGTGGCTCAGGGACAATCTCTTCAATGACTTCCATCTCCAGCAGGTCTTTGGCTGTTATCTTCATTGCTTCAGCCGCCTGATCTGCCTTGGATGCATCCTTCCAGAGAATCGAAGCAGCGCCGTTCGGAGAGATTGCAGAATAGATCGCATGTTCCAGCATTAACACACGATTACCCACAGCCATAGCGAGGGCACCGCCGCTTCCACCTTCGCCGATGACAACAACAATAACAGGAACCGATAGCTTCGCCATCTCCATCAGGTTGCGAGCAATCGCTTCCGATTGACCTCTCTCTTCTGCAGTATTACCCGGATACGCCCCTTTAGTATCAATAAACGTAATAATAGGACGGCCAAATTTGTTTGCTTGTTTCATCAGACGAAGTCCTTTTCGGAATCCTTCTGGATGAGCACTACCGAAAAAGCGGGCGATATTATCCTTCGTGTCTTTCCCCCGCTGTTGTCCGATTACCGTTACTGTCTTTCCATTCAACTTGGCAAGCCCACCAACAACCGCAAGATCGTCTCCGAACATGCGGTCACCATGCAGCTCAATGAAGTCTGTAAATATCAGCTGGATCAGGTCCAGCGCCGTTGGGCGCTGCTGATGACGGGCCAGATGCATTTTTTGAGCTGCTGTTATGCCAGTGTAGATCTCTTCTTCAAGTCTATGGTAACGTTCTTCCAGGCGGGCAATCTCGTCCGTAAAGTCGATGCCTTTTTCCTGTCCAAACTGTACGAGTTCATCAATCTTTTTGCGCATCTCAACCAGAGGCGCTTCATATGGCAACTCACCCGCCATTTAGACCCCTCCTTTTTCACTATGCATATCCAAAAGCTTGCCAAGAGTGGCCCGAAGCTCTTTCCGGTGGACAACCATGTCCAACTGACCGTGCTGCATATTAAATTCAGCCGTCTGGAAATCATCAGGTAACTTCTGACGGATGGTCTGTTCGATAACGATTCTGCCGGCAAAACCAAATACAGCGCCAGGTTCGGCAATATTAATATCGCCCAGGCTCGCAAAACTTGCCGAGACTCCACCTGTCGTTGGGTCCGTAATGACCGAAATGTACAGCCCGCCCTGTTCATCCAAACGGGATAAAGCTGCGCTTGTTTTGGCCATTTGCATGAGGCTGAGAATACTCTCCTGCATCCGGGCACCACCTGATGTTGAGAAAATAATCAATGGTAACCGTTTCTCTGTGGCATGCTCAATGGCACGGGTAATTTTCTCCCCTACAACAGAACCCATGCTGCCTGTGAAGAAATCAAAGCTCATGACAGCCACAACTACAGGCAGGCCATCAATGCTTCCTTCCCCCGTAATTACAGCTTCCTTAAGACCTGATTTCAGGCGTTGTTGTTCCAATTTGTTGCTATATCCAGGAAAGCCAAGTGGATCAACCGATATCATATCAGCATCAAACTCAACAAATCCTTGATCATCAAGTACCATAGCAATGCGCTCCATAGCGTTAAGACGCATATGGTAACCGCAGGCAGGACATACTTTCAGATTTTTCTCCAATTCCTTGCTATATTGAATGGTGCCGCATTTGCTGCACTTGTTCATAAGCCCTTCAGGTATTTCACGTTTTGGGCGTTCTAGGACTTCCTGGCCTTCGCCGGGAAGTGCACGCTCGGAAGGTATGGTAGCGTACTTCCGTTTCTTCTGGAATATATCTTTGAACACAACTACACCTCTCCAGCCGTTGATTTGATGGCCGCAACCTGCAGAGCGCTGCTTGTGGCAGCTTCATCCGCGTGCTACGGTAAACCGCTTACGACCCACACGCTGCCATGGGCCTTGTCCAGCATTCACAACAAAAAAATCCGCCGGTATAGGGCAAGGATCACCGGCTTCTGTCAGCACGATTGATGTTACCTGCAAAAACCGAAAGATTGTTGCGCCGATGTTTGAATCTATCTTGGTAGGGTCTCCGGGAGCAACCAGGTCGGTCCTTGTCCTAACAAAAAAAGAAGGAAGGACAGCAGCATACAATACATGCAAGTCGATTCCTCTCTCCGCTTACGCGATTAGTCCCTTATGTACCGATGGTACTTCTTCATCTGCCAAGGCACGTCGATGTCGAACAAATCAGGAATGCAGAATGGAATTCAGCACTTCCTGGACCTCTTCCAATTCCCCAGAAGGGACGCGAATCTCAAATTGCTGCTTGGATAAACTGATGGGACGGGTCTGTACCAGAAAACCTTCTTCCGAAAGCTTGGTCTTGATCTTGTCCGCAACCTTTGCTGTCGGTGCAATGTAAATCACCGTCCACATGCCTTGTCCGCCCCCTAAGCTAATGTTCAGAGCCCGTATATTGGACTAATGATAACATACCTCACTTTTTTTCTGCAAGAAAGGGTTCGGGACCTTTGGGGAGAATTTGGGATCATGAGGGACATTAGTCCCCCACGAATAACTCATATGGTTGACGAAATCTTCTTGTTCTTACCTCTTCCATAAGCAGCCGCAAGCTTATCAGGGCAGCGTCAGCCGCCCTTGAAGACCTTCATATGAGCCATTAGATTGACCATAACAGACAAGCATGGAAATACAGGGGGTTAAAGGTCTGAGGGGTATTTTTTGGCTTTAATATTTTTGTGTGCAATCCGGGCAGAAGCCGCAGCGGCCACCCCTGCGACCAGATCATCCAAAAAGACATGAATGGCTGTTGTGTGTTCGTTCAAATCATGAATTACACCTATTTTTTCTTTATCCAGGTAACCAAAGCTGGTTAAACCGATCATACCATACACATGAGTAATGCCGAGGGCCAGAGTCTCGTCCACTCCATACAGGGATTCATCCGCTTCCATAATAGCCTGTAACGGTTGGGGCAAGAGTTTTTTCTCCGCAAGTTCGTCGAGAGCAATACCCGTATAGAGCGTATATTGCACCTCTCGTTTCTGCAGAACGGATTTCACGCTGGTTACACAGTCGTCCAAGGTCAGTTCGGGGTGGTACCCTTTTTGCAGACGGTATACAATTGCTGCGATTGCATCAATCCGTACACCCCGCCGGGCCAGCATGGCTTCTACGATTTCATATGACATATCTCGACCTCCCGCATCAATCCCCCGAGGACCGCGAGGTCCTTCGGTGTTCTCAAGTGTATGCAGCAACCTGTTAAAATGTTCATAAAATGTACGGATGGTTGAAATCAGCAACCGCGCTAAAATAATCACAAAAAAACCTGTTCAGCATTGAGCCAAACAGGTTTCATACTATGGATAAGTGCTATCACTTACGGGACAGCCTCTTATTTAATTTTGACTGTACCTTCACCTAGCATCTTCTCCATATCGGAGAACAAGGTTGGTGATGGCTTAATCCGGTAGGCATCACTCAGCGCAAGCAGCTTCTGCTGCTGCTCATAGAAGAGCACTGTCGCCACAGGTCCGGGATGCTCCTGAAGCAGTTGCTTCAGTCGTGCCAGAAGCTCAGGCTTCTCCGCATGCGGGGCAATCTTCACGAACACCCGCTGCTCCACGGCCCGCGGTTCGCGGCTCTGCGCCGGGCTGCCGGCCGCCTCAGCGGCACCGCCAGGCCGGGAAGCCGCCGCCGTGGCTGCGCCATTACCCGCCGCATCGCTGCGCGTCGCTGCCGAGCCTTGGCTCCCGCTGCTACGCACAGCGGAAGCATCCCCGCCTGCGCTGCTGCGCTGCGCTTCGGCTCCTGCGCCCGCTGGCCGCCGCGGCGAAGCCGCCTGCGCCGGGCGCGAGGAGCTAGCGCTACCGGGCTTGCCGCGCCGGTCGCGGCTGCGCAGCTGCTGCTCCAGTGCCGCCGGTGACAACGGCACCACTTCCTCAGCCAGCAGCTTAAACCCTTCGTCCTGCTGCTGCACTTTGGCACGCACGACGAGCAGTTCACCTTTCCCGACATGTTGCTGGCTACGCCGCCATACCTCGGGAAAGAGAACCACTTCACAGCGTTCAATCTGGTCTTCCAGCTCCATGAACGCCATCGCCTTGCCCTGTTTCGTCGTGATCGACTTCACGGACACCACCATACCCGCGGCGACGGTCATCGTGTCGTCTGCAGCCTCGGTCAGCTCCATGATCCGGTCAGCCCCACTCGATTCCAGCACATCTTCATAGTCATCCAGCGGATGCCCGGAGAGATACAAACCTAACAACTCACGCTCCAGCTCCAGTTGCTGCCCTGAGGAATAAGGAGGAATTTCCGGGTATTCAATCTCCCAGTTTGGCGTCTCAACAAAGTCGAACAATTGAATCTGCAGATCCTCACGTTCCTTGCGCCATTTCAGAGCCGCCTCAACAGTCTCATCCAGCATCGCCAGCAATTGGGCCCGGTGCCCAGGTAATGTGTCAAAAGCTCCGGCCTGAATCAGCGATTCAATCACACGTTTGTTGCATACACGCAGATCCACACGACGACAAAAATCGAGCAAACTGTCGAACGGTCTCTCCTGCCTTACGATCATAATGCTTTCCATTGCCTGGGTACCGACATTTTTCACAGCGGCCAGACCAAATCGTATTGCACCCGTTAATTTTTCCTCATCTTCATCCGCATTTGCATTAGACACTGCATCGTTTTTCTTCACAGAGGACAGTTCACCTTGCTCATTGTGCGAAGAAGACACCTCTTGTCCTTCGTTGTTACCATTTTCCATTGAAGAAGCCGTCACCAATCCCGGTTCCTTCCGGTTGTCGGATGCCTCAGGTATGGATGTTGCTGCCTGCCACTCATATTCACCACTGTCCTCTTCCGGTCCAGGACCGGGATCATCCGGCAGAGGTGCTTCACCATATTCTGCTTGTCCTGAATGCCCATCATCCTCATGAACGCGATCTTCCCTGAAGGAACTCCCGTTACCATTCGCGGCATGTTCTTCGGCAGGGCTTCCGGCGTCACTCTCTGCATCTGCTCCCGTAGTCTGCTGCGATGCCTTACTCTGATCTCCGGCTCCTGCGCTGCCGGACGGCACAAATACAGGTGTAAACAGAATTCCGCTCTCATTCACATCCGGAGGAAGCACCTCCATGTCCATACGCCGACATTCCACCACATACTCTGCCACTTTCCGATGACTGCCCATTACGGCTGTTAACATGGATGCCATAAAATGAACAGGATAATGCGCCTTCAGATACGCCGTCTGGAACGCAAGCACACCATATGCCGCGGCATGAGCACGCGGGAAGCCATAGTTGGCAAACTTGACGATCATATCATAGACCAGGTCTGCCTCTTCTTCGCTATACCCTTGTTTCAGGCTGCCTTGTACAAAGTGTCCACGCTCCAGATCCAGCACTTCCCGTTTCTTCTTGGAGACCGCTCTGCGGAGCAAATCTGCCTCACCCAGCGAGAAACCCGCCATCCGGGAGGCTATCTGCATGATCTGTTCCTGATACACGATGATGCCGTACGTATCTTTCAGGATAGGCTCCAGATCCACATGGGGGTAATCCACTTCAATCTGTCCATGCTTGCCCTGGATGTATTTGGATATGAACTCCATCGGACCCGGACGGTACAAGGCAAGTACAGAGATTACATCTTCAAAACTACTGGGCCTCATCTCTTTAAGCACACGGCGTACCCCGGCAGACTCCAGTTGGAATATGCCCATCGTGTCCCCTCGCCCAAGCATCTCGTACGTTAACGCATCATCATCGGGGATAAGACGGAAGTCCGGAATTTCTCCATGTTCTCCAATCCAGCGTACACACCGCTCAATGATCGAGAGGGTACGTAAACCAAGAAAGTCCATCTTAAGCAACCCGATCGACTCCAGATTTTCCATGGAATACTGGGTTAACGCTGTTCCTTCACTGCCCTCCTGAAGTGGCACCGCATCCGTCAGTGGATCACGGGAGATGACCACTCCCGCTGCATGCGTCGAAGCATGACGTGGCATACCTTCGACCTTCATCGCCATATCCAGCAGCTCACGTGTCTTAGGCTTGGTTTCATACAGCGCCTTCAGTTCAGGTGTAGCTTCCATGGCCCGCTCAATGTTAATGCCGAGCTGCGCCGGAATCAGCTTTGCAGCCTTGTCCACTTCGCCATAAGGCACATTCAGTGCACGCCCCACATCACGTACAGCTGCACGGGCAGCCATTGTTCCAAACGTAATAATCTGGGCGACATGGGCTTTGCCATATTTATGCGCGACATAATCAATGACCTCATCCCGCCGCTCATCACTGAAGTCAATATCAATATCCGGCATGGAGATCCGCTCGGGATTCAGGAACCGTTCGAAGAGCAGGTTGTATTTCATCGGATCAACATCGGTAATATGCAGCGTATACGCTACCAGACTACCTGCCGAGGAGCCCCGGCCCGGTCCAGTAACAATGCCTTGCTTATGCGCATAGGCGATAAAATCCCAAACAATCAGGAAATAATCCGAGAACCCCATGCTGTCGATCACACCGAGCTCATACGCCAATCGTTGTTCGAGTTCGGATCGAAGCTCCGCATCTGTCCAACGTGTGGACTGCGCGTAACGCTCCTCCATTCCTTCTTCGCACAGTTGACGCAGATACTTCGAAGGACTGAGTCCATCGGGAAGAGGTCTATATTCAGGCAAAATCGATTTGCCAAATTCCAGTTTCAACTCACAAGATTCCGCAATGCGGACGGTGTTGGCCAGAGCCTCGGGCACATGAGGAAACAAACGAGCCATCTCTTCTTCACTTTTCAGATAGAGCTGATTGGTTCCAATTCGGAGTCGATTCTCATCATCCACGGTCTTGCCCGTTCCGATACAGATTAGCACGTCCTGAAGCTCAGCATCCTCTTCCGAAAGATAATGCGCATCATTGGTCGCTACAAGCGGAATCTCAAGTTCAGCCGCCAGTTTGATCAACTGCGGATTTACCCTTTTTTGCTCGGAAAGCCCGTGATCCTGAAGTTCCAGATAAAAGTCAGCACCAAAAATATTTTTGTAGCGTAACGCCGCACGTCTTGCCTCTTCTTCTCGCCCATGCAGCAAATGTTGTGGTACTTCACCACCCAGACACGCGCTGAGGCAGATAATGCCCTCGTGATGGGCAGCCAGACTTTCCATATCTACACGGGGTTTGTAATGAAAACCCTCGAGATGTCCAATCGAGCACAATTTCATCAGATTACGGTAACCCGTCATATTTTTGGCCAGCAAAATCAAATGATGAATCGGTTGATCCTTGCGGCTTCCCCGCTCTTTGCGGGACCCTGCTGTCATGTATGCCTCGCACCCTATAATCGGCTTGATGCCTCGCTCCATGCATGCTTTATAAAAAGGAATTGCACCATACATCACGCCATGGTCGGTCAGCGCAAGTGTCGTCATTCCGAGATCTGCAGCCTTATTCACGAGATCCGGAATACGCGCAGCGCCGTCCAGCAAACTGTATTCGCTGTGAACGTGCAAATGCACAAAAGAACTCATGTTTTTTTTCTTCCTTTCGCCGCAGATAGTCGCAGCATCGATCTTCTGATCCGTCTGCTACCCTATCTATCTCATATATATATGAATTAAATAAATAAAAAATGGAATCTCCTTATTAGATTTCGTGACAACCTCTTAAAAGGAGACTTTATTATTCTATTTTATCATAACGTTCGGGGGCACGCCCATACAATAGAAGTACAAGCCGCTCCCCCTGTGACAGACCGAAGACAGGAGGTGTGCTGCTAGGTCTGAAAGGGGTGTTGCCAGTGAGCACATTTTTGTCCAAAGCCATTCTTGATTTCTTTATTGCGTTTGGAATCGTGCTGGGCGGCGCGATGATCGGAGGTATTGGAGCAGTGATCTCTCTTCAGCCTCCGACACAGACGATGCTCGATATTTCTGGAAAAATAAAGATATGGGCACTCGCAGCCGCTGTTGGCGGGACAATAGATCCCATGCGTGTCATCGAGAGCAATTTCCTGGATGGTAACCTGTCTCCGGCGGTCAAACAAATCCTGTATCTGATCTCTGCTTTTATGGGCGCGCATATGGGAACCGAGCTGGTGAAATGGGTGTGCGGCGGAGGCCGGAGCTAATATGAGACAGGAACAGCGTTCATGAGAATTCCGCCATTTTCCCGTTACCGCCCGCTGATGCGAATGACCGCTGTGTTTGTTCTGGGAATGATCGCTGGATGTGTCGTCTACAACGGCGTATTTCACCTGAGTTACAATGCGTTGTGGCTGAACAATCAGGAGCTGCAGCTTCAGCTGCATCAGAATGAGGAGGATATCAAAACGCTGAAAAAATACAGTAAACGCCAAACC
This sequence comes from Paenibacillus sp. W4I10, assembly GCF_030816325.1. Classification (NCBI taxonomy): domain Bacteria; kingdom Bacillati; phylum Bacillota; class Bacilli; order Caryophanales; family Paenibacillaceae; genus Paenibacillus; species Paenibacillus sp. W4I10. Next base: position 3,114,980 of record NZ_JAUSXX010000001.1, read on the forward strand.
GTTATCAAGGAAATCAAGGTCCGTGCAGAAGAATCGGATAAGGGGCCAGATGAGGCTTCTCTGAAAGTGATGTTACAGAAGCTCGGAGACGAACTTGAGGTACTTCGGGGCAGAGATGTATTCAATATCGATGAGTATAGCAAAATGACGAGAATCATGCTGAATCAGAAAGTGTACTCGGTCAGGGAAAAGGAGTACACCGTTCAGGTCAAAACGATGCTGGTTATGGAAGGCGTACTGCAAGTTTGGGTACAGATTCGCATGCACGTTCCTGCGTAACAGCAAAAATCTGCCCTTGTCTGCATCTCTCCATGGTACAATAAGGGCAGTAAATGCTTTCCAGAAAAGGAGCTGCGTCTTTGTGTTCATTGATGTACTCAAATATGCTCTAATTGCCATCTTTGCTGTTGCCATGGTTTTTGCAGCGTTGAACAGTATTCGTTCACACAGAAGCTCGGATGCTGCCAGCGCCGGTCTGTACCGTTCGTGGACAAATATCTGGATGGGTGGCATGCTTGTTGTGCTTGCGCTGATCCTGATGTTTGTCTTCACGGGTTCCACTTTATCTGTGGTTGTGGAAGCGCTATTTCTGATTATGGGTGCGTATAATGTATTTGCCGGAATACGTAACCGCAGTTATTATGCCCGGCTTCAACAACGATCCAGTAATGGATCAGGAAAAACTTCCGGACAATCTGCATGATTTGTTGAAGCGCTATGGTTGTGTTTGCAAAAAGAGAGTACTTCCCCTTCGTTAAGCTCTGCCAGAACCGCGCGACAGCGCAACCTGGCAGAGCTTCTCGATCAGGGAGTACTCTCTTTGTTTATGCCCGAGTCAACGTACCCTGCTAGGCATGGTCAATCGACTGCAATGTCATTACCGCTTTGCATACCACACTGCCTTCACGGGTAACCACAATGTCCATTTTGCACGTTCGACGACTGGTTTCCAGAATTAACGGTCGAACCAGGATTTGATCCTCAATCTGTACCGGTCGAACAAAATACGTCGTTACATTATCCACCACATGGTCGTTCCCTGTAACATCCCACGCTGCCCGCCGGCCAGCCTGTGTCATCACATTCAACAGAACACCTTCGGAGATCGTACCCAGATCCGTTGCCATCTGAGGAATGATGAATCCGTGAAATAACAGTTCGTTCTGCTCACCGCGCTCCTCGGCAAACCCGTTCCAGATCAGATGATCAAACGTCTCTCCCAGTTGTGGCTGCTTCTGTGCATCCCGCATGGCCTGAAGCACTTCCTTGCGTGTGACGGACGCAATCAGTTTGCGGTTCCGATCCACGATTGGCAGAAAATCGATGCCTTCCCAAGTCATAATCTGGGCAGCAGAAGCAAGAGATGTCTGCAATGAGGCCGTAATCGGGCGGCGTATCACACATTTCTCAATACTTTGATCTTCTTTCAGCTCACTGACATCCTTCAGACTCACAATGCCGATGACCCGGTTCCATTCATCCACCACCGGGAAGCGGTGTTCACCCGTCTCCGAAACCAACATATGAAAATCTGCGGCTGAACTGGTGACCTTCAATACCTGCAAGCGAGGTTTCTGACCAATGATATCCTCAACAAGCATAATTTTTTTCTTAATCAGCCGATCGAAGATCGCACGGTTAATCATTGAAGCAACTGTGAATGTATCATGTCTGGATGAAATAATCGGTAGCCCAAGCTCGTCAGCCATAATTCTTACTTCACGACTTGTCCCAAAACCACCCGTAATCAACACGCCCGCTCCCTGTTCGAGGGCAAGCGAGTGAGCATCTTCACGGTTACCTACAATCAGTAGACTCCCAGCGTCAATATAACGGGCCATTGCCTGTTCTTTCATCGCACCAATCACATACTTGTGCAGCGGTTTGGCGAGACCTTCGTTCCCCCCCAGCACATGGCCTTCCACAATGGTCACAACATCAGCAAAGGTCAACTGTTCCGACATGCCCCGAGGTCTCTTCTCGATCCGCACCGTTCCAATTCGTTCCTTGGTCACGACCAGCCCGAAGTTCTCCGCCTCTTTCACCGCACGATATGCTGTCCCTTCACTTACACCCAGCTCCCGCGCAAGTCCACGTACTGATATTTTGCTGCCAACCTTCAGTTGTTCAATATGTTGAAGTAACTGTTCATGCTTCGTTACGTTCTCTTCCTGTCCGTCCAACTGTACCACCCCCGAAGATGCATCTGTACTATACTGTATCTATTATAACACGGCTTTAGGAAAATAACCCCACCCCTCCCCCATTCTCATAGGCAAGTTCGCCATCTGAATTTAATCATCTGATTAACCTCTAATTCTGTATGTACCAAAAAAGACCGGCCCCCTTGTGTTAAGGGATTCCGGTCTTCCATGTTGGATCTCATACTGTACCTTATACAGACTCGCTCCGCTCCTGCTTGTCCAGCAGTTTCATCTCCCACTGCCGCAGCTTCGCCCGGCGAACGGCTTCCAGTGCACGCTTCTTCTCTTCATCTACACCGAGAATAAAATGCAGATGTGCACCAACGATTAATAAAGAGAACAGCACCCATACGATGCCAAAAATATTAACCCAGTCCATTCCTCCAGCAAAGGAAATCCGCGGCAGTGCAATGACCAGCATCGACAACGCAATAAGCAGATAGATCACATGTTTTGCTTTTTTCAACCTCTTCACCATTCACAGCTCCTTCGTTCTTGATCGACTCTATATGTCTAGTCTATGAACGATAAGGAGCTAATATGAAAGGTTCAGGTAAAAAAACAAGACAACCTTTTAGTACGTGTTCAAAAAGATCAGTTTTCAGTACCGAGAAGATGGAATGAAGCTAGAAATGGAGTAGCGGAGCGTAGGACAACTACGTGAGCAACCGCAATGTTTCCGCAGGAAACAACCTTCGTAAGCCCACACTTATTTCGGCTGAATTTCATATTCGATGCTGATGATGCCGCTAGGCACCATTCGTAATCAAAAGTGGACTTTTTGAACTACCTTTTTACGCTTCAGCGCCACCGTACAGATGACCCAGACTATCAGCAATAATTTTGTTCACGTCTTCAATGATGACACTGAGGCGACGCTCCGCATCAAACAAGCGACGGATGTTCAGATTCAAACTCAGTACTTCAAACAGTTTCTCCATTTTCTCCATCTCATCCGGAGCTGGCATATCCCCGCTCATCATACGTTGTTGCAATTCCATTTGTTGATCACGGAAGTTATCCAGCATTGCTTTTGCATCCGGATCAGCTTCAATCAGCTTCATCGCGGAAGTAATCTCTTCCACCTCGCTGCTTTCTCTCAGTGCTTTGGCCAAATCATTGGCTTTGTCATAAATGTTCACTATTATTCCTCCTCAGATTGGTTTGTTCATCCGTGTTAATACACGCTTTTCTTCGCTGTCAAACAAGGGCGATCTGAAACAGGCCATCCATAACCTGCCTCGAAATCAATGCATTTAATCCATATGGGTCAATCACCAAGGGTTATATGTCCTCATATGATGAAGCACATGCCATGTTCAGATGCCGTTCAACTTCGAGATCAGACATCAAGTTGCCGCCCGGAAGGAGATCCGTGATGTCCACTAAAAAAGTAACGATTCAGGTTACCGGCTCGGGCATCCTGCAGGACGACGTCATCATGCTGGGCGAAGGGGTGCTTAAGGCGCTTAAAATCCCTTCAGGAAGGCCGCTTCAGCTGCAATTTGGCTCTTTCCGCCGCGAAGTCACTGTTATTCCGGTACCAAGGTATGACGGACTGCGCATCAATCAGACAGTTGCCAGCAAGACCGGTCTCGTTCCACGTTCGGTCCTGAGGGTATCCTATCGTTCAGCCAGCCGTACGCTTCGCCTTGGCCCCTACATCAGTGTACTGGTTAGCCAGGATTATCCCGATCAGCCCGATCGGCCCTTTGGCTCCATCACGATGTTCTGTCAAGAACTGGTGAACGCCTGCCGTAAGCAAGGCGCCTATGTATCCTTTTTCACACCGGAGGATATTGGAGCGGTAACGGGTTATATGAAAGGCTGGGTGTATGATGACGGGTGGAAAAAGACTGTTCTGCCTGTAGCAGACGTCGTCAATAACCGGCTAACGTCCCGCAAGCTTGAGAACAAACCTAGCGTACAGCATTTTATGAAAGAAGTAAAATCGCTCTACGGCACGCAAACCTTCAATGAAAAGTTTCTGGACAAAAACGAAGTGTTTGACGCACTCAAGTCCATTTCAACGCTTAAACGAGTTCTTCCCGAGTCTCATTTACTCAAGACGTCCGCCATGCTCAAGACGATGTGCAACCGACATCCGGTTGTATTTCTGAAGCCCGTACGCGGTTCTTTGGGCAAAGGGATCATCCGGGTCTCACGTCAGACGGACGGAAGCTTCCTGACTCTGGCGACTGGCGTCGGGGGTACCCGGAAACAAACGTATACTTCTCTGGATAAACTGTATGCCAGTATGTCTGGGAAAATGAAAACAACGCGTTATCAGATCCAACAAGGGCTGACTCTCATTGACAACAGTGGCAGACCCGTGGATTTCCGTGCGCTCGTGCAAAAAAACCGTACAGGTAAATGGAGTGTAACCTCCATCGTCGCCCGGATTGCAGGCGGGAGTCACTACGTATCCAATCTGGCACGGGGTGGAAGTCTCAGCACCGTCAAGGATGCTGTTGCCAAAACACAGTTGTCTGGATCAGCCAAAGCTTCCGCGTATGCAGGATTGCACACCGCAGCACTGGATATCGCAAAAGGGATCGAGAGTGCCATCCCTGCTCATTTTGGTGAACTTGGTATTGATCTGGCTCTGGACACCACTGGGCGCGTATGGCTGCTCGAAGTCAACTCCAAACCATCCAAGAATGATAATACACCACTGAGTGAGAGCAAAATCCGCCCTTCCGTCAAAGCCATGCTTGAATATTCTACGTACCTGGCGGGTTTTTGAAAAGTTGTTCCTTATTGGAACAAATCTGATAGAGGAGAGGTGCAGCGTAATGTTTCCATCATCTCAGACCAAGACATTGGCCATTCTGGTACGTGCAACCGAAGGCTCACCTCCCTTTACAGATGAACTTTTCTGCCGTCGTCTCAGTTTGGGGAGTATGCGATACGCCCTTCAGATTATTGTGATCCCAATATCGAATGATGCAGTCCATCTCCCTCTTCAATGGGGATATGCCTACCATCAAGGGAAGTGGAATTCGGTACCTGTTCCTGCAGTCGATCTCATTATGGATCGTTGTCTTCGCCCTATCTCCAGGTACGTCAGACAACAGCTTAAGGAATGGATACCAACCAACGGCACAGATCAACACCGTTATTGGTCTGCTTCCCTTCCAGGAAAATGGGAGGTACATCGTGTGTTGTCCCGAAATCCTGAATTGAGGTCACAGCTTGCTCCCACAACCCGGATAGGATCGCATATTCCTTGGGAAACATGGCTGGACCGTTGGCCCAAAGGACTGTTCTTCAAACCGGTATCCGGGACTCATGGCAAAAATACCTTTCGCCTGTCTCAGGGCACGACTCCATCAACATGGATCGTGGAAGGGCGTAACGAGGACAATGAACCCTTTTTTCTTACATTCAACCATACCCAGGCTGTATCTTCCTGGCTAGCATTACATCAGGCTGAGCGTAAGATGATCGTGCAGCCATATCTGGAGCTTAGCCATCATGGAAGAGCATTCGACATACGGGCTCTAATGCAAAAGAATGGGCAAGGTCGCTGGACTCTTACCGGATGTATGGTACGGGAAGGACCCGAAGGTTCACTCACGTCCAATCTTCACGGTGGGGGTAAAGCATATCCTGCCCACGCATATCTGCTCCAGCGATATGGAACGATCCGCACGGAAACTCTGCTGAAGAGCATCCGGCAGACTGCTACTCTTATCCCCACCCTGCTGGAAAGCCGTTTCGGCAGGTTAGCCGAATTGGGGCTTGATTTCGGAGCAGATGCAGAGGGCCAACTCTGGCTAATTGAAGTCAACTCCAAACCAGGCCGCACCTCATTCGCAGAAGCGGGCGACCGACGCATGCATACCCTGACTTATACCCGGCCGCTTGCCTATGCCCGTTATCTGTTGCAACAACATGTTCTCACGGACGTCATTCGTCCAATGAAATTGCCGAATACATCCAGCAAAGCTGGCCTGAAACCCATCCCGATTCACGGCGGCTGAGGCCCGCAGCGCCCGCTTGCCATGGAGCCCAAGGATCTTTTCAGGATAGGAGGATAAATCATGAGTTTGACCTTTTGCAATCTGCATTTCACCAAGCAACCGGATAAAGTGGTTTATGTATCCAACGCTTTAATGAAGAGCCTCAACCTGTCCGGCAAAAAAACGGTGCACCTTCGCTTCGGGCGTGACCGGGTACCTGCAACGATCAAACCAATCAAAAAAGCAGGTAAACATCTGTATCTCGCTTCAGGTATCCGTAATATGATGAACGTTCCCAAACGGGGCAGTATTTATCTCCGGAATTTGCAAAATGATGAGGTCCAGTTAGGTCCACTGATCGGCGTACTCTCTGATGGGCCTGCGACGAGCACGAATCCATTCGGTTCCCGTACTGGTTTCATTAAACAGTTACTCCGTGAGGGCAGCCGAAAATCCTATATTTATGCCTTTACTCCCCGGGATATCAATTGGCAGAATGAGACGGTATCCGGTTTTTTTCTGAATGATAACGGAAGCTTTACCCGCAAAACGGTACCTCTGCCCGATGTCGTCTACAACCGGTTACCAAGCCGTCGTTCAGATTTCTCACCAGCCATTAACCAACTGCGGGAACGATTTATCCGTCGGAAAATTCCTTTTTTCAACTGGAGCTTCTTCAACAAATCGGATATCTATACATTGCTGGAGAATGAACCAACAGCCGGAAGGTATATCCCTGAATCAATTACCAATCCGTCCGTTGAACAGATGAAGGAAATGTTGGAACGCCATCAGTTCGTCTACTATAAGCCTACTGCAGGAAGTCTGGGGAACGGGATCTATCGCCTGACTTATTCGCCCAAACGTGGATATTTCGCACGTTATCGCAAAAAAGGCGGTAATGCACTCCTGCGTTTTGGGTCCTTCAACAGTCTGATGCGCATGCTTCAGGGAAGACATGGCAAACAGCTACGCGGATATGTAGTTCAGCAGGGAATACGTCTAATTGAGATTGATGAATGTCCAATTGATTTCCGTTTTCACATGCACAAAAATGGTAACAATCAATGGGTTGTTGTCGGGATTGGAGCCAAAAAGGCAGGACGTGGCAGCGTCACAACACACATCAAAAATGGCGGCTCCCTAATGACTCCTGAGCAGGCGCTCAGTCGCAACTTCGGCGATCGTGCGGGAGAAGTTCTTCAGCATGCCAAATCCGTCGCTATTACACTGGCCCAGGCGATTGAAACCCAGCACCAGCATCTGATTGGTGAGATTGGCTTTGATCTGGGCATTGATCAGGAGGAACATGTATGGATGTTCGAAGCGAACGCCCAAACCCGGGCGCTCCATTTTCCGTCACCCTTCACTCCGGGTGGAGGGCAAATCGTCGGTGGAGCACATCTTGGAACACTGCCTGTATTTGAGCAAGTTCCGGAAGAAGGAAGAAATTTGATGAGCCTTCATGATGATTTCAAACCTGTCATTGCTGTTTTGACCATGCATGATAAACAGCGCATGTTCAGGGGAAATCATCAAAATTTTCAGGATATCTTACAGACAGGCGAGAGCATGGGATACGTGGTGTACATTGTGACTGTAAGGGATCTGAACGTGAGTGGTCCCACCGTGAAAGGATATACGTACAACAAGGGGAGTGGAAAGTGGGTTTCACAACCTTTCCCCCTTCCCCATGTTCTGTACAATCGTATTCCCAACCGGGAAGACGAAAGAAAACCTTCCGTTCAGCGCAAAATTGACGAATGCATGCAATCAGGAATCGAACTGTATAACCCATTCTTTTTCAACAAATGGGATCTGTTCGAATGGCTTAAGAAGTCCAAATCGACTCAGCAACTGATCCCTTATACTCGGCGGATGCGAAGTGCTTCTTCTCTGGGTGCCGTTCTACGGGCGTATCCCTATCTGTACCTTAAGCCCGAGAGCGGCAAAGCTGGCAAAGGAATCATGATGCTTAAATTCCAGGAAAAAGAACGGCTTCCCTATCGACTCAAAATACAAACCACACGTAGAAGCACGACCTATAAAACATCTACACTTGCCAAGTTATGGGCACGAATTCGCAAAGAAACCGGACATACGCCCTATATCATGCAACAAGGCATTGAATTGGCCTCCTCTCGTAAACGCCCCTTCGATCTGCGTGTTCTTGTACAAAAGAACACCAAGGGCCAATGGAGCGTAACCGGTGTAGGAGCGAGACTTGCTGGCTCCCGCAGCATTACAACGCATGTACCGCGCGGCGGGAGCGTAGAAGACCCTGAGAAGCTGCTGACCGAGCTTTTTGGCGAAGAAATGTCAACAACCCTGATGAAACGTGTGAAATCCACTTCATTAATGATCGCAAGACAGGTAGAACGGGGATCAGGTTACACGCTCGGAGAAATGTCCATGGATCTGGGCATTGATGACCTGGGGGAACTCTGGTTCTTCGAAGCCAACGCAAAGCCCATGAAGTTTGATGAACCACAGATCAGACGGCGGTCATTGGAACGTATATTTCACTACAGCGCTTATCTTGCCCGTCAGTCCAAACGATGATAGACAGGAATACTGCAAAAAGAAGGTGATTGTTTGTGTCCTCACCTGTTCTGGGCATTATGACGTTGTACTTAAATGAACATCGCGCTCTTGAAGAACGAAGCGTCTATCGCAGAATGATTCTTGAAGGGCGCAAGCGGGGACTCGATATCTATGTATTCACACCAGCCGACGTACACCCCGGCGGCAAACAAATTGAAGCCATGGTTTTTCATGAGGGAAAAGGCTGGTCCAGGGAGTGGCGATCATTCCCGGACCTGATCTTTGATCGCTGCCGGATTCAGCGTAACCGAAGGTTCCAGCAATTGCTTGCTTTTCGTGAGAAATATGGGCATCTGCTCTTTCTGAACAGGCCACTGCGCAATAAATGGACCATCCACCAGACCCTTTTACAAAAAGCAAACTTTCGTGAACACCTGCCGGAAACCGCTCTATTTCAGGATATGTCCGATGTAAACCGGATGCTCAAAGTTTCTTCTCTGGTCTATCTCAAACCCATTAATGGAACAGGCGGACGTGGTATTCTGCGCATTGAACGCAGCAGTAGCGAGGCTAATACGGTGCTTGTTCAGGGGCGGGATCAGAAGCGTCGTATCATCACTCCACGTAAAGTTCATTTATCACGACTTGGCGCGTTGCTCCAGCACTGGAACATGAAAGACAAGTATCTTGTACAAAAGGGCATTCAACTTCAGCTTCCGAATGGACGTGTGCATGATTATCGCATGCTCGTTCAGAAGAACGGTGAAGGACAATGGGAGCTTACTGGATGTGCTGGACGCATGGGTGCAGAAAAAAGCGTGACCTCCAATCTGCATGGCGGCGGTCAGGCAATAGCGATGAACCGACTCATGAAGCAATGGATCGAAGATGACGACCTCCGGGCAGAAATTAACACAACTGCAGAAACGTTTGGCATTGATGTTGCTTCGTTTCTGGAAGATACGTATGGGGACCTATGTGAGCTGGCGCTGGATTTGGCGATTGACAGAAGCGGACGTATCTACCTGCTTGAAGTTAATCCCAAACCTGCGCGTGAAGTATTCGCTCGCATCGGTGAGCGGGACATCTATTATAAAGCCATCACTCAACCGCTGGAGTACGCCTTATGGATATATCGTAACAGACCTCCCGGAACGTCCAGAAAGCCAGCCATTCCTAGGCCCGCTTCGCAAAAATCCGCCAGAGTAAAAAGAAAAAGGAAAGTCAAATGAATGGATAAGACAAAGCAGGAGTGTATGTTCGCCAAGTGCGAGCATCTGCTCCTGCTTCACTGTTTTTTATTTCTGTTCTTTCGTCCATTGCAGTGTTTCGTTGTCAATCACAATATACCCTTTTTCCTCACCTTGCACATAAGATAATGCCAATCTCATCAGGTCAGGTTCCAGTTGGCATGTGGTAACACGTGTAACCTGGTCTGTATGATCCGCGGGCAGGCACAACGTCAGAATACCCACTTTACCCGAGAAATCAGTCTTGCCCTGGATGACCGATGTTTCCGACTTGGAACCATACACCTCAGATACCCAGCCGGGCTGCTCCGTCAACGCGAAGGCTCCCTTCCCTATGCCTGCCGTAACCCATTGCATCGTCAGCGTTATGGAAGATGCCTCATAGCTCATATCCGCCATCATTTCTCCAGCTTCATTGATCCTCAACACAATATCCGCTTGCGGATGCAGGTGAAAACGTTGCTCCAAAGTATGCTCTGCTTCTGCCTCCAGCCAATCCACAATTAGTAGTATAGGGGTTTCCACCCCTGCCAGCATCCACCGACGATGTGTAACTGGATCTGACAAATGCGTATAACCATCCTGCGAAGCATCAATGAAGTGATAGCTGTCATTGCTCTCCCAACGTAACGTTGTGACCTGAGCCTCCGGTTCACCCCATTGCTGTGTGGAGAGATAAGGTGTCTGATCCAGACCATCCACCGTGACGGTATTGTGCGCCCGCGTACTTTTGAAGTACCGACGCCATTTCCCTTCTTCATACGTATAACGTCCGGTGTCCGTGAAGAAAAGCTGGTTCTTCCACATCCACTCCACATTCAGCGCATCCGCATGTCCGTGTGCTCCGCCCATGGCAGCCGCATCAAAAAAAAGATATTGATACTTGTCCCTCATGACATAATATCCTGTCTGCGGGAAAGCTCGGGTCGACAACGCCGGAGAAGAAGAAGCCTGTAGTCGGAGACATCGCTCATATTTCTCCACACCCAGCAACCAGAGACACTCCGAGCTTTCCGTTCCGCGAGCCATCAAATCAGCATCGTCCAGGATCGCGCCAAGCAAGGTCAGTCGTTGTCGTCCATCGCCAATCCAATCCGAATCACCAATACCGGTAGACTGATGATCTGGTCGGATCAGCGCCTCGGTGAATGCAGTCATTTGGCGCAGACAGCGGGCATACCATGCCGAGAAAGGATGCCCTGAAATCTCGCCCAACCGATAAGGCGTGCCAAACATCTCGATGCTGGCATTGTGGTAATGTGTTGTCAGTTCAACCTGTATTCCTTCTTCACCCAACTGATGCAGCAAACACAGCTCAAGACGTTCCATCGCCACTTGACGCCAGTATGGACTTCGCGGGTGCTGGTGGTAGAACGTAGCAATCATGAATAACCCTTGCATATGCATAATGGCATGATTGATTTCCGTGCTGCCGAGGTAACGGGTCAAAAACTCGGCGTGCTCGTCCAGACCTTGTCGAAACTCCGCCTGAAAGCCTTCGTCTATCAGTGAACTCGCTTCCATATATTTATATGCCGATATCCAGGACTGTACACGTAGTCCCGTCTCCAGCAGGCGCCACGGACCGGGTTTTTGAAAGAACACAGCCTCGTCGTAAACCAGATTTACAGGTACCGGGTTTTGCTGTCTCCAGCTACGGAAGTGGTCAATAAATGCTGTTACATATAGCGGATTGCCCTTCATCAGATACGCCTTGCCCAGATCGAGCATATGCCAGTGTCGATTGATGCCCCATGTGAACTCCAGATCATTGGTCGGGTTGTGAAGCCAGTCCACAGGTGTCCCCATCGGAATCCAGCGATTCAGATCGTTGGTATAAGGAACGATAAATTCATTCAGGATGGCACGATTGGCAATCGTGAGCGAATTTCGGGCTTCTTCCGGAAAATGTTTTTCATAATATTGGGCAGCCCGTTGCAGATCCGTTGCCGAAAGGTAAAAATCGCTCATTGGGATGCCTCAAGGAAATCCTGACGGAACGGGGTAAACACATCCAGAATGACGGAGTCCTCCAGTGCCTTGACCCCATGCGGGACGTTAAAACCGGCATAAAAGCTGTCTCCTGCTTTTAAGATGCGAGTTTCTTTACCGACCTGAACCTCAAAGCTGCCTTTGACGATATAACTGACCTGCTCGTGCGCATCATGAGAGTGAACTTCTCCAATACCACCCTTAGCAAAGGTAACCTCCACCATCATTAATGTACCGCCCATACCCAAGATCTTGCGGGAACTCGTTTCGTTCACGATATGTGCATCGATAGACGCATGATTAATAATCATTTTTCTTTTCCCCTTTCCTTGTGAATAAGCGACCGAAGTAGTTAAACCACGGCCGCTATGAACGTTTATTAGTCTTCTGTGGACAATTTACCCTGAAGTTTGGAAGAATCAAACGATGGATCAGCAGTTATGTTGGTCAGTCCTGCTGCTTTGGTTTTCTCCAGAGCTGCATTGTACCTTATATCCAGATCCTTGATCACAGCATCGAGATCGCCACCCGTGAATACAAAGATTGAAAAAGCCTCACTCCATTTGGTGCCTTCCAGTGAACTCTCGGTTACCACACTTGGATTTGCCGGGAAAATGGCATCATAACGTTTGGGCAGGAAACCTTCAATGCCCGGAATGCTTGGTTTTTTGTCAGAGCTTAATACAGCAGGAATCAGTGAGATTCCGTATCCTTTTTCGTAATACTCACTCTGAAGATCTGTGCTGTACACATACTCCATAAACTTCCATGCCGCTTCCTTTTTGGCAGAATCTGCATTGATGCCGATGTAGGAGCCCCCGATGACTTGTGAAGCGCCCTTGATCGTTCCATCATTTGTTGGCACAGGAGCCGCTGCCCAATTTTCTTTTGTAGGAAACTGATCTTTATATACACCTGGTTCACCGGAGTGGTTAATGTACATTCCGATTTTACCTTGAGCAAACTGGGCTCTGAGCGGATCGATGTCCAGACTTTCAACCCCTGGCAGCATGCTGCCATCCTGATTCATCTGACGAAGCGCCATTGCGATATCCTTGTACATCCCAAAATCAAATTGGCCTGTCTTGTAGTTGTAACCATCAATACCAACATTATTGCTTGCACCTGCAATTGTATTGGCTGCTCTCCAGAAACCGCTGCTGCTCTTGAACGGACTGGCAAAGCCATAAATGCCTTCACTTTTACCAACTTCGGTAATTTTTTTGGCATCCGCAACCATCTCAGCCAACGTTTTTGGCGGACTCTCGATCCCTGCCTTTTTAAAAATATCCTTGTTATACACAAGCCGCCAGACCTGCCCTGTATTGGGGAGGGAATATATTTTTCCATCAATCGTGTTTTTATTTTCAATCAAGCTGTCTTTAAACACGGCCTTCATCTCATCACTCATATATCCATCGATCGGGGCGAGATACCCCTTCTGATAATATGTCTGAAAATCATTAACTTGCAGCACATCGGGTGCCTGCTTGCTGGCAAAAGCAATATCGACCGCCTGTGGATAGTTGTCCCCCATCACGGTCATCTCCACTTCAATGTTGTCCTTGTTCGTCTGGTTGAACTCATCGATCTTGGATTTCATAAAATCAGCATCATGGCGGTCCGGTGTCCAATATATGATTTTGGTTTTCCCTCCGGCATTCTCCCCGCTGGTCCCCGATTCGCTATTTGCCGAAGTACCACTGTCAGCAGAACAACCTGCCAAACTTAGCGCCAGCAATGCACTTAGCGTAGTCACCATCCACTTTTTAACCATTGATATGCCCCCTTATGCTTGTCTGGACAACCCGTTTGGTTATCCGTTAACGTAATGATAATCGCTACGCTTTCATGGAGGTGAGGGACATTCTGACTTTGCATGGTGGGAAAAATGACGATCCGTATCGGTTTCAATTCTCATACATTTGCCGGAAGCAGGTTGGCGTCATACCGCAATATTTCTTGAACAAACCGCTGAAATAAGGCCTGTCCTCATAACCCAGCCTCTGGCAGATCTCTTGCACCTGTACACCTGCAACCAGCAACTCTTTGGCCTTTTCCATCCTCATCTTAGTAATATATTGAATCGGCGTTATGCCCGTTTCCTTTTTGAAGGCATTGGCAAAGTAACTCGGACTTAAATGTACGGATTGGGCACAGGCATGCAGCGTCAGATTTTCTGCAAGATTCAGACTGATATATTCCTGTGCCTTGCTAATCGCCTGTTTGACATCGGTGAGTCGTTTTTTGTCCATAATCTCGCAACCCATACTGCTAAAATGCTTGATGTATCCCCTCCAGCCCTCAAACGTCAAGGAGCGCATCGCTTCAAGCACTGCCAGGTCTGCCTCCAGACGCAAGCGTTCCTCTGCTGTAATCTCATCACAAAAGGCACGGTAGATGGCAAAAGCCAGTCCAGACAGCAAACGAATCATCGTGAGCGGCTCGGGAAAACCTTCGGAGACCTGCCATTCTTCGAGAATTTCATCAATGATGCGGTGACAGGTGCTCTCATTACCACATTTGAGTGCGTAAAAAAGCTCTTTCTCCTTCTCCAAAGGATACACCGGAGCCACACAGGCCTGATTCTCCAGTTCAGCATACTTGAGGATGCAATTTCCTTCTCTGTAAAAACGATAGGATATCGCCTGATCTGCATGTGCGTAGGACGTCCAGATTTCCTGTGGTCTGCGTGCAATCGTACCAACACCAATCGAGACTGTTTTTTTGCTGAATCGCTCCACATTTTGGCGACATTGCTCCAGCAGCTCGGAGACGTCGATCTGGCTTGGTGTGTTAAATATCGCGGCAAGCCGGTATCGATTTTCCCGTAAAACAACGCCTTTGGTATAACGGTTCAAGGTTTCTCCCACAATATTTTGGACCGCAAAAGGAACGATTTCGGCATCCAGATGCATCGTGTATCCATATCGCGTATAACCATCCACCTCGATGACCATCACGAGAAGATTGGAGGAATCGAGATCAATATGCAGCTCGTGCCAGCGACTTTCATTCAGGAAACCCCCGATTTCATGACGCAACAAGCCCAAGAGATAGCTGTGACGCTCGTACTGGTTGCTGCTCTCCACCTTCTGCTCCAACTGTTCCAACTGTTTGCACTGTGCCTGCTCTTCCTTAATCACCTGTCTTACCTTCAACACCGCACCGAGTATTTCTTCAGGGGTAAACGGCTTGAGCAAATAGTCGGATGCACCCAGCTTGATGGCCTCCTGTGCATATTGGAAATCCGAATAACCACTGATGAAAATAAATTTGGCTCGCAGTCCGGCATCCAATGCCCGCTTCATTAGCTCCAGCCCGCTCAACTTGGGCATCCTGATATCACTAATCACGATGTCGGGTTGCTGCTCCAGCAACAAGGACCAACCGCGCTCTCCATTATTCGCCGTGCCTACAATCCGAACCTGATGATCTTCCCACGGAATAGTTGAAGATATGCCCTTTACAACTGCCTGGATATCATCCATAACACACATCGTCAATTGGCCCATACTGCCCCTCCTCAGGTGATCGGAATCGTGATAACAACTGTTGTCCCTACATCTGTACTGCTATGAAATACAATCGAGGCCACATCCCCATAGTGCAGGCTTAATCTGCCATGGAGATTGGATAGGGCATAACCTTTGCGTCCCCCGTCAGGAACATCCTCAGCATAGATACTGGCTACATCCATCCCACATCCATTGTCAGCCACCTCCAGCCGTAGTGTGTCACCCTGACGATCAATGCGGATCAGGATAACGCCCAAATCTTCTTTGTCATTGAATCCATGCAGGATGGAATTCTCGACCAAGGGCTGGAGTAATATTTTTAAAATATTGACAGCGTAACAAGACGGGTCCCCCACCTCAATCCGATAAACGAACAGATCCTCATAACATTTTTGCTGAAGCTGCATGTATTGTTCGACATGTTTGATCTCCTGCTCCACACTGGTAATGTCTTTCCCATCATTAAGTCCCAGACGGAATAATAAGGATAAGGAGACGATCATCTCACTTACATCCTTCTTCTCTCCGCTCTCACTTTTCCAGAACATCGTATTAAGCGTATTGTAGAGGAAATGAGGATCAACCTGCGCCTGAAGCGCCTTGACTTCAAATCGCCGTTTGTCTTGCTCCGTTGTCCGTACTTCTTCAAACAGAATCTGAATCTGGTCCAACATCCGATTGAAACGATGCCCTACGGCGCTGACTTCATCGTCATACTTGCTGCGAAACCGTACATCCAGATCATTGGACTCCACCTCAACCATCAGGCGTCGCAGTTTGTTCAATGGCTTCAACAGAGCGGAGGCCAGCAGCCTGGACAACCCGAGTGCGAGTAAAATGCAAAACAACATAATCAGGATAATCAGCCAGCGTATCTTTTGTAGGGGAGACAACAAGTCAGCCTTGGACTGTACACTTACCATGACCCAATCCTCGTTCATCGACAATGCCGAATAGTTAACAAGCATGTCCTCTCCCTGATCGTTCCTGTAGATGAAATTCCCAGCATCGTCAAGGCTAAACTGTTGGGTAAAGTCAGGCTCCATAATGAAATCGTAATTTCGGGACCTGGGCCGAATGACTTCATTTCCGTTTTTGTGCAGCAAAAACAGTTGAATCTGGTTATTCATGAGATCCTGCGTCAGAATGTCTCGCATCGCCTCTTCCTTCATATTGACGACCATATAGACATTGGAATAGGTATGATTATCGATCACAATGGGTTTGAGCAACAGAGATAACACATTTCCTTGGGATTGGAATAACTGACTCTGATGTGAACCAAACCACATCGTATTCCAGCCTTGCAGCTTCACGTAGCGTCCGTATTCCCTGTCGAACGAGTTATTGCGATTCGGAAAATCTTTGGTCGAGAAAAAATCACCGATGGGTGTTGTCAGATATGCGGTATCAATCAGTGGCTCTACGAGCTTCAATTGCGCAAACGACGTTTGCAGCAACGAGAGATTCTGATAATAATGAGATGTTTTATTTTTTCCCACGTCCTTCATGACCTGGGTGAACGTTTCATTAAGCATAAAAGAAAAAGAGGATACAACAATGTGCCTCAGATGTTCATCCATAACCTGCACTGATTTGTTCAGAATGCTTTGTTTCAGTTCAAGTGCATTCTGCTCAATGCTTCGTGCAGCAAAGAGATAAGAGCATATCCCGGTCACACTGATGCACAAGACAACGAGAAAAATGTACAGCAGCTGTATTCTTTTTTTCAGGGACATTTTATAAAAGTCGAATATCATCGGCGCTCGCTCCTTGAACACGGCTTGGCCCGTCCGCTGTGAATTAAAATGAGTATAGCACAGTGGAATTACCCGTAAAACCGTTTCCATGATTGTGCTCACGCCTATCCTTTCACAGCTCCCAAGGTCACCTGCATGAATGATTTGTTGGCAAAAATATAAACGATGAGCAGCGGCAAAATGGACAGACAGGCTCCGGCCATCATCAGTTGGACCTCAGCCGCAGCTCCGATGCCATATCGCAGATTAGCCAGTCCAACCGGCAAAGTCTGCAAGTCCGGATTGCTCATGGTGAACACAAAAGGAAGAATATATTCATTCCAAGAACTCTGGAATACACCCAGACCTGCAACGGCGAGTCCGGGCCGCAGAAGTGGAAGAATAATTCGCCAGTATGTGGTGAAGAAATTGCAGCCATCAATCATCGCCGCTTCATCCAGTTCGCGCGGGATGCTCTTGAAGAATCCAATCAGAATAAAGTATGTGGCAGCGTGTGCGCTGATCAGTATAATAATAACGCCCCACAACGTGGTATTTAGCCCCAGCTTAACCATGAGGTCAAATTGCGGACGCAGCACAACTGCGCCTATGGAAATAAACAGAGTAGATGCCATGAGCAGGGTGTACCCCTTTTTCCCTTTGAAATTCACTCGATCCACAGCGTAGGCTGACATCGAAGCTACCAGCAACGTGCCAACTGTTGTACTGATGCTAACAAACACGCTGTTAATCGTAAAACCCGAAAAATTGGCGGTTTTCCAAGCCTGAGCATAGTTGGAGAACTGCCAAATCTTCGGCCAGATGGTAGCTCCTCCGGTCAATTCCTGGTTCGTTTTGAAGGAACCGAGCAATACAAGTATGATGGGGAAAAGCGACAGCAGAGCGATTGCGATCAAAAACAACCAAAGTACCGTTCGTTTGGTCCAGCGAATGAGTTGGGGAGACCCTGAGGGCGCAAGCACGTTTTGAGTCATCATCGTTTCCTCCTGATTGGGATTAATAGACATCATTGAGCTTTTTGGATATCCGGAAATAAATGAGCGTCACAGCCCCTACGATGAGAGCCGTTGTGAAACCGACTGCACTCCCATAACCGAGCTGCTGGAGTGATTGTGTGTCAGCCGACACGGGAAACAACAGTTTGAACAAATACAGATACATCACCTCTGTTTTGCCATACGGCCCCCCTTCGGTAAGCACCATAATGCTCTCGTAACCTTTCAGCGCCGTGGTAATTGCCAGCATGATGATCATCTGCAAGACAGGACCCAGCAACGGAATCGTTACATTCCGCAGTTTCTGAAATTCACTCGCTCCATCCAACGATGCCGCCTCATAAAGCTCTTCAGGAATGCTCTGAAGACCCGCAATGAACAACAACATATAGTTGCCCACAGCCCCCCAGATAGCGATGATGATGGTTGTTAACATGGCATGTTCAGCCCCCAGCCAGCTAATGGATTCGGAGATCACATGATACTTAAGCAGCAATTGGTTCAATATTCCGTTATAGGAGTTGAAAATAATAAAAAATACAATCGCCATGACCGAAGCGCTGAAAATAGTGGGAAGATAATAGATCGCCCTAAAGAGGGATCGCCCTCTCCATTTGCGATTCAGAATAATCGCCAAAGTTAACGACAGTGGAATCGTAACGACGAGTTTGCCCAGGGCATACACACCCGTGTTGCCTACAGAATCCCAGAATTGCCCGTCACGCAAAATGCGTCCAAAATTATCAAGCCCGATAAAGACCGGCGTCCCGATGCCTTGATAATCATAGAACATGTAACGCAGCGCCCATAACAGCGGATAGATCCCAAATACAACAGTTAGAAAAAGACTTGGAAAGATGAACATATAGGCATGTATTTTGGATGGTTTCACCAGAATCGGACCCCCTATAGCTTTTGAATGAAGTATAGAGGGAATATGAAGGAAAGCGGGATAGGGAAATCAACTTTCTACAGGGGAGAATGTGACTGCATGATCATACAAAAAAACCTGTATTCAACGAATTTCCGTTGAGTCTACAGGTTCATATCATGTGGTTCGTAATCTTAAATCTCAGTATACGTATACAGCGTAGAGGCTACTCTGCTTCATCATACAGACGCAGCAGTTCTGTAAAATCAGAGATGAGCACATCCGAGCCTGCAAGCTCCTCATCACGTCCGAACCCGGCATAGGCACAGCCGATGACCGCCTGACCGTTCATTTTACCCGCTTCCACATCGGAAGAGCGATCCCCTACCATCCATGCGTCCTGAATACGATGTTTCTCAAGCAGGATCTGCACCAGATTAATCTTGGAAGGAGTCTTGTACTGGCCTGCACTGTATACCCCTTCAAAGAAAGGCATAATCTCGTGTGCAAACGCCACACCCTTCACATAGTCCTCCAGCCCATTACTTGCGACAAAAAGACGCACTCCTTGTTGTTTTAATGCTTGCAACGTTTCCTTCACCCCAGGATACAATTGAGAACTTCCTTGATCAAGCCCCTCAATCTCCAGTTGAAGCAACAGTTCGTCTGCACGGCGATGTGCCGCTTCCGACGCCTCAGGCATAACCACTTTCCATATATCTTCGAGCAACATGCCCAAACTTCCCAGCATCCGTTCCTCGGGTGGAGTTTCTCCTTCAAAGTGCCCTTCGGCACGCAATGTATCAAATAGTTGCTGGTAAGCTGGCAACAACAGGGTCTCTGTCTGGAACAGCGTACCATCCATGTCAAAAATCATCGCTTCCGGTTTGAGCAATACCTTCTCTTTATTCATGTCCAATGTTCCTTTCGGATTGGGATATTGTATATGTAATTGGAATCGTTCCCTTCCCATGATAAACATAACGTTTGAACGTGTAAACCAACGATTGGAAAACATCATCAACCCCAACCTTATACAACATCAACCAAACATTATATTGTAGTTAAACAAACTATATACAAAAGAAGTTTCTTTACGTATAATACTAAAAAATAGTGCTTTAGACACCTAATCTAAAGACCTATAATTATCACATTTCCGGTTTTTTCGACAACTACATATACCCCATAGAGAGGAATAACAAACATGAAAAAGCGAAAGACCTTTAAGATTTTTTATAAGATCGGATTAGGATATTTACTTGTACTGGCTGTACTGGCTGGTTGCATCCTGCTGATTCAGAACAGCACAAGTCAGCTCCAACGGGAACTGGATTTTCTGGTCGATCATGATATGAGGGTACACGCCCTCACCTATGAACTCGAAAGAAACATGGTAGATATGGAAACAGGTCAACGCGGTTACATCATCACTGGTCAGGACAATTATCTCGATCCCTACACCCAGGGAAAAGCGCAACTTATTACACTCAGAGATGAACTTGCTGCTTTAATTTCGGATAATCCGGCTCAGCTTGCACTTTTGGAAGACATACATACTAATATGGAGAACTGGGTCCAGGTCGCTGGTGAACCTATGGTCGCCCTTCGCCAAGTCAATAATACACAGGCCATTCGAGATTTTTTCGCAGATGATCCAGGTAAAAGAGACATGGACCAGATTCGCACTGCTCTCGATACGTTTCGAACCAACGAGCATACGTTAACCGATAACCGTACAGAAGCACTGAAGCAGAAAAACACACTACTGAACTTGGAACTGTATGGGGCACTTATCGTTGTCGCCATTATCTCGTTCATCACTGCTTTGGTCCTGTCACGTGCCATTGTTAGAAACATTCGTACCGTAAAGCAGGCGTTAAATGACATCGGTTCTTCCAATGGTGACCTGACACTGAGAATCGCTACGCCAATGAAAGACGAAACTCGTGAACTCGCGGAGGCAGCCAATACAATGCTCACTGGTTTGCAGCAAATGATGCTGGACGTTCAGAGCAATGCCATGATTCTGAGCACAGCTTCGGATCGATTGGATAAAGGGGTTGCCGATAGCCATCTTGCAGGAAAAGAGGTTGCTACTGCCATGGAACGCGTCGCTGAAGGCGCTGATGAACAGGTTGCTCTTACGCAAACCATGGTAGCTGCGATGCAGCAATCCCTCAATGGCCTTAATCGCGTCGCCTCATCAGCAAGTGACGTGGCAGGCCGTGCAGTTCGTACCGAATCCATTGCCGTGGATGGGCAACAGCGCATTGATAATGCTGTAGGTAAAATGAGTTCCATTGAGCAATCCTTCTTCTCTGTACAGGAAGCCATTAATGAAATTTCGAAGATGTCTGATCAAGTGATCAACATTGCAGATTCAATGTCGGGTATTGCGAGACAAACCAATCTGCTTGCACTTAACGCCGGAATCGAAGCGGCCCGCGCTGGGGAAAATGGACGCGGCTTCGCTGTCGTTGCCGCGGAAATCCGCAATCTTGCAGACCAAAGTGCAACATCAGCCAAAGAGATTACAAGTATATTGGAAACCGTGGTAACAGGTGTTCAAAGTACGGTGCAGGTGGTTGATGAGAGTACTCTACATGTGAATGAAGGGTTGCGGACCATTGAGGATGCAGGTAATGCTTTTTCAACTATTACTCAGCATATTCATAACCTCAGTGGTGAAGTTCTGGAGGTATCTGCTGTTGTCGAGGAGTTAACTTCCGGTAGTGAGGCTGTGATGAGGTCCATCAATGAAGTATCGGCTGTTGTGGAAGATACTGCATCAGCTACAGAAGAAGTATCTGCGATGACGGAGGAACAACTTGCTTCTCTGCAGGAAATGTCTGACACGTCCAAGCAGTTGAATGAAATGTCGGATGCACTTGATCAGCTGGTTAAGCGATTCAAGCTGGCGTGACCTGATTCAACATACCGATAGAATGTATATATGCTCTATCCTGCGCCAAAACAAAAGAAAGAAGCATCGCAGACTGGCACACCTGGGCCACTGCGATGCTTCTTGGTGTTAAGGAGAGCTGATACATTTAGAGGTACGGCAGGCACTTCGAAATGAAAAAACCTGACACTCCTTTTCTTATCCTGATTGTTCCGTGTTCCGTAGCGCTTCCAGTATCAATTGTGCCTGATACCCATCGTTAAAATCATATATCTTAGCAGGTTTGCCTTGTATACGGGCAATGACATGTTTAAGAACCGGCAATTCACTGGTGGATTCCAGCACTTCCACAGGAGAAAGCGGCTGCCCCACCAGACCCGTCTTCAAATCTTCCCAATTTTCCAGGGCAATCGTGCCTTCTGTGCCGTACACCACCATGGATACTCGTTCTTCCCCCGCAAATTGAGAGATCCCGTTTAGCTGAATTCGGGTCCCGTCTTCCAATTCCATTGCAGCCTGTACTTCTAGTTCACAGTCACCATTCTCAGGATATTGAACCTGAGTGTTCACTACCCGGATGGCACCAAACACCTTTTGAATCATATGAATCCAGTGAATCCCCACTTCAAGAATAAATCCACCCTGTTCCCGGCTCGTAATCCATGCATTCTGTTGCCATGATCGTGGCCACTGCGGGAATTGCAGAATCAGATCTATTTTGCGAATGGCCCCCACAGTACCCTGCTCAATCATCTCTTGCAACTTCAGCACAGAAGGTTCATGCGGCATAGAGAAGTGGATGGCATGAACAACGCCCGCCTGCTCCGCTGCATCCAGCATTTTTTTGGCTTCTTCTACACTATTGGCAAGTGGTTTCTCGCAGAACACATGAATTTTGCGCTCCAGCGCTTCCATGACAACCGGATAATGAAACTTCGGCGGAACTGCAATATACAGCAGATCAATCTGATGTTCATTCATCAATTGCTTATAATCCGTATACGTCCTAACTCCCCGATGAGAAGCTGCAAAAGATGCCAAACCTTCCTCATTCGCATCACATACCGCTACAATCTCAATCTCCGTGTCCATCTTTGTATTCTCGATTAGATGAACCATATGTAATCCCATTTTACCCAGCCCAATCAGAGCCATCTTGATGACTGTCATTCCATCCCCTCCCAATTCCTTTCCAGTATAGCAGAAAGCAAAGAATTGCGAATGCGATGCGTTGATACGAAAAAAGATAAATCTCTAGCTTTCAAGTCGCTATTAGAGACTGAAATTCATCATTTGGAGTCATATTTTTACATTATTTGTAACCTCGTAAATATTGGGTAATTCGTTGCAGGGATATATAACCAATTATTTTTACTTTATCCAGCAACACTTAAAGCGTTACCAACTTAAGAATCAGGAATTTAGACTCACAAAAACAGGTTGACAAAAAACCACAAAAAAAGATACTCTTCCTAATAACAATGAATATTTCCTCTTACAACCTTAGATAGTAACTTGCATTCAACAAATGGAATATGCGTATGGTTCTAATAACCTATTTCATGAAGCGAGGTGTCCCGCATGAGAACAGTTGCGGACTATTTGGCAGAAACTCTGCGTAATCTAGGCGTTACTCATGTCTTTGGTATTATTGGTAAATCCATCTGTCCTGCTGTACTGAAAATGGTGGATTACGGATTAGAGTTCATTCCAGGCCGTCATGAATCCAGCTCAGGTTTTGCCGCATCCGGTTATGCATTACAGACAGGTAAACTCGGCGTTGCCTTTGCCACATCCGGTCCAGGCGGAACCAATCTGCTTACTGCAGCAGCCCATGCAAAGGCCAACAATCTGCCAGTACTGTTTATTACGGGTCATCAATCCATTCAGGAACTGGGGCTCCCCCAGTGTCAGGATTCTTCTTCCTATCTGGCTGATCTGGCCGAGATGTTCAAGCCTGCTACGCTATTCAGTAAACTGGTTGAGCGTGGAGATCACTTCGGCACACTGCTGAATCATGCCCTTTCCATTGCACTCGGCCCTAATAAAGGCCCTGTTCACCTCTGTATTCCTTTTGACGTACAGACCGAGCTGTTATCCCAATGCCGGATTGTCATTCCCGAACCGGAACCTCTGCTTAGCGTATCTAATCTGAATCGCATTCTTCCTCTCATTCAACAATCCAACCGCCCTTTAATTATTGCTGGTAAAGGTGTAAGTCGCGCCAGAGCCCATGATGAATTGCTTCAATTGGCTGAATCGTTCAACATTCCCGTCATTACTACTCCTGGTGGAAAAGGAGCGATTGCGTGGGACCATCCCCTGTACCATGGACCTTGTGGTGTTGGAGGTTTCCCGCATGCAGACGACACGTTGAACCAAAGTGACCTTTATATCGTACTCGGTTCACGTCTGAGTGACATGACCCTCTGCAATCTGAAGCCTGAACATCATCCGGTACACCTCATTCAATTTGACGCTGATCCTACGTTTGTAGGCAAGATTCTGAGCGCTCAAACCTTACATATCACCGGTGATTTGAAGGACAACCTGCAATATTTGCTGGGCACATTAAAAGACCTCCCTACTCCTGTGAGAACCACTGCACCCATGGATTACACTGTCCCTTTACCAGATCTCCCCCAACTGTCTCTGGCTTCTGTGCTGGACGGAATGAGCGATCTGCTTCCGTACGATCATAAGCTGTTTGTTGATGATGGCAGCCATGGATTTCATGCGGTCCAGCGATATAAAGTCAAGAAACCAGGCAGCTTTGTGTTTGACGCGTACTTTGCCTGTATGGGGAACGCCATTGGTATGGCGATAGGTGCAAAGGCCGCTTCACCTGAAGAGACCGTTGTATGTATCACCGGTGACGGATGTTTCATGATGCTGGGGACGGAGATCAATACCGCGGTATGCAACAACCTGAACGTCATCTTCATTGTTGTTAACAACAAACAACTGGACATGGCACTCAAAGGGATGGAAAAAACAACAGGCAGAATCGATGGCACATTATATGAAGTTCCTATGGATGCAGCCAAATTCGCCGAATCTCTCGGTGCGGTTGCGTTTCGAGCAGAAACTCTTGCTGAATTCTCATCTGCGCTGAACACAGCCCAGACGTTAAATCAGGTAACTGTAATTGAGCTTCTGACCGATCGAGATGAAATTCCACCCACGGCTCACCGCACCGTAACTTTGAATTAGGAGGAGCATATCATGAGTGAACATGTAGCTCAGGGACTAGACCGTTTCGCAAAACTTTCGGGGGAGTACGGCGCAAGAGCCCTCGCACCCATCAAAGAACATTTTCCCGAATTATCGGAATTTATTATGGGGACGGCATACGGGGACATTTTTCAGCGCACCACGATTACGGATCAATGGAAGGAAGTTGCTATCATCTCTTCGTTGATCACCCAAGGACAGTATGAACAATTGGGCGTACATTACACGATGGCTCTAAGCGTGGGAGTGACGGTGGATCAGCTCAAGGGAATATTGCTACATCTGGCGCCATGTGTGGGTGCTCCACGCATTATAAGTGCATTTAATATTTTGCTTGCCACCTTGGACGAAATACAATAATTCACTTTTCTACATTTTTATACATGATTCGACTTTTTTATTGATCTTTTTACATTCCTACCTTTATAATATGGTTAAATTATCCTTCGAATCAGCTCTCATCTTAGAAGCTTTCAGCAAAGGTCCTATGGAGCTGTATATCCATTAACAGGATAGCCTTAACTCATTTAAAGGAGAGAGATCAAACATGGGAAATTTCATTCTTAAGACTGACGTTCCGAACAAGGTGTTAAACATTGAACTGGAGGGTTCATTCTCTCAAGAAGACGGTTTGCGTTCCATCTCGGCCTATCAGGATACGATCGCTCCTATTAACACCAAGGAGTATGACCTGAACATCGATTGCAAAAAGCTGAATGTTACTGCTCCGGAGATTGTTCCTCTTCTGGAAGGCTGTCTTCAATTGTTCAAAAAAGATGAATATAAAAAAGTCGTGTTGACCCTCGAGAACAACGCGATTCTAAAAATGCAATTGTCCCGGCTCGGCCGGTCAGTCGGTCTGGACAATCTCGAAATCATATCTACCGTTACCACTTAATAAACCAGGCGGACAAGCTGTGAATTCACCCTTCCGCTCAAGAGGAGAATGAAGATGGCCGGAATTCGTATTGTAGATATCGATATCTATCATCCAGCAACCAAGGTGCACAATGATTTTTATATTGAACATTTTGATGTAAGAGGTGTAGATATTCGTGGATTGTTACAGGCACTTGGTCGTGATACACGTTATAAAATTGACAACGATGACGAAAATTCACTAAGCATGGCCTTTGAGGCAGCCAGTAACCTACTGGAAAAAACCGGACTCACCGGTGCAGATATTGATCTGATTGCTTATGCAAGCCAAACGCCAGAATACATCTTTCCTACGAATTCCCTGATGATCCATCGCCTGATTAACGGAGCTTCTCACACGATCTGTATTGACAGTAACGCGAACTGTGCAGGCATGACCGCTGCTTTCGAACAGGTTAGCCGGCAGATGCTGGGCAATCCTCGAATTCGCCGGGCATTAATCATCGGCTCGGATTACGTGGCTCCTCACGCCAGTCCCGATGATCCCGTATACTTCGCCAATTTCGGTGATGCAGCAGCGGCGGTTATTGTAGAGCGGGATGAACATGCTGTCGGTTTCATTGATTCCATCTATCAGACGGATACCTGTGTGTATGGTAATTCTCTTTTTCCTGCAGAAGGCTTGGCAAAGCTCGGCAAAACAGGTGTGGATGCGGGTGCCTTTCATGTGAAATTCATCCCATTTGATGATTCCATCTGTGTGGATGCCGCTTCCGAGTCCATTCGTACTTTGCTGACACGTAACGAGATTGGACCAGATGAGATCAGAGCCGCCTGCTTCTCCCAACTATCTATTAGTAACATTCGGGCTGTATCCGAAAACATCGGCATTGGTAACGATATTGCCGTCTATATCGGAGATGAGTTCGGATATACTTCAACCAGCAGTCCGTTCATTGCATTACATCGAGCGATTACTACTGGTCAGATTCAGCGTGGTGACAAAGTTCTGTTCTGGACCGTTGGAGCCGGGTGGCAAAATGTTGCCATGGTGGTTGAATATTAGGCCTTACTTCGCCAAAATATAATAAACAGGACGGTTCTCTTTCTTCCAAAGAGGATCGTCTTTTTATATGTAAGCAATCCACATTTCAGCACATACACTTCTTCCAGCCTCTCCATTTCTTCAAAGCAAAAAGCAGCCCTCACCGGACTGCCAGGTTCCTATTTTTCACCTGTTCAAAAAATCTTCTTTGTATCGCGATCGTCTTTCAGAATCTCCACGGCCTCCCGGAAACGTAAGGAATGCACGATCTCCCGTTCCCGCAGAAACTTCAGACTATCCTGCAGATCCACGTCATCGGTCAGATCGATTAACCATTGATATGTAGCCCGGGCTTTCTCTTCTGCTGCAATATCCTCGTACAAATCCGCGATCGGATCTCCCTTCGAAGCAATGTATGCTGCAGTAAAAGGTACACCTGAGGAATTCGTGTAAAATAAAGCAGAATCACGCTGAGCATAGTTAGGCCCGAGTCCCGCTTCTTCCAGTTGCTCTACCGACGCGTCCTTGGTCAACTTGTAGATCATGGTAGCAATCATTTCCAAGTGAGCGAATTCCTCTGTGCCGATATCATTTAATAACCCGATAATTTTATCCGGAATGGTATACCGCTGGTTCAAATACCGCAGAGCTGCCGCCAGCTCACCATCGGCTCCTCCATATTGTTCAGCCAGCAATTTTGCCATATGAGGATCACATTTGCTAACCCGAACAGGATACTGCAATTTTTTCTCATACACCCACATGCAGAGCCCTCCTTTTAGAATGAATTTGAAATTGCTGGCATATTCCCCGAGTCCCCGGCGTGGCAATTTTGCACGGAAACCCGAGGAGATTGTTTCACACTTGCCATGGCCACGGTGTCTGTGACCATTCCCATGGATATTTGGAGAATGCATGACCAAAGTTCATCAGCGGTCCGTACAATTGTTGAAATTCATGTGCAACTCTCATGCGCTCCTGACTGAATTTGTTGTACTGTTCAATACTCTGAAAGTCACCCGGATGAGTGTCCAGATATAGGTTCAGCTCAACTAATACAAAGTCCAGTGCCTGGAGCTCCTCTAACAGCTCATAATACCTTGCATCACAGGCTTTGGGCACTTCAGGCTCCATCCAATTCCACCTTCCTCCCTTTCGATCTTGCTGGTGTATAAGGGCTGTATAATGCAGGCCATAATGTTCCCAGTCTTAACGCTTCTGCCGGACTGTATTGCGGCCAGCCCATAGGTTGAAATGGAATAAATAATTGCGGAGGAACCAGATACGTTCGAATCTCTACAGGCGGACAAGGGTCAAACGGCCCCACAAACGGGGCGTAAGCACGAAGCTGCGGATCTTTCACAGAACAACTCTCCTTTCTCAATGCTTGCATGCATCCAACATACATTTCAAACGATTGCTTCCCGTCTCTATATCCATATGTTTCAAATCGGTAAGTTAATCCCCTTTTAGCTCACACATCAAAAAAAACCTCTGAAAGCCCCACCACAATGGCGGTACTTTCAGAGGTCTTTTTGAGGTCTGTTTATTGTGTAGACTGATCTTCCGAATTCATGTCTTGAGGAACAGATTGCTTGTACACTCGAACCCGAGTAATTCGCAAACGAGAAGACTCTTCCACTTCAAAGACGTATCCATTCAGCTCCCGAGTTTTGCCCTTGGCTGGACTACCTCCAAGCTCTTTAAAAAGCCATCCGCCAATGGTATCCACTTCTTCATCCTCAATGATGGCTCCGGTCCACTTATGAACTTCTTCAATAAGCGAACGACCATCAATGGAAAAGGAATCTCCACTGCGTTCCATATGCGGACGCTCATCCTCAAACTCGTCATACAAGTCTCCAACGATCTCTTCCAGAATTTCTTCCGCAGTCAGCAATCCAGCTGTGCCGCCATATTCATCCACAACCAGCGTCATCTGAGAATGTTTCTTCTGCATCAGACGCAGCACATGGCTGATTTCCATGGATTCAGGAACGTTTAAGATTGGTCGGACGAGTGAAGCCAGATCATGTTGTTGCTCCGGTTTAGCCAGCAACAGATCGGTGATGTGTATAAATCCAATGATCTCATCCTTGTCTTCTACTGCTACGGGATACCGGGAATGTTTGGTTGCATTAATGATCTCCAGGTTCTCTTCCAAAGACATATGCGTGTACAGACAATCCATGTCTGTACGTGGCAGCATCACTTCACGTGCCAGCATATCGGAGAAATCAAAGATGTTGTCCATCAGTTTGATCTCATCTTTATCGATGACACCACTTTTGGCACTCTGCTTCATCAGAATTCGAAGTTCATCTTCCGAGTGAGCTTCTCCTTCACTGGCAGGTTCGATACCCGCCAGACGCAGCAATGCATTAGCCGATACATTCAGTACCCAGATGAACGGGAAGAAGATTTTGTAGAACAACAGCAAGGGCGCAGATAGGAACAATGCCACTCCGTCTGTTTTTTGAATTGCCAACGATTTGGGCGCAAGCTCACCCAACACAATATGCAGAAACGTAATGATACAGAAACCGATAATGACGGACACGGTCGATATAAGCCCTGTATCTCCTACACCGAGCTTAAACATGAGAGGCTCAACGAGCAATTCAGAGATGGCTGGTTCTCCCAGCCACCCGAGCCCAAGCGATGTCAATGTAATCCCGAACTGAGTTGCCGATAGATAGGAATCCAGTTTACTATTCACCTTCAGTGCATAACCAGCCAAACGGTTTCCTTCACTCTGCAATTGAGTTAAACGTGTCTGTCTTACTTTCACAAGGGAAAATTCCGCTGCAACAAATACGCCATTCAAAAATACGAGCAAAAAGACACAGACCAGATTAAATACCAGCTGTCCAAGATGAAATTCGGTATGAATATCCAAGTTGAAACTCCCCTTTTCTATCTATTTCAGGAATACACCTGGAATATCAACGTGTGATTGCCTTTCTAGATTTGAAATCTACACCCTTGTAATACATATCTGCCACTAGCAGGTTTGGTCCGCAACAGGATGCAATATCGCAATGGCAATTGACCGTTTGATTCAACGGATGTTCAGCTGACCATTCATGGAACACTTCATCCAGTTTACGATCACGAATGTTACCAAACGCCGGGATATCCGCAAAATCCGTCACATACACATTACCCGTGAACATGTTAACGTTAACGCGGTTGCGTCCGTCCGGATCGTTACGTACCGTCACATTTGGTTCGCTGTATAAACGGTTGATCAGTTCCCGATCCTGCTCTGCTGCACTGCACGCGAAGAATGGCAGGGTCCCGAATAACATCCACATATCTTTGTCACGCACATCAAGCAAACGATGAATCGCTGCTCTCATATGATCCAGTGATAACACGGGCAGTGACGAAGCAAAGTTCGAATTATACATCGGATGCACTTCATGACGGACACAGCCCATCTCACGAATCAATTGGTGAATACCATCCAGCTTGTCGTGCGTACGGAAGTTAATCATCGATTCCGCAGAGATAAACATGCCTGCTTCACTCAGTTTGCGTGAATTTTCAATCATTTTCTCATACATCTTCACCGCTACTTCACGTTTCACAGGTCTGCCACTATTGGCAAATCCAACTTGATGGAAATCGTCAGCATTCAGATAGTTGAATGAGATATGCATAACGTCCAGATAAGGTAAAAGTTGCTCATACCGGCTGATATCCAGTGTTAAATTCGAATTGATCTGGGAACGAATTCCACGTTCCTTGGCATATTTGAGCAGCGGGATAATCATCTCATCCACTGTTTTCTGGCTAAAGCTTGGCTCGCCACCCGTCAGACTAATTGTCTGCAGATGCTCCACTTCATCCAATCGTTTCAGCATCAGAGGAAGCGGGAGAGCCGGCGCTTCACGCATCGTGAGCATATCTCCCACGGCACAATGCTCACACCTCATATTGCACAGATGTGTCACGGTCATTTCTACACTGGTCAGCACATGGCGTCCATATGTACGCAGAGAGCCGATCGGATCCCACGGATCATTCGTTGGCGATAAAGGCATCGGTTGTACCGATCCTGAGTTTAGCATGGTCATTGTTCCTCACCTTATTCCTTTTATTAACCTAAAAAGTTTTATTTACATCATACCTTGTGTTTTTCTTTTTGGAGTTATCTTTTATCATAGCACAATTTTGAATGCTCCGGCATACGCAGACCCTGTCCATTACATGACAAAGAACGCTCAGGCAACTCTGGACCGAATTACGAAACGGCCCGGATATTACGACATGAGCGCTAATCATCTTTCAAGTTGTTCAGCTTTCCACCTGTTCACTTTGAGCCGCTGAAGGTGTATCCTCCACACCCTCTACACCTGTGATCATCACAGACAGAGCTGTCAGCAGGTTAATTTCATAAGGCGAAGATAAAGTCTGGCCGTCCGCATCTTTTAGAACACGGATAAGCGGACGTTGAGGAACACGTGAATGAATTGATGCAACTACTCCAACCTCTCCCGTGCTGAGCTTGACTGAAATTCCTACTGGGTATATCGCAACACAATCCCTGAACTTTTCCAACATCCGTTGTTCATAGAGGGTTCCTGAACCTGTATACAACACCTCTACTGCCTGATGCGGCAGCAAGGCTT
Organism: Paenibacillus sp. W4I10; assembly: GCF_030816325.1. Taxonomy (NCBI): domain Bacteria; kingdom Bacillati; phylum Bacillota; class Bacilli; order Caryophanales; family Paenibacillaceae; genus Paenibacillus; species Paenibacillus sp. W4I10. The sequence goes on from NZ_JAUSXX010000001.1 coordinate 3,146,779, forward strand.
GCTTGTACACCCGATTCGTTGTCATGGCATCATACGAATCAGCAAGCGCAATCCATTTGGCATATTCATGAATTTCCTTGTCTTTCAAACCAAAGGGATATCCACTGCCATCAATTCGTTCATGGTGCTGCAATGCACAATGCGCGGATAGAAGCGGTATACCTGGTTCATCTTTGAGAATACGGTGTCCATATGTAGTGTGCTGCTGAATGATTTTGAATTCCTCGTCACTCAATCTGGAGGGTTTATGCAAAATTTCTGGTGCAATCTGTGTTTTGCCGATATCATGCAACAAAGCGCCCAGACCAATCTCCATTAATTGCTGGCGTGTGTAACCCGAAGCAACACCAAGAACCAGCGTGTACACACATACATTCAGAGAATGGTTATACAGGTCAAAATCGCTGGAGTTCATGTCCATCAGCATAATCATGGCTTCCTTCTGACTGCCGATGTCTTCCAGAATCGCATTCATCACACCACTAAGCGCTTTACCGAAATGAGGAATCTGATTTTTGGTTTTCAGTCCTGACATACTCTGAAATTGCTGTTTGATCTCGACCAGTGCTTTCCTTCGGGTCTCTTCCTGCAACATTTCAGGAACGATGATGTCCTCTGTCGCAGCATCTTTAATATACACATAACCGACCCCGAGATCCTTAAGGCGTCCAATCAATCGACTGGTTAGCTCTACATCCTCACTAAGTAATACAAGGCCTTCTTCACTATAAATACGTTTTCCCAGCTTCATGCCAGGCTGCAATAAGTTTATATGTACTAAACGCACAGCCTATCCTCTCCCGCTCCGTAGATGTAATTACCACTAGCCGCCGCTTCAGCAGAAGGCAAGTACTTTAATTTAGCTTTGATGCCAGCGGGCTCGCAGGCTGTCGTCCAGAGCCCCTAGTCGTTTTATTTCCGTTTCCAGCAAATCGCGTATGAATTCCGGAAGATGATAGAGCGTACGGGTTCCATGAGCCAGAGGAGGATACCCCACATTGAACGTAAACATGTCCAGTGTCCCAACAATATACTCACATTGTTCGTCCATAGGCTCCCCATTGATGGATATGGTCTGAATCTTCTCATAGGCTGGCGCATGTGGATTGTATTGAACTTCCACTCCGTCCATACATAACGTGCCTAGAATATGACCACGAAAACCAAATCCCACAATGGGCTTACCTGAAAACTCGTCCAACAAGGACTGCTCAAGTGCTTCACGAATATGACTTCCACTCAAGCATATTGTACAAGCATTTATAGGAGATGGACATAGGGAATGCAACATTCCTTTTGTAATATTACCTTGTGGAAGATCTCCGAGAAGCTGACCTGCATTCACCAGAGACAGCTGTGCCCCCGTGAAATGACGAACAGCTTGTGCAAGCAATGTTGCAAACGGGGATTCCCGGTCATACGCGATGGGCAGCACCCGATCCGTTATCACTGCCGTCTGATTGAGTGTCCTTTCGGCTTCCGTACGATTTGTAGCGATTGCCAGAGCGACCTGATCATCCAGTAATATACTCTTGGCAGCCATACAACCGCTACTTATCAGTTGGAGAGGTTCTCCCACGCTTGTTCGTTCGAGTACCACTTTCCCAAGCCATTGACCAAATTTCCCGGCTGCACCCAGCACGGTCTGACCAATGACTAATGGTTCTTCGAGAACATGATGGGTATGTCCACCGAGAATAACATCAATTCCAGTAATCTGCTCCGCCAGTCTCCGATCTGTCGAAAGTCCCAGATGTGAAAGAACAACCACCACATCCACTTCATCACGTAATGCTTCCACTTGAGCTCTTAGTGACTCCACAGGGTCCAGAACATCCCACCCAAGCAGTTCGTAAAACGTGGTAAAAGGGGCAGTTGCCCCCAGCAGACCAACGCGAAATGGACCTTTCTCCACAATCAGAGAAGGTTTCATCCACACTGGCGGAAGGCCAGTATCTTGCTCCACAACATTGCCGCATACCACAGGACACAGAAGTCCAGCGTAGGACTGCGAGAGCTGATCTGGCGTAAAGGTTAGACCTTCGTTGTTACCGATTGTAATGGCATCGTAGCCCGTCAGGTTAATAACATCAACATTAGCCGTACCCAGTGTTCCTTCTGTTTCAACGGCCATCCGGTCCATATGATCGCCGATATCCAATACAAGGAAGTTGCCACCGTGGTCACGTTCCTCATTGATCATAGCGGCGATGGTGCTCATGGAGCCGAAGTGGCTATGGATGTCATTGGTGTGTAGAATCGTTAACGTTTGCTTCTCCCTGGTGCTCATCACACCGCCTCCCCTGCTCTTCAATAAACGTTCATTCTTCTAATGGATAAGCATAACATTTTCCGCGTCGTTATGATATATTTAAAGGGTTTAGAGATCAAAAAGAGGTGAGTCATATCTATGAAATTGACAATTCAACTATTTGCAGGCATTGCAGAACGTTTAAATACATCCCTTCTGGAGTTTGAGTACATTGGAGACATTCCAACCGCTGCCGATTTAAAAGAAAAACTGAGTCTGGCCTACCCAGAGGCAGCTTCTCAGATAAGGACATCCTTTTTGGCAGTTAACCAGCAGTACGCTCCTGCCGATACTATACTTAGCTCAGAAGATGAACTTGCGTTGATCCCTCCCGTCTCTGGAGGCGATGGTACGGATATATCTGATGAAAAACTTCGCTCTGCCATCCCAGAGCATCGGACTGAAGATGGCTTATTTCTGATCACAGAGTCCACCTTGTCCGTGGAAGCAACAACGGCGCTAGTGATTACCCCGAATCACGGGGCAGCTCTTACTTTTGTAGGTACGACTCGTGAAATGACCGGTGAACAGCGCACCGTTCATCTTGAATATGAGGCCTATGTGCCGATGGCTCTTTCTCAAATGGCGGCCATTGGTGTGGAAATCTCCGATCGCTGGCCTGGTGTGTTATGTGCAATCAGTCACCGAATTGGGAAAGTAGATGTGGCAGAGATTAGTGTAGTCATTGCCGTTTCCTCGCCTCATCGCAACGACTGTTATGATGCAAGCCGTTACGCCATAGAGAGACTCAAACAGACCGTTCCGATCTGGAAAAAGGAAATTTGGGAAGATGGATCTGAATGGAAGGGACATCAATTAGGACCATGGAACCCCATGGAGAACTAAACAATGAGCCTTTACACCTTTAGACCGAGTGGGTTAATAGTAAATAAGTCGTTGTCAACCCATTTTTTTCTTGTTATTATAATTATATGTGTCGATATTAGTCGAGAAAAGGTGGTTTATACGTGAGAGTGCATGTTACTGATCTTAAACCGGGTGACCTGTTAAAAAATGATGTATACAACAGTTCGGGTCTCCACATGCTGATGAAAGGTTCCACCCTCAGTGAAGATGACTTATCCAAACTGTTGCAACATGGAATCGAGTACGCAGATGTAGAACACACAACATCCGACCTACACTCTGATGCACAAACCTTACCTTCCGATCAAACCCGTCTGTTAACTAACTTGTTTAACGATACGATCAAAGGTACTGAATCTCTATTTCAACAAGCGATGGAGAAGGGTTTTATTGATGAGACACAGGTCGATGAGATTTTGTTTACCCTAACAGAACAGTTGGAAAAACAAAAGGATGTTGTCTCCTTGTTGCTTATGCTGGACGGGGATAGCGATTATACGTACAACCATTCATTGCAAGTCGGAATGCTCGCTTTTTATATCGCCGGCTGGATGGGTTACAACCCCGAGGAATGTCTAACGGTAGCCAAAGCAGGATATCTTCATGATATCGGCAAGTCCAAGATTCCTTCTGAAATGTTACATAAACCTGGTAAATTGACCACGGAAGAATTTGACGAAATGAAGAAACACACATTCTATGGGTACGATATCATTAAAGAATCCACGCAGGATGAAATTCTGGCAACGGTTGCACTTCAGCATCATGAGCGCGAGGATGGTAGTGGTTATCCTCATGGACTGCGAGGAGACGAGATCCACCCATATGCCCGTATAACGGCTGTAGCAGACGTTTACAGCGCCATGACGACGAATCGGGTGTACCAGACCAAACAGGAACTGATCTCTGTTCTATGTGAACTGTACAGCCTCAGCTTTGGTCAGTTAAATGCTGAAGCAACGCAGGAACTGATCAAGCATATGCTGCCTAATTTTATCGGTAAAAGGGTTCTGCTCACCACGGGTCAGACGGGACTCATTGTCATGAATAATCCTGCGGATTATTTCCGACCACTCGTTCAGACCTCTACGGCCTTTATCGATTTAGCGAAAGAAAGAGATATTGCTATCGTTGAGATCTATGTACAGTAACTGTTCATTGTACAGAGCATGTATACGAAGAAGCCCATAGGTAACTGAAATAACCAACTCATAGGTTGGCATATGACAAAAGGGAAGCCGTAATCGGCTTCCCTTTTGTCTATTCCGATTCAATCATGTTGGATTACACGCAGAATGCTTTTGTGATGATAACCAACAGAATGAACAGTACCAAGATTGCACCAGTGTTTGTGAACATATTGTACCCGCCAACGCCGCCTACTCCGCCTACGTTGCCACCACAGCCATATCCTACTTCGCTCATGTGATTGCCTCCTCTTCATCAGGTATACCCTAACATATGACGTTTCCGGTGGAATGAACCGGGCGAACAGGCAACATTCGATAAAGGGTTGTCTGTCTGCATCTACCTGAGTGGATCAGCCTTCTGCTACTCCCTTGTTCTTTGCAGGAATCTATGTGTCGGAATCCGAATGAACCTGGATGCCTTTTTCCTTGCGGTACATGATAACAAGTAATCTCCAAAATTCATAACTGCCTTTGTCGTTCATAATAAACGGTCGATAATAATCAAATGCTTGCTGCGCCCATGCGGGACAATCCATATTGGATAGTTGCTCCTGTTGCTGAATCCATCCCCCTTGAATCTCCAGCGTTTTCTGTATGGCTTCAAACATTTTCTTCTGCTCAGTGGTCATCGGCGGAGCCTCCTGTTCCTGAGATGCAGTTCCGTATTCGGACTGTAAATACGCACCCGGTTCCGTCACACCATCTTCGCTGGCTGTATATCCGTAAGATGGTGCACTTGTTTTACGAATCTCATAATGTACATGCGGACCAGTACTCTGACCCGTGCTCCCCTGATTACCGACAAGCTGGCCTCGCTTCACCTGCTGTCCAACACTTACAGCAATACGTGAAAGGTGAGCATAACAATGCAAGTAGCCACGATGATCTTGAAGGGCAACTGTAAGCCCGTAACCGCCGAATCCGGAGCCTGTAACTCCTTCGGAAGCAAAACGTACCCTACCTTCCATAAAGGCATAGACGGGGCCATTCCAAGGCTCTGTCACGAGATCAATCCCGCGGTGAAATGTCTGTCCACCATGAATAGGATGAATTCGATAGCCGAATGAACTTGTAATCCGATAGCCCTCGAAAGGGTTTACGCTCATACACTCACATCCTTTTCTATCATTAAATGCTTAAATCTATGAAATGGCTTGTGCTATTGGTCTTATTTTATTCCACAAAAATACCACTCAGAATATCATTAGGGAAACCTTATGGTCTCTCCAACGTATATTCCAAGCGGCGCTGTACTAATATAATTCTTCTATCAGTTACATATACTACGTTTTTATTTTAACCACTACACACTCCTAATTGAGAGGTCTGTATATGACCCCTAGCTGATCCAATTCCTGTCCTGCTCTTCCATAAAATCCGGCTATATACCACCCTGCTGGTGCCTCAAGTATAATTTGATCCGATGTCTTTTGTCCGCCTTCAACTTTGTTTCCAAGATTGGTGGACAACTCCACGTAAAAGATCCGTTTATCTCCATTACGTGTCCCCTGACCAATTGTTGCCTCGGTTAAGTACTCTCCGTCTGCCAAGTTCAGTGTGGCAATGTTGGATTGACCACCATGTGCCAGGTTCGTTCCATCCCTGTACAGCGTTGAAATGCCGTCTACACGATTGCCCGAGTTAAGCACCACTGAGCTAGGTCTGGACTCCGGAATATGATTTAGATCATTAAACCCAGTTCCTCCAGACCCTCCGATTGTTGAACTTAGTTGGTACTGAGAAGATGTGCTGTACACAAATTCCGCTGTAATCGGATAATGATCAGAGAGTTGCTTCCCACTCGGGTCAACAAACGTTTGATTTTCCAAACGGTAGCTCTGGATTTCAGTCAGAAATATCTGACCCATTGATCCCACATACCACTTACTCATCGTCTTGTTTGGGCAACAAAAAAAGATCAAGGGAGTATCTCCCTTGATCTTTTATTCATAAGCGATCACATGAAATTATATCTACCGCTTAACATCAGCAGCTAGCTTCAGCTTCACGGCTCGAAAGGCGCTGCATTGGATTAACCAATGGAGCCTTCCATTTCGAATTTAATCAATCTATTCATCTCAACGGCGTATTCCATTGGCAATTCCTTCGTGAATGGCTCAATGAAGCCCATGATAATCATCTGTGTTGCTTCTGCATCAGTCAGACCACGGCTCATCAGGTAGAAGAGCTGATCCTCAGACACTTTGGATACTGTAGCTTCATGCTCCAGCATGATGTTATCATTCATGATTTCATTGTAAGGAATTGTATCCGATGTGGACTCATTATCAAGAATGAGTGTATCACACTTGATGTTGGATTTCGCGCCCTCAGCTTGACGTCCAAAGGAAGCCAAACCACGGTACGTTACTTTACCACCATGTTTACTGATGGACTTGGATACGATCGTAGATGTTGTATCCGGAGCCAAGTGGATCATTTTCGCACCTGCATCCTGATGCTGGTTTTTACCAGCTACAGCGATGGAGAGTACGGAACCTTTAGCTCCACGGCCTTTCAGTACAACCGCTGGATATTTCATTGTCAGTTTGGAACCGATGTTACCATCGACCCATTCCATTGTTGCATTTTCTTCTGCAACCGCACGTTTCGTAACGAGGTTGTAGATGTTTGGTGCCCAGTTTTGAATCGTTGTGTAACGAACACGGGCATTTTTCTTACAGATGATCTCAACGACCGCACTATGCAGTGAGTTCGTGCTGTAGATTGGAGCTGTACAGCCCTCTACATAGTGAACGAAGCTGTCTTCGTCCGCAATGATGAGTGTACGCTCGAATTGTCCCATATTCTCGGAGTTAATCCGGAAGTAGGCTTGCAGAGGCACTTCACATTTAACGCCCTTAGGCACGTAGATAAAGCTTCCTCCGGACCATACCGCACTATTCAATGCAGCAAATTTGTTATCTGCTGGCGGAATAACTGTAGCAAAATATTCACGCAGGATTTCCGGATGCTCTCTGAGAGCCGTATCCGTGTCCATGAAGATTACACCTTGGTCTTCCAATTCCTTTTGCATGTTGTGGTATACAACCTCGGATTCATACTGAGCCGATACACCTGCAAGGAACTTTTGCTCAGCTTCAGGGATACCCAATTTATCAAAGGTTTCCTTGATTTCGGAAGGAACTTCCTCCCATGTTTTACCTTGTTTTTCAGAAGCACGTACATAATACTGAATTTCATTGAAATCCAATCCGTCGAGATCTCCGCCCCATTTCGGCATTGGCATCTTTTCAAATTGTTTCAAGGATTTCAAACGGAATTCCAACATCCATTCCGGTTCATTCTTAATCTTGGAAATCTCGGTAACCACTTCTGCAGTCAGACCTTTACCGGTTTGAAAGATGGATTTGTGCTCGTCGCGAAAACCATATTTGTACTCTTCCATTTCTGGTGCTTTTTTAGCCATCTTGCTCTACCTCCCTATCGTTATTGTACTTTGTTCTCTTCGTCAATCCCTTTGCGTAATGCATTCCAGGCCAGAGTGGCACATTTGATGCGTGCAGGGAACTTGTTCACACCGGATAGGGCTTCGAGATCTTCATAATCGTCGAAATCGACTTCTTCACCTTTCATCAGTGAGGAAAAACGGTTAGCGATATCGAGTGCCTGTTCCATCGTTTTGCCTTTGACAGCCTCCGTCATCATCGATGCAGAGGACATGCTGATGGAGCAGCCTTCACCCGTATATTTGGCTTCCTGAACGATTCCGTCTTTCAGCAAAATTTGCAGTGAAATCCGGTCGCCGCACGTTGGATTGTTCAAATTCACCGTGACAGCGTCATTATCAAATGTTCCGCGGTTACGCGGGTTTTTGTAGTGGTCCATTATAACACGTCTGTACAGATCATCAAGTTGCATCGCCAAAATACTCCTTTGTCTGGATTAAGGCGCTGACAAGCCGATCTACATCTTGTTCGTTATTGTATAGATAGAAGCTGGCACGAGCTGTTGAGCTAACTTCAAGCCAGCGCATTAGCGGTTGACAGCAATGGTGTCCGGCACGAATGGCTACGCCACTCGCATCCAGCACGGTTGCCACATCATGCGGATGAACATCCCCCAGATTAAAGGTAACAACACCCACATGCCGCTTCGCTGGGCCATAGATGGTTAACCCATCGATCTCGGCCAGTCGTTCTGTTGCATAAGCTGCCAGCACACTCTCATGATGTGCGATCTCATCCATACCAATCTGTTCCAGAAAATCAATGGCAGCTCCCAATCCTACCGCACCTGCGATAATTGGGGTTCCACCTTCGAACTTCCAGGGAAGTTCTTTCCAGTTGGATTCGTACAGACCCACATCATCAATCATTTCACCGCCGAACTCAATTGGTTCCATGGACTCCAGCAGCGCCTTTTTGCCGTAGAGTGCACCGATTCCGGTTGGTCCGCACATTTTATGACCGGATAATGCATAGAAATCACAGTCCAGATCCTGAACGTCCACCTTCATGTGAGGTGTACTTTGTGCGCCATCAACAACGATGACAGCACCATTGCGGTGTGCAATTTCAGCAATTTGTTTCACAGGATGGATCAGACCCATAACATTGGATACATAAGCGATTGCTACAATTTTAGTATTGTTCGTAATCGTCTTCTCGACATCAGCCAATTCAATATGACCGTCAGGCTGAAGTGGAATGTATTTCAATGTTGCACCTGTCTCCTTGGCAACCTGCTGCCAAGGAATCAGATTACTATGGTGCTCCATTTGCGTGATAACAATTTCATCGCCTTCTTTGCAATTGGCGCGGGCATATGATGAAGCCACCAGATTCAGGGCTGTCGTTGTCCCGCGAGTAAAGATAATCTCCTGTGTACTACGGGCATTGATAAACTTGGCTACCTTCTCACGTGCGCCTTCGTAAGCATCGGTTGCACGGCTTCCAAGGGTATGAACACCGCGATGTACGTTGGAGTTCTCATACTCATAATAATGTTTGACTGCTTCGATCACAGCATGAGGCTTCTGTGAAGTCGCAGCACTATCTAAATATACGAGCGGGTGTCCGTTAATTTCCTGGTGGAGGATCGGGAACTGCTCGCGAATGGACGGGTTCATTGTCCCAGCTTCTTCTCAATCAGGGACTGCAATTGGGTGCGCAGTGCTTCCAGAGGAATATCCGCCACCACCGGAGCCAGGAAGCCATAGATGATCAGGCGTTCGGCATCCGTACGGTTAATTCCGCGCGACATCAAGTAATGAATCTGCTCGGCATTGACTTGACCAACAGAAGCCGCGTGACCTGCTGTTACATCATCCTCATCAATAAGGAGGATTGGGTTGGCGTCTCCACGTGCTTTAGGGCTCAGCATCAACACTTTCTCTGTCTGCTGTCCATCGGCTTTGGTAGCGCCTTTCTCAATCTTCGTGATCCCGTTGATGATTGCAGAAGCTTCTTCACGCATAACTGCACGTGTAATCATCTGACTTGGTGTATTCTTGCCGAAGTGACGAGCTTCTGTGGTGTAGTTGATTTTCTGCGAACCGGAACCTACAGCGATGACTTTGGAATCAGAACTTGATCCATTGCCTTTCAGTACGGTCATCGTGTTGCTCGCTGTATCGCCATTGTTCATTTCACCAACGATCCACTCGATGGAAGCATCATTCTCCAACACTGCACGACGGAATGAAACATCAGTTACATTCACACTCAGTTGATGAACCGATGCAAAACGTACTTTAGCACCAGATTTTGCGAATACTTCCACAACACCATTATGGAAAACAGGTGCGGACAATTCGCCAGATACATAGTTATCAACATAAGTTACTGAACTGTTTGCTTCTGCAACTACAAGCACGTGAGGTGCAAACGTTGCAGAAGCGTCATCCGTAAGCAACACTGCTTGCAGTGGTACTTCGATTTCGACATTTTTCGGAACATACAGGAAGACCCCGCCATTCCAAAGTGCCGCATGCAATGCAGCGAGAGAATGCTCATCCGCTTTCACCGCTGTGTTCAGATATGGTTTTACCAGATCGCCATGTTCGCGAACCGCTGTAGCCAGATCCGTAAAGATAACTCCTTTTGCTGCCAGATCAGCAGACACCTTGGAGTATACCGTACCGGAATTGCGCTGGATAACCAGACTGCCTTCAGCTTGATCCTGAACCAGATCTTTGATAGAAGCAGGTACTTCTGTCAAAGAAGAAATAGCTTCACTTGTTTTATATGTTCCGTACTCGCTGACATTCCAGCGTTCGATTTTTTGTTTTTCCAGTTTAGGAAGCGCAAGCCCGCTCGCAAGCTTTAAAGCTTCGAGCCGCTGTTCGGTCAACCAGCCGGGTTCATTGTTGCTTTCCGACAAGGCGCGAAGCGCTTCAGATTCAACCGGAAGAATTGTTTGTGTAGTCATTAATTAATCCTCCTCCGTTTTGTCTTTACGCTTCTTGACCTACAGTTTCGTCTGTAATTCCCAGCTCTTCCTTAACCCAGTCATATCCTTCAGCTTCCAGACGGTGTGCCAGTTCAGGTCCGCCGGATTTCACGATACGACCTTGCATCATAACGTGTACGTAGTCAGGAGTAATGTAGTTAAGCAGGCGTTGATAGTGAGTGATGATCAAGAAACCACGATCTTCGCTCTTCATTGCATTTACACCGTTTGCTACGATTTTCAGAGCATCGATGTCCAGACCGGAGTCAATTTCATCAAGTACTACGATTTTCGGATCAAGCAGCATCATTTGCAGAATCTCGTTACGTTTTTTCTCACCACCGGAGAAACCTTCATTCAGGTAACGGTGAGCGAACTCAGGGTTCATGTCGAGCTCTTTCATTTTACCTTCCATTTGACGAATGAACTTGATCAGGGAAATCTCGTTACCTTCGCCACGACGTGCGTTAATTGCACTACGCAAGAAGTCGGAGTTTGTAACACCTGCAATTTCACTTGGGTATTGCATAGCCAGGAAAAGACCTGCACGTGCACGCTCATCTACAGCCATATCCAATACATCTTCACCATCAAGTGTAATTGTACCGTCAGTTACTTCATATTTCGGATGGCCCATCAATGCAGAAGCCAGAGTTGATTTACCTGTTCCGTTTGGACCCATGATTGCGTGGATTTCTCCACCTTTCATTTCCAGGTTGATGCCTTTCAGGATTTCCTTACCTTCGATCGTCGCTTTCAGACCTTCAATGACGAAATTCGTAGCCATGTGTATTGTTTCCCTCCATTGATTAAATTGATGTTTACTGTCGAAAACGAAAAAGCACCTATTATATCTGAACAGGGCTTCCCCTGAATTTCTCTTGTACTCGATTCCTTAAAGCAAGAACACTTTAGAATAATTCTAAACTGATTCTCAATGATAATCAAGCTATTTCCTCAGAGTGTATATTCCTTGCAGGAAACATTATTCTTTCTGATTCTATAATAAATACCAGATTGAATCAAATGAGAAAACATCTCCCGCCGAGATAGACAGTGAGAAAAATCACAGAAAATCAAGCTTTTATCGTATCTGCTATACACTAATCTAAAAAAAGGACTTATCCATATTATGGACAAGCCCCTTCATTAATAATATTACAAATAATATTACAATTTGAGCATCTCATTAATCTTCTGTACCTGTTCGTCAAAATCCGCAACGTCCACCACCGGCGTCATTTCGCGCGGCACCGGACCATTCGGAATAGAAATCCATGAACGACAACCGTTATATTCAGGCAGTACGGGGATTTCCATCGGTTCTTTCAAAAGGTACACACGTAAAATCAATACATGGAGCGGATCTTTCCGTTTCCATTTCAAACGGTCTTCGGCAAAATCCGCTGTCCACATATGAAAGTCAAGAAGTCGATCCAGCATCTCCTGATCTCGTATCTCCAGATCCTGCGTTACTTCGGCATATGCAGTAATACGGATTGTCGAAGCTTCGGGCACCCATTCGGCCAGTGATTCTTCAACATAGGATTGATCCGAGGACTTAATCAGTTCTTTACGCTGATGTTCATAAGTCGGATACAGGTAAAACGCCGGACTTTTCAGCTCAAAATGTCGGGTTTCCTCGACAATACCACCCTTGCGCATCACCATAATTTGGCGACCCGTTTCCAGTGCTTTGATTGCAGAAGCCCATTCTTTTAAAGCCGGTATCGTTGGTTCTAACATAAGTGGTTCCCTCCCCTATCGTTCTTGTCAGCAGTATAGACGCTCATGGCGTTTCTGACAACAAAGATCCGAGCTCAGAAAGCTTACGTAAGAGAACCACTTGTATTAGGCAAAATCTTGGCTATATTAACCCAGGAAAGAGCGAAGCATCCACATGTGTTTCTCAAGGTCGGCTTTGAAGCCTGTCAGCATATCGGATGTTGGTTGATCTTCAGCTGCATCTGCAACTTCGATACCTTCCTGATATTCATTCGAAAGTGTAGCGAAGTCCTCGATCAAGTTTTGCACCATCGTCTTCGCGTCTTCTCCGCCTGCTGCTTCCTGGATAGAAGAAAGCTCCAGATACTCTTTCATTGTAGCCGCTGGGCTACCTTTCAGCGTAAGGATACGCTCTGCGATTTCATCCATTTGTACTGTAACTTCGTTGTAGAACTCTTCGAATTTCACATGCAACGTGAAGAAGTTAGGTCCTTTAACGTACCAGTGATAGTTATGGATTTTAACATACAATACGTTCAGGTTAGCTACCTGACGATTAAGTACTTGTTCCACCGATTTTGCTTGATCTGTTTTGTTTTTTGTAGCCATATTAATCCCATCCTTTATTTAAAATTAGTCTGTCATACCGTGGTAAGCAGGTTGTCCCGCAATGCATAACAGAGAGTTAATAATGTTTCACCGCACGTAGCGGAGAGGCTTGCTAACGGCGTTTCTCTCAACCGTCCGGCCTATTTGTTTTTACCCTTGAACCGGAAGTTCGAATCAGGATCAACTTGACTTGTCTCAAAAAAAAGTTCAAAAACCGCGCTATTTCCGATATACTGACATACACCAAGCAAAGAAGTGGGTTTTCCTGTTTCTTCATATATATGGAGGTGGCACCTTTGTCCCAATATCGCCCATTTACCCCCCAGGATGCAATTGAACTGGCCAAAACATTACCGGGTCCATTTGCGGCAGATGCAAATCTGGATTGTCACGAGATCGGCGACGGCAATCTGAATTTGGTATTCCACATCACGGATCAGAACTCCGATAAAAGTATCATTATCAAACAGGCGCTTCCTTATGCGAAAGTGGTTGGAGAATCATGGCCGCTCTCTCTGGTACGTGCCCGCATTGAACGTGAAATTCTTCAGGAGGAATATCGTCTGTGTCCAGGGATGGTACCCGAAGTGTATCATTACGATGACGACCTCGCGTTAACGGTTATGGAAGATCTGAGTGATCATGTGATCATGCGCAAAGGCCTGATCGAAGGTGTTTCCTATCCTCTTTTTGCACAGCATATTGGGGAATTCATGGCAAGAACGCTGTTTTTCACATCCGACTTGGGCATGGATCAGCAATTGAAGAAGGAAAAACAGGGCAGATTCATTAATCCGGACCAATGCAAAATAACGGAGGATCTGATCTTTGATGAACCCTATCGGATCGCCGAGAAAAATAATTATGATGCTTCCATTGAAGACGAGGCCGAAGCCCTTCGCACAGATGGAGAGCTTCACCTTGAAGTGGCATTACTACGGGAAAAATTCCTGACACATGGGCAGGCACTGCTTCATGGAGATCTGCATACAGGCAGTATTTTTGTTACACCTGAATCAACAAAGGTCATCGATCCCGAATTTGCATATTACGGCCCCATGGGATTCGATGTCGGTGCAGTCCTCGCGAACCTGCTCTTGAATTACGCATCCCTGCCAGGATGGATTCAGGATGAGACTGCTTTGCGTGAGCGTGAGACGCTTATGCTGAATATGGTTCGTGATGTATGGACTGAATTCGAATCTCGTTTCCGTGCCCTCTGGGTTAACGACCTCGTTGATCCGATGGCAAAAACGCCAGGCTATCAGAATCTGTATGTGCAACAATTGTTCAGAGATTCGATCGGCTTCGCAGGTGCCAAAATGGTTCGTCGTATCGTGGGACTCGCTCACGTGGCGGATATAGATACCATTCCAAATGCGACTGAACGTGAACATGCTCAGCGTAAAGCGTTGTCCATTGGTAAAGCATTGATCAAGAACAATCGTCGCTTGAATACCATCGGCGAAGTAATGGATATTGTATCCACAGCTGTTACTACTACTAAGGTTTAACATAAGGAACGGAGGTACCACCCATGACAACCCCTGAATATCAGCCTCTGTCCTCTCTCATCTGGAAAAAGGACAAGCTTGAAATGCTTGACCAGCGTCTGCTGCCCGAAACGATCCTCATGTTGAAACTGTATACACCCGAGGAAGTATGGGAATCCATCCACTCCATGAAAGTACGCGGTGCTCCGGCGATTGGTATTGCTGCTGCATTTGGTGTTGTATTGGGTGCCAAATCATATGACGGAACGACCATTCAAGGTTGGTTGGACCACGTAAAATCCATATGTGCTCATCTGGCTACTTCCCGTCCAACAGCGGTGAACCTGTTCTGGGCACTGGATCGCATGATGCAAAAAGCAAATGAGGTCGTTGAATCCGGCCTGAGCCTGGATGAGGGCAATGATGCTCTTGAAGTAGAAGCTCTGTTAATTCAGAAGGAAGACGAAGAAGTATGCCGCATGATCGGCGAGAATGCACTGCCTTTATTCGAAGATGGTATGGGTGTGCTCACTCACTGTAATGCAGGTGGACTGGCTACGGCGAAATACGGTACGGCAACTGCTCCAATGTATCTCGCACAGGAACGTGGCATTCACCTAAAGGTATTTGCAGATGAAACTCGTCCCGTACTTCAGGGTGCACGCCTGACTGCATTTGAGTTACAGCAAGCCGGCATTGACGTTACGCTGCTCTGTGATAACATGGCAGGCATGGTGATGTCCAAAGGCTGGATTCAAGCCGTTATCGTCGGAACAGATCGTGTTGCTGCGAATGGGGATGTGGCTAACAAAATCGGAACCTACAGCGTAGCCGTGCTTGCCAAGGCTCACAATATTCCGTTTTATGTAGCGAGCCCATTGTCAACCATCGATTTGTCTACTCCATCCGGAGATCTTATTCCGATTGAGGAACGGGCTGCGGAGGAAGTGACTGAAGGATTTGGCAAACGTACCGCACCGCAAGGTATCAAGGTATTCAATCCAGCATTTGACGTAACGCCTAACGAATATGTAACAGCTATTATCACGGAGAAAGGCGTTGTTCGCGCACCTTTCCAAGAAAATCTGGCTGCCTTGTTCGCGAAGGAAGAAGCTTAATTTAATAAGAGTATTCAAGAAAAAAGTTCGTGTGTAGAGCTAGTGGCTACTGATGTGCCCGGCTCTGTATTAGAACGCTAAGACGCTAAAGAAGGGCTTCCCATATGGGGAGCCCTTCTTTAGCGTCTTAGATCATTTTCAACAAAGCCTCTACACCCGTCATTCCAACCGTAATGCCCATGGCCTCGGCTTCTGTTGTCACCGACTCCATAGGTGCATGCAACAATTGCTCCAGTGTACGCACACCAACCGCCCGAGCCGCAATAATTTTGCGATCCCCGAGCTTCTCATTAAGTAATCCCACGTCGAGTGCTCCGCACATGATATATCCTTTGGATGTGTTAATGGTCAACAATGTTGTTTTGGGCAGCTTGACTTCTACCCCTACCAATACATGCTCTCCAACTACAATGGGCTCCATCGTCACCATAATTTCCCGATCCACCTCCTCTTCCACAGGTCACGATAATTGTATGCTTCATTCTGGATTGTCGTGTGGACACCTGCCGTGTTTGAGAAAATGTAGGTACTTACAGTTCAAATATGTTGTTGGTAATTCCCCTCGCAGACTTAGTTAGTAGAACTATGCTTTCATTGGAATATAAAAAGCCACCTCAGAGACGAGGCAACTTTCTAACAGGATAAAAAATGCGATATAGTACGAAGTGGACGTCTTTTCATTCTCTCATAAAATAAATAAAGCAATCTATTAGGACTGCTTAGTTATTGTTAAAATTAATCTTTTATATAGTTTTTCACAATAAAAAGAAAAAATGCCCTATAACGGGCATCTCATTCTTATTCTAATATTAAACTATTTGGAATCTACCTCTAATCCAACAGCAGTTTTTGCTTCCATTAATTTCAAAATACCCTTCATTACAAATGAATCTGCCATAGAGATTTCTTCTTTAAATTTGGACATATGGCTGGGCTTCTGATCGTCCAAGAACTCAAGAACTGCATCGAATGCTTTACCTTTAGAATAATAGGCCGTACTCAAGTTCGAAGCCGTTGCATTCAGCATTTGTTTCACATCTTTAGGGAGATTTTCTGGAACATCTAAATTATAGAATTTGCTCTGCAAGTGTTTAGCGGCCTTCTGTGCATTTTCTGTTGCTTCATAGACAGTATAGATGTCAACCGTACCATTTCCCAAACCTGTCATAGCTTCTTGATATGTATTCATAATTGGAGACATAGTCTCTTCTAATGCATAAACAGATTTTTCAAATTCTAATACTTCTTTTTGATTGGCTTTTTTAGCAGCAGCGTCAGTTGCGTCTTTCAGCTTAGCCTCTTCTTTAGCCTTTTGATCATCTTTTTTCTCGGTTTTTGTATCAACCACAGCAACTGCCTTTTCCACTTTTGGTGCTTTTTCCTGTAAGGCCACTGCATCTGTTTCTGCCGTTGCTGTCACGTTTGGCTTTTCCTCAGTTGGTATCACAATTATCAATAAAATAAAGCCAGCCCATATAGCACCGCCGATTTTCGCAACCTTGCCAAGCTTCTTCCATGACACAAAAATCATAATGAAAGGAACAAATAACCAAGCTAAAATTCTTAACAACTTCAAAACACTACCTCCTAATGTACTATTTACATTGCTAATTATATAGTAAATAATGACTAATGTCTTTGAATAATTACCATTTCACCCTGCTTGAAATAGGACTTAAATATCATCATAAAATTAATCTTTCATTTTACATTCTATTTGTTTCTTTACGTCTATCTCATTTGAACCATATAACTATTATTATAAGATTCAGGCAGACTCTCCTCTAACAACTTTAAGTACGAACACGAAGACCAATCCTAAACATGGTTGTGGATGTAGAAAACAACAAAAAGAAATCACCGAAAAGAGACTGTAGTAGTAATAGAGAAACTGTCGTTCGTTCTTCTCCACTTTCAGATAAAGCTATTAGAAATAATCAATAAATTGATATGTCGCAAGAAAATAAAATACAGAGGGCCCAAGTGTATAATCACCACTATGATCAATCAACTAACTCTGTTCAAGAGGTGGAAATGTTTATTTTTTGACCCTCACGCAATTAGATTCCAAAGCAACCGCACCTGCAACTATATCTTTTTCTACGTCTTTGCTATCATAAATTTAACTGGTTATAATAGAATATAAATCCAATTCACACCATATGGAAACGGAATAAAGTATTGCCCAAGGTGAGTCAAATTGGGTATACCTTAAAACATATGCTCATCATTCTTTAATTTCCTTATCTCCGTTAACTCTCTTCTAATTCCCAGTACACGTCTATGAAGTACACTGCGGTCTATTGATTCAGCTACCGACTTTTGGAATTGGACATCCATTTCACTTAATTGCTCCTGAGCTAGTTTCTTTTTATGTATTGATTTGAATTGAAGTCTATTGGTTTCAGGCTTAATCGGCTTCAACCTCTTCTGCTTCATAATCTGTTCAAATACGCTGTCCTCTTGACGCATGGTCTTCATTCCTTAATATGTGATGAACACATTGTATCATAACGAGAAGACGACTGTTACACAATAAAGTACAGATGCTTAGAGTTGGGCAAACCTAAACGCAAAAAAAGAGGGCCAATGCCCTCTTTGATAGTTAACTTATTTTATAAAATGTAAAAATACGCTTGATTCCCTGGACTCTTCACAATCACTGTAGTTACTAAATCACTGGCATCCCGTTTACGGATACTTGTGATCGAATCTAACTCTTCATTCGCAATAACTCTTGGTAGGACATACGCGGCCAGATCAGGCTTGGAAATTGTCATTTCAGTAGCCATATCCACAATCTGTCTCACATCTACCGTAGACTGCATATCCTTCCACTCTCGTACCTGAAGATAGCCATCCAAGTATTCTCTTTCCTTAATACTAATGTGGCCATCCAAAACATCCATATACTTGACCTCAATACTGGAAAGCACATCAGGTCTGGAGATATATAATTGCCCACGCTGTTCTTCCAAATAAGGAATCTCAAGACTGCCTGCCCTCTCATCATGATCTAATGCTCTGACTTGAAGAACACTATTCAGATCAGGCTTATTAACCATAATCTTCGAAATCACAGTCGAATCACCGTCGTACATGACCGTTAGTAAAGACTCCAACGTTGAAGTTACTTTTACATAACTGGAGACTTCCAATGAAGCATGAAGATCAGGTATGGATACAATTAAACTGGTATCCCGTCCATCATCGAACAACTGTGATATCGTTAACGTACTGACCAGAGACATTTGTCTATCTACCGTAATAACTGAAGGCAAGTCAGGATGAGACACTGCGATTTCTACAGTTTTTTCGTCGTCCAGACCTGTTCTAATGGCAAGATTACCGTCTGTATCCTTAGTTGTTCGTATAGCAGTAATGAACTGCGAATGAAGCTCGGGTTTAGAAACAGCAACCCATGTTTCCTTCTCTTCTGTCCTACTTTCAGCAATAGAAATGTTCGAAACCAGTTCCGCATCTATACGTTTAGCTATTGTCAGATCTATATCCAGATCTGGACGGCTGACCGCGATTACTTGAGGTATATCCTGATGCATGTGATCCTCATAGCGGTGGACGTACAACTGAGATTTGAGCCAATCTAGCCCAATATCACTGTGTACAACTAACGATGAAGCTATATCTTTGCGACCTGCACCATAAATAAAAACTTCACTTTCAATTTCGGTTCGACCGATGGAATAGATTTGAGAAGTGATATATCTAATCTGCAAAACAGGTGGTTTGGAAGACTCACGAGTGTTGAAATATATCGGCGTGTTACCACTAGACTGAATAATCATTCCAACATTTGAAAGAATACCTTCTCTCCACATTTGGAGTAATGCCATCATATCAAACTCAACATAACGTTCAGTCGTATCAATGACATAATTGGACGATAAGAGCTGAATGGACTGAGGTCTGTTCGCATACGTAATCCCGTACTCACGCCACAACGTATCAGGCTGATGCAGCTCAATGTGTGATCCTGGTGCCAGGGTTCCTGTGTAATATAACCTCAATTTAGCGTCTTCCAAATATAACAGATCAGGTATTCTGGTATCCAAATCACCGAAATGTATAAATGATTCGAATTGCTCTATCTCGTCTCTACCGATCATCATACGCTGTGTATCACCAAAGTTGATCGTCTGTAAGTGAGTTGAACTTCGCGTGGTTGCATCAGCAACAGGCTTAAGATTAACAGTTACACGCGGTGCTTCCAGTAATTCATATTTGCCGTGTGCACGGTTATGTGGCCGAACGTACAACATGCCTTCGAGATCAACTTTGGATGCCGCTTGAATGGTTGCGTTCAGTTCTCCTTGCGACCTGTACATCACATATAGCGAATTGCTCAATTCCTGTGACCGTCTGACACGTACGGATACACTGGAGACGATCTCGGACACTTTTCTTGTAGCAGCTATTAGGGTCGAAGACAGTTCGTCATCCACTTGATTGTACAGAATATACTTTGCTGCAAAGCGATTTGCCGGACTTTTAATATGTATATAACTATCTAATGGAGTCTCCCCGTTATTAATTTCACTCACTTCCTGTCTCATTGTATTGAGAGCTACACCCGGTCTGCTGTGACCTTCATTTCAAAATTACCATTCGGGTTCGGCTTGGCATGAATATCTGTTGCGATACGAATATAAAAATCGATGCTGTCCTCCGGTTGAATCAGACCATAGGTCAGATAATCGATCGGAAGAAACGGGTCGGCCAGTCTGGATAATTGGACGTTAACACCGTCCGTTTCGAATTTCTTATCCATCTCCAGGTATACATGATCCACAGCATATCCGAGCATGTTTTTGATTCTGACTTTCTTCGTTAACGTCGTCTGTCCGGCAATGATCACCCCATAATCGAGTTGTTTCAAAATTCCGCCAAAGGTATCTGACAGAAAGTCTCCAGACTCATCCATAAACATTAATCCTGAATACGATCCGATAAATTTGGTTTCCCAGGAATCTACGGCACCCCAATAGTCCTGAAATTCAACCTTCAAGGTATTCTCTACGCCAAAATTAACACTTCGCTCGTCGATATTGAGTTCAATATCGATTGGAGAAGCTGCTAGTCGCGTAAAATTGCCATCCGCCGGATAATACGTTTTACCGTTCAACAACACGCGGTACTTAACTTTGCCTTGATCTGCATCATCAAGCACACCTGTAAGTTTGTTACCAGAGAAGGTCAGGTCGATTGTGGCAGTGGTGTTTAACAGTTGCAGTGACATATCTCTAAACTCCAACGCATTACGCGGTGCATCAACGATCATCTTCACATCGTCCAGCGAATAGCTGTTTTCATAATGCTTACTGCTATCGAAGTAATAGGCGATTCGTGTTAAAGCTATTAGATCCTTTTCAGGGATGGCGTTGAGTGTGTCCAGATTCATTCCTTTTCTTTTGAATAGGGTTGTATTCTGAATATCCAGATCGAACCACTTGTTGAAACGGTATGTCTTCCATGTGAGCCCCGAGTCGAACGAAGCAGCCATTCTTAATATACCTTCCGGGCTGTTCTCCGTTACTTTCGTAGCGACAACCTTTTTCAGATCTCCATCGAGTGTTATGTCTGTTGCTTGCACAATTAACTGTTCAAACGGTAGCGCGTCATACGTCAGCATCATGTCCCGATTACCGGCAATAACCTCTTCATCATTCGTCCACGTAACCACGTCAAAATCTCCCTCAAGCTCATCCAATGGGGAGTAGTTAGCCGTGATATTTAGTTCCGCTGATGTTTTGGTTGGATCGTCCGTGTAATATAAAACGTCTACACTATCACCCAACTCGTCGTATATTGTAAAAGGTTCGGTTTCGATTGTAATCGTTGATTCAGTTTGGTTTGGGTCATCGGTGTATTCAATGATTTTGATCTCTTTGTCTTTCCATTCTTCGGCTAGGGTGAAGGGATCAGTTTCAATGTTGAAGGATGCTTCTGTTTTGGTTGGATCGTCGGTGAAATAATAAAGCTCAACATCTCCCTTAAGCTCAGCCCATGTCGATTCTGGAATAATAGATATGTCATCCATGCCATAAGTTAAATAGTCTTGATCTGTGGGAATTTGTGTTTGAAGATGAGTCCATTGATTATTATATAGATAGAAGTATTTGTCATTATTTTTCACTAAACATTTATAATCATAAGCAAGTGAGAATAGTTCGATTTCACCTATCGCCATTGTAGTAGCAGGGCCTGTTGTTGTAATCAAAAATAATCTGTAGTAGAGATACTCAACATCATTATTAAATTCATACACTTTTCTTGGTTCTGCATTCCATGATGCGGCTGTAATGGAGCTAACGGAGTGAAGGATAGTCCAGCTAGTATTGTCATTTGATCCTTCTAATCGCCAACCGTTAGGGTTCCAGTTAGCTCCTCTGTTGCCTTTACTTAGAGCATAACCTTTAATAGTGATCGGCTCCAAGAATTGATAACTCACCCATACACTATACTGACTATTCCCCTCAAACCACAGAGAGTCTGTACCGTCAAAAGCTCGCCACCCAGCGTTGGCGTTGTATGCAGTGCTTGATCTCACAGTTCCAAATGGCGCAGTGTTCGACGTCATCTTAGGAACTGCTGAAACATTAGATACTTTCATAAATGGGCATCTCCTTTCTAAAGATAAATGGAAAAATAATTATATTTACTTATGTGATCGATGCTTTCTTTATTCGTGTTTTAGTTGTATCGATTTTTTGCTTAAATACTTTGCCTGAGCCTAGCGGAACTGAATCTTCTTTAATATGTTGTTTAACATTCAACTCTTCAACTGTATCGATTTGAAATCCTTTATCTATACCATTCTGAATATAACTTTCCTCGCTAGAAGGACATTCTAATAGAATAGAAGGCATCAATCCATAAAACTGAACAGAAAAAATGCTCACCCAAGCATTTCCACTAGTCGCTAATGTCGCTTCTAGTTTGTAATAGTTATAAAGCTTATCGTTCTGTATATCAAACGTCTGTATTGTTGAAGTATTCGATACTAGTGACGTTTGGGTGTCAAGGGTATCCCAGGTAGTACCATTATTAGATGCCATGAATTTAAATGTTCTCAGGCCCGCTAAAAAAGAATATCTTTTTACACACACAGGATCATTGAATCTGAAGCCTACATAAATTGGTTTTGACGAATCTGGTATGAAGTTAGTCCCATAAGCGGTAGTATCATCACTATCAAAGGCTTTCCAAGTGTAACCTGTCGAATAACTTGCTGATCCAATAACGCTACCAATTGTATTCTCATATCCATCCATCAAAGGAATTAGAGGTTTGCCGATCTTTCTGTACAATGAATATGTAGTGTCTTCAGATGAAATCAAAAATTTATCAAAATAACCGACTCCAAACATTTTTAATTCATTTATTACTACTTGTGGTCCCCCATTGTTGGCTGTCCAGTTTAACCTATATATTTTGTATCTTTTAGCTTTATTGTAATCAATAATATATTCTTTATCTGTATTTGCAGTTGTCCACATCTGATTAGACTGTGTATCTAGAATATTCCAACTAACACCATCATTAGAGCTTTCGAATGTCCATGATTTAGGCATATGGGCAAAGTAAGTTGAGGATAAACTCCTAACAACGTACTTGCCAATTCTAACAGGGTTCACAAATTCATATCCAAGATGTCCAATACTACCATTCCCACTCACAAATCCATAGGTATCAGACTTATCAAATGCCATAAATGCACCATTCAGATTAGAACTACTTGCAAAAGCCCTACCTCTTGGAGAGGTATCTGATGTCATGATAGGGATCAAATTTTCTGTGTATGCTACCATTAAATCATCTCCTTTCATAATAAATAGAACACACCCATATAGATGTGTTCTTAAAAATTTAGCCAAGTGTAATTTTATCTACTCGGCGTTTTGACATATCAATTGTGTGCTCATAGGCTTTGCCTGAACTTAATACATTATCTTTGGTTTCAACGGACTGGACTCCATTAAATATGTAAATACCAAGTGATAAGTCCATACCATATCTAATAAAAGTTTGTTCTGATTTATTAGAGATGATAGCCAATTTATCTGGATTAATTTCATAATTATACATTTCAAAACCTCTGATAGATAACAGACTACTTCCGTTATTATCCATTACGTTTACCCTGTATTGAATGAAAGACTTTTTATTAATAATTGCAAATTCTCTTTTCACTCCTGATTGCCATCCAACCTGATTGGTTTGTGCATCTAAAACAGTCCAATTAACACCATCGTTAGAACCCTCAAATGTCCAGTTTTTAGGTGCTTGAGTTAACTCTGCGCTATTTGCCAGTAAAGTATATTTAGCAATGACTACAGGTTTAAAGAACTCATATGCTAGCCAGCCAATTTTAGATGTTGATGCCCAAGGAAATTGATCATCTAATCTGTCAAACGCCTTCCACGCCCCATAATTATTACTGTAGATGCTACTTGCAGATGCTTTTCCAGATGGAGTGGTGTTAGATGTCATGATTGCTATCAAATTATCTGAAAACTTCTTCATTAGTGAATATGCTTTATCGCCTGATGAAAGTAAGATTTTATTTTCATATCCCTGATATCTCTCGTATCCAGAAGGCATTTTGTATCTAAAGGTTTTTTTTCCAAAATTTGCAGTTACAGTTGATGCTGTTGATGCTGCTCCGCTACCATGAGTTGGATAAATCATTCCAAGAGTCTTTAAGTCATTAAATGCAACTCCTTGTGATACCCCATTTTTCCAGAACTCCAATGTGCCATTATCCAAATCCATCAATATACTTATTGTATCTCCTATAATGAAAGTGTTCGCATAAGCTACTCCTGAAGCACCACTCCATTTCTTACCGTCAGAGAAATATCCCCTATGATTAACTGTATTCCATACTTTCACACCAGTTGTGACACTAGTAACACCAATCATTGCTAAATTGTCCGACAAACCCACTTCCCAATACCACTTACCCGAACTCCTACCTATTGTAGCAACTGCAGCATAATTATGGTTTAGTGATGTTGCAGTTAGATCACCATCCGACAATGTGATACCAGGTAGTTGTTGCCAAATTACACCTGTCATAAATCTATCTCCTTTCATATAAAAATAAAAAAAGAAGTAGAGCATACATACTCTACTTCACACTCACATTTGTTATTTCAATATACTTCTTCAGGTCAATGCTTCCTTTAAACAATTTTCCTGATCCTAGTGATCCATTGGCATTCATAATCTGAATTAAATCTTCTTTTTTTCTATCAAATACAGACAGATCATCCATTCCATCATTAATAAAACTGCTTTCTGATGGTAAAGTTACTGAAATTATACTCCATTCAGATGGAATTGCATCAATTATACTCTTCTTAATTAATTCCAATTCTCCTACTGTAGTATAGTTCAGTCCGTTATTAGATGTAATATTTAGTCTATAATTGAAGTATGAATATTCTTTATCTAAAACAAACTGCCTTGTTTCTTTCTGACTCCATCCTGTTGAGTTGCTAACCGTGTGAATTACACTCCAGTTAATCCCATCGTTAGATCCTTGAAATGTCCAATCTTTAGGTGCTGAACCTAAATCTGATGCGTCTCTTGACGTTATGGAATACATACTTAATGTGGTTATATCATTAAATTTATATGCTAGATGCCCACTAGGACTGCCAGCACTTGAAGCCCAACAATCTTCTGTACCTGTTGCTCCACCATTAAATGCTCTCCACGCTTCATAACTGGAATTATATATGCTACTTGCACTTGTTACACCTGATGGAGTAGTATTGGATGTCATTAAAGGAGTAATGATTAGAGTTTTATCCACTTTAGAACTCCCCAATTTAAAGCGTTTGTATTCAGCGTTATGCTTAATTAATGATCTAAACATTGGGAGAATTTCAATTTCCATTAATGGTCTAAAGCCAGTTGCAGTGGCCGCCCCCACATAAGACGTTGGATTATATCCACTCGCTCCTACATTTCCGCCTGTGCCACCTCGTCCAGTTCTGTTTGCTGACCCACCAGTATTTGTTGTAGAAGCCCATGATGCGGCTCCGCTCCAATTCCATACAAAATTGCTACCAGCACTGATCTCTCCATTTAGTGTAGAGTTAACAATATATTTATCCCATTCATTATCCTTATCCGTTGCGTTGATACCGCCTGTGAGAAGTCGAATTGAGGTTGCAATCTCTTTTGTCTTCAATAATGAAATTGGTGCACCGCCACCACTAGCCATTCCATTTGCATTTATAGAGTCCCAACTTATGCTGTGTTGAATATTTCGATCAGCGACCAACAACTTGCGACCTTCCCCATCTTCTACCATAATGAAGTAAAAATCACCATTCGGTGTTGCAGAACTTGATACAGGAATAAGATCAGAAGATTGCTCTCCTAATCCGCTAAACAATCCAACGTTGTTCGCTACTGAAGTCTGGTAATGACATCTGATACGCTTACCAATCTCAAGTTCAGTAACACTTGTTACTTCATCTGGATGGAACAACCGACCATCAAGGTCAATGTCTATAGCATCAAGAGAAAATGTTCCACTCGAACTAGTTGTCGATAATTTCACTTCGTGTAAACCCTTTGTCAAACCTGATACTTCAAAAACCAATACTTGATACTTATTCGCTGAATTGTTGGGATTCCATGTGGAGAATTTTCCATCAATCTCTATAGTTACGTTATTCACTCTATTAGTCCAGTATAGATCAATGATCCTTAATTTTGTTCCATAAAAATTGAATTTGATCCTATTAGATGATGCTCCATTCAACGAAGTATAGTGGGCTGTCCCTGCATAAGTATTAGGATCACCTGTAGCGGAAATCCAACCTACTCCTTCATAATTAATAGCCGAATTATTATCATCATACCTCTTCCACCACTCATCTGGAGTTGGTAATCGGGAACCAATACTAGCTATAAGTTGTCCATTATCATCAATGTCAATAGCATCAAATCCATATAATCCATTGCCTTTGATTATGATACTATGGTTGCCTAATGAAAGCCCTGACCTTTCATAATCAAGTGATTTATACAATAGAGCTCCATTTTGAGAGAATGATTGATCCAAAACTCCATCAATTAACACCTCTACATTAGTTGACCGATTTGTGTTTTTAGCTCCGATCAGTCTAAACCTTGTTCCATAGAAATTTATTTTTATTTCGCCTGTAGCATCTTGAATAAATATCGCGGATGTGTTGTGAAAATTAGTATCTGTTGAATTTCGTGCAAAGTTCCCACTGGGAACCACAAATGGATGACTATCATCATACCTTTTCCATCCAGATTCTGTCGCCGTTAAAGCATACCCACTCAGATACCCTGTTTCATCAATATCTATAGCATCTAAAGTGAAATTTATACGATTATGACCTGTTGCAATGGTAACTGTGTGAAATGCAAGAGGTAATCCAGTCTTTTCATACACTATGGATTGCTGAAGGCTAGGGGAGCCTACTGCACGAAAGGCACTATACGTCTCTGTTACACCATCTATCGTGATAGCGTTATTAGAATGCCTATGCTCATAAAAGTCGGAGATTATCCTAAGTTTTGTTCCGTAAAATGAAAATGTAACATAGTTATTGTCGACAGCTCGGCTAGTTACTCTTATACTGCCACCATAATAACCTATATTGGATGGGGATGGGGTAGTCCAACTTCCCGTATACTTTAAGCCAACATGTGTATCATCATAGCGTCTCCACCCACTTTCCGGTGTTGTTAATTGATCTCCTACAGCTGCCATTCATTACACCTCCTTATATTCAAATACCGGACGAAAGCCCACTGCTACATTGGAGTAGTTAGAAGCTGTACTCCAAAATCTATCTTTGCTGTTTGTTATATTTTCAGAACGAACTGTTCTGCCCCCCGTTGTCCAACCTCCGGGTACTGTTCCAGAAAGCGGTACTGTCGTTTCTTTACACCATGTCATGCACATAAAGTTCCAAACATCATTCAATGATTTACCAGAAAGGATCTTATTCCCAGGAAAATTAACAACATGTGTATCCCACTCATTAATCGTAGGCCAAGCCCCGTACCCTGTATTGGTTGAAGTTAAAACTTTATTTCCACTTGCATCGGCATACGCAACCCCACCACTTGGGCAACGAACAACACCTGATATTCCACTTATACTGCGTGGCGAACCTTCAACGAATTTATTTGAATTTAACCAATCCCATGTTATCGTGTTACTTACAACTCTATCTGCTATTAGTAATCCTTTGTCCACTTTGACGGCATACCAGAAATATTTTAAAGGCATACTGGCTAATGGATTTCCTGTTAGCGGAATTTCTGTATAACCCGTCGTACTTCCTCCGAAAATATATCCAGTTATTGTATTATCGTATTTCCAAACAATATAATCTCCAATTTCCATATCAGAAAGCTTTTCTCTCAATTGCCCCGTCGTTGCTGGAACTGCCATAAATTCACCCCTTACTCACTCTAATTCTATCCACTTTCTTGAATTTCGTATTTTCAACCTTCTGACGTAACACCATCCCTGTTGGAGTGTCCGATGCTCGTTCCATGTTCAATTGATATATTTTCTTTAAGCCTAGTGAACCAGATTCACTTTCAATAAAGGGATTATTGTATTTCCCCTTCTGATTAAAATCGTCTATGTAGAAATTCGAATATTCTTTCTCAGCAAAAATCTCAATTTTCACCTTCGCATACTTTGCAGGAGGTTTAGGAGCAGTCACATCTGCTTGAATTTCCTCATACGCCCCCCACTTAAAGCCATCCTCAGATGTACTCCAGTAGATTTTGTATGATGCTCCTCCCAATGCGTCTACACTTGCAGCCACACCTTTAAATGAAGCGATTTTGTCCTGAATCCGTATGGGCGTGGACTCCCAAGATCCATTAGCAGGATAGATGGAATTCCCGTCCGCATCCTGACTCAACTCTCTTAACTTCAATTTCTCTCATCCTCATATATCGTATCTTGAAAAATACCTACAGATACATCTATATCTAATCCAATTTCTTGAATCGCCATACGCTCACCACCTATCTCATCTCAAAATCCAACTCAACGAATGTCCCAGTTTATGATTCCTGCATGATTTGCCTTCAGAGGAGCTATGATTTGATCTATAACAAATCCATTTTTACGAATAACCAATTCCCCTGACAGGTCCTGGTCTGAGGTGATTTTAATTTGGAGAAAAGCAGTTCCGCTCAACGGCAGGGAACACACACATTGAAAGTTAATCTGCACATCGTTCAGATTCATCATTTTTTTGTACCCGAAGTTAAAACATTCAATCGTATTATGGAAAGCCCCCGAACTCCCAGGACCTGAATGTCCACTCATATTCACATCTGAAGAAACATTCTTGAATTGAATGATGTCACTGTATAGAAAGGTCCTACCCGTTAACGGGTATTCTTGATCGTCACATACGTAAGATACAGAGTACCTATCCGCATTAATATGAAACACACCGTTGGCAACATTGTGATACACGTGAGATCCTTGCCCCATCAATCCAAAAGAGACCAAGTTTTCCTTGTTAATTCTATAAAAACTGTTTGATTGTTGTGTCTGCAAATCGAATTCGCTTAAATAAGTACCATCATAGTAATCAGCAATCCATATATAAGCTTGAGATACAGGTGAGCGCGTAAATTGTGTATTACCTAGAATCACAGAACTTCCCCCCTTTTAATAAAAAAGACAGGCTGCAATAGCCTGTCCCATAATTGTTTCTTTTTACACGTAACGATAGGAGATACGTTTCTTGAACTGTTGCTTTCCACTTTTTGCATTCAGCGGTACTACACATTGAATGGACAGGGTCACATAGTTACCAGCCGCATCTTGAGGATTTCCATTGTTACTAACGCCCAGGATTTCTTTCGGTCCCGGTGCAAATGGTGTTGCATAAGCGGTTCCTGTATAATCTTTGGTTGTCTTGCCTGTTGTTCCGATGGGTTTGGAAAAATCCCTGCCGATACGAGAACTTTCTTCTTCCAAATCTGTCTCCCCCAAGGAATCAACCTGAACGTGGAACCAGTTATTCTTCACCACTTCTACATCATGAGCCTCCGTATCTCCAGTACCACCAGTCATATCTCGCGTTGTAATCGTGCAATCTTCCATTTTAGATACGTCCGAAGCACCATTCTTATTGTTCCACACATTAAAAATACGAATTTCACTTTTGGTATCTGCATCAATAACACCATAATCAAACGGTGCTACAATCTCCTTGCTGTGTGTTGCGTCCATCCATGTAATAATCGGTTGTGTCATTATATTCCATCTCCTTTTATTTATGTTCTGATCGTTAATTGAATCGTAAGGTGTTGAATATTTGAACCTGCTTCGATGATGTTGATTCTGAAAATATCTCCAGCCTCCACTTTTTTCATCTCAAATGTAGCCTTACCATCATCTTGGTGTTGAAGTGCCTCAAACTTCAGTGAACTTCCCATCACATCCTGCCAATGAATCAGATCCTTGGATCGCTCAATTCTTATTTCAGTTGCGGTATCTCCAGATACTCCACAGTAGCCCTTTACATGTAAAATCTCGCCTTCGAATGGAAAGGGGGCTAAAATCCCCAGGACTTCCGGGTACACCCGTGATTCTTTGCAAAAGACCATAACACGATCCTGTACTTCCAACGGAATCTCATTTAATTTCAGGTGTTCAGCTGTGCTCATGAGCCCATCCATATCGGAATTAACCACCTGAAGGTTTTGACCAAATACATCAATCTCTACCCATGCCTTACCGTCATATCGATATCTCTTGCCATCCTTATACGTCTGTACCGTCCAGCCTATTTCAGGAGAAGGGTACTGCACACTTAACTCCTCAAAATCAGCAACTGGACTCTGGTACACAAGTCGAGTCGTTTGATAAGCCTCTTTTGCTTTTCCGGCAGCTTGCAAGGCTTCGCTAGCTGCCTCCAGTGCACGCTTGATGGCGAGTTCAGTTTCGCCAGTGTCCCCAGGCTGTCCCGGACTGCTATGTTTCACCGCTTCTCTAATTAATGACTCTACATGTGCTAAAGTTATCCCATTTGACATAATTCACCTACCTAAGCGTTATGTAGCATATTTTCTTTATAAGACTGTTTCCAAGTTGATACCTCCCCCTTACCTAGGAAACCTGTCTCTGGCTTATCATTAAAGAAATTCTTGAACAATCATGCAAAGCATTGCTGTGTCTAGCTTTAAAGAAGTTTTCTAATGGGATAATTACCGGCTTTCTTGCATTCCTTGCAGTATTTCATTCGGTTCGATTTTGCCAGCATCCGTTTTCCGCATACGGTACAATTTTTGATGTTTTCTCCTTTCCAGCGAGAGTACTCCAACACAAAGTCATCGAAGCGAACTAACTGGAAGGCAACCTCACCATGCTCCGCAGCGAACAAAACCTGTACGTTAGTTGAATCGACGCGTTGACTTTCTTTGAGGTACCCTAACTGAATAAGTTTGTGTACCAATAACCCCTGATCTTTTTTGCTTACGGCCATTTGACCATCACCGTAGATTTCTTTCCATTCATTATTAATCCAGTACGTATCATTTTCATTGATTCGATTATTAATCTTGCTGTAGACCAGTAAAACAAAGGCCAATTTCTCGAGTCGTTTACTTTTAAGTTGTTTGATCTTTTGAAGTTCTTCGAGTGTTACAGGTACATGATCAATCTCGATTAGCGTGCTCTTGCTTGCCTCCTCCCTTATCTTGATATACTTCTGCGACTGCTTAATGATACGATTGAGAAATGTATCCCACTGGACAGCATTGTAGTCTGGATAATACTTGGTCATAAACTGATTTAACAACGCATATGCATCTTCGGCGTTCTTCCCCTGTTCAAGCCCGTATTTAGCTAAACAAATCAACGTTTTGGTTGGCTTCTTATCAATTTTCCCATGTGCAATTGCTTGCTCGGCATGATGACGTTCATTTAGAATGATTTTCAAGGGCGCTGCTCCTTCACATGCATTTGGGTCATTTTAAAGGTTCTTCCGGCATACTCAATATCGCCGTCAGGATCTCTAACCGGATAATGGATGATGTGATCGTTGCTGAGCAATAGATTGCGAATAATTTGATCCCCCGAGACATCCCATACAAATTGCTTTGATTTCTCTGCATTTCGATAACACATGTCCACAATCATATTGCACAGATCTTCTTCGTTATTGCAGATCTCCAGCGCCTGCTCCTTGAAACGTGAAACAAACAACTGCCATCGGGCAGATCTTTCTTCCTTTTTCACCTTACTCTTGTGCAAGTTAGTCATATAGCTACGTAGCTCTTCGTTATGCATCTGATATAAACGTTGAATCTCTTTATAACGAGCTTGTGAGTATTTCTTGGTACTCTTCAATATCGTATGATCAAACGGACTCTCAGTCTGTTTTAGCTTTAACTTGTTGAACTCGTCTTCCACTTGATGGCATAACCGGTTCATCACAGAAGGTGCCGTGGATACAGGCATTCTCTGTTCATACTGTGCCAGGAACTGTTCCTGATCCGGAGATAGCTCCTTTTTCGAATACAATTCATCCACAGTCATGCCAAACAACTGCAAGCACTTTTGACTCGTTTTTTCTACATAATTGGTATATTCTTTTTTCTGTTCCGGGTCATTGTATATGAAAAAATAAGGCTTCTTGTGTGCTACCATTTTCAAGGCAGACTCGTCCGTTACCGCAGCGCGAATATCATACCAGTGCTTCGGCATTTTTTTGCATTCAATACCTTTGGCCTGATCAATGGCATTTTGTTGATAATGCTGACCACATTGAATTCGGTACATCATTTCCTGATATTCTGCACTATGCTCCTCATAATTGGCTAAAATATCGAACATCGACGTAATTTTGTTCGTTGTAAAACCGATCAGATCACCAAAGCTGTCTTTGTTGGCCTGAATTAGATCCTTTTCATCCGGAATTTTTTTGGCTGAGGTTTTCTGTACACATACAATCGCATCAAGCTCCTGTATTGCCCCAAGAATCGTGTGGTTGTCTGTAGTTAAGACCTGATCACTATCCATATCTGCACCATTTAGTGAATGCGTCGTCGTATCCCATGAATTTAAGATTGTGACCGTGTTCATATAGCGATACCAATACTGCATCTCATCTGTATTTTGAAAACGAAGCACCTTGATATTGTTATGACAAGTCATCGGAGCTCTGAAGCAAGCTACACGGTCCACATGGCGTTCATTCCAATATCTGGAGTAGAACTCACCTGAACTCAGTAATCCTGTTAAAGGCACGCCAAATATGCTCTGACACAATGTATAGGGATCGCCAGATATAATGCTGAAATTGCCTTTCACTCTTAGAACTCCGATCTTGGCTTCATTCATTCGCTTACGTATTAAGGTATGAATTTTGTTGCGCACAAAAGGATCATCTATAAGTCGCGAGTCTGCCATGAGCCCTTTAATATAATCATCTGGACTATTTCTATAATCGTTCTCATGGATGTGAATTCCTTTGAGAAATAACAGTGCCTTTCGATAGTCTTCACCTAGCACATCTTTAATCGAGTCTACCGTGGGACGAATAAGTTCACCAATCTCGTTATCATCCAATTGGAGCGACTGAATAAACTGGTAGTTTAAATGACGCTCATCCTCCAGTTCTTCAGGTGTAACCTTCGTTACGCTGAACGTGTAGCCATAATAACCGCAACATAACAGATAATCGTCGATACTGTTGTATGAACTCCATAGTTTGAGCATAGACGTTGTGATGATCAGGTCTACCTCTCGAATATCCACAGGATTCCCCCAGGCATCGTCCACCATATACTTGCCTGCAACACGATCAGCAAATTCGTGATAATCAAATGTAAAGACCATACCTTTACAGAAGCTATTACGGATACAGAAGCCACTTGGGATATATTCATGCCCCAATTCGGTTGCCCAGAGTTCACTAAGCGCAGGAGAGATCAGACCAAATCCGTCACTCATATTCATATGAATAGGCTCATTTTTCCTACTCTCAATGCGAGGGTATTCTGTCTCGGTATCATCAATCTGAATAATGTCTGCGCCAAATTCGGTTATACAATCATGAACAACCAATACCCGCTCGGGATGTGACACAGGCGTGCTTGTACTGCAAGCCAAGGCCTTATATGCCTCCAGTTTGGCAGGAACCAGCTCTTTATTGGGATCTCTGCCGTTATTCAATCTTTTCTCCAAAGACGGATGAATATCCTCACTCACATAGATGACCGTCGAACTTTTGGCTCCACCTGTCGTAGCCAATAACCGCTTGTATTTCTTGCCGTTGATGGAGAAAGCTTTTGATGAGTTCAGCCGATCATAGTCTTTATTATTTTCAATGACCACCAGCAAGTAATCATCGGCAAACTTCAGATTTTTCAGTTCTTCATGCAATTTCTTCATTGCTCTTTTATGTTCAGCATTGGTTTTCAAAGCTTTTAATTGCTCTATTTCCAGCTTGATTCTAGCCAGATCTTGTTCCCTCTCCTTATAGCCTCGCATACGATCGATAAAACGAAATACCTGATGGTTTCCAATAGATGCCACTTCTCCATTTACTGTCGCTTCTTGATAAGTAAGATGCAGATCATAATCCGCTTTTCTAATTCTGGAAGATGTAATTTTATAAACGTATCTCAATCGATCCTGATATGCATTGCCCATTCCCGATTCCCCCTGTTGCTTCCTGTCCTGATTAAATAAATTATAGATTAGACCCGCACGACTGGCGCAGGCAAACAGGACGATCAGGGGATGAAAAAAGAAGAATATTTGTTCTATTCTGGAGAGAAATCAAGGGGCACTCCGGGACTAGATTCATTTCGAATTGGCATATTTCTGCATCTCTAGTACTATGATAATTTCCTTTTTAATGATATAGTGAATTGAAGCGTTTTTTTGAGCTGACATACTTTTTAACGGGGCTGGGATGAATGAAAGAAACCTTATCCAATCAAGAGGACATCGGCTTTTTATTTAATGTCGATATACTTATTAAGAGCCGCTCAAATGCATTGGCACTGCAGTCCCTGTTGGAGTTCATAAACAATGAAGAACAAATTGCGGACTTTCGGATTCAATCCGGCATAGAGCTAGGCAAAATTATTGAAGCG
The DNA here is from genome assembly GCF_030816325.1 of Paenibacillus sp. W4I10. Taxonomy (NCBI): domain Bacteria; kingdom Bacillati; phylum Bacillota; class Bacilli; order Caryophanales; family Paenibacillaceae; genus Paenibacillus; species Paenibacillus sp. W4I10. Next base: position 3,181,673 of record NZ_JAUSXX010000001.1, read on the forward strand.
ACACTCCAGTCCAAGAAGGACTCTTTCGTCACACTTCACAACGAACGCAAAAAATCACAAGCCATCGCAGCACAGAAGGCGTCCACTGCAGTTCAGACACCTGCCTCACCTGCTCCAGTCAAAACACAGAATCAGCAAGAAAAACCGGTTAGCGAGAAAAAGCCTGCCACCCAAACATCCAATGTTTCCGATGGAAACTCGTTTGACGCGTGGATTGACACACTCATTAAAGAGAATAAACTCACCCGTATTGTTGTCAATAACAAAAACGGTAAACATCAGAGCATTCCTTGCCGTATTCTGAATTTTGATCGAGATACCAGTATTGTGAGCATATATCATGTCGATGAAAAACAGGTGTATACGTTCCGAACCAATGAAATCGATGAGTTTCTGTAACTAACTTCATCGGATTAAAACAAAAAGCAACTTGCGTTAGAATGACGGGACATTCTAACGCAAGTTGCTTTTTTAGTTCAATGGTTCATGCAGGATTGAACCCTCCGAGATTTGTTTGGACCGATCAGGAGCGATCCTTACCTCGCTGCCACACATCTAATGCCAATAACAACCATCCGGCAATGAAGGCTACCCCACCAATCGGTGTGATGGCACCCAGAATCTTGATGCCAGAAATACTAAGCACATACAAGCTGCCCGAGAACACGATAATACCGATAAACAACAGACGCGCTGCCCACTTCAGTTTTGTCGATGCTCCAAGTTGACCAGCCGTCAAGCCAATAATGAGCAGGCCCAATGCATGAATCATGTGATATTGCACACCCGTCTCATAAGTAGCTATGGCCGCCGGCCCAATCGTATCCTTGAGCATGTGAGCACCAAACGCACCTATCGCCACCGACAGCATGGTCATTACAGCTCCAAGCATCATCCATCTTCGTTGCATGTAAGTTCTCTCCCTTAATTCAACTACACTTCACTCCTATTATTGTAGCGAATCCACTCCTCCTTTACCAGTCGGGGTGTTGCTTCATAGATCATATGTCTGTTTATACTTACTAAACCTATCTCTACCCTAAATATCGTAGAAAACTGGCGTAAATCCTTGATTTTTATCAATAATTATGGAAAAGTAAACAGGTATGTAATCGTTGTATTTTAAGTGCAAGTTCAAAAAGATTGGTTTTTAGTACCGAGAAGATGGGATGAAGCTAGAAATTACTCATCGATTAGGTTAATAACACTCAGTACGATGATTAAGGGAGGCAAGTCAACATTATGGATAATCGCGATTCCTATAATTCAGGTTATAACAACACGGATCAGAATCCTGGCCATGCAGATCCATACAATAACAATGGGTATGAAGCATACCCGTCAGATCATGAGAGGCAACCAATGGTACCACTGAAACATTCCGGACCTGGAATCGCCAGCTTTGTCATTGGGTTGGTTGCAATCTTGGGTTATATTCTGATATTCTTTATTGCCACCATGGCTGTAAACGAGTCCATAGGAGTTCTTACCCCGTTGCAGACAGAAGAGATAGCCTTGCATCCAGCAGTGGTTCTGGCTTCATTAGCCATCCTGGTCTGCCTGATTCTCAATCTGGCCGGAGGCATCGTCGGAATTATTGGTCTTGTCCTCAAGAATCGAAAGAAAGTTTTTGCCATTATCGGAACCATATTAAATGGGATCATGATTCTGTTATTCGTTGGACTTATCTTGGTAGGCATGACGCTGATGTAACGCTTTGCATCAGCGTCATGTTTCCTTATAATTAAAATGAATGGGTTTACACATAAGTATAATCTATATTTTTTGCCAAAATCATTGTTTTCAAAGGAGATTGACATGTCACGAATCAAAATTTTTGCGGACAGCACAAGTGATCTGGCTCCAGAATGGATCCAGCAGCACGATATCGGAATCATCCCCTTATATGTCGTGTTCGGTGAAGAATCACTGAAAGACGGTGCTGAGATTAAGCCTGAACAGCTATATGAACGTGTTAGCCAAGATGGGCGTCTTCCCAAAACAGCTGCACCTTCCCCCGCTGATTTCATGACGGCATTTCAACCTTACATAGATCAAGGGGATGAGATTTTATATATCAGCTTATCTTCTGAACTTTCCTCTACCTATCAAAATGCACGACTAGCGAGTTCCGAATTCCCGGAAGGTCGAATATCGGTCATTGACTCACAGAATCTCTCATCAGGAATTGCGCTGATGGTGATGAAAGCTGTATATGCTGCCGATAAAGGACAAAACCTGACTCAGATTACACACCTGATTGAGGCGATGAAACCAAATGTACGCACCGAATTTGTCATCGATACACTGGAGTATCTGCATAAAGGCGGACGCTGTTCGGGCATGCAGAACCTGATTGGTAGCCTGCTCAAGATTCGCCCTGTCATCCGGGTAACAGATGGCAAGATGGCACCTGCCTATAAAGTGCGCGGCAAACGGGAGAAAGCGCTGGAACAAATGCTGAATAATACACTTAGCCAGAAGGATCAGATCGATCCAGACCTGCTGATCGTTGTGCACACCATGGCCGAAGAGGATGCGCTGGACTTGCAGAAGTCTTTGCAGGAACAGACGGGTGCCCGAGTGGAACTAACCACTGCTGGGTGTGTAATATGCAGTCACTGCGGCCCGAAAACGATTGGAATCATCTATAACACTGTTTTATAGTATTACACGTTACATCGTATCGTATTATCCAATCCTTTCTTCTGGATCTGTATGTGGGTACATCCAATACTTGGACTGGCATACTGATATAACTAAAAAGGGCATTCCGAGCTTAAACGCTCAGGATGCCCTTTAATATTTTTGCTAAACTTTTGAAACCTACACTTGGTCCATTGCTCATTATGATAATGGATCAATAACTTTTGGTCCGCAGATCATCCAGGCTTTTGAATGCATATCCTTGCTTGCGAGCCTCATCAATGATGGAACCCAGAGCTTCCGTGTTATCTTTGGATACCGAATGAAGCAAAATAACAGCACCCGGATGGAGTTGTTTCAACACCTGTTGATGAGCATATTGTGCGCCACGCTGTACATTGGTATCCCAATCTTTATAAGCAACAGACCAGAACACATTCACATAACCCTGAGCATGACTCTCTGCAAGCGTACGATTGTTAAAGATCCCGCGCGGTGGCCGTAAAAAGGTCGCTTGTTGACCCGTCAGCCGATTGACCTCCGACTTGACCTTCTCGAGTTCCTCTCTAAGCTTTTCATTGGAGATGCGGGTCATATCCGGATGACTCCATGAATGATTACCGACAATATGACCTTCAGCCGCCATACGTTTGACCAACTCAGGCTGATCTTTCAGATAATGACCTGTCACAAAGAAAGCAGCTGGCACCTTCTTGGTACGCAAAACATCCAGTATGGCAGGTGTGAATCCATTCTCATACCCGTTATCAAACGTGAGATACAATTCCTTTTGCTTTGTATCCCCCAGGAAAATGGCATCGTTATGTTGTAAGATCGATTTGAAGCCTTCCTGATCAATGGAGGGCAGCTGACCGTTTTGACTTTTTTTGAAGCCAAAGTGATATGCTCCGGTAACCGGCGATGCTTCAGTCTGTGCCGGTACCATACTGATAGATAACAGTGCCACCAGTATATATAGAACCATTCGCTTCATTCCATCCGCTCCTGTTCCTGAAAATTCGGTTAGTCGTTTGCACACACGAACACCTTCAGGTAATATGCCACAGGAACAGCTAATGTATGTAAATCCTTAACGATCAAAACGTTTATTTTCAGGTTGTGGCGGAGATTGATAGAACAATTCAAGCAAGGTCTGGGGTTTGCCACTGGAGGCAAGCCATTCCCTCACGGTCTGTATGGCACGAGTTTGTCCATCTCCCCGATCACGCCATGTAAGCAACTCGATAACTTTGATAATCAAGGCAGACATATTGTGATTATCCAGTTCAGATCGTTCTGCTCTCAGCTTGTGATATAACGCCTCCTGTTCCCAATCCAGAAGAATTTCATCACCAATGGTTGGCTTCAAAAGGGTGTACGCTCTGTCACAACCTTTACAACGAACTGTGCTGACCTGTTCATCTATAAATTCCACTCGAACCTCCTGATGGCAATCCGGGCATTTGAATCCAACTTGTATGTTTTGTATGTTTTCGTTCATGACATTGTTCCTCCTGCGATGTGAGCATTTTACATCATTTCATGCAAAAAACTCCTTGGATATATGCATAATGCTTATGTATGTACTACATCTATACCCGATATTTTGTCGATTCACGCTTATTTTGAAGAAATCTGTAAGGTGCTATAATCTTGTAAATATGTTAAAATATTATACATATCATGGTAGGGAAAAGGCGGGATACTCATGTCGAAGGAAGAGCGCAATATAACCTGGCAATCATCCAGCATCAACAGACAGGACCGGGAGAAACATAATGGGCACCGTAGTCGTGCCATCTGGTTCACCGGGTTATCAGGTGCAGGAAAGTCATCCCTTGCATTTGCCCTGGAGCAGTATCTTTACGACCAAGGCGTACGCTGTTATGTTCTAGACGGGGATAATGTACGTCATGGACTGAACCGTGATCTCGGTTTTACAACAGGGGATCGTCAAGAAAATTTGCGGCGAATTGGAGAAGTATCGAAGTTAATGGTAGATGCCGGGTTGTTTGTACTTTCGGCTTTTATCTCTCCTCATGAACAGGATCGGGAGATGGTTAGACAGTTATTTGAACCAGATGATTTCATTGAAATCTATGTGCGCTGTTCAATTCAAGAATGTGAGCGTCGTGATCCCAAGGGTCTATACAAAAAAGCCCGCAATGGTGACATCCCGCATTTCACAGGCATTTCCGCCCCCTATGATGTACCAAAATCTCCTTCATTTATTATCGATACAGAGCAATGGTCCATTGAGGAAGCCGTGCAAGAGATCGTACAGCATTTGGAGCAGATCGGTGCTCTTCAACTGCCGCTTCCTACAAAAACAGCTGTTGTTCATTAATCCTTCCTCAATATACTACCTACATAAAAGGCGCGCCCATCGTGGCGCGCCTCTTTACGTGATACCATTACCAGTTATACCATCGATAAATGAATAAAGAGAAGAAGATACACATGCTCTACCATCGCGTTTGAACGTCTTCTAATGTCCACTCACTCACTTACTGCCCCACGACACCCGCTTGCATATTAAGAAGCTTTCTGAATGTCCCTACCGGATCTGTTGATAACTGCTGGTACCCGCCTTCTTGAATCACCCGACCTTCATCAAGCACAATTACACGATCTGCCGTCCGAATCGTGGACAATCGGTGTGCAATCACGATAATGGTCACATGTCCTTTTAGCCGTTCTAACGCCTCATGAATGTACTGTTCATTCTCACTGTCCAGCGCACTCGTTGCTTCATCCAGTACCAATACAGAAGGATTACGCAGCATAGCCCGGGCAAGCACCAATCGCTGACGTTCACCCCCGGATAGACGTATACCCCGATCACCAATGATCGTATCCAGACCCTGAGGCAACTTCCGTACAAATGCCGCAGAGGAGGAAAATTGCAAAGCCTGCCACATCTGTTCTTCACTTGCATTTGGATCAACAAGACGCAGATTCTCACGAATACTCGTATGAAACAGGAATGGGTCCTGGGAGACATATCCGATGGAACTTCGCCAGCTCAATAATCGTTCTTCTGACAGAGGCACTCCGTCAATCAGAATACGACCAGATTCAGGCCTCACGAGGCCCATAATCAGATCTATCAGCGTGCTCTTTCCTGCTCCGGATTTCCCCACAATTGCGGTCATACCCCTTGCTGGAATCGAAGCTTGCACATTTCTCAATGAGTAAGCATCACTTCCCTCATAGCGATAGCAGACATCCTCACAGGTGATAGATTCCTTCAGTTCCATAGGTTGAATCCCATCAGTTCCAACATCTCCTGCCGAAGCAATCTCTGCACTAATCTCACGACTTTTCGCCGTCTGCGCTTGCAGTTCTCTGACTACCCGAAATGCAGGCAGCATGGAGCTGATGTACTCCAGATTGGACTGAATCGCCGTAAACCTTGGCCATAACCGGGAAAAGATAAGGATGATGAGCAGCAGACTTGCGGGTGGCACCGTCATTACACGAAGAGAAAGATAGATGAATGCCGCAATAATGATTGCCGCGGACATCCGGTGAATCAGCTGTGTCCCACTGTTCAATTGGCTAAACTGAATGACGTTGCGTTCTATCTGTCTGCACATGCGCTCAAACCAGTTCATGTGTGAACGCTCGAGCATGTTGCTCTTAATATCCTTAATGCCGTTGAAATGCTCGGTAATGCCGTTATAATAACTTTGCGAGAATTCAGAGGTCTGGTCCCCGATCTGCTTGGCCCGCTTGACGAATTTTCGTAAGACGATAAATAATAACAATCCACAGACCAGCACAAGTGCCGTCAATTTGGCGGATAACCAAAAAGCAAGACCGATCTGAATACCCGTAAAGATCAGAGAGGCTGCCATTTGCAGCATAATGCTCGTTCCCTGGCTCACACGTGCAAGTTCAGTGGTTAATATATGGTTAAAATCGGATTTTCGTTTTTGGAGAAAAAATGACCATTGCGCCATAATAATGGCACCATAGGTTTCCATGCGCAGCGTTCGCACAAATTGCTGCTGGATTCGAGTATTACGGATCGTCTGGAGACGCTGCATCCAGGCCTGTCCGGAGACAATCAACACAAAGGTGAACAGTACGAGTAACAATTGGCTATTCTCAGAAAAACGATTCAACACTTCTCCAATCCAGGGAATGTTCAAGCCTGTGGAGCCCATCTCAAATACGCCAATCAGACTCAGCATCGGAACAAGCATGTAGATGCCGATCCCTTCCATGAGACTGATACAGATCATCCCCAGCAGATTCCAATATAAAATGGGCCCCGTGACATGATGCAACTTTCGCATGAAGTACTTTAATTCGGAGATCATACTTTACCCCTTTCCGTCACCGTATACCTTTTAATGCGCCGCCAGAACCAGAGAAACGGACGTAACGGAAAGTACAGAAAAAACAATGAACGTGGAAGCGGCAATTGATCCACATCCCATGTACTTGGATACAAACGTTCAATAAAAAAGAACCACTTTTGTTTCGTACTTCGAAGTTTAAACAGATACGATTGATAATTTTTCATGTCAGCCGGACTTTCCAGCATGTCGTTCATGAACATTGCGCCTTCGCTGGCCAATCGCTTGCCTGTACGGTCACTTAAGGACATCAAGGACCTGTACTCTACATCCAGCGGCGTATTCAGCAGCTCCGAAGCCAGATAAAGAGCCTGTGAACCGATCGATAAACGTCCCTCCGCTTTCAGACGTCTCTCTACTTTCTTCACATCGAGTGGCATGCTGCGGATCATCTGGTCGATATCCAGTAACCAGCGCAGTCTGAACCAGCCGTGTCGTGCACCATGGGTTACGAGATAGGCCCATAGATCTTCTTGTTCAAGCATACGGACAGGTGTCTGTGTGTATGAACTGAACCGGCTGCGTTTCCACAGCAATTCAAAATCGGTTTCTTTCCCCGAATCCGGGTTCAGACGCCAATGGATCTCCACTTGAGTCCTTTTGACCGGATGGGTGTAACAGATATGATGTTCCCGCCATTTCCAGCTGCGCACCGTAGGTGCCCGCTCCCCTTCCTTGGATACGTATCCGAGGGTAGCCAGAATTCCTTCAGCTGCTTCCACATCATCAAACGGAATCAGGATATCCAGGTCTTTGGAGGTTCGCATGGATACATCGCCATAAAGATCATGGGCGAGCGCTGGTCCCTTTAGTGTAATATTGCGGATACCGCGTTCACGAAAAGCTCCACACACCTGCTCCATTTCAGCTGTCAGATGTAACATACGGAACGTATTGACCGTATATTGTTGTCTCAGACTCTCCATAACATCTGCAGGAATGATTGCAGAGTTCAATTCTTTCATTTTCAAATAAAGGACAGAGTATAAGCGGTGATGATAGACAAGCCGCAGAAAAAGCTGCCAATCGGTTCCTTGCAAACCCGCCTTGAGTTCTTCAGGGGATAGAGCCGTCAGATCACCTCTAATCATGCTCAAAATCAGCTTAAGCTCCTTTGGAAACCCTGATGAATAGAGTTCACTTTCATGTATCATAGACAATCTCCCCAGATCCCTTCTCCGGACACCGTTTGCCAAACACACCGACAACCGTATATTGGTCCATAGTATCAGCTCCGGTCACGATCAATTTACCACTTCGCAGCCAGGCATGAGCCATCATATGTCCTTGCTTATTCCGTGCAGTCCCCATGTATAACGTACTCTCTATCTTACGTCGCTCAAGCATCTTCATCCCGGCAATCGCCATTACAAGGCAGCGGCTTTCCCATAACGTATATTTGCTGGCGAGCGAAATCGCTTTGGAAATATTCCGTATAGCAATGACCTCGCTGCGATCAAGTCCTGTCATCGGTGTTTCTACCATAGGCGTACCCAGCCCTGGCGCGATTTTGGCAAATGGCATAGCCTTCTGTATGCGTGCCCAGCCAAGGAGGATATAGGCCTCCCATACCAGTCGACGCATTGACCGCGGGAGCGAGAGATAAGCCTTTATTTTTCGCAACATGATTCTACACTCCGCGAGTAACGTCGATTAAACCTTCACGGGACAGATGTTCCAGGAATTGCACCACCTGCTCACGACATACATCTGGCTCAATCTCGTACTCCGCAGCAAGTACCTCAACAACTTCACCCAGCGTGCGTTCTTCTGCGATCAGGTCCCAGATTCGTCCACCGGTACTCCCCAGATTGTAGTATTTTCCAGAGCTAATGCTCATCATGACTTTCTCACTGCCCATATCACTGACCAGATTGCCTTCCTTCCGGGTTACCCGGTCTTCCACATTCATCGGCGTAGTCGCTGTCATTGTCCTGTATGCACTCCTTTACGTATATGATCTGTGATCCGATCCACCATCTCAAATGCTGTAAACTCAGCACCCGTTCTGACCAATCTGCCAATCTCCACACTTGCTGAAAGCCTTGAAGCCGTCTCAAACAACCATTGTGCCAGCCCCTGTCTTGCAACGAGTCCACCACGGAACGTATGAGAGCATAACAGATGCAGTCGTTCTAGCCCCGTCACTTCAACCAGTTGAACAGATGTATGGTTTTCCTCCGGTTGGGGAGCAAGTTCGAATATTCCACCAAGTGGTACGGCCATCTCATGAAAATAGTGCTGAACAGGTATCGCATACTTCGTAATCTCTGCGTGAACCGTTGCATAATCCTGTTCCTTCATGCCGAAACCATCCAGACTGGGCTGCCACAATTTCTGCTGCGGATAACCAGGTGATACGATGGCTCTTCCCCCGGCATCCCAGGTCAGTGCGACAACATCATCGGTGAGAAGCGGATACCCGCGTGATGCCAGTGCAGCCGACAACGTCGATTTTCCTGCCCCCGAATGTCCGACAAATGCGTAAGCCCAGCCATCAATAACCACAGCACTGCCATGCAATGGAAGAATACCACGCTGCATCATAATGACAGCCATACATGTGCCCAGGATGAATAATCTGACCTTTTTCTCGTCCGCTCCAGGCTGAGGGGATACAATGATACGCTTTCCATGCTCCATTAGAAACAGGCCTGCATCTTCGATTTTGAAAAAAAGGCTGCCATCCCGTGCCACAAAGTTGTCGTTGCCTACATCCCAATCCTCCCACAATGGGGTCAGATCAGAAGACTCGATGTGCACATCCACGCCATCAAAATCAGTCTCCGCATCCTTGGGTGCAATCTGTAGTTCAGGCATTCGAATTTGGCTCGACCAGCGCAGACCATACGCCACATAATGCACAGGTAACAATGAACGACGCCTCCTTCGTAATAAAATGTAAAAAAAGCCCTTATATTCATGTTGCTCAATATAAGGGCGGAGGCGAAAAGCTGGATTTGTTGCATTTCCGCCCTTTAAGTATGATGACACGTTTTGGAACTAAATAACTTAGGAAGTTGGATCGTACAGATCCGCATCGTGAACCGTGATCCAGTCAATTTGTCTGTAGCCAGTACCGGCCATTGTTTGATTGACTTCCAACACTTCAAGAGCTGGTGCTTGCCATTCCTTTTTTTCCATTTGCATCGTATTCACCTCCTTTCATATGCCCTCATTCAGAATTTCCGAATGAACCGATAGACGATCAGACTATGCATCATCAATCGCAGATCTGGATGCGAAGCAAGTTCAGGTCTTGGACTCGGAAAATTGGCCAGGGCAGACTTGATACGCTCCGTGTTTAATATGCCAGCAACCTTGCTGTCAGAACACAAAGCACGTAATTCAGCCGTAAAGGCATCCCAATTCGGAATGATGCGATGTAACCAATCTGCAGGTTGCACACCCCGTACCCGTTGATTCAGTCTGACCTTGTCAGGCAACTCCGGTGAAGTAGCCCGGCGAATCAATGAACGATCCGTCCCTTGTTTCACATATTGTTCAATCGGAACGGACAGACAGAACCGGATGACTCTGGCATCACTTGTCGGATCACGTTCCCAAGCGCGGTAACGCAGAGAACATTTTGTAGCTACAGCACCGTTTTTGTTCGCAATGGCCAGGTTATTGAATTTCTCGGCACGTACTTTGAGTGCATCAGCCTGGGCACCGCCCTGCAGAACAATAATGGATTTGAGTCTTTCCAGTACACCTGTTCTTTGAGCAAAATCAGGATGGATCAACTGCACGGACGCGGCCTGGCTTGCTCCTTTGGACTGAGCCTTGAACCATTCCGGATATGCCTTTTTCCCGGTGATCTTGGCTATACGGGAGAAGGGCATGCCCGTTCGTTCACTATACTGCTGCATCTCACGGAACCAGCGGTACCAGCGGCCACTTTTCAGTAGACTGGCGTAATAATCCAGAGCCGGCCCCCAGGAGATGGTGAAATTACCACGTGCGCCTGTGAGCAGGATGCCTGCATCTTGCTGGCTCGCTTTTTCATAGAATCCGCGAATCCAGAATGAATTTTCAAAGTATTTATAGGGCATTTCCATAATGTCGAGCCAGGTATCTACTTCACTGAGTGGACTTCTGCCTTCAAAATCAAGGTAGTTCTCTGTGATATTGCCGACGTGATTAATGGTTGAACGTATGAAGGGCCGTTCGTCTGCGAGCAACGTTTTCGACGTATAATCTGTGAAATCCGGTACGGGAACATAACTGTAGGCCTGCAGTCGTTTGCCCTGACTTCTCAGTGTTCCGGAAGCAAAACCAACCACGGCTCCCGAGTCCAGTCCGCCACTTAAAGCAGCAGCCACCTGCCTGTGAGTTCGTAGTCGTGATCCAACCGCCTGCCCAAAGACCTCCCGAAACGCTTCTACATACTCACCATCGGATTTCAGCCTTAGAGGTTCGACTTCATTCCACCGATGATATTGCTTCAGCTCCAGTCTCCCGTTCCGGAAGACAAGTGTATGTGCAGAAGGTAGCTGGCTTATTCCCCGATATACGGTCGAGTTGATATCTGCTGAATCATGCATGTCAGGAATGGCAAGGAATTCGGACAGCCAAGTCTCATCAAGTTCTTTATGTACCCCTTCAAGTCCAAGCAACGGATTCATGAGTGTGCAGAAAGCAAAACGTGAACCATCATGTCGGTAATAAAAAGCTCTCATGCCTGTAATGTCTCTCGCTGCATACAGTTTTCGATTCCGCTCATCCCATATCGCGAATACAAAATCGCCCAGCAATCGAACAGCCACATCGTCTCCCCAGCGCTGATAGGCACGCAGGATCAATTCACTATCCGATAACATCGCCAGTTCAGCTCTGGATATCTGTAATTGATCTGCCAGTTGTTCCCGGTTATCCAGAATGGCATCTGCCGTGATGGTCAGACCACTTTCCTCATCATATAAAGGCAACTTCTCGCTAACCGATTCCGGTGTAATCCATTGGGCATGACAGCTGAGGAACGCCTCGTTGCCTTTCCACACCCCTGTTGTATCCGCAGGGACATGCCCCAGGCTTGCGTACAGACGCCAGCTGTCTTCCCATAACGCCTGCTGACCATCGTTGTGAACAATTCCTGCTATGGCGCTCATGACTTGCCTCCCCGTAGAATCTTGCGCTGTGAAGCCCAGGCGCTGATCTGATGGCCAAATGGTACCCATGATTTGATACGCTGTATTTTGCTTTGAGCAGAAGCCAGCTGGACTTTCAAGCGCTCTCGCTCACTGTAACCCCGTTCCAGACGATGATCTGCTGCCCGTAATGCGGCTTGCAGCTGTCTGATCGTTACCAGTGCAGCTAGCGTCGGGTCTGTCTTTTCCGGTTCCTCGACAACTTGGTCATTAAGATTCCTAAGCGGATCATGTACGACAGAATCTGCCGGCTGCATTCGGTATTGCGGTTGCCACTGGCAACCGGTCGCTGCTGTCAACTGATGCGTGATTCGATCAATGACCTCCTGATCCGGACTTGCATCATAATGTACACCCGTCCATTGTTCGGCTTCTGCCAACTGTTCACTGTATCCCATCCGGTGGAACAGATCTGCCCCCATCACACGGCAATACAGTTCAACTTCATGTGGTTCTAATATGTTTTTCCAGTTGTTAACAGAACCCTGATGTGCCTCTTGATGCGAAGAGAGGAATGGATCACCCACGCCCATACTGTAGAACATGTCAGACTTGGCACTGTCCAGAAACTGTCCATACTGCTCCATACCCTGTTCATATCGAATTCCCAGAAACGCGCATAGTTTCTCAAGTTCTTCCTGAGGATTGGAAACCAATCGTTCATATTGCAATTCATATGCATTGGAATGTGGTTCGGCAAAATACTCATTCAATCGGAGCATACCCAGTGTAAGATCTACAGATTTCATATTTAATTTGGGGCTCTGCAGACTATGAGTCAGGTCGAATCCTTCTCCTGTGTGGCGGTTTACCTTTTTGAATGATGCTGCTATGGCCAGAGGATTACGCTGGAGATGAATGCGCTTGGACTGAGGGAACAGACGATCCAGCCATTCCAGCATGTAATAGTATCGTGGAGATTTATCAACGATGAAGTCTGCTCCGCTCCCTTCCAGGAATCCATTATAGATCTCAAGAGCAAAACTCCTGCACGCCTTTTCAAAGACATCCTCGGATACCATGGCATTGTAGAACTGACGAATGATGGAGCTGCCACCATAAGCACGTGAATCAGCCTTGTTCAAATCGACAAGATTCATCAGAAACCACATTTCCTGGGTGGCAAATATACGACTATGATTTTGCAGCATTACGGTGGATAAGGAACTACCACTGCGGGGAACACATAGTAAGAAAACAAGTCCGTTACCTTGAGTATCGATCAATGGCAGCCTCTCCTCTGTTCATTAGTATAAATATGTAGCTGGGATAGACCAGACTCTACCTTTGTGTTTGGCAAAACGAGTAATATGCACGCTATAGGTCAGCGTTTTGCAATATTCCGTCGGGTGTTCACCCGGGAATGAAGCAAAACACATGGTTACATTCGACAACTCTCAGATACAATATGTATTTATAGTTTTACTCTATGATACAAAATGTATCATGTCAATCTTTTATTTTCACCTTTTCATAAATTCTTACTCTTTCACTGTATTCTGCTGTCTGTCGTTTAAGCACTTATTCATGATCAATTATCTTCTGATTGCACAAACGCGAATAAGCTCCGGACATGTTCTATGAAGAACAATGCCTGAAGCATACACGTAATCCGTTGAGGAGCTTACTATGAAAACCGTTGGACAATCATCAGGTGAATTTTACATTTGAACTTTTTCCAGGAGCTCCGAAACTCCTATTTCTCTCTTCTTCCTGATCTGCCAGTGTAGCATCCTGCATCCCCTTCTGTACCTTCATGGTTAACAATACAGCAATGCCCGCGACGAAAAAGAAGATTAGCGACAGAATGCCCCAACGCGTGGAACCCGTGATCTGCCCAACATAACCAAACACAAACGGACCGAAAATTGAAGAGAATTTGCCTGTAATATTCACAAAACCAAAATACTCTCCTGTTCTGCCAGCTGGCATCAGATTGCTAAACAGAGAACGAGCTGTGGATTGACTCACACCCTGCACGACACCAACCAACCCGGCGAGCACATAGAAGTGGATCGCTTGTGTCATGAAATAACCGAGAATCACAATACATATGTAGACCGATAAGCTAACGATTAATACCTGCTTTGCTCCCCAACGCTGTGCCCATGCTCCCAGTAACAATGTACACGGGAACCCGATGAACTGGGTTAACAGTAGCGCGAGCATCAGGTCGGCTGTGCCTATGCCTATACTTGTCCCATAGATTGTAGCCATCAGAATAATGGTATTAATGCCGTCATTAAAAAACCAGAAAGCCACCAGCATGCGGATTAACTGGGGAAAACGCCGCATCTGACGAAAGGTTTGGCGCAGTCTACGCACGCCCACCGCAGCATACCCTGTCCACGTTCCGGGCAGATCCGGTGATGCAGGCCGTCTCGGAGCATGGCGAAAGATCGGTATCGAGAACAGCAACCACCACAACGAGACGGAGATAAACGCAAGTCTTGTGCCTGCCAGTGTACTGCTCATCCCGAACCAGCCCGGTTGCTGAATCATCAGCAGGTTCACCGCAAGCAGCAAGCCTCCTCCAATATAACCATAGGCATAACCTTTGGAGGATATCATGTCCCTTCTTTCCACGGGTACCAGATCCGGCAGCATTGCATCGTAAAAGGTGTTACCACCCGCAAAACCGATCGTAGATATGACCAGCAACGCGGAAGCAAGGATCCAGTCCCCTTCTCCGATTGCGCTGAATCCCAATGTGGCAAGGACACCAATGATTGCAAATACACGCAGGAAGTCACCCTTCCGTCCTGACAAATCAGCCAATGTACCAAGTAGCGGCGTTAGCAGAGCTACGCACAACATGCCAATGGAGTGTGTATAGGCCAGGTAGGATGCGGCAGTATCCGTATCCAGCGTTGCCGCAGCCACCGAAGCATAGAATACAGGTAGTACTGCCGCCAGTACTGTTGTTGCATAAGCCGAATTGGCCCAATCATACATAATCCAAGCCTTGATCGCCTTTTTATTCACATGAATCCTTCCTTTACATGCATCTCTATATTAGTACGTGTTTAAAAAGTCTAAGTGACTTTTTAAACAACCTCTATTAGATGCCAGATCGATCTCTTTCTCCTATTGTATAGGAACGATATCACACATGTTCACTGTTTCTGTAAAAAATGGAACAGTTCTGTCCCTGCGACACACCTTACCTTTGAGGTGAACTTGCGTAATTGTATCATTTTATATCCACTCTCATCACATATCGTCCTCGCCCGTGAATATACTTAATTACCGACAGGCCAAACTGTGCCGCGTAATCAATGGGGGGTGCCTACATGTCAAATTCACACCAGCCTTACTCGTTCGTCGTGTCGAAGGAAGATTGGTCGCTTCACCGCAAAGGGTACCAGGACCAACAACGCCATCAGCAAAAGGTGAAAGATGTCATCAAACAGAATCTGCCTGATCTGATTACGGAAGAAAACATCATCATGTCTGATGGAAAACAAATCATCAAGGTACCAATCCGCAGTCTGGATGAGTACCGTTTTGTGTATAACTACCAGAAGCAAAAACATGTTGGTCAAGGAGACGGTGACAGTCAGGTCGGAGACGTCATCGGTCGTGATCCCTCTGCTTCGCAGAAACCCGGTAAAGGCGAAAAAGCTGGCGATCAGCCTGGTCATGATATTGTGGAAGCCGAAGTGAGTATTGAGGAATTGGAAGATATGCTCTTCGCTGAGCTGGAATTACCCGATCTGAAGCAGAAAGACAAAGACCTGATTGAGACACATACGGTAGTTTTCAACGATATTCGCAAAAAAGGCATGCAGTCCAATATTGACAAGAAACGTACCATTTTGGAGAATCTGCGTCGCAATGCAACGACGGGTACGCCAGGCATCCATCACATCAGTCCGGATGACCTGCGCTACAAGACATGGGAAGACAAAATCATTCCACAATCCAATGCCGTTATCATTGCCATGATGGATACATCCGGGTCCATGGGTTCGTTTGAGAAATACTGCGCGCGCAGCTTTTTCTTCTGGATGACCCGTTTTCTACGCCGTCAGTATGAGAAAGTTGAGATTGTTTTCCTCGCCCACCATACAGAAGCCAAGGAAGTTACCGAAGAAGAATTCTTTACCCGTGGCGAGAGCGGAGGCACCATCTGCTCATCTGTATATATGAAGGCACTGGATATTATTGACAGCCGTTATCCTCCTTCAAGCTACAACATCTACCCTTTCCACTTCTCTGACGGGGATAATCTGACCTCGGATAACGAACGGTGTGTGAAGCTGATCGGCGAGTTAATGAAGCGTAGCAATATGTTTGGATACGGCGAAGTGAATCAGTACAACCGCAGCAGCACACTGATGTCGGCTTATCGTCATATCAAAATGGATCAGTTCATGTATTATGTGATCAAAGAAAAAGGCGAAGTGTACAAAGCTTTGCGCAGCTTTTTCCAGAAACGGGAAGGAGGCAGCGTTGGATGACAGATGAGATCCGCGACCTAGAATACGCTATTGCCGAGATTATGGAGATTGCCAATGGTTTTGGCCTGGATTATTACCCCATGCGGTACGAAATCTGCCCATCGGATATTATTTATACATTTGGAGCCTACGGCATGCCTACCAGATTCAGTCACTGGAGCTTTGGTAAAACATTTCATAAGATGAAAATGCAATACGATTTTGGACTCAGCAAAATTTATGAGCTTGTCATCAATTCCAACCCTTGTTATGCCTTCCTGCTGGATGGCAATTCCCTGATTCAGAACAAATTGATCGTAGCCCACGTCCTGGCACACTGCGATTTTTTCAAAAACAATGCCCGCTTCTCCAAATCCAACCGTAATATGGTCGAAAGCATGGCTGCTACGGCGGATCGGATCAGCAATTATGAGATGGAGTACGGAACGGAAGCCGTTGAAGCATTTATCGATGCCGTGATTGCAATTCAGGAGCATGTAGACCCGCAGCTGATTAAACCCCGCCATTTGGACAAACAACGCTACATGGAGATGAAAATGCGGGAGCAGCGCGGTGAGAAAAAACCACGGCCGGAAGGTCGCTATGATGATCTATGGTCACTTGATGACGTGCAGACGGAAGAAGCACCCGCTGAAGGTATTCAGGTCCATCATTTTCCGCCTGAACCGGAGAAGGATGTCATGTGGTTTATTCAGGAATTCTCCGAAGTATTGACCGACTGGCAGCGGGATATCATGAGTATGATGCGTGAAGAGATGTTATATTTCTGGCCACAGATGGAAACCAAAATCATGAACGAAGGCTGGGCATCCTACTGGCATCAACGCATTATCCGTGAGCTCGATCTGAACAGTGAGGATACAATCGAATTTGCGAAGCTCAACTCCTCCGTGGTGCAACCATCCAAACAAAGTCTGAATCCGTATTATTTGGGACTGAAGATTTTCGAGGATATTGAACGGCGCTGGGATAACCCAACTCGGGAAGAACAGGAACGTTGGGGCCGCAAACCGGGGCAAGGTCGTGCCAAAATGTTCGAGGTACGTGAATTTGATTCCGATACCTCCTTTATCCGCAATTACATGACCAAGCAATTAACCGAGGATCTGGACCTCTACGTATTTGAGAAAAAAGGCCCGGACTGGAAAATCACCGACAAGTCCTGGGAAAATATACGGGATCAGCTCGTATTTTCACGTGTCAACGGGGGCTCCCCTTATCTGGTCGTGCAAGATGCTGATTATCTGCGGACAGGGGAACTCGTGCTGAAACATCAATATGAAGGCATTGAGTTGGACCTGAAATATATGGAACGCACCATGCCTTATCTGTATCGCCTCTGGGGGCGTACGGTACATGTGGAGACACGTGTCGAGGATAAACCGATCTGGTTTACGTATGATGGCAAGAAACACCACCGCAAGTTTTTGTGAGGTTTTCGATTATCATTATTCGAAACGAAAATATAAATGCTCTTATCATGAGTGAGATTAATGATTAATAAAAGATAAGACATAAAAAAGCGGCAAGTCCCCGACATACACGGGGACTTGCCGCTTGGCATACATAAAATTAGGATGGTACCGGTGGTGTACCATTACCCTGCAATCGCAGCGGTACAAAAAAATCATGCTCCACTTCACTTGCCGGCAGTGGGTGACTGAAATAATATCCCTGAATCTCCCGGCAATCATTCTGCATCAGAATATCCAGTTGGCCTTTCGTCTCAATGCCTTCCGCAATGACTTCCATCTTGAGATTCTGTGCCATCGATATAATGGTCGCCACAATAGCTTGATCGCTGTGACTCTCTGTAATGTCCGTCACAAACGAACGATCAATCTTGAGCTTGTGAATCGGGAAATGCTTCAGATAACTGAGTGAGCTGTATCCCGTACCGAAATCATCCAGGCTGATCTTGACACCCAGTGCTGTCAGTTCATTAAGAATCGCCGTGGATACGGCTGCATCCATCATCATGCTCTCTGTTATTTCCAGCTCCAGATATCGAGCATCCAGCCCTGTTTCCAAGAGTGCATTCTTGACCTGTTCTACCAAGTTGGATTGGTGGAACTGCTGGCTGGACAAGTTAACCGATACCGGAATGAGTGGTCCGCCACTGGCATGCCAGAGTTTCATCTGCCTGCATGCTTCCCGCAGCGTCCAATTGCCAATCTCATAGATCATGCCTGTCTCTTCTGCAAGCGGAATGAACACATTGGGTGCGAGCAGCCCTTTGAGTGGATGGTTCCAACGTATAAGAGCCTCCACACCAACCATGCGGCTATCCTCGGTACGAATCTGTGGCTGATAGTACAGGACCATCTCATTGCGTTCCAAAGCTTTACGAAGATAACCCTCCAGCTCAATGCGTTCATAAAGTTCCGAATCCAGTTGGGCAGTGTAGAATTGGAATCCATTTTTGCCGTTTTTCTTCACTTCATACATGGCGGAGTCCGCATGTTTCAGCAAAGCATCCACGCCAACTCCATGATCCGGGTACATCGCAATTCCAATGCTGGCGGTTACGTAAAAGTCATTCTCCTTCAGTCGATAAGGTAACTGAATGGCTTCAACAATCTGTTTTGCAAGTTCTGCCACTCGTACTTCTGTCGCTTGATCCTGGGTCACAACGAGTGTGAACTCGTCACCGCCCATCCGGGCAAGCATGACATTCTCCATGGCCAAGGGATCAGAAGCTTCTATGGCTTTCATGATCCGGTTGCTGACTTCTCTCAGAAATACATCTCCAATGGAATGTCCCAGCGAGTCATTAATCATCTTGAAACGATCTATATCCATCACCATAACGGCAAAAGAATTCCCTTTTTCTTCTGAATCGTGAATCGTACAAGCCAGCACATCATCCAACTTGCGCCGATTGGGCAACCCCGTCAACGGATCATGCAAAGCTTGGTGACGAATCTTCTCCTGAGCCTGTTTCTCCTCCGTAACGTCTTTGATCAAAATGTGACTTCCCACATGTCTGCCATCAATGACAACAGGAACTACAACAATACTAAGGTCCAGAAGTTTACCCTGAATGTCTCTCATTTTGGCCATGTAGTGCGCCTGCTCCAGCCCATGATCATCCCAATCGATGGAATCAAATTCACTTATCCACTCTATATCGATTTGCTCAGCGATCTCATCAATGGAACGATCCATGACCCCTTTTTCAGGATATCCGGTGATTGTTGTAACAGCAGCATTAATTCCTTTGACAATACCTTCCTTGTTCACTGAAATAATGGCATCCGAATGGTTATGATACAGGGCCTGATACCATTGCTCATTCTCATGAATCCGTCGATCTTTCTGTGACATTCGCTGATTGATAAATATGCCAAACAACGTCAAGCCCAAAGCAATAAATGTGCCGGATGCGATCAAGTAGGCGAGAAAGCCTGGCTCAATCTGCATACCTGAACTTACCATCGTGCCATGTGAATGATGGAAATGTGCGGCTGACATCCCGGTATAATGCATGCCAGAGATTCCAATACCCATAATGAGACCGCTGCCCATCTTGTAAACCCAGGTATGTCTTGATTGATGATAACGGAAGAAAAACATGAGCCACAATGCCGCAAATGAAGCAAGCGCTGCAATCAGAATGGATAACGCCACTCTGCCTGGTTCATACGTAACCGGAGTTGACATCGCTGCCATTCCCACATAATGCATCGAGCTGATCCCCGCGGTCATCAGTACTCCCGCAATCATGAGTCTGCTTATCCTGCCCGATTGTCTACCCGCAATGTTCAAGGCCACCCCCGACGCGACAATAGCAAGTAGAACAGATAAAACAACCTTACCGGTGGAATAGGAGACTTTCGTAGGCAGAACAAAAGCCAGCATACCTACGAAATGCATGGACCAGATTCCCAGCCCCATCGAGACTGCACCGCAGGTAAGCCATACATTCCGCGCCATCCCGTTAGCCTGACTTACACGGCCTGCAAGGTCAAGGGCAGCGTATGAAGCTAACGATGCAATAATATAGGATAAAATAACAAGTTCTAAGTTGTACGTGCCATGTAGGTGCTCCACTCACTCTGTCCTTTCGACCGGGAAATGCCTTATATGTATGCAAAAATGTAAAAAAGAAGCGAGTGCGCTGTCTGGATGACAGGCACTCCCTCCGCATCATTTGACTCGTGACAACAGACTTAGTTGAAGCCGTTGTCATACATTGGAACCCGTTTATTTGAATGTATATAGTCTAAACGTCCCGGCCTTTAAAATCAACACTTATTTCCAGATATACAATGTTGAATAGCTAACATTCTCATATTCTAATTCACAACTAAATATTCTATTTACGAGTCAGTAACAGACTGCCAAAACCGGAAGTATCTTGATAAGAATTACCTGATGAATCACTCCAGATGGACACACTGCTTCGCTTGCCATCCCCAGCGCCATCATCATTAACTTGAAGATCAAATCCAATCCATCTTTGCCCTTCAGCACGAACGCTGTCTAGTGGGATTGCCACTTCAACTGTATACCCTCCGCTTGTTAATCGGGTAGCTGATTTGAAACTTTCTTTCCGTGCATTTCCACCAAAAGAAGTCTCATTATCAAAATTGACCCGGTACTGGGCGTCATCCTCCTGATAGAATGTTGTCTGATCTTTGCTCGGGTCGATAAAAATTTCAATTGAATCCTGCTCATGTGCATTAGAACTTAATTTGCTTCGCAAAGGATCCTTCACATCTGCCAATACGTACAGGTATTTCTCATCCCATAACAGTTGCGCAGTCGCCGTTGCACCTGAGTTTCCGACCACCCAGACATCCGTCTTAACAGATGCAGCCTTTTTCCAGACGTTATCCTTTTCTGCATCAATTACAGGTTTGCCATAAGTGACCTTGGTTTGTTTCAAGACAGAACCGAGCTTCAGTTTGCCCCGGTTGGCTGGTTTCTCGGGCTGTTGATTGGAAATATCATTCCAAACGATGGTCGCTGTCTTTCCAGCAGCATATTCATCCGTAATCCGAAAATCCAGAGACAAGACCTGGCCTTCGGTAAGTAAAACAGCTGACATAGGAAGTGATGCGTATACAACATAACCGGTTTTTGTCTCCTGTACGTTGTAAGTATTTTTATCTTTGCCTTTACCGCCATCCCGTTTAAATGTATATTGACCATTTGCAGACGGCGGATTTTTCTTCTTGACAGACAGATCAGCTTCAGAAGTTGCAGCGCCTGTCCCCTTGACTTCTTCCGCGAGGAAAACCTGCACCTGATCCCCTTTGCGACGTGTGGTATCCTTCACTTCCACTCGTAAATTCACCTTTTTGGCATCCCACATCATACGAGCCTCACCCGTAACCGCAGATGTACCATCTGCCTGATGATTAATTTCGAGTCCTTTCACAGCACCCCAAAGAATATCTTCCTGTCCTTTGTGATTCGGGAAAGAAGGGCTGGCCTTCAATGCTGTCCATTCATTACGATAGATCGGAAGGGTGGTAGCATCCACCAGTGCCCAATAGGCCGGTTTCGCTTTCAATTTACGATCAAATAACAATGGTGCATCTTTGCGTCCTTTGACTGGATGGTTGTCAAGCCATGTACCATCATCCGCAAGTCCCCATACGGTAACACTGTCCATTACGCCGCGTTTTCCCAACTCGTCAAACAGGTCAAACAGTTCACGATAACGGTAAGCTTGTTGCAACATTAATTCATCTGTGACAGGCATCTCCAGTTCAGAATTACTTGAATAGATCGAAACGTCCAGCTCTGTAACCTGTACATTCACACCAAGAGCAATCACTTTCTCAAAAGCCTCACGAATGAGCTTTACATCCGGTCCGTACATCGACACATGCATCTGGAATCCAACCGCATCAATCGGTGTTCCTTTGGCAAGCAGCTTCTCTACAAGCTTAACCATATCATTCACCTTGTTTCCATTGCCCTCCATTCCATAGTCATTAATCACCAGTACAGCATCAGGGTCAGCCTCACGTGCATATCGGAAAGCCAGCTCAATGTAATCACTGTCATCTCCATCGCCATCTACATCCCCAATAATATCTCTCCACTTGGAATTACTCGCCTCATTCCGCAAGCCGCCTCCGTCTGAGATGACTTCATTGACGACATCCCATGTATGAACCTTTCCTTTGTACCGGGTCACGATGGTTTGAATATGGGTTTTCATCCGTGAAAGCAACTGTTCACGCGTGGCAGGTTTGGAAGCATCATTCGGATCGGTAAAGAACCAATCCGGCACCTGACTATGCCATAACAGCGTATGACCTCTGATTTCCATGTCATTTGCTTCGGCAAACTTCACCAGGCGATCTGTCTCTGACCAGACAAACTGTCCTTCCTGAGGCTGCATCGCATCCATTTTCATAAAGTTTCCAGCTGTAATACTATTAAAATGTTTCGTCAGCAGCTGGGAATGCGGATCTTCCGCATCCAGTGCAGACTGGTCGATTGCCGCTCCCATTGCATAGTGTTGTCCCACAACATCCACTAGATTCGGAATGTTCGGCTCTATTTCAATTTTTTCGGCTTCCGTGATCAGTACATCATCCACGTAAAAAGTAATCGTATCCGCCGGCGTCACTTCCGCTGACGTCTTCCAAGGTGTCTCTGCATACATGCGGAATCCGGTGATGCCGCTATTTTCTCCAGGGATCACCACATCTGCCTCGATTTTTTTCCACTGTCCCTTGTTCAGAGTTGCAGAGGCAAACGTAGCATATTCTCGACTTGAAGCGTCGTTATTGTACTCTTTCTCCAGTGAACCGTTAATGACCTGACTGTCCGGTCCTTCATCGTACATGGCCCAAAACGAAATATGAACCGTGCTGCCCTTCTGTACATGGTCTATTACTTCAATTAAGGGTCCATGGAACGTTTCGGTACGGGAAGAGGTTCTCAGGCTGCGTGTACTGTCGTGACCTACTTGCGTTACGATATCAAGCTTTTCACTCGCACGTGGACGCCATTGTCCCAACACACCATCTTCAAAATTAGCCTCGAACAGTACTTCATCATCGCCAGTCTTAACGTCCGCAGCCGCAGCACGTGTCCCTCCTGTTCCCACACTTGGGAACAAACTGAAGATCAATACAGCCGACAAGCACAAGCTCCACCACTTTCTCAAATGCATCCGATCTCCTCCTTGGTTGGTTGTTTGTGAAGAGTAACCTTTGTTCTGTCATGCGCCAGCCCTTTACAAGATCGTTGTGCAGGATTGGATAGATGCTAATGGACAGAAAATTGTAAGCACTTTCATTATACGATTGCCAGTAAACTTTGTTTACCCGTTAAACTATAGGACTTGCACCACTCCATAAACCATATGTTTCCAAATGAGATATAGAACGACAAAAAGCACAGCTTATTAGCTGTGCTTCGTGTAAACATCTTTACTATTTACGTTTTTAGGCTTTTAAGGGTGCTGTCGTCTGACGGACGACCAGATTGGAAGGTTCTGTCACCACAGGAGGAGAATAAGATGGATTCTCGATCATGGCAATCAGATATTCGATGGACTTAATGCCAATAGAATAGATATTCTGATTCACCGTGGTCAACCCCGGTTTGAATACCTCAGCATAATACGTGTTATCGAACCCGACAACCGAGATATCTTCTGGTACACTCAGTCCATGCTTTTCAATTTCATGAATCGCACCAAAGGCAGACATGTCTGAAGCACAGACAATTCCCGTTGGTTGGTCCTGAAGTGCCAGCAATCTCCGGGCAGCCTTGCTTCCCCCGTCGAATGAGTAATCGCAGACTTCCAGATATACCGTAGAATATGGGATGCCGCATTCTCGCAGCCCTTCCCGATATCCTTCCAATCGCAGATTGGCTACGGCAGGTCCAAGTGTCCCTGAGATATAGGCAATCTTGCGATGTCCTAGCTCATACAGATGTTTGACACTCATTGAGATCCCGTTCGCGTTATCCGTAGTAATGTAACCGGCACGTTTGCCCAACATGTCCGTATCAACAAACATCGTTGGAATCTCTGCATCCACCAGTTCCTGAATACTCGCGTTTTCTCTGCCTTCCCCGAATACCACAACGCCATCCACATTACGACTACGGCAATGTTTGATGAACGAGTACGCCGGATCATCGAATCGAGTAGACAACCGGACCAGATCATATCCACTGTTCTCCAGCGCTGTCTTGATCCCTTCCAGCAACTCCGACACAAAAGGGTTCGTAAACGGAACCGTTAACAGTACTCCCACCGTCCATGAACGGCGTTTGACAAGTCCACGTGCGACCACATTGGGTTGATATTTCAATAATTCGATGGCTATATTGACTTTTTTGCGTGTTTTTTCACTTACATCAGGATAATCGTTTATCACTTTGGAAACGGTTGCAACAGATACTCCCGCTTCCTTGGCTACATCATGGATAGAAGCCATCTGATCACCTCAACCTCTTTCGAATCCCCTGTCTCCGGCTGCATTTTCTATAACATCGGCAGGTTTGTCTACCCATTATAGCTTAAAACAGCCTGAAACGGTATGGAAGGTTCCTAATGCTTTTAAGCTCTATTCCTGCTGTTCCAGATTCTTCAAATCCAGAGACAGTTTCTCCATTGTTGTTGCAAATACAGCGAGTTCAGCCGAGCGTGAAGCTTGGCTACGTGCTCCGCGAGACGTATGATCCGACTCCTGCTGCACACTGCTCAGTTTCTTCATGATCTGCTCCAGATTAGACTGAATTTTACCCTGGGCATCCCGGGAACTGGCTGCAAGCTTGCGCACCTCACTGGCAACTACTTCGAAGCCACGTCCGAACTCTCCTGCATGAGCAGCTTCAATCGCTGCATTCAGACCGACAAGATGACTCTGATCCGATATCTCGCGAATGAGTTCACCCATTTTTCCGATCTGCTGGATCTCCCCTGTTAATTCCGTGAGCAGAACCTGAGCCTGATCCTGAGAAGCCGCTGTTTCTTTGGCTACATTCGATATAGCCATTGCACTTTCATTTAATTCACTAATCATGCCTGTAAGCTCTTGAGTAATCTGCGTAATCGCCTGCAATGTATGTTGTTGGTCATCGGCAAGCTGATGTAACTTTTCTTTTTCTTTCTTCTCATATGCCTCAAGGACAAGCTGTGAATCCAGATTGAACATTTTGCTGAGCGCCTGAATGACAAGATGCCAGGAATCAGGGATAACCTGTTGGAATATGCTCGTTGCAATATCAAGGTATACCATATAGGTACCCAGATAATAATCTTCCGACAGGCCAATACGGGAATGCACAAGCCCAATCGCAATCCGTTGCTCAATATATGCGTCGTCCACGATTCCATCTGTCATCGATAACCAGTACATCTTCTGTGTTTCTTTTAGACGATCAATGGTAGAGAATCGAGCGATCAGATCTACCAATTCAGGATAATTCCCCACATGATTGTAGAAATGATCTACCACTTCATTAACGACTTTTTTAAAAACAGGCCGATGATCGGCAAGAAGTTTTAGATCCCCTGCGGTTAAACCCATGTAATCAAGTTGCTTCTGTCTTGTTGCGGAAATACTGCTCATATCTGGTTCAGTCAGCTCCTTAATAAACACTAAATTACTTTAAATTGTAAATATATGTATTGATTATAGACTAAAATACCTAAATATACATATACCATTAGAACTAATTCTCTTTAAAATTAACCTTATTTGTCAGCTTTTTAGATTAATATTACCTTCATGTAATTAAAAAGGCCCTGACCCTGCTGTGAAGGAGCCTCACAACAGGCATCAGGAGCCTGATCCGGAATGGTTCGTTGCCGATTAGCGATTAAGCAAACTGCCTACATAACGTAACAGTTCATTGGCACTGGCTGCGGTGTATCCATGTTCCTCAATTAAGCGTTTAATGACTTCATTCATACGTTTCAATTGGGTTGCATCCGGTGTTTTGGTTGAGGTTGTGATCTTGACGATATCTTTCAGATCGGTAAACAACTTCTTCTCAATCGCTTCACGCAAACGATCATGGCTGCTGTATTCGAACTTGCGCTCCTTGCGGGAGTATGCCGAGATTCGGATCAGAATCTCTTCTCTGAACGCTTTCTTTGCATTCTCGGAGATCCCGATCTGTTCCTCAATGGATCGCATCAGACGCTCATCCGGGTCCATCTCTTCATCCGTGAGCGGGTCACGAATCTTGGACCAGTTGCAGAATGCTTCAATGTTATCCAGGTAATTCTCGAATAACGTTCTTGCCGACTCCTCGAATGAGTACACAAATGCTTTCTGCACTTCCTTCTTGGCCAGTTCATCATACTCCTTGCGTGCAAGAGCAATGAAGTTCAGATAACGCTCCCGCTCTTCCTTTGTAATCGAAGCATGTTGGTCCAGACCATCCTTGATCGCCCGCAGAATGTCCAGCGCGTTAATGCACTGAAGATTTTGCTTGATCAAAGCACTGGAAATCCGGTTAATGACATACCGTGGATCAATGCCGGACATCCCTTCATCCAAATACTCATTTTGCATCTCGCGAAGATCGGCTTCTTTGTATCCTTCCACTTCTTCACCATCATACATGCGCATCTTTTTAACGAGATCCATGCCTTGTTTCTTCGTTTCCTTCAAGCGGGTAAGTATGGAAAAAATGGCTGCAGTCCGCAGTGCATGCGGTGCAATATGAACATGCTTCATGTCACTTTGCTGAATGAGCTTGGCATAGATTTTCTCTTCCTCGGACACTTTCAGATTGTACGGAATCGGCATGACAATCATCCGGGATTGCAGTGCCTCATTTTTCTTGTTGGAGATAAATGACTTATACTCCGATTCATTCGTATGCGCCACAATCATCTCATCCGCACTGATTAAGGCGAAGCGTCCTGCTTTGAAATTCCCTTCCTGCGTGAGCGACAGGAGATTCCACAGGAATTTCTCATCACATTTCAACATCTCCTGGAACTCCATTAACCCACGGTTTGCCTTGTTCAACTCCCCATCAAAACGATAGGCACGTGGATCGGATTCGGAACCAAACTCCGTAATGGTGGAGAAGTCGATACTACCCGTCAGATCGGCAATATCCTGTGATTTCGGATCGGATGGACTGAACGTTCCTATTCCCACACGATTATCTTCGGAAACAATGACGCGTTCCACCGGCACCTTGCTGATATCACCACCATATTCGGTACGGAGTCTCATCTGGCAGGATGGGCAAAGGTTACCCTCAATACGGACTCCAATTTCCTTTTCCACTTCAGGACGAAGCTCCAGTGGAATCAGATGCAGCGGTTCTTCATGCATCGGGCATCCATCAATGGCGTATATGGCACCTTTCTCTGTCCGCGAGAACTGTTCAAGCCCCCGCTTCAGCAGCGTCACCAGCGTCGATTTCCCTCCACTTACGGGACCCATCAGGAGCAAGATCCGTTTACGTACATCCAGACGACGTGCTGCCGAGTGGAAGTATTCTTCAACCAGCTTTTCAATCGAACGATCCAGTCCAAAGATCTCCTGTTCAAAAAACTTGTACCGCTTATGCCCACCTACTTCTTCCACGCCAAACGATTCAATCATCTCATACACTCTGGCGTGAGCCGTCATTGCCGGAGTCGGGTCCTCTCTCAGCAGTGCAATATAATCTTCAAATGTTCCGTTCCATGTCAAACGGTCACTCTCTGCCCGATGTTCCGCAACGCGTTCAAAAATATTCATGCTTGGTACCTCCCATGGCTCCTTTAGTGTGATTGTCAACCATTCCGAATGGTATGAAGAAATCAATAGAATTGCGGCTCCTGCTTGAATACCAATCTTGCGGTCCTGTGTAGTCCCGCCACCCTCTGTCCAAACGTCTTGTTTTGTTGTGAAAAGTGTATTACATACCTATGCGGCAATTCGGATAAGTTGACCTCTTTTTTTCAATCAACCGCTTCGAATTTTGGCTTTTCCCTGTTCTATCAGACATCTTGTGCCTTCAGAAAAAAAAGAACGAATATGATATAATGAGGGTTCTAAATTCAGGAAACCGGACAATGCATGGCCAGATCCCAGGCCACTTCAGTAAAGGAGTACGGACGATGGCAGTGAAATACGAAACCGAATTATATTCGCCTGTGAAGGCTTTCTTCGAGCAACGTGGCTTCGACGTCAAAGCGGAAGTCAGACATTGTGACCTCGTAGGGGTCAGATCGGACCAGGACGAACCACTCATTGTGGAGATGAAAAAAACATTTAACCTCTCCCTGTTGTTACAGGGTATGCAGCGCTTAAAGCTTAGCCCGTTCGTGTATCTGGCCGTCGAGCGCAATCGCAGCAAACGCGGAGCCGTGAACCAGCGCTGGAGCGAACTTACTGCATTGTGCAGACAACTTGGTCTGGGGCTGCTAACTGTCACATTTTACAAAACCAAAGCTCCCCTGATTGATGTATTATGCGAACCGTCAGCACGGATCCCCCTCACTGGCCACAATCAACTTGCCCGCAAAAACGGTGTTCGACGGAAACGTTTGCTCAAGGAATTTGACGAACGCAGCGGAGACTACAATACGGGAGGCAGCACACGCAGACAGCTGGTCACGGCATATCGAGAGAAGGCCTTACGGGTCGCATCCGCTCTGCGAACGAACGGAGAAGCCTCTCCCGCCATCCTCGCCAGACAGACTGGTGTCGGTTCTGCCGCGGCCATTCTGCAAAAAAATTATTATGGCTGGTTTGAACGCCTCTCCCGCGGAAAATATATTCTGACAATTAAGGGAGTGCAGGCGTTAACCGAGCATGCACACATGCTTGAGAATAATGATATGATTGAACGAACCATTAATGAACTTGATGGAACGTATTCTGTATCTGGTGAGAATAAGAACGACCTTGCGCACATCGCTGAAACAGCGGAGCAGTACTTGAAAAATACAGGCCATATCTGATACGGAATCGCTTGGAGTAACGGATGCGAAAAAATGAGCATGCAAAAAAACACCCGTAATCTCCACTGGAGACTACAGGTGTTTTAATGTGTTATATATAAATGATTGCGATTAGAAGTTTACTGCTACTTCGGAAGCCAATTTCAGACCTGCAGTAACGATTTCTTCAGCACGATCTGCAGCAGCGTTGTGACCTTCAACGATTACAAGCTCAGGGTTTTGAATGCCCCAGAAGTTCAATACGTTAGTTACATATTTAACGGACATTTCAGCAGATGCCATTGGCTCTACGGAATATACGCCACCACGAGCATTCAGCAATGCCACTTTTTTGTCGCCTACGAGACCTACAGGGCCTTCAGCTGTGTATTTAAACATTTTACCAGCTTGGCTCAGGTAGGAAATATAGTTCACCAGTGGAGCCGGAACAGTGAAGTTCCAGAGCGGGAATGCAAATACCACTTTGTCTGCTGCCAAGAATTGATCTTGCAATTGTGCAGCCAGTGCTGCAGCTTTTTGCTCTTCGGCAGTTGCTTCAATTCCGTTTGCAGCTTTGTAGCCACCAGTAATTACAGTGTTGCCATAGTAAGGAATATCTGTATTGTAGAGATCCAACTCAGTAACTGTGTCACCTGGGTGGGACTCTTTGTATGCGCTCAAGAATGCATCGTACAATTTAACGCTGACTGCTTGATCAGCAGGACGGTCATTTGCTTTAACAAATAAAATATTAGACATGTTGAATTTTCCCCCGTTAGATAAAATATATGAGTGCTTTTTCTGAACCGGCCACCATTGCAGCTTATATAAAGAAACCAACAACTCATTAATTCATATTATATATAAAAATGTTAGTGGATGCAATAACGTAATCACTTTGGTCATGAACCAATTTTAATTTTTGCTACAAAATCTATTTTTGATCTGACTTAGCTACGAGCCGTAAATTCGGAAATGGCTTCACTGATCAGGTTCATGCCAAGCAGCAATTCATCCCGGCCCGGATGGCTAAAGTTCAATCGGATGTAACGTTGATCCTGTACACCTGTTGAGCATAGTGATCCAGGAAGAAAAGATACACCTTTGGGTAAAGCCGCCTTAAGCAGAGCGCCACTATCCAGTCCTTCCGGCAACTGTACCCACAGATACATTCCGCCCTCAGGGATGTTGTACTGACACCCTTTCCAGCCAGGTCTTTTCAACAGTTCAAGCATCAGTTTGAGTCTTGTCTTATACTCCCGATTCAACATGGATAAGTGATCACTCCAACGAAAAGGGGAATGGGCAAGCAATTGATACAACAGCCGCTGATTCATCGGACTGGACTGACCATCAGCAATTCGTTTAACCGAGGCCATTGCCTGAATCAGCGCAGGATGTCCAGCAGCCCATCCGGTTCGAAGAGCGGGCGCTACCGTTTTGCTGAACGAACCAATGTAGAGAACATGTCCACCCTGATCGGCAGTATCCAGTGCAAAAAGTGAAGGATATTTACGATAGAATTCCGTTGGCTCAAGACCATCGAAATGGAGCTCTCCGTAAGAATCATCTTCCACAAGCAGTACACCATAGCGCGAACACAGCTCAAGGACAGCCTCCCGCCGCTCCATACTCCACAAAGCACCGGTCGGATTCGAAAAACTGGGTGCAGCAAAAAGCAGCTTCGGTCTAACCTGCTGCATGTGATGCTCCAAAAGGTCTGGCAGTATACCGTCCCGATCACCCATTACGGGCACAACCTTGGCTCCTTGCATCTCCAATACCTCAAGACAGCCTGGAGATGTGGGATGTTCAACCAGTACAGAATCTCCTGGCTCAAGCAATAGACGCATCACCAGATCGATGGCCTGCTGGGTACCAGTGGTCAACAGAATCTGCTCGGGTACCGTTCGTATGCCTTTGCGTGCATTCCAGTCTTTGTTCAACCACTCTCTTAGGGGTGTGTAGCCTGCTGGCTCTCCATATTGCAATGCGGAGGGGCCTGAACTAAAGACAGACACGGCTGCTTCTTCCAACAATTTGAAAGGAAACAACTCCTCAGCAGGCAATTCTTCTGCCAGAGAAATGAAATAATCCCTGCCAGACATCTCACGTATATCCCTCAGTGGTGATGACAAAAGCCTGTTGGTACGGGAAGCAAAGAAATATTTCATCGATCCGTTCCCCTTTCGTCCCTATTCCGAAACTGTACTCGCAGTCCGCAGCCCTACAACCTATTCCTGCTCGCCATCGAATATGACCGGATGCATACAGAACTGTTGTGACATGGGAAGAACAAACCTGTTTCGTCAGGATCCCGTCTTCACTTGTCTTGCATGCAAGGCATAACGTTCAATGGCCTGTGCTCTACTGCTTACTTCCAGCTTCACGTATATTTTACGCAGGTAATTATCAATGGAACGTCTGCTAACGTTGATCTCATTCGCTATTTTATCATAGGTTACACCCTGAACAATTCTTTCCATGATAAATGTTTCGGTTTCGGTTAATTCAATGACTCGCGCTTCTGTCGGAGACTCCACAGGTTGCGCCCACTCCGCACTGTTTAACCACGACAATGGAATGGACACATGGCCCTCACGTAACCCAGAGATCAGATGAATCAGCTGGCTAGGGGAAGCCTGTTTGGATAACATGCCGCTTGCACCAAGACTCATCAGATGACGAAACAGCTTCACATTATCTTCATCCGTCAAAATGATGATGTGACTGTGAGCTGACAGATTCTTCATCTGGGCAATATATTGATCTGCCTGGCCCTCTGGAAGACGATAATCCATGAGAATCAGATCAGGCTGGTGAATATTCACCAGATCGAGCCCTTCTGTTCCGGTCGAAGTCATGCCACGTACCGTCAGATCTTGCTGCTCTTCCAAAATCAATTTTGTACCGAGCATGCTGGTGGGGTGGATATCTATGATGACCACCTGCCATACTTTTTTCATTGTTGTTCCCCCTGTTATGTATTGGACAAATAACTTCTAGCTTCTGTCATGATAATTCCATTGTCTATGCGACAGTCCGAGTATAGAAGAAGCATAGGTCGGATTATGTCGAAAAACAGAAAAATACAGGAGGCAGCCGATAAAAAAGCTCTATTTTCACTGTATTTTGTTATAAAAACACCATGACGTCCATCTTCCCATCCCCGGAAAGGTCAAAATATAGTATAAATTTCCTGCATTTCTATCTAAAAAAGTCGAAAAACCTGCCCAAAGTTCCTACTTATTGCATCTATAAGAAATTGTATCCTAGGACTTCCTTCCGATGCAATCTCTTTTTACTCTATTAAGTAAAGAATTTCATTTTTGCGTAATCAATAGGGGCATGATAGAATGAGGACTGGAAATTTTTTTGTACCTATTAATGACCAGGAGTGATGATATGAAACCATCTGCCCCGTCCTCTGACATCCATCACACCCGGAGCGCCAAAGGCAAGGCTGGATCTTCAATCAAGCTGTTTCTGGTAATGTGGATTGTTCTCATTGCACTAGGAGTCGTTGGAACCTACTATTATAGTAACCATCTCCAGCAACAGATGATTAACCAGCTTCAAGCCCATAATCAGCAGCAGATTGCAGCGCTAAAAACCGACTACGAAAATCAGCTAACAACGATATCAAAGGAAGTAGAAGACCTGCAGGGACAGGTTCAATCCTTCAATGAATTGCTGACTTTCACCAAGGATAATGCAAGTGACAAAACGGATAACAGCAACAAACTGTATACCCAGCTGAGCGAAGTCAAAAAACAACTGGAGACACTCCAGAAAAAGATGGACCTGCTCAAATGATTACACCCGTCAAACAGGTTAATCGTTTTTTTATGCTTGCACTCGCTCCTTTTGTTGGATTGATATTATGCCTGCTGCTGCTTCGTCCTCCACTTGAACCCGGAGGTTTGATGCCTACCGAACTGTCAGAGGATACGATTACACCCCGGACCCAAGCAATTAGCCAAGAGCTTGCGGGGGCAAAAGATGCTGCTATCCAGACTTCTTCTTCTATTAAAAGAACGACACAGCTCTATAATAAAACAACAAGTACGATGTCTACACTTGTGCAGAAGGCTTCCGCCCAAGCGGATCGTCCGGAAACGATCTACAACAAACGGATTTCATCCAAGCTTGGCGTTCCATTTGAACGGGTAGACAGTGACCGGCTAACGATTGAAATGTACAGAGTGAATCCTGGCAGCTATAAGGGCTATGCCATGAAGATCAAGCTAAAAGACCCTACGGCCATGCAGATGGCTCTAGACAGTGAACCTGGGCGTTCTGAGACGACCATGCAGGCTGTGAAGCGTAACGGCGCAATTGCCGGAATCAACGCAGGTGGATTTGCTGACAGTGGCGGCAAACGTTATCCACTTAGCACAACCGTCATGGACGGGAAATACGTGAACGGTTTCCAGGCCAGTTTCAAAGATCTGTTTTTTGTAGGACTTAACGATGCCGGCAAACTGGTTGGAGGCAAGTTCTTCGACAAAAACTCACTGGATCGCCTGCAACCACAATTTGGGGCTACGTTTGTACCCGTGCTGCTACAGAATGGACGTAAAACCGCAATTCCCGAAAAATGGAAAGTATCACCCAAACGAGCACCACGTACAGTCATTGGAAATTATAAGGATGATCAGTTATTGATTATTGTAGTTGACGGATATAATGAGGGCGGAAGTTCCGGTGCTACCCTTGAAGAGTTGCAAGGGCGGTTGTACAAGCTTGGGGTGATCGACGCCTATAATCTGGATGGCGGTGGATCATCATCGCTTATTCTGAATAATCGGGTCGTGAATAACCCTTCAGATGGCAGCCTCAGACCGGTGCCCACACACTTTTTATTTTACAAATAATAGGGTGAAGCATTTCTTTTCTACCTATAATGGTTATAATAGAAGAAAATGAGCTTGTGCAGGAGGTGCGAAGGGTATGTCATTTTCACTGACATTCTGGATTATTGCAATCGTATTGACTCTCTTCATTACAGGCATTCTCACTTCATCCTACAACAATGACAAAACAAAAGGCTTGTAAAGGCCAAGCCTCTCTCCGGAGAGGCTTTTTCTATTGCTTCATCCTCGAAATAGCAAGAGACAAGGCTTAAAAGAATGATTCGATTCTTCTAAGCCTTGTCTCTTGCTGTATTCGGGATCAATAGCTAACCGCCCGGTCATTCCGCATAGCTATAACCGAATCAGACGGAATAGGCCCACTCACCGACCCACCCTCAACTAATGTCACATAAATTCGCTCATGATCAACGGGTTCTCCAGCAATAATTTTGATCAATTGTTCAGCAGCAAGCGATCCCCACTTGCGTTTGGAATAATCAATGCTTGCCAATCTAGGCTGCACGTATTTGCTCAATTCAATATTGTCGAATCCGATGACATCAATCTCCTGACCAACGCCAAGTGCACTGTCTGCCAGACGATCACACAAGCCAATAGCCATCTCATCATTAAGGCAGAATACCGCTGCGGGTCCATCATACACCTGCACAATCTGATCTGCGGCTTGTTCTCCACCACTCTTCTCAAAATCTCCCGTGATCTCAATCCATTCCACATCGGCTTCACGTTCCGCAACCTGTCTCACAGCCTTTAACCGCTGCACAGAGTCAAATGAACCTTCCGGTCCTGTCACCACGTAGATTTTCTTATGTCCCTGTTCAATAAGATGTTCCATCGCAAGTGTTGCCCCGGCCTTATTATCCAACAGAACCTGATTAATGTTGGGATGATCCATCTCACGGTCCAATACAACGATTTTGTGCCCACGATCGGCATACTGCATTAGTTCCTCACTTGCAAACGTATGATCCAGAATGATCGCACCATCAATCATCCTCTCTGGAAGCATGCGATGGGATTGTTTACCACTGCATACGATCAGGTCATAGCCTTGAGCATTACATACGGCTTTCATGCCACTCAGCAAGTCTCCATACACATCTCCTCTAAAATCGGTCAAGAATACACCTAGAATTTTGGATTCCCTCTTCTTCAGTGTTCTTGCTGCGGCATTTGGAACATAGTTCAGCTCTTTGGCAATGGCCAAAATTTTGGAACTCGTCTCATCGGTCACTTTGTTGCTGCCATTCAGCGCATATGACACAGTAGAGATGGAAACTCCCGCCTGTTTGGCGATATCCTTGATACTGACCACATTCTTCGCTCCCCTGTTATGTTTATCAGGCCTTCCATAACAAAAGGCCTGACACATTACTCTTTACATTCACCGGATTAAACAAGTCTGAATGATTTCTTCTGAGTATCCCGACTGTTTGCACCCACAAGAATATGGAACTCGCCCCGATCACTGCGGTGACTTAAGTCGGAATGGTGATAACGAAGCTGTTCTTCATTTAACGTAAACGTGGCTGTACCACTCTCGCCCGGTGCCAGTGCAAGTTTCACATATCCTTTCAGCTCACGCATAGGACGAACGACTTCACCCGTTACATCACGAACGTACAACTGAACGGTCTCCACACCTGCGCGCTCACCCGTGTTCGTTACACGTACTTGAATGCTTAGGGACTCTTCGGCAGTCATCTCGTTACTTGACACTTCAAGATCACCATAAGAGAACGAAGTGTATGAGAGACCATGACCGAACGGAAGCAAAGGTTCATTCGGGCTGTCAATGTATTTGGATACGTAACGTTCTTCCGTCTTCTCCGGGTTCATTGGACGACCTGTATTGAAATGGTTGTAATAGACCGGAATCTGACCTACGGACTGCGGGAAGGACATCGTCAGACGTGCGGATGGATTCACTACACCTGTCAGAACATCTGCGATCGCTGCCCCGCCTTCACTACCTGGGAACCAGGCTTCAAGAACAGCATCCGATTCATCGATTACACCATGCAGATCCAATGGACGGCCGTTGAAAATAACGCTGGCAATAGGTTTTCCCGCTGCTTTGAGCTGTTTAACCAATTCCAATTGGGCTGCTGGCAGACGAATATCCGTGCGCGAGCCACCTTCTCCACTCATCTCGGAGTCTTCACCAAGAGCAAGGACAATCAGATCTGCTTTGCTTGCCACTTCCAGGGCTTCAGCAATCTGCTCAGCTGTAATCGTATGAACATTACTGCCTTGAGCAAATTGAACTTTCCCACCTGTCAGGCGTTCTTGCAGAGCTGTTCCCAACTTAACTGCATCTTCCTTAACTCCTTCACAGGACCACCAGCCCAGAATATCAGGACTCTGTGCAAAAGGACCAATGAGGGCTACATTAGCGTCAGGTTGAAGTGGAAGCACGCTGTCATCATTCTTCAACAGGACAGCCGATTTGGTTGCCAGTTCATACGATACCTGACGGTGCTCTTTGGAGAATACAATCTCACGTTCACGTTCCGGATCAGCTGCACGAAGTGGGTTATCGAACAATCCCAGCTTTTCTTTCAGTTGCAGAATTCGCAGAACGGCTTCATCAATGAACTTCTCTTCCACTTCACCACTCTCAATCAGCTCAGGCAAATGATGTACATAACAAGGTGTCATCATCTCCATATCTACTCCTGCGCGAATGGCACGATATGCCGCTTCACGATCATCTTCCGCAGCACCATGCGCAATCATCTCGCGAATGGAAGCCCAATCCGAGATTAATACACCATCAAAGCCCCACTCGTCACGCAAAATGCCGCGCATTAACTTCTCATTGCCACTTGCAGGAATACCGTCAACCGTATTGAACGAAGTCATAACCATCTCCACGCCCGCATCCAATGCTGCTTTGTACGCTGGCAAATAATACTCACGCAGGTTACGCTCAGACATGTCCACCGTATTGTAATCCCGACCACCCTCAGCCGCTCCATATGCCGCAAAGTGTTTAACACAGGCTGCAAGACGATCTGGCTCATCCTTCAAGCTATCGCCCTGATATCCACGTACAAACGCAGCCGCAAACAAACTGTTCAGATAAGGATCTTCTCCTGTCGTTTCCATCACACGGCCCCAGCGCGGGTCACGAACCAGATCCACCATCGGTGCAAAGGTAACATGCAAACCGGATACAGCTGATTCACGTGCTGCAATTTCAGCACTTTTCTCCGCCAGTTCTGTGTCCCATGAACAACCGATCGCCAATGGAATCGGGAAAATGGTTTTGAATCCATGAACTACGTCAGCCATGAACAAAAGCGGAATGCCCAAACGGCTTTTTTTCATATAAGCTTGCTGTACATCAATGATTGCCTGCGCACCGGACAACCCCAAAATGGACCCACTGGCATCCACGGACTGCTCCGTAATTCCCATCTCTTCCATCGGCCCTGTGATCTGACCTTCAACATTTGTTCCTTCATAAAAGTTGGCAGTCAACTGAAGAAGCTGAGCTGTTTTTTCCTCCAACGTCATCTGTTTTACCAGGTCTAACAACTGCTCGTTATTCATCTGATCGTATCCTCCACTACAAGTTGTTGAAATAAAGAACCCGGCTGCGTTCGGGGAGAGACCGCGCACCGGGTTCAAAATTAATTACTGAATGATTACTAGAATTTATCGTTTAGCTCATCCAGATAAGGTTGAACCAGGGACATTTTACTGTTTACCCATTCTTTCCAGTTTGCCTCCAGATCTCCGTTTTTGAGGATCAAGTTGGCATATTCATTCTGGTAGTCGAATGAAGCCTGACTCTTAGCTTTGGAATCGTACAGGTTGACATCCCAATCGTATGGTGCAAGCGATTTGCCTTCTGTACCGAGTTTTGCTTTTTCTTCGAACAATTTCACGGCTCTATCACGGTAATCTTTTTTGATTGCAGGGTTTACAACACTGAAGTCGTCACCGAGCAGGTACAGACCTTCGAAACGTGCTGGGTATTTATCTTCCAATACCGTTCCTTCTGGCAACAAGCTAACGAGTTCGTTGTTTTCATCATATTTCCAATCTTTTCCTTCAAAGCCCATGTTGATGAGCAACTGTCCTTCTTTTGTTGCAGAGTAATCGATCAGATCCATGATCCGTTCGAATTTCTCGTCACTGATGTCCGGATTGAAGATCAATGCAGACCAGAAGTTGGCTTGCTCCATGTTACGGTATTTCCCGTCATCGCCTACTACGATTGCTGTGTGTACCAGTTCATCACTATCTACACCCAGATTTTTTTTCATATCGGAATCCAGACCTTGTCTGTACGAAGCCAGTCCGCCCAGACTTGTTACAGCAGCTGTACCTGTTACTTTGAAGTTGTTTTGACCTTCATTGTTTTTCCATGTGTAGAACTCAGGATTGAGCAGTCCATCTTTATAGGCTTTTTGCATCAATTTAAGTCCTGTCAGCGTTTCAGGATCTGCTGGTCCCCAGTGGAATTGGCCATCTTCACCTTTGTAGAACGGAGAGTCAGTCATGGCATGCACACTGTTTGGCATAATCATGTTTGTCATGGCATCTGCCGCATTGTAGGACAGAGGTACAAGTTTGTTACCCACTTTGCCTGGATCTTTTTCTTTCACTAGCGCAGCATATTCGTTCAATTCGGTCGTTGTATAAGCATCTTTCAGTTCAAAACCAACCGCTTCAGCCCAGTCTTTACGAAGCGCAATGACACCAATTTGGTTCGTCAGTGGGTCAGCTGGTTTGTTCTCGAAGTAGATTGGTCTAGGCAGGACATATGTTCCACCCGTCAATTCTTCCAACTTGTCTCCAAGACCCGTCAAATTGTAAGCTGCTGCCACGTTAGGCCAGCGTTCTTTCCAGTCATCCGGGAATTTGTAGAACAAACCTTGTTCAATGCTGTTAATGGCATCGCCATGTACGTAGTTCCATACTGCTACATCCGGCAAGTCGCCAGAGTTGATCCACAGACGAAGCTTCTCGCCCCATGAATCCCAATCAATATAGTTGTAGTCCCAAGTTACATTGAATTTGTCTGTCCAGAACTTGTGGAAGTCATTATCCAGGTTTCCGTTTTTGATTTCTGTCAGGTTAGCTACAGAGATGGTCAGATTGTCTTTGTAATTTCCCTCTGCATCTTTTTCGTTACCACCTGAAGCTCCTTGGCTGGAACAAGCGGTCACCATCAGCATAACTACACTAAGCGTGATGGCAAAGAGAGCTCTTACTGACAACTTTTTGTTCGTTTTCATGTTTTACCCCCATGTTTTTTAGTAGAATTTTATTGCAAAATCCTATACGTATATCAGGTCTTGATTGCCCCTGTTAATACCCCTTTGGCAAAGTGTTTTTGCAGCATTGGGAAGAAACACATAATTGGTACCATGGTGACAAATACGGCTGCCATCTTCATGCCCATTGAGAAGTTGCTTGCCTGGGCAGCATCCACACTGGATGCATTGGATGCATTCGTCGTAGATGTCACGATAATATTTCGGAGTACATTCTGGAGCGGTAACTGATCCGCTTTTCGAAGGAATATCATCGCATCATACCAACTGTTCCAGTAAGCCACACCGTAGAACAACGTGATTGTAGCCATAATTGGTGTAGCCAGCGGAAGAACAACGGAGAACAAAATTCTCCACTCTCCTGCTCCATCCAGTCTCGCCGATTCCATGAGTGATTCAGGCAAGGTGTAGAAGTAGTTCATCATCAGAATCATGTTAAAAGCACTGAAGCTTCCCGCCAGGATAACAGACCACAGCGTACCTGTAAGATGAAGAGATTTCATGATCAGATACAGCGGTACGATACCACCATTAAAGATCATGGTGAACAGTACTAGGAAAAAGAGAAATTTCTTAAACGGAAATTTGTTGCGACTAAGGCCATAT
This sequence comes from Paenibacillus sp. W4I10, assembly GCF_030816325.1. Lineage (NCBI taxonomy): Bacteria > Bacillati > Bacillota > Bacilli > Caryophanales > Paenibacillaceae > Paenibacillus > Paenibacillus sp. W4I10. The sequence goes on from NZ_JAUSXX010000001.1 coordinate 3,221,956, forward strand.
GCCATGCTTGTTGTCAGGAACAAGCTGAGTGGCAAGCCGATGACTAGCAATATAATTGTATTTTTGTACCCCGACAGAATCGTTCCGTCAGCGAACAATGCCTTGTAGGAATCCAATGTCCATTGTTTAGGGAACATCAAAAATGGATTGTCAGCATATTCTTTTTGTGTTGCAAACGAGATCATGATGACATTCCAGAACGGAATCAGGATCATCAGGGCAAGCACGAGTAATACGGCAAAAATAATGTAATCGAGAAGTGTCATTTTTTCTGTACCAATTCTCGGTTTTTTGTTAGCTTTCTTGCTCATCTCATTTTTCCTCCTCTCTTATCGGAACAAACCGTCTCCGCCAAGCCATTTGGCAAATCTGTCAGCAAGAAGCAGCAAGGCCATATTCACCAGGGAACGGAACAAGCTGACCGCTGTCGAGAATGAGAAATCGGTTGATGACTGGAACGTAATCCGATAGATATATACATCGAGTACTTCCGATACATTTTTGGTAGCGGCATTTGCCAAGTTAAAGATCTGGTCAAACCCGGAAGACATCAATCCACCAACCGACAGAATAAACATGATTGTGATGGTTGGAAGGATGTTCGGTAAAGTAATTTTGAACATCTGTTGCATACGGGAAGCCCCGTCAATCTGTGCTGATTCATATTGATCCTGATCAATACCGGAAATGGCAGCCAGGAATATAATCGCGCCCCATCCACTTGATTTCCAAATATCAGTCAACAGCAACATTGGTACAAAGTTGGATTCAGACCCCAGGAAGTTAATCGTTGGCAATCCGAGTAATCCGAGCGCGCTGTTTACCAGTCCGTCATATGCCAGCACATTGATGACTACCCCGGATACGATGATCCAGGACAGGAAGTGCGGGAATGTAAGAACGGTTTGGAATAATTTTTTCCCTCTGCGCATCCGCAATTCATTCAGCAACAGCGCCAGAATGATCGGGAATGGGAACTGAATAATCAGTTTCAGAATATTGATGTACAGCGTACGCCATACTGCGTCGATAAAGGTTGGATCACGGAAAACATATTTGAAGTTCTCGAATCCGCTCCATGGACTTCCCCAGATGCCCAGGTTGGCCTTGTAATCTTTGAATGCCAGAGACAGGCCACCCATCGGCATGTAGGCAAACAGAATTAGCCAGACAAGCCCCGGAATAAGCAGGGTGTATGTCATTCGGTGCTTCCAGATTTCAGTCCAGAGCGAATTGCCCTTCACGTTTCCCTTCAGCTTTTTGCTAGGTCCTTCGGCTGCAGGTTTCACATTGCATCTCCTCACTCTACTATGGTCTTGTCGTTGTACAGAAAATCAAACATCGTTCTCAGGTGGTGCTCCCAAAATCTCCATTCATGAGCCCCCGGCGTCTCCACATACCGAAAATCAAAGGCAGTCCCCTGCATGTATTTCGCATAGTCGCGATTCATCTCTACGAAGGGGTCACTATCGCCACAGCAACTGAGGATATCCGGTAAAGGAACACCCTTTTCCAGCAGCTTGGCCGACAGTGCGTAAATATCCTGATCGGCTTTCACCTGTAAACGTTCTCCAAAAACCGCTTTCATTTCCTTGATCATGGTCGCTGGCATATGGGGATCATGAAGTCGTGTCTGGATATCCGTTACGCCGGATAGAGACACTACTTTGCGATATCGCTCCGGATAAGTTAGTCCACATTTCAGTGCACCATATCCACCCATGGATAAACCGGCGACGTATGTTTTCTCCGGATCAGGATTCAGATTGAGCAGACGCTTGCATACTTCAGGTAACTCCTGAGTGATGTAGTGGAAGTAATTCAGGCCGTATTCCATATCGGTGTAATAGCTTCGATTCGCTTCCGGCATAATGATAGTACAGCCATATTGCGCTGCATACATCTCAATTGTGGTTAACCGCTGCCAGGTACTCGCATTATCGCCTGCCCCGTGCAACAGATATAGTGTACCGCCTGAAGTCTCTCCGGAGTCACTGGACACAACATGTATGCTGGTGTTCATGCATAAGGTTGGCGATCCGGTTTCGATCGTTATATGTGCCATAATGTAACCCCTCTCATCATCGCCTGCTGTCTTTACTCATTCGTTTCTCTGGCGTTGGATTGCAGGCTGTTGTAGATTCCCTTGTATTACGATGGGTTATCGAAACGATTTTCTCGAATCGTTTCAAAACATATCCAACGTTGATTCACATGGACTTCATTACAACACTTTTTATGTGGAAGCGATTTCTTCGAATCGTTTCGAATAAATCATAAGCCCGATGAGTAAATCCTGTCAATAACCTTTTTACAAATTTCGCGTTTTTTTCTCGAAAAAATGCTTTTTCAAGTCTAAATTTGCGTCGAAAGACACTATTATTACGAAAAAATGAAAATTTAGTCAGTGCTATTACAACTTTAATTGACACCAAACCAGGTTTATACTAACATGGGTTCTGATTTTGCATTCGAATTACGGAAACGTTTCACCAACCGATTTCACTCAGGTTTCACCTGATATTAGGGAGGTTAATATGTCTGAGCAACTCAAAGGTTTCATTCATACGATTACTGAGCAGCAATTGAACGTTTTTTCCATTCGCATATTACAAAAAGGGCATCTGCTTGCCCATTGGGACCGGGATAAGGATCAGCGCAGGGTACAACATTCTATCAGTAAATCCTTCACGTGTATGGCCGTTGGTCTTGCGCTTGAAGAAGGTCTGTTACATCTGGATGCGACACTTGGTGATTATTTCTCTTATGATCATGTAAACGTTGCACAGCGCAATCTCCCATCGCCGCAGGAATTGAAACTGCGTGATCTTCTCCGAATGTCTTCGGGCCATGACTCTCCCCCTCTTTGGGCAGATGAACGAGCTTCATTGACCGAAAAGGACTGGGCTAAATATTACATGTCGCTACCTCTGGACCAGGTACCTGGAGAACAATTTACATATAGCAGCGGGGATACATTTATGATCTCAGCCATGCTACAGGCTGCTACCGGCCAAACCGTGAAAGATTACCTGACTCCAAGGTTATTTGATCCACTTGGCATTCATGATGTAGAGTGGGAAACCTCTCCATTGGGGGTAACACTTGGCTGTGCAGGTCTTTGGATAAGTAATGAGGAATTGAGTCGATTTGGACAATTACTGCTGCAGGAGGGCCTTTGGGAAGGCACACAGCTTGTACCTGCGGATTGGATCAGACAGGCTACGTCCCAGCAGATCGAAACGACCGGAGACGGAGATTGGGGAAAAGGTTACGGGTATCAGTTCTGGATGTGTTCTCATGGCGCTTATCGCGCCGATGGAGCCTATGGTCAATTGTGTATCGTAATTCCCTCAAAGGAAGCTGTCATATGTATTAATAGTGAGGAAGAAAATATGCAGGGCATCCTGAATGCTGTCTGGAATGAGGTTTTACCCCTTTACACCCAGCGTTAGTCTACGTATTTTATCTTTTTTTCAAATTGCAATTATGCCATCCGATTGAGAATAAAACAAAAAAAAACGCCACGGGGGTCATAAACCCATGGCGTTACTTCTTATCCGTGTTGTGGAAGCTGAGTCATTTCATCTAAACATTGTGCGCATATGTAACGCTCTTTGAACTCGTTGACTTCCTCGATGGATCCGCAGAAAATACATTTTGGACGATATCTCTCCAAGATAATATGGTCCCCTTGTACTAAGATTTCTACAGGATCTCCCTCATTCATTTGATACCTTTTACGCAAAGATTTAGGCAATACGATCCTACCTAATTGGTCAACTTTGCGAACTACTCCAGCTGGCTTCATAGCTACGGCACACCTCTCCTATCTTACTCTAAATTTCTAGGTACATTTGTACTATGTTTATAGATTCGCCAAGATTTTGTCGAATCCTGCTGGAAATAAACATTTTTTGTCCTTTTTTTTGAAAAATGTTTTTTTACCGAATTCTAGCCGTCATTTATAACCTCAATTTATCCTTCTAACCCCGGGAAATTGAGCTGGCGCAACGCTTCATATACAATAATTGCTGCCGAATTGGACAGATTTAATGATCTAACGTCACCAGTCATTGGCATTTTCATGCATGTATCGGGATTCGCAGCAATTAATTCAGGTGGCAGGCCTTTAGTCTCTTTACCAAAAACGAGGAAATCTCCATCCTGAAAATTAAAATCACTGTATCGGTTCTTGGCCTTCGTAGTTGCGTAGAAGAAGCGACCTTCCGAATATTTTTCCTGAACCTCAGCAAATGAGTCGTGGTATTCAATATGAACAGCATGCCAGTAATCCAGCCCTGCACGTTTCAATGTAGCATCATCTGTTCGAAATCCAAGTGGACGTACGAGATGCAGATGGGTACCGGTTGCCGCACAAGTACGCGAAATATTGCCTGTGTTCGCCGGAATTTCTGGTTCAACCAGAACGATGTGTAAAGCCATATGTGTTCAATCTCCTTTTCATTTTCATGTTGACGACAACCCTCTAATCTTAAAGAAAAGCCCTCCACACGTCAATGTGGAAGGCTCTGGTAAGGCACAGGACAAGACACGAAGGTCCATTACACCGTACCTATACTAATTATCCATTTGTCTTCTGGAAGTGGCTCATAAAGTCTGTCAGTGCCTTAACACTCTCATAAGGAGCAGCATTATAAATGGAGGCACGGAGACCACCCACACTGCGATGTCCTTTCAGACCTACAAATCCTTCTTCCTCTGATGCCTTGATGAACTTTTTCTCCAGTTCCTCAGAAGCAAGACGGAAGGTTACATTCATCAGGGAACGATCTTCTGGTTCCACACAACCACGGTAGAAATCGCCGGAAGCGTCAATTGTGTTATAGAGCAATTCCGCTTTTTTCGTATTTTTTTGCTCAATACCAGCCAGTCCGCCCTGTTCTTCAATCCATTTCAATACTTCATTCACCATATATACCGAGAAAGATGGCGGCGTATTGTACAGGGAGTTGTTATCTACATGTGTGCTGTAACGAAGCATGGTTGGAATCGTTTTAGGCGATTCACTCACCAGTTCCTCACGAGCAATTACAACCGTAATTCCGGATGGACCCAGGTTCTTCTGTGCACCCGCGTAGATCATGCCAAACTGATTAAGATCAAATGGTTTACAGAAAATATCACTCGACATGTCCGCAATCAGAGGTACTGAACCGGTATCCGGGAACGACTTGAATTGCGTACCTTCGATCGTTTCGTTGGAAGTCAGATGTACATAAGCCGTACGTTCTGGCAAACTCAGATTCGAAACGTCCGGCAATTTCATAAACTTCTCTGCTTCTGAAGATGCAGCAACATGTGTCTCGCCGATCAACTTCGCCTCAGACAGAGCCTTTTTGGCCCAGCTGCCAGTCATCACGTAACTTGCAGTCTGCCCTGCACCGAGCAGGTTCATTGGCAACATCGCGAACTGAGTGCTTGCACCGCCCTGCAGAAAGAGAACCTTGTATCCTTTTGGATTGCCTAGAAGCGACAACAACCGCTCCTGAGCTTCATTATGTACAGACTCATACACCGCTCCACGATGAGACATCTCCATAATCGACATGCCTGTATTACGAAAATCTACAAATTCCGCCTGTGCACGCTCCAGTACCTCAAGTGGTAACGCCGCAGGTCCTGCATTAAAGTTATACGCTCTTTTTGTCACAAAATCCCCCGCCCTTTCCATCCGTAACTCTGACATACAAACAGCATTTTGCACAATTCGATTAGAATCGCTCACGGGTATAAGATATAGACAAATTGAATCATTTTGATCTATATCTTACTTATTGAAAGTCGCTCTATGGATTTGTGCAAAATGCACTCAAAGTGAATATTATCGCTATGATATCAGTATTCTCTATCTGCTTCAAGGGCAATATGCACTTAAGTGTTGAATTCAGCTCATCAAATTCCTTTATCACCCTGCAAAGTTAAAGCACTACATTGTTTAATTCAAGGAAAAGCCTCCGAGAGCGTGTCCCGGAGGCTTTAAGTTGGAACAAGAACTGTTCCGACCCCGACCGATTAGCAGTCGAAGTAGAGGCTGTACTCGTGCGGATGAATGCGGATCGCTACTGCTTTCGCTTCATCACGTTTGAGGTTGATGTAGTTTTCAATGAATTCTTTTGTGAATACGCCGCCTTCAGTCAAGAACTCGTTATCAGCTGCCAATGCATCAAGTGCTTCTTCGAGGGAAGCTGGCACACTGCGGATGTTTTCTTTATCTGCATCAGACAGGTCATAGATGTTTTTATCGAGCGGACCATATCCAAGCTCAGTTGGGTTGATTTTACGTTTGATTCCATCCAGACCAGCCATCAACATTGCGGAGAATGCCAAGTATGGGTTAGCTGTGGAGTCTGGTGTACGGAACTCAATACGACAACCTTTTGGTGTCACAGCTGCAACCGGGATACGAACTGCTGCGGAACGGTTACCTTTGGAGTAAACCAGGTTTACTGGTGCTTCGTAACCAGGTACAAGACGTTTGAACGAGTTTGTACTCGGGTTAGTCAAAGCGATCAGTGCCGGAGCATGGTACAGGATACCGCCGATGTAGTGCAGAGCCATTTCACTCAGGTTAGCATATCCCGCTTTGTCATAGAACAATGGGGAATCGCCATCAAAGATGGATTGGTGAACGTGCATTCCGCTACCATTATCACCGAACAATGGTTTTGGCATGAATGTTGCTACTTTACCATATTGACGTGCAGTGTTGTGCACGATGTATTTGTATGCAAGCAGGTTATCTGCTGTTTTCTTCAGTGTATCAAAACGGAAGTTGATTTCAGCTTGACCCGCTGTCGCCACTTCATGGTGATGACGCTCAATCGACAGGCCTGCTTCTTCCAAAAGGCGACACATTTCGCTACGAATATCTTGTTGTGTATCCACTGGCGCTACTGGAACATATCCACCTTTAGTGCGAACTTTGAAGCCCAGGTTTCCGCCTTCTTCTTTGCGGTTCGTGTTCCATGAAGCTTCTTCGGAATCTACATAGTAAGAAGAGCTGTTCGTGCCGCTCTCATAACGTACATCGTCGAAGATGAAGAACTCGGATTCAGGTGCGAAGAATGCCGCTGTACCTACACCGCTCTCTTGCAAATAAGCTTCTGCTTTAACAGCGATGCTGCGTGGGTCACGCTCATAACGCTCGCCATCCGGAGTGAAGATATCACACATAACATTCAATGTAGGGTGTGCAGTGAACGGATCGACATAAGTCGCTTCAGGGTCTGGCATCATAACCATATCGGACTCTTCAATTCCGCGGAAACCTTGGATAGAAGAACCGTCAAAAGCTACTCCATTTACGAACGTGTCTGCATCAACAGCCGAAGCTGGCAACGAGATGTGATGTGCACGACCAGCTAAATCTACAAAACGAAAATCTACCCACTCGATGTTGTTCTCTTGAATTGATTTCAATACGTTTTCAACCGACATGTATTCGTCCTCCCAAATATTCCGAACATTAAACAACCCCACTAAGAAAATGTCTAAATTCGAATTTTTTTCTGTCGTCATTATAAATTTTAAAACCTGACATCGTCAATACTTATGTAAGGTATTTTTTGCGAGTATGTTAGCTATACTCACATTTTATAAATAACATAAATTCACATAACAACATATTTGATATACATTTAACTGGTTTAATGCGGTAAAGCGACCTTTTTTTATCCTAAATCATGGAAAAAACTTCACATCATAAATGTTTCTTATCACTATTGATTAATAAATACGTTCAAAACTGCAAAATATGCAAAAAACCGAGCATCTATCTGATTCCGTCGCAATAAACGAGACCAGATGAGATGCCCGGATAATGATCCAGACCTTGACTATGAAATTCTTATTACACGCCTACACGTGCCGGGAAAAATTCTGCCGGTTGTTTGGCTGTACTGAATGATTTACCCACGATTGGTGCCAATTTCTCCAGATCCTGCAACAGGTTCGCGAATTGATCAGGGAACAAGGATTGCACACCATCTCCTGTCATGGAGTTATCCGGATCGGTATGCATTTCAATGATCAGGCCATTGGCACCCGCAGCAACGGAAGCTTTTGTCATCGGCTCCACCAGTTCACGTCGTCCAGTACCATGGCTCGGGTCAGAAATAACCGGCAAATGGCTCAGAGACTGCAGAACAGGGATCGCTGACAGGTCAAGCGTATTACGTGTGTAAGATTCAAACGTACGAATACCACGTTCACACAGCATGACATTTGGATTACCACCCGCAAGAATGTATTCTGCCGCATTCAACAACTCATCATATGTTGCACTGAAGCCACGTTTCAACAATACCGGTTTGCCACACTCGCCCAATTTGCGCAGCAGGTCAAAGTTCTGCATGTTACGTGTACCTACTTGCAGAATATCTGCGTACTCGGCGCAAATATCCACATACTCAGGTGTCATGACTTCTGTAATGGTCAGCAGATCATGTTTCTTGCCTGCCTCCGCCATCATGATCAATCCCTCTACGCCCGTTCCCTGGAAGCTGTAAGGACCTGTACGCGGCTTAAATGCACCCCCACGTAACACTTGCCCACCAGCAGCTTTCACAAGCCCGGCAATCTCATCAATCTGTGCAGCGGATTCAACCGCACATGGTCCGCCCATAACAACAAGTTCTTTTCCGCCGATATCTACACCTTTGATGGAGATCACCGTATCTTCCGGATGGAAGTCGCGGCTTGCCAACTTGTAGGACTTCGAGATTTTAACGACATTCTCGACACCTTTCATTTGGCGAAGATGCTCTTGCATTTTAGGTTCAACTTTGCCAATCAACCCAATAATAGTACGATCCTCTCCGCGAGAGATATGCACCTGAAGCCCTTCTTTTTCAATAACTGCTACGATATCCTGAATCTGTTCCTCCGGTGTGGCTTTGCCTGCAATAACGATCATATTAATTCCCATCCTTCCCTGTATGAGAGCACAATAAGTTCTTAGTGTGCGTCTGATTAAATATATAAACTCTGTCGCGCTTAAACGCTTGTTCGCTTTTAAGCTTTTATCCGTTAAAGTGAATATACCATAGATCTCCTGTTGCGTCAAGGTACACATTCCTTATCCATATACAAAAAGAACCCTGCTCCACAGGCTCCGACATTCGGATCTGTGTAACAGGATTCTTCTCATTCACGTCTCGTTTGCAATTCACATACACTTAGACTTACTTTTACATTAGCTGTGCCCTAAGGTGTACGTGTTTTTTCTCTAACTGGAGGCAGTAGTTTGCTCATGTTCACGGTACGTTTGATCTCCCACGTCTCCGGCTTGTCATGTTCATACTGCTCCAGGTAAAGGATGACTTCCTTCGTAATCGGTGTTGGTGTTGATGCACCCGAAGTAACCGCCACCTTATTTACACCTTTCAGCCATTCTTGCTGAATCTCGGAAACATCGGATACACGGTAGGCCGTAACACCCGCAATCTCCTCCGACACTTGTGCCAGACGGTTAGAGTTATTGCTGCGAGGATCACCCACCACGATAACCAGGTCCGCTTGACCTGCCTGTTCAGCAACAGCTTCCTGACGAACCTGAGTTGCAAGGCAAATCTCATTATGAATCTCTGCGCCCGGAAACTTCTCCAGCAGACGGCTCATAATGTGTTTGATATCCCACTGGCTCATCGTTGTCTGATTCGTAATAAGGATTTTGCCTGGAGGTACGTTCAGTTCTTCGATCTCTTCTTCCTTCTCGATCAGATGAACGAGATCTGGTGCAACACCTACGGCACCTTCTGGTTCAGGGTGATTCTTTTTGCCGATATAGATGATCTGATAACCTTCTGCCGTCTTCTCCCGAATGAGATCATGGGTCTTGGTGACATCAGGGCATGTTGCATCCACTGTTGTCAATCCTTTGTCCCGTGCCAACTTGCGCACTTCAGGAGATACACCATGAGCTGTGAAAATAATCGTGCCACTCTCCACTTGGCTCAAAATATCCATCCGGTTCGGACCATCCAATGTAATAATACCTTCATCTTCAAAGGAATCCGTCACATGTTGGTTATGCACAATCATACCCAATATATAAATAGGTCGTGGTAAATCCAGATTGCGTGCCGCTTGACGCGCGAGCACCATCGCATCCACAACGCCGTAACAATATCCCCGCGGCGAAATTCGTAGTACTTCCACTTGGTTGCCACCCGCTTTCTTTCTCGGCAACGTTGCCGATGTAATTGCAGTCCTGTCTATTATACCTTTATTCGATAGGCGGAGCAAAGACAACCGGCAACCAGATAATAAAGGTGGTTCCTTCTCCACGTCTGGTCACAACCTCAACCGATCCGTGATGTTCTTCAATAATCCACTTCGCAATCGAAAGTCCCAGACCTATGCCCGGTGTAGCCCCGCGGGATTCATCTGCCCGATAGAAGCGATCAAAGATGAACGGCACTTCGTCCCGATCCATCCCAATACCGGTGTCGCTGATGCGTAGTCCCACCTGGCCCTTGTATAATACGGCATCCAGCGTCACAGAGCCTTCAGGTGTGTATTTAAACGCATTTTCGATGAAAATAAATAACATCTGTTGCAGATAGTCCTTGCTACCGTTCACATAAATGCCGTTAAGGATGGAAAGATTTCCTGGAAGCCAGTCTGCCTGACGATCCAGAAATTGTGCTCTGCGTGCCACTTCCTGTACGAGAATCTGCAGCGGGATCGGATTCAGTTCAATTTTCTGACCCGTATCCGCTCTCGCCAGCGATAACATGTCGCTGATCAGCCTGCTCATACGTTTTCCCTCGTCCGCCATGTCTTCAATGGCTTCCAGCGACATTTGTTTGACGGTCTCCTCATCCAGATTCGGTCGGTCGGTACCCTCTTGATCCCACAGCTTCTTCAGGAAGTCTACGTTCCCGCGAATGGTGGTCAGCGGTGTACGCAGTTCATGCGATGCATCGGATACAAAGCGGCGCTGGGCAGCATTTGTCTCCTCCAAACCGCGGAATGACAATTCTGTACGCTCAAGCATATTATTAACCGTTTCGATCAGACGCCCGATCTCATCCTTAGGCCCCGCATATTGAATACGTACACTTAAGTCATCTCCCGATTGGATCTGATTCGCAGCATCAATGACATTCACGAGCGGACGCATCGACTTGCGGGCCAGAACAAGGCCTGAGGTTATAGCCAAAGCCATCGCTACCAGCCAGCCAAAAACTAAAATATTAAGCAACGCTTCCAGCAAGCGCTCTTGTGAACTTACATTCGCACCAACCTGAAGAATTCCACGTACTTCATTGGTTCCCTGAAGAGAAAGGGGGAGCTGATTCACCAAAAACGGCGTTCCATCCACATAGATCTTGGAAATGCCTCGCTTTTTAAGTATCTCATTGGCTTTTAATACCGGAAACTGAATCTGCAATTTCTCCATATTACCTGAAATCCTGCCTGAGCGACTCTGATAATCCCAGAGTTGAATATAGATTTGTGCCTCCTGAAGCTGACTCTCTGTAAATGGGTCCAGATCCAACGACTGTGAAAGAGGATTAACACCAATCTGCTCCGTAATCCGGGTACTCTTCACCTTCAATTGCTGTTCGACTTCCTGATAGGAGTTAAAATACACAAAGGCATAGATTACAACGCCCCAAAAGATAAGAACAGCCGCCAAAATGCCAGAATACCATGCGGTTAGTCTTAACCGGATGGACATATCAGGAGTCACCTCTCAAGATATAGCCGGCTCCCCGGATGGTCTGAATTAGACGCTTGCCACCGTATTCTTCGGTCTTCTGTCTGAGCATGGCAATGTACACTTCAAGCACGTTAGACTCACCGCTGTAATCATAACCCCAGATTTTATCCATAATCAGATCGCGAGATAGGACCCGTCTTGGATTTTGCATGAACAGATTCAACAGTTCGAATTCCTTGGCAGTCAGCTCCAGACGCTGCCCATCTCGCAAAACTTCACGTGAGTCATTGTCCAAAATGATATCTTCATACATTAAGCGGTTGTCCGGCGTACCCCCACTATCAGACTTGCGGCGCAGCAATGCGCGGACACGTGCCAATAATTCTTCCAGCGCAAAAGGTTTTACAAGATAGTCATCGGCTCCTGTGTCCAGTCCGGTCACCCGGCTCTGTACTTCATCCTTGGCCGTCAGCATTAGCACAGGCACTTTGCTGCCTGCTTCTCTCAATCTGCGACATACCTCAAATCCGTCAATCTGCGGCATCATCACATCCAGCACAACGATGTCCGGCTCTTTGTCCATCAGTTTGCTGAGGCCTTCGGCTCCATTGGAAGCCGTCTGTACCTCATATCCTTCAAAAGCCAGCCCCCGGCGGAGCATGGATACAATTTTTTCGTCATCATCCACAATCAAAATAGTTGAGCGCATGGTCTTTCTCCTTTATCCTAACGTTTTATCCCATTGTAACAGGCAGAAGCACAATCTGCATCTTCAAGTAGGCGGTCTCCAATCCGTACTGGTCCATTGTAACCTTACTCAATCAGGGCAAAAAAACGGAAGGGCCTTCAATCCCTTCCGTTACGTCAATCCTTACCTGATATTATGGTTGCTGCTGTTGTATATCTGTGGTTTGTGAAGTATCAAAATCATTTTTGTTGCCGATTTTGATTTTCAGATCCATTTTCTTACCGTCACGAACCACGTTCAGTGTAACTTCACTGCCGATTTCCTGTTTCTTGATAAAATCAATCAGATCCTGACTTGTGGCGTACGGCGTACCGTTTGCACCTGTGATGATGTCATATGCACGAAGATCTGCTTGGTAAGCCGGTGATTGGAAGATCGTGCTGGCTACTACTGAACCTTCGGTAACATCTGTTCCCATTTGTTTAGCAACTTCAGGCGTAAGAGCCATCAGAGACGCACCGATAAATGGTACTGGCTCTTTGGGAACTTCTTTGTTCTCTTTGAGATATTTAACGGCTTCAGAGATGACGCTCGATGGGATTGCAAAACCAATTCCCTGTGCATCTGCGCTTACTGCAACGTTCATTCCGATAACTTCCCCATTCAGGTTAAGCAACGGACCACCGGAGTTACCCGGATTAATCGAAGCATCGGTTTGCAGCAAATGGCTGTACTCACGTGTTTTTCCTGTTTCTTCATCTGGAATGCTGATTGTACGTTCTTTGGCACTCAGTACACCTGCTGTAACGGTGTGTTCAAATCCTTCCGGGTTACCAATAGCTACAAGCCATTCACCGACTTGAGTACTGTTGGAATCACCCAGTGGAGCTACAGGGAACGCATCGTCACCACTGTTTTTCTCAATTTTCAATACAGCCAAATCCAGATCAAAGCTGCTTCCCAGCAGTTTAGCTTCATAAGGTTTACTGTTATTCTCCAAGGTTACCTGGATTACGTCTGCACCCTGAACAACGTGTTGATTCGTCAGGATATATCCTTCTTTGTCAAAAACGAACCCGGAACCAATGCCCATAGGTACAAGCTGATTACTACTTTGTGGTTGCTGGCTTTGGCCTTGATTGCCTTCCGTTCCGCCCCCATTACCAAAGAAGTATTGGTAAAGCGGATCACTTGTGTTTGATCCACCCTGACCCAATCCTGTACGTGAGGACTGCTTCGCGAGTGTTTCGATTTTGACGACTGCTGGACTTGTACTCGTCACTACGGAAGAAACATCTTCTTTGCCTGTTGGCAGTAACGACGCTGTCACATTGTTGCCTCCGCCTGTGTTTGTTGATGCTTCCTGTCCTGAACTTTGATTGTCCGTGTTCGTAAGTGCCGTCTCCGGTGTGAACATGTTTGTTCTGTCAGCTGTGTACATGAGAACGGTGATGACCAGCATACCGGCAATAAAGGAAAATAGAAGTGATCTTACGGAAGAACGCGGTTTGCGGTTATTATAGTTCCAGTTGCCTTTGCCGCCATTCCCTTGATCTCCACCGTTACCTGAGCCGTTTCCACCGCCCCCTGATGATCTTTTCTCTTGTTCATATGATTCACTATTATAGTAAGTAGGTACGGGTCTCACCGGATCAGGTTTTGTAATCTCTACATTTCCTTCTTCACGCTGATTATTGCTTCCCATGTGATTTGCTGTATCTTCCTGATTCACGGACTGAAAAGGTCCATAAGAATAATAATAGGAGGATTCGTCCGTTCCGGAAGAATTGCGGTTCTCCGTTTGTTTGGTTTCGTTTTCCTCGTCTTGACGGTTCGATCTATAGTTGCGTTCGTCCATGCCTCTCTACCTCCCAATCTCTTATTCCCAAGAGATATTCTTTAACTGTCCTTATTTTGTACTTTAAACCTTAACCGTACCTTAAAAACAATTAAAAAGGAGATAAAAGCACGTAAGAATAGACTCTTTTCCCCGTCATGACAGCATTTTACCCTTTCGTTTTCACCCAACCCTGACGATGCGCATAGATGGCCAATTGTGTACGATCGTCCATCTCACATTTCATCAGCAGGTTGCTCACATGTGTTTTGACGGTTTTGATACTGATATGTAATTCTTCTCCAATGTCTTTGTTGGTCTTTCCCTCTGCAATAAGCAGCAGCACTTCCTTCTCCCGTTCAGTTAGACCCGATTCACTCTCTCTAGCTGTACGTTGTCTGATTCCCCTGGTTAACGCCTGCGACACATCACCTGTCATAACAGGCATGCCTCTATAGGCCCCTTGGAGAGCATAGATCAGTTCTTCAGCAGAGACTGTCTTCAGTACATAACTTACCGCACCCGCTTCAATCGCTTGCACAACCAGATCATCCTCCAGGAAACTGGTGAGCATTACAATTTTCATCCCTGGAAATTCAGTCATGATGGCTTTTGTTGCTTCAGCGCCATTCATTATCGGCATCATCAGATCCATCAGGATCAGGTCCGGCATTTCACTATCATTTAACTTACGTAACTGATCAAGCGCATCCTGCCCATGGCCCGCTTCTCCCATCACATGAAAAGTCGGTTCCAACATCAGATATGTTTTCAACCCCATGCGCACCATATCATGGTCATCCACAATCATCACGTTTACTTTACCACTCATTCCGTCTCCCCCTCTGGTTCACTCAGGAACGTTCGGGAATTTCGGGATCAATACCCGTACCGTCGTTCCCGCTCCCGGTTTCGATATAATCTGAACTTGCCCCCCAAGCTTCTCCGCCCGTTCACGCATGGTAGATAACCCGTATGAACCCGGACGCTCCGCTTGCTGCAAAAATCCCTGACCATCATCGCTGATGCTCATGCTAATCTGATGTTCACTTTCCCGTATGGATAGACTGACCACCCCTGCCTCTGCATGCTTCACGACATTGGCAACTGCCTCCTGAATAACAAGAAACAGCTGGTGCTCAATGGCATCCGAGATTCCGCCATCCAGTTCCAGCTCTTTCACACCTTTAAGACCATTCTGCCTGCAGTAATCAGGAAACCAGCTATCCAGTGCTGCGGTGAGGTCACGCCCTTCCAGCTCCACCGGTCGAAGCTGAGCAATCAGTCCTCGCATCTGACGCTGTGCAATATGTGACATCTGGATTAACTGGTCCAGTACTTTACCACCATGTTCCGGATTCATCTCCAGCAGACGAGGTAAAGACGAAGCCGACATATGCATGGCAAACAGCTGCTGGCTAACCGTGTCATGGAGGTCCCTTGCCATTCGTTTGCGCTCTTCAAGCACAGCCTGCTCCGAGGCTTGCTCCTTCTCAATGACTTCCTGCTCACCGAGACGCTGAAGCAGTCTCATCTTTTTCTCAATCGAATCCATCATGACATTGAACTCCTGATAGACACGACCAAACGAAGCGTCATCCGCTTCAGGCATGCGCACCGCCAGATTACCCTTGGACACTTTCAACATGTTGAGATCAAGCAGGTCGATCTTGCGCTGAAGTCGTAATGCAGCGATATATCCGGTGATAACGGTGGCCAGCACAACAACGGCCACATAGGTCCATGCCCGCTGACGACCAGCCCCCATCAACACCTCTCCATACAATAGATAGAATCCGCCCAGCGTAATCAGACCAGTTAGCGCAAAATACATCATCAGTTCCCATTTATTAGCTTTGAGAATTGTTCGAATCATGCGTTAACCCACCTTATTCACTTTGACGTCTCCGATAAACACACTTACAATAATCCGTACCTTTTTGCTTGCTTCATGGTAATGGGCAGTTTCAGCCTGGGCACTACTCAGGAATCCGCCGCGTTTCTGGTTCAACAGTGACATATCTCCAATGAAGGAATTTGTCGTCACTGTCACACCCAGATCCATATCTTCTGGTACAAATACTTTCACATCCCCAATAAATGAAGAAATGACAATCTTCGTCTCCCCATATGGAATCTGTGCCTTGGTCAAATCAATTACGGTATCTCCGATAAAAGCCGAGATGTTCATTGGTTTTAAAGAGAATACTTCCTGCCCCATGTACAGATCACCGATGAACGCCGATTTGTTAATGGTATTGCCACTGCCATAATCCCCATAACCATTTCCGTAGCCATCACCATAATGTTCTCCATATCCGGTATCGTTAGAGTTAAACGATTGATGTTTCTTCTTATATTGATGCCCTTGTGATGATGAATCCGTTGACCCTGTGAAATGAGGGCCATGTGCATCGTTCTTCTGTTCCTGTTTTGGTTTGCCAAATGTTTTCTCGAACTGTTCGTCAAACGACGACGGCATCTCCAGATCCTCCGGAGCTAACGGTTTATAAGGTTGCTCAGGTGCGGGAGGTGGTTGCATCTTGTCATGATGTTTCCGATCACGACATCGTGGTCCAATCAGTACAAACAATCCTCCGCCAATCAGCATAACCGGGATCAGATAACGAATGAACTCCCCCATAGAGTAATCAATCCATCCCAGGTTACGGGCAAGAAAGTAACCACCGATCGCCAGTACAATTACGGGTCCAATAAAGGCGTAACCCCCGTTGCGACGAATCTCGGAGATTCCTTTGGCCCCCCACCAGATTAGAAATAACGGCCAATATGTTCTGAAAATATATCCTACATCAATGTCATATCCCAATTGTCTGAACAAGATCATCGCACCAATAGCAATAAGAGGTATGCCAACCCACCAGCGGTCACGCGTCGATCGTTTCATCGCTCATGTCTCCTTTGTCTGTATTATGTATCCAGTGTAACTCAGACAAGACAATGAGAACAGCGGCGGCAGATGGAATTCATCTCGGTCTCGAGACTGAGATGGGAGGATATTAATGTAAAAAACTTCGCATATGTAAAACACCCCGGAGCTGCTGCTCCAGGGTGCTGAATCATCATTAGATTAATGAATCTTCAATTATTTTTTGAATTTTCCTGCTTTGCCTTGCGCTTGGCCAGTTTGGCCTGTGTTTTCTACACCGAACTCGGCATTGAATTTTTCATCAGGTGTTTGGAAATTATCTTGAACTTTGTTTTGAGCGGATTGCTTCACTTTAGCTGCTGCATTCTCTTCTCCAAACTCTGCATTGTACTTCTCGTTCGGCGTTTGGTACCCTTGTGATTTCTTAGCCACAACGAATCACCTCTCTCTTCATATTTACGATGCATTGCTGCACCGCGGGGTTCGTCCCCAGTCAATATTATGTGGAGAGAGCACTTCTGTTATTCATGTTCACATGTAAATTAAATGGCCTTGTCCAGCCAGGAATCCGGTACAGATTTGTACACATCGATCGCATCAGCCAACTCGCTGAGCATCTTTTCTGTACACTTTCCAGCGCCTTGCCTGATCACCTGTACCTCCACATCCTTTTTGCCCCACTCTTTGTACACTTGCTTGGTTGTCGGGAAATACAGATCGATTTTATTACCTTTGATCGCTGAACCGGTATCTGCAACAATTCCGTATCCATAGCCCGGAATATACAGAATGGAACCCATTGGGAACAACTTCGGATCAGCTGCAATCGTGGAAACTGTTTCTTTATCACGACGTACTTTGACACCGGAATACGTAATTCCGTATTGAGGATGTTTGGGTCCTTTTCCTGTAGACTCCACACCGGCCGTATATCCAGTTGCTGTAACCTTTTGTGTACCCAGAATTTGTTCTGAACGCGGAGCAAGCACCGGCATAGACGGATCTGCCACTTGTTTTTCTGGAAGTTCAGGTCTTGGAATGACCATTGGTTGTGGTGACCACAATAAAGCCATATACACCATGGTCGTCAGCTGGGCTTCATCGCTGTATTGATGGCTGACCTGTTCTGGAAATTCTTGATCAGACATGCTCGAAGTTTCAATAATCGGACCTTCACTGCTGCTGCTCTGATTCTCGACATGCAGTACTGTACTTTCCTCTTCAAATGTATAGGCATCCGCCTGATTCAGGTTAATCATCATCCCGGCGAACATCGCACAGCCAACCAATAAACCCCGTATATGTTTCTTTTGAATTGAGAATTGCTTTTTCATTGTATAACCTCCCCCTCACTGCAAAGGTTTTCCAAAAAGCAATTAATCTATACTTTTTACTGCAAACACTACGAAAAAACGCCTGAATAACATAGGTCAATCCCATGTTATTCAGGCGTTATGCAGAGTGATCAGCGCAACTTATGCACTGGTTATCTAATACATCATTTGTTCATTTATACCAAACGTGTAGCAATTTCTTCTTTCAATTGAGCGATAATCTCATCGACCGGTTTCATGCCCAGATCGCCTTCTCCACGCTTACGCACAGATACTGCTTCTGCATTGCGCTCATTCTCACCAACAACAAACATATAAGGCATTTTTTCAAGTTGTGCCTCACGGATTTTATATCCAAGCTTCTCATTCCGCAGATCGGCTTCAGCAGAGATTCCCGCACGTTTCAGTTTCGCTTCCACTTCACGCGCATAATCGTCGAAGTTTCCGGATACCGGGATCACTTTTGCCTGAACCGGAGACAACCACAGCGGGAAAGCTCCTGCAAAGTTCTCCAGCAAGAATGCTGTGAAACGTTCCATTGTACTAATTACACCGCGGTGAATAACGACCGGACGATGTTTCTGCCCGTCATCTCCCACATATTCAAGTTCAAAGCGCTCAGGCAACAGGAAGTCCAGTTGAACCGTAGACAATGTCTCTTCTTTGCCCAAGGCTGTTTTGATCTGAACATCCAGTTTCGGACCGTAGAACGCTGCTTCACCTTCTGCTTCATAGAATGGAAGGTCAAGCTCTTCCACAACTTCACGCAGCATGCGTTGGGACATCTCCCACATCTCGTCGTTCTGGAAGTATTTCTCGGTATCCTTCGGATCGCGATAGGACAGACGGAAACGGTATTCGTTGATACCGAAATCCTTGTACACGGTTTGAATCAACTCGATAACACGAGCGAACTCTTCTTTGATCTGATCCAGGCGTGCAAAAATGTGTGAGTCATTCAGTGTCATTGCACGTACACGGTGCAGACCTGTTAATGCCCCCGACATTTCATAACGGTGCATCATACCAAGCTCTGCAATACGGATTGGCAAATCACGGTAGCTGTGCATGCTGGACTTGTACACCATCATATGGTGAGGACAGTTCATTGGACGGAGAACGAGTTCCTCATTATCCATAACCATTTTCGGGAACATATCTTCCTGGTAGTGCTCCCAGTGTCCAGATGTTTTGTACAATTCCACGTTACCCAGAACCGGTGTGTATACATGTTGGTATCCAAGGCTTTCTTCCAGATCCACAATATAACGCTCCAGAGTACGGCGCAACTTCGCACCGTTAGGCAACCAGATTGGAAGGCCTTGACCGACCAGTTGGGAGAATGTGAACATTTCCAGCTCTTTACCCAACTTACGGTGATCCCGTTTGCGAGCTTCTTCGAGGAAGTGCAGATGCTCGTCCAGCTGTGCTTTTTTCACAAAAGCCGTACCATAGATTCGTTGAAGCATTTTGTTTTTGCTATCTCCACGCCAGTAAGCACCCGCGACATTCATCAGTTTGAACACTTTGATTTTGCTAGTTGATGGTACGTGAGGGCCACGACACAAGTCGAAGAATTCACCTTGCTCATAAATCGTGATCACGCTGTCCGCTGGCAAATCACGAATCAACTCAAGTTTGTAAGGATCGCCCACTTCTTCGAACGTTTTGATCGCGTCCTCGCGGCTAACTTCCTTACGTACAATTGGCAAGTTCTCGTTCACAATACGTTCCATTTCCTTCTCGATCTTTTGCAGATCTTCAGGATTGAGCGCATGTTCGAGGTCCATATCATAGTAGAAACCATCCTCGATGACAGGGCCGATACCGAGGCGTACCTCTTTGTTACCATATAAACGTTTCACTGCTTGAGCCATCAAGTGAGCTGTACTATGACGCATCACTTCAAGTCCTTCTGGTGAATCCAGAGTTACGATCTCCACCAATGCTCCTTCATGAAGTGTTGTGGACAAGTCCACCACGATACCATCCAGCTTGCCGGCTACGGCATTTTTACGTAATCCGCTGCTAATTGAAGCGGCTACGTCCTCAATGCTGCTGCCATCCGCGTACTCACGTACCGAACCATCCGGTAATTTAATGTTCACTGCCATTTGTCTCATTCCTCCTGTTAATGTAACCTTCGTGTCCAGATATTTATGGACTGATTATCTATTGCTATTCCAGTCATTTTGCAAAGGAACGCAAAAAACACCCGTCCCGGCAAAGGGACGAGTGATATATACTCGTGGTTCCACCCTAATTCAGCTGATTCATCCATATTCGGAAATACAGCCCTCATTGGCATGACGATAACGGGCATGACCCGGCAGATCCTTACTCGCGGATAATCCCCAATAAAGGCGATCTTCTAACTCCACTTTCAAAATTGCAGCTACAAAGGGGTAAACCATACGTGATATCCGGAGGAAATTTCAGCCTAGGTTCCTCTCTCTGCACCGATCTTGCGTGTGGTTGTTGTCTTTGTCAACGCTTTTGTTTCAATGGTTCACATGAAAAATTCATGGATCAACAGTTATTATAATTGCCGAGATCACTTGCGTCAAGACCTGTCAATAATCCTGAGCGCAGCACTTCGCATTCCGGGCAATGATGACATATTTGCACTTTGTCTTCAAAGATCTGGCATATGGTCGAGATGATTGGCAGATCCGGGGTGCGTGTATGGAGCATGACCTTCTCAGGAGAGATCGAGATGAGTGTACTTACAATCATATCTTCGATATCCATCTCCAGTTCCAGACCCGGCATTTCCACAACAACCTGTTCATCCTTTTGCACGGGTAACAGATTAAGTCCAGCATCCAGGACCTGAAATTCATGCATTCCCTTGTGTACAAGATGAACCAGAGGTACTTTGGCTTCTTGAAAAAACACAAAATATTTTAACAGCCCCATAAACTCTTCATACTGCCGATCCATCCAGAACTCATCGAGCGCATACTCCACTAATTCCTGAAGTTCCTGCTTATATGGCCGTATACGGAAATTGATAATGCCTTCAAGGTGAAAAAAGTGAACATCCTCCAGATCCTGCCGTAGGCCACTGGCTAACGTAGTACGGCGGCGCTCCCGAAGTCCGGGCTGATCCAGATCACCATTTAATAGAAGTGGCATGCAGATTCGATTGACCTTTTCCACCTCATGCTCATCCATGACAGAACACGCCTTCGCGATCATATCCTCCACCATGCTCCGTTCTTGTGTCTCCATAATGAAGTCGGCGAGTCCAAGGGAGAGCAGATCACTAATCCGGGGAAGCCATTGCTGGAAGTCTTCGTGATTCTCATTCCCTCTGCACACCCAGGTTGCTCTTCCATCATTATGTTTGAAGGTGAGCCGGAATCCTCTTTTACTTATATGTAAACCTTTGGTTTTTTCCTTGACACAACGATAAAATTGATCCGCTTCCTCTTGCCCCGATACATCGGTCCATACAGCAAACAGTTCCACAAGAATCACTCCTTTCCTTCCTGTTCAAAGTATATGGCAAGGCCGATGGGGATATACGAAGCGGATTGATGGAAAGCGTGTCATGATTTCTCAGTATATTATGAAGAGGTTTGGAGTTAAGACAAAAATGTGTTATTATTTTTATAACAGTATGTTTCACGGAAAAGGAGGGAAGCCAAAATGAGACAACAACCTAGAATACTCCACTACACTATCATTATCATTTTGTGCGTTTTCCAAGCCTTGTGCTTCCCTATTCCGATGCAGACCGAATCTGCCGTTGGGGTGTCTGTAGAAGCAACTTCCAACAAGGAAGTGCTGTTGCAAATACCCGAATCCCAGCAGAAACCTGTCATTCGCAAATACCCACAAGTCATGTCCAAGCTGATTGCGGTTACGCATAATAAGCCTGTCTTTCTTGTCCTCGCATTGTTATTGATGCTGCGAATCCCTACAACGGGTCTGTCCTTTAAACCGTGGTATTGTCTGTTTAAACGCAGATTATTTCTGCTACCTATTAAGTTTACCAGCATGTATGTATCCCTCACCCCTATAGCACAAAAATACGTGAACGCTCTTCACTAGCCGTTACGACGTATTTACAGGTTGCTTTGCATGGAGACACCTCTGTATTTAAAGACGGTGTGCTTGTGCATAACTTATAACCCTTTTAGCACACGTTAGATAAACCCATGTTTATGACAGTACCTATTTTTGTTGTACCCACACCGACAAATTCAAATCATATGGCTGTGTCAGGAATTTCTGGCTCTGTTTACCCGCATCTTTTGATGTTCCTTTGAGCAGCAGATTAATAATTTTCGGGAAATAAGCCTGTCTTCTGTGGCCAGCCCCTAATTATAAGGAGGCAACAATCCATGGATGTACGCGAAACAGACTTGCCGGGAATCGGCAAAAAATTTCAGATTGAAACAAGCAGCGGTGATAAAATTGTCATTATTATTCACGATGACGGTCGCCGGGAAATGTACCACTTCGAGTATGATGATCCCGATCAAAGCATCTCCATGATCACACTTGACGATTACGAAGCACGACAGATTGCTGCTATTGTTGGCGGATTAACTTACAAACCAAAGCAGCTTGAAAATATTGAAGTAACGTTTGACGACCTGATTATCGAGTGGTACAAAATCGAACCATCCTTTGGGAGTATCGGCAAATCCATCGGTGAATTGGACGTACGTCAAAACTCTGGGGCAACGGTTATCGCCGTTGTAGAGAAAAATCACAAAAAACATATCAGCCCAGGTCCGGAGGTAGTTATCAGTGCAGAATCCACGGTGGTAGCCGTTGGCGAACGCAATCAGCAGAAACTGTTTAAATCCCTCCTCCTGACTGGAAGGGGGTAAATAGATGGATCATTTGATATTCGAAGTAGGTCTGGCCCTTGTGCTCATTGCAGCAGCCGGCCTTTTATCGGCAAAATTAAGATTTTCGGTCGTTCCGTTTTATATTCTGATCGGGATGGCCGTTGGGCCACATGCCATGAAAATCTGGCATCTGGACTTCCGTTTTATTGAGAGTCAGCCTTTTATTGAATTTATGGGTCGGATCGGTATCCTGTTCCTTCTTTTCTACCTTGGACTTGAATTCTCGGTAGGTCGTTTAATTAAATCGGGTCGCTCTATTGCAGTTGGCGGCTCGATCTACATCGGCATTAACTTTACGCTGGGATTAATATTTGGTTTTATGTCCGGTTTCCCAGTTGCAGAAGCACTTATTATCGCAGGTATAACTACCATCTCTTCCAGTGCAATTGTGGCCAAGGTACTCGTTGATTTGAAACGAACGGCTAACCCGGAAACAGAGATGATATTGGGTATTATTATGTTCGAAGATGTATTCCTCGCTGTATATATCTCGATCTTGTCCGGACTTGTGCTTAGTGATTCATCCTCCATCGGAGGCGTCATCATGTCCGCACTTATTGCCCTCGGATTCATGCTTATCGTGATTATTCTTGGACGCAAAGCAACACCGCTACTAAACAAATTGCTTAAAATTCGATCGAATGAGCTATTCTCTCTCGTTGTATTCGGAGCCTTGTTCCTGGTAGCCGGTTTCTCTGAAACCATTCATGTTGCCGAAGCAATTGGTGCATTACTGGTTGGTCTGGTGCTTGCTGAAACAGAACACGCGAAGCGGATTGAGCACTTGATTCTACCGTTCCGTGACTTCTTCGGAGCAATCTTCTTCTTCAGCTTTGGATTGTCCATTGATCCGTTGTCCTTGGGTGGCGAAGCCGTATGGTTAGCTCTGATTGCAGTTGTTATTACATTGTTCGGTAACTTCCTGGCAGGTATGATGGCCGGACGAAGTGCAGGACTATCGCCCAAAGCATCGGCCAATATTGGATTAACCATTGTGTCACGGGGTGAATTTTCCATCATCTTGGCCAACATGGGTAAAGCCGGGGGACTGTTGCCAATGATTCAACCGTTTGCCGCGCTGTATGTCCTAATTCTGGCCATTCTGGGTCCCTTATTAACCAAAGAGTCCAAACATGTATTCCGTTTATTGGATAAAATATTCAAGTTCAAAGATCCTCGGAAAAAGAAAGAAGAACCAAAGGTTCTGCAGAAAGAAGGATAATCCCTATGTCTGTACAGAACAGACATACTAACGTACTTCGCGGCTGTTACGCCGATCTTTCTGTGACTAACCCAGGGAGAATGGCTCGAAAGCCGCACTAAGGAGGATGACCTATGAAAGCACCTCTGATATCGGCTAATCCGGTGCCAAACACCGCCAAGACCAGGATATCGTCTACCCGCCGCTGGTTAAACCTGTTTCTCGTTATTGCGGGCGGAATTCTGGCCTCCGTGGGACTTGAATTGTTCTTACACCCCAATAAGATTATTATTGGAGGCATTACAGGCATTTCCTCACTCTTCGCCCACTGGAGCGAAATGAGGATTGGATTGTTCCTATTTTTATTCAATGTTCCGTTTATATTTCTGTCTTACAAGATTGTGCAGAAGAAATTTGTACTGGTTACTGTTCTGGGTCTGGTTGTCTTTTCGATCGGTGCCATTGTGCTTCATCCCATGCCGCCACTTGTAGAGCATCCGCTGGCTGCCGCCATGTTTGGCGGATTATGCCTCGGACTCGGAATTGGGCTCGTTGTGCGATATGGGGGGACACTGGATACGCTGGAAATCGGTGATCCGTCTTCCCGCCCACCTGAACGTGTATTTAGCGGAAAACGGATGCTTATCGAAAAAATAATCATGCTGCTTAACTTGTTGATACTGACAGCCGCCGGTGTTGTCTTTGGCTGGGACCAAGCGATGTATTCCGTAATCGCCTATCTTATTGCTTATGAAATGGTGTACATTGCATTCAGGGGCTTCTCTTCCAAACGCAAAGTGTGCATTTTGACCACACAAAGCTCCCAAGTTGAAAAAGCTGTACGCAAACGGCTGCGCCGTGAACCTGGAACGCTGGAAGCCACTTCTGACTCAACACAACTTGCTATGGCTGAAGGATGGATCAGGCAGATCCCAGGTGCACTTTATTATGAGGTACATGTGCTGGAGATGATCTGGTTGAAGTCCATTGTGCGTCACATTGATCCACATGCGGGCATTGTGACGAATCCGGAAAAATAAAAATGGATCTGTGCAAAACAAAAAACACTCTCTTACCCTATGGATGAACCATTTTGTTCAACAAGGTAAGAGAGCGTTTTTTTCTGTTATTATAATTACTTGTTATTATAGCTCAACGATGGCTTTGACTACATATGAATCTGGCAATAGCCATTGGTCTATTGCAGTAGGTAACTCATCAAACTCCACTCGATGTGTGATATACCCATCCATACTTAATTTCTTTTGACGCAAGGTTGACAGGACCTGTTCAAAATCTTCACGGGTTGCGTTTCGACTGCCCAGGATGCTCATCTCCCGCTTGTGAAACTCAGGATCATGAAAGGTAATATCCGCTTTCACCAGTCCAACAAAAATGAGTTGACCACTATGCGCAACATATTGAATGGCCTCATTCATGGAATTCACATTACCGGTTGCATCGAAGACAGCCGTAGCATAGTCGCCTCCCGTGATTTCAGCCACTTGTTGTACAGTATGTTCATTAGCCTGAACCAAATCATCCGCTCCAGCCCAAGTCCGGCTAAGCTCCAGCCTGTCCAGATTACGATCAACGGCAATAACACGCGCCCCCGCCTGTTTGGCAAATGTCATCACACCCAATCCAATAGGGCCAGCTCCAATCACAACCACATGCTCACCAGGTTTAATTCCTGCTCTTCTGACGGCATGGGCTCCAATGCTTAATGGTTCTACCATTGCCGTCTCATCCAGCGTCAAACCTTCTGCTGAGAGCAAATGTGAGACAGGCACGCTGATTTTTTCTCTCATGCCTCCGTCTACGTGCACACCCATGACTTGCATGGACGCACAACAATTGGTTTTTCCACTGCGACATGCAATACAGTGACCACAGTGCAGATACGGAATAATACTTACCTGATCCCCAGGCTGTAACCCAGCCTCGTTCGGACCGATTTCTTCAATAACAGCCGCCAGTTCATGACCCAGAACACGAGGATAGGTAAAGAATGGTTGGTTGCCTTTGTATGCATGCAGATCCGTTCCACAGATCCCAATCCGCCGAATGGCAACCAACGCCTCTCCTTCTGCTCGTTCCGGTTGAGGCAGGTCCTGGAGCTTCAATTGATCTATTTCTTCACATACAATGGCTCTCATCGTTGTTCCCCCTTGGATGCTTCTGCTGTTGTGTTGCTTGGCTTCGTATTATATTCAGGTCGTCCGCTTGACCACGTCTCGTTATGCAATGGAGCCAGAATGCGCAGCACTTCATCCAGCAGGCTCTGATCGATCGGTTCCTCTATCCAGGCTGCATTATTGAGGATATTGCGCTGGCTGGCACTGCTCACCAGTGTTGTCGGAATTCGTTCATTCGACGTAGAGAATTGCACGGCCAGCTTGGCAATGTCACTGCCTTGTTCTGCACAGAAGCGGGCAGCCTTCAAGCAGAGCTCTTTCACCCGATCATCTGCCGGATGCCAGGCAGGAGCCCCTCGGGTACTCAACAAGCCCATAGAAAGAGGCGAAGCATTGACGAGGCCAATTTCTTTTTTTTCCAACAAGGGCAATAACGATAATAATGAGGTATCATTCAATGAATAATGACAATACGAGATGATCGCATCCGCATCGATCTGTGGCAGAACCTTCTCGAACAAAGGCAAGGGTAAGCCACAAATGCCCGCATGTCGTATAACTCCCTGCTCTTTCAGACGCAGCAACGTTGGAAAAGCTTCTTCGATAATAATCTCTGCTGGCACAAATTCAATATCATGCAGGAACAGAATGTCGATATAGTCTGTATGCAGTCGATCCAGGCTCTCTTGCACACTATTCAGAATTCGCTGACGTGAAAAATCAAACTCATTTTCCCCATACCGTCCGGCTTTGGTTGATAACATATATGAACTGCGCGGCAAGCTGCGAATGGCCTCACCCAACACTGTCTCCGCCTTTGTCAGCCCGTAGTAAGGCGAAACGTCTATGTAATTCATCCCCGCATCTACGGCCGCATGTACAGTGCGAATCCCTTCGTCCCGGTCAATGTCACGAAATACAGAACCGAGTGAGGATGCTCCAAAGCTCAATACAGGTACGTTCAGTTCCGTCTTGCCAAGTATTCTTCTCTTCATCGGTTTACCCCTTCCAGCGTGTCTGACTACACAAGTTCCCTTTCATTGTAACAGTTCAATTTCAATATAAAATATCGCCAATTGCGTAACATGTACTGTTTGATGACCTCGAACCGCTAGAAAGAAATCAAAAAGCCCGCCGTCTCTCCAAACGGAGTAGTCAGCGGGCTTGGCTTCATAAATACTATCTAACGATCAGCATTTATGGGAGTAGTATTCAAATAATCAGGATTAGTTCTGCATTACGAAATCTTCATGCACGGAATTCTCTTCGTCAAACATGCGAACAATCTCGTATCGGGTGTTACGTTGTGCCGGAATATAACCGGACTCCCGAATCAAACGGAGAATGGATTCAATGTTAACTTTGTAAGTTGCACCAGCAGCAGATACAACGTTCTCTTCAATCATCGTGCTACCGAAGTCATTACAGCCAAATTCAAGCGACTTCTTACCGATCTCAGGACCCATCGTTACCCAAGAGGATTGAATGTTCTTGATATTATCCAGCACCAGTCGGCTGATGGCTACGGTCTTCAAGTATTCTTCCGGAGTCTGGCGCTCCAGCTTAAGGTTTGTATTGTCCGGTTGGAAAGTCCAAGGAATGAACGCCAGGAAACCTTCGGAGTCATACTTGTTGGCAATACATTCGTCCTGAGCTTCACGTACACGGAGCAAGTGCAATGCACGCTCTTCCATCGATTCACCAAGGCCGATAACCATTGTTGCCGTGGTGTTCATACCGATGCGGTGTGCAGTTTGCATAACGTCCATCCAATCCCGCCATGAACCTTTCAAGCGGCTGATCTTCCGACGTGTGCGGTCATCCAGAATTTCAGCGCCGCCGCCAGGCAAGGAATCCAGTCCAGCTTCGTGAATGGCACGAACAACCTCTTCCAATGTAAGGCCATCGGATACTTCAACCATTTTCATAATCTCAGCGGGTGAGAAAGAGTGCATCGTGATGTTTGGGAAACGCTCTTTGATGGCTTTTAACAGGTCTGTATAATAACTGAAAGGCAAGTTTGGATTCGTTCCACCTTGCATCAAAATCTCGGTACCATTCACATCTTCCGTTTCCTGAATCTTTTGGAAAATAACTTCGTCTGGAAGCACATAACCTTCATCCGAACCAGGTCTGCGGTAGAAAGCACAAAAACGGCAGTACACATCACACACGTTTGTGTAGTTGACGTTACGCCCAATTACAAATGTTCTGTATGGTTCAGGGTGCATGCGTTTCATAATGACATTAGCAGCTGCCCCGATTTTGTCCACTTCATTGGATTCAAATAACTGAATCGTGTCTTCCAAGTCCAAACGTTCGCCCCGAAGGGCTTTATCTAAGATACGGTCTACCGTACTCATCGTAAAAAAGCCTCCCTCATGAAGAGAAATTATATAACGATCCGTCCCAACTTGTTCAAGAGAAGCAAGTTCTGGTGGCAACATCGTATTTCTGTACTCCACATATCGTAACACAGGTTACATGTGAAAAAAAGCACCTTATGTACAGGTGCTTTAAAAATAAGTAAAAATTTTTACATATGGAATGGAGTTTATTCGAGATTAAGTGATACGCATCGGCGTATTCGGTCATCCACTTTTACTAGGATTCCTGAAGTGCTTGCTCCAAATCTACAATGAGATCTTCGATATCTTCCAGACCTACGGAGAAGCGCAGCAGCCCATCTGTAATGCCACGGTCACGGCGAACCTCAGCCGGCATTGCCGCATGAGACATCATAGCTGGGTAGGACAGAATACTCTCCACAGCTCCCAAGCTTACAGCAACAATAGGTAGCTTCACCCGGTTAAGAACTGCTTTTGCGCGATCACCTGAACCGACGTCAAATGAAACGACAGCTCCATATCCTGTGGACTGGCGCTCATGTGCCTCACGGCCCGGATGATCCTCCAATCCAGGATAAAAGACAGCGGTAATATCACTGCGCTCATTAAGCCATGCCGCCAGTTTGGCTGTGCTCCGTTCACTATGAGCCATGCGAGCCCCCAAGGTTTTCATCCCGCGCATCAGAAGCCAGGATTCTTGTGCCCCGAGTACAGTTCCAAGTCCATTTTGCAACTGTTTCAGTTGTACGCCAAGTGATTCCGTGCGAGCAACAGCTAACCCAGCCAGTACATCACTGTGACCTCCGAGAAACTTCGTAGCACTATGTACGACGATGTCCACACCAAGCTCAATTGGACGCTGATAGTAAGGTGTCATAAAAGTGTTATCCAGTATCGTGATCAGGTCATGTTCCTTCGACCAGTCAGTTACGGCAGCGATATCCGTAATTCGCAGTGTAGGGTTGGACGGTGTTTCCATATAAACTGCCTTGGTGTTTGGCTTGAGTGCCGCTTTTACTTCATCTATATTGGTCATGTCTACAAAGGTCGTCTCGATCTGCATACGGCTTAATATGGAAGTAAGCAAACGATACGTACCTCCATATACGTCTTCCGTTACAATCATGTGGTCCCCTGCGGAGAACATCATGAACACGCTTGAAATCGCAGCCATCCCCGAAGAATAGGCAAAACCTCGTGCGCCGCCCTCCAGCAGTGTGATGTAATCTTCCAGAGCCTGGCGTGTCGGATTACCCGAACGACTGTAATCATGTTGAGGCGGATTGAAGATATCAAAATGATGGAAGGTTGATGCTTGATAGATCGGTACACTGGAGGCTCCGGTCGTTTTGTCAATCTCATCGCCAAAATGGAGCAATTTGGTATCAAATTTTAACTCGGAATTGGGCTTGTTGTTGGACTCACTCATGAGTGCACGCCTCCTTCCACTTCCTGTTGTGCAGCTGTCAGCGCATTGCCGAGATCTGCAATCAGATCATCCGCATGTTCAATGCCTACGGAGAACCGGAGCAAACGGTCATCCACACCTACGGCGTCACGAATTTCAAGCGGAATATCCGCATGAGTCTGTACTGCCGGATAAGTCATGAGTGATTCGACTCCGCCGAGACTTTCGGCAAAAGCAATGAGTTTGATATGACGCAGCAACGGTTCAACATAACGTGCATCCTTCACTTTGAAAGAGAAGATACCTGTGTTACCGGTGGATTGTTTATTCTGTATTTCATACCCCGGATGATCGGATAGGCCTGGATGATACACTTCAACCACCGCTGGGTGCTCAAGCAAGTATTTAGCAATAGTAAGTGCATTGTGCTCATGACGCTCCATGCGAAGAGCCAGCGTTTTCATACCTTTCATCAACTGGTAGGAGTCACTTGGAGACAATACCGCTCCAATGGAATTATGCAAGAACGCCATCTCTGCAGATAACGCCTCACCTTTGGTAATAATTAGTCCAGCGAGCACATCATTGTGTCCACCCAGATATTTGGTAGCGCTATGAATGATGATATCGGCACCCAGTTCAATCGGACGTTGGAAAAATGGAGTCAACAACGTGTTGTCAACAATGGTCAACAGGTTGTAACTTTTCGCCCAGGAAGCAACGGCTTCCACATCTGTGATCATCATCAGTGGATTGGTTGGTGTCTCAATAAATACAGCTTTTGTATTCGGCTGACGAACCTTCTCCAGTGCTGCAAGGTCATTCGTGTCCACATAACTTGCAGTTACGCCGAAACGGGACAGAATACGTTCCAGCAGACGATAGGTTCCACCATACAGATCCAGCGATACAATCAGATGATCCCCTTGACCAAACATGGCAAAAATCGTTTGCAGCGCGGCCATTCCCGAGCTACAGGCAAACCCTGCATCACCGGACTCCAGCGCTGCGGCGGCTTCTTCCAATACTTTACGGGTTGGATTAGTCGTACGGATATAATCAAACCCCGTGCTTTGTCCAAGCTTCGGGTGGCGAAACGCAGTGGATTGATAGATCGGAAAGTTAATGGCGCCTGTTACCGGTTCATTGATGGACCCAATTTGTGCTAAGCGGCTTTCGATTTTCAACTTGTTGTTGTCTTCCATTGCTGCATCCTCCTGTAATCTCGATTAGATTTGCGGGCCAATATCGTAAGGTGTTTCTTGATACACATAGTAATTGAGCCAGTTAGAGAATAATAAGTTGGCATGAGCGCGCCAAGTAGCCGGTGGCACACGGGAAGGGTCGTCATCCGGATAATAATGTCTAGGCAATGCGATATCCAACCCTTTGGCTGCATCCCGGTCATACTCCCACTTTAATGAGAATGGGTCATACTCGGCATGTCCTGTGGCAAAAATCTGTTTGCCGTCTTTGGTAGCAACCAGGAAGATCCCCGCTTCCTCGGATTCAGCCAAAATCTCTAAATTCTCATTCTTTTCAATATCTTCGCGTCTCACTTCCGTATGACGGGAATGTGGAACGTTGAATACTTCATCGAATCCACGCAACAACGGAACATGTGGTTTATTAATGGTATGTGGGAAAACGCCAAAACACTTTTCATCAAGTGCAACCTTGGGTACGTCAAAATGATGGTATAAACCTGCCTGGGAAGCCCAACATATGTGGAGGGTTGAAGTCACATTGGTTTTGGTCCATTCGAAGATCTCCTGGATTTCATTCCAATAGTTCACGTCTTCGAAATCCATCTGTTCCACCGGGGCACCCGTAATAATCATTCCATCGAAACGGCGGTGCTCAATCTCATCGAAGGTTTTATAGAACAAATCCAAATACTCTTGAGACGTATTCTTTGACGTATGGGATTTGGGATGTACGAGAACGACATCCACCTGAATAGGCGTGTTTCCCACCAGACGAAGCAATTGTGTTTCGGTCGTTTCCTTTGTGGGCATCAGGTTTAATATAGCGATACGGAGTGGACGAATATCCTGCTGATATGCAGAAGTTTCATCCATGACGAAGATATTCTCTCCTTCAAGTACTTCTTTTGCTGGTAGAGTATCAGGTATTTTGATTGGCATAGTAAATCTAACTCCTCCTTGTGCATAGATAGATGCAGCCACCCCTGGCTTGATGTCTTCACATCAATACAGTTATAGACTGCCTCGAGCTTGTAAAAACATTGAATTGCTCTTTCATCCAACGTTACAAACAACCTCAAGTTCCTTAGCGAAAATCACTGCTGAGAAGTCGGGGCATATGACAAAGACCTTCCTCGGATTTCGAGAAAGGTCATATGTAAAATAGATATGCGCCTCTCTCATCTCTCAGTTACAACAGTGCCACTTGACACTTAGTCGCTGCAAGAATTAGCACCGTGCGGTATACCGCCGGTTGCCGGGTTTCATCGGGCCAGTCCCTCCACCTACTCTTGATAAGATTTCGCTGTATTAGATTGTAATTTAATATGGTTCACCGTCTACTTTATTACATTAATGCCCTCACGTCAAGATGCAGTTCGATGTCTGCTTCCCAGATCGGAACCGTTCATCATCCGTTGTCATACACTGCCTCAGGGCGCGAAATAGACACATTTTTGCGCTTGAAAGCACCCTGTACCAGCGGTATACTAAACAAGGTGTTCTAAACCCTTATGTGAGAGGTGACATATTAAATGGATGGCGACCCGAGGCCTGACTGGCAGCCGAATTCCGACAAACTGCATAGAGAATTGACATCAGCATGCCGGCAGCGGGACGTGACTTCCGTTTGATTATATAGTGTACGCAGCCCTGATCTCCAGGCTCCGCTGCCGACCGGCTGATTTGTTCTTTTTGCGCCCATAATGATAATATCCGCCAAGTTGGCGGGTGCAGAAGGAGTAGATTAACGATGAAAATCCGGTTGGTAAACAACGGTGTATTTATTCCGGTGGACGACATTCAGCAGGCGCTGACTCCACCAGCGGAAGGATTTTACTGGATTGATGCAGACGTAGACGATTTGTCGGTACTTCAGCCGCTGTTCTTGATGCATGATCTGGCTGTGGAAGACTGTCTTAGTGACGAAGAACAACGTCCGAAGATTGAAATTTATGAGAACCATTATTTTATTGTGATTAATAGCATCCGTTTCGATGATGAAGAGATATTTCTACGTGCGGTGAACTTATTCCTCGGCAGACATTTCATTATTAGTGTTACCAAGCAAAAGGTCAGCGAATTGCGCACACTGAAACCAATCCTGTGGGAACAGGAAATCAGTACACCGGATCGTCTGCTGTATTTGCTGGTTGACTTGATTGTTGATAATTATTTCACCGTAGGTGACCGAATTGAAGCACGGATCGAGAAGCTTGAGGAAGACATTCTGATGCACACCAAAAAGTCACATCTGAATGAAATTATCGGGCTACGCAGTGAGATTCTGTGGCTGAAAAAAGTGCTCGGACCTCAGAAAGAGGTCATTAACACCTTGAACAAAAAAGATCTGCGTCTCATTGATGATCAACTGCAAAAGTATTTCAGTGACATCTATGAGAATGCTGTAAAAATATCTGAAACCTTTGAGACTTATCGCGACCTGATGGGCAACTTGCGAGAAGCCTACCAATCCAGTATTGCGAACCGGGCGAATGAGATCATGCGTGTATTTACCGCCATTACCACGGTCTTTATGCCGCTGACGGTCATTACCGGTATATACGGCATGAACTTTACGAATATGCCAGAGCTTAACTGGAAATACAGCTATTTTGTTGTGATTGGCCTGATGGTTACACTGGGCCTGAGCATGTTCTTCATTTTCCGCAAGAAAGACTGGGTATGAACTCGTATGAAATAACAAAGACGAAGCGCTCCTCCGGGAGAAAACGCCTCGTCTTTTTTCATTTCTAATCATTAACCAACATTCTTCTCTGTCTCTGCGTGCCGACGAAAGCGGATTCGAATCATGCGCAGTCTTTCATAGACCTGCTCCAGACTTCCTCCATCGGGTTTCTCTCCTCCATACACCTTATGTAATACTGGCTTCAGGAACGTATCTCCCAGCTCCTCATACGCACTCCATACGGCCTCTTGTTCGTTCTCTGGCATCACTGCCAGCTCCACATCAAGAAGACAATCGGTGTCATAACCTTCGTGATCCAGTGCCTCTAACAGCTCAACCAACTCACGTCGGGATAATCCGGATCGATTAACAATCTCCTCTAACGTATACCCTTCCTTCATGCCTTCAAGCACCTGCTTACGCGTGGTGAACTTATCAAGTTCCTGCTTATACTTCTGCTCTCTCTGCTTGTATAACCAACTCTCATACTCTTCTTCCTTCAGCGCCGTGTATACCCAGTCCAGCGGGAATGTCGTTGAACGCTCCAACCCGTTTGTAATCTCCATCCATTCCGTACCATACTCAGTTGCTTTGCTCTCTCCTACGCCCGGCAGTTGCATCAGTTCATCCAGCGATTGCGGAACAAAGGCACTGATCAAACGCAGCAAACGATTTGTTGCAATAAAATACGGTGCCTTCCGGTCAGACACAGCTCTCTTCCTGCGCCATGTGCACAGATCCGTATATAATTGCTCATTGCCGTATAACTCACTGTAACAATGGAGCCGCTGTCCACCATAACTGCGTGACTTCAGATCATCATTCTCATGAAATAACCCCTGCAACTGCGGTCGGTACCCCTCACTCATCTGTATGGCAAGCTGATGACGGTAAATATGAAGCAGCTCCTCCCAAGAAGTCCCTTCATACCAGATGCTGTCCTCACGCTCTCCTTCCTCGTAGCGACTCCATCCCAGCTGCCAACTATCTTCCTCTTCCCCAATCCATAACTGTGCATACTCTGCATTCTGATCTGACATTCTGGACAATCTGTTCATGAAAATGACTTCCATTTTCGTTCCCTCCCTTTGAATATTCAGCTTATACGAGTTAGAGATACTACCTATAGGCAGCACAAAAAAAAACACCCCTCCTGCAAAATCCATGCAAGAGAGGTGCTTCCTCATTAACCGTACTATGCTGTTGCCCATATCATACCACAATGGTAAAATTCGTCAATCCCTTAATGACCTACTATTCAATGCCAACTTGGCAAGCGCCAGCGAACCACACAGCCCTGCATTGTCGCCAAGTCCTGGTGAAACAACATACTGGTCAATGTCGGATTGAAGTGCCGGATGCTGAACGTATCCAGCCAGCAACTCCTGCAGTTTGCTACGCACCATCGGGAACAGGTGCTCCTGCTTCATTACTCCGCCACCCATGACGATTTTCTGCGGAGAAAGAATGAGAACATAATTCATCAGTGCATGTGCCAGGTAATGTGCTTCGATCTCCCAAGCTTTATGATCTGCAGGCAGTTCATAAGCCGGTTGCTCCCAACGTTTGTTAATGGCCGGTCCTGCTGCAAGACCTTCGAGGCAGTCACCATGATACGGACAGAAACCCTCGTATGTATCCTCCGGATGTCTGCGTACAATGATATGTCCCATCTCTGGATGTGACAATCCATGGACCATTTTACCGCCAACCACAGCACCTGCACCAATACCTGTACCCACAGTGATATACAGACAGCTCTCAAGGCCTTGTGCAGCGCCCCAGGTTGCTTCTCCAAGTGCCGCACCATTCACATCCGTATCAAATGTCATCGGCACATCAAAATGCTCCTTGAGCTTGCCAATCACGTTATACTGTCCCCAATGTGGTTTAGGTGTTGTTGTGATATATCCATATGTTGGGCTTCCTTCAATCGGATCAATCGGACCGAATGAACCTACGCCCAGAGCTTCAATGCCTTTGCCTTCAAAAAATGAAATCACTTGAGCCATTGTCTCTTCCGGTGTTGTTGTTGGAAAACTTACGCGTTCCAAAACTTCTCCGTTTTCTGTGCCAATACCACATACAAATTTGGTTCCGCCTGCTTCAATTGCGCCTAAGATCGTCATGTTAGTCACACTCCCAAGTTAGTTTAAAAAGGAATTCGGATTACTTTACTTGATGACACTATAATTACCCTGCTACTTGTTCTCCAGCTTGGACAATCGTTTCATTAACGTTTGCCTCCAGCTGTCTGACAGCGCAGGAATGGCCAGCAACGCCTGAATACCTTCGACATTTTCTTTCTCCTGATGCATGATTCGATTGGCTTCAAGAACCGTCATTGATGCAGGATCGGTGCTGATCCGTCGAAATATCGATGAAGGGCCTACCTCACCTTCTTGCAGTACACGAAAGTAAAAGCCGGTATATCCACTCTCCTGAAAATAAACAGGCAGCTCCTTATAGTCATACCTCGCACCCAGCTTGAAGCAAGGTTGTCTGGGCTGACTGACCTGCACTGTGGCTTCGCCCAACTCGTAAACATCACCAATCCGGACGTCTTCTTCGGCACAGCCTTCAACCGTCAGATTTTCTCCACAAGCTCCCCAATCCAGCTTGCGATCCATCAGTTGTTCCAGCGCCGGATAACGACTGTAATCGTATACACAAATGGCTTTGTCAGGGCCGCCATGATGCACCATATCTGCCTGCGCGTCCCCTGTCATTCCAGTGAATGACAGGAAAACCGCGTCGGATACAGGATGTTTCACAATGCCGCTCAGCACTTCACGCTTCTGCCCAGGGAGCGGCTGCGGCAGTCCTACATTAATGGCCAGAACAGCTGTATTGCCCTCCCCTGGCTTTCGATCAGATGTGAGTGTCATTTGCGTCATACCTCCCAAAATCACTTTCTTTTAACGCACAGAGCCGCCAAATACGAGTGTATTACTCAAGAGCCGGCCTGGAGAAGTCAGCATTTTGCCCCCGGCATACAAACCCGAGGAAGCACCGCCATCCAGATTCATGGCCTGTTTGGCACCAAGCTTCTGCATCACCGCTGCCCACTCCTTGATTGTTGCTCCGGAAACAGTAGCCAGCATTACGGAACCATCCGCCATGATGGCGATACCACTTCTGGCTCCGGAAGCATTAAGAATCTTGGCATCCTTGAAACCTTCGCTCGTCGGATTGACAGCTACCTTGCCGTCTTTCACCAGACGGGGTCCTGCTCCCACGGCAGTCACTACATCTTGCCAAGGGATCTCTTTGCCTGCTGCGTTCGTATACTTATAATTCATTTCTACGGTCGAACCAACTGTAAAACGGTCCGAAGAAGACTTCTGATTACCTGTGAAGACCAATACCGAGCCATTCTTAGGAATCGCTACATTTGTATTGGGCACTTTTTTGGTCACGATACCTTTCTCCATAACAACCGCAGTGCCACCTTTGAACCCGACTGTGGCACCTCGTTCAGGGGTATACAGCATCGTAATGCTTGCGTTCGCTGAAGGTGTTCGATTAATAAAGGTTGCATACCAACTGCGTGATTTACCTTTGGTATCCGTTACTTTACCTGTCAAACTCACCTGAAGTGAATCCATGATCGCCGAGCCGTCTTCCTTAAATCCGATGGATGTCCCGTATCTTCCAATATGTATGACCTTACCATTTGCTATTAACATGCCATATGGATCTGGTGCTCCGTTGTATGCTTCAAAAAATGCTCCGTTAATGGCTGCTTGTGCACCATAGGCTTTCACAATCGATGGCAATGTTGCCGTCTGGCCAACTTGCTTCTTCGCGAGTCCCACGGTAACCGGTGTTCCCTTCGGAATCGAAACGGTCTGTACGGTAAAATTACGTCCTGCTGCTTTTACTTTCTGTACTTTGGTGCTAATTGCTGCTTTGGCATCCACTGTCTGTGGTGCACTTACTGCTCCCGAAAGAATTACGGGGAAGGCCAGGACGAGGGCCATAGCCCCTGTCCACCACTTTTTGCCTGTTCGTACGTTCTTCATGTTGCTCACCCTATTGCCACTCCCATCCAAGAGCCAAGGCTCTTCATCTCAAGTTGTTCAAACTTGTCCATCACCATATCCGGATCAAGACGCAATTCACAGATATCCAGCGCACAGGCAACCGGAACAGCACAATGAATCTCTGCCAGTTTGCGGGACAGATGAAGCATGTCCAGATCATTCTCAATCTTGTTACGCACCGAAGGGGTCAGTTTATCCATGTTGCTCAAAATCCCTTCAATGGAGCCGTATTCCTGTACAAGCTTCAACGCTGTTTTCTCACCAATTCCCCGCACTCCGGGATAATTGTCGCTGGCATCTCCCATCAGACCCTTCATGTCAATCACTTGACGAGGTGTCAGTTGTTTCTCTGCCATGAGCGTTTCAGGATTATACACCATGTAGTTGCCATGGCCTTTTTTCATAATAATGATACTCGTGCGGTCATTGATCAGTTGCAACATGTCGTGGTCACCCGTCAGTACCATAACATTCATATCTGTCTCTTCGGTATAATACTTCGCAAGCGTCCCGATACAATCGTCGGCTTCGAATCCTTGTGCACCTATATTCGGAATACCCAGGCTATCCATCACTTCACGAATCAGGGCAAACTGGGGAATCAGGTCATCCGGAGCTTCGGCCCGGTTGCCTTTGTAGGCTGCATATTCTTCACCGCGGAACGTCTTACCGCCCATATCCCAACAACATACGACATGACTTGGCCCAAAAGTCTGAACCGCATCCCAGAAATAACGGATAAATCCGTAGACTGCGTTGGTAGGCAATCCTGCCTTTGTACGTCTGATATATCCGCTTGCAGATGTCGCATAAAAAGCACGGAACAACACCGCCATACCGTCTACCAGCAACAAAGTAGGTTCATTACGTTGATTCACTTGAATTTGTTCTCTCCTATCTAAATCTAGCATATAAAATACGAAACTAATTCTATCATTATAGCATAGTTCCGCCAACCATCGTTCAGCCAAAAAAGCCCTGAATTTTGAACAATTCAAGGCTGATATTCAGCGTGTTTATGCGTTGTTCCATTCCTGCTCGTACGTTTCTTCCTTGAATCCAACCGTCACCTTTTCTCCATCCGTAACGATCGGACGTTTGATCAGCCGACCATTGGAAGCCAACAAACGAATCTGTTCATCAGCGGACATGCCCGGAAGCTTGTCCTTCAATTGTTGTTCTTTGTACACTTCCCCGCTCGTATTAAAGAACTTTTTCACTTCCAGTCCACACTTTTGGATGAGTTCTGTTAGTTCAGATTCTGATGGCGGTGAGTCGAAAATAGGGATTAACTCCAGCTCATGTCCTTGCGCTTCAAGCCATTTTACAGCTTTGCGGCATGTGCCGCATTTGGCATACTGATATACTTTTAAGTTGCTCATCGTATGTTTCCTCCTGTGGCTCCGATGTGGCTCCGGTTTCGACTTCTCGCTTCCCTTGGTTTGCTTCGCAAATCCAAAAGTCGCTCCAAA
Organism: Paenibacillus sp. W4I10; assembly: GCF_030816325.1. Taxonomy (NCBI): domain Bacteria; kingdom Bacillati; phylum Bacillota; class Bacilli; order Caryophanales; family Paenibacillaceae; genus Paenibacillus; species Paenibacillus sp. W4I10. The sequence goes on from NZ_JAUSXX010000001.1 coordinate 3,261,772, forward strand.
TCGATACCATCGCCATGTAATTTTACTGACTTTGGCGAATGAGATCAAAAACACACATTCGGCTATATCTTTTCGGATCAAAATCTTACAGCTTTTATATCCTTAAAAGCTTTTGAGATTTGAATTCTTGAAATATTTAACATGAAATGGGTAAACATCAATACATTAAACCATAAAGATTAGCCTACGGCATACTGTTCGGGTGCAGGAAGCATCCCTCACAAGGATTAGCAAACAGCATTGAACCCCAAACAGGACGGGCCTTGCACAAGCTACGGCAAAGGGTTCATATCTTAGGGAAGTGCTCCGACGCTCTCTCTTAGAGCATCTCCCTTGGAGCTGCCTCATCATTCAAACGCTGCTCCAGCGCGGCCATATCTGCTGGAAAAGGAGCCTGGAACGTTATGCGTTCCTGTAGAATGGGATGTTCAAACGTCAATTCACAAGCGTGTAATGCCTGGCGTTCGATCCAGCTGTCCCGTACTTCCCGAACAGCCATGGTCTGCTCATCGATCTCGTGTACAGGTAGTGTCTTGTACATTCGATCACCGATCAATGGGCAACCAATGGACGTCATATGTACCCTGATCTGATGGGTTCTGCCACTTTCCAGCTTGAGACTTATCGCACTGGCGCTGCCTTCTGCCCAGCGTGTTAAGGTTGTGTACAGCGTTCTTGCAGCGTAGCCACCAGATGTAACGATTCGGCGGTGTGGCTCTTCAGGATCGCGATCAATCGGGCCATCTACTGCCCCCTGTTCTGGGACAGGGCTGCCGTGCACAAGTGCAATATATTTCTTATCCACTGTTCCTGCAATCATCTGTTCGGACACATGCTGATGCACATAAGGGTTCTTGGCTATGGCCAGCACACCTGACGTTTCCTGATCAAGTCGATGAATCGGTCTGAACCGGAAGCGCTCGCCCTTGGATTTCCAGTAATGAACAACGCCATTTGCCAATGTACCCGTGTAATGTCCATGTGTCGGATGAACGATGATGCCCGCATCCTTGTTGACAATAAGCAAGTGCTCATCTTCATACAGAACGGTAAAGGGAATAGGTTCAGGCAAAATATCATCCGATTCCTCTTGCTCCATCCGAACTTCAACGACATCACCCGCAGCTACCTTGACGCTAATGTATACGCGCTCTCCATTAAGCATGACACCTTGCTCCGTCAGCTTAATTTTAGATAAAAGCTTACGCGACACCAGCAACCGGCGCTGAAGCACGGTCTTCAGCAGCCAGCCATCTTCTTGTTCGGTCACCGTGTAGACAATCGGCGAATAATATTGGCTCATTCTTTGCGGCGGAAGACTTTTTTGCTCCGCACATATTCAATATCCGCCACCTGTTGTCTCGCGTTGGCCGTCCGTGCAACCACGAAGAAGTAATCAGACAGTCGGTTTAGATACCGTCGTACAGACGGATTAATATCTGTACGTTGTCCAAGTGTTACCGTGCGACGCTCTGCGCGACGACATACAGTACGGCACACATGAAGAGCAGAAGACAGCTGACTGCCACCAGGAATAATGAATCGTTCCACTTTTGGATTCTCTGCATCATACTGGTCGATCCATTGTTCCAGACGTGTGACCATTTCATCTCTCACCTTATATTTGGTCTCACTTATCTTCACAAAGGCCAGATCCGACCCGCAATCAAACAGTTCCTGCTGAACTTCCAGAAGATGCTCACGCAGATCTTCAAATTTCCCTTGAGCAGAGTCAATAAGGCTGATCGCCTGGCCTACAAAACAGTTTAACTCATCAATCGTGCCATAAGCCTCAACTCGGTCATCATCCTTGATGACGCGTCCACCGATGACCGAAGTCTGTCCTTCGTCACCTGTTCGTGTATATATGCCCATCGTTATCCCTCCAATTGGTAATATAATAATGAATACGGGAATGCCATTTTTTCAGAAACCCGTCTATCGCTTTACACGTATATAAGAATTGGTGTGCTCTGCCGAGTATACGACAAATCGAAGGAAACCAAAAGTAAAGGAGACGATTATGCAAAACTGGATAACCGATTTCATGGAACAATACGGCTACATAGGCATTGCACTCATTATTGCTCTTGAGAACGTATTTCCCCCGATTCCATCCGAAATCATCTTGCCGTTTGGCGGATTCATGACCACCTATACCAGTCTCACTCTTCCAGGAGTTATTATCGCCGCAACTATTGGCTCCGTCCTTGGTGCTGTTCTCCTGTATGGTATTGGACTACTCATTGACGTCGAACGCCTTGAAAAAATTGTGGAACGCTGGGGACATGTTCTGCGCATTAAAAAAGAGGATATCCACCGTGTCGATGCATGGTTTGACAAATATGGCATGTGGACCGTATTATTCTGCCGAATGGTTCCCCTCGTCCGTAGTCTTATCTCCATTCCCGCAGGCATGTCCAATATGAAATTTGGTTTATTCCTTCTCTTTACAACCATTGGTACATTGATCTGGAATGTCATTCTGGTCTGCGTTGGTGCTGCGCTTGGCGCATCATGGGAGAGCATTTTGCACTTTATGGACGTCTATTCCATTGTAGTGTACGTCATCCTGGCCATCATTGTCATCGGATGTATTTTCTGGTGGATCAGACGTAGCAAAAAGCAGAAATAAAAAGGACAGATAAATAAATAAATAAAGCCTCCTCGCCACCAATTCGTGGTTAAGGAGGCTTCTTTATGTCACCCGTTTATGTCATCTCGCTATCGTTCATCTTCATTTCGCATGCCCTGACTCTTAAGATCGATAGCCAGACCAGATACAAGCATGTACATCTTTTCAGCATGTATCTGCAGCATCCGGTTAACCGAAGCCATTCTCGCTGTAAATATTCGTTCTTCTTCGGTAGGATGCAATGTGCCATGCATTTCATTGGTAATCACAAGCAACTTCCCCTGATAAGACAATAAAGCATCAAGCAAAAGCTGTGTCTCTGAACGCTGATGATCCAGATCCTCTGTTGCCCTGAAACCGGCAGCCATCCAGGAGGTCAGACTGTCTACAATTACAATTCGCTGATCCGCCAAAAACAGATTGGATTCCCGATTAATCTGGGTGATCACCTCTGTCAGATGCTGACCGTTCCCGGCATGAATGGCACGATAATGAGCGGATGGCAATTCGGGAATAACGGGATCATGATCACCGGTGGATAAATATACACCCTCCCGGCTAATTCCGGCTGCGTACTTGAGGGCAAACCGGGTTTTACCACTACCTATGCCGCCTGTGACCGTAATCAGCAATCCGCTTCCCTCCTTCCATAGCCATTCTGAATTTTCTTTACTCTGTCAGCGCCTTCAGCACTTTTTTGGATTCTTCGACATTGGAAGATGACACTGGAATGGTGGCGAACAAATTGCTCGCAGCATATTCTACATCTTTAAACATTTTCATATCCTCGAGTGGAATGCCGTAAAGATGTGATTCTTGCTTGAGATCTGAACCTCCATCTCCTTCACCCTTCTCTACCAATACTCCACCCTCAAATACACCACGTTCATACTTCTTGGGATCAAAGGTATCATCAAGCGGAACATTGGAACCATTACTTCCGTATTGTTTCATGTCGGATTCAGGCAATATGAAGATATCATGTCCCCCAGCCGCATACTCTACCATAATTTTCTGAACATCATACATCGCACTGGTGATCACTTCCACCTTGGGCTCCTCGCCCAGTTTCTGTTGCAGATTGGCCTGCAACTGCTCCGAGATCACAGATGGATTTCCTTGGTTATCAATGATAAAAACGGAAAATCCATCCTTCCCCCCACAACCAGCCAACAAAAAAATAACAGAAATGATCGCAGTAAGCCCCCAAAATCTCTTCATTCCAGTTCCCCCTTTAGTCTCTTACGTCCAATATATCACAATTGTTCCACGCAAAAAAATAACCTGGCTTATCGGGGGATATCCTTTGCTCTACACACAAAAAAGAAGACCCTCTCAGGTCTCCTTTTCTAACTCCATTAACGAAACGTTTCAAATCCAGCGAAAACGTTATTTCCCTTTAATCGGTTTAGCCTTCATGTATTCATTAATCTTTAGATCCAGCAAACTGCTGATTTCAATTACAATATCGGATGTGAATGATTTCTCTTCAAGGAAGATCTGTTCCATCTTGCGACGAAGCATATGAATCTCATCTTCCAAGGAAATGTCATGCAAAGATGCGTGATCAGGTTTCACCGACCATCGGTCGCCATGATCGCCTTCTGCCAGATAGTGCCCACGATTAGTCGGTAAATCATATTCAACACAAAACAAAGCCAACCCCTCCTTGGAAAAATGGTTTCCAAATTATGAAAACTTATTTCAAATTGAAATTATATCACAATATTTTGTAAAAGAAAGTTATTTTTTTACAATGATAAAATGTATATCTGTGTAAAAAGATTCTAATTTAGTATTAACCCTCTTTTTGCAGTTTGTAAACAAAGTTTCCGATTCGTTCCAACGCTTCATTCAATTGGGTTACGGAAGTAGCATACGAGCAACGCAAGAAGCCTTCACCCTGAGGACCAAAAACATTCCCAGGAACAGCAGCCACTTTATTCTCCGTTAACAATCGTTCAGCAAACAGGTCGGAACTCATACCCGTCTTTTGAATACTCGGGAATGCATAGAATGCTCCCTGAGGTTCGTGACAGTCAAGTCCAATATCTCGGAATCCCTGCACAATCAAACGTCTGCGTTGATTATACGATTCTACCATCCGGTCTTTCTCACCCAATCCATTCGTCAATGCCTCAAGTGCAGCAACCTGGCCCATGGCCGGTGCACACATTACCGTATACTGATGGATTTTAAGCATGGCTGCAATAAGTTCAGGGTGACCACACATATACCCAATCCGCCAGCCTGTCATTGCAAAAGCTTTGGAAAATCCGCTTACCAGAATGGTCCGCTCCTTCATATCAGGAATAGCAGCAAAGCTGACATGCTTTTGCGTATAGGTCAATTCAGCATATATTTCATCCGCAATCACGATCAGATCATGCTTTTTGATCACTTCAGCAATCGGCAGCCACTCTTCATAGGTCATGATGGCCCCTGTTGGATTACTCGGATAACACAGAATAACCACTTTCGACTTCGGAGTGATGCCTGCTTCAAGTGCTTCAGCCGTTAGCTTGAACTGATCTTTCGCATAGGTTTCAACACCAACCGGTATACCGCCACCGATTGAAGCAATTGGTGAATAGGCCACGTACGAAGGTTCAGGAATGAGAATCTCGTCGCCAGGTACGATTAATGCTCGCAAAGCCAAGTCAATCGCTTCACTGCCCCCCACGGTAACAATAATCTCATCCTTGGGATCGTATTTGGTATCAAACTGAGTATCCAGATATTCACTGATGGCTTCTCTCAACTTCGGCATACCTGCGTTGGATGTGTAGCTGGTCATACCTCTTTCCAGCGAGTATACACAAGCTTCACGCATATGCCAAGGTGTAACAAAATCAGGTTCACCCACACCTAATGTGATAATATCCTTGTTGTCTCCAACCAGATCAAAAAATTTGCGAATTCCGGATGGAGGTATCTGCTGCACGAGGGGTGCCAGATAAGATGTCATTTTCTTGTTGTTCCCGGTTGTCTGTTCATTCACTATCATGACACATCTTCCTTTACGGCGAGATCATGAGACGGTTGTCTTCCTGATGGTCTTCAAAGATAATCCCGTCCTGCTTATATTTTTTAAGAATAAAATTCGTTTTGGTTGAAAGTACAGAGTCAATCGGAGACAGTTTCTCCGACACGAAATTCGCGACTTCACGCAGGTTGCCACCTTCCACTTCAACGAGCAGATCGTATGCGCCTGACATGAGATATACGGACTTCACTTGCGGGTATAGATAAATGCGCTCAGCAATTCCTTCAAAGCCACGACCACGCTCCGGCGTAATCTGCACCTCAATCAGGGCCGTTACTTTCTCATCATCTATTTTACTCCAGTTCACGACGGTTGCGTATTTCACGATGACGTGGTCTTGTTCAAGCTGTGCCACGGCGTTCTTGATCTTGTCTTCCGACTCCCCCAGCAGCGTCGACAGCAGTGCGGGAGTCCTTCTCGCGTCTTCCTTTAGCAGATCCAGAACTTTTAATTGCAGATCGTTCAAATCTTTCATGGTTTTCCCTCCAGCGTCATCCAGGTTCCTGAAAATGAATTAATACTTATATTACATGAATTTAACGTTGATGCAAAGACAAAAGACCGCCTGCCCTGAATTCAGGCAAGCGGTGGTATGGTCCTGGATCGTTAGGTGCTTCAAACCTTTTTTGCAAAGGTTACATGTAATAAGGGTTACCGTAATTCGGTTGATGCTGCGGCACATTAGGAGCTTGGCTATATGAACTGTTCTGCGTATTCTTTTCCTGAATGAACTGTTGACACTTTTGTTGGGTCTGGTGGGCGGACTGAATTTGCTTGTCCACATCCTGACGAAGTGCTTTGGATGATGCGGAATACATGTTGTTTTGTTGCATCAGGTTGAACAGTTCACCTTGCAGTCTTAAAGTATCATTTGTTAAATCATTGAACATTCTCCGGGTTGTGGGGCAGGAAGATTCAGTAGTTGCTGTTGTATATTCACGTGAAGTTCGTCTTAAATCTGCAAGAATCGACTTCAACAAATCTTGTTCTTGCATAAAATTCCCACCAGATGACAAAGATTGAGTGTACACGTATTTTCCTCCTATTGCTTTGGAATAACTTATCATTGTTTGAGCTTTACTGGGATTGCGCTGGTGCAAGAGATTGATGTTGCTGTAACGTATTGACAAGAGTGTTCAGATGCTGTTCATGTGAGCGAACATAATGATTCAGTGCCTGTTGAATTTGCGGATTATGTGTGATGGAGGCTGTAGCTGCACATTGTTTGATCAGCATTTCCTCATTGGAGATAGAATCCGCGATATAGTTCAGTTCCTTGGGGCTCAGTGCTTGCATGTGTGAGTTTTGCATGTATGTCTGACCTCCTTAACCTAAAGTTATTGCGAATTTATTGTTACCCTAACCTGAAAAAGTATACTTCAACTACATTCTACAGAGGTGATTAATTGTGGAACTTATTAACGGGGAAACGTTCTGGCCAACCACCTTTGATTCTCATCCCCATTATCCTGTTTTGAAAGAAAATCTGTCCTGTGATTGCCTAGTCATCGGCGGTGGAATAGGAGGCGCACTCTCTGCCAAGCTTCTGATAGATCAGGGGATTGATACCGTTGTTATTGACAAAAGAGATATCGGTCATGGCAGCAGCATGGCAAATATGGGCCTGCTCCAATATGCGAACGACAAAACGCTCACCTCTTGTATCCAGACATTTGGAGAAGAACGCGGTGTTCGATTCTACGAATTATGCCGTGATGCCATGCAACATCTCGAAAAAATTTCATCGAAGCTTGAGATTGATCCTTGGTTTGTGCCTCGCACAAGTCTGTATTGCGCCAGTCACGAGGAAGATGTACCGTTGCTGGAGGAAGAATATCGTAACCTGAAACATTATGGATTTGATGTAGAGTTGTGGAATCAGGAAAAAATCAGTTCACTGTTCCCGTTCAGCAGACGCGCTGCACTATACACAAGCGGGGATGCTGAGGTTAATCCGTATCGTTTGGTTCATTCACTATTCCACTCAGCCTCACGTCAAGGAGCTAAAGTCTATGCTCATAGTGAATTCACCCACTGTGATTACGATGGAAATAGTGTCCTATGTTACACACCTCATGGCACTGTACATGCCAAACATGTTATTTTCTCAACAGGCTATGAAACACAAGAAATCAAAAAGGATAGAGACGCATACCTGCAAAGCACATATGCTATAGCTACCAAGCCAATACAGGATCTCAGCAGCTGGTATAAGCAGTGCATGATATGGGAGACCGAACGACCTTATCTATATATGCGCACGACTCCAGACGGAAGAATAATGGCTGGTGGACTTGATGAGCATAGTCCTCGAGATGAGCAACGGGCGATCAAGGCGGTTCATAAAGGTGAGATTTTGTTACAGAAGATTGCCGAGTATTTCCCATTACCTGATCTCGAAGTCGATTACGCTTGGGAAGCTGTCTTTGGAAGCACCCATGATGGTCTTCCGTTAATCGGTCCACACCCAGACTATCCGAATTCGTACTTTGTTGAAGGGTATGGAGGCAACGGTACCGTGTACAGTATGATTGCTGCCTCTCTGATTGTGGATGCCATTACGGGCAAGCAGAACCCTGATATGGATCTATTCTCACTTACACGTACAAGTAAACCATCTCCTGTATAACCAACTATATGAACCAATACAAATACAAACAGGGTACAGCACGAGGAAAGTTCTCTCTTCCCCTGCATTGTACCCTGTTTATGTTGAAAGGCTGCTAACCCGACGGCTCTAGACCTTCCGTCCGATTCAATAATTTACGCATGAAAAACCATCCGATCAGCGGAAAAGCACCCAGAACGATAATAAGCCAGGTTAACATGCGCAGGGACGGACTATTCATGACCGTTATAATAAATATAATCAACCCGAAAAGTCGGCCACCCATCAGACATAACTCTCTCAATACGACAAGTTCAACCCTTTTCTCCACATTTTCGCCACTCGTACCCATCATGTCGAATCCCGCTGATATCATAGGTAAAATATACAATGGCATCGCAACTGCACTTCCGATCCCCATGATTAACAGCGTAACATAGGTCACTTTCCACAGAAGAGGAATCAGCACAATCAGCAGAATCAGAGCTCCGATGAACATGCCTCTGGATCTATACTGTGGTTTAGACCATTTCCCTACTGCCCAATAACTTATTAATGCCACGGCAGAAGTGATGAGTGAGAACTGTCCCAACTTATACTCCTGTGCAGTGGCCACGTATACAAGCAGTGCAATCAGAAAGGCAAAAACACCTTCACGCGCACCCTGAGCGAACAAACCCAAAGCCAAGGTCCTCCAGGGACTATCCGGTTTGGATAACTGTATCCAAGGCTCGGACCAGCGGTATGTTCCGCTTACCTTTCTCTTTTTGAGAAAAAAACTAAAGACTACCGCGATAACATAAATGACGAGTGATACCGTAAATATGAGTCGATACCCTGTATTGTCCGCCATTCGGGTAATAATCAGACCGGAGAACCATGGACCTATAATTCCTGTCATCGAGCCAAGTAATCCGACCCAGCCATTGAATAGATCTCTGTTTTTCCGATCCGTTATTTCAAAATACACGACATTAAATGCGATCCAGAATAGCCCCAGAGAACAACCCAGTAGTATGCCCAGAGGCCAAATCCAGTCTACAGCTTTGGAACCAGCCCAGAGGACAACCATATAGAAAAGGCCGGACAGCGCAGTACCCAGTCGTAAAGCACTCATTTTATTGTGTTCCTTGACCCATTTGCCAGCAAGCCAGAACGTGAGTCCAATGGCCAATTGCTGACTGATTGTGAACCAACCCAACATGGCATAATCCGGACGGCTTTTCCACAGAAACACATTCAAAAAGGTTCCCGACAGCGCTCCGGCTAACGCAAACAATCCATTCACGCCCAAAAGCAGAATGGATTGTCGGCCTAAAGTAATCTTCATCTGCTCCTCCTTCATCCACCTGAAGTGAACTGTTTACAGGTAGGTCTTAGGGTTAACGTGCCCCAAGCTGGAGGAAAACATGATGAATCTTCAGGATTGCTTTGAAATTGGTATGCATTTTCCGAATGCTATCTATTTATGCGCACTCAGGTTCTTAATCAGACGCAAGCGGTCATTCTCAGACAGACTATACTGAACTTGGAAACATCCCGAACACACATAAGTTTGTACCGTGAATGGTGGTGACAGTAGGGAGCCTTCACCCGAAGCTGCGTTAGCAACTGGAGTAAAGTTATCCTGCGTTGCAGCTTGAGTGCCAGCGAGAATCATGAATTCCCGACAATTCGGGCACTCCGGTACTTCTTCCTGATGATCAAGTTGCTTCTGGACACCTTGTTCATACTGAATGAGGTCATTACCTTCATCCGCATATTTGGTCAACGTTCGCAACTCCGGCAATTTGAGTTCAACTTCATCCCCCCACAGATCTGAAAGATCCGTAGTCTGCTCCTCATCCTTTACATCATCCACATCATAGATGTCGTCCTCAGCTTCATCGTTCTCTTCGTCACCGATGTTAATGTTGAGCGTTCGATATCCCTTTAATTCATTGTGGCAGTATGGACACTCTTCTTCAGGACCGAGTTCCTCATCCCATACAATCTCCGTGTGACACCAAGGGCATACTGTTGTTTCCATATTGAATCAACCTTTCTCTTTCAAATAATCATGTATTCATTACATAAATGACACCGATGGCAAAGAACACAATCGATGCCGCAAACAGAATCCGTATCAATATCTTCATGACCGGTCCCCCTAGATAATGCTCGCGCCAATTACAAACGACAATGAGACGGAAATAATCATGGATATCAATCCAACAGCTCGGTTATCCGCTTCGATCTCCTTATCAATGGAGAACACGGGTGTCAGGAATTCGAACAAAAAATAGGCAACGAGCAGAAGGAAGAACCCAACAAACGACCACGTCATGGCTTCATATACCGAAGATTTAGCCTGTATGCAGAAACGCAGTACGTTACAGATCCCGAAGATCTTGCCTCCTGTCGCCATGGCAACCGCCACATTGCCCTTCTTGATCTCTGTCCAGCATTTATATTTGGTCACCAGTTCGAAGCAAGCCAGAAATACAAGCAGCTCCATAATCGCTACCGAGAAAAAACCGAGTACCATCCCCAAGGGATGAGACAGCAATTGGTCAATGCTTTCTATCACGCACCGTTCCCCTCTCCCCATCTGCGACCTTCATGAATAAGGTCGCAGAATATCATTGATTCATGGACCGGCTATTCCAATTCTGCGACGGTCACACCGTTCCCGCCTTCTCCGTAATTACCCAGCCGGTAGCTTTTAATATGTTTATGCTTACGCAGGTAATCCTGAATACCGGAACGTAAAATTCCTGTACCTTTACCATGAATAATATAAACTTGGCCCAGGTTGGCAAGGAAAGCTTCATCAATGAACCGATCTGTCTCCATCAGGGCTTCTTCCAGGTTGGTACCACGCAGATCCAATTCACTTTTCACATTGTCATCACGTGTACGTTTCATACCTGTTACCGGTTTTTGTTTCGGTTTGGTTGCGGGAGCCGATTGCTGCAGTTCCAGGTCATCCAGGGATACTTTCATTTTCATAATCCCCAGTTGTACCATAGCGTCTTTGCTGCCCGACATCTCTACAACATGGCCTTTTTGATTCAAACTGTAGACAAGCACTTCATCACCAGGACCGATGGCACGAGTCTTCGGCGCGGTTGCCGTCTTCTTGACCGTTTTTCTGCGTTTCTCCGGTTCAGCCTCGTCCAGCTGTTTGCGGGCAGCAATGAGTTTGTGCTCCTTCACGGAAGCACCTTCTTCCATAGCCAACAGGCGAAGATCTGCTATAATCTTCTCCGCTTCCGCGCGAGCCTTGTCCACAATGCTGCGTGCATCTTCTTCTGCTTTTTCAATCCGGCGATCACGCTGCTGTTCCAGCTTCTCCAGTTCGGTCTGATGACGACTGCGTAATTTCTCCATATCCTGGCGCAAGCTCTCTGCCTTCTCACGCTCTTGTTCAGCCGTAAGACGGTTCTCTTCAAGAGAAGCAATCATGTGCTCAATCCGTTGATCCTCTTCCTTCACTTCGCCACGGGCGTAGTCGAGAATGTAGCCGGGCAGTCCCAGTCGCTCTGCAATGGCAAATGCATTACTTCGTCCAGGTACACCCACCAGAAGGCGATAGGTTGGACTCAGTGTATTGATGTCAAATTCCATGCTGGCATTAATGACACCTTTACGCTCATATGCGTATGCTTTCAGTTCACTGTAGTGAGTGGTTGCAACCATGCGACATCCCGTCCGGTGCATATGCTCCAGCATGGAGATCGCCAGTGCAGAACCTTCAGCCGGGTCTGTCCCTGCTCCAAGTTCATCGAGCAATACCAAACTTTTTGGCGTCATGTTTTTCAGAATGCGAATGATGTTGGTCATATGACTGGAGAAAGTACTCAGATTCTGCTCGATACTCTGCTCGTCCCCAATGTCTGCATAGATCGCATCAAATACACATAACTGACTGCCATCCTCAGCCGGAACAAATAAACCGGACATTGCCATCAGGCTCAGCAATCCAATCGTTTTGAGCGTTACCGTTTTACCACCCGTATTCGGACCTGTCACGATAATGGATGTGTAATCATTGCCCAGCTCAATGTCGATTGGAACCACGTTTTCGATCGCAATCAGCGGATGCCGACCTTTCTTGAGCTTCAGGAACCCGCGGTCATTCATGCGAGGCAATGTTGCTTTCAGTTCACGAGCCAGACGTGCTTTGGCAAAGATAAAATCAAGTGATCCCAGCAAGTCGACATCATACAACAACCACTCTCCCTGCTCACTGACAAGTGCCGTCAATTTCTGCAAAATAATTTCTATTTCGCGTTCTTCCCGAATCCGGGTTTCACGTAATTTGTTGTTCATGGCAACAATGGATTCCGGCTCAATGAACAATGTCGCACCCGAACCGGATTGATCGTGCACAATCCCGCCAAAGTACGAACGATATTCAGCTTTCACCGGGATAACAAAACGGTCTCCTCTGATGGTGATGAGCTGATCCTGAAGCATCTTGGATACGGTAGAGGATCGAATCATCGAATCCAGTTTTTCGCGAATCCGCGCTTCTCCGCCTCGCAGCTCACGACGAATCTGCGCCAACGTTACGCTTGCACTGTCGGCAACCTCTGCATTATCGTCAATACAGATTTTGATGGCATCCTCAAGCGTTTTTTGCTCTGACAGTTGATCACTGATATAGAACAAAGATTCGATGGGCTCATCTTCATGCAAAGTACCAATCTGACGTTTCAATCGCCGCGCCGCAAAGGTTGTATTGGATATTCCCAAAAGTTCGTGAGGGTTAAGTGTGCCTCCAATTTCAGCACGTTTGATGGAAGCCGTAATATCTACAATTCCCCCAAACGACGGTGAGCCTTTCAGGCGATCAAATGTGAAGGCTTCATCGGTTTGCTGCAGCAACCGCTTCACTTCTTCAAGTTCACTGCTTGGTTCAAGTTGCTCCGCTTTCTTTTTTCCCATGGTGGTCTGAGCAAAGCTAAGCAATGTATTTAAAATTTTGCGATATTCCAGTGTGTGTAAAATTTTCGTGTCCAAGTGTACAACTCCTTCCAAACTATATCTGTATTATAACGAAAGAAACTTTCTTACGCTATTTAACGAATCCTTCCACACATAACTTCAACCATAGCACCACAAACTACAGGTGTCAGGATTGTGCAACCTCTCCATCCCCTTGGAGTTGCCCTGCTCAGTTCAATCCGAATAAAAGGAGGTAAACACCATGAATTTTCTGGGACATGTCGTGCGATTTATCATCGCTGCAATTGTATTAATGGTGGTTAGCTGGATCGTTCCCGGATTCGCCGTTGGTGGCTTCTGGAGCGCCCTGCTGCTTGCTCTCGTCATTGCCCTGCTCGGCTGGATCGTTGAAGGTATCTTCGGCAAAAGAGTCAACCCGTTTGGTCGCGGTATTGTCGGATTTATCGTTAGCGCACTGGTGATTTGGCTTGGTCAATATGTTGTAGATCATGTTGAAGTCAGCCTGCTCGGTGCCATTCTCGCTGCGTTGGTCATCGGGATTATCGATCTCTTCATCCCGGTATCCACCCCTTTTGATGCCGGACGAAGCTCCAAAAGTTAATCTCCACGTCAACTTAACGTCCCCATGAATTCTCCTAAACCTCTGAAGGCCCTGTGCCGGAAGGGGTTTATTTCATTCGGGCAGTACGCACGCTCTGCCGTACACGTTCTATTTTCAAAAAAACGACATACGTAGCGTGTACAGGCATCCACATATTGCGGTATGATGACTGGAGCAATCATTCAAATTTTATCCATATCACGCTTTAAGGAGGCACATGATGAAGAAAGGCATAACATGGCTTGCTGCCTGTATGTTAATTCTGGTCCTCACTGCATGTGGAGGGACGAAACAGTCCGCAGAATCTGGCAGCAATGGATCCGATGCTGATGCTGGAGTTACAGCCAGTGAAGAATTGGTCATCAAGGCGAGTAACTATGAATTCGATCAACCTGAGTACCATCTTAAAAAAGGCGTTCCGGTCAACATTGTTTATGAAAATGAAAACGGAAATCACGGTATCCTTGTGCCTGAGCTGAATCTTCAACTGGATACCAGAAATAGCTCCAAAGTCATAACCCCGGACAAAGTTGGTGAGTTTGAAATGTCCTGTTCTGTCTTCTGTGGTTCAGGACACAGCAGCATGATCTCCAAAATTATCGTTGAAGAATAGTATTCAAGACAAGGAGCCCCCGCAGCGACGGGAGCTCCTTCTTTAGTATAACAAATTGTACCAGAGTACGTTGCCCACGAGCCAGTTCTGCTGCATTCATTCCGCTAGGTCTGGTCCTGTTCAATCAATTCAATCCATTCGTTATATTCCGTCTGCAATTTCGTATATTCATCATGCAACTGACGATATTCCGTGTTCAGCTGCTCTGCCTTCTCCTGCTCCATTTCACGTTCAACCTGTAACAAACGTAATTGATTGGCCGCTAGTTCGTAACGCTCCCCCATCTCAAGCAGTTCAGTTTCCATGATCTCTTTCTCTTGGGTCGCTTCTGTACGTAATTTGTCCAGCTGCTGTCGTTCTTGCTCCAGTCCCTCCAGCAACTCACTACTTGCCGCACTTTCTCTCTTCCAAACCGTTAGTTCATTCTCAAGTGCAGCCCAGCGTTCCTGCCAGGATTGTTCCTGAGCCGCCCATTCATCTGCACGGCGTTGCCATACCTGGTCGTTCTGCTCTGCTTGTTCAACGCTTGAGCGAAGTTCTTCTTCACGTCTTGTCAACTGCTCCAGACGGGATGCCAACTCGGTCTGTTTGGCTGACAGTTCTTCGTATTTGATCTGCCACTCCAACGCTTCTTCCTCAGTCTGGGCTAGCCGGCTCTCTTGCTCCGAGTAGCGCTCGGAAAGTTTAGCTGAAGACTGTCTCGCTTCTTCAAGCACGCTCACAATCTCTTGTTTCTCCTTGCTCAATTCATCCAGCTTGGAACTGTAATTCTCTTCCCGTTGTAATGCATCACTGTAATCATTACGGATTTGTTTATAGTTATCCTGAAGTCGGTTCAGCTCTTCCCGAACAACATTTAGCTCAACTTCAAGCTGATTGCGTTTCTCTTCCAAAAGCTCTGCATCCTTCTGGTATTGCACAGCCTCTTCATGGTTGAAGCGAGACTCTTCCTTCACCACGGACAATTCATCATGAAGGGATTGCACCCCAGACTCCAACGTTTCATTTTGTTCAGCAACTTCAAGAATCTGATTCTCCAGGTCTCCAATCTCAGCCAATCGCTGCTCAGCAAGGTCCTTCCAGGACTGCTCACGTTCCGTAAGTGTGCCGATCTCATTCTGCAATGTACGCACTGCAGCATGAGCCTGTTCAAGCACTTTTTGCAGTCTGCGCTGTTCCTCTTCCGACTTCACTTCAGCCTCACGAAGCTTTTGGGCTTCCTGTTCAAGCTGTGCATGTTGCTCCTGAAGTTTGCGTAGCTGTGCTGTGAGAGAGGTTTCTCTATCCACAGTTTCATTATACTTCTGCTTCCATTGTTCCTGTGAATCACGGGATTGCTGGGCAGCCTGTTCCGTTTCACGCAGAAGCTCCTGCAACTGGGAACGGTCCTCTTTCAACTGCTCCAGTTGTTGCTCCAGTTCCGTAATTCGGCGAGTCTGAACTTCCTGCTCCTGTTTACGGACCCCATGCTCATGACGTAACGATTCCAATTGACCACGCTCGTGCTGAAGCTGCTGTTCTTGCTCTGCAACCATGTCCTGTGCACTGATGAGCTGGGTCATCACTTCTTCTAATTGCTCTTCGACATCTAATAGTCGAGTCTCCGCCTGTTTACGTTGTTCCTCAAGTTGCTGTTTGAGCTTACCCTGTTCTTCTTGCAATAAGGCCTCTGCCGCCGCTGCGGCTTCTTTCGCCTGGGACGCTGCTGCTTCCTTGGCTTGCTGCAATTGTTCCTCGAGGGCTGCTTCTTTTTCCATCCATTCGAGTTCCAACTGCTCGGATAACGCCTTGAACTCCGCATTCAACTGATTTATCTCAGTCAGGCGCTTCTGCTCCGCTTGTTCCTGCAATTCAGCCCGTTCCTGATTCGCCTGATCCGTGAGCTCTTGTGTCTGTTGCAGCGCTTTTTCTTCAGCCTGTTGAAGACGAAGTTCCATCTGTTGCTGAAGTTCGTTATATTGCAGCGCTGCTTCTTCCTGAGCTTTCTTCAGATTACTCTCTGCCTGCTCCAACTCGGACAAAATGGCCGACTCGGCTTCTTCCTTGGCTGTCTGAACCTGCTGCGCAGCCTTGGCTTCAATCTGTTGACGTTCTGCAACGGCACGGCTTTCGGCTTCTTTTAATTGAGCTGCAGTCTTGTTCTGCAACTCTTTATATTGCGCCGCAGCTTTGGCCTGCGCCTGCTGCAATTCGGCTGCAGAACGGTTCTGAGCTTCTTTGAGCTGGGAAGCAGCCTGTGCCTGTGCATTTTTAAGCTGGTTAGCCGCTTTCTCTTCCATTTCCTTCAGCTGTTTCGTTCCCTTGGCTTCTGCTTCCTTCAGTTGTGCCGTCGCTTGGGCCTGCAATTTCTGCACTCGCTCCGTTGCTTGGGCGCGTTCTTGCTCCAGCAGCTTATTCAACTTGGCTATCTCTGAATTTTTTTCCGATTCGGACTTTTGCAACGCCTGCTCTGCTTCAATCTTCAGCTGTTGCAAATCAGCAAGAGCCTGGTCACGCCGTTCCAATTCTTGTTGATGTTCATTTTGTATGGCGTTTAACCGATTCAATTCGTTTCTCAGTTCTGTACGTTCTCCAGTGAGCATCTTCAGTTCATTACGGATTTCCTGAGTCTGAAGAGACTGTTCAGCCATATGTACAGCCGCCAGTACCGCAATACGCGGAGTATCCAGACGGGAATTTTGCTTGGAGATTGCCCCCATACGCTCATCTACCAGGTTAGCTACTTGTTTCATATAGTCGGCACTGCTGCCAACCAGTTTATAGGAAGTCCCGTAGATCTCTACGGTGACGCGTGTACGATCAGGTGTAGTCACAGTTGTGCCCTCCTTCAAGTCTGTATGTTGATTCTAAGCTGTAATCACAAAAAAGTCACATCGATCCTCTAATGCTAAGGATTCGATGTGACTTCAAACAATTCCTGCTAATCTTTGTTCAAAAAATCTTCTTTTGTCCTATTTACGCAATTCCGCTCCGAATTGCTCTTCCAGACGAGCCACTACACGGGCATGAACTTCAGTAACTTCCTCATCGGTGAGTGTACGTTCACGATTCCGGTATACCAGTGCCATCGCCACGCTCTTCTTGTTTTCACCCAGTTTACTGCCAGTAAACACATCGAATACCTGTACGTTTTGTAACAATTCACCCGCCGATTCACGAATGGCGCGCAGCATATCTCCAGCTTCAACATCCTCATTCACAACAACCGCGATATCACGTTCCATGGCTGGGAAACGCGGAAGCTCACGATAACGAATGTCAGCGTCTGCTTCGTTGTAGATTGATTCAAGTGCAATCTCTGCGATGTACACATCATTCAGATCATACTGCTGTTGCAGTTCCGGATGCAATTGACCCAATGTACCGATCAATGTGCCTTCCCCGCCATCCTTACCTTCCAGGTAAACCGATGCGGAACGTCCCGGATGGAATCCTTCAGGGCTGTTTGCTACCAAGCGAATGCGTTGTTCAAGCCCCACATAGGCGAACAGATGCTCAAGAGCACCTTTCAGATCGAAGAAGTCTACTTTCTCCGCTCCAACATTCCACTGCTGGCTTGCACGATTCCCGGTGAGCAGCAGCCCCAGTACTGGGATTTCATGCGGTTGTTTGGTCAACTGATCTTCTTCGGTGAAGAACACATTGCCCACTTCAAATACAGCCAGTGAATCCTGTTTACGGTTCATGTTATACACCGCTGCATCCAGCATTTGCGGCAAAATACTCGTACGAAGCACACTGCGGTCCTCACTCATAGGCATCGCGAGTTTCACGGCTTTTCTTCCTTGTGTCAACGCCGGGAACAGGGTCGCTTTATCCGGGTGTACAAAGGAGTAACTGATCATTTCCTGCCAGCCACTGCCTGAGAGCAATCCACGAATCGTGCGGCGCATTGCTTGAGAGCGTGTATATGCCCCTGGAGTCGTCGGTCCTTCAATCCATGTGGTTGGAATGTTGTCGTATCCGTACAGGCGTGCAATCTCTTCAAACAAGTCTACATCGAGCGTAATATCCCCTCTGCGTGTTGGCACTTCCACATCCAGCAATCCTTGATCAGCATCACCACATGCAAAGTGCAAGCGAGCGAAGATCGTTTTTACCTCAAGCAAAGACAGATCGGTTCCCAGATAACGATTCAGTCGGTCCAGCGACAATTGAATTACACGTTTCTCCGCAGCTTCTGCTCCAGCTTCCACGATTCCTTGGTGCACTTCACCTTCAGCATAACGCTGAATCAGTTCAGCCGCACGATCCAAAGCCGTAATCACCGCACCCGGGTCTACTTCCTTCTCAAAACGCATGCTTGCTTCGGAACGCAGCCCCAGTTGGCGCGACGTTTTCCGAACGGTTCCGCCGTCGAACTTGGCGGATTCCAGCAACAGATTCACCGTACCTTCCGATACCTCGGAATTCTCGCCACCCATAACCCCAGCGATGGCTACTGGTTTCACGCCATCTGTGATAAGCAACATATGTGGCTCCAGCTTACGCTCTTGGCCATCCAACGTAACAATCGTTTCGCCTTCGTTGGCCATCCGCACTTCAATATGGCCTTTTTCCAGCTTATCCGCATCAAATGCATGTAGCGGTTGGCCGTATTCCAGCATGACATAGTTCGTGATATCAACGATGTTATTGATCGGACGAACACCAGCAGCCATCAGACGGTTTTGCATCCACAGCGGGGAAGCACCCAGCTTAATGCCAGTTACATAACGAGCTGCATAGTGACTGCACTGCTCCTGTGCCTTAATCTCTACAGAGATATGATTCGCAGCTGCATCTCCAACTTCAACCAGTTGGTCTTTGGGACTCGGCAGCTTCACTTCACGACCCAAGATAGCACCCACCTCATAGGCAGCACCACGCATGCTGAGACAGTCGGAACG
This sequence comes from Paenibacillus sp. W4I10, assembly GCF_030816325.1. Classification (NCBI taxonomy): domain Bacteria; kingdom Bacillati; phylum Bacillota; class Bacilli; order Caryophanales; family Paenibacillaceae; genus Paenibacillus; species Paenibacillus sp. W4I10. The sequence continues at coordinate 3,281,117 of NZ_JAUSXX010000001.1, forward strand.
GTTCGGTGTCAGGTCCAGTTCAAGCACATGATCGTCGAGACCAAGAACCTGGCTGATTGGCGTGCCAACCTCCGTTTGTTCTGGCAGAACGAGAATACCTTCCTGCTGATCTTTTGGCAGCAATTTGTCGTTCATGCCCAGCTCTTTGGCGGAACAGATCATGCCAAGGGAGACAACACCGCGCAGTTTGGCTTTTTTGATATCCAATCCACCAGGGAGCTTCGCTCCAACCAGGGCTACGACTACTTTTTGGCCTGCATCCACATTTTTCGCACCACACACGATCTGCAGATCTTCTTCCTGGCCGGCATCGATGACACATACATTCAGTTTGTCTGCATCCGGGTGTTTCTCCTTGCTCTTCACATATCCCACAACAACTTTATTTACGCCCTTGTTGCGGTTCTCCACTACATCAATTTCGACACCCGCACGGGTGATTTTCTCCGCCAATTCCTGTGGCGTCACACCTTCAAGGGAAATATAATCAGACAGCCAATCTGTCGATACTCTCATGGACGTTCACTTCCTTCATCTATAAATTGGTGTTCCCGGTTCATAACGCTTGCTCTATATACGTTGATCTATTTATTGTAAAGTTACAGCCGTCCGAATTGCTTCAGGAAGGTCAGATCACTGTTGTAGAAGTGACGGATATCATCGACTCCATACTTCAGCATGGCGATACGCTCTACGCCCATTCCGAATGCAAAACCACTGTATTTCTCCGGATCATAACCACCCATTTCCAGTACTTTCGGGTGAACCATACCGCCGCCCAAAATTTCGAGCCAGCCTGTTTGTTTACATACCCGACAGCCGCTACCGCCACATTGTACACAGGTTACATCCACTTCCGCGCTTGGCTCTGTGAACGGGAAGAAACTTGGACGCAGACGAATTTCCGTGTGGGAACCGAACATTTCGCGCACGAATTGCAGCAGGGTCCCTTTCAGATCGCTCATACGAATGTTTTCGCTAATGACCAATCCTTCAACCTGGTTAAATTGGAAAGAGTGCGTCGCATCGTCGTCATCACGGCGGTATACTTTACCTGGGCAGATGACTTTGACAGGCACTTCGCCCTTCATGCTCTGCATGGTACGTACTTGAACCGGCGATGTATGGGTACGCATCAACAAGTCTTCGGTAACATAGAAGGAATCCTGCATATCGCGCGCCGGGTGATTCTTCGGTAGATTCAATGCTTCAAAGTTGTAATAATCCATTTCGACTTCAGGACCTTCCGCAATGCGGTATCCCATACCGATGAAAATATCTTCGATCTCCTGTACCACTTTGGTCAGTGGGTGCAGTCCGCCTTGACGTCCACGACGTCCTGGCAGGGTCACATCAATTTTCTCGGATTGCAGACGCTTCGCTGTCTCTTCCTTCTGGAACTGATCCTGCTTGCTGTCGATGACTTCCTCAATGGCAGCCCGAACATCGTTGGCTACTTGACCAATAACTGGACGTTCCTCCGCACTAAGCGCACCCATACCACGCAAAATCTCAGTTAATGCACCCTTTTTCCCCAAATACTTTACACGCAGATCACCGAGCGTCTGCGGATCATTCACACCAGACAACTGCTCCAGCGCTTCGATCTTCAATGCCTCTAAACGTTCTTTCATGTGTAATTGCCCCCTTTTTGTGGTGTTTTTGCAACAAAAAAAGGCCTTCTCTCCCCTGAAGGGACGAAAAGACCGTGGTACCACCCTTGTTAGACATCCATTGCTGCGTGGCCCTTCTGGCCTGCAACCGGTTCTGTCTCACTTTGTACGGAATAACGACCGTTAACCGTTTGCCCCTACTGTTGCCTCTGTGACTGCACACAAACAGGTTCAGGGAACCGCTTCGGAGTGAATTTCGGCAGCCTTGTTCTACAGAAACGCTCTCAATCTACGGCGCTTCCTCCCTGTCCAGAGGCACTGCTTACTTATCTCCATCATCACGTTTACTTGTTAGTTAAACCTTTAGAGGTTGTCAAAAAGTCCGCTTTTGATTACGAATGATGCCTGGCGGCATCATCAGCGTCGAATATGGCATTCAGCCGAAATGTCCGTTGCTCACGTAGTTTTCCCTACGCTCCGCTACTCCATTTCTATCTTCATCCCATCTTCTTGGTACTGAAAACCGATCTTTTTGAACACTTACCTATATCGATATAATCATCGATGATCGTTCATAATTATATGCAAAATAGATCGAAATAGCAAGCCGTCCATGTTCTAATTTATGCTTGCACCCTTATCTTTCAATTGTTTTAGGCGCTGCTGGATTTCGCGAATCTCAGCTGCCTCGACTGCTCGCTCATTCGATTGCTCGCGCTGTGTCAGAATGTCTTTTCCAGCATTGCTCACAGGAGACAGCAACTCCGACAGGCGCATCTCCAATCGCAACCTCTCGTCATCGGATTCCCGAGTCTCCAGCGCCACCTCCCGAAGTTTGGTGGACTGCTCCCAATCCGTCACGCCTCCTTCAAACAGAGTTGCTGTGCCTCCAGCCTCCAGATCGCACAATCGATTCGCGAGTGTCTTTGTCAGCATCCGGTCATGGGATACAAGCACCAAAGCACCTGAAGCCTGTTTTAATACATTCTCCATGACTTCCTGGGTATCAATGTCCAGATAGTTCGTCGGTTCGTCCAGCACTAGCAGATTTGCTCCGCCAAAATACAATCTCAAAAATGCCACTCTGCACTTTTCCCCCATGCTCAAATCCCCAATGCGCTTGAACACATCATCTCTGGAAAACAGAAAACATCCCAGAATGGTCCGTGCCGCACTTTGTGTCATGGATGGAAGGGTAAGCAAGCTGTCCAGCAGGGTCAGATGCTCGGGAAGTCCCTCCAGTTCCTGTGAAAAGTAACCGATTCTCAGCTGTGGATGCCGTGTGACCTTGCCTTGCGAAGGTTCCAGCTCACCAATCATCAGCTTCAACAGTGTAGTTTTTCCTGTTCCATTGGGGCCTCTTACGGCAAGACGGTCTCCACGTTCAACCGTGATTCGAAGATCGCGAAGCAATACCTCGTTACCGGTATACGAGAAAGTAACCTCTTCTAGTGCAAGAAGCTGGCGTGCAGCGAGTGGATTCATCTGTAATTCCATGTTCAACTTTGCAGCTTCACGAGGTTTATCCACCCGTTCCCGCTCCAAACGCTCCAGCTGTTTTTGTTTCGCATGGTATCGTGAAATATTTTTGTTGGCTTTGGCCTTGTAGAAGCTCTGGGTGATCTTCACCTCCACATCAGTTGCCGAATTATGCGCTTTATGGAACCATTCCTGATAATTTCGAATCGTTTCTTCCAGCGCCTTACGTTCCAATTCCTGCCTGCGGTAGATCGTTTCCTGTTCGCGTAATTCACGCTCTTTGTGGATCTTGTAGTCGGAGTATCCGCCCTTGTATTTGGTCAGGGCATCTGGACTGAACTCAATGACTCCTGTTGCTACCTGATCAATAAACGTACGATCGTGTGATACAAATAACAGCGTACCTTCATATGAGGATAACCACTCTTCAAGCCAGCGCATGCTTCCCTCATCCAGATGATTCGTCGGTTCATCTAGAATCAGGAAATTGGGTTTGCTGACAAGCAGTCCTGCCAAACGAGCCTTTGTTTTTTGTCCACCGCTCAAGGAATGATAGGGTCTATTCCAATGCTCTGCGGATAATCCAAGGCGAGTCAGTACTTTCTCTACCTCAGTCTCCCACATATAACCGTTCAACTGTTCATATTGCTCCATCACTTGTGTATAAGCTGCAAGCAGCTCTTCATCCGCTTCAGTGCTGATGCTCAGACGTTGTTCCAGTTCTTCCAAGTTCCGTTTTACTTCATAGATCTGACCGCTCTCACGCCGGACCGCATCCAGTACATTCATCCCGGCCTCAATCTCCGAGCGCTGGCGCATGAACCCCCATTCCTGCTGAGGGATATGACGTTCAATCCTTCCGCCACCATGCTCCTCACCCAAAATGATGCGTAACAACGTTGTCTTGCCGCATCCGTTTCGACCCAGAATGGCGAGTCGTTCGCCCTCATTAATCTCCAAATTCAATCCTGTAAACAATTCATTACCGTTCCACTCTTTTGATACTTCATGTAAGCGTACCAATGTCATCATGAGGCCTCATCCTTCCTGCATCCTTTTTGCTGAACAAAAAAAACCGCTGGCATCAGCCGGCGGTTTGGCAATTCAGGGTTGGATCAAGCATTCAAAGACAGATCTAAGGTAAGCTACGGCATGAATAAAGAAACCCCAAACACAGGGTACACGTAAACCTTCAAGGCTTACTTGTTCCATACCTTTTCCCATAGCTGAATTTGGACACACGAATCCCCTCATTGCTCAGCCGCTCTGGCTGACTGCGTCATAAAACCGTCTGCAGTTAACTGGGGTTCAATTCATGTGTTTTACTTCATGGGACGTATGGTTACCTCTCATTCATGTGTAGTATCAATTTCTCCGTTATTGTACCAGATCATTGTAAAAAAGCAAAGGTTATATAAATTAAACTAAAGAATACTTACTTACTCGACACTCCGATGACAAAACAACCTTCTGATTACTTTTATTCTCAATTTTCTTTTAAGACAGAAAAAAAGCCCTTGCATCGCAAGGACTCCGGTACTGCTTCGTTAAGCGGGTGATGGGAATCGAACCCACGCTATTAGCTTGGAAGGCTAAAGTTCTACCATTGAACTACACCCGCATGATTGAAGATTTAAATGTTAAGTTCCTTAGGAATTTAACAGTGATTTCACAAATAATAATATACCATGATCCTCTATAGCATGCAAGTCATATTTCCCATTTTTTTTCATTACGCATCCATCAAAAAAAGCAGGAGCACCCTCGCGCCCCCGCTGTTCCCTAGCCTGTAGGCTTATCCACATCTCTCAAAAACTGCTTTTCAAATTCAGCGGCTTTAATCGGTTTGCTGAAGAAATACCCCTGTGCCTCGTGACAGTGTTGATTGCGAAGAAAGACCATCTGATCTTCGTTTTCCACACCCTCAGCTGTGACTTTCAGTTGTAAATGATGCGCCATTGAAGTGATGGTAGATACGATCGCAGCGTTATTACTGTCCTCCATGACTTCATTAACGAATGAACGGTCGATCTTGAGCCGATCAATCGGCAGGTCCTTCAGATAGTGCAACGAGCTGTATCCCGTTCCAAAATCATCAATACTGATATGCACACCAATTTCTTTGATTTTGCGCAATTGTTCGAATGACCGGTCTTTATCAAATGTCATGCTCTCTGTAATCTCCAGTTCAAGCCATACAGGCTCTAGTCCCGTCTCTTTGAGAATGCCATTGATATTGTCCAACAAATGGGAGTGCCTGAATTGTCTCATCGACAAATTCACCGAAACACACAGTTTACGATAACCGGCTTCCTGCCACTGTTTGTTCTGTGCACACGCTTCACGAAGCACCCATTCGCCAAGTGGCACAATGAGTCCACTCTCTTCTGCCAGAGGAATAAATTCCGCCGGAGATACCGAGCCTCGCTGCGGATGCTGCCAACGCACCAAGGCTTCCATGCCAACGATTAGCCCACTTTGCAGATTAACCTGCGGCTGGTAGACCAGGTAGAACTGACCTCGATCCAACGCCTTGCGCAGATCATTCTCAAGCTGCAAACGCTCCTGTGCCTTCATCTGCATCGCATGGGCAAAACGATTCAGTTCCATTCCTTGTTCCTTAGCACTGTGCAAAGCCGTATCTGCATTCTGAATAATCTCCAGTGGTGACTCCCCATCATGCGGGAAAATGGCCATCCCGATCCCAAGTGTAAGATGATACTCGTTGCCATCAACCAAGACGGGCTTCTCAAAAAGTTGCAAAATGGATCTTGTCCGGCGCAGCGCCGTATCGGTTGAACTGAAATCTGTCATCGTTAATGCAAACTCATCTCTTCCCAATCCAAAGACTTCTTCTCCTGGAAGTGACAAATGTTTCAGTCGTTGACCTACCTGACGCAAAACCCGGTTAGCTGCTTGCTGTCCAAGCGAATCATTAATGGTTTTGAACCGATTAATATTCAGGACCAATACACCAACAAGCTGTTCCTGCACCACGGCATCATCCATCATCTTTTTCAACCGCTGTGAAAGGCGACGACGGTTTGGAAGTCCCGTTACATCATCATGATGAGCAATATAGTTCATCTTGGCTTCCGCGACCTGCTGTTGCAGGAAAGGCGTGTCCACTACGGACGTATACAGCCCTTTTTGAATAAAAAAATATGCCATACAATTACTCAGCAATCCTAATAACAGATTGAGATCGTTCACCCCAGTTGCTGAAACAAAATAACATTCACCAAAAAAGAAACACAGAATGCCACATAGAATGGTTGGTAAATCACCGTCTTTGGTTTTTTTCCATTGAACAAACAAAAGAACTGCAATAATGCCATAGAGCAATCCGACCATAAGATGAACTCGGGTGAAGATACCACCAAGCACTTCCCCATCAAGCATACTTGGCAACATGCTCCATTCCTGAATAGCCAGTATGTACAAAATAACAAAGGTACCCAATGTCCCACTGAACAGTAAGAATTTGCGTGGTAATGCAATTTCTTTCTCATTTAAGGTATACACGAGCAGTAAACCTACGGAACATACCAAAGATCCCATGGTTGACATCATTAAGGAGAACTCCGATTCCATCATGGCTCCATTTGGAATCTCTTCTGCAAATGAAACAATATGAACCAGTTCAAACAGACCAATCAATAAAAAGAGTGTTGTCAATAATGTCCTTCGAAGAGTTAGCTTCTGTGTCCGAAACAACCAGCTTTGATTGTAGATGCCGATACAAGCCGCTGCCGCAGCGAATCCACCCAAGAGTGTCAAAACCGGGTAACCCGAAATGATCAGATCAGAGCTTGAAGAAGAACGAAACCATTGACTTGCGAGGAAACACAATAAGCCGCACACAGCGACCCAACTTATTTTTCTCTGATCTTGCAGATTAACCTTCATGCCGTGTTTTCCTTCCCGGGATCACCTATCCTGAATTACATTAACCAAACTTAACAGCTTACTACACGATTCGACAAAAAACATATTAACCAACGTTCAATTCACATGCATACACATGCTATCTGGTACATAATAACATTTAATTTTGTATACGTGAACTAAAAAATAGTTACTCCTAGGAATATTTATTCATAAATATAGAGAAAAACAAGGCATTAAGAACTAAAAAAACATGGATCTCCATTTAGAGTCCATGTTTTCCTATTTTACAACTGTATTTCAGACTATATTACTTATCAAAATTCACTTCTGGTGTTGTTAATTTATCATAAAAATCAACAACCTTATCCTTGTCTTCCGATGAGCGAATCGCCATCGCTGAACGTGGATGCTCGTCCAACGCACCTGTAATCATGTAAGGCAGAATGTAACCCCATTCTTCTTTTTCTCTCAGTGGAACCATCAACTGTTCCAATACACCAAGTACTGGACGCAGATTGTATTTCGTTCCTTTCAGATGAGCTACGAGCAATTCGGTTGGACAGTTTCCTGCCGCACGTCCCATACCATACACAGAAGCATCAAGCAGCTCAACGCCAAGTTCTGCCGCAACCAATGTGTTAGAAAACGCAAGTTGCATATTATTATGTGTGTGAACACCAAGACGCTTGTTAGGCAAGTGAGTCTTGAACTTCTCTACCAGATATTTCACATCATTATGGTCCAAGCTACCGTAAGAGTCTACAATGTAAACAACATCCACAGCGCTTTCTTTGATCAATTCAAATGCTTCCAGCAATTCATTCTCCATAACATTGGAGAGTGCCATAATATTAAGTGTAGTTTCATATCCACGATCATGGAATGTTTGAACCAGTGCAAGTGCCTTGTCCACATCTTTGCTGTAGCAGGCAACCCGGATCAGATCCAGCATGCTCTCACTGCGAGGCAAGATATCATTTTCGTCCACACGACCTACGTCAACCAGTGCAGACAGTTTGGTATTGCCTTTTTGAGGAATAACTTTACGCAGGAAATCATCGTTCAGGAAACGCCATGGTCCTGCTTCCTCGGCACCTTTAAGCAACTTCGGAGAGTTCTTATATCCAATTTCCATATAATCAACGCCAGCTTCATTCAATCCAGCATATAGCTGTTGAACAAAGTCCACGCTAAAGTCCCAATTATTCACCAATCCGCCATCACGGATCGTACAATCTACAATTTTGCAATGATTTGTCTTCATTAATGTCTGCTCCTTTTCTGACCAACTTGTGTATTCCTCTCATGATACTTGAACGTGACAAGAAAAGTAAAGGGATTCCGGACTTATTTACTTCGATAAGATCTCCAGATTCGGTCAATCTCAACCATATCGGAACGATCGGGAGCTTTCTCTCCATAACGAACGGCATTATACGTATCTGGCAGTCTCGCAGACAGCTCATCTTCTTCTAACTTCACATCATTCTGAATAATGGTCTGTGCAGCCTCCAGCGGAGTGTGCGTCCCCTGTATTACCACGCCTCGATGAGCGGCTCTTTCAATCCAAGTCCGATAGTAATACCGAACACGTTCAGCATCCTGTGCAGGTGGCGCTTCTTTCTTCCGAAACCAATTCTTTCGGACTTTTGCTGGCGCATCAAGCGTCTCACTGACATCGATATACTCCGTCCGTGGTTCTGCCTTCTTTTCACCTGGTTGTAACATCCCCTTGAATCGATCCATAAGTCTGTTTATCGTTTTTTGTCCCAACCTCATAAGTAGCCACAGGATAGCTCCTGCTACAGCACACATCACTACCCACCCGAGGATGTTCCAGAGAACTGAGGGCTCGGATGGCGGCTCTCTCCAGTCATTCGGTATATTTAGTGGCTGATTGGGGTTGTCCATTGGTAATCGTGGCTCCTCGCCAGAAATCGGACCAAACCATCCCCTGATCCATGCGAGCAAGCGATCACGCAGCGGTCCCAGCCAGGCAGCCAGACTTGGGAAAGCACCAATCGCGACGATAACAATAAACATCCACATGAACCGCTGATGATTCGCACGTGCAAAATCTCTTAATACCAATCTTCTCTTGCCATCATTGAGTATTGCCTGATCCAGTTGCAGCATATATCGTCCAACCAGCCAAAAGGCAAAGCTGATCACTCCCGCAATATAAATCCATAGGGTATAGGTTTGTATCGGCTGCATGAATTCTAACGAATTCGAAGCAATCATAAGCACGATTGCACTGATTACACCCATAATCTGCAAGCGCCATAACAACACAGAATGAAAGACTGGTTGGAAGGTCAGACCTGCATAAGCCGAGATGACTCCACACAGTACCAATGTGATGATATCCGGCAACGGGAGAATAAGGCTCATCCCAACAACGAGTGCGAAGAGAATTCCTATAACGAGTGCCGTTACTCCACGAATGAATGTATTCTTCTCGCTAAAACCTGGAATTTTATGCTGAATGAACTGTCCTAACCAACCTACAAGAATGACCAGGATGAATAATGTGAACGGCAAATGTTCCATTGCGTAGAATGAAGCAAGCGTAAATATCGGAAAAAGGTATATGCCAGCCATCAAGACGGCAAGCATTGCTATGAGTCCTGTGGTCGTCGCTACCGGTCTGTTCCTCATGCACTCACCGCCTTTGTATTACCCTTCACGTCCTCTACCGGGAGAATCGTTACACGATGTCCTTGTTCGTGCAGACGTGCAATCTCGTGCTCCATAGCGGCAGATACATAGGATGTAATCAGCAGATAGCTGCGGATTTGCTGTGCTTCTTCATTCTGACCTACTTCATCGTTCAGAAATTGCTCCATGGGCACCATGCATTTCAACTCTGTCTCAGCCATAGCTTCCAGTAACCGTTCCAGATGGGGCGTGCCATAATCCGGCTCAATCCGAAGTGTATCTCGGCCACCACCCACATGATAGCCATTATGGGCGAAACCTGCCGGCAACCCTCTACCGATGGCATCCACTGCAGCCGTGGCAGCGTAACGAAGTGCCCGTTCAATCTTCTCCGGTCGAGTGACAACACTCCACATATCTGCAGATTCCTGAATGTTGACTACAATCCAGGATTGCGGATCAGCCGTCCATCCCTGCTTGTAGACTTGTAATTCACCTGTACGTGCACTCGCTTTCCAGTGAATACGATTCATGGGGTCGCCTGCACCATAAGGCCGAACACCCAGGATCAAGAAAGGATCTTCAACGATCCATCGTGATACTTCAACTTCTCCCTGCCATACCTGATAAATTGCAGGAAGATCCTCTGCATTCACTAATGAAGGATACACAATCATAGACATTTGCAAAGGAATCGGTTTGGTGGAACGCCACACGCCAAAGAGATCCCCACCTGTCATCGTTGCTGTATTTAATGGATAAATTCCACGCTGAGTACATGTAAAAGGATGCTTACGCGTAATACGAGTAAACGGTTTTAACGTAAAAATACTCTTATGGTTCTGATAGATTTCGCCTTGACTAATATCCATACCTGAACCGGAACGAAATACAAACGACACTGGCATCATCGATTCAAGTCTGAGCCACGGAACGGAGACTCGTTTCTCATTTGATATCGTCTCCACCATCTCAAGTTCATCTCCAGCGTAACAACGCAGCTTGCTGAATTGTCTGCTGTACTTGAGCTTTCGCAGTGCAGGTCGTCCAAACCACACACCATGTATAACTACGACAATGCCTCCAACAAGGACAAGCCATAATAATGCCATAAGATTAACGCCCGCTTGTAGCGAGATTCTCCGTAGGCACTTCTGTCTGATTCAGAAGTTCCTGGATGATACGCTCAGCCAAGCCCTCTTGTTGTCTGATCCGGTTACGGAATACCAGTCGGTGGGCCAGCACAGGTTCCGCCAGTACTTTAATATCATCAGGCAAAACAAAGTCTCTGCCATGCAGTGCAGCCCATGCCTGACTTGCCTTGAGTAATGCCTGAGCCCCTCGTGGACTTACACCAAGCGAGAGCTCGGGATGTTGCCTTGTCGCTTCGGTTAACTGAATGATATATCGCAGCAAATCTTCGTTGATTTGCACTGTTTTATACGTATCCTGCGCCTTCAAAAGTTCTTCACGACTGATCACCGCCGAGAGATCATCAACTGAACGACTGGCTACCGTACGTCTCAAAATTTCTACACTCTCTTCACTGCTTGGATAACCCATGCGAATTTTCATCATAAAACGATCCATCTGTGCTTCAGGTAGCGGAAAAGTTCCCTGGTTATCTATAGGGTTCTGGGTGGCGATAACGATAAATGGCCGTTCCAGCTGTCTCGTTGAACCGTCGATACTAATCTGGCGCTCTTCCATGCACTCCAGCAAGCTTGATTGTGTACGCGGTGTAGCACGGTTAATCTCATCAGCTAGTACGAGATTAGCAAACAAGGGGCCTGGTCGGAATTCAAAATCCCCTTCTTTTTGATTAAAAAAATGAATTCCTGTTAAGTCAGAGGGCAGCAAGTCCGGTGTAAACTGTATCCGCTGGAATGTGCAGTCCAATGTAGAGGCTACCGATTTGGCAAGCATCGTTTTCCCGGTACCCGGTACATCCTCCAGCAGCACATGTCCTGACGCTATGATCGCTGTCATCACCAGCTCTATGGTATGCTCTTTTCCCACAATCACTTTTCCCACGTGATCCATCAATTGTTGATTCATTTGTTCCATTCCTTGGATTTCCATCTGCATCTCATCCTTCCGTTATGGAGCTTATGTATTCGCATTCATTACTAACTATAACCCTTATTGGCAACATAAAACAAAGGAGTTGGCAAATGGCCAACTCCTGGACTCCCCGCTCTTCTCAATATACCAAAGGTAACATAATCATAAACCGCGTACCTTTGCCCTTTTTGCTATCCACAGAGATGGTACCTCCATGGTTCTTGATGATTCGGTAACTCACCGAAAGTCCAAGCCCCGTTCCGCTCTCCTTGGTCGTGAAGAATGGATCAAACAGACGTACAAGCGTGTTATGGTCCATCCCATGACCGTTATCCGCGATGGAGATCTGCACGAACTTGTTTTCGGTGGCGGTAGATATTCGAATTAGACCCGTATGTTCTTCGCCAACTTCCTCAATGGCATCCATTGCATTTTTCACCATATTCAAAATAACCTGCTTAATCTGTTTGACATCAATGGACACATTCAGCGGGGCATCCCCTTCATCCAGTACGATCTCGCATCCTTTCATCAAACCTTCGCTTTCCGTCAGCAAGACCACCTCTTTGAGCAAAGAGTCAACGGACATCACGGTCTTCTGTGGAGCCGACGGTTTGGAAGAATTCAAAAATTCGTAGATGATGTCGTTCGCCCGATCAATCTCCGTCAGTATGATCCGCGCGTACTCATCTTTGCCGAGCTGTAGCAAATGGGGCCTGAGCAATTGGATGAACCCACGGATTGCAGTCAACGGATTACGAATTTCATGAGCAATAGATGCTGAAATCCGCCCCAGCATCGCAAGTTTGTCATTTTGATAAGCGGTCTGTTCAATTTGTTTATAATCAGATACATCTTTGACGCTGAACAAAAAGTCCCCATCCATCTGATCACCGTACGTCACAGTAACCAGCCAATGCCTTCCGTATTCATCGATCAACTCATGATAGCGCTTACGGTGAAAAATGGTTTCCCGATAAATACGTAAAATTTTCTTTTTCTTGAATCGGCTCATCTGCGGATGATGCAGCATTTGCATCAGGGTGCAGCCGCTCAACAGACTTCTTGGAAGTTCCAACAACTTTGCCATCTGAACGTTAATAAACGTCAATACACCGTGACTGTCAAACAACATAATACCGCTATCCAGATGTTCCAGTACATTCTCGTACTTGTTGTTATCCAGATGCACAGGCGGGAATCCATCCGTTGGTTGAGGCACTGTATCCTGAAATTCACTAATCATGTCAGGTTCCTCCTTTTCACGTAAATGATAAACTTGCCATTCGGACATCATATCATCACAGAAACAGGAAGGGCCGATTTTATTTTTCATTACCGGTGCCCTTTCGTTGGGGGGCTGAGCGCCGAAAATATGGATGGCATGTCCGGAACTCAAGCTGGTCTATTCCCGGTAACCAACAGTCGATCCGGAAAATCATATACGTTTGTTCCATTCTGACCTTCTCCTATTCCCAAACACGAACATTTTTTGCTCCGCCTCTTTTGCAAGTCTGCTTTTATCATAGACAAGTTTATAGAAGAGAGTCAATCGGAGAAAGTGTCGAATGGAAATTATTTTAAAAAAAACCTCGAATTAGTTCCAGAAACAAAGCACAAAAACGAAGCCGTTTCACCCAAGGGGCAAATCAGCTTCGTTTTTAATATCTTTAAATTGTGATATATCCGAGATCATCTATAGTCCGGTCTTATTATGCTGAATTTTCAGTCTGCGCTGACTCATCACAGCTAATCGACGTTTAAGTTCGCTTTCCCACTTCTCGTCTTTGGTTTCCTTGGCGAGCCTGAGCAAATCCAGAGCCATATCAATCTGGCGCTGCACAATGACCATGGCATCCTCGCTCTCACGGTTTACACAGTTTTCGAAAATGGCATCCTCATCTTCTGTAACATAATCTTGAAAGTCGATCTCGGATGCACCGTCTCCATGCGCATATTCAGCCAGAATTTCGTATTCGTTTTCCACTTTATAATGCACCTCAACCCGATGACACACCGGGCAAAACAGCAGGGGAACATTATGAACCTGGGTGCGGTAATGCTTCAGCGTGCCCTTCGTTCCAACCATACTTGCCCCACAACAGTAACTCATTTTTGTTCACCCTCCTTATTACGTGCCGGGACTTTTTGTTAAAATGCCATCCCGTACACTTCCAGCACTTCCGAAAAGGAATAGTTCCATCAGTGTATCACATTCATGTACAGATTATAAATGCAGAGCACCGGAATATTTACCGGGTTTCCATACCCTATTCGCCTTAAAGGCCATCAATTCCTCTTTCAACAGATAAAAAGAAGACTTTCTTCTAATATATTATTAACACGCTTAGCTGCTTGTTCAAACACTTTTAATTAACTTCGTGATAACTTCCGGCAAAAGGGTGCAAAAAGCCCTCAATCCCTAACGGGATGAGGGCTTGAACAAAAACCGTTCAAGTTAACCTGGCTTACAGGTTAGTGTCGCCTGGTTTCCAGTTCATTGCACACAATCCGCCGGATTGCAGTGCTTGCAGTACGCGAAGTGTTTCTTCAACACTACGGCCTACATCGTTGTGGTTAACCACTTGATATTTCAATTCGCCTTCTGGATCGATGATGAAAAGACCGCGCAATGCTACGCCTTCTTCTTCGATCAGAACGCCGTAATCTTTAGCCACTTGCTTCGTGATGTCAGAAGCCAGCGGGAAGTTCAATTGACCCAGACCATTGCTGTCTACTGGTGTGTTAATCCATGCTTTGTGGCTGTGTACGGAGTCTACGCTCACGCCAAGGATTTCTGTATCCAAAGCTTTGAATTGCTCGGAAGCAACGCTCAAAGCTGTAATTTCAGTTGGGCACACAAATGTGAAGTCCAAAGGATAAAAGAAGAATACAAGCCATTTGCCACGATAATCGGACAGTTTAACGGAACCGAAATCTTGTCCGTCTCCCGATACTGTTTCCATTGCGAAATCCGGTGCTGGTCTACCTACCAAACGTTCTGCCATAACTAAAAATTCCTCCTTTGGGATTATGTAAGCAACCTTGCGGATTGCTCATCATCAAGAAAAACGCGTACGCTTTTCCTGTAATTAAAATGATTTGATACTTGATAACAAGTACAAGTAAAATGTTATCATCCGGACTTCCCAAAGTCAAGATTATAAACATTATTTTTTTGTAATCATTATAAATAAGGATTTTTCGTGGCAAAAATGATAAAGGAACAGCCCTCTGTACTTCCATAACTGGAAACAAAGGGCTGCCTGTAGTTGGTAATATAATTACGCTTGTTTCTGAATAGCCGCCACGATCAAATCGCCCATTTCGGTCGTGCTGATCGCTGTGCTCTTGTCTACAGCAATATCACTCGTGCGGTGTCCTGCGTTCAATACATCCGACACAGCTGCTTCAATGGCATCCGCACCTTCTGCATAACCAAAGGTTGTGCGGAACATCAACGCCAAAGAGAGAATGGTTGCAATCGGATTAGCGAGGCCTTGACCTGCGATATCCGGTGCAGAACCGTGTACCGGCTCATAGAGTCCGAAGCTGCCCTCTCCCAGTGATGCAGATGCGAGCATACCGATGGAACCTGTCAACATCGCTGCTTCATCACTCAAGATATCTCCAAACATGTTTTCCGTTACGATGACATCGAAGCTGGACGGACGACGCAGCAATTGCATCGCGCAGTTGTCTACCAGTACATGCTCCAGTTCAACATCCGGATAATCTGGTGCTACCCGGTTCACAACTTCACGCCAGAGACGGGAAGTTTCCAATACGTTGGCTTTGTCTACAGAAGCCAGCTTTTTGCGACGACCTTGCGCAATTTCGAATGCCTGACGAACGATCCGCTCCACTTCTGTTACATTATATGCACAAGTATCTACTGCCTCTTCACCCTGTGCACTTTCACGTCTGAACTTCTCTCCAAAGTAGATACCGCCTGTCAACTCACGTACCACCATCAGATCTGTACCTTCAAGTACTTCCGGCTTCAGAGTTGAAGCATCCTTCAGGCAATCAAATACGACAGCCGGACGCAGGTTGGAGAATAATCCAAGGGCTTTGCGAATACCCAGCAAACCCGTTTCCGGACGAAGCTCCTTGCTGTTATTATCCCATTTTGGACCGCCAACCGCTCCAAGCAGGACTGCATCTGCACTTTTACATACGCTCAGTGTTTCTTCAGGAAGAGGTGTTCCCTTCTCATCAATTGCGATTCCGCCAAACAACGCATGCTCTGTCTCAAAACGATAACCGAATACTTCCTCCGTACGTTTAAGAACTTTCTCAGCCTCAGCTACGACTTCAGGGCCGATTCCGTCACCTGCAATAACTGCAATTTTTTTCACGTCTGCCATTGGGTTGTCCACTCCTTATATTTCATTCATTAATTATTCATAAAGTAACGTCTCATATTAACTCTCTCTTTTGTATCATATTCCAAGGTCATTTGACCAAGATATACAATCTATGACTTTAATAGATTTTACCTATAAGCCAATAGAGATTAGCCTTTCCAAGTTGTTCTGACCTCCCGGCTGGGTTAAAATATAGCTGAATTCAAATTAGGTACGCAGGAGGGATTAGCAACATGCAATATTCGTATTTGGGTAAATCAGGCCTCAAGGTCAGCCGAATCTGTCTCGGTACCATGAATTTCGGGCCTGCTACAGATGAAAAAGAAGCTTTTCGCATTATGGACGCAGCACTCGATGCAGGAGTGAACTTTTTTGATACCGCTAACATCTACGGTTGGGGTGAGAATTCCGGTCTTACCGAAGAAATTATCGGGCGCTGGTTCAACCAGGGTGGGGGCAGACGTGAAAAAGTAGTTCTGGCCACCAAAGTCTATGGCTCCATGCATGATGATACAGATGGCCCCAACAACGAAGCTGGCCTCTCCGCCTACAAAATCAGACGGCATCTCGAGGGTTCCCTCCGCCGCTTACAGACCGATCATATCGAGCTATACCAGATGCATCATGTAGACCCTGCCATATCGTGGGACGAGCTGTGGGGTTCGTTCGAGAATGCCGTTCATCAGGGTAAAATCGGTTATGTAGGATCAAGTAACTTTGCTGCATGGCAGATTGCAATCGCTCAAAGCGAAGCCAAGAATCGTCATTTCCTCGGCTTGGTTTCCGAACAACATAAATATAGTCTCAACTGTCGTTTGCCAGAGTTGGAAGTACTGCCCGCTGCCAAAGAGCTGGGCCTCGGCGTCATTCCATGGAGTCCACTGGATGGTGGTTTATTGGGACGTAACGCTCTGCAGAAGCTGGAAGGAACACGCAGCGGGGGCATCGCTGGACGGATCGAGCAGCAGCAAACTCAGCTTGAAGACTTTGCCGCACTGTGTCGTGATCTCGGTGAACCACAGGATACGGTGGCTTTGGCATGGGTTGCAGCCAATCCGGCAGTGACCGCCCCGATTATCGGACCGCGTACGCTGGAGCAGTTTGAGACCGCACTCAAATGTCTGGACTTGACTTTGGATGAAGCCGTGCTCAAACGTCTGGATGAGATTTTCCCGGGTCCAGGTGGACATGCCCCTAATGCATACGCGTGGTAATAGCTTGATAGCGTAAGCCGATACAATAGGTAAGCGTAGAAAATGTGATATGTTTTACTGCCATAATTATATAAATACAAGCAAAAGAGTCTGGCCCTCCACAGGAGAGTCAGACTCTTTACGTACCTCACTAAACGTAACAAAGCAAGCCTAACGATCTACGATATCAATTCAAATCAAGATAGATCTTCCTGGCAGCGTACATGTGTTCCAGCTTATAGTTCAGTTGAATGAAGGGTTCGTGCTTGCTGCACCGGAGCCTACAGGTTAACGTTTACACGGTTCGTATATGTTTTACGCTTCTCAATCAATTGATTCAGGCCGTCTACATAGGCACGTGCACTTGCACCCAATATATCTGTGCTTACGCCACGTCCTTGTACCGAAACCTGATTTTGAGTCAGCACAACATGTACTTCACCCAATGCATCCTTACCATGTGTTACCGATTTGATGGAATAGTCAGACAACGTTACGTCTTCCCCACTCACTTGGTCAATCGCATTGTAGATTGCATCTACCGATCCGTTACCCTCTGCTTGCTTCTCAATCGTATCCCCGTCAAGCGTTGCAATGCGGACTTTGGCCGTTGGTACCGATTCATCTCCGTACGTTACGAAGATGGATTCCAGTTTATACACCTCAGGTGCATCCTGCAATTTCTCTTCAATTACGGCAAGCAGATCTTCGTCAGTAACTTCTTTTTTCTTATCAGCCAGATCTTTGAACTGGGCGAAAGCCCGATTCAATGCTTCTTCTTCCAGCTCATATCCCAGATCAATCAACCGCTCACGGAAGGCATGACGACCAGAATGTTTACCCAGTACAAGTTTGCTTTCCTTCAGACCGATGGACTCTGGAGTCATAATTTCATATGTTGTTTTTTCCTTCAACATGCCATCCTGGTGAATGCCGGATTCATGTGCGAAGGCATTCGCCCCAACAATGGCTTTGTTTCCAGGCACAACCATACCTGTCAAACGGCTAACCAAACGACTGGTCCGTGCAATCTCAGACAACTGCAGCGATGTTTTCGCCTGGAAAAATTCCTGACGTGTCTCCAGTGCCATAGCAATTTCCTCGATCGCCGTGTTCCCCGCACGTTCACCGATGCCATTAATCGTACCTTCGATCTGATCGGCTCCGTTGAGAATGGCAGCAAGTGTATTGGCCGTCGCCATACCCAAGTCATTATGACAGTGGGCACTCAGCTGTACCTTTTCAATGCCGTGCACATTCTCCTTGAGGTGTTTGAAAATGTTTCCGTATTCATATGGGCTCAGGTAACCAACCGTATCCGGGATATTCACGACCGCTGCACCTTCTTCAACAGCCATATTTACCATTTCCACGAGGAAATCATACTCGGTACGACCTGCATCCTCAAGTGAGAATTCAATCTTCGAGAATGTTTTCTTGGCATAACGAATCGCGGAACGAGCTGTATCCAGTACCTGCGCTTTGTCCATGCGCAATTTATGTTGGCGGTGAATAGGCGAAGTTGCCAGGAAAACGTGAATACACGGGTCCTGTGCACCTTTAAGTGCTTCTTTTACCGCATCAATGTCTTGCTCTCTGGAACGGGACAAGCCAATTACAGTCACATTTTTGACCGCATTTGCTACTGCATTGACAGCTGCCAGATCACCTGGAGATGCCGCCGGGAAACCCGCTTCCATCCGGTCAATGCCAAGCCGCTCGAGCTGATGGGCAATTTCCACCTTTTCACGAGTGTTCAGATTGACTCCCGGGGATTGCTCTCCATCACGCAGCGTTGTGTCAAATACATAGATTTTACGCACGCTTCGCACCTCCTGTACTTGTTATTATATGTTTCTCTGAACCAGCAATAGCGGCTCACGCATAAGCACGGCCGCTATTCCCAGTTAAAGCTCTAAGTTTACTTGAATACCTTAAAGTGCATGTTCTAGAAGTTAATGCTTACTTCTTGATCCAGTGCATCATCTCACGCAATTGTCCGCCAACCACTTCGATTGGGTGTTCAGCTTCGTTACGACGAGTTGCTGTCAAGAATGCACGTCCGGATTGGTTTTCCAGAATGAAGTCGCGTGCGAATTTACCTTGTTGGATATCTGTCAGGACTTCTTTCATTGCTTTCTTCGTATCTTCAGTTACAACGCGAGGTCCAGTTACATAGTCACCGTACTCAGCTGTGTTACTGATGGAATCACGCATGCTTGAAAGTCCGCCTTCATACATCATGTCAACGATCAGCTTCAGTTCGTGCAGACATTCGAAGTATGCCATTTCAGGAGCGTAACCCGCTTCTGTCAATGTTTCGAATCCAGCTTTTACCAATGCACTCACGCCACCACACAGAACAGCTTGCTCACCGAACAGATCTGTTTCTGTTTCTTCACGGAAGGAAGTTTCGATAACCCCTGCGCGTGTACAACCGATACCTTTAGCATAAGCCAAACCGATTTCTTTAGCTTTACCCGTTGCATCTTGCTCAATCGCGATCAGACCCGGTACACCAAAACCTTCCACATAAGTACGACGTACCATGTGACCAGGGGACTTAGGAGCTACCAGCAATACATCGCTGTTTTTTGGAGCAACGATTTGACCGAAATGAACGTTGAAACCGTGTGAGAAGAGCAATGCAGCGCCTTCTTTCAGGTTTGGTTCGATTTCATTTTTGTATACAGAAGCTTGAGTTTCGTCTGGCAGCAAGATTTGAACTACATCTGCGCGGCTTGTTGCTTCAGCCGGGGACAGAACTTCAAATCCGTCATTTTTTGCAGTGTCGAAGGATTTACCTTCACGAAGTCCGATGACTACGTTCAATCCGCTATCACGAAGGTTTTGAGCTTGGGCGTGACCCTGGCTACCATAACCGATTACCGCGATCGTTTTTCCTTTCAATACGTTAAGCTCTGCATCTTGTTCATAATAAGTAGTTACTGGCATGTTTATAAGTCCTCCTTTGTATTGTAAAGAACCCTTCATTAATGAGCGGGTGTCTCAAGGGACCGACTCGCTTGGAGTGTCAAAAGCCTCTCTGGTCTGATCCGATCCGTTCAGACACCCGCCCATTAATGCGGGAATGTAGCTATATTTTCAAGCGTTACATCACTAAAATGTTAAATTACAACTGTTAAGGGACTGACACTCACATAAGATCAACTGTATATGTTAGCTAACCGTCGTCCCTCTTCATTCATTATAGCTTTATACGTTGCCTCGTACCAATGCAGTTATGCCTGTACGGGACAATTCGCGAATGCCATATGGCTTGAGCAATTCAATCATAGCATCAATTTTGTCCGTATCTCCGACTACCTGCACAATCAGGCTGCCTGGACCAACATCTACAACGGATGCGCGGAATGTTTCTACCACACCCAGAATTTCAGGACGCTCGGAAGGCTCTGCTTTCACTTTGATCAGGGCGAGTTCACGGGCTACCATCGGTTTCAGGCTGAAATCAACCACTTTAATGACATCGATGATTTTGTATAATTGTTTCTCAATCTGCTCCAGCGTTTTATCGTCGCCAATGGTGACAATAACCATCCGGGAGAGTCCAGGTTCTTCCGATTGACCTACTGTAATACTCTCAATGTTAAATCCGCGTCGACCGAACAACCCTGATACCCGCTGAAGGACGCCAGGCTGATCGTTTACCAGTATCGAGATCGTATGTCTTATCATTCGTCAGCATCCCCCATCAGCATTTGATCAATTGTCGCTCCTTGCGGAACCATTGGATATACATTTTCTTCCTTGCGTACTACGAATTCAACAACGACCGGTCCTGGTGTATCCAAGGCTTCCTGCCAAGCACGCTGGGCTTCTTCCTTGTTGGTTGCACGCAAACCTTTTACGCCATAAGCTTCAGCCAGTTTTACAAAATCCGGACTTCCTGCCAGATCAATATGGCTGTAACGGTTCTCATAGATGATCTCTTGCCATTGGCGAACCATTCCGAGTACCTGATTGTTAATGATCACAATTTTTACCGGTATATTGTTAATGGCACAGATCGCGAGTTCTTGGGAACACATCTGCATTCCGCCGTCACCGTTAATGGAGATAACGAGTCTGTCCGGATTGGCCATCTGAGCACCTATGGCAGAAGGGAATCCAAAGCCCATCGTTCCAAGACCACCCGAAGTTACCCATGAACGCGGTTGATTAAATTTATAATATTGTGCTGCCCACATCTGATGTTGTCCCACATCCGTAGTTACAATTGCTTCACCTTTGGTTGTATCATTCAGCATTTCAACAACCCACTGGGGTTTCAGCACTTCGTCTGAATCCGTATAGCTGTAAGGTTTCTCTTGTTTCCACTGTTTGATCTGGTCTCTCCATGCATCTGCACGCTCTGCACGTCCAACTTCTTTGTTGGCTATTTCCAGTACGGTCTTCACATCACCAACGATTGGAATATCGGTTGCAATGTTTTTACCAATCTCAGCCGGATCAATATCGATATGAACGATCTTGGCATGTGGAGCGAATCCATCCAGCTTGCCTGTTACCCGATCATCGAATCGAGCGCCGATATTAATCAGCAGGTCCGCTTTTTGAATAGCCTGATTGGAAGTGTACGTTCCGTGCATACCTGGCATACCCGTCCATAATTCATGACCGCTTGGGAAAGCGCCTAGACCAAGGAGAGTAGTCGTAATTGGAATGCCTGTCTTCTCAACAAACTCGAACAGTTCTTCATGTCCTCCCGAGTATACCACACCGCCACCAGCGAGAATCATTGGACGCTCTGCTTCCTGAATGGCTTGGGCTAAACGGTCAACCTGCAGTTTGTTTGGTACTGTCCGTGGATTGTACCCTCTCAATATAACAGGTTCAGTTGTTGGTTCAAACAATGTTTTGTTCGCTGATACATCTTTCGGGATGTCGATCAGTACAGGACCTTTACGACCAGTATTGGCAATATGGAATGCCTCATGAATTACGCTGGACAGATCTTTTACATCTTTCACCAGGTAACTGTGTTTAGTGATTGGCATTGTAATCCCGGTAATATCCGCTTCCTGGAAAGCATCTGAACCGATCAGGCTCGAAATAACGTTCCCCGTAATGACTACGAGTGGTACTGAATCCATATACGCTGTTGCAATACCCGTAACCAGATTCGTTGCTCCTGGTCCGGAAGTAGCGATGCAGACACCAACTTTGCCGCTGGCACGTGCATATCCGTCAGCTGCATGTATTGCACCTTGTTCGTGACGAGTGAGAACGTGTTTGAAATCCTCGAAACCATACATCGCATCGTAAATGTACAACACTGCGCCGCCCGGGTAACCAAATACGCACTCGACACCTTCAAGTAACAAACTTCTCAGCAGAATTTCGGATCCGCTAATGACCTCCGGCTTCATCCATTTTTCACGTAATTCATCTGTTGACCGTACTTCTGGAATTTGAGCTCCCATCAGTCATCCTCCTCTCGAAATTTACACCATTCTGACATTTAAAGTTACAAAAAAAACCTTCCATCCCTGCAAACAAGTTCATGCTTGCGAGGGACGAAAGGTTATCGCTTCCGTGGTACCACCCAACTTTGCCCGAAATTTCGCAATAACGGACCTTACCAGGTACAACAAAACGAATAGCTCAAACGAACATAGTCGTTTCCCATACCTGTTGTCTGTAACGCAGACATACGATTTTCCCTAATACGCGAAAGGAGTGACATCCAGTGCTTTTCAGGAAAACAGCTCCGAGGTGAGCTCGTATATAAGGGATAATGGTGGTGGTTTCAGCAATTCCAGCCACTCTCTGAGCAAAAGAGCCCTTAAAACTTCGTCCTCTTCATAGCCGATGAAATATTCTCGTTAAATGTTAGGAACATTATATGATTCCTCCAACCGATAAGTCAATACCTGTTTTGCATAAAAATTCAGAGAACCTTCCTCCCTCTCTCTTCAGCCTATAAGGTTGCCCTAATCCCAGCGCTTCATTCAGTCACCTTTTATCTTGCTTCGGGCATAGGATATACGAGCAGCACGACTGGTCCTGAAAGGAGGCTCCGCATGGTGATTCGGCAACGCACATCCAAGCTGGATGATGGCGCCATCATGAAGCTGATTGACACTCAACTTGTTCCTTTATCCCATATGAGCGAAAAGGAAATTAATAAAATCCGCAAAGAAATACCCCTGCGAATGAACAGGGGCATGACCTTTGTTGTCTCGCCGGAGCCAGACAAAGCTGCTGTGGCATTCATCCATTTTCTCATGCATGGGGAATTGCTCTATGTCGATATGAT
Organism: Paenibacillus sp. W4I10; assembly: GCF_030816325.1. Lineage (NCBI taxonomy): Bacteria > Bacillati > Bacillota > Bacilli > Caryophanales > Paenibacillaceae > Paenibacillus > Paenibacillus sp. W4I10. The sequence goes on from NZ_JAUSXX010000001.1 coordinate 3,304,671, forward strand.
GGCCGTTAGTCCGAAAGAACAACGCAAACGTTACGGGCAAACTTTGTTGCTCAAAGCAGAGAGCTTTGCGGCATCCCGGGGTTGTCGAAGATCTAAAGTGATGGTGGATGAGGGCAATACCAAAGGGCTTCAGTTTTATCAAAAAAATGGATACAGCGCGATTCGATACATCATGATAAGCCGCTGCTACGAATTGGAAAAGACATTATAGAATGTCCTAGAAAAATCCTGGTGGACGTGGACCTGGACCATAAGGGCCGAATCCAGGACCAGGTCCATATCCGCCACCAGGTCCTCCAGGTCCATATCCCGGTCCGTAGCCTGGACCATATCCGGGGCCGGGTTTTGGTCCAGGTCCATATCCGGGACCGAAGCCGGGACCACCTCCATAAGCATAAGGCAGTGTGGCAATAGCGAGCAGATCAAACAATACCAGTGGCAGAATCGCTTTTGTACGTACTTTTTTGCCATTCAAACGCTTGAGTACCAGTTTGTTGCCCGATACTTTCAACAGCTTTCCCGTAACCCGAGTGCCGTCTTTTTTGATTGCAACAATATTTTTGCCTATTAATTTCATCGCTTCATCACGCGTAACTTGTTGTTTCATACTTTCCCCTCCTCCTCGGATCGTTCAAAACAGTGTATTCGTCCATCACTGAATTCGCCTGTTTCTTTGTCCCTACCTGAAAATATGGGTATCTGCACGAGAACTAAAGTAAACGTCAAAAAGTAGCTTGGCAACACTCAAGAAAACAAAAAAGGCCCGCACAAGGCGGACCCTTTTATCAAGCTTTTGGATAGTAAATTGACATATTGCAAGTTTACCTTTTACCCGGATCATACGCTTCACCGAGTGCAGACGGAGCCGAAGAACGTCCAACCGCTGCAACGAGAACGATGATGGTAAGCAGGTAAGGCAACATAAAAATAATTTCCTGGGGAATACTTTGAGACCATTCAAACAACTGTACATAGTTTCGGATCGCTTGTGAGAATCCAAAGAAGACAGCCGCACCAAAGGCACCAATCGGATTCCACTTACCAAAGATCATAGCTGCAATGGCAATATAACCTTGGCCGGAAACCGTATTGTGTGAGAATGTACCCGTAGTCGTCAACGTAATCGCAGCTCCACCAATGGCCGCAAGCGCACCACTGATCATAACACCAATATAGCGATAACGAAGCACTTTAACACCAACCGTATCTGCCGCACTTGGATGTTCACCTACAGAACGAAGGCGCAGACCAAATGGCGTTTTGAACATGATGTAATACGTCAGGAATACGAACAGAATGGCCAGATATGTCGTTGGATATACGTTCTTGAAGAAGGCTTCTCCAAGCAAAGGAATGTCTTTCAACAATGGCACATCAAACTTGCTGAAGCCTTGAACCAACGGTGAATCACCAGAACCTTCAAACAACAGTTTAACCAAGTACAACGTACTTCCTGCTGCCAAAAAGTTAATGACGATACCACTGATAATCTGGTCTGCCTTAAATGTGATAGACGCAACGGCATGAATCAGCGATACCAGTACGCCCAATACAATCGCAAGCAAAACCCCCATCCAGGCCGATGTCGTTCCACCCATGCCCGCTTCTTGAGCATAATGCGCCCCGATTCCAGCTGCAAAGGCACCAAAAACCATAAAGCCTTCAAGCCCAAGGTTGGTTACACCTGATTTCTCCGAAAAAATTCCGCCGAGTGATGCAAAAATCAATGCCGTAGCAAAGACAAGCGTCGTATTGATAATTTGCCCAATTGTCAACAAGTCCATCTACAACACCTTCTCTTTCTTACGCTTCGAATAGAACGGTTTAAGTATCCAGCGCACGATGCCTTGTGCCGCAATGAAGAAGATAATCGAACCGATCACAATCCGAATAATCTCAGGCGGAACATCTGCAGCAAAACTCATACCTGCAGATCCATACGTGAGGGTACCGAATAACACTGCACCCAATAACACCCCAAACGGATGATTCAAACCAATCAGGGCAACCGCTATTCCGTCAAAGCCTGTACCGGGTGAACCCGACATTACGGTCTGGTAATGGAACACACCAAGAACCTGGAAGGCACCACCAAGACCGGCAAGCATACCACTGATAAACATCGCTTTTACGATATTCCGGTTAACATGCATACCTGCATATTCAGCCGCATTAGGGTTGTAACCTACCGCGCGGATTTCATAACCTTGTTTTGTTTTCCACATATAGATATAAAATAGCACAGCCATCACAAGGGCAATCAACGTCCCCATGTGTACACGGGAGTTACCCATCAGTTCAGAGAGCCATGTCAAACTAATCGAGGCCGATTCGCTGATATCCACGGAACGATTCTCGCCCTTCAACAGCAAGAATTGGCGAACGATAAGGTTGGCCAGATACAGACCAATCCAGTTCAACATAATACTACTGATAACTTCATTGACCCCACGTGCCGCTTTCAGATAACCAGCAATAGCAGCCCACAGACCACCAAACAATGCACCTGCAATCAATGCCAGTGGCGCATGAAGATAGATCGGCAAACCTGCAAATTTAACACCAACAAATGTTGCAGCGGTCATACCGACGAGAAATTGACCTTCTCCCCCGATATTAAACAACCCTGCACGTGATGCAAATGCAAATGCAAGTCCAGTCATAATTAATGGTGTCATTTCCCGTACTGCTTCACCAAAGTTGTACATGTCACCAAATACCTTGGTGAACAATGCACCATAGGCTTCGATTGGATTGTAGCCACCAATCAGCATGACAACTCCACCGAGAATAAGACCCATAATAATAGCTACTACAGGCAAAATAAATGAATCTCGCGTAAACCATTTCAATACGTTATTCATGCGCAGTACCTCTCTTTTGGGTGCTGCCCGCCATCATCAAGCCGAGCTCCCTGTCATTGGTTTCTTCCGGCAGCACCTCGCCAACGATCTGGCCTTCATAAATAACAGCAATTCGGTCAGATACATTGATAATCTCATCAAGCTCAAATGAAATCAGCAGAACAGCCTTCCCTTGATCGCGCTGTGCAATCAGTTGCTTTTGCACGAACTCAATAGCCCCTACATCCAAACCACGCGTTGGTTGCGCAGCAATAAGCAGTTCAGGGTTTTTATCTACCTCACGGGCGATAATGGCCTTTTGCTGGTTTCCTCCGGACAAGGACCGAGCTTTGGTCTCAATACTTGGTGTACGCACGTCAAATGCCTCAACAAGCCGCTTCGCCTGCTGTTTGATGGCATCGAAGTTAAGGAACCCTTTACGGGTGTATGGTGCTTTATAATACGATTCCAGAACGATATTTTCACTCACTGAAAAATCAAGTACAAGTCCGTGTTTATGTCGATCTTCCGGAATGTGGGCTACACCCGACTCCGAGATATGGCGCGGAGAATGATTGGACAGCTCCTTGCCCTCCAAAAGAATCGAACCGCTCTCTACTTTACGAAGTCCGGTAAGGGCTTCAATCAGTTCACTTTGGCCGTTACCATCCACGCCTGCGATTCCGACAATCTCTCCTGCACGTACGTTCAGGTTAAGTTGGTTCAGAACCGAAATACCTTCTTTATTCTTAGCCGTTAATTTACTGACTTCGAGCACATTGGCTCCAGGTGTAGCAGGTTTTTTGTCCACTTTAAATGTGACATTCCGCCCCACCATTTTCTCTGCCAGCTCATTCGGATTTGTTTCCGAAGTTTTGACCGAATCAATCACTTTACCCCGACGGATAATCGTTACCGTATCGGAGATTTCCATGATTTCTTTCAGTTTGTGCGTGATCAAAATAATGGACTTTCCTTCAGCTACAAGTTTCTTCATGATGATCATCAGCTCTTTGATCTCTTGAGGAGTCAATACGGCTGTAGGCTCGTCAAATATCAGAATGTCTGCACCGCGATACAACGTCTTAACAATCTCTACACGTTGCTGCATTCCGACAGAAATATCATGAATTTTGGCATGAGGATTTACTTTAAGTCCATACTGTTCGGAAAGACGCTGAACTTCAGCGGCTGCTTTTTTATAGTTAATATTGAGACCCTTCGTTGGTTCAGATCCCAAAATAATGTTCTCTGTTACCGTGAACGGCTGTACAAGTTTAAAATGCTGATGCACCATGCCTATGCCAAGATCGATCGCTCGGTTAGGGCTGTCGATGATGACAGGCTTGCCATTCACTTCAATGGAACCTTCATCTGGCTGATAGAGACCAAATACAATATTCATCAACGTTGACTTACCAGCGCCGTTTTCGCCCAGTAGCGCATGGATCTCGCCTTTACGAAGCTGAAGGCTGATGGCGTCGTTGGCAACAATGCCTGGGAAACGCTTCGTAATTTGTTTTAACTCAACGACGGGGGTTGCTGCACCCATGTAATCACCCTTATAACTGATATAGTGTGGTTCCGCAAACGTAAAAAAAACGTCTATCGACGTACTTTCAAAGAAGACAGACCGCGCTTAGCTGAAGTTTTTCTTGCGATAATCGAATGGTTCAGCTCATTAAGAACATATCAATTCCATTATCTTAAGAAAAGCTCCTACCGGAGCGTTGGTGCACAGTGACCTTGTACAATTGTTATGATGACTTGATCAAATGTTCCTGTTCTTGCAATCATAAGGCCGGTCAAGACCGGCCCCAATGATTATTCATTTGCGACTAAGATCAAAATTACTCTGTAGGAACTTTGATTTCGCCGCTGATGATTTTTTCTTTGTACTCTTCCACTTTTGCAAGTGTATCAGCAGATACATTGGCAGTAGAGGTATCAGCAATACCTACGCCGTTTTCTTTCAAAGTCAGGTTCTCGGAACCGCCAGCGAATGTACCATCAACTACTTCTTTGTTAACGCGCTTAACTGCTTCGTCAACTTTTTTGATCATGGAAGTCAATGTGATCTCATCACCAAACTCAAGAGATTGGTCTTTGTCAACACCGATAACCCATACATCTTGACCTTGCTTCTTACGAGCACTTGCTTCGTTAAACACACCGTTACCTGTTGCGCCAGAAGCGTGGAAGATAATATCTACGCCTTCATTGTAAAGTGTTGCTGCTGCTGCTTTACCCAAGTCAGGTTTATCAAATGCACCTGTGTAGTTAGAAATGAATTGAGCATCAGGGTTAACTGCTTTAACGCCTTCTCTGAATCCTACTTCAAACTTTTTGATCAGTGGGCTTTCCATACCGCCTACAAAACCAATTTTGTTGGATTTTGTTGTCAGACCAGCCACAACACCAACCAGGTAAGATCCTTCTTCTTCAGCAAATGTTACGGATTTAACGTTAGGAGCATCAACAACACTGTCGATGATCGCGAGTTTGGAATCAGGGTTTTGCTCAGCTACAGTCTTGATTGCATCAGCCAATTGGAAACCGATACCCCAAGTCAGATCAAATCCACCTTTGACGAATTCATTCAAGTTAGGAATGTACTCTTCATCGGATTTACTTTGCAGGTATTTAACTGCTACACCTGTTTCTGTTTCAGTCGCTTGCAGAGCTTCCCAAGCGGATTGGTTAAAGGATTTGTCATTAACTCCACCTACGTCAGTAACCATACCGATTTTGAGATCGGATTTCGCTTCAGTGGGAGTTCCACCTGTATCTCCTCCGGCATTTGTTTCTTCTTTCGGTTTGCTACCGCAACCTGCGAGCATAACCGATACCGCCAGCAACATTACCAAAGACAAGCTGAGCATCTTTTTCATTTCTCTTTTTCCCCCTTAATGATATATCCCTCATTCCAATCCAGCCTACAATTGAACGGTTAACAGATAGCAGAAATGACTTTTATGCAGAATGTATGGTTTCTTCGACATTAAAAGCGCATTTTCACCCTTGTGGCATCCTATCATCTGTCGAAAAACCGAACATTATGACATGGAGAGAAAAATCTAGGACTAGCCTACTAGAGGTGATTATACAATCAACCAGTGTTAAAATCCAGATGTTTCATCACCAAATATCACATATTTTTGTTCTTTTTTTATTGAAAACGCTTAATAATTTAGCGTTTTAACACACTAACGTTACAACGATGTGATGTTATATAACAAAAACATATCGCGAACTTTAGTGATGAGTGGGATTTACCTGTTTTTATTTGTATTATTTCACCGTTCGTATTTTATGTATTCTCATGGACGGTTATTCAACCAGTTATCTGGTTTCATTGTTCCCCTCCAGACTACAGCCTATTCGCTCTACTCATTCAGAGATTCATCTTCGAATTTCTCCCAAGCCGTAAAAAAAGCCGCCATATAGGTACGGCGGCTTGTATCATACAATTTAAGCGTTGATTTTGCCTTTAGCTACAGTAGCCAAAGAGTTGAACGCATTGATGTCGTTAACGGCCAGATCAGCCAACATTTTGCGGTTCATGTCTACTCCAGCAAGTTTCAAACCATGGATCAGTTTGTTGTAAGACAAACCATTCATACGTGCTGCAGCATTGATACGAACGATCCACAGTCTGCGGAAGTTACGTTTCGTGTTGCGACGGTCACGGTATGCGTATACCAGGGATTTCATTACTTGCTCGTTAGCTGTTTTAAAAATACGGTGTTTGGAACCGAAATAACCTCTTGCCAGTTTCAAAACCTTTTTATGACGACGACGTACTACAAAACCGCCTTTTACTCTTGCCATATTAAAGAACCTCCCAAATAAATATAAATGTATCCGTGGTATGTGTACGGCCGTAGCCGATCCCCCATACGGAATGTACTAATTAGAATTAGCCTTTCAAGTTAGCCAAGCCTTGTTTCAAACGTCTAACATCCCCGGCAGCCATAACTGGGTTACCGTTCAGAACGCGCTTAGCACGTTTGGATTTGTGGGAAAGCAAGTGGTTTTTGTGAGCTTTGTAACGAAGGACCTTACCGGAACCGGTAATTTTGAAGCGTCCTTTCAAACTGCTGTGTGTTTTCATTTTAGGCATTTTGTGTTTCCTCCTCCAATGTTATCAGGCTTTAGGAGCCAAGATCATGATCATACTGCGGCCTTCCAATTTTGGTTGACGTTCAACAGTACAAAGTTCTGCAACTTCTACCTTAACGCGCTCCAAAATCCGTTGACCAATCGCGGCATGTGCAATTTCACGTCCGCGATAACGAACAGAACATTTCACTTTGTCGCCTTCGTTCAAAAACTTAACTACATTACGAAGCTTCGTTTGATAATCGTGCTCCTCAATATTGGAACGGAACCATACTTCTTTAATATCAACAATTTTCTGGTTCTTACGGGCTTCTTTATCTTTCTTTTGTTGCTCATAGCGGAATTTGCCATAGTCCATAATACGACACACCGGCGGTTTAGCCTGTGGTGCCACATTGACCAAATCCAAATTCAGGTCAATCGCCATTTGCAGTGCTTCGCGAATGGGCGTAATCCCAATTTGTTCTCCTTCAGCTCCGACAAGGCGTACTTCCTTCGCCCGAATCTCATCATTAATCATGTGATCTTTACTAATAATCGTCCACCTCCAGGTCATTTTGAATATCCAGTTACACAAAAATAAAAGGGATGCCGGTCAAGCTACCGACATCCCTGTAATCAACACAATTCTTCATGAGTATACACTTCATAAATTATTGGGATCGTTGACCAGCCAACATGTTTGTTGATCAGGTGAGAAGTCGGACTTCTGCTTGTGATTCCATTGCTATTCGTTTTAAGGCACTCAAATACTATATCATCCACAGAACACATTGTCAACATCTTCACAACTTTTTTTTGTGAATTATACATTTGTTATATCAGATGTCGACAAAGTATCGCATGCATGTTCGTTACCCTTGTTTGCTCTGCACTTCATCCAACCGTACAACACGGGTATGTTGAGTGTGGCTCCACTGTTTGTTGTTCTGCGTAAAGAAAGCGTAGAACGTAATCGGGTACCAAGACAGCAGGTAGATCGGGAACAAGATCAGATATAGATAAACTTTGGCAAAGGTAACCTTCTCCAGCGCCATGGACAACAGGAACGTCAGAATATTCAGACCAATAGCCAAGAATCCAACCCATAACGGGAAGTATCCATAAATATTAGCAATGTGCGGACCGCTGAATATGGCCATGTCTACCCACATCACAGCCGTCATCAGGAACGTAAGCAACACCACATAGACATTGGCTCCATAGATAGCAAGGTCAAATTTCACCAAGCTTCTTTCCTTAATGGACTGCCAGAGCAGCGGGAAGAAGTATCTACGCGCAACTGTAAAGTGACCTTGCATCCAGCGCAGACGTTGTCTCGCTGAAGCTTTGAATGTTAATGGCTTCTCATCAAAAACTTTGGCGTCATAGTTGAAAACAGGATACACATTACGTTGCACACTGCGCATCGTAAACTCCAGATCCTCAACCAGACTTGTTGCACCCCAACCAATTTCCTTCAACAGGTTGGTCTCGAAGCACATTCCGGTTCCTCCGAGGAAATTCGCCATATTCAAGTTATGACGAGACAACTGCCACAAACGGTTGATGTACCAGTAAGATACTCCGTAAGCTGCAGTAATCCAGGAATCCTCCGGATTTTTCGTATCAATGTATCCTTGGATAACACGCGAACCATTGTTCAAGTCATCATTCATCTCAAGCAAGAAGTTACGGTCAACCAGGTTATCCGCGTCAAACATAACAACTGCGTCATACTGACGCGGCAATTTCCACAGGTACTTAAGCATCCATTCGATGGCGTACCCTTTACCTCTTAAATCGGCATTAGTACGTACACATGCGTTTAATCCATGTTCTCTGACAATTTGAGCCGTTCCATCCGTACAGTTGTCACAGATGACAAACACATCGTACAGATCTTTCGGATAATCAAGTTGTTTCAAGTTCTCCATCAAGGCACCAATGACTTGTTCCTCATTGTGTGCTGCGACGAGTACAGCGAATGATTTTGTCGCCGGATAATGTTTCTTTTTCTTTTTCTTAATCAGACCGAACAGCGAAAACGTGAATTGGTACACGGCTAGCAGTGCCAGAATGACCTGCATCGTGACGAATATAGCGTCCAACATCGTTCTCTGTTACCCCCTTTTTTTCAAAACCCAGTTTACTCAAGCATTTCTCTTCCTGATTCTGCAATTTATTTTTTTTTAATCTGCAGAATATGACCCTGTTCTTTTGTGTACTACGTGAATATATCAGGCAATGTTTCAAAGCTTGGTTGCTATCAGTTGGCTGCTTTATCGATTCTGTATCCTTTTCAGTCATTTGTCAAAACCCCAATTTCACTTTCTGAAGCAGAAATGTGATCTTTAAACGCTGAATAGACACTTCGTGATACCACAACCTCGCATTCATGCCTGTTATATCTTATTTTCAGCCGTTTACTTGATTTTTATTTCTAAAGTCCCTGCTTTTTTCATCAGCATGTTATTCTTCGTCAGAGGCTCTATAACAAATAACGCAAACAGACCTCAAAAAGTTTGAAACAGAACTCACATTTTTTTACCTCATTTCAGCCATGTTGAATCATTGTATCTTTTTTGGCTGACCCAAGTCAAAAAGTTAAGATGGGTATATATCCACTCTTTAACATGAATTTCACTTTCTTTACATGGGTTCTTCTTGAAAAGGACAACATTTAAAAATATGATAAACATATACCTGAAATAACCTCAAGTTCATGAAAAACGGTTATATACTAATCAGGACGAAACCGGATGCAGAAAATCACCGGAAATAATGCCGCCATTACGGGCGGCCTGACTGGCAGGAGGCCAATATGAGCCGTTTATTCTTAAAGTTTCAAGATTATGATCGAAATGTTTTTATGTGGATCAACGGCCGACTTCATAATCGTTTTATGAATTTTTGGCTGTATTATTTCACCCATCTGGGTGGAGCAACTTCATCTATTGCAATATCCTTGTTAATCTGGCTGCTTGCTCCAGCTCCATGGAGCACAACAGGACTCCAGGCATGTATCGCCCTTGCGGTCAGCCACATCCCTGTAGCCATCGCGAAAAAATTGTATCCCCGCATTCGGCCTTATCTGGCCTTGCCGGATACAATTACGTTCCGTAATCCCCTGACGGATCACTCGTTTCCTTCAGGGCACACAACTGCCATTTTTTCGGTCACGGTTCCCTTTATGACCACTGATCCGATCTTATTGCTAATTTTGTTGCCTGTGGCCCTTATTGTCGGATTCTCTCGAATTTATCTGGGATTACACTATCCTTCCGATGTTCTGGCAGGTGCCACAATAGGTACTTTAGTCGCACTTGCAACAGTTGCATTCTGGTCTTAAAGCCGATATGTTAGACTCAGAAAAACCTAGCAGGAACAGGTGAAGCAAGCGTGGAGAAAAAAAGAGTATTACTATTATCTGAAGGCTTTGGTACGGGTCATACTCAAGCCGCCTATGCACTGTCCAGCAATTTGCGAAAGCTCTCGCCAGACGTGCAGACAAAAGTGCTTGAACTGGGAAGTTTCTTAAATCCCAAGGTTGCACCTCTGATTATAACAGCATACAAAAAAACGGTTACCAACCAACCCAAACTTGTCGGATACGTATACAGACACCAATATAAAAAATCATTAAACAGGCTGACAACACTGGCGCTGCATAAACTGTTCTATACACATACACGCAGCGTTGTGCGCCAGTTACGTCCCGATGCAATCGTCTGTACACATCCGATTCCAAGTGCTGTCATATCCAGACTGAAGCGTCTGGGTGTACAGGTTCCCCTATGCACAGTCATCACCGACTATGATGCACATGGGACGTGGATTAACCGTGAAGTAGACCTTTATCTGGTTTCTTCAGATGAGGTTAAGTCCAAACTAATGCTACGCGGCGTACCTACAGACAACATTCGAGTCACGGGCATTCCGGTACATCCAAATTTCTGGGAGCATCCCGGGCGAGAAGAGATTCGAAGCAGATTCAACCTCAAGAACATGCCTACTGTACTGGTGATGGGTGGCGGCTGGGGAATGCTCAGTGACAAGCTGGTCCATCCGCTGCTGACACGCTGGCATGAAGATATTCAGATCATTTTTTGTCTGGGTCGCAATGATAAAGCACGGATCAGCATGGAACAGAACCCCATGTATCGCAAAGAAAACATTCATATTATGGGGTACACCAACGAAGTGGACAAATTGATGGAAGTATCCGACCTGCTGATCACCAAACCTGGAGGAATGACATGCAGCGAAGGCTTGGCCAAAGGAATTCCAATGTTGTTCCACAACCCTATACCTGGTCAGGAAGAAGAAAACGTCCATTATTTTACGGCAAGAGGGTTGGGAGAACCCATAACTTCGCTCGACGTAGTGGTCAAATGGATGAACAAGCTGTTGCATCACTACCCGGATGTTGTACGTAAACGCAAACGTCATCTGGCGGAAATCGCCAAGGTTCATCCCATGCAGAGCGCTCAAAGTATTATCGATCTGCTGGAGGACGTTCGTCCTTCATCCGCAGAAGAGGCCCGTTTATGAATTTATCCTAATAAGGTGCTGCTTCCCGCATTCTTCGTCCAATCATGCCTCTAACCAACGGCTTCAAACAAGCCTGCAACCACATTGAAAAGGTGCCTTCGGATTTGAAGGCACCTTTTCTTTATGAAGGAAAGTACAAATTATTGAATGCCTGTTGACTTCAAGTACTCCTGCCACTGCTTGGTGTATTCTGCCTGAATTTTTTCCAATCCTGCTTGTTTAGCCTTCTCCATAAATGTGTTCAATCCAGCCTCTACGTCTGCCACCAAACCTACATTAAGCGGATACAAATATTGTTTTTCCACTTGTTCCAATGCAGCCTTCTCGGCTTGGTACGGAGTCCAGTCTTCAGCAAATCCTGTAAAGATATCCGGCTTTTTGATTTTGTCGAGATCTTCAAACATGGCCAGCACGTCATCAAAGGTTTTATCATAGAGCATGAATTCCGGATTACGCCAAGCCCAGCCATTCATGCCCTCACGCGGGAAGCCGTTGGTTTGTGCATCTCCGACCATTTTGTAGTATCCATTATCTACCTCGAAGTTTTTGCCTTCAACGCCGTATTCAGTCAACCAGTTATATCGTTTGTCTGTCACCAGTTTCTCATAAAATGCCAATGCTTTTTCCGGGTTTTTACTGCTACGCGGAATCGCAAAACCATTGTGGATCGGGTGAACCGGTTGTGCAAACCCTTTTGCATTCGGGTAAGGGAAATAAGCCAGTTTCCAATCTGGATGCGTAGACTGCACCTTGATTACATCTGCATTAAATTTGTTAGGGTTTTCCCCAGACAGAACAACAGCCGCTTTTCCATTTTGCAACAACGAGTTGGATGTATCTTTTACATTCAGTACGTTTTTCGGGAAAAAGCCTTTGTCCATCCACCGCTTGTATGTTTTCAGGTCTTCGAGATGTTGCGCCGATCCCCAATAAGACGTCACAGTGGACGGCGTGTCATACATAATATCCAGTCCATATGGGAGTTGACCTGCTGTATTCACCAGCTTGGATGTCAATTGACGAATACCGTGGGTGTGGTTGGCATTACTGTCTGCGATCGGAATCATATTCGGTTCGTTGGCTTTGATTCCTTCCAGATACGCTTCGAGTGTCTCCAACGATTCCGGCTTCGGAAGATTGTACTTCTCGCGCAAATCTTCGCGGTATGCAATTCCCTCTGTTACATACTCAATCCATGTCGATGGAACGGTATAGATTTTGTCATTGATTTTGACTGCATTCCACATGTCGTCAGGGACATGGGCTTTCAGTGCTGGCGCTGCTGTAGGCAGCATTTCATCCAGTGGCAGGAACGCGCCCTTCTTCGCATAAGACTGATAGAATGTCCAATCCGCTGTGAAGATCAGATCGATCGGCTGCCCGGAAGACAGCAACAGTTTATATTTTTGATCCCAGTCGGTCCATGAGGTGTAGTTGAATTTCACATTGACGTTCAGATCAGCCTCCGCCAGCTTATTGATCTCGGATTCAATAACAGGCAGATCTTTCGGAGCATCCCCAAGCATGTAAAATTGAAGCGTGACTTTCTCGCCTTTGTTCCCGGATGTTCCTCCCTGCTCGCTTCCTTGCGTCGATCCCCCCGAACCGTTATTACATGCGGCAAGTACCCCGGCGAACAACATCAGGGCAAGTACCAGAGACAGGTGCCGAATTGTTTTGTTACGCATACGCATCCTCCCTTTTTGTGGTGAACCTTTATATGTTAGCGCAGACTCGCCATGTTTCAGACCGGAAATGATGCCAGCAGCCTGACACCCACAGCGTGTTCACGTTCTAACCTTTCACTGCACCAATGGTGAGTCCTTTGACAAAATAACGTTGTACAAACGGATACAGGAACAAAATCGGTCCCGTTACAACGATAGCCATTGCCATCTTGGTTGATTCCGTAGGCACATCCTGACTGAGTGTGATCCCTGTGCCAATCGCCATCTGGTCAATGAATGTAATCGTGTTCATCGTGTTGTAGAGATAAAATTGCAGTTGGTACATATCCGGGTTGTTAATGAAGAGGGATGAGGTAAACCAGTCATTCCAGTAACCCAGTGCCAGGAACAGACCTACGGTGGCGATACCAGGCATCGCCAGTTTCAACACAATGCTGAAATAGATGCGGAAGTCATTCGCTCCATCAATTTTGGCGGATTCAATCAATTCATCCGGCACTGCCGAGCGAATGAAGTTTTTCATCAGGATAATGAGGAATGGCGTCATCAACCCCGGGAAAATAAGTACGGTGTACGTATCTGTGAGATTGAAGTAGTTCGCCAGCATAATGTACCAAGGCACAAGTCCCCCACCAAACAGGGTTGTGAAGTAGATAAAAAACGAGAACGTATTCCGATATTTAAAGTCCTTACGCTGGAGCACAAATCCGGCCATCGTGATGAGGAACAGCCCTAGCGTAGTCCCCACCACCGTTGTAAAGACCGTTACCCCATAAGCTTTGAGTACCTGAGTCGGGAATTTGAACACCATTTTGTAACCTTCCAGGGAAAAGTCCGTTGGAAAGAGGTGATAACCATCCCTCACAATGGACTCGTTGCTGCTGAATGAACCGGATAGGATCAGCAGAAACGGTAGCAAGCACATGATTGATAAAATGATGATGAAGCTGTAGGAAATCAGTTGAAACATGAAAGTGAATTCCGAATCTCTGAGACGAGTATTCGTACGAGTGTGAGTATTCATTGGCGTGTTCATGATCGTTCTCCCTCCTGCCCTGCGGGCGTTCTAGAACAAGGCGTAGTCCTCATTTACTTTGCGGATAATATAGTTGACGGTCATGATCAAAATGAATCCAAACAACGATTGATACAAACCAGCAGCCGTTGCCATCCCGATATCAAATGTGACTTTGAGTGAACGATACACGTACGTATCAATAATATCTGTAGCGTTGTACAGCACCCCGTTGTTGCCGATCAGTTGATAGAACAGGTCAAACTGCCCCTTCATAATGCTGCCGAGCGAGAACAACAACAATATGACAAAGGTTGGCTTCAGCATCGGTACCGTAATGTACCATATCCGCTGAAATATATTGGCCCCGTCGATTCGGGCTGCTTCATAATACTCGTCACTGATACCTGTTATGGCGGCCAGATAGATGACCATGCTGTATCCAAGATTTTTCCACAGATAAAAGATGATGATCAGGAACACCCAGATCCAGGGTGTGTTATAAATGTCGACCGGGCCGGCCTCAAAACGTTTGAGCACCGTGTTCACAAAACCCGACTCGTAGTTAAACATGTTGTAAGCGATTACACTTAATAGTACAAATGAGATGAAATACGGCAAGAACATGACGGATTGCGTGATTTTTTTGAATAACCTGCCCCGGATTTCGCTAAGCATGATCGCACAGAAGATCGCCAGACCGTTACCTAATATAATGAAGGCGAGATTGTAACCCACAGTGTTGGTTGTGAGCTTCAGCAGCATTCCGGATTGCCATAGGAACTTAAAGTTCTCCAGACCGACAAATGGACTACCAAATAATCCGCCTTCAAAATCATACCGGGTGAACGCATAATAGATGCCGATCATCGGAAAATACGAGTTAATCAGAAAAAAGACCAGCGTGGGCAACAGCATCAGAAACATGATTTTGTTTTTGTTCAATTCTTTGAGCATGGCTCGATCCCTCCCGAATTTCTTGCGGTGCTGCGTGGTGGAGCTCTCTTTTTATTGTAGATGCTCTCTTCACTCACGAATACTGAAGCTTCCAATCAGAAAATGAACGATTCTGCGAAATGAACTATGAACAAAATGAACGAACCATGAAATGAACAGACATCCACACACATCCGTTCACAAATGTTGATATCGTGCATAGGCTACACCTAGTGAACAATCCAGCGAAAGTTGAACTTTAGGTAGAGAAAACAGGCAAAATGGCCTGTCCAGCATTGATGTAAACGCATACATAATATATAATTCAAGTTACTCTTGCTCTTCTGCTCATCCATATATGAAGCCTCACTTATGTATATGAAATTCTATGTTGTTCACCCAAAACAGGAGGTTCGAGGGGGAAGATGAATGCGTAAACGTTCAGAGGACAGTCAGAAGGTCTTCACACGGATTCTGATCGGCATTATTATCAGTACCGTCGCTACCTTACTTGTGGCTTCTACTATTTTGTACGTCAACTATAATCGGATTGCGCTTCGCCAGGTGTATCGTACAGATATGAACAGTCTTACACAAACCAGCCGTGAAGTGGCGAAAATGACCGAGACTGCAAAATCATTGTCATATCAGATCTATCAGGACTACACCATCTCTTCATTACTGCTTTATTCCAAACCAAATATCTATGAGATCACATCGGCGATGGAGCAGCTAGACAACTACCGTATGTCCCTTCCCTTTATCGAATCCATCTATGTATATAACTCCAAAAGTAATGAATTCTATATCAGTTCCAACGTGCGCAATGGGCAGCAGTCCATCTCGGAGATCGATGATCAGGGGATTACAAGCATCCTCCAACGCTTCCATGACTATAAACCTTTTGTGCCCATCCCGCGTACATATCAGGTCGGCTCTACCGAAGCAACAGAGGTTAACAGCTACACCTATCTCTGTTATGACACGATTAATGATAACGCGAAGCTAAACTATGCTGTCATCGTTAATATTAAGGATGATTGGCTTAGTCCAAATATGAATGCTGTGGATCAACCAGGCAAAACCTTTATCGTAAATGAGAATGGAGATCTTTTATCTGACTTTGGCGACCGTGCATTGATGAAAAACCTCTCCAGCGAAGCTTTTATAAAGCCAATTATGCAGGATACGGAGCAGTCAGCTTACTTTACCGAGAAGGTCGACGGAGAAAAATCTCTCATCACCTATACCGCTCCCGATGATCTGGGTTGGCGTTATGTGAGAATAACACCTTATGATCTGATTACCTCAGATATACGGAGTATGCGCACACATACCGTTCTGTTTTGTGTTGGACTTCTCTTCGCAGGGTTACTGCTCTCTTACCTTGTGTCCCGAAAACTATATCACCCTATTGATAAGGTGCTTGTTCGTTTACGTGTGATGGAAGCAGAGCGACGTGGCAGTCTTCATTTGTTACGGCAGGATTTTCTACGAGGGGCCCTACAGGGCCGCGAAACAGTAACTGGAGGTATGCTGGAAGAACGGATGAAGTTCTACGGCTCCTCCATTGATGTTCACCATGCATCCAGACTGGTATTGCTGCGTATTGACCATTTTACCGAATTCTGCGAAACGTACCGTGATGAGACCCAGCTTGTAAAATACGCCATGATGAACATATGCACCGAGACAGCCGATCTCCACTACAATGCGGAAGCTGTGGACATGGGCGGTGATCTGATCACACTCATCTTCAATGAAAAAGCGGAAAGCCATGAACCTGGGCAACCTGCTCATAACCGGATCGAAGAGCTGCTACGTATGATGCAGGCAGCTGTAATGACCCATTTGAAATGCTCCATCTCCTGTACTATAGGTACCGAAGAAGATTCATTGGAAGACAGTATTGCATCCTACACCAGATCAGCCGAAGCCTCACTGCATCGTTTGTTCATGGGACCGGGTTGTCTGATCTATACCGCTGACATCATGGCTTATCACGCCAAGGAGTACGCATTTCCAGCAGGTAAGGAAAGACAACTTGTTGATCATCTAATGACAGGTAAGACGCGAGAAGCAAAACAAGTCTATGCAGACATCGTCGGCGAAACAGCCGCATACCCATTTACCGTCTTCCAGCTAGCCTTATCCCATCTGACGATGACACTGAACCATGTACGAAATACCCTCAAGAAGAATAATCAACTCACGCTTGATTCAGTCTCGGATGGTCTAATGCTGCCTGTCAAAGACGCTGAAGACATCAGTGAAGTACATGAACACTTCTATCGGATGTTTGATGAGCTTGGTTCCAAAGTCGAGGAGAAACGTACACTTAAGCACGAAGAGTTGATTCGTAAAATCAATGGCATTATTGAGCGGGACTATGCGGACCCCAATCTATGTCTAACTTCTATCGCAGATGAGTTGGGCATGTCGCCCATCTATGTAAGCAGGCTCTACAAACAACTCACCCTGAAAGGGCTCACGGACGTGATTAACGAAACCCGCATAGCCAAGGCCCAGCATCTGCTGGTGGAAACGGAGAACTCCGTTGCCGACATTGCCGAGAGAACTGGATTCACCAACAGTTCATACTTCTATCGCATGTTCAAAAAGTTCAATGGTGTTACACCAAACGATTATCGTCGCAAAGAGTTTCATTCAGAGAACTTTTGAAATCATACCAGACTTGAGTTTATGGAGCATTGCACATTGATGTTAATGCAAAAAAAAGAGCGACCTATGAGAATGAATCATTCACCTCATGTGTCGCTCTTTTTTAATAAGTTTAAGTTAGATTTCGATTTATTCCTGTTCCTGATCTTCGCCGGACTCATCAGAAGCTTCACGAACTTTATACTTGTCCAGACGTGTCTGCTGATACTCACGCAGGGCCTCTTCACCAACAATCACTTCAACCCGGTGAATGTTCATACCTTTACCCATGAATTTCTGCTCGTACTCCGTCATCACATGTTCTTCATTCAAACCATCACGATGCAGATTCAAAGAAATATTGGTCATTTGCAGGCCGAAGTCGGCAATGGCATTGAGTGAGAAATCAAACAGCGTCTCCGAATCGGTTTTGAAATGAATCTGACCTTTGGGATTAAGCAATTCCGTGTATTTCTTCAGGAAGCGCGGATGCGTCAAACGACGACGTGCATGCTTTGCTTTTGGCCAAGGATCACTGAAGTTCAAATAAATGCGCTCCAGTTCTTCCGGTTCAAAAACTTCCTCGATCTGTTCGATATTTGCCAGCGCAAGCTTCAGGTTAGGGGGTGTCTCCACATCAGCCTGACTCCACGCATTACGAGCTTTCTCACTGGCACGACGCACCAGTTCATCATACATATCAATACCGATGAAATTAAATTCCGGATATTTATAACTCATTTGGCTGATAAATTGACCTTTACCCATACCAAATTCCACGAAGATCGGGTGATCATTGCCAAACAGTTCAGACCATTTTCCTTTATGTTGCTTGGGGTCCAGTACAACAAGATCAACTTGTTGCTCCAGATTTTCTCTTATCCCTTTTCTGCCACGTAAACGCATTTTATTCCTCCGTTTGTCCCATACTTGTCTCAGACTTATTTTGCCGAAGAACTGGCAAATTGTAAAGAGCAATGAAAAGGGAATCTTCGGATCTGCCACTTTGGGCAAATCTCAAAGATTCCCTCTTCGATTTATTTGGAATTGGGGTCCAACTACTTTAGTAGTTCATAGTCTACCTTATCTTGGTGTGAAAAATCAAATGTCTTTTCGAAAGCATCGCGAACTTTTTGTCTTGCAGCCGCTTTCACTTTCGGATTTCCATTAAAACGAACACCTGTTAAAGCCAGTGCTTCTTCTGCCGTCAATTCAACAGACACACGATTCAATTCATTGTTTTTAACTTGGGAATTCATTCATATCACCTCACGGTATAGTATGGTCCATGACGTCAATCTTGATTCAAATGCTATGATGAATAATACCCACTAGATGGTGTCTGACGCTGATTTAAATATAACATAAGGTGTAAACTATAGCAAGGAGAAAACCTTGATTTTACGGCCTATTTTTGCGTTTCGATTCCCTTTTTTTTTAGTTTTTTGATACAATGATAAAAGTTCATGAAGACACCTATAATCGCTATCCATCGTCTATGACGGAAATCGCATAGCACTTCTTCTTTTGTTCACGTATGATTACTGTAATTCGACAGCCAAAGGAGTACCCTGAAGATGAATGCACCTGCATTACAGTCCCCTCTGTTGTGGGGAGATAAACGATTCCATACCTGGAATTATGAGATGCGAGATCAATTTAACAATAAGGTTTTCAAAGTGATGCTGGATGCTGGATTCACCTGTCCCAACCGTGACGGGTCCATTGCCAAAGGTGGTTGCACCTTCTGCAGTGCGCGTGGATCAGGCGATTTTGCTGGCAGCAGACGTGAAGATCTGGTCACCCAGTTCAATACAATTCGAGATAAACAACACCTGAAATGGCCTACAGCCCATTATATTGGCTACTTCCAAGCCTATACGAACACGTATGCTCCGGTTGAGGAGCTACGCGAATATTTCGAAGAAATTTTAGAGCAACCCGGTGTTGTTGGTTTGTCCATCGCCACTCGCCCGGATTGTTTGCCAGATGACGTTATTGATTATTTGGCTGAGCTGAACGAGCGCACCTATCTGTGGGTTGAGATGGGACTTCAAACGATCCATGATTCCACATCAACATTGATTAATCGGGCGCACGACACGAAGTGTTACGAAGAAGCGGTTGAGAAACTGCGCAAACGGAATATACGAGTGTGTACACATATCATATATGGTTTGCCTCAAGAGACACATGAGATGATGCTGGACACCGGACGGGCAGTTGCCAATATGGATGTACAGGGAATCAAGATTCACCTGTTACATCTCATGCGCAAAACGCCGATGGTGAAGCAATACGAAGCCGGTCTTTTACGTTTTTTGGATCAGGACGAGTACATCAAGCTGATCGTAGATACACTGGAGATGCTTCCACCGGAAATGATCGTACACCGTCTTACAGGGGACGCACCGCGTGATCTGCTGATTGGACCGATGTGGTCCATGAACAAATGGGAAGTGTTGAACTCCATTGATCGTGAGTTGCGAGAGGCGGGATTCATGGCAAGGTAAGTATTGGAGGCGAGCATAGATGGGCTTTCTTTCAGTTCTCAGCTGTGCGCATCAGTGGATTGCTTCCCGTCTGCAGCCAGGTGATCTGGCCATAGATGCAACGGTGGGTACAGGAGCAGACACACTATTTTTGGCACAACAAGTTGGCAGGCGTGGTCAAGTCATTGGATTCGATATTCAAAGTGAAGCCCTCACACTGGCACAGGCCCGGATTCGAAAACAAAACGACGAAGCCAAGCTTGGCTCCATTTCCATGCTTCAACTAAGCCATGATCGAATGACAGAAGCGGTGCCTGAGTCATGGCCTGGTGCGGTTGGTGCAGTCATGTTCAATCTGGGGTACCTGCCTTCAGAAAGTGCAGATTCCTCCATCATCACCGAGACTGACAGCACGATCGCTGCACTCGAGGCTGCACTCACTTTATTACGTCCTCGCGGAATCATTACGGTTGTGCTTTACCCCGGTCATGACGGAGGCGCACAGGAAGCATCAGCCGTATTGGAATGGTCCTCTGCCCTGCCGGTGGAACAGGCACAGGTTGTGATGTATCGCCAATTGCAGCGAGAAACTTCTCCTTTTCTGATCGGAATCGAGAAAAAATAATTTCCTTTGTTCACCAAATACAATAAACTAGACACAATCGCAAGGCGAGCTATTAACGGCTTTTTCTTACTGCGATCTGTGTTCTACATCTACATATGCAAACGTATTCACTTGTTTGCTCATGGCGACTACATGCCCATGACTGATTAAAGCGATCCACCACTTCATATACTAGAGGAGAGATTACTGATGTCTACGCCATACCCATTACAATTCCAACCTGAATTCAAAGAACGTGTGTGGGGCGGTCGTGCGCTGGAGCAATTCGGCCTTACGCCCCCTGAAGGACATATCGGAGAAGGATGGATGATTGCGGATCATCCAAACGGTACAACCAAGGTATTAAATGGAGCACTTGCTGGCAAGGGTCTGGATGAAGTTCGTGAACAACTGGGCACCGAATGGCTTGGAACCAAAGGCGTTTCCGAAAAAGGCGGCCGTTTCCCCCTTCTGATTAAGCTGCTTGACTGCAACGATGACCTGTCCGTTCAGGTTCATCCAACAGACGAGTATGAGGCACTGCCTCCTGGCGAGCTTGGCAAAACAGAAATGTGGTATGTACTCGACGCAAAACCGGGCGCACACATCATCTACGGCTTGAATGAAGGCGTTGATCGGGCAACATTAAAAGAAGCATTGGAAAACGGCACGGTGATGGATACCCTTCGTCAGGTGCCTGTAGAAGCTGGTGATACGTTCTTTATCCCTGCTGGAACAGTGCATGCGCTCTGTGCAGGGGTCGTTGTCGCTGAGATTCAGCAAAACTCGGATACGACGTACCGGATATACGATTACAATCGTCCAGGGCTGGATGGCAAACCACGTGAGTTGCATGTTGAAGACTCATTAAATGTCACCGCCTATGAGGGCGCTGGTGCCTCAACGATGAAAACAAATAACGCCACTCCTGGTGAATGGCTCAAGCTTGCGGAATGCCCTTATTTTGTAGTTGAAAAAGGTGTTGTGAATAAACGTTGGGAACTCTCCACCAATCCTGACAGTTTCACGATTCTCGTTGTCTGTGAAGGAGAAGGAACTTTGGAGTGGGCACATGCTGAATCAGACAGCATTGAATTGAAAGCTGGACAATGTTATCTCTTGCCAGCCAATCTGGGTTCTTATACATTAGATGGAAATACCACTGTTCTTCGCTCTTATCTGCCATAAATCAAGCTTATATGTAACCTGTGAAGGAGGAATTACACGAGATGCAGGAATCTACCTTTGCCTTGGTCGCTAGTGAAGGTACCCGTATTCATGTGTACCGCTGGCTTCCCGATCCGGAATGCAACGTTAAAGGTGTAGTGCAAATTGCACATGGCATGGGCGAGACGGCAGCCCGATACGCCGAATTTGCCGACATTCTTACCCAAAATGGCTATGCGGTTTATGCCAATGACCATCGGGGTCATGGCAAAACCGTGGAGAATGCCAAGCTACTTGGTAATGCTGGTATCGATGCCTTCCGCTGGATGGCGAGTGATATGATCAATCTGGGCGAAGTAGCCGCCAAGGAGAATCCTGGGGTGCCCCTGTTTCTCATGGGACATAGCATGGGCTCATTCTTGGTACAACATCTCATGTACGCTGGTCATGAGCAGTACCACGCCTTTATTTTATCCGGTACAAACGGCAGACGCGGTCTGCTCCGGTTTGGAGAGAAGCTCGCCTTTTTGCAATGTGGCATTCAGGGGGCTACTCATCCCAGCATGCTGCTCAACGCGATTGTGTTTGGTGGATTTAACCGCTCTTTCCGCCCTGCCGCGACACCGTTTGATTGGTTGTCCCGGGACTCACAAGAGGTTCAGCGATTCATTGATGATCCCCTGTGCGGAGCAATCTGTACAGCAGGCTTTTTCCGCGACTTCTTCAAATTGCTGCTTGAAGTCCATCTTCCACACAATATGGAGCGCATACCCAAACACAAACCCGTATACCTGTTCTCAGGTGAGAAGGACCCTGTCGGACTTCATGGCAAAGGCGTTCTTAATCTGGTCTCGCAGTATAAGAAGCTTCAGCTGGAGAATATTGAGTATCGCCTGTATCCGGATGGACGCCATGAAATGCTGCATGAGATCAACCGAACAGAAGTGGCTCAGCATGTTGTGAACTGGCTAGAGCGGAATACCCCTGGATCGAATACACACCCTAGCCCGGTGAACCATACTGAGACGGCTGACTCTATCTAATAGAGCCGGAGGCAACATACCATGATCAACAGCAAAAGAAACCCCTGGATCGGATGTGCAGCTCACGCTGCGCTCCAGTTCAGGGGTTTTCTTGTTGAACGATATGAATAATAGCTATAAACAAGCTTTATGGATTAACCTTCAATTAACAGAGATTCCGGGTCTTCAAGCAGTTCTTTCACGGTCACGAGGAAACGAACAGCCTCACTACCGTCGATAATCCGGTGATCGTAGGACAGCGCGATGTACATCATTGGACGGTTCTCCATCCGCTCTGCATCAATCGCGACTGGACGAAGCTGGATCTTATGCATCCCCAGAATACCCACTTGAGGTGTATTCAGAATTGGCGTAGACAACAAGGAACCAAATGTTCCACCATTGGTGATGGTGAACGTTCCACCTTGCAGATCAGATAACGCCAGCGTGTTGGAACGAGCTTTGGATGCCAGGTCCGCAATGCTCTTCTCGATCTCGGCAAAGCCCAGACGATCGGCATCACGTACAACCGGTACAACCAGTCCTTCCTTCGCAGATACGGCGATGCCGATATCATAATACTTTTTGAGCACAACATCTTCGCCATCAATCTCTGCGTTAATTGTAGGGAATTTTTTCAGAGCCCCCACAACCGCTTTGGTGAAGAAGGACATGAAGCCCAGGTTAATCTCATGTTTCTCTTTGAACTTGTCCTTACGGCGTTTACGTACATCCATGATCGCAGTCATATCAACTTCATTAAACGTAGTCAACATGGCTGCTGTCTGCTGAGCCTCTACCAGACGTTTGGCAATGGTCGCACGGCGGCGAGACATCCGCTGACGCTCCACTGGTTTGGTATAGGTAGAACTTCCAGCTGCCGGAGCACTTGGTGCTGCTGGAGCTTTACTCGCAGGTGGAGCAGCAGGAGCAGGCGCCTGATTGTTATGGCTCTTCACATCATCCTGGTATACCCGTCCAATCGGATCTTTGCTCTGAACCTGATCCAACTCGATACCACGTTCACGTGCAAGCTTACGAGCAGATGGTGAAGCCGTCTTCGCACTATCGGATGACTCCGGTGCTGCCGCAACAGGTGCAGGTGGTGGTGTTGGAGCTTCAGGCGCAGGAGCAACGGCCTTTTTCTCTTCAGCTGCTGGTTCGGAAGCGGGTGCACCGCTTCCTCCTCCAGAACCAGCTGAGAGTGTACCGATCGTTTCACCGATCTCGACCGTCTCTCCTTCCTGACGTATGATCTTCTCCAGCACGCCACTTTCTTCTGCGCTGATCTCAATATTTACTTTATCCGTTTCCAGTTCAAGAAGCACATCACCCTGATTAACGGTATCCCCTTCTTTAACCATCCATCTGGATACAGTTCCCTCAGTTATTGACTCACCCATTGCAGGTACTTTAATTTCACTCACAGCTGTTACCTCCCCAGTGGAATATTATTCTTCGTCGTTTGTTTCAACGCAGATGTAATAATCTGTTGCTGTTCCATACTATGCACAAGCTGATAACCGCTGGAAGGACTTGCGTGTTCCGGGCGACCTTCGTATCTAACGGTTGTGCCTTCCGGGGCAACTTCACGAAGACGAGGCTCCATGTATGTCCAGGCACCCATGTTTTTGTTTTCTTCCTGTACCCATACCAGTTCTTTTACATTGCTGAAACGTGCAAGTATACGTTTGATCTCTTCTGCCGGGAACGGATATAGTTGTTCCACTCGAATGATGTGAAGCCATGACCAATCTGCTTTATCTTTTTCAAAAGCATCTTCCAGGTCGATGGCAATCTTGCCACTGCACAAAATAATGCGCTCTACGCGATCCGGCTGTGTCCCCAGTCCAGCTTGCTCCAGCACAAGCTCAAACTTGCCTTCACTAAATTCGACTGCCGGTGAAGCAACACGCGGATTCCGAATGAGACTTTTTGGTGACATCATCACAAGTGGACGAGCATCTTCCGTTTCAGTCAACGAAGCTTGACGACGCAACAAGTGGAAGTACTGAGATGCACTCGACAAGTTGGCAACCGTCATGTTGTCTTCTGCACAAAGCTGCAGGAAGCGTTCAAGACGAGCACTTGTATGCTCAGGTCCCTGACCTTCATTCGCATGTGGAAGCAACATGACCAAACTGGATTTTTGAGACCACTTGGCACGACCCGCTGATACAAACTGGTCAAAAATAACCTGTGCACAGTTGGCAAAATCTCCGAATTGAGCTTCCCAGATGACCAGTGTATCGGGTGAATATACGTTATATCCGTATTCGAATCCAACAACGGATTCTTCAGACAACGGACTGTTATAGATTGCAAAGGATGCTCTTGCTTGTGGCAAGTGATGCAATGGGCAGAACTTGGCTCCATTCTCCGAATCATGCAGTACCAGATTCCGATGAGCGAATGTAGCACGCTCGGCATCCTGTCCACTAATCCGAATTGGCTTGCCATCTGCCAGAATGGTTGCAAATGCCAGTGTCTCCGCAAGGCTCCAATCCACTTTTTCCCCTTCGTTCAGGGAAGTGCTCCGGCGTTGCAAGATCCGCTGTAACTTTGGATACACATTGAAGTTCTCAGGCCATTTCAGCAGGTCCGCATTAATGCTGCGCAGATTCTCCAATGGTACGGCAGTAGGCGTAATCGTAACAGCTTCAGGCTCACTGATTTTCCGTTGGTAATATTCATGTACTTCATTTTTCTTCATCTGGTCATAAGCTTCTTTTAATTTGTTCGTTACTCCATCGCGAATGCTCGTAATGGACGCATCATCGATAATCGATTCCTGCTTCAACTGATCCTGATACAAGTGGCTTACCGTTGGATGGTTTTTCACCTTGTCATAAACGATAGGTTGAGTCGTTTCTGGATCATCGGTTTCATTATGGCCGTAACGACGGTAACCAATCAAGTCGATCAGGAAATCCTTTTTGAAACGATTGCGATACTCTGCTGCCATACGAATGGCTGCAATACAAGCTTCCGGATTGTCCGCATTCACGTGTACAATCGGAATTTCGTACCCTTTAGCAAGGTCACTTGCGTAATACGTTGAACGGGAATCACCGCTATCTGTAGTGAAACCCAGACGATTGTTGACGATAATATGGATGGTTCCGCCATTCTGATATCCTGGCAGAGCTTTGAAGTTAAGCGTCTCTGCAACAATCCCTTCTCCAGGGAATGCTGCATCACCATGCATCAAAATGGTAGCTGCCTTCGTTACGTCCTGCTTCGGATATCCAGGGTCACGACGGTCATCCTGAGCCGCACGTGCAAACCCTTGTACAACCGGATTAACGTATTCCAGATGGCTCGGGTTATTCGCCAGAGTAAGGCGAGCCTGCACAGTTTCCCCGTCTTTTACAAAACGGTTGGCACCCATATGATATTTGACATCCCCCGTCCAACCGTAGTTGATTCCAGTCGAACCTTCCGATGGAACCAAATCTTTGTTCGGAGCATGATGAAATTCAGAGAAAATTTTGCTGTACGGTTTGCCCAAAACATGAGCCAGTACATTTAACCGTCCACGGTGAGCCATCCCCATCAGAATGTGGCTTGATCCGGCTTCTGCCATGATGCGAACAGCTTCATCCAGCATCGGCACAAGCACATCGTTACCTTCGATGGAGAAACGCTTCTGCCCAACAAATGTTTTGTGAAGATAATCTTCAAATTGCTCGACTTCAACCAAACGTTCCAGCAAAGCCTTACGTTCTTTCGACGTAAGCGGAGCCGGTGATGTCCGAGATTCCGCGCGACGATTCAGCCACTCACGCTCTTGAACTTCGTGCACATGACTGAATTCGTAGGCCATGGGCCCAGTGTATATCTGACGCAAACGTTGGATTGCATCCCATCCGGTTGCTGTCTGTCCATCTGCACCTTCCCAGATCAGGGAAGCAGGCAAAGCTTTCAGATCTTCTTCGTTTAATTCAAAATGCTGAGGTTCCAGCAAAGATGTGTCTGTATCTTCACTGATTCCAAGCGGATCTATATCTGCAGCAAGATGACCATAGGTACGGATGTTCCATACCAGTTTACCCGCTGTAACCGCTTTCTGTAATAATTGAATGTCTACGCTTCCGGAAGCAGATTGGGCGTTGCCGGAATTCAAGGTTGTGCGTGCATCCCTGCCAGACATCGGCGGTGCACCCCATTGTTCAAATAGTTCACGATAAGCCGGTGTAACCGAACCAGGGTCTTGAGTGAATAATTCATATTGTTCCTGTACGTATCCCATATTGGGGCCATAGTAACTTTCCCAGGGCTTCTTGTTGCCTTCCACGATCGTCATCGACGTTCCCTCCGTCTTGATTTAGTCATAAGTTTTTGACGGAAATCATTGACTAAGCCGTAATTTGCGTTCGTTCAACATTTTAAGCGAAATTTTTCATGAAGTCCAATAATCGTGCTGTTGGTGGTAGTAACGTTAGTCCGACGCTCCCGTCAAGGTTTGTCTGCGTTTTCAAAATCAAAGTAAAACAATGATTGTATATACCGTCGCACAGATGTCGAATACTGTCCTGATCCGTTCGAAGGTTACACTTTCTCCTCTTCTTCAAGTGAAGTCCATGTTCTAATATCTATTCTATAAACTTTTACGCTCAGGAGCATTTCCTATTTTTAGTTCAATTGATGCATAAATTAGATGAATCGAATAAATCGAGCAATTTGGATAGAGCAACGAACGCTTAATTACAACAAAATAGGCATACGATCTCCCATTTACCTCCTTAATTAAATTGTGGTCCATTATGTTCAAAAACAAACCGTCCAGTTAAACATTAACCAATTGACATCACAATCAACAAATAATTGGGGTTTTCTTCAGGAGACCAACTGAAAAAAGCTCGCCCAGACATAAATTATCCGAGCAGCTTCTTTGAATTCAGCAAATTTAAGTTAACAATAAAGTTGAGGATGCGCATCAAGCCGTACTTTGACTAATCATATACTCCGCAAACGGCGTTAAGGAAAGATCTCTAACCTGCTCCAGTGTAAACCAGCCCGCGCCCAGCGAATCTTCACCATCGGGTTCTTTTTTGATATGATCCGGCTGACTGGCTGTGGTCAAAACAACATCATACAACATCCCGATATGGTGCAGCTCTTCCGGCTCACCTTGATACACCCATTCCAGTACCGTAGACTCCGCAGAACGAATCATCACTTGTAGATGGGTCAGGCCCGTCTCTTCTTCAATCTCACGATGAAGAGCAGTCTCTGGCTGCTCGCCAAATTCCAGCCTTCCGCCTGGTAAATCCCATTGCCCCTGATATGCCCCGCGTGCCTTATTAATCAACAGGAATTGCTCCTCCCAAGCGACCAAGCCATATACCCCAATATGTGTATGCCGATTCACTTAAGGGCTCTTCCTTTCGTTTTCATCCTCTGTAACAGCATCCAAATCTATGGCCATACGGATCATATCCACACAGCGGATACCATCCTCTATAATCTCTTCCTCATATTGCCTCACAAAGAAGTCACGATCAACCCCGATAATGCGGAAACCGCAACGTTGGTATAACTTCAATTGATGAAAGCTGGAGTTGCCCGTCCCAATCTCGAGAATCCGGCAGCCCAATCTCCGTGCAGCTTCCATCGCTTCCTTAATCATGTGTTTGCCTACACCTTGTCCCTGCAGTTCTTCCTGTACGGCAATATTAACAATCTCCGCAGTCTCTGGGCGAGTCTTCAACAATACGAACTCCCCAACCATCTCTCCTTCATACTCGGCAATAAAACAAACACCCCGACTCAGGTACTCATCCACAATTGCTTTTGAAGGATCAGCCATCAATAAAAGTTCGTAGGGTCTCTCTTCTTCCCAGTCCAAAATCCGGAACGACAATTTCATGCCAATCTCCACCTTTTCATCGTACAATATTCATTTACGTCCTGTTTGCAGAAGCCTATGTATGGCAAATCCACAAATATATCATTCTACATTTCGCCAAACTAGTTTACTCAATCTATTAATCACACACTATTACCCACAGACTAGTCATCTCCTATAAAAATAGTAAACTTCATTATATCATAATATTTGGATATAAATATATAGATATGGATGATACATTATGAGGCATTATTTTTATCCTAACCCAAGCTTAAATGCTCATGGATTAATTTCCATTCCCCATCAAACCCAGCAACAAATACATTCGTGGCCCGACCCTTGCCATAAGCCGGCTCTCCCTGATAAATTCCCTTCCAGTGGTAGGTATAAATACAAACGGCCTGCTCTTTGCTAGTCGTAATCCACTTAACATCTTCAGCACGATACACTTCTTCCTTGACTGTCTCCCAAGCGTTCTCAAAATAAGCCCGAATTTCGTTAGGGGTAGTACAGGACGTTCCCGTAAACCAATATACGGCTTGTGGCGATAACCATTTACTGACTTCATCAAACTGATGTGTATTCGTCGCCGCAATGTATCCTTGCAGAGCATGCTGGTATCCCATGATTTTTCCTCCTTCTGACATTTTAACTTTATCTGGTCCCACTCTGTTCAAGTACCGAATCGCTATACACCATAAATGTCTCTTGCAGCGTACGTCCGGATGACTTCTCCCAGATCACGCTCCGCTCAAAAGTGCCTTTTTGGAAAAAACGCGGGAGACGTTCAGCAAACCAATCCTGCATAGGCAGCTCAAAAACCCGCTTCATAGGCACCCATAACAGTTCGCCTTCGGGCGGATCTTGCAATAATTGACCCTCGAATGAAGTCGCCAAATAGTTAAATACCATGTACCGCAATCCTTGTTCGGGATCACAGAACTCATCAAGCCCTTTATACGTAATCTCATTGACCGCTAGCCCCGTCTCCTCCAGAACCTCCCGCACGGCACCATCCACGATACTCTCCGGAAAGTCTACCTTCCCCCCAGGAGCGATGTATCCCGGAAATCCTTTGCGATCCGGCCGATTCATTAGCAACACCTGATCATTCATTTTGTCCCATACCATACACATCGTTAATATCTCTATTCTAGTATCCATATTCGTCCTCCTGCTAACGTGCGCTTCTCTGCTGTACTCTAACATTTCTGGGAATAACCTGTGTTTTCCTTCTTTATTCCCACTCTGATTCATTGGTATTTTCACCTGTCTCATACTATAGTCTATGATGATATATATGCATACGAAAGGCGGACGCCCTGTACACCTGTACATCAGAAGCCCGCCTGTTTTGTGATATTCTATGCTGCTCTTTCCTCAAGCCTGGAGTTTCCAGTTCTCAGTTCAATTCCGTAATCAACACCCGGCGTTCCTTCCATTCAGCCCGGCGATAAGCCTGTTGCATACCAAATTTGCGGATACTTGCCTTTGGCACCGATTTATAAGGCAAAACGATCGTAAATTCCTCATCAAACGGGAAAAAAGACAGGCCTACTTTTTCATTGGATAACCACTCTGCCTGAATCGGTTGTCTGGAACAGGCATCAAACGTACAACTGAGCCCTTCTGCAAAAAAATCATAACGCGCAGCAGGTGTTCCAGGTTCCTCCATACAGAGAAACAGACTGAGCTGATCACAGAAAAGCATGATCTCCACATCACTTTGCAACCTCTGTTTCAGTGCTTCAGCATCACCACCAAGCTGTTTCTCCCAATCCAGCTGACGTTCGTGTTCTTGCTGCAGATAATCTCGGATGTCATCATCATCCTGAGCATTGGCCCCCAGATTTTTCTGAAACAGCTCCGTGTACATCAAGCTACACAATAATCCGGCGTAGAGGTTTTTCTGACGAACTTCTTCAATCCCTTTATGGTAGAATACAAAACGCGGACGCAATGGAAAGTCACGAAATGAATACGGCGATTGACTGTAATCATTCCAGAACGGAGATGAATCCAGTTCAATCCAGCCACGGTCATGTTCCTTGGCCGCTAGAATCAATTCATCCCGATGCGCAGCATCGGCTAATAATTCATTTTTCCAGTGGGAAGCCATCTCTCCGGCTACTAGTCCATGCTCATGCTGTGCGGTCAAAACAAAATCATGCTCTCTCTCATATACGATCATGTGCTGTCACCCTTCCGCATGGTATACGTTGACTTTAACATAAATTGGGTTAAACTTTCCTATAAGTTGTTTTTCGCTCCATTTTGACGAAAGGCATTATGAAATGCACAATGTAAAGGTGTTGTCAGTTTCCTGAAATTTGATACACTAAAGGTTGTGTCCACAATTATATTACATACAGAAAGCGGGATCTCATGAATTTATACTCTCCTTACATCGAGTTTAACCGCAAGGAATGGGCTGAACTTAAAGAACATCAGACCACTCTTCCACTGACGGAAGCCGAATTAGAACAGTTAAAGGGATTGAATGAAGAGGTATCGATTCAAGAAGTCGAAGATATATATTTGCCTCTTACCCACTTTATTGACCTATATGCAAGAGTTTCACGAGAGCTGAATCGACTGACGGCCTCCTTTATGAAAAAAGAAGCTCTCCCCACCCCCTACATCATTGGAATCGGGGGAAGTGTTGCCGTGGGCAAAAGTACAGCGGCCCGCTTACTACAGGCACTGCTCGCCAGAGGTAAGAATAGCCCGAAGGTTGACCTTGTCACAACCGACGGTTTCTTATATCCCAATGCGGTGCTGCAAGAGAAGGGCATCATGAACCGCAAGGGATTCCCGGAAAGCTATGATATCAAATCCCTGATTCAGTTCATGGGTGATGTGAAGTCAGGCAAACCCGAAGTGAAAGCACCCGTCTACTCTCACCTCGCCTACGATGTCATTCAAGGGGAAGAGAAGCAGATCTGTCAACCGGATATTCTCATTATTGAAGGCATCAATGTACTTCAGATCAAAAAGGAAACGCCTTTGCTGGTTAGTGATTTCTTCGATTTTTCCATCTACATTGATGCGGAAGAAGAGCATATACGACACTGGTACGTTGAGCGTTTCAAGCTGCTCCGCAATACAGCTTTCCAGAACACGGATTCCTTTTTCCATCAACGATTCGCCAATATCGATGAAGAAGAAACCGTGCGTACGGCCAACCAGATCTGGCAGGATATCAATGCCAAAAATCTGCATGAAAACATTTTGCCAACCAAAGGGCGTGCCAGACTGATTCTTAAAAAGGAAGCCGATCACTCCATTGGGCAGATTCAATTGCGTAAACTGTAGACAACACTCGTGCAGTACACTTTGATGTTATAACTAATTACCCTTAAAAGGAGAGAAAAACACATTGCAAACCCTGATTATACTCGGCAGTATTATGATGTTCCTGGCTGTTGCTTTGGGTGCTTTTGGCGCACACGCGCTCAAGCGCAAACTATCCGCTGACATGATCAAAATCTATGAAACCGGTGTTCAATATCACCTCATCCACGGACTAGGAATCATCCTGATCGGACTGCTGGCAGACCGTCTCGAATCCTCTTCACTCGTCATGCTTGCCGGATGGCTGATGTTCGCCGGGATCATCCTGTTCTCTGGCAGCCTGTACGCTTTAAGTGTAACGGGTGTTCGCAAATTGGGAGCCATTACCCCACTTGGCGGAGTCGCATTTTTGGCTGGATGGGTTATGATCATGATTGCCGCATTGTAAATATGCCCCATGGATAAACAGTAAAAGAGTGTTCTGGCTGATATAATATCGCTGGAGCACTCTTTTACTGTTTAATCTGTCCAAATTCTCCGAATGGTGGACATCCCTGCATCCGGTCGTTGTCTCTCCAGCACATACACATCCGGGTTAGACAGTTTGGCCCACTCTTCATAACCAAAGGATGGTTCATACTCACGAATAAGCAGTGATAACAAGTTCCCATGTGTAAATACGGCTCCGTGCTGTTCCGGTCTGCTCCACAACTCTTCCAGTAGTGCCAGCCCCCTTGCAGCCGCGTTTCTCGAAGATTCCCCGCCTTCTTCCACCCAATCCAAATCATCATATGTACGTTTCAGTACATCCATCCAGTTAGGCAGATCAAGAGAGCTAAGTATCCTCTCCTGGAGACGTTCATCCGTATGTATACGTTGCAGCGTTGCTATGCCCAGTGGCATAGCCGTCTGAACGGCCCTTTTCCATGGACTGGAGACAACATACGTTATGGAGTGATGAGCCAAGATATCTGCAAGTTTTTCAGCCTGCCTGATCCCTTCATCTGTAAGCTCTGCATGGGGTTCCTGCCCTGTGGCCTTAGCGTGACGGATAAGATAAATGGACTGCATAGCTATCACCTCCTATGGTGTAACCTACATAGAGTTCTTCTCAAGATATTGAAGTGCACTGTACATCTTCTCCTGCTCTTCCGGTCGGCCTGATGAACTGAGGAAAGTGACTTGTTTCCCTGTTCTGTCTCCATGTTGAGCCACCAGTCCAAGCCGCTGCTTGAGATGGTTCACCGTACCTGTACTGCCATCAATAATCTGTATATGATCGGGCAGAACCGTGCGCAGAATGGACGTATAGAATGGATAATGCGTGCAACCAAGCACCACTGTGCCATACCCATGAAGATCGAGATCTGCCAGCTTGAAGCGGAAATAATCAGCGATTTTGCCCGGATCAAAATCCAGCTGTTCACACCATTCCACAAGTTCCGGCAGCGCAATGGAATCCACACTGTGGTGATCATCAACACGTGATACCAGTTCGTTATACTTGGTTTGGCTCAAGGTGAGGGCCGTGGCAAATACAAGCACTCTCTTCCCACTATCACGATTCATCTCCACGGCTGGTTTCACCGCAGGCTCCATGCCAATGATCGGGATATCGTACTTGGCGCGCAGATCCTTCACAGCCAGACTTGTTGCTGTATTACAAGCAATCACGATTGCTTGAACATCCTCCTGAACGATGGCTTCCACACAATCAAAAATATGTCCTCTAACCTCATCCGCAGACTTGGTTCCATACGGGACATGCAGGGTATCCGCGTAGTACAGAAATTTTTCTTCCGGAAACTGTTGTAATGCCTGATGCAAAACGGTTAAACCACCAATGCCTGAATCAAAAAAAGCAATTTTCTTATTCAAGGATTTCACCTCTATAATGTATTCTTTCGGGTTCCAAGAACCTCTCAATGCTGCTCATGCTGACTGGAGGTGAGGTTTGTACTTCCGGCTCATCACACACTACAGTGCTTGACGGCTTGCGGGAACCATTCCGGTTACGGATCGTTCTTCTGATCGCTGTTGTCTCCAAATTTTCTTGAATAACCTTATAGATGTATAAATTCGGAGACAAAGGCGAACGCTATCGCTTCTTCAGAATCGATTCCGCCCCCTCCATTACTTCCGCTAAGTCAGGTACTATAGAGAAGATGACCCATTATTCTACGTTCATTTTATACTGCCTGAGCCAGTCCTTGCCACTATGCCATGCCTCTACGGGGTTATGCTCTCCAAGCAGTTCAGTACTGGCCTGAGCCATGATCCATTCCTTAAGACCATTATCCGGACTGGATTCGAGTTGCTGCAGCAGGAAAAGCAGTCCGGCCTCCCCCGTATTCAAAATGTCGTCGTAAGCCTCACGGTTACCACCAATATAATCATTGGGATTACTGCTGGTCACGAGGACAGGGTCGCTAACCATCTGCTGCAACTTGCTTTCAATGGTTGCTGATAATGCTTGGTCTTCTGTCCGAGTCGAACATGCTACTACCGTCAAGGCTGTGCATACGGATAACAAACCCAGAATCAGTCTTCTGCGATTCACTGTGCCACTCCTTTCAACAATGAGTTAAGACAACAGATTCGGCTTTCATGCTCAAGCCCCCGGCCAACTACAGAACAAGTTCCCATTGTTCTTCGGTAAGCTCCTGACCTGACAACATCTGCTTGCGGACTTCCTTCACTTCAAAGCCCACAGATTGATATAATCTACGCGCGCCGATCAAAGACTCATTGGTCCACAGGATCACGGATGTGTAGTCCTTTTCTTTTGCAAAAAGAATTGCCTGTTCGATAAGCTTCCCGCCCCATCCTGCACCACGTGCTTCAGGTTCGATCAGAAACCAGCGAAGTTGAGCCGTATTTTCATTCACCTGAGTAAGTCCTATGGAGCCGGAAGCTGTCTGATCTAACTCTACAATCCATAACATCTCCCTCGAATGATTGCCTTTAAGTCCAAACGAATCCACCGCATGGGTGATAAATTCAGCAAAGCTATGATCATAATTATACTCATTTCGATAAATTCGAATATGCGTTTCAATGACATACTGCAGATCCTTTTGTACGAAAGTGCGGATCATCAGACATCACAGTCCTTCCTCAAATCTACAGTTGTGATACTGAAATCCACACCGAACTGAATTAATCCCAGTTTACGGGCAACTTGCTGTGAAGCGAGATTATCCCAAGATGTACTGTAGATTGGCATGCGTCCACGCTCCTTGACATAATACTGCCAGCACTTTACCGTCTCCGCTGCATATCCATGTCCTCTATAACCGGGTGCCGTATATAGACTCGCTTCCGCCCCATGATCGGAGAGTCTTGCGGAGCAGCACACTGCCACAGCAGAATCCCCAATAATATAAGCGGCAACAGGGCTTTTTTCATGCAAGTGGTCTGTTAATTCAGGGAAATGCTCTGCCAGCAAATAATGCTGCTCCTGACCAATCAACTGAACCTTATGATTCCACTCGTCAGATGACTCAGGAAAAGCATAGGCGGGTCCCATCCATACATGGTTAACTGGCTCAAAGGTTTCCACCTTGCGAATCAGTTTCGGAATATCCAACGGAAGCTCGCAATCCTTACCCAACTCATCCATTAGATCCGGCGGTAACTGCTCATGATAATAGATCAGTGAACCAGCAGAAGTCATGCCAATAAAAATGGCTGGAGCCTGCCCACCCCCCGGCTCGTTAATGCTTAATAGACGCTGCTGCTCATTGATTGTATACAACGTGCTCGCCTGTATTTTCAACATTTCCATAGACGACAGGTCGGATTTTGGAACCATAACTATGAAGTTAACCTTTGCAATAATCGTTTGCCTTCACTGCCTTTACCAGCTTCTTGCTGCTCCAGAAAATCGGATAATTCACGTAAATCAGCCGGGCGATATCCAGCCCCGCACCCGCAATTATGATAGGTATAACCATGACGATACAACATCATCACTTTGGTCCATTGTCTGGTATCATTTTGCTTGGGTGCCTGGAAATCCTGTCCCATGCTAACCATAGACGTGGCACATTGCGGGCATTTATATTCAAGTTGTGCCACCACCTCAGGGCTCAGGTCATGTCTGGAAACTTGTTTAAAAGATTTGCGACAAATGAAACAAACATAGATGTCTTTATATGGTCCTGACATGGCATATCTGCACATCGTCTGCACCCCCTTAATAATTTCCATTATACGGGATTTCGAACACACATACGAATGGATTTTGCATATTTGCGAAAATTACACCGCTCCACTCATTGCCCTTGCACGGCAGCTTGTTCCCAGGCCTCACCAAGTTCCGCAATCGTTGCGTACCGCTGGGACCGATCAGCACTGACTGCACGTATCACAACCTGATACAATGCTTCTCCGGCATCCCATCTCTCATAGGAACGATCTTTCTCCCCGCCGAACAACGCAAAAGCCGTTGCCCCCATGTTGAATACATTGGTAACCACATCTATGGGCGCGCCTAGCTCAAACTCTTCGGGAGACATAAAACGGGAAGATCCCCACATACGCCCCATGGTATTGGTAAAAGAGCCCTTCCGATACAAGTCGATATCACAAATTTTCATAAAGTTTCTGTCAAAGTCATAGATCAGACTGCCATCATACAGATCTACAGCCACATAACCTCTTCGTTCCACCTCGATATGAAAATCCAGAATCTCCTCCATCGCTCGAATGCGTGTCTCCACTGGAAGCTGTCTGAACCGATAATAGGGCGAACGCGGATCTTCATACTTGGCCGGAGGTGGGAAATACCAATGGGAGTGCAGACACTCCCCATCCACCCAGTCGAATACACAGGCATAACCCTCATCCGTTGCAAAATGATCCGTTAGTCGAATCAACGTGTCATGCGCCAAATCTTCGTATACGGAAACAGATGATTTCAGATTACGAATGGCTTCCGGGGGACTTCCCGTATGATTCGCATGAATCGTATGTGCTCCCGCATATTTAACGAACAATCGCTTTCCATCCTTTTGCACAATACCAAAAGAGAGATTCCCTGAATCCTGCTGATCGAATACGCGAAAGACCGTACCCAAGGGCCGTACCCAATCGAAAGAATGAGACTCTTTTAAGACAAAGGAAACACCGTCGATCTCAAGTTCAATATGATCTGTCATAGAACCCCTCCTGCTGTGATATTTTCATTCAATGTAGAATGCTCCGTATAAAAGTAATTCATATGCGCCTCATCATATCCCTGACCATAGACTTCCAGTGCGTTACGCTCGATGCCATAAACTTCAAACCCATATCGCTCGTATAAACGTCGGGCTGATTCATTTGTTGTCACTACACTCAGATTAATCTGCTTGATGCCCTCCAGATGTCTTCCCCGATATGGCGGAGCTACATAGACGCCCCAGATCATGCCTTTGTGCCTGAGCTTTAGGCCGAACTCTCTTTTGAAACCCATCATTCCCTCCAAGGTTCCTTCTTCTGTGTATGCTCCCAGAATATAATCATCCGGTTCATTATGTATGCGCTCCTGCACTTCACTCATGGGGAGTTGAATGGACAACTCAAACGAAGCCCCGAAGGCTTCA
Organism: Paenibacillus sp. W4I10; assembly: GCF_030816325.1. Classification (NCBI taxonomy): domain Bacteria; kingdom Bacillati; phylum Bacillota; class Bacilli; order Caryophanales; family Paenibacillaceae; genus Paenibacillus; species Paenibacillus sp. W4I10. Next base: position 3,342,490 of record NZ_JAUSXX010000001.1, read on the forward strand.
GGATGTGTTTTCAGTGCTTCCAGTCGCAAAGACCAGTAAATGTCTGCTTCATCCCGCTGAATATTGCGAATGGTATAGGTCTCTTGCTTTCCGCCTTCATTCATTCTTCGACCACTCCCTGCATCTCATAAGGATAATCGATCTGAAGTTTTACATTCGCTGCCGCTTCCTGTCCTGCAAGCAACCCAACAACATAAATCCCCAGATCAATGGACGTGGCTACTCCACCAGCTGTAATTATATTTCCATCTTTTACAATCCGCTTCTGAATCACCTCAGTGACATACGGCTCAAGCAAATTATATGCATGTGGATGTGTTGTTGCTTTTTTACCGGATAAAAAACCAGCTGCACCCAGTAGCAGAGAGCCTGTACACACGGAAACCTTCAAAGGCACAGACTCAGCCTGTTTCAGCCAACCTACAAAGGCCTCGTCATATCGAAGCTTGCGCGTTCCCATGCCTCCGGGGATAAACACGAGATCATATTCCGACAGGTCAGGCTTCACTCGATCCACCTTCAACGTTAGACCAGACTCATCCGTGACCTGATCTGTCATGGCACAGGTTTCCCACGTCGTTCCTTTGGTAGGTTCAAAGAAATTCAACCGATTGATCACATCATAAAACCCTGCAAAATCAAGGAAAGTCAGTCCATCAAACAAAACGAATGCAATTTTCATTGGTAACCTCCGCGTTTTAATTTGGAGCATCCTGATTATGTTTCTGATTTCGATCCCGTTCCATTGCTTCCTTCACCCGGTCACGCGCTGGCAGCTTGCTATTGATATGAAAGAGCAGACCCACAATCGCAAGAAGTAAAATAATGACGATGAATTCGAATATGGCTAACCCCTCCCATTCGCAAATGGTACAATTTTAGCTCCTGCCAATCTCTATTTTAAACCAAGGGCGATAATCCGCTCCAGCCACTTCCACGGTAACAGTGCTTTACCTATGATGAGGACACGCGAACCTTTTCCGAGCGCATATCGAAGTCTTGGTGCACGCATCCGTGCGATTCGGCAGATCAGATCAGCTACCTCCTGTGGATCAGGTGCCGTCTCACTCGCATGTTTGGAATAACGAAGAACCGCATCCAGCTTATGCTTATATGGAGAGTTTTCGCTCCGGTGAATCTCACCCAAACCTTTATTCCAGATCGGCGTACGATAAGCACCTGGTTCAACCAATACCACCCGAACGCCAAACGAAGACATCTCATGCCGCATACTTTCCGTGAATCCCTCCACAGCGAATTTGGAGGCAGCATAGGGCGCATACCCCGGAAAACCGGACAACCCACTTACGCTGGACAAGTTAATAATCAACCCCTGCTTCTGTTCACGCATTACAGGCAGGACCGCACGTGTCACGGCGATTAATCCAAATAGATTCGTTTCCATCTGGCGCCGCCAATCCTCCATCGATACTTCCTCAATGAACCCGCCAACCGCAAATCCTGCATTGTTCACCAGCATGTCGATTCGGCCATTATTATGAAGTACGGACTCCACAGCTTTTTGCACCGATTCAGCATCGGTCACGTCCAGTTGCACATATTGCAAACGTTCAGCTAACCCCGCCTGTTCAGCCAGTTTCACCAATTCTTCTCTTCGACTCAGATCACGCATTGTAGCAACAACAAGATATCCCTGCTTGGCAAGGCCGATTGCGGTGAGCATACCAAAACCACTGGATGTACCCGTAATTAAGGCCACCGGAGCGTTCACTCTCTCCTTTGTCTTCTTCACTGCATCAAGACCCGTGTTAATGCGTCCCTGGCCGTCCTTTGTTAAGTGTTCCTCTGCTGTCACGGTGTGTCCTTCTTTCCTCGGTAAATTACTTACTTCCGTTCCTACCTATACCGCACGGCCCCTGCTGCTTAATCCGCCACTCCGTTATCTCGTCTCTCCACCCTGCGCAGCTTCGTAAGTCCCGGTTCAAACGTATACGGAACAAATCTAATCTCAGGTAAGGTACATTCAAGCCGCTCTCCCAGCTTCATGAGTTGACTCCGTACATCCGTCTCGACCTGCTCCATCACTGCGCCCCCGCCAAGCCGAAGAGATACTTCCATTGTTCCGTCCCCTTGCTGCACCACACGATAATGTTCAATATCCGGCGAAGCCGCAATGACCGAACGAGTGACGAAGTCCGGAAAGACCGGTACCGCCTCACCCGTATGTAGTTGTGAAAAATATAGCGTGTCATCACAGCGGCCTTCAATCCGCTCAATGGCGGTAAATGGGGAACCACAGGCACATGGCAGCGCCGCCTCGGTCAGAATATCATTCAGCCGATACCGGATGATCGGCTGTGATGTTCTGGAGAAGTCTGTGATAATGGGCACGAACCGTCGGGTGGAGGGATCAATGAACTCTTTTTCAATATGCACGATATCCTCATTCAAATGCAGTGTGCCATAACGACAGGTCGCTCCCAGGAACCCTTCTGTACACTGATAGACTTGATGAACGTTCTGTCCGAAGACCTGTTCCAGTACCTTGCGATCCAGAGGGTCCAACACCTCGGCAACAGAGATGATTTTATCGGGTACAGCGGTCAGGTGACCTGCCACATAGGCATCCGCCAACAGACGCAGCATGGATGGAGGAGCCACCCACACGGTAGGTTGGTAGGTTTCCAGCCGATTGACCAAGGTCTCCACACGCTCCAGCAGATCAAAGTACTGAAACTGTAACTTACCACGCTGCACCGATTCATACAGATTACTGTTGGCCCGCAGGAAAAATGCAATCTTCGCAGGTTTCCACAGTCCACTAGGCAGCAACTTGGCCAGCACCGTACCCGTCCATGCATCCTGTTCCCGATCACTCACCAGAAATATCCCCCGGTTCCCTGACGTTCCCGAAGACAGTCCAACCGTCACTCCCTGAATGGAGGGTTTGAAGTCACGTGTTTCTTCGCTTTCACCTGCAAGAGCCAACGCTTCGTCCTTGGTAATGCCCACCGTGTTCAGTGTATCGAAATGCTGCATCATGATTGATTTGTCGATCAACGGAAATCTTCTCCAGTCGGATGCGTTCAAGCTACCCCACCACTTCCGGTAAAATGAAGATCGGGCACGAATCTGATGAACATGCCGAATAATCCGGCGTTCTTGCCAGCGCTCCAGTTGTTCTCGCGTTTTCCACTTTCTCAGCCCACGTGCGAGAGCATAATGAACCACTATACGAAAGGTATTACTCATCGTTTCGGCCCCCCTGTCCCCCAAACGTCCAGCACATCTCGACAATGACTCGGCACAATCCGAATGTGGGGAAACTGCTGATGCAGCTGAACCAGCTTGTCAAAGTTACGGTGGTATTCCTGTCGATTCGACATAATGATCCCAGCAAGAATATTCGGTCTGCGCTGTTCACGAAAAGCCCGACTCGACCACACCGCGTCAGCGCACAGAAAATAGTCATGTTCTTCTGTACGCAGCAGGAGTCCCATCATACCTTCCGCATGACCGGATACATCCACCCCCAGCAGACTGCCATCACCGAAGATATCGTAGACTTCATCAAAAGGAAACTCTTTCCCCGCTCTCGTCCATCGCTCAGGCTGACACATAACAGGCAATGATCTGGCCTTAAAATCCTCGGGCAACAACCCGGCAAGAAAACCTGCCTTTACAGCCGCAATTGGACCGAGTGAGCGCACAGCATCATAGGCTCTTGGCAGATAGATGAATTGTGCCTCCGGGAAATCACGTACACCTGCGATGTGATCGCCGTGAAAATGCGAGAGGATGATATAGCGAATATCCGAAACTTTCAGTCCAATTCCAGCCAAAAAATGAACGGCACTATCCTCTTCACGATAAACCACTGGTGTAATATGACGATACATTGCATTAGGCAAATGAGCCGTTTCCTCGAAAAAGCGGGAACTATATCCCGTATCCAGCAGGATCGGTCCATGTACGGGATGAATGATGCAAGCAAATCCTGCGGGGAAAGGTACTGGGCTTAATCGACCACCACGCAGCGTCAGAAACTCTGGATGTGTACAGTAACCCGCCGCACCCAAATATAGTTCAACCGCAGTTGTCGTTAGCATGATTCAGCCCTCCACCAGTCTGCAAATTGTTGCAATCCCTCTTCAATGGACACCCGAGGAATGTATCCCAATTGCTCCCGTGCATCCGTAATATCCAATGTCTGTGGGATGGATAAGGAGCCGACTGTGTACCGTGTCAACGGAGGTTCACCCAACGCAGGAATATAGCCATGAACTCGCTCCAGCAACGCTGCCACACCATATGCCATCCGATAAGGAATGTTTCGACGACGCAAGGGCATATTCAGCATGCCAAACAGGCTGCTTACCAACTCATTAAACGCCCTTGGATCGCCATTGGAGATATTGTAGGCTCTGCCGAGTGCTTCGTCAGAGGCATCTCGGCACAATAATAGGGCGTCCACCACATTATCCACACAGGTCAGATCGATTAATGCCTGTCCACCACCGATCATTGGCACGCCCGATTTTGCGTTTGCTGCGACAATTCTGGGAAATAACGTCTGATCATACGGACCAAAGATCGCTCGCGGTCGAATCATGATCGACGGAAGTCCCTTCGCATGCCCCACCATCACAATCTGCTCAGCGAGAAGCTTCGTGGCTGCATAGTGATTGGCTGGTTTGGATGGCAACGGATCATTCTCATGTACGTTATATCGCGGGTTGTAGTTAAAATATATACTCGGAGTTGAGACATGTATGAATCGCTGCACCTCATTATGCAGGCAGCCATCAATGAGGTTTTGTGTGCCTTCTACATTACTGCTATAAAAGTCACGATATCGGCCCCATGGCGAGGATAGTGCCGCACAGTGAAACACCACATCCTGCCCCGCACACGCTTCGTTTACTGCTGCCTCATCCCGTATATCTCCATTGAGGAATCGGACTCCAGCCAACTCAAGTTCAGCACCAATCCTAGGCTGTCGGCCCATGCCAGTGACTTCCCATCCCTCTTTGGCAAGCCGTATCGCCAGGTGCCTGCCCAGACATCCCGTAGCTCCTGTAACCAATGCTCTATTCATTGTTGTTCACCGTTCCATTCTATGTCATGAGTCAAAGCTTCAGTCAGCGAGCACTTCTGCGATCTTGCCAGACGCCATGCGGCCAGCACCACTCCGAATTGTTCAAATACAGGCTGGATATCCTGCCCTACATAGACGACATCCCTGGTTCCACGCCACGCAGATATCCATGCACGGAGCTTCCCTTTGCCAAAGATCTGCTGTACTCCGCTTCCTAACATGGGAAGCATGAGCATGGCTTTGCTGCCCCGTGCGGGCGTGATCATTCTTCCTTCCTTGACCAACGTTTCCGGTTCAGTTAGTGCACGCACCAAGTCATCTCCGGGGTGAAACAGATGAATCCCACTCGTTGCCCTCGGATTACACTCAATCGCGTAAACTCGCCTATCCTGACCTTCTATAAAATCAAACCCAATCTGTCCACTAAACCCCGTTGCCTCAACAAATTGTCTCACCCACACAAGGGCACCTTCATGTTCCACCTGTTCAAAAAAAACACTGGCTCCCACGCTACCTGTACGATAGCGGCTGTCGTAAGTGGCATGTGCAACCAGTTTCCCTTCATGCGCTATGCTGTATGTACATAACATCTGACCAGGAATGTAGGCCTGTGCAACCCAAGGTGAAGCAACGGATAATCCCCCTTCTTCCGGAGGGTCGTTACGAAAATGTCGACGTTTCTTTTCGCTTACGTTTCCTTCCTGATCCCTCCCTACCCCAGCGTCATCGATCAAACGTGTGGGCATGCGAACTTTGGCTGCGAAGCGGGAATACACCGGTTTCCACACCCAATCTCCTGTTTCTCCCAGAACAGACTGAGCTTCCATCCATTCCTGCCGACTGTGGATCATACGTGTATCCGGAACCGAAAGACCGAGTGACCCTGCAAGCTGAATAAAGTCATATTTATGGTGCAGCTCATGCAGCTGCTCCAGAGTTGTAACCAGCACACGGCAATATGCACGCAGTCTGTCTGCCCCTTGAGCAACATAGAAGACTTCTTCACACATCGGAATCAGCAGGTCAATCTGCCAATCCTGAACCAACCGTTCCAACTCCGCCAGATACGCACCTGTGTCATGACGTGGCGATGGGACCACAGTACACTGTTCCACTGCACGAGATAATCTGGTCAGATGCCGTACGGCACTCTCCGCAACATAGACCCGGTGACCTGCCCGATGAAGCATGCGTGCCAGATCGAGTGTTACAGGAGCCCTTCCGCCTGTAAGGAGCACACGAAGAGAAGCAGCTGTACGATGTCCGGTTTCCCCAGATCTAGTAGTCAAAAATGAGTCCTCCCAATGATAATCCGGCAGCCGTGCCAATCATCAACACCCGATCTCCACGCTGAATACGCTGTTGTCTAATCGCTTCATGCAGACCCATCGGGATCGATGCCGCAATCGTATTGCCGTGATTTCGTGTGATGTCCATAAACCGATCTTCAGCAATGCCAAGCTTCTTGCGAATCAGTCTCATCGCCATCGCACTTCCCTGATGGGGAATGACCAATTGGAAATCCTCCATTCGGTTCCCGGTCGCCTGCAACATATCACTAATGAAGTCGGGCAAAAGTCTGGAAGCCATCCGGAAGATGGCCTGTCCATCCATATGAAATAGGTAAGGTTCAGGCTGATCTGCATTATAATTTGAAGCATGCAGCCGTGTACCTCCACCTGCTATCTCCGAGAAGCGAGCACCTCGGCTGTAGGTTCGAAGAGAAGCATGCACAATCTGTGAGGATGACCCTTCAGGCGAACGCTCAATAATAACGGCGGCCGCTCCATCTCCGAACAGGGCCGTACTCTCTTTATCCGACCAATTTAGTCCCGCTGAGGCAATCTCGGTGGCTACGAGCAGTACTCGCTGGTAACGTCCGGCATCTACCATATAGGAGATCACATCCAGTCCGTTCAGGAAACTCAGGCAGGTTGCATCCATATCAAAGGCGGGTACGCCCGAATCTTGCTGCCCCATGGCCTGCTGGATAAATACCGCCGTACTTGGCAACGGTTGTTCCTTCGTGCCACTGGTACACACCAGACAGTCGATATCACTGAATTGTAATCCTGCATCCGCCAGTGCAGCTTCGGCAGCCTTGGCACCCATGAAAGAGGAGGTTTCTTCACCCGAAGCATAATGTCGCACACCTACGCCTGTGGCTTTGCTAACCCAGCCCGCAGGCACGTCCAAGCGGCGATCCAGTTCCTCATCGGTGACTTTCTGTTCAGGCAGGTACTTCCCTGTTCCTGCGATCCTTACTCTTCTAAGTTGCATTTCCCCAACCTCTTTCTGTTCATCTGACTGATTATGAAATGAATCCTTAACCTCAAATGGCGAAACGCCATCAGATAGAAGCCTTGAAATATATAATAAAGGGCAGATGCCTCTGCCCTTCCTGTTGTGTTTTCTTTTGTATAAAGTGTCATTTCTTCTTATTCAAAATCTCGGCAAGAGCGGCATCTAGTGTACCGTATGTGAAAGTGAATCCTTCCCTCTCCAATCGCTCAGGAAACACCCAACGACTTTTGAGAACCAGTTCCGTCTCGGTCTGAATAAAACGTGCGCCCAGTTCAAGCATCCAGCGAGGAGAAGGCAGTCCAATCCGAACACCCATCTGTTCTCTCAGACGCGCCATTAGCTCCCGATTCGTCACCGGATGCGGCGAGGACGCATTAAACACACCGCTCAAGTGTGGATGCTCTTGCAGATAGATTACCATGCGGAACAGATCCTCGATATGAATCCAGCTGAACTGCTGTGTTCCTGCACCTTGCGATCCTCCTAGGCCAAAACGGACGAGGTTCGTCATGGGCACCATCACGCCACCCTCGCCCAGCACAATTGCAATCCGCAGTGCTATCTGACGCGTAGACGGCAGACTGAATTCAAAGAAAGCCTGTTCCCATGCCTTGGCAACGTCGACCGAGAAGCCAGAGCCAATCTCGCCCTCTTTTTCCGTCATGGGACGATCTTCAGCATGTCTGTATATGGTCGCCGTACTCGAATTAATCCATAGTTCGGGAGGATGATTACAAGCCAGGACGGCTTCGCCCAGAATGCGCGTTGTACGGGTTCTGGATTCCAGAATGACTTTGCGATTCTCCTCCGTATAACGGCAGTTCACTGATTTACCTGCCAGGTTAATCAACATTTCTGCTTCTTCCAGTGCCCCTATAATTCCTGAACGATCCTCCCAGGCAATATGACCGGGCTGACGCGAGATAATTAACACCTCATAACCCAACTTTCTGAATCTTTGGGCAAAATCCTGTCCAACAAAACCCGTTCCACCAGCTAATACAACCTTCTTCACGGTATCCCCTCATTTCCCATACTGGGTAAAGAATTCGCAAGGTATAGATTGGAATGTTTCTATGCATGCAAAATGCAGATATTAGATTAAACATCGCCGGTGACCCGTTAGTTTGATTTAATTCACACCCAGGGATGCGTACAAGCGATCCCGCTCGTCGATAGCCCATTCGTTTGCAGGGTTTTGTTCCAGCTGATATCGGAGTTCATCATAAAAATCATGGATCATGAATCCGTCCGGCAAAGTCCCAAGCATCGCTGTAAAGTTGTACTCTGGCAGTGTTTTCTTTCCCTCACTAATCTGCTTCAACCAATTCATCCAATTTGCAAGAGTAAGCACTTCCTCCTGCCACAACTCGGCCTGTAACCCAAGCGCATCTTGAAATTGCTCGTACGCCAATGGATCGGCGAAGGCTCGGCAGGCCTGAACAGCCAGTTCGTACAACTCGGTCACTGCACGACGTACCTCATGCTTAAGTTCGACCTCCAAGCCTCCCATGTAATCCTGAACCTGAATGCTCTGTCCATCATCGTATAATAGCGGTGTCTGGGCCAACAGGCGTACAATCTCTTCCATCTCTTGCGTTGAAACTCGCTTCTGCTTATAAAGAGCAGGTAATTGATATGCTGTAATGATCATTCACTCCTACATCGTTCTTCTATTAATGACCTATATTATAACATGGTTTGGCAATCATCTATCAGGATAACTTGACTATCCACTACAAGTTGTAGTAGTTTATACGTACTACGTAGTGTAGTAATACGATCGTTATGGACGCATAACGATGTTAAGGAGTGTTCACTGTGAACCAGATTCAAAAATTATCCGAAACAGAAATGGAGTTAATGGTTGTTATATGGTCATGCGATCCACCCGTCACCTCGACAGAACTATTAGACATCTTCGCTGATAAGGGGAAAGCGTGGAAAGCGCAGACCATGTCTACCTTTCTGTCACGGTTGGTGGATAAAGGGGCACTTACCGTCACGAGACGTGGACGAACCAATGATTATGTACCTCTTCTACAGCCCGAAGATTACAAACTACAGGAAACGCAGCATGTTCTTGATGGACTCTATCAAGGTTCAGTCAAGAATTTGGTTTCGGCCATGTATGACGGTGACAAACTTTCAGACGATGACATTTCAGAACTGAAAAAATGGCTTTCGGAAAAGTAGGTGCAGATGATGAACATCTTTTTTGAAATTCTGTGCAGCCTGACCGTGGCGGGAAGTATCGTTTCTGTTTGTATTTTGGCACTACGACTTATACCCATATCTGTTTTTCCGACCAAGTGGCTCTACAGATTCGGTAAAATGGCTATCTTGTTTTATCTGTTCCCGGTATCTCTTGGCCTTTCATGGCTTTTGGATATTGCATTCCAAACGACATCAACTATACCGGGTACGGAGAATGCAGCAGCTTCGGGCTTACTTGCAGGAACGTTTATATCGGAACAAACCATTTCGGTAACCACAGCCTGGTTCTTGTTATGTGTATGGGGCACTGGAGTCATTGGTTTTTCTGCATGGCAGGTGTACTGTTACCGGAGATTTCTGAATGAATTATCTCGTACACGTACCCCAGTCCTCCGTCATAGTGAGGCAGCTATACAGCTCCCATTAATCAAAGAGGCTTTGGGTCTCAAACGCAATATTACGCTTGCTCACAGCACCCTAGTACGTAGCCCTATACTGGTTGGCTTGTTTAAACCAACGATATATCTTCCACCCGAAAATACAGTGAAAATGGACATCAGCATGGTGATTCATCATGAGTTGGTACATCTGAAACATAAAGATCTGTGGGTCAAGGCTGTGACCTTGGGCGTTAGTGCCCTGCACTGGTTCAATCCCCTGATTCATATGATTCGCCGGGACATTCATACCTGGAGCGAGTTGGCCTGTGATGAAGATGTGGTGAAAGAGATGTCCCATGAAGAGCGAAGACGATATGGTGAGACGATTTTAAATGTGATGGCGGGAACCAAGAAAATACCTGCTCAATTTTGTTCGTCCCTATCGGGTGAAGGCAAACAATTAAAAAGGAGATTGATGATTATGTTTAATGTAAAGAAACTGAAAAAGAAACATTGGATGATAAGTATGGGAGCCCTCCTGCTTATTACAGGCGTAAGTACGTCCACCGCAGTATGGGCATCAAACCATACGGTTAAAGTAGAGGCCAAGGCTACTGAAGCTGTGCCTGTTCCTTCCGTATCTGAGACTCCTAAGATCGTAGCTTCTCCCGATACAGCCGGAGTTTCTGAAGCTGTAACTGCTCCCGCTGCTTCCGAAACGCCTGAAATCGTGGCTATCCCTGAGGATGAAGTTTCAGAAAATGTACCAGCTCCTTCGACTGCTGAACCTTCTGAGGCTCAAGTTGTAGAATCAGCCACAGTTCCTTCTCCTGCTGGACCTTCTGAGATGGTAGCCCTTCCTTCCGAGGACAAGGCTTCCGAGGCCGCAACCGTTCCTTCTCCTGCCTCATCTTCTGAAATGGTAGCTCTCCCTGGGGATAAGGTTTCAGTAACTGTACCTGCTCCTTCAGAAAAATAACCTATTGTTAAGGAGTAATAACCATCCTTATATGCAAACAGGACGAAGCATAGATCATAGATCTCCGCTTCGTCCTGTTTCCGTTTTTCTGTCATGTGCATTAGATAAATGTTTTGATCGTAGCAAAATATTCACGGATCATGTTGACGGGTTTCAGATAACCCGGTGACGGAGCCGATATGCCATATTCTGCTGCATAACCATTCTTGGCAGCGATGTATTTGGAACGGAACATATGATAGTCACTGGTGACAATCATGATCTCAGGGTGCTCTAACCCGGATTCAAGAATGATTTTTTTGGAAAAGGCCAAATTCTCCTGTGTACTTGTGGAGCGATCTTCCATAATCACTTGGGCGGGGTTAATCCCCTGTTCAATCAGATAGTTTTTCATGGCGAGCGCTTCAGGAATCGATTCTCCAGGTCCCTGCCCACCCGATACAATGACTGGTGTCTGAGGGTGACTACGAATGTAGTTCAGACTTGCATCTAACCTTTGTTTCAGGGTCAATGACAATTCCGTTCCACGGATGCCTGAACCCAGAATAATGACATAGTCCGCTTCTTCCGGATCATTCGCACCAAGCTGTGTGAATACAAGTGCTTCAATAATGACAAAAGAGACGGCAACCACGCCAAATCCGGTAAGGATAATCCGTTTCAGAATAACATGCTTCTGATAGTCAATCCGTCTTAGCACGATAAAAGCCACCGTGATCATTCCAAAAAACATGACTGCAAACCTTTGGCCCCAGAAGGCCAGAAATGCCACAAAACATGCCAACAGGACAAGATCAATGATCAGTCCATTTTTGTGTAAGAACTTTTTTATCAAATCCGTAGACACTCCTTCTTGTACCCACTATTCCGCAAATCACTTATTATTCAAGCTGTTATTATCGTTAGTTTCGGCCATTGTTCCTGCCAGCGCTTCTTCTGTACTCTCTGATTATAATAGTCAGCATCCGTGAAGAATGGACTTTTGCGGACTATAAGGTGATACAGATCATGCAAACCATGCGGAGCACAGATGTTCACCCGATCCTCTTCATCCAACTGTACTCCTATAGCAGTCACAACTTCTGGCCAATAGTGAAGAGCATCTACAGTAGAATGATAAGGAACTGTGCCATTGCGCAGATGCATTCTCGCCTGATTTTTGACAGACCACTTGGCATTGCCTGTCAACTCACGAAGCTGACACTCCAACCGTATGTCTCGCTCCTCACGCAAGTCTTGCGCATCATAATAGACAACATCAATATCGCTATGAAGTTCACGAAGATCATATCCATGAAGAACATCCCAGATATAATTGCGAATATATCCTGCACCTATGTAACATTGTGGCAGATGGAGACCTCGGACTCTCCGCAGGTCATACATTAATTGCTCATGCTCCGTAATTGCACGGATGAATTTCTCCTCATGCAGAAAATGGTCCTTCTCCTTACTCCCGATGCTCTACTCACTCCCTCAATCTATTCTACGTGCTTCACTGCGCTTACTTCCAATATATCATGTTTGGGTGTCTGCGATAAAATGAACAAATCCCCTCAGGCGGTCACCCTAAGTTTCATCTGAACAGATGGATCTTAAGGTCTTTCACCTGAGGGGATTGCATCGAGAGTCTGATTCGAGGTTTTAGTCAGCCCCACATCCCAATCAACAAAATGCCGACAAAAATAACGATGGAACAGAGAATACGCTTTTTCCCCTGCTGTTCTTTCAGCAGCAAAATACCAAGGAATGCGGCAAATATCGTGCCTACTTCCCGAAGGGGACCCAATCTTGCCATCGGTGCCTGCTGTAACGCAAACAGAAACAACAGGTACGAGCCCGGATTCAGTAATGCTCCAAGCATAATGGTCGATCGATTCACCTTCCACTCCTGACGCAATTGACGAGAAGCCAGCAACGCCGGCGTTAATCCGGCGACAAAACCAATGTTGGTCACTTCAAGTAATGATAAGGGTGAAATATGTTCCAGATTCAGTTTATCCACGAACACGTAACTGGTTGTACATAAACCCACACATAAAGCCATAAGAACGGGCTTCAATCCCGTTCTACGCGAGCCCGTCGTAACATCTCTGCTTCCGACGCCACTGAGCACCGTAAATCCGCCCAGCATACACGCAATACCGATCCAGCCGTACAAGGATAAGGTTTCCCCAAGAAAAGTAACTCCAATTAGAGGCACCAATAAGGTGCTCGTTCCCCGCATAATCGGATAGATCTGAGATAGGTCGCCGAGTTCGTAGGTCTGAGACAACAACCAAGAGTACAAAGCCTGCAAGCCCATAGACAGAATTAACAGCGCATAGGCTGCAATGGATAAGGGTTCACGTGCCAACTCCATAATAAGTACAGGAAGCAATATAACCGTCGGAATCATCATAATGGACCACAAAAACACACTTTTGTTCAGACTGTGCTTGGTAAACATGCTCCAGACGGCATGAGCCATCCCGGAAGCGAGTACCAGAACTATAGGTAAAATCATAATTAAAACGTTCCTCTCTACTCCATTACTCTTTTATATTCTCTAATGTGCTGAAGAGCTCTCAGGTTGGTGTTCTGGCTGTTCCTTCACAACAGAACCGTCTTCCAGACGAAGCCAGGTATCAAAACTGCGTTGTCCCGCCTTTAATTGAATGACGCGTCCTCCGCGCAGCATGCCTTCCCTTCCATATGTACTGTGCCCACTCGAACGCCCGTAGCAGAGACGAATGCCGTGGTAATTCCCCTGAAAATCATTCACATGGTCATGTCCGCAAAAGGTCCCCATCACATCGCCCATCTCCAGTAGTGCAGAGAACAGCCCCGAGTTCACTTGGGCACAACACACAGGTTCATATTTGCTGCCATAACAGATCTGCGTGTCCCACATGGCCTGATATTCAGGAATCGGGATATGGAAAAACGCCAAGGCTGGGAGCTTATTTCCGCGGCTTTGGCTGGCATTGACGCGTATGGATTCAGACATCAGCCACTGGATCTGATTGGGCTGAATCCAGTCATAGCCGGGAATAGACTCAACTGTGGAATAACTCCCTGAATCGAGGAAATATAACACTGCAGCCGGACTCCCATCCGAATCGGCTACCTCCAGCGTGTAATTGCTCATACCTGCAATCTCGCTTGGACCAGGCTCTGTCACTGTGTACTTATGTTCCTGAATGACATCCATTAATCCATCGGGAGTAATTCGATTTTCCGTATCATGATTGCCGTACACAAATGCCCACGGAATGCCACACTCTTCCACAACTGCTACGGCCTCACGGAAAGCCTGCTCTGGATGCTCACATGCCTTTTTCCCCTGATCCACCGGCCCCGTATAGATCACATCACCAGTAAACACCACCAGATCGGGTTGTTCCGCCTCAACAACAGTATTCATTAACTGCCGGGTTCTGATATCTTCAGGACGACCGTCTTTCCAGTGCAGATCTGTAAACTGCACAATTTTAAACGTTCCATTTTTTTGAAAAGTCAGCTGTCGCTTCACTCTTTTGACCCCCTCATTAGTAGTAAGTAAAAATACATGTTATTTAATTCTGATCTCGTTACACTCTGTATGTTGTTTTGTGTGGTATTATGTTGTTTCATATGATCTTATCTTCACATGATAGTACTGTCAATACATCGTTAATTTTATCATCACATCTCTGTTCCATATTATTGGATAACGAAATAATCAAGATTTTAAATGACACAGGTTTGTTTCAATTCAAAGTAAACACCTGGCAAATTGACAAGCTTCGCTTGACCTTTTAAACTATATAAATCAACATAAATCCACAAGACTACACAACTCATAAATTTAAAATACATATGTATACGCAATACAGGAGGTTCGACAACGTATGTCTCTAACGTATGAAGAGCGCAAAAACACCATCCTTACCCGTCTGGCTACCCAAGGAAAGGTTCAGGTTCAGGTTTTGGCAAATCTATTTCAGGTTTCCACAGAAACCATACGGCGTGATCTGGATCGACTTGAAAAGGAAGGCGAATTACGTAAAGTCTACGGCGGTGCTGTTCGTGTACGTTCAGGAATGATCGAAGCCCCTTTTCAAAAGCGTGCGCAACTTCAGATGAATGAGAAACAGCGCATCGGCATAGCTGCCGCCTCTCTAATTGAAGATGGCGAAACCGTGATGCTGGACAATGGCACAACAACACTCGAGATCATGCGTCAACTAAGAAATCGGTCACAGGTGACTGTCATTACCAACTCCGTTCCAATTCTCACCTGTGCGCTGGAAGACTTCGCAGGTAAAATCATTTTTGCCGGAGGTGAAATCAATACAGCGGTACAAGCTTCTACCGGACCTGTCGCACATGAATTGCTGAGTCAATTCAAAGTTAACAAAGCATTCATCTCTGCCGGCGGCATTTCGTTAATGGATGGTGTAACGGACTATTTGCTGGAAGAAGCACTTGTTTCCCGCAGAATGATGGAGCGAGCAGAAGAATCCATTTTGGTAGCCGATCACACCAAATTTGGTCGATCCACGTTTGCACAGATCTCCCCCATGAATCACATATCGATGGTAATTACAGACTCCGGATGTTCGACAGAATGGGTTGAGGCCCTGGAGCAACTGGAGATTGAAACGGTTCACAAGATTTGACAGTGTGGGCCATTTTTTATACCTTTAAGGTATAATGACCGTTCTATCCTATTTTAAGGGAGGACATTCCTGATTATGAGCAGCAAAAAAGAAATGCTTCTGAACGTGGCTGAAGAATTGTTCTACTTTCACGGCTTCCATTCCATTGGTTTAAAGCGAATTATCACGGATGCCGGGATCGCCATCATGACGTTATATAACCACTTTGAATCCAAGGATGACCTTATCGTCCAAGTACTCCTGCGGCGCGAACAGCGTTATTTGGAACAGCTCCGGCAATATGCAAACAATAAAGAGCAACCCATGTTTCTCAATCTGGCTGAAGGGCATGCAACTTGGCTAAAAGAACACGAATCAAGAGGGTGCTTGTTCTTACGCGCCAAGGAAGAATTCGGAGGTCACACAGACCATATCATCGTTCAGACAGTGAATGCGCATAAAAGACATATGAGAACATTAATTCAAACATTGGCGCCTGCTGCAAGTGATCGAGATCTATTGCAATTCTCCCTGCTGCTGGAGGGTTCCACGGCACTTGCTGAGACAGAAAATGTAAATAACGTCTGCCGTGAACTGATCCATATGACGCAGAACAGTTTCAAGTAATGCTATTCCGGGTGAGTTAGTAGTTCAACTCACTTTTTTATTTAATGAGAAATATAATGATCGTTCTATCTAAAAGGCGGTGGATTTAATGAAAAAAATTATCTTTCCAGGCATTGCACTAATCGCTGTATGTTATGCATTCGGGCGATTCAGTTATGGACTGTTTATGCCGGAAATTTCGGAAGCCTTACAATTGAATGATGCAGCCTCTGGTGCGATTAACTCAGGAACGTATATCGCCTACTGTCTGTCCCTTCTAACTGCACCACTGTTGATTAATCGCAAGGGACATCATTATGTCATTCAATTGGCAGGAATCAGCGCAGTGCTCGGATTAACCGGCATCGCCCTAGCTCAGAATGCATGGGTTCTTACATTTAGTATATTTCTAGCCGGTTTGAGTACAGGCTGGGCCTCTCCAGCCCTCGGTAACACGGTTAATGCTGAGCTTGCTCCCGAGCTACAAGCAAGAGGCAACAGCTGGATTAACACAGGGACCAGCTTCGGGATTGTAATATCGGGTCCACTCTACTGGCTGTTCACGGATTACTGGCGTCTAACCTACATCCTGTTTGCTGTAATCGGTGTTGTGGTTCTTTTGTGGAACAGACGTGTTATTCCGGCAACCAAGACAATGCCTTGTACCAAGTCTCTCTGGACATGTATGAAACCTACCAGACCAGGGTCTGCTCTGCTCATGGCTTGTCTGTTGACAGGTTTCAGTTCTGCAATCTACTGGACCTTTGCCCGGAACTTCCTCACAGACGAGAAAGGGGCCTCCGATTCGGAAGCCGTGTTGTTCTGGATTGTGATGGGGGTTATGGGGATACTCGGTGGATGCGCTGGTCGTATTATTGAACGTATCGAGATTGGGTGGTCCTACCGAATAGGCATACTTTTATTGGCTATCTCACTGGGGGTAATCCTTCTTCCATCAATGACTGCCAGTCTCATCTCTGCGATCATATTTGGCAGCACGTATATTTTCCTGACCAGTGTATTTATCGTTTGGGCGACGAGACTGTTCAGTCCAAATGTGTCCATCGGAATTAGCCTTGCCTTTCTCGCGCTGGGTGTTGGGCAATTCCTTGGCTCATCCATGGCAGGTTACACGATCGAAGTGTTTTCCAATACAACGGCATTTCTGGCCTTTGCTGTACTCGGCCTGTTTGGATTGTTAATTCGGGTGAAATAAATGACAGAACAACCTTCTGATCCCTGTTATTTTACCCGGCGAACACTTCCGGTCACTCCATGTTGAAGCTGTACGTCTGTAAAAGTAACCGTGGTCCCTTGCCCAATGGGGGATTGGGCCACAATACCAACTTTGATCTCTTCCGGGCAGTCGAGGCCGAAATAACGAACTAGCTTCCACTTCTCTCCATCCTGAGAATAATGGAATGCAAAGCTGTTGCCTGCCCGGGCTACACGTAAATAAGGCTTGCTGACGTCTACAGGTGCTGATACACAATCATCCGAGTTACCACGAGTAACGACACTAAGAATAGACGGCTGTTCTTCAAAATACTCAAAGCAGACTTTAGCCCAATTCGTATCGTCCACCCTCACCATCAGGCAGCCCGAATCATACTGTTCTTTCATGTCCACCTGTACTTGAGTGACGATGCTGAAATCTCCCTTGACTATTGTATGTAAAAATGGAGCTGAAGCTTTCACCGGCTCACCTCCCGGATCAATGAAAAAGTCACTGATCGGCGAAACGGTTATCGTTACTTTGCCGTCTTCAATGGACCAATCTGTTGGCTCGTTCAGCCATCCCAGATTGGCAGATAATGTTTGACCTGAACATTGTTCGAATAGATTCGTCATGTGGCACACCCTTTGTGTTGGAGTATAAGTTTACTAATTTCTCTATTTGTATTCGGTATATACGATGGTTAATCCTGTAGGTTTTACTCAAATATCCCACCCTCAATATCGTACACTGATATCTCCGCATGATCACTTCTTAGGATCGATGATAAAATCAAATTTCTTCATAACGGGCTCAGTCACGTGTGCACGATTGGATAATACGTTCGTCCCAGACCTGTACCTCAATATATCGTTCCGGCCCCTTATCACCTTTACGGTTCCATTCCTGAGGCCAACCATAGAACTGAATAACTTCCATGATTTCATGCTTGGTATAGATCTGCTTACGATAAGGTTTAGCATCGTCAAACCTCATTGTTGGAAACAAGTCCCCGTAGGTAAAACTCACAACTGCATCTGGAAGGTCATCCCATGGAATGATTACATGATCGGGTTCTGAATACCAGGACAACAGCCATTCGCATGCACCGAGCGTCAGATAATGTGGATATGATTGTACCGGCTTCCCACCTTTGGCAACAAACTGCTCATAAGCCCTTTGTTCAAGTGTTCTGCGAATTGTCATGTAATCTGCGGGTCTCTGACTGGCAAAGTTCCGTCCCTGAAGACGGATCTTCTGGGTAACTGTTTCTGCTTCATCCGCAGACAGGCTGGAAAGATTTTTGAAAGGACCAAGACTTTGTTCAAAATAATGATAGGCATTCCAGTCGTTCATACATTCCCCTCCTTTGAAAAGGATAGATTTTGGACTTTTAAATTGAGTTGATAGAAATCGCCACCCCTTACTATTAACAAGGTAATTTTATCCAAAATATGATAAACTGGACATACGAGATTACTTCAATAATATGAATTACAACAGGAGGAGATCAACCTATGTTTGGTGTTAACGTGAAAAAAGTGGAAGATCAACTGGTCATCCGTTGGCAGTTCTCCAAAATCGAAATTCCAATCGTACATATCACATCGGTCACTCTGGATGATACATACGGTGGCAGCGAACCATCCGCCATTCGAATCGGTCCGGTTAATGGCACAAGCGAGAGGATTCTGATCCGTACGGTTAATCAATCATATATCTTATTCACGAACAGTGTGAATTTATATCCCAATATCCGAGATATGCTACAACCGGCAAACTAGATTGTGGTTCGAAACGGATTTTTATGTTTCTCCAAGGAATAGCTCCATTTACATATGTACGCCACCAGAAAGAAGCGTGAGTATTCGCCTGAATTCTTACAGCGAATAACTAACGCTTCATTGATTCCAATTCAAGTTGGAAGTGGGGTTCTTATAACCAACTCCACTTCGGTAACTGATCGAGCGTAATGACCTCTTTGCTATGGTACAATTCCTTCAAAAACGTTAGTTCATTATGCGTCCCGTCTCTCAGGAATCCACCTGTCCAGGTACAGAACCAACTCCAGTGTACATCCTGTTCCTTCATTTGCTTGGGGTCCGGAATGGAGCCGTTCTCGGCCAGTGCAATGATTTTGCTATCCTTCACGAGCTCTCGCAGGTTGGTGTAACGTGCAGCCAGCGGGCTGTGGTCTCCTGCTTCCGGGTACACATCCACACTGACAATATCCACGATATCATCACCCGGATACCATTCCGGTTTTTCCGAGTTCCAGACCCAGATAAGGTTGTGCAGCTGATGTTCATGAACCAATCGATCATACAACAAACGATACAACTGTTTGGCAGGTTCGGGGCCTTTCGCTCCCCACCAGAACCACCCACCTTCTGCTTCATGAAGTGGTCGGAATAATACAGGTACACCAGCATCCTTCAACTCTTGCAAGTGGGCTGCAATCGCATCGATATCCCGGATCAATAACTGATATGCTTCCGATTCAGTATCAGCCAGCGCTGAACTCAGATCAAAGGTGGTCGCATCCGTATAGAACCCCCGCCACCACTCTTTACCCGGTTCATCGATCAGATCCGTCGGTGCGTTCCAGTGCCAGCATAGCGTCACAATCCCGCCTTGTTTGTGCCAGTCTATCGCATCCCGAATCTCCTGGGATACCGCACCGCGCTCTGTTCATGATGGCGAATATTCCATGAGATCAAAGCCAATCACAGCTGGCTTTCGGCCTGTATTTTCATTAATCCAGTTTAGATTGCTGTAATCCTGCTGGCCTGACAACATCCCTTTTTGATAATGCTCGACGAGGAACGCCATCAGTTCTTTTGCTTCGGGTGTCGCTGCTTTATTCATCGGAACTCTGCTGATCTCACGCACTGTCATCTCTACACCTCCAATTGGATTTACCATGTTAACCCACTACACCAGAACGTTCAATACTCTCCACGAAGTAACGTTGCACGAACAGATACAGAATAATCAGCGGTGCAATAGCCAGCAAAATGCCTGTATCCACGATCATCGCCACATAGTTCGGATCGGCCTTGATGCCCGAGTTCGAGCCAAAGCCCATCAGTTGCGGAATCAATTGGTTCGCCTGAGCCGGTAAAGAAGCCACTTTCAGTGAAATCAGCGGACTTTCGCTCATGAACAGTGCCGAATAAAACGTATCATTGTACTGCCAGACAAACGAGAACAGAATGACCGTAATCAGCGGTGAGATTGCATTGGGTAACATGATACGGGCAAATGTCTTGAATCCACCTGCGCCGTCAATCAGTGCAGCCTCCTCGATTTCCTTCGGCATCCCCTTGAAGAACTGCCGGAAGATATAGATGAACAACCCCGCCTTCAGCCCTCCCGCTGTAGCGGCCGTAATCATGGAAGGCCAATACGTATTCAGCAGATTGATGCCATTCTTTCCGGTAAACAACTGGATCATGCCCATAAAATCAAAGCTGCGGAAATGCAGATACATCGGCACCATGAGCGTACTTGTCGGCACCAGAATCGTAAGAATCACCAGTACAAAGAGCACATTACTACCCGGAAACGAAAACCGGGCGAAGCCATATCCGGCAAGTGCACAGGATATCGCTGTCAGAAGCGTTGTAATGGTAACAAACAATAACGTGTTCGCCAGCAGAGGCAGGTAATCCATCACTTGCGCCGCTAGCCGAATATTATCCAGCGTAACGTGCTGAGGAATCATATAGATCGTTGGATTGTAGATATCCTGTTTGTCCTTGAACGCCACTGACACTTTGAGAAATAACGGATATAAAATAATAAATGAAATACCAATGACCAAAGCATATCTGAATATGGAATAGAGAAGGTCCGATGTTTTGTTTCGCACCCGATGCATGTGATAATTCTGCTTCGGAACTACCACCATGCGATCTGTCCCTGATGCAGCCATAATCTGAATCCTCCCTTAATGTTAACCGTCAGTTGTAATGAACCCGCCGTGACAACACCCAGCCCACTACGATCAGTACAAGGCCAATCACCAAGGTATATAACCAGGACATCGCCGAGCTTAAGCCAAAGTTCTGGGTTTTGAATGCGGTTTGGTAGATGGCCTGTGTGACCGGACTCCCGGCAAATGAATCAATGATCGTATAGATGACATTTGTCAGAATCAACGGACTGACCATAGGAAATGTAATTTTCCAGAATGATTCATAAGCTGTCGCCCCTTCGATCTTCGCAACCTCATACATCGATCCCGGCACCGATTGCAGCGCAGCGAGGAAGATCAAAATCTGAACACCTGAGCTGCTAATAATCTCATAGATCCGCATGATGGCTTCTACAATGTAATCCACATAGGCCATCGGCAATCCCACATCTGCCAGCATCCGCACAATGGATACCACATTGAACGAGGCACCACCATCAGCGGCCGCATCGACAGCACTTGCATCTCCCATCAGATTGATTAATCCCGCAGACTCTGCTGCTGCGACTGCACTGGAAGCCAGAATAACCGGCAGGAAGAAGATCGCACGTGCCATCGTCCTACCTCTGAACTTCTGGTTAAGCAGTGTCGCCGTGAACAGACTGAAAAACAGAATCATCGGCACATTCAGCAGCATCGCTCCAACCGAGTCGACCAGAATCCGGTTGAACGTCGCGTCAACCAGAAGCGCATCCTTGAAATTTTTAAATCCAACGAAGTCCAGAACGTACCCGCCCGGAGCAACAGACAGATTACTCAGACTGAACCGAATCGATTGCAGGAGCGGTGTGGCAAATAGGAAGATGAAACCGAGCAGCCACGGGGAAATAAATGCAAGTCCAAGCAGCGCTCTCCGTGACTTCAGCGATAATCGAATGGTTCTCATCGGTTCCCTCCTCCCACCACATAGTCAATCCTGTCAACTGTTGTTCCATCCACGGTTACTGCGTCCGCATTGTAATTCACAAGGATGGATGTACCGCCAGTATAGGTGATCCGGACCACGCCATCCTGAATGCGTTCATGCTTCAGGATCTGCTCATTCTCCAGTTCTCCCAGCACTTCATTGGCCTGCTTATACAAGGCAACAGCGTCATCCACCCAATATGAATAGTCCGTTGCGTAGGCCGAATCATAATTCGTCAGCTTCAGCTTGGATGATGGTTCATAGGTCCATTGAAAATACGGAGCTGCCCCAAGTTCCAGACTGCGCAGTAACTGTTTGCGTAGATCCTGATCCCCCGACGTGTTCATCGGAGATGCTGCGTAGTTCATGTACCCATGAATGACCATCGCATAAAAAGGAACTTCTTCATCGGTAATATTGAACCGACTCGACCCTGCGGGTACATTCACAACATGTTGTGCACTACCCCAAGCGTAGCTATTTGCGGCGGATACCATCAGGTTCGGATAGGACTGTTCCAGCTTGCCCAGCTGCTCCTTCACAATGTGCTTCGCCGTCTCCCGATGAATCACCCGACTATCCCGATAATCTGAAGTCAGGACCTGCCCAAGATCACGAAGGGATAACCCGCCGAGATCCAATTGATTGAATTTGTCAGCAAACTCACTAACCACATAAGGAAGCTTGGCCGCTGAGAGCAAATAATAGCTGTCCCTACTCTGATCCATGCGATTAAGTGCAGGATTGTACGGATACAGTTCTGCTGTCTCCTTCGTGACAAACCGCGCTGCATCCGAGGAAGGAGCAAAGCGCATATCATCGTGATAAATGTGCTGGAAAGCCACATCCGGGAACAAAGCTCCACCCGACTGCTCAAGCTTAGCGGACAACGCTTGCAGTTCGGAACGACTGCCTACTTCACTGTCCAACTTCACCTGGGTTGGCGTGTGATGGCTGATGCCACCACCGAACCATCCCTGATAACGCATTTGTACGCGGTTCACACCTTCCTGCTGTAACTTCGCCGCCATTTCGGTGGCCTGTTCGTACGTCGTCATGGCTAAGGTGGTCCGATAGGGCACACTCAGGAACGAAGCCTTTTTGTCCACTGCACCAAGTACATCCAGATAGAACGGCAACTCCGTCTGTTCTGGGAGCGGCTTCAGTACACCCTGCTCTATTAACTGCTGTTGATACAGGCGGGCCATACCCGAGTAACTGGCATCTTCTCCATGAAGGAAATGATAGCGGACCTGAATATCTCCGCGGGAAGGCTCTTCGCCAAGCAGCTGAATCTCCTGCATTTTCTGCGAGGTGTACATCTCCAGTTCATCCTCACCCCGCAGGGAGAAGGTCGCATGCACGTGATTGTAACTGTTCTGCCTGCCTCCTATATCCGCGGAGATACTGGCTATGCCATCCCCTTTTTCAATGACTGCAAACCAGGCATTCTCCCCGTTTTTCAGACCAAACACAGGCATATGCGCGGATTCACTAACCTGAGGACGACTGAGTGAATTATCATTTGGGTCTGCCCCATATACACGCTGTACATACTGCTCTTCCTGGGTTTTCCCGTTGTTCAGGTGGATCAGGCTGCCCGAACCGTCAGGTACGAGCATGTAGCCTTCACCTTTCGTATCCGCAGCACCAAAATAAGCGAGCAAATCAATATTTCGAATGCGGTATTGCCCACTTTCCTGAATCTGACTCAGGGGCACGCTCACAACAAGCGCTCCCTGCTCCAGTCGGTATTCCACAGAAATAACAAAGCTTGGCTTATCAGACACGCCTCCGCCTTCGACTCCATTCTCCTGATTGTCATAAGCCAGATCATCCGCGGTATAACCCGCCGTCTCAAAGGCTCCCAACATCTTGTTCAGCACAAGCTGCTTCGAAATCTGTCCATCCAGCCGTTCCAGAATATCCGGATTGTTCTTAGTTGGATAATATCGGGCAGATGTGTACCTTGCGACAGTAGCGTCCAGTTTGGAAAGTACTTTCTCCTCCAGGCGCTGTTTGCTAATCAGTTTAGGCAGCGCATCAATACCAAGTGATGTATCACCAAGCGTATAGTTCACCCGAATCCCCTGATCGATCTGACCCACTGTGAATTGTTTGTTGCTTATACTCGAACTGAAATTCGGAAAGTTCTCCAGTGTGCCCATCGAATCCCGGAAAGACACGTTCAACTGGGACGACAGCACTTCTTTCTCATATGCGGAAGCGAGGCTGTCCTCAGCCCGTTCTTTCGGGTTGCTGTACCAGATCTCTCCACTTTTACCGTCACGAACGGCAATTTCCGTTGTCTCCTCGTTATAGTACAGGGCCAAGCCCTGATCTTCGGCGACCAGCTGCATACCAGGCACACCCTGCGAAGAGTCACCAAGAAACTGCAACGGTTCCTCCGTGACGGGCATGGCTTTGGTTGTTGCATCCAGATAAGCCGCGGCTTCTACGGCAGGAATGCCCCTGTTGTTTATATACAGCAGTCCGGCTGCAATCATGATTACAGCTGCACCACCAGCCAGCACCGTATATATTCGTTGCCTTTTATTCACGGATGCCGCCTCCTTTAGGTCCGAAAAATCAACTCGCGGTAGATGTTATAACCGAATTCGTACAACTGTTGCAGCATGCTGAAGACCAGTGCGCCAAGGAATACAATAATGCCCATTACAATGAGTGTCAGCACCATTGTAACGATTGTTTTAACCACCGTGTACTGGTGTACCGTCATCATGCCAATGAACAGAAGCAGTACAAACCAGAAAAACGCAATGCTATTGAACAGATAATAAAAAGCAGTCTCCTCCTGCACCATGAACCGGCTAATCACGATCATCGGGGCATAGATCAGAATAACCGGAATGAGCGAGTAACCTGTTGCCAGAACGATTTCCCTGAACTTGCCTTCCCCTTCCATCAAGGTTGTTACTGCCCAATTGGCCGTACACCATAGAAAGAAAGGCACCGCAACTGTGGCGATCTCAATGATGCTGTTAATCGTGCGAGGGTCGATGTAATTGACGAGAAATCCTGCATACTGCTTTTGCAAAATCATCATGACAATGGTAAGCGCGAGTGCTGCAAAAGCAACAAACAGCCGTCCCCGGTTATCCGACTTGAGGTCCCAGAATGCATCAATGGGGTGAAAAATGAGATGCAGCGGAAACTTAATGAAATCCTGCTTCACGATCAACCTGCCTCCTCCGTCTCCATTTAACCGCCACACGGGTCAGGATCAGAATGACAATTAGCGCGATTGCAGCGGTCAGGAATGTACCAAAATGTTCCTTCATCATCTCCCGCCGATGCCTCTTAAACGCCACAGAATAACTCTTGCGATCCATCCCAAGTTCAAAATAACCTAGCGCTTCCTCGTTTTTCTTCTCCATTAATAAGGACTTGCCGATGCCGATATAGGCAATATCATAGTTGGCATTCAGCTTAAGCACTTCTCTCCATATATTCACGGCCTCCGTGTCCTCGCCCCGATAGTGGAGTGCCACCGCTTCATTCACACGGGCACCAAAACGGGTTGGCTCATAGACGACAAGGTTGTTCTTTCCCCGATCCAGAACCAAGTGATGCTCACCCGATTGTTCAATCGCGACAGGTGTTTTGAGCGTGCCCACCTGATTTCCTTTGCCACCGTACATGTAGAGCAGATGACCTTCATCGTCGTACGTGAACACCCGGTTCTGTGTCGCATCCAGTACACTGTACATGCCGTCGCCCAGCACTTTCACATCGATCAGTTTGGATGGACCGGGATTGTTACGGAACCGAATATCGCCTTTGACGTCGTAATAACCAAACCGCTTCAGCACATCTTCACCAGACGGATTCAGCCGTTTGATCGGTTCATTCGAGCCGGGATCAATATTCGTTGCATACACAAATCCTTTGTGGTCAATATCCGCATTGGAGAACTCCGTCGGGACAAACAGGACCATCTGTGCGCGCTGGGCTTTGGTGGATAACATGCGCCAGATATATTCGCCGTAGTCCCGCTCCACTTTGTTGGTACCGACGTATCCGATAAATTTCCCACTCTCGTCAAACTGCATAATCCCTTCGTAGACCCCTTGCGCCACAACGTACACTCGGCCTACATGGTCCACCGTTAGTTTCAAAGGCTGAAACTGGAATTGGGTCGACAGGATATCCGACTCGGGCTTCGTAATGGTTTGAATCAGCGCCCCCTCTCCATCCAGGACAACCACACGACCGTTACCCGTATCGGCGACGTATATGCGTTCTTCTTCATCTACAAACAATCCACCTGGAAGGTTAAAGGTCTCCTTGATGCCCTCCATCATGAATCCATCGATTACACTCAGCAGCTTAAAGTCTGGTTCCAATACGATGATTCGATTGTTGCCGCTATCCAAAATATAGATCAACCCGGAGGGTGAAACGTTCACATCACCGGGGTCTTTGAACTCACTAATGCCGAGGTCACGGCCTGAAATGGTGCGCTCGGGCAGATAGGCATCTGGTGAAGGAACAGCCTCTTTCCAGTAGTTGTAGTTATAACTCTCATACGGCGCCGGGGAGGCCGCCGCAGGCACGGCATTCACCAGCAGCAGAGATACTGCCGCCAGGAGAACAAGCCATCTTTTCACTGTGCGTGCCATATCGTTCCCCCTTAATCCTTCATGCCCGAGCTCGCCATCGTCTCAATGATTCGACTCTGAGAGAAAATAAATAGCGTGATCGGCACACTCATCAAAATCAGTGCTACCGCAGCACCGGCTCCTGCCCGGGATATTCCGCCTTGAATAATCTGACCTGCTGCATAATGCAGGGTCTTAAGCTGCTCGCTGTAGATGTACCCATTACCATCACTGCCCCATAACATCTGGAACAGCAGAATGATCAACGTAAGCCAAGCTGGTTTTACATTGGGCATGACAATGGACCAGAAGATCCGGTATTCACTGGCACCATCAATCTTGGCTGCTTCCAGCAGCGCATCCGGGATCTGCTCCATGAACTGTTTCATCAGGTACAACCCGAGTGAATAGGCAAATGCCGGGATGATAACAGCCCAGTACGTGTCAATCCATCCGAGCCAGGACATGATCATATAGTTCGGAATGGCCGTCACCGCAGGTGTGAACATCAGTGACAGTACGACCACTTGGAACATGAATACTTTGCCCGGAAACTTGTGCTTGGCAAGCGGGTAGGCCGCTGCGGAAGCCAGAAGCACATGGCCTACGATACCGATGCCTGTAATAAATACCGTGTTGAATATATAACGTGAGAACGGCACCCACGAGTCACTCAGCAGATTCAGCAGATCTGTAAAGTTGCTGAACGTGGGATTTTTGACAAACAGCGTTGGTGGAAAGGTGAAAATCTCATCCAATGGTTTGAATGCATTGTTGATTGCATAGATCAGCGGCAGCACCATGAAGGCACCAAATACGAGCAGAAGGGCAAACAGGGAGAGACTTCCCGATAGCGAGCGATTCACCCGCTTTTTGCCTGTCGCAATTGCAGCCATAGCTATTCTCCCACCCTTCGAAGCAGTTTCTGTACCAGCAAGTTGGTGCCCACCATAATCATGAACAGTACGGTGGCAATTGCTGATGCATATCCCATCTCAAACCGCGTAGTACCAAAGTCGATCAAATGGGTTACCACAGTCTCTGCTGCATAGTTCACGCTTGGGAACCCGGCCAGTGCGATTGACACATCGGCCACGGCAAACGAGGTTGTCAGCTGAATGACTGCGCCAAACATCAACTGTGGACGCATCGAAGGCAGGGTAATGTACCATAGCTCCTGCCAGCGATTTTTGATCCCATCCACCGCTCCCGCTTCGTACAATGTCCGGTCCACCGTCTGCAAACCGGCGATAAACGCCAGAAATCCGGTTCCGAGACTCAGCCACAACTGTACAAGAATGAGGATGGGCATAATGTAGGCTTCCGTCTTCAGCCATTGGATTGGCTCCAGCAGAAAACCCCATTTGATCAACAGCCCATTCGCAATACCATAACGATCTCCCGAGAAGATCATCAGCCAGATAAAATAAACATTGCCCGAGATGGAAGGCGCGTAGAAGATCAGCGTCATGAACGCTCTCCATTTCGGTGTTAACTCATTAATGATCCACGCGAAGACAAAACAGGCAATATAACTGATCGGTCCTGTAATGATGGCAAACAGCAGCGTATTCTTGATCGCAATCAGGAATACATCATCCTCCAGAAACAGGCGAGTATAGTTCTGCCAGCCAATAAAACGCGGGAATTCCAGCATATTAAAGTAGGTGAAGCTGAGTATGATCGAGATGACAACTGGAATCACGGTAAACATGAGGAACAGGAGCATATAAGGTGCAAGCAGGACATAGGAATGTTTGCTGGCCTTCATTTCCTGGAGCTTCCAGCTCCACCACGATTTCATGCCCATCCTTGACGCTTTCTCAGGAGGACTGTTTTGTCCGTCTCGGAGTGATATTTGTGGCACGATTAACCCTCCCTCTGCTTACGGAAGACCAAATTCATTACGTTTGACTCGAATCTCGTCCTGAATATATTGGGTATAATCCATGATGGATTCCCTGGCTTCCACTTGGCCAACAACGGTTTTGTAAAATGCATTGAATAGATGGCGGCCTGTAAAATAACCACCAGGTACTTCGGGAATACCCTTCACCGTTTCGAATTGGGCTTTGAGATTCGCATAATCCTCCGCAGGCCACGGCAGGGAATCCAACGCCTTGATGTTGGCCGTTGGATAACGGGCAGCGGCACCCATCAGTCCTTCCATCTCCCGTCCGAATTCAGCCTGAATCGGTGTACTGGTCCACCACTTCATGAACGCCCACGCCGCGTCCTGATCCTTGGCACCCTCCAGCATCATGACTGCGCTGCCTCCACCCGGTACGTCCCGATTCAAGGTTCCATCCGCCTGAACGGTTCCCGGCACTGGAACGAATCCCCATAGTCCGCGAATCTCCGGTGCAAATACAGACAACTGGTTGTACATGGTGTAATCCGTTAGTCCAATAGGCATTTGTCCTGTCCGGAAACGGTTGGCAAAATCATATTCCCGCTCCAGCTTGTAATCGGTATAGAATTCGGTCCACCGCTTGAAGGTCTCGATTCCGATCCGGGAATCCAGATCCGATTCCTTGTCATCGTTCCGATAGAAGGCGCCGCCGTTCTGAAGCAGCATCGTGGCATACTGCGAGTTCGGCGGAATATTGACTCCCTGCATATTTGCCTGAGTTACAATCGGCATGCCAAATTCCATATGATTCTTGCTCAGAATCGCGAGTAGAGCCTCGACATCCTCCCAGTTCTGAGGCACTTCAAGCCCGAGTTCTTCCAGCACATCTTTACGATAAAACAGCATGTTAAAGGTTTGTGTTTCCGGCAGGGCATATACGCCTGAATCATAGGCATAAGGCACGATTGCACTTTCCCTGAACTCCTGTTCCACGGCGCTATAATCACTGAATTGCGTCAGATCTACAGCCGAGTTCCGCATCGCAAAGTTCACCGGCAGATCATTGCCGATCTGCATCGCTACATCCGGACCTTCACCGGACAAGGTTGCTGGCAGCAAGGTTCCCATGTTGACCAGCTTCAGATTCACGTTAATGCCACTGTCTGGTGTGAAGGTTTTGTCAATCATCGCTTTCATCGTATTCGCCTGGTCACGTCCGCTACCAATCCAGACCGTTACCGTGCGCTGATCTTCAGATGTAGCTACATTCCCGATCTGGTTATAATCAATGAAGAACGAATGATAGAATATCTTTGCTTCATGACCAAGTTTTGCGAGTGGTCCCATGCCTGTTCCAGGAATATCGCGGTCAATCGAAGTGACGTACAGTGCGTCAATCTCAAGAGGCTGCTCTCGTGCCTGCTGTACCCATGTGCCGAGACCACCTGTGTTGGTTTTGTAAGCCGCAAGCCGTCTTGGAATGGTATCTGGCTTGTCAATCATCTCGTCCAGTTGCAGCGCCATCGTCTTAATCAGTGCTTCCTGATCGCTGGACTGTCCTGACAGAAGACGAAGCTGTGCGGCCACGTCTTTGAGTCTTTTACTTTCTCCGCTGAACACTTCCAGCAGGTTCGGAATCTGTTTCTCCACCCGATAATCCCGGAATTCATCAGGCTTGGTACCTGTAATCATCAGAATGCGTCGGTACATGGAGTTCAAGTTGTACAGACTGTCCTCCACATTGCGGATAAGAGGTGCAAAATCTCCGAGGCTGTTCTCCAGCCGCAGCACATGTTTTCCTTTGTCCAATTGAAACTTGTATGCTTCCTTGCCTCCCATGACGTCAATGCGATAGTCGCTTTGGTAACGGAAGGGTGCTTGCGCCATCTCAGCAAATGGAACTTCACCATCGATGGTCAGTTTGCGTGTGGAATAGATGCCTTTGACAAAATTCTGCTGTGCGGTAAAACCGATATGATAAAGTCCGCTCTCCGGCACATCCACTTCCCATTCGATCCATTGTCCTGGCAGACGCCAGTTAAAGCCGCCAATCGTATTAATGCGTACCTGGGAAGCGCTGTAAGGAGATACAGCAGAACTTGACCTTTCGCTGGTCGGGTATAACGTAGGTGAAGATTTGGCAATCGCGGCTTCTCCTTCAATGCGAATAAGTACATCCTTCGGCTGCCCGGAGGAATCCGACTGTTGTGCACCTGCAGTTTCCGCGTAAGGAACAGCTGTCTTCTCATTGAAAAGACGAATGGACCGAATCACCATGGGTTCGCGTGATGATTTTAGCGTTAGCGTGTGTTCCCCTTTTTCCAAATAAAACTTGAATGGAGTCTGTTCGTACCCGTCGGAGTCCTGAAACGTTTCTTCCATCCAGCGTGGTTGCTCCACTTGTCTCGGGCGTAGGTCATTACCTTGATTGTCCTGCTCCACAACATCTTTCTCGTTGGCCCACACCCGGTCAAACTGCAAATAGGCAGCTTCCGCAAAAGGAAGTTCACCATCAATGTACAATGCACGCTCAATGGCTGAACTCTTGCCTTCAACGGGATAATAGGTGGCGGACAGGTTATACAGCCCGGTCTCCGGCACGTTAATGGTCCAATCGACTTGTCCGGTCTCTCCGGTATGGAGAGATACACCATCCATTCCCTCATAATTAGTCAGTTTGCGGACGTCCTCACCTTCGGCTTTTATGTAATCTCCTGCTTCAATGGTGATGTCCACATTCGGCTGTGTAGCCTGATCCGTTCCGGATCGATACTGTTCGTACCCCTTTTTCTGCCGGGTCTGCTGCAAGACTGCATCCACTTCAATGGCAGGCAGACTGCCAGGCGGAATGTTTGCACTCTTCACATCAGCGCCGGAAGTTACATATAGAATGATGCAGGCTGCCACCACGATGATTACTGTGGACAATATCCATTTCTTACGTTGTAGAATTCCAGCCATCCTCCGAGTCCTCCTCATCAAGGCTGATGCCAGCAATGCCGATTTGGTGGTTCAGGAAAAAGGGACTCCGTGCAACCTTGCCGACACGAGCCCCTGCCTGAATCGTTTGCTGGTGATAAGTGTTTTTATTGTTTGCCGAGTTTATCAATGGCAGCTTGTGCCTGTGCTTTGTATTTCTCGGCTGTTGCTGTCACGGAAGCGTTGTTTTTGATGATATCGTTCACGTAATCTCCAAATGGGTAACCCGTGTAAGCATCATCCAGTAAAATGCGGCCCGTTCCAGCGATGTGCTCGCGAATGATCGCAATATCCTTCTCATCGGTATAACGACTCTCCAGATAATCTTGACCTGGATACTCTTCAATCTGCGGGATGTCGAAGGTCTCTTCATAGATTTGGTAGACGATCTTTGGATCCTCCACACCTTTTGGAATGAACTTCGCCGATGCCGCGTTGTTTGCATACGTTACCTCTTTGCTACCCTGTGGCCCATTCGGAATCGGTACAACGCCGACAGCAAAGGTGAGATCGCCCAACTGCCATTCAGCAGCAGTGAACAGAGCTACGTCTCCATCCTTGAACGTATTGCTTTCCTCCCAGTTGGTTTTGTCGCCGGTTTTGACCTTCACGACATTCTCCACGTTATACAGGCGTTTGACGAATTCAGCAGCTTCAATCGTTTTCGGATCGGACAATCCTTCTTTGCTATTTGTATCATCCACGATCGTTCCACCATTGGCAGCGGTAAAATGACGAACCACATCAAGGGCCCAGCCAGAAAATCCGTATACGTCAGTTTTGCCGTCATTATCCGTATCTTTGGTTGCCTGTTTGGCGAGTTCCAAGAATTTATCCCAATTCCATTCACCTTGGTTATACAGTTCCTGCGGATCAGGTAATGACAGTTTTTTGAACAAGTCACGATTATAGTGAAGTCCCAGACCGATGCTGGTTGGAGATTCGAAGGCGTACTCGTTGCCCGCAATAGCAGGGAATTTAGCAATCAGGTTTGCCTCTTGATTGATGTTGTTCTCAGGTGTAGTGAATTCGGAGATGGGCAACAATTGCCCTTTGAGGATGGCAGGTAGTGCGGATTTGTATTCCATCTGAACGATGTCAGCGAATGGTTCGCCGGCTAGTGCAGACGTTGTGAATTTGTTCATGTATTCTTCGAAAGGTAC
The DNA here is from genome assembly GCF_030816325.1 of Paenibacillus sp. W4I10. Lineage (NCBI taxonomy): Bacteria > Bacillati > Bacillota > Bacilli > Caryophanales > Paenibacillaceae > Paenibacillus > Paenibacillus sp. W4I10. Next base: position 3,375,375 of record NZ_JAUSXX010000001.1, read on the forward strand.
GTTGACGAACTCCAGTTTTACGTTGTATTTCTTCTCTACCTCTGCAATTTTATCGAGTCTGGCCTTATCCGAGGCCGTCTCTCCCGCCGGTTTCAGATCCCACCAGGCCGCAACCTTGATGACACGTCCACCCAGATCAGGCACATTCGCCACAACTTCTTCCGCTACGTCTTCTTTCTCTGTTTCAGCGACTTCGGTGCTGTTGCCTGAATTCGTTGTTCCCTCTGCATCCGTCCCCGTCTGCGTTGTTCCCCCACCACTGCAAGCGGATACAAAAAGAATCACAGCCAATAACATCAGAGGTAGAACATTCCATCTTCTAATCATGATTTTAACAACCTCCCCGAATGTGTATGCCAATCATGGTCCACTCTAAATCATTAACCCCGCTCATCAACCAATCGAAAATAAACGACCACCACCATTTGTTATTTTCTTGTTTGTTTTTGACAAACAAAATTTAACACAGCAAAATGTAAGCGTCAACATTTTTGTTGTTAACATTTTCTATTTATTCTGATAAAATGCTGATAAATCTATATTTTAGCTGTATTACAGCTTATTCACCAGGTCATTCCCTAAGTACACACTTGTTATAATCAGCACTACATTTCAATCATTTGTTATTTTATTTAAATAACGAAATAATAATTATTAAGACAACATTCGTCATACTATCTGAAAATGTGCTTACCTTCACGTTGGATGGCTATCGTAAAATGCTGTGAATCACTAACATTTTGAATTCTCTATCCGTTATTAGATTAAGAGAAATACATCATGCTATACTAGAATCAGTTGGATATCGCTCCAAATAGGAATACGGCAGAACTACGAGTGTAAGGATGGTATGATGAAAACGAAGGTAACAATTCAGGAGATTGCACATTTTACGGGTTTGTCGAAATTCGCGGTGTCACGAGCTTTGTCTGGAAAATCGGGAGTTAGCGATCAAACGAGGGATGTCATTCTCAAGGCCGCTGGCAAACTTGGATATTTCAAAGATAACAGCATGTTGTCTGGTGAACTGTATAACAGCCATGAACTTCAGGAAACGAAGAACACACGTTCAAGCGGAACGATCTTGATTTTGTTTCCCAATGTTCGGTATCAAAATCAAGACTCCGTATACTGGGGACCCGTCTTTAACGGGATCTCTTCCAAGCTGAACCAAAAAGGGATTAATATTCTGACCTTGACGGAACCCTCAGCAGACCAGCTATTTACCCTGCTCAACCCGGATGCCATTCGAGGAATCATTACCGTCGGCTCGATCTCGACCCCGATTCTGCTTGAAATCAAGCGTCTCAGTATTCCGGTTGTGATGGTGGATCATCTGGACCCTGTTTTTCACAGTGACAGCATATTCACCGATAACTTTGCATCCATGCGCGAGATCATGCTCTATTTGCTCCGCAAGGGCTTCAAAACATTCCAGTTCGTTGGCAATATCGGGGATGCTCATAGCTTCTATGAACGCTGGATTGCATACACTTCTGTGCTTATGGGTCATGGGATGGAAATACATCAGATTCCCGAGTTGAGTAATCAGGCATTGGATGAGTTCCGCCAGACGTTCACTTCGGTGATCAGTGAGGATAACCTGCCTGAAGTGTTTGTATGTGCGAATGATTTTTATGGGCTATATACCATAGAAGCCCTTGAGAGTATGGGTATTCGTGTACCCGATCAGTGTGTTGTCACGGGATTTGATAATCTATACGACAATATCCCATTACTGGCTACAGTCAATGTGAACAAGGAGTTGCTCGGTGCGCGTGCAGTGGATCAGATGTTATGGCGCATTGCGAATCCAGAGAGCAACGTCGAGAAAAAGTTGATTCTTGCTGATGTCATTATTCGTGAACAGTTTGGCAGGCATAGTGGGTAATATGGCAGAATATCAAATACCCCTATAACCGTATTCGTGCGGTTATAGGGGTATTTGTATTGTTGTATGATGTGTAATTAATGTATATTGTTTATTTACAATAGGTCGTCACATCATCCCGTTCTACGTATCTGTACGCACATCATCCCACGCCTGATCCAGATAACAGATCAGCCAATTCAATGCACGGTGACGTTCATAAGCCACTCCACCATTCAGTCCTGCAGGAGGTGTTCTGTCATTCACACGGCTATCCACACACACCCAGTTGTAACGGTAGATCAGATCTGCTTCATCCAGAATCTCGCTCTTGCTGCGCAGAGATGCATCGGAGAGAAAGTCGGTAAAACTATCCTTCTGCTGCAAATAACCGACATCCTTCCCTACGTTACACAACTCCGTTGGTGCACCCAGTTCCTTCACATAACCAAGCGCCCATAACATTACGTGGTAGGCTTCATATCCCCAAGAGAAGGAAATAATCTCCTGCTGCTCTGCTCCGTGCTGGTGGATAAACCTCTTCTCTATGGGTGAGAAAAAGGATTCAGCCCCATACTTGTCGATCACTTCCTGAACCAGTGCTGCGGTATCATCCGCACTTTCGCCGGCTCCCAGACACTCACCTTTAAGCGCGGCAAGACATAGGGCAACTGCACGACGCGCAACTTCCTCTTTACTCCGAATCGTGGTGTGCTCGTCTCCGGCCCTTGCGGGCAAGTTTGCATTATACGGAATGCCTTGTTCAGTCAACAGTTGCTCTGAACGCGCTTTACGTTGAATGCCAGACTCCGACTGAGGTCTGTTACCGTCAAGGAAACTGGTGTGCGCTGTCACCGTGTAATCCTCTACCTCAGATTCTCCATTCACATCCAGCAATAACTGGCCTTGTGCGTTCAGCAGAGATCCACCTCCCCAGAAGATAACAGCATCCAGCGCATCAGCCAACCGCAATAACTCGCCGAAGAATTCTTCCGATATGTCCTCTTCCGTCTCAATACCAACCACCATATTCAATGTGGAACATTTGATCAATACCTTTTCCTGGAGCGAAGCATTGCGCCCTTTAATCTGACTCAAAAATCCAAGCATCCCCTGAATCATTGTCGTAAATTCCTCAGGATGTGTCTGGCTGGTCATGATATTAAAGCCTTTGGTTTTCTTACTGAGCCATTTTTTCTGAGTCACTTGAATATGGGTCTTGTCTTCCCGGCGTTCAATCGTACCCTCTGGATAAATGGATTGAACCACTTCAAACAGCTGATCCAGGTCAAACTGAGAGCTATATATCGCACAATTTCTCATGAAGTTCACCCTCTCTCTATATATAGTTCACTAATGAATATTTACACTGGCACTCCAATGGCAGAATAACTTTCCGATCGCTGTTATCCCCAGATTTTTTTATTCCTTTTTTTGAAAGGGGAATTCGGTGCTAAAGGCGAACGCTCCGCTTCTTCAAGTTATTTCTGCCCTCTCCGTTATCGTGTAAATGTTCAGTTGAACATATATGACTAATCCTTGTATGGATCGAATTCATTACCTCCGGCCATGGCGACACCAACGGGACGCAGCACATGGTTGATTTTCAGCGTATTCGCATGTGCATTCAGTACGTCTTGCAGTTTCTTATACACAAACGGACTTTCATCTGTGCCCGCTCCCCGCAGCTCGACACCATAGGCACGAATCGCCTCATGCATCTGTGCTTCGCTAATCTCGCCACCCATGCGTGTTCGCAGCTTGTAATTCATTTTGCCAGCCGCTTGGGTTCGGCTCATCGTGCGCCCTGCCCCATGTACGGTGCTGCGGAATGACTCGGTGTTCTCCTCGCTGTGGATCCCCTCCACAATTACCGAGATATCACCCATACTGCCTCCAACAAAACCGAGTTGCCCGGGTGCCAGTGGTGTTGCACCTTTGCGGACCACAACTACCTCTTCACCCATGTGTTGTTCCTTCCAGGCAAAATTGTGATGGTTATGAACGGCGTATTCAGCACTTGCCCCGAGAATTCCGAGTACCTGTTCAATGACATAATCACGTCCTGCATAGGCGTATCTGCCCGCCAAAGTCATTCCATCCCAATACATATCACCCATCTCGCTGTTCAGGTCAAACAACGTAGGGGGTTGATCCATGGACTCGCCCGGCGCTTTGCCACTGAACTGACGCCCTGCGGCAAGGTTAAGGAACCCACTCGCCACTTTGTGACCGAACCCGCGGCTGCCAAAATGATTCGCGATCCACACCTTTCCCGTGGCCTCTTCTACAAAAATATCCACAAAATGATTGCCACTGCCTACGGTTCCGAGTTGGTTGCGTGCAAGTGTTTTCAGCTTATGTTGTAATCCCGGTTCAATGGTATCAAACAGCTTCCAGCTCGCGTCGTCGAACAGTTCATGATCCACGGGTGTTGGATTGTTACGACCCACGCCGAAAGAAATGGTCGAATTGATGTCATCCATGATCGTTACAATCTGATCCCGAATATCTTCCCACATCAGATTTGTACGCACAGCCTTGTTGCCACAGGCAATATCATATCCGACACCTGACGGACTGATCATATTCCGATAAGCGACAACACCACCGATGGGTTGCGAGTAACCTTTGTGATGGTCGGCCATCAGAGCCACACCCAATACATCTCCATATTTCGAGCAAGTCACCGCCTGACTTACGGCGTTCTCCAGCGGCTCCCCCCAGACTTTAATGTTATCTACGATACGCATAATTGTGTTAACCTCCTATGTACTTTTTTTGAAAATACATCTTTTATTTCTAAACTGTTGTTCTCATTAGTTTAACAAAGATCAACGTGGCTCGAAACGTCATCTTCCTTTAGATCACCAATTATTTACGCATAAAAAAAGAGAGCTCAGCTCCCTTTTCTCACGGTTGGTTCCTATTCACTTCTTGCTAATCTTAAACTTGAACGCCCAAGTCGCTGTGTTACCAGAATATCGGCCTCTATTCTCGGTCACCACCACGGAAAGCGTCTTGTTGGTTGATTTGGAGAACGAAGATAGTTTGACGTTGGTACTTTTACTCCCGTAATCGGGAATTTTGTCCTGTTCTTCGGCGATGGCCTCCAGTTTCAACGTACCTGTAGACTTCAGATTCAAGGTGACTGATGAACCTTCTTCCAGATCTTTGCCGTTCACACTTGCTCCGATAGCCCATTCATTACCGACAGAGTTATTCTCGACAAGCTCTGCGCTCACCAGCGTCACGGTTACCTTAACCTTTTTGGCAGCAGCATAGGAGGTTGGGGAACATACGGCGAATACCAGGCTCAGAACCATGAAAACATTAGCCCATTTTTTGAACACGAGAGTGCCTCCCTCTTATTCGTTTCTTTTGTTAAGACTATGCCTTATTCGCCGTGTTCCTTAAGTAATCCTTCCACTTGTGTAAGAAATTCTCTCTTGAAGTGCGTGTTAAAGATGCTTCCGGTAACCCTGAACCTTCTCATCCTTGAAACCTAACTTCTCATAAAATATATGTGCTTCCTTACGCTGATCGCCAGACACCAGAATCATGTAACCACAACCCAGATCTTTGGCAATTCGCTCAATCTGGAGCATTAATCTCTGCCCAATGCCCTGCCTGCGTATCTGATCCGATACAATCACATTCTCCACAACCATGAACGGTTTGCATGGCCCCACCAGATCCATACACTCAATCCCCATAACGGACCCAACCAGTTTGCCATTGTAAAATGCCCCAAGCACATGATAATGACCGTTCTGCTGTATGTATTGGAACATCTTTTTCATCTGCTGTTCATTGGTAGGCATTCCCATCAACTCATTGTATAGCTGGCTTAGTGCTGGTAAATCTTCAAGTTCGATTCCTTTAATGGTAACCATCATAACCCTCCTGATTTTGTCCTATTTCGCATGCTTTGTCTTAAGTAAGATCCTTTTTAAAATAATAATGACTGTGTCCAGTCGGTGCATTCTCGATCGTTGTGATTAATTCGTAGCCATGTTTCTTGTAAAATTCCGGTGCTTGATAGGAGAAAGTGTTCAACATGACAAAATCACAAGATTTCTCTCGCGCAATTCGCTCAACTTCAAGCAACAACCGTGAACCATATCCTCGATGCCGTTGTTCAGAATCCACCCAAAGAATATCAACCTCCAGCCAGTTCCAGCAAAGTGTACTAAGCACACCTGCAACAATCTCGCCGGTCTCATTTTTGATATTGAAATTCAATTCTTCGTAACGATGCCTTAATTCCTCGCTCACATGTGCAGCATTAAATGCGATAAGTTGCTGGCGAACATACTCTGAATCCTCTGAAGTACTTGGATTGATATTTATTTCGGACATCCTCTTCTCCCCCTATCGTCATTACTCACAGCCTCATTCATTTCTTGCATATTTTAACATAAAATTTTCCCATACAAAATAAAAACAACGCACCTTCCATAGCGGAAGGCACGTTGATTTAACTTGCATTTGTCCACATATGCTGTTTTAAAATGCGCTACTCTATTTCTCTCAAATCAACGTACACGTGACCTACACCAACTTTGCCCAGAGGGTCCGTAACCTTCACCTCAACCCGAATAGGCTCACTACTCGTCCCCAGTGCAGTAACGTATAGTTTCTGTCCATCCATTCTGACATCTGCCAATTGTGGATCAGGAGAGTCAGCCTGTAGTGTGAGAGTTGATCTAACGTCATCTTCATCTTCAAACATAAAGGACAGGTCAATCTCAACCTCATCTCCATAAACATAAGCGGTATTACCCGCAGGTGCCTCTACCAATACAGGAGAAGCATCATCAAAATCATACATATCCAAACGTTGCAGCAACGTGTGATGCAGTGTGAAGTCAGGCTCTTCTCTCAGGGTTATGGAATTGTTACTCACATCCAAGTATTGCAGACTAGACAATTCAGCAATTCCAACGGGTAAATGAACAAGCTCATTACTGTTCATATCCAGTTCTTGTAAGGAATCTAGTCCGCTCACATCCAATAAAGCAAGTCGATTATTCGCGAGTTTCAGATACTCCAGCTGATTCAATCCTGTAACATTAATCTGCGTCAGTTCGTTACCGGATAAATCAAGCCAATTCAAGTGATCGAATCCAGAGGCATCCGCTTTGCTTATGGCGTTTCCGGACAGATCAATTTCGGTTACATTCAATCCTTTGAATATCTCGACTCCTGTCAGATCGGAAATACCCGCATTTCTCGCATACAACCCTCCATTGGTCTGAATGAGTGCTTCCACCAACTCATCTTTGGTCAGTGGATCATCCACATCCTTTTGCAACCAATAAGCAATAGCTCCAGCCAAATGTGGATCAGGGAATTGGCGACTTATCGTATTGGCCTGTACCTTAACCTTGAGTTGTGCCGTAACACTTGCGCCCTGGTCGTCAACTGCTTTGATCGTCAGCGTTGTTTCTCCAGCAGCCTGTGGAACAAGTCGAATCACTTTTTCTACGACAGTAGAGGAAACAAGGGTTGCATCTCCGGTTATGACACTGAATTGCAATTCATCACCATCTGGATCACTAAAATACGTCGAGACGTTCAAGTCCAATGCGGCATGATCTAGTGTAAGTTCCTGATCAGGCAAACCGCCACTAATAACCAGTGGCGCCCTGTTCCCCGTACCTGGATTGGACGGAGTGGAAGGATTCGTTGGAGTAGTTGGCGCAGATCCACCTCCACCACCGGTGCTTCCATTTCCATTCCCATTCCCTGGTGCCGCCCCGGAATTACCGTTTGCGTTTCCTGTACCGTTCCCTGCGTTATTGCCTCCTGAAGTTGTACCCTGTACCTCGGTTACCTTTCCTGGCTCATCAGGTTTGGATTCCGAATTGGCGCCCTCTTGACTCGCAGCTTCATCAAGAGCTTGAATGACTTCAGTTGCGCGTAATGCGATCACGGCCATTTCCTGTCTGGAAGTAGAACGCTTCGGCGCAAAGTTTCCATTGTCCCCTTTCAAGATTCCCAACTCAACAGCCTGTTGTACACTTGGCAAAGCCCAGGCACTAATTTCGGAAGTATCCTTAAATGACAACTCTTTGGTCAAATTTAATGTTTCATCATATCCTTTAGCCTTCAGAGCCCGAATAATCGTTGTTGCCAGCTCTTCCCTTGTTACCAGACCAGCAGGACGAAACGTTCCATCGGGATAACCATTCATAATTCCAGCCAATTGAAGTGCACGAATATAGGAACCATTCTCAGCGTTACGATCCAGATCCCTGAATAACTGATCTGGAAGCTGGACTGACGACAGCACGTTCAATTCCAATAGTTGAGCCAGTGTATATGCAAGGTCCCCTCTTGTTAACGTTGCGCTCGGGTTGAAATTCCCTGCTTCATCCGCCAGAATCATCTGTTGCTCGGCAGCCCTTTCAATGGCTTGCTTGGCCCACGGTGCTGCCTGCTGCAAATCGCGAATGCTTACTGCATCGGTCGCTGCATGCACTGTCCCGGGAACCGTAATGACGGATAAAGACAGAAGGGCTGCCCAATAAGGCGAGACCTTACGGATCTTATTTTTCGTATGAACTTTTCGTTTGGATATTCGTGTTGACATCTCTTAACGTTACCTCCCACGTGACATAACTCTGGTGTCAGCAAAGACTCGTCAGGGTTATTTGATTATCTTCATTGTAGGAGAGACCTTAACTTGAAAACAGTCTACAAAAGAGTAGACATTGTTTCACTACATCATAACAATCCCCGCTGCTCCGCAATTTGTACAGCATGAGTACGACTGCTCGCACCCAGCTTTGCAAACACTCGGCGAATGTGTGTATTAACAGTTCCGGGTGAGATGCCAAACTCGGCAGCAATCTGTTTGCTGGTCAGGCCCTCAGCGATGTGACCAAATATTTTTTGCTCCATCGGGCTGAGTCCCACTTCCTTTGTATCCAGCTTGGCCTCTCCTGCAGATGAGAGGCCTCTCAATCGTTTGTTTCTTGCAAAAACAGATAATAGCTGCTTCACATAAGCCATTTTCACACCATCATCATGTATCGCCTTTGTACGACGCAGATAGAGATAGTCCTGCAGCAACTGTTTCATCTGTTCACCTTCAGCAACAAATGAACGGATATATCCTTCGGGTCCTCCCAGCACCAGAGCACGGGATAACGCCACAACACTGGCATCTGTGAATCCCTGCTTGTGCAGCATGATTGACTCTAGCAGAGCACACTCTACCTGTTCAGTGAGCCAGTCCCGTTCTTCAGCCTGTTTACGGATTCGTCTCAGTTCCTCTCGTGCATGATCATACTGTTCAAGAACGATCATCGCACGTATGCGAATCATGGAAAGGAAAATCTGATCACAGCTGATCTCAGCAGCCACATCTCCTTCGTTTGCAGACTTAGCCAGAATGGTTTGGGCCGATGCCACCGGACTCATTTCAATTAAAATTCGGTATTGATGTGCTTTCAGTGCTGGCTGCCAGTACTCCATATCCTTCACAGATAATAATCCTAAGACCTGCTGGAGCAGTTTCAAGCCTTCTTCAGGTCGACCCAGTGTAAGTTCAAGTCTGGCTTTGAGTACATAAGCTGGAACAAGCAACGCAGCCACCTTGAACTGCAAAGCCACTTCAAGCGCTCGGTCCGCATAACCGATCGCTTCTACAACTCGATCCTGTTCCATTAAAATCTCACCATATCCAACACCGTAGTAGGACGTTACATAGGCATGTTCAACATACCAACGTTCCGTAATCGCTCCGAAGCAAGCTTCACCACGCCTCAGGTAGCCATTAACCCCATGGAAGCTGCGCAGGCGCATGCTCTCTCTCCGATCATAGTCCATATACTGAAAGGCAATATCATCAGGATAGCCCTGATCGATGTAGGACACCAAATAATGAGCCAGCCCATCTAAATCTCTATTCAAATAGGCCATGTATGCTCGCATCACACATATAACTTGCAACAAATAACCGGTGATCTCAGGTTCCAGCTGCCCTTGAAGATGCACCCGGATCACTTGTTCCAGTTCATCAAGCTGCTTCACCATCTGTCCATAAGGCATTTCACGCGCAACAAGGAACAGGTAAGACATATATAATTTGGGACGTGATTTCACGATCTCCAGTGGCACAACATCAAAGTATCGCCGGAGCGTCCACCACTCTCCCATAATAAAATGGGCAAACAACTCTTCCAGCAGTCTCGCTGCATCCTGCATGTGTTGTCCGAGAATATAATGATCCAGCGCTTCAGCCGGGTATCCTTGTTGTTCATACCAAGGTGCAGCAAGAGCATGTAATTCATTTACTTGTTCAGTACCACAACGATCCAGCTCACGCTTTAGAAATGCAGAGAACAAATGATGATAACGATACCAGTTCGCTTCCCGATCAAGTGGAACAAGAAACAGATGTTCCTTCTCCAATTGCCTTAACAATTGTGGGGCTTCCTGCATATCACTTAATACCTGACATAAACTGCTGTTCATTCTTCTCGTGATCGCTGTCCGGAGCAGAAATTGCTGCATTTCCGGTGACTGGCGCTGGAATACCTCTTCAAGCAGGTAATCTGAAATCGTCCTCTCGCCAGTAGGTCCATGATCTTCACGTGAGAGAGGTGACGATACCGAATTCATAGGGCTGACCAACGTGTTTCCACCCCATGCGTGAGATAAAGCAAGCAGCTTCAATCCGGCAGCCCACCCCTCCGTCTGCTGTACCCAACCACGCGCATCTCCCCCGGCAATATCCAATTGCATAATCTCTTGGCAAAATTCAATGCCCTCTTCTGGCGTAAATGCCAGTTCCAGAAGCGTAAATTGCTTCAATTCACCTCTCAGACGCAGCTTTTCAAGCTTGAATGGAGGATATGTTCGACTAGACAGGACTAGATGAATGGATAGGGGGAGATTTTCAATAAAGTATTGCATCTGTTCATGAATCTCCGGCTGGGTTACTGCATGATAGTCATCCAGAATAAGCAGCGTATGTTGATTGGTCTGGGCAACACGGTTCAACAATAATATCAATGCTGACCTGGGGTCAATCGGGTACCGTTGCAAAAAATGTGGCAGTACATCACCGCAGAGTTCCTTAATCACTCGATTCAGTGCATGAATAATGTAGAGCCAAAACTGAAGCGGGTCCTGATCTTTATCATCCAGGCAGACACAGGCTGCATGAACAGCTTCACTTCTCACCCAGCTGCCCAACAGTGTTGATTTTCCTGAACCCGCCGGGGCAGTCAACAAAGTGACTTTGGATTGGAACAATTCTTTGCGTTGCAAACTTAGCCGTGGACGATCCATTGTATCTGCTGGTAAGGGTGGAAGTTCCAGTTTGGTTGTTAAAATCATAAATTGAAGCCAGTCCCCGTGGAGACCAGCGGTATGTTCCTGTTGCATGAGATCCTCCCGAATCAGCACCATGGTGCACTTTTTTCCGATTCATTATATGTACATTCAGATACTCTAAGTATACAAGGAACCATGACTATGCCCCACATATTTTTGAACAGAAACAAACGACAAACAAACCCTGCACGTTGAATTGATTGCAGGGTACCATTTGCGTTGTGAAGCCATGATCCAATCGACGCTTTCTATCTTCCTGTCTGTAGCAACTTATAGTTTACTAGAATATAATTCAATCCCGATAACAGCGTAACTCCTGCTGCCAGCCACAATAAAATTACATCAACTCGCACCTCAGTCAGCAAACTAAACAGAACATTGTTCAACAAAATGGCAATGATCGCTGCCACCTGAAGCACCATTTTGATTTTTCCATACCGATCGGCTGCAAGAGCAATACCCTGTTCTGTGGCTACCATTCGTAATGCAGTAATGACAATCTCACGTCCTATAATGATTACTGCAATCCATGAACTGATCATATTCTCCTGCACCATCATGACCAGCGCTACCGCAATCAACAGTTTATCCGCCAGTGGATCAAGCAACTTTCCCAGATTCGTGATCTGATTATATTTTCTTGCCACATATCCATCTAATTTATCCGTACCTGCCGCTACCGCAAAAATAATTAGTGCAATCATCACGCTTTGCTGATGGAGAAAACAGATCATAAACAATGGAATCAACGCGATTCTAGCCAACGTGATTTTATTTGCCAGGTTCATTAGATATCTCCACTCCTCTCATCCATGTTGGCTAACTGACCTTTTTTCCATTTACGAATTCGGGTCCGAAACGATTTAAACGGGGCTACCGAATTGATCTGGATCCACTTCACCATAGCCCACCCGGGCTTCGTTCCTGTCCACTGTCTCATCCCTTGTACAAATAACTCCTCTTCACTCAGGGAGTCAATCCAGTTTTGCCATTGTTGTTCTGTCTCCCCAAACAATGAGCGTAGCTCCTCCAGCGTGTAACTTGAATACTTTTCGTAAAATGATTCATTTAACGACCCCAATTGGTTCCATTTATATCCTGGTGCAGGCATATGACATTCATTTCCCAACTGCTCTTCTTTCTCCCAATCCATCACCAGGTTCATCCATCCTAACTGGTAGGCGATCATCTGGGCAGGAGTCTTATCTACACCTTCAACCCACTTATCTTTATCACTCTCATGGATGTCATTGAATTCACCCTCAAACAATTCATAGGTGCGTCGAATCGTCTCACTTAACTCTTTCTTCGAGGCATATAGAATTCCAGGCACGCTACTCCACTCCTCTCGTTTCACCGTTATACATGAATCAGAAGCATGGACTCTATCATCATTTCGACCCAATTCCATAATCATCCTTTTTTTTCATGAGGCATCATACTTAGAAAAAGAAAAAAGAGCAGTCTGTAAACAATACAGCTGCCCTTTACTCAACCTATTTTGCTATATCAGCATACTCCTGATCCCAATTCTACAAAGCTTCCTTAATCACCCGTTTATAGTACCACACGGACAACAGACCAAAAATCGAATATAACAATGTATAGACTATCATGACAATGACCGTAGGTGTCGCCAGCTCTGTGCCAAAGAAGAACCACCCTGATTTTACGGCAAAATAACTATGGCTCAATCCTACCATGAGCGGAATACCGAAGTTAAACAACTGCTTGATCTGAATGCCACGCAACAGATTGCCTTGCGTAAATCCGAGCTTTCGCAGAATGGTATAATCGCCCTTCTCCTCTTCACTCTCATTCATTTGTTTAAAGTACAGGATACATCCCGATGTAATTAAAAACGTCAAGCCTAGGAATCCAACAATGAACATAATTAGGCCCATCGTGTTACGTTGGTTATTTCTGAACTCAATCTGGGAGAAACTTGGGGCTTCCAACTGCTGCTCCTTATATACGGCATATGCCTCTTCAGCCTGCCCCTCGTTCAGAATACGTACACCATAGTAGTCATCCCACTCGGCTTTCTGCAGCTCGGGATCGATGTCCTGCTTCAGTTGCTGATATACCGTCTCATCCACGACCGCTACAGGCGTGCCCCCAGTATAGTACGCGGGAAGGACGCCTTGTTTGGTTGTTCCGATCAGTTGTTGTGCCAGCCTATGTTTCAACCCGTGCAAGACGATTGGACCTTTCTCCTGAATGGAAATTAACTGTTGAATGGCATTTCCATATCCCATGAAGACCACTTCGCCTGGTTGTAGATCAATGTTATCTACCATCTTGTCACTCAACACACTACTGAACAGGTACTGTTCCGTCATGGACTCATCCATCACTTCATGAGCATCAATTTCAATGTAAATGGGCTGTCTGTGCTTCTCTTCATATGGAATCTGTTTGTGTTCCAACTCCGTCACAAAGCGATTTTTCACATCCGCCTGAGCAAAAGAGAAATCCTCCGGCAAACTTTCCTTCGCCTGAGTCTCTGCGGAATAATATGAAATGTAACTGAGCGACAGCATGCCAATAGCAAGCGCCGACACGGTTGTAATAATCGTAAGCAGCAATGCATTAGATTTCATGCGGAACATGATTGAAGATAAAGACAACACCTCATGAATGGTAAGGTAGCCGTTTTTGCTTTTGCGAATCAGATTAAAAATAAAACTTACCGAACCCTTATAGAACAGGTATGTGCCCAGTATGACGGAGAAGAGAATCAGGATCATTGTATACATCAACTGCTGCATATCCATTGCCTCACCGCTGAACAGCCGTGCAGACATGAAGTATCCATACACAATCAGAGCAATGCCCAAGACCCCAACAATCATCTGTCCGACAGACATCTTCTGCACCTGCTGCTCCGAAGTGGCCGACACGCGAAAGAGTGAGAGAATGCTCTGTCTCTTGATAAAAGTGTAGTTCATCAGCATGATAAGCAAATACATTATCGTAAAGACAATCACCGTTTGCATCAGTGCCATCGGAGAGAAGTACAGTTTCGTAATCGCGTCCACACTGAGAATTTTGAACAGTATCATCAATACCAGCTTGGACGCAAGAAACCCAATTAACACACCGATAGCCATGGAGCCAAAATAGAGAATACTGTTCTCCGCACTCAAAATGCCAAAAATTCTGCCTTTCGTCAGTCCGATCAATTGAAATAATCCAATTTCTTTGCTGCGCCGCTTGATAAAGATTGTATTGGCATAGAGCAAAAAAATACCGACAATGACGATTAACAGTACCGAAGATGCGCCTATAGCCGCCGCACCTTTCGTTGAAGCAGCTACCTCATCCATGGAAGGATCATACTGTAACGTCACAAAGGAAAAATATAAGGCCACACTGAACACAAGCGCAAAAACATAGAGATAATAATTCTTCAGATTTTTCCTGAGATTACGGAAGATAATATAATTCAAGCTCATTGCTGTACACCACCCAATACGCCCTGGGTTTTGATAATATCGTTGAAAAACGATTGCCGGGACTCGTCTCCTTTATTCAGCTGGGTGTAGATCTGACCGTCTCGAATGAAGATCACTCTGCTGCAATAACTTGCGGCAACCGGATCATGGGTAACCATAATAATGGTCGCCTTTCGTGCGCTGTTCATGTCACTTAACTTGCCGAGCAGATCCGAAGCGGACTTGGAATCCAGCGCTCCTGTCGGCTCATCCGCAAAAATGATACTCGGCTCGTGGACAAATGCTCGTGCTGCCGAAGTCCGCTGCTTCTGACCCCCTGAAATCTCAGATGGATACTTGTCTTTCAACTCGTAGATTCCCAGTTCACGGGCAATCTGTTCAAACTTCCGGTGTGCCTCCTGTTTTGGAATGCTCGTGATCGAGAGCGGCAATAATACATTTTCCTTTACCGTAAGGGTATCCAGCAGATTGTATTCCTGAAAAATAAAGCCCAGATGATGTTTGCGGAACTCAGCCAGCTGTTTCTCCTTCATTCCGGTGAATTCCTTGCCCTCAATATCAATCGTGCCCTGGCTCACCCGATCGATGGAGGAAAGTACGTTAAGCAGTGTCGTTTTGCCTGAACCCGAAGGCCCCATAATACCTACAAACTCTCCCTTGCTTACCCCAAGATCAATCCCCTTCAGCACTTCCTGTTTATTCAGTTTATTACCATAGACTTTATGAATTTTTTTGGCTTCCAGTATCCACATATCCCACTCACTCCTCTTAGATCTTCTGATAAATGCTCATGTCTATATCATAGGCGGAATGTGCAGTGTTATCGTGTGATTCACCGAACAAAACCAAAAAGCATGTGACATTGTTGTCACACGCCTGCAAGATGCACCATGTCGTTTTTTCGCGGAAAAGTAAGTGTGACGGTTGTGCCCTTGCCAAGAGAAGATTCTACATGAATGTTCATATGAAGCGTCTGGACCACTTGACGAACCAAATATAGTCCCATCCCGGTAGCCGCCCCATCCATTCTGCCTCGGGTGGACGTAAATCCTTTATCAAATATACGTGGCAGATCTTGAGTCTCAATCCCTCGCCCGTGATCCTGAATCATGAGTATGATGTGTCCATCTTGTTCCCGACTTTCAATGAGGATGTCCGATGAATCGCTATATTTCACCGCATTGCTCAACAACTGCCGGAGGATGAAGCCTAACCATTTGCTGTCTGTGAGCACGCGCGATACCATTAAGGACACATCAAAGCCAATGCCTTTGGAAATGCACCACGATTTCAGCGCTCGTATCTCGCTATTCAATACCGGTTCAAGTTCCGTCTCTTCGATGAACAGATCATTATGCATAAACGGAATACGCTTCTGATGAAGCTGCTGATCCAGTAACTGATGAATTCGTAACCATTCATATGTCATTTGGCTCTGTAACTTGTCATCTGGCAAGCGCTCGATCATCAGTTGCAACGCAGTCAGTGGGGTCTTCACCTCATGAATCCAGGACAACATCTCGTCCTTCTCCTGTTCCAGAGCGATAAAATGATGTGACGACTCCTTACGATACCGCTGTGTCTGGGAACTGACCGCCTCATGTACAATCTGCTCATATGGACTTTCGGCGATATCGAGTTCTCTTAGATCATAGGTATGATCCCAGATGCTCAATTTTTTATAGAAACGGGTCTCTTTCAGGTATCTCGCCCAGATAAAAACAAGACATACCACCACATTCAATCCTACGATATACACCACAGATTGGAATGGAATGGACGAGTCCAGGTAGGCCACCAATAAAATAATAAGTTGCATGCTTACCAGTAGCCATAACCAACTAGCCCTTTCTCGTATGTACTTTCCGATCATGCTTCTGCCTCTTCCGTTGCCATGTACCCCTGACCTACTTTGGTTTCAATGTAACGCTCCAAGCCGATGGATTCAAGTTTCTTCCGTAACCGATTAACGTTAACCGTCAGCGTATTGTCACTCACAAAATGCTCATGATCCCACAAGCTCCGGATGAGGTCCTCACGAGTAACAATCTGATTTTTGTGCTCGACCAGCACTTTAAGGATGAACATCTCATTTTTGGTTAACAGAACAGATTCATCCCCGCAGGTCAGTGTATTTTTCACATATTCAATAGCAGCACCGCGCCAGGTTCGAAGTTCAATATGCTCTGTATTATAGTTATACACCCTCCGCAAAGTCGCTTGGATCTTGGCAATCAATACATCGAAGTGAAAAGGCTTCTGGATAAAATCGTCTGCACCCAAATGCATGGACATGACCATATCCGCAGGGTGATCCCGTGAGGACAAAAAGATAATCGGCACATTAGAGTGCGAACGAATGATCCGGCACCAATGGAACCCGTCATATTGGGGTAACTGAATATCAATAATGACCAGTTGCGGCTGAATTACGCTGTACTCCTGCAATACCTTGCCAAAGTCTTGCACACCATACACGTCATACGACCATTGGGACAAACGTTCCTTGATTTCACTGAATAACGATTCATCGTCTTCAATGAGCATAATTTTAAACAAAAGATTTCACCTACGTTTCTGATCTTCTAAGGTTGAATAAGTCATTAGACTCCGTTATTACGGGTGACCGTTATCGTTATGAATCATTCTTCCGATCGCTGTTACCAGTGTACAGGGAAATCCACAAGAAAACGAGCAAAATGAAGTATACGATATTAACTCTCGGTGGAGTGTATAACATGGCTTGCATCACTGTGTTCGTCGATCCGCTCGATCAACTGCTTCGCTACATCTTGTGGCGATCTTAATTGGCCAGCCTCATATACCTGACTGAATAGCCCGGATAGCGCAAATTCCTCTGCACTCTTTCCGCGTGCAACAGCCTGTAACTCTGTGTCGACCATGCCCGGATCAAAAGCAATAATCTCAACAGGATTCAGCTTTCCCGTTTGCTCCAAGGATACACATTGAGTGAACATGTTCATGCCTGCCTTGGATGTACAGTACACTGTCATGGAAGGCGCGGGATAAGTTCCTGAACCTGAAGAGAGATTAACAATTTTACGTCTAGCGGACAGGTGATTCGTGTGTTGAATAAAAGAGGAACTTAATATCATTGGGGCTGCGAGACTGATGTTGAGACTCTGACTTATCTCTGCCGCACTGCATTGATCTATAGGTCTTAGTGGCTCCAGCATCGCTGCATTATTAATGAGTCCAATGAATTCAGCTTCCTGAGACGGTATTTGGTCCAATATGCGTGTAATCAAATCGTCAATCCCGGTCAGGTCGGCAAGATCGTACTGAACATGTTGATAACGCCCGCTCCATTCCTCGCTTGATTCCAACAGATCCGAGCTCCCGCGTGAAATACCGTAGACCCATTCACCCTTGGCTAATAACAACTCTGCAAGCTGTAGACCGATTCCTTTCGATGTACCTGTAATGATAAAGTGTCTTTTTCCTGTTCCCATTCCAATACCACGTCTCCTCTATTTACAATCGATCATATCGCCATATAAGCTTACGAATCTTTCTTTCTCCACAACGTGGCCCAGAGAAAAGGTACACCAAAATACGGTTCATGCTGCTCCATCGCCTTCATCGCACGAAACTCGACACATTCGAAGCCATCTTCCAGCATGTAGCGAAGCTTCTCCTCCGTGAATGCCAGACCACGTCGCATCGACTTCTCTTGATACACCTGCCAATCATTCATAACGATCTCCGGCCCACCAATATCACCAAAACCCGGAGCGAAACAAGTCATTCCAAAGTATCCTCCAGGCCGGAGTGCATTGTGGATCATCTCTATGTAGGGAATACGCTGATGTGGTAGCAGATGGTGCAGACAACCCGAGTCGTAGACAAGATCATATTCTTGCTCCGGAGCCAGTTCGAACACGGAGCGGCATTCAAAATGCACGTCCAGCTGCTCTTCTGCAGCCCTCTCCTTAGCCCAGGCAATAGCTGTCTCCGAAAGATCATAAGCATCGACCTGATATCCTTGGCGAGTCAGATACAGCGCATTTCTGCCCGGCCCACAACCCAGTTCCAGTGCTTTGCCACCACGTAACAAACTTGCGTTCACATGTGCTACCAGATTCTCATCCGGTTTGTTTGGAAAAAAGGGAATAGGTCTGTTCCGATCCTCATAGAAAGGTTCCCAAAACTGCTTGGCAGATCTGAAGTCCGCATCGAGCATATCATATAGATCCTGCACACTTTTAATCGTCTTTTCCACAACCACATTCCTCCTTCAATGCTCCATCCAAACCTTCATTTCCGACTACTCATTCCTCATCATTTTCAATAAATCAGCCACACTCTATTATAACATTTTCACCCAGTAGTTCTCTATTTTTCTTGTGCTTTTCTACTCCAAAACATAAGCTTTTTCCCAACAAAAAAACGACCGACATGAATATCGATCGCTTATAATCGTAGCGGTTTTGAGTTGTAATTTACTTCGCCCGTTCCAAGACTGCAAAGTAATTTCCTTCATTATCCGCAAAGTTGAAAACACGCCCCGTTGGCATCTCGACAATCTCTCCAACCGTTACATGTTTACTAGCCAAGTCGGCATATAATTGATCCAGATTTTCGGTGAAGAACATTAACGAAGGTGTGCCCAGATTTACACCCGCCGACATCCGCTCCACAGTCTCTTTGTCATGGAGAATAATGCTCGTCTGGGAGTCTGGGGTAGGCGCGATCTCAATCCATCTCATGCCCTCGTCAAGGTTTACTTCATCCACAATGTGGAACCCCGCAACTTCCGTCCAAAATGCCAGTGATTCATCTTGATTGTTGACATACAACATAACTTGGCCGACTTTGCTAAACATGGATCAATCACTCCTCTGATCATCTAATCTCTCAACATCCTGCTTATCATTCCTCAAATTCCAATAGAGTATAACATGCTGGACAGCTTTTTTATCATCTTTCTTTGCAAGTACTAAGTAAACATTAGACTTATTGAGTGGCTTTTAACTTCTTCGTAAGATAAAGTACAACATCGTCGTCCATAATCGTTTCTTCACCCGGCTGAATGTAATGATCATGCTTGTGTACACCGTGACCGTCTGGTATATACCCGCGATGGGCGTATAGAACTTGCGCTTTGCCATAATCGGAAAACACACCTACACCAATGCCTGCTACATCCGTTCGTTCCAGAATAACTTCCTCTGCTCGGTCCATCAACCGTGAACCAACACCTTGGCGCTGAAACTTCATCAGCACATTAAAATCGTTAATTTCGGGAATGCCTTGTTCCCTGAAAGACGGGTAGCTGGAATACCACAATACATTCACGTATCAGGCAAATTCTCCATTTAACTCGGCTACCAAGGTTACACGGTCCCCATTCTGTTGTTCAGCCAAGTAATGAATATACTGCTCAGCGTATCTCCCCCACCCCTGCTCCTGGAACGCCTTTGATATGATTACAGGATCACTCTCATTTAATAGTCTGATATGTACAGTCAATGATAAATCCTCCTTAAAAAGATATTTCTCCTTGCTATATTCCCAGTCTATCCCGAAGCGATGTGATGTGAGCAACATGGTGTTTGCCATGCCAAGCATACATGCCCAGATTATAATCCAGTCTTGTCGTTTCTTCTGATGAGGGATGATAAAATTGTTTGGCATAATCTGCATCTGTCAGCGTGTTCAACAGAAACACCCAACGACGATGGAGCGCATCCAGAATCTGAAGCGAGAATTCAACATCCAGGTCTCTTGAATCACTCAATTCAGCCCAGCGCTCTTCATAATAAGGTCGAATCGTTGGTGTATCCTCTGTCAGTGCCAACTTGAAACGAATCATACTATTCATATGGCTGTCTGCCATGTGGTGAATGACCTGTTTGAGCATCCATCCACCTTCTCGATACGGCAGACTTAATTGCTCTTCACTTAGTCCCTTTACCGCTTCTCGTGCGTGTTCAGGCAACTCAGCAATGTCCTGAATCCACTTCTCCCGTTGTGCCAAAGTAACTTCACCCGTGTGTACAAATGGTCCTATCGGAAATCTTTCATCCATCCACCATTCCTCCTTGTTTATATGATTCAAAATAACTTTTAGTATTATCTAAGGAGCATATTCCATAAGGCAACAGTCTCGCATCTGTCCTTCATGCTGCTCATGTTTCTCCAACAGCTTAATCTTTTGGAATCCACATTTCTCGTAACAGGATATCGCTCGCAAGTTCCAGGATTGAGGGTCCATAACCACTTTACTTGCTTGTTTTTCATTAATCAGATAAGCCAGCATGGATTGCATCAACTGTGTACCAATGCCTTTATTCCAGTAGTCTACCTCACCAATAAACTGATCCGTTCCATAGATGATCTCATCCGTATCTCCATAACCATACTCCGTTCGCTCTTCTTCCTCAAGCTCGTAGAACTGAATGTATCCAATCGGATGTCCTCCATACTCAACCATACAACGAGTAGCACCATCTTTCTGATTGTAAAAATGCGCTCTCACCTGTTCCAGGTCATGCGGCCGATCACGCCCTTCATAGTATTGAAGAACTTCCGGGTCTGAAAGCCACTTCACCAGATGTTGTTCATCTTCTGTGTCCAAGAAACGTACGGTGATTTCATTCGATTCATATACATTCATCATTCTGATTACTCCTTATTGATCTCCAGATTCTCACCCGTAACCCAACTCAGATCCTTCCCTAACAAATGCTCGTTGTGAACATAATACACCATGGGATTCTCAAGCGGTTGAGTCGTTCCATCCGAAGATCTGAGCGTTAACCGCAACTTGTAGCTCCCTATCTCATCAGGTATCGAAAATCCTATCAGATTATCAGCTGATTTCATGGTTTTCCCCTGCGCCTTCAGATACTTTTCCAGAATGACTTGATCAAGATAGGAGCTGCCAACAGACGAAGGCATGTACCACGCATCATCTTGTTCTTCAGCGAATGTCACCCCTTCCCATCCAGGAACAATCGGATACACCATGTGTTGATCCTTGTCTTCTCTTTTTCGCGTTATCTCTAACTCTACCTCAACTACATCCGTATCAATCTGCCTGATTGTGCCTGCCATCACAACATCTTGGGCACTCACACTTGGAATAACATAGCTGTATATGAGCAGAGTCACCAAGAGGATTATCGTTATTCCCGTAATCCAAAATATTGTACTTTTACGCATCTGTCTGATCCTCCCATCTGGTTAATCATACTTCTGGAGTAGCTCCTTCTCTGTTAAAGATTGAGTTAACCTATCCAACTCAGGTGATGCCGTCCAATCACTGGAGGTGTTCAGTCCATGCTTGATGGTATGTATCGCGCTATGTGCAGACATGTATATATTATGGTGGATTCCAGGTTGGACAATGATGTGCTCTCCTGCACGCATCACTCGAATCGAAAACATCTGATCGTCTCCATAACTGGCATACGCAATCCATCCGGTTTGCACCACATAAAACTCCGTTAGATTGATATGTACATGACTGTTTTGCCATGCTCCCTGGGAAGAAGCAACGGTTCTACAATAATAACTGCCATCTTCTGCTATCATTTTATATTTTTGTTCCCCGTTCTCCATCTGCTCGAAGCTGGTTTTGACACCCGTTTCACCATATTTTTGTTCTGAAAATTCTGTGTTCAATCGGCTTCATCTCCTGACAAAAAATCCCTTTATTTAAACATTCGACATAGGTAAGTCGATTCTCCTGTTTGGATATGCGATATATCTTTGCTAAAATATGAAACGCTTCTCTTCCAGCTTCCGTATTAAGGTCGAAGCCGTATGTATCCCATAAAATAAACCATCTGATCTGGAGGTTGAGCGCATGTCATTTTTCAAGAAAATGTTAGCCAGTGTAGGTGTTGGAGCAGCCAAAGTAAATACAGAATTGCATACACCAGAGGTCACGCCTGGAGGAATCATCTCGGGGGTTGTGTACATTGAAGGTGGAGATGTGGAACAGAACGTAGATCGAATCTATCTTTCAATCAAAACCCATTACATACGGGAGCGCGATGATCGCAAAGTAAAAGAAACAGCCGTTATAGCCAAATATCTGCTCACCGAAGGTTTCACATTACAGCCTGGAGCCAAATTGGAGAAAGACTTCTCATTTGACCTGCCAGAAAATCTGCCAATTACACTGCATCGTGCAGAGGTATGGGTAGAGACGGGCCTCGATATTTCAAGTGCTGTAGACCCCTCAGACCGGGACAGACTGCATGTTGTTCCTAGCAAAGACATGAACACCGTGCTCGATGCAATTGATATCCTTGGTTTCAAACTGCGTGAAGTGACCAATGACTACGCACCAAAGCTGGGCGGCAATCTGCCATTTGTACAGGAATTTGAATTTGTACCAACAAACAAATTCCGTGGGCATCTGGATGAGTTGGAAGTGCTGTTCTATCCGATGGGCGATTCGCTGGAACTGCTATTACAGATCGACCGCCGCGCTCGTGGGCTCAGTGGAATATTCTCCGAAGCCATGGGTACGGATGAAAGTTTTGTCCGCCTGCATCTATATGAAAGACATCTGGCGCGAGGGGCGCATTCTGTCGCTCAAGGACTGGAAGAAATCATTTCCAAACATATTTAATCTATAGTTTGTTTAAACGAAAAAAAACGTCCTCTATCAGATGAGTCGTCTGATGGAGGACGGTTTTTTGGTTGGTTCAGTTTCACAAGACAATACTTCAAGAACGCTGTGTCCAGCGCTGCATTCCAGATCGAAGACCGTAATATACTGCGGCGAGCAAAACGAATCCGGCAACAGCCATGATTATGGATGTTGTATCCCACCGAACAATAGTTCCAAAAGCAACCTTGGATTGCAACGGGGTACCCGAAGAAGCGGTGTTTGTCAGATCAGGTACGTAATTCATGGTCATAATCATGCCTTGGACGACATTCCAAGCTGCAAAACCGATGATGAATAACAAGGTAACCAGAACGGATTCCATCGCTAATCGTTTATTCATGCTTGTCATTTTGCCTCCTCAAATAATGTTGTGAAGGATTTCTTTATACAAGATCTCTTCCCACTCAATTAGACAAAACGTGCTTTAGACGATCTTTATTTTCATCCACATATTGATACAGCAGGTCAAAGCTTTCTTCGTTATCCGATTGCATGCTCAAATTCGCGGCTTCCAGTTCAATCTGCTGTAATACCTCATGAATCTGTTCCCCGTGTATTTGCAGGCTTGTCGTGATATCGTCTTCGGACAAGCCATTCACATTATCTCGTAATTGCCCGTGCGTTACGCCGCTCTCGGACAACATCTGTTCTATTTTCTTCAGGATCACGGCATCTGCATCATTGCCGATCCGCTCCATCGCTGCTATTGTCTCACCGAGATACTGTCCGCTGGCATTCTCAAGGAAACCGGTCATCCCGTTCATGGACAGCTCGGTATCCAGATCGATGATCAGAATGATATCTCGCAATACTTGCGGAAGTTCCTGCCCACTTTCTCGAATCGTCGCAAATTCAGCCCGGTAAAGGTCCATGGCAACACTGCCCACCACTTCTTCACCCGACATCTCTTCAAGCTGATCGAGTGGTAACAACTCCTGCAATTCTTCTTGTAACTTGTTCATCTTTCTCTGCCTCCTGTATCTCTCTGTCTGAATAGTTTGAACGAATGTTTTTACACTGGACCACTACGCGGTCAGAATAAACTTCCGATCGCTGTTATCCCCAGATTTTTTCAATCCCTTTATTAAAGGGGAAAATCCGGTGATAAAGGCGAACGCTCCGCTTCTTCAGTTTGTTTCTGCCCTCTCCGTTTCGTGTAAATTTCAAGTTCAACTACGCCGACACGTTATTACATCATAGCAGAATACGCTATACAAGTTGAACTTATGGAAGTTTACATGTTCGTGCCGAAGTCATTTTACAGGGAATATCGTCAAGTTAACGTGCACTTGACCTCTGGAAAATGTTCCGCTGTTATGATCTTGTCATCACGAGTCTTGGGAGGGGTAATGATGCGCCTGGCCTTGTTCACAGACACCTATCTTCCGGAAACCAATGGTGTTGCTGGCACGCTCCACCGCTTGAGTAACCATCTGAACCGCAGAAGAATTGAACATCTGCTGTTTACTCCGAACTCCATCATTGAAGGAAGCCATGAGACTCAAGTCAGATCGGTTGTCAACATCCCTTTTTTTCTGTATCCCGAATGCCGCATTGCTCTACCCAACAGAGCAGACACTCACAAGCAGCTACAAACCTTTCAACCCGATCTGCTGCATATCGCCACACCTTTTAATATGGGATTGCTTGGTCTGAGGTATGCGCTCAAATACCATCTTCCGCATGTTGTCTCCTACCATACCCACTTCGATCGTTATCTCGAATACTACCGGTTGAAAAGCATGATTCCTCTCTACTGGAAGTATATCCAGTGGTTCCACCGTGCCTGTGAAGCAACCCTAACTCCATCGCAGGAAACGTTAAACACCCTGCAAGCCCAAGGCATTCAGCGTCTGAAACTTTGGTCTCGCGGGATTGATTGCAACCTGTACTCCCCTGATAAACGCAGCTTGGATATCCGTGAACGATACCAGATCACCGCTCCCCTTATTCTACTCTACGTTGGTCGCATTGCCCCGGAAAAAGATATCGCTACGCTCACCACTACCATGCAGCAGTTGCCCCAGGAAATGCAGTCCCGTGTACACTGGATTATCGTTGGCGACGGTCCCTCTCTCCCCAAAATGCGTCTGCAATCCCCACCAAATGTCACCTTTACAGGGTATATGCATGGCGAAGAACTTGCTGTTATGTATGCTTCGGCAGATCTGTTTGTGTTTCCTTCCTCTACGGAGACATTTGGCAATGTGGTGCTGGAAGCGATGGCTTCAGGACTTCCTGTGGTAGCGGCCAATGCCGGAGGTGTAAAGGATCTGGTATCCCACCACCGCAATGGTGTATTGTTCGAGCCAGGTCAGGCTGATGCACTGATTCGGGAGATATGTCTCTGGGGAAATCACGGGGACCAATTGCGGATGATGGGACTGGAAGGCAGAAAGCTGGCTGAGCAGCGGTCGTGGGAGCAAATTTTTGATACACTGATCGGGGATTATGAGGAGGCTATCGAACATCGGAACAGACGAACGAAAGATCGAATTATTACAGCGTAGTCTGATGAAATCAGCTTCTTCCAGCAACCCATAATAACCGCCTCTGCCCTCTGTTAAGTTAAAACGGTTCGCCCGTTCAGGCCGACCGTAGCAGCATGTGCACGCTACTACAGTCGGCCTGAAACATGTTTCCAATACACTTCATAACAAAACCTGCATCTTGGAATGGGTTGAGCTATTACACGGTATGTAGACACATAGAACCGCAGTTATTGGAATTATTTAAAATATTTTGAATGATTGTATATAGAAAAAAGACATGACTCCTTAAACTGAATCATGCCTTTTATTGCATACGATCTATGTGTTGAATTTACTGAACGGGACTTTGATATCTACAAATCCTTTAGCGTAGGGTGCAACCTCATAAGGGTGGAATCGGATGACAATCCCTTTATCATATAAAAAGAATTCAGATGTTTGATCAAGCTGAAAATCATAAATATTTTCTTCAAAAATAGACTCTCCTGCATTATACATGGCTAATAGACTATTTGAGATTGATTTCTCTACCTTCTTTATCTGTATATCATCTTTAACATACTCGCTTAGCTTCAGTTCTTTCCCCGTTCTTAAGTCATAGTTATATGACCTTGTCGCATCCATTCCATGTGCTCCCCCAGCGTACATATGATCTTCATACACCACAGATATCTTTTCTTTTGCATTGTATTTTACACTGGCCATGGTAGTGAAGGAATAATTCTTGTTTAATTTCTTGTCTTCTTTGTCCAGGCTAGCTGCCTTGACTGCGTGGAGTTTAAATGTCTTGTTCAGCTTATCCGTCACAGATTTCTTTCCACCTGAAAGATGTATGTATTGCTGTCCTTTGTAATACTGGATCTTCGTTTTCACTGTAATCGTGCTTGCTGCCTCTACATGATTAATCGGAAGAATTATAGCAATCAGTACAGTGAGCATAAGGTAATTTATCCATCTGAATTTTTTTATTCCAGTTCTATACTCCCACATTACCAACAAACCCCTTTGGCTCAAATGATATCGTTTCTTGCATTCTGTTCCATATTACCTGTGGAGTACCCTTTAGGTCTGCTCTGTTCTGAACGTTGCCAATACAGATGTCCTCTGCTCCCGGATGTTGTAAATAGTGCCTGAGCGTCGCTTTGACCAGAATAGACGCATGCAAATCCAGCACCTCATCCAGCGGTATCCAGAACAACTCCCCTTCATCCGAGGGTACAAACCGTCGATGACTCGTCTCTCCGAAATATACAAACTGCTGCCAAATCTCACCACCGTTAACCTCTAACAGAATATATCGAAGCCGAAAGTGTTCGACATCCGCTTGCTTGAATCCGGTCTCTTCTTCAATCTCCCGATAGCTGGCGGTCATGGGCGTGTTCAGTTCCCCTTGTTCCAAATGTCCGCCAATGCCACCCCAGAATTCAAAATCAAACAATCTGCTACCCGCCTTCTTCATCATCAGCATATCTGAGCCATTGCTCAAAAATGCTGTAGCCATCTGTCTAATCTCCATATGTACCTCGCTTTCCAAACTGTAAATATATGAATCTACTTGTCTATATAAACTGAACTAAAGAATATTTACACTAGACACTCCGATGACAGAACAACCTTCCGATCACTGTTATCCCCAGATTTTTTTGATTCCTTTCCTAAAGGGTAAATCCGGGGATAAAGGTGAGGGTGTGCTTCCGAAGTAGCTTTCTTTCAGAAAGCTTTTAGCTCCGCTTCTTCAGGTTCTTTCTGTCCTCTCCGTTTGGTGTAAATGTTATATTCAATTTATATAACCGTTTCTAAAGCAATTTCTTCAGCTCACTTAGATATTCAATCGTATGTAAAGGACCCGACGTAATGGTGTCCTGCCAAGGCTGATTGACCTTCATCCAGATCGTACTCATGCCAACATTTGCTGCTCCTTGAATATCGTTCACGGGATGATCGCCAATGTAGATACACTCCTCGGGAGTGAGACCGAAATGATCGAGTGCAAGCTGAAAGATCCGAGGATCGGGCTTCTTGACTCCAGCCTCTTCTGAAACAATAATATGGTCGTAATCCTCCCGGATACCGAGTTGATCGATTTTTCCATACTGAATATCGGTCTGCCCATTGGTGATTAACCCGGTTTGGTATTTCCCCCGCAGATGCTGAACGACTTCTCGCGCCTGTTCCATCAGAACTGAACTTCGCACATACTCTCTGCCATAGAACTCCATCAGTTCTGCATGTGGCGGATGCTCTGCCCAAGGCAGTTCATGCAACAACTCGTTGAACAGAAAGGGTTTGTCCTTATAACCATCCTGGTCGAGTTCAATAATTCGTTTACTTATATCTTCGGTTGACTCAAGGTGACCAAAATAGGTCTTGATTAAACGCTGCGTGAAGCCGCCAAAGGTCATCGTTCTGTTCAGAATTGTATTGTCCAAATCAAAAATAACCGCTTTAATATGATCCATCTTCCTTCTCCCCCAATTTCAGTGCATGCGTTATCTTCTCCATACTCGTCACTTCTCTAAATCCCAAGTTGCGATAAAAAGATCCAGCAACCAGTTGATCCGTGTACAGAACCAGTCGAGCGTAATGATTTTCCGCTTTTTGAATAACCGCATCCATCAGCCTGCGCCCAACCCCATGTCTTCGAAATTCTCTCATCACATAAAACCTGCGAATTCTTCCGGTATCAGTCACTTCAGAATAAGGATCTCTGTTCAAACCGCAAATCCCAACAACCTTATCGTGCATTCTGCATTCAAAAAGCGCTTCATCTTCTTGCTCGAATGTATTAATTCCTGTCTCATATTCATGGATTAATCGCTCGATATGTCTGAACCCCTCACTGGAGCTTTCGGCCAGCATCGCCACTAACTCTTCATGATTCCATACCGATATCTCCTGTATCCGCATGGTGTAACCGCCTCCATCATTTTAAATCAATGGTACACATGCAAACCCAACCATACATTGAATGATGGCCGGGTTTATCTTGTAAAGCTCATTCTCATTTTTTCTTTTTGTGATAGTGATAACCCGTGCACAGACCCTTTTGTTTGGATTTGGCTGAACAGTTATGTCCACCGTTCTTATCCAGTCTGCCTGGATGAGCATAAGCGGAAGAGGATACACCAACAAGTACGACAAGCGACAGGATTAAAATAACAACCTTTTTCATAAGTCACCCTTCGATCAACACCCTATGCTTTAGGGTTTAATACGTGCTATATCATTCTACATGAAAATCCACAATTGGGATATCCTTCATCTTTTTCATCTGTACATTCTCATAAAATCTTAAATTGCTTCAATGCATGGGTGACCCCATCTTCACTTGCCCGCAGGGTGACATAATCGGCGCTTTGTTTAATCCGTTCTCCGCCATTTCCCATCGCAATTCCGATTCCCGCATACACTAGCAGATCCACGTCATTCTCCCCATCGCCAAAGGCCATTGTATCCTCTCTGGATATCTTCAGGTAGTCGAGAACATTCTCTGCAGCTATAGATTTGCTGACTTCGCTCGCTTCCAGCACATTCACTACATACGGATGGAATCTCACGAATCGTAGGGAAGGAAATCTGGATTGGAATTTCTCCGTCTCCGCTTCATCCGCATATAAGCAGATGCAATATACGTCCTGTTCCAACGTGCTGATTTTCTGCGGCGAATCCATGTGTCCAAGCGTATCTCTTAAGGCGTCAGTAACACGACCATCTCCAGTACACAACCCGTTCGTCTCAAATGACTCTGTAAAATATGAAATACTGTGCCCATGCAACTCGGCAAACTCACTAAATGCTCTAACCATCTGTGCTGAAAGTACAGACTTATGTATCACTTCATCACATGCTTTGATCAATGCTCCATTAGCCGAAATGATCGTATCGATTCCGAGATTTCTGAATTCTTCGCATAAATTATAGGGCCTGCCTGTGACGAGTACAACTTGAACGCCTTTACGAATCAACTCCCGGATCGACTCAGCTGTACGCGGTGATAAACTCCGATCTATTTCGCTCAGTAATGTACCGTCCACATCAAAGAACACAGCTTTAATCATACTGTCCTTCCTCCTCTGTCTTCAATTAAAAAGAGCAAGCACAGAATAACCTGATGCGGTCTTCCTGCGCTTGCTCTTGCAATTAACGGGTCTGAACATCTTGGGTACGTCCCATGTACCATAATTGAAATGATTTCGCCGTATCCAGGGAAATGTCATGTGCCCGATGATGCAGTACTGGTTTGGCACGGTTTACGGTATGAATGGAAGCCACACCGAACCAACGCTGTAACACATTACGGGTGATCTGCACTTCGATGACTTTCTCACGTTTGGAGATGAAGAGTATTGAAGTGAGCGCACCGGTCCGAAGTTGAATGAAATTCTGATGTAAAATGTATCTGGTATGGAAAAATTCCAACACTCTGCTCGTTGCAATCCACACAAGCAGAATAGCCGAAATCATCCACCAGGCATGCTTCTGCCCTAACACAAATGGTTTGAAATACCACAATAAACCCGTAATTATAATCCATCCCCAGCTTGGTTTGAGCAGACGCAGCCATAGTGATATTCTCGGAAGTTTTTCCATCTCCTGCGTCACCTGATAGGATGGTAGAATCTCCTCAATCAGGGTATAGGCTTGCTTCACAGGCAAGAAGGGATAGAGCGAGTTCACCTCCTGCTCTGATTCTCCCAGACTACCTGCAGTGGTCAGTTCTACTTCCGCCAGTCCAAGCAGCCTTTTCATTGGCGACTGTGTAATTTTCACGGCCTGGACTCGCTCTTTCAGGATTGAAAATGACGTTTGCTCCATCATTCCCTTCGAGATATAGATCCGCTTGGCATCCGAGGTGATCTGGAAATTGCCATACTTTACGAAGGTTCTGACTATGCCCAGAGCAATAGATATGATCAATAAAACTAAAATCATCAAACCAGCAATCCACCAGGAATCAAGCCAGGTTAATAACAAACTTTCCGTTACTTCTTCATCAGGGAAGAAGTCCTTCACCCAGGAATACAGCGTAGCCAGGACCGGAATCAGTACGAGAAAACTAAGCGAGGTAAAGGATGCTTTGAATATGTCCTTGCGGGTGGAATGATAATTAACAACCCGTTCCTGTTTTTCTTTTGCGGGCAGAGACATGACTTCATCAGTTATAAAAGGTTCGGATTGCGCCTCTCCCTCTTCCATAGCCTGAACTGTATCCAACGTATCATGTTCCTCTGTTGCTCCTGCTGTTTCTGCTTCTTCAGCCATATGACCTGCTACAATTTTCTCCAGCTGTTCCGCTTCGGAAAGTGAAACAACGTGTAACTGAAAGGTAGCATCTTCTCCCTTAATCCCGGTCTCGAATCGAATCGACGTCACCCTGAACAACCGATGAAACAGCGTTGTATGACGATTCACATTCTGGACCTTCGTATAAGGTATCGTTCTTCGGGTACGGTTAAACACACCACTATAGATATGAAAGGCTGTATCGTCTGCTGCATAACGCGAGGTGAACCACCTCAGGATAATGGACAGGATGCTAATGGAGACACCTACATAAAAAGCGATTCTTCCATAGTAGAGCCATTGGGACTCTGAGCCCTGGCGGAAGACAAACAAAAACAAGATGATCGCAAACGAATTCTTCACCAGTTTCCACAGACTCCACAGCATGGTTAATGGATGATGTCGCTTCATATCAATCATTCATCCACCTCATTAATCCGTGCATAGGATGCAATCTGATGACGGAGAGCAAGCGCGACTTCCTCTGGCAATGCCGGGATTTCATGCGATGAACCCATCGTGCCAACCGATACGGAATAGAGTCCATATTTTCGCATTAAAGGTCCCTGATTTGTTGTAACCGATTGCACTTTCGCCATGGGGATGATCTGATGTACCTTGGTTAGCGCCCCACGCTTCAGTTGCAGGAACTCCTCATTCACATCATAGAACCAATGCTTGTATAACCATGACGGCTGGATGAAAATATCCCACACCGCATAGAGCACCGATACGGCCGTAACCCCCCACAAAATCCAACCAATCCACGTCTTCCATCCATAGATGGAGTCGAGTATTAACAGTACGGCAAGGATCAGGAAACCTATTACATTCCATATGATGGCGCTAATTCTCCACAAGTTTACCGCATTAGGGGACAGCCGTTGCTCGGGTGTATTCCACTGTATTGACATATGTTCACTCCTTTTTTCCTCGGGTACATAAAAACACACATGATACACTGTACGAACAATCGTTCACGATCGATGCAAAAAGATAAAGAGATGACCCCTATACACTACAGGTCGTCATCTCTTTTGTTCATTTCATTTTACTATAAAATCCTGTACTTCACACAGCCAAACCATATGATCTGTTCCTTCGCCCCAATAGTTGTTCGCTACGACATAGGGTTCACCGAATTTGCGCTGCCACTTCTTCTGTGCAATTCGATAGCCGCTATCCAGGCAGAATTGTTTGATTCCACGCCGCTGAAGCTCAGTAACCAGTGCAACAATGAGTTCCGAAGCAATCCCCTGACCTTGAAAATCCGGTGTGACGTATAGGCTGCCCAGCTCTCCGATATCGTTCAGCCTGCCTTCTGTACATTCACGAATCTCCTCACCGCAAGGTCCATACGAGATTGTGCCTACAATAACATCTCCCATTTTGGCGACGAGGAAAAATACACTTGCTTCTATGTTATCCTTTGCTTGCAATGCGGTGTAAATCATCGCTTTTTTGTGTGTTATTTCATCCTGAATATCATCCAGAAGCGAGCCTATTCCCTCCTGATTAAATGCTGCGGGAATGGTTGTCTCGAACACCTGATACGCTCCATCTGCATCTGATTGCGTTAAAGGTTCAATGGTAATTTTGTCATCCACAGGTTCTTCTCCGTTCCATATACCTTCTTAATCGGTACGTCGCTGAATCAGCCTTCTTAGTTGATTCGAATCCTCAAGGGATATGCTATATCCAGTGTTCGTGTCGTCATGGTTTACTAACAGGCCTTGCATCTTGGGATCCATTCCTAATGAAAAATCATACCGTGTTATCGAGCTGTCCGCATTTGTTATGCTCATGTCGTACTGTGTACCATAATCGAGAATGCCGGGCAAACGCTCAGCCTTATGTATGGCCTCCATCATGATCCGTATCTCATCAGATCGATTAAACTCAACATCTTGGCATGGTTCCAAAGTGAGGTCTGGATTACAGGTTAAGGTGATCAACAGAGGAAGTCCCTCTTCCGCGTTCGATTCATTCGGTTTACTGCACCCTGCAATGAACGTGGCAATGACAAATACGAGCAACACTCCTACATATCTCACCATACTGCGTGCCTCCCTGACTTAGTATTAATAAACTAGTAATGAGTAGAGAAGTAATAAATACAGTATATAATGAAATGACTCAACTTCACTAACTATCCATATTCATATCAAGTTACGTAACTCCGGGTCCCATGAAGACAACATAGCGATCAGTCGCTCTACGGTCTCTTCCACAAATACCTGAACTCTCTCACCCGTGATGAACTCAGGAGTAATTCTCGGTTCTTCCCCATTAAGAAAGGAAAACGTGCGGTCCCGCCAGCGTACAATCTCATCGGCAGTTAAACGATCCGTCATGTCATAACCCGGTGAACTGTTGAGCACCTGCCATACCTCTTCGCTCCAACTTGAACCTTGATAGAGATTAAAATCGATCTGGTCCGTCTCCTGGTAATATAAACGCGCCAGTTCATCCTTCGATCTGCTCCTGCCTGTATGTTGATCTACCTTGTTGACCCGTTCCACGAATTCAGGATGCACACTCCGGAACCAGTAATAGTCTGTCAGCACATGCATAAAGTACCCACGAACAAACCACTTCCATCCTTCATCGGTACGTTGTTTTATATAAGATGAGTAGAGTTCCTTGAGTCGTCCAGTGTAATCTCCTTCATCCTTTGGATTGAAATGGGTGTACTCCTTATCATCTCTGGTTGTACCTTCACGCATATGTATGGAATCCGGGGCGATATTCCCCAGATAGAATGAACCTCGATCAGCCTGCATTTGCAGCGAGTCTGCAATCCGATTAGCAATATTGAGATGAACCATAGGTAACGGCATAGAGTTGATCTCCTTTTATCGGGAAGTATTCTACAATAATTAGAAAAAAAGAAATATCTACTGATGCAGCGTACAGATCACTTGAATAGTGAGACTCTGCTATCTCCACCTTTTTCATCGTAGATGCGTGATTATCCCTGAATTCTCTCCACTTGCATTCGATCAAACAATTGCTCCAGATCCGTATGGTGCTCCGGGTGCTCCTTCACAAGCAGACTAATATATTCCGATCCACATTCATAGAATACTAGACGATTAAACGGAGCAGTATCTCCAAAATGATTGCTTTCCTGCCCAAATTTTTCCCGAATCAGATTCTCAATATAACGCGCGTAACCCTCGTTCCACTCCAACCAGCTCCAATACTCGGCTTGTTCTTCATTTAATGACCGGAAGAGTGCCTTTCTAGCTGTCTGTACTTCCGTTAGGTCCTTACTCTTCAAAGCAGACAACAATGAGTTAATCCGTTCCACAACGACTTCATCTTCATACGGAAACTCATAATCCAGTTCCCATGTTACGCGCTTCAGTTGGTCCATTTTATGCTTAATCTGGAGACGGTTAACGATCCGCTCATCATATTTCTCATATACATAGCAATGAACATATTCATGGAATAGATAGACTTTCTGCTCCAGATCTTTGAACGCTGCATCCGTTACAATCGCACACATTCGTCCGTTCATATGATGCACCGGCATTGCGGCAAGGCACTCATCTGGAATATATAAATCGTCCGGTACCGTCTTCACCCACTCATATTGCTGCGTTTTGGACGAATAATCATAGATATATAATAAAGCTTCATAGGCTACAACCACTGGATAATGTTCTGCAAACAACGGATGTATGCTGACCAAGTCTTTTTGAAGCTCGTTTAACTCGTTAATTTGCTCTAAAAAAGCTTCCATGTTATTAACCCTCTCTTTACTGGGATGATGCGTTAATCATACTAGAATAGAAAAGATAAAACACTGAGAGAAAAATGATAATTCTGTTCGAGTATGAGATGGTGAACGTTAGAAAGGTGGAAGATTTATAATCAGATATACAGTTTCCTAAGTTCGTTCACCACTGACTATATGCCAATGTTGATGCTTCGAGTCTTGATAACTGCCCAAGTTAGTTATAATCTTCGACGAGCCTGTCTGGTTCACCATGTCAGCAGCAATCTTTTTAATGACACGCATCATTTCTAAGAGTAGTTCATCATTATTCTCTGCTTCTTCTGAAATGAAGGACTGGATATGAATCTTGGGAATCACCACAATGTGATGCGTGTAGTAAGGCCGAGTGTGATGATAAGCCATAACGTTATTTGTTTCCATGACAACTTTGACTTGCGTTTTACCACTGAGCACCTCATCACAATAAAAGTCCTGCGTCATAACATCCCCTCCTCTTACTAGTGAGTTCTGATATATCCCTTCTTCAATACATATTCCGTAAACGGATTGATCTCAGGGATTGGCTGGTTCAGATCAAAATATCGGAGTTCCAGCCCTTCATCATCCATAATGGTTGGGCTGCCCTTGATGCCTGCTGCTTCATAAACAGCCATGACGTTGTAAACTTCATCACCATGCGGATACTGATAGTACATGTCCTCACCTGAAAAAACGCTAATGAGTTTGTACGATTCCGCTCTCAGTCCGGCTTCTTCATACAATTCCCGCGCAGCTGCTTCCTCCAAAGACTCCCCGGGTTCCATTGATCCACCAAGTGTCCCCCCAATCCAAGCTATCTGTACGTTTTTGCAGTAGCAGGTGACCTTCCTCATTGAACACGAGTACACATGAACCCGCCATAATTAGAGGACGCGAGCCCACCAGTTTTCTTAGCTCCATGATATATCCCATACATGCTTCTCCCCCATCTTCAAAGTACGTACGTTAAAACGTATCTTTATGATTTGGTCAAGATTCCCTGGTCCACAGATTTCTGAATAAGTTGCTGCGCATACTCCCACAATGTTTCGGAACCGTTCGCAATCTCACGGTTTCTGTTTAATACCTGATCACTTGTAATGTTATATTTCTGCCATGTATCTCCCTCATTCTGATGATTGTGGATTAGATGCTGCAACCGGTCGAGAGATGAAGCAAATTGTGCTTCAGGCGTCTGCTTTGATTCAAACTCCAACCATAAATGGAGTAGTTCTTCAGCCTGTTCCTTAGGCAACATACCAAACAGCCGATGAGCCGCTTTGATTTCACGATCATATTTATCCGTGTGTCCCACCGTATCGTAAGCGAATGTATCTCCGGCATCAATCTCGACCAGATCATGAACAAGAAGCATCTTAATGACTTTGAGGATATCCACATCCTTGTTGGCGTGACTCTGTAGAACCAAAGCCATCATCGCCAGATGCCAGGAATGCTCCGCATCATTTTCAAGTCTATCCCCATGGATGATTCTTGTTCTCCGTTCAATCGTTTTTAGTTTATCAATTTCAATGAGAAAGTGAATCTGATCCTGTAATGAGTCGTTCAACAGTACATCCTCCTTCATATCCGATACCCAATCTATATAGAGAGGTCATACCAGTAGACTTTATAGTTAAAGTCCAGTGACATTCCCACACCCTGTGCCAGACGAATTGAGCCTGCATTGTCCGGAGAACAATCCCAATATGGATGTACGTCTACACGACTGCATTCTTCTACAAACGCTTTTGCCACCATCCCACCATAATTTCTTCTTCTGTAGACTTCAACCGTTTCAATATCAACCGCATGTGTCTGATCTGCAATAAATGCCGAAAAGCAAACACTCGCGATTTCATCGTTATGCACTGCAATGTAGCCAAAGCCATGTTGTAAAAAATCATCTATTGTCGTCCAAAAGTGAGAGATTTTATCTTTCAGAAAAGAGGAATTGTAATAACTTTTCTCTCCTAATAGCACTTGATCTATTCTGAGAATTCTGACTTCCTCGTCCTGAAAAGCATATATGTCGATAGGTACTTGATGATTTATAGGATCTGGATTCAATTTGAATACATGTTGAATATCACTGGAGATCTCTCTTTTCCCGGAGATATGCTGAAAAACATCTTCCCAGGCTTCGTCCATCACACTAATCTCAACAGCATGAATATGTAAGCTCAATAATTCAGGTTCAATACGTTCATGCATGAACTCTTTCAATTCATTCAGAAAGGGGCCACTTCGAGAATCTCCGATCAACTGAAAACCAGATTGTCCATGTACCCAAATTAGAGCTGCTGTGATATTCTCTGCATCATCGACATAGATCCGTCCTGGATTCAGGCCAGATACCACAGCCTTAACTTCAATATTCTGACACGAATCCGTGAGATGCTTTACTTTGTGGAAGTCATGTTTATCAATCTCGGTTATCATTGGTTCATTCCTCTCAAATTCGAGATAGAGCCCTACAGCATGGATGATCTCAATCAAATCTGATATTCATAGATTCTCGTCTCTTCATCATCAAGCAGGTATCCTTTACCGATATAAGTCCAATTACTTTTTTCATAATAATCGTTCAGATCAGTACATAGGTACAGCTTGTCATACCCTTTTGTTTTCACCTCATTCAATGCATGGGTCTGAAGTTGTCCACCCAGGTTCTGGCCCCGATATTCTGGATCAATATGAAGACACGCAAACCATGGGAAAGAGATCCTGCCTGCTATTCAGATCACTTCGTAACAAAGCATACCCACCAATAATTCGGTCTCCGTCCAGCATCACATAAAATCTTGGTACATCACTCTCTGTCTCCACAGAACGCTCTATACAATCCCGATAGAAGTGGAAGCTTGATTCCGAACCCCATTGTTTCCAGAAATACTGCACTGCTTCTTGCAGCACGTCCGGCTTCTGCCGAATATCAATAATTTGCAACATGTTAATCTCCCTTCGCTTGGATCTGATTCAACATATATTCCGCATACTCCAGAAGTAAAGCTTCACTCAAATTCACATTCTCCAGATCACCATTGTACTTCGCAAGGCATTGCGAGATGACATCCGTGTATTTCGAAGGAAGGTCTGTAAGTGCCCATTCTCCTGCTTCTCGTTTGGAGTGAATGACTGAATCTCTCACGTATAAAAGGACCCGGGACAGACTCAATACATAGTAGACTGGGTTCTCCACAATTTCTTCTATAGCTGAACTCGCGTCCGATGTAATTGAAGCAATCATATGTTCACGATTTTCCGGTTGGAACAGATCCTTAATGGGTTTACCATCCAGCACAATGCCTCGATCATAGATGACCGCCATATGTGCTACCAGATCTGGATCTTCATATCCACCACATAGATATTGCTCATCCGTCCGATATTTCTCTCGGTGATAAGCAGAATAATGAAATTCAAAAGGAGTAGGGTATGCCATGGCAACAATCGCAGTTTCCAGTACAACACTGAGTTCAAAACCTTTCGTAATGTGCATCTCATCTTCAATATGCATTAACTTTTGTGCAATCCTTCGATAGGTGTCGGCAGATCGCTTTTCCCGGCTAACGACCAATATATCAATATCACTCTGATTTGGATGAAAGCATCCCATGGCCATGGAACCGTGTAGATATATTCCCACCAAGGCATTCGTTAATTCTTCTTTCAAGACACGAGTAACGCTATCTAAAACCGTCTTTTCATTCAACAGAAGCAACTCCCTTATGTATAGATCAGGTGTCCAATTCAATATTCAGTTCACGCACAAATACAGCTGTCCCCTTTATTCTGACATCCATATCCTCATCATCCCGAATCACACTCACTTGAACCTTTCCATCTCTTCCAATCTCATGCCCTTGCTCTACCACAAACTGTACCTCATCAATCTCCGGTTTCACATAGGTTAAATAATAAGCACCCATCACCCCGGAGGCTGTTCCAGTCACTGGATCTTCCGTCGTACCTGAGTAAGGTGATGAAAAATGTCTGGCATGCATCATCGCATCGGAATCACGGGTTTCGAAACAAAAAGGATGTAGGGAAGCTTTCGGATTCTCAATTAAAATTCCCGGGAACAGGGAAGAATCCGGTTTCATTTTCATAAAAGAGTTCAAATTACGAATGGGGATTAATAATGTCCAGGCTCCTGTACTTCCATAAACGATTGGCGTAGAAAGGTCAACATCATCCAAAGTGAGGTTTATGGCGCTTACCAACTTCTCGATATCCCCCTGGAACGGTATAAATTGCGGCTGATCCTGTTTCATTTCCATGTAAATGATGTTGTCATTTCGCTCAAATCGAATAGGTAGTATGCCCACATTGGTTTCAATCGTGATTGACTCTTTGTCACCCAACATACCACGCGTCTTCAACCCATACAGTGATGCCATTGTGGCATGTCCACACAGATTAATCTCATGGCCCGGCGTATAATAACGTAATCTGACGTCAGCTACTTCAGAGTTCAACACAAATACTGTCTCATTAAAACCAACCTTATAAGCGATCTGCTGCATCTCCGTCTCACTGAAATGATCAGCGTCAAAAACCACTCCTGCAGGGTTACCTTGACCGGGAACTGTAGAGAAAGCATCATAATGATAGACCGTAACATCACTCATGATTAGACCCACTCTCTCTGTAATCTAAGCGACGCACATTTCCATATAACTCTACGCTTTCACCATCAATTACAACCCCGCCACCATCTTGGCACGCATAAACCGCCGTACGATTAACGCGTGTATACTCTCTTAATGAATTCAGAGTGTCTTCCGAACCGTCCCAATGCGGTGCAAATTCTAAATCAACGAGTCCCAGTGCTTCCATATCTTTGAGATCTACATTGTTTTCATCAGCATCTTCCCCATACCCTGCTATCTCTATCGTAGGTGTAGTCAGAATACTGCCTGCACTGACCCCAATAAGAATGCCGCCACTCTTCACATAGGAATGTAACAGACCAAGCGCATTTCTCTTCTGTAATAAACTTAGAAAATAAAACGTATTTCCGCCGGATAGATGAATCGCATCACATTCGAAAATAGCGCCAAATGTGCTCTCCTCATACTCCAGATCAAGATCGTAATATTGAATGTTATCTATTCTAATTTGATTATAGTAACGTCTAGTGTGTTCAAAATACTTCCGCTCCGGGTCGGAGCTCGAAGGGATATATCCGATGGAAGGCTGTTCACTGTTAAATAAGCTTCGTATTCTCTGATCCAATTTATTGTTAGATTTGAATACCAAATCACTTAGCAGAATCAACGTGATCATCTTATTTCCTCCCGTACCTATTAGACTGGCTTATACTCTTTATCCAAAATCGAGAAAAAATACTGGTCTGTCCACTGATTGTTCCACCATAGTTCTTCTTGGAAGACGGCCTCCCGTGTCATTCCCACATGCTGCATCAGTGCTGCTGAGGGAACGTTTTGTGAATTACACATGCCGACGACCTTATGAGCTTGTAACTCTTGGAATGCAAATTGTAGCAAAAGTCGGGTAGCTTCACTCCCGTATCCTCTACCTGCGTATTCCGAAAGTACAGCGAATCCAAGTTCCCAGCTTTTTCGGTGATCCACATAACTCCACATTTGAACGATACCAATGGGCGTATCTTCCGGATCGCTCAAGCGGCGTATGACGAAATCATAGGCATATTTTTTCTCATCTGCAACAGCAAAATGACTCCGATATTTCTCGCGAACCTTCTCCTCATCCGTCTCAACAGTTTCCTCAAAGCTCCATATGCTTGTGTCACATTCAAGTTGACATATGAAGTCGAGGTCTTGCTCTGTGACTGTTGTTATTTTAATTTTCTGTCCCACGAATTCCATGTGAATTCATCCCCTTTGGATTAGGATCATTGCTTGGGAATCTCCCATTCTGTATTAAGCAAACCTCTACCAATATTCCATTTGGCGAGCAAAGCTCTCTGTTTATTTTCCAGATCAAGAAAGGGTGCTGCAACACAAGATAGCGTGTCAAACATATGAATAAAATGAGGCCCTTCCTTGAAACGTCGAAGCCCGCCATATTCTTCATCATCCGCTGCCCATACAATCTTTTTAATCCCCGACATTAATATGGTACAAGAACACATGGGACAAGGCTCACAGGTAGTATAGAGCGTCAGGTCTTTCTTCGTAAATCTCTTCTTATTGTCTACATCCAGCAAATGTTTTCCTACCTGACGAATGGCATCCACCTCAGCATGTGCGGTGGGGTCGCAATCCGAGAAGACTCGGTTCCGGCCTTTACTCACGACATTCCCATCCACATCCACAATTATCGCACCAATCGGATACGTGCCTTCAACAAGTGATTGTTCTGCTTCTTCCAGAGCCAAAGTTAAATATTCATAATCCGATAACTTCATTGAAAGTCCCCCTGAGTACAGTTATAGTTCCTTACAAAACAGATTCCTTGTGTAATGTGTAGTAAAAGAGATTGTCTACTAACTCCGTGGACTTCGAAAAGTTCAACTTTTCTAACAAGCTCTGCGATTGAATATTTGCCTGCTCCACTGTCGCTTCAATAAAATCAAGATTCATCTTGTTCCAGCCGATTTCGATAATTGCGCTTAAAGCTTCTTGCATCAACCCTTGTCCCCAATAGGACGAAGATAAATCAAAGCCAATCTCTGCCTTCGATGGTGACTCCTGATTCCAACAGTGAAACC
The DNA here is from genome assembly GCF_030816325.1 of Paenibacillus sp. W4I10. Taxonomy (NCBI): domain Bacteria; kingdom Bacillati; phylum Bacillota; class Bacilli; order Caryophanales; family Paenibacillaceae; genus Paenibacillus; species Paenibacillus sp. W4I10. The sequence continues at coordinate 3,416,945 of NZ_JAUSXX010000001.1, forward strand.
CCGCTGTGCCTATGAATTCGCCATCTGTTTTATGGAATAGACCATATCTGCATCCAGAATCATCGATGTGGAATTGTATGATTTCTTCTGCTTCTTTTACGTCACGACAAGGCTCAATATCCATAAACCGGGTTACATCTGGTTCAGCGAAATGCTCAAAAACAACCTGACGATCCGCTAGGGTTAACTCTCTGAGGTACAATCGTTCAGTCTCTACATTAGGAAAATGAGTCATGACGGGATCTCCTTTAATCATTAAAAGTTCCTGATCGTGTACTGTCCTGCTTCACCAAGAAAATCACTTTTGGTTAACCCTTGTTCTCCGAGTAAAATCCTGTAGTTCGATATCGAACCGTCATGTGAAATGATAAACGTATTGCCACTCTGTTTCCTGCACCATTCAAGAAGCTGTTCAGCTAATATCCCGAATCGTTGTGCATTCATCTGATTAATACTTTCTTCCCAACAGTCCAATCCCAATTCAACCATTCTTATGTCAGTATACAGATTGCTGAGTTCTTCCTTCGTATAGATCTGATCGCAGACGAAAGGAACAAACTCCGGATTCTGAGGAAACATTCTTGGCCCAACCAGCGGACTGAAGAATGCAAGATTTTTGTTAGGGATTAGAAGGAGTGCTGTTTCGATCGTACGTTTCGTTGGACTAACCAAAATGACGTCTTCAGGCGCAAAAACGACTTGTTTACGCAATGCTATAACCTGACTTTTTCCCAATTCAGTGAGGCCAGGGTGCAGGCAATTTAATTGGTTAGGGTAATCTATCAAGTGTTCACCATGACCATGACGAATAAATGTAATGTTCATAAGCCCTCTATTTCTGAATGAAGTGTCTGATGCCTTTTGCATCAAGAAGGTTACTCAGTTCCTTTTTCAAAAACACAGGATAAACTTCCATCTGCTCTAGTTCGTCCAAAGAAAACCATTTGAAAATTAACTTACCGTTATCTTCTAGACCTTTGAATTCAATTTCACTATATAGCTTATGGGCTTCCGGCAATGTGATGATATAATAAAAACCAACTTCATGATATTTCAGGCCATCATATTCAAAGAAATCTTCACTAACAAATGCGAGCCTTTGCGCTTCTACATGAACACCCAGTTCCTCCGCCATCTCTCGCACAATAGCCGCTTCTGTTGTCTCGTGCAATTCCACCCGCCCCCCGGGCAGATTCCAGAAATCGTCCTGTTCAGTCGTATGCAAAAGAACTCTTCCTTTGTCTATCACAATACCTGCCACACGAAAGTTGAATTTATTGTTTTGCTGCTCATACGATATATTTTTGTTTTCTGAATTATTCATCTCGCTGACCATCCATCGGACAATCCATCCATGAATCCCATGATGAATGACGGAATGATGAGTACGAGCAATAAAATCAAACTGGCTATGCCCCATCTAAGAATTACTTTCCGTTTGCTTCGAACACCTATAATAATTAAGATTGCAGTTGTTGCAATTAAGGCTACTCCATAAAATGTCATAAAACTGACCTCCGGTATGTATTTGTATTTCATTAAGGTTACTCCAGAATCTTTTCTAGTTTGCGCCTACAAACCTCGAGGTCATAATCCGAATTATCCAGCCATACCTTATCCATCTCAAGTAAGCCATAGATTTCGGACTCCAGCTTCTTTCTTTCCTGCAAAACCTGTACCGTACCCAGAACACCCTGATAACCCTACGCTTGCCCAAAGCCCTGATTCGTATAATAATTAATGAAGCCCTCTGACCATTCTTTTGGTCTTTCACTGATCGCCTTATCAAAGGTATATGATATATCCTTCTGATCGATATAGATGAGAAGCGGATTCAGAGCATGAATGATACGCCCCAGTCCCAATACATACTGCACGTTCTGCTCTTTGGATTGATTACATTTGATAAGACCCATGGTCAATGGATTCTGGATAAAACAACATTCAAATATCGTGATGGAGTCATCATTCGTGCTTAACACGTTCTTGGTGAAATTCTGCCACTTCTCGGTGATCAGCTTTACATTTTGTGCAAAAGAAATTTCGTAAATATCTCGGCTAAATATCCCCCACCACCTGATCGGGAAGCTCTATTCCCCGTTGTTCTTTCATCTTACGGTATGGGATCAGAACACCTTGATGATAGGCAATCGCATTACTTTCCAGAATCTCTCTGTAATCGTCATACGTGGTTAGTAGGGCCTTGAAGTCTTCAGCATGATAAAAAGCAACGCCTTCGTAATCAGCAGGGTGATCCAGGTTTCCTTCCCGAAATAGTTGTACCTGCTTGCCTTGACCTATCAGGATTTCGGATACCATCTTGGCAGTCGTCGACTTGCCCGAACCTGGCAATCCTTCAATGAGTATTAATCGCCTTGCCATCATTACATCATCCTTATTCTTTATTATGTGTGATGTTATGGATTTTCCATGTATCAGAAACTATGTTATCAATCAATATCTGCAATAACCCATTGCGCGTTATCGCCATCCGCTTTCTTTTTCCAAAACACCATCGTATTAATATATTCCTTGTCGTTCTCTCTTAATTCAGTAATCGTTACTGCCCCCTGGTAGAGCTTCTTTTGCTCTTGAATAATAATATCGCTTATGGAAGTAATCTTGCGAACTTTGTATCTTCCCATGCCCGATATAGGAGACTGTGGATCAAAAAAATTCATATATCCCTTTTCGTCCTTTTCGTATAAATAACGCATTCGGGCGTTCATAAGTTTGACGATTTCCAATTTGTCCCCATTATAGTTTGTTTCATTGAGATACTCTGGTGGGATGTCTTCTTTCTCTTGGACTATTGATTGTTGTACATTTTCAGTGTTTTCCTGGTTCTGACAGGCCACCAGAAGTAGAAATAATAATGAAAACAACGTTAGCTTCTTCATATTCCGTCCTCCAATCAGCATTCATCTACTCTTCCCATCCCCTCATAATCATGAGCTGCGTGGACGATTGATTCCATCTATTTCTTTCAAATCCATCATAACCCATAATGTAGGATTTGCGAACAAACGAAATAAGACACTCTGTTTATATAATACTTCTCACAAAAAAAACACGCTGCCCTGCACGAGGTACATCATGCAAAGCGCGTGGATATGAGCTGAACTTTCATCCAATTTTTTTAACTGTCTAACATCAATCTAGCTATTTATCTATGAAATATCATGTTCGTTATACCGATGGCTTCAATCTGGATCTCGCTTTTTTCATTATCCGTAAAAAGGTAATCATATGTTGAAAAGATCCCCATATGCCGTATGCTCATATATCAAACACCGTAATATTGTTTATAATCTGAGACCCATCCCTCTTTGGAGAAATCAATAAAATCATATGGCTCGCACTGTCTAAGGTACTGCAACTCCTCATGCGCCTGTTCCCCGTCCGTATCTTCCAGATAGGATAAAGTCTCTTCATATCCCGCACCACATAATAACTGCACATCAATATAACTGCCCGTGTCCTGATTCTTTCGTTTGGCCTGCCAGATAAGCCCGGTGTCCTCCACATTTCCAATACAGAACAACATGATGCACAACAATTTCAGAACCTCGTTATCCTCTGACTTTCGGTTCTCAATCTCTAGTTGAAGCAGTTCACGGATCGACTCTCGATGGATGCCATTAGGCTCCAATCCGTACAACTGCAGCAGTTCTTCCTCGTTCATACTTGCTCCCCTTAGCTACTTGAGAATGTTATTTAACTCTTCCGCTTTTTTCCTGCTATCCATTCTAGCATAAAAATAGAAAGCGATGATGTGCAGCACAATGGATAACAACCACATGCCGGGGAACCAGGGAGCAATCAAATGGAACATATCCGTGGAGAATAACCATACGATCCCCATGCCTCCTGTAATGCTAAAGGTAGAAGATATAACAATATTCCACATCGGTTTCAACGTAAAATAGTTCCAAAGTACGTTGTACATCACACCAAATAATACAGCGGCAATTGCTGAAATGCCGGCAATATTCCACAAATAGCCCATTTCGATGGGTTGATCATTATAGAATAGGGTCAATAGCAAGGTCACCCAGAGTGAAGTAACGGTGAATACTTGAAAAAAGGAAAGCCTAAGCTGCATCATCATGATAATTTCCCCCTAAAGTTTTTAATATAAAATCGACTGACAAAGTAACTGGAGCTATCGGTCAGATCTACCTTAATCCGAGCATGGTCTGTTGCAGAGAATGCGGTGATATACCGTGTGTTGATGATCGTTTGATTATTAATTTTCACAAAATGAACGTCATCCAGGTCTTCTTCCACAAATTTCAAACGTTTGTTAAGCAAGTATCTCTCGCCTGTAATCACACGTACACAACACATCCGATCCTCTGACTCAATAGCGACCACCGAGCTTAATTGAATCTGTACGTTGCGATTATTCTTGGCATGGATGACCGTTAGTTGGGTTTCCGATTGGCCGATCGCTTTTTCAATACGATCCCACTTCGACCTCTCTTCAGGATGAGTAACGACTTTGACCACCCTTTTTTCAATTGCTGTGTTCTCTTCAAAAATGACTTTCACGTGTTGCCCTCCTCTCACAACTCATATTACAAGCATAGTTATGACTATCCCACTGTATTGCGTTTTGTTGCATGATTTTGTAAGTTTGTTGCATATACGCTTATTTCCCGGCTTAAATGAGACACTACTCGTACATGATAAAAAGAACTACTCCCGCGAGAGTAGTCCCCTATGCCATCCATATTTAATCTTCAATGATCTCCAGATACATCTCCTGGTTTTGCCGGATCATCTCGTTCATGTGCGAAATTACTTCCTGAGCTTTGGATTGATATTTAGCGTATAATTCCTCCGTTCGTTGAAGCAAGATCGTGTCCTTCTCCAGATCCGTGGGTAGGACTTCACGCCAGGTGTCTCCGACTTTATTTTTACTTGTAATCAAACGCTCGATGTCGTCCAGCAGATCTACCATTTCATTTTGATTAAAATAGCGCATTCCGTTCTTGATCCCGTTCCAGCTCTTGATCTCGATGATGTTATAGGCCGAAAACCAATAAAATTCTGCCAGACTTTTCGTGTGATTGTGATAGGAATAAAACAGAAATAAGGCTTGTTGCCCTTCATGTAACTGTCGGTATATCTCTGTTTTGGCTGCCATATCTCTGCCTCGTACAGACACAAGCATCGGTTTAATGCACAACCAAGTAAGTTGCTTAGAATGTATATCTTCTGATCGTAATTTAGCCTTCATAACATGCTCCTCTCTATTCACCGCCTAAGTATTCTCTGGTGCTTCCACTGCCGGGTCATTCTCTCCGCCCATTCTGCGTCTGGGTGTCTCCATCCTGCCTGTCGAAGGCACATATTCAGACGCTTTAGCTAAGCCTAATGGGGGCATGGATCTCCTCCTTTCACATAAATCCTCGTACACATTCCATTTTGTATACAATTGTTTTAGAGCTAATCCTGTTGTATGTATGAACTTGTCCATAGCTTCCATGGATAAAATATTTAAGTCACCCAAGGTTTCGTTGTCAGGATTAGCTAAAAACTCAAGCTTCTCTTCCCTATATTGATACACCTCAGATTCCAGTAATCCACCTATCTCAAATGCGCTTCCCACGTTCAGCTCATTTAACCATTCAAGGGCCCCGTTCCAATTCTGTAGAATCATAAACTCAAGCTTCGTGACATCCTGTGTATACACGCTTCTTCCATTGGGGTGGACTTCATATGCAGGATAAATATCGAAAGTCCACACGCGATCCGTATAGATATGGGCGATGTATCCGCACAGATATTGCATGAATTTGGGATCCCTATAAGCTAACTTCTTGTTGGACTCAAAAAATTCTTTAAGTTCTTCGTCTGTTGCGAACCTTCCTGTCTCTGGCATGAGGTGGGTTTTTGCCTTCTCAGTACGAAGATTAGTTCTTACGTGAATGGAATCAGGAGCGAGGCTTCCCAGTAACAACTCAGGGGATGGCTTGGATATCAATTCGGATGCAATTGCAAAATGAACCATCGGCCAAGGCAATATAAAAACTCCTTTCTTTATTAAAAGGCTCAAACTATGATGTTCTATGATTTACAAAGCTAAGTGCTCACTCTCTTGTACATGTATCAATTCAATATCCTCACAATAGAATCCTAATATTCCGTCCTCGTAGTCCTCAACGAAATATTTCATCGGATGATATCCATGGTCTTTCAGATCTTTAATATTAAACCCACTTATCTGAACTAGAACACCATGAGGCTTATAATGAAAATTTTCAATATTAGTGAATCTAAAAAGTAATTCATATGTAACATTTGAGAATTTCATTAAAAATGTAATATCTGCTATCAAAATATTTTCATACTATTTGTCTTGTTTTATATACAGGCAACCCACTCCAAATTTTGAACAGAAAATGCTGGAATAAATGGTTGAATTAATTCCATATTTTTCATCATGATCTAACCTCTATTCATTTCTCAAGTTATTCTATTAACGCTGTCACTCGCGTAGCAATTTAGACTCTCCTTGCTTCAAGTCTACAAATATAGGCTTCTGCACATTGTTAATTGTCGAAATATCAATCTCATCCAGACTTTTAAAAACAAGCTGTAATGACTCCTTTTGTTCATCTTCAAATAAAAGAGTTACCTGATCATCACAGAGTTTCCCTTCCAACTCCGCAATAACGTCAAATAAAAACATTACAAATACTACTTTATTTCCATCCGGATACGTATAGTGCATCCTCTCGCCCGTGTATATGGAGGCCAGTTCATAAGAACTCACCTCAAGCCCTGTTTCCTCTTTCACTTCTCTAATCATGGTTTCTTCAATTCGTTCACCTGGCTCCATACCACCACCGGGTAATCCCCAATCCCCATAATCTGATCTCTTTTGCAGCAGCACTCTCCCCATATGATCTCGAATAATAGCTCCACCCGTAACAACAATACGACTAGTCATTACTCTCGCTCCTCTCTGTCGGGTTGCTTCTCAACAGCTTACGATTTTTATCAGGAACCTTTTCTATCGATTCATATCCCAAAATGCACAATGCATTTCCCATTTACCTCAGCGTACTTTGCCATGTTCGCAAGCTTGTTTAATTCGTTGATTAATTCAACTTTGTTGTACACGAGTTTCTCGTAGTAGCCCTTCTGTTCGCCTCCAGCAATGCTATAATTCCCTGTTAGCACAATCGGATCCGCCGCATGGCTGAATAGATCAATCCAAGCCCGAATCAGTTGATGAAATTTCAACAAAACATTCTGCTCTTCAATAACGGTTATTCCATAGTTGTTCAGTCCACTACATCTCATACAGGTAGATGGATTCCATGTATTCAACCAGCAAAGGGAATCATAGATGTATACAATAAATTCGTCTTCCAAGGTCGCATAAAACTCTGGCTTCAGCCCACTTTTATGTATGTTGCCATGAGAATCCCAGGAGTAGGAAGTATAGATATTCTCGTTTACTTGCGATTTGGCTTCAATCACAAAATGATGCTTTGGCATACCTGCTTTCTCCCCCTTACACGGTCATTCCCATAGACTCCTCTTCATTCATCATAACCCATGTATTGGTAAATGGAAATTGAAAAAGATCCTATCCACTTCCCAAGTAGGAGAAGCAAATCGGACCTAAAAAATTCATAACATTTAAAGAACCTTACGTTTACTCAGAAACTCTGTTCCCTCTTTACGATACATTTCTATAAATTCATTGGTCACATGATCATGCCTCAGTGCTCCCATATAATCTGTTCCAGGTTTCTTCGGTCTATAATCTGAATCCACCGTGTAGATATTGAAGTGCACCTCATCTTCGTCCTCTGATATATCCGTATGATCGAAAAGTGAAATCACTTCATCTTTATCGAGAAACCTAAATGGAGATGCCTGACGCTCTATAATATAAAAAGGATATGTGATGTTCTCTATCTGAATGAATTCATGGTACACCTTAAGCTCATCAGGTATGAGATCCATGTACTGTCTAGCTACCTCTTCTGCCTGAAACACACCAGAAATCCACTTCAACTTCCCCTTATTTGCTACGATAATAAACAAGCTAATCACCTTCTAAGTTACATATTATTTCGCTCTTCCACGCACAAAAGTCTGGGACAAAATCCGGTGGCTGCCAGTGATGTTGTCAATCTCAATGTTATATTCAGACTCGGTATATTCAATCTGATGTTGCTCATAATACTTTTTCCAGAACGAAACTGCTGCTGCATTGTTAGCGAGTTGTCCTACTTTGAATCTACCCTGAAACTGAGCAAAAACCAAGTCGACCGCTTGTGCTGCCATTCCCTGTCCACGATACTTTTTGACCAGGAACAGCTCCTGTACGGTATAATCCACATCTTCTGGCACATATGGAGGTGAACACACCAGGACGAATCCAATAATCTTTCCTTCATACTGAATCAAAAACGGATGTAATTCATCGCGTTCCAGATAGAGATAGGTGTTCGTTGGATCATATTTCCCCTCTTCAAGTAGATCCTCGCCAGAAAATTCAGACAGATCATATAAGTACAAGTTGTACAGGTTAAGGAACATTTCCTTTTGTTCTGCCAAAATACTTTTAATGTGTACATTCATTTTCTTTGTACATCTCCCTTAGTTAATGAGTTAGTTAGTAATCCATACATAACCTTTCCGATGTCCACAGCACGTTTGCTGTGCCCTGTTCTCAATATATCCTTTCAACCACAACAGATATAGGCAAAGTTTGGTTTAAACCATGGAGTAACCTTAACTGTCATAGTGGAAATGTACATTTGAACAAAAAAAGACTCCTTACAGAGTCCGATTATTGGTCTTATTTTTATTTTTCACCAAGTATCCATTAGCACTTAGCTAATAATTATTGAATTATATGGGTTCAACTAAACTTTTTACATAAAAACGGAGAGGACAGAAATAACCTGAAGAAGCGGAGCGTTCGCCTTTATCACCGGATTTCCCCTTTAAAAAGGGAATCAAAAAAATCTGGGGATAACAGCGATCGGAAGGTTGTTCTGTCATTGGAGTGCTCAGTGTAAACCTCTTTAGTTGAACCTATATAGATAATCAACCACAGGATATGAGATCACATTGCGATCTCTGTACGTTGAAATCACCGCTTCGTGATGGGTGCTTAGAATTCCATTTTGCAACATCACCGGACGGAAACCTCGCTCCATCGCACCGTTGTAGGTGAATAGAACACATTCCTCTGCAGCAAAACCTGCGATAATCACCAATTCAATTCCGTGACTCTTCAACACCTGCTCCAGATTAGTCTGCCAGAAAGCGTTGGAAGCTTCTTTGGTAACTGTGATATCCTTCTCATTCACATCTACCTCGGGAATAATACGATATTCTTCCGGTGGTGTCTCCTCCATGCCCTCCACATCCTGTACGTGAACGACCACATGATCATTCGAGCGCAGCACGTTAGCTACATGGTTAATGTACTCGCAAGCATGGTCTATCGAGCTCTGATCCATCTTTTTCCGCACAATACTCTCTTGCATATCAATGATTATGAATCCTACTTTCATCCAATCTCTCCTCATACAAAATGTAGTTTTAATCTTGGTATCACAAAATTCAATTTAGTCTTTAAACAATTCATTCAGCATCCGGTCACGGTTCTCGAGAAAGCTGCGGGTAATCTGATAGTGATCGGTCTCCTCATAGGTTACCTCTTGAATATGGCTATCGTCAAAACTTAAAATCTCTGCCCCCGGATATCCCAGCAAAATCGGTGAATGCGTCGCAATAATGAACTGCGAAGTGCCTGACAGATCATGAAGAATCCGCAATAAAGAGAGCTGCCTTGCTGGGGACAATGCGGCTTCGGGCTCGTCGAGCAGATAGATGCCTTTGGAACTAAAGCGGTTGACGAACAGACTGAGAAAAGACTCCCCATGTGATTGTTCATGTAATGAACGCCCGCCATAATATTGAAGCGACGCCGGCATCTCGTCGACATGTGATGCGAATTGATAGAACGATTCAGAGCGCATGAAGAAACCATTCGTTATTTTGGGCAACCAGGCCAGCCTGAGATAATTCCCAAGCGAGGATTCCGAAGCATGTGTCTCATAGGTATTATTCCTGCCACCCCCTGCGGTATTGAAGCCACATTGATGTGCGATGCCTTCCAGCAGCGTAGATTTCCCTGAACCATTTTCACCTACAAAAAAAGTAACGTTATTCGTGATCTCCAATCGTTCCAAGGACCGGATCGCGGGGATGTCAAAAGGATATTGGTCCCGATTCTCGATCTTGGCCGACAGGAGTTCCACACTTCGAAGATACATAGGCATACTCCTATTCATGTTAGATTTGGCTCCAACTACGGCAGGTACCTTTTCGTTTACACATTCCCTATATTAAACGACGAACAGTTGGATGACAAAATTATGGTTGACGGTGGCAGATCAGCTATATATTATGTAGGAAGAACGTTCTGATGAAAACATAAAATGAATTGGCGTGTTACCACCCCAGAGGGCATGAGCCAAGAAGCGAACATGAGACTATACTCGCTTCTTGGCTCTTTTTGCGTTCCGGAGGCCTGAAAGCGTTAACTTTAGAAACGAGGAGGCGGTGAACCGTGAGTAAAGGAATGATTCTGCAGGTGGAGCGGGTCGTCGGCAGTAATATTGTTCTGGCCCGGTCGCACCAGAATACCAAGGAGTACGTACTGATTGGCAAAGGGTTGGGATTTGCGTTCAAGGTGGAAAGCACCGTTCAGGCCGATGATCCGCGGATTGAGAAAAGATTCCGGCTGGAAGACCGGGAGGAGTGGGGGCAGGCGCAGGAGCTGATGAGGGACTTGGACCCCAATGTCATCGACATCTCTGACCGAATTATCCGTCTCATCGCTGATCAGTTTCCCGGCAAGCTGAATGACAAGATCTACCTTGCTCTTCCGAGTCATATTCAGTTCACCTTATATCGTATCCGCAACGGGATGGAGATTCTGAATCCTTTTCTTACGGAGACAAAGCTCAGTTTTCCGAAAGAATTCGAAATCGCCTCGGAAGCGGCGGCCATGATCGGAGAGGCCTTTGGCGTAGAGGTACCGGAGGATGAGGCCGGGTTCCTGACATACCATGTGTACTCCTCCGTAAATCACGTCCCTGTCGGACAGTTGGTTAAGGTATCCAATGTGATCAGCAAACTTCAGTCGATTATTGAAGAGGAGGGTGGCGTTCGCTTTGATCAGGGCAGCCTTAGCCAGGCAAGACTCATGATACACCTGCGCTTCTCCATGGAACGCCTGTATCAGCAGCCGATGACGGCCCCCACCTTCGCACAATATGTGAAAAATGAATATACGTCCGAATACCAGCTGGCCAGAAAACTGAGCGCTGTAATGGCCGAGGATTTGGGTACAGAAGTGCCCGAGGAAGAAACGGCTTTTCTCGCAATGCATTTATACCGGCTTTTTCAAACCCATGCCAAAACCAACAACAGAAAGGACAACACACAATGATCTGGAAATGGAAAAACAATAAATCTGCCAAAACATCTGAAACAATATCCGTCGCCTCCCCGCTCACCGGAACCTGCGTCAGTTTGGAAGAAGTGCCTGACGAAGCGTTCGCGCAAGGACTTATGGGACCGGGAGTCGCAATGATTCCCCAGGAAGGCAGGCTGGTCGCCCCTATCGACGGCACTGTGGTGCACCTGATCAAATCGCACCATGCCGTAATGATTGAGCATGCTTCCGGGCTGCAGCTACTGCTGCATATCGGTATGAATACTGTCAGCCTGAAAGGACAGGGTTTCACACCCCAAGTGCAGACCGGGGATCAAGTCACTATCGGTCAGACTCTGATTGAATTTGACCTGAATGCGATCGCTTCCGCCGGTTATCCGGTCATCACCCCTGTCATCGTTGCGAATGCGGCTGAACAGCCGTGGGAGTCGCACCCGGAGTATGGCAGCGTAGAAGCAGGCATGGGAACTATCATGAAAGTCAGCTTGTCCAAATAACCTAAATCAAAAAAAGAAAGGAAGAACAATATGCTGAAAGTACTGCAAAAGCTGGGAAGATCCCTGATGCTTCCTGTAGCAACCCTGCCTGCGGCAGGTATTCTTCAAGGCCTCGGTCTTCTTAATTATGAAAAGGACATTCCGCTCGGTCCCGTGATCGGGGGATTTCTTAATCAGTATGTAGTTCCATTCCTGAATGAGGGAGCGGGGGCGATCTTCGGCAACCTTGCGCTCATCTTCGCCATTGGGGTGGCAATCGGACTGGCGGGGGATGCGGTCGCCGCGCTTTCCGCCCTGATCGCTTATATGGTGCTGACGCGGATTCTGGGAGCCGTTCCAGGTGTATTCGGCTATATTCCTGACGATGTCAAGCTGGATATGGGCGTATTGGGCGGGATATTTGCCGGACTGCTTGCAGCCTATATGTATAAAAAATACCATAATATCAAGCTTCCTGACTGGCTCGGCTTCTTCTCCGGCAAACGCTTTGTGCCGATGGCCACCGCCGGCTCCATGCTGGTGTTGGCCATCCTGTTCGGCATGGTCTGGAGCCCGATTCAGGATGCCATCGGCGCTTTCGGCGCCTGGATTGTAGGTTTTGGCGGCGTTGGCTCCATGGTGTTTATGATCGCCAACCGCCTACTCATCCCGCTCGGTCTGCATCATGTCCTCAACTCCATTGCCTGGTTCCAGATCGGAGATTATACCAATGCAGCCGGGGAAGTCGTGCACGGCGACCTGACCCGCTTCTTCAACGGAGACCCTACGGCAGGCATGTTCATGTCTGGCTTCTTCCCGATTATGATGTTCGCTCTTCCGGCGGCGGCGCTAGCCTTGATTCATACAGCCCGGCCTGAAAAGCGCAAAATGGTCGCTTCGATCTTTATCGGCGCAGCGGTGGCTTCGTTCTTAACGGGTATTACCGAACCGCTCGAGTTCTCCTTCATGTTCGCGGCGCCTCTACTGTATGTGGTTCACGCTATTCTTACTGGTGCGGCGGCCCTAATCATGTACCTGCTGAATGTTAAGCTGGGCTTCGCCTTCTCTGCAGGTCTAATCGATTACCTCGTGAACATGAAGCTGTCGACCAATCCGCTGCTCATGATCCCGGTCGGACTCGCATTTGCGGTCGTCTATTATTTCCTGTTCCGGTTCATGATTATCAAGTTCAACCTGAAAACGCCGGGGCGCGAGAATGACGCTTATGATGCCGATGCCCCCACTGATACTTCCGCCGTGGCAGCGGCGTCTGCCGATACCAAGGCTGGCAAAGTGCTCGCCGAGATCGGGGGAACAGATAATATCGAGAGCATTGACGCCTGCATCACTCGCCTCCGGCTAGTTGTCAGGGACGACAAAGCCGTCAACGATCAGGCGCTCAAACAGCTTGGCGCTTCCGGCGTTATGAGGCTCGGTGGTGGAGCTGTGCAGGTCATCTTCGGCACTCAGTCCGAAATCCTGAAGGATGAGATTAAGAAGCTGATGTAACGCTCGTCCTCCTGTAAGTTTAAAAGGCCGAGAACAAGGGTATGCTTCCCCCTGTTCTCGACCTTTTTTTGTTAACCAAGAAGCGCAGGATATTCTTTTGAAACGGCTTTGATTGAAAAAAAGAGAGCAAGCTATATGCCCACTCTCTCTGCGTTAATAGACAAATCTGCGCTGCGCCCAGTAGCTGAACAGGAAGATGGACACCTCGGTCAACAGCTTGGCTGCGAGCAGTGGGATAATTAATTTTTCATTATAAAAATACAATAAACCGTAGTTTAATAACAGCACCAGTAGGACAAGTGAGAAGTATTTGGGCAAAGACTGTCGAACCTTTGAGGTTCGTCCTGCGGAGAACACATACTTCCGATTCATCGTATAGTTGAAGATAGAGCTGCACAGCCTTGCTGCGACAACCGACAGAAACAGATTATGCGTGAAATACTGGATGACGAATAATAGTCCAAAATCAATCAGAGCGGATAGCACCGAAGATGTGCTGAACATCAGGATTGGCATATAGATCCGGAACGAATCAACCAACGGGCGGAAATGGGAGGACTCATTGTGATCCAGATACACCGTATCGATAAACTCTTCCGTAATTTCATACCCTTCCTTGTATGCCGTTAGCAACATGTTCATCTCGTATTCAAACCGATCCCCGGGAATCTGGTTCAGCCAATCCAGCATGGAGTAAGGAAAACCGCGCAGACCCGTCTGCGTGTCATATACTTTGGTACCTGTCGTGAGGGAAAAGACCGCCCGTGTGACGGTGTTGCCAAAACGACTACGTGCTGGAATTTTACCACTGAAGCGACGGCTGCCGAGTACAATTCCGGGTCTCGTTTGTGTGAGCAGCACTTCGAAGATACGCTTAATATCATGTGGCAGATGCTGTCCGTCACTATCTGCGCACACTACACCGCCCTGAGGTCCGTACTCCTTAATATGCTGAAAGCCTGTCTTCAACGCCCTGCCCTTACCCAGATTGACGGGATGTGTCAGGACCGTACAGCCATAGGCTTCTGCCGTTTCAAAAATCCCACGGTACCCTGGGCCACTGCCATCATCCACAATCACAATGGGTCCAAGTTTAAATGTCTGTAATCGCAGAACGAGATTCAGTAAACGCACATCGGGTTCATAGGATGGAATTAATATTGTCATGATCCTTGTCCCTCCGTCAGATATAAAATGTCACTTACGCCACGTTCCTGGTTACGCCCCAGCGGGTTATTAACGACTCGACCCATAAAATACATGGTGGATGAACCGCCGCCGTCCAAGTTGTAGGCTTCAGTTGCTCCGAGACCTTTCATGACATCGGCCAGTTCTGCCAAGGTCATGCCACGGCTGTTGTCCTGCCGTCCGTCCACTACCACGAAAACGTAATGATTCGGAGCAATCATGCCAATCGCAGTTCTTGGATTCGCATCCTGGATGGAGCGGTTACCGAAGTTGTTGTCAATTTTCACACTGCTAAAATCACTAACAATCTCGCCATCCTGAATCAGAATGGGTCCAAAGGATAACGTATTGGTTGCCCCTTCGGCCAGTAATTCCGAGGAAGAAATTTCATCTTCGTTATATGTTTTCATCGTACCGTCATTGAACAGGGCAAGCGCATCCCGTGTTGGGCTGTCCCGATACAATGTTCCATTTCGAATAATGACACCATCATCACGGAATCCGTAATAATCACCGTTAATGGCAAAGATCGCATTGTTGGCTGCGGCAATCTCTGATGTATTTTCTGTAATGTTTGTTCCAAAACTGTTATCCGCCAGCGCGGTTCGCAGACTGCTTGCATCCGTCAGCTGAACATCAGCGACATAATACGTAATCTGATCCGAGCCGGAGCCTGTCTGTACCTTTTCTATATGGACCTCCATATCATCACTCGAATAATTCCAATCATCTGACGTTGCATTCACTTCAGTTGCAGTGGTCGAAGTGCTGGTGGAATCATTCGTGTTGCCTGCTGTTGACGTTGCCGTGTTCTCATCCGCTACAACTACCTGCACATGCCGGATCAGGTAACGGTCAGCCAAGCTGTACAGGATTCCACCTACCGCAAGCACGATGACAAGTGTGATGATGAGCCATCTGCGCTTTCTTGGGGAGATCGGTCGTTTATGTGGTTCTTTGCGGGTTGGTTTCTCATAGATCTTCATCATGTGAAGCTCACCTCTTCATCTAAGTTCTTAAGGCCATATTAGGCCGGGTAGCTTAAATGAATCTGAAACTAAATAACTTGAACTAAAGAATATTCACACTGACACTACGATGACAGAACAACCTTCCAATCGCTGTTACCCCCAGATTTTTTTGATTTCCTTTTCTAGAGGGGAAAATCCGGGGATAAAGGCGAACGCTTCGCTTTTTCAGGTTTTTTCTGTCCTCTCCGTTATTGTGTGAATGAATAGTTCAATAAAATAAGGTGATCCTTTTTCCCACTGAGGAAATCAGATCACCTTTATTTTTAATCTATATAACCTTAAATGTCGCTGTTATCGTGTACATGTTTCGTTCAGCTTACAGATCAAAACATCTTCGTCAGAGCTTCCTGTTATGCCTCTGCAAAAAGGGCATCGTACGCAGGACAAGGCAGCTTCTCCAGGAATTTTGTTAACGCTGGCGGCTGCTGGGTATAGATATCCTTCAACGACGTTCCATTATAGATGTTGCCAATCACAACAGGATGGCATAACTCACAGATGAGAATATCCCCATTGCCGTGCAAGTGCAGCTGTTTCGTGCCATCCACACAATTCGAGAAATACACATCGGGTTGTTCACGCAAATTCAACTGTTCAGCAAACCTATCCATACAAGTGAAATAGAGCGTTGTATCTGGATTTTTATGTTTAATTAATTCCGTAACAGATCGAACAAGGGACTCTTTAGAGACAACCTGACTCCAATCCGTATGCGGCATCTTAATGCTGTTCTGGATCTCATGGATGCGCACACCCAGATCATACACCTTATCGCTAATGGCCTGCATGTTCGCTTGATTACCTTCAAACAGTAACGTTTCCAGTACCGTCTCCAGACCGGCTTCCGTGCACAAACGGATATTCTGCTCCAGTCTCTCATACATGCGAGGATGCACACGATAATACGCAGCATAGGACTCCGCATCCGTATAATTGAACGAGATATGAATGTTGGACAAGCCCGCATCACGCAACGCAAGAATCCGTTCTTCTGTCAGCAGACTGGCATTGCTGTTCAATTGTGTATCGATGCCATGTGCCGCACAATACGTCACGATCTCCAGGCAATCCTGGTATTTCAAAGTAACTTCTCCCCCGGACAATCGCACGCGCTTGAGACGAGGAAGCTCACTAATAATACGGATAATTTCCTGACTACCGATGCATGCTCCATCATCCCGATTGTAGGCGCAGCAATAGTCACATTTATAATTGCAGTTCGATGTCACTCCCACCTCAAGTCCTTCCAGCTCATATACGCCGGGTGTTTCCAGTTCGAGTGATTTATATCTGTTTTTGGTCGTCAATTCGTTGTACCTCCTGGTTCCTTCATTCAATCCACGTTTGGATAACTTGAAGATTATATCGGTAGGCACTTGTTTGATGATATGACATTATGTACGTTGCTTGTTATAAACAACATAAATCAATTTCCCCAACGATCGGGAGTGATGTAAGGTAACCCTATAATCCTCTATTGTATGTCATCCATGTTGAACTCAGGATTATAGGCAAACTCGTGGCTCGCCAGCATGATGAATGACACACGCCCTTTTTGATCAAAATTCATGGACAACCCTTTCATGTTCTCAAATCCTCCTTCCAATATTGCATGATCAAAGGACGGTATGACATGGTAATTGCCTTGTTTATTTTTCTCCATAACATATGTAATACTTTGTACTTTTCCCTTTTTAGTATCTATAAAAGCTTTTTTGCCGTATTGTTGGAAGACCTCTTGAACTGTACTTCCATAACCTATCCCGCTTGGCGTTTTATACGTTTTGAACTTTGCCGAGTCATCAATTATGATGCCATCCACAATGCCATCTTTGTAATGAATTCTCATATGTTTGTAATGGTAGACATTCGTATAGTAGAAATAATCCACGTGGGGTCCAAGTTGCTGCTCAACCACTTCACGAGTACTTCCTAATTTAATCGTAATATCTTTGGATTTAATCTGAAATTGGAATTCATCCTCAGTAAATATCTTAGTCGATTAAGATGCAGGAGGTTCTTTTGAAACGGCATTACGATTGTAAGCCACTTCTGAGCTACTTAAAAAAGTCATGAATAGCATAAGATACAGGATTCCTTTGCTCAACCTCGCTCGCCCTTTCCCAAAAAACGTTCTTTATTTAATGTTAGAATAGAAGTCTTCTTTTACAATGGCATACATCTTCAGATCCTGAAGTTCATTTTTCACCTTCATGTATTTCCTCAGCACACCTTCAAATTGCATGCCGGCCTTTTCCATGACTTTCGCGGAGCCCATGTTCTTCACTAAACATTGAGCCTGGATTCGTTCCAATCCCACTTCGTCAAATCCGAATTGGATGATTCGTTTCACTACCTCGGTCATGTAGCCTTGATTCCAAAATTGATCAGACAACACATATCCCAGTTCAACTCTTCTGTTATCGCTGTCACACCCTAGATAGTTACAACTACCAATCAGCCTCTTGGTGTGTTTATCTTCAATCCCCCATGGGCCTATTAGATCCGTTTCATAGCGACTCATGACAAAATCTAAAAAAGCTTTGGTGTCTTCTTTGCTCCGATGCGCATCCCAGGTGGTGAACTCCGATACAGCAGGTACAACGCAGTAACTGTACATATCCTCCAGATCATCATAGGTAAGAGGTCGGAGTAACGTCCGTTCGGTTTCCAACACGGGAAATGGTTCGAAGAAGCTCTCAATCGTTTTCATAGATTTATCCTCCCTCAGATTGTTAGGAAAAAGAAACACACAGCAGTTTGGTCACTATTGCCTAACTCATCTTTTCTAAAATCAAGGCCACAATCTGAGTGTCTTCCATTGTCCATCTTGCATCACATATTGGACTCGTACATGCTTACGCTCCGAATCTCCCTGCCAGAACTCCACCTCTTGTGCATTCACTGCATATAATCTCCAATGAGGTGTAACGACACTGGGATCACGACTTATCTTTTCCTTCTGAGCTTCAATGGAACTATCCAGCACTTCCTCGCTATCCAAAACCTCACTCTGATGCCCTGTCAAAGCAACTGCTCTTGCTCCAGCTGAACGTTTGCGGAAATCATCAGCGCCCGCTTCATCTCCACAATCTTCGGCAATTCCCCTTATCCGAATCTGTCTTCCAAGTGAAGGCCAGTAGAATGTCAGAGCGACATGAGAATTCTCCTTCAACTGCTGCCCTTTTCGACTCTCCGAACTGGAGGCAAAATAGAACGTTTCGTCAATTACGTTTTTCAAAATCAACACCCGCGCATCAGGATAACCGTCTTGATCCACGGTAGAGATCGTCATGGCATGAGGTTTCTTTCACTTCATTCTCAACCGCCAATCTCAACCACTCCAAAAATAGCTTCCCCGGCCGCTCCGGCAACTGCCCCGTATCCCAGGTTGGAAATGGGCCGGATAAAGACTTCAAACGTTGTAGCAGTTCTATGGATTGATTACTCATATCATCGCCTCCGTCTTCAATTTTTTAATCAAGATGACTTAACACATTTGCGCTGCTAAGTTTCCAACCATACCTTCCCTTTTCAACGGTATGTACACTGGTGTTGTCCATGGGATAAAAGCTGGACTTATTGCTCCACTCCCTATTTTCAAGCAGATAATACAGAATATTAATCACTCCGCCGTGAGTAATTAACAGAACATTGGACTTGACTGTTTCCTCCTCCATACCTTTGAAAAGATTCTGGAAAGCTGTGCTTATCCGGTTATAAAAATCCCTTGGACTTTCTCCTCCCGGAAAAGGGGAATCCATCTCAAGGGTGTTGAAATAAACCCCTGGGTAATGTTCTTCAGCATCCTTATGGAGCATGCCTGCCAAATCTCCGTTATTCATCTCCCGCCAATCTTTCATTAAGCTAGCCTGCATGTTTAATCTCTTCTCAATTTCCCGTGTAGTCTGTACTGCACGAGGAAGATCACTGCTAATGATCGTATGTATGTTGTACTCGTCAGCATGATGATGCAAATGCTCTCCCAGTTTCCTGGATTGATTGATTCCTTGTTCCGTAAGTCCACGATCGCTCCATCCGCCTCGATACCCTTCCTCATCCATCCCATGCCTTACCAGATAAATTTTCAAGATCTCTTCTCCTTTTCACTTTGAACAGGTTAACTATATATGTGACTGGTTTCGTTTGTAACAAATAAACCCGACCTCTGATAGCTTCTATCCGAGATCGGGCATTTCCTGCAACCCATTTATCTTACAAATGTGTTATGAACTCGCTCTGATTTGATAAAGTAAGGAATCCAGATCGCACAAGTAAGTACCGACTTGCCAATATCTCTTAACGAGTTTCCATCCTCAAGTTCTCTCGCCATCGGAATCTGAAGCAACAATAAATAATCAATGACACTAACGGCTAGACTAACACTATAAAACATGATCATAAGACGAGGAAAGATCGATTTTTTACTATACAAAGCAATGATGGTATATATGCTAAACACTAAAAACAGTGCGTTATATACCGTTTCAAAAATAACGACCGGTCCCCATAGCGGGTGATAATATTCAGATTGCTCCGAAGTTAGCAACTCCCAAGTCTCTGTTGTAAGCATGGGCAAACAATACAGGACCAATTGGAGCGCCAGGAAAATCAACGTAAGAAATAATCCGATCTGGACGAGAATCAGCCAACCACCCAAGCCCGATACGCCTAGTGGACGGTAGTCTGTCTTTTGCTCTGGAATATTTGGTTCCACCTTGTAACACTTCCTTATACATTTTAGTTTTTCAGAGATGAGTCTTCCACGTAATCGTACTCATACAAATCAAATCTACGGGTACTTCTTTCCCCTTACTACACGTGCGTTGTATGTATTCTCACACTCTTCTTATAGCTACCTCTCCATCCTCCTCTTATATAGAATTTTACACAACTTCCTTATTGTACTCCGTGTGTCAAGAAAGCCAAAGAAGACCTTCGCTATACTTCCGCCATGTTCAGTTTAGTACGTGTACGTCATAATCCTCTTATACAGATGCAGATGGTGACTCAGTATTTTACAAAGGAGGATATGGATATGTCCAATCCCAAAGTAAACCTTTTGCCTTTTGCCGACATTTCGAACTATGTCGAGGGATTCGATATCGTTTCCACCCAGGGAGGCGGTGATGGCCTTGTCTATGTGCTGCTGATGAATCAGATCCCCGAAAGAAAACGAGGTATGTTCGTTCAGAGTAAATTGAACCAAAGCTATACGTACAAAGTTCTCATTGTGACAGATCAAAATATCGAGGAAGTTGTCATCTGGGGACAGACGTTCAATTATCATTACGTACAACCATTACATGATCACCTGCTGCTCGTCGGAGCACGCTGTACGAATTATAGGAATGAACAGTTTGATTTGAACGCCAAAGTGTGTGATTTAGACGGAAATACAATTCGCGAGTTTCTGCTGGGAGACGGTATCCAAAGTGCACAGGTTACAGAGAAGGGAACAATCTGGACCAGTTACTTCGATGAAGGGGTTTTTGGTAACTACGGATGGAGCGATCCGATTGGATCATGTGGTCTGCTGGCCTGGGATGAGCACGGGAATAAACTATATGAAAATCATGAAGCTGACATTGCGGATTGTTACGCACTCAATGTGTGAATGAGAAGCAGGTCTGGTTCTACTTCTATACCGATTTTGAACTTGGTTGTATCTCAGGGGGCACCCGAGAACCCAACGTTACATTTATGAATCCAAACATCTCCGGTTCCTCCGGCTTCAGTACGGATGGTTATCATTTTTTGTTTGATGCCGGGTACGGTAAACATGGGACGTTTGTGCTTAAAAAAATTGGAGAAGCCCGGAAGATTGAGCAAGGGGCAGAAGATTGATTTATTAAATGAAAATGGTCAGCCCTTCAAGCAGGCAAGGCAGGATTTTCGCCAACATCGTCTGCTACTCAGTGAAGGTAACTTGTTGTATCGGGTAACGATGGAGGAGATTACTTCCGCTTCTGGTTTGGATTAGTGGAACAGCGTGAAGAGGGTTATTTCTTAAAAGACATTCCCTCTTCTTCCAAAGCATCTCGCAATTTAGGCATAGCAGATGGCCCGATTCCATGTAGCTTCAGGATCTCTTTTTCCGTGTACTCTGCAAGTTGCTGTAGTGTCGCAATGCCTTCATTCTCCAAGGCACGTCTGGCGGGAGCTGACAGCAAGGCTAGAAATCCATCTGTCGGTTTATGTTCAGCTTCGCACGTTGGACAGGTTGGGCAATCACTTTTTTTATAATACGAATGTCCTTGTTCGCATGTTCTGAGTGTTCCTTTATCGTTTGCCATATGGGCATCCCCTCCTGGATTAAGTATTCAACCAGTTCTTAATATCTGAAATCATATTCTCGTATTGTTTCAAAGCCTCTAAAGTTCTAATGACTTGTGATGTTCCTAATAACTGTTCCTCTATGTCCGTACATTCAATCCACAGTGACCGTTTAAGGCTATACTCGAGCCAGTCCAACTTTCCAGCAAAACCAATATCCAGAACCACTTCCCAATTGGCTGTTAGACTCCCCACTCGCTTCTTATATCCAGCTATAAAAGCCAAGAACTTTTCCTCGTTTATACTTCCAGAGCTATCTACTGACCAATACACAGCTGTTTCTACCAGATCATGCATCGGATTAATATAACCTGCCGATTCCCAATCTATAATAATAGGTATGTCTTGTCTCCACATCACATTCTTAGGCTCCAGATCTCTGTGACTAATAACATTATTGGATGCTAGCATTGAAAATGAATTCTTAGCTTTCATACTCCACTCATACAGCTTATCCATATTGGCGTCCAAAATTTTAATCCATTCCGAATTCTCATTTCTTCCTTTGTTCAGATAAAACATCCAATCTATTTTTTTAGAATTAGTCGCCTGTGAACTATCCAATTCTAGTTGTCTAAAATCCGTTTTATGGATATCTGCAAGGATCGTTCCCATCAGAGAACTGTTATTGATCGTAACTTCATCTTGTTCCAAACGTTGACCCTCAATCCAATCAAATATTAGATAGAATTGATTATCAATGTTATGCATAGAAGCACCTTTAACATTTTTGCAGGTTGAGCATGGATATGTTCAGCTGCCACGTTTGCTATTTTTTCTGAATCAATATAATTTTGCACAGCAGTAGGTCTTATCATGATCTGGGGATTCAATGCCTTAACTGCATAATTAGCTTGCGTGGTTTCAATAGCGTACATTCGATGAAGAAGTCCACCTGAAATAGGTTTGGGCGAACTGATCAATTCACCAAGCTGTAATTCATTACACAGTTTCTCAAAATTTAAAGTATATTGAGTATCGTTCATATGTTATCCCCTTTCATTTTTGCTATTTGTCTGGAATAAACTCACAATCCGTACTCGGCAAAAACGGTTGCATATTTCTTTTCTAATATCGCCCAGCGCTTTTCGGCTCCGTATTTCGCATGCAGTTGCTGTAAATATTGCTTGGCTTCTTCCGTATCACCAGCTTGCAGCAGGAAGCGGAAGGTTTCTTCGCTTAAATGTAACGCTGTCTTGGCCATATAATAATGGACTATATCTCTGGCCCCTTTTAGCGAGTGTAGGAATGACATGCCCTCTTCCAAATGTGACACCAGTTCTTTCGATAAAGCGTCTGGATCGATATCAGGCGTTAAGGTGTAGTGGGCCGGAGCCGCAGGGGCTATTTCTCTGATTCGGCAGGTAAAATGAGATATGTTCTCCAATATGGCTCCACTCGGTTCAAGAGACTGCCCTCCGCAAGCTCGGTGGAATGAACACCACAATTAACATAAAACTGGACCTGATTACTGGTATTATACTTCGCTCTTTGAATGTTGAACTTGTATACGAGGTTGCCATCCGCTTTGTAGAAATTCAAATCTTTCTTGGAATAGCCGTGTTTGGCAAATAAGGGTTTGACTTCAGTATTGATGATCTTCTTAAAAAGTTCCTGCATAAGATATCACTCCCAAGTCAGAGTTTATTGAATACGATGCTATCCCTTTTTGTTCAAAATTCATACTTGTTCTATTTTATAAAAATAAGGGCCACACATGGATTCGTGCGTATGCACATACGTCCATGTAAACGCTCGGTCGAAGATATAGATATCCTGCTCCGAATCAAAATCCGCTGCAATAATCCGTTTCGCGTTTTCGTATAAAAGCACCCAACCACCACTTTCATACATCACATATACTTCATCTTTCGGCTCGGCATTAAAAGCATCTCGTGCTTGGTCGTGTGTCAGGCATTTCTGTTGCTCATAACTGAACATATGCCACTTGTACTGGCTATAATGGATAGACTCTTTGACCACATCATCGATATTATTGGCAAATACGCTGTCCCATTGCTGTACAATCCCTTCGGATTCCTCGTACAGTTCGGACAAGACAACCCCTTTATCCTGCAAGTTCTTCTTGAACATATATTCCTGATGGATACGCTCAATTCCCCAATATGCTCAGTTCAATTCCAATTCGGGTAAAGTGTCCAGCAGCTCGTTAATTTTATCTCGAATCATCATTACCTCCGTAGGCTATCTGGAATTAGAATACCTAACCATTGCCTCTCACTGTTTAGCTTCTTCTCGCAGTACATAAGCCAGTTTGTACATCTCTGCAATGTCATGTCTGTTCTGTTCCTGGAATCTTCGGATCGCTTCATCAATCTCTACCACTTCAACTGCAACCACCTGCTCGCCATCCTCCGGATTCAGCGGATCACCGACAAGTTCAACATCTCCATATCCAATGATTCGTACAAAATGGGGATGCGGGATATGCGGTCGATACGGTTCCAACGCACTGGATGTGCAGTGGAATTGGCCAAAAATCTGATAGGAACGCTTTTCAGCCCCAAGTTCCTCCATCAGTTCGCGCTTCAGTCCATCCATGTAATGCTCACCTGCTTCAAGCGTGCCCCCAGGCAGCTCCCAGTCTCCATTATCCAGTTGGAAAACAACACATTGATCCCCGACAAATGGAATGATGCTAATATTACTCACCAGCTTTTCATCCACGATGTCGTTTAATCTGAACTCTGCCTCAATAATCCCCCAATGAATCGACGTACTCAGTGCCGGGAATTGTTCTGCATTTAAGCTGCTCATCCACATCTGTTCCTCTCTATGTAAAATTCACTATTCTTCCAATTATAGTCGCAAACAAAGAAAGAAGGCCACCTTCCCACCGGGAATACGTGACCCTCATCTTACACTCTCTACCCTTAAGCCTTGGATCAATATTGTCTCCAGACTTTCAGACCATTCTCCTTCTAATGCTGCACCAGTTTTCCCTTTTCCAAAAAAAGAACCCGGCTACAGAGCGGCAAGATCCGCTCATCATGCGTAACCATCACTGCACTCTTGCCCTGCTCTTTCACGAGCCGTGCAATCATGCCGACAATATCCAGTCCACGTTCCGCATCCAGGCTGGCTGTCGGTTCATCCGCGAGCAGGACAGCCGGGTCGTTCATCAACGCCCGTGCAATGGCGACCCGCTGACGTTCTCCGCCAGACAGCTTCTCCGCATACGCTTTCCGCCGATGGGTTAGCCCCACCGTGTTCAACAGCTCATCCACTCGTTTCCCCGACTTGTTTTTATCCGTTCCGGCGAGCTTTGCAACGACCATGAGTTGTTCTTCTACTTTCAGATAAGGAATGAGGTTGGCACTTTGAAATATAAAGCCGAGCTGCTGAAGCCGCATATCGGATATATCCTGTTTGCTTTTGCCCATAATAGAGGCCCCATCCAGTAGAACCTGCCCTTCGGTCGGTTCGAGCAGTGCGCCAGCAATGGACAGGAATGTGCTTTTACCCGAGCCGGAAGGCCCCATTACAGCGACAAGTTCACCTTCAGCAACCTCAAGGTCCAACTTGTCCAGAATCGTCCGTTTACTGCCACCATCTTCAAAGGTCTGTGTAATTCCCTGTAATACCAATCGGTTTCTCATGCTGCTGTCCTCCCAATCGCATCAAGTGCATCAATTTTGGTAACCTTCCACACCGAGAATAACGAACCCGCCACAGACATGAGTATGAATAATACACAGGTCAGTGCGAGGGTGGATAAACCTAATTGAAATGGCATTGATGCTGGCAAGATGGACTCGAACAGTCGAACCAACAGTAAGCTAATCACCAAACTGCCAACCGATAGAATGAATACTTGTAACGAAACGCTACCCGTCAGATATCCATTCCGCGTTCCGATCGCTTTCAATATGCCAAACTGACTTGTTTTCTGAATCGTGATGACATAGAAGAATACCGCAAGTACAAACGCTGAGATGACATATAGAAAAGCGATCATCATAAGCAACGATCCCTGCTCTTCCTTATATCCAGGAATAGCCGCTACGGCATCCGACTTCGTGATGACTTCCGTATCAGGCATTGCAGCACTTAGTCCGTCTACCTGCTCACCCGCGTCCTTTACCGCAATGGCATTGTATATCGGAGAATTGGCATTGGTGTCGGCGGAACCTTGTGTAGTTCGTGAATCTCCTTGAAGCGTAAGCCATTCCTGTTCATTCAGGAACACGACCGGCGAGTGACTGAAAGACTCATTTTGTACAAATCCGCCAACGGTCCACTCCATTCCCGAAGCTTGATCGACCAGAACGGTGCCAATCGTCACACCGGATTCAGCTAACTTATGATCCACCACAACCTGCCCGTTGGTCTGATCCGTAATCGGAGTTCCTTCGGTAACCGCTGGAGCAAGCCAGCCTTCCGGATTCACCATGAACAACGTGACATCGATCTTTTTCGTGTCGCCCATTGGACTGACCGTTGTCATTTTCACACCGAGCGGCTCAGCGTTCTCTTGCCCCACTACGGAGCGAGCTTGATTAAGCTGATCCTGATCCACTTGTGACCGGGTAAACCGATGATTCGAATCCTGTTCCAGCACAAAGTGGGTTGCTGCCATATTTTTGACCGAAGCTGCGTTATCATAAGCCAGCCCCTGTGCAAGACCTGTAACAAACAGTACCAGAAATGAAACCAGTACCATGATTGTAGCAATTAAGGCATACCGCCCTTTGGCATACCTCATTTCCCGAATAGCCAAGTACATGTTCTGTGACCTCCCTCTTGATAACCCAAGTATAGGAGACGAAAATGAACGGCAAATGAATAACAGATTACATCTGCGGAAGGGTCACGGTAAAGACTGTACCCTCAGGTGAACTGGAAACCTCGATTGTACCGTCATGAATTCGGATAATTTTCTGCACGATGGCAAGTCCAAGCCCGGTTCGTCCGGAAGAACGTTCCCGCGCACGGTCCACCCGGTAAAATCGATCGAACAGGAAAGGCAGATGCTCCGCAGCAATCCCGTCCCCTGTATCCCGAATCTGAACCACACACTGGTCATCTATCTGCTCGGCATGGATCTCGATGCTTCTTCCCTGTGGCAGATGATTCACTGCATTACCCAGCAGATTCATCCACACTTGCATGAGCAGCACTTCATTGCCGACAAGCTGGATAGATTCGGGCACCGATATCCGAAGCAGCAGTTCTTTTTCTTCAAGTTGCCATTGCAGCACCTGAACCGCTTGCCGGAACTGATCTCGCAAAGAGAACTTTACTTTGGACAGATCTTCGTTGCCTTGTTCAAGGGAGGACAGGAGAAGCAGTTGTTTACTGAGTAGGGAGAGATGACGACTCTCCTCCTCAATGATCGATGCATAGTGCTCTCGTTCCTGTTCGGGTAGATCTCGATCCGCCACCAATTGGGCAAACCCCTGAATCGAGGTCAGCGGTGATTGAATCTCATGGGATACGTTCGATACAAACTGTTGCCGTGCCTGATCGACCCTCTCCAATTCACGGCTCATGGTCATGAAATGCTGGGCTAATTGTCCAATCTCATCCCGTCTTGCAGTAGGCAATTTCAGATTATATTTTCCTTGTGCGATGCGTTTGGTCGCCTCGGACAGACGTTCAATCGGATTGACCAGATATCGGGTACTGATCAGAAAGATCAGGATACTAATGCCTATCGTGAGTGCACCAATCAGCGCAAAAAAGATCCGCAGCTCACCGAATTGCAGGATTACATCCGGACGCATAAAGAGCGCATAATTCGCATTGCCAAGCTGTAGATGAACACCCACGGTATTACTTAATTGATTATCGAAGAACCCGGTAATGAACGGTTTGCTTGGAAACTGGGCGACGCCATGGTATACCTCACCATTCAACACCAGTTCTACAGCTTGCTTGTCCAGATCCTTCTCACGGAATTCGCGGCCGAAGAATCGGTCGTTGCCTTTTCCATCCGTCACATAGATTTCGTACCCGAGTGCGGCGGCATTGTTCAAATACTGCTCCATCGTGCCGGGTTGCTGTTCCACAAATTGCTTCATTTGCGTCGCGATGCCCACCAGCTTCTCATCATTAAAATCCTTGAGCTTTGCATGATAGTAGATATTCGACAAAAGAAAGCCGAGCATGCCGCTGACCATAATCACCGCAATCGTAATGAGGAATACCCGAACGTACAAGGTCCTCAAGGTGCTTTCACCTCCATCTTATAACCAATGCCCCGCACAGTCTGAATGACGAAATCGTCGGTATAATCGGCAAAACGATCACGCAGCCGCTTGATGTGCACATCAACGGTACGGTCATCTCCTTCGTAATCCGCTCCCCATACGAGCCGAATGAGCTCATCCCGTGAGAACAAACGGCCCGGAAACTGGGCAAGCTGTGAGAGTAATTCAAATTCTTTCATTGGCAAAAAGAGAATGGATTGCCCATCGGTAACCTCCACATTGTTCCGGTCGATCACGATCCGGTTCATACGGATGATATCACTGGATGTGCGATGGTAGCGGCGAAATAATGCCTTTACCCGGTAGACCAGTTCTTCAGGTTCAAACGGCTTGGTCACATACTCATCTGTTCCTTTCAAATAACCTTCTTTCTTGTCAGATAGCTGATCTCGTGCCGTCAGCAACATAATCGGAATGTCGTAATGCTGCCGAATGAAATCACATAACTCCAGACCGTCCATGCCTGGCATCATGACATCGAGGATCGCCAGATCGATTGGCGTTTCTTGCATCAGTTTCACCGCTTCTACACCATCCTGCGCTTCATGTACCCTATAGCCTTCCTTGGTCATGACATGCCGCAAGAGTGCTCTAATATTCGCATCATCGTCTGCCAGCAGCAGATGTTTCATATCGTTGTCCGCCCTTCTATGTAGCGAGAACATCTCACTATGATCCTGCACAGATGGTAGCACAAAAACAATCTCATTCGCCAGCACGTGCACGGAGATACCTTGGTATGTTTACATTTCCTTAAATCTGGTTGACACTACTATGAGGCGCAACTATAATAAAACCATAACATATGAACAACCGCTCATATATTCATTTGTAGGCTGTTAAACCTTGTTAAGGATCATTTATAGTCACACTAGAATTCATATTACATAACGGAGCCTCGCTCCAGAGGAGAGGATTAATATGTCCGGACATCAACACAGTCATAATCATGGGCACGATCATGGGCACAACCACGCTCACACCACTAATAACAAGAAAGTATTGTTGTTTTCCTTCATTATTATTACCGTCTATATGATTGTTGAAGCCATTGGCGGATTCATTACCAACAGTCTTGCTCTCATCTCGGATGCAGGTCATATGTTGTCCGATTCCATTGCACTCGGGATCGCTTTGCTCGCGTTCACGTTTGGTGAAAAAGCAGTGAATACTGGCAAAACGTATGGCTACAGAAGATTTGAGATTTTAGCTGCCACGTTAAATGGAATCACATTAATCGCCATTGCACTCTACATTTTCTACGAAGCGATTGGTCGTTTCATCCACCCGCCAGAAGTCGCAACCGTAGGTATGTTAATTATCAGCGTCATTGGACTGCTCGTGAACATTCTTGTTGCCTGGATTATGATGCGTGGTAGCGATACGGAGAATAACTTGAACATGCGCGGTGCTTATCTGCATGTCATCAGTGACATGCTGGGATCGGTTGGAGCCATTGCTGCGGCATTGCTGATGATGTTCTTTGGCTGGGGTTGGGCCGATCCACTGGCGAGTGTAATTGTCGCGGCACTAGTATTGCGTAGTGGGTTCTATGTCACCAAATCATCCCTGCATATCTTGATGGAAGGTACTCCGGCCAATGTGGATGTGAATGACCTGGTGCAGACCATCAAACAAGTGGATGGTGTCAAAGGTGTACACGATGTGCATGTCTGGTCCATTACCAGTAACCTGAACGCGCTGACCGCACATATCGTGGTAGATGGAACGATGGATGTCTATGCATCCGAGATCCTGGTTAAGAAGATTGAACATATGCTGGAGCATAAAGAAATCAAACATGTAACGCTCCAAGTGGAGTCTGAGAAACATCTGCATGACACCTCGGTACTATGCACTGTCAAAGGCGACGCACCAGATGCCCATGCGCATCATCACCATTGAATGTTATACTAAGCATAACTGCTAAATGAAAACAGGGCTTTCCCATCACTGGGAAAGCCCTGTTTTTGATTTTTATAATTTTAGGGTATATCCCACGGCTTGATGAACACATCCCTGCCTTCTTTTCTGACAGGTTATTCCGCTGTATCATCGACAGCTTCTCTTTTTCCAATTCATTCGCTAGCTTCATACTTCATTAATCTCCGCCACCACCACAAGATGAACAGCTGGATGAGCTGCAAGAAGAGTCGGAAGATGATCCCGAGGATGATCCGGATCCTCCCGAGGAACTACCACTATCAGTACATTGATCCGTATAACAGCTGGAACCGCTTGTGCAACCACTGATTGACGAGGAACCAGAGACTGCCTTTTCTTGTGGAAGAATTTCCTGCTCCAGTCGGCCCATGTGTAGTCCATATGTCGCCTCATTATGCATGGAGTAATACACCATGGCGCTAGCCATGACGAGAGCTACATCGCTACTTCCGGAAGATGCTGGAGATAGCTCTTCTTCACTTAGAGTTGCGGATCTTCGTATTTGATCAATCAGGTAGGTAATCACCTGAGCAGCTTCAGGGTCCTCCTGCATGCGTCTTGCATGAAACAGTTCATTCACCAGTTCAGATTGATCTCCCTGTGCGATCAGCTTCTGTACATCACTGGATAATGGGTAAGCGAAAAAATCACCCCAGATTGCAGCACTGTAGGGGGTGAATTCGAATATTTGACAGTACACCCAGTCAAACCATGCACGTGCTCCTGGCGTTTCGCGGCGGGTGATTGCCGGCTCATGGTGTACCGTGGAACCCATGAATTCTGCACAAAAATCAGCGTAAGATTTCGTAAACATCAGCATCTCATGCCACAAATCATCAACTTCATCACTGAACATGGGCACCTGCTTAAGTAATGAAGCCATAATGAAATATCGCTTAAGCTCTATCAATTTCCACCGATACTCCAGCGTTTTCATGTGAGGATATTCCTGTTGAATTCGGATCTTGAGTTTGTTTGCAAAATGCTTATTGTAACTCTTCTCCAATTGAAGAATGGTTTGCTGATAGGAAACTTCTTCTCGAAGTCCAAGATTCAATGGTGCTTTTTTTCGTCGGTATGTAACTTTCATCTGTTTTCTGCGTCTTCCTGCTGCTGGACGGAAAATCTTGAGCTTACGTCGAACCAAATAGGCTGTTACAACTAATATAACTGCTGCAAGGTAGTAGTAGATCGGCATAATAAAACCGCTCCTCTCCGTTGATCTTCTCTATGTAGGGTTAAACTATCATTAGTATAAATGAGGAACGGCAGTGATTAATAGAGCCCTTTGGCCATACATGCCAGGGCTCTAGTTTTGTATATTTCTTTGTTGCTCATTGTTATGTAATGGCAATGATTACACTCGTTATCAGCATCAACAACGTTACGGGCGCCCAAATTCTTCGTTCCCATACACTTCTCGTGATCAGATTTAATATGGTCCCCAACACCAAATACCCAACGATAAACCAAATTGCGATATCTGAGAACGAAGACCAGTGAGGCCAAAGCAATCCTGCTTTACTCAGAACAATGATACCCATGAATGCCAATATTGCGATCTGAACTATGCAGGCAAAACGCATGGATACGGGGTATTTCCCGGGAAACTTCCCACCCATGGCGTACTCTCCCCATGGCACACCTACAGCCAACGCAATCTGAAACAGAATAACGATTAGAATCAGGACGGTGAATACGATTGCTGACGTTAAAACGATCATGACCACACTCCATTATTCAAAGTGGCAGTAGAAACACTCCCATAATAGGGATACCTTATTCCAATCGTAGATCCTTCATTCTCTACAGAAATGCAAACATGATTGTTCTCTAAATTATACAGGATATTCCACTAAATCATACTTCCTTTTTTGCCTTTTAGACTCCCCTGCCTGTCTGTTCGTGTCACTCGATTGGGATGAATACAAATAGAGACTTTCACTAAAAGAGAGTCTCTTTTGTATTCCATATTTGTATTTTTGCTGAGCAACTACTTCACATTAAATAATAAGTTACACGGACATTATTTACCCATTAAGCTGAGTCATCATTTCTTTCATATAACGTGTTCCATGGACCTCATTTTGGGGACTTACATTTTCAATACGAGCTAAGTCATCAGGTGTCAGTTCAATCGTTGCAGCGTTCGCGTTTTCCTCCAAATATTTGATTCGTTTCGTTCCCGGAATCGGCAATGCGTTATTAGCCATTGTCCAAGCTAAAGCCAATTGTGCAGGCGTACAACTCTTCTCCATGGCGATCTCTTTGATTTTATCCACAACTTCTATATTTTTGGCGAAATTGTCTCCTTGGAACCTCGGCATATATCTGCGCAGATCATTAACATCCAAATCTTCGAATTTCCGTATCTCACCTGAGATAAACCCTCTGCTTAATGGACTGTATGCAATATGGGTAATATTCAGTTCTCTCGCAGTTGGTAGAATCTCGTCCTCAATATCCCGGCTCCACAGGGAATATTCGCTCTGCAACGCAGAAATTGGATGAACGGCGTGTGCCCGGCGTAAAGTGGAAGCCGATGCTTCCGACAATCCAAGGCAGCGGACTTTCCCCTCTTTAACCAAGTCAGCCATCGCGCCAACCGTTTCCTCAATCGGAATCTGAGGATCTACCCTGTGTTGGTAATACAGATCAATATAGTCGGTGTCCAGCCTGCGAAGACTTGCTTCTACAGCCTTTTTCACGTAATCCGGATGACCATTCAACGTCTCATAGTTTGGGGTATACGCGAATTTGGTAGCAATAATGGCCCGATCCCGACGTCCTTTCAGCGCTTTCCCCAGTAGTTCTTCATTATGACCATTACCGTACACGTCAGCTGTATCTAGTATAGTTACGCCAATCTCCAGCGCACGATGGATGGTCTTCATTGACTCCTCATCATTGGTTTCCCCGTACATCCCCGGAGACATGCCCATAATTCCCAATCCTATCGAAGACACGACGATATCGCTATTTCCCAGCACTCTTTGTTTCATTTCTCCATCTCTCCATCCGTTCATATTAGTCTTTAGCAATGCTTTCCATCTGGTCTAGCAGCTTGCTTTCTAAAGGAAGCTTTCCTGTCTCTATGTCTTCATAGATCGTCAATTTGTTATTCACCGCTGCAAGTGCTTCGGCAATTTCAAGTTGGCGGCGATGTAATTCCTCTTTATATTCGTGAAGTATCGCTTTCCGTTGTGGAATCGTTGAATCACCATCCAGCGCCAGACTAACCATATGTTTCAGTGTAGATACCTTCATACCCGTTGCCCGGAAACAAGACATCAATCTCATCCAATCCAAATGTTCTTCCTCGAACATCCGATTGCCATGTTGATCCCGCCTAATGTAAGGGAGCAGTCCCTCCTTCTCGTAATAACGAATTTTATGTGCAGGACAACCCAGTCGCTCGGAAGCTTCTTTTATCGAAAAAGCCATAATGCTGACTCCTCCTTTATATTCATTTTGGGAAGCATTTGGCCGGTTCTTTTACATCCTAAGGCTTAATGTTCACATTAAGGCAAGCACAAATTTCAAAAAAATAATTTAGCTGATCACTATTTTAAACAAATGGAGGACATAACACACGCTTCAGTACTGGGAAGTAACGATTAGAGGAGATATGCCAAAAAGGTCGGTGAAAGCTGAAAATCGGAGGAAAAACCTGGAGATGCTGGCTACTGTTTCGCTTACTTTAATCGCTGGGTGCCATAAAGTGCCCGGGCTTGATCACAGTTTAACTGTTCGGTAAAAGGTACTTCCAAGAAGTATTCCAGCTGCCATTGCTGCGTTTTTTGAGCCTGCATACTTGTTGGATTGTCCCAAGGCGGATATACACGTATGGCACGCTTGCCACCTTTGCCTTGATCCGATAGGATATCTCGCTGTAACAATACATGTTTCGGAAATATAAATTGACCAAAGTGGCTGCCTGTTCGCGTACTAATCACATACATATCTGCTGGATCTGATACATCATATGGCTGTGTCGATCCATCCTCACTCCGCTGCCACAGGGTAACAAATTGTCCAATCTTGGTTGGCGTGGTTTTGGCGACGCGAAATCGAATGGAGAGAGAATTTAAGGTGAACACATACGCCCCGTATTCAGCATTTTGTGCTTCTTCATGTGGTTGTGAGCAACCAAAGCCACACTTGTCATAGATAAGTTCTTTACTGGCAAGTAAGTCGCCATGAAGTATATCGGAGGTCGTCCAAATATTCGGACGATTCAAACTACTTTTGTTATCCAACTTGTGATATCTCTCCTCTTGTTTAGTCTGAACTAAGGCACTTGCGATAATTTCAGATATTTCTTCGTTGATATGATGCATCTTGAATAAGTTTTTGATCTCATTTATCGTTGGATTGTTTAACATATAGTTCTCCTCATATAACTAGGATCTTGATTTATTTGGTAAACATAAGGTGAGGTTAGATTCCAATTGCACAGTGGGTTATCTTTCAAAATGGGCTCGTTCTTCTTGCTTGGAGCTAAAAATATATTCTGGATACTGGTTTGCCATAGGTGGAAGCTGATCCTCGGGGAAAAACTGCAGATCCTTCATCTCTTCATTATCGGGCGTGAGTTGCCCAGATTTGATCCTGCATTCAAATACGATAGTCAAATATTCAACCTGATGACCATTGCTGTATGTAAACCTTCTTGCTTCACCCCCGTATATTCCGATAATCTTCTCCGGTTCAACAACCAGACCTGTCTCTTCCAGTGCCTCTCTTACCATCGCTTGGGCCGGTGTCTCACCAAGCTCAATTGCTCCGGCTATCAGCCCCCAGGTTGATTCGTTATGTTTACGACCGAACAGGATCTTCCCTTGTTCATTTCGGATAATCCCAGCCACACCCGGCATAAAAATAAGCTCGTTGCCGATCTTGTCCCTCAGGTTTTTGTAATAGTCTGACATGCCCATACACAGTTACCTCCTGTCTTTTATTCTCTGAATTCCCTTCCATGAAGGATCCATTGTACGGCATCCCAAATATCCTCTGCGATATAATCAGGTTCAGTCTCCGTCCATTTGTTTCTGAATTCGGTTAATGAAGATTCCCCCCAGCCTGTTCGCACCATGATCTTGGTCGCTCCTACGGCGTGGGCAGCAAGCATGTCTGTGTCTCCTACATCTCAAATAACTATGCATTTGGATAAATCCAGACCGTGCTCCCCTGAAGCTTGTAGTAACATTCCGGGTTTCGGCTTTCGGCAACTGCATTCTTGCTCATGCGGACATATATAGGAGTGATCGAATCCATACTCGCGAAATTGCTCTTCAAAATCCTGAACACTTGCTTCTCCACGTGAGATTCGATATTGATTCGTAAACGCCAGTACCATAATTCCTTCTCGCTTCAAACGCATAATGGCTTCTTGAGCATTGGGGTATAATCTGAAATCTCTCGGATGAATAAAATGTCCTGTACCACCGATGGTTCCATCTCTGTCTATAAAAACAGCTTGTACATTCTCATTTGGTTTCATCATGGTCTGTTCCTTTCCGAGAACATATTATTGTATCTCTCGCCTTGACTTTTAATTATTTCCCTATACTTTCTCATCGATGTTATGCTTGCTGTCATCTTGCTGCTTATGGCGTTGCTGTTTTTTAATTTCAGTTTTCAGATAGTGCACTTCTTTGATGAGTAGATCCAGCTTTTGGGATGTTTTGGATGAATCTACGGCATAACGAATGATTGCCGCAAAGATAAGAACCACAATAATACTTATCATTGAGATGATTAAAGCCCAGAAAAACTCCCATTGTTGCTCAACTCCTTGCTGTCAAAAAACTAAATTTTAAAACTCTTCTGAAAACCAAAACCATATCAACCCCAGGATCACCATAATGGTGCCTAGTAGTTTTAATATAATTTCGATATGTTTAGGAATATCACTATGAGGTGGGTTATCTTCGAACTCCCATCAGAACAAATACTTTGTATAAAAGGTCAGGAAAAAAGTAACACGCAACGCCCACGATAAATACGGGAGTAGATAAATAACCAAAGGTGCTGGTGGTCCATTCCATCTCTATTCCCTCCATCCTCCTTTTGGGCACTCTCTCATTCTTCCTCTACGAGAATATCAGCACAGCGAACAATCAGTTCGGGCATATTATCTCCCTCAAATAAAACATGAAGCTCATATCCGTTATCGATTCGATACAGCTCTTGATACAGCCAGTAACTGCCTACAATCTTACCTTCTTGCTTGATTATTTCTGGTGCAACCAGCGTAAGTTTATTTATATTGGTGAAGCCCCCATGGGTGTCAAAACGAATGACCACTTCATCTCCCGTCAGTAGTTCCATCACTGTACAATCATGAAATTGAACCCGACTACGGATTTCATCGGGAATATCCTGCGCTAAAATGGCTTCCCTGTATTCATTCGATACACGCTCCATCTCTCTCCTATTTTCTGCACTCTGTTTCTTCAGCTGGAGCATAACTTCTCTCGTGCAATAACCCAACGTAAATACACGGATATCCGCAATTTGCTCATATATTTCCTTTGGTAATCGTTCTTTCTGGTGTTTGTAATCCCATTCCTGCATCTCTTTAAATGCAATTCTATGCTGTAGCTCGTCAAAAGGAGGCCTCACATCATAATCCGCGATTAATTTTTCGATTCGCTCTCTTTCTTCAGCAGGCATCTGGTATACTCTTTTATCGTCTTCCGATATCTCATTCCCACTAAGAAACTTTTCGGCAGATACAAAAACATGGCCATTTTGCTTCAGCAAAAAACGAGGATCTATATTGTACATCTCACGCTGAAGCTCTATATAATCTTTTTCTTTTCTTTTATAACGTCGCAGGAAAAGTGCTTCGTCCAATTCGTAAGCTCCTCTATGTACCCTCATCCCAAAATGAAGCCCTGTCCGCTGACACAGCTCATACCATTCTTTCGTTCGATATCTCATATGCATCTCTCCTGCTAATTTTTAGAAATCTAAATCTACTTTGCTATTGAAGCATAGAACCTTCAGCCTTAACGATTCCTTATACTCAACAAACGAACTGGTCTACCCCACGGTTTGAAACAATTTATGTTTAATCTCTTTGTCATTTCGCGCCGCCCATTCATGCACAGCTTCTACGCCTGCAGACTCCTGACCTCGTTGAAAATAAAAACATAGATCCATCGGCACTAACCGTTTACCATAGAGTTTGATGCCAATCCGTCTGTAATTCATATAAATACACTCAATCTGAGATGCATCATATCTCTGATGCTTCGTAGAAATCACATGATCGCTTTCCAGCGTAATACTGGGTCTCGTGAAAAACAAACGCCAGATCAGGAAAACGATATAACCGAGAATAAAGGTCAATATAACGATCAGCAAGTACTTCAGAATACCATTTTCATCGTAAATACCATCCCTGAAAAGTATAGCTTCAATGACCAACATACATAGTAGGCTCAACCATGCTCTTGGATAAATCGTCTTGTACGTGATGAGTTCCACCTCCTAATCATTCTCTCCATTAATCCGAAGCCACTTGGAAGGGGCTTTTCTGGCAAAATGCTTTTCAACAAAATCCAAAATATCTTCAATTCCGGGTAATGCCGCATTTTCTTTGGCTTCGTCAAACGTCATCCATTGATACGCGGTATGTTCATGATTTAACCGGACAGGCTGGCGTTCATCCACGTATCCTACGAATACGGGAGCGGTATAGATATACTCCCCCATGGGTGAATAATATTGTTCGAATTGATTGGCAGAATACAACCGGACTTCCGTAATACCTGTTTCCTCATGAACTTCTCTGAGTGCAGCTTCCCATGCCTTCTCGCCCTCTTCTATACCGCCACCAACATAACACCACTCATTATGCAACATACGACCAGCCCGCTTTAGCATCAGTACACGGTATTGATCGAGGCTTTTCTTCAACAGAACTACAGCCACGCCTTCACAACGAATGGGAACTGCCTGTTTCACGTGCTCTGTACCATTCACCTTCCCGCCCCCTTCTCTTCAGCATCGAAGTCCTCCAGTACCTTAAACTTATCCCCGTGCACCTTCTCCAGATGCTCCTCTCCCCAATAACATAAATGGTCCAGGGCAGGCTTGAGTCCCCAGCCGTAGTCCGTTAACTCATATTCCACTTTGGGAGGAACCTCGGAATATACCTTGCGCTGCACAATCTCGTCCTTCTCCAGACCTCTGAGCTGTGTTGTCAGCATCTTCTGCGTAATGTCTGGTATTAATCGTCGAAGCTCTGACGTGCGTT
The DNA here is from genome assembly GCF_030816325.1 of Paenibacillus sp. W4I10. NCBI lineage: Bacteria > Bacillati > Bacillota > Bacilli > Caryophanales > Paenibacillaceae > Paenibacillus > Paenibacillus sp. W4I10. The sequence continues at coordinate 3,455,437 of NZ_JAUSXX010000001.1, forward strand.
TCCGTCCAGTCATCAAGTGATAAATAATCAAAGGCTTCCACTTCCCACCCATCACTTCCAAGGCTGCTTCCACGCCTACTTTATATTTCTTTGGAGCACTTGTTTCTCCATGTTCCGTCATTTTTGAACCCCTCCATAATCAGGCTGTATCTAAGGTAAAAATATAATCTTCTTGCTGATTTTCCCCCATTATTCAAGTCTATTTCAAGGCGTTCATTTAGGGTACTTTGATGTTCCTATGGCACTTCATTCTTCCTATAGAACATCAAAGTGCGTACTTCCAGATGTTCTCATACCTGTTTATAATAGCATCAGCCATTGATTTATGGCTACAAGACCGTAATCCAGAAAGGTAGTGAACGTTAAGATGAACGTACTCGTTGTAGTATCCCACCCGCGTAAAGATTCCTTGACCTTCCAGGTAGCTGAACGTTTTGCAGAAGGGCTTACCGAGGCTGGTCACGGTTATGAGATATTGGATTTGCATGGGATTGGATTTGACCCAATTCTCCGAGAGATGGATGAACCAGACTATACCCAAGAGAATCAAGTGTTCTCACCTGAGGTTGAAACCGAGATGAAGCGATTGAAGAAACACGATGCTGTGGCTTTTGTGTTTCCTCTCTGGTGGTGGCATCTGCCAGCCATGTTGAAGGGTTATGTGGATCGTGTCATGAACAACGGATTTGCCTACGGCGCGAACAAGCTCCCTCATCAGCAGATATTGTGGATCGCTCTTTCGGGTGTGACGGAAGAACAGGTACAGAAGCGCAACTATGGTCAATCGATCGCCAATCTGCTCAATGTGGGTATTGCCGATTATTGCGGCGTGTCCCACTCCAGGGTTGAGTTTTTATACGAAACGTTGGAATCCAAGCCTGAGCATTATGAGGCACTGCTGAACCATGCACATCACATGGGACTGAATTATGCCAACGATCCTTCGACGCTATAAAGGTATTATAGCGCTACATTAATATGACGCCTGACGCCCCAATTCCGCTTAAACACAGCAAAAAAGGTCGCTCCAAAGAGCGACCCTGTTTGTTTAAATGTAATTATTTTACGGTCGAGAGAAGAAACTTCTCCAACATACTAGTATCGGTGATGCTATGGTTGCAAGCTGTGTTATCCATGCATACGTACTGGGCCACGGAAGAAATGTTGTCCGGCGTATAACTCTTGGTTTTCACGTTGAAAAATCCGAGCTCCTGATGACGATGACAGAACATGCAGTACCCTTTCTTGTTCGTGGCTGTAAGCCGTCCCTCAATACCGAGGAATCTGCCTTCGTGCGGATACACGATGAACAAGCGATCGGTAGCAATGTCGGTCCATCTCAGATAAGTTGTACGTGCGTAATCGATGGATTCCAGATCCGGCACTTTGAGCTTCTTTACCTTGGGAAACAGCTTCTGAATCTGCTTCGCGGATACTTGCGGAAATGGAATCAGATATTCTTCCAGCTGGTTCAGATAGGTCTGCAACTCATGTGTCTTCTCATACGTGGATAACTGCTCCAGCAGTTGCTTTTGTTCCGGCGTCAGATCATTGAAGATGCCAACGGCATTCGTGCTGACGGTATAACGGACCGTATCCAATACCTTGGGGTCCACGACCGAGCGCAGCGTTTTGAGCAGGAAATCAGCTTGTTTATGAATATAATTGAATTGATGATTGTGAATAAATGGTGTTTTCATGGCTTTCAGCCCCTTATTTTTATTGGAAGAACAAATAAGGTGCAAAGCCTGCGGGTTGAACCATGATCTTGATGTTGATTTCAGGGCAAACGATCTCATTTTGTCGCGCCCTACACAAAGTCCGCCCCTATTCAGGCTTTGCGTAAGGCTTTCTAGCGAACGAGCAATCCGGCATCATCCATATTGCCACGTCATAACCCCCAATACGATAGATATACCGGAATTATAACAGGATTGGGAGTGTATGGGCAACGGGCTTCGTTCTGATCTCCACTTTTCAGAAATATAGCCTACAAATTATACTTTATCTTTACATACCTCATATTCAATAATCCCATATCGACTGATGTCTCTAAGTATCCAACGATCTGGTTAAACGTAAAAACATTAAGATCTTCATTCAATATTGCGTTATCATATTCCATATCACCCAATACATATGGAACGAATTTTTCAACATCTTTTGATTTAACCTCATCTAATTCAGATAATGTAGGAATGTAATTCAGCGACCTTCTTAATTCATCTGTGTATCCATAATGCTCTAATAACTTCCCATTCAATATTCTGAAATCATTATGATACAGTTTATATAATCCAGCGTCTGCATCCATTCTGTTTTTTAACCAAGGCAGATTGAAACCTTTCAACCAAATATCATCAGCAATCAAATGTGTAAAATAACCAAGTACATATAAGTCTTCTGCTTGCGATCTATATTTATGTATAAAGCCTTTGTAGTCAACGTTCCTTGAAAAATCTTGTACTTCACCAGCAAAGAAATGTGACGAATCTTTTGATGAAACAGCATCCGGAGCGATACTTCCAAGTAAAAAAGGCGTCTTATCTTTGATTGATAGGCTATCAGCAATTCTATTTGCAATTACCAGATGCATTATTCTTGAACCCATATACTCTCCTACCCTTCAACGAATATTTGAGATCGAGCCTGGATGTTTCCAGTTTAACGAAATTGCTTCAAAACCTATTGTTCTGCATAAAAATCATGGCAAGTTATTCTTCGCAGTTATTCGAACCATGTTCTTGCTGTTATTGGATTCCCATTGAACTTCCTTACCATATGCTTCACTAATTGCTCTTAACGGCAAATAAACTCTTCCATCTACCATTAATACTTTACTCTTTAGTTCAATTCGCTTGTCGAACTCGGTAAAAGAGCTTTCCCCCACCTTAAAGGTTAACCTTGGTTTTGGATAATCATCTTTGTCGACATATGCAAATATTACACTTTTGGCTTCGTTATCCCACCATATCCCTTTACCAGGCACATCGAAATCTAGTACATTCGTAATATAGGCTGGCGAAACGAGTATGTGGCCGTCAGAGATGATATAATCATTTGACTCTACTAATTGAAATGTTTCCAAGTTAACCATAACTTCAATTGATTTCTTGGGAGCTTCAGCGCCTGCTTGAGTCTTTAGTTCTTTTTCATTAAGTAATATATTGATCTTTTTCGGTGCGCTTGTGGCTGTAAAAGTCATGAATACGCTCAAAAACGTCAAAGCAAGGGTAACAACCATAATCTTCTTCACTTTGTCCACATCCTCCTATTGGTAAATGACTCATGCTCTTAATCAACTCTCATAGTACCATTTTATTCAATTAAAGGTAATATACTTCTATTCCATAACCGAAAAGAAGCCACCTTCCTGGCCTTCCCCAGTTCAGTGACTCCTTTTTCACAACCCTATACTAACCCCTACATTCAACTACTCCTTAACAGCACCAACCACAATCCCCGTTACAAAATAACGTTGCAGGAACGGATACACTAACAAGATCGGAAGTGCACTGATAAAGATCTGCGAAGCCCGAATGGTCCGTTGGGATAGGTTCTTCACCGCTTCCGGATCAAGCTTCGACATGTCAGCCTGCACGATGATCGTCTGCATGAATGTCGCAAGTGGCAGCTTTTCCGCATCACGGATGTAGATAATCCCATCAAAGTATGCGTTCCAATGCCCAACCATCATGAAGAGTGAAACCGTTGCAATAACAGGTACGGAGACCGGCAGATAGATTTTGATAAACGTCTGGAAATGTCCTGCGCCATCGATAAATGCAGCTTCCTCCAGATCCTTCGGAACGGTACGGAAGAAATTCAGTAACAGAATGATGTTGAACACCGCAACCAATCCTGGCAAGATCAAAGCCAGCAATGTGTTCATCAGTCCCAGCTTCAAAATCAGGATATACCCCGGAATGAGGCCACCGCTGAACAGCATCGTGATGACAAAATACCACAGATAGATGTTACGTGCACGGAACACCCGCGTCTCCTTGGAGAGCGCATAGGCTGCAATCGTATTAACGATTAACGCAAGTCCTGTACCCAGTACCGTCCGCTCCACGGATACCCATAAGGAGGAGAGGAAGTTGGTATTGGCAAATGTTTTCGCATACGCCTCCAGTGTAAATCCAATCGGCCAGAACGTGACGAGACCAGCATTCGCAGGTGCAGATGCGCTAAGGGATACCATGAGCAAGTGATACAAAGGCAGCAAGCAGAGCAGTGAAAGAATGGTCAGGAACACATTGTTGAATATGCTAAATATGCGGTAAGGCATCGTTTTATGATACATTTGTTCGTCCTCCTCTCTAGAAAATTCGGTATCCGGCGAATCGGTAAGCCAGTCGGTACGAGATCACAATCAGGATCAGGCTGATGACCGATTTGAACAGATTCACAGCGGTAGCGAAACTGAACTGCCCACTAAGCAGACCCTCTCTATACACAAACGTATCGATAATATCGCCTTGTTGGTAAATCAACGGACTATATAAGTTAAAGATCTGGTCAAAGTTGGCGTTAAGCACATTCCCCAGTGCCAAGGTTGCAATGACGATCCCAATCGGAATAAGAGCCGGGATGGTAATATACATCGTTTGCTTCCAGCGTCCTGCGCCGTCCACTTCAGCCGCCTCATACAGTGCCGGGTTAATGCCGGACAATGCCGCGAGGAAGATGATCGTGTTGAATCCAAACTCTTTCCAGACATCACTCGCAATAATCGTGAATCGGAACCAGCTGCCATCCCCCAGGAAGAAGATCGGCTTGATGCCGAATACCGAGACCAGGAACTGATTGACAATACCCGTCTGGGCCAGAATGTCGATCAGGATACCGGATAACGTTACCCATGACAGAAAGTGTGGTAGATACACGAGCGTTTGAATCGTTCTTTTCAGCGCCATCTTCCGTACCTCGTTGAGCAATAAGGCGAAGACAAACGGAATGATCAGATTCATGACAATCTTCGTGCAGGCAAAAAATAGCGTGTTCCATGTAATTTGCAGGAAGTAATCATTTTCCCACATGTACCTGAAGTGCTTCAGTCCTACCCATTCGGAATTGAAAAATCCCAGTGCAGGTTTATAATCCTGAAATGCCATCAAAATCCCGGACATCGGAATGTATGAAAATATAAAGACCATAATGGCCGCCGGCAACACCATGAAGTGCAGAATCCATGGCTGTTTATAGCGTTTTTTCCTCTTTTTTTCCAGCTTGTTCCCAACGTTTGCCTGCGGGACCCGCTTACCCTCCAATTTAGCCTCCATAGCACTGCTCCTGTTCCCAAAAAAAGTTTTTGTGTGTGATGGGGTTCTCTGATATAAATAGTATCAAGCCATTCTGAGGTCTGCTATATAACATTGTTAGGCTTGATAGTGTTTTGTTAGGGCCATCCTAGGAAGAAGTTGTTTACACACGAATTTGAAGGAGACTTTTCATGCATATATGGAAGCGCTTAATGCCTTTTCAAAATAAAACCAGATCCCGATTCAGTCTGTTTGCCAAAATAAACCTGTTAATTGTGGTCTTATTCATCCCCATTCTGATCATGTACACCTACTCGAACAACGTCACCTATGATGTCGTCAGCAAAGAACTGCAGATCTCCAACACGAAACAGCTCACGTTTCTGTCCAGTCAGATCGACTCCCGTATCAATCAGATGATGGATTTCAGCCTGATTCTCTCCCGCGATCCCAATGTCAGAGCCTTCAACGGCCTGAACATGTGGGATGATCGATATGACCGGATGCAGACCCGTTATGTCATTCAGGAGAAGATGATGCTCCAGACGAGTGTTACCGATATATGGCCTACCCGATATGCGGTGTATTCACAGCAGAATGAGGATGTCATCGCCAACTACAACCGAACTACAGGATATGATGAGGCGTATTTGAAAAAAAATATGAGCGGACAATGGACCTATGGGGACCAGAGTGCGGAATCACAGGATGAGATGAAATCCTTCTATTGGTTCTATACGGACTCCCTTGCCCAACCAGGAATGCTCACTGGAAGCAATCTGGTGATTGAAGCCAGCTTCAGCTATGAGAACATTCAGAATATGCTGGATACGTATAAAGCAGGCGGACAAGGTGATCCTTTCTTATATCACAAAGGAAATGAACCCATTCTGAATCGCAGCGCGGACAAGCAATTATCCGCAGCACTCACCCAGTATCTGGATACGCACTCGCCAGAGGATACCACACAGGACGTGGTCGAACTGAACGGAAAGAAATATCTGGTTAGCTCCGTGAAGTCCACCTATCTAGATTGGCATCTGGTTGACGTCATCCCGCTGTATCAGATTTTGAAACCCATCTCGCTCAGTCAGAATCTGTTCTACACCTGTATGATTTTGCTACTCGTTGTGGGCATCTCGGCTTCCATCCTGCTGTACCGGAATGTCCAGTATCCGATCAAACAGCTGATCAAAGGTTTACGCCGCGTAGAGCAGGGCGATTATTCCGTTCGACTGCATAGCAAAAACCAGAATGAATTCTCATTCCTGTTCCGCCGATTCAACGATATGTCCCATCAGATTCAGGATCTGATCGAGAATGTGTTCCATGAGAAGATTAGAGCCAAGGAAGCAACGCTGAAGCAATTACAAGCGCAGATCAATCCGCATTTCCTATATAATTGTCTTGGTTATATCATCAACATGGCTCAGATGAAGGACGAACAAGCTGTGGTCTCCATGGCGCATAACCTTAGTGCCTACTACCGCTATACCACCCGTATGGAAAAAGAGACATCTTCGCTTCAGGAAGAGATCAAGCTGCTCATCAACTATCTGGATATCCAGAAGCTGCGCAATGGCCGAATTGAATATCACATCGATATCCCTGAGGATATGCTTGCCCAGTCGGTGCCGAGATTAATGCTTCAACCGATGGTCGAGAATTCTGTCATACACGGTGTGGCGAAGTCCTATTCATCCGGGGAAATCCGAATTACCGGGGAGCGCAAGAATGGTTTTGGCAGAATATACATCGACGACGATGGCCCCGGCCTAAGCTCGGAACAGTACGAAGCGCTGAACTTGAAGATGCAGGAACCTTTACAGGAAGAAATGGGCTGCGGCCTCTGGAATACGAATCAACGAATCATGCACACATTCGGAAGCCATTCCTACCTCCTATTCGGCCCATCCCCACTTGGCGGATTCCGAACCGAAATCATCTGGGAGATATCAAAAGAGGACACCGATTCCGATAAAGGTAATACCGATACGAATTGATACGATACGAACGATAAGTTGACGATTTAATTTTGAACAAGATCATGTACACGATAACGCAGAGGACAGAAAAAACCTGAAGAAACGAAGTGTTCGCCTGAAAGCTTTCTGAAAGAAAGCTACATCGGAAGCATAAGCTATCCCCAGATTTAAACCTTATAAAATTCATTCAATAAATCTGGGGATAACAGCGATCGGAAGGTTATTCTGTCATCGGAGTGGCAAGTGTAAATATACCTTAGTTCAACCACCAAGGGAGACATTATAATGCAAATGATGATCGTAGACGATGAAGCACACTGGGTCGATAATCTGTCCATGACCAAGCCCTGGCATACGCTGGGGATTGACCATGTGCATAAAGCCTACTCGGCACACGAAGCACTACAAATGATCGACACCCACCCCATCGATATCGTGATCTCGGACATTCAGATGCCCGAAATGACAGGCATTGAACTGATTGAACGCATTCGCATCCGGGACAAAAAAATAAAATGTATCCTGTTATCCGGGTACTCCGAATTCGATTACGCCAAAAAAGCCATCCAGTTCGAAGCCGTAGACTATTTGTTGAAGCCGCCCACTGACGATGAATTAATGGGTGCTGTGCAGAAAGCCATCGATCAATTGAACAATGAATGGGAACTGGTCAGTTCACTGACACGAACGCAGTTTACGTTGCGAGAGAATCTCCCCCATTTGCGAGGAAGACTGCTCCTTGGGGCTTTGCAGGGACAACGAATCGCCGCTGCCGAATGGGAGCGGAAGCTCGCCAATTACGATCTACCCTTTCACACCGGGGATGCCGCATTAATGTTGGTTCGTTTGGAAGAAGAATTCGGACACTATGACAGCAATGATCAGACCCTGATCGAATATGCGATCATCAATATGGCGGAAGAGATAATGGGTGAGTTTATGGAAGTGTGGGGCGTCAAGGAGGAGCACGGATATCTGGTGTTTTTGCTTCAGTTGAAAGAACGGAAAGGCGATATTGGCAAAGAAACCATGCTGGAGAAGCTATCGATTCAGCTTCAATCCAAAGTAAAACAGTTTCTGAAAGGCTCCCTCTCCATCGTTATCACCGAGTGGTTCACCTTCCCGGAACAGATTTACGATCGCTTCCGTCAGGCTTCAGCCTATTTCCGGCAGATCGTTGGCGACGAACGCGAATTTGTCATGCGCGTCAGCGATGTCGAGACACCTGCGGCACAAGGCCCTTTGGATGTACTGTACACCCCGCCCACCTTCATTAGTCTGTTGGAAAGCGGACAGTGGGATGCCGCCGAAGAGAAAATCCTCGCAGTCTGCGCCGAGTTGGATGAGAAATGGTCGGAATCCTGGGAACATTGCATGGAGGCAGGTTTTCTTATTACAGCTTCATTCACTAATATTGCTCACCGAAACAAGCTGACCCTGACCACTTTAATGGGAAACGATGTCGAGGATTTGCAAAGCGGCGAAGTTTTCGCTACCATCAGCAAACTGCGGAAATGGTCGCTCAGCGTGCTCGGCAAACTCAAGGAAGGCACATCCAACGAGATTAAGGATATTCGTTCCGATTATGTGAAGAAGATTCAGGATTTTACAGATAAGAACCTGCATCTGGATGTATCTTTGCGTGTGCTTGCAGATCATGTGAACCTGCACCCAACCCACTTGTCCAAAATCTATAAGATCGAAACGGGCGAAGGCATCAGTGATTATATCTCGCGCCTGCGCATGGATCGGGCCTGCCACAAGCTGGTGACGACCACCAAAAAAGTGTATGAAATCAGCATGGAGATTGGTTATATGGACCCGGCTTATTTTATCAAAGTGTTCAAGCGCCAGTTTGGCGTTACGCCGCAGGAATACAGAGACCAGCATAAATAACATGACTGAAAACCGTTCTTTTGGAACATTCACTAATAGAGTCCTATCAAAACTAACAAACTCATATAGATGCCCTCCCGCCCAAATTGGTACAGTTACATTGTAAAGATCATACACCGTAGGGGGATTGAACAATGATCAAATTTAAAACATGGTGGTCACTGCTCATGGTTATCGCGCTCATCACGATCACTGCGTGCGGCAGTGGCGAGACAGCCAGTGACAATGGTACCGATACTACGCCGGGAACTGTCGGTTCAGCGGAAGCAGAAGCTGCTTTTGCTAAAGGAAAATATGATCCACCGATCGAGTTCAGCTCGGTATTAATGCCGAAGAAATACGTGCAAGGAGATACCAAAGAAAATAACGTGCACGATCGCTGGATGCTCGAAACGCTGGGTATGAAGCATAAAGATACATGGTATCCAGCCAATGACGATCAATACAGACAAAAGCTGCAACTGGCAATCGCCTCTGGCGAGAAGCTCCCTGATTTCGTCACCGTACCCACCAATGCGGTACTGACCAATCAACTGATCGACTCCGGTCAATTCATCGCCATCGATGAGTTGTTCGACAAGTACGCGAGTCAGACCCTGAAAGATCACGCAGCAGCACATCCTGAACTGTGGTATCCGTTCACCAAGGACGGCAAGAAATACAACATGCCGATCATGGAGTACACCGATAACGACGATACACTGCTCTGGCTCCGCGAGGACTGGATGGAGAAGCTGAACCTGGAAGCGCCGAAAACCATCGCAGACCTTGAGAACATCATGGACAAATTCAAAAACGAGAACCCGGACGGTCTGTCTCCAGACAAAGTATTCCCTCTGGCGATCTCTCTGAAAAATAACACCAACACCTGGATGGGGCAGCTCGACTGGTTGTTCGGTGCATACGGCACAATCGAAGAGCAATGGAACAAAGACGCGAACGGCAATCTCGAGTACGGCTCCGTTAACCCGGGTGCCAAACAAGCCCTTGCCAAGCTGGCTGAATGGATGGATAAAGGTTATATCCACGCTGACTCCGCTCTGTGGGACGAAGGCAAATCCGCTGAAAGCTGGACAGCTGGCAAAGCAGGCATTCTGCCTGGCGCAAACTGGGTACCGGACTGGCCTGCACCTGACCTGCTGAAGAACGTACCTGGCTCTAAGTATAAAGCTTACCCTGTTCCAGCTGGCCCAGACGGCAAGATCGGTACGAAGTGGCAGAACTCTGGTGTCAACGCAAGTATCATGATTAACAAGGATGCGAAGCATCCAGAAGCCATCTTCCTGTATTACAACTACCTGCTGGATAACCTTGCGAACCCGAAAGCGGGCAGTGAGTATGAATACGGCTTCGCCAAAGGTTACGACTGGGATATCATTGACGGACAACCGACCAGTGACAAAGAGAAGATCAAAGACTTCTCCAACGAATTCCCGTTCCTGACCGGCCCAGCACGTATCCCGGATCTGTACATGAAAACACTCGTGAAGCTTGCCAACGGCGAGAAGCCTGAAACACCGTACGAGAAACAAATGGCCGAATTCCGTAAACCGGAAAACTGGTATGCAGGTAAAGTCGTTATGTCCCAGATCGACATCCGTAAACAAAACTACTTTACTGGCGCTGCAACACCAACCATGGTATCCAAATGGAACCTGCTCCGCCAGTCCGAGATGGAAACCTTCAACAAAATCATCTACGGCAATCTGCCAATTGATGCCTTTGACCAATTTGTCGCCAACTGGAAATCCAATGGCGGAGATCAGATCACGCAAGAAGTGAATGATTGGTTTAAATCGGTGAGTGCGAAGTAAGAATTGGATTTTGGAAAAGTAGAGCGTTAAAAACCCAGCCGAAGCGTGTAACATACCGCTTCGGCTGGGGTTTTTTAAGTTAAGAGCGGGGCCGCTTCCCCTGACTATGAGTTCGCGTTAGTGAATTGATTAGCCTTCGTATTGGTCTCCTCCGGCATTGACTGGCCCAGTATGGAAACTGTGAGCTGAATGCCATCTCTTAGCCCCTGCATGTACAACCTTTCATTCTCTATTCCTTTACTGACAATGTAACAATTCTCCCACTCAGCATATTCAGGTGTCTGCTCGACATCCTCACCTCCAAACAAAGCTTCGAACGCTTCGTCTGTTTCCCCACGTACACGACTCAGTTCAGGATCATGCTCAATCCGGGTAGATACCTCATCCAGCCTAGTCTGAATTGCTCGTTGTAACCACGGTGGAACATCCATTGCTTCTCCTCCCCCAACGCATTATGTACCTCACATCATCGTACAACTCGGTTATAACTCGCCTTCATTTCACCCACTCGAGCCACCAGTTGATCCACCCTTCGGCTCTTTTCCTGAACCTCAAGATTCTCCCACAACGGAATCGCTTGCTTCAAGGATGCCTCTCCAAGCTGATTAAGCTTGCGCCGTTCCTCTTCCAATAAGTCAAGCAACCGGCTCATACATCCACCTCTCTGATGGGTCTAAACTGCGCCATGTCATGTTAATGGTAAACACGGTCACTTTAAGGCGATGGCTACTGACAGGAAGTTCATTTCTCTTCTTATCCGAATTGTAATATAAAATATTATCGTTATAATGCGGATATCGAATAAAATCTAAAAACATTAATTAGATAATGGCATTGAGTGCGCTTCTTCTATAAGCATATAATAGTCGGGCTATGCCTCAATTGTTTGACTCTCACACAAATTAATAAAATTGTGAATTGGTCTAAAATAAAGTGTTCAGAAAAACATCATGAAGGCTAAGTTCTGTGGATCCGCCGTTTTTATCAATTAATGAAATCGTGTGACTCCAAATCCAACGGATTTACTAACACTACTTATATGATTTGTTAGATGTGTATTTTAATATCATTAATAAAGAATATGCTGAATTTTATTCTGAACAAGGAATGGGCTTGTAAAGTTAAACACCTGCATATCTTCTTTTTTATGTTCATTCTTTTTCAAGAATAGTTTCACAAAGTCTAAATCATGTGTAGAAAATATAATTTGCTTATCCAACTGACCTAACACATCACAAATAGAATACTGATTTACATCATCCATATTTTGAATAGGATCGTCAATTGCAATAAAATCAAGAGCAATAATATTTTGAGCTTCATTAATTGCCAAAAAAATAGAGATTGCCAAGACGTTTAGTTGCCCAGAACTCAATATATTTTGTGCATTACTTTCTTCAAAACTATCCTCAAAAACAACTTTAATAGACAATTTTTCATCTGCTCCGTCGAACTGAATCAGATCGTTAGATGGAAGTGGATTCAAATACCTGTAGTACTTTTGTATAGGAGAATTATTGTCGTTCAAATAATCCCTTGTGTCTGAATCGAAGAAGTCAAATAACTGCATAATATATTTCTTCAGAGAATCAGCAATCTGATCAATTTCAGTTTTCTTGTTATAAAGATCCTCAATTGTTTTTTTGACGTCTTGAATTTGGTTTTGGATTTCCTGATTGTGCTTAATTGTATATTGCACTTGACTTACCTCTGTCAATCTGCCTATTTTTCGTTCATTACTGAAAATCAAATCTTTATTTTTAGAAATTAACGATTGGAGTGGAATATCGTACTGTTCTGGCTTTAAAAATGGATGTAGTCGCTTTACAATAATTTGGTTATCCTGAATATCAGAGTACAGTTGTTTAATATTGCTCTCAATTTGATTCTGATGTTTTACTATTCTGCCACTCGCCCTTCTCATTCGTTGAATCGACTGTTCTATCTCATTTTCCGTTTTTATTATCTTTGAAGAATTTTCATTTCCAAAATCCTTCAATTCATCTTTTAGTTTTTCAGATGAAATTTTCAATTCGATGATTTTTTGCTGCAAGATAATTTCTTCTCTTACCTTGTTTAACTCATCGTTTAATTCAGAAACCGCAGCTTGACTTAGCTCCTCAGAAAACAAATCGTTATTTCTGTAATTATTATATTCCTCTTTCAAACGTTCCAATTCTAAATTCAATTTTGTGATATTATTGCTCGTTTCGTTTATTCTATCATCCGTTTTGGCCAACTTATTCAAGATCTTACTTCTTAATGAAATAGCTTTACTAACGTAAGAAGTATCCTCTTCTAACTTTGTTGTATATGAAAGAATGTTATGATCAATACAAGTCTCCAAGTTTTCTTCGGGGGTAGAAGAGCATACCGGGCATCTCTCCAAGTTATTTGCAGCGACATAACCTTGTATATCTTTCATGTTTGCAATAAGTTGAAGAAGTAAATTGTCCTTGTTTTCTTGTATAACCAAAGATAGTTTTTCCGTCAAATTCACTAACTTTTCTTTTCTTCTTCTAAGAGTAGCTCCCATTTTTATAGAGAGTTCCCTGTTAGCCGGTAGTTTTTTTTGCTGCTCTAAATTTTGCTCAATTGTAGGTTGGAAAGACAGCATAAATTCTAAGGACGAGGCCTTCGGTCTAGTAACATTTAGTTTCTCCCTGACCTTATCTAAGCCCACGGAGTTCATGTCATATAAGGCTAACTCTTGTTCCTTTTCTTGAATGGTTTTTCGCATTTGATTGTAATTCTGAATATTCTCACTTTCTTTTATAAGCGAATCAGTTCTTTGATTTATTCTCTTCAATAATGCTTTTACTTCTTCACCTCGGGTCTTCAATTTTTCATGAATTGTTTCTTTTTCTGAAATTTGATTCACAATAATTCTCACAGTTTCAAAACGCTCTAAATTCATCTCTTTGTAAAGCTCCAAAAACTTCTCGGCATTAACCTTATCTGAAAGTGCCTGCTCGTGAGATTCATTAATTTGAGTATCTATATTACTATCAAACTCTTTAAACCCAATATCGAGTAACTTCTTATTAAACTCAAAAATATTAACTTCCTTTTTAACTTCCTCCTTTCCCTTAATTGAATTCTCCTGTGATGTAATTTGATTATTTATAGCCTCAGATTGCTTAATCAAAGACGTGTGTATTTTTTTCATATTATCTGACTCATTAAGTAAAGCCCTGAATCCCATAATATCCGCCAGCGCTCTGAATCGTTCAGAAGGTTCTTCCGATGTAACAAAATCTGCGACCTGGCTTTGAGATAATATAAATGTCTGTTTAATAAGTTGTCCATAACTGCCGCGTCCAAAGCTTGTCTGATCTAAAGTTCCCTGCTTCAAGAATGATTCAACGTCCACTTGCCCCCGATAAGATTTTCCATCACTACTATTTAAGGCAACCTGCGTATATCCATAGTCATTTCCATGTTCATCTCCAGTAACACTGAACCAACGGGTTAATGTGTTTCCATCAAATTCAATAGAAACTGATAAAACCTCATTCTCTTGGAATTTACATCGTTTATTAAAAATGTCTCTTTTTATTTCTGCATCAGTGCCATCCATACGCGAAATTTTACTTGTAAAGCACCATTCAATGGCATCAAAAAAAGAACTTTTTCCAAATCCATTATCTCCGTGCAGAATGGTTATTTTTCTCCTCAAATCAAATGAAACTTCTCCATAATAGTTCCTAAAATTTTTAAGAGTTATTTTGTCTATTTTCATAGCGCAGCTCCACCATATTTATTATTTTATTCATAAGCGCATTTAACTGATCAACAGTCAATTTATTCTGTCTTCCGTCACTCTCTTCAATAAAATGAATAATTTCTTTCAGATACTCATTTCCATCTCCTACAACCACATCATTCTTAGTTGGCTTTTTTATCTCTCTATATTCGTCTAAAAAAGGTATCCGGTTTAGATCTAATTCACTACAAATAGCATATTTGCGTAACGACTTAGTATCACGTTCGATCTTATAGATTGTTTCGAAATCAATTTCATCATCTACACAGAATAAAACATATGTATTCCATATATTCTCCTTACCTTCCATTAATATAGATCTTAAATCCCACGAAAATGTTCTTATTAAACTTAGCTCTTCGTCATAGTGAAGTTTTTTCAACACCACATTATTTATAGTTGACTTATAAAATGAGGCACCCAAAGCTTCAATTTCTTTACTGTAGTACACGGCAAAACCATTATCAAGCAATCGGTTATGTGTTGTATTAAAAATATCCATCAGCTCACCTCACCGCAGTACTTTTCCCAAATTTCTTGCATTTTTTCTCTAAAAAAATCTTGCTCATTTAAAGCTTCTGAAAAGTCTAATTTCATCTCTACTCCTGGAATGATGTCAACAAGATACGTAACCTTATTAAGAGGTTGCTCATCATCAAATCCTTCTATTTGAATGTCTGAAGAGCTTTTTATTTCATGACGAACGGTTCCTGTAAATCTTCTATCTGTATAATTTTGAAATACTATTCTTAGCGTTTTATCCAACATATTTAGATGATCATTTGTGTCTAATTGTTGAATGATAGATTCAAGTTTCTGTATACCTGCTTGTAAGTTATTTCTTGACTCCAAACTTAAAAAAGAGAATAGCAGGTTAGATACTGTACATTTTTTTGTTAATAGACTATTCGAATCAGTGAATTCAAGAAAGGAATCTTTGACTATCATCATAATGAAAACAATATTGAAAAAATCATGCATCTTTTGCTCCCTATTTAATTCCTGTAAGTTAGCATAAGCAGAACTTTTAATTGTGCCATCAACATATCGCTCTATTAAAGCCCTGATATTTCCTCCGTTATCAATCCATCTTTTTAGATAATCACGATAGGTATATAATTTATCTTTAAATACAGATGCGTGCGCGCAGGTTTCAATTTCACTCACTATGGAATCAATAGTTTTAGAAACAGCTGACATATTTCCATGTATCTCAGAGGTATGTTCCACCGAATCTAAGCACCTTGCTCTAATTTCATCCAAAATCTCCTCCAATTTCTCCCTAGTGATAAGTAATCTTTCTGTATTATCTCTATATGTACATCTCGTGCATAAATGGCCAATTAAAACCTTTAAATCGTTGGGATGAATCCTCACCCTATCCCCAACATCACGGAATAACCACTCACTAAGTCTCATACACAAATGATCCTCAAATACCTCTAACTTATGAAGACTCATACCCGTATATAAATAAAATCTTCTTAAAAGTTCCTCGGGTTTCTCTCCACATTTTATTTCATAATCATAACGTTCTCCATTTTTATCACAAGCAGGGGCACTGAGTTTTAATAACAAGTGATCCGTATTGACAATATCCATATCGTAATTAGTGTTTCCAGTGTACACATCCAAATCGAAACCCTTAGTTTTTATATAATGGTAACTTGAATATAATTGAAACTGTGTGATGTACCCGTCTTTCTGTTGGAGCAGTTCTGCTTTAGAAAACAACTTATCTATCCAACTGTTGTTTTTCTTTTCAATTCTACCTTCAATGGGTGTACGATAGTACAAACCGGACGCAGGACTAGAAGTAGCCTCTATCATTACTTTCTCGCTGGTTTTAACTTGAATGAATCTTATTAAATTATCTTTCCCAACCACAATGTCATCGAGGTGCTCTATAAATATGTAATCCCATTTGCCATTGAGCATATCTATCATATACTCAATCGCGACTAAAAATTGATAATGAAATCCGGATATTGCAACAATCCCTCCCACTTCTTCGGGTAAAATTTTTGATATTAAAGTAGCTATTTCATTACTAGACTTACCTAACACATTCTCTTGTAGGAATTCCACATTTTCGGCGTTCTTGTCTTCCTTGTTGTCAACGTAGTACTGAATGATTTCTTCTAATTTATTCATAATAAGGTGAACTCCTCGAATAATATAATCATCTTTTAATTGTATTTCTTTTACTGTTAATATCTTTATAATTTTAGGACTCACCTTGATATCAGCATTGTAATTAGGAACCAGTTTTAACGCTCAATCCTAAAGTACTTAATCAATTTCTCTTCTTTAGGATAGTAAATATATAAAGGTAAATCTAAAGAAGATCTGAGTGATAATCCACTAAGTACATGTCGTTCATCATCCAACATAAATTCAAATTTGAGGGATTTTAATTCTTCATTAATTTTGGAAGACTCAATTGACTCCATTTGATATATTTTTTTCTTCGGTTTAGTAAGAGTTCTATACACAATACTATATAGTTGAAAGAGAGAAAAAATAAAAAACGTACAACCCATATAGACAAACAAAAGTTCTGAATATTGATGATCAATTAATACTTGATTCATTACCTTGTATAATGTAAAACTAAGAGCCATTAGCGATACAATTGATATAAAGTTTCCTAAAACAATAAAATCAATTAATTTTTTTTTACCACTGATATCCTTCCAAATATTAATAATTAGCAAAGCAAATACTGTAATTCCTGTAACAAATACTATAATTAAATCAATAAAAAAAAGAATATTGATGACTTGATCCGAAAGAGGAGATTTAATAAATCCCGGAACAGATATTCCCGCTGTAACTATAAATGAAAGCACAACAAGTTCGTAAAACCCTTCCCAATGTTTCTTAATATTTGGTGTTAGAATTATTTCAATAATTGATTTGTTCATAGTAGTAATCATAAATCTTGCTATAGCAAATGCAGCAACAATTAGTGGCATAATTTTTATCATTCCATCAATGAAATCCCACATGATCTTCCTCCTTCATGAATAAACTCCGTAGTAAATCTAACTGTTCATAAATCCAACTGGTTTTATGTCGAAATTCCTCTCTATCTCCTCATTCAGTGACCAAAGCTCAATGAAATCTCTTTCTCTGTAGTGAAGAATGTAACAAACTTAGATTACTCTACAAAATATTAAAGATCTCCGATCTTCTTAGTTTAGAATCTAAATCAACTTCTATTGTTAACCCTTGCTCTAACAGAAACTGATCTTTACACGATTGAATAATTTTCATTCCAACTTTTGTGAAATTCTCTATAATAACTTGGTTAACATCAAGTTTCATCATTTGAACAATCGCAAATTTTATGATTCCTGTTAAATCTTGTCTACCTGATAATCGTTTCAACCAATACACAACTTGAGCTGTATTAGATGATAATTTCTGACCATCATATGTTACAAATAATTCTTTCACATGGGTTATCTTTTCTCTCAATTTTATATAACTATTAAATTGTTTTATTAAGCCTTCTGGTAATCTAATAGTCATCCCATTAATGCAAAAAGAGCCCAAACTTTTGTTATAAGAGTTGTGTGGTATCTTTATAATTTCTCTATAAGGAATGCCAGTTAATAAAATTAACTTAATGATCAATGCTGCTGTTGTCATATTCATCTCCTTACTTTTTTTTATTCCGGTAGTAAGAATATCTAAAGCTAGATTACATTCTGCAATTAAATCTTTTACTTCATGATAAGTTAATGGATCATAAGATGCAGATTTATCAAGCAAAGTACATTCAGCTATGTATAGGTTAACTTTATTTCTAAAGGATTCTTCTGTGTAAGCTGGTGCTCCTAACTCTTGAATAAATCCAGTGTTACTGACATATCCAGTAGTAACAACATATAAAAGATACTCTTTCACTGCCGAAACGTACCTCTGAACTGTGGACATTTTCTTTATGTTATTTTGCTTAATGTAAAAATCTATGCTTTTAATAATTGTGTCCGTATTTATTCCCTTTACAAATTCAGTTATGTTGTTATCTGATACATCAATGGACTTTAGATACGCATAAAAAACAATGAGATCTTTATAATATCCTCTGGGTCTCGAAGCACTCTCGCCATCTTTAAGAAGCAAAAAATCAGATACTGTTTCTTCAAAATTCATTTGTTATGATTCCTTTCAATTATGTTGTGGATCATCTAATTTACAAACATACTGTATTTACCTGACTACATACATAATAACCCATATTGTGGTATATGCGAAGGAAAACACCTATGTCTCAGGAACTAAAATTAGTTCTTATTCCCTAACTACTTAATAATCAGCTAGCACTGGTAGCGCTGAATCTTTTTATTGTTCAAAAAGTGTAGGCTTGGTATTACAATTTTCCTAATGACTAAGTAAATCTTAATACAATTACTTTTAATGCGTAGAATTTCTTTTCCTAAGTAACTTGTACAGCTATCTAAATAAAAAGGAAGTCCCTTCTTCATCCCATAGGGAATCAGACGACTTTCGATGCTTTCGGAATATATAGGATATTATGAAGTAGAGATGGGCACAGTAAATTCAATAACAAACCGCTACTCCATAGCATCTTTACCCAAGCTGCACTATTGATCAATTTGTCCTGATGAATAACAGTAGACGATTGAACCCGCAGGTATTTCGTCTGGGGATATACTTTTACCCAAACATATACCGATATTTTTTTTGCCGGCTATAGAATGGTTAATTTGAGTAGAAACAACTTCAAATATTTGCTCTTTCCCATCCGTTTTTTTGATGATAATCTGTTTACCGATCATCTCTTTGATTGTTGAAGGAAGTAGTTCATCCAACTCTTCATTAGCCCCCATAACGATGGTTCCGAATTCCGGAGTATCGAAGACTAACCCCACGCCAAACAGCATTTTAGTTTCCATTCTGTGACCACCTTATCTCTGATCTATCCTTTGACATCTCACACGCTAAGATCGGAATTACGAAGTCTAATCATGGCATTTATCAATAATGCTTAAGTTACTCATTTAGCTTCTGCCCTGCTAAACATACAAATTCCACCCCACAACAAAAGCAGCCAATATGAGAGCCGAGATGCCAGACACGATGTACATCACCTTTTGCTTTTTACTGTAACTACTCTTCCGTAGTTTATAAATAAGTAAGCCAAGATACGCCACTGCCAGAACCACATAAAGTAGGTTAAACATTAAATTGATCCGTAATGAAGAATAAGCAGGATAATTTGGAAACCTTAACTTCGTTTGTATGATGAAAAGATTAAGAAGGAGTGCCACACCTGCAAAGTTAATTGCAAGATGGTATTTATTAAAATTGGTGGTAGGCTTTCCTCGTTTATTTCGTTTGTTAAGAAGCATCCGGATTACATAGCCGAGCAAAGCACATAAACTGAAAATGGCGGCAAGCACAGCAGGAATAAAAGATATCTTTATCAAGTTTACCTTTACATTCGATATAGGCAAGTAATCAATATAAGGAGTAAAGGAAATTTTATCAACAACACCATTATGCTCGACAACATGATAAGAACTACTTAATTCAGCTTTTGTGAATTTCCTTATATCAAGGGCTGTAAATAAATTAGTAAATCTAGAGGCCGCCCGTCGTGCGGATTGAAAATATCCTCCCCCCTCCGAAGTAACTATATTAGAATTGACGTTATCACCGAAAATTTCTTTAATAAGCCCATAATAATAAATTTCCTCAAAAGACTGGTTTGTCATGACGACCATCCCAAATTTAGATTTGGGATCAAAGACAACTTTGCTTGAAAATCCTTTCAGATTCCCCTCGTGCAACAGTGTAGGTACCCAATATTCCATCTCAACGAACCCATGCGCAAATCGAGGAATCGAAGTCCCGTCATAATATAGACTTGTTGACAACATTTCGTCTAACGTATCCCTTTTTGCAAATAATACATTGCTATCATCGACAGGCATCAACGCTGCAAGGAATTTGCCTAAATCTTCTGCTGTCCCGATGGCTGCCCCTGTCGGATAAAACGTAACGAATACTCTGTTCTCAGGGATCAGTTTCAAATCTTTCGTATATCCTTCAATCTCATTCCTTCTTTGCACGAGGTCTGGACGATCTTGCCCCGTTGGATGAATCGTAGTGTCGTTCATATGAAGGGGTTTAAATATATGTTGATTGACATACTCATAAAAAGGTTGGCCACTTATCTCTTCCACGATGTAACCGGCTAGACCAACGCCATAGTTCGAATAACCCACTATGCTATTCGGTTTATAGATCTGTTTCGGCTCATTTTTACGCAGCGTTTCTCCTAAATCAACATTTTCATTCTCGTCGTAATAGTACACTTCCGTCACTGTTTGATCTTCCCAACCCGCATTGTGATGCATCAGGTTCAAGAGGGTAATTGGATCATCGTATTTCAGCTTTTTGAAAAATCCCTCTGGCAGATATTCCTGGATATCCGTCTCCAAATCAAGCTTTCCTTGTTCGACAAGCTGCATCACACTCGTATAGACCAACAGTTTCGAGATGGAAGCCCATTCAAACACAGTAGAGGTATCCGCCTTTCGCTTATTCTCAATATCTGCGTAACCATATGCCTTGTTCACAATGGTTTCACCATCTTTAATAGCCACAACCGAAACGGCAGCGGTGTACTTCTCATACGAGGCTACATAAGCATCAATCGTTTCCTCTAAATTGGATAAAGGAATCCTGGATGGTGTAGTCTCAACCTGTTTCTCATCAGCGTGGGTAGGTGCTGCTATTGCCATAATGATAAATATGAATGATAGAACACAAGCGATTACTTTGTTTACCATATGACATCCACGTTTCATCTGCATTAGTTACTCTCCCTTTATTTAAATATTGATTACATAATCTTGTTTCCACGTATACGTTTTCAAAAGAGTCCACACGTGTCTAAGTTATTTCTCCAATGCAATTACACTCCATTTAGGAGCGATATGTAATTTGATTATTCCTCATCGTCAATATCCGGTTCAACATACCAATAAAATAATCGATTGGAGCGAACGATTTTACGTTTATACTTTTTTCTTACGCCCATAACTCACCTCGCATATTTCTTTTTCTTTGTTCGCAGTATTTGGTCAGTTATCTAAGACACAGCTAGAGTAGTTGTGGTATCTGATATTAAAATCACACTAAGATTAAGGAGTAGTACTTTTGTAGAAATCAATTACTCTATCAAAAATCTCAATCTCTCGTTTTTTTATGTCCGGTAATGTTTCGCAATGCTTTACAATATGATGTATATTATCTGCAACAGTCTCTGCTTTATAAATCCCCACATATCCTGGTACCAGTTCATTAAGATAATGGAAGTATCTCATTTGAGGTTCAATCATGCGCAGATGTTTGTCAAAATTTCTTCTGGATCTTGTCTGATCCATCTCCATTCGCTTGCGCAGTTCATCTTCTTCAGCCCAGAATAGTACATAACCATCCGGTAATGATATTTCATTCTCCAATAACTTCTTTCTAAAGAAGTTTGCTGTTTCATCTAAAGATAGGTGCTCATAACGATATATCCAGCTGTACCATATCTTAAATACATCGCCATCCAAAATCACATACTCATGTTGTCGATTCTTCTCATATGCTATATGCCATCTATCGATTTGTCTCTCCAGCAACCACATCATAAGTTCCTTACCTTCAAGTTGAGGAGATTCAAAAAGGAACCCTGTTTCTGGAACAATAAATGCATCATATTGTTTAGCGAACTGCTGACAAGTGGTACTTTTACCTACAGAACTGGCACCTTCAAGACAAATTATCGTCATTCAATTACCTCCAGATATTACTCACAAAATGATTACTCAACCTTCACTGGTTCTTAAGCGATCATGTTGAATTTCATATTAGACTATGTATTGTAGATTTCTTTGATCCTTAGCCATGTTTCATACCAAAATGTTTTTCGTTTAAGAGGTTTTATTACCTTAATCTCGACTTCTTTTCGTTTCAAATAAACCGTGCCATCCACTTCAATGAGTCTATCGCCAAATTCAAATACCATATCCTTCCATTCTTTGTGATACTGGTTCTCTCTTGTTTCTGACCACTCCGCTTTTTCAGTAGAATGTCGTTTTCTCATTATTTAAGATCCTCCTTTAATTGAAATACAACCACTTAGGGCTAGTATCATCAAAAGAAATAGCAAAATCTTAAACGCTTTTGATTCTTCAATTTGGAAACTCCTTCTTCTTCTTCTTCAGTTTTACTACCCTTCAATCCTAATAACTTCATAATGTCTCGCAAGAATGGCACGAATCAGTTATCCAGTGCCTTCGACTTCCTAATACCCTTGTTCTACATTTCACTTTTATATTTTCTCGACATTATTTATTTTCCTTTTACAAAATCACATAGATTATGTTCAAAATCATCCGAATTACAATAAGGTTGAACAGTTTGGCTATTTTGAATCGTAAAATCAATATAATACTGATCGTTTGGATACTCTTTAAAGCTCTTATAATATATGAATACTCTTACTCCATACTTAGCTGAAGGTAAGGCATTAATTACGTTATTTAAATCCCATGATGTCAGTGTTTCATTTTTCTTTCTTAATTTAATCCAAATATCATGTCCATTATTACTCCAGTAACGTAGAGTTTCAGTCTTGCTTTCGGTATAATCAAATTCCAATGGTGTTATTTTTTCAACAAAACTTGTTTTTAAGTCATTCATATAACTTTCCACATAAGGCTTCACGCGGTGTGTTTGATAAGTACCAATCACATTATTAGCCACATCGACAACTGGCAAAGTCAGAATAGCGGTAACAACAATGATTACAATACTTGGGCCAATATAGGAGTTGGAATTGTAAATGAGTCTGCCAAGCATTAAAAAAACGATTGTTCCTACTACCGCCAAAGCAGCAACCCCGAAAGCAGCAGGCTTGTTATCATTACTAATCAAACCATCGCCAATATTAAAGATAAAAAATATGAATGAATAAAAGCATCCAACGCCGACTCCTACAGCAGATAACAAATAGATTGACTTCAAAAATATTCTCAGAATTCCCGCATCCCTGCTCTAAAGTAATTATTATTTCATCCTAATGAAGCAACATAACTTTCATCTTTCTAGTAGTATGTTTTATGTTGTGTCCTGCTCATCTTTGAATCTTCTTATCAATTCTTAGCTATAAATGTATAAATCAAAATCAATTTCCGCCCCTAAATCATAAATGAACTTTATGGTATCTTTATTTAAATACATTGCTGGCTTTTCATTATTCTCAATATTAATTACGACTTCAAACTTACATTCAAGATTGTTCTGCCTAATTAATTTTACAACTTGATCTTTTCGATCCTGAATTAGAATCTTAACCTTATCGATCTGATCATTGATATCCAAAGATCCTTCGTACTCTGTAGCTAACTCCCAACACGTTTCCTTACGAAATAGATCTCTCTGTATAGGATCGCCTTTGACCCAAGTTCTTGTGGGGGGAATTAACAATGTATTTGTAATTATATTGAGGTCAAATTGATCTCCAAATATACTGAACTCTACTTTTACATTTGTTCTCTCCATCTTGGAATCTCCTCGATTTATATGTCTAGCAGGTTTTCACCTAACGATTCTGTATTCACGACCCAGCTTATGCTGGGTGACCGGCAACTGTCGGACCAAGGGCTTATGACCGATGCATGAATATAATGTTAACTAAAGTACTTAGCCTCCTTGAATACCCTTAAATAGGATCACTTCTGTATTTATTTATGTACTCTTCTAATGTCTTTCTCGCCTCTTCATATGTTCTAATTACTTCATCTAATTCGTTCTTCAGTTCTCTATGTTCTTCCCAATATTCCTGCTCTACCTTGAGCACCGAACAAAATAAATCCCCCATGTACAAATCTCCTGATCTCAATGGGTTCTCCAATAATTTCTCCAAAGCAAGAGGTAAAAGAAGATCTAGACTCATTTGTTGCCCGATCAAAAGCCTTAAATCCTCAGTATTCAATTCACAAAGAGGTTTCTTTCTTAATTCATTTACTCGGAGAACTAATCGAGAAGCAAAATTCGGTTCATCCCACTTTTCGTCGTCTAGCTCTTCAAGAGTTATGGTTAGATCCACTTGTTGCATAACTCCCCCCTCTAAAATAAGTGATTTCCGGTATTTCACATAACGTTCCTGTATTCACGACCCGACGTATGTCGGGTGTCCGGCAAATGCCGGACCCAAGGCGCTCGTAGCGTGAATTTTATGTTATGTGATGCCACTCACTTCTTCCAGTTACTCAGACAATTCTTTTATTGCATCTACTATAAGCGACACAAATCCTAATTCATTATTCTTATTTCTGTGATCGAACCGAAATGATCTATGAATAAAACCATCTTCAGGATTCCAGTCGTTATAATGAAACTCTCCACCTTCGTCACAATATTCCAGTAATCTAATCGTGAATCCTGCTTCTTCAAACATGCTTGTAATTGTCTTATAGTTATGTACGAACCATCCATCCCTAAAAAAAGCATCGGGAACTGCGCATCGAATGTATCCTTGTGGTTCGAGAAAATCATAACAAATTCTTGCTGCTTCAACGCCTTCTTCATAAGACAGATGCTCCCATACATGTTCTGCAAGAATGGTTCTAATCTTTCTCGACTTAAAACTATCTCCCATTATGATTTTAAGAGGTTTTGATAATTCATTTTCATTTATTTTTATCATTCGATCGTCCCTTTGCTTTCGAGTGGTTGTTTCACATAACGTTACCGTATTCACGACGCCGAGAGGCTTAAGGTTCCGCAGGAGCCGGCTGCGCGCCAGCGCAGTTAGCCTCGCAGGTGTGTCCGCCTGATTCACTTCCTCGAAATCCATCTGGCGGACCAAGGGGCCGCAGGCCCCGAAGCGTGAATATATTGTTATGCGATGGACTTGACCCTCAATTTCACTTACAAATAATTTTCAATCAATTCTACGACTTCATCCACCCTATTTCCACTATCTTATGCGCTGAACATTAATCAAGAAACGTTCCAAGACTAACTCGGCGACCTCTTCCAATTGAATCTGGAAAAAGGTCGCCGTTTAGAATTAATGGCTAGGTTGAAGGAGATATGAATCATTCTTCGCTATTTTGTAAACGCTGAGGAGTCTTAGGATCTAATTGATGCCACTTCGGAACCTCTCCATCTCCATCCGTAAAAATATATTTAGTTTCTGGATCATCTGAAAATACAACATATACAGGATATTTAGGCATAGAACTCAACTTAGCTTCTATACTAACAATTTCTTCTTCTTTATATCCCTCGACATTTATAAGGTGTTCTTTTAGGCTTGCTTCAAGAGAATTGTATTTGAACTGTAAGAATACATAAAAACCGACAATAAATAATATGATTAGAATTATAGCACCACTCAGAATCATTTTTATGCTTCCCGTTTTCTTCATATAAACCTCCTAACTGTAATATTAGCATTAATTCTACCAAATCAACTTTAATCTATAAAGAAAAGAAACTCTTTAACTTTTAAAAAAGTCAGAGTTTCTGTGTAACTTTTATTACATTATTAGTTGCGTACAGCTTTAAAAGAGGTTGTATAAACAAAATGGTTAGACTTAGTAAACGCTGAAGGGGTTACAAAAAAATTAGTATCACCGGTCTTACCTTTATCAGTAATATCAATACCCTCTCCATAGTAAAAAGCTTGCCACATAAATTTGGAACAATAGTTTGGAGTAAGTGTATCTAGGGGTGAATCGATTTGAATAAGGTATTGTGTAGCCTTTTTGTAATTGTACACCGCCCATTTAGCAGCTCCTACACCACGGCCATTTTTGGGTCTATATACTTTTATGGTTTCCCCTTCTCCGTGTCTCCACATGTAATTAGTCATGTTATCTACAGTCCCACCGTTTACAGGCAGGGTCACATGTACCACCTTAAAATTTGAATTTACAATACCCACATGACCCACAAATTGTGAACTACCACCAATTGTTTTAGTAGAGTACAACACATCTCCAACTCTCATTGGTACATTAGTACCTGGATATGTAGGTCCAATCTCTGCAAGCGGCCCTATTAAACCATCGTCCTTAATTGCCTCAATAACACTTAAATCTTCATCATTCCCATAGACCGAGTCAGGCACACTGACCTCCACTTCCGATGATATCTCATGAGTAGTGTATTGTGTCTCTGCACTAGCCGTAGGTTGCCCCACAGGAAGCATTCCTAAAACTACTAACATAGATGTTAATAAAAGGAATCCTTTTACCAGAATCTTTTTCAACATTATTCCTCCTTATAGTTTATATTCTAAATATATATTAATTTACACTATTTTTCCATAGGAGGAATTAATCAATATTAAATTAGGTATTAATGCTGATCTTGAGTCATATCATATAAATATCAATAAGTCTTTGGAATTGTAAATTTTTACACATTCATGTGCAGAATTATTTACTTTTTAAAGTGAATAGACAACCGGCAGGTACGAGAAGAAATTCTTCCATGTAACAGAAGTCATATCTCTGAGTTCACTTCTAACCTGGCTCAGGACCAAATGGGCAATGGTCCCTATGCGTATGATGTGATCTGAAACATTCACCTTCTATTAAACACTAATCTCTTTCTTTTACTGCATTTCTTAAATGCCGAGTATTCCTGATCAGTCTTCCAATTTTGGCGTGATGATCTCATCGCTCCATTTCGGTGTTAGTACTCTTCTGTATCCTATATATTCTGTTGTCCAGCCTTCGAATTCTTCTCCGATGATGACTATAAATGGGATCTTATGCTTAATACTGTGTTGTCCCACTTCATAAGTGACGATTAACTTCTTATCCTCAGAAACAATATGTAATTTGATTATCCCTTCATCGTCAATATCCGGATCAACATAACAATAAAATAGTCGATTGGATCGAACGATTTTACGTTTATATTTTTTTCTTACGTCCATAACTCACCTCGCATATTTATTTTTTCTTTGATCACAGTATTTGGTCAGTTATCCAAGGCACAGCTAGAGTAGCTTTGGTATCTGATATTAAAATCACACTAAGATTAAGGAGTGTTACTTTTATAGAAATCAATGACTCTATCAAAGATCTCAACCTCTCGTTTTTTTATGTCCGGTAATGTCTCGCTATGCTTTACAATATGATGTACATTATCTGCTATAGACTCTGCTTTATGAATTCCCACATATCCTGGTACCAGTTCATTAAGATAATGGAAGTATCTCATTTGAGGTTCAATCATGCGTAGGTGTTTATCAAAATTTCTTCTGGATCTTGTCTGATCCATCTCCTTTCGCTTGCGCAGCTCATCTTCTTCAGCCCAGAATAGTACATAAGCATCCGGTAATGATATTTCATTTTCCAATAACTTCTTTCTAAAGAAGTTTGCTGTTTCATCTAAAGATAGGTGCTCATAACCATATATCCAGCTGTACCAAATCTTAAATATATCGCCATCCAAAATCACATACTCATGTTGTTGATTCTTCTCATATGCTATATGCCATCTTTCAATTTGTCTCTCCAGCAACCACATCATAAGTTCCTTACCTTCAAGATGAGGAGTTTCAAAAAGAATCCCTGTTTCTGGAACAATAAATGCATCATATTGTGTAGCGAACTGCTGACAAGTCGTACTTTTACCTACAGAACTGGCACCTTCGAGACAAATTATCGTCATTGAAATATATTACCTCCTGATATGACTCATAAAATGATTAATCAACCTTCATTTGCTCTTAAGTGATCATGTTAAATTTCATATTAGACTATGCATTGTAAATTTCTTTGATCTTCAGCCATGTTTCATACCAAAATGTTTTTCGTTTAAGAGGTTTAATTACCTTAATTTGGATTTATTTTCCCTTCAAATAAACCGTGCCATCCACTTCGATGAGTCTATCGCCATATGCAAATACAATACCCTTGCATTCTTTGTGATACTGGTTCTCTCTTGTTTCTGACCACTCCGCTTTATCAATAGAATGCCTTTTTCTCATTATTTAAAATCCTCCTTTAAGGAAACACCACTATTTACAGCAAAAAGGAAACCTCCCACATCATTAACACTTTGTTATACGATATTGATGAGCCTTAGGGTTCGTTTATTCCTACGACTCACGAATTTTTTACAGAGGAACTGTCGCACTTTTTTTTTACAATATGTCATATGGTAAACCAATAATTGACATATTATCTATCATATTGTATCGTAAACCTCTAAGACTAGAAAACTATCCCATAAAAGAGAGGTGTAGGGTTGTGAATTTCAAGAAAAAGTATATGGCGTTCTTTCTAATTGCTGTAATCTCAGTATTCTCTATTAGTCCGAGTCTAAGTGCCCATGAAATGTATTATTCCGGGTCAGCTCCAAATTGGACAGCAATCCCTGTTAAATGGAATAACTTAAGTAATGGGAAACCTTATCTTAAGGTGAACGGAGATCGATTAAACTCCGACTATACAAGCGCCTACACAACAGCAGCTACGTTATGGTCAACATATTCTCAGAAGATTGTAATTGATAAAGTCGGTTATGGCTCTTCAAACGTTGACATCGCCACAGGAACAAAGGCATATTGGTCAGATAGATTTGGTGTGGGTGGAGCCGGGACACTAGGAATAGCAGATCTGAAGACAACAGACGGAATTGTTATAGATTCATCAACTGTGCAACAATCTTCGAAAAGGATTTCGTCAGCTCAAATATATATGTCACCATATGTCGCTAACTATAGCAGTTCTAACCCAGGCAATCACAAGGTTGCTACTATAGTCCATGAAATAGGCCATGTTCTGGGTTTAGGTCATCCCAATGTTAGTTACTATCCTACAAGTGTTGAGTCAATCATGAGATCTGGTGGCCAATATGAGGGTTATTATGTACCTAGACAACACGATTTAAATGATATTA
Organism: Paenibacillus sp. W4I10; assembly: GCF_030816325.1. Taxonomy (NCBI): domain Bacteria; kingdom Bacillati; phylum Bacillota; class Bacilli; order Caryophanales; family Paenibacillaceae; genus Paenibacillus; species Paenibacillus sp. W4I10. Next base: position 3,485,123 of record NZ_JAUSXX010000001.1, read on the forward strand.
ACAACAAATACTAAGATGGAGGAGATTAAGATGAGGAAAATCTTGATAACTATATTATTTTTAAGTGTAGTATTAGTTGTAATGGGTTGCTCAAGTAATAAACCAATTACCTCAAGTCTTTCGGATGAAAGAATTCTAGAACTTCGCAAAGAATATCCTCTTTCAGAAGGTAATGCTAGTTTAGCCCAATCCGTTGATGTTCCCTTTGAACAAATATTAGAAATGTCAGATGCAGTAATTATTGCTGAAGTTGTTAAGCAAAACCCTAGTTTTCAATCTACCTTAACTGCAGAACCAGGAACACCAGAGGGTGATGCCGCAGAGAAAGATAAAGCTCAAGGTATTGAGCCGTATAAACCTACTTTTGTTTCATATGAAGTAAAAGTGGATGAGGTGATTGTGGGGGAAGAGGTTGATGAAACTACTAACTTGTTCTACAATGCTGATTTCATAGGGGTTGAACCAGATTTAGAACCAGGTATGAAGATTGTTGCTTCAGTGAAAAAAGGAACAGCGCCAGAGCAACAAGGCAGTTATTCTTTCACTAGGTATGCCACTTATTATGTTGTTGATGATGATTATGTTTTGTCTGCGTACCAAGGGAAATCTGAAGAAATGAAAAATTTCACAAATCAAACAGATGGTAAAACGTTAAATAACTTGGTAGAGCAGATTAAAGAACTCTGGTCTAATTAGTAATGAAAAATAGAAAAGTTCACTATTATCCCCTTTAAGACTATTTGGAGGGGATTTTATGATCTGACGGATTGTACTATGAAGTGCGACACCTACTGTAAATAAATAAAAAAGCGCCTAAGGCCGGATTCGTGTAGAATGAAAGTTACTACACCACATTCACACTTCTGTTAACCTTCCATATTAAATGCTTCACTATAGATTTCACGCAGCTTAGTGGAGTTATCATGCCACTGAATGGGTTTACCATTGATGATTTGCACCAATACATCCAGACACCTATGCCATCCTGCGGCAGTATTCACTGCCCATGAATCATCGTTAAACGTATGGGTAAAGATCATTCGACACCCTTTATCTTCTGCCTGCAATGAAATGTTAATCAGATCATCAACTTCACGGAAACCAAATACATATGGCTTTTCTAACTCTGTAATGGTCCCCTCATATGTCGTTCCTTCACCATCATCGAAGGCAATCCTGCCACCAATTCTCAGATCCATCTCTCCTGTTGCGAAAGGATACCATCGGGCGAAGGAACTAGACTTCGTGATCACAAGGAAAACATCTTCTGGATTTTGATGAAGAAATCGTTCAAACCTCAAAGCATAACGACCGTTTGACTCATGTAATGTACCATAATCACTCATCATTAGATCCTCCTTCTTTCATCACACATATCCATCTTCAGGTTCACCAACATCAAAACCCAACACTTTTGACGCTTCCAACTTAAATGTCTCTATCCAAGATATCCAATCATCGTTATTCATCTGTGCATAAAATGATAATCCACTAGGCTCAACGGATGCTTCAATAAAAACATCATCCTCTTCAGACCCGAACCAATATGGAATTCCACTTTTATAACCCATCCACCCTGGCATACACTCATATACTTTAGAAACTTTATCCCACACCTCATCAGGCAGGTCATAACTTATATTTAGGTTGCAATTATGAGAATTTATGTTGTTCATTTACATTCTCTCCTTTTACCTTGGACGTATATCAAAAATACCCTATATATATAGGTAAAGTACCACACTTCTCCCAATACTTGATCAAGGATGTATCTCTTGTTCTTTATATACTATTTTCGTTTATAGTTTACCAAATATCTTCTTCCTTTAAGATTTCTTTGGTGGGCTGGTCTACAGCTAACCAAGTAGAAATATCCTCTTCTATTTTTCTCTTCCACGCTATTAAAAAATGTACTTGGCATATCTGGTGGGAATCAATCTCTGTCATAGATACTTCAATGCCTTGATCAGAATGTAAGACAAAACTATACTTCTCAGAATCAGAGTCTAAATCTAGAGATTTAGGAATCATATCGCTTTGGTTTCTTTTCCCCATTATCAGGGGTGCATCTTGGGTTCCTATGTGTAAGTGGTACTGTTCATTCTCATATTCGACAGCTTCAAGATTTTCTCCCGTGTCAGATCCGTAATCTTCCCAGCTGTATCCCTCTTTCCACGAAGCAGAAAAGCTACATGTGCTTATTCGATGATGTGTATTGGGTTTGATTCTAAATACGGCTCCCCAGCATTCCTCTACTTCCTGAGGTGAAGAAAGATTATGGTTCAGATTACAGAGCACTAACTCGCAATCAAACGAGTCGTAGTAATACTGGTATAGTGATCCGCCATGTTTGAGCTGAGAACAGTGAGTAGGAAGATAAAATTCGCTGGTGACAGCAAGTGAAAGTTCAATTGTTCCAAGAGGCGTATATATTGAAGGTTTTATAAGATCAGTATCTTGAATTAAAGCTTCTTTTCCACGAAAAAGCTTCATTATATCCCTCCTTATAGTCTTTCACTTAACGGTTAGCATACTCCAAGTTTTTTTAATACTTTTCATCAGTACTTATAGATTATATTTCATTTTAATTCTTTCATATAACTTAGAATCCGTATTTCGATTTACAATCTCTCCAATTAACTCTTTCCATTTATTTTCAATCCACTTAGGACTTTGTTCTTTCAGAATATCCTCGTTAAATTGACTATCGATATACTCCAAATCTTGTTTAAACACTCCTATATCCTTAATCAGTTGATTTCTCGATTCTTTTTCTAGCGATATCTTATTCGATAAAATGTCGTCTGTGATTTCTACACTTATATACGTATACATATCTCTAAACACATTATAGATTAAATTGGTTGACGATAACTGATCTTCCCTGAAGTCGGAATCCAAAAAGATGAATGATTCTTCACCCACTTTCAAAGATACGGCCACATTTCCTAATGCGTGTATGACTGTTTCCTTCGAAGAATTGTCCTCTAAGCTTTTGATCACATTATCTAAATTGTAGATTGATTCTTTTATACCAATTTCGGTTCCATGATTCAGTTTAACCGTGTAATCCACTTCTTGATTGTCTTTGTACGCTTTGAATTGATAGTTGAAGTACATGCTTATTATCAATCCAACTATTAATACGATTATTGCAGTATTTTTTCTCATTGAATCACCTCGTAATCTTATAATTGAATTCATACAATGATTAATTTTTGTATTTCTCACATACAACATACTCCATCCTAATAGTGCCTGAACTACGTATATGATAACCCATATTGTTACAATTGCGAAAGGAAATTGACGAATAAGGGAGATTTATTAGTTTTCTCAAACCCTTATCCAATCGATCCAATGGGCTTTGAATACGCTGAATATATGCAGGGTTGTACAGGACGCGAATATTCAGTGGAACCCTTTATTATAGTAATCAAACAAAAAGGTCCTTCTTCATCCCATAGGGAATCAGACGACCTTCGATACTTTCAGAACATATCAACTTTTTGAAAGGTAGAGCGTACCGTCTTTCGCTGCAAATGGGCTAGCGCCGGCAACCACCTGCTCAAGCCAACAACGCCTGTTCAATCTGATCCACAATCCCATTAATACCTGTCGGCCCATAACAGCCGATCCATGTCGCGGCATCTACCGAATGTATTTGCTGTCGCTCATCCTTATCAAGCATCCCCCGAATACGTTGCTCTGTCGTGGATATTCCCTCCTGCATGAGTTCATTGCTAAGCAGAAAGTAGTGGCTGGCTTGGACAGCTGGTAATCTATCAACAGAGATATGATAGGCTGTGTCGTCGGTATCTGCTACAAATAGTGGAACCGGCAGACCCAGATCACGGTACAGCACAGCGCCTGTACGATGAGCGGCAGAATGTACACGAACGAGAGAGTCCAGCGGACGGATCAGTGCCACACTTTTACCTGCCAGTACCTGAGCCAGTTCATCGGACAGCAACGCAGTACGTCGATGATAATCCGCAAGTATACGCTTGGCCTCTTCTCGCTTGCCTGTCAGTTCACCGAACAGACTCAGAATAGTCTGCCAGCTCTCATTACGTTTAAACATGATTACTGGAGCAATTCGGCTTAACCGTTCAACATGTTGATCATGTACCTCGGTACAGATAATCAGATCCGGCGACAATCGTTCTACAGCAAGCAGATCAGGGTACTCATACGTCCCAAGTAATTCGGTACCTTGAAGTCCTGCCCGGATGTATTGAGGGAAATTAACCACCGCACTTCCCGATCCTACACTTCCTGCTGGAGATAATCCAAGCGCGAGCAAATGGTCGGCATATTGAACATCCAATACGGCGATACGTTGTGGCGATTCAGTAACTTGATATTCACCTCGCATATGGCAGATCACCGGACCTTGGGCCGACTCGTACGAAGAAGCTGTGCGATTCCGCAGTAAGGCTTGAGCATAGTTTTCATCTAATTCTGAAGCGGCAGCAAGTCGATAACGCAGCGGAGGAACGCCATAATATTTCTTAAACGCCCTGCTGAAATAATACATGTCGCGATAGCCCATTTTGTCAGCAATCTCCCCAATGGAGGCATCCGTATGATGCAGCATTCGCGATGCATTCTCCATCCGCAACTGGATGACGTACTCCATCGGCCCGAGCTGTTTCTCTTGTTTGAAACGTCGCTGCAACTGCCTTACGCTGCATCCAGCGAGGGCTGCCAGCTCTTTCAGCTCCAGATTCTGGCGATAATGCGATGATATATAGGACACGACAACATCCACCATGTCGGACTCTGCTCCGCCTTGACCACGTTCATACTCCATGATCAGTTCGTAGATCATCCCCTGGAGCAATGCATTGGCATGAAAACGTTCCAGCCCTTCACCGCGACGCCATTTGGCAACGATTTTTTCCGCATTCTGAATCCATTCCGCTTGCGTAACGGGGTTCTGAATAAACGACGTTTGCAGCGGGTGTTTGCGATACGAGGGCAACGCATGGGAGGCTCCTTCCATGGAAGAAGCCTTATACCTAATCACGATATAATAAAGTTCGTCTGATCTGGCCGTCAGCGTAACGGATGTTCCCTTCGACACATGACAAGCAAAAGAAGCTCCAATGTGGCAAACTTCACCATTCATTGCAAGCTCCCCTTCCCCGCCTACTGCCAGCAGCAATACATTCGAGGTTAATTCGGTTTCGCTAAGAACACTGCTTGTCTGCAAAGTACCGCTATACCCGTCAAGCATCTTGATCGTCGTATCACTCCATAGACTTGTCTGTTCTTGCAGCGGCATTTCTCTCATCTCCTGACAATAGCAATGGTAAAATTGTTGCTGTTGTCATTTTAATTGAGATTCTTTCTCATTGTCAATTTTCGGACATTTGAGACAATATTCCCCTGACATCTGGTAATAGAAACAACAGGTGATCCGCTCACTTTTGGCAACATGCACATTGTCCTTACACTCGGTGAAGCGGGTCAACGGATTCTTCCTCTCACCAAACACTTGTCCGGATGCCACCTGCGTCAGATAGGAGAAGTCCTCTCGAATGATCTTACGTTCCTGCTCCGTCTCGCCTTCATCAGGAGCGAATAATCGGCCAATCCGTACCATGATATTCTCCCAGAGAATACTCATTGAAAGAGGTGCAATCGCAGCAAGAGCCTTTAACAGAGGTGTCAGCTGTACTGCAAACATCTCCTGGACCGCTTTTTCCCGCCATACGTTCCTGTCTCCAGACAGTTCTTCAGCCTGAAGCCCGTTCACCGCTAGAAAAGGAAAACGTGTACCGCCCTCATGCTCTTCGAGCTTCGGATGATAGAGAAAGCTGTTTTCCAGCTGAAAAGTAACATGCTGATGATGAAACGTCATCGCGGTCACGAGCGGAGTCGTCCATAGATAGCCAAGCCGCTTGGCTAACATAGAAGCTGCGACTTTCATGTCTGGTGCATCGATATAGTTCTGAAACCAGCGGATATACTCTCGACACGCATCTTCGTCATGCAACTCACTCAAAGCAATGGTACGGACACTATGTTCAGGCGGCTCACCAAGCAAAATCGAATGATCCTCTACCGTCTCTTTCCATAAGTCTGTCGAGAGATATGGGTTCATATTAGTTCGATCCGAGCAAGGCTTCCGCTGCCTGATCTACAATCAGATTAATCGCAAGCGGGCCATAATAAGCGATCCAAAGTGTTGAGTTCATGTCATACGTAAGGTTATTTTTTACAGCATCGAGGGACTTCCACACTGGATTAGTCAACATAGCCTCTGCTTCTGCTGCAAACAGCTCATCCGACAGGACAAAATAACGATCTGCCCCAATCTCAGGAACTTTCTCCATGGAAATTTCTACGGAACCATCTTCATTAATCTCCTGCACCAAAGCAGGCATCTTCAGTCCCAAGTCATTATACATAATACCGCCAATGCGGTGCTCAATTCCGTGCACACGAATGCCTTCTTTTCGAGGACGAATGATCGCCACTGTTTCATCGCCCAGCTTCTCTGACAATTTTGTTTTCAGCCCGGCAATTTTGTCTTCATACGCTGTGCGCACGTTCTCTGCCTCGTCCTGCTTGTCTGTAACTTGGGCCACCGTAGCTAACGTATCACGCCAGTCTTCGTAGAAATCAAGTACTAAGGTAGGAGCAATTTTACTTACACTCTCATACTGTTTCTCTTGAAAGTCGGTCATGATGATCAGATCCGGGTCGAGTGCAACAATGGCTTCCAGGTTAGGCTCGTCCCGTGTACCCAGAACTTCTACGCCATTCGGTTGGTCTCCTAAATATTCTGGAAAATCCGTATTACCTCCAGCGATAACACTGCCTGCCGGCTTCACGCCAACGGCTAACATTTGATCCAGAAACTTAACATCAAGCACTGCAATTTTCTGTGGTTTTTCGTTTAGAGTAATGTCACCCTTCATACCCTTGATCGTTACAGGAAAAGCTCCGTCCGTCTGCGTTTCCGCATTCGCAGGTGTCTCCGCTGGTGTTACCGCAGATTGCTTACCGCTATCTGTACCTGTTGCGGCACCGCAAGCCGTCAATACAAGAATAAGGGCCAGCATCAAGCCCATAAGTAATCGTGATTTGTGAGCTGCATAGCCCTTACTTCCAGCCACTTGCCCCTTTGTTCCTTGATTCATGATGAATCCCCCTTATGTATATTACTGATAATGATTTTCATTATCGAAACATAAAGAGAGTATATACGATCTCCGTATCGGGTTACCATGTACTTTTGCGACATTTGAACCGGACTAATGCGACATTATGAGCGCTTATCCACCCTTTAATGTTTCGGTGATGTATGCTTGCAGTCGGTAAATGTCTGAAAGGAGCTCTTCTTCCTCTGGCGTATTGCCATACTCCCCTAACCAGCGCGGTGTACGGATATGCCACTCATCTGTCAGGTATTGCTTTACATCGCGATAGTCTACAATATGTCCCAGGAAATATTCCAGTGAGCCGAAGGATTGTTTATTGCTATCCTTAATGATGGATTGTGTTTTTTCGATGATCACCTGCAACATATGTTGGATATGGTCTTCTGGATTCATAGCTTTAGTTTCCATCCGTAACCTCCCCCTATCTCTATACAAAAAAATGAATTAGTATATTATTCAAATGAGCCTCCTATTGCTAAACGTAGAATTCTGTTCTTATCGAACACAAGGAATCGATGCCCATTGAGTATTGAGACATCGATTCCTATCCTCTAATTATGGAGGTGAATAACGAGTATGCGACCAAGCATGAAGTATGGCATTATTGTTAGCGCAGTTATTATTGTCTTTGTTCCTATTATCATTGGATTTTATATGTTGAACAAGGTTATCGATCCTGACGAGACAATGGTTACGAGAACTGAAGTTTCTCCTGAGCTTATTACTATACAAGGTGGATTTGCAGACAGTATTAGCAGATATCATGGCTACTACCTTTCACATCATAACAATTCACTTTACATTCAGATTAAAGGCAGTAAACTTCCTATCGGTGGTAGTAAAGACTTCACAATTTCATTTTCTAATACTTATGGGAATGTTGATGAAATCTACTTATTAGGTCCTGGCAACTCTAAGAAAAAGATTTGGCCGGACGCCTAACTTTCATTAGAATGGATATCATATGATCTGACACAATCAGCTTCAGTCTCTTCTGCTTAATTTCTTAAATGCGGAGTATTCCTGATCGGATTTCATATAGCTTAATATCTTTTCCGCACATGCAGCTGAGCTAAGCTCTTCCGTATTCACTTCCAGATCATATTCATCATAAGAGTAGATGTAGTCGAACTGGGAATGGGCAAGTCCAATCTCGCGATCTCCCCTGCTCTGCTCTCTTCTGGTGAGTTCTTCTTTCGAGCACTGCACGCCTACAAACAGTATCGGATAATCCGATAGTAACTCATAAAAATCGTTAAACCACTTGTCATTGCTGATGACCGTATCCACGATGACATTCAGACCCATCTCCGAAAACAGTTTAATGGTTGCACAGTACAACGAATTGATGGGGTCGAACAGGATATCGGTCATCACATGGTGTTCCACTTCTCTTGTTGGTTTCATATCTGGATATGTATTGTCGATAAACTGATCATAATTATGCAAAAATTGATCTACCGATAGATGATGAAATGGAATATCTCCCTGATTTTTCATTTCCATCGCAATGCTTGTCTTCCCCGAACTTGATGTTCCGTTTAAAAATATAATGAGTCCTCGTTCCATATCGATCACCCTTATCATTAAAATTAGTGCTGCAATTCAGATCACATAACAATAAAAATTTCAACTCATTTGATCCCATGTCATGAGGCCTTCCCTTATAAGCTGTTATACATCCTAGAAGCAAAATCGAATAAATAGGTCTCTATTTCTTCCTTGTCAGTGATTTACGTGTCCGATGAATCACTTTTTCAACGAAATCATAATGCAAATTTTATTTTGATGCTTCTCTTTCCTTCATAGTATATTGTTTAAAATACTCCCTAAACACATCATAGAGCTCCTGCATTTCATGAATTTCGCCCCGAAACTTACCCCATATTTCTTCTCTTTGTTTATGTTCAACCTCAATGTTAAATTCTTCGGCTTCATATTCAGTCAATAATTCAAAGAAATATTCACAAGGCTCTTTCACAGCTTCACAACTGTCAGCATACTGGCCAGACTCCAGCAGAAAGCTGGCCCAGGATATTTCTCTTCTGTCGTACTTTATGTACAAACAAGCAATGTATTGATCGAAAAGTTTACTATTGTAGTAAGTAATACAAGGTTCTGAGTGAATATATTTGTTAACGATTTCAATAGCGCTGCCTTGATAACGCACCGTGGCTAGTTCTATGATCCAGAACGGCGGGTTCGTGTACTCAAGGATAATGTCATTACAAAAAGGATGAAAGTGTTTGTACCAGATTAATTTACTATCGAGCATAATACCCATCTTACAAGCAAACTCTTTATTCGGTTCTATCTTCATACCAGTAACTCCTTGTTGGGTAGAATATTCAAATTGACCTTAAGCGCTTAGAATTTCTCCGTTTAACTAATGTCTACCCAGGAGTTCTGCTTCTTCTACTCCTCTTTCATTCTTCTTATCCTTGTCCTCTTGTTGACTAATGACTGTTTGACTACTAGTTTCAAACCCCAACATTCTTTAGCGTCTGCCGATGAATAGCTTATTTTGAGTCCAATGAAGATTATAGCCATAACGGTATAGCTCAAAGTAAGGATGCAGGCAGTCTTCCGCCTCCTGTAGACCTTGATAGCGGGGCCACTGCAAGTAGTAGGATATCCAATAATCGCAAGCGATGGAATAGTACGCTTCGCTTAATAGCTCGATGGTTTCATCATAATCACTGCGCGAACTGAGGAGTTCTCCGAGTGCTTCGTAAACGACCTCTCCATCTTCTTCATCCGTGCCTTGAATCAATCTTTGCTCCAGCTTGTTAATTTCGCTTGTAGGTAATACAACGACCTCCGTAAGACTTGCCAAATCTTGTAATGCTTCATTTGCTACGTCAGCCGCTTCGTCATCTTCCGGAACCATGGAGAAAAGACTCTTCAAATTTTGAACCAGCTTCTCCCCCAGACCACGCAACATTGCCTCAGAAGCAGGCTCATTTCCACCGTTGAAATATCCTGGCACATATTCGCCGGCGAAGTCCTCAGGATTCAACATCTCATAGATCGGACGTATTCTATCCAAAAAACGCTGACCGTCTGGAATAGTCTCAAACACACGTTCAATGCCTGCTCCCGATGGCATAAACCACTGAAAAAATCCGTAAAGATGGTCTGCTTCAACTTCAGCATCATCCGCTGGCTTGAATTCTTCTCCACCCATCGCTAATAAATAGCGGCCATATTCCTGTTGATTCAATCGGTACCATCTCCTCTTCTGTTACACCGTTTACCATTCTCTCCATTCTTCCGTAATATCTTCATCCTCTTCAATGTCTAATCCAGTCAGCCTAGCCGCCTTGTCTATAAAATCAGCCAATTCTTCACGTTCCATCGTTTCAATAAAGTAACCATTGGCCTCATTCATTTCATTAAACCTAACCACAACTTCTTCTACAGCCTTCATCATGCGCTCAGAATCTTTCGTTTCTTGTAATGCTATTAATTGGTGCAAGTATGTATCCAGGGCTTGATCAGACATGAGTAATCTCTCTTCTGTGAAAAGCTCATCTCCGTGTTTAACCATTCTCTCGTTCCATAGTTTCGTTGGTTTTTCATGAAACAAGTTTTGTAACGTCAATAGAATCAATCCCTTCCATATATAATGATGTCTGTATTTTACCTGTAACCAAAATTATGAACAAGCGTTCTCGCCTATTCACTTTCACCCTATTCGCCCCATAGCCTTGTCACGTTCTCTAATTCTATCTCTTCAAATTGTAATCGATAAATGTCCGGTTTCTTGGTTTGATTCATAAAATCCAATCCGTAACTCGAATCAAAGTAATTCATCATCAACGTCATTACATGTCCGTGTGTGCCGATCGCCACTTTTTTACCCTTGTATTCTTCTAAAATCTGTTTCAACACGCCCACTGCTCTATTCTGGCAAACTGTGTTCGACTCGCCTCCTGGCAATGCATAATCCGGGTCATCAAACATCTTCTTCGAAGCAGGCTCGAACTCTTCATCCGCAATCATATCATCTGAAAAATGTCTTTCTCGGAGATCCTCCATGATCTGAATATCTAATTCTAACGCTGCTGCCACACCCTCTAAGGTCAGAATAGCCCTGGCATAAGGACTTGAGATGATGGAATGTATTCCTTCATTCGTTAATATTTCCGTTATTCGTTCTGCATTCATCTTGCCCTGCAGGGTAAGCCCCCTCGTTCTTTCCGTTCCTTCTGTATACGGTGACTCCGCATGTCTAACCATATAAACGATGGTCTTCATAGGACCCTCCTTGAATTTCTTCTATCAAAATTTATGGTCACGCTTATTTTAGATTCTGAATTCAGAATTGATATTCTGCTAGACATTTAATTTACAATAATTTTCAGATATGTGTATAGTAGAAATGAAGCAAGATGCTTTTAAAAGAAGAAGTTAAATCTAACGTAGAGGATGAGATCATGTCTTTTTTCAAAAGGAAGGTTGTACTAGTCTCTATATTATTCATATTGGCTATCTCTGCTAGTGCAATCGCTTACGTAAATGGTCAATCGAAATCGGACGTGCCCATTCATAAAGTCGTCAACCTTTCAGCCAACTCTTTAATATTTCATGAAATAGATAAGCTGGATGCGTTTGCTGAACTGATCGTTATTGGTTATGCAACAGAAGATTTCAGAGATCGAGAGCATGTTATTACTGCATTTGAGGATGGGACCATGCAATCCTTTCACACCAACACAAACATCAAGATTGAAAAGATATTAAAGAAACCCGACGATTTCCCTTCAGATCAGAACGAATTAACAATCATCGAGCCCGTCAGCCTGGAAGGAGACGTTAAATATACAGCTGATGACTATGTAGAATTGCAGAAGGGTGATACAAGTGTGCTCTTTTTGATGAAAAACTCCTTTGGTGATTATGGATTAATCAATGATAACTTAGGCAAATTCAGCCTTGAAGGGATAACTCAATATAGTGTACCTCAATCCTCCACTGTACAAGAGTTATCAGAATACGAAACTTTCCGTGACTCCGTTATGGAGAAGTACCATTTGAATTAAGGTTTTCATCAAACAACGGTGACCTTGTGGGACATAGCTGCCCTCTTTAATCTATTGCACGACTTTATCAAGGCTTACGTCAAAGGATGAAGTTATCGATTTTTGTCTAAAATCATTGGGTATCACGTTAATCTTCACATCTAGATGTATAGATTCAGGCAGTATCATTTCAGTTATATTCTCATAACCGATGAAGTAATAATGCTTTTCGTCCAGTTCTATCAAACCCCCACCTGCTGAGCCAGAAGTTGAAATCAAATGTCCGTCATGATAAAGCTCACAAGCAATATTATATTCCTCCAAACTGAATCCTTTCACCTCATATCCAATCTTGATTTGATTTTCCGTGTAATCAGCATTTCGTAAACTGATCGCACCACCATTGACCATTTGGGTCTGAATTGCAATATTTGCTTCGGGCATCTCCGGTTTCTTTAATAGATAGCCTACTTTTAGGTACCATATAACTCCTAATACAACTACAGCAAGTACAATCATAGCAATGATAAACTTCTTTTCTTTTTTATCCATAATCCGTACTCCTTACATCGGAACACTCTTAAAATTCTTTTCAAACCAGTGTTTCAAATAATACGTTATCCCTGCTCGATCAACATCAGAAAATTGTCTGGGATCATCAATCATCCATTCCATTCGGGATTATGATCAATTTAATTTCAGGTTTTCCTGCATTATCCTAGAAATACATTGTTAATTCTGTCTCGATCATAATCTAAAATCCAATCATTAAATTCTTTATAAATATCCATTAGCTCTTCTCTTGATGCTGAAATAACATCGCAGCCTCTATCATCATAGATATGAAATATCGTTTTCTTACTTATATTAATGAAATACACCCTATGATAAATCATTGGCTTTATTCCAACATCATGATTACATATGGCTTTGATTAACTCACAATATTTTAAGTCCTCAATTCTACATTTAGTCCAGTACCTATACATGTTGTTCCTTGGATCTGGGAGCTCAGCCGGTTCACAATCCAAACCTGGAAATATCTCAAGTCTCAAGGCTCTAATCGGCTCTTTCTTCTTGATATATTTACTATATAGGTTCAACTTCTTCACTTGGTGTTTAGGCTTATCTGCAAAATAAGCTTGAGTTATGAATAGGACTTCATCTTCTTGATCATGGAGAGCCTTAAATAATTCAAGCGATCGATGATAAACTCGTTCCATATAATGCTCTTCATTTATTCCAAACATCAGAGGATCGCCAAGTTCGAATCGTATTGCAACATCCCAATTATAAAAAAGGGGCGGTTCTAGGGTCAGGTTTGGAAAATTCTCTGCCAGGTATGTCTTCGGGTCCATTCTGTGGCCTCCGTCTCTTCAATAGTTGCCGATTTGACATATGAAAAATTAACCCCAGAACATTCCGTTATGACCTTGTTCAACGATCTTGAGTTGTGTTTCAAAATTTTCGTTCGGTTCGATATCATCGATGAAATGCCATTTGCCTTTACTGTCCTGCCAATACACTTTCCATTTCTTCTCATCCAATCTGAACTGTGCTACCGGCATCTGTACCCATTGATCACTTTGAAAGGCTTGTCTTTCTTCCATTAACGTCACATTTTTCCCTCTGATTTTATAACTAATCTTAATCTGACTTTTCACATGCTCGGGTACAGCATTCTTGGTGTAATGGTCCATAATCTTTTGAATGCGTTTCTTCGTAAAATCATCCATGCTCTCTAACTCTCCTGCCTTGATCCGTTTTACTTTGATTATATCATGTTGCTTTCTCCGATTTAAATGATGCTTTTAATGTGGTAAAAGGTAAACGGCGCGCGGCTTGTGCAATGGCACGCCTCGTCAGGATGAGGTGCTGCGCCCAATGGGCAGCACCTCATCGGGTTGCACCGCGTGCATTAGCGCGGTGCTCATGCTGCCATCACGAGCACACTTCCATGATGGCAACACTTGGTGCATCACGATAGCTACGCCGTGATGCACGAAAAAAGCGCCGCGACCTCATCGTCGTGGCGCTTCCTCCTGCTGCATGATGCCAATCGGCCATGCAGCTTGTGTTACGCTGCTGCGTCCCATAGGTGCAGCATAACGTTTTCTTTCGATTTTACAATTTTAACAATGGGGCTATGCTAATCATTTACGACTTAGGGAACAGACCACGAGCTGGATGTTTCTCCTCATCTAAAAGCTGCCTCTCAAGCCAACAGAGCCTGAGCGATCTGATCAATAATGCCATTGATGCCTGTGGGTCCATAACAGCCGATCCATGTCGCGGAATGGTCCGTCCTAACATCCCCGGGGTTCCGCTTCGCTGGGGCTTAATTCATACAAATGATTGTTCAACCCTTTATACCGCTAAATGTAATGCCGCTAATAAACGTCTTTTGAAGAAAAAAGAACAAAACAATAATAGGTAATGTCATTAAGGTGGATACGGCCATTAATAGGCCCCATTCGGATCCCTTTTGACTCTGAAATTGCTGCAATCCGAGCGAAACCGTGTAAGATGGTTCATTGGTTAAATAAAGCAAGGGGCCCATGAAATCAGTCCAGCTCCCCATAAATTGAAACAATGCCACGGCTAAGACGGCGGATTTGGCTAGTGGAAACATGATCTGTAAATATATGCGGAACTCACTAGCGCCGTCTAAGCGGGCCGCTTCGCGCAGGGCATCAGGCAGTCCCATGAAAAACTGCCGCAACAGAAAAATGTAAATGGGCACTCCAAAAAATTGGGGTACAATCAGTGGAAGAGGTGTTCCTACCCAACCTAATTTAGTAAACAACAGGAATAGAGGAATCATGGTCACCTGTCCGGGAATCATCATAACAGCAAGGGTAACAAAGAAAAGTAAACCTCTCCCACGGTACTCTAACTTGGCAAAACTATATGCAACCAAGGGACAGGATATGATTACACCAAGCGTACTAACGATTGTTATAATCGCCGTGTTTTTCAGATATGTCCAGAAAGGGATGTACTCAACAGCACGGGAATAATTACTCCACAGAATTGGACGCGGAATCCACTCTGGTGGGAATGTAAAGATTTGTGTGAGTGGTTTAAGAGAAGTCGAAAGCAGCCAAATGAACGGAATCATGAAAAATGCAGAAGCAACAATTAGACATACATAGGCTAACGCACGATTGATTCTTTTGATAGCGGTAGGATTCATCCCTTACTTCCTCCTTATTTCCCTTGATAATGAACCCAGCGTTTAGACGTAATAAAAATAATTCCGGTTAATGCCATAACGATAATAAATAAGATCCAGGCCATTGCGGAGGCATAACCCATTTTGAAATACCTAAAGCCGTTCTCATATAAATACATGACGTAAAAAGTCATGGAATTTGCAGGAGTTCCTTGCCCTTTGGTCAACGTATAGGGAAGAGTAAACTGTTGGAATGCACCAATCATTCCCATGACAAGGTTGTAGAAAATAACGGGAGTGAGCAAAGGCAGGGTTACCTTTCTCGTTTTCTGAAACCAGTTAGCTCCATCGATTTGCGCCGCTTCATAGTACTCCTCAGGGATGTCTCCTAATCCAGCAAGGTAGATAACGACAGCTTGCCCAATACCCCAAAGCGACATCAGAATGAGAGAAGGCTTGGACCACGACTCACCACCAAGCCAAGCGGGCCCATCGATACCGATATTCGCTAACATCCCGTTCACCAATCCGAAGTTTGGATGTAACAGCCACATCCACAGAACAGCCAGAGCCACTTGTGGCACGAGAGTAGGCAAGAAAAAGATCGTTCTGAATATAGCCATTCCCTTGACCTTCATATTCAACATCATAGCGAGTGCCACACCGAAAAATATACTTAATGGAACAAAAAATACCGTAAAATAAATCGTGTTGTATATGGATTTCCAAAACAAAGGATCATGAAAAAGCTCTTTATAATTATTCATTCCGACAAATTCACCAGGCTGCAGAATGCTGTAAGTAGTGAAGCTGAAGTAGATGGACATTAGCATGGGAATTGCATAAAAGCATAGCAGCCCTATAGCCCAAGGTGAAGCAAACAGCCACCCAATCACGTTAGTTCTGTGGAGTGCTCGTTTCCTTGCCGATGGAATTGCTTTTACTTGAACTGGATCGGCCAGTTTCGCCATGTACATTCTCCTTCCAATTGTCATTCATGAATAGGCAAGGAGAGAGTTCGCTCCCTGCCTACCGAGCACCCTATTTGTCGTATTTTTCTAAAGCCTTATTAACAGTCTCTGTTACTCTATCCAGGTTCTCTTTCGGAGTACCGTTACCGCGGGTAGCCTTTTCCGTAGCGGAAGCTAACTCATTCCACAGCAGTTGTCCTTCAGGAATAACCGGGCGGTTATGTGAATTGGGCAAAATATTAATAAATTCCTTCATAATCGGATCGTCCTTGTAACCGTATTTGTCGTTAACCGAATCGATAACGGAAATTTGAGAGTCAGCGTTTAATAACGTTTGCCCCTCTTCTTTCCCTAAGAATTCGAGGAATTCCCAAGCAGCAGCGACGTTCTTGGCGCCTTTAGGGATAATAGCGGACCCGCCTCCCGACCATGTCGTAAAATTAGTACCTGTTGGGGTCGGTATGGGTGCAACACCGTAGTTTAAATCCGGCTTAAATTTTTCGATACCCTTCACCGTGAAGTTTCCACTTATCTTCATGCTGACTTGACCTGAAATGAACGGATCCATTTCCTCCGAGCCAGCTGCGCTTGTGAATCCGGCAATATCCTCGACATTGTATTTTTGGCCGAAGTCGGTCATCCATTGTAATGCTTCAACGACTTTAGGATCATTTGCGGTAATTTTGCCGGTGGCAGCATCCTGGAATTCTCCTCCAAATGCCCATCCCCAAGTATACAGCCAGCCTTGCGAATACCATGGGATGAACCCGATCCGTTTGAAACGTTTACCTTCCTTGATGGTTAACTTATCGGCGGCCGCTTCAAGCTCGGCGATCGTTTGCGGTGGTTTGTTGGGATCCAACCCTACTTCTTTGAAATGATCCTTATTGTAAAATAGCAGGCGAGAGTCCGTATCCATCGGCATTGCATAAAGCTTTCCTTGATAACTGGACTCCTCCCATGCAAATGGATAATACATTTCCTTACGAATTCCGGATTCTGCTGCCATCGAGGATAAGTCAGTCAGAGAACCTTGCGCAGCCCAAGTACCGACCTTAAAACGGTCGAAAAGTGCAACGTCAGGAGGATTGCCGCCTGCGACTGCAGTCAGCAGCTTCTGATCGGATCCCTCGTTGGATTCTGTATAAACCAAATTCATTTTGATGGTAGGGTTTTTCTCTTCAAATGCCTTCACGACTTTATTCATATTATCTAAATCAATTGAGGTAAGACCATGCCACATCGTAACCGTTGTAATCCCCTCTCCGGCCTGATCGCTAGAGCCTCCCTTCGTTGAACAAGCCGTTACAAGTAGTAACATAACCAGAAAGCAAACAAGAATTGGAAATGCGAATCTTTTGGATCTCCTCATTCAAAGTCCCCCTTAAGTTAAATGAATTCGTTTAACTTGAATTCCTATAGGATCCACTTCATTTTCTGATCATCCACAACTTATGTAAGCGCTAACAACTCTGGTGATATGAACTATTAAAATCAGAAAATGATGAACACCGTGAATTTGTTATAAGAACCCACTAGTTATACTAAGTATATTAATATGACATCATAAAACATGTCAATTGCAATATTACGACATCACTATTCATGATGTATGGCTATAATTTAGATATAGAAATCGCGTTTCAAGGTTGGTTAATCTCCGGTCTCCTAACCAATTCCCTGATGTGAAACAGGCTTTACCATAAGAAAACCGCCTATCGACATACTTCATAGAAGACAGATCGCGTCTAAAAGAGGGTCTTCTTGGGATATCAGGTCAGGAAGGTCCCCTGCTTCGAAGTTTATATTTCTGATATCAAAAAAAGTGCCGATAAGCCCCTCGGGACTTCTCGACACTTTGAACAATATCCTTGCTTTTGTTTAGCTGCACTTGTATAAACCCTACCCGTTATTTTTCACGACCATACGATGTTTAATAATGTTCAGCTCGGGAACTGCTGTTCCATGCAATTGAGAGATTAACATATCCACTGCCAATTCACCCATCTGCTTCTCATCCTGCTTAATATGAGTGAAGATGGGTTGACCCAGGTAATCGTTCAGGGAGTCGAAACAAACGATTTCGAATTCCTCCAGAGATTTCCCCATCGAGTTGATGACTTGAGCCAGCATGGTAGCTATTAGAAATTCCGATGCGACAAACGCCTTTACATCAGGGTGCTGCTTCAAAAAGTGCTTTACTGTTTCTTTATCACTTTCAATCGCTGTTCCATTTATGTTCTTGGGAAGGGTGCCCTTCAAGTTCGTCAATACATAGTTTTTGTTCAAATTCATTCCTTCCTGGGTGAAGGCAAACGTATATCCGAGCAGCCTTTCCTCCAATGTTGAAGTGTTCTCTTCCGGCGGAGATAAAAAGGCAATTTTTTTATGACCTTTGCTAATCAGATGACGCGTAAGATCCATGGCTGCTTTCTTATTATCTGTATATACCGAACAAACCGGAATTCCTTTTAGATATCTATCGGCCAAAACAATTGGAAACCGATCTAATACAAGTCGAAGCAGTTCAGAATTATAGTGTTGACCATGAATGGGGGTCACGATTAATCCTTTGATGCCTAAACCAATAAATAAGTCAATCGCACGTTTTTCCTCATCCCGATCCCCGCAAGTTCGCTTGATAATGAGTTGATAATTATGCTCAGCACTCCGCTTTTCCATCGATCTAAGAAGTTGCAGGCCAAACTCGTCAGAAAAATTCGGTATAATAAATCCGATCAACCGCTTATCGTCCTCAGGAACCAAAGTTGTTCTTACCTCTGAATAATGCTTCGGTTCTTGTCCTCCAATGATACCATCGGCCACATATGAACCTTTTCCTTGTATTCGTTTAATAACCCCAGAATCCGCCAATTTCTCCAGAGCCTTTTTAGATGTAATACGACTGACGCCAAATTGTTCAGCCAACTCTTTTTCAGAAGAGACCCGGTCACCTTCTTTTAAACGACCTTCTTTAATCTCTTGTACAATATAGCTATATATCTGCTCGTATAAATGCAATTCCACAAAACCACCCTGACATCATAATATTAATATACTAAGTATATTACACAAGAAGTAATTCGCAAAGTTACTGAGAATACCGACGAACTTCTGTAGCACGGAATAAAAGGCCCTTAGTCTACAGCTCATTCCCGTTTATCTTGTGGATATGATGGTGGTGAATTTCCTTGAAGAAGGTCGAATGCCTCCTAGAGGCTTGATGATTGTACAGGCTTCCTTTCTAGTGTAAACGTTCTTATAGATTCAGATTCAATACGTCTTTTATCTCTTATGAACGAAGTAATTTAAATTCCTTTAGATCAATAGCAAATTCTCCTTCCGTCAGTATATCGAGTCCCAAAAGTCCGTTAATGTTGTGATATTTAAATGAAGTAAAATCTATGTATACATCCTTTAAAATAAAATCCCCTACCTGTATTTCCTCGATTCGCTTACTGAAGGAATGCTCTTTACCTCCAATCCCGTAGCTGGTTATGATTTCATCGTCCATACTCACTTGTATCCCAATCTCATCTACTTCATCCTGTGAAATCAAGCTGTGACTGGCTCCTGTATCGATCACAATGTTCGATATTACTTTCTTTTGCTTATTAAAATGGACTGTTATTTCCGTAAATAACAGTCCGTCTCTATATTCAATATTCATTTAAAGATTTCTCCTTAATCCTATATTTTTCCGTACTTTCACAACGATTTGATCTTTGGAAGTATGATAAACCAAAGTCTTGTCTCTACTGTTCAATAATTCACGAGTCGCTTCTTCATCACTGATCGGGCCAATCACAGCCACATCATCAATGATCTCTTGATTGTCGGTTTCTTCAGAATGAAGAACTTCGAATTTGACGAATTGATTCGGAAAAATTTGTTGAACTTCTTGCCATTTCATCATTGTCCCTCCTCTGTTTGATGCTTATATTATACCATCTCATAGCCTATAACTCTCACTGGAATTTCACCTAACGTTCTCGTATTCACGACACTCGACGAAGTCGAGTGTGTCCGGCTGCCACTGCTTCCCTGCCAACTACATCTGCCGGACCGAGGGGCGAATGCCCCGATGCGTGAACATGTTGTTATGTGATTCCAACGACTTCCTCGAATTACTTATGGGTTTAACGTGAAGCAGTCATATACAAATTATATAAATTAGTACATTGGTCAAAACATTCCAGATATAAAATTCTGATTTCATCATTAGAGCATAACTTTAGATAACTTTCTGAATTTATGATCTCTTTGATGGGTAACATCTCAAGATAATATTCCGGGCTATTCTCCTTCATTAAGATATCTTTATATCTACTAAGTACCTTTATATAAACATTATCAATAAGTCGATATTGACACTTACTGAGCTCCATCAGGAAGAATTTCTGTATTTCTCTCGCCAAAAACGAACCATTATTATAGGGAGGAGTACCGAAAAAGCAATTACTTACAGGAGACCTATACCAGTACTGACCTTTTTGCCAATGCTTTGTAACAATAAAAGAGTGCCACTTTCGAATTTCTTCATAACGAGATCCCAACACTTGATAGTGGCTTGAATACAGTCGCTCAGTGGATTGTGATAGCAAGTGATTGATTATTTCTTCATTAGTATTTAATTGTGTGACCTTGGTTATCGAACACCAGCAAATATAGTTATTATCTATTTTTCCCAATAGGCATACTTCTTCACCAGGGCTAACATATATCTCAAAATAAAAATCTTTATTGCTAATATCATAATTCGGCTTAACACTATTCTTTGTTGTAATAAGGTTGTATTCACTCATTATAAAACTCCTTTATCAGAGTTTTCGCTGGTTTCACATAACGTTTCTGTATTCACGACGCGAGCCGACCTTAGATAGCTCTTATCTTAGGTCGGCTCGTGTGTCGTCCGAGTTATCTCCTATGATTGTACATCTGGACGACCAAGGGGCGTAAGCCCCGAAGCATGAATATAATGTTAGGCGATGCCGCATTGAATTACCTACAAAAATCCATTTCAATATAAGGGATATCATTCTCGATATTGTTCAAATAAAATTTCAACGCTTCTTTGTCCCAATCACTCCAGTTGTCATAATTATGAAAATTATAACTTCTATAAATCGCTGAAACTACTCCAAACTGTCTAAGATTAATAAAATCAGGTATTAATTTTAACCATGCATGATCAATTGTATTTTCTTTTACATACCCATCCATGAAATTATAATAATACCTCTTGGTTATCTCTAACCTTTGTTTTCCATCTACTACCCAGGGGATCGGAATTTCATAGAATAAAGGAATAGCAATATCACTAACAAACCAACTGTATTCGGCTTCATCAAAATCAATAAAGACTACATCATCGTCTACGTTCAAATAATTCCCATGATTTAAATCTCCATGGATAATTCCATACGAATCAGTATTCTTTGGAAGCCGGCTGAGTTCATTTTTTAGAATTTCGTATTTGTCAATTACATAAGAAAGTTCCGCAGGTAAATACTTTTTCATATTGATAAGGAACTCTTTTTCATGCCATTGTCTCCTGTTTAAATCATCTATTGGATTTAAATTCTTTGAAAGTTTATGCGTTCTTCCTGTATAATTACCAACTCTTTGATAGAACAAATTGCTTTCTTCAGCGATTCTAGCCTTTCGTCCACTAGAAAACTCAAAAGAAGTTGCATAAAATTCCCCATTATCTATTTTCTCTACAAATTCCCCATCAATAGAGATCACAGCTTTTGAAACAGATACATTATTTTTAGACAAGTAATTAATAAAATCAATTTCAGATAAAATCTCTTCTTCACTTCGATGTGATTTATGTGTTACCCGGAGGACAACACTTGTTTCATTTGACTTCCCAAAATAAACAAAGTTTTGGAATCCTTCTAAGTCTTTAAGACTTGATTCAACAATATTAAACTTTTGAGCCGCCTCATTAAGCACTTTCCAGGTAAAAAGCTCTTTAACATGCTTTTCCATAAAGTTTCTTCCTTTCTCTTCACGATTTCGCCTAACGTTCCTGTATTCACGACTCGACGCATGTCGAGTGTCCGGCGAATGCCGGACCAAGGACGAATGTCCGTAGCGTGAATATTATGTTATGAGATGGGACTTGCCTTCATTGATTTGGCTCGATTATGTTCTTTATAAGATCTGAATAATAGGTTATTACTTCCTCATAGTGTTTCATTTCATCTTTATCAGAAGTATGTAAGATATCATGTTCTATATTTGCTATTTCAGTATTTACAATTTCAATTAACTGCTTTTTAGTTTTACTTATTAACCATGGAAGCCATCTGGTTAATGCTACCTCTTCGTAATCCTCTAATATCATTACAACTTCTGTTAATTTAAGATAACAATATAATGAGTATATTAGTACATCGTATTTGTAAGAATCCTTGTTAATTGTAAACATACCATTCTCCAGAAAGGCATCAATCAACACAAAATTAGGATGAGTAAAATCACTTAAATAGTTATAGACTTTTGTGTGTATCGAACCTTCACCTAACTGCTTTGCCATCTCAGACACAGTTAACTCAACATAGTCCATTATTTGTTGTCCATCTCTATCAAGCAATTTCCCTCGACTTGGTCTAAAATAGACTCCGGCGTCCTTGCCTAATGAGTAAACAACAAAATTATTTATAGATTGAGGGAACTGCAAACAATATTTTGCATATAAATAATTCTCATAGATTGTTCTAACTATGCTCATTGCATCTTCGTGTAGATCATTCCTAATTAAAAGAATTATTGATTTTAACGATTTTGTTGATTTCGAAAAACAGAAATAAACAAAATCGTTTATGTGATCCCCATGGGGATCTTGAACTCCATAATATTTTACTATCATTGTCCCTTTCTCTAAGAATTTATCTAGTGAGTTTAATAATTGTTTTTCGTATTTTTTAAGATTCACTATGCAAGTCCTTTCTCATAACGTTAATGTGTTCACGACGTCCCACCGACTTAAGGCGACGAAGTCGCCGGGCGCGATGCGCTTAGTCGGTGCGGATGTGTCCGGCTGAATAGGCTTCCCCGCTATTGCAATTGCCTCCCCGAATCCACATCTAACTTCTGGCGGACCGAGGGCCGAATGGCCCGAAGCGTGAATATTGTGTTATCTGAAGGATCGGTCTGCTTGAACTACTATCAATCACTATTCAACATTTACTTCAGCAATAAAGAAATTCTCTCCAGGTATTGAATCTCCAGCCATTCTTCTTATCATTGACAATTGACCAACATGTGTCATTGCATCTGATAATGGTCCTTGAATCAGTTTTTCAATAATTCTATCTTTGTTGGGTATTCCATTTGATTTCATTAAATTGTCTAAGTTATGCAGCTCATTAAAAAATGTATGTACTTCGTCATT
Source organism: Paenibacillus sp. W4I10 (assembly GCF_030816325.1). Taxonomy (NCBI): domain Bacteria; kingdom Bacillati; phylum Bacillota; class Bacilli; order Caryophanales; family Paenibacillaceae; genus Paenibacillus; species Paenibacillus sp. W4I10. The sequence goes on from NZ_JAUSXX010000001.1 coordinate 3,508,873, forward strand.
CCAGTTTCCTGATTCTTTCTTAAGTTGTACTTGGTCATCAAAAACGGATTGGGCATATCTTATGACATCAGACATGTGTGCCAAAATTTCAATTGGAGTTCTTACACCGTTACCGAGCTCATAATTCGGGTAATTACTTGGAGCATTTAAAATTGCTTTTGAAAATCGATACTTGAGAGACGAAAGGTAATGTCTTAAAAAGTAGATTTCATCCATTTTTATTATCCCCTTTTTTAATTCTTCTCTTTTTAAAGGTCTACCGATCTTTCAGATAACATCTTATTTATGCACTTCGTAAATACCACAGATCCTCTCTGATATGTAAACTACGTATATGATAACCGATGCTGTAGTATTTGCGAAGAAGAATTTGGTGAAAAAGGTAGATTTATAGGAGTACTCAATCTCCAAGATCCAAACGATCCAGCGGGCTCTGAATACGCTGAATATTTTTCGTACTAACATGCGTATATCGCTGAGTTGTTCATGCACTCGTATGACCAAGGAGCTCCTGAATATAGCGCAGGTCTGTTCCGTTTTCCAACAAATGAGTAGCAAAAGAGTGTCTCAATACATGAATACTCACCTTTTTCACAATGCCTGCCCGTTGTCTAGCTTCTTCGAAAACCTTCTGCACACTCCGCTCCGTAAGATGCCGATCAGAAGATTGCCCTGGAAAGAGCCAACGATTTGGCCTATATTCAGTGATGTATTTTTGCACCATATCCCACGCTAGGCTCGGTAGGATCGTTCTCCGATCCTTTTGCCCCTTCCCCTGTCTCACGATGAGTGTTTGCCTTTCAATATCCAGATCCCTGCACTGTAGACGAACAACTTCACTTACACGAAGTCCAGCAGAATAGGTTAGAAACAAAATGGCCTTATGTTTAGAGTTGGTTACGGATTTGAGCAATTGAGTGACTTCCTTTTCGGACAATACTTGCGGCAGCTTAGTTTGCTTCTTTGGACGAATATACTGGATTTCCGTAGGGTGATGGAGTACATGTTTGCAATAGAAACGGATAGCACTAATGGTCTGATTCACGCTTGAATGGGAAATCCCCCGCTCAAGTAAGCCCAAACAATACGTCTGAACTTTGGAAGTAGTCACCTCATTATCTTTAAGGGGAAAGCTACTCAGAAAACGTTCCACCTGATTACAATACGCTTTAATCGTTTTGCGGCTGTATCCTCGTAACTTTAGTGCCTTCTGTAACGGCTCTTTGCTCCATGGATGGTTTCCCTTACTAGCTTTCCATTGCTGTAAATGCTCATTTTCCACCCACAACTCTGGGGTAATCAGAACGTCAGCAGGATCAAATTGATTCATGAACTCCTGAAGAGCAGCTACGGTGTAAGGGATGATCCACACTTTTTGTTTGGCTTCCCACGTTCTGCCCTTAATCCGACGAATCCGTTCAATATATGCTGGGTTATATGGGATATGGAGGTGTAGTAACTCAGCGGAACCTTTAGTTATGGTAATCGTCTTTTCAGTAGTAGCATATTTACTCATAGGAAATTCTCCTTCATTTGGAAAGGTTATGTTGTTGAACCAAATTCGGAAAAATAAAAGGAAGGCCCTTCTTCATCCCCTAGGGAATCAGATGACCTTCCGATGCTTTCGGAACATATATGCTGTTGTAAAAAGTACCCTACTCCTATGAGGGTAAGAATCAAACGAAATCGGATGAACTAACCGTATTAGCGGTTATCGAATTTTCTACAATAATCGTAAAGCCTATTGCCCCCGTAAAGATCAATCCACAAACAAGGAGACGCCGTCTCCAGACGTCGCATTGGGAAAATTATGAAAGAGCAGGGGCTAATTTCCGATTACAAGAGCGCTCAGTATAAACCCCATAAAGCATCGTGTAACTAAGCGACGATAGCAAATGTTTTGATCGTGATTTCAAGCGACGGAAGTTACTTCACTAACTCCGCCGTTCTCATATACCGCACAAATCATCCGTAAATTAACCATAGCTCCCCCTGTGATAAACTCTTCCTACTTCACCCTCTAACAAGTAAAAACACCTCCAAAATTAGGCTCCACATCTTACGATAGGGTTGCACTCTCTCGGAGGTGTTATTTATCTCAGACTACAGGGCCCTTCAGTTTATCAAATATACTATTTTTTTGTATACTTGTTATTATAGGCGATGAGATATCTCGTTGAAGAATCTTCTACAGCAATCATATCAGTACTGTTTTCGTGTTTAATTTTAAATAGTTTTGTACCTACTTTGTATGTGTTGGAACTTATAATGTTCTCATCATCATGATCACTCTCATTCGTTGAGGATATTTCTATCTCACCTATTTGTTCATCTAATTCATCCTCTGTAATAGTGTCATTGCTTGTAATATAGACTTCTTCCTTTAATTTTATCATTTTATCTGAAGCAAAACTTCCAGAGGACGATGAACACCCGAACAAAAGTAAAATCAAAGAAATGACAGGTATAAATAGCAATTTCCTTTTCATATTACCTCCATAGAAGATAGACTAAGGCCCCTGTTCCAATAGGGCCTTGACCTTGAACTTTTATTTACCTAAGGCTGAAGTTGAAACGTCGTCAAGAGTAACTAAACGATTATCGTAAAGGTTTTTATACGAGCTTTCATCCACTCTAAACGATTTTTCATCCTGTTTAATAAAGATACTTTCATCCTCGTTAATAGGAATGAATACATTATCATCAATCTTTTTTAGATACAATAATACTTCTGTACCTTCTTCGAGTTCGGTAGAATGCTCATGATAAATAATAGACGTATCCGTTTCTCCACCAATTTGTCGTAAATTAATTAGATCTCCCTCTAAAACTTCTCCTTTGATGACATTTTCTATAACTACCTCCGATTGGTAAAATGCTTCTTCTGTTTCACCATCATTTTTGATGAGAGGACTAAGTTTGTTTTTAACAATTCCACTCACAATAACATCGGCATCATGTGCACGAGCTTCAAGGTTGCTATAGCCGATAGCCCAGGAATAATGATTTATTTTCAATTCTTTTTGTGTGGTTTGAGCCTTTTCCAAAATATTATCGGGAACATCTAACACAGGTTCATCACTCTGAACGCTAGCAAAGTTATAGTTATAGATAGCATTAATGGTATTAATGTCCCATGAAGTTGGCGACTTGTTTGGACGTCCGTCAATTAAAGTTCCAGAAGAATTACGTTCAAATGTATTGGGAGTCATAACGGTAGGGTTACCAAATGGAGCGTGATCGAGCCCAAGAGCATGGCCAAATTCATGAGTTGCGATGCCCTTTACATGATCTGTAGTGTAATGACTTTGTGCTGTATAGTATGTATTAACCCATGTCTTCATGGTGGAATAATTTCCGGTTATAATACTAGTGGTCCACTGTGCAAATCCGTCCCAAGTAACACTACTGTCAGATTTATTGCCTGCAGTAAATTTAGAATTGGTACCAGCTTTTAGAAAGACATCAGTAGATAGATTCCACTCATCTCTAGCATGTGTCCATATATTGGTGTAGACATTATTGGTTCCATTGTTTTGATAAGTTATGTTTCTGCTTCCCCAAGAGTAACCCGTTACTGGAGTCGCATAAGCTTGTAAGTTACTAAACAACATTCCTGCTAGACCGCATAGTAATAATGCTTTCTTAACATGTTTCATGTAAACACCCCTTAAAAAAGTGGATTTTATTACCATAAATTAAATATAATGATAGTCATATCAAAATGTCAATGCTCTATGTAAAAAAGCATTTTTTTGCTATAAATTCCCACAATTATTATAAAATAAAAACACCGAGCCCTACCTTAATTTATCGAGGTAGGGCTCGCTTAATTGAACTGGGGACTTTTTCAGTGCCCTGTACTTTACAGGGGTCATCCTTTTTAAGTTCCATTGGTATCTGTAGTGGTTGTAGTAGGTCATCTGAGCCTTGATTTCTTGTTTGACTTCTTCCAGTTCTTCTGGCGTGACTTTGAAAAACAAAAATGGAAGGCCCTTCTTCATCCCAAATAGGGAATCAGAGGACCTTCCGATGCTTTCGGACATATCTGACGTTGTAAAAGGTGGAACTTAACGCGGCTTGTACATTGGCAAGCCGCGTTAAGGGTGTGAGGTGCTGCGCCCACTGGGTGCAGCACTTCCCTGGGTTGCACCGCGTCAATGATCGCGGTGCTTTCTCAGGCTGCTGCATTTACATGGCAGCGGCTTCTTCTCCCAGCGGCAGCGTGTAATACTGCGCCTGCTGCCCTTCATGCTGCTGGTACACTACGACCAGCAGCGTCCGGCCTTTCGCGGCAAGCGGGCTGGCGCCAGCTAGCACACGCTCAAGCCGGAACGGAAGCACATCCAATACGGTGTGCTTCTGCAGTTCCTTTTCGCCGAGACCAAGGTCGGCGAAAGCACGGGCACCCATGACCGTCTGTGCGGTCATGGCCGAGGTCATCGGCAACGCACGCGTAGCGTTGCCGTCCACCATGTCCGCCGATCCATCCGCGGCGGACCCTGTTGCGTCGCCCGAAGTGAGCGACGCTTCACCCCCGGCATCGCTGCCGATCACACCCGCCGCATCTGCGGCAGAGTTCTCCCCGGCAGCAGCCGAGCTTGCCACAGCGGCACTCGGACCCGTGCCGCTGCTTTCGAGCCATGCCGTGCCTGCGGCGCCGGCAACGCGTGGCAGACGAACGTCTTCCGGACGTTCAGCCAACGTTTTCATATAACCCGCCCACTGGTCTTTCTGGAGCGGATCTTCCCACCAGATTTTGCGTGGTTTGTATTTGTGGCCAAGGAAATAGTCCAGCTTCATCAAACCTAGCACGATATCCATATGCGGCGTATTCCGCGACTCCAGGAAGCTGTGCAGACGAGTAAACAGATCCTCCAGTTGGTGACCGATTTTTTGCCAGCCCTGACCTTCCCAATAATCCCCGAACGCCTGGAAGAAATCAAATGGCGAATTGAACTCTTGCTCCATCAGATACTTCAGCGTATGGTCCATCCGGTGTGCGTTCCAGTACTTCTCCAACACATCTTCCAACCGCTTCAAGCGTACGATGTCACTGAACGGCAGCACGTCACTGCCCAGAATCTCATACGGCGCATGATCCATGTACGTATAGTTGTACTTTTCCGCATCCAGACGCAGACCTGTACCACGCAGCATTTTGAGGAATCCGAGCTGAAGCTCTTCCGGCCCCAGTGCAAATACATCGTTAAACGTCTTGCGGAACGTATTGTAATCTTCCTCTGGCAGTCCGGCGATGAGATCCAGATGCTGATCGATTTTACCGCTGGCTTTCACCTTGTTCACGGTACGGCTCAGCTTGGTAAAGTTCTGGCGGCGTTTAACTAGTTCATTTGTCGGATCATTCGTGGACTGAACCCCGATCTCGAATCGGAACGTGCCCGGCGGCGCATTCTCTGCCAGATAATCAAGTACCTCGGGACGCATAATGTCTGCCGTAATTTCAAACTGGAACACCGTCCCCTGATGATTCTCGATCAGGAATTTGAACATTTCGAGCGCATAATCCCGCTTGATGTTGAACGTCCGGTCCACGAACTTGATCAGCTTCGCGCCCTTCTCAATCAGGTACAGAATGTCCGACTTCGTCCGCTCAATATCGTAATACCGCACACCGACCTCAATACTGGACAAACAGAACTGACAACTGAACGGACAGCCACGGCTGGTCTCAAAATAAACAACCCGTTTCCCAAGCTCCGGGATATCCTCTTCAAAACGGTGCGGTGACGGCAGATCGTTCAGATCTGCTTTTGGCCGACCTGGCATGAGAATGACCTCTTCCCCTTTGCGATACGCCAGTCCATAGACAAAGTGGAACTTCTTGCTTCCTTCCAGCTCCGTCAACAGCTGATGAAGCGTCTCTTCCCCTTCACCCATCACGATAAAATCGACATTGGGAATCCGGTTCATCCAATATTCCGTGTCGTAGGACACCTCCGGCCCGCCCAGCAAAATTTTCACGTCAGGCATAACCTTTTTCAGATTATCAATGACCTTGATCGTCTCTTCAATGTTCCAGATGTAACACGAGAAACCAATCACGTCCGCCCCGCGCTGGTACAGATCAGACACAATGTTCATCACCGGATCCTTGATCGTATACTCCGCCAGGTCAATATCAAAATCCTTCTCACTGTACGCCTTCAGACAACGCAAGGCCAAGGAGGTATGGATGTACTTTGCATTTAATGTAGAAAGAATAACCTTCATGGTTCACAACCTTTGCCTGGACACCCAGACCATATATTTTTTGGGAAAAGTAAAGCTCCACAGCCATCCTGCCCCGGACGCTGTTCATCTAAACCTCTTTTGAACTAGCCATTCCATCTCTCATGGACATATCCAACGTTTGTCTTTCAAAGAGTGGACACTCTTTTCAAAAAGACATATACACCTCGCCAAACCCAAACCACAACATACAGTATGAAACACACATAATAAAACTACATGCTGTATACGATAAGGTGAGCCATTCCTAACGCCAATGTCCACCCTTTGAAAGACAATTTGCCACCATTTGTCCACTCTACAGAGACATAACCAACTTCAAAGATTCGGAAGTGAAAATTAACAATTCATACTCAATTCACATTTACTCATACTCATTTCACACTTACTCATACTCGTAAAACGCATCATCATCCGTATCCACTTCTTCGCCGGATTGCTTCTGGAAAAACTCCAGGAACGGCAGTCCGTACTTGCGATACTTGACCTCACCGACCCCTTTGATATCCAGCATGTCACGTTCTGTCTGTGGACATACCACACTCATCTCACGCAGGGTCGCATCATTGAAAATAATGTACGATGGTACATGCTCTTTCGCCGCCAAGTCGCGCCGAATCAGACGAAGCTGTTCAAATACCGTCTCATTAACCGCAGATGGCATTGCATCGCGTCCGCGGCGTCCGCCATAATTCGTACCCGAAGCCGTTGCAGCTGTTTTGCGAACGACACGTTGCATCACTTCTCGTTGACCTTTCAGCACTTCCACCGCCAGTGGCTGCAAACGCACAACCGGATACTGTCCCTCAGACAGCATCAAATATCCTTCGGATACCATCACGTTGATGATCTCCGATATCTCGCGCTCTGTCCGATTGCCCATCACGCCGTAGGTTGGCAGAGAGTTGAAGCCGTAATCAAGTACCTTTTTGGCACGGGAGCCTTTGAGCACCGAAGCGACCAGCGATACACCATACCGTTCACGCATCCGGTGAATGCAGCTGAATATTTTCTGTGCATCAATCGTCATGTCTACCAACTCACGGTCGTCCGTACAGGAACTGCAAATACCGCAAGGTGTATCGTCATGAACCTCACCGAAATAGTCCAGCTGTGCACTTCGCAGACAGCGGGTCGTGTAACAGTAATCCACCATCTGTTGCAGCTTCCGGTAATCATTCTGTTTGCGGTCGCCCTCCATCGGATTCTGCTCGATCAGGAACTTCTGGGTGATAATGTCCTGTGCTCCGAATAGCAGAATGCACTGACTGGGTTCTCCGTCCCGGCCTGCACGTCCGGCTTCCTGTACATATGCCTCCATGTTCTTCGGCATGCTGTTATGAATAACGTAACGCACGTTCGATTTATCAATCCCCATCCCGAACGCATTCGTTGCCACCATCACTCGGATATCATCGTACAAAAAAGCTTCCTGGCTCTGGGACCGTTCATCGTCCGTCATGCCGGCATGGTAGCGCCCAGCGGGCAATCCCGCCTGTAACAAACGCTGATGCAGATCGTCCACGTCCTTACGGGTCGCGGCATACACAATCCCAGGCTCGCTGGCATGCTCGCGCGCATAATTAAGGACAAAGTCCTTCTTGCTCTCGCCGCGCAGCACGCTAAACGCCAAATTATCACGCCCAAGTCCGGTCACATACGTCTGCGGGTCCTGCAAACGCAGCAGCCGCAGAATATCGCCCATGACCTCGGGCGTCGCTGTTGCCGTGAAGGCCGCAACCACCGGCCGCTCCGGCAAACTGTCCACAAACGGCGCTACCGCAAGGTAGCTTGTCCGAAAATCATGCCCCCACTGCGATACACAGTGGGCCTCATCCACAGCAACGCAAGAGATCGGCAAATAGCCCATCTCCTCGCGGAACCAATCCAGCTCCAGTCGCTCAGGCGCGACATAGAGCAACTTCAGCTCACCGCGCTGCGCCGCGCGGATGCGATCATTCACTTCTTTGCCGCTAAGTGTACTATTAATATACGCGGCAGCAATTCCGGCGGTCGTCAACGCATCGACCTGGTCCTTCATCAATGAGATCAACGGGGAGACAACAAGTGTCAGACCCGAATATAACAGGGCGGGGATCTGATAACAGATCGACTTACCGCCCCCGGTTGGCATAATTCCGAGCGTATCTTCACGTTCGAGCAGGCTGGCTACTATCTTTTTCTGTCCCTCACGGAAGTCGGGGTAGCCATAATATTTTTGCAGGAGACCCTGCGCTTCTTCTAATGTTGGTGTTTGCACACTCATGTAAAGACTCCTTACTTATCACCGGTGTTCTTCCACCAGCTTGGTCCGATCCGATTCTGACATCCGAAAGCGGCTCATATGCCGCATCCTTGACAACAAAATGGCGTTCTCATGACTTGTCCGTCAAGCAAACGCCGCTCCCTTTAGTTTAACGGCCCAGCCCCGAATGAGCAACCGCGTTTTACTGTAAATCGTTTGAAGCTTCTTCATTAAAATAAAAACAACCGTTCATCCATGTTTGGACAAACGATTGCTTTATACTTTTGTTCACAACCGACACACTCATATCACGCTAGTGTACCCGTAACAATTCATCTGGTGAACCTACTACACCTTATAACTTCACTTTAATCTTTTAACGACTCTACCTCAGACTCCGGCAAGCCACTTGCCTTTGCAATAACAGAAACTTCAATGCCTAGAGAAAGCATGTTTCTTGCTATTTCAATCGTATTTTCCCTTCTACTAATCCCTTTTCTATTCCTTGAGCTATTCTCTTTTCCGTAGCCCATTCAATCATCGAAGCTTCATCATGCAAATACTTCTGCCGCTCTTCATACAAACGACGTGCTTCACGATCCTGACTCAAGAACTCCAGCGTATCCATTACTTTCTTAACCCCAGATTCATTCATGTTGTATCACCGCCTCTTGCATTCATACGATAATACAATCCTTTCCTATGCATCAGTTGTTCATGCGTTCCATCTTCGGCAATTCGGCCATGTTCCATCACAAGGATGCGAGAACACTGACGAGCAACTTCCATGCGATGTGTGACAAGCAACCCGATTCTGCCTTTCATAAAGTTCAGCAAGTGATTCATCACGTTCTGTTCTGTCTGAATATCCAGTGATGACGTCGGTTCGTCCAGAATGTACAGATCGGATGACCTCATAAAGAGCCTGGCCAGCGACAGTCGCTGCTGTTGTCCCCCAGATATATTGGCGCCTTTCTCTTGCAATATTGATGTGTATTGTCCTTCCTGAGCCTCAATGTATTCTTGCAAATCAGCCTGTTCTGCCGCAAGCTTCACTCTGTCCAACGTAGCGTCTATATTCAGACGGATATTGTCCTCAATCGTTCCTGAAAAGAAGGTTGGTATCTGCGGCATATACGTGAGTCTGGACTGGTCATCCATCTCTATATACTCTGCAACATGTTGATTACCCAGCAAAACGCTTCCGTTTGTTGGCTCGATCAGCCCTGCACACACTTGGCACAGTGTAGATTTGCCAGCACCACTGGCGCCAACTACCGCAGCCAGTTCACCAGGAACCAGATTAAGCGTAATCTGATCCAAAATCTTCCGACCACTGTCTTCATCGGTTACCGTAACCTGTTGAAGACGTAGCATAGCCATTTCGTACTCTTTATGTGCCCCTTTTTGTGTATTCCCTTGATCTTGGTTACACATTCCCTGTGCAAGCGCCCCGTGCTTAGTATTAGATGCGTCTGTCTTCTTGTTCTCCGCCAATTTCAACCATGCAGAGATACGTCCAAATGCACCCACGCTGGCTTGCATCTGACTCCACTGGCTGGACAAGCCGAGTACTGGCCACACCACCAGTTCAAACAGCAGACTACTTGCAACAACCATGCCCGGAGACAAAGTTCCCCTAGCCGCTGACAAAGCAATAAGGAACAAGGCTGCCAATTGAGCCAGACCAAACACCGCCATCGCCACGTTATCCGACATGCTCAGGGTCATCTGCAACTTAGCCTGAACACGATTCAGTGATTGCTGTTGTGTCCGAAAACGAGCGAGAAACCACGGTGAAGCATTATACATCTGAATCACCGGTATCCCTTCAACATACTGCTGGATCTGTTCTTGGGACTCGCCTTCCCTGGATTCGACCTCATCGGATAGATGTACAATCCGCTGATCATACAACCTCGCCGTGAACCAGATTGCCCCTGCACTTACCAAGGCGATAACCGCAACCCATGCATCTGCTTTGTACAAGTATCCCAGCGATAGAGCAATGATGAATACAACCGTAACACCCTCTGCAATAGCCTCCACAACTTCTGCACCATGCTTGGTGTCTTCCTTGATGCGAAGCATCACATCCCCGGACTTCTGTCTGCGCACCCAGGAATAGGGCATCCGGTTTAACAGTTTCAACAGATCCATGGACATGTCCCGTTGCATTGACTCCTTCAGCCATACCAGCACATAACGATGCATCGCGAGCAACACGATAAACCCTGCCAGAATGGCAATAAAGATCAACGCCGTAGCATTAAGCTGCTCCTGTCCCCCATCATGAATGGCATCCACGAAGAATCCCTGTACAAAGGCAAGTCCCCAATCAAAGACCGCATCTGCTGCGATAAAAATGAGCAAGATCGCTACAGCTAATCCATAAGGCTTCATCCAGCGAAAAATAACGGGCCACACCGTTACCAATGATACAGCTTGCTTTGGGTCATCTGGAACATCACTTTCGTTCATCTGATGATGAGCTTCTATTTCAGACTTTTCATTTATCTCATATGCTCCGCTTTTCTCATGACTGCTTTTCATTTCAACGTCATCGGCATATGCTGCATCTTCAATCTTGTTACTCATGCTGTCCCTCCACTTCCGTATCCTGTTCCGCAATATAGCTTCGATATCCGTTTGAACGATCCAGCAATTCACGATGAGTTCCCGTATCTTTGACGCGTCCCTTCTGAATATAGATGACCTGGTCCGCCCGTTCTATCAGCGATAATCGATGAGTAACTGCAATAACCGTTGTGCCTTTGTCAGCAGTGATTCGGGCAAAGAGATCATTCAATCGTTGCTCATGCCACGGGTCTTGAGATGACGTTGGTTCATCCAACAATAGAATATCCGGGTTCCTCAGTATCGCTCTGGCTAGACTAATACGCTGAAGCTCACCACCCGACATTGTCCCGCCTTGCGGCTGAAGCTCTGTCCCATAACCGAGCGATTGACGCATAATGGCGTCATGTGCATAAGTCATGTGGGCCGCAACCTCTACTTGTTCGGCAGATATCTCCTCTTGTCCAAAAACAATATTCTCTTCCACTGTGCCTGTGAAAATAAAGGCTTGTTGCGAAACATACACCTGATTGACATGTGCTGTCTGAACTTCGTTCACACCATTCAGTGAATTCTTCTGATTCATGACCTGAATCGAACCAGTAACAGGTCTATCTAATCCGGCTATTATTTTCAATAACGTGGTCTTCCCGCATCCACTTGGCCCTGTGATTACAGTAAGCTTTCCTTTCTTGGCCTCAAAAGAAATATCTGTTAACACTTCTTCTTGCTCCGCATACCTATAAGACACATGCTGCACGTTGATGCCAGCTGGTTTAGATTGCTTTTCAGGCTGCCCTAAATGCGTATCGGACTGTACATATATATTTGTACTGGTATTAGCAACCGTGTTCTTTTTCTCCAAATCCAGCACCTCAAAGATCCTGGACGCATGAGAAGCCGAACCAATAAAATCATTCCACAGCCCAGATAACGATTCAATCGGACGAGTTAATTGACTGCTTGCTACCAGAAAAGCTGCCAGTCCTCCTACATCCATATGTCCATTCAGGACCTGCATGCCGCCTAGATAGAGAATCAGAATCATGCCACCATACGTCGAGACCCGTCCGGCTGCTTCCGAAAGACGTTGTAACACAGATACGGACATCGTATGTCTGAACACTTGATCCATTCGATCTTTAAAATGATGGTGTAGATAACCGGCGAGTCCGTAACTTCGGATCTCAACTGGAGCTTGGATGATTTCAGTCAGTATCTCATCTCTTGACGCTGCGCTGGCATTTAACTGATCATGCCGTCTTTGTAGACGTTTACCAAGTCCTACCGTTACAAGAGGATAGATTAATGTAAATGCAATGATAGCCAACGACAGCGGCAAGTTCACCCAACTGAAGTAAGCAAAGGCAAGAATCAGTTGAATGATATTTTTTGCCAGTTCAATGCCATGTTGGTTTATCCCCTTCTGTGCTTCCTTGGCTGAAGTCCAGATCCTAGAGGTTAAGTCACCCGTATGATAATGTGCCAGATCCCGTGTCTCTGTGTTACCAAGGGAGGAGAGCAATAGAGACTGCACAGACAATAATGTCTTTTGCTGGAATAACGTCTCGACCCTCGTCATGAATGCGGTTACAATCAATCGTAATACTACAATGCTAACGCCTATGATCAAACCTGAGTAGAGTAACGAAAACTGTGCTTCAGTCGCGCCTTTGACCAGTCTTCGGATCGATTCCAAATAACCGACCTCAATCAGGGAGACCATACATGCGGCGAAAAGTAACAGAATGATGAACATACGGTACTTGCCCGTTAGTGTCCATAATCGAGTTAACATGCCTAACGTTGTATAAGTTCTTTTGTCAGCAAACATGGATGGTTTCTCCAATCTTGTCATTAAATTATGTACTTGGTTATGATATCATCGGTGATAAGGAAAAAATGAACATTTATTGCTGTAAGTACTATTTGAAGTAGGGAGATTGATATGCAACATGATTTGCTAGACACATTGGATAAGCTATTCGACTATATAGAAGACCATATTCAAGACAAATTAACGCTGGATCATCTGGCATCTGTGACTCATATATCCAAATTCCACCTGCATCGCATGTTCAAACATGTAAGCGGACAATTGCCTGGAGAATACATTCGTTCACGCAAATTGGCACGCAGCCTCGAACAATTGTTGAATCTGAACTGGAAGATTATCGATATCAGCGGACATTACGCTTTTGAACATGAACAATCCTACATACGTGCTTTCAAACAAGCTTTCGGCATTACACCCCTGCAGTATCGCAAACAGGGAGCTGGAGACCTTGAATTCACAGCCCGCATGACTTCATCCATGATCACGATGCTTCCATATGGATATATTTTCAAACCAACGTATGTACGAAAACCGGCCATGAAACTCATTGGACAGCGATCCCATATTCGGTATGCAGATAACGAAGAGCACTATGAAGCCAATTCAGCAGGCAACGACTTTTTTGAAAAACACTTTCATTCGATTCCTAACGTGCTGCAACCCAACGTATATATCGGATTTACCAATGAAATTAACGAGGATTACAGTACATATCAGCCGTCTGTAGAAGTAACCAGTCTGGATCATATTCCTGAAGAACTGGACGGAATTGAGGTCCCTGCCAACCAGTATGCCGTATTCAAATTCGTCTGTGATTTCCACCCAAGTCTGATCAACATTGATCACTTGGACAGTGTCTGGACATTTATCGATGAATATTGGCAGAGCCATTCGGGGTACGAGAAGAGTGATCCATACTATTTTGAAAGAATTGACGGCAGTCTGGCTCAGGACCACTACGGAGAAATGGACATCTATATTCCTGCAAAGCAAATTTCACTGTAGGTGGAGGTTCGATACTTATGAATCAAACTAATCAAGCTAGTTCAAGTTCATCCAATACAGATTCTCGCAAACCTTGGATACGTAGACACCCTTTTTTCACCACATTTTCATTGTTGATTCTTGTACTGTTCGTTGCCTTATTCCTGTATTTCTGGCTCCGTCCATACTTCTCCACATTTGAACGTTCTGAGAAAGGAGATTTGAGCTATTCCATGCCTTCACGGAACGGTGAATATACTGCCGAGATTTACGGCGTACCTTACGGTGGTGCGGCAGGCGGCGTTACGATCTGGGTCGATGTAAAGAAGACAAATGCCCCTGAGGACGCCACGGTAAAAACGATCTATCGTGCCGAGCACCACGGAAATAACCATCTCGAATGGGAAAGTGAAAACATACTCCGGATTGAAAACTGGAATGAATATACGGATGAGACCATGACCCTCAACATCGATAACGAAATATATGATGGATGGGGCTGGGCGTGCAAAAGCTTACGTATGAAAGACCAGTCTGTGCGATGCCTAGCACCCGAAAAGTAAAACAAGTTAGCAGCTAAAATGACGACCCTAAGCAATGAAGGTCTCATCTTGACGCGTAATACTCACTGCATCTCACATCAGAAGTTCCACGATGCATATGCCTTGTGAGAAATCTCACCAAATGCTACTTTCATTACACCATGGCAGGAGATACACGCGGCACGAGAAGCATTAAAAGCCCCGCTCACCGACTCTTTCGGTCAAGCGGGGCTTCTTTTGTTCACTAACAACTTCGTATCTATCGGACTTAAAACATATGGCAGCATTATAATTTATCTATCATATCTAATCTGCTTCTGCTTCTGCTTCTGCTTCTGCTTCTGCTTCTGCTTCTGCTTCTGCTTCTGCTTCTGCTTCTGCTTCTGCTTCTGCTTCTGCTTCTGCTTCTGCTTCTGCTTCTGCTTCTGCTTCTGCTTCTGCTTCTGCTTCTGCTTCTGCTTCTGCTTCTGCTTCTGCTTCTGCTTCTGCTTCTGCTTCTGCTTCTGCTTCTGCTTCTGCTTCTGCTTCTGCTTCTGCTTCTGCTTCTGCTTCTGCTCACAATTGTGCCTTACACTCTATTTCCACTCAACCCTTATTTTCACACTGATCCGTCCTATCGCACCCTACAGCAACGATTCGTTTTTGTTGCCCTCTCACTTCTGCTTCAATCTATTTGCCTTACTTCCTTCTTCCCGCTTCAAACGTTTCTGTCCTCATCTGCCCCAGTTCGTCTCCCTACTTACGAGGTGACTCTTCACCACGTTCTTCCCGCTCCTTCATCTCTTTGCGCACCACTACTTCGAGTTTCTGCCAATTGGCAAGCAGCCCCGGATCGTTGGGCAAGTACTCACGGGCTTTGGTGTTATGCATCAATGCCTGCTCCCAGTTGCCCAGATGAGCATAACAAAGGGATAAACGGGCATGTGGCAACCAGGTACGGCAGGCCACAGGCACCGGGCGCAGACCCGGATCGCGGCTGCTCACGTCCACCGCCTGCATATACCAGTAGATCGCCGAGATGGGTTCCTGCCGCTCATGGAAACAGGCCGCAATGGCGCAGCAGAAATCGGCATGTGGCAGATCATACTGGAACGATTGCAGCAACGCCCCCAGCTTGCGGCCCGTCTCACCCAGTCGTTCATGACATTCTGCCAGCCTCGCGCAGGCAATGAGGCGATCCTCGCGGTAACCGCTTGGCTGCTCCAGCAGCTTTGTGTATCCGCGTGCCGCCGCCGCATAACGCTGGCGGTCATAACATTCGCCTGCATAATAGAACAGCAGGCGACCTTGGGCTACGCCCTCTTCGGCGATCCATTTGCGCAGAATGCGCACGTTCCGCGCCGAATGATGTCCCGCTTCGCGGCGATGCGTGACGGCAATGTCTGCCGTAATGACCTCGCCCCGCGGGAAGCTAAGCTGCTCGTGCAGTCGGCCATGCCAGCGGCACCCGGCATCTCGCTTGACCAGGCGAAGCCGACGGTCCGTCACTAGCGGACTCCCCTCCGGCCCCTCGGCCAGCGTGTAGTTCAAGATCACAGCCGCCGTCTCCCCCTCAGACGGAAGCTGCTGCTTCAACACCTCCAGCTTCGCCCGTTCCGCGGGCAGCAGCACATCATCCGCATCCAGCCACAGAATATACTCCTGCGTGGCCTTGGCGAATGACTCATTCCGCGCTGCGGCAAAGTCTTCCTCCCATTCATACGTGTAGACTTGGTTGGTGTACTGCGCAGCAATGTCCATCGTGCGATCTGATGAACCGGTATCCACAATGACGATCTCGTCGGCGATGCCAGCAACCGAGTCGAGACAGCGCGCTAGCGTGCGTTCCTCGTTCTTCACAATCATGCACAGACTGATGGTGATCACGTTTTGAGCCCCTTCCTGTCGTACGCGTATTGCAAAATGTCATAACGGGTCTGTTCTTCATTGGCTAGGTACGGGTACTAAGCCACTCCAATATCCTCTTCAAACTTGCGAGTAACTTGTAATCCAAGATCATCAGCACTACCACTACAAGCGGCTGCTTTCACACGCTCATTTTTCCAAATCTCAAAGTCCAATAAAGACTTCATTTCATTTACATTGTGGCTAACGAACTGAGGTAACGCTATATGGTGTATTTCAGCCACTTGGATAATGTAACGAATCTGACGCACACTATTTCCGCATTTTTGGCATCCATTCGTCGTTTATCGCAGCTTTCGGATGAAATAGCGTCGCTGAGATTCGTTACATTTCTCATCTCATCTAATCATCGAAATAAGGCGTGTGAGATTCGTTAGAATATAGAATAGCTCTAGCTCTGCCGTCACACTAAACAACAGGGAGGGATAAAAGATGCTCTTGTGGCCCTAACCCTACCCTTGCCGCTGTCCCTGTCCCTACCTTCACTGCTACCCTTCCCCACTCTCCTGACGGCGAAGCCGTTTCACCTGCTCCACCGCACTGTCCAGTGCCTTCTTGCGCTGTTTCATTACGCGGAGATGCTGTTGTTCCACCTCGGCAAAATGCGCATGATCCAGCTCCATCCACTCCATCAGTTGATCTAACGTTGGCGACATATGCAGCTGTGTTCTCCGCCGTCTGCGGGCCACGCAACATAGATATTTATGATGAACTTCCAGTTTCAAGACTTCGAAATAGGGCATTAGACACATCGCCAGATTTCCTGCATAGAAGGTCTGCTTGTGATCATAGAACGGATGATATCCATATGGCACGGTTACAACCAGCGTCCCCTCTTCTTGCAACAGCCGATGAATCTGAATCAATAACGTCTCTGGATGAGCAAAATGCTCCAACACTTCTCCAAGCAGTACCGTGTCAAAAGTCGTTCTGACTTTCCATTGCGTAATATCCAGCATCCGAAAATCCACATTGTTCCTGACGGGCCTGGATTCTTTGGCAAGCTCTTCTTGTGCATACCTAATGCTCTCTTCCTCCAGATCAATGCCAGTGACACGAAATCCTTCACGGCCCAGCAGAATTGACGTAATACCCTGACTGCACCCGACATCCAGGATACGTTTGCCTGTCGCTTCACGGCACATCCAGTGGATACGTGTTCTCGTCGCTTCATGAGAATCTTCCGAGTTAATCTCGCCATAGTAGCGCTCACTTACACGATCATGATTTACCATGGGCATCTCCCTGATCCTTGTCGGGATCGATGGCAACTTCATGGTGAGCTGCAGTATCCTCGACTGCCGTTTCTTTTTGTCCTACCCATGCTACGATCTCCTGTTGCTCACGAACGCCCTTCACCTCAGGCCGTACAGGCTTGCCCAGCACCACAATATTTCCCCCGCGGCATCCGGCAGTGGCGTTACGTGTATCAAAGATCAGCTTCGCATGATCTGCCATCTCCTGATAATCAAATCCCGAATGATCCGTTGTGATGATCACCAGATCAGCTCCTGTCCACAATTCCGGCACAGCAGGCCAAGACTGGAGCATCGTACCGTCATCCTTGCGGAAGACAGGAACCATCGGATCGGTGAAAACCACTTCTGCTCCCGCTGCGCTCAGTAGCCGGAAGACGTCCAGCGCTGGTGATTCGCGCAAGTCGTCAATGTCCTTTTTGTAAGCCATACCCGCCAGTACAACACGCGCGCCCCGCATAGTTATCCCCTTCTGTTCCAGCAACTCCGCTGCACGCTTCACCACTTTCTCTGGCATTTGCCGATTGGTTGCATCGGCCAGCCGGATGAATTGCAGCTCCGATCCCTGACGGTTTGCCGCCCAGGACAGATAGATCGGATCGATCGGGATACAGTGCCCACCGATGCCTGGACCCGGATAGAATGGCATATAACCAAATGGCTTCGTTGCCGCCGCATTGAGCACTTCCCAGATGTTTACCCCCATCTGTTCACAGGCTGGGGTCAGCTCGTTCACAAGGGCAATGTTGACACTGCGGAATGTATTTTCGAACAGCTTTGCCGTCTCCGCCACCGTTGTTGAACTGACCGGAACAACTTCGTTGAGGAACGAGCCGTAGAACTGTTTACCATAATTCAGACAGGCGGGTGTGGAGCCGCCAATAATCTTCGGGGTATTTTTCACACCATAATGCACACTGCCCGGATCTACCCGCTCCGGAGAATAACAGACGAAGAACTCTTCTCCAGCTCGCCAGCCGTTTGCCGCTTCAATCGGTTGTTTCACGCGTTCCTCGGTCGTTCCTGGGTAAGTCGTACTCTCCAATATGACGAGACTGCCCTCCAGCAGATAAGGAGTCATACCATCCACCGCTGCCGAGATATAAGAGATATCCGGTTGATGCTCGGCGGTCAGCGGAGTGGGTACACAGATTACAATCACATTCGCCTGCGCCACTGCTGCATAATCGTCACTTGCCGTGAACAGTCCTGTCTGCATAAGCGACTGCAGGACATCATCTTCTATACCGATGACATACGAATGCCCGGCGTTCAGCTTGGCTATCTTGGAGGTATCGATGTCAATCCCGTGGACCTGATAACCTGCCTGTGCCATTTCCACGGCCATGGGTAAACCAACATAACCGAGACCGATGACAACAGCCTTCAGGGAGCGGTCATTGATGTGTTGAAGTGTATTAGGTTGCTGCGGCCCTTCTTTTCCTTCGTGCTGCTCGTGCTGATGTTTCTCTTCCATCCCTTCCACCTCCAAATGTTCCGCCTCCCTTCGATTAGTCGATATAGCCGCCTGCACGCAAGAAATTGGCAATCGCTGGTTTGTTCATCATGGCACTGTCCGAACGATACTCGGAGAAGTTCACACGAGGCAGGCTGCTGTACTGATCTGTCAGCCCCTTGTCCGGGTGCTCCGGCAGGATCACATAATACTGCGCATCGTATTGGTACGTGCGCGGCGCTTCAAAGGGCGAGATCAGCACTTCATGCAATTTCTCGCCTGGACGTATGCCCGTCACCTTATAGTCGAAGGATGGACGACCTGCCTGTTCCAACATGACGGAGGCGAGTTCCGTCATCTTGCAAGCTTTCATTTTCATCACAAACGTCTCCCCGCCTACAGCCGCCTCAGCTGCCTTAAGCAGTAGATGTATGGCTTCGGTGCGTGTCAGGAAAAAGCGGGTCATGCCTTTGTCCGTAATGGTCAGGCTCTTGCCTTCATCGATCTGACGACGGAACAGGGGCACGACACTACCGCTGGTTCCAAGCACATTACCGCCGCGGATGCAGACAAACCGGGTACCTTCACTCAGCCAATTGGCACGGATCATCATTTTTTCACCCAAGGCCTTTGTCATGCCATATACGTTAATCGGATCTACCGCCTTATCGGTGGACACATCAATGACTTTGGGAACCTGCATCCGAATTGCAGCCCGAATAATATTCTGCGTCCCGATCACATTCGTCTTGAACGCTTCATCCGGCTGGTCCTCGCACACTGGTACATGCTTCAGCGCAGCCAGATGAAAGAGTACATCCACGCCTTTGCACGCATCTTCCACTGCCCGATAATCCCGGATATCCCCAATGATGAATCGCAGACGCGGGTCATGGTTGAACTCACGCTGCATCGCAATCTGGGCATATTCGTTACGAGACAGGAGGCGAATCTCTGCCGGGTCCTGTTCCAGCAGCACCTCGGTCAGCTTTTGACCCCAGGAGCCTGTGCCCCCGGTAACCAGAATCGTTTGTCCTTTAATCATGCATATACCCCTCCCTGATCAGATCATGAATTCGCGTAATACCTTTGCCATCTCATCTTGGCTTAACCGGTCTTTAGCTGGTACCTTTTTGACCGAAGTATTGCTCGAATGGACGATATTCACGTAATTGCGCGGAGCCAGCAGCTCATGCGGCAGATCAATGACATTGCCATGCGTACCTCGGCCCGGCAGCTTCACCCGATACCCGGAGGCGTACTCCGCTGTTTTATACAGGTAGACATAGAATTGCGGAGAACGATGAAATGCAGGTGCCATCTCGTTGTTCACGCTATCCCAGAGATAGCCGTTCTGGTTAATCAGAGCCATCGTCTGCGGCTGTGGCTGCACGTCATATAGCTGCTGTACAAAAGTCCGGTGATAGAGGTCATCTGAATCCAGACGGGCAATATAGATGTGCTCCGTCCCTTCAGCAAATGCCAAAATTGCACGTACACTCTCAATATGAGTTCCGAAACGAATGTTGGCTGGCAGCGGCTCCTGTTCCGCGAGAATCTCCTGCATTAATTCTCCCGATTCCTTGGATAACTTCACCACCGTCAGGAAATCCTGATTCGTCTGAGCTTTCAGGCAGTGCAATGTAAATGTGCGAAAAATGCCCATCCGCCGCTCCAGCCATTCTCTCGTCAATCGCTGTGGGTCGAACCCATAATTGTTGAAATTAATCTCAATAACCACTTTCCTTGACATAATATTCCTCCTCATGAACTCTGCCATTTTCCTTCAGCGGATACAGACCATTTTCATAGTTTCAACAGTCGCTTCCATGCGCAACACAACCTCAGGCTGTCTGGAAGCCGACAATCCATCCGGGTCTCGCTTGCGAATCCTGCCGACTCTATAAAGTATGAAATGTTAATAGAAGCGGTATGGACATATGCACTGATTCTCACCGAAATAGATTAGTATACAGCTGAAAATGGTGCCCTGCGGGTCGAACGTACATATCATTGCTGCAGCCGCAACATAGAATAGAACAGTTCAATTTTCAAAGGAGGCAATCACTCGAATGGATTCGATCTATCTTGAAATGGATGGTGTGCTTGATCAGCTTGAAGCGGCACTGGTTGAACAGCGCCCTCTCTCTCTTGTGCGAGTCGGCGATGGCGAGAATATCGTCATGTCTCAAGAAACCGTGTGGACTACGGAACAGGTTCTTCAGGAGCGTTGGGCCATTAAGGCCAATTTAGGGCAAAAAGGACTAAGCCTTCCCAACCTGCAGCTACGGGATGAAGTCGCCGCTTCCTTGCAGCGGGCGGATATCGTCGGCGTTCTTCCCCGTGGTGACAGTACGATTAACGCTCCGGATTATCTCAAAAGACCCCTGACCGATATGGTGTTTGCACACTATGGCATCTCACCTCCACTGACTTGTCATGCCTGTGTCAATCGGGAGCTGGCGCAGAACCCGCGTTTCTGGCAGATGCTCGCAGGCAAGCGTGTGCTTCTCGTTACCCGTGAGATCGAGGCACTGCGTGCCACGCTCGAACGTGAGCCATATCAACTCAACATTGTGACTGCACTATCCTTTGACAGTTATGATCAAATGCAGGACACGCTTGAGTGGATTCAGACGAATCAGCATACCTTTGATGTCGCTCTCTTCTCCTGCGGTGTCAACGCGGTTATTCTTGCTGAGCGAACAGCCTCACTCGCCGGTAAAGTCGCCATCGACTTTGGCAAAGCCAACAACATCATTCTGAAAGGCCGTGCCAACTGATTTTCAGGGCACCTTCAACCTCGAATCGCTGAGTTGCATCGTAAACATGCTTATGCTTGTAAGACATAACCCCCCCGGCTCATTGAGCCGGGGGGGTTATGCTGAGCGATAGTCAAACTGGTCGCTACATTACTTTGTACGTCTGGTTTTTCTGAGGTATGAACCGAACTCTGCCGTCAACAGAAGTGATGACGAAGCACTCTGCCTGTCATATTACGCCTTTCACTACTAGCCGGTGGCTGCAATACCATAGAACATCTCCGGCCCGGTTCTTACTACTGTGGACACCCCCGAAATAAACGAAGTATACACACTCTCCAGTGCAGGTGGTGCAGACAGATCCTGAGCTGTGAACGAATGAAATTCGGCACCGCCGTTCTGTCCGATCGTACCTTCAGCACGGTAGATGACATAGAAAGGATCATATAAAAAACCCCGCACAAGCTCTACAACAAAGGTATCTCCCAGTTCTCCCGTAACACCTACTGTCCCGTTCAACGTAATAATGGGATTCACCACTCCCAGCGTCTGAAGACCAATGGTCCCGAACGCTGCCGGGGATACCGACAGAGACAAACCGGGCTGTCCTACGGTTGCCGAGTTCATCGAAGTTCTCATATCGAGAAACACGCCCATGAGTAACACCTCCAATGCTATGGGATACCCTATCCTATGAATCTCATTACTCTTATGATTGGATGTATAGCAGATTGCATGAACCTATTTTTATTTGTCGACGGTTAATGGTATATTGAACTGCATAACGAAAATGAACGGATCGTATGCACACAAGCGGTACAGGCTGTTCAGAAGGAGATTACTATTCATGAATAAACGCAAACGTCCAACGGGCAAGACATCGGCCTCGGCCAAAGGGAAATCTTATGCTGGTTCATCTGCAGCACGTTCCGGCAAGTCTAACTTCTCATCTGCAAAATCATCAGGTGCTTCCGCACCACGCAATACGGAGGAGAATAAGAAGCCAATAGCCGCGAAATCGTCGGGTGCACCCAAGAAAGCTGGAGGCAACAAACCCAAAAATGCCAGCGCATCCAAACGCCCGGGCAACTCCTATTATCGCAAGCAGGAACCACCACGCCAGTACAAAGTAACGGAACCGGATGAACTGTTGAATTTCTTGCTGCAACATCTGAAGTCAGGACGGAATGCAGTGAAGTCCATTCTGGGTCGTGGACAGGTATCCGTGGATCAGAAGGTCGTCACCAAGTTTAATGAGGCGCTGACGCCAGGTCAGATTGTATACATCCGTAAAGAAGGTGCAGTCGCCGCTCCGTCCTTGACAGGCATTAACATTTTGCATGAAGACGATGATATCATTGTGATCCGCAAGGAAGCAGGACTGTTGTCCATTGCTGCTGACAAGACAGATGACCTGACGGCTTATCGCCAACTGACAGAGCATGTACGCCGCACCAATCCGCTCAATCGGATCTTTGTTGTCCATCGTCTGGATCGGGATACGTCGGGTGTGATGATGTTTGCCAAAAGTGAAGAAGTACAACAGAAGCTGCAAAACAACTGGAAGGAAAATGTGCAGGACCGCGTCTACGTTGCCCTTGTTGAAGGTGCAGTAGCCAAAGAAGAAGGCACAATCTCTTCCTGGTTGAAGGAAACCAAAACGCTGAAAATGTACTCCAGCTCTCGGCCCAATGATGGACAACACGCCATTACACATTACAAACGTCTGAAGTCGAACCGTGAGTTCTCCCTGCTGGAAGTGCGTCTGGAGACAGGGCGTAAAAATCAGATTCGTGTGCATATGGAAGATCTCGGACATCCGATTGCCGGCGACCGAAAATATGGCGCACGCACAAGAGACCTCGGCCGTCTCGGACTTCATGCACGTATCCTCTCATTTATTCATCCGACAACGGATGAGCTGATGTCATTTGAAACGGATATTCCGAAACCATTCCTGTATCCGTTCCGTGCAGATGCTCCACCTGCGAAATAACTGCATCTTGATCATGCCTGAAAGGAGGAACGGACACTGAAAAACCTGTTAATTACCGGTTACCGGGCACATGAATTGCAGATTTTTGGACAGAAGCATGAAGGTATTCCTTTTATCAAAAAAGCCATCTCCTCCCGCCTCACACCTCTTGTCGAAGATGGTCTGGAATGGGTGCTGACGCCGGGACAATACGGTGTGGATCTGTGGGCCTGCGAAGTGGTGATTGATCTGAAGAAGACGTATCCGCATCTGAAACTGTCGATCATCACTGCCTTTCAGAACCCGGAGGAGCAATGGAAAGAAGACAAGCAGGAGTATTACCGTTCCATCCTCTCGGGTGTGGACTATTACGGTGCAATTAGCAATCAACCTTATATCGGGCCGTGGCAGTTCACTGCACGGGATGACCTGTTGCTGCGTAAAAGCGACGGTCTTCTGCTCGTCTATGACGAAGATGCCGGGGAAGGCAGTCCCCGTTTTGTGAAGGAAAAAGCCGTGAAGAAACAGCAGAACGAGGATTATACGATCATCAGCGTCACTTCAGAGGATATTCAATCTGTAGCTGAGGATGAGCGCATGAACGATGTTATAGACTTTGACGATTCTTCATTCTGAATAAGGGTAGATCATCTGAGGGGAATCGTATTTCGATTGACGTACATATGTTTTTTTTCGAGGCAGGTTGGGTATAAGTAGTATTATAACTGCGATGAAATGTCGTATGGGATAAGGGGAACTGCAACCATGACAATTACGCCAGAGCAGCGTCTTCAACTGCATGGATTTAACAACCTGACCAAGTCGCTGAGCTTCAATATGTACGATATTTGTTATACCAAAACCAAAGATGAACGCGAAGCTTACATTGAATATATTGATGAACAGTATAACGCCGCCCGGCTGAGTAAAATTCTAAACAACGTCTCCGATATCATCGGAGCCCACGTTCTTAATGTTGCCCAGCAGGATTACGTGCCTCAAGGTGCGAGTGTTACGATGCTTGTCTCGGAGGGTCCAATCGTGGAGATCCCCGAAGAATCACTCGATGAATCTCCCGGCCCTCTGCCCGATAACGTTGTCATGCAGCTGGATAAAAGCCATATTACTGTGCACACCTACCCTGAGTTTCACCCTAGTGAAGGTATCAGTACCTTCCGTGCGGACATTGATGTCTCCACCTGCGGTGAGATCTCACCGCTTAAGGCGCTGAATTATCTGATCCACTCATTTGATACGGACATTATGACGATGGATTACCGGGTGCGTGGTTTTACACGGGATACAAGCGGACGCAAGCTGTTCATTGACCATGAGATCGGCTCGATTCAGAATTATATTCCGGACGAGATCAAGAGCAGCTTTGACATGATTGACGTGAACGTCTATCAGGAGAATATTTTTCACACCAAGTGTAAACTGAGGGAATTCGATCTCGACAATTATCTGTTTGGGTACACCAAAGATAAGCTCAGCACGAAGGAACAACAGGAGATTACGGAGTGGCTGAAGCTGGAGATGGACGAGATCTATTACGGCAAAAATATTAATCGTCCCTCTTAGAGAGGTTGTTCAACGCTGATCCATAAGGGCAAAGTCTAAGACAAGATTTCATGAAGGCAGGGTTCTTCTTTTCGTGGAACCTCCGGCATGTGCTTGTCTTTTTCTTTGTTATGTTGACAGTGTGCAACTTTATTTCTTATTATAGAAGTAACTGTACAATCTGCAGTGAAGGAGACTGAGCCCGTGATCGAAACGAATACGACAAGACGTAATGAATCACTGTTACAAGCGCTTACTGCACAGCACAATGCCATTACCAATAACATTGCCAATGCAGACACGCCCAACTACAAAAAGAAAACGGTAGAGTTTCAGGAAGAGCTTAGACGGATCGTGGAGAATGGCAAAACAGATCAGCTCGCCATGAAGCGGACTCATGACAAACACTTCCCTATCAGTGATCCCCATTCTTCCATCGTACAGTACCGAATTGTCGAGAACAACGAAACAACCATGAACAATAACAACAATAACGTTGACATTGACAAGGAAATGGCGAATCTTTCGGAGAACCAGCTCATGTATAACTACATGGTTGATCGGGTCAGTGGACATTACAAAAAAATGAAGAATTTATTGAATGATCTGAAATAATGAATGTACAAGCAGCCCGAAATGGCTGCTTTTTTTTATGGTCTTTTCCCCTGAGTGTAGCTCGTTTGGTGCCATTTTTCGGTATCCTCTCCTGTTCGTAGTATAATGGGAAGAAACGAATGATTTCATATCGTATAAAAGAGGTGCAACATGTCTCCACGTCATTTAAATGGTTTTCAAGGTTCCAAAGTCAGATTAGCGGCCCCATGCCCGGAAGATTGCATGCGTCTCTCCCGCTTCACAGACGATTATGAATATTTGCGCAACATGGATACTGATATCGCGATCCCGTTAACGCCGGATGAGACAGGGTCCTCCTCTGTCCGCCGAGACAACGGATTTGAATTTGCATTACGTACACTGGAGGGAAACCGATTCATTGGATTCACAGCCCTATACCGGATTGAATGGAACAATCGCTCCGCTCGTCTGGCCATTGGTATCGGGGAAGAAAATGATCGGGGGAAAGGATACGGAAGCGACGCTCTGGCTCTGATTCTTCGGTATGGCTTCCATGAATTGAACCTGAACCGGATTGCGCTGGAAGTCATCGAATACAATGAAGCCGCTAGACGTGCGTACCTGAAAGCCGGATTCCGGGAAGAGGGTCGCCAGCGTTCTGCAGTTTTGCGGGATGGCATGCATTATGACCTGATCTCGATGAGTATTCTTGGGGAAGAATGGTCGGCACAGTCTGGGCTTCCCTTATCATTCCGGTCTACTCACACTCCTCAATCTGGGGATATGGACGCGGGTGGTTTTTCACAACGAAACGGGAACGAACAAGCTGCGCTGTCCCTGTCGGAATTAAGTTCAGATCCAAAAGGTGATTCTGAAATTTCACCTCGCATCGGCGTAGGTGCGGTCATCCTGAATGAACGGGGCGAAGTGCTTCTCGCTTGGCGGAATCGTCAGCCTGAGCAGCACACCTGGAGTATTCCTGGCGGGAAAGTCGATCCCTACGAATCACTGGAGACTGCCGTCATCCGTGAAATCAAGGAGGAAGTGAATCTGGATATCGCCATTGACAGTCTGCTCTGTACGGCGGAGACGATCCAGCCACAACAGAAGGAACATTGGATATCCGTGCTCTATTCCACCAAGGTGATTGGCGGCCATGCTCGTAATCTGGAAGAAGGCGGAGCCATCGGTGAGATCGGCTGGTTTCCGCTCCATGACCTGCCCTCTCCACTCGCCTGCTTTGCGGTACCTGGGCTGGAAGCTGTGAAGAAGCTGTATAACCAGAATTAAGCTTGGAGGTGCTTGCAAGTGTTGGAGATTCCTCTTCCTCGACCTGTACCCGTCCCCTTCATTCTGCATGAATCGAGTTCCCAATTCGATTGGAAAGGCAGCGGCTCGCTATCACTGAAAACATTCCGTAACGGAAAAACGCTCTATGAAGCGGGACGCGGTCACTTCGCAGTCAATAATGAGAACTATCTGCTTCTGAATGAGGGCCAGGAATATAGTCTTCACATTGATTCATCTACTCCAGTTGAATCCTTCTGTATCTTCTTCCCTCCCGGTTATATGGAAGAGATCGGCCGGAATCTAATTAGCAGTGATCTTCAGATACTTGATGAGCCGTATAGGTATTCATCCGCAAGCAAGATGGAGTGGGTAGAACGTACATACGCGATGGATAATCGGCTTGGCGCAGCCCTGAAACATT
Organism: Paenibacillus sp. W4I10; assembly: GCF_030816325.1. NCBI lineage: Bacteria > Bacillati > Bacillota > Bacilli > Caryophanales > Paenibacillaceae > Paenibacillus > Paenibacillus sp. W4I10. The sequence goes on from NZ_JAUSXX010000001.1 coordinate 3,536,511, forward strand.
TGCGGAATTTGTATAGTCAAGACACCTTGGATTCCTGGGCAATAGCGGAGCAGCTTCATCAGCTTGCTGTTCACATGCTGGATCTACACCGTAACGTTCAGCAAGAGATCAACGAACTGGATATGATCAGACTTTCAACCCGAGAAGAGTTGTATCGAAGAGTGTATATCGGGCATGAGTATATCTCCGCCTACTATGATCAGCCGTTAACGCTAGAACAGACAGCATCGGCTGCACAACTATCCGTGAATCATTTTCTACGCAATTATAAAAAGTTGTTTGGTACTTCACCCCATCGTTATCTGACTGAATGCAGACTATTGGCTGCGAAGCGGCTTTTGCTAGATTCGGACAGGTCTGTCACCAATATCTGTTATGATGTGGGCTTCGAAAGCCTCGGTTCGTTCAGTTCATTATTCACTAGACGCTTCCATAGCTCTCCTTCCCAGCTGCGGGCAAAAAGGTGATTATGAAGAAGAACCTCTGAAGAGGAACATCTATAATTACATTATCTCATCAGATGGAGGTATTCCTTTATGAATCATGCAGAACAGATGAATCAACTATTTCAGGCTGCACAGGCTGGAGATGTGGTCAACCTGCAATTATTGCTCGCTTCTCACCCGGAACTCACCAATACTGAAAATCAGGATGGGTTAACTCCGCTGGGATATGCCTCTCATTATGGACAAGCAGGAGCAGTTCGTCTTCTTCTGGAGCATGGAGCCGATGTTAACGCCCTTTCTCATTCCAAGATTTCCTTTATTCCGTCCAATACTGCACTGCATGCCGCGCTTGCGGGAGAACGTTCGCCAGAAGTTATCCGCCTTTTACTCGAACATGGGGCATCCACGAGTATTCTGGACAGCGATGGACAATATGCGTTGCACTCGGCAGCATTTCATACGGATCAGATCGAACTTATCGAGATGTTACTTCAGCATGGAGCTGATCCAAACGCGCTGAACTCAGCTGGCCAGACCGCACTGGATATTTCACTTGAACGTGGTAACACGTCTACAGCTTCATGTCTGCGAGCAGCCGTTACAGCGCATCAGCAATAATGATTAGATAACGTGAGTAATACAGCGAATAACCGTCAGGACTCTTTTTGGAGGACAAAGAGAAGGTCTGACGGTTATTTGTTATTCGATTACATACCTTTTTTCAGAAAATAAGAACCGTTTGACGCCTTACATGGTCTAATACTCAACATATCCAGGAAAGGAGGAGCCATGTGACCCCTACTCAGCTCACCATCGCCGCACAAAAGGGGGATGCCGAGGCTTTTGCAGCCTTAATGGAATTACATCAGAGCCAACTGTACCGTATCGCCTATGCCTACCTGCATAACGAAGGTGATGCGCTCGAAGCGATTCAGGAATCAACGTTCAGGGCATTCCATAAACTCAAAAAATTAAAAGAGCCCTCCTACTTTGGCACTTGGCTCATCCGCATACTGCTCAACTACTGTGCGGACGAACGCAAACGCAAAAGTCGGTTCAGTCCCGTCACCGAGATTCATGAATCCAGCAGCTGGGATCGTCCTGCGGACCCCGATCTTGCTGCCGCTGTATCCACTCTTGACCGGGATTGCAAACAGATTATTATTCTGAGTTATTTCGAAGGTTTCTCTTTAACTGAAGTTGCCGATATTCTCGAAATTCCGACCGGAACCGTAAAATCCCGATTACATCGGGCACTCGGACAGCTCCGTGATCAACTTGAAACGAAAGGAGATGCATCCTCATGACGGATGAACAAAAATCATTTGACACATTGGAAGAACGGCTGAATGCTCGCAAGACGGAATATGAAACCATGCCTGTACCGGATGCTGCCTATCAGGCTGTGCAGTCTGGAATCCGCCAGGCTGCCCGCAAACGCAAGTCCCAGCTGCGCTGGTACATGAGTTCCATCTCGGCAGCGGCCCTCATCCTGCTGTTTACCGGATGTATCCGTGTCTCTCCCGCTTTTGCGTCCTTTGTGGAGCAATTGCCCGGCATGGAAGGCATTGTGAGTATGATTCGCCAGGACAAGGGATTAATGATGGCGATTGATCAATCCCTCTTGCAGAAGGTCGGCGTCACCGACGAGCATAATGGTGCTTCCTTGACCGTTGAAGGCATTATCACAGACGAGTCACGTATGGTCATTTTTTACACGATGAAAGGTATGAAAGATCCCGAGAAATTCAACTTTGATATCGATTTGCTCGATGAGAACGGTAAAGATCTGCCTGTTGCGTTTACTCACGCTTATCCAACACCTTCTCCAGACGAGAATGTGAATGAGAATATGATAGACGTGATCTTCACGGATGGAACCTCTCCTCCTGAAGAGCTGAGCGTCGTGTTTAAGTCCAGAGATACAACGAGTGCAGAAAAGTGGAAAATAACATTCCCGGTAGACAAGAATCTTACCAAAGGCATGAAAAAAGTCATTCCTGTGAATCAGACGTTAACAGTGGATGGACAGCGTATTGATGTGAAACAGGCTACTCTGTATCCCACACGTCTTGTGCTTGATGTGAATTTTGATCCAAAGAATACCAAAAAGGTATTTGGCCTCAGCGATCTTCAACTGGTCGATGAGCAAGGCCGCGCGTGGAGAACAGATACCTCAACAGGTGAGGATGAACGTTCCATTTACTTCGAAAGCATGTACTTCTCCATACCGAAAAAGCTGACATTGCAAGGATCTGGCTTCTCGGGATTGGATAAAAAGGATCTGGCTCTTTCCCTTGATCTGAAGTCACACCAGATTACAGGTGGCCCTCCTGGATTGAAGATGGTTGGCAGCAAGGTTGAAGGCAAAGATCTAATTATCGACTTTTCTGTTGCTGGCAGTATGGACGGTGGGTTCGTTCTCTCTTTCGGAAACGTTACAGACAGTGCAGGGAAGTCATATGAGGTTCCTGGCTCCAGTTGGAGTAGTGGAGATGGGACGGATGACAGTCATACGATTGTTTCTTCTACTGTCGAAAATGGAGCCAAATTAAAAGGAGAAGTGAAGATGAACATCTCCACCTATCCCATTAAAGTGAAGTCACCATTCTCATTGGACATTCCGGTGAACCCTTAATTTTCTACCAGTAGGCTGTGATTATCGCAAATAATCTATATAATGGAAACATTCATTATTACGAGCAATGATGTTCATAGGGAAGGTATGTTTAGTCATGAATCAACGTTCCATCCGTTATCCGAAGCCACTCGTAGCAGGAAACATGATCGGTGTGGCAGCACCCTCCAGCGGTGTAGGCGAATCCCTGCACCATTACCTTGAGGAGAGTAAACGCAACATGGAGCGCCTTGGTTTTGGCGTGATGGAAAGCCCATCGCTCCGCCACAACACCAAATGTGTGAGTGCCTCCAAAGAGGAACGCGCTGAAGAGATGAATGAATTTTTCCGCAATCCAACTATTCAAGCCATTATCCCTCCATGGGGAGGGGAGTTTCTGATGGATATCCTGCCCCTGCTGGATTGGGAAGCTTTGAAATCGTTGCCGCCCAAATGGGTCATGGGATACTCGGATATCAGTACGTTCCTGTTCGCCTATACCCTGATCACTGGAACAGCATCCGCACATGGCACCAATTATGTTGATCTAAGATCAAACGCCCTCGATCCCGTGACTGCGCGCTGGATTGATGTGTTACAGACCAAAGATGGCGGACAGATCACACAATCGTCTTCCACACATTATCAATCGGCATGGAAACCGGAATCTCCTGGATTTAACCTGGATACACCTTCGCGCTGGAAACAGCTCGGCCACTCGGAAGATGCAGATACCGCTGTGGCGTTCTCCGGTCGGCTGATCGGCGGCTGTATGGATACGATCACTAGTCTGATTGGTACGCCGTATGCACCCGTCCAATCGTATCTGGATCAGTACTGTGCAGACGAAGGTACGATCTGGTATCTGGAAAGCTGTGAGATGAATGGCGGGGGATATCTACCGTCATCTGTGGCAGATGAAACAGGCTGGCTGGTTTGCAGGTGTGAAAGGATTCATGTTTGGCAGACCTACCGGTTATTCCGATACAGCGGATTTCAATTTCTCTGATGCCCTATCCTCTGCACTTGGGGATCTGGATGTCCCTGTACTGTACGATGTGGATCTCGGCCATGTTCCGCCCCAGCTCACCTTTGTTAATGGAGCATTGGGCAAAGTCGCTTATGAAAATGGACGCGGGAGCCTTGAGATGGCGTTTGTGTAATCACCTTTTATAGGCAGATGCATACCTTGAAGTAAGAACTTATTTTGAGGAAGGGTTGTGCATCATGTCTGAATCCACATCCACGCCATCCACACGTGTCGTGTATCAAGCCAATCAACCAATGCTTCAATCCGTGCAAAGTGTGCGGAATATGCTTCATCATACAGCCCGGCAGCATACAGGCAAGAAGGTACAAGTCCAGAATATCGATGGGCAAGTGTGGGAAGGTGTCATCATCAGTGCAGACCGGGGAATTTTGTATCTCCAGGTTACCCCGATGCATGGATATCCTGAACCGCGCGCCTTGTTTGGACCCACGATTTTGCCGCTTGTGCTGTATGAATTGTTGGTTATCACCTTGTTGATGTAGGGGTATTGTTCATCATTATCCGTTTATATCCGAACCTGTTCCACGAAGCTTCGCTCCTGAGATTTCAAGTCTTGGGGACGAAGCTTTTTTATCGTCTTGGCGATGGTTCGGTATGATTCCTTGCGAGCGTGTGAAATATGATACAATGGTGTCGCACCACCCCATATCACTTATGAAACGGAGCTTGATCCGGTTGGAATACATACGTCATGATTCATCACCCGTATCACAAGCCGATACGGGTATGATTGGCAGCAACCCTACTGAACAATCCCGCGTGATTGCAATCTGTCTGCTCGCAGGCAAAATCATGCTGCAAAGCGGTGGTGAAACCTACCGTGTGGAAGATACGATGAAACGTATGGCCGCTGCGCTGGGTTTACCCCATTCACACAGTTACGTTGTGCCTACAGGCATCTTTTTCTCTGTTGATGCAACCGAACCCGCCAAGCTGATTCGTATCTCCGAGCGTACGACGGATCTGGATAAGGTATCCGAGGTGAATGCGGTCTCCCGCCGCATCGGGCAAGGTGAGCTATCCGCTCAGGAAGCCCATGATCTGTTGGTACAGATCGAAGGCAAGCCCTCCTCCTATTCAACGGCCGTACAGCTTGGGGCCGCGGCGTTATCCAGTGGTTGTTTTACCATTATGTTTGGCGGGGGCTGGAGCGACTTTCTTCCGGCGCTGATCTGCGGGGGCATAGGTTATGCAGCCGTTATTGCCTTTCACCGACTAGTACGGGTCAAATTCTTTGCCGAGCTTACGGCATCCTTTGTCATTGGCATGCTCGCTTTTTTCCTCATCTACATGGGAGTAGGTCATGAACGGGACAAAATCATTATTGGTTCGGTTATGCCGCTGGTTCCGGGGCTACTGATTACCAATGCTGTACGCGACTTGATGGCTGGGCACCTCGTATCCGGATTATCCAAGGGAGCCGAAGCATTTCTGACTGCTTTTGCCATAGGTACCGGCATTGCAGTTGTATTTTCACTTTTTATGTAAGACGGAGGAATGCAGGATATGCTCCATTTTATCGAACAAGCTTTAACCAGTTTTGTCGCTTCAGCCGCGTTTGGAATCATCTTCAACGCACCACGGCGCATGCTGTTCCACGGTGGATTTGTCGGCATGATCGGCTGGATCATCTATATCGTGCTTGAATATGCAGCGGATGCGGTGCCTGCTACACTTGCAGCGACCATAGCCGTAGGTGTCATCAGCCAGGTATTCTCTCGCATGTTTCGCGCACCCGTTATCATCTTCAGCGTCGCAGGCATCATTCCTCTCGTTCCTGGTGGACTGGCGTATAATGCGATGCGAAGTTTTGTGCAAAATGACTACAGTGCCGCTATGGAGATGGCCGCCAAGGCACTCATGTTATCCGGCGCCATTGCCGTAGGCCTCGTGTTATCCGAGGTATTAAACCAGATGATACGCCGAATTCCCGCCTCACTGCGGACAAAATCATCATCGAAATGATTATTCTTTTCATAGATTCAACACACGTAAGGCCCGTTGGCATACAGGATGAGCTCTTGTATTCCAGCGGGCCTTACGTGTCACTTTCCTAATCCATCCTTTTTACTTCACAAACGTATTTTTCACACGTACCGACCTTAGGAAATACGGAATGAAGATACAACACACCAGAATGGATCGTACGATCAGATGAAAAGCCGGAGTTGCATCAAGCACATGCTGTTCTCTTGGGATTTCATTTCGCGCAATCAGAATCCAGGTCACGATGCTTATGATCACATTCATCCCGTACATCACCATCATCATACGTGGAAACTGTCTCTTCCGTTTATATAAAAGAATGAGATTCACGATAACGATCATCAATAGAATGATACTGCTTATGAAGCCAAACCACAGGAGTGGACGAACCATCTCCGTGTAGATCTGAGGATCGACACCACGGCCGACTTCCCATCTGGCAGGGTCCATGATGACATTCACCTGCGATACATCCGAGATGAGAAACACCAGGGCAAGCCAAAGACTGATCTGGATTAAAATAAGCCATCCACCTAATCCGGAGATACCAGGCCGTTCCGGTCTGACACCAGTTTTGGGTTGCAGTGCGTTCATATCCGTATCTGCATCCGAGTTACTGTATTGACCTTCCATTTCATCCTCCTTTTACACTAGATAAGACAACATATTATACATTAAAATCTGGATTCTGTGTATTTTAGAGGACGAACGGAACGTGTTATTCCCGTTTTCCCTACTACCTTGTGCTTACCTAACTATGCACGACTTCCTGTTTCCTGACTAACTACATTTACGTGTAATTTCGTTGGTCTATCCCCATGTTAACCCATAATGTTACTCGTAACATGCTTATATGTATTCTATCCGTTTCTATCATTACCTTATGTCTCGTAGAGAATAATACCTTTCTATTTAAAAAGTGCTGATTCGGGTTCTTTGCCCGTCAGGGTCAGCATCGTATACAATTGTCCCCTGTGATGATATACATGCCCCATAATCTCAAGCAACCACTCCAGCCGACTATATGATGCTCCCCAGTATGAATCCGTCACATGTAGTAACTCTTCTGTGTTAAACTGCCTGTACCGTTGGTATAGATACATCTGGTTATCAATCAAAGCCTGCTTGATCTCACGGAGCGAATGCACCTGATTCTCTGCATAGAATTGAGCCATCTCTTCTTCCGATGCACCTTCGGAAATATAAATATCCGCTCGGCAGATCATAGACAGATGAGCTAGTAGTTCTCCAACAGGCCGTTTACCTTCAATTGGAGTTAAAGCCAAATCTTCTTCCGACAACTGATCACATATATCAATCAACGATGTTACGGCCACGTCAATATGTTTGAACGCAGATTGAATCAACAGATACACTTCCTTTTTATCCCATTATACAGAACGTATGATCGGTTGTCCACCAAGATATCCCTCCTTAAAATATAAACAAGTTATACCCCAAATCTATCAATCTACGAACAAAAAAAGTCCTTCCTCCTTCATATAGACGGGATTCAGGACATTTTGTTGCCTATTTGAGTTCAAATCTTTGCTCAACTTGAGTATAACGAACAATACGTTTGCTCGAATCGTCCAGCCTCCAAGTCAGACTTGCGAATGAAAAATTGCAGTTCCCCGCAATCCCACCATTGAAAACCTATGGCATCATGTGTATCTATCTTCAACAGCAGCAGCGTATCGGATAGTTCCTGCCATGTCCGATCCTCATCTCCGCCGTAATACTTGGTCAGCTTCTTCTCACACGCCTGCTCATTATAATCGTACTCTTCTCCCAGTGCGATCTGTAACAAGGCCCGATGCTCGGCATCCGGATGTTGCCCATCTGGATATCCAAACATACCACCCCAATTCAGCATACTCGGATGATTCCAGCTCGACTCGAATTCAAGGTATCGGTCATACAGACTTACTTCCGCTTCGGTCTCATCGGTCTCAAGCAGAGCTGGCGAGAGCTCGTTCAGCGCGGCGGCATCAATATAAGCGTATGTAGGAAACTCAAGATTAGGCAGCACAGTCACCGAATGTGCAACAAAGGGTGCTCCATCCAGCGTGGTATCACCTTCAGGCTCTCGCCTTATTAGGTTATGAGAACTCGGCTCAAAAATCACACGATGTTCAATGGGACTAGCAGATTCATCCGCACCAACGAAAAAGTATAACATACCACGTTCAGGCAGGGTCCCGCGCCCATCATTCGGCGTATACGGCGACAGATCCACCAGGTTCAACTGGGCCAGGAAAGTCATTGGAACTCCTTCTTGTGTTACGGGCCATTCCATGCGACTTGGCAAATCCGGATGTCCACCCACACGTGAGTTTCCTGTTCTGCGATATTCGTCCAGTGTGGATACATCGAGGCGAATTCCCCAGCGGCTTGAAGATAACAACAGATCGGCAGCGACTCCTAAACCATATTCCTCAAGTGTTTTACGGGCTTTTCTGGTCAGACGTTCACATTGTTCTGGCTTAATCATATAGATCCTCCCCTTTTGACAATACACCTATGCTGAGACATATTCAGGTTCACACCTGTATATTCTTCCGCCCGGACGTCTTTCCCTGCTTCTAGCAAAAAAAGAGACTGACATTCCTTGTCAGTCTACTTCCTTATCCTATATTCCATTTAACGATTTGGATCAGAAGACTTTTCCTGGTAAGCACGCATATGCTCCTCACCGTCCAGGAATTCATGGGCCTGATGGGCTGCCATCACCCCATGATAACTGATATCCAGACCTAGATCTTCCTCTTCTTCTGTCGAACGTACAGGCACAATTTTGCCAATCAACTTTAACCCGATCCAGGTCATGGCGAATCCCCAGATGACCAGGGCTGTAAGGCCAAGTGCCTGAACACCCAGCAACCTCCAGCCGCCGCCCATGAATAATCCACCATCCGTGGCAAACAGACCTACAGCAATCGTGCCCCACATTCCTGATGCGGCATGCACCGGGAAAGCACCAACTGGATCATCAATCTGCCGACGGTCCAGCCAGTTGGTGGCAGCCATCATTAATAAGCCGGATACTGCCCCAATGAATATCGCTGCTACATCGCCAACAAAAGCACAGCCTGCCGTAATACCGACCAGTCCCGCAAGCGAACCGTTAATGACCGATGGCGCATCTGAACGATTGAAGCGGAATAACGTATACAACAGCGTAACCGCACCACCCGAAGCCGCAGATAACATCGTGACAATCGCAATGTGACCAATTCTTACATCCGTCGCGCTGAGAGTACTACCAGCATTGAAGCCAAACCAGCCGAACCATAACAGAAATGCACCTACAGATGCCAGTGGCAGATTGCTCGGGAGTGCAATGGCACTTACGCCAAGTGGTGTGTATTTCCCTTTACGTGGGCCAATGATAATCGCAGCAGCCAGTGCCGAGAATCCGCCGAGTGCATGGATGACAGCCGAACCGGCAAAGTCCTGCATCCCCAGCTGACTAAGCCAGCCGCCGCCCCATGCCCAGTGTCCACCAATTGGATAAATGATCGCCGTCATCAATATGATATACAGAAGATAAGCACGGAAGTTGATGCGCTCGGCTACCGCTCCTGAAACGATGGAAATAACGGCAATGGTAAAGGCAGCCTGGAACAACCAGAATGTCTCCAGAGATACCGGTACGTCCAGATGAGACAAATCCCCATTCAGGAAAAATCCCGTTACTCCCGCAAAACCGCCAACGTCCGAACCATACATCAGTCCAAAACCGATAGCATAGAACAGTAACGTTCCAATCGTAATGTCAGCAAAAACCTTCATAATAATGTTCACACTATTTTTATAACGCACAAAGCCAGCCTCGAGCAGGGCGAATCCGCCCTCCATCAATAAAATCATCGCTGCACTCAGTACGACCCAGACCGTATCGATCCCGGTGCTTAACGTCTCCAAAGTCATGTTTGTACATCCTCCGTTTCACTAAGCTGTCTGAGCTCACGGATTGTATCGGGCGCAAGCTCAATCTCGTCCCGCTCAATGCTGTCCGGATGCTTAATTCGTTCTGCGATCTGATCCAATTCACGTATGCGTCTGCGAATCTGTTCCATCTTGCGAAAACGTTCCTTCACCTGCACCATATACTCTACCGCCTGATGATGGGATGCGGGGCGTCCCGCAAACCATTTGCGTACGGGCGACAACGATTGATAAGCAACCTCTTCCGCTCGACGCTTTTGTTCGAACTGTTCGATCTTCTGCTTGAGCGTTTGAATCTCATTTTCTTTTTTGACCTTCAGCCGTTCGATAAGGTACAATAAATCGGACGATGATATTTGCAATGCTGTATGGTGATACACCTCGTCGATTACTAACATATCATGTCAGGACTCCTTACATATCAAGTTACTTGTACCGATTATAGTTTGCCGGGGTCTGCCAGTCAATCTTTTTTTGGACTTGGGATGGATTTAAATGAACCGTTCATGGAGAACGGCTTTTTTTATTTGGCACAGATTACATCTAACAAAGGCTAATCTTGCCTAGGTTCGCATTCACTCTTTCCATTCTTTATGCTTATAGAATAAGCATCCACATTTTGGGTAATGAACATACACAGACTACCCGCATCATAGAACCCGTATATAAGGAGAGGATTGTACGATGTTTACTCGTAATGACGATATACGCAACCAAATCTGGGAAGCCGTCTCGGGACTCGAAGAAGAACAATTGAACCAAAAACCTTCACCCAAACAATGGAGTATTATGCAAGTACTACGTCATTTGAACCTGATGGAAAATGTAATTGGAAAACAAGCCCGCCTGGCTCTCGAAAAGGAACAGACGGTGTCTGTGGACAAAAAACCATATGAATTATCGTTGGACCGCAGCCGCTCCGTCGAGGCACCACCCCATCTTCAGCCTCCAGCAGCGCCTGAAGCACTTGCAGACGTACGCGGTGATCTGGACGAATCTCACCAAGCGTTAAACAACTTTGCATTGGATCATGATCCTGACCTGCTGCGCAGCAAGTCCTTTCCTCATCCCGTATTTGGTGAGATGGATCTTACACAATGGATTGACTTTACAAGTTATCATGAGGAACGTCATCTGGGACAGATTCAAGAGATCAAACAGCAGCTTGGCGTGTAAGCACAACCTACACTTTCACATAGCGAAGAATATAGTTGAACGACAAAAAACCTCCAATCCTATTAATTTAGGTTGGAGGTTTTCAATGTTCTTTTCTACGAATAAGAACGACACTTATATTTTTTTTCCCAAAATCGCCAGATCTCTATTCACACCATCCAACACGGCCACTTCAGGATAATATCCCCACTGTTCAAAACCATGCTTGCGCAACAATCCCAGACTCGGTTCGTTATGTCCAAAGACAAATCCGAGAATGGTCGTAATTCCAAGTGCAGGGCAAGCCGCAAATACCGTTTCGAGTAAACGCCCACCAGCCCCAATTCCGCGGCATTGCCGATCCACGTATACACTAACTTCCACCGTTCCATTATACGCAGGGCGTCCATAGAACGAGCTGAGACTTGCCCAAGCTACCACATGTCCTGCTTGCTTCATCACCCAAAGAGGACGATGATCCGGTGAATGTTCCTCGAACCACGGAACACGTTGCTCCACTGTCACTGGTTCCAAATCCGCTGTTACCATACGGCTCTCAATGGTGGAATTATAAATTTCTACAATCTTCGGCAAGTCCTCCAGGCGCGCATATTCAATCTGCACATCTTCCAGTTTCATCCCTATTCCTCCATCATTCCAGATCGTTCTATTATCATAGAGGATATTATAACGGAGAAGAGAAGTTTTCGTCACCTCTAACATTCTGACAGAGAAATCTTTATATTTTTGAGTAAATATTTACACGACAACGTAGAGGACAGAACCAATCAGAAGAAGCGCAGCGTGCGCCTTTATCCCCGGATTTTCCCCTTTATACAAGGGAATCAATAAAATCTGGGGATAACAGCGATCGGAAGATGGTTCTGTCCGCGTAGTAGTTAAGTGTAAATTCAATGCTTTAACTTATATATAGAATTACTCTGGAAGTCCCTGAATTGTGTTGCCACGAGTGAACTGTTGACTCTGGTCTGCCCAGCGAATGTTGATCGAGCGAGATGTGAACAGATCCGGGCCGTCCGATACCTGCAAGTGCAGATGGGCTTCACTGGAGTTACCCGAATTGCCCAGCTCACCGATGAGGTCCCCCTGCTTGAGTTTATCTCCTTTTTTGACCGAAACACTGCCTTTCTTGATATGTGCTGTGATGCTGTATTCACCGTTGCCATGGTCAATTATTACATAGTTACCCGCCGGCTCTTCCGGATTCATCACACCCGGTACATTGTCCGGAATATCGTTCTTGATTTCAACGACGGTTCCATCCGCAGCAGCATAGAGTGGTTCACCAAAAGCATGGTAGCTTGCGTTTACCTTGGCATCCCCGTTATAACTGAAACCTTCTTTTGACCGAATGATATCCAACGCATAGCGCTGTGTTTCATGCTCATAATGATAGTTCGACATCACATCGTTGCCTCCCCAGAACACATACCATTCACCCTTTAAAGGGAAATGGAATTCGGTTTTGGTGAACTTTTGATCTGTATCCTCATGCGTTTCCAGCGGCTGGATCAACAGACCATCAATCTGATTGGCCTCGGTAAAATAGGCTCGAATCCCTTTTGTCCCTGTTTGATCCTTCCAGGCGAACTCGGTCAGATTGTTCATCTCAGCTGCGAACACTTGATCCAGGGAAGTTACTCCCTCCAGGAACTCGTCAGCAGACGTTTTAAGCTTTTCAAGTGTGATCGCTTCCTTCATTTGAGGACTCAACTGACGGTAAATATCTTCAATGGAACCCTTCATCAGGGTATCAACAAAATTGTCGGGTGTAACCATTGCAGCACCTTCTGAAGCGGAATCCTGCTCCTGATTAGAGTTCTCGCTCGCTTCATTATTGGATGCCTGTTCGGCCGACTGCTGCTCCGCCTGGTCGGAAGTAATAGAATTGCTGTTGCCGCAAGCAGACAATATCATGCAAGCTCCAAGGGTAATCGCAAGCACCTTCCAGCCCCTTTTATTCTGTAATTTCGAATGTGTATGTTGCTCTGATTTCAGATGACCTTCCCTCTTCATTTTCAACATCCCTTCTGCTAATTCATTATACTTTCCAGTTAAGTGTACAGAATGAGTCTTATCCTTCGTCTAACCCCATCTTACATGTAGTTAAACTTGCAACGCCTTTTGAGGTTGTATAATTAAGATTCCGTTAAGATACTCGTACGCTATACAGCCTTCTTGGATGGTATGATTAGCAATACACACAACAGAAGGATCAGGAGGTCATTTTTAAACTATGGATAACGTCTCATTACTGCTTGTGGATGATGAACAGGCGATTCTGCATATGCTCAAAACCGTTCTGCTCAAAGAGCAGTTTCTCGATATTGATACCGTTACAACAGGCGAAGCTGCCATTGAGGCATGCAATAACAAGACCTATCATTGCATCGTGCTCGACATCATGCTTCCTGGCAAAAGCGGACTGGAAATCTGTCCTTTTCTACGGCAGGTCACCGATGCGCCTATCCTGTTTCTGACGGCTAAAACAACCGATTATGACAAATTAACCGGATTCGCCGTTGGTGGCGACGATTATGTCGCCAAACCCTTCAATCCGCTGGAAGTCGTTGCTCGAATTAAATCATTACTGAAGCGTTATTTACCTTCTATAACCGCAGCGATCTCGGATTACGCCCCATCTAACGTAAATGCGTCATCTCCCAGCACATCGGAGGGTGTGTACGACTTTGGACGATTCCAGGTGCTGGAATGGGCTGGTGAGCTTCGGGTTGAAGGAGAGTCCGTATCCTGTCCGGCACTTGTGTTTCAACTACTGCTCTTTTTCTGCAAACATCCCAATCGAATCTTCACCAAATCAGATCTATATGAACGGGTCTGGGGCTCTGAAGCCATTAGTGATGACAATACCGTGATGGTTCATATTCACCGCATTCGGGAGCGCATTGAAGCCGATCCTTCCAATCCGGTGTTTCTCGTCAACGTCCGGGGTCTGGGTTACAAACTGATTCAGCCGGAACATGTGTCACGCCCATGAGTATTCGTCGCAGGTTAATGACCCGGTTTATCGGGATGCTTGCCGGTGCAGTCGTTCTTATCATCCTGCTTGGGTCTGTAGCCACTTACTGGGTCGTTCAAAGGGTAAATGAAGTGAATTTGGTGGATGATTTTGCACTTAACGGTCTGGATCAATTGATTAATACAGCAGAGATTCTGCCAGATAATACGATCCGATATGACCCCGAATTGCTGAAACAAGTGGATAAAAATAACGGCTGGCTCCAGGTTCTGGATGAACAAGGTTACGCCATTGATGAATATCACACACCCGCTGATGTCCCCACTCACTATAAACCAGGGGAATTGATTGCATACTGGGAAAGCCAGAAGCCGTTCCCTTATCAGATTGTGATGCTGATCCGGGAGAAAAATGGGAAGGAATTCACCTTGTTATATGGCGAGATTAACCCGGCCAAGTCCTTAATGAATAACATTCGTTCAGACCTTGCTTTCACCAACGGAAAACTTGATCTTCAGCCCGACCAACAGGAGGCCCTTCGTGCCGCCAATGCTTATCTTCAAGTACTGGACGCGTCAGGAAGCGAACTCTCCTCCTATAACAAACCGGCCATGGGCGTACCTAGCGAATACACCATTCAGGAACTCGTTCTGCAAGTTCGCTATCCGAGTCGATCAGGTATGTCTGTTGCAACGTGGTACGACGAACAGAATGAAACTACCTGGCTGATTAGCATACCTAGTGATTCATTGGCGACCGGAAATCAAAACCCCTACAATTTTATCTTGGAACCGGCATTGGTCATATTGATCGTATCCATCATCATTCTGCTCATTTTGCTTGCCTTCTGGTATGCCAACCGATTCGGTTCACCCATGCTGCATATGCTCCAATGGTTACAGCGTCTGGAACGAGGACATTACGAGGAACCTGCCGGAGCCTTTGGAGTTCCTCGCAGTCAGCGTCGTAACGGAAAGTGGAAGCGAAAATACAACGTGTATGCTGAAGTGCTTCGCTCCATGCAGGCCCTGTCTCACACTTTGAAGCAAGATGAAGAACTTCGGAAACAGAACGATTCTCTGCGGGAGGAGTGGATTGCTGGCATAACACATGACCTGAAGACACCCCTCTCCTCCATTCAGGGATATGCTCATATGCTTGAGGCGGATAAGTATAGCTGGACCGCGGAGGAAGTCAGGGAATTCGCAGGCATAATGCTCGATAAGTCCATGTATATGGACAGGCTTGTCAACGACCTTGCCATGACCTATCGATTACGCAGTGGAGGATATCAACCTGTAGTGGAAGAGACTGACGTAAATACGTTGCTCCGTGATCTGATCCAGCGCGCAGAACGGAATCCGGCATATGGAGAAGGTCGCATCATATTCCAACCTTCCGAAGTGCCTGTGTATGGACTTGTCCATATTCCGTCGTTTGAACGAATTGTGGATAATCTGACCGCCAATGCCCTTCTTCATAATCCGCCCGAGTCCATCCTGGTTGTCAGTGTGCATTCTGGTAAGCAGGCAGATGAATTCAGCATTCAGTTTGTCGATAATGGACGAGGCATGGACCCCGAGACGGTATGGAAGTTATTTGAACGATACTATCGCGGTACAGATACAGGTACATCGGACGTTGGATCAGGGCTGGGCATGGCGGTAACCAAAGGTTTGATTGAAGCCATGAATGGTCGTATTGAGGTACAGTCCACCCCTGGTGAAGGAACAATCATTCGCTTAATATGGGATGGGCCGTCCGAAACGAATTAAAATGTTCCGCTTGACCTTTCCATTTTCAGTCTATATAATCGACACTCAATAACACCTGTTCCAATATATTGATATTAAATGCAACACATTTCAGGATAACTTAAATGAGTTGATCTAACATATTTGGCGATGACCAGAGACATGATTTCGTTTGCGTGCTGCCCAGAGAGAGAGGGGATTGGTGAAACCTTCTTCAGCGAACGGACCGGAATTACCCCTCTGCAGCCGTGACCTCGAACCTCAGCATTTCGGACCTCCTTCGGATGTTCGGCTTGTTGCCAGTAGAGTTCACCGCCTGATCCCCGATAACGGATTCCAATGAGGGTTATGATGTTTCCTGTTCACGGCGGCTGGTCGAGATCAGGGTGTACCATAACCAAATTAGGGTGGAACCACGAGCCAAGCGCACTCGTCCCTTTTCCGGGACGGGTGTTTTTTGCGCTTTCATTTTAAGAAATGGAGAGTGGTTCACATGAGCAAACAAGAAAACAGTAACTCAGTAAACAACAAATCAGGTAACGAAATAAACTACCAAGCAAATGATCTTCAACCATCCGGTCATTCCATTGAGGTCCGCCTGCAAGGTGGCGCGGTACGTTCTTACGAAGCAGGCATCACTGTAGGCGCGGTTGCCTCATCTATCAGCACAAGCCTGGGAAAACAGGCCATTGGCGGTATTGTAGATGGTCAGAATGTTGATCTCGATTGGGTGCTCAAGCAAGATTGCGAACTTGTTATCGTTACTTTGGACAGCGCGGAAGGTCTGTATCGTTATCGTCACAGCGCAGCACATGTGCTCGCACAGGCACTCAAACGCATCTACGGTACGGAACAAGTGAAACTGGGTATCGGCCCAGTCATTGAAGATGGATTCTATTACGATGTTGATCTGGAGCATGCCTTGTCCATCAGTGATCTGGCTGCCATCGAGCGGGAAATGAACAAAATCATCCAGGAGAATCATAAGATTAGTCGCCGGGTCGTTAACCGGCAGGAAGCCCTCCGTATCTTCGGAGAAATCCAGGACCCCTACAAGCTTGAACTCATTCAGGATTTGCCAGAGGACGCCGAACTTTCGATCTATGATCAAGGAGAGTTCTTCGATCTGTGTCGCGGTCCCCATCTTCCATCCACTGGCCGGATCAAAGCGTTCAAGCTGCTGAATGTGGCTGGTGCGTACTGGCGGGGTAACTCGGATAATAAGATGCTGCAACGCATCTACGGCACTGCTTTCCCGAACAAAGCCCAGCTGGATGAACATCTGTACATGCTCGAAGAAGCAAAAAAACGGGATCATCGTAAACTCGGCAAAGAGCTTGAACTGTTCATGTTCTCCGAAGAAGCGCCCGGCATGCCCTTTTATCTGCCCAAAGGTATGACTGTTCGCACTGAACTCGAGCAGTTCTCCCGTGAGCTGCAATTACAGGAAGGTTATCAGGAAGTTCGGACTCCTCTCATGATGAACAACCGGCTGTGGGAGCAATCCGGTCACTGGGAGCATTACAAGGACAACATGTATTTCTCGGAAGTGGACGATGCCACTTTTGCACTGAAACCGATGAACTGTCCTGGGCATATGCTGATCTTCAAAAATACACTCCATTCCTATCGCGAATTACCGATTCGCATGATGGAATTTGGTCAGGTTCACCGTCATGAATTCTCAGGAGCCCTGAACGGCATGATGCGTGTGCGGACATTCTGCCAGGATGATGCCCATCTCTACGTCATGCCAGAGCAGATCGAGGACGAGATCAATCAGGCGATCTCACTGATTGGGCGTATGTACGATATCTTTGGATTCGAATACAAGATTGAGTTGTCCACTCGTCCAGAAGATTCCATGGGATCGGAAGAACTGTGGGATCAGGCAGAACGCGCATTGCAAAATGTGCTGGATCGTCGGGGCGTGGAGTATCGCATTAACGAAGGGGACGGTGCCTTTTATGGACCGAAAATTGACTTTCATATCCTCGATGCACTCAAACGCAGCTGGCAGTGCGGAACAATCCAGCTTGATTTTCAGATGCCGGAGAAGTTCGACCTCACTTATATTGGCGAGGATAGCCTGAAACACCGTCCGGTCGTAATCCACCGTGCCATCTATGGTTCCATCGATCGTTTCATCGGCATCCTGACTGAGCACTATGCAGGAGCGTTCCCACTCTGGCTTGCCCCCGTGCAAGTGAAGCTGCTGCCTGTATCGGATCATTACGCAGACTATGCGCTCCAAGTACAGAGCCAGCTCCGTGCGGCGGGCATTCGGGTAGAAACAGATCTGCGCAGCGAGAAACTTGGATACAAAATCCGTGAAGCCCAGATGGAAAAAGTTCCTTATTCGCTCGTACTTGGAGAGAATGAGAAAAATGCCTCATCCGCCTCTGTCCGTGCATACGGTCAGGGAGATCAAGGCATTCAACCTATTGAAGCTGTTATTGAAATGATCCAACAAGCTGTGAAGGCAAAAGTCTGAACCACATCCGCATCACAACTTCTCGTCAGGCTTTAGCCCCACCTGTTCTTCGCTCCATGTCCAGAAACGCTCAGCTGAAGCATCATCAACGGCATGTTTCTTCAGCTGCTGCTCTTTCTGTTGATAGAAGTAACGCCCGGTGATCCCGACGACTTCAGGGCTTGTAGCCAGATAAACAGCCGTTCGTGCCCCTTCTTCAGGGGACAGAAAGAATGGAAGTTTACCTGCAAACGCCATAATGCGTGTGCCAAATCCGGTATTGCGATCTACGCCAATACTCGTTCCCACCGCACCAGGGTGCAGACAGTTCACTGTGACAGACGTACCTGACAGTTTGCGAGCCAGTGCACGAGTGAACAGCACGTTAGCCAATTTGGATTGAGCATAGCTTTTGATCGGATTATAACCTGTGTGCAGATGTGGATCTTCGAAGTGGATTTTGCCGGCCTTGTAAGCACCTGACGAAACGTTCACAACCCGTCCCTGCTTCGCAGCTTTCAGAGGTTCGATCAAAAGTAAAGTCAGCAGGAAATGTCCCAGATGGTTAATACCGATACTTTGTTCGAACCCATCTGAGGTTTCCTTCCGCTTGACCATCACCACCCCCGCATTATTAACCAGAACGTCAAGGCGATCATGACGCTCGCGGAATGTGCGGGCAAACTGGCGTATACTTTCGAGTGAACCTAGGTCACACAGCATCAATTCAATCGCAGAAGAGCCGGACTGACGCACAGCTTCCTGAAGAGCCTCCTGTCCGCGCTTCCCACTGCGGCACGCCATGATTACGCGATATCCTTGTCTTGCAAGTTCAATGGTGGTTGCCAACCCCATACCTGAGTTAGCTCCTGTTACAATTGCTGTCTGATTGGACATGAGGTACTTCCCTTCTGAACCTGAGGTTCCGAAATTAGAGGCGCGACGACGGACAATATGAGATAATGATAGGATCACATCTCGGTTTCCATGGGAGGACAAGTATGCTGACCAAAGAAGATTTTAAAAAAGTTAAAAAACAAGCCAAACTTGAAATCGCACTACTCGAACAGGAATATCAGGAAATCTTGCAGAACGTTGACACTACGCTGTATGAAAAATACGGTATTTTGGACAAAGAAGAAACACGTGAGCTCACCCGAAAACGCAAAAACCGAAGATATGCTTCACTCGTCATCGAACTATGCGCCATTATTGAACAAATGTTACATCAACTGTACAGAGACGTATATCAGAAAAAGTTTAATTCGACCCAGCTGATGAAAACTCCTGCCTACCGTGCACGCTCCAACATGGAGATCATTCAATCCGAACTGAGTAAAGAGTTCATTGCTCTGGAATCCGAAAAAGAACACTTCGCTGAAGCCCTTGGTCTGGTATTTCAGACAAGGAACAAACTTGTTCATGAGAACTTCTCGTTTGTCTCCATCGTTAAGGATGGCAGTAATGAAGAAGAAACGTTTGAAGCATTACTCCATACGGTCAAAAAATATAGAAAACACTTAAAATATAATCGCCCTGAATAACAACAATCATCGCTAAAAAAGAAAAGGAGGTGTACCGGACTACGGTCCGGATCACCATGAGCCATCCAACAACTTCAATTACTGTGTTAAATCTTCAGATTCCGACACCTTCCGGGAACAGCCCCATATTCCCCGTCATGCTTCGTGATGTAGATGGCGTTACCTTGGTGGATACGGGCATGATTGGACAATTTGCCGAACTTCAATCCGCATTGGAACAAGAAGGCGTACAGCTCTCGGACGTTAAACGGGTGATTATTACTCATCAGGACATCGATCATATCGGTAACTTGGGTGCTCTTTTGGATGCCATCCCTGATCTGGAAATCTGGGCACATGCCGATGAGATTCCATATCTAACCGGTGAGAAACCTTTGATCAAATTCACACCTGAACGTCGTGCTCTGCTGCCCGCGCCCGTTTTGGCACTGGCAGACCAACTGCTCTTGCAGCTGCCTGAAGTGAACATCAGCAGAACGCTGGCAGACGGAGACTTATTACCCCTTCAAGGCGGTACACAGGTCATTCATACACCGGGACATACGCCAGGCCATATCTGCCTGTATTTCGGTGAGCAACAATTCCTGCTCGCTGCCGATGAACTTCGTGTGGTCGATGATGAACTGGTTGGCCCTGCGCCACCCGCAACACCGGACATGCCTGAAGCGCTGCGAAGCCTGAAGAAACTGACCGACCTTAAGCTCAATAAGGTTCTCTGTTATCACGGTGGAGAGTACACGAATGATCTGGCTCAGCGCATTGCCACACTTGCGGAGAGCGCAGAGTAAGAATAGAAAGCGGACTTGTGAGTGTTTTGGAACGACACAAGCATCCTATTAACGCTGTTTCTCTTCGTGCGGCATTGTGCGTTGTAGCTCATTCAAGATTAGGATGACACATACATTACAATCAAGGAGCTGTCCCATAAGTCATGAATTTGACGGGGACAGCTCCTTTGATTAATTAACCATGTGTATTTACCACTGCACTGGTGTTGACCGTATGATAGCTCCTATTGCGCACGCCATGCATACAGTATGCACGCAGTATCTTATATTGCACCATGACATGTGCACAGTATCTTTCCCCTGCCCGTTTGGCAAAACAACTCACCGAAAAATCCGTAACGTAAGTGTCCACTTATTGACTCAGGTCCGCCTCTAATGAATTGGGCACAGTCTAAACGCTATAGTTGTTTTGTAACGAATCTCAGACACCCTATACGCAGTATTTTGAGTATCAAGTTTTTCTAACGAACTCCAGACTTAACTCTCCGGAGTAAGCACTATCAGCTTGTCATCTCCATCACGTGGCGATCCTCGTCCATCCCGATTGTTCGTAAGCACGTACAACTTTCCGTCCTCGCCAGCACTCACATTACGAATTCGGCCCCATTCATCTTCGAAGATGGGTTCCACCTTCTCCACCTGTGTGCCATCTTCCGAAAGAGTGACCTTCAGCAACTGCTCTCCACGCAGATTTGCAGCAATCAGTGATCCAGCCCAAGGCCCTTCTTCAACAAAAGCTACACCAGACGGCGCCCATGTATCATTCCCACTATGTGCAAGCGGAGCCTGATATGCGCCATTGTCATCGTCGTCTCCCTCCACCTCGGGCCAGCCATAATTCTCACCAGCCACAATCCGGTTAATCTCATCATGATTCCGCTGACCATGCTCAGTAGAATAGAGGTAACCGTTGTCCGGGTTCCAGGCCAGTCCCTGTGCGTTACGGTGTCCCATACTGTATACAGGTGAATTCGGCCATGGGTTGTCTGCCGGGATCGACCCGTCAAGACCTATCCGCAATATTTTACCTCCAAGGCTATCTTCGTTCTGTGACAATTCCGGCTCATAACGTTCACCTGTCGTGATATAGAGCAACTTGTCCGGGCCAATTTTGATCCGCCCACCATTATGATTTGTTCCGCCTGGAATGTTACCAAGCAACTCTTGATCTATGACCGCTTTCGCATCATTCACCTTGAGACGTAACACTCGATTGGCAATGTCATCGCCTTCCAGATAAGAGTGGTATGCATACAAGTAACCGTTCTCCTCAAAGTCCGGATCTGCTGCAAGACCTAACAAACCTCCTTCACCTTCTTCATTAAATGGGGCTGAGAATTCAATCAGTGGTTCAGGGGCTAGTTTTCCATCCTCAATGACTCGAATCACACCAGGGCGTTCCGTTACGAACATTCGACCATCAGGCACACTCACAATCTCCCATGGTGCATTCAGCCCTTCAACCAAAACGGAAGCCTGATACGGAATAACCGACTCGCCTTGCGCTCCACTCTCATTTCCACTTGCACCGGTATTGCTTCCATTCGCTGTCTGTCCCTGACCTGTTCCCTGTCCCTGAGACGTCTGCTCTACTCCTCCCGTTGAGGGTTCGCCTGAAGAGCATGACGCGGTCAACAGTGCCACACTTAATAATGAAGCATACAGTGGAACGTTTACTCGATTATTCATGATTACATCTCCCTTCGCATATCGTTCTTTTGTATAAAATAAATAAGCCATGCTTCAACGTATTGTTAATGTATTGCTCTCTATAGTTGTGATGCTATTATTCATGTGTAAAGCGGTTTCGCCCTGTATTACCCTTCATACCAGCCGCTTAAACCGAGAAATCAAGGGATTCCGAGGACATGAAATCATCGCAGTTTGGAATTCCATCATAATCTTTTATAATAGAAGGATAGTATGAATGGAAAGGTGGACAACTACACTTATGAATCAAAACCCTTTATCTCGTCTTGAAGCCGATCTGTCCGGGCAAGGATTGGACGCCATGCTGATCACAGATCCGAAACATATCTACTATTTAACTGGATTTGCAAGCAATCCGCATGAACGTTTCCTCGGTCTGGTTCTCGCACGTGGCGAAGAACCCTTATTGATCGTACCTGCGCTTGATGCTGAAGCTGCCGCAGCCGCTTCCTCGGTATCCAACATTGCTACTCACACGGATACGGATAATCCATACGCTTTGTTTGATCGTTATCAGGGGCGCTTGGGCCGGGTTGGTCTCGAAAAAGAATACGTGACGGTCGCACGTTATGAACAACTGACCGCCGCTCTAGGTGCTGCCAGCTTTGAAGATGTTGGCCCCCTGCTTCGCACATTACGTGTGAAAAAAACACCTGATGAGGTAGCCCGCATTCGCCACGCCATTCATCTGATTGAAGAAACTCTTCGTCAAGGCCTCTCTCATGTTCGCACAGGCGTAACCGAGATTGAACTTGTCGCCGAGATGGAGTATCAGATGAAAAAGCTGGGTGCCGACGGCCCTTCCTTTGATACCATGGTGCTCACGGGACCCAAAACAGGTCTGCCACACGGTACACCGGGTGAACGGAAACTGCAACATGGTGACCTGTTGATGTTTGACATGGGTGTGTATGCTGGAGGGTATGCCTCGGATATCACACGTACATTCGCCTTTGGTGACATCTCACCTGAACTCAAAACCATCTATAACACGGTGCTCGCAGCGAACGAAGCTGCTATCCAAATCGTGAAACCAGGCATCACCTGCGCCGAAGTGGATCGTGCAGCACGCCAGGTCACGGAAAAAGCGGGATACGGTGAGCGTTTTATGCATAGAGTAGGCCATGGACTGGGTATTGACGTACATGAGTATCCTTCTCTCCATGGAGAGAATATGGATATCCTGAATGAAGGTACCGTATTCACGATTGAGCCGGGCATATATACCGCAGCAGGCGGCGTCCGCATTGAGGATGATGTAATTGTGACCGAAACGGGTGTCGAAGTTCTGACGACATATCCAAAAGAACTGCAAATCCTTACCGACTAATCCAATTGGATCTATGTCAAAAACAGCCCATATACATCAATGCTCAGCCGATATTATGCATCATGAACTAAACTGACGAAACTGTGCTGAACTGTATCTTCAAAATAATATACTCCTTTCGCGTACGCCTCAGGCCTGTATACAGAAATAGTAGCAAGTACACACGCGAACGCAAAAATCCCGCAAATCCATGGATATCATGGGTTGCGGGATTGTAATTAATACAAAGCATATCCTAAATTACTCCGTCTGCATTCTACGTAATCTTATTCCTGCTCACTCATTAACCATTAGTCAAACTCATGCGTGATATCCTGCCAAGACTCCAGCTGTGGCAGCTGTTGCTTCCCCCAGTAATCCAGAAACCATTGAATAATCCCAGTCGTATCTGTTGTGGTGCAGCTGTAATGCCGGAAACGGTCCTCGCCTTCCTGCAAACGAATCTCCGCCACCATCTGCCCTGGTTCCTCAAGCGCAGCAGCCTGCATATACATACTTCCCTCCACCAGCTCCGAAGGTGCAAGTACTACGTATTCCTGCAATTCCAGATTGGTGATCAAATCCACCAATAATGAGGCATTAATGCTATCATTCTCGTAGGTTGTGCCATTGCTTTCCAGTGTATAACGCAGTGTAGAGTACATGTGCGATTCCCCTTTGTATGAAATCATCGTTGCTAATGATACACGCTTATAACGACAGGTCGTTTATATTATAACTTTTTCATAAAAATGTAAAAAGGATTTTTCTTGTTTCGGGTCTTTTCTATGAAAAAAAACCCTTGCAGAGTCCGAATTACAATTGACTGCGCAAAGGGTGATTTTAAGTGATCCTCTTTGAATATTCTCTAAGCTTCATCCTTAAACTTAAAGCTGCGTGCAGCATACAGGAACGGCGTTCCGACTGCAGTTAATACAAATTTGATAATATACGTGGTCAGGAAGATTTCCAGCCAAACATCCCAAGGGTAGATGAACGCAAACGCGATTGTGCAGAACACCAGTGTATCCACAAATGAACTGATGATCGAGCTACCGTTGGTACGTATCCACAACTGATTGCGCCCTGGAGCCACCTTGCGTAACCAGGAGTACAATCGAACATCCAGGAACTGACTGATGAAGTACGCTGTCAAACTTCCGAGGGCCAGACGTGGCAGCAGACCGAACAGCTTCGCCATGGATTCCTGTGCAAAGTCCGTTGGTGCCGGGTCAAAGTACAACACCATCTGCATCAGAACCGTCGTCATGATGAGCGTGAAGAATCCAAACCATACCGCTTTGCGTGCCTCACCTGGTCCATATTTCTCATTAAGAAGGTCACTGGTCAGGTACATGCTGACATACATCGTGTTACCAAGCGTCAGTACGATTCCCATAATATCTATCGTTTTGGTCACCTGAATATTGGCTATAACCGTAGCCACACCAATCCAGGCATAGAGACCTTTTTTACCGAACAAGCGGTAACACAACAGGAAAAATCCATAAGTTACGAGAACAAAAACTGCTCCCCACCCTAAGTTAAACATAAATACATACACTGCCTTCCTAGTTTTGATTACGCGGGATGGTTACGAACCGCGGTTTGGCTCAGGGCCAAAACATGAATACTCTATCACATTTCTCGTCCCATGAACAGAACTAAATAACTCCAGGTCTGCCTGAGTGACAGTATAATTTGATTGCCACAAAAAAACCGCCCTCCAGATTCCTCCGAAGGACGGCTTTTCCCACTTGGCTTATAGACAGCTCCAGATATCTTAATATAAGCCTCTATCTAATCCATTTTGAATTACGCCTGAACAGCTGAATCCAGCTCACGGCTCTGATCATTGAATGTGTCATGATCATTTTCTTTCAAAATTTTGCTGGTTACGAGTCCTGAAGTCATGGACCCGTTCACGTTAAGCGCTGTACGACCCATGTCGATCAGCGGCTCCACGGAAATGAGTAGTCCAACTAAAGCCACAGGCAGATTCATGGTGGACAATACGATCAGGGAAGCGAAGGTTGCCCCGCCGCCAACGCCAGCCACACCAAACGAACTGATCATGACTACAAGGATCAAAGTCACAATGAAGTCCCAGCTCAGCGGGTCGATGCCGACCGTCGGAGCAATCATCACCGCCAGCATGGCCGGATAGATCCCGGCGCAGCCGTTTTGCCCAATAGTAGCACCAAAGCTTGCAGACAAGTTGGCAATACCGTCGGATACGCCCAGTTTCTTCGTCTGTGTCTCCACATTCAGCGGGATCGCTGCTGCACTTGAACGGGATGTAAAGGCAAATACCAGTGTTGGCAGAACCTTTTTCACATACGTAATCGGGTTGAACCCGGACAGTGAGATAATGATCAGGTGAATAATAAACATGATCGCCAGCGCGATATAAGACGCAATCACGAATTTGATGAGCTTTAATATCTCTTCCGCATTGGTTGTCGCCGTTACCTTTGTAATCAGTGCTAGAATCCCGTAAGGCGTAAGCCTCAGCACCAGCGTAACAATTCGCATAACCACCGCATATACCGCATTAACCATACCGCGGAACGTCTCCGCCTGCTGAGGTTTTTTGCGATCCAGTCCAAGTACGGCTACACCGATGAACGCGGAGAAGATAACCACCGCCAGTGTGGATGTACGACGTTCTCCTGTCATATCTGCAAATGGATTCGAAGGAATGAATTCCAGCACTTGCTGCGGGATGGTCTGATCCTTCACATCAACAAGCCGTTCCTCCACCTTCTGAATCTGCGCATTCTCCCGGTCTCCTCCTTGAATCTCAATGGAAGTCAGGTTAAAGCCAAGGCTCGTTACAATGCTGACCCCTGCGGCAATCGCTGTGGTGATCAACAGAATGGCAATAATGGAAACACTCATCTTGCCGAGATTTTGCTTGCCCTTCAGATTCATAATGGCTGAGATGATCGATACCATGATCAATGGAATCACGACCATTTGCAACAAACGAACATATCCTGAACCGACCAGATTGAACCAATCGACTGATTTCGTAACTACATCAGAACCTGATGTGTACACCAATTGGAGAATAACCCCGTAAACAACCCCCAGTCCCAGACCCGCAAATACGCGTTTCGTAAAGGAGATATGCTTTTTCTGCATCCAGTAGAGGATGCCAAGTAAGGCAAGCATAACCACTACATTCAATATGACTAGAAAAGTATCCATTTCTTTAAATCCTCCTCAGGCATGTGTGTAACCGAAAAATATCCGGTTTTCTCTTTTATCTTTTTGTACTTCCGACAAAGACATTTTACAATATAACATATAACAAACTATTCTGGTAGGTATTAATTGATATTATGTAATATGCATGTAATAGATTCATGTATTTCTGAAAAAAATACACCAATTCGTGAAAATTGTTCTATTCAACCTTCGGTTAATTTTGTAATATAGGTATATCCGCTTATTCCCAAGTTTTCTCAACATATAATTTAGGTCTTTCTTCATTGGTAGATAGGTCTTATGAGTACGGAAAAGCGATAATGTTAATGAACTTGACGTGAAAGGATGATCATATGTTTCGTAATCGCACCGTTGCCGGTAAAATCAGAGGCACATTGTTCCTCGTTCTGCTGGTTGCTTCTCTGTTGTTCAGTATTAGTTTCTATGCCGTGTCGATGAATATTATTCAAAGCTACGTGCTACCGCAGT
This sequence comes from Paenibacillus sp. W4I10, assembly GCF_030816325.1. Taxonomy (NCBI): domain Bacteria; kingdom Bacillati; phylum Bacillota; class Bacilli; order Caryophanales; family Paenibacillaceae; genus Paenibacillus; species Paenibacillus sp. W4I10. The sequence continues at coordinate 3,563,998 of NZ_JAUSXX010000001.1, forward strand.
TTGACAAAGTCCTAAACACGTCCATTCAGGATATATACAAGAATACTTCAGCATCCAAAATCCTACAGGTACAGAGTGGCGGAGCCGGTTCTGAAGGTGCTGCCATGACCGTGGAATCGTATCTGGCCGAAAAAGCAAAAGAACATAATTTGGATGCGGCTTACGTGGTTGCTATTCAAGATGGCTCAGCCAAAGTCGTTGTGGCCAATTCTTCCTCAAACATGAAAGCCCAGGATGAGATTAGTGTAGAATCCGCAATGAATGCAGCTATTGAGAACAAAGAAATGGTAATCAGTGAGGTCTACTCCGATTCCTTTGGTGTACATAAAGCAGCCTTTATCCCCATTGCAGGAAGTAACATGATTATGGCTGTGAGCATGGATGCCCAGTTCATTCAAGACAAGATTACCCAGATTTTCTGGTTGTGTCTTGGGATTACAGCATTAGTGTTTGTGCTCGGCGTGGCTTATCTCCACTAGTATGATCAAAAGAGTTACCAAACCAATCATCAAGCTCGTCCAACATAGCAAACAAATATCCCAGGGTGATCTGACCGCTGAACTCCAGATCAAGGGCAAAGATGAAATTGCCCAGCTTGCCGCAAGCTTCCAGACGATGACGCATAACCTGAAAGAAATGATCAGCCGTGCCTTGTCCACGTCCAATGAAGTTGTGTCAGGCTCCAATGACCTGCTTCAGCGGGTTGAATCGATGTCCGGTATGGTTCGAAACTCCAGCCGCTCCGCAGAAGATGCAGAAAAAGGCAGCATCAGCATTGCGTCAAGCGCATCCGAGAACGCCAGAGCTATGGAAGAAATTACGCAAGGTATCATGCATATTGCTTCTTCTTCCGCTGAAGTGTCTGACCAGATTGGTGAAGCAGCCAACGAGGCAGTTAACGGTAACCAACTGGCTCAGAATGCCATTGAGCAGATGGAGCGTGTAGGCCAGACAGCAAGCGAATCGTTGCGTTATGTTGAAACTATGAATGAACGTTCGGTTGCCATCGGCACCATTGTTACTTCCATTTTTGAAATCACCAAACAGATTAACATGCTGTCACTCAACGCCTCCATTGAAGCAGCACGTGCCGGAGAGCATGGCCGCGGATTCGCTGTTGTTGCCGGAGAAGTTCGCAAACTTGCCGAGCAATCCAAGACAGCCACCGAAGAAATTTCGGATTATCTGGGCACCATTCGTGAAGATGCTGAACGCTCGGTTGATGCCATGAACCGTGTAACCCAGGAGATTGGTTCAGGCACAACTGTCGTTCAACAAGCAGGCTCAGCCTTCCAGCAACTGAATGAATTGATTCAGAACGTGAATCTGACCATTCAGACCGTCTCGGCTTCTACACAACAAGTATCTGCTGGTGCTGAAGAAGTGAGTGCATCCGTTGAAGAAACGGCACAGATTACGACCAAATCCCGTGAAAGTATGCTACAGATTTCTTCAACAGCAGATCTTCAGCTCAGCGAGATGGATTCACATTCGAATACGGTTCGCCATCTGCATGAACAAGCTGTAGAACTGCAATCCGCTATGAAGAAATTCAAAATAAACTAACAGGTAAACCATTAACCCATCATCACCTGATTTAAACCTCATTTAATCATAGGATATACAATACCCCCATGCCGCTAACATTCCGTTTCTAGAGAACGGGTTGTCGGTCATGGGGGTATTGTTGTTTCACTCGGGTGCCTGAACACCCATAATCTCGTACACGCGCTTCATATCCAATGCCGAACGTAACGATTCGGCTACCCGATCAAACTCCATCTCCTTACGCTCATGCGCACTATACGTCTCCTGAAGTGGAGCTAGTCCCTTTCCTGCACGCAAGGCATTCAGCCAAGAACGTCGGAATTGATCACTTTCAAACAAACCATGCAGGTAGGTTCCCCACACACTGCCATCTACTGAGCCCCAGCCTTCTTGGAAAGGTTGACCACCTGGATGTGAGATTTCAAACAACGCGGTTACACGTTCAGGCTCGTGACACTCCGTAACGCCCATATGAATCTCATATCCGTTAATGGGTAATGAAGCATCTGCTTCATCTTGCTCACCATACAGACGAATCGGGTGATCAGGCTGCACCCGTCCAGAAGCTCTGACGGTCTGCTTTTCCTGAAGAAACGTTGTCGATAGCGGGAGCCAGCCAAGTCCTTTTGCTTCCTGGATCTGATTCGCCTCCACAGCAAACGGGTCCTTCAGATGTCGTCCCAGCATCTGGTACCCGCCACATATTCCTACGAGCTGAACATGATCACGCTCGGTCTGGCTCGCAATCGCCTGCTCCAGCCCAGACTCACGCAGAAATGCCAGGTCACCTATGGTATCCTTCGTACCCGGTAGAAGAATGGCATCCGGACTACCCAATTCCTCTGGCGAGGTCACGTAACGCACATTCACATCCGGTTCACGGGAAAGTGCATCAAAGTCTGTAAAGTTGGAAATTCGCGGATATCGGATCACCGCCAGATCCAGCTCGGTTTTGCCGGATTTCCCATGACGCATGGAGTCCAGCACCACTGAATCCTCTGCTTCAATCTGAATATCTCTTATGTAAGGCAATACACCCAATACTGGAATGCCTGTCCGTTCTTCGAGCCAGTCGAGTCCTGGCTGCAACAGGGACAGATCACCGCGAAACTTGTTGATAATGAACCCTTTGACACGCGCAACCTCATGGGGTTCCAGCAGCTCGAGCGTACCTACAATGGAAGCAAACACCCCGCCCCGATCAATATCGGAGATCAGAATCACCGGCGCATCTGCCCAACCTGCCAGATTCATGTTGACGATATCCCGATCCTTCAGATTGATCTCGGCCGGACTGCCCGCTCCTTCCATCAGCACAATATCATAGGCATCCCGTAGCCGGTTCAACGCATCCATAACCGTCTGCTTTGCTTCAGGCAGGAAATGCTGACGGTAGTCTGATGCACTCATCTGAGCAAAAGGTACACCGTGTACCACGATCTGCGAATGCATGTCCCGCACCGGCTTGATCAGGATTGGGTTCATGTCGGTTGTCGCCTCAATACCGCAGGCTTCGGCCTGTGCTCCCTGAGCCCGACCAATCTCCTTGCCATCTTCCGTCACATAGGAATTCAGCGCCATATTCTGTGACTTGAACGGGGCTGGCTTGAAGCCATCCTGTTTGAATATGCGGCATAATGCCGTTGTGATGACACTTTTGCCCACATCGGAAGCCGTTCCTTGCAGCATGAGTACTGCCGCTGTTTGCTGTACAGGCTTACCCTCCACAATCTCTCCCCCTGTCTCCGTGTTATCTCCAGATCACCTTGCTCCCGACCTCATGCGTAACGCTATCCAAACTGCTTCACACTTCAAAAGTTAAAGCCAGAACATTCCTTGAAGCACGCTCAGCACGGTCAACAAAACCGCCTCCAACAGCTCATTCATGGCACCATACGTATCTCCGGTTAAACCGCCGAGCCGTTCACTGATCCGGGCAGCCACGAATCGGCCGATGTAATAACACGCCACAGGCAGTATAATAACTGCCGTCACCGGGTATAGCCACCATGGCAGTGTTCCCAGACCACTCACCATCGCATCCGCAATCCCCATATCCGGCTTGAAAAGCCACACCGCGGCAAACGTAACTGCACCTGCGGTCAAGGTCAGGCCAACGGCTGAGCTGCGTGCACGCTGGACCTCCTTCCGATCACCCAGACCTTTGAACAATACGGCAAGTCCATCATCTCCGCGGGCATTAGGCCAGGCCGACATCGCATACACCATGAACCAGCGGCTCCAGATCATGGGCAGAATCAGCAACGCACCGTACACCCAGTGGCCCCGGGCAATAAAATCGGCGATCAGCGCAGCTTTCATCATAAGCAGCAGCACACAGGCAATTACCCCCATGGCCCCTACACGGCTGTCCTTCATAATCTCCAGCATCCGCTCACGGGTACGATAACTGAGCAAGCCATCCGCCGTATCCATCCATCCGTCAAGATGGAGTCCTCCGGTGAGCCATACCCATAACGTTAGGGTCAGGACGGCAGCCGGTAAGGCCGGAAGCACTGCACCACTTAAGGCTCCCAAGAGCCAGACACACAGACCGATTGCAGCACCGACCAGCGGATAAAAGACAACACTTTCCCGCAGCAGCGGCGGGACAAAATCGATTTGCATTTTGACAGGGAAACGGGACAAAAATTGAAAAGCGGCTACCGCCGCATGTTTGCGCTGAGGAGCAGTCGCGCCTTCCTTCATAAGCGATACTCCTTGCTTTTTAGTTCAATCGCAATGCCTACGGTCACCAGAAACACTTCACCGCATATCGCCGCAATGCGCTGATTCAATACACCGGCCAGATCCCGATATTTCCTGCCAAGGGCATATTCCGGTACGATTCCGTCCCCCACTTCATTCGTAACCAGAACAAGCAACCCGGGATAGGTTCGAATCGCTTCAACCAGCGCGTCCAAATGTCCCTGTAATACCTGCTTCTCGTCATGCTCATGTGCTAACAAAACATTTGTCAGCCATAACGTCAGGCAATCCACCAGAATAGTGGGTGCAGAAGTCCCTGTGTGCCCTTCACCCATACGGTTAATCAAAGCAGGCAAATGTATCGGCTCTTCCATCGTGTGCCACAGATACCCTGATGCCTCGCGCTGATGCTGATGCATGGCGATACGCTCACGCATTTCATCATCGTACGCCTGAGCTGTCGCCACATACCACGCCTCCGAGGAACGCTGCATGCAGAGACGTTCGGCAAAGGAGCTTTTGCCACTGCGTGCCCCGCCCGTCACCAGTACGCTCATCTAGAACTCTCTCCTTGCAGGGATGAATCAACCGACGCAGCGGAATCTGGAGCAGAGCTTGTGCCATCCGAGACACCCGCGCTTGCAAAGGTTGCCATCTCATTTAGAATGAGACATGCTGCGTCAATCAGATGAAGACTGAGCACGCCGCCTGTGCCTTCACCCAGACGCATGTCCAGATCCAGCATCGCTTTCAGGTCCAGTTCACGCAGCAGCGCTCCATGTCCATTTTCGTGTGACGTATGAGAAGCGATCATATAAGCTGTACTCAGAGGTGCAAGTTGTCTCGCCACCAGCGCTGCCGCTGTAGAGATGAACCCGTCTACAACGACCGGGCAACGATGAGATGCTGCTGCGAGAATAACCCCTGTGAGTCCGGCAATCTCTAGTCCACCCACCTTGCACAGAACATCCAGTGCATCTCCCGGGTTTGGTGCATTTACGCTAAGCGCCCGGCTGACTACAGCAGCCTTGCGCTGCAAGCCTGCATCATCAATGCCGGTTCCTCGCCCCACGGCGGCAGCTGGTGCAACTCCGGTTAACGCGCTCATTACCGCAGCACTTGCAGTGGTGTTGCCAATTCCCATCTCCCCGGTGACAAACAGCTGTGTTCCCTTCGCCACCTCTGCCGATACAACTTCGGCTCCTGCAAGGATAGCCCGAACTGCCTCATCCCGGGTCATCGCTGCCCCTCGGGCCATGTTGGCTGTGCCTTTGCGAATTTTACAGGAGAGCAGGCCCGGATGTTCAAGATCGGCATTCACCCCGATATCCACACAGATCACATCAGCACCTGCGTGACGTGCAAGCACATTCACGGCTGCGCCCCCAGCGAGGAAATTCATGACCATCTGCGGGGTTACTTCAGCAGGAAAAGCACTGATGCCTTCTTCCACTACGCCGTGATCTGCCGCCATGACAATGACCGCCCTGTGATCAAAACGCGGACGTGCATTGCCCGTCATACCTGCCAGGCGGATCACCAGCTCTTCCAATTTGCCCAGACTTCCCGGCGGCTTCGTCAACGAATCCACATGTGCAGAGGTTTCTGCCGCGACTTCCTGATCAGGAGCAGTAATCCTTTGCATTAAATGCTCCAACACCTGTTCATTATTCATACAACCAGCACTTCCTTCATCAAAATATGGGTTGCCCTGCTTCATTTAATCGATGTCCCGCCGCAGCAGCAGTTGAGGTATGGCATGGTCGGGGTGAGAGACAATCGCGGGTTTGACGCGAAATATATCCTGGATATTCTCATCGTTGATTAACGTATGAGGCGTGCCCTTTCCAACCGCAATGCCCTCACGCAGCGCCAGAATGTGATCGCAAAATAACGCGGCCAGATTCAGATCATGCAGCACAGCCACAATCGTAATGTTATTTCTCTGTCGCCATGCCGATAACAATTCCATGAATTGCAATTGATATTTAATATCCAGAAACGTGGTCGGCTCGTCCAGCAGTAGTAACCTCGGCTCCTGAGCCATAACTTTGGCTAGTGCGACCCGCTGACGTTGCCCGCCGCTGAGTGCATCCAGCGGTCTGTCCGCCATACCAGTCAATCCCAGGTCTTCAAGCACTCTGTCCACCACAAGTGCCCCATCGCCCACTTCCCGCCCCAGCCAGTTCTGGTATGGATATCGCCCCATCTCCACCACGTCCCGTACGGGATAAGAGATGGGTGGCAAGCCGTCCTGCTGCAATACAGCGATCATGCGCGACAGGTCCTTACGGCTGTAAGAGCCAATGTCTCGACCATCGATACGTATCTGACCTTCGCTTAACTGTTCCGTTCCGGCAATAAGCTGGATCAGGGTGGACTTGCCACTGCCGTTTGGCCCGACAACGCCCCACCAGTCACCTTCGCCAACATGCCAGTCTACATTGCGCAGTGCCTGATGATTGCCATATGACTTCCCTGCTCCCTTAATGGAGATAAGTGAAGTCGAGTTGGAACTGGTACTGGAATGGGTACTTGTACTAGAAGCCGAAACCATGCCCCGAAGTTGATTCGTACGACTTTCCTTCTCTTCACTCATGGCATCATCCCCTTCTGCAACTTTTTATTCCGGTGCAGCAGGTAAGCAAAGAACGGCGCACCAACAAAGGCGGTGACAACACCGAGCGGAATCTCAGTTGGCGCCAGCAACGACCTTGCGATGGTATCGGCCCACACCATGAAGATCGCTCCACCAATGGCAGACAAAGGTACCAGCAGTCGGTAATCCGGTCCCACCAGCAGCCGCAACATATGGGGGATCACCAATCCAACGAATCCAATGACACCCGATACGGAGACAGCACCTGCGGTCAGCAGTGTGCCAACTGCCAGTACCGACAGCTTGAGTCTGTCCACCCCGATCCCGATATGTGCCGCTTGACGTTCTCCCAGTGCAAGCACATTCAACGAGCGTGCGCGGCTCCAGAGAAAGACCAGTCCTAACAGAAAATACGGGAAAAGGATGGCCGTATACGACCACCCACGCAGAGCCAGACTTCCCATCGTCCAGTATATAATTTCATTAATGGTTTGTTTCGACATGGTCGACAGGAAGGAAACAACTGCGCCCAGGAAACTTTGCATGACCACACCAGCCAGAATGAGGCTGTGTGTAGGTATTTTACGCCCTTCACGAGCCAGTGCCATCACAAACCATAACGTGATTACACCCGTCAAAAACGCCACCAGTGGCAACGTCCAGATTCCGATCAGTGCATACTGCAATCCGAAGAAAATCAGAAAGGCTGCCCCCACCGAAGCACCGGATGAAACGCCCAGTGTGAACGGGTCTGCCAGCGGGTTCCGAAGAACCCCCTGGAATCCCGTACCGGCAATCGCCAACGATGCGCCCACGAGCACGGCAAGCAGTACACGTGGGAATCTGACTTTCCAGATAATCTGTTCGGCTGCCCTATTCCAATCCGGTGTAATCCAATCGCCCACCCAGGGAATTTTGTGAATCAGGATGCCTGCAATATCCCGGATCGGCAACGCTACTGAACCAATGCCCGTGCAGATGAGCACGGTGAGCACCAGCAGCACCATGCCCGTCGTTCCGAACAGGATCAGCTTTTTACTCATTGGAACAAGTCAGGGTAGATCGCTTTGGCTACTTCTTTCAACCCTTGAGTTACACGTGGACCCGGACGGCTCAGCAGGTTGGCATCCAGGCCAATAACCGCATCATTTTTCACCGCTGTAATTTGATCCCAGCCGCTGCGCGCCTTGATGATCTGATCCAGTGTTTTGGAGTTTTCATCAATCACATCGTTGGCATACAGGATCACATCGGGGTTGGAGGCAATCACATTCTCTTCATTAATTTCATACCAACCCTCTTGGTCCGAAGCAATATTGGTACCGCCGGCTACGGTGATCAACTCATCCATGAACTCACCCTTACCTACGGTCCAACCTGGGGAGAACTCAATATATACTTTTTTCTTTTCCTCCGGTTTAACGGCTTTCACCGCTTCCGTCACATCCGTTACATCCTGCTTCATCTGTGTGATTAACTTCTGTGCCTGCTCCTGATGATCGGTAATTTTACCGAACGTTTCGATATTACTCATGACATCGTCGATGGATTTGGGATCCGTTTTGAATATGGTAATACCCAAATCACGCAGCTTTTTCACCGCATCCTCGCTCATTGAAATACCAGTGAACACGATGTCCGCATCTGCTGCAATAACCGTTTCTTCATTCGGCTTGTTAATGCCACCCATTTTCGCTTTGGTTTTTGCCGCTTCCGGGTAATCGTCATAATCGGATACACCAATAATCTCATTGTCCAGTCCGAGGGCAAACAAAGACTCCGTTTCAGCTGGAGATACAGAGACAATTTTGGTTGGCGCCTTTTCAAAAGTGAAAGACTCCCCCGTTGCATCCGTAATCGTCAGTGGATATTGGGTTTTGAGGTCTGTCTGCGCCTGGCCTTGGGACTGCTCCTGTGCCGGTTGCTGTGAAGTACCTGTGCCCTCGTTTGTTGTTGCATTGCCACATCCGGCCAAAGCCAGGGCGAGTGCCGCTGCACTTAGCAGGGACGCTACGTTTTTCCAATTCTTGAAATTCATTCTGTTATTCTCCCCTTCTCTATTTGTACTATTTTCTTGCATCGTGCTCAAACTCCTACTCCCATGCCTTGGTGTTCCTGTACAAGATTTGAACTCAACATTTACACGTTAACGGAGAGTGCAGAACCGATCTGAAGAAACGAAGTGTTCGCCTTTATCACCGGATTTTCCCTTTCGAAAAGGGAATCAAAAAAATCTGGGGATAACAGCGATCGGAAGATGGTACTGCAATCGTAGTGACCTCGTGTAAAATTGGCCTCGTTCATGTTACATGAACAATAAAAAATCCCTAATCCTTACGTCCAGGATTAGGGATGACGTCTCGCATATGGCAATCTGTACATGTTCAACCAAGGGTTGTCCATGCGCATAGAATAGCCCGAAACGCTGTCCTTTCCTCGAAGGAACACCGGTTTGTACGTCCAGGGCAGGTAACCTGACTTACAGGAATCATCCTGTTTTACAGTGGCGGGACCGTGCCGGATTTGCACCGGCTTCCCCATTTCACCCTTGTGTATTTCATGGCTCGTAGTAATCTGCCATGAAAACAGCCTTCACACGCGGGACCCTTGGTCGCTGATATGGTAAACCATTGCCGTGTAATTTCTGCATGCTGCATACTCCTTCAGGCTTCACACCCTGCAGCGTATCTGTACCCATGCTGAAGTCACACTTCTGTTGTGATTATAGGGTATATTGTACATCCTTACAACCCGATTGGCGGAAAAGTCACTCTGCTGCCAAACCACTGATTCCCCTGTTGATCAAGCTGAACCTGAATCGCCTGTCCCGGGACAACATGTGTATCCCAGAATCCAAGACCGGGAATCAGACGGGACAAGACATAGCGGATGACACCACCATGCGTAACCACAACTATGGTTGACTCGCGCCCCTCATCAACGTGCATCGAAGGACGACCCTCCAACAACATCTCTTGGAGAAAGGAATCCAACCGTCCGGTAAACTCCTGCCACGATTCCCCTCCGGGCGGAGTGACCTCCTGTGGCGCATCAATCCAGCTTCGGTACACAGGGTTATCCTTGAGCTGATCATACGTCAGCCCTTCCCACTCTCCAAAATCATTCTCGCGCAGACGCGAGTCGAACTTCACCTGTCCGATGGCATCAGGAAGAATCTGTTCCAGCGTCTGCCGACAGCGAAGCAGATCACTGCAATATACCTCGTGCCACGAAACACCGCTCAATTGTTCATGAAGCGGAGCCAGTTCTTCTTTGGCATTTGGCAGCAGACCGATTTCGGTATGCCCCAGGTATCTTTTTTCCACATTCCACAGCGTTGTCCCATGACGGACCCACAGAATGTTTCGTTTCAGCGGCCCGGGTTGGTCCCTATGTACTTCATTGCCTGCATTCTCTTCATTTACGGCCATAACAGCGTTCCTCCTGCCAGCCACACCCCCAGCGTTATGAACACGCATAGTATCACAAAAGCCCCTGCCGACCAGAACATCAGGCGTGATGTTAGCACAATATCCTCGGCTTCCATCGGCCGTGTGGCTTCACCCATGTAGGCACGAAATGAAGCAACGCCGTGATACACGTTATGTCCGCCAAGCCGGATGCCCAGTGCTCCAGCCACCGCTGATTCGGGAAAACCGCTATTCGGACTTGGATGTAGTCTTGCATCCCGTTCGACCATGCGTGCTGCTCCTTTGGCGTCCAGCTTCATGACCCAGGCACCCACGATTAACAGCATCGCGGTCAGCCGGGCGGGTATCCAGTTCGCCACATCATCCAGACGGGCCGAGGCCCAACCAAGATGCAGATACTTGTCATTTTTATATCCGACCATGGAATCCAGTGTGTTGACGGCGCGATAAGCCATGGCTAGTGGAGCGCCTCCAATGAGCGCATAGAATAACGGCGATACAATGGCATCCACGATATTTTCAGCTACCGTCTCTACCGTTCCCCGCACAACTTCAGGTTCGTCCAGATGCGCTGTATCACGGCCTACAATCATGCCCAGTGAACGTCTGGCAGCCGGCCAATCCTGCTGCTTTAGATGACGATACACTTCCATACCTGCATCCTTCAGCCCTTTTGAAGCAATGGTCGTTGCGATGAGCACCACTTCAGCTGCCACCGCAATGACAGGATGAATCAACCCAAGCATATATACGAGTCCCCATGTGATGGCAAAGGAACCCCCCGCAATCACAATTGGGAACAACAGCCCGGCTCTCTTCAGCCCCGAATCTGTGTTCACACGCGAGCGAATGACACGCTCCAACGCCGAGATGCCTTTTCCCATGCCAATCACCGGATGGGGAATCCAGCGCGGATCTCCGATACATCGGTCCAACAGGTAAGACAGTATAATAATCCAGGCTCCCGCCATGCCTGTCCAGAACGGCCAGGTCCATAGATGCTCCAGCTCAAAAGTCATTTGTGCCCGACCCTCTCTTTCCATACAATCCGGCCCGAAGGCTCTCTGTCACCGTGTCGTACACCAATCTGCCAATCGCCGCCCCTGCCGTAGTGGCTGTCCCGGCATATGTGATCATCGGATGAGGTTCCTCCACTGCCTGACGTACCGCCAACACAATGGCATCGGTTGTGGTGCCGGTGGCGGGCAAACCGTTCTCCGAATCCAGAACACCCGCGTCCGCCAACGCGGCCGCTTTGGCTTCCACCGCCGTCTGTACTGCATTCACCATCGCCCCGCTGGTCATGCGTCCATTCAACCAGAGCATGATGTTAATTGTACCCGGGACATAGGGGGCCATCGTTAGATTCCGTGCTGAAGGAGCAGAGCGCTCCCTGCCGGAAGACATCGTCTTATTTCCCGCCGCATCAAATACCGTTCTCTCCGACCCCGCGCGTGCGGCATTCGATACACCCGCAGTGGTACAGCACAGAAGACCAAATTCATCACTTGTATATTCCTGAATGGAGGTATGCTCCAGCCTTACGGCCGTCAATAATCCGGCACATTGATCCCCTGGCTCTTGCCATTCGTTCAGTGCTTGTTCGATATCACGGGGCGGATCATCACAGCGGTAATGCCTGTCCACATAGATGTTAAATATGCGATCCAGTTCAAGCATCCCGCCGCCATATACCGCACTCGACAGCGCTTGGGCTGACCTTGGGCTCTGTGCTTTGATATGTCGTTCATATGCAGATATGTTCAGTCCCGGCCAGGAAGAGGACGCATATTCATTCTCACCTGTTACTCCATTGGCAAAGTAGTTATAAAACGGGAGTGTCACGACCGCTTCCCTCCCTGTTCCTGTTCCGAATTATTCGCCTTCTCCTGCTGACTTGATTCATGAATGGAAGACTGATCGACATTTGGATATCCCTTGCTTTCCAGCACGCTGCCCAGCACTTCGAGTAATGTGGAATTGGCGTCTGCATCCTTGACCGCGAAACGTACATGCCCTTCGTCAAGCCCCGGATACATGGCACAGCTGCGAATCAGGATACCCCTTTGGCCCAGCGCCTCCTGCATGGATGCTGCTGTCCAAGGCGCTGGAACACGTGCCAAAATAAAGTTCGCTTCTCCCGGTGTCACCGCACATCCATACGCCTGCAGTCCAGCGATGAGACGCCCCCGTTCCCCCGTGATCTGTGATATGGTCTCCTGTTCGTACCGTTCTCCGCTGTGCAAACAGGCTTCACCTGCCATGAGCGCCAGACCGTTAACACTCCACGTCACCTGTTTCTTCGTCATCGCCTGGATGTATTCCGCACGACCCAAAGCATAGCCGAGACGCAAGCCCGGAATGGCATAAAACTTCGTCATCGAACGAATGATGATTACATTGGGATAGTCGCTCAGATGTGCTGCCAGGGACTGACGCCGGTTTACCGGAATAAAATCCATAAAGGCCTCGTCAATGACGAGTACGGTTTCCGTTTTTTCTGCTTTACGGGCAAGTCTTTGCAATACTTCAAGCGGATATTGTACACCGTTCGGATTGTTGGGCTGGCCAAGGAAGAGCAGGTCTACCTTTTCCATGAGCTGCTCAATGTCATTGGGTTCCGCTCGCCACGCCAGTTCTTCTCTGCCCTTCGTATGCACTACCTCAGCACCGAATTGTCGGGCCAATGCGCGGTACTCCGAGAATCCCGGTTCCACCGTACCCACCTTGCGCGGGGCAAGCCCCAGTAGAATAAGCGCCATACTTTCGGCTGCACCATTGCCCACGGAAATCTGCTCCTGCATCACACCAAGACGCTCGCTCAGCAGTGCTTTGAATCCCCGATGCCCCGGATCGGGATATCGAATCACCGACTGCCATCCTTGCTGTATAGCCTTCAGCACCCCTCTGGGCGGACCGAGCGGATTAATGTTGGCACTGAAATCCAGAAAATCAGCGGCTTCCCTCCCAAATCGTGACGCAGCCGTCTCCACGTCCCCGCCATGTCCGAATACTTCGATATAACCGGTCATTCTTCCGTCATCCTTTCTGTATGTCCTTTTTATTATGGATGGCACGGGAGGTGTGGGTCAATCCTGTTTTCTTTGTGTCCCAACCATAATTCGTTTACAATAGAAGAGGAATTTCGGTTCCGTTTGATATCCAAGGTTCACTACATAAGGGACTAGCAATCCCTCACATACATTAATGGAGGAATGACCATGCTGTTTGTAGACAACCAGGGCATTACAGATCCTTCTGTAAACCTTGCCATTGAGGAGTACATTCTGAAGCATCTGCCGATGGAGGATGACAGCTATCTGCTGTTCTACATCAACCGTCCGTCGATCATCATCGGAAAACATCAAAATACGATTGAAGAAATTAATATCGAGTACGTTCAGGATAACGGTGTGCAGGTGGTTCGTCGTCTTTCGGGAGGCGGAGCGGTATATCACGATCTGGGCAACCTGAATTTCAGTTTTATTACAGCGGATGACGGTCAATCCTTCCACAATTTCCGCAAGTTCACCCAGCCTGTGGTTGAAGCTTTGCACGAGCTTGGTGTAAATGCCGAGTTGACCGGGCGTAATGATCTGCAAGTCGGCGAAAAGAAAATTTCGGGCAACGCCCAGTTTTCCACACGTGGGCGCATGTTCAGTCATGGCACATTGATGTTTGATCTGAATCTGGAGCATGTTCAGGCTTCCCTGAACGTCAATCCCGAGAAGTTCAAATCCAAGAGCACCAAGTCCGTGCGCAGCCGGGTCGCCAACATACGGGATCTGATTGACACCAACTTGACGATTGAGCAGTTCCGTGATGAGCTTTTACGTCACATTTTCAGAATGGAGCCACAAGACGTCCCGCAATACAAGCTGACTGACAAGGACTGGGACAAAATCAAGGAAATCTCTGCTGAGCGTTATAACAACTGGGACTGGAACTATGGCTTGTCTCCGGAAAGCAATGTGAAGCACACTCGCAAATTCCCTGTTGGCATCATCGATCTGCGCATGAACATTAAGGATGGACGCATCGAAGATATCAAAATCTTTGGTGACTTCTTCGGTGTAGGCGATGTGGCGGATATCGAAAATATGCTGCGCGGCAAACGTTATGAGGAATCCGAGGTGCGTACTGCACTTGAGGGCCTGGACGTAAAACATTACTTCGGCAACCTTGAGCTGGAAGACTTTATCGGCCTTGTTTTTTTGGAAGAGTAGGTATATAAGTTCAATCCAAGGATGTTTACACCTGCCACTCCGATGACAGAATAACCTTCCGATCGCTGTTATCCCCAGATTTTTTGATTCCCTTATTCGAAAGGGAAAATCCGGTGATAAAGGCGAACGCTCTGCTTCTTCAGGTTTTTTCTGTCCTCTCCGTTCTCGTGTAAAACGTTCATATTGAACTGATATAAATAAAGTCGGGTATAGATACAGATAAAAAAGGAGAGAAACACAGATGACCTACAAATTGATTGCAATCGACATTGATGACACCCTGATCAACGACAACAAGGAAGTTACCCCTGCTACACAGACAGCACTGGAACAAGCGGTTGCCCATGGTGTAACTGTGACACTCGCGACTGGACGTGCTTATGCTTCCGCACAAGCGCTTGCTCGTCAAACCGGACTTAACGTGCCGATCATTACGTATCAAGGCGCATTGGTGAAAAACCTGCTGGACGAAAAAGTCCTCTATGAGCGTTACGTTCCACAGGAAGCTTCCCGCAAATTGTATGATTACTGCCTGGAGAACAATCTCCACCTTCAAACATACATTGACGACAAGCTGTATGCCCGTGAGGAAAACGACAAGCTGCGTGATTATGCCAAATTAAACGGCACCCAATATTATATCGAATCTGATTTCATCAAAGTCATCGAACAAAAAACACCGAAGCTGCTTATTATCGATGAGCCAGACTACTTGGATAAGGTTGCCGTTGACCTGCGTGAATTGCTCGGACCACAAGTGCATATTACAAAGTCCAAACCTTACTTCCTGGAGATCATGCACAATGAAGGAACTAAAGGCCACGCCCTTACGTTCCTGGCTGACCACTTCGGTCACCAGCTCAGCGAGTGTATTGCCATCGGCGACTCATGGAACGACCATGAGATGCTCGAAGTTGCTGGTCTTGGTGTAGCGATGGGGAATGCCATCCCTGCGCTGAAAGAGCTGGCGGACTACATTACGGCAAGTAATAACGAAGACGGTGTAAAAGAGGTTATTGAGAAGTTTGTGCTGAACGCAGAGTAAATAAGATCAACGAACAGCCCAGTCCGGCGAATTTCGCCGTGCAGGGCTGTTTTTTTGATTTTAAAAATATGTTCATTATCCTATTAAAACGATTATATTTCTCTGTTATTTTTTATGTTTTGAGAGCAACAATGCGCTGACTTTCACGCACCACGATTCATTGTCTCTTACTTGCTCATGGCATGCTGGAAAGACTCCAGCAGTTTCTTGATTTGCCCATCAAATTCCAGTTGAAATGACGGAATGATCTCATCTATTCTTTGCTGGAACAGCTCCGGATCTTGGACACCAAGCTCCGCTCTTAACTCCATTTCTTCTTCGGAACCATTGTCGTTCAGGATCATGTTCAGGATTTCACCTTTAAAGTATTCACTTGGAGGAAGGATTAGAGCATTCATCAGGAACTGGGTAAAAAAGAGATGTTTATTATTTTCCTGACTCGCCTTTTTCATAGCCTGCTTAGTAAACAAGTTTATATACTTCTGAGCAAACGCAACCCCTTTCATTCGGGAAGGCCCAACATGTTCGACCCCTTTCCAACGCAGATCGGCCACCGAACTAAGCCACCAGGCCGGTTCAATGGCCTGCTGCATACGAAGTAACACTTGGCGCTCAAACTGCGGCTCAGGATGCATTCGCTGCTCATCCAAACATTTCTCTATGGTCTCGACTTCAATTGCAGCGACCGTCATGCCTTGGCCATGGATCGGATCGAAACTGCAAAATGCATCGCCAAGGACGAGTAACCCGGAGGGCCAATTCTCCATCAGTTCAAAATGTTGACGGACAGACTCGGAAATACGGTATCCACGCGGCCCTTGAAAAGGCTCCAGCTGTTCTGCCAACGCTACGATTTCATCCGAAGCAAACAGATGTTTGATTTGCTCTTGGAACTCATCCGGATGAGTTGAAGGATATTCATCTCCTCCTGCGTTGAACAATAATAGTCCAGCGATATCATTTTCAATGCGCCACAACATGCCTGCACGAATTCCTTGCACAGGATCGGACTCTGTTATCACCGTACCCCAGTCGTTTTGAATAGAGGATGGTATCTTATAATAGCGCGTGCTGTAACCAAGCGACACCTTCAGCACTTCCGGCTCAGGCACGGAAAACGCTATCTGTTCAAGCCATTTGATCAATTTGGAAGAACGTCCCGAGGCATCAATAACCATATCTGCTGCAAGCATTTCTTCCCGGTTATCCCTACCTCTTATTTTGGTATACACGCCTGTAATCGAACGCTCATCTTCTGATGCCATTAACCCGGTAACTTCCGTACTCGTTAAGAAGCTTATTTGATCTATGTGCTGGACTCGCTGACGCAGTACCCATTCCAGCAGAGCTCTGCTGCTCGATGCAATTTTGAATGAGGAAGCAGCATTCGCCTTATTAACTAATCTACCATAGCGATTGGCAATCATAAACTTCTCTTCATGTGAAGGAATGGCACCAAGCGCGACCAATTCGTCATTGTATCCGGGAAAGTAATTTTCCAGAATGAGTCCGCCGCGCGGTAATACACGATGTGGATGAAAGGATTGAGGTACACCCTGCCGATTTGCCGGCTCCGAAGGCAATTCATCTCGCTCAATGATACATACCTCATCATAATAATCAGATAACATCCTTGCAGTGATTAACCCTGCGATACCTGCCCCGATCACCACAGCTTTTTTCATGTCGGACATCGCCACTTCACCCTCTCTAATCCATCATATTTTATCTACACTTGTAGCCCTATCAAAAAATTACTTATAATACCAATATACACTTGAAATCTCGTATCATGTAAGAATCATTGTGTTGATAATATATAGCTAAACTACAATAAGGAAATGATGTAGATGAAAATGATTGATAAAAAGGTGGATTTGAGAGTTACCCGAACTCATAAATTGTTAAAGGTGGCGCTACTCGATCTGTTATGTGAGAAAGGCCAGCTATTCAGCAATATCACAATTAATGAGATATGTGACAAAGCTATGGTTCACCGAACAACGTTTTACAAACATTTCAAAGATAAATTTGCTCTACTGTCCTCCACCCTAACTTATGTCCTTCGGGATTATTTACACATGAATGTAGAAGATCGATTACAGCAGCCTTTGCAAAGCGTATCTAAAATTTTGTTTGGAAATGTACTAGAGACAATTGTGCAGAACCAACAGAAGGATGAGGCGTTTAACAACTTTTTCATACATTATATCGGAGAGATATTCAGAAGAGATTTTCTGGAATTGAAGAGAAGAGGTAAACAATTTTCACTTCCCATAGAACTTGTAGCGGATTTTCACTCGGGGGTGATTCGTTTACTTGTGACGTGGTGGATACAACATTATGAAGAAAATGTTACGGCAGAACAGATGGATGAATATTACTACCTACTGGTTAACGAGAACATCATGTTGGAATAACAAACAGCTCAACCTAGAATCAATGGCTGATTTTGAGTTTGAGCTGCATACTTTCAAACTTCACCTATTTTAAAACAGATTCGGAAGCCTGCACTGTCATCCTCGCACGACTTCTTTTCTTCAACCAGCCGCTCACCTTCTCATTCATCGCCAGCAGACCTGAAACGACCAGCACCACACCGATCCACGTAACCCAGCTGACATGCTCACCATAGACAACAGCGCCAAGCCCCACGGCAATGGGTGGTGAAATGTATAACCAGGTTGCCGGGAATAACGGATTAGTGCGTGACATAATCCAATAGAACAGACTATGCCCCACCATGGAGCCAATGACAGTCAAATAGATCACCGACGAGACGGCAGGCACCCAGTCCAGAGCAGACATATTCCACGATTCCGTTCCGGCCGAGAGCAGGGATAACAGCAGTCCCCCATACATCATCTGCACCGCATTGATTGCTACAGGACTAGCCTCCTTGAACTGATGAATGACCTTTTTGGAGTACAATGCACCTGCCGAATAACAGACTTCCCCCACCAATACCGCAATACAGCCCCATATGAACAGGGAACCTGCACCAAGCGATACACCTGGCAGTACAACCAGAACCACACCGGTGAACCCGATTAGGCAGCCTACCATCATACGGGCAGATGTTTTTTGCCGTAACAGTGCCGTCTGCATCAACATAATCATCAGCGGCCCTGTCGCTGACAAAATAGCACCCACACCCGAGCTCACATGCTGTTCAGCCCAATATAATGTGGCAAAGGTGCCGAAGGTCAGACCCGCTCCCGTCAGCAGCATCTCCTTGCGGAACAGCAGGGACCAGCTCACTTTGCCCTTCATCCACATCCATGCAAACATCAGCGCTCCCGCGATTACAAAACGCAGTCCGGCTGACAGAAAAGGCGGCATGCCTGCCTCTACTCCAATTTTAATAGCCAGAAATGTTGTACCGAAAATAAGACACATAACCGTAAATGCAATCCCCACCATGATAACCACTCCTTTGTCTGTTCTCCATCATATCTCATGGTCTACAGAACAGAATGAACAAAACAGAACAGTTTTCTCCCATTAGCTGTTACAATAGAGTTTAAAAGGAGTGTGAGCCGGGTGGGCAAAACCTTGATGATGACAGATAACAGCCTGAAATTATATGAGCAAGTCATCCATTATCTCGTTGTACGTATAGAAGCGGGAGAGTGGGGCGAACATGAAAAACTGCCATCTGTACGAAGCCTGTCCGAGCTACTCGGCGTACATCGTCTGACCGTCTTCAAAGCCTATCAGGAGTTAAAGGAACGTGGGAGTGTTTATGTGAAGGACAAGTCCGGCTATTATGTCAGTCCATCAACTCCCTTCTCAGTAACGGATCAGGCGGATGATCCCGCCGTGTCTGCTTGGCTGCATTGGGATTCACTAGCACGAGTACAGTCCCTTGAAGCAGAATACCAGTTTTCCAAATCGTTAATCGATCCCTCTCTGTTGCCCAACCGTTATTGGGGTGAACTAATGCGTGATTTGCTAGATCAATATCCCCGTTTGCTCGGAACGTATTCCACAATTCAGGGAGATCTGGAATTGCGAAGTGCGCTGGCAAGCCATCTAACAAAAAAAGAACGTTTCTATCTCTCTGCAGACGAAGTGCTCATTACATCGGGTGCCCAGCAAGCGATCGATGTCATCTCGCGGACGCTGGTCAAACCCGGAGATCGGGTGTTGATGGAACGGCCTACGTATGGACCAGCAATGGAGATTTTCCGCAAACAAGGTGCTCGTCTGATCTTTACGGATATTCACTCGGACGGGTATGATCTGGAGCAGATCGAACATCTGATGAAAAGTGAGAAGCCGCGTCTCTTTTATATGACACCGACCTTTCAGAATCCAACCGGCATTAATGTTCCAGTAGAACAGCGCAAGCAGTTACCCGAACTTGCAGAACAGTATGGTTGTTTTCTGCTCGAAGACGACAGCACCTATGATATCTATCTTAAGGAAAAACCTCCTGCACCCATTTTCACCTACGACACCACTGGACACACCCTATACATCCGCAGTTACAGCAAGTATGTTGCACCCGGGCTGCGAATTGCAGCCATCATATGCCGTCAGCGTTTCATGCCGGGACTACAGGCTGTAAAA
Source organism: Paenibacillus sp. W4I10 (assembly GCF_030816325.1). Lineage (NCBI taxonomy): Bacteria > Bacillati > Bacillota > Bacilli > Caryophanales > Paenibacillaceae > Paenibacillus > Paenibacillus sp. W4I10. The sequence continues at coordinate 3,584,131 of NZ_JAUSXX010000001.1, forward strand.
TCACTGACAGATAACGGAACGCCCCTTCTGAACCAGAAGCTTTTTCTCCGTTATTTTCAGTCAGAACGTATGCATCAGCATCTGTCCAAGCTGCGGACCGCCATCCAGCTACGGATGGAAGTGATGGAACAATATCTGCTGGAAACGGACTGGACGTGGACCCGGCCAGAGGGCGGACTCAACTTTTGGGTAGAGCTTCCTGAGGGTGTGGATACAGGGAGATTGCTTCACCGATGCATGGAACAATCCGTTGCCTTTGTACCCGGAACCGTATTTGATTCTTCGGATCATTCCGCCAGTGGCAAGCTGCGCCTGTCCTTCTCTTATGCACATGAGCAGCAGATTCGGGAAGGCATGAGCAGGCTTATTACGCTGGCTAAAGAAATGTAAGGTTTGGATTTCCTGGAACTGACATCACTCCGAAGAATATCAAATGCAATTGCCCTCTCACTCTGCTACATCAAAAAAAGTCGCCTTGTGGCGACTTTACTTTTGGTGTTCTATATTCTCTACCTGCACCCGCTATGTCCTTAAAGGTCTTTTCTTGCAAACAGGCGGATCGTAATTAGATAAGACACTACAAACAAACCTATAATGCCTACAGAAACCAATGCCATTGTCGTTGTGGTAATCATACCGTTCTCGTTGGCCATACTCATGAGGTACGCAACGGGTTGCGCCAGTATAATCATGCAGACCATGAATATCGCATTGATGATACCAGCACCTTTTTTGCTAAGTCCGTAGAAAAGAGGCATGTATATGGAAACTAATACAAGCACCATGCCTACGGCAATGACAATATCCCTAAGTGAATAATTTGGCTTGTTCAGTTCAGGATAATTCAGGTTCACAAGCTGGTGAATTCCAAACGACACGAGCACCCCGAATAACGTATAGACTATAGCAGAGAGGTACTTGGCTTTCACAATCTGTTTGCGGCTAATGGGGAGCGTGACCAGAAAATTATGATTATGATTCTTGATATCAATCATGGTTGCCAGCATGACCGAACCAAAGGCTGTGTAGATGCCTACAAAATACATTGACAGTTCACTCTGGGGTATAAAGGCGAGACTAAATACCACCAGGTATAACCCAATCGTCCACAGTGAACTTTTCAGTACAATGAAATCTTTACGAAGCAAGTTAAGCATATTTGCGTCCTCCCTTCGCCGTAAAATAAATGAGGTCTTCCAACGTAGGTCTTTGTAAAAGAGCAAGCCTGCCAAATAACTGTTCGGCCTCTGCCTTATGATCCGACAATGCTTCAAAACCAACGGCTGTCTCGCGTATTCCGATGAAATGTTTCCGAATGTCGGAATCAAGCAGATCCATATCCCCTTTTACAATCGTATACCTTTCCAGCACATCATCTTTGGCTTCATTGAACACCAGTTTTCCTTGATGAATAAACGTAATGTAGTCTGCAATACGTTCCAGATCGGTCGTAATATGCGTCGAGAAAATAATGGACCTTGTTTCGTCCTGTATCATATCTGCAAGCAGATCGAGCAGTTCCCGCCTAAATACAGGATCAAGCCCGGATGTTGGTTCATCCATAATCAGCAAATCTGCTTCATGCGACAAAGCTACGGCGAGAGAATACTTGATCTTCATGCCTTTGGACAGATCCTGAATTTTCTTTTTTGGAGACAGTTCGAACTGATCCAAGTAGTCATTGAACGCTTTATTATCCCATTTGGTGTAAAAAGGAGCGATCATTTGTGTCATTTCCCGGATCGTTAGATGCTCATAGTAAAAACATTCATCGGACACAATGCCAAGGCGCTGCTTGATGTCAACTTCCTGATTGGGCATTTCACTGCCCAATGTCTTGAGGCTCCCCTTATCGGGATGGATCAGACCCGTGATCATTTTGATCAAAGTACTCTTTCCCGCCCCATTCGGACCAATAAGTCCCGTGATATATCCTTTTTTCACATCAAGAGATACATTATCTACTTTAAATAAGGGATACGTTTTGGTTACATTACGTAATTCGATAGCGTTCATTATGCTTATTCCTCCTCAACCAACAATGTAAGATGATGGATTACATCCTGTGAACTCATGCCCAGTTCTCTGCTCTCACGAATCACTTCGAGCATCTTCTCTTCCAATTGTTTCATCCGCCGCTCTCGAATAAAGTCCTGATTGGCTCCAGATACAAAGCTCCCTTTGCCTACAACTGAATCGATCAGTTTCTCCTTCTCCAGCTCTTCATAGACACGTTTAGTTGTAATAACACTGACTTGCAGATCCTTGGCGAGCTGCCGAATGGAGGGGAGACTATCTCCAGCAACCAATTCTCCGCTCAAGATGCTCTGTCTGATCTGAGTTAAAATCTGCATATAGATCGGATCACTCGATGCGTTCGATATTAAAATGTTAATCTTTCCTCACCTCATTGATGTTAAATAGTTTTCGGTAGGTATAGTGTATATATATAATATATACACTATACCTACCGATGGTCAATCTTTATTTCAGATTGTTCTCATTCTGATTGTTCTTATTCTGATCCAATCCATAGACACGGACTGGCTAATCTGGACGACAAAAAGAGGACGTCAGTTTCCTGTTCGTCCTCTTGATTAATCAAGCCCGAAAGGTCACATGACCTTCCGGGCTACTGTTATGAGCTGGATATGACCTTATCCACCAATCCATATTCGACGGCTTCAGCAGCGGTCAGGAAATAATCTCGATCTGAGTCCTTCTCAATCCGCTCAATTGACTGTCCTGTATGTTCGGCTAACAGCTTGTTAAGACGTTGACGATGTTGAATGATGCGGTTAGCATGAATCAGCATATCCGACGCCTGCCCTCGCGTACCGCCATGTGGCTGATGGATCATGATCTCACTGTTGGGCAATGCCATACGTTTGCCTTTTGTTCCACCCACCAACAATATCGTACCAAAACTTGCCGCCATACCTGTACAGATCGTGGAGATATCTGGCTTCACGAATTGCATCGTGTCATAGATCGAAAATCCTGCGGTCACCGACCCACCAGGGCTGTTGATGTACATCTGGATGTCCTTTTCCGGGTCCTCTGCAGTCAAAAACAATAACTGGGCCACGATGGCATTTGCCATCTGATCCTCAATCTCTCCGGACACCATAATGATCCTGTCTTTGAGCAAACGGGAATAAATATCATAACTCCGCTCTCCGCGAGCAGTTTGTTCCACTACATAGGGCACTACATTCATATGTGTCGCCTCCTCGGTTTAGGCAACCATGTTGATCGTGTACCCGCCTCCATATGACATCGAGTTCATGCCAGAAGTAGAGTACCCGTACATCATTGGCTGCATGGATGGAGACGGCAAAGTCTGCTGCAAAATCGTCCCCGCCACAGCCATCGGATCATCGGTCCGATTCAGGCACAGATCAATGATTCGGGCTGTATCCCCATTACGAAATGCCAGCAGATAGCTGCGCAGTTCCTCCCGATTGTCCTCCACTGCGCCCTCCTCATACTGCAATTCTGTGTCCGATTGTTCCAACCTGTGCCTCACTTCTGCTATAGCAGAGCGGGCTCGACTTAAGGCTGCTTTCACAGCACCTTCTGTCGTATCCAGCATTTCCGCAGTCTCTGCCGCCTTATAACCCATTAATTCACGTAATACATATATCACTCGCTGCCACGGTGGTAGCGTATTTACAAGAAGTTGTACGGCAGACTCCATCTCCTCGAATCGCCTTTCCTCCTCCATCTCGTGCAAGAGCGGCTTCAAGCTATCCAGTTTATATGCCAATCTCTCCCGCTGACGTAAGATATCAATCCAGCTGTTGCGTGCAATACGAATCAGATAAGCTTCCCAGTTTATATCTTTATTCATCCCGGAAGATCCAACCACTCTCGACGACAATACTTTGAGACAGGTCTCCTGAACCAGATCTTCCGTGTCTGGAACTGATTTCGTCAGAGATAAACAATACGCATACAACGAACCCATCAGATCGGGTAGTACGGTATGGATGCTTTGGTTCAATTGATTTTTTCTGTCGTTGCCATTGAATTCAATATCGAATTTATCTTGTTTACCATCATCATGTGGTCTGTTGATTCTGCAATCCACGGACTTCACAAAGGCCATCTTGGGGGCCCCCCTTTGCTGGTTCCTGATTGATTTTGACTTACACTATGTAAACGAAGAACCCCTTGTAAAGGATACGCTCTTCTGAATTTATTTTTATTACGCTAGTTAAGTTGGGTTACGCATTCGTTTCCAGCTTTAATGTTCCAAGCGGCACCTTCATCCCGGTAAGGGCAATCGTAATACGTTGATCCAGATTATAATTCTGCCGTACATCGACGTCATGAGACATATGTGTAAAATAAGTATGACCCGGTTTCAGTTCCCACAGCAGCTCCTGCGCCTCACGCATATCGTACACGGAACGTGTTGAGAATTCAGCAAGTTCATGCACAAAGCTTGTTCCAAGCACCAGCAGATCCAGTCCGTGCAACGGCTCTTTTTCGGATGTCTTCAGGTCAATAGCATCTGAACAGTACGCCCAGCTATACCCGTCTCGATCTAGCCGATATGCGTACGAATATCCGTTATGTCCATGGCATACTTTCCAGGAATGTACCTTCCAGCCGCCCAGTTCAATATCATCATCCGTTTCCAGAAAGTCCATATGACGACCCAACCAGGGAAACTGTCCCTGAATGGTCGCAATCACTTCACGTGGTGCATACAAACGTCCCTTTACACCCAGCCAGCGGCACGCATCCGCCCATTCCGGCAATCCTCCAATATGGTCAAAATGGGCATGAGTGATGAGCAGCGTATGCACCATACGTAATCCCTGATCCTCCATCTGTGATCTCCAGTCCGGTCCGCAGTCAATCATGAACTGTTCATTCGCACCATCCCCACCACCGTCAATCAGAACAGAAGAACGTTTCCGTTTATTTTCTCCCGTAAGCCTTGCCTCTGTACATATTTCGCAATCACAATACACACGTGGAACGCCCATCGCATCGCCAGTGCCCAGAAATGTTAGCTGATTCAATCCGCATTCCCCCTGAATTAATGATATGTAAATTGTAATCGTCCACCCCTGTTTTTGCAAAAAAAAGACCATCCCGCTGCAGTTCTCCACTGCAATTCGGGACAGTCTGTGGTCTGACCGTTCACCGTCAGACTTTAATTCCATGCTTCGCTCCATTCGGGAGCGTACGCTTCGTCAGCATGTGGTGCAACCTTATAAGCGGGTCATCCGCATGAAGATCAGGCCTTACCTTTTAAACAGGCCACGACTCATTAATTCGAGTCACACTCGGCGCTGGAACTACACCAGTGCCCGCAGCTTCAACGTCAGTTCCTGACCCGCAGGTACATCCTTCGAATCCGTAATCACCCAGTTCGACGCAAGCCGTTTCGCCAGCACCTCTGCCTGCTCCGGTTTCAGCTGTAATCCGGTGACGATTCCTTCACCCACTGTGAAGTCTCTCTCTGGCTGTACCTTAAAGGCCTTTTCCAACCAGATTCCGAGTCCACCACGCGTGTTAAAGGTAATCCGGTAGCCGTCTTTCACTGCTGCCTCCAGATTTTCACCATGCTCATCCGCATACGAGAAAAATTCGTTATATCGGTATTCCTCTTCAGACACGGCGTCAAAAGCGGAAACGTCTTTGGCTTGAATGGCTTTTAAAATTTCTTCCTCAGGCATCCCCTTACCTCGGGCCTGCTCCAGTCGAATTGCTGTACTTTGGGATAATTTGATCTCTGCACTCATCCAACTCACACCTTCCTGCTAGTACTATGTAACAATCATGATTCAGTATACCTCTATTATAACCCTTTGGCAGTAAAAAACCTCCATCTCTACTTCCATTGAAATGAAGGTTTAGTTCCACATGCTCGGTTACCTATTCGATTACATCAGCCATACTCATAATCCCGCGAGCACCTGATACCACACGCCGCGTTTGGAGTACAACGTACTGCGAACTTCGTCCCATCCCCCTAGATAATTGATATCAAATAGTCCTTCTGGCGTTGGGAATGTGGACTCCGTCTGTGCAAATACATCCGGATCTACTGAACGAAAACCATGCTTGGCAAAAATGCGCTGTGCTTCTGGTGTACGCAGATAGGCGACAAAAGCTTCCGCAAGTTCACGATTCCCATGTTTGTCGGCATATTTATTCACCACAACTGCCGGATTCTCAATCAGGATCGTATTTTTCGGAATAACGATGTCATAATCCACACCTTTGGCGATCCGGGCTAGCAGTTCATTTTCATACGTGACGATTACATCACCCACACCATATTCAAATGCCGCCATCGAAGAACGCCCACTCTTGTCCAATGACTCAACGTTACGATGTACCTGTTCGAGAAAAGCCTTGGCTGCGGCAGGATCTTTCTTCCCCTCTTGCTCCTCCGACAGTTTCAATCCAGCACCGTAAATGGCATTAATATCCCATTGTGCACCACCGGATGTCTTTGGATTAGGGTAGAGTACCTTCACTCCCGGCTTGGTTAAATCCTGAAAATCATGAATTCCGAGCGGGTTGCCCGCTCTTGTGCCCAGAACAACAATTGAACGGGTGATCATGCCCTCATGAGGGGTCTGTTTCCAATCGGAGCTAACCAGATCGGCTTTGACCAACTTCTCGATATCACTCTCCATCGCGAGCAAGGCTACATCAGCCTCGAATCCACCAACGATGGCTCTTGCCTGTGTGCCCGAAGCTTCATAGGACTCTTGAAAGTTAATCGTCTGTCCGGTTTTTGCCTTCCACTCCTCTTGGAACTTGGGCAGCAATTCGCCTACAGCATCTTTCGCTACACTATAAGCACCAATCACTAGCGTATTGGATGAATCGTTACCAGAGGGCTCGTTCTGTTCGCTTGACTCCTCCTGCTTGCTGCATCCAGCGGTCATGCAGACGAGCAGAAGTATGAGGGCAACATATAAGAGTATGGCTTTCTTCTTCCTCGTCTGCATGGGCAGCCCCTTTCTTCCACTTGATCTAAATCATCACCGGCATCGGATCTTCCTTCAGTCGGTTCTCAACCACCCAACTGTTGGAGTCATTGAACAGGTATGCACGGTGTACAAGGACTCGAATTTGTTGACCGATCTCCAATGTCGTTTTCTCCAGGGAACGATATGTGATTAACTTATGACCCTGTACGTCCACCTCTACCATCCATTCACTACCGCGGAAATGAAGATGTTTGACTGTACCTTTTTCCGTTGCAGACAACATGGTGAATTCGTTTTTCAAGCCGATCTCAATATACTCCGGTCGAATCAGCGCTTTGGTGTGTTCACCCTCGACGGCATGTTCGAATCCTTTCAACTGGGAAGCATCCTCCACAACCGTAGACTCCCCGATAAATGTAGCGACAAACGGTGTCTGCGGGTTTTTGTAGATATCCCAAGGTGTGCCCTTCTGTTCCAGACGCCCTTGGCTGATAATCATAATTTCGTCCGCCACTTCAATCGCTTCATCCTGGTCATGCGTTACAAAAATCGAAGTGATTCCTACCCGCTCGATTAGCTCCCGCAACCATGAACGCAGTTCCTGACGGATCTTGGCATCAATGGCCGCGAACGGTTCGTCCAGCAATAATAGCTGTGGCTCCGGGGCGAGTGCTCTGGCAAAAGCCACACGCTGACGCTGCCCACCAGATAACTGATGTGGATAGCGCTGTTCAAAACCTTTTAATCCGGTCAGTTCAACAAGTTCCATCACCCGATCACGGATCTGGGCTTTTGGTGTCTTCTTGACCTTGAGTCCAAAAGCAATATTCTCAAATACCGTCATATGTTTGAACAAGGCATAGTTCTGGAATACAAATCCGATGCCCCGCTCCTGTGGAGGCAGATGGTTCACGACTTTTCCGTGAAAGCGAATCTCTCCGGAACCCGGATTCTCCAGACCCGCAAGCATCCGCAGAATGGACGTTTTCCCGCCACCGCTGGGTCCAAGCAGACCGATCAGATGGCCTTTGGCAATATCGAATGAGACATCTTTTACCGCATGAAAATCACCGAAATGTTTGTTCAAATCACGGACTTCTACATGCATATCAATGCACTTCCTTTCGCTTCTTGGCCCATTCCATCATGAGCAGCAGCCCGACGGAGAAGGTGACCAGCACCAATGCCACACCATTTGCGGCAGCCACATTAAAATTCTCAACATCCTGATACACCAAGGTTGTTGCGGTCTGCGTTTTGTTCATAATATTCCCCGATACAACCAGCACTGCACCGAACTCCCCAAGCGAGCGCGCAACCGTCAAGACTAGACCATACACTACCGCCCAGCGGATGGAAGGCCAGGTCACACTCCAGAACGTCCTCCAGCCGTAGGCGCCAAGTGTAGATGCAGCCTCCTCTTGCTGAGAACCGAGTTCCTGGAGGACAGGCATAACCTCTCTGACCATCAGTGGAAAGGTAACAAATAACGTTGCGATCACCATACCTGGGAAGGCATAGACCACATTGAATCCAATCCCTTCAAAAAAAGCGCCCATAATGCTGTTAGGTCCCAACATCAACACAATCATCAAGCCGCCAATAACAGGAGATACGGCATAAGGCAGGTCTACAATGCTGTTTAGCAGCCCTTTTATCCGTTCACTCAGCCATCCGGCACGAACCAGATACAGAGCCATCATGATGCCAAACAATGTATTTAACAGGGTGACCACCAGAACCACCAGTCCGGTCATCATCAAGGCGTGTAACGCCTCAGGGCGCATCAGCCCTTTCAGGAATCCACCTGCCCCGTCTTCAAATGCGCCAATAAAAATGCGTCCAAGCGGGATGATCAGCAGTACAATAAATACCGCAAACGTCAGTCCAATTAAGAGTCGTCTCATCGTCTTCTCCCCCGCATCTGCACCAGATTGATCAGCCAGAGGATCAGGAAGGAGAGCGTCAGGAGCAACACCGATACCGCAGCGGCTCCCGTTGGATTATCACTTTCAATCTCCCCGTAGATAAATACGGAAGCGGTCAGTGTTCTGCCCGGAATGTTACCAGCCACCAGCACGACAGCTCCGAATTCAGCCAGTCCTCTGGAGAAAGCCAACATCCCCCCACTGATCATGCCAGGTGCCATGGACGGCAGAATAACCTGCATGAACGTGCGAGCCTTCGATGCTCCCATCGTGTACGAGGCTTCTTCCTCGGAAGAATCGATTTCTTCCAGCAAAGGCTGCACTGCACGAATAACAAACGGAAATGTGACAAAAGTCATCGCGATAACAATGGCGGGCTGGTGAAATACAATCTCAAATCCCATGGATTCTGCCAGTTTCCCGATGGCACTGACCGGACCCAAAAGCAGCATAATCATCAAACCGCCCACCGCTGTTGGCAGTGCAAACGGGAGATCAACCAGACTGTTAAGAAACGATCGGCCGACAAAGCGATACCTTGTCAACACCCAGGCGATCATCGTGCCCAGAACCACATTAATTAGCGTAGCAATCACGGCCAGCCGAATGGTCAGCAGTACGGCTTTCCACGCAATAGGGTCCATAATGCTCTGAACAAAGTTGCTCCATCCTTCAGAGAAGGAATTGACGTACACACCGATGATTGGAAGTACAATAAGTACGATAAAATATAACAATACGGTACTGCGGAATCCCCAAGTCCATCCCTTATGACGAAGAACGGTATTCATTGCTGCGTTCCCTCCCAGCCTCCGGCTTTAGCTCCGGTCGGCAGTCTTCCTGGCTTCAATACGACATTTTTCCTAAGTTGGATGATATTACTTTAATATTATTCCCATTAGTCTACTTGGTTTTGCTTTTCTGATACTTTACCAGTTTGCAGTGCTAATCGTCAATGCTTTTATTGAATATAATTGGGCCACATCTGAGATTAATTAATAAAATCACTTCAGGTTATTTCTGACCTCTCCGTTATTGTGCGATTCACATATCCGTCTTCATATGTGGTTTGTTTGTTATGTAGTGGTTAAGGTACAATCGAGGGTAAGTAAAGAAATATAAGGAGTGATCTAACATGTTATATACGAAGAATATATCCACTTCCACACGAGATGAAATCAAGGATATCACACGGGACGTGAAGCAGGTTGTCCAGAGTAACGGTGTGCAGAACGGGACGGTGCTCATCTACTGCCCACATACGACGGCGGGGATTGCCATCAACGAAAATGCAGACCCGGATGTGAAACATGATGTCTTGTTACGTCTGGACGAAGTGTATCCTTGGAAGCATCCCAAGTATCGACATGCCGAAGGCAATACAGCCTCTCACCTCAAGTCGATCACAACAGGGCCATCACAGACGGTGATTATTCACGAAGGCAGGCTGCTGCTTGGCCGCTGGCAAGGTATTTACTTTTGCGAATTCGATGGACCGCGTGAGCGGGAGTATTTTCTCAAAATCATGGAAGGTTAGTTGGGTCCAATAGGCCTGCCACCTACTCGTTCATTTTTGCAAACACAAACAGGCGGTCCACCCTCATTCCGGGTCGGAGCCGCCTGACTTGGTCTGCTGCGCATACTAACTTTCGCGAGACAACGTTATAAAGAATTAAAGTTATGACAAATCACCGCCCTGAAGTGTAGGGGTGCAACAATAGCGCCATTATTGGACGCCAGGCTGCTGACCCAGATTGCGGCACAGCACTTTGACATGAGACAGCGCAGACGATTCAATCTCCACAAACGTTAAACGGTCCTGAATGTAATAAGAAATGAATCCGTGCATAGCCAAAAATAGCGTACGCGGTACATTTTGAGTATCCTCTTCCGTACAACCTTCTTCGTTCATGTACTGCCTAATAATTGAAGCAAACAACTCGAAGCAACGTCCCTGTTCGGTCCGACAATAAGACAATAGTTCCTCGTCCCGAATCATAAACATAATTTCATATTGATATGGATTCTCCAGACCAAAGCGAATAAACTCCATCATGATATGCTCTACCTTGCTCACACCATCACGAACCGGCCTGACCATGGCTTGCAGCAGCAAATGCCCCAAATGATTAAAATCTTCAACCACGATAGCATAGAACAACTCTGCTTTTTCCTTAAAGTGATAATACAGCGACCCATGACTATAGCCTAGATGCTGGCCGATGCTTCGCATCGAAATGGCGCGGTATCCTTTGGTAATAAAAAGGTGCCTCGCCGCCTCCAGTATCCGCTCCCTCGACAACTCCTGTTCGACTGCTCTTCTAGCCATATATTTTATTCCCCTTCAATAAAATAAAGCCGCTGTCCCTCCGTGATCCGGGATTGCCCTTGCGTCAAATCCGTGATCCAGGCTACAAAAGCCTCGGTTTCACTATCCGGCGGAAGACAAGTCAACGTAACCTTATCGGTGAATCCAGTTTCACCTGTACGGACTTCCCGGCTTCTTAACTCATTTTCCACTTTACCCAGCCACGTATAATCCAGTTCAACAAACACTTCACGATGCAGCACGTTGGTAATGGCTTCTCCGGCTTCAATGGCTGCTACAGCTCCATCCGTATAAGCACGAATTAACCCGCCAGCTCCAAGCATAATTCCCCCGAAGTATCGCGTAACCACAATTGCCACATTTTTTAATTTCTGATTTTTGATCACTTCAAGAATGGGTTTTCCTGCTGTTCCGCTGGGTTCCCCGTCATCGGATTGCTTCTGGATCTCGTCCCGCTCCCCAATCATATATGCAGAGCAGTTATGAGTTGCATTCCAATGTTTTTTCTTGATCTCATCGATGAAGGCAACAGCCTCTTCCTCTGTCGTGACCGGCATAATATGACCGATAAATCGCGACTTCTTGATTACAATTTCCAGATTGCCCGGTCCTCGAACCGTGCGATAACGTTCAATCATCCTAAATCCAACTTTCTGATCTTTTCCTGAGTCCATTTTACAAGAAAGCAGTTCACCGCGCGAACGCGGACGAACTGCCCTGGTTATCTATATCCGGGAACCCTGCATCTTACACGAACAGTGATTCCCGGTTAGATTTACATTACCTTATTTAACTATATGAGCAGACCGATGAATTATTCGGAAAGTCTCGCTTCGAGCGCTGCTTTCTCTTCTTCAAAGCCTGGTTTGCCCAGCAATGCGAACATATTTTTCTTGTAAGCTTCCACGCCTGGTTGGTCAAATGGATTGACGCCCAGCAGGTAGCCACTGATACCGCATGCTTTTTCAAAGAAGTATACCAGATATCCGAAAGAATATGGAGTCATATCTGGAATGTTCACAATCAGGTTTGGTACTTGACCATCCGTATGTGCAAGCAGTGTTCCTTGGAACGCTTTTTTGTTAACAAAGTCCATGGTTTTGCCTTCAAGGAAGTTCAAACCATCCAGATCGTCCGGATCCGATTTGATTGAGATATGCTCAGCAACTTCAGTAACTTGGATAACAGTTTCGAAAATATTCCGGCTACCTTCCTGAATGAATTGACCCATGGAGTGCAAGTCTGTAGAGAAATCAACGGATGCAGGATAGATCCCTTTGTAGTCTTTACCTTCACTCTCTCCAAACAGTTGTTTCCACCACTCGGACACGAAGTGCAGGGATGGCTCATAGTTTACAAGAATCTCAGTGCCTTTGCCTTTGCGATACAATGCGTTACGAACTGCAGCATATTGATATGCTTCATTCTCAGCTACGTTCGGGTTGCTGTATTCTTTGGATGCGTCAGCCGCACCTTGCATCATTTCTTCGATGCTGATACCAGCTGCTGCGATTGGCAGCAAACCTACAGCTGTCAGAACGGAGTAACGTCCACCTACATCATCCGGGATAATGAAAGATTCGTATCCTTCTGCATTTGCCAGTTCTTTTAGTGCACCGCGCGCTTTGTCTGTTGTAGCATAGATGCGTTTGCGTGCTTCTTCTTTACCATATTTCTCTTCCAGTGCTGCACGGAAGATACGGAAAGCAATTGCCGGCTCTGTTGTTGTACCAGATTTGGAGATAACGTTGACGGAGAAATCTTTGCCTTCAACCAGATCCAGCAAATGAGTTACATATGTGGAACTGATATTGTTTCCTGCAAAATAGATTTCAGGCGTTTTGCGTTTGTCTTTTGGCAGATTGTTATAGAACGAGTGAGTCAGCATTTCAATCGCTGCACGTGCACCCAGGTATGATCCACCGATACCGATAACAATCAGTACTTCGGAGTCGCTTTGGATTTTGGCAGCCGCTTTTTGAATGCGAGCGAACTCTTCTTTGTCATAAGCCGTTGGCAGGTCAATCCAGCCCAGATAATCGGAGCCTGTTCCTGTTCCGTTGTGAAGCTGCTCGTGAGCCAGACGAATCGGTTCTGCGAAATAATCTACTTCGTGCTGATTTACAAATTGCAGTGCCGTGCTATAGTCAAATGTCACTTTTTTTGCCATGATCTCAAAAACCTCCTGATTTCGGTTATATTATTTCCGTATCCGTGTTCCATTCTAAACAACTTGCCTTAAGGATACTTCAAATCCACGGGGCTGACAAGCTTGCAGCTCGAACTTTGTCGTTAGAATTCAAGAAGCAAAAAGGGTAAACCGAATCCGCGGGTTGCGGTTCTGCTTACCCTTCTTATGTTATTCCGCCGGGTACGAGCAGACGTAGTCAGTAACGCTGCGTATCTCCAGTTTAAATTTGGATTCGGCAGGCACGTGGAACGTAGCTTGACCTTGAATCTCTTGCCACTCTTCTTCTCCGGGAAGCAATACTTTCAGATCTCCGGACAAAATCTCCATAATTTCACGGGAATCTGTACCGAACTCATAACTGCCTGGAAGCATGATACCCAGAGTCACTTTGCTGCCATCCCCCAAAATAACCGTTCTGCTGGTTACCTGACCATCATAATAAATGTTGGCCTCTTTCACTACACTGACTTGATCGAATTGTGACATGCGTACCCGCTCCCCTGAAGTTAATGAAAACAAAAGGCAAAACAGATCAGGGCGATAATGAGTCACCGCCCATCTCTGCGGAAATAACTTGCTGCCATGGATCAGGACAGCATGACGCCCTCCCAACCATAGCAGCGCTTATGAAGCCATAAGTGCGTGTTCAAAAAGTCAGGTTTTCAGTACCGAGAAGATGGGATGAAGCTAGAAATGGAGTAGCGGAGCGTAGGCAGAACTACGTGAGCAACGGACATTTCGGCTGAATCCCATATTCGACGCTGATGATGCCGGGAGGCATCCTTCGTAATCAAAAGCAGACTTTTTGAACGACCTCTATTACAGCAATGCTTTTACGCGGCTAACCACGTTATCCACTGTAAAGCCATATTCTTGGATAACACGGTCGCCAGGCGCGGATGCACCAAATGTGCTGATTCCGAGAATGTCACCTTGATCTCCAACATATTTCTCCCAGCCCATTGGATAAGCCATTTCAATTGCAAGACGAGCTTTAACATCCGGAAGAAGAACGGACTCTTTGTAAGCTTTGTCTTGTTTCTCGAACAGATCCCAGCTTGGCATGCTGATTACGCGAACTTGGATGCCTTGTTCTGCAAGTGCTGCTTGAGCTTTAACAGCCAATTGCACTTCAGAACCTGTAGCGATGATTTGTGCTACCGCTTTGCCATCTTTTGCATCAGAGACAACATAAGCACCACGTTTCACGTTCTCACGTGAACCTTCAACCGTACCTTCCAGGATCGGCAGGTTTTGACGAGTGAGTACGAGTGCAACCGGGTTGCTCTTGTTCTCAAGCGCGTAAGCCCAAGCAGCCGAAGTTTCATTACCGTCAGCCGGACGAATAACCGTCAGGTTAGGAATGATACGCAGGGATGCCAATTGCTCAATCGGTTCATGCGTAGGACCGTCTTCACCAACAGCGATACTGTCGTGAGTCAGAACATACGTTACAGGCAATCCCATCAGGGCAGCCAGACGAACAGCCGGACGCAGGTAATCGGTAAATACGAAGAACGTACCTCCGAATACTTTCACACCGCTGTGCAGTGCCATACCGTTCATTGCTCCAGCCATACCGAATTCACGGATACCGAAGTAGATGTTACGGCCGGAGTAATCTTCAGGTGTGAAGTTCTCCAGGTTGTTCAAGTGAGTCATTGTGGAGCTTTCCAAGTCAGCAGATCCACCTGTCAGTTGTGGCACGTTGTGCGCCAGACCGTTCAGAGCGTTACCGGATGCTACACGAGTGGAAAGGGCTTTGTCTGTTGCTGCATATTTAGGAAGATCACGGTCCCAGCCTTCTGGAAGGTCGCCGTTAATCGCTGTTTCGAATTGAGCTGCCAGCTCAGGGAAAGCTTTTTTGTACTCGGCAAATTTCTCGTCCCAAGCTTTGTTAGCAGAGATACCACGATCTTTCACTTGTGCAAAGTGATCGCGAACTTCAGCCGGTACGTGGAAGTTTTCTTCGTAAACCCATTTGTAATACTCTTTAGTCAATTTGGCTTCGTCTGCACCCAGTGGAGATCCGTGAGTACCGCCGTGGCCGCCTTTACCTTGTTTGTTCGGGCTACCATAACCGATAACCGTTTTAACTTCGATCAGTGTAGGACGCAGTGTATCTGCTTGACCTTCCTGAATTGCTTTTTCGATTGCAGGCAGATCGTTACCATCTTCAACGCGCAGCACTTGCCAGCCATAAGCTTCAAAACGCTTCGCGATGCTTTCGGAAGAAGACAGATCCAATTTACCATCCAACGTGATGTCATTGGAGTCGAACAACATGATCAGTTTGCCCAAGTGCAAGCGTCCAGCCAGGGAAGCTGATTCATGAGATACGCCTTCCATCAAGTCGCCATCACCACAGATTGCGTAAGTGTAGTGGTCAACTACGTTGAATTTGTCTTTATTGTATGTTGCGCCCAGTTGAGCTTCAGCCATCGCCATACCAACAGCCATTGCAATACCTTGACCCAGTGGGCCTGTAGTTGCATCAACACCTGCAGTATGTCCGAATTCCGGGTGACCCGGAGTTTTGCTTCCCCATTGACGGAACTGTTTCAGTTCTTCCATTGGAAGATCATATCCGCTCAGGTGCAGCAAGCTGTACAGCAGCATGGAGCCATGTCCTGCAGACAGGACAAAACGGTCCCGGTTAACCCAAGTTGGGTGGTCCGGGTTATGAGTCATCGTTTTTGCAAAAAGTTGGTACCCCATTGGAGCGGAGCCCATAGGCATGCCCGGATGTCCGGAATTTGCCTTCTCAATTGCATCAATCGCCAAAGTACGTACGGTCGTAATCGACAGGTTGTCGATTGTAGTGTTCTCGTCCTTTTGAATCGCTTCGTTCTTGTCAGTCATGGTTTGTCCTCCTCATGTCTTTAGATAAGTCGGGTGCGCAAGCGAATCCCTCTCATCATACAAGCAAACCGAATTTCACAATAAGTGAATCCGCTTGAGTGTTTCATTTTGACTTATTCACTTTTGTATTGTATCACTTGGCGTGAAGCTTTTCCATAACCTTCTTTCAGAAGTTCGTGAAAAATCGGTTGTTTGTGATGAATATTCCTTGGCCTATCAAGCAAAAATCGTACTGTACAAGGTACTAAATTCCAAAAGCAGACTTAAGGAGCCTCGCAAATCCATCGCATGAAGTATAACCTTTAACCTGAAAAACATGCATTTTTTAGATATTCATCCTCAATTCACATATAATGTTCCTTAATATGGATTCGAAAGTTGGCTGTGGTTTACTTTTCAGATGTACTCGCGTCAATCATAGGAGGTCACAATCATGCCAGATCCTGCTGCTCACTCATCAACATCGGTAAAACACTCATTACCCTGGATATCCGGTATTTTAACGGGAATTCTCTCGGGAGTTGTCCTGGGATTTTTCCTCAAAATGATTCAGGCCAACACAGGTGAAAAAGTATATACCCTGTTGCTGAATATTGATTTTGTGTCTGGTCTTCCACCAACCTTACCCGAAATCATTGAATTTTCTCTGCATCTAGTTGTGTCCGTTGTGATCGGCATCCTCTATGTGTGGTGGGTACGGCGCACAGGGCGTCCCATGTTCAAAGGAATTTTGCTTGGTGCCGCTTCATCCCTGCTCTACATTCCACTCTCTCAATTGTCATCACGTGTGCCAGACCTGTACAATGTGTCCGCCATCCTCTACTGGATTGTAGGACATCTGCTATTCGGTATTATGCTTGGCTTGTGCGGAAAGTATATCAACACAACAAAAAAAGCGACTCCCGTTTCGTAAACGAATTGGGGTCGCTTTATTGTTAGTCTATTACGTGGTTCCGAATCAACCTTGCACAGTATTAAAGCGTGAGCTTAAAATACAACGGTTTTATTTTCGTGAACAAGAACACGGTCTTCGACATGCCATTTCACGGCACGTGCAAGCACAACACGCTCAATGGTACGTCCAATACGCTTCAGCTCGGTTACATCGTCCCCGTGGCTTACACGCTGCACGTCCTGTTCGATAATTGGTCCGCCATCCAGTTCTTCCGTAACATAGTGCGCTGTCGCACCGATAATTTTGACACCGCGGTTGTACGCCTGCGCATACGGTTTACCACCCACAAAGGCTGGCAGGAACGAATGGTGAATATTAATGATTCGATTGCGGTAATGCTCAATGAACATCGGAGAGATAATCTGCATGTAACGAGCCAAAATGATCACATCCACATCATTGCCAATGACGTCCAGCTGGCGCTGTTCCGCTTCTTTCTTCGTATCTGCTGTTACCGGAATATGATGATATGGAATGCCAAATGATTCTACATAGTCCTTCATGTCCAGATGGTTGCTGACCACAAGAGCAATATCAGCATCCAGGTCGCCTGCCTGCCATTGCCACAGCAATTCAACCAGACAATGATCTTCTTTGGATACAAAGATAGCCAGTTTCTTCTTGCGGCTAACCGCAGATAACGTCCATTCCATTTGGAAACGGCTTGCCACTTCTGCAAAATCTGCTTCCAGTTTCGGCAAATTGACCAACAATTGCGGAAGATCAAACTCAATTCGCATAAAGAACATGCCGCCAGCAGGGTCCATTGTGTACTGGTCCGACTGAACAATGTTCGCACCATGCTGGTGCAGGAAATGAGATACGGCAGCTACAATTCCTGGACCATCAGGACAGGAAATAAGCATGCGCGCACGATCGGCGCGGTTTTTAGAATCAGGGCGTACTTGTTTAGCGTGGATCTCCATCGGGTTATTCTTCCTCCTTCAATTAAGCCATGACCTGCGGGATTAACCCGCAAGCCATGCAATCAAGCGATGATTCAGTTGTTCTTCATTCAAATGCGGGAATAGTGCAGCTTCAGCCACCATGTCATAGAGGCGTTCCAGTGGTTCGCGCGGATCTGCCTTTTTGGCTTTGGCATCATTTTTGAGCAACGTCCACACATCCAGAATATACGAACGAGACTCAATCTCTTTACCTTTGAAAAAGTGTTGCAACTGTTCTACTTCTGTCAGGAATTCCTGGCCGAATCGACCGGCAACATCCCCACGAAGCAGCGCAATCTCCACCTCATACATTGGACGCTGTGTCTTGGCCTCTTTACCAATCCAAGGTGTCTCCAGAATAAATGGACGTCCTTGAAGCTTCTCATGGTTGACGATGCGGTTAATCGCCTCAAACCCGATCCAGCCAGAGCCAATTGGTGTATGACGGTCCTTGTGCGCACCCACAGCATTCTTACTATCATTAATATGCATTACGGCAATGCGGTCAAGTCCTACCGTACGATCGAATTGTTCCAGTACACCGTCAAAATCATTAACGATATCATATCCGGCATCATGAATGTGGCATGTATCCATACACACAGTCAGGCGCTCGTTATACGTTACTTTCTCGATGATCTGGGCGATTTCTTCGAAACTGCGCCCCATTTCCGTACCTTTGCCAGCCATGGTTTCCAGAGCGATGTTCACATCTGTCTCTTTCACACCTTCCAGCACTTCATTCAACCCTTCTGCGATCCGTCCGATCCCATAGTGGGCATCTTTGTCTGTAAATGCCCCGGGATGTAATACGATGTTTTTGACACCAATAGCATGTGTACGACGGATCTCTTCCTGAAGGAAATCTACAGCGAGTCTATACGTGTTGTCTTTGTATGAGCCAAGATTAATAATGTACGGTGCATGGACAACGATATCTTCCATTCCACCCTCTTGCATGGCAAGTTTGCCTTCTTCAATATACATGGATTCAATTGGCTTGCGACGTGTATTCTGTGGTGCACCCGTATATATCATAAACGAACTGGAACCGTACGTAGACGCTTCCTTCGTTGCACTCAATAATCCCTTGTCCGAAAAGGACACGTGGGAGCCGATTTTCAGCATTATTGATCCCCCTTAATCTGAATTATCCCTTATTCTAACGCGATTATCGAAATAAATCTAGAAATGCGCTATAATTCGGGATAGAGGCTATTTTTTACAGCTAATATGTGGAACATGGGTAGGCGGAATCCGTCTTTCCGTGAAAATCAATGAACCGAGGTGACTCCGCAATGATTTTCGACTCCTACGCGATGATACTGACCAGCAGTTCCCCCAGCAATTGGTTTATGAATACAATCGCATTCTGGACTTTTTTATTGCTTGGCAGCATGTGTATCGGTGGATTTTTCATGATGCGCAAGTTTTTGAAAGTGCTACCAAAAGCGGACGGAAAGTCCAAACTGGATTGGCAGAATTATTGGGTTGAAGCCAGCCGTCACTTATGGACAGATGAAGCTAAAGCTTTTTTGGATCAACTTGTGGAGCCTGTGCCAGGGCCATTTCGTGACATTGCCAAACATTCCATTGCTGCAGAGATTGGTAAAATTGCAGTTGAAGACAATGCTACGGAAGTATCGAGAGATCATTGCATCAAAGGATACATTATTGCCACACCGAAGCGGGATAATAAGTTTTTGGTCAAATTTTTGGAGAAAAACAAAATCGATTATTCCCCTTATCAACATTTGATTAAATAAAATAAAACATGAGTTAAGTGGCATATAGATTTGGTTAATTAGATACAGATATGCTCCGTCAGGTAAGTTGTTCCCAACAGGCATTGCTTACCGTACGGGGCTGTTTGTCGATCCAACGGTATATCAGCGCAGTGAAAATACAGAGAGGATGTTTGATATGAAAATTGCCATTTGTGGAGGTACCGGATTTGTGGGAGGAGCACTTGTAGATTATTGGCTGCAAGCCGGGCACCATGTGAAAGTTATTACACGAAAACTGCCTGACTTGCATAATCCAAGTAAAAATCTTACATATATATCGTGGAAACAAGTCGAAGAACAACCTCACTTGCTGGAAGGTATGGACGCTCTTGTTAACCTTGCCGGAGAAACGCTGAATCAACGTTGGACAACCAAAGCGAAGCTCGAGATTGTTGAATCCAGAGTCACTACCGTAGCACGGGTAGCCCGATTGGTAGAATCCCTGGAACAAAAGCCGGAAGTGGTCGTTCAGGCTTCTGCCATGGCCATCTATGGAACCTCCCCTACCGAAACCTTTGACGAGAGCAGTCCGCAAAAACCCATGAATTTCCCGTCCCGGGTCTCGGAACAATGGGAAGTTGCTGCAGATGCAATCAAAAATGTCAGACTCGTTAAAATCCGAGTAAGTCTGGTTCTTGGACATAAAAGAGGTGCTTTTCCATTGATGAAACTGCCTTATATGCTGGGTGTTGGTGGCAAGATCGGCAGTGGCAAGCAATGGACTAGCTGGATTCACATTATGGATATCGTAAGACTCATTGATTTTAGCATTCAAAATAAACAAGTATCAGGTCCTGTCAATGCTTCCTCCCCGAACCCTGTTACCAATGATGAATTCGGTCGTACGGTCGGTAAAGTGTATCATCGCCCTCACTGGTTCCCCGTACCCAGCTTCTTAATTAAAACCTTAGTTGGTGAACTATCCGTTGTTCTGCTTCAGGGGCAGAGAGTCATTCCGCAAAAAGCTCTCGACCACGGATTCCAGTTCACCTTCCCAACCTTAACCCAGGCACTGGAAGATCTGAAGCACCGCGGCTTATCTGACTGATTGAACTATGCCTTATTCAACCGACCGATAAGTGTAAACAGATTCCGCAAGTGTAAATGTGTCTCCATCCGCCAAGGGATACTCCTTATACGGAGCAAGAATATTGCCCTGAAGAATGGTTCCATTGACGGAACCCAGATCCTTAATCACATAGCCCGATTTGTTCCGGCTCAATTCCACATGAGCACGGGACACGCCGGTCGCTGTGTCCACCCACTGAACCATATCCACTGATCTTCCGATGACAAAAGATGCTCCTTGCACATCCATCCGTTCATGTTGGTCACTGCTTCCCGATCTTCGTTCAAGATAATAAGACGCCATCACCGGGCCTGCCCCTGTAACATTACCTCCACTCAGATTCTGCAAATTCACGGTTGCCTCCGCAATTGCATCCTGTCGAATTAGCTCTGAAGTTGAAGCTACCGTTTCCACATGGCGCTGAACGAACGGTGGTTCGGAGTGTTCAGGTGTCATATGCAAATTTTGAAAACGGGAATGCTCGCTACCACCTTCTGAGGCGGATGCAACCATTTGGTTTATGCGTTCCTCTTTCCTATCAGCTGTATTCCAGCGCCAACTTTCCTGAAATTGTTCCTCGTCCTCTTCCGTTTGCTTGCCTTTGTTCTTAACTAAACTGAATGAAAAAGACCGCTTATTCTCTGAGTCATTCTGAGGGTTTGCCTTACGCTTCCACGTCCATCCTGCTACACCAAACAAGCCAAGGCTTAGTACCATGCACAGGATCATCTGCGTCTGTCCCGATTGCTCCATGTAAATAAATCTCCATACCAATGCCATGGCAAGCATGCAGCCCAATATGATATAGGTTACTTTGGAAGATCCGGACTTTTCCTCCACTTCCATATCAACACGCTCTAGCGAATCATACGGGTTACTTCGTCCCTGATCCATGCTGTTTGAGCTCTCTAATGGAAATTGCTCAGGTGAGCGCCTGCCTGGAAAGGTTCGAGATCTCACCGGTATGTCTTCAACCTCAGATTCACTCGTTTTCTGCGGCTGACGGAAATTTAGTTGCGGCCCCACACCAGCATTTTGAACGGGAGCACCGAGTTGATCTGGACGAGAATAACCAGTGGATTGCCTGCTATCCCGCCCAGTAATTGACGAATGAAGATTACCTCCTGGACCATCGATGGTTTCCGAAGTTCTGGACGAGAGAACTGCTGCGCCTCCTCCATTCTCTTGCTCGTCAGCGTATAATTCCAGCAGAAGCTCGCGCAACTGTCTGATATCCCAGCGCTCGTTGTCACATAACTGCAGAACACGCTGAATTCCTTCTCCCTGCAGTTCCTGTACATGGGCCATCAGCCTGATTACCAGCTCACGGAATTGCTGAGGCATCGGATCAACTTCAACGGTGTCCAAGATAGGCACATATACCATGCCAAGCTCACCCTGTTCGAATGAACCGTTGATGAATAGGTACTCTTCCTGGATCAATAATTTACGAGGCTCCAGCATATATTGTCGGCATTCCGTGAAGGCATCGGCTAATTGGAACAACAGACCATACAGAACACGCAACTTGATTTTGCTTGACTTTAACATCTGGGATAACATCTTGTACCCTGATATGTCGTACTGCAAAGTTACATTTCGATCGACTTCCCGAATATGAACAGGAAGAAGTCGCGGAATTTGATTGGAGGATAACATCCCCATCTGTACCCGGCTCAATTCCTCCATTCGTAACCCGTCCTCTTTCTCCAAAACCATGAACGCTCCGCCGTTACGAATAAAATCTCTCGTTAATCCATACATGCCAATCCTCTCTTTCCATTGTTATATAGGATCAACTAAAGAAAGTTACACTGGGCACTACGATGACGGAACAACCTTCCGATCGCTGTTATCCCCAGATTTCTTGATTCCCTTCTATAAAGGGAGAAATCCGGGGATAAAGGCGAAGTATATGCTTCCGATGCAGCTTTCTTTCAGAAAGCTTTTAGCTCCGCTTCTTCAGGTTTTTTCCGTCCTCTCCGTTCTCGTGTAAAAAATTTAGTTGATATAAGTTGAGTTACAATACACCACACTCTTCCACTCCAATCGCAGTGCTATCTTCGATCACTGTTATCTTAACGTTATCCAGACTCCTGATATCAAGGGAAAACTCCTGAGATAAGTACAGTGATAAACCCGGGCAATACGGCAAGCATAAATGGAAATTTCAATGTCTTCTCTTTATTTACCAGCTTGAGCGAACCGAGCATGAAAAAACCTGCAAGACTACCTGCCATGCCTCGAATTCGTTTCGCTGAATCTTTACGGAATAGAAGTATCACTAAACCAATTGCGCCCGCGTACAAAACGGAGTAAATAATGACATGAATGCCAAAAGCAAGCCCCGTCCATGCGCCAATCCCACCAAACAATTTCACATCTCCTGCTCCTACTGCCCCAATCGCATACATCAGAAACAAAATGCCAAAACCTGCTGCAAATCCAGCGGCTGAGAACAAGAAACCATCCCAACCTCCCCATATGATATGGGCTAATACGCCAGCGGCAGTCACGGGTAAAGTCAATCGATTTGGAATTTTCATGAAACGAATATCTGTAATAAAAGCTGCAATGACGTATATGCCACAGGCAATGTAAAACCACTCCACCTCCATCATCCCCTTCCTTATTTTTTGGAGGCCACGGTAAACGTAGTCTCCGTCTTGGCACCGTCCCCTGTCTCGACAACAAAACTCCATGTTCCTTCTGTTGTCCGAGTACCAACAAACCAGTTCCATTCAATAATTCCATTCTCATCTGCGGTAGCCCAGCCGATGTGCTTCGCAGAACTTTCACCTGACTTGTAAAATATCGTTAAGTTGGCTGTCGCTCCTGGTTCTACCTTCACCTTGATCGTTGCATTGTTGCCTATGTATGCCGGGTCAGGCTTCGACAGTACCGTTGCTGAACCCGCAGTATCCCCGTCTCCTGCGCTGCCATCTGCCCCTTCTCCGGTATCTCCAATCCATACCCGTTCTGCCGCAGCAACCTGAATCCGAAGCGGTTTACTGAGAAATGGGACTTTTACCGGCAATTCATAACTCAGTTCAAGTCGGAAATATGGATTTGTTTTGTTTTTGAGATCAGGTATGGAAATACCATTCACATGAACACGTTCCATATTCAGCAGAGTTGGTTCGATAAATGGTTGAAGCAGCGGTTTTACCGTGGGATCAAGTACGGTTTCCAAGACGGATGTTTTGATCTCCTGTAGTGGCTGTTCACCACTTGCCGCCGCTGAACGTACCCAATCACTTAATGGCTCGGGTAGAGAAGAAGCATAACCTTCTGCCCATTCCGTCAGAGATAACTCTGGTATCTTCCAACCCCCTCCAGAACCTTCTCCGCCGGCAGAATCAGAAGGTGTGAATGCAAGGGAAACGGGATATATTTTCGTTGATAACTGCTTCACCGCTTCACCTGCTGTGCTTTGTAACGCTGTGGAGATTAGAGTCATTTGCACTATGAAGATGAGAAACATGATAAAGAACAGGAAGACAGGTAACACCAGTGAAGCTTCCAGAACCATACTGCCCTGTTCCTTTTTCGGAGAACATATCTGCTTTTTGAGAGACTTCAAACGCTGCAATCTGATTATTCTTGTTAAACGAATCTGCATTTGTGCGCTTTCTTTTTCATAATGTTGCTGCTTATCCATAATCCCTCCACCGAAACGATCCTAATTATTCAATAGGAATAATCCGCCTTTCGCTCAATGAAAAATCGCCCATCTTCAACCTGATCCTCACTACCCATAACTGCACCTATGCTTCTAACCACCCCTGGTAAAAACCACAGCTTGATGCTACTACGCATGTTACCCGAAGCATACGTCTGTTTCTCATCTGGATTCACACCCGTATTCAATCGAATTAGCGCCAGCATTCTGGACATTTTGCGTTCATTGTTACTATGCATCAATAGGAACAATCGGAGATGGTCCCTATACGTCAGTTTGACTTTGATATACTTGGACAATTCGACACTGCCCTCTTTTGCTAGTTTCACCATATCCGCGATGGCGTTTGTAATCCCGTATAAGATTGCCGCCGATAAAACCAGAAGTGGGTTCCCAAGCTTGCTGTGCTCAATTAACCCTTTGGCCGTCCGAATAGCCAGCCGCATCCCAAATATTTCCGCATATGCCGCAGCGATGTTACCCGAAGGATTATGAAACCCGTAGACGATATACTCCAGTTCCTGATTCTCCAGTTTGAAGACATCAGCAGCATCTCCACCACCTTCAGTCCAGGTAAATAACTGACCAAAATCCATGGAGTTGAAATAGGCTAAAGCATATTCATTCTGAAATAATTCGTCGCCAAGACTGTCCAGCAGACCGGACATCCCGCCAAACAAACTGTCCATTCCCTTCATGGCATCGCCACCAGAGTCATAGGGATCACCAGCAATCTCTGCCTTTTTGGCTTCCTCACGACTAGCCTCGTTAAAAGAAATATTAGCGTTGTAATATTCCTCCAACTGTTTGAAAGCGTCCATGGAACCCGAACTTCCATTCTGAACCTGCGACAAGATTCGTTTGACTTCCTTCAATTTCCCTTTGGATTCTTTGTCATTCGCTTTGCGCTGGGCATCCGACCCACGACCACTTTCCAGCTGCTGCTTACTTTGGAGGATGAGATTGGCAGGACCGCTACGTACATAGGTGTCCATATATCGTTCCGTAACCTGACTTGCCTGTCTGACCGCCGGTTTAATCGGAACTCCACTCATTCCCGTAACGCTGCGAAGCTGATTATTCAACTCCATGTTGTCTCTTCTGACGTTAGAGAAGTCCGAATTCTGTGAAACCACACGTGCTTTCAACTGATCAAATAGGCTATCTGCCCTCACAAGCTCCGAAGCAAGAGAACGTGTACTTTTGGCCTCAGTGCCTGATCCAGTAGATGCAGGATTCGTCCCAGGAAGATTCGAGTTGCCCACGTTGTCGTAGCTGGCATTCTGTGAACGGTTCTCCCCCTCCGCGATCACACGTTTCATTTCATCATTAATCTTGCGCGCTTCTTCGATTTTGGACTGTGCTTCCTCCAGCTTTGTTTGATGGGCCTGTAACGCGGGCTGTATGATCATGCTGATGCCTGCCACCACATTACCAACACCAGTCCGATAACGAGCCAGTTCCAATATGTATTGTTGCTCTCTGAACGGCAGTCCCTCATCTGCCTGTTTCTTGTTAAGATAATCTGCATAACGTGCTGCTACCTCGGCAGTTGTCTCTGGTGTTTCTTCCAACATTTCTTCATAGATAGCTTGTGAAGGCGGGTCCATGATTAACTTTGGAAGATTCTTCAGCTTCTCCGCGGATTCCGTCTGATTGGCAATGGCTTCGTCCAGTAGTTCTTCACGTTTGTCATATAACTTCTGTAATTTTTTCAGCAAGTCTACCGTGTGCGCTGCTTCCTTCATCTCGTCTGATATCGGTTTGAACCGATTGATCACTTCAAGGGTAAAATCAACCGGAGCCCGGTACTTCATGTCCTCCTGAATCTGGCGATTAAATATATCGTATCTGCCCAGTTCACGCTCCATGCTCAGCGTAGTTGTATCCCACTGGATATCCAGAATGGGGAATCCATCTTTTACAGCTGAAGGCTTCACACTATCGTTCAACACTTTAGCCATAATTGCATCCCCACTGCTGTCGCCATACCCGAATAAACCATACTCCCGGAGTGATGTGTCATAGGCTGACATTACGGATCTCATTGCAGCATGAGTCATTCGTTCGGTCTGTACCTTGAATGCAGCAATACGAGCGTAATCAATGAATATAGCTACAAACATATAAACTCCAGCCAATATTAATATTAAAAAAAGGGTTACGGCTCCCAACTCACCGTCTTTTTTTCTAAACAGCTCCGCCCTCCTCCTTTACTCACTTTTTGCTTTTGCCAAAATGCTGCACAACCTGTCCTGCTTCCGCAGCAGTACTCGCGGCTTCTCCGCCTTTGCCTTTAAACTTCGCTGTGTAATAACGGACCAGATCTACAGTTCGAATGAATTCAACCGGTTCAACAACTGCAGACGATCCCTGGGTCAGTACACGGTTACCTGAGTCGAACAAAAAAGAAGGAAGAGGCAAAGAAATTACTTGTTCCAGCTTGGTTGTTACTTTCCGCTGAATCAGAGAATTCTGATACTCAATCGTTCCTTTCATAGCTGAGGGCATATGTTGCACCGCTTGTGCTAATTTCTGTTCCGAGAGATTGCCACCTTCACCAGCAGGTATAGAAACGCTAACCTGATTATCAGCTCCCGCCCAACCAAACAGCGCTCCAAGCATACGATCATCCGTCAGTCTCCAGTACAGATTGTCATGTTCTCCAGCAACATATTCACCTGTCATCGCCAGTTTGTGGCTGTTGTCCCAGCTATAGGCTGCACGTTCGGAAGCGGCATAGGCATGTTGATTCAGGAATGTCTTTTGATACATGTACATGGTAAAGAAGAGTAACAACACAAGAATAAACAGCACGACAGGGAAGATCAGGGAGGCTTCAACGGTGAAGCTCCCTTCTTCCTTTTTGAACTTGTTATTCGAAGAATTCATTACTTTTATTACTCACATTAGTTAACAGTCTTTCTACCAATTTTTTAATTTGGTCTTTAAAAATCAAAGCAATAATGATAATAACCCCGATAATCAGAATCAGCTCCAACGTGCCGAGTCCGTCCTCTTCCTCCCAAAATACGTTTACCTTGTTTTTTAACACTTCCATCATCCCAATTCCTCCTACATATTCATCATCATAAAAGCAGGTGCCCCGATCATGACCACAATCGTAAAAAAGATCAGTACCATTGGAAACACCAGTTTGGAAGAAGCCTGTTCTCCCTTCGCCCGACTGACAGCCTTGCGTTTCTCCCACAACACATGTGACAGATCCCGCAGCGCCAATACAAAGTCACCTCCCCCACGTCGGAAATTCAGCAGCACTGTTGTCGTAAAAATCGTTACTTCCTGTACACCGCAGCGGCGACTGAACTGTTCAAAGGATTGTTGAAACGAGTAACCATTATTCCAATCTCCCACCGTCTTTCTAAGTTCGTTGTACAACGGATGATTCCGTTCCCCCTGGCTTGTCACACAGTGAACGATAGCACGTTGCACGGTCTCCCCTGCGCCAACCAGCAGTACAATTCGGTTCAGCAGCTCAGGCAGTTCCATAAGAATATCCTGGTCTCTTCGCTGCACCTTTGTATTGAGGTCTTTGTAGAGCGCAAAAGGCAACGCTGCACCGAGCGCGAGCGCACCCACCATACCTCCGATGCCCATATCTCCAACGAGTGATAACAGGCAGCCCACCAGCAACATGAGCCATGTATAGGTCAACATTTCAGCGCAATAGAGCATCGTTTTCTCTCCACTGTGCTGTATGCCATACATTTTCTGAATGGCATGTTGCATCCGAAACATGAGTACTGGCAATCTGCGTCCAATCTCAAACTTGTCCAATATAAACAGGAAGGGGCCATGCAATTTTTTCAGTCGTAATCCTTCCATATCCAGCTTGCGCAAATGCCGGTAGGTCTGTCCCCGGGTTCGATCCAGCACCAGCCATCCCGCTCCGAGCATCCCTGCGATTATAACGGGAAGCAGCATCTTTTCAGCTCCTTATACTTTGATATCCATAATGCGATTAATCCACAGATAACAGCAGGCGAGTACTGCCAATGCACCACTAGAGATGAGGTACCCCATCCCGCTATATAACGGCTCCATAAAGTCCTTAGCGGTCAGATTGAGGAATATCAGAAAAATAAATGGAGCGGCAAACATCACCTTTGATTCGAACTTTTTCTGCGATACCGCGACCATAATATCCTGCTGAATATCCAGCTTCTCACCAATCACCGCAGAGGTACGACGCACAACCTCAACCAGATCCCCGCCAGTTCGTTTGCACGTAATGAACACATCTGCAAAATTCGTAATATCTTCAATCTGCGCCCGATCCGAAAAATCCTGTAGCGCCTCTTCGATTGGTTGTCCATACTCCATCCGTGTCCGCAATATCGTGAACTCACGAATCAGATCGGTATCCGCTTCCGGGTTCAACATCCGCAGATCCTCTACGGATTCCTTGAATCCATTTTCCACCGATTTTCCTGCGGCAAGTGCCGAAGATAATGCATATAACGCTTGCTTAAAATGTAAACTGAGTGTCATTCTTTTTCGTTCCAACAGCACTTTAGTCCAATGTTTTGGTACCCATATGCAACCCGCAGCCAGGATCGCTCCAGCCAACCAGTGATGGTAGAACAGAATTCCGATGCCAAAAAACAGCAGACCACTAATCAGCATACAGACCATTCGTTGTCTCCGGGAAAGCGTATATACGGTGTAATCCGTCAACATCTGTCTGGCTTCACCCAACAGTAATCACCTTCCAATAACTTTAATTCACGTTGTTATCCGACGGATCAGTTTCAACACTATATTGTTCTATGTATTCATCCAGCCATTCCCCAAGCCCAGCCATCTGAATTTTATCCACCTGATTCAACTTTCCAACCTGCACTAACCCGCCAATAATTTTGCCTTCACGCTCTTCTTGTTCCTGGAAACGAAACAGTGGATTCAGCATAACCTCACCGTTCTGCATACCAATCACTTCACTAATCTCTGTCACCCGCCGTGAGCGGTCTCGCAGCCGAGATAGATGTACAAAAATATCGATTGCTGAACTAATCTGCTGCCTTACAACCGCAATGGGAAGATCTGCACCACTGAGCACCATCGTTTCGAGTCTGCTAATCATGTCCGAGATGGTATTCGCATGCCCTGTAGACAAAGATCCATCATGGCCAGTGTTCATGGCCTGCAACATATCCAGCGCTTCTGCGCCCCTTACCTCGCCAATCACAATCCGGTTCGGACGCATCCGTAAGGAAGATTTGATCAGATCCCGAATAGATATCTGTCCCTTGCCTTCGGTGTTTGCATTCCGCGTTTCCAGTGATACCAGATTCGGTACCGTAACTATCTGTAACTCAGCCGAATCCTCAATGGTAATAATCCGCTCATCGGAAGGGATAAACTGGGATAATGCGTTCAGAAAGGTCGTTTTTCCCGATCCGGTCCCGCCTCCAATGAAGATGTTGTATTTGCTCCGTACCAACTGCTGCAATAATTCTGCCGCTTCTTCATGCAGGGCTCCCTTTTCAATCAGATCGGACATCCTCATCGGTTCACTGGGGAATTTACGAATCGTCATCGTGGGGCCTTTCAAGGCAATAGGAGGCAACACGATATTGACCCGTGAACCATCCTTTAAACGGGCATCTACGATTGGAGAAGACTCGTTCACAATCCGGTTTACCCCGGACACAATCATCTGGATGATATCCTCGAGCCGTTCCCTGGACTCAAATTCAAGGGTGATCTGGCTGACTTCACCTTCCTGCTCCACAAAAATCTCCTTGTGACTATTGATCATAATCTCCGTAATATCGGGATGATCCACAAGCGGCTGTAGAATATCCAATCCACGAAAGGAGTCAAACAATCGCTGTACCAGCGTATGACGCTCTCCTGAGGTCAGATCATCCAGCTTCGGGTCAGTAAGAACTTTGCGTTCTATCCCCTGCCACAGTTCATCATCTCCTGCGGAAGAGGTTAAATCGAGGCCAGCCCTGACTTCCCTGCGCATCATCTGAAACTGTTCTTCACGATCCAGTATTCTATTGGATGAGTCCGTCATAGTGCCCACCGATCCTGCTTCTGAATTCGTCCCGTCTGCTTCAATTCTTCTTCGCCATCTTGTACCAGCATGGCACATAATCTCTTCACTTCACGTTGGAAGATCGGAGAACTAAGCATGACTTCCTCCTGACTGAGTTGTTTCCAAGAAGGGATGTAGGGCAACACTGCATCAAGATGTAGATCAGGGCGTGGGAGTGCATTGACGACATTGTCCCGATATTTGTTAACCACAAAGCGTGAACGATCCAGCATACTTTCGTACAAATCTGGTTTCGTACGCTCAGCATGCTGTAACCATTGTCCCCATCGATGCATGGCAGATATATCATCCTCAACCAACCAGACAAATGCATCTGCTGCATCCAGTACCCCTTCACTGCGCCCATCCCAACCGGAATCCCCATCCAGAATCAACACGTCATATTGTCCACAATCCGTTAAATAACGAAGCAGATTCGACGTATCCTCACGATTCATTTGCAACAGTTCTTTCCGATTCGATAATGGCCAGAACACATCGGATTTCAGCGCTTCATGCCGGACCACATATCCATCTACGCCCTTCGATTGTACCTGTAACTGCTTGCCGGATTCCTTTCTTCCCACCTTCAGATCGTATAACAGGCGTGACAATCCCGTCTCCGCATCCGGGTGACGCTGCCCACTTCTAATTAGTCCCTTTTCCAGAAACGGGAGCGTGCTGTCCAGCGTCTCCAGATTAAGATAGAGAACAGCATATCCTGCAAGTCCCAATTGCTTCGCCATATGCAGGGCCACTGCCGTTTTGCCACTTCCACCTGAAGCGGATACTACACCGATGGAGAGAGTCTCTTGCCCCGGATGGTGAACCTTCTTACGGCGTGGCTGCCGGCAAGCATGCATCACAGCATCCAGCAAAGCAGGCAAGGGTTGATATTTTATCAGCCGCTTGGCCTCATCTACCTCTTCCATCCCTTCACTAAGCATTAGCCAAGGTACACCCGATACTTCTCCCCCGTTATTCAGCCAGTCATTCAGAAACTCCGGTTCCGCAATAACCAGATCCGGTAATTCTCGACCTTCTTGCTCATTCATGTGATCCTTGAATGAATCTCCTTGGGAGAATGCCGTGAAACGCACATGGAGACCAGACGAATTTCCCTGTACATAATCAAGCCAGGCGCTAATGTAATCTCTATCCTTTGAAACCAGAACAACCTTCAGTACAATCAAATTCCCCTTCCCTCCCTGTCAAAAAGCACAAAAAAACACCGTCCAATAACCGCATGAATATGCAGTATATGGACGGTGCTTCCGTCACATGCTATGAATGTATGGATAATATAGCATACAATTTCTGGGGGAGCAAGGGATTTATTCTAACCCTTTTCCCCTTAAGAGTTGTACGGTGAATCGAACTCAATAATGTTACGGTCCGGATCAAGTACAAAAATCTGTGCGAATCCAGCCACACTGTCAGGTCTCGCTTCATACTCAATTCCCTGCTCCTCCAACCAAGCTATAGTCCCCGAATAACTGGTGACCCAGATTGCAAAGTGGCCGTCTGTTGTGTCAATCCCAGCCTCACGTAACGTGTGACCCTCCGGGTGCTGTAACAGATGAAGCTGCTGGCTACCGATGGCATACCATGTACCTGTGGAGCGGAAAGGCGGACGTTCAATCTCCTGCATTCCCAGTAACCCCGAATAGAATTTCTTCGCGATTCCCAGATCACGTACAGCCAGACTAACATGGTGGATGTGTGCATATTCAATCATCTTTTATCTCCCCTCTCTACTTCAATATGACTATACTATAACACTTTCAACCCTGACCATAATCTCCGCTAAACAGAAAAACACCCCTGATTCTAATCCGGTAAAACCTCTCGGCTCACACAGATCTAGTTCAGAGGTGCCTGTTAACGGCATACAAGGAAGCGCGTTTAACGCTTTAAATCATCTTCAGCACATTTGGCATAACCAATTTATTTAGCGCTATCCAATGCTTCTTGTGGAATCTTGATTTCTTCCACTTGATCGTGGTTAGAAAATGTACTGTTCATCTTCATGTCCATCGTCATTTTCTGTCCATTTTGTTCCATCTCCATGACCATGGTTACGTCCGTACTTGCAGGCAGGTAGGTTTCTTTGTTGATCATATACTTCATCTTCATGCTGGTGATATTCATCTGATCAAGCATGGCTTGCATCTGGGCATCCGATCCGTTCTGCTCCATCACGGCTTTGGCCAGTTCCTTCACATTATCACCGGATACGTCAGCGTTAATCACATAATTGTCGCCTTCTTCGGTCACTTCAGTATCTTCTTCAATCTTTTTGAATTGCTCCAATTCACCTTCGGGATTCATGCTTGCTTTCATCTGCTCAATCAGTTCCTTGGTTTGAGCTTCAGGAATCGCAACCCATTGATCCCCAACTTGAGAGTAGATTTTATCCGAAGTGATATACTGCTTCACGTTCTGAGCTTCCTGTCCCGACATTTCCATTTTCATCTCTTGATAGATCATCATTGGATCTTTGATAATATCCATCTTGAGTGATGTTTTAACCTGTTGATCCTGGGACTGTTCACCAGCATCCATTTTCAGATTCTGATCAATGTTTGCTTCAGTTGTGAAGCTTTTCATTTCTTTGGTTGCTGCATTCGTTTTGGTAATCAATTCGTCCAAGGTAGGGATCTTTGTTGCCTGCTCTGCAGGTGTATTGCCCTCGTTGGATGTTTCGTTGTTAGTCGCTGGCGGCGTTGCCGTATTATCTGTATCGTTACCGCATGCTGCCAAGCTCACTGCTAATAATGCCCCGATAAATAATGTAGTCCACTTCTTCAAGTTGTTGTCCTCCCAAAATAGATATGATCTGTAGTCATTACCCAATTATTTCCGTTATTAATCACACTCACAAAAATCGATCTTTGATCTCCGGTGTAGGCAACATGCACGCTTCATCCTTGCCAAACCAGCGATAACGGTTGCGAGCAACCCAGTTATAGACTGCATTACGAATAAATTTCGGTACAATAATGAACACATATAACAATGGATAAGGAAACTTCAAACCTTTAGCCAATCGCAGTGCAGCGGTTGAACGTGTATAGTATTTTCCATTCTCAATCAGAACAAAGGTGTCCATACTGTCTGTCGACAAATTGCCCTTCGCCAGCAGTTCCTTGGCTACATCCGATTGGAGCGATGCAAAATGATATTTCCCTTCCGGGTCACGCTTAATAATCCATTTGGTTAAGCCCTGGCAGAAGTGACAGACGCCATCCACCAGTACGATGGGATGTCCCTGATGCACATCCGTTTGAGTTGCTGTCATATTCGCTGCCTCCTATTGTTGCGGTTAGAGTAACTTACCCAATCTGAGCCTTCTTGTTCACTAATTCTAAATTTATTTCTTCTAGAAGTAGTTCAAAAAGTCCGCTTTTGATTACGAAGGATGCCTGGTGGCATCATCAGCATCGAATATGGAATTCAGCCGAAATGTCCGTTGCTCACGTAGTTTTCCCTACGCTCCGCTACTCCATTTCTAGCTTCATCCCATCTTCTCGGTACTGAAAACCGGTCTTTTTGAACTCGCATTAATGGAAATAAAAAGAAAAAGAGCGCAGGCATTGTGCCCACGCTCGTATCTGTCCGACAATTACTCCGTAACTGCCTTTTCCATCCATTGGTCATCGATCATTTGTTGATGCAGGTCACTTGCCCACTGGTCCATACATTTGCAAATGAAATCTTTGCGACATACTGGACAAGGCGTTTTCTGCAAACGGCTGATATTGGTCATCTTCCATTCCGGGGAACGGGAGTAGAATACACGGCATTTTGTACCGTCTACCAAATTCATTTTGAATTCGTACAATCCGTCTTCCTTGTTACCATAAGCTAATTCTAAATCTGCAATACGCGGTCTATAAGACATGGATATCACCTGTTTAATTCAAATTTGGTTCATGCAATGACACTACTCAGTACTAAGTTATATTAAAGAAATTTCAGTTCAATGTCAACTCGCGCATGTCTACCCGCCAAACAGAATATCCAGAATAGTCCCAACCTGCCCCTGTTTTTTCCCTTTCAAGACATCCGGATCAAATACTTCAACATACCCGCAGGAAGCACAAGCCACGAACAGATAGTGGTTATGCTGTATATCGAACATCTTGCTCAGGCCTGCTCCTGACATGGAAACTTCCTTAATGTTACAATCCGTCCCCCTGCATTTCGTACACACAAATCGCCGCTCGATCATCTCTTCAATACTCATCTTCGTTCCCCCTTTATGGAATGTGTAGCATGAAGTGGGAGTGCAATTATGTAAAATAGTACGCGATCTGGCATCTAATCTCCTGCATCATGTCCATATATTATAATCAACACAAAACCCTGCCGATTGCCAGCAGGGCTTTGTAGTCGAACATCAGGTATCTGGGATACCCTGCTCTATATGTTCCCTTGACTTGCCGGGAGTCAAATCTTAGACTACGTTTAAAACAACATCAATGTTGCCACGTGTTGCTTTGGAATATGGACAGAAATCATGCGCCTTGCGGGCCAGTTCCTCTGCTTGACTGTGATCTACACCAGGCATGCTAACGTCCAGACGAACAGACAGCTGGAAACCGTCATCCGCAGGGTCTTTACCAATGGATACGTTACTTGTAACGACCACATCCTCCAATTTCACACCTGCTTTGCGTGCTACATTGGCAAGGGCACTTTCATAACATGCTCCATATCCAGCGGCAAAAAGCTGCTCAGGGTTAGTACCTTCACCACCGGAGCCACCAAGCTCTTTTGGCATTTTCAGGTCATGCTTAAGCACGCCATCCGAAGAAGTCACGGAACCTGTACGTCCACCTTTAACTGTCGCTACTGCTGTATATAAAGCTTCCATTAAGAATCTCTCCCTTATCCATATAGTTTTTACTGCCTTCCTTTCAATTTAAACTTCTGGCTCATTTTGAAACGCAATTTTATATCTTTATCAGCTTTTACAACTTTATTATTTTCATGCATTTCAATGCCATGGCTGTATTTTCCCTAAGGTTGGGTAATATACGGAGGGGCATCTTCAAGCTGCAACCGAAATTTTGTGCTGATACATAAAAGTTGCACTAGACAAAAATAATTGAAGGAGTACAATGTAACAATAAACATAAAAATTTAGATATATCATGAGCGGTTTGTTCCGCAACAATATTTCCAAATCAATAATTCAAAGTCAGGTGATTATCGTATGAGTAAAAAAAATCCGTTCAACGCTCCTTCAAGAGAATCATTGTCTACTGCGGGCATGGCCCCTTCCCTTGGAGAAGCACATAGTTCCATGAAAGTTCCGCAGAATGCTGCATGGTGGAAGAAATTCCTCGCCTTTGTAGGCCCAGGATACCTCGTTGCCGTAGGTTACATGGACCCCGGGAATTGGGCAACAGATATCGCAGGCGGCTCGCAGTTCGGGTATACCCTGTTATCCGTTATCCTGTTATCGAACCTGATGGCCGTTGTCCTTCAGTCGCTGGCTGGCAAGCTCGGCATCGTCACTGGACGGGATCTGGCTCAAGCCTGTCGTGAACGATTCAGCATGCCTGTTGTCATGATGTTATGGATTCTGTGTGAACTGGCCATTGCAGCTACCGATCTGGCTGAGGTCATAGGTTCTGCCATCGCATTAAAGCTGTTATTTAACATACCCATGTTATACGGCGTTATCATCACTGCAGTTGATGTACTCCTGATTCTTGTACTGCAAAACAAAGGCTTCCGCGCTTTGGAAACTCTCGTCATTGTGCTGATGGCAACCATTGCCCTCTGCTTCGGTATTGACCTGTTTCTGGCAAAACCGGATATGGGCGGTGTTCTCCATGGTTTTGTACCAAATGTTGAGATTCTGCAAAACCCGGCTATGCTCTATATTGCCATTGGTATTATAGGAGCAACCGTGATGCCGCATAATCTGTATCTGCATTCTTCCATTGTGCAGACGCGTCAGATCGAACAGACACCACAGGGTAAAAAAGAAGCTATTCGGTACTCGACCATGGATTCTACAATCGCGTTGACACTCGCCCTGTTCATCAATGCGGCCATCCTGATTGTATCTGCTGCTGTATTCCACAGTGCTGGTATGACGCAGGTTGCCGAGATCGCAGATGCCTATCATCTGCTGACACCTCTATTGGGTACTACGGTTGCAAGTATTCTGTTCGGTGTGGCGCTATTAGCATCAGGTCAGAACTCTACCCTTACAGGTACACTCGCTGGGCAGATCGTTATGGAAGGTTTCCTGAACATTCGAATTCCGGCTTGGCTGCGCAGACTGGTCACACGTCTGATCGCCATCATCCCGGCGGTAATTGTGACAGCCATTGCAGGAGAACATGGCACAGAAGAACTGCTCATTTTGAGCCAGGTCGTGCTGTCTCTTCAATTGCCCTTTGCTGTAATTCCCCTGGTGATGTTCACAAGTGATAAAAAAAGCATGGGTGCATTCGCCAACAAAATGTGGCTCAAAATCATCTCATGGTTCATTGCAGCTGTTATCGTTGTGCTGAATGTATATCTGATCATTCAAACGATCCGGCTATTCTAATCTCGTTCTAATCGACTAAATACTAAAAAGGCTGATCAACTCTGGTATGCAATACCCAAGTTGATCAGCCTTTATTGTTGCAATACAGCAACATGTTTCCTTTTATAGTAAAACTCAAACTCCAATAAACAACCATCTAAATCTAATCCTGATTTGGTATCAGTAATGGCAGGAGTTGATCCAATGAATCCACAGTCCAATCCGCACGTTTGTCATCCGATAGTTCTGGCTGGAATCTTCCGTAACCCTGCATAATTCGAATCGTACGCATGCCCAGCTTCCGAGCAGGTATAATGTCGTTATCGATCCGATCGCCGATCATGACGGCTTCCTCCGGTTTACAACCGGCCTGCTTCAAGGCCACAGCGTATAACTCAGGGTCTGGCTTGGACACTCCTTCTTCAGCCGAACATGCCAGAACATCAACATACTTCCGCAACCCGTAGCTCTCCAGTCTCTCTTCCGTTCCAGGACTCTGATTGGCAATAATACCAATGCGATAATGCCGTGACAACTGCTGAAGAACGGAATCCGCTGAAGGAAAAGGACGTTCAAGATCTTTTTGAAACTTCAACTTGTCCTGAATCTGTTTCTGGTGTCCCTCGTCTTCAACAAATGTGCGAATCGCCACTCTCATAGGCCATTGCTCATATTTCTGGTAACAGTTCGCGAACAGTTCGCGTACCGCCTCAATCTTCACCGGATACCCCAATGCACAGGCTTCGCGGACGAACTGTCCGATAATATCATCAACCGGCTCCCATTCATCCACCAGCGTATCTCCAACATCAAAAAACAACCATTTCAATCCACCTACATCCGGCACGCCAATTCCTCCTTGTAAGCCACAGGTGATTCCTGATCCTAATCTAAAAGTTCGCGTTCACCTTTAAACCCATAAAAAAGAAGACTCACCATCATGCATGAGTCTCCTCAAACTTCCGTTTATCGATACATTCAATTATAACAGGCACCTTACACCTGAGCAATCACAAGCTATGGCATTAACCATTGAGGAGAAAGCCAACTTCCCCATTGAGCGAATATACAATCCGGTCTGCGCCCATGCCCCGATAGATGCCCTTAGGATGACTCTGCTCCGTAATGACGCACAGGGATTTCGATGTCCATGAACGGCAGATCTGTAAATAACGACAGGTCAGATTCAGGCTGTTCTCGAAAATAAACACGTTGCCTACGCTGCCCTGCGGCAAAAACCATTTTTGAGCTGCAGCCGTATTCATGCGAATGACATGTTCTACTCCGATTCTACGGAGTCTGCGCTCTTCCCCTGCACTGTTGGTTAGAACGGCAAACGGCATTTTTTTGTACATCAGCAATTTGATAAATTTGCGTCCTGCTTCATTTGGAGCAGTCACTAAGATCATCTCAGTATCCATCATTCGTTCCTCCCTTGGCGTGAAAAGACAACAAAAAAGAAGCGTGGGGGACCAAGGCCTCCCGAACGCTTCTTAAATAACCCATGGCGAAAACACCATGAACCAGCGTACGGCTTGTTGCCTCTCCCTTTAACGCTTACGAGGTTAGCTGACGGATTCGGGCGCGAGAGTCGCCCTATTTCCGGCTGTCACCGGAAAATTCACCCCATGAATGCCTACTGTCCTGGACAGCGCATTCTGTTGGTTCCCCCGTTTTCCACTCATCAATGAATGGAAACTCAGCGATTAAAACATCGTTCGTATATCTTAAGGATAAGATCGAGCGATATTATCGTTTGTTACGTTTTTCAGGTACAATTTAGTTTAAATTGAAATTACGTTATGAATCATACACCCGCGTCATGACGGTGTAAAGTCCGTACAGATCACCGAATCGACAGATTTTCGGCAATACTCACATATAATAGCGCTTACAATAAGGTCATACTCTATCCATCTCTTTAAATCTATCTATTTCTCACTCTGACGAAAATCACTTCGCAATTCATTCACGTATTCTGCACAACTTGCCTGTTTTGATGCTTATAACACCATATTAGTTTTGCAATATTTAATTGTAACCAATATAATATAAGAAAGAGTAAATAAATGGAGGCGATTTAGATGACAGTCTACGATTACAAAGTGAATACCCTTCGCGGTCAAGAAGTTGAAATGTCCGACTACCGTGACAAAGTGCTCCTGATTGTGAATACGGCAAGCTCATGCGGACTTACCCCTCAATTCAAAGGTCTGCAAGAACTGCAAGACAAGTTTCAAGATGCTCCATTTGAAGTTCTTGGTTTCCCAAGCAACCAGTTTGCACAGGAAAAAGGATCTTCCGACGATATTGCCGAGTTCTGTCAGATGAATTATGGCGTAAGCTTCCCTATGTTTGAGAAAATTGATGTGAACGGCTCAAGCGCTCACCCTCTCTTCCAGCACCTTAGCACAGAAGCTCCTGGCCTGCTCGGCTCCAAAGCAATCAAATGGAATTTCACCAAATTCCTCGTGGATCAGAACGGAGAGGTAATTAAACGTTATGCTCCCAAAACAACACCGGACAAGATTGAAGAAGATATCAAAAACTTGCTGCAAAAATAATACATTGGCCACCCACAGCCGGAAGGTAGAGCAGTCTTGCCCCGGTAATGGATGGCTTTTTTTCTCAACTTTGATGTCATACTGTTCGAAAAAGACAAAAAAAAGAAGCTTTCCAATAACGGAAAGCTTCTTTTTAATCGTTCATATGATGCGGTCGAGAGGACTCGAACCTCCACGGGCATACGCCCACTACCCCCTCAAGATAGCGTGTCTGCCATTCCACCACGACCGCATGTCGTAAATAATCGGCAACAGAATTGATTATACCGGGTTCAGAACTAAAAGTAAAGTATTTTTTAATACTACTTTTTCAGCTAGGCATTTTCATCAAAAATCGCATAATCTCGTCATCTTTACCCATGAACTGCATATTATTAGATTTGATCCCCTCTTTTTCGGTAAGAGCCGATCTTGTTGATTCATTTATATGTAGTCCTTCCTTATATATGGCCCTCCCTGCACTTCGCCACAAAAATAACATAATGAGTTATATAAAATAACACAAATATTAAATTCCAGATTTAATCCATTAAATTTCACTGATACCATTGACAAAAAGCGGACATTTATGGGATGATAACTATCATATAATTCGGACTTTTAAACATAAAGCAAACAAAAAGGAATATTAATGTTACTTTAAGTGACATTTAACGAACACAGGAGGCGAATGATTGTGAACCGTGGGAATAAGCTGCTCGATTATGTCAAACTGCTTGATTCCTCTATTCAGGTTGGAGGGTTCACCCATTCCTTCGGCATGGATATCCATATCAGGGAGGGTACCATTCGTAATGCTAAAGATCTCGAATCATTCATGCGTTGTCAGTTGCATCCCAGCATCGTTCGTCTTGAAGGTATGGCCATCAAAGGCATCTATACCGCAGCAGATCACAAGGATACATGGCGGATAGCTCTAATCGACAAGCTCGTCCATGTTCAGCGAACCCCTAGAGATCTCAGAGAACAAGCTGCCGCCATGGGTAAACGATTGATCAGACTCGCACGCGCTCTGCACCCCTGGATTGAATTCAGCCAGCTCGAACAGATCTTTGCCAAATACGATTCGGTTGGCTGCCTCTCCACTGTTCACGCCTGGATTAACCACCACCTCGACATCCCAGTCGAGGAGGCGGTCCTTGGTTACCTGCATTCAGCCATGAATGCCTGCATAACCGAAGCCTCCAAAGTCATTCCCCTGAAAAACGATACAACCAAGGATCTGATGGGCCGCCTGGCCACAGATCTGGAGAATGAATGGAAGACCGTCAGCGCCTCGGCTGCGGATGGACTGGCACAGCCAACCTCGATGTCCATGAAATCGTTTTTCCCCAGTTTCCATATGCTTGGAGCTGGACTTCATGCCTACAGGGCCTAATCCTCTTCCGCCTCATACCTGCTCCCCTTCATTCAGACAAACTAAAAAACACGCGGCAACCTCCTTGCCGACGTGTTTTTTTGTCATTTTATTTGTTTTATTTACGTATTTACGCCATTTATAATCACAAAATACACTATTTTCCGTCTTTTTTAATTGTTAGATGACGAATTTACGTATATAATGAAACATACAGCTCGCATTTCTATATATTCTACATGAAGAAAGGGCGGCTGAATACTACATTCTAACCAGGGGTGAACCCTTTTGAACAAGAAAAAACCAGTTACTCCGTTCGGATGGGCCATCAAACGACGGCTAACCGAACTTCAAGTGGACCAGAAGACCTTTTGTGAACAGCATGGCATCCCACCCTATCGTTTATCCAATCTCATTCACGGCACACGCAAAGCAACCCGATTCAGACACCTGGTCGCTGATATTTTGGATATTCCAGATGAACTGAGATAAGATTTCTGCCAAAGGAGGGTCCCATCCATGAGACATGTTACATCCGATCTGGAGAGGCTGTCGTTCCAGTCCATACGTCACCAACTCATCATCGTTGATCACAATTGGATTATCCAAAGTTGTAACCGTGCCTGGCAACAGGGACTTGGTCAATGCTCACCAAACCCGGATATACACAGTAGTTATAGACATTACTTGCATCTGACGGAAGCCTGGGCAAAACGAGGCAAGAACGCTAACATGGCACTTGTCACACAGAATTTGAAAGAACGCGGAATACCCTTTAATCGAAATCATACATATGACATCTGCGTGTATACTGTATACAACGAAAAGAGGTGGTTTCGTGTAGAACTCACCCCTCTATCTTATGCAAATTCAATTCTGGATACCGATCTCGCTTTGATTGCACACATGGATATTACCGAACAGAGAAAGACAGAACATCAATTGAAGAAGGCATTGTCTGAAGTGCGCACATTGCGCGGACTGCTGCCTATTTGCGCCGTCTGCAAACAAATCAAGGACGAAGAGGAACACTGGAACTCCGTTGAGAGTTATCTGGAGAAGCATACCCACGCCGAATTCACCCATGACATCTGTCCGGAATGCATCCGGCGGTTATATCCCAAATACTCGAATATCTTGGACAAGCGTTCCTGAAACCTTTCTCCACTCGCCGACTAACTACAACTATACGGAAAGATGATGTTCAAACTGCGACATATCCAGTTCTTGCGGTGTCCCATGCAGGGTTATGGTTCCTTTGTCCATGATATAGATGTAATCTGCGGCACTTCGTACAAAATCGATACTCTGCTCTACCAGCAGAACCGAGAGGTTCCCCTTTGCCTTGAGCTGCAAAATAACCTGCCGAATGTCCTCCACGATAGAAGGCTGGATGCCTTCTGTCGGCTCATCAAGTAGCAACAACCCCGGACGCGAAGCCAATGCCCGGGCGAATGCCAACTGCTGCTGCTGTCCACCACTCAGATCCCCACCCTGCCGTCCATACATCGTCGCAAGCACTGGAAACATCGTCAGTACATCCTCCGGGAACGTTTTTACTCCCGGCGCACTTGTCTCCAGACCGAGCAATAAGTTTTCTTTCACCGTAAGTTGCGGGAAAGTCTCCCGCCCCTGCGGTACATAACCGATCCCCGCCCTTGCCCGCTTGGCTGTGTCCAAAGTGGATAACTCCTGATTTTGCCACTGAATACTGCCCTTGCGTGTTTTGAGCAACCCCATTAATGTTTTCATCAACGTTGTTTTCCCTACACCGTTACGACCCATCAGACACACCACCTGTCCAGGCTGTACATCCAGGTTCACACCA
Source organism: Paenibacillus sp. W4I10 (assembly GCF_030816325.1). NCBI lineage: Bacteria > Bacillati > Bacillota > Bacilli > Caryophanales > Paenibacillaceae > Paenibacillus > Paenibacillus sp. W4I10. The sequence continues at coordinate 3,627,215 of NZ_JAUSXX010000001.1, forward strand.
CGAAGCACATTGCTTTCCCCGTAGCCGGATTCAATTCGTTGCAGCGACAGCATGGTCATCCCTCCTTTTGCCCAGATACACTTCGGCCACTTTCGGATCTGCCTGAACCTCCGCCATCGTACCTTCCTTCAGCAGTTTCCCTTCATGCATCACCGTTACCTTGGCTGCGAACTCTCGCACAAACTCCATATCATGCTCCACCACCACAACCGAGCGTTCACGCGCAATCTCTTGCAGAAGTCGTCCGGTCTTGTGTGTTTCTTCATCCGTCATGCCTGCGGCTGGTTCGTCCAGCAACAACACACGCGGCTCCTGCAGAAGCAGCATGCCGATCTCCAGCCACTGCTTCTCCCCATGTGATAACGCTCCTGCACGAGCATCAACGCGGTCTTGCAGACCAATCTGGAGGGTAACATGCTCCATCGCAGCACTCATTTTCCCATATCGACGAATACCGATGGCTTGTAAAGGGGAACGGCGAGTCTCCGCCGCCAGCGTCAGATTCTCCTGTACCGTCAGTCCCGCAAAGATCGATGGCGCCTGGAATTTGCGTCCCACACCTTTGCGAACAATCTGGTGCTCCTTCAGTCGTGTTAATTCCGTGCCATCCGCCATCTTCACCGAGCCGGACATGGGTTTTGTTTTGCCGCATATCACATCCAGCATCGTTGTTTTCCCAGCACCATTGGGTCCGATCAGAAAATGCAGGTCATGTTCATGCAGCTTCAGATTCATTCCTTTGACAGCAACGAACCCACCAAAGGCGACCGTAATATCCTCGGCTACCAACACCGCTGATTCCTCAGTAGACTTTAGGTTTTTCCCGAGTGACTTGGACATGCGCACTCTCTCCTCTCCGCTTCAGCAAGCGAACGACATGACGATATACACCTACAATACCGTTTGGCATGAACAAAACTACTGTTACAAAGAGCCCACCAATGACAAACAGCCACCCTTCGGGATAAGCCTCACTTATGCCTGTTTTGGCTGCATTCAGCACCACCGCTCCGATGACCGCTCCAATAAGCGTACCGCGACCACCCAGCGCAACCCACAGGACCATCTCAATGGAGGGCACAATTCCCATCATCGATGGCGAGATAATACCCACCTGAAGAACAAACAACATGCCCGCGATGCCTGCAAGCGCACCGGAAAAAGCAAAAGCCAGCGTTTTATATCCTGCCGGATCATATCCGAGGAATCGCACCCGATTCTCTCCATCCCGCGCAGCTTCGAGCACTTGGCCGAACCGACTGTTCACCATTCGACGACAGAGCACATACGCGATCACCAGAACAGCAAGCGTTATATAGTAGAGAACAATTGTTGTTCCAGCGGAATGAAGTGTAAAACCAAAGATCGAATTATATCCGGTAATGCCATTTGTTCCACCCGTCCATTCCTGTTTACCAACAAAGAGTGTTACCGTAATAAGAACCAAGGCTTGAGTCAGGATGGTAAAATAAACACCGGTGATCCGGTTACGGAACGTAAACCATCCCAGCGCAAAGGCGAGCAATGCCGGAAGGGCTATCCCCAATAACAGCGCCACCGGGAAAGAGCGAAACGGTTCCCAGAACCATGGCAGACCACTGAGACCACTCCATCCCATGAAGTCAGGAAGCGTTGCTCCACTGGCCTGAAGCTTCAGATACATCGCCATCGCGTACCCACCCAGACCAAAGAACACCCCATGCCCAAGACTCAGCACGCCCCCATAACCCCAGATCAGATCGAGACCGATGGCCAGGATTGCCAGCGCCAAAAACTTGGCTAACAGACTCAGACGAAACTCCGTGGACATCAGTGGAGCAAGACACATCATGATCAGTACAACCGCCCAAATAATCCTCATTTTCAGACTACCAGTCTTGAGTAAAGCGGACATGAACTAACCCCCTTTTTCACGTTAATCGAGACTCCGTGTGCGCATCGCGACCAATCCGCGTGGTTTCCATTGCAGGAAAGCAACGATACATACAAACACAAGCACCTTGCCAATGGAGGCCGAGGTATAAGTTTCGAACAGCGTGTTGAACATACCAATCCCCAATGCACCACACACGGTTCCGACCAATTTCCCCACACCACCCAGGACAACGACCATGAAAGCATCCACAATATAATACGTACCAAGTGAAGGACCAATCGGACCAATGAGCGTTAATGCACAGCCAGCAATTCCGGCAATGCCCGAACCAATCGCAAAGGTCATGCCATCCACCCGCCGGGTCGAAATCCCAAGACACCCCGCCATGCTCCGATTTTGCATTACAGCCCTCATTCGTCTTCCGGAAGATGTTCGATAGATATAGAGATACATACACAGCAGCACAACCGCAACCAGTGCGATAATGAAAATTCGTTTATACGGAAATACAATACCATCCGAGATCGCCAATCCCCCATTGAGCCAAGCCGGACTGGATACTCCCACATTGGGTGCTCCGAATATTGTACGGGCCAGTTGTTGCAGCATCATGCCTACACCCCATGTCGCAAGCAGACTATCAAGCGGCCTGCCATACAGATGCCTGATCAACACCACTTCAAGCAACCAGCCAATCAGAGCCGCTACAATGAACGCAATCGGCAGAGCCACAACAAAATAGGCACCAAACCACGCTGCTGGAGCATAGGACATGAACAAATTTTGTGTTATATACGTTGCATATGCACCGATCATGATCAGTTCACCGTGAGCCATATTGATGACATTCATCAGCCCAAACGTTACTGCAAGCCCCAATGCAATTAACAACAGAATTGAACTGATACTCAGACCGTTGAACATCTGCAGGATAAACATATCCATCGCTATCCCCTCCTCCATACCGTGACTCTCGATATTTCACATGACTTCAATTAGCGGCAGCAACATTTTTTCACATCACAGTAACGCTTTACTGCAATGCGGTGAGAGGATGTGTTGTCACACCCTCGTTTATGTTTCGGCTGCTTTGAAGCGAGTTGCCTGTTTTATTGCGAGGTTTCTATGTTATTTAGCGCTGAGGGAAGCTCCCCATTCATACGTTTTCAGATAAGGGTCCGGCTTGACAGGCTCACCAGAATTCCACAATTCCTTGAACTGCCCATCTTCCTGCACCTCACCGATCCGTACGGTTTTATAGATATGCTGATTCTCTCCATCCACGGTTACCTTACCTTCCGGGGCATCAAACTCCAGACCCTTGGCAGCTGCCTTCACCTTCTCCACGTCGGTTGATCCTGCTTTTTCCACCGCCGCCTTCCAGAGATAAACTGCCACATATCCCGCTTCAATCGGATCAGCTGTCACTCGATCAGCACCGTATTTTTCTTTATACTTGGCAACAAATGTTGCATTTTCAGGTGTATCGGTTGTCTGATAATAATTCCACGAAGCCAGATGTCCCTTCAATACGTCTGCGCCAATACCACGGATTTCTTCCTCCGCCACACTTACCGAGAGGGTCGTCATCTGATCCGAGGAGATTCCGGCATCCTTCAATTGTTTGAAGAAGGCCACATTGCTATCTCCGTTCAGCGTATTGTATACAATATCCGGCTTCGCAGCTTTGATTTTGCTAATGATGGTACTGTAATCGGTATGGCCCAGCGGTGTGTATTCTTCACCCACTACTTCGCCGCCTTCTGCTGCGAGTTGTGCCTTAATGACCTGATTGGCCGTTTTTGGGAATACATAATCTGAACCGAGCAGATAAAACGTCTTGCCCCTGTTCTCCAGTAACCAGGTTACGGATGGAACGATCTGCTGATTGGTTGTTGCTCCTGTATAAAAAATATTTGGCGACGATTCCAATCCCTCATATTGTACCGGGTAAAACAATAGACCTTTATTCTGTTCAAACACCGGGAGCATAGCCTTCCGACTTGCAGAGGTCCATCCACCAAATACAGCAGCGACCTTATCCTGTTGCAGTAACTTTCCAGCCTTCTCCGCAAAAGTAGGCCAATCCGAAGCGCCATCCTCAACTACAGGCTCGATCTGTTTACCCAAAACTCCGCCTGCGGCGTTAATCTCTTCAATGGCAAGCATCTCCGCATCTTTAACAGATACTTCACTGATCGCCATCGTTCCGCTGAGAGAGTGAAGAATGCCAACTTTAATCGTATCACCGGATGCAGCCGGCTCTCCTGTACCACCTGAACCCGAAGCTTCAGGCGGCGCAGCGCCCTCCACACATCCTGTCATCACAATGACCGCACCGAGCAAAATACTCCATAACTTGACCGACCTCTTCTTCAATAGCCTACACTCCCTTTTTTTTAGTCTATTGACGAACATTAAGGTCATTTGCGTCCGAAATGTTCGTTGATCCAAATTATGGAGGGTTACACTCTTCATGTCAATATAGCTTACATAATTTTATTTCATGCCTACTCGTTTCATGCATACTGCTAATATGCTTTGAAGCTTATTGACAAAGGATTCACCCTGTGTGAGTATATTTAACATATAACATGATCCATGAACATATCAGACATTATAAGCGAAAGGTCGGATTGCCTTGCACTGGACTGAGCAGGAAAAGGAAAAACTCCTGATTACCGTGGCTGCTAACCTCGCCCGTGAACGAAGAGCACGCGGACTCAAGTTGAATGTTCCCGAAGCCATCGCCTTGTTGACCTCCGAACTGATGGAACGAGCACGGGATGGAATGAGTGTTGCCGAATTAATGAGATACGGAGGCACCATCCTGACACGCGAAGACTGTATGGATGGTGTTCCCGATATGATTCCTGAAGTACAGGTAGAAGCCACATTTCCTGACGGTACAAAACTGGTTACCGTACATGAACCTATACGCTGAGAAAGGCAGGAGAAACCATGATTCCTGGTGAATACCGTTTGAAGCCAGATGACGACATCATCTGTCATCCGGATCGTTTAACCCTACGACTCATTGTCCTTAACCGCGGCGACCGCCCCGTTCAGGTCGGCTCTCACGTTCACTTCTATGAAGTTAATGCAGCACTGGACTTTGATCGCACGGCAGCTTTTGGACATCGCCTGCATATTCCGGCAGGCACCGCAGTCCGCTTCGAACCTGGTGAAGAGAAACCTGTTGAACTCACGACCTTTGGCGGCAAACGCCAGATTCACGGGTTCAACGGATTAACCGAAGGCTCTGCCGATCAAACTCCTGATCCACTGAAACTGGAGGCATTCCTGAAGACGTTCTCCCCTCCCATACAAGATGGGGGTGAATCTTCATGAAACGAATGAGCCGTGAACAGTACGCGTCCATGTTTGGACCGACAACCGGCGATGCCGTAAGACTTGCAGATACCGAACTATGGGCAGAGATTGAGTATGATTATGCCGTATACGGAGATGAGAGCAAGTTCGGGGGCGGCAAGGTTATCCGCGACGGGATGGGCCAGTCTACTACTGCTCTGCGAAGTGACGGCACTCCTGATACCGTTATCACCAACGCTATCATTATCGATCATTGGGGCATTGTAAAAGCGGATATTGGCATTCGGGATGGTCACATCTGCGCCATTGGCAAATCCGGTAACCCGGATACAATGGACGGTGTACATCCCACACTGGTCATCGGTGCTTCCACCGAAATCATCGCTGGTGAAGGCATGATTGTAACCGCTGGCGGCATTGATACCCATATTCATTTCATCTGCCCACAGCAGATTCAGACTGCATTATCCTCCGGGGTCACGACCATGATTGGTGGCGGAACAGGACCAGCAACAGGAACCAAAGCCACCACCTGCACACCAGGAGCCTGGCACATCCACCGGATGTTAGAATCGGCAGAGGCTTTTCCCATGAACATCGGTTACCTCGGCAAAGGCAACAGTTCCAGCACCGCACCTTTAATCGAACAGATTGAAGCGGGTGTAATCGGCCTGAAGCTGCATGAGGATTGGGGCACTACCCCTAGTGCTATCGATGCCTGCCTGACTGCCGCCGGGGAACATGATGTTCAAGTGGCTATCCATACCGATACCCTGAACGAAACCGGATTTCTCGAAAACACCCTGGCTGCAATCAACGGCCGGACGATTCACACGTACCATACAGAAGGCGCTGGTGGCGGACACGCACCGGATATTATCCGGGCCGCTGGGGAGTCCTACGTTATCCCCTCATCAACCAACCCAACACGACCGTACACACGCAACACTGTAGAAGAGCATCTCGATATGTTGATGGTGTGTCATCACCTGGACCCTTCCATCCCGGAAGATGTAGCTTTCGCCGATTCGCGGATTCGTCCCGAAACAATCGCAGCCGAAGACATTTTGCATGATCTTGGCGTGTTCAGCATCATCAGTTCCGATTCACAGGCCATGGGCCGAGTGGGTGAAGTCATTATCCGCACTTGGCAGACAGCCGACAAAATGAAAAAACAGCGCGGCAAACTTGAACTCAACCTGGATTCCCCCTCCGATAACGATCGGATCAAGCGATATGTCGCCAAGTACACCATCAATCCAGCTATCGCACACGGAATCGGTCATCTCGTCGGTTCGGTGGAAGTTGGAAAGCTGGCAGATCTAATCATCTGGAAACCAGCTTACTTCGGAGTTAAACCCGAGATTGTCATCAAGGGTGGCATGATTACATTTGCCCAGATGGGTGATCCTAATGCGTCCATCCCGACACCTCAGCCCGTATTTGGCAGACCCATGTTCGGAGCTTATGGTAGCGCCATTGCCAGCGGATCGATCACCTTTGTCTCCCAAGCCGCAGCAGATGCGGGGATCAAAGAGTCATTGGGCCTGAAAAAGCGGGTTGAACCCGTTAAAGGCTGCCGCTCGGTCAGCAAAAAAGACATGATTCACAACGACGTCACCCCTGTCATTGAAGTCGATCCCGAGACCTATGAGGTACGCGCCGACGGCGAGCTTCTCACCTGTGAACCCGCAGACGAGTTGCCTATGGCACAGCGGTACTTTATGTTTTGATAGGAATACGGATTAGCTGATAAGGGGGCACTCATGATGAACAGTGGCACAAAGCTACTCCGTTATGTTCAGCTGCTGGATTCAGCCCTGCCCATCGGTGGTTTCTCCCATTCCTTCGGTCTGGAAGCTTACACGCATGATGGCACCGTGCAAAATACCGCGCAGCTTGAACAGTTTATTCGTAGCCAACTTCATTCCAGTCTTGTACGACTAGATGGTCTTGCCATCAAAGGCGTCTATCAGGCGATAAAACAGCAAGATGCCGCTCTACTTGCCCTGTATGATAAACGTGTCCACTCCCAGCGCTCCCCTCGGGAACTCAGGGAAAGCGGCCACAAAATGGGAAAGCGACTGCTCAAGCTGGCCCGCTCACTCTATCCATGGATGGACTTTTCCCTGATTGATGAGGCCATCCGGGAATACGGCGCGTATTGCGGCATCACGACCATTCACGGTTATATCAACTATCAATTGGAGATTGAATTGGATGAAGCCGTTACCGGGCATCTGTATACCTCGGTGAACGCTTATGTGAACAGCGCACTTCGCCTGCTGCCCATCGGACAAACTGAAGCGCAGATGTTGATTCAGAAACTGCTTGATGATATCGAAGCGGAATGGGCTCTCATGCGGGACAATGACCCGGAAGATATGCACAGCTTCGGAATCGCCCAGGAAATCTACGCCATGCGGCATGAGACCTTACCCGCGCGGCTGTTTATGTCTTAACATCAACTTTTATATAACCAAGGAGGAATTGTTATGTGTGGAGGAGCTAATCATACGCATCATCCGGAGTGGGAACGTAAGGCATTTGATCGGAGTCGTCCGATGCGAATTGGAATTGGTGGACCGGTAGGTTCAGGTAAAACAGCCCTTGTGGAGAAGCTGTCCAAGGCACTGCGTACACGTTACAGCCTTGCTGTCATCACCAATGACATTTATACCAAGGAAGATGCCGAGATTTTGCTGCGTCAGAACGCCCTGGCACCAGAGCGTATTATTGGCGTAGAGACAGGTGGATGCCCGCACACGGCTATTCGTGAGGATGCCTCCATGAATTTCGAAGCAGTTGACGAGTTGATTGAACGTTTCCCGGATCTGCAACTAATCTTCATCGAGAGCGGCGGCGACAATCTCTCTGCTGCATTCAGTCCGGAACTGGCCGATGTGTTCATCTACATTATCGACGTTGCCCAAGGGGAGAAACTTCCTCGCAAAGGCGGTCCCGGCATCACGCGTTCAGATCTGTTGTTAATCAACAAAACCGACCTCGCCCCTTATGTTGGAGCAAGCCTGGAAGTTATGAAAAATGATACCGAGCGGGTACGCGAAGGCCGCCCTTATGTCATGTCTAATCTAATGAGCGGTGAAGGTGTGTCCGAGATTGTCCACTGGCTCGAACATCAATACATGGATGACGATGCTTCCGCTGCACATCTGCATTCACACAGCCATGAACATGGCACTCACTCGCATTAATTCATCTTCTGTCCCCTCGGGGACAGAGGTGAATCGGAATGAAAGTGCAGGTGCGCCCTTCACACGCCGCAGCGAGCTTCGGGCCACCTTTGCCTTTCAAGGCGACCGAACTGTCATGACCGATCGTTATTACAGCGCACCGCTCCGGTTTAGCCGATCCTTTCGACCTCCCGGAGGTGGAACCGAATTATGTGTGTACACGTCAGACGTCTCGCCCGGAGTCCTTAACGGGGATCATTATCATTCCGAGTGGGAATTAGGTGAAGGCACCCATGTCATGTTGAGCAGCACATCTGCTACCAGACTTCATCCTACACCTTCCATTCCCTCATCCGTTAATCATCACTTTCGGTTGGGAAAAGGGGCCACGCTGGAGTACTTTCCTGAATGCGTCATCCCCTTCAAGGGAAGTTCTTCTTCGCTCGCTGTAACCTTTGAGCTGGAAAAAGGGGCAATCCTGGCCTATGCAGATATCTGGTCTGCCGGACGGATTCATCGGGGAGAAGCTTTCCAATTCGAGCGTTATCGCAGCTTGACGGAGATATGGCAAGGTGAGCAACTGGCTGTCTGGGATCGATTCGGACTCGAACCGGATACCGATGATCCCAAACACTCCGCGTCTCTCCTTCACTATACCCATACCGCTGCGTTATGGATGATCGCCCCGGGGCTCGGTACTGTGGAGTTGGAGCAAGTCAGATCCGCGCTGCCACCAGATGGACGAATGCTCGCAGGTGCAAGTTTGCTGGCATCAGGTGGAATCGGTGTTCGACTCCTTGGCATGGCAGCTTGGGAGCTTCAGGAGCAGTGTCTTCATATCTGGAACACACTCCGCCCCCATCTGCTGGGCAAAGAAACTCTTATCTTTCGTAAATAAGGGCATGAAGCATGCATGGTTAATACAAAAAACCTCTGAACTGTCTCCGAGTGTGTTCGGATTAGTCCAGAGGTTTTTGTACATTCAGTCTATGGATGCTGCTCATATCACTTACGCTTCGTTTTCCTCAGAATCGTTCTCTGATTTGTTCTCAGGTTTATAGCGATAGTCGCCTGCATCCTTGCTTTCCTTCGATTTGCGGTAACGGGTGAACTCAATATATTCGCTGATAAAAGACTGTTCCACAGTCGATAATTCACTTTCTTGGCAATTCAATTGCCGCAAAACGTCAAAAAAATAATCCTCCCGTTTTTCCCGAACCATCGCTTCCTTCGATGGACGTCCAATCATGAGCCAGTCGAGGCTCACATCAAAAAACGAAGCAATCTCAATTAATTTATTCGTACTCGGAATAGACTTGCCACGTTTCCAATCACCCAGATTGCCTGTGCTAATCTTCAGCTGTTGGCAGAAAGCCTTCTTGGTCATTCCTCGTTCGGCAATCAGGTGTTCAATTCGCTCATAGATCGACTGCATACAAGAACCGCCTTCCAACCGTAATAATCAACTCATCTGCTTGAATTATACCACATTATTCCTGAATGCTCAGCCTTTATATGCCTGGAACAGGATGAGGTATATCGTATAACACAAAGATAGACTCCCATGAATGATCATAGAAGTCTATCTTATGTTGTTGCTGTGATGCGGTCGAGAGGACTCGAACCTCCACGGGTATACACCCACTACCCCCTCAAGATAGCGTGTCTGCCATTCCACCACGACCGCATATTCAATTGTAAAAAATGGTGAGCCATGAAGGGCTCGAACCTTCGACACCCTGATTAAAAGTCAGGTGCTCTACCAACTGAGCTAATGGCTCTTGCTGTAAACTTCACCGGATGTGCCATGCTTCATTCTTGTCTATAAGAGCAATGACTTTGAGGATTACTCATCGAAAATGTAGATCTCATGAGGTAGTGAAGATATGACCCGTAGGGGATTCGAACCCCTGTTACCTCCGTGAAAGGGAGGTGTCTTAACCCCTTGACCAACGGGCCTTAATAACAAGTTGTCTTTCTTGGCGACAAGAATGAGTATACCACAGGAGAAATTGAACTTGCAATACTTTTTTTAAAATTTATTTTTCAAGCCTTTTTGTCCATTGCATACTGTTCTTCAGAGCCCCGTTATTAGCCACTTCCCGTTCATGCCAATGTCATCCCCATGCAGGAACAATGTAAATCATCCATTAAAACACTTATAAAAACTTACGTTCACTTATAATATTGCAAATCACATTAAGAATACTTATAATTAAAGTATCAGTATAAGTACGGTCATCCATATACTCGGAGGTGACATGTTTGTTTCAAGAAGAACGAATGCAGCTCATTATTGAACATCTACGCAAACACAATCGCATCTCAGCCGATGATATTGTCGCCTTGTTTGATGTATCACGGGATACTGCACGCAGGGATCTGATTAAGCTTGAGGAGCAGGATGCCATTATCCGAACACGCGGCGGCGCGATTCTCCCCCCTCCTCCGCAAGAATTTAGATCCTACAAAGACCGTTTACTCGATGTATCTGAGGAAAAGAGGGCCATCGGCAAACTCGCTGCGGCCATTGTAAGGCAAGGCGAGATCATTATTCTGGACTCTTCCACGACTGTGCAGGCCTGTGCCGAGAACTTAAACGGCAAATCCTGTACCGTCATTACTAATTCGATTCATTCCGCTGATCTTCTCTCCAATCACACTGCTGTCCAGATTCGTTTGCTCGGAGGCAAAGTAGATAAGGAACAACGTTATGTCTACGGTACCTCTGTTATAGAGACCCTCTCCCACTATTATGTAGATAAAGCCTTTATCGGAATTGGTGGTATCACCATGGATGGCTTCAGTGCTTCCGAAGAGGAAGGGAAAATTAAACACCAAATGATGAAAGCTGCCAAGAAAGTTGTTGTTCTTGCAGATCAATCCAAATTTGATAGACGTTATGGTTATCGTTTTGCCGACTGGTCATTGGTGGATGTATTGATTACGGATCAATGGCCAACCAAAGAATGGCTTGTTTTTCTAGCCGAACAACAGGTTGAGATTCTCATTCCTGAACCTACAGATGATAAGGAGTTGTAAATATATGAAATTATTTGCCACAGATTTAGATGGAACTTTGTTGAACATAGATAGCCAGATTAGCCCGGAGAATGCCGCAGCTATCCAAAAGGCCCAGCAATCCGGTATGAAAGTTACCATTGCAACAGGACGCGTCTATTCCGATGTTGTGACCATCAGCCGTGAAGGCGGAATCAAAACCCCAATTATCGGCTCCAACGGAGCGACAATTCATGACGCAGACGGTGAACGTTTATTCCATCTTCCGCTCGAGCATGACACAGCAGCTTCCGTCATGCAGTGGCTGGAAGATCATGATGTCTATTATGAGGCTTCAACACAACAAGGCATCTATGCCCCGCGTAGCAGTCATGAGACCTTGCTCGCCGAGATGGAACGTGTTCTTGGTTCGAACCCAGGTGAGGACATTGCACGCATGATTCGCTCCATCAAGAAACACTATGACAAAAAAGACTACCACCGCGTAAACAGCCACCTCGAAATTCCGGCAGAAGCCTACATTTATAACATTATGGCCTTCTCCATGAATCCGGACAAAGTAAAGACAGGACGAGAATACTTCGCTTCCCGATCCGATGTCGCTATGGTTGTATCCTTTGAGCACAACTTCGAAATGCAGCACCCGGACGTATCCAAAGGTAATGCCCTCACCAAACTGGCGGCTCACCTGAACATCTCCATGGAAGATACAGTAGCGATCGGTGATAACTTCAACGATGTCTCCATGTTAAAAATGGCAGGACTCGGCATCGCCATGGGTAATGGCGAACCCGAAATCCAGGCATTAGCCAAAGCCATAACGCTGACCAATGTGGAGCACGGTGTTGCCCATGCCATCGAGTGCCTGCTTGAAGGTAAGCCGGTGTCCCGTCCAGAAACGATTGTCGGAGAAGGTCAGTAATTGAACCTATACTGAATTAAGCACTGAACCTGCATGGTCGCCTGTTGATCCATGCAGGTTCGCTTCATTTTAACTCCGCAGATCGAACGTGAGGCACGTCCTGTAACAAAATAATCAGTTGCTCGCCCCGGTATGAACCCGGTAGTTGCAACGTGAACTCAAGCACAGTCTCTTCCACGGAGTCTGTGCTTGTTTGCTGTTCAGTCTTAAATCCGATGACCGAGATCTTCTCCTGTCCCAGCAGTGCCAAAACAGTCTTCAGGGCCTCTCCCTCATTTTGCAGATGGATGGTTAACGTCTCTGTTCGGGCGGATACCAGCCAGCGTGTGGGTCTATGCAGTAACATCTGTGCCACGACAATAAGCAGTGTCACGCCTGCACCCGTCCAATACAGACCTGAACCCACAGCAAGTCCCATGCCTGCCGTAGCCCATATGCCAGCCGCTGTGGTCAATCCCCTGACCGTATGCCGTTGTGTGAAGATCATCCCTGCTCCAATGAACCCCACACCGCTAACAACTTGTGCAGCGATCCTTGACGGATCAAGAGACAGATTGGCCCAGCCAGCCTGATCCTGGAATCCATACTTCGACACAATCATCATCAGGGCTGCACCGACAGCAACCACAAAATGAGTACGAATTCCTGCCTCTTTCATTCGATTCTTGCGCTCATATCCGATTAGCACACCACATATTCCAGCTATGAGTACACGCATCAAATATTCCACTTCCATGCACATCACCTCTTTCATTATGTATATGCTTACATTAGTCTATCTTTACTATTACCCAATCTTTCCCTGACTATATAAGTTGAACAAAAGATTATTTACACTGGCACTACGATGACAGAACAACCTTCCAATCGCTGTTATCCCCAGATTTTTTCCATTCCCTTTCCTAAAGGGGAAAATCAGGGGATAAAGGCGAGCGCTTCGCTTTTTCAGTTTGTTTCTGTCCTCTCCGTTATCGTGTAAATGATTAATTCATCTTATATAATAAAAAGCCTCCACTCAGGTCAATTCTCTGCCCGGAAATTTCCCCCTTGTCTCTTGCCCAATCCGAAATAATGTCTGAAATTATATATCAGCGGATGCCATTCCTCCGGATTAATCTTGTTCGGTCCAGATATTAGCCTTGTGTGCGCGTGCACCTTCAACGCTTTCACTTCGACAATCGCCATGAACGGTGTATGTTCGGGAATACGTATGTGTTGTACAGCCGCTTCAATTTGGAGTGGACATTCAACTATTTTATCTGGTGCCACCTGAGCCGAGCATTCGGATGTCAGTCCAGCTACAGTGAATTTATCATGACAATATTCATATCCCATCTGCCTTTTCTCCTCAGGAACCGGGTTAACTCCCGTATAACGACCCAATGCCTCAACCTTTCTCCACATGGTTGCATCTGGTAAATTAATCACACACTCCGGATGTCGACTCAGATTTTCATAGGCTTTGCCTTGTGTACCTAGACCGAGAACCAGACAATCCCCCAGCGCCCAAGATGAGGATAATGGTGACAGGTTGGTTGACCCATCCTCATTTAATGTGCTTAGCAGCAATACGGGCGTACCATAATATAAAATACTGGGATTAATCGTTTCATGTTGAATCACTGCTGGACTCTCGGACAACTGCCCTGTAGCAAAGTCCTGTTTCGTTATCTTTTTCATCCTGTACCTCTCCTGTTCCAATTCCAATGATTTATAAGCTCAATCTGACCGATACAACTGGATTGTAATACAGTAATAGTTCAGATATGATCGAAGTATGAATGTATATCCGAATATTACTGTTATTGCGTCGTTAATCGCTGATCCAAGCCGCGCTATTTTTCTGTCATCCTTACTGGATGGCCGTGCGTTGCCCGCAGGTGAGCTTGCTCATATGGCAAGTGTCACTCCCCAGACGGCAAGCAGCCACCTAGCTAAACTCGTAGAGGGAGGATTACTCGAAGTTGAACAACAAGGACGCCATCGATACTACCGTCTTGCAAACAAAGAAATTGCTAATCTGATTGAAACGATGGCCAGTATTGCTCCGCCTGTACAGATCCGCTCTCTCAAACAATCCGATCAGCTTCAACAACTGAGTCATGCACGGACCTGTTATGGTCATCTGGCTGGGAAATTGGGAATCTCGCTCTGTGAAGCCTTAATACAGAAGGGGTATCTTTCAGAGCCCGAAGAGGCACACAGCAAGGATTATCAAGTTACAGAGAAAGGAATACAGTGGTTCACTACGTTTGGAATTAAACTTCAGATGAAGCCAGGATCACGCCGGGCCATCGCTCGCAAATGTCTGGATTGGAGCGAACGCCGTCATCATCTCTCAGGCATGCTTGGGGAACAACTCAGACATCGATTATCGGAACTGGACTGGATTCGTCAAAAAACAGGAAGTCGCTCTGTCGAAGTAACGGAAGCAGGCAAGAAAGGTTTATACGAGGTGTTGAACATTTCACTTTAAGCAGAAGCGTACACGAGGGATAACCAAAGATCAGTAAACGCAAAAAATCCCCTTCACACTGACCGTTAACCGATCTAATGTGAAGAGGATTTTTTGTCAATCGGAACGGAGAAAGAGGGTTACTCTCACTTCGTTCGAGACTGCGGAGTATTGCTAACGAAGCTTATGCTCCGACGAACCTTTAGGGTTCTCATCCCTTTGCAGAGAAGTTTAATTCAGAACGGAGAGAGAGGGATTCGAACCCTCGCACCGCTTACGCAGTCTAACCCCTTAGCAGAGGGTCCCCTTATAGCCACTTGGGTATCTCTCCAAGAAATGGCTCCCCGAACAGGGCTCGAACCTGTGACAACTCGATTAACAGTCGAGTGCTCTACCAACTGAGCTATCAGGGAAAATTAACTTGAATAAGATTAATTTATCATGATTAATAATCCAAGTCAACATCCCTTCCATCACTTTCTTTAATACATTGAACGATACACACATCAGATATTCTGAAGCCCCAGTTTTCCCGCGCAACGACCACAACGGTAACGCTTCGGATCTATTTTCCGCTTGCGCAAATATTCCGTACCACAGCTCTTGCATACCAGCTTATAACGGTATGGCAGCGGCTTTCTGCCTTTGCCGTCAGGAAGGGATTGGCAGTAACGCGAGCCACCTACCTTCTGCAATAAAGCCTTGAATTCCGGATCACGATGCTGATAGCCGCGCCCACGAATATGCAGATGATAGTGACACAGCTCATGCTTGATGATTTTCTCAACCTCATCTCGCCCATAGGCTTCGAGTTGATGCGGATTGATTTCAATCCGGTGACTTTTGAGCATATAACGCCCACCCGTAGTGGTCAGGCGACTGTTAAATAACGCTTCATGGGTGAACGGTACTCCGAAATGATCCAGTGATACCTGTTCAATCCATTGTTGCAATTCCTCATTTTCCATCGGTATCCTCTCCTTGCACCCCCTCGGAGCATTTGTTTTTCCGGCATAATACTTGAATTTTAACCGTTTCGTAGGCTACACTGTCAAGTAGAATGTATGAGGGGAGATTATTACTCGTTATGCCTACAATGCGCTATGTCATCCTGCAGCAGGAACAACAATTGCAGTTCGTGGAAATGCCGGCAGATTACGCCTATCAACTCAGTGCGCTCAACTTGCGCCTGCACAAGGAAATTGATAAACTCACGGCAGCAGATGTCCCTGTCCTGCCTTGGGCGATCGCCGAATGTGACAGCCTCGATCTCCTAAACGAAAATCTTACTATCATCGGCGGCCTTGATTATATCAATGCGCTTGAAGAATCTTTTGCAGCACTACGTGAAAGCCATTATCCTTTGATTTCTCTGCTTACCGAAATCCGGGCTCTTCAGGCCCAATTGGAACAATGGTATGAAGAAGAGATGGAGGCTCTCTAATTCACCGCAGTTATCATTTTATAATGATGAGAACGAAAAGCACATCTCCCTGAATTGGGATTTGTGCTTTTTTTGAGTCAACGAGACATTGATTTGCCGGAGGCTTCCACTTATCCCGCACAGTCCAGGCTATTGCCACATATGCTAACGTACAGATGAATTATGCAAGAGGAGGAGATACCCTTGCCTCAATGGCTTTGCAATCAACTGATGCGTGCATTTCACAAAAAGGACAGCCGGCAAATCAAGTTGCTGAACGAATGCTGGTTCTTTTATCGTAACAAACCAGCAAATGGCACACCACGCAGCGCGGAGAACGAACTTTAAGAGGTTGTTCATAAAAGTCTGCATCGGATTACGAAGGATGGCCTTTTGAACACGTACTTTAAGAAAATGCACATATTGCCCACCGTACTTACTAGAGGAATTAGAACGGACAACGGGACTATTACTGTCGACAACAAACAGCCTTCCTGGTTAGGGAAGGCTGTTCTCCAATCCTACTATTTAAGAAGACTGATGCGCAGAAGCAGGCTTCTTCATCGTAAGGCCGACACGGCCTTTTTTGGTATCCACATTCATAACCCAGACCGTTACATTATCCCCGACAGATACAACATCCATCGGATGTTTAACATATCCGTTGCTGAGCTGTGAGATATGGACAAGCCCATCACTCTTAATTCCAATATCAACAAAGGCACCAAAATCAATAACGTTCCGAACCGTACCTTGCAACTCCATGCCTTCCACCAGATCCTCAATTTTTAATACATCTGTACGGAAGATTGGCAACGGCATTTCTTCACGCGGGTCACGACCCGGACGCTGCAAGCTGTCCAGAATGTCACGCAATGTAGGCACACCTACGCCCAGTTTCACGGCCAATTGTTCTGGCTGTTGCTCTGACAGTAATACCGACAGTTCCTTGCTGCCCAGCTTGTCCAGTGCAACCTGAAGCTCCTTGAACAGCTGATCCACCACCTTGTAAGACTCAGGGTGAATCGGTGTACGATCCAATGGATTCTCACCTTCACCAATACGCATGAAGCCTACGCACTGCTCATAGGTTTTGGCACCCAGACGTGGCACCTTCTGAAGCTGACGGCGGTTCGTAAACCGGCCATTCTCTTCACGGTATTTCACAATGTTTTTGGCAATCGTAGCGTTAACTCCGGCAACATATGACAGCAACGAAGGTGATGCCGTATTTACGTCCACACCCACATGGTTAACTGCGGATTCGACAACAGCCTTCAGGCTTTCTTCCAGAACCTTCTGGGAGACGTCATGCTGATATTGACCCACGCCAATGGCTTTTGGATCAATCTTAACCAACTCCGCCAGCGGGTCTTGTACCCGGCGAGCAATGGAAGCTGCACTGCGCTCCGCAACATCCA
This sequence comes from Paenibacillus sp. W4I10, assembly GCF_030816325.1. Lineage (NCBI taxonomy): Bacteria > Bacillati > Bacillota > Bacilli > Caryophanales > Paenibacillaceae > Paenibacillus > Paenibacillus sp. W4I10. The sequence goes on from NZ_JAUSXX010000001.1 coordinate 3,644,860, forward strand.
GATCAGGGAACTCTTCCTGGGCCAGCTTGGATGCAGAATATACACTCGCGCCTGCTTCGTTAACAATCAGATACACAAGACTTTCATCACCGTTCTCCTGAATGATCTCGGCAACAAACTGCTCCGTTTCACGTGATCCGGTACCATTACCAATGACGATCAGTCCGATATCATATTGCTTGATCATCCGATGGAATACTTCCGCAGCTTCACGTTTCTTGTTGTGTGGTGGCGTTGGGTAGGTCACAGCCACTTCCAGCAGTTTGCCCGTATCATCTACTACAGCCAGTTTACAACCGGTACGATAGGCCGGATCGACACCCAGCACACGTTTGCCATGAATCGGCGGTTGAAGCAACAGGTTACGCAGATTGGCCGAGAAAACCGATATGGCCTGATTTTCACCTTTTTCCGTGAGCTCTCCACGAACTTCACGCTCGATGGAAGGTGCAATAAGCCGCTTGTATGCATCTTCAATCACATCACGCAGGATATCCTGTACGGCAGAAGCACCACGAATGATCTGTCCTTCCATATGACGATGGGCCGGTTCTGCCTGTACGTCCAGGCCAACTTTCAGAATACTCTCACGTTCACCGCGATTAATCGCGAGAATACGGTGTGGAGGCATCTTTTTGGCTAGTTCGCGGTAATCATAATAATTCTCGTACACGGACTCCTCTTGAGCATCCTTCGCTTCCGAAGTCAGCATCCCGTGATCCAAGGTGTACCGACGAATCCAGGCACGAATGGCAGCATCATCTGCGATGTTCTCCGCGAGAATGTCTTTGGCTCCCTGAAGCGCTGCCTCCGCATCTTCTACACCCAGTTCAGCATTGATATATTTCGCAGCTTCCTGGAGTGCATCTCCTTGTTTCGGTTGACCCCAGATCCATACAGCAAGGGGCTCAAGACCTTTTTCCTTGGCCACACTGGCACGTGTTTTCCGCTTCTGACGGAACGGACGATACAAGTCTTCCACTTCCTGCAGCTTCACAGCTTGGGTAATGGAGTTCTTCAGTTCTCCGGTCAGCTTGCCCTGTTCCTCTATAATACGGATGACTTCCAATTTGCGATCCTCAAGATTGCGCAGATAAACAATGCGTTCTTCAATCGATCGCAGCTGGTTCTCATCCAGCTCTCCAGTCATTTCTTTACGGTAGCGGGCGATAAATGGAATCGTATTGCCTTCGTCCAGAAGCTCCGACGTTGTGCGGACCTGCTTCAAGGACAGTGACAGTTCCTTGGCTACCTGTTTGATGATTCGTTCATGGCGTTCTGCCTTTATTGTTTCTTCATTGGGTTCCAGAACCGTTTCCTGTTCAGACAAAATAAATCCCTCTTTCCTTCCTGAATCGTTCGTTACAATCATTTCAGGGCAGCTTTGCTGCTGTAATTACAGTATAGTTGAACCATTTGTTTCTTCCACTCTACCCTATATTATCACAGAATCACGTCCAGATTTCCATCAATCCGCAAGCATACAAGTTCTGACAGAATGATGTCATCCTCAAGCCTTCCCCATTACGTCAAAAAAAGACCGAAAAACGTCAACACGACGCTCCTCGGTCCTCCTTTATTTAAAACTCTATATACAATAAGCAATCTAATAAGTGAAACTACTCATTGACACCATGACGGAGAGGACAGAAAAAACCTGAAAAAGCGAAGCGTTCGCCTAAAAGCTTTCTGAAAGAAAGCTGCATCGGAAGCATACGCTATCTACGGATTTTCCCTTTGAGAAAGGGAATCAAAAAATCTGGGGATAACAGCGATTGGAAGGTTGTTCTGTCATCGTATTATCCGTGTAAATAAACTGTAGTTCACTTTATCTAGACGCGTTCAAAGCGGAACATCTCACTCAGATAGTCTCCTGATGTACTGCCTACCGAAATGCCGCCATACATCAAGGCATCGCCGGTAAAGGTCTCCGATCCGCCTTTCAGGCGATAATCCGCATTCGGGTCCAATCCTTTCAGCTTCAGGCGCTGAAGTGGCGCATTAGGCTCTGAGAGCACACGGAAGTAGAATACAACAGCTTCGCTTCCGTCTGGTGCAATAAACATCCAAGCTGTCTCATTGCCTTCAAACGGACTGAGCAAGCGACGGAATGTTCCATATTGAACCGTTCCACGAATCTCTTTGTACAGTTCAACCTGGGCTTTCACGATGTTGTTCTCTTCCTCCGTGAATTTTGTCAGATCCAGCTCATACCCGAAGTTGCCCGACATCGCAACATGTCCCCGAATCTCAAGCGAAGTTATCCGGTTGACCTGATGATTCGGTACCGCTGAGATATGCGACCCCATTGAACTTACCGGGTACACAAGACTCGTACCGTATTGGATCCGCAAACGGGAGATCGCATCGGTGTTATCACTTGTCCACGTCTGTGGCATGTAATACAGCATACCTGGATCGAAGCGGCCACCACCACCTGAACAACTCTCGAACAGAATGTTCGGGAACGCAGAAGTGATTCGTTCCATGACGTCATACAACCCCAACATGTAACGATGCGCAGTCTCACGCTGTCTGTCTGCCGGAAGCAATGCGGAACCCACTTCCGTCATATTCCGGTTCATGTCCCATTTCACATAAGTGATTGGTGCAGAACCAAGTACGTCTGTCAACATGCGTACAATCTCATCACGTACATCCTGACGAGAGAAGTCGAGTACCAGTTGTTGACGTCCTTCTGTCCGGCGACGATCAGGCACATGCAGACACCAGTCTGGGTGCGCACGGTACAGTTCACTGTCTGGTGAGATCATCTCAGGCTCAAACCACAGTCCGAACTGCATGTCCAGACCTGTTACGCGGTTAGCCAGATCATCCAGTCCCTGTGGCAATTTGTTTTTATCGACAATCCAGTCACCCAGCGAGGAGTTGTCACTGTCCCGGTGCCCAAACCAGCCATCATCCAAGACAAACAGCTCAATACCCAACTTCTGTCCAGCGCGAGCAATCTGTTCAATCTTGTCTGCATCAAAACCAAAGTAAGTCGCTTCCCAGTTATTGACCAACACCGGACGCTCCGCATTGCGGAATTTGCCGCGTGCCAGACGCTCCCGATACAATTCGTGGTAGGACTGTGACATGCCGTCCAAACCTGCAGTCGAGTACACCATAACCGTTTCAGGTGTCTGGAACGCTTCCTGTGGCTCCAACTTCCAGCTGAACTCAAACGGGTTGATCCCGAGCGATACACGGGTGGTTTGGAACTGATCCACTTCAGCCTGTGCGGTGAAGCTGCCACTATAAACGAGACTGAATCCGTAGACTTCACCTTGGTCTTCATCCGTGCCTGGTGTCATCAGCGCAATAAATGGATTCTGCTGGTGACTGCTTGAACCGCGACGACTCTCAATACCTTGTAGTCCAGAAGCAAGCGGTCTGCGAACGATATCCCGTTCCCGTGTCCAAGCCCCGGACAATTGCAACAATTCATAATCTGCATGCGGGAAATCGACGGAAGAACTGAGCGCACGCACTACATTCACTGGGGTAGCGCTCTCATTAACGATACGTATGGAGCGTGTAATCGCATTAAATGCCGTAAAGGCTGTATAGGAGAGCTCGATTTTGATACCAGCAACGCGGTCTTCCAATTCAATAACCAGCGTCTCTGCTTCGTCATCGGATTCCACATACGTTGCTGGGAGTCCGGTAAGCGCTGTCTTTCCTTTGACCAATCGATGGCCTGTATACGTAAACTCCGAAACCGTTGAGCCATTCTCAAGTTCCAATTGGATTGCAGGATTACGGAAATCACTCGTGCCATACACTGGCAATTCCACTGGCAACGTATCGAAGGAGATCGTACGATCCTCTGGCACCGGGTTAGGGCTAAAGGACGCTCGTTCTGTCCGTACATGCAACCAGCTCAGATCGGTGTCGCGTAATTTTTTGCCATAATACAAATGCACCAAATATCCTGAAGGCAGTACCTGAAATACGTAACTGGCCTCACGGGTCTGTAAATGAAATTGAAGCTTCTCCTGATTGATGTAAATGCTCATATGTCTCCTCCACCTCTATATATAGGTCTTTCGGGTAAACGGTTTCTCAGGTTTCATTATAGCGAAAAGATCGCCAATGTTCTACGCTTTCATCAAGCTTTAATCAAAAGAGCGCATAACAGCCCGAAGGATGTCATACGCTCTTTTGATTACAGTCTGAATTCAGTGTGTTCCCTTACAGGAACATCCATTGCCAACGGACAGCAGGACAGCGTACAAGACGCTGGTTGCTGCCTAAAAATCGATTAAACCAAGGCTGATCTGTAAGGCTTCGTTGACCAATTTCATGGTCTCCTCGTCCAGATGGGTAATCTTGTCAGTCAGCCTCTGTTTATCAATCGTCCGTATTTGTTCGAGCAAAATAACCGAGTCCCGGTCAAAGCCGTGTGCCGCCGCATCAATTTCCACATGCGTTGGCAGCTTTGCCTTCTGGATCTGGGCGGTGATAGCCGCCACAATACAAGTTGGACTGAACCGGTTGCCGATATCATTCTGGATCACCAGAACCGGCCTGACTCCACCTTGCTCGGAACCGACAACGGGAGAAAGATCCGCAAAAAAAACGTCACCACGTTTTACGATCAATGTCTACACCCCGCTAACTAAGCGGTCCAGAGTGCTGTCCGCATCTTCCTCCGCATGAAAGGCTTCGGATGCCATGGTCAAATTAATTTTTGCCATCTCCATGTATCCTCGCTGCATCGTTTCACGGATGTAACGTTTCTTACGCTCCGTTAAATACAGCTTCATAGCCTGCCTAATCAATTCGCTGCGGTTGGAATTCTCCAGCGCTACGATGCCATCCACTTCCTGCAAAAGATAATCAGGTAAACTGATCATGATCCGCTTGGTGTTCTGCAAGTTGGCCACCTTTCTTCCACCCCCACAAACCTTTCGCCATTGTGAACCAGTATTACGTTTTTCCAGAACTTTTATACAAAGGAATATATATGCCCCGAGTATATCAAGTATGCTGTACTCCATTATAAACACGGGGAACAATATTCGTACAGACCAAACATCTCAATTCAGGAATTAAATCCTTACCGTCATACATAATTCGAGATGCTCCGACAGTTTTCCTTCTGTTCTGAAAAAAAGTTTATTGGTAATGACGTCCATTTAGCTGTCAGGATGTCAAAAGTGGATTGATTATGGCGACTACTGCTCCCCCGCGGGTATATACCCGTGGAATGCGGTGCGCCATCATGCAGATCACTTCATAAGCAATCGTACCGAGCTGGGATGCCACCTCGTCTGCGGTTATAACGCCACCAGACTGATGACCGATGAGGACAACCTCTTCGCCGACTTGAATTTCTTCCGCCTCTTCCGCGAAAGATTGTAACGACACCATACACTGATCCATGCAGATTGTACCGACGACAGGGACGCGGCGGCCGCGTACAAGCACTTGTGCTTTACCTGTCAGCATTCTGGAGAATCCGTCTGCATATCCGAGCGGCAGTGTCGCTATTCGTTCGTACCCTTGCGTAAAATAACGGGTTCCGTAACTGATCCCCCAATGGGGTGGCAGTGTTTTGACCAGAACCGCTTTTGTCTTCAGCGTCAATACCCGGGGACAGCTTCACCACCTGATGATTCACCTCAGCCGAAGGATACAGTCCGTACAGGCTTATTCCCACACGTACCATGTCATAGGATAATTCCGGTGTATCAATGGCAGCGGCGCTGTTCGCCGTATGTATAATCGGGATGGAACATCCCTGATCCCTGAGCGCATGAACCACGCTTTGGAACCGTCTATACTGCTCCAGTGTATAGGTTTTGTCTTCTTCATCTGCTCTGGCAAAATGGGTAAACATGCCTTCCAGCATCACCTGATTGAGCGAAGCTACTTCCTGAATGAAAGCCAATGCCTCATCACCAGGCAACAGACCTAATCGGCCCATTCCGCTGTCGATTTTAATATGAACCTTCAGTTTGTTAGCGAATGTGCTCGCATCCAGATGTCGAATGGCTTCAAGCACTTCCTTGCTGAACAGTGTGACGGTCACATCATGTTGCCATGCAACAGCGATCCCTTCAGGCGGCGTATAACCCAATACCAGGATTGGAATCGTAATCCCATGTTGTCGCAGTTCCAGAGCTTCGTCAAGAAAAGCCACACTTAAGTAATCCACACCCACTCGTTCCAGTTCTCTGGCCGTCTCCACCGCTCCGTGTCCATAGGCATTGGCCTTCACACAGGCGAGGAATTTCATGCCCTGAGGCAATGCCTCGCGGAAAGCTTCTACGTTAGTACACAAATGATCCAAATTGATGTCCGCTTGGGTCGGCCGATATTGTCCTTGCACGTTAAGTCACCTTCTCTAATCATCTTAATCCGGCTCACGTCAGACTCCATCGTAATGCTCCAGCATGTGACTGTCAAATGAACCGAAGTTTCGCATTCAAAAACAGATGTAAGGTGCGCCGTTTGAGGAACAAATGCGAACACAGAAGAAGACCAATAAGCGAGATTGGCAGGGCAAAATTCCACTTTCCCACCCCAGCAAAATCTGCTTATATCGATTATTTACCCGGTTCCCTCTGCGTAGAAGCGAATTTTTCATTATTGGGTGTATCGAGTAAGAAAAACGGCGCCAGATGAATACCTGTCTTACATCAAAGCAAAGCACCGGAGAACAGGTCTCCGATGCTTCTTAGCATTCCTTATGTTTATGCTACTATTCGTTCATTTGTTCAAAAATCATTTGCCTGACTCTTCTTGCATCGATGTTGCAATACGTACCATTTCGTTATCAGGCAGGTCGGCACTGGTGATCCGATATTCTATGCCATCTGTCGTCCATGTCAGTGTCTGCAACGCATCTCCGCTGACCATCCCTAGTGTGAATCCCAGATCCAGTACACGGGATGGGGCAAGCGACACAGCACGATCCTGCGGTCTGGCTTCGAATATCGTGTAATTATATGTTCCTTCATAACGAAGCATAACCGAATAGTCCCCCGCCTCTTCCAGAATCTGATCATCCTTGAGCTGCACACCTTCCGGCGCATAGGTCGGCTGAATTACGCCGAAGCTGTCTGCATCTTCCGGTTCTGCGAGTGTTGGCTCTTCGCCTTCCTGACCTGTTACAGCACCTTCTGTACCTTGCTGCTCTGTGTCCCCACCTACACCCGTCTGTCCATCAGTGACAGCTCCGTCAGGTTCAGGCGCAGTCTGAGGATTGGCAGGTTCTTTACCGCCCTCATTACCGGTTTGTTCTACAGGAGTGACACCGGAGTCCGTTCCTGTTTTGCCGCCTTCTTCTGTAGCGGCTGTCATGTTACGTTGCATGTCAAAGGCATCTTTCTCAAATTCAGTCCCGAATTTGAAGGAGTCAAATTTCACATCGACCACAACATTGGCATTGGAGTCGGATACCTCCACCTGTTTAGGAGCATAATCACTTTTGTTCAGCCAGATTTTCTGTCTGACAAGTGCGTGTGTATTATAGTTGGCAGCTACATCAAATACATAGCTTTCCTTCTCATCCGCAAACTGGCGGGTTGTATCCCCCGTAATGCTCCGAATCAATGTTTCATAGAGATATACCTGTCCCTGATTATCTGGCCAATTGCTCTGAAAACGGAAGCTTTTGTTCTGGCTCGGCGTCAGAACAAACACACCTTCATCGTTACGCAGGACAATCTGTGTTACATCCTTTTTGGCATTCGTTAACGCAATACGATAATAGGAAGGCTTCTGATGCCATACCTCGACCTTGTACTGCTGCGGCGTATCTCCGGTATGCAGCGTCATCACGCCTGCCCCCTGGTAACTTTCCATCTCTCCTACGACTTCGTTCAGATCTTTGACCACAGCTGCCGCATCCTTCTTCCCGCAGGCGGCAAGTAAGGCCGATAAGACCAATACCATGGCAAGCATCCATGATATTCGGCGCATGACATCATCCCCTTTAGCACATGTTTTCACTTCAGGATTGTGCTTGCAGCAGAACCCCTACTTGATTAGTACATGTTATGAGGGACTTGTTCGATATATGCGGACTAGTTTGACAAGCAATCGGTGAAGTCCGTTAATACGGCATTGCTACGCAAAATCAGTCTCGGGGAGGATGTTAACTTTATCCAGAAAAGGCATAGTGAATTGTAGGAGATTATTCGTTTTATTGAATATTGGGAGGGAAAAGCATGACGACAACAAAGCTTAGCACATCTCTGGAAAGACTGGATGAATTCATCGACGAGCAGCTTCAATTATGGAATGGTGTCGGCACAGCGGTGGCTGTGGTCCATAAGGATGAAGTCGTCTGGCAAAAAGGCTACGGTTATCGTGACCTGGAGTCCAAACTTGAAGTTACCCCTAATACGTTGTTTGCCATCGGTTCAAGTACCAAAGCCTTTACCGCAGCAACCGCTGCTCTGCTTGTGGATCAGGGGATACTCGACTGGGATACCCCTGTGAAGTCGTATATGAAAGATTTTCAGATGTTCGATCCGATCGCAACAGAACGTATAACTATTCGCGACATGCTGTGTCATCGTTCGGGTCTTCCAAGGCATGAGTTGGTATGGTACAACTCCCCGCGTACAAGAGAAGAACTTGTTCGTACATTACAGTATCTGGAGCCAAATCAGGATTTCCGAAACAAATGGCAGTATCAGAACCTGATGTACATGACGGCAGGTTATCTGGTTGGACAGCTCAATGAAACTTCGTGGGAGCAGATGGTTCAGATGACCCTATTTAATCCGCTGGGTATGAACTCAAGTCTGTTCTCTGTTGAAAAAATGCAACTTCAGCCTGACTATGCGTACCCTTATATGGAGAAGGATGGTCAGAATACGAGAATACCTTTTCGAGCCATTGATGCCGTAGGACCTGCTGGTTCCATTAACAGCAATCTAGCCGATATGATTGCATGGCTTCAATTCCAGTTGCATCAAGGTCAATGGGAAGGAACGTCCTTGATATCTAAGGAGCAGATGAAGATTATGCATAGTCCTCAGATGCCCAGTGATTCGCCGTTCATAAGCCAAGAACTGCCTGTGAGTACATATGGTCTGGGTTGGATGATTGAGCCTTATCGTGGACATGCCATGATTCATCATGGTGGGGCTATTGATGGCTTTGCATCACAAGTTGCCTTTTTGCCAGAGGAGCAGATTGGAATCGTGGTTCTGAGCAATACCAACGGAAGTATAATTCCGTATACGGTTGCTTTTCATATCATGGATCAACTGCTTGGATTGGAGCCCGTCAATTGGAGTTCCAAATTGAGCAAATTAATGGGGAAAGAATCAGCTGAAACGGAGGCTAATCCGGAGAATCCTCTGGAAGTACCTTTTCAGCCAGACTCTGCCGTTGAGGAAAAAGTTGAAGAACCTCACATTACACCTTGTGATCGTCCTTACACCGCTTATGCGGGTATTTACACGCATCCTGGTTATGGCGAGATGTCTATTCAGGAGACAACGGACGGGTTGCAAGCAACCTTTAACGCCATTGAAATGCCCATGGAATACACCGGAAAAGATACGTTCTCTGTCGAACTGGTCACATTCGGGCTAAAGATTACATTTACATTCACCCTGAATGAATCATCAGAAGTTGCTCAATCCATCTCCATTCCTTTGTTGCTTGAGCCGGGTACAAAACCTATTGAATTCACCAGGGTTTCGTAAACGATCAGAACTGGTGAACACCTGATTCATTCCGTTGTGGTATCCATACCTACCACAACGGAATATACACTGGGTAACTCGTATCCTCTTCCTCGGCACCAGGTCTTCTCTTCACCCACAATCTCCGCAGATCAGGCAGACCATACCCCGCAAGACGATAATCTCGCAACGAATCATGATGGGCGTGTTCTTCCTTGAAGCTGTATGTCGGCAGAAGCAACGCCTCCTGAATCAGTCGATCTTCTAACCGAATCAATCTATTCAACCGCTCCGCAGGTTCCTGGATCATCACCACTCGTCCACATTCCTGTTCCAGTTCATGTCTCCAGTAATCATTCATCGCAATCAGGAATAACGTGTTCTGGAAGGTGTACATCGTCACGAGACTCAGCACGACATGATCATTGAAGATTTCTCCTGTATAGATCAGATCACATTCCCCGAACCCATCTTGATAGACTGCATGGATCGGATCTCCCTGCATAATGTTGATATGTAGGCCAATCTGTTTACTTCTCTCTGCAAACCAGACCATATCTGCCTCCATCTTCTCGCCTTCTTCCACCCACAGACTTAAACTCTGCCCTTGATAAGAGCTATGACGCAATAATGCTGAGGCCCGCGCCAGTGAGGTCTCCACGGAAAGTTCAGGTACAGGTGTGACCGAACCATCCAGTTGTTCCGATTGCTGTTTCCATGGCTCCCCTTGATTTGAACCCACCTTTAAAGGTTGCTGTACTCGTCCTCGAATCAAACTATAAGCAGCCTGCGTGTTCGTGCTTCCGAGCGCTTGCGACAACTCCTGCGCATTCAATAGTTGTTGAACAGCCCGGCGAAAATTCACATCATGCTGTGGCCCTTCCTTTTGCATATTAAACGTCATATACATGCCACCCTGCATCTCATGCTGCACGGCACGAGGCTCCGCATCCGGAAATATATTATGCTTGATGACGGACTCCACCCTCCCAGAGTGGGGAAGTTGCCATACTTCAACGCGGTCAATATAGGCTCGGCCTCGGAAGTAGGAAGGGAATACTTCCAACACAAGCAGCTTGGAATCATGACGTGTCAACCGATAAGGTCCTGTTCCAATCGGATGGAGCGGATTCATCTCCACATCTCTCGGCAAGATCGATGCAGACATACTACTCATCAGATCCGGGAACATGAAGTTAGGCTTGTTTAACACAAAACGTACTGTCAATTCGTCCAACGTCTCTATGCGCTCAATAGATCCAAATAGAGGTCTGCACGGGTTACTATTGTCAGAGATAATGCGATCAAAGGTAAACTTCACGTCCTCTGAATCCAATGTTCTGCCATGATGAAATGGTATACCTTTGTGCAGATAAAAAGTCCATTCCCTCCCCTCTGAATGACTCTCCCATGCCATAGCAAGACTCGGTTCACAGACCTGGTGTTCAGCATTATAGCGAACCAAACAATCAAAAACCTCCGCAACAATAAAAACTTCTCCCCACATGGCCGTCTGCGTGGGATCCAATGTCTTAAAAGGGATATTCCGTGGAATCCGCAATGTATCCACTCGTCCTCTGTCCCCTCCATTCGAACGCAGACCAAATTGATGCTGCATTTGCTGCATCAGATGTTCTCTCATCGTAATTGGTAAGGTGGCGGCCAGTTCATAGGCGTCCTCCATCCTGTTCCCATCCAGGAGATGGTCAAATCGTTCACGCGCCACTTCAAGTAACGGGACACAAAATACCAGCATCGATTTTTTGCCTCTTCCGCGTTGCGGGTTCCACCTGACCCATCCGTTCTCCTTGAATTTGTTCATAATGAGGTTCATGTTACGCATGGTACAACATAATAGATCGGCGAGTTCACCTACCGTTGTATGCAATTCTTGTTCATCATGTACATGTGGAAAGTTTAATCGCAGTTGAATGTAATGTTCTGATACGTCCATATATGCCCTACCTTCTGCTAAAATACGAAATCCATCCGGATGCTTCTACAGTTTTTCTTCAGGTTTTCCTCCATTATACTCAGTAACATCAACATGACCAGTGGGAAGGAAGAAAAACGACTTATGAAATACGCCGATTTGCACCCTAACATCAGGATACGTATCATTACTGATTTTTTCACCGATCTGACCCAGAAGTCCATCATTCCATTCATGGCGATCTATCTGAGTATTCAGATTGGCGCAAGTTTGGCGGGGTTATTGCTGACTGTCAATATTGTGGCGTCCATGATTGTGGGATTGTGGGCAGGATATTGGTCTGACCGGATTGGACGGAAGAAATTGATGGTGATCGCACAAAGTCTCCAGGTCGTGGCTCTACTCGGCTTGGCCATCGCCAATTCGCCGTGGATGGATTCGATCATTGTCACTTGTCTCATGTTTCTGCTCAGCAGTCTCAGTTCAGGGATCACCGTGCCGATTGCTAATGCCATGATTGTCGACGTGAGCAGTGAACATGAACGTCATTATGTATATGGATTGCAATATTGGACCACAAACGTTGCTGTAACTTTTGGTGCACTGATAGGCGGGCTATTTTTCGAATCATTTCGTTTCCTATTGTTCAGTCTGGTATGCCTTGAAAGCCTAGCTACCCTGTTTATTTTGATCTTTATGATTCGTGAAACAATGGATAAACGTGTACTTGGTTATGGCGATGCTCCCATCCAGAGGAACATACTGAAAACGTACTGGGCGGTCTTTCAGGACAAACGTTTCATGATATTTTTCACGGCTACTGTACTTGCAGTCTCCCTGGAATTTCAGTTGGATAAATACATCGCTGTTCGTCTAAAAAATGAATTCACCGCCCAACTGTTCGGCTCAGATATCTCAGGTCTGCATATGTTCAGCCTGATCATGGTCATCAACACCGTAATGGTCGCCTTGGTTGCCATTCCATTCTCCAGATGGATAGGTCGCTTCCAGTCCCGATCTATCATGACTGTCGGTATGCTCCTCTATACCGCAGGTTTCACCGTACTTGCTTTCAGCAACTGGGCCTGGTTACTCATCTCATCCGCTATACTGCTAACCGTTGGAGAATTGATGTACGCCCCTGTTCGTCAGGTCATGCTCGCGGGTATGATTCCAGATTCGGACCGTGCTGCCTATATGGCTGCTGACGGGTTGAGTTACAACGCAGCTGCCCTCCTCGGCAGTCTCGGGTTAACCATTGGAGCCTTTCTGCCCTCCTATGCGATGGCTGGTCTGTATATCCTGATGGGACTTGGAGCGCTCATCTTTTTCCGAATGTTACTTCGGAAGGCAGAGGAACAGAATCAACATCTGCCGTGTGCAGATGCATCTTGATTTCACTTTTCTGGCAACTTTTCCGACAACAAAATAATCATCCAAGGGAGCCCAGCAGGCTCTCTTTTTCATGTCCATTATCAACGTTTATAAGTAAATTATCTTTAACATTTTGTATATTATAGTTTACATTTAGTCAAATATCATGTACATTAGGTTCATGGAGGTGAGCAAGTGGAAGAATTACACAATCACGTTCGGGAGTTACGAGCCAGAGACCGGCTATCCCAAGCAGAACTGGCCAAACTCATTGGTGCATCCCGTCAAACCATTGCCCTGATAGAGCGTGGAGATTACTCTCCGTCGGTCGTTCTGGCACTAAAAATAGCACATGTATTTCGTGAACCTGTTGAAAAAATCTTTGAACTGAAAGGTGGAGATTAAAATGAAAAGTTCATCATCCTCGTCCATTAAAAAGCGGTTGCGTCTTCCCTTGTATGCAGCAGGTGGCGCTGTAGTTGGTTTTCTCGGAGCTAGCGGAGTCAGTAAACTCCCTTCTGACTTGAACTGGACGCTGTCCGTGTATTATGACTATGATCTTTTATTCGCAATCCTGGCGGCTCTTGTGGTAGTTATGACGGTGTGGAACATCTTCAGTCTCTCCCGCACGCCATCTGTCCCTCCCATGGAAGATGATGCTTATGGAGATTCCGATTCACTCATCTCTCCCGCAGAGCGCTCCCTCGGAAAAGCGATGATACTCAGCGGATTCAGCGTTATTCTTACGTTTACCTGGGCAGCACTTGCTTTGTCCTTGTATGCATCCAACCGAACCATGCCGAATTCTCCAGAATTGTTCAACCTCTTAAATTTTGTTGCTTCGTGTATCTCTATTATCATCGTTGTGGTAGTGCAAACTCTGACTGTGAAGCGATACAACCGTTATTACCCTGAACGCACTCTGGATCTGAACTCGCGCAATATGAAGAAAGATCATTTTGAGAAGCTGGATGAAGGTGAGAAATGGATCGTGTATCGCGCAGCCTATCGTTCTTTTCAGATGATGAATGTACTTCTTGGTGTCGGAATGGTCTCTATGGTTCTATATTCGATGCTCTTTACCTTTGCTCCATTCCCGATTGTAATGCTCTCTGTGATCTGGATTGCCAACATTGGAATCTATTATCGTGAAACCTATCGTGCGAGTAATCAGTAATACATGGGTAGGTAACTATTTTGTAAATATTTTCATAAAGGAGTGTTTGCATGCATTTATCCAAACGAAAGACCCGTTTCAGGTTCACCTCCCTAACAGGAGCTTTTATGGCTGTGGTTCTGTCTCTCAGTCTGTGGGTACCCGCAGTTCAGGCGGAGACCGCAACTCCAGTAGGTGCTGAACAAGGAAAGACGAAAGCGCTGACAACTGAATCGGCTACAGCATTTCTGGATTCTTTTTTCGATTCACCTGAGGCAAAGCCCCATTATGTGGGAGCCTCCGTTGTTGTTGTGAAGGATGGCAAAGTTCTGGCGGAAAAAGGATACGGCTATGCTGATCAGGAGAACAAAACGCCTATCGATCCGAAAAATACGGCCTTCCGTGTAGCCTCTGTCTCCAAAACGTTCACGTCAGCAGCTGTTATGCAGCTGGTCGAGCAAGGCAAGGTTGATCTGCAAGCTGATTTTCAGAACTATGTGAAAGGGCTCGAGTTTGATAATCCTTTTGACAAACCTGTAACTGTGGAGAACCTGCTCACACACACGACCGGATTCGAGATTCGTGATCCGCAGCAGGAAGACATCCATACTGATTTCGACAAGTACATAGCGATGGAGGATTACGCACAGCAACACATGCCTCCTGTCGTTCGCGAGCCTGGTAGCGCCTACATGTACGATAACTTCTCGTTTTTGCTGCTTGGCATGATTGTTGAAAATGTAAGCGGCGAGCCTTTTGAATCCTACATGCAACAACATATCTTCAAACCGCTAGGAATGGATAACAGCAGTTTCATGCTGGACAAAAAGTTCCAAAAGCAGCTAGCTACAGGCTATGATGCGGCACACAATCCGCTTGATCTGTACACCATCTCTCCAACACCAATGCCTCAAGGTGGCATGTTGTCTACCGCTGAGGACATCGGGCAGTTCATGATTGCGTTTCTGAATGATGGCGTGAAAGACAACGAGCGCATTCTCAAGGAATCCACGGTGAAAAGCATGGAACAGTACCGTTCCTCCATTCATCCACTGTTACCAAACACCACGTATGGATTCGAAGCTGCATTTCAGCTTCCCGGAGCAGGAAGTAGTCCAAGTATCATTACAAAAGGAGGCGACCTGACCGGATTCAGCTCTTATCTCTTCCTTATTCCCGAGCAAAATACAGGCGTTTTCCTGACGTATAATCAAAATGGAGCACTTCGTAATCTGTTCTACCCGGCATTCATTCAAAGTTTCTTCCCGCAATATGCAGAGCCTGTACAGTTCAAGGAATACACGCCGCAATCCGCAGCTGAGCTGCAACGCTTCACCGGATTGTACGCGGATCTGCGAATTAGCACGATCGTCAGCTCCCTGAAAAATGCTGGTACAGAGCCTGGACAACTGAGCATTTCGGACGTTTTTCTGGGTCAACGCAACCTGATTCAAGTGGAAGATAATCTCTTCAAAGATGAATTGACCGGTCAATTCACAGCATTCAAGAAAAATGCTGATGGAACCATCTATATGAAAGAACCTTACCTCAACCCTATGGGTTATGAGAAAAAAGGGCAAAAGCCTATGGGCTTCCGGGATGTTCGTGATAACAGTCCTTATGCTGAAGCAATCTATGCCATACAATCTCTTGGATATTATGAGAATGATGCTAACAAGTCTTTCCAACCGAAAACAGCTGTGACACGAGCTGAATTTATTGAGAACACGCTTAAACTGAGTGGATTGAAGCCCAGCAAAACAACACCTCCTGCAGGCACCGACTGGGCAGACCATGCAGCAGCCGGATATATCCAACTTGGATATGAAATGGGTATGATTACTGGCAAAGACGAACAGCAGTTTAAGCCGGATCAAGTGATTATCCGACAGGAAGCCATGGTCATGATGTGGAGAATTCTGCAACTGCAATATCCTAGTGAACTGTTCACGGATGTCAAACTTGCGGGTCACACGGACCCATGGGCTGTACCAGCCGTTCAGATGATGGCGAAGCTTGGTATCCATGGACCTGAGGTAAAAGTGCTTGAAGATGGATCCGTTGATTTACTTTCTCGCAAACCTCTGATTCGTCAGGAAGAGGCTGCGATTATGTATGCGTTGCTTACCCAACCAACAGATCAAATCGTCGCTGAGCTGATGGCTGCTAGGCAGCCGCAAGCAGAACCTGCTGAAGAAGCCGAAGCTGCAGAGGAGACATCTGAAACTGCACCGGTTCCAGTACCAGCGCCGGTCCCTTCTGCGACTTCAGCACAATAAAAATAAAACATCTTCATACCGATTAGATCTATCATGCTCATGATGCAAAAAAAACAGGCTTGTTCAGAAGGGTAAGATCCTTCTCGAACAAGCCATTTTCGTTACTTTTCATAACTTATTATAAAAATCTGTTACTCAGTTATATCCGTCTCTATTCGATCAACGAAGATACATGGCGGTTCCCGTTGCGCTGATCAAACTTGGCTGCAGCGGTCTGAGCATGCTCCGCAAAGTAATCGGCCAGCTTGAGCAGGTCGCCTGGATCACCTTCATACGGGAAAGATGCTGGCAGACGTAATCGGTATTCTGGAGATTCTTCCGCCCAGCGGCGAAGCAACGATGCTGCTCTGGCATAAAACAACATTTTGGCGTAAGGATCTTCATGATCAGCAGCAAACACCAGTGTTTCCTCCAGCACATCAATGCCTTTTGCCGGATTCGTACGTGTGAGATAATCCATCTGCTCCGCAAAACTCTGCACAAAATCGTTCTGGCCTTTGATCAGGCGATATCCCTTGGTCTGATGTTTATCTGCTTCCGGAGTCCGTCCCAACCGATATAGCGGCATCAAAATTTCAGACAAAGTCAGATGCGGAATCTCTGCACAGCTCATACGCCCTTTCAGGATAGGCTGTGCCACTTCCAAGACCTTCTCATCGTCTCCTTTTAACAAGAAATATCGCATAATCTCATCCTGCTCACAGGCTTCGCAGTCACTCATAAAGTCACGATCCATCGTTCTGAATCGATCATAACTGCGTCCCGCTTCCTCCAGCTCCCCAAAATCCATAAAGATCCGGAACCGATAATACCAGTAGGAGCGTTCGCTGTAACCGTAGGACTTGAAACGCCGTCCGAAATCCTCCAACAGCTCCAGGATCTTCTCACGTGATATTTCCGGGAAGTCGGGCATCTTGCCCAATATCCATTTGTACGACCACATTAATGTTTCTTCATCATATTCTTCGGGCTGTTGGTCGAACTTGCCCAGCTGCCAGGAAAAAGCAATCAGTGCTTTCATCGGATAACCACAGAATGTTGCTGTCTCCACAATCTCCGATCTTGCTTCGTATGCCTCTCCTCCATGCCGTTCACATCGGCAACTCTTGCCGCTTCCTCCAGCATACCAAGCTTCGCCGGACCATTGGGCAAGCCATAGGCCTCGTCCATCAGTTCTTCAAAGTCCATCTCTGTCTTCATCAGGCATCCCCCTTACGATCTGTATTTGCACGCAAACCCCAATCTATAAAACGAACAATGCCCTGATTTAACACTTCAAGCTCCTGCTTGCTCATGGCATAATGCCCCATCATCAGTGCATTGACGTATAACATTTCGATGGCAATCGGTGTCATCTGGTCATCCGGTGATGTCAGTACACGCTGAATGATCGGATTACTCACGTTCAAATACAAGGTTGAGTACCCTGCTGAACTCATGCCAGAAGACAATGAACCCAGAACAGACGAGAACAATTCCGTGCTCTCCTCGCTTGCTTTTTCCAGCGCACGAAGTGTTGACGATTCCTGAGACAGCGTGAACAACACCGGCAGATCCGATGGCTTAAAACCTTTCACCTCAGCCCGACAACGGAAGCGCTGCAGAGCAGAATCGGCGAGTCGCAACGCATCATAATACTGATTACGCTCAGCGGGTGGCACATCTGTGAAACTCATCGAGACCTGATCCGGCTGTAGACGCTCCGTGTGTACGTTGTGCACGGTCATCGGCAGTGTCGCCATCAACTCGCTGTCATAGATGTAACCACCGTTAATCACCAGCATTGATTGTGCGGATGCCACATGATGAATCTGACGGTACTCATCAACAGAGGACGTGAAATACAATGTCTCTCCTTCATCGATCAGCTCACCCAGTTCACGGTGCCCCCTCGTACTCTCAAAAGGCAGCCAGCGATGAATCATCGCGTAGAATGCCTGATCCTGCACAGCCAGTGCCTTCATGGATAAGGCATGCAGGCGAATCAGCTTCTGTAGCCGTTCCGTCTGGCTCTCAGCCATGTCGGCCAGTCCCTTGCGAAGTGCGTCTCCGAGTTCGGAGCGAACTTCCTCCAGCTTTTCATTTTCATAAAAATGCTCTCGTGATGCCGTCGGTTGAAGCTCATCTGTCCAGATCAGACATTTCACAAAGAACGCCCACTCTGGCAAAATGTTCTCGGCCTTCTCCGAAATCAGCATTCGCTTCAGGTAAACCCTGTGAGAACGCTTGGCATTGAGATTAACCGCGTGTGGCAGTACAAAAGCAATACCTCCGGTACGGCCTGAAGCTGTCGTCAACGGAATGAAGTCTTGGAACTGCTCGCCAAGCAGACGTTCACCAAATGCCAATACCTCTGATCTGCGTGAACGTGCGAGCGCAGGGTCCATCAGCCAGATCGGTGTCTCACTATTCACCACATGTTGCGCGCCGTCATGATGCAACGTGACCGGATACGGCAATAACGCTCCGTAATAGAACAGAGCTTCTTTCACATAATCTGGTTCAAAGTAGTGCGCCGCGTCCGGTGTGCAACGCAGATATACTTTGGTCCCCGGGGACAGCTGTGTGTCCAACTGTTGAATCGTATAGGTGCCATCCGGCTTGCCCCGCCACTCCATCGAAGGGCCGCCCTTCGCGGATTGCGTCAGCATGACAATTTCGTGACTTACCATGAAACAGGATAACAACCCGATCCCGAAACGTCCGATAAACGAAGTCTCTCCATCCAGCAGCGCTTGCTGCCCCCGCTTCGAGGATTGTCCAATCATGGCCAGGAATTCATGGATGTCAGCTTCAGTCAAGCCGATGCCGTTGTCCTCCACCATCATGGTCAATTGCTCACCTGTTCCCGTCAGTTCAACACGCACTTCACCCTGATACCCCGGCTCCGACTCCGTTCGTGCGGTAATCGCATCCGTCGCATTCTGCATCAGTTCGCGCAAGAACACCTTAGGACTACTATATAGATGGTTGGATAAAATCTGGATCATCCCGCTCAGGTTCACTTGAAAACGATATTCATTGGATGCTGTCATGACTCACTCACCTTCCTCTACGTCCAAACACAATATGTATCCATACAATGTATTCATATGGATGTGTTAGACGAATTCATTATGTAATCGTTAGAAACAGACGTTCCCCGTGACAGGCACGCCAAAACATCACATCAAGCCGGCCCTGGATAACCAAGACCGGCGTATATGCATATTTCAGGCATTCATGAGACGTATGGCCTTATCTTTCATTACCACGTTATGAATAGCAATGAAACGGATGTTCTACCCTAAAATAAGGATACATGTTACAAGGCAGAGTGAAAACAAACCTGAGACCCGATTTCAGGCAGACTTCAGGGTAATTGTGCATCCTACATTCGGGACTATTGAAGGAGGAAAATATCTTTTTTGTCGTCCATTTGAACGATATCAGCCTACCGCACGTATAATCTCCAAACTCAGATCGGACGGTGAATATACATGATCGAAGTACGCAACATATCCAAGCAATTCAAGGTGCATCAAGCACTGCATGATGTCAGTTTCACAGTTAAACAAGGTAGTGTCACCGGGTTGATTGGACCCAACGGTTCGGGCAAAACCACACTGATTCGCATCATGAATGGGGTCTTAGGCGCTTCCGGTGGACAGGTAACCATTAACGGATTGGACGCCGCTCGTGAGGCGGAGAAAGTACTGGCCATGTGTGGCACTCTTACCGAACAAAGTGGATTATATGAAAATATGAGCGGGCGTGACAATCTGACTTTCTTCGCAGATGTTTTTGGCCTGAAGCATGCCAAGAAACGAATCGATGAGCTTGTAACTCTGTTCGAGTTACAGGATTATCAGCATCGAAAAGTCGGCACCTATAGCACAGGCATGAAGAAACGCTTGGGCCTTGCCCGAGTACTCTTGCACCGTCCTTCCATCCTGTTTCTGGATGAGCCCACCAATGGCCTGGATCCGGATGGAATTCAGATGGTGCTGCGCATTATCCGTCAGTTAAATAAGGAAGAAAAGATGACAATTCTGGTCTCATCCCACGTGCTGTCTCAACTGTCAGCCGTCTGTGATCATTATATTTTCATGGAAAAGGGGCGCATCGTGGAGGAAGGCACGGAACAGGAGATTGTTAGCCGGTACCTGTCCACTCCGAAGCTCGAAGTAGAAGCCGACATGTCCGATGGATGGCACACGGCAACCAACTTTACACCTGAAATAATCTCCGCACATCAAGCGACATTCCAGCTTACATCGCGTGAAGATATTCCATTACTGCTAAGGCAATTAACGGAGCATGGTCAAGTCTATCAGGCCCGCATCACGGGCAGTGATCTGGAAAGTATCTATTTTGCCATAAGGGAGGCACACCACCATGAATAACCGCCAAGCCATACGTGCACTGGTACGTAAAGATATCCGGTCCGTCACAGCCAGCGTTCAGCTCTGGTTGCCCATGTTGATCGTTCCACTGATTATTGGAATCATCATGCCCTCCGCCCTCCTGTGGGCGGCCTCCAGAATGGAACTTCGTTCTCTGGGCAACATCAGCTTTCTACTCGAATCATTGGATGCGTTAACCCATGGTGGACAGATTCCCCAGCTTGCTTCCATGCCTACAGATAATCATCGTATTGTCTATTACTTGGCCATGTATATGTTCGCTCCCTTGTTTCTCATCATTCCGGTGATGGCCTCCAGTATTCTGACGGCCAATAGTTTCGCTGGTGAGAAGGAACGTAAGACGCTGGAAGGGTTGTTATTCACACCGATAAGTATGAACACTCTTTTTAAAGGCAAAGTGCTAGCTGCCCTGATCCCTTCCATTCTATTATCCTGGGTTACTTTCCTGATCTATGGAATCATTGCCAATATTCTGATGTACCCCATGTTTGGAACGTTGATGTTTCCCAATCTGAACTGGATCATACTTGTGGTCTGGGTTGTTCCCGCTTGCAGTCTTATGGTCATTTTATTAAACGTGCTGATCTCGGCAAAAGTCCGTGGGTTCCAGGAAGCTTATCAGCTGGGCGGATTAATTGTCCTTCCCCTGATCGCCTTAGTCGCAGGTCAAGCCAGTGGCATGCTGCTGATTGGTCCTTGGATGTTACTCATGATTGGAGCAGTGCTCCTGCTCATAAGTTTGGTTCTTCTTCGTCTGGTCACGGCGTGGAATAGTCGTCAGCAACTGGCGGAAAGTCAGATCTGAATGATATGGAGTGTAGCGACGAAATTCAACAAACCACACTGTCGCTCCGCTATACAGATTGAGAAATAAATAAGTGCAGGTTATGATGTGGAGATATATGCTATGGGATGATTTTAGAGAGGAATGGAACAACTGTATGGAATCCAAACTACTTCAAAAATTAAAATATGCTTCACAATTAACGGCACAGGAGAAACATATTGTGGACTATATCCTGAGCAACCCCGAAGTTGTATTTGATTCTACAGCCCATGAACTGGCTCAGCAGACTTATACAAGCTCTTCCACCATTGTTCGCCTATGCAAAAAGCTGGGTACCAAGGGGTACCCAGACTTTCAGCTCAAGCTTGCTCTTGAATATCAACAGATGCCTTCCTCGTTGCAGACTCAGGATCATGCAATTGCAGAACAAGGCAACGTGCTGGCTGCCATCGACTCGGTTCCTTACCTGTACCAGCAAGCGCTGGATGATACCCGCCGGATGTTAAATGCTCCTGTTTTGCTACGAATCGCGAGCTGGGTCAAAGAATCCGGACGTATCGATATCTATGGCAGTGATATGAATTATTATCTGGCTCAACAGGCTTGTGCCAAGTGGAATGAACTCGGCATATCTGCGATTGCTCACAATAGTCCAAACATGCATTATTTGAACACGATGAATCCCAATAGCCTCACGCTGTCTTTTGTTATCTCACACACAGGTGAGAACCAATCCATGATTGAAGCCGCCAAAGTGCTCAATAGCAAACACATGAAAGTCATCGCGGTCACGGGCAACAACCATTCAACCCTATCCAAGCATTGTGATGAAACGCTGCTGGCTTATGGATACAATGAACAATTAAGGCTATCCAAAATGTCTTCGATGGTCTCGGTACTCTACATTTTCGACATGTTATACATGGGGAGCATTAGCGATAAGTATTAACGATTACCGTGGATCTGCTGCAAATACAATTCCGGCATCCTGACGTGCACTCATAAGTACACTCATCACAGACTGGCTGTGTTCGAGTAGTTCGTAACACCGTTTGTAATCACCACTTGCATGAATGTCCCTGAACGCTTCCCACTCATAGTACAGCCAATTGGATTTAGTCTGGGCATTATACGCCTCAGCAGGCTCATTCCCGATTTGAAGCTTGATCTCCCGGCAACCGTTTGCTCCTCCCACAACCTGAAGATAACCTTTCTCTCCCTGAATGAGTACAAAGTTCATGCTGTTTGTGTCTTTGGCACCTACACATTCCGCAATAAACTCCGGATACTTGAGAACCACAACACCTGACGTATCAATGCGGTTTGCATGCTGGTTCGCGGTATACGATACGGTATTCGGACTGCCAAACAGATTCATGACCAGATGCAGATTATAAATATTGATATCCATCAGCGCTCCACCAGAGAATTGTGGATTAAATACGTTCGGTGTTTCCCCTGCAAGCAGATCATTGTATTTGCGCGAGTATTGACTGTAGTTACACTGGATGAGTTTGATCGGACCGAGCTTTGGTAGCTGCTCCTGTATGACTTTAATATTGGGCAGATGAATGTTGGAGATGGCTTCAAACAGCAACAGATTCTTTTCTTTTGCAAGTGCAATCAGCGTTTCTGCTTCCTGAAGCGTAGACGTGAACGGTTTTTCGCAGACGACATGTTTGCCATGCTGAAGTGCCTGATAGGCCTGTTCGTAGTGCATGCTGTTTGGTGAAGCAATATATACGAGATCTACATTTGTATCTGAAAATAGGGATTCCAGGTCCGTATAGATGGTATCGACCTCATACTTCCCCGCAAGCTCCTGTGCTGTCTCTCTCTTCCGGGAGTACATCGCTGTACACGTAACATCATCCAGTTCATTTATCGCAGCTAAAATGGCATCCACAATGGACCCTGTACCAATCGTTGCTACATTCATCATATCGTTTCGCTCCTGTCGTTGGTTGTTTGTCAGTTGGCTTTCTTCGCCGCTTCGATTCCGTCATGTAAAATATCCAATACATATAAAACCTCTTCATCCTTGACCGGTTTATCACCGTTATGTCGAATGGCTTGAAGCAGTTGATCATATAAAATGCCATAGTCTGTCGCTTCCGAAGGAACTTTCTCCGTATGTGATGTTCCCTCATCGTCCACATAACTAATCGTCCCCCAGTTATCCTCCGGTTCAGCTTGAATGGATACCCTGGTTCGTCCATCTCCATTTTTCGTTTGATGCCCACTGCTGTATTTAACAAAGCTCCCTCGATCACCGTGGACAATGAATTTTGGATGCTCGATCTTCACAAGCAGACTGCACTTAATCGTGGCCTTCATTCGTCCATAACGAAAATCAATATCGATATAATCATCGGATTCACCCGGCGCGATCAAACTCCGAACATCATAATCAATTCGGTCAGCTACGCCATAGATGGAGATTAACTGATCGATCGTATGTACGGCCAAACCATGCAGCAATCCAAATCCACTTCTCGCGTACTGTGGCTGAAAATAATCATAGTGGGACTGGATTTCAACAATATTCCCCAGTTTGCCGCCCTCAATCACTTTTTTCAATGTCAGGAAGTCACCATCAAATCTGCGATTTTGATTTGGCATGGCGATGAGATTTTTACGAGTGGCTAGTTCAAAGATATCTTTGGCTTCCGCAGAAGTGGAGGCAAAAGGTTTCTCCACCAGCACATGTTTTCCGTGTTCCAAGACCAGCTTGGCGTACTCAACATGGCTATCCACATGGGAGGCAACAACAATCAACTCAATCTCATCATCCTGCAATATGTCTTCGATATTCGTCGTAAAAGTAATCTCGGGATAGCGTGATTCACGCTCTGTATCGCCAACCCGATCTTCCTCGCGACGGTATATCGTCTTCACCTTGATGTTTTCTTTTTTGTCCAGATAAGGCAAATGATAATTCACCACTGCGTTTCCAAATCCGATGATCGCCACATTCATTAACATGATCGCTCACTCCTCTGCTCTGGTTGAATGTTATGTTATCACGATCAAGTCAGGCGGAGAATGCTTTGGAACCGGATTGGCAGCATCATTCGCAATTCGATTTCCGGTTTGAATGACTATGAAATTCAATTTCATCCTCTTCTTTTTTCATGTTGGTGATCTAACATATCTTCCATAGTTTACCGATATAACATAAGGAATTAACGACATACATATAGAAGAACAAAGGGGACGATGAACGAATGAAAACAGGGTATACATACTTGCAACGCACCATCTGTACATTGCTGTTATTTACACTCATTGCAGCAATGACATTGGGAGGTGGAACCGCAGCCCAGGCAGCTTCACTTAGCCAATCCACAGTGTATTATGAGTCCGACGGAGTTTTGTACAAAGTTTCCGCGGATGGCAGCAATACAACAGAAGTATTAATTGATTTCCAAGGTGTGGACTTGCACGCGGCAGGCTCTTATCTCTACTACACGCAGACTGCTTCTTCCACAACTTTGCTTCGGGTTCCAAATGACGGGTCCACCGATGCGGCAGAGACATTTGCTACAGATGTACTCAGCTATTATACGGATAACGGATTCATCTATTATCTGGATGCTACAGGTACCATTTATCGCGCGAATGGCAATAGTGCCGCTTCAGCTGTCACCAAGATTGCTGACAAGGCTGATACCGACTTCCCATTCCTCCTGGTAACCAAAGGGCGTGCCTACTATAATGCGTTGGTTAATGGAAACACGTGGATCGTGTCCAAAACGTCCAACGGTTCTGGAGCTGTGCAGCGGATTGCCGCAGGCGCAGTGGAAGGACGTTATTTTACAAATCAAGCTAAAAACGAACTGCAACTGATGGTAAATACAGACCCGTACGAGGATTTCTATTCTACCAATGCTGTTGTCATGTATAAGGTGAATTACAACACTGGCAAAGCAACTCCGGTTAATCCCAAAGCCAAACTGGATGTGAATGCTGTATATTCCGGTGGTTGGGGAAACAATCTTTACGTGTATAACAAAGGAATCGTTCTCGACAACAATAAGGATTACAATTATGCCAAAGGCAAAGCGTTTGCGTTAACGACTTCAGCCAAAACACTTCAGCTTCATAACAAAAGCGTTCGGGAAGTAAGTGCCTTAGGTACAGACAAGGTTGTCCTTATTGATGCAGACAAAAAGGCTTATGCCAAAACGGTCTCGGGCAACAAAGTGACCAAATCCGCCAACCTGAACCTGACAAATGTAACGTATGTTGCGAATCAATTGACCAATGGTACATCTACGGCTGCATACATCTCGGGCAACAACGGACTCTATTCGGTTAATACAGCTCTCAAGGTAACGAAACTTACCGGGGACGAATGGGATGCATTCCATATCAGAGATGATGTTGCGGGCCTCTTCTATATCAATGCCAAAGATCAATATCGCTTGTATCACGTGCAAACGGGTGGAACAGGGAAAAAAGTAATGAGTGACGTTTTCCTCGACAATATTCTATTGGTGACACCGTACTAACATATAATGTTGATTCAGGCATATAGCCCATTCAACGGACTTGTCCATAACAAAAAGGACTACCATGCAGCCATAACGGCTCTTGGTAGTCCTTTTTTGGTTGTCGAAAACTATTTTTCAAAAACATCTTCCATATGAGAATGATAATTGTTATCATTAAGAAAATAAGACAAAAGGATGGTCCGTATGACTGAACAGTTTCCCTTCATTGCTGAAACCTCATCTCTACCACTCCTCTCCTCCATGTGCCGTGTGCGTCGTGGGGAGAATTTCCGTGTGCAAGGCAAGACGGTGTCACGGCCCATGCTCTGTCTTATTTTGCAAGGAGACGGTGTTCTGGTCCTGAATGATACAGTCTATACGGCGCAAGCGGGCAACTTGTTTGTACTGAAGCCAGGAACAACCATTGAGGCCGCCGCACGCTCGAATGTGACCGAATGTATATTGCTAAGCATGGATACGGTTTGTTTGCAGCAAGTGCGCGGTGAATGGAAAATGACCTCATCACCCGCCTTCCCGCTGGATTGGCAGACAGGCAGGTTGCCGGTTCGTCATGAGCAGCAGGCTGTATTACGTTTGGAACAACTGTATGAAACCTATCGCGGTCTTCAACCGGATCACTTTATCAGCATACATAGCCAGCTGCATGAACTGCTGCAATTTCTCTCAGAGAACCGGCTGGAAGCCAATCATGAGAAAGTAGACCCTGCCTTGGAACGCAGTATTATGTATATGCGACGTTACATGAGTGAAGGAATCAGCATGGATCAGCTTGCCAAGATTGCTGGACTCACACCCAGCTCTTATTCACGCAGTTTCAAGAAGGCCAAAGGCATGTCACCGACCGATTACCTCAATCGTTTACGTATAAACGAAGCCAAGAAACAGCTGACAGAGGAATCCTGTGTCCTCAAAGACGTCGCGGTATCTGTCGGGTATGGCAATGAGTATTATTTTAGCCGCAAATTCAAACAAACCTTGGGGATTGCTCCCAGCGTATATATGAAAAGAGATCAACTTCGCGTAGCTACGGCATCCATTATGGGATTCCATGAGAACTTGGCCTCGCTTGGACTGCGCCCGGTAGCTGTGCTGGAAGGTGAAGGTGTGTTTGATCGAGAATCGGATGAATATGAACAAGAACGCCGATTAACCAGACAATTAGATCAACTTCGGCAGGCGAAGCCAGACTTGATCATCGGTGACTTTTACCACAAGCCCTATTACGATCACCTGAAAAGTATTGCACCCACCATCATCTTGGAGTCCACTGATGACTGGAAAGAGAACCATATTGGCATAGCCGAACTGGTCGGACGTGAAAAGCAAGCGTTGCTAAATTTCAAAGAACTTGCGTTTCGCAAGCTTGAAGCAAGCCTGAACCTACAACCCTATTTCGGACAAAAACGGTTGGCTCTGATGGAGGTTACGAATCAGTTTATTCGCTTACAAGGAACTGGCGAGCATCCATTAAATCACTTGTTGTATGCTGAATTGGGACTCCAGCCTGCTCAGCTTGTATCTCCCGAAAGTTCCAAAAATGAGTATGCAGCGGATAGTATCCCCGTGCTGGACACGGATTACCTGTTGATCCATCGTGCTTCGCTTCAGGCTGCCAGTGAAAAGGTGTTCCGACGCATGAAACAAACGGCATCGTGGAATCGATCCCCTGCTGTATTGTATGGTAACGTTCACGATATTTCGAACTGGCAACGGTTATGCTGGACCCCGGCTGGCCGGTTGCAGATTCTGAACGAACTGGAACAGATTGCTCAGCAGTCTGTAGTCTTTCCTCAGGCAGGTCTGATCGGACATTAGATGTAAACATAGGTTGATACGATGGGCAAGATTATCTTTTTTACAACGTGTTCCTTCATTATAATTCAGTAAGATATTGCACAGGCCAAAGGGCCCTCTCCTTTAACGGAAAGGGCCCTTTGCATGTCATTATGAATGTTCCTTAATCTCTTCCTTCGGAACCAGCTTGTATATCTCTTCATTTTCCATGGTATCAATCAACCGATCCAACCATTTGTAATATGCTTCCGCTTGCAAAACTTTGTGTTTGTCTTCCATCAGGATGTGGATAAGTTCAGCATCCGCCTCTTCATCCAAATCATCGACTAGTCGATTCAGTTCTTCAATCGATTTGCGTAGAATCTGAAGGTTACTCTCCACGGCTTTTCTCCACTTAATTGCAAAATAATCCGTAAATGTCTGATGCCAGTCATATTCCACTTCATATAGATCTTTCCTGGAGCCTTTGCTCCATACTTTATTTACCATTTTCAAATCCAGCAGTGTTCGTACACCTGTACTCATACTCGTTTTGCTCATTTCCATTTCCCGTCCCATATCGTCAAGGGTCATTGGTTTGTCTGCAAAAAATAGCAATCCATATAAGTGTCCCGTCGACAGCGTAACGCCGTAAAGATCCATATTACGTCCAATGGCTTCAATGACACGCTTACGAATCTTCAGCACGGTTGCCTGCTGTTCCTCTTGTAAATGGTCCAAGCCCATGCTTGCAACCTCCATTCTGAACATTCCACAGTCTTTGGCGAAATAATTGCAACACTTTAAAAGTCCTGCTTACATGGGAAAGCACTCGGCCGGACATCATATATGCCAGAGGGCTTTCATTCACCCAATGTATGAAAATGGGAACTTTACCAGGCTACAATTGCCTATGACTATCTTTTAACCAAAAAATTCAGCTTCAATTCAGCTCATTTTCTATTGTAGGAAAAGCAATGTCAAATGTAAAGCTGCCTTATTAGCCAGAATAAGGAGAATGACGGAGTATTTGGACGAAAAACTTTGTACAGTTTTTACTGTACAAACATTATGTACTGTTTATTCGGTTGATATACTGGTTAAGTATTGTTAGTATTAAACTCGTTACCCAGAAAGACGGGAAGCGAAGCAACAACTACCGGATTTCGTGGCTGGGCGCATAAGTGTATGGGCTTATGGATGCTGAAAGCCGTTCGAAGTGCACAACACATCAGAAGGGGTGAAAACATGACCATACTTGAAGTGAAAAACGTAAGTAAATTGTTTGGCCCCCAAACCGAGCAAGGTCTGCAATTACTGGAGCAAGGTTGGGGTAAAGAAAAGTTGGCCAAAGAAAAACAGATAACGGTTGGTGTCAACCGGGTCAACATGGACATTAAAGAAGGCGAGATTTTCGTTATTATGGGACTGTCCGGGAGTGGTAAATCCACACTGGTTCGGATGTTCAACCGTTTGATTGAACCAACATCCGGAGAAATTCTGGTCCATGGTAAGGATCTACGCAAGATGAACAAAGAACAATTGCGCGAAGTGCGCCGGAAAACGATCAGCATGGTCTTCCAGAAGTTTGCGTTGTTCCCGCACCGTACCGTTCTTGATAATGTGGAGTATGGATTGGAAATACAAAAAGTAGATAAGGAAGTACGCCGGGAGAAGGCGAAAACTTCACTGGAGCTGGTTGGCCTTAAAGGCTGGGAAGACAAAATGCCAGATGAACTCAGTGGCGGGATGCAGCAACGTGTCGGCTTGGCGCGTGCACTTGCCAATGACCCGGAAGTACTACTGATGGATGAAGCCTTCAGTGCTCTTGATCCATTGATTCGCCGTGATATGCAAGATGAGTTGATCGAGCTTCAGGATAAAATGAAAAAGACCATTATTTTCATTACCCATGACTTGGACGAAGCGCTGCGCATCGGCGATCGTATTGCCCTCATGAAAGACGGCGCAGTTGTGCAGATCGGTACACCGGAAGAAATCATGATTCAACCGGCCAACTCATATGTGGCCCGCTTCGTCGAAGACGTGGATCTGTCCAAGGTCCTTACAGCATCTCACGTAATGCGTCGCCCTGAAACAATTACGCTTGATCGTGGTCCTCGTGTTGCCCTCGAATTAATGCGCGAACGTGGTATTTCCAACCTGTTTGTCATTGACCGTTCGAAAAAATTGCTTGGTGTTATTACAGCTGAAGATGCAACCCGTGCCATGCGCGAAAACAAATTATTGAACGACATTCTGATCACGGACGGGCCTACTGTTGCGCCTGAGACCTTGATTCATGAATTGTTCGAGATTGTAAGTTCTGCCCATGTGCCGCTAGCTGTTGTTGGTGAGAATGGCCGTCTGCAAGGTGTTATCGTCCGCGGTGCCCTGCTGGGTGCACTTAGCGGTGAAGTTGCAGTAAAGGAGGAACTTGCGAATGATTCCCAAAATACCACTAGCATCGTGGATTGAATCCATCGTTGACTGGATGAGCTCCTCGCTCTCCGGATTGTTTAATGTAATCTCTCTTGTTATTCAAGCAGTAGTCGGATTCTTCTCCGGGCTGTTCATGCTGCCCCATCCACTCCTGTTCATTGCCATATTGGGTGTTCTTGCGTTCCTCGTAGGTCGACTCCCACTGACACTATTTACGGTTATCGGGTTCTTGCTCGTAGATAACTTGGGATACTGGTCCCAATCGATGGACACACTCGGTCTGGTTATCACTTCAGGATTGGTTTCGATCCTGCTTGGTGTGCCTGTCGGAATCTGGCTCGCATACAGTAAAACTGCGGCGCGTATCATTACACCGCTACTTGACTTCATGCAGACGATGCCTGCATTTGTCTACTTGCTGCCTGCGGTTACATTCTTTAGTCTAGGTGTCGTTCCAGGTGTTATCGCATCCGTTATATTTGCGATTCCGCCAACGATTCGTCTGACTCACCTGGGTATCAGACAGGTATCTGGCGAATTGGTTGAAGCAGCTGATGCATTCGGCTCAACTTCCATGCAAAAGTTGTTCAAAGTACAACTTCCACTCGCTTTGCCTACCGTGATGTCCGGTATTAACCAGACCATCATGCTGTCACTGTCCATGGTTGTTATTGCATCCATGATCGGTGCACAAGGTATTGGTGCGGAAGTCTATCGTGCTGTAACACAACTGCAAATCGGTAAAGGTTTCGAAGCCGGTCTGGCCGTTGTTGTACTCGCGATTGTCCTGGACCGTTTTACACAAAATGTGTTTATGCCAGGTCGCAAAAAGAACTCACGCATTACAGTTAAGCAAAAAGCATGGATCACTGCTGCGGCAACATTCCTTGTGCTTGTAGCTGGTTTCTCACAATACTTCATTGGTGGCACAACTTCCGCTGGTGGCAACAATTCAGCAGCCAATGCTGTAGGTCAAGAAGTGAACTATCAGATTATTGGTATCGATCCAGGGGCTGGTATCATGAAGTCTGCTGCAAAAGCGATCGAAGACTATAAATTGACTGACTGGACTCTGATTGAAGGCTCTGGTGCAGCCATGACGGCCACGCTGGACAAGGCGATCAAAAATGAAGAACCAATCATTATTACAGGTTGGACTCCGCACTGGATGTTCAACAAATATGATCTGAAATATCTGGAAGACCCTGAGAAATCTTTCGGTGATGCTGAAGAAATTCATACCATCGCCCGTAAAGGTCTGAAAGAAGATCACCCTGTTGCGTTTGAATTCCTGTCCCGTTTCCAATGGACATCGGATGAAATGGGTGAAATGATGACTGCTATCCAGGATGGCACATCAGCAGAAGAAGCAGCTAAAGCTTATGCTGAGAAACATGCCGATCAGATTGCTGAGTGGACCAAAGGTTTGACTCCAGTGAATGGTGATGCATTCAAACTTAGCTATGTGGCTTGGGATTCCGAAATCGCAAGTACGAACTTGCTGAAATATGTGATGGAAAACGAATTGGGTTATAAAGTTAACGCTCTGCAAGTAGAAGCCGGACCAATGTGGACAGGTGTTGCCTCAGGCGACGTAGATGCCTCTCCAGCAGCTTGGCTGCCATTGACACACGCAGACTACTGGGAACGTTACAAAGACCAGGTAGACGATCTGGGGGCCAACATGACAGGTGTACGTACAGGCCTCGTGGTTCCTAGTTACATGACTGAAGTCAATTCAATTGCAGATCTGGAGACAGGTGCCACTTCTTCCACTCCATCGGCAAGTGCCAATGTGGGCGAAGAGGTTAATCACCAAATCGTTGGTATTGATCCAGGTGCAGGTCTGATGAAGGCCACAGCAAACGCCATTAAGCATTATGATTTGTCTAACTGGAATCTGATTGAAGGCTCTGGAGCAGCAATGACTGCATCATTGGACAAAGCTTATAAAAATGAAGAACCAATCATCGTTACGGGTTGGACTCCGCACTGGATGTTCAATCAGTATGATCTGAAGTATTTGGACGATCCCGACTTAATTTTCGGCGATGCAGAGGAAGTTCACACGGTTGGACGTAAGGGAATCAAAGAAGATCATCCTGTTGCCTATGAGTTCTTCTCTCGTTTTAATTGGACTGCGGATCAAATGAGTGAAATCATGGTAGACATTCAAAAGGGCGTTTCGCCTGAAGAAGCTGCCAAGACTTATGCAGAAAAACATCCGGACCAAATTGAAGAATGGACCAAGGGGTTAACCCCGGTTAAAGGTGACAATTTACGTCTCGGTTATGTTGCATGGGACTCTGAAATTGCGAGTACCAACCTGATGAAGTATGTGCTTGAGACGGATCTGGGTTACACAGTCAAAGCACTGCAAGTCGAAGCTGGTCCAATGTGGGCAGGCTTGGCAGCAGGTGATATTGATGCTTCTCCAGCCGTTTGGCTCCCGCTTACACATGGGGACTACTGGGAGACATATGGTGACCAGATTGAAGATATCGCTGTCAGCATGACAGGAGTTAAACAAGGTCTGGTTGTTCCGACTTACATGGATATCAATTCTGTTGAAGACTTAAAAGATAATTAAACCAGATTGAGATGAATAAACCTGAATTTGGTAAAAAGACCACCGAAATTTTTCGGTGGTCTTTTTGTTATGGCTATGATTTTTTCAGGCATGCTATTTGATTTGATATTCTATCCTGGTCATACTGCATACTGCTACTTTAAGCATTCAAACGCTTTTTCCATTTGACTCTTCTCACATATCCTCTTACTTTGCCTTCGCTCATGAACATCGTATGTAGATGATACTTGGTGAGTCCGTTTATTTCCCAGTAACTATCCGATCAGTAACAGTAGTACACCAATGACAATCATGACTACACCGAGAATACCATATACTACTCTTGCGCCCTGTCTTCCAATAGTCTTTACAAAAATTCCTGCTCTAAAGCTCTTCATAAACCAATCCCAATTGTTGATACCACCGAGCAAACTAAAAATTCCTGCCGCTATGGCAAATAATGCGATTAAAACGGGTTGATCTTGCATGTCGTCAACACTCCTTCAATATAATCCTGTCTACTATACCTTCACTTGGTGAAAATTAACAGGCATAAATTAGAAAAAAAACAGCTTGCAGATGAAAGTCTGCAAGCTGTTTTACACCGTCTATATCATGTGTTTTATTGCTTTTTCAAATCGCTTGCCGCCAATAACAAGGTTACCACTTCAGCACGTGTTGCTTCAGCGAGTGGGTTAAACATATTCTTCCCTGTTCCCTTCACCAGTCCTGCATCATATGCAGCAGCGATATATGGAACAGCCCACGCCGATACTTTATCTGCATCCGCGAAACTCAGTGCCGGATTGGACTCCACTGGAAGACCGAGTGCTCTGACGAGCATAACCGTCATCTCTACCCGCGATACTTTACCCGATGAACGGAACGTATCATCCGTGTACCCACTAATGATGCCTTGATCCACTGCCTGAGCAATAAAGGATTGTGCCCATGCAGGTATCCCAGCAGCATCCTTAAACGTCAATGCCTTGTTGCTGGCTGGAAGTTCAAATGCTCTTCCCAACATCACAATGAATTCGGCGCGTGTCGCTGGTGCATTCGGACGGAAATTACCATCCTGATATCCGTTCACAATTCCCCGGGAAATGGCCTGCTCAATGGCAGCAGCAGCCCAGTGATTTCCGATGTCCTTCAGGTCTATAACCGGAGTAGTTGGATTAGGATTTCCTCCATTACCCGGAACGGTTGGCGTAATTGGGTTTGTAGGATTGGTTGGTGTAGTCGGTATGGTTGGAGTTACAGGCGGAGTAGGTGTTGTAGACCCTCCACCACTGTTACCACTGCCCGGATTACTTCCATTATTGCCGCCACCATTACCAGGATTGCTTCCATTTCCGTCCCCCGGAAGTGGCGCTCCCTTCAAATCCATACTGCGTCCTTCCGTCTTTTGATCGACTGTACCTACACGGTCCAAATGTCCATGGAAGATTTCATAATCGACCAGATTCAATTCGTAGAATCGATTATCATCTTTCGCTATTCTCATAGCACGATAGAAGTCTCCACCGTTAGCCATGAATGAATTGGTAGCAACGATATAATACCCGTTCGGATCAATATCCGAGTACGTACCATCTGCATTCTTAATCTGAACTTTGACCACACGTTGACCCACTTGGGTCACGGTATTGGTCGTTGCATCAATTTTCTCGCTTGGTTTCGTGGAATCGTAGTAGAAACGCATGCCTGCCACTTGTGGGAAGCGCCCTTCTCCCGTTTCCACACCACTAACGCCATTTTCCAGCGCGGCTGTGATTTCCTTGCCTGTCATTTTCAACGCAGACAGGTTATTACCGAATGGC
This sequence comes from Paenibacillus sp. W4I10, assembly GCF_030816325.1. Taxonomy (NCBI): domain Bacteria; kingdom Bacillati; phylum Bacillota; class Bacilli; order Caryophanales; family Paenibacillaceae; genus Paenibacillus; species Paenibacillus sp. W4I10. The sequence goes on from NZ_JAUSXX010000001.1 coordinate 3,679,575, forward strand.
ATCACAGTCAGGAGATTGCCCAGCGTAATATCACCTGTCTGAAATGAAGCACGAATGCCACCGCCGTTCTGGATCGCGACGTATCCTTTGACGTCGTTTTCCTGAACAATAGATTTCACTTTCTCCAGCATACCATCTGTCATCAGGTTTCCTAAATTGGTTTCCTGTTTCCGCACAGTGCCACGTTCTCCATCCAGGAAGACATTTGTTTTACCGATAATCGTTTTCTTGAACTGTTCCAACTGAGGAGCATATTCTTCCAGCTTGTTTGCAGCTTCCACATCATCAGCATAGATGAATTGGTTGGTAGCATCTTTCGCATCCAGACTCAGCAATTTGCCATTCCACTTCTTCAATATACCTGCTTCATCAAACGTAACATCCAATTGACCAAGAGAAACGTCATATTCCCCAGTCTGCACAACCAAAGTTGGGTCCGCATGGGTATCCACCAAAACTGGTGCGTTCAGAATGGTGTGTGAATGACCACCTACCACAATATCGATTCCTTCTACGGCTTCAGCTAATTTCAGATCCTCAGAGTAGCCAAGGTGAGTCAAAGCAATGATTTTATTAATACCTTCATTTTGCAGCATTTGTACAGTTGCTTGTGCACTTGCCTTGTAATCCGTAAACTTCAAGTCATCTCCTGGTGAAGAAAGAGATACCGTGTCAGGTGTCGTTAATCCGAAAATACCGACTCGCTCACCATTCACTTCCGTAATAATCGCCGGATAGATTTCGGCTTTATCAGCCGGGTTACCGATGCTATTGTTGTACAAACCACTCAAACTCGCATCCTTTGAATAATCAATATTAGCACTCACAAACGGGAACTCTGCTTTTTCAATAAATGATTTCAGTACACTTGGACCTTTATCAAACTCATGGTTACCAAAAGTCATGGCATCATATCCGATCATGTTCATGAACTCCAGATCAGCCAGACCACTAAACAGATTGAAGTACAATGTACCAGAGAATACGTCCCCTGCATCCAGCACCAGAGTATTATCATTGCGTGTTTCCTTAATTGCCGTTACTCGGCGCGGGATGTTATCCAGATGCGCATGCGTATCATTCGTGTGTAGTACGCGCAGGTTGAAGTCCCCTTCTTCCACTGGGTCTCCAATACTCAATTGTGCGAGCAGTGGGTCATGGTCACTCACCCGTCCATCTGCTGTCTCAAAATCGGCATTCACATGTACCACTTCGATGGCTGCTGTCTCAGTCAGGTTTTTGCTCACCAGTATGTGATCCAGTGTCTGAGAGTTTCCATCATAGATGTAGGAGTAACGATGATTCTCTGGCAGTTCATTTACCAGATTGTCCAGTTCATCACCTTCAACAATGTTCAATGTATTTGAGAATTGGAAGTCATTGAAATCACCGAGAACGGCGACATTTACATCAGGGTCTTTGTTCAGTAACTCTTTCACAAATCCATTCACCAATGCAGCTTGCTTCGCACGTTGAACTTCACTGCTTCGAGTGGCAGGCTGTATGTTTCCAAAAGGTTTCAGGTCTCCACCTTTGGAATTGAAGTGATTGGCAATCACCACTACACGTTCACCATTGAATTCGAATTCAGCGGCAAGTGGTTTGCGGGAGCTGGCGAACGCCTCATCCCCTGGTGCAATACGACCTGGGTTATTGGAGAGACTGCCGTCAGCTTTGACTGTGATCGCTGTCGTAGCATTTCCTTTTCCGATACCAATAGCCAACGATACACGGTTCGGTTGATAAAGGAATCCTACACGAATATTGGCACCAGGTGCCCCGCCATCCTTATTATTTTCCGGAGAAATCTCACTATATCGATATGTTGGTCCGTTGTTCGTTTTGATTGCATCAATTAGAGTCTGAAAACTCTCATTGGACGCTGTTGTGCCCGTGTCGGCATCTCCATCGTTATCCTGAACTTCCATAATGCCAATGATGTCTGGCGTGTTCAGATTATCCACGATAATTTTGCCGATTTTACTGGCTCGTGTGGCATCTTTTTTGCTAAAGTTCTCCACATTAAACGTAGCAATGGTCAGTTTATCTGCCGCTTGTTCAATGGAAGTAGTCGCTTGTTTCGTTTCTCCAGGGATAACTGCTGGCAAACTCCCTTCCGGACTCACCTTGAAATTGCCACTAGAGTAGGTCATTACTCCGACTACATTACCATCCAACTTATCGCCTGTTTTTACTGCTTTGGAAGGTTTCTTGCCGATAAACAGACGTTGCGGATTGAGATCACTCTCATTCACACCTTTCTTGTTATCGGTCAGAATAACACCACCGTTAGGTGTGCGAAGTGGATTGTTCTCACCATTATCCACAACAACGGCCAAACCCGGTTGACTGGAGTAAGGACCTATAATTTCAGGCTTTTCCAGTTCAACACGCATGCCTTCCAGACTTTCATAGAAGTCTATAGCATCCTTCTCGGGATTAAATTCTGCAAAAGAGTCCGAGTCAATGACTGTGGGAATGATTCGTCCTTTGACACCCAACTTCACAGGTACAGGTAGATCGACTTTTTCTAACACTTTTACAATCGTACTCCCCGTAATTTGCGTGGTGGTTAATTCGTTAACCGCCCCATATTCCGTAACTTTTCCGGATACCTTCACCTGGTTGCCAACGACAACTCCATGACTCGGTTTATAAACCTGAATGGCTTCGGATGTCCGATGATCATCGTCCATCTCATCCGGAAGCTCTTGCATGTAAAAACTGCTTGTACTGACAGAGGTAACAATTCCTTCGATATCCTTAACATCGTAGCCGTTAAAAACAGAGGTATGTCCTGCACCCTGAATATCATGGATACGCAAGTTTTCCTTATCAGGAAGTACTTGATACGTAAAGGTGTACACCACACTGGATTGTCCATTAAGAATAGCAACGGCTTTGATTACGATGTCTTGATCAATCACTATTGGACTACTATACATGGCGGAAGAAGAAGTAGGCTCTGTATTATCCGTCGTGTAATGTACAACTGCACCCTTGGCTGGAGAGGTTAATGTGACTTCATTGTTTCGGGGAATTCCGCCAGATGGAACACTTGCCATCACAGACAGGCTATTTTCTACAACATCTGCGGCTGTTCTAGGCAAAAGCTCTAATCCGTAATTACTGTTGAAGGTCAGAACGCCCTGCACATATTCGTAGGTTTTGCCGACAGTTAGCGCGGTAGGAGAGTTTTTGGCATAAATCGTCATCTCAGCACCGTGACTATCCGTAGCGTAAAACGTCGAACTACTGCCCCGTGTTACCTGAATATCTCTTACTTCGACAAACATTCCCTCATACTTTTCGCCCGGACCTTTGTTACTTTGGTCTGCTGGTCTGACAAAGTCTGTGGACACCATATTTTTGGGTTCGGGGAGTGTTATATTTTGCTCAGTGACCTTCATGTATCCTTCAGAAAAACCTGACTTATCCTTCTCGATCTGGACGAGTCCGCTGTAGTGGGTAATTGGACCATACACTTCAATACGATCCCCCACGTCAACTTGATTTTTCGCTCGGACTACAATGCCAGCCTCTTCGTCTTGGATATAATAATTCGTGAATTCTCCGGAGAGTTCACTGTACGTTACGACACCTGAAACGGCTACATTTGTATTTGGTGCAAGTACTCGTGCATCAGCAATGGATATGATTCCAGTCCCGTCTGCTTCCTGCACTTCTGCATTATCCGTCTCAGCTGGTTCCTCACTTTTAGTTTCATCCATATCATCATCTTCGTTAGTCGGTGACTCTAGGTCTGACGATTCTTCAGTTGGGACAGCATCCGGTATGGATGTCTCCTGATCACTTGTTTGCGGCTCTTCCGTTACTACACTTTCCTCATCAGCATATGCGGTGCTACTTAATCCACCTATTGGTGCCGCACCTGTAACGACAAGAACGAAAACCAGAAACCCTTGTGCCCAACGTTTCACTTGCTTGTTGTTCATTCGTCCTACCCCCATGTTTTCAACTTGGCAATCATTTGTTCAGCCAGCTTGTACATTAGTTCAAATATAAGATAACTGAATAACAGACTTGTGTAAACAATATTTCTTCGATATGAAATAAAATAGAACATATACATTACAGAAAGAAATCATTTTCTATTATCCAATGCTAATTAGGACTAATTTCAGATCAAATTCATGTCTTTTTGATCTTTTTGGGTCATATCCATGTGCATATTAAACCATTTACGTTAGATAAATTAACATACAAGTTATAAATCGTTTCGTATTTCGACACTTATTTACAGCATCTTTCTATCCCTTCTCAAGAAAAATCAGACTTAAGTCTTATAGAATTTCAAGACACAGGCATAACAATACGACGATCAGGAATGATCGCCGCATCTTTATTTTGAGATTAGCCTACAATTATTTCTTCACCGTACTGTTATATTGCGCAATCTTGTCTGTAATTTGTTTAGCTGCTGCATCCAATGCTTCCTGTGGTGTACCTTGTCCATTCAGGACCGTTTCAATCGCTCCTTCGACAAGTTGTCTGGCTTCCGGGAATACACCCATTAATGCCCCGGATGTTGCTGTCGAATCCGCGGAAGCGTGCAATTGGTCGACTGCTGTCTGGAATTGCGGGTACTTCGCCATATTATCCTTTAATACTTGCTCATTGTAGGCTGCTGTCGTAATAGGGAAGTATCCTGTCGCAACACTCCAGTTTGCTTGTACCTCTGGTGTAGCCAAGTACTTGATGAATTCCCATGCTGCTTGTTGTTGTGCTTCCGATTTGTTGTTCATGATGTACAGGCTTGCTCCACCCACTACAACGCCGCCTTCTTTGGCATCCGCTGGACGAGGCAGGAAACCTGTTCCCAGTTCAAACTTGCCACCTGAACCTTCTACGATTTTACGCAGGCCAGCCGTGGAATCCAGGGTCATACCGATTTGCTGAGCGGTAAATGCTGCTGTTGTATCGTCTGTGCTACGTCCCAGATTGGAGAGGGTTTTCTCGTCAATCATCTTTTTCCACCATGTTAATGTCTTCACTCCAGCTTCGGAGTTCAGCAGAGACTCTGTAGCTGCTTCAGTTCTTCCGTTTCCATTGTTTACATAATCTGCATTCTGGTTTGCAAAGAACTGTTCCATAAACCAGCCGTAGATCGCCATGGATGCACCTGGCTTACCGTCTTTCGCCAATGCCTTTGCTGCTTGCTCAAACTCTTCATATGTCTTCGGCGGGTTCTCCGGATCCAGACCCGCTGCTTTGAACATATCCTTGTTGTAATACAGGATCGGGTTTGATGTGTTAAACGGCATGGCATTCAATTTGCCATCGATGGTGTAGTATCGGATAATGTTTGGCTCCAGTTGGGACAGGTCGAACTGATCCTTGTCGATGAACTGTTGTACTGGCGTAATCATGCCAGAATCGATCATGAATTTGCTGCCGATCTCATAGACCTGGATAATGTCTGGACCGCTGTCTGAGCCCATGGATGCTTTGAGTTTGTTCAAGCTCTCATCGTACTTCCCTTGATAGATGGGTTTCACCTGAATGTCCGGATGGCTGGCGTTAAAGTCGGAAGCGAGTTGATTAATGGCTTTCTCCCCAGCGCCAGACATGGAATGCCACCACGTCAATTGTGTTGTTTCGGCCGCGGCCGCTTCTGCTTGAGCTCCACTTGTCGGGCTGCTTGTTTCAGCTTTTGTTCCGCAAGCGGAGATGACCAACATGAGTGCAGCCAGCATTAATGCAAATGTTCCTCTTTTTTTCAAACGAAATCGCTCTCCTTTTATATGGCTCGCGTAATAATAAAATCTTGGGGATAACGCGGTGTGGCCGTTACGGTTACGAATCGTTCTTTTGATCGCTGTTATCCCCGGATTTTTCTTATTCTCCCCTTCTTAGGGGAAAATCCGGGGATAAAGGCGAACGCTTTGCTTCTTCAGAATCGATTTCGTCCCCTCCACTACTACCGTCGTTCATCTCAACATCTTATTGAAAAGCGAGCCTCATTTTATTCGCTCCTGGTATCAAAACCGTCGACCTTGTACGAAGATACAAGGTTTAACTCAAAATCTCTAAGTCACAACCTTTAATACAGAACCTTTAGATTAAAAACTTAAGATCAAAACCTTCAGGATTTCAATTTCAATTAAATAGTTGTAAACCTTACTTTCCTTACCCCTTCAGCGCGCCTGCGGCCATTCCGCGGACAAGCTGTTTCAACCCGAAGATCAATAGTAGTAAGGATGGTAGAATGACCATTGCTGTTCCGGCAAATACCAGATTCCACGCTGTAGATTCCTGGAACTCCAACATCGAGATTCCGATCTGTGCGGTTCTCATTTCCGGTGTATTTGTCACCAGCAGCGGCCAGAGATACGAATTGTACATGCTTAAGAATGAATAGATTGCCAATGTACCAAGTGCCGGACGGGACAAAGGCAAGACGTGCGATATGAAATAGCGAATATGACCACAACCGTCGATCCTCGCCGCCTCAAACAGTTCCTTGGGCAGTTGCATGAAGAACTGTCTCAACAGGAATGTACCAAACGCCGTTGCCAGAAACGGCACCGTCAGCCCCTGGTAACTATCCAGCCAACCCCAGCTGCGAACCGTCAGGTAGTTGGGGATCATCGTTACTTCCCATGGAATCATCATCGTTGCGACAAACATGCTGAAGATGACGTTTTTGCCTTTGAACTGCATTTTCGCAAAAGCATAGGCTGCCATACTCGCTGTAATCAGTTGACCAAGTGTTGTCAGTCCTGCGACAAGAAAGGTATTGCCGATAAATCGGCCGATCGGAACAATATCAAATACTTCGCTAAAGTTGGACAGATCGATGGAATTTGGAATGATATGCGGCGGATAAGCGCTCGCATCTTCCGGCGTCATCACGGCCATGAAAAAGGTGTACATCACCGGATACAACACAAGTGCTGCACAGATCGTCAGTAATACATACAACAGCGTTTTGGTCCATGTCGCACTCATTGGTAATGCACTTTCCTTTCTACCCATTTAAACTGGATCAGGGTCAGCAGCATAATCACCACGAACAGGATCAGTGCCTGTGCACTACCTGTACCAAAGCGGAAATTAACGAAGGCTTCCTGATAGATGGAATAGACAAACACATTCGTACTGTCCATCGGGCCACCCCGGGTTAGAATGTTGATCTGACCGAACGATTGAAAAGCGCCAATGATCGATACGACCGTAACAAAAAATAACGTTGGTGACAGTAGCGGCATCGAGATTTTACGAAACGTAAGCAATGCTCCTGCGCCATCAATCTTGGCACTCTCGTAGATCTCATCCGGGATGCCTGCCAGACCACTGGATAGAATAATGTAGTTGAACCCGAGGTTCATCCAGATGGTCATGATGGAGATCGAGATCAATGCCCAATCCGGGCTGGTGAGCCAGGGAATTGGATCGATGCCTACTTTGCCAAGCAGATAATTCAGCATGCCCAGGGTCGGATGGAATAGAAACTTCCAGATCACCGCTGACGAACCGACGGATAACACCACGGGCAGAGAGAATACAAATTGGAACACACGCATTCCCTTGAACCTATTGTGAGTCAGTGCAGCCAGAATCAGAGCAGCTAGCATGCCCGTGGGGACTGTAAACAGGACAAATAGTAATGTCACTTTCATCCCTTGCATAAACAGTCCTGATTGGAACACGGCCTTGAAGTTATCCAGTCCTACATAAGCCGCAATCTGTCCCGTCGGATCTGTGGAATGCAGACTCAGGTACACGGACTTAAACATCGGGTAAAACAGAAACACTGCAAACAAAAGCAGCGATGGTGCCAGGAAACCATATGCCAGCAGATTCTCCCGCATTCGCTGCACGCGCAGCGAGGCTGTCCGTCGCTCACTCGTACCGGTTACGCGCCGTTTGGCGGCGGGCAAGCTGATCCGGTTATCAAGCTCACTCATCGGATTTTCTTCCCCCTTGTTTCACGCATTCAGTGTGTGTGAAATGTTACATCAACTTCAGCACCACGTTATCTAGTGTACGAGTCGAATGTCACAGCAAAATTCATTCTGAATCAACGTAACGTTAATCATGGACTAGGGGCTTTACGCAAATGTGTATCCATTCGAAAGCGCTATCCAGACCGGATTTCAAGACAAAAAAACCGCAAGAACTCCCCTTTTTGGAGATATTCCTGCGGTTTGATCTGTAAATGGAATATGAACGTTTGCTTATTAATGAAAGTGGCCCATTTTACATTAATCTGTAAATATTCCAAACGGGGTGAAGCGATTAATCCTTCGAGTTAACGATTAAGATGATATGGCACCGTGGTGACGATCACGTCTTTGTAATTAATCAGATAAGCCCGGATCATGAAGCTGGTCTGGTTGTGCAGTACATTTTGCCACCAGTGCTTGGTGATGAATTGTGGAATTAGAATGGTGATATGATCGGTCTCGGCCGTTTTCCACTCTACGGTATCAATGAATTTCTTGAGCGGCCCCATAATGCTACGGTACCTCGATTTGATAACGACCAGACGGACGCCTGGGTTCCACTCTCCCCACTTCTGCTCCATCTTGCGTATCGCCTCATCATCGAAGCCAATGTACAGTGCGACCACGTGATCCGACATCGTCTGGGCGTAACTGATCGTATTCATGACGACCCGGGTAATGCCCGCAACAGGAATGACTATCGTATTGCCTTTTTTGGCCGGCTTATCAACCTGAATATCAATCCGCAGCTCATCGGCAATGTTGCAATAGTGACGGTGAATACGCATGAACACATAAACAACGAGTGGCAAAAAGATAAAGATGACCCATGTCTGCGTAAACTTGGTGAAAATAAAGATCAGGGTAATCGATAGTGTAGTCAGCATACCGACGGTATTGACCAGCAACTTCATCTGCCAGCCAGACGGCTTGACTTTGATCCAGCGAATCATCATACCCAGCTGCGACAGGGTAAATGGAATGAACACCCCTACCGCATAGAGCGGAATCAGGCTTTCCGTATTTCCTTTGAACCCGACCACCAGCAGCGCAGACATCACACTAAGAAAAATGATCCCGTTTGAGAAACCGAGGCGGTCTCCTCTGACCATAAATGCATGCGGCATGTATTTATCCTTTGCCATCATGAAGGATAACAGCGGAAAAGCCGAATAAGCTGTGTTGGCTGCGAGGAACAGGATCAGTGCCGTTACACCCTGGATGATAAAATACATCGTGCCCCTGCCAAACGTGGCTTCAGCAATCTGGGAAATGACCGTTGCTTTAGGATCAGGCTTCACTCCGTACCCATAAGCCAGTAAGGTGATGCCGATGAACATGGCTCCCAATATACAACCCATGAGCAGTAATGTACCCGCGGCATTTTTCTCGGCAGGCTGCTTGAAGTTCGGGATCGCGTTACTTACCGCTTCCACGCCAGTCAAGGCCGAACATCCGGAGCTGAATGCTTTCAATAACAGAAACATACTCACATGGGATAGACTTGTTCCGAATTCTGGTGCAGCTGCTTCCATCCCCCCGGCAAGAAACTTGATTCCGCCCGAGATAATCAGAATTGCAATCGAAAAAATAAACAGATATATGGGGATCGCCAGCACAGACGCCGACTCCGTCACTCCCCGCAAATTCATAATGGTTAGAAAAACAATCATAATCAGAGCAATCACAACACTGTAGTCATGCAGCATAGGAAAAGCCGACGTAATCGCATCCGTACCTGCGGACGAACTTACCGCAACGGTCAAAATATAATCGACTAGCAGAGATCCTCCGGCAATCAGACTGGATGTTGTACCCAGGTTATCCTTGGCTACGATATAAGCGCCGCCCCCTGTTGGATAAGCAAATATCGTCTGGCGATAGGAAAAAATTAAAATGACGAGTAATCCCAGTACGGCGATGGAAATCGGAACAGAGTACCACAGGGCGGCGAATCCGGCCGCAACAAGCACCAGCAAAATCTGTTCCGTACCGTAGGCAACGGACGATAGGGCATCCGAGGACAGGATGGCGAGTGCCTTCCATTTCCCCAATTTTTCTCCATCCAGTTCAGCCGATTTCATGGGCTTGCCTATTAAGATTCTCTTCATTTTGCCAAGCATGATCATAACTTCCTTCCGTCTCTCATCTGTGAAGCATTGTTATTATGCAAAATCGCAGAGCCATTGACAATACGTCATTTCACCCGAAATTCGCCAGCGCGTGATAATGCATACTACGATTCAATAATCGATAACAAAGCCATTCTTGTTCAGCAATTTGAACTTTTTTGAACCAAAATGACGATTGTTCGTCAAAAAAAAGGAAATGGCCTTTGGTTCAATGAACCAAAGACCACTTCCTTGATCTATGCGTTGACTATAAAACAATCCAGATTTCCTTAACTGCCCAGAATGCCGGGACGAGGGGTGACACCAAACGCTTGCGCCAGTGTGGTCAGCTGCTCATCCGTAATTCTCTGCCGGATCTCGTGACCAGCAACCAGCATATACACCTGGGCTGCCTTCTCGATGGTCTCAATCAGACCAAATGCCTCGTCAATCGTTGTTCCTGTTCCAAAGATGCCATGTTGCGGCCAGATGACCGCGTGGTATTCTTTCATTTTCTCAGCCGTTTCGCGGCCTATCTCATTCGATCCAGGAATCATCCATGGAATAATGCCAATGCCATCCGGGAATACAACTACACACTCCGTGCACATCTGCCAGAGGGTCTTGGTGAATTTTGCTTCATCCAATTCGTGGATAAACGTCATAGCCAATACATGAGTGGCATGGTTGTGCATGACAACCCGGTGGTTCGGGTCCAATTTCAAACGTTCGATATGGCTCATGAAATGCGTAGGCAACTCACTTGTTGGATTCGCGCCCGACTTCAATCCCCAGAGTACTTCCAGCTCCTGTCCATCTTGCGATACACGCAGCAACCCTAGATTACTCTCCGGATCAGCGAGTACATTTTTGAAATATTTGCCCGATGCGGTCACGATAAAATACTTGCCTGCCAGCTCCTGCACCGAAAATGCCGGTTTGATCTTGCGAATTACATGATGGATATCGATATATTGGGCTACTTCATCTTCCTCCAGTAGATAGCTGACATTACCGCCATTGCGCTCATCCCAGCCATTTTTCCACATATGTTGTGTAATCTCGGCCATCTCACGGATAAATGGAATATGGAAACCTGCAGCCTGCGTTGTATCATTCGTAAGGGTCACGTTCATGATCAATCTCTCCTTATATTGAAAATCAAATGGCTTGCCACGTACATAGTAAGTTCCTTATTTCACATTCATTATACCTTTGTTTATCTTTGGTAGTCAATAACAAACACAGAAATATACTTTTGATTGTTTTTGTTTAGTTTTGTTTATTTGAAAATCAAACAAAAAAATACCCCGCCGGCGCCCGGTGGGGTCAGTCACACATCTATTTAACACGAGAAGGGGTTTACAAGACTTATCTTACCTCTGCTACCTTAATAGAAGCTGAAAGCGAAATAAAAAAAGCATGAAAAGCAAGCTGACCCAGTAAGGAGCGTATACCTCTTTGGATCGAATTCACGTTAAGCGTGATACGCTGAGGCCTGTCCATACTCCGAAAGAGATTTAAGAACTTTGGAGCATATACGATGGATGCATCTTTCCTGTCGGTTCATAGCGTTCATCACCTGTATACTCAAATCCCAGCTTGATCAAGATGTGACGTGACACTTCATTATCCGGATGATGCCCGGCAAACAGTGCCTTCACGTTCATTTTGTCAAAGGCATAACCGATTACCGCCTGCGCCGCTTCCTGGGCATACCCTTTGCCCCAGTGATCCCGGGTTAGATGAAATCCCAATTCATAGATCTCCTCTTCTGGAGAATACGGACGCAGGCCACAGCAACCGACAAACACCTCCGATTCTTTCTCAAAAAGGGGCCAATATTGCACACCAGCTTCCTTCTGCCTTTGAATCTCCTGTGTCAATCGCGCTTCTACTTCATCCTCGCTCAGAAATCCCTTGCTACTAATCCATTTGGCAACCTCATGATCGCCCCACAACGCAAATGCCAGCGCACGATCTCCTTCATTCCACGTCGCACATTCCAACCGCTCGGTTTCAAATAAGATTGTTCTGTTCATCATCCACTAACCTCCTGTATGCCAACACAAATCTGCGTGCCGCCTATACCTTAAATTAATCGAATGACCGTCGGGGTAAACAACATTTATAATCTGTATATGTTCATTCCTTGTAATAACACTTATAATTGCTTAGCCAATCTCTCGAATTGATTAATGTGAGGCTTGATCTCTTTTTCTATGCTTTTTATAAAAGAACTAAATCGCTTAGGATTGTACTCATCTCCAACACCAACACTTTTATATACTTTTCCCTTTTGATATGTAAACGAGAAGAAGTAGTTATTCTTCAATCCATTCAAAATATTTCCGGCATCTCCCATGATTTTAAGACTCATTTTCGAATCTTTGTAAGCAAACAAATATGGAGGATCCGCTACTGCCGCATGCTGAACATCATAACCAGTTACCCACTCATTTTTGGCAAATGTCCCGCTCTGAACACGCATTCTTAACATCACACCATCCAGAGATGTTTCTTTTGTCTCAAGTTTACCTTGACCATCTTTCTTGTCACTCTTCCAGTTCCCATCATACTTGGACTCTGTAATACTGTCCTCTCCGCGTGTTATAACTTTATATACGCCGTGTCCCGAACGTTTCCCCTGTGCCCAGCTTCCTTTGTAGGTTTTGGTTTTCCCCCAGGTCATGGTTCCATTTCCGTGAGGTTTTCCATTTTTGGTCTCTCCATAATATGTAGCCCCATTGCCATACTCCAGAGTGGTCTTTTCATTCGCCGCCTGAGCAACATGTGGTGCCAGGATTGCAGACAATCCTAAGGTTATCCCCAAAATACAGATGAACATCTTTCTAAACATCAAATCTCCCTTTCTCTCGCTGTATAAGAAATTCATTCTTATAACAACCTATTAATCAAATAATAAGACTCTAGTATAATATCACTTTCAATCCAGAAGGTTCCACATAAAAAAAGAAGACCCCCGTCGACAAGATGTCCGACAGAGGTCAATTGGACCCGCAACAACAATTAGAAATCAGATGTTGCCACTTGAATCGTACCTGTTGAAGCACCAGCTGCACTAGTCAATAAGGCAGCTACGAGCAGCAAGTGTACAGACAGTGTAAGGCTGTTGCCGGCAGGAATTAAATACGTGATGACAGGTGCATTCACGCGAGTAACAACCAACTCAACTGCAAACGGACCAAAGTTGTTAACCGTGATACTGGCATTAGTGCCCCCAGCCAAATTCTCATAGTAGGATTTGCCCACACCTGCTGCCAAATTATAAAACTGTTGTGGTAAAAGGATGGCCATTGAAATCACCTCCTTTTGCTTTGATACGGTATTCTATGCTTGAAATCTATTAAAGCAACGGTGAATTACCAGCGTCATAATGTCCAATTTTAATAGACTTCATAGATTGATAGACGAATGTACGCAAAAAAAGCCCCACCGGACCATCCGGTGGAGCTAACTAAGCTTACTTTAATATTACAGGTTTAATTACGCATACAGCATGAAAAAGTTCAGTTCATGGCCCTGCTGCTTGAGATAGTTATACAGCTGCGAACGGTGATGGAATACATGCGTTACCGTTTCAATCTGCCATTGAACCTGCAAGTGACCATGTTCCATATAAAAAGCTTTCGTTGAACGATTCAAAAAGTCATCTTCGCTCAATCCCGTGATATAGGCTTTGTAGGATTCGAAATTGCTCCATAACGTTGCTTCAAGCTTCTCGATATCCTCAATCCCCGATAGGCTATTCTCTACCAGCCCAACCTCAGCTTCACCTTTTTCCTGCATAATGGCAAGATCAGATGCGGTAATCTGGATAAAATGATGCACTAGTTCCACCAATGAACGCATATTCTCCTGTGGACGATAAGACCAATCCTCCGAACGGATCAAGCGAATTAACGAAGCCCCCGTCCGTACGCCTGTTTCCAATTCATTCAACAAATGATCCCGAATCTGTAATGTTCCATTCATATATGATGTCTCCCTTATCTTTTATTCTCACGACTTCAGTATAACCGAAGGTGCTACCGATCTATTGTACAAATCGGACAACATTCTGCCATGTTCCCTGGCCGCTGTCAACGGAGTCTCTCCATAAAACTTGCGAAATTGCCGAATTAGATGGGCTTGGTCGAAAAATCCATGATTCTGGGCAAGCATTGCCCAGTCTGCCGTGTTCCCCTGATGAATATCACTCAGCACACGATGAAAACGAACCACCTCACTGAATCGCTTGGGGCTGATTCCGACCCATTCCGAGAACTTGCGATGCAACTGCCGTTCACTGATCACTTCACGCATCGCCAGCTCTTGGACACTCATACGTCCCCCATCTATAAAGATGCGGTGCAACACGTTTTTCATCAAATTGTTCTCAGATGTGCTTGCCTGTACGGGCAACGGATTCAAGTACGCATTCATAACCTCTACTCGCTCTGCAAAACTATTCGTTTTAGCCATCCGTTCCTGAAGCTCGTTCAGCTTCTCCGGCCAACATTCCTGAAGTGTAATTCGCTTATCCGTAAACCACTCCAGAGGCATGCCGTGGAAGACATGCGCTCCACCCGGGAAGAACCGGACACCAAAGGTGTAGTCTCCAGCAGGAGGACCATGAACGGTTGGCTCAGGTAGAGCGAACGGCAGTGTATAATTGCCACAGTAAGCATAGGAGTGCTCTGAACAGACCGGGTCGTATGTAATCAGCATATCCGTGCAACCATCCGGCAATACCCGAGCAGGCACAGTCATCACCGATGGCTCTCGATCTTCTCCCGAAGTAACATCCGCATGCGAGTTCGGAAGAGATCCAGATTCCCAATAACAGGCCACATAAGCCATCAGACCGGCAGCAGGTATTTTCTCAACATAATAACTGTTAGGGTACGTTCCATTCATCTGAATCGGCTTAAACAACGGGTGCAGACTATGATCCACAATTCCATCCTCCGGTCACTAGAGTTGGTTACACAATATGTATTCATCTATCATACCACCAACCGAAGAAATGAAGAAAAAAAGTGCCCTACCGGAGGACAATCCGATAGGGCCAGTCACACATCTATTTAACACGAGAAGGGGTTTACAAGGCTTATCTTACCTTCCCAACCTTAATAAAAACTGAAATTGGGATGAATAACAGATCAAAATTCAAAATAAAGAACAAGATTCAGACTTTCAATTCAGTCCGTGCAGTTTGCGAAAACGCTCTGGACTCATGCCTGTATGCCTTTTGAACATCGCACAGAAATAACTGGCGTTCTCGTAACCCACCCGATCAGCAACTTCATATATTCGAAGCTCTCTCTCACTGAACATAAGTTGTTTGCTCCGATTGATCCGTTCCTGGTTCACGTAAAATACAGGTCTGATATGGAGCGCCTTCTGAAACAGCCTGCACAAATATTGGGGAGATACCACAGCCACATCGGCCAGTTCCTTCAGCGAAAGTGAACGATCCAGATGCTCTGCGATATAACGCAGCACAGGCTTCAAGCGCTCCAGTTCATCATTATAATTGGCGGATGCGATGAGCAGTGGCTTCAGATCCAGCAGCAGGGCATATAATTGTTTGGAGCATTCAACATCGTAATCTGCGTAATCCGTATCACCGCCATTCTCTCCTCTAACCAGAAGTTGCTCCAGGCCATGCAGCAGCGTGGCTGTCCTGAGTCTGCATACGCGTGAACCGGTTATCCCCGCATAAGATAATAACTGGCTGGCTTCTCTCCCCTGAAACGAGACCCAAGCCAGCTCCCAGCGGTCACTGATGGGCATATATCGATGCGGGACATCGGGATACAGAAAGAAAACGTCACCCGGTCCGACGATATACTCTTCGTCTTGTATAATCAGTCTCCCCTGACCATGAATAATCTGGTGGATCTGATAATCCGGGAATCCCTCTGGACGCTCGGTTTCATATTGGTGTTCCCAGTAACCAACCGTCGTCATATAGATCGGCAGGCGAGCAGCTTCTTCTGTTTTACCAAAAAAAATCCGGGTATCCATCCAGTACACCACTTTCTTCATCGTTAGTTTCATATTGTGATATATATGGGCAATATTCTTTATTCTCTAAGTCATCATTCAATTCTATAATGACAATATTATAACATTTCAGAAGGAGTTGCTGTTATGCGAAAGAAACTGGTACACACCCCTCCGGCAAATGGATACCCGGAATGGAACAACAATCCCGAGACTTTTCAAGTAGGCCGTCTACCCGCACATGCGTCTATGGTAGCGTTTCCATCTGTAGCAGAAGCGTTATCCAATGAATCCAGCGCATCGCCATGGTACGAATCACTGAACGGTCCGTGGAAGTTTGCCTTTGCGGAGACACCGGAGCAACGGATTGCATCCTTTTATGAGAACAACTATGATGCCAGTGACTGGGACGAGATCGCTGTTCCTTCCAACTGGCAGCTGCAAGGTTACGATTATCCCCACTATACAAATATGACGTATCCGTGGGTCGAGCGTGAGCCTGAATTGAAGCCACCATTTGCACCAACAACTTATAATCCGGTGGGTTCGTACATCCGCACGTTTACTGTTCCTGCGGACTGGAAAGACCGGCCTGTCCTGCTGCACTTTGAGGGCGTTGAATCTGCCTTCTATGTATGGGTCAACGGGGAACTCGTCGGTTATAGTGAAGACACATTCACGCCCGCAGAATTTGATATCACACCGTATCTGACCGAAGGTGAGAACAAACTGGCTGTAGAGGTATATCGCTGGTGTGATGCGAGCTGGCTGGAGAATCAGGATTTCTGGCGGTTAAGCGGCATATTCCGTGGTGTATACCTGCACTCACCTTCACCGGTTCAGATCGCCGATTTCTTTGTTCGCACTGAACTTGATGATGCCTATCAGGATGCGGAGCTACTGCTGGATTTGAAGTTATTTAATCATAATGCGGTGCAGACTACTGCCGGATTGTCCGTTCAGGCACAGCTCTATGATGCACAACAGCAGACTGTACTGAAGCAACCACTTACTGCGGCGGTTACTTTCCAGGGTGAGGATGAACTTTCATTCCAGTTGTCAGCAGAGGTTATGAAGCCGCTTCTATGGAGCGCCGAGACCCCTCATCTGTATACACTTGTACTGTCCATTCAGGACGAATCAGGCGAAACACTGGAAGTGGTCCGCAGCCGGATCGGATTCCGCAAGTTTGAACTGAAGGACGGCCTGATGCAAATCAACGGCAAACGCATTGTGTTCAAAGGCGTGAATCGTCATGAATTTTCCCCGGATAAGGGTCGAGCCATTGGGCGGGAAGACATGATCCGTGACATCGAGTTGATGAAGTCCTATAACGTTAACGCCGTGCGCACATCCCATTATCCGAATCAGTCACTCTGGTACGAACTGTGTGATGAATATGGCCTCTATGTCATTGACGAAACGAATCTGGAGACTCACGGCACCTGGGATTATGGGCAAAAGGAAATGAACGAGAACAATATTCCCGCGAGCAAGCCGGAATGGCGTAGTAACGTAATAGATCGCTGTAACTCAATGTTCCAGCGGGACAAAAACCATCCGTCTGTTATTATCTGGTCTCTGGGTAATGAGTCCTTCGGGGGCGATAACTTCATCGCTATGTACGATTATCTGAAACAAGTCGATCCAACCCGTCTCGTTCATTATGAGGGCACCTTCCATTATCGCCCTTCTGATTCGGCAAGTGATATTGAATCGACGATGTATATCAGTCCACAAGATGTGGAGCAATACGCGCGCATGAAGGGACCTAAGAAGCCTTATATTATCTGCGAATACAGCCATGCCATGGGTAACTCCTGTGGAGGTCTACATCTGTATTGGGAGTTGTTCGATAAATATGATGTGTTGCAAGGTGCATTTATCTGGGACTGGGTCGATCAGTCCATTCGTACCACTACGGCGGACGGTGTAGAATATTTTGCTTATGGCGGAGATTTCGGTGAATCTCCTCATGATGGCAATTTCTGCGGGAACGGACTGATTCTGGCCGATAAGACAGTTACACCGAAGCTGGAAGAAGTGAAGAAATGTTATCAGAACGTTCGTATGGAAACCGTTGATGTGAAAGACGGCCTGCTTCGTATCAAAAACCAGTTCCTGTTCACGGATCTGAGCGAATATTCGCTCGTATGGACAGTAACTCACGATGGCAAGTCTGTAGAGAACGGCACGTTGGATATCGCGGTACCTCCTGGCGAATCGGTTGAAGTCCGAATCCCGTACACGCCATCGTCCGATCTGTTCCAGGAAGCGGTGCTGACTGTATCTCTGGTTACGAAAGTTGCAACCAAATGGGCAGTAATAGGTCACGAAATTGCCTGGGATCAGTTCGTGGTATCTCCGCGATTGCGTCCAATCCAATCGGTACAACAAGGGCAAGGCAATGCGCTACATGTTCAGAATCTGCAAGATGAACTTAGAGTGGCAACGTATAAAGTAACATTGAGCTTCAATCCAGCTACTGGCGCGTTAACGTCCTATCAGATCAACAATCAGGAGCAATTGCTCGCACCTGTCCGGCCAAATTTCTGGAGAGCCATGACAGACAATGATATGGGGAACCGCCTGAATGAGCGTTCTGCCTTCTGGAGAGATGCTCACGCTACCAGCAGATTAATTCGCTTTGAGCACCATACAGACGAGCAAGGCATTCTAGTGACGAGCGATTATACGTGGGATCAACATCCGGGATGTACGCTGTCTATTATGTACCGAATTAGTCCGGATGGCGTGCTCGAAATCAGCCAAACTCTTATTCCAGGCGAGGGCCTACCCGATCTACCGGAATTTGGTATGCTGCTGCAACTGAATAGCAGCCTGGATACGATATCCTGGTACGGCAGAGGTCCGCATGACAACTACGCAGATCGTCTGACCAGTGCACGTCTCGGTTATTACACAGGTGCGGTTCGAGATCAATTTGTTCCATATCTGAAACCACAAGAGTGTGGTAACAAAACGGATGTACGCTTTGCCGAAATTACGTCAACGGATGGTCAGCTTGGCCTTCATGTTGAAGCCACCATACCATTTGAAATTAACGCGTTGCCGTGGACACCGGAGGAACTGGAAGTAAACGACCATGTGTACAAATTACCTCAGAGCACACAGACTGTCGCACGCATCAATTACAAACAAATGGGTGTTGGCGGAGATGACAGCTGGGGCGCACGTACCCACGCTGAATACACCTTACCAGCCAACCGCGCGTATCACTTCACCTTTACGGTAAGACCTGTATAACACCAAGCAAGCACTGCTGGCAGTATGCCAGCAGTGCTTTTTTTGTTGGGGCAGTGAGTAGTGAGAGTTTGAAGTTTTCCATGGGAACATTATAATGAATGAGGTGCAAGAAAAGATCTTTACCAGCTATTACTCTATTACGAGGTGAGAATTTGCAATATCTGTTTACCACTCTCTTCATTCTTGGCTTTATCGCTTTCTTGGTATTTGTTGTTGGGATGATCTTATCTATTCGCAAAGGTAATAGGTTGCCGATCAGATTTATTTTTCTAACGACGGCCTTTTTTGCGATTGCTTCAACAGGTTTATATGGGATGCTGAATTTATCTTCGAACTCTACTCAGTCTGAAATAGATCAGACCCCTTCACCCCAGATTAAACTTTCGGGCCTCCACATGACTACCGATGAATTTAAAAACAAGTTTAATGGCGCCGTGGGCAAATACCGACTGAATGGTTTGAGTATTACCCGCTTGGATATGAAAGACTCTTCCGAGCAGGGCACTGGTACTTTCGAGTATGTATTCAATGATGAATTGCGCTTGGTTGGTGTAGTGAATGCGGATGAGAGCGTACAGGAAATCAGGTTATATGGAACTGGTGATACGCGTAAACCAACAGGTGGAATTTTTTTGACTGCTATCGCCACACTCATTCTCACAACCAATAGTGAGTACTCGTATAAAGATGCACAAGATGTCATTCAGGATATGCGTCTATTGGATCGCGATGTGAATCAGCCTGATTTTGATGGAGTGACTATTCGCAACGGATTGGAATATCGCTTCAGCGTACAGGTTCATGATCACTCTACTTTTGAAATAACTGTTGCGAAATAAGATGCGAGTGTGCAAAAAGGTAAAAAGGCCGCTCCATGAAGGAACGGCCTAACGTGTGGTATGTACTATAGGAATGATTCAGTGTTTGCCAACAAACCAATGATGAACGCCTCCACCATGCGAGAGTTACTCAAAAGTTACAGTCTCGCTTTGATTGTTCCAACTCATTTTAAAGGTAATCGGGTCTTTCGTTTTCTCCGCCTCAGTAACCGTACCCGACATACTGAACGGAACCTCTTGCTCTTCCAGCGCTTTCCCCTGTTGGTCTATATTACTGCCGGTAAGGTCAAACACAAAATCCTTTATACGCTTTTCATCACCTATATAAGTAATACTATAGTTCCCTGTTGATCTCTGAAGAGACACATCCCAGTTATCGCTCTTTCCGTGTAGCCTATCATCCGCACTACAAGCTGAGACAATAGATAAAAGTAATATAGTACAAAGAATCAATGGCAATTTAAATAATTTCATAAAATCCCTCCAATATAATAAAATAACCATAAATTGAAAAATCAATCTCGAAAAACGGCTGATAAACCAATTGGCTAGATTATCAGATCAGAGCTAAGCTGGGTTACGTGTGAAAAATCATGTATGTGTTACCTATCTTGTATATCGATCAATGTCATCGATCGCAGACTCGTGCTCTCTTCTATGATGGTCTTCATGCTGCCGAACGTCGTTCTTTAACTTTGCTAAGAATCCCCATCCCATAAAGGCAAGTAAAAGCACGGTAATCAGTGCATAAGCAAAGCTATATAAATTCATAAAAAAGTTGATAAATATTGCAGCTAGCATCAAGCCCAGAATCCATAATACCCACTTTGTACCCTTTCTCAAATCATTTCCTCCTCAAGTCGTTACTGATAAGCTCTCTATGTATCACAGTACATACGAAACCATAGGAACGAGTTTTCAATCTTAGGGCTTCAAATCTGCATTTAGAGCGAATTCCCGAATCTTTAATTAACTTTAGTTCCAAGAGACACATCCAGTATGCCCGACATCCCTTGTGCAGAAGAGGTGCTCACATAATACCCACCAGCCGACAACGCTTTGTCAATAAAATATGTATGCTCTTTTCCATCTGCTGGAACACTGCCAGACGTTATCGCGGTTCCACTAGTAGATCCTTCATTGATCGTAAATGTGAAGTGTTTCGAACCCGTGTTTTTAAAAGCCACTTTACATAACTAAATCCTGCCGGAATATCAAACCGATGCGTGTTAGCAGTACCTGCGAAATCCTCATTATTAATTACTGTTAATGGAGTTGATGGAGTACTTATAGGTTCATTTGCTTTTACGAATCTTCCTTCAGAATTGGAAGTGAAATTATAAATTAAGATGATAACAGCAGTAGACACCAAAACTGCTAATATCATTTTTCTAATATGTTTCATGATATATGTCCTCCATAACTCTTGATACTAACTTTCATCATACAACTGCAAATATTCCCTATGCAATAGGAAGCATATATATATGGCAACACTACAAAAGAGAAAATGAAGTTCTCCACACTAGTGACTTTGATTATGAAAATATTCAACAATACAAAAGACCACTCCTTAAATAGATATTAAGAAGTGGTCTTTGTATTATTTATAATTTGTAACAGTGACTGCTTCACAAATTATCGTCACATCGTAACGATAATTCACTCTGCCAGGCACATGATGCTTTAAAGGTTTTTACACCTTTATTACATCATGCCGCCCATTCCACCCATACCGCCCATGTCAGGCATTCCGCCACCAGCACCTGCTGGTTCCGGTTTGTCAGCGATAACCGCTTCAGTAGTCAAGAACATTGCTGCTACGGAAGCAGCGTTTTGCAATGCATAACGAGTTACTTTCGCAGGGTCAACGATACCTGCTTCGATCATGTTAACCCACTCGCCAGTTGCAGCGTTGAAGCCGATGCCTGTTTGTTCTTTTTTCAGACGTTCCACGATTACGGAACCTTCTTCGCCAGCGTTAGCTGCGATTGTGCGGATTGGTGCTTCCAGAGCACGCAGGACGATGTTTACGCCTGTTTGCTCGTCACCAGACAGAGCTACAGCCGCAACCGCGCTATATACGTTCATGAGCGCTGTACCACCACCGGATACGATACCTTCTTCAACCGCTGCGCGAGTTGCGTTCAGGGCATCTTCGATGCGAAGTTTGCGTTCTTTCAATTCTGTTTCAGTAGCCGCACCAACTTTGATTACTGCTACACCGCCGGACAATTTAGCCAGACGCTCTTGCAGTTTCTCTTTGTCGAACTCGGAAGTTGTTTCTTCCAGTTGTGTACGGATTTGGCTAACACGTGCATCGATATCGGATTTGTTACCAGCACCGTCAACGATGATTGTGTTTTCTTTTGTTACACGGATTTGACGAGCTGTACCCAGTTGTTCCACAACAGCGGATTTCAGGTCCAGACCCAGTTCTTCCGTGATCAATTGGCCACCAGTGAGGGCAGCGATGTCTTGCAGCATTGCTTTACGACGGTCACCGAATCCTGGAGCTTTAACAGCTACAGCATTGAATGTACCACGCAATTTGTTCACAACCAGCATAGCCAGTGCTTCGCCTTCGATATCTTCAGCGATCAATACCAGCGGTTTGCCTTGTTGAACGATTTTCTCAAGCAATGGCAAGATATCTTGCGTGCTGGAGATTTTTTTGTCTGTGATCAAGATGTACGGATTGTCCAAAACAGCTTCCATTTTGTCCGTATCAGTGATCATGTAAGGGGAGATGTATCCACGGTCGAATTGCATACCTTCAACCACTTCAAGCTCTGTAGCGAATCCTTTGGATTCTTCTACTGTGATTACGCCATCTTTACCTACTTTTTCCATAGCTTCAGCGATCAGTTCGCCTACTTCTTCGTCAGCTGCAGAGATTGCTGCAACTTGTGCGATGGATTGTTTGGAATCGATTGGTTTGGAGATGGATTGCAATTCAGCAACCGCAGCTTTAACCGCTTTGTCGATCCCTTTACGGATACCGATTGGGCTAGCGCCTGCAGTTACGTTTTTCAGACCTTCTGTGATCAGCGCTTGCGCCAATACAGTTGCTGTTGTAGTACCGTCACCGGCAACATCGTTGGTTTTCGTTGCTACTTCTTTAACCAGTTGTGCACCCATGTTCTCGAATGCATCTTCCAGTTCGATTTCTTTAGCAATGGTTACACCATCGTTAGTGATGAGCGGGCTTCCGAATTTTTTCTCCAGAACCACGTTACGGCCTTTAGGACCGAGTGTTACTTTTACTGCATTAGCCAATGCATCCACACCACGAAGCATGGAGCGACGAGCGTCTTCACTGAATTTAATGTCTTTAGCCATGTTAAGAAAACCTCCCTAGTTTTTGTTGGAAAATGGTACTGCTATATGGTTCGGTTATCCGATTAAATTTGAATTAGTCGAGAATCGCGTGAATATCGCTTTCTTTCATAATCAAATATTCTTTACCTTCGAATTTGATTTCTGTACCGGCATATTTGGAGAAAATAACGCGATCTCCTTCTTTCACTTCCAGAGCTACACGTACGCCGTCTTTCAATACTCCAGCACCAACTGCAATGATTCTACCCTCTTGCGGTTTTTCTTTGGCGGAGTCCGGGAGTACGATCCCGAAAGAAGTTGTTTGTTCTTGCTCCAGTGGTTCTACCAATACGCGTTCACCTAAAGGTCTGATCATGAAAAATAGCCTCCTTTTGAAATTATATAACGTTACATTGTAGGTTGTAGCCATATGTATTAGCACTCGACAGTGTTCAGTGCTAACAACCAACTTTATGATACTCAACTTGAAGCATGATTTCAAGTCCTTTTGACGAATTCCTGCGAGAATTTACGTTGAATTTACACAAACATAGCCAAATTACACCCGCTGTGCCTGGTTCTATGTTGCAATTCACTAATCTTATTCTACGAAATTGTTTAGCCCTTCTGCAACGCTTAGCAGACAGCCCCTTTCCCATTGTATCCATTGTTGAGCATAATATGCCTGCTTGTCCTTGCTTACAGGAGAACAATCTACAACAATAGCCCGGATAAGAACAGACCGTCTTTTCCGGGCACATTACAGATCATCCTCATCCACACACATACCAGTCTTACACCACAATGAATGAGATATCCTCTGTTCCATTTTCATATCAACTTATTGTTCTAGCCCGCATGTTTCTTATCCTCGGCACGAACATAGCGGGATTCGATCTCTTCATCGGCTGCAAGCTGCTTGCGATATACGATTGCGGATAATAACACACTGATCTCATATAACAGGAGCAAGGGAATCATCACCAGCAGATCGGATATAAAGTCTGGAGGTGTAATAACCACTGCAATGAAGATCAGAACAAAATAAGCAACTCTGCGCATCTTGCGAAGGCGAATTGGATTCAGAATCCGCAGTCCTGTCAGAAACATAATAAGTAATGGAAGTTCGAATAACAGGGACACAGGCAGCACGATCCCAAACAAGAAGCTGAAATACTGCTTCATCCCGTAGGTCTCCACAAGTCCCATCTTCTCCGTAATCGCTGTTGTGAAGGCAAGTGCCATTGGAAAAATAACATAATACGAGAAAGCCATTCCTGTCAGAAATAAGAGAAACACATAGGGCACATACTTCAGCGTCGCTTTTCGTTCGCGCGGCTTTAGCCCTGGACTAACAAACTTCCAGATCTGATACACCGTAAATGGAAGTGTAATTATAAGTGAAAACAGCCCTGCAATCTTCATGTAGATGCCAATCCCGTCCCAAAACGAGAAGGCATGCAATACAAAACCTTTTGCCGACTCTGCCTTGGTCAGATATTGGTATACCGGGTCCGCCACAAAAAATCCTGCAACAAGTCCCAGCACAAAAATACTTAATACGTAGATCAGCCGCTTCCGCAGCTCACTCAGATGTTCCGTAATCGACATTTCTTCCATTTGCTGCGTCATGCCTGCCCCCCATTATTGCCAGCTTAAAATACAAAACCCTTCCGGCAGGAAGGGATTTCTCTTTCATTGCCGTCAAGATTATTCCGGCAGGCGTTTATCAGCAGGCTTGTCTGCAGGTGTGCTCTCAGCCGCCAGCGGTTTCGCTTTCTCCTGCTCTTTGCGATTGGACGAGTCATCCTCAGAGATAATCTCGCGAGCGCCCTCTTTGAATTCACGGAAGGTACGCCCAACTGCACGTCCCAGTTCCGGAAGTTTGTTGGGTCCAAACAACAACAATGCAATCACGGCCAGCAAAATAAAACCCGTTGGTCCAATGGAACTTAACATTGATAATCCTCCTCGTCTCAAGCTTCGAAGATGCGCATACTCGGCCAGATGTTCATAGATGTCTCTGCTGCGTTCTTAATTTAAGCCCATCATACCATAGATGTAACCACTTACATAACCCGCAAAATTCACAAATAAGAGATGTCACTATAACAATCTAACACCGGTTCATGGCTAATCGGATATCTTGCCCCAGAGTCCGTGCTCGATTATTGCTTGAACTGACCCGTAACCATCAGCAGCGCTTCCGGAAGCTGATCCATAATGGCCGCCAGATGTTCGTGCACACCCTTTGGTGTACCTGGCAGATTAACAATCAGCGTGCGTCCACGAATGCCACATACCCCACGGAACAGCATTGCAGAACGGTTTTTGCTCATTACACTGTACCGCATGGCCTCTGCCATCCCGGGAACTTCCCGCTCAATTACGCGCCGGGTCGCTTCCGGAGTAATATCACGAATGGCCAGCTCCGTGCCACCGGTAGTCAGCACCAGATCGGCGTGAAAATAATCCGTCATCTCAATCAAAGCCGCAATAATCTCATCGGGTTCATCCGGAACGATACGGTACTCCACGATTTGACCACCCAGCTCTTCTTCCACCAGCTCCCGAATGACTTGTGCACTCGTATCCTCACGTTCCCCGCGGGCTCCTTTGTCACTGGCTGTCAGGATTGCTGTTCTCCACACCATAAAGATCACCCTTCTCCTCTATGAAAATAAATATTGCCTATCGGCTGTAATCACCGTTTTTGCCACCACTCTTGGAATTCAGCATGGTTGGACCGATAATCATATCTTTTTGCATGGCCTTGCACATGTCATAGACCGTCAGTGCTGCAGCTGAGGCAGCCGTGAGCGCCTCCATCTCAACACCCGTTTTGCCTTCGGTTTTGACAGTAACTTCAATGTGTAATTCATCCACTCCGTTATCATGAAAACGAATATCCACACCCGTCAGTGCCAGCGGATGGCACATCGGAATCCAGTCTGACGTTTTCTTCGCGCCTTGAATCCCGGCAATCTGAGCCACAGCCAGAACATCACCTTTGCCGATTCGGCCCTCCCGAATCGCTTCCAGTGTATCTGGATTCATCGTCACTTTCGTTACGGCCACAGCCGTACGTACGGTAATTTCCTTACCCGAAATATCAACCATCCGGGCCCGCCCCTGTTCATTAAAATGGGTCAGTTTGCCACCCGAAGCCTGGCCGTTGTTCACTTCTGAACTCAATCACATCACAACCCTTTATTCGATATGTAATATACCTTCGGTTGTTATCAACAGATCAATCCGCAGATCGAGCAGGTCCATTGGGATCTCCTCTTGTAGCTGACCCGGCAATACCATCGCAGCCATCAACGGTTTCTTGCCCGTCATCACACATGTTGCTGCAAGCGTCTCGGCAAAACGATCATAATAACCGCCACCATAACCAATACGCCCTCCATGGAGATCATAACCAAGCCCCGGTACCAATACGAGATCGATATCCGGCCAATCATCAGGCGTCAGGACTTCACAGGAATCCTTAGGTTCAGGTATCCCCCATAGGCCTGGCTCCAGATCCTGTTCTCCGGTCACTCGCCGTAGCTCCATTCGGGGTGGATTCGCCAATACTTTCGGTGCAAACATCACATCTCCATGGTTCCAGCCCTCTTGAAACAGAAAAGCTGTGGATGCTTCACTTCCATAGGACAAATAACTGAATATAACGAGTGGTCTGTTCACGACCTTATTCTTGGCCTGTCTAAGGCGCTCCAGCTCCCGCTTCACTCCAGCGTTAATCTTAGTCATTGCCTGCTGACGCATGCTCGCATCCATCAAATCACGGCTCTGTCTTAGTCTGGATCGAAGCTGACTTTTCAGTTCCGCATGATCCTGCATATCCTTGAATAACCTCCTGTTGATAGGGAAGGTAGAAAAAAGCTCTCATTAAAAAAATTTATATGTTATGACCAGTTGTCATCTTGTTGAAATGGTTAAAATGATTCATTTTCTGCAAAATCCTCATGTAATAACATGCCTTCTTTCAGTTTATCATTGATTGATCAAAAAGACTACATGCCCCATGCGTTCCCAATCGGTGCAATTGCTCTGTATTTCATGTAAACTGGGATATAGTTGTCATATCAAGAACTGGACCTATGGAGGAACTTAATTTTATGCTGCTGCAAGTATCCGGAATTATAAAACGTTTTGGTGTCGATCCAATCCTGGACGGCGTGAACTTACAAATATTAGAACGCGAGCGCATCGGCCTCGTTGGTGTAAATGGTGCAGGGAAATCCACTTTGCTCAAAATTGTAGCCGGTGAAATGTCCTATGACGGAGGACAGATTTTCAAGTCCAAAGAAACAACGCTCGGTTACCTCGCTCAGAACAGCGGGCTGCAATCCGATCGCAGCATCTGGGAAGAAATGATGAACGTCTTCGCTCACCTGACACAGGCTGAAGCTGATTTGCGTCAGATGGAACGCGATATTGCCGACCCTGCCCAGATGGAAGACGAGAAAAAGTATGCTGACCTGCTGGAACGTTATGCGAAACGCTCCGACTGGTTCAAGGACCATGGCGGTTATGAGATGGAAACCCGCATTCGCAGTGTACTGCACGGGATGGGATTCGGCGAATTTTCGCCAGACACCCCCATTGCTACTCTGAGCGGCGGGCAGAAGACACGCCTTGCTCTTGCTCGTATTTTGCTTCAGGCACCCGATCTGCTCATGCTGGACGAGCCTACCAACTATCTCGATATCGCCACCCTTACTTGGTTGGAAGATTATCTGAGAGGTTATTCAGGCGCACTGCTCGTGGTATCCCATGATCGGTACTTCCTTGATCGACTCGTAACAACCATCGTTGAGATCGAACGTCACCGCTCCAAAAAATATACGGGCAATTACAGCCGTTATATGGAACTCAAAGCTGCTGAATATGAAACTCAGATGAAGCAATATGAGAAACAACAGGGTGAAATCTCCAAGATGGAAGATTTTGTCCAGAAAAATATTGTACGTGCGTCGACGACCAAACGGGCGCAAAGCCGGCGCAAAGCCCTCGACAAAATGGAGCGCCTCGATAAACCGATGGGAGATTTGAAAAAGGCCCATTTTTCCTTCGAAACCGCCGTTATGTCAGGCAAGGAAGTACTTCGAGTGGATCAGCTGTCCGTCGCTTATGACGAGGCTTCTCCGTTGTTCCGCAACGTATCCTTCGATCTGCGGCGCGGGGAAACGGTTGCTCTGATTGGTCCAAACGGTATTGGTAAATCCACCATGCTGAAGTGTCTTACGGGAAGTTTACGTCCGGTAACCGGGGAGATCCAATGGGGAACAAAAGTGCAGATTGGCTATTATGATCAGGAACAGACTGGGCTCAATCCGTCCAACACGGTTCTGGAAGAACTGTGGAGTGCCTATCCCGGGATGGAAGAAGCACGCATTCGGACCGTACTGGGGAACTTTTTATTCAGCGGTGACGATGTGCTCAAGAAGATCTCCTCCCTCAGCGGCGGTGAGAAAGCACGTGTCTCTCTCTCCAAGCTGATGCTGAAGGAAGCCAATATGCTCATTCTGGATGAGCCTACGAACCATCTCGACCTGTTTGCCAAAGAAGTGCTGGAAGCGGCATTAATGGATTATGAAGGCACCCTGCTGTTCATCTCCCATGACCGGTACTTCCTCAACAAAATGGCTGAACGCATTGTCGAACTTCATCCAGGCGGCACGGAACACTATCTCGGTAATTACGATGATTATGTGGAGAAAAAACAGGAGCTTGAGGACATCGCACGTGAAGCTGCTGAGGCACGTCAGGCTTCAACCAAGAACTCGTCCAAATCCGATCTGAACACAGCCACAACCGAAAAATCCGGAGCGGCTTCATTCGAAGCGGAAAAACAGGCGAAGCGTGAAGAACGTAACCGGCAACGCAAGCAGGAAGCTCTGGAACAACAGATTGCGGAGTTGGAAACGAAGATTACAGAGCTTGAGGCACAGATGGCTCTGCCTGAAATCTATCAGGATTATATGAAGCTGCAAGAACTCCAGCAACAATCGGAGAAACACAAATCAGAACTCACTAAGGCATACGAGGACTGGGAAGAACTAGCTATGGAATAGTACGAATAGTACAGACTCAGACCATGGCTTGATCGCGTCCATACAAGTATAACTGTACCACCGGCTGATTCCTTATTGGGATCAGCTTTTTGTTTGTTACGGAGGTATTGAAGGTATGCACCTTATGTTCTTTATGTTCCTTGAGATTGAACTCTAACATACGAAGGTTGGGAGAACTGTTTTGGCTTTTGTCAAATTTACTCGAATGAAGAGAAATATTTTTATCCCCCTTTCCCACACAATTATCCACAAGAAAGCAAGATAGCAAGCACATTAATAAGCTTAATTATACAGCGGTAGAATAGCCTTTTACACGTGAAAACCATATTTATCCACCAAGTTATCCACTTTATCCACAACTTTGTGGATAGCAAGGAGTCATTCTATCCCCTAAACCCTTTTCGTTTCGAAAACTATACTGGTTTGACTTTGCGGTAGTTACCCACAAATTACACTGGATATGTGGATAACTATAGTCACACCTTGACAAATGCATTCTCCCGCCCCTCAATGTTCCTCCATAATAAGACAAAAGCAGACCTTTGTCGTTCAAGGCCTGCCCGTCATTTATTTACTATATGCCCTGCATATTTACATCAAATCGCAATTGCTACTATTGCCGCTGTAGATGCGATCTGGCAAAGATGGTTTACGCATGCGCTTCTTGTTCATGATGTTCGGAAGACTCAGCCTTCAGCCCAGCAGCATTACAAGCCGCTACATAAGCAAGACCGGCAGCCATGACGATATCATTATGTGTTGCTGTTCCCCGGAACTCACGTCCTGCACGCTCCACGGTAACTACAGCTTCCGCACTTGCACCCTCTCCGCCACTCAAGGCATGCATCTCCATATCTACAAATGCAATATCATCGGAAATGCTCTGACCAATTGCACGAATGGTCGCATCCACGGGTCCCCCGCCAACAGCGGAGTAAGAGTGTTCTCCAGCGCTTGTGCGAATGCGAACGGCGGCCATTCGATCCGTCATGCTGCCCGCTGTCACCTGCAATTCAACCAGTTCATAGTCCTGTGCAGGAATATTCATGGTCTGGCTAACCATCTGCAATAACTGGTCGTCACTGACCACTTTTTGCTGGTCTGCGGTTTCTTTGAACACCTCATACAATTGCTCCATCTGTTGCTCATCCGGCTCAAAACCGTATTTGCGAACCCGATCCTTCAGGGCGTGACGACCGGAGTGTTTGCCCAGAATAATCATGCTGCGCGGGATACCCAGCGCTTCCGGGTCCATAATCTCATAGGTACTCCGATTCTTCAGCAGACCATCCTGATGGATGCCAGATTCATGCTGGAATGCATTACGTCCCACCACCGGTTTGTTGTATGCAATCGGGAAGTGCATGGCACGGCTAATCTGACGAGAAGTCTCATATAGCTGGTTCAGCTTAATGTTGGTCGTTGCACCAATTGCATCTCCCCGGGTCTCCAGCGCCATAATCAGTTCTTCCAGTGCACAGTTCCCCGTCCGTTCTCCGATACCATTGATCGTCACTTCAATCTGGGAAGCCCCATTGGCAATTGCAGCCAAACTATTGGCTACGGCCAGGCCCAGATCATTGTGACAGTGTGCACTATAGCGAACCTGATCGCCGCCTCTTGCACCCTCACGTACCCGGCGGAACATCTCGCCATACTCATGTGGCAGGGCATAACCGACCGTATCCGGCAGATTGATAATACTCGCTCCAGCTTCAATAGCGACTTCAACCATTTCAATCAGATCGTCCATCTTGGTACGAGCCGCATCCATAGCAGTGAACTCTACGATGTCCGTGAACTGGCGTGCATACGATACCATCTCACGAGCGGTAGCCACCACTTCACTGCGCGGACGGCGCAGCTGATGTTCTATATGAATATCCGAGGAAGAGATAAAAAGGTGAATTCGGCGCCGTGCTGCATCCGCTGTTGCTTGAACGGCTGCATCAATATCACCTTTGACCGCACGCGCGAATCCACAGATCTCCACGTTCTGCAACTGTCTCGAAATCGCCTGAACCGCCGCGAACTCACCTGGACTGGAGATCGGGAATCCAGGCTCAATGACGTCGATACCCAGAGAAGCCAGTTGGTGTGCCAGTTCAATCTTTTGCTCGGGTTGCAGACTTGCTCCTGGTGCCTGTTCTCCATCGCGCAGCGTTGTATCAAAAATCTCAATCATGCGTTTGTTATTAGTTGTTGTCATATCCATCAACCTCCATCAAATTTTTATAAATATTTTCGTTACGATCCACGTGCCACAGAACACCCGCTAATCGCCGTCGCTGTTGTTATATATTTTGTTTGTAAATGCGTATGTTGTTTGTAGCTTAGTCCTGGGTGATCATTAAAGCCTGATGAATGTTTAGTGCCTATACTTGTTGTTCAATGTTCATTACTCGTTCGTTGTATATCCCGCTTACCCTCATGACAGAGTGTACGTCGACTTACACCCTGATCCTCTGACTTTTCAATCTCCATATGGTTCTTCCCATGCCCACCCTGCTGCCGGCAGCAAACACAAATAACCCGCCATCTCATATAAGAGACGGCGGGTTATTATCCCCTCCGCGGTACCACTCTCGCTTGATGGGCCAGGCTTGCGCCGGACTCCATCCACCTCGTCGTCTCCGATCCGCTGGATGTGCGTACACGCACGACACCAATGGAATTCGGAGAAACACCCTATAACGGGGGTTAACCGTTGCTGTGTAACACATGTTGTTGTCCATCAGGACAACTGGGCGATTGATATCGTCCCCACGCTTCCACAGCTCCGTTCCCGGGCGAGATTCGAATGATTCCAGCCACTGCGTCGCACCACCCCGCAGCTCTCTGAGCGCTTTATCGTTCTACTGCTCCCGTTCATCACATTTATAATATGACCTAACTTCATTCATCTTTATTTTGAAAATCAAAAAAGCCTGCCACCTCATGCAAAATGCAAGAGACGACAGGCTGTTCACCTTCGCGGTACCACTCTTGTTGACTTCCTTCCTGTTCATTCAAGACAACCCCTGAATGCTTTCGCATATCCGGATCACTTGAAGCAGCCTGAAAGCCCCCTCAGTTATCGTCAGTTGATCCTTGTAAAAACGGTCCTACCGACAACGGCCCATTCACGGAGGCAACCCGTAACCATGTACTTTGGGCCATGATCGGCCTTCGGATTCTCCCAAGGAGTCACCGTGTTCCATCGTTCCGCTTCCAGGTGAGTTTCAGGTTTCCTTCGACTGCGTTGCACCGTACCGCAGCTCTCTAAGACCGGGAATGACCTTACTATTCCTGTTCATCGCGTTTATCAGTTCAGGAATCTGAATTCCTGTTTAAATTTGTAATTAAATATACATTCTTTACATCCCTGTTGTCAACTCTTAATCTCAAACTGCTTGCCTATACGGACTGAACGGACCATTCCTCCAAGGAAAGTCCCGGATCTGCCTTCGCATCAAATTCAGCAATTTCTCCCCGCTGCCATTTCAGATACGCAGCTGCTCCTATCATGGCCGCGTTATCCGTACAATATTCCATTGGCGGGATTAACAGTTCAAGCCCTTCCTTCGTGCATCGCTCCTGTAATGCCGAGCGTAACCCCCGGTTAGCTGCAACACCACCGCATAATAACAGTTGACGTGAACCATACTCACGAACTGCTCTAACGGCTTTCTCCACCAACACTTCAACAACAGCTTCCTGGAAACCACGCGCAACCGCAGACGGCTCCAAGGTTTCTCCTCGCATTTTGGCCTGATTGAGCACATTCAGTACAGCAGACTTCAGACCACTGAGACTGAAATCGTACGAACCCGCTTCCAGCCATACCCGTGGTAATGGCACTACATCCTCCGCTTCAGACGCCATCCGGTCCACATGCGGGCCACCCGGATAAGGACAACCCAATGCACGTGCTACTTTGTCATACGCTTCGCCTACGGCATCATCACGTGTACGACCAATCAGTTTGAACTTGCCCTCGGATTCCATATGCACAAGTTCTGTATGTCCACCGGATACGACCAGTGCCATCGCTGGATATTGCAGTTCATGAGTAAGTCGGTTGGCATAGATATGCCCCGCAATATGATGTGTGCCAATGAGTGGTTTGCCCAGTGCCATCGCCATCGTTTTGGCCGCAACGATACCCACCAGCAGTGCTCCGACCAGCCCAGGCCCCTGTGTTACGGCGATTGCACTTAGATCACGTGGACGAATGCCGGACTGTTCGATCGCTTGTTCCAGCATCAACGTAATGACTTCAACGTGTTTGCGTGAAGCCACTTCAGGTACCACTCCACCAAATGCCTTATGCGTCTCGATCTGACTTGAGATCAGATTGGATAGCACTTCTCTCCCATCCTTAACAACAGCTACCGATGTTTCATCACAGCTTGTCTCCACCGCCAAAATGTAAGATGGTGCAGAATTTATTTTTTCATTGAGTTCGTTCATGAATCCAGTACGCTTCCTTCCTCTTCGCCGCTCCGGCCTGCAGACGGCAAGTTCGCCCACATAATCATCGCATCTTCCCCATTATCGGAGTAATACCCTTTACGAAGACCCGCCGATTCAAACCCTTTTTTCTGATATAAACGCTGAGCAATGCTGTTCGAGACTCTGACCTCCAGCGTCATTCGTTCCATCCCGAGATAAGCCGCTGTACTCATTAATTCATCCAGTAACTTTTCGCCAAGCTTGCGTCCACGATACGCGCCTCTGACTGCAATATTGGTAATATGGGCTTCATCCATGATCGTCCACATACCTGCATAGCCAATGGCTTTTCCTTCTAATTCCATCACCATATATTTAGCAAAATGATTGTGTGTCAATTCATTTTGAAATGCTTCTTCCGTCCAGGGCAGGGTAAAGGCCTCATGTTCAATCTCCATCACATCGGGAATATCCGCGAGTGTCATGAACCTGAACTGAAGCGTTGCTTCCTGCTTATTATTCGCCACATTGTCCATCTGCTTCCCCTCCCCCTTCAGCCTTTGCGCAGCAGATTGGCTTCCGCTTCAGACAACTGGGTGTAGTTTGGCACCAGCGCATGCACGTCATCACGCTGACCTGCAAGCAGCGCGGCGGCGCCAAGGCGCCCAACCCAGCGGCCTTCCAGCTCATAAGGCACGAGCTGGAGCGCCGTTCCTGCGGGGCAGCGTAGCTCCGCCGCTGCCGCAGCATGAGGGCCCGTCTCGCCGACGATCCAGACGGCTGCGGGCCGCTCTTCCGGCGCCGCCTCCGCCATGCGGGCGGCGAGAGCTTCCAGCCATCCGTCCATCTTGCGGATGGCATCAGGCGCCAAACGCCGGGGCGCATCGCTCCCGGCGGAGGCAAACAGCGCGGTGCACGCTTGACCGCGCCGTGCATCCACAAGCGGAACGATCCAGTGGACAGGGGCAGCACCTGTGCTGCCCTGGTCCGCGGATGGCGTTCCGCCAGCCCCTGCTGCGGCTTCCTCTGCCGCAGCTTCTGCCTTGGCGGCAAGGCCGCTGTGCCAGCCGCCCCAGGCGATGGCCTGAAGGCTGGACACCCCGGCTACAGGGATGTCCCACGCCCAGGCCAGTGTCTTCGCCGCGGTCACCGCAATGCGGATGCCCGTGTACGAGCCTGGGCCAACGCCAACGGCAATGCCGTCAAGTTGCCCAGGCTGTGTGTTGCTGGCGGCCAGCAGCTGCTCCATCACCGGTACGACGTGTACCGAATGGTTACGCTCAGCCCGTTCATTGCGTTCTTCCAGAAGCGCATGATCTTCCATCATCGCAGCTGCCATCACTGCGGTGGATGTATCCAACGCCAAAAACCGCTGACGCGGCTCTTTTTGTAAATCTTCCATCATCATTTGACCCCATTCTGTCTGAACTGTCGGCACATGGCTGCATAAGTCTCACCGTACCCATCCAGTGTAATCGTTCGATCCTCCAGGCCCGTTGTTTCAATCTGCACATGCAAGTGCTCTTGCGGCAGCAATTCGGGAATGATACTCGACCACTCCACCAGACTGACTCCGGCTCCATAGAAATATTCATCAAGTCCAAGCTCATCCGCTTCTTCCAGCGATATGCGATATACATCCATGTGATATAGAGGCAGACGCCCTTCGTACTCCTTGATTAGCGTGAATGTGGGACTACTTACCACATCACGTACACCTAAATGCCAGGCAAATTTCTGTGAAAATGCCGTTTTTCCCGCGCCCAGATCACCATCCAAAGCAATCACCATGCCGGCGTTTGCCTGTCTGGCAAGTGCGGAAGCGAGTGCTTCTGTATCTGCAATGCCATGGGATTGATACACCCACTGCTCGTGCGTCTGATTCAATATTCGCCCCACCTTTGGCGGTCCAGCCGCCTGAGTTCACTTTGAACCTTATTATATCGGTCCCTTTCTTCCCCCGCAACATCCAAGGAGGCAAGCGGAAATACAACATGCATGATTAGACGTGTCTCAAAACTCGCTTCCTTCGAAGTTTCAGACACCTATTAGGAAAAACCAAAAACCGGCACCTCTCGGTACCGGCCATGTTATGCATATATTTCAGCTTTTATTCATTCTCGAATGCCTCAATAACTATATGCTACTTGTATCTACTCCTCCAAACGATCCACACGAACCGTCTGGGTATTTCCCGGCCTGCTGCCAACCTGAACGGTTGCCATGCCATTGGCTTCATCCACATTCTCGATCCAGACTGGATCTCCCTCCAATGTAACGGCAATGGTATCCTTCGAATCATAGATCGCTTTGGCGCGTTTCGCATCCATCATTTTATTCATACTCCCCTTCTGGATCTTCGTGGTCTTCCCTAATCATGGTGTCTGTTGTGCTATCACCAATATAACCGTTATCTTCCGTAACCTGCCCCCCGCCTAACCCTTCATTCACCATCCGGTCAATGTCGAGCATGAACGACTCCCGATCAAGGGGCAATTCTTCCGAAGTGACCGCTTCCCAGTTTACAGCTGTAGCAGGTGTATAGAATTCTTCAGCACTTTCGGCTTTGGCAAGAGGATATGGAGAAAATGCATGCTTGTGTGCTTCTTCCTCATCACGTCTGTTTTTCAATATTGCACCTCCCGGCATATGTGCTGCGAGAATAACTACCTATTCCATGCTCATCTTCCTGTCGGAATCCAAGCATGTTTCTGTTATCATCCCCGAGTATCGCCGAACCATACGAATTCGTTCGTCTACAAGACGATTATCCCTCGCACCAGATGCCCATACTATTGAATATAAATCCGTGTTCAAAAAGTCTGGTTTTCAATACCGAGAAAGCGGAATTTTTGAACAACCTTTCGAAAGGAGCCGACCTATGCATACCGTCTGGAAAGGTGCAATCAGTTTTGGCCTTGTGCATGTCCCTGTCAAAATGTTCTCGGCTACCGAAGACAAAGACATCTCGATGCGCTATATCCATAAAGTCTGCGGCAGCCCGCTCGCTTATGTTCGTCAATGTCCCTCCTGTGAAGTGGATGTGAAGTGGGAAGAGATCACCAAAGGTTATGAATATGAAAAGGGAAAGTTTGTTCTCTTCGAGAAAGATGAATTGGAAGCATTAAATGATTCCACCAGCAAAACCATTACCATACTGGATTTTGTCGACTTGACTGAGATTGATCCGATCTATTTTCAGAAAACATATTACCTATCGCCCGATCAGGCTGGTGGAAATGCCTATCAGTTGTTAATGAACGCCATGCGGGATACCGGCAAAATTGGCATCGCCAAAATCTCCATTCGCTCGAAGAGCAGTCTGGCTGCCATACGTGTGCTGGAAGATTGCCTCTCCATGGAGACGATTTTCTATCCGGACGAGATTCGTCCTGTCTCCCAGGTGCCCAACTTGCCGGAAGTGCAGAACGTGAATGAAAAGGAACTCACGATGGCAAAGTTGCTGATTGATCAATTGTCCACGCCTTTTGAACCCGGTAAATACACCGATGACTATCGCAGCAAACTGCTGGATCTTATCCAGCACAAAGTGGCGGGCGAAGAAATCAAGATTGCTCCAGCCAAACCAGAAGCCAATGTGATGGATTTGATGGCTGCCTTGCAGGCAAGTATCGAGGCTGTGAAGCCTATTCCGGCTGACCCTGGGACAACAACGGCCAAGCCTAAGAAACGTGCGCCACGAAAAACGCCTACTCAAGCGGTTGCCGGAGGAGAATCCGATACACCTGCTGCACCAGCCAAAAGAAAAAAGGCGACACCCAAACCAAAAGTTTGAATGTCGCTAAGGCAAGACCGATTCCGTTATATAACTCATGTAATGAGGTTTACTCCGATCCGGCTTCACAGTCGGATTTTTTTGTTTTCAGAACTATTGAAACAGTTCTTGTCAATCAAACTCCAGCTATAATTGCAAAATGCGATTGACGAAAGCTGATTTATATTTTATATTAACTTATGAAAAGTAACTTATTTATGAATATACAGTCACTCTGTAATTCTGCTTCAGCAGTATGCACTTAAATAATCCGTTTTCAACACATATACACAATCAAACGAGAACCCATATTATCTATGATCAGGAGGAAACAATCATGAATACAACGTATCAAATCCCTGCCACAACCCATCTGGGTGAAGTGAGTCTCCGAATTATGAACCTAGAGCGTTCAATTAAGTTCTATACCGATGTGGTTGGATTGAAATTACTTGAGCGTAGTGGCAAAGTGGCCACGTTGACAGCCGACGGAAAACAGTCCCTGCTGCGATTAGAAGAGCTCACGGATGGAATTACCCTGCCGGAACGCTCACACGCTGGCTTGTACCATTTCGCCATCCTGCTGCCTGACCGTAAGTCCCTGGGTCTTGCTCTTCGTAATCTGGCTGCATCCGGTATCGATA
The DNA here is from genome assembly GCF_030816325.1 of Paenibacillus sp. W4I10. Taxonomy (NCBI): domain Bacteria; kingdom Bacillati; phylum Bacillota; class Bacilli; order Caryophanales; family Paenibacillaceae; genus Paenibacillus; species Paenibacillus sp. W4I10. The sequence goes on from NZ_JAUSXX010000001.1 coordinate 3,718,034, forward strand.
TCGGCCAAGGCGATCACTTGGTCAGCGAAGCCTTCTATATCTCCGATCCCGATCAGAACGGGATTGAGATCTACGCCGATCGTGCACGTGATACCTGGAAACGGGATAGCGACAATAACTACGTGATGGCAAGTGATCCTGTTGATGTGGAAAGCCTGTTTGCCATATCGGAGAATGAACCTTGGCAGGGTCTGCCTGCTGGCACCGTTATTGGTCATGTACATTTCCACGTCCGCAGCTTGGAAGAAGCACGCAACTATTACACCGGCATACTCGGTTTTGATATCGTGGGTAACTTCGCCAACATGTCAGCACTATTTGTATCCGCAGGCGGCTATCATCATCATCTGGGACTTAATATCTGGGCCGGAGTGAACGCACCTGTTAATCCAGATAACGCTACAGGAATTGACTACTTCACCATTGTGTACGCCACAAAGGAACAATTGGATCAGGCACTCGAACAATTGCGTCAATCCGGTGCAGTCGTTACACAAGTGGAGGGTATCTGGTTTACGGTAGACCCACAAAATATTCGTATACGTCTGACAACTGCAAACTGATTTTGTTTAGGCGTTACAATATGTTTGCTTAACCACATTTTATTAAGCCCGGGTAACTGATTTCTCTACATCACAGAGAGATCAGTTACCCGGGCTTTTTGAGTTGGCTTTTATAAAACTGGCACAATTGGTGCATTCTAACCAATACATAGTCAAGATATGTTAAGGAGATACCTCATGATCGAAAAGGGACGTTTGACTGTTAGACAGCTCGCTTCACTCATGTTCCTGTGCACAATTGGGGAGCAGATTCTGGTCTTCCCTTCCATGATCACATCCTACGCTCATCAGGATGCCTGGTTATCAGCCTTGTTGGGAGTCGCAGGGGGAATTGGCATACTCTTCATTATGCTTGCTGCCTACAAACTGCATCCCCGGTTAAATCTGATTCAAAATGCCCTTCGAACACTGGGACCCTGGATCGGGACCTTGTTTGGCTCTTTTTATCTCTTTTATTTCCTGATCAGTACCTCAACGTTCATTAGGGAGATTGGCGATTTTATGTCTACCCAGATCTTGCCGGAATCTCCATTACTGATTCTGCATTTGGTATTTATGTGTGCGCTTGTTTTGGGGCTTCTGTCGGGTCTGGAGAGCATTGGTAAAACTGCTGAGGTCTTTCTTCCTCTGATCGTGTTGTTTCTGCTTATTCTGACGGTGTGCCTAATCCCCCATGTACGTTTGGCCAACATCCAACCTGTGCTGGCACAAGGATTTCTCGATCCATTCAAAGGTTTTGTTGCTGTACTCACATATCCCTACTGTGAGCTATGCATCTTCATGATGCTTTTTCCCTACACAAAAAAAGAGCCCCATCTGGAGAAGGACATCCTGTTAGCAGGGATGATTGGCGGATTGTTACTCACACTGACGCTAAGTATGTGTCTGCTCGTTATGGGACCATGGATGACCCAGCATCACTGGTTCGCTTCATTCAACCTTTCACAGAAGATCAATATCGGAAACTTTGTGCAACGCATCGAAGCCTTCATAGCATCGGTCTGGATTATCGCTGTTTTCTTCAAAGCCGCTCTGTTCTTCTACGGTTTTGTCCTGGGCGTCGCTCACCTGTTTCGCTTGTCCAGTCACCGTTCTCTAATCCTGCCGGGTGCCATGCTTATTCTCGCCATGTCTATTCTAATCTCTCCGAACGAGAACTTTTATCTCAAGGTCGTTATTCCCTATTGGATTGATTGGGATCTGACCTGTGGCATAGCACTTCCGTTACTGCTCATTCTGGTGCATCATATGAAGTCCCGTTTTCAAAAAATATAACTAAATTCCGAATGAACCTGCGCTAATTGGTTAGATCGAGGAAGGAGTTACCCCATGTTCAAACCGTTGATTCCGTTCGAACCTATCTCCAGAGATACTTTGCCCACAGGGCCGCAATGGATTGCCCAGGTCAAGTGGGATGGAGTCCGCATGCTTGCCTATGAGGACGGGCATGAGCTGCGCCTGGTGAATCGCAGATTACATGATCGAACCGCACAGTATCCCGAGCTGGTAACACCACGCAATCTATGTTCAGGCTCCTCTTATATTTTGGATGGAGAAGTTATTGCGCTGGACCCAGACACCGGAAAACCTTCGTTTTATCATGTTCTGCGGCGGGATCGGATGAGCAGACCCGAAGGTATCGCCCAAGCCATACATCAGATTCCGGTCACATATATGGTATTTGATATCCTGTTTTATGAGGGGAAATGGGTGACGGATCAGCCTTTGGTAGATCGACAGCGCCTGTTGCACGAGGTCCTTAACACCGCTCCCCATGTTCAGGAGGTCACCAATACGCTTGATGCCGCTTCCCTGCTTACGGTCATGAGACAACATCAGATGGAAGGCATTGTCTGCAAGGATCTCACCAGCAGTTATGGCATACAGGGCAAGGATCAGCGCTGGCAGAAGGTCAAAATCATGCATGATGTATATGCCATGATCGGGGGAGTCACGTACCGGAGCGGTATTGTGAATGCCGTCGCGGTCGGTGTATATGATGGGCCTGATTTTGTCTATATTGGTCATGTCGGGACTGGCAAGCTGAACTCCAATACGTGGCGGGAACTCACACATCAAGTCGAGCCTCTGATCAGGCAGGACAGACCGTTCCATAATGTACCCGAGCGCAGTGCAGAGACCACCTGGGTGGAACCTCGAATAGGAGTCAAAGTGCAATATATGGAGCTGACTCACCATAACACTCTACGCCACCCCAGTATTCAGACCTTCGCAGAGGTAACCCGTGAGGATTGTCTGGCGAACCAGCTTCTTCAATGAGTCAGTCCAAGATTGATTACACATATAGGAGGTATTCCATATGGCCCCCAAGATCCAGGGAACCATCATAATAGAAGGCACAGAACTGACGGTCACAAACCCGGACAAGTTGTTATGGCCGGATGCGGGTGTTACCAAAGCCATCTATCTGCAAAAGCTGGCCGCTCTGGCTCCTTATCTGCTCACGTATACGAGCAATCGACTTCTCACCACGATAAGATATCCCCACGGCGCTGGAGGAACATTTTTCTATCAAAAGAATGCCCCTGAGCCTGTCCCAGATTATGTGCACACTGAAGTTCACGACGGCATCCGCTATGTGGTCATGAATGGACTTCCCGAATTGTTATGGCTTGGCAATCTGGCTGCACTTGAATTTCATCCTTCTCTGCATAGTGTGGGAAGCCATCTGCCCAGTGAATGGATGATTGATCTGGACCCCTCTCAGGAACATGAACCCCGGATTATGCAAGCTGCACTCATCGTTGGCGAAACCCTGACTTCCCTTGGTCTGAGGTCCATTCCCAAAACTTCGGGCGCAACAGGAGTTCAGATCATCGTTCCGATTATCCAAGGGGTAACCTTTGATGAATTGAGAGAGGTTGGTTATTTTGTAGGCAAATATGTCACTCAGAAGCACCCGGATCTGTTCACACTGGAACGACTTAAAAAGGACCGAGGAGACCGCATTTATTTTGACTATCTCCAGCATTATGGAGGCAAAACCCTTGCCGCTCCCTATACACCACGTGCCAAATCTGGCGCCACTGTCTCTACACCCCTTACCTGGGATGAGGTTCGAAGCAACGTCTCCATCCAGGATTATCATCTGATGAACATTATTGAACGCTTGAACAAAACCGGTGATTTAATCGCAGCTGTTGAACCCCAACCTGTTGAACACATTCTCAAACATTTGAAGAAAAAATAGCCGACTCCCTCATCACAAGGGTGTCGGCTATTATCATTCATGTATATATCAATCGCTAATGGATACCTTTTTTCTTGAAACGTCCGCCCTTCACGTCATGAATGTTACCGATCGCCACAAAGGCTTGCGGGTCCCAGTCTTCAACGATGGACTTGAGCTTGGCTTCTTCCAACCGGGTGATTACAACGAAAATAATCTTCTTCTCATCCCCGCTGAATCCGCCCTCTCCATCCAGGAAAGTCACACCCCGACCGAGACGGTCTGTCAGGGCTGAACCGATATCACGATACTTCTCACTGATGATCCATACCGATTTGGACTGGTCAAGTCCTTCATTCACAATATCAATCATCTTCATCGCAATATAATATGCAATCATGGAATACAGGGCATTTGGCCAGCCGAATACAAATCCTGCACCTGCGAAAATAAACACGTTAATGAACAATACGATCTGTCCTACAGACAAAGGTGACTTCTCACTAAGCAAGATGGCCACAATCTCCGTACCATCCAGTGAACCGCCAGACCGAATGACAAGTCCAACACCCACACCCAGGATCAATCCGCCAAATACAGCTCCGAGCAAAGGCTCTCCCGGTGTTAATGCAGGAACATGGTGCAATAATGATGTACCGATGGACATGACCACGATCCCCAGTAGTGTGGATAACGCAAATGTTTTACCAATCTGCTTGTAACCCAGAATCAGGAAAGGCAAGTTGAGCAAGGTCAGGAATATTCCGAGCGGCAGATGTGTAAGCTCTGACACCATAATCGAAATACCTGTAATCCCACCATCAATTACGCCATTGGGCACAAGGAATATTTCAAGTGATACAGCCATTAGTGCAGCACCAATCAGAATCATCACAATACGTTGCAGCAGCTTTAATGTAAACACCGAGCTTTTGACCCCGCGGTCAGCTGGCTTGGCTGTTAGTTCTTTCACCGTTACATTGGACATGGTATCCCCCCCGTTAAATCAGTGTGTGAATCCATTTTATAAATCATTTAAATACTCAGGGTGAATCTACATCTAGAAAACAGCAAACTGCGTTCTACATGTACCCTGGCTATACAAGCACAAGCATCTAAAGGCGATATAAAATGGATTCAAAATGGTCTTCATCCCGGTTTGCACTTTCAAAAGAGAACAAAAGGGAGCCTGTTTTCCCTCAGACTCCCCTCCTTCACCAAGACATAATTTATATATCTATTATATCATAAAAGATCAAATTTGCGCAAAATACTTAGCAAAAAGAAGATAAATTCACAAAAAGTGAACTTATCTTCAGAAATCTGCCCTAAATCGGCTAAAGAAGCGGAGAAAGCATCCGAGAAAGCATTTCTGCGCCTTTTTGCCGTCGTGAACGCTTCTGAAATACCTCCCCATCGATCTGACTGCATTCCCCGAGATCACGTTCAAAGTCAGTGATCAAACGACGAATCGGAGAGGACTCGAACAGGACAGCCGTCAACTCAAAATTGCAAAAAAAACTGCGCATATCCATATTGGCCGTGCCTACCGTTGCAAGCAACTCATCCACAATCATCACTTTGGCATGTACAAAACCTTTGCGATATTGGAAGAACTCAACACCTGCTCGCAGAAGTTCCTCTACATATGAAAGGGACGCCAAATGAACAAGCTTTGAATCGGATTGATATGGAATGATAATTTTCACATCCACGCCACTGACAGCAGCTGTTTTGAGTGCCTCATACAGGGCAGGATCAGGAATAAAATATGGTGTTGTAATGTAAATCCGGTCACAGGCTACCGAAATGGCCCCAAAACACATTTCCTGAATGGCGTCCCAGTCCTGATCCGGCCCACTGGCCAGAATCTGAATTCGTTCTTCCCCGCTACAGATATGTGGTGGAAATAATTCCGCAAGCTGGGGTTCGGTAATTCGCTCACCGGAAGCCAATTTCCAGTCGTTAAGGAACGTACTTTGCAGGAAGTACACGGCATCTCCCTCGATCTGCACATGTGTATCCCGCCAGAAACCCACCTCTGGATATTGTCCAAGGTAATCATCGCCTACATTAATGCCACCCACGAAGCCAACTTGTCCATCCACAACGACAATTTTACGGTGATTCCGGTAGTTGACTCTTCGGTCAATCGTTGCAATCAGTGGCGGTAGAAAATAATGAAACTCCACACCTACATCCTGCAGTTTGCGGATAAAACTCCAGCTCATCTTGTGACTGCCGAGACCGTCACAAATAAACCGAACCTTCACGCCCTCCTGTGCCTTGCGAATCATGACATCCTGAAACTTCGTACTGATCACATCATCACGGAAAATGTAAAATTCCACATGCAGATGATGCTTTGCTTTTTCCATTTCCCTCAGCATTGCCGCAAATGCCTCTTCACCATTTGTGAGCACCGTACTGTGGTTACAACCTGTAATCGGGCTCTCCGACAGATGGGATAACAGGTTAAACAATCGATGCTGGTGGCTGAAACGATCGCCAGGCATCTGTTCGACATCTCCAATGATGTGGGCTTGTTCCCAAATCGTTTCCTTCATTTCACGGAAGATCCGCGATCCACCCTTGCGAAGTTTTTTTCGTTTGTTATAATCCTGCGCCACGAAATAGTACACTACAAAACCGATCAAAGGCACGCAGAACAAAATAAACAGCCAAGCCACAGCTTTAGCCGGATTACGAAATTCCAGCAAAAGAATTGTGGCTGCCTGGAAAATAAATACGAGTAATATAATGACCAGCCAGAACATTTGGCTTCCTCCTCAAGTGGCAAGCTTCATGACCTTGCCCTTCTCCTCACCTACACAGCTTTGACGATTATGTATACAGCTAATCATAGATACCCAATGTACCCCCTATTCGTAACGTTTGTTTAGATAAAACTTTACATAAGCAGACGGAATACTTGATTCTGGAAATTCAAATTTCTACTTTGTTTATTGTATATTCTGACTGTGTTACCTTCTACATATCAGTTTAATGATGGAACAGATTCGCATTGTGACACCAATCTGCTCATTTCACTTTCCAGACTCTTCCTCATTTCTTTGTCGGGAGGTGGTCTTCTTACGTAAAATTAGATATAATAATCGTTAAAAACTTATTACCTAAAGGAGAAGAGCAGTGAATGGAAAGTGAGAGGTATGCGTTAAATTTAGTAATGGTTGCTTTTTTGATAGGACTTTCGGCGTTTTTTGTTGCAGTGGAATTCGCTCTGGTGCGGGTTCGACCGAGCCGGATCGACCAAATGATTGCAGAAGGAAACAAGCGTGCGCTGGCTGTTAAACAAGCCGTTGCCAATCTGGACGGATATTTGTCTGCCTGCCAGCTTGGAATCACGATCACATCTCTGGGACTGGGCTGGCTGGGTGAACCGACGGTAGAGAAGATTCTCCACCCTGTGTTTGAAAGCTTGCAAATTCCTGAGGCGGTTTCTTCATTCTTATCGTTTGTTATCGCGTTTGCTTCCATCACGTATCTGCATGTTGTGGTTGGTGAACTCGCTCCAAAAACGATTGCAATCCGGAAAGCCGAAACTGTTGCACTGCTGACGTCTACACCTATCATCTGGTTTAACCGAATTATGTATCCTTTTATCTGGCTGTTAAACGGCTCAGCGAACCAACTGGTGAAACTGTTCGGAATCAAACCTGCTTCTGAACATGAAGATGCACACTCCGAAGAAGAGTTGCAGATCATCATTAATGAAAGCTTTGAAAGTGGTAAAATCAACCAAGCCGAATTCGGTTATGTAAGCCGGATCTTTGCTTTTGATGAAATGTTAGCCAAAGAAATCATGGTACCCCGGACCGATATGGTCTGCCTTTATGTGAATAGAACAAACGAGGAAAACCTGGAGATCATTCGTGAAGAACAATATACACGTTTTCCAGTAGTGAATGAGAGTAAAGACGATATCATCGGTATCATTAATACGAAACAATTCTTCCTGGAACTTTACGGAAACGATGAACCTGTCGATCTATCCTCCCTGATTCAGCCTGTATCGGCTGTTCACGAAACAACTCCTGTGAAGGACTTGCTCAAGAAAATGCAGAAGGATGGCGTACATATCGCCGTACTTGTCGACGAATATGGAGGAACTTCCGGAATTGTAACCATCGAGGATGTACTTGAGCAGATTGTTGGTGAGATTCGCGACGAGTTCGACGCAGACGAAGTGGAAGATATTCAAGTCATCAATGAGAACTATGTCATTATGGATGGCAAGGTTTCCTTATCGAAGGTGAACGACATGTTTATGTCCACCCTGGATGCAGATGAGTGGGACACCATTGGTGGATGGCTCTACAGCCATCGTCCCGAGATGAACGAACAGGAAGAATATGAGTTCGAAAATCTAATCTTTGTTTTGCTTGAAAAAGACAAAAATCGGTTCTACAAAGTGGCCGTTGTTCCCAAGGAACCACTGACCATGTCTGATTACACAGATGAAGACGAGAAAGAGTCCAATTGGTCTAAATAAAGCAAATTTATAAATAAGAAGAGGAGCACTTGCCTATATCGGTAAGTGCTCTTCTTATTATATCTCGCCCCATGTGTCACTTCTCCATGTTATCACTCAACCAAAATTGGAACTCCCGTTTTTAGTTTGATTTTAATACCCACTTCGCAATATCATCGATAATGGCTTTGGAGACATTAGATGGCTCAGCGTACTCTTGACCGATTGAAAGTCCATCATAGCTGGATAAAAGATGATTTACCTTTGGATAGCTATTGTACGTTACATTGGAATGATCTTGAAGAGCCGATTTCCAGTTTTGGAATTGATTCATAGACACTTGCACATCGTTTTCGCCTTGTATAACAAGCATAGGTGTATTTTGTGTTTTAGCCAGTTCCGCAGGCACATAATCTCTTTGCTCAAACCACCAATAAGCAGGTTGAAGTGGAAACGCCTCAGGAAGATGATCTACAGAATATTGTGGATCTTTAACCATCGCAGCTACATTTTTATAAAAATCAGCTTGCCCTTGAATGACATCCGCGTCTAAACCAAGCTGCTTCATCCGCTCTACCAATTCGTCCTGTTGCTCGGTAAGCACATCCACAAAGCTACTACTTGGTGCAGCAAGTAGAATACTTCCTGCAATATCATGCTGCTTATCCTCAGCAATGATTAACGGCATTGCAAACCCGCCTTGACTATGTCCAGCTACAAAAATCGCTGTAGAATCAATATGTGCATTCTTTTTAAGCAGTTCCACTACATCGTTTACCTGATCTACGCTCTCTTGTTTTAATGTGAATTTAGGCTGTGAAGCCACCTTATAGGTATGCTCATACGTAACCTTATCGTATCTTAATACAGCAACTCCTTGTGAAGCTAAACCTACCGCAAGATCGCGAAACGGCTTTGCACCACCAATGGCAGCATCTTGATTGCTAGGCCCAGATCCGTGTACCAGAATGACAACCGGGAAAGGTCCCTCTCCCTTGGGCAAAGTTAATGTCCCTGGCAAAGCTAAATCACCCTGACCAACCGTAATGTCTTGTTCTGTATAGGCAGATGGGTCGTCGTAACTTGGTTTTTGGTACACATCTGGAGTAGCGGCGGCAATATGCAAATCATCCACAAGTCCGTTATGATTCATTCTGACCGTAATATTTAAACGAGTCAGCTCTGTTTTGAACGTATAGGTAACATTGCGATGCACTGTATTATTTTCTACATGCTTAGCTATGGCTTCACTTGTAATTTTGCCATTTTGTCCTTCTAAAGCTCCCCACAGCTGACTCAACAACGTGGGTGACAACACTCCACTCACAGAGGTATGAACATACTTGGCAGCCTCCTTGCCATCGCCCTCACTAATAAGGGAAATGAATATATCCTCAAGTGCTGCCTTCAGCGTCTCAGAAAGAAATGCCCCATCCATAAAGGTAACTCCTTTCGTTAACTGAACAGGATTGTTTAAGGATATGGCTTGCCCATTCACCATCGCCTGTTTCTCTCCTACCTTAACTACAATAGTAAGCTCACTTTTTCGTATTGTGATTTCTCCTGTTTTTTGTTGCCAAGATACCTCTGCCCCATTCTGTTCTGCAATCTCACGAATAGGAACAAGATTTTCACTACCAGCGGATTTTTTAGCAGCTTCTGAGATGGATGTCACCGGAAGGATGAGACCTACGAAAGTAAGAGAAAGTAATAGCTTTTTCCAATTGTTCATTGTAATAACTCCTCCTAATAATTATTTTCATCTATTATATGCATAGAATTATGAGCATTTATTGGCTCAGAACTCTGCTTAAAACAACAATAGCAATAATGAATAACACTAGGACCCAAGATAGTAGACGAGCGAAGTTAATCGTCCAACCTATTCCATAACGTTTTTCTACGGTAAAAGAAGGATCTTTGGGATTGAAGTAAATAAAACCAAGTTTCCAATAATCATCGTCATTCACAGGCTGCTCCTTGGACCGTTCGCGATCTTCCTGATGGTTCCTAATTTTTCCACCGCCTTGTCTGCCTGTAAGAGACAGCAATATAGCGCCTAATAAGATCGCCACTGAGGTGATCAGACTAATCGCTGTTAACAAGACCTGATTAGGAACGAACATATTTATCTGAATGAAGGCAAATAAGATGGTAAGAAGCAAGCCTGTTATGATCGTAAATAGGGCCACTTACGGCGGAATCGGATATGATCAGCAGCAAATTGGGCAGGATTAGATGGAGTAAGCTGTTGTTTGCTTGATTTAATACTCCAGTTCACCAACATCATCAGTGCAATGATTCCTAGCTGTACAAGGTTAATAGCCAATACTGAAAGGTAGGTTTTGGGCACACTGGAAGTGACATTGCCCTGAAGATCATATTTCATCGGAATGACGTTAGGTAGTGCGTTATAATTCAAGATTGTAATGATCGTCATGGCTACAATAATAGCAATGTGAACGAGAAACCAATAGTTGGAATAGGTGAGTTTATTTGGGCGGAAGGTGGTATCGATTTTAACCCTTTGAGGTACTTCTACAGTTGTAAGTGTTTCTTTTATCTTTTTCATCTTGAAATGAAATAATATGTGTAGTGCGGCCCAGTACACAATGAATATCATTGTGCAAACACCGGTGATCATTGTGGTAGACTCTTCATTGGCAGATCGGAGTATATACAGACAGGTAAGAATAATCAACCCGTTTCCGATCAGACTTACTGTAGCAAACGTTCTCCGGAGCTTACGTAAGACCGGTGTATAGTAATTATATTGACTTACCGTAACCCCAAAGCTGATTGTTTCCCTTGTCACATAAGGTGCAAAGGATAGCAGTAAGGCTAATGGAGCAAAGATTAAAATGATAGGCAATATACTAAATAGTTGCATACATAACACACTCCCTTGATTCTTTATTCTTTGTTGTGACCCATCTTCACATCATCATACATTTGGTCTAACACTGCAGATAGTTCCTCTTTGGTCATTCCGCGACATATCGCTTCCGCAATAATCGGTCTTAATTCTCTTTGCTGCTTTTTCAAAAAATCATCTGTTAAATCTGGCATTCCATCAGGGTTTACCACAACTCCCTTTTGTCTATGAACCAGAATGTATCCATCTTGCTTGAGTAGTGTGTAAGCCTTGTTGACGGTGTGAAGGTTAACACCGATATCTGCGGCCAAATTCCGAACCGATGGTAACGCCTCACCTAGCTGTAACTCACCACTAGCAATACCTTCAATAATTTGATAAACAAGTTGCGAATAGATGGGAAGTTCGGACTGCATATCCAGTTGAAAAAAAGCCGCATACCAATGGCGAGGGCAAACTTACCTGACCCTTCACCATTGATATGCGGCTTATCCTGTTGAGCTTATCGATGTGATTCAATAACAAACATTAGTAGTGGCACATGACAGCGTTGTATTTCAAATTCCATTTAAGTTTCAGTCTTATCTTCGACAATCCGATAATGGATTTTGCGAACTATAATTTTCAGAATCATATATAGGGGAATCACGATGATCATACCCAAGATATTTCCCAGGTCAGCACCCACGAGCAAAAGGATAACGGTAGTCAGTGGATGAATATCAAGCTGCTTGCCATAGACATAAGGTGAGATCAGGTTATCCTGAATTTGCTGTGCGATTACAATGATGACCAGGGACCAGATCGCCATCGAAGGTGATTCAATAAACGCAACAATGACAACCGGAATAGCTGCCAGCAAAGCACCCACATAAGGGATGAAGTTCAGAATGATGGATACAACGATCAGCAGCAAAGCATAAGGCAAACCTAAGATGAGAAAACCGATGTACATCAGAATCCCCAAGGCTACATTAACAATAACCCGGCCAACAATATAATTACTTAGTGCTTCATCAATCTCATGGACGGTTTCTTCCCCATCCTTCCGATAATGTCTTGGCAACAATAAGGTTAGATTCGTTCCAAACTTGCTGCCTTCCTTGAGCATGTAATACAACATGATCGGGAACGTTGCCAGAATAATAACCAGATTGGATACCACGGAGAATAACCCGGAGACATAATCGGTTACCTGAGTGATCCCTTGACTCAGAACATCGGATAATCGTGAGAATAGATTGGAATCATCAGGCAGGTATCTGGATACAAAATTGCTCCTTTCAAGTGCATTCAACTGATCGCTGAGTGAAGTGACCAACGCTGGAGCATTCTCCACGAAATTCATCAATTGTTCACGCAGGGAAGGCCATACAAGCACACTAAAACCTGCAAGTATTAGTGCAATTACGACATAAATAATCAGAACTGACAATGCACGTTTGATCTTATGCCTTTCCATATAATCGACGAGCGGGCGCAGCAGATAATAGAAGAAACCAGCAATCAGCAGCGGAATGATGATGATGTGAATCAGTGAGGTCAGCGGGCTGAAAATAAAGTTCACTTTATCCCCCAGATACACGATGAGCAGCAGCAGAATTATCGCTGTGCATATGCGGTAGAACTTGTTATTTATCAAGAAACATGATCCCTCCATGCGCTGCTCTGCCAAAGTGACTGCGGCGTTCATATGTATATCTAGTCATTTACTTATGATACTAAGTACCCTTAAATGACAGTCATGCCACAGGCGATGCTGAATATACACTTTTTTTTTCTTTCCAAAACAGCATTGGAACAAAAAAAAGAAGCAGGCGTTAGCCTGCCACATCTCTTTTGCTGAATACAACCCAGGAAATCACCATGAAAATAACGTAATACACCGCCAGAACTGCAATGGAAAAACCCAGTGTCATTCCTGCACTTGGACCACCCATTAGCGCAAAATCCGCCCCGGAGGTCATGTATTTGCTAAGATCCATGTTGTTGAATAGAACATACTTGGCCCACTCATAACGGACCGGATTAAATATGAGTGAGAAGATACTCTGTGAGAACATAATGAACAGGGATAATCCAATCGCAAGTGCACCTGAACGAAATACGGAAGACACCATAAAGGCAATCGCAAGCGTAATGAACAGATCAACGTACAAATACCCCCATAACGTCAGAGCATTCGTAGCCGGACTACTGCTTCCTCCCGGAGCATCATGCGAGAAAAGGATATAAGACGTTAGCATGGCCATCACGATGACCAGCAATGTACTGAGAATACTGAAGCCAACGACGGTCAGATATTTGGAAGCAAGAACTTTGCTTCGTGACCATGGACGGATCAGCAATAGCTTAATGGTTCCCCAGGTAAATTCGCCCGCGACCGATTCCGCTGCAATCACGACACAGAAGATCGTGTTCAGGAAAAACGTAATCTGGATGGTCGTTACAGCCGCTTCCCAGTACAAAACTTCATTGGACCCCATCCCTTCTCGCAGTAACACTGGCATTAATAGCGAGATCAGCGCCAGAATTGATAACATGATCCAGGTACGGGGACGACGGAAAATTTTCATATTCTCGTTCAATATCAGATTACCAAAACTACCCAATGCCTCCACCCCCAGTGACTTGCAAGAATTGTTCTTCCAGGGTGTGAGTCACGTTACGAATACCGTATACCTGAAACCCTTCGCTAACCAGCTTGGCATTGATATCCGGAATCTGCTCACGAGACACCCGCATCACCAGGACATTGCCCTGTACGACAGCACCCTGAATCAGATCCGCAGCGCGGTCAGCATCATTCAGCTCAAAAGCAACTTCGATTAATGCATCCGAACCGGCTTCAGCCCGAAGGTTTCTTACATCAATCAACTTGCCATTCTGGATGATGGCCACCGTATCACACATCAGCTCCATCTCTGACAACAAATGACTGGATACAAAGACCGTAATGCCTTCCTCTTGGGTGAGCTGACGCAAATAATCTCTCAGTTCCCGTATACCCTGTGGGTCCAAACCATTGGTCGGCTCATCCAGTACAAGCAGCTTCGGTTTATGTAATATCGCTTGCGCGACACCCAGACGCTGGCGCATGCCCAGTGAATAGGTTTTGACCTTATCGTGAATACGGGCCGTAAGCCCCACACGTTCAATCGTTTCCGCAATCCGTTCTTTGGTAACTCCCGGCGACATGCGGGCAAAGTGAACGAGATTCTGGTACCCGGTCAGAAACTTGTACATTTCCGGATTTTCCACAATAGCTCCTACCTGGGCTACCGCCTTCTCAAATTCATTCTTCACACTGTGTCCCGAGATGAAAATGTCACCTTTACTGATGGACATCAGTCCAACCATCATCCGAATCGTTGTTGTTTTCCCCGCGCCATTAGGTCCTAAAAAACCAAAAACCTGCCCCGGAGAAATATCCAGAGTCAGGTCGCTGACCAATGATCGGGAGGATATGATTTTGCTGACGCCCTGAATCCGGACGACCGGCTCCTGCTGCATTCAATCCCCTCCTTCATGGACGAGCACATAACTCATGCCCGTTTCTCATATGAACATAGTGTATCATAATCTTTAGTATATTGTCCCGCAAACTGGGATTTCCCCTGACGTTTCGCTTCAACTACACACGCTTCACAGCATCCAAGCGGCATTTCACTCCGGTAGAATCCGGTGCGAAATACGTGATTGCCTCCATTGCCCTCTTCCTTCATTTCGACAGAGCTTCTAGTGACCGACACAATCATCCCACAACTGACACAGTAAAAGCGGCCCGTTTCGATCAATGATATTCCTTCCCCTCACAAGGAGCTTAGAAGTCCTTGTTATTTGTCGTTAGACGCTGAAAATTGATACATTTTGTATCTATCTCGTAATTTACTTGACACCGGGACTAATGTCAAGGCTTTACAGGCATGAAAACAAGCAAAACGCAAAAAAAGCTCCATAAATGCGACAAAAGTCTCGCATTCATGGAGCTTCATGTTAGGTAAATGATACAATTCGGTTCAATGTATGGGTTAATATCATTATGACGGAGTTCCAATCGTCTCTTTCACAACGATGCCCACGATTCCTGATCAGTCACTATTGTCGATCTGCGAGGTATCCTCATTCTTCTGATTTGGATAATACCAGAGTAAGGTCCACTCATCGCCATCCTCTACCAGATAACAGGTCTGCACAATATCGAATTGGCCAAAGGTACCTGAGTACTTCTGGGTGACCCGAATTCTGTAGGCTTCAGAAAATGGCTTAACGCCATCGATCACGGTTACATCGAACTCGCGCTCCGGCTTTTCCATCTCCAGCTCAAACGTTTCCACGCCAAAATGCTGCATAAATATATGTGCTCTGTTCTGTACGTAAGCACTCTTGGGAAACCGCTCTTTCATCAGGGGATGAAAGAGTTCCCATGAACTGCCGAAGTCACCCGTCTGCTCATATTTGTAAAACTCTTCGGCAACAGCAGCAGCTTCATCCGTTGTATCTGCCTGAAACAAATACGGAATGGTTCTGGCAATCAACCACAGCAATAATACAATGATCGTGATGAACCCGATCTTTTTGAGCAAAGCATTGCGGTTCCTTCTTCGCAGCATGTCCAGTCCTCCTTGTCCTACTCCATACTTATGATGGATGGCAGACAAGTAGAAGTTGAACGATACATCTAATTTCCTGGGAAATCACTCGCTGTGAATGGAAGTACACTTTCCCTTCCTGATCCTTCGGATCATGGACTGAAGTCCTGCATATATGGCAATCCCACAGCAGCCGCCGAGTAAGTCTACTCCAACATCACGTATCGAGCTTGTCCGGTCCGGGCTGAACTGCTGAATATACTCATCAATGGAGGCTATGACAAACACCACAGCCAGAGCAGAAACGATACTGGTCACAAGGGATGTTCTTCTGTACCGTAGCCCGCCGTAAACAAGCACGGCGAGCACAGCGTATACAAATAAGTGCGCACTCTTGCGAAAGACGAACTCTGCAAAATCATACGGCCGCTGCTTCAGCGAATACTCATACTCCCCGTAAGTGAATTGCACATCAGGAAGTGTAAAACCGATGTGCAATTTTTGAGACCATTTATGAAGCCAAGGCTGAATGTCTTGCTGTTGAGAGGATTGCGTGGACATGGACCAGATGACCAGAATCCAGATCACAATCAACAGCAGAGCAATGAGAAATCCGTACGTTCTTCGTACATGCTTTTGTCTCGTGCGTCCGGAGCCCTCCTCCATCATTTTGATCTTCACCACTTTCATATCTCTATCGTTATTCTATTGATCCAACATACATGCCTCTGCCATTTGTACCTACATATACCTGACCATAGATTTGACGGTCTGCCACCATAATTTGCGGTTCATTGCCCAGCCCGATTCCATCACCTAAAGGACCTATATTGTTCCAGGTTGCCCCCATATCATCTGAACGGAAGAATCCATTCACATTATTTACGGTGCCATATACATAGACGGCTGGAACCAATTTGCCTGGCTGAGCCTTTCCAAAGGCAAATAATTTGGAATTCTGTACACCCTGAATCTTGGAAAATGTATTTCCCGAGTTGGTCGATGCATATAGTCCATCAGTTCCCAAACTTACCCATACGGCATTCGCCACACCAGGTGCAGCCTCGACTTTAATGGAACTCGTATTGATATCCGTATTAACAGGAAGGCGAACCGCATTGGCTTTGGACCAGTTGGCACCCGCATCCGTTGAGCGATACAGATAACCAGCAGCATACATATAAAATTTATATCCATTGATGCGATCGGCAGCCAGTGGATGATTATAGGCAAAGACCATATTCCCCCCGATAGCCTGAAAAGGGGCACCGTTCATATTTTGCCAGGTTGCGCCACGATTCGTGCTTCTGACCGGATTACCGGTCTGGGGGTAATAAACAATTACATTCGGATTAATGGCCGAGTAGGCGACCCTCCCCAGTTTGGAGCCAGCCGGAACATTCATTGGAGTTACGGTAACTCCGTTATTGGAAGAGACAAATAATCGTGTGGTCGTACCATACCAGTCGCTGCTTCCCAGAAATATCATGTAATTCGGATTTGCTTCATGATAGTCAATACTTACAATTTCTCGCATACCCGCGAGCGGGATTTTATTGAGAGGAACATCGGATACATTCTCATGTCTAAATCCGATCTGATCTGTTAAACCGCTAAAAAATGAAACACCTTGAGGGGGTGTGGATGCAGTCAGCGCAACGACTTCTTCATGACCATCGGTAATGGCTTCCCAGGTACTCGCAGTACTTCCAGTCAATCCATTTGTACCATTAATGTTGTCTGTCTTGTATACGCCAAACCAGTCTGTAGCATATACGGTGCCCGGGTTATGTGGGTCAAACTTGATACTAGACGTCGCTGAGAAAAACATGTTGGGTGTCCACCATGAAGGTTTGGATACCAACGTTTTGCTCACTGTTGTCCAACTCTGTCCGCCATTAACGGAACGATACAGTGGCAGATTATCTCCGCCTGTTCGAACGGCTGCCAGGATGTGATTATCATTATTGGGATCAATCGTGATTCCATAATAAGATGAGTAACTGGAGCTGGGTGTTATATTCGTCCACTGCACACCATTGTACTTGTAGACGCCTTGATTATCCGTGGTCACATACAACGTCCCGTTCTTCGCCACAGTCATACGTGCAGGATATTCGGGACTTCTCCCGGTAAGTTGCCAGGTGGTCTGCCCATTGCTTCTTGGTGCTTTGCTATACACACCAATACCGCGAACCCCCGCATACACAACTTGACCCTGCTTCGTCACGGGATTCAATCCATAAGCTACACTCCGAATTCCCTCACCGGACAGCCCGCTCGGTACATCCCATACCTTGCTCCACGTTGCTGCACCATCACTGGAAGTGTACAATCCATCATATCGTGTACCCACGTGCAGGTAATTGGAGTTCGTGGGATTAACCGCGATGCTCTCTCCCATGGCTCGATGGATATTTCCATTCGATTCATTCCGAAGATTAAGTCCGGTTCGAATCCAGGTCTCTCCCCGATCTGTGGATTTCAGAATATCGCTCGGCCCCACGTTCCCGTACTTCCCAGCAGCGATATACACGACATTGGGGTTTTGCTGATCCAGCGCAATTCCATCCACGCCGTACAGATTGCTGTCCTCATCTCCAAAATGATCTAGTAGCGGAACCCAATCTCCTGAAGTTACATCCAGGCGGTAAGCTCCTCCAACGTCAGTTCGAGCGTAAACCAGATCAGGCTCAGTCGGATGAATGACCACCCCCGTAACGTACCCCCCGCCACCAATAGGTATATTATTCCACTGATAGTTTTGAGCTGATTGAACATAATTTGTACTTGCTGGTATCATGAGCATATACATTAGTAGCACAATCAGGGACAATTTCATTAGCCTGGAGATACGCATCTGGTTCACCGCCCTATCCGATCATTTTGAATGTTCTTCAATCATCTGATGTACCCTGTCTCGTTCCGACTGATCCACGATATAGTAATACACTCCGTCTATTTTCTTGCCCGTGCCTTTAATCTCAACGGATTCAATATGATCCAGTACCGAACGATATTTGGAGAACATCTGCTTCATCTCATCAAAGGTAACGTCGGTTCTGACATGAGCACTGACTTCGTCCAGCAACGTCTCCAGTTGCAACACGTTGGATACCTGAACCGTATTCTTCAGCACTTGTTTGATGATCTCCCGCTGACGGTCATTCCGCCCGAGATCTCCCTTCGGATCATCATAACGCATCCGCGAAAATCCCAAAGCAGCTTCACCATCCAGATGAATATTCCCTTGCTCGAACCGGTAACCCTCATAGTCAAATGCAAACGGGTTATTCACATTCACTCCACCCACCATGTCGATGACTTGTGCAAAGCCCTCCATATTCACTTTCATGTAGTAATGTATGGGAACATCAAGCAATTGTTCCACCGTTTGCACAGACATGTTAACGCCCCCAAAAGCATAGGCATGGTTGATCTTATCCTCGGTGCCGTGACCAACAATATTCGTTCTGGTATCTCGGGGGATGTTAAACATAAGTGCGGATTGTTTCGCAGGATTAACACTTAATACAATCATGGTGTCGGAGCGCCCCCGATCATTGGAACGTTCATCCACACCCAGGATCAAAGCATTAAAAGGTTCTTCATTCTCCATGTCCACAGGGAAATCTCCCCCACCCCGCTGGTCAACAATAGATACCTGCTTGATGGGTTCCCGGGGTTCATACATTTGATCCGCCGCTGATTTAACATGCGAATACAGATACACAGAATATCCAATCATGACAACTGCAACAAGGGAAATGGCACCTAATGTTATTTTGATCCCGCGTCTCATGTTATGGCCTCCGTTAGATGACTGCCGTTTTTCTACCATCGATATTGGTTAGACCTGGACGACCAACAGAGTAGTATTGGAAGGATGTATCTTTAATCTGATCTTCTCCGTAGATGTTTCTTCCATCGATCAGGATGGGTTGACTCATATGCGCTGCCAAATCAGTCAGATTAACCTCCATGAACTCTTTCCATTCCGTCAGAACACAGAGTGCATCAGCACCTTCCGCCGCTTTCATGGCACGCTCTTCCCACGTAATGGATGGGGAATCCACCTCTTTGCGGAAGTTCTCGGTAGCGATGGGGTCATACGCCCGAATCACTGCCCCCTGCTCAAGCAAACGCTGAATGATCTCAATCGCCGGAGCATCACGAACATCATCGGTATCCGGTTTGAAAGCAAGCCCCCAGATGGCAATCTCCTTCCCTTCGAGTGAGCCTAGTGCGTCTTCCAGTTTACGAATGACGTTGAAGCGTTGATCTTTGTTCACTTCCACCACGGACTTCAGCAGTTTGAAGTCATAATCCACATTACCTGCAATTTGAATCAGAGCCTGTGTGTCCTTAGGGAAACAGGAACCTCCGTAACCAATGCCCGCCTTGAGAAAGGAGGCACCGATTCGTCTGTCATAGCCCATGCCTTCGGCAACGCGGCTGACATCTGCTCCTACTTTCTCACAGATGTTAGAGATTTCGTTGATAAATGAAATCTTGGTTGCCAGGAAAGCATTGGATGCATATTTAATCATTTCGGCCGAACGAATATCCGTAACAATAATCTGATCGGTTAATGGCTGATGCAGCTCTTTCAACGTGGCGACTGCCCGCTCACTATGTGTCCCAATGACTATCCGGTCAGGATAAAGCGTATCCTGTACAGCGGTACCTTCTCGCAGGAACTCCGGTACCGATGCCATGTCGAATGGATGATTCGTCAAACTGCTGATCCATTCCTGAATACGATCGTTCGTTCCGACAGGAACAGTGCTTTTAGTCATTATTATTTTATAATTATCCATATAAGAACCTATTTCTCGCGCGACAAGCTCAATAAAGCTCAGATTAGCTTCGCCATTAGGCAGGGATGGCGTACCCACCGCGATAATGATGATATCCGAACGACTGATAGCATCCTGAATGTTCGTGGTGAAGGACAGCCTTCCTGCTTTCATATTGGCATTCATGATATCCTTCAGACCCGGTTCATAGATCGGAACATGACCGTCCATTAACATATTCACTTTTTCCACATTGTTGTCGACACAGATCACGTTATTTCCCAGTTCCGAAAAACATACGCCCGATACCAAACCCACATACCCTGTGCCAATCACCGTAATATTCATTCCATAATCTCCCCCATGTTCTAATGTGTTGGTTACGCGTGCTTCACATATGTCTGAACAATATCCTGCCATTCGGTAGACACTCTAACGATATCTTCCTCAATCAGCTGGCTGCCGATCTGTACTTCAATGATCTCCAGTTCCGTAACGGCTCTGACGGAATGAAGCATACTCCGGTCAATGATCACCGTATCTCCTTGCCCGATCATTCGGCTCTGCCCATCCAGAATCAATTCCCCTGTTCCCGATACAACCGTCCATACCTCATTGCGAAGCAAATGGTATTGATAACTCAGGTTTTTCCCGGCACTGATGCAGATTCGTTTGGTGAGAACCTCGCCGCCAGCTTCGTTTCTTGTGTAATCCAGAACCCGGTAGCACCCCCACCTACGCTCCTCATACATGGGGCGTTGATCCTCATTCTTCAAGATTTCCTTGATCCGTGGGCTGGCTTCTTTGTCACTGACCAGAATGCCATCCGGACTCACGGCGACCACCACATCCGACAATCCCAATATGGCAACCGGAATGTTCAATTCATTGACCAGGTGCGTATTCAGGGAATCTCCCGTAATCCACCCTTTTCCTACAACCGAGCTTCCCATCTCTTCCGTGAGTGTGTTCCACGTGCCTAGATCTTTCCAGAAACCGTTATACGGAATAGCGATAATCTGATTTGCCTTCTCGACAACCTGGTAATCAAAACTGATCTTGTTTAATCTTCCGTATTGCTTCAGCATTTCGTCATACTGGATCGGCAGTTCCATCTCAATGAGCAGATTGATCAAATAACCCAGCTTAAAAGCAAAAACCCCGCAATTCCATAATGCGGCCTGCTCAATCATGAGGACCGCATCGGATTCGCAGGGTTTCTCCTGGAACTTCGCTACATTCACGTATTCATTGTTATTTTCACTGGAAGATAGGGATTGCGGAATGATGTATCCATACTTCTCTGACGGGTACGTGGGCACAACTCCCATTAAGGCCAGATCAGCACCAGACTTATCAAGCATCTCCGGTAAGGTTGCCAGCACTTCGAAGAATTCTTTTTCAACAAAGGGATCTACAGGCAACACTGCAATTGTCTCATTCAGACTCACACTCTCTACGGAATACAGATAGGAGGCTGCCAGCGCAATCGCAGGAAACGTATCTCTGCGCTCAGGCTCCACAACCAGTCTCACATCGTCTCCCAGCTGAGAAGTCAGAATCTCCACCTGTGGCAAACTGGTCGCGATAAGCGACTCTGATGCAAGTCCGGCATGATTCAGCTGTCGCCATACCCGCTGTACCATGGATTCCGGATTTCCCTCTGGCCCATGAAGAACTTTAAGAAATTGCTTGGATCTGGAATCGTTGGATAACGGCCAGAGACGCTTGCCAGAACCGCCGGATAACAGAATACTTCTCATAGGGCTGCACCATCCGACAACACAACCGTACTTGCTCCCTTGCCGGTCTCGGTTGGTTTGTTATATGTGCTGGTCTGATTGGACTCCAGTCTGCCTGCCGGATTGCTCTTGGTCCAAGCTGCATAATAATTTGAGTTTTTGCCGTATGAATTATCCAGCAGGATGTTCGGTTGATCCAGGAGACAGGCCAGAATATGTCCATGCAGACGGGATGTCGTAATGGTTTGGTATTTATTGAATTCCTTAATGGCCGTATGTACCATCCGATCAGAGTATTTGTACCACAACCAGCGGGCAAAAGAGCTGCCTTTTCCTGACTTTAACCGGGATGTAATCATGCGAATGATCTTCCGGTCTACCCGGTTGTACAATGTCTCCCAGTCTTTAAACGTGGCCTTAGGTCCACTGACGGATTCGTAATGCACCTGATTCTGAGTTTTCTCAATGTCTTTACGGAAGAAATACAACATCTCTGCACTAGGCTTGCTCTTGGACTTAAGAGGCCACAATTGATGCGCCATATCAGGAGACAGATAGACATTTGTTTGTTGAAATTCTTTACTGGCTATCTCATAAGATAAGGTATCCCGGACAAAAAAGTGTACATCCTTATGACGATTGAATACTTGGGCTGTCTTCTTCAATTCAATATCACTCTTGTAAAACATCGTCTGTGGCAGAATGACAATCCGGTGATTCGGATGCTGGGCAATCATGCGCTCTCTCAATTTCTGATGGGCAGGGTACAGATCACCAAAGTTACCTCCCCCGTGCAACACAATCGTGATACCTTCCGGAACCTTGAGGGACAAAGGGCAATCCAGAATGCTGTATCTGGCACGTACATGAATATCATTGTCCCGGAAGAAAGCCTCAGTACCTTTCATAATCAACAAGTCGCCACCGTTACTATGCACCGGGTAATCCAAATAATAGATTTCGGTACGAGGTGGAATGACCTTCAAAATCTGACGTAAATGTCCCTTCAACTCTTCCATTGGATGAATATTGTTAGTGCCCAGCATCTCCATCTCCTCCTTGGGTGACTCTTCTTCTTTTTTTGTTTAACCGTTCATAGAGGAACGGCAAATCTTCTTTGTCATAGAACATGGCGGCAAACTTTACCTTAAATACAATTTTCATGGCGGCCACAGTAACCACCATTCGCACAATGGACCCGATCAATAATGCAATCGCAATTCCGTTGAGCCCCCACAGCGGGGTGAATACAAAGAACAAAGCCACCGTCACCGAGAGTGCAATGAGCTGTCTGATCATCACAAGTCCAGGCCGACCAAGTGCATTAAATGCGGATGCCAGAATCCAGGAGCCACCACCAATGATGCATTCAACAGCCAAAATATAAAATGCAACGCTTGCTTCCAAAAATTCGGAGCCAAACAGAAGACCCATCAGGTAGTTCCCCACAAACATAGTGGGTATTACAATGATCATCATGACCATGAGCGAGATGCGGAAGGCTCTGCCAACTGTTCGAATAATCTGCTCTTGGGGCAATCCGGTCACTTTTGGAAAAACAACATTGCTAATCGCCGTCTGAACGGCATTGTAGATTCGGGATAACGCAAATACGACGGAATACAGTCCAAAATCACGCGGGGTGAGCAAAGCCAAAATAATGATTTTATCAAACTGGGTATACAGCGTTCCTAACAATTCAACGCCATACACCTTGCTGCCATAACCAAAAAGTTTCTTGGCCGAACTCTGGTCCACCCGATCCTTGAACCATCTCAGTCTTAATTCATTACGGTTCGCATAGATAGCCCACGCCACCACTGAGAAGCTGGTTACAAAATAGATCGCAGCCGCGAGCTGAATGCTCAGCATGCCCAGACCCCATAACACAAAAAGCCCGCCTACATTAAACAGGGGGATCATTAACCGGATACCATTATATACAGCGAATTTCTCCCGACTCTGCGAGAGGGCTGATATGAGATTGATGACAATAAGTACAGGAACGGTAGCAATCGTATACCATCTGGATATCTGCACGACCTCCGGCGGAAAGCTGGAGAGCCAGAAAGGTAACCCAAACCAGGCCACAATACCAATGATGATGCACACCGGAACTTGAAAAAGAAAGCTTAACCGAACATACTGTGCACTCTTCTCGGTTGCGCTCTGTTTGATGTTATAAATGATAGAAGTTGGTAGTCCAAATCCGACCAAACCGGTTAAGAGCGCTGGCCAGAACAGGATGGCCGAGAATGCACCCTTTCCCTCCACACCGAACATACGTGACGTCAAAATGGAAGACAACATCGTCAGTGTCATGACCAGCAGATTGGTTCCACTTGTCTGAAATATGGCACTCATTAAGCCGTTTCCTCTGAATACTTTGCGAAGTGCAACTTGCGCCATAGCGATCCTCATCCCTTACTGTTTTGACGAAGCGACCCAACAATCATGCCGTTTCGGTAACATACTTTGGCAAGCTGACGTGTGAACCGATCTGCATTATAAATGTAGATCAGTGAGGTTGTGATCCCCTGTGCAAGCTTGATACCATGTTTGGCCGTACGCACAACACCACGATCCTGATCACGAATGGCATCACTCACACCTTGCCAATAGATTCGGCGCAGAAACCAGTTCTTTGTCGTTCGCTCTTTGGCTACTTTATGTTGTACCGCGCCATACGGCGTGTAATATACCTTGAACTTTGTCCGTATTCTTGCAATCAACTCACTCTCTTCACTGGAGAGAAGATTATTCCCCACTCTTCCAAGGTCCTCACGGAAGGGAGCCAGTTGATCAAAGACAGATAAACGAAAAGCCACATTTGCACCAAATGGAATATAAGGACTTTTCATTTCAGTGACTTCATCTGCAAAATCCAGAATGGTGAATAGCGACCTGTTCTCCGGTGGAATCCACATTGGCTCAGGCACTTCCCAGATCGGGTCAATCTTGCCTCCGACACAACCGATGTTTTCATTCATCTCAAACACGCTAACGATCTGGCGAATCCAATCCCTGCAAGCAAAGGCATCATCGTCAAGGAACAGGATATACTCGCCGCGCGCCTCGTGAATGGCCCGGTTACGGGCTACAGACAAACCTTGCTTTTCTTCCAACACATAACGGATCGAATGGTTTTCATGCTGCAAGATGGTTTGGAGCACGATTTCCCGTGTGTTGTCTTTCGAATTGTTATCAATGAGTATGATCTCATAGTCGCTGCTTGCGTAATTCTGTTGTATTGCACTTCGTATGGCCTCTACCGCATCATGTGCACGGTTATACGTACAGATCGCGACGGTTACCTTCATCATTTCATCCCCATATTTTTCAATTAGGTCCACCCGTTCATCTGCACTAACTGGAGTACAGGGTAAGTGTCCTTTGGGCAATCACTGGCCAATCCAGCCGCTCCAACGCTTTGACAAAACCACTGCCTTCCTGAAACTCCGATTGTTTTAATCGGATCATATTCATCGCTTTAAGCAATCCATCCGGATCCGAAGGTTCGTAGAGGACCGCACAATCTTCGGGCAGGTATTCCTCCAATAAGCCAATCCGTGGTGCCACCACCGGTTTACAGAAGGTCAATGCCAGAATCGCACTACCGGAAGTTGCAATTTGCTTGTATGGGAGAATGATCGAATCGACTGCATCGAAATAGTCCGAATATTCATCATCTTCGATGAAATGAAAATGGGTATGAATATGTCCACTCTTGAGAAATTCATCTCCAAGGTCATAATCCTTTACCTTTTTGCCAGCAATCAACAGATGGGCTTGTTCGGAATCCAGATCCTTGAATGCCTCCAGCAAATCATCCACGCCTTTGTAAGGCGACACCTGACCGAAGAAAGCATACACATAACTATCCTCCGGGATGCCAAACCGGGAGCGGATATTCACGCCTTTCCCCTGATACACTCCCTTGTAATGTCCATGCGGTATAACCTCGATCCGGCTGGAATCAATCCCAAACGTCGAACAGATCTCAGAGATCAAGGGTTTACCCATGACAATCAGCTTGGAGCAATTTTGGACCAGTATTTTTCTCATCCAATAATCGAACCGCGTCTTGCCGCTGTTGTGTGGCCAGATGTTGTGCACCGTCCAGAACAATTTGGCCCCTCGCAAGCGTGCAAAACAAATCATCAATACATACAGAATGGACTTGATCACGGTTGTCAGCACGGAAGAACCTCTGTAATAGAAGCTGGGCCAATGAAAATGCAGCACATCATTTTTTTTCAGTTTGATTAGATCTCTTTTGGTAAACTGTTTCACTTCCCATCCCTTGTTCTCAATGGAATCGGATAACAGCTCATTGAATTTATTGTTCTCAATCATCTTGGGCAGCATATACACCGTCGGATTTTCCATCCAGACACCTCTTACTTTAGTTTCATTCGCACAGGTTCCTCTGTATACGTTCCAACTGCGCGCCTTGCATGAAATCTCATTAAAAATCCTTGCATCATAATTTTGGTATTACGCTTGAGCAGCACCCAATCTTTCCACCAGGGATACAGCGACAGTGCTTTTTTCAAATAAACGTTATTGCGCAGAGTATTTCTCGACCATTCGAGCATTCGATAATGATGTAATTGGCGGCGTTTCTGTTCCTTGGACATATCGTTGTAGTATTTCAAAATAATCTTGCGTTGGCCTTTGTACTTGGCCGTTGTGGAGGTTGAAATGCGCGGCCCGCTATGGATATTGATATCCACGAGCGGTTCTTTCACATTTACGGCGATGTAGCCTCGTTTCAATATGCGCAGATAAAAGTCATAATCCTGAGCGGATGTCAGATTTTCATCGAATCGAACTTCACGGGCAAGCGAGGTAAGTACCATGATTTTGGACGTTTCCCCGATCCAGTTGAATGTAAGCAGATCCTCATACCGCACAACATCACGAGGCTCCACCGACAATTTCCGTTTGACCACCTGATGCTGCTCATTCGTGTATGCGAGATACTTGCTGCAAAAAGTGAATGATTCCTGGGTTCGTTCCAGCACTTCCGCCTGAGTTTTTATTTTGTCAGGCATCCATTCATCATCATCATCCAGGAAGGCAATGTACTTGCCATTGGCTTGGGATATCCCTACATTCCGTGCATGGTTGGCTCCTTTGGGATATGGAACCCGGATGTACCGAATCCGTGAATCGTCCCGGGCCCAAGCCTGACAGATCTCTGGCGTCTGATCTTCTGATCCATCATCCACAATGAAAATTTCCAGATACGGATGTGTTTGCTCTCGTACACTTCTCAACGCATTTTTCAATAAATCGGCCCGGTTATGGGTCGTAATGATGCAAGATACCAAGGGGTTCATTTCATCACCTTTTCCTGTTCACTAGGATACCTTCACTTGAAGTGCATCATATATTCCTGATAATCTGCCTACGAGAAGATTCATATCGAACTTATCCGATATAATCTCTCTGTTATGCGAACCCATTCTTGCTCTAACCTCTTCATCCGTGATGAGGTATTCCAGCGCTGATGTCAGCCCGTGCACATCTCCCGGCTCGATTAACAGCCCATTATGACCGGATGTAATCACTTCGGGGATGCCTCCGACGGTGGTCGATATAATGGGCAAGCCACAATTCATTGCTTCAAGTATGGCCATAGGTAATCCCTCATGATAAGAAGGCAGGACCAGTAGATCCGCTTCCCGCATCAGCTTTTCCTTTTGCTCTCCGTTAATCCAGCCGAGTACATTGACACGATCCTCTATTCCATACTGCTGCACGATTGCTTTGACTTCTTCGACTTCACCATCCCCTGCCAGATTGAAGGTAGCTGTAACGCCTAGCGCCTTCAATTGCTGAATGGACTGAAGCAGATCGTAGACTCCTTTTCGCTCACCGAGTCTGCCCATGAAGAGAGCATTAACGGCTGCTTGTTGTTCTCTCACAAACGGTTCTTTGACAAAGACCCCGTTATAAAGAACCTCAATCGCTGTCTCCGGCACAATCGTAGCAAAGTATTCTTTCCACGTCTGGGACAAGACAATCAACTTATCTGCCTGATTCAGAATGTAGTGACAATACTTGCGCTGCAGAGCGAATTGATTGTAGAAATCAGCAAAGCTGGCCGCATGAATATGCAGAATGACTGACTTTCGAAACAACTTTCGTGCCGTTAGCAGAAATAGAGACTTCCGATAAAAGCTCCCGTTGTTCGCCATATGAATATGCACGATATCCGGCTTAAACGTGTACAGTTTCATCCAGAATTGAATGAATCCCCGTATAAAAATAAGCAGCCGTGAGAACACGCTGCCCGTGATATACGTTTCGACCCGCTGCATGGCGTACATTTCCGAGATGGAGGAATCCTCAATGTTTTTGATGACACTCACAATTCCGCCCATATCCTTCAAGGATGATCCAACAACCAATACTTTTGGTTTCATGATAGACTCCTTTTTTTCATGGTTAATCTTCAGACCACTTACAGACTATTCACGTAATTTTTAATGGATGAGATCAGATCAGACTGTTTTCTCACATAGGGCTGGAACGTCAGCTCCTCTATGCAAGGAACCAACTTTTGCAATTCAGCCCGACTCTCCGCGACGGCCACATAGCCGTTTTCCTGAAAAACCTTGGAGATTTCAAGCTGATGGTCATCCACATGCTCGCCCCATTCTTTCCGGCGTGGAATGACAATAACGGGCTTGCCGCGTTCAAGACAATTTGTAATGGAGCCAACACCCGCATGAGAAATAATGCATCTGCTGCGTTCCACATATTCATTCATCTCTTCCTGGGCGAGGAAAGGAATCACAGTGAAATTTCGCGGCTGATACTCGGTATATCCAGATTGGGCAACAACCTCTTCTTCAATAATTCCTGCCTCAATCGCCTCATCAATAAGCTCAAACATCCGATTGAAGGGAAACCGCTGGGTTCCAACGATAGCAAATATCAAAATAAAGCCCCCCTGTATTTTGCATTGGGATAGCTATCCTGCAACGTTTCCCATTGGATGAAGAACTCATCCGAGATTTTGTACATCAATCTCCCGGTTGCGCTGGAGGAATAGATTTTGGCATAACTTTCGATATAAATCAGCTTGGCACCGAAGATTTTACCGATAAGGCAAAAAGGGTAGGTAGCACCGGCCCCTGTTGTAATGATCACCTTTGGACGCTCACGCAGATATAGAAAGAACGACTTGATAATATTAGCCACAAAGATTAGCAAGAACATCGCATTTTTACGCTCTTGCTGCATTAAGAAGTATACTTTGCCCTGTGCAGAATCTACTTTTCTGCTTTTATTCTTCTCGGTAATCAGGAAATAATCATGTTCTTCAACCGCAGGAATAATTTTGGTTAATTCATCAAAATGACCGCCTGTAGAACTGATCAAACAGACCTTCATGTTCTAATCTCCTTTGAAAAGGATACGTCCTTGGCTCGCTGTATCTGTATATCCACTTCTGCTTCAGCCCCTGACTTGGAATGAACTCCATTTCCCGTAGCATATAACGCGTTCAGGAAGATACAGAATGGAGCAATCAGATGAACCGTGGACAGGGTATTGTCAAAAAAGGAATAGGTCAGGAAACCGATAATCATACCGGCAAAATACAACCGGATCATGCCGCCCAATCGGAAGTAAACAGCCCGAAACACCAGCAGCAGCGATAGAAACAACAGGATGGCTCCAACTAACCCGCCATCGTAATAAAAACGAATGTATTCATTATGAGGAACAACGAATCCAGAAAAAATACTTCCATCATTTGCTACGAGAGTTGAGCCGAGTCCACGTCCAAATATCGGATACTCATTTGCTTTGCCAATAAAATAATTCCAGGCTACATCCCTTCCCGACAGCCCTTTGCTCTCTGACCTCATCTCATAATTGTCCCACTGCGCAATCACCATATAGGCCACAGCGACAACGAACAGAATGAGAGGAATAATGGCACTGACTCTGCCTTTGATGAAGGCTTTCAGTTGATCAAAAAGATAGACCAGAATAATCGGAATAAGCGCAATAAGTGGCCCCCTTGTTCCCGTCTGGACCAGAATGACCAGATGTGTCAAGGTAAGCATGTAATACAGAACAACCTGATGGCCTTGCTTGATCTGAATCAGACAGACACAGATCGAGATAAAACACAACATGGCCAGATGCGCGGCGATGTTAGCTCCCTGTAACCGGGTTACACCCGACATCTCCAGGTTAGTAATGGACAATATGCCGACGAGTTGCAGAATATAACCACCAGCCAGACTGAACAGCGGCAACCATGCGAGTACACGTATAATTCGTTGACTGATTTCTCTTGAAAAATGGGGCATCAGCAACAAAAAAGGAACAATGACTCCCAGAAAGGCCTTGAATGGATCGAGCGGACTAACCTTACTGGGCAGATCCGATAGAAAATAACTCTCCACAAATAAAAAACCAATCGCCAGTGCAGGATATATCAGATCTTTGCGAATACCAAAGCGTAAAAAAAGAGAGACGACAAAACCCAGAATCGCCAGCTTGTAGAAGGACAGCGAATCCAGTCCTGCCAGATGAATGCTAAATATTTTGTCAATGGACAATGAAAAACTTACGATGAGAATCATAAAAATCCAGCTGGGCTGTTTAATATAAACGCCCAGCAGAATCACAGCTATGAGTGCAACAACCGAGACTAGCGGAAGATAGATTGCTGCGAAGACAATTACCAGCGAAAAAAGAATGATATTAAACGACTTCATATTTAATGCAGCAAGTATACCGGTCTTTTGCATATCTGCTATGCCACCTCAAAGCCAGAATCGTGTTTCAAAACGCATCCTTCGAACCTACCAGCACCTTGAACGTTCTGAAGATAATTTTGATATCCACCATCATGCTGCGCTCACGGGCATATGTCAGATCCAGCTCCACCATTTCCTCAAAACCAACACTATTTCGACCGCTGACTTGCCATAATCCCGTACATCCCGGGATCATCTGAAGGCGTTGTCTGTCATAGGAAGTGTAGTTCTTCACTTCTCTGGGCAGAGCCGGTCTGGGTCCAACGAGACTCATCTCTCCTCTGAACACGTTCCACAACTGTGGCAGCTCATCCAGACTGGTTTTCCGAATGAACTTTCCAATCCGGGTAATACGGGGATCATTTTTCATTTTGAACATATCTCCCGTTCACTTCATTCTGATCAATCAGCTGTTCCAGCAGATCTTCTGCATTCGCAACCATGGACCTGAATTTGTACATGTGAAACTCTTTTCCATTCTGTCCGACCCGTACCTGACGAAAAAAAACAGACCCCTGCGGGGCCTCGATTTTGATGAGTAATCCGATGACCGCAAACAAGGGGCACAAAATGATCAAACCTATGAAAGAACCCAGCAAATCGAGCATTCTTTTCATAAATAGATACACTTTATCCGCATTTTGTCCTGACATCGTTGATGCATTGTACCCCAGACTTGGGTCCATAACAATCTCCGCTTCCTTCGATTGGGGAGATGGACTCATTCAAACTCCCCCCCAGCTACATGTTCTACCGACTCTTTTTCCAAAATCTGTTGCAGAGCTTGCAGCATTGGAATTCTAAGTTCCTGTTTTTGCAGAGCGAAGTCGATGGTTGTCAAAATGAATCCCAGTTTCTCGCCCACGTCATAACGTACTCCCTCGAAATCGTAAGCATACACTCCTTGTGTCTCATTTAAGCGCTGAATCGCATCTGTTAATTGAATCTCTCCCCCTTGACCAATCTCTTGTTGCTCCAGATGTTCGAAAATCTCTGGACTCAGTACGTATCTCCCCATAATCGCCAGGTTGGAAGGCGCTGTGCCTTGGGCAGGTTTCTCTACGAACCTGAGAACCTCTGTCAAACGGCCATCCGATTGAAGCGGGTCCACAATGCCGTATCTGTCTGTTTGTTCAGCAAGTACGGTTTGTACGCCAACAATGGAATGTTGAACCTGATCATATTGATCAATCAATTGTTTGGTGCATGGAACTTCCGATACGACGATGTCATCTCCGAGCAACACGGCAAAAGGTTCGTCACCGATAAAGTTACGTGCACACCAGACAGCATGACCAAGTCCTTTGGCCTCTTTTTGTCTTATGTAGTGGATATCCACGTTAGAGGATTTGCGAACCTCTTCAAGAAGGCCCAGCTTCCCTTTTTCCAGCAAGTTATGTTCCAATTCAAAAGCGTTGTCGAAATGATCTTCAATTGCCCGTTTCCCCTTACCAGTTACGATGATGATGTCTTCGATTCCAGAGGCAATGGCTTCCTCAACGATATACTGTATAGTTGGTTTGTCCACAATAGGGAGCATTTCTTTGGGCATCGCTTTTGTGGCTGGCAAAAATCGTGTACCTAGTCCAGCTGCAGGAATGATTGCTTTTCTCACTTTTTTCATAAATACCACCCTATCCTCTTTTTTTTTTTTAGTTTGATAAAAGTTGAACCAGGGCATCTAACCCGTCCTCACGTCATACCTTCGACGATTAACGTCTAAGGTTCATTGAACCCACAGCATGACCGAGTGCCTACAGTGATAAAGGTGCAGTAGACATTACCTGTTTACTTGGGAGCATTGGATGGAAGGTTTACTTCTCTCCGTAGCCCACCGGAACTGCAACGTTTTTGATATTGTTCAGAATTGCGCCCAGGATTCGTGCATTCACATGCTCCAGAGCAGCCTTGGTCTTCTTCACTAATTCCTTCTTGACCTTGCCCGAGTTCACGACCAGCAGCACGCCATCACACAGCGAACTCACAATGAGTGCATCCGTTACCGCTAGCACCGGCGGTGTATCAAACATGATGACATCATATTGATCCTCTAACTTCTCGATCAGCCTTTTCATCCGGTTGGAACCGATCATCTCGGAAGGGTTCGGCGGAATTGGACCAGAAGTGAACAATTGGAGATTGTCGATATAGCTCTCTCTAAGCACGTCTTCCACACTGTACTGATTAGACAGCACACTACTAAGACCGATATGATTGGGTACGGAAAACACCTGGTGCAAGGAAGGATTACGCAGATCCGCATCAATCAGCAGAACTTTTTTGCCTTCCTGGGCATAGGTTACCGCCAGGTTGCTAATGGTTGTGGTCTTGCCTTCGCCGGATTCGGCGGAAGCCACCATGATTTTTTTGATATGACTGTCGATTGAGGAGAACTGGATGTTCGTCCGTAATTTACGGTATCCCTCCGAGATTTGAGATTTGGAGTTAAAATAGGTCACCAGACTGTTATTTTCATTGGTTAGCCGCGACATATTTGCCATCCCCCACTTTCTGTTGAGATACGTAATTTTTCGTATTTTTCAGATCGTCTTTTTTCATTTTGGATATCACTGTAAGCACAGGCAGGCCCAGCTCTTTTTCAAGTTCAGCTTCGGATTTGAATGTGTCATCCAGATAATCCAGCAGGAATACGAGTGCAATCGCGAGCACAAGACCTGCGAACAGACTGACAATGATGCTTAATGTGGTTTTCATATTGATTGGAGATGCGTTACTATCCACTTTTGCTTCACTGAGGATAGCCACATTATCGATTTTCATGATTAGGGGGATTTGAGATTGGAACACGTTGGAGATGGCATTGACCGTTTTTGCGGCTTTTTCGTAGGTAGTCCCTTGTACAGTTATGCTCATCACTTGGGATTCGCTGGCTGTAGAGACGGAGGTGCTATTCATGAGCTGAGCAGAGGTTAAGCCCAGGTCTGGATACGTAGTAGCGACTTTATCCATAATGGCGGAAGATTTAATAATTTCTCTGTATGAGTTAATGAGTTTGATATTGGTTTGAATCATGCTGAAATCCATCATCGCCTGGCCTTGAACATTAGAGGTCTGGTTCACGATCAGTTTGGAACTTGCCTCATAGATGGGCTGGGTGAAGAAAATGCTTTTAACCCCTGCACCCACACCGGCTATCAAAGCAATTGCAACAATCAACCACAGTTTCTTTTGTAAGAGTCGAAAATATCCTTTCAGTTCCACTTTCATTCCTCCTATACGTTGTGATCTATCCTATGTAACTACCAGATGGACAGTAGCCATTTGCGAGGTTTCCAGCGTTCTGTGACCAGACACGAATTCGATAGAATGTGCGACGCATTCTCTGCCAGCCGCTTAACGGCTTCAGCTCCAAATCGACGCTCGATGGCCCGCTCTCCTTCACTTATGGCAAATGTCCTTTTGCACGTATCATGTGCATCTGATGAAATGAAATGAAACCCGTTTTCTTTGCAAAAATGAAAACACCACTGCCGAACTTTCCGTCCGAAAAGCCCAGTGAAAGATTGAGCCGTAAGCTGACATAGCCCGCCTTGACTCAAGTAATCAGCCAACAACCTTGGCTTCTTCAAAATGACACGATTGCGTTCCGGATGAGCAATAATAGGGGTAATTCCCGCTATTCGTAATTCATGCAGTATCCTGGGGAACTGTGAGGGAATATGACCAAAGGGCAGTTCCAGCAACATGTAACGACTTCCGGCGAGTGTGCAGCACTTTCCTGCATATAAGTCTCCAATCAGGTTGTCATGCACCCTGATCTCCTGTCCGGGACGGATCTCCAGGCGAATGTTACGTTTGCGAAGTTCTGCATGAAGCAGGTTCACGGCCTGATTGACCACCATCGGTTCATTGTTGTATTGCCCGTTCAGGTGATGCGGAGTAGCAATAATGGAGGTAATTCCTGAGGCTGCCGCCTTCTCAGCCATCGCAACGGACTGCTCCATTCGAACAGGACCATCATCCAGGCCGGATAATATGTGGCAGTGCATTTCAACCATATCCAAACTTCCTGAAATAGTATGAGCCCCCTCGCCCCTTTATTCATTGCGCAAATGCTTTTGGTGTTAAAGAACTAATGCATAACGCTATGAAATATAGTAAAATGGCGTTAAGTACATGTTTTGTTCAGAAAATGTTAAGAATCGACTTGGAATTATATGGTGAAATCAATGTAATGATAGGGTTCCTGCAGAGCCTTTTGTTCTGTTGCCTTTTCATACTGAAAACGGGAAACCGCGGGAAACTGAACTTCAGTAAGCATTGTGTTTAACTGTCCAGTTATATATAGTTTCTGTTCGTGCTGAATATGCAAGTTTGAATGATACATTGTGAGCTCTCCGAAGGGCTGTTTCCATTGCAACCTTGCGTGAAGTCTTACACATACATGTTGATCTTCAACATCCAAACCAATGAGCATTTCTGATGATACCGGCAAGTTCAGGTCGCTCAGGAAGGTGATTGCTTGAGTGTCCATTCCAAGTAACAGAACAGGGCGTCTTTTACGGTCTACCATTTTCCCTTGAAACTCCTGAATGTACATATGGACATTTAATTTCATATCAGCCCATTCCTGAATTATTGAATACATGGTTTCATTCCTTTAGAATGGATTAGCCTACATGGACTGCCTCCACTTCCTTCTCACAGGTATATGGTCCAGGCAACTAGGAGATACTTAAAATATTCCAAATGATACATTTTGTAACTCCATACGTCCAATTTACGATACAATACGTATCATGTCAAGCGGTATTTGGACATGGTTCTTTTGATTTACGACAATTTGAGATGTCCTTAGACAGACCTATTTACAAATGGAAATGGGTTAAAGGAAACACATGAGGAGTTACTCTTTTGCAGGAAAGCTGCCCTGATCAAACACTTGGCTCAGGATTGTTTCAATATATATTTGATGTCGTTCAGGGGGAAATA
This sequence comes from Paenibacillus sp. W4I10, assembly GCF_030816325.1. NCBI lineage: Bacteria > Bacillati > Bacillota > Bacilli > Caryophanales > Paenibacillaceae > Paenibacillus > Paenibacillus sp. W4I10. Next base: position 3,754,029 of record NZ_JAUSXX010000001.1, read on the forward strand.
GCTTATGAGCTACGGAAATCGCATTGCTGAATTACGGGAACAGCGGGGACTTACTCAAGAAGAACTTGCGAGCTCCATTCATATTACCAGAGCTGCTCTCTCCCACTACGAGAAGAACCGTCGTAAACCGGATTTCGAAGTGTTAACGAGACTTGCTGACATCTTTGAGGTGTCTATTGATTATCTTATAGGACGTACAAAGCAAAGCGATGTTGTGATGGATGAAGATGTACGTGAATTCGTTGATACCTTGGAGTTGTCAGATAAGGAAGTGTTGGAACGCTTCGATCTGATGATTGATGGGAAGTCCTTAACAGAAGAAGAGGCACGTCGTTTTATTGCGTTTGTCCGAATGGAACGCAGTATGGACTAAACCCGAAAAGAGGACCCAGTTCCCGAGAGATAACATCTCTGGCTTCTGGGCTTTTTTTGTGTCTTAATTCCCTTTCATTCCATGCTTGTCTATTGTGTCAAGGACGCTTGTTGTTGACGGAGGATACGAAATGGTTCCAACGCTCCGGGTCGATTCCGCATTGCAGTAAAACCTTCATGATGTCCATCTGGGTTGCTTCGACTTGTTTACCTGTCGGCCTACGATCGTCCCTGTTTGGATGCTTCATATTCATTCCGCTAACCTCTCTTATCTTTATACTTTCCCTGCCCTCCAAAACTAGCCTTATTATACTTGAGAAAGTTCCTCGATGTTGTCGTCTCATGGCGATAACGTTTTTTGAAGGGGTTCTAATTTTGTCGAAAGCAAAATAGGAGCAATATGGTGCCGGAATGGCAACCATATTGCTCCTATTATTCTTAATACAACCTGTTCATGCACTTATACCTTTGAACAAGGCAGTTATTAACCTCCAGCACGTGCAAGTTCACGCATATTCGCTTCAAACGCTGCAAGCAGCGCTGCTTCTCCAGTCAAACCTGTTGCCTGAATCCGTTCGATCTGTTCTGTCATACGTTTGAAGTCCTTCGGAATAACCCGAACGAACTGATTCAGCGCATCTTGCCAGTTATCCAGAACGCGCTGACCGACAGCACTTCCTGTATTGGCAACATGACGTTGAATCATGCCTCGCAGATCTGCACTTTCAGCCACATCTTCGATACGCTCCAAAAGAACCATTTCCAGATTACAACGTTTCAGGAATGTGCCTTCCGGATCATACACATAGGCAATACCTCCGGACATCCCTGCTGCAAAGTTACGACCTGTATCGCCCAGTACAACGACACGTCCACCTGTCATATACTCACAACCATGGTCGCCTACACCTTCAACGACTACTTTGGCGCCCGAGTTACGTACAGCAAATCGCTCACCCGCAATACCACGGATATACGCTTCGCCGCTTGTTGCTCCGTAGAGAGCCGTGTTACCGATAATGATGTTATCTTCCGCCTCAAACGTTGCTTTCGGAGAAGGCATCACGATCAGTTTACCTCCGGACAGTCCTTTACCTACGTAGTCATTGGAATCCCCTTCAACGGTCAAGGTCATACCTTTAGGTACAAAGGCCCCAAAGCTTTGTCCGGCAGAGCCGACAAATTTGAATTTAACCGTATCTTCAGGCAATCCTGCGAGTCCATATTTGCGTGTGATCTCACTACCCAAAATGGTACCTACTGCACGGTTAACGTTTGTAATTGGAAGCACCGCTTCAACCGGTTGACCGGATTCAATAGCAGACTGTGCCAGTGGCAGCAATTGTTGCATATCCAGCGTTTCTTCCAATTGGTGATTCTGACGCTGTGTGCGGTAACGTGCAGAGCCTTCCGGCATTTCAGGCACGTGCAGCAATACAGACAGATCCACACCTTTTTTCTTCCAGTGATCTACGGCTTCTACCGTTTCGAGGCAATCTGTACGTCCGACCATCTCCTGAATAGTCCGGAAACCAAGATCAGCCATGATCTCACGCACATCCTCAGCAACAAATCGCATGAAGTTAACCACATGAGCTGGATCACCCATATAATTTTTACGCAATTCCGGATTCTGTGTCGCTACACCAACTGGACAGGTATCCATTTGACAGACACGCATCATGATACAGCCAAGTGCAACGAGCGGTGCTGTAGAGAAACCATACTCTTCTGCTCCAAGCAAGGCTGCAATAGCCAAGTCACGGCCGTTAAGCATTTTACCGTCTGTTTCGAGGACAACACGGTCACGCAGATTGTTCAGCATCAACGTTTGATGTGTCTCTGCAAGACCTAGTTCCCAAGGCATACCTGCGTGGCGAATCGAACCTTGCGGTGATGCACCTGTACCACCGTCATAACCGCTGACGAGGATGATATCGGCACGGCCTTTGGCTACACCAGCTGCGATGGTACCCACGCCCACTTCCGATACAAGCTTCACGTTAATCTCAGCACGTGGATTGGCATTTTTCAAGTCATAGATCAACTCTGCCAGATCTTCGATCGAGTAGATATCGTGATGCGGTGGAGGTGAGATCAGACCTACACCTGGTGTTGAACCACGGACTTCAGCAACCCAAGGATACACTTTACGTCCTGGCAGTTGTCCGCCTTCACCTGGTTTAGCTCCCTGAGCCATTTTGATCTGAATTTCATCGGCATTAACCAAGTAGTTGGATGTAACACCAAAACGTCCGGATGCTACCTGTTTAATCGCACTGCGACGGGAATCCCCGTTGCTATCTTTAATGAAGCGAGCCGGATCTTCTCCACCTTCACCGGTATTGGATTTACCTCCAACACGGTTCATAGCAATGGCAAGATCTTCATGCGCCTCTTTACTGATCGAACCGAAGGACATTGCACCTGTTTTGAAACGACGCATGATATCTTCTACGGATTCAACTTCTTCGAGTGGAATGGAATCTCCAACTGGTTTCAGTTTCAGCATGGAGCGAATGGTCAACAGTTGATCATTCTCACCTTGTACAAGTTTGGAATATTTTTTATACAGCTTGTAATCCCCAGTGCGTACCGCATGTTGCAGGGTATGAATGGTTTGCGGATTGAACAGATGCTCTTCTCCGTCGTTACGCCATTGATAATCCCCACCGGAATCCAATACTTTATCGTTACCGTCTTTTTCCGTAAAGGCACGGTTATGATGTGTCAACGCTTCGGCTGCCACTTCTTCCAACCCAATTCCACCGATACGGGAAGGTGTCCAGGTAAAGTAACGGTCAACGAAGTCTGATTTCAGACCTACCGCTTCGAATATTTGAGCTCCACGATACGATTGAATCGTAGAAATCCCCATTTTGGACAACACTTTAGTAACGCCTTTGGTAGCTGCTTTAATGTAGTTTTTCACTGCTTTCTCATGCGAGATACCACGCAGCAACCCTTGCTGAATCATGTCATCCAGCGTTTCAAAGGCCAGATAAGGGTTCACCGCACTTACACCGTAACCCAGCAGCAACGCGTAGTGGTGAATATCACGCGGTTCTGCCGATTCGAGCATAATGCTGACTTTTGTTCTGGTTCCCTGGCGAATCAGATGGTGATGCAGACCTGCTACAGCAAGCAATGCAGGAATGGCAGCATTCTCTGCGTCCACACCGCGGTCAGACAGGATCAAAATGTTATGTCCTTTGTCGATGACACGATCCGCAGCTTCGAAGAGCAAATCCATCGCTTTGCGAAGTCCTTCTGCTCCTTCCGCAGCGGTGAAGAAGATTGGAATCGTCATGGAGCGGAAGCCTGGGCGACGCACATGGCGAATCTTCGCAAAGTCTTCATTCGACAATACCGGTGTATCCAGACGGATCTGGCGACAGCTCTCCGGTTCTGGATTCAACAAGTTACGCTCAGGTCCAATGGTTGTTGCCGTAGACGTTACAATCTCTTCACGGATCGCATCGATTGGCGGATTGGTTACCTGGGCGAACATCTGTTTAAAGTAGTTGTACAGACGCTGCGGACGATCCGACAGCACAGCCAGCGGTGCATCATAACCCATCGAACCCGTAGCTTCCATACCTGTTGTTGCCATAGGCTCCAGGATTTTACGCAGTTCTTCAAATGTATAACCATATGCCAGCTGAAGCTGGGTCACGTTATCATGTTTTGGATCAGGAAGTTCCGGCGCTTCCGGCAACTCGCTCAGATCCATCAAATGCTCATCAAGCCAATCCTGATACGGATTCTCGGCTGCAATGATTGCTTTTACTTCCTCATCCGCGATGATGCGGCCTTCTTGTGTATCCACAAGCAACATCCGACCTGGGCGCAGACGATCTTTGTACAGGATCTCTTCCGGTGCGATATCAAGTACCCCAACTTCTGAGGACAGGATAATACGGTCATCTTTGGTTACATAATAACGAGCTGGACGCAAACCGTTACGGTCAAGTGTTGCACCAATTTGCAAACCATCTGTAAAGGCCATTGCTGCTGGCCCATCCCAAGGCTCCATCATCGTGCTGTGATACTCATAAAATGCCTTTTTGGCAGGGTCCATTCCCTCATCCGTGCTCCAAGGTTCAGGAACCATCATCATGGCCACGTGTGGCAGGGAACGTCCACTCAGATACAGGAACTCCAGTGTGTTATCAAACATGGCTGTATCCGAACCATCTGGATTGATGACCGGTTTTACTTTCGCGATGTCGTCACCGAACAACTCGCTCTCGAACAAGGACTGTCTAGCATGCATCCAGTTCACGTTACCACGCATCGTGTTGATCTCACCGTTGTGGATCATGAAGCGATACGGGTGGGCACGTTCCCAGCTCGGGAAGGTGTTCGTACTGAAACGGGAATGCACGAGTGCAATAGCCGATTCAACAAGGTCTTGCTGCAGATCCAGATAGAACTCTCCCACCTGTTCCGTTGTCAGCATGCCTTTATATACAATTTTGCGACAAGACAAGCTTGGAAGGTAGAATGAACCGCCTTCTGCTTCATCTGCCGAATAACGAATAGCCAGCTCAGCACGTCTGCGAATAACATACAGCTTACGCTCGAATCCAAGCTCATCCTTCACATCTGCTGATCTTCCAATGAACACCTGACGTACATAAGGTTTCGCTGCAAGTGCAGAACGGCCAAGCATTTCATCAAAAGTAGGAACATCCCGGAAACCCAGGAACGTCTGTCCTTCTTCTTCAATAATCTTCTTAAGGCTCTCTTCATGTGCACTACGGATGGCAGGGTCTTGGGACATGAACAACATCCCTACGCCATAGAAACCCTGTTCAGGCAATGCAAAACCAAGACGTTCCGCTTCCTGTGCAAAATAGCGATGTGGGATCTGAATCAGGATACCTGCTCCGTCACCGGAATTTGGTTCACTTCCCTGTCCTCCACGGTGCTCCATGTTACTAAGCATGGTCAGTGCCTGACTAACGATATCGTGTGAAGGTACTCCTTTGATGTTGGCAACAAAACCCATTCCGCATGCGTCTTTTTCGAACTGCGGGTCATACAGACCCTGTTTTGGAGGTAATCCGATGTGTCTCATGGAACGCAACCTTTCTATAATGAAGTATTTCGGAAAGATCAAGAACATAGGCAACAGGCAACAATGAAACGGGAGGAGCTGGCCTTTCGCTTGCGATAGAGCCTGCTAGATAGAAGAGGTGACAGCATGAGACTGTCAAAAATAATGCCTGCTATTGGGCAGAAGCCATTAAATGAGATGAGCTGATCCGGACGATCCGGCAAACAGCCTGTATAAATCAACACGCAGCCGCTGGCACGGCTACTGAAATGGAGCGACGTTTTTTTGATATAGTTCTATTATTTTAACACCGACCTAACATCAGCGCAATTTAAACTTTTTAATACCTCTGATAAGAAATGTTTTGCAGTACAGCTTTACAGTAGTGACGTTTAAATTCATCTCTTTTTCGAATAATTATACACTTTTTAAGCCAGAGTACAACTGATTTAAATTGCTGACAGAAGAAAATCGTTCCATGTACAGCCTAGGTTTATCCATAATTCCACCAAATTTTCACTGCTTAAGCCAGCGAAACTTTACTTCTCTATGCATTTGTATACAAAATAGCCTGCAACCCCTTTTTGGGGCCACAGGCTATTTGCACTATTTGACTACTATATTGCATAATTTCACTACAAGAAAATAAAGTTTTTTTTCAAAAATATGACCCTGCTGAAGATCAGGTTCGACTTATGCCGTCACTACTTGACCAGAATCAGCCTGTTCGACTTCTTTTTTCGGACGTCTGCCATTCCAAAGGAAGTAAGCAAGCGTCAGCAGGATGGATACACCTGCATAGATGCTAAGAATTCCTGCCTGATGCCACATCACATCCAGATTACCACTCGATACCACGGCTTTGAAGCCCATAATGCTGTGTGTCATTGGCAACCAAGGGCTAAATGCCTGAAGCCATGATGGAATCAGTTCTACAGGGAAGGTCCCTGCACTAGCCGCAAGCTGGAAGACCAGAAGCAGAATGACAACATAACGTCCAGGCAGATCCAGCCAGGTTACAAGTGCCTGAACGATCAACATGAAGGTCAGCCCCGTAATAATGGTAAACAGGTAGAACAGCCCTACGCTGTGCGTCTCCAGTCCAAGACCATATAACATGAAACTTGCCACAATAACCGATTGGAAAATACTCACGGAGCCAAATACCAGTGTCCGGCTGACAAAACGATTCCAGCCTGTTACACCAGGTACGGACGTTTCCCGCATTTTCAATACAATCGTGGAAATCAGCGATCCCACAAACAGACCAATCGACAGGAAGAACGGTGTCAATCCTGTACCATAATTACTCACGTTCTCTGCTGTGTTCTCCGAGGAGTTTACAGGTTCAGCGAACATGTTCACCACATCATCCGTTTTCTTAACTTCGGATGTTTTCTGAGCGGCATCATTCAGCTTGGTTGCCAGTTCACTTGAGCCATCTTTTAGCTCGGTAAGACCGTCAGCCAGTTTGCCCGCGCCATCACCCAGTTGCTTGGAACCATCAGTTAGTGAATTAACGCCACCACTGAGTTTACCTACACCCGTTTGCAAAGCTGTTGTCCCTGAGCCCAGCTGCTTGGCACCATCTGCAAGCAATGTACCGCCACTTGCAGCATCACCCAACTTGCCGCTGAACTGCTTCAGACCATCGGAGAGTTTCGCTCCTCCTTGACTAAGCTGTCCGGCACCAGCCAGTAATTGCTGCTGACCATCCACCAGTTGATTCGCACCAGCAAGGAGTTGTTCCTGACCTCCATGAAGCTCGGCTGCACCCGCAGCCAGCTGCTGGTTGCCCTGATGCAGTTGATCTGCACCCTGCGCAAGTTTCTGCTCGCTCTCATGCAGTTGTGCACTGCCGTCAGCGACAGCCTCACTTGCTGCAAGCAGCTTCTGTACATCCGCATTTTCGGCCAGTTCGGGGTTCGATGCAGCAAGCTGTTTCAATCCGGCGGCTACGCCCTGTGCACCATCAGCAACCTTACCACTGCCATCTACAGCCGATTGCAGGCCTGTTGCCAGTGTGCCGCTGCCCTGAACGGCACTTTGCAGACCATCCGACAGCTTCGCACTGCCCTGTTCTGACGATTTCAGGCCAGCCTGCAACTTACTTGTGCCATCCAGTGAAGACTGGAGTCCGGTTTCCAACTTGGCGCTGCCATCCTTCAACTGATCTGCTCCGCTTTGAAGCTGGCTCGAAGCAGCTGCCTGAAGCTGTTGCAGACCGGATACAAGATTCGATGTTCCACTTTCAAGCTTGGTTGCCCCTGTATGCAGCGCGTTAACACCATCACTTAATGGAGAAAGTCCTTCCTGAAGTTCAAGCGTTCCTGATGCAAGCTTCGCCAGGTTATCCTTGAGCTTAACAGCACCATCATCCAGTTTGCCTGCGCCGGTATTCAGTTCACCTGCCCCATCGCCTGCCTCAGCCAAGCCATCTGATACTTCAGAGAACTTGTCGAGTAATGTCTCTGCATAGGATTCCGTTACTTTGGCTGAGACTTTTGCTTTCAGGTCCTTAATAGCGGTCTTACCGATCTGTGCACCGACAAAGCTGTAATTGCCATTCGGTTCATAGATCAGATCAGCCGGCTCCGGCTTGTCATCGAGCAATGTTGTTGCTTGGGATGAGAAGTTCTCCGGTATCGTAATTTGCATATAATATTTGTCATTACTCATGCCTTCTTTGGCTTGACTCGCACTGACAAAATCCCATTTGAAATCGGCATTTTTCTTCAGCTCATCCACCAGATCACTACCCACATGGAGGGATTTGCCCTCCAGCTCAGCGCCTTTATCCAGATTGACAACGGCAACCGGCATCTCGTCCACATGACCATACGGGTCCCAATAGGCCGCCAGATAGATGCCACTATACAGGATCGGTATAAACATAATTGCAATAACAGGGATCAACACCTTCGGGTTTCTCACGGCCGATCCCACATCCTTGAAAAACACGGATAAAGATTTCATGTCATTTTCTCCCCTTAATCTCTCTGCTCCATGAGCAGGAATAACCATAATGAAATACAATGTCGCATTCCAGAAAACATACTGAAACACGAACTGACCACTTTCCTCAAACGGTCACTTCAGGACAAAAAAACAACCTGTCTTCCGACAAGCCTCCCTGCTTGATACGCGTGAAAATCCTTATACTATAGTAGATTAAATTCGGATTACGTTACAGCAGCAATTCCTTCCATTAAGAAAAGGCGAAAGTAAGTCTTAATTTCCTCTTTGCTCAGCGGTTGATGTTGTTTGCTCCAGTCTGAGGTGAGTGCAATGTACAGGCGAATCATCATAAATGCGACTACTTGCGGATCACAATCTCGAATCTCTCCATTGTCTTTTGCTTTCTCAAGCTCCTTAGCCAGAAAGTCGGAGATTACTTTCTCCACCTTGTCCAATCCTTCCTTGGCCTGCAGCGTTCCAAAGTCCTTCAGCTCCTGAGATAACTTAACGAGCAGATCGTGATCACGACGAAACTCTAACAATGCATCCAGTACCCGAAACAGATTATCGAAAAATGCACTTTCCTGATGTACTTCACGATGCGCGATGTTCTTCATTTCCTGAATCACTTCTACCAGGATCTGATCAAACAATTGTTCCTTATTGGTGAAAAACGTATAGATCGTTCCTTTGCCAACGTTCGCAATCTTGGCGACCTGATCCATCGTCGTTGCTTTGTATCCAAACATGGCAAACGACTGGGCTGCTGCATGAATAACCTGCTGTCTCCTGTCAATCGGAGCCATCGTATCCCTCCTTTATGCTGATTCATTGTTTAAACGTTTCATATAAATGACCAAAAATACAATTCAGTCATTCGGTCAAAAACTACAATACCACCTTCGAAATAAGATTGCAACCCTAACATTTTAAAAATTGTGTTAATATTTTTTAACCGAAATGCAGTGGAAACTCCTTCTGTCGTCGTCTATAGTGTAAGATGACTCAGATAATACGTGTATATAATGAAGTTTAAGTTGTCTCATTGTAAGATATATGGTGTAAATATTCATAGAAGAAACATGATTTTGTGCTTCAATGTATATTCATGTAGTAACGCATTCCATAGCTAGAATAAACGATGAATATTTTCTTTTTGAATTAAAACTTATGAATAAAGGTGAACTCATGCGAAAACCAAGAGTGCTCTTATTATCGGAAGGTTTCGGTACCGGTCACACTCAGGCCGCTCATGCGCTGGCACATGGCATCAAAAAAGTCAGTCCACATGTTCACAGTCGTGTCATTGAACTAGGCAAATTTTTGAACCCAACGGTAGCTCCACTAATTTTCTCTGCATATCGAAAGACACTATCGGTTCAACCCAAACTGGTCAGCCTGTTGTACCGCACACAGTACAATAAATCATTAAATGGTTTTACCAAGCTGGCGTTGCACCGAATTTTCTATACACAGACGGCACAGGTCGTATCCCAACTGAAACCCGATGCGGTGATCTGTACCCATCCTTTTCCGAATGCTGTCATCTCCCGGCTCAAACGCCAGGGTCTGAATATCCCGCTCTATACGGTTGTGACGGATTATGACGTGCACGGAACATGGATTAATCCGGAAGTGAACAAATATCTGGTCTCTACCCCTCAGGTCAAAGCATTGCTTGAGATCCGGGGTGTCGATCCCTCCCATATTCAGATCACGGGAATCCCTGTGCATCCAGACTTCTGGGAAGCTGGAGATAAGGTGAAGCTACGGGAAGAGATGGGGCTTCAGAACATGCCTACAGCGCTACTTATGGGTGGCGGATGGGGACTTTCGTTTGATGAGGATCATATGAAAGCTCTCACATCTTGGGCAGATCGTGTTCAATTGGTCTTCTGTCTAGGAAGCAATGAAAAAATGATTGCAAAAATGAAGGAAATGCCTTGCTTCCAGCATCCGAATATTCGTATTCTGGGATATACACGAGAAGTAAGCAAACTGATGGATGTATCCGATGTGCTGATTACAAAGCCAGGTGGCATGACATGCACTGAAGCGTTGGCCAAGGGTCTACCGATGTTGTTTATTCCTCCGATTGCAGGTCAAGAGGAAGAGAACTGTGAATACTTTGTACAAGCCGGATACGGCCAGGTCATTCACTCTGCCTACGTGATTACCAATCGTTTCAGACAACTAGTTGAGCAGGCATCTACTCAAACTGAAAGCCCGCTGAACGTAGCGCATAATTCAGGTAACCATTCGGTCTATGATCCGAAGTGCTGTGCTCAAGCTGTTCATAACTTATTGTTTCCGACTACAGCCGAAGTCACAACAACCTCCGTGGAGCGCTTCACAGCCGGAATTGCTGCCACGTCCTTGTCAGGTACCAGAATACCATTCTGACGTCTCTATGGACCTATAGAATAGCTCTCACGAGGTGTTATAGGGAACAAGACAATTGCTCACGATATACAAAGAAGGTTCCCTTCCGAATTTTTGGAAGGGAACCTTCTTTTATTTTCACGAATTCCACCGTATGATTTGGCAGAAAAAAGGGTAATTTAGAGTATAACGATATTTTAAATAACGAAATAAAACTACGATTCAGGCTTTTTCAAGGGCCGTGTGATGCACACACAGTTAACTACCCTGCCTGTTTGCAGAATTTACGGGTCAATTACTTGTAAAAAGTATGATGACCGATCGTTTTTACTTTTTTCTGCGAGCGAGCAACTGTCAGATCGTCGGCAAGCGTCAATGATAAGAAATAATACGTATCATCGGCAACTTCCTTCTTCCCGTTCAACGCAGCATTCACTGCTTTGATGCTGTCCTCGTTGGGAACCACACGTTTCATACGTCCGTTCGCTACAGGACTAAACTGGGATTTCTGATAGATGACCTTGTAAATGGTATCGGGAAAATTGGCTGACCGCAGCCGGTTTAAGACAACATTGGCAACTGCCACTTTGCCTTCGTACGGTTCACCTTCCGCTTCTGCCATGACGATTTTTTGCAGCAGATGCAGTTCTTTATCGGACACACTGTATGACCAGGTTGCAAGTTTCGAGTCTTCCTGGTTCAGAAGTTTGGTCCGGGTAAAGTATAGTTTTTGGGGGGGAGTTGTTACAGCAGCGACTTCTTTGGCACGTTTCACTTTGGCCAATTTCAGTGCAGCTTCTTTTTTGGCTTTGGCCGCAGCTACCGCTCTAGCTTTGTTCTTGGCCTTGGCTTCTTGCAGTTCCTGCTCTTCTTGAGCAGTCGTAAGCCAGTTCTTCGCTGGCAGAGATTCAGTCCACGCTACGGTTTGGGCAGACAGATTAGAGGACAGACTTGTCCCATCTTCCATCATGCGCCTCTCTTCTTGCGTAGATGTTTGGTTATTTTGCACAGAAGCCGCAAGTTCGGTCATCTGTTTACTATCACTAGCTTCATTCCACTTCCCCGTCGCCTGAACGACATTTACCCCCACTATACATACAAGCAGCACTGATAACATCGGTGCTACCCAACGATTTTTGCTTATAATGTTCATTCGAAGATTCCTCCTGTCGAAACAATTCCCTTAACTAAGTAACCCAAAAAAAAGAATTTGAATAACGATGGCTAATATTACATAGGGATAAACGTTATGTCAATGTGATTTTATGGCATAAAAATGATTATCAGGAAAAAGAGAACGTATCCACGACCTCATACATTGGCGATTGCCCCAGCCTTGTCACATAAAGTACAATGTCCTCCACCATCCATGAATTAGCACCTGTGGAATGTTCCGGAAGCACTCCAGATACCCCTTTATTCTCATTACCTGGAACCTGTCCCAGATATTTTCTGGCAATGGTAATGTGGGGAGCGTAAGGTCTTAATTCAGCTTCATACCCAAGGGGCGAAGTCGCCTGCACGATTTGTTTTTGCAATGAAAACAAGCGCTCTATCTCTCCGCTAACACCTTTCCAAAGCACCTTAGGTGCTTCTTCAAGTCCAAATGTGCCCCAGTCGGAAAGCTGAAGTTCAAATGGCTGGAATCCGCTTGCTGCTGAGCGCAATGCTTTACGCAGGTGCCCGATGTCACTAACTAACGTATCCCCCAAAAATTGCAAGGTTATATGATAATCTCTATGATCTGTCCATTTACGAAAATCCAGCTTGTTCTGTACAAGCCTCGCATCCATCTGAAGAGACTGCTGAACAGCAACAGGAAGACGAATGGCTACAAACAATCTTTCCCGTCGGGATGAATGATCCTGATGTGATTGGTTATTCATTGCATACACCTCTCTAAAGTTCGCTCTATTATTTCATAACTATACATATCGTTTCAAGTTGGGTAAGTATAGAGTGACACAAATATAACCATTTGCAAATAAGGCTAGATTCCTGCATTTCCCACCTTAATGCACATCCAACACCAAATCTGATACACTTTAATTATCAAACTCATCAAACCATTTATCTCAGGAGGACCACACATTATGGGTAAAATTGTATGTTTTCCATCTCTATCCGAAGAACAGCAACAACGCATTCAGAATGCTGCACCGGGATACACCCTGAAATTCGGAAAAGCCAAGGAATTGGACCCCGCTGAGTTGAAAGAAGCTGAGATTATTCTCGGCTGGTCCCCACTCGTCACAGAACATGCATTGAAACAGGACAGCCTGTTGAAGTGGGTTCAGGTCTGGTCTGCTGGTGTGGACAATCTCCCCTTCGCAGATCTGCAACAAAAGAACGTTCAGGTCACCAGTGCAAATGGAGTTCACGCGATTCCAATCACCGAAATTATTCTGGGCATGATGTTATCCCACAGTCGCTGGCTGAGACAAGCTATGCTGCATCAACAGCAGGCCGAATGGAAAACTCCTGCCAAACCACTGCCGGAACTGCATGGCAAAACAGCAGTCATCGTGGGTGTAGGTGAGATTGGTACGGAAACAGCCCGTATTCTCAAAGCAATCGGCATGCGCACGATCGGAGTTCGCCGCTCAGGTAAGGATGTCCCCAATGTGGACCAAATGTACGACATGACTGGTTTACATGAAGCCTTGAGCCAGGGCGATTATGTAATTAACATTTTACCGCTAACTGATGAAACCAAACATATATATGATCAAACTGCATTTGAGCAGTTCCGATCCGGTGCCTGCTTCGTCAATGTCGGCCGTGGCCCCAGTGTGAAAACGGAAGCATTGCTGAATGCACTCCAAAACGGCCAAGTTGCCTTCGCCGCACTGGACGTGTTCGAGGAAGAACCTCTTCCTGCAGACCACCCGCTATGGGGCATGGATAACGTGTTAATTACGCCTCATATCGCAGGAAGTACAGAGCAATACGCGGATCGAGCAGTCGATATTTTCGTCAAAAATCTGGAAGCTTACGTCGCTGGCGATACCCTACCGTTGAACCTTGTGGATTATAGTCATAAATATTAACACAAACACCCGTTCCCATGCAATATTGTGCAAATCAGATCAACGATATCAATAGAACTAAAGGAATATTTCTGTCCTCTACGTTCTAGTGTAAACGGTTAGTTCAATGGATATGTAAGCAATAAAAAAATCTACCTCTGGAAATTTCCCTAAGGTAGATTTTTTTTGTTTTTTACGCTTACATACAAAGCCAAATATGACGTATAAACGTGCCTTTGTGTACTGTTCGGTATTCTTTTACAGCCCATCCGGCTTCCAACAAGTGCTTTTCTACCCACTCTGTGGAAACAATTACCGCCCGTTTTGCCAATCTGCGCAAACTCTCCAGCATGGCTCGTTGCTCATCATCCGGAAGTACAGAGCAGAGATTATAGGGCATGTCCAGAATTGCTGCATCATACAAATCTTGCAGCTCATTCATATCCCCCAGTGTGATTCGATCTGAATCATATCCATAATGCGGCAGATTGATTCGCGCACCTCGGACAGCCAACGGATTCAGATCGTTACCTTTTGCATCAATTCCCATGGATAAAGCCTCAATCACAACCGTTCCCATACCGCAGCATGGATCAAGCAACCGATGGTTTTCTACTCTCGGAACGGCAATATTAACCAGCGCTCTCGCAAGCGTGATGCCAAATCCAGTTGAGTAATTTTGCGGCTTCTGTCGGTGAATCTGCCATGATCGATCCGCTTCTGTCCACTGGCCCAAGATCCATTTTTCTCCTGTTCGGATTAGGCCGAAAGTCACCTTAGGTTGTTTCATCTGTGCCTTGCCTTTAATACACATACCAACTTCTTTTTCCAGTTGACGAAACTGTGCATAATCAGGGGTATGGTCCCCTTCTTTCAGACAAACCACCTTAAATGTCTCTTCAGGCAACAGGTGAATATCTCTGGCAAGAGGAAGCAAATCAGTCACGGCATCCCCTTCGCCGATCACGTCCAGTCTGCCATGGATAAAAGGACTGCGTCCAGGTGGAATACATCGTTCCGACCACACATACGACCCCATATTCATACGGATCTCCAAACTCGGTTCAAGCAGCGTATTCAGCTCCAGCATGCATAATTCTTGCTCGTTCTCGTGGCAAGCAAAGGTGTAGAGGTGTTTCCCAGAAGTAGCGTAAATACCAAGTGTATCATCAGGCAAAATCCCCCTCTCCTTCCTTCATTAATCATGTTTCTTCTATATAAATAGTAAGCTCATTGAAGACATATCAAATACGACTCATACGTTTCCTTTAGGTAGTCATTGTATACAATGTTAGGCTCCTAGACAACTATACATTTCCTTGCACGTATCTATTTGGAAAGAAAAAAAATAAGGTGTTCCCATTGTTTAGGAACACCTTATTTTTTTTTGAGATTATAACATTGGAAACCTAATCATTCTTGCTGGCAAACGTTATAGGCCAACAGCTCATATATCATACTGATTTCTCACCAATCGCCGCCTGCTTGATTCCAGCTTCTTCTATTATAAGAAGAAGGTTATATTTTTAATTTTTCAATGGATGTAAGCAAATCTTCCGATAATTCTTTCAGACTTTGAATGTTGCCGCTAATCGTTTCCATGGAACTTACTTGCTCTTCCGCCGATGCAGAAACTTCTTCCACACTCGCTGCCGATTGTTCCGAAACAGCGGAAATCTGCTGACTGAAATCATTCATTCGTCCGCTTGCTTCCTGCATGCCTGCCAGTCCATCTGTCATCGTGCTGATGACACCAACCATGCCTTCCACTGATTCGTTAATTGTACGGAAGAGTTGACCTGAAGCAAGCACATGTTCCTGACCCAGTTCGGTCTCCTGAACGCCCGTACGTAATTCCGCAACCACACCTTGTGACTCCTGCTGAATATCCTCGGTAATCGCTGTGATCTCTTCGACCGAAGTCTGCACAGCCTCAGATAACTTCCGCACTTCTGATGCAACTACAGCGAATCCGCGTCCACTCTCTCCCGCACGTGCTGCCTCAATGGAGGCATTCAATGCCAGCAGATTGGTTTGACGTGCAATGTCATGAATGACCTGAACCAGCTTGGAAATATCTTCATTTTTACGATTCAACCGTTCCATCTTGTTCATGGAAGCCGAGACCGAACCGGAAATCTGTTGCATCTGCTGCACCGACTGTTCCATCGCCTTGCGGCCATTCAGCCCTTGCTCCAGTACAAGATCCGACATGACGCGTAGCTGACTGCCTTGTTCCGTATGATTCTGAATGTGATCATTCAACACTTCAACCGTACGGGCTGATTCCACGGCTGTCTCTGCCTGGCTCTCCGCGGCCTTGGCTGACTCTTCCATGGTCACAGCAATTTGGCGACTACCAATCTTAACCTCTTCTGAGGATATTGCCAGTTCCCCACTTTGCAGATTGACAGCTTGCGCAATTCTTCTGACGCTCAGAACCATGGAAGTCAGGTTACCTTTCATGTCATTCACCGCTTTGGCCAGAACACCGACTTCATCCTCATGTTTGGTATGTATGTCCTGAACATTCAATTGGCCTTCTGCAATCAGTTTCACCGCACTAATGACACGTAGCAATGGTTTCACGACCTGTGAACGAATAATCGGAATGCTGATCGCTGTAATGACAATCATGACAAGAACACCGATAATGATAATTAATCTACCATCCTGCACCGATCTGATCGTTTGGGCCGCCGCAAGATTGGACTGTTCCTGATTGTATTCCACGAGATAATCAAGATCGACTTGCATGGTGTCAAAGGAATCAGCACCTTTATCAGATACTTCCTTCGCCAGCTGTGTCTGACCCTCATCACTCAGCTTGATCGATTGCGTATTAATCTTGAGATATGCTTCCCATTTGTTCTTGAACGCAGTCCAGTGTTCGAGCTCTTCCGCAGACTTCTCCTGCTGATCATAAATTTTAATCGCCTGCGTCGTTTCACGAATATACTTGGTACGCTCTTCTGACAAAAATGCCTTGTCTGTTTCTTCCGCGTCAAAGTGACGATAACTTAGTGACAGGACATGCTCTGTGGTATAGTTTAACCGATTAATTTGCTGGATTGATGGCATCCAATTGTTCGTAATTTCATTGGTATTGGTTTCAATTGAATTCATCCGGGTGACAATCGTGACACTCAAAACAATTAAACAGAGGATTAACAAGTAGAACGCGATGCTGATACGCAGACCGATACTCTTGATCTTGAATCTGCTGAACATATGATTTCCCCCTTGACCTCTTCGGTCATCCCGAATACAGGTGCGTTTGTCATTGTTTTCCCCTTCTTTTGACCTCTTGTCAAAAGAACTTATCTATATTATATCGATAGGAAAATAGACGTAAAGTATTATAACATTATTTTGTCATTAAGATGCTTGGTTTTGTAAAAGATTGTTGAACCTTGACAAAGTTCAAACCGAAGAGCTGCAGCATACGGTAAAGTCCCGATCTGCAGCTCTTCGGTTTGTTCGGATTTCAACGGCTAACATCTAACGTGATCAGCCTAGTTCAGTATTGCCGTCTTATGCTCAGCCAGCAATCGATATGAATCCAACCTGCGCTCATAATTTGGTCCTGCCGTAACCAGAAGCAACCTCTCCGTATCCAACCTGCTACTCACCTGTTGCAATCGCGCCCATACCTGATCAGCTGTACCTGCATAGTGCCGCACCGATTCATTATGATCAATCACGGCTGCATCATTCGTGTTAGAGACCGTGATACCACTTGAATTCGGCTCAGTTAAACGTTCTTTCCCATTTGCCTCGCGTCTCTCCAACATGTCACGACTCCAGGCCATAGCATCCGTCTCCGACTCGGCACACAATACGCTGACTGCCACCATAACCTCAGGCTCCTTCATAGTTGCACTAGGAATAAATCCTTCCCGGTATCGCCTTACAGCCTCTGTACCATCGGCATCACTCATGAATTGACCAAATACATATCCCATGCCAAACCGTGCCGCAAACTCTGCACTCTTCACGTTAGTTCCCAACATCCAGAGTGATAACGGAAGCTTTGGAATCGGACGAGCTGTCACGGGATGATCCTCGTACATGTAGCGGTCTTCGAGCAATTCTGTGAGTGCTGCAAGTGATTCGGGCAGCTTGGACACATGCTGCAAGTAATTGCCACTGAGTGCCATCGTGGCATGAGGTCCACCGCCAGGAGCACGTCCGAGCCCAAGCTCAATGCGCCCCGGATAGAGCGCAGCCAGCAGGCGGAACGACTCCGCAACCTTGAGTGGGCTATAATGCGGCAACAAGACCGCACCAGAGCCAAGTTGGATCGTTGTTGTCCTTGCTCCGATGTGCGATAACAGTACTTCAGGAGAGGCCGATGCCAGTTCAGCCATATCATGATGCTCTGATGTCCAGTATCGGGCGTATCCCCAAGCCTCGGCATGTTGCGCAAGTGTCACCGATTGTTGAAGTGCCTGTTCCGCTGTGGCATCGTCTAACCTTGGAACAAGGTCAAGTACGCCCAGACTGAACGTCTCACTCATTCGCTTAGCCACGCGTCTCATCTCCCTTTATATCGGTTAATTTTAATCCAGATCGTAGATTGAACCCACCTTCAGCCCGTAGAGTTCATTGTATATTTTCTCGGCAAATGCATCCGTCATTCCTGCGATATAATCGATCACCATGTGTTCCCAAGTCCAGATTGGCTGGGCTTTGGCTTGATCCTTCTCATACCGCTGCAGCCAGTCGGATGGAATAATGGATTTGGACGTTTCCGGATCAAGAAATGCATCCCATAATCGCTTAATCATCCACTCACTGCGCTTCTGTAGCCGCTGCACACGCAGGTCACGAATCATGGTCACCCAGGCAAAACTCTTGAGCACACTCACCGTACGCAGCATATCAAGGTCTTCAGCCCCTTCACGGACAAAAGTTACCTTCTTCCAGTCGCCGTCGTCAATAACGCCAAGGCTGCCTACAAAAAAGCTCACCCAGTAGGCCTTCACTTCACGACGGGTACGCGAGTAATCATGCTCGCAGAACGGCATCTTCTCATTCCAGATGCGCAGGAACGAAGCGAGGACCTCTTCTACTTTTTGCCCAATCGCTTCTCGGGTCCATCCGTTCCAGAACAGATCCTCCAGCGTTGTAATCTTATCCACAATCAGTCGATTCACATGCGGATCTTGCAGGAAATGTTCATGTACTTCAATTTTGCCTGCTTTGATGCCATCCTCCAGGTCATGTGAGGAGTACGCAATATCGTCGCAAAGGTCCATCAACTGTGCTTCCAGTGTCTTCTTGCCTGCTGGCACGTTCCAGCGATCACGGATCTCCCGAATATATTGCCACTCATGATGATACATGCCTTTTTTGCTCTCTGTCCCAGGGTACGGATACTTGTTGATTCCAAGCAATACCGCATCAGACAGGTTCAGTCCGTCGATATCTTCACGCTTCTCCAAGTGCATAATGAGACGGAAGTTGTGCGCATTGCCTTCAAAATGCTCGTATTTCCGTTTTAGCTCGGCACGGACTTCAGACTCCACCTTGGGAACTTTGGCGCTGCGGCTTTTTTTCATGATTTTCTTAGCCTCGGTGTTAATGAGGTCATCCAGAATACCATCCAATACTTCTTCACCTTTATGTCCAAACGGCGGGTGACCGAAGTCATGTGCGATTGCAGCGCACTCCACCACTTCTGAATCAATAATAAGGCCGGGGTTGTCCGCGCGGTCCCAGTCCACCTCGGGAAAACGGCGAATCAGACTTCGGGCAGCCTCTCGTGCAATCTGTGCCACCTCCAGGGAATGGGTCAAGCGAGTACGATAATAATCACCCGTTCCTGCGCCAAACACCTGCGATTTGCCCTGTAACCGACGGAAGGTCGGTGAATGAATGAGTCTCGAATAGTCCCGTTCATACGCTGCACGAGATCCATCCAATTTGGTTAATTCAGGATATTGTCTATGTTCTCTCAGATCGTTCCATTGCATGGGGATCACTCCTAGCCGACTGTCTCTATTTTGAGTGATTATACACAACATCTGTGGTTTCGAAAAGCAAAACCTGTCTGCGATTGTCATCTCTTCTTACATCAACTTGTAATGAACAGTCATCTTCTCTTATTATACCCTGCCAGACTATCATCCGTGCATCTAAATGACAATGATTCATATTGAACTCATTATTCACATATGCTCGCTCCCATAGCTGAACAACCATAAGTACTCACTGTGCCACCAGGTAGCCGTTCCGGTTACGGATCGTTCTTCTGATCGCTGTTGTCTCCAGGTTTTCTGAATTCCCTTTACTAAGGGAAAAACCCGGAGACAAAGGCGAACGCTTCGCTTCTTCAGAATCGATTCCGTCCCCTTCACTACTTTTGCTGTTTGATTCACTCCCAATTTAAATGTCATTACATTCCCTATAAAGGGAGAATTCTTCAAAATTTTGAAAGGCTAATGAATTTCATTACAATGTTCATCCATCACTACAATGATAGTCTGCCTCCCCCGCGCCCTCCCCGTTGTGGGTAAAAACAAAAAAAACCGACAGGACTGAAACGCCCTGTCGGGGTGGAGATGGTGGGTGCAACGGAATTTTGTAGTTTCCAGCTATATAGAGTCTTGGACCCTGAAACTGCATGGAACATTCCATTACTTTTGATTCAGTGCACCGTTATTACATCACTGCGATATTGCAGAAGTTCACACCATAACCTTACAAATATCGTTGGTGAACTCTACTGGATCTTGAATTGGCAGTCCCTCAATTAACAATGCCTGATGGTACAGCAGGCTTGTGTAGAGGTTCAGTTTTTCCTGATCCTGCGCGAAAGCGTCTTTCAACGATTTGAAAACATCGTGATTCACGTTGATTTCCAGCACTTTATCAGCCTGTACGTTTTCGCTGTTCGGCATAGCTTTCAGGATTTTCTCCATTTCAATCGTCAATTCACCTTCGGTGGACAAACATACCGGATGGCTTCTGAGGCGTTTGGAAGCTTTAACCGCTTTGACTTTACCAGCCAATTGAGCTTGCATCGCTTCAAACAACTCTTTGTTGTCGTTGTCCTGAGCGTCCGTTTCTTCTTTGTCCGCGTTATCTTCGATACCCAGGTCACCACTTGAGATGGATTTGAATTCTTTCTCCTTGTAGTTCGTGATCATCTTGATTGCAAACTCGTCGATGTCATCGGTAAAGTACAGTACTTCGTACCCTTTCTCAAGAACACCCTCGATCTGTGGCAGCTTCTCAATACGACTAATGGACTCACCGGATGCATAGTAGATGTACTTCTGGTCTTCCGGCATTCTGGAGACGTATTCGTCCAGGCTCACGAGTTTGCTCTCTTTGGAAGACGTGAACAACAGCAGATCCTGCAAAGTATCCTTGTTCACACCATAGTCGCTATATACGCCATATTTCAATTGACGACCAAACGCTTGGTAGAACTTCTCGTAGTTCTCACGCTCGTCCTTCAACAGGCTTTGCAGTTGGCTCTTGATTTTGTTCTTAATGTTCTTCGCGATCAGGCTAAGCTGACGGTCATGTTGCAACATCTCACGGGAAATATTCAGGGACAGGTCTTCCGAATCCACCATACCTTTGACAAATCCAAAGTAATCTGGCAACAGATCCCCGCATTTATCCATGATCAATACACCGTTGGAGTAAAGTTCAAGGCCTTTTTCATACTCTTTCGTGTAGTAGTCAAACGGCGTGTTCTCCGGGATAAACAGGATTGCATTGTATACCACAGCGCCATCTGCGCTGATGTGCAGGTGTTTGAGCGGTTTGTCAAAACCGTAGCGTTTTTCCATATAGAAGTTATTGTAATCTTCTTCGGTCAGTTCGCTTTTATTTTTACGCCAGATCGGCACCATGCTGTTCACGGTTTGTTCTTCTTGGTATTCCTCGAACTCGTTCTCCGTGCCCTCTTTCGGACGTTGACCCGTTACATCCATCTTGATCGGGTAGCGAATGAAGTCAGAGTATTTCTTGATGATGGATCTCAGGCGGTACTCTTCCAAAAACTCGTCATACGAATCTTCTTCGGTATTTTCTTTGATCGTCAGCACGATCTCTGTACCTACGGAATCTTTCTCAGCTGGTGTGATCGTGTAACCATCCGCGCCTTCGGACTCCCATTTCCAAGCCTCGTCGCTGCCCAGCGTTTTACTTGTTACGGTCAGCTTGTCCGCAACCATAAATGCAGAGTAGAAACCAACCCCGAATTGTCCAATGATGTTGTGGCCGTCTTTAGCTTCATTTTCCTTCTTGAACGCCAGGGAACCACTCTTCGCGATAACCCCCAGGTTGTTCTCCAGCTCTTCCTGCGTCATCCCGATTCCGGTATCCGTCAGTGTGAGCGTGCGATTCTCTTTGTCGATCGTAAGCTTGATGAAGTAGTCCTCTTTGTTGAAAACGAGCGTATCGTCTGTCAGTGCTCTGTAGTAAATTTTATCAATGGCGTCACTGGAGTTGGAGATCAATTCTCTCAAAAAGATTTCTCTTTGGGTATAAATGGAGTTGATCATCATATCCAGCAAACGTTTGGATTCTGCCTGGAATTCTTTTTTAGCCATGAGTGGTTGGGACTCCTTTCAAATTGGATATCGAATGATTTGATTGAAAATAGGAAGTAAATCCTTGAGTGTTTCATGCAAAACTTAATGGTACCAGAACATCATTCGAAGCTTAAACGCTTGATCATTAGATCCAATAGATTGCTAATCTTCAAAATGCCTGACGTTCTGCAATGTAGCCGTTCCGGTTACGAATCGTTTTTCGGATCGCTGTTATCCCCAGATTTCTTTGATTCCCTTTTAAGAAGGGAGAAATCCGGTGATAAAGGCGAACGCTTCGCTTCCTCCAAATCGATTTCGTCCCCTGCACTACTTTCGCATTTATCAGGAACTTGTATGAGGATTAGAGCCTTCTATTTAGATGGAGTCTGTTGATTAAGCAATCATTTCGCTTCTTCAGGTCTGTGCGCCCCTTGGCTTCACATGTCCTACTCAGGTTCAATCTCTATTTTCAAAAACAGAATCATTCCATATGTAGTCGTGTAGTAAAACATCATTTGTTAGCACTCTAATGATCGGAGTGCTAAACCCTTCCTTTTATATAACATATGGGAAAATTGGGTGTCAATACGCAGGCGGTTATTTTAACAAAAAGATCGAATAACCCTTCTACTTTTGCACATCACCAATCATTTTAACGTAATCCCGCAGGTAAAACAAAAGCCGCCTCGAACCAAAGTTCGAACCGGCATAGAAGAAACAATTACGGTTAGAATTAGAAACTTCTACTTTTTCGCCATTTTCGGATCAAGGGTATCGCGCAGGCCATCGCCCATGAGGTTGAAGCCGAGAACGGTCAACATAATGGAAACGCCGGGGAAAATCAGTGTCCACGGTGCTTTTTGTATAAACTGACGGGAGTCCGACAGCATTTTACCCCATTCCGGGTCGGGTGGTTGTGCGCCCATGCCCAGAAATCCGAGTGCAGCAGCTTCGATGATCGCCGTTCCAATTCCCAATGTACCTTGCACGATCAGCGGAGTAAGGCTGTTGGGCAAGATGTGGCGAAACAAGATCCGCCCGTTGCCCGCTCCGAGTGTCCGTGCCGACGTAATGAATTCCTCCTGTCTCAAGCTAAGTACCCGTGAACGCACCAATCTTCCGTAGGTCGGGACGTTCACGATGGCGATGGCGAGCAGTGCATTTTGCAACGACGGGCCCAATATCGCCACAATGGCGATGGCCAGTAATATCCCCGGAAAGGCGAGCAAGATATCAAATAGACGCGAGATAAGCATGTCCGCCCATTTTCCATAAAATCCGGCAATCAGCCCCAGTAGCGTACCCGCGATAATGGAACCAATGACGGAGAAGAACCCCACCCACAAGGAAATACGCGCCCCATGCAGCACTCTGGAAAACACGTCACGCCCCAGATCATCCGTACCAAACCAATGCTCTGCCGAAGGGGCCTGAAGCCGATCCACCAGCACCTGTTCCTTGTAATCGTAAGGTGCAATGTATGGCGCGAGGAAGGCCAACAGGATAAAAAATACGATAATAATCAGACCTGCAAGCGCAAGCCGATTTTTCCGAAACGTTCTCCACGCTTCCCGCCATGGACCGGATGTGCTCGCCGACGCAGCGTCAATGGATGGTCCGGTATTGGTCGATAATTTGGCCATGCGGCGTCTCCTTTCATGGATATGAATGATTGATGAATTCCCTATTTATAACTAATCCGAGGATCAAACACGGCGTAGAGCAAGTCCACAATCAGATTGATCACCACGAAAAAGAACGCCACGATCAGAATGCCACTCTGGATCACCGGATAGTCCCGCGAACTAATCGCTTCATATATATAACGTCCCACGCCCGGCCAAGCAAAGATCGTTTCGGTCAACACCGCACCCCCGAGCAACGATCCGGTCTGGATGCCGATAACCGTGAGCACAGGGATAAACGCATTTTTGAGTGCATGTCCATATACGACAAAAAACGGACCCAGTCCCTTCGCCTTTGCTGTACGAATGTAATCGGAACTCATGACTTCCAGCATGCTGGAACGGGTCATCCTTGCAATAACGGCCATCGGGATCGTACCAAGCGCAATACTTGGGAGCAACAAATGTTTCGTAACGGTCCACAACTGATCCCAGCGTCCGGCAATCATCGTATCTAGCACATACAAGCCCGTGATGGCTTCAACCGGATCTCGTGCGTTCATGCGCCCAATGGATGGCAGCCACTGCAACTTGTTCGCGAACAGCCATTGTTCCATCAGACCGAGCCAGAAGATTGGCATGGATACACCCACCAAAGCAATGACCATACAGCAATAATCAAACCAGGAGTTGTGCTTCCATGCACTGACAATCCCGGCATTCACTCCAATAATGACAGCAAACAACATACTTGCCATTGTTAATTCAAGGGTTGCTGTCAGATAAGGCACAATTTCCTGGGCAATAGGCACCTTGGTTCGGATGGATGTTCCGAGGTCTCCTTTGAGTAAATCACCCAAGTAGGCAAAATATTGCTGGAACCAGGGTTTATCCAGACCGAGCTGGTCACGAAGGGCCTGCTTGGATTGTTCGGTTGCCTTTTGCCCAAGTATGGTCTCGGCCGGGTCACCCGGAATCGCGTGGATGATGGAAAAGACGATCAGGGTCATGCCCAGCAGTACGGGCAGCAACACAAGCACACGTTTGACAATATAGCTGTTCAATCCTGTTCACCTGCCTTCGACATATCGTGCAAAATAAAAAGCGCCGGCAGAAACGCATGCTTTGGATAGTTACGTCCGGATGTGGGTTCTGCCAAGCATTTCGTCTTACCAGCGCTTTAATAGAAAGAATTAAAACGTAATCACTCCGAACTGTAGTGCCATCTTCAGATCGCAGTTATCCTGAAATGGATAAGTTCAGCTTACAGCTTACTCAAAATAAGCACCGGCATAGGATTCGGTGCCCAGTGGAGAAGGGACGAAACCTTTCAGGTTGGCTTTACCTGCCAGAATTGGCGTCGTGTGTACCAGAGGAATCCATGGTGCGTCTTCCTTGATCATCTCCTGCGCTTGTTTGTAAAGCTCCGCACGTTTCTCCTGATCTGTTTCTTTCTGTGCACCCGTCAGCAATGTGTGTAATTCTTCGTTTACATAATAACTGCGGTTGTTGCTTGGAATGGCATCTTTATCCAGCAATGTATACAGGAAGTTATCCGGGTCACCATTGTCACCTGTCCAGCCGAGCATGTAAATGTCGTCCTTCTCCCCGGCCTTTGTATCTTCGAGATACGTTGCCCACTCCGGTGATTCGATGGTGACTGTCACTCCGATTTTCTCAAAATCGGCCTGGATCGCTTCCGCAACCTTCTTGCCATCAGGCATATACGGGCGGGATACCGGCATCGCATAGAAGGTTATCGGATCAGGCAAACCGTCAGGGAAGCCAGCTTCGGCCAATAGAGCTTTTGCTTTTTCCAGATCATATGGGTAATCCTCAATGGTATCGTTGTACCCCCACAGCGTTGGCGGCATCGGGTTAACAGCAGGCTCAGCTTGTCCAGCAAAGAACGCATCAATAAGGGCCTGCTTGTTCACCGCATGGTTGAGGGCTTGTCTGACTTTGACATTATCAAATGGTTTCTTCTTGAAGTTAAAGCCGATATACGCCACGTTGAACGGTGGACGCTCAATCTTCTGCAACTCGCTGTTGCCTTCAAGGATGGACAGATCGTCCGGGTTCAAGTCTTCCATGACATCAATCTCACCGTTTTGCAGGGCATTGAAGCGAGCGGTATTATCCGGAATGGAACGAACGATTACTTTGTTCAGCTTTGGCAGTCCTTCTTTCCAATAATCCGCGTTTTTCTCCAGGGTGATGGAGTCGTTACGCTTCCACTCTTTGAATACAAATGGGCCCGTGCCCACAGGCTCGCTCTTGAAGTTTTCTTTTTTCTCCTGAACCGCTTTTGGGCTGGCAATGCCAAATGGCGTCATCGCAATATTTTGCAGGAAAGGCGCTTGTGGCTGGTTCAATGTGAACTCCACCGTAGTCTCGTCCGTCGCCTTCACTTCCTTGATCACACGTCCGTCCTCTGGACCAAACATGGAATCGTAATAATCGAAGGAATCTCCCTCGAATTTATATTCACTCGCCGGATCACCCCAGCGGTTGAAGTTGAACACAACAGCCTCGGCATTAAAATCAGTTCCATCATGGAATTTCACACCGGACTTCAGCTTAAACACATACTTGAGTCCATCCGCCGAAATCTCCCAGCTCTCTGCCAGTCCAGGAACGACTTCTGTTCCGCCTTCCTTGTAGTCCAGCAACGAATCAAATACCTGATGCCCAATCTTCAGAGACTCCCCATCTGTTACAATCGCCGGGTCGAGCGCTACGGAATCCCCGCCGCGGCCCATGATCATCGTATCTTGCGCTTCTGTCACTTCGGCTGGTGGCTCGCTGCCTTCCGCCGGAGCAGGCGAATTCCCAGCCCCCTCATTGCTCGAACAGCCTGACAACACCAAGACGGTGCTCAAAGCAAGAGTCAAAAAACCGGACATCCATTTCTTTCTCATTCGCATACGTACAACACCCTTCCCTGTCTCATAATGTGTGTGATGCTGGCATGAAAGATCTCCAATGTTGGCAATCGGTTTGGTGCTATGTATCATATAAAAGGCTTTAAGTGCCTGCGATACCTGAATTAATGTTCTGGGAAAAGTAAGGCATGTATATGAAACGTAAAAAAGTATGGAATACAGGTACATAACAGATCGGGCACATTGAGTGAGGACATGAATTGATTACTTTTATAGAAAAGAAAAAGATTCCTAAAGTATCCTGTGAGATGAATCTATGAAATTGAATGAGAGATTGTTGCGATTTATTTGAACTTAGGTCAATAAATAACCGCAAATGGTTACGGACCGGTAAGAGCAAGTTCAAGTCAGTAGATTAGAAATACAGATGGACATATGGATACTACGCTGCTGGGTACCAATAAAATCTGTTCCTTGAGCGGGTCGCGGGTCGTCTTGAGTATGCAGTGCGGGAGCTGGACTAGGTATCGTTTGCAATACGGACGAAAGAAACTCAACATAGGCTAGGTTGTTTAGATCGTGTAAGTTTTTTAAAACGGTGGTTTTCTCTTGCAGATTGGATGTGTATAACGTATGAACGAGTCATCTTGAGATGTTGGATTGTACAACAGGGAGACATTACAATAACTTCATATGTTATGGTTTTGTCATGATGAGGAGGATTGTGTAAATAAACTGTGGTGAAAAACAATTTCGTGTAACTTACTTTACATCACATTAATCAATTAGACAAGAGATTTATAGACATAAGTCTTCAACTTTATTATATGCGTTAATATTACTTACACAAAACACAAAAAAGGAACACAGTTCGACAAAAAACGTCTCGTGTTCCTTCTCCACTCAATCCACATTTATATAAGATCAACATATTAATTTGCTAAGAATCAGCTCACTTTTTAAACAAACCTCTACGATGCATCACGGTAATAAAACGGTAAAAATCATAACTCGCCCCATTATCGATGCTGAACAATGGATTTTTGGTGTCATATGCCAGTGCTGCATCCACAGCAGCTTTCGCCCATACTGGAACTTCCATTTGCTGACGCGCCTGCAGTTTATCGACCTGGGATTTGAGCGCGTCAAACGCTACTTTCTCTTCGGCTGTCATCGGTTCGCCCCCTTTCGGTGGTTCAGTCGGTGGATTCGGGTGACTTGGATTCGTTGGATTGGAAGGCTCCGGTGGTTTTGGAGTGGCTGCTGCGTATCTTGCTCTGAGCTGTGCCGCTGTTCCCTCGAATTCATTCATATCCACGTTGCCGCTAATGCCATTCACCTTGCCTGAATCTGTATACTGCCAGAACGTCCAACGCTTCCATGCCGGCTGGTCGTCCGGTACACGGGTATTGCTGTAACGCGCGATCCACAGATCGTATGAGCTGAGTGATGTATCAAAATTCCCGGCAAATGAATTGCCCGTGTATATGATCGGTTTTACACCTGTCAGACGTTGTAATTCGATTAAAAAAGCTTTGGCAACCGTATTCATCTGCGCTTTGCTCAGGTTGCCTGGGTTGTTCTCGTAGTCCATAACAGGTGGAAGTTGTAACGCTTTGGCGCCTCCAACTTTGTTAAGCGTATTGGCGTAATGTGCCGCTTCAGCTTTGGCACCATCGGTAGAGTTTGCGCGGAAGAAGTGATACGTTCCGACCAGCATGCCCGCCGCCAGTGCACCTGTTACATTTTTCTGGTAATTCGGATCGGTATATGTCTGCCCCTCGGTTGCCTTGATGAATACAAATGTCATGCCACTTGCCTTCACCTTCGCCCAGTCAATATTGCCCTGGTATCGGGAGACGTCAATGCCCTGTGTGTTGCCCGAACTTCTCGTTTGCATGTTTCTCACACCCTTTATGCGGCAAATTGCCGTTTGTATATAGTTAATGCGGTTGGATCAGGGGTTGCTTGTGTGCGTGTCCCTCATGTGTTTGAAATGAACTGAGCCTTGTCCACACGGACACTCCGATGACAGAATAACCTTCTAATCGCTGTTATCCCCAGATTTTTTTATTCCCTTTTCTAAAGGGGAGAATCCGGGGATAAAGGCGAGATTATACTTACGAAGTAGCTTTCTTTCAGAAAGCTTTTAGCTTCGCTTTTTCAGGTTTTTTCTGTCCTCTCCGTTATTGTGTAAAATGTTAAGTTCAATCTGTATAGATGTATAATATCTCATTAATTATTCAGATTAGTTTTTGTTTAATTTGCATTCTTACTAATCAACAAATGTTTAATATAACTCTAAACTAGCAATATTAAACGCTACTTATCGTTATCTTTGATTGTTGGTAATTCTGTGTCGTCAGGATCAGCCTGTGAAAAAGAGTCTTTGACACTTGGGGAGAAGTTACCGGGGAGTTCCCCGGTTCCCCCTTTGCCCTTGAGCACTTCAATGGCTTGCCGAATCACCGGCGGAATCGGAGCGCCTAACTTGCCCCCATTTTCGATAATGGACAACAACTCATTTGCGATATAAAAAAAGGCGACCGCATCCCTGAACAGATGTCCGTCTCCCAGAACACCATCCACCAGATGAGCCACCGATACCATTGCAAATATGAATACCTTTCGCGCAATGCCGAAGAAGCCAACATTACTTTCTAACTTGCCGCTCATACCCGCCGCCGCGAAACCGGTAAGGTAGTCGAGGATGACGAATACAAGCAATACGCCGAGCACGCCTGACCAGCCTCCGAAGAAGTAAGTTGCTGAACTGCTCATGAGTGCAATTCCCCATTTCCATAGGGTTTCCAAACGTTCCATGGTTTCACCTCCTTTATACTCAAAATAAAAACCCACACCTCTCCAAAAGGACAAAAAAACGCTCCATTATCAGGCGTATCTGCTACTCCATATCGCCTTCGCCAAGTGCTTCAGCCACTTTTTCGCGGCTCTCTGATGGCACTTGCTCAAGGGAGATCATGCCCTTTTGAATCAACATCACATATACAGCCAACATCGTTTCACCACCCCTCATGAGTGCTATACCACAGCGGATTAGTAGACCAGCAAACCTATCCTTATCCTTCACTCGACCCACTGCCTTAAGCCATCGCCAAAATCATAGCATGCAGCTCCATGAGAGCAACTTGGTTGAGCGTGCTTTCCTCAGTCAACTGTGTATTCTTTGCTTCAGCTTCCGCTAGACGCTGCTTCAGATAGTCCAGCTCCGAAGGTTCTTCAGGCTGCGATTTGATCAGTTCGTCAATCTCTTCCTGGCTTAACCCTTCGCTCCATAGGGCAGGTAAACTCTCCTGGCGATTACCTTGTAAGGCCGTTTGGTAATCATCCCAGGCTTCCAGATTGAAGTGTGGATGAAACAGGCCAGCAGGAACCGGAATGCCCACAATATAACCGGCAATATCCGGCTCAGGCTCGGCATAAAAAGGGACGACACCGAAAAAGGCATCGTCCACCAACTCGTCCTCGATATAGAGGCCTTCTGTATTTACTTTAGGTACGGCTTTCATATTAGCTCCTCCATCATATATTGATATTAAATGATACGCCTTCAAGATTTAGCCAGAGAGATGCGGCAGTTGATCCTAAATATACCGCCCCATCTTCTGTTACTTCCACTGTCGTAGCCACCGGAGCTGCGTTGAAAGAAAGTACATTAAATATCCGTCTGGTTTTTGGACGGTATCCTGCTGGTAAGATAAACAGTCTCGTCCCTGCATCCGTACCGCTGCCTTTAATTAATCCCCTTACATGTACATATTCGATTGAATCTTTAGTATATTGTACAGACGGATACCCAGATGAATACTGGCTCCATCCATTTAGCAGTGTCGGCGTAATCCATGCAGGAGAATCCTTTTCGGCCTTCTTACTTTCCACAACGCTGATCCGAGCAGTGGCCTGTTGAACGTCCTGTACCAAGTCCGTAAGCAACGCCTTTTCGTTCTCGGATACCGTTCCGACAAATGCTGCTACCGGAGATGTGTCCAGCATCAGGTATGTGACGCTGTAAGGTTCTGATTGTTTGAGATATTGTGGAGGTATTTTTATTTGATATAAGCCGTAAGCATTCGCGTTAGCTTGGAACTCTGCATTATTGACAACTCTACCACTTGAGTACAACGCTAATATCTTTGCTGTACGGTATTTCAGTTGAGAGCCAAGAGTATTAGAGTTAATAAAGTAATTAGCCCCATCAGATATAGCCTTAGCACCTTCCCGCAACACAAGCCCCGTTCCGACCTCAATATGGTTATTGCCCTCAATAAACGTAAATTGTCCCTCTGACGTGATAGGTTCGACAGTAGCCGTTGTAAGCTGGTAGATCAGTTGGTACGGTGTCCAGTTTGGCGCTTGTGTCGTAGGCAATATATTAGTAGCATCTGCCCAACTACGTACTACTCCATCTGATCTCCGTGCCCACCATTTTATTCCTGTACCGTTGTATACATTATTTGTAGGCACATCTGGACTATTGCCCACACCTGTACCCGCTGCTCCGTTGAACATTGTCCATCCCATGAAATACGCTTTAATCTCGTCGGCTGTTGGATTGTATGAATCTCCCCATCCGCTGTCTGAATTAGACACAACGACAAAAAGTTGACGACCTGCGTCCGCTTCAAATGTATAACTACCGGCGCCCGCCGTACTCTGTCCGACTTTCATAACCTTTCCATCATATTTCGTCATTGAAGATTTATCATGATCAATCCAATTAAATGAAAGATTATCTACACGAACACGCTTAACGCCCGATGCCGAATCATTCATGACCCAATTCAAAGATTTAAAATCATCAAATGTTGACCACTTCGCCAATTTGAAATATCGCCCGTCCTTCTCGAACACTTCGTCAGCATTCTCACCTGTTACTGGATCAGCGAATAGATCCGTTTGCATTGTCAGTATGGTGTCTTCACGCGGTTTGAATGGTTTGGGCGTGGAACCGATATTAAGCATTGGGTTTTCGATTTTATACGCCCCAGCCCCTTGAACTTGCACCCTTACGTAAAATTCGCGAGTTTCTTCTGTCGCGGTGAACGAAGCATATACAGCCCCCGCGTTGTTTGCTATTGGCGCAGTTTTGGATTTATTAATAATTTGCATATAACCGTTCTCAAAATTACCGCCTCCGCTTATCGTCAAAGTTGTACCCACAGGAACACTAATAAGTGGTGAGTCCGTAGGTTGATTTGCGGCTGTCGCTGTGCCCGTTAAAGTATAAGGACCTTCAACCATGGCATTGACTCCGTCGTTAACTAACCATTCGTAAAACGGTGGCAGTAAATTCTCGCCGTAGCGAATCGCATACGGATTTCGCACGGGTTGAACGCTATCAACGTAGGGATACTTAGCGTTAACCTGTTCCGGCGTCATGCTGTCCAGTGCAGCGTATTCATCTGCGGTGATTTCATAAAATCTCACAGCATCAAAATACGCATATTGACCCGTAGCGCTACTATTAGTTTGTATAATTACCGATCCAACGACATCCGATGTAGGCGCATATGCCCTCCACAAAGGTACGAACTTAGTAGTATCGGAAGTAACGTTGACGCCTTTCGTTGCCGTTAATCCATTGCAATAAAAGGAGGCGTTCGTCGCATTGCCATTTTTGGCGTCTACTACAGCAATGTAAAACTTGTTTGCTTTGGCATTGATCGTATTTACAGCTGTCGCCGTGGCAAAAGCACCCGAGGTAACCGTTAACTTAATTCCGTTGGAGCCTTCGGTCTTGTTTGCGGGATCTATTGAGGCTGCGCCTTGAAACAACAGCCACCGAGCGGCACTCTCAAAGTTACCATCACGCCCCAACAAGTTCACCAGCGTACGACCCTTCAATCCTTCCAACTTAAATGCCGAGGCACGTTCAGCATTAATAATTTGCAATCCAGGCTCCAACGTCACTGATCTACGCTTCTCCGTATCCAGCCGCTCTTGAATACTACTCACCTGTGCCGCGGTTTCCTCAGCCTTTTCTACGACTTGCCCTACACCCTCATCAATCTTCTCCCAGTTCTGATCCAAATACTTATCCAGATCAAAATAGGTTGTCGATGGAGAGGAACGGTCAATCTTATTCAATCCCAAATTTGGTGTTTTTGGTTCATTCATTTAAGCTCCACCTCCTGCAAATTTATCCTGCCGGGTCTGTTCAATCTCATCCAGCGTCATGCTCTCAACTTCCGAAATCGTCAAATACCGCAGACGGTACTCCACGGTCATATGTGCTGGTTTGATATCCTCAATCGCTGCCTTCAGATCGTCCAGATTGGGCGGCAGTCCATACGTATCCACAAAACGGATTATAATCCGGTATTTGCTCGGCTCAACCGATACCTCAATCCCACCGCTCTCGTATGCCTGTGCCACATTCCTCAGCATCGAACCAGAGACTTTGCCACTGCCGCGCATTTTGGAGATGATTACGGATCTCCGCTGGTCGTCTGGCTTGGCTTGATTCGTAGAAATCTGCAAATCCCGCTCGTAACGTTCCAATGCCCAGGTTGCAGACTCTGGGTAGAATTGGTCCAGCACACTTTCTAAACCAACAGTAAGCTTGTCCAGCTCAACACCTTCGGTCTCTGTAAGAAGCTGCATCTCCAGCACATTTTCATACAACGGGGGCAAAAGATTCATTAATACCTGTGCTTTACTCATGTCACCTTCACCGTCCCAAGAACGGCTACTGCGCCGGGGGCAATCTCCAGATTGGACATACCACCGTTCACCAGCAGATCGCTATAATCGATTACGGGCGGAATATCCAGAATGACATTCGCAATCCGTGTCCAACGAACCAACGGATCGGCAAAAGCAAGTTCTTTCAGATATGCCGTAACTCCCGTTTCAATCAGTGTCTTCACACCCTCGTAAGTTGAACCAGAAGCAAGCGTGACCTGCACCTCAACATCAACAGGAACCTCTTCCGCTCCCACTACTGTGACTACAGGTCCAATTGGAGCAGCACCTTCGCCCATTCCATCCTGGGTCGGATCGATATATTCTTGCACTGTCTCGATAACCGCCTCAGCAGGTGTTTGCATTTCGTTATTCAGCAAAGCCACTTTGACTGTACCTGGCCCGTCCCATAGTGGAAAAGCCTTCGCTTTGCCAACCCCGGAATTTTCCCGCGCCCATAACTCATACTGATATTTGTTGGCACTCGTAACCGGACGGGAAACTTTATCCTGATAGCGATCATACAAGGCCTGATCCGTTTCCTCGTCTTCTCCAGGAACCAGCAACTGTGTCAATTCAGCTATCGTTAGGCCGGCAATATAATCAATGGGCAGCAGTGCCCCCGTATATTCATTACCTTCCGCTCCCGCGACTTCACACTCCAACACATATTGCCCTGCCGCGACGCGCTCCACAACAACATACACCCGATCCCCCGTGGAAAAACGACTCTCCAAAAGAACCTCAACAGGCTTACCTTCGTTGTCCCGAAAACTTCCAGCCCAACGTGCCTTCGTGGCCGCTTTTCGACTAATGCCAGACCAAGCCACCGCGCGATCCAGATACTCTCCAGAAGCTGTATCCGCAAACTTCAGATTGGCGTTCACATCCAGCTCGATATACATCTGAGCCATTTCCACAGCCGCTGGCGCAAGTGCATCATAGATAATGCTGCCTTCACGTTTATCCACACCATCTGGTACCCTATCCAGCATTCGGTTTAAAATAACTTCAAATGTCTGCTCTTCATACATCCATGTTCACCTCCGTCTCCTCCCTGAAGCTGCCAAAATCTGTTTCCACGGTAAAAGACACCCGCACTCCATCGGCCTCGTGTACAAAATCGAACTCGGTTACATCCGATATACGATCATCCGGAAGCAATGCTTCGCGAATCCAGCGTTCCAGTTCCGATTCCACCATGGATCTCCCGGCTACTCCTTCCCAGGACCATTCCATGCCGTAATCCGAAGAGTAGATCAGATGCTCGTAGCGGCGTGTGGACAACGCTTTATACACGGCCTGTTTTACCGCATCTTTTCCATCCAGTTGCAATCTTCCAATTCGTTGTCCCGAAGCTTGAAATACATACGTTAGACTCGGAAGCACAGCAGCTTCTTCCTGATCTTCTGCACTTATCTGCGCACCCTGTGGAATCATGGATTCACCAGCCGATCCAGCACAACAAAGCTGTCTCCGCCTTGAACACGTAACAACAAGACATAGTCACCCACGGTCCAAGCTTTGTTCACTACGGATTCCGGCAGTACCAGAAAAGGTTCAGCCAATGCCAGCCTTTGTTCAACGGTGATCTCCAGAGGCTGAGTGTTTGTCACGCTTCCGTACATTATCTGAACGGGAGACTTGGCATCTACAGCGGCCACCGCCGCCTTTTTAATCACGTCCAGCATCATTTATCGTTACACCACCTTCAAATCCAGCGACATCGTGTGCACGCCCCCCTGTACCTTATGCGTACATTCGTCTACCAGAAAATATTGATTAATCTTCAGTTCATCGATCTGGATGTTGACAAAACTACCTGCCCTCACCTTGAAATCACCAAGCGCATCCACTTTCAACGTCTGCGTCTCGCGATTACGGAGGGTCATCAGGGTTTTCAGCATGGCATCAATCTGGCCTTCGTTCAGGCCATCATCCGCTTTTTGGTACAAAAAAAGCAGCCCCCATTGACGGATGCTGCCTGAATCCTGATGAACAAACGTTTCTCTTTTTCCCGTATCCTTGTTATCCCGGTACAGCTTGATTTTGTTATATGTCTGGTCGTCAATCGACCTTGTATAGCTGTAATCCGTGAGCAGACTGTTATCCCCAATGACAAAGCCATAAGGTATCTCTTCCACATCCCGAAGCACAAGCTTGCCGAAATCATCGTAGAAGATATAGTTTTTGCCGCCATAGATCAGCGTTCGGTCGAGCGCCTCACAGATCATGTCGATCAGCTTTTTGTTATCAAATAACATGCGCGGAATTACATATTTGGGCTGAATCAAATCGCCAGTCTTCAACAGAAAATCCTTTGCTATTCGTTTAATTACATCCGTAGCCGTTGCGTTAACGAACTTGTACGTCTGATTCGCGGTTAGATAGCGAGTCTGGTCGTAGGCTTTGATTTTGACACTTTCGTCCTTGCCGCTATCCAACGAGAAGATATATCCGTAAAATATGCCTACCTCGTTGCTGATATATTTCACAACATATCCATTCTCATAGGTGAATTTCTTATTCTGGTACAGACTGCCCTTGATCAACGTGAATTCCAGAGAGGAAGGTTTGCCGATACGGGAGGTTTTGTACGTAATGTCACCGGCAATTTCGCTAATGTCCCAGATGTTGCCCTGCTTGTCATCCAGTAATAACCGTTCCTTCATGTTGGCCAGCTTATCATCCAGCCTGATCTGCTCTTGCATATTCCCTCTCCTTTCACGGAAGCTTGATCACAAGTCCAATCGGCAGCTTCTTCAGTTGTGCATCTTTGATGCCATTCAGCTTTTGCAGCTCTTTCCAGCGAGATCCATCTCCCAGATGGGCTTTGGCTACAGACCACAAGGAGTCTCCAGCTTTGAGTGTGACGGTCTTGGGCTGGATCTTTTCATTGGGCCGGGAGGCTTTGGTTTTTGTTTTTGAAGCAGCCGTATCCTTGCTGTCCTTGAGTGGTACTACTTTTTTGGCGGCATAGAAAATGAACTGCTTCAGCTTGATATCATACTGGATATCCCCCACCGTACCCGCTGTCTCCTTCCAGTCGAAGCTCTCAATGGAAACCGCCATATTAATGGTGTACCTTGCACTGGAAAAGAACAGTCTGACGGGTCTGCCCGTCTGCATCCAACGGATGATCTTTTTCACATATTCATAGGGATCACGGTAAAACTGCTTCTGAATTGCCGGATGTCTAGCATCGTAGTTCAGATGATACGGGCTGTAGTCTGCCGGAAAAATCCCGCTGAAACTGACTTCACGCAGCTTCGGCGATTTGATCACGTTAATTTCACCCAAAGCGCTAACGTTAAACGTACTGCCGTCTCCCGAATCCGAAAACTCAATGCTTTCTGGTGTCACCGGGAAAAACATGTATTCGGAGCGGTTATTGAAACTCAGTTGAATATAATATTCCACTTATCCATACACCCCCTGGGCACTGGAGACGATCTGACTGTTCAGTCCATCGGTGATTTTGCTGATGATGCTGTCCACATCATGTCCGCTGTTGATATCACCCGTGGTGACCTGAACAGTTGGCGTCAGACTGACGAATCGTTGAATCGCCTGCATCTCTGCAAGCTCACGCATCAGTTTCAAGTCCTCGCTAGTTACATCCACTGTGCCATCCACGTCACCGATCTTGTCCACCTGTCCGATATTGTTGATTTTGTTGATGTTACTCATGTTGCTATTGGGAACAACGGTGGGAGCAGGTGCAGTTGGTATCGATGGCATAGGAGGTGTTTTCGGTATTTCGGGTGTGAAGTCTTTGCCAAAATTACCTGGTAGACCTTTATCCTTGGAGTCATCCTTCGGGTTGGAAGAGAACTTAGAAACCCACTCCTCAGCCTTTATCTGACCCTCCCCATATACACTGGGATTATATTCTCCGTCCATTCGCATAGACTCAAATACATTTTTGTCGCTCTGTGGCTCCATAGACTTCAGAGTGTCCATCCAACTCTTAATGTTCTTGCTGCCAATGTTAATATCCGATTCGGACATCACACTCAGGTTCGTACCAAAGGTATCATTGATAAATGAAGCAACATCGCTAATGGCCCCTACAGCCCTTTTAAGAAAATCCTCGATACCTACCATAACATTGTAAAGAGTTTGTAAAACAAACATGCCTAGGTCATAGAACAACTTTTGAATTGCGTAGACAGGATCAATAAACAGGTTAATCAAGAAATCTGCCAATGAAGCAAATATGTTCCACACGGTAGCAATTACCACTCTGATGATCTCGCCAAGCATCATAAATGTACCAATAATAGCCCCGAGAATATCGGTACCGGTTGCTCCGAACATTTGGAAAATCATAATCATTGCAGCAATTGCTGCGATGATCAGCAATATAGGCCAGTTTACAGCCAACCATGCTACAGCAAGCAAAAACACTTCAGCGATCACAATGCCAAGTGAGATAATCATGTTGTAAAGCAGCACCATAGCAATAGCAGTCAAAATAGGTGCTATGATAGCCCAATTTTCTTGCACAACTGTAGCAAAATTGATGAACCCGTCCACGATAAATGCCACCACCTGAGCAATAATTGCGAAGGCCCCACCAATCCATTCGATGAAAGCACTGAACTGACCTGAGCTTATTGCTTCGTTTAATCGGTCAAGCACAGGAGATAAAACTTCCAAAGCTCTTGTCCCGATTTCAGATAGTATTCCATTGAACTGATTCACGAGAGCCGTCCATTTTTGCAATGGAGAATCCAGCATTGTATCAAAGGCTTCTTGTGTGTAACCTTGCATTTCAAGAACCGTCTGCAAACCTTGTATAAAACCGTCAAGGTCTTTAGTCTGTATAAATTCATCCAATCCAGCCCCGGTCAATGCACTTTCCGGTATGTTAAATTGACTCGCCAAATCAGTATTCTTTCCATTCATGGCACTAACAATAGCCTTGGATGCATCTGATAAACTTTTATTATCCGGTGACAACATACTCAATCTTTGAGTCATTTCATTTAACTGATCTACCTGCCCTGTATTTTGTGCCAATGGCAAGAAGCCCAGAGAAGATTTAAGCGAATCATTGACATCCTGACCGCTCTTGGAGGCTTGATCTCGATACTTATTATAGATGCTTTCCCCGAGCACCGGATCTTCTGCGGCAACCATGTAACGATACTTGAAGTCTTCTTGTTCAGCAGCCGCTTTTAACACGACACTTCCAGCGGACTTTACCATTTGCATCCACTTGGAGAGTTTGCTCAGATTATCACCTAACGAATCACTTGTATCATCGACCGTATCTTCCAACTTTTCCATCAGATTAATCGTTACATTCAATTGTTGATTGATTTGATTAAAATGGTTGGTCGTGTTCGTCTGGTTAAATTGGTTCAGATTAATCCGGTTAATCTGGTTGAAATTATTAAGGATCTCGGTTGTTCTTACTTGAACCAGATTTAGATTATTGATCAGGGTATTCATGGACGGAGGACTAATTACATCGATCCTTGTATCGGACATCTATTTCTCCCTCCTTTCCTTTTTATTTCTTCCGGGCGCGGCTCTTGGACCGCTCTTTCTTCTCTTCCTCCACCCGGATGGAGATCATTGCATAGATGGCCGCTCGTTCTCGCATGGAGAAGGCCATTAGCTCATGCGGCAAAATATTCAATTCATGGAGAGCGTAATAAGCCAGATTGGCTTCGGAATCGCCCTCTTTAATTAGTTTTTTACGTCATCCACCAGTTCGTTCATATCCTGATTGAAGCCGTTCAGCTTCTGGACCTGTTCACCGAGAGAAGCAAATTCCCCAGGCAACAGCATTTTCCGCAAAAGCGATTCCGCCCCCATCACGCCATATGACCGCTGTAGTTCTGCGTTTTTCAAATCGGGAAATACTACACTTGCGCTCATCAGGCGAGCCATGTAATCATTCGCATCGATGTCGGGTGTGTAGACACCGTTCTTACCCTTAATTTTACGGGTAGCCGCTTTGCGGCATTCCTGGTTTTCGTCCTCGGTCATGCTGCGCAGTTTCC
The DNA here is from genome assembly GCF_030816325.1 of Paenibacillus sp. W4I10. Classification (NCBI taxonomy): domain Bacteria; kingdom Bacillati; phylum Bacillota; class Bacilli; order Caryophanales; family Paenibacillaceae; genus Paenibacillus; species Paenibacillus sp. W4I10. The sequence continues at coordinate 3,793,619 of NZ_JAUSXX010000001.1, forward strand.
AGGCAACCGGTTCGCCTTTTTCATCTTTGAATCGGGGGGAAACGATAAACTCCTCCGTTGTATCCGTTGCTGCATTTTGGGCAAAAAACATACTCAATCCACTCATGTATTGTTCCTCCTCTAAAGTTAGGCTCCCCGCCGCAAGAAGCGGCGAAGAGCAGAATTTTGACACGCCAAATAGCCCGTAACACAGGCAAGTTGAACAGGTTTCTTTTACAAACCCACTGCTAAGTTAAACTGTTTATAAATCTTAAATTACTATGCTTTCCACGCTAAATTACTTAGGAAGATTGAACGATACAGGCATATCGACATCTTCAAAAGTAAAGCTCACTTCTTCCTCCAACGCCTCAGCCTCGGTATCCAGAGATGCCATGATCACACTGTCGAGGTTGACGCCTTTGAGGGTCACGGTCTGTTTGCCAATCGTGGACGAAGGATCTTCGTTGGTCAATTCAATGTCGAAGTACGTGTCCACACCATTCTGCATGTACTGGAGCATCAGCTCGCGGAAACGGGATGTGGTATAAAAGATCGTCATGGAACCCGAGCCAGACCAACCGGTTGCTTTGTGCTGTACGCCGCGGCGACCCAACGTTTTGACCTCTGCTTTTTGTTTCTCTACCGTTGCTTCCAGTGTCTTCACATAGAACATTTCTTCCGTCTGTCCGTTAATCGTTGCGTATGCGCGGCCTTCCTGGCCGGAGATTGTGTCACTTGCTTTCAAAAATGCCATCTTAAACCACCTTCACTTTCATATATACTTTTTCAACGGAATCCACAGGTTGGACCTGAATCTCGATCAGAATGCTGTCGGTTTCATTGCCTGGAGCAACAGTGATATCTGTTTTGGAATCAAAATTTTGAATCGCCCCAATATCCTGAAGTTGCTTCAGGTAAGTAACACATTGGGAACGGAACAGGCTGCGCCCATCTTCGTTGTTGTTCACTTTGCCGATGTAATAGGACTCGAAAATGCGTTTCATATCGTTAGCGATGCCATCGAGAACACGCACCACACGATTTTTGGCAAAATGACGTGCCTTATCCGGTGTCACCGAACGGAACGTATTTACATCCTGCTCCACGACCGCGCGGTTACTGCTCGCCGTAAACACAAACTCGCCGTTGCGCAATGCTGCTTCTGTCTCACTATGTGTCAATCGTCCGTTCACATCCACGGCATCGTCATACGCACGGAACGTCAGGGATTCATTCAGGTTAGCTCCCGCTGTTGCGCCAGCAGTCCATGCTACGGTTTGTTTCGGCGTAAGAACGGTACCGTCTGCGAGCACAACACCATTTTTGACACTGATAATCCCTTCATGATCTGCAGCCGGATAATCAGACAGAACCAGTTGCACCTTCTTGCCTTCGGTATCACGCAAACGCTTGATGTAAGCTGTGTAGACTGATTTGAGTGTGGCATCGTCTGAGATCAGACCAACCGTGTTAAAATCCAGTACTTCCAGCTTGGTCAGGAAATCGGAATGCTCCTGGTTCGTTGCTGTACCATCCAAGCCACCTGTTAGTGGAAGTGACGCTGTAGCTGTAAGTGCACCTTCACCAGTAAATGTGACGTATGCGTTCGATTCCAGAGCTTCGATGGTAGACGCGGTTTGTTTGTCCACTTCTTTACCCGCAAGCAAAGTGGAAACGTCCAGTTGTTCCGGGTCATTGATATTGCCGGAGATTACAACTGCCAGATCATTACCACGCACACCGCCGTGATGGGCTGTCACTGTCAGTTTATCCAAGGTTGCCTTGGCTTTGGTACCTGCATTGAGTCGATACAGAAGCAACGTCTGCGCCCGTTTCAATGCCTCACGGATCAGCAGCAATTGCGGTGCTGTCCAGTCATAGCCGAGTTTGGCTTGTACATCTTCACCTGCTTGTAACGTCAGGATTGTGCCTGTTTGCCCCCATGACAATGGAAGCGCCAAAGCCACCGTTCCCCGCTCCCCTACCGTACCCGGCAATGAGCCCTCTGATGCAAAATTCATATATACGCCGGGGCGTACCTTGTTTTGTGTCGTCCATGTTCCTCCAGCCATTATTGTGCCTCCCCATTCATAAATTGTTGGATGTGTTGCTGTGCTTCTTGCAAGGTGTATGTTTCTTGTTCCAGTAGAACTGCTGCCAAAATGTCTTTCTCCATCCGGCTGAGTTGCCGGGATTCGGCGAACTGTGCTTTGCTGTATTTCGGATTGGTTTGCTGGTTGTTTTTCTGTTTGGTTTCCGGGTTCTTAGGGTCCGGTTCCTTTTTCGTAAACATTGCCAATGCGCCTCCTATTCCTTTCATGTAAATCCCTCGTTTGATTATTATTCGTTCGCACCTTTAAGTGTCGTTGGTCGCTGTTCCAGTTGTTGCATGGGCGTGGCGGACTCCGACACTTTAGTGGTTCGCATCGTGTAATACACCAGCAGCTTGGGTATCTGCCCCCATGTTTTCCATCGCAATTCGGTAGCACGATACGGCGTCCCTTCTACTTCAATGGTCTCCAGTGCTTCACAGAGCCTGTCGGGTAAAGTGTCTGGAATGTTGCTTGCATCGAGCCAGCAGATTTCGAAGGTATGGAACTGCACGAAGCGATCACTGCGTTCTCGGGTAAGTTTGGCAGACAACAAGCGGTAGGTGAGGCCTTGGGTGTCTGGAGCAGGTGTGCTGCCGCCATTTGATGGGTGGACCGGGATGTCAGGGAAATGCTGTGTGAGCGTGTTTGCGATGGCATTAGTTAGTTGGTTTGTGGTCATGGTTCACCTCCTTTGGGGTTGGAAATTTGAAATAAGTTAGTCTTCCTATCTAACAAGGACTAGCATCCGATCTTACTTGTTATGAATATACGTTCAGACCTGGTCATGTGAAAGACGTAATCGGTTCACCCTGTTGCCTCCATTTTCAATGATGGACAGGAGCTCATTCACGGTATAAAAAAGACGACTGCATCCTAAACATGTGACCATCACCTAAGATGCCGTCCACCAAATGGCCGACAACCACCATGGCAAAAATAAGCGCCTTACGTGCAATGCCAAGCCATTCCATATTGTTCTTGAGCGTGCCTGTCATGGCTGCCACCGCAAACCCTGTCAGGTAGTGCAACGCGCCAAACACCAGCGACGCACCTTGCACACCCGACCACCCACCGAAAAAATATGATGCCACTACGCTACCTACGGCCATAATCCATTTGCCTACAGTTTCCACAATGAATCCCTGTCTTTTTGTAATAGGAAAAGCCCCCTGACCACTCCAGAGGGCATAATATTTATAAACCGAAAACTTGCACAGTAACGTTTCCTTGGTTTGACGGATATCCGCCATAACTTATGCTGAAACTGACAGAATTACTACCAAACACCACATTGGTCATAGCAGCGCTGGAAGAACCGTAATAACCCTGAGCTCCTGGCCCTCCGATAGTGACTGTATTCCCCGATTCGTTGACGTAAGCGCCAATCGTACCGGAAGCCCTTACGTCAACGGTCGAACCACCAGTATTATCCGATTTAACACCACTCACAAACACCATGACCATGTATGGTTTGAACGGAATGTTGGATATAGTGCCGCCTGCATACCACACGCTTGCATTATAAACTCTATATGGTTGTTTAATCGCAGTTACCTTGTCCGCCAACTGCACCCATGTGTCATTTGTGGATGCACTACCACCCTTGGCGTTAATGGCACCCACAATGCCGTTCTTAGCATCAACGCCAGATTGCTTTACCGCTTCGATTTGTCCGTAAAGGGCGAGGGTGTCTCGTTCCATAGTGTAGGGAACATCAACGCCAGATTGCGATTCCATGAAGCCGATCCTGCCGAAACCTTTCGTAGCAAAATTGGCGTTACTAACGACAAGCCTAACCTTGATAGCAGACACACCCGATGGGATAAGCACAAACTTAGCCTTTCGGTGCCACCATCTTTGAGGGTCTGCAACTAAGCTATCTATAGTAACGTCTGAATCCGCATTTTTGATTTCGATAAGCACTGCGGCTCCAGCGGCTACACCTGCTGTGTGAAACATCGCTTGCAACAAGTAATTATGTCCTGAATCAACTCCGATTATCTCGCTATCCAAAACGGCGTACTGTTGCGCGGACACCGCTTCGGTTACAAAAAACATCCCACCCAATGTAGGATTGACAGTTGTTGAGAATGGTACAGCGCCCACATTTGTCCAATAATTCATCCCGATCAAGCCAGATGAATTTTTAACAAGGTTAGCATTAATAATTTCTGAGGGCTTGCGGAAGTTATTATCAGCGTATGCCTTAGCAGCATCCAGTAACGCGGTATAATCGTCAATGTTAAGGATACGTTTAAGCGTTGGTGTAAAAGCTGTGCCTGCTGTTGTAGCAATCGCGCCCATATCAAACATCCAAGCCCCTTGAAGCCCTGCTCCCAGCCGAAAGACAATACCCCGAGCCCCCATCGTTGCATGGGTGTTGCGGTAACGATATACCACGCCAGCAGCATCCAGATAACAGTTATGACCATACAATACATATCCACCACTGCTGGCGCTAATGTCACCCCAGCTACTTATCCGCAAGGGTCCCGTCAAAGCACCGCCTGTACGTGGCAAGCTTGATGCGTTAGCAGCTGCTAACACATCATTTACCGCCTTCTCCGTTGCAGCCACCGTTTCAGACGTGCCGTCCGTCTTGCTCGACAACTGCACCTTCCCTTTCTGCGTCAAAGACGCATCAGGAATATCCATCTGACTTATCGCTTCACGAAGCGTATCCAAATCCGCCTGCGTTGCCACACCAGCATCAATCTTTTCAAAAATTTCGTTAATACTCTCCCGGTTTACGGTCTCATTCCCCAAAGGAAGAGGTAATTTCAGTCGATCTGTTTCTTGTGGCATTATGCCCACACCTCCAGTTCATTCCACGTCAAGGACGCGGCGTCCAGTTCATCCCATGTTTTCTGCTTCTTGTCCAGATCGTCCCAGACCAGATAACGGTATTTATATTCCACGGCCATATGGGCCGGTTTCAATTCTTCAATCGCCCGTTTGAGATCGTCGATATTGGGCGGGATACCCATCGTGTCTACAAAGCTCACCGTAAAACTCCACGCTTCCGGCTGAAACGTTACATCCACTTTACCCCCGGCGTACGCCTCAGCCACATTCGCAACCAATCTTCCAGAGAACTTCCCGGCACCACGTAGCTTCGACTCAACCACGGCACGCCTTTGTTCCACAGGTTTGAGACGATCCGTCTCAATGCCAAGCTCCTGTTCCCAGAAGTCCAGCCCCCACGTTGCTGTACGGACAAAAGACTGCGCCAACGTCTCATCCAGCGCCTGATACAGCAGATCCATCTCGGTGCCTTTGGCCTGCATATCGGCCTGCATGACACGCGAAGTCTCATAATACCTTGGCAAATACGAGAACAGCTCCCGCCCTTTCTCACTCGTCAATCCAACATCTACAATAGAAGGAGCACTCATGCCCTGTCCCCTCCCTTCCTTTCACATCAACATGGAGCGTCTCGCTCACCAGCTCCAACCCGGATCGGCGTACTTCTCCCAATCTTCCTCGGTCTCCGTACTCCGAAATCACTTCCTCATCCACCATCTGCCCAACGCTACTCATGCACATCCACCGTCCCCAGCACGGCCACCTGACTGGCGGTCATCTCAATATTCTGGTCGCTCGCACCGTTCACGGTCAGCTCCGAATAGTCGATAATCGGCGGAATGTCCAACAAAATCGCGGCAATGCGAGTGTAACGAACGAGTGGATCGGCAAAAGCCAACTGTTTCAAATACGCGGTCACCCCGCGTTCGATCAATGCCCGTACATCGGTCAGTGTCGCATCACTTGCCAGCGTCAGCTTCACTTGAATGTTCATCGGCACTTCCTCGGCTGGCATTACGGACACCACTGGCCCAGCCGGTGCAACACCTTCACCATGTCCATCCTGCGTTGGATCAACGTACTTCTGCACAGCCGCCACCAGATCGGTACCCGCAGCACGTTTGTCCGTGTCCAGCAAATACAATCCCACCGTGCCCGGCCCCTGCCACAAAGGAATCACACGCGTTGCACCAACACCTGGTACTTCACTGGCCCATTGCACATATTGCGACTTGTTGCCACTGGTTCCTTGGTTGCGGACTTTGGCATAAAAACGCTCCAGCAGCGCTGTATCGGCCTCAATATCTGCACCGCCTTTGATCACCTCAATGTTCGTGACAGAAGTCACGCCACTTACAGGTGTAGACAGCACAGTTACCGTGCCCGCAGGTACATTGCTCTCTTTTCCAGCAACAAGCGCTCGCACGCCTACCATCCCGGAACCATCCGCATCCAGTTCCAAACGCCCCACCGTCTCATATTCGAGCGAAGCTTCAGCAGATACTTCATCCGCAAGCGTAGCCACGACCGTTCCCGCAGGCACCACTTTCCCCGGCGTACCCGCAAACCTCACCGCACCTTGTGCCGCCACCGCAGCTCGCCGCGTGATGCCGTGCTCTCCTGCCCGCAGATCCAGCTCTTCCGAACGAAAATTCGGATCACTGCTCGCCGCAGTACTTGCAAACCCCCGCCGTAGTAATTCCTGTGCCCACAATGCCGCCTCAGACAGCATAAACGCAACCGGAGCCTCCGCATCCCACAGGAACGATCCTTCAGACTTATCCAGATCCACGGGCAGACGATCCAGCATGCGCTGCATAATCTGTTCCTCCGTCTGGTCCTCCAAATAACGCGGAATCTCAGCCATCCCGTCAGATCACCTCACTTTCCAGAATAAACATCTCTTCCTGCACACTCGCCACACGACACGAGAACATGCACTGCTCCCGATTCCAATCAAACGTGAACTGGTCCACCGAATCCGTGCGTGGATCAGCCAGCAACGTCTCCGTAACCATCCGGGTAATTTCACTTTCCATCACACCCCGGCTGTCACCCTGCCCCACCAGATCTTCCAGCTCCGAACCATAGTTTCGAGAATAGATCACATGTCTGTAACGTGGCGTTTTGACAGCCTTAATGCACCACTGCACCCAGGCTTCATGTGCATCCGCCGCGGCTACTTTGCCACTTGAGGTCAGCACAAAATCTCCTGCATCGTAATCGAATCGCCAGCTCCGCCCAAAGAGTACCTCTTCCGAAGCCGCCCCCGACAGATCCTCCTCATCTCCCCATACCACACCCGTTTCTGGGAACAAACTAGGCATGCGCACTCACCACCTTACACAGCACCACAATGTCGTTGCCGCCATTCACCCGCATCGCCAGCACACGATCTCCCGCTTTCAGACCTTTGCCAAGAGACAACACCGTTTCTTCCACTTCCTCTTCTTGCAAAAGAAACCGTCCCGTGCCCGTCGTTCCGCCGTTTGTCACGTCAGGTATACCGGAAATCGCGCCAGTAGCCTCGCGCTCCGGCAGTCCAAGCGTGCCCGGCAATTCGGCCACGAGATAATCCTGCACTTCGTGCTTGAAATCATCCAGCTTCACACCAGACGATGTCATCGTACCCAGTACCGCTCCCAGACCGCTCACGGCCTGACGGGAATGTGTACTCATCGCACCCCGCATGACGTCGGCAAAATGCCCATACGGATCATCTTTATTCAAGGTAATACCTCCTTTTCACCAGCTCAGCCGTCCCCAGCTCTAACGTCATCGTTCCAGGCCCGGCAGATAGATCACGGCTGACCGACATGACGATTAGCTTCAGTCCTTTCAACAACACTGCGTCCCCGGCGCGAATCGTATTGATATCCGGTGCCGATATCGTAAAGGTCTCCTGAATACCCGTCAGATGACTTTTCGCCAGTTTTTTCGCGGCAGTTGTCGATTTCACCTGATCGTCCTCTACCAGCTTTTGCAATGTGCCCAGTTCTTCCACACCATTCTGCTCAATTGCAAGCACTTTGGAAGGAACTTCTTTGCCACTCGGTGACTCCGACGCTGCCATCACTTTAACTTTGGTAACCGCCCCTTCGAGTGTACGCATCTGGGTCAGATCAATCAGTCGATCAAGTTCATACACCTTTGCATTACTTCCAACCTGGAAGAGCTGCAACCCGCCGGGTGTCATCCGTGGATGGTACATTTCCCCGCCGGACTTCGCCGTTTCTTTCAGATCGGCAAACATCATCGAAAAGATCGTCTGTGACCGATACACGGCTTTTCCCAGCTTTGTCTTCGTATCCGGCAGCGTGCCGTATGGAATCTCCCACTCTTTGGCGTAGGTCTTGAGTCGTTGCGTAGCAGTCTGATCCTTCGGCAACAGGAACTCGTCCTCTGATTTTTCCAGATAAATCATCCGGTCGTACACCGTGAGGGATAGCCGCTTGGTGCCGCTGTTGGAGCTTTCCACCTCCCAGATGACCGCAGGATGCAGCAAGTGAACCATGGATTTTTCGCCAAAAGGAACCCCGCTAATCCGCACCACCATGCCCGGTGAGATCGAAGGCAGACCGGAAGATGCAGACACCGCCAACCGGATGTTGGCCTGATAGGCAATTTGGTCGAGCGAGTCCTTCAGCGTAATCGTCTCCACCAGCTTCGTAATGTCATATTTGTCGTCGACAATGACCTTGTAGGTCATGGCATCACCAGCTTTTGTCCCGGTTTGATCCGGTTTGGATCACTGCCGATGATCTTTGCGTTGAGCTTGTAGATCTCGTTCCATTTGGAACTGCTCCCCAGCTCAAGCTTTGCTATTTTGGACAGGGAGTCGCCAGATTTGACGGTGTAGGTCTTGCTGCTCTTTTTCAAATCGGTACGAGAACCCGACTTGCTCCCGGATGTAGCCCCGCCAACTTTCTCCACCTTGGAATCCCGCCATGTGCGCAGGGTCAGGTCGAAATAAATATCCCCGCTCTCGCCGCCGCGGAAGGTCGTATTATGCGAGATCAGATATACCGGCACGTTCACCCCCGTGTTGGTGATGATGAATCGTAGTGGCTTTTTCGATATCAGAAACGAATTCAGCAAATTCATCGCTACCCGCGGATCAGGCAAATCTTCGTACATGCAATAGGACGCATCATATTCTTTGGGAAAAAAAGAAGAGAAGGTGATCTCCTTCACCTTCTCTCCCTGCGCAAAATCAAACTCGCCATGCTCCAACATATTAATCGTTTCATATCCTTTGGAACGAGAGATTGTCAGTTCTTCCGGTTTCACCGGAAATTGGAACTTTGTTTTCCCATCGATCAGGGCGAATTCCATTCTGACACCATCTACGTTATCTTCAAATACAGTCATAACAGGCCTCCTTTCAGCTTAGGCCATAATCGTTTTTCGGTTTTCCATGGCACGACGTAATTCTTTAACAAACTGATTACTAATTTGATTTGCCAGATCACTATAATCCAACTTATGATTATTATTGGATATTTGGATTGCGCCATTAGGTAAATTCACATTAATTTGCTTGGTTTTTTTTGTTGAAGAAGATAAGATATTATTTGCCCTACTTTTATCTAACCCTATGTTTTTTGTAGGCTTTATACTGCTAGTGTTAACCTTTTTTAAAGGCCACCAACTTTTAGGCCAAATATTGGTAAGAGCCTTACCGCCCCATTCTCCTAATTTCTCTCCCCACTTATCACCAAAGAATGCTCCAGTACCAGCAAGGATTGGGATAGCTGGTTGCGCACCTGGAATGATTCCACCCAAAGCACCCAATCCAGTTCCTAGAGCTATAGATCCTACTTTCGCTCCAATAATCTTACTTACTTCAATCATTTTTTCTTCTGGTGTAGAAGCATGTACAACTTTATTTATATTTCCAACAATATCAAGAAATTTAAAGGCACCATTCCCTACTTTTCTCACACGCTTAGTCCATGGATGATCCCACATATCTTGCATTTTGTAACTTAGTCCGTAACCATAATTTTTAAAAGTCTCCAGTATTTTTTGACCGCCCTCTTTACCTTTGTTAATCCAGTCAGATATCTCAAAAAATTGTTTGATTTTCTCTTTAGAATTGTCATACCAATCTTTAATGCCAACACTCGTGTTGCCAAGCCAAGAGAATGTAGTATCCTTAGCCAATACACCCTTCTTCCACAGCCACTTTGCATTGTTGCCTATCCCGGAAAATGTAGCATCCTTAGCCGATACACCCTTCTTCCACAGCCACTTTGCATTGTTGCCTATCCCGGAAAATGTAGCATCCTTAGCCGATACACCCTTCTTCCACAGCCACTTTGCATTGTTGCCTATCCCGGAAAATGTAGCATCCTTAGCCGATACACCCTTCTTCCACAGCCACTTTGCATTGTTGCCTATCCCGGAAAATGTAGCATCCTTAACCGATACACCCTTCTTCCATAGCCACTTTGCATTGTTGCCTATCCCGGAAAATGTAGCATCCTTAACCGATACACCCTTCTTCCACAGCCACTTTGCATTGTTGCCTATCCCGGAAAATGTAGCATCCTTAGCCGATACACCCTTCTTCCACAGCCACTTTGCATTGTTGCCTATCCCGGAAAATGTAGCATCCTTAGCCGATACACCCTTCTTCCACAGCCACTTTGCATTGTTGCCTATCCCGGAAAATGTAGCATCCTTAACCGATACACCCTTCTTCCATAGCCACTTTGCATTGTTTTCAATCCACGAGTCTTTGTTTTCAGCTTTTTTATTCCAATTATATCCATTATGATAACTTTTCTGATCTGCCGCAGTAGCTATTAATGAACCTGTACCTTTAATAAGTTTGACTAAATTTTTATTTTTTTTTAGGAAATTCGATTTATTTATTTTATCGCTCACCGTATTTTTTGAAACAATTTTATGAATTGTACTTATAGCAGGTGAGCTAAAAACTTTCTTTTTATTGGATTTTCCCATATAATTCCTCAACCTGCTAAATGATTTAATACCATCACTAACTATATTTTCAAACAAACTATATCACCTCCATTGGCCTTTATCCTTCTAGAGCACCTTCTATTTCCTCTTCCGAGAACGCAATCAACAGCGAGCGCTCCCCGCGTGGCAAAGACCAGAACTCTCCGGGCCGGAGATGATGACGCACCCACATGTGATACAGGAACGTGGTCATTCCGCCGGAGTGAATCAGTTTTTTAGGTCTTCAATCTCCACACCAAAGCCGGACAGCTCCAGCACTTTATCGCCTACAGCATCCAATTCACCCGCGAGCAGCATACGGCGAACCGCTTGTTCCCCACCGGACAGCTTCATGCGGCCGGTAATGCGGGTGTCTCCCCAGCCGGAGAGTTCCAGGCTACGGACTTTCAATTTCACGGTTGCCTCAGAAATAAGCAGTGCGTTAAACGTCTCGGTGTCCACCTTTTCCTCGGTGCGGCCTTTGGTCGTTTTTCGAATCGTACAGCGTTCGCGAATGTGATCCACTTTGGAGGAAGTCAGTCCACGCAAGGTCAACAGCAGATCCAGACGCTGAATGCGCACATTCTCCTCTGGCAAACGTTCTGCTGCTTCAAACAACTGATCCAAAATCTGTTCTTCGGACATATTTTCATTCATACTCATCTGGCGTTATCTCCTTCTTGTTTCACGAATGGGTTCATCGATGCCATCTTCCAAGCCTGTAGAGACAACAAAGAGACCGAGATCATCTCGGCCTACAATGGTGCCCATATTATTAATGAAGTAACTATGCAATCACGCTTGAGCAAACTAGCTTCAACACGTGACCACTTCCAACCTTTAGTTCGCCACAATTGGATTCAGCAACTCAAATCCTTCGAACGTAAAGCCCGTTTCCTCTGGTACTTCCTCACCCGCTGTCCAGTTGGCAAGCTGGATTTTGTCCACCATGCAACCTTTCAGCAATACACTCTCATGTCCATATGATTCAGGGTCGTTCAACTTGGAAATAATCTCGAATTTGGTGAAGCCGCGCTGGATCATATCCGAAGTGACTTTGTAGCCCGTCATCGTGCCTGTTCCTTTTTTTGCGCCGTTTTTGTGCACTTTCCAGTCATTACCGACCAGGTTCAGCTCACGCTTTTCAATCTCTACACTCGCTTCCAGCTTGTTAATGTTTGTCTGCCACACACCATCGATATGCAGCTGACCATGGGTACCGAGAATTACTCTTGACGCATCCAACATATATTTTCCTCCTTAAAATTAAAAAATCGCGTTTTCCTTCCACACAACCTTATTGCACGTAAAATGTACCAAACAACTGCTCCATTACATCGGTCAGCTTCACATTCCATTGCAGGAACACCTGATCCGCTTCCGGTTTGAGAACTGGTGCCGCACCATAATACGCCGGATCAAGAATGACATCATAGCCATCGGCTTCAATCACATTGCTCTGTGCGAGCAACGCCAAATAGGCCTTCATGGCACTAATCAGTGCCTGACGACCCTCTTCGGTATTATTTACTTTACCGATATACGTATCTTCTGCGGAGCGCTGCAAATCCGTGTTGATGGCGTCCAACACACGAATGGAACGGATTTTTTTCCACGCATTATTCTGTCCAGCGGCCGGAGTTACCAGTGTGTTTACACCGCGAAGTGCTTTCACCTGACGTCCATCATGGAAGAAAATAAATACACCATTCTGTACCGCCTGCTCCTGTTCTGCACGCGTCCAGCGACGTGTCACATCATCGAACGGAGTAGCTGCATAAGTTGTGGATTGGTTCAGACGTTGTCCGGCGATCAGACCTGCAACATAGGCGGATGTTTCCGCGGAGCTGTAAAATGCATCTCCAAGGCGCACGCCTGTACCGACATTAATCACACCTTCATGGTTGAGCGCAAGCGAACGTGCTGCTGCTTTTTGTGCTGCTGTAGCAGAGGTATCGTCCGCTACGGAACCGCCAAATACGGCCACCACCGGTTTGCCTTCACTACGCACACGTTTCACCCATGCCGCAAAACTCGCAAGCAGAGGCGCATCAGCCGCCTGATCCAAAGCCAAAACGTCGAATTGCTCCCCTTCCAGCGCACCCTGCACAGCAATGTACTCTGCATTGGTCAGGTCGTCGTTGCCACTTACGCCGCCTTTAAATGCCGCACCCGCAACAGTGGCTACCACACCTGTACCATCTCCAATGGCCTGCGCCGTTACCCAGACATTTTGTTCATCCGCGTTAATCTCTTTTGCCAGAGAAGCTGCTGTAATATCCGCTGTCAGGAGCGCATACAACATCCGGTTACCTTCGAAGAGACGCACTTCATGTTTCGTATTATCAATCACACCTGGCTGGATGGTGACGTAGAATCCATTTGCACGATCACCCGGATATTTCGCATCCAGTTGCAGCACATTGGCATCACTGCTGTCCTTCAAAGTAAGCGTAGCTGCTTTGGCCCCAGCACTTGCTACCCGATAAGCGAGCAACTTCTTCGGCCCACCCAACAGGGCGAGCTTCAAGGACGTATAAGCTGTACCGTTGTCCAGCACATTCGCCGCATACATACGTTCAATCGCTGCTTCGCTCCCTACTTCAACAAAAGTCCCTACAGGACCCCAGTTGGCCTTGATCGGCACAACGACCGTTCCCCGCGTACCCGCTTGAATGGCTGAGGATGCTGCCGCCTGAAAATTCATATATAAGCCCGGAAGGACCGGACGATTCGTTTGTTCCCAAGTTCCACCTGCCATTATCCCTTCACCTTCGCTTTCATAAATTGGTTAATTCGTTCTTGCGTTTCTTCAATGGAAAACGTCTCTTGCACCGCTTCGTACAGCGCACCGTACAGCACCTCTGCCTTAACGGCAAAGAGGGCTTCTGCATGATTCATCAGTTCTGCCCTTGTATACCGCGGGGCGATCTGTTTGCTTTTTTTCACTGAGCTTGCCATTGCCATCTCACCTCATTTGTTGGACTGCTAATTTCGTGAACATTGATCTTTAAGCTTGATCTATGAATTTTCGATCCTATGAAACTATGAATCTGAAGCTATAATGTTGAAGCTAAATCAATCATCTTAAAGCTATATCCACAATCTAAAGTTATCATCTGGAACCACCTGTGATGGAGTTCCTCTGGGCTCAACATCTATTCCATCCCTTTGCTATGGTGAATCTCACGAATCAAAGGCACATTTGTACCCGGACGACGAATCCGCTGCTGTAGTGTCAGACGAATCTGTCCGTTCAGATAGGCATCTGCCTGTAAATCTGCTGTGACTTCATCCACTGTGATATATCGCGTGTTACCTTCTTGCTCTTCGCCACCCGTTTCAGTGACGGCAAGACGAGATTGCACTGCAAGTTGCCGGACCAACCGAGTAACGGTCTGCCGTTTAAGCACCGAATGATCGGTGAGCACATGCCCAATCCACTGTTGTCGAACTTCCAATGCCGAAGTCCCCGCCACAGACGTGCTACATCCAGCCAATCGCCATAACACAGACGGCTTCTCGTACCCACCAGGCCATACATCCCCATATACCGACCAGTTCGAGCCAAGCTCCTGCTGTGTCCAGCCTTGAAGCGCAGCTAACCATGCGTCCTCTGTTTCAACGAGAGCAGTTCCCGAGTCTTCGGGAACATACACTCCGAATCGCAGACTGCGCGTAAGCATGCCAGACCCTGCATCCACCCGGTCACTATCTGAAGAACCCAGATAGATACAAGTGAATGCCCCACCTGCTTCATCCACCAGTCTTACCTGGTGCAACCCTTCGATTAGATGGGCTGACCAAGCTTCCACTTGTTCAGCGCCGCCATCTTCCGGACGAACGTATGGGGAGATTTTAATGATCCGTCGATATCCCGCCCAGGCAGACTTCGGCACCTCTTCCGCAAACGCAACCACGGCACAAGGCCCAGCCAATACTTCGCCTGACGCAGGTGCATCCAGCACACGACCGTCCCAATCTGAAACAAGTACAGCGAGCTTCTGTTTCAGCGTTTTTTTAATGAGCGTACTCATTTTACTGGTGCTCACGGCAGTGCTAATTTCATTTCTCATAGACACATTCATTTCGCCCCCTTTGGCTGCAAGTTTGAGATCTGCCCACACGATGCAGCGACAGTGCAGCAGCAGTAGACTCCCCCTTTTAACTCAGTGTCTGTGTTCCGACCGAATCAGTACCGGGACTACATTCACCGCATCAAAAAGACCGGCCATTTGGCCGGTCTGTACATTAGCGTATGTGCTTTCGGTGTGTCCCTTGTTATTGATCCGATAATACAATCTTACACCCTTTTATCCCTAGCGCGGATGGTGTTCCGTACGACTTCGGTGCGATTAAGGGAGTCATTCGGGTGGAAAAAAGACGACATAACGCGTTCTACTATTTCAAACCTTAGTTCAGCGTAACCTTCGGATTCAACGTAATCTCAAATGCACGGCCCCAGATGAAATCGGGATTCGCATATTCCAACAGCGCACTGCCATACGTGGCATAGGACAATTCGTCATTACAGATCTGCTTAATCGCCACATTGCCTGTCTGGAAAGCTGTTTTATTCGCAAGCGCCGTGGTATAAGTCTGCATCAAATCACGGAGCAATGTTTGCAGATGGGCATAGTCTTCCTCCGAGTTAAACAGCAACATATTTTGATCCGAAAGGGTAGCCACGTTGGTATACAGCGCATGGGCTCGGGAATATGTGCGGATCTCTGCGATCGCTACCGCTTTGTAGTAATAATCCTTCAGGAAACGCTTAAATAACAGTGAGCCATGCGCGTTCATCGCATCGCGCAACTTATGGTCATGCTTCTCTGTTGTAATCAACGCGTACCTGGACTGCCCCATGCCTACAGCAATACCGATCTTGTTGCCCGGTGTATTCCATGCACTATAACCCAGAACCCGTCCGGTATATGGACTGTTGAGCAATGCTTCGGCAACATCGACATTCGCTGGTCCTTTACCCACAAAATCAATCAATACCGAAGGCAGACCTTGCTCACTATTCAGCGTCAACTGCTCCAACGCAGCCTGCACCTGATCCAGAGCCGTAATGGCAATAATCTCAATGTCGATGCCTGTGTTCTCTCCGGAATTTCCCGGATGACCCTTGGTCATACGATCCAGTTCGGAGGTCATGTCAAACGGGACAACTTGATCGGCTGCTACAGCCACTAGCTGTTCATTTTCCAAGCCAGCACCCACATCCGTCACCACATCCGGTTCAGGATATGCCGAATCCGCTACAAGCACACCACCTACAATATCCACATGACGAACCACATTCTCGTGTACATCCATGTATTCATACGTGTTAATGATGGAATTGCCGTGAGGACCAAAATATTTCACTGCGTAACGTGTCCTCGCCCCGCCTCGGAACAACTGGTTTGCCATGCGAGCGACCAAAGCGTGCCCCAGACCATCTGCATCCGGCAAGATGATAGCACGATCCGGATTTTGTCCATTGGTTCCACCCAGCCATTCATTGATCCGCGTTTCTACATATTTGATTTCATTGATCTGAACCCCCTGGGTGTTAGCATCGTCAACACCAACTGCAAGGAAATCGATATAACCTGTGCGAGCCAGTTGATCCAGAATGTACAGATTTGTTTTGAACTTATGCTGTCTTGTATTGTAATACTGTTCTTTATCAAAATAGGTCGTTGTCCCATAT
This sequence comes from Paenibacillus sp. W4I10, assembly GCF_030816325.1. Lineage (NCBI taxonomy): Bacteria > Bacillati > Bacillota > Bacilli > Caryophanales > Paenibacillaceae > Paenibacillus > Paenibacillus sp. W4I10. Next base: position 3,810,170 of record NZ_JAUSXX010000001.1, read on the forward strand.
TCCACTCCATCCGGGGACAGGTTATAACCCTCGATAATATCCTCAAATTCGGTGTATGTCTGACGTGGCTGCTGCATCAACGCACGGGACTCATTATATGCATCGAGCGCCAAGCCATCTGCAAACGAGGTTGTAGCCAAACGCATGATGGTATCCATTACAAATACGGGTTTGCGTGGATATTTTTGCTTGATCACGCGGATCACATCCAGCAAACGCGTGGTCTCATTATCGTATTCTGGATAGGCGCCTCCTCCATCTTCGCGGAGCTGACGACTGCCAATCAGGCCGCCATAAGCGAGCATATCGGATGAGATAATAAATCCGTCGACTTTGGCAGCATGTTTCAGAATAAAGTCATGAATCTTGGACGGTTTGCCATAAACCGGCGTAGAGGTGCCGAGCAGCGTTGTGCCATCTACGGTTTTCTCCGAGTCCAGACGATTCTTAATATCACTCAGGTTCGGTGTAACGATATGGATACCGGCTGCTTTCCCTTGCACAATCACATCATCCAGATTCGCTGGACGATCATCCAGTGGAACATACAATACTGTTTTCATATCACGTAGCCTCCTGTTATCTGTTTAGTCTTTAATACCCGATCAGGGCAAGGATGCAATCACCGAATTAAAAAACCAGCCCCATGGCCGGCTGTACTTTAGCGTATGAGCTGTCGGTGTGTCTTCCTTGCTGCTGATCCGATAATACCATTTTACCGCCTTTGCCCCCTCGCGCTGATGGTAATCGGGATGAATTACGCCTGAATGTAGTCGTCTCTATGGCGGTTAAATGCCGATTTTTCGCGAGAAACTCCTATCGGTAGTCCAACCAAACCCATCCTGATGATGTTTATATGACATAAGTAGCTTTCAAATCCTACGAACAATAAAGGATGGATATGACCATGAAAAAGAGGTATTTCTTCTATCTTTGGATTGCTGTCACCAGTTATATGGCGGGCCCCGCTATGTATGCGTTGGCGATGTACATCTTATATCAAGAAACAGATGTTATAACAACATCTCTCATTGGATGGACCGCGGCAACATTCTTATCCGTTGGTATCCTGTTTATCCTGATCACAGTCATCATGCTACGAGTGTTCAACATCTATTATTTCTGGCTGCAAACCCTGCTCTTCGAGTTGTTTTTCCTTGTCCTCGTCTATATGACCACTGTTCTTCTTGGGGCTGGCAACAGGGGACTGCCCAAGCTGTCCTTTCTATTTACACCCGAAGGCATCTCCTTATGGATGTTCTGGGGGAGTATTGCACTTATGAGTTCCTGGGGAATATGGGCAGCGCGTCAGCCCGTACGAAAATCACCATACATGCTGGTGTCCAGAGTCATGCTGATCCTTTTTATCCTTGAAATTTGGCCCCGTTAAACAGGTACAGGATGCCCACAATTCGGTAGACCAGAATAATGCCTATAAGGGGTGTCCGTCATGACGGACACCCCTTCTGAAATGTATGTTTTATCTCACGCGATGATATAACGAAAGTTCTCCCATGTTTCCGGTACAGGCTCCCCGTTCTTGGCATGATGATAGAAGCTGAACGGGAATTTAAATACATGACCTCCGTTCCAGTCACGGGAACGTCTGTCGGTGAGCCAATATTCCAATTCATGAGGTAGCGCCACTGATCGTTCCGCTCGTTCCAGTGGCAGCAGGTCTACGGGTGATTGCAATGTCGGCATCTCCTGTTCAATATCCACATCTCGGCTTAAGCGTAGTGCCTTCACCATGGTAAGGAAAGGCGGAATGCCTTTGTGGAATAATGCCGGATAACCCAGTTCATATAATATGTTAAGCGCATGTCCGTAGGTGAGCATATGACCAATCAGGTCATGATGCGCTTCCGCGTGATATATGGTCTGGAACGAACCAAGCTCATCCAGAATCAGACGTGACAACTGAACTGGATCTTCAATCTCCGGGAAACCATCGCTTTTTTCCGGCTTGAGACTGCGAATTTCTTTCATCGTTGTGTTCATCCAGGATCTTCCCGGGATGGTTCGATCGAATGAATCGATCAGTTCAACCAGCCGACCAATATCCTCCGCAGTGCCCCATCCATCCAGTTCACGAATGGCTTTCAGACTGATTGCCCCGTAGATGGCCTGGTGCCCAACCCAGTGCAGCTCTCCAATCGTTCGATCCAATGCGTCCGTAATACGCGCTTCGGCATCTTCCCTGGGCATCATTTCACCAACCGGAGAGGTCTGACCAGGGCTGATTCCATGCTGGCGAAGCATGGCTTTTGCTTCGGCCGTAACACTGCCGGCGGCAAGGGCAGTGAGACGATTTTCCCGTACCCAAAAATATGCCGCAATCGCACCCGCCCCATAATGGGCGTGCCACAGATCTCCTGTACGTTCCCGACTGGAAACGATAATCGCAAGTCCATCTTCCAACAAACGTCGATCCAAGCTTGCCACCACCCTTCATCATATGTAAACCCATCAGAGAAACTACCCTGGAATGAATAAATAAAGCGTTTACTTCTATAACATGATGGAAATGCTCCACATATGCCCGTTTTGCCCCGGAATGCAAAGTTTAGCCAATTCGAAGCTTGCCCACGCCATGGATGGATACTTCCAACGGATAGATCTCTGCTTTTTGCGTAGAGAAAAACCACGTCCGATCCTTCTTCACCACAATAAATAAACCATGTACATCTCCTACAGGAGCAAAGGTATCACTAACCTCACCCCAGCGCGTGAGTCCAATCCGCTGAAGCTCATTCACCGTAGACAGAACATCCTCCGTCACTAGGCCAATCTCACACACCTGTAATATATCTTGAGTCGAGAAGTCATGGTCACTCTCGTTCTGAATACGATGATGAGCAATCAGCTCGATAATATTGCCTGCCGGATCTTCGAAATAGAGAGAATGAGAGTTCCAATTAGCAGAGTACGTTTCATCCCGATTTTCCTCCCTGCTTAAAACAACACGTGATGCAGCCCACTGCTTCGCTTCCTTGAACTGATTCGTCGGAATCAACCAGGCCACATGATAAAAGGGCTCATGATCTGTTTCACACGGTTTGAAAATCATCTTTGTCCTTCCAACCTGCAGGTTGAAGGTCTGATCTGTCGCATCGGACACTTCCATTCCCAACGTATCACGATAAAAATGCTTGAGGTCCTCCAACCGTGTTGTATATAACTGTAATTCTTCAATCATCATATGGTCTTCTCCTGCATCTCCTCCCACTGACTCCACGGCACCATGCCAAGTTCAGGCTTCGCTTCATCCGGGAGCATGGCGATGAATTCAAGCGAGTGACCATCCGGATCGGTAAAATATACAGATACCGCAGGCATCCAGCCGAAGACGTACAGTTCACCGATATCATCATCCAGGAAGTTCTGTGTCTTGATTCCTTTGTTCTCCAGGTGAGCCACCGCATGTTTCATATCCTCCAGAGATACATGAAAAGCAAAGTGCTGACGTTTCACCTCGGAAGGATCCTTTTGCCACAATCCCAGCATGGCATTGCCTTTTCCACCAATCCAGTAGAAGGAGTTTCCACGTTCTTCCTGCCCGTAGGCATGAGGTAAACCCAGGACCGTTTCATAGAAATGATGGGATCTCTCCAGATCCGTCACGTTTAGATGTGTTTCAAATATGCCTGTAATCATCATGCTCAACCTCTTTTCCTTTTCCGATTTTTCATCTTCGTTTGTTCTCAACTCATGGTTGAATTCCGCGCATTCGTTAACGTCTGGGCCAGATTTAAAAACGATCCAATGACCCGCTGCACCCGGTCCTCTATATCCTGACTGCCTTCGTACTCCTCGTATCCGTCAAATGTCGCTTCGAATCGTCTGCGCTGCGCACCCCCAATAGATATCCACTCTTGGGCATTGATACCATGCAGATTGCGAACAATCGCTTGCAGTTGTAAAAGCGAACTTACCCCCACCGCTCCGCCAGAGGAGCTGATGGACAGGACGGGCTTGCCGCTGAAATGAGCCTGACTCAGGTGGTCCAGTGCATTTTTGAGCACACCGCTAATACTGCCGTGATACTCTGGTGTAGACAGGATGATTGCATCAGCCGCGAGCATACGTGTATTCAGGTCTGCCAGATGTTCATGATCCGCTTGTTTCTCATCAGGTGCGTAGAATGGAAGTGGTGTCTGGTACAGATCAAACAGGCTGGCCTGATGTCCCTGGCCGCGAATAATCTCCACAGCATACTCTCCCAGACGTGTACTGGTTGCATTGTTCCGATTGCTGCCTGCCAAAATAACAATATTCATTCATGTCACTCTCCTTGGTTTTTTAATAATTCAAACTCTCATGTTTCAACCGATCTGTTATTTCTACTCTTATCTTACCTTTCTTTGGCATCCAAATCGTCAGCAGATAGACTTAACTTGAAATACAAAAAAACTCAACCTTTAGGTTGAGTTTATACGACTTAAGTATGAACATATGTCGGAATTGGTCAGACGACCCAGCCATTTCTTACGGCATGAAGAGCCGCTTGTGTCCGATCCGCCAGCCCGAGTTTGTCGAGCAGATGACTGACATGGGTTTTGACCGTTTTTTCGGTGATGACCAATTGAACTGCAATTTCCTTGTTGCTCAATCCTTGAGCAATCAGCCCCAAAACCTCTTGTTCACGGCGAGTGAGCATATCCGGACCACCAAGGGATGTTTCATTTGATTTTCCAACCTGCTTTGGCTCCTGATGTTGACTGTCTGCTGTCTGATCTGCCGTTATATGCTGTGGTTGCTGTTCATTTATAGACCAATCGGATGAAGCCATCACATGCATCAATTGACCTGCTGCGGCGGGATGCAATTCTACCTGACCTGCATGCACATTGCGAATGGCCACAGCCAGATCCTCCGGTTCAATATCCTTGAGTAGATACCCCTTCACCCCTGCACGCACAGCAGGAACCACATGATCCTGATCGGAAAACGATGTGAGCACAATGATTCGCGTTGCTGGCAATAACGTGCGCAGCCGTCTGGCTGTTTCAATTCCGTCCATGACCGGCATATGCAGATCCATTAATACCACGTCAGGTTTTAACGCTTCCGCCTGCACCAGTGCTTCCTGTCCGTTCGATGCTTCACCGACAACCTCCATGTCTTGCTGTGTGGTCAAAAAAACGTGCAAACCTCTTCTCACCATCGCATGATCATCTGCGAGCAAAATCGTAATCGGCATCTCTTCTTCCCCCTGACTTTATACAGATTCGAACGGAAGTGGAATGACTGCCGTTACTGTTGTTCCCTTGCGGGGAGAACTCACTACTTCTAAGCTGCCCCCGAGCGATTGAGCCCGTTCCTTCATAATGGACAGGCCAAGGGAGCTTCCAGACGAGGCTTTTGGCCTTTCCGTACCACCTTTTCCCTGATCTGTGACGGTGAGCACCACTTCATGATCACTTAACTTGAGGGTGACCTCAGCAGAAGGAACATCCGCGTGTTTCCGTACATTATTCAGCGCTTCCTGTCCGATTCGCCACAATGCTTCTTCTATATTACGCGGTAAAGACCTCATTCCCGTCCGATTCATCACCACTTGAAGACCCTGGCTGGTGCCGTATTCCTGTAGCGCATGGAGCAGCCCTGCTTCCAGTCCCGCGGGACGGAGCTGCATAATCAATGCGCGCATTTCCTTGAGCGCCTCCTGAGACAAAGCCCGAATATCCTTCATCGCTTCCGCTGCCGGGTGCAACTGCTCAGAGCCGGATAACATACTTTCCGCGCCTTTAGCAGTTAACGATAGTGAAAATAAAATCTGATTAACCGAATCATGCAGATCGCGAGCCAAACGGTTTCTCTCTTCCATTCGTGCAAGTTCGCGGCGATTCTCCGCCAGCTTCAGACTCTCCCATGAGGCAGCAATATGTTCGGCCAATGCCTCCAGCACTTCACGGTCCGCCTGCGCAGTACCTGATGTTCCTATTCCGATCACCAGAATTCCCATTTCCCCTGGCGTATGGTATGGAAGGGGAGCCGCAATTCCCGAGGCAATGGAATTCATAACTTGTTCAGACTTGCACAAGGTAAATATCTCAGCGATCTCTGTCCCAGACAGAGATGTAGCACGATGACTATTAATTACATGGTTAATGTGGCCCGTCACTTCTGAAGATAACGGAGTACTTGATAACGTTCGAACCTTATCATCCGCATAGGCTGCCTGCAAGACGAACATTCCGTTTTTCTGCTGAATAATTGTAGCAAAAGGCCAATCATAGTGCTGCCCAAGCAGCTGTACAACTTTTAAAGAAAAAGCATCAGAATTGCTGCATTCGTTCACTGCAAGACCCAAGGCTGTGCTGAACTCCCCCAGCTTGGCATACAGATCAGCTCGTCGCTGCTCCGCGCGATACAATCTCATCCGCTCTACCGCACTACCAATCTGGTACGCCACGCCCTGTAACAGCGCCAGTTCACTGTCGCTGAAATGTTCCTTGGCTGGCGCAGCCACGTTGAGCAGGCCGAGCATCTTCTCACCTGACCTTAACGGGACGGTTGCATGGTGGGTAATATCATGGGTATCTCCCCATTGGAATTCCACCGCATCCTCCAGCCGTTTACAGTTAATGATGTTGACCGCATGATTGAGTTGACCGTCCTTAAAGCGGTTCACACACCAGCAGGTACCCGTTCGCATGGGCTCCTTATCTTTACGCAGTAATGCCGGGGGCAGATTGTAATCCGAAACACAGGTATATTCTCCACGTTCATTAATCAGAAACATCCAGCCTGCCGTTAATCCGGTCAACTCCAGTAATTTGCCGACCACGGTATCCAGCATTAAGTTCAGATCATTGGACGTATTGAGCGTTTCCGCGATTGTCTTCAACGTGACCATTTCCTGCATTCCGACTTCTTCCGACATGGCAGACTTCTCTCCTTTGGCTGTGCCAACTGTGGTTTGTTCAACTATTGTAACCAATCCACCTTGGATATTAAAGGATCAACTTCTTCAATCGCTCACTTAGCCCAGCTTCTGCCGCTCTTTGCGGGACACAGACAAAGGCTCCATATTAATCAGACCTCGATCTGACAAAGCCAGCGCCATTTTGTAGAAAGCACGTGTACGAATCTTCGTATACGTATCCTTGCTGACAGGTGGATCAAACACATGATTATACACTTTATAGTCAAACACATCATCGTCTTTCAGATATCGTTCACAGACGAGTACACGTTCCTTTTCACTCAGCCGGGACACCACAAAATCAATCGTATCGCAATATGCCTGACGCGCGCGCTGCACGTCCACATTGTAGATCGCCGTTCTCGCCGTGGAATCCCCCGTCACATTGGTTGCACCGTGGAAACGCTCGGCATAACTTGCCGTCACCATAACCTCTCGTTCTTCAAATGCAATCGTTTTATAGATTCGGTATTTTTCCAGCGCAGCTTCAACAGCTGTTTGCGTTTTGCGTCGGTCCAATTCGGGCAGCATCAATTCCATATTTATCTTCCTCCTTTAGTGTTCGCTATAGAATGAAAGTCTAGTAGCTTCGCATATTCACTCTGATGACAGAACAACCTTCCGATCGCTGTTATCCCCGGATTTCTTTGATTATATTTTCAAAAGTGGAAATCCAGTGATAAAGGCGAACACTTCGCTTCTCCAGCTTTTTTCTGCCCTCTTCGTTCTTGCGTACCTTAAAATTCATTCTATAAAAGTTAAACCCTCATGCTCTCATCTTTTATTAGAGTTATCCAGATCTCTGAAATAATAACGACATTTTTTAATTTCCCCCTGTTGCCTTTTGGAATCACTCCAAATCGGTATAAACCGGGGAATTTCCTTCTTCAAGGGTCATTTTTTAAACTCCAACCTGTGGCAATGTTACATTTTGTTCGTATAGTGTTCGTATTTCTATTTGAGGATACCACTTTCTGGAGATCGGAGTAAACCTTCATTTTGGTTCGTTTTGACGATAAAATAAAACCTTCGCTCTCATTTCCTATGCCTTTTGGCATAATTGTTTCATATCTCTTTACCTAATGGTATATATACGTTATAGTACTGTTTAATTAATGAACTTCCGTATAAGTCATTTGATTTTTATAAAGAAGCCACCGAGATTTTTCGGGAAGGGACTTAGGTGTGTATCACGCGCATACATAGTGAAGGAGAAGGAATCGATTCTGAAGAAGCAAAGCGCTCGCCTTTATCAACGGATTTCACCCTTTAGGAAAGGGAAACAGGAAATCCGGGGATAACAGCGATCAAAAGAACGATCCGAATCCGGAACGGCGCATAGAACGCACATCTACCTCCCCCACATCCAACTGTCTTCTTTATAACTCAAGTACTTGTACGAATCGAAGGAGTTGGCATAATTGTGGAGCACGCTTTTGGTCCTTATATGAAACAACTGCGCGAGCAACAGGGATACAGCATCAATCAGCTCGCCGAAGCAGCCGGAATAAGCAACTCACAGATTTCACGTATTGAGAATGGGGTCCGGGGTGTGCCGAAACCAGCGACCATCCGCAAGATTTCAGATGCACTCTCGGTGCCTTATACAGAGATGATGAAGCAGGCTGGTTATATTGAACCAGGAAGTGCTGCTGAACTTCAGGACGTACCGGAATGGGCTACATACAAAGACCGTCGTGATTTCAAAAAGATGTTGGAGGACGATGATGATCTGATGTTTGACGGCATTCCACTCGATGAAGAGGACAAGAAACGAATCAAGGATGTGCTGACAGGTCTGTTCTGGGAAGCCAAACAGATGAACAAACGCAAAAAGACAGACGAATCGGACAATCGCCCATGAGGCATGACCCACTGAATTTAATGAGGCAGCAGGTGAGATCATATGGATGACATCGTAACAAAGCTGATTCGAAAACACCGGACCAACTGCCCTTTCAGCATTGCCCGCGCGGTTGGAATACAGATTCGTTTCACCAATTTGGGGAAGTCCACCAAAGGACTGTACTTTCGGAAGCTCCGGCGCAGGTTTATCGTCATACACAATGATTTGCCGCCGGAATGGCAGCGGTTCGTATGCGCCCATGAGCTTGGACACGACCGGCTTCATAAAGGGATTAATCGATTCTTTCTGGAGGAACATTCCTATTTTGCTCCAGGCAAGCTGGAAAGACAGGCCAACCGTTTTGCCATTCAATTGCTAACCTCCGGAGTGATGCCTGAACCGGATGAATCTTTGGAGAAATTTTGTTTACGTACCGGACTGCCGCGTGAAGCGCAGCATTTTTTTTACACCCTTTAAGAACATACGTTCTTTACAAAGATTATATTTTCCAATAGCAGATTTACATGTCACTTTCAGGTTACTTATTTTTACGTAATTCGCGAGATTTCCTAATAATAGTCTGTTAAAATACTACGTGAGCTGTGTAAACACTCAAGTAGATTATTAATTGGGGAGGTTTCGGATTCATATGAAAATCTGGAAGAATTACGTTTCACTTCTGCTAACGGTCTGTTTGCTGTTTGGCAGTGTAGGTATTGCCGCGGCTGCAACGGATACCACCACTCCGGGCACAGGCAAACACATTACCATTCTACATACGAATGATACGCATGCCCGTGCAGTTGAATCTTCACCTGCTATGGGTTTTGCCAAAGTAGCTGGAATCGCTGACAAATATCGTAGCGAAAACCCGAACACACTCTTGCTTGATGCTGGAGATGCTGTGCATGGTACAACTTTTGCCACTCTCGTTAATGGTGAGAGCATCGTGAAAGTCATGAATGAAATGGGATACCAAGCCATCGTACCGGGTAACCACGAATTCAACTACGGTTCGGATCGTCTGATCGAACTGGCAGACATGATGAACTTCCCCATGCTGAGTGCCAATGTGAAGAAAAAAGACGGAACACGTCTCTTCGATCCTTACCTCATTAAAGAGGTAGATGGCGTGAAAATTGGTATCATCGCTTTGACAACACCGGAAACGTTGTACAAAACGAATCCCAAAAACGTAGAAGGTCTTGATATTACAGATCCATCTGCGGAAGCCAAAGTTCTGGTAAACGAAATCCGCAGCAAAGTAGATGTTGTTGTGGTATTGGGACACCTTGGACAAGACGCGTCCAGCACGGATACTAGTTTAAAAGTAGTTAAAGAAGTTCCTGGCATCGATATATTCATTGATGGTCACAGCCACACAATACTGCAGGACGGTCTTGTATCCGATAACGGAACATTGATCGCAAGTGCAGGAGAATACACTAACTACGTCGGTGTCATTGATCTGTGGGTAGACGGTGGTAAAGTAACGAAGAAACAAGCAACATTAATTGATGAAACTGAAGCAAAAGACATCAAACCGAATGAGAAAGTCGCGGCTCTCGTGAACTCCATTCAAAAAGAACAAGAGCCTATTTTGAAAGAAGAAGTAGCCAATACAGCCATTCTGCTGGATGGTAAACGTGAGCAGGTACGTGCAGGTGAAACCAACCTGGGTGACCTCCTTGCAGATGCCATTCGTGATGTCAGCAAAGCCGACATCGCATTGACTAACGGTGGTGGTATCCGTGCTTCCATCGAAAAAGGGATCGTAACTAAAGGTGATGTTATCACAGTGCTTCCTTTTGGTAATCAAGTGGTAACTCTTGAAGTGAAAGGGTCCGATATCCTGGCAGCCCTTGAAGTCGGTGTAGCCTCCTATCCGGAACCAAGCGGTGGATTCCCGCAAGTATCTGGAATCAAGTTCAAAATCGACGCTTCCGCTGCTGAAGGTAGCCGTGTACATTCCGTGACTGTTGGTGATAAAGCCCTTGATTCGGAAGCAACGTATACACTGGCAACCAATGATTTCACAGCTGTTGGTGGTGACGAATACACCATGTTTGCCAAATATCCAACTACGGGTATGTATGGCGCGCTGGACGAAGCATTGATCAATTACATGCAGAAGCTTGGCGCTGTAGACATCAAAACAGATGGTCGGATCAGTGAAGCGAAAAAACCTGCAGTAGAGCCGGAAACTCCGGCAACAGAAACACCAGCTCCAACCAAGCCAAAACCAGAAACACCAAAACCGGAAAAACCGTCTAAACCAACGCCTAGTAAACCTGCTCCAGCCAAACTGCATGTTGTGAAATCCGGAGATTCCCTGTACTCTATCTCCAAACAATACGGCACAACTTGGCAGGCATTGCAAAAGCTGAACAATATCAAAAATCCACACTGGATTTATCCAGGTCAACAATTGAAATTGCCTGCAGCTTCTTAAGCTAAGCAAAGCAAAGTGCATATAGGCATGACCGCTTATAGTGCATCAACATAAGGATCTATCTTGTCATAACAAAAAGGGTGTCCCTCAGGCCAGATTACTGGTTAAGGGGACACCCTTTTGTATCTCCGTTCTTAAACATCAATCCACATCAGATACTTGAACATTTCCTGTGGACATATCCTGCTGATTCTGACAATCATCTGAGGCAAAAATAAATCCCAGCCAGGCCTTTACGGACCAACTTTATCATGTGCCTTCGACACCGAACTATATAAAAACTCTCCGGAATGACCGTGCTCATGCGGTTATTGTACATTTAATTTCGACATCTCTATCTTCTCAAAATTGCATACTTGCACATAAATCCGCCTGCGTATGATCATCTTCAATTCCTTAATCATAAAATCATTTGTATACTAAATACATATGTCCAAATATAGTTATTTCGTATGATATCACTCATAAAACCCTACCAAATTGCATGCCTATAGCCCTCTTTTTCATGCTCACATTGGAATTTCAGCAATCAAAATCAGCTACCGCATCATATTCGGTACTATTATATAAACTCATATAATTAGCGATTCCCCTTGATCTATATAATTTGAACTAAAGATATGTTCACACGTACACTCCGATGACAGAATAACCTTCCAATCGCTGTTATCCCCAGATTTTTTTAATTCCCTTTTCTCAAGGGAAAATCCGGGGATAGCGTATGCTTCCGATGCAGCTTTCTTTCAGAAAGCTTTTAGGCGAACGCTTCGCTTTTTCAGGTTTTTTCTGTCCTCTCCGTCTCTGTGTAAATGATTAGTTCAACTTATTTAGAAAGTGAGCTGTTCCTTCACAAAAAACACAGCGTCCTGTGCCGTCAAAGCGATTCGTTTCAATTCACCTGATGCTGCAAGTGCGTGTGATCCCAGTTCGACCTGTCCTTCTGCTGCTCCTCGGCCAATAACGATCTGCACAGGCAATCCGATCAGCTCCGCATCCTTGAATTTCACACCCGGACGTTCATCTCGGTCATCAACCAATACCGTGTAACCGCCATCGATCAATTGTTGTTCCAGTTCGAGAGTGAGCTGACGCTGCTGCTCATCCTTCCAACTTACTGTAATCAGATGCACATCATAAGGCGCAACAGCGGCAGGCCATCTTATGCCTTCATCTCCTGCATATTGTTCAGCTATCGCAGCCATCAGGCGGGATACGCCAATGCCGTAACATCCCATGACTGGCGCGCATTGGCGACCATTACGATCCAGGAATGAAGCGCCCATGGCATCACTATATTTCGTTCCCAATTTGAAAATATGTCCAACCTCAATACCTTTGGTAAACACAAGTGGTGATCCACATGTTGGACAAGCATCCCCTTCCGCAGCAAAACGGATTCGTTCTACTCGCTCCAATGCAAAATCAATGCCTGGGCGTACGCCGGAAACATGCACATCCACTTCATTGGCTCCTGTAATTGCACTCTTCATCACTGCCACGTCAGCGTCCACCACCATCGGCAGATTTAGTCCAATCGGACCCAGGAATCCTACCTTCAGATTTGGATGTGCCGCAATGGCTGCATCGTCTGCAAGGATCAGTTCCTCTGCCCCCAACACCTGCTTCAATGCGATGTCATTCAGTTCATGATCTCCACGCACAAGCGCAGCGACGAGCTGACCATCCGCCACATAAAGCAGCGTTTTGATCATATGTTCAGCCCCTTCGCCAACAAAGGAACTTAACTCTGCGATCGTACGAACGCCAGGTGTGGAGATGCGTACTACCTTTTCCGCTCCTGAATGTTCATCCGTTTGAAGCGCGGAGTCTGCACTCGCAGAGTCGGCTGGAACTTCCAAACTTCCTTCTTTTTTCTCAATATCTCCAGAAGTCTGATAATCTGCTTTCTCCAGATTTGCAGCATATCCACAATGTTTGCAGGTTACAATTGTGTCCTCACCCACATCAGCAAGAGCCATGAACTCATGTGTTTCCCCTTGACCGCCAATCGTTCCTGCGTCAGCCTCAACACGGATATAGTCCAGACCACAACGCTCCAGAATGCGACTATACGCCGTGTTCATCGCCTGATAAGTCCGATCAAGCTCTTCCCAGTCCGAAGCAAAAGAGTACGCATCCTTCATGATGAACTCACGTCCACGCAGCAATCCAAATCGAGGACGGCGTTCATCCCGGAACTTGGTTCCGATCTGGTACAGGGTGAATGGCAGCTTACGATACGAACTCACCTCGTCCCGCGCTAAAGCGGTTACGACTTCCTCATGTGTTGGTCCAAGAGCAAATTCCCGTGCATGACGATCCTTCAGACGCATCAATTCGGGACCATACTGTGTGTATCTTCCGGATTCTTCCCACAACTCCGCAGGCTGCATAATCGGCAGCAACACCTCCTGACACCCGGCACGATCCATCTCTTCTCGAACAATCCGTTCAACATTTAACAATATACGCCGTCCGAGGGGCAGATAACTGTAAATTCCCGCAGCAAGTTGGCGAATCATACCGGAACGCAGTAACCAGCGATGTCCCGCTGCATCTGCCTCCGCTGGCGCTTCACGTAATGTTGGAACAAGCATTTCACTTTGACGCATCTGAACACACTCCTAATCTTCCTTTTTGTTATCAAATACGGCGCATAAACAGCAAAAAGACACATCCGTCAAGGGACGAATGTGTCGTGGTACCACCCTTATTTAACTGCAAATTAATCCGTTCGCAACCTATGCGATCTGTAACATGCAGTCCTACGGGGCATAACGGGCCCTGCCGGCGGAGGTTGCAACCCTGTATGGGCATTCTCTTCCGCAGCTCGCGAGGTAGGAATTATGAAGCAGCTACAGGAACCTTGCAGCACACTGTTCCCTCTCTGTTGAAGCTGGCTTGCACAATCATGTCCTCGTTATAACGCTGTTATCATTTTTGACCACATTAGTTCATTTACAAGTAATTGTCAACCAATTAGTCAAATACAACTCCAGAATAATACTCCACTACATCACGAATGAGCATAAACGCATCCCCATTGGTAAGATTGTTCTTGTCAGCAATGCCAGCAAGCGTGTTGGCACTTATAAAGTTTTGCGTTTGTAATTGAGCAAGTGCCTGTTCAAGTGAAGTTTCCGTTTCTGAAGATCCCATTGCCAGACATAACATATACGCAGCCTGATCCAACGTTAAAGGTAGGGTTACGGCATTCTCCATATTTGCTAGAGCTTGGTCGGCACTGCCTGAGTAAGCTTCTGGAAACATCGCTTGCATTCTTTTCAATTTACTTAAAAATCGTTCTGGATTCATTCCTTTATCCAGTTCCCAACCATCGTTATTATAATTGCCTGAAGTCATATACATACTCGCTGCAGCCAGCAATCCCTTGTAATCCTTATGCTCCATATAATCAGGCTGCTCGAAACGATGTACTTTCAGATCCATCCCCTGATTCTCCAGCATCTTACGTAGTTCAGATGCTCGCTCTTCGGAAGTTGAGAGTTCGCGGAAGGACTCCTTATGGATATATGCCAGCTTGACCGCCGCTCCTGCTGCTTCTCCCTCTGCCATTCCCAGTGGGACAACTCTTGCACTACCGTGTGGGATTGTATCAAAACTTGCTGCACGTCCAACGACGAGTAAACCATCAACCTTTAGCGGTACAAGCGAGCGAAAGGGTACACCATATTGAATCGGACTCAACATAATCGTGCCGGGATTTCCAACACTCGTGCTCTGAATATCAATATCGTATGAGCCGTATCCAATGGCATCCCAATGATCACGATTTTCCATGACATCAGCTAATGTTAATCGGTACTCGCCATAGATATGACGTGACTCCCTCACGTAAAGCTCGTCTGCTGTTCCAGCATATTGTAGCCCTGCAAATTCATCATAATTTTTCTTCAGAAAATCAACAATTAGTGGGGCTTCTTTACGCCCGATTTCCAGACCTTTTTTCACAGATATCGGATCTAACGGATCTACCCCAAAGATCTGCATCGTATTAATCAAGATTGTATCATCATTTTGTCTTCCGATATTCAGACTTCGAATCTTAATATGTTGTGGATTGGAGGATTCATATTTTCTAGCATCACCGTACCCCCAAGCACTCATCTTATCAACCCCGGTTCCCTCTCTTTCCCTAAACTTTTGCCATACCTCATCAGTAACACCGCTTAGCTTGAATACAAGCGTAGAGACCATTTTGGATTTACCGTCTCCAATATCTTGTCTACCTATGGAATATGGAACTCCTGCAGCGGCTGCAATATCCGCGTCTTGCGTTGCATCAATGATGGAGCGGGTTGAGACCTGAACAGTTGTTCCATCTTCTTTAGTTATGCTCATACCCGTTATTGTCGTGTGATCTCCTGTAGATTGTTCAGTAAGGGGAACTAATTCCTTAGCATTCATCAACAGGTCAATATTAGGTTCAGAACGAACCATCCGATAGAATATGTTAGCCGCAGTATTGGTATCAAATGAACTACCCTCGATCTGGTCAAACCATTCCTGGAAAATGCCTTTGTTCAAAAAGTCAGGCTGCCGCAAACTACTCAATAACTGCGGTTGTTCAGGGGAATAATTTAGATCCAGCGTATTAAGGCCTCCCTCGGTCAACAATCCTCCCAACATGTTGCGATCTCTTGCTTCCACCAGTAATACACGCATCCCATTACGAGCAGCTGATAATGCAGCAGTAATACCTTCCGGATCCGTTCCAGCTACAATAACGTTATAGGAATCTTTCAGGTTTAGTGTAGATTGCACGTCCTCCAAAGGCTGCCATACATAATTATTATTAAATTTATAATTCTTGTTCCAAATATAAAATGCACCATATGCAGCGCTCATTAAAACAATAAACACACTGGCTATAATTGCTGTTATTTTCAATTTTCTACTAATCAAAGAAACAAACCTCCATATGTACTTTAAATTCAATAATACTAACTCGTGAGTAGTTTTCCTATGTTATACCAACAACCAACTAACTTTTTCTCCTTTCCTACATGAGTATGCTATAAACAATAAAAAAACTCCCCAACACTTCAAACGGTGTAAGGAAGTTTTGATAATAAGACGGAAAATTCTACTTTTATGTTGCCATAAATACAAACAAAATATAGGAAAGTCCCTAACTTTCCTCATTATAACGACCACTTTTTGCGAAGTAAAGACTTACCAAAACCGGAAATGCATCAGAAAGATCATTAAACACTCAGACTGTTCGTTCATCCTGACTACAATGAATTCTCTAGCGATGGCTGACATGGCAGCACGTTCCCTGTAATATAGAGAAATAGAAATCTATCACAGGTATTAATCGATAAAGGAGCTTGTCCTATGCCATATATCATATATGATCTTGAATTCACGGTAAGCCGCAATACTCGCTATTCTTCTGAAATTATTGATATTGGTGCCGTCAAAGTTACGGAAAGTGCGGATGGATTGGTTGTAACGGATACGTTCCATACGTATGTTCGTCCTTCCAATAAGTCTGTTCTGTCCACTGACACGATTCAGTTTACAGGTATCACACAGAAAGATATTGATGCAGCCCCTCTTTTTCCGGCAGCATTGAACCAATTCATTGCCTGGATGGGAAGTGACCCCTATTACATGTGTTCCTGGGGACCCGATGACCGCAGTAAACTGATCTCTCATTGTCGCACCCATCAACTTGATGTGGCCTGGATCACCAATCATAACGATCTCCAGCAACAATGGTCCCGCACCGTTCGTAAAGAAGGCAAGTTCCGCCAACTCGGACTCGCTCAGGCTCTTGAAATCTGCGGAATTGAATTTGATGGTACCCAGCACCGTGCCTTGGATGATGCCATTAATACAGCCAAGGTGTTTATGCATCAATTTGACCGATTCACTCTCGAAAACAACTGTGCAGCCGATGATGAGGGCATTACATCCAAGGTTGTCTATTCCAGTTCCACAGAAGATGAAGAGAAAGAATCCCCTTTTGGCAATCTGGCAAGCCTTTTCAAAACCAAAGAGTAACCGTCCACAGCACAGTACTTAATCGTGTTTTGCCTTAGGATAGGTGGCATTCTAATCTCAACTTTTATTGTACATTTGTTGCCAATATTTTAGGCGTTCTTTCATCTTGATGCGGAAGATCTCCGGTTCGAGAACTTCCGCATCAGGTCCATATTTAGATATCCATACGAGAAATTCGTCAACATCACTTAATATGGCTTCAAATAACAGGCTACCTTCCGGTTCAATGGTTAGGATGGGTCGTATAAAAAATTGCTCCTGCATCACACGCTCCACAGCATGAGGTGCAAATCGAATTTTGAACGCAGTCCACTCCGTACTTCCCTCGTATGCCCAAGGAATGCGGAAGTGCGATTGCATCAGATAATCCTCTTTGCGAAACGTGCGTGGCAATATCCGTATCCTTTGCAGCCGGCTCACCTGAAATATTCGAAGTTTCTCCGACAGGTGACAATACCCTAACAGCTCAAATCTGTATTCACGAGGGATAAGAGAGTAAGGATCTATGCGAACGATCCCTTTTTTACCTTGAGACAGATACTCCCCTTCAATGGTGTTCTGTGAAATGCCAGCCTGAAGCAGGGTAATCAGGGATTGATTCTGCGAATCGTTGTTTTCATTTTGCCATGCTGGCAATCCCGCTTTGAACAATCCACTAATTTGCTCCGACCATTCCACTCGTTCTGTTTTGTTTTTCTGACTCGCAGCAACCACTTTCTCATAAGCGCTCTCAAAAGCAGGTTTCAGCAAAGGACGAATATTCTCCATAACTTCAGCAAGATGCATGAAAGCTTGGGCTTCTTCATCAGACCAATTTAGCGGATACATGGCAAATTGGCTGATAAACATGTACCCTTGCCCGTGTCCCATATTGGCGATCGGGATATGCATTGCACTGAGGGCCTCCATGTCGCGGTATATCGTCCTTTCCGTCGTCTCGCATCGCTGGGCAAGCTCACGTGCCAGTATGCCCGGCTTGGCCTGCACCAGTGTGATAATGCGCATTAATCGGATTAGTCGGTCTGTCATTTTGCCGGACCCTCCACGATGTTGTTTCAATAAATTTGATACAACTCCATCCATTGTTTAATATGATATTGATACATACATTCGACCTTCTCCTAAACTTCACCTTCAAATATGTAGACTCTCTCTATACCGTTACCATCTGAAATCAACCCTATTCCCCTAATATCTTTTTTTCACGATCATGATATCCTGTTGTAAACGTTATCTCATAGTGATAACGCAACTTTTCAACGATCTCGGCTTCCGCGTAATAGTCCAGATCTTGCTTCCGCGCAGCTTCAATTAACAACGCATCAGCACGACGACGTAACATATTACTTCCCTCTTGAACCCGGCCTCTTTCGTAGGCGCGCAGGGCTTGTTTGATCAGGGGCACGGTTTCACTTAATTTGATCGTCTTCTCCACCTTGGGATCTTCCGGCTGTCGCAACATGCCCAGATGACTGGTGTACTGAATATACAACTGTTCTCTTCGTAACAATACACGTTGACTTTGCTTCAACTTCCTTGTGCTCCAGTAGGCTGAACATACGGCAGCTTTTCCTGATGCATGGGGTCCCATGACGAATTCAAGCAAAATTTGTTTACTTTCTCCCTTGTACATATCCCCAAGCCTCAATAACCAGCCAATATCCGTTTCTTTGGAACGACATCCATAGATGCCTTTTAGCTGTACTCCATATTCCGGTTTGAGCAAAAGTTCCAAATCTCTTGATACAATTTTGGGTGCTATTTTCCTAAGTCTTTTGGCAGGGGCACCGTTACGCCACTCTACCATCATATATACGGGGTCGGCTCCCCCTGTCGGTATGGCCTCTTTATTCCACGAATAAGATACTTCAAAGACTGAGTTCACTGGTAGTCTCTCCCCCGATTTATATGTATTATCTTCTAAGTTATCAGGGTGAATGGACACTATATTGTCACGGAACACATGTTCTCATTAAATTTTTCCAATATATTAGTTTTATATCCCTAAATCCGTCTCAATACGACAATAAACGACGAAAAAGCCTGGCACTAGGCCAAGCTTATCAATCACTTATCTATGACAAGTCCCAAATTAAACAGTAGGATGATCGATTCCCATTTTGTGTAAATATTGCACACCATCTGCTTCGTTTACCGGTGCATAGGTGACACTATCAATGACCAGCTTACGCCCTACTGGCTCTCCATTCACAGTGATCATGATTGTTTTGGTTGATGTGTTCTGATCTGTTGTGTACATATGTTTCTACTCCTTCATGTTCACGATCTTATATTCAATCGGATATATTGGTATCGTTCATTAAATTGCGCATTTGTGAATAGCATGCACCCGGAACTGAAGTAAAAGATCTGTAAAACGGTCCGGTGTGCTTGCCTATCGTTCTATTACCCCACAGATTTGTAAGTTAAACAGCCCTGTTCCTAAATAATTTTAAATATTTCGGGTAATAAAACGATATCATCTTGAACCCATCGTCCCGGTTTTGACGTATAATGTAAGAGCCGTATTTCAACAATAGACGACGAATTCGGCGATTGATCTATCTAACCGAAGAAAGAGGTGTTAACGATGCCAAAATCCATTCAGGGTTATTTCATTCGGGTGTTATTCACCACATGCATTCTATTTACCGTTTCGATCGCTTCGACAGCAAGTGCTGCCAGTGCCAATATTTTTACGGATATATACAGCGGATGGGAGCGAGTCTCCGAATTGCCCGGAGAAGTGAACGCTCTGCAGGAAAGTTATAAGCAAACAATGGAGCAATTAAATCAAACGTCTGCTCAGTTGGGACAAGCCCAGGCCAATGTCGAAGCATTTAAGACCCAGAACGAACAACTGCTGGCTCAGAACCAGAAACTCACTGAAATGGTAAGTAAATTACAGGACGACCAGAATGCCAAAGCAGCTACCACCAAACGAATTCAGACGACGATCATCACTGTCGTTTCTCTCATATTGGGTTACTTTATTCTGATTCGTGTGATGCGCTGGGGAATGCGTCGCCGTTCCGGCCGAGTATAAAAGAACAGGAGCAACTGCATGAACATACACCTGAACAATGCTGAAGCAGGCGGAGCAGGACAAGTCGTCACATTTTCACTGATTAAAGATGACCGCCTTCATATTTTGCATCCGCAGCAAATTGTGGCCTTCCGCGGTCCAAGTGGGAGTCGCAATGACAAATTCATGAATATCACGGGCATATATCGCAAAAAAAAGCTGATTAAATCCGAAATCACCGGACCTTGCCAATTTGTGGCTGCCCTGCCTCCCGGATTCACGATGAAGGAAGTGGAGCTCACGGAGGACAGTGATCTGCTCTATGACTTCCGCCACCTGTTCTTCTACTCTGATGGTGTAACCATGCATACCAAAATCCAGAAAATCAAAAACATGCTGATCACCCGTGATGCAGTGAAAATGAAATTTTCCGGCAAAGGCAAGATCGGATTGCTCACTCAAGGCCAGGTCTGCCAACAGGAACTTCACCCAACAGCGCCGCTCTATGTGGATGCTGGCAGCATCATTGCCTATCCCGAAAATGCACATCTTGAACTCACCGTATATGGTAACAACCTTGCCAGTCAGCATATGAATTATCATTGGAAGATGACAGGACATGGATCTGTACTCTTTCAGGCTGGACGTGAGAATCACCGCTTGGAACAGGATCTTAACGATGAGGGACTGTTCAAACGAATTTTGAAAGAAGTTATCCCTTTCGGCAATGTATTGATCAAATAAACTGATCAAATAAGCTGTTAGTTGATGGAGCCGACCGATTAGCTGCCATTATGCTCCAGTGGGGTGGTCACCACGCGGTTTCATGTTATAATGGTTCAGACAATTGAAGAAGAAAATCCATGCCTGTGGCATGGGAGAGGTTCGCGAACTCCCTCTATAAGACTTGACCATGTGTTGGTCAGTATAAGTCTTGCGTACACATTGCGGTCACCATGCAATCATGTACGTAAAAAACTAAGGACACTTACTCTTGCCTGCTTTTTTGAAGCGGTTATCGAGAAAGTGTGTTTTTTGATGGATGCCAGTTCATGAACTTCTCTGTTCTTCCGACACTCTATGCCTATGTGCATGGTTTGATCTCAAGAAGATAGAGAGGTTTTTTTATGTTGAACGAAGAAAAAGCAGTCGTTGTATTCAGCGGCGGTCAGGATAGTACCACGTGTCTGTTCTGGGCCAAACAACAGTTTGCCGAAGTCGAGGTTGTTACGTTTGATTACGGTCAGCGCCACAAGCTGGAGATTGAATGTGCAGCCGAGATCGCTCGTGATCTGGGCGTACAGCAAACGGTACTCGATATGAGTCTGTTAAATCAGCTTGCCCCCAATGCGCTCACTCGCACGGATGTGGAGATTACGCATGAAGAAGGCGAACTGCCGAGTACATTTGTAGATGGACGAAATCTGCTGTTCCTCAGTTTTGCGGCCATCATGGCAAAGCAAAAAGGAGCACGTCACCTGGTTACAGGTGTATGCGAGACAGATTTCAGCGGATACCCGGATTGCCGGGATTCATTTGTGAAATCGATGAATGTGACACTTAATCTGTCGATGGACTATCCATTTGTCATTCACACCCCGCTCATGTGGCTGGACAAAGCCCAAACGTGGAAGATGGCCGATGATCTCGGTGCTTTTGATTATGTACGCGAGCGTACCTTGACCTGTTATAACGGCGTGATCGGCGATGGATGCGGAGAATGCCCTGCCTGCAAACTGCGCAAAGCCGGACTGGATCGTTATGTACAGCAACATGCTGCCGGATCTACGGGAGTGGATGTGCGATGAGAGAGCCAGGAACATTCCGTATTGTAGAGCATCTGCAACGCATCGGAGAAGATATTCTACCCACCCAGCTGCGCTATCACCGCAAACGTGTGCTTGTAAGCAAAGAATTCACCTTTGACGCAGCACATCACCTGCATTGTTATGAAGGCAAGTGCAAGAACCTGCACGGTCATACGTATAAAGTTATTTTTGGCATCAGCGGTTATCCGGGTGAGACCGGGCTGACGGTTGATTTTGGACATATCAAAGATATATGGAAAACTCAGATTGAGGGATATCTGGATCATCAGTACCTCAACGAGACACTTCCTTTAATGAATACAACGGCTGAAAATATGGTCGTTTGGCTGTTCGAACAGATGGAACATGCGCTCCAGACGGAGCCCTATGCCGGGCTGACCGATGGTGGGCGGACGGAGTTTGTAAGGCTCTTCGAGACACCAACCAGTTACGCGGAAGCGAGACGGGAGTGGATGATCCATGAGTAGTGTGACACAGCAGGTGAATGAGACGGGATCTCGCAAAGAGGCTCGTATTCCCGTGATGGAGATTTTTGGTCCGACGGTTCAAGGCGAAGGCATGGTCATCGGGCAAAAAACGATGTTTGTTCGCACCGCGGGCTGCGATTATCGCTGCTCCTGGTGCGACTCGGCCTTTACCTGGGACGGCAGTGGCAAGGACCAGATTCGAATGATTACGCCAGAGGATGTATGGGAAGAATTGCGCCGCGTTGGCGGCACCCGTTTCTCCCATGTCACCATCTCTGGCGGTAATCCCGCCCTGCTCGCTTCGCTGGGCGGGTTGGTTGCCCTGCTGCGGGAGAACGGCATCCGCACTGCGGTGGAGACGCAGGGCTCCCGCTGGCAGCCTTGGCTGGCGGACATTGACGAAGTCACTGTCTCCCCCAAGCCACCCAGCTCCGGCATGGACACCGATTGGGCCGTGCTGGATGATCTGATCGGAAGGCTGGCCGCTGGCCCGGTAGAACGAAGTCACAGTCTGAAGATCGTGATCTTCGATGAGACAGACCTGGACTATGCCCGCCGTGTACATGCGCGGTATCCGGGCACAGATTTATTTTTACAAACCGGGAACCCGGATGTGACTTCCGCCGATACGCCAGATCTGGCGTCCTCACTGCTTGCTCGTTATGAGTGGCTGATCGACCAAGTCAGTGCCTCCGATGACCTGAACAATGTTCGTGTGCTTCCACAGCTTCATACGCTGGTATGGGGTAACAAACGCGGCGTTTAATGGGCAGTATGGGTGGAATGGGCGGCATGATGTAAGGATGAGGACGAAATGTCCTTAGAAAATGAGAGAATTCAACAGGCAAAAAAATGCCTATTCATATATACCGCGAGGCTTCGGCTTTGACGGAAACAAGGAGCGTTTAATAACCGATGAGACAACCTGATGAGATGCAAGATGTGACGTTGCTGGGCAACCAGAACGTAAAATATACGTTTGAATATGATCCGGGCATCCTGGAGAACTTTGATAACAAACATCCGTACCGCGATTATTTTGTAAAATTCAATTGCCCGGAGTTCACCAGCCTGTGCCCGATTACGGGTCAGCCGGACTTTGCAACGATCTATATCAGTTACATTCCTGATATCAAAATGGTCGAGAGTAAATCACTCAAGCTGTACCTGTTCAGCTTCCGTAACCATGGTGATTTCCACGAGGACTGTGTGAACATCATCATGAACGACCTGATCAAGCTGATGGACCCCCGCTACATCGAAGTATGGGGCAAATTCACACCGCGCGGCGGTATTTCCATTGACCCATATACAAACTATGGTAAGCCGGGAACGAAGTACGAGCAGATGGCCGACCACCGCATGATGAATCATGATATGTATCCGGAGACGATTGATAATCGTTAAATCGTCAGGTTCATCCATTCTGTATAAAATAGAATCATAGAATGCCAAAAGCCGAACTCTGCTATATAAGTTGAACTAAAGATTATTTACACTGACACTACGATGACAGAACAACCTTCCAATCGCTTTTATCCCCAGATTTTTTTACATTTCCTTTTCTAAAAGGGGAAAATCCGGGGATGGCGTATGCTTCCGATGCAGCTTTCTTTCAGAAAGCTTTTAGGCGAACGCTTCGCTTTTTCAGGTTTTTTCTGTCCTCTCCGTTACCTTGTAAATGATTAATTCAGCTTATATAGCTTAAGAAGTTCGGCTTTTTAGTTTAATCCTGTAGAACCTCCGTTACCCTAAGCTTGGAGTCACTTTCAAGTAGATCGATCTTCCTTTAGTGCTTTGATTTTTTTAATGTAATGTCTCAACATAAGCACACCAATTGACTGAAAAATGATAAATATGACGATAGCAGCAGATAGAGATTTCGGTGCTACATAGATAGCCTGAAACGTTATTACAGCCATATACGAAATAGTCATCACCAACTCACGTTTGGCGGATTCATAAGGTGATAAGGATTTCATATGTATCCCTCCTCTATCCTTCTTACACATAAATATGGGTCTTCTTACAGTAGATGCTAAAGTAATACGTTTCTTTTGTAAATGCATGTTTTCTCTTGTTCCCCTTGTCGGTCCAATCAATCTATCCTATTATGTAACAATATGCTTACACGCATAGAATACAACATCAGGCGCTGATCCCTCGTGACCGCGACCAAAGGAGAATTGTACATGTCTACACAAACCTCATTAACCAAGGACGCCACAGCGCGTTCGAAAAACCCACCCGGATTGGATGCCCAAAGCACCGTTTACCGGATACTCATTGCAATAAGTCTGGTTCATCTGTTCAATGATTCGATCCAGTCGGTTATTCCCGCCATTTTTCCGATTCTGAAAGATTCCATGCATCTCACGTATACTCAGATCGGATGGATCTCATTTGCTATCAACTTTACCGCTTCCATTATGCAGCCTGTCGTAGGCTGGTTTGCTGATAAAAAACCGACACCATCTATCCTGCCTATTGGCATGGGTTTTACATTTACCGGTATGTTGCTGTTGGCCTTCGCCGACAGTTATATGGCTGTCCTGATTTCCGTTATCTTTGTCGGTCTGGGTTCCGCTGCTTTCCATCCCGAAGGTTCACGGGTATCACATATGGCTGCTGGTCAGCGCCGTGGGCTGGCACAATCCATCTTCCAAGTCGGTGGTAACGCTGGGCAATCCCTTGCCCCATTGCTTACACGCTGGATCTTTATCCCGTTTGGATTGTTCGGTGCCATTGGATTTACAGGCATTGCTGCCATGGGGATTGCCGTCCAAATCTACATAGCCCGTTGGTATGGACGCATGCTGCAATCGGGAGGATATCTGCGTAGACAGGCTGCTGCCCGTCGTGCACCCAATCCTGCTTTGCGCAAAAAGATTACTGCCGCCATTACAATATTAATCTTGCTTGTTTTTGTTCGTTCCTGGTATATCGCTTCCATCGGCAGCTTCTATGCATTTAATCTGAAAGATACTTTTGGATTGTCCACAGAGGACGCGCAGATCTATATCTTCTTGTTCCTGGCTGCTGGAGCACTTGGTACGTTCTTCGGAGGCCCCTTGGCGGATCGATTCGGCAAACGTAATCTGATCTTCCTGTCCATGGCTGGAGCTGCTCCGCTGGCGCTGTTGCTGCCCTATGCGAATCTGTTCTGGACAGGTGTACTGCTTACCATTATTGGTTTTATCATGTTATCCAGCTTCTCAGTTACGGTTGTGTACGCACAGATGCTGATTCCGGGCAAAATCGGAACGGTTTCCGGTCTAATTACTGGTCTGGCATTTGGTATGGGAGGCCTGGGCGCACTCGTGCTGGGCAACTGGATTGACGTTTTCGGTGTATCACCGGTAATGCAGATGTGCAGCTTCCTGCCCCTGCTCGGGATCTTCACGTTCTTGCTTCCATCTGATAAATTACTCAATATCTGGGCGAAAGAAAATGGTAGTGAAGAGTAACCTACATTTGCAAGCTGAATAAAAAGTTTAACCATAACAAAAAGGTTCCCGCCAACTCTGTATATACAGAACGGCAGGAACCTTTTTTGTTATATATGTTTTTCTCGTATTTAGCTTCAAACGTATTATTCAACGTCACACATGATAACGCTGCTGCCATGAGCTGTAATCAGTTCCTTCACATCTTCAAATTCAAGGAATACCGTCGCCGTATTTTCCATCGGATGAATTCCGATTTTCTGACCGACTAGATCCTTGTCAAAAACTACGGTCACGTTTTTCTGAATATTATTGAGAACTCCGATAGGGTTGACGTGCCCTTTTTCCAATCGGAGGAATTCCAACAAATCCTTTTCACTGGCAAAACTTAATTTGCGGCTAGGTATCTTTTCGCTTAAACTTCTCAAATCAACGGACTTCGTTCCAGCAATCGTCACCAGATAATAGTTGCGCTTCTTGTCATCACGCAGAAACAGATTTTTAACGATATGTTCTGTATGTGGAATTTGATAAGAGAATATTTCTTCCATCGTATATACTGCGGGATGTTCAATGCTCTCGTAAACGATATTATTGCGATCCAATAGATCATAGAAACCCTGTTTGTTTAACATATCAAATTCATCTCTTTCAATATAAATATTCTTTTCTAATATTACTTCTTCTGTAATATTACTTTTTCTGTATTATTATTTTAACCGCTGAAGGATCAGCCGTTTTTTGTACAACATTTTACCTGCTTCGGCTACATCTCGAATTGTATTTTTGTTGCTCACGGAACCAAACACCATGCCGGCAATCGGCACGAGTTGGAACAGTTTCTTCCAACCAAAGGATTCACTGTAGGAGTTAAACACTTCCCGCCAGCCCTGCATCTGCGATACCACTTCAATTGGCTTGTCCGGATCGTCGTAGGCGGCCAGTTCTTCAATGATCGCTTTCTTACCTACAATATCGGCGGAAGAGAATTGCAGACATTTGACGATAAAGATACGCTCCAGCGGTTCATCGGGATCATAACCATAACAAAGAGCCATCTCCTGCAGTACCTTCAGAGAAAGCCCCATCACCATCGGAATATCTGCTGCTATGGTTACAATGCCACCAAACCCTGTAGCTGCTCCCTGAGCCGCGGCAAACTTGGTTCGACTCTCTGTGATGTTATCAGCCACCTGGTCCAGCACCTGAAGTGGCAGATTCTCTACACTATGAATCTTCGCTATCCCCTCCGCTTCAGCATCCTGCTCCAGACGATCGGTCGTGTCCATCATGGAATAACCGGACCTCTCAGCTTCCTCTTGCAGCAGCTTGGCTACTTTTTTCTTCTGTACAAGGAACTTGCCTCCATTCTGCACATACTGACCCACGTCGTTCAGGGAATCTCCGATCTTCTGTTTCAGCGCTTTAGGCATCACTTTATCCAACATCGCAAAGGGTAAACGCCCGATTTTATCCCATATAAACAAGTCTTTCTGCTGTTTCTCCCATTTCAAAATCTGTTCAAGCTCCAGGTCCAATGTCTCGCGTGAATCCATATGTGATCCTCCTAATAAGTTCTACATCGTAATCTGTATCTTTCTCATACGCAGAGGTCATCGTTGTGGTTGCTTTGTTTTGTATCCAAGACATCGATACTCAGACTGCTCTATCTTATCGTTCACATACAGAAGAGCCCTTAATCAGCATCACTCGCTAACTAAGGGCTCTCGTATGAAAGGTTACACGACCTCTTATTTTGCTTCCGCTACTGCGCTGCCATCCGGTGCCGGAACACCGAAATCAGGTGTGCCATCTTCACGCCAACGAATCACTTGAGCTCGAGCGTGGCGGTTCGGATCATACAAGGGATCACCCTCGATGTCTTTGTAATTACGCGCATGATAAATCAGAATATCGGTCTTGCCATCCGGTGACACCGTAAAGCTATTATGACCCGGGCCGTATTGGCCGTTCGCTTCACAAGTCTGGAATACCGGTTCGGGTGATTTCGCCCAGCTGGCCGGATCAAGCAAATCGGCATTTTCATCTGCGGTAAGCAGACCCATGCAATAATTGTAATCGGTCGCGCTTGCCGAGTAGCCGATAAACAACCGCCCATTCCGATGCATCACGGCTGGCCCTTCATTCACCTTAAAGCCGATGATTTCCCAATCGTACTCTGGCGTAGAGATCATAACCTGTTCGCCGCGTATCGTCCACGGGTTTTCCATTTCGGCAATGTATAGGTTCGAGTTGCCCACAATATCCGGATCTTTCTGCGCCCAGACCAGATAGCGGATTCCCTTATGTTCAAAGGTTGTTGCATCCAGCGCGAATGATTCCCACCGGGTGTAAATCTGCCCTTTCTCTACCCACTCTCCTTCGAGTGGATTCGCAGAATCGTTCTCCAAAACATACATCCGATGATCGAACAGACCTTCGTTGGTCTCACTGGTGTGAGCCGCAGCGTAGTGTATGTACCATTTGCCATCGATAAAATGAATCTCCGGTGCCCAGATGTTGGCACTCATTGGCCCTGTGTCACGCTTGGTCCAAGCCGTTACCGGCTCAGCATCTCTTAACTCTTCCAAAGTCTCTGCTCGCCGGATCTCAATCCGATCAAAGGCTGGTACAGAAGCGGAAAAATAATAGTAACCGTCTGTATGACGGTACACCCACGGATCAGCGCGTTGCTCCAGGATGGGATTAGTAAATGTAATAGAATCAGTCATGGGAATGCTCCCCTTTCAAATGTTGTTTGGCTCGAAGTTGGGGAATGTAACCCAATTGCGAAAAAAGCGAAAACCTTTTTGGGTGGTGCACAGCGGACGTTCAGTGGTGGTAGGGCCTTGGCGCTCTCTTGTCCTCCGATTTCTTTTTCCCACCGCTCTTGGCGGTTGAAATCGGATGCCAAACTCGCTCCTGCGGCTCCTTCCTCCCCCTCACTGCTTGTGCACCCTCGGAGCGGCAGCTCGCTCTTATCGCGCTCGCTGGGTTACAACTCAACTTCGAGCCATTGTGTGGCTCGGTCTTATGGGGTTGACCGCTTCGCAGGGTCAACTCCCATGTAATGCAAGGCTAGCCGCATTCTTTCGGCCAGCTTAGGGTGCACAGCGGACGTTCGGGGGTGGTAGGGCCTTGGTGCTCTCTTGTCCTCCGATTTCTCTTTCCCACCGCTTCTGGCGGTTGAAATCGGATGCCAAACTCGCTCCTGCAGCTCCTTCCTCCCCCTCACTGCTTGTGCACCTTGGCGCAGCAGCTCGCTCTTATTGCGCTCGCTGGGTTACAACCTCACTTTGAGCCTTTTTGTTGGCTCGGTCTTATGGGGTTGACCGCTTCGCAGGGTCAACTCTCCCCATATTTAGTCCATTATTGGCCTCAGATATAGGCCAACTTTGTCATGCACAGCGGGCGTTCGGGGGTGGTAGTGCCTTGGTGCTCTCTTGTCCTCCGATTTCTTTTTATCACCGCTCTTGGCGGTTGAAATCGGATGCAAACTCGCTCCTGCGGCTCCTTCCTCCCCCTCACTGCTTGTGCACCTTGGCGCAGCAGCTCGCTCTTACCGCGCTCGCTGCTCGCCCCCTTACTCCTCCGCTGCGCTGATCTGCTTGCCCCAGACCGCCACACCGCGGTCATTAAGACCTGTCACCACCAGCGCGGGCTGGCTTCTCTCCCAGTCCCAAGACGGCAGCAGTTTCAGCTCTTCTGTGGAGGCTCCGCCCCATGGGCTTTCTTTCCACTTCAGTGTCAGTGTTTGTTTGTCATCAAATGTCCAGGTTCCTGAACCTTTTTCGCTTTTAATTTTACCGTTGCTTGTTAGGGTATAAGGCACGGCTTGAATCTGCCCGTCCACGGACGGATCAATCGCCATGCCTTCCCATTCCCCGGCAATCATGGACTTCGGAATATCCTGTGTAGTCTCACCTGCGTAACGTTCAGGTGAAACGACAGGCCAGCCGTCCTTCGTCCATAACATTTTGCGAACATGAAGATAGGGCCAGTTTTTATCCGTCTCACCCCGTGCATGATGCACGATGTAATAATCGTCTCCGTCCTTCAGAACGGAGTTATGTCCGGGCGCAACCCAGCCCTCGCCTTCTGTGAAGCGATAACCGCCGAGAATTTTGGTGCCGATCTCATATTGCGGCAGATACTCTGTATCCAGCATGTTATTGCCGTTTATGTCCGTGTACGGTCCTGTGATTGAATCAGCACGCGCAACCCGCACGTTATAATCTTCGAACAAGGAATCATATGAAACGAACAGATAATACTTTTTGAACTCCGGGTTATACACAATGTATGGACCTTCGACTGCACCTTCTTCAGTTGCACGATCCCGAGCGGCAATGCGAGTACCATAACCCTCGTCCTTGAATTTCCCGGTGTCGGGATCAAGTGGCGCAATGTAGATTCCGTCAAAGAATGAACCATATACCATCCACGGATTGCCTTCGGCATCTACAATGGGATTGGCATCAATGGCATTTAATTTGTCCTGTTCATTCGCAGAAGTTTTCACAACCAGTCCTTCATCTGTCCAAGGACCTTCGGGAGATGAGGATGTCTGAAGACCAATAGCCGACTGGGTACTGCCAAAAGAAGAAGCCGAATAATACATCCGATAGGTATCACCAGCCTGAATCACATCCGGTGCCCACAGATTGACCGCACCTGTCCAGTCCAGCGCTTCTTGCGGAATACCCGGGAGAGCTTGACCTACCCACTTCCAGTGGATCAGATCATCTGATTTGCGTACCATGACGCCGGGTTTTGCTTCTCCTGCTACACGAACGTCTGTGGAATAGACGTAGTATCCCTGGTCTGTTTTGATAATGGCCGGATCATGTGCATTGTTTACCGTCCAGCGTGATTCATCATCCAGTATGGATGTGTCATACAGCTGAGTATCTTGAGGAGCTTCAGGAAAGACGGGACGGGACACCGTTTCTCCTGCTCCAGAACAACCCGTAGCTCCAACAACCGACAATAGCAACATGGAAGTAACCACCCCTCTCTTCGAAAATGTCCATCCTCGGAATTTCTTCCGCTGGTTCATCCCTTCACTCCCGAAATGGCAACCGATTCAATAATCTGTTTCTGGAAGATCAGGAAGATGATTAATACCGGTAACAGAGCCACAATCGACGCTGCCATAATAAGTGGATAATCCGTCTGGATTGCATACGTGGCATTGAAGTTGGCAATGACCAGCTGCAGCGTCTGCTTCTCCGGTGAATTCAGATAGATAATCGGTGCAAGATAATCGTTCCAGATCCCCATGAACCACAGAATTAACTGTGCAGCAACGGCAGGTTTAATTAACGGGAATGTAATACTGGAATAGAGCCGGAAATAGGAACTTCCATCAATTTTGGCTGCTTCAATAATGGCATCTGGCACACTAAGCAGATATTGCCGGAGGAAGAAGATCATAATCACATTACCGAACAACCCCGGTACAATAAGCGGCAATAATGTATCTGTCCAGCCAAGCTTTGAGAACATCATGAACTGTGGAATCATGACTGTTGGATATGGAATCATCATGGAAGCAAGCAAAGCAAGAAACAGTTTGTTTTTATGTGGAAACCTCAATTTGGCAAAAGCAAACGCAGCGATACTGGATGTAAACGTACCGACGATCGTTACACTCACCGCAACAATGAGGCTGTTTTTGATCCCGCTTAGCAGAGGGCCTGCTTCCCATATTTCCTTATACTTTCCAAATTGAAACACTTCAGGTATCCACACTGGTGGAAGCGCGAATACATCCTGCTTCTCCTTCAATGAGGTGGATAGCATCCAGATCAGTGGTGCAACCATCGCAATAGCACCGATCGCGAGTACGATAAAAATGATCGTGTTCGTTAAATTCCTTTTTTGACTGTAAGACATCTCCGATTCACTCCTTCCCTTGACAATTAATCCCCATCATAGGCTGATTTTTCGTTCATTTTGAATTGCACCAAGGTAATGACAAAAATGAAAATACCAAGAATCATAGCCATGGCTGACGCATAACCCATTTGAAGGTTACTGAAGGCTTTCTGCCAAATATAGAAGACAATCGAAGCCGATGAATATTCAGGACCACCTGTAGGCGTCATAATGTTCATCTCGGTAAAGATCTGGGAGCCGCCAATGATATTTGTAACGACGAGGAAAAAGGTAACAGGCTTCACCATTGGCCAGGTGATATTGCGGAAAATCTGGAACCCATTGGCTCCATCCAGTTCAGCCGCCTCATAATATGTACGTGATACACTTTGCAGCGCTGCCAAGTACAATAACATGGTGTATCCCAAACCTTTCCATACCGTCATAATAATCAGTGCTGGTTTGACTGTGTCTTTGTTCGCGAGCCAGTTGGGACCCTCAATGCCAAACAGGCCGAGGAACTGGTTCACCAGACCGTAATCCCCGTTATACGCCCAGTTCCACATGATGGACACCGCAGCCAGGGAGGAGATGACCGGAATATAATAAATTACACGGAAGGTCGTAGTCCCGGGAATTTTACGATTCAAACCCATAGCCAGCAACAATGCCAGCAAAAGGCCAATCGGGATCCCGAGCATCAGGAAGAATGTATTAAACATCGCTTTGTAAAATAAGTCATCCGTTAGCAAGTCCTTGAAGTTGGCCAATCCGATAAAGTTCATCTGTCCCAATCCATCCCAGTCGGTAAAGGAACCATAGAGGGAGTAGAGGAATGGGAACATGACAAAGATCAGCAACCCAAGAATCGGAGGTAAGATAAACAGATATCCGTACAGCATCTCTTTGCGATACAAACTCGATTTCGTAATCACGGCGTTCACCCCTGTTTCTAGTATCAGCATGTGGCATTCTTCGATTGAACCTTGCCGATCAACGAATGCCACATGCCCGTATGGAATCCAATAAGTTCCAATACGAATGATGCCAGCAGCATGATTGCAGGCTGCCGGCATCACCCTTTCCTATCTACTATTTCTGAGATTTCTGTTCCTGTTCAACCGCTTTGTCGAGCAGCTTCTGCATTTTTGGCTGTTGTTGCTTCACATAATCAGCGGCTGTAATCTTGCCATCTAATACCGGCTGGATGTCTGTGAAGAAGAGGTCATACCACTCCGCATTGTACGTGTAGTTACCTGGCAAAGAACGTCCGTAATCCTCTACGATATCAATGAATTCCTGCTTGTTGGATGGTTTCGTGGATGTATCTTTGGCCCACTCGTCTGCCATATCAAGCAGATTCGGAATCTGTACCTTGGCATCTACCAGTTGCTGCATACTTTCTTTCGAAGCGGTTAGGTAGTTCACCAATGCTGCCGCTTCTTCCGGATGTTTCGATTTCGCAGATACCCCAATTCCCAGGGAACCAATCCACGTAGCCGACTTGCCAGTCGATCCCGCAGGGAAAGGTAACAAATCATACTCGAAAGGCAAAGTCTCGAATGTACTCATATCCCAAGGACCTACAGGGAAGAAGGCCATTTCCCCTTTCATCCAGCGTTGATAGGTATCCAATGTTTGCGCTTCCTCAATGGAAGGTGTAATGTTGTATACGTTCTGCATATCCGCGAAGAATTGCAGAGCTTCTGCGAATTTCGGATCATCAATGGTCACCTTCGTTTTGCTCTCATCCAGCCAGTCCCCGCCATTGCTCCATACAAAGGATTGCAGTGCCCACTGTACGTTAAAACCTGTACCGAATACATCCGGTTTACCGTCCCCGTTGGTATCCTTGGTCGCTTGCTGATTCACCTTAATGAACTCTTCCCATGTATATGGTTTATCCTTGTCAGGGAGTGGAATGCCTTCTTTTTCAAACAAAGTCTTGTTGTAGCCTAGTGCAAATGGCCCGAGGTCCTTCGGCATGCCGTAGAGATCACCCTGTCCTGCCATCTTGCCATCATAACGGTATAGATCCACTCCATATTTCCAGATGTTATTCAAATCAACATCCGCATTTTTTTCAATGTAAGGTGTAAGATTCATGAGAACATTGCTGTTCACATAGGCCTTAATATCGCCTGGGTTAAAATAAAATACGTCAGGCAAGCTGTTGCCTGTAATTGCCGCTCTCAGCTTGGTTGCATATTGATCCGCAGCCGTTACAATAATTTTGACTTTCACACCCGGATGATCTTCTTCGAATTTCTTGACCACTGCCTGGTATGCTTTCTGCTCATCTGTGCCCCCGCGGAACATAAACGTTAACTCCTTGTCCCCACTTGCACCGCCGCTTCCTCCTCCGCAGCCCGCAAGTACCAGTGCACTTACCAGCATAAGAAGCATAAATGTGACCCAATTCTTTTTCTTTACCATCTGAACCCCTCCTGATCTGGACTTGTAACCGTATTCAATTGGATGAAATAGGATTTCTGTTGTTAATTTATCAAATCCAGATCACTTTAGTCAACACTTTTATAAAACATTTTATATTTATCTAAAATAAATCAATACTTCGGCCATCCATTAGCGTCCCACAACAAGTCATTAATCAGCAATTTTGGATTGCCATTATCCTCTGCATCATAGGCATGTCTTGCGATGACATTGCCGTTGTACACGTCCTGACCACCTGGACCTTTCCATTTCACATTGCCTGTATCCAATATCGTTCCGCCACCATTCAGCATATTAACTCCGTTTTTGTCCACATAAGGGCCTGTTATACTGGTCGAACGTCCATAGACCATTTTGTAGGTACTGTTCACCCCTTGGCAGCAAGAATCGATGGAAGCAAACAGGTAATAGTAGCCGCCCCGATATACAATACTTGGTCCTTCAATAGCACCTCCGTTATTCGGGCGCGCAGCAATGGAAGTTATACTTCCCGTCGGTTTCATCGTATTTTTGTCCAGCTTGACAATCTTCAGACCGCTCCAGAAAGAACCGAAGGCCAGCCATGGATTGCCTGAAGCATCAATGACCAGATTCGGGTCAATGGCATTATAGTTATTGGCGGTCGTGGTTTGAAGCACCAATCCTTCGTCCTTCCATTGCCCTGCTCCAATGCTGTTCGCAGACGCAAGACCAATCGCAGACCGATTGGAGCCAAAGGTGGAGATCGAATAATAGAGCCATACTTTTCCGTTATACTGCTCTACGTCCGGTGCCCATACATCCAATCCGCTTTGTCCCGGAACGGCAGAAGCCCACCAGGATGGCTTACTTAAGAAGATTTGTGGAACACGATACCAGGACGATCCATTATCGGATTTCAATACTTGAATGCCCGGGCCGGTTGAAAAGGTGTACCAGGAACTGCCCTCTTTGATAATCGACGGATCATGAACAGCGGTATCTCCGGTCAGATTCCAGAACGCCGCCAAAGCTTTTGACTGACCTGCCAGCAGTAATACCATCACAAGTAATGCCGGTAACGCCAACCGTTTCCACTTAAACCTCTTCACATTGCTTAACTTTTCCAAACCAAACTCCACCTTTCCTGATCAAATGGTTAATTAGGTTCATGAAGTAATGAATCAATTTAGGTATAATAGGATTATAAAAGCGGTTACATTACATTTCAATGGTATATTTCAAATATATGTGAACTGATTAACACTTATTTTAACCGGAATAGTGAACAAAATATAGATTATATTTTCGTATTTGCGCTATATACAAGGGTTTTGGCTTCTATTTCTCCACCCTTCCCTTCCATGAGGGAATGATTTATAATTATCTGAAATAAAACATATAAATGTGCAAATGTCTGTGTCGAAGACTTTGTTCAGAACGGGGAAAGGAAATCCACCTATGATTTATATTAAAGATCTGATGTCGGGTGTGAATATCTTCAAAGCGCTCAGTTCGGAAATCAGGATTCAGATCATCGAGCTGCTGGCCAAGAACCAAAGTCTTAATCTCAATGATCTTGCAACCAAGCTGGGACTGAGTAATGGCGCCATTACAATGCATATCAAGAAGCTTGAAGAGAGCGGATTGATCGAGATCAACACCGCTGTTGGCAAACATGGAATTCAGAAGATATGTTATCTCAATGAGGAGAAATTGATGGTTGATCTGCGTTCACAGGAGATTAACAATCGTTATGAGGTGGAAATTCAGGTCGGTCATTACAGCGATTATCAGGCTGCACCTACATGTGGTCTCGCTACCCGGGACAGCATTGTTGGAGAGTTCGATGATCCGCGTTACTTTGCTGATCCACTGCGAATTGATGCGGAGATGATCTGGCTGGCTGAAGGTTATCTCGAGTATCGGATTCCCAACTATCTCAAACCTAATCAGTCCTTTAGCGAAATTCAGTTGTCGATGGAACTGGGATCGGAGGCCCCTGGCTTTTGTGACAATTACCCTTCGGATAT
This sequence comes from Paenibacillus sp. W4I10, assembly GCF_030816325.1. Classification (NCBI taxonomy): domain Bacteria; kingdom Bacillati; phylum Bacillota; class Bacilli; order Caryophanales; family Paenibacillaceae; genus Paenibacillus; species Paenibacillus sp. W4I10. Next base: position 3,846,527 of record NZ_JAUSXX010000001.1, read on the forward strand.
TTATTTCTACATTAACGGTATTGAGATTGGCTGCTGGACAAGTCCGGGGGATTTTGGTAATACACGCGGTACCTTCAACCCGGAATGGTGGCCTCCGCACTTGAATCAGTACGGCATGCTGAAGCTGATCCGGATTACACAGGAAGGTAGCTATATCGACGGATGCCGCATCTCGGACGTGACGTTGGACCAGATTGGGCTGGATTACAAAAGCGATATTCATTTCCGCATTGCGGTTACGGACGAACCTTTGAACAAACGGGGTTTAACGATCTTTGGTAAAAACTTCGGAAACTATGGACAGAATCTGCTCGCTCGGGTTCTCTATAACGTGCAAGAAGAGTAGAGCCGGCTCTGACTATTCACTCGATATTAATTAAGTTCGACCGATCTGCTAACATAATGTTCAATACAACAACAATCATGTTTCTTCAAAAGGGTGCTATCCAGCACTCTTTTTTTCATCTCGCCTAAGAACTTAATTCAACCAAGTTGGAATAAACACACGGGCTGTTATGACTTCTATAGACCCTCTGTAATCCTCCATGTTGTTTACTCTGGCGTGATATAATAATGGCCTGTAATGACAAAATGGAATAACGGGCGGGGATACCTTTTGAAATTGGAGCGATTAATCTCAATCATATACAAACTGCTGAACCACGAAGTATTGTCTGCTTCCACCTTGGCGGAAGAGTTTCAGGTGTCCCCAAGAACGATCTATCGGGATATTGATGTAATCTGTGCCGCTGGCTTCCCGGTCGTCTCCCATCAGGGACTCAAAGGCGGCTACGGCATGATGGACGGATACAAGATGGATAAAAGCTTGCTCGGTTCTTATGATGTGGATTCCCTGATCACGGTCCTGAGCAGTCTATCCACAGTATTCGAAGATGCACGTGCACAAGGCACGATTGAACGTCTGCAAACGATTGGACCGGAGCATCAAACCTCAAGTCTGTCGGTGGATCTGGAGACTCGCCGAACAGAACCTGACGCCCTTCCTCATCTGCGTAAAGGTATTACGGATCATCAGGTTGTCCGTTTTGACTACATCAATACAAAGAATGAACATACACCCCGCCATCTGGAACCGGTAAGACTTCATTTTAAATATCGTAATTGGTATGTATATGGATTTTGCCAGACACGGCAAGATTATCGCGAGTTCCGACTGTCCCGGATGATGAACGTGCAGCTGACATCGGAACACTTCCAACCCCACCTTGAGCTTCCCCAAGAGACGGTTGAGTCAGATCCGTCATGGCAAGATCAGGTAAGTAATGTGGTATTTCGGGTGAACCCGGAAGCGCTCGCGGAAGCCATGGATCATTTTCAACAGGCAGATAAGCAATTTCACGAGGATGGAAGTATGACGATGCGTATCCAGGTTCATCAACCGTTACAAGCCAAGTGGTTATGGTCGTTTCTGCTTAGTTTGGGTAGTGGCGCTGAGGTGCTTGAACCGATTGAATTACGAGGCATTCTGAAAGAACAACTTCGAAACGCACTTAAGCTCTATGAAGAAGTATGACACGCTGTTGTCATACTTCTTTTTTTATAATCATCTCAGTAAGTTAACCCAATCTATAGCCAAATTAAAGGAGACGATCATCAATGAATCATTCGGAACAAATGTATAACTACCACGCATGGGCCAACCAAACGATCCTGGGCAGAATCAAGGAACTGCCCTCTTCTGTACTGAGTCAGGAAGTGAACAGTTCATATCCAACCATTGCTCACGCACTCAGCCATATCTATACAGTGGATAAGATGTGGTACCTGGTGTTAACTGGCACCGGTATGCCCGAGGCACTGCAAGCATGCATACCACTCAATAGTGAAATTCACGGTTCTGTGGATGAGTACGTCCAATGTTTTACCGACCTGTCGGCACAATACAGTGAGTGGTTACGAGGCCAAGCTGATCTGGAGCAAACCATTCTACTCGATAATCCATTTGCAGGAATTCGCAAAACCAGCTTATCGGATATCGTAATCCATGTGGTTAACCACGGAACCTATCATCGAGGCAATGTTTCTACCATGCTGCGTCAATTGGGGCATGCCTCCATCATGAATGACTATTCACTCTTTTGGTATCAGGAACAGGCTCAAGTATAGTTGATAATCGGATGGAAAATGTACATTGTATCCCCGTGACATCGAGGGATGAATTGAGAAATTGGTTGCGGACGCATGGAAAAGTTGAGAAATCTTGCTGGGTAATGATAAGCATAAAACCCGTGCCGAATACCCTGCTGTATTTGGACGTGGTTGAGGAGTCGCTGTGCTTTGGCTGGATCGATGGAGTCAAAAAGAAAATATCCGAGACTCAATTAGCACAGAGATTATCTCCTAGAAGTAAACGCAGCTCATGGACTGAATTGAACAAGGAACGTGTCCGTCGACTTGAAAAGTTGGGCTTCATGCATGACGAGGGTAGAGAGGTTCTTCCTGTTATGGAGCCAAATGCTTTCATAATTGATGGTGTGATCGAACAAAGGTTGAAAGAAGACCATCAGGTTTATGCAAATTTCATGGCCTTCCCTACCCTGTATCAAAACGTTCGGATCGATACGATCCAAAGTGTTAAGAATCAGCCAGCATTATTCCAGAGCAGATTAGATAAGTTCATAACCAACACAAAGGAAAATAAAATGTACGGTCAGTGGCATGACAACGGACGGCTTTTGGACTATTAGATTTTCCCTGAGACAGCAGACAGGACCTCCATATGAGGGGGCCCTGTTTTGGTGTCTTATATTCGGTCAGGTATTAATGAGTCTGCCTGTATGTTTTGGGAGACTTGCCAAAAGCTTTCTTGAACTGGCGGGTGAAATAATTACTGTCGTTAAATCCACATTCATACGAAATTTCCGTGATGGACAGATTCCCGTTTTTCAACAAATGACAAGCCTTCTCCAGACGCAACTTTTGCAGATAAGAGATCGGGGTCATCTGATAATAGGATCGAAAAATCCGGTTCAGATGCCTTATAGAGATATTTGACTTCCCCGCAATATCCTCTAGCGACAGTGGCTCCAGATAATGATCTTCGATAAATGAAATGGCATTGGCCAGATGCATCAGATTATTACCTTCGATCCCTTTCTCCTGCGTATCATATTGCCTCGACAAATAAACAACCATCTCCGTAAGACGTGAGATCAACATCGTCTGATACCCTTGCTGTTTACTCTGATACTCCTCAATCATGAACGATATCAGTGATTCTACATACTCCAGACTGGAAATGGATAACGCCAATTTACTCGGAAAGGAGTGAATATTACGATAAAACGGTTCCAAAACAAACAGCGCCTGGAAGCCGTTAGATTTTCTCAGATCGGGCCCAGCCGAAGCAAGCATCTCGGGACTGAACATAATGTTACAGATCCTAAAATCATGAGGGTCTTTATACGCATGATGGGTGTCGCCATTAATCACAAATGCGTTCCCTTTTTTAATAAAAAATTCCTCGGTGTTCACTACATGGGTTGCATGACCACTCAGAACAATGACAAGTTCCGTAAAGTCCACATGATTATGAAGTTCCATGTCTTGGTCGTGTCCACCATACTGAATGAAAAATGGAAACTCTTGATCTGAAGTAAACCATCTCAAATATGCATTACTCAAAAGCATTCCCCTCCGCAAACCATGTTGGGTTGAATGTCTATATCATGCTATTCGAGGACCGAAAAATCAAGGTTGGAAATGATTAAAGACGATATAATTCCCCTTGTAGCAAGGATACATCTCATACGTTCTCGTTCAGATCCATATTAAACTCTCGAAATGATAGGAGCATAACATGATGAAATATACCAATCCGGTGATTCCGGGGTTTTATCCAGATCCAAGTATCTGCCGTGTAGATGAAGACTATTATCTGGTAACCAGTACCTTTGAATATTTCCCAGGTGTGCCCATCTTCCACAGCAAAGACCTTGTGAACTGGCGACAGATCGGCCATGTCCTCACAACAACGGAGCAACTCCCTCTAGCGAATGCAGGCAGCTCTGGCGGTATTTTTGCCCCAACACTCCGGTACCATGATGGCTGGTTCTACATGACAACAACCAATGTCAGCGGCGGCGGAAATTTTTATGTACGTAGTGCCCAGCCCGAGGGACCATGGTCTGCTCCGATTTTTGTTGATCAGGGCGGCATTGATCCCTCTTTTCTCTTCGATGAAGATGGACATGTGTATTTTCAAACGGCCTCTAACGGCGATGAGGGCGAGGGCATCTATCAGTGCGAGATAGACATCACGACCGGAGCCAGACTAACCGATAGCCGATTGATCTGGACTGGAACCGGAGGAGCAGCACCCGAAGCTCCCCACATGTATCAAATAAACGGCCTCTACTATCTGATGATCGCTGAAGGTGGAACCGAGTATGGTCATATGGAGACCATTGCTCGGAGCACAGAGCCATATGGACCATTTGATCCGTGTCCTCATAATCCGATTCTGTCCAATCGGAGCATGAAATCCAGCATTCATGCAACCGGTCATGCAGACCTTGTCCAGATCCAGGATGGAAGCTGGTGGGCCGTATCTCTTGGCATCCGTCCAGCAGGTTACCCCATGCGGCACCATCTGGGACGCGAAACGTTCCTGGCACCTGTCACTTGGACGGATACCGGTTGGCCGGTGATCGGTGTGGACGGACATATCGAGCAGGAGATGACTGGGCCTTTGTTGGCTGAGCACCCTTGGTCACCTCAGGCTATTCGGGATGATTTTGACGAACCATCATTAGGCATGAACTGGATTTTCTTACGTAATCCGGCTCCGGGTAGTTGGACGCTCACTGAAAATCCCGGGCAGCTCATCCTTCGTGGTCATTCGGTTTCACTCGATGATGGACAAAATCCTGCCTTTGTCGGGCGTCGATTAAGCCATTTCTTATGCAATACGGCCACCGAGCTGTATTATGAGCCAAATGCGAGCGGTGAGGAAGCTGGATTAACGGTATTTATGAATCATAAATATCATTATGATTTGGCTGTAACTCGGATTGACGGTCAGAAGAAAATCGTATTGCGACGAACCGTCGGCTCTATGCGAACCGAACAGGTGCTTGACTGTGACAAGGGGCCGGTTGTATTACAAATCAAGGCTGACCGTAATCACTTCACGTTCCTCTACCAGCAAGGTTCATCCGATGCCATTGAAGTGGGTTCAGGAGAAACACATCTGTTATCTACCGAAGTGGCGAGTGGTTTCACTGGTGTGATGATAGCCATGTACGCCTATGCTCCATCGGAGGAGTGTACACCTGCAAGTTACGATTGGTTTGACTATGAACCTCTGAACGAATAATCGTTTTAACTCCTATATTCAGTAATAGAAAATATAATATATGATCAGCTAAAATTATCCCCTTAAAGTAGATACTCTTTGAAAAGCCTTGTGTGGTAGCATAAGGAAATGAGTGAACTTTGAGGGGATTTTGCTATAACTATATCTTTCTTACGGATTGCACTGGAATTTATAAAAGAACCATTGCTTTATTAGAGAAGTTCTCCTAGTATTTTCAGAAGGAACACCCCAGCAGCTACCATCTTGGCAATACCTTCACTGCCCATATGAGAGCGCTATCGCTGCAGCACGAAAGAAAAACGGGAGGTTGCAGATATGAAATGGAATCACTTCAAGTCCAAGCTTCTGTTTAAGTACACACTATCCTATATCTCCATTTTCCTTATCCCTCTTGTTATTTTAACCATCATTATTTATCACAACGCTGTGGACACGCTCCGTTCAGAGATTGAACAGACCAATGTCAATCAGCTCACTCAAGCCAAAACGGTCATTGATGATCGCATGAAGGAACTCCAAGACATCGCTTTTCGCATCGCCTACGATGAGCAGTTAACGCGGTATTGGACCCACCATCCGTACTATAGTCGGGAATCAATCGGCGCATTGGTCAAATACAAAGCCACCAGTTCCATTATCGATGAGTTATTCCTGTTCTTCCGTGGAGATGATAACATCTATTCTTCTCAAGGCTCTGAGAACCTGGATGTATTCACTGGTCGCTACAAATTTACTACGTGGAACAAAACAGACATGATCCGGGATTTGAATAGCGTACAGTCCCCCACGATACGTCCAGCGGAGCAGGTCGTCCAAGGAACCAGAATACCCAATTCCATGCTGGCCTACCTTGTACCGATTGCACCTAACAATACGCCCGCCCATGGAACCGTCATGTACCTGATTCACGAGTCCAATCTGACGGGCCTAATTGATTCCATCCTCAGCGACTATCACGGGATGACTTATATTTTCGATAATTTCGGGCAAGTACTGGCAGCCAATTACAAGGGAGAAATCATATCCGAACAGGAAGTTAACGCTCTGTTTGCTCTTGAACCCGGAACGCACAGCATCTCCTTAAATCAAGAACCACATTCGGTTGTATCCGTTAAATCGGATGCGGGTTGGACTTATGTAACCGCTATGCCCAGCAACCAATTTTTTAGCCGAATCGTTCATATTCGCACCTTTGTTGTTCTTGTTTTCTCCTTCATGGTGGTGATGGGCACGTTCCTCGCCATTATGTTGGCCCGAAGACAGTACCATCCGATTTCAGACTTAATGGAGTTCATTCGGTTGAAGAATGATCCTGATCCATCCTCCACCACCAACGAGCTGGAATGGATTAAGAAAACACTGCATGATTATAGTCAGCGCGTAGATCTTCAGGAGCCCTATGCTCGCAATCATATTTTGCTCATGTTGCTGAAGCACGGTCACACCGGAGATTTTCCCTCTGAGTTTACGGATAAGCTTGGCATACGCTTTAACCGATCCCATTATTTTGTCATGATCATGGGCTGGGAAATGCATGCTTTTCCTATCGGTGATAACCCCGAGCAACCTACTGTCATGCAGCTGATGAACGATGTGGAGCTGCCTGAGTTGTCTGCTTATGCTTACGGCGTAGAGCTGCCACAGGCAGACCAATTGGCCCTTATCGTGGGATTCGATGCCGAAATTGGGCATGAAGGTAGCCTGAATACCCTTATGGAGCCTATCGTTGAAAAACTGCAATGGATGGTGATTGAACACACCGGGGTCGCGCCCGCGATCGGGATAGGCAATCGGTACACTTATCCGAAACAGCTGAATCAATCCTACATTGAGGCCTCGACCGCTCTGGAAGCATCGATGCTGCATGGACAGGGCAGCAGTACATACTTTAACAACCTTTCCGGTTCCGATGCACAGGATTCTTCCTTCTGGGTCCCTAAGGATGTGTTATTAAAGCTGGTTCAGAGCTTAAAACAAGGCAGCTATGATGTGGCGGTTCAGATGGTGTCAACTGCGTTGAATACCCTGAAATCCGAAATGCCGTCTGTACCGCTGCTGCGTTGCATCTGCTTTGATATTCTGAATACAATGCTCAAAACCGCCTCGGAGCTTGGAATCCATCATGTGGTTGATCAACTTCCAAGAATCACTTCCTACGACTCGTTGGAGGATTTGGAGAAAAAACTGACAGGCCTCGCCGCCGAAATCTGCGCCCATGTCGAGGCGAAAAGTGAGACGGAAGAAAGCTCTCTTATGGATGAAATCGTTGCGTATATCGATGCCAATTTCTCTGATTATGATCTCAGTTTAGGTACGATTTCATCGAAATTTACGATCTCTTCATCCTATTTCAGTCGTTCTTTCAAAGAAAAGATCGGCATGAACTTTACCCAATATATCTGGCAGAAACGGATGGATGAGGTCATTCGACTACTGCTGCATACTACCGATCCGTTAAAAGATATCATCACGCGTGTCGGTTACCTGGATACACCAAACTTCATCCGCAAATTCAAAAAAGAGACGGGTTATACCCCAGGGCAATACCGTAAAATGCACCGTCCCAACGGCTCCGCCGATTCCCCTGATGATGATGATGAGGAATGTATTGGATAAAGGGAGATATCGTCTCTGTGATGGTTACATCTCAGAACAGTAAACAATGTATATGAGAGCGAATAACAGTGCCTGATTCATTAGACCAAAATAACGCAAACAAGGGCCGTCCTATACGTCATGCTCATGACGTATAGGACGGCCCCTTCGTATGTTTTTAGTCCGAAGGAATAATCTGATTCGTCGCGGCCGGTGGCCTTATCCGATTTTCCCAGCCGGAAGAACCTTCAGCCCTTGATGTACTGCACCCAGCAAACGGTGAGTCGGATCACAGCCGTACTCCCAGAACATGATCCCGGCCAGACCCTGATCCTTTACGTAATCACATTTGCATTGGATCGATTCTTCATCATCATAAGATATGAGGCTGGACCCATTAAACAGAAACGGTGCACAGGCTTCTTCATCCCAATAACGAGTGTAACCATTCTTGTTAATGTACTTCGCTTCCAGCTCGGCAAATGACGGACCGTAGCCGCCTGTGCTACCAGCCATTTGATGGAGCCCGTGGTTTCGGTCAGGAACCTCATTCCAGATCCGGGAATAGAACGCAGCTCCGATCACAATCTTCTCCTTCGGGACACCAGCGCGAACAAACAGGGCCACGGAAGCATCCGTACTAATTCGAAACAGATCTCCTGTTGGCGTGTACAGATTCGTATGGTGTCCGGTCAGAACCTGAAAACCGCCGCGCATATCATAGGTCATCAACTGCACGTAGTCCAGATACTGCTGCACCTCGGCCATCTCTGTACCATCAACGTAGTATTGATCAGCCCCTGCTGCAATGGTGAGCAGATAATGACGGCCATCCTCTTCTCCCTTGGCACTCAGTGCCTTCCGCATTGTCTTGAGAAGTAAGGTGAAATTCCGTTTATCATCTGGGCTGGATGCGATACCAGCTTCACCGTAACAAGGATATTCCCAGTCCAGATCGATCCCGTCAAAAGGATATTCCTCCAGCGCCCTAAACGCCGATGCAGCCATGCTGTCCCTCCCCGCCTGGGTTGAGGCGGCTTCGGAAAAACCGCCAGCGCTCCATCCACCTACAGACAACAGCACTGTAAGATTTGGATGCTCCCGCTTGATGTTCTGGATCACATGGCCATTTTTTAAATGCTCGGTAGTGATTGCATCATTCTTGACATGTCCGAAGGCTATGTTCAGATGTGTTAACTTCGACAGATCCTCATGTGTCATGTCAGGAAGAACTGAATCAACGGCATAACCCGCAGCAATATATTTCATCACTCTCTTCACTCCGATCCAATCGATGATTGAGATATCGCAGCAGCAATCTGCAAGGCTTCCTTCCCGGTACCAATCTTGTACCCGGAAGCCGAATAACGAACTTGATGCAGAGTATCCAGTACAAACAGATGTGGATAACCCGCTTCATAAGCCGCAGGCTTCGAATTGAAGCCTGACAAGGAAGCATAACTGGAATCTCGTACAAAAACCGTACGTACAGGCAGCTTTGGATAACCAACAGGGTCAAAAGAAGCGTTCCATTCCATATCTCCGATCATGAGTACGATTGGTATACCCAGCTTATCCAGCGGCTCTGCCAGCTCGCACAGTTCACGAATCAGATGTTTGGTCGGTTCCCGCTCCGGTTCAATCCAGGCAGCAATGGCACCCTCCGATCCCAGAAGTTCCTCCAGTTCTACCTCTGAACCATCCAGACGGGTCAGTATACTTCCTGGTGCCAGTTTACCCAGTACAGGAATATCAACCTCAGTCTCGCGATAAGACAAGACAACCTCAGTGGTATCTCCAGCGCTCACGGTAAAGTAAACGAATCGTACTTTTGCCGTTCCATCTTTCAGCCTAACGCCTGTCGTTAAGCGATAAGCTCCTGCCTCAACCTCATATGGCTCACTATAGACATCCGTACTGCCATAAGGATAAATCAACGTCTTGTAGACGCCATCCTCCAGAAGGGCAAACGAGAAATTTTCGAAATAAGATGCTTCAGGTGTATCCTGCGGAACCTTTATATCCCTATGAAGATGGAGCATTCCCCAACTTGTGCTCTTCTGAGTTTGAGGTGAGGTGAGACTAAACACTGCATCCTCCCAGCCTTTGTCACTTAGATACTGTGGTTTCTGTGCGCTGGGATGTAATCGGGCCGGAATACCCAAACTGCGACATACAGCCACAAACAAAATATCCAGCGACTGAGAGTCTCCCTTCATTAGACTAAACGTCCCTATTGGATTCCCTTTGCCTTTTAGATTAGGAAGATCTTCATAGTATTCATATTGCTGTTCCAGCATTCGGGCAAGTGTCGAGGGATTCTCCCTGAACGCTGCCGCCTCATCTGCCGAAAAGGCATTGTGGAATACACCTCGATAAGGGACCAGCATCTCATAGGAAATCCGCGGACACAGGATGTATCTCACAAATGTATCTTCCGCCCAAGATCCTTGCTGCGAGAGCGCACCGATCAGATGATCATCCAGCGTCTGGCGAAAAGTATCAATTAAATCTTTTTCATTCATCGACTCCAGCAACCGGAGCGGCCACTCACCGTATGGATTGGAACGTGCCTCTAGGAAAGCTGCAATTTCCTGGCTGTTCCCCCGTGCCTTGCGGAGAACATCCCACACACGTACCGAGGGCAGTCCAACCTTTTTAGCCAGCGAGACAGCTTCCTCCTCACTCAGGAACGTGTCCTCATACTCGCTCCGGGTCTGCGATCCTTCCTCCAGACGACGATTATGAATCTCAATCTTCTCTTCCGGTAATGCAACCACGACCTCTCCCTCCCTTTCCGGAGGAGGAACCATATCGAAATCTGCAATCCCTGTAGGCTGCTCTGATGAGTTCAGCACAAGCTCTATAACCTTGTTTTCCTGAGCCTTAAATAGGATCTCACTCCACTTGCCGCCGCTGACCGCACGAATCAAAAGGTCACCACAGCCAGTCTTAAAGGTCGCTTCCCCTTGTGCATCCGTGCTAATTTCGGCAATCGGATAGAATTCAGCCGTATTGTACAACTCAAAACGAACACTCGCGCCGGGTACGGGCTCTCCCTGTTCATTTTTCACCTTCACATAGATGTTGCGTATGGGCGCATAGTTCTCAAGCAAATTAATTTCCGTAAATCCCTTTTCCGAGAGCGTAATATCCTCTGGTCCGGGATAGTCGGCATAGATCCTCGTATTAATCAGCATGGCCCTGCGGGCTGGCGGGCTGAACCACCCCTGGTTCAGACGGGCTTCAGGCTCACATGCCCCGATGTAATACCATTGACCATCTGCCCAGGCTTCTACCCAAGCATGGTTACTGTCACAGTGAGCCCAGCGCGGTGTATAGACCTGACGGGCAGGTATACCGATGCTGCGAAGAGCGGCCACCGCCAGCGTGGATTCTTCGCCGCATCGACCACGAGCATTCCGGATCATCGTCAGCGGTGATATCGTGCGCAGATCACTGCCAATATAGGTCGCTTTCTCATGACACCAGTAATTGGTCTCCAGAATGGCATCAGCCATGGATAACTTCGCTGTCCGCTCGGCTAATTCGTCATAGATCAAACCGCGGAAATCTTCAATATTTTCCGTATTTATGCGATAAGGCAGTACAAAATGAAGGAACAAATGATCAGGAACGCGTTCTCCCCAAGGCACACGTTTGCGAGTGTCCAAAGCCCGGCGCACATGGCTCAAGAACAAGTCCCCGTTATAATCAGCCATGTCGTTTACCGGCATATAGGCATAGACACACTTCAACGCCCATGCCTCTTCATGCGTTAGCTCCTGCTGAAAAACATGAAACAATTCCGATTTGCGGGCCTCTGCAAAACGTACCTTCTCCTGGAACTTCTGCTCGATTCTCTCCAATGACTGTGCATCAAGGGAAAATACCAAGGTTTGGCTGGTCATTGCGTTATCACTCCTTCCACAGCTTTCCGTCTTCCCGAATACAGATCAAGGCCGTTCCGTCCGAAGACGGCGCAGTAATCTGGAACAGGCTGCGAGTCGTTTCAATAACAGGCTCACAGCTCCACGATTCCTCACCCATAAGCAGCTTCACATCCTGTGTAAATTCACCATGGGTTTCATAATAATTGCGTTCACGGTAGTAGAGCCTGCGAAGCTCCCATTTGATTCGTTCGTCTTCCGGCAACTCAAACGACTGATCCGTTTCGTCATCCGAGAATACAACATAACCCCATAACTCCGGGTAATGCATGTTGATAATACCCATAGGTGACCACACCCAGTTGTCCTCCGGATAAGGGTTGCCCGTATCTGGATTCAGCACCTTGCGGTATTCACCGTCCTGTACCTCGGTCTGCCACTCCACACGCGAGAAGTTGACACGCCAGAACTCACCTGGTGCAGGCGGACGGTTACCTTCGGCGCATTCCTTAAGACTGGTCCAGGGAATCGCGACTTCCACGCTCCATTTCCGGTTATCGGCGCCAGGTCTGTTCAGCTCTCCATCGATATATACGGCGGTCTTGAGACCGCTGATATCCCAACCGTTAACCGGAGGTCCACCATCCCGATATGGCTTTACCAATAAGAGATCCCATACCGTATTGAGCGCGTTGATCTCGAACTCATAATATTGATGGGAATCCCCATCGGGATCGATAAAAATCTCAAAGTCATTGTCATAGAAAATAACAGAATCCCGCTCGGTCAACGTTGCCCAGATCTGATCTTCAATCAGTTCGGCAGCAAAGTAGAAATAATCGTCATCCCACAGCATTTTTACCCGCGTCTGTTTCCCGGGCTTCGGACGAAGATCGCCTTCGATATCAACGAAATCATCCGTCCAATCGGCTGCATCCCAGAATGCCTTATCCACACGACCATCCAGCGCCAGCGGCTCCTTTGCACGCTTGCATATATAATGTTTGGGAGCATACTCAATCTTCGGCTCCGGCACTCCACTTTGGTTCATTTCGCTCTCTCCAATTCATAAGGGAGGGCATGCATCTATCGGCACATCCCCTCCCCGTAATGGTTAGTTATGGGTGACAACGGCGCCTGAGCCGCCGTACATTTCCAGCTCCTCATCGAATTCGAGCTTAAGAACGGTCACCTGTTCATGCGTGTCCTCCGGGGCCATCTTGATCCACGTTGTCCCCGGGATATTGAACCAAGGCACACCTCCATGGATTTCATGAGTAAGCTCTTGGCCCGAATGCAGCACGGTAATTTTCTTGATCGGATTGCATAGACCTTTGATGCACACATTCTCTTTCGGCTCGTCATACACAAACAGATATAACGTTTTTCTATCCTCGGATACAGTGCTTCCTCCCAGATAATAGCGGGTCATAATGCCTTCACCCGTTCCGAAAACAGCCTCCTCATGGGTTCGGATCCAAGCTCCCAGTCCAAGCAGAATATCCTCCTGCCTCTTATCGATGGTGCCATCTTCTCGCGGACCAATATCCAGCAGCATATTGCCCCCCATCGAAATACAATCACAGAACATCCGAATGATCTGATTTAACGATTTGTATTTATGGTCTGTTGGCACATAGCCCCATGATGTGTTGATCGTGGTGCAGAACTCCCATGGTCCCTCCGGTCTTGTAATCGGGATGCCTTGCTCTGGCGTTTTATAATCTCCATAACCTTGAAGGCGGGAGTTGATGATGACATCCGGGTTAAAAGATTGCAGGTAACGCTTGAACTCCGGCAGATTCCACTGCTCGGCACTCCGTTCCCAATCGCCATCGAACCACAGCAGATCCACCTTACCGTAATTCGTCATGATCTCCCGCAGCTGGTGGTTATTGAATTCAAGGAATTTCTTCCATTTCTCCTGATCCTCAACACCATCCACAGGGCTTGAATGCCGATTGACACTGCTGAGATCCTCCGGTACTTTCCCACCTTCATAGACGCTAGGATAATCCGGGTGTGACCAATCAATCAGCGAGAAATACATCCCCAGATGAATGCCCTTTTCCCGAATCGCTTCCGCATATTCCTTCACAATGTCACGATTCACTGGTGTCTGTTTGACAACATTGAGATCGCTATATTGCGTATCCCATAATGCAACGCCATCATGATGCTTCGTTGTCAATACGGCATACCGAGCACCAGACTTCTCAATCAAGTCCGCCCACTTTTCCGCATTAAATTCCGATGCCGTAAAACCATCCAACTGTTTCATATATTCTTCATAGGATATCCTGCCATTATAGAAGGACCAGGATTCCGCAACCCCGTCCACCGCATAGATGCCATAGTGGATGAATATCCCCAGTTTGGCTTCTTCAAACCATTTCTGCATAACGGTCCACCTCCCCCGAGAATTCTTATATGCGAAAAATTTAATGCAGCTAACATTATTGAAGCTAACTGCTGTCTTTCTGCATGGGATGTACCTCGATAGGCTTTATTGCCCCGAATTCCAGCGGTCATATGCCCCCTGATACAGTTCGATGATACGGTCACTGCCCATTTTCTTCATCTGTGCAATGTACTTATCCCAGTTCTCAAGTGGTTCCTGGCCGGTCACAAACTTCGCTTCCATCTGTTTAACGTACGTATCCAGGTCAGACAATAGAGCGGTTGCTTCGCTTTGCTCTTCATTCGTCAAATAAACGTTAGGAAATGGTGCTTTTCCGATAGGTACCAACTTCTCTTGATTCTGCTGGTCAATCCACTCATCAAATTCGGTGCGAAGACCCTTCGCTACTTCGGGATCATTAATGCCCGGTGTCAAGATACCAAAGTTCGGAGTGATTTTACCGCGGTATTCCTCACGATCCCCACCCCCAGGAACGGGGAGCCACTCTTTTACGTGATTTTCCTTGTCTTTGAATTGCCATAACACACCTTCCGGACCTTGATTGAACAGAGTCGCACCTTCATAGCTGTACAAGTAATCGATCCATCGCATCGTCGCCTCAGGTGACGGGTTACTGCTCGTAATAGCAAAGGTACCGCGAGCCGACATACCCGGGTGTTTGCCGTATACCGGGGAGTCTGCCACTTCGCTCTTCACTGGTGTCATCAGCGGATGATCCGTGCTCGGTTCACCGCCGAGCGTGAAGTATGGATGGTAATCGTTGAACAGTGCAAGTTTGTTGCTTTCACCTTTTGCTTTTTTCTGATCGCCTGTTTGAGAGAAGGTCTCATGATCCAGCAAATCTTCCTTCCACAAGCGATTCATGAATGTCAGATACCCTTTATAACCTTCTTCTTGATAAGGGTAGTGAACTTTTCCGTCCTTATCAGAATAGATGCCTTCGTTGTACATTCCCCAGAAGCCGAAGAAAAACATGCGAAGATCATCCAGTTTTACAGAAGTCAGCGGAATTTCATCTTGCTGGCCATTGCCATTAGGATCTTCTTCTTTTACACGCTTGAGATACGTATACAATTCTTCCGTGGTCTTAGGCTCTTCAACGTTAAGTACCTTCAAGAATTCCCCGTTGTACCACATTGGGCCTCTATACCACACGGCGGCTTTATCAATGAATGGGAGTGCATACATATGTCCATCAGGTGTTGTAAATGATTTGCGGACATCCGGGTTCTCATCGAGAATCTTTTTGATATTTGGGGCGTAACCTTCGTCAATGTATTTTTCCAACGGAATCAGGATGCCCTGGCTGCCATATGTCACCTGCTCGGCTGGCTTGAGGTCCGCAGCATAGAACATATCGGGCAAGTCTCCGCTCGCAAAAACCAGATTTTTCTTCGTTTCAAAGCTGTCGATTGGTGAGAGCTGGTACTCCAGCTTGATGCCCGACAGTTTCTCCATTTCTTGCAGCACAGGCATCGTGCTCCAATCGGCTACGCCCGCATCCTGGGACATGACCTTTAACGTTAGCGTTTTGTCTACAATGGGGAAACCTTCTTTTTTGACCCCCTCTACTTTGGAGGTCGTGCTTCCGTCTTCATTGGTTGAACCACAAGCTGCAAGCAATGTTGCGAATAAGGTGAGACAGAGTGTAATGGATGAAGCCTTGCGAAGCTTTTTCATAACAACAACTCCCCTTGTTTAATGTGGTATATGGATTAAGATCATCCCTTAACGGAACCGATCATAACACCCTGTACAAAGTAACGCTGGAGGAATGGATACACTGCAATGACTGGTAGGGTGGCAACAATAATGACAGCATATTTGACCAGCGCAGCAATCTCCGCTTTGGTATTCATCGCCGTTGCTGAAGAGGTATCAATCGCTCCTCCCCCTTGAGCAGCCATTTCCTGAAGCACCAGAATTTGGCGCAGAAAGAGCTGCAGCGGGTACTTGGAGGAATCATTCAGATAGATCATGGCACTAAAATAGCTGTTCCAGTGTCCGACTCCATAGAAGAGCGCCATCACTGCAATGATTGGCATGGAAAGCGGGAGCACAATCTTGATGAACAACCGGGTGTTGGTACACCCATCAATATGCGCCGCTTCCTGTAACTCCTTGGGAATGGTCGATTGGAAGAACGTCCGGCATACGATAATATTCCAGATGGATGCAGCCCCGGGCAGAATAAGTGCCCACATGCTGTTCACCATACCAAGATCCTTGACCAGCAGGTAACTTGGGACAAGCCCTCCGCCGAAGAACATCGTTACCATAAACATTGCCATGAAGAATCCGCGTCCCACAAAGTCCGAGCGGCTGAGCGCATAGGCTGCCGGTAGTGTAACAATCAGGTTAACGATGGTGCCTACAACGGTATAGATAATCGTATTTTTGTACCCAATCCAGATGTTGGTGTTCTCAAACACCCGGGCGTAACCTTCAAACGTAATCCCTTTTGGTAGTAACCACATCTCACCGGAGGCTACATATTTGGGATCACTGATTGAAGCACTAATGATGTATAACAGCGGATACAGCACAATGACGAGCGCTACCGTCAGATAGATGTAATTGCACAATAAGAACAATTTATCACTTCTGCTTTCTTTCACAGCGGATGACATGTGTATTCCCTCCTTTTACCATAGGCTGTTTTCACTGGTACGGCGTGCAATCTGATTCACGGCAATAAGCAGAATCGCATTAACTACAGAGTTGAACAATCCCACCGCCGTAGAGAAACTGTACTGTGCATCGACCAGACCGGACCGATAGACAAATGTTGAGATGACATCGGACGAGCCCATGTTCAGCGGATTTTGCAGCAGCAGGATTTTCTCAAATCCGACGCCCAGAATACTGCCCATATTCAGAATTAACAAGATGGTGATCGTAGGGATGATCGCTGGAATGTTAATATGCAAAATCCGTTTAAACCGGCTCGCACCATCCACCACAGCCGCTTCATGCAGTTGCGGGTCCACACCCGATAGAGCGGCAAGATATATAATGGTGCCCCAGCCTGCACTTTGCCAGACTCCCGACAGTACATACACTGTCTTGAACCACGCAGGGTCCGTCAGGAATTGAGGTGCCTGGAATCCAAGAGCCTGTACCAAATTGACAATCATGCCTGACGAGGGTGATAAAAAGGTAATGATCATCCCCGACATCACAACGACCGAAATGAAATGCGGTGCATACGTGACGGTCTGCACAGTACGCTTGAAGAAGGAATCCTTCACTTCATTGAACGCTAACGCAAGAATAATCGGCAGTGGAAAACCTATAGCCAGCTCATACAAGCTGATGCTAAGGGTGTTCCATAATAAATCCCAGAAATAATACGAATTGAAGAAACGGATGAAATGATCAAATCCGACCCATGGGCTTCCTGTGACACCAAGCGTTGGGATAAAGTTTTTAAATGCAATTTGTATGCCGTACATCGGACCATAATGGAATATCAGAAAATATAGAAAGGCTGGTGCAATAAACAGATACAACTCCCAGTTCCGAATCGTCCTTCTCCATAATTTATTTTTCTTACTGCTCGGATTGGTGTATACCGATAAGTTTTGCGATAAGGCGGACTTCCCATCTGGTTGCATCAGTTGTTTCCTCCTTTTTTGGTAACGCTTACATACCGAGTTTATGGTTCATTGCCTAATTCGTAAATATGCCATTTCAATCTTCACTTCTAAAATCACGGAATATACTGTTACAACGGGGGTTTACACTTTTGTTGCCAGCTTGTCATTGTCATTTCGGGGTTGTAAAACATGTAGAATTTGACCTTTTTCCCTCCTGTAGTTGTCATTGAGAGTTTCATCACATGAACTTGAAAGATGTCAGATCCGAACTTAGGTTAGAAAACAGACCTTAAAGTCAAAACCCACATATACGCATGGGACACGGTATTGATGTCTACAGCCATCATACTTTAATGTAATATTATCTGTCATATATCTTTCGCACATTACAAACCTATAATGGCTTGCCTTTATTCTATATTTCTCCTCCCTCTTTCGTATATATGTTGTTTTTATCTTTGGCTTTAGGATACATAAACGCTTATAAACACTGGAAATATGGAATCATATATGTAGATTTTGCACAAGGTGTGGAATCTGAAAACAGTAGATATTTCGGAAAAGACCATTAAAAAAAGCCATTCCGCTAACACGAACTGGCTTTACATCCTAAGCAGATATCCATTTCTTTATAAAAGAAACGACAGGATTATTTACATTCAATGTAATATAAATGATCTTATGAAAACCTGTGTACAGTTTCAACTCAAATAAAAAACGACTCTCCATACATGTATGAAGAGTCGTTTTGAAGATACACATCCGTTTTAACCATGTTCAGTTGTAGGGTTTGCAGTGAATTTACTTACCAGAAGGTTGAGCTTCTGCTGTATAGCCTGTTGGGATATCCGTTTCTGCAGTCACATTTGTGATAACCATCGGATACATCATGTCTGGATCAGGTTGAATAATGGAATAGAGCACGATGGCGCGTCCATCCTTCTCCAATTTCACATCATCAATCTTCAATCCATAACCAGGGTGTGGCATTTCAGCACTGAGTTTAACTTTGGTTGTTTTGTCATCAACCTTGGTCGTTGTTACTTCAGGTACAATCGCTTGTTGGCCTTCACCTGGATTGGTTGGAGTTGGCTCTGCTGAGCCGCCATTGCCGTGTTTATCCACAAATTCGAGTGCATTAAAGATCATGCTTGCAGCCTCCATACGGGTAAGCGACTGATCTGGACGGAAATTCCCGTCCTTATCCAGTTCAATGATGTTCATGTTCAGCAGGTTCTGGACTGCAGATATGGCGTCCTTACCGATTTTATTTTCGTCCTTAACAAGATTATACTTCATGACGACCGGATAATTCCCGGTTGTGTTAATCCCTTCATGTAGCAAAATGACAAACAGTTCACGCGTCATCTTGCCCTGTGGGTTCACTTCAACCGGAATGGACAGTCCATTCTGAGTAGCGGCCTGCACCGCATCGGCATACCACGTATCCGGACTGATTTTATTCTGAGCGGATGCTTCCGCAAATTCATTTTTTAGACCAAATGCGTTCACAATCAGTTGAACACCCTGAGGCTCGGACAATGCAAGATCTGGACGGAACAGATCCGCTGTTACTCCGTTAACAATGCCTTTTGATTTCAATGAATCCACAACCGACTTCTGACCTTCATCCTTCACATCTGTAAAAGCAAATACCGATGCACCTCCTGCTGTCAAAGAAACGCAGAGTGCAAGCGTTGCAGCCAATCCTTTTTTATGTTTCATTTCCTGGCACCTCCATATGATTAGTAAAGCCTATTTTTTACCTCTTCATTCCTACAGACGGGATACCCTCAGAAAATGTTTCAGTAATTTCGACATGTGGTGAATACAACACGGGAACATGGCATAGAACTCTTCTCCAACGCCGATAATCCGATTCACCTACGGTTTGCTAACTGGCTTCGTTGACATCCCATCGGATTAGCGCAAAAATAAGAATAGAGAAATCCATCGGATGACGGATAAACAACGAACCAGATCGCATACAGTAAGAGGGCACGACGCGCTAATAACAGGTGTCGGCCCTTTTCTTGACTCCACCCGCTGAACTGACTTCACCTATAACAAAAGGAGAACAATGCTTATGTCCAAGAAAGGATTACTTCGCGGTTATGTTGTATCGAACTGGCCTGTCTATCTGGTTGCTGTTCTTCTGATTATTGCCTCCAATGTGGGGCAAGCATCCTTGCCCCGAATACTTGGCAGTTTCACGGATCAATTGATGCAGAACACACTTCAGATGCAGACAATCGTAAGGTACAGCCTGTCTCTTTTGGCTATTGCCATCGGGTATAATGTGCTGTTTGGTACCGGACAGTTCATGATTATGAAGCTTGGTCGACGCTTCGAATTCATGACACGTGAGCGTATATTCAGTAAGTTTTCCGAACTTAGCGAACATTATTTCTCCAAACAAGGAAACGGAAAACTGCTGAGTTATGTCATGAACGATGTTACTTCCGTACGTGAAGCAATCTCCAATGGCGTGACGCTCATGACCAATGCCACCTTCCTGCTGTTGTCTTGCATTGTCATGATGCTGCTTAGCGGGATTCCGTTGACACTCATTCTAATCAGCGTTGTACCTTTGCTGGCGATTCCATTTCTGGTCGTGTTTTTTGGTCCGCGGATTCGCAAGCGCTCTCGTGACGTACAGGAAGCTCTTGCAACCATGACGGAATCCGCAGAAGAACAACTGGGTGGTATTCGCGTAACCAAGACGTTTGCCATTGAAGACAGTGCTCGTGCACGCTTTGGAACTACCGTCGATGCAATCAAGAGCAAACAGCTTCGTCTGGTTCGTCTGTCGTCGTTGTTTCAGGCTTTGCTCCCGCTGCTGGGAGCTATCTCATTGGTCGTTTCTCTGCTTGTCGGAGGTATTATGACCATGCAGAATTCTATTACACTAGGGAGTTTTGTCGCCTTAACCTTATATCTGCGCATTATCATGGGACCGCTTCAACAGATCGGCAATGTTATTAATACGGTTCAGCGCTCAGGCGCATCACTGGAGCGGGTGAATGACCTGCTCAGCGAAGTAGCGGATGTACGTGAACTTCCTGAAGCCACATCGCTCCAAACCGTACAAGATATCACCATGGAGAATCTAACCTTCTCCTATCCCGGCAGTTCATCTCCTGCTCTCAAAAACATTCAACTCAATATCCGTGCCGGGCGAACGATCGGTATTGTAGGCAAGACCGGCTCAGGTAAAAGCACCCTCGTTAAGCTGTTGCTGCGTACATACGAACCACCTGAAGGAACGATTCGCATCAATGGTACCGATATTCGGCAGCTGTCGCTGGAAAGTCTTAGATCACGCATCGCCTATGTCCCTCAGGATGGATTCCTGTTTAGTACCACCATCCGGGATAACATCGCATTCAGCGACCGGGAAGTATCGCTGGATACAGTGGAACATAGTGCACGACAAGCCATGATCTATGACAATATTGTCCGTTTTCCTGATCGCTTCGATACACGTCTTGGCGAACGTGGACTCACCCTGTCTGGTGGACAGCGTCAGCGAACCAGCCTTGCAAGAGGACTGATCAAACAAGCACAGTTACTTATTCTGGATGACAGTATGAGCGCGGTTGATGCTGTCACCGAGAGTGGTATTCTGCGCAGTTTGCGCGAGATCGGCAAGGGCAAAACCACATTGATCATCTCTCATCGCATCAGCGCGGTCCGTCATGCAGACGATATCATCGTTCTGGATGAAGGGCGAGTCGCTGAGCAGGGAACACATGCTCAGTTGATGGCTGCCAAGGGGTTATATGCGGCCACCTACCGTTTGCAGGAGGAGGGATTACATCATGTCTAACGCTAACGCTGAACTTCACCCAGATGCAGAGGCCGATCAAAGTAAACGAACTTCGTTTAAAGCGATGATGGCATACGCCAAACCGCATAAATGGGCTTTTGCCGGTATCTTCTTCTGCTCACTGCTTGGCATATCGGCAGATTTGTTACAACCATATCTGGTGAAGATCGCCATCGATGATCATCTGGCCATCGGCCAGACCAGTGTGGGCTTTCTCGTTCAGCTCGCAGCCATCTTTCTTGGGCTGGCGGTCATTAGTTTTATTTTTACCTATATCCAGAATAATCTATTGCAGCATGTGGGACAGAACATTGTATCCCGGATCAGAAAAGACCTGTTCAAACATATCTCCAAGATGTCCATGTCCTTCTTTGACCGTTTTCATATCGGCAGTCTGGTTACGAACGTATCCAGTGATACGGAGACCATCAGCAGCTTTTTCACTCAAGTACTGCTCAGTCTGATTCGGGATGGTATGATGCTGGTGCTCATTATCGTCTTTATGTTCCAACTTGATCCTGTGCTGGCGAGTTACTCCCTGATCGTTCTGCCTGTCATTGCAGTGGTTGCGGTATTATTCCGTAGTCGACTGCGGAAAGCTTATCAAAATGCTCGTACCCGGCTTTCCCGTTTAATCGCTTTTACGGCGGAGAACTTGTCCGGCATGTTCTTGATTCAGGCTTTTCACCAAGAGGAAGAACAGAAGAAACGTTTCTCGGAACAGAATGCGCTCCATCTGAAAGCCAACATTGCTCAAGCCCGCTCCAATGTCATCTTCAACCGAACGTTTGATATCCTTGGCAATGCGGCACTTGTCATGATGGTCTGGCTTGGAGGTCGCGCCGTACTGGGTGAGTCCCTGCAAGTCGGGGTATTGTATGCGTTTATCAGCTATATTCGTCAGTTCTTTCAACCGATTAACCAGATTACGATGCAATGGAATACATTCCAGTCCACGACCGTATCGATGGATCGCATCTGGAACATCCTGAATACACGGCCTGAAGTTGCTGATCCCAAACCCGGGATGGCCTCCTCTCTGGAACCACAAAATGTGATGGGGCAGATTGATTTTAATGATGTGTCATTTGGTTATCGGGCAGACCGGCCCTTGATCCAACAGATGAACCTGCACCTCTATCCGGGTGAAATGGTAGGTATCGTGGGCACAACGGGCGCTGGAAAAAGCACCCTGATCTCCCTGCTCAATCGCTTCTACGATGTAGACAAGGGCAGTATCGAGATTGATGGTACCGATATCCGGCATCTGCCGCAGGCTAAGCTTCATCGTATCGTGGGTCTGATTCAACAGGAACCCTTCCTGTTCTCCGGTTCCATCATTGATAATGTGAGGATGTTTCGTGAGGATATTACGCGAGAGCAGGCGATTGAGGCCTGCCGATTTGTCGGAGCACATGCGATGATTTCACGTTTGCCTCAAGGATATGATACGCATCTATCCGAACGCGGAAGCGGACTGTCCGCCGGGGAGCGGCAGTTGATATCGTTTGCCCGGATCGTTGTGTTCCAGCCCCGAGTGCTCATCCTTGATGAGGCAACCGCCAATCTGGACTCACACACGGAACAGCTTGTGCAGCAGGCGCTGGAATCGGTATCCCAGGGACGCACCACCATTGTCATTGCTCATCGTCTGTCCACGGTGATGCATGCCGATCGAATTCTGGTGATGGAGAATGGTGAGATTGTGGAGGAAGGACCGCACCAGGAACTAATCGCAGCCAAAGGTGTGTATGCAGACTTGTACACCCATGCGCGTGATGCAGGTAAAAATTCAGCTATATCAGGGTAATGAACCTGAGTTATAGTAAATACAGAACGTTGAACATGCCGCTCTGCTTATGCAGGCGGCACGTTTGGCATATCGATCAGCATTGTTAATTAGGAGGAACATCTATGCAACAACCTGAAACACCCAAGCGTGACCATCAGCAGGTTCGTTACCGACGCAGCACAGCTCTATGGAAAGGAAGTTTATGCTTCCTGTTCCTTCTCTTGTGCGTGAGCTTATTATGGATCATCGTAGACGGACAAGCCGAAAGACTTGAGACGATATACTATTTCATCGCAGCCGTACTGGGTATGTGGTTGATTGGACCACTATTCTTCATGTTTGTGTCACGACTAACCAGAACCCCTGCCGTGTTGTTATCCTGGAATGATGATGTGTTGAGCATGGGCAAACGGAAGATTTCTTGGAGCCAGATTCGCAAAGTTGAACTCGCCTCACCTGCCCGCAGCAAGTGGCTCCTGTCTGCTTCTCCAATGATCGTTCTGTTCCTGAAGGACGGCACACGTTCTCATATTCAGACAGATCATCTGCTGAGCAAAAAAGAGCTGAACCAGGCTGTGACTTTGCTTCAGGAGACTTTGCAAGAACAGAAGCAGGCTCTTTGAGTACCGGGATGGATGAGGACAAGCTCCCCACATATCACTGTGATTTCTCTACACCTATGGACAGGCTGACTTTGTAATTGCCGTAAGGTAGCAATGCTTCAAGCAGTTGGCCAAGCTGCTCTGTGGTGCCGGTCTGCACTCTCATCAGATAACAGCCTTCTCCGCTGACGCGATGGACTTCAACGATGTCCTTACGATCAGCAATGAATGTGCGAAAGGCAGCATGTCTGTCACCAGAGTTCAAGAAAACCGTGACAAATGCCTGTAGGCCGAGGCCAAGGCGTTCCGGGTTCCATTTTACCGTGTACCCTTCGATTACATCCAGGTCTTGCAACTTGCGCACTCTTGCACCGACGGCCTGTCCCGTGAGATGAACCTGTTCACCGATCTCTTTGTGAGAACGTTTGGCATCCTGAATCAGGATCTGCAAAATACGGATATCCGTGTCATCTATCATTTCATTCATCTTGCTTCAGCAATCCTTTCACGGTGAAATTAGTGTGGTCTAATTCCATTCATCATGTTATGTACTACGTTAAACGGGTTGTATACCATATAGGGTAATACTATTAAACAACCCGAAGGAGTGCAAATATAATGAAAATTCAATTGATTCGCAATGCAACACTGTGGCTCGAATATGGCGGGCTGAACATTCTCGTTGATCCAATGCTGATGGACGCCGAAGTCATCCCCGCAATCCCCAATACACCCAATGAGTTACGTAATCCAAGAGTTGCTCTGCCTGAAACCGAAACGGATTACCTGAATCCAGATCTGTTGATTGTGACACACACCCATCCGGATCACTGGGATGAAGCAGCAGCGAAACAACTTGATAAAGACATTCCTCTGTTCTGCCAGCCCGGGGATGAAAATGTATTTTTGGGTGCCGGATTCACAAATGTAACAGCTGTAGATGAAAAACATGAGCATCACTCTGTCCGATTCGCCCGTACATCCGGGCATCATGGTACAGGTGAAATCGGAGAACGTATGGGCAACGTGTCCGGTTTCGTACTTGAAGCAGACGGAGAACCCGTCACCTATATCGCTGGGGATACCATCTGGTGTGAAGAACCTGCTGAGGCCATTCGTCAATATACGCCTGAAGTCATTGTTGTGAATGCCGGAGGCGCACGCTTCCTGGAGGGTGATCCCATTACAATGGACGGGCCTGACGTTGTAGCCGTGAAACGCCATGCGCCATCTGCTCATGTCATCGCTGTGCACATGGATGCGATTAACCATTGTGTGATGTCTCGTACGGATCTTGCGACTTATCTGGCATCAGAGCAGTTGGATGGTCAGGTGCTCATCCCACGTGACGGCGAAAGTTTTGAGTTTTGAGTTTTGAAGCGGAAGCTACGCTGAATCAAAGCTGAAGAGAAATAACCTTTTCACACAGGTGGGTGAATTGTAACGAACTCAGCACACGCTATTAGTCTGTTGTTGGATACTCTAATATTCTAACGAATCCTAGACACTTATTTCCGCTCCGGGCATACTTTTCCCGAGATTTATCCATCTTTTTGCCAGGATAACGTGTCTCAGATTCGTTAAATTTCTACTATAACGATAATCGGCACAATAAGGCGTCCTAGGTTAGTTAGCATGTATGCACATGACCATGTACTCCATTTTCAACACACGCCGTTACCTAACTTATATGCTACCTTGTCTGCCACATCATCACTCTTGTCCCCCATGCCTTCCCTTTCCCTACAAAACACAACGAAAAAAGCTGGATGCGATGAACTCGCACCCAGCTTTTTTAATTGAAGGAACACGCTGAGCCGCTGGCTTCCTTCTCGGGCATCATGCCTGCCATTGCGCTCTCACGTGTCACATCCCTTTATGCTATCCCCTACTGGACTTTCAAACGGATTACGTTCCATGACGCTTTCGCCAAACTCGCTGTAATCAGGGTATCGGAGATGACTGCACCTCCGCGATTATGAGGAGCAACGCGGTTTGGTTGTGCTGCCGTGTTAGATGCTTTGAGATCATCACTCTCCAGCACGATATGCTCGATCACGGTACACTTCCCGAAGCTGCGCAGATCCACTTCGAGCGGAAGGGATTCTTCCAGATGACGGTTGACTGCGAATACAGTCACTTCACCCTGCTCTTCGTTATGAACCGCAATAGCTTCCAGATAAGGAACATCTGTGATTTGTTTTGTATCGTATTTTGGAGACTGGATCAATGGCACCAATGCTGTTCCACGCCCGAAGAGGGACGTATGCATAAATGGATAGAAGATTGTCTGTCTCCATGAACCACCGCCCGTATCTGTCATGATTGGTGCAATTACGTTAACGAGTTGTGCCAGACATGCCATTTTAACCCGATCCGCATGTTTGAGCATACTGATCAACATACATCCAACAAGCAGTG
Organism: Paenibacillus sp. W4I10; assembly: GCF_030816325.1. Classification (NCBI taxonomy): domain Bacteria; kingdom Bacillati; phylum Bacillota; class Bacilli; order Caryophanales; family Paenibacillaceae; genus Paenibacillus; species Paenibacillus sp. W4I10. The sequence continues at coordinate 3,873,015 of NZ_JAUSXX010000001.1, forward strand.
CATCCTCATGATTGTAGATATCCTCAAGCTGTGGCGGAGCAATCTGCCAAGGGTCCATCTTCGAATCATTTTCATTGGAGTGATACCATACATTCCACTCATCAAAGGACAGATACATCGTTTTTTTGCTGCGTTTCTTTGCTTTAATATAATCACAAGTTGCCTTCACGGTATCGATAAAACGATCCATTTCAAGCGAGCGTGCCAGGAACGTTGGCGTATCTTGCTCTTGATTGCCGTAGTATTGATGCAAGGACAGATACTCCACGTGATCATACGTATGATCCAGCACCGTTGCTTCCCATTCCGGGAATGATGGCATATTCAGGTTTGAACTTCCACAGGCTACCAGTTCAATTGTCGGGTCCGTCCACTTCATGACTTTTGCCGCTTCAACAGCTGCACGTCCATACTCTTCTGCTGTTTTGTGACCGATCTGCCAAGGACCATCCATCTCGTTGCCCAGACACCATGTTTTGATCGCATGCGGCTGCTTGTATCCATGCTTGATACGAAGATCACTATAGTACGAACCTTCCGGATGGTTGCTGTACTCTACAATGTTACGTGCTGCATCGGCGCCCCGTGTTCCCAGATTGACAGCCATCATGACTTCAGAATTAGCCTGTTTCGCCCAGTCCACGAATTCGTTGAAGCCAAATTCATTGGTCTCAATCGTTCTCCAGGCCAGTTCCAGTCTGCGTTTGCGTTCTGACACAGGCCCAACCGAATCTTCCCAATTGTAACCGGATACAAAATTACCTCCAGGATAACGTACAATCGGTACATTCAACTCCTTGACCATCTCCAGCACATCCGTGCGGAAACCCTGTTCGTTTGCTGATGGATGCCCCGGCTCGTAAATCCCGCCATAGACGGCACGTCCCAGATGCTCAATAAATGATCCGTACAAGCGCTTATCCACTACACCAATTGTAAAATCTTTATCTACCGTCATTTTTGCTTTTTCCATAATGAATTTCAACTCCTTAAGATTAATATAAAAATTAATTGATATTCTATGGATCAACGTTCATATTTATATTAAAATCGATTATAGCCTTAATTTCAACCTGAATTTTGCAAAATGTTATTCTTTTTACTGAATTTATGTTTAACTTAATTCTATACAGATAAAATGGAGGAACAACTGTGATCAGAGCAAATACCGATGCCGAATGGCTCCCCCTATATGAAGCACTTGCCAGTGAAGTCCGTCTACAGATCATCCGCCTTGTTGCAGAGACTCCGATGAATGTGAAGGACCTTGCTGCTTCACTGGGTCTGAGTAGTGCCATCGTGACCATGCATGTCCGCAAACTTCAGGATGTGGGCATTATTCAGTCCAAAATGATACGCAAAGACGGCGGCACACATAAAATGAACAGCCTTGCTGTAGACTGGATTGGCATCTCCATGCCGCAGGAAAGCGGCACAGCCCGCAAGCTGCACGAGGTTTCCGTCCCTGTGGGACACTATACTCACTTTGACGTCTATCCGACATGTGGTCTGGCTACGTCCAATCATGTTATCGGTCAGTATGATGACCCTCGTTATTTTCTCGACCCTGAGCGGATGCATGCCCATATTCTATGGTTTGGCCGTGGATTTGTGGAGTACAAAATTCCAAACTATATCTTATCCGGACAGCAGATCAATGCGATTGAATTGTCCCTCGAGATCGGGTCAGAAGCACCTTCGGTGAATCCGAATTGGCCCTCGGATATTACATTCATGCTGAATGGCATCCGATTAGGGGAATGGACAAGCCCTGGAGATTCAGGCAACGGACGTGGCATGTTCACCCCGGAATGGTGGAGTGACAGTGTCAATCAGTACGGCATGCTCAAGGTACTGCGAATTACCAATGAGGGTACGTTTATTGATGGACAACATCTATCCGACATTACACTCGCAGATATCCCGGTCGAACGCAACCAGTGGACCCTTCGTCTTTCAGTGGAAGAAGATGCTCAGCATGTAGGCGGGCTTACCTTATATGGCGAGGGATTCGGCAACTACAATCAGGACATCCTGTTCCGACTGTACTATCACGATTGAGTTTTTCAAAATAATAAATAACACAAAAACACCTCCCACTCGCCTGTCAAAGGCAGAATGGGAGGTGTTTTGTATGCATATGAACATGCGTGGATTATTTAAGAAGATTCTTGTTCTAACCTACAACGCACTGCCACCAAACAGGAAGCGATACTCCCAGTGTTTGCCGGAGATATCACTAGTTGTTACACCACCGCCAGCGTTGGAATATGTGTGTAATACTTTTCCGTCGCCCATGTAAATCCCTGTGTGAGTAATGGTTGCGCTAGATTTATTCACGCCCGAATACGATGATGCAGAGCTGCCTTTATACGACATGAAATACATCAGATCACCGCGTTTCAGGTTTTTCCAGTTCGTCTGAACTGTACCCTTGGCTTTTACATAGGCTCCCTGTTTGCGGGAATCCGCTGGAAGCTTGATGCCAAGTGCATCAATGAAGGCCTGGCGTACAAAGCTGGAACAGTCAAAAGTAGCTGTGCTGTTACGACTGGCTCCGAACTCATAAGGTGTTCCCAAATATTTCATTCCCGCCGCAATTACTTTTTCTACAGATGCATTGCCGGTCACCGATGTACCACTATTCGAACCAGATCCGCTTGTGCCGCCACTAATCGCTTGTGTGTATTTGGATGAAGAAGATATGTAGCCTGTCCGATTAGCAGAATCCTTAATCTTATACCAATTCGAACCGGATTGCTGAAGCACTGTTACCGTTTCCCCTTTAGCGACCAAGCGAACAATCTTCGCAGAAGAAGAAGGTGTTGTGCGTAGGTTTACGCCCCAAATTACTTTTACTTGTGAATTGTCAACAGCAGCTGCCGATACCTGTGCCGTTAGTGCTCCTGTTGTCAGACTTCCCATCAGCATCGATGCTGTGACACTTGCCGTAATAATCGTTTTCTTCCAGTTCATGATGTCGAGTTCCCCCTGATGTTACAGAATTTTAACCTGGCTTGGTTCTCCCGGGCTTGCCCCATTGTAAACGGGCTATCCATAACGTTCATCAGTCAAAAGTCCTGTATTGATGCAGGCGAACTTGAGCACTAAGTATCAGGGTTTGTCCGTAATCTGCTGGAAAAATTCACTGCTGATCCCTTCTTTTTGAAAGGTTAAATTATTGTAACTATTTGATGTGCTTGATTTTTCTGCGATACAAGAGCTAGGTCGTTTCTCATCCAGGGCATATGCCATATGACCTAGATTTTAATGTTTAAAATCAAAAATATGGTAAACATTACTATGATTCATTTGCCGATTACCGTTCCCCGAATTCACATTTTTGCCTCCAGCCTTAATACGGATCGTTTTATCAGCAGTGTTCGTTTGATTATTTCGTATTTCATTTTCGCTTTTCCATAAAAAAAAAGAAAAGCCAGGGATTTCTCCTTGGCTTAACCTATATGATGAGTAACATCACTCTACAACTGGTCGATCAACTCATTTAAGGTTCAATTCCCCATACCTTGGCGCCATCCTGATAAGCTGTCACTTTTGTCCAGGCACTGAAGGCCGTTTGGGTGGAATCAAAGGAATAATCATTCGTTTGATCAAAATTCGTCCAGTTGTTTTTCGAGAAACGTCCCTGGATGATTCCGGTTTCGGCACCTGCGGCCAAACTGCCGGCACCTGCTTTGAATTCAATCTCCAGATACGTATCTGCCGTGCCCTTGGCCGAATCTATCGAAACAAAATGCCCTTCCACGTTACCACTGCCAATCTGTGCATAATCACACCAGAAACTCAGATCAGCGGCACTATCCTTGGTGAAATAATACCGGACCTTCACTTTGCTCAAGTCCACAGCAGTTGTACCTGTATTCTTCACATTAAATTGTGGAGTAATCGCATTGACCGAAGTTCCTGAACTACCATTACGGTATTGTACTTCAAGCGTTCCCGTTGTGACTGGAGGTGCTAATGGAGTCAACACCAATACATTTGAATTCGTCTGACCACTCGTATTAATGGCTACGACTCTATAATTATAAGCCGTACCATTCACCGCTGTAGCATCGGTATACGTCAGTGCGGTCAAACCTGTCGCCAGATCAGCATATGCCCCGGTGCCTACCGAACGTTGTACCTTATAACTTGATGCTCCAGTTGATGCAGTCCATGTCAGTACCGCCTGGGCATCGCCAGCCGTTCCAGTAAGGTTGAATACGCCTGGCAGAACAGTACCTGCGAGTGGTGTTGCAGATGCCTGTGTCGACGGTGCAGACTCACCTACGGCATTCACCGCAGTGATGACATAATAATACGTTGTACCGTTGGTCAAGCCTGTATCCGTGAATGTCGATCCTGTGATCCCTGTCGCTACAGACGTATAAGGACCACCATTCACCTCTGCACGCTTCACGGTATACGAGGCTGCACCAGCGGCTGCGTTCCAATTCAGAACCACTTGCTCACTTCCTCCAGTTGCTGTTACGCCAGCAGGAGCAGCGGGTACTTCCACTTCCGGACTATCGGAATCTCCGAGGAGACGATCATACTCCCCATACGCTGTAGCCATATCCACCTGTGACCAGAAGCGGTGATACGTAAAGGTTGGTGCACCGTTTTCCCACTGCTTCGTTGTCGGATTATATGACGTTTTGTACAGATTATCCAGGTAAGCCCATGCCGGATCTTGCTTGATGGCCGGACGCAGATCGGAATATCCAATGTATACGCCATTGCCACCTTTCGCCGGATCGGAAGGTACACCTGCTGTACCAGGAATCGTGTTGCCTTGACCAAAGGTTCCAGACCAGTTCGCCGGGATATAGATCTCTTTGGCAAAGAAGCGGAAGTAGTCTTTACGCTCTTCTTCCGTAACAATCCCCACACCATCATTGTAATCCCAAGCTGTATCCAGCAGAGCCTCGGCCAAATCCTTGGCTTCTTGGCCTTCCGCGCTAAGTGTGCCGTTCTCTGCCTGTGTTCCCGCTGCGAAGAAGGTCAGAGCTTTAACGTAACTTCCCAGAACTCCTGTGTCCTGCACTGGATCTTTGGTCGTTACACGGAAGTTCGGATTTTCCGTAAACGAACTGAATCCGTTCCATTTGTCCGGTTGACCCTGCCATTCCTGACCACCCGGAATCCAGAACTCTCCCGGAGCCGGTGTTGTCGCTACCTGAACATTAGTTCCACCTACAATGCGCTGTCCAGCCGCATTCAGATAATAACCTTGCGCATCCGTTACCGGACGCTCACCTACAAATACATAATCCTTGGACCAGTCAATCCATTTCGTGATTACTTTTTTGGCCATCTGGAAGTTCTCAGAGGTCAAATCACCGCTCTCCGCAAGAATATAGTACATCTCGGCTACACGCTCCAGCGGCCATGCCTGGAATCCAAACCAGGTGTTGGAATCCGGATCACGATATACAGGTGCCTCCTGATATGCCATGTCATAGAATGTACTTACGCCTGCCGGATAGGCTTTGTATGAACCATCCAGACTGTTCGTTGCTCCCCCGCCGATAGCTCCTTCATGGGATTGTAGCCAAGTGTAGAATTCCAACTGACGTTTCAGCGTAGCATTCCAATCTGCCTTCGCTGTTGCTGATTTCGGAATCAAGCCGCCCGCCGGGTCAGACAAAGCATACGCTGCAACCGGGTTTTGATAAGCCTGATGGGTATGGCTCGCTCCAATGCGCCAAGCCCAATCCCCACCTTGACCCAAGCCACCTCCCCAAGACGTATACCAAGCCATGAGATACATGTTGGAATCCTTGCCTGTACCCGGAGTTGGTGTACCGCTCTTTGCACTTCCAATTTTTTGGAAGTATTTATCATACATACCATAGCGCAGATAGTCCCCCATCTTCTTCGCTTTATCCAGATATTCCGGATTGTTGTATCCCATCTCCTTCGCCCAATACAGCACCTGTACAGCACGCGCATCGGCATCCGTTGCGTTAGTGTAACGCCATTGTGCTGACGGTACCTGAGTTTCCTTTGTGAACAAGCTCATGAAGCCTTCGTTTGCCTTACCAAAAGATTTATCATCCTGGGATGGATGCGGAATGGCTTCCCACACAGACTCCTGCTCCCCACGCTGGAACGTGTTCACATAGGTAGCCGTATGTGATGGATTCAACAGGTTGCCATACCCATACCAGTCATCCACATCGACCAGCCAGTGCATGAGATAGGTCTGATTGTCACCATAGGTCGCCTTAAGTTCGGCATCAATCGGGTCTTTACCCGCTGCATATTGACCATTAAGTTGCGATGGATATTGATCAGGGAAAGGTTTTTCCGCTGCATACGTAGCAGGGCTGTTTGGGTTATATGAGCTCATCGTAGGCTGCTCTTCCTTGCCGTCACCTTCGTTGACCGGGATAATGTATTTCTCCATACTGTCCCAAGCTGCTTCCAATTGGGACCAATCTCCCGTGTAGTGACCATACATGGTTTCCAACCACAGCCAGTAACTGTATGCCTCTGACGTCGTCATATGACCATAATCCGGTGCCTCACTCAACAGCGTCTCAATGGAATGATACGGTAGACCCTCTGGCGAAAAATATCCGTTTGCCGGATCTTTCAACTGTTCATACAATTGCAAAAACCGGGCTTCATTGATGCTGTCTGACTGAATCTCGATGGCCTGATCTGCGGCATGTGCCGTCTGTGGCCCTGCCCACAGTCCGGTGTATCCGGTCAACATGACGGTTCCCGCCAGCATGGCTGTTAAACTTTTTTTCGCAGCTGATTTCAACATTAATATATACCTCCCTGGAATAGTGGAAATTGAATATAAGTGTTGTTGGTCTGCCCATGCTGCTCTTCGTCTTCTGACATTCAGCCAGTTACGGCTCCAAGCCCCATACTTTGGTGTTTCCCTGATACCCGGTTACCTTGTTCCATGAGGCAAAAGCCGTCTTGGAAGCATCATAGGAATAGTCATTACTTTGATCGAAATTGCTCCAGTTATTTTTGGAAAAGCGTGCTTGAATCACGCCGGTCTCTGCTCCAGCGGCCAAACTGCCTGCTCCAGACTTGAAGCTAATCTCCAGATACGTATCTGCGGTACCCTTCTCCGGATTCACTGCGACAAATGTACCTTCAACATTGGTCGTGCCCATCTCGGCATAATCACACCAGAAGGTCATTTGATCCGCACCATCCTTGGTGAAATAATATCGGATCTTCACGGTACTGAGATCAATCGCCTGTGTTCCGGTATTCTTCACGTTGAACTGCGGAGTCACCGCATTACTTGAATTCCCGGACCCTCCGCTGCGGTACTGCACTTCGAGTGTACCGGTCGTCACCGGAGGTGCAGAAGGCGTCAGTGCCAGGACATTGGACAGTGTCTGTCCGTTCGCATTCACGGCTGCAATCCGGTAATTGTACGTGGTGCCATTCAGCGCTGTTGTATCGGTGTAAGTCAACACGGACAATCCGGTTGCCACATCTGCATATGTCCCACCTGCCACCGAACGTTGTACCTTATAGCTAGTCGCGCCCGAGGCTGCTGTCCAAATCAGGACCGACTGCGCATTACCAGCTGTCCCACTTAAAGTCAGTGCTCCCGGCACCGTCGAAGCTGCTTGCGGGGTAGCCGACACCTGTACAGAACCCGATGATTCCCCTGCTGAATTCACAGCAGTCACTACATAATAATAAGCCGTCCCGTTGGTCAGTCCCGTGTTTGTATAGGTTAGTCCATTAACACCCGTCGCGACAGTTGTATATGGTCCTCCACTCACCTCGGAACGCTTCACCGTATACGATTCGGCCCCGGATACAGCGGCCCAGGTCAGGTTAACCTGACTGCTTCCCCCTACAGCCTGCACGCCAGCAGGTGCGCCTGGAACCGTGACTGGTGTAACACCAGGCTCCTGTCCATACACCTTCACCCCTGCATCATAGACTGGAAGGTATATGCTCTTCACAGGAGTACCTGTGGTCAGCGTCTGGAACGAATGATCATTGCTGGCATTCCATGCACCCTGTGGGCCTGTAATGCGGAACTGTACTTCTTTACGATAATTTCCTTCCCCACCTGGATAGATCTTGGTATTACCGAAGTTCGCCGTAATGGCATAGATATGCTGGGCTGCATTCACCACAACGGGTTGGGATACCGTCGCCCCCTCCGTATAGGAGGTTGTCACTTGCACGTCCGATACCGTACGTCCGGCAGCATACACTTCACTCAAATCCAGGAAATACTTAAAAGACAGTTGATCTCCCATTCGGGCAGGCCAAGCGGAACGATTATTAAGCTGTGCTCTGATTTCTGTATAATTGGCACCTGATGATTTGATCGCAGCCTCCACAAAGAACTCATCTCCCTTCACCTCAGGTGCAGGGAAGTTCGCAAGGGGCTGATGATTCTGACCAAATAGCAAATTCATCTTTGCCAGTGCGCCGGTAAAACCAGCATTGTAATCGGTTGCGACCTCATTACTCACGTAATCCCCGATATCATCGGTATATCCATCCGATGCATCCGGGCCACCGACCATGGCACCATACAGAATGTGGCGATGGTTTGCCGGGATATCTTCGTTATTCAGCCATGAACCGTGAGCGGTCCGATGATGCGGATGTTGAGGTGCATTTTGCCCATATCCGACCACATAACTGCTCTGACGCGGATTATCGCCCAGAATATAATTCATCTGTGAGACAGCAAAATCCTGATATCTTGACTTTTTCACAGGATCACTGACCCAGTCGGAGTATACAAAAGAAATAAAGGATGCATTTGCTGCATATCGGAGCGAGCCCCACTGATCCAGCCACGCCAGACCTCCTGGCGTATACTTGACTCGTGTCCCATTGACTCCAACCGTCCAATAATCCAGATTGCGCTCAGTCGACTGAATAAATCTCGTCGCCTCCGGCATGTTCAAACTGGACGTAATACGGGCAAGCAGGATCTGGGCACCATAATGTTTACTGTCCCAACCTTGTGTCCAGGTATACGGCCAATTGGCTGAGCCTCCGCTAGAAGACCACCGGTCCGTAGCTGCAATGGCTTTGGACAAGTAAGCGCTATCATTAGTAGCTAGATAAAGCCATGCTCCGCCCCATGCCAGCTCGTCTTCGTATCCTGTCCACGAATTATAAAACGCTGCAGCATCAGTGATACAATCGGTGTATTCCCCCCGATATGTATCTGCGAAGTTATACAGCTCTTTCGCATGTTGAAGCAGTCTGGCCGAATATGCCGGATCATCATCTGCAAATACAATCGATGACGCTGCCAGTGCGGCAGCCGTTTCTGCCGCCAGATCACTGCCCGGGCATGAAGCATCAATCTTGAACGAAGGACGGTTCATCTGCATGACTTCTGCGGGACCCCACCAGGCATGGTCGGTATTACCTGCCCCCACTTGTCCCCATAATTCATTTGGTTTCGTATGCGCTTTCATAAAATAGTCGGTCGCCCATCGGATATTATCCTTGATCTCCTCCAGTTGTCCGGCCTGTTCATATCCGTCGCCATATTCCACGACAGACCAGGCGAGCATCGTTGCGGAAGCAGCCATCGGAAAACCAAACTTCACGTGATCTCCGGCATCATACCATCCTCCGGTCAGATCAACGCCTACATCAGACCCATCCTGCATGCCCGAATTACCACGCCATTCGACCCGATTACTGGCTGGCAACGGACCCGAACGCTGTGCCTCATAGAAGTAAATGGCCTTTTGCAGTGCTTCAGCATAGTTCTGATTTCCGGCGGCCGCATCCGCCTTACGGATTCCTGTGCCCATCGATAAACTCCCTGCCAGTAGTCCTGCCGATAACGCGATCATAGCGACTCGTCTCCACCAGCTCCCCTTCATGTTCAACTATTCATCTCCTCTTCATCAATATTTCGTATGCATTACTCTGGACTGCAAGTTTATATCGCTCCTCCCCATGGTGTATTTCAGTGTAAGTTCCACCATTAATTACCATTATAGCCGTTTGTTTCACTAGCTATATAAGCGTTGGTGACTTCTGAAATAACATTGTTGTGACCTGCTCTGCGTCATGTGACAAAAAAAGCTGCTTCTCTGACGCATATGCGCGTTAGAGAAACAGCTTCTTGATTGGGCTGTAACCAATACCACAACCCGAAAGGCATTTCTATCCATCCAGCCTGTGTGTTCCTGCACATCACCATGTGTCAGGTCACCTCATCGGTTACACTTTGAATTTGTTAATTTGCTCCTGCAATTCTTCCGCCATCTTGGATAATGAACCTGCGGATGATGCAATTTCTTCCATCGAAGCCAACTGCTGTTGAGTTGCGGCAGATACATTATGAACCCCGCCCGCTGCCTCTCCAGCAATGTTGGAGATTTGACTTACATATCCTACAACCTCAGTTGTACTCGCCGACATTTCTTCTGAACCTGCAGACACTTCCTGGATTTCACCCGCTACTTTGTTGACCGCATCCGAGATCTGCTCGAACGCTTGTCCTGCCGCAGTAACCATCTCGATTCCTGCTTCTGTCTCACTGCTGTTCACTTTGACTGCCTGAACAGCATGATCCGTATCTTTCTGAATCAATTGAACGAGATCCGTAATTCGTTGCGCAGATGTAGAAGATTCCTCAGCGAGCTTCCGCACTTCTCCCGCAACTACGGCGAAACCACGTCCATGCTCTCCTGCTCGTGCAGCTTCAATGGCTGCATTCAGTGCAAGCAGATTGGTCTGCCGGGCAATGTTATTGATTACCTCGGTAATGGTTCCAATCTCTGCTGAACGTTCCCCCAGCCCTGTAACCAATTCTGTAAGCGAAGCAATGGAATTTCGAACAGAACCCATCTGTTCAACCGCTTGCTGAATAATCATATTTCCTTCGGAAGATTGATTCGCCGCATCTACAGCAGATACGGATACACTCTGAGCAAGCTCGGCAATCTGCTCTGATCCGAGAGCCATCTCATTCATCGCCTGTGAAGATCGCTTCACAATATCAACTTGATCAGACGTACCTACAGCCAGTTCCTCGACCGTTTGGGAAATCTGTTCCGAGGCTTGGGTATTCTGCTCTGCACTTGCAAGAAGCTCCTCCGATGAAGCGGCTACCTGTTCGGAAGTCATCGATACCGATTCAATCATGGAGCGCAAATTGCCACTCATAGTATTGAAGGAAGCCGCGAGCGTTCCCAATTCGTCTTTGTTCTTGAGCACAATCGTCTCACCCGTCAGATCACCATTGGCAATAGCCATGGCCGCTTCATTCATCTTTTTGATTGGACGTGAAATGATGCTTGCAATGAAGAAGGCAATAAATACAGCTACCAGGAATGCAAAAATCGTCACCGCCAAAATTACATTAAATGTATTTTCGGCCATCTCAACAGATTCATTCGTTGCCGCGTCTGATCCTTCATTACCTAAAGTGATTAACTTGGTGATAGAGTCGTTTGCTGTGTACCACATCGGGTAAGCCTCTGTATGTAAACGACTGGACTCTTCGTAATTGTTGTTCAAACCAAATTCGATAAATACTGGCATTTTCGCCACATAAGCATCATAATTCGTACTAAAATCATTGTAGAGCTTCATCGCTTCATCATTACTCTCAATGAACGTTAGCAACTGTTTACGTTCATCTTCAATCTTCGTAAGCAATAGCTGTAACGCTTCATTTAACTTAGTTGTTTCATCTTTGTTCCGTTCAACGATGATGGCCAGTGCCAAGCGCTCTACATCAGAAATATCACCGTTCATCTTACCCAGGAGGCTTACACTCGGCATCCAAGTCTTATCCACAGCAGCCGCTTTATTAGACATATCATGGATCTGTACTAGTGCATAGCCGCTTACAATAATCAACAGAGCCACGACTATCAGAAAACCAGTCAGTAGCTTGCCTCGAATCGTTAACTTCAATTTCCCCAACATATTCCCCCGCGTGTCTTCCATGTGTCCCACTCCTCAAAATAATACATATTTATAGTATATCGTCACCTATCGTCATGAATTGTAGATGTTAGAATTCAATTTCTAGAAATTTCATGTAACTTCGAAAATAACGCAAAAAAAAAGTCTCCCATCTTTGGCAGAACCAGAGATAAGAGACTTCTTTCAATAATCTAAACTACCAAAACTTCACTAGACATTGCTTTCAATCGCTAACGAAAAACACGTCGGTGTATGTTAATGAAGAAGTCGGGAATCGACTTGGTATAATTGCGGGTTGTAATCAGAACCACACTAAGCAGACTTCCGAGAATGAATCCTCCCAGAATATCTCCTGGATAATGCACACCAACATATACACGCGACACCCCTGTTAACACAGCGAGTAACAACATCCATGACCCGAAGCGACGTCCAATAAAGAATGAAGCAGCCGCTAGAGCAAATACAAAGGAAGCATGTTTACTTGGAAAAGAAGGATCAGGTACATGGGCTACCAGCTGATGCACAGTCCCTTCCATAAAAGGTCTTGGATGACCGACCGCTGGTGATATTCCCCATTTGGCCAGAACTAGCGCTATAATGGAAGCCACACAGGCATAGAAAACAATTCGTTGTTTCGATGGATCGCCGAGAAACCATACGATAACGAGCAGTGCGATCATGACCCAAACCGCATACTCGGATGATGTGATCATAAACCAGTCCAGAAACGGTATTTGGTCTGCAAACTGATTAATCCAATTAAATAGTGATTGATTCATAACTGGCTTTTAATACCCCCATTACACAAAACAAGATTATTTTTTACATAATAAATATACACTAACTATTTGTCAAACAATCCTCACATTGACCGAAGTTACGAAATCAAAGAGGACATTTTGCTTTCTTTTTGTTAAACTAGTTTGGGTTACATATCAGTTCAATCATAGAAAGGTGAAGATTATGCTTAAAAAATGGTTATGGGGTACAGCCCTGACCCTGGCACTTGCGATTACAGGTGTCGTTGTATATTACGGATATTCGATTGTTCATTTTGCCAATAGCATCTCCACTGCTTCCGGGACTTCATCCAACTCGTCCTCTTCCGGCACAGACAGCGATTCAGACACACCATCTACAACGATTCCCAGATGGGAGGGCCAGGAACGGGTGAACATTCTGCTCCTTGGTGGAGACTCAAGAGGCGACGATGCAGGACGTTCGGACTCTGTCATGGTGGCATCCATTGATCCAGTCACCAAGAAAGCCCATCTATTCTCTGTACTGCGAGATACCTATGTAGCCATTCCAGGGCATGGCAAAAGCAGACTTAATGCAGCCTTTTCCTACGGGGGTGCGGAGCTGACCAAACAAACCGTCAGTGATCTGCTCGGTATTCCCATTCAGCATTATGTCTACACAGACTTTACAGGTTTCATGGCACTCGTTGATGCGGTAGGCGGTATTGAGATTGACGTGGAGAAAGACATGTATTACACCAGTAAAGCAGATAAACATATGTACGACATTGACTTGAAAAAAGGGTTGCAGCATATGGACGGCAAAACCGCCCTGCAATATGTTCGGTTCCGGCATGATGCCACCTCGGATTTTACCCGTACCGAACGGCAGCGGATCTTCATGACCGAGCTGGCCAAGAAAATGCAGAGCACTACGTCGCTCTTCAAAATCCCGGATATCCTGGAAGCCATCGCTCCTTATATTGAGACAGACCTCAGTCCAACCCAGATGTTAAAACTCGCATCACTTGGCTTCGATATCCATGTGAACGATATCGATCAGCAGCAGATTCCACCGAACAAACTACTCACCAATGAACTGGTCGGCTCAGCTCAGGTACTGGGTGTTGATGTGACCAAACTCCAGTCCTACATTCAGAAACTGTTTGAAGAAGATGCCGAGTCCTCAGAGACTCCATCATCAGAGGAACAGAACTAAAACAAGCATGAAATATATCAATAGAAAAGACGGCTGAGACCGTCTTTTTTTAGTACCTATTTTCTCCATTTAATGCAGCCTTAATGTTTAACGGGTACCCTTATATGATGAACTCCGGTTCCTGGAGGGAGGATTACGTGTGAAAAAACCGCGAATAGCAGAATGGACCGAACTGCGGGGCATTGCCTTTCTGGCAATCGTCATGCAGCATAGTATCGCTGAGTATATCTATCGCGCTGATATTGAACAACCGGATTCCATTATGCTGACCATGATTTATCATCTGACCCGATTTGGTACGCCAACGTTTGTATTTCTATCGGGTGTAATGTTGTTTTACCATCATCGTAACACCAAACCGGAATATCCTCGCTTCATTCGAAAGCGATTTGGCGATATCTATATGCCGTTTGTCGTATGGACACTGATCTACTGGCTGTCTGTCCGTATCTTCACCCCCGCGTTCTGGCTTGCAAGCATACCGGATTTTCGCAGTCTGATTCGTGAACTGTTTGTCCCGCAGACGGGATATCATCTCTGGTTTGTCATTATGGTGTTTCAGTTCTATATTCTGTTTCCCCTATTCTGGACAGGAGCAAAAGCCATCCAGATACGTATCCAGAACGCCTCACGTTTCACGCCCATGCAAATCATTGTGGCACTCATTGTCTTGGCAGCTGCATTCTACGGCCTGCTTATGAAATGGTCCTACTATAATATGGGGGGCTGGACAGAATCCATGTCTGAGCCTTGGTCAACGTTACTGCAATATCGCTCCTATTCATGGGTGATGTACTGGTTCTACTTTTTACTGGGTGCCGTATGTGCCTGGTCAGTGGATAGCTGGAGGAGTTGGACCACGAAGGTGCTGCCATGGACGATCTGTCTGTTTATAGGGATGTATATATGGCTTGGTTACGATGTGCTGCGTGGGTCCGGGGATGTTGTTAATCTGAATATCTCCACCTATCTGAAACCAACCACATTCCTGATCATTATGGCTCAGATGTTTATGATGTATGGTTTCCTTGTACTGATGCGGGGCAAAGATACACGGTTTCAGCGCCTGTTATCCTGGATTGGCCGCTATTCATTTGGTGGATATCTGGTTCATGCACTGGTGATCTACGCGATCGCTTATGTAACCAGACCGCTTCAACTCAGTGGATGGCATCTGCCTGTAACGTTGCTATCGTTCCTTGTAACGGTTGGTATTGCTCTTGCAATCAGTTGGGCATTATCCAAGCTTCCTGGCTCACGTTTCACCGTAGGGTTAATACGCAAACCACGTTCTATACCTAATTCATCTGTTAATGCGGATAAGAGAAACTCACCCCAGCCAAGCCCCTCACCTATTCCCGCCCACAGTCGGGGAACGCGTGAGACATTATGAAGCAAGAAGAGCGTCCCCTTATGGAGACGCTCTTCTTTATTTCACTTCACTCGAAGTTGATCGTCCAGGAACAGGTTCCTGGGGACCCGGGGCTGGATGCACGTTGCCCTTCTGATTCACAAATCTCTTCAGATCACCCGTTAATTGTTCCTTCAGCTTGTCCACCAGCTGCGTTTCGCTAATGCCTTTTGCCTGAGCAATCTCAGCCAGAGATTTCCCTCCCTGAAGCTGTTCGTGCAATTGAGCAGGCGTGACTCCAATAAACCGGGCAATTTCGCCCTTATCCACCATGGAACGTTTGCCATGGTGGGCAAATTCACGCCGCAAATCACGCAGGGGGGTATTAATGACCTTTTTCAACTTGGTATCCATGTCCGCCTTCGTGGCCGCAGCTTGTTCCTTGGTGAGGCACCCCTCATCTACAGCTTGATCCAGACGCTGTGCAAGTGTAGGCTTCAACTTCTGTAATAACTGCTCCTCACTAAGTCCCTTACGCTCTTTCGCAATCTGGGACAACGTCTTGCCAAGTTCCATCTGTTCTTTCAGATCCCGAAGTCCAATCCCAAGTAAGTCTGCCGTCTCACCAATCATGAACAGACCGTGTCCTGCCTGCATGCATGGCTTCGCTGGTTTGCCGGAGGAAGAAACTTTTGACGCATTGCCATGTTCCTCAGCCCGAACGGTTGAATCAGCGAATGCTACATGTCCTGTTGCTGCTGTTATGACTACGGCTGCCAATCCGGCTGCCATCCATGTTTTCCATTTCAAATTCATTTTTCTGCCGCCTTTCCGATGTCGAAATCCTGTGCCTTCCTAGTTTGAGCCTAAAATCCACTTTTTTATGCCATAAAATACAAAAAGTCATCATTTTTCTCACAATTGATCACAAAAAATCCTATTTTTTTCATTTTATTTCCGCTATAATGAATGTAACTTCATGATCTAGTTGAACAGTCCTGGACCACCTTATCGCAGGAAGGACGAGATGTAACAGTGCGGAAAGATTGGTTAGATCCGTTTAGATCCGATCTGGAGGTCGTGTTTGCTTCAGCGGAACAACTCGTACGAGAATATCCCGAACCCTTGTCAGGACATGCATTAGAGCAGCTTCGTTCGGTTAATCCGCTTTTACGAGATTCGGGACACAGCTACATCGGGTACATCATTCCACTTTGGATGCAACACTCAGATAAACTACCCCCAGAGAAAGCACACCAATTAAGTACAGCCTGTCTCATCCATATGTTATATTTTCTGAATCAGGACGACGTGATGGATGAACAACCGGAGAATGCCACATTGAAGTTATCCCTGGGTAATTTATATTACATGGATGCACTTCAACTTTACTCGGTATTATTCAATCCTTCCTCCACGTTCTGGGTCTATTTCAGACAATATGTAGTGGATTGGGCCGTGAGTGTTACGGGTGAGCATTCCATTGATTATTTCCAACAGAATCCCTTGTTGATTGCACAAAAGGCTGCCCCTCTGCTCATTGGAGCTACTGGTGCACTGCTTCTGCTGAATCAGTCCGACCGGATCATCCCGGTGTGTTCTGCCATCAACATCACACTCATGACCCTCCAGATGACCGATGACTTCACAGACACGCAACAAGATGCTGTGCATGGAAACTACAACAGCTACCTCTCCCACATATCCGCAGCACTGAATCACAACTATCCAGTTCATCCTCTAAGCGAACGTATACATGACAATGTATACAATACACAACTCATGAACTCTTACGTAGACATTGCTTATCACTATAATCGTACACTAACATCGTCTAACTTAGGAATATCGCATCTCGAAGCGTTTAATTCTTATTTATGCAGCATTTTAGTACAAGCTGTTCAGAACATTACACAACGGAAGAAACAGCTTCTCCAAGGCGGGTTTCATCACTGGATTAGCGAGCAACAGTTGGGATTCTGAGCATAAGGACTAAGCTGATTCAGTTTAATTTTAAATATGAAGGGAATGTTGACGATGATGGTATCAGAGAAAACGTTGCATGAGGATATTATTGAAAAGGCTTGGACTGACGAGCACTTCAGACAACAATTGCATTCCAATCCGAAGCAGGCGCTTCGTGAAGCGTTCGGCATCGTAATTCCGGAGCACATTCAGGTACGTACTGTTGAGGAGCAGCAAAATGACTATGTGCTTGTCATACCTCCCAATCCTTCCAAAGTAAATTATGATGTGAATTGCGGACCTTGGAGAAGTTAATTCGGGTGAGCTAATCTTGTAGTGTAAGAAATCAGGGGTAGGAACAAAAAAAGCCGCTGTATCCTTCTGTGAGTTCGTCATTCGACGAACTCGGCAAAAGATACAACCGCTTCTGTTCCTACCCCTTTGGTGCTTGTAAAGCTGATCTGTCCTTGCATCGCTTCAACAATTCGGAATGTCACCATCATGCCCAGGCCTGTGCCTTTGATTTTATTGGAGAAATAAGGCTCGCCCAACCGGGAGAGTGCTTCCTCGTCCATCCCTTCTCCGTTATCCCTGACATGCACCTTAATCATTCCATCCTGCTTGTACGCCCAGATATCAATCTGGCCTTGTCCTTGCAAAGCTTCAATACTGTTCTTGATAATATTGATAAAAGCCTGCTTGAACTTCGAGGAATTACCTCGAATATATAGATCTGGCGGAATGTCGGTGGTGATTTTACCACCTTCCAGATTAGCCATCGGTACAAGAATGCCTTCAATATGATTGAATTCATCCGAGATATTGAGCGAGATAATATGGTCAAACTCAGGTTTGGCAAAGGTAAGAAAATCCGTTATGATGCCCGATGCCCGATCAAGTTCTTCCAGTGCGATTCGCACATACCCCTTATTTTTGTTGTCTTCCTGTTCCGTCATAAGTTGCAGGAACCCTCTTGTCACCTGAAGTGGATTACGAACTTCATGGGCAACGGAAGCGGCCAATTCACTAATAATCTCCATCTTTTCGGATCGCTGCAACTCATTGTTGAACAGCTCCAGTTCCTTGGAATACTCTAGAACTTTAGTATGTTTTTCGGCAAAACGACTTCCGAGAATGGCAATCAACGAGATCACAAATGCAACCATGGACCATTTCCACCATAACAGATGATACGTCCCACTCCGCTGATAATACCACAACAGTTCAGCCACACTGATCAAGGCAAATGTACCGAATCCCGTCGCAAGCAGCATAGCTTCCCGATTTCGTTGCAGAGCTTTGGCGATGGTACCAACCAACAGGATTGTCAGCAGAATGACCAGCACAATGCCAACCACACGTTGTACGAGCAGATTGTAGAGGATCTCCCATTGCCCACCTGAAGTAACATAGATAAATAGAGAGAACACAGCGATAACTGAATATATGAATAGTATTTTTCTCAGTTTGGTGAAGATTCCATGCAGTCCTGGCCCGATAATCTGTTCAAAAAAATAACATAGCGCTGGCATACCCAGCAGCATCGCCAGATCAAAAACTACAGAATACAGGTCACCATATACCTGATAGAACGTATACAAAAATTGCGAGTACGTGATAATCATCGTGCCAATGGAACCCATCACAATGCATAGCGAGATCCATAATCCCTTATGGAATTTGCCAAGGAAGAACGTACAACTCAGCATCGTAATCGCTGTGAAAACAAAGGTCGCGCCCAAAATTACATCAATAAGTCCGTTATGAATATATTTCTCCTGTAACGCGGCATAAGGTCCAACCTGAACAGTACCTTGTATCCCCAGACGGCCTTTTTCATTTTGTGACCATACATAGAGCGTGTCACCTGAATTTTCGCTGGATAAGGGCAGCAACACAGCATTATTATCATAATTGTAATGGTAGTTCTCGTAGACCTTGCGGTCTTCCAGATAAACAACAATATGATTGCCTTTAATGTTCTCAAATCGAATGGCTGAACTTTCCTCACTCAACTCAGGAATGGTCAGGCGAATCCATAAAGAATTCGATCGATCCGTATTACTATACTCTAACTTATCGCTGCCCTGCTTTTCCCATATCTCGTCTGCTCCCTTAACCTCACTGATGAACCCTTGATCGTCAACGTTCCCCCATTTTACTTCCCATCCTGTAATGGATACAGGTTGCTGAACCACTCCTGTAGTTGCAAAGACTATCCCATGTGGCATGCCTAGAATAATCAATACACTCATCCATAAGATGACGATAGCTTTGGGCACATTTTTCATTCACAGCACCTCAAAGTTCCAATTTTCCCTATCTTAGATTCTCTCATTTATCATTCGCCACCGTTTGTCACGTCACCTTCTTGAGATAAAATGAAATTTCACATTTAAGTAGATTTATAGTCTTATTTCCATTTTATTGTTAAAGTTATCTGATTAATCACGCAAGTCTTCGAACTGGTTCACTATCATTTCCCGTTCTTTCTGTTCAACTTGACTGCGAAATTCAAGCCACTGCTCTGTCTCCTCATCATCATAGATGGTCCATATGTCGGAAAAAAGGAAGTCCCGCAACTGGACAACTTGCCCGGACCATATACCGCCTACCCAAAACAAACCATCCGGACGACGGATGACGGTACGTGAGAACCCGGGTGTGGACGCCTTTTGCCCGATACGGATGCGTGTGATCATATTGCCCAGTGTGAACCAGTCCACATGAAATCCCTCCCTTACATATTCAAGCTACATCATAACATAGGCAAAACAGGAAAAGCTGTAAAAACGGTGGCTGCGATTCAATCCTTTGCTCCGGGTGTAATGGTTACTCAAAGCAAACAATTACGCTAAGGAGATGATTACAATGAATGAGCCACATCGTACGGTTGAGGTGGAACATAAGGATGTTCAGCATAAATCGGATTCAAGTAAGGTCGCTTCCACATTTATTAAATATGCCGCATATATCATTATCTTTTTCGGATTCTTATACTTCTTGGTTAAATATGTATTCCCCAAATTCTAAGGCATTCATATCGTAGTGAACACCCGGAGATAATAACCTGTGCAAGATTACAACACTAGCGCTTTGGGTAACTACGGGGTAAGAAGCTTTGGACAACCGACAATGAAAGGAAGTGTTACTCATGTCTGACAAACCAATTAGTAACGAAGAGAGCGACCGCTATTATGACCGTTATCAGAGGTCCCGCGATATTCCCCCAGAGACGGAAGTCCCGGAAGGCGATATGGATACCTTTGATGAAGTTTCCGGCAGACGGATTGTAACGGAAGATACGGATCCGGCACCCGTAGCCGCAACTGCTGTGGACGAGCCGGAATTGGATTCACGTTTGGCTGAGACACCGCTGGAATCTGTACCGGATGCAGATCTTCTACAACCGAACAGTCCGGTTGATCCTGCTGCACCCGATCCGGATGCGCTGCATGGTACCGATCTGCTTAATGGTGCTGGTGCGGATGCCAAACCGGAGAACGACATTCCACCACGTCATTAACGGCTGTTACGACATCCTGAATGAGGAGGTGCATACACGATGAAGGAAGATCGCCAAAAGCATGTGCATGAACCGGATAATCTCGTGACCGAACGAGATATTGACCCGGACTTTGGACTGTTCACTGAGGACTCCTTCCCCGAAGCACTTGAGGATGAGGATCAACGTGATGCGGTCGAGCATGCCATTCCCAAAGAGAAGGCTTCTCGTAAGCCCTCTTCGGATGACTAACTTATATAGATCCGTAGTAGACTTAAAAAAGATGACGTCTGTAATTTCACAGCGTCATCTTTTTTGTTACCTGTAAGTTCACTTACTCTTAGTGATTCAGCATCATCGCTTAGCGGGAACCTTACTTGCCACGGGCAGTTTGTGATCCAATCCTGACCACTTCGCTACAATCGCAGTGATGATCAATGCCACTCCATTAATAATAAATATCCAGCGTATCGGCAGCCAGCCCCCAAGTACACCACCAATGATCGGCCCTGCCATCGTCCCGATCTGGGCAGCGGACTGATTCAGACTAAAGGCCCTGCCCCGGAAACTCGATGCGGTAGCCTGCACAATCATGGCGTTAATTGCCGGAAATACAGCCGCAAAGAATAAACCATACACAAATCGTAAAATGCCGAATGCTATATAACCTGTTGTAAAGAACTGTAGAAGATTCCCTACAGCCCCACCAACCAGTCCAATGATCAACACTTTACCGTATCCAATCCTTGAACCAATCTTGCCCCACCGCGGCGCCATAATAACTGTTGCTACCCCCACCGCTGAGAAAATAATACCCGAGCTGAGTGAGGCACGATCCGGCTGAACGCCCATCTCCATCACATATACCGTCAATAGTGGCTCCAGAATCATGACGGAGAATGTACATATACCCATCATGCCAAGCACCGTCATAAACAAACGATTTGCTCTCGCTTCACGAATGTCATCCATGACGTGGGAACGAGCTTTGTTCCGGTTGAAGTTCTCTTCTTTTACCCAGAAGGTTGCGATGATTGCTGAGACTAACACAACAATAGCCGAAAACAAAAATGCATTCCGGTTACCATAATAATGACTCACCACGCCACCAATTAAGGGTCCGATAATACCACCAGTGGCTCCTGCAGTGGACATAATACCAAGGGCATAACCAGTCTTCTCTTCAGGTGTATTCGTACCTACCAGAGCAATCGCTGCCGGAACAAACCCTGCAAGCAGACCCTGAAACAATCGAACAACAATCAGCGAATACGGGTCCTGCACGAAATAATTGATTAAATACAAGACGGCAAGGCTGTATCCCGACCGGATCAGCATGGGCTTGCGTCCGTATTTATCAGCCAGGGATCCCCAGAACGGAGACACGAGTGCACTCGCGAGAAACGTAATGCCAAATGCCAGTCCTGACCATAACTCCAGGTGATCACGAACCCCCAAGTCAGTACTTAGAAACAGGGGCAGAAATGGAATCGAGATCGAATACGCGGTGCTACAAAAAAATACACCAATCCACAATATGACCAGATTGCGCTTCCACGAGAAGTTCATATACCCGCACGCCCTTTCCGTTACTGACGCCGGGACTGCCGTGTATTGGAGCGGACGGAACAGACCCGTACGTCCCGATGCGGAAGCATTTTCCTTATTTTACACCCATCATTCCACGAAGACCATCCCTTGTTCACCACAAACACATGTATTACATTGCCATCCTGTCCACAAAAACGGTATGATAGTTGGGTAAATATCCAAATATGATTTGGAGAAAATATATAATGCAGAGATGCAAGGAGGAACGTTTTCATGTCTTTACGGTGGAAAAAAACAACCGCAGTATCGCTCGTTCTTGCGATGCTGCTTATCGTCATTAGTGGTTGCGGACGCCCTGCGACCAGTGCCGAGAAAGCGCCGGTTCCGGCCGCACCTGAAGGTCCAAACCCGGTGGCTACCATTGAGATGCAGGATGGTCAAAAGATCGTTATTGAGCTCTATCCCGAGATTGCGCCCAACACGGTGTATAATTTCATCTCCCTTGCGAATAAAGGGTTCTATGACGGCCTGATCTTTCATCGGGTCATTCCGGGCTTCATGATTCAGGGTGGTGATCCCAATGGCAACGGTTCAGGCGGCCCAGGTTATACGATTAAAGGGGAATTTACATCCAACGGCCATAAGAATCACTTAAATCATACTCGGGGAATCATTTCGATGGCACGTAAATCGGATAATCTTGATTCAGCAGGCTCCCAATTCTTCATCATGTTAGCTGACGCGGATTACCTGGATAACGCATACGCTACCTTCGGTAAGGTAACAGAAGGTATGGAAGTTGTTGATGGTATTGCTGCTCAGGAAATAGGTGAAGGTGACAAACCCGTTAAGGATCAAGTTATGAAAAAGGTTACGGTAGATAC
Organism: Paenibacillus sp. W4I10; assembly: GCF_030816325.1. Taxonomy (NCBI): domain Bacteria; kingdom Bacillati; phylum Bacillota; class Bacilli; order Caryophanales; family Paenibacillaceae; genus Paenibacillus; species Paenibacillus sp. W4I10. The sequence continues at coordinate 3,896,155 of NZ_JAUSXX010000001.1, forward strand.
CCACGGTCTGGAATATCCAGAACCGGTAAAAATGCCTTAATTAACATCCTTGCCAAACGGATGATAATCCATGGTTATGACTTGTTAATGAACTCTAAACAAACAAAAGCTCTGTCCTATGCGAAATTCGCAAGGCAGAGCTTTATTTATTGATTTTAATGATAGCGGTTACATATATGACTTTATAAAAAATGACCTCTTCCGGCATCATCCTCAATACATCCATCCCATCAAACGTAACCAGCCGATAATCGCAATCCATAACGGGCAGCTGAAGGCAACACCCCATGCAAGCCCTTTCAGTAAACCACGGTTTACTTCCACGAACAACGACTCCTTTCTCCAGGGAATAGTCGCAGTATCGGTAATATTATATGATTTTATACCCGATTTCATTCGTCACGCAACCCTCGTTTTCCTGCTTTTTGTTCCGCAGTTTCATGGAATGCATTACGGGAACCTGATATACTATGACTACTGTACGATAAATGGAACCTGATTCATGTTTGGAAAGGAGATTTTCCTATGGCAAAATCCAAAAAACGCCCCCCTGCTCCCAAAGCAGCAACACAGGATAAACCTACAACACTGAAAGATCTACTGAGCAGTGATGTGCTGGAGAAGCTGAAAGCTCAGGCGGATGAGGCAAAGGCTGCTGAGGCAGCACTTAAAGAGCAGGAACGTCAGCAAGCAGAAGAAGCTCGCCAAGCCGAGCAGAAGCGCCGGGATAACGACTTCGAATATTTGCTCAATAACAGCGCTATGGATTGGAAGAAACATAAGTAAACCAAGGCATGACCTAAGGGTGTCTCCTATCACACATGCCAAAATAATATTACTGCAGACATCTATGAAGATGATCTGCTCACAGAACAGGGCCGCATCGCGGTCCTGTTCTTTTTGATATAGACACATATGATTCATCAGTCTTGAGCCGGGTATGTTAGAAGTAGAGCGTACAACGATAATCTAACTCCTGGAGGGATCAGAGATGAGTGAACAACGTTTGGAAGGCAAAGTGGCGATTGTAACCGGAGGTGGATCGGGTATTGGTCAGGCTACCGCTATTCGTTTCGCCGAGCATGGAGCCAAAGTGTACATGCTGGATCGTACACCCGAAAATGCGGAGGAAACCAAGCAGACGATTGAAAAAGCTGGCGGAGAAGCGTATGTGATCGAATGTGACATCTCCAAACCGGATAATGTGCAGAAGGCAATCAATCAGGCTGCGGCTGAAGCGGGTAAACTGGATATCATATTTGCAAATGCCGGCATTAACGGAACGATGGCCCCGATCGAAACGATGGAAATTGAGGACTGGGACCAAACGATGGAGATCAATATGCGCGGAACCTTCGCAACCGTCAAATATGCCATCCCCCATCTGAAAGAACATGGCGGCAGCATCATAATCACCAGTTCCATCAACGGTAACCGGGTCTTCTCAGGGATCGGTTTCTCTGCATACGCTTCCAGCAAAGCAGGACAAACTGCGTTTACAAAGATGGCTGCACTCGAGCTGGCTCGTTATAAGATCCGTGTTAATGCCGTCTGCCCAGGAGCGATTGATACCAACATTGATGATAACACCTACCCGTCGGATGATCTGAAAAAAGTACAGATTCCTGTTGAATTCCCTGAGGGTCATGAACATCCGCTCAAGGGCGAACCTGGAGCGTCGAAGCAAGTGGCGAACCTCGTTCTGTTCCTCGCTTCCGATGAAGCCTCTCATGTTACAGGTACACGAATCTATGTGGATGGTGCGGAATCTCTGCTCCGTGGATAAAATATAAATATAAGTTGCCCCCTTTCAGGGACAACGCCCAAACATCCCGTAAGCATCTGATCCGTTCAGATTACTGCGGGATATTTTATTTATAAAGAGTTTATAATACGGCGTAGACGCAACTACAAGGATTATCCCTATACCGCGGAGCTTTTACCTTTTTTCACACGATGCTTCAACCGATCTGGGATGGCAAAGAGCAAAATGTACATCAGCGAAAACAAGACTAACGCAAGTATCTCTTCCCCAAGGATGTACAAGGGATACGGACCTAACATATCAAGCACCGAGGGTGTACTCGGTTTGTGTCTCAAAAACATATAATTCGCGTCAAGCATGACATCTACAACGTATACGATTAGTGCAGCCACATTCACAAATATCATGGAACCTGTTACAGACCTCCAGCTAGGTCGCAGCTGTTCCACCCAGGTCATGTAGAGTAAAGCCAGAATGATACAGGCATGAGCAACGAAAAATTGAATGAATCGAAAATGTGCATAACCATAACCCAGATTAGGAGTCAGGATCGCCATAAGGGCTCCAGCAATACCTGCAAACAGCAGTGCAGAATGTAACAGTCGACTGCGTGTCAGCAGTAACAATGCCGATAATAGCAGAGACAGACTGCATAGTTCGAGTGGCAGTGACGTCTGCAGGCTCCATATCCCTCCATACACATACCAGAGCTGCAGCACGATTTCGCAGGCAAACATGATACAGGCCAGAACAATCCGCAGTATGCGGCGTGCCCGCTCTGACCATGATCGAAGATGGTGTCGAAGCAAAAACATCAGTACAATTAATGCTGTAATTACGCTAATTGAAACGATATGTGAAGTGGAGAACAGAATAAACGGCTCTGCATCATAAGGGTCCAGCCTTGGTGGATACGCCATGCATCTCTTCTCTCCTTTACAAGGATCTCACCAACATTATCTCTCTTTAATGTTAACTTTTTCATTTTGCCATTGAATGAAATTGCTGTCCAGTTGGAATTCTAAATAAGCATTGTAATTTAAATATCTTTATGTTAAGATAAATCCAGAACCAAAACAAACGAAAAGTTAGTAACTTTCTTAATCGAAATGATAAAAATACAGCACTCAACAAATGTTCAACTAAACATTTACACTATCCCATTTCATCTAGGAGGAATTATTATGCAAATCAAAGGACTTCACCACGTATCAGCTCTAACCGCACATGCCGATCAGAACTATCGTTTCTACACCAACATCATGGGTCTGCGCCTCATTAAAAAAACAGTCAACCAGGACGACGTGTCTGTCTACCATCTCTTCTATGGCGATGAGAAAGGCAATCCGGGTACCGAACTTACCTTCTTCGAGATTCCGATGGCCGGACAGACTCGTGAAGGTGTGAACAGCATATCTGGAACGTCACTGCGCGTTCCAAGTGATGCGGCACTAACGTACTGGCAGCAGCGTTTTGAAGAATTCGAAGTCCCACATGGAGAGATTGTTGAACGGGGTGATCGTGCGACGCTCTCATTCACAGACTTTGAAGGACAACGTCTGATTCTGGTCTCGGATGAAAACAACACAGGTGTCGCTGGTGGTAAACCATGGGATCAGAGCCCTGTGCCTGCCGAGTATGGCATTATAGGTCTTGGCCCTATCCATCTTACGGTAAAAGATGCTTCCCTTACCTCTCCGGTCCTTACCGAACTGCTCGGTTTCAGAGCTAAAGGAAGTTACCCTGCCTTTACTCCAGGTCAACCTGATGTACTCGTTTTTGAATCCGGTGAAGGTGGCAGCGGCTCCGAGGTGCATGTTGAGGAGCGGAATGACCTTGCTCAAGAGCGTCCTGGACGTGGCAGCGTACACCATGTTGCGTTCCGTGTGGATAACGAAGAAGAACTGAAACAATGGGTGGAACGGGTTCGTAACTTCCAATTCCCTAACTCCGGTTTTGTAGATCGCTTCTACTTCCGCTCCCTGTACTTCCGTGAAGCAAACGGTATTCTGTTCGAACTTGCAACCGATGGTCCGGGATTTGATACAGACGAAGAATTGGAGCATCTGGGTGAATCGCTTGCTTTGCCACCATTCCTTGAAGGTCGCCGCGCCGAGATTGAAGCTAATCTCAAACCGCTGGATACCGTCATTCGTTAAACATAAAAACGATTATCACAATGTGTGTTATGGACTTGATCCAGCAACACCATCGTTGATAATCGTTTTTTATTACGTCTATTTTATTTAACCAAATATGATGTTGTAAGAGGTACAAATAGCGATGAACCTGGATCTTCTGAAACAATCTCAACAAAAACAGCTTCAGTACCCGATACATCCACGTCCAGGCTAACCAATCCGTTGCCCGGCGATATGCTCAGCTTTTTGAGAACCGTATTGTCCTGGTTGATGACCTGTATCTCCTGATTCCCTTGAAGAGCGGCCAGTTCCAGATGCAGGGAAGAATACTTTTTGCTCGTCATGATCTGGAAGTCGTCTCCTTGCTTCACGGAATCTGTATGCAGATATACATCTTTATAATCCTTGCCTTTGTAAGTAGTCTCGGCAGGATCTTTGGTATGCCATGCGGTAGATCCCAACACCGTTGTTCCCAGTGTACTTAGTGTTACTTTATCGTTGGTTACTGGCCCGGTTTCATTTTTCCCACCAATCAGGACGGATGAAGTTGCACTGTCATAAGTGATCTCTGTCCCAAGCAAGGATCCCACAGCACGCACAGGCAAATAAGTCGTTCCGTTGTAAGTGATAGGCAACACTGTTTTACCATTGGCATCTTTGGCTGTCACCGTAGCATCATTCATTTTTAGCGTAATCTTGCTGTTCAGATAGGCTTTAATCTGTTCCAGTCCTGTTGCTGCGAGTGCACCTGTTCCGATCCCAAGCGTTAATGTGCCTACCATCAAACCCAGTACAACCTTTTTCTTCATCAAAATCCCTCCTGAATGTTAAAATGATTTTTCCTTTATACATTTAAACGACTAAAGTGATAATGTCAAATTGTTTACTGCATTTTTAGTACCCTGTGCCCATTTCCGGGCAGCACAAAACGAGGCTGTATGTCCCGATTTTTTTCAGCCTCGCCCTGTTTCCCACTGTCTGCAAACGCAGATAAGGAGGTATTCTGTTCAGATGCTCACTACATTTCACATTCGTGAACTTCCAAATTCCCGCTGCACTACGATATCAACATGAGGCCATTAATCAAAAGTTTCATAATATTCTTCTTCATACACTTCCATACTGTACTTCAAATCTACGGCCTTCCACTCGCCATCTTGATACTCATAAGTGAATGTCAGATCACCGGCATATAGTGCCGCTCCGTAAGATCCTGCTGCTGATACGACAAGCTGGCCATCCTCTACACTGTAATAGGTAACTCCACCGAATCCCAACTCTTCGTTATATACGCCGCCACTCGTATCTTCCTCGATTCGTAAAGGTTCTGCTTGAACGCCATCAACGGCGACATCAACATCCACGCGGTCTGAACTAACCGTAACTTTCGACTTCACATGCTGTTTCGCAATCTCATCCAGAGATTGCATCTTCATTTCTTCCAGCGTTACCGGATTAATAATACGTGCTTGTCCCAAATAAATACCTGTTCCATGACCTTCCGTGTACAGAACAATAATTTCTTTCTGGCCGTCTCCATTCAGATCCAGCTCGTGCACTTCGGGTTTGTAAGACCCACCTTCTCCCTGCCAATCACTAAATTCTTGTATCTTGCCGTCCACTTCCAAAATCATTCCGTTGTATATATATCCTGAACCCTCGACTTTCATAGGGTATAATCTGACGTTCTCATTCTCTGGAGCTACCGAAACATATTCCTCTTTCACGGGGATGGATTCCTGTGTTGTCTCCGCTGTGTCATGCAGTTTATCTATATTGGAAGCCTCGACCACTGCGGTCTGGCTGGATTGATCATCTATATTAAGCTGTTTTTGCGATTCATTCATGGTTCTGGCAGCCGAAGTTGTACTAATCGTAGCTACCGCCAAAATAATCATCAGCAGGATACCTGTCCAAGTTTTCAATATACTGGGCTCCTTTATCTGTTGTGATAATCCTATTATATCTTCATTTATCGCCTGCAAGTTGCGAATTTGTTAATCTTTCATAAAATAATCTTTACAAATTTCCGTTTTCACGAAAGAACGTTCGGCTTTAACCAGAATAAGCAAATTATCATGCCAAAACTGTTCTCAAAAAAAACAAAAAAAATCCCGAACACAGCTTAAGGCTGCATTCGGAATGCTTTAGTTTTGTCCAATAACCGATCGGTTAATTGTCTCAGTTCTTCAGCCGAGGATGAAATCTCCTCCATGATGGCTGTCTCTTCGTGTGCGGCATCCATAATTCGTCTCGCCTCATCCGAGAACGATCCGGCTTTCCCCTGGATCTTCTTCACATGACCGTGCGTTTGCTCCACGCGACCAGTCTGTTCTGCAATCTTGGAACCGATATCATGCGCACCCTTCATAAATACTTCCACTGTTCCTGTCAGTTCATGCAACGTCTGATCCACAGAGATGGTCCGCTCCGATTCATTAACCACGAGACCATGCTGCTCATGAGATAGTTGGGCTGTCTCCCTGATCCGCTGCTGTACACGACTAATCAGCTCATTAATACGATGTACCGATTCCTTACTTTCGTCTGCCAGCTTGCGGATCTGCTGCGCCACGACTGCAAAACCAGAACCTTCTTCACCAGCTCGAGCAGCCTCAATGGAAGCATTCAGGGCAAGTAACCCTGTTTCCTCAGCAATGTTTTTGACAGAATGGGTAATTACCTCGATATCGGAGGCTTCCTTCTCCAGCAACAGCATAATGTCGCGGGAACGATTGTGCGACTCGGCCAGCTCGTCCATTCCTTTCATCAACGATGAGAAAGTCTGTTTTGTATGATCCACCGATCGTTCCATCTGACCAGACATCTCTGTCATATCCATGGACTGGCTATGCATACGCTGGAAATCGTTCAGCATCTCATCCGCAGTGATCAGAGATTGATGGGAAGTGACCTTCTGCTCTTCAACGCCTACCGCAATATGATCCACCGCATCCGACATCATCTCGATCTGTTCAGCGGCTTGGGTAATCGCTTCACTCAGAGACTGTGCGTTCTGTGAAGTCGTTCTTGTACTGTCTGCAATATCATTTACAATGCTTCGAAGGTTAGAAACCATTGCGCGAAAAGCATCATATAATACTGTAAGTTCATCCTGCGTGCGTCGCTGTGGAATTTCGGTTGTCAGATCGCCCGCTGAAACCTGCTGTGCAGCCCGGGACAGGTGAACGATTGGACGAGTCAGCCAGCGTGAGGCAAACCATCCCAAAATCCCGTTCCAGCAAACTCCCATGATCAGGATAATCGATATGTATACCCAATTCGGAATATCTAATGTAATCCAGTCTTTGACAAAAAATATAAAAAAGCCGCTAGTTCCGTAGGTAATAATCGAAATCAGTACCAGACCTGCGACAGTCTTTGCTCCTAAAGTCCATTTCATGTGCACACCCCGTAGTCCTTTTTTCCTATTTTACCAATCAAGTACCAAATTTCATGTGATATACATCACTGAAAACGTTCTATTCCTCCCATACTTGCCGTTCATGCATGACTTCTCTACCATAAAGCGCATAATGTATAAGACAAGCTTGGACACTCCTCCCTTTCTTGAAAATTGAATAATATTCCATTTAATATCCCTAATTTTATTTATTATCGGCACAAGCGGCCAAATGATTTAGATTGGCATCCATTTTGCTTAAATGATATACTGAGTGCGCTTCAGCAATGCTGAAGCCGAACTATTTTTATTGATGCCACTGGAGGCGAACGAGATGTCTACTATGTCCACACGGACGGAGAAAGATTTTATCGGTGAAAAAGAAATCCCGGCTTATGCTTATTACGGAATTCAGACGGTACGGGCCGTGGAAAACTTCCCGATTACCGGCGTTCCGGTACACCGGGAGCTGATCACGGCTCTGGCTGCGGTGAAGAAGGCAGCAGCGATTACCAACATGGAGTTGAAGATGCTGCCAAGCAAGATTGGCGAGGTAATCGTCATGGCGGCTGAAGAAATGATGAAAGGCCATCATCTGGATCATTTTATTGTAGACTCCATTCAGGGCGGTGCAGGCACCTCCATGAATATGAATATGAACGAAATTTTGGCCAACCGCGGGCTGGAACTGTTAACTAAAAGCAAGGGAGACTACTTCCATTGCAATCCCAATAATCATGTAAACATGTCCCAGTCCACCAATGACGTGGTACCTACAGCACTGCGTATTGCGGCGTACCAACTGTCGGAGACGTTACTCGCTACCATGAAAAGACTGCAGGAGGCGTTCCATAAAAAAGAAGTGGAATTTAACGATGTGGTTAAGGTTGGCCGTACCCATCTTCAGGATGCCGTGCCTATTCGCCTTGGACAAGAATTCGGCGCTTATGCCCGCGTCATCGGACGGGATATCGAGCGTCTTGAATTCGCCAATCGCCGCCTGCTTACCATTAACATGGGTGCAACTGCGGTAGGTACTGGACTTAATGCCAAACCCGAATATATCGTCAAGGTTACAGAGCACCTGTCAGCTGTTACCGGACTTCCACTACAAACAGCTGAGGATCTCGTGGATGCAACGCAGAACACAGATGCCTATCTGGAACTTTCAGCGGCGCTGAAGGTATGTGCGGTCAGCCTGTCCAAAATCTGTAATGATATTCGCATGATGGCTTCAGGTCCGCGTGCAGGATTCAATGAATTGCTCTTGCCACCGCGTCAGCCAGGTTCGTCCATTATGCCGGGCAAAGTCAACCCGGTTATGGCGGAAGTCATTAACCAGGTATCCTTCCAGGTGATGGGGAACGACCATACGATCTGTATGGCGTGCGAAGCCGGTCAATTCGAGCTGAATGTCATGGGCCCAGTTATTGCGTTCAACTTGCTGCAATCCCTGAAAATTATGAATAACGGTATCGATGTTTTCACACGTTATGCAGTGGAAGAGATGGAAGCTAACCGTGAACGCTGCGAATTAATCATGAAGCAAAGTTTCAGTGTGGTTACGGCGTTGAACCCGCACTTAGGTTATAATGTGGCAGCCTCCATCGTGAAGGAAGCGCTCAAGACTGGACTTTCCTTACAGGAGATTATCCTGGAACGCGGACTGCTGACACCGGAAGAACTGGAAGAAATTCTTCATCCGGAACAGATGACTACACCAGGAATTGCCGGAGAACACTTCCTGCGTAATATGGAACGTTTGTAGGTAATCAGGAAAACTGGTGCAGCAGCAACCCAAACACGAATGATTAACAAGAACCCCCGCAGACCGTTTATACGGTTTGCGGGGGTTCTTGTATTCTGAGATGATAAGACGCCAGCTATTTGATTAAGCCCATCGTTTACGCTCAAGGGAAGGCAGAATCTGAAGTTCCTCTCTGTACTTGGCAACCGTTCTGCGGGAGATAACAATCCCCTCCTCGGCGAGCAGTGTAGCCAAATGACTATCGGAGTATGGACGCTGAGTCTGTTCCATGCGAATGATTTCTTTTAATCTGCGTTTCACCGCTGATGCTGATGTTTTATCCCCTGACGTTGTACTGATTCCGGAGTCAAAAAAAGCTCTGAGTTCATACACACCATGTGGGGTCTCAATGTATTTACCGTTCACCGCACGACTTACCGTTGATTCATGCATGCCAATCTTCTCTGCAATAACAGCCAGATTAAGTGGTTTTAGCGCGGATGGGCCTTTGACCAAAAATTGCTTTTGCTCTTCCATCACTGCCGCCAGCACACGCACTAAAGTCCTGCGCCGCAGGTGTACACTCCGAATGATAGCCCTTGCCTGTGCCACGCGGGTAGACCAGATTGCGTCCGGAGCCTCTTCCCTGATCCAGCGGAAGCACGCTTCATTCATTGATACACGAGGGTTACCTGCTGCATGCAGACTATAATGGACCTCACCGTTACGCAACCCAACAACGGCATCCGGAATAATGTAATGTGGCCGTTCTGTACATCCGATGGATCGACAGGGCTTGGGGTCCAGACGTGTAATATAGTCATAGGCAGTCTGAGCTTCCCGTGAAGTCATACCTAATCGACTTCCTGTTCTACCTGGGTGAAAAGGAACCAGTGCTTCCAATCCGGCTTCCACCATCCGCTCCGCATTCAGCGTTGCTGATGGATCACGTCTAATCTGGAGCAACAGACATTCTTGCAGATTCCGCGCCCCTACACCAGCAGGGTCCAGCGATTGGAGAAGCTCCAGTCCCGCTGCAATCTTGCTCATCGGTTGCTCAAGCGCTGCTTGCACCTCTGCCAGTTCAACGGTGAGATAACCATCATCATTGACGCATCCTGCCAAATATACTGCCACATTCTCCAATTCGTCCTGAAGTGTCATCACTCGAATTTGCGCAATCAGCAATTGTTCCAGTGTAGACTCGGCACCTCTGACCTGAAGCAGCGGATCGTAGGAATCATGCCTGCGCTGATCCAATCGCCGTGGCACCCTGGCGAGAGGCGCAGCTTGTTCTTCCAGTTCAAGAACTGGATTTTCCTCCGCCGCATCCAGCAAGTAACGATTCAGATCCTGGCCGGACATGGTCAGCAAATGAAAGGATTGTTTCATCTCCGGCGTGATGGACAGCCGAATACGTTGTTCCTGCACCAACTGAACACCTAACATCCGTTTCCCTCCTTATGCCTTGTGGCAACAAACATCTGTGTTTCTTATACGAACCAAAGGATTTGCAGGGATAATAGCATATTATTCAAGCAAATGTAAGAAGTTTTTAGTCGGATCATGGGTTTCTGTCTAGTATTTCTCCGATACCAGCTTTGCCTGTGTTAACAACAGCAGATAGTCTCTTCCACCTGCCTTGGAATCCGTGCCTGACATGTTAAATCCGCCAAATGGATGTGTGCCCACCAGTGCTCCGGTACATTTCCGGTTGAAATACAGATTACCCGCAAAGTATTCGCGTCTTGCCTGTTCCAGATGTTCACGATTACGTGAGATCACCGCGCCGGTCAGACCATAGTCTGTATTATTGGCGATATCCAGTGCGTCCTGGAAAGATTCTGCTTTGATGAACGCAAGCACAGGTCCAAAAATTTCATCCTGAGCAATCCGGGCTTTCGGGTCCACATCGGCAATTATGGTTGGTTCAATGAAATAACCTTCAACGTTCCCTGTACCGCCACCGTGCACAAGACGCCCCTCACCCTTGCCGATTTCAATATATTCCGTGATCTTTGCATATGCCTTGTCATCAATAACCGGCCCGACCTGACTGCCAACTTCAAGAGGACTACCCATCGTCAGTTTCTGTGTCCGTTCAATCACTTTTTGCAATACTTCATCATATACATCCTTATGAATAATGGCACGGGAACACGCCGAACATTTCTGTCCTGAGAAACCAAATGCCGAAGCGGTAATGGACTCTGCTGCGAGTTCCAGATCACTGTCACTGTCAACTACGATGGAATCCTTGCCGCCCATCTCTGCAATAACCCGTTTAATCCACTTCTGACCTGGAGCTGTACGTGCTGCACGTTCATTAATTCGCAGTCCTACATCTCTGGAACCGGTGAAACTGATAAACCGGGTGAGCGCATGATCCACCAGATAATCGCCCACTTCACTGCCTGATCCTGGTAAAAAGTTCACGACGCCATCCGGCAGACCAACTTCTGCGAGCAGCTCCATAAACTTCGCGGCAATCACCGGAGTTGTGCTGGCGGGCTTTAACACCACGGTGTTGCCGGATACCAGTGCAGCAGAGGTCATGCCTGCCATAATCGCCAGCGGGAAGTTCCAAGGTGGAATGACAACGCCCACGCCCAGCGGTATATAACTCAGTTCATTATCTTCCCCTGCAATCCGTACGAGGGGCTGCGGTTCACTCAGTCGCTGCATTTCCCGTGCATAGAATTCCATAAAATCAATGGCTTCCGCTGTATCCGCATCGGCTTCAGGCCAAGTCTTGCCGGCTTCATAAACCATCCATGCGGAGAATTCATGCTTGCGACGGCGCATAATGGCAGCTGCTTTGTATAGATAACGAGCCCGTTCATTCGGGTCAATATGTTTCCATGTGTGGAATGTCTCCGCCGCTTTCTGAATGGCCTTTTCGGCCAATTCCTGATCTGCCTGATGGATCGTTCCGACAACTTGATTCTTGGCCGCTGGGTTCACAGACGTTAACGTGCGGCTACTTGTTATTTTTTGCCCACCAATAATAATCGGGTATTCCTGCCCAAGTTCAGCTTCTACCTGACGAAGTGCGTCTTCAAATGCTTCCTGGTTCGCCTGGACCGCAAAAGGTGTGAATGGTTCGTTAACAAAAGGGATATTCATCAATGATTCCTCCTTCAGGATGTGGGGTTGCTGGCTGCTCGCCTGAATTATTTTGCATGTTACTCATCATCAAATATATGTAGCAAAATCCGTGCCAACTCAGGTTGGGATTGAAATATTTTTCTCGTTAAATTCAACTACTGAAAATTCACACGGGCCACTCCGTTGACAGAATAACCGTCCGATCGCTGTTATCCCCAGATTTTTTTGACTCCTTTTTATAGAGGGAAAATCCGGGGATAAAGGCGAGCGCTCCACTTCTTCAGGTTCTTTCTGTCCTCTCCGTTTTGTGTAAATGTTTAGTTCAATTTAAATAGATAATTTTCATGAAAAATAGTAGGCCATCGCTAAATCTGGCACGCTTCTTGCTTCTAATTAGGAATAAAAAGCATGATTTAACCGAGCCTGAATCGAATGATGCACAATGCTGAAGGAGGAAACGAAAATGAGTGTAGGAACGGAAATATATCGCAAAACCTTATTAACCGTGGCAGGCAACAAAGCTGTAGAGAACCTGTCCATTAGATATGGTAAGAAGCTGGCAGGCAAGTTTATCGCAGGAAACACCTTGGAAGAAGCTCTCAAAGAGATCCACATACTCAATAATAAAGGCATTATGGCTACGCTCGATCATCTAGGCGAAGGTATCACACGTCTGAGCGAAGCGGCATTATACAGGGATGAGTATGTACGACTGGTAGAAGGCATTGCACGTGAAGGGGCAGACTCCAACGTCTCGCTGAAACCAACCCAGATGGGCCTCGCACTTGACCCGGAAGAGGGTTATCGAAATATCCGTACCGTTGCCGCACAAGCCAAATTGCATGACTTATTTGTCCGAATTGATATGGAGGATAGTCCATTTACTCAAGCAACGCTGGATATTGTTCGAAGACTGCACTCGGAAGGACTGCACAATACGGGCACAGTCTTGCAAGCCTATCTGCATCGCACCGAAGAAGATACGCGTGATATGATTCGGGAAGGCATCCGGCTTCGTCTGGTTAAAGGTGCTTACAAAGAACCTGGATCAGTCGCCTATCAGAATACTTCTGAAGTCATTCATCAATTCAAAACGATAATTCGTAATCACCTCGATCAGGGTGTGTACACTGCGGTTGCCTCGCATGATGATCACATCATTAACTGGACGAAACAATACGCCAAAGATCGGGGAATCTCGCCGGATGCCTTTGAATTCCAGATGTTATATGGTCTGCGCATGAGCGAACAGGAACGTCTCGCCAAAGAAGGCTATCGCATTCGTTGTTACGTACCTTATGGCACCATGTGGTATCCGTACTATACCCGTCGTTTAGCCGAAAAACCGGCTAATCTCTGGATGGTCGTTAAAAATATGTTTAGATAAATGATAACCATGCTCTCCTGTTTTTTTGGGAAAGCATGGTTATTTGAGCTATAAACTGAATTCTCATTCTTAACACGAGATCCATTCACATGTCTAAAATTTAAGAAGCCTCCAATTGAAATGTCTAATATAATGGACACTCCTGTACCTGTTCAACCTCGTTCAATCCCCCGCGGTCCTCTTTCCTCCGGTCTGACGGCTCTATTTAGCAAGAATACAAACGTCAGGTTTCATAACATTAAGTCCACTCAGAACCTTTAAATTCCAGCTACAAGCAACACTTCTCTTTACTTCAATCTAATGTAATCGCATACATTAAAAAGCGAAAACTTATTTATCGAGTCCAACATCCCAACCTGCACACCCGATGTCAAAAAATATATACACAACTACCTCAGAACGTTATAATATACATAATTTCACATTATTTATTTTTGTCTAAGTATATGCTGCAACCGAGGTGATTCTGATGAGACATTTATTACCTGAGCTGAATGCTTTGTTACGAACCGATATGTGTATTCTAGATGAAGCCCTGTATGACGAACACCCACTTCAGTCTATACCTTCAGAACTCCATATAGGTACGGACAGACCTGTCTTTATGCGCTGTAATACAGAATACGCCTGGTTGTACAGCCAACCCAATAGAACAGTACCATACGGCCGTCTTCCTGTGCCTGTCGTCTCTGCTTCGATCGAACTTGCGGAAGTGATCCCCTTATTTGCTACGAGCCCTCTTCTATTAATAAAGAATGATCAGGGCGAATATGAGGGATATATCTCCGTATCCGATGTTTTGCATGCCATGATGCATGCGCATCGCCTAATAGAAGCTTATTTTGAGACCACACTGGAGACAGCGGGTTCAGCTCTGACATTAATTAATGAAGATGCCAAAGTGGCCTACTGGACAACTGGCGCAGAGCATGTTTTTTCGATCAGCAAAAAAGACATCATTGGACAACCCGCAGCGGACTTTTTTCCTCCAGATCGGTTACAATCTCTCAAGACGTTGTATACCGGCGAAACGGTCTATCGCAAACAGCATCAGCCACGGCCCGACCTCTTCGCCCTGATTAATGCTCGTCCGGTCCAACTGGATGGACATATTGTGGGTGCAGTTGCTGCCGAAGTGGATATAACAACCGAAATCCGATTACATCAGGAACTATTACATATGACCTCCAAAGTCCAGCATCTGGAGAAAGCCGTTGCTCGGCTACGGCCCGAATTAGATCCATTCGCCAGAATCAAGGGCAGCAGCACGGTCATTAAGAAGTGTCTGGAGACCATTCGCAAGATCAGTACCACCTCAGCAACCGTACTTATCCTCGGAGAGAGCGGCACAGGCAAGGAGTTATTCGCCAAAGCCATTCATGATCTTCGTGAATTGCAGACTGCACCGTTCATCGCTATTAACTGCGGGGCAATTCCCGCTTCATTGTTTGAAAGTGAATTATTCGGCTATGAGAAAGGCGCGTTCTCCGGAGCGGATCCCAAAGGAAAAAAGGGCAAGATTGAGCTTGCCGAAGGGGGTACTCTTTTTCTGGATGAGATCGGTGAGATGCCATTGGAATTGCAAGTGAAGCTGCTTCGGGTGTTGCAGGAGAAGAGTTACTTTCCTGTGGGGGGAACACGAATGAAACAGGCCGACTGCCGGATTATCGCTGCGACCAACCAGAATCTACAGCGTATGATTGCCCGCAATCAATTCCGAGAAGATCTCTACTATCGACTGAATGTCATTAACCTTGTCATCCCTCCTCTGCGTATGCGCAAGGAAGATATATATGAATTAACCCAGACGTTCCTTCAAGAATTCTCATTGCTCTATAACCGTCATATTGAGTTGGTTCCACCTGAAGTGTTCAAGTTGCTGTTCCAATATGATTGGCCAGGCAATGTACGTGAATTACGAAATGTGATCGAGCGCCTGACCATTCTGACGACTGATGGTGAGGTGAAGCAGGAATATCTGCCTGATACCCTCACTTCCCTCACCATGCAAGAACAGTCCAAAGTTCAACTGACATCTGGATTTCATTCACATGCCAACAACGAAAATCAGAAACCTCAGGATTCGGCGGGAGCAGAATCAGAACAAGAACCTCGAACGGTTGCAAATGTGGACGAATTAGATATCTCGGATGATTCCGAACTTGTCTCCGGTGTTACCTACCAGCAAAAATTGGACACCCATGAGGCCCAACTTCTAATTCAATATCTGAAAGCAGCAGGTGGCAACAAACGAATACTCGCCAAGCAACTTGGCATCTCAAGGGCAACGCTCTATAATCGCATGAAGAGGCTTGGTCTATGACCAGCCTCTTCTTGTCGTTATTATCGGTATGATGAACGAATAGAACCCTACAAAATCCGCGCCAAGCGAGTCAGCGCTGTTCTGAGATGGCGATAAAATGTCGCCCGACTCATGGAACACGTCTGGGCTGCGGCAGTTGGATTGCCAGCATGCGTCCAGTAGGCCGCGTATAACAGCATCTGATCCTGTGGAGACAGGCCATGCACTCTGCCTTCCAACAGATCCATGACATACAGCTGTAACTGGATTCCATCCTTTACCCCTTTAATTCTGCCAGCATATTCATGCAATTCTCCCGGAGAACGAAGGTATCCCAACATCTTGCGAACATCCTGTTCAGTCCAGACTCCTCCACCCGCTTCCGTTGTTTCCGGCTGTATACGATTCACCGTTGATTCCGGATCAAGCAGAGACATGACCCACTCTCCGAATTGCCCACTACGCAGATCCAAATCAAGTATGTCCGCTCGGTCCTCAAAACGGTCACAGACACGGGTGCGGGTTCTTCGCATCCGGAATCCAATACTTTGCAAAAATAGTTTCAGGTGAGGGTTCGTTGCAACGAGCATCGCTCGCGCACCATCGCCCAACAGGGACAGACGGTCCAATGCCATGTATCCCACCAGTTCTTCTCGTGTGTAACCAGGCACATCATCTCTTGCCGCAGCCAGTAATGCAAAGTGCGTATCACTCTGATCCGGATCACTCTCAAGCTCCTGTGGTGTGAAGCATTCATGTATCTCATTCGGAAAATATTTTAGTAACAACTCACTACTATCCTTATGTACAAGGATGGTAATGAACATGGCAATTGTCTCCCCAAGCTTGTCACGCATCAATACAATCCCTTCGGGATAACGTTGTGCAAGTTCATCCAGGAAGGGACCATAGGATAACGCCTGTCTTGGTTCCACGCTGTATTCGCACCATTGCTGTAACAGGCTGTGCAGAACGGGCAGATCCTCGCTTCTCATCGTTTCGAGAGGTGAGAACAAGGAATCACGGGACACATCCGCGTACTTGCGGTATTGAAGCATGGATTCCTGACAGAGCAACAGCATCTTCCGGGCGATCAGCCGACGCTCATGCGGCCCCGCCTGTTCATGCAGCGGTTTCAGTAACTTCACGATCTTGATACGCATTGCCTGCAACCGATGAGGCTCACGTTGCCGAAAATCTCGCAGCAGATGCACCCTGGCCATGTCATGCAGGGCAAGACCATCCGGGCCGGAACGGATAAACGACATCTGTCTCAGTATGTGGTACTCTTCTGTCGTCACGGTCATATCCAGTACAGATGATAACAACTCCTGATTGGCTGTCTCAAGCAGTGTTAGCACCTCCACCATGGGATGTAAACGGGGAATTGTAAGTTCCAATAATAATCGGGCGCTGATCATATGCGACAGTTCAGCCCATTCAGACTGCGGAAGATTCCGCCTCTGATCCGCAGCCTCCACCGCAAGAGCCAGACCTAGCGGGTGTCCATCGGTCATTCTCGCAATGCTGCCTGCCACGCCCTGATTCAGAGAGCCTGCTACCGTGATATACTCCGTAACCTCATCAACTGTAAAATGTTGTAGCTTCATCTGTACAAATCGCTGATGCAATCGGGGATGTGTCCGCCAGGCAGAGGCCAGTTCCGGGCGTGAGGCAAGAATGACAAGTATCCCTCTTAACGGAAGTTTGGATACGAAGGCTTCCATGAACCAACTTTCAAGTAGTGCGAGTTCTTCATAGTTATCCACTGCCAAGACTACTCGCTTATCGATTGACGTGTCTTTCAGCAGACTCAGTGGTCGAGTGTACCCTTCACTATCCAGTGTTTCCAGCCCCAATGTCGAGGACAAATAATCCATAAAAACGGAAGGTGTTGCCCCGCAGGATCGGCCATCCATCCAGATTGCTGTCGCACCTCGATTCCGAGATACGGATATCATCTCTGAGAGCAGGGAAGATTTGCCGATGCCTCCCATGCCTGTAATTGAAAATATGGTCAATGGGGCTTCCGGATGATTGAACCAACGCTCCAGTATCGTTAGTTCCTTGGCTCGACCGACGAAACGTGTCCCATCCTCAACATATTTGTCGTATTGTGCCTCACTACTGTTTCCCATATATGTCCTCCGTACTAGATACTGGTACTTTTAATATACAATATATCCTCTCCAAAAATGAGACTATATTGAGACGCATAATTGCATGTGAAGTGATAGAATCTTGTTAAAAGCCAATTTATTGGAAATATTCAACACAGCGGACATGGGAACAAGGTATACATATACACTCCGCGCTATTTCTTAACATAATGGATCATTCCGCCGATCAAGCACACCCAACATGTACATGAGCATTTACCGATCTCGAATTCATGCTTCCCTTTCAAACCTACTACCAGCCCGATATTCCAAGAAAGGCGGATTTGTGTGAGAATAAACCTCGATATCTGTAATCTGAGCGGACAACTCGGAATCAATGCAAAACGACTTAATGAGTGGCTCCACCAAAGTGGAATTTCAACGACAGTCAAAGAAGTAGAACCGGAAGGACGCCCCGACCGTTCATCACCCCCTTATCGGCTTGCTGCCCCTTCTTCATTATCACTGGCACCTTCCTCCGGTCAAACGAAGCTTTATCGGGGCCGACGCTCCACTTCCACTCTGCAACGCCTGCCTGCTTCATTACGACATACCCGGCGAATTAGTAAAAACTGCTAGACTGTGCTCAAGGTAGTGTAAGATCGATGCACAGTCTGTCTTGCATCCCTTTCACCTCATCAAGAGGATTGCCACTGTCCATTCTCAATCATCGCGTGCGCAAGCAGCGCCATCTCCAGACAGATTCTTCTCCCTTGATCCATGTAACCTGGACCCATCAGTTCTTCCAGCTTCTCCAGTCTGTTGTACAACGTTTGCCGATGAATAAAATAACTGGGCGGCCGCATCCCGCTTGGAACCAAAGTTCTGCAGGTAAGCATCTAACGTCTCTACCAATCGCAGGTGATGCGTTTGGTCATATTCAATCAACATACCCAGGTGATCCTGGACAAAGGGTTGCAGGAAGGATTGGGGCAATGCCTTTAACATTTGATATATACCCATACGTTCGTAAAAGTGAACATGTTCCATCGGATCTACCGATCTTGAAACTTCGATCACCTGATAGGCCTCCTGAAGGCTCTCCGGCAGGCTGATCAAACGGTTGCGTAACTTGCCAAATCCCACATGAATCATAACCTGCTTCAAGTTACGACTGGCAAAGCGTTTCACGTCCTGGGCAATCCCTTCCAGTAATCGCAGCAGTTGATGACGTGCAGCAGCCGTTACCGCTTCCTTCGCACAACACAGATATACCTGGTTGTTCTTTAGCATAATCAGGCTAGGCAGATTGTTCTTCTTGAGCAGGGAACGCAGCAGGACAAGAACATCCTGATGATTCGCTTCCATTCGCTCCCGGCCCGTACCCTTCAATCGATGCTCAATCTCGATGACCCCTCCTGCAAACCAGTACTGTCCCTTCACCAGCAAACGAAGCCCCATTCGGGTCTGAGCCTGTTCCTCCTGATGGATGTTGCCATTCATCAGATCCTGGATCAGTTCATTCTGATTGCGGACCATCTTCTCCTCAAGAAACTGGGAACGAAGCGTGAGCGCTGCCGCCGCCTTCGCCGTATAATCGAGCAACAGCTTGAGATATTCTACTGGAGCTGCGGGATGCACAATCATGCCTACAGCAGAAAATACCTGGCCGAAACAGACGACCGGATGACATAACAGAGCCTTCTCTTCGTTCATGTGGAACCATAATTCAGTATCTGAATCATTCAGATCCAGATGTTCTACCTCCTGCTCATACCAGGTATAGATGGCCTGTTCCATCTCCGGAAGAAGTTCGGGCACAAAACTGCCCGGCTCCATGGACGAAATGTACACCACCGGTTTGGCAGCGTACTCATGTAGCAGGTTCAGCACAGCAGACATATCCGTACTCTGTAATGTTCGTTGCTGAAGCTGACGGGAGTATGCTTCGAGACTTTTCAGCAGTTGATGTTGATGATTAATGAGCAGAGAGTGAATATCCTGTGTAATCTCGACAAAACGGACCGGTTGCTCAAATACGATCAGCGGAAACTGGTGTCTGTCCGCCAGTTCAATCAGTTCTTCCGGGATCCCGTTTATGCTGGTACCAAACTCCACACATAACCCCGCTGCCTCACTGCCAATGAGCTGGAGCAGATACTCTTCACGCCCTTCTTCCGATTGAAGCCACAGTCCAGTGGATAAAATAAGATCATGGGGGCTTACGAATGGGGATACATTCGTAATCTCCAATACATGAACCCAGCCAACCTGACGGTTCACTCCATCCTTCCCTGCCGCTAGTCGTGCTCGGACAAATACCGGACGTGCAAGGATATCTTTGATCGTAAACACACGGTCATTTCGCAATGGCGATCCCTCTTCGTGTTATTTTTTCTTACATTATAATCCATGGACAAATGTCCTGAACAGTCTTTTCGACAATATGTTGAGTTCAATTCCTAAAGATTAGACATCAAGTAAGGTGCAAAACGATTATTCAAGTCATAAACTTGTAGTATAAGCTAACAACCAATAAATGGACGAGGTGCATGGTGATGAGAATCGGAATTCCCAAAGAAATCAAGAATAATGAGAATCGTGTAGCAATGACTCCGGCCGGGGCTGCTGATTTCATCAGAGCCGGTCACCAGGTACTGATTGAACAAGGCGCCGGGATCGGCAGTGGATTCACGGATCATGAATATCAAACTGCGGGCGCCGAGATTCGGATTGATGCCAAGTCAGTGTGGACCGAAGCCGATATGATCATCAAGGTGAAAGAACCACTTGCCAGTGAATATGGATATTTTCGTCCGGGACTGATTCTGTTCACATACCTGCACCTCGCAGCGGAACCGGAGCTTGCCAAAGCCCTTATTAAAAGTCGGGTAACGGCTATTGCGTATGAGACGTTGGAGGTCAACAGTGCTCTACCCCTGCTAACCCCTATGAGTGAAGTTGCAGGCCGCATGGCCTCCCAGATCGGAGCACAGTTATTGGAGAAGACCGAAGGTGGCAAGGGCATTCTGTTGTCCGGTGTACCAGGCGTCAGTCGGGGGAAAGTGGTCATTATCGGTGGCGGAACGGTGGGAACAAATGCAGCCAAAATTGCTATTGGTCTTGGCGCCGATGTGACCATCCTTGATCTGAATCTGAATCGTCTGCGCCAGTTGGATGATATCTTTGGCAATCAGATCCATACACTGGTATCCAGCCCGTCCAACATTGCAGCAGCTGTTGCGGCAGCAGATCTGTTGATCTGTGCGGTGCTGATTCCGGGCGCCAAGGCGCCAACCCTTGTCAGCGAGCAAGTGGTTAAGACGATGGCACCGGGCTCGGTCATTGTGGATGTGGCGATTGATCAGGGCGGGATCGTTGAGACCATTGATCATATCACAACCCATGATGAACCGACCTATGTGAAACATGGTGTCGTGCATTACGCGGTGGCGAACATGCCAGGCGCCGTGCCGCGTACGTCCACGGTGGCGCTGACCAACGCCACCATGCCTTATGCGCTGCAGCTGGCCAACCACGGTGCAGCCGTCGCGATTCGCGGCAGTTCGTCCATTCGCAGCGCGGTCAATGCGCTGAATGGACACATCACGTATGAGGCGGTTGCCCGGGATCTCGGGCATGCCTATGTTCCTGCGGGTCAGGCGCTGGAGAATACCGCCGCTGTCCAGTAATCTTGAACTGATCGTTCCACCCGGCGCATAGTCGCCAGGCCTGTGGAACGGAATAGAAGCGCAAGTCGGGCAGATGATGTTCCCGGCTTGCGCTTCTTGATTTTTTTCACATATGAAATAGCTTGTTGGTTGGTATAAGACCTTTAGGTTCCTCCGGTTTTGGCGCTTCAGACTGCTCGCTCACTGCATACTTCGCGGAAGTTGCAATCCCGGCAGGACCGGTGCGATGGCATCGCTGTGAAGTAGGTGACGTCCTTTGGACGGTTATAATACTCATCCTCCACGCAGGATCGCATCTCCTCAATGTAACGACCCACATTCTCCTCCACCTTCCGGATATCCTCTTCTGTGGCTGTAAACTCTCGGTGTTTTCCGGTTAACAGATACTCCACTCTCAGCTCAATCTGTTCCAAGGGAACCCGGTAGTGCTCTCTTACATAGGATGCGTACAGCATTAGCTGATCGGAGAAGTCATCTTCCTTGCCGGTCTTCCAGTCCACAATGACAATATTGCCGTTACTGCGCCGATACAATAAGTCCATCTTCACATACACGCGTGTATCGTGCAGCATCATGGTATCCCATTTCTCGATCTCCAGAATGTCCGTACTTGCCCGGGACAAGTCCTCCCACGTAAGCGTCTGGTACAGGTTACCGACACAGGCTGAAGCCCGTTCCTTGATCGTGGCGATCCGGTCATTCAACGTATCATCCCCGTAATAAATCTCGGACAGCATCGTGCGATTCTTGGGGTTAAGCCGCCACTGATCCGCGTCCATGGATTCCACATACGCCTGATTCAGCAGCTTGCGTATCGTCTGTTCCAGGAAATGTTCACGCGGTTTATCTTTGCCCTCTTCCCTGCTGCGTACCGCCGACTCACACATCCGATGCGCGAGGTCCCCGAAGACAAGGTACAGATTGCTGAGCTGCTTCAGACGGTACAGACGAACCTGCATCTCATCAGCAGAGTCTGTCTTCCAGCCGTTATGGGCACCGTAATAATGATAATAATATTTACGCAGGCACTCGTCGAACATACTCGCCCGCGACTGCGAATAAGACCACTGCGGGTATTGTGCCATAAGTAATCTGCCTTTCTGTATGCCGGATCTGCATGAGATCCCTTAATGCTCACAGTATAAAGCCCGGGCAACCTTGTCGCAAGCGCGCTTCCGTTATTTTCTTATGACGCAACCGTTTCCGATTCGATCCGTATCGTTTATATAGTAACATCACCAAAAGATGAAATTGCGGAGCAGAACGCTTAATATACTTCATAGAGGACAAAGAATCCGGGATGCTGGTATGTGCTCAGGGCGGGCCTGGAACTAACAAATCTTACACACCTTATCACGTGCATAATGTGGCTTTATTAAATCTAACGATCTCCAGACACGCTAATTAGTCTTTTTTGGGGTTGTCGAACGTAATTATTTTATAAAAAAATTGTACAGGCATATCCTAAAAGGAGGCACCACCCATGAATCGACCGGATTGGTTCCAGGCGGAAGAAGCATTACAACATATGCAAGTCATCGGAAGCGACCGGAATGAGCTCGTGAACATCATCGGCGATGTAGAAGGATTGAATTGCATTGGCACAGGTACAGACGCGGCTGTATTTACGTATGACGGCTTGCCGCAGTATGCCTTCAAGATGTACTCGGATCATGCCTTGGACAAACTCGAAAATGAAAAACAGGTATACGAGCAGCTCAAAGGCCTGCCATACTTCCCTACCTATTACGGCAGCGGCCGGAATGTACTCGTGATCAGTTTTGAACCCGGGGATACGTTGCTGGAATGTTTGGAAAAGGGAATCCCCGTCCCCGAGCAGGTGATGCTCGATGTGGACGCAGCGCGAGAAGCCGTTCGCAGCCGTGGGCTGAACCCTCGCGACATTCATCTGAAAAATGTAATTCTCCAGAACGGACGCGGGAAAGTGATTGACGTATCCGAGTATATTCAGGACGGCAATGACAATCGTTGGGAGCATCTTGTCTGGGCCTATCACAACATCTATCCACGGATCAAAGGAACGCCCATATCTCCACGCATGCTGCAAACGATCAAATGGGGATACAATCAGTTCGATCATGCCAATGTCAAAATAGACGACCTCTCCAAAAAGGCGAATAGATTGTTCTCCAGATTTATGAAATAAGCATGTTGCAAACTCACTTCAATAAAATAACCCGGATGATCGCCAGAGATTGGCAATCATCCGGGTTTTGTTTGTCTAATGCCATCTCTCCCAAATTAATCTCACCCTAAATTCAAATGCCGCAGCTTATCTGGATTACGCATGAGATAAATCCGTTGAACGCGGTCGTTTCTGAACGCAAGACTGACAACAGTCGGGAATGCCTCGGAGGGGCTGCTTAATACAAATCCAAGTTGTCCGTTGATCTTGACGAGCCGCACAGCCCCCGTGCTGTCACTTTTGGATACAAGCCCTTGAATGAACGCAAGAACTCGCTGGCTTGATGTAACTGGTTTAATTGCTGCCATGACTTTACCGCCACCATCACTATACAGCACAATATCGTCCGAAAGCATTCTGAAGAGCCCTTCCATATCACCAGTAGAGGTGGCCTGGAGGAAACGAAGTGCAAGCTGCTCGGACTGTGCGCTGGGGGTCAACTCGACTTCCGGCTCATCTTGGATTTTACGTTTGAGACGACTGTAAATCTTGCGGCATCCCAGCTCCGTCTTGTTCACGAAGTTTGCAATATCGCAATAATCAAATTCGAAGGCTTCTCGTAGAACGAATACCGCGCGCTCAATAGGAGTTAGCCGATCAAGCATGACAAGAAAGGCGTACGAGATCGTATCTTCCAGTTCAATCGTTTGGAGTGGGTCCTGTCCCGCTGCTGAAGCCGATCCTGGAGCGACCATATAGTCTTGCACCAGAGGTTCGGGCAGCCATGGCCCGATATATACCTCTCTTTTTTTACGTGTTGATTTCAAGTAATCCAGACAACGGTTCGTAACCATTTTGCATAAGTACGCTTTTAGGTTACGAACAGGGCCACCCTCCTTATGGATATCCTGCTGTTGTACCGTTACAAATGCATCCTGCACCAAATCCTCAGCATGAGTGACAGATCCTAACATACGATATGCGATGGAAAGAAGAAGGGGTTTGTACGTTCTGTATACCAAGTCAAGCTCCATGATACATCCCTTCCTTATCTTTTTCTCTACCTGCTATTATCATTTGAGCAGCCTCTTTCGCGCTCGCTAAGGATGCGTTAATCAACATCCCCTCAGCTCCTACCCAATCGCCAGCAACATAGAGTCCGGGTCTTCCTTTGACCGCAGGTCCAGGCCTGCCCGGGAGGCCGCCGTTCGCCGCGGTGACGATGCCATGCGAGACAAGCATTCGCGGAAGGAACCGCTGCTGAATGACGTGCTTGCGCCACCCCGGCTGAATGAAATCAAGAAAGCCTTTAAGCTCGTGTTCATCCTGCCTGGGGTCCGAATTGATTGAAGCCGACAAATACTTCATGACATGCACAACCTCGTTTGCCGGGTTCTCTGATAAGGAAGCCGCGGCGGAATGGTTGGAGTAGTACAACGGGTAATCGGCGCCTAAAACAAATTTCGTCTTTGGTTGAGGCATTCCCGATACGACGAGATCCAGGCACGCGGCACGAACAGGAGTTAAAATTTTATATGCTTCCGCTTCCATGGGTGTAAGAGCGGGATTGAGGAGAGCTAGCGTATCCATTGGACCGGCAGTGGATATCACCTGACGAGTCGTCAACTGTGATCCATCTTTTAAAGTGACCATCATTTGCGGATAGCTCCCCGCAATGCCCAGTACAACCGAGCTCGTGCGGATTAACACGTTAGCCTGCTGAGCTTGTTCTGTCAGCCGGCTGACGAGGAATTGCCAGCCTTCATCTATATACAGCACTTGGCTCTGCTGGAGCTGCTTGATGACTGCGCCAGCACTTAGCTGGTCGGGAGCATCGCAGTACGTGCTCAAACGAACGAGACCAAGCACGACACTGCGCACACGTGGACTGGAGATCTGGGCTTCCAAATGAGCCTGCAGACTAACTTTACACAGAGCAGATGTGTCTGTCTTGCTTAGGGAAGTGTAGAACCGAAGGAGTTGGGACTTCTCCTGCCACTTCAAGAACGATCCGAGCAAGAGCTGAGCTAGAGGAATCGCCCTATAACCGCCGTTTGTTCCTTCGAACACCAATGTGCCTGGCGGTTTCGGTACTGCTCCGGTAGGTGTGACGCCTACCTCTTGCAGAATGGGAAGCGCACTCTTACTGAGAGCATGGGCTCCCAAGTTTACGCGTGCGGCTGCGATCTCAGTCGAAATAGCCCGGCCTCCGGGATGTTTTCCTTTGTCGAGCAGCAGTACAGTCTGGCCCGCCCGTGCCAGATATATCGAGGCGGTTAATCCGGCAATGCCTGCTCCCACGATGACAACATCCCATATCGGTTTATTGTGATTCTGTATCATGTATATCAATCCCTTCCGCTTGATGCATACATGACGATGAACGGAGCTTTTTTGTGACTCAACCTTCCTTCTTCAACCGCCCCTGGGAGGGAGTCATCCCCTTGTATTGCTTATACAGTTTCGTAAAATAGTTGGCGTTGTCGCAGCCTACTCTGGCGGCAATCTCCGTAATGGTCAGACTACTACCTTGCAGCAGCTGCTCTGCCTCACTCATCCTGCACCCGTTCACGTATTCTACAAAGGTACGTCCGGTCAGCTTTTTGAACATTTTGCAGAAGTGATACGCATTCAATCCCACATGACTTGCCGCTTCCGTAACAGACATCTTACCTGTGGGGTCCGCTTCAATCTGTGCAATCAACTGTTTGAAACGTTCACGATTAGGAAAATACGATCCGACCGACTTATCCGGCAACTGCTGTGGCATAAAGGTACGAGCAAGCAGAGTGAACAAAGCATGCAGCTTGGACTTCACTACCAGCTGATAAGCGGGGGGCTGTGATGCCATCTCCTCCACAGCTTCATTCAACAAAGAATAATAGCCTATACAGGCTGTGTTTTCCTCTGCCGGTTTGACCGGAAATCTCACCCTGCCTTCCAGATACGGCGCGACATATTGCTCATGCACGGGATCATGGGTGAAATCATGAAACAGTGCACGGTTAACCACGACGGAATCATAATGCACATCCCCATCATCCAGGGCATACCCGACATGCAACGCACCTCCGGGAATGATGATGACCTCACCCGCTCGAACTACATAAGGTTTGCTATCGATATGAAACAGCGCACTGCCCCTTCGCATGACAATCAGTTCAAAATGTTCATGCCAATGCAAATACAGAATGCATTCTTCGGCTTTCATATCCGAACACCGATTTCGGAACAACTGAAACGGGTGCGATTTATGATCAATTCGGGTGTTTTCGTGAAGCGCTTTCAGATCCAGCACGACTTCTTCCCCCTCTTCACAAGATCCGACTAATATTACACAAGATTGTTTAGAGCCATCCCGTTAATCCCCGTCTATAATGAGTGTCACGAAGTACTATAAGCCAATATTGGAGTGAATTACAACCATGAAAAATCCATTACGCATCGGTACCCTTGTAGGCGGGCAGGACGCCGTCCGAGTGATCCCGCAGATCATGCAACACGGTTTCGAATCATTCAATCTGACTTTCTGGCAAACGACAGGCGATCTGGATCTCGCCGAGACAGCGAAACGTGTTCGTGAAATCGTGGACGAACAGGGCATTGTCATCTCCGCGGTGAGTGTGTTTGGTAACCCGCTAACTGGAGCGGGAGACAACGCGGATACACTCGCGAGCTGGGAGCGAGTCATCGATCATGCACAGCTCTTCGGTGCAGATATCGTCTCCGGGTTCACCGGACGTCTGACCGATCAACCCATTAACGAGTCCATTCCCCGTTTCAAGGAAGTATTTGGTGAACTGGCGCGCCGGGCAGCAGACCGGGGTGTACGCATTGCTTTTGAAAACTGTGATATGGGTGGAACTTGGCAGACGGGCGACTGGAACATTGCCCATAACCCGACAGCCTGGGAGATGATGTTCGATGCTGTTCCGGATGAAAATGTGGGTCTGGAATGGGAGCCTTGCCATCAAATGTCCAGCCTGATCGATCCTCTTCCACAGCTGCGCAAATGGGCTCACAAAGTGTTCCACGTACATGGAAAAGATGCCACGATTGCCTGGGATATCGTCAAGGAATATGGTGTGCATGGCCCGCGGGAATTTGTCTGGCACCGCACTCCGGGCTTCGGGGATAACAACTGGGCAGACATTATCACCATTCTGCGTCAGAACGGCTACCAGGGCACGATTGATATTGAAGGCTGGCATGATCCGGTGTACAAAGATGAACTCGAAATGACTGGACAGGTGCATGCATTACGATATTTGAAGCAATGCCGTGGTGGCGATTTTGTGCCAAACCCGGTATAGAAACCTTGCTGAACACTCCTTGTAATAAACGATTCAAAGCTGTAAAAACCTAATTCATCCGAAGGAGATGAGACGATGAGTCATGCTTATCAGGTAATCATCGCAGGCTGTGGCGCCATGGCCAATACGTGGGCAGACTATGCCTTGCAAAGACCGGATACGGAAATCGTTGGGCTGGTCGATCTGTACGAACAGACAGCCACTGCTTTCGCTGCAAGACATGGTCTCACCTGTCCTACATTCACCGATATCCGTGAGGCCATCCAAGCTACCGGTGCGAATATCGTGTTCGATGTCACGATTCCGGCGAGTCATTACGGCATTGCCATGACAGCGCTGAAGGAAGGATGTCATGTCTTTGGCGAGAAACCCCTTGCGGAGTCCTTCTCCGACTGCACAGATATTGTGCAAACCGCTCACAGCACAGGACGCATTCAAGCCGTGATGCAAAACCGCCGGTTCGATCCGCGTATCCGCGCCTACCAGCACCTCATTTCCGGTGGAGCTATAGGGCAGGTAGGTTATGCGGGGGCTGACTTTTTCCTTGGGCCACACTTCGGCGGATTCCGGGATCTGATGGATAGTCCACTGCTGCTCGATATGGCGATACATACGTTTGATCAGGCACGGTACATTCTTGGAGCCAACCCGGTCTCGGTATACTGCCATGAATTCAACCCTCCAGGTTCCTGGTATCAGGGCAATGCAATGGCGTTATGTATATTTGAGATGTCTGACGGGTCCGTGTTCAACTATCGTGGCTCATGGTGCGCAGAGGGTGTACCCACATCATGGGAAGCAAGCTGGCGCGTAACGGGTGAAAAAGGAACCGCCATCTGGAATGGTCATGAAGATATCTATGCTGAGGTGGTTGCTGCGCAACACCTGGATGCCGACGGCAAACCATCCTTTTTCCAGCCAAGTGAGCGGATTGAAGCGGAACTGCCGATCATGGATAAAACAGGACACCACGGCTGCCTAGAAGACATGTTTGCCGCACTGGAATCCGGCCGACTGCCTGAGACCGATTGCAGTGATAACCAGTTCAGCATGGCTATGGTCCTCGCATCTTTGGAAAGCGCACGCACAGGCCAGAAAGTATTCATCACCGATCTACTGAAAAACACATAGCGAAGCGCCTGTGTTTTTCAATTAAACAAAGCCCAAACTGCAAAGTTCAGCAGTTTGGGCTTTATTGTTTTTTACCTACTCTTCTATTCTAAAAATGATGTCGTTCAAAAAACAGTCGCGCTCGATAGTAAAAGTAGTGCAGGGAACGAAATCGATTCTGAAGAAACGAAGTGTTCGCCTTTATCACCGGATTTCGACTTTACAAAAGTCGATCAGGAAATCCGGGGATAACAGCGATCAAAAGAACGATTCGTAACCGGAACGGCTGCTTCACGAGCAGTAAGAACTCTTTTTTTATAATGTATCTTTTATAGAATTCCTTTTTTCATTGCCTTGTACACCAGTTGTGAGAAAAGGCTATTGGACCAGGCAAACCATGGTCTAGTGAACGTGTTTGGATCATCGGCGTGGAAGCCCTCATGCATATATCCCGTACCTGCATCCGTGTTCTCCAGCAATTCAATCATCGCCAGCATTTCCTCGTCATTGTCTGCGGTCAGACCCTGCATGGATAGCGCCATGTGCCAGATGTATCCCGGAGGGGTATGTGGGCTACCGATCCCTTTGGCTACCTTCCCTTCATAGTAGAACGGATTCTCCCTACTCAAAATGAATCGGCGTGTGTTCTGATATACCCTGTCTTCAATCGAAGCATACTCCATATACGGGATGGACATCAGCCCAGGCGTGCCCGCATCATCCATAAGGCAAAAGTTGCCGTAACCGTCCGTTTCATAGGCATATATCTGTCCATACTCTGGATGACGGTAAGTACCGTACAGGGAAATGCCATGTCGTATTTCTTCTTCCAAACGAGCCATCCGGTTTACCAGTTGTTCATCCCGAAATACCCACTTCCCGATCTCCCCCATCTGGCGCAAGGTTACCGCAGCGAACATGTTCGCCGGAATATTATAATGAAAATCACAGGCATCATCGCTCGGACGGAATCCGGACCAGATCATTCCCGTGTAATTCACAGGCATACCCAACCCCTCATTACGCAGCGTATCATGAGCTGGACAATTGCGCCGCATGAACTGGTAAGATGAACGCTCTGCGTGATGCTGCTCCGTCTCCCATAGTTGTACGATATTCTCCATCACTTTCTTGAAGCGCTCATCGAATATATCCGTAAGTTCCGTCTCCCGCCAATATGTATAAGCCAGCTTCATGGAGAAACAAAGGGAATCCAGCTCAAACTTCCGTTCCCACACCCACGGTGACATCTCCGTCTCATCATTGGCATCCCAATGCCAACCATTCGCCGTTTCATTGAACGCATTGGCATAGATATCCATATCAGCGTAGAACGTATGCCGTTTGACCAGGCCTCTAATAATACGCTGCAACTTCTCATCATCCTTGGCAAGCGGAACATAATGCATGACCTGTTCTACGGAATCCCTTAACCACATCGCGGGAATATCCCCTGTTATTACAAAGGTTGTCCCATCCTCAAGTAGCTTCGTGGTCGTTTCCAGTGTATTGGGAAAACAATTGCGAAACTGAGCCAGCAATCTCGGTCGATGTTGCAAACGCTCGTCCGCCTCAGTCAGAATATCCTGCACAGCTTGTGGCAACTCCAGATGCGGCATAGGGATTTTCGGTAATCTGAACTGTTCCATGGATGTCGTCTCCTTTGAATTGAGGTTTTATGTATAAGTTGATAAAAGATTATTTACACTTGCACTACGATGACAGAACAACTTTCCAATCGCTGTTATCCCCAGATTTTTTCGATCCCCTTTCTCATGGGGAAATCCGGTGATAAAGGCGCACGCTTCGCTTTGTCAATTTTTTTCTGTCCTCTCCGTTATCGTGTAAATGATTAGTTCAACTTATATAGATTGACTATATGACCCTAACTCTATTGTTATTTTTGTTATGATAATTTATAATAACATTATTATTTGTAAGTGTACTGTGTCAGAAGATGATCGTCAAATGAAGGAGTAATGATATGTCACGCAAAGTATCCATTCAGACGCTGGCTGACCAGCTCGGATTATCCAAATATGCCGTCTCCCGCGCACTCAGTGGCAAGACGGGTGTCAGTGAAGCGACACGCGCACGGGTACTGGAACTCGCTCGGGCACTGGGATATCGCCAAAGTACTCCTGGTGCTAGCAATAGTCCTGCTGCCGCAAACCATGTGGATGATCCTTCCGATCCTCCATTTGTTCTCATATGCATGAATCAGCTTAACCGCGGTGAACCCCACTACTGGCAACGTGTTCTGTCAGGCATGATCTCCGCCTGTAATGAGCGCAGTTGGCATCATGCCATTGTATCTCCCTCACTCGGAGTGACAGACGAGAACACCTCTCCCGAAAAAGCTATTGCTCCTCACTTGGACTGGGAACGATGTGCCGGGATTATTGTCATGGGTGCTTTTCCTCATACGGTTCTGCAACGACTCTCTCAGACGGGTCGGCCTATTATTCTGGTGGATCATCAGGAACCCCTGCTGAATTGTGATACGATCAGCCATGATAATCTGGAAGCCGGCATCACCGTGGCTAGATATCTAATGTCTATGAATTGCCGACGGATCGGCCTCATCACAGATGATGGTCGTGCTGCCAGCTTCGCGCAGCGGAAGATCGGGATTGAACTGGCTCTAAACCATTTCCATGTGGACACCAGTCATACGACCAGCTTCAGAGAATGGAATATTCCGTATGAGAACGGCGAATGGATTAACCAATTGGCTACCACAATTCAAAACATGCCAGATGATGAACGTCCCGATGCCTGGATTGGTGTAAATGATGATATTGCCTTGCAATGGATGCACAAACTACAGGAGATGGGCATCTCCACGCCTAAAGATTGCCTTGTCATCGGTATCGACAATGTACACTCTGCCGTTACGTCTTCCCCGCCTCTGACCACAGTTAATCTGTGTAAAGAGGAACTTGGACAACGTGCGGTGGAAGCTTTGCAACGTCGGATCGAACGCCCGGGAACGCCGAAGGAAACCGTTATGTTATCGACCACGTTAATTCCAAGGGAATCTGCATAATTCGGAAAGGGTAACTGCTCTTTTCTGAAGATGGATTCGTTAGGTATGCCCCCGTAAGTCTGGTGCATACGAAAAAGGCCCCGCATACCATTATGCAGGGCCTTTTCGTATATTAGGCTTATATCCTTATATGTCTATACATCCACACTTAAATCTGTTGATCCATCCTTATACATCCATTCGAAGTTTTCATTTACTTCATGTCTGAGAATTGTACTAGTGGTTATTCCAGCCAGGGCAAGCTATTGTACGACGGAAGGTCCACTTCCCAATTCACATCGCGATACTCTCGGTTAACTGCGGTTCGTTTCAAAGTGAATTTTGTACCCTTTTCATCGTTAAACCCCCGTATTTTTAATTGCAGATCATCTTCAACGTATTCACCGTTATTATTAGGTTGATCCGGATAACCGTTCACTTCAACAGGATACTCTTTTCCATCCGAATCTACTGCAACCCAGCGATCACCCATGAAAGCATTTCGGAACGTCCCACTCCCCTTCAGAACTAGTGAATACCCTTCCTTTACATCAATCTTCGGAGGATCATACGATTCCATCAGTGGCTCGTACTCAAAATCATAGAATAATATTTTATCTCCAAGCTGTTCAAATTGTGCAAAAGTATAAAAATTCGTGTCCTTACGCCTCTTCTCCAGATCAACTTCCACTGATTTCTCTTCCTTCACCGGGAGGGTGTAACCATCCAGAACAAAGCGAATGTTCTTCGCATCTACCGTTACAAACGCAGGGTCCCATGTCTCTGACAACTTCAACGGCCCACCATTCCTTAAGTCACTCTGATCTTGGAGTCGAAACTTGGCTTGACGGGCATCTGGTCTTATTCCATTGAAAATTCGATATTCATTTGTTTCAGGAATCTCAAGATGGTAGATGATACTCATATAGCTCGCCCAATTCTCATCAACTTTGCCACGAAGCTTATCCTCCAGCTTCACATTTAGATCTAGCCGGGTTCCATTTGGCGTACGTACAAGCTGTGTCATATCAAGCTTTAGTCCTTCTGGCGTCGTATATGTGTTATCCATAGAATTTTCAACAGCCAATGATTTGGCTTTGGTCATATCGATATTGAATTGGAAGCTCCAATCCACCGTAACATCTCTATCTTCGTAGGATTTCTTCTCGTAATCATAATATCTGCCCACATTTAAATTACGCAGTTCACCCCGCACGACCACTTGATCCGGAATTTCATCATCAAACTGGAATAACAATCGTTCAGATAGAGGGCCCTTTGTTCTTGCATCTCTTGCAAGAGTGGCAACCTGTCGCCCCTCTTCATCCGTAACATGAATTCTCCCCATCGCATACAGTGACCGTGATAACCCTAATCCATCAGGTGTTGTTTGTTGCATGGTCATTACCATATGAGATCGGTCTACAAGCACGTCTTCAATTTTAAGCGTGTAGCCCTGGTCATTGATATTGATATCCGGATTAACCACAAGTCCAAGAGGTTTAAGACGTTTATAATCATCCGCAAAATAGGAATATTTCAATGCTTCAGGCACAGGTATGTTAGGCAATGGCAGACGATCCACAGCATTTACCGCGGGTTGTGCTGGCTCTGCTGTTCGGTCAAAAGCAAACCAGGCCCCTCCGGCAAGTATCACAACTGCCGCGGCGGCGATTCCAGTCCGGCGCATCCAATGTGCTCTCATGGATTTTTTTACGAATGGACTTCCGTCTTCGCCACTTTCCATGGACACGCCATCCAGCTTCTGCATGAGCTTAAGCGTAAAATCCGCATCCGGCTCCTCTCGATACAAATGCTCTTCCCACAACCGATCTTCATCCTTTGAAATAGGCTTCATACGTGGCTAAACCTCCTTTGCGTTCCATTTGCTTCCTCAGCGTTTTTTTCCCGCGATAAAGGGCGTTGCGCACTTTGGTTGAACTCATGCCTGTAATGTCTGCAATCTCTTCATAGCTCAACTCGTTTGTGTACTTCAGTAATAACACCAGGCGATACGATTCAGGTAACTGTTCGAGTTGGCGATATATTTCACGCTGCATCTCTTTATGCAGCACACGCTTTTCCGGTGTTTCATTACTGACAGGTTCGATCCCCTGATCGACCGGAGACATGACGGGTTTCTTTTCCCGTATAAAATCCCGCATCCGGTTCACCGCAATGGTGTACACCCACGACGAGAAACGACTCCCCTCCCGCCGCGACGGGAGATAGCGATAGATGCGAATGAATGTATCCTGAGCGAGATCCTGTGCATCCGGATGACTCGCACCCATTCCGCGCATGATGCCGTAGACTTTATTTTTATATCGATCCACAAGCACGGAGAACAATTGCTTATCCCCTGCAACAATGCGCTCAATAAGCTCCTCCTCCGGTATCTGTTGAGTCATGTAATCCCCCTTCTCTACAGCTTCCATGCATGGTTCTGTACTATATAGACGGAAGCCGTTCCCGAAACCTCTCACTTTATCCAAAAAAAAGAATTCGCCCTCATCGGCGAAGCCGACAGGGTGAACTCTGCGTACCAACATTCTGTGATTGTCGCTGCACATTCTCTATAGGTTTCGTGGTAGCCTATTACTGCTGCTATCTTACCTCTCCTGTCTTTCTTACCTCTTAATCTTCCCTGTTTTTCTCCACAACAAAATCAGCAAGCTGGGAATAGATCGCCACAATCTCATCCATCGACATGCGCACGAGCCCACTGGACGACGGAGCGACGAACTCCTGAATTTCCTTGACGACCGGGTCATCCTGGAATCCCCATTGTACTTTGGTACGCTTGCTGTACTGGGTGTACACGCCTTTTCCAACAAAACAAGCGATGTCCGGTCGGTATTTCTCCAGCTTTTGTCGTAAAATCTGTCGTCCTTCTGCGTACTCTTCCTTTGTAATATCCTCCATACCTCTGGTGGGACGGGCCACAATATTCGTGAATCCATATCCCAGCTTCAGCAACTCTCCATCCTCCTGTGCATCGTATAAACGCGGGGTTAATCCCGCCCGTTCAAGAATGCGCCAGAACCGGTTTCCTTTGTAAGCATAATGATGACCCGTCTCTCCAGACGTAATGCTCGGATTGAAACCAATAAACAATATCGATAAACCAACATCCAGATGATCTGGAATCATGATGCAACCCCTCCTGATGTTTTTTAGCCAATTCACACATTCGGTTGTGTATAAAATGATATAATGAGCAAAGCATTTTCGAAATCGGATTGAAATTTTCATGAAAAAGGAAGCTGAACTAATGATTGCAGACATCATGCTTGAAGTCGTCCTGCCCGTCTTTCTCCTCATTGCCGTCGGGTCCTGGATGCAAAAGGTGTTCAAGCTGGACTTGTACACACTCGCCAAAATCAATTTCTATTGTATTACCCCCGCAGCCGTCTTTATGAGCATGTACCACTCGGATATGTCGGGCGAACTGCTTGGGACCGTGACACTCTTTTACGCGATATATGTATTGATTCTCTATATTGTAGGTTCTGTATTTGCGCGCTCGCTTCGGATGAATAAAGGCATGAAGGCTGCCTTCAACAACAGTATTATGCTGGATAACGCAGGCAACTATGGACTGCCCATCAATGCACTGGTATTCCGCGGCGATCCACTCGCCTCTTCCATCCAGGCGCTGGTCATGTCTTTACAAGCATTACTGACATTCACCTATGGCGTGTTGTCCATTCAGGGCGCGAAGCTCAAAGGTAATTACCGTGCGGTGATTATTGGATTTCTTAAAATGCCTGTTCCGTATGCGCTCTTGCTGGGGATTCTGTTACACATGTGGAAGGTTCCCTTGCCTACGTTCCTGTCCATGCCGCTGACCTATGCGCAGCAAAGTATGGTTGCCGTGGCGCTTCTGACACTCGGAGCACAGATTGTAAAATATCCAATTCAACTATACCGTCTTGATGTGTATATTAGCACATTTTTGCGACTCCTGATCGGCCCGGCTATCGGAATTTCGATTGTGCTTCTGCTTGGGTTGGAAGGTATCGCTGCACAGGCACTCATTATCGCTTCGGGTATGCCGACCGGTGTCAACGCATCCATTCTCGCGGAAGAATACGATAACGAACCCGATTTTGCAGCCCAGACGGTGTTGATCTCAACGTTGCTTAATATCATCACAATTACGGCACTGATCTCTTATGCCAAAACGTTCTGATACGAAAAATAAGTCCATGACCCATGAGCAGGGTTGTGGACTTATTTTTGCGGTGCTGAAACTATGTTTCAAACGTCGTTCGTTCAGGAAACTTGCCGCCTTCCCTGAATAAACATCGTACCAGTCGCTGCGCGGCTCGGTTAAAGAAAAAACTCGGACTTACCCCATCCACCTGGACAGGTTCCAGTTCCCTCACACTTTCCTTGATCTTATTCATCTCAATGAGCCCCATCTTTCGCTCATTCGGTCCGAAGCGATAAATAACCTTCTCATCGTCCTCCGTCTGTTTCACCAGCAGAATCACAGATGCCATACAGGTTACCCCCTATCGTTACGTTATGAGATTCCATTAATCACTTGCCTACTATAATTATTACCCAGATTCTAGGGGAAGGATATAGGACTTAAGTTAGTTATACCAAAATTAAATATCCTGATATAAAGATTCTCTGGAATGAGTCGTTAGGCTTACAAACACCGTGTTCACACTATCCTTATGGATAGTCACTATCATAAAAGTGCGTACTGCCCAAGTCGTTTTTCTCCATTTATACTAACCTTATCTTGAATTCCCAAAGGAGAGAAAAATATGTCTACAGCTCAAATATATAGCCACGGTGTCCCGTGGGAAGACGCATTTAGCGTTGCTCAGGGATACAGTGTTAACGGTACGATCTACATTGCAGGTCAATTTTCGCATGATATGCAGGGAGCCTTTATTGGTGTCGATGATATTGAAGCGCAGGTTCGCCAGACACTGGATAACTTGGATCGCGTGCTCGCAGGATTTAACGTGACCAAGTCGAACATTGCTGAACTGGAGATTTTCTTGGTTCACCCACAGGAGCATCTTGAGCCATGTGTTGCCGTGTATAAAGAGTATATCGGTACGCATCGTCCGGCTGTCACGATGGTTGGCACATCCGGACTCGCCTTTCCTCATCAACTGATTGAGATTCGCGCCGTTGCTCATACCAACTGATCCAGGTCAGGTCAAAAGTTGCAGCGCCAAGTAAAATGGCCTGATGAGGTTTCACTTTAACGAAGTTCATATACAAAAAAGAGGCAG
Source organism: Paenibacillus sp. W4I10 (assembly GCF_030816325.1). Lineage (NCBI taxonomy): Bacteria > Bacillati > Bacillota > Bacilli > Caryophanales > Paenibacillaceae > Paenibacillus > Paenibacillus sp. W4I10. The sequence continues at coordinate 3,933,660 of NZ_JAUSXX010000001.1, forward strand.
GGCCGGATGAACTCCTAACCTGCTTCTTTATGAATTCTTATTCTTATTATTTGACTTTCACCGTCAGCGTATTACCAGATGAAGTGAGGGATGCCTCAAGCCCTTCTACCAAAACTCTGAGCGGAATGTACGTTGTTCCCTTAATTTCTTTGGGTGCTGCCTGTAGGGGGACTTCTTTCCCGTTCACCTTCACCTTTTTACTGCCCAAGGTAAAGATTAGCTTGTACTTGTCTTTGGTAACGGTAATGGTTTGAGTCTTACTGTCCCAAGACGTTTTGGCCTTCAACGCTTTGGCCATCTCACGCAGGGGTACGAGATTCGTGTTATTCATTACAATAGGAGATTCAGTGAAAATAACCTTGGAACCATTCACCTTCACCTGAACAGCAGACTTGATATATTCTGGTTTAGGAGTGGCTTTCTTTTGGGTTGCCGTTGAAGACTTGTTACTTTTCTTGGTACTTCCTGAACTGGATGAACTTGAAGAGGAAGATTTGGAACTCGAAGAAGAACCTCCGTTGTGATAATGATATTCCCCTTGTTTCAGCCCCCATTTTGCACAGTTGGTTCGACAGGTATGTCCCCCATTTGCATCTGTTCTTCCCGGATGGGCAGACACAACAGTAGCAAAAATCATAAAAATGGCAAGCAAACTGCTTATTACTTTGATACGCATACGGATAACCTCCAGCAATAGCGTTGTCAGCACACAACTTTCTTCCTCTTATCCCCGATCGCCCCACACCTCTTGTAATGCCAAACGGAAAATCCGGTCCAATTCTTCAAATTGAATAATCTGCTCAATCTCCATCTGGCCAGCCAGTCGTTCAAAATGCTCGATCTTCTCGGCTAAGAAAGCCTGTACTGCTGGCAACTGCGGCTCCAGATCCAGTTCCTCGCCCGCCTTTTTCCGGCGCAGCAATTCATGAATCTCCGTATATAGCGGTGTAGTCGCAGGTACAAGTTCTTGCACCAGCTCTTCGAATGCCATCGGTGGCATCGCATCATAACGTTCGATCCAGCCACAAGCGAGTAAGGGGCGAAGAACATAGAAGTACTTTTTAATCCTCACTCGCTCCCCTTGTAAATAATCGCGGAAGTTGCCCTTTGCCATATTCAGATAATGATACATGCAGGACTTGGGTGAGAAGGTCAAAGGCGACAGTGCACGGATATGCTGTGCCACGCTATACTGTTCATCATACTGAATCGGGGATTGCAGCCACTCCAATAACGGTGGATTTGATTTGCGAAACAGCTTCAACGCCTTGCGCAGATCCCAACCATTGACATCGAGTTGATCACTGATCGGACGTTCGATCACATCCCTTTTATCCTCAATCGACAAGTACCATTCCAGCGGTCTTACATACAGAAAACGCACATCATAATCACTATCCTGGGAAGGAAACCCCCACGCCCGGCTGCCTGATTCACAGGCATAGATAATCCGTACCTGCTCCTCCTGTTCAATCTGCTTCAGCTGTTGTCTAATCATATCTCTCATTTCTTCATGAACATAAGTCATGGTCAGTCGCCTCCAAATTCCCGCAATTCAATATCCATCGCTCTCACCCGATTCGCGAGTGTATCATATCCTGCCACAGTCTCGGCAATATACGTCAATACCGTTTCACTCCAACCGTAGATGTAAAAGGTTTTGCCATCCCGTGGCGGTACCATTGCCTGCCGATAAGGTGCTATATCCACAATAAATGCCTTCAACTCCGGATTCATCATCCGGCGATATCGCTCAAGCTCGGCATATAACGGGCTGCCTTCATTCTGCTGTTCATCGGTGATCATAATGATCTGATCCACTTTTTCTCCGATATCCCGAAGTTCCCGCACCGGTCGACCGGTGTCTGTTCCACCTTGTGCACGAATACGGTGAGCTTGGGAAAGAATGCTTTCATTCATCTTGGGACGAGCATCTTCAACCATATGGTCGAATAACCAGAACAGTGCGTTACCTCCAGTTTGTTTATAAAGCGCCAGCGCCAGTACCGAACCAATCCGTAAATAATCCCCTTGCATGGAACCGGAACGATCCAGGAAAATAGCCGTTCTTCCCGGCAGCGTTGGCAGGTTGCCAATGGATAGCTCTACCGCTTGTCGCAAAGCATCCCGCAACTCTTCCCTCGCAATCATTTCATATGCACTGGCGAATCGGAAAGGCAATATGCGCGACTTACGCAGGGCTTCTGCATCCGTTAAACGACCTGTTACGTAATCGATATTTTTCGATTTTTCAAAAACTCCCGCGCGATCCATTGCGTTCAGATGACGCAGCAACGCAAAGGTCGGCATTTGTGACATTAACGCCTCCCACACCGTACGTGTCGGTTGCATGATCGAGGTGACCACCGAATACGGAAGTTTACCTTTCTCGATCAGATGCATCCGGCTTGCGGGGTTGGGCGTAGCTTTTAGTTCTTCCAGCGCTTGTAACTGCGGCAGTTCCGTAAGATCCACCTCATGCCCGCGCAAATAACGAAACAAGGATTGCTGCTTCATATCTATCGGCTTGGGATGTGCTGTAGCGATCATATCGCCCAGACTGTATCCACGCCCACGCCCGTTGTATTTGATCGCCCAATACTCAGTAATGCCGTTCAAAAAGAGACTCACCTGACGCTTCACCGCTCGGCCGCCCTGCCCCCGACCCATTCCTCTCAGAATGGTCAGAAAATCGGCCAAATCAGCCGGCGTCTGTACGACTTGGGAGAACACCTTTGCAAACTGATCCGCGTCCACCTTGGACAGAAATGCCAGCCCGTATAGAGGCTGTAACCGCATCAAACCTTCATTACGAGCATAGACCAGCGCCCGCGCCATAAACCCTGCATCGACCTCAGCCATCTCCTGATGACTGACCATCGCATCGTGCATCAGTTGCTGGGTATCTGCATAGAACGTATTGTTTAATGTATTGGTCATCAACATCTGTATATATTGTTCCTCCACCAATCGCTCATAGGCTCCGTAGCCCCCATGATTACGTGTCGTTGGCTGAGGTTGATTAAATAATTGTTTGGCTCTGCTCATCACTCATGGCCTCCCGGTGTGAGTCTATTGGCTGTTCTTTCATAATAAAATGTTCCGAGGAAAAAGGTGGGAAGGTATAATACCCGCTCTACCGCTGAGCTACACCGCCATGAACGGCGGCGATTGGATTCGAACCAACAACCTGGTCGATTAACAGTCGAAGTAACCCTCCCTGGCGCCTCGGAACCTTGATCCACAGTGCTTGTTGCTGCCCCGCTTCACATCCTCATTATGCCTCACACATCTGCACGCGAACATGGCGAAAGTATGGCGAAGAATCATTTTCTGAAATTGCAATCTTCACAAGTTTAAAATGAAACCCGCCACTCTTCCTGCTACAATGAAGGGATAACAAGGAGTGAATGTTCATGGCAAGAGAGAGTTTTGACAAAGAAATTCAGTTCTTACGCATGTTATCCCTAACAAGCGGTGCGTATAACCGCAAACAGTACGCCGAACGGCTTGGCATATCCGTACATACCTTTGATAAAACCAATCGCAAATTAAAAGAAATCATGCAGACCGTCGCTGATCAACGCCCAGGTGCCGAAGCAAGCCGGGAAATGGCGGATCTCGTCCGCTTCCAGTATGGAGAATCGGCTGAACCCCTGCTGCTCTTCCTCTTCCGCGCCAAGTCGATGAAAGAGACTGAAGTTCAGCGACTTTCTGTCCTTCTGCATACCTTACAACATAAAACTTTGACCGCGATGGAACTGCTGGACGCCTGCTGTGCTGATCTGCCGGAAGACCTTGCGTTACCTGACGAGAAAACCATTCGCTCTGATCTGAAGTATCTGGAAGAGGTTGGGGTTATTCGAAAAGAGCCTGGTGGCAGACCGTATCGATATGCCTTGCAACAGGATGTCCTTACCGAATTAACAGTGGAGGAACAGCTGGAGTTGTATGATTTTGTGGATATGATGGCGAATACTCAGGTGCCTTCCGTACAGGGATATTTATTGCGGGACAGTCTGAAGAAAGCCATTACGGCAAGTTTTCCACAAGAAGAAGCTACCGAACCCTATATCTATAAGTATCACTATTACTCTCGTATCCTGGACGAAGCTCATCTCTACACGCTGCTTAGTGCGATTCGTCAGCGCAAGCGTGTGCAGTTTCTGTACTTTTCACCGAAAAAACCATCCAGCTACAGTTCACAGAATACGAATCCACGCTTTGAACGGGAAGCAGGTGGTCGAACCAACCGGATCGTTCCCCTTGAAGTGGTCTATGACCATCAGTATGGTCGTTGGTATGTCATTGGATATCAGGGCCGCCGCGGCTTTGTGAAATTCCGAATGGAAGGCATAACCCAACTGGAGGAACAGGACTCCGTAGAAGAGGAATACATGCTCGAGTTGAAGCAGCAGTGGACTGACATCAGTCGCTACAGTTGGCTGGTAGATACGGGGAATACCGTGACGGTTCAAGCTCGCTTTTTCCACCCGGAGCGTGGTCAGCGCAACTTCATTCTGGATCGGGTTCGTCTGCAAGGTCAATGGGGCAAGATCATACCCGAAACGGATCATACCTCTCTCTACGAAATCCAGGTCAACGGTACCACCGAGATCAAACCGTGGTTACGAAGTTTTGGCTCCAGCTGCGAAATCATCGCACCTCAGAGACTACGCCAGGAGATGATCAAGGAATGGAAGGAGATTGCGGAATATTATGAACCTGTTCGAGAAGATGTTCAATTACCAGATGATGACCCGACTGAATGAAACCGGACTGTTCACCTGGACTTCACAGGAACGGGCCTGGCTTCGCATGATGCTGAATCACCCTGCCGCAAGAGAAGCCCTGAGCGCTGTAACGTTGGATAAAATGCACAACATGCTGAATGGTGAGCAGGACCTGAACCTTCAGGATTATCTGACCGAAAAAGCCAAAAGTGAGGAAAACAGTGTCTCTCATCCACTTCTTAGACAGTTACGACTAATCATTCTGCATCATCAGGGATTTCGAATGACAGGCCGCGTCCGTAATGGACGCACGAGTCATGATGAATTTGGTTTCCCGTATAAACTGGAGTATTCCATGGTCAAAAAAGAATGGTACGTGCTCTGGTACGCGCCTCGCTTTGACAAACTCATGTCTACCAAGCTGCACAGCATCGTTACCGTGGAAGCTCAACCAGTTGAGCCGGATACCGCTTCTGGCTACACTGCCCGAATTGCTGCAATTACAGAGAAGCGCAAAACGATCATCACCATCGAAGTATTGCCTGAGTTCAATCAGGAGCTGTCCCGAATCCTCTATGCCTTCTCCTGCTTCGAAAAACAGGTCGAGTACCTGGAAGCCAAGCAGACATATCGGATCGAGCTGACCGTTCCGCGCAATGAGATGGATTACGTCTTATCCAAAATGCGTTTTCTCGGAAAACGGGTTCGAATTGCTGACCATCCAATGCTGCGGGAGCGGATGTCCGAGACAGCTGCCAAGGCATTGGCTCGTTATGCGGAAAAAGAACCTGATAAACATTCCGAACACTCCAATGAAGTTCAGCACCGCCAACCCGAGGAAAAACCGCTCGCAAAAGCCGATGGTCATTGATTTCGTAAAAGTCGGTTAACCAAAACCCTTTGCGCTCAAAAACAATCCCATATAAAAAAGGTCTGGATGATCTCATCCAAACCTTTTTACTGTACTTACTTGCTGGTAAAACGGGCCGTAACCCTATGATCAACCAAGAGCTTTATCTCCTGTTACTTGCGATCCAATTCCTGTTTCTGACACATTCGCATGATCTGGTTCAACCGGTTCTGAAACAACTGCTTTGGCCAAGAACACGACGAATCAGCGCTACCTTATTACGTACCTCCACCATTGCTGGCAGCCGAGTTCCGTCTTTTATTAATGGCGTGCACGCCCATGACTACTGCAATTAATTCATACGTGTCCAGTTGTTCCGACTGGTTATCCAATACAAATGCCCCTGAACTAAACCAGCCACTGGTGCGACGGAAACTGGCCACGATGCGGCCACCACTGCCACTTATATCATATTCCTGCGAAAATGCTGGAGCAGACACATCGTACGTACCACGCGATCCTGCATCATACTCATACTTTTTGCTGAAGAAACTAAACCTCGCTCGCAATACTCCCAAATGTCTCCCATCGGCTGCAGTGATATCCCAACGATTGGTTAACATGCGGAATTTGCCGCTGCAGACCAATCCCGAGTTATCGGATACATCGAGCGAAGAGCCAAAAAAACTTTTCAAATCCAGATGTCCTGCCTGTTCCTGATTCGGATTCATAATCTCGGTGTAACCCGCGTTAAAAAAATTATCCCTGAAGTATAGTTCCATAATACGTTCTCCTTTCCCTTACATATCCCCTTTCGTTCTCTTTAGCCTAGTCTCACATTGTACACACATTATATCTATATTTACGTATAATTAATGGGGTTGGATTCAAAAATCGGATCATCACTGGATGTAAAAAAAAACGAGCAACCCTGGTTGCTCGCATCACGTTCAAGTTATCCTGTCATCAGACTTCAACTTTTTTGTTGTTCAGATAAATGGTAGCCCACACCAAGATAACTGCTACGATTACTTCAAATATAGTGCTTCCCCACATGCCGTCCGACCATAATACGCCATTGGCTGTGATTGCAATACCTGTACTTTCTTCGGTGTAACGGAACATCTCATTTGGACTGAAGCGTCCTGTCATAATCATATTCTCCAACCAGCCAATCAGATTAACGAGGACTAAGAATGCAACGATTCCGATCCACGGCCCGGTTCTCCAACGGAAGCTGCCCGCAATCGAGATCGAAAGAAAGATGATGACAGTCATAAATACTATAACCCAAGCGATAAACAGCAACAAACTAATATAATCCGAAACATGCAGACCCGAAAGATCTATATTGGTAACCATGTTCATTCTGAGTTTCATTGAGATATAGATGTAGGCATGAGTTGTGAATATAATAACTAATCCCAGCCCGCAAAGAGCTCCAAAGATCAAAGGAGACAACACATGGGATAGCCCCGTTACGGGTAAAAGACGGCGATTATAAGAGCGGATATTGGACGTGTATGTTTTGATCATTTTCACATAAATAGCCACCCCTACCCCAACATAACCCATAATGCCAAGCACAACCCCTGCGACCTCAGACATGAAAAGGGAAAGCGCCACTTGCGCAATAATCAAAATAACCAGCCCAGCCAGCAGTGTATTCCAGTTCCTTCTAAAGTCATACTTCAATAATGTCATCATTCCGCATAGACCTCCTTGAACATCTCATCCACACTTTTCCCATACTTCAGACGGAGCGTTTCCACTTCTTCCCGCATCACCAGCTGACCTTCACGAATGAAGACGACTTCATCAAAAATCCGTTCGATATCATTCACCAGATGTGTGGAGATGATCAGACTGCTGTCTTCATCATAAAATTTGACGATCGCATCCAGAATCTTGCCACGCGCAACCGGATCTACTCCGCCAATCGGTTCATCCAGTAGATACAGACGAGCCTTACGGGATAGCGCCAGTGTTAGTTGTAGTCTCTCATTCATACCTTTCGATAGATGCCGCACCCGATCACTCTCGACAAGGTTCATGAAATCGAGCATCTCCCGTGCCTTCTCCTCGTCAAAATCAGCATAGAAATCGCGGTAGTACGAAATCGCATCCCGCACTTTCATCCACTTCTCGGTTAATGGACGATCCGGCATAAATGAAACCAGTGACTTCGTCTCCAGCCCAACAGGCTTACCTGTGACTTGAATCGTTCCACTGCTCGGATGCAGCAAACCTGCAACCAGTTTCATGAGCGTACTTTTGCCACTGCCGTTGCTACCCAGCAAACCTACGATTCGGCCAGGAGCAATATCCAATGTGATATTACTGAGCGCTTTCTTACTGCCATATGTCTTGTTAATCTGGTTCAGTTCAAGGATGTTACTCATGCGTTTTTCCTCCCTTTCCTTCCGCAACGGCATCGGCTACGATCGATAAGATATCCTGCTCTTCAATCCCCAGTTCCTGCATTCCGGTCAGAAAGCGTTCCAGCAATTCACCGGCCATCTCTTTTTTGATCGTCATAATCTTCCGCTCCTCACTTGTCACGTATCTGCCCAAGCCCCGTTTGGTTTCGACCACTTCTTCTCGCTCCAGTTCCTGAAATGTCCGTTGTACTGTATTGGGATTGATCTGTAATTCAGCCGCCAGTTCACGAACCGAAGGGATTTTGTCACCTGCCTGAAGTGTCCCGGTTACAATCTGTCTCTTGATGTACTGCATAATCTGCAGATATATTGGTAAGTTGTTATCAAATTCCATAGTCACAAAGCACTCGCTCCTCTCCGTACTGGTGTGTTAGTTAAATAGTACACTAGTAAAATAGTGTTGTAAAGCCCATTTGTTAAAATATATATTCGCTTAATTGAAGGGCAAGCTTCCGCTATCGATATCCATACAAATAAAGAGCAGATCGTGAAGATCTGCTCTGCATAACATTATTAATCGTATTGTTATCTTATTCATATGCTTATCCCATAAAAAGAGCCAGCTACACGATATCCAAAGGTACCTTACCTTTAGGCGCAGGGAATGCCTCATCCAACCGGGTGAGTTCCTCTTGTGTCAAAACGATATTCACTGCTGCTGCATTGTCTGCCACATGATTCAGCTGTACCGCCTTGGGAATCGCCAGCACATCTCCATCCCTGATCACCCAGGCTAATGCGATCTGCGAAGTCGTAACTCCTCGACCCTGTGCAATCTCCTGAATGACGGGATGCTCCAACAATTCACTTCGAAGTCTGCCACCCTGAGCCAAGGGACAATACGCCATCACTGGAACATGCCGTTCCCGCATCCAGGGAAGCAGATCATGTTCGATACCACGCGAAGCTGCATGGTAAAGCACCTGATTCACCATGCACTGAGACCCCTCCGGCAGACTCCATAACTCCTGCATATCCCTTGTATCCAGATTCGATACACCCCAGCGAAGGATTTTACCGGATTGCTTTAATTGTTCCAAAGCCTCAACCGTCTCTTCGAGTGGCACTCCCCCTCGCCAGTGGAGCAAATACATATCCAGATGATCTGTACCAAGACGCGTAAGACTACGCTCACAGGCCGTAATCATCTGCTTGCGATCCGCATGATGGGGATACACTTTGGATACGAGAAAAACTTCGTCACGATGGCCCGAGATGGCCTTTCCCGTAACAACTTCTGCCCCACCTTCTGCATACATCTCCGCCGTATCAATCACGGTCATTCCCAGTTCAATACCGGAACGCAGTGCCCGTATTTCTTCTTCTTGGCTGGATTGCTTCTCTCCCATGTTCCATGTGCCTTGCCCTATCGCAGGCAGGGCAGTTCCATCCGGAAGTAGAATTGTGCGTGTCTGATTATCATGCATCATCTATATTCCTCCATTCTGAAGACTTATGGACATTCTGACCTCTCTAACGATGGTTATACGAATCATATATCATGTTATCACTCACATGTCTCCAGTGGCTCATCATCATGATATACAATTGATCCAGTGGCACTGTGAGGCTACTTTGGGCAACGCTGATGGTCGCATCGACCATATTGCTGTTGACCGTCATCAATTTGCGTTTCATCCCGTTCTGGCGATCCAGAAAGGCTTTCTCGTCCCGCAATTTGACCCCGATCATTTTCTGTCCCATTAATTCATACATAAAAATATTCTCAACGTCTCTCCAGGCCACGGCTCCTCCTGCGGTATAAGAAGATGCATCCACAAACCCATCCTCATCGATTACAAAAGAAGGTTCCTTCTTAATCATCTTTACCAGACTGTAGCAGAAACATAGCCCAAAAAACAAAATGGATAGAAGTCCAATCACATCCGAAAGGATGGAATCATTCGTACCTGAAGAACGATCAAAAATCAAAAAAAATCCGGCTGCCACAAAAAGTGCCGCCCCTGCCGTAAGCCACGCCATTCGTTTCCGGTTTGGATATTCTACATGCTGCTCATAGGATGTGCTCAACGTGACGTTCCTCCTTCATTACGACTGAATCATACGAGTTCTATATAAACGAATGGCTATGAACCAAATACCTGATTGTAGAACAGGAATTGCATTGTCCATTAAACCAAATTCACCGAAGTTAAACATTAAATTAAGACCATTTTTCATCATTTCTGCGCTTATTCAACATTAGGATTCGTCATCCTTCGAGCAATTCCTTTTAACACACCTATATGAATTGAACTAAAGAATTTTTACATGGGTCACTCCGATGACAGAACAACCTTCCGATCGCTGTTATAAAAGTCTCCCCTCCCATCCTTAGTCATATTGTCCTGTCACTTGCTTTCCGTTAATATAAATGGAAAGGTTAGGAAATTAACCAATTCTAATTCATGGTGGGAGGACAAACAATGATGAGTCAGCGCGGCATAACATCGGAAGATCTTTATCAGATTACATGGGTTAATGATCCAACTCCGTCCCCTCAAAGCGGACAACTGGTATATGTAAGCCGGAAAACGAATGAAGCACGTGACGGTTATTGTTCTCACCTGAGACTGCTGCATCTGGGGAGTCAAAAGGACAGGCCCTTTACCTCTGGTGAGAAGGATCATTCCCCTGCCTGGTCGCCCGATGGGTCTCAGCTGGCCTTTTTAAGAGAGGTTGACGGGAAATCCCAAGTGTGGATTATCGCATCAGATGGCGGAGAAGCACAGCAAATCAGTCATCTGAAACATGGCGTCAGTTCCCTGCTCTGGTCACCAGATGGTCATACCATACTTGTGAAATCATCCGTGAATATGAGCGGAGATGAAGAATCAGAACATACAGATCCTATAGACGATAAACCCAAACTGCTGCAAGAACATGTCGTAGACCGGATTCGCATGAAGTCAGATGCCAGTGGATTATGGAACGGTCGCCGTTCCCACCTCTTCGCTCTCGCACCGATCGATGCGGAAGCAATTCCTGTAACTACAGGTCATTATGACGTTGGAGACTATGCCTGGTCCCCGGACGGAACATCCATCGCTTGGATTGCACAGATGCCCGAAGATGGCGAGGATCATAACGATTACACCCTGACCAATCATGTGTACCTTGCCAAGGCAGACGGATCAGATGTGCAGCAGTTGACCCAAGAAGGATATACGTTCAGCCGACTGGCCTTTGCACCGGATGGACAATCCATTGCACTGCTCGCCAGTGACCGTTCCTATGGAAATGCCACACTTGTGAAGTTGTACACCCTTCAGTTATCAGGTGGTGAACTCGTATGTCTGAGCACCGATTGGGACGTACAGTTGAATCACAGCATTGTTGGCGACATGCGATCACATCTGACAACTACGGGGCCTGTATTCAGCAGGGATGGTTCATCCATCCTCTGTCTGGCGACTATCCATGGTAGTGTACGCATCGCCAAATTCGCACGAGACGGCAGCAGTGCCGACTATATATGGCCTGACGAACGGGAGATTTATCAATTTGCCGAGTTGGAAAACGGGCAGATCGTTGCTGCTGTTGCCGATACACAAAATCCTGGTGATCTCTATATGTATGAACAACCGGAAGATCCCGGGGTAGAACCGATTCAACTCACCCGCAGCAATCCACAGTTTGAGGATGAGATCCACCTTAGTACACCGGAAACCTTCTGGTTTAATTCCTCAGATGGCCTGCGTCTGCAAGGATGGATCATGAAACCTCATGGCATGGTCGATGGGGTCAAAATCCCGACCATTCTGGAGATTCATGGCGGCCCACACATGATGTATGGTTTTACATTTATGCACGAGTTCCAGATTCTCGCCGCACAAGGCTACGCTGTTGTGTACATTAATCCACGCGGAGGGCTCGGATACGGGCAGCAGTTTGTAGACGCATGTCGCGGAGATTACGGTGGTGGCGATTATCGCGATCTCATGGAGAGCGTGGATTATGCCCTATCCCAATATGAGTTTATCGATGAATCCAGATTGGGCGTAACCGGGGGCAGTTATGGTGGCTTCATGACCAACTGGATTGTTGGACACACGGACCGCTTTAAGGCCGCTGTTACCCAGCGTTCCATCTCCAACTGGCTATCCTTCTATGGCGTAAGTGACATTGGATATTTCTTCACGGAAGATCAGATTGGGGGTAACGCGTGGGATGACACGGAAAAGCTGTGGAAACATTCCCCGCTCGCTTATGTCGGCAACGTGAGTACTCCGCTGCTCATTTTACATGGCGAACAGGATCTGCGGTGTCCAATTGAACAGGCCGAGCAATTATACATTGCGTTGAAACGGCGTAAGCAGACAACAAGGCTCGTTCGTTTCCCAGGCGCCAACCACGAGTTGTCCCGTGGAGGTCACCCTCACTTGAGGGTACGCCGTTTGGAGCATATTGCCGGATGGTTTAACGAGTACCTGTAACGGACTAATATTTAGACTATTAATTCAGAGAGTATAGAACCAGATATGGATTCAACCCTAAAAGCCGTCCAATGAAATCTGTAATGATTTCAACGGGCGGCTTTGGTTGTTCACCTTTTATAGAAGGAAAGATTACTCTTCGCCCCACACTACGGTGATTTCATTCAGATCCTTGTTGGTTGCAGACACCGAACCTGTGATGGTTACGGCATATTTCCCATCTTCACGACCCACGATGCTGAAGCCGTCTGCCTGGATATCCTGAGTGTTCTGACTCAAGTTTTTGGTCTGGTAGTAGTCTTTGTAGGATGTTCCAACGGTTAGCAACGTTTCTTTGGTTGTGTACGTGAGCACTACTTTTTTGTCACCATCCAATATGTTCTCAATGAGACTTGTTGCCTTCGCATCCTTCGGTAATGGGAAATCTGCTGGCAGATACTTGGACTTCACGCCTGCCGCCTGTGAGTTCGTGCCTGTAGATGGTGATGTCGATCCACTGTTGCCTGTGGATGTGGACCCACCAGAAGAGCTTGAAGAGCCGATGCTTACTTTATTGTTTTGGGAATCATACTTCACTTCGGTCTTCAACGCATCGGCAATCGAACGAACGGGGAGATATGTACTGCCTTGATATGTAATTGGCGCAAGCTTTTTGCCCTGGTCACCTGTCGGTGTAAATTTCTGTCCGTTCACTTCGATGGCGAGCCCATGGTTCAGATAAGCTTTGATCGTCTCCAGTTGTGTACCTGCAAATACACCTGCCGATCCGGTTAACACCATGCCAAACACACCCGCAGCAATCAACCACTTTTTGCTTTTCATCCCTAAACGCCTCCTGTGTTCCAATGTCAGCCTTATGCAAAATACGATTCAAGACGATCGCTCGATTTATGCAAAAGGCTCATGTAGTTATCTCATCATGTATGGGTACGAGCTTATTCGGATAACAGCCCGTTGTTCCACCAAATGTTAGCAATATAATAGCATCTGACAAGAGCTTGTAAACGATAAATGGATAAAACAGGGCCAAGGGCGTACAAAAATAGTCTTTGTTGTATGCCTGCTGTTCTCTCGCTCGTTAATTTGTTCTTATATGAATAAAGTCCCGAAATCCGGATCATACATATGAAGCTAATCATTTATGCACAACAGTTGCGAAATTAACCAATGTATTAGATAATGATTTGTCGATTTGTGGTCGAAGGAACGGAACTCAAGGGGGATTAAATACGATGAATAACAATAACAGTACATTTGACCAGTCTATTAACCGGATCTCTACCGGATCAGAAAAATGGGACGCGCTTGAGGAGATCTTCGGCGCTGCTGATGCGCTTCCGATGTGGGTGGCCGATATGGATTTCGCTGCTCCACCATCCGTCATTCAGGCCCTGCAAACACGGATGGAGCACGGGATTTTCGGTTATACAGTGCGGACTGAAGCGTATCATGCCGCTGTTGCAGGTTGGATGGAACGGCGCCACAACTGGAAAATTAACGATGACTGGATTGTGTTCACTCCAGGTATTGTGCCCGCACTCAGTATTGCTGTACAACGATTCACTCAACCGGGAGATGCAGTGGTCATCCAAACTCCGGTGTATGCGCCCTTCTATGAAGTAGTACGTGGTCAAGGCCGTGAACTGATCACCAATCCTTTGGTAGAGAATAACGGTCATTACACGATGGATCTGGAACAACTGGAAGCCAGCTTACAGACGGGGCGGGTCAAAATGATAATTCTGTGCAGCCCTCACAATCCGGTTGGACGGGTATGGACTCGAGAGGAGCTTGAAGGGCTCACGTCGCTGTGTCTGCAATACAACGTACTGATGGTTTCAGATGAAATTCATGCCGATCTTGTTCATCAGCGCGGAACTCATACACCACTGACCCTGATCTCGGACGCCGTCTCTGATCTAAGTATCATCTGTACGGCTCCAAGCAAAACGTTCAATATTCCTGGCCTCTGCACATCCAATATCATCATCCCCAATGCCAAGTTGCGGGAATCGTTCGCGCAGGGTGTAAAAACGATGGGACTTGCCAGTATCAGTACGTTGGGAGCTGTTGCAACTGAAGCTGCATATAACGGTGCCGAGGAATGGCTGGATGAGTGCCTTGCCTATATCCGTGGAAATATGGAGTATGTACAGCAATATGTTGCGGAACATATGCCTCAGATTAAAATGCATCTGCCCGAAGCGACCTATCTGTTATGGATGGATTTCCGGGAGCTGAATATCCCACATGCACAACTATGCAACATGCTGCTTCATGAAGCAGGGCTTGCTTTCAATGACGGGAGTTTCTTTGGAACAGAGGGTACAGGGTTCATGCGTATTAATGTAGCCTGTCCACGTTCTACGGTTGAAGAGGCGATGCGCAGGTTATCTGTGTTGTTAAGCAATGTGTCGGGCAAATAAGCTGTCAATTACATCTATGTATGTTGCGAACAGAACGTGTACTGTTCGTTAAATGACGAATATTTGTCAAAAGGGTAAAAGGGGTGCCCCGTAGTCAAGTCCATGACTCACATTCATGGTCAATGACTACGGGGCACCCCTTTTGTATTCGATCATTTTATTTATTCAAAACATAATTAAAATTACAGTGACATCGATACCGGCATCGGTGTAATTCTATCGCACAACCTGTTCAGCAAATCCCGATCATGGCTTATGATCAATAGCCCCAGATTACGCTGGCGAGCCACCCCCATCACGGTATGCCAGATCTGTGCCTGAGTGATGGCATCCAGCATGGTTGTCATCTCATCTGCGATCACATAACGTGTCGATGTACCAAGTGCTCGTGCCACACAGAATCGTTGCAGTTCCCCACCGGATAATTCACTCGGTCTGCGGTCAAGCCAAGCTTGCTGAATCCCCAAAGCTTCGAGCAACTGCTCATCCTGCACGGCCACCTCCTGAAGTACACGACGCATCCGCCAGCGTGGATTCACAGCTTTCTCCGGGTGCTGAAACACCAGCTGAACCGGACATACTCCTGTACGAGGGAGCGGTTCTCCCTCCAGTAACACTTGTCCTGCCACGGGTTCGGCATATCCTGCAAGTATGCGACCAAGGCTTGTTTTCCCACAACCACTTGGTCCCCACAAGCCAACCACTTCTCCCTGTTGCACCTGCATGTTCATCTGTTGGAATACCCATGATTTCTGATCATAACGATAACTTACCTCCCGTGCTTCAAGTGACATGGAAACACCTCACTTCTCCGCCCCGTACCTTACGAAGCTCTGGACGTTCGCGGGTACATGCAACGGTTGCTGCGCTACATCGGGGAGCAAATGAACATCCTGTGGTGATCTCTTGACCTGCCAACGGCTGGGAGCCTGGGAGTGGCTGAAATCCGTTCTGCGGCAACGCATTCCAGAGCGCTTTTGTATAAGGATGGCGCAGACGTTCTCCATTCCCTTTAAAATCATCAACCTGCGCCGTCTCTACATTGGCCCCTGCGTAAAATACAGCGATGCGATCCGCTGCCGTCAGGGCTGTCGTGATATCATGAGTAATCCACAGAATTCCTACACCTTCATTCGCAAGCTTGCGAAATTGCTTCATTGTCTCGGCCAGTACTTCGGGATGAATGCCTGGTGTCGGCTCATCGGCAATGATCAGCTTGGGCTGACCTGAGGTTGCTGTAGCCATCAACACCCGCCTTGCCATACCTCCGGACAACTCAAACGGGTATTTCCCAGCTGTTCCTTGAGGAAGATGATAACGATCCGTCAGCTCCTGCTCCGTCTTTTTCAAGTGGGTTTGATTCATGAATCTACGCTTCCTTCCCAAATCTCGAGTTATCGGCTGAACTTGCCTCCCCACCTTCATCAGCGGGTCCAAATAACTGACGGATTGCGGGATTAACATCAGCTCCTCACCACGCAGATGAAGCTGCCGCTCTGGAGTCAAAGGCTCGCCACTATAGCTTATTCTCCCCTCCAACCTGGCATTGGCAGGCAGAATGCCCATAATGGCCTGCGCCAGCACACTTTTACCTGATCCGCTTGCGCCTACTACAGCCATGATCTCACCCTCGTTTATGGAAAGATCCAGATTCTGAATGACATAAGTCTGTTCGTGCCCAAACCAGCCGCGAGCGCGCCGAAATGACACCGATACTCCCTCAATATCAAGAAGAGCCATATTTACCTCACCTCCCTTGAACTACCTGTACCCGTCAATGTCTTCAGACTGTTGCCCAATACATCAAACGCACGAACAACCAGCAACAATGCCAGTCCAGGGAAAAAAGCGAGCCACCACATGCCAGCAGATAAATATCTCATCGACTCTGACAAAATAATTCCAATTTCTGGTTGTTGTGGGGACAACCCCAGCCCCAGAAACGTAATGGCTGCTTCATGCAAAATCGCATGGGGAAAGATTAGCAATACGCCCACGAACAGCTGCGGGACCAGATGTGGCAGCATATGTTGCACCGCAATCTGTAACCGCGATTGACCCAACCTGTGTGAAATCTGAATGTATTCTGCGGATTTCAGTTGAATCATCTCCGCTCTTACAATCCGAGCCAGATTTGGCCAGTGAGTCAGCGCAATCGCTGCCGCCACTCCTGCCAAACCTCCACCGAATACAAAGGCCAGCATAACCAGCGATACCAGATGAGGTACACTCAGGAACAGGTCGATAATCCATGAGATTACCCGGTCAGCAGCCTTGCTTGAAGCGGCAGCCAAACCCAATAGCATTGCGATCAATCCGCCACCACATGCAGCAAGTAATCCCACTTGAATGCTGGTTGCCAAACCTTTTAATGTACGCATGAACATATCTCTTCCAAGCCAATCCGTGCCAAATGGATGCGCCCAGGTTGGAGCCAAATTCCGATCCATTAATGAAGTCAGCGTAGAACCAGCCGGAAGCAGCCTGCCCGTCAACCACACAATGGCAATCCAGATCACCGCGAGGCTTCCCCAGATCACCGCTCTTTGGCGAGGATTTCGGAAACGTTGATTGCTGGCGGCCATGTACCGTACCTCTTGATTCGCAGTTTTCACTTTCTGTGCTTCGGCTGTTTCTGCCGTCTGCTCGGAGGAGCGTTCTAGCGTCTGCTTCATGACATCAGCTCCTCCTTCATCCGTGGATCAATCAAGCGATACAGAATGTCGGCCACCATATTACCTGTGAAAACAAAAATCGCACTGCACATCACAAGTCCAAGCAGCAGTGGAACATCTCCACGCAACCCCGCCTGAACCGTTGCCTGACCAAGGCCTGGGTATGAAAACACCTGTTCTGCAAGCACAGCCCCACCGAATAGTTCACTGAACGAAGCAAACTGCAACGTGATGGCTGGCAAAACAACATGTCTGAACCCATGCCGACGGAACAGCTGAAATCCACGCTCACCCCGCGCTCTCGCAAACAGAATATAATCCGACTCCAGCACATCTGTAAGCTTCTGCCGGGTATGCAAAGCGATGGAAGCTACTCCGGTCAGACTGAGAGTCAACGCTGGCAGAATCATATGAATAGCCCGATCGCCCCAGGTCACCTGATCAGCCGACATCCCTGCGGGTACCCCAAGACCAACTGGAAGCCATCCGAGCCACACCCCAAATACCATCAGCAGCAACAGCGCAATCCAGAATACCGGCGTGGAGGCCAGCGTATAACAATACCAGCAGATCAGACGATCCAGCTTCGAATCCCGTCTCATGGCAGCAACTACACCAAGAGTGAAACCAATGATGCCGGATAATATCCAAGCTACAGCCATAAGCGCGACAGAATTCATGAACCGTTCCTGAATAATATCCGCTACAGGTTGTCTGTAGATCATCGAAGTTCCCAGATCTCCCTGAATAAGCGCTTGTCCCCAAGTGAGCAATCGTTCTGTAGGGGATTCATTCAATCCCCACCGTTCTTCGATAAGACTGCGCTGTTCGGCGCTTACCCTGATCATGTCTCCACCAATGTAGGCTTCAATCGGGTCCACAGGAGAGAATTGCATTAATAGAAAAGACAACACACTGACTCCAACCAATAAAGATACAAGTCGCAACACTTTAAAACCAACAAATCTGGCCCATCCATTTCTGCCCGTCATCCAATCTCTCCCCAATTCAGGCTAAAGCTACTGCTAGGTTTCCTATTTCCTACTTCGTGCTGTTATCCCAGGACCATTCCTCCAGATTGGTTGTCACCGGCCAGCCGTGACCATGGGGATGGATCTGCTGCTCACCAATGTTCAGTCCTTTCGTAACCAGATACAGATGATCTATATTTACGAGCCACGCCCAAGGTGCATCCCCCTGATAACTGAAACCTGTTGTGCCATCCCATTCCGCTTTTTGCCAGAAGGGCAATGCCTCTTCCTCACTGGTTGCCTGAAGGGCCTTCTCCATCCATGAATCCACGACAGGATTACTGTACAGTCCTACATTGTAATATCCTTCTCCCTTGTGGGTACTGCTATAGAGGTTATACGTCTCCAGTGGATCATGGCTGCCCCAACCAAATAATACAGCGTTGGAGTAAGCCAGCTTTTTCGTCTCTTCACGGCTTTTGCCTTCAACATTGATTTTAATTCCCGCCTGGGCAACCATATCCGCAGTAGCTAACGCCAGAGATTGTCTTGTTAAATCACCTGCAAAATAAAGCAGATTGAACTCGGCCTTAACTCCTTTTTTCTCGACGATACCGTCACCATCCGCATCTACCCAGCCACCAGCGGCCAGAATCTGCTTCGCTTCTTCGAGATTGGCATCTGTAAATACAGCTTCCGCATTACTCCAAGGCAGATCATCACTAACGGAATAGGCTGGACGACCGTACCCTTCCAGTACACCCTCAACCAAAGCCTTACGATCAATCACAACATTCACCGCTTGGCGAATGGCCAGATCGGATGTCACATTATTTCCTGCGGGAAGACCATCTCCCGACTTGGCACCAGCAGGTTGCATGGGGAACATGATGCCACGGTTATCTACGGTTTTCACGGCCTCCAATGTCATGCCATTCACCTGTTGTTTGCTAAACGCTGCCGGGATAGCAGCGATATCCACCGTACCTGCCTGTGCAGCGGCGTAGGCTGCATCTTCATCCAGATAGAGGAAGGTGAGTTTGTGGAATGCAGACTTCTTACCGTAATATTCTTCATTGGCTTCAACGATAGCCTGTTGTCCTTTGTCCCACTGAACCAGCTTGTACGGTCCTGATCCGACCGGGTGTTCTGCATAATCAGCGCCATAGGCGTGTTCAGGTACAATGCCAAGTGTCGTCAGCAGACTGATGAATGTAGACTGCGGCGACTTCAGTGTAAATACAACCGTGCTATCATCAGGTGCCTTCACATCAGCCATATTTGTCAAATCAATGACAGACCCACTCTGAGCAGCCGTATCAAACGTAAATTTTACATCTTCAGCCGTAAGCGGCTCCCCATCAGAGAATTTTACATCGTTCCGAAGTGTAACCGTCCAGGTCAGCCCATCTTCACTAACTGAGTATGCCGTTGCCAGATCGTTAACCAGTTGTAGCTTGGCATCCCTCTTCAGCAAGGTACTCTGGAAAAGTGGTGACCCATATTGCCCCCATCCGGTTGTTGGATCAAACCCACCTTCCGGCTCGGTGCCAACGGCCAGCACCAATTCGTCTTTGGTTGAGGTTGTTCCTGATTGTCCATCCTCTACTGACGAAGCTGTTGGCGCTGTGCCCTGTGCACAACCAGATAAACCAATGGAACATGCAAGCAAGATGCCTAATCCTGTTCTAACTTTTCGTTTTCCCCATCTCCATGAAAATCTGCCCATTCTGGTCGTTCCCCCTCTTAATATGTGCTGCACTCACTTTTTTCGTGTTACTTTTTAGAGAAATTGTAGCACAAAACATAAATCATATGTCAACAAAGTTCACTTCATAATCCATATTTTTTCATTTTTCAGAATCAATAAATAAAAAGTTATATAACCGAGCATTTGTAGCGCTCTATAAAGTCAGGTATTATAACAAACAAAAAAAAAAACAGACAGTTGGCATCTAACCAATAGTCTGTTTTTTAGATTTGCTATATTTTCATAGAAATTACACTCGTATTTGTCTTACTCCGTAGAGCGATGATGATGATGGCTGTGACCATGCTGCCCCGCACTGTGATTATGATCCAGGCTTTGATCCGGATTGTGATCCTGACCGCTACTCTGAGCATGGGCTAGTTTGTTGAGCTCATCTACATAAGTCACGGAGAGCTCCGCATACAATACCCCTTTTTGCACCTGGATCTGTTGATGCAGATGACGCAATCGCCCCAGATTCCCTCGTACGGCAATAACCTCCAGGCATTGGTCATGGTTCAGGTGCACGTGCATATTGGAAATGATGTCATGATGCGCCTCATGTTGCAGCTCCATCAAACGAATGGGAAGATCACTGATATGGTGATCGTAGACCATCACAATGGTGCCTGCCACATCCTGGTCGGATTGTAATGCAGAAGGTTGCAGTAATGTTTTGCGAACAAGATCACGGAAAGCCTCAGATCGGTTTTTGTATCCCTGTTCCTCAATATAATGGTCAAACTGCTCAATCAGAGGTGTAGGAAACGCCACCCCGAACCGGGTCAAATCTTCTTTATCTGCCATACTTCTCCTCCTGCGCCCTCATTTGCTTCGAGTGTACCACAGACTTGTCTGCTCATCGACTATACTGTTGCATGAATCGTACTGCCGAATGTATCGCCTGTTGTCCAGCGTCACTCTCCAGATCAAATTGATAATCATGTCCCAGCTTCTCTGATGAGTTCGAGAAAAACAAGGTTTCCACCTCAACATCAAGGCGCTTCAATACTTGCGCGAGCTCAATCGATTGACTGGTCAACGGGTCATCATTGCCTGAGGTAATAAATGCAGGCGGGTACTCTGATGTGGCCTGAAGCACGGTCGACATTTCATGCAGACGTGGATAGTCTTCGAATGTTTTGACTCCCGTATATGACCAGAGAAATGTCCGTATGAGTGGAAAGCCTGTATTGGCTACCGTACTTAGATTGTATGGACCACAGAATAGAAGAACCCCACGCAACTCTTCCGGCTGGGCGGCTGGCGTTATATTCATCAGTTTGGCGAGAGAAGGATTGGTCACCACTGCCGCAGTCTGACTTGCAATCTGGGCACCTGCCGAATTGCCTGCGAGAAATATGTTTTCCGGGTCACCCTGATACTCACTGATATGTTTCTTCACGTAACTCAAAGCCTGATTTGTCTGGACCACGGGAATGGGATATTTCATATCCGGTGCGAGCGCATAATTCATACTGACCACAACATAGCCCTGTTTGGCTAATTGTACGGCATAATCTGCGATGTCCTCTTTATTACCCAAGACCCATCCACCGCCATGAACCCACAACACAACAGGCAAAGGCTCCGATGTTACGGAAGGATAATAGATATCCAGCGTACTGTCATTACGCCCTTCATCTACATAGGGTACATCCGCAACACGAGTTATCCCACCCGAGAGCATAGTGCCCTTGCTATTTGTGTCTGAATTAGTAATTTCAATTAATGATTTTAATAAAAATACCGTTATTTTTGGTGACCATTGTGTACCAATCCCAATGAAACCAATGATCAAAATTAGTACAACGCTGGGAATCCTGTAACGTTTACGTTTAAAACCTTTTGCCCCCGTACGTTTCGTTTCCAACTTGGACTGCAATAGTTCCACCTCGTTCCATCATCATCGAAGCGTCTTTACATCTAAAGTTGTGTACGTTGCGGAGAGAACCGGGTTTCCTCTTATTTGGGTCTCTTGGCGATTTCCTGTCTGACTTTCACATATGTAGTGGACACTTTTTGCTCCAGTGTATGAATGTTTTGTTTTGTGCCTGTCCACTTCTCTGCTGCAGAAGCCAATGTGTTCAATGAGCTGAGTATACGTGACGTTTGGCCTTGCTTTGTATTCTGTTTGAACTGTTGTAGAGCGTTGGAATATCGTTCTTTTGCCAGACTTGCCTGTTTTTTCGCCGTTTGAATCTGTTTCTTCGCGGAGTCGGCCCCTGCTAGCATAACTCGTAAACGTTTTATTTCAGCGCTCTTCTGTTTACGTGCTTCAGCAAGTTCCTTTTTCTTGATCCGGATGTCTTCTCTGGCAAGTTTCACAACAGGTCTCAACGTCTCCGCCTGAGTGCGGATCGCTGCACTCCATTCCTTATTTTTGATGGCCTTGGCTGCATCCAACTGTCGATTGACTGAACTATAGAGGGCGAATAGCGGCTCATAGCGGGCCTGTGTTTGCTTTACCTTTTCAGCTAGAGCTACGACCTTCGCGTCATCGGTTTGTCTTATTTCTACACGTAATCGCTCCAGCTCTGCGGTATTGGCGGCATGAAGTGTCTTTATTTTTTGTTCCCAAGCCTGCTCTTGAGCCTTCCAGTTCCCCACTTTCTCGTACGCTTGCTTCAACGTTAACTTGGTTTGTGCATCGGCTTTGTTCAAAACGGAATCCCAGGCTTTCTGCGCTGTTACGCCAAGATCTATGCCCGCAGCCTCCACTGAAGAAGCAAAATAGATCGTGCCTGCGCTGAACAGAATCACAAGCCCTATAAGTAGGCGTGATCCGAAAATAAGATGAGCGAATGATGACAATTGACGACGCCGGACGTTACTTTGTTCCATCATGTGACTATAGCTACCTGCTATTGGAGAAGGGAATAGAATGTCACTCGTCTCCATTAAAGATATATCTTCTGTAGCTATATCTTCGATATGCTGTCGCCCCTTCTTTTCTTCTAATAAACTGTGATGTTCTATGATGTTATGAGAGCTTGATCGTTCCAATAGGGAAGAACAACACTCCATTGCCTCCTGTTCACTTATTGTTTCCTTCCATGCTTCTGTTTGCATGCGTCTCTACACCCTTTCTTCTAAAATATTTAGCAGAATAGCCAACGAAATCAGCGAACGACAAAAAAGCACCCGCAAGTCAGGCATTTGCCTGCTCTTACGGGTGCTTCCCTCATAAGCCGTTCCATATGAGATTCGATTGAACGAGTCGCTCGAACCTTTTCTTTTTCTAATATATTCCATTC
Organism: Paenibacillus sp. W4I10; assembly: GCF_030816325.1. NCBI lineage: Bacteria > Bacillati > Bacillota > Bacilli > Caryophanales > Paenibacillaceae > Paenibacillus > Paenibacillus sp. W4I10. The sequence continues at coordinate 3,957,199 of NZ_JAUSXX010000001.1, forward strand.
GTTGTATCTGGTCAAGTCGTGCTAGTTTGACTGGTCTAATATCAACCCATCAATCAACGGGAGAACCCTTCCCGCTTATAGTTAACAACTGATACAGCTCAGCTTATTGATTGACCAGAATAGCTTTCATTTCCTCGGTCAGATCCTCTTCTTTTAGCATCATATAGATGTTCTCGCCACGAGTCACATTCAACTTAATCTGGTAGATGGTATCTTTCTCTGTTTTATAACCAGAGCGTTGACGTTTGAGCAGATCGCTAATGATTTCTTTATTTTGGGTTGCGACCTGCTTCTTGATGCTTAGACTCCCATCGATGTATTCGGGCTGCGGATTTGCCCATTGAAGCGAACCCGGACTGTTGATCTCCTGCTTCACAAACTGTGCGGAGACAATCTCGTCTGCCTTGACAAGCAACTGGTCGTATAAGTTGTTCTCCTTCAACCAGGCCAATACCCGATCGTAGCTAGGTTTGATCTCAAAATTCCACATCTCTTTTGGTTGAGTTGGATCTTTCGAAGACGAATCCTGATTCATCTCTGCGTAAGCAAACGACTGCCACGGAGAGCGCTGTTCTTCGTAGGTCTGATCCAAAATGTCCTGTCTCAAGAGTTCCTTGAACTCACGGACTTGCTCCGGATTGCTAATGTACACCTTCCGGAATGAGCTCATGGCAGAGCGAATGCCAAAACTTAGCGCATCCTCTTCCAGCTTATACGTTTCAAATGCGACTCTTTTGTAATCCTGGGACTGTTTCAGAGCCATTAATTCCTGTTGGAATTCGGCTTCTGGAATGTAGTATTTGCGTTTCATCACCTTGCCGTTATCCAGCTTGTAATTAATAAATACATACTCATCATCACGCATACCTGGATTGATTGGATCATTCAATAAAGGAAGATCGGAATCCACGATTTTTTGATGAAGATCGATAACTGCCCCCATGTATTCCGGATCATTGGAATAGAGGTGCCCGTCATCCATTTTCTGATTGACACCGTTACTATAGATATAACGTTCTCCGCCAAGCTTGATGCTGTTCACCTTGTTTAGTTCAGGCACTCGCGCAGCGTATCCATTCCAGTCGGCAATAGGTACGTACAGTATCAGACCAGCGATAATACCATATAGAATCATCTTGGGTAGTAACTTGCTGCTCCAGATCAGCCATGTTTTGCGAATAATCATCTCGGCAACGATATAGCCTACAATGCCACCGAGAACATATCCGAAGATTCCCCATCCAGCTGATCCTCTTGGAGCAATAATAGTGAAGTAAGCTCCACCAATCAGAACCAACGTAAACATTAAACCAAATCGGAATATAGGTTTCACAAGAGCAAACGTAATTGCTTGCGTAGCAGATTCAACCTGTCTTCTCGCATAGAGCACATAAGTCAGAGGAATAAACAGGATTGCGAATATCGAATAGATTATAAGTTCTCCATTAGTGACAGGAGAATAACTGATTGAAGCCACGCGAAGAACAAGCGACATTTCTTCCGAATTACGTCCCAATTCATCATACGGATATCCAAGCAAATAACGCTGGAGATGAAGTGACATAATGAACCACACGACAACAGGTAACAAGACGAGCGCGTACACGGTGAGTCCCTGCAATACAGATTGACCAATACACATGCCGACCGCCACAGTAAGCATGAACATAAACAGCGAGTAGATACTCATGCTCAAGCCCCACATCCAGATTGTACTTCCATCGAACAGAAACGCAGGTTGATCCAGTACCGCCCATACCCAGCCGGTAATCGCAGTTGTAATCCAGATTGGAATCAGGATCATGGCATATCCGGTCAACAGATTCACCGTTAACAGATGTTTACGACGTAACGGCAAACTATGGAAAAGATCCGAAGGTGCACCGGATTGAACATAGCGGAAAAGAAAGATACCCGCAGCTACCGGCAGTGTAATGGCGAACAATATCTGCACTTCACCATTAGCCTGAAACAAACTTGTAATCTGCTGTGGCACATCCCTGTACTCGGTAGCGATATATAACGGAAGTGAGAACAACAATGTGATGAGATACAAAATGCCTATCCATCCATGCTGTCTGAAATTTTGGATCAGGATGCCCCGGTTACAGAACAATCGGTTGAATATCATACCCTGCGTCCTCCATTTCATAGATAAAGATTTCTTCGAGCGTCAAAGGCAGTACATCCAGCAGATACGGGTCATGTATACGGAATTGATCGGTTACCTGTTGTCGGTTGCCTTTGACAATGTACAGGGATACACTTCCCCGTTTCTCTTCATGCAAGATATCAATCTGCTCATCCATGGCTCTCGCGTGGTCCGGGTGGCGGAAAGCGACCTGGATTTTATGCGTATCGGCCTTCAGATCATCGAGATCCTTCTCTACAATAATTCGGCCTTTGTGCATAATCGCCACATGGTCACACAGATCTTCGATCTCACGCAAGTTGTGCGACGAGATGACAATGGTTACCTGACGCTCAGCTGCTTCCTGGAACAGCAAGTTTTTGATCTGCTGCCGCATGACCGGGTCAAGGCCGTCAATCGGCTCATCCATCAGCAGCACTTCAGGCATACAGCTAAGTCCCAGCCATACGGCTGCCTGACGGCGCATGCCTTTGGACATGCGATGTAACTTGCGTTTTACATCCAGTTTGAACACGGTAGCCAGTTGCTTGAACCGTTCCTCATTCCAGCGTGGATATACGGAACGATAAAATGCAGCCATCTGAGTTATTGAAGATTGCGGGAAAAAGTAGGGCGAATCTGCCATAAAAATTGTGCGGCCTCTGAGATCCATATTTTCATAAATCTCATTATCTTCGATACGAACAGTCCCGCTGTCCTGACGGTAAATACCAGCCATCATTTTGAGCAGCGATGTCTTGCCTGCCCCGTTGGAACCGAGCAAACCATAGATCGACCCCTTATGTATGTGCATCGTTACGCCATCCACTGCCTTTTCCTGTTCAAACGCTTTGACGACTTGATTCAGCTCAATCATGAGGCTCCTCCTTCTCTATACGGGCCATCGCTTCCTCAAACAAAAGCGTCATATCCGCTTTGGTCAAACCGGAATACGAAGCTTCTGCAATCAACTTCACCAGAGACTCTCTGATCTCATCTCTCATGGCTTCATTCGGATGTTCCACTGACGATGATACGAAGCTCCCTTTTCCCTGCAAAGAATAAATGTAACCTTCACGTTCAAGCTCACGATACGCTTTCTGAATCGTATTTGGATTCACAGTCAGCTGCGTGGATAACGCACGAACGGAAGGAAGCTGCTCGTCGGGCTTTAGAATACCGTATACGATCATTTCTTTGACTTTGTCCACCAGTTGCTCGTAGATCGCCTTACGGCTGCGTACATCTAATTCGAACATCCCGCACCTCCTTTCTGTAAATGTGTGAAATAACCTATGGGTTTTAAATGACTGTATCTGAGGTGTATGTGCAAATATCTGGGTGTAAAAAAGATGCTACCTAAGCTGTACAGCTGTACGTATTCAACTTTTAGGTGTATTAACTGTACTACTATTATTAATACAGTTAAATCGGATTGTCAACTGTTGACTTTGACTTCTTGTTTTATTGGGAGTACGTTAATAAAGATAGATCATATGGTATATTTGACATATTGTTTTTTTTTTGGAGCAGGTTCATTTCGACTTAGGACGTGGCACGATCAGGGTGACGTTCACATGAGGTGAGGCAAAACGGCTATCTGAAGCGATGTGGCTAGATGTGGCTACTCGAAGTGATACGGCTACCTGCAACCTTTGCTTGAACGCTTTTTGCAAAGGTTGTTCAGGTCTTTCCCCTTCCGTTATGATGGAGATGAAGGGTTCGACAATCACTGTATATTGATTACTATTTTGTGCGCGTTTAACCTGATTGATCGTTCTGTCTGTTATGCGTTAGATGTGTTGTGTTGTTTTGTGTTGTGTTGTGTTATAGACCTATTGTCTGCACAAACGGTAGGCCGTACAGCAGGCAGCTATATCCCAGTTAGCAAAACTGTTCATTTGCTTTAAATTCGGTTTTGCACAAATGAACTACTATATAGGGATCGGGTGTAAACACGGCCAGTTATTCATTTGGTTTGTGGTAAATAATCCGATGGCCCGATATATAATTAGCGTTGAATGGGTCGGGGCAGTCTTCAGCGTTTTCAATCGTTTATCTGTTCGTTTGGAGGGCCAACTCGTGCTGTCCACACTGAGCATACATATTGTAGATATGTCTTTCAAAGGGTGGACACGGACATGAGAAAGCACTTCGGAATTGATATCCTACATATAGATCATTTTTAATTTTATATCTGAAAGCATCTATATATAGTGTTTCATTTTCCTGGATGGATATAGTATCTTTTGAGAAAAAGTGTCCACTCTTTGAAAGACAAAATGAAGATAAATGTCCTTTTGTAGTGAACAAATATGTACCCGAATTCCATTTATATAAGTTGAACTATACATTTACACAGAAATATACAAGCCAGTAATAACTCAAAGAAGTGTAGCTAAAAGCTTGTTGTAAGAAAGATACTATGGAGGCATATGCTACGCCTCTAATACCTCATAAGGAGAATCCGAGATGAATGAACATAGACAGGATGAAGATCAGAATAATAAAGCGAACGCATCATTCGAAAATAGTGGACACCACGGTGATTCAACTGGGGAAATAAACACTTCAGATATAAGTCCGGTACAAGCAAATTCATCACAACGTGTGTTAATTGTAACCGCGGTTGATGCGGAAAAAGATGCAGTCCTCCGTGGTTTGGGAGATACGGCCGCGGAACGTTTTGACGTCATCGCTGCGGGCGTTGGCCCAGCCTCGGCCGCTGCGGGAACAGCCGCTACATTGGCATATGCCGTAGCGGCTGCAAGCACAAGGGCGTTGGCGCAGGGTTCCACTGCGCCAAGCCCATCCGATGTGGCACAGGCATCTGCCACATCTTCAAGGCCGGGGCCCCTTGCCGGAGCCGGATCTTCACCAGCCTACATGCTGGTGATCAGTGCCGGTATCGGCGGCGGGTTCCCCGGCCGGGCAGACGTCGGCTCCCTCGTGGTAGCCGACGCCATGGTTGCTGCCGATCTGGGCTCGCAGACGCCAGACGGCTTCCTTAGTGTGGACGAGCTCGGATTCGGCTCGTCCATTGTGGCGGCGGACGCGGAGCATGCCGCTCGCCTGCGCCATGAGCTGCAGCGGGCAGGGCTCGCTGTCAGCGGAGGCACTGCGGTCACCGTGTCCACGGCGACCGGAACAGCAGAGACAGCTGCGGAGCTATTGCGCCGCGTGCCGGATGCCGCCGCCGAAGGTATGGAAGGCTTCGGCGTGGCAACAGCTGCCCAACAGTTCGGCGTGCCAGCACTCGAACTGCGGGCCATATCCAACGCGGTCGGTCCACGCGACCGCGACGCTTGGCGCATCAAGGATGCCCTCGATGCGCTCCAAGCTGCAAGTTCCATTTTACGGGAGGTTATTACATCATGAAAATTGCATTTTCCCCTTGTCCAAATGATACATTTATCTTTCACGCGTGGGTGCACGGGTTGATCCCGGGCGCACCTGAGCTGGATGTCCGTTATGCGGATATTGATATTACCAATGGTCTGGCGGCAAATCCCGATGGACCCGACACACCTGAAGTGATGAAAATATCTTATGCAGCACTGCCATACGTGTTATCTGACTATGCTCTGCTTCCTGCTGGAGGCGCACTCGGCAGAGGATGCGGTCCGCTGGTTCTGACCGCAAACGGTACGACCGATCCAGCCTATCTGTCTGGACGACGGGTTGCTGTGCCGAGTGAACGCTCAACAGCATATCTATTATTTCGTCTGTGGGCAGCACAAAATGTTCCTGGTGGCGTAGGTGAGATTGTTGTCATGCCATTCGACCAAATCATGCCTGCTGTGCGGGACGGCAAGATCGATGCCGGACTTGTTATCCATGAAGCACGCTTCACGTACCAGAACTATGACCTCAAACTGATGACGGATCTTGGTAACTGGTGGGAAAGCGATACGGGTCTTCCGATTCCGCTTGGAGCGATCATTGCACGTCGCAACATGGATGCTCATGCCCTCGCGGGATGGGCACGCGCCTCCGTTGAATATGCATGGGCGCACCCCGATGAGTCGAGAGCATACGTTATGGAACATGCCCAAGAAATGGACCCTGATGTAGCTGCACAGCATATCGGCCTGTACGTTAACGAGTTCAGCGCCAACCTGGGTGACGATGGTTATGGTGCAATTACCGCACTGCTTGGGCGTGCCATGAAAGAAGGACTCGTTCCCGAGTTCGACCTTGATCTGTTGCGAATCTGACACCTATATCTGTACGCTCTATATCTAAAGAACCCAGCGCATCTTTTTTAGCCGAATAACGTGGGATGAGAATTCTAAAGAATCTCAGACATCGTATTCGGCTAGATTCGTTCATATCACCAACAAACTCGCTTCATTCCACACAATAACAATCCTACAACTCATTAGAAATTGGTATATGCGTTTTTCCAGCGAATAGCGTGCGCTCAATTCGTTAGAGTCCTGCATTGGGTACATTCCGGGATAAAAACTTTTTAACTAGCCAGGGTGATGGTGGTGTCCTAGGGTCTTGTTTTTATAAGGGCTTTGGTAGCATCAAGATACTTGCTGCAAACTAGTGGCCTCACTAACCATGTTGGACCATACATGACACACGACATAGAAAGAGCCGTCCCCTAACGTCAGACTCATGACGATGGGACAGCTCTTTTTTTCACTATATATTTAACTTCATATTTATTCTCATACCTATCATCCTACTCAACCCAAGATAGAAGCAGAAAGAAACCCATGCAACTCCACACTCTCCACGTCATCTCGGAACTCTACTGTAACCCTTCCCAACTCACCGTTCTCCCATTCACAACTGTGGTCTACGAATAAACCTTCGCCTACGTTCTGCTGCAACCGCAGCCAAACGATCGCAACCATCCCCTACGAATCAGCCACAACCGTGCGGATCATAATTCGCAGAGCATCCAGCATCACGGGTATGGGTAGCGAAGGGACGGAAGGCTGCAACACAGCCATCTCTGTCGAGGCCGGAAAGTGTACAAATCCGGCACGGATCGGAAGTTGACCTACTCGATTGTGATCCAGTACCCGGTACATCGTGTTGTTGCAGATATACGTGCCTGCTGTATTGGAGACGGCTGCCGGAATACCTGCTGCTGACATGTCATTCACCATGGCACGTATGGGCAACGTGGAGAACAAACCGTCCGGGCTACCCTCTACAATTGGCTCGTCCACGGGACGCTGCCCCTGGTTATCCGCGTAGGAGCCAGGCGGAATGTCTTTGACATTAACGGCAATCCGCTCCGGTGTGATGGACGTTCTGCCCTTGGCCAGTCCACAGGCGATGACGACATCTGGCCGATAGGTCTCCATCTCTGCGATCAGCAGGTCTGCACATTCATCGAAGTGCACGGGCAACAGTACTGTTTTTAGCTCAGCCCCCTCCACCACTTCGTTCGCAAGAGCTTCCATTAACGCTCCCGTCGGATTCACCGCATCCCCGCCAAAAGGTTCAAACCCGGATATCAGAATTTTCACCATCACACGTCAGCTCCTGTCTGTTTACTCCGATTTGTAACGCAATCCCCACTGGCCTCGAATCGTGTCCATCAGCTTCATGATTTCCAGGGATTCGTCCAGTTTAATGGTGTTGCTCTCCGTCCGACCTTCGAGGATACAGCGTCCCGCTTCTTCTGCCTCAAAAGCATAACCTATACATGTTCGATCATCCGTGAACTTCTCCGGCTCGTCCTGACCATTCACATGCAGATAGGCTTCTTTGCCCGCCAGGAATAAAGGGAGATGAATCTTGCCTTCCGTACCGTATATGACCGCTTCATTGCTGAGGTTCAGACGAATGGCAGCACTCAGTGATGCAGAACGTCCCTCGGAATAGGACAACAATACGGAAAACTGCTCGTCCACACCCGTCTCACCAATATTGGCCGTACTCCAGACATGCTGGGGCTGTTCGCCAAAGATCATCGAAGCAAAGGAGATCGGGTACACCCCTGCATCCAGCAAAGCTCCCCCACCCAGATCCGGATTAAGCAACCTTCCTTCCGGCTCCCAGCCGACACGAAATCCAAAGTCTGCTTGGAGCAAACGTACTTCACCAATTCGTCCTTCTGCAATCCATGCTCTGGCTTGAGCGATCGGCGGCAAAAAGCGTGTCCACATCCCTTCCATCAGGAAAAGGTTGCGCTCCCGTGCCGTCTCCACCAGTTGCTCCAACTGACGCGCATTCATCGTAAACGGCTTTTCACAGAGCACCGCCTTGCCCGCCTCCAGACAAGCGATTACATTCTCCTTATGCACAGGATGCGGTGTTGCCACATAGATAATATCTACCTCAGGGTCTTGAAGCATCTGATCATAAGAACCGTAAGCGCGTGCAAAACCATATTCAGCTGCAAACTTCTCCGCACTTCCCGCTGTCCGTGAACCTACCGCTGCTTTCACTGCGTTCCCGGCATGCTCCAAATCCCTTGCAAACTGGGATGCAATCCATCCCGTGCCCATAATGCCCCAACGTACTTTGTCCCGTCCCACTACTTCTGTCATATTAAAGCCTCCCTACTGCAAATTGAGTTGAAAAGGTTCATGATTCAGATAAGGCCAACATGTTATCCCCTTTATTTTACCAAAAAGAATCGCTTACGTCAGAAAACGATTTCGAATATATGCTCTCAGTAGACTTCAAGCTCATCAGGGCCTCGAACATATCTGTGTACATTTCAATTCTCCAGTAGATTTGCTAAGATTATCAGCAGACTAGGGCCAAGAAGTCTTGTCCTTAAGCATACTTGTAACTAGCGACAATCTTGTTAAACTATCGATCACATCTGATAAAGGGATCATATACCCTGTGCTATTCATAAAACATCTGACTATACTGCAAACGCGCTTTTGACAAGACAGCCAGTAATCATAACATCATGCGAAACGCATCAATAGACGTTCAAGAAAGACCTTCAGGTCCGAGAAAATATGGTACGTTCCAGATTCAATTATTACCTGAACTGTTCATAAGAGAGGAGGCCGCATATCACCATGACTACCATCCCCGGTACCGCCCACAGCGGTATGAATCCACACCTGTTGCATCAGCAGACAAGTCTCAATGCAGAAAAGGAATCCTCAACCCGAGCAGGCCTGAATGCATTCCTGAATGATACCCTGCTCGAACTTCGTCAGGCAGAACATATCATAACCCGTGGGAAATGGCGCTGGTCCACTACTGAACTTGCTCATCATACCTTCATATATATGCACAAATTCACAGGCCAACTGATCATGAATGGGACCGAATCCCTCGTGGTTCGCAAATCAGCTTGTCTGTCCCTACCAGGAACTGCAATTGAACTGATTAGTGATGATGACCATGATATTGAACTGTATATGATTCACTTTGATCTGTATCGGGCTACGGAGAAAACAAAAGCCAGACGTATCTACGAACGTGAGCTCAGTTCACCTGTTACAGGCTGGATTCAGGGCCCCTTTTACGGTATACAGCGCATTGCCGCACAGCTTACACAATTAAGCAATGAAGGTTTGGAAACAGGCTTGAAAGCACAGCTCCTCCTGACGGAACTGTTACATATGCTCTGGCCTCAAGAAGACCAGACTGACGTAGGGGCTGGGCAGGATGAACCCGAACAGTGGCTCAGGTCCACCCTGCAATACATGCGCGAAAACTATATGCACGAGATCAAGCTGGAAAAGCTGGCTGAACTGGCTGACATGCACCCGTCCTATTACTCACAGCTATTCAAGAGCCGCATGCAGAAGAATCCGATTGAATACATCACTCATCTGCGCATGAACCGGGCCAAGGAATTGCTGCTCACTTCCGATCTGCGTATCCGTGATGTGGCTCGTGAAGTGGGTTACCGTGACGAATTCTATTTCAGCCGGCGTTTCCGGAACCATGCTGGCTATGCTCCCACTTCTTATGCGAAGCAGGTCCACCGGAACATCGTTTCGCTCTCCTATCCATACACGGACCACCTGATGACACTTGGCGTCACGCCATGCGCAGCTCAGATCCAGGGTCACCTGCCTCATCTGCCAAAATCGCTGGCACTGCCCTTCCACGCTTATGAACCGTGGGAACAGGGACGTCAGGCTTTCCTCGATGTGAATCCTGATTTGATTCTGACCAAGGACAATGCCACTGCAAAAGCCATGGAGCATATTGGCGATGTCGCTCCCATCATCACCATTCCCTGGAACCATACAGACGTCTTTGGTCATCTGCATCAGATTGCCTCCATTGTGGATCGTACCCAAGCCGCGACAGATTGGCTCGATCGACATGAACGCAAGGCAGAGCGTGCACGCAAAAAAATCAAGGAATTCGTCGGGGATATTACCGTTGCCGTTGGCACGTTAACTCCTAAAGGTCCACGGATGTACAGCCATCGGAACTTTGGACATGTTTTTTATCGAACTTTGCAATTGGCCGCTCCTCAGCGTATTCAGACCGAACTGGCTGGCAAATCTCCCGGCGTTGGATTCAACTGGCTGCCCTTCACACCAGGAGAATGGGACGGACTGGAGGCAGATGTGCTGGTACTGGCGATTAATTCTATGCATGAAAAGGCAACACTGTTGAAAGAGATGGCTTCGAATCCACTGTGGAACAGTCATCCTGCGGTAAAAAAACGGACGTGTACATCTCATCGACTGGAACTCATGGGTCGTATATGCTCCATATTCCATCAACATCCAGCTCGATGAAGCGCTCTCTATGTTGACGAACAAACCTTCACTTCTGTAATCTAAAAAATGTCCATCTCCAGAATCTTAATTTATGCCATGTACGGGCCTGAATTAAGATTCTATAATGATCACTAATTGATAATGATAATCAATAACAATGAAATGCGTTGTTGGTACCAAAGGAGTGACCCGTATTCAACATCCGGGACTGCCACATCGTCCGTCTAATTCAAGAAAATCTGCAGTGACCGTTGGGCTGACGTTTTTGTCTGCCGTAGCCATACTGCTGCTAAGTATGTTTGTCGCAATCTCTTTAGGTGCCAAAGGGCTAACGCTGGAAACCGTATGGGCTGCCATATTTCAGTACAACCCAGCTTTGACACCACATCAGATTATTCATGAACTGCGGCTGCCTCGTGTCCTTGCCGCGGTTATTATCGGTGCTGCCTTTGCCGTTGCAGGAGCTTTAATGCAAGGTATTACGCGTAATCCGCTGGCAGACACGGGCATTCTGGGCATCAATGCTGGAGCCACTTTTGTCGTAGCACTGAGCTTTGCCTTTTGGCCCGGACTGCCGTACGGCTGGATTATGTTTTTATCATTCGTGGGGGCTGTTCTCGGCACACTGCTTATCTTCCTGCTTGGAATGGCAGCACCTGGTGGTCTGAATTCCATCAGACTGACCGTTGCCGGAGCCGTTATTGCAGCCATGTTAACCTCGCTCAGCACAGGCGTTGCCATTTATTTTGACCTGAGTCAGGATCTGGCCTTCTGGTATGCGGGTGGTTTTGGCGGAATAGAATGGCGGCATCTGAAGTTGATTCTTCCCGTACTGCTCGTGACGCTGGTGCTGATTATGCCACTCGCTCGGCGTGTATCCCTTATGTCACTCGGTGAAGAAGTCGCGATTAATCTCGGGATCAACCTGCGCTGGACGAGGTTTCTCGCCCTCGCAGCAGTTGTTGTGCTTGCTGGTGTGTCCGTGTCGGCAGTAGGCTCGATTGGATTTGTCGGACTGGTCATCCCTCATATCTCCCGCAAACTGGTGGGTGTGGATTATCGACTCATCATTCCGATGTCTTCTCTGCTTGGAGCGATATTACTGGTGCTCGCCGATCTGGGCTCACGCATCGTGAACCCGCCCGAGGAGCTCGCGGTAGGCATTATGGTCGCTTTTGTCGGTGTACCGTTCTTCCTCTATCTGGCCCGTAAAGAAAGGAGGGCCTTGTAGCGATGAATTTTAATACACCTTCACGAGGTAAACGTTCGATAGTCGTCAGTATCACACTGCTCTGCATCGCCATTGCCGTTATTGTGATCAGCCTGAACATGGGAACCATTCGTCTCTCCCCAATGGCTGTGTTACAGACTTTGTTTGGTAATGGCAGTTCGGATGATCAGATTGTTCTGTTTGATTACCGACTGCCTCGCATCCTGGTCACTGTACTGGCTGGAGCGGGACTTGGTATTGCCGGAGCAGCCCTGCAAGGTATCACCCGCAATCCACTGGCGGACCCGGGCATTCTGGGATTACATGCAGGGGCAGCGTTTGGACTCATGGTGTTTGTTAGTCTCTCCTTTACGATGGATGGCTCTGTAGCCTTGCTGATTCCGTTGTTTGCTTTTGCAGGCAGTGTTGCCGCCGCCCTGATCATCATGCTGCTATCTTATGATCGCCATAACGGCGTATCACCCATTAAGCTGATTCTGGTGGGAATCGCGGTAGCGGCCGGGTTTCATGCGTTGACCCTCTACCTATCCCTGCGTCTGGATGAAGACACCTATTCCTTTGTCGCACGCTGGCTCGCAGGAAGCGTCTGGGGCCGGGACTGGATTCATGTGCAAGCGTTGCTTCCTTGGGTGGTGTTATGTATCTCGTACATTTGGAGTCGATCCAAAACGCTCGATGCCTTTAATCTTGGAGATGCTGCCGCAACCAGCATTGGGACGCCTGTTCGATCCCAGCGTGTTATTTTGCTGCTCTGTGCCGTGGCTTTGTCTGCAGTCAGTGTATCAATGGCTGGTGGAATCGGCTTTATCGGTCTGGCAGCGCCGCATCTGGCACGCAGGCTTGTCGGTCCGATGCATCGGCATCTGATCCCTGCCGCCGGGCTCATCGGTATGGTTATTCTGGTGACCGCCGATACGATCGGGCGAACGATATTTCAGCCTAATGCCATTCCCGCAGGTGTGGTGGTTGCTGCGATTGGTGCACCTTACTTTTTGTACCTTTTAGTACGAAGCAAGTGATCTTTTTTTCAAAAAACAATAATGACATCCAAGAGATGTTCAAGGAGAATGTGACTACCTATGTTAAAGAAAAATCTTATGCTTGTCCTGAGTATCTGTCTGGTGCTTGTACTCGCTGCCTGTGGAACGGCCAAGACTTCACCATCTGCTTCTGGCGGTTCGTCCACGGATACTTCAACCAAGAATCAGGACAACAGTGCAAGTTCAGGAGAGCCACGTATTGCCTCCATGTCGATCCATCTGACCAATGATCTGCTATCTCTCGGGATTACGCCGGTTGGTTCTGTTATCGGTGGCGAAGCCAAAGGTTTCCTGTCCCACGTTGCTGATCGCCTTCAAAACACAACGCCACTTGGTCCGGTTAAAGACCCGGATATGGAAGCTTTGCTTGCCCTGAAACCCGATGTGATCTATCTGGACGAAGAATTCTCCGGTGGTGATATTGCCAAATTCGAAAAAATTGCTCCGGTGCATGTCTTCAATCTGGATGACGGTACATGGCGTGACCATCTGAAAGACATTGGCAAACTCGTGAATCGCGAGAAGGAAGCCGAGCAATACATTCAGGACTACGCAACCGAAACGGAAGAAGTGAAGTCCCTCATTAACGACACTATCGGTGATGGTACAGTAATGGCAATCCGTGTTACTGCCAAAGAATTACGTGTGTTCAGTACACGCCGTCCCATGGGTCCCATTTTGTATGAGGATCTCGGTCTGACGCCTGCCAAAGGGATTACGGATATCGATTCAACTAAACCGTACCAGGTCGTCTCTCGTGAAATATTGCCGGACTATGATGCAGATGCGATCTTTGTGGTTGTGAATTCGGATGATGAAGCTCAGACCATGTTTAAGGAACTGGAGAACAATCCGATCTGGCAAGGTCTGAAAGCAGTCAAAGCCGGTTACGTCTACCCGATTGGGGCACAACCTTGGCTTGATTACTCATCTATCGGTAATAAAATGGCCATGGATGAAGCCAAAGAAATGTTCTCCAAAAAATAGAGTGTCCGATACATCTGATACCCATCATTTATAAAAACAACAAAAAACCCCACCTTTGAAATCGGAACAGCGTTAGTATGAATCATACTTACACTCTATTCCCCTCAAAGCTGAGGTTTTTTTGCTTTGGATCTGCCACCAAGCTGCAGTCCATCCTCTTCCACCAAGTGCGCTCACAGTGCACAGACAATGATCTCAACATCCGTATCGGCAAAAGCTTCCTGGATAATCGGACTGACCTTCTCCCATTTCAGCCTGTCCAACCCGCATCCTATTCGGGGCATAGCCAGCTTAGTGATGCCTTCCATCACACATACGTCCCGCATGGATTCTAGCGCATTAGTCAACGATTGGTACGTAGGCTTATTGGAGAACTTTGCCTTGGTGACCAGATTCAGCGTCCGTCCTACCGGATAACATCGTCCAATCTCAAGTGGCTCTTGTTTGGCCTGTTCTTGAAGATTCTCCAAACCGAATCGCTCGCGGAACTGTACGGCAATGCCCTTGCCCATCCTTGCATCAGATGATATGCAGTGCGCAAGCATGTACTCATCTCCCAGATCAAATAAATCCTGTTGTCTCTCATGGAACTGCATGGCATTCATCTCCTTAATCAAGCGCGCTCATTCAATCTATATCCCATATTTTTTATTAGGCCTCTGCCAAAAAACGTTGAAATGCCTTTAATGTTCGCTGACCTGCGGATCGATCATATACAGCAAATACAATTCGTTCAAAGGAATCCTTATATGCCTCTCCCACTAACACATCATGAAAATACTTCGCCACCACTGCCGGTTCATTACGAAATACGCCGCAACCGTACGCACCCAGAACAATCGTGCGGTGACCATTCGCAACAGCCACGTCCAGAATATAACAGATGCGTTCCTTCATCACCGACTCAATCTGTAGATCATCCGCTTCTCCACGCTCTTTCACCACACCCGCATTCACCGCCGGCGCAGTAATGAATGATGATACATAAAATTTGTCCAGCAGTCGGTCTTCATCATCACGGATTACCGGAACACGAGGTGAATAGATCATATAATCCGAATAGAGAGCCGATCGCTGTTTGCGATTGTACTCGTACATTTCATCCATCTGGGCGATGCACGGGTATAGTCCTGTCGCTCGGGCCAGACTCTCTTCCTGTGCCTGACTTCCGCCAAGGAAGCCACCGCCAGGATTTTTCGCCGATGCAAAGTTTAGACAGACCACATCTTCTCTTCCTTCAGCTATCGTCAAACGTGAAGCGGCTCCAAGTGTAGTCTCGCCAGTAACTTCAATGCGACCCAATGCAGCTTCAACTTCAGATGATGGGGCCGCGGGTTGAATTCCAACGTGAGCTTCTGTACGACGCTTTTCTCTGAGCGCGGACAATTCTGCTGGACGGTATAAGACCGAATTTCGGATCGCTTGCTGCACATCGTTACCCATCTCAACCTTGCGATCATAACCATTTACATATTGCCCATCATCCAAAATAGCCAACGTCTGCTGTGCGATATTAGCCCTCATGGAACGTGAGTTGGAGCCAGCATTACCAGTTGATCTATCGAGTTTACTGTTGTTGCTATAACGCCCACTGCTATTTTTGTTATTGCTGCTATTGTTCTTATACTGTTGATCGTCACTCATCTGAATCACTTCCTATATCTTCTCTTAGACGGGTAAGAATCTCACCCAGCCAGTTGGTTCCCCGCCATGTTCTTCTATTCCGAATACGCGGGTCTTCCTCTGCCAGTCCCACACCCCAAATGCGATCATCCGGACTTGCTTCCACAAGGGTCGTTCCACGAGTGGCGCGCAGCGCGGTTAGCAGTTCTTCGTTTTGTGTAAATTTGGCCAAATTGCCCTCGTAAACGATGCGCTGGCACTCAGCTTCCCATACCATCTGGTTGAAGCCCATGACCTGTCTGCCCAGCTTTTTTTGTACCGAAGCAGAGCTTGCCTTCAGAATCTTGTCTGCGATGGTATGATCGCCAAACAGCAGTGCTTTCTGGTGCATCATGTATTGCTCCGCACTTGTGTAGTGAACCCCGTTCACAGTAAAATCCGCCGGGTGCCACTGCGAGAACGGAGATACAGTCCGCCAGAAAAACGTAAACTTTTCCATCCATATCCCCTCTTTACTTGTTCCTCATGTATGCAGCGATCCCGCCCATGGCTTGAATCACTTCTCCTATTTCATTGATGCTTCCCCTTTTCAGGGTGTCTGCCTCTCTGGGTTCAATCTGTATAAACGTGATGGTCGATGACCGGCACTGCTCGCATACTCTCCCGTCTCAATGACCCAATCGGCGATTTTACGCCGGAAAGCGGCAGCCAGCAGTTTTTTGCCACTGATGATCTCATGTACTTTCTGAAGTGCAGTCAGCGTAAACGTCTCCGGCATCAGATTAAATGCAATATCCGTGTACTCGATCTTGGATCGCAGACGTTCAAGTGCATAATGAATGATTTTGGCATGATCAAATGCAATCCCCTGAACCTCACCCAACGTCAAACGATGGCTCCGCACTTTTCCTTCTATTGTTTCTTTCGTCTCAACAATTGCCGATAACTCTTCTGTTCCATTGGTCAAAATCAACTGCAATCTGCGTTCTGTCACACGTCCACGCTCATGGATATGGCGCTTCTCTTCCAGAAGCCGCTGCTCCACCCGAAACCAATTGGCCTCACTGGCATCATCACCAGCCTGAAGTTCCAGCTCGCTGCTATCGACCAGCGCCATATAGGAACAGCTGATGACCCGTGTACGCGGATCTCGCTCCACATCTCCCCAGGTGTACAGTTGCTCCAGATAAATATCATCCAGCCCCGTCTCCGTCAGCAATTCCCGCCGAGCAGCATCTTCCAATGATTCCTGCATGGAGACAAATCCGCCCGGTAATGCCCACTGTCCCAGATAGGGATGGCCGCCCCGCCGGATTAGCAGTAACTGGAGTTCGGGTTCCGCGAGCTTGCGATAATTCTCCTGAGCTTCACTGCGGATCGTAAATACCAACATGTCCACGGTGACGGAAGGACGTTCGTAATCACCAGCATTATACGTTTCCAGAAACTGTTGTTCACTGATATGTACCTTATCCTGATGCTCCCGGTAATCGGGGAATTTTCCTCCAGAGGAACCTTCGTTAGTCATAATATACAGACTCCATTCTGTTATTAACACTTTGTTATTAACAATTAGATAATATCAATTTATCACATCGTTTTATCTCAGGTCAATATTTCCAGTCCAAAATAAATGATCTGTATTCACTTGACGATATGTCAAATCAAACTTAAAATTTAGTTAGTCGACTAACTAAATGAGCATATTCAAAAAGTCTAAAAGGATATGAATGGAGCGGATGATATGAACCCAGTCCACAATGAGCGTTTGATGGGACAGCTATCCGAGCTCGTGAAACTGAAACGTTACAAGGTTCATGAGAAACTTGTGAACCACCCCGAGTTATACCCGGGGCAGCCCCCTTTGCTGTTCCAGCTTGAACGGGAAGATGGCCAATCCCAGAAAAACCTGGCCGAACAACTTCAGCGCAGTCCCGCAACGGTAACCGTGATGCTCAAGCGCATGGAAACATCCGGTTATGTGAGACGCGAAGCAGACCCGAAGGATCTGCGCAGTCTGCGGGTATACCTGACGGATCAGGGGCGCTCCGCGCTACAAGAATTGAGAGTAGTGATTCAGGAGTTGGAACAGCAGGCTCAGAAAGATTTCACCCCGGAAGAATTCCGGATCATGTCTCTACTTGCACAGCGTATGCTCCAAAACCTGCGTGAATCCTGAGGTGATGCAAACTCTCAACATCGCTAGCAACAACAGGTTTGAAGCAGCTACAGGTATGATGGAATTGATTCACTTATGCAATTAAAACTGAGGTGATTTCCTATTGTGGACGTTAAAACGATTCTTGACGCCGTATAAGTCAGCGGCGATCATTGCCCCGCTGCTCATGGTACTTGAGGTAACCATGGACCTGCTCCAGCCCAAGCTGATGTCCAGCATCGTGGATGATGGTGTACTTGCAGGGAATCTGTCCCATATCGTAACTACAGGTCTGATCATGTTACTTGTTGCGTTAATCGGCTGGGTTGGCGGCGCAGGCTGTACACTCTATTCAAGCAAAGCTGCCGTTGGATACGGCACGGATCTGCGCCAGGAACTGTTTGACCATATTCAGACCTTCTCCTTCCGTAATCTGGATACGTTTCAGGAAGGATCTCTGATCACTCGTCTGACCAGTGATATTACCCAGATGCAGACCTTTGTGCAGATGCTGCTGCGGATGTTTATCCGTTCGCCAATGCTGATCATCGGTAGTATCATCATGGCGTTTACGATCAGTGTGAAGCTGGCACTCATTCTTATTCTGACTGTACCGGTTCTGTTTATTATTTTATTTATCCTGATAAAAGCATCCTATCCGCTGTTCGCCAGTGTTCAGAGCAAGCTTGATCAGGTCAACGCTGTCCTTCAGGAGAATCTTGCCGGTATCCGTGTCGTCAAGGCGTTTGCACGTGCACGTCTGGAGAAAAAGCGGTTCAAGCAATCCAACGAAGATTACACGACAACCGCCGTCAAAGCCTGGCGAATTGTAACGCTGAATGCACCCGTGCTCAGCTTAATGCTGAACGCTACCATTGTAGCGGTGCTGTGGTACGGAGGTTTCCAGGTAGTAGGAGGCGATATTGCTGCCGGAGATCTGATTGCTTTTATCAACTATGTCACGGTTGTCCTCTCGTCCCTCACGTCGATCGGCATGATGATGATGAGTTTCTCCCGCGCCAAGGTATCTGCCGCCCGAATTAACGAGGTGTTACATACACAGCCGGATATCCAATCGGGAATCGATAACTCCGGTAATATACAGTCACATCAGTCTAAACGTGATCATTCCTCATACCAACCGTCTCCCCTTCCCTCTTACCCAGGAGGTCAAGTGGAGTTCAGAAACGTATCTTTCCGTTATGACGGAGACCATGCACTCTCTGGCATTAACCTAATCGCTCGCCCGGGTGAGAAAGTGGCCCTGATCGGTTCCACAGGTTCAGGCAAAACTTCGCTGGTGCAGCTGATTCCCCGTCTGTATGATGCTTCTCAGGGTGAAGTGCTCGTGAACGGGGTGAACGTTCGCCACTGGGATCTTCAGGATCTTCGCAGCCGTGTATCCATTGTGCTCCAGGAATCCATTCTGTTCAGCGGTAGCATCCGGGATAACATTTGCTTCGGCCGGCCCGGTGCAACGGATGCTGAATTGCGTGCTGCGGCACAAGCTGCGGCAGCGGATGATTTTATTATGAAACTGAAAGACGGGTATGACACGGAACTGGGTCAGCGCGGGGTCAATCTGTCCGGTGGGCAGAAACAACGTATATCCATTGCACGCGCCCTGCTCATGCGACCGGAAGTACTGATTCTGGATGACAGCACCAGTGCTGTGGATCTGCGCACAGAAGCGAGCATTCAGAAGGCTTTGCAGACCTTGATGAAAGACAGCACGACATTTTTGATTGCACAGCGGATCTCTTCCGTAAAGGATGCAGACTGTATATATGTCATTGATGAAGGACAGATCGTTGCCAGGGGCACACATGATGACCTTATGGCTCATTCATCACACTATCAAGCCATCTATTATTCGCAGCAACGTAAGGAGGATGTTCAATTTGGCTAAACCTGCATCTTCCTCCATACAACAAACGGTCGTGCCTCCCATCGGAAGACCCGGACCAGCGGGAAGAGGACCTGTCCCCAAAGTCCGAGCGAAAAATGCTCGCCATGCCCTGATTCGGGTGTGGTCGTATATGGGACGTCATCGCAAAGGAGTTATCGCTGCATTGGTGCTGACGGCTCTCGGAACACTGCTTAATCTGGCAGGACCTTACCTTCTCGGCCGTGCCGTTAACGAACATATCGTGCCCAAAGTAACAGCGGGTTTGCTGAAGGAATGTCTCCTCTTGCTGAGTGTTTATGTCCTTGGCTCACTCCTGATGTGGGCTCAATCCTATGTCATGATTGGTGTCTCCCAACTGACCGTTAAGGATCTGCGACATGCATTATTCTCCCGACTGCAAGAGTTGCCTATCAGTTTTTTTGATAAAAATCAAAGCGGAGACCTGATGAGCCGGGCCACCAATGATATCGATAACGTATCTACAACGTTGAATCAAAGCGTAACCCAATTGATGTCCAGTGCCATCCTGCTCGTTGGTTCCTTGTCGATCATGTTTGCACTCGATGTTCGGCTTACCCTGCTCAGTCTGATAACGGTTCCTTTGATTACCATCGCCACTCGCCTGATCGCGTCAAGAACACGCAAACACTTCACCGCCCAGCAGAAATTACTCGGTGAGCTTAATGGGTATGCTCAGGAAACTATTGCTGGACAAAAAGTCGTAGCGGCTTATAACCGTCAGGATCAAGCACATCAACATTTTCAGAACCTGAACGAGAAACTGCGCACATCCAGCACACAAGCCCAGACTGTTTCGGGTTTGGTTGGACCTACGATGAACGTGATGAACAATATCGGGTTTGCCATACTGGCTTCTGTAGGTGGATGGATGGCTTATCATGATCTGACGTCCATCGGACTGATTGTCAGCTTTCTCGCTTACTCCCGCCAGATCGAGCGGCCGCTCAACGATCTGGCCAATCAGTACAATCTGATTCAGGCTGCAATCGCAGGTGCTGAACGTGTGTTTCACATCATGGATACGCCTGGCGAATATGTGGAGGAACAGAAGAAACAACTGGATCAGATTCAAGGTAAAGTTGTATTTGAAGACGTCTCCTTCGGGTACAGTGCGGAAAGAGACATTCTGAAGAAGGTCAGTTTTACTGCAAAACCTGGTGAGATGATTGCACTTGTTGGCCCCACTGGCGCAGGTAAAACGACCATTATCAACCTTTTACCCCGGTTCTACGAGATTACAGGCGGACGGATTACCATCGATGGATGTGACATCTCGGAACTGGAGAAGGATCAACTCCGTCGGCAACTCGGCATTGTACTTCAGGATGCCTACTTGTTCTCGGGTACCATTCGCGACAATCTCGCCTATGGCAAGCCAGACGCAACCGATGAACAGATTAGGCAAGCTGCTGAGCTGGCGAATGCACATTCGTTCATCCGAAAACTGCCACAGAGCTACGATACCCCCATCATTTTCCGGGGGAAGCAACCTGAGTCAGGGACAACGACAACTGCTGACCATTGCCCGGGCAATTCTTGCTGATCCGGCCATTCTTATTCTGGATGAAGCAACGAGCAGTATTGATACGCGTACAGAGATGAAGATCCAGGAAGCGATGCGCACTTTAATGAAAGACCGCACCAGCTTTGTCATCGCCCACAGACTGAGCACGATTCGTGAAGCCGATCAGATTCTCGTCATTGATGATGGACAGATCGCTGAACGGGGCACCCATGATAAGTTGATGCAGCAACAAGGATTCTATTATCAGTTACATCAGGGACAGCTAAATAAGTCGAACTAAAGTGTGTCTGCATTGCTACTGCACATTAGTTTAATCGAAATACTAAACGCCGCACGGGGTTCTTCAGGACCCATGCGGCGTTTCTATGTTTTTGTCTAATGACTATTTAATTGCTATCTCTGGGTAAGTTATATGATTTACGTCTCCATTGGCAGATGGAGCGTGAAGGTGGAACCCACCCCCATTTCGCTATGGACGGTAATTTTACCATTGTGATCCTGAACGATTTTCTGGCAGAGTGCGAGTCCAAGTCCCGTACCTTCTTCTTTGGTTGTATAAAAGGGATTAAAGATTGTAGATAGCGAATTTTCCGGAATACCGCTTCCTGTATCTGTAATTGAAATAAGTACTACGTCTCCTTCCTGTAACAAATCCATATGAACCTCACCAGGGTCTGTCATTGCTTCAAAAGCGTTACGAATCAGATTGATCAATACCTGCACAATTTTATCCCGATCCATGATGATCACAACTGGCTCATTAGTCATTTCAAGCGTAATTTGATGCCCTCGAGATGCCGCATCTGACTCGGTCAAAGACATCACCCGCTCAAGGCAGTGCCCCAATTGTTCTGGCTTCATATGATTGGCATGTGGTTTGGAAAACTGCAAAAATTCAGCCGTCAGATCGGTTACTCTGGTCACCTCGCCCATAATCACTTCATACCATGGCGCAATATTAAACGCTTGTCCACGTGACAGCTGCAGGAATCCCCGAATTGCGGTAAGCGGGTTCCGAATTTCGTGAGCCATACCCGCGGCCAGTTCACCTACAGCCCTTAGCCTTTCGGAACGAAATACTTCTTCTTCATTTTTCAGCCATTTGCTGCGCTGTTGTTGAAGCAGTCTATCCTCGGCTACCGTCATAAAGTGCTGCAACGAATCCGACATTTCCGGGTATAAAGAGATACTGTAGCTTACCTGGAGTCCTTGAAGCTGCACGGATAGCAATGACGACATTCGTTCTTCCACATCCTGTATCTCCGGCAAAACAACTGCAAATCGGTCTCCTGCATACCGGGATATGCCATAGGCCTCGGTGAAATGATTGCTGATCATCTGGCCTGTACCCGTGATCACGGAACACCAGGGATCTTCTTTTTTAAAGCCGCTAAAGTTATTGACGTTCAAAAGGACAAGCAAAAAAGACCGTTGTTCTTCTACTGTCTTATGTAACACCTCCATGTAACCTTCGTAATTCAACAGTCCGGTAAGCGGATCATGCAGGGTCAGGAACCGATTTTTTTCCCGAAGCCTGCGCTTCTCGACCTCACTGTTGATTAAGGTATGATACAAAAAAATGATAACAACCGAGGTTAACAGGTCAAATAACGAAACCAGCAATGCGTATGCATCTATAGGCACATAGGAAAGGCGAATTACCGTATATTCCAGCATAAACAGCAGTGAAATGGGCAAGGTCTGCGCTACACGCTGTTTGCCCTCGATCATAGAAAGGATGAGCATATAATACAACATGTTGCACCAGTTCAGCTCACTGAAATAATGGAATATTCCGAGAAAAATCCATTGGAACTTTCGCAGTACAGGATATCTTCTCTCCCCATAAATACTTGCTACCAATAAAGTCCCCGAAAGCAACATGATTGCCAAATGAGGGGTAAGCCTTAGAACATAAGAGGACAGAATGACAAGCAAACAGCCCAGTGGGAAAATTACCATTTTCATCGTGTAACTTAGCAAATAGCCTCGCCCCCTTTGACATAAAACTCACATCAAACAACTTATGTACATGTATTATATCGATTATGATTAGCTGATGTTGTCGATTAATGGAGGCTGGTCAAATTCACATGAATGTATAATTTTCGAAGGCAATAGGACATATGATGTAATTGTAATCAACAAAAGTGAAACAATTCCTCTTCGCATATCATTATTGTGGTACAATACATTAATGGATTAATTTAGGATAAATTCTTGGTTATGGAGGATATCACATGACAACACAACGAAAACCACTGGGCTTCGGAACGCTATCTCTGCTTGTACTGACGATGGGCCTTGCCTTTAACTTTCCATGGGGCAAAGCAAATTTTATGATCAGTCATTATCTTTTAAACTTAATAAACATACCTATTTATAGCAATGGAACTCAAGGACTTCACATTCCATTTGTAGTAGCAGCCCTCTTCTGGATTCCAGCCTTCTTGATTGCCAAAAAATATCGTGCGCATTTCGGTACGAGTGTATCTTATAACGTCGCCGGATTCATGTTGCTCTTATGCATCATTGGACCAGTTATCCCCGTTATCGATTGGATGGTCAATGGTTAAACAATTAAAGCCAGCTCTCTATATATCCCGAGGGCTGGCTTCTTTGCTGCTTTTTCCATATAAGATGAATGAAATTTTTACACGATATCGTAGAGGACAGAACCATTCTGAAGAAGCGAGAGCGTTCGCCTAAAGCTTTCTAGGAGAAAGCTACATCGGAAGCATACGCTTATCCCCGGATTTTCACTTCTTTAGAAGGGAATCAAAAAATCCGGGGATAACAGCGATCGGAAGGTTGTTCTGTCATCGGAGTGACTGGTGTAACCTCTTGAGGCTCATCTTATTTTTTCGCCATATACTTACGGATGTCAAAAGCCACCGCAGCAACGATGATTAATCCTTTGATAATCAATTGCCAGTACGGACTCACACCGATAAACGTCAGACCATAATTAATGACCCCGAAGATCAGTACACCCGCCATAACTCCAGGTACCGTTCCAATACCACCCGCCGTTGATACGCCACCTACCACACATGCGGCAATCGCATCCAGCTCATACATATTACCGTAATTGTTTGTTGCTCCACCTGTTCGGGCTGCCTCAAGCACACCACCCAGGCCATATAATGCACCCGCAATGGCATACAGGGCAACCAGGTTGCGGGCCACATGAATCCCGGATACATGTGCTGCCTGAATGTTACCGCCGATCGCATACATATTTTTGCCGAGACGTGTTTTGTTAAAGATCACCCAGCAGATTAAAGCCACCGCAATAGCGATAAGGACAATATACGGGATGGAATAACCCCCGCCCAGATCAATGTATCCAGAGCCAATGACGGTAAAATCGGGTCTTAATCCTCCGATCGGCTGTGACTGGTTGGGTTCCGTATCAAAATAGATGGAGTTCAGTCCATACACGGCAACCATTGTACCCAGCGTTGCGATAAAAGGGGGCACATGTAATTTGGCGACAATCAGTCCATTGACCAAACCCACGAATAGACCTGCGGTGATTCCAACCAGAATCGGCAACAACACCGGCAAATGGGGCAGATCGGGGAAGAAGCGGTTCGCATACTCATCAATTTGCAGCATCGATGCCGATACAACAGCCGTCAGACCAACCACCCTTCCCGCAGACAGATCGACCCCACCCGTGACGAGGATAAAGGCTGCACCGAGTGCAATAATGGCCCGTGTGGAGGATTGCTGTAAGATGTCCCGCAGTGTAGAGAAGGCCAGAAAATTCGGATCGGCAATAGCTATACCAATGATGAGCAGAATCAATACGATAAAGATGGCTCGTTGTGTTACATAATTTTTCACTTGATTGATCATCTGTGTGTTCATCTGTTTCCCTCCTGACTAAGCCATCCGCTGCTGTGCGGCCAGCCTCATAATATCCTGCTCTGTTGCCTCGGCTCCGTCCACGATTCCGGTTAGACGCCCTTCGCTCATCACCATAATGCGATCCGACATACCAAGCAGTTCAGGCATCTCCGAACTAATCATAATAATGCTTTTGCCCTGACGAGCCAGTTCCGTAATAATGGTGTAAATCTCGAACTTGGCCCCTACATCGATTCCACGTGTCGGTTCATCCAGCAACAGAATCTCCGGATCGGTCAGCAACCAGCGGGCCAGCAGAACTTTCTGTTGATTACCGCCCGATAGGTTTCGAATCAGCGTGTTAACTGAAGGCGTTTTGGTTCTGAACTTCTGCGTCTGTTCCCGTGCTTCTTCCCGTCCCTTTTTCTCATCCAGCAAGCCCATGCGATTTTGGTAGCGCCCCAGACTGGCAATGATCGTATTCTCATACACCGACAACACGGGGAATATCCCTGTAACCCTTCGTTCTTCCGTGAGCAACGCGATATTATGACGCTTCGCTGCTGCGGGGGAGTTAATCTTCACCTTGCGCCCATGAATCGAAATCGTACCTGAAGCGAGTCCGCGCAGTCCAAACAAGGACTCCATCAGTTCTGTCCGCTGTGCTCCAACCAACCCGCCAATGCCGAGCACTTCACCTTTTCGCAGCTCAAAGGATACATCACAAAACGATTTAGACTGGTTGGATGTCAGACCCTCGGCCTTTAATATCACTTCACCGGGTACGTTGGTCCGTTCCGGGAAACGTTCATCCAGATCACGGCCCACCATGCGTGTAATAATCAGATCGGTCGTTAAATCCGCAGCATCCCAAGTCCCGACAACGAAGCCATCACGCATGATTGTCACTTCATCCGAGATCGTCAGGATCTCCTCCATCTTGTGGGAAATGTAGATTATGGACACACCCCGACTGCGTAGTTCATTAATAATGGCGAAGAGCTGATCCACTTCCTTGCCTGTCAGGGAAGAAGTTGGCTCATCCATGACGATGACTTTGGAATTGAACGAGACTGCCTTGGCGATTTCCATCGATTGAATCTTGGAGACAGACAATGTTCCCGCTTGAGCCTTCGGATCAATATCCAGATTCAGGTCCTTGAACAGAGCCAGTGTATCGGTATACATCCGTTTCTCGTCCACCAGTATTCCCTTCATTGGAAATCGACCCAGCCAAATATTCTCCATCACCGGACGATGCGGGACTGGATTCAGCTCCTGATGAATCATGGATATGCCTTGCTGAAGTGCCGCTTTGGAATTCGGAATATCCACATCCTTTCCTTCGATGCGTATCGTTCCTTCATCCGGATGATACATCCCGAACAGACATTTCATAAGTGTGGATTTGCCCGCTCCATTCTCTCCCATCAAGGCGTGAACCGTCCCCGGCTTCAGTTTCAATGTGACCTGACTTAGTGCCTGCACACCTGGAAATGCTTTCGAAACTCCATTCATCTCCAGCAGGTAAGGTGACTCCATCTTGGTTCCTCCCTTCCATATGACCGGCAAAAAAGGGACGTTACCCGAATGTCGGACGTCCCTGTCTCGTGTTGTTATTGGGCGTCGGCAATGTTGTCTTTGGTAATCTTTTTGTATGCAATCCAGACGTATTTACCATCGGTAATATCGTATTTGGTATTTTCCTTCGTTGGTGTCTCACCTTTGGCAAGTACGGAAGCCAGTGCTACCGTGGCTGCACCCTGATTCTTGGCATCATTGAGCACCGTGCCCAGCATTGTGCCATCCTGTAGAGCCTGAATGGCTGGAGCTGTTGCATCCACACCTACAACCGGCATCGATTTGCCATCCTTGAAGTATCCGGCTGCTTTCAATGCCTCAATGGCCCCTAAGGCCATGTCATCATTGTTTGCAAGAACGGCTTCAATCTTGTCGCCGTGGGATGCCAGGAAAGCTTGCATTTTCTCCTGACCCTTCACGCGGTCCCACATCGCCGTGTCTTCCGCCAGTGCTTCCACTTCGATACCGGCATCCTGGATCGCCTGAACCGAATATTTGGTCCGAAGCTCTGCATCCTGGTGACCCGGTTCCCCTTTCAGCATGACGTATTGCAGTTTGCCATCGCCGTTTTTGTCTGCTTCCGGATGTGCTTTCCAGTAATCTACAATCAGCTGTCCAGAGATCGTACCGGACTCCTCCGCTTTTGCTCCTACGTAGTACACTTTATCCCACTTGTTCATATCTTCAGCCACGGGCTCACGGTTAAGGAATACCACCGGAATGTTCGCTGCCTTGGCCTTGTCAATGATGACACCTGCTGCCGTCCGGTCCACTGGATTCACGGCCATGGCATTGTATTTCTTGGACACAAACAGATCGACCTTCTCGTTCTGGGTTGGCTGTGCATTCTGGCTATCCACAATATCCAGAGTCGCAACACCTTCCGCTGCTGCGGTCATTGCATTACGTACTCCCGTCATGAATGTATCGTCAAATTTGTAGATGGCAACACCAATCTTTGGCGTTTCCGTCCCGGCTGCTGTCTGGCCTCCTGTATCTGTTCCCGTACTTCCACCTGCACTGTCTCCGCCGCTACTACACCCCGCAGCCACAACCATACATGCCGTAATCAACAGTGTCATCCATGTTTTCTTCATATCCTAATGACCTCCCCCAAGTTCATTCGGCTTCACCGATGTCTTTATTATGAAAGGGTTTACATTAAATTCGAATACAATATCTTCACCTGTTCTATCGAAATCTTCCTCAAGTTAACAAACACCGTAATTTCTTCATTCAGCATTCGTCCCGGCACTCGTTCATTGTACAAAAGGAAACAACAGCTTCTGGTTATCCATCCAGAACATATTGTCTGTACTAACCAGCTTGGTCTCAAGTAACACTCTCGCTTGGACCTGTTGATTGTTCAGCCGTGCAATGGCTTGATTCAATCCCAGATAACCTGCACTGTATCCATTCTGGACGATGAGATGATTAAAGACCCCTTCCTGCAATTGCTCCAGTTGCTGTTGTTCACTGCCAAATCCAACAATCCTTACCTTGTCCGCCGATTTGCGTCGATTCAGTTCATCGGCTGCCCCCAGAGAAGCAGGTTCCTGAAGAGTAATGAAGCCATCCACCTTCTGCTGGTCCAGCAATTGCTTCGCAGTCTGCCAACATCCATCCCGTGTATTACATATCGATTTGGGTTCCACTTGAATATCAGGATACTGTACCAAGGCTTCCATAACTCCCTGCTCTCTCTGAATCAGACCAGAATTTAGAGGATCGGGGCCCAATAAGGCAACATGCCCTTTCCCTTCCAGAAGCTCCGCCATAGCCTGGCCGGCCTGTCTTCCCGCCTCAACATTATCCATCGAGATGAAACTGGTGATGCCTTTCACGGGGAATTCATCGTTAAGCACAATGACAGGAACAATGGTTCCATCGGAATTTGTTGTCTGTGCCTCCTGAATGATGTCACTAAGTGCCTTCTCACTTAGGGGATCAACCAATAGAGCTGATGCCCCCTGCTTCAGAGCCGATGCGGCGGCCTCCACTTGAGCCCGCTCTCGCGCACTGCGAGACAACGTTTGGCTGTTGATATTTGCCCGTTTGACCTGCATCTGATTTTCAGCAGAATCCAAAATGGTAGGCGTGTACACATGACCATCGGAAGGGTATGCTTCCACGGTAATCAGTTCGGCTCCACTCTCTTTGGCAGCCGCTTCGGCGCCAAGCCGGATGGCTTCCGCAAGTTCCCCTGTCCCAGCTGGCGTAATCAGCGCGATACGTGGCGGTGATGCCGTAGCATCGGGACTCGATAAGCCACAGGCGCTGCATATGAGCAGACAGCAGCTTGCAGCTGTCAGGGTTACTAAACGACTTTTCCGAATTCCAGAGAAGTTCGCAGCAACCTTTTTCCAAAACGTACGAATATTCAATTCTTTAACTCTATGGTCATCGTTCCTATTCACTTGTTTGTCTGTCATCAGGCTCGCCCTCCTTCTGCTGCGATTGAATGGGAATCCGAATCCAGACCGTGGTACCTTCTTCCAACTCACTTGCAAATTCAAGTCCGTAACCCTCCCCATAATAGAGCCGAATTCGGTCATGGACGTTGCGTACCGCTACGCCGGAGCCTGCACCGCTTTTGACCACAGGACGACCACTTAGTAATCCCGACATCTGTTCTTCCGTCATGCCGACCCCATTATCTGTAATGCGAAACACCAGCTTGTTGTCCTCACAATAAACATCGACCTCAATACTTCCTTCGTCCATGTGGTACTCGATGCCATGAACAATGGCGTTCTCAATCAGGGGTTGAAGCACCAGCTTTAATGTAAGGCATTCCAGGAGCGTCTCATCTGCATTGATGGTAAAGTTGAATTTGCGCTTGAACCTCATCTGCTGAATCGTCAAATAATGCTGCGCATGCTCCAGCTCTTCCCTGATCGTGATAATCGTTTTACCTTGACTAAGACTAATGCGAAACAGGCGCGAGAGTGATGTAATCATCGTAATCACTTCTTCATTGCGACTCATGCCTACCATGCGCACCACGGAATTCAGCGTATTGTACAAAAAATGCGGATTAATCTGGGCCTGCAAAGCTTCCAGCTCCAGACGCCGCTTCTGTTCCTGTTCATGAATGATCTCATCCATCAAGGTGCGAATTTTATTGACCATCAGGTTGAAGCGACGGGATAGTCGTTCCACCTCCAGCGGGCCTTCAATAGGTAACTCCACGTTGAAATCCCCGCGCTCCACCGCCTTCATCTTGCGTTCCATTCGCCGGATCGGACGAGTCAGACTGGAGGATAGGAACAGGGATACAAGGATGACCAGTACCAGTACAACGACCAGTACACGAATGAGATATCCGTTCACTTCCTGACGCGTTGTCATAATCTCATCCAGATAAGCAACACCGACGATTTTCCACCCGATGTTAGCGACTGACTTAACAGTATTCAGCCTTTTCTGTCCATCTGCTTCATCTTCGTAACTGCCGGAAGCCACCAAAGCCTGTTCGATATTCTCGCTTTTGAGTCCCATATACATCAATTGCTGCTGCGGATGGTACACGATATTGCCCGCACTCTCATCGATGATATAGACATATCCCCGTTGCCCCAGACTGACCCGACGGCTCAGTTCATCCATCTGTTTGAAATTGATATCGACCAGCAGGATAACCTGCCGATCCCGACCATTTTGCCGTATCGTTATGCCTTTGCTCATGGAAACGACCCATTTATATGGGCCTGTGTACATGTTCTGAATATGAGGTAACGAGAAACTCAGGTGATCTGGCACACGGAGTGCAGACTGAAACCACCCTTGCTGTGTCACATGGGCGCTGGTTTTTAATTCGGCTGTAGGTCGGTTCTTGAGCAGTTTCCCCGTGGAATCAAGCAGAGTAATCGAGATGATATCTTCACGACTGCTGAGCAGTGTGTCAAGCTGTTTGTCCACCAGTTCCCCTTCCCATTTCCCGTCACGCAGCATGTGCTCCTCAATGGCACGGTACAGATGAGACATACTGCGGACGTAATCCTCCAGGTTATAACTGACCTGATCCACAATCTGTCTCGTCGTCAATTCCGCACTTCGCTCGGCAGCCTGCGTGAACTTGTCATGCAGAAGCATCGCCATGATAGTCAGTACCAGAACGATGAAGACGGAGAAAGACCACGTAATAATAAACCGGATACTGCTGACTCTGGACGAACGCAGCCGGGAGCGTAATTGATTTCCCATGGACTTCACCCATCTGGACAAGAACTTCATCGAATCAAACCTTCACTTGCTGCCTGGGAAGCCTGTTTACGATATTCTTTCGGCGAGACACCAATATGTTTTTTGAAACAAAAACTGAAGTAGTTCGGTTCGGCAAAGCCAACCTGCTCCGCAATCTCAAATGACTTCAGCTCTGTCGAGCGAAGCAGTTCACGGGCTGCCTCCATTCGGATCTGCATCAGGTACTGCAGGAAGGTAAGTTGCACTTCTTTTTTGAAAATGCCACAAAAATAACCGGAGCTGATATGCAGATGTCCGCACACCTTCTGAATGGACAGGTCAGGGTCGGCATAATACTCTTTCGTGAAGACCAACGCCTGCTCGACAATATCCTTATATACATGCTGCCGTCCGCTGGCAATGCGATGTTGTACGAGTAGACAGACCTCCTGTACCTTCTTCTGTGCCTCAGTAAGACCCGGCAGTCGGAACAAATCCGCATACAACTGGAACCCTGCACCAAAGATGTCTTCCATCTCCTCCCCTGATGCCTGTGCTGCCTTCCATACTGTTGTTAATACTTCAATTAAATAGAGCTGAATATCACTTCGCCCGTGTTCCACTGTAATTTCCCCGAAAATGATCGCCAGTGCTTCCTCCAGCTCTGCTTGTGTACCTGCCTTCAGGCATCGTGTCAGCGTCTGCTGCTTCAATTCGTCGAACCGCAGCTTGCCCGCCGTCTGTCTCTCTACGTCCGCGATGTATATGATTGAATCCGTCCCGGGCACAAGCCGATAATCCAGTGCCAGCAGGGCATCTTCATAGGCATGATTCACATCCGCGAGTGTATCGACAATCTGACCAGATCCCACCGTAGCCGGGATACGTAAATAGTGGTTGATACTGCGCATCACATTTTCCAATGCCTTCTGTTGCCGCTTCGCTCCATCTGTACCGCCCGAGCGATCCACATAGAGCAGGACAATCGTCTCCTGATGCATAAAGGCATGACCAGCCCCATGCTCCGCCCAAACTTCTGCCGCAATATTAAGTGCAGCAAAGCGTTTCAGCTCAGCATCCTCAGATTGACGCAAGGAACCTCCGGGAACAAATATCTCAGACTGATCCGATACCTCGGATGTTGTTTTGTTATGTCGGTTTGGAGGCTCGTTTAATCCTCCCTCAGGTTTCTCCTTTTGTATATCTCCATCCATGTGCAGTGTCAATACGGACACCCCATAGCGTTCTCCTGTCAGATCCAATCCGCATTGTTTGGCTTTACTATGAATATATGTGGAGGATTTCTGCCGATGGAGCAAGGTCGCCATCAGATCTGCCTGTAATAAAGGCAAGCTGGTATGATAGTGCTCACGCAGCTGCTGTACATCTTCACGCTCAGCCACTTCAGCCGCCATCTGGGCGCGTAATCTTGTGAGCAGTTCGGTGAGATGCCCTGCCGAGAACGGCTTCAACAGATATTCATCCACACTTAACGAGATAGCTTGCCTCGCATAATCAAATTCATCATATCCAGTCAAAATGACCACCTTCACAAGTGGATTTCGCTTCCTCAATCTTTGGGCGAGTTCCAGACCATTCATGAAGGGCATGCTGATATCGGTCACCACAATATCCGGCTCCACCCGCTCCGCCATCTCCAATGCTTCCCGCCCATTCTCAGCCAAACCGACAATCCGCAGATCGAGCGCTTCCCAATCGACCTCTACAACAAGTCCTTCACGCACATCTTCTTCATCATCCACCAGCAGTACCCGGTACATGTTTGGATTCCTCCTTTTTATGACAGGCCGTATGCTCTAACAACTAATATATATGTGACATTGTGAATCATTGGATTTCTTATTGCTCACCGAAATTATGCCAAATGCTAAGGGCTCATGTTGATCAGTCCCGAGGTTGCCATCATAATATACAATATTATCAGGGATATGTAATCGCTTTCTTTAATAGAGGTAAGGCAACCCTGTCGGGCAGTGCCTAAGTGAAATGTGAAGGATCGTATATGAATGCTAAAGGTAGGTTAAAGTAATACAAACACGGAAAATTTCGAAGTACTTCTAATAAGAGGTGTTTTGATTCTGACTATAATTCAGACTTTATTCTTGTTCTTTACGATGATTCGTACTTAATGCTTTAAAATAAATCATTGTTGTATCTGGGTTGGTGTGTCCCATTATCTCGGCCAAACGGTGCAGTGGCGTATGCTCAGCCATGGCGTAGCCAAAACGATGACGCAGGTCGTGTGAACTCAGTCCTTCCAGCCCTGCTGTTATCATTACTTTTTTAATCAGGTGGCGCAATGCTCTCTCCGTTAAACGATCGTTTGTCTTCTCTGAAGGAAAAAGGTAAGCAGGATCGGTAGCGAGATCAGATAAGTACTGATTCAACATGACAACACACTGTATATTCAAAGGGATCTTACGTTGCACGTTGCGTTTATCGGCTCTCACTGTCAGATGACCATTCCGTCTACCAAGTTCGATATCATGAGGCTTGAGGTTGCATACCTCCATCGTTCGCAAGCCCGTGTGAAACATAAGGGTCAGGATGGTCTGATCACGAAGGGAATTACCATATTCCACTGCAGCGAGGAATGCCTGCTCTTCTTCGAATGTCATTCGACGTGGACTTACTTTGTCTTCCGGAATGAATTTTAGTGGTTTGGAAGGGTCCTGACTGAGCCTGGATTCCGCGACAGCCCATTTGAAAAAACGCTTCAGCGTAATCAACCTCCGGTTAATGGTGGCTGGTTTCAATAACATAACTTTGTGAGCATCTTCGCGATAGTTGACTAAAGTGGATGTATCCACGTCTTCGATTCGCAATGTCATTTCTTCGCTAAGCATGGTGCTTTCCTTGTACCATTCGATAAAGTGCTTCAGATCGCTTGCATATTCCTTCACGGTTTTGGGATGCAATTCTCCCTCAATGGCAAGCATATGTATGAATTCCTCTATCGTCGTTTCCCGCTGCACCGAAACCCCTGATGACTGATTCATTAGAAAATACCTCCAAATCTTGACTTATATTAGCGGACATGGTATTATAATATTAATCGATACATTAGCGGACATCAAGTCTGTGGTTTAAATGCACCAGGTGAGTGTCAATTTTTCAATAATACTCGTCATAATGATCGGCTAAAAACTTATTTTTTGGAGGAATCACATGCAAACAGGTACAGTGAAATGGTTCAACGCGGATAAAGGATTCGGCTTTATCGAAACTGAAGAAGGAACAGACGTATTCGTTCATTTCAGTGCAATTCAAGGTGAAGGTTACAAATCTTTGGACGAAGGTCAACGCGTTCAATTTGAAGTAACTCAAGGTAACCGTGGACCACAAGCTGAGAACGTTACTAAACTTTAATTATATGAAAGCTGCCTTATTAATAAGGCAGCTTTTTATTTACTCATATGTGTCACAGCAAAGTTTCCACATCCCAAGAATGAAAGCGAGGTATTCCCCATGGATAAAGAACAATTGATCACAGAAGTAGCCAAGGCTGGCGGTTTTTCCAAGAAGAATGCTGAAAAAGCTGTAACCGTTGTACTGGATTCAATTCTCGAAGCTCTCAAAGAAGGTAAAGAAGTTCAAGTCGTTGGATTTGGGAAATTCGAAGTACAGAAGCGTGAGGCAAGAACGGGAAGAAGTCGGAGAACAGGCAAAGAAATTCAACTGCCTGCAGGTAAAGTTCCTGTATTCACAGCAGGTTTAAGCATGAAAGAAGCTTTAAACTAAACAACGTAACAACCCATTGAAAAGAGGTTTTTATTCAAACACACAATGATAATATGGATTTAAATGTCGTGTTTACTACCGTTGATGATATCATTAACTTTTATTCTGGCAAACAGACAAACTCGGATCATGCAGAAGCTCATACTCATTTAAAGCCCCCATCAGTACAGTCTGATTGCAACCTACGACCACCCACCCGCTAAATTAACATTTCATCTTGGACAACAAGAGGCCCTGATCCGCTCAAAACGGTCCAGGGCCTGATTTGCTTGGGAAGCCGGCTCCGTCAGGAACCAGCTTTTTTGTCTTTTATGCACAATGGACAACCATCCTATTTGCTGTTCAGAAGTTCGCGCAAGATTTGTAGATCATATGTAGAGACAAGACGTTCCAAATGCGTATCCAGCCATTCCTCATCCTGATCCCACCACTTCAATTCCAGTAACAGAGCAATCGTTTCTTCGTCAAAACGCTTTTTAACAGTCTTGGCTGGATTACCACCAACAATCGTATAGGGTTCAATGTCCTTCACCACGGTTGAATTGGAGGCAATGATTGCCCCGTCTCCAATCGTGATACCAGGCATGATCGTCACATTCTGTCCAAGCCATACATCATTCCCCAGTATCGTGTCACCCTTATATGGAAGCTGCTCAAGTGTAGGTGTCACACGCTCCCATCCTCCACCGAAAATGTTAAAAGGATACGTCGTCATGCCCTCCATCCGATGATTCGCGCCATTCATAATGAATGTCACACCTTCCGCAATTGCACAGAACTTGCCAATAACCAGGCGATCACCAATAAAGTCATAATGATGTTGTATCCGGTCATAGAATTGCTCTGGCGGATTCGTGTTATCGCTATAATACGTATAATCACCAATGTTCACGTTGGAACGTGGCGGCAGGTTTTGAATGTAACATACCGTACGGATATTCTCATTTGGGAAAAGTTTTGTTTTATCAGGAGCCATAGTGCAGTCCCTCCTTTTCCCTATTGTAACAGATATTAAATCTTAAAAGGACTAAGTGAGGTCTGTAGCTCTGAGGACACATCGGACAAGATAGCCGCTGATGCTTTGATCTGCTCTACCGACTTAAGCTGTTCGTGCACTGAACCCGCCGCCTGTTGTGAATGGGTACTGGCCGTCTGTGCATGGCGAGCGATCTCATGTACGGAAGCCACAATCTGCTCCACACCTGCGGACATCTCCTCACTCGTTGCCGCCATGTCTTCAATCTCGGTGGCCATATAAAGGTTCGTATCCCGGATCAGACTAAAGTTTTGTTCTGTTTCCCGGGTCAAGCGCAGCCCTTCCTGCACGTCGTCTTTCACTCTCGACATCGCCGAAAGGGATTGCTTCATATCTTGTTCCATGGCTTCGACCAGTTGTTCAATACGATCTGAAGAATCACCAGCTTGTTCAGCTAGTTTACGCACCTCGGTAGATACTACAGCGAATCCCCGTCCATGTTCCCCGGCTCTTGCCGCTTCAATGGATGCATTGAGGGCGAGCAGATTCGTCTGATTCGCAATCTCATGAATGGTGGATACCATCTGGCTAATCTGTGCCGACTTCCCTTCCAGTAGACGAATGACTTCATCCGTTCTGGTAACAGAGGATTCAATTGTAGACATCTGCTGAACGGTACGTTGCACCGCTTCACCTCCGGTTTCTGCCTGTTTACGTGAATACAGTGCCGACTCGGAAATGCTGGAAGCTTTATCTGCCATGCGTTGTACGCCTATAGCCACTTCTTCCATCGCCTGCAGATTTTCTTCCGTGCTGATCGTCTGACGCTCCGCTCCCTGTGCAACTTGTTCAACAGAAGATGCGATCTGACCCGATTCATTAGCCGTCTGATCCGCAATCTTGAGCAGCAATCCAGTCGAATGCTCTGCTTTCTCCGCAGCTTGAAGTCCACCCTGAATGATCATCTGCAGATTACTTCTCATCTCATTGTATCCCGTGCCCAGCATGCCGATTTCGTCTTGAACGTCGTCCACAACCGGCTGTGTGAAATCGCCCGTCCCCGCACGTTTAATCGCCACAGATACCCGTTCGATTCTTGCTCTCACCCTGCGAACATACAACAGGATCAGGGTAATTGCGACCAACATTGCAAGCAGGAATACGATCAGGAATGTTTTGAGGAACGAGGAGATAATCACATCAATTAATGATTGAGAAGCACCAACATAGAAAATTCCGATAATCTCTCCGGATGCGTTTTTAATGGGTTCATAGGCCGTTTGATATTTCTGACCCACAACCACGGCTTCACCAAAATATTTTTCCCCTTGCTGCAAAACGGTCTGGGCGACCTCTTCTGATACCTTCGTGCCAACAGCACGCTTCCCATCCACCATAACATTTGTTGCAACACGTTCGTCACCTCGGAAGATCGTCACCGTGTCCCCGGATGCTTGTCCAATCTCATCCACCAGTTCGAAGTTGCCTTCCAATGCAGTATCTCCCTTGAATAATTGACCTTCTTTGATGGCCCAATCTCCTGGATACTTATATGTGATGATATGATTCGCCATCTCCAGATCTCGCTTCGCCTTCTCTGTAGCAAATGTCGTAATTCCCTGTCTCATCTCCAGAATTACACTTACCGCCACGGCTGAAGAGAAGACGATAAATATACTGATAACGATCAAACTGATTTTGGTACCGATGCTCATGCTTCGCATGTGTGTGAGCCACCCTTTTCCCTATGTAATTGTGGGGATATCCAAGCCAATTTCGATTCCGTTTCGAATATCACTATAGTCTTATCGGTAGTAGTAATCACATAATTTATAATGACGCAGTGATTTTTATCACAAAAATCGCATATTAAAATCAAATACTTTACGCATTCTCCGTAATCATGTAAGAAAGTCCTCCTGTCTGGAAATTCTGGTGAATGATTAAACAAGACGAATGTCCAAAATTCAATAACAGTGAACAATGGAATATTAAACCAAACAGAAAGAGCCACACCTCTTCCCTGCACGGAAAAGACGTGACCCTTTATCGGTAGGCGTGGGACATGAAATCAAAAAGTTGGAGGCGTTGATACGGCAATGACCACAGTCTCTCCTTTCCATGCATTTTTATAGCTATGTGGTGTCTTTGCATCAAAGTAAATACTGTCTCCCTCATCTAACGTATATCTGTCATTCCCTAGTACAAACTCCAAGCACCCTGTCTGCACATACAGAAACTCCTCGCCTTCGCTATGTCCTACCCCGATATTTCCAGAAGTCGCTCCTTCTTCAAGCACCCCCAATATGGGGCCCATCTTGTTTCTGCCTCCCTCGCTAAGGGAATACCATGTAATACGAGAGCCTTCAGAATGGACCAGCGGTTTACGTTCCTTTTTTCTCACAACAATACTTTGCTCTTTTTCTCCAAATAGATCGGTAAAATTTACATTCAACGCATTCGCAATCCGTTTTAGTACGCTGATGGATGGATTCGCTTTGTTTCTTTCGATTTCGCTGAGAAAAGATAAGGAGATGGAACCTGCTTTTGCCACATCTTTTAGGGTTAATTTCTGTTTTTTGCGGGTATTTCTGATTACCTCGCCTATAGAGTTCATTCTTCGTTTCTCCTGTGCAGTTATTTTTTTCGCTGTCAGCGAAATTTATATTTCGATCATAATTAAAATATTGAGCAATATCAAGCTTTCTTGCTAAGGTTCAGTTTCGGTGCAAAAACGTTGATTTAACAGCATTATTGGACTAAGATTTTAGTAAGGTTGATGTGCAAATATGATCCCGGGACATTTACACATAATTCTTTTATATATAGCATTTCATTTCCAGCGAAATTTCTAAGGAAGGCGATGAGCCATATGACTAAGCTGCCTAAGACTTATACTGTAGGCGACACTACGATTACCCGAGTCACGGAGATGGTAATCAGCGGCGTCCCACCAGAGATTTATTTCCCTGGTACATGGGACCCTTCATTTCTGAAAGAGAACCATCACTCCTTACCAGAGGGCTTAATTGACGAAAACTCACAACTGATCGTGAGTATTGGAACCTGGGTCGTGAAAACGCCTGATCATACTATTCTTATTGATACTGCTACAGGAAACGACAAGAACCTGCCACTGAATCCGGATCTTTCTAATCTGCAGTTGCCTTATCTGGAACGGCTTCAAGAGGCTGGTGTTACTCCGGAAGAAGTTAATTACGTGTTACTTACTCATTTGCATGTAGATCATGTCGGTTGGAATACGAGACTGATTGACGGCAAATGGATACCGACATTCCCGAATGCAAAGTACGTATTTCCGCTTACAGAACAAGAATATTACTCCAGCGAAGCAAGCCATAACAAAGTAAATGAAGTAAACTTCAATGTTTACGAAGAGAGTATACTTCCTATAATTGAGGCAGGCATGACAGAGACCATCGGTCCAGAAGGCGGGAAGTTTCTAGACATATTTACATTCATTCCGACTCCAGGTCACAGTATTGGGCAAATGTCCATACGTCTCTCGTCCGGTGGCGAAGAAGCTTTGTTCGGCGCCGATATCATGCATCATCCATTACAGGTCTTAAGACCAGACTGGAATTCGATGTACTGTGAATTTGCTGATCAGGCTCGGACCTCACGGCGCTGGGCTTTAGAATACATCGCCGATCGTCCCATTATTTATTTCAGCACACATTTTCCAGAGAGTTCTGCCGGCTATGTCACCCGAAGTGAAGACGGCTTCAACTGGCGCTTTATATAAAATATATTTCATCAAAGAGAGGCGAAACCTATAATGTCTAATCATACATTCAACAAATCGATCTCCCTCGTATCTGAGAATTTTATGATAGCCAGTGATACGCCTGGAATTGAACTATCCGTCCTTAATAAACGTCCTGCATCTATGAAGGAGTTCTCAAATGAGAAGACAATCGTCATGGTCCATGGTGCGACGTATCCCATTGGCAGCCTGTACGATGTAGAGCTAGACGGGTTTACTTTCCTAGACTACCTCGCAAGTCATGGCTATGACGTCTACGCCGTAGATGTTCGTGGTTATGGCGGGTCCACAAGACCGCCGGAAATGGAACAACCAGCCGATCAGAACCCTCCGCTTGTCCGTACTGAAACCGGAGTTCGCGATTTTGGCTCAGCTGTAGATTTTGTCCTGCAACATCGCAATCTGTCGAAGGTCAATATCCTTGGGATGTCTTGGGGTGGGACAGTCGCCGGTGCATATACAAGCCGTAATAACAACAAAGTGAACAAACTCACCCTTATCGCTCCTCAGTGGCTAAGCAACAAACCTATTCCTATCGATACCGGCGGGCCGCTTGGCTCTTACCGCCTTGTTCCGGCAGGTACTACGAAGGAACGCTGGTTAAGTGCTGCTCCTGAAGGGAAACGCGATAGCCTGCTCCCTGAGGGTTGGTTCGAAAAATGGGTTGAAGCCACTCTGGCTACTGATCCTATTAACAAAACTGAACACCCGGAGCATATTCGCGCTACCAACGGACCGATTTTGGACATCCGTGAATATTGGACAGTGGGCAAAGCCTTCTATGAACCTAAAGATATCACTGTACCTGTACTCCTCATTCATGCAGAGTGGGATATTGATGTACCGTTAGATTTGGCACAAAATTTCTTTACCTCCTTAACCGGAGCTGCTTATCGCCGTTGGGTAGAGATTGGTGAAGGTACTCATATGGTACTGCTCGAGAAAAATAGAGTTCAAGCATTCCAGGCTGTTCAAGCATTTCTGGATGAGAACTACGCACCAGCGGGTCAATAACACGCAGTTAGCGGTTTTCAAACCGATCTGAGACCCGCAGCTTATTGCCGCGGGTTCTTCATTACACTTTACAGATAAACAACCTATCTATACCTTAAAGGAGGAAAATAGTCCATGAATCACACGGTTATTACATCCACACAGGCGCCGGCAGCAATCGGTCCTTATTCGCAAGCAATTATGACTGATCATACGTTGTACACTTCCGGAATACTTCCGATCAATGCTGAGGGCAAATTACAGGAAGGCATTGTTGCACAGACCGGCCAGATCCTGACGAATCTTCAGAACGTGTTATCAGAAGCTGGCTTAACCCTGGAAGACGTTGTGAAAACATCTGTCTTTATGACAAACCTGGATCACTTCGGTGAAATGAATGATATGTATAGCAATTATTTCGGTAACCATCATCCTGCAAGAACCACTGTACAGGTAGCCAAGCTGCCACGCGGCGCGGAGATTGAGATCGAACTGGTTGCCATCAAGCGTCCACTTAACCAATAAAACTACTATTGGATTAGTCAAACTTTTGAAAGAAGGCGCATCGGCTTGCGAACTTATCTACTTCTCTTACTTTGTGCGACTCTATATGGAAGCAACTTCGTATTCGGCTCCCTTGTGCTACAGGAATTTCCTGCCATGCATCTTTCCGCATACCGCCTTGCCATCTCCTCTGTGTTCCATTGCTTGCGTTCTCCGGTTCTACCATCCTGATGAGAAAACTCACCCAAAGAATGGACGCACTCGAAGCAACTGCCTATTCAACGCTGCTCGGCTGTATGCTCGTGTTCCCGGTGGCTGTATGGCAACCCCATGAACAAAGTTCTCATTCCTTGATATGGTGGGCGCTCACAATTGGTTCTGCTTTACTCATCCAGGGTTTATGTGCAGTCATCTGGAACAATCAGATTCAAAAAGTTGGTGCCGCCAAAGCATCCATATTTCTCAATCTTCAACCATTTGTCGCTATGTTGGTTGGATTCTTCGTGCTTGGTACTCCCGTCACCTTCGTTCAAGTTGGGGGTTCCATCCTCATTGTATGCGGTGTAATTCTATCAACGATACAGAGATTACCAAAAAGAGTAAATACTTATAACAACGTTTTAACGTTATCAATAGAGAAAGAATAATTCGATTAGAACTTAAGTACGAAGAACAGCGATTAGAATACACCAAGGGATTCGATGAGTTATCGAATCCCTTTTTCTTGCTTCTTAGCGGCAGAATGACAGCCAGGCAGAAGATCGTTTTTATTGGGAGCTAAGACTTACCTGTGCAGCGATTTGATCCCAAGCCACGGTCAATCCCAGTCCTTCAGAGATGAAACGAACGGGCACGAGTGTGCGACTGTTTTGAATGAT
Source organism: Paenibacillus sp. W4I10 (assembly GCF_030816325.1). NCBI lineage: Bacteria > Bacillati > Bacillota > Bacilli > Caryophanales > Paenibacillaceae > Paenibacillus > Paenibacillus sp. W4I10. Next base: position 3,999,026 of record NZ_JAUSXX010000001.1, read on the forward strand.
CGCGGGTGCATCAATTTCAATTATCTCTCCATTTACCGTTGCTGTGCTGCTTCCGATCTTGAGCACAAGGGTCTGATCATGCAGAACAGCCGTTACCGTCTTCGCCGTTTTGTCCCAAGTCACTTCTGCACCAAGTGCTTCGAGGATTGCATTCACAGGTACCATCACTCTTCCACTTTGCTCTAGCGGGTCCTGGTCCGGGAATGTAATCGATTTACCATCGAGTGTTACGGAAATGGTTTTGTCCGTTGCTCCGGATGAAGTATTGGATCCTGTCTCTTCCACAGTCTCCGGCAAAGGTGTCACTTCACGTCCCAGTTGCTCTTGCAGATTCGCAAGACGGTTCAGTGCAAATGTCGTCTGTGATCCGGCTGCCATGGAGCCCATGCCTCCGCCCCCACCGCCGCCAAAGTTACCACCAGGGCGTGTCTGAGTATTTCCTGTATTCGTTGTTGGATCTGTTGCATCATTTCCAGTTTTGGCACCCGGCTGAGTTGGAGGTGTTGTTCCATCTGGAGGTGTCATTCCTTCGAAACCTTCAGGCGGCGTCATACCTTCCATGCCTTCAGGTGGGGTCAAGCCTTCAAATCCTGCTGGTGGTGTACCGCCCATACCACCTGCCGAGTCTGCATTTGCAGAATAAGCGATGTTGGATTCGAACTGTTCTGTCGTATAAAATTTCGTGGGATCTGCTTCCACATAAGGACGAATCTCATCGGCAAGGCCAGTAATACGATCCTGAATGCCTTCCATATAGTCTGTCAGTTCATTGACGTAGCTCAAATATTTTTCCTTATACTCCGGCACAGCAAGCAGGTTATTAATCATCGGTACATTTTCCATGTTAATGCCCAGTACGGGCTCGTCCACAGATACGTTTGTTGCGTTGGTGTTTGTCGTGGTTGAGCCGGTTGTTGTGCCACGTCCACCTCCACCCGAGTACCCGTTGAAGGACATGTTGAAGTCCCAAGGAACAACGGTGAACTTGCCAGCGGCATCACTGTAGAGCATGTAGTTGTGTCCTTTGTCGCCGTTATAACTGTCATAGTTGCCAAAAACCATGTTGCCTGCAATATATTGAAGCGCCGAATCCACGTCCAGCACACTCTCGATATCACCCTTTTCGCCTTCTGGCATCTCGTTCAGCGTTTGGATGAAGGTTTTTAGTTTGGCTTTGTCCTTATCCGTACCCAAGTCTTTGGTGAGTGTACTGTAGTCACTGCCCTCTACATATTGAAGATAACTCTTCTCATCCGTATCATAGAGCACGCCTTCTTCGTAATCCTCACCGTAATTGCGTTCCAAGTAACTGTCATCTACGGCTTCAACCCCGGTGTAGAAACCTACCAGTTCGCCATTAACATACAAATTGACGTAGTTTGTCATCGGCACATCCATGCCGATACTTCGAAGCGCTTCATAGTGCAGAATTTCACGCATGTAGGATGGATCAGCATAGTTGTTATTCAGCACCATTTTGTCCAGTCCGAGCAAGGTTTGTGTTTTATCGTATTTGTCGAACTTCAGTCTGAAGCTGTATCGATCCGAATCCTCCATCGAGGCTACGGCTTTCAGGGTCAGGTTCCCCTTGGTCGAGAAACCAACGTTATCCAGCTTGTTGCCGTCCACTTCCACACTTACCTTCTTATAATCCTTATCCAGCGGGCTTTCGAGCATACTCTTCCAGTCTGCATCATCAATCGTTACATTCACATCAATCACGTTGTCCGTCTGGAACAACGATTCATAAGCCTGCGTTAAGCCTGCACTCACGGTTGTCGCTGTGCTCTCTGCGGCAAATGCCGCATTTGGACCAGCCATCAGGCCAAAAGATGACGTTACCATAGTCACGGACAATGCCGTTACTGCAACTTTTCGTAATAGAATATTCAAATGATGAATCCTCCTTCTTGGTTCCTGTTAAGCAACTGAGGCTTATGTAACCATGGTAGAGGACGAACCTTTAGTGAATCTTAAATCAATGATTAAAAAAAGTAGCCCCTCAGGCTGGATACCTGCCAGGCTACTTATTCTGATTCTTTATAACTCGGTAACGGTCACACCTTCTGCTTTGTAGTAATCCTCATCTACATTGTTTAGAATGTTAGCCTTTAGCAGAATGCCAACTCCGGCAAACAGTCCGATTCCGTTTGTGTTACCTTCGATTTGGTTATTTTCAATCAATACATTCTCGGGGTTCCCTTCGCCGATATTGCCAGCTCCAGCATCGCCTTTGTCGCGCTCAAGCCGTACGCCCCAGTATCCACTGGCAGTATTGTTACGAATCACATTGCCACGAATCACCGTGCCCGGTCCGTTCAACACTTTGATCCCTACTGCCTCTGCAATCATAGTGGTATTCTCGATGAGATTATCCTCAATTAGGGTATCGGGGGTACCCATGGTTACCGAAATACCGATTCGACTGTTCGTAATTGTGTTGTCATGAATGTAGTTCCCTTTGCCAGACTTGCTGTGGTTACTGGGCGCCGCCCCCCCGGTATTGCCGAGCCCAATCCCTGCGCCTGTCAATACGTCCGTAATGACATTGCCGGAGATTTCATTCAAATACTCCAGTTCACCATGAAGGTCGATGGCGTCCAACTTTGTTCCGTTAAATGCATTGCCGCGTAACACGTTATTGTGAGCCACAAACTGAATCAGTGCTCCATGTCTGAGATAAGGACCTTCAAATGTACTGTCCTCCACCACATTCCATAACGTATCATTGTCAAAGCCGAGTCGATCGGTCTTGGCCGTTCCCTGAATCGAAATTCCGTAACCTGAACCTCCAGGGCCCAGATCTGTTGCATTGCGGAAGGTTGCATGCTTCACAACAACATCGCGGCTGTGCTCAATTCGGATAGCCATTCGTTTGAACTTTTCCACAATTACGCCGTCAATCGTAATGTCATACGATGGTACCTCGCCATAATTGGCAATATGAATCAGACTATCCGGCCCCCCTGCGGAGGGATTATTGGATTGATGATCAGTCGTGTAGCTGCCGGACCAGGATGAAGTTAGGGTCATGTTGGATACGAGAATGCTATGCTGAGCTGATGCCTTCAGAACGGCACTGCCCGTCACCTGATCCAGCGATGTCTGGAGCACGGTTCCTTCACGGCTCTCCCCTCTCAGATTCACCCCGGATTTGAGCATCAAATTGGTGGCTCCATCCGGCCCGGATAACAAATTGTACACTCCATTGGGTAAAAACACTTCATCACCCACGTTAGCCTCATCAATGGCGGCCTGTATTGCTGGTCGGTCATCACTCGTGTTGTTGGCAGGATCTGCTCCATAATCCCGTACATCAATTGTACGTCCGGTCACGGCATGTGGAGCATGGACAGCATGTGGTGTGCCATCTGTTTCCGTCAGACCTGGAGCGATAAAGGGCATCGTCCCTTCAGGTGGTTGTGGCACGACGTATGGAATCAGAGCCACAGGTGTCCCTCCCCTTGCAAAAGGGGCATACAGATGCACATCGGTCAGACTTGTGTAAATACTTGCATCGGAATTGCCATGCCCGGTGATCCGTACATAACGTACAGAAGTGTCTGGGATATCAAATGCCTGCATTTCGGTTGTATCCCCACTGCTTTCGCCGTTAAATATCTGGGTCCACTGCTCACCGTCAACAGACGATTCCATCTCAAAAGATGTCTTTCGGACATCCCCTTTGTAAAAACCAATCCCAACATAGCCCACTTGCTGAACCTGACCCAGATCATACGTGATCCATTGCCCCTCTCCTGCAACAGACCAGCGTGTATAACTGTTATTGTCGAGGGTATTGGCCGCCAGGTTGCCGTCACTACCACTTGCCGTGACAGAAGCCACAGGCAGGGACGATACTGGAACGCCAAGGGTTGTCATTTCGGTTGATAATGCACTGCTGATGTTGCCCGCTTCGTCAATCGCCCTCACTTGAAATGTATATGGTGTTTCCGCTGCAAGTCCGCTGTCCCGGAATGACTGCTTACCTTGTTCGCTCAGCAGAACTCCATCCCGATAAATCCGGTAGGCAGATACAGCCGTATCGTCACTGGCAGCAGGCCATCTCAGTTCCGCAAAATCCGTTCCCCAGTTGCGAATCTCCAGCTCGGCTCCCTGCTCCCATTCGGGTGACTGCGTGTCACTGCCCTCTTCAATCAAAGCAATGACAGATAACTGTGGACGCGGATTACTCGTTCCGTTCGCTTCCTTGGTGTATACGTTCACGGAAACACCCGTTGATTCCGCATCCGCAAGCAAAAACGCAACCTGCCCCGCATCTGGACGACTCTTCACCATATCGGTTACATCCACTTCATAGACGGCTGGGCTTCCATTCCGATCTGCCGTAACCTGGAATGTGCCCAGCAGCGAACCTTCGCTCAGACTTTGGACCGGAGCATTCGACCAGGTTAACGAAGATTCGCTCCAGTCTGTTTCATTCAAACCGTACAGAGACAACTTGGTATCAACATTTGATGTGCCTTTCTTGGCCGCAATCCGCAATCGATACCGATCTCCTTCCGGCTCATTTCCGGACATATCAAATTTGAAGTACACATATTTTTGGGTCGTTGAAGTGGAAGAAATGCTTAGTAATCCGGTGCTGGAACCTGTAGACTGATTGAAATTCAAGTCAGGCTTGCTGCTGTCAATCGCCGCATCGTCGCTTGGCAGCTTACTGGCGATGACCTTTTCAATCAACGGTTTTTCTTCATCCACTTCTTCATCTCCAGGCGAAGTGTCTTCAGGATTGCTTTTGAAAATTATTGTCTCCGTAACGATCCGGTTCTTCACATGTTCATCCAGGAAGGCCCATGCCTCTGCGTTCGCAGTCTCGGAAGCCGTCCCTGTAAATCCATGGCCCTGGCCAGGTACGACTTTCATATCCACAATCGGCACACCCGCAGATTGAAGCTGTCCCGCCAAAGTAACACTGTCGGTATAAGGAATGGTGGCGTCAGCATCACCGTGCCGAATCCAGAATGGTGGATCATCCGGTGAAGCATAGGTGCCCGGCATGGCAAGTCTGGCCTGTTCCGGTACATCGAATGCACGGTGCCCGCCAAGCAGAGCCGTGACCGAGCTATAGTTATTGGCAAATGTCGTCGTAAAATCAGCGGGTCCATACCAGTCGGCGACCGCCTGCACTTTGTCGGAATACTCAGGCCATCCGCCGGAACCTTCCAGATCAGGTACATCTACCGTCACCCCTGTATCGAGCTCTACAGTGTCACCAGCGACCATGTCCCCTGTTGTACCGAGCAATGCAGCCAGATGTCCGCCCGCCGATGATCCCCAGACACCAATACGGCTTGGGTCCAGATTGTACTGCGCCGCATGAGCTCGCAGGTATCGAATAGCAAGCTTCACATCCTGAATCTGGGCAGGGAAAGGTGCCTCAGGCGTCAGTCGGTAGTCCAGAGACACACCGATGTAACCGCGTTTGAGTACATAGTTGCATATGGAGTTCAGTGCCTGCTTCCGGTCCCCGTGATTCCATCCACCTCCATGGATATAAACCATGACTGGCATCGGTTCAGCTGCCGCTGTCTCGGGAACGGCAATGGATGAATACATCGCCCGCCCACCAGCCATGCCGATCTCCACATCCTCGTATAAAGTCACTCCTTGGGGTGGCGTAAATTCAGTATCCCCTTCTCCAGGCGGCACTGGGGATGGGGCAGGCGTTATGCCGGGAATGGCTTGACCGTAAATGGCAACATTGTCGATATACATGTTGGCCTGCATGGCGTCTCCTGTCCGAAATCGAATTTTAACCTTGCTGTTATTGTTCGCTTCCGAACCCAGCGTCCAGCTTTTTAGCGTATTGCCTTCCTTGTTCTTCAGGTCCGGGGTGCCCGGGGGAAGTTCAAATGTCTCCAGCATTGCCCAGGATGTACCACCATCCTTCGACCATTCAATAATCACACTTCCACTTATATAGGAGGAAGCACGCGTGTAGTAGCTCAGCCGAATATTTCCGTACCCAGTCAAGTTTAGAGGCAGTGCAAGCGCATCGGTTCCGTCCATCTTGATCATATTGGGCAGCGAGGGAGCAGTTGTGGAAGATGACGTCTTGGCCTTGCTTCCTCCTCCCCCTTCCTGGAGCCAAGGAGCTCTCAATGCAATTCCGCCTGTAGAGCCAAAATTATCCGGGTCATCAAAGTTTTCCGCGTATATCTCCAACTCCGGGCCCTCCGGTTCCGAGAGATTTTCTCTTTCTTCCTGTGTAGGTTTGAGAATAGAGCTAGGAACAGCATCTTCCATCGCCCGAACTTCATGCACGGGAACGATGGTGCCGTTAATGAGAATCATAGACATGGCAACAAGGACAACGCGCTTTTTCCACGTTTTGAACAATTTATTCACTTGTATCCCCTCCGCACGGTAGTCCAATCTTCTGACGTTATACCTTTGCGATCTGTCCGTTCTCCAGAGCTGCTGCTTCTTGTTGACTTGTTTCTTCCGCACGGTGAGCAGGACATCCTATTGTTCGTGGTAATCATTGCTTATACCGCACAATTCTAGCGACGCGGCAAAGATATGCCTTCCCCGTCCTTGAATTTCTGAGTGGCTTCCTCAATGGCCTGATCGCCACCTTTGGATTTCCATTCCTCAACTACCTTCGGCCAATCGGAGATCGGCTCCTTACCATAAACCATCTTGATCATGTGAGTAAGCAATACCTGAGGGGGTGTATCCGAATTGGGAGCAATCTCCGGATTCTGTACAAAGGCCTCCAACCGCGGATCAAAGTTGATGCCATCCCGACCTTCTTTGGCTAAAACCGTATCATAAATATTCATCAACTTTCTGCCTTCTTCAGTCAGGGATAGGGAGCCTTTGTTGTATGTTGTGTCCTGTACAAACCATAAGAAGGATTGACGGTAACGCTCCTCGTCCACGCCAGCAGAGTCTGTCGGAGCTGTATATGCAATCACACCATTATCCTCTGTATAGGTCTCTCCTTCCGTGCCGTACGTGAAGAATTTCTCCGCTTCGTCAGACACCATCCAGTTGAAGAAACGGATAATGGAAGCCGGATCAGCCGCATCCTTATTGATAAAGTAGGCACGTGTCACCGGACCGTACAGATAGTAACCACCTTTACCGTCCGGGCCAACAGGCGAAGGGATAATTTCGATTTTGGCATCGGGAACCGACGCTTTAATCTGCTTCTCCCATTGAATCAGTTCGTTGGCGTTCATGGACCACATGCCCGCCTTACCGGAGAGAATCGTATTTTTGAATACCGTCGAATTGATGGTCGCGAACTCTTTGTTAATTAGCCCTTCCTCGTACATCGTCTTATAGACCGTCAGGGCTTGCTGCATATTCTCGTTATCCATGAACTTAGGTACAATCTGGTCACCCTGCTGCTCCATCATGGAGAGGAACTGTTGCACATCATAGGCACCAAAGAAGGTATCTGCATATTTGAAATCTTCACGCCCCATATATGGATTCTCCACGCCAAGCTTTTTAAAGGCACGCAGAACTTCCAATGTTTCATCCACCGTGGTGGGCACAGGCAATCCCGTTTGATCCAGCAGATCCTTACGAATCCAGGTTGCCCGGCGGGATGGATTGGATAAATATTCGGGGATGGCATAGATCTGGCCGTCATGGGTGACCTGGTCCCATGCTTCCTTCGGCACGGCTTTCAGCAAATCTTGCCCATACTGCTGCAACAGCTCATCCAGCGGCTGGAATACTCCGGCTTCGACCGAACCGGCCATCTCCTTGCCGTTGACGCCGCCATCACCCTGCACCACATCAGGAATATCGTTGGTGGCAAACATCTGGACCATTTTCTGCTCATATTCCTTATGAGGCACAAGCACGATTTTCAGATCACTATTGGTCAGTTCCTCTAGCTTTTTAACCCATTTATCCTGGTTGATGTCCGGTGACTTCTCCACATACGTATACGCCAGCGTTCGCAGTGACATGGAGAACCTTGTCTTGCCGTCTCCCCCATTCTCACCGGATTCCGCCCCGCTTCCCTTGCTGCATCCCGCCATGAAGGTTGCCGCCAGCAATAGCGCCATGCCTGTGACCATCCACTTTTTCATGCTACCCCTCTTTTCATCCTGATTTAGGTTTAGGTATCACTTGTAGGTGAAGCGCTTTCATTAAGATGATAAAACATCCCCACCGCCTGCAACAATGGGGATGTTTTAGATGAGATTGCGTTTTCTTTAGGTCATCACTTATTAGTACGTCTTGGATACCTCGATCTTCTTTGTTACACCGTTGTCGGTAAAATAGAGATGGATACCGTGATCCTGATCATCGATGAAATAGGGGACATACTTCGGCTCCTCGATCTTATATGGTACAAGCAGCGTAACAATTGTATGACTTGTGGCAGGCCGGGTTTCCGCGCTCAGATGATAATGCCTATCCAGCCCTTCGTACTCTGAGGGGTCCACCTCTGCAAATTGATCCGTCTGGCTCAGCGCCAGCTCACCGGAGGAAGCATATACAAATGTTCCCTCAAGCCCCGCCTTAGTACCATTCAGGCGGAAGCTCTGCCCTTTCAGCTGCAGCGGGTACAGTGCATGGAACAGCCATTGGACGCTGTCCGGTTTCTCCAGGTCAATGTGGTCCACAATGACGAAATAGGATGATTGCAGATAATGAATCTCCCGTACAACACGCTTCACATGGGGTACGGTGCTGGCATAGGCATCAGTCGCTACCGCGCGTACATAACCATCGCCATCCCGCCAATAGGCCTCTTCGATCTGTCCGGTTGCGGCCATATTCAGCACCTTGTTGTTCTCGGCATACTGCCCTGCTCCGCCAATCAGCAGATTGTTTTTGGAGCGTGTCTGCCTGCGCCATTCCCGGTGAAAGGAACTTCCGTGCGCGATATAATAGCCCGTATCCGCCGCGAGCGGCTCACCGAATGCATGCAGAGTAAAGCTGTTCTGATCAGCATGACTGTGACTGATGGAGCCATAACGGCTCGACTTGAGCAGAAGCATCATATGCTCATCCGGATCGTCCATCCGGTGATGCATGGCTACCCACCCCACATCACGGAACCACTTCAGCGGCTCGATGTCCACAGGCGACTCTTCCTCCACCTGCGGATAATCGTGGCGGTATACTAATTCGTCAAAGTGGAAGTCCCACCAACCGTAGTTATAAAAAGCACCCTCTGTCCCCGGATCGGATTGGCGTACACGCTCAAAATACCACTGGTACCAGCGATTGCCTGTAACCCCAGCCAGTTGGCGCACAAGATAACCTGTTTTCAAGTTTACCGGGTCACCCAGCGTAGACTGGTCCCCAAAGCTGGCGCGCCGTGCATCGGGCGGGTAGACGTAGAACGGAAAATCCCCGGTACGCTGGAAGAATGGTCGACGGAAAAAGTCGATACCCGCATAGTTTCGCAGCAAATTCATCGCTTCGGTCACATAGGCCATGCCTGTTGTCCAATACATCGGGCCTTCGGCCCATCCCCCATCACTGCCACCCCAAGGGGAATACAGACAGGCATAATAATCGATTGCATAATCTAGCCACTCTGCAGCCTGCTGCTCCTCATGCAACAAGGCCATACAGCAGGGCACAAGTACTGAGGACAATGAACGCACCGCATGGCTGTCATAGGGCACATGATGAATCTTCGAGCGGACCATCACATGCTGGGCTACCTGTTCTGTCCGCCGCAGCAAACTGCGCCTTACCACTTCCTGCTCTTCACTGTTCAACTCATCATGCAACCAGTCATAACCCCAAGCAAGCGCAGCGGCAACCCGAAAGGCCGCCTCGTCATTATAATCGCGGGAGGTTGTTCCCTCCGTATCCCAAGCTGCCACATGCAACAGCCAGGTTTTCGCCGCTTCAAGCAGCCGTTCGTCTCGAAGCACCCGTCCAGCGATACTCAGATGACGAATCGCATATAACACTTCCTGACAGTCAATGTACATTTGCCTCCAGAGTACGGCGACACGTTTGTTCTCCGGATAAGGCTGCGGTTCACGAATGGGCTCACGGTTTGCCCACGGCTCCACGGAATTTGCCATAAACGCATCCCAGCCGCAGTATGTAGCATCGGACGCAACACCATCGGCAAGTGCATTCAGTCCACGCTCACCAAGCCACAGCCGTGGGTGAGACGTGTCTGTGGAAACGTATCGCTGTGCCCGGGAGGGTAGCGGTGTCTCGGGTAATCCCACTGGTACAGTGAACCGCCGCACCTCACTCCAAGCCGACATTTCCCCTTGCTTCCCTTGCGAGGCATACCCTTCGACTTCAGTCCCTTGCTTCCCCTGTAAGACGTCCGCTTCGGCTTCGCTTCTTTGCTGCACTAGATGATCTACAAGCAACGCATATCGCCAATAATAATCCCCTGGTTCAAACACCCGGTCTGGCGTGAAAAAGTTATACGGAAGCGGCGCAAAGGTCATCGTCTCTTCTTCCTGAAAAGAAGGGCTCGCCGACACTTGCAGCAGATAGGCATTCTCATCCTCCTGCTGTGCCGCCATCCAGGTAAACCTTGGCGGGTTCTCTGCCAGAAAGGTATGCTCGTCAGGAGCGTAGTCCACATGGAACGGCCCGCTGATGGGTTGGTACAACGATCTTTCTGCAAGCTTTCGCTTCACTTCCATTGTTTTGTCCCCTCCTTATCGCAATGTTGTAACATCAACGCATATACATGCCGCCATTGATTTCAAGCGTCTCTCCGGTTATAAAAGAACCCAGGTCGGAACACAGGTACAACGCCGCTCCTGCGACATCATCGGGAGTTCCTTCCCGTCCAAGCGGGATGCTGTTTACCGCAGAAGACCGACCTTCTGCTGAGGTGAATGTAGCATGGAACGCCGTCTGTCCGATGAAGCCCGGTGAAAGGGCATTGACCGTAATCCCCCCAGGGGCCAGCTCTTTGGCGAGTCCTTTGGTTAACGCAATGACGGCCGCCTTAGATGCTGCGTATATAGCTGCACCCGGCCCGCCCCCATTATGAGCCGCTACGGAGGTCAGATTGATAATTCGCCCGCCTCCAGCTGCCTTCATGCCAGGAATGACTGCTTTGGAGACAAAGACGGTGCTCTTCAGATTGACATCCATAATTCGGTTGTACAGCTCCTCACTCATCGTTTCAATGGGGCTTCGCTCCACCAGATGTCCCGCGTTGTTAACCAACAGGTCAATTGGACCGCCGAAACGGAGTGTAATCTCTTCAACCATCGCTCTGATCGCATCCGTATCCGTCACATCTGCCTGAAATGCCGCCGCTTCACCACCAGCATCCCGGATCGCAGCTACAACCTCTTCAGCCCGCTCCATGTTATGCAGACCATTCACAGCAACCTTCGCCCCGCAACGAGCCAACGCTCCGGCAATAGCAGCGCCAATTCCACCACTGGAACCTGTTACCAATGCAATTTTGTTCTGTAAATTGATATTCATGTTTGATCTTCCTCCCTGTTATTGGTTTCAAACACATTAAATCCGCTTGCTGTGCTGGTCCGCCGGAAGCGCCATTGTAATAGTCGTTCCCACGCCTACCTCGCTCTCCATCATCAAGCCGTACGTTTCTCCAAATACGAGCTGAATCCGGCGATGTACATTCATAAGTCCGATCCCCCCGCGATGATAAACATCATCGGTGTCTTCACCTGCCAGACGGTTCAGTTCCAGACGGCGACGCAGCTTCTCCAGACGTGCATTGCTCATGCCCATGCCATTATCCTGGACGATGACAAGAAATCGATCTTGCAGACGCCGAGCATCGATGCGGATAAAATGACCCGGTTCCATGCCCTGTGGAAACGCATGTTGCAGCACATTTTCCACCAGAGGCTGGAGGGTGAGACGAACCATTTTTTCCAACAACAGATCCGGTGCAATGATGACCTCAACTTCAAGCTCCCGATCCATGCGATGGTTCATGATGGAAAGGTAGGCCAGCACATGCTTCAGCTCATTGGCAACCGTAATCTCCTCCAGATTGGTCTGAATGGAATAACGGAGCATATGAGCCATCGATTCCACCATCTGCGTAATTTCTTCGGAATCCTGTACGACGGCATAACATTTGATTGTCTCCAATGTGTTGTAGAGAAAATGTGGATTGATCTGCAACTGGAGCGCCTGAAATTCCGCACGGTGTCGTTCCAACGCTTCCTGCTGTAGCTCAATTTCCGACTTCTGGCGGCGCAACTCCGACTCATATACACTCTCAATCATGTCCGACAAACGGCTGACCATCAGATTATAGCTGCGGATCAGCACTCCGATCTCATCGCGCCTTTCCTTCATCTCCACCTTGTTCCAGATTCCCTTCTCCGTCTGTCTCATTCCGTTCATCAGCACCCGAATGGGTTCCACTTGAGATGCTCCGATCCGGTAGGCCACAACAAGCGCTGCGAGCAAGGTTCCTGCACCAACCCATAATGTAGCTGAACGAATCGTTGCAATCGGCCTTTGAAGCTCTGACAGCGGCACGGAAGCAACAAAGCGCCAGCCCGAATAGGCAGACAGTTCCGATATAAACAGCCGTTTGGTGCCATCCGTGTTCTGTTCCAGTGACCCTGCCTCCATATGCATAAGTCTGTCCACGGTGCTGGATGACATCACGGTTTGCGCCTCCTCGACCTCAGGAAGGTAGATGACATTTCCGTTCTGATCCATCACATACTGATATCCCCCTTGACTGAGATCGAGTTCTCCCCAGATGTTGTCAAGCTCAAGCACATTCACTTCCATCGCCAGCACTCCGTTTGGTGTATAGGAGGACATTCCCCTGATCCGGCGTGCAATCGTAATGACATTCGAACTCTGTCCACTGCGAATACTGCGGGTGAGCAACGTCGATTCGCCATTCGCAGGGGTTGCAGCGAGCAACTCCTTATACTGCTGTGCAGCATCGATATCGGGTATGCCCGCTGAATTCTGGTTGTCATCGATGACAACCCGCCCGTTCTCCCCGATAACATACAGGAACTTGATCTGTGGATATAACATAAAAACAGGCGGGAACACGTTCCTTTTAATCTGGCGGCTATAATCGTAATAGGCATAACTATCCTCCGAATTCATATCGAGGAAGTGCTTCACACTTCCATTCGAGAGGATGGAGTAGGTTGCACGATCATAATTCTGCAAATACAGATCGGTCTGGTACGCCGTATTACGCATCGTTTGGGCGATGTTGTCCGCCAGCTGATCGTTCATCTCAGTTGAGGCATAGGTATAGGTAAACAAGCCAATGGCAGACAGGGACAACGTAATTACGATGGCAAAATGAAAGAACAGGCGGATCGACAGGCTGCGCTTCATCATTCAATGCCCAACTTACTGCGGTATTCGGACGGGGTCAGTCCGGTAATTTTCTTGAATGTCTTGGTAAAATGGGGATGATCCGCATACCCCACTTCGTAGGATATATCCGTAATCCGGTTGCCCGGCTGTTCCAGCATGCGTTTGGCCAGTTCCATTTTGCTACGTATCCGGTATTGGATAAAGGTCTGACCAGTGGTCTGTTTAAACAGTTGGCTGAAGTAGGACGGGTTAAGGCCCAACTTGGCAGCAATCTCGTCCAGTGATACTTCCCGGCGCAAATGCTGCTCCAGATAAGCCTTTGCTTCTTCCACCGGATGCTTGCGCTTGCCACTGCGCTTTTCCTTTATCCTATTCATCAACGTCTGGATTTCGTTGCCCAGAGCCTCGAAGCACTCCTTTGAGGAAGCGCTTACAATTATCTCACTAGACGTACTCATCGTTCCGTTGCCACGGGCGTTCATGCGGGCCACAATCAATTCCAGCAATTCCTGAAAAAGCTCTGCTGTCTGCTCAGGCATCAGGGCATATGCCGGATAACGATTCGACCATGCTGCGAGCAGCTCCGTCACATCGGATTGCCTTAACTCCCATATAGCCTCTTCCAGACGCATGGCCCAATCATTCAGCTCCCTCACGGGTACAAGGGATACCGTAGGTTTATCCTCTTCTGACGCCAGCAATTTGAGCAGCAGTTCATGAAGCTCCTGTCGTCCTACAGGTTTGAGCAAATATCGCTTTACCCCATAATCCATACAGGCTCTTGCATATTCAAAGTCCGAATAACCGGAGACTACAATAATACGCATCGTACTGCCTTGCTCGGATAAACGTCGACACAACTCAATGCCATCCATCGTTGGCATGCGAATATCCGTAAACAGGATGTGTGGCCGAAAGTCCTTCACCACCTGAAGGGCTTCTTCCCCATGCGCCGCCTGCCGGATCTCACAATCGAACAGACCTGCTTGCTCAATCATCTTCGCCAGACCCATCCGAATCATCGGTTCATCGTCCGTAATCAAGATTCTGAACATCGCCATTCCCCCGTTTCCGTCAGATCTGTATGCTGCTTGTAGTTAAGATTTGACGGAGCCGACCATGATTCCTTTTACAAAATGCTTTTGCAGGAAAGGGTATATGATAATGATTGGCAAGGTGGCGATGATGATGGTCGCCATTTTGATGCCTTCCGGCGATGTATGTGCAAGGGTGCTATAGACGGCAGAACCCGGATCGACGGAAATATCGTCACTCTCAAACAGCTTCTTGAGTGTGACCTGGATCGGCCACCAGGCCGGATCATTCAGATAATAAAGCGCGGTGGAATACGCATTCCAGTGGCCGACCGCATAGAAAATGCCGAGTGATGCCATGGCCGGTTTGGACAATGGAATAACGATACGCCAGATGATGCCAAACTCCCCACAGCCATCGATGCGGGCGGCATCGATCAATTCACCCGGTAGCTGTGAGAAGAACGAACGCATGACGAAAAAGTTAAAGGCGTTAATCGCTCCTGGCACAATCAGCACTAGTGGATTGTTGACCAGATGCAGCTCCTTCATCAGAATAAAGTTCGGAATGAGCGGCGCCGAGAATACGACGGTCACCAGGACAAACATGACAACAAGAGAGCGACCCTTGTACTCTGGACGGGACACGGGATACGCGAGTGATGCCGTTGCGGCGAGATTGACCAGCGTACCAACTAACGTTACCCCAACCGATACCGCAAAGGCCCGCCAGAAGGCAGCATCGCCGAATACATATTCGTAATTGATCCAGGTAAAAGCTACAGGCCAGAAGCTAACCTTTCCGCCCATGATCGCTTCCGAGCTGCTAAGTGACTGGGCCAGCACATTAATGAAAGGCAGAATCATCGTCAACGAGAGCAGCGTAAGAAAAACGAGATTTCCAATGCGAAATATACGGTAACGGACACTGGGGGCACGCATCCATCTCGCCTCCTAATACAGGCTTTCGCCAGTTGTTTTTTTGCTGAAAAAGTTACCGAGTAGAATAAGCATCAAGCCCACGACCGACTTGAACAACCCGATTGCAGTTGTATAGCTGTATTGCTGTGAGAGAAGCCCGGCTTTGTAGATGTACGTATCGAGAATTTCGCCAGATTCCAGATTGAGCGGATTCAGGAATACAAACACACGCTCAAAACCCAGATCAAGAAACTTCCCGATGTGCAGCAGCAACAAAATCATAATCGTTGGCAGCAAGGATGGCAGGGTAATCGACCATATTTGCTTCAAACGTCCGGCTCCATCTACCTCTGCCGCCTCATACAGATCGGGATTGATGCCCGCAATGGCAGCCAGGAAAATAATTGTGCCGTACCCGGAGTCGCGCCAGATCCCGGAACCGATCAGAATGGAACGAATGTACGAGTCTTCTCCAAGGAAGTAGACCGGCTGCATGCCCAGAAATCCAAGTGCCTTGTTGACCACCCCGGCATCCATCGAGAAAATACCCATGAAGATACCGCTAATGACGACCCAGGACAGAAAGTGAGGCATGTATACAATCGTTTGCAGCAAACGCTTAAAAACAATCATCCGCACTTCATTCAGCAGAATCGCCAGTAAGATCGGTACCGGGAATGCAATCACAAGATCATATAGTCCAAGCAGAAGTGTGTTATTGAGAATTCTTAAAAAATCATAATGGCTGAACATCTTCTGGAAGTGCTCCAGGCCTACCCAATCACTTCCGGTGATGCCTTTAAAAATGTTGTAGTTCTGAAAAGCAATGACTGAACCGAATAAAGGTACATATTTGAAGAGGAAAAAATACAGGATACCCGGTAAGGAGAGTAGATATAGTATCCGGTATCGCCACAGATAACGTCCCGCATCTCCGAGCCGAGCGCCCAGACCAGACGAGTGAAGTCCGGTTGCCCCCCGGCTTGGTGGCACGAAATCTGCCGGCTTCACGTCTTCTCCCCTCCCTGCTTCTGTGATTGCGTGCTTCTCAAGTTATCAGGAACGTTCTCGTCCCATGGGATTTCATTGAATTCGATGGAAATGTAATCCGGTTCACGGTCGATAATACGCGAGAGCTCGCGTGTGAACACCTCCACTATCTCCTGCTTTTGCTCATCCGTCCTGCCTTCATACAGCCTGATCGTAATTTCTGGCATCCGATTTAAGCTCCCTTCATTACGTGATGTAAACGCTTTAACAACTTCATCTTAGCGTTCCTGCGGAAGGGCAACAATGGACTGTCTTTTCGTTCACTTGTGTTTTCTTTAGGTGTTAGCAACCTAAAAGGCCCCCATACGAATGGGGACCTCATGGATCAGCATATTGTTATGCATATTCATCATTCATCACGGTATAGAAGTTACCAGAGCATTCCTCCACATACCTGATCACATAGAGAACCTTGCATTAATAAAACGTAATAACAAAGAAACAAAATGAAAAATACGCCCACGGAACCGATACCTTAGAACTATTTTTACTGATAAACCTAACATTTATATGACTTTATAACGATATACTTTAGGAAGTACCTTACCTGGGGGTCCTATAAGTGAAGTAGAGTTTGAAGCAATGCAAGAAGTACCCTGAACCAACGAGAGAATGTCATGTAACAACAGCAGAATCCAGAATTATAGAAGGTGCACGATATCGATTCACTAGACATTCGTTAGATTACATAGCGTATAGCCTCCCCCATCCAGGTATAGTACATTTTCATATTTGTAAAAGGAGTGAACAATCTTGTTTAATAAGCTTCGCTGGAGTACCATGCCTTTCTTTGTTAAAAATTTGGTGATCTCATTCGGTAGCATCACCTTGATTGGTATTATCCTGATTACCGCGGCTTACCAGCTGCAAAAGAACATTCTGGTAGAACAGTTGCACGACCAAGCCACTGTCATCACCCAGAAATCGTATAACGATCTGGACATCGCCAAAGTCGCCCAAGCCGCCAGTGAAAAAAGCTACGCCGGTCCTGTACAGCAGGAAATGAAGGCTTATCTCGATTCCATCCATGAGTTCTATCCAAACATCGCGCAGG
This sequence comes from Paenibacillus sp. W4I10, assembly GCF_030816325.1. NCBI lineage: Bacteria > Bacillati > Bacillota > Bacilli > Caryophanales > Paenibacillaceae > Paenibacillus > Paenibacillus sp. W4I10. The sequence goes on from NZ_JAUSXX010000001.1 coordinate 4,016,369, forward strand.
CGTACATTTTTGGTTCAGAACTCGAACAAGGAAACGGAACGTCCATCATCGCGATTCCAACGAACCTGCTGGAGCCATTCGAGCAAGACAATCTGCCTGCAGGTGCCATGTACCCACTGCCCGAGAATAACGTTGTGGTGCTGGAACAGATGAAAAAGGACGGAAAGCCGGCCTTCAGTGATTTCTACACCGATGACTACGGAACTTGGACTACTCTGATCTATCCGATTAATAACGCAGATGGCTCCATGTATGCTGCTCTTTACTTCGATGTAGATGCAAGTGCCGTTCCAAAAGGTCTGAACAAACTGCTTACGTACGGTTTGATGTTCCTGATCGGTTTCCTGATCCTGTTCATGGTGTTGCAATTCATTTTGCTGAAAAGAACGTTACTTCCGATCCGCAATCTGATGAAAGGTATCGAAGAAGTCAGCACGGGTAATCTGGACGTAACCATCGATACCGGGCGAGATGATCTGGGTATCATCAACGAGAAGTTTAATGCGATGATCCATCGATTCAATACAACCATTTATAAAGTACAGAATACTTCGCATCACCTCTCGGAATCTTCCAAACAACTACTGGGCATTTCAGAGAAAAATAATGTGAATATTCAATCCATCAGCACCAATATTCGAGAAATATCTACTGGACTGGTGTCACAAGACAAAGCCACTGTTGAGAACGCACGTGCCATGACAGAGATGTCAACGGTAGTGCAGACGATCGCCAGCAGTTCAGCCGATGTGGCAGATGAAGCACTCAGCATGGAGCAGCGCTCCAGCACAGGTAATGTGGTAATGCAACAAGTCATTGAGCAGATGCGCCTGATCTCGGGTGCGGTGCAAAATACGTCAAACTCGATTCAGTCTTTGGAAAATAACTCGAACCAGATTAGCAACATTGTTAACGTGATTACGGAGATTGCTGGACAAACCAACTTGCTTGCACTTAACGCTTCAATCGAGGCAGCCCGCGCAGGTGAAGAAGGAAGAGGTTTTGCGGTGGTTGCAGGTGAGGTACGTAACCTGGCAGAGCAATCCCAGGAATCAGCGAAGCAAATTCGACAGTTGATTGAAGAAATTCAACGGGATATCATGCAATCTTCCGAGGCGATGCAGTTGGGTTCCAAGGAAGTCACCAAAGGCTTGGAAGTTACCCAAGAGACTGGCGTATTCTTCGAGAATATTCTGACTGCTACGAATAAAGTTGCAAACCAGATTCAGGATATCTCCAGTTCTACCGAAGAGATCTCGGCAAGCACACAAGAAATGTCTGCCACGGCCGATGAACTGTCTGCCAATGTCAGCAAGGCAGCAAGCAGTAGTAAACAAATTGAGCAGTCAATTGATGAGCAGGAAGCCTCCATGGCAGCCATTGTGAGTGCCTCCGATGAGCTCTCGGTTGTATCCGAGCAACTGCAAGAACTGATCTCATTCTTTAAAGTACGAGCAGAATAAAAGCCATACGAACCAAGAATACGATACAGTAAAAAACCAAGGCTCATGAGTGACTAACTCGAAGCCTTGGCTTTTTGTTGTTACCAGGGTAGGTGGATAGGTTCCAGGTATCATTTAACAGACAGTATTTCTTCTGCGCTGATCGATCTTTTTCTTGTCATTGTAGCTGAATTATTGAACCCTCCACTCCACTATAATCCAGCAGCTGCTTTAATTTCTTTTCTCTGAGAAACGATTAACGATTGTAACTTTTCTGTTCCAAAAGCACCTGCTGAGAATGCATTCGCTTTCGGATAGTAAACCATTCGAAAAGATGTTCCATCTTGAAGATGCACACGTAAAAAAATCCCTGTCTCATGCTTGAATTTCTTATATACCTCATCAAAGCCAACATATCGCAACGGCAAAAGTTCGTTCAAGAATTCAGATGCGGCTTCCTGGGGGAAGTCACCAATTGGGCTCCCATCATTTCCGCTTTCAAGGCTGACTTTTTCCACTTTGTCTTCAATGTCCATCAGGTCTCCCATCGTCTTCGCATTGGGATTTTCTTTTACTTCGTAAACCTTATTATTCGCTACCACGCGATAATGCGACTTATAACCTTTGAGTTCATATATAACAGTTCCAATTGGAAGATATGCCGCATCACCATTCTCGGTCACGTGATCCGCACACACATGCTCGTTCAGCATGGAGCTCACTTCCCCTACCCTATCCCCAATTTGCTCTGCAGGTACCAATTTGGTCCCTTCGTTGTTTTGAAAGTAGGTAACATCATTGAACATCAAAAAATCAATCCATTCAATGGTTCCCGGGCATCTCTTCGTTGATTCCTTTGAAACTTCTTCCATAACCGTTTCATGGGGTTTGGATGTTATCTCCCCCTTATTCGATATTCCACAGCCAACAATAATGACTAGCATCAAAAGCATACTCAATCGCTGGCTCCAATATTTAAATGGTATCATTCTCAATCACCTCAACCTATTAGACGGATTCAACGAAGACATAGTTACAAGCTTTTTTCGCTCAGCTATTCTACTCGTTAACAAAATAAGAATAGGGAGCAGTTACTTTTCGCAACTTGCTCCCTGTTAAAGTTAATTCAATTTTGTTTTATTTCCCTACATATTCATCCATAAAGCGATCTACTCTCTGAAAATATTCAGTGGGGTAGTGGTTGATCGCATCGATGTGCTCCGTATTTTTGGGATACCATACTTCTGCATCTGGGTTGTCCTTTAAGGACTCATAAATCATTTCTGTGTTTTTATAACTGATTTGCTGATCCCCAGTACCATGAATGAGCATAACGGGTTTGTCTTGCATCTTTTTCACTGCATCCATAGGAGATACGGAATCCAGATCAACATCAAAGACCCAATTGGCCATCCATGTTGATGTATAACTGAATGGAAATGCAGGTAAACCTGAAAAGAAAGGTAAGCCCTCTCTTAGAAATAAGCCCGCATTACGAAATGGACTATCTGCAATCACGGCTTGAATGTCATCACTTTCACTTGTGGCCAGCAAAGAAGTAGCAGCACCCATAGAAAAGCCGATCACGCCAATGTTGTCACCCGTATGGTCTCTGGTTTTTAAATAGTCTACTGCTCCCAGCAAATCATATTTTTCATTGAGTCCCAGTGTAATCAAATCACCATCGGATTTACCTTGTGAGCTGAGATCAAATGCCAACACATTGTAACCTTTCGGAACGAGATGCTCTACTAACTTTGGGGTTCGCCCTTTGACTAAACGATTGCTTGTATACCCATGGACAACAATAATCGTCTTATCGCTTGATTTACCACCAACATTTGCAGGAAAGAAGGTACCTCTAATCGTATTATCATTTTTCAAACTCTTGAACTCAACCTCTTCGTAGGGCGTTTTATCGATATTCAATTCGTAGCTGACATTCGTGTCTCTAGGATGGTGCAACAAAGTGTCTACTACTTTGTAAGATATAAAAAATACAAGAGCCACCACAAGCAAAAGTACGATTCCCAGGCTCCAAAACATTATCTTCCGTTTCTTCACACGCTTGTTCAATGTCCGATCAGATTGTAATGATGTTTGACTCATTCAGACTCCTCCAGTTTTTCTATAGGTGATAGGGGTGCAAACAAATAAAAGGCATGGCCTTTCAGATTTTCCCACTCGGGATGATGAAGAATGCTTTCGCCGAGAGTTAAGGCCACTCCATTTAAAAAAGAGATATAGGCACGAGAAATCATCGCTGGAGAAAAGCTTTTGTTGAATTCACCCTTTAATTGACCCTTCGCATAAACATCTTCGATTTCATCGGTCATTACCTTTATACTTTCTAGTACTTTCTGTGTAAGTTCAGGGAACCTTATTCGTTGTCCTAGAACAGATTGAGCAAGCCGCAATTCATTGGTATAGAAGTAGATATGGTTGAATTGTTCTTCCACCATATTCTTAATCAATTGACCCGGTGTCCCCTCTTGTTGTAGAGAAGCAAGTGATTTCTTCTGAATATCAGCAAGCGGCTCAAGGACAGCGGCGTAGAATAAAGCTTCTTTGTTAGGAAAATATTGAAAAATGGTTCCGGGAGTCACTCCCACACGCTTCGCAATGATCGCCGTTGTAGTATTCGAATATCCACTTTCTGCGAACAGGACAACAGCTTCTTTTAGAATCCGTCTCCGACGCTCCAGTCTTTTTTCTTCATTGATGGGTCTTGCCACATGTATTCCCCTCTCTTTAAACTAAACCCCAATTAATTAAATGATCAGTTAATTAATTAATAATATATCTTTATTTATAGCTTATGGCAAGAGCAATTTATCTTACTGACGAGCAGGATGAAACTTAACCAATACAAATAAGCCCGGCGTGCGGCCCAACTCCCCCTCCGGCTTGTTACATGCCTATGTATTGCGATAAGGTAACACACCAGGATTTTCATGTGAGCATCATCTTCACACCTGTACGAGCTACTTATGACAATGATCACATCCAATATCTATGTTCAAGTGCTACAGTTGTTAACGACCAACTGACCATAATAGTAAAACGGTCACTAAAGGATTTACCTTACCCATTACCTTTCAACATATAAGGAGGTGTATATGCCATGAAAACGATAGATCGAAGGCAACAGGTGATGGATTCTGCCGAGAAATCCTTTGCCCTGTTTGGCTACAAGGCCACAACGATGGAGCAGGTTGCGAGACTTGCCAATGTGGGCAAGGGAACGATCTATACTTTTTTCGATAATAAAGAAGAACTGTTCAGCGAGATTCTGCGCTCGATCATTGCGGATATGAGACAGATTACAGAGCAGACGGTGAAGGAAGAGAATACCTTTCTGGATAACGTGCATATGAGCATGGATTCTCTGCTGGAGTACCGGGAGGAACATGAGTTGTTGATCAAGCTCTTTCAGGAGGTCAACGAGTTCGGTACACCGCAAGCCAAGGAAGGTTTGCAGAAAGTGGAGACAGCCATTCTCGAATATCTGGAGCGTCAGGTCAGCCGTGCCATGGAGTTGGAACAGATTCGCAGGGACAATCCCAAGCTGGTTTCTTTTGTCCTGCTGAAGCTGTATGTCACCTTAACCTCGGATTGGAACAAAGCGCACCCTACGCTGCATAAGGATCAGATCAAGGATTTTGTGGGCCTCTTTCTCAAGAATGGCTTATCCCCCACCTAGAGAAAGGCATGCCAATAGTTTCAAAACATAATAGAGATAGAACAAACGGATTAGCGTAAGGATGGGGAGAGAACATGATGAAATCATTCCACGTATTTGGGCAGGATCTGAAGTCCGCCTTCAAGAAACCAAAAGTATTTATTCCAATTCTCGTTGTACTGTTCATTCCGGTGCTGTATAGTGGCCTGTTCCTGAACGCATTCTGGGATCCCTATGGCAAAATGAATGAGTTACCTGTGGCCGTGGTCAACAAGGATCAAGGCGCAGTCTACAATGACAAATCACTCGAGGTCGGTCAGAATTTGGTCGATGAATTGAAAAAAAGTGATGATTTCGACTGGCAATTCGTGACTCGTGAACAAGCAGAACAAGGTATGCAAAACAACACGTATTATATGACGATTGTGATTCCGGAGGACTTTTCCACCAAAGCAACAACCCTGATGGATGAGCACCCCGAGCCGGCAGACCTGATCTATGAACCCAATGAAGGATACAACTTCCTCGCAGGTCAGATTGGCGGCACGGCGGTCAAACAAATTCGCTCCAAAGTCGCCGCCAAAGTCACAGAATCGTATACGGAAACGTTATTGGATCAGGTCGAAAAAATCTCAGGCGGTTTGGCGGATGCCGGGGATGGCGCAGGTCAGATTCATGATGGTGCGGTCAAGCTGCATGAGGGTACTGCTACATTAAAAGAGAACCTGTCCAAACTGGCAGCTGGCACCGACAAGCTGGAAACCGGCATAGTTCCGTTACAAGAAGGTACGACTACCCTCGCTCAAGGCATCGGTAATCTTCATACTGGCGCAAGCGCCCTGTCCAATGGGCTGTCCCAATTGGCAGCAGCAGGAACGAAGCTGGGTGATGGAGCAACCCAGGCCGAAACAGGCAGCAAACAGTTACAAGCTGGCCTTCAATCTGCTCAGGAAGGCGCAGCCAAGCTGGATGCAGGACTGGCAGCTTCTGAGGAAGGAAGTGCAAAGCTGACTGCTGGGCTGCAAAGTTCTGTTGAGGGCAGTGGCAAAGTTAGCGAGGGTGCCAAAGCGGTTGCGCAAGGTCTTGCCCAATTAGCCGAAGCGAGTCCAGAACTGGCCGCAAGTCCAGCTATGCAGCAGCTCCTGGCAGCAAGTCAGGCAGTTGCCGCTGGTAGCGAGCAGGTCTATCAGGGCGGGCAGCAATTGGTCGCAGGCAGTCAAAACCTGTACGCTGCACAACAGCAACTGCATCAAGGCAGCAGCCAGTTGGTACAGGGTGAACAACAACTGGTACAAGGAGCCACGCAATTATCCGCCGGACAAGAAAAGCTTGCGACTGGTTTACAACAATTCAATTCCAAATTATCCGAAGCAGCGTCTGGAGGAGCCAAACTTGCGGATGGTTCAGGTCAATTGAATGCGGGTGCAGGCAAGCTGGTTGCGGGTGTAAGCCAGCTCACAGACGGTATCTCAACCCTTGCAGATGGCTCACATAAGCTGGATGATGGTGCAGGTCAGTTAAAAGAGGGTACGCTCAAATTAACCGACGGCTCTGGCGAACTTGCCAACAAGTTGAATGAAGCGGCTGAGCAGACGGGTAGTGTGAAAAAGACGGATGAGCTGGTAACCATGTATGCAGAGCCTGTTCAGGTCGATGAGCATAAATATAACGAGGTACCTAACTACGGTACAGGATTCTCTCCATACTTCCTGTCACTCGGGCTGTTTGTCGGGGCATTGATTGCTACATTGGTTGTGCCAACACGCGGCAGCACGGTTAGCGAGGCAAGTGGCTGGAATCGTTTTGTGAGCAAAACGCTGGCTTTCACGCTCATGAGTGCTGTACAATCCCTGCTTGCTTCATGGCTCGTATTGTACGGCTTGGGTCTGGAAGTTCAGAGCGTTCCGTTGTTCCTCTTGTTCAGCTTTGTGACCAGCCTAAGCTTCATGTACATCATTCAGGCATTGGTGACTTGGTTGGAAAATCCGGGACGATTCCTCGCGATTCTGATGCTGATCTTCCAGCTCACCACCAGCGCGGGCACCTTCCCGCTCGAACTAATTCCAAATTGGCTGAAAGTATTCAACCCATGGCTGCCTATGACCTATTCGGTAACGGGTTATAAAGCAGTTATCTCGAGCGGACAGTTCGGCGTAGCTTGGGATCAGATTGGTATTCTGTGCATCTTCGCCGTGATTGGTCTTGGAGGAACCTTAACGTATTTCCTGATGCATCGCACGTCGGAGAACGAAAACGTCAGCGGTGAAGTCGCACTTCACCTGTAAATTCGTAAATTAAAAAGCAAAGGCATGTACCTAAGCCCCACCCTCTTCTGGTCAACAAGAGGTGTGAGTTTAAAGTACGCCTTTGCTTTTTTAGTTTAAGATACAATTTAAGATTGCTAACTTCATATTTCTAGTATGTAGAGTACATATCAGAACTCGAGATAGCGAAAGTAAATAATAGCACGAGCGCAATCAGTAATAAGTATAAAGCTACACTGATGATTCCACAGACAAGGCCGGCAATCGCTAATCCTCTCCCCTGCTCCATGCGGTTCTTAATTTCTTTGAGCGATACGGAGGCAATGATGATAGCAACAATACCAATCAATAATCCCACGTATGGAATCATGATGGACAGTATGCCCAAGACAAGAGCTGCAATCGATTTGCTATTGGTTTTTGGTACTACATAAGGTGGAGGTGAATCGTTATAATAACGATTCACCTCCTTCTCGCGATGTTCCAAGGTAAATCCTCCCTATTTATTAAGTAATTTCATTAAAATAGTTTAATAGAAATAGTCACCTCCATAATTTGTAAACTATGAATTATTATTAGTTTTATTTTATTTTCATCATCTGTACACAAAAATTGAAGTATAAGTCTCCACAGTGTACTCCAAGAGTATGAAGTTTAAAATCCATTTATCACTACAATGATCCAAACAGATAATTCTTCTAACATACATATACTATTATAGTAGTAATATCTTTCTGGATTATATTAGGAGGATCGACATTTATGAAAATAGATAAAGTACTGAATATACTTATGATTTTGATGCTTGTACTTATTGCTTTTTATCAAAATAATGTAGCTGTTTTATGTTTTAGCATCGTTTTGTTTGGAATCATGAGTTATACGACATTTAGAATTCGAACCCATTGGAATGTAGCAACTTATATTTTGTTGACCCTTGTACTGATTATCTGGAATATATACCTGTGGACATAAGCTATTATTTTCAAAAAAAGAACGCAATCCCTTATTACTCATAGGATTGCGTTCTTTTGACATTTCTTAGATTTGGAATGCCTTCTATCCTTCCACTTTCACCCGCTGCAAAAACGTCTGGGTACGTGCAAGCTTTGGATTGCCAAAGATCTGTTCTGGCGGCCCCGCCTCTGCGATCTCCCCGTTATCCATGAAGAACACACGATCCGCAACATCACGGGCAAAGCCCATCTCATGCGTGACAATCATCATCGTCATATTTTCCTGCGCAAGTTGTTTGATTACGCGCAGCACTTCCCCGGTCAGTTCCGGGTCGAGTGCCGATGTAGGCTCATCGAACAGGAGAATGTCTGGCTGCATCATCAGTGCCCGAGCGATGGCAACACGCTGTTTCTGTCCACCGGACAGATTGGCTGGATAGGCATCAACCTTGTCCGACAGCCCTACTTTGCCGAGCAATTCCAGACTGCGATGCCTGATGACGCTTGAACTTTCTTTTTTCAAAGTCTTCGGTGCGAGTTCCAGATTAGCCTGTACGGTCAGATGCGGGAACAAGTTAAAATGCTGGAATACCATACCCATGCGATCCGTAATCTTGCGAATATCCGCAGCACCCGCGTAACGACCATTATCAACCAACGTCTGATCCTGAATACGAATTGTTCCGCCCGAAATATCCTCCAGATGAATCAGGCTGCGCAGCATCGTACTTTTTCCCGAACCAGAAGGCCCGATCACGGCAATTACTTCGCCTGGTTCCACGTTGAAGGATACCTGTTTCAGCACATCAAGTGTACCGAATGATTTTCTCAACTGATTTACTTCTATTATATGTGTCATATGCAGACAGTCCTTTGATTGATCAGATTTAATTTATTCAAATGAAAACCGCTTCTCCAGTGCCTTGAACAGCACCGTGAGCACGAGTGTCATGAGTAGATACATAACCGCTGCCACGAAGAAAGGGATCAGCTGCAAATCGCGATTTACCGCCGCTTGGGCGTAATACAACAGCTCAGGTACAGCCACGGCATAGAGCAGTGCCGTATCCTTGATGAGCGTAATGGACTCATTGGCCGTTGCAGGCAATACTACACGAATCATCTGAGGAATAATGACTTTGGTCATCGTTTGCCACTTTGTTAACCCCAGTACCTTCGCTGCCTCATGTTGACCTTTATCAATGGAAAGCAGTCCGCCCCTGAAGATTTCAGCGAAGTACGCCGCATAGTTCAGGATGAACGCAATCCCTGCCGCAACAAAACGATCAAACACCAGATACTCTCCAATCACCGGCAGCAACGGTAAACCGAAGCAAAAGAATAGAATTTGGAGCAGTAGCGGTGTTCCTCGCATCACATATACATACGTATGGGCAATCCATGCCAGTGGTTTAATCTGGCTTCTCATCGCGAGCGTGACCGCAAATCCAAGCGGCACGGATAACACGATCGCGAGCAAGAACATGAAAATGGTGGTCTGCGCACCCTCTAGCATCGGTTTTAAAATGGTCGATAGATAATCCCAACTCATTGTTTTGTCTCCTCTAATCTGTTAACCCCGCATTCCTCCGAAGCATAAATCGCTCCAGCGTGGAATACGGGGTCCGTTTTGTTTCTAACTATATATCAGGTGTGTAACCTGCCTATTTCAGAACCTTGTCTTCACCCAACCATTGAGTGGAGATCTTAGCTGCTGTTCCGTCTGCATTCAGCTCATCCAGCGCTTTTTGCAGCTGATTCAGAAGCTCTTCATTGCCTTTTTTGATACCTATTCCATATTGTTCCGGTGCAAGAGATTCATCCAGCAGTTTGAATGTTCCCTCTTCCTTGGACATGTAGTATCTCGCGACCACTTCATCAATGATGACCGCATCCAGACGTTTTGTCTTCAGATCCGTCAGTGCAAGCACGTTATCCTTGAATTCGGAAGCTTTCACTTTATCCTTCAAAGGACTTGCTGCCAATGCATCTGCTGCTGAAGATAGCGCCTGTAATCCCACATTTTTGCCATCGAGTTCATCCAGCTTCGTAATTGGTGAGTCTGCCAAGGTAATGGCTACCTGACTATTTTCCAAATACGGCTTCGTGAAGAGCACTTTCTCTTTACGCTCATCCGTAATGGTGTACCCGTTCCAGATCATATCGATCCGGCCACTGTTCAGCTCTGACTCTTTGGAAGACCAGTCGATTGGTTGGAATGTGATTTCTTTACCCATTTTCTCCGCTGCAGCTCTTGCGTAATCAATATCGAAACCAACAATTTCATTCTGCTCGTCCCGGAAGCCCATTGGAGCAAACTTATCGTCAATCCCTACAACAATCGTGTTATCGTCTTTGCTTGCGGAACTGGAACAACCCGCCACAATCAATACACATATACTAATGAATAATAGTAGAATCGCTTTTTTTCTCATCTCTCAAACCCCTCCATGTCTATAACCAAAACCCAAACGCTTTAGTTCGTTACCACGTTATCAGAGATTTATAATAACATAGCATGGAAGAAGAGTCGAGTCTCTCGCCTATTTCCTTCTATTTCATGCAGCTTAATTGTCAACAATCTGTGAAAAAGCCTCTTTCACTTGTACCGGTTCTACCAGCTTCTCGCGTACAGTCGAATTCCATAGCTCCGGGTTCTGAAGCTCCTTTAATTCCGTACCTGTCCATTGTTGGGCAGATTCACGACGTAAGGTATGGCTGGTATTCTCAAACTGGTAGACGATCTGCTCCAGATTATCGATCATAACAAAGTTCGCAACCGCATTATATACGAGTATCCGCTCAAGTTCCTCTGCATCCATCTCACGCGTATCCAAGCTATAATTCACTTGGACCGTGAACGTCTCCGGGTACAGTTGGTAACCATTCAATCTTTCACGTAAAGGTAAAGCCTGATTCAGATGACTAAGGTTTGAATTATCACCCATATAGGGACTGCGATATTTGGCTAAAGCGGCAAAATCATGTGTCAGCGGATTTTGCTGCTCTGCTTCATATCGATTCTGTTTTGCCTCGTTCCTCGGATTAACAAACCCCTCAACGAACGCGAGGCCAACCACACCGAGAACAACGAGTGCAATAATCCATATATTTTTCCCTCTCATGACACATCACTCACTTCATATTTGCTAATGATCCGATACGCACGATGCACTACCAAAGGAATAATAACGCTCAGTAACGGGATAGCAAAGGCAATGGCCATCACAGCAAACTGATAAGGTCCATCCACCTGAATGGGTCGATTAAACCAGATGTTGCTTCCAAATCGCAACGCCGCCTGCGTTCCCCATAGTACGAGTATTAATGCCGCCCACAACCACCATATTCTGCGATTCCACTGCACTAAGGCAGGGATTCGAATAACCGTTGTTTTCACGGAAGTTGCAGAACCGTTCGACTTGTTAATCAACAGATATAATACATATGTGCCACCAACAATGAGACTCACGATCATAAGCAGATTGTTTATGGCGGAGCCTTGCATCAGCACTCTCATTGGAATGGTAATGATCCAGGCTATGAGGCTATAAATCAGAGCAGACTGCAACAACGCTGTCCAGTAAGGAACACGTTGTACCCTTCGATGGTCACTCATCACTTCATCCATACCAGCTATATACTGAATGGCGGTCTGGAACGCCTTCTCTTCACTCATCCCCTGCGAGATATAATCGTCAATCCGCGCAACGAGATTGCTGTGAATCTCTTCTTTTAATTTCTCGATTGTCTAATGTATCTTGTGCGTGAGCGAACAAACGATTCACATGACGGGTGATGCGAGCATCCAATCTCATAGGTCTTCATCTCCTTTTTCTCCAGTGACAATCATGCAATCAATCAGTGCCTTGGCTGCTTGCCAAGCATGAACCTGCTCTCTATAGGCTTCGAGGCCTTGCGATGTAATTCGGTAATATTTGCGTCGTCCTCCCTGCGTCTCTTCCCCCCAGTAGGACTCCACATATCCACTCTTCTCCAGCCTCTTCAAACTGGAATAAAGCGTAGGTTCCTTCAATTCAAACTGCTCTCCGCTCTTACGATAGATCTCCTTAATAATGCTGTAGCCATAGTTATCTGCGGGTATAAGTACACTCAGAATGATGGGGTCAATATTGCCCCGAATCAGATCACTGTTAATCACTTGCACATCCATCTGCGAGTTTCACCGACTTTCTTCAATCCTGTGTATACTATAAGACATATTACTATGTCTGTAAAGGTAATATACATCACATGGTAAATATGACGCGCAGTGAGCAACATTAGCAACATTCCTCTCTTGTTTTTCGTCTGGAAAATATCAGGGAGGTGATTAGAATACAATTCTTAAATACGATCAGAACATTGACTTCACTGGTATGCCTATCAACTTTGCTGATATTATTCGGCTGTAATCCTACTCCAAGTAACCCTAGAAATATTACCGCAACACCACCAGAAACTAATGTAAAGGAAGCCAAAATGGGATTAAAACAGGTTCAAGAACCGGAGCCAAACTTACCTCAGAAGCTACCTACGCCAACTATTCAGAGCGAAAGCGGCATCTCTATTCCTGCTATACAGGGCAGTTATTGCTGGGGAATGTGTGCTGACTATGCAGGGGATATGGAACTGCTGGAAGGTAAAGTACCTGTCTCCGTGTTGGTAGGTGAGAATATATCTATTCATCTGGATACGAATGTACCCCCTGACGAGTTCACTCTGGTTGAATATGTGAATGGGAAGGCACGTCCCATCTCTTTGCGAGAAGGTTCATTCCAGTTGTCACAGGAAAAAGGAACTCATTATTATGGAGCCTTTGCCCGGTGGACATCCCCTCAAAATTCGCAGGTTTCCTTGGGTGATACCTCTTTTGCCTTTGTGATCCGTGGTGTCGAAAAAAAATAAAAACAAACAGGGCCCCTCCAATTTCGGAGAGGCCCTTACGCCTTTTTATCTATTGCTGCACTTTCTCTCTATCTTTCCCTTTATCGGATTCACCCGCGTTTTTGTTGGCAGCATCGCGATCCTGTTTCATTTCTTCCACCGTTTTCACCTTAAGACGTGCTGCACCTTCATATTCCTTCGTTGGAATCAAGTCACCAGCAGCGAGTCTCGCTTCTGCGGCAGTGATAGCATCACCATACTGTGGCAACCACTTGGCCTGTGCAACCAGCATCTCGTCGACCATCTGCCAGATCTCTTTTGGATTACATACGGCACCCACGAGCGGGTCCATCATGAACGCCTGACGAAGTAATTTGTCGTCTCCGTTCACTGCGGCTTCAACCGCAAGACGTTGCACGGAAATACTCACATTACATACCGCCGCCGGGCCAAGGGGCAGATCCCCTACATGCGGCATGGAGATACCGTTGCGATCCACATATCCCGGTGCCTCAATAATCGCATCATCTGGCAGGTTCGAGATTACTCCATTATTAACGGTATTGAAATGTCCGCGATAGACACGTCCCGTCTCCAGCCCTTCAATAATGTACGAACCGTGCTCCTCACCCCGTTTTTCCGGAATGAATTGCATCGGTTCATCCTTCATCCAGTTAGGAAAATCAGTCTCGAACCAGTTGCGTCCCTCGGTACATACCCGCAGATAGCCACCTGTCTCTCCATTGATCCAGTTGCCCAGGTCGATCCATTCGTTGATCTCTTCCGGACGTTTGCGGTACCACGGCACATATTCACTCAGGTGACCATTCGATTCCGTACTGTAGTATCCGAAGCGGCGCAGCATATCGATCCGTACTTTTTCGGTACGGCTGTACTCTGGATGTTTCTCAAAAGCTTCGAGCAGATCACCTGTAAGATCTTTACCTTCATGAGAAGCCTGAATATACCAAGTCTGATGGTTGATGCCGGCACAGACAATATCCACTTCACTCTTTTTCAAACCAAAAGCTTCAGCAATCTGATGATGACCATGTTGTACCCCATGACACAGTCCGATCGTCCGCACACCGCCATACTTATTGCAGGCCCATGTGAGCATCGCCATCGGATTGGAATAGTTCAAGAGCAGCACGTCCGGTGCGCTCTGCTCACGAATATCTTTACAGATATCCAACATCTCAGCGATTCCGCGTTGTCCATACATAATGCCACCTGCACACAACGTGTCGCCGACACATTGATCAACCCCATATTTCAGTGGAATATCCACATCGGTTGCAAATGCTTCCAGTCCCCCAACACGAATCGTACACAGTACATACTTCGCATCTTTCAACGCTTCTTTCCGATCCGTTGTCGGCTGAATCTGAATATTCAATCCATTCTCACGGATATCCCGCTGACACAGCTCAGTCACCATGTCCAGATTGTGTTGGTTAATATCGCAGAACGCAATTTCGATGTTGTTAAACTCCGGTACCGTCAGCAAATCCCGCAGCAATCCCCGTGTGAATCCGATACTTCCTGCCCCGATAAACGCCACTTTAAACGACATGTTTATATCCTCCCCTAATCCGAATCTTTCGCTTCGGTTAATGACTCTCTTCATGAAATCATTGTACCAACGGCAAATAGGGAAGCGTTATCAAAATCATGACCTGTTCAAGATCTTGTTGTCAAAAATCCTAACTTTTATGTGCCAGATCCACTAATCGATATGTATTCGAAAATAACTGCAATCGGCTCATTCATCCGGCGGGTACTGACTGACATGTCGTTCCATAGAGGAGCGAAATTCAACTGGCGTACGACCTGTATATTTTTTGAATAACATATGAAAATACTGACGACTGCCTACCCCGACATAATCGGATATCTCTGAAATCGGGATATTGGTCTGCTGAAGCAGCATCTTGGCCTTCTCCATGCGAAGCATCGTCAGGTAGTCGGTTGGTGTACGCTGCGTGTGCTGACGGAAAATGCGATGCAAATAACCCGGATGCAGATTGACGGCTGCCGCGATATCCTTCATCTGAATGTTGCGATCCATATTGTGATGCATGAATTCAATGGTTCGTTTGACATACAGCTCCTTCTGATCTGGCGCACTCCGGTTCATTTCCCCACGCAGACGTGCCACACGGACGATCAACTGGATGAACAACGTACGCACCAACATTCCCTGTTCCGGGGATGACAGATTTCGGGCTTCGCGGTGTTGTGCACGGTCCTCTCTGGGAATAACGCCTATTGGGACAGACGATCTTCCCTGCTCCAACAGACCACGCTGATCGAGTTCCAGCACCAGACTTTTCATAATGTGATACACCTCTTCCGGGTCAGGCAGTACCAGATATGGCGAGGCATTAGCCAGCAAAGTGTGGACTTCTTCCTCTTCCTGTACGAGCTGTCGAATGGACAGCTGACCGGCTGTCGATCCGGAGAATCCAAACTCCACATTGAGCATCCGGCAAGGCACGCCATCTTCCACCAGCAAACGGTGCGGGACACCAGCGTCGAGCATAATGAACTGCCCCTTTTTAAGAACAGCCTGTTCCGAACTCCCATCCGGCATCTGCACATCCACCCGGCACATTCCCGAAATAATATACATGATCTCCGTGGAATCATGATGGTGATAGGACATACGGTAGTTGTCCCATTGCTTGTAATAGTACGCGTAAAAACGCGGCCCGCAGTCCTCTGTTCGCAATGCCTCCTGATATAGGCTTCCTGTCCAGCGCTCAGTGATACTCATGTGCATACCTCCAGTCCTTCAACGATCAATCCTCACTTTTCTCCATTGTAACAATTCTGTCGGGTGGATATAAACTATCTTGGTTAGAAGCCTCATTGCATTATTAAATTAGATAAATATATAATTAGTATATAATCTAATCATTTATGTAAACTGTCTATAACTAAGGAGGTTTCCACTCATGAGTACCACCTTTCATTTGGTGAGACACGGTCTCAAAGAACGACGAATCGGTGATGTCCCCCTCACTTCCGAAGGGGCTTTACAAGCCGAAGCCACAGCACTTCATTTTGCCAGAGCTGACTTTCCTATTACTAAAATCCTGACCAGCCCACTTCGACGTTCCCAAGAAACCGCAAGCATGATTGCCCGCCATACCCACGCACACATAACCGAAGATCCTCGCCTGCGCGAACGTGCCAATTGGGGAGATTGCCCGGATCAGTCATTCGAAGAATTTATTGCCATGTGGGATCGATGTACGTCTGACCCCGATTACATTCCACCGGTCGGAGACTCGGCCAAACAGGCTGGTGAACGTCTGGCCTCCCTGCTAACTGAATTGGCTAATGATGAGCCGGAGAACCGAAACATTATTGTAATTACACATGGTGGACTCATTACTGATTTTCTGGTGCAAACCTTCACCGAGCGCGAGCTTAACGATTGGCATCCCGATTTTGTAGCGATGCAGAATCAGCTTATTCCCGAGTGCTCCATCACCACCTTGATCCATGATCAAGGTAAATACACCATAAAAGCATTCGCTTCTACCGCGCATCTAGACTCTAACTAACGATGTAGAAGAAAGACGTACCACGGATAGATTGAAAAACGCCAAGTGATGTCCACCAATCCTCCGATCCTCATGTAAAAAAGCTCTGAAACCTCCATATGCCAAGACACATGGGAGATTCCAGAGCTTCTAAGTATCGATGCCAACGGTTACTTTATCCGTTAACCCCTCAACTTTTTCGTCAGTCCCTTTTTTGCTCACTGGGCCTGATCTTTATTTATTTTTCCATCGATAATTTCTATGACACGGTTGCATCTTTTAGCGACTTCTAAATCATGAGTCACAATAATAACAGTTTTTCCTTCTTGATGGAGCTGCTGTAATAGGTTCATAATCTCTTCGCCGGTTTTTTGATCCAGATTACCCGTTGGCTCATCAGCTAAAATTAATTCAGGCCCACCAACCAATGCTCTGGCTATTGCAGTACGCTGCTGTTGTCCGCCTGAGAGTTCATCAGGCTTTTTATTTATATGTTCCTTTAGACCAACTTTTTCAATATACATTTTAGCTTTGGCAATTCTGTCTTTATGTGCTAATTTTCTATATGTTAGGGGCAAGGCCACATTATCAAGTACGGAATAATCTTTTAACAAAGCAAAGAATTGAAAAACAAATCCGATAGTTTGATTTCTAGTCTTATGCATTTTATGATTTTTTATTTTTTGAAGTGAATTTCCTTTTAAAAAGAAATCCCCCTCTGTAGGGGAGTCTATCAACCCTAGTATATTTAAAAGTGTACTTTTGCCAGAACCAGAGGGTCCCATAATAGCAATTAGTTCTCCCCGTTGAATATTCAGGTTAATACCATCCAGAGCAAAAGTCTCATGATGCTTGTGACGATATATTTTCTTGATCTCTTTTAACTGGATCAGTTGGTCCATCACTCCATACCTCCAATCATAGATTTAGGCTCTAGTTTCCGAATAAATAGATATACAATACAGCTTGATATCACAATGATTACTAACAATACAAGAATAATAAAGAAAAGGATTGGACTATTTAATTTATAGTCTAATGGACTTGCGTAGTCGAATTCGCTTGAGAACTGTAATAATCTACTATATTTCCATAGAAAATGACCTATGGATAGGGCTACGCCAGTGATGCCAATTACTGAATTCTCTATAGTAATTTGGACCAGAATCCCAAGTTTACTTTCCCCCAGAGCCAGCTTTACCCCAAACTCCCTTTTCCTGATCATAATAGAAACAATAGTGGTAACTACAATGCCAATTACAGAAAAAATAACGAATGATGCTCCTAGAATGAGCTGAGGAATTTCGATATAGGCATTATCCCTAACATTTTGTTTTACTTCTCTCTCTAAACTCTTCAAGCTTAACAGTACATCATTTTCAGGTAATCGAATAATTTCCTTCAAGTTCTCCATGTCCGCATTTTCACGCAATTTCAAAACAGTACCTAAATGTAACCTCGTAAACATCGAGTCATAGTTGTTATAAATATCGTTAGACATTGGTATCAACATCACTTTATCCACTTTCTGATAAGTGTTTGATGTATTGTTGTTAACAATATATCTGTCAGGCAAGAAACCGTTAATTGTGTACTGACCATTAATGACATCGCCGATTTTGTAATATTTCTTAAAATAGGAGCCAACAAGTACTTGTACGTTCTCATTGCGATTTTTATTGAAATCTTCATCTGAGAGCCCTTGTCCTGGTTTCAATTTTAAATCTAAAAGCTGACAATAATTTTGATCCAAGACAATTGCACTAATCGAAGGCATATCAAATCCAAGATTAGTTTTCGTCAATTCAACTACCATTTTCTTGTCAAGTTTATCTTCATTTAGATCAAGCATAACAATATCCTCATAGTACGTACCATAGGAAACCACATCCGGGTCATTATCAAGTTTGGTGTATATTTCTTTTACTTGGTCTTGATTAAACTTTCCTTTCAGGAGTCCTCCTGTCATCCGCTCGGGCACCACTAAATATGTGCTTTTCAAGTCCAGAATCGATTGGTTGCTTAGATATGATAGATTGTAAAAAATATTGACAGAACCGGTTATGGTTGAAAATCCATATGTGAACTGAATAAGTAGCAAAATCGAAATAACCCATCTACTCTTTAATGAGTGTAACGCACTTCGTATTCTAAACATGGCACTACTCCTTTAATGCCTTTGCAGGTTCAATTTTCAACATATGAAAAAATGGGATTATGGCTGTTATCACCGAAATGACAAGCGTAATTAGTATTCCGAAAATAAAATGACTAAAGCTTACGCTAATGTAATAGCTAGTCACATTAAGAATTTTGAGACTCAGTATACTTAAAAACCACTGGATCAAGATCGAACAGGTACCTGCCAGAACTGCACAGATAGTGAGTTGGCTAACGATGTGAACAAATAGATTGAAATTACTCGCTCCTAAAGCTTTTCTTAAAGAAATTTCTTTCCTTTTTGAATAAATCCATAAATAACTCACATTAATACAATTGATCAGGGCGATCAAAAAAAGTTTGTATGGATAACTGAGTACCTCGTTGACACCTTGTCTTGCATTTTTTTCTTTTTTATAATTTTCATGTTCATCTACAATCTTCGCTTGTAATCCTGAATGTTGTTGTGAAAGCTCGGATATAAAACGATTGATTTCGGTCTCCGGATTTTGATTTGACCTGACTATGAGTTGTAGTGCATTTTGTTTAATTATGTTTTGTTTAATAGAATCAGGCAGTTCATTCATATAAACATACATTTTAAAGTTATAAACATTAATTAAATCATCTCCTAAATCTTTGCCTGCGATTCCTTTGATCATGTACTGATGATCCAATACTTTAATTGTGCCAATATGATCGGATATCAATCTGCCTACAATAATCTCATTGTTTACATTGGAGACTATATTAGATCCTCTAATCAAAGGCGGTGACCAATTTTCAGGATTTAGCAGACCTATGATTTGAATTTGCCCTATCTCTGGTTCCGTAACCGTTATATCACCTGTAATCACACTAGCATCCTTAAAATTAGTTTCTGCCAATTCTTGAATCTCAAGTAAGTCTACATTCTGAAAGTTGGTTAGCGTGACAGAATAATAATTTTTAAAGTGTCCATTCTTTGAGTGATAAAAATGTTCTTCATAATAGCTTTGGGTCGAGAGAGCAATTAAGATGGGTAGAGTCGTTAAAAGGAATCCAATAAAAATTATAGTGAATATTTTTTTGCTTACGAATATAGCTTTTAAGATTTGTCGCATAGTCGCCTCCAATAACTAAAACGTGAATAAGGCGGACTAGGCCTTATTCACGCTATGTATTCCTAATATTTAATTAAAATTGATCGTTTTTGATACGGACCCACTTTCTCCGACCATAACCCATTCATGAGTAGAAGTCCCACTACTTACAGCCCCACCAGTTAAAAAATTGATAGACACTGTATCCGTCGATCTAGCAGGATTTTTTACATTATATCCATTTGAACCATCATTTGTTCTGGCAGACACGGATATTTGGTAGTTGTATGGTTCATTGTCTTGTCTAGTAACTGCGCTAACATTGGCTCTCGCCCCGGAACCAAACCAAGTAGCAGAAGAATCCCAGGAAATTGAGGCAAAGGAAACAGAAGACATCGTACCTAATAAGATTGCGGTGATACCTAGTGAAGTCAACGATTTTTTAAGCAGATTTTTCATGTGAAAATTTCACTCTTTTTGGGTTGTTTTGTGGTTACATACAGATACTACCATAAAAGAAATGCCATTCAATACAATTACTAAAATTTAACATTAATCTTACACTGGGTTTACATTCCAAATAGGTCATATGTAATGTGTTATCATCAAAAAAATGAGTAAAGCCTCTTCGTCTTGCCTTATCAGGGTTCATTACTAATGAACAATATAATAATTTAACCTGTCTTTGAGAAATAACAGCCACATTTTGGTTTTTGATTGGAAGTTACGATTGAGTATGTTAGGTGCAATTTTACGTACGGTTCTTTTATAGAACAATTGATCTCCAAGTGCTTCATCACCACATTGATCCATGATCAAGGAAACTGCACCATTAAAGCGTTCGCTGCTACCGAGCATCTAGACTCCAACGATGTAAAAGAAAGACGTAACACGGATGGCTGAGAAAACGCCAAGCTTTATCCGCAGATCCTTATGTGAAAAAAGCTCTGAAACCTCCATGTGCGGGACACATTGGGATTCCAGAGCTTCCAAGCTTCGATGCCAACTCTTAAAACTAACGACGCTGCGTTACGTTACAGGCTGATCATGAACACATGTTATGTTGCTATTGCTAGCTATTATTACTCCGGCCTGCTTATTTCCCGCCCTTACCTGGCGTGTAGAACTTAGGTAGCGTTACCTTCGACCAGTCGATATCCGATGCCATGTAGAAGGACGGATAGGAAGGCTGGTTGTATCCACTGTTCTGTCCAGCAATGCCCACACGATACATCGCATCATGCATCAACGTGTACAGCTTGCGGTCCGTCTTCTCGGTACTCAGATAGATACGAATTGCTGAGCTGTCGGTGGTTCTCACCAGCATCTCTTCCCGCCAATCCCCGAAGATATCAGCTACGAGAGAAGGCGTACCTTTGGTGTGATTGTTGGTCAGGGTGCCTGTTGCCGTCAGCAACGTCCCACGATTCCAGTCTTTGATGGTTGGTGTAACATCAATCGCACCATCAACGATCTGTGTCGTCATATCGGCAGCCCAACGGATATTCATATTTGTTCCCGGCATCTGATCACTGATTTTCTCACCCTTAGCTGTCCACAAACCTACAGCCCATGTCTCCAGTCCACGACGAGTCGGATCAACATCCCCCACCATGCCGCGACCGGTATCTTTCCCTGTGTATCCGCCATAGATTACTTCTCCGGTCTTCGCATCACGCAGGGAATAGCCGTACGGCGCCCAAGGGCCACCCTCGTGAACCATGAAAATCTCAAGTCCCGGACGATCTGGATCGATATCTGCCACATGAAGTGCGTCGCCATGACCCAGTCGAGCAATGGTTCCCGGTGCAGCACTCTCGGCAGGCATTAGGTCTGTTGAGCTGTAAAGCACGCTGCCGTCATGATCAATTGTAGCGGAGCCATAGATGATCTCCTGTTTGCCATCTCCATCCACATCCGCCACACTAAAATAGTGCGCTCCCTGGGTTGTTATGGAACCGTACTCTGGATCTGTACCATCCACGCCGTGCGGTCCGTCATTGAATGGGTTCTTCATCGGTGTCCAGCCGCTGTCCACTTTCCATTCCTTTTTCAACTTCTTGCCATCCCAGTTGTAAGCAACCATGGTCGAACGTGTATAATATCCGCGTGCAAAGATTGCAGACGGTTTCTTGCCGTCCAGATACGCCACACCTGCCAGGAAACGGTCTACCCGATTGCCCGGTTCGATCCGTGCCATGGCATAATCTCCCCACATCAGGCCGTCATCATGACGTTCAGGTTCATATGGGATGGTCTCCAGCTCTTTGCCTGATTTGCCTTCAAATACCGTAACGTACTCCGGTCCATCCACGATAAAACCTTCGAACTTGCGCAACTCATTTCGGTTGCTGCGTTCTACCGCATATACATCAATGAAGTAGTCGGCCAGGCTCTCGGCATCCTGCTGAGATAATGGGTAGTTATATTTTTTCTCCATTCCAAAAGCCTCTTCCAATGTCGCAGGCCAGTTCCCTTTCACAACCTCGTCGTGTTTATGCCAGTTCCTGAACATATCCACCACATGATCGTAGTAACCGTCAGCACTTAAACGATAATCGTCTTCGTTCGTGTACCCTGCCTTACGATCCTGCTTGGGAAGTGTAATGTATTTCTCGGATGTCACTTTTCCTTTTTTGTTATATTTGATAATCTTTGTGCCCGGAGCGGTCTTAAACATCATCTCGGCTTTGCCATCCCCGTCAAAATCATAAACGAGCATCTGTGTATAATGAGCACCTGCACGGATGTTGACCCCAAGATCGATCCGGTACAGTAATTGTCCATCCAGGGTGTAAGCATCAATGTAAGTTTTACCGGTGTATCCTTTTTGCGATACGTCCTTGGCGTTGGAAGGGTCCCATTTGACGAAAAACTCATATTGGCCATCCCCGTCCACATCACCTACGCTCATGTCATTGGCAGAATAAGTATAAGCTTCTCCGGCCGGCGTCACACCATCAGCGGGTTTTTGCAGTGGAATGTCCACATAGCCGTTCGCCCAAGGTTTGACGGATGCACTGCGTTTGCTTTCCTTGCCCTTCTTGTTCACCGCTGCCACTTCATAACGAGACGATGATTTGCCTGTGGCATCTACATAGTTGGTGCTGTCGGTGACGGTTGCGATCTTTTTGCCATCACGATAGACATTAAAGTCCGTACCTGTCAGCCCTTTGTCGCTGTACCCTGTGGCCTCGTCACCAAGCAATCTCCAGCTGAGAAACACCCCTTCAGATGTCGAAGCAGCCACCAGTCCCCGATCCAGATATTCCAGTTGAATCTCTTTCACGTGACTGCCTCCCTTATGTGATTGCAGGCTAGCCTCTGTCGCCCCATTACCGTTCGAAGCTGCTGCTCCCGTAACGCCAGCTGTTCCTCCAATGAGCAAAGCTACGCTAAGTGCCGAAGAGAGCACCTTGGCTGCAAGTGGCATACGAGCCTTCCTGCGACCGGATTGCAGACCTGACACCGATCCCTTATGTACCGGCGCTGTTGTTTCTGAGTTCATCCACCTTCACGCTCCTTGAGACAGAATGGGTAACGCTTATACACATCGATGATAATTATACGTTCGATAATCCATACAGGCCTTCTTCAACGAAAGATTCCAATCCATAATGATTACGCTTACAAAATTAAAAAAGAGAAATCAGCTTGCCCGACTACCGGAGTGCGGTCCCCCTTTCATTCTCTTTCCAATCCGAGCGAGGTGATCCCGCCCATCGGGTTCTATTATAGACATCCTGCCTGCCAGACCCTAGGCAAATATCCGTCCAAAACGATTAATAATCAGTGTTTTTAGGAGTCTCATTTAGGAAATAAGTACTTGCAACTCTGAGGGTTATCCGTTCCGGTTACGAATCGTTCTTATGATCAAGAACTTCAATCTAGAATGACTCTTGTAATGCATAGCAAAAACCGCGATCCTCTAACACACTGAGGATCGCGGTTAAGACAGTTACAAATAAAGTTTAAGGCTCAATGCCCCATACCAGGTTTCCACCTTGGTAGAGTGTTACCTTGTTCCAATCCTGGTAGGATGTTTTGGTTGGATCGAAAGAGTAGTCATTCGTCTCGTCAAAGTTGGACCAGTCTGTTTTGTACATGCGAAGCTGGATGTCTCCAGTCTGTCCACCAGCCTGAATGCTGCCAGCGCCAGATGTGAAGCTCAGTTCCACATACGAGTCTGTGAAGGTCCGCTGGATATTGGCTCCACCAACTTGAGCGTAATCGATGGCAGAATCCATCGCAGCCGAGCCTTCTTTGGAAAAGTAGTATCTGATCTTCAGATCACTCAGATTCACAGCAGTACTACCCAGATTTTTGATGTTGAAATACGGTTTGATCTGGCTATCTTGAGCATTGGTATCTCCAGCACGATATTGCACGACAAGATTACTCGTTGGAACAACGACACTTTGAGGTGTCGCGGAAGCTACAGCAGAATTGGCACTTTGCCCTGCTGCATTCACTGCACTTACCACATAATGATACGTTGTGCCGTTCGTCAGGGAAGTGTTGGTGTAGGACGTACCGCTCACATTCGCCGCGATTGTTGTGAACGGACCTGTTGCACTCAGTGCGCGTTTCACATCATAACTTGTTGCACCTGTAGAAGCGGTCCACGTCAGGCTCACCTGCGCATTGCCTGCAGTTGCTGTAAGAGCAGTCGGTGCAGCTGGCGCCGTTACACCTGCAACCGGTGTAGCTGTTGCTGTTGCAGAGTTAACACTTTCACCTACTGCATTTGTTGCCGTTACCACATAATAATAGGTTGTACCATTGATCAGGCCGGTGTTGCTGTAAGATGTTCCACTTACATTAGCTGCAATCGTTGTGAATGGACCTGAAGCACTCAGTGCCCGCTTCACGCTATAACTTGTAGCCCCTGTAGAAGCAGTCCACGTCAAGGAGACTTGAGCGTTACCGGCAGAAGCCGTCAATGCTGCTGGTGCTGCCGGAGCTGTTGTTCCCCCCGGAGGATTGCCTCCACCGTTACTTGCAGGAAGTACAGGGAATGCGTTTTTCACCAGTGCCACGAATTGATCATGGAACCAGTGACCCGATACCGGAGCATTAGGCAACGCACCTGTTAATACACCATCCCGAGTTGTGAAGGTTGGATCACACATCCGGTCGAAACCTTTGCCTTCGTTATTCGGTATTTCGGAGCTGGAGCCATCGGATTCACCCGGAGGTTTCACCCATACATAAGCATCCAGATGCGCTGGTCCTGGTGCAGCCTTAGGTGCTTCACCAATACCTGCACCACTGGCATTACACCAGTTCCCCCGATGCTCCCGGCGATCTACACGTCCGGAATTCACATAGTCATTGATGTTGCTGCCCGTAGCAGATGCTGGACGGTCTACCCCGCCCCACCCATTCCGGCTAGTATCAATGAGGAAACCTGTGCTGCTTGGCCAGCCAGCTTGTACGAAATCGGCATACAGCGCAGCGGTGAAATCGGTTTCGTCAAAATAAGGATTCCACTCATAAAACTTGGCAGATTTAATCGGTTGTCCACCGATATTGAGATCAGGGTTAGACAGGTTCGGCTCCCCCAGCGGTGTAGTGTTCGCTGTATTTGTAATGAAGCCATCTGCACTGCTCAGACCCGCGGCTGTCCCTTGCACAACACTTGTATACAGCGCTACTGCTGCAGAACGGTTGTTATCCCATCCGAGCCAGCCGGAGTGGCCGATATCCAGATAGTTGTACACATTCGGAATGGCGTGCAGCTTGTCCAATGCATACTTCACACCCGCCTCATAGATACCTGTTGAGCTGGCTTGACCACAAGCTGGTGTACTTAGGTTGGTCACAAGGTTAGGCAGACTGTCCGGTTCAATGACAGCAATAATGCGAATGTCCTGATACTTCGGATCTGCGAAGATATCTGCGAGCACATCAATATAATCCGTTTTATAGGTCTGCAGTGCCGCCTGTGTTAGTGGAAGTTCACCATTCGATGCAAGTGCATGACAATCCCGTCCGGGCAGATTGTAAATAACAAATGAAGCGGTGATCGGTGTACCCGGTTTCTTTTGAGCGAGAACGGCATCAAGATGCTGCTCTACACTTTTGCGACCAGCGTTGTCCGTGCCGCCATAGATTGCAGCAATCCGGTCAACCCATACTGCGGTTGGATACGATTTGACCGTCTCCATCTTGGCCTTCAACGACGCATCGTTGGTCAGTGCAATGGACGTATCCACGAGAGCTGAATAGTCCTGATTCAGATAGGCCGTTGCCCCTACAAATGGATTATCCACATGTGCTTCAGCCGCCTGAGTCAAGCCTGGAGACAATCCAGGGAAAATCCCCGCAGCGAGCAGCGTTGCTGCCAGCATTTGTTTTACACCTTTGCGCAGGATCTTCTTACCTCTCGATTTGGTTTTCAATTTAGTCTTCATAGTTCCACCTTTCCTTTAGTTAGATTGGGTTGTACTCATGTCTGATCCTCTGTGTCATTATGATGCTTAGCACGAAGAGAACGTTCGGATGAGTTGGTTGTATCACCTCCAAAAGAATTGGTTGTATAACTGGAATCTTGAGCAAACAAATGGTGTGTGAGGGCGAATCATGTGAATGAGTATAATATGGTGGGTGTGGTTGAACGTGTGTTAGACATGAAGAAGTGTGAATAATGACCTACGGGATGTCTGAATCCTAAATTCGGTAAGCGCTTTCTTCAAACAGTTAAAAAAAAAGGTCTTCGCCTATCCATCTACAAACATGATGTTTGGTTTCACCTCCTTATGTTCTGATTATACGACATGTAAATATTACTGTAAATTGAATTATATAAATTTAATTATATTTTTTTCCATAATTCAGGCAGGAATCTGGACATCCCTTGCTCCAAAAGACACACGAGGTTCATCCTGGCTATATGCCACAATGAACCTCGTGTTTTTCAAGGTCGAATCAACCCTTCGTCTAGATAATCATTACATATAATGCCTTGTTCTTAAATTCCTACGTCTAGGGCAAAACGACAATGTCTCCCGGTTTCAACCCGCTAACCACTTCCGTCTTGTCCCCCGATTCCATTCCAGCCTGGATGGTCAGCGGCTCTGTCTGTCCGTTCCCTTTGTCTAACAGTACGTAAGGCTCGGTCTGATCCCGCATGATCGCGAGGCTGGACACTACCGTCACTTTATCCTTCCGCATCGTCTCGATATCGCCTTCCAGACTCACGCCTCCATACATTCTGGCGTCAGGCTTCAGATCAATGACCACGTCAAACTGGGATGCTTGCTTGAGGTCCGTATCCGTACTCTTGCGGGCGAATTTGGATACCTTGCTCACCTTCCCCGTGAATTGCAGGTCTTTCTGTGCTGTCATTCGCACCTTAACTGGCATTCCCACCTTGAGCCTGAACATTTCTTCCTCACCAACAATCGTCATAAATTTCAGTTTGCTGATATTTGTAATGGACCCGATCAGCTGTCCTTCCGTCACCGCACGTGTCTTGCTGTCCTCTTCATTCATCTGAAATATACCGGAAGCGGAAGCATACACAACAGACTTACTTATTACTGCCTGCTTTTTCTGTATCTCCTTCTCCTTGAGGACCAGCGCTTTTTGATTCAATTCATTCGTCAGGCGTTTACCTTCCCGATCTGCAAATGCCTTCTTGCGCTCCTCTTCCGTCACGCCAAGCGTCTCACTCATATTCGCCTGATCCAGGCTAACCTGATTCATCTTATTTTCCAGCTGGGCTTTCTCCAGATCACTCTGCAACTGTTCTACTTCCGTTTGTAACGTGGAAGTATCGAGGGTAAAAAGGATATCGCCTTTGCTCACCTGCTCACCACTTTTCACGTGCCACTGCTTGATGTTGGAAGCATACGGAGCGAAAATATCCGTCTGATCGGTGTATACGGATTTCCCTTTCACCTGTATCGTTTGCGTCATCGTTTCCTGTGTCACATCAAAAGTAATCGGGGGCGGAATCTCTATAGGTGCCTCCGGTTTTGGCTTGTACTTTTCATACAACCAGTACCCTGCACCTGCCAAAAGTACAACGGTGATGATGATTTTAATCCATTTCTTCATGTGCCCAATTTCCCTTTCGCTGATAAAATTACATTGATTTGATCACAGTTAATGCATTGGTTCGGGATGCGCTGATTGCCGGATATATACCCGATACAATGCCAACCAGAACAGCAAACACGATGCCCAGTGGCAGAGCCGACTGCTGAATAACGACGGTCATCGGACCATTCATCTGATCTGCCATCTGACTCGCCAGCAGACTGTTCACCCCGCCGAGGGCAGCAAAGGCAATCCCCACACCAGCCACGCCGCCCATTAATCCAAGCATCGCTGCTTCCGTAATAAACATCTGTCGAATCTGCCACAGATTTGCGCCCAGCACCTTCATCACACCAATCTGTTTACGACGCTGATGCGTGGACATAATCATCGCTACAATAATGGATAATGAGGCAAGCAGCATGATAAAACCACCGATCCCCAATGCCGCTTTTTGGTACATCGCCAATTGACCCGCCATCGCTTCCTCCTGGAACAGATTACTCTGTGTGTTTAACGTCAGCTTTTTAATCTGTTCTTCCACCTGGGATACATAACGTTTGTCCTCAACCTTGACCAGAGCCGAGTTAAGATGCTTGGCCGAACTATTGTCTGCCTGTTGCAATCCAAGCTCATCCTGCAATGCACGAGCTGTATCAAGTGGCAGATATACTTTTTTGTCACCCTGAGCAGTTATATCATCCATATTGGAGGGTTTCATTAGTTCTCCAGATACACGTATGGAGCCGCTCATTCTGGTTTTGCCCGCATTCACAAAGTCTTCATATCGAAACTG
The DNA here is from genome assembly GCF_030816325.1 of Paenibacillus sp. W4I10. Lineage (NCBI taxonomy): Bacteria > Bacillati > Bacillota > Bacilli > Caryophanales > Paenibacillaceae > Paenibacillus > Paenibacillus sp. W4I10. Next base: position 4,045,238 of record NZ_JAUSXX010000001.1, read on the forward strand.
AACATGCTGCTGGACGAGCTGATCCTGCTTCGATGCAATCGTCATATACTCTTCCAAAAGCGCATTGTTATATGGATCAGCATTCAACTGCTCGAATAACTTCTGAGTTACTTTGGGATCTACGAGTCCGAATGCGGTCCCATAACTGGTCACCGCCATACGACCATCCTCTGCCCCACGTCCCTCAGCATACTTGTATCCAAACCCGCCCAGGGTCTCCAGCTGGGTACCAATGACCTCAACATACGTGCTGCGACCATCCGGAAGCACCATTTCCAGCGAATCCAGCTTTAACATAGGAGCCACGGCAGCAACATGGGGAAGTCTTTGGATAATCTGAATCTTTTCCAACGTCAAAGCTCCCCGTTCAAACTTCGATGTCTGACCATTCCCCTTGCCGTTCCCAGTACGTATGCCTTCATTGGGCGTAATCGTGATTTCATCCATCTTGTAATTGTCGTTCAATGTTTTCTCGCTATAGGTCTGTACGGACTGCCCCACGCTAAGTGCAATGATCATGGCGGCAGAGCCGATGGACAACCCCATCATACACAGCAGTGTGACCATTTTTCTGCGAATGATCTGTCCCCAGGCCATACGTGCTACATCCCGTATTCTCACATTTCCTCTCCTTTTGCCTCAAACTTCCCTTACAGCCTCTTCGACAAGTATTCCATGTTGCAGTGTAAGCACAACTTGCATCTGCTCTGCGACCTCTGCTTCATGTGTCACAATGACAAAGGTTGTATTCATATCCCGGTTAAGCTGCTGCAAAATCGCAATAATCTCTTCCTCCGTCTCGGTATCCAGATTCCCGGTAGGCTCATCTGCAAAGATCACCGAGGGTTCGGTAATGAGCGAACGTGCAATACTGACACGTTGTTGTTGACCGCCCGACAACTGGGACGGGAACAAGCTTGCTTTTTCACCCAGTCCAACCTGTTCCAACAGCTTCAATGCTTTTGCTTTGCGTTTCGAAGGGCTTATCCCCATGAACACCAAGGGTAATTCTACATTTTCCCGGATCGTAAGATTGGACAGCAGCTCATAGGATTGAAAAATAAACCCGATATGACTGCGCCTGAACTCAGCCAGACGATTTTCACTGAAACGTACAATATCTTGTCCCGCAATCCAAATCTTGCCCTGATCCGGTTTCATCAGCCCCGCCATCAGATTCAGCAGTGTGGATTTACCCGAACCAGAACTGCCCACGCAAGGCTACCATCTTGCCTTCTCCAATCGTCAGGTTGATATCCTGAAGCACCGGAACGGTCCCCTGGCCATTGCGGAACGAGTGGGATAATTGTTCAACTTGAAGCATTGCTACATTTCTTCCTTTCTACTTGCTAAATATGTACAGAGGTTGTTCAAAAAGATTCGCGTAGCACATTCCCTTTTCATTATAGGGTGGAGATGTATCCGGGCTGGCCGGAGTTGTATCCAACTTGTAACATGTCATAACAAAAAGACCTTGTCCGCAGAGCAGATATCGCCAGCTCCATCAGACCAAGGTCTTATATTCGTATACTTTCCGCAGCTTACCAGGCTCTGAAACTAAAGCGGTACATTTCACTTTTATCCACTGAGCTGCTTACAGCAAATAATTCATCGTCATTCCATTTCAGACTGATGAAGTTATCAATATTGCGATAGATCACCGTATCGGACGAAATCTTGCTGTCATTCAGGTAGGCAACATGCAACTCATTCTTTTGATTCTGACTGTCCATCGGGAAAAAGTAAGCTATTCGCGATTCATCTGCATCCAGATCGAAGCTCCAGATCGAACCTTGTAATAACAGGTCATACTGCCCCTCTGCTGCGCGATATCGATACAGGCCTTGTACCTTATTCACCGTTCCCTGGATGAGCATGTCACCATTTTTCAACAACTTGAATTGTTGAATGTCTTCCATTGCGGCATACGCCGTCACTTCATGCTTGTCATCAAGCGAAACACGATAAATGGCGTACTTGTCCTTCAGCATGACCAGCACATAAACCTGCTTCAGATCTTTACTGACTTCCAGGGCATCTATAATGATAAACGTGTCATTCGAACTCTTCACTTGGCTTGAACCCATGAACATGCTCATCAGCTCTTCATGAGTGTAGATCACTTGACTCGTGCCGTTGTTCAGATCCACTTGCTTAAACAAAAGATCATCCTGGCCAATGTAGGATTCATTCCCTGCAAACACTCTGTAATACGAGTTGTCATTCGGAAGCTTGCGACGATCTCCGGTCTGAATAACATACTCATACGTTGTCTTTTGCGCCTGACCTGCCCGGTACTGAGAATAAATGATCTTCTTGAGGTCCGGGCTGATCGCAACGCCGTAATCGGTATTACCTGCAATGTTCTTGACCTCATTATCATCCAGATGCAGCAGAGACAGTTGAATCCCGGAATAGGAAGAATCCGGTTGATTCAATATAATCGTGTTCCGGTTCACCACTTCAAAATCATAAATCGCGAAGTCATTCGGGATCTTGGTGGCCGATTCGATCTGAATCGTACTGCTCGGTGGTGGCGCCAAACGGCTGTTGAATTGCTCACCTGGCAAAATCACCGTTCTTGGTTTGAGATTTGCGATACTGAACAGGCTACCAATACCGAAAATTCCACTGACAAATGCGATTAACAGCCCTGACAGCATCAATCTGTCGCGATTTTTACGCCAAAATCCGGGATGTCTCATGCGTTCATTTCCCCCGGAAGACTGATATTTACTTGTGTCCCTTCCCCCATGATGCTCTTCATCTCCACTGTTCCTCCATGACGCTCAACGATGTTCTTCACAATAGACAAGCCCAACCCGGCGCTGCCCTTCTCCGCCCTATTGATTCCTTTATCCTGGTAAAAGGGTTCAAACACATGCTGAAGTGCTTCAGCACCGATTCCCTCTCCCTGATCACGGATCACAATAGCGATGGAATCACCTAGTCGGAAGGATTGCACCTCGATGATTGAATTCACATCGCTGTATTTGACCGAGTTATCCAGAACGTTAAGGAAGACCTCCTTCAACTTATCACGATCTCCCTGTAGATACTGGTGTTCTTCCAGCTCATAGTGGATGCCTATATTGTACTTGCTCGCCTTAATCGACATGTCCTCACAAGCCTCACGAATAATATCTGATATATCGATACGTTCGAACCGGTACGCCTGAATGACCGCAGAGGAGACCGAGACCTCCAGAATATCCGCAACCATCGTGTTGAGACGCTGGCTTTCCTTGATGATATAATTCATGCCTTTGTCGAAAAAGTCCGGGTCGGTAAACCCGTTATCCCGTAAAATCTGGGCGTACCCCAGAATCGTTGTTAAGGGTGTCTTCAATTCATGCGTCACATTGTCAAAAAAAACTTTGCTTCGCGCCTGTACTTGCTTCACTTCGTCCCGCTCTCGCTCAATCACATCAATCTGCTCCCGAACCCGATCAATCATGACGGTGAAGCTTGAAGCCAATTCACCGATCTCATCCTTGGTTGTAATCTGAATGTCCGCATTCAAACTTCCATGGGCCACTTCCGCAGAACGTTTCGTCAGTACACGGATGGGTTGTGTAATTTTCCGGGAAATAAAGATGGATGCGATAAATACAAATACAAAAATAACCGCTGCAAACAGCTTGATCGTATTCTGGAACCGGAGATTGCGTTTGTACAAGTCGGTGTAATCCTTCTCCAACTGCACAATTCCAATCAATTGTTGATCCATCTGAAGCGGGAAGGACAGACTGGAGGTGACCCGACCTTTATCCACAACTGTGGTATAAGCGATCCGGGATTGTATGGCTTCCTCCACATCAGGATGGTCAGAGCGCTTAGCAACGTTAACCTTGCTACCAGCAGATCCGTAGGGCGAAGCATCGGGACGGTATACCGTAATCTCCCCACCAACGGCTGATCCAATCTGCTCCGCGAGCTCGCGACTTCCTGCTTCGAGCGAGTCTCTGCTCATGCGTTTGTTATGAATCAAGAAGTACTGATTCAGCGCGATATCCAGATTTCTTTTGGATTGCACCATATCCTCATGCACTTCCCGGTACATATTCTCCTGGGCTACCTTATTGGACAGAATCAGCAGGACGGAGAATCCGATAAATACAATGACCGAGAATAGCACCACCATTTTGAACTGGATCGTCCACTTCATGTCTGTACCTGAATATTCAGCTTGTACCCCACACCGAAAACCGTTTCAATCATCGAAATGCCTTGCACACCACTATCCAGTTTCTTGCGAATCCGTTGCACATGAATGTCCACCGTTCGGGTATCCCCTGCAAAATCAAATCCCCATACCTTGTCCAGCAGTTCAGAACGTGTATGAACCTTACGATGATGGGTCACGAGAAATAACAACAGATCATATTCTTTATTCGTGAGTCCTGCCCGTTCCCCGTCTTTCCACACTTCCCGTTCATCCTTGCGGATCTCAATATGCTTGCCTAGCCTTACCACCTCATAGGACTGATTCTCCAGTGTCTCGCTGATCAGATCAATCCGGCGAAAAATCGCCCGAATGCGCGCAACCACCTCACGGATATCAAAAGGCTTCGTGATATAATCATCCGCCCCAAGCTCCATGCCAAGTACCTTGTCCAGCATGTCCGACTTTGCAGTGATCATGATGACGGGGATCTTGGAGTTCACAGATAGTTGCCTGCACACATCAAAACCGCTCATATCTGGCAGCATCAGATCCAGCAGGATCAGATCCGGCTTCGAATCCCGAAGCAGATCCAGGCCCTCTTTTCCCGTAGCTGCTTCCTTGATCTCAAATCCTTCCTTACGTAACGAATAGGACAAAATATCGCGAATGGACTCCTCGTCCTCAATAATTAAAATCTCTTTTTGTCTCATGATACTTTCGTAATCTCCCTGCTCTATGAATTTCCTTCATCTGCCTATATTTTGTATCCCAAGCCGTATGCTTGAATAGAGGGAAGCACGAAATGTTACAACTCCGATACAACTCTGGACCTTTTGGAAACAACCTCCCGATATACTTGGATCATAAGAGACTCATACCAGACCGGACCCAAGCCTGATCTGTATCCAAGGGGGATTCACATCATATGAACAGCACACAAATTAATGATGCTTATGTCAACTATAAATCAGAAATCACAAGGTATCTATCCCATATCGTCAAACAACCGCAAGATGCAGAAGATCTGGCACAGGATTGTTTCATTCGACTAATGAACGTTACCGTGGATATCCCTGAAGATCGCATTCTCTATTATCTCAAACGCATTGCCCGTAACCTGGCGATGGACAGCTTCCGCAGGCGGACCCGTACACTCAGACGAGACAGTCGTCTGGAGGTGCCTACCCATCACGTCGATACATCCCACCTTGAAATTAGCGAAGGTGTTCATGATCTTGTTTCCCATATTAACAACACCGAACATCGTAAAATATTAGAACTTCGCCTCATCCACGGATACTCCATTAAGGAAACGGCAGAACTGGTGAATCGCAGTGAAGGTATGATTAAATCCTCTGTCTTCCATGCCGTCAATCGAATTCGGGCCAAAGTCATCTCATAAGAGATGGCTTTTTTTATGCCGAAATCAATATGCACGCAGAAATGAATGGATTATGACGGGACCGAATTATCTTTGGATATGTCAAAAGACCCAATTTTACAAATATCGAGTTAATTTTTACAAATTGTTATGACTATGTGAGATTTTCATGTGGTAGAATATGGACGAACTCATGAATCAACTAATATTTGGGAGGGATTTGGTTGGGTAAATTAACAGGTATGCGAGGAGTATTTCTAAAATCACTCCTGGCATTGTCCATGGCTTTGCCGCTTCAGATCGGATTATGGAACGGAGATGCATCGGTTCATGCGGAAGGACCGACAGACCCGGCACCGTTCATCCAGGCAAAGGTTGTGAACCAAAATGCAGGTAAGAAAGTATTATTCGACAACTCTCACGGCCAAACGGCTGGAGCTGCAGACTGGGTCATTGATGGAGGTTTCTCCGACTTCGGGAATGCACTCGCGAATGATGGTTACTATGTCAAAGAACTTCGCAAGACAACTCCATTTACCTATGATGATCTGAAAGAGTATAACGTATTCGTTATTGCAGAGCCTCAAATTCCTTTCAAAACATCCGAACAAGCAGCACTGAAACAATATGTTGAAACGGGTGGCAGCATCTTCTTTGTGGGAGATCACTATAATGCAGACCGTAACAAAAACCGCTGGGATGGCTCTGAAGTCATCAACGGCTATCGTCGGGGAGCATTCGAAGATCCGGCCAAAGGCATGAGCACAGATGAGCGTAATTCTGAAGCGATGCAAAATATAACCAGTTCGGACTGGTTGTCCGATAACTTCGGCGTACGATTCCGCTATAACGCACTTGGCGATATCAACGCCAATATCGTAGTACCGGGAGATCAAGCCTTCGGCATCACAGAAGGGGTGTCGGGTGTAGCCATGCATGCCGGCTCAACCCTCGCAATCACTGATCCGGAAAAGGCAAAAGGTATTGTATACTTGCCAAAAACCAACGCAAAATGGAATAACGCGGTAGACCAAGGTGTCTACAACGGTGGCGGGATCGAAGAAGGTCCTTATGTGGCTGTATCCAAACTGGGCGCAGGTAAAGCTGCCTTCATCGGTGACTCCTCTCCAGTAGAAGATGCATCACCAAAATACTTGCGTGAAGAGACAGGCACACGCAAAACGACCTATGATGGTTTTAAAGAAGCCGATGATGCCGTGTTGCTCGTGAACACCGTAAACTGGCTTGCTACACAAGAGAACTACACAAGCCTAACTGAAGTGAACGGACTTGAACTGGACACAGCTACAGCGCTGTTGCCATTCGAAGAGCCGGCTGCTTCCACAGAACCACAGGCTGAACCTTGGTCTGCACCTGCTGCCGGATATAAGTGGTACGATCGTTCCACGTTCAAGGCTGGTTCTTACGGTGGACCTGCATCCAGCGCGAACGCTGCTTACAGCTTCGTGAAACAGGATACACTTCCAAACGCAGAAGACTTCCAGATTCGTGTCGTTGTGGAGAACATGGCTCCAAACACAACCGTATCCGGTTATAGTGCCGGCATCTATCTGACTGGCGGAACACAGGTAGCCATGATACAGAATGAAAGTGGTACTTGGCCGACTTCGTACGGTTATAGCTCCACATTCAGTGTAACCTCGGACAGCCAAGGTCGTGGGATCAAAGATCTGAACGTCCGTATCAAACCAGGTACAACTGGCGCTGCGAGCTTGCGTCTGCGTCTGAATGGCAGCAACCTGATCACCAATGCCGTGACTGTTGGCAATGTGCCAGCAGAACAGCTTCCGGAAGAAGAAGGACCGATTCCAGCAGCTATCACAGTTGCTGAAGCACGTACTAAAGCCGTTGGCACTACCGTAACTATCGAAGGTGTTGTGACGACAGAGCCGGGTGCATTTGGTGGACAAGCCTTCTATCTTCAAGATGAAACTGCTGGAATCTACGTATTCCAGCATACTAGCGGCTTCCATGCAGGTGACAAGGTGAAAGTAACGGCAGCAACAACCATCTATAACAGCGAGTTCGAGCTTACCGATATCGTTGCGATTGAGAAAACAGGTACGGCTTCCGTACCTGCGCCAATCGAAGTTACTGCAATTACAGATGCGAACCAGGGTCAACTGGTTCAATTGAAAAATGTAACGATCGAGAATATCATCAGTGCTACACCAGTTGGATCATTTGAATTCGATGCCGTAGCAGCAGACGGAACAAGCACACATATCCGTGTAGATACCCGTACAGGTGTGACGGAGACTTCCTTCCCTTATGCTGCTGGTGATAAAATCGATATCACAGGCATTTCCGCTATTTTCAAAGACGTATATCAATTGAAACCTAGAAGCTTGAATGATTTTGTACCTGCTGAAGAGCAAGGTGGCGGCGAAGTGCCTTCCACTCCAGCTGCAGGAGCACCGGGTAAACCGGTGCTTTCTTCTGATAATGGATATACCACTGGCCTGTTCGAAGGTTCGTATAACGTAAGCATGAACCTCTGGTGGGGCGAAAATGGTTCCGAGTACAAACTGTATGAGAACGGCGTTCTGATCGATACGCAGAAGTTGACTGCAGCTTCACCATCGGCTCAGTCCTCCAAAACAGCTATTACAGGCAAAGCCAACGGCACGTATACTTATGTAGCTGAGCTGACCAATGACAAAGGTACAACACGCAGTGACGTGCTGACGGTACAAGTAACCAATGCCGCTCCAGGCAAAGCTACATTGTCCCAAAACAACTGGGATGGTGATGGCAACTATAACGTATCCATGAACCTCTGGTGGGGTACAAACGCAACCGAATACCGTCTCTATGAGAATGATGTGTTGATTGATACACAAGCGTTGAACGCAGCAACACCAGCTTCTCAAAGTGCTACAACTGAATTGTCCGGTCGCGCTAACGGAACGTATACGTACCGTGCTGAGCTGATCAACGCCGCAGGCGTAACAAGCACCGAGACGATTACAGTCCAAGTTACCAAAGCATTGCCTTTGGCTAGCTAAGTCTCAATAAAGAAGCCTAACGTTTAACCAAGCAACTAAAAAACCGAAACCAACATTGCCTGATTCACAGGGCAAATCGGTTTCGGTTTTTTGGTAATAGTATAAGCTCATTTCAATCGTTCCGGCTCATATCCATTTCTAACAAATAGAATGCTGTTCCATACAGCACAATAAGCGGCCACGGCGATGACACTAATGACAAGAATTAAGTTCATGTGTGTAAAAGTATAACTGCTTCCTGTAAAAATAATCAGAATTGCACTGAGCCCAATATTTTCTCTGTTATGTTTTTTAAACTTCTGAAAGATCATTCTGTACAGTAATAGGAGCACCATAAACCCAATCCATATAAAATAAAATGTTTCCATAGGTCACCTTCCTTTAAAAAACTCATTTTTTGTATGGGTATCTAAGAGGAGTATTAATTAATATCCTTAATTCCCTTTATATAGAAACCTATTAATATTACATGGATTTGGAAAACAATTCAATCATTGTAATGCATATTCTTTGAACACTCTTATTCCTCGACGGTTAGCTGAGCAACAAGAATGCACCTTTGTTTTTTTGCAGACACAAAAAAAGACTATCCCTGCCAATATTCTGGCACCGAATAGCCCTCTCTTCTTCCTCTATCAACTTATCTTAATTTATCATCTAATATATTCGTAGTTCCACATTAACTCTACACTAGCTTCTTACGAATATACCCCGAGATCAAGTCGATGATCGTGATCATCACGATAATACCCAACAGGATAATACCTACTCGCGGCCAGTTCCGTGTGCTAAGTGCAAAGATTAACGGTGTACCAATCCCCCCTGCCCCGATTACACCCAGTATGGTCGCGGAACGTACATTAATCTCGAACCGATACAACGTATAGTTCAAGAATCCAGGCATCACCTGCGGCAGGATCGCGAACCACAACTGCTGCATACGATTGGCTCCGGAGGCAAGCAGCGCCTCAGATGGGCCATAGTCGATATTCTCAACTTCATCCGCGTACAATTTGCCTAACATGCCGATGGAGTGTAATCCAAGGGCGAGTACGCCTGCAAACGATCCGGGACCTACTGCCTTAATGAACAACAAGGCCATGATAATCTCAGGGAACGTGCGGATAAAGCTCAGTACCATTTTACCTGCGCCCGAGATGGAACGATGCCCACTCATGTTACGGGCAGACCAGAAGGCAAATGGAATACAGAGCACAGCCGAGATTACGGTACCCAGCACGGAAATCGCCAGTGTATCCAGCAGTCCTCGCAGCAGGTCTTCCCCCTCAGGCAAATATACAAAATCCCAATCCGGTGAGAAAATCCCGGCTACAATGGCCTTCATAATCTGAGCAGCGGTTTCCTTGAAACCAGTAAACGGTACACCAGCAAGCGCCCAGACATACACAAGGATCAGCAGTAACACAATGACCCAACGAAGTGGGTTCTTCCGTGGTTTAGGCCGGATGCGGCTTGTTTCATTTTTCATCATAGCAATTTCTCCCGCAGCTTAGTACTTACATAATCAATGATTAGAACAATGACGAGGGTAAACAGAATGATTACACTGGTCTTGTCATACTCCAGGAATCCAAGTGTGGCCTCGTAATAGAGCCCGATTCCTCCGGCTCCCACCAGTCCCAGAATGGCAGCAGCACGTACATTAATTTCGAAGGCATACAGCACATACGATGTGAACTGGGCAGCCAGTTGCGGCACCACGCCATATACAATGAGCTGAATCCGATTCATACCAACAGCCGTCATCGCTTCCAGTGGCCCCTGATCAATGGTTTCCAGCGTCTCATAGGTCAACTTAGCAATCAGACCTATCGAGAACACAGCCAGTGCCAAGATTCCGGGGATGGGCCCCAAACCAAACACAGCAACAAACAAAGCAGCAAGCAACAGATCTGGCACGGTCCGAATCAGGTTCAGCAGAAAACGTGCCGGATAGTAGATCCAGCGACTTGGCATCAGGTTACCGGCACAGATGATCGAGACCGGAATCGCAATAATCGCACCAATGGTTGTCCCAATCAGGGCCATTCGGATCGTTTCCAGCATGCCTTGCACGATATTATCAAAGTAACTCCACCGGGGTGGGAACATCTCCTTCAGCAGATCCAACATGTTGGGAAAACCTTCAAACAACTCCGTAAAGCTGGCATCCGTCTGTTTCGCACTTGCCCACAATAAGAGCAGAATGATAACTAAGGTGAGCAGATGTTTCGTACGCCCAGGCGGTTTTGGGCGATTCACAACCTGAGCCGGGCTGGAACCAGGTTCCTTCCCCACTCCGCCTGAATTCTGAAATGGAACGTTGGACTGCCCCTTCATACCACAACTTCTCCCTGCTCATGCACAGCCTGCTTGTCCAACAATTCGTCAGCCAGAATCGGTCTGCCGTATATTTCTGCAAAGCGCTCATCCGTTGCCTCTTCCACCGGACCGTCGAATACGACCTCGCCTGCTCTCAATCCGACAATACGGGTCGCATACTCTCTCGCCAGATCAATAAAGTGAAGGTTGACGATGGTCGTGATCCCAAGGTCTTGATTGATGCGTTTCAGGTCATCCATGACCTGTTTTGTTGTAAGCGGGTCAAGTGAAGCAACCGGTTCATCGGCCAAAATGATTTTTGCTTCCTGTGCCAGTACACGGGCAATAGCCACACGCTGTTGTTGTCCACCAGACAGCTGATCTGCACGGGAATAAGCTTTCTCCGAGATATTCACACGATCCAGCGCAGTGAATGCCAGTTCAATATCCTCTTTTGGAAAACGACCCAGAATGGTACGCATGGTGGAATGATATCCAACGCGTCCAGCGAGTACATTACGAAGTACACTGGACCGTTTCACCAGATTGAAACTCTGGAAGATCATGCCGATGTCACGTCTGATCATGCGTAGCCGTTTGCCTTGCGCCTTCGTGATGGAACTTCCGTTAATCAGAATCTCGCCCTCACTAATGTCGTGCAGCCGATTAATGGATCGCAGAAGAGTTGATTTACCCGCACCCGACAGACCCACTACAGCAATGAATTCCCCCTGCTCAAATTTCAGATTAATATTATCCAGGCCTTTGGTGCCGTTAGCGTAAGTTTTGGTAACGTTATGAAGCTCAATCATGACAATATCCTTCTTTCATTCATAATGATCAACCATACATGAGTCCTTGCTATAATGGCACAAGCCAGCGCAGCGTAGATCACGCTGAACTGGCCTGTCCATTGCTACGATTAAGCTGTTCCCATCCAAGAAAGCTACTACAAAGTGAACAGATCCCGAACTACTTTTGGATCAGAGTTATTCACCTTTCACTTTTTCGCCATACTGACGAACGATCTCAAACTTGCTATCATCGGACTCTACATAACCTTCATGCGTATAGATTTCTTTGATGATCTGGTGACCTTCAGTATCTTTACCGATATCGATGAAGGCTTGTTTGATCTTCGCAGTCCAATCTGCATTCATGTCTGTACGAACGGCAATGGTATCGTTAGGAATAGGCTCAGTGAACGCCAGTACACGTGTATCTTCAAATACAGTCGGATAGTCTTTGGCTACCGTGTTGCGGGCATCTTGGAAAATAGCTGCTGCATCAACGTCACCGTTCAATACAGCGATAACACCTTGGTCATGACCTTTCAACGTTACAGGTGTTACATCTTTTAATGGATCAATCCCTCTGTCCAGCAACAGACCTGCTGGCCATACATAACCTGCGGAAGACGTTACGTTTTGGTAAGCGACTTTTTTACCTTTAAGGTCCTCGATGGATTGAATCGGAGAATCTTTTTTTACAATGAACATGGATTTATATGAATCTGCCAGTTGCTCTGTAGGAGCTCCAGTCTCATCATTAACACCAAAACGTTGTGCTTGCAGAATAACTTGTGCAGCGCCTTTTTCTTTAGCCAGTACATAAGCTGTCGGAGGCAAGAAACCTACGTCTACTTTGTTGGAAGCCATTGCTTCAATAATTGTGTTGTAGTCGGTGGATACGCTGACTTTTACCGGAATGCCCAGTTTGTCACCAAGCAGCTTCTCCAGCGGTTTCGCTTTGGCTTCAAGCGTATCTGCATTCTGGGAAGGAACAAATTGAACCGTCAATTCAGTTGGCACATAACCTTCGACAGCTTTCTCTGTCTCTGCCGTAGACGTACCGGATGCATTCGAACTCGCATTTTCCCCGTTAGCCGAACCTGTTGTACTACTGCTAGACCCACAAGCACTCAGAAACAGAACCAAAATCAACAATGGTAAAAATAAAGCAGACTTCTTCAAACGAACACCCTCCAAAGAGTTTCTATTTTTCAGTACTTGTCTACTATAATTGCCAAATATTTGCGCGATGTGAAACGAAATTTGGAGTTTTGTAAAGTTTCCTGTCAGGCTGTCAGCGGGACTTGTATCTGTTAGAATAGGCTCATTATGGTTGAAGATATTAGGAAGAACATCGGAGATAACGGCATATACTTCGGTTCTTCAGCCTATTCTGTCTTCTCCGTTTTATGGTAATTCCATATATCTGAACTTATATATTAGAGGAGATTGTAAAATGACATCCATAAACCATACGGCAAGCTTCGACATTCTGTTCACCAGTGATCTGCACGGGGCCATCCGTCCCATTCATTACAATACCAACGCCTACCGCCCGGCTGGACTTGCCCTGCTGGCTTCCCTGATTCGTAAGGAACGTGAACGTGCACCTGAATTGATGCTGGTGGATAACGGGGATCTGCTGCAAGGATTACCCTTGGCCTCCTATGCAGCTTCACAGGTTTCCAACAACGAAGTGCATCCATTCATAACAGTACTGAATGAACTGGGTTATGATGCGGCGGTGATGGGCAATCACGAGTTTAACTATGGTCAGAATCTGTTGCACGGAGCAGTTGGCGCTTCCAATTTCCCATGGCTGTCAGCCAATATTGTTCATGGTGAGCACGACAGAGCCAATGGATCAGAATCTCGGACAGATCTTCCACCAGGTGCAAGTCTACCAGCCTTCGGGCCTCCATATCTGATCAAGACACTCTCCTCCGGGGTCCGAATTGCACTCTTGGGCGCAACTACGCATTACATTCCAAACTGGGAGCATCCGAAAAATATTGAGGGGTTACAGTTCCTTGATGCCTTAGAGACTATTCGTGCATGGGTTAACTATATCCATGAGCATGAACAACCAGATGTAATGGTTGTCAGTTATCACGGCGGATTCGAGAGTGATCTGGAGACAGGCGAGCCCACCGAACGGTTAACTGGAGAAAATCAAGGTTATGCCATCTGCCGGGACATCGAAGGTATCGATGTGCTGCTTACCGGACACCAGCATCGTCAGCTTACCGCTAATATTCATGGTGTAACAGTCATTCAGCCGGGCTTCAGCGGAAATGGTGCGGGGCATGTATCCGTTCAGTTGGAACAATCATCGGGCGGGAAATGGCAGATTACAGATAAGAAGGCTCGATTGTTACTTCTGGATGAACATAATGAGATTGAACCTGATGCAACCGTCATGAAACTGACAGATGATCTGGAAACTGAGGCACAAGCATGGCTTGATCAACCCATTGGCCAGGTGGCTGGGGATTTATCCATCACCAATGCTACGGCCCTGCGACTCAAGGCACATCCATTCATTGCTTTTGTACATCAAGTGCAGATGGAAGCGACTGGAGCGCAGCTCTCCAATACCGCCATGCTGAGTGAAGAAGCACGAGGATTCGGGAGTCACATCACTGTTCGAGACGTATTATCCAACTTCATCTACCCTAATACACTGACCGTATTGGAGCTGAGTGGTCAGGATATCCGGGAGGCATTGGAACAAACGGCACGTTATTTTGAAGTAAATGCCTCTGGTGAGGTGGCAGTCAATCCGGCTTATATGGAACCGAAACCCCAGCATTATAATTACGATATGTGGGCTGGTATTGAATACGAGTTGGATATCTCCAAACCTGTAGGTAGTCGAGTTGTGAAGCTGGAACATGAAGGCAAGCCAATGGACATGGATGGCATGTACTCGGTAGTAATGAATAGTTACCGCGCTGCTGGCGGCGGGGATTATGCGATGTATCCGGGCAAAAAGGTACTGCATGAAGGCGCCATGGATATGGCTACATTGGTGGAGGATTACATCCGCAGACACCAACCGTTAACGGTGGAGCAGGCGAATAACTGGCAGGTTGTTGGCGGGCAGAATTAAGACGAGGTTCTCGAATGAGGCGACGAGTCATTACACTGATGCTTAAAAGGGGCGTCCCGTCATATTCATGACAATGGGACAGCCCCTTCTTCATTTTTACGATATTCATGCTGCATCACTTCTCAATCTACTCCTACTTTACCGTAACCAATGTGCCACGCTCATCTGCTGAACGTATCTCGGCTTCAATTAACTCAAGCGTGCCTGTTGCACTCTCTGGTGTACATACAGATACAGGCGTACCCGCTTGAACGGATTGAATGAAATATTTAAGTTGGTGATAATATCCTGAGTCGGGTGACAGCTCAGCGACAAAGCCTGGAGCATGGTTCGGATTTACTTTCAGCTCACCATTCTCAAAGACCAGATTCCCCTGCTCCAAATTAACCCGATACGTCATCGAGAAACCGTAGTCTCCCCCTAGCGTCCAGTCGGCTTGGGCATTCAGCACTTTTCCGTCAGGATACACATAATTGGTAGACACGGTATCATAGCCGCTTCCCGGAATAACATTACGAGCGAGCGTGGATACTTGATCCGGTTTGCCAAACACCCAGTGAATAATATCCGCATCATGGATGTGCATATCTAATATGCAGCCCCCGCTTTTCTCCCCATCCAGGAACCACTCTTGAGGCAAACCCGAACCGCGGAAGAAATAACCTGCGTTGACCGCTCCGTAACGACCGTCTTCTACTACGGATTTCAGATAGCTATAGGCTGGCCAGAAGCGTAAACATTGCCCAATCATCAGTGTTTTTCCTGTCGCTTTGGCGGCTTCTGCCATCTTCCAGCCTTCCGCCGAATGGCGCGCAACCGGTTTCTCACACAACACATGATAACCTTTCTCCAGCAAGGAACACGTTAGTTCAGCATGCAATGGTGTAGGCAACGTAATATCAATGATATCCAGTTCCTCTTGCTCCAGCATCGCGTCAATATTGTCGTACAACCGATAAGGTGTGAGATCATATACCTCTTGCTCTGTTGCCATATTGCCGGCAGCTTTACCGCGCTTCAGTTCCTCTATTCTCAGATCACAGATGGCTACCAATTCAACGGGTTCCCCTTCTGAGGCGAGGCGTACATAGTTATCAAAATGCATACGTCCCATAAACCCAAAACCGATCAATCCCACTTTTAACATATTTCTACCTCCCATATCAAAATAGAATGAATACTCCAAAAACGTTGTTATCCGAATTTATTACTGAGAACTTCCAAGAATGGCATCCATCGCTTTGGATGTATTGAATATGATCTGCTTCGAATGATGAGTGTAAGGTGGAATCATCTCGGCCGTCACGTAGTTATCGTAACCAATAGCCTGTAATGCCTGCATCACCGCCGGATAATTCACATCTCCAGCCAGCAGATCCACAAATCCATGAAGCCCTCCCGCTTGACGGCGGTAATCCTTGAAATGCACTTTTTTGATCCGATGACCCAGAATGCGAACCCACTGCTCCGGGTAACCGTTCTGCACGACATTGCCCACATCGAAATACGAACCTATATACTCTGAGCCAAAAGAATCAATAAAGGCACGCAGTTCTAACGGTGATACCAAAAACTTGTTCCATACGTTCTCAATGCCAATGGATACTCCTGCACTTTTCGCATACGGCAGCAGGTACGCAAGGGCTTCTTGCGCCCGTTCATAGGCAACTTCATAATCCGTCACTTCGCTGTCTGGAATAAAGTCTACACCAACCGCACCCGGAATGACCAGAATGGTATCCACACCAAATGCCGCAGCAAGTTCCAACTGTTTTTTACACACATCCAGTGCTTTCGTGCGAATCTCCGGGCGGGCGCTCGTCATCGGGTAATCCCAGTACAACCCGGTTGCAAGTCCCGCGATTTCGAGTTCAGCTTCCTCCAGACGTCCCTGAATGTCACGAACCTCCTGATCTGTGGCAGACAGACTCAGTTCACCTTCTCCATTAAGCGACAGTTCAATCCCCTCAAAGCCAGCTGACTTCGCTGTCTGAATACAATCCGTAATAGAGACATCTCCTAGAAACGACCATATATTAATCCCTTTTTTCATCCGAATACCCTCCTCCAAAATATACAAACCTGTTCTTCAGTGATGCACAGCTATCCCAATTGAAAATAACCAAACCGGGCAGGCAAATGAAAGTTTACAGCCCCCGTGGGCTGCCATGCCTGATACTCCCGATCTCCCTGCACATTCTCATCAATACGGTACACGTTGACCCTCCAGCACATCCCTTTAGTCAGGGGAAACTTGAAGTTACTGGCGGGAATATGGATCAGATACACCCGATGGCCCTGATGATCCACTTCTACAGACGTTTGCAACCCCTTCAGCTGCCAGGTTACATCTGCCTGGAATGCTGAACCTTCGTCGTTATTGTGAATGAGTGCATCAAATATCACGTTGTGCGGACTGATCTCAAGTTCCATGTAGTTTCTACCATCACCCTGTTCATCAATGAATAGTTCAACCACATCCTGCTCATACAATGGCTGATTCCTTTCCGTGAAATCAGATACGACGTGATCATCCTGGCATACAAAACGAATATGCAAGTATTCGGGACTCCAGCCAAATCGAACTTCTGTAGATTGATGAGGTGTTCTGCCTGTTACCGTGTCCACCAGTTCCACTGGAACACATCGCTCCCAATCCGCAGCCGTGGGAAATCCATTCTGTGCAACGGACCTGAGTCGTTCGCAGCGATAACTCGTGCTCCGTTCCACCGGGAGAGAGTTCATGTCCATCCTCTCCTTTTTTAGCTTAATCCGTGATGTTGTCTCTCTCGTAAGAACATGTGATAATACATATATTATAAATAAATTACGTGATTATTTATTTAGAAGATAAAGAGATTATTTGCACAATTCCGTTCAGTTTTAATTAGATCTATTTGGCCCAATCTCATTGAAAAAGGAGATGGAACTTATGTCTCTGCAACAAGCGATATATCCTCTGCAACGAACCGCCACTTACAAGGAATGGTCCCCCAACGTGCATTATGCTCAGTTTCAAAGCCTTCCTCCCGGCAAGCTGGCAAAGCGGCGTTTGTATGATTTTGAACTTCTGTACGTCTCTCAAGGCGAAGCTGCAACTTATATGAACGATAAACACCATGTTCTGAAGGCTGGTCAGCTAATCTTGCTGCCTGCCGGTGTCTATCATCAGAATGAGGTGGTTTCCAGCCCGGAAGCACGTTTCATTGGCATTCATTTTGATTTCTTCAACGAATTGACCATTCAGACCGAGGCAGATATGGTTGTGAACGAAGAGACTGTTCTGCCTCATAAATTCGCAGTGGAAGCTTGCGCAGAGGGCATGACGCCGCTATCCTTCAACCCGACCTATACCCCTTCTCCAGCTGCCGTGCAGCTTATGGAACAATTAGTCCATGAATTTACGATGCGCCCACCGGGATATGAACTGGTATGCAAAGCCTTGATGCTTCAGATATTGACCCATCTGCTGCGTTCATCCTGGCGAAGTTCGTCACGCCATGATTCGGTACACGGAGAGAAGCTGCTTGAGCTCATGAAACGTATAGAGAGCGCCCCTTCCAATCCGTGGACCAATTCGGGCATCGCCAAACAATTAAACCTGAGTGTGGATCACATGGCCAAATTGTTCAAACAGATTGCGGGCATGCCGCCCAATGAATACATTCAATCCATCCGTCTAAGCGAGGCACGTAAGTTGCTGCGGGAAACCGATCATTCCATTGAGGCGGTCGGTGTACAAAGCGGTTACCCGGACATTCATTATTTCAGCCGCATGTTCCGCAAATATGAAGGCATTTCCCCCCGGGAATACCGGAAGTTGTCCAGAATGCTATAAAAAAGGAGCAGACTGCCGAGTGCAGTCTGCTCCTTGCTTTTTAAAATATCGCTAACAACATAAATAGTTCATTTTTCCGTACCAAAACCATACCCCTAATTCAGCCTATATAGGTAATTTCCGCTCAATATCATTCTCTCTATTTATATTGTAACGTTATTTTCATGTTTTTTATAGACTGTTTTTTTGGCGATTCCTACACTATACTGCTAAATACAAATCTAAAAAAAGAGGTGCATCAGTATGGATGACCAAAAAAATCTCTTAGATCATGGACCCTTTTTTCATGGTACTAAAGCAGAACTGAACATTGGAGATTTATTAGAACCGCAATACTTATCCAACTACCAAGATAAAAAATCTAACCATATTTACTTTACGGGAACATTAAATGCTGCCAAGTGGGGTGCTGAATTAGCAAAAACGAATGCCAAAGAAAGAATCTACATTGTAGAACCATTAGGAGATTTTGAAAATGATCCTAACTTAACGGATCAAAGATTCCCCGGCAACCCAACACGCTCATATAGATCTAAATCACCTCTAAAAATAGTAGCGGAATTAGCTTCCTGGGAAAGACACTCCGATGAAGAGATCAATCATATGCTTACATCTTTGAAAAAATTAAGTGAAGAAGGGAAAAATGTGATCTACGATTAATCTCTTAAACCAAAAGTCCCCTTCGTCCAACTTGGACAAGGGAACTCTTGGGTTAAAAGCTATTCTATTTTTCCATTGGAAGATTGGCGGAATATGCAGCGGTATGGGACGATCATTTTGACAGCAACTTCATACTGATGATCCAGGTAATCGAGCAACTGTTTAACCGCAAACATACCCATCTCCAACTTGGGTACATGAATGGTCGATAATGGCGGAGAGGTGAATTCGGATATTTCAATATTATCCACCCCAAAAAAGGCGATATCCTCCGGGATGCGGAGTCCCTGTTCTGTTGCAGCACGCATGGCGGCAATCGCCATCATATCACTGGCAGCAAAAATAGCTGTAGGCCTGTTTGCATTATTGGTAAATGCCTGCTTGGTCAATTCATAACTCAGCGAAACATCCCATTTCACAT
Organism: Paenibacillus sp. W4I10; assembly: GCF_030816325.1. Taxonomy (NCBI): domain Bacteria; kingdom Bacillati; phylum Bacillota; class Bacilli; order Caryophanales; family Paenibacillaceae; genus Paenibacillus; species Paenibacillus sp. W4I10. The sequence continues at coordinate 4,064,960 of NZ_JAUSXX010000001.1, forward strand.
CAATGACCCAGTGATCATCAATCGTTAATCCCGCACCATTCATCGCACGTTGGTAACCAAGGAAACGTTTTTCCTCACGAAAATCATTCTTGTACTCCGCACCGCCAATGTAGGCAATGATCCGATGTCCTTGCTCAATCAGATGATTCGTGGCCTCTCTCGCCGCCTCTTCACGGTCATAACCAACGACTGGAATGTCTGGGTCCGTAATGTCCACTCCAACAACAGTCCGTACATTGGCTTTGAGCCAGCGATAAGCTTCCGGGTCAATTCGTTCCACTACAATCATGCCATCAATCCGATGTTCCTTCACCAGAGATTGCAATTGTACGGTATCTCCATCGTTCTCAATGCTATACACAAATTCCAGCCGCATGCCCGCCTCGGCAAGCTGCTTCTCAATACCTTCCATAATGACTGAAAAATAAGGGCTGTTGTATTTGTTCTGCGGAATGGCGACCACACAACCAATTGCATAAGCCGTTTTAGGTTCAATCTTCTTTTTCTTGGCCGGACGCTGTGAGCGATAACCCAGCTCCTCAGCGGTGTCCCAGATCTTTTTGCGGGTTTCATCGCTGACCGATCGATTGACATCGTTCTTCATCACGCGCGAAACGGTAGAGATCGATACACCAACTCGGTCTGCAATATCCTTCAATTTTGCCATGTGAAGTCCCCACCTTTCCTCTAACTATGTATTTAAACCCCATTCGTATTGGGGCAATTTCATCTCTGATAACACAAATTTGCGGCAAATATAATTCTATATTTCTACTGACCAGAAGTCAATGAAATGGTGCACGGGCGCAGTCTTTTATAAAATAATAGCGGCAGTCAGGGAGCCTGCTGTACCCCATAACTGCCGCAATTTTAACCCTTTTTAAGAAAACGTATGACGCATTTCCACCTCTTTATCTGCTTATTGCATCTTGGAGGCCAAATCCTTAAGCGCTGCGTTCAGATCACCATCTCCGGCAAGTGGAAGTTTAAGCGATTGCTCGCCGTACGTCCAGACCAGATCAGTTTTCTTGGTTGTAAATGGGGATACAATGCCATACTGCTGCGCATCCAGGAAGATTTTATTATCTTCACCTACAGTAGCGATATAAGCATCCGCTGCGGCCTTGTTAGCCGGAATGGAATATCCTTGCTTTGCAAGTTCAGTCTGTCCATCCGGACCCGCAAGCCAGGCAAGCAGCTTGTATGCTGCCTCTTCATGCTTTGTGTTGGAACTGATCGCAAGACCTGCCGGCTGAACAACAGTTTGGTTTGTTTTGAATTTTGGCAAATATGAGATGCCGTAATCTACGCCAGCCTCCTGGTAGTTGGTTGTATTCCAGCTTCCACCCGGATTCATGGCTACTTTGGATGTCGTAATCGCAAGATTCACCTGTCCACCTAAACCTTCAATCTGTGCAGGTGTGGTGTTGATCTTTTTATTTTTGGTCAAGTCGATAAAATAGTTCAGCACTTCCATCGCTTCAGGTGTCTCAAGCGCAAGGGAACCATCATCATTCACCAGCTTCGCACCATTGGACCACAGTTCCGGCTCCAGAAACCAATCCATCGTTGATCCTGGTGAAATGGACAAGCCCCACTGCTTGATGTTTCCGGCATCAAAACCCGCTTCGTCTGCGCTTTTCCCGTTCTTATCCAGCGTTAGCTTGGTTGCAATATCGGTAATTTCATCCCATGTGGGCTCGAGCGAAGGAACGGGAGCATCATGAGGATTCGTGGTTTCATTCTCAAAGATCGCTTTGTTGTAATACCATACGATGACGTTGGCATCGATAGGTAAGGATACTTGTTTACCCTGATACTGGTGGAGACCCAGCAGACTTTTGTCCACATTGTTCAGATCAAACTGATTTTCCGCCAGCAAGCCATCCAATTCCTTGAAAATACCCAGTTCGGCGTATTTCTCCACGTATGCATAACTCGTTTTGAACACGTCCGGAAGTGTGCCCCCCGCCGCATTCGCTGTCAGTCCGTCCCAGTAACTGCCCCAATCCTTACCTTCCAGTTTGACCTTAATATCGGTATTGGCCTTCATGAACTGATCCAGCAGTTCCTGTGTACGATGAAGCTCTTCTGCCGTCCCCCATTGTGAGTACGTGATAGTTACCGGCTCGCCTGAGCCTTCACTGCTACCGGAACCTCCAGAGTTGGCATTTTCCGACGATCCTCCATTCGCACATCCACTGATGACCACCATTGTAGCAAGTACAAGTGCCCACACATTGAATAGCCGTTTGCTCTTCGCTCTCATATACACAGCTCCCCTTTAAGTCATATCAATAAGTCCTGTTCACCTGAAAACCGGAAAGCAGGCAGCCTCTCTACCCTTTGGTGCCCGTGAGCACCACCCCCTCAACGATATAACGTTGTGCAAACAGATATAGCAGACCGATCGGAACAATACTGATGAATGCTCCCGCCGCAAGTGCCGGCAGATCCTGGCTCGTCTGACCAATCAGGAGCTGCAAGCCTACGCTCAGGGTGAACATTTCTGCATTTTTGATATACAGGAAGGGCCCCAGAAAATCTAGCCAGGAATTCACAAAGGCAAAAATGATGGTTGTCATAATAATGGGTTTGGACAGCGGCATAATCACTCGTGCATATACCGTCCAGCGATTGCCGCCATCGAGATATGTAGCTTCATCCAGCTCCTGGGGAATGGTCATGAAGAATTGGCGAAACAAGAAGATATAATAGGCGCCTCCGAGCCAGGCCGGCACAATGAGCGGCAACCAGGTGTCAATCCAGTTTAACTTGGAAAAAAGGACGTACGAGGGAATCATCATAATGGACGGGGGAATCATCAACGTAACGAGTACAACCGGGAACAAAATATTACGGTATCTGTTCACAAAGCGGGAGAAACCATAAGCGACAAGTGAACTGGACACCACCGCTCCCGCTGCAACAAAAAAGGAAATGATAAATGAGTTTTGAATCCACTGCCACATCATCGGCTGTACAGCGAACAACCGTTCAAAGGCTTCCAGACTGAATGTGTCTGGCAGGATGGTTGGAGGTACCTTATACGTTTCCGCTTTGGTTTTCAGCATGGTCGAGAGCATCCATACAAGAGGCCCTGCGAATAGCATTAACGCTGCGATCAGCAACGTATATTGGGACGTTTTAACCGCTATTTTTCGGCTATTCATGTAACTCTCCTCCTATCGTTCTCCCTCGTAATACACAAAGCGGTTCGATAATTTCATCAGGATCAGGGTGACAAGTGAGATCACGGCGAACAGGAAAATGGACTGTGTCATCGCCATGCTGAATTTAAGATCGGTAAAGGCCGACTTGTAGATATTGTAGACAAATGTATAGGCGGAGTAGTTCGGACCACCCTTGGATAACAGGAGTGCTTCCGTAAACATCTGAAAGTTATACATTGTCTGAATAATGATGACAAACAGAATGGAAGGACTGATCATCGGCAGCGTAATCTGGAAAAATCGGCGAACCCCGCTGGCACCATCGATGGCTGCCGCTTCATACAAATGTCTGGGTACATTCTTCAGTGCAGCCAGGAAGATCAGTACCCCGCTGCCGGAGATCCAGACCTGAAGCATGATGATGACCGGCTTAATCGTATGTTCTCCGCCAATCCAGTCCACTTTGCCTATACCAAGTGCGCCAAGTCCAGCGTTCAAGATGCCAAATTCGGAGTTGAATACCAGCCGCCAGATTATGACCGTTGCCACAATCGGCACCAGGGTCGGCAAATAGAAGAAGGTGCGGAACAAGGCAATTCCTTTGACATTAAAATTAAGCAGCATTGCCAGACCAAGCATGCCTGCTGTTACAATCGGAACACCAAATACTACAAAATACATCGTGTTCAGCAGACTTTTCAAGAAGATGGGATCGTCCATCATGTGTGTAAAATTATCGATCCCGACAAAGTTGAAGTTAGTCGCTCCAGGAAGTCTGGCATCCGTAAAGGCATAGAATACCGAGGTTCCAAAAGGAATCATAAAAAAGGTGATAAATCCAATGATCCAAGGCAAAATGAAGAGAAAGAACAGCAGCGTGTCATATTTTCTCAACCTGTTCATGATGACACCCCTCAGCCTGAAATTTCTTCTAAATAGACATACCGTTCTTCCAAAATGGATTTCTCTGCCGCCAGGGCAATAAGCAACGCATTACGACCAACCTGTGCACTCGCAAAAGGCTGCTTGCCTTCCTGTACACATTTCAGAAAATCAATACGCTGAGTCTGTCCGCCAGTATGACCGCCCATAATGGAATCCGACGTCACATCAATCTCCAGATGATCCTTCGTCCAGTCTTGCCCACCAACGATATCAATCGTTCTGTCATTGCGAGCCACCATCTGTCCGCCGTTCTCTCCGATCAGGCCAATCTCAAGCCCTTCTTCCATCAGATTGCGTGGTTTCAAATACATGCACAGACCCAGATTGGCTTTGCTGCCGTTGTCATAATCAATGGTGATAAAGGCATGGTCGACGATGGAGGTATCCGAGATTTCTTTTGTCGGATAGTGACTGTATGAATTCTGAATCTGATTGCGTTCTCCTTGCTTCATGACATGCTGGCCTCCAGAGGCAAACACGCGGATAGGCTTCGCCTGGATCATCCAGTTGAAAATATCGAAGTGATGACAATCCTTCTCTACAATCGCTCCCCCGGACTTGGTTTTGTCATAGAACCAATCGGCAGGTGGGAACGGGTCACGGAATTCTTTGCACCACATCAATTTCACGTCACCAAGACGGCCGTTCTCCAATTCCTTCTCCATTCGGCGATACAGATTCGAATACCGATAAACCAATCCGATCTGCAATACCCGTCCCGAGGCTTCAGCCGCTTCTATAATGGCATCACAGTCCTCAATGGTATGGGCGACGGGTTTCTCCAGAAATACATGCTTGCCTGCTTCCAAAAAAGCTACCGCTACTTCACGATGCAGATAGTTCGGCACACTGATGACCACCGCATCCAAATCTTCATTGGCAAGCAGTTCATGATAATCACTAACTATAGTGGGGTTACTGTTTTTAAGTTCAGCCAGCGTACGTGCCACATTGGCCTCATTCATGTCACAGATATAACGAACCTCACTCTCTTCGAGCAAATCAAAACCAATGCAATGATGTGACCCCATGTCTCCTACACCGATAAAAGCCATTTTTATCTTCCCCATGCTTACACTCTCCGTTGCTCGTAAATTTGCGGCAAATACCTTGACACCAATTCGATGTAAAGAAATCTAACAAGACGATGACTATGTAACGATAGTAAAATAGTTTTATTTGCTTGTCAATTGGTTTTGGCTAATTTTTTTATTATTTTGCCGCAACATATTTTTAAGAGTTTTTGTATACAAATAAACTATTTAACTCTGCACTTATCGCAAATTAAGCGTTTACATTTTTACTTTTATGTCATATAATTTAATGTAATTATATTTTTTTTGCGGCAAAAATGACATTAAACTTATAAAAATTTCTGTTTATTTTTCAATCAGACACTCTTATTTTCAATAGAAAACTCAATAAATTCTGGAAAAAAATCTGTTGAATCTCCTTTATTCATCCCCTATAATGCAATTTAGACGCGGAATTCAAGAACTAATATCATATTTTATATTTGCCGCAAACTAATTTCCTCATCTTTTCAGTTGTTTATCCTCACTTACTACCATGATTCTTACATACAACGTCATTATCGTACCGCTCAATGCGGATTCGAAAGGAGTTGAACTTCCCTAACTTTCCCTCATGACATGCAAGTGTGACAGAACGAGTTAATCATCCATAATCCATTATTCAGGAGGTATACCATGACAAGATTATTTGATCGAAATAAGAGGAGTTTTGGACTGTTTTTGGCTTTTGTCCTCATGATTACCCTGCTTTTGCCTGCGGGAGCCTTACCCAAAGCCTCTGCTGCAACCATCACCATTGATGGCAATGTGAGCGACTGGAGCAGCGTTAGTGCGCTCACGACCAATAGTGGCACAGCCCAGACGCTCAAAGTAACTAATGATGGGACCAACCTCTATCTGCTCGTTCAAGGCTCAGGTCTGAGTACAGCGATGGGCAACTTCTGGATTAACACCGATAACAATACTTCAACCGGTTACCAGGCTGCGGGCTGGGGGACTACAGGTGTGGAGTGGCTCCTTGAAAATACGGGATTATACCGCTATGGCGGCAGCGGGACCGACTGGCACTGGAATTTCAACAGCACATTAACCAGCTCCCAATTCTACCGTAGCTCCTCCGTCATCGAGGTTGCTATTCCTCTCTCAACACTGCAAATCAGTGCAGGCAGTACAGTGCGAGTCGGGTATATCGATAACAGCTCGGATACATCCAGACTGCCCGCCGCTGGACAAACACTGCCCGCTTATCTCCTGACCTCGTCTGGATCGGGTGGGGGTACGGGGAACAATACCGTGGTGAATCCTGTAGAGCTGGACAGCCCACTCAACAATCCATTCAAAGGCTGGGCGCCTTCGGCCAAGAGCACGACATATGCACAGCCACACAGGCTCGTATATGCCGGTGTAACCTGGAAGGAGCTAGAGTCCACCAAAGGCACATATGATTTTAGTGCAATTGAAGCCACCAATAATTTTGCCTACTGGAAAAGTAAAGGCGTCAAAGTGGTGTTTCGCTTCATTCTGGACAGCCCGACAGGGCAGGCTCATCGGGATATTCCCGACTGGCTCTACAATGACATGGTTGCCCGTGGAGAATCACCCGGAACCGTATACAACGATACAACCGGAGGCATGGGTACAGGCAACAACATGGGCTTCTCCCCCAACTACAACTCCACCTATCTGCAAGACCGGCACAAATTAGCCATCGAAGCCATTGCGGCAAGGTACAACACCAATGATCGTCCGGTCGCTTTTGTCCAGATTGGTTCCCTCGGACACTGGGGAGAGTTCCATACGTGGCCTTATGTCGGACCCAATGGTGAAACCAATTACACAGGCGCTTTCCCTACCAATGACATCTCGAACAAGTATGTTCAGCATTACATTGATGCCTTTGCTGGCAAAGAGGACAAAATGCAGGTTCTGATCCGCCGTAGTATCGCCTTGGCGAAAACCAACAATAAAGGCATGGTTATGGGCATGTTCAACGATGTGTTTGGACATAAAGACAGCTTCGATGCGGATTGGGGTTGGTACACGGGCACCCAGAATGGCTATTGGGATGACATCGGCCAGCAGCAACCAGGACACCCGAACTTCTGGGAAACCCGAATCTCTGGTGGTGAATTTTATGGGGGAGCTTCCGGCATGCTTGCGGCATTAACCACCGGTAGCGGCTTCACGGAAACGCTGCGTCAAACTGAGCTTAGTAAACCAAGCTGGCTGGGACCGAATTCCCCTGCTTCGCTTCCTCTGAATCATGCATTACAGGCCAATATTGACGCACTCAAGAAACGAATGGGTTACCACTTTGTCGTGAAGGAAATATCGCATCCATCCACCATTAGCGGAAGCACGTTTACCACAACGATTAAGGTGGAAAATAAAGGCGTACAGCATTTCCCGTTTGCTTGGCCGGTTGAGATTCAACTCCGCAGCGGCAATACCGTTGTTGCGAAGAAAACTACAAACGTTAATCTGACCACATGGAAAACGGGTACCTACACCTTGACCGACTCCATTTCGGTCTCCGGTCTTGCTACTGGCTCCTATGATATCGCGATTACGATCATCGATCCATCAACAAATCAGCCTGGCGTGGACTTCGCCAATACGAATAAGCTGACGGACGGATCATTCAAGTTGAGCAGTGTAACGAAGTAATGTCAGGTGCTACGTTGTATGATGCAATGCACTCGACATTGTACGTGTAAATTACAAGAGCAGGAAAGAAGGCATAACTCCCCATGCCCTCCTTCCTGCTCTCCCTTTGATTGCACGAGTGACCAACTCCCCGACGGCTCGGCAGCTCGCTTTCCCTCAATCAACCCTTTTTAACGTATACTTTTATTTCCTCAGCTTCAGCTTCCGACAAGGGCAACTCGCGGGTAGGTCCGAACGCTAACGAACATCAGGCACCTTATTCGAGGGTTTTGGGCATGATCTCAAAATGTAACGAACACCAGAAACCTTATATTCAAATTTACAGGACTCCTTCAGGTCAATAGCATCTCTGAGGTTCGTTAGAATATCACAACCTTTTTATTTCGCCAAATAGCGTCTGTCATGTTCGTTAAAGTTGGTACAACCCTTGCTGAGTCTGCATTACAATACCATCGGGCAAGTTGACTATATGACAACCGCGAACGATCTCCACTTCATATCGCACATATCAACAAAAAGGATTGGGGCCCCGTCTGGGGTCTCCAATCCTTTTTTTCAATATTTGAGCCTTGTCCACGTTAACGTCCTCACCAGAATAAAAGGTACTGCTCAAGTCATTTCCCAAACTTGAGCGCAAAGGGATCGTCAGCAGGACCAATTCCTGCATTCCTTCGTCACGTTGCCTTCCCTTACTGCACCTTATTGCCTTATTGAGCCTTTTTACGCAACTGACTGTAATACAGCTCGCTGTAGAAACCGCCTTGTTCCAGCAACTCATCATGCGATCCTTGCTCTAGTAGATGTCCATCCTTCAGCACCAGAATTCGGTCAGCCTGACGGATCGTGTTCAGCCTGTGGGCAATGACAAAGCTGGTGCGGCCTTGCATCAGACGTTGTAGCCCTTCCTGAATTTTGATCTCTGTGACGGTATCAATACTGCTCGTCGCTTCGTCCAGTACGAGTATCGATGGATCGGCCAGAATTGCCCGGGCAATGGCGAGTAATTGCTTTTGTCCCTGACTAATGCCGCTCCCGTCGGCCTGGAGCACTTTGTCGTACCCGTCCTTCATCCGCACGATGAAGGAGTGAGCATTGGCCAGCCGGGAGGCTGCCTCCACCTCTTCATCCGTCGCATCGAGACGGCCAAACCGAATATTTTCTCGAATCGTACCCTGAAACAGAAATGAATCTTGTAGTACAAATGCCATATGTGACCGCAGATTCTCACGCCGAATGGTGGTCATATCGCGACCATCTACCGTTAATATGCCACCTGTCGGATCATAGAAACGGGATAATAGCTGAATCAATGTTGTTTTCCCCGCTCCGGTCGGACCTACAAGGGCAATCATCTCACCAGGTTTGGCTTCAAAGCTGATGTCATGCAAAATGTTACGTCCTTCATCGTATCCAAAGGATACCTTGTCGAAACGAACGGCTCCCTCCACCTTATCCAGAGATACCGCTGCCCCTTCGTCCTTCGCTTCTTCATCTTCGTCCAGCACCTCGAATACGCGCTCAGCCCCCGCAATCGCGGACAATAACGTATTCCACTGGTTCGCCAGATCATTCAGTGGACGGGTGAATTGACGGGCATATTCCACAAAGATAATAATCACCCCGACGGTAACAGAACCCTGAATCGCCAGAATACCACCAATACCCGCAACAATCGCAAAGCTCAGGTTGTTCAACCCATTCATCAGTTTCGGGATAAAACCGGAGATCGTCTGTGCCCAGAAACCGGAAATCCGGATGCGGGTATTTCGTTCCTCAAAACCGCGAATCACCCGTTCCTCTTGCGAGAAAGCCTTAATGATCCGCTGCCCGGATAATGTCTCTTCAATGTAACCGTTAAGTTCACCGAGATTGCGCTGCCGCTCCTTGAAGAGAGGTCCCGTTCTGCGCGTAATCCAACGCATGCCGATGGCCATCAAAGGCACAACGATAAAGGTAAGCAGGGTCAGTAGCGGACTGAGCCACAGCATAACCCCAAACGTTCCGAGCAGCGTCAATACACTTGAGAAAATCTGGATGGCCGAGCTGTTCAACGTACCGCTGACATTCTCGATATCATTGGTCACCCTACTCATAATCTCCCCCTGCTGGCGTTTACCGAAGAATGGAATCGGCAGCTTGTGCAGATGGGAGAACAGATCATACCGCATGCGGAACACAGTTTCCTGTGCAATTTCGATCATCCATATATTTTGTAACCAGGATGTAAGAGAGAACAAGACATACACTGCGGTTAATCCAATCAGAAACCGAGTCCAGCTTGAGCCGGCTTCACCCGCGATGAAATCATCTACGGCCACTCCTACCATGTAGGGGCCAAGCAAAGCAAGTGCGGAGCTGGCTAACACCATCAACAGTACCATGGACAGTTTAACCTTGCGCCGTGCCAGATAGGTCCAGATACGACCTAGCGTACCTGACCAGTTCTTCGCCCGTGCCTTGGGTTTGCGACCACCGCCTGATCGTAACGTCTCCGGATCAATCGGCGGTGGCGGCTGACGGAAAGGCTCAATGAATGCTTTGAACATGCTGCGCACCCTCCCCGTATTGTGATTCATGGATTCGACGATACAGCTCTGACGACTCCATCAGGTCTTCATGTTTTCCTTGCCCAATGAGTTGTCCATCATCAAGCAGTAGAATCAGGTCCGCCGAAGTGGTCGAACTGATCTTCTGGGTGATGATAAACGTGGTACACGACAATTCCTCCAGCGCATCGAGCAGTCTGCCTTCCGTAGCTACATCCAGCGCACTTGTGCTATCGTCCAGAATCAGAATTCTTGGTCTACGTACCAGTGCTCGTGCAATGGAAAGTCGCTGCTTCTGTCCACCGGAGAGATTCACTCCCCGTTGACCGAGCAATGTATCATAACCGTTTGGTAAATTCTCAATTGTTTCATGGATCTGCGCGCGCTTCGCGGCTTCCACGATCTCATCCAAGGTAGCATCTTCCTGACCCCAGGCAATATTCTCCCGTATGGAACCGGTAAACAGGACAACCTCCTGAGGCACATAACCAATCGCACCACGCAGCATGGACAGATCCAGCTCTGATGCATCAGCACCATCAATCCGTACCTTTCCTTGATCCTCTGTGTATAACCGCGGAATAAGCTGCACCAGTGAAGATTTGCCTGAGCCAGTTGCTCCCATAATGGCAATGCGCTCCCCCGCTTTTGCCGTGAATGTGATGTTATCCAGTACTGTAATTTCACTATTCGGATAACTGAAGCCCACACTGCGGAATTCAACCGCTCCCTGCACAGCCCGCTGTTTCTTCGCTGGGTATACAGATTGCGGAAAATGCGAAGATTTCATAGATCCAGCAGATGGTGCAGACGTTGATAACGACTTCGTCTGTTCAGTCTCCGATGTATCCTCCGTATTAAACACTTCATTCAGTCGTTGCGCCGAAGCGCTTGCTCTCGAGAAGGTTACCAGAATCCATGACAACGCAGACATGGCACCAATTGTGCGAAGCAGGTAGTTAATGACGGCGACCACTTCACCCACGGTTGCATTACCGGAGGCAATGTCGACTCGTCCAAACCATAACACGGCGATGATACAAACGTTCATCATCAGCAGCATGAACGGCATCGTGGTCTCCGTCAGGCGCAGCGCGGAGATTGTGCCTTTCATCAGCTTGCCGCTGAATCCGGCAAAGCGTTCAATCTCATGGCCCATCCGTACGAAAACACGGATCAGCCGGATGCCTGTCAGATTCTCCTGGATGACTCCATTGACGGCATCCAGTCTGCGCTGCACATTGCGGAACAGCAGCGCTGCCTTTTTGATCATCCACACCACAACAATGAGCAGTACAGGCACCATGACAACCAGCAGCAGACCCAACCTCGGGTTCACGATCACTGCCATAATCATGCTACCAATCACCACCAGCGGTACACGCGTCATGAAGCGCAGACTCATGAAGACGGTGTCCTGTACCTGGGTCACATCCCCCGTTAATCGCGTAATCAGAGACGACGTTGCGAAACGATTGAATACGGCATAAGAGAACGTTTGCACTTTCTCATATAACTTCTCGCGCAGATCGTATCCGAACCCCAAACTCGCATGGGATGCAAAGAACGAACTTGCAATTCCGGCAGCAAAAGCCACAACAGCACTGCCCACGAGCACGCCGCCCCACAACCAGACGACTGACAGGTCTTCCTGCTGAATCCCGTTATCAATGATCTTGGAGATCAAGTAAGGCTGAGCCAACTCAACCGTCAGCTCAATTAACATCATGACCAGGGCTGCAATTGCGGCAACTCGGTACTTCTTCAGGTGGTACAACAGCTTGATCATAAGCATTCCTCCGGCTCGGAGCACCCTAAACCGATAACACGTTCCAGCTCAGAGCCTCCATTAGACATGTTGTTTTCTCCACAGCGTCCAATATATAATCATTTCTATGTACACATATGGTTATTATAGCGTATTTTACAATGCCGCTTCTATTCTTATTACCCTACTTTTCCCAATACAATAAACTCCTCTTCATTTTGGCAGTAAAAAAAGGAAGGTCTCCCTTCCCCACGTTAGTTAAGTGCTTACAGCTGATGTAGTTTTTCACTTAGATACTCCCGACGTTTCACCACATATTCGCGAATTCTTTCCGGTTCACCCGCAAATACATCCATGGGCCATTTCATGTAAGGATCTTTGTTGACATCTTCCCGAATCTCATTGTGTAACCGATGGACTAAAGGCATAATTCGCTTCTCTGTAAAAGCATTCATCAGATGCTGGCGCATCAGCTTCTTATATTGTTGACGGAAACTACGAAATGCCAGCAATCGTCCGGTAAGTCTGTTATACCCCTGAATACGAACAAGATTGGCGTCAACTCGTGTTCCATAACAGTTTCTCCCCCATGTACCCTCATAATCCCAAGGCAGGATGCCATATTTCCCACTTTTGATTTTCTCATACCATGTGTAATTCTGATGAAATCCATCGAAGTTCCCTGTGAGCACAGCTCCACTTAACCAGCGTAAATAATTGTCCGTATCCACCCTCGACTGTAAAAAACGAAACAATTCCAGCTTGGACTTAGTGTTCAACTGCTGAATAAAATTACGCAGCCTTGTGCGATCCACATTTTTGCCCCGAATTAAGCTGTAACCGGACAATAGATCGGTACTTGTTGAGGAGTTATCCGAATTTACCGTAAAACCAGCATGATCATTCACCGCATAGAAGATACTGCGCACAGGGATTTTCCTTTGGCGAAAAAAGAAGGATTTCACCCCTTCAATCCGCAGGTATACACCCAAAAGCTGCCCGTTCAGATAGAGTACGCAGTGTTGTGTAGACGGTGCGGGTACACGAATCGACTCAAAAAAACGAAAAGAAAGTGCATTGCGCAGCAACGAAGGATCATCATACTCCGCATTAAAATGATACGTCCGGCTGGATGTACGAATCTCAAATGATTTTTTCACATAGCCACGTGTATGTCCTCCCCGGTATCGAATCCGGATCGGAAACGGCTTGCCGTCCATCTGCATCGTGCTGTTTACAAACGTCTCTGACCATATATTGGACGTTAACTGTTGATATTCGGTTGGAGACAAGCTGATATGGTAGACAGGTAGAGCCATTTCCATCCGCCTTTCGAGTACCTGTAAGATTCGCCCGTAGGCTCTTGCATCATCCTATGCAGAAGCACAGAAAGTCGTACGGGCGAATGCACAGTCCTGGTACTTATCACATCCAACTTCACTTGTCATAAGCGGAAAACCGAGTTATTAATCTATAAATTTACACCATTTTCATAGATTATAGCCAAAATGATATAAAAATGGTTACCTGGCTAGTCCCTCCAAGAAGCATGTCACATATGCTTAAACTACAGACAGACACGAATGACGAATGGAAGGGATCACAATTACATCCACCATTTTTGTCCATCTGAACTTATATCATGGAAGGGGTAAAACACAATGTCTATGAATGGTCAAGGAATGAGAGGTTTGTTGGGAAGAGAGATTAAGATTAACCGGGGAGGACCTGATTCAGTACAAGGTACACTTACGGACGTTCGCTGGGACTATATGGCAATGAACTGCAAAGAAGGGATTGTCTACGTTAATGAATCACATGTTAAAAGCATAACAGATACAGGCCGTTCCGGTGGTAACAGAAATGCAGCCATGGGGAACCCTATCCCTTCCAACACGTTTCTGGGCGTTATGCAAGCACTCCGCTTCCGCCGTGTTCAGATTAACCGGGGAGGACCTGAAAAAGTGGAAGGCATTCTGGCCGATGCCAACCAGAACCAATTGATCATGACTTTGAAAAATCAGGAGATTGTTCGTATTCCGATGCAACATGTGAAGTCTGTATCCCTCGTACGTGGTGGTGGGAACAACAACAATAACAATAACAATAACAATAACAGTAGTAATACAAGTCAAGGGAACCAAGCAGCCCAAGGTAATCAGACGGCTCAAGGCAACCAGTCTCGTGGCAATCGTTCTCAAGGCAACCAAGCGACTCAAGGTAACCAATCCCAGGGTAATAAGTCCAGCGGCAACAAGTCACGGAGCAATCAAGGCAATCGTTCTCAGGGGCAACGAGTTCAAGGGAACCAATCCCAAGGCAATAAATCAGGAGGCAACAAGTCACGAGGAAATCAAGGCAGTCAATCCCGTGGTAACAAATCCGGCGGTAAAAAGAAGTAACTAAAATAAACTGACAACTTAAGTTATCTACCAGCTTAAAGGGGGGAATTATCATGTTGATCTTCGTCGCATTAGTCTTGATTGGTGTACCTTTTTACTGGATCGTTGCACCCGGAAGGCCCACTCCATCCCATGAACATCTGCTTCAGGCTTCGTCAGGACTTCTCCCCCTGGGAGGTGAATCACAGTAAATGCCTGACTACCAGTTGTGGTTAACCTTCGGGGTCTTTATCATCACTGTCATTTTCCTGATGTGGCGTCCTGGCGGATTAAACGAATCTGTACCTACCTCGCTTGGCGCCCTTCTTCTTATTATAACTGGAGTGAGCAGCTATGCTCATATTGTTGGAATCTTCGGGATCGTATCTGGTGCAGCCGTAACAATTCTCTCTACCATTGTCATGTCGATTATTCTTGATAGCATCGGTTTTTTTCGCTGGATCGCCTTCAATATGATTGAGAAAGCGAGAGGTTCCGGCTTTCGATTGTTCTGGCTAATTCTATTACTTTGTTTTCTCATGACCATCTTCTTCAACAATGATGGCAGTATTCTGATCACAACTCCGATTATTATTCGAATCTGTTCCATGCTTCGTCTGAAAATGCATCAACAGTTGCCATACCTGATCTCCGGTGCGCTCATCGCTACGGCTTCCAGTGCGCCAATTGGACTTAGTAATCTGGCTAATCTGATTGCTTTGCAAATGGTAGGCTTAAATCTGAATACTTATACTCAGATGATGTTTGTGCCATCCATGCTTGCGATTATGGTGATGACCGTACTACTGTTCTATTATTTTCGCAGAAGTATTCCCAAAGTTATTCATCATTTCCCTGTATCCCTGCAGTCTTCATCAGGTTCAGGATATCATCCGCTACAGACGGCTGAATCCGAGAATAAAGTAGACTGGTGGCTGTTCCGTGTCTGTATAGGCATCGTTGTATTTATCCGTGCAGGAATATTTTCTAGCTGAGCAAGTCGGTATACGCATGGAGGTTGTCGCTATCACTGGTGTTATTCTCATGCTCGCTGTGCGTTGGTATCGCACCCGGACTGGACTCAAAGATGTTATAACACAAACACCTTGGCACATTCTACTCTTCGCCTTCAGCATTTATGTTATTGTGGATAGTCTTCACCGGGCAGGCATGACCGCGTCGATCATTCAGTGGATGAAACCTATAATAGAAGGAGGAAATGCCAGCATCATTGCTGTGTCAGGGTTAATGCTCACTCTGCTTTCCAATCTATTCAACAATTTGCCCTCCGTCATGATTGGGACCTTTGCTGTTACAGATCTTCCACTAAGTGAATCTCAACTGCATCTTGCATATCTTGCCAACATTCTGGGAAGTGATATCGGAGCATTGCTGACACCGATAGGTACTCTGGCAACGTTAATTTGGATGTATATATTAAAGACACATCAAATTCGAGTCTCCTGGAAACAGTATATGAAAGTTACCATCATTGTGATACCCATCAGTCTGATTGTTAGCCTAATTTCATTATATATTTGGACATCTATACTCTATTGAGAGGAGGAGTACTGTGGAACTCGTTACGCATTGGCTGGGTAAATCCATCGAATTGGAGCTGTCTGGCTGTAAACTACCGATCCAGGGTGAGATCATTGATGTAGGCCAGGATCTGATTGTAGTCTACGGAAACCAGCGATTTATCTATGTTCCACTTCATCATATTCAATCCATGCATATCCTCACATCAGATGATTCAACTGCGGCTGTGCCGATGCCTGATCCGGAGATGGATCACAACAACATTTCATACCGCAAAATGCTGATGAATGCCCGTGGACGATTCAGCGAAATCTCCATCGCAGGGCGCACGCTGCATGGTTATGTCACGAATATTATGAATGACTACTTTATGTTCTACTCTCCGTTATATCATTCTATCTACGTTTCGATCAATCATCTGAAGTATATTATCCCCTGCCCTACTAACAGCACACCCTACTCCCTTAGTCAGCAACATTTCCCTATGCAACCTTCGTCCATGTCACTTTCCCGTACACTCGATCAGCAACTTCATAAAATGATAGGTGAACTTGTTGTACTCAACCTCGGTTGCAAGCCTTACCGAGCAGGGTTATTAAAGAATGCAGACAGCCACTTGCTTGCATTGGTAGAAGCAGATGGGACTTCTTTAATTATGCATACCGATCATATCCAAACCATTCATCTCCCTTGAGTATCAGAAGAACACAAAGGTTCATCTGCCTATGGCTGATGAACCTTTTTTTCAACTTTACTTACTACCATCTTCTACGTCCACGCTCACCCCGATAGTCATCATTCAACTCTCCCAGGCGATCGTATGTCTCTTTATATATCCGTATCACGGCCTGAACTCTGATAAAATCGGCATCCTCCGGTCCAAGTCCCTCCATAAACATTCTCTGAATAATCTGTTGGAAGAATTGCACTCTGGCCTCAAGCTGTTCTTGCTCAAGCTGTAATATGTCTTCGAAACTGTGGTTCCCTATGTAATCCATCAACTCATCATCATGTCTGGAATAATCTGCGTTTCTCCGATCTGCAACCCATTCATCCGGCTCGTCGGGCTGGAGATTAACACTCGTACGTAGTTGGGATAAAATGATTTTCTCTTTGGCCAGCATGACATGGAAATCTTTGTTACGAAGCAGCTCAGATACAATCAGACTGCACATTTCACGGTTTTGGATCAGTATGCCGTCAAATGGATGCAGTGTCCACTCCCCGTTTGCATAATACAGGTTAAAGTTAAAGAACTCACTGCCATATTTGTATTGAATATTAATCTTGGTCTCATCAATAATCTCGAATGAAAAGTCCAGCATATTCAGCAAGCTCCTTTGCACATCCCCAGATTTTAACTTCATTTTATCAAACAAATGAAACAAAGAGACGCACTCAGCGTCCCTCGTAGAAAATAAATACATGTAGTGATGTCCATGCCATATGCAGCGAGTCCCTACTCTATTAACTAATCCAGGAAAGATCCTAATGCACTGGAATCCGGTTTATTTTTCTCCGGAATGGCAGCAGCTTTCGGCCCTTCCAGACCCAGTCGATCACTCATTTTGGCGTTAAGTGTTGTCATCTTGTTGGTATAGTCATTACAGCTCTCGATGATCCGGCGATTAGACTGCTCGGACAGATCCAGTGCAGACATCAGATCACCCATCGCCTGATTGACCGCTTCAAGGGACATGGCCGGTTTGGACAACAGTTCATTCGTTTTCTCAGTTGTTGTCTTCAACAATCTGGCGTTCTCCTTGAATTGATCTTCAATCGTCTTATTCGTAGCTTCCACAGCGGAAATAACCTTCTCCTGATCATTAAGAGCCATCGCAATCATGGCCGAAACGGTGATCAGATTCGCTGTTTTATCAATGGCGTTATTAACGGAATCAATCAGCTTGTCATTGTTATCATTAATGATGTCGGTAGCTGCAATCGCCTGATTGTACAGCATGATCATCTCTGTCATGGATTGGGTACGTGTTACCACTTTGCGCAACCCACGCTCCAGATGTGCTTTACGATTCTCGTTCTCCGGCTTGGCGATCTCGGTTTCAAACAATGCTTTCAATTGATTACCAAAAGAGATTTTGGTCTGCAGATTGTAGATCTCCTGAATGGAAGAACGTTTCAATTGACGCATGTTCACGATACTTTCTTCCAGGTTGTCCTTGCCGTCCCGCAACCCGTTAATGATGGCATCAATGTTCGTGCGAACGGATTGATAACGGTATACATAGTTTTTCAGTGGGCTTTTACGTAACAACTTCCCGACAAAACTCACATTTTTACTCTGCTGCAAACTCTCACATTCATCACGGAGCTTCAGGATCATGTTGGATACCTCTGCCCGATTCCCGGACATCAGTTCATTGACTGGACGATCAAGCAGCTTGAGAGTCTGTCCTGCTCTCTCTTGTGTTTTCACGCCCAACTTGCCGATATCATCCATTAAGGTATCCAGATGAGCCGGATCACTTTGGGACACTTTCTGAATAAGCTGCGTTGCTTCCTGGTTAATCCGTTGCTCATCTTCCTGCTTCAACTGAGCCCATTCCGTTGCCATGCCAATCCCTCCTATAATTCAGAGCTGTTATACCGTTGATGTATTAGTTCCGCTTTGTTCTGGAGCTCCATTAAGTCTTTATGTTCAATCGTTGAAACAATATCCGATATCTTGGAATCTACGTCTCGAAGACCATTCAGAAGCATACGCCGATTATTGCGTTTGGCTTCTCCACTTAAACGTAGAAATGGATTAATAAACCCGTTCAGGTCTTTCAAAATCAGTCTGCGCACCGTATGGTTGATATCCCCGTTGTTTAGCTCCTGAAGAGAAGGAATCACACGCTGCAGACGGGCAAACAAAGCCAGTGATTTTTCCACGATCTCATTATCCAGCTCGTTCTTCTGACCTTCGGAGATGATCATGTCCTCCAGAACCTCCAGGTATTCAATCACCGGATCAAATACAGGATCTGGTTCGGTGCGGGAAGGCTTCGCTTGTTCTGAGCCCGCATGTTGTGCGGGAGTGGAGCTCGAATGAGGCTGTACCAGAGAAGCTTCTCTTGCCCCTGTTGGCACTGCGCTCGGTGCTTGTCCACCATTCAAGCGGGATGGTTCATTTCCGATATCTGTAATGGGTACAGGGGCTGAAGACGAACCCTGAACCTGTGTACGTGACGTGGATCGTGAAGGAATCAGTCCCCCGACCACAGTTGCCAGTGCCGGAATTGCCCACGTGATGACATCCGGTAGAAAGGGACTCGAGATGGCCGCGAGACCATAACCGACCAATGCGCCAATACCTATCTTCGTTTTCCGTAACATTACTTGTCCTCCTGCCTTAACAACACATATCCGTATTGTAAAAAAACCATCCAGAAGGTGTCAATGTTGAGGGAAATTCTCAGCTAGACGTGGTGTACTCCGCTTACCTTCTGAACGTCGATTATAAATGGCTGTTCGATATGACTTCCCAGTATGCCAAACTTCGGATGAAGTGGTCCAATATCATGGCCAAGTGCAGACTTGACCGCCAGATAAGGGAAGTTCACGCCCGACAGGCAAGACATGTGCAACCCACCCGACATACGCGGATTGATCTCCAGCAGCTTCGGTGTATCCTTGCGATATTTCATCTGTATATTAAAATTATAAGGAATCCGATATACTTCTGCCACATTACGGGCAATCGCCAGCAATTCCTCGTTTTCTTCGAGCAAGCGCAAACGTCCTCTTTCTTTTCTACGCGGAATAGCCGTTAATAGTTTCCCATTGCGATCCGAAAGACAATCAATGCTGTATTCATATCCTTCCAGTACCTCCATCACCATGACATTGGGAAAGGACGGAGCAGAAGAGAACGCACGCAGGGCATCTTCATATGAAATCGAGTTAAGCGCATACCCGAACAACTCCTGCAACGGATCACGTTCATTGTTAATCACTCGGAATCCCATACCACCCTCACCATTACATGGTTTGAAGCATACATCATGTCCACGTGCACGCAGCGCCTCATAGGCTTGCTGGAATTGTGCAGCATTACTAACCGTGAAATAATCCGGAATCTCCATGATGCCTTTCTCACGCACCGATTCATAGAACCGGTCTTTCTCCATCAATTGTTCCAGCAATTCCGTGTCCGAGCATACGATAACCCGTGTACCGATCTCTTCGAACAGGGAGATATGTCTGCTGATGTCCAGCATGTTCCAGCGTGGAATAAATACATCAATCTGATGACGGCGGCAAAAGTCGAGGCAAAAATCAACATATTCCCGTCCCGTTACACGCGGTTCAACTTCTGCAACATCACAGCCCTGTAATGCCATGTGTCCCGGATCAGGATGAGTACCGTAGATCTCAAATTCCATGCCGTCCTCATTGTCCCGAATCGCATTCATATAATGATACGTTACAGAGAACCAACGGTTGAAGTAAATCTTCATTTTTTTCATTTATACGGTCTCCCTTATGTCGGCATGGTCTATCTGGGTCTGTTGATCGTTATGAATACGGTGAACGTAATCGAGAATCTCATCTGCTGCAAAAGCACCGAATTGTTTCGTAAATTGATACGGTACCTGCTCAGGTACACGCTGTCTCTCCACATGTAACTCTCCGTGAGACGGAGCAATGGCGTGGTGCGCAAAGTCCAGCAAACAACGATCCAGCAAGGAATCACCCGAAGCAATCACAGGCACATCGCCAATGCGTTGCCTAATATGCTCCACTGCAGCTCGTTTGTTCACGGCCGAAGGCACCAGATAGAGCTTCCGCCCCTGAATCGAACTCTCCCATCCAAGTGTCTCTAACACCCGAATCTTGTCGGCAATGCGCTCCATAGGAAGCTTGTCACGTTCGATTAGCAATGCAAAGAACAGCTCATCACACAATCGCTGGTTAATCACCCATTCCGGGCTCAGTACATCGTCAAATAAATCCAGGATCTCTTCGGGAGCAGCTGCCTGCTGACGAAGCAAAGAACGAATATGCAGATTCCATTCATCGTCTACCTGACCGTCAACAATAATGTTGCCACCATTACTCGTCACCGCATATTTTGGAATACATTCGTTCTGAAAAATATGAATACGTCGGTACTGCTCCACGGTACGTGTCGTCACAGGCATAAATACAATGTCTTGTGGCAAAGACTGCAACCGCTCCAGTGCATATGCTGACATAAAAGCGGACAACTTGCCGTTAATCCACTCTGCGGGAACAAGTCCCGGTGTATCTTCGGGAATACGGAGCGCACGACGGGAGTACACCAGCGTCTGGTCCAGATCACTTGCGTAGATCATCATTCTCCTCCACCTCCCAGGGATTGAATAATACCGCAACAGGAATAGGTTAATCCCGGGTATACCTCAACCGGAACCTCTCTGTCCCTGGCGAGCATCATAATATGTTGTAAATCCGGATTGTCCAGTCGATCAACGAGAATTTTCCAGGGGACCCGGCGTAATAACACTCGGGTTGTTTCTCCAATTCCAGGTTTGATCAGATTAATGTTCGTAATGCCAAAGGATTGCTGGATGGACTCAATATCCTGCCAGCCTTTCCAGGTAATTTCCGAAGTACCAGTAGCATTGTCCTCCGTTTGAATTTCCGCCAGGTCCATCATTTGCGGAAAATGCTGAGCAATAGTATCCACGTATTGGGTCGACACATCCGCAGAGGACCATTCACGATACCATTTGGCCCCGTGAAAATCTGCCGGCCCAATCAGATCATCGCGAAGTACTGTACGGCTAACCAGTCCAGAGACAGTGGAATTCAGACAAGCGCTAGGAATGAGATAATCTTCCCTCGTCCCAAAGGTGCCTGAGCATTGCCCCGGATCTGCCAACACGGCAAGATCATCATCGAGGCTTACACCGTAAGTCCGTTCCATTTGGTCACAGGACTCTTTCAGCACTTTGCGAATAGCCCCTTTTCCTGTCCAACCATCTACAAACTGAATGGCTGTTTCCAGACCATGCTGCTGTAAAATATATAAAATTGCGTTCTCGTCCATACCCTTGCCACGAATAATTGAAATGCTATAATGCGGAATCGTCACTTTGTATTTCAATTCAATATAACGCTTGATCAGGATGCCTACAGGCGTTCCGGCTCGAGCCAGAGATACCAGCACCAGATTCAGTCCCCTGCGCTCTACAATCTTCTCAGCCACAATGGCGGTATGACGTGCGATTCTTGCAGCGGATTGTTCCAGCGTCTGATGGAACAGCTCGATGTATTCTGCTGTGGGCTGATATTCCACGGGCAGCATCTCCGAATAATGAACCCCGGATTGGATTGCTTGCTCCCGTTCACCCGTTCCCTTTTCCAGATCCACATGGCTGATATCCTTCAGTAGGAAAACAACGTCCGATGCAGCATAACTACCCATCGGCTGGGGAGACGGAATCTCACGTTGTCTGATTAGCTCTAGTGTAGTTAAGTTCATTGCTCGTTGTCCCCTGTCTTCTCTGGCAAACCGCAATATATGATATGAATGTGTCCGCATCCCAACTGACCCAGTACCTTCAACATCGGTTCCATTCGTTCTTCGGACATCTGTCTCTCTAGCAAAACAAAGATTTCATCATATTGTCCCGGGGCAATGTTATAGATAAAGTTACGAACAGAAGCGTCTTCCGGTGAAGCATATCCGGCACCACTACGAACAGCATATGCTGGAGCTGGATGTGTATGGATTGGACTGCGAGTAGTGGATTGATACAACACGCCTTCTCCCATCTCGGCAGCAATACGCATCGGAATGTACATGAACTCCCCTGTTCCCATCACCAAAGTCCGTTCTCCCGTACGCTGTGACCGAAGTCGTTCTGCAATCCGGCTAATCTCTTCACGCAATACGTCATTATGTCGGGATTGCATACCAAACCTGCCCGTATGTTGGACGTAGCTCGCTGTGCTACGTTTACCTTCTCCATCCTCCGAAGTGGCATGCAGCTGATCGAAGGCATCTGCAACGGTAGAGGTATGAAGCGTTACGGCAGGATGAGATAGCTGCTCATCTTGCTGTGTTGGTTCCAACTGTGGAGTACCCACCACTTCAATGCGGCCCTTCAACAGGCTTAACGGTGTAATGGTAATCCCCAATTCAGCTTCCAGCTTGGCAAACCGAAGTTCGTCCGCTTCCGTACGCCAGTCCAACAGCGAAGCAATCACATATTGCTTCCGGGGGTATCTGGCCTGAATATCCCGAATGATATTCAACGTCGTTTTGCCCGTCGTAATCTCGTCGTCCACCAGAACAATCGGGCCCTCTCCTGCAAAGGCTTCATGATCCAGCGCATAACAACGATGAGCCATCGCATGGGAATGTTCTTCTTCAAATTGAATATCTGGATGCATCGCTGGAACATATTCGCGAGTGGTGTGAATATAGGAAGCTTGATCAGCAAACATCTCATACATGCTGTGGCCCAGCGCTGTCGCTGTCTCCGCAAAACCAACAAAACGAATCGTTTCCGGCAAGCTCAAGCCTTCTTGCAACAGCATGTTGTACACTTGCCGAGCTTGCTGGGGATCAATCAATCCTTCGACCATTTCACGTTTCCACTCGGTGATCTGATCTTTGGTCTCTTCCGTCTCCTCAGTCAGGTGCTCATATAACAGAACAGCCAATGCTGCGCCGCTCAGAAGCGAGGTATACGGGTTAACCGGGATGTGCTTGCCCAGCAGTCTGCTTACAAACAGAAATGAACGTTTCTTATTGATTCGTGCAGCCATGGAAAATAGAGATTCTAGTGGAAGTTGCAGCGGGTTATGTGTAACCTGAACGTTCAGACTGAATTGATCAAGAATTGGGAACGTAGTTATGTTGTTGTTCGTGCTTGGGCAAGAGCCCGACAAAATGCTGCTGTTCATGTAACACCCCATATATTTGTGATCGGATTAGAATTCGATTCGCCCAGCTCAAGTGTGGTTTAATCTCATTCATTTTGTTATAGTAATTACTTTTGAACACACCCAGGCTACCGTCATTACGGGCGATGATGTCTTGGGCATCGGAATATTCCTCATGTGTAACAACGTACATGGCTTGTACGGGCTTAATATGAGAAGGATGAATGATCGTTTTACCTACAATTCCATTTTCCTTGTCCATCATGACTTCACGCATCAATCCATCCATTGTATTCGTAATATATTTCATTCTCAGATGTAGCCCTGATTTGCCCAGGGTTTCTTCAAATGGAGTCTGTCGTAATTGAGGTTTGAACACACGCTCCCGCTGACTGAAATATTCCCAGACAGGACCTGAGATCACATACGGCTTGTCCATTCGTCCAAACAGATTGATAATATCGGAGATGCAGTCACGGATCGTGGCGATATCGTATATGGTCAATTCCGGGCTTCGGCGTAGTCCAAACAGGCTGGAGAAATCGGTCGCACCAATGCGTACATTGAGCACATATTCAACATTTTCATCGAGGATGTTTCGAAGGCCCAGTAAGGTCTCCCAACGTGTCTCCCGATATATAATTGAAGCCGTTTCCAATATAGGCATTCCATAGAGAACGGGATAATGATCCGGTTTCCGTTGATTATACTTGCGGATCTGGTCAAAATAGTCTCTTCCATTGCCCACACAAAACTTGGGCAATGCCACGCCTGTCAGCATGGACACCAATTCTCCCAACGTATCAATGAGACGTTCCAACTGTTGTGGTGAACGTACACGAGCAAACAAAAGAGGCATTTGATCCTGACTCAGCATGCCTGTCTCCATATAAGTCATCAGTTGAGTTAGATGCTGTACCAGACACTGCTCGGCGAACTCCACTTGGTCGTCACCCACAGCATCCTCCAGATCAATAATAATGGTCGTCAGACCTTCATGTTTACCATTCATAATGTCGACCGCGATATGTGTGCGCGTCGCGGGCATATATAAAGCAGCCCCAACAGCATATGCCAGTAGATCTTTGGAAGTCCGGTGATTGAACGAGACGGGTGAAGAGAAAAATAAAGTATCTTCTTCTTCCAGACTCAAAAAGTTAAAATATTTCAGGATTGTCTCCTCCTCGCACCTTTGGCAATAGCCAATCTGCAATAGTTGATTCCAGCTGTCGGGGCATAAAAACCAATCCCTCCTTAGTCTGGAGGGATTGATGGTCTATTATCGAGGATAACGTTGGTCAACAGTATCCTTGCAATGGTGCTGACCGATACAGCGTTTATATATTCAATAAATACGAATGATTACTTTCTTCCCGCAACCCACTGCATTCCCCAATCATGAGCCTCGTCCAACGCCTGATGCCCATTATAGAACTGCACGATTCGTTCAATACTGAATGTCTCATTGTTCACATTGCGTAACATCGCGATGCCACACATGCCAAGCGGGCTCCCGTATTCATTCATTCGGACAATGATATCCGGGCCGTCCTTCTGCTGGATGGTTACCACACCGTCTACTTGAGACCAGTTGGCCACACCACCATAAATATAGGTGAATACCAAGATGCGCTCAATTTCCGAGATACGGGCACCATTAATCCGTAGATTCTCTCCGGTCTTAACCGATCCCGTCCGGTCATCCCCATCCAGTGCAATATAAGGGAAACGGTTGAGTGAACCAAACGTCTGTCCCAATGCCTGAATCACATCTCGTGTACCATCCTTCATCTCGAACAGGCAGCCCAAGTCCAGATCCACACTCTTGCTGCGACCAAATAACCCTTTGCTACCCTGTTGATTCCAGTTGAGGTTAATCAGGATTTCACCAAGTCCCCCCGCATTTTTCTTGAGGTTAATGGTGTCGCCCTTCTTCTTCAATTCAATTTTGCTGAAATTGATCGAATTGACAGGAGCAGGCGTCGGTTCTGGTGCGGGTGCCGGGGGTGGTGGAGTCGGTGCAGCTGTCGGGGGAACGGTTGATGTGGTTGGCGCAGCGTCTGATCCACCATCCACATCCACACCAAAGTTAGCACAGAGTGCATTCAAACCTCCTGCAAAACCCGATCCTATTGCATTGAACTTCCATTCTCCGTTATGGCGATACAATTCACCAATGACAATCGCGGTCTCCACTGTAAAACCGCTTCCCAGATCATATCTCATCACTTCCTGACCTGTAGCTGCATTGGCAAACCGTAGAAAACCATGCTGAACCTGTCCAAAATGATGGCGTCGTGCTTCACCGTCATGAATCGTCAGGCTGAAGGCGATTTTCTCAATTCGGGCAGGGATTTTGCCAAGTTCAATGGCGAACTGTTTCTTCTCACCGCTAACCTGCCCACCATCCATATACGTGATAAACGCGGTAGAGGGCTGGTTATAGAAGATAAAATCCTCATCTCCAGCCACTTTATTGTCTGAACCCAGAAGGAATGCTGATGTGTCCAGCTCCACAACCGAGGCTGCCTCCCAACCAATGCCTACCGTTAGACGGGACAAGCCTGGATTGGTTTTGGTCAGATCACTCTTCTGGCCTTTCACGACAGAAATCGCCATAGCAGAATCACCTTTCTATGCCAAGTTATTGTGCATCCAGTCCGTAATTTTTGCATAAAGCAGATAGTCCACCTGTGAAGCCGCTGCCTACCGCCTGGAATTTCCAGTCCGCACCTGCACGGTAGAACTCACAGAACACTACTGCTGTTTCTGTAGAGTAGTCTTCTCCGAGATCGAACCGAAGCACTTCCCGATCACTTGCAGCATCTACAACACGAACAAAAGCATTGGAGACTTGTCCAAAATTCTGCCCTCGTCCATCTCCATCATAGATGGTTACCGTAATACCGATCCGGTGAATGTGCGCAGGGATTTTGCTGAAGTCAACGACAACTTGCTCATCATCGCCGTCACCCTCACCCGTACGATTGTCACCGGTATGTGTCACTGAACCCGCACCGCCGCTTGGATTGTTGTAAAAAACAAAGTCATCCGTACCTTTGGCTTTTCCATCTTCGTACAACAAAAAAGCCGAAGCGTCCAGGTCAAAATCGACTCCACCACTATATTTGTTCGTGTCCCAACCTAAACCAACTACCACACGGGTAAGGCCCGGATTCGTCTTAGTCAGGTCAATACGTTGTCCTTTGGCAAGACTGATCGTCATTTGTTTTTCCACCTTTCCAAGATATGTGATTAAATGAAAAGGAGAACCGCCCAGGAGACGGTTCTTCCCATCCTGTAAGTCGTTCTGTACGTCCTATTGCAAACCGTAATCGCGTGTCAATCCAACCAATCCATCCTGGTAACCACTACCGATGGCACTGAACTTCCACTCGCCGCTATGACGATACAATTCACCAACAACTACACCCGTTTCGATGGAGAAGTCTTCTCCCAGGTCGAAACGAATCAGTTCTTCGTTGTTTGCTTCGTTAACGATTCGCACATAAGCACGAGAGACTTGTCCGAAGTTCTGGCTACGTTCTGTAGCTTCGTAGATCGTAATGGAGAATGCAATCTTCTCTACATTGGCGGGTACGTTAGGCAGGTCGATATTGATCTGCTCATCATCACCATCGCCATCTCCTGTACGGTTGTCACCAGTGTGAACAACAGAACCATTTTCATTTTGTGGATTGTTGAAGAAGATGAAGTTTTTCTCGCCTTCTACTTTACCGTTTGCATTGGCACAGAATACCGATACATCCAGGTCAAAGTCTTTTCCACCATCATACTTATTGGTATCCCAGCCCAAGCCTACTGTGATTTTTGTCAAACCTGGGTTCGTTTTAGTCAGATCGATTTTTTGACCTTTAGAGAGATTAATTGCCATCGTATGATCATCCTCGCTTATTTAAGTGTATTGTAGTTATCGTGACATATGAATATCAGGATTATTGTCGATTTAGGTTAAATCTTGTACTTAGGAGTACCTGCGAGCGAGTTCATTGATATGTACCGCATGGGAACCCTCTCCAATTGCCGAGAATTTCCATTCGCCTCCATGACGATACAATTCCCCACAGATCAACGCTGTTGAACCTGTGTAGTTATCGGATAGATTGAACTTCACGAGCTCACTGGAGTTTTTACCATCCAGAATACGAATATAAGCCTTCTCTATCATGCCAAAATCTTGCTTGCGATTGACACAATCGTAGATATTAACAACGATTAATACTTTATGAACATCAGCAGGAATACGGGACAGATCCATTTTGATCTGTTCATCGTCACCGTCTCCCTGTCCTGTTAAATTGTCACCTGAGTGGATAACCGAACCACATGCACTTTGCTTGTTGTGGAAGCAAACTAGGTTGGAGTCCTTAACCAACTTGCCTTCTTCATTCAACATGATCGCCGATGCATCACAATCGATATCCGCTTGTTTTTTTCTTCCGAAGAACCCTTTGGCAGTTACCGGGTCCCAACCGAGACCAGCAATCACCTGCGTAAGTCCTGCATTGCCTTTGGTTAAATCAATCTTCTGTCCTTTGACCAAATTAATGCTTGCCACTGATTTTCACCTCCCTTCACATGTAAAATATCTACTCTACTTAGAGATTGAATTCACCCGGGTTCAGTCCAAGTACATTGCAGATCTCGGCAACAACTCTTTTCTCCTGATCATCAAAGTTGCCGTCCGCTGAACCAATTGCACTGCATACGCCCACAATAACGCGTCCTACATCTGGCTTACCTTTGAATTTCCCAATGGCCTTCAGTGCTTCCTGCTTCCCGATCTCTGGAGAGAACTCAAAGTTCGCGACATAATGATTGAAGCGTGTAATCACTTCAGCCATATCGAATACTTTCAATTCCTGACTCAGATTGATATAACCGGCCATCTTGTTCTTCTCAGCTTCGTCAATGGAACCATCTGCAAAAGCAACCAGTGCACAACCTGCAACCACGGCATCCATAAAATCTTTATTTTTAAACTTTTTGACTTGCTCTTCAAGTCCTTGTTTTGTTGAATTTAACCAACTTTTAAATGAACTCATACTCAACCTCCAATAGTTTCATACATGGTGCTCTTCACTTTTTTTCATGGTTTTCAGTAATTTTCATCCTTACATCATGATTGAATATAAGTTAAATTATTCCTTAACTATACTCTGAAATACGGCAATATTCTACATTAAAAAACAATTAATACCTTATGATACGCATCGTTCTGGATATGGTTTCAAGCGAGATGCGAGAACTTTCTATTCACTTCATTTTTCAGTCAAATATTCCCCTATTTGAAGCCCAAACATAAAAAGGCTCTGATCAGGGATCAGAGCGCTTATTTCTACCAACACCAAAATTATAAATTTTATGAATAATTTGAATCCATGAATTCACTCTGCTTTTTCAAATTCAGCCTGTTGTTGTTCATAGATTTCATAGAAATCGTCCCAGACGAGTACATTATCCTTTTCCTTGC
Source organism: Paenibacillus sp. W4I10 (assembly GCF_030816325.1). NCBI lineage: Bacteria > Bacillati > Bacillota > Bacilli > Caryophanales > Paenibacillaceae > Paenibacillus > Paenibacillus sp. W4I10. The sequence continues at coordinate 4,094,391 of NZ_JAUSXX010000001.1, forward strand.
TCCACCAGTCTTTGTACCATGCTTCAATCTCTGGGCCACCGCCTTGCTCCCACTTCTGCTGTGCTTCCGTTGCAGCCTGTTCGACTGTATATTTGCTTCCGCCAATGATGGAACGGGTAAAAATATCGTTGATCGCTGTTGTCACATTGGTCAACTTCACCTGAAGCTCCTTGGGTAGCTGCGGCATATGTTCTGAATGGGTAACACCCTCTCCTACCGGAAGATCCGTCATGTATACCTCACGCGCTTCTTTGAATAGTCGAAGTCCTTCCTTCTGCGACGGAATCTCTTCGCTGAACAGCATTTCTGTGTACCCGCATTTGCCTTCCTCCAGACGGCTGTACAACATGGCGTAATCGCCTGCCCAGCTGATCTCCTGCTTGTATTTCTCCTGATCCGAGATACGCGGACAGCCTTGATCGTTCAACGTATAATGCGTGTTTTCAAATCCATTTTTGAAGGTCCGGCCTGACTCTGTTTTGGTCAGAAAATCGATATATTGCATAACTGCTTCCGGATTTTTGGCTCGCGCATTCACAGCTGCAGTCATCTGAACGGGGTTATTCCACACCATCGTGTGCTGTCCTACGGACGTGGTTGGCAGAGCGATGACCTTTAATTTGGCCTCAGGAACATTCTGCATCAGTGTATCCAGTTCCTTCGCTGCAAACCCGGTATAATCCGAAGTCATGGCCGCGTACATACCGATTTTGCCATTCAGGAAATCCTGCTTCGCCTTGGCCCCATCCTTGTCGGTCAATAAGTCCTTATCGACCACACCTGCTTCATATAATGCACGTTTGAATGCCGTGGCTTCTTTCATGTTGTTGGGACCAACCACCATCTCCCCGTCCTCCACATTCACCCAGTTGGCGTTGTACATATAGCGAAACAGACCCGCTGTATCGCCGAACTGAAATCCACCGATGCCGTATGTATCATTAGCTCCGTTTCCATCGGGATCATTTTCCGTGAATGCCTTGGCTACCGCCAACATCTCTTCCTCATTGGTCGGTACCTCCAGATTCAACTTTTCCAGCCAGTCTTCCCGTATGAAAAAGCTCGTCAGTGGAAATACCTCGTTCATCCGTCCCACTTCATAGAGCTTACCATCGCTTTTGATGCCGGCCTTCTTGAGCTGGGGATATTTCTCCATCAAGGCTTTGTATTCCACACTCGAGTTCTCGATCAACTCATCCAACGGCATCAGCTGTTTCTGATTAAACAGTGTGTTACGGATCGGCGTACCGAATTCAAAAATAATATCCGGTGCGCTGCCAGAAGCGAATAATACGTTAAGTTTGGACTGGGATTCCCAGCGGGGAACTGCTGTATATTTTACATTAGCCGGGCCATTCTCGTTAATCCACTTGGACCACATATTATCTTCGATTGTACCCATGCCGCTTGGGACCGCGCCCCGATCATAGATTGTTGACGTGATGATCCCCCTGTTGCCTTCGCCTTCCGCCTGTTCGCTACCGTTACCTCCTGTACATCCCGCCAGCAAACCACCGATCAAGCCCAGAACGAGACCCGACTTCATCCATGCCTTCATCGTTAACGCCATAGATAAGACCCTCTTTCTCTCCTGTAATATGAACCCATGCGGGTTAACCCACAGCCTGCTTTAACCTTTAATTGATCCAAGCATGACCCCTTTAACGAAGTACTTCTGCAAGAACGGATACACTGCCAAAATGGGTATGACCATCACAATGACAGCTGCTGCCCGAATGCCTTCCGGGGTCAGATTCGATATCATCGTTGGATCGGTAAAATCCTGTACATTCAGATTGGACATAATCATATTTTGGACGAGCACGGTCATGTTGTATTTGGACGTATCATTGATATAAATCATCACACTCATGAACGAATTCCAGTAACCCACGCCGTAAAAGAGAGCAATAGTCGCCAGCAAAGGTTTGGATAATGGCAACACGATGCGGAACAAAAGCCCCAGTTCACCACAACCATCGATGCGCGCAGCCTCGTCCACTTCCCCCGGCAGATTTTCAAAATAAGATCGCATAATCAGCATGTTGTACGTGCTCACCAGGCCCGGTAGCCAAAGCGCGCCGTAACTGTTCACAAGACCGAGATTTTGCACGACCAAATAAGTCGGGATGAGTCCACCGTTAAAAATCATCGTGAACACCATCGCCATCGTAAGAAAGCGCCGATGATAAAAATGTCTACGTGACAGCGGATATGCCGCCATAATCGTCACCGCCATGCTGAGCCCTGTACCGATCAATGTGATCTCCACACTGTTCCAGAATGCATTCAGAATCGGCGTTCCCGTAATTAGGCTGTGATAGGAGAACCAGGTGAAATCGACGGGCCATAACCCCACTTGACCTGAAACAACCGCTCTCGCATCACTAAATGACAAGGCAACAATGTTCAGTAAGGGCAGGATACAGCTGACGGCAACCAATGACAACAATACATAATTGATTAGATAAAAGGCTTTTTCTCCTTTGGTTTTTCTCATGCTGTTCTCCCTCCCTACCACAAACCTTCGTTAAATCGACGCGCGATATAATTTGCACTAAAAATGAGGATAAATGCAACCAGTGATTCGAACAATCCCATCGCTGTTGTCAGGCTGAACTGTGCTCCCTGAAGACCGGTGCGGTAGATATAGGTACTGATTACATCCGCTATCTCATTGACATTGGAATTCTGAAGCATATACACCTGGTCGAATCCGACCTCCATCACCCGCCCCATCGATAGAATCAGCAGGAGAATAATGGTGGAGCGTATACCCGGAAGGGTGACATGCCAGATCTGGCGCATTTTGCTGGCCCCATCCATCTGTGCAGCCTCGTATTGGCTCGGATCAATGGTCGTTAGTGCCGCGAGAAAAATGATGGCATTAAAGCCCATGTCCTTCCAGATCCCTGAGCCAACAAACACCGCAACCCACGAACCCTTGTTGTACATGAACGGATAAGGTGCTCCCGTCCAGGCCTCGACCCAGCGATTTACGATCCCATTTTCCAAAGAGAAAACCGTCATGATCATCATCGCAATGATGACCCAGGAAAAGAAGTGTGGCATATAGACCACCGTCTGCACCGTTCGCTTAAAGGCCATGTTTCGCACTTCATTAAGCATAATGGCCAGAATGATCGGAATGGGAAACCCGATAATGATGCTTAACAAACTGAGGAACAAGGTGTTGCGAATAATCTCCACCGTGCGAGGATCACTGAACAGCGTCTGAAAATGCTGAAAGCCCACCCATGGACTGTTCCACAGCCCATCATAGAAGTTGTAATCCTTAAAGGCCATGACCAGCCCTCCGATGGGTGCATAACGAAAGGTAAGGTAGAACATAATTACCGGAACAAACATCAAGATTAACGGTATATTCATCTTGAATCGTCGAAGCCGCTGCTGCCGAATCCGATGCTTCATTTCACTATCCGGTGGTTGTAATCCAGACGGCGGACCTGCGGTCAGTTCCCCCTTCATATCCATCACTCCTCTCTGCTGTTGATGTACTATAGTTGTATTTTAGATAAAAATGTAAGCGTAAACATTTGTTATTTAACGATCCTTTTATAATTTTCTACGCAAAAATAACCCCACATGGTGGGGTTGAACTTGGAAACGAACAGATATTAAGAGGAGGCTTCTCTTTAATTGTGACCCTGCAGCAGTTCAAGGAGGATTGCTACCGGGCACTTTACTTGGCTACTTGCTTGCGATATTCGCGGGGCGATATCCCCGTCATCTGTTTGAATACGGTTGTAAAATAACTGGAGTTATCGAACCCGGTCAGTTCCGCGATATCTGCCATGCTCTGCCGAGTACTGTGCAGCAGCAGCTTCGCCTTATCAATTCGGCGCTTGCTGACATATTGGCTGAAGCCTTGTCCTGTCTCTTTTTTGAACAAATGGCTTAAGTAGTTGGGTGTCACATGAACATGGGCAGCCACGGCCTGCAACGTGCATGTGCTGGAATAGTTCATTTCAATATACTGTATAACTCGTGTAACGACATGATCCTGCTGTTCCTGAGTTAGCCGCATCAGCATATCCACCCACTCTTCGCTCTTGCATCTGGCCCAAGCGATGACGTCAGGTATGGTATGAATCCAGAGCAGTGGATCTGGGGCAGTTGATTCCATACCACCGGATTCCTGAGGCTGAAGCTGTTGTACCAGTAAGTCCGTCATGACCTTCATAAGCATATGAATCTCCGCTTTGCCTTGTGACAAGCTCATCTCGGACGCTTCTTCCAGCAACATCTCGATCCGATTCATTATCGATCCGAATTGATGGTGGAGCAGCAACGAAGTCAGTTCCTCTCGTAGTCTCTCGGTACGGTCCACCTGGCTGTATTGTTCCCTGATCCGAATGTCGGACTGTTTTCGGCGATATCGTTCATGTGCCTTTTGTAACACCTGACATGCTTCATCAAGCGAGAACGGCTTTAACAAAAATTCAATTGCCCCATATCGGATGGCACGCTGTGCATATTCGAACTCACGATAACCTGTCAAAATAATAATCATAATGTCCAGTCCACTCTCGTGTATGCGTTCGGCCAAATCTAGACCATTCATCACAGGCATGTTGATATCCGTAATGATCAGATCGGGTGTGCAGCTGTGTACAGCCTGTATCGCTTCTTCTCCATCGGCCGCTTCCCCGACGACCTCCCACCCGAGGGGGTTATTGCGAACCAGATGAATCAGACCCTGACGAAATAATGCTTCATCATCCACTACAAGCATACGTCCATTCAACAGAACCTACTCCTCTCAGTCACCTGAATTTCCCGGCATGAGTCCTCACCGATCTGATAAGGCAAACGAAGACGTACTAGCGTACCCTCTCCCACAGTCGACTCGATCTGTACACCGTAGGGTTCACCGTGAATCAACTCAATTCTTCGAAGTACACTCCGCATGCCAATGTGCTGACGTTCCTCATCCGCATGTGCCACTGGCGTCATAATGTGTTCAATGACCGATGCGTGCATGCCGCAGCCGTTATCTGAAATTTCAATGATGAGCAGATCCAGCTCTCCTTCATGCCCGTTTTGCCGCGAGCCACGAATCTCCAGATGGCGGTTGTTCCTTTTGTCCGAGAAGGCATGAACAAAAACATTCTCCACGATGGGCTGAAGCAACAGTCGGATCACCTGACAGCGAAGCAATTCAGCAGGAACGGCAATTTCAATCGACAAGGCTTCCTGATACCGGGCCTGCTGAATCTGCAGGTAGTGATCTATTTGCTTCATCTCATCCTGCACGGTCGTCAGTTGCTGCACGGGTTCCAGCGTATACTGCAGCATCTCGGACAAGGCAGTGACCAGGCGAGCCGATTTCTCATCACCAAGCATATAGAACTTCCAGAAAAACATGCTCAGCGTGTTATAGAGAAAATGGGGATTCAGCTGGGCCTGAATAGCTTTGAGTTCAGCTTCTTTTTCACTGAGTTCGCGCTCGTACACTTCATGTATAAGCGTATCAATCCGGGAAGCCATTGCATTGAATCGTTCACCGATGAAACCGAGCTCATCCCGTGTCTCGATCCGAACCCGTGTATCGAACTGTCCATCACGCACTCTTTTCATCGCGTTGACCAGACTCGCAAGTGGACGCAACAGTCTGCCGCTAATTACGGTAATGATGAACCAGGAGCATAATATGCTGGCTAACGCAGAGAACACAGCAACTTTTACAATGATCTTTCCCTTGTTCTGAATCTGAGCGAGTGAGACCTTGCTGACCAAAGTGAAGCCCGCTTTGTCTGACGTTTGCTTCGTATACAATTGGGTTGTTCCCTGCTCGTCCCTGATCTCAGTCGCCCCCAGACTTAGCTCGGTGAGTGGTGGTGGATCTGCATCCTGATTATGAAAGGCATACAAAAGCTCGCCATCTGCGTCAAACAAGTAGACAGCAACTTCCTCGTTCAGTCGCAGATCTTTGAGATACGATTCGAACAACGAGGTGTTAAACAGAATTAGCATTACGCCATAGGTCTCCAGATCAACAGACCGCATTAATCGTCCCGCCAGAATCCAATTGGATTGTTCCTCCTGCAAGAAAGCATCCGGCCCCAAACGATTCCAACCATATTCGCCGCCCGTTCCTTCCAGTCTATGAACCATCTCTGCCAGATAGGAAGGATCCATCTGTTGAAATGAGCCGGCAAAGGCGCCGAGATTAAATATGTTTTCCTTCAGGTCATATATGCGGAGCCCCATGATCTCCGGTGCATCCAGCCTTACCTGATACAACTGATCATCCAGTTCATCTTCCAGCTTCATCTGATCATAGGACGAGATGCCAGAGGTCTGTGCTTTGATGGCATTTTTTACGGAGGGATTCAGTGTGATATAATCGGTGACTTTATACATGTCGTGTACCCTGGAATCCAGACGTGCAAGAATCTGCTCTGCGGTAAGACTATACTGGCGACTGACCTCTTCATTGAACAGGTCGATATGGATGCGATAGGTGATCAACCCTGTGATTCCGGAGATTAAGACCGTTGCGGTAGATAAAAACAAGATAAGCTTCGTTTTAAATTTAAAGCGTTTACAAAAGTTCATCCACCACATCTTTCACACACCTCACCTATATTCCGTACATGTCTTTCTCCTAAAAACATATCATACACCTATTGGAAAAAACCAGAAAAACCCTGACCCCGCTTCAATCGGTAGTCAGAGTTTGAAGGCATGTGATCCAGACATGTTACCAGGATGATCCAGATTAACTCTGAATCACGGCTTTTTTATTCCCCGTAAATCTCTTTGATCCGTTCTTCCTCATTCGTAGACAACAGAACATTAAGCAACCCCATGGCATTATTGGCATCGGTTCTCGTCGTCTTGTACATCTCGGCAAACGCCGCTTCATCCTGCTTCGGGTCCATCGCAGCAAGCTTGCCCCACGACGTGCGGGCTTTGTCGTATAACGTACTCAACGTAATGTCACGCGGATGCTGTGCGACAGGCGCCATGGATTCAAATTTCGCGGTAATGCTGAAAAAATCTTTGGAGTCCTGGAACGATGTACTGCTGTAGTCCTTATTTTTCATCGCATCTTCGGTAATCAGCAGGCCTTCACGCGCGATAAACAGTGTTTTCACCATGGCACGCTCCAGATTGGTTGCTTCTTCCCAAGTTATATAAGATTCATCAGGTGCTTGTACGGATGTAAAAAAAGGAAAGGCATCATCAATCAACCGCTGCGAATCGGAGTGAACTGGCACCCCTGCATTCATGTCCACAACGGCATCGCTGTAGTTGGCTACATTAATATTTTTGGAACCTTCCTCACTGACCCGACGCACCGGATGATCCGTAAGCGGGATACGGATATAACCGAGTTTATCGGCATACTGCTGCTTCAATTCTTCCAGTGTGGAGTCCTTTCCAATCTTGCCGTCGTCGGCTGAAGAAGATTCTTTTGCGGCTGAACCTGTCTCCTCACTCCCATTCGAACCGGTTGCTGCGGTTTCTGTTACGGCAGCATTCGAGCTGCTTGTTTCTGATGAAGCGACTTCTGTACCGGAAGCAGACTCCGGCGATGACGTCTCTTTCGCTCCGCCACCACAAGCTGTCAGAATCGCTGCCAAACCAAGCATAACGGTGAACGTCTTTATCGTATAATTCCATTTCATCGTATAATCTTCCCCTATCCTATGTATATTCCTGAGAACCATTAACCTCTGCTCCAAGACTTGAACACTCACTTACAAAAATATCCTTTCATATAACATGCGCGATACACAATTAGACATGGTTTACATTCTATCATAAGTTAAAAATCGGTTGTATACGACGATATACCTGTGTCTAAAGCCTTTTACTATGCACGCATTAACTACCACCGCAACGCAAAAACACTGCCGCCCGTATGGACAACAGTGTTCGTGAAGCGTAATTATTTGATCCCTTTAGCCTTCTCCATATGCTCTGACCGAATCTGAGGGTCCGTGGAATTGACCGATGAGAGCAGAGCGTAGATCGCCTGGATATCCTTCTCTTGAAATACGGTTTCGGGAACCTCTGTCTCAAGTCGTTCTGTCTTGCGCTGAATCGTTTCCACCAATTCATGATCGTAGATGATCAGTTCATCTGAATTCACATACCTCACAGCAGGATCAACACTGATGCGGCAACGGTTGGTGAAGGTCACCATGGAGACAAGACGTACTCTTTTGTAGTCTCCGAGGTGTGCATGGATGGCTTCCACATGTGCACGATGCTGCATAAGTGGATTGTACATTTTGACCCGGCTGCTGCTGACCGACCAATTGGCCTCTCTTCTTCCGCCGCGAATTTCACCTGTCGTCAGATTTCGGGTTTCGATCACAAAGATTGCCCGAGGCCCGATCACGACATGATCAATCTGCGAATAACCGGAGCGTGACTTCGGATTGGTAACGAGCAGGTCGTTCAGCACTTTATATTGACTTGGAAGACCGATCAGCTGATCTGCTGTACTAGGTTCCTCCGGCTGGCGTGTCCAATCCCCTTCCGCCTTTTTCTTGCGCTTACTACGGACCATACGCGGGGGAATGGTTGTCGTCGATGGTAACGCTGAAGCGGAGGCTGTAATCTGGTTCGCAAGCTCTGGTTGTGTCTTGAACAGAGACAGGATTTTCTTGAACATGGGCAAGCTCCGTTCTATTATAGTGTGGGTTACGGGTGACCATTACAGGAGGAATAACATCCTTTGACACATTCATTATGTAAACTTCTATTACTTATGTCGGATAAAGCGGGGTAAAAATAAAGGGAAAACGATCAAAATCTCTCCAATACGCAAAGTACATATGAACATTTAACCAATTCCGTGACTTTAGACGCATAAACAAACCGCAAAATTGAAAAAAACAGCGCAACCCTTTCCTGAATAGAAAAAGAATACGCTGCTGTTCTCTTGGATGTTAAGCCTGAAGATAATAGGTGTAGAGCACCTGAGTACCCTTCTCTTCCAGACCATTATTCGCTATTTCCTGATACAGGGATTCGGCCAGAGCCAAACCAGGCGTTTTCATGCCCATCGCTTTTGCAGACTCCAGTGCAATTCCCATGTCTTTGATAAAATGTTTCACATAGAATCCAGGCTCATAATCGCCTGCGATCATGCGCGGACCGAGATTGCTGAGCGACCAGCTTCCGGCTGCGCCGGTAGCAATGCTCTTCAGCACGGTCTCCGCGTCCAGACCAGACGTCTTGGCATAGGCAAGTGCTTCGCATACACCCATCATGCCAGAGGCAATGGCAATCTGGTTGCACATTTTGGTATGCTGTCCGGCTCCCGCCTTGCCTTGCAGCACAATGTTGGTGCCCATCTGCTCAAACAGCGGACGCACGGCTTCAAAGGCCTCCGAGCTACCACCAACCATAATGGACAGCTTCGCGTTCTGCGCTCCGATATCACCACCCGACACAGGCGCGTCCAGTGCATGCAGTCCTTTGGCTTCCGCAGCTTCAAAGATTCGTGCAGCCAGTAACGGACTTGAGGTCGTCATATCAATCAGATATGAACCCGGTTTGGCATTGGCCACGAGACCATCCTCACCGAGATAAATCTCCTCGACATCCTTCGGATACCCCACCATTGTGATGATGACATCACACGCGGCAGCCAGTTTGCCTGGTGTGTCATACCATACAGCACCTTCTTTTACCAACGCTTCCGCTTTGGCAGCAGTTCGCGTGTACACATGAAGTGGGTATCCCGCTTGCTGGATGTGCCCAGCCATGCTTTTACCCATCACGCCTGTACCAATAAAGCCAACTTTTGTCTCTCCAGGTGCCTTAGTCGTTATTGTCATCGTAGGTTTCCTCCCTATTTCTCTATGCTTCGCTCAGTGCTTGTCTTCGACATTGCTATATCTGTATGTTAAAGCTTTCTGCTTAGTCCGTCCATATCGCTTGCAGCTTTCTGTGAAAAAATCTGAAAAAGGAATCAACTTCCTGTATGCTGTACAACCTAACGGAAACTTCCTTCATTGGAAAGGAGGATTTCCATGAGTCGTGAAAAAGGTCAAATTACCATTTGGTTGTCCTTTTCCATCCTTTTATTAAGTGCAGGGCTCGTTTGCCATGTCTTGTCTGTTCCAGCGATACTCGAAGCTGGCGGCAGAGACGGCTGGTTGTCTGTCGTAGCCGCCGCTCCACTGTTCATGTTGTTTCTGTGTATGATGTATATCATCATTCGACGTGTACGTGGACAGCGGCTAACAGATTGGATTACGCGAGAATTCGGTGCTGTTCCTTCCTGGATCTTCCGGATCTCTGCTTCCATTCTGCTGTTCACACTTGGCACACATACGTTGTACGAGACAACTAACTGGACCGTATCCACATATCTTCAATTCACGCCTCCCTATGTTCTGGCTGGTGGCGGAGCACTGGTTGCTGCGTGGGCAGCGGCTAAAGGCATACGCTCCATTGCCATGACTTCCAGTCTGCTGCTACCCTTTGTAATTTTGCTTGGTTATTTTGTAATGTCCGCCAATATGAAATATAAGGACTACAGCCTATTGTTCCCGATCATGGAGAACGGCATGGGCCCCGTGTGGCGGGGCATGATCTACTCCCTTGCCGGGCTTATGGAAATCTGGATACTCATGCTGTTCCAACATGAAGTCAAAGGCAAAATTCGGTGGTGGTATGTTCTGATCCTCGGCTTGTTCATGCTTAGTATGGCGATTGGACCAACAATCGGAGCCATCGTGGAATTCGGCCCAGAAGAAGCAGCAAAACAACGGAACAGTCCCTATGAGCAATGGAAACTTGTGAATATTGGAAAACTATTGCAGCACGTTGATTTTCTGTCCATCTATCAGTGGCTTAGTGGTTCTTTCGCAAGAGTGGCCATATCTTTGTATCTCATCGTCGATCTGCTGAATTTCCGCAGGCCGAAGAAACGATATATCGCCATTCTTACCATCACCGTCATCATGAGCTTCATGGCGATGCAATGGTGGCGCATTGATTACGTGGATTATTATGTGGACCATATTCAGTTCCCGGTCATGCTCGCCTATGTCTCTGTCGTTACCGTGATATTAACAATAGCCGCATTAATCCACAAAAAGGACAAGGAGGCTCCCGAACATGCCGATCTCAACCCAGCCCAAGAATAACCGCGAAGTTGAACCGTTCCGAATGAACGAGCACAACTTGAATACCTTTTTTGCCGGATCTGATGATGTCATCATCAATAGTCATATGTTCGGAGAACCTCCGATGCAACTCCTTATGACCTATTGCAGCGGTATGGTAGATAGTGAAGCCATCTACGATATTATTCTCCCGGAACTCAAACGAACATATGAAAATACACACTTTATCCGTACATCAGACATTGAAAAGTGCATCAGCCTGGATTGGACCCGAATGGATCTGCAAGATCCGGCATTTGGAACTGAACTGATGTCTCTCCGTGTATTTGAAGGCCATATGTTGATCTGTATTCCTTCCCTGCAAACCATGTGGAGTATTGATATTTCCAACATCCCCACTCGAACGCCGGAGGAATCGACCACCGAGGTTTCGATTCGCGGAGCGAGAGACGGATTCATTGAACCCCTTGCCGTCAATGTTGCTCTGATACGTAAACGTCTGCGTACGAACCAGCTGGCCTGTAATATCGAAATGATCGGTTCACGTTCTGCAACCAAGGTAGCCCTGATGTATATCAAGAATATCGCGAACCCGGAGCTAATAGAAGACGTCCAGGATCGGTTGCGTAAGATTGAGACCGAACGTATTTTGACCGCCAATGAACTGGAAGAATTGCTGTCACCTTCGAAAATCACTTTGTTTCCCGTCACCCATTATACGGGCAGGCCTGACTTTGCTGCAGAATGTCTCCTGAATGGACGTTTTATCCTCATTGTAGACGGCAATCCCAGCGCCATTATTGGGCCAGTTAATCTGTTTCTTTTGCTCAAATCACCGGAAGATGCCAGCTTTCCCTTCTTAGCTGTCAACGTAGGGCGGATGCTGCGCTTTCTTGGCCTGATGGTCACCGTGTTCCTGCCTGGCTTTTATATTGCGCTGACCTCATTTCATATGGATCAGATTCCTTTCCCACTGGTTGCCACGATATCGGTAGGGCGTATGGGACTGCCAATGGAATCGGGAGTGGAGATGTTTCTCATTATGCTGCTCATGGAGCTGTTCCGTGAGGCGGGGGTACGTTTACCGAGTGCCATCGGCCAGACATTAACTGTCGTTGGCGGTTTGATCATCGGAGATTCCGCCATTCGAGCCGGCATGGTCTCTCCCCTCATGATTGTCATCATCGCAGTCACTGTTGTAGCGGGAGCAACCATTGTGAACCAGGTTATGACCAGTTCTGTGCTGATCCTGCGCTTCCTTTGTTTTGTCCTGGGAGCTTCCCTCGGCATCTTTGGGTTCATCCTGTCGTTGATTCTGTTCCTCATCTACCTGACCGATCTCAAATCATTTGGCATTCCGTATCTCACACCGTTAACACCGCTTCATTTCAAACAAGCGATAGCTTCATTATTCAAACTGCCAAAAGGGTTGGGTAAACGCAGACCCGTCTATCTTGAGACTCAAGAACCGCGTAAGAAAGGAAACGGACGATGAAGCGTTTGTTGCGGAGATGTACGTTGGGTCTGTTAAGCCTATCGATGTGTGTGATGACAAGCGGATGCTGGAGTGCATTTGAGATTCAACAGGTAGACTACGCCAAAGCCTTTGGCATTGATTACAAAGACGGCATGTATCACCTGTATGTACAAACGCTTGATTTTGCCAGTGTCGCCAAAAGTGAAAGTTCGACCAAAAGTGCAGATATCCCACCTGTATGGGTCGGCCATGCCGAAGGAAAAACGATGAGTCTGGCGCTGAACGAACTGTTCCGTACGGCTCAATTGCACATGGCTTGGGGGCATGTGACAGCCATCGTTATGGCGGAAGGTGTGCTGACCAGCAGCAAACATATCAAAGAAGTGTTCGACATGCTGGGACGGTTCCCAGAATCCCGTTATACGACCTGGGTCTACGGAACCCGCGAACCACTGGAGAAAATTCTCAGTGCAACGTCCATCTATAATATGTCGCCGCTGGATAGCATTCTTCATAATCCGCTCCCGACTTATATGGAAGAATCATTGTATCCGCCCGTGCTTAGCTTCAAGCTCATTGCAACGCATAATGATCCGGCTACCACGACGTATCTGCCCAGTATTGCATTGAACAATTCCCAATGGACCGAGAACGAGAAGAAAAAGGATTTATTTCTAATCGAGGGGGCCTTTTTCGAAAAGACAGGCGTTGACTTTGAATACCTTCCACGCAGGCAGCTTCCCGGTTATCACTGGCTGATCAAGGACATGCGGCGTGCTCCCTTGCTTGTGCAGAAGGATGGAACGATCTATGGGGCACTCAGTGTAGGTTTACCAAAGATCAAAATCAAGCCTGTCATTCAGGGTGAAGAGGTCAAGTTTAATATTGACGCCCAATACCTAACTGCCCTGTATGAATATCTGGTGCCCACCTCTTATGAGGAGATGATCCAGATTAGTGAAGTGAAGTTGCGGGAGCAGATTATGCAGACCTATCGTCACGGCCTTGAGCGTGGTGTGGATATTTACGGCCTTCAGGAGAAACTGTATCGCAAAAATCCGAAGCTCTGGCGTAAGTTATCAAACAATGGCAGCAAGATGATGCTTACCGAAGACTCGATCCAGGATCTGAAAATCCATCTCACCATCCCGTATACAGGGAAATATAAAAGAAAAGTGTAACAAGAACGTGAACACCCCTTTGCCCGTATGAAACGACGGATAAGGGGTGTTTGTCTTGATGAAGGATATATTTCGTTTGCAGTTCGGATTAGGTGGACCTAGGACTGCGAAGTTTCCATTCCATCAGCCAGCCTGTCAATATGGAGAAAGACAGGCCGAACAGCAGGATCGGCACGTTATAAAACAAGGTGTTCGTGTACTGGTTCAGCCAACCAAAACGGTACACGGCCGAATCCGGATCATTCGTAAATCCGTTGAGCTGGAGGCGTAGGTCATTGATGGTGTGTAGCTCCCAAGCGACAGACAACACACACAGCAAGAGAGCCGCGAAGGGTACACAGGCATGTATCTTCCCTCCCCAGCGTTGACGCTGATCATATAACCACCATTTGGACAAATTTGTCGTCCAGATACAGAGAATGAGAAAGGTCAGAAGAGATGGAGCTAACACCAGAAGTCCCAGGTTACCGTTACCAGACACCCCTCTACCCGGCTCATGCTGGAAGGTTAATCCACGTACAGCAACGATCATGAGTACATTCCATATGAGGAAGATGAAGTATGGCTTGTTGATTCTTTTTAAGCGACTCATATTTGTTTCCCCCTAATATAATCCATTACCCGCAACCGAGTAGTCAGGATTAACATCTGAGGAATAAGCACGAAGACAATGTACATAAGTACAATTAACCATAGATGTGCGGCAAAATGTTCTGCACCGAACGATGGTTTCGGGCGCTCAATCCAATACCACCAACACGGGATGGCAATAAACCATGTCAGTCCCGTTGAGAGGAACATGTCTTTTACATCACTCCATAGGAAGCAGAACAGCGCGACGAACAAGATGGGCATAATCCATGAATCCAATATTGGTCCCCAGCTCTGGAAGACAAAGATAATGGCAGGATACAGAAGATTGATGGTCCAGCGCCAGATGTTATTAGTGTAAAGATTCATCATTTTTCACCTCGCTACTTACCGTTGCAATTTCACGTGAAAATACAGGCTACAAAAATTTGCGAAGGATATGTACTCTCGATTTTAAAAGGTTATTCAATTACATACTGAGAATGAAATGAAGAGAAGAAGCATGATTTTGGATATTATAGCTCATACTACCTTCAGGAAAATTATCGAAGGAGTGACAGCATGAGGTTAAAAAGTATCATCGCCGTTGGAGCCGTGTTAACCTGCTCGACTCTGTTATGGGGCTGTGGAAATGGCACCGCGAATAATGCATCCCAGCAACAGAATGACACCGTTCGCTCGGAGAGTTGGAGCGATCCCAAACGACTGGAAGCTTCCCATCTTGAGGCGCTTGAGCGTATGGAGAAAGATCATATCCACCGGATGGTTTCGCTTAGTGCAAGTACAGACGGGGACAAAGTGATGACCACACTTGAACGATCGAGCCAAAAGTTGGAGGAGATGAGACCCCTCGCTGAGATGCTCCAGTACGAAGGCCATCCCGCATTATTACAGCGAATTCAGGAGATGTCGGGTGATATCCAAGGTTCCAAATCCGTCATTGCTGAGATGGAAACTTTGCCTCGGGACGGTAAAATTAAGATCCAGTCTGAAAACTCCGATTCTTTGCATCACATCAGCAGCTTCCGCGATTACCACCAGTATATTCAAGAGAAAATTCAAACTTTGAACAGGAATACTACTGATACACACTAATTAGTAATAGCTGCTTGCGCAAGTGACTTCAATCGATACAATTGTATGAACGAAGCAACAATAGTTAGGTGGGAAGATTACTTCCTATCTGACTATTTACGTGTGAACAGATATAGACAATTACTGCATCCTGCTGCGATTTCTTTGATCTTCTCTGTCCGCTTCTTCCATCTTGCGAATGTATCGCTTCAATTCCTCTTTATGAGCTTCTAGTTCACTTAATCTAACAGCAGCACCTTCAACAAAAGACTGCATCTTAAAAGTTAGCACCGATGCTGATGTCCCTACCCAATCCTGCTGCAACCTTCCATGAATCGTACGCATCTTCTGTTCCTGTTGTATAAGCCGTTGCTGCAATTGTTCGCATTGTTGAACGGCTCTTCGTAAATCCGACAGGGATACGGCTATTCTGCCCATGTCCACTTTCCTCCTGTTAATCTATCTATATAAATTCTATTATTATTTTTGCTGATCAGCGATTACGAAATCTTCTCTCTTTCGTTCAATATAATCTGCAATCTCACTTATGGATTCTTGGTACCAACGGTTAATTTGTTGCAAAGTAGCTGTTGCATTATAAGCAATAGGTGTAAAAGACTGACTTTCGCTCGTTGCTATATGGGTCTGGAACATCTGAATAGAAGCTTGTGCATCGTTGGAAAATCCACTCAAACTCAGTCTCATTTCTCGAGCAGACTGCGCTAATTCTTCCGGTGTTAATTGAATCTTACCGCCACCAGAACTACTTACTCCAGATATAAACGAAGCTACTGCACCAGACATCACATTAGAGAACACAGCCATTGCTTTTTGATGTGCAGTCCATCTTGGAGAAATATCAAGCGTCTCTCCCGTACTCCGATCGATTAACGGGCCAATTAAGTTGCCCTCCTTATCAAACTCATATTGCTTCATGGAGTGGTACCCCTTGCCTTCGTCTTTCGAGAAGGAATCCAATAATCTAACGATATTTCCAATGTACAGCTTATCTAGATCTACATCTATTCCAACGTCATGAACCAACATCGGGGAGCCTGCACCGAGAGGTTGAAAAGGGACCTTTAACTGTAATTGAAACTTCCAGTTCTGATACATTGCATTAGCGGTGTCAAAATCCTGTCCCTTGTACACCGTAAGTCCAACGTGCCTGTCATATTCACTTACTCCGCCAGCTCCTACAGAATCACTCGGATGAACCACATTAACCATTTTGTTGTCAAAGTGACCTTCATTCACCTTAGCCAAACTTATATCATCCAGCAGATTCATTACACTTGGAGCACTATACGTCATACCAGATACATCATGACGAGCAGCTACATATTGAGCTAAACCACCGCCAAGAGAATGGCCTGTTAGCGAAATATCTGAATCAGGATAAGCCTTCTGTACAGCCTCATACAATTCTTCAGCTTGATGAAACTGATTGTTTTCCCAACTTGAATTATCCATCATGAGTTTGAAAGGACTATTTTTGAAGATATTATGACGCTCTGGGTCGGTTATGGAATCTTCAAGCTTTCTCGTTCTTCCTCCTACGACATCAAAAGCATCTGTCTCCCAATCCGCGAATTTATCTGTCAACTTCCCTTCTGGTTCAGTTCCTCGATAACCGATAATCACTTGGTTGGTTTTGGGATTCTCAAGTACTACTGCATCAAATCCAGAATATTTTCTGTGCAGCTTTGCTCCGTCAGGTTCAACTGTTCTCCAATCTTTATACTCTTCCTTGTCCAGAATATTACTTCTCCCTACGGGAACATCAGTATAAGCAAGTTCCGAAATTTTCATATATAATTCATCTGTTTTGTAGGCGTTCATAGGGACACCCTTTCTTCTATTTAGCAAAAGTTGTATAATGCACAATATCTAAACGACAACATTAGGAATATGAGGTGATAAATTGAAAAAACCAGCTATACTTTTTATACTAATGATCTGCGCGATCACACTCACTTTAGGAGGTTGTATGTCGAACGAGCAAAAAGAAATTGTACAAAAAGCCGAGATCGCAAGCCTAACTTATTTTAAAGAAACCTATGGAATTGATGTTGAGTTTACAGGCCACAAGTTCATTCCGTCTGACTTGTCTCATACGGTGTCACTGACAGGGTATGTAAAAGGAAATAAGACCCAAGAAATATTCTCAATGGTGGATTATGATACTTATGAAGTCAAAACAGGCTCAGTGCCCGAAGACATCAAACCTCTTAAGTAGTTTATAAGAAATATTAACTTTTAAAACTATAGGGCCTTGTACAGATACATGGCTCTTTCATATGTAATAATAGGGATTTCATAGCCTAATCTCATCCTCTTTTTTCCAAAGAAGTAGAATCATTATAGTCCATCTTCTGTTAATCGTGTATACGACATATAAGAAATGAGCACAAAGTCTTTATAAATTTCAGGCATTCAATCTTACACATTATTAGTTATAGGACGTTGTTACCAGAATAATTTCAGCAATTTGCATAAATATGTGAAAGTAATGGTTTATAACTTTGTCAGGCAGCGACGCTTCATATACATCTTTACACTCGTCACCGCCTCTACACTCCTAATGCTAGCTCCTCACTCGAACCAGATACGTGAAATACGAAGCCCTCCTGATTCATCGATTGGATTACGAGTAGCAGACACAGTAATTCACTGTACACCACCGCAGTCAGCGATCTTTCCTTCACACTTTTCCCTCTTCTCTACAGCTTCATTCCACCCACAACGATACCCAGATGAACATACTAAACAACAAGACGGGCACCAGAGCACCTGTGGTTAAAATAATCCAAAGTGTTGCGGGCTTTATTCTTTGACAGTATGCATCGATCTTACGCATTCGATCTTTGCGCCACTTGGCGAACCTTAGCTGTTTAATCATCCGATTGAGAACTATTTTCCGCTGCTCGCCCTCTTCGAATTCATCGATCGCACGCCGCAACTCCTCGTATAATTGAGTCTCTTCCTGCCCAGCCACTGTAGGTGTAATCATCTGATCCTTCCTCCCATGAGCACATTATTGAGATACAGCCTCTCACCTAATCGAACCATCATTAATACGCCTGTATTCTAGTCACTACCAACCTAACTAAACCACTACTTAAATAACACATTACACCCTTCAAAGTTTGAAGTTTTTTCAAAAATGGAATAACCCAAAAAGCCCGGGCAAAGTCCGGACTTCCTTGAATTATAACTATAACTATATATCTGAGTACTGTTTAGCCAGCATTAGGCGATCAATGCATTCAGGCATACCGCACCCTGCGCACGCACATTAACAACAATAATCGGTGTGTCCAACATGTCGTGCATCCAGGACATATACTCTTCCACTTTTTCGTTCGGAAGAATTGTAAGAATAACCCCTGCAAATCCACCACCATGAATACGACAAGCGCCGTCACCTAGGTTTTGCAGATAATTCTCGGTCAGTGCCAGCGCGATGCCAATCTCTTGCTCCTTCACAGCACCACTCTGATATACATTCTGCAGCCACTTCCATGACGAGTTACCGGATGCTGTAATCAGTTTCAGGAAATCAGCAAAACGTCCATCACGCAACGCCTGAACCTCACCATCGACACGATTATTTTCTTCCAGGAAATGAAGCGCACGCAGTACGGCACGATCCCCAGCCGCTTCACGAACCTTCTTGAGGTTGGCGTAGATTGCGTCTGCCGTAATTTCCCGAACATACTCACTGCCCAGCGCCTGAGCAACCGCTCTCATCTCATTGGGCACAGCCGCGTAATCTTCCGTCAGATCAGCGTGGTTGCCACCTGTATTCACAATGACCAATGAATACCCATTCTGTTGGAAATCCCACTGAACTGGCTCGATAACTGGCTGTGCAGGATTTTCAAAATCAATGGCAATCAGTCCGCCGTACGCACAAGCCATCTGATCTAGCAGACCGGAAGGTTTATTCCAATAATGGTTCTCTGCATACTGACCGATTTTGGCCAAAGTCACAACATCCATTGTTCCATCATTATAGAAGTGATTCAAAATCGTACAGATCAGCATCTCGAATGACGCCGAGGAACTCACCCCAGATGCCGAGAACACGTTACTTGAGAGGTACGCCTGGAAGCCGCCTACCTTATATCCGAATTCTCCAAATCCCGCAGCCATACCGCGAATCAATGCTGTTGTGCCATCGTCTTCCGTATTTGGCGTGAGGTCCGTGAGATCGATTACATATTTCTTGTCATACCCTTCTGAGTAAAAGGTAATAACCGACTCCGCAGTTGGTGCAGCCACTGCAATCGTATCCAGCGTAATGCTGCCCGCCAGCACTTTACCATGGTTATGATCCGTGTGATTGCCGCCAATCTCACTGCGTCCTGCCGCGCTGAACAACTTGCTTCCTTCTTGTGCGCCAAAGTACTCTTCGAACGTTGCGTTCAGCTTCGTGTAACGTGCGGTCTGTTCCTCTACTTGTGATTGTCCATACATTTGGGCTAGTAACGCTTGGCCCTCCGTGGATTGGATCAGATTCAATGGTTGTGTCGTCATTAATAATCCTCCTATGGATGTGCAGCTTTTATTTTTTGGCTGTTGGTGAACATGGTTGTCGCATCTGTTTCATGCCTTATTCCTCTCCCATTATCTCAGCTTCACAGCGGAAAAGGTAGGGTAGAATTGAAAGTTTGTAAGCGTTTTGTGAAGTTATTTATTGTAAAAGTAGGATTGAAATCCATTTTGCAATAACTTAAATTGTTATTAAGTAAAAACACATTATTTCCCAATCTTTTTGTAGCTATGCTTTACATCTTATTGGTGGAGGGAACGATGAAAATCAAGTCGAACTATACCAAGTTATTTGGTGCATTCTCGCTTACTTTTTTGGGTGATGGACTTACACTTGCTGCCGTTCCCTGGCTCATTTCAACACTTACAAGCGATACGCTGTATGCCTCTGTCACCATGACGGCACTTCGTTTACCCTGGCTTCTCTTCAGTCTGCCCGTGGGTGTTCTCATCGACCGATACTCACGCAAACATATGCTGATGGGAGCTGGCTTTACACGAATGATTCTTCTGCTTGCTCTGACGTTATGTATCTGGGGAGGATGGGTGAGCATTCCGATTCTGGCTCTGTTCATGTTCGGGATCGGCCTTAGCCGGGTCGTATTCGACAGTACGGTGCAAACAGTGATTCCTCAACTGGTAGATGAGAGCAAGTTGGAAAAAGCTAATGGGCAGTTCACCGCCGGACAGTTGATCACAAGTGATATTCTGGGCGTTGCTTTGGGAGGGTTCATTATAACCCTGCATATTGTTTTTCCTTTTGCCATAGATGCTGTAACGGCTGTTATTGCTCTGCTCTTTTTAATCAGTTTGAAGGGAAACTTCTACCCAGGAGATACCGAAACAACCAAGAAGGAAGTTCGCCCAATGAAGAATTGGAAACGCGAGATGTGGTCCGGTATTCGATATGTCTATCATGATCGTTTTCTCCGCGGATTAGCCATTCTGTCTGTCACCATTACGCTGATGTATTCCATTATATTGGCTACTCAGATCTTCTTTGTACGAGATGTGCTTCAGTTGGATGCTTTTGCATTCGGAATGCTCATCTCCATCGCAACGATCGGCAGCATTGTAGGCAGTCAGGCTGTTGCATATATGCGCAAGAAATGGAGTACAAAACAATTAATTATCTCCTCCATTCTGTGCATGGGAATCATCTACGGTGTGGTGGGTCTAACCACGAATGCATATATGGTAGGTGGCCTATATTTCTGTGCTGCATTTTTCATTATTGTCTACAATGTTACCCGTTCCTCCATTCTGCAACGTTCCGTTCCTAATGAGATGCTTGGCAGGGTTGGAAGTGTGTTTCGCTTTCTTTCCTTTGGCATTAGTGCCATCGGTACGCTTCTCGGCGGATTATTGGTGCGGGTTAGTGAAACGGCGTTCGATCGCGTATTCTCGCTGCAACTCCCTTATCTCTTGCTAAGCTTGATCTATATCCTGTCTGGTCTGGTATTCACGATGAAAATGAAGAATCATGCAGAGAGCCAGCAGCCTAACATCAATGCTTGACTGTTACGTTAGGTCATACTTGATAATGATCTCAAGCTTACACGAAGGAGAGATTAAGGATGAAGATTACTGCGTTACGTTCAGATCTAATCTATGAGGAGATCATCCAGGCTGCACCCGATGAGAAATTGGAGTTATACCGCGAGCGAATGATGAGTCCTTTTATGAACAAATGGAACATTCAACAGATCCCGTTTCGTTCTCATGAGCCTCACGGCTTCGACGTGATTATGATGAATAACTTTATGAATATCGCTCCCGCAGATATCACACCTGAGATTAACGAATCGTTAGCTGCGATCTCGTCTGAAGTATTTTGGCAACAGTGTCATGAAGCTGTTCGTACGAGTCTATCGACCTTTACAGATCATGGGATTGAGCTATCGGTTTCCGAATATCTGTACACCATTTTGTTAGGGGATAAGAACAGTCCGACGTTACAGATGAATGAAGGCATATGTGGAGATGGCGGCATTCCTGGTTATATTATTGCGAACCTAAGCCCGGATGCTTATACTTTACCTCGTATGCAATCCGTGTTAGCCCATGAATGCAATCATAACGTGAGATATCAATATATCCAGTGGAATCCACAGATTACGCTTGGCGAGATGGTTGTTAGCGAGGGGTTGGCCGAGAGCTTTGCGACATCCCTGTATGGGGAAGAGTTGCTGGGCCCTTGGGTAGCCAAAACGGATATGGAGACATTGAACAACGTAATCAAGCCGAAAATGAAAGACCATTTGCATGTCACCGGTTTTGACCAGATTAATCCGTATCTATACGGCGATGAACTTGCCATCATGCAAAACTTCACGCCCGTAGGTATGCCCTATGCAGCTGGTTATGCCTGCGGTTATCACTTAATCCAATATTATCTGAACAAAACAGGTACACCGATCACCGAAGCAACCATCACTCCGGCAAGTGTTATCCTTGCGGAAACAAAGGACTTTTGGAATGAAGACACCCTATTTCACCGTTAAAGATATCATTCAGATTACTGGCATCACCAAACGCGCATTACATTATTACGATAAAACGGATCTCTTAAAACCGAGCAAAGTCGAGGACAATGGTTATCGGTATTACGATCAAGAGGCACTGGGGAATCTGCAAATGATTCTGTTGTTCAAAGAAATGAATTTCTCCTTAACAGAAATTGCAGCCATGATGCAGCTTTCGAAAGACAAACAAAAAGATATCCTAAGAGAGCACCGCAGTACACTCGTTCAACGCAAACAAAAGCTCGAAACCATCATCGACCAGTTGGACGAGTATGTGGATGGGACGGATATCTCTCATCTTAATCTGTTTGACGACTCATCCATTCTGTCCATTCAAGAGCAATACGAATCCGAGGCGAAGTTCATCTACGGAAATACCGAGAAATATCAGGAATTCGAAGCGAATGTGAGCCAGCTGTCTGCGGAAGAGCAAGAACAAGCCTACCAGCAGTTCTCGATCAATATGGAGCAGGTATTTCGGGAGTTGGCGAATCATCAGGACCTGCCCCCTGCTTCTGGTGAGGTGCAAGCGTTAGTGGGTGAATGGAAAAGTTGTCTGGAGCAGTTTATGGTCTGTGATGCTGAGATTCTGAGGTGTATTGCAGAAGCCTATACGACGGATCGTCGATATGTGGGTTATTTTGATCAGTTTGGTGATGAGGATTTTTTGAGGTTTTTGTATCAAGCGATTATGGTTTATGTGAGGGGTAAGGTAATATCAGGGTATGAAAGATGTTAGATGACCTCCGAAAGAACCCACAGAAAAAAAATGAACAATGGTACTATCAATTAAACGCTCCATTATGTAAATGTTCTATCTAATAAACCCATGGCTAGAGGACCTTAGCCATGGGTTTGGTGATGAATATTTTAATTTCTAGAAATGTTTTTATCTGAATTCACCAGCTAGATCAACTCCGTCAAATGTAGCCTTTGGATAATAATAAACAAACATAGGTAGGCCTGTGAATGAATCAGACTTATTTAAGGTAAGGAAATCCACTTTGCCAGACGATGTCTGGCTTACTGTATTGTTATAGATTTTACCTATTGCTCCAGTTTCAAAATTTACAATACCTACACAATCAATTTTAACTTCTGCTCGGATGTTTCTTTTTATGCCAGCTGTGTCCCATGCGTCCATATAGAAATTCCAACTATTTTTACCGAATCCGTTATCGTATTCTACATAACCAGTTAAAGCTAATGTTTTATTGTTACCTGTGAAAAATTTCTTTGATACCGAAAAGACTGATACGTCCCCTTTATTTTGAATATATGTTATATTATTGTTTAAAGCTGAGTTTTCTTTTAAATATTGTGTATCTTCGTCAGAAAATGGTTCGTTCACTTCATACTTATCTAGTATATTTTGTATTTTTAAGGCTGTATCTTCCTCACCTGTACTTGCGTGGGCTGAATTAGTAAAAAGAACGGAAATGGATATTGAAACCAAGAATAATGTCAATAACATACTGATCTTCTTCACTTTAAATACCTCCTAAAAATTATTATGAAAGGGGTTTCGACAATGCACATTGTGTGGAATAATATACTTATTCTCGTTGTTAGCCTTCTTATCTTAGCTGGACTAGTTTCTGGCACAATCTACTTTTTAATAAAAAATAGGTCTAAATAGTTCACCTCCTTATGACGACGCCACTTCCATATATTATATATTATTCAATAAATTATAATAAAACCCTCTTTTAAAATTAATAATATCTAATCTTTTTTAAGTTGATATATTTGTTGTTCGATCTCTCTACAATTATTAGACAGTTCCCCTATTCGAATAATATAAGTGAACTACAAAAAGTTAATTTCAAGTAAGCAAAAAGCGTACCGATAATCCACTGGTACGCTTTTTGCTTTTTCTTCTTGGTAAATTTTTATTTGCCAAGTAAAATTTCAGATTGACTGACTGTATAAGAGCTTCTTCTCTACTTACCTGCCCCGCGTTCAAAATACGCATGCAAACGATACAAACAAATCTCCTTCGTCCAATGATACAGCAGCGCCCGTTCCTCTGCATCCTCCACCTGCACATTCAGCGAGAACACACCATCCTCGAAACGGGTCATACTACCCTTCGCCCCGCTCCACATAGACATCGGCATATCAATAATCAATTTCTCAATCCGTGTTGCCGTCCTCTCGTTCCATTCCCAGAGCGCAAGCTTGTCCTTATCCGAAAAGTCTTTCCGTTTCCGGTATTCCTTCTCCGTCAGATACGTATGGAAAAATTCAGCCAGCTCCCCCGGCGTGATCGGGTCCATCCAGTGGACTTCGCCACGCTCCAACATGTATAGCAGCACGATCATCTTGTAGCTTTTGTTCATGACCGTCTTCTCCACATCACGCAGCCAAGCCTCATGCCGGACGTACATCTCCCCCTCATATGGGGTCAGCAGTTCTGCCCAATACAGAAAACCAACATAGGAACCGAATTCGCTCCGATACCCGACACTCTTCGAACGCCCCATCAGGTGCAGTTCCAGATACGTCGGAATACGTCCCAGTTCTCGTTTTACATCCAGAAAGTCCTGATGCAGCTTCTCGCGGCGCGGTAGCCGTTTGCGGCTCAGCTCCTGAAGCAGGTTCACTACCCGGGTCTCCAGATGAATCCCACAGTTAGCCGGAACCTCAGGCACAGCCGAATCCATCGTTTTTCCGTTGCGTTCCTCGTCTCCGCGCACGTCCAACAGGCTCAGCTTCACATCCGCATTGCGGTAATTCCCGATCAGGTCGATGATGACACAATGCGATTTGCCTTCCGCTAACCGCAGGCCACGACCTACCTGCTGGGTGAACACCGTAAGCGACTCCGTTGGACGCACAAAGAGCAGCGTGTCTACACGCGGAATATCCGTTCCTTCATTGAACAGATCCACCGTCAGCACAACCTCCAGCTCACCCGCATCAAGCTTTCGAATGGCTTCCTCCCGCGACATCTCCGATGTGCGCGAATGCAGACTGAGCACCTTCACCCCCTGACTGCGAAAATACGCAGCCAAATAATCCGCCTGCCGGATCGAGGAGCAAAATCCAATCGTTCTCGTCTGCTTGTGCCGCAGCCATGCCGCATAGATCGTCTCCACATGCTCCTCTTGCAACTGAACAGCCATGAGCTGTTCTTCATCATACTTTGTGCCGATCCAGCGAATCTGCGAATAATCCGTATCGTCGAATACCCCATAATATTGAAATGGCGCCAGCCACCCTCGCCGGATCGCCTCGATAAAGTGTATCTGGTACGCCACATTCCCATCACAGAGCGCATACACATCCTTGCCATCCAATCGATCCGGAGTCGCCGTGATGCCCAGCAAGAACTTCGGCTGGAAATGCTCAATCACCAACATGTACGTCTTCGCCGCCGCATGATGGAACTCATCCACCACGATCAGATCAAAGGCATCCACCGCAAACCCATCCCGGTGCTTCTGCATACTCAGCGTAAAGATCGAAGCATACACACAATCCGCGGTTCCATCCTTGTACTGTCCGTTATATATCCCATGACTGCGCTCGGGCATGATCCGCTGAAAAGATATCTTCGTCTGGAACAATATCTCTTCCCGATGCGCTACAAACAACACCCTCTTGAACCGCTGCGCGAAGAAGCCCGCCAGATATGTTTTACCAAGCCCGGTCGCCATGACGACCATTGCTTTGTCGTACTGCTCCTCCATCGTACCATGGAGTGCTTCAAGCGCATCCAATTGTGCAAAGCGCGGCTGGATCGGGGCAAGCGACAGCTCGGCGGTGGTTTCTTCCTCTTTGTCCTCAGGTAGACCTGTGCCAAATTCCGCTTCTTCCATCTCCGTGATCCGCTGGATCATCTCCGGGTTCTTCTGGTGATATTTGCGGTACTCTTCCTCATACAGTTCAATCGAATCCGGGTTCACCGGCAGCGTTGTCTCATGGTAGAAGCTCTGCATGAATTTGTCCAAAGCTGACTGAAACGTATACGGCTCCGCCTCCGCATTCATCGCGAGATTCCATTCATACCCCGTCTTCAGCGCCGTGAACGAAAAGTTCGACGAACCGACGATCAGCAGTCCTTCCCCGTTGTCATGATCGAACAGATACGCTTTCGGGTGAAAAGAAGTGCCCATACTTCGCCACAGCCGCGCTTCAATTCGTGGATCAACCTCACACAATGCCCGCAATCCTTCTGGCTGTGTTATGTACAGATAATCTCCTGCGAGCATCCGTACTTCTGCCCCACGCTCCGCCGCCCGTTTTAAGTGCGGGGCCAGCAGTCTCACCCCGGACTGCATAATAAAGGACGTCATAATATAAATCCCGGATGCATGCTGCATCCGGGCAATCAGTTCATCTGCCAAGTTATCTGTAATGAGTTTAACGTTAAGCTTCGTCGACATCGATCAGATACACCCGCTCCTGGAATCCGCCGCGCGCCTCGGCTTTGTCCGCCCGCAGCTTGTCCAACTGTGCCGCATTCGCCCCGTGCACCTCTGCCAGCGCCCGGATCACTTCCAGCATATCTGCCAGTTCTTCCAGCGCTTCCTGATCGTTTGCTGCACTTACGTACTCATCCGATTCTTCTTGCAGCTTCGTTCTTAGCTCTTGCTTATACTCCTCAGGGTCTAGAATGCGTGTGCGGCATTCCTTACCACTGGATGTGATAATATGCGGAATCTTGTCCCGCACCAATTTGTTGTATGTAGGCATGTGGTATAACATCCTTTCTGCTGTGAGAGCCTTCAAGCCTCGCGCCAGAATCTCCCTTTTTGCCATTATACCATTTGCTACCTTCTTGTGATTCACCACGAAGCCTTCTTTTTCTAAAGTGGTTCGCATACGTTTGTAACTGAAATAAGGACAATTCCATGATCCGCTCCCGGTCTGCTTGTTTCTCTCTGAGGGAAGAGTATTTCTCCTTCCATTTTTGGTAAATTCACACTAAGTTTAAGCGATTATAAACAACCAAAACACGGGAGTCCTAGAGCTTATTTCGTGAATGGCCTGGCAACAGGATTCGAAATCCCGCTTCCATCCCCACGCAAGTTCGGGTTGAATTTTTCTAAATAACTACCTGATCTTTCAGGCAGGCATTTTCTTATTTAGCATTACTACAACGCTTCTTCATCCAGAGTCCTTGGTAATCCACAAAACTCTCTCCGTTTTGACATTTTCGTAGCCATGTAATAATCTGGATGTCACTCTTAATTCCATATTATCCATGGCCCAATTGTATGCTCATACTTCTTCCATTCGCAGACGAACCGTTTCTTTCTTTGTTTCTTTAACTATATATCGATTATAAGTTTGACCTCTCTTCGCTGCATAGCAAATATCCCCTCTAGTTTATAGTGTTGAGATTATTCTAACATGATCTCTTTTTTCACTGTCCACCTTGAGGGGATAATACCAAAACATCTATTGAGCAGGCCTTTTCTTTTTTTTGAACAATTCTTAATTATGTTATTACCAAGGCTCACTGAGTTTGTTTAAAATGTCACGACGAGATAAAACTAATGCACATCTTTCCCACAAATGAGCCTCGGGATCAAGGGTTTCGCGATACTTCACAGCAAAAGCATCCTGAGCCTTTTTCCTTTCGTGCATGTATTCGTTCATTCGGCCCTTAAGCTCTTCTTCATCTTTAATCCAATCATCATCGATTGTGTCAGGTAGACTGCCGAATATGTCGTAGGTGTCACGCAGACGTTCGGATAAGACGTTGTAAATTTTCTCATCCTGAGTTTCGCTGTATACTAGATTGAGCATGTCTACAAACTTACGCGTCTGACCAAATCGTTTTATTCTACCCAATCTCTGCTCAAGCCGAGACGGATTCCAGGGGAGATCAATATTAATCAAAGTCCCTAAAGTTTGAAGATTTAACCCTTCGCAAGCAGCATCGGTTGCTACTACCAGCCGGATTTCACGAGTTTTAACAGCAGCCTTTATAACTTCTCGTTCGACACTATTAAATTGATCACCTCGGAACAATCCACTTTTCCCAACACCCGCATATACTGCTACTACTTCACCGTTGAAAGATTTGGCAAGCTCTTTGGCAATCCATTCAGCAGTATCATAGTATTGGCTAAAAATAATACAACCATGTTCAAGCCATGTCTTCCCATCAGTCTTAAACTCAGTTAAAAACCACTTTACTGTATTGAACTTGGAATCAACGGCTTCAGCACGTGATAGCTGTATCTTTATTTCTTTAAGACATTCGATTTCTGCTGGCGTCATTTCAGAAAGAATATGCTCTACATTTTCAGCTTGGTCCTCATCCTCATTTGAGATAGAATGCTTTAGCATCTTCTGTGCCGTCTTCAAACCGGACGAAAAACTTGAACAAATACGCTGTAGCATCAGAGATTTCATAAAACCACCTGTTTTTGTTCTTGACTGGAGAAGCATGCAAAATTCTTCTGCCTTTTCGTACGCAACCCGAAATGGTGTGTTTGTTGGAATTCCTAACCCCACAAAGCGAGACTGATATTGAGCAATATTTCGGGTTATTGGATGTGTATTAACACCTACCTTTTCCAGCATCCCATCCTCTTCAAGTTGCTTTCTCTTTCTTAAAACAGTATGACGCAATACGGGGTTATTTTCTTTAAAGAATCTGGAGTCCAGACACTCTGAAAGCCACATATTTTGAATCATATAATCCAAGTCTTCAAATCGGTGTGCGCATGAGAAAGTCTGGGATTCAATCAACAAATTATCACGGATGTGCTGGACAATATGATGTTCATTCCCCGGAGGCAATGGGTTACTTAACCACTGCCAAGCATCTCGCTCGGAAGAAACCTGAATTTTCCCAGTCACCAGTGGAATTGCTTTCTCGTGGTCTCTCCACGGCGATAATGAGTCACCCAGGACAAAATTTGCACCGCTATTCAGAATCCCCAATAGATCCCAAAGTTCACGTACATCAGTCTGGATTGGGGTCGCAGTACCTAATATCAAATGCCGAGTGCGCTTACCTATTTGTAACATGTAAGCAAGAAGATTATTCGGTTCAGCTGTATTATCACCAATCCCACCTCTAGCTCGTGCCTTATGGGCTTCATCCAGAATGACTGTTCCGAATCGATTTTTAAGGAGCATTCCTGCTTCTTTCACAAAGTCAGATCTTTCTCGTTGGTGCATAATTAAGCCAGTCGAAACGATAGCAATTCTATAGGGACACTTTTTAATAGCAGCTGGATCTCCACGTGGAGATAAAATCTGTCCTTCGACACCAATCCAGGCCTTCTTTTGTGAAGACCAGAGAGCCGTGGGGATCCCTAACTTATCCATCATTTCGATTTGCCATTGAATCGTTAATGTGGACGGAGCAAGAATGAGGACAGGGCCGTCTTCAAGAAGGACGCTCACCAGTGCGCTAGTTGCCATTGAGAGTGTTTTACCCACCCCCACTTCATCGGCCAGCAGCAGACGGGCTTTACTGTATATTTCTCGATGTTGCAAAAACATGCTTACAAAGGAGCGCTGCCATGGCTGCAGTTGTTCTCCTCCCCGATATATCGGAGCTTCAGCCATAGCAGCAGCTGGTACTTCAGTAGGTTTCAGTACTTCCACCGTAATTTCCCTACGGTTAGCCACGCGATTAATTTCTGCTAAGATAGCTTCCGGCAGAGGAACGCCTTCGTTCCACAAGGCCCAGAATTCTTCCTCTACCCAATCAGCACTTTCCTCATCATCATCTTGCCACACCAGTTCATAGTTATGGGCAAAGGCACTTTTCGACTCGTTAACAGAACCAATAAACGACTTACGGCTACCATCCGGATAGTGTATTGATCCCGCTTTCCCATGCAGAAACAGGCGTTCCCTCGGTACAACTCGGATCTCCACATTGCCTGCCTGTAATAGCTGATCCAGGATCTGATAGCGCTCCTTTTTTAGGAGCGCTTCAACTTCTACGTCCACTTCATTCCAGTGTTCTTTTAGGGCAATATTCCGACCTCTTGCTACCTGAAAGTCAGCCAGGTCCAGTTCGGAGTTACAGATAATTTTCACTTCTGGAATTTGAGCAATCTCCTCACCAACCAGCTCGAAAATTGAACTTCTAAAATAGCCTGCAATACGAAGATACTTATTTGCACCTTTTAGAGTTTCAGCCAAAAACTCTTTATCCAAACTTTCCATTCGAGATGAAAAACGTTTTATCGTCACAACCTATAACCTCTGGTTTCTTATAGCTTCAGCGAGTATACGTGCACAGCTTGCTTCCACGTTCGGACTGTAAGTTTTTGTGTTTTTAAGGCCTTCCCGCTTTTCTGCCAGATAACTCGCTATTTTGGAAAGTAAGGATTTATTAGGTAAGTAGTTAGGACAGTTTTCCATAAGGTGCAACAATACATCATCTACTTCCACTTCTTTCGAAAGTTCAAAGAGAGCGTACAATAAGGCTCTTAGCGGTGTTTTCGCAAATTCAGCATCTCCAGACATCAATGAACTTTTGAGCTCAGTCGATAGCTTCAGGCGTGCAGAATTAGCTTTTGAACTGTCGCTCATCAACTGGTCGAAGTGATGGACTTTGAAAGCTTTGGCAAAGTTCTGATAGTTATCCAAAGTTTTGGCACCTTGATGCTCTAAATCAACCATCTTTAGATAAAAACGCTCTACAGCCTGCAATTTCTGCCATTCTCCTTTTTCAAATCCCACCGGGACTAAGAACTGAACCGCAGTCTGAACAGCAAATTCGATTAGTTCATCAACAAAGGTTCTTTTTCCTTTTTGGCGAGGGGCCTCAGCCTCAGTTACCATATCCTTGCCATCGATACGAGAGTAAGCAGTAAGAACTTTCAGAGCAGCGGCATATCCAGCCATCTGTAAGTCAGCATCTGTATACAGCCCTTCCGAGCCTTGAGCTCTCACCTCTTTATCCAATCCAATCAATGATTCTACCTGCTCTTTAACAGCGTCCTCAATTTCCCAGCCAAGATCATCACGGAAAGTTTCCAGTTCATTTTGGCGTTTTCGAAGAATTAGAATTATAGTTCCTTTGACATTGGCACCCTGACGCAAAGCAGAATCAGTTTCCGTTACCACATACCAAGCAGCAGTAACTTGTAATCCACTCGCCCAAATAATGTTTGCCATGTCTGCCCAGATAGCCCCACTTTGATGTGTAAACATTAATACTTGAATACCATTGTTTGGCATCATTTGAGTCATCTTGCTGTAAGCCGCAACCATTCCTTGGCGAAAGCCCTCATCCTCTCCTTTAATAGCCAAGGATCTCCGGCTATCCCAATTCCAATGTGCAAAATCCGCTGGAGGATTTTTGCTTAGCCAAGCAATAAAAAATTCAGTGATCTCTTCATATTTGACAGCATCGCCGTAAGGGGGGTCAGTAACATAAATATCATTTTCAATCTCGATTTCATGGGCAGGATGTGAATTAACGATTGGTGATTCATTGGTTAATGGATAAGACTTCAAATCAACGTGCCATTCAAGATCTGAACTAGAACGAGTCCCATAGTTATACATAGTATTTAGAGCTTGGTTTGTAAAAACCTGCTTTGCATTGTTACTTGCACCGCCTACTTGTTTACCTTCTTTATTTACTCTCGCTGGGGTAGTTTCCCATGCACACAGTTTAGCTAAATAATTTGAGTATTTTGTCATTAAGAATGCCGTAAGTGGTGTTTTCTTTTTGTTTATTTCCCCAAGCAATAGCAACTGTCTAGGGTTAAACAAATGGTGCCAATGAGTCCAACCACGAGTTCTAATTGGCTCGTCAGTTTTATTCCCAGCTTCAATTACCGTGTCAGGTATGTAGCCCTTTTCTTGCCACTCTTTGAGATGAGTTCCAACATAGTCGATTACTTTTTTCTCTCGATCCATATCTTCATCTGTGACCGAACGAAATTCATAGTCGTATTTCATTCCTGTTGGCTTCTTTTTCATCCATTGAATACAGTAAAGTCGTTCTTGAAAAATATCATCCCGATGTGGTATATAATCGTCTTTCTTCCAAAGACGAAGCCGATTTTTATTTTCTTTACCGTCTTTGTAATCTCCTCGGATAGTTTTGATACTCACTCGATATTGAGTAATTCCATCCGGTGAATGAACAAGATCTCCATTTTGAACTGTTCCTTTTTCAGCAGCTTCAACTTCATCATAAGAATCCACATAGCGAATTTTTACATCGTAACGTTTTTCTGTATGAATTGGTGTTAGTTCGGCGATCACTCGGTATCCCTTACTTATGATTAGACTCGGAATAAGCGGGACTTTCCAGCCAGACTGCGGACAAACTACCTCAACACAGTAAAGATAAACCTTGGCTCTCCAGCCTTTCCCATCTGTCTCAACGCCCAGCTTATCAATCTCTTTCTGGACCTGTTCTGCTAGTTTTATCTGCGCTTTTTCTATTTCGACCCGCTTTTCTTTGGGAGCACCAACGATATTAAAACTCCCCCAAGTCAACATGCAGGCAATGGGATTTAGATCTGAGGCATAGACATCACACCCCAATCGGGCCGCTTCAAAAGGTATCTGTCCAGACCCTGAGAAAACATCAGCGACCCGTGGACGTCTTCCAAATCGAGCAACCCCCATCTCTTCTATAAGCTCAGGAAAGGAGGTAGCTGAAGTGCCGAGGTGATTGTTTACTCTTAACCAGATGTGACTAAATAGTGTGTCTCCTACCTCTTCCGGACGTTTAGCCATTCTAACCTGATCGTTAAACGGCAGGATCAGATATTCTCCAATAGTATCCTGTTTCAAAACAGGCAGAGTTGCTCTAATACGTTTTTGCATAGATACAGAATCCATCCCCATCAACATTTCAAAAATATCCAGATCTTTGAGACGGTCCTCTGTTGCTGGAAGTAATGCACCAAGAATACATGCCTTATTAAGAACAAGCGGCTTCCTACCCTTCCAGTAACTACCAAGACCTGTGAGTGTTTTACCAGATCCTGCCATCTGCTCTTTGTAGCTTTCAGCTGATATTCTCTGAACCGGGAAAAGATGTTCAATTAATGCAGGTTTATTTCTCCATTCAAATGGTACTAATGCCATCAGATATCTACCTCGTCTTCTATAATTCAAAAAGGGTTAGGGTCTCTTCTTCTTCAACCTTTTGTTTTTTGTTTTTTTGTTTTATTTTGTTTTCCAATTTGATGTTAGTACCGTCAGACAATGCGCAGTAGATTGCTTTACGCCAACCTCGATTAGACTGATTATCCAGCCCAGCTTCTGAAGCAGTTTTGCTGTATAACCACCAACGTTCCTCTGGACGCAATGCAAGCCATTTTTGACAAATTACAAGACACTCGTCAGGTGTTGAGGCATGCTCAGCTGCCCACCCAAGGACACACAACTCTCGACCCAAAAAACGGTCTAGCTTGACTTTTCCAATTCTCCAGCTGCCTGTACTTTGCTTTTCGCTTTTTAACCGTGCATTAAAATCACGTCTGGCATCATCCCGGATTTTGGTCCAAAGCTCACGAGCCAGAAATAGTCTACATTCAACCGTTTCACGACGAGATTCATCTCCATCAAAGCCAAAATCCTCATATATACAGATAGCATCCCGTGGGGCAGCGGGAATTTCTACGTAGAAATGGTGCATACCGAATTCTGTTGGCGCTCCAAAATCTGTAGTTCCATTCATTTTTGCTCTACCTCTCCATTGCCTATTTCAAAACCGAGACTCTTGGCGAATTGTTCCAAATCGTAACCGGTCGGTGTGTAGGCTTTTTTAAATGTCATAACTACAGGAACATCCGGGTTAAGAAGGGTTTGAAGATGTGTCAGTTCCCTTTCGATGAACTCTGCACTCATCCTAATTTCACCAAGCGAAAGATGAATAGCTTTTGGTGCAGAGCCCACCATCAGTATTACTTGCTCAAATTCGATGTTTTTCTCCTTTGCTATTTTAAGACCCTCATGGGTTTTCGAGGAGCTATCCAAGCGCTTTGGAGACTGGCTATATAAAATAGCAGGCACATCCTTAATAATAGGAACTTCCTTTGAACCTGATTTAGCGAATGTAAAGTTTCGCTTTTCCTCGAGTCCCTCGCACTCGGCAAAGACACAAACTGTTGTATCGTTATCTCCCAATTGAATAGACCCCGTATAATTAATTCCGTTTCGAGGTTCTGAGCCGTCCAAGGTATACTTAATAGAACCTTTTGGTGCTACAAACAGTTCTAATGTTCGGGAAATGTCATCAAATCGGTTTCGTAGTGTCAGACGATTCTCCCATGTTTTCGGAGTACCAGTCAGGTTTTTCCCAGTAGGATCCACAGCAAGAAACTGAACTCTTAGTGCTTTGGTTGCCAATGTATTATCGCTTAGTACTGGACTGTTTTCAGAAACATCACTGTCCTCTGCATAATAAATCCGAGGACTGTTGCCTGCATTCACTACATCAATCTTCAAACGGACTGTGCCAGAGTCATCAGGGGAAGAATCTTCACTGATTATGACCTCTGTTGTTTTAGGCTTCGGTTTTTTAGTGATGTAGCCATTACCCAAGTCTTCCCATACACCACGTTGATATGCTTCTATAGCCAATTCATCAAATCCACGGTTTGGAAGCCAGGGCATCTGAGTCTGTTGCTTCATTTTGTCCAACAAGTCAGTTTTGCGTGACTCATCCTGTGCCCCAAAAAGTAAAGACTCCGCTCTAGTGCGAAGAGCATCAAAGTTTTCATTGATCTGGGTATACAATTTGATAGGATCGGAAGTCAGTGTTTTTATAACCTGCGTTTCACCATTGTAGGATTCATTCGACGGATAGGTACTATCTAGTGCTTTCGGCCGAAGTACGTCTTCTCCACGATTGTTTCCTGGGAAGAGAAGTTTGTCAAAAACTGAAAGAACTGTAGTTTGGAAATCTTGTTCATATTGAGCTTTTTTTTCATCCAATTCTTTTCTTTGTGGATGTGAACTGGGAATCTCATTATCTGTTTTTGTTACTGCGTAAACATGGCGGGCAGCTTTTTCAACGCTGGCAATTGATGACTTATCTCCAGTTAATACTAGTATATTATTTTTATTAACTAGTCCCTTGAAAAAGTTAGAAACAACACCTGGAGGGTTCTTACCATCTGGACTGATAATTAAAAGGACACGTCCCAATTTAAGAACAGCCTCTGCTTCATCCATCTCTGGCAGAGGTAACACCTTTTCATATGCTTCTTTGGTTGACGGTTTATACATCTCTTCAAGGCGATGACGTATCATATCATCAACCTTATTTTGCGGAGCTTTGTCCGCATACCCCTGTAGTTTCTTCGTTAAATTTTCCTGATAACTGAAATAGTTTCTTCCTTCCTGGGTTTGATGTAAGTACCAAGCAGATTTTTGAAGTTCACTAAATGCAGTTCGGTAGTCACTTCCTTTGTGGTTAGGATCGATCAAGCATTCAATCATTTCACTCTCAGTAAGCCCTTTAACAGAATTGACGGCAGTTGAAAGGCTAGCCGTAAGCAAAAGAGTTCCAACCTGTTTTGCATAATGATACCCGCTGTTAATGTCAATAATTTGCGCATGTGCGCTATCGGTGGAATCCCAAAGGTCTCTAGCAATTACGTC
This sequence comes from Paenibacillus sp. W4I10, assembly GCF_030816325.1. Classification (NCBI taxonomy): domain Bacteria; kingdom Bacillati; phylum Bacillota; class Bacilli; order Caryophanales; family Paenibacillaceae; genus Paenibacillus; species Paenibacillus sp. W4I10. The sequence continues at coordinate 4,130,479 of NZ_JAUSXX010000001.1, forward strand.
ACGCATATCAGAGATATCTGCCAGTTTTTCACGAACATCATGGATGGAAAGATCAAAATGCTGAGCGCCAATTAAATACACGTCTTCGCTACTTTCCCAGACAGATTTCAAAAGACGTGAAACCAATTCCATCAAACCACGAGTTTGTTTGAACTTTTCGTTTTCTTTAAAAAGGGCAATAATACTTTTAAAGCTTGGATGAAAAGGATAAGTTGATTCAATATCGTTGGCCAGTGCCTCAGCACTTCTTTCAACCGTTCTTGCCTTTGCTGCTTCTGCCAGTCTAGATGCATATACTGAGGAAATTTCTGCTATTTCACTTTTATTAGGCAAGGAAAGAAAGAGACGTTTGCGAAGAATTGCATAGATTTCATTCGACTCTAGATTAACCGGAGTAACCGAAACTTCTGCACGCCCCAACTCTTGTGTAGCATCATCAAGAGCACGTTGGATTAACTTCCCACCCGTATCATAAGCTGCCTCCAGGTCGGATACGACAATACAGACATTTTTCTTTTTTTGCGCTGCCGTCAACATATTGGAAAATGCTCTTGTAACCACATCGGCTATCGTTCCATGCCCTAAAGCCTGAGTACTGTAGTAGTGAAAATATGGAGGAATTTCATCTAACAGAATAAGAATAGGTTCTTCACCGTCAAACAGATTCACCCATGACTGTTCATCCGGAGCCTTAGCACCGGATTCCCAATATTCCTTGAAAAGACTTTCTTTGCCTAACTGCCGAGCAATTTCCCCCCAGAAATAAGTATGAGGATTGTTCCGTCCATTAAAAGCTGCTATCTTTGCCGAATCAAAATCTGACTGATATGGCATTGATCCTATTTGTGTCTCTCTAAGGACTGAATCTTTTGCTAGGAGTCCAAATCCAACCATCAAGTGTGTTTTACCACCACCCATGGCTTGTTTAAGATGGAACACGGTATCGTTTGACTTTCCTGCAAGACGTGCCATACCTTTGGAAAGAAGAGTCCTCATTCCATCTGTTATGAATGTTTTCTTAAAAAAATCTTGTCCATTGGTGTCATGAATGATCTGATCTAGTCGCTCAATTTGATCACCAACATTTATATCTAGCGCATTGGGCTGTAGTTGACATGCTGATTTGATTGTTCTCATGTTTAAGCTCCTTTTATTTAATCTTAGCCTATCTTGTACATCCGTATTTTTAGAGGCTTTGGTATTCTCTTTATCAAAAACTGTTCCTACGTTCAGCTTTTACCTTCAACTACTAATAGTGATATATTGATTCTTACAAACTAAATGGAAACCTAAGCTTCACAGATAGAACAGTATCCACCGTTTCACTATTTCATTCCCATTGAAATAATCTGAATACACCTTCTTTACTTCTTATGTAGCAAGTCTCAATACACTATAATTTGCTTATAAAGTATAAATCAATTATAACTTGCTACTTTCAGTTAACCTACCGTTATTTTTTGTATCCCCACCATAATAACTTCATCATTGCCTCATTGCTTTTTATAGATTGGATCTCTCTATATACTTCTTTTTATAAGTATCATACGCAACATAACCAAATTTTTTTACGTTCTTCCTCCATTGTGGTTCCCGAACCTATATACATACTCCACTTAGCACCATTAGAGTCAATTTTCTTATTACTTAGCAAGGCAGTACTTGGTCACCCATTGAAACACTGTATTGCCAATCCCATCACTCTCGACCATTCCAAGTGATATTCTATTTCCCCAGACTATGTCCCTCGTCCAGTATCGATCATCTTGCCCAAAGTCACATTATAGAAAAAACTGACCACCTTGCCAAACTTAAAATTAATGTTCCTCCTCTGTATACCCCATTCCAGTTACGGTTTCTCCGTGGATTTATACAGCAAGCCTACATCAAAGGTCATCTATTGTCCTGAAATTCTTCGCTACAAAGGTATACTCATTCATCATTTTATTAAAAATAAGGAAGGAAGAGAAAAATTCTTTCACCTGCTAAAATTAAAAATGAAACGTCCCTCGTTAAACTCGACTAATTCTACTAAAATAGTTAGTATAATTCCCCATCACTTTACCAAAGCTCGATTTTTCATGATTAGACTAATAAAACATTTTACACTTATAAATCAGGCTGCACCTCGGTTCGGTGCAGCCCAGTCTTCACTGCCAACCTAACCTTAGTATATATTAACAAGTTAGACTAAGGTTAAATTTCTCATAGGTATTCGGTCATTAGCCTCCCTAAGCAGCTATTTGCGCAATACTGCACTCACTACCATACCCAACGAAAGCTGTCAGTTGATTCATTATAAATCAGCCCTAATCAATTAAGCTCAAACATAGTTTGATTAATCAATTATTCTCATTCTTATCATCTATTAGGAGTAAATTAGCTAACGCCACATGTCCAATGTACCAAGAACCAAGGAATTTACTTACTATGATTAATTAGTTTACTGAGTTCAGCTAATTGTTTTAGGATTCTCTAATCACAATAGTTTCTCTATATCTCTTTAAACACCGCCATAAAAACGACTCTATAATTGTAGGTTCCCAAACAAATAGCAAAATCTTCATTCAAATCTTATCAGGATGCTTCTTCCATCTACGTAATCCTCTGTACCATCTCGCGATTCTTCTGGTGATACTTCCGATACCCCCTTCATACCACGCAATCGAATTCGGGTTGACCGGCAATGTTGTCGCAAGGTAGAAGCTCTGCAGAACTTGTTTTACCAACTGGAACGTGTACAGCTCCGCCTCTGCATTCATCACGAGATTCCATTTGTACCCTCTTCAGCACCGTTAACGAAAAGTTCGACGAACCGACGATCAGCAGTCCTAATCTGTAGAAAGCGAATAGGTAATAGGATCAATGTGATTGTGTTGGGTCATTCATCAATCTTGCAGATAACTCATCCAATATGGCTTCTGTTCGTTGAAAAAGCTTTTCAATGTTGTTCAGCTCTATTGGCTGGTCATACGGGTAATCTGCTAGGGAAGAAATATGTTGTATCGTGCCGATGAACAAAGCGATATCCAATCCGGGTTCAGTGTCCGTGTGCACTAAAGGCAAGATTACGTTCATAGTGAGTTCCTTGGGTGGATGTACTGAGTGATACTTATGGATATATAGCGCCTTGATCATGGAGGCTAAAGCCCAATCACAGAGGATGAGGCAGGCTTTGAACTGATTGTGATTACGCATGATGGCGGCAAGTTTGAGATGATACTTAGCATGTTGGTGATAGTCCATGATTGTAGTATGTAGCCTGCGGTAAGCAGGAGTTTGTTTGGATCTAGGTTGTGTGGAGATATCATGGTCTTGCATACGTGGGGTAAAATCTACTTGGTGATTACAATGTGCTTCGGTTATGGACCAATTTCTTGCCATTGTCATCCCTCCAAAGAGTTAATACCAGTATTATACAATAAAATGATACTTATAGTAATCAAATAAATTATTTGTATTCTTCGTTTGGTGTTTACCTTGAGAAAACTTGTCTACACTTTTGAACATAGAGAGGTGAATACCATGAACGAAGATAGAGAAGTTTTGAAGCTGGTCGGAGCCAGAATTCGCGCATTACGCAAAGAAAGAGGGTATTCACAGGAGGCCCTCGGAGAAAAAGGTGGATTTCATTTTTCATACATAGGACAGATCGAACGTGGAGAAAAGAATGTTTCTTTGGTGAACTTGGCAAAGATCGCTGAGTCACTGGAGGTTAATTTGATTCAATTATTTGCTTATACAGAAGAAGAGTTTGAGGTAACTGAGGATGAGAAACAAATCAAGGAAATTATACAACTGCTAAGAGATTCTTCTCCTGATAATATTCGAGTAGCCAAAAATGTTATTAAAGGAATATTGATGTGAAAACACAAACCCTACCCGTCCAATTATGGATTGGTAGGGTTTCTCTCTACTTTGCACAGTCCATGGTACACATCAATTTGAATTTGCTCTGCTACATAAATAATTCATCAATTCTTGATCCCGACAGTAAACATAACAACCTTTCATACCCCGAGACATCAAAATTATATATATATTTTTGTTGTACTCAATTAATATCCCACAGTCATCTGCTACCTTCGAATTACGGATAATTTTCTCCATAAATTGCATAGAGTTGTTCCAGGCTCGTACTTCCCCTTGATTAGGTTTTTTCCCCATACCTTTAATAAATGCTTCTTCAATCTGAACTGTAATTTGGTTATTATCAACTGATTCCCGGAAAGCTAATGCGTTACTGCTGTAGATGATCATGGTGTCACCGCCTAAATAAATTATATTAGTTCTTCAGTGTCACTTTAAATATAGTACTCTATTGAGTCTTCTTTGTTTTTTAGTATTCTTAAAAGATGTATTTTCTCAGAAAGTATCTTTGAACGTTCTTCTGTACGAAAGATTGTTGCATCATGTATATACTCACTATTCCCAAGTAAAAAATGCTCTTTATCAATAAGATGATAAATAAACCATTTCATGTCTTCATATTCTTGATCCAAAACGTAAAAACACTCATACTCGTACTTACTAAATTTTTCACGGAGTTGAGAGAATGTCATTATTATCAGTAATACAAACATTGAACTCGTAAATAATAATGAAAATAGAGTTAAAGTTAAATTAACTAATAATACTTCTGGTTTGTCTAAAGTAAGCTCTAAACTACCTTCTGCTATACTATTGGCAAGAAAACTTGGAAGCACAGAAAAAAAACATAATATTTGTACCATAAGTATGATTAATGAAAGTTTGAAATAACTCAATCTAGAAAACCTTTTATCAAGAATGCTATTTTTTGTTAGGCTAATATATACAATAATAAAATATAGACAAGTTCCAATGATTGAGATAACGAGTGTAACATATTCGTTCATACCAAGATTAAAGTACAACAGTGTAAGGAAAACAGAAACAATGAAGCCTAGTATCACATATACAATGTAATTAGATATTTTTATCAAAGTCCTCTTTTCTTTTGATGAAATTAACCTTTCGATCTTGGATGAAGTTAACGAAGTTATTACCTGATTTTTCTTAAAAAAAGTCCACATAAAGCTAAGAATAGCAACAATCCCTCCTAATCCGCCTAATTTAGATAAAAATTGTCCATCCAAAATTCTATCCCACATGACCTTGCCTCCATACATATTCTAATACCGCTAGTTTTCAAACAATACACTTATTCGCCACCGCTACCATCTTCGCAGGCATCTCTTCCCGTAGTCGCCATACAAAGCTCATCGGTTTGTTCCCTTCATGACTCACATAGTCTGCTTCCCCCAAGAAAACAAATGGAGACGTATAGCCATGCTCCTCCTTATACTCCCGCACGAACAGCACAATCCGATTGCCTGTCTCGCGATGATGGATGTACCGCTGCGCCGTAGCCGTATGCTCCGACACCCGGCTCTGTGTCTGCCAGTGGAATAGCCGCTCGTTGATCGCATAATCCTCATAAAGCGTAGATGGTGAGAAATCTTTGTCCGATTTGTTCAGTGTAATGAAGAAGATATCCGTCTGTTCATCGGCAAAATACTTCACGCCTTCACGGAAGGCGGGTGATTGCTGGGCGTTCCAGTAACCGAAAGCGGCAAGCACTTGGTCGATGGAGTACATACAGTGGATATCCAGTGGACAAGTGTACGGGAACGAATTGCTTTTATCCACAAATCGCAGATGAGCCAGATTATAATGGAAAATATCCACAAGCTCTGCTCGGAATGCTTCACAAGACAGCACACGCTGCACACCCTCTTCGATGCTGCTCAACCCTAGTTTCTCGGGCGCAGCCCGGTGGAAAGTGTAATAGAACATAATCAACATGCGCTGTTCATCAGCGTTGGTCGGTTCTTTCCCTTTTTCAATAAAGTCGATCAGGAACATTAGCCAGCTTCGGGAGTTGATCGTCAGCACAGATGGCAGTCTGCGTATGTACTCATCCTGCTCACTCTCGATTGGCTCTGTCAGTCCGGCTTCGGCCAACATACCCCGGAAATACCTTTTCCCCGTACGTCCACCATAGAATTCAACTAGTGTCATCCCGTGATGCTCCACAAAATGAGCCAAGGTCAGCGGCAGTCCGGTGTCTTGCTGGAACGTTTGCAGCTTCTGGATCAACGCTCTGCGATTACGACTCATCTGCTTGAGGTTACGCATAACGTAATCCTTCGCCTGCTTCTCCAATTGAATGAACGTGCCGCGTGGCAGGTTCGAAAAGCCGTTCTCGACGTAGTACGAGATGGAATGTTTGGTGGCGCCGATCAGGGCGCGGAATTTATCCTGGAACCTGTACTCCTGATGCGCTTGTCCGATGAAGTCGAGCACGGTCAGGCACTCTTTGCCCTCCGCCATCCGTAGTCCACGTCCCAACTGTTGCAGGAATACGGTCAGACTCTCGGTAGGACGCAGGAACAGGATGGTGTTCACTTCGGGTATATCCACACCTTCATTGTACAGATCAACGACAAAGATCATGCGCAGTTCCCCGTTTACCAGTTGTCCTTTCGCAGAATGACGTTCCTGTTCGCTCGACCCACCATGCAGGGCTATGGATGGAATGCCGGCTTCGTTAAATATTTTTGCCATATACATCGCATGATCCACCCCTACGCAGAAACCAAGCCCCTTCACATCGTCCAGATCGGTTACGTATTTGTTCAGACTTTGGATGATCTGGTTGGCACGGATTTTGTTATGAGTGTAGAGCTTTTCCAGTTCGTTCAGGTCGTAGCCTTTACGCGACCACTTCACCTGGGACAGATCGACGGTATCGGTGACGCCAAAATATTGAAAAGGACTCAGTAGCTTCCGATCAATCGCATCGGTTAGGCGGATCTCGGCGGCAATCGTATGATCGAAGTAGGCGGTAATGTCTTTGCCATCCATCCGTTCAGGCGTCGCGGTGAGTCCCAGCAAAATCTTCGGTTCGTAATGGGACAACAGCTTCTGGTATGAAGGTGCAGCCGCATGATGGAATTCATCCACAATGATGTAATCGTAATAGTCTGGGCTGGTGATCTCCGTCAGCTTCATGGAGTTAAGACTCTGAATACTAACAAACAAGTGATCCAGCGCCTCTGCTCGGTAATTCCCGACATGCAGCTCACCAAAGTTCATATCCTTCAGGATATACCGGAACGTGTCCCGACTTTGCTTCAAAATTTCTTCCCGATGGGCGACAAAAAGCAGCTTTGCTCCCGCATGGCTTGCCCGGAATCGCTTGTAGTCGAAGGCAGAGATGACTGTTTTGCCAACACCTGTGGCGGCGACGATTAGGTTGCGGGTTCGTCCATACAGCGTACGCTCGGCGTCCAGCTGTTCCAGCACTTCCTTTTGATAATCGTAAGGCTGGATGTCGAGGTGAAAGTGGTTGGACTGATCTTTTTTACGATTCAGAGCCGCCTTCAACTGTGCCTCATGGCCTTCATCCTCAGCCTGATACCGCGTAAATTCACGGTCATTCCAGTAACTCTCGAAGGTCGCTTCAATCTTGCGCAGCACGTCGAGTGAATCCTTCTCCGTCACCTTGAGGTTCCACTCCATACCACTGGTCAGCGCCGGGTTGGACAGGTTAGAGGAGCCGACATAGGCTGTAGTGAATCCAGTGTCACGATGGAAAATGTACGTTTTGGCGTGCAGCCGAGTCACTTTGGTATCATACGAAATCTGGATCTCTGTGTTAGGTAATTTGCTAAGTTCAGTGATGGCCTTCAGGTCGGTTGCTTCCATGTATGTAGTTGTGATGATCCGCAGCTTGCCACCGCTCGCCGTGAATTGTTGAAGCTGTTCCAGAAGTAGGCGAAGCCCGCTGAATTTGATAAACGATACCAGCCAATCGATCCGATCGGCTGTCACGATCTCCTTTTGCAGCTCCAGTAACATACTCGGTTCGGACTTCGCACCTGTGAACAAAGAGCTTTGGGAGATCGGCGTATCTGGACGAACGATTTTGGTATCCCGGACCGCACGAATGCTGTTCAGCTTGGAATACACATGGGTCAGCACTTCCCCCTGCTCGTCCAGTTGCAATTCATTGTACTCTTCTTCCCCCAGTGTGCCTTTCAGAGTAGCAATAATCTCATTACACGTTCGAATCTGCGCCAACACTGCTGTCTTATCTTCCGTCTGTTCCCTTACAATCTTGAGCGCTCGCCGGGTCACCGCCGCCAAATACGTGGACAGCAGTTTACGTGCTTCCTCTGCATCTAGCTTCTCGGTCCCGATGTTGTACACATCCGGGTCCAGCGCCGAAATCTCTTGCCTGGTGATGGTGTTGATAAGCTGTTCATATATGCCTTGTTTCATGAATGTACCTCGTGTGGGTGTAGGATGGTTGTGGATAGTTCTCTATGTATATGGTTAGCTGAAAATTGCTTCTTCTATATTATCGACCAATCTGTGGAAGATTTCATTATTTGTTTGATTTCATAGGAAAAAACACCTCTACTTGTGGTCTGGTAGAAGTGCCTGCATAAGTTAACTCTATTATGTTCATCCGCCATTTTCTCTGCATCCACTGAATACCATTATGACGCAGAGCTCAACTTCCTTTTTGCCGCCCAATAACTCCAAGCTTTGAATAATACAAACAACAATGCAGCCATAGTCAAATTCATCCCCATCTCCATCACACGCTGCACATTCCCTTCCAGGAAAACGCTGTACCCCTGAGTGACCGAGGAACTAAACTGATCTGACCCAAAACATGCATAATAGAGACTAAACATCAGCATATGAACAAAGGTATACAAGATGGAAAAGACAAATGGAAGAATGGATATATACTTATTTCTACTTATCACAAAAATGATGAGTGCCTGTGCAGCCAAGAACACAGCGGCGATCAAGGTGAACTCAATTCCACCTGACGTATGAAACACGCCACTAAAAAACAATTTTTCAAACATGTTAAATGTAAATCCTTCACCCCAATAATAGTACATCACCTGAAAATAAGCTTGCAGATACCCTAAAGTGAAGAACAGGGGCACAGATAACAGGCAGAGACGATCCACTCTTTTGCGTGTAAACACAAGACAGGCAATTAATGCACACACCGTAATGCAAAGAATAGGTACCAGTTCGATATAACGGTTATGCACAACATATCGATTCGCGATTAGTCCACCAACCAGTGATACAATGAAAAGGATCAAACCTGCCAAGGCATAGCCAATAATCGTTTTCATGTTGAATCCATACGTTTCTTTGGTTATCGTTCTGCGCAGTTCTGAGATGGAACCAAATTGTTGAATGGAGCTTTCAATGGCCTCAGCTTCAGACAATCCCTCATGCTTTAGATAATCCACCGAGGAATGTAAATGAGCAGCCATTTCTTCTCTCCACTCTGCTTTTTCCCTCTTGGTCAAAAACGTAAATCGAAGTACTTTATCCAAATATTGCTCAATGACTTCCATGAAGATCCCCTCCCAAGAATATATTGATAATCTTGATGTTCTCGGTCCATGATGACCGCAATGTATCGAGTTGAGTTTGCCCATCAGGGGTGATGCGGTAATATCGCCGCCGCGGTCCACCCACTTGCTCTCCCCAATAACCTTCTATGTATCCGTTAGCCTCCATTCGTTTCAGTGCGGGATACAGCGTACCTTCTTTCAGATCAAACTGACCGTTCGTCTCATCTTGCACCGTTTTGGATATTTCGTATCCATATGCGTCCTTCTTACTCAGTACAGACAATACAATTCCATCGATGTATCCTTTGATCATTTCATTTCTCAGCTTCACACACCACCTACTATGCATTTCTATGTAGTTAAGCATAACAAACAAATATTGTAAAAAGCAACATACGACAATTCTTTTCTTTTGACGGAATGCAATATGAAGTGCGACAGTTCCTCTGTGAAAGATTCGTGAGGGTTCTCCAACCCAAGCATTTTTGTGATCAGTGATTCATTAGATCGAGTGAATGGGCGAGATCTTCATTTTGAAAGCTACAATCCTTCAATTTATAGAAAAAGCACCTCTACTTATGGTCTGGTAGAAGTGCCTGATCTTAATTATTGTGTTTCACTTAAATGTTTTTGGATCTATATAGCACCAATCATTATCGTAGGATGCTTTTATCTTTTTCATATCATCCAAGTTATAAAACCAATCTTCCTCAATCCATACTTTTGCATCAGGAAATTCATTCAAGAATAAAAAAAGGAATTTAAATAACAAATCTTCATTATCATCAAAATCACCAGATACTACTGTTTTGAAGTAATCTATTTCTGGAAAGTCCCATTCAAAATTAACAAGTTTATATGGGTATGGTTCATCCGCTATCCCAAAACATAGTTGTCTGTCATAGCTATCTTTTAAGGGAATATCACTAATGCAAAACTCGCAATATTTTAATTTCAAGTCATCATCGATCTTTTTCAAGTCATGACTATGAAATAATCCTTCCCTGTTACATAACTCATCTAGACGGTGTATTAATTTATTTATTTCAACACTTTCTCCACTTCTAAATACAATTGCTGCTGATGTCCCCATTATTTCAATACTCCTCCTAATTCATCTAATGAATTTACAACAATAACACCTGAATCTTTTAGAGAATCTATATTCTCTTTTACGTATTTATTCGTCAAATCAATTGGCTTGTCAATGTAGACAATAACTTCTTTCATATCATGATTGAAAAACTTAGCATTGCCTGAATTAATATACTTATCTATCTGTTCCATGTCTAAGGCAGCTGTAGACTTTTTCACTTCAATAATCTGTTTACTAGTAACAACATCTAAATCTCCTGCAACCTCATTCTTTGTAATATTGTTTGCTTTCAATGCAAATCCAAGCACTTCAATTCTTTGTTGAACATACTCCCCTACCCTTCCCTCAAGGGCTCTACCTGGATTAGGACTTTTTAACGAACTTTCGATTGCGTTTGGTATATTTTTAGGATTTTGTTCAATCCAACTAATCTTATTTCCTGATGGATTAGTGAACTCAACTTCTATCCCTTTATTTGTTCTAATCTTTACAGGTTCATTGAGTGTGGAAGCTCCCTCTCTTTTACCACCAGCCCCTCCAGACTCCGGCTTACCTCCACCAGATCCAATGTCATCCTTCGAACGAAAAGCTTTGCCAAACAAAACGTAGGCTAGAGCCTGCCCCGTCATCGCTCCACCGTAATACCCTGCTCCACTCTCATCGATCTGCTTCTTCTGCTCTTCTACAAATTGCTCTATATCAGATCTCGCCGTTCCCGTGCCCCAGGCAGTATCCCATGCAAACTGAATACCACGCCCAACGTCCACAACTCTGCCCACTGTCATGGCATATGCCACACTGCCTAATGTACTGAATGGGTTATCGAAGAAAGCTTCTGCCGTCTGGCCCATTCCCGTTATTGTTTCTCCTATGGATTTATCTAGCAGCCCTACAGCAAAATTTCGCTTTAGTTCTTCTGGAATGTACAGCGCAACCTCGCCTGAACCATCCGTTGTTCTGAAGTTCATTGCGATAAACGTAAACTCTTTCTGGATTTCGTCTAACAGCCCGAGTGTAGTCGGGAACACTTCTTTCACCTGCATAAAATCCCAGAAGAAACGCTCTCCTGTCACACCCGACCAATCGGATTGCAACATATAGATCGATTTCTCCAGTTCCCAGACCATTCGCTCCAGTTCCTGTTTCTTCTGCTGGACCAACCGGGCCTTTTCCTCCAATAGATCGGGATGTACCTCGATTCGCTGCATTTCCTTATCACCGCCAACCTGACCATAGTAGTTATGCCTAAATTTTAACAAGTGAGAAGGAGGATTGGAATCAAACGGAGGATTCATTTTCTTGTTAAAAATTCAGTAGTCAGGAAACATTCATTAGCCAGATATTTTGCGCGTTCGTGCATGTTTTATTTAATTGATGTACATCACAATTGGGTGGTGATTGTGTTGATAAGCTGTTCAATATGCCGTGTTTCATGAATATACCTCGTGTGGGTGTAGGATGGTTGTGGATCGTACTCTATGTAGACGGTGAGCTAAATTAGTAGTTTTGATTTCATAGAAAAAGCACCTCTACTTGTGATCTGGTAGAAGTGTGGATATATTATCTCCTGACAAACTGGAATATGTCCACACTTAAGGGGTTAATCCGCCTTTCCCAAGAAAACATTATTTATGCAAGTTCACCAATTATAGCGAATATCATGCAGTTCATTGCTCAGATCCATAAATATGGTGTATTCAATCAATTGATAAGCCCTCAACCTTCTTAGTAACTTTCATATAATAATAGTGAGAAAGGGGGTGAGAACTATGCCTATTGTCAAACCCTTTATGGCTTCCAGAAGATTTACTGCTACAGCAGGAGATGGTACAGGTGTCGGCGTTGCATATAACATTCTTGCTACTGCCACCACCAATGATGCCGGTGCTGCTGCCACAGCCTTTCCAACTGCACCTGCATATTATAATCTTTATATTAATGCTCAGATCCAATCAGCTGATACTTCAACTGCTACCACTACTGCAATCACTATTCCTGATGGAGACACACTCGATCCAGCGACTCCAATTGTAATTGAATTCGTTGTAAACTAATTCAAGAAGAAAGTTCCAACAACTCCTTTGTTCGGAGTTGTTGGCATTAATCACTAAATACATACCCAACATGCACCCATTTTGTTCGGTTCCAACTTCAGAAATTACTACCTCAATCTCTTCAATCTGCGATTTTTTCTCAACGAAGAACCCCTTGTACGCTTGAAATTCATTTTTACTTAAAGCACCTTTCACCATGTCATTCAAATTAAGTTAATGGTGCGGAATGGTTCTGACAAGCTTTAAGACACTTCGAATTGTACGATAGTATATGTGGTAGATCAGAGAGTAGTGAAAGCGAGTTGCGAGGAGATTTGACTATTTTTGATCATTTTTAACCATTTGTTATATTCGCTGTTAGTTGAATTGTCTCAAGAATGATCGGCGTTCCTGCAAAGAGTACACCGCTTTGTGACGGGAAGGACAACATATCGGCACTTACGTCGTATGAGTTGCTCGGCTGGACGATCCCGTTTATATAAAAATTGTTGAAGCTGGTAAGTCCTATTCCGGCAAATTCGGTTACTCTACCGCCTTCGTTTTCGATGAATTCCCCGGCGGGAATCGTAACCGAGGCCGATAAATCCAGATCGTTGTCTGGAAAATAGAAGTACCGGTTTACCGTAGGAATAATCTCAATGCCGGGCACGCTGCCCGGCGGGCCTTGCTCACCAGGAGGACCAACGGGGCCCTGGGCTCCGGGAGGGCCCGGCAAGCCCTGCTCACCAGGAGGCCCTACCAAGCCTTGGGGTCCGGGAGGGCCCGGCAGGCCGCGCTCACCAGGAGGCCCTACCAAGCCTTGGGGTCCGGGAGGGCCCGGCAGGCCGCGCTCACCAGGAGGTCCTACCAAGCCTTGGGGTCCGGGAGGGCCCGGCAGGCCGCGCTCACCAGGAGGTCCTACCAAGCCTTGGGGTCCGGGAGGGCCCGGCAAGCCTTGCTCACCTGGAGGTCCTACCAAGCCTTGGGCTCCGAGGCCTCCCGGCAGGCCGCGCTCACCGGTAGGCCCTGGTGGACCTTGAACTCCTTGCCCCCCCACTAGACCTTGCATTCCAGGCGGTCCAACAGTCTTCATTTCATGTTGTCTCACCGGAGCGAGCCGGGGCCCGGGCTCCAAAAATGCCGGGTTGACGCCGATCCCCCTCGGCAAAGCAATGACTTTTTTGTCCCAGGTGATTTTTTTTTGTCTTAATGGACGCTTCTGCCGGAGAGAGCGTCGCTTTCTCCGACAAGGTTTATGGATCATATAGCATTTCCTGAGTTTTCCCGGGGATTTGTTTCTGCATTTGTGTGTTGAACGTCTGGACCTTAATTGGCTGGGCGTAGCTATCCTCTTATTCAGATGCCTCAAAATGATCACTCTCCTTAGACCAGTGCGCACAGTGTATATGCCCTATATATATGCCTTTAGCACATTCGGAGAGTGTGCGAATAACTATGGAAGAGGCCCATTAAAAAAGACAGCTGCGCCACTAAAAAATTCCAATGCTCGTAATTGAAGACACTAGCCTTCTTTCGCTTGAAGGCGGGATATCACGCCATTTTATACCAACATATTAGGCATGAAGGTAATGGAATTCGGTCAAGGCCGAAAAGCATTACAGTTTGGACAGCAGAAGATCAATTTGCATGAACGGGGCAAAGAGTTCGAGCCGAAAGCTCATACCCCTACGCCAGGTTCGGCAGATCTTTGTTTTCTGGTCAGCACACCTCTAGAAGAAGTGATTCTCCATCTCACACAACATCATACGAAGATCGAAGAAGGTCCGGTGGAACGCACGGGAGCACTGGGACCCATTCGTTCGGTGTATGTACGTGATCCTGACGGAAACCTGATTGAGCTGTCCAATGCTTTGTACAGATAATTCCACTATTCCTCACCTTTATAAAAGCACCAAAAACCTGCACAGCCTCGGCTTCGCAGGTTTTTCGGATTTATGAAATTTATTAAGAGTTTGCATGTGGATACATCTCATTTACAACTTAGGCATCGAAAAGGGATTCTCTTCATTCTCACACCCGGTTAACACGTAAAAAATATGTCCCTGCTCACTCTTCATTGTCCCGATCCCTTTGCAGGTGTCGGTCTTCATTCCCTGTTTGGAGCCATAGGCATCCCTTGAGTTATCGTAAGTCGATTGAATAGCTGTACCATCATAGATCAATTCCTGGATAATGGGCCCACCTTCAATGGTATACATCGTTACACGAACCTGATCCTGCTGTTTTTTCTTCACATTTTTCATAAATGTGTCCCACTTATCTTCGTTCCGTATGCCTCCATGAAGCACAACCACATCCCCGCTTTGCTCCGCTTGCTCTGGATTATGGGGCTCGATAATTTCTGGAAAAGCTTGCGTAATTCCGGAAGCATTCGTTTTTGGATCATTTGCTTCACAAGCAGTTAACAGCATTAAAGCTAACGATAGGATAAGCATACTTTTTCTCATTCCATCACCTCATCTATGAAACGGTTCAATACTATCCTTTGTTGCATGATTATGCTTAATTTGTCATTTATCTGTAACTTCCTCGTTGTCCCGAACGTTTAGAATCATAGAAATGTATAAACAGGAACGAAAATTTTAGTGATTTATCATTCAGCAGGAGGTTTATTTAATGACGTTAAAAACAATGCTCGGTGTAGCAATGGCTCTATCTGTACTAATATCCACCCATTCGGCCAATACAGCGGCTCTAGCTTCAACGAACGAACCGCAGTCAACCGGATTAGCCCATGAAATGGAGCGCTCCTCCCTAACATCTACACCTGTTCTGCTCATTGCTCCAACTCAACATGAAGGTCGTTCCGCATACAACGGCAGCTTCACAATGGCTGCTTCCAATGGAACAAATGCCAACATATCGATTGAAAACAACAGCAAACAAACGGTATATGTGAAGATGTATGTAAATGAAGTAAGTGAACCTATGGAAACATCTATCAGCAGAAATAGTGATAAAACGATAAACCTGCTTGCATTACAAGACACGGATATTAAGTTGTACATCTATAGCAGAATAGGTCATCACTTAGATCTCTCAGTTGAAGCAGAGCAGTTTGATTGATGCGTTCTCTCACAAATACATACAAGAAAAACCCTTCACGCAAACGATTCAGATACACGTTCCCATGAACCGATGCCTGCTTGAAGGGGTTTTATATTTCGATCACATTTATTTCTCGAATCGGAACCAGCCGAAGTCAAACTGACTGCCTGGCAGGAAAATAAAGCTTACTTTTTGCACACCTGTCACTTGCTCAAGCTCAAACACCCGCTCCTCATATCCCCCTGACTGGGTGAACTCAACCAGCTGGTTGCTCTGTCCGTCCGCACCTGCGAAGCGAATATGAATCGTATTTTTATCAATTGGTGAATGACCGTAGATCACGAGCTTTGATGTGCCTTCTGCCGTAAAGTCCATGTTCTCAAACTCCAACGACACGTTGTTACCGATACCTTCAACACGGTCACCCTCAATTTTAAACGTATCTCCGTAGAGATGATCACAGGATGCAGCCGCATTCTGTTCAAAGGCCCGACTCTGACGTTCGAAGGAGAACCCTTTAATATGAATCTTCTGTTTCAGCACAAAACAGATCGACGTGATCCCGCTAAGGCGTTTGGACAATTGGTAAGTCTCTTCCTGGTACACATTCCAAATAGACTCTTTGTCATACACCACATCTGCGATCATCGTGCTTCCTTCTTCATCCGGCATACCTTCCCAGATCTGAATGAAGTACTCCTCACTAGATAGCGTGAAAATAGGAATCGTTATGGTATCGGAGCCGTAAGGTCCGAAGTCAATATTACGGAAGCCTACATGCGTCTCTCCATCTCGACTTGTCGCTACCCCGCGCTCATTGCCGTTACCCACATCACCTTTGGTGTAATCGTACAGTCCGCCCGTGATGAAGCCGTATGGATCTTTGTAGGCTGTACCGAGACCGTCCGCCTTGAATTCCAGCTGGGAGATGAGTTTTGTTTTATCCGTACCATTCGTACTGGTAGCGCGAAGTCGGAACGCCCCGTCACCAATCGCTGATACTTTCACCGTATATTGATTCTCTCCATTGCCATCCGTTCCCGCAGGAATGACCTCCACCTTGGCAATGTTGGATTCGATGCCGCCATCATTCACAGCAGCCCACTCGATGTCCCGATAGGACGTGTTCTCCGGATACAGTTTGGCCGTTACGACCAGCTCTGGATTGGACGGATCGAGCAACTGTCCTGCTTTACTGATGATCTCAATTTTCCGCAAAGGAATCTCCTGAGCGTTGCCAGTTAGCACCGGACGTTCTTCATTGTTCATGAAGACAGGTTGTACTTGTTTCTCATCATTAAGTTCAGCCGCCACAACTAGAGATTCAAATTCAGCCGTAGCTCCTTCCAACCCTTCGGAAGAAACTTCAATCCGCACCGTTCCAGGTTCATTTGTCGCTCCGATGATAGCCATCAGTTTGCCGCTGAATAGTCTTCTGCTCAACCCTTTGTATGGATCGTAGTCCGTGCTGTCCCCGTTATCCAGACCCAGCAATCGTCCTGCACCAGTCACCTGAACTTGCACGCGATTGTTCGCATTGTGCACCGGATTACCCGCTTCATCTTCCACATCAATTTCTACAAAAATAAGGTCTGTGCCACTGGCTTGCAACTGCTCCCGATCCGCTTGCAGACGAATCTTCTTCGCATCCGTATAGGATCTTTGCACATCAGTTGCAATGATCTCACCGTTCTCATCGTAAGCGATCGCTTTCAGCTCACCCTCTTCGTACGGCACTTTCCACCAGCCGGATAGCTGTGTTCCATTGGCATGATCGATATCGTACGTGCCAATGGTTTTACCGTTGAGTTGCAGCTCAATCTTCGGCGCGTTGCTGCACACGCGTACATCAATAATCTGACCCGGGCTGAAATCCCAATAAGGGAACAGGTGAACCATCGGACTTTTCTTATAATCCGTCCAAGCCGCTTGGTAGATGTAATAAGAGTCTTTCGGGAACGTTGCTGTGTCCAGCTGTCCAAAATACGAATTCTTCGTATGATACGGTGTCGGTTCTCCGATATAATCGAATCCAGTCCACAGGAATTGGCCCAGCAAATACGGTGTATCCCGCTCTGCCAAGATGCAGTATTCTGCCGACTTCGCGCCCCAGCTGGTCGTACTGTTACCCAAAGCCGAGCACTGCTCATCGTCATCTGCCAGAATCGGTTGTTCGAACGGGAAGTGATAAATGCCACGACTCTGCACCACAGAAGACGTTTCACTACCATAGATAATCCAGTCCGGATGCTCCTCATGATGTTTGTCGTAATATTTTTCCGCGTAGTTGTAGCCTGCCAGCTTCACGATATCCGCGCATTTTTGTGCATTTTCCCATGGCATATAGTTCGAACCAATTGTCACACCAGCATTGCCTTTTGGATCAAATTCCAGCACATAATCCATCAGCATCCGGGTTACTTCCTGTCCACGCTCATCCGCATGGGTATCGTAAATCTCGTTCCCGATACTCCACATGATCAGGCTGGCATGGTTACGGTCGCGTTTCACCCAACTCTTCACATCGGTATGCACCCACTCCGGGAAAAATCTCGCATAATCGTATGGAGTTTTGGCACGTTCCCACATATCAAAGGCTTCAGACACAACCAGCATACCCATCTCATCTGCAAGTTCCATGAACTCTTTGGCAGGCATATTATGCGCGGTGCGGATGGCGTTAACACCCATTTCTTTGAGCAAAACGAATCTTCTACGCAATGCAGTCAGGTTAAACGCAGCTCCCAGAGCCCCGAGATCATGGTGTTCACACACGCCGTTCAGCTTCATCTTGACTCCGTTCAGGTGGAACCCTTCATTGGCATCCAGCTTGATATCCCTGAATCCAATGCGCTGTGATACCGATTCAACTGTCCGATCTTCCTGATCATCCGAGGTCAATCGCAGCTCCGTCACCAGTTCATACAGATGCGGTGCATCCGGGCTCCACAGGTTAGGATTCACAACAATAAGCTGTTGGCTATCTGTCGCTGCAACCGCTTTTTCAACCACCGAAGCCGTAACATTCGCTTGGCTGGATGCCACCACCTGACCTTCATTCCGGATCGTATGCACCAGCTCTGCTTGCTGACTCTGTTCAAGGTTCAGCTCCGTATCTATTTCCACCTGCCAGCCATCCGTCTGTTGCTTGATTGATACATAGATCCCATCCGTAACAATATGGTTGCGATCTCTCGTCTTCAGCCACACATGGCGATAGATTCCGGCACCGGAATACCATCTGCTGTTCGGACTCTGATGCACCACTTTGACCACAATCTCATTGTGCCCTTCCACCAGTGCATTCGTGATCTCATGTTCAAAAGCAGAATAGCCATACTTCCACTCCCCAACCAGCTGCCCGTTCACATACACCGAAGAATCCATGTATACGCCATCAAAACAGAGCAAAAGCTGCTGCTCATCCTTCGTGTAATGGAACGTCTTACGGTACCATCCAATGCTGTCTTCATACAGTTCAAGCGTATTATATATCAGCCAATCATGGGGAAGTTCCACAGGTTCATATACCAGACCCGCAGGTTCCGTAACATCCAGCTTACTTTTCGCAAATTGCCATCCATCATTAAATAGTCTCTTCTGATTCATGGTAGATTCTCACTTTCTTGAAGTAAATTATGATTGCGGTTACAACAGTAGCTGTCGCTTTTTTCGAAAACCTTTTCGGTAATACACAAGTATGACTATAACACATAACCCGATTATACCATCAGTCTCTTCTCTATATCTCCATTTCATAAGATTTTTTAGCCAGAATAATGAACGTTTTATTCCCTCCAAGCGTAATACCTAACGATGAAAACAAGCCAAAAAGGCAACCCGTCAACCGGGTCACCTTCTCTGTCCTATCCTTTAGCACGTCACTTCTTCTCTATACACTCCTGCACTAACAACACTTAACCTCTATCCCTTGTAAAAAGGGTTCCACCCTATGCCTTTGCCCGATGGCATCGCGCCAGGCACCCCATCCGCTTCAAGCAGCGGACGGACAACTAACTTCACGGGCCACTCCCTGCTCTCGAATATCGCATGATCGAGCGCGGCCCGGTCGGATTCGGGAAGCAGCACATGTTGCAGCGCTTCCTTCCAAGCCTGCTCCGTGATCTCCCATAACTTCGTTTCCGGGATGTGATATACCTCGCTCAAAGCCTCCATGATCGCAGCCAGATTCACCTGCGTCCCCAGTGACTGCACATAAAAGATCAGCTTCTGAACCGTCTCATTATACAAGCTGTTCGAGTAGCCAGGTCGAATATGGTAGGCAGGGTCTGCAATGCCATGCTTGTCCAGATAAGGCTGATGCAAACGCACCGAATCATGATCGCGGAACAACAGACCCTTTACCTGATTATCCCGTAACACCAGACAGCAGTTCTGACCATGAATCTCAGGTACAACACCCACCTTGAACAGACGCATCACGACGTCATAAAACGTCGTAGCTATGCTGGTATAAAAGTCGAGGACATCCGCGCCGCTCAGGTTATCCCTCAGGATCTCCGTCAATAGATGATGCCCTTCCAGATTCACACCCAGTGCGGCCATTGGAATTACTTTGTAAGCTTCACCCAGCAACTCAGTGGGATACACACGAATCTGTGCAGCCAAATGCCGGGGATGATCATCGAACAGTCCCATGGATTCCGGCATGAAACCCCACCAGTTCTGCTCTTCGCACATATACACCTTGTCCTTCAACGTCTCGTCACAAGCTACAGCTTGCCTTAGCATGCGTTCTCCAGCAAGACCATTCAGAAGTTTGACTACCGGAAGATAACGAGCAGCCCCAAGAGACAGCACACTAACCGGTAGCTTGAGCATTAGGGTGGATTCAGTTGACGGAGCCATCGAGCGCAGAGAGGATGTGGCCTGTACGTCGCCCACTTCTACATCCAATACGATAATGCTGCCCTCTTCAATCTCTCCAGTAAAGCGAGGCAGAATCACATGCTGCAATTGCCACGGATGTACAGGCATCGGCAGATATTCGTCCAACGTGATCCCTTTTCGGGCAAACTCGGCTTCCACTACTACACGCTGAACATCATCTAATACGTCCAAAATGGATAATCCATCTTCACACCCTTGCTGCACGGCATCCAGCCGTATAGCCACCCAACGTAGCGAAATCGCCTTCCCGAATTCCGCTGCATACCGTGTTACATCTTCTGCGTTGAATCCTACTTTGGCTTTGGACGATGGGTGAAATGGACGATCTCGCAATGCCGCAACGCGCTCACCCTTGATAAACCATTCATAAGCAGACGCCGGGACGTTAGCCGACAAATACTGGACTTGTTCCCATCCCCATCCCAAAGCATACTGCTCCACAGCAATGTCCAGACTAACCAGGAATTCCGCCACCCCAGGCTGCGCATAGGCCTTATCCGACAAAGCCCTCTGTAACACCGCACGTCCAACCTCTGCCGGAGAATCGAGAAGGACCCAGCTTCCATCTAGTTTCTCCTCATAGATCGGTGAACCCTGAACCCATTGAGTCCCCTGTCTCACCCCTGCTTCAACCAGACACAGTACACCTTGAGTGTGCAATCTATAGCGAGAAGCTACATTATGATTGTGCTCTTCGCTGTCATATTCCTTATACAATCGACGGAACGGTGCAGGTGCCGTAGCAAAATCAATGAACGGACAACCCTCCAGAGGAAGCAATTGCTCCGACAAGAAAGAATTCATCAGATCCGCCATAATCCGGCGTTCAGCGGCTTGCAGACTGGAACGCTTCATCAGTGTTGACATGATTATTGTCCTCCGTTAGATAATGGAATGCCGGGTGCGGATGCCCCAGAAAATCATGATGCGAGATGGTCCAGCAATAAGCTCCAGACTTTTCAAACAAAACAATATCTCCTACCCGTAGCAGCGCTACCTCCGCATCGGAATGCATGCGATCCTTCGGTGTACATAGCTCACCTACCACATGAACTCGATGATCTCTTACCTCTGGTCGGGCAAACGAGTGTTTCCAGCGATCCGTCGCCATAATCTGAAACGGATGGTTATGCCCCCATGAAGCAGGCAGACGATTATGGTGTGTACCTCCCCTTAACACGGCAAAATACTGATCATGAGAAGTTTTGATATCCGTAACCTCTGCTGCGTAATACCCGTGGTCTGCCACCAGCAGTCGACCCGATTCAAAATACAGCTGACCTCCGCATGAAGCAAGGCGCTGTCTGGCTTCACTTTGCTCTAGCAGGGAAGTGAATAATGGCCAGTCAAATCCTGGGCTGCCGTCGTATGTCACCCCGAATCCGCCTCCTGCGTTCACCACTTCCACAGGAAGGTTATACTGCTGCTGCCACTGCTCCACCTTTTGCAAATACAGCTCGATCATCTCGGCATGCAGCCTGGCATCCATATTGTTGGACAAGGAGTGAAAATGGAACCCACTTAACCGAACCACACCCGCGCCTTCCACACGAATAAGTTCAATGGCTTCTTCCACTGCCTCTTCATCGATTCCAAAAGGACTCGGCCCACCACCCATAACAATCTTCGTCCGAGGTAACGTACTGCTTCGCAGGTTGATTCGGAGCAGTATGCGCACTTCCTGCGCTTGCTTCTGTTTCGGCTCATTTTCTTGCTTCTGCCTGCTCCCCTGCACATGCTCCTGCTCCATCGCTCCCTCTTTCGCAATCGCAATAATGCGCCGCAGCTCTAGCAGACTCTCCACATGGATGTAACTCACGCCATGCTCGATCGCCAGACGAAGCTCGCTCTCCTTTTTACCCGGACCTCCAAACAGAATTGGAACCTCGCGACTTATTGCTCTAACCTTGAGTAACTCTCCAATCGAAGCCACTTCAAAACCCTTCACCAATGGAAGCAAGGCCTCAATGATCCGCGGATCAGGATTCGCTTTGATAGCGTAGAACAACTGTGTGTTTACGGGCATGCTGCCCAACATCTGACGTACCTGTTCCTGAATGCCAGCCAGATCATAGATATACGCACATACCGGGTCTTCCATCCCTCGTTGAAGTTCATCGATCGCCTGCCATACACTTGGTTTCATATCTGCCCACCCGCATTCCTGTAGTCATTCCGTTTTTGGGCATACGCCCGAAATGCCGTATTCCGATCATCACCAAGCACGTATATATGTACTCCCCGCTCAGCCCAAAATGACATATCCTCCACACCTCTGGTGACCGTAGCATAAGGTACTTCGCACTGCTGCGCGTTAGCATATAATTCATCCAGCGAACGTCTCACCTCCGGGTGCTCTGTCTGCCATGGCACGCCAAGGGATTGCGACAGATCTGCCGCCCCTTCCAATACAAAACTCACCTGAGGGTGAGACAGAATCTGTTCACTTTGCCGAACGCCCTCTACACTTTCGATCATGGGTACAACCATCACTTGTTCGTTCGCTTCCTCGACGTATCCCGTGAGCGGATATTTTCCGAATACACCGGGACGACCACTATTCAAGCTGCGCATACCAACCGGATGATAGTAGGCGTGACAAACCGCTTCCTCCACCTGCTCCAATTGCTCGACATGCGGAATGACGATGCCTTGGGCACCGCAGTCCAGCACTTTAAGAATCTCTGCTCGCTCCACCTTCGAGATACGTACCAGCGGGGTTAGGCCCACCAGTTCCGCAGCACGAACCAACTCTTCCACCGATTCCATCGATGTTGCGGCATGTTCCAGATCAATAATGACAAAGTCATATTCCGCATGTCCGATCATCTCGATGATGACCGGGTGTGGTATGGATACAAAAAGGCCATAGACAGGCTGTTTGCGTGCAATTTTTTCCTTCAGCGTGTTGATTCTCATTCGACGATTCCCTTTAATTCGGGCGTTCCCTTGGATTCAAGTGCATCCTTTGATATCTTGAGCGGATTACTCGCCTTGCGGAAATACAACTCCCCATCCCCATACAGGCGGCGCTTGGTCATCTCTTCGATCAGTGCATCTTCGGCAAAAAGGTCAAATGCAACAAACCGCTCTGCGTATTCCGGGTGCTGCTTCTGATAATCTACAATTACACCTGCGCACAGCTGCCAGAATGCTGCCTCCGACAAACCAAACTTCTCCAAAGCCAGCGCAATATCCGTCATGCAGATAAAAAAGAACGCATCATACGTATAGTCACGGACTTCCGACACATCTCCCGCATAGATGAAGGAATACCGATTGAACTTGCGATGGGTTTCCGGCTCCGGGTTCAGCTTCGGTGCCCGTTCCGGGTGCAACAGTTGATTTGGTACATAGCGGACGCCATCATGCAGATCCTTGATTATGATTCGTTTCGGCAAATCATCTTCCAGCACTAAAATGATATTCTGAGCATGAGATTCCAGCGCAATCCCGTGTGCATAGAGTAAATGTATAATCGGCAGTGTAACTGTGCGAACTAGGGCCTCGCTCCACTTTTCCACACCATGTTGTTCTACAGCATCCTGGATAAATGGAACACCATCCGGTTGCACCAACATTAATGCATTGAGCGGCCACGCCGTCTCGCCTTCCTTCAGATGAACCGATACATTCTCTCGCCAGATCGCACCAAGTGTGCCGTAGGCCCGTCCATACTGGGTTGCAGGCAACTGCTCATAACGGAATGACAGTCCCATGATTTCTTTTAAAATGCCAAACTGCACCTGCTGCAACAGCTCATCTTCACGAATGAGTTCTTCCAGCCAGTCGCTGATTAGCGGTGCGTTCTGGGTCGTATGCTGTGCCAGAATACGTGTGCTCGACGTGTTGGTGATGCTAAGGGCCAGCTTGATGTAAGGGGCTTCCGAGTTCACCCGGTTCGACAGCGAACGGATCGACTGCTGTGCACGATAGGGCGAAGACGATGGACCAAGATATACAACATCTCCATCCATCAGTTGACAGGCATATACCGACTCCAACTGGTGCTCCCACTGCCATGGATGAACCGGAATGAACACATATCGATCACCAATGTCAGAACCTATTCCTATACCAACCTTGCCGTCTTCCCTACCCGCGCTACGGACTGTTTCGCCTTTTTCACGAACTGCCCCATGAAGCTTCGCTTGGATTGTCTCTCCAACGCCCTCACGAACTTCGGTACTGCTCCCCAACTGATTGGCACCCGCCACATATAAGTTGACCGTCTCACCTATGCCCGTTCGACCTTGTTGTTGCAGGATCTGATGGAATCGCTGTACATCCTCTACGGTCAGATGCTGCCCCACCAATTCTTCCGAGCTATAACCCGCAGATACAGCGGTCTGAGCAAATTCTTTTTTCACAGCAACCCAGACTAATGAAACCTTCGAGTTAAATTCAGGCCCATAAGCCAGATTGTCTTTCAAAGAAAATCCCAACCTCGACTTATAACTCGGATGGTACAGATGACCGTCAGTCATGTGACTTTCAAGCGCATCATAATGCCGATCCTCACTTGGAATGTTCAAGGGTAATATTGCCCGGCACTGGCTGTCCTTTGCCATCGTTTCGAGCAGTTCCTGGATAAAAGCCGTCACATTTGCACCCTTCAACGCGTTCAGCACAATTTCTTCCAAAAACAGATCCAGATCGGTGCAGAGTACGCCTTCCCTTTGAATCGAATCCTTCTTCACCTTCACCCGGCCAAATGAAAACTTTCGCTCAGCTTCACACGTGTACGCTACAGAATCGCCGGAAGATGTAAGACCACTGGTTCGCCATTCGCTGCCACTTACTTGACTGTCCAAAATGCCTTCGAACCACATCGCCTCCAACGTCTGCCGCATGATCCGCTCCTGTACACCCACGTAGACTGCTTCTGTCCTGCCGCCTGCTTCAGCCCTGTATCCCACGACTCCCACGTACTTCACTCCCCATTTGTTTCATTGCATTGCTCACCGGCACGTAGGCCGGGGTCTGGCTGATCCCTCTTAGACAACTCACCAAATTTTGTTTGGCCAGAAATGCATCCGTCGTCAGCAGATACCGCACATAATCATTGCCTGTTCGTTCCAGTTCATCCTCAAGTACCTCCCGTACCTGCTTCCAGAAATGTTCCTCCGGTACGTTCACATCTCGCGCCATGGCATGGATCAGAGAACCCAGATGATTGACGATAAAATAGTACGATGTCCGCGCCCAGGCTTTCTCTCGCGAATAAAATAATAAATCGGACGCTGCATGATCTTGCTCACGGATAAGTTCCTCATCCACGCTGACCCCTTCCAGATCGCGGACGATAAAATCCACAGGCAACCCATCCTGTAATGTCACAAGGGTATTCTGCAAATGGGCTTCAAAATGAATGCCTTTCTCACCCGCCGCCCGTACAATCGGCAGCAGAGAACATGCCAGATAACGATCCAGCCAGCGTTCAGCTATGTCACGTCCACCACCCAGCATCGTCATCAGTCTTGACCGCATCCCAGGAAGCGGTGCTTCAACCAGACTGGATAAGACATACGTGTTCTCAACATCAAACTCAATGGGTCGATATGCTATCGTAAACAGACTGGTTAACTCTTCATCTTCAAAAGCACAAGTCGCTACGCCTGTCTCATACGCAATATGCGTGTTCGGTTCGGCACCGAAGCAGTCATGCTGCCTGACGTACTTGGAGGCATCCAGTGTTCTGCGCATCTGCTCAGCACTGTTAGTGCGAATCATGTTGGTGATCTGCATGTTCAGTGACAGCTTGATATTGCAGTTCCATTCGGGAACATAAACTGTACGGACCGAAGAGGTTGGATAGACGGTTGGTCCCGCACTGCCAAGCAGAATTATTTTTTCATCTCGAATATAGTGCTGTACCTCAGACAATCGTGATATGTATGCGTATTGCCATGGATGGACAGGCAGCAGCCCATACATTTCACTCTTTTCTTTTAAAATAGGCTCCACATGGCTCCACAGGAGGTCTTGCAAATCCATTGCCGCCTCGTCATCGACCCATTCCTGCATGTAGACATCCTGCCTCACGGCGATATAACAGAGTTGAAATGATGTCCGTAACTCCGGACTGTACTTCTGTACATCCTGCTCGCTAAAGCCTTTGGAGTTCTTCGGGAACGGATGGAACGGATGACCATACAACAGTGACTGTTCAGATGTACAATAGTCGTGGATGTCAAGACCGGCTGCTTGTTCGATATACAACGCAAGGTTGCCCACACTGTTATCTACCTTTTGTGCAAAATCTCTGGCATACGCCGCCTCTACACGATTCATATTCTCACCCCATGGATGTACATTCTCCAGCTCAAGTGAACGCTTCATTTCCATCACACTTTTCTTCACTCCATGTTGATCCGAACTCGCTCCCTGTTCCCCATTTCCACTTAGCTCAGATGTGATCCAACGTACCAGGTCACGATGATGCACCGCTTCCCTTCCAGTTTCCATGCTGAGGTATTCATGCTCCCCCATGGCAGAGTAATAAGACAAGCGTCCTGTCACCGTCACCCCGCTGGCTTGAAAAGCAACAGTGTACGTCAGCGTATTTGGATTGATCCGAATATCGCTCTCTTTCTCTAGCGCAAGCTCACGGATGTAACAGTTCAACAGCAGCTTGCACGAATGTTCATGAGCCTGCTGCTCAGCCTCAGACCGGAGCTTGTTTTCCATCTCGAACAATGATGCCAACCTTCTTTCGGGTTATAAGTAAGACCAGGGGAAGTGTAAGCAGTATGGCGCAGCCAAGTCCGATACAGATTTCTTTGAGTGCTCCCCATTTTGCCATCTCCATGGACGTTCCTGCCCCGGCAAGCCATTGCCAACGCATATCGTAATACAGGGTCAAGCCCATCACTGCAAACGAAGAAGCGAGCCGCTCAATTGTGGTCGATAATACCGACCCCTCATGCATGTCTTCGTCCGGTAATGCTTGCAGGCCAATCGCAGAGATACTCATGCCTGACAGACCAACGCCAATTCCGCGGCACGCCATGAGCATCCCGATGATCCAGATCGATGCTCCCATGGGCAGAACTGCAAACGACAAGATCGATATCGACACCAGCAACGTCCCCCATGCGATAAATTGCATGGACCGACCACGATCCAGCAAGCTGCCGCCAATCCACATGAACAGACTTGTACAGATCGACAAGGGAATGAACAACGCACCGGACAACGCCGGCGACAGGTGGAAGACGTCCTGGAACAACAATGGTAATGCAAAGATCACGCCAAACATTACACAATCCTGAATGGTCGATATCAGCACGGTCAGTGGAAATACAGCATTACGCCGCAGCAACTGATATCGGATCAATGGTTCCTTGCGACTGTTCTCGGTCTGGATAAAACGAATGAGTAATACCACACCCAGTGCAATCAGCAGCCAAGGTACCCATACCACCACAACTGGACTCGCGTACAACTGTACCCCCAGACTAAGAGCACCTACAGCACTGATCAGCATTATCACACTGGATGGATGCCATTTTTTCCTGCGGGCAGGGACATAGGTCTGAATGACTCGACCGCACCCGATCAACGAGAATACAGCCAGTGGCACATTGAGCCAGAACAACATTTCAAGCCGTCCATACTGTATGATGAAGCCCCCCAGCGTTGGTCCGGCAGCCGGAGCCAGCATAAGCAGCAAGCCCCACGCTCCTGTAATTCGCCCCCTTACCTCCGGTCCGTATACATCAAACAGCAACACAAGTGATAACGGAATCATCAGCCCAGCGGCAACGCCATGCATGAAACGTACCAGTAATAGTACTTCGATGGAGTGATAAAACAACGCACCTGCCACCGAGAACACTCCATAGATGGTGATTCCCAGCATATACGTCTGCTTACGGCCCAGTCGGTCCACGATCAGGGAAGCCAGCGGCATCGTTAAAGTCATAGCCAGCATGTACAGCGCGATGATCCATCCTCCTGCTGTCGTAGAGATCTGATAATATTGCACAAAATAAGGCAGCAGCAGGTTAAATGCACTGTTGGTCAGTACCAGCGAAAAAGCACCGATCAGAATCGCGAGTAATACTGCATGCCTTTTCATCAGGGATAGCTTCAACATGCAGCTGTTGCTAAGGCAATCGCTTCAGCTACCGATTTCTCAAAGATCGCAAGGATTGCACTCGTTTCTTGCTCCGTAATATTCAGCGGCGGCAGAAAACGAACAACAGCTGAATGACGCCCGCCCAGTTCTACAATTAATCCATTCTTGAAACATTCACGCTGAATAGACTCAGCCAGCGCACCATTAGGCAGATAATGTCCCAGACGATCCTTGCGTCCCATTGGATCAACCACCTCAACGCCAATCATCAGTCCTCTGCCTCGCACGTCACCAATCTCTGCATACCGCTCTTTCATTGCATTCAGTTGATTCATGAATTGCTCACTGCGCAGATGTACGTTGTGTAAAACATCCTGTTCCCGAATATAACGAAGTGTCGCAAGTCCCGCTGCCATGGCCAGCTGATTGCCACGGAACGTGCCTGTGTGTGCACCAGGTTGCCATTGATCCAGTTCTTCTCGGTAAATGACAACTGACATGGGCAGACTTCCGCCAACTGCTTTGGAGCAGATGATTACATCGGGTACAATTCCGGCATGTTCAAACGAAAACATCCGGCCTGTCCGTCCAATGCCTGTCTGCACTTCGTCGATAATGAGCGGAATGCTTCGCTCTGCTGTGATTCGGCGCAGCTCCCTCAGCCATTCGATATCTGCCGGAATCGCCCCGCCTTCGCCCTGAACCGTTTCCACAATGACTCCACACGGTGCGGCAATACCGCTCTCGCAATCATCGAGCAAGTTCTCGATATACTGTGAACTTAACCGGGCCGTCATGCCTTCACCAACACCAAATGGGCAGCGGTATTCATAAGGAAACGGCAGGAAATGAACATCGGGCAGCAGGCTTTGCAGATGTTGTTTCTTGCTCAGGTTGCCACTCATCGACATCGTCGCTTGGGTCGAACCGTGATAACCTCCCTGAAAGGCAAGAATGGACTTGCCACCTGTGGCATGTTTGACCAGCTTAATGGCTGCTTCTACTGCATCGGCCCCCGTTGGACCACAGAACTGGATTTTGGCTTTATCTCGCATCTCTGCTGGAAGAATGGAGAACAGTTCTTGCATATATGCAAGCTTCAGTGGCGTTGCCAAATCCAGTGTATGAAGTGGAATCTGCTGATCCAGGACATCGCGAATGGCGTTGACCACCGTGTCATGGTTATGCCCCAGCGCCAATGTTCCTGCACCCGCCAGGCAGTCGTAGAATACGCGGCCTTCCGTATCAGTAATCTTCACCCCATGGGCCTTGTTAATGACAAGCGGGAAATGTCTGGGGTACGATCTTGCATTGGATTCCTTCTCATTTTGCATCTTCAGATATTCCGTCTGCACCTCTACTGACATAGCCCTCTAACGCTCCTTATAATCGATTCAGGCTGAACCTGCTGCCTGTGTTTCTTGTTCTGCATTTTGCATATGACATGGTATTGGTTCAAAATCATGGTGAGGTCCGTATTAAATGATGGTATCCGTCATCTGTTATCCGTTATATATTGTCATCTATGCGTTGTTATAAGCTATACACCTTTATATTCAAGTTGATCCTGACACAGGTATTCCAGGTATAACCGAACCACATCACGAGTTGTTCCACCATGGGGAAAGACGTGGTGTGTCAGATCTGGCAAGGCGTTCACTTCCAGGATGCCTCCCTGATCTCTGGAGATCGGCGTGCGGATATCACAACAACGAACATCGACTCCTGCTACATCAATCTGAAGAGTCTTTGCCGCCTGAATGATCATTCGGGCATTTTCGGGATGAATGATTTCGGTACAATCCTTGTAGAATTCACAGATTTTTCCGGCGGCAGAATTGCGGATATCGTATAGCTCGATTTCTTTTCCGGCGGCAGGAACTTCATCCAGAGTTGTCCCTTGTGCATGTAATACCTCCAGCACTCGTTCCGTTTCTGCATCAACCTGAGGAAAAGCCTCATACTCGCCAATGTGCGTCATCTCGATTCGATCCTGATTCAACTGCTCTATCAATGCCCGAACGGTTGAAGTTCCGTCTCCCTCAACATAGACAGGCCGATACTGGTTCACAGCCGCCACTTCTCCGTTGATGATCAGCACTCTGTAATCGATCCCGGTCACATATTGCTGTAACATAATGCTGCTGCCGTGGACACTCGCAAGACGAATGGCTGCCTCCAGTTCTTCTTCAGTACGCACATCCAGCGTCACGCCCATGCTGCTGCTCGCATCCAACGGTTTCACTACAATGGAGCCGTATCTATTCAGAAAAGTTACTGCTTCGCTTCCCATCTCTGGGATCACGATAAATGATGGTACAGGCATTCCCTGTTCATGCAGCAACATATTACATGCCTGCTTGTTCTTCGCGAGCAGTCCAGCGATTAACGGCAGACGATGAGATCTGGTCTTGTTAATGATGATCTGCTTGTCCCTTACAGTCAGCTTCAGAAAATCTTCGCATCCCTCAAGAAGTGGCTCACAGGTGATGCCCATTTCTCTCGCTTTGCTTATAATGAGTCGGTTTTGCAGATTATGAATCCCTTTCGGAAACACTGAAAATCCTCCTCGATCGAATGAAGGTACTCGCTCCTATATAAGTTGAATTAAAGATTATTTACGCTGACACTACAATGACAGAACAACCTTCCAATCGCTGTTATCCCCAGATTTTTTGATTCCCTTTTCTCAAGGGAAAAATCCGGGGATAAAGGCGCAGCTTATGCTTCCGATGCAGCTTTCTTGCAGAAAGCTTTTAGCTCCGCTTTTTCAGGTTTTTTCTGTCCTCTCCGTTGCATGTAAATGATTAATTCAACTTATATTGCTCATACGTCCATCAATTTTTATTGTAATTCAATATTGATAATGATTATCAATATCACATAAAATCTATTTTATGGCAATTCGAGCTATATTGTCAATAATAAACTTTTAAGGAAAAATAAGATTGAAATTAGTGTGGGTTTGAGTCGATGCAGGTATGCTTTTATCAAATAATAGGCACAACAAACCGGGCAAGCATTGGACATAGTTTTACCAACGGCTTGCCTAATTTGTCATCTGTATGATCATACAATGGAGTTGATTTGGAGTTTTGAATAACTATTAAACGAATCAAAAGCGGATTTTTTGACGCTCAAGCCAGCTGAGTGTAAAGCTGTTCCCCATTCAGCTTCCTCCCTCTTCCATGTGGGATGCAGGTTGGTGTGCCGAACAGTGGATCAACTGCAATCTCACACTCCATCTGGAAGACTTTACGGACCATGTCCTGTGTAACAATATCTTCTGGTTTACCTTCTGCGTAGATGGACTTATTGTGAACAGCCACAATATGATGCGCATACCGACATGCCAGATTCAAGTCATGAAGTACCATGACAATGGTACGTCCTTCCCGTTCGTTCAACTCAAACAACAGATCGAGGATATCAATCTGATGTGTCATATCCAGATAGGTTGTAGGTTCATCCAATAGCAGCGTTTCAGTACCCTGCGCAAGTGTCATCGCAATCCAGGCACGCTGACGCTGTCCACCGGACAATGCATCCACAGGTCGATCCGCAAGTTCTGTCAGATGTGTGGATTCAAGTGCCAGTTTGACCATACGCTCATCCTCACGAGACCATTGCTTGAGCCATGTTTGATGCGGATAACGTCCTTGCTTGACCAGTTGGTTCACTGTCAGTCCTTCTGGAGCGGTCGGGCCCTGCGGCAAGATAGACATGCGCCTTGAAATCTCTTTGGTCGGTAGCTTTGCAATCTCTTCGCCATCCAGCAGCACCGAACCGGAGCTGGATTTCAGCAACCGGGCCATCGTACGCAGCAGCGTAGATTTGCCACAGCCGTTGCTGCCAATCAGGACGGTAATCTGTCCCTTGGGAATGGTCAGGTTTAAATTTTCAATAATGGGATCTGCTCCATAGGAGATCGTAAGCTCCTTGGCTTCCAGAATACTCACAGCTCTCTCCTCCTCAAAACTGATTTCGATTCTTGAACAATAGATACAGGAAAAACGGTGCGCCTACGCCTGCGGTGAATACCCCTGCGGGAACATCCAGCGGTAGAAAGGCAGTGCGGGCAATCAGATCTGCCACAAATACAAGCAGAGCACCAACTAGTCCAGACACAATCAGCATACTGCCAAACATCCGGCCGACCAGCTTCCGGGCAATATGTGGAGCGATCAGGCCAACAAAACCAATGGTTCCGGCTACCGCAACGGCGATTCCCGCCAGCAGTACACTGCATAACAACAACGCTGAACGATGCCGCTGAACGGTAACACCCAACCCCGTAGCCAGATCATCCCCGAACTCCTGTGCATTCAGGCTGCGAGCGAACCAGATCGCCAGAGGTACAACGATAATAATAACCGGGAGAATGGTTCGGACATCGGTCCACGATGCGCCGTACACACTTCCTGTCAGCCAGATATAGGCTTGACCTGCCGTGTAGAACGGACTCAGGATCAGCATAAAGGTCGTTCCAGCCCCGGTAATGGCTGACACTCCAATTCCAATCAGCACCAGGCGAATCGGACTGACTCCCTTTTTCCAGGCAAGCACGTAGATGATCAATGCCGTCACAAGCGCACCGACAATGGCGAACAGTGGTAACAACTTGATGCTCACCGCTCCGCCCAGCAACGTAACAAAACCTACAGCTGCAACGGCCGCGCCGCCGGTGATGCCGATGACATCCGGTGAGGCCAGCGGATTACGGATAATGCCTTGCAGAAGTGCGCCAGACATACCGAGGGCTGCTCCTACGAGCAGAGATAATAACACCCGTGGCAGTCTTAAGGTCAGCACGACGAAGTCATGCTCCCCTGCATTCAGACCGAATATCGTTCGAAGCACATCCAGCGGAGAGATAAAGTCACTACCCACACTGGTACCAACACCCCCTGCCACTAAGAACAGAAGGATACATATACCAATGACAACCAATGATTTTCGTTCCATTTGCACCGAAACGGTGTCTTTTTTGTTGCGGAAAGTCAACAGCTTCCTCATATCTTCGTCACCCCCTTACGGGCAATGTACACGAAGAAGGGTCCGCCAATCAGTGCAGTCATGACACCAAGTGGAACTTCCTGCGGCATAATCACCAGCCTTGCCACCACATCCGCAGACAACAGCAGAATCGCTCCCCCTACAATAGAGTAAGGAACGAGCCAGCGGTAATCGTTGCCTACAAGTGCACGCATGATATGTGGGACAACCAGACCAACGAGCCCGATCGAACCGGCTACGGCAACCGAACCACCCGCCAGCAATACCGTAACAATTCCCATGAGCACCTTGACCAAAAGTACATTCTGTCCCATGCCTTTGGCGATATCGTCACCTGTCAACAGCAGATTGATGGCTCTGCCCATGAACAAAGAGACAATAGCTGCGGCTGTCATGTACGGCAGAACAGGATATAACATTTCCAACGTCCGACCACTTACTGAACCTGCAAGCCAAAACAGTACATCCTGCAATCCGGTTCCATCCAGCACCAGAATGGCCTGTGTGAACGAGGCAAACAATGCTGAGATGGCCGTCCCCGCCAGTACAATTTTGATCGGTGTCAGGCCATCACGACCGAGGGAACCTAGCCCATATACAATTGCCGCGGCTACAGCAGCCCCTGCAAAACCAAACCACATCATGGTGGTTAGCGAGGATACGGACAATACCACAATGGCAATGACAATGAAAAAGATCGCCCCGGCATTGATCCCGAACACACTTGGTGATGCCAGCGGGTTACGTGTCAATGCCTGCATGAGTCCACCCGCCACGGCCAGACTTGCTCCCACAACGGCAGCAATAACTGTACGTGGCAACCGTTCCGTCAGCAGAACCACATGTTCCACAGAACTCTCGTCATAGAATTGCAGTGCTTCCCATGCCATCTGAAACGTGATATGCGTACGTCCCAGAATCATACTGGCTAGGCAAGCAAGCAGAAGTAATATGAATAAACCCACCAGTCCATAGATCTTGGCACTTGCCTTTGTAAAAAGGGGAAACATACTCTCACTCTTTCATCTGTAAAATGACAAAAGACCTGCCTGACCATACACTTCGTTAACGAATGTTCTGGTGCATGGCAGGTCCTGCTCCTGTTAGTTAGTTCAGGTTGAACTGCTTATATAGATCGTCCAGCATCATGTTGGCCGATGTGTATCCACCTGCCATGTTCCAGGCGACTTCATCGACCTGAACCAGTTGGTTATTCTTAACTGCATCAAGGTTTTTCCACAGTGGACTGCTGGTCCAATCATCATAATTTTTCTGAATGGCATCTGTTTCTGTGCCTGAGTTGAAGTTAAAGATCATGTCTGCATTCATATCCGGAATGTTCTCTTTGGAAGTCAATTCAACTCCCCATGTGTCTGCGTCATGTCCGGCAGGTCTGGTGAACCCAAGTTCATTCAGAATCTTACCTGCATATCCCATGTAGAAAATACGAACCTGATCGGCTCTAAAGTTCGTGATAGTTGCTTCAATTGGCAGACGATCCCCCATCTTCTCTTTGAAATCAGCTACACGACCATCCCAATCAGACAACAATTTATCCGATTGCTCAACCATATTCATCGCTTCACCAACAGTTTTCACCGTTTCTTTCCAGTCAAAAAGCGTCTCCGTCACTACCGTTGGTGCGATCTGCGACAATTGCTCATAGATCTCTTCATGTCTGATCTTCGTAGCAATAATCAAGTCGGGTTTCAACTTGTTGATCTCTTCCAGATTGGGCTGCGATTCCTGTCCTACTTGTGGAACTCCGTCCAGATCTGCTCTCAGATATTCATAGACTGGCTGCTGAACCCAGGATTCCACCACCCCTGTCGGTTTCACGCCAAGTGCAACAACGACATCATTCGCACCCTGGAACAGTGTCACGATCTTTTGCGGGGTTCCCTTGATTGTGGTTTCGCCCATGGCATGCTTGATCACTCGGGTCTGATCTTCAGTCGTACTTGCAGTTGTATCACTTTCATTATTGCTCTCATTGCTGCTTGCAGCTTGGCTGGACGTATTCGTTGTCTCGGCACTTCCACCCGAAGCACAACCAGCAAGTAGTGAAATCATCAGAAGAAGTGCTGCATAAATGTATAGCTTTTTCTTTACTTTATACATGTAACCCGACTCCCCTTTTTTATGTAAATGATATTGAATCTCATTATCAATTGTATTGTAATGGAGATGAAACCATTATACAAGCATTTTATTTGGATAAACTCCTCACTCCATGTCGAACCTTGTGACTTCTTAAAACAACAATAAATAGAGATATATTAACTAAACCAATATAATATATATCGATACAATACGTTCTCCTATAAACCATATATGTAAATTTTTTCTCTCTAACTTAACATGCAAATTTCTCTTCTTACTTCTAGCTTCATCTAATACATGTCCTTCTTCACTAATGAATCATTATTCATTCATATACACTCAACCGATTTTTACTGTAAAACAATTCCTGTAATTTCTTGTCGTACTATGTTAGATTATCCATTGGAATAAAATCACATCTATAGATAGGGGAAATTATAACGTGAAAAAGTCTTGGATTTTATCATTTATTATGAGTTTTGTCTTGCTTGGCGGAGTATTTGCACCTGCAGGGTCCTATGCCTCTGCTGCGGATGACTCAACCACTACATATTCGGAAGACGAATACTATGAAGTTGACACGACAGAAGAAGAACCGGAACTTACAGCAGAGGAAGCAGAATTCCTGGACTATCTGGATGCATTGACTACTCCTGCCGTTTACGAGAAGAAAGCATTGGATGCAGTAGGTGGCAGTACGTACATTACATCTTCCAATCGCAAATCCTTCTATCTGAAACTGAACAATACAGCCATCCCTAACTACACCAAGTATGTTTCCATGCTGAAACAGATCAAACCGGAGAACGCTGAACTGAAAAAAATCCATGCCAAACTGATCAAAGGCAGCTATGCTCAGCTTGAAGGATATCAATTGTTCAAAAAGTCTGTTGCCAAAACGAAAGTAAACAGCAATCTCCTTAAACAAGGTAATGACAAGATTGCATCAGGAATCAAAAGCATCCAACAATATCATGCTGAAATCAAAGCCTACGGCGAAAAACTCGGCTACCAAATGTAAAACAGCCACACATGTATAACGTCAGACTGCACTATTCTGGCGTTCACGTGTGAATGGAATCATCGTTTTATCCTTTTTAAGAATTTTTGAAATTTAAGGAAAAAAAGTGTTTTCTTTTGCTGAGTTAGTTCGTATAATAGCACTATAATCAAAAGGCTATGCTGCCGAAAGGTACAACCTCGTGAACAATTGAGGTTGTGCCTTTTTTTGCGTTTAATGGCCACTTTTATCTGAATTTCATCATCTGACGAGGAGTGATTCACGTGATTCTTGAAGCTATTTACCACCGCCCCAAACTCAATTGGTCTTATGCTTATGACCGCTCGACCATGCACCTGCGACTTCGGTCCAAACGTGGGGATCTGGATGCGGTGATTGCGATTACCGGAGACAAATATGCTTGGGATCGGACGATCACACACACCCCTATGCACATCTTTGCCCGGGATGAAATGTTTGATTATTGGGAAGCTGAGACTTCACCTCCCTATCGCCGATTACGGTATGGTTTCCAACTGATTCAGGGAGAGGAATCAGTCTGGATGACGGAGCGTGGATTCGAGCAGGCGCTGCCTGATCATCCACTCGAATTCTTTGATTTTCCATTTATGAATCCGGTTGATATTTTTGAACCGCCTGCTTGGGTTAAGGACGCTGTGTTTTATCAGATTTTCCCGGAACGTTATGCCAATGGTGATCCAGCCCTCAGTCCCAAAAATGCTGAACCCTGGGGAGGGGAGCCCACACCCGTGAACTTCTTTGGCGGCGACCTCCAAGGTGTGCTGGATCATCTGGATCATATAAGTCAGCTTGGCATCAATGCCATCTACTTTTGTCCGCTGTTCGAGGCCACGACGAACCACAAATACAATACAGGTGATTACATGAAGGTTGATCCTCACTTTGGTACCAATGAACAGTTCAAGGCCTTCGTGGATGCCTGTCATCAGCGCGGCATACGCGTTGTTCTGGATGCGGTATTCAATCATTCCGGCAGAGAGTTCCCTCCTTTTGTAGATGTCATGAAGAACGGTCCCTCTTCCCCCTACGCAGATTGGTTCTATATCAAGGACTGGCCGCCGCGTGTGGAGGATGGCATACCGACTTATGACACCTTTGCCTTTGAACCGCTCATGCCGAAACTGAACACGGAACACCCTGAAGTGAAGGCATACCTATTAGAGGTAGGACGTTTCTGGATTGAGGAGATGGACATTGACGGATGGCGGCTCGATGTGGCGAATGAGGTGGATCATCAGTTCTGGCGCGAATTCCGTCAGACGGTAAAAGCCATCAAACCTGACGCCTATCTGCTCGGTGAGATCTGGCATGATTCGCTCATGTGGCTTCAGGGAGACCAGTTCGATGCCGTGATGAATTATCCGTTTACCAACTCGGTATTGGACTATACGGTGCACGGTAAGCTCGACGGACTCGCATTTGCCAATGAGATCGGCAAACTGCTCGCAGCCTATTCACAGCCTGTGACCGAAGCGTCCTTCAATCTGCTCGGAAGTCATGATACACCCAGACTGCTGACCTTATGTGATGGAGACGAGCGCAAGATGAAACTTGCCGTTACGTTACTACTTACGTATCCAGGTGTGCCATGTATCTATTATGGAGATGAAGTGGGACTTGATGGGGGATATGATCCGGGTTGCCGCAAGTGTATGGAATGGGATGAGACCAAACAGAATCGCGAGCTTCTGGAATTCTTCACCCGTACAATTACACTTCGCAAACAGCACCCTGCCCTGCGCAGCACGGAACTGAAGATTGTATATGCAAAAGCCGGAAACCCTTGTCTTGCCATCGAACGATTGGATTCGCATACGGGAGAGCGCATGCTTCTTGTTCTTAATGCGGGTGATGAACCATGCACCCTTGAACTCCCCTTGGGAGATCGTAACATCTGGCGAAATCTGTTCACATCAAACACCGTGGAAGCACGGCAAAATAAACTGACCCTCGATCTGGAAGCATACGGATTCTCTCTCATGCAACTTGAGGTGAAACAACCAGCTGAGGCCTGATACGAATACAGCTAACAAGGAAAAAAAACTTCAAAGAGGCTGTCCTCCAGGTCATATTTACGACCAAGGACAGCCTCTTCTGCATCTTGTACGTCATATTCTAACGAACCCAGCACACCTTATTCGCTTCATTATACGCGGGTTAAATGCCTAACGAATCAGAGAGACCTTATTTCGTCCAATACGTCGATTTTCAAGACCCGAAGCCGTATTTTTGAAGCAATAACGTTACTGAGATTCGTTAGGTTTTACTTTTCTTGATTATCCCCTCAATACGATGTTTGAGGTTCGTTAGCGATACCGATTCAAGCAAGGTGAAACTCTTCGAGGCTGCGACCTATTTCCCAGCCGAGGCGAAGGGTGTCGAAGTCATTGGTTTTCGTATTTTCTTCATTCTTGAACTTACGAGCGCTCCCTGTGTAATTACGATTTTCTGCGGAATCTTGTATGAAGGCAGCTTGTCCTGACAATATTCCCAGATGGATCGCCGCAGATCGGTGAGAGTACATTCTGTAGCCAGCCGGATAGTCACCTTCACCCTCTGACCCGTGATACCACTCTGTTCTCCCGAAACTACGGCCGCTTCAATACATTCCATCTCTTCCAGAACACCCTCGACCTCGGCAGGATACACTTTCCGTCCCCCTACGTTAATGATCTCGGAACGACGTCCCAGAATACGAATGTACCCCTGCTCCAGCACAGCTTCATCGCCTGTTCGCAGCCACCCATCCTCTGTAAAGGGTGATGGTGCATTCAAATATCCAATCATCGCGGTTTCCGTGTGAATCTGCAATTCTCCTTCCACCACCCGATACTTGACCTCTTCATCTTGAATGGAGAACAGCAGAGAACCTGGCTCTTTGGAGCGGGTTGGCAGAATACCAAGTTCAGACATGCCATAGGCTTGTATCGTCCTTAGTTGTGGAAATCTCCGGTTCCAGGCTGCCAGTACGGATTCGGGCATCACTTCCGATCCATATGACACAACTTCGAGACTCGACAGATCATACCCCTCATCATTTCTACCCAGCAGCAACAGATTCATGAATGTTGGAGAGACAGGCAGCGCCTGCACACGAAACTTCTCAATCGTTCGGCACACTTCTTCGGGAGATCGATCCGCAATGATACAGAGGCAGCCCCCACTGGACAGGGATTGCAGCATGGTATTCACACCGCCGATATGATCAAACATCATAAAAGGAATCGTTCGCAAAGGCCGAACCTGCCGCCGAAAACCATGTAACAGCCGATCTGCACGATGCACAGTCGCTTTACTCACTCCGGTTGATCCGGATGAAAAGAGTACAAGTCCGCCTACGCCTTCTTGTGCCAGCGAGGATAACAACACAGGAACCTCTCCAGATAATTCACATGTTTGCCGAATGCACAACTTGCCTTCTTCAACGCCCAAACGCCACTTCACCTGTGCCAGCTGGATATATTCCTCTCGTTTGGCTTCAACCAGGTTCCGATCCATGGGGAGCACGATACACCCTTGTCCGAGCAAAGCAACCAATGCTGCCGCTGCATAGGGGGAATAATCTTCCTCCAGCGTTACAAGTTGCCCAGTCAGCCCTTCTGCTGTAATCCACTTACTCATGATGCCAACCTGTTCCAGCAGCCACCGATAGCTGTACTCCTGATCCTTCCAGATCAGCGCAGGTTGCTGTCCCTGCTCCGCGAATCGTTCAAGCAAGAATTGGTTCAACATCTTGCATCCTCCTCACGGGCAGGCGCCCATTGCTGTGCGAGATAATCGACTAGTGAACCTACGGTCTGATAAGGGCTTTCCGGCATGGAAGCAGCAGCCATCTCCGCCAGAGCGGCGCCCATTCCTGTTCCCCATCGATCTTCAATTCCCTGCTCTACCACTGCAAGCAATGACACGAGTTCCAGCGAATCCAGTTGCCCACTTCGTCCGTACAGTGGAGCGTTACCACCCTCACAAAGTGGAATCGTTGTATTATGGTACGCGTTTAACTCCCGACAACTATCCAATACGATACGGAGCAAATCCTCCCTGTGTTCTTGTCCAATCATCAACACGGCCTGACGTGGGAAGCAATCTGCCTGAGGTATGGACTGTCGAAGTGACTCATACCATTGCCATTCATCGGTGACCAACATTTTAATTACACTTGTTAGCTGTACTTTCCACTGCTCACGCTGTTTTATCCGACTGACCTGAAGCATATTGTAGGCCTTCTCCCAACGTACAATGATCTCGCTGAATTCTCTCGCATATTGATCAAGTGGAGAACCTAGCCATAAGGCAGACTCCTGAAGAAGATCTCGAAGAAAATATCGACTCCATCGCATATCAAACAGCAGACCGGATATTAGCATTTCATTGGCCTGTTCCTCTTCATTCGCCGCATGTAATGCATCTAACAGTTGCAGAGATACCGCATGTCCAAAATGAAAATTCCGCTCTCCTTGTATAATCGTCCGGCCTGTCAGAAATTCTTCAATCTGCGTTGTTAACGCCTGGATCAACATGTCTCGGTAACCGTCAGAGTCCAGCTTCACAGTCGCCCGAATGTCCATGGTTCCATACGTTCGGAGTTCTTCTTTGCGTTTGGCCTGCGCAAGCTCAGGTATGCTTTGGTTACCTTTCCAGAAGTCATGAAAGGCCCTTTGAGTAACCCTCCCCTTATACTTGGAGGGCACGGGATCGTAGACGTGAACATGCTCATCTTCCATACCATACACGGCAATCCAATGGTCTACCAGATGTAGTCGGGAGCCTTGCTTCACGTGTTTGCGAATGTACTCGGGATTCTGATAATCCTCACAGTAAGGCAAATGATAACTGGTTCCTGTAGCCAAAAAAAGCTCACCTTCGCCAATATACTGCCGGATCTGCGTCTTGCCTTCCTCGAAGCTTCCCAGCTGTCGCTGACCATACATCTCCCAGATCGGCTCTACATAATCCAGTTTGTGAAAATAAGGCTTCACCAGTCCGTTATCCCCGCACGAAGGAAGGCTGTACAACCGACTTGCCGCCAGCAGTGCAAGACTTGTGATGGATCCTTGTCGATGGAGCACTTCATGAATCAGAGGAAAATTGCAGGGATAATAATAGGGAATGTCCAGCACTGGAGCGAATGAAGGAATGATCATTTTGGGCCTCCTGTTTCCGTTTTGGCTGACGTACTGCCCCAGGATTGGATTAGGTAATGCACAGACATATCATCTGTCGCTCGAAATACCCGATTGGCAATAGGTTTGCCATCCACATCGGTCTCGAAACGACGGAAACCGCGAGTAAATCGGAAGGAAAAACCACTATCACGTGGGACTCGGTAACCACCTTCATATCGACCTTTACCAGAACGGACAAGCTTCATGCCCATGCCACCATATATCG
The DNA here is from genome assembly GCF_030816325.1 of Paenibacillus sp. W4I10. NCBI lineage: Bacteria > Bacillati > Bacillota > Bacilli > Caryophanales > Paenibacillaceae > Paenibacillus > Paenibacillus sp. W4I10. The sequence continues at coordinate 4,172,642 of NZ_JAUSXX010000001.1, forward strand.
TTTCCTCCGAGTCTTCGTCGGGAGCTACCTCTGCACGAATGCAGACCTCCACATGAGTGGACATTTCAGGAACGACAGTGTAGATGCGTGTAGCAGACAGTTCCCCCACAGTCAGCGTAATGAATGCACTTCCAATACCGACAGGAACCAACTCTCCACTCGCATGAACCTGAAGTACATTCGAGTCACTCGAAGTATAATTCCCATGCAGCAGACTCTGAACCAATCCGCTCTCGTAGTGCATTTGTGCATTGATACACACGGTCATTCCACCCTGTAGTCCGATGACATCCCTTCCAAGCAGTTCGAGCGAGGAGGGCTTACCCAAGTGGCCGAACATGTACAGTAACGGGAGATGAACGCGTGCTCCCCAGTCACCTTCCTGATGACAGGCACCCGGCTGTTCCAGAAATGCCAATTCCGCACCCGATCTGACTCCCCGTTCAAGCAATTGATGAGCTACTCTTCTGACCTGGGAAGGCAGAAACAGACCTTCCGTGTCTCCAATATCCATCCACATCCGAACGTCGGGTACCTCTTCTGGCAAGCGATACATGTTTTCTTCCAACAGCCCGCTTTCCGATGTTTCGTCCAGCTGCACATCCACATAGAATGGCGACATCATGATCAGTTTTCCGAAAACATCCGGATTTCGCATCCCCATGTGCAATGTACAAAGTGCTGCGGCAGATGAACCCAACAGCCCGGTATTCTCCTTGTCTGGCAACGTCCGATAACGATGGTCAATGATCGGTTTGAGTTCATGAATGATGAAATGCTCATAGTCGATGCCTGAGCACCCCACACTCACGGCCTCTCTCTCAGGAGCAATGTAGTGGTAGAATTCGTTGTGCGTGACTGGACGGACATGTGCAATACCGACAATAATCAGTGATTCAATCTGCCCGGAGGCAATTAGTCCGTCCGCTGCCTGATCCATGTTCCATGTTTCATTGCCTGTCCGGGATGGACCAAAAGCCCGCTGCCCCGCATGAACGTACAGAACCGGATAATGCCGAGCTGTCTGCTCATGGTAACCGGGCGGGAGGTACACATAAATGTTGCGGATATTGCCCAGCCTCGACGCCTGAATGCCTTCCAAACATTCGATGACAGAATGGGTACTCAACGATTATCAACAACCTCTCTTCTCCCAATTCGACTGCATAATACAAATAACCCCGCCTCAGAAGAGACGGGGTTGTCCCAGAACACACGTAAGTGTTCCGGGATACATAGCCCTTATATTGTGAATCTGCGAATAGTTTAAATCCCCGGACATGCTTTTGTAAACATAAAAATAGAAAATAAATGCTCCCAAAAAAGTTATTGACATAAGATCCAATATTTCTTACGATAACGTTGTGATCATAACTCGAGGGCCATGCTTTTAAACCTGAGCGGTTTAGGACAACCCCGGTAACTCCCGAAGGAGATGCCGGGGTTGTTGGCGTGTCAAAAGGAGGGAAGTCTTCAATCCACTGCGTAACATTCCGCTGTATTGAAAGCGCTATTATTCAAGAGCCAGGTTGGTTGTTTATCTGAACTACTACATTCACGAGAAGGGTGGATTACTATGTTTCAAATGGCCAAACGCGTACTCCTCAGCACAACACTGACACTCAGTTTACTTGCAGGGGGCGCACTTCCCTATCTGCCTGCTTCAGCGATCTATGCCGATGCGGATACCGCGGTTACCAACAAGCAGAACTTTAGTACAGACGTCATCTATCAGATCTTCACGGACCGCTTCCTGGACGGCAATCCTTCCAACAATCCGACTGGAGCTGCCTACGATGCCACTTGTAGTAACCTCAAGCTGTATTGCGGAGGAGACTGGCAGGGTTTGATCAATAAAATCAACGATAACTACTTTAGCGATCTGGGCGTTACGGCATTGTGGATCTCCCAACCGGTCGAAAATATCTTTGCCACGATCAACTACGGCGGCGTGATCAACACAGCGTATCATGGTTACTGGGCACGTGATTTCAAGAAGACCAATCCGTATTTCGGAACGATGGCTGATTTTCAAAATCTGATTACAACCGCTCATGCCAAAGGCATCAAGATCGTAATTGACTTTGCACCAAACCACACGTCTCCTGCCATGGAAACCGATACATCCTTTGCTGAGAATGGTAAGTTGTACGATAACGGTAATCTTGTTGGCGGATACACAAATGATACAAATGGATATTTCCATCACAACGGCGGCTCCGATTTTTCCTCCCTGGAGAATGGTATCTACAAAAACCTCTATGACCTCGCTGACCTGAATCACAATAACAGTACCATTGATCAATATTTCAAAGACGCAATCAAGCTATGGCTTGATATGGGCGTGGATGGCATTCGCGTTGATGCGGTGAAACATATGCCTCTCGGCTGGCAAAAGAGCTGGATGTCCTCCATCTATGCACATAAACCTGTATTCACTTTCGGTGAATGGTTCCTGGGATCCGCTGCATCTGATGCGGATAACACGGAATTTGCTAACGAATCCGGGATGAGCCTGCTTGATTTCCGCTTTAACTCTGCCGTGCGTGATGTCTTCCGGGATAACACATCCAACATGTATGCTCTGGATTCGATGATTACAGGCACAGCGGCAGATTACAATCAGGTGAATGACCAAGTCACGTTCATCGACAACCATGATATGGATCGGTTCAAAACAAGTGCCGTCAACAACCGTCGTCTGGAACAAGCGCTGGCCTTCACGCTGACTTCCCGCGGCGTACCTGCCATCTATTATGGTACCGAGCAGTATCTGACTGGAAACGGAGACCCTGATAATCGGGCCAAAATGCCTTCCTTCTCCAAAACAACCACTGCTTTTAACGTGATCAGCAAGCTGGCCCCTCTGCGCAAATCCAATCCAGCAATCGCCTATGGCTCTACTCAGCAACGCTGGATCAATAATGATGTGTACGTTTATGAACGCAAATTTGGCAAAAGTGTAGCTGTTGTTGCGGTGAACCGTAATCTCTCCACACCAGCAAGCATTGCGAATCTAAGCACTTCACTGCCAACAGGCAACTACACCGATGTACTGGGCGGCGCACTGAACGGTAATAACATCACTTCCACCAATGGTAACATCTCTTCCTTCACACTGGCGGCCGGAGCAACAGCGGTATGGCAATATACAACGAGCGAGACAACACCAACGATCGGACATGTAGGTCCGGTGATGGGCAAACCGGGTAATGTCGTTACCATTAGCGGACGTGGATTTGGCTCCACCAAAGGTACCGTATACTTCGGTACAACAGCCGTTACCGGTGCAGCAATCACATCGTGGGAAGATACACAGATCAAAGTGACGATCCCAGCTGTTGCCGCAGGCAATTATGCTGTGAAAGTAGCTGCGAACGGCGTTAACAGCAATGCGTATAACAACTTTACCATTCTTACGGGTGATCAGGTCACTGTACGATTTGTCATTAATAATGCGTCCACCACACTGGGTCAGAACATCTATCTGACAGGTAACGTGGCAGAACTGGGCAACTGGAGTACGGGCACAACAGCTATCGGCCCTGCTTTCAATCAGGTTATCCACGCCTACCCAACTTGGTACTATGATGTGAGTGTGCCAGCCGGGAAACAACTGGAGTTCAAATTCTTCAAGAAAAATGGGGCAACCATTACGTGGGAAGGTGGTTCCAACCACACGTTCACCACACCAACCAGCGGTACAGCCACAGTCAATGTAAACTGGCAATAGAATGTTCAGTCCACAAGCTAACCCGGAGTTACGCTAACGCAGCGTATGCTCCGGGTTTTGCTATTGGATTAGCTATATAAATTGAACAAATGACTCTACACTTGACCACTACACGGTCAGATCCATCTCCCATCGCTGTTACCCCCAGTTGTTTTAATTCCCTTCTATACAGGGAAAATCTGGAGCTATCGTATGCTTCCAATGTAGCTTTCTTTTAGAAATCTTTTAGGCGAACGCTTCGTTTTTCCGGATTGCAACTGACTGCTCCGTTATCGTGTAAATGTTTATAGTTCAACTAATATAGATTGGATCTATATCTCACATTTCTAATGATAGGTTCGGATCGACTTCAACGTTGTCGCTGCCAGAATACCTGTCGCCAGCAGTAATATGCCCACGCCTTGCAGCACAGAAGCTGCCCCCCACTGATCTGCCAATACGGATACAACCGTCAATCCCAGAATAGGCGCTGTACTGGTGATTGTTCCAACGACACCATAGACCCTTCCTTGCAGCTCATCTGGAACGGCTGTCCTCAGCATAATCTGGGTGAGCATCGTACAGCAGGCGAACATCGCACCTCCGCCCACGATGAACGGTAACGCCATGATTGGTGAGGATACATTCGCCAAAAAAATATAAATCGGCCCTAATACAATTAGACCGATAAATACCCATCTCCCTCTTCGCTTCAATCGTTTTCCCGAAGCAATCAATAGCCCAGAACCAATCATATATCCGAGTGGAATACAGGTTTCAATTAATCCAAACTGTACCGGATTCGCCTCCCACACCTTGACCGCCATCACTTGAACCAGCATCATGGCTGACATGAAAAACAAAATCAGTACGGGATTGAGCAATACGATGGAACGGATCAGACGATTCCGATAGATGTAGGCAAACGAACTACGCCATTCCTGAGCAAACGTGGTCTGCTGACTAACGGATCGCCGTACCTCTGGAAAGCGACCTGCCATCAGTACACAGACTGCGGACAACAAGAAAGTTGCCCCTGTAATTAATATGGCAACGAATCCGCCAAATGCAGCAACAGCAACGCCCGCCGCAGCAAGACCGCTGATTCGGGCAAGATTATCCACCATATGAATGGTGCCGGTCGCTTGTTGAATATGTTCTCTGCCCACCATACTTGCTACAGAGGCATGGAATGCAGGGGCCTGAAACAGGCTTGAAAACATGGAGAGTGAGAGCAACAGCAGCACCACTGGAAACGGTGCATGCCAACCGAATAAGCTAACCGCAATCAGTACCGCCATTACGCCCCGAAATACATCCGAGACCAGCATCAGCTTCCTGCGATCCAATCGGTCTGCAACCGTACCCGCCACCGATCCAAACAGAAAGCTGACGGCCATATTGCAGATCTGTACGGCTGCCATGCTCTTTGCACTCCCTGTGGTCTGTAACACCCACAGACTGATCGCAATCCCATTGAAGCAATCCCCAAAGACCGAGATGCCGTAGCCGTACAATATCCTGCGAAAGGTAACATTACGCCATAGTGTTCGCGGAGCTTTAGTATCATGCAATGCAGCTTGTCCATCTTGGTATCCGATAATCTCGGGCTCACTGGACGGGTTCATGCCCATACATCACGTTCCTCCCTAATCATGATTCGAGCCCATACAGAACCAGGCACTTCCGCAGCATTGCCAGTCGATAAAGACATGACAATACGGAAGTGCCTGAGTTAAGTGAGTGTTACGCTATCGAGACTAATCATGCCGTCGTTAGCTTAGCTGATGAAATTGTCTCTAGACCTATAATGTTTCTTGCTGAGTCTGCGTTTACCCTTTGGAAGCTCCTGCTGTCAGACCCTGAACAAGGAATCGTTGCAGGAAAACAAACAGCAGGGTAATTGGAATAGCGATCAAAACCGCCCCCGCAGCAAACATCGTAAAGTTACTGTCCTGATACCGGTTGACCAGATCCCACATGCCTACTGCAAGTGTCCAGTTCTCCTTCGTCCGCAGCACCAGGCGGGCGAAGATAAAGTCCATCCACGCACCAGTAAAACTGGTTAATGCCACATAGGTCAGCATTGGCTTGGATAAGGGCAGGATGATGCTGGTGAATACCCGCAGGTGACTCGCACCATCCATGCGCGCCGCTTCGTCCAGACTGCGCGGAATCGTATCAAAGAAACCTTTGACGATAAATCCGCCCAGTACCGCCCCTGAAGAATAAACCAGGATGAGCGCAGCATGGGTGTCGAGCAATTTAATTTGCAGCAAAATGATATAGATTGCAATCATGCTCATGAAACTCGGGAACATGCCGAGGATTAGCATGGTGGAGAGAATCGTTTTACGTCCACGAAAGCGGAAGCGGGACAAGGCATACATCCCGAGTGTCACCATCAACGTGGAGAAGATCATGGTGAAAAAGGCAATTTTCAGCGTATTCATATACCATCTACCGTACATAAAGGACGGGTTATTGAACAGCTCCCCGTAATGGGTCAGCGTGAAAGCTTCCGGCCATAACCGTTCACTGAACAATGCCGCACCGGGTCTCAGGGAAGAGAGAAAGATCCAGAGTACCGGATAGATGGAGACAACGGCGATGATCAGCAACAGCACATAACTCAGGGCCAAACGCAGCGGATTATTACGTGTCTTCATTGAATCATGTCCTCCTCCTTGAATGATTTGGAGCGGCGGAAGTTCCAGATGGAGAATGAAGCGATGATGAGGAAGATAATAATCCCTACCGCTGAAGCCATATTGAACTTGTTATTGTCGAGTGTAAGCTTGTAGAGCCAGGTTACCAACAGGTCCGTCGCCCCCGCGTACTGATAATCTCCGCGTAGCGGATTTCCGTTCGTCAGCAGGAAGATGACATTGAAGTTGTTGAAGTTTCCAGCGAACTGCATGATGAGTACCGGAGTTGTAGCAAAAAGAATGAACGGCATCGTAATAATTCGGAATTTCTGAAATGCGGATGCTCCATCCACTTCCGCAGCCTCGTAGAGATCACGAGGGATGGCTGTCAATACACCCAGAATCAGTACCATACTGACGGGAATACCAATCCACATGTTGACAACAATGACGGTGACTTTGGCCCAGAACGGATCTGTCAGCCAGGGCAACCCCTCCAGCCCAAACGCACGCATGTACGTATTGATTGGTCCAAACTGGCCATTAAACAGATTACGCATGAGCAGCAAAGAAATGATCTGCGGGATCGCATAAGGCAGGATAAAAATCGTACGCCACAGCTTCTTGAAGCGTATGCCCCGCTGTTCTATTAATAGTGCCACAAGCACACCGCCAAAATAGGTGGTGACTGTCGCCAGAATGGCCCAGATGACCGTCCAGGTCAGCACGCCATAGAAGGTCTGGCTCCAAGATTTCAATTGAATCAGATCACTGAACGTCTTGAAGCCCACCCAGTCCACGAGTTTGGCTGGCGGAATGTGGTCCGGCGCTGAGTAGTTGGTAAATGCAATGGTGATCGTAAACAGAATCGGCATAACGGTGAAGAAAAGAATGCCCAGTGCCGGGATGGACAGAAACAGGTAGGGAAAGTTTTTGTCCATCATGTTCCGAAGCGAAGCCGCTGCGCCCAGAGTCTTCTTCCCTTCCTCCCTTGCGAGTCCCGTGACATACGCATCCCGGATGTTGAGAATATAGATCAGAATAAACACAAAAAACACCAGTAGTACGATAATGCCATCCAATAGTAAAAAGATGGAATGGTCTCCCCTTTGAAGTACGGTGGACCCATTCACTTTGACAAAACGCTGTGTATTTTCCCCCAGTGTCCATATGCCCCATACAGCCTGTGACAGACGAGGAAGCAGGTACGCAAGCCCTGCTCCCTCCAGTAACAATAGACAAATCCCCTTAATCCACTGTCGATTGTACAGCTGTCCAAGACCTTGCAGTATGATGGAACATATAGCCGCTGTCATCCGGTGTTGCCTTTCCCTGTTCGGTCCAACGGGCACCGGGACATGCTGCTGTTGCATTTGCTCTCTCCTCCCCGCCTCTTGCTAACCTGTATACATTGAACAAAAGTGTACTTACACTGACCACTCCGATGACAGAACAAGCTTCCGATCGCTGTTATCCCCAGATTTTTTTCGATCCCTTTTCCAATGGGGAAAATCCGGTGATAAAGGCGAGCGTTTCACTTCTTCAGCTTCCTTCTGCCCTCTCCGTTTTTGTGTAAATATTAAGTTCAATCTATACAATTCTTATGCATATCTTCGCATTCGTCGTTCGTCCCTATTGGACAGTAGCAAGGCTTTCCTGAATCTGTTTCACGGCATTGTCCAGCGATGCCTTCACGTCCTTATCGGTATCCCATATATCCGTAATGGCAGACGTGATCGGTCCCCATACGCTGTCCATGGCAGGAAGCGAAGGCATTGGAGTAGAGTTGTTGAACTGTTCCAAGAACGCCTTATTGATCGGATCCTCCTGCACCTTCGAATCAGCAGCCACGTTTTTGTTCGCAGGAAGTGTACCGTTTAGATCAAAGTTCTCCATCTGAGCCTCTTCATTGGAAAGGAACGCTGCCAAAAGCTTCGACGCATTCGGATATTGCGTAAATGCATTTACATAATAGGCTTTAACACCTGAGAAGGAGGTCATCGGTTTGCCATCAATTGCCGGAAGCGGAGCAACGCCAAAATCAATACCGGCATTGCGATAATCGGCAATGGTCCACGGACCGTTAATATCCATAGCCAGCTTGCCGCTGGAGAATAATCCTTTTTTGATATCATAGTTCACGTCACCCATCTTGAGCGGCAGTACTTCCGACTTCAGCTTCTGCAAGAACTGTCCACCCTTCTGGGCTCCTTCGTTATTCAGACCGAGATCCGCGCTATCCATCCCGTTGTCCCCAAAAATATAACCGCCCTGTGAAGCCAGGAATGCATAGTTATAGTAAAATTGCTGCAATTCCCACATCAGGGCATATTGATTGGATTTCACGTTATTGAACGTCTTGGCGAAGCTGATAATCTCCTCGAAATTTTTCGGAGCTTCTGGATACAATGCTTTGTTGTAAAAGAGAGCATAGGTCTCCACGCTGTACGGATAGCCGTACAGGATATCCTTGAACGTTACCGCCTTCAGTGCGTTGTCGCTGGTGTTCTCTACGGTCTCTGCTTCGAATATGTCATTGGGCAGAATAAGTCCCGCCTCTGAAGCGCTACCAATCTTATCATGTGGGAAAACGACGACATCTGCCGCGAGACCCGCCGGGCCATCCGTCGTTAGTTTGGTTACCTGATCGGTTGGAGGTAATTCCTCCATTTTGACCGTTACCCCATATTTCTCTTCGAATTTCTTGGCTCTTTGCTCAATAAAACTGCTTTGATTTTTGTCCTCCCAGATCACCAGGGTAGCCCCTTCTTCCGGTTGAAGGTTCTCGGCTGTTAGCTCTACCACTTCCTCCGGGTTCTCACCTGCCGTAGTTGGAGATGGACTTCCACCTCCAGCCCCGCACGCAGCCAGTGTAAAAGCCATCATGACGGACAATGTTGCCCCTTGCCATTTTCTCATGTAAAATGTCCCCTTCCCTCTGCTTGGTCCAACAATGTTCGCGCTTTTCACCCTTTTGTCTGCGTATGTTGTCAGGTTTGCATTCCATGTTCACCTTGTACAAACGTTTGCTCAAATGGAAGACAAGATGACTCCTCCGTTCAATATGTAGGGGGAAATAAGTCAAGAAGTATGTAAATCCACAGATGTAAGCGCTACAATAACAATCACATCATACAATACTGTACTTTCTTTGCACAAACGTTTGCACAAGCCATATTTGCTCAATTTTAACCAATTTACCTCTTCTACCTACAGTAATTTCCTGTTTCCTTGTTCAGACTCTTTCTTCCTTTATTTTACTTCCTGTGCATCTCTAACTTGGCAGTTAGCAATTGATTTATCGTATCCTTTGGATTACCATAGAGAATATTTATACGATTGTTCAGAAGGGATTTTTTACATGATTACGATCAAGGATATTGCCAAATTGGCGGGTGTTTCCCCTTCTACAGTGTCACGGGTGATTTCCAACCATCCCAGAATCAGCACCAAGACGTCTCTCAAAGTGAAGCAAATCATGAAAGAATTAAACTACCATCCCAACATCATGGCGAAGAGCCTGGTCTCCAAAACGACACATACCCTTGGCATTATGCTTCCGCGTCCTGCTGAAGAGTTGTTTCAGAATTACTTTTTCGGGGAATTGCTGCGGGGTATTATTACACATGCCACCCGTATGAATTATGAATTGCTGCTAACCACTGAAACTTCATCAGACAATGAACTGCACGCGATCTCCCGTCTTGTTCATGGTCGCAGAGTGGATGGCATTCTGTTGCTTGGGTCCAAACGAGACGATCCCATTATTTCATTTTTGGAAGCGGAAAAGTTTCCTTTTGTGTTAATCGGTCGCAGTGAAGCTCATCCCAATGCCCCCATGGTGGATAACGATAATGTACAGACTGCTTATGATGCGACACATCATCTGATCGCCCAAGGGCATACGCGAATCGGATTTGTCAGCGGCCCCCCGGACATTACGTTATCGCATGATCGCATGCTAGGATACCAAAAGGCGCTTGCCCAAGCCGGGCTGGATGCCGATAGTGACTGGATTGTGGAAGGCGAATTTCTACAGGAAAGTGGATTCAGGGCGATGTCGCTGTTCATGTCCTTGCCGAACAGACCCACCGCAATCGTTGTCATTGATGACAATGTGGCCTTTGGGGTACTGAGAGCTCTTGCCGAGCTTCATTATCTGGTGCCTGAGGATATCAGCGTGGTTAGTTTTAACAATATTGCTCTATCGGAGCTGGCTTCACCACCATTAAGTTCTATAGACATTGGAACCTATCAGCTGGGCTATACAGCCGTTCAGGTCTTGTTGAAAATTCTAAGCGGGGAACCACAACCTCATAATCCGGTCATTATCCCCCATCGTCTGATCGTGCGCGAATCCTCACTCTTTTCCAAACCAAAGCCACCCTCAAATTGATCCATTTCGAGCATCCGTGTAGTAATGCAAACGTTTGTCCTAATACGGGATATGACACTGTGGTCCACCGTTTTCGGAGTAACACAAAAAAAGAAGCCGCATATGGTTATGCGGCTTCCTGACTGTTCGCACTATTTCAGTGCTCCATGCTCGACTGCGCTTGAACGGATTAATAAGAGCTCCAGCCTGCATCAGCTGTAACAACGGTTCCGTTCACGAAGCTGGACTCGTCCGACCCAAGGAACAAGGCCACCTTGGCGATCTCTTCGCTCGTCCCAATGCGTGGGTTGATTGCCATGCCCAGCTGTTGCCGCCCTGCACCGTATGGGCTAATACCAGCCATGGATGCGCTGATGTTGGTTGCCACGGCACCTGGAGCGATAGCATTACAACGAATGCCTTGCTCAGCATACATATACCCTGTATTTTTGGTGAAGCCCACGACCGCATGTTTGGAAGCCGTATAGGCTGCTCCTGCACGTCCGCCGTGCAATCCACCTGCCGAAGCAATGTTCACGATGACGCCTTTTTGTTTCTCCAGGAAGATCGGCAATACTTTCCGTGTTGTCCGCATCACACTGGTTGTGTTCACAGCGAACAATCTCTCCCACTTCTCATCCGTTATATCCGCTGCAGGCTCCATACCATCCATAATGCCCGCATTGTTAATCAGAATATCTACTGTACCGTATGTGCTCACCGTTGTATCAATCAGATTCTGCACATCTTCTTCTTTGGCTACATTGGCCAGAACCACAATCGCTTCCCCGCCCTGTGCCTTAATATCATTCACTACCGCCTGTGCGGATTCCTCGTTAATATCCGATACAACTACTTTTGCACCCTCTTGAGCGTACAACGTCGCGATCGCTTTCCCCATACCTGAACCAGCACCTGTAACAACTGCCACTTTATCTTGAAGTTTCATTCCATGTATCCTCCTTTGTGTATTCGTTTACAATAAGTTAACAAACAAATGTTCATTAACTCTTATCCTTAGTATAATAAGTCATAGCGTTTCACTTCAATCAGTAAAAGCTTGTCCAGTTGTACGTTAAACAACACTACTAAGCCCAAATGTTCTTTAATTAATAAAGTGAACTCGCGAGGAGGAAAATAGATGTCTGAAACCCCAAATTCGATGGACAGAAGAATCAAGAAATCAAAAGCTGCGCTGAAGGATGCTCTCATCCATTTGATGCAAAAACATCCCTTTAAAGAAATATCCATTACGGATATTGTCCAGCGCGCCGACCTGAATCGAGGTACTTTTTACAGGCATTATCAGTACAAAGAAGATTTGTTCAACGAGATTATCGATGATGTGATCCAGGATCTGGTGACTTCTTTTCGCAAACCCTATCAAGGGTTGAAAGAGTTCGAGGTTGGTCTGATGCCCTCTTCGGCCATCACCATATTTGAACATGTGCACCAGCATGCACAATTCTACACACTGGTTGTGAAATCGGAGGCCTCCTCCAATTTTCAGCGTATGATCTGCGATGTTCTTCGGGATCTTTCCTTACAGGATCTGAACCACATCTTCCCGCAGCACATTAACCCTGAACTGCTGGCAAGTTACCAGTCTCATGCGATATTTGGCATGATCATGGAGTGGATCAGACAGGATTTCAAACATAGCCCCGTCTACATGGCCGAGGAGTTGTTCAAGATCATTCATTACAAGCCTGACAATGTCGTGTTAAGAGACTGAAATTTTGAATTACCATATTTGCCTCTAGTAGGGTGATTGAGAGGAATTTTAAGAAATCTTTACAATCAAAATTATGTAAATGAATTCCTTTAATTTCTGGTATTTATATGTTAGGTTATCCAATGGAATACAAACAAAAGGGGATGACCTTACATTTGAAGAAGTCGTGGATTATATCATTGATTACCAGTTTTGTTTTGCTTGGCGGAGTGCTTTTCTCTCCAGCCGCTTCTGCCGATGCAACCAAAGTAGCAACCTCTACATATTCAGATCAGAGTTATGAAGAATTTAAGGAGTACACTACTCAGTTATTTGCTCTTGAAACTTATGAGGCCAAAGCCTTTACCGCTCTGGAAAGCATCGATACTCAGGTAACTTCAACGAACCGCAAGTCCATGTATCTTAAACTTACGAATACAGTGATCCCCAATTATACAAAATTGGTATCCAAGGCAAAACAAATCAAGCCTACCAACCCGCAAATTAAGAAAATTCACGCCACATTTATCAAGGCAAGTTACACTCAGCTCGAAGGGTACCTCTTGTACCAAAAAGCAGTCTCCAAGAACAAGGTGAATTACACGTTACTAAAACAGGGTAATGCCAAAGTAAACACCGCTGGTGTTCTAATGGACCAATGCGAACAACAGTTATACGCTTATGCAAGAAGTTTGGGGTATGACAACTAGTACCTATCTTTATAGAAGCCCAAAAAGCAACCATCCCCATGCTTAATGGAGAACGGTCGCTTTTTTCTAAGTTATAGAAATAAGGACAACACTCAAATTCGTTAAAATCCCAATTTTTTTCTTCTGACTTACAGCCCCAGCTTCTGCCCTTTCTCCAACCGTTGAATCTGCTGCTCTCCGGTATCCGCAAGTTCACGGAACTGGTTAATCGTCTCACGCATTCTTGGCAGAGCTTCCTGCTTATAAAGACTGATTGAATCGAGTGCTGACAACACATCGGTGAACGCCTGTTTCATCGTATCCACAGAAATGCTGGCTTCATACGCCTGCTTCTGAATGGCAATCCCCTGATCCTTGAGCATTTTGGATGTACCCGCGATCAGATCGTTGGTCGTCTGGTTCAGCAATTCAATCTTCTGCAGAACAATCTTCTGATTATACAAAGCACTTGCCACAGTAACGGCAATTTTCAATGCCGAGATCGTTACATTCTTCGCACGGTCTACGCCTCGGATCAGTTCCTTGTTGTTGCGAATTACCACTTCAATCGCCATGATGCCCTGCTGGTTCACGACCAACATCTGCTGCAGATCCATCACCCGCTGACGAAGCGGGAATAATACTTCTTCCGTAATAAACCGGACTTTCTCGGGGTCCTCATTGCGAACCTTGGCCGCTTCAATCTGCGCATCGATGGACTCATCCATGAGTACGCCAAGCTGAATCTCCTTTTGTAATCGTTTGGTGAGTTCTCTCAGGTTCTGTTGCTCAATCTCCAGCGTTGTATTATCGTTACGCAGGGTGGATCTGCCTTTATCCAAAGAGGTTACGATGTCAGCGATGACTGCGTCAGCCTTCTGGTATTTCAGGAAATAGGCGCGAAGCGGATTGAACAATTTCCCGAGGAAACCGGTCTTGGCAAAGTCGACCACGCTTGGGTCGAGATCCTTCAGTTGCATATGCAGCTCGGTCAAACCTTTGGCGACCTGACCGCCCTCGTCTCCCGTCTTGGACAGATGTCCAACGGAGACTTGAAGCAAGGCGTTTTTCTCGGAAGAGGATCTCATCGTGTTCATACCAAAGCCGTCAATGGATTGCAAAATCTCTTTGCGTTTCTCTAGGGATTCGAGATCCAGTGTCATGATCATCTCTACGTTGGCATTGGCCACTTGTTGAAGCTCCGCGACCTCTGCGGGCACGGGCTTTACCTCTTCTTCAATCACCTTCTGAATTTCCTTCTGGCTTGGTATTTCCATTGAAAATGACATCTACAGTTCCCCCTTTAGATTACATCTGTACGTTAAACAGGTTACCGATCTTGTACACGACATCGTCGGTATCGGCATTGATGCTTGCCGCTTCGTTAATGCTGGAGATGCTCTCCAGAGCCTTAATGTCCGCGTTGTATCCAATCGTATAGATCGGCACTTTGTACGTCTCGACCAGATCCCGAATATCCTTCAGGGTGTGACCTTCATTGGTCTCGCCATCACTCAGGACAAAGATTAAAGGCTTCACGTTTGGATTAGCAGCCATGTAATCTTCCAGCATCTTCATCGCTACCACGATCCCGTCAAAGGTCGCCGTCCCTCCGCCAGCTTGCAGACTATCCACTGTTCCGACAAACATGGACTGTTGGTTCGTATCATACTTGGCAATCGGCAGATTCACGGTAACCCCGCTGGAGTAAGAAACCAAGCCAATACTGTTGTCTGTACCCAGATACTTCTGACCTTTGCGCAGGGATTCCTTCAGTCGGTTAAGGGGTTCGCCATCCATGCTTCCGGATACATCCGTCACGAACACAGCGGCAATCGGTTTACTGCCGTTTTTCTTTTCTTTCCATACTTTCTGTGCAGACAACAACGTGCCGCCATCCACAGTGGCCAGTTCGGATTTGTAATCCTGCAACCCGTTGAAACCAAACTCTTCCGCTGATTGTTGGTACTTCGCCTGGGTTACGAATTCCGCAAACTTCTGGATAATCTCCTGTTTGTTCTGCGGCAATTGCCCCAATGCATACAGCGGACTGTCATGTCTCACGCCAAAAGGTGTAAAGACGTAACCACTCTTCAGATCGGCGGTATTCACATACGTCTGATATTCGAGTACAAAGGCATCCAGTCTGCCTGACTTGGCAGCTTCCCGCATCTGAATGGTTGTCGAGGCCGTAAACGGTACATTCGTCTGGAATTTCTCAAATCCCTCAATCGCCTTCTCTCCCAGCGGATTGGCGCTATCATACGTATTCAGTGCAGTCACCAGAAAGTTCAGTCCGGTGGAGCTGGCAAATGGATCGGTATATCCCATCGCGAGTTCATTGTTGGCAATCGCTTCGGTTACGGTTTTTACATTAACGGAGCCATAGGTATCAACCAGTGCATCATACTTGGCTTTAGAAATGACAATACCGGGAACATTCCCAACCAATCGCTTGGAGACCATCTCTGTCTTCACCCCACTGGCTTCAACCATCTCGCCCCACAGTTCATTGGAAGGTGTGAATGCATCCGGTATATACTTGCCCGACTTGATATAATCGGTAGCCGTTCCGGAGGCAATGTTGCGGATTTTGACCGATACCGGTTTTCCACCAACGGTGATATTCGCTTTGTTGAATTCCTCGCCCACCTCGGTTAACCAGCCGTCTACCCCGCTGCCCGACTTCTCCGTGGAAGAGAAAATTTCGACGTAATCATTCGTTGTATTCTCTACGGCAATTGCGAATTTGGAGATATCCGGCAGCGATTCCGCTACGTCGACCGGATCGAGATCAATCTGTCCTTTGACCGGTTCCGCCGTTGCTGGTGCAATGTCCGCGTACAGCTTGCCCAGTTCCTTACCCGCGTTCTCTGTGCTCACCTGTGTGGTCGACTTGCCAAAGTTCGACGTCAGTGTAATCCCTGCATAGACCAGACCAAATACGAGTACCAGCATTACAATCGATATGAAAAAAAACTTTCCCTTCTTGGCCATACGAGCAACCCCTCACTGTCTGTATAATTTGGTGTGCTTGATTAACTGATCAATCTCCTGCATACAAGGCATCTGTTCAATATCTCCGGCTTCAAAGCTGTCGAGGCGTGAAATCTCCAGTAACAACTGATCCAGCTTGAGCAAAATTTCCTCATTGGTGTGTAATGCATTCTTCACATAAGACAGATAATCGTTGTATACCTTGGTTTTTTCCTGAAAAAGTTTTTGGGGAAGGTTTGAGGATTTGGATTTCATCATGTTGGCATAGTCGGCTTCATCAAATACATTCAACCGGTTCAGCACACTGCGGATGTTGAGATATAGCAACTTCTCCACTTCCAGCGTGACCGATGCGAATTTTTTGTAGCTTAGTTCCCCCGGATCGAACCGCTGATGAAGCACATTCAGGAGTGTTTCTTTCTTCTTTTTCATCCGGCTAAGTTGAGACAGCCCCAGTGTAATATCTTCTTCGAGGACTTTGATGCGTCTATAAAAAGATAAAGCTTCCACATAATCGTCATGCGTTTCAATATGCTTCACGGGCAGGACTATCGGCTGTCTCAACAACAAGGTATAACTGCCATATAAAAGTGCCATTGCACTACCGAACAACAGGGTAACGGATAGCGCAGTTGTGAATGCACCCTCCCCGAAATTCAGCCCGATAAAGCCGGGTGAGAATGCCAGAACATTCACAGCCACAATACCGAAGATTAACCCCATCAATTTTATGTACTTGATCATGTTCAATCATCCGCCCTCCTTTCATGTTATATATTGGTGCTTCATGTCGTTATTTCCCTGTTAAGCTTATTCTTATTGTACATGATGTTAACGCTCTCAGGTGGATATCACTGGATATTTGGATACTCATAATATACGTGGTTTGGGCTTATCCCATTTCATATTTTCAGGGACAACGTGGAACTTGGCAGGAAATGTTGTGGTCAATCCATAAAAAGTGAGTTTTACGAGACAGCAGACTGTGGAGAAGAAATGTTATCAGGTAATACGTGGAAAATAGCTATGCGTGTCATTTTTTATATAAGACTTGTCTGAAAAATAGTAATGCAAAAAGGACGAATCGGAGATCATCCGGTTTCGTCCCTTATGCGTTGGTTCACTTTTTTTGTTTCCTCTACCTGAGCTTGAACAACGAATCCAGCGGAATGTGCAAGTCAGGATATACGACGGAAATAATCGTTTCCTGCTCTGTATACAGATGACGGGTCTGGTAACTGCCCTCCTCCAGCGTGTACACATGGACGGTTTGATTGCCGGGGTCAACAATCCAGTATTCGTTCACACCATATTTCTGATACAAGTTAAATTTATCATTAAAATCTTTTAACGCAGTCGAAGGCGATAACACCTCGATAATTAAAGAAGGTGCACCGTGACAGCCATTTTTAGATATCTGGTCTTTGGAGCACACCACCGATAAATCAGGCTGTACAACTTGATCTGGCTGGTCAACACCATGCCTCTTATTACGAAAAGATGGATTCCGGTTTGCTTCGTGTAGTACGTACCTCTACGACTTTCCCGGCACAGCCATTGTTGCCCTTCGCCTGGAACATCACCTTAACGCTGTCTTTTCCTGATGTAACCGCCTCAGGAATATCATAGGTCACATAGAACACTTCGCCGATTTTGTTCATATGAATTCGCTGCTCGCCAATGACTGCCCCATCCACGGTAATGGTGAATTGTCTCTCATATAACGTACCTTCCCGCTCAAACGGGGAATGATCTCCACCCCAATAGGCCACACATAAATAATTGGTTGCGGCGTGGTCCACTGCCAGTTGATAACTGAAATAAGCTCCACTGATGCCAAAAGCCTCTCGCCACATATGCAACTTCTTACGGCCATCTGTGGTTGAACCGTTGTGATGCTCCCCACGGCAGTTGCTATCCAGTTGATGTCCAATCTCATCCTGCTGACCGTCAGCCTGAACCCTGTCGATGGTGATATCGTTCAACTCTTTCTCGAGCGCATCACCTTCATCGTTAAACGGCCAATACACGGTATAAAATTCATGATGCACATCATAGAACGGAATGAGTTTCACGGCTTCGCCTGTGGAAGTGACATCCTTGCTAAGTTCGAATGTTAACGTGTCTGCATCTACAACCTTGATCCACTCTTGTACTTCCTCCTGCTCCGTCCAGATCACAGGTACGGGTGCGGTCTTGGGATTCAGTGCTGTTTCATCCACAATCGTATCCTCTGGAAGACCCTCGTTTCCCAGTGCACCGGCGAGTACAATCGGGCCGTACAGGAATGCCACCTTGTGGGCATCATCCCGGGAGGTGTACTGGCGAAGTGACATCGGCAGGGTGATTGTGATGACATCGCCCGCAGACCATGTGCGGTCGATGGACAGATAGCCGGGTTCCATCCGTGTATACGGATGTTCCGTATCCCCGTTAACTGTTGCCGTCATTGGCTGTTGCAGCCATGAGGGCACACGTAATCTTAGATGAGCCGAGGCGCTGCCTCCGGTGATCGTCAGGGTCACCTTTTCCGAATAAGGAAAGTCGGTTTCAAGCTTCAGGGATAATCCCTGTGACGCCCAATCCAATTGGGAAGCGATATACAGGTTGACGTACAGGTCTTGTTCATTCTCAAAATAGATGGCCTCGGCATATTTGCCCGGGTTCTCCATGCCTGATCCTGTGCAGCACCACCAAGCAGTATCGTGAGTACCATAGATTTTGTAGTGGCCTTGCAGCGTTGATGCAAAATATGTTTTGTTCCCCGTATCGGGGTCCTGCGTGCCGAGGATGTGATTATAGATGGCGTTTTCATAATAGTCCATGTAGGCACTATCGTGATTCCAGGCGAAGAGTTGCTTGGTAAGTTGCAACATGTTGTGAGTACAACAGCTCTCTCCTGTTTTGATGCCCAGACTCTCCATACCCCTTGCTTCGTAATGCTCCGAGATGCTCGTCGCACCAAATACGTAAGAACGATGATGCACCGTGGTGTTCCAGAAAAACTCTGCCGCTGTCCGGTAACTCTCATGGGTATGGTCCTGATTGTAGATTTCGGCAGCACCGATCACTTTGGGAATCTGAGTATTGGCGTGTCTGCCTTGAAGATCGTCCTGCTTGTGTTCCAAGGGTCTCAGGATCAATTGATGGGTAAACTTATTGGCGATCTCAAGGTATAAGGCTTTGCCGGTAATCCCATACAAATGTGCAAATACTTCATTCATGCCCCCGTGTTCACTTTGAAGCATCGTCTGCATCTGTTCTTCTGTCATCGGGAGCAAACCTTCTACCGCCCAGTCTGCAAATCGAATAACTACCTCAAGCGCCTGTCCGTTCCCAGTGAGTTTATACGCATCAATCAGGCCTCGATAGATTTTGTGCACACTGTACCAGGGAACCCAGTATTCACCGATATTGAATCCACCGATATTCTCTGCTCGAAAAGCCATGTGGAAAGGTTCTTCGGACAAACCGCCGATATATCCGCTCCCTGTGGTCTGCTGGATTCTCGCCAGTTCGGTGACAGCATAATCCAGTCTTTCTTTTAACGTGATATTCCCGGTTGCCTGATATGTCACAGCCAAGGCAGACAGATAATGTCCGAGAGAATGTCCGCTGATGGTACGTGCCTCCCAACCCGCGTATCGTTCTTTTCGGGCAGGCAAACCATGAGCTTCGAAGCAAGGAGCCAGGAATCGATCAATATCCAGCGATAACAGGTAACGCTCCCCCACCTCTTGTGATGTTTGAAACACTCCATTTAACAGATCTACATGTTCCGGTCCCAGAAATCCTTTTTTCGTATCAATCATGACACTCACTCCTTCTCGGGATGTAATAGATAAGTTGAACTAAAGATTATTTACACTAACACTACGATGACAGAATAACCTTCCAATCGCTGTTATCCCCAGATTTTTTTGATCCCCTTTCTCAAGGGAAAATCCAGGGATAAAGGCGAACGCTTCGCTTTTTCAGGTTTTTTCTGTCCTCTCCGTTATCATGTAAATGCTTAGTTCAACTTATATAGATATCCATTCATTCTTAAGGGGTAAAATCCGTGTTCTGTTCCATATGTCCAATACTCAACAATCCACTTCAGAGCTTGAATATCCCCATATTATCAAATAAAATATAATTACATCAGACTCATAATCCAAGAAAAGGTGGATAAATCCGTCCTATGCAAAAGCCACTGGAACATTACCTGTGCGGCAAGTTCATATCCGAAGGCAACTGGAGCCACATGAGACGCAGCATGCCTGTGCATGAGATCATTTTGATGCTGGAAGGTGAGATGTACATTGCGGAAGGAGAGGAACAATATGTAGTTCGTGCCAACGATCTGTTGTTTCTGCGCGCGGGTCGCACCCACTATGGCTACCAAATCAGCGACGCCCCCGTCAGCTTCTACTGGGTTCACTATGATGCCATGTTGGCAGATTTCAACCAGTTTAGGACACATGCCACCATTCAGGTACCTTCCATGGCCAATCAGTTATTCAAGCAATTGCTGCATGTGTCATCCTTCTCACCGGAGGAAGCCGACGCTGCATTGCTATTGTTGTTCAGAGAACTGGAGCGTAATATAGAGGCCGATTATCGCCCGCACAATGCGATTGTGGACCATATCTGCAAGTGGGTCGATATTCATCTGCATACAAACATTACGGTGAGTGAGATTGCGGAGAATTTTAATTTTAACAAAGACTATATTTCCAAAATGGTGAAGCGCGAGAAAGGCACTGGACTCAAAACCTATATCCTCACCGAACGTATTCGCCGTGCGAAACAGCTGCTGCTGAACACCAATGCCAGTGTAAAAGAAATTGCCGGACAGTGTGGCTTCTCCGATTACAAACTATTCCTGCGCATGTTCAAGCAATACGAAGGCAATACGCCAACCGAATATCGCAATCATCTGTATTCCACACAGCTCAATCGCTGATATGCTTTGATCTATAGAAATGACTGAGTTTACTATAGAATATTTGAATCAATCGGATTGAATCCGTTATGGTAAAATGCAAGAAAACGATATTCCATACTTAACCCATAAGAGAAGGGGAATTATTAGATGACAACGGCTGCCGTTACGATTCATCCTGCCACAGAAACGGACCATCCAGAGATTGTAGATATCCTTATTGCAAGTTACGCCGAGTATCGGGAGACTTTTGAGCAAAATGAACGCTGGGAGGCCTACCTAAAAGATATTAGAGAGTCTGTGGTTAATCCGTACCTGACACAATTATGGATCGCCAAGATTGATGATCAGATTGTGGGTACAGTCCAATTATTCGAAACAGCACGCAAGGCTTATCCAGACTTTGAATTACCAATCGATTATCCGTTTATTCGGCTGTTAGGTGTTGATCCAAAATGGAGAGGTCATGGAATCGCCAGAGAATTGCTCCAACAATGCGTGGAATCTGCCAAAGAAATGGGCAAAAATACGGTGTATTTATATACGGGCGGTCAGATGGTCAATGCCATCCGTTTATATGAGCGTTTCGGATTTACAGAGGATGAGGAATTCAGCTCCGAGAGTAGCGGGGGCAAGGCGATCTGTTACCGATATGACTCCTAATGGAGGTTAACAGCAACACGGGATCAGGGAGCAGAGAATGAAATGTAAAAAAGACCGATCATCTTCATGAACGGTCTTTTTTACGTTTATAGATGATCAATCCGTATTGAAATAATACACCACGATTGATTTTTAGCCTTACCCGCCAATCTCCACCAAAATCTTCGCATGGCTCTTGTCGCTCATCAACAGCTCAAGTCCTTCCTGCACGATGTCGTCCAGTTTGATTTTCTTGGTGATGACTTGTTTCACATCGAGCGATCCTTCAGCAATCAATGAAATCACTTCAGGGAAAATGTGGCGATATGCCAGCGTTGCCGTTAGATTCGCTTCCTTGACAAGAAGATCGAAGAAATTCACTTGAAGCGGGTTCGGAATTGCTGCGATGACAACAACTTCTCCACCTTTTTTGACAACCGCAACCGCGCTGTCCATCGTTGGTTGCACACCCGCTGCTTCATAAGCCACATCAATGCCACCCGATTGTTGCAAGATCACCTCGGTTGCATTGACTTTGGCACTGTTTACCGGAATGGCCCCCAGCTTGGCTGCCAAGTCCAAACGTTCCTCAAATACATCGACTGCATAGATTTCAGAGGCTCCTGCTGCTTTGGCAGACAGAATCGTCAATAATCCAATTGGACCAGCTCCGTATACGGCTACCTTATTCCCCACTTTCAGCTTGCTATGACGAACCGCGTGAAAGGCTACTGCGGTAGGCTCAACGAGCGCGCCTTCTTCAAAAGTTACGTTATCCGGTATGGGATGAACCATGTAGGATTCAACAACAACATACTCCGCAAAACCACCATCACCATTCAGTCCAACGAATCCAAATTGAGTACACTGGTTATAACGCCCCTGGATACAGTACTCACATGTTCCACAATGGTACAACGGCTCTACCACGACTCGATCCCCTACACTGATACCGCTTACATTACTCCCCAATTCACTCACGGTTCCTGCAAATTCATGACCCAATGTCAGCGGCGCTTTCTGTCCTGAGAGCGGATGATTCTCACCTTCTTGAATGCCCACACCATGATGATAGGCATGCAAGTCACTGCCGCAGATCCCTGCATATTCCACTTTGATTTTGACCTGACCCGCTTGAGCAACCGGAACCTCCCGTTCTTCCACACGCACGTCTTTATGGGCATACCATACTGCTGCTTTCATGAAGTTCATCCCCTTTATATGATTGTCTATATAAGTTGAACTAGAAATGTTACACCTAATTACGCTGATTGCAGTACCATCTTTCGATCGCTCTTATCCCCAGATTTTCTTCATTCCCTTGATCCAAGGGAAAAATCCGGTGATAAAGGCGCACGCTCTGCTTCTTCAGATTGGTTCTGCACTCTGCGTTTCTGGTGTAAAAGTAAGGTTCTACTTATATAGTAAAGAACTATAAAGCTTGTCTATATATTATATCGCTGTTCATGTATTATTCATATTTATAGATACTAATGTTAACATTAGTTGTATTAATGCTAAACGGAGATGAAATCATGAATCTGGAACAGCTCGAATATGTCGTTGAAATCGCGAAAACGCAGTCATTCTCCGCCGCCTCGGAGCATCTGCATGTTACACAATCGGCGATCAGCCAATCGGTTCATCGTCTGGAGAAAGAATTGGGTATCATCCTGTTCGAACGCTCGCGGCAGGGAACTCACCCCACTCCCGAAGGCAAACAATTCATTGCCAAGGCACTGGACATTTTGCAGCGAATTGATGAACTGAAATCCCTGAACGCAGAAGCCTCTTCTCTTAGCGGAGAGCTTCATGTGGCTACTTTTCCAAGTGTCATGCCCTATCTTGTCCAGTCTGCTGCGGATATGAAGCGTGAGCACCCTCAACTTAACATCTCCATTGAAGAGAAAGGCTCCATGGAAATTATCGAGGATATTCGCAATAACAAAACCCATCTGGGCTTTATCGCGATCTATGCCAAACAATTGCGGGAATTCGATGGACTTCACTTCAGTCCCATGTACTCGGGCAAGCTGGTAGTTGGTACTCATCACCTGTCTGAACTTGCCAAGCACAGCCGTGTTTCACCTGATCAATTAAAAGAACACAAGCTGGCACTCTATCGAGATGGTTTCATCGAAGACTTCATCAGGGAATTCACCTATGATCATGGGTCTCTGTCCATTCTGTTTAAAACAAATAATTCAGAAGCCATCAACATGGTGTTACGAAACGATATTGCCGCCACGATTGGTCACGACTTTTCCTTTTACCAAAATCCATTATGGAAGGAAGGTCTGGTGAAGATGGTAGAAATCGCTGGAATCGATCAACCGAAAATGCAAATTGGCTTCGTGCAGACGGAATCCAAGGAGGCCGCCGTAGCCGCAGAACGATTCGCCCGACGCTTCAGACAGGCGATAGAGCTGGATCATTTAAAAGTTTAAATCTAAAAAAGTGCTCCACCCTTTGAAGGAAGTTTGGGATGAACACCAACTTCTCCAAGAGCGGAACACTTTTCTGACTACCTCTTGCGTTACTATTACTACACCTTACTCAAACTATACTTTCACTTTTTGCACAGCTTCGCTCATCTCATTGGTCTGCTGCTCCAGCATGGTGGAAGTCTGGGCCACCCTGTTGAACATAGCCGACTGTTCACGCATCAAACGATAGATTTCATCCGAATGATCCGACACACCAGCAGATATCTGCGAGATCGTATTGACAGAGGCTGCGGCCTCTTCCGAACCTGCCGAGATTTCCTCTGCCGCAGCGGAGACTTCTTGAATGCGACGAGTCACCAGTTGGAACGCATCAACCACATGGGCGAAAGCTTGCTCCGCTTCTGCGGTAATTGTAACACCTTGTCCAATCTCCTGTGCGGTAACCCCCATCTGTGATCCAATCTGCTGTGATTCTTGTTGAATGCGAAGCAGCAAGTCGGAGATCCGTTCCATAGATGTGCTGGAGGCCTCAGCAAGCTTGCGAACTTCATTCGCCACAACCGCAAAGCCTTTGCCATGTTCTCCTGCATGAGCTGCCTCAATGGATGCATTAAGCGCAAGCAGCTTCGTCTGACTCGCAAAATCACGAACGGTGTGCAGGGCACCACCAATCTCCTGGGAATAGTTGTTCAGCACCTGAACCATCGCTACAACTTCACCTGAGACATGTGAGATGCTCTCCATCTGTGTTTTCATCATTGTCATGCTCTGTTTACCAGACTCTGCTGTAGCAAGCGCACTTGTTGCCGCATCCGATACAATCATGGAGGATTCGGAAATGTCCGTTATGCCTTTTGCAATCTCTTCCATCGCATGCGCGCTATCGCTCGCACCCTGCTTCTGCGTATGCGCCCCTTGTCTAATCTGTTCGACTGACTGATCAACCGTCTTGCTCATTTCAAGCATCTCTTCGGTACTGCGATTAAATTGTTTGGTTGAGTCTGATAAAATATTGGTGGTTACTGCCACGCCTTCAACCATGTTACTCACAATCTTATTCAAGTTACCGGACATATGTATCATCGCTTGATATGTTGTTCCAATCTCATCTTCGCTCCGCAAACGATACGACGTCAGAATTCGGTTAGCTTCTGCAAGCTCACCCTGCGCCATTTTTTCCACACTCGCCTTCAGCGGTTGAAGTGGTCGCAGTCCCCTTACGATAAACCACATGACAACGGCAATACCTATAAGGGTAATTAGTAGCAATAAGGCATAAAAGGGAATACTCGATTTCATAATATCCGATTCAATGCTTCCGATAACCGATACCGCCGTATCAATACCAATTACACCTGTTACAGCGCCATTACTATCGAGCATCGGCGCGTAAGAGGAAATATAGTTGCCATACTCCTCATTGTTAATGATTGAAGAACTGGCTGGTTGCCCCAGCAACAGCTTCTGCACAGCCTCCTGAGGGATATCCGTTACACCATTAATCGGTGAAGCTTTATCCGCATCCTTCATACCGTCCACCATAATAAGCGGGGTACCTTTGTCATCTATTTTGACGAAATACACATACATCGCACCGATACTTACGCGAAAATCATCCAGTTCATCCCGAATCTTCAAGAACGCGTCATTCTCTTTGGGGTCCTTGGCAAACTCGGCATACGATGCTATATCCAGCTGGTTCACATAACTCTGAGCAATTTGGATATTGTAACTCGAAATGGCCCCCTGCGTAGCCAGTTTCATGTTAGCCACCTGTAACAGCATGCTTCCAACGGCTATAATCGTAATAACCAGTGTAACTACTGCAACAATGCGTACAACCAAACGTTTTCTAAAAAAACCGATCATCCGCTCCTCTTCTTCTCCCGTGTATGTCGAATTAGGCAAGAACTCCATTGCTGGCATTAGATTATGTTCAAGTCTGAAAAGGGGAACTCATTCCTGGAAAACCTTTGCTAGATAATGTGTGTATTCGTGTAAAAGTGCCCCTATTGAAGCATCCTCATTTATAATTAACACTGTACTTTCACTTCTTTTTGTTATTCATATTCTTGCCTACTAATCATTCAATTTTTACACGACCTTGTAAGATGTTGTTTTTTTCATAAATGAGTCAGCGGATATACGATTTAAGGCAATAGAGGTGGATTGAATCAACACATGTACGATAATAGGAAATTAAAAGAGGGATGGTGTTTCTCAATTGAAAACTTTTTATTGTGATCTGGAAATTACCTTGGATGTCATTGGCGGAAAGTGGAGACCTCTTATTCTGTATTACTTATTAAAAGGTCCTAAACGGACCGGTGAATTGAAAAGGCTCATGCCAACAATTTCTCAGAAAATGTTAGTCCAGTCATTACGGGAGTTGGAGGGTGATAATCTAGTTATAAGAAAAATGTACAATCAGGTACCACCAAAAGTGGAATATTCAATATCAGAAATGGGTATGTCACTTGAACCCACTCTGCGAGCTCTTTGTGAATGGGGTCAGAATTATGCAGAGAAGACATTGAGCAAGGATGAATATCAGAGAATAAATGTAGAATAGAGTAATTTCAAAAACCAAGTTATTTGTTCTTCGTCCCAATTATCACCTTTTAGTTACTATATAACCTAAAAGTACGTACTATTTTAAAAGTAATACATGGTACATAATGAGACTTGTGACCATGAAGAAAATCAAAGAATAGTAATTCTAATATCCGTTTCAAAATTTAAACCTGGTAAGGAAGGAGCTTTCTGCGACAGTCTATGGTCATACAACTGGTGAACGATCGGAGAAGATTACAGCAGTTTATTAATAAAAGTTCAAAGGGGTTATTAATATGGGTAAAATACTTATTACTGGAGCAACAGGTAATCTCGGCAGCAGGACACTAGAGCTTCTTCTTAAAAAAGTTCCGTCAAGTCAGGTCGCTATATTGGTCCGTGATCCGGAATCTGATAAAGTGGAAAGGTTTGTTAAAGAAGGTGTGGAAGCTCACCAGGGCGACTATTTTGATTATAACTCCCTTCTGCGAGCTTTTAGTGGTGTTGAAAAAGTTATGCTTATTTCCGCACAAGCATTTACTGACCGCAATACGCAACATTTCAATGTGATTGCAGCTGCAAAACAGGCTGGTGTTAAACAAGTGATCTTCACGTCGATCATACGAAGAGAAAATTCAAATCTTGTTGTGCCGGAAGTATCGACGTCCGACTTATTTGCTGAACAAACACTTAAAGCATCCGGATTAGCCTATACCATTCTACGGAATCCACCGTATCTTGAAGTTATGCATTCCTATTTCGGAGATGCGCTTAAAGTTGGCGTGCGAGTACCAGAGGGTTCCGGTAAAGTAGCCGCTGCATCTCTGGATGATTTGGCGGCAGCCAACGTAGCCGTTCTCACCCAAAACGGACACGAAAATAAGTCATATACTCTAAGTGGCAGCGAGGGAAGCTCTTTTGCAGACATCGCTGCAGCCCTCTCGGAGATTAGTGAGATCAATATCCCTTATGAGGCAATTAGCGAAAAAGAATATATAGACACTATGGTAGCGAATGGCTTACCTGTTGTTATGACTGATTTCTTATTAGGTTGGGTGCGAGCAATCAACACTGGAGAATTCTCGGAGACGTCTGGGGATCTTGAACGTCTGATTGGCCGAAAACCAATGACATATAAGGAATTCTTTAAAATCAAATCTCAGTTTTCTAAAGTTGAAGATTGAAAGCTGACATGTTACTAACCTGACTCTAAGAAAAATCAGAGTTATTTGCAAGGAAGACATGTTATGGCACTTAAACAAAAAGAGCGAAGCATAATCCAGTATCGCTTTGGTGATCCCCAATAGGTTCTTCGTGTGGAGTCCACGACTTTTGACTACAAGCTTGCTGAAGGCGATATATTGGTCAGAATTGCAATGAGCGTCATTCATCCGAGTGAGCAGTTAATCGCCGCACAGTACTCCGCCCCTTGGGAAAAGCTACCCTAAGATTAGATATATGTCTAATCTGTAATAGGAACGTGTTAATGTCCATTCTAGCAATCAGTTCTGGTTATAGAACAAAATATATTCGCTCACTTGCTGCTCAACATCCGCTTTTGCTTACTGCTTCATTCAAGTAATTTTCTCAGTCTTTAAATGAGAGAAGATGACTTGATACAGGCATTGTCTAGGCAATTCTCACGCCTAGAGTGACTTCTTAGCATGCCAAGTTGTTTCAGTTTACTGTTGAAGGGCTTAGAAGTGTATAAAATAGGGACTGCTGAAAGCAGTCCCTATTTTACTTATAAAGTTTTCTCATTAATTATGACTACCCAATTATACTAAACTGTCCGTCCATTCATCTTTCTGAATCGAATCAGGGACCAGATGATCAGCACCGCAAGTACGGCAAGACAGATGCTAATGCTGAACCGATTACCTTCATCAAACACAAACATCACCGCAATCACACTGAGACATAGTACCACGACTCCGGTTATATAAGGGAATCCCCAAACTTTGAAGGTCGGTTGAACCGGATATTTCTTCCGCAGTTTCAACTGGGATGAGGCAATACAGATCCACACAAGGATCACGACAAACCCCGGAACTGCGAGCAATACACGGAACAGTTGATCCTGCGCGAACAGGCCAAGCAAGGAACCTCCGAGCAAAACTACTGAGCACACCAGAAGTGTGTTAACAGGGCTACCGTTGCGATTCGTCTTTGACAATGCCTTCGGAGCTTCCCCGCCCACTGCCATGGAGTGCATCATCCGGGATGCACCATAGATCCCTGAATTTGCAGCAGACAGAACTGCCGTCACCAAAATGAAGTTCATTATGTGTGCTGCTCCCGGCAGTCCCGTGGAGGCGAGCACCTGTACAAACGGACTGCTCTCCGGCCCAATTTCATTCCATGGGATAAGACCACAGATGATGAGAATTGGCAAGGTGAAGAACAGAATAATTCTGAGCATGAAATTGCCCACGATTTTGGGCATCACTTTTTCTGCATTCTCCGTCTCGGTCAGGGTCAGACCAATCAGCTCCGATCCCCCATAAGAGAACATGACCACAAGCAGTGCCGAGAAAATCGATGACCATCCGTTCGGGAAGAACCCGCCTGCTTGCGTATAATTTTGCAGATATGGAGTGTTATCACTTGGGATAATGCCAAAGATCAACCCGGCACCCAGGAAGATAAAAATAATGATCATGGCAATTTTGATTCCGGCCAGCCAAAACTCAAATTCCCCGAACACACCTACACTTAACAGATTAACGAGTATAATGAACGCCGCACAAGCCAGACTCAGCATCCACAGCGGTACTTCCGTGAACCAATACTGCAAAAAGCTCCCGGCAGCAATCACCTCAATGACACATACCGATAACCACAGAAAACAGTACATCCATCCCATAACAAAGGAGACTCGGCTACCAAATGCCTCTTGCACGAAGTCTTTCATATTTTTGTTCTTATACACCGTAGCCATCTCTGCCATCGCGGCCATAACCACCAGCAGCAATAATCCGGCAAAAATGTACGTGACAATCACGCCTGGACCTGCGAGTCCAATCGTCTCTGCACTGCCTTTGAAAATTCCCGTTCCAATGACACCACCCATAGCCATAAAACTGATGTGTCTTGGTTTAAGCTTCTTCTGTAGTGTTCCTTCTGTCTGAGCCAATTCAAAGTCCTCCTGATGTAAAAAACGTCTGTAATGCTGTCTTGTTTCATAGACATAATGTCCAGTATACCCTATTGTCCATCAATCAGCCCAGAAGTTCCTTATGGCCAATTCATCCCAAACATATGTGGACATAACCTATGTTTTATACCCCACAATGGCACGGAGCAATCTGTATACAATCCAGGTAAGCAAGATGTACCCTGCCCCATAAATGAACCAAGCGTCCAGGTTGCCTCTCCATGTAGACAGATTACTCGCGATATACAATAAAGGCAGCATAAAAGATATGATCAGCGCTCCCCAAAGTCTAAACCATTTTACAAAAAAACTGCATATGCCAAGCACTACAGCAATGATGGGACATAACACCAAGACAGCAAACAGCGGATTCATATGATCAAACCACCAGTAAATTATGGACAACTCCCTCCTTATTATTCGTCACAAGGTCAAGTTTTTTTAATACTGTATTATTGAGTTTATTCTACTCTTTTTCCAAATTTTAAGATGTACGATATGTTGCAAAATAAATAAAAAACCAGCATCCTGTAAAAAACAGAATTCTGGTTTCTCATGTAAATCCATTTAGATTGTTTTCGTCATAAATACGCTGTTCGGGTCCAATGTATAATCTGCGAATGGTTCGCAATATTGGAATCCGAATTCTTCGTACAACTTCCGTGCCGGGATAAATGAATCCATTGAACCCGTCTCCAGACTGACTCGCTTATAATCTCGTTCTACAGCAAACTCCAGAATGTGAGCCAAAATTTTTCTTGCTACGCCTTTTCTCAAGTGGGCTGAAGCCGTGCGCATCGACTTCAACTCTGCATGCTCTGGATCAAGTTCTTTGATGGCCCCGCAGCCCAATAGATCATCCGCTTCCCAAGCACACCAGAATGTAATTTCAGGTTTCTTAAGCCCATCCAGATTCAACGCATGAATACTCTCCGGAGGCGAATCCGCTGCCATCCCTTGCAAGTGCTCCGCGATCAATGCCTTAACTTGTACTCCACTCAAATCATCCACTTTGATCTCCAAAACGTACCACTCCCGCCGACATTATTATTGGTTCTATCACTGAATGTATATCGATGATTACATCTTACTACCGTGTTAGGTTTCATGACAAGAGCATACTTACATGCACTGAAATGTTCTATTGTGATCCACCTATAATTTCCAGTATGATGAGGCTATCAGATGCCAAAAGGAGAACCCTATGACACTAACAACGGATAACCTGTTTTATAGCACACGATTGAAAATGACACCCCCACGTGCTGAAGACGTGCAGACCATGCTGCACTGGAACGAAGACCCGGAATACCTACGGAATGTGGATACTGATCTGGCTATTCCCTATTCAGAGAAACAGTTGGAAGATGAGGGCGAAACAAAGAACAAGGAAGTGTACTTCAGACTGCGCACGCATGAAGAGGATACACTGATTGGTTTTGTCGTCATTCATAGCATTGAATGGAACAACCGCTGCGGACAGCTTGCCATTGGCATCGGACTTGCCGAACATCGCAACAAGGGATATGGCACGGAGGCGTTGAATCTTATTTTACGATATGCATTCCATGAGATGAATCTGGACCGGGTTGGCCTCGATGTCATCGCCTACAACGCCAAAGCGATTCGCTCCTATGAGAAGGCTGGTTTTCAGTTGGAAGGACGGGCACGCTCCGCTGTATATCGTGATGGTAAACGTTACGACCGCTTAATGATGGGAATCCTAAGACCAGAATGGGAAATACACAATCAGATCCATACGGAGGGTGAACATGCATGACCAAGAATGTAGAAGTTACTGCGTTTATTAAACAGATTCAGATCCCCTGGCAAGTACAGGTCGCTGAACAATTGCGCCAGTTAGTGCATGACACCATCCCTGACGTGCAGGAACGTGTGCAATACAAGAAACCTCATTTTTTGAAAAATGGAAAGTACGCTGCGGTCATCTCTCCATCCAAACAAGCCGTGTCCTTCACCATCTTTCATGCAACCGGACTTGATCTACCCGATGGGATATTTGAAGGCCCGGAAGAACGCAAAACGATCAAGCTCAAGGAAAAAGATACACCGGATTATGAGTGGCTGGCTGGACTGCTGAAGCAGGCATCTGCGGAATTGTAGGAAAATCTGACGTACATTAAAAAGGCATCCCCTGAAGTTCAAGAACTTACGGGATGCCTCTTTATGTCATAGTCTGTATGCTACTGTCTGTCATTACAACCTAAACAGCCCTGTAATATTATAGATAAGTTAATGGCTTATAATTGCTTCCACCATCAAGATTGCTGGTATGATACGGCGGTCATCTGACACGGCTCACATATGAACATGTAATACATACCCTCACCGTATTCCTCAACCTCGCCCCAATCCAGTTGTGCGACAGCCTTCATTCTCGCGGAACAGCTTGGACATGTTGGATACTCTGCATCCTGAACCCATCCTGGATGGCCGCCGACCTGAGATAACGATGGCTCCATCGCCCACTCACTGGCATGGAATGCATGACGCGATGCATTCGCAATCCGAAACTGCTGGCCAACATCCGGTGCAAGTTTACCATAGTCGTCCAGGTCAATCTCGTCCATTTCCGCAGGCATGACATTATGTGAACTCCATAACGGTTCCCCCGCTGCGTCCAACTCCATGTAAACCACACCGTAACTGCTGCATATCACGCAAGTCTGTATCTGAAGTCGGTGGGCATGCCAAGACACCTCCTTCAAAGCGGGATGTTTAACATCCAGATTAATTAAGGTCGTTAACGCACCACCGCACCATGGACAGCAATTGGTGCTCGGAGTTAGCATCGAGAGCGAACCTACGGTTATTGCCACGTTAGTTGCTTCACTCTCTTTTACTTTATAGAGTGAATAACTTGGGGTGATGAATAATTCCCTGCGCTGCCCGTCTTTTGTAAGCTCCCAACCCGCTTCAGTAGTGTAGTGCTCTGGTGCCACGTACAATTTACTCGCCCAAGATGGAGGAGACTGTCTCCACTGCCGGAACTGCTGCACGA
Source organism: Paenibacillus sp. W4I10 (assembly GCF_030816325.1). NCBI lineage: Bacteria > Bacillati > Bacillota > Bacilli > Caryophanales > Paenibacillaceae > Paenibacillus > Paenibacillus sp. W4I10. The sequence continues at coordinate 4,205,525 of NZ_JAUSXX010000001.1, forward strand.
CAACATCATCTCCGATATGGGCCAGCATGAGCAATATGTGATTCCGATTCTCATCATCGGTGTTCACCTGCTGCAAGAGACGATCACGAGCCTCACCCGAGGCACTTTTATACAAAATGGCAGGATAATAGATTTCCTGTTCCAGCAGCTCAGGAATTTCGGCAGTTAACGATATATCATGGTAGCAGACCAGATATACCAGAATGTCTTTGCCCATATCTTCATCACCTGTACGAATCCGTTGCATCGCGTAATCCTTCATCTGATCTTGTTGCTCTACAGACAAGGATAGATATACCTGTTCCTCGGATTGTTCATAGGGTGTATAACGAATTAGTGGATCGCGAACCTGAGGTTTGTGCATGATTTTCAAAATTTCAACCGGGTCTGTGATATCTGCATACAAGTTCACATCACGTCGATTCGCTTCAATGTACCTCTGGCGCTCCTCGCGCTCCATCTCTTGCTTGCAAGGCATGCAATACCCACTTGTTCTGGCAGCCGTTGCTGGCAAAATGGTATTTGACACCCTTCACGTATACACGGAATTCGTTCTGTCATGTTCCAACCTCCTTCAACTATTGGCAATGGAAAACACGCCACAATGTGACGTGCTTTCCCCCTACTTATATTTCAATACCTGCGTGTCTCATAAAGGAAAATGCGAATCAGTGATGTCCCAGCTGATTCTTGGTGAATTCGTAAAAGGCAAGCGCATCTTCACTGCTGGCAAAGCCCGCCTGAGCCATCTTTTCACTGCCGCCACCTTTGCCATTGTAGGCTCCAAGATTGCCTTTGAAGAAAGGTCCACAAGCCCATTCAGGCGGCTGTCCGTTCTGTGCCAGAACAACTTTGGCCTCTGAGATACTGGCAAAGAGTACAAGGCCTTCATGGTCTGCCGTCAGCTTGGTGGCAAGGCTCTGCATATCCTTGAGCGATTTGTCTTCAAAGACCTGCGCAATCACCAGCCCCTGCCGGGCGGCCAGAAGTTCCTCCGCATAATAGGCATCGTTCGTTGTTTTCACTGCATTCAGCTCAGTTTGCAGCTGTTTTTGCTCCAGCTCCATTTTCTCAATGCGCTCCAATAACTCGTCCTTACTGGTCTTTAATTTAACCATGATGCTGTTGAGCACGTTTTGTGTAGCTGTGAATTCATTCAGCGCCCTTGTTCCACATTTGAAATAAATGCGGGTGCCGCCCTTCACTTTTTCGGTTTTCAACAGTTTGATGATGCCAATCTCGCCTGTCGCCGACACATGGGTTCCGCCGCAGGCGTTATACTCCACACCCTCGATCTCGACGATACGAATGTCTTCCGTTACCGTAGGCTGCTTCACCAGTGGCAATTGTGCTGCCTCTTCTGCTGTAACCCAGGACGTGTTGATGCGAGCGTTACGATAGATCTGGCGATTCACTTCTTGTTCAATGGCGGTCAATTGATTCGCTCCCAGTTCAGGCGCAGCCACATCAATCGTGTCATACTCCGTTCCAAGATGGAAACTGAGCGTCATCGCTTCAGTCAGCTTCAGAGTGATTGCCGATAACAAATGCTGACCCGTATGCTGCTGCATATGATCGAATCTGCGCTCCCAATCCAGCACACACTGTACCTCGTTCTGTTCAGGGGTGCGTTCCAGCTTATGCCACACGTCTCCGTCTTCGATGTTCACATCCAGAACAGCGATGCCGCCAATATGTCCCAGATCACAAGGCTGTCCGCCCCCATGCGGGTAAAAAGCAGTCTCCGCCAGCGTGACATATACGCCGTCTTCCTTGTCCACTTTGCCTGTAATCGTTGTATGCCACTCTCTTGTATAAGCAGAGTCATAATAGATTTTTTGCGTCATTGAATCATCCCGATCCCTTCTCGTTCAAATGGTTTTTTACCGATCTGCACCTAACCTCCAGATTACACTATCTGGAACTGCGAATCCAATTTAAGGCACACAAGATCGCTCCTCCATATCAAAAAGACCACTCTGTAAGCCAAGCTACAGAGCGGTCCCCTTACTTATATCCACGTTTAATGTAACGTTGGATATGGTTTGACCCATGATTACACCGGAATGGAGATTGCAGTTATATTACTTATTATAGACACAAGAGCGAAGCAGACAGAAAGGACCTGAAGAAGCGAAGCGTGCTCCTTTATCCCCGGATTTCTCCCTTCAGGGGGAAAATCATCAAAATCCGGGGATAAGAGAGATCGAAAGGTTTTCTGTCTGTGTAGTTCCTGAGTGTCTAAATCAAGTATGGTCTGCAATCGGAGTGGTCAAGTGTAATCCTAGGTGCATTCCATATCTTTTTCACATTAAACCAAATTCCAAAACAGTGCGGTATTCGCCACCGTAACCATGGTGAACAATAATGTGTTCACAAATGCGGCAAGCCATACATTATTCGTTTTTTCAAACAATTTGCGTGCATACACCGCAGCGATGATGAGACAAGGCACCAGTGCAAAGAGCAAAATGCCATTCAATGCCTGACCTGGATACAACGCCACACCTGTCATAAAGTCTTTTCCGTATTGCACTAGCAACCACAGCACCAACCCGCCAACATTCAGTACCATGGCCAGGAACATACCCCCACGTTTGCCACGTGTATTGGCATTCAGGACAACCGCGCTGACAAAGTAATAAATCAGGAAAAACGGGGTATAACGCAATGCGGTAATGAAGTGTTCACTCTCAAACGTACGGACCGCGAACGTCCAGATCCGGAAATCTGTTCCGAAGATCGCCTGTACTACGAATAACAATGCGTACCCGATGACTACTGCGAGTACTGCGGTTACCAAGCTGGCAATTATCGTGACAGGGTTCAGGCTGATACCATAATCACTGAAACGGGTCCCAGCATCCTTTTTGGAGAAATAGTGGAATGCAAAGGTTACCAGGATCATAATTAAGGCCGATACCAACGCCCAGTACACAATCTGGTTTGTTGTTGGTTCATTGAAATACGAACTTGTAACCACAATCTTATCTGCATAGTTGAAGATGACCCACATTACCAGAGATACGATCGCGAGAAGCACACTGCCCACCGCAATATTGTTTACCCGACGGCTTGCGGTATAGTTGTTTCTTTTGCTTCCAGCCACGACGAATCCAATAATGGCACCAAGCACACTTACGATCAGCAAAACCAGAGCAATGATGCGGAGTACATTCAGTCCGCTCGCCTCTTTATCCATTAAGGTAGGGAACAAGATTGCTGGGATCAATGTGCTGAATGCAATAGCGAGCCAATACATTGTTTTTTGTTTTCCATTGACCGCTGCGGACACGGTTGCAATCTCACCTGTTGCCGCGTTACGCAAGAACGGAAGTCTGAGCAGCAACGTAATCAGCGGAACAAGCATCAGGAAGAACCCGATCAGAGCGACAAAATTAAAGGCTTCCTTAGCCCACCAGATCTGATTACCGGAATCCAGATTCACATTTGTCTGGTTGGGTGAGGTCACACCATTGAATGCATGCGTGTAAAAGTCGATCAAGTGACCGGTCGTTGTTCCCGAGAAATGGTTCCATGGGTGCGTTTGATTCGGCGTAAACATAATGTGTTCACCCGTCTGAGAAGCACGTACCACCTTACCATCCACGGTCAGATCACCGGATGTTACTTCTTTAAATTGGTCCGTCTCGCCTTTTGGCGCATCTGGCGTAAGTCCAAGGAAAGCTTTACCCGAAGCAGTTGCAGCAAAGTCCTTACGAGTTACTGTACCTTGCACTTCTTTCTCTGCCGCTGTTTTTTCTTCATCTGATTTGTTGAAGAAGAATTCGTCATACTTACCTGCAATCATGCCTACAGTCCGGCTGCCATATGCTGCTTGAAGCTGATCTTGAGGTGCAACAGCTGCGGCGTAGGAGAAATCCGAACCAACGGAGATACCTGTATAGATCATGCGGTATCCGGTTTGCAGAGAACTCATCTCATCCATGTACATGGATAGCAATGTTGAGAACCCACCCATGGAATGACCGCTAACTGCGACATAGGCATTGCCTTGCTCATCTTTTTTGGTGAAGTCCTGCTCATAGATATATTTGGCGGCATCAAATTGCGAGTAGATCCAGAACGTGCCAAACAGGTCCTTCACAGGAATATCTGCACTCCAGCGGGAATCGCCGTGGTCGTACATGTCCAGTGCAAGCACGATGTAACCGCGTCGAGACATTTCAATGGCAGGTGCATCCTGCATTTCTTTGGTATTCAGATACCCGTGAGTTGTAATAATAACTGGACGTTTGTCATCTGCACCCGCGCCTTTGGGCATGTAGAGCAGGCCTGACAGTGTTCCGTGCTCAGCTTGGAATTTGATCTCTTTGACCTTCACGGAATAGAAGGACGTATTGAACATTCCGGCAAACAAGCTACCGAAAATAACCAGAACTAGTGATAAAACCAGCAACCCCTGCGGTTTTTTCAAGAATGATGTGACTGTTCTCATAGAAAACTCCTTTAATAAATATAAAATGTTAGATAAATAAATGAACATATGCGTGAAAAAATAAGATATACTCATTGATGTAAATGATAACATGTAAAAATTGACTTAATATGGCCTAAAAAAGGCACACATAAAGACGCCGGACATCCGGCGCCGTTACCTGTGTCAATCACTGCATATCATATTGAATTTTGGATGATTGAAACCAATCTTACTTCATAGACTCAGATAATTCTGTGAAAATAACACCCAGCGCATACGCGCCTGCATCCGGGTAGCCCAGACTACGATCGCCGACGGCACCTGCACGTCCCATACGCGCCACGATGTCTTCGGTTTTCTTCGCACCTTCAACGGCTGCTGCTGCACCTTTGGCAAATGCTGTTTTGAAGTCATCGCCTGACTCCGCACTTTGTGTCCAGGAATCGGCACACGGAACAAGTGCATCGATCAAGGTTTTATCACCTACAACGGCGCCACGTCCGAAGGAACGCTCTCCAGTAGACTGAATCCCTTGCACGGCTGCCTGGATCATCTCAGCGAATTCAGCAACGTTTAATTGCTGTTTATCCCCTACAGCTTTGCCAGCTGCACGGAATGCCGAACCCCAGATCGGGCCGGATGCGCCGCCACAATATTCCATGATGACCAAGGAACATGCATCCAGGAACGATCCAATGTCTTTTTTATCTTCGTTAATGATGTGATTCCATTCGCGTTTCAACTGGCGGAAGCCTTTTGCCACACTCATACCGAAATCGCCATCACCGGCATGGGAATCCAGTTCACAGAACGGTACCTCGTTCTTGATGATGATCTCACCCATCTTATCGATCAGATAGACGACATTGTCCAGTGAAAATTGATTGCCTTTGATTACCGCAGCTGATGCATCCGTCTCCACTTCGTAAGATACGGGAGTGTCTTCACCCACAACAGCCTCCAGCGCTTCGGAATACGCCACTTGTGCTACTGGAGGGCCAGATACTTTAAATGCAGGTGTATCACTTTCCTTGAACAACAGCGTTTTTAGTTCATCATCCAGTTTCAGGATCGTAACCGATGCACCCGCCATATCGATGCTTGTCATGTAGTTGCCTACAAACGTAGTAGCGACCTTCAGACCTGCATGTCCAGCAAGCTCACGCTGAACGGAATTGTTGAGCAGGTAAAGTTCTTGCAGTGGCGTTGCACCAAAACCATTCACGAGCACCGCAATCTCAGCGGATGTATCCTTATCCAGCTTCATATCTGCGAGCAATGCTTCGACCATACGTCCTGCCAATTCATCAGCCGATACGATTTTCTCCCGGCGAATCCCTGGCTCACCATGAATCCCTACGCCGAATTCCATCTCATCTTCAGCAATTTCGAATGTAGGCGTGCCTTTGGCGGGTACGGTACAGGATGTGAATCCAAAACCAATACTGCGCACGTTCTGAGCTGCTTTCTCGGCAACGGATTTCACATCTGCCAGACTGCGGCCTTCTTCCGCTGCTGCTCCGGCAATCTTGTGAACCAGTACAGTGCCGGCAACGCCGCGGCGTCCTACCGTATACAAGCTGTCTTGTACAGCGATGTCATCCTCAACACGCACATATTGTACGTCGATGCCATCTTCTTCAGCCAGATGCGCTGCATTCTTGAAGTTCATCATGTCGCCGCTGTAGTTCTTGATGATCAGAAGTGTTCCCTTATTGCTGGCTGTTGCCTTGATCGCTTGGTATACCTGGATTTGGGAAGGAGATGCGAACACATCTCCACATACGGCTGCATCCAGCATCCCTTTACCCACATAACCTGCGTGAGCCGGTTCATGTCCACTGCCGCCGCCACTGATCAGGCTGACTTTATCAGCCTGGATCTCTCTGCGTTTGATGACTTTATATTTTTTCAGAAATTCAAGCTCCGGGTGTGCAAGCGCAATCCCGTTGCACATTTCCATAACAACATGTTCGGCCTGGTTAATAATTTTCTTCATTATTTTACCTCCCGGCGAGCTGCTTTGTACTCACGACCCATGCGGTCAGCCGCTGCTATGGCAGCAGCCACTTCAGGAACAGTGATTGGGAACGGCATGGCATGAATGGATTCTTCCGGAATACAAGCGATCTCGGCAACTTTCAACAACTCTTCCTGACTAATCGTGTCTACACCGATATCCGCCAAGCTGATCGGTAGTCCCACTTCAAGACAGAAGTCCATGACTTCATGCAACTCTTCGGTTGGTGCATTTTCGAGTACAAGTTGTGCAATCGTACCGAAGGATACTTTTTCACCGTGGAAGAAATGATGTGTTCCCTCCAGAACAGTCAAACCATTGTGGATCGCATGTGCTGCAGCCAGACCGCCACTTTCAAATCCAAGGCCAGACAACAAAATATTCGTCTCAACAATGTTTTCCAGCGCTTGTGTCACGACGTTGCTGTCACTCGCTACTTTTGCTTTTGCACCGTCAGTCAGCAGCATTTCATAACACAGTTTTGCCAGTGCAAGTGCAGCATTTGTACCTACTGCAGATGGTGTGTATCCTTCGCGGGAACCCATTGGCAGACTTGCGTTTACACGGGAATAGGATTTCGCTGTTGCTCTTGCTTCAAAGTATGTAGAGAGCGCATCTCCCATACCGGATACGAGGAAACGTGTTGGTGCATTAGCAATTACCGTTGTATCAACGAGTACCACACTTGGGCTTTGTTTGAAGTAAGCATAGTCATCGAAAGAACCATCCGGTGTATACAATACAGCGGAGTGACTTGTCGGTGCGTCTGTTGCCGCAATCGTTGGGCAGATAATCAGTGCTTCGCCTTCAGCTACACATTTCGCAGCATCGATCGCTTTACCGCCACCAAGACCGATGGTAGAGTCACATCCTTTTTCCTTCGCGATCGCTTGCAGACGAGCAACTTCCTCACGGGAACATTCCCCTTTAAAACCGCTTTCAACAAAAGTAATATTGAATTTCTCTGCTGTTGCATCAAGCTTTGCTTTGACACGCTGTACATCATCCGGATGTGCAATCAGCAAAGCAGATTCTCCGAAGGATTTAACAAAATACCCCAGGTTCAACAACTCGTCTTCGCCTTGTACATATTTGGTTGGGCTGATAAATGCTTTTCTCATAATAATATATGCCTCCTAAGGATATGAAATAGTGTAGTGATTACATCAAATTTTAATTTCTTACAATTGACCTTAATATAACGCATGAGCAGCAGGTTTACAGTGGACTTTGATAACAAATTATTATAATTTACAATCGTAATTTTTTGCTTTTTAGCGCAATCATGGTATCTTATTGTCATGAGATGGTTGAATTTTGACCTCCAATTATACATTACCCGTCATCATTACATCTTAATATGTACAACTTGCTAACTTTTAACGGCCTAAATTATGAATCAGGTTAGCCTATGGAGGTTGCACCAATGATCAAAGAATATCTGCATATCAATAAAATTCTCGACCTTAATAAATGGAAGCGTCTACAAGATTCTCTCGCAACAGTAACCAAACTGGCGATCCTCACCGTTGATTATAAAGGCATTCCTGTAACCAGTCACAGCAGCTGTCAGGCTTTCTGCCAGAATGTACGCAAAGACCCCGAGCTGCTCCCCTACTGTCAAAAATGTGATTCACGCGGTGGTCTGGAAGCCGTTCGATTGAACGAGCCTTATGTGTATTTATGCCATTTCAATATTATAGATATCGCGATTCCAATCACGATTGATGGCAAATATATTGGCGCTGTCATGGCAGGACAAGTGAAACTCGCCGACCCGGAAAAGGGTAGTGACTTGGAGCAAATTGTCACGTCCAAAAACGTACCCATGCATGCAGCCAAGCTGGAGGAATTAAAGGACGATTACGCCCAGCTACCTGTGATGACCTATGAAGAGATTGTGAAAATCTCCAACATGTTATCCCTGCTCTGCAACTACATTGTAGAAGAAGCGCTCAACAAAAATCTGTTAGTTGAAATGTTCGAGAAAGCTTCAGGCAATCAGGAGTCTCTGAACCTCTCCACCATTCTGCCGGGTTACTCCATTCGAAATATTGAGTCGATCAAAAAAGAGATGACCAATGCGATTGCGGATGCCTATCTGAAGAACAGCCCAAGTGACACGGAAAGCTCCAGTCCGGTGCTCCAGCCTGCTTTTGAGTACATTCACAGTCACAAAAGTGAACAAGTTTCACTCAAACAAATGGCCGATCTATGCCACCTGAGTCCGAGTTATTTCAGCAGATTGTTTGCCAAGGAAACGGGTGAGAACTTTACAACCTACCTGGCAAAACTCAAGATTAAGTGGGCCAAGCAATTGCTGGAGGTCACCGACATGCCTGTCTCACAGATCAGTGATGAACTGGGATTTAATGAATCGGGATATTTTATTAAAATATTCAAAAAGTTCGAGGAAATTACGCCTGCTCTCTATCGCAAATACCTCCAGGAGAAAATGTAGGTTCACTGATACTTTTTTCGTATCAAAGATGAGGTTAAAAGATATTTCACCTATTAATCTGCCATTGTTACAATGGAGTCCAGATGACTTAGGGAGGCGACATGAATGGAATATCGTAAATTAGGAAACAGTGGATTAACCGTCAGTGAGATTTCACTCGGCAACTGGATTACGCATGGAGCGCAAGTCGAGGATGGAATAGCAGAAGCATGTGTGCGAACGGCATTGGAGGCAGGTATTACCACATTTGATACCGCAGACGTGTACTCCAATACCAAGGCAGAAACCGTACTGGGACAAGCACTTAAGGATATACGAAGAGAGAGAATTGAACTGTGCACCAAAGTCTGTCACCCAACCGGCACAGGTCATAATGACCGCGGACTTTCACGTAAACACATCATGGAAGCCTGCAATGGTTCATTACGGCGGCTACAGACTGATTATATCGATGTCTATTACGCTCACCGTTATGACTACAACACTCCACTGGAAGAGACGTTTCTGGCATTCTCCGATCTGGTGCGTCAGGGCAAGGTCCACTACATTGGCGTAAGTGAATGGAACGCGGATCAGATTGCACGAGGAGCCGCTTTGGCGAAGGAACTTTATGTACCCTTCATTGCAAGTCAGCCCCAATATTCGATGTTGTGGCGTGTGATTGAGCAAGAAGTAGTACCTGCAAGCGACCAACCAGGACTTGGACAGATTACATGGTCTCCTCTGGCTCAGGGTATACTATCAGGCAAATATGTGCCTAACGCAGCATTGCCCACCGGATCACGTGCAGCTGGGGAGGCAGGCGCACCCTTTTTCAATAAACTGGCTGGTCAGTGGTTACGCGAAGATGTTCTTACCGCTGTGCAACAGCTTGTTCCCCTCGCTAAAGAGATTGGTCTAACTCTTCCTCAACTCGCTGTGGCGTGGGTTCTTCAACACTCGTATGTCAGTTCCGTCATTATCGGTGCATCCCGACCGGAGCAGGTATTGGAAAATGTAAATAAAAGCTTCTGGTGTGAAACTGGACCCTGCGATCATGACTCGTATTGATGAATTACTGAATCCTTGGATTGAGCGTGATCCAGCCAAGACGGGTTAAACACATTCATCAACAATGTCCATAAACCGGGATACCACTTCCTGATTCATATCCGTCCGCCATGCCGTGTACAACGGTACGGAGGGCGGATTTTCTTGTAATGGAAGAAAGACTACACCCTTACGCTGGAACACATCCACCGATGACGGAACAATAGAAATGCCCATTCCCGCTGCAACGAGATTCACAATCGTATACATCTGGATTGCTTCCTGCGTAATCCGTGGGTCTACGCCATGTGTTCTACAGTAGTCAAGAACCATTCGATGAAATGGGGAGCCCAGATGTCGTGGGAATAAAATAAAATCTTCATCCGCCAGTTCTCGAATCGAAACTTGAGTCAGGGCTGCCATCGGGTGATGATCTGGCAGTACGGCGAGCAACGTTTCCTCCTGACAGGTGCGGAAGGAAACATGTCGAGTATCTTCCTGATACCGCAGAAATCCAATATGGATCTGACCGTCTTCCAATGCCTGTAATTGTTGGGATGAGGTCATCTCACGCAGCGTCAATTCAATCTGAGGATACGCAGCGCGAAATTTCCTGAGCACATCCACCATAATGCTCCCCGAAGCCGAATCCACAAAAGCTACGGATATATGCCCAATGATACCCTGATCTGCCTTTTGCGTAAGCTGAATGGATCGTTCGAGTTGGGCCATGATGAGTCTGGCCTGTTCCAGAAAGACGGCACCCGCTGGCGTCAAACGAACCATTTTTCTCGTGCGCTCCAATAACTTTACGCCAAGCTCTTCCTCCAGATTTTGAATCTGCTGGCTCAGGGGTGGCTGCGTCATGTTTAATTTTTCCGCTGCACGGTGAAAATGAAGTTCCTCCGCCACGGTGATAAAATATCTTAACTTACGAATATCCATAGGTCTGTTGCGCTTCCTTCCGTTTCCCTGTTAATTCATCTGTTCCTGTACCCAGATCGCGGACTCCGTCAGCTGCGTCATTAAATCAATAAAGTCTACTGCAATCTCTCGAATTGGCGTATCTCCTGCATCATGGATCAACATCAGGATCTTGCCCGAAGTCTGATCCAACATAGCCATACTTCCTTCGCCAAATCCACCAATCGGGAACGGATTGAGATCATCCGACAGCTGGTACTCTTTCTTAACTTCACGGTAGACTTCCAGAAACTCGGGATATGCCCAATCCAGTTCTTTTACTGAATACAAGGCAGGATCGCCGAAATTACATGCCCCGAATTCAAGCAAAAGTGCACGGTACGCTGCGGGTAGTTGCACGTTATACTTTTGCTCAAAACCCTCAATGCTCTGTTGCGTTTCGGGCGTGCCCCCTTCTCCCATAGTTGTATCGTAAGCTTTCTCCAAAAGATCACGAATCGGTTCTAATTCAATCGACTTCACTTGAACTCCCCCCTTTACATTAGAATCCGCTTGTTATCTCACCTGTGCACGCAACTGTTGATCCAGCCACTTCAGTGCTGCACGCAGCTTATCCTGGGGAATATTCTCATAACGATCACCGGTGGACAATTCAAAGGCACAGCTGTTCCCACTTGTCTTGTTCAGATATGAAGTCATTCCTATGCCAAACCGCTGAGCCATTTGCACAAGGATTGGTTCAACTTCGGCAGCACCGAGCGCAAAATGTACATGGAACATATTGGATACCGGGACTTCTGGCAATGTATGTATCCCGTGACACGCATTCAATAGAGATGCCAGTTCTTTAGCCTGCTCATAATAAAGCTCCATTTTGCCAATCCGTTCATTGAAATAATACTGGGAACTTAGAATATACGGATACAAGCCGATCAGATCACCGCCGTGCCGCCGTTTCCATACTTTCGACTCTTGCATCACATCCGTGTCTCCGGCCAATATGGCCCCCGCAATGCCCCCGATCCCTTTGTAAAAGGACACATACACCGTATCAAACAGACTGCAAATCTCCGCAGGCGTTTTCTCGTAATAGGGAGTAATCTCAAACAGGCGTGCCCCGTCCAGATGCAGCTTAATCCCGCGTTCACGGCAATAGGCCGAGATCGCTTCCAGTTCTTCATACGCTGGCAATTGCCCGCCAATCTCGCGTTGTGGCAGTTCCAACAGCAGGCAGGCAATGTCCTGATCAAGCGCTTGTACATCTTCCAAACGAATCAACCGATCCTTGTCCGCCAGCAAAATCGATTCAATCTGGTGTAACTCTTTCAATCCGTCTTCCTCATGGATTTCCAGATGACACAGAGGGTGGTAAGCTACTCGTTTTACACCTTTGCGGTCACACCAGATCCGTAATGCAATCTGCTGGGCCATCGTTCCGCTTGGGAAAAATACCGCCGATTCCTTGCCGAGAATGTCAGCCATCTGTTGCTGAAATTCTTCAATGATGGGGCCGTTGCCGTAGTGGTCACTAAATTGCTCCCCATCCATCTGGTCCAGTACGTTCTGAAGTACCTTCACTTGGCGACTGCCGTGACCGCCTACAATAAAATCTACCTGATTAAATGCATCAGCCAATGTTAACGTAGTATCCTCCAAAATCATTCACTCCTTTATAATGCTTGTTCAAAAGCTTACTTTTTGAACAACCTCTTATAGTTCTGGTTCTGTAATAATCTCAACCAAAGCGCTCAGCGCACTAGATATATGTTCACCACGGGAATACACAAATCCTACTTCCAACCGGCAATAGGGATCTGGCAAAGACATCACTGAGATCTCGCCTCTTAATTCTGCTTTGGTAACTGAAGACCGCGGCAGCAATGATACACCGAGCCCGGCAGATACCCCATTCAGAATCGTGTCCAGTGTTCCATATTCCATGATGTTAAGCGTGTGGATACCCTGATCTTTCAAAAAGGACTCCGCATGAGTGCGATGAGTGCATCCGATCTCAAAAAACAACATCGGCCTGGACAATAACGTGTACATCTCATGCGCTCCAGGTTCAGCGATCAGCACCAATTCCTCGTCATACATCTTCATATAGTTCAGCTCAGGATGATCGATTGGGCCATATATTAAAGCGCCATGTAATTCATGTTGAATGACCTTCTGGTTCAGCTCATGGGTCCCACCCGTGACAAGCGAATGGTGTACCTCAGGGTAGCATGAACTGTATTCAGCCAAGAGCGGCGTGAGGAAAGTGGAAGCTGCTGTCTCAATGGCACCCAGACGAAGCAGGCCGGACGGCGGGTTACCCACTTGTGTGGCCTGCTCTGCTTCATATAATAATTGCAAAATTCTATCCGCATACCCAAGCAGATTCTCGCCCGCTGGTGTAAGAGACATCCCCCGATTGGAACGATGAAACAGCGGTACTTGTAGCTGTGTCTCCAACTGTTTGATTCGTGTGGTCACATTGGATTGTACATAATTAAGTGCGAGTGCAGCTTTACTGATACTACCTTCGCGGGCAACCGCCTGAAATATTTTCAAATCACCTGCATCCATACCTTGATCACCTGCTCGTTGTTATATCGGCATTCTTCATCATCTAATTCATGCAAATTGCTTATCTATTATTTTCAATGATACTGACAATCATTTTTGTTCATTTTACGTGAATCTGCTCCGTCTGTACAATGAGGCTCAGTAGTGAAATCTGGCTACACAGACAGGAGGAATATTGAACATGAAAGCTATCGTACATTCAGGCCAGAGCGGCCTTGCAGGTCTTCAATATACAGAGTCAATATCTCGGGTACCAGCAACCGGGGAAGTGCGGATCCAACTCCAATCCGCTGGAATCAATCATCGTGATCTTTTTATCATGGCAGGACGCACCAGTCAGGAAGCCCCGCTCATTCCCGGTTCCGATGGAGCAGGTATCATCGTTGAGATTGGCGAAGGTGTAAGAGGGTTCGCAATAGGTGATGAAGTCATTATCCATCCTACACTCGGATGGGAAGTTGCAAGTAACGTGCCCATTGTGCCCGATATTGTTGGTGGTCCTACGGATGGAACGCTGGCTCAATATATCACGTTACCTGCTGAAAATGCCCTGCCTAAGCCAGCCCACCTATCTTGGGAGGAAGCAGGCGTGCTGTCCCTTTCGGCGTTGACGGCCTACCGTGCTTTGTTCACTCGCGGTGAACTGAAACAAGGTGAACATATCCTCATTCCCGGTATTGGTGGTGGTGTAGCGACCTATGCCCTGCTCATGGCGGTTGCGGCTGGTGCCAAGGTGACCGTCACCTCCAGAAGTGAAGCCAAAAGAAATGAAGCTCTGCGTTTGGGTGCTACCCATGCACTGGATAGTCATGCCGATTGGTGTATGAAGAACGATATGGAACCTGTGGACATCATCTTGGATAGCATCGGACAAGCCATGTTCCCAAAATATTTTGATATAATCAGACCAGGTGGACGTATCGTGATGTATGGTGCAAGCTCGGGGGATGATCTGACCGTACCCATTCGCTCCATCTTCTTCCCGCAGATCAGTCTGAACGGCACCTCTATGGGTAGCCGTGAGGAGTTTATCCAGATGCTGCAATGGGTGGAGCAACATGATATACATCCTGTAATTGATGGCGTATATCCATTGCAAGACGTAGCAAAAGCATTCGAACGTATGGAAAAAGGCGAGCAATTTGGTAATCTGGCTATCCTTATGGAGTGACATCCATTTTGAGATGGGCCTTCATGAATTGTTGAAAATTGATTTACAATAATGGGGTGAATCCATCTGACCCGTCTCGCTAAACGTATACTAATTGTTCTTATTGCTATTATCATCGTGGCCCAAATTCCTATGTTAAAAGAAACCTTAGCCCGAGGAGTTACTACGTTATATGTGAAGATAAAGTATCCCGAACATTCCTTTCAATTCCAAGACTTCAACTACGAGTCTCGTTTCGGGAACTATTTCATTTCTTATACTGATCAAGACGAACAACGTATTAGTCTGATGCTTGAGCCCAATTTTTTTCCGGCGCTCATTACGTATGATCCATTGAATCAGCCCATGAAAGACTAGTTTGTTCACACTATGAATCATTCAGGAGGTATCGATATGGACAATAGATTACATTTGGTCGAATTGGTTCGCAAACTGATGGACTCTGAAGGAACGGAAGCCGAGTTGGATGACATGTTGACGGAGCTACAGCAGCAGGTTCCACATGCGGAGATCAGTAATCTGATTTTCTGGGATGAGCGAGACCTGACGGCTGAACAGATTGTGGAAGAAGCCTTGGCTGCCCGTCCCATCCTGCTTCCACCCCAATCTTAATATTCTTCATGAGGTGAACAATAGGATATGTCTGACATGTCTGATTTAAATCATAATAACAACAATGAACACCCTGATTTTAACGAAATCAATGGTGAAGAAAAACCACAGGCACTTCGTGATCTGATCGAACTAACCGATAATCACCTTACTCAGCAAGTTCTCGCTATTGGCATGGCATGGATACACATGAAGAGCATCTCATCCGTATCTAAGCCTGGCGAGCTTTAGGCATGGCAGGCTCCTCTGCTCTTCTGGGGGAAATCCTTCATGCTGCCGCGCAACTTGTTCGTGACTCGGAAGAAGATGAGGATGTACAGAATTACGTCTTGCAAACCCTCGCTCTACTGCCCATCACAGAAGCCGAGATCCAATTGGCTCAGGAATTTCTGGAGGGAAATGCCTACATATTAGTCAGAGGAGCGGCCTTTGCTATTCTTGTTGCACATCAACAAGTTAATGGGGCAACATCCGCGTTAGAATCGCTTCAATCCGATCCTGATTTTGGCTAGTCTGCAATACGGGTACTGCATTCGAAACAACAAAGTAATAATCAATAAACCAAGTTCACCCTCCCCAGTTTCCATAATTTCGTTATAATGGTAAGCAAGACACCATGTTATTGGAGGATAATTATGGAAACGGAAGCTTTACGCAACGTGGAACAACTAGCTCTGAAGAAACACAAGATTTACAAACAAAGTTTAATCAGGTACCTCGCACGCTCCATGCTGGCCAGTATGTTTATCGGATTCGGCGTCATCGTGGCGTTTAAGACAGGTAACTTCTTTTATATGGAGCAGTCCCCGTTTACCTATCCGATGGCGGCAATTACGTTTGGCGCGGCCATCATTCTGATCGCCTATGGCGGGGGTGACCTGTTCACGGGCAATACGTTTTATTACACGTATGCGGCGCTGCGCAAAAAACTGCGCTGGTTCGAAGTTATCAAGCTGTGGATTGCGAGTTATAGCGGTAACCTGATGGGCGCAGCTGTGTTTGCCTTGTTAATCTATCTGACCGGATTGTTCGACTCGTCTCAGGTGAACGGTTTTCTGTTAAGCGTGGTGGAGCACAAAATGGAAGTTCCAACCATGCAGCTTTTTTTCCGAGGAATCCTGTGTAACTGGCTTGTATGTATGGCGTTCTTTGTCCCGATGTTCATGAAGGAGAATGGAGCCAAAATGTTTGCCATGATGCTTTTTGTATTCTGCTTCTTCATCTCGGGATACGAGCACAGCATTGCCAATATGTGTACGTTCGCGATTGCACTTGTGCTTAACCACCCGGGGACGATCTCATTTGAAGGTGTGCTTCACAACCTGGTTCCCGTAACCTTGGGTAATCTGGTGGGTGGTGTTCTGCTGATGGGCTTCATGTATTATGCGGTGAACAAACCGTTTCTGGATGAAGAGACACATTAATCTCTGGCAAAAAAAAGCCCTCCTTACAGCCCGGTCCGTTGACCGTGGCTAATCGGTAAGGAGAATCCAAAACACCCCGGCAACCTTCCCATCTCAGGGAGAAGGTTGCCGGGGTGTTTCTCTATGGGCAGGCTCACGGATAAGCCGCCTGCCCCTTGCTTTTAGCCATGTGTCACATGAACACACATGGCCCCCATCCCGCGGGTCGGCAAGCAGGCCGCAATCAGGTAGCCCTGCGTTGCCCGCCTGCGAATTCCATCCGCGGCTTAGAAGTAATCCCGCCACGGAGTATATTCAATATCGTTGTCGCCACGCGTGACCACGATCATATTTTCCATTTTGCCCGTTTCCTTATTGGTACGGTAGATCATCGTACGTGTCTCGCCTTCCTCCGGCACGGAGAACAGGAATTTGTCCGCGACGAAGGATGAACCTAGTCCTGTCGCATGTTCCGTGAAGGCAGAGCCCGTCTTGCTTGTGAGCAGCAGACCAATGCCGTAGGCTGTAGCCGTTTGTGCTGCTTTGCCAAAGAGATGCTCGCCTTGACTGGTGGTGTGCGTCTGCTCTGAATACTTATACTTTTCCGTATCTTTGGTATAGTCCACCACATTGCCCTGTTTATCCAGACTGATGGTGGTCGTTTCGCCCTTGTCGCTTTTCACCTGATACGTACCTACGATGGAATCCTCGGTTATTTTTAACGTCTTGCCAGTGTTGGGGTCAGTCTGATAGATTACATCTTCATACTGAAGCCGAATGATGTTCATGCTGGCCTGAATCTGCTGCGCCAGTTCTTCGTCACCCATCTCTTTGGCTTTCTTCAGCATTTCCTCATAGTTCTGGTATTTCTCGGCATCCTTCTCATCCCATTCATCCATGTTCTTTGGTGGACCTGGCGTTTTGTCCAGATCATCGCCTTTATTTTTGCCCATGGTTGATAGCGCCCGCGCTGCGGTCAGCGCCGTCATGATTGCCTGGCTCACCGCCTCCTCATCTGTCGTGCGGAAACGCTCGGCAATTTTCTTAAGCTCCGACTGAATGGACAGAACCAGTTCCAGAACAGATTTCATCGTGCCTTGAGCCGTTGAATAATCGTTATAAAAACGCTCACGCTCCATGCCATCCCAGTTGCTGCGCATGACACTCATCTTGCCGTCCAATGTGGACATGAAGCCCGATAATTGCTGATGTGCCTGAGCGAACTGCCCACTGACCGTCTCCAGTTGTTCCGGTGTCACCTTGATCTGTGTCATCCTGCACACTCCTCATCCTGGTCATTTATAACTCATGGTCTATCCATTACGACAATCTCTCGGCCTCTTCCTGTTTGATCTCCAGATGCAACAGTGGAAACGGATTACCGGAACTATCCAATTCAGACCGCCCCATCTGTATAAATCCCATCTTTTCATAGAATCGGGCTGCCCCAGTATTCTGCTCATTAACATCCACCTTGAGGTGACGGCCTTTGATTTCGAAGGTATGGTTTATTAGCAGACGTCCCAGACCCTGTCCGTGTTGGCTTGGATCTACAAACAACATCTCGATAAAGTTATCATCCACACCAATAAAACCCACGGGTTGTTGCTTCGTATTGAGCACTTCCCAAATCTCAACTTGTTTTTGTTGCAACACATCACTCACCACTTTTTTGTAGAACTGAATGTGATGCTCTTCCAAAAACGTATGGGTTGCCCGCACAGCACTCTCCCAGATTCCAACCAACTTGTCATGATCCTGTTCCCGATATGCAACGACTAACATGTCCAACGTATTCTCCTTTTCTATTAAAAGTAAAAGGTTATGTAAAAGCCCGATCCTGGGATCGGACTTGTTTAAGACATCATATTTGAAATAACTCTACGTTTATTTTACCATGTCCATCATTCAATCTGTACCCATAATTTCCAATCTTGAGTCAACGTTTTACCCCCGTTTTTGGCTTCCAACGGAAGGTTGCTGCCGACTGGGAAGGCAGTATATATTGAAACGAATCTCCGCCCATGACTACATCAAAGGAAACTTCTACCTCACCCGTGTTAGCTGCAACCAGCGCCATCGTTCCATCAGGATTGCGGAAGGTTACGTTCTCGATCTTGCCCTGTTCTTGCGTGGATTCAACTCTCACAGCTCCCGGACGCACATAACGGCTGATGTGGCCTAACGCATAATACTCGACATTTCTGGTGATTTCATCACGCTCCGGGTCAATCGTCACAACCCCACGACAGTTCTCACAGCCACCGTTCGTGGGTCCACCTTGCGGATCAAGTGCAATGTTCCAGAGCAGCACATTTTTCGCCCAGTTGCGAGGTGCACCAATGATGAGATTGGACATTTGCCAGATAAGATTCTCGCCAAAATCAGGACTCCACTCCCCACCACTGCATTCGGTAAAATAGATATTTTTGTCCGGGAAGCGCTCATGCACTTCCGACATGGCAGATGGATCACCTGCATAACAGTGAAAAGCAGATCCATCGATATATGCAGTGGCCTGCTCATCACCAAGCACCTTACCGGTATATTCAACCGCCTGATCCCAGTTATGATCATACGCGATGATTCGTGTGTCCAGTTCTGCATCCTGTAGCGCTGGGCCGAGATAATCCCGTATGAACATCGCTTGTTCTTCGGCGCCCATACTCATACTCGGATATTTATCCGAGGTGAACTCCGGTTCATTTTGCAACGTGATCCCATAGATGGGAATGCCCTTTGCCTGATAAGCTTTGATATATTTCACAAAATATCTCGCGTACGCTTCATACACCTGGGGATCGTTGTAATCCAGATACCAACCGTTAGTGGTCTTCTCCCCATACTTCATCCAGGCCGGGGCCGTCCACGGTGTGCCCAGCACTTTAAGATCTGGTTTCAAATCAGCTACACGCTCCAGCATATTCACAACGTCCTGATCCTTTTCGATCGAAAAGTGTTCCATCTCATAGTCCGTGTCGGACTCGATATCATCATAGGTATAACTTGAAGCCACACCTGATTCATCTACCGAATAATCGGAGGCACCAATCGTATGACGTACCATATCCATGTTCAGCCCTTCCGTCGAGAACAGGTCCTTCAGCAGTTGCTCTTGCTTCTCATCTTGAAGCTGATTAATCAGATGTGCCGACGAACCTGTCATCGCTGCGCCAAATCCATCCATAGTCTGATACGTCTTGTCCGGGTCGATCCGT
Organism: Paenibacillus sp. W4I10; assembly: GCF_030816325.1. NCBI lineage: Bacteria > Bacillati > Bacillota > Bacilli > Caryophanales > Paenibacillaceae > Paenibacillus > Paenibacillus sp. W4I10. The sequence continues at coordinate 4,225,375 of NZ_JAUSXX010000001.1, forward strand.
ATGGTGAACGCTGACGAAGAAATGTCTGACTCCTGCGTTGAAGAAACTGAAGAACTTGGGTCTGCATCATGGTGATCTGTAATTGGAATGGGCTTCTGTGGTGTAAGCAGATTTTGCTGATCTCCCGTGGTTAGCCAGACTTCGGCCGCTCTCTGCTTGTCCACAGCCGGTGGAGGAATGGATTGTTCATTTCGGTTGAGGATAAGCGAAATTCCTCCAACGATACAACAAACAGCGATTAACAGGATCATCCATCGTTTGGGATGCTCTCGCCAGCCTATGTTCATCACGCTTCACTCTCCTTCCATTGTGGAAAAAGCCGCGGCCACTAGGCCACGACTCAATTTCCTAATCTATATGAATTAGAACAAACTGCATTTGACACGAATAACTTCACTGGGAGAACACCTTCCAATCTCCCTGATTGAACTTTATTTACCGGACTTGCTTCCGATATTCACACTGCCTGTCAGACGGATATCATCCGATGCACTGCCAACATACACTTGGACTTTACCCTTAGGCATTACCCATTCATGGGATGTTTCATCCCAGTAGGACAATGCGCTGCGATCCAGTTGAATGTTGACCCGCTGCTGCTTGCCTGCCTTCAGATCTACCTTCGCCCAACCAGCAAGCTGCTTCTCTGGCGTTTCAACTTTAGTTGGCAGATTGCCAACATAGACCTGTACAACTTCTGCACCGGAAACTTTACCCGTATTACGCAGATTCAGGGATACTTCTACGGTTTCCTTATCACCTTTGCCAGTGTTTTTCACATGCAGATTACGATAATTAAATTCGGTATACGACAGTCCGTGTCCAAAGGCAAACGCCGGTGTCATGCCTTCTTTGTCATATCCTTTATACCCTACAAAGATACCCTCGGAATAGTTGCCCACCCCGTTAACACCCGGGAATTGTTCCGCAGTGGATACCGGGGTCTGGGAATCATCTGATGGGAACGTCACCGGCAACTTACCGGATGGATTCACATCACCAAACAGCACACGTGCCACTGCATTACCTTGTTCCTGACCTGCATACCAAGCCTGAACGATGGATGGCACTTCTTTTTGCCAGGAATCCATTTCAACAGCGCGACCACTCATTTGCACCACAATCGTTTTTGGATTGGCTGCTGCTACCTTGCGGATCAGCTGCTCCTGGTTATTCGGCAGCTCCAGGTCGGAACGGTCGACGTAACCTTCACTGTCATACGTGCGAGTTACCACGACAGCTACATCGGATTTTTTCGCCAGCTCAACTGCTTTTTGCATTTTGATATCCACAGCGTCTTCTGGAGCTTCCCAGCCAAAACGAACCTGTGCACCCATATCATGATTAGTCTGTACCGGGAAATCCGTACGATACTCAATTCGAATATTGTGGGACTCGCCTTCTTTGAATTTGATTTCTTTCTTCGTTGTACTCAATGTTTCACCTTGATTGTCTACGAGCAACTTATCATCCACATACAGCTTCGCAGAACCGAGACTGGTCAGGGACAGCTTATATTCACCCGTTTGGGGTGCTGTGATTGCCCCTGTCCAACGAGCGGACATTTTGGCATTGAATTTGGTTGGTGTAACTGGAAGCTTGGAAGATTGTGCGTTAAAACCTTCATAGTTGTAGAATCCAAGATTCATGTTGACCTGATTGTCCGTACGGACCAGAGAAGGGTGACCCTCCATATCTGTATTCGTCCAGTATTCAGCACGCAGACCGTATTCCGCACGATCTGTACCATAGTCTCTTTCGCTCTCCTGAGCATCCGCTGGTGATAAAAGAGTAGAAGGTACGGCGGATGGTCCATTAAATGCATCTCCTGCGGAGATAGGATCCGTTCCGGCAGCATATTTTACATCCACACCGTTACCGGCACGGTTACGAATTCCTTGAAGCGGACTTACAGTATACGTCGGATTAACCAGACTGCTACCTCCACCAGCAGCAGATGCGTTATCTGCATCCGGACCGATGACAGCGATGGATTTCACGTTTTTCTTGGACAGCGGCAGCACATTATCGTTGTTTTGCAAAAGAACCATGCTCTCTTCTGCAATTTCACGTGCCTGTTTGCCGTCTTTCTTGGCATTGATTTGTGTATTCGTTACAGGGTTATCGAACAGCCCTTTATCGAACATTTGAAGCAAAATGCGTCTAACCTTCTCATCAATGGTTTGCTCGCTGACTTCGCCATTGTTCACGGCTTCCAGCAATTTGTCTCCCCATTTGCCGTAAGGCTCTCCCGGTGTCTCCAGATCCAGACCCGCATTGGCGGATTTGGCTGTGCTGAAGTTTGCACCGTAGTCACTCATGACGAACCCTGCGAAGCCAAACTGATCCTTAAGGACATCGGTCAGCATCTCCTTGTTCTCACAAGCATATGTACCGTTCACCTGGTTAAATGAACACATGGCTGAACCGAGATCCGCTTTTTCGACCATCGCCTGGAACGGACGTGCATAGACTTCCTGAATCGCACGTTCACTGGCTGTTGCATTGGTCGTGAAACGTTCCGTCTCCTGGTTGTTCAGGATGTAGTGCTTCGCTGTAGCGATAACCGGATTACTTTGAATCCCGTTCACATACGCTGCACCCATGCCGGAAGCCAGTAGAGGATCTTCCCCGAGAGATTCGAAGTTCCGGGAACCCCATGGTGTACGTGCAATATCCAGCCCAGGACCGAGCACTACATTATGTGTTGTATCATGTGCTTCCTGACCGATCAGATCGCCATATTTCTTGGCCAGATTGGTATCCCAGGAAGCGGCAAGCGCGATGGGTGCAGGCAATGCCGTGGACTTTTTGTCCTGTACATCCGGGTTTGCCACACGTACTCCTGCGGGTCCATCTGCCATCTGTAATGCCGGAATGCCGAGGCGCTCCAGTCCATCATTATAGAAACCATAATAGTTATTTACTTTACCGGTTACGAATCCAACTTTCTCCTCCAGCGTCATCTCCTTGAGCAGCAGCTCGGTACGTTCCTCCGCTGATAGAGATGTGTTCATCCAAGGCCGATTGGCCCCAGAATCCGCCTCCGCGGCGAAGGCGTGCAGCGGCATAGCCGCAACCGCCACGATGATTAATAACATAAACCATCGTTTGAGGAAAATCAGATTGAGTCTTCTGTTCATGTTGTAAGTTCTCCTTCTCTCTTGATCATTTTTCTTGTGCACATATTGAATACATGTATACAAGGGAATGCAAACTGGCTTGATCCCCGTCTTTCAAGCATTCAGGTCGTCCTGCACATGGCTTCTGAAACTGCAGCCTGCAAGCAAGTCAGCAGATTTCGCTTCCTAACGATAGCCGACATGAACATGAATTACATCCCCTTAAATTTGGTAAATGACCGATTAGAACAAGCCTAGTTCTTTGGAATCACCATATTAATAATTCAGATAACAAAACAAGAAAACGAATTATTTACATTTCCGTAACTACTTTCGAACAAATTCTTTACTTTTAAAAACAGTCAGTTCGACCCACTCCCATTCAACCAATTAATGCAATTAATTATCAAATAAAGGAATATGCCAACACGCTCTGGGTCCTAAGTCTAATTGAAACCGGAACCAATCCGGTCCATTGAAATATCCAAAAATTTAAAAGCAACTGAGGTCCCTTTTAACAGGTTCTTCAGTTGCCTTTATGTTGGAATTTCTCCATATTGTCCACTTCCCATCCATGATTCTTGTTCTACACTCGTTATATTGAGATTCGAAGTTACATTGAAATCGGAGTAGCAAATAAAAAAACGCCCCAAAAGGGGCGGCTCACTTCTGTTCAATCACTTCTAGTTCTGTAACTGTGCAAGAATCTGCGGGTCCTTGATCTTCTTATCTTCGGCAAGCAACATCACCTTGGACAGAATCTCAGCCGTTCTCGGATCTTCATCAAGGAATGGCAGGAAGATTCGACCCCGATGCTGACTGTGCACTGGTACGATATGAAGTGCACCTGTGGCTTGTTTGAACACATTACCACTCCCCAGATGAACAGCATACTCACCCAATTCACCATCAATTCTTGCGTAATTCCCGTCCAAACGTACATTGTCGATCTTCAGCAGACGCAAAGACTCGTTCACAATAACGTGACGCATCTCGATTGTTGTCAGGCTGGCTTCCGGATCTACGCCTCCCACATGTGCAACGCTGACCACCAGATCGATATCACGCATAACTTCCGAGAAGAACGTTAGCGGTACATCTTGCAGCGCTACAGGTTTGTAGCTCTTACGATCGTAGAACTGCACCGTCTCCAAGGTAGGTGCCTCCGTATCTGCTGGTGAGAACCAATCTGCCATGGCATAAAGATTCGCAATCAGATTGTGCTCGTAACTTACCTTCTGCAGACCTTCCTCATAACTGACAGTCCATTGGCGTCCTTTAAGCAGAGCTACTGCTTTTTTCGGTTGAATCTGATACCCGGCGTATCGACGAGACACCGTACCATTAGCCAATTCGTCCTCGTTAGGAAGATATAGCTCACGGAATACCTGCTTGAACGGCTGACGCTCCTGACGGGTGAACAGATCCCGCTGGAATTCACTCCAGCTTCCGCTCTGATACAGATGAAGCGGATGAGCAATCAACAGTTGATCCTGTTCCGCTAGTGTATGGTTCGTACCCTCCGGCCCTGGAGCAACCAAACCATTGGATGCTACATCGAATCGTCCCGTCTTGTCACCTGACTGGAATACAAGTGTTCTTACCAGCGGATGTATAACCGGATTTTGCATCAGACTGGCAATTTCCTCACGTGTAAAGGACGTTCCAGCAGTCATCGAACGTTCTAGCTCCTGCCGTGCCCGGCGATACTGATCCACCAGATCCGATTTGAGCTCTTTCAGTTCAGCGATATATCCATCTTTTTTGAACCGAGCTGGTACAGATTTGAGTGTCTTGCCTTTGCTAACGATAACCATCTCGGGTTGGCCTTCCTCATCAATAACCAATTGTGCTGTCGTGTCAGCATCCAATGCATGAGGTTCAAAGAAGGATTTCATCTCATCCAACTTACGTGCTTCCATGTCCCACATCAGCCGCGTAACATCGGCATAACCTGCATTACGAGCAAGATTGCCCAGTGCAATCTGTGATGCCACACCTTCACTGGCACGACGTTGTGCACCGAATTGTTTGCTCTGCATCAGAAACTTCTGAATGAAGTCGTATCGCTCACGCAGATCCTGTTCCCGATTAGCCGCGAATGGGATCAGGCTGTAGGTTAACAAATGATCTTTGTTTCGCTTATCTGACACGGAATCACGCATGTCGTCCAGACGAAGCTTGCCCAGTGCAGCATCTGCGAACAATTGGGATCTGCGGTGATTAGCTCCCCCGGAAATGTACTTGGCACAATCGTATAACAGATTGAACCGTTCCTCCCCGACAGCAGCATAGGCTTCTTCAAACCAAGCGATATCAAACGCACCTTCATTAAAGTCCTGTGGTGAGATTGGAGAATAGTGGGCCACGATGGTTTCTTTCTCCGCAGTAAATCGTTCATTAATATGAGCATGGAAGTACCAGGCTGCACTGCGAAGACCTTCCCATCCCAGATGTTTCGCAACAATCTCCATCCACTGCGGGGCGTACATGGCTGCTTCCAGCAATTTTTTCTCATTCACCGGATACTTCTGGAGCAATTCCCCAAGACGCTTCTCATCTTCTCCATCCCGTGGATGACAATTCTGAATTAGATAGCTAAACGTCTCTTTACGTGTTGTGTTGTCTCCATAGCTATAGATATATCCACGGACAAATGTATCCTGATCCATCGCAGAAACCAGATGTACCCAGTGTTCCATGCCTTCAATTCGATCCAGTTTCATGGCAAGTGTGCTTACTTCTGTAGAGAGTTCTCCCCGGGTCAGCTCAATCTCCAGAATCCGATTAACGACCGTATCCCGTAAGTGAATCAGCTTCGGATCACTCGCGATCATTTCTGTACGAGTGGATGTTAAGTCCCGAATAAACATCAGACGATTCCCACCGATCAGCACCTGTCGATATATCTCTTGATCATCAATCAGGTTCAACTGGTACGCACGCAGGAAATCTTCAAGTGACAGTAAAGACAGCGGTTGACTACTCTCTACAAGACTGGTGAACTGGTAAGCTGTCTGGAAGAAACGTTTGAAGCTGTTGTCGTCATGGATTTTGCCACGAACTACATAATTCCAAGGTCCAGTCAGAATATGAAGCATGCCTGACTCTTTCTCGAGTCGATCAGCAGGCATACTCGCGATGATGGAGGCCCAGGTTTTCTCAGCTATTTCAAACGTGTCGATCGGATCGCTATCCAGAAATGCCGCCGATATCAGCGCCACTACCTGATCCTTATACGTTAACGAATCCAGCATCTGCTGCAGCTTTTCGATATCATCCAGAGGATAGGTCTGTTCAGCAAACGTCTTGCGCCAGCCTTCCAGTAACGGAATCTTTTGCAGTTCTTCATAGCCATACTGATCATGGAAGTAACTGTAATGGTCGCTCAATTTGCCATTGAAATCCCGGAGCTGTATACCCATATACAACTGCATCAGTTCTACACTGCTAAACCCGGCATGTTGAATGTAGTTCTCCCATACGTCATGAAGCGGAAACTGTTCCATTTGCTTCATTTCATTCCGCTCTCCATACGGAACCTTGGAGCGAAGACTCGCTCCGATTAACAATGTGTCTTTGTAGCCAGCGTAGTATTCCACCTGGTACTCATAATCCCTGTGTTCATGCACTAATTCACTAAGTCCCTCCAGAAATGGTCTGGTCTTATCCAGAGAGAGTGTAAAGATATCCTTCGGATTATGGCCCTTGAGATCACGCTTTTCATCCAGCAATGGCTCACGTCGCTTCGGATCAAATAAACCAAATCCATTAGAGGCTGTGTAACGACTCCCCTGATCGGTCAGCTTATCCAGCAGTTTCTGTTCCTTGGCAGTGGGTGTCTCAATCAGCTGCGCCAATGGCTGCAATTGCTCCTGCTGATCTATCCGCTCTGGATCTGCCGCAATCTCGGTCAATAATTCGAGCGCACCCAAGCGCTGCAGTTCACTCTTGGCCTGCAAAAGTCGCTTCAGCGAGACCGCCAATTGGTCCACGGGTTGCAGTAACAATACATGGATGACCTTCTGACGAAGTGAGCCTGTTTTGAGCTTCATCAACGCCTCCATCTGTTTCATCTCATCAACCGTCAACGTGAGCAGCTTCGCTTTGGCGAGTGCACTCTCCCGATTACTGATGCTTTTATCAGACAAACTCTCAAACACAAACTGTCTTTGTAACTCATTATCAGGATGCTGAACAAACTGGGACAGCAGTTCTCCGCGCAGTTCCGGGCTCAATCGGTCCTTGATTGCGATGACCTCCCCGATCCATTCCGGGTCCATATCATATGCAGCCAAATATAACATTTTCTTGACTACATCATCCGTATCAATCCGGTAGTGAACATACTCAAGTACACCTGATGGTCCACCTGACCCGCCTTTTGGAATGGCAGCCAGCATCTGTTTGAACCGATCAAAGTCCTGACGCCGCAAGGCCTTATCTCCAAGAGTAGGCAATGGCCACACGTAGACGCTACGCTGATTCTCTCCATTCTCGAAACTCCAGTTGTACATATACATCGCATCATAGTTGGTCACAATCCAGTGCATCAACTCGGTATCTTGCGCCTCCAGATAACGACGTGCAATGTCCAATCGAAGCTCCCTGTTCTGGCTGTTAGCCAGTACATATTGGGCAACAATCTTCTGATATAACTGACCTTGATCCATAATCTCGATTATCTTGCTCTTCAATTCATTCTCTTCAATGACCGCTGTCGCCCACAGACTGATAAAGAGTTTGTTAGCATTTGCTTCCTGCTGCCAGGCCTCGCGTACTTCTGGTTGCACAAGCGCCTGATAGGCCTGTTCAATCAACTGTGCGGCAACACGCTGGTTAGCTGCTTCTATGCCGATCCCCGTCCATACGGCAAGCGCTCTTACCACGGAACTGAAACGAATCAGGTTGTTGTCGATAATGATTTTTAATATGTAAATATAGGCTTCCAGTGTCCCTTCATCCATCCGCTCCACAATGCTTTGGCGCAGTCCTTCCTGCAACCTTGCTGCAACAAGCAGCTCACCCACCATCTGATAGGCATCCGCCTGATCGCTCATGAATATGCCTTTGATCATTTCATGGGTTAACAATGCATTCTGATTGTCACCATATATAATATCGTGCAGCGCCTGCTTCATATCTTCGCCCTGATGATCCAGTTCATAAGCGATACAATCCGCCAGAACCCAACGGATCTCATGCAGATAATCCAACTTGTACTCACGAAGTGACACATATTCATTCAGGGAGAAATTCTTCATTTCCATACGGAACAATCCCATCAGTTTGCGAATGACCTGTGCTACATGCTGTTCAGGATCGGATGTGCGGAAAGGCCGGCGTTCATAGTTGTTACTGTATGGGAAACGAGTCGCACGCTCTGCGATATAATGGAATCGTGCAACCAATGACTCGCTCGCCAGATGCTGGAGCACATCCAATAGTGGCTGGAATAATGGTTTCTGCGTTTCTGCAGCCAACCTTCCAAGCAACTTATCAGTATTCAAAAACATCTTTTCATCTCCACGCAAATACGTAGACCCGGCGATCTCCACAACATAGCCTGCCAGCTCAAGCTGTACCCCTGTTAACGACTTGGCTCTTTCCTGCAATCCATCGATATACACCTGTACTTGCTCTTCCTGATTCATCCTGTTCTCCTCCTTCATCGCTCTCTACCACAGACGTCCGGCAAGCATTGTAAAACGAATAAATACCACGTTATCTCCGTCTTTTACAACAAGTGACTCATCCAGTTCCTGCAATTCTTCATCGTTGAGAAATACTTTATACAATCCATCCTCATAGGCGGTTATAGCTGTCTCCATCGCAACATTCAGATCAGGAACACCCTCATTGTATACTGCGCCAAACCCGACTTTTCCCGCCGCTCCCTGCGCCTCAATATCATCCGGCATCAGGTAGGCGAGCAATTCAGCCTGTTGTTTCTTGTCCTGAAGCGCTTTTACTTGCAGAGCCACCATGTTCTCAATGAGCTGCCTTAACGTATGAGTTGTTTCCGGAAGTTCGGCAGCTTGCTTGGCAAGTACCGGCTTGCGCTTACCCAGACTTTTTACCGTTATCCATACGTTCACTGTCATGCCCCCTCTGTCCTGCCCTATTTGAAGAAACTTCCATAAGCCCCGATATCTATACCACGATGCGTAATAACCTAAACTCGAAATGACGACCTATCTCAAAATAAAACCAAAAATACGTACATATGTACCCCTAATGAACATCATAACTAAAATTCAATCTATATTCATGAGCCAATCCTCATGTTTACGTGGAACCACGGAACTATGGCCTACTTGCGTACATATACGCAAAAAAAACCGCACAGTCTCATATAAATATGACTGCGCAGCCGCTAAGCTACTATTAGAACAGCTTATGACACCTGAGAACCTTTAAAAACTGAAACCTGCATGAATCATCTGACCAATCGCAACGGTCGAATGGTTACAGCTGCTGTCTTGAACCCAGGCATCCGGCAGAACGGATCTAGCTCTGGTCTGGTGGCCCGATTCACATTCTGAATGCCGCCCCAATGCATCGGCACGAACAAGGTATCCTGCCGAATCGAATCTTTGATGCGCGAACGAACCGTGAAGCTTCCGTACGTCGATTGAATCTCTACCCACTCTCCATCGTGAATACGATAACGGGCAGCGGTAGCCGGGTGAAGTTCAACAAAGTTCTCCAATTCACGAGCTGCCAGTGCCGGACTTCGATGTGTCTGCACCCCTGTAAGATAATGAGGTAACACACGCCCATTGGTGAGAATTAAGGGGAACTCCGAAGATATATCATTCCAGCCCGGGCTGGATTCAAATGTGAATGCCGCTTTGCCGTCCGGGTGAGCGAATCGTTCACCGAACAGCAGTCCTTCTCCCTGATCCTCCAGGGCAGAACACGGCCAGTATACCCCTTTCTCGTTACGCAAACGCTCATAGGTAATGCCATAGTAATCAGCCACCCCGCCACGACTCGCCACCCGAAGCTCATTAAAGATATCCTCAGCAGTGTCATATTCAAAATAAGAAGCTTTACCCAATTGCGCGGCAATCCGGCATAATATATCCCAATCATCGAGCGTTTCTCCCGGCGCAGGCCGCCCCTGTTCACGGAGCAGAACACGCCCCTCCAGATTGGTCAGTGTACCTTCATTCTCCATATAAGATGTAACCGGGAGAACCAGATCAGCCATGCGTGCTGTCTCCGACAGGAACATATCTGCCACGATCAGAAAGTCCAGCTTGCGCAGACCTTCTTCCACCAAACGCACATTGGGGTTGGACACGACTGGGTTGGAGCCCATTACAAGCAACGCCCGAATCTCCTGATCATGGACCTTCTCCATCATCTCGTAGGCCGAGACCCCTTTACCAGGCAGACTTGCAGGGTCCACACCCCAGACGGATGCCACATAGGCACGATCGGCTTCATTTTCAATCGATCGATAGCCCGGCAGCTGGTCAGCCTTCTGCCCATGCTCCCGTCCGCCCTGCCCATTTCCCTGACCGGTGATAGCACCATATCCACAGCCTTCTCGGCCAATTTTGCCAGTCGCTAACACCAGGTTGAGAAAGTGTCTGACAGCCATATGCCCATCCGTCTGCTGTTCCACACCACGCGCTGTCATGATCATGCCTGTCTCTGCCTCACCGTATGCCATCGCCGCCTGACGAATCAACGCCAGATCAACCCCGCATGCTTGTGCCGCCTGTTCGAGTTGCAGATCAGCCAACCCTTGTATCAATTGCTCGTAGCCATACGTTCGTTCGCCTATAAAATGAGGGTCCACCAATCCGGCATCCGTCATTATTTTCAACATGGTATCTGCCAGCAGAGCATCCATGCCAGGTTTCACCTGCAAATGAAGGTCGGCAATGGCAGCGGTTGCCGTCTTGCGTGGATCAATAACGATAATGAAGGCCCCGTTCTCCTTCGCCTTATTGAAGTAGGGCAACAGGGTTGGTTGGCATTCTGCAATATTGGTACCTGCGAGTACAATGCAGCCCGCCTTGGGAATATCGGACAGACGGAACGTCAATCCACGATCCATCCCGAACACTTTACTGCCAGCTGAAGCCGCAGCTGACATGCAGAACCGTCCATTATAGTCGATATATTTTGTCCCCAATGCAACTCTGGCGAACTTGCCGAGCAGATAGGCTGTTTCATTTGTCAAAGATCCGCCTCCGTAGACTCCGACCGTATCTGCTCCGTATGAATCTTTCAAGTCCTGAAACCGCTCTGCGATGGTCTGAATGGCCTCCTCCCAGGAACAGGATTCAAGCTCGCCATTGCGACGAATGAGCGGATGCATTAATCGTTGACCACTGAGCGCATGTTGATGAGCATTCATACCCTTCACACACAACCTGCCCTGAGAGGCTTCATTCGGAACGCCTTGGACCGTATATTCCGCTCGGCTCTGGCCTGCAACAGGTGCAACCAACTCTTCAACTGTCATCTTGCATTGCACACTGCAATATGGACACTGTGTTTCTTTTACATACAGCTTGGATACCGCCATTTCCGAAGTTATCGATAATTCCATTTTCCCATCCCTGCCTTTCAGCTGTAATACTGATCCATTTCAGACGGTGCCCTGCACCGCGGGAGATTCAAGAAATTGCTTCATCGGGGATGCTGAAGCCACATCTCGCTCATGATGATGAATCGCAACAAGTTCCTTCTGTAGTTGGTCATCCAGCAGCGTTTCCCGAATCGACATGAATCCCAAACGTTCCGTCCATGCCCATAACGGCTCATCATACCAAGCGGTTTGGCGATACCATTGAAGGCAGGCTGATGCGAGTGTGGCCGCTTGCACCTCTGTTTCAGCCACCCCGAGCAAGCCACCTTGTTTGACCGGATGTTCTGCATGACCGCCTGCATAGATTTCCCACCCAGCTGGTGAAGCCAGCAAGCCAATATCCTGCACCAGTGCGCTCACCAACGAACCGGGCCCTGGTGCGACTCCCATATTCACCGGCGACGGCATCACAGCGCCGATCCAACTCGCACGAAGCTGTGCAGCCAACCCCCTAGCATCTCTTGCATAGGATGAAAGCGGGATCTGATCATCCCAGCGTACCTGAACCTCTGAGTGCCCTTCGATCTCTCGTGCAACTATCATTCCACCGGATAACTGCAAGTAATAGTGGATCACTGGACGACATACCGCGCAGCCATGCTCCGACCCCCATCCCAGTTGTTTCAAGATAGAGGTTAGGTCTGTCTCCTGATCAACAAAGTCATCCAGCATTTCCTTCAGTTCTGCATGCCCAAGCGCCGTACAACTGCACACAGGCATTGGAGCAGGTTTATCTGGTGTGGCTTCCACTCCAGTACCCCCGTTATTTTTCAGGTTATGCGTATGTTTCAACAGAGCAGCCACCATCGGGCGACAGCCACCGCATGAACCTGACGCCTTGGTCTGCTCCTTCACCTGATCTGCCGTTTCCAGACCCTGTTCCTGAATGGCCTTCATTATCGCAGCCTTGGTCACATTGTTGCAGGCACAGACAGTCTCCTGAGCCGATAATGCCGCAGCAGCCATCTCAGCAGGGTCTGGGGCGCCTTCACGCGGAGCCAATTCCGCCACCTCTGCACCTCGTTGCACAAGTCCAAGCAATGCCGTTCCTTCGGTTGTATCTCCAAATAAAATGGCTCCACGCACTTTGCCAGCCTGCATCAGCACTTTTTTATATGTGCCTTGAATGCCATCCAGATGTTGAATTGCGGTCTGCATACCTTCCCCACTGATCTCGCCGGCCGAGAAAACATCAACCCCTGATACCTTCAACTGTGAGTAGGGAATAGATCCTTTGTATTCAGGCGTTTCCTGTCCACAGAGCGTACGTGCGAGCACCTTCCCCTGTTCGTATAAAGGAGCCACCAGACCATAACTGATTCCCCGATGTTCGGCACATTCCCCAACTGCATATATATCCGGTACACTGGTGCGCATATAGTCATCTACCATGATTGCCCGATTCGTAGCGATTCCACTTCGTCTGGCGAGATCCACATTTGGCCGAATTCCTACAGCGACAATGACAACCTGAGCTTCAAGCTTGGAACCATCTGTGAACAGCAGTCCCTGCGCCTGCGATCGTCCGGTAATTTTCTGCGTATTTTTGGACAAAAGAAAGGACATACCCTGGTCTTCAAGCTCCTGTTGAAGCATCGCGGCAGCCTTCTCATCCAACTGTCGGTTCATAATATAATGTGCGTTATGGACCACCACAGCTTCCATTCCCAGATGCAGCAACCCGCGCGCAGCCTCCAGCCCAAGCAATCCGCCACCAATGACTGCGGCCTTGCGATATGTTTTGGAATAATCAGACATGCGCGTACAATCATCAATCGTTCGGAAGGACATGACCCTCTCTTTATCAATCCCCGGAATCGGTGGGATAAAAGGTGAAGACCCTGTCGCCAGAATCAGGACATCATAGGTTTCTTTTAATCCGGATTCAGTCTCTATATATTTTCCACGGGTATCAATGCGGTGCACCGTTTCACCTGCGCATAGCCGGATTTGATGCTCGGCATACCAGCTCCAATCATTGATAATGATATCCTGTAACGAATGCTCACCCTGCAATACTTTCGATAACATGATCCGATTGTAGTTGGGACGCGGTTCATTACCGTAGATTACAATCTCATACGTATCAGGCTCCAGTGCGATAATCTCTTCGACACACTTCATTCCAGCCATGCCATTCCCGATAATCACCAGTTTGCTTCTACTCATGGGCTGCCCCCTATCTATCTCACCTGAAAATAAACAGAAAAATCCCTTCTCCATGATTCGGAAAAGGGCACCGTTGCCTCCGGAATCCACACGCCTTTGTGTAGATTCATATTAGATTCAGATTAAGGGAATCTGAATCTAATGTCAACTAAATTAACACAAAAATGCGAATAACGATTAAAAAACGAATTATCTAAAATCACATGTAATTTTTGTTGACATATACATTTTCTCTTGATTATAATTTGAATCAAAATCACAGTGCTGTGATCAACTCAGATGCGGGAACACAATGACGTGTACCGCCTGTCGGCAACGGGGCCGCAAATCGTTCATATCTGGACGAATTGCGGCCTTTTTCTGCCTTAACAAGCACATAGACAAATCACGAAGATCTCAATTGGATGAGGAGCGATGATGAATGATGGAGAGCAAAAGTTTTTGGAAAAGCGGGCATAAGCCCACCCTTTTCGGGGCGTTTATGTATTTTGACATCAGTTTTATGATATGGGGGATGCTGGGTCCACTCGCAGTTGTCATTGCATTGGATTATCCGATGACTCCGCTGGAAAAGGCCAATCTGGTCGCATTGCCTATTCTCGGCGGCTCCATCCTGCGCCTTGTGCTTGGCTTCATGTCTGATTATATTGGTCCGAAACTGACCGCACAGATCGGGATGCTTGTCACCTTAGTTCCTTTATTACTCGGCTGGTTATGGGTCGACTCTTTAAGCCAACTGTACGTGGTGGCACTCTTGCTCGGTGTCGCAGGCGCCTCCTTTGCTGCTGCGCTACCTCTGGCAGGCCAATGGTATGGCAAAGAGCATCAGGGTCTGGCGATGGGTATTGCCGGGGCGGGTAACAGCGGAACCGTACTCGCAACGTTGTTTGCCAATCGCTTGGCTACGCATTTTGGCAGCTGGGAAGTTGTGTTCGGACTTGCTATTATACCGATCGCTATTGTATTCATCCTCTTTTCTATCTTTGCCAAAAATAGCCCTAACCGGCCTGAACCCAAGAAATTGTCCCAATACGGAAGTCTGCTTAAACAAAAAGATGCTTGGGTATTCTGTGCCTTCTATTGTGTGACCTTTGGCGGCTTCGTTGGATTATGTAACTATCTCACCATCTTCTTCAACACCCAGTATGGGCTCTCTCCTGTTCGTGCCGCTGACATTACCACCTTCTGTGTAATCGCAGGCAGTTTCTTCCGACCTGTTGGGGGGTACTTGGCGGACAAAATTGGCGGAACCCGCATGCTAACTTTCCTGTACACAGGAGCCTGTATCATGTTGATCGGTGTATCCTTCATGCCACCACTTCCTGTTGTGGTAGTCATGTTGTTCCTCGGTATGATGTGTCTGGGAGCCGGAAATGGTTCGGTGTTCCAACTGGTTCCCCAACGCTTCGGTAATGAGATTGGCCTGATGACAGGTATTGTAGGTGCCGCTGGCGGATTGGGCGGGTATGCACTGCCGCTGATTCTCGGCCAACTGTACAGTAGCTATCAATCCTACACGCCAGGTTTTGTCATTCTTAGCCTGATTGCAGCAGCTTCCCTGTTCCTTGTTCTCTTCATGCAATCCCGCTGGCGTGTAAGCTGGCTGAGCCGAGGTAATAAAGGCATGGCCGATTCGACATCCCTCTCTTCCTGAGGCGTACAACCACTCTTGGCCGTTAACCAAGGTACAGTGTTTACGAGTGATCCATAAGTAACCAAAGAAACAGCGTTGCCCCATCAGGCAGCGCTGTTCCTTTGGTTACGGCTGTCTTTCTACTTAAGATGAATATTTTTGAAGAACAATAACCGCATTATGACCGCCGAAGCCAAAGGAATTAGACATCCCAATCCGCAACTCCGCTTTTCTTGCCTCGTTTGGTACATAATCCAGATCACATTCAGGGTCCCTCTCTTCCTGATTGATGGTTGGAGGAATGATGCCATGCCGCAGACTTTGAATAAGTGAGATCGCCTCCGCACCGCCTGCTGCACCAAGCATATGTCCCGTCATGGACTTATTCGCTGTGACCGGAATATCATAGGCACCTGTCCCGAAAAGTTGCTTAATCGCTCTTGTCTCAGACAGATCACCTGCCTCCGTACTGGTGGCATGAGCGTTAATCACATCAATGTCCTCAGGTCCAATCTGAGCCTCTTTCAGTGATGCTTTCATCGCCAGATATGCACCCCGTCCTTCCGGGTGGGTAGCTACCATATGATACGCATCTGAACTGGCACCATATCCAATCACTTCGGCAAGAATATTTGCCCCTCTCCCCAGTGCATGAGACAGTGATTCCACAACCAGAATTCCAGCACCCTCCGCCATGACAAAACCGTCTCTCCCTGCGTCAAATGGACGACTTGCTGTTTGAAAGGCTTCATTTCTTGTTGATAATGCTGTCGCATTACCAAAGCTTGCCAGCGACACCTCGGTTACAGCCGCTTCTGTCCCGCCAGCAATAATGACATCGGCTCCGCCATGACGAATTAACCGAAAAGCCTCTCCAATGGCTGTATTTCCAATGGAACAAGCTGTTACTGGCGATAATGTCGGTCCCCAGCAACCAAACCTCATACTGACCATAGCTGCCGCCATATTGGATATCATCATAGGTACCAGTGTTGGGCTGACTCGCGCAGGTCCCCGATCTGACAGGACCTTGCCTTGTTCCATCAATGTCTGGATTCCGCCTATGCCTGAACCAATATATACACCTACCCGTTCACGGTCCAGTTCATCCATCACAAGACCCGATTGCGATACAGCCTGATCCGCAGCAGCAACAGCAAATTGAACGAATCGATCCATACGCCTTGCTTCCTTGCGTCCAAAACGCTCTTCACCATCAAAATCACGGACCACACCAGCGATTCTGGTTTTGTACGAAGCTGTATCAAAATGTTCTATAGGTGATACACCTGATCTACCCTCAATTAATCCATTCCAGAATGTATGTACATCATTTCCCAAAGGAGAGATGACTCCCATACCTGTAATCACGACTCTTTCCATGTCCATCCTCCTTCAGCGCTGTTGTCTACCTTACTCTTACGCTCTGCCACTAATAGTGCACTTTTGAATATCCTATTACAAGTTGTCAATTATAATAGTATAATGACTACCATGATAACGAGGATTGAAGGTGATGGATTGAACTACGATGTCAGGTTACAGGCATTGTCCACTTTTCTGAAAACACAGCGTTCCAAAATTTCTCCCGAATCGGTCGGTTTACCCACTGGAAGTCGGAGAAGAACGCCTGGGCTGAGGAGAGAAGAGGTTTCCCAACTGGCAGGAGTGAGTACAACATGGTATACCTGGCTTGAACAAGGTCGGGATATTCAGGTATCCCATTCCGTGTTGGATAACATTGCTTCAGCACTGAGGCTTACTGCAGATGAACGAAAGTATCTGTTTTCGCTCGCCATGGAGCATCACTCGGAGCTGCCCACACTGGAAGAAGAACCGGTTCAACTTCACCCTTCCTTGCAGAAAATTCTGCAAGAACTTCATCACTGTCCTACCGTGATCTCGGATCGGCGTTGTTACATAGTCGGCTGGAATGATGCAGCTCGGCATTTTTTTATGGATTTTGAACAGATTGCCCCCGAACAGCGGAATATGATCAGTCTGTTATTTGATCGAAAGGAGTTTCGCAGGCTCGCGGTGAACTGGGAGGATTTTGTGAGCGGATTTCTGGCGATTTTTCGTGCTTACTATGGCCAGTACGTTGATGATGAATGGTATAATTTATTTCTGGATGACATGATGAACAGACATCCCGATTTTCATACCCTTTGGAAACAAAGCAGCGTCAGCAGTGCCCCGGACGTTTTAATCGAATTCAGGCATTCCAAAGCAGGCAAAATGTTGTTTGATCTGACTTCGTTGCAGGTTCAGGGTAGTTCCGATCTGCGTTGCAGTGTCTACACCCCTGCGCCAGAGAGCGCTACCGAGCGCAAACTGATGCGCCTGATCGAGCGTGAAGCTGATCCACATCTTGGCAAGCATTAAATCGGAGTCTCTCGCCTTCTTGGAGTCATGTTAGAGTCTTGACATCCTCATGTGCATGTTTTAAATATCAGGTATATGAAGTAATTCATGGATCTTAGTCCTTCTACAAGAAGGGGGTTCAGAAAGGAATATCATGACGAAAGTGCTTATCATAGAGGACGACAACATGTTAGGCGATACATTATCCTTGTATTTGCAAGGTGAAGGGTATGATGTTATACGTGTCGATAACGCAAGAGATGGTCTTCTACAGCTTCAAGCGCGGCCTGATATCCTGCTTCTTGACTTGATGCTCCCTGATTCGGGTAATAAGAATCCTTGTTCTCTCATGCGCCAACATACGGCAATCCCCATCATTGTCATCTCTTCGTTAACTGAGGTTTCTGAGCGGATTCGATCATTAACAGATGGGGCTGATGACTATGTATGTAAGCCTTTCAGCATGCAGGAGCTGAAGGCACGTATTGAGGCCGTATTGCGCCGCTACTCCATATTGAACAGCTCTGTTGTCACTGAACAGGAAACCGGAATATCTCTCGATCTGGCCCGAAGAACCGTTCTGTTGAATAACCAGCGCGTGGAAATGACATTTTCCGAATTTGAGATCATGAAGCTGTTTATCCTCAATCCTGGCAAAGTCTACAGTCGGTATGCCCTGATTGAAGCCATTCGTGGTATTGATGCCTACATTAATGATCGCACCATCGATGTGCACATTACCAAGCTTCGCAAAAAAATTGAGGACAATCCAAAAAACCCCCAATACATTCAAACCATCTGGGGGGTAGGATATAAGTTCACACCTTAAAACAACACAGCTTCATTCCGATCACCATGGCAGGGACTCGGTAATTTTATCAATTTCCTGTTGTACCTTCTCCAATACCGAACGCAGTTCCTCATCTTTGAATAACGGACGGGACAGGAGCGATCCCAATTGGAGAACCGCACACATCAGGTCCACCGCATGCAGATTCGCAGCTACGCCTCGAAGAGAATGAACACTACGAATTACATCAGCAATCTGCTGTTGTTGAAGTTGAATCGCCAGTTTTTGCTGAAACGAGCCATACTCCATTCTGAATTTCGTGAGCGCATATTGCAGAATATGTGGCTTGCCGTCCATCTGTCTGATCGCCTTATCTGCATCAATTCCATTGATCTCCCTTATGCCTTTTAGATCAATCCATATTTCCAAAATGTCCGCGAGCTGTTGTTCATGTATGGGCTTAGTCAGGATGGCATTCATGCCTGCTTCAAGATATAATTCATGGTCGCTTTTTAAACTATTCGCTGTAAGCGCAATAATGGGTGTACGATCATATTTCCTCATCTTGCGAATGTGTCGCGCTGCATCAATTCCATTCATATCTGGCATATAGAGATCCATCAGAATCAGTTCCCATGTTTGTTCATTCAATTTCTTCAAAACCTCTGTGCCATTATCTGCCAGCGTCACCTTGAATCCGGTATGTTCCAGCATGGCCCGAATGACCAGTTGATTGATTTCATGATCTTCAGCGATCAGAATGTGCCCTTTGGATTTAAGCAAATAAGATTCATCGCCTTCTATCATCCGCTTTTTCTCCAATGGCCCTTCACCCTGAAGTGCAAGTAAGACTTCGAACAATCCCAGACGTGTAATCGGTTTGATCATCATGAGATCGGGGCGAAAGGATCTCTCCTCACTCCACAGGGCATTTTCACTAAAAGCATGGGTATAACCCACCATTTGAAATTTGGTTCGATTCAATCGCTTCATGAAACTGTCCCATGACGATCCGTTGACGGTCTCCTCTGCATCCATATCCAACATGATCAACATCGAACTTGTCCCTTCGGCTTCAGGAGTATACCAAACACTCTCCATCATATGGTTCATGGAAGTATACAGCGTCGGATTCATCCCGAATGAATAGAGCAGCTGCTTCAGATTTGCGCCCATCCGTTCATCATCTTCAATGATAACCACATCATTCGCACCATATAGGAGAGGGTGTGTCTGCAGGGAAAAACTCTCTTCTTCTTCCGAATCTGCAAGTTCAAATATCAAGTCGAATGAAAACAGACTGTACTCTCCCAGCACACTATCCACCCGCA
This sequence comes from Paenibacillus sp. W4I10, assembly GCF_030816325.1. Classification (NCBI taxonomy): domain Bacteria; kingdom Bacillati; phylum Bacillota; class Bacilli; order Caryophanales; family Paenibacillaceae; genus Paenibacillus; species Paenibacillus sp. W4I10. The sequence goes on from NZ_JAUSXX010000001.1 coordinate 4,245,395, forward strand.
AGCTTCCTCCCAAAGAGGTGACCAGAAGGTAACAGATGATCAGCCCAAGACCAGAGCCACCATATGTTCGATACGTCGAGGGTTCCGCTTGAGTAAACGGGACAAAGAGTCGTTCCAATTGTTCGGGTGACATTCCGATTCCCGTGTCCTCTACCTCAAAACGGACATGAACTCGCTCCGCCTCCAATGAAAGAACCTCTGCCTGCAACGTTACATATCCATGCTCCGTAAATTTAATCGCATTACTGAGCAGATTCAATAACACCTGTTCAAGTCGGAACGGATCACCAATTACCGTTAATGGCAGATCGGGATCGGTTGTAAAGATCACTTCGATATCTTTGTGCCCAATAGCCACGCCGATCTGATCTGCCACACGTTTGATCACTTCCTCTGGTGAAAAAGAGACCTTCTCCAACATCAGCTTGCCTGCCTCTATTTTTGAAAAATCAAGAATATCATTTACGAGGGCAAGCAAGGTTTGAGAGGACGCATTGATTTTACTCAAATAATCCTTTTGTTGTGGAGATAGATCTGTTCGTTGAAGCAACAACGAAAAGTTGATAATACCGCTCAGTGGGGTACGAATCTCATGGCTCATGAATGCGAGAAACTCACTCTTCGCCTGGCTTGCTTTGTCAGCCTTAACACGTCTATAGTGATCCGAAATGTCATGAATGACTGCCTTAATTTTCTCACTCGAGTTTAATACTCTAACAGGGTATAGGTGAACCCGAACATGCTGCTCATGACCTTCTCCAATAATGAAACTCAGTTCCGTATCCTGTGCTATATTGTGATGTAAGGCTTTTTGGAAAACGAACAACCAGTTCTCCAGCTGCTCAATGAACAACAATTCTTCAATCTGACGCCCAATCACTTCCTGCCTGCCGAGACCGAGAACATCCAGAAATTTCTGATTAACCGACACAATACATCTGTTGTTATCCAAACCGACAAACCAGTCTGCTGACACTCGCTCAAGTGTTCGATATCGCTCTTCACTTTCTTGAATCCTTCGTTTAACTGCTCTGTGTTCCGTGATATCGAGTCCATATCCCACGACATATTTCACCACACCCTCTTCTCGCAGAGGGCGAACTTTCACCAGCGAATAGTAACCTTCATGCTCAATCTCGTAAAAAAAAGATTCCCCTTCCCATGCCCGGTTAAACTGCTTTCGCAGAAACTCTACCTTTTCCTGAGGTAAAATATCCAATGTGCCCAGTTTGTAATCTTGCTTCAGACTACTCATATCCAAGCCCAGTTGGGAGAGCATCTCTCCCTCAAGCACAAGATACTCGAATTTTCCGTTCTGTTTTCGGATTTTAAAAGTAAAACCCGGCTGCATACGAAGCATCTCCAGCATTTCCTGATCCCTCTGAATGACCAATCTCCTATATCGATGATTTTGGTTCAGATAATACAGGAATAATATAACGGACAGCAGGCAGATACATTGAAAAAAGAGAATCTGCCCCATCATTAACAGAGAAGGAGAATAGGTCTTTAGTACAGAAAGTTCATACACAGTAATCAGCAGCAACGCTCCGTATAACCACTTCTGCATAAATCCCCTGATATACTTAAAGATCAGACATATGGCTACAACAAATAACAACTCTGTCAACGCATACTGCCAGTTCTCCAACAAGGGATTACGCCCCATATTAATCCGAAAAATCCACATGAATGCAAAAGTAACGAAAGCAGATCCACTCCCACCAAAATAAGCAGCAAGCAGATACACACTGGCCCGGAAATTCAACAATGTACCATCCTCAAGCACAATAGAGAAATAATAGAGCGCCGTGCCCAACATGCTCAGCGTAATACCAATAATGATCCGAGTCGTGATGGATGTTGAACGGGTAGCATTTGTATGGTTCAGATAGTGATGAATTAGGAAAACAAAGATCAAAATTAGCGTGAAATTTAATACAAGATCGCGTAGCAAATGGTCACCGTCCACATTACGACTTCAGGATTTCATGCATTCAATGAATGTTGTCAGATTCATGGTCGCAGTTCCCCAGTACACAAATCATAGTATGCCGGACTCCCTTATTCAATTGACGATATTGACCATTTTTTTGAAAATAATTACTACTTTCAGCTAACATACCCTTATCACCAAACAACGATTTTTTTTCATGAAAATTCATCATTAAATATGCTGATATAAAAAAGAGAATCATCCAAATGAACCGATGTAATCGTAACTTGGGCTTCCCACACTTCCTGATCGGCCTTCATCAGTTTGGCTACGCCGGACCAGGTCTGATTTCCTCTCCAGTGGGTATCCATTAGCAATCGGGCAGGCTGGCCTATGGTGCCCTCCCGTGAGAATCCTGTTTTGGTTACATAAACGGAATTCACATCCAGAATCACACCCTCCTCATCTGTAATCATGACCGCATCCGTTAGCAGTAAGAAGGCTTTGAGTTCCAGTTGCATGGTTGTCCACTCCCTCTAATGAAACATGATGTGATGCTGTCCCTGTGTGATACTCTCTTCTACGATCCCGTTTAATACTTAAACTGTCTAATCAGGCGCTGCAGCTCTTCAGCCAGGGTAGACAAGCCACGAGCCGATGAAGAAATCTGCTCCATCGCTGCCAGTTGCTCCTCTGAGGAAGCGGCCACTTCTTCGGAAGTTGCGGCGTTGCCTGACGCAATGCCTGCCAACTCATTGGATACAGCAGATACTTCCTGTACACCTGCTGTGATCTCTTGCGACGTGGCAGCAATCTCTTCAATCTGAGGTGTCGTTTCCCGCATGCTATCCAGAATACGTTCAAACTTCCGAATCGCTTCTGTAGAGATGTCCATGCCCTCTCCAACCTCTGAAGTCACCTTCTCCATCATGCGAACGGAAGCAGCCATATCTTCCTGTACCGCCGTAGTCAGCACGGTGATTTCATTGACGGACTGCCCGGATTGCTCTGCCAACTTGCGAACCTCTGCTGCTACAACAGCGAATCCATTGCCATGTGTACCTGCACGAGCAGCTTCAATGGATGCGTTCAGCGCGAGCAGGTTTGTCTGTTTGGCTATATTTCCGATTAACTCCGTGATCGCTGAAATTTGGTGTGATCGTTCATATAACGCCTGAATCAATTGGTTTGTCTGTTCTACCGTCTCTTGAATCGATTGCATCTGACTCACCGTCTGCTTGACGGTGTTGCCGCCTTCTTCTGCTTGTACGGTTGTATGTTTCGCCAAATCAGCGACATGTCTCGGCAGAAATATAAGGGTCTGTAACAATGACCTGCTCTGGATTTCCCATTGCTTCGGTATACCATGGTCTTACTCGGGGATCGTAATCCTTGGGCATCTCTGCATCAGAGGACATCAGATACACTCCTGCCTCTGTGCCTACACCTATGGTGATGATGTCTTTGTTCTGTGCAGCGTACCCCTTCAATTCGTTCACAACCCGAACCTCTGCATCATCTTGACGTAATTGCTCTGCAAGTGTATTCGCATAATATTCAATGTGATTCCGCTTGGTATTGACTGAAAGATCTATCGTTGCACTGGCAAGGTTCACATTTTCCATCGCACTATGTAAAATTTGCTTCTCCACTTCATCTTTTGCACTGTTATACGATAAAACTCCAATACTTAACGAAGGAATGGCCAGGAAAGCAATAAAGGACACCACCAGCTTGGTCTTAAAGTTCTTATGCATCTTGTTGAACCAGGTCGATTTGCTATTTTTTTGGGACAAATTTCTCTACCTCTTCCAGATTAATTTTAGTTTTACTTGATCTACTTATAAGTTGAACTAGTGATTATTTACACTTGCCACTCCGATGACAATCGCTGAATGATTCATACAACTTATTTAGCTCTTGTAAAGCTCTCATAGATTGTAAACCATCTATTTAAAAACTAGGTCTCACTTCTTGTAAAAAACACTTTTACACTAAAAAACTCGAACAAATCTCTTCATTTATAATCCTAAAGAACTATTTTCAACCAAATTATACGAAAAAACTATTAAATAAAGTGTTCCGGGGATATGACCAAATTGTTAACTTTCTAAATACTTATTAATAAGCATGCAGATGACAAAAAAAAGATCCAAGCGTTATCGCTCAGATCTAAAGGTTATTTACATTGGACCAACGTATTCTCTATTCAAATGCCGGGATCGCAATATCTGCATATTTCTCTTCGAAGAAGGCTTTGACCTCTGGACCTGCCATACGTTTAGCCAGTTTCTGGATCGCTTCGGAGTCCTTATTATCCTCACGGGCAACCATGGTGATCGCAAAATGGGAATCATCCTTCTCGGTTAACAATGCATCCTTTTTCGGTGTAAGACCGAGCGGACTGGCATATGCCGGTGTCATGGCTACCAAATCAGCATCATCCATCATGCGAGCCAGCATCAACAAGTCCACTTCCTCAAACTTGAAGTTCTTTGTATTCTCGGTGATGTCTGCCTGTGTGGCGTTAAAACCTACGCCCTCTTTCAGCTTAATCAATCCGTTCTGCTCCAGCATCACAAGAGAGCGACCAATGTTGGAAGGATCGTTTGCAATTGCAATCGTTGCACCTTCTGGCAATTCCTCAATCGTTTTGTACTTTTTGGAGTAGCCGCCATAGATGGCATTATAGATAGGCTGTACAGCCACCAGATTGGCATTGTTCGCTTCATTATACTGGGTCATGTAAGGCACATGTTGGAAGAAATTTGCATCCACTTCCTTATTCGCGAGTGCCGTATTTGGTTGAACGTTATCTGATAACACAACAACTTCCAAGTTGACGCCATCTTCCTTCAAAAGCGGTTTAACAATATCCAGCACATCTGTCATCGGTGGAATCAACGTAGCTACTTTCAACGTAACTTCTTGTGCAGCTTGTGTGTCTTCCTTTGTTCCTTCAGCCGCAGGTGTTTCTTCTTTTTTGCCACAAGCAGCTACAACCAGCATTACTGCAAGCAACATAAGCATCATTTTTACTTTCATTTCATGTCTACCCCTCATCGTATAATCTGTATTGGTTATTCGTAATAATACACGGTCCTACCGTTCAGGATCTGCGATCCAGCCAGTGGGACAGTCTGCTACCTGTGAATTGGATCAACTGTACCAGGATAATCATAATGATGATCGTAAATACCATAATCTCCGTTTCGAAGCGCTGATAACCGTAGCGAATGGCAAAATCACCAACCCCGCCGCCACCTACAATACCCATCACCGTCGAGTAAGAGATGAAGCTAATCGTAGCTGTCGTGAGTCCCAGTACAAGACCAGATCGTGCCTCCACGTACAAGAATTTCACCACGAGTTGCATCGTCGATGCCCCCATGGAAGCAGCAGCTTCAACCACTCCCCTCGGTACATCCAGCAACGCTTGTTCCACCAGTCTGGCGTAGTAGGCAATCGCAATGACCGAGAGTGGCACGGTTGCCGCCAGCGTACCGATGGACGTTCCCGCAACAATCCGTGTGAATGGAATCATGAATACAACCAGCAGTAAGAATGGAAACGAACGAATGATGTTGACGACACTACCGAGTACAAAGGACAGCGTTTGATTCTGATATCGTTGTCCTCTCCGGAATAAGTATAGCAGAGTACCCAGAGGTAACCCGATCAGAACAGCTGCCGCAATGGAGATGCCCACCATGACAAAAGTCTCTCCGATCGCCTGCCATATCTCATGCTGATACTTCAGCACAGACTCAGGTAACTTCATGACTTGTCCTCCTGTTCTGCCTGACGGAACAAAGACGAACCTGCCATCCCATATTCGTCACCCGCAAGCAAGGAGGTCAGCAGATCAGGCTGCGGAGCGGGGATACTGCTCACTTCCGTTTTAGACAACGTACGAACGAGTCGCCCATCCTTCATGACGGATATCCTGTGACATAGTCTGCGAGCCACTTCCATCTCATGCGTTACTACAACAATGGTCACGCCCAGCGTTTCATTGATATGTCGCAGCACATCCAGGATACCATTCGTGGTCTGTGGATCAAGCGAAGAGGTCGGTTCATCACAGAGCAGCACATCCGGACGACTGGCCAGCGCTCGCGCAATCGCCACACGCTGCTTCTGTCCTCCGCTAAGCTGAGCAGGATATTGACCCGCTTTGTCTTCCAGTCCAACAAACCGCAGCACCTCAAGTCCACGTTCAACTCGCTGCGCACGGGGCATACCCGCAAGCTCCAATGGCATGCAGACATTGCCACTCACCGTTCGGTTACTGACAAGATTGAAGTGTTGAAAGATCATGCCAATGGATCTTCGTGCCTGACGCAGACTCTGTTCATTCATCTGGGTCAAGTGCTGCCCATTCACAACAACCTCACCATCATCCGGCTTCTCCAATCCGTTGAGCATCCGCAGAAGCGTGGATTTGCCTGCACCACTCGATCCGATGATGCCATGTATTTCTCCTTGTCCCACTTCGAGGGACACCGAGCTTAATGCTTCGAATCCCTGATCTGCACGGGAACCGCGCTCGATATAACGTTTGCTTACACCATATAATGAGATCATGGAGAGTCCTCCCGTGAATGATCATGCATGGTTCTTCAAGAACACATGAAGAAAGCCCGCACAGCCGATAACCGGAGCGCGAGCAAGCCTGTTCATTTATAATAAATCAACATCCCTTACGAGACAAGCTTTTAAGGTGAGATTGCCTCCTGCAGGCGGCTGGCTTCATATACACGAAAACGCCCGTTGGACGAACCCACATACACTTCATTACCGATCCGGTTAATCATTCCATTCTTCGCATCCCGGTCCCGGTGCTCCGGGCTTCCCATCACAACGTCATGTACACGACCTAACAATGCTCCATTATTTTTATTCATTACGAGAAGATTTTCGTCCATGGGCAGCAGCAACTGATCATCAATGACCAGATAACTTCCCTGATTCGTCGGATGCCTTAGTGTTGCAATCGCATCTTTGGCATTCCAGCGCGTCTCCCCCGTTTTATAATCCACAGCCGCCGGATAGCCATTCTTAATCACATACAACTGATCCTCTTCCACCAGTCCTCGTTCAATCTTGCCCTTGAGTGTCCAGCGTGTTTTGCCTGTCTTGGCATCATACAGGGTGGTTGTAAAATCTTCATATTCTCCGTAATGATCGCCGTTTTTGTTCTCACGGATCAACAACATGCCATCATTCAGCTCCTCAAATCTCTGTCCTGCCCGAGCAGGAAATTGGGCAAGCTTTTTCCCCGTGTTCAGATCAAGCAGAAGCCACTGATTGTCTAGTGATAGCCATCTTTCAGCATTCGTGGTTGCAAAGGGATCCCGACGTTCGATTCCATCAAAATATGGATCATTCACAAATTGTTCTATGGTGGATCGTTTGGCCTTCAAGCTCCATACAATTCGGCCCGATTGCGGATCGGCTGCAACCAGCTTATTCTTTTCCCAATACAACACATAGGGGTCATCTGCACTCTTGTTCAACAATTCATAACCCGTAGCCAGTTTTCGCGTCCACAATGTTTTTCCGTTTGCACTGTCCAGAACCGTTAACCAACTGTTACTTGAGCTCTCAACAACTGGGTTATCTACAACCACAACGTTCTTAGCAGCGGTGATGCCATTTAGTCTAAAATTTTGCTTAGGAGTGTACGTCCACGTGACCTTTCCGTTCTTCAAGTTCAGATGACGAATACGATCCACGTATTTTTTCTTATCAGGGTCATAATCGGTGTAGATTGTAACGTTTTTGCGCTCTGCATCCACCTCTGCCTGCTGTCTTCCAAAGCCCCCGTTGATCTCCCATAATTGCTGGCCGGAATGTCGGTCAAGAGCATATATGGAACCTTCGTAGTAATCCCCGCTAAATCCACCGTCATCCCCTTTCATCAGGAGCACATCATCCGTGGCTGCTTGTAAAAAAGTGTAGTTAATATCCCCCTGGTTGGTCCATACCGGTTTCCAAGGGATTGTCGTTGGCAGTGTTGTGCCATAGATTTTTGTTGTAAACCCATATTCATCCGCCCGACTGATGTTCCAATCGGAAACGACAGCATTTTGATTATCCTGTGCTAAATTCCAGCGTGTTCTGACCAGTCTGCCATTCTTGTTGAATGTGACCAGAAATTGCGCATCTTCCCGCTCATATCTCCAGGTCTGTCCAATACTCATTGAATAACCCGTGAAATTTAGATTGCTTGAACGCTCTTTCCAATCCGGCTCGCCTAACCACCCAGCCACTTGTTTGGAGGTGGTTGCCTTGTTCAGCTTAATATCTGTCAGATGGCGTATAACCGAAGTTGGCAGCGATGTATCCTGTTGGAACCAACCATCCTCCACATTCATCCGCTGTTCTATAGCCTGTGCCTTGACCCAGAAGAGTCCTGGCCGATACGTGAAGGATTCTTTATTCCAGACTCGTGGAGCAATGGAGACCCCATACCAGCCTTTCCACTTTGCAACAATAACAGCCTTATCTGTTAGCGCTTTCTCAAAAGACCAGGTTGTAGAACTATCCGGAGCCAGATACAGCTTACTGCCTGATCGGAGCGTGAAGTTTTGGGGAGCTGATTCCGTCATGCTTCTGCTCTCCTTCAGGGCATACCAACTTGGCAGCCAAAAGTCTCCATGATCGGTTGACTTAAGCTGCACCCACTCGCCTCGAACCGAGGCTAACGTATACTTTTCGTTTTTTGTTGTATAGTATTCAATTCCCAGCTGGTCAGCAGCCACACTGCCGTCCCTTCTGTTTTTGAACAAAGGTATGTCATTCATGAGTGTAACGATATCTCCTTGTTTGTAGGCCAACTGTGTTGATAAGACTTGAGAACTTGCACCCAAGGCTTGTGGCGTTGTAACCAAAGCTTGTCCTCCAAGCACAACCATCTTGGAATCCAGCAGCATCCAGCCCGTCAACAGCACAGCTGATAATCCAGTCATGGTAATCCATTTATACCCCGTTCTCTGCCAGTCAGGACCCGTCTTCACTCTCGTTCATCCCCATCCATTAGAAGTTATTTCCAATAGAGACGCAGTAAAAAGGAAAAAGTTACCGTTTACCTCAATATATTTCTATCTATCTCCCAATATTACCTTACATCCACCATCGTAGCATGATAAGGAAAGGTAACCCCGATGTAATAAGCAGCTGTTAAGGTGAGCATATAATAAAATACAAACCACAGATCAGCTCGCGAATAGCCCATCTGAATGTAATACGTTCGGCTCGCGCCATCCGTAAATCCTTTCGCTTCCATCGCCACCGCCATTCGCTGTGCACGGCGAATACTCTGTGCCAGCAGCGGAATAGCGTAACGCTTGAGTGTACCATACACATTCCAGCGAGAGCCGCGTTGCCGTGTTCCACGAATACGAATAGCGTAACGGAGCGTCTGGAATTCATCCAGCAAAATCGGGATCATGCGCATCGCGGCCAGAAAGCTATAGGCATATTTTGCGGGAAGCCGCCACTGCTGCATCAGGGAATAAAACAGTCTCACAGGCTTGGTCGTAAGACCAAAGAGTAACCCAGCCGCGGCCATAGTCAGCGAGCGAAAACCCAAGTGTAGACCGCGATAGAAACTCTCTTCGGTTATGTGGATCAATCCCCACTTATACCATGTGGTCTCGCCCTTACCAAACATCATCATGCCTGTAGACGTGGAGATAAAAACCAGAATAAATGGTGATGCATACAGTATAAATCTGTACCACGGATGACCTGTCCAGCACAGTAATAGCATCATCGCCACCGCAACGTTGGCCATTACATTCAGATTGTGAATGAGGATAACGATGACAAACATCATCGTCAGAATGATCATCTTTAATCCCGGATTGACGTTATGAAGCCAAGTTTCACGGTGAGGAAACGACAGTTGCATCAGATAACCTCCCCTCATCCACCGTCCAGATTCGGGTGCAATATCTTTTTACAATTTCACGATCATGGGTAACCATAACAATGGCTGTTCCCTCTCTCCGCAATTGCTCCAGCTGTGCTAACATGGCAAACGTATTGCGGGCATCCTGTCCAAAAGTAGGTTCATCCAACAGCAGTATTCGCTGCTCTCTCACCAGTGCAGAGGCAACGCTCAAGCGTCGTTTCTGCCCCATCGATAATTGGTAGGGATGGCGCTCGGAGAGGTCGATTAGTCCAAACTGATTCAACATATGATCAGTTCTGACATGTCTTTCTTCCGTTGTAAGCCTGCCCCCCAGCAATGAGAATTCCACTTCTTCCGCGACCGTGTTGGTCACAAATTGAAACTCCGGGTTCTGAAATACAAACGCGATTCGATCTGCAAGCTGCTCCGTTTTGCCAGAAGGCTGACCTTCCACCTCATAATGACCTGTTGTTTTCAAGATATTCATCAGAGATAACAACAATGAACTCTTGCCAGCTCCATTAACTCCGACAATACCAATCCAGTCTCCATGCCATACCTTGGCCTGCTCCACCTGAATGAAAGGTGTTTTCCCACGCCATCCGGTGAACTGTTGCAAGTCCAGTGCAGGCTGATAGGTGGATGATACAGGTGATAAGGATGAGACGTGAGATATGGGGGATATACCCGGTGTATCGGATAAACCAGACGATTGCTGTGCTTCCAAACTTGAGATGCCTTGGTCCACACACAATTGAAGCTCTCCAGAAGCACTTCTCTCTTCTTCCTTAGCTGCCTGCTCGTGCTCATCCCACACACCCGGATACCAGATTCCATAAGCCTTCAGCTTGCCCCGTTCATGCGTAAATACCTGCTGTGCTGGCCCATCCGCCACGATCTTTCCTTCAGGTGATAACACAATAATTCGGTCGACCATATCCACAATCTCGTTAATTTTGTGTTCAACGATGATGATCGTTTTGTCACTGGCGATCCGTCTGACGGTATCCCACACCTGGGAAGTCCCCTCATCATCCAACAGTGCAGTGGGTTCATCCAAAAACAATACCTCCGGGTCCATGGCAAGCATCGAAGCAATCGCGAGACGCTGCTTCATCCCCTGAGACATGGACTGGATCAATACACGATTCTGTTCAAAGGATAACCCCACTTGTTTCAGATAATATTCAATCAGAGCAGGCATCTCTTCACGCGGAATATTTCGGTTTTCCAGCACAAATGCGATTTCTTCATCCGTAAAGGACATACAGAACTGGGTATCCGGATCTTGAAAGACCACTCCTGCTTTGGCGGGAACCTGAATATCATCACATTTCATCGGAATCTCAACCGAACGTGGTATCAGACCGCTCAAAATTTGCAATAACGTCGATTTACCGGAGCCACTCGGGCCAAGCAACAGCACTTTCTCTCCTTGACGCACAGAAAGAGACAAGCCTTGAAATACCAAGGCTTTCTCTCCCGGGAACTTGCATCTTAGATTTGTCACACTTACCGCTTGCGAATTCCCCTCTACGCTCATCTAATCCAGCGCCTCATAATCTTGTTTGGATACTGGTCTGAGTGAGCGTGTTACACCGGTCAGTTCCAATGCTTTGGCGAGATAATAAGCAAACACTCCTGCAATCAAGATGCTTCCGATGAAGCGGAATCCGATAAATAACGTATAATTCCAGGCCGAGAGTGAATCAATATACCCGTACTGATAATCCAGCAAAAGCGAAGCCGCTGCGGCTCCTATGGCTGCAAGACAGGTGACAAACAGATTGGTTTTGCGATACAGGAATGCTGCGAAGAATATCTCGGCTCCCAATCCTTGCAACAGACCGTATACAAGTGTGGACATGCCCCATTCACTGCCCAGAAAAGCACTTACCGTTGAAGCCGCAACTTCGGCAAGAATAGCCACGCCTGGTTTACGAATGATAACAAAAGCAAACGTGCCCGCCATAAACCACATGCCGTAGATCATCTGCTCCGCATGAACACCAAATGGTTTCATCAAGTCATATGTAGGTCCCCATATCTTGTAAATCACCCCAAACACTACTGCGATCACGATGGTTACCAGAATATCCGTTAGTTTCAATCGCTTGTTGCCTGCTGTTGTTGCCATGTTCTCTACGTCCTTCCTTTGTTCCCTGTGGGGGTTATCAAAATAAACGAAAAAGCCTCCCCGGTTCCGGGCAGGCCTTACGTACAGTGTACAATCCTCACAATGATGTATTGGATGGTTGACGCAAAGACGGAATATCAACCAGCTCCCCTCCCCCCTGGCAGATACACCACCAAAGTTCAAAGAGGTCTGTTGTTCATCCACGTTCATTCCCACAATTCACCCTTACATATTGTAATTCCATGTTCTCTACGCTGGCATTACCCAGATCAGATGTACGGTCAGCGGCACAAGGCCACTCTCTCAGCCCAACTTCATTGAGCTCCCGGTTCACTTATTTCATTGCTTCTAATGTACATCAGTTGGGTATTTGTGGCAATGGTCTCTATAAAAATCAAAATTTGGCATAGGAAAAGGCATCCCCCTGGATGCCTTTTGGACATACTTCACGATGTGAAATAGCTACCTTATCCGTACACGCCTTCAATCCGTATTCCAAGGTATCCCTGTTCTTAATATTGCGTGTTCCCAGACTGGCTCGTTTTCCCTGAAGCAAACCCCTTGAACAACGTTGGTACTTTGGAATAACGGGTATTCGTAATTTTCCCTTGTGATGTACTGCTGTCTGTACGCATAATCGAATCTTTCACATTGGAAATGTTGGAGTTATCCAGCGTCATGTTAACTGCAAAGGAAGTTCCACCGTTTTGGCGAACCAGTTTGCCAATATCATCTGCACGGAAATTTTTGATGTTAATCGTCCCGGCTGCATTCATCTGGAACACTTTATCATAAGCCTTATACGCTGCCCCACCGGTAATGTTAACCGTTCCAGCCGACTTCAATGTCAGTGCATCCTCGCCCACGTCCTGCCAGACTACATTCGATATATTACAGTTTCCATAACAGTGAACACCATCAGCAGCTGGTGATCCAATGTTTACGTTTTTGAGCGTGGCCCCTGCCTCCAGACGGAAGACTGGCTTCTGATTTTCTGCTTGAGATCCGTCGCCCAGTGTGGAAGGATTGGCTACAAATGTTTTACCTTGGCCGTCATAGGTCGTGCCCTTTGGAACCACAATGGTTGAATTTACAACGGTAGGTGCAGCCGCAGCCGGAACGGCACCAAATATAGAAGCAACCAAACCAGCGGACAGCAACAACGTCAACATTTTTTTCATTACTTTATTCCTCCCTTATTCTCTCGTTATTTGGTATTGTACAAGCCTGAGCTTGTCCTGGAAGATCGTCAGAGGTGCACCTCTGTCCGACCCACAACCTAATCCTACCAAATAAGGAAGGTAACTAGAATAATCATTAGATCAGATATATTATGACATCGCGCAATACCTGTCATATCGGCATTTTTTGCATTTCAGGTCCCTCAAGCAATATGCTGATATCAACCTCTGGTATGCTCATTTGTAACGTATGTACCCCTCACTTTAATCCCCGATAACAAAGAAAGACCACTACATTTGTCTCCAAATGTGTGATCTTGAATGGCTTCTGGCTTGCTGATATAAGATATCAGGCTCCGAATCTCTGACGATAACCGCACTTTCGACACAACTCTTCCACAGCTTCCCGCCTGGAGAAGCCATATACCAGATTGTTCGCTCGCTCACCCTCAATAATCTCCGAGAATGACTTCTCGTGCACATTACCCAGGTTAATTACACCCTCGCCATCGAGACAGCATGGAACCACCGTTCCATCCACAAGCACAGCTGCCTGACCACGCAATGCATGGCAGAAGCCTTTGCCGTCATCTTCAGGTGCATCCAGACTTGGCCACTGGAACTCATGGTCCTGATTCAGGTATACATTCGGGGCAATTTTGACCCCGCTGCCTGGAACTACTTTTTCCTCAATGCGGAAGTCCAGATTGAATTCACGTTCCAGTACTTCAAGGGTCTCCCGATTTCGATTCATCTGAGCATTTGTGAAGTTATCCTGCGTCAGATTCCACAGTCGGAATGAGATGATGACATTGTGCTTAACGGCCTCGTGTACAAAGGACAAAATGTTGCTCAGGTATCCGTCACGGTCGGTTGAACCTTCATGCCCATCGAAGCTGTGCAGGGAGAAATTCATCTGCCGCAGCGCCGGTTTGCCAAGCAATTTATGCTGAGTCTTGGGCAATAGTGTACCATTCGTTGTAATGTTAACCTTGAGTCCCTTCTCATGTGCGGAATCGAGCAACAGATCTATTTTGGGATGCAACAAGGGTTCGCCTTTGACATGTAGATAAATATGTTTGGTGTGTGGTTTAACTTGTTCCAGTATATTGTTGAAGACTTCAGGGTCAATGAATCCTTTGGCACGCTGCGTCTGCGGACAGAAGCTGCAAGCCAGATTGCAGATACTCGTGATCTCAATATATACTTTTTTGAACGTTTTCAACTCGGGTCCCCATTCTGCCTAGGAGGGAGAACAATCCCACCTGCATTTTGTGATCCGGCCTATACGGGCCATCCCTATTATATCGGGTTCATGAGCCGAGGTAAATCAGAGAACTGGTTTATCTGGTTGTGTCAAAATGATTTGGCTAGTGCCAAATTAACAGATTCAATCGCATGAATACGTGTTGTATCAAATAATGGAACTTCTGAATCCTCTACTTTTACTAATAATCCAATTTCGGTGCAACCTAATATGATCCCCTCAGCTCCATCATCAACTAGCCTTTGGATCACCTTTTTATAATAATCCCTTGATAAGGGCTCAATTTTCCCTAAACATAATTCCTCATATATTATTTTATTGATAACTTTTCTATCCTCTTCATTCGGTATCAAAACCTTAATACCATTAAATTCAATTCGTTTTTTATAAAAGTCTTGTTCCATCGTATATTTAGTGCCAAGTAAACCAACCGTACTTATTTTGGACTTATGAATTTGATTTGCTGTTGAATCAGCAATATGTACAATGGGTAAACGCACTTTTTCTTCAATATGTTTAATCACTTTATGCATCGTATTTGTACAAATTACAATCATTTCTGCTCCTGCCTTTTCCAAAGACTGAGCAGCATTCCCTAATAATTCACCAGCACTTTCCCAATCACCTTCAGCTTGATAACGCTCGATTTCTTCAAAATCCACGCTATATAAAATGCATTTGGCTGAATGCAATCCTCCCAATTTTTTTTTCACTTCTTCATTAATAATTCGATAATATTCTAACGATGACTCCCAGCTCATTCCACCAATAAGACCAATCGTTTTCATATACACTCCCCCTTCCATTTAATACATTCCGAAAGCAGTATATAGAAATTTAATAGATATTGTACCGTATCTATCTGATTAAATAAACCTGCCCCAGTAAGAGGAATAGAGGGACCTGGAGCAATTCCGGCAACGGATTATTGATTATTGCTTCTACCCGAATGATCTGGCTGTACAATCCGAATAATCTGACCGGACCATTTTCACGGCTGCTTGGTTTACTCAATCATATTCCCTCCCATGTCGTAATTGTCTTGGACGAAGCGTATTATGAATCCGCGGAAAGCCAAGATCAGTACTCACATTCTTTCCGAGCGCCCCCTTTACATTCCACTTGCATGTGATATATGCTGAACACACAACTGCATATCTTGAACATTGCACTAGGGGAGCCTTACGGCTGAGACGAATCGAATGATTCGGACCCTTTGAACCTGATCTGGATCATACCAGCGGAGGGAAGTGGAGCGGCCTTTCAGTAAGCGGATTTTTTCATGTTGATGATGAAATTTAATGTGAATTGAACTTACAGACCCACTCATTTCTCCGGAAATGGGTGGGTCTTTTTCGCGTTCTGCGGGCAGATCAGAAGGTGTAATTAAAGATCCCGCAGTTTGAAGTTGAATTTGGAATAACAAGGGGGAACCGAACGAGATGGATAATAACATAACCATTCACAACATGAGCTACGCTTTCCCGGGAAAAAGGGATTCCCCCGTGCTCTCCAATGTGTCGATGCGTGTAGCCAACGGCGAATTCGTCTCGCTCATCGGCTCCAGCGGCTCCGGTAAAAGCACCCTTTTCAAGCTGCTGGCAGGCCTGCTTGAGCCAACCCACGGAACCATAGAAATTCCTTGGGTCCCTGAAGGAAAGCGACTGGGGCAGGTGGCCTACATGCCACAAAAGGACCTCCTGTTATCCTGGCGAACCGTCATGGAGAATTGCATGCTCCCCGCTGAACTTGCTCCAGAGCGGCAGGATAAGGGAAGAATTCGCGCGGACATTCTGGCTGGGCTCGACAGATTTGGCCTATCCGGCTACGCGAATGCTTACCCAGACGAGCTGTCGGGTGGCATGCGCCAGCGTGTCGCGCTGCTTCGTACTTTGCTGACAGGTGGCCAACTCATGCTGCTGGATGAACCATTCGGCGCACTCGATGCCTTAACCAAACGGGAGATGCATCGCTGGTTGTTGGAACTGTGGGAGGGCTTTGGCAAAACCGTGTTGTTCATAACGCATGACATTGAAGAGGCGCTGCTGCTCAGTGATCGGATTATCCTGTTAACTCCGGGGCGCCAAGGCCAACAGCTACAGGATTTGACGGTACCTTTGCCACGTCCAAGACATTCGGACATGATCTACGAACCGACACTCGTTCAGATGAGACGACGACTGGAGGAACAATTGCATGCGAGAAGGTAACTTGGGAGACTGCATGAAGGATAGCGTAAGGCGTTGGCTTGCCCGTTATGGTCTGTTTCTTTGGCTCCTGCTCTTGCTGCTTGTCTTCTGGGAGTGGATTGTGCGTATGGAATGGGTGCCCTCCTTCATCATTCCAGCCCCAACGGCGATTGCCAGCTCCCTGTATGAGCATCGCAACCTCCTGCTGGCTACACATCTGCCTGCTACCTTAATGGAGGTTGTTGTTGGTTTTGGCTTGTCCATTGGTGCCGGAATTGCACTTGCAACTGGTATGCATATGAATCGGTCGATTGAAAAAGCGTTATATCCCTTCATCGTAATCAGTCAGACGATCCCGCTGATTGCCCTGTCCCCCGTCTTCATCCTATGGTTTGGCTACACGCTGTGGAGCAAAGTCGCCGTGGTGTTCCTGATCGCCTTCTTTCCCATTGTGGTCAGCACCTACGATGGACTTCGCCAAGGCGATCCAGAGCAGCGTGAACTGCTGCTCACCATGGGTGCCAGCAAGTGGGATATTTTTTGCAAACTCCAGATTCCACTGGCACTTCCCTCTTTTTTCTCGGGGCTAAAGATGTCTGTGGTGTACTGCGTGGTTGGGGCAACGATTGGCGAATGGCTCGGTGGCAGCAAAGGGCTCGGATACTTCAGCCGCCGCATGTCCAGCAACATGAACACGGATGCGATGTTTGCAGCTATTGTGCTGTTATCCCTGCTGGGGATCGTTTTGTTTGTACTGATTGCCTGGCTGGAGAAACGGTTTAACACACGGTGGCATAGAGGCAAAAGAAAGACTGGATAATCTTCGAGAGTGAACCCGATTTAATGATAGGAAGTATGATTTCCAAACACTTTTTTCACATATCAGCAATTATGTTTCAGTCATCACGTTGCCCGTTAACATGCTGCTGTCCATTTTCTACAAACCCAAACGATGAAATGAGGAACTTCATTTATGACTAACAAAGGTATATACTCCCTGCTTCCCATCATGCTCATTAGCCTTTTGCTGATAGTCAGTGGATGCAGCACCACGAATACCAGCAATAACACGCCAACAACAGACTCTGCAACCAATGCACAACAAACAGACAAGTCTGCAACCGAACCAGCATCAGACGCCAAAGATAAACTGTCCATCATGCTCGACTGGTACCCGAATGCAGTACACTCCTTCATCTATGTGGCTCAGGAAAAAGGGTACTTCGCAGACCAAGGTCTGGATGTCGAAATTCAGATGCCTGCGGATACCAATGATTCACTCAAACTTGTTGCTGCCGGTAAAATTGATCTGGCTCTAAGCTACCAGCCCCAAATCTTGCTCGCGCGTGGCGAGAACATTCCTGTACGATCCATTGCTGCTGTTGTTCGGCATCCACTTGTGCATCTGTTAACCGAAGCAAATGGCAACGTGAGTTCACCCAAAGATCTTGACGGTAAAACTGTCAGTTATTCTTCGATTCCACTGTATGAAGCGATGGTACGTACAATGATTAGCCATGATGGCGGCAATCCCGATAACATGAATCTGGTTGACGTTGGATTCGATCTGATTCCTTCACTGGCTTCCGGACAGGCGGATGCAATTATGGGTGGTTTTATTAACCATGAACAATTGATTCTCGAGAAAGAAGGCCATGCCATGAAATCGATTAACCCTGTCGACTATGGTGTGCCTGATTATTATGAATTGGTCCTGACCGCAAGTGAAGCTGGCATTGAAGCAAAAAAAGACCAACTTACCCGGTTCGTCAAAGCGATCCAGGAAGGACAGAAATATGTAACTGAGCATCCAGAAGAAGCCTTGAATATTCTGCTCGCTCATGAGAATCAAACGTCTCCGCTTGACCCGGAGATCGAAACCAAAAGCCTGGCTATTCTACTGCCACTCATGAATGAAGAAGGCCAACCGTTTGGCCGGCAGGAAATGGCGTCCTGGGAGAATGTACGTGCATGGCTCGTTGAACAGGATTTGATTCCTGAATCGGTGAAAGCCGAGGATGCTTTTATTAATCTGCAAGGAGAGTAAATAAAGGAGAGCAACGTGAATAAAGGAAAAGTGACTGAACGCAAGGGAATGAGAGCAATGTGATCAAAAGCAAAGTTAGCAAGAAACGTGAGGATCGGATGCAGGAAGTTTTGCGAAATGGAATTGGCCTGAAGCAAGCATCTGAGGATCAGAATTTTTAACAAGCCTAAGTGGCTTGATGTGCATCAGAGCAGCTTGATATGCGTTTGGGTAGCTTGTTGATATGTATTTGGTACGAACATTAGCGCATATCTTCAAACCTACTGGGAGCTAGCTCCTTAATGTGCTTGGAGTAGAGCATGCAGCGAGCGCTAACGAATCTGTGGCTTTCTATTCAAGGATTTGGAGCGTTTGCAGAAATCTAAGAAATCTGAGACACGCTATATCAGAATAAACAGCTATTTAAAGCGTTTTTGTTAGGAATTCTGGGAAATAACGTGTCTGATGTTCCTTACATTTCAAAAGGAGGACCTGACAGCAAAATAAGACGTCCTGTGTTCTTTAGAAACCATTAATTCGCAAGCAATTCGTCAGATGAGCTGCCAGAATGATCATGGTCTTAGTATTGGTATTGGCTTCAAGACACTCGTTGGACGCTAACGTCCGTCACCATATCGCTTGCCTGAGTTTGGAAATACCCTGGGTTCACTTTCTGTATTTTGTATTGTTGCGTTTTTGTACTGCGGCGGTTCTGTCAATTTACTTTTTATATGAATCCAACCTTTAGCTGTTTCAATCAAGGCTGGATATAAATCAAAATGATTCAATTCATCTATATTCAGGTACAAAAATCCATTTTTAGTGAGTTATGAAATTGATTTATATCTTACGTTTCTGCTTTTATGCTTAATGCCTCTCGTTGTCATTACACTCTGCGCCCCAACTCAACAAGGAGACTCATATCCTATTATTCTGCTGAGTGACTCCAGATATCGGACTTCCGCCGATGGGGTTACTTCAAAACAAGGAGGAAATTATATGTCTTATCTGGAACGTGTTCGTACGCAAAATCCGCTGGTACACAATATCACCAACCTTGTCGTGGCTCCCTTCACAGCCAATGGTCTGCTTGCACTAGGTGCGTCCCCTTTTATGGCCTATGCTCATGAAGAGGTCGCTGATGTCGCCAAGATGTCAGGAGCCGTGGTACTCAACATCGGTACACTCGATGACAAAGTCGTTCAGGCGATCCGTCTGGCAGGCCAATCGGCTAATGCGCATCACGTGCCTGTGGTGCTTGATCCGGTTGGAGCTGGTGCGACCACCTATCGTACAGAAACCGTGCAGATGCTCGTTCGTGAGCTTCGCCTCACGGTGCTGCGCGGCAATGTGGCGGAAGTCGCCAATGTCATCGGTGAGAGCTGGAGTATTAAAGGTGTGGACGCAGGATCAGGTGAAGGTGACCGGATTGGAATTACGGAGCGGGCAGCTCATAAACTTGGCTGTGTTGTGGTCATTACCGGAAAAGAAGATATCATTACTGATGGACAATCCACATTCCTTACGAGTAATGGTCATGCCCTGCTCACTCAGGTCACAGGTGCTGGCTGTCTGCTCAGTTCGGTGATTGGTGCTTTTACAGCCATAGCGGAATCAGGAGCCGATCTTCTAGGCAGTGTTGTTGAAGCGCTCGCGTTTTATGGTGTAGCGGCTGAACTGGCGGCAGAGCGGACAGCTCATCAGGGGCCAGGCAGCTTCCAGATTGAATTGTTGAATCAACTGGCACAAGTAACACCAGACCTCTTGGCAGAACGCGCACAAATCCGTCAGATCCGTGGAGGTGCAATATGAGCATTGCTCAAGCGCTAACCATTGCAGGTTCTGATAACGGGGGCGGAGCAGGAATTCAGGCCGATCTGAAAACGTTCCAGGAGCTTGGCGTATACGGCATGACCGTTATCACCGCTATTGCTGCCCAAAATACCACAGGTGTGCAGGGCGTTTTTCCCATCCCTTACGATGGCATTGCCCAGCAATTGGACTCGACCGGCGAAGACTTTCAACCAACCGCAACGAAGACCGGCATGTTATATAGTGCTGAGATTATTCGGCTAGTTGCTGAGAAATGGCAGCATTACCGTTGGTCTAATCTGGTCATCGACCCCGTGATGGTCGCCAAAGGCGGTGCCCCTCTGCTCCAGCAGGAAGCTGTACAAGCGCTGGTTACGGAGCTGTTGCCCCATGCCCTGATCACAACACCTAATATTCCTGAAGCGGAATTGCTTACCGAGATGTCTATCACGAATCTGAGTCAGCGAGAAGAAGCCGCAAGACGGATTGTACAGATGGGCTCAACGTATGCTTTGGTCAAAGGTGGTCATGATGAAGGAAGTGGCATGATCGTGGATGTGCTCTACGATGGGCAGTCTTTTCATTACCTGGAGAATGTTCGTGTGGTAACACGTCATACACACGGAACAGGATGCACGTACTCTGCGGCCATTACCGCAGAGTTAGCCAAGGGTTCACCTGTTCTGGCTGCCGTTACGACCGCGCGAGCATTCATTCAGGCAGCCATCGAAGATGAGCTGGGGATTGGGGCCGGGCATGGGCCGACAAATCATTTTGCGTATCAGCGCAGACAACGGGGTGAGCAGTGATGCGCCCTTGGGATGTAGAAGCGGTACGCCGCGCGATGCAGGTGTATTTGGTGATGGGCAGCGTTAATACAACGCAAAACCCTGTGGAAGTGCTGCGCCAGGCCATTGCTGGCGGCATCACGCTGTTCCAGTTCCGTGAAAAGGGAACTGGCGCCCTGGTTGGCAAAGCTAGCATCACGCTTGCGATGCGGCTTCGCGAGGTGTGCAGCCAGCACGGGGTCCCGTTCATCGTGAACGATGATGTGGAGCTGGCTGTAGCGGTGGAGGCCGACGGCGTGCATGTCGGCCAGGAAGATGCGGACGCGGCGCTAGTACGCGCCCGCATTGGAGATGGGCGGATGCTTGGCGTATCCGCCCACTCTGTGGATGAGGCGCGCCGTGCGGTGCAGGCGGGCGCCGACTACCTTGGCGTCGGGCCCATGTACCCGACGCGCTCCAAAGCGGATGCCCACGCTGTGCTGGGCCCCGCAGGGGTGGCGGAACTGCGCGCCGCAGGCATCGCAGTTCCGATTGTGGGTATCGGCGGCATTACGCCCGATACCACGGCCGCCGTGATGGCGGCTGGAGCCGACGGCGTAGCCGTCATCTCCGCCATCGCGGGCGCGGCCGATGTGCGCGCAGCGGCTGTGCAGTTCGCTGCGGCAGTGCGCGGGATGCAGGCGTAGCCCTGCTCTCCCTGCACTGCCAGCCCCGGGGGCTGCACCGAATACATGGTGCAGCACACAACTGCTCACGCTCCTCTCCATAACAGTGGAGCCTCCCCCCCTGCGGCGCGGCAGTCTATGTCTTCGACTTAGAAGCGCATCCGCTCCCCTACAGTGACTGAATGATACAATAATTCAGTCACATCTATTCACCAATCCATGATCAAGATGCAGCCTCCATGCTCGCATCTTGTTTTTTCATTTTCAACGGTTGACTCTCACGTAACGTGACACTGTAGAATCGATGTTGTAAGGAGGTTTCACACATGGCCATGAAGGTAAAAGAAGTTGCCGAACTTGCCTCGATCAGTGTGCGCACACTGCATCATTATGATGAGATCGGACTATTAACCCCGGACGAAGTGACTTCTGCCGGATATCGATTATATTCAGATGCCAACCTGGAACGGTTGCAGCAGATACTGTTTTTCAAGGAACTCGACTTCTCTCTGAAGGAGATCAAAAACATTATAACCAACCCCTCCTTCAATCCGGAAGAAGCACTTAAAATGCATCGACTTATACTGCTGGAGAAGCGCCAACGCTTGGACCAGATGATTGCTACCATTGATAGAACGGTTTTACACGTGAGAGGAGAAATTAAAATGACAGCCAAAGAACAATTCGAAGGATTTGATTTTAGCCAGAATCCGTATGAACAAGAAGCGCGGGAACGTTGGGGAGACCATGCCGTCGATCACGCCAATCAGACGCTGCACAGTAAATCAACCACAGATCAGAAGGCTCTATCCGAACAAATGAACGAAATCTACAAACGTCTGGCTTCACTTCGTCACACAGAACCAGCATCTGTGGAGGCACAGGCCGGCATCCAAGAGTGGTACACTTGGCTAAATCAAATGGGAAGCTACTCACCTGAAGCCTTCAGAGGACTTGGTCAGATGTACGTGGACGATGAACGTTTCACACGTAATATTGATCAGTTTGGCGATGGATTGGCAGTATTTATGAGAGATGCCATGGCTGTATTTGCTGACCAAAACAAATAATATAGACCTGTCTTCAACCACATACAGTATTATTCAACTCTCATATGCCTTCAGATGTGCACTGTAAACGATAGTCTGGAAGTTACACCCCTGTCCTGTAAAGGTAAAATATTCTCGTCATCAGCTTTATTCGCAGTAAATGACCCTTGGGATATTTGGACCTACCTTCTGGGGTGACCACATCTTTCTTGTAATTAACCTTATGAACATGTTGGATATATACTAGGGTTAAGTGGTAAGTAATTTAAATCGATCCGAGTTGTTGCAACAGTTATGAGCCATATCCCACCTCCTAACTGGTAGATCACAAAAGGGACGTACGCCCTAAGGCGTATCGTCCCTTTTGTATATGCAAGTAACTCAGCCGCAATGTGAACATGCCTAACTGCTGCTCACTCTGAGTACTTTATAAATATCTTTTAGTGTAGATGCTCTTTACTACGTTTTTCTTCTGCTCCCAGTCCTTCGATATAACCGTTTCCCCAGATGCTTAGGAAGATGATATTAAGTTTCTTCTGTCAAACGTTCTTCATTTTGCTACCAGCGTCCACCGTCTATCCGATTAAGCTCTTGGCGCGTGATCCGATGAAGATGCATCCGTAGCTAGACTAGTTCTCGCCATCCGGCCAGGAATCTGCCATGCAGATACAATCGCAAGCACGATGAATAACAAATCAATCGGTTGACTGAAATACTCCTGGAAGGTTTCCACAAACGCACTGATCATCTCGCTATCAAACACGAGTTCCATCACGCTTACATCACCAAACAGTTCAGAAGTAAAATAAACCACCGTCAGATATTTCCCCAACAAAATGCCTACGAGCGCAAACAGTACGGCAATAATCTTATGTACTGTCGCAATTCGTTTATTGGAGAACAACACAACCGCGTAGCCTGTGAGTGCTCCAATCAAAATCGCAATTAATCCTACCTCATACTCGGTCATTGCAGCAATAGCTGCCCATACGATGCCTCCCAGAATGGCTGCAATTAAACCACCAATGATCGGCATACCGATTTTAACTCCTTGTTTCTCTTCCACGTTGTCTTTCCCTCCTGAGTCATGCATATGCTTCTTTTCCAGAATTCACCTTTCCTATGAAACCACAAAAAGACCTATTATTCAACATTTTTCTACTTTTGGTGACCATGTATTTATATAATAGAAAAGATATATTAAGCATCCATTTCCTTATTCGCTCGAATATATCATTTTAGTTTTATCCACAAACATCTCATAATCATTCCCTTGGCACATAAAAAAACATCCCTCCAACAGCATAATTGCCGTAGAAGGGATGTTGTCCATATCTGTATCATAGATATAACCAATATAACCGAGAAAACTACATTGAAAAGCTCTCTCTATCTTACCTTTGTACTTCCTTGGAAGGCTGAATGACAGCTGCAATCTGTGCCAAAATGGCATCCACCGATGCCGGATCATGCACATCATACTCATCAATGTTCAGACGTAGCACAGGGCAAGCCGTAAACTGATCAATCCACACGGAATAGCGCTCGTGCATGTGCTCCCAGTACGAACGATCCGTCTGAATCTCCATCTCACGTCCGCGTTCCGTAATTCGGTTTAAAATCGAAGGCAGACTGCCTTCCAGATAGATCAGCACGTCTGGATGTGGGAAATACGGTGTCATTACCATCGCTTCAAACAAACTGCTGTATGTCTCGAAATCTGTAGCAGACATGGTTCCTTGATCTGCATGCATTTGTGCAAAAATGCCCGTATCTTCATAGATGGAACGATCCTGAACGAATCCCCCACCTAGTTCAAAAATCTTCTTCTGTTCCTTGAAGCGCTCTGCCAGGAAATAAATCTGCAGATGGAAGCTCCAACGCTCAAAGTCATGATAGAACTTCTCCAAATATGGATTATGATCCACTTGCTCCAAAGAAGTCTTGAAATTCAAACGCTGTGCAAGCGCAGCCGTTAACGTGGATTTACCCACCCCAACCGTACCTGCTACCGTAATTAATGCATTCGATGGAATGCCATAGTTATTCATATGATATACTCCTTTACCTGATTAACAATCTGCCTGAAGTGCTCAGGATGTTCCACAAAATCGAGTTGCTCTGCATTGACCTTAATGATTACTGGTGGATTTGAGCTATTCGCCAGATAGTCCATGCCTGTTTTGTAATCAGCGATCAGTTGTTCCATATATGCCGGGTCCATATCCTGCTCAAATGAGCGTCCACGCTTGTTAATGCGGTACATCAACGTATCGAGTTCAGCTTCAATATAGAGCACCAGATTGGGCTTTGGCAGATCATCTGTTAACAGATGATAGATTTGACGATACTTATCCCGTTTCGTTCCCTTTAAGGTACGATCGGCAAAAATCATATTTTTATAGATATGATAGTCTGAAATGACTGGGGTATTCTGCTCTACATAATGAGCGCCCGTGTCTTCCAGTTGTTTAAACCGATTACACAGAAAAAACATTTCCAATTGGAAACTCCACTCGTCGATATCCTGATAAAAGGAAGCCAGAAATGGATTCTCTTCTACGATTTCTTTAACTAACGGAAGATTCAATTCATGGGAAAGCATCGTTGCCAGCGTTGTTTTCCCCGCTCCGATCGGACCTTCCACGGCAATAAACGGGGCTGATTTCATCGTGTTCACTTTTCCTCCTCGTACTTATGCGTGTTTCCGTTTTCTATATAGACCTCACCTATTGTATCACAGCTTTAAGGATTGGAACGCCAGTATTTTATGTATATAACAAGTCAAATCGGAAATTATGAATTACATTAAAACACAAAAAAGACACACTCGAAATCATTCAAGTGTGTCTTCCTATTGCTTGGCGGCGTCCTACTCTCCCAGGACCCTGCGGTCCAAGTACCATCGGCGCTAGAGGGCTTAACGGTCGTGTTCGGGATGGGTACGTGTGGAACCCCTCCGCCATCGCCACCAAACGCATAGCTTACATTTCAGAGATCGTTCTCTGAAAACTAGATTCGAAACGAAACATGCGAATTACAACTTGCTATTGGATAAGCCCTCGACCGATTAGTACTGGTCAGCTCCATGCATTGCTGCACTTCCACCCCCAGCCTATCTACCTCGTCGTCTTCAAGGGGTCTTACATACTGGGAAATCTCATCTTGAGGGGGGCTTCACGCTTAGATGCTTTCAGCGTTTATCCCGTCCGTACATAGCTACCCAGCGGTGCTCCTGGCGGAACAACTGGTACACCAGCGGTACGTCCATCCCGGTCCTCTCGTACTAAGGACAGCTCCTCTCAAATTTCCTACGCCCACGACAGATAGGGACCGAACTGTCTCACGACGTTCTGAACCCAGCTCGCGTACCGCTTTAATGGGCGAACAGCCCAACCCTTGGGACCTACTTCAGCCCCAGGATGCGATGAGCCGACATCGAGGTGCCAAACCTCCCCGTCGATGTGGACTCTTGGGGGAGATAAGCCTGTTATCCCCAGGGTAGCTTTTATCCGTTGAGCGATGGCCCTTCCATGCGGTACCACCGGATCACTAAGCCCGACTTTCGTCCCTGCTCGACTTGTAGGTCTCGCAGTCAAGCTCCCTTATGCCTTTGCACTCTTCGAATGATTTCCAACCATTCTGAGGGAACCTTTGGGCGCCTCCGTTACTCTTTAGGAGGCGACCGCCCCAGTCAAACTGCCCACCTGACACTGTCCCCGCACCGGATTACGGTACCAGGTTAGAACCTAGATACGATCAGGGTGGTATCCCAACGTTGCCTCCACGCAAGCTGGCGCTCCCGTTTCAAAGGCTCCCACCTATCCTGTACAGATCGTACCCAAATTCAATATCAAGCTGCAGTAAAGCTCCATGGGGTCTTTCCGTCTTGTCGCGGGTAACCTGCATCTTCACAGGTATTAAAATTTCACCGGATCTCTCGTTGAGACAGCGCCCAAGTCGTTACGCCATTCGTGCGGGTCAGAATTTACCTGACAAGGAATTTCGCTACCTTAGGACCGTTATAGTTACGGCCGCCGTTTACTGGGGCTTCGGTTCACAGCTTCGGGATTACTCCCTAACCACTCCCCTTAACCTTCCAGCACCGGGCAGGCGTCAGCCCGTATACTTCGCCTTACGGCTTCGCACAGACCTGTGTTTTTGCTAAACAGTCGCTTGGGCCTTTTCACTGCGGCCCCCTCGTGCTATTCACACTACCGGGGCACCCCTTCTCCCGAAGTTACGGGGTCATTTTGCCGAGTTCCTTAACGAGAGTTCTTCCGCGCGCCTTAGAATACTCTTCTCGCCTACCTGTGTCGGTTTGCGGTACGGGCACCATCACCTGGCTAGAGGCTTTTCTTGGCAGTGTGAGATCATGACCTTCGCTACTATAATTTTCGCTCCCCATCACAGCTCAGCCTTACAATGTGCGGATTTGCCTACACATCAGCCTCACTGCTTAGACGGACATCCATCAGTCCGCGTCACTACCCTACTGCGTCCCCCCATTGCTCATAACGGCTTACGGTGGTACAGGAATTTCAACCTGTTGTCCTTCGACTACGCCTTTCGGCCTCGCCTTAGGTCCCGACTTACCCTGAGCGGACGAGCCTTCCTCAGGAACCCTTAGGCTTTCGGCGGATCAGATTCTCACTGATCTTTTCGTTACTCATACCGGCATTCTCACTTGTATAATGTCCAGCGCTCCTTACGGTACACCTTCAACCCTTATACAACGCTCCCCTACCCCTGATGCAAAGCATCAAGCCATAGCTTCGGTGGTGTGTTTAGCCCCGTTACATTTTCGGCGCAGAGTCACTCGACCAGTGAGCTATTACGCACTCTTTCAATGGTGGCTGCTTCTAAGCCAACATCCTGGTTGTCTGTGCAACTCCACATCCTTTCCCACTTAACACACACTTGGGGACCTTAGCTGATGGTCTGGGCTGTTTCCCTTTTGACAATGGATCTTAGCACTCACTGTCTGACTCCCGGAAGTAAGTCTATGGCATTCGGAGTTTGACTGAGCTTGGTAACCCTTGCGGGCCCCGCACCCAATCAGTGCTCTACCTCCACGACTCTGTTTTCCGAGGCTAGCCCTAAAGCTATTTCGGGGAGAACCAGCTATCTCCGAGTTCGATTGGAATTTCTCCGCTACCCCCACCTCATCCCCGCATTTTTCAACATGCGTGGGTTCGGGCCTCCAGTGCGTGTTACCGCACCTTCACCCTGGACAGGGGTAGATCACCCGGTTTCGGGTCTACGTCCACGTACTCAATCGCCCTATTCAGACTCGCTTTCGCTGCGGCTCCGGCTCTTCACCTTAACCTTGCACGGGAACGTAACTCGCCGGTTCATTCTACAAAAGGCACGCCATCACCCCTAAAACGGGCTCTGACTTTTTGTAAGCACACGGTTTCAGGTTCTATTTCACTCCCCTTCCGGGGTGCTTTTCACCTTTCCCTCACGGTACTGCTTCACTATCGGTCGCTAGGAAGTATTTAGCCTTGGCAGATGGTCCTGCCGGATTCATACGGGGTTTCACGTGCCCCGCACTACTCGGGATCCGTCTCGGAGGGAACCAACTTTCAACTACAGGGCTTTTACCTTCTTTGGCGGGCCTTTCCAGACCTCTTCGCTTAACCGGTTCCTTTGTAACTCCATGTGAGACGTCCCACAACCCCAAAGAGCAAGCTCTCTGGTTTGGGCTTCTCCGCGTTCGCTCGCCGCTACTGACGGAATCACTATTGTTTTCTCTTCCTCAGGGTACTTAGATGTTTCAGTTCCCCTGGTATGCCTCTACACAACCTATGTATTCAGTTGTGAGTAACTGGAAATTACCCCAGCTGGGTTTCCCCATTCGGACACCCCCGGATCAAAGCTTGCTTACAGCTCCCCGAGGCAGTTTCGTTGTTCGCCACGTCCTTCATCGGCTCCTAGCGCCTAGGCATCCTCCGTGTGCTCTTAGTAGCTTAACCTCGTGCTCCGGTTTCGACTGCTCGCTTCCCTTGTTTTGCTTGCGCAAAGCCAAAAGTCGCTCCCATTCGATACCATCGTACGTGCAATCTACCGTTTTTATTTAAACTTGTTGTACACAAGTTCAGCTAAAAAGGAATGTTCTAATTCGCGTTTGTTTCGTTTCGATATCTAGTTTTCAAAGAACAAGCTCCATGCAAAAGCAAGCTGTTTTGAGAGTTTGAGCTCTCAAAACTGAGCAACGAGTGAGTAACTAGCCGACCTGGCTAGATTTTATATTTGAATGTTTCCGTTGCAGGAAACGATTCTCCATAGAAAGGAGGTGATCCAGCCGCACCTTCCGATACGGCTACCTTGTTACGACTTCACCCCAATCATCTATCCCACCTTCGGCGGCTGGCTCCTTGCGGTTACCCCACCGACTTCGGGTGTTATAAACTCTCGTGGTGTGACGGGCGGTGTGTACAAGACCCGGGAACGTATTCACCGCGGCATGCTGATCCGCGATTACTAGCAATTCCGACTTCATGCAGGCGAGTTGCAGCCTGCAATCCGAACTGAGACCGGCTTTGTTGGGATTGGCTCCATCTCGCGATTTCGCAGCCCGTTGTACCGGCCATTGTAGTACGTGTGTAGCCCAGGTCATAAGGGGCATGATGATTTGACGTCATCCCCACCTTCCTCCGGTTTGTCACCGGCAGTCTATCTAGAGTGCCCACCCGAAGTGCTGGCAACTAAATATAAGGGTTGCGCTCGTTGCGGGACTTAACCCAACATCTCACGACACGAGCTGACGACAACCATGCACCACCTGTCTCCTCTGTCCCGAAGGAAAGATACATCTCTGTACCGATCAGAGGGATGTCAAGACCTGGTAAGGTTCTTCGCGTTGCTTCGAATTAAACCACATACTCCACTGCTTGTGCGGGTCCCCGTCAATTCCTTTGAGTTTCAGTCTTGCGACCGTACTCCCCAGGCGGAGTGCTTAATGTGTTAACTTCGGCACCAAGGGTATCGAAACCCCTAACACCTAGCACTCATCGTTTACGGCGTGGACTACCAGGGTATCTAATCCTGTTTGCTCCCCACGCTTTCGCGCCTCAGCGTCAGTTACAGCCCAGAGAGTCGCCTTCGCCACTGGTGTTCCTCCACATATCTACGCATTTCACCGCTACACGTGGAATTCCACTCTCCTCTTCTGCACTCAAGTCACCCAGTTTCCAGTGCGATCCGGGGTTGAGCCCCGGGATTAAACACCAGACTTAAATGACCGCCTGCGCGCGCTTTACGCCCAATAATTCCGGACAACGCTTGCCCCCTACGTATTACCGCGGCTGCTGGCACGTAGTTAGCCGGGGCTTTCTTCTCAGGTACCGTCACCTTGAGAGCAGTTACTCTCCCAAGCGTTCTTCCCTGGCAACAGAGCTTTACGATCCGAAAACCTTCATCACTCACGCGGCATTGCTCCGTCAGGCTTTCGCCCATTGCGGAAGATTCCCTACTGCTGCCTCCCGTAGGAGTCTGGGCCGTGTCTCAGTCCCAGTGTGGCCGATCACCCTCTCAGGTCGGCTACGCATCGTCGCCTTGGTGAGCCGTTACCCCACCAACTAGCTAATGCGCCGCAGGCCCATCCCCAAGTGACAGATTGCTCCGTCTTTCCAGTTCTCTTCAGGCGAAGAAAACAATTATTCGGTATTAGCTACCGTTTCCGGTAGTTGTCCCAAACTTGAGGGCAGGTTGCCTACGTGTTACTCACCCGTCCGCCGCTAAGTATCAAGGAAGCAAGCTTCCTATCAACTCCGCTCGACTTGCATGTATTAGGCATGCCGCCAGCGTTCGTCCTGAGCCAGGATCAAACTCTCCAATAAAGTATTGAAAAGAGCGATAAGCTCATTTTGAATCTGACGAGATTAAAAATCTCATTTTGTGCTCCAGTCGATCCAAGCCAAGGCTTGTTTCAAACTTTCGCGTTCATTCTGCAAGCAGAATGTTTACTCACTCGTTGTTCAGTTTTCAAAGATCAAACTTGTTTTGTTACCGAATATCGTTCTCTTCAGCAACTCTTATATAATATCATGTCCGAACCAACTTTGCAAGCTCTTTTTTTTAAGTTTCTTTCGAAGCTTATTTCATTCGCTTGCCGCACCAGTGTTAAACCGTGTTTTCTTGGCCGGACTAATAATATATCACGTATAAATATTAATTACAATACTTAATTTAATATAATTCATTTACTACAAACCAACTAACTTTACTGTGTTACTCTCCTCTATCCCAGTGTAAAGTTTATTATAGCTTAAACGACATTTTTTCCATTCATACATCGCCATACATGTCTAATTGATTTTAAACGTATTAGCCTACATCTCCTCTCATATATTTTAGCTTCATTAATATGCTCAATTTAGGTTGTCCTTTTATCAAGGTCATGTAAAATTACTGGGGGTACTGTAAGTTACCACGAGTATAAGTAGAACTATTATAGAAGATACACAAAAAAAGTGATGCACGCATATAACTATACGTGAACCACTTTCTTGTGTGTTATTACATTATATAGAAGGAAACTCTTAATGTTGTGCCTGTGCTGATGCTGGAGGCGTCATCGTCATTTGTCCATTACCTGCTTTTTGCATGCCAACTCGCAGCAACGTAATTCCCCACGTAATAATCGAGATCAACAGAAGATGAACCATGTATCCCCCCACTGCTTCTCCACTATAGATCAAACGCATAAATCCCTGTACTCCATTGGAAGCGGGCAGAAAGTTTCCGATATAACGGTAGAATGGCGCCAGCATCTCGGCTGAAATGATATTTCCTGCTGTCATCAACTGGAGCGGAACCATCGCTACATTAAATAGAGGTCCTGCATTGCCAAACAGGGCAAAACTCATTTGTGTAAAACAGATACAAGCCAGACTCACCAGCACATGATACAGATACAAAGCGCCGAAGGAGCTCGCAACATCCGTGAACTGAAGAGCTACTGTATCCACAATTAGGGGAACAATCACAGCTATACACAATAACAGCAATTGCCGTCCCCAGAAGATTTCCCATTTGGAATGGGTACGCTTCATGATATTCGACGTAATATTGAACTGAATGTTCATGGTCATCGAAGCAATGTAGGTGATAAAACCCAGAATCATGGGCAGCATCGATGTTGCAAAATCACTCACGCTGTTCGTTTTATTAATTTCAGCCTTCACAGGCCCTTCATTCATCTTCGCCATCGCTTGTCCAATAGCTGCACTCAGTTCATCGCTGTTTATACTATCATTATTGAGTGTCACTTGAACCTTGGATTCCAGAATCCCTTGACCCATTTGTGCAGTCATTCCGGTCGCGGCATGTTCCACAATGGATTTGGCTACATCCGCATTTCCCTGATTGATATAAAAGGACAAACTCGCCTCTGTACCTCCTTCAATCTGGTCAGTGAATCCTTCCGGAATAACAATAACCATCGCATAGTTACCTGCATTCATCTGTTGCTCAGCTTCCTCGGCAGATCCCAGAACATTGACATGGAAAGGCGCGAGCGTTTCAATCTGCTTCTGCACCTCTGTTCCCTGTGTCCCGTCTTCGTTCACGAGAGCAACTTGAAGTTGATCCACTCTCTCCGTGGCTTGATGATAACCCGTCATCCAGATCACAACAAATAACAGCGGAACAATCAATGCAAAAACCAACCCTATTTTTGTCTGTGGCACTTTAAGAAAATCTTTGAAGCTTCTCATTCGTTCACGACTCCCGTTAGTTAAAATTAAAATAATTGCACTACATATATATGCACATGCACATATTTGGTCAAAAAAATTTATTTCATCTTCTCATAGATACGATTCATCACATTCATGAATGCTTCAAGCTCTTCAGGGGAACATTCGGCGAGTGCCTCTTGCTCTTGCTGTTTTGCCTTTGGTGTAAGAACGTCATTCATTTCCAGTCCTTCCGCCGTCAAACAAAGCAAAACCGCTCTGCGGTCCTGTGGATCTTCTTCTCTTGTCACCAGACCTTTGCGAATCAACTTGTCTATAATTTTGCCTACAGTTGTCTGGTCCCGCACTGTTAATTCGGCCAGTTTTTTCTGTGATATATGGCTTCCAGCCTTGCTCAATTCATTCAGAACTGCAAATTGTTCCGGAGTAATATCCTGTTCGCTCAGATTTCTGGTTGTTGTTTTTTTGTATGCCAGATACGTCCGTGACAGAATCAGTCCAAGTGGATTTTCAACCATATTAACAGGCATGCTGTTGCTCCTTTCTCTATATAGTAGCACTACCATCTAATTTGCGTAAGCTCTATATTATTACCATATTTACAATACTGTCAATTTAATTTTTTATCTTTTCAAGCAAAAAGAGACCCACCCGTTAGTCAGGCAGCTCTCTCCTCTGGCATCGTCAAACCATACTTACTCGGGCTTGCCACTTGAAGTTTCGGTATCATCCTTCTTCTTTGTACCTTTACTTTTATAAGGCTTCGGGGCACTTTTTGCCCGGTTTGCAGCGGCTTGCCAACGGTTCCAGCCTTTTTTACCCGTACCACGGCCGGTGCCGCCTTTTCCTTTTGCATTGCTCATGTTATCACTCCAATAATCCTGTATATGCTTAAAAATGACCGTCCTCGGTAACTTATTATGCAACCCAGCCCATCTAATTCACTTCCAGCATTTCTTATTATACCAAAAATCCACGTCTTTACGTCCATTTCCAGAAATCATTGTATTGTTATTCTGTTATGAAAGCGGTATAGTGGACATAATTGAAAGAGGAAGCTGCGTCTTCTTCGGGATTGTTACTGGTAAGCAGGCGATACCCAAACCAAGGCTGTCTATTAAGCCTTAGTTTGGGTTTTTTGTTATTATTACGACCAATTGAGGTGAAACACATATATGATCATCCGTCAGATTTTTAACAACAATGTCATCCGGGCTGAGAACCAGGTTGGTCACGAATTTGTTGTCATTGGCAACGGTCTTGGCTTCAAAAAGAAAAACGGGCAGCCCGTGGATGAGGATAAAATCGAAAAAACCTTTGTGCTGAAATCAGATAAAATACCGCAAAAACTCATTGATCTGATTGGGGAAACATCGGTTGAATATTTGAAGTTAGCAGACGAAATTGTGGGCCATGCCAAAAAGGAAATGGGCGATATTTTTAGTGATAATATCTATATATCATTGATCGATCATATTCAGTTTGCCATTACCCGGTACCGTAAATCCGTCGGGCTGAAGAATTCCCTTTTGTGGCAGATCAAGAAGTTTTACAGGAAGGAGTTTGGGATTGGCATGAACGCTGTGGAGCTGATCCAGGAACAATTCGGCATCCAGATGGATGAACATGAGGCCAGCTTTATTGCAATGCATTTTGTAAACGCTCGTCAAGATGCTCAAGGCATGAAACAAACCGTTGAAATCACTGAAGTTATTGATGATATCTTCAACATTGTGACCAACCATTACCACATCGCCCTGGATGAAAATTCATTTAATTATTCCCGGTTTATTACCCATCTTCAATATTTTGTGCAGAGAATGTTGAGTAATGAACAGGAGCAATTTGCTTCAGGAGACAACTTTCTGTATGAGCAGGTGAAGGACAAATATAGCAAGGCATTTGAATGCACCCAATTAATCAATCAGTACCTTGAAGAAAGGTTTGAAAGTGCCATGTCCATTGATGAAAAGGTGTATTTGACGATCCATATTCAACGTGTCACTTCTCGTAAAGAGTTGCTTGACGCGGAATAAAAAAAGCTTGCAAACGATTACGGCGTCATATATAGTAGGTCTCACAACTTAACGACAAGGATTGTTACTGCTCAAGCAGGCGATACCTAAATGATTGGCAACAGGTCATCTTTCCGATGATCATAGCCATTCGTTTAGGTATTTTTTGTTTTCAGGCAATCTTAACAACAAAGGAGAATGAACATGGATCATAAAAAAATGGGGGATGATATCGTTCGTCTCGTCGGCGGAGAAGCCAATATCAATGGTCTTGTCCACTGTGCGACCCGGCTGAGATTTGACCTGAAAGATTCGAAAAAGGCCGAACGCGAAACGCTGGAAAAACACGATGGTATTATTACCGTTGTCGAAAGCGGCGGCCAGTTCCAGGTTGTCATCGGTAGTAACGTGGCTCATGTATATGCGGAGATTATGAAAAACCGGGATTTTGGAGGAGATTCCTCCTCATCGGCTGAGTCCACAGGGGAAAAAACCTCGCTGTTATCCAAAGTTTTTGAAATTATATCCGGAAGTTTCTCGCCGTTAATCCCGGCTATGGCAGGATCAGGTATGCTAAAAGCTTTGCTGACTGTCCTGACCATGCTCGGATGGATGTCGGATACAAGTGACACATACTTGATTTTATCCGCTGCCGGCAACGCTGTATTTTATTTCTTGCCCATCTTCCTTGGCATCACACTGGGTATGAAGCTGAAAGCCAATCCTTATGTAGCTGGCGTAATTGGTGCCGCTCTGATGGAACCGAGCTTCACCGGGCTGATGGATAAGGGCTCAGATGTATCGTTCCTGGGTATACCGGTTGTGATGATGAATTATTCAGCCAGCGTATTCCCAATCTTCATATCGATTAGTATTTATGCTGTTCTTGATAAGTTACTCAAAAAAATCATTTTGAAAGACCTGCAATTGTTCCTTGTACCGATGATTGCTTTGATGATTATGGTTCCGCTGTCCGCAATGGCCTTTGGACCATTCGGCACCACGGTAGGTGACTGGATCTCCTCCGGCGTAACTTGGCTCATTGGTGTCAGCGGTATATTATCAGGGATTGTACTCGGTGGATTCATGACCTTCATGGTTGTCTTTGGACTCCACTGGGGCTTCACTCCAATCACGATACAGAATATCGGGGTTGGCGGCGATCCGATTGAAGCCATGGCTGCTGCAGCTGTATTTGCACAAATCGGTGTAGCCTTCGGTATTTTCCTGAAAGCCAAAAAGAATAAAACCCTGCGAACCCTTGCTGGCTCGACCAGCCTTACCGGTTTACTTGCAGGAGTAACTGAACCAATCGTATACGGTCTGATCTTGCGTTATAAACGTGTAATTCCTATCGTAGTCATCGCAGGTGCGATCGGCGGTGCCATTAATGGTCACTTTGGTGTTAAAATGACTGCTTATGTGTTCCACAATATATTTGCCATTCCCGTCTATACACCAACGGTTGTCTACGTAATTGCGATTGCCTGCTCCTTTGCGGTAGCAGCGGTATTAACGGTGATGTTTGGTTATGAAAGCAAAACCACAGTTTCCGAGACAAACGAATCTGTCTCCAGCACATCGGCTGAAAGTACGCCGGTAGAGCTTCCTGTCATACCTGAGACCAAAACAACGGAGATCAAGAAAGAACAAATTTATAGCCCACTTACAGGTAAAGCCGTAGCACTGAGCACCATTAATGACCCAGCCTTCTCGACTGGTGCTATGGGCAAAGGTTTGGCGATTGTGCCTGAGATTGGCGAAGTTGTCGCTCCCGTAGATGGCGTTGTCACTTCCCTCTTCCCAACAGGACATGCCATTGGATTAACAACCAATGCAGGTACGGAGATTCTGATTCATATTGGCATCAACACAGTAGCGCTAAAAGGAAAACACTTCTCTCCTGTCGTTCAGGAAGGGGATATCGTCAGACAGGGCGATCTGTTGATCCAGTTTGACATCGATAAGATCAAGGAAGCCGGATATGAAACCGTAACACCTGTTATTGTTACCCTAACGCAGCAAGAAGTGGATGTATTCGAAACAACTCAAGAGCATGTACAGAAAAACGATGTCCTTTTGACTCTCGTTGTCTGATCCAACTTATATTATATGAATTCAACTTAGGAGGAACTAACCATGAAACATACTCAACTGAAACCATTTCCTAAAGATTTCTTCTGGGGAGGTTCAACCTCTGCCTATCAGATTGAGGGAGCCTGGAATGAAGATGGCAAAGGCCCTTCTGTCATCGACATGGGCAATCATGTGGAAGGCGTAACCGACTTCAAGGTAACCAGTGATCACTATCATATGTACAAAGAAGATGTGGCGTTGCTGGCTGAAATGGGCTTCAAAGCCTATCGCTTCTCCATCGCATGGACACGCATCTATCCGCAAGGAGCAGGTGAAGTGAATCCGAAAGGGCTCGCCTTTTACGATTCCCTCATTAATGAATTAATTAAATACGGTATTGAGCCCATTGTGACCATGTATCACTTCGATCTTCCTTATGCGCTTGAAGAAAAAGGTGGCTGGTCCAACCGTGCAACGATTGATGCGTTTGAACAATATGCCAAGACCCTTTATGAGAACTACGGAGATCGGGTCAAATATTGGTTGACCATTAACGAACAAAATATGCTGATCCTGCATCCCGGCTCTCTGGGTACACTGGATACAACACTTGTTGATCCGCAAAAAACACTGTATCAGCAAAATCACCACATGCTGGTTGCTCAAGCTAAAGCCATGGTGCTATGTCATGAAATGCTGCCTGAAGCCAAAATTGGCCCAGCCCCTAATATCGGTGTAATTTACCCGGCGAGCTCCAAACCAGAAGACACACTCGCGGCTGATAACTATGCTGCCATTCGTAACTGGCTCTATCTCGATATGGCTGTATATGGACGTTATAATCATATTGCCTGGAGTTATCTCGAAGAGAAAGGATATACGCCTGTCATTGAAGACGGAGATATGGACATCCTGGCTCAAGGAAACCCTGACTTTATTGCGTTTAACTACTATACTTCCCAAACGGTTGGTGAAAGTCTCAACGATGGCAATGACTTCTCTCATACAGGAGATCAGCATGAAATCGTAGGTGAGCCAGGGGCATACAGAGGATCTGTGAATCCCAATCTGCAAAAAACAGAGTTTGGCTGGGAAATTGATCCGGTGGGCTTCCGCTCTACCCTTCGCCAGATCTACTCCCGTTATCATCTGCCATTGATTGTTACGGAAAACGGTCTGGGTGCCTTTGATAAGCTGGAGAAAGGCGACGTGGTTAACGATCCATATCGTATTGAATTCTTCAATAAACATATCGAGCAGATTCAACTGGCGATTACGGACGGCGTGGACGTATTTGGCTTCTGCCCTTGGTCTGCGATTGATCTGGTTAGCACACATCAAGGATCAAGCAAACGTTATGGATTCATCTATGTGGATCGTGAGGAATTCGATATCAAGGAATTGAGACGTATCCGCAAACAGAGTTTCCACTGGTATCAAAAACTGATTGAAACGAATGGAGAAATTCGTTAATACCGTAATCCTTTAATATCATAATAAAAAACAGTCGACCACACGTTAGGTGTGATCGACTGTTTTTTTGTGTTAATGTACTTCATTTCCAATTATAAAATTACATTTCAGCCTTCGGTTGTTTTACCGCTTTGGCACCTCTAAGTACCCGTAGGGATAACAGGAAACAGATCGCCAAAACCGCTGCTGCAGAAACATAAGGATAGTTAATATTCACATCGAACAATGCTCCAGCTACGATCGGGCCTGCGATATTCCCCAAACTGGTATACGCCGAGTTCAATCCGGCCACAAAGCCCTGTTGTTCTTGTGCCAGTTTGGACATCTGTGTACTGATCGCCGGACGCAAAATGTCCATACCCAGAAAGACGATAAACGTTACGACAAGAATCATCCAGTACGTACTTACAAACAAGGTCAATAGTACAAATACGGCTACAAATAACAGACAGACTGAAATGACCATCTTTTCACCAAACCGATTGAGCAACCAACCGATCAGGGATACTTGCACAACCGCACCCGCGATGGAACCAAATGTAATGATAAATGCAATGTCTTTGGTCGTGAAGCCAAACTTATGATCCACAAACAGTGAAAATACCGTCTCGTAGTTCGCCAGACCAAATGCCATAACAAATACAATAATCAAGCTGAAAAAGTACGGTTCACGGTATGAATTCAGCAATTGGGATACCATACCCGGAGCTTTGACCTTCGTTAAGCCAGGGATAGGTTTACTTTGTTCTCCTGTGCTTCGTGCAGATTCCGGCAAAATAATCAATGTAATGATGGATGCCAGCAAACCGGCAACCCCAGCGGCGTAGAACGGAATTCGAATGCCAAAGTCCGCAATATACCCACCAATTCCCGGACCGATAATAAATCCGGTTGTAATCGCTGCATTAATCAATCCCATACCTTTGCCGCGTTCTTCCTCTGTTGTAATATCTGCGGTGTAAGCCATAACGGCCGGGAAGATCATCGCCGCACCAATACCACCAAGCATCCGGGCTGCGAAGAGCAGAACCGGTGCATTAACCGCACCAAACATAAACTCCGATACGGCAAAGATTAGCATACCGCCAACGATAATTTTTTTACGTCCCCACGTATCCGACCAACGACCCGCAAGCGGGGAGAACAGAAACTGTGTGAAGGAGAATGCCGCGACCAGCAATCCAACTGTGAATCCAGTGATATGGAGAAGATCCATATACGCAGGCATAATCGGCACAACCAGACCAATACCCGTAAAAACAAGAAAAATGTTAAACATTAACAGCAGCAGTGCGCCCCTGTTCCGTGTTAATAATGCCATGATTCCATCCTCCGTAGTTGTCAAAATGTTGCTTAAGCTTTATCCTTTGCAATCCCATGTAAGAATACACTGGCGGCCTGGCGGTATAACGCAAGAGCCTGATCAGGCTCCATCCCCCGTGACATCTGACTAAGACCAATAATGGTACTTTCCAATATCAGTGCGAGATGATCTACTTTGTCTGCTTTGAACTCACCGCTCTCAATCCCTTGTTCTATCATTTGTTTGTTGAATTGTAGATGCCGCTCAAACATTAAGGAGATCCGCTCCTCAATATCATTTTCTTTCTTTTCTCCTGTGAAGAACTCATCAGCCGCCTTCGTCAGGGGGTGATTCATATCGTCCAGAACTAATTGTTCCGCTAAACCATAAATCTTCTCCGTGGAGGTGTGATAGAGATGTTCTTTGGCCGCCCAATTCTCTTCCCACTCCCGATCCCACTCATCGATTAGATAGAGGAACAGACCTTCCTTACTTTTAAAATGGTAATATATATTGCCTTTGCTGCTGCCCGTCGCAGCTACAATATCCTCAATGGACGTTGCTTTATAGCCTTTTTGTACAAAAAGGGCTTTGGAAGCATCCGCAAGTTTCTTCTTGGTCTGCTCGGTTTGAAGTTGCTTTTTATTCATATTCATTCCATTTCACTCCGTCCCATGCATACTGAACATTCGTTCTGTATTTTAACAGATGCATCGAATATAAGCAATCAAAAAGGAGAGTGGCACATCAGCCAACTCTCCTTTGATGATTTATTTTATGTTATTTTCTTACCTTTACCATGCAATATTTTCAATTGACCATTCTCAGAAGCAACCTGATATGTAACCCTATACTTCGTCGTTACATATTCGCCGTCCCTGCGTTCATCGGCTGTAATCACTGCTGTCACTTCCATCCCATCATTGCCCTTGTCTATAGAAGAGACCTCTCCAATAGTCACATAACTGGTATTGAGGTAACCCTCACGAAATTTGGCATAACTTGTGCCGCTCTGCCATTCACTGCCGAGCAAAGCATAAGCTGTAACATAGTCACTTAGATTCAGATTGTTGTAAAACTCGGTCACCACCCCTTCTGCTTTTGCAGAAGCTGAGATCGATCCCGATCCATTACCACCAGCCGTCTGAACCGCCGATGTGCTGGATGGCTTCTTGGACCAGGCTTGCACCTGCTTCAGCACGCTGGTGATAGGGATACTGAACCCAATTCCGCCCTCCTGCTCCACAACGGCTGAGTTAATACCAAGTACTTCGCCCGTCTCTGCGTTAATTAGTGGTCCGCCACTGTTGCCATGGGTAATCGGCGCCGAGATCTGATACAGATTGCTGTAAATGTAAGGCGCAATTTCGAAGCTGCGTCCAACACCGCTGATAATGCCTGTAGTTACCGTGTTCTCGAAACCGAGCGGGCTCCCCAGAGCTAGGATTTCATCTCCAGTCTCGGCTTTAGATTTGGCGATAGCCAGCGGTTTCACCTTTTTCAGATCAGGTACTCGAACGACAGCAATATCTGTTTCTTCCCCGATTCCGATTACTGTTCCTTTATATTCCTCATGATTCAGGGTACGTATCGTCACTTCCTTCGAACCTTCTACCACATGAGCATTGGTTACAACATCTCCCTGATCATTATATAGAAAACCGGAGCCTAGTCCGCTGCTGCTCTCGATCGTAACCACTTTCTTCTGACTCTCTTCAATAATCTGTTTACGTGTTTTCTTCACGACTGTCTTGGAGGACGGTTTGGATGCTGCGGTTTCTGTTTCCTTCGCATTAACAACAGCCAATCTGGGCTCAGCCTGCAACTGATCTGCTGTATAACTGGGAATCCAGAACACGCCTCCTGCTCCGACTCCTATAATGATTGCACTGGATATAATGGTGCTCCATATTCGTTTGCCCATTCCAACCTGTCCTCCTATTCCAGATACCACGTTGCATTCACAACAGATACTTCTGCTTCTTGGTATACACCATAGTAATACGTCTCAAAAAATCCTTCTTCACCCACTTCAATCCAGCTTGGATACACATCCACATAGGTTTGGCCCAAATAAGTACCGTCTGTACCATAAATATCGACCATGACGGTGACGGAAGAGATCGGCCGAGTTGCATTGTTAATGATTGAACCGCTAATATACAGGTCACCATACATATCAAGCGTTGCTTCGACATTC
Organism: Paenibacillus sp. W4I10; assembly: GCF_030816325.1. NCBI lineage: Bacteria > Bacillati > Bacillota > Bacilli > Caryophanales > Paenibacillaceae > Paenibacillus > Paenibacillus sp. W4I10. Next base: position 4,287,137 of record NZ_JAUSXX010000001.1, read on the forward strand.
ACAATGCTCACTGCCGACGTTCGATTCTTCAGATCTTCTTCTGCTGCCTGTTGTTCGGCAAGTTGAATCCGTTCGGCTTCCGCTTTCTCGAAACTCTTCTTCTCACTCAGCACCCGATCACGATACGCTGTCAGTTTGTCATCCTCCGGCGCATAAGACAGCCCTTGATCGACCGTTTGCAATGCCGCTGTAAAATCCTTTGTCTTGACTTGCTGCTCAGCCTGCTTGTAGCTAATCCCTGCCAGCTTATCAACAATTTGCTTCTCTACTGCTTCGGCTTCCTCACCCTTCAGATTCGATATCGTATCCAGCTTCTCAGCCAGCGCCTCTACTGTCGTCAAACTATCGATTTCTTTTTTCACCTTCAATACAGCCAGCGTAATCTTTCTATTACTTAATGTGGCACGTACTTTGGTGAAAACGAGCTCTTCTCGCTCTTTCAGTGCTTTCGCTACTGCCTGAATGGATTTGTCTCCTTCTGAGAGTTTTCCTGTTTTCAGACTTGTGGCAGCCTCATTCAACTGATTCATCAGATTGAACGCTTTCGCCGTAATTTGGCGATCCTGTACAAGTGCATTATAGTTTGGTCGTTTCACTAGAGCGGTGTCTAGCAACTGCAGTGCTTCTTTGTATTTACCTCCCAGGGCCGCTTGTTCCGCCTGTTGATGCAGAGAATTCACCTCCGCATTAATACCCATCTCCTGCTTATAGTAGAACGTTAGTAAAGCCCCCATCACGGCTGCCAGTAGCAGTGGAATGATCCAACTAAATGCGCGGCCTTGACTGGTGTTGCCCTGTCTCGGTGCAGGCTGTTGCTGCCGGGATAATAATTTGGCTGATTCCTCTGTTCTTTTTTCCAAACCCACGGCTGTTTCCGCCCAGATCTGTTCCTCTGTGGAGCTTGCATCTTTCAGTTTTGTGTTACACGTTCTGCACTTACTATCCCCAGGACTACTTTTGGTCCCACATATGTGACAATACATCCTAATCCCTCCATCAAAAAGAAACGTATGTATACTTACCTTCTAACTTTCTAGTACATGAGCTTATGGCATCTTTCGATACAAAACGTCAACATGAATCGACACTTATCATATAGCAAAAAGGTAAAATACACCATATGTTATCCGGATAAATTCGGTGCGTGTTTCCATAAAGCATAAAGGAGATACCGACACGCGGTATCTCCTCCTGTTCAGCCCTGCTGTCCTGCGCGCACCCGGATGTTGCCCAGTTCGTTGGCATTGATCGCAAATGCATTACCGCCCTGTCCAACCGAAGCTTTGGCTGACTGTCGTGCCTGGAATTTCAAACGGCTTTTGTCCACGTCCACCCGGTTAACCTGTTTTGCTTTCTTTTTACGTGTACTCATCATTCATCCCCTCCCCACTTCTCTTTTCTGCTGCCAGACTAACGTTTGCGAGAAGAACGGCGACCTTTCTGTTTCATGATCTGCACGTTAACTGCATTACTTGCAAGTACATTCCCTGAGTCGGCATAACCCTTCGCCGTTTGGTGAATCTGGATTACGATATATTGCTTTTTTCCAACACGATAGCGATAACTTTTCACGTTTGAACGAGTCATGGTCATCTCCCTGTGATCGTTTTTAACAAGCTCGGGTTATCCTATTCATGTCCATGTACATGGGGATGTGTGAATGCATACTTCCGGTAATAAATGGATGCAAAAAAACCTTCCTATTACACTAGGAAGGTTCTACTTATTTTCATTTTGTCACGCTGAAGGGAAAGCACTTAGGTCCATATAGGAGACTTCCCAAAGGTGATCATCCAGATCTTGAAAACTCCATCCATACATGAATCCATGATCCTGCGGTTCGTTGTATGGTTTCGCGCCTGCATCGAGGGCAGCTTGTACAATTACATCTACCTGCTCTCGGCTATCTACAGACAGGGCAACGATGACTTCGGTTGTATCGGCAGCATTGGAGATTTTTTTCGAGATGAAGGATTGGAAACGTTCCTCCACCAGAAGCATGGCGTAAATATTTTCCCCGATGATCATACAAGTAGCAGACTCGTCCGTAAAATTGGCGTCAAACTCAAAGCCCATCTTGGTAAAAAACTCAACGGATTTCTTCAAATCTTGAACAGGTAAATTAACAAAAATCTGCTTAGCACGAATAGCCACCATCGATCACCTCGAACTCATAGAATACATTCCACCTCAAAATAACACCTCGCGAATACGCTGTCAATTGAATATAATGAAGACATTCCAACTTGTGAGGTGACACGGATGTTGCTCCGTATTGTTCGAAGTACATAGTTGTCGGGCTGGGTCAAAACGCGTACCAGCTATCAAGGGACACGTCTGTCCATTTGATCCCATTCGACAAATTTACAATAGAACGATTCGGTACAACTCTCTTGTCCTGTTCAAACAAATCACATTGGAGGAGTATGAAAATGAAAAACAAAATAGATTACGCTGACTTTTATGAACGCGTAGGCCGGACGAATGGCTGGAACTTCAGCTCCATGAACGTTGTCTCGGAGAACATCGGATGGAACTTCTATGAGGAAGTTGTTCGCCATACACGATCGTCCGATCTGTTACTCGATATTGGAACAGGCGGTGGAGAAGCTGTTCTATCCATTGCAGAAGAAGCCTTGTTATTGGTGGGAATTGATCTCGCTCAAGGAATGATTGAAACTGCACAACAGAATATTCTGGCTGCGGAAGCTCATTCCGCGGGAACTCATTCCAATGTACGCTTTCTTCATATGGACGCAGAAAAACTGTATTTTCCAGATTACTTCTTTAATGTGGTATCTTCCAGACACTCCGGATTCTCTGCTTCAGAAGTATTTAGGGTTCTTGCTCAGGGTGGGATATTTCTAACCCAGCAGGTCAGCGAACATGATAAATCTAACCTTTCAGAAGCTTTTGGACGTGGACAGAGCCTTGGCATTCAACCCGGCACATTGATGGAACGATACAAGCATGAACTTCAAATAGCAGGTTTCCATGACATTCAGGTCCGTGAATATAATGTGGTGGAGCATTACGCTACACCCGAAGACTTGATGTTTCTCCTAACCCATGCCCCCATTATTCCTGATTTCGGAAAGGTAGAAACGGACTTTGAGCGATTCCAGCAGTTTGTGAATGAACATCACCACGAGAAAGGAATTCGTACCAACTCGGCACGCTTCATGATCACTGCAAGAAAATAATGGCTAACCTTATCCTAAAACTATTGGAGGAAACACAATGTCTAGTCCAGTTGAAATCTCTTATCGTTTCAATGCTACACGCGAACTTGTGTTTAAAGCATTTACCGACTCAGAACATCTGCAGAACTGGTGGGGCCCAAAAGGTTGGTCGTTAAATGTTGCTGAATCAGATTTTCGTCCGGGCGGTGTCTTTCATTACAGCCAGAAACCTGCTGACGGTGACACCATGTGGGTCAAATTCGTATACAGTGAGATTATTGCATCAGAGAAAATTATATACACCAGTTTCTTTTCTGACGAGAAAGGTCACATTGTACGTGCACCCTTTGACCAAAGTTGGCCGATGAACACTCTAAATACTCTAACGTTCAGCGAAGAGGAAGGGGAAACAGCCATTACACTGACTGTTGCTCCCGCATCTCCAACGGAGGAAGAACTTCAAACTTTCGAGGCTGCAAAAGAGATGGTACAAGCGGGGTTTACCGGAACACTCAATCAATTAACCGAATACTTAACAAAGATATAATCCATTTCGTATACCCTTGGTATAACTGCAAATAAAAAAACACCGTTACCGGTGTTTTTTTATTTATAACTTCTCTCTACGTTCTTCACACACTTTATTCTTCTGCAATGTTTTCCCCGTCTGGCATCTCGAGCTTCTCCAAGAAAGGCTTCAACTTATCCACGACATAGTGGCTGCCTCCCCGACCGTTCACCTCTTCAATCACAGCGGATAACAGGAAGGTCGGAGAGTCGGTATCAAATACTACGAAAAATCCATTTTCTTGACCCTTCTCTCCCTTCTTCGCTTTCAGCTCCGCTGTTCCCGTCTTGCCCGCGAGTCCTCCAGGAATTGAATTCAAGGTGTGGGCCGTACCTCCCTGCCGGGAAACAACTTCTCCCAAAGCATCCTTAACCGTATTTGCGGCTTCCGGAGTAATGATTACCTCAGGGTCAGTGCTTTCTTTTCCCTCGATTAGAACAGGTTTCACCAGCTTCCCTTCATTAATAAAAGGTGTAAATGACGATGCCAGATGTATCGGGGACATTAACATCTCCCCTTGCCCGTAGGACGTATCAGCGAGTAATACCTCGGAAGACAGATCCAGATGTGCTTCATTGGCATATTGGCTTGGCTTCAGATACAGTTCATCCAGTCCAAAGTTATCGCCAAAACCAAACTTCTGGATCCCATCAATAAACTTGGCGCTGCCCATCTCGATCGCTTCCATGGCAAAGTAAATATTGTCCGAGTACACTAGTGCATCGACCATATCTACTGGAGATAAACTCTTCACACGCTTGACATAATAACCGCCCCAACTATCGTCTTTACGCCATTGTAAGCCAGAGATATCATGTGTTTTGTCCGCTGTAGTCACCTTCTCCATCAGTCCCGCTGCGGCTGTAATCGCTTTGAAGGTTGATCCTGGTGCGTATCGGGTAGTGACTCTGTTGATAAAAGGAAGCTTCTCATTCGCCGAATAAGCATCCCACTCTGCCTGAGTAAGTCCTGTGACCATTTTGTTCGGGTTATAGGAAGGCGCACTGACCAACGCCAGCAGGTTGCCGTCCGTCGGATTCATCAGAACCATTGCACCAGCGTCTCCACCACTGGATAAAGTCTGATATAATTTCTTTTGCTGTTTGGAGCTAATCGTCAGCTGAACATTCTGTCCATCTACAGCATCCTTGCGAATAAGCTCAGAACGGGAGTTGCCGGATTCATCCGTAATTTCAATCAATCCACCACGTTCACCACGCAGCTGTTTCTCCATGGACTGCTCCAAACCCGCTTTGCCAATCCAATCCTCTGCGCGATAATAGCCTTCTGTATCCTTATCCAGATCTTCCTTGGTGGCTTTGCGCACGTATCCAATCAGGTGCGCAGCCGCATTGCCGAGTGGATAATAGCGGATTTCCTTGCTTTGCATCGTAACCCCGCTTAAAGATTCTGGTACGTCAAACTCCTCCGTTGAACCAATCGGGACAAAGTACTCCGGCTTCACCCATGTCTGTGCAAGCGCCTTGTGAATGGCATCTTCCGAAACCTGATAATGACTTGCGATTCGGGTTATCATCTGGTCCGGGTTATCACCAAGTTTCCCAGGTACAATGCCCCACTCGTTCATCGTGCCCTTGGTAGCCAGTGGCAAGCCATCACGATCCACAATGTCTCCACGCTCAGGGAACAGTGTCCTCACGCGTACCTTACTGCCCTTAATCATGTCATTCAGGATCAGCGAGGGCTGCCAGTTAATTTTCCAATTTTTGCTTCCATCTTCAAGCTCCTGCCGTACCAGTTTCAATGTATGCGTCTCACTAACTTCCCCCAAAAAGGTTGTCAGCTGCAGGTTATAATCCACCTCATATGTATCCGGGTTTTGTTTCTCCGCATCGGTCTTACTGTCATCGGCCGCCGTTTCGGCAACATCCACAGGTTTAACCTCCGCCATGACGGTGGATACTTCCATACCCGAATAGATCGCATTGTATTTCTCAACAAATTGTTCCTTGTTCATGCCCGACTCTTGCAGCGAAGCAGGTGTCATCAAGGTGTACAACTGGTCAAATTCTTTTTTTTGCAGATGCTCTATGTACTGATTCACGGTAATCTGGGGCTTGGCTTCTGCTTCTTTGTTATTCTGCATGTATAGATACATTCCGATTCCACCTGCAAACAAGATGGGTAGCAGTCCGTACATTAATTTACGTTTGGATTTCATGGTTACATCACCTCTAATATACACTATAGATTTCCAGCGCCATTTAAACAATGAAACAAATCTGACGAATTTATCATTAAAAATAGCCGAAAGCTCACATAATATGTTTAAATAAGGATAGTGAGATTACATACTAAAGCTTTTTTGCTATGCAAAAGGCTGAAAAGGAGCCCGATGATGGAAATCAGCTATTTTTTACTCCCCAAAGCCGAAGTGGCCTATATCAAGTCTACCGCTTCCATGAAAGATGCTATTGAGCAATTGGAATCGCACCACTACACCGCCATTCCCGTGATTGACCAGGATGGAAAATATGTTGCTACCCTGTCCGAAGGCGATTTGTTATGGAAAATGCGAAATACACCCGGATTGACTTTTGATACGATGGATCAGGTTCAAGTCCATGAGATTAACAATCGGGTATATAATGAATGTGTATTCATTGAGGCTGAAATGGAGGATATGCTGACACTTGCAGCAGACCAAAATTTTGTGCCTGTGGTGGATGTCGATCGTGTCTTCCTCGGTATTATCCGTCGTAAGGATATTATTGAATACTATACGCGTAACATTTCGGATTAGATGAAGTCAAACATCCCGTAATAATTGAAAGGGTACTCCTGTGGTCATGTTTGGCCAAACCGGGGTACCCTTTTCGTTGCACGGTATCGTTGGAATTACCTCTACTTGCGCTTAGCCCGCTCTTCGTTGTAATAACTCAACACGTCCCTCGGGATTCCCTGAAATGCACGCTCTCTGCCGAACTCATACGCCTGATGCAGATACGAATACGCCTCGTCATGCTGTTCAAGTCTCATGCAGATCATGCCGAGATCGATCAATGGACTCGTACTTCTATCCGAACTCCGCGTACTTAACGATATCTCAGCCCACGGCTTCGCCAGTCCATACTGCTTCAGATCAATATGTGCATTCGCATGACAGTAAGCGATCCAGCTTGCAATCTCCCATTCCATCTTTGGCTCCGGCAACATGCCCCATGCCTGATCATAATAGATGAGGGCTTGTTCATGCTGCTGCGTCTCGTCCAGTACATTACCGGCTTCTACGGTTTCAATAATCTGTCGCTCCAGTTCGGCATGTTCCGGTGTCAGCTCTTTCATTGCACCGTCTCCTCCTCCAGGACGAAATACCATTCCAGAAAAGCATTGAAATCAGCCCACTGCGGTTTACTCTCGCCATTAAGAAACCGTTCGATGGACTCCCCCAGTTCCACCAGCACCACTTCTCCCGTCTGACGATTGTAGAAAAATCCACCTTCACCTTCAAAACTGTCCATTGGAATATATGCCTCGGGAAGTCCCAGTGTAAGCTGTGCTACATTCATGTCTTCCATATATACGGTGTTCTCCATAAACCAGCAGATCTGATACAACTCCTGATGCCTGCTGTAAAATGTTGGCCCATCCTCTGCATGTAAATAAAATTGTGCAAAATCCGAATGAAGATCAATCTCAAGCTTCCGTAATGCTTCTTCGTATGCCGCTGGAACATCTTCATGCCACCAGCCTTGCTCCTGGCAATGATCAATCACTTTGTTGGATAACATCGTCGGCCTCCTAATTCAATCTTGCTCACACAGATTTTACAGGTATCCAGACTTGGGGAGGTGTGCCGTGACCTCTATATACTTCAAGTTCCGGAATCCCTGCATGCTGATATGAAGTGGAAGGAAACCACTCTGTCATAATATGGTGCCACAACCGTTGTATTGCTTCCGGCTTTAATTCATCGGCCTCAAATACAACCCAACGGGACGCGGGAAGTTCGATGGACACCAAACCTTCAGGCACTTCACCTGAGTGAGAGGTAGCAATCCAATACTCCATTTGATTTTCATGCAGCTCTCGCTGATCTACACAGATGCCTACCAATCCGGGAATGGCTCCGTTATTGAACCCGTTTAAACGTTCCTCAATTCCGTCTGCCAATGCATCCTGCCACATCTTAGGAATTCCTCTTAAATTCTCTCCATCCACACAAGAGAACGTTCGTTTGATGCCCACAAAGGTAAGGGACTGTTGTTCAATCACATGTTCATTCACATTCATTCGATGGACTCCTCTCCGAGAGCGATATGGGGCACGGTTCTCCATGACCCATTCATGAAAACATTGTTCCATATATGATATATACCTCCGATATGTCCTACAGTTACTGTATCAAAAGAGTAAGTAGATTGGAAATAGTGCCAGTACTCCTGCATATAAAAAAGCCCGCAGTGACTGCGAACCCATATTTCTCAAAAAAGGAATTACTCATAGCTACACTCAAGAAAACACTTCCCGGCTGTGGAATATACGATATGTGGCAAGTATAGTCGAAACAGTAATGAAAACCATCACAACTATATATAACGTTAAATAAGACATATTCAGTCCGAATAAGGAATAGTTTATTGGTGTTTGATAAAGCCCTGTTACCCGTATCATGGTACTTATCGAAAATTTTTCGACCCATTTTAATGACCCGGAATTCAAATTTAATACGTCAAAGGCCAAGTATGGCAGACCTACTATCACAGTATTCGTAATTATAGCTATAAAGGATGTAGAACTGAGGACCGATACAAGTAAAACAATAGATGCAAAGACCAAGCTACCTGCTATATGAGTAAACAATTGAACTAAATAATATTGAAAAGCAGTAAAAGTATACGGTGAGAACTCATAATCAAAGCTGTAAACATACATACCCACGCTCTGTATGGAAGTATCCGCCCCAGCCAGATTACCAAACCTTAACCAATATAAAACCAAGTTTACACCAGTAAATAAAACGGCACACATTACAACGTACAATATGGAAGCAATGCATTTTGCTGATACAAGCTTGCTTTTTCCTCTTTTACTGCTACGCAATAATGATGCTGTACCTAGTACATATTCTTCGGTAAATACTGGAGCCAACCCTAGCAGAATCATAATCATCATAAAAACTACACCGAATTGATCAATGTATTCCAGTAGGTAACCCCAAGGTTTATTATAATAAATTTCGGATACATTCACTGTTCGCTCCATGATGGTGCCACGATCATCATATCGTGTGCTGTTCTTAATCGTCTCTGGAGAAAAAAACACAATATCGTAAAATGCACCATATTGGTATCTACCTTTGGTACTATCCCAAATGGAATCATATTGATTATGTGCGACTTTTACCTTCTCTGATGTAATAGGACCTTCATAAGGTTTGTAAAAGGCGGAACCATCCATTATCCCAGGATGCCTCCAAAATGAGTATACGACTAGAAAAACAATTAAAATAGACATTGCTATGCCAATACTTTTACGCGTTATAATTTTATAAAACTCGAATTGAGTTAAGCGAATCAAGACTTCGTCTCCTCTCCAAAATAGTGCATATATACATCTTCAAGCCGAGGTGGTTCTGGTACGGCTTGCGGCACAGGCTGTTCTTTGGCCAGTATTCTGGCTACGATTCCATCAGACTCATAAGACAAACCACTCACTCTGAAATGAGAGGTAAGATCAGCAAGTTGTTGCGGATCTAATTTCGCTTTCCATACGTTATTTTTCATCCGGTTCATAATCTCTTCCGGAGTATTATGGGCGATGAGCTGCCCTTCATTCATCAGGATCATCTCCTTACATGAAAACTCCAAATCAGAAATGATATGCGTAGATAACATTACAATACGATCTCTTCCTAACTCACCGATAATGTTACGAAATCGAATGCGCTCTTTGGGGTCCAATCCAGCTGTCGGTTCGTCAAGAATCAAAATTTGTGGATCATTCAGCAAAGCTTGGGCAATTCCCAATCGCTGCTTCATTCCTTCGGAGAATGTGCGGATTTTATGTTGTGCTTGATTTTCAAGGCCCACCATCACTAACGTTTCCTGCACACGGGCTGAAGCTTGATCAATACCAATCCCTTTCAAAGAGCACATATACATGAGAAATTTATAAGCACTAAATCGGTTATAAAATCCAAATCGTTGCGGCATGTAGCCCAACAAACTTCGATAACGGTCTCCCATGTTTTGGATAGGCCGCCCGTTCAACAAAATTTGTCCAGACGTGGGCTTGGAAATGTCTACAATCATGCGAAGCAATGTTGTCTTCCCTGCTCCATTCGGTCCAAGGAGGCCGTAAACACCACCACTGGATAGTTCAAGTGAGACTTCTTTTACCGCCAACTTGTTCCTGTATTTCTTGGATACGTTATCCATGGTCAGTATCAAAGGAGTAACCTCTTTCTGTCTTTAATGTATATTTCCTTGCCATCTCATAGATCTGACTGAGTAATAGTAGAACTCCGCATAGAGCCATCGCTATAACTACTGCGGGCTGAATCGATTGAAGTAGAGTCTTCAATTCGGGATTACTTAGTACAAGCCAAACCAGTGCGAACCATACAATTAGAAAGATACTGACGGCTGTCCCGCCTCTGACACGCATCGCGAGCCATAGACTTGTACCTGCTGCGATCATAAGCTGTGTATACGCAAGGCCGGTAGCACTCCATGACAAGGAAACACCTGTTTCGCTTGATATAAGTAAATTAAGTAAAAAAACAAACGCCATATTCCCAGTGAGCACTACGATTAGCCGGGTAAGCATCAGTTGCTGTGCCGTAATTTTGCAGGTCAATTCAATTTCCATTAATCCTTGATCTCGACCTTTGAAAACTTCTAGCAAACCAAGTACAAATGGAACAGGAACTATAAAGAGTACACTCATGTAAGGGTCTGTCGTACTGTGGGTACCTAGCCAATAGCCGAACAACAAGAGCATTAAACAGACTAACCAGTAAGATTTGTGGAAGACAGCAACCTCACCATAAACTAAATGGAATAATTCCTTGACTGAATTCCCAGATGATTTTTGTTTCAGGTGAGCATTCATGTGATCTGGCATATATGTATCCAGTATTCTAATTGTCTTGTCAATCTCCATCTCGGATGGAAATTCGACCGGATACTCATCCAGATATGAAGCTATTTCGTTGTAGTCTTCTATTTCCAACTCCGCCACAGGATTCGATTCATCCCCGTTTCCTCTTTTTTTCATCCCGTTCACCTCCCACAATAATCTCCTTTAATTTCGTTATCCCCAATCGAATGCGAGACTTTACGGTCGATTCATTGGTTCCCGTAATTTCAGCAACTTCCCTGATCTTTAATCCATTGTAATAGTTTAGAATGACTGCATCTCGCTGGTGATCAGGCAAACTTAATACTGCCCGCCTGACTTGCTCGTTCTGATATCGCTTATGAAAAATATTCCAAACATTCTGTTGTTCACTGGCAGGGAACGCATCCTCAGTTAATTCACTCTCTCTTTGTTGCTGCTTGAACTCCCGCCCACGATAATAATCTCTACAATGGTTCACTGCAATCTTCAGTAACCAGTGACTGAATTTACCTGTGTTCTGATACTTGTTCAAGGAATTCATCATTTTTACAAATACCTCTTGAGTGAGATCATAAGCAGTATGGTACTCTCCAGTTTTTCGGTAAACATAAGCAAATATCGACTGATAATGCCGTTTCACCAGTACTTCCATGGCAGCACGGCTACCTTTGCGAATCTCTTGAATAAGCTCTTCATCATTCAACGCTCCCTCACCCCCTCTATAAACAATTAACGAAATTTGGATAGTAAAAGATCAAAAACATAGAAGTATATTTTTCTGAATATAACAAGATTTCAAAAAAGAAGTATTAATAAATTGGCTCAAATCCAAATTTTCTAAGGCATGCTAACTACTGGATTCATCCTTAGTTTCCTTATTCTGGTGCAACTTTATTCTTACTCGTTCGTCTAACTACTGACCAACAACTAAGGAGATGACTATGCGAATAACTTGCAGCCCCGGTTTTCCTGGAAGCATGATTGGATCGATTGATCTTCAGCCATCGAAGTATTACAGCGCACCATCCATGAATAGCAAGATCACAGATTATGTTGACCCCGAACTCGTTACCATTCCCTATGTGGAAGATCAGGAATTCGGATCACACTTTGACGCCATGAAGGTCATGAACGGAACTTATAAAGATGAAATGCATGTGAGCTATGATGTCGAGTTTACGATTGATGTAGATAAAAAAGGTTATATTACGCAATTTGAACATACGTCCCAGCTGGAGCGTTATTTGGATCTGGTGCGAACACAGTCTTATAAAGTGATCAAGACAAACTGGCGCGGACAAACATTTCACGTGATGACGTACAGTTACCTGGAGGAAGTCATTCATCCGAAAAATGTTCTTTTTAAATGTAACCTCGCAGAAGACGTTTTTGTGGTAGCTGAACTTGTCTCCAATCGCTCAGATGAAAGTGCGACTGAGCACGGTATCAGGGATCTGCATTTCCGTGCATTAATCTCGGCACGAGATGATCTGTACCCATTAGATTATATGTGTGAGCCTGATTTCGACCTGAGTCTCGACTAAAAAGCAGATACATATGTAGAAAGAGCATAGGCTGTCCCGTATCAGTGGGGCTGGCCTGTGCTCTTTTTTCAACAAATGAACCACCAATTCTGCTCATTCAAACACCCTCCTTCGCACGCTCGGCCTTATTGCTCCCATGCCTGGCTCTAAGCAAAACCAGCTGTAATGTCGATGAATATAGCATAATGCTGAACATGCAGATGTTCTTCGTACGTTCAGATATGAGAGGGGTTGGAAACATGGTTTACCGGAAAAATAAAATGCATTCACTGTTCACCCTGCCCTTGGCAGGGCTGCTGTTTCTGTTATGGGGTGCTCAAGCGGCACATGCGGAACAGATCGATAGTTTGCTGCCAGAGCGAAGTCAGCAGGAAATTGTCCAAAAGTGGAATCAGTGGATGAATGGCAATGATACATCTCCCCTGTATACAAAGACACCTTCGACAAGTGCTCCCTACTCTGCTGGTGTGGTAAGTGACGCCTATCTGGAACAAGGGCTGAACGCAGCCAACTTTTATCGTTTTATCACGGGGCTACAGGGCGATCTTGTGCTTGACCCGACATTGAATCGTCAAGCCCAGCATGGGGCTGTTGTGGTCTCCACAGGTGGTTACCTATCCCATTATCCAGAGCAGCCAGGAGATATGCCAAAGGATTTCTTTGACATCGGTTCAAAATCTGCCAGCAGCTCCAATCTTTACGTTACCAGCAGTGCCAAGAATAACGTCCTGACAAAAAGCATTCAGGCCTACATGAATGATTCAGATGCCTCCAATATTGATCGACTCGGTCACCGGCGCTGGATCTTGAGCCCACAACTGCAACGAATCGGATTTGGACTTGCCACTCGTAGTGAAGCAGGCAAGACATATGATCAGTACTATAGTGCCATGCAGGTATTTGATAAAAGCAGAACGGGGGGAACTTCGTTCAACTACAGCCTGTTCCCGAATCAGGGAGCTTTTCCAATCGAAGCCTTTGGCAGTACACAGGCCTGGTCTGTTCAACTGAATACAGATGTATTCGCGAAGCCATCACTGTCTGAGGTACAGGTCGAGATGACTCGAACTTCCGATCAACGTACATGGACCTTTAATGCCAAGAACCAGAACACTGGCTTTCCAACCGGTTATTACAACGTGGACCCTGCGGATAAACAATGGTTTAATCAAGCCTATTTCAATGTAGAGACAGGTGGATATGGATATGGCTACGCCATCATCTTCCGTCCCGACGATGTGCAATTGTTAAAAAACGGCGATACGTTCAACATTCGAATTACCGGTCTGCAAAAGAAGAACGGTACAGCAGCGGAAATCTCATACTCCACACATTTCTTCCATGTGGACGGTGTTCAAGATACAACACTTACCCGTATAACGCCAGGACAACCAAACCTGAAAGTCCGAGCAGGAGAACAGATTGATCTGCCTTCAATCACTGCCGTGAATGATAACGGAACATCCTATGCTCCACAGTCTAACGTTTCCTTCACCACCACGTCAGATCGCATTGCCATCAAGGATGGTAAAATCATTGGACTTCAGACCGGTAAAGCCGAAATTCGGATTCGTTTTGAAGGGAAAGAAGTGGTTGTCTCTGTTACGGTAACGGGAATCCCCCAATTAAGTGATATCCGCACACATTGGGCAAAGGATGCCATTCAATGGGCCGTTCAACAGGAGATGGTCAGTGGATACGAGGATGGCACGTTCAAACCCAATAATCAGGTAAGTGAAGCCGAATTCCTCTCTATGTTGTTCAAGCTGTATGCGAATTCTCATGTCATTCAGAGCATCGATGCTGTGGAGGGACAAGCTGTCAAAGGAAACATCTGGAGTGATCGTTATTATACCTCTGCTTCCGCGTTGAATCTGAATCTGGATGCCAGCAAACAGAATCCGAAGATGCGCAATCATGCCTTAAACCGAACAGAAGTAGCCGTAATCGTATCAGGTCTTGGCGGTAAAAATTATACCCAGGATGAAGATGCCATCCGGTATCTGCTGGACATGGGATACTCTTCAGGCAAAACTGCAGCTACGGTGCAAGGTTATGCGGGACAAGAATCCTTGACCCGGGCAGAGGCCGTTGTTTTCCTCCAGAACCTGAAGGAAAAAGGCTTCGAACTATGGAGCAGACCGAAGAATGCCACTGAAGCTACCGAGAATGAAAAGAACGGCGGACTACCGGATCAGACCATGAAAGCAGTATATTCTGCCGATCACACGCTGGTCCTTCAAGGCACGTTCCCGGCGTATGCCAACCAGACGATGCCGATCAAAATCCATGGTCCTTCGCCTGCTGTAGAGCACATCCAGACGCAGCAGGTTACAACAGATGCCTATGGCAATTTTAAACTAACGGTAAGTAACCTTGATGCGAAGGAACTTAACCTCTATGTGGACGTGCGCGAAGATTATTCCTACTGGATCAGTGTAGAAGCAGGGCGTACTGCGATAAGTGATTATACCGAGTAACATGTAAAAACCAGCTTAGGAATTCTACATTGAATTCCCAGCTGGTTTGTTTTTTCTCGAAACATATTATTTTTGGTGTGAACATGACATATTTTTATGGAATTGAAGAAGCGTCTGGCTGCATTAGAAATTAAATCGGATGACCGAATTGCTCTGCCTTTTCTGTCATTATCCTCTCTAACCTCGCTCTTAGTCCGCTCATCCACTCCGGCTCATGTGACCACTGCTCTGCAACAGATCGAAGCATACGCACATAACCGTACAAGTTGGCAAAACGGCGACAAGCGGGGAACATACTCCCCAGATCATAACGTTCTCCCGCCTTGGACCAATACCCGTTCAGGAACAATTGCTTCTTCTGCTCCCATTGTTCAGGCTCGATCTCCTCACGTAAACTATCCAGACTCTGTTCCACGTCCATTGCGTACCAGTGATACATCGAGTCATCAAAATCAATGGCATAACAAGACTGGCTACCTTCATCATAGAAGACATTATCCAATTCAAAATCGTAGTGGATGAGTCCGAAATTTTGCTGGGTCATCGGCCAAGTCGCAAAATATGTTCGGAGAAACTCCACCTCGTTCAGAGCAGCCCTTTCACCAGGAAAACCCTTCAGGATCTCCTGCATCCAATCCAAAACATCCGTATAGGTCCAGCGTTTCTCCTTCTGCTCAGGCATGAATGTACGTGATAAATGATGCAGCTCACCCAACGCCTGACCATAGCTGTACAGGATGGAGTCATTCAAATCAATACTTCCTAACTGTGATCCGGGGACTCGCTTGAATACGGAAGCATAGTACGTTCCCCATGGCGTATGAGCTTCTACAAGTTCTGTTCCTGAATGAGAAGGTACCACCTCCATGGCTCCATACTGATTCGTTCGAAGATAACGGAGGAACTCCAATTCCGCGCTAAGGTTGACTTGATTTTTTTCCTCTACCGGAGCAAATCGAAGTAATCTCACTTCCCCCTGATCTCTGAACGGATACACGGCATTGGAGGATATACGATAATACTGAAACATGTCCAGCGACTCAGGATCATAACTCCAATTCTTTAGAATCATCTCGGCAAGATCATTATTTTGAAATAAATATTTTAAATTTAACATGGGCATTTCTCCTTTGGTCGTTTCATGGGCATTGCTTCTAGGCAACGAATGTCTATTTTTGCGCGCAAAAAGCCGCAGGCTATGCCTGCGGCTTTTAAAGATTCTGAGTGTATGAGAAATTTGCACAAGCAAATAAACCTCACATACGCCAGAAAAAATGAGCAGTTATATCCCTATATATCAGCAGATCTCAGATCGACTGGGAAACTGGATGTGTCCCACACTATATCTGGATGATCTGCCGGAATTATTCAGTTTATGCTTACCTTCATTGTAGTAATAGAACATACCATCTTAGACCGTCGTTTCATGACGCTCACTCCCTTCAAAAAACCAGTTGTTACCATAATAGCCGATAAGCCAAATGTAAGCAATTACAAATGACGATACTCCCATCATTTTTTACTGGACAACCATCACCCGTTCAACCGTCTCGGTGTTGTCCTTATACCACACCATCACGATGTTTTCTTTTTGAAGATCAGACACTTGAATGGACGAATTCGCACGTGGGCTGGAATTGCCCGAGCGCGGCGTTCCCATGCCTTCAGTGATAGCAACATCATCACCTATATTCAATTTCATCTCCATTCCAGTATCCTTCCATTCCATGCTTGGGGATGAGTTGGCCTGCACCTCAAGTAACGCCAGCGTAACTGTGTTTCCATTCACGGAGATGACTCTACCCGTAATGTCGGCATTCATCATCCCTTGCGTCATTCCAGGACTGCCTGTTTGATCATTCATGCCCGGGGTGCCCCTTCCACCTCTCGGTGTTCCTACATTCATTCCCAGGCCACCACCATTCGGCATAGTGCCACCGTTCATGCCTTGCACAGAACTGGTCTTGGTAATACTCTGGGCGGTTATCACATCGCAGGCCGTAAACATAACCGAGCACCCCAGCAAAAGGAGTATTGTAACCGATGTGAAATATTTATTTTTTCGCATATGATCACCTTTTTCTCAGGGAATATCTCTCCAAGGTACCTTTACGATGGAATATGAAGTCATACGTATCTTTGAACCCCATATAGGACAGCACAACCAACATTGGATATACAGGGTAGATGTATCTGGACTTAATCTCCCACAGAATATAAAAACCGATGAATCCGAGAATGACCAGGATCAATGAAACTTCATCATACCGTTTACGACGAATTCCACCGACCAACCGGATGAAAATAAAACAGTACATCAGGAAATTCATCACATATACGATCCAGAGTAAACCCGTCCGATAAGCCGAATCCCCTTGCAACAGTTCTGTTATCGCATTGTTATAACTATAGGAGCCTGCGATTCCACCTCCCCTTCCTCTTCCGGCACCGATGGAACTTTCATTGCCGATTCCGTAGCGGTCCATCTGGTATGTCCCCTCGGTCCAGGTCCATATAATCTTTTTGTAATACATCTGCACCAATTCACTCGCACTTGCTTCAGACAGCTTGTTGCCAATCTCTTGTTTGAACAAATCTGCGCCTTCAACCTTATTGTAGTTGGCCTGCCTCTGATAGATCTGATAACTCTCCATATTGTCCCAGAAGCCAAAACGCTCCAGATTAATCCCCATATTCAGCCACATGTAGACCGGTGCTGCATTCTCTCCAACAGGTTCGCTCACTGCACCGGAGGATTGAAGAACCGCATTCTGAGTCCAGGTTGGTACATTAAACAACATACCTAGCACACCGATGGAAATGATGACTTTCTTCATTCCGATGCTCCGCATATTCAACAGGATATACATAATGGCAGCGATTAGCACGATTACGCCGATGCTTCGGAAGTAGTTGCCCATCGCGAGAAAAACGGCGGCAATGACGATTGTTTTCCAAGACTTTTCACGTACAAAACGAATTAAGTAGTATAGGCATGATGTCAGAAATGCTGTGGCAATCACATCGTTATAGATCAGGTTGTTCAGGAACAGGGAAGGCAGGTACGTCGCTGCAAAGATCAACACACCGTAATCACGTTCCGTGGATCTGTCGTTCACTTGTTTGTAGATAAGATAAATCATGAACGTCGTTAATGTTGAAAACAAAATATTAAATAGTTTGATGACCAGATAGTTGTCCGGGAACAGGTACAGCAATGTCTTCAGGTACAGCACGATCGAGTAGTTAAACGGGAACATGTGCAGATAACCACCCGTTTCAAACGACGAGTAGTCTTGGTCGTACAGCATGTTCATGGCGAGTGAAAGAACGGTCTGTGAATCATCGGTGGGCACTCTCGGAAATACAAAAATGATGATGACCTGAATGACCAGAGAACATAACAGCACAATCGGAATAACAACCTTCGGGCTGTATTTGTTCAGTTTCAGACACAGAACATATAACCCGACACCTGAACCAAGAAGTAAAAGAATGACCGGGAGAAAAACACTCCACTGCTGCATGCCCAAAATGGGATTGTCCCCATACAAGGCGTAGTTGTACTGTGCCCGAACCAACAAGGACGAGGCAATAAACACCGCAACAAACACGAGCAAAATGAGATAAAACGACTTATGCAGCACCTTAGACATGCGAAAACTCCTTTTCGATTACAGGATTCCGTGAGTATTATAATGGCTCTGGCTGAAAAATCGCTGAAAGGAAGTAACGCTTGCAATCGGTGCAGATCAGTATGTGTATACAAACAGAAAAAGGCCGTCCCTTCGATAAGGTAACGGTCTATAGGTCCATTTTTTGAGAAGTACAGGGTAAGGTATTAGCTAATTGTTGAAGATCAATTCTCGGCCTTTTTAATTTTGCGTTTCTTTTCCAGCGCGATTTCCACATTTTCTTTCACCCGAAACTCCACAATCCGGCGAATCAGATCCTCCGGCAATGGCTGATCCAGCGGAAACTGCACAGATCCCTTGGCGCCTTTATACTTGGAGAGCTCCTCCTTGAAAGCCAGAATTCCACTTGGAGCAGGATAAAACCCGATATGATGCTGGTATGCAGCAAAATGAACCAGATTCCCATGCTGCGCATACGTGGGCATCTTGTAGCTGATCTTCTCTTCGGCGTTTGGAGCCGACTCGCGAATAATCTGTCTTAACGCCTGTAATCTCACCTGTACATCGGGTGCAAACTCCGAGATATATTCATCTACCAGCACCGAATAATGGTTACTTTCAGCCATTTTGGACTCCTTCCACCACGGATATAGCAATGAATTCGTGGTACGGGCATATTTGCTTATATTGTACTTCAAATGGACGAGCGGGACAGCTATTTTCATGCAATTTGAAATGTTAATCCCATCACTTGAAAGTACTGTATCGATAGACACAACAAAAATCCGCGAAGCACTCACTGCAACAGTGGGACTCTCGCTGATTTCACGAATGATAATGAGGAAACTATCGTATCCAAGTGAAAGCTTAAGCCTGAAATTACAACGTCATGGCCCGTCCATTTCGCATCAGGTAATCTTCTTTAGTTTTGTAATCCGGCATGATGCTGCCAATACGCCGCCAGAAGGAGCGATCATGATTCATGTGGTGAATATGGCAAAGTTCATGAATGATGACATAATCGATCACTTCCAGTGGTGCCATCGCCAGGCGATAATTGAACGTAAGCTTTTTATCCCAGCTGCAACTGCCCCATTTGGTGGGGGAATCTACAATCTCTATCGACTTTGGCTTCACTTTCAACTCCTGCTGATAACGTCCAATGCGCTCCCCAATCATGCGTTTACACTCGGCAAAATAAAACTTCTTCAGATTCGCTCGCAGCTCTTCTTCTGTAAGTCCCTCTACAGGAATTAATTCATGTAATGCGTGTTCCTTGCCAAAAAGCAAAAACTTCCCTTTGCCTTCGTCTTCGTATTCCTTGGCTTGAGGACCATCGAGCGCCCGCTGCATCAGAACGGATTTCTTCAAAATTACATCTCCATGCTGCTCCACAAGTTGCCGGATCATGTCTTCACTGGTACCATTGGGTGCTTTGATCGTTACCATATAAGGCAAGTCCATCGTGATGGAAACTTTCTTGCGTTTGCCATATTCGATATGACAGTTAATACTGTGATTATTTAATTCTATAGTTAACATAACGCGCTCCGCTTCTGAAGTTATTCTTTCAACCAAAATTGTATACCATCTCCGACTATAATGCATACTGTTTGGCGATATATCTATCCGCGTTGTATTTTTATACATTATTATGTATTATTATTTAATCATAAAGTCGGAGGTTGGATATGACGCATACCATAGATTCAGAATACAAAACCATTGAAGAAATATCGCTTAACCACTGGCAACCCTTGTCCACCTTACTGTATGACGGCTGGGTACTACGTTTTGCCAAAGGATATACCAAACGTGCCAACTCCATTCAACCGATCCACTACTCCACTCTGGATGTGCATGAAAAGATTGAGGAATGTGAGCGCATATATGCTTCCAATCAGTTAAATACCATATTCAAAATCACACCGTTTATTCAGCCGGATCATCTCGACCAGCTTTTGCAAGAAAAAGGGTATGGCGTTGTCGATCTGACCCGTATCCAGACTCGGAGTCTGGAAGAGATCAAAGAACCTGTGCACCAAGCTGTACAGATCGACGAACAGTTGACCACAGCGTGGCTGGATCACTTTTGCCGACTGAACAAGGTGAATGATCTGCAACGGGAAACGACGAAACTTATGTTGGACAATATCCGGACAAAGGTAGGTTTCATCTCGCTGTTGATTGACGGGCAGGTCGTCGCTTGTGGATTTGGTGTAATCGAACGTGGCTATATTGGATTGTATGACATCATAACAGACGCTAACTTCCGGAATCGGGGACTTGCTGAACAGATGATCCTGCATTTATTGCATTGGGCAAAAAAACAAGGTGCTACCTCCAGTTACCTGCAAGTGGTTGCGAATAATGTACCTGCGTTAAAGCTCTACGCCAAGCTTGGTTATTCGGAAATATATAGCTACTGGTACAGAGTCAAAGAATGGAACGAGTCCTGATCAAGCTGAAAGCACAAACTGCCCTCCTCCTATTAGAGGAAAGGCAGTTTTTCATTCGACTTCGTAATTGTCCAAAACTCACCACACCATACAACAGTTACTCTCTACGCTTTCTACAAAGGCAGCTTCACCAACACCTCATATTTCATGCCGGCTTGTATATTCTTGATGATGTCGCCTGCAATTCGTTGACCGTCAACATGCACTTCAATCGCCTGGACAGTTGCATCCTTCTTCATGTTTACATGCAGCTCAGCTCCGCGGAACAACCGCGTAACCGATGCCTCGTTCCAATCTTCTGGCAACTGCGGACGCACTTGAAGTCCTTGCGCGTGACCTTGCAGTCCAAACAATCC
Organism: Paenibacillus sp. W4I10; assembly: GCF_030816325.1. NCBI lineage: Bacteria > Bacillati > Bacillota > Bacilli > Caryophanales > Paenibacillaceae > Paenibacillus > Paenibacillus sp. W4I10. The sequence goes on from NZ_JAUSXX010000001.1 coordinate 4,308,447, forward strand.
GTCGATCAGGCAGCGATACACCCAAGGTACTGTGCCGGTGTTGAACAGATGACTGGAGCGCCCAGCTGTACGTGGGAATTGACGATAAGCTCCGCGATAATAATTCGGGATAAATACGGGTAGCTGACCCCGCTGGAGAATATCCCCGCCATCAGGACCCGGAATCATTTTACGCAGCAAACGATACGCCTTCTCCTTCTCGCCCACCAGGTACAACGCGTAAATATAGAACGCCGCCGCGTGATTGTACACGGCACCATTCTCCGCACTTCCCGGATGTTTCTGCGTAACACGGCCTACATCTTCCCGCATCGCTGTGAAAGACGGCGCGAGCTTCTCAATACCATATGGCGTCTCCAATTGCTCCTCTACGGCACGGATTAACTTCTCCTGTTTCTCCTGATCCGCAGCACCGCTCATAAGTGCCCAGCTCTGAGGATTAATATAGATGCGTCCTTCCACGTCCTTGCTTACACCAAACACTACGTTATCATCCGTAATGCCGCGCGCATACCAGTCCCCATCCCACAGATACTCATTCGCTACCGCATTGGTCTGATTGGCTTCCTGACGGAATTCCGCTGCAACCTCGGCATGCCCTGCCTGTTCAGCAAGATCTGCCCAAACATTAAATGCATAAGCCGTTGCAATGGTCAGCCAGCCGGATACGCCTTTGCCTTTGTATCCCACCATGTTCATCGGATCACACCAGTCACCCTGATTGATATAGTTCAACCCACGCGCATCCCGCTCGTGGATCAACCAGCGCATCGCGAGATTCATATGTTCCAGTACGGAAACCTTCTGTTCACTGTCTGTAAAAGGAACCTGTTCCTCCAGAATGCTATAGTCATTTGTTTCATCCAGATAAGTCTTCATACAGACCGGAAGCCAGATACAGTGATCGGTATGAGGAATCTGGTTAATATATTTCAATTCTGCGTCGGGGTGCAAAATAATTCCGTCCGGCATGGCGCCGCTAATATGCTGTTGTGACAATGCAGTCAGGAACGCAGCCCGCGCAACCTGCGGTTGAATGTAACTCATCCCCATATTATCCTGCAGATAATTCCGGGTCTGTGGATCGGTCGATAGACGGTTTGTTTTCCCGTGATAATACATCTGACGAGGTAGCCAGTGATTCACGACATTATCCAGCCAGCTGTCCGGTGTCTCGATCTGGATGTTTCCTTGCCCTTCCGCAATATACTCAGCATACTCCTGCTCGGCTGCGGTGAAACCATCCTGTCCTGCCTCATTCTGCTTCACAAAATAATGCTGACGAATGCCTTCAATCTCTGCCTCATCATGAGCCGGGCCAAAGATAAATCGGTAGGCCTGCTCAGCACCAGCTTCCAGATCTACTCTGTATTGCAATACAGCCACAGGTGTCTCATAACGCGCATCTCCGCCAGCGAGTGTCTCCGACTGAAGGGCGGAAGGATTATGAAGTCCACCTTCGCCTTCAAAAGTCTCATGATTCACTTCCCATGCGATCGGTTGATGTTCTGCAAGCAGATAGGTTTTGTCACTATAGTTTTTGATTTTGCTGTAGTCCTGATATTTCTGATACGGCGTAATCGCCGAGCAGACAATGCCCTGCAAATCTTCCACATATGAACCGGACTGGTTCATCCAGGACATATAACCGACCGTATAATACGGGTAGATACTCAGCTTGCGTTTTCTCGAAGACAGATTGGTTACCTTCACACGCCACAGCTCCATGACATCTTCCTTCGGCAGACGCAGGGACATCTCGATGCAAATGTCGTCCTGAATTACTTTCCAGTGAATATCGTGTTTGCCTACAGCGAACGTATAGCTATCCGCCTGCTTGCGAACTGGTTCATACGGGGCGGAGAAAATTTCGCCACTTACTTCATCTTTAATGTAGATAAACCGTCCCGGATGGTGGGCATAGTACGGCTGCTCCGGTTGCATAAACGTCTTGGCTTCCAGGTTGGGCGCATACGAGTATTTGGCAGGTTCGGGCTGCATGAATTGGGCCACCGCGTACCCCCGGCAATTCACATGAATCATCATCTTTTCATTCCAAAGGAATCCGGATGCCTTCGGTAAACTTGTCGGGCTGGTTAGTTCAACATACTGATTATCTTCCGTTGCTTTAATCATCACTGAACCTCACTTTCAGATTATGGAGTTAAAAGACAGAAAACGTTTTAGGTAACTTGTATACAACTTTGTTCATTATAACACGGGAACGCTTTCGAAGAACTGAAAACTAAAAAAGAGCTGAGAAACTCAGCTCTGATTACGTTCCAATTGTTTCTCGATGCCCAACCTGTCGATCTGTATCCAATACTCTGCAATTCGTTCGTTTTCCACTCGGTATACCGCACTCGCAATTTCAATCACCGGAAGGTTGGTTGGACTGTATCCGTCCACTTCGCCAATATGGGTACCTGTTTGTCTCCAGCGCACATAGACTTTATCACCTTGCGTCAGCATCTCTTGAATTTCGAGTGAAAATTCCCCGTAAGCTTCGATCATTTCTCGCACATGATCTGCATAATCAGAAGGTGTTCGGGTGACCGTGACCTCATCTTCGGATATCACTTGATGAGCCAGTACCTGTTCCGCCATCAGCCTGCTTGCATAATCAGGATTTCTGCCTGATCGGACCTCTTCAAAAAAGGTTCTCACAATCTGTTCTGCTGTCATCTGAGCCCCTCCAGTCTATTCAATTGTTCCGCTTATATATAAATATGTAGTAATTCTTGTATTCTAACACGGAACGCAAGCTACGGAATTACATCTGTTCTATTGTTATACAGGACTTAAAACCTATCCTCTCACCTTGACAATGCGTCAATATGACCATAAACTAGCAAAGGATATTAGGAAATTAATAGGAGGTTTAGATGTTAAGAGGTTCGAGTATGGGTTTTAACCAAATCTGATAATCTTTCGGTGTGTAGAAACGTAGCATTTAGAGCAACTCAGAAAAACAAGAAAGCGGTGTATCATGAAACGTCTATTTTTCATTATGTTTGCGCTCACCCTGTTACTGGCTGGATGCCAGAGTAATGAACAGGAAAGCAGTCCGTCCGAGAATAATCCTACAGAAGTCGTAGAAGGTTCTACTATTTTAAGTTTGAAGCAGAAGTACGGCTCCGAATCGGAACAAGCGATCATGCCGATGTACAATGTAGCTCAGGATGAAGAATTTACGTTCAAGTTTAAAGCAGATTTACGTAAAAGTAACCTGTCAGCTAGTGACATTATTAGTGTACATACCGATATTAAAGCACTCAAAGCAAGCGATGTATATGCCATTCCAGAAACAAACGACAATAGTGTTTCCATTAAACCTCTTGGGTGGGGTGTTTTAAGTTCAGATTCCATGATGAACAAGGATCAAAGTTCTTGGGGTGGTGCCCCAATCTATTACATTCGCCTGAATTATGATCCGGATGCTGAGAAGCTAACACTGCTTGATCAACCCATCATTATTCCATTTACAGTGAAGTCAGAGTTACCTGTACCCAACTTAAGATACGAAATTGACAAAGACAGACGGTTCAAGTTGGTCTGGGACAAGGTTGAAGGTGCCACCGAATATAAAATTTATAAACGTTCTGACCTAACCAACTTTGATACAAATGTACCTCTAACTGGCGCAGAGGATGCTTTCAGTAATAGTCTACCTTTAGATATTGCGGTAACAACAGAGACGTCTTTCAATGATTTTTTGAGAGATGGAAAAGGCGGGCTAGGCACTTATAATGAAATGATAACTACCACTCAGAACCATGGTATACGAGGAGAATATTACGTCACTGCAATCGGTGGGGGCAAAGAATCCAATTTTAGCAGAGGTGTCCCTACAGCTCCGCTTGCTTCCCAGTTACCAACATCTCTGAAAGAACAATTGTATAGGGAGAAATTAAAGAATATAGATGTACTTCCTCAGAAGACAACAGTTGAGTACAATGACGGATCTCTAGCCCGTGAAACCATTGTTTATGATACCAAAAGCGTAGAGATTTCAGAGTTCAATGAAACGAATATTCCTTTTCATATTAAAGGAACAGCTCTGAAAAGTTACGTGCGCGTAGAAAATGTGACTCAAGCAGACCTGGACAGACTTGCTCAGCAAACCGTAGCCGATTCCAGCAACGGACTGGTGGAACCAAAGAATGACACAGCTTACGTCCCTGCGCCTGATGTGCCAACGATCATCAACAATCATGATGCACCTGCGTCTGCAACGGAAAAAGAAGAACCGGCGGTGGAATCTATAACTACAGAGTCCGCAACCGATACTGGAACGTCAGAAGATGCAACTGATCCGGTATCCACCGAGGCTTCTAATGATACTTCTGATAATTCTTCAGATATGGCTTCTGAAGAAACTTCCAATGAAACACCTGCTCCAGCTCCCGAAGTTGAAGAAGACAATCTGGTAGATGAACAGAAGTCCAATACACAGCAAAATGTAGAACAAGGTAATCAGGAAACCGTGCCTCAGCCTGCTACAGGCGATGCAATGATCAATGCAGATTCCGCATTGGAAGAAGTTTTAGCCAAAAACATGATTGCGGCACAAGATAAAATTTCGTTAAAAGCTTTCCCCGAAGCTCAAAATTTCACGACACTCTCAGATGTTGTTCTGAAAGTGATGTACCAGAATCCATTGATTCTTGGTGTGGAAGGTTTTGAATACAACTATGGTACGCTTACCCTTTCCATCCATTACAATGAATCGGCTAGTGGTATTCAAAAGAAACAGGATGAGATTATTGTCAAGGCGAACGAAGTCGTGGCTTCTATCATTAAAGATGGTATGAACGAAGACGAGAAACGAAAAGCCATCTACGATTATCTGAACGATAACGCGAAGTATGATGATGCAGCGCTGGAAAATGCGGAGCAGAACAACTTCAAAAATGTCGATCCGCAGTTCAATGACTCGTTTACCACATACGGCATTCTGGTCAAAGGTGTCGGGGTATGTGCCAGCTATGCTTCCGTTTACAAACTACTCTCCGATCTCTCGGGACTGGAAAGCATCGTTGTAACGGGCTCTTCCAGTGGTGTTCCACATGCATGGAACAAGGTCAAAATCGGAAACGAATGGTTCCATGTCGATGCCACCAACAACCTGACGAACTCCGGCATCCCATACTTCCTGTACAATGCTAACGATGAGACTGCTGCAAGTCAGAAAACGATAGCGGATCAAGATTATTGGCTTGATTCCGAGCTCGCGATGTTTAATGGCGAGAGCGATGCCAATGATTATTATGTGCAGAATGACCTCGAAGTCGCGTCCATTAATGAGTACAAAACCAAAGCTGAGAGTGAACTTAAAAAAGGAGAGAACCGGGTTATTCTCCGTTTTGCCTCACCTGTTGACTCTGATGAGCTGATGACAGCTGCCGGCGAAGCCCTCGCTGCAGTGGATGGAGCCCTTCTGAATACAGCACAATTGGCCACGCTTGGCAGTTATGCCATTCTGGACCCGAAACCAGAGCAGAAGTAACTTTATAATTTTAAAAAAATAACATAACAACAAAGAACACCATTCACCTGCACAGGGAATGGTGTTCTTTGTTTAACTGGCCTATAATCGCTGGTCATGATCCATAGGCCTTTTATATTCAACGTTTACGGACTAACCGTACCACCATTCGCATTCAATGTCTCGCCGCTCACATAGCTGGATTCCTGGCTTGCCAGGAACACAAATGACGGAGCCATCTCGGCAGGTTGTCCTGCCCGACCAAGCGGTGTATTGGAGCCGAAATCAGCCAGCTTCTCGACTGGTTGTCCACCCACGACCTGAAGTGGTGTCCATACCGGGCCTGGTGCAACAACATTGACACGAATCCCTTTGCTACCCACCTGTTGCGCCAGCGCTTTGCTGAACGTGTTAATGGCTGCCTTCGTTGTCGCATAATCCAGCAGGATTGGCGAAGGTTTGTACGCCTGAATGGATGATGTGTTGATAATGGAGCTGCCCGGTTTCATGTGTTTCACAGCTGCTTTGCAGAGCCAGAACATGGAATAAACATTTGTTTTGAACGTTGCATCGAATTGCTCGGTAGTCAGATCCGCAATCTGCTCTACAAACTGCTGTTTACCTGCCACGTTAGCTAGGATATCAATCCCGCCAAGCTCTTTTACCGCAGATTCAATGAGTTCTTCACAGTATTTCTCATCCTTCAGGTCACCAGGCATCGTGATCGCTTTGCGACCGGCTTCCTCAATCAGCTTCACAACTTCCTGCGCATCTGCTTCCTCTTCCGGCAGATAGGCCAGAACGACATCTGCACCTTCACGGGCAAACGCAATCGCTGCCGCCCGGCCAATTCCGCTGTCAGCCCCGGTCACAACTGCTTTGCGTCCCGTTAAACGTCCGCTGCCTTTATAACTTTTCTCACCCGCATCGGGAACAGGGGTCATCTCACGCTGGAGCCCCGGCTCATCCTGTTGCTGTTTCCACTCCGGTGTAGCCTTCGGATATTGTGTCGTTGGATCTTGCATGGTGTGCTGGTCTTGATTAGCCATGTTCAATTCCTCCTTGGTTATTTATATTGATCAATACGATCACAGAAGTTGTTTTCTTAAATGTTGCACTCTTTCCTTTGTAACCGAGTTGGGCGTTATTTAAACTAAGCCCGCCCGAATTCCCTGACAGTCTTCTAGTATTGAATCTCCCCTAACCCCATACCATTTTAAGAAAAAAAATGCACTCCTTGAATGACGCCGAATCACCCTCAGGTTCTCCAATCGTTTCAAGGAATGCATGTATGATATTACGATATAAGTTGATTTTTGAATATTAGACTAGCGATCTTCGCCGCCATCTATCCGTTGTCTTTTTCCGATGCCAAATGCGAAATAACCAGCCACCACGATGGCCATGAACGTAGCTCCAACAACCAGAGGCAAGCGAGTATCCGGGTTAAACGCCATACCGATGATGACGAGGATAAGATACACGATGATAATGTAATTGCTGATCGGGAACCATTTGGACTTGAAGTTATGATCTGCCATCTCGTTGTCCCAACGCTTTCTGAATCGGAACTGGCTGAACGCCAGCGCGAACCATGGAACCATACCCGGAAGAACACTTGCACTGTAGATGTACAGGAACAATTTGGAATCCGGCATCAGGTAGTTCAGCACAACCCCAATCAGCAGCAAGGAGATTGTGATGACGATACTGTTGCGGGGAACCCCGCCTTTGGACAGCTTTTTGAAAAAGGCAGGTGCCTGCCCATTCTCAGCCAGTGTGTATAACATCCGTCCTGCACTGTAGATCCCGCTGTTGCATCCAGACATGGCCGCCGTGAGTACCACAAAGTTAATGATCCCCGCTGCAGCAACAATACCAACTTTGGCAAAGGTGAGCACAAACGGGCTACCCGTCTCGCCTACCTCGTTCCAAGGGTACAGGGTTACGATAACAAATATAGCTCCGACGTAGAAAATAAGAATACGCCACACGATATTTTTGATCGCTTTACGCAAGGTGTATTTCGGATTCTCCGCTTCGCCTGCTGTAATGCCAACCATCTCCACCCCCTGATACGCAGCCGTTACGATACACAGTGCAAATAGGAAACCTTTGATGCCTCCAGGGAAGAATCCGCCATGGCTAAACAGATTCGACAGCCCGATTGGCTGTCCTCCGTTCCCCCAGCCGAAGAAGATGAGCCCGGTTCCGATCACAATCATGGCTACAATAGCGGTCACCTTAATCATCGCAAACCAGAATTCAAATTCCCCATAGAACTTCACCGCCGCCAGATTCGCTGCCGCAATGATCAGCACCCCAGCAAGTGCCGGCAGCCACTGCGGAATATCCGGGAACCAATACCCGACATAGATGCCAATCGCCGTAACTTCCGCCATACCTACCGTAACCCACAGGAACCAATAGCTCCAGGCTGTCAGAAATCCGGCAAGCGGACTAATATATTTGTGAGCAAATGTTGCAAACGAACCCGTGACCGGCTCCTGAATCAACATTTCCCCCATAATGCGCATGACAAAAAAGATAACGATACCAGCCAATAAATAAGCCAGCAGCACGGATGGACCTGCCCATTTGATCGTACTTGCCGATCCCATGAACAAACCAACGCCGATTGTACCTCCGAGTGCAATCAGCTCTACATGGCGGGGCTTTAGCCCTCTAGATAGTTGCTTTGATTCCAAACGATTCTCCCCTTTTCACATTCACATTAACGCAATGCAGAATTACTTCACCAAATTGTACGAGATGTGCCGCAGAAATACAACAAGGAATGTGAGGAAACGGATTCACTACACATATAGGTATAGGATAACCGCTTAATGAATATGGCAGACAGTTCAATAAACAATTCACTGTAGCGTTGTGTAAGCAAAGTGACAGAGACTTTCTTATACATGACTCCACAGGGAGGCTACTGGAACCCCCAAAGGACAACTCACGTATTGTATATTTGGGCCGCTATACCGTAAGTGACTTGTTCGCTATTGACCTGCTTTTATAAAATTGAATAATAGGAGACTTTACATGCCTGACTTTTTACTGGTTTTATTTTTGTTTAACCTGTCTCTATTCCTGCTTCATGAAATGGATGCGATCAGGCGGTCCGAGTGGAAATTGTTTATGGTATTAAAAGATATGAAAGATGATAAAGCCTACATGTATTTCACATGGATTCACTTGCCGATGTACACCATCATCCTCTCTCTGCTTTTTAGCTCGTATCAGACCATTACATTTTGGGTGCTGGATATCTTTTTCATCATACATACCGTATTACACTTCTTTTTCGAAAAGCATCCTCGAAATGAATTTAAAAACGGGTTCTCCAGATCATTGATCTACCCTATGGGAATAATCGCTTTAATTCATTTGATATTCCTAATCATCTAATCTGTTTACACCGACGGAATGAAGGAAGCTGGAAGGGTATTGTAGAATAACAGTGAATATGGAGGTGTGCTTATGCAGCAGCATCATGCAGAACGAGTTGAATTATTTGTTTCCAACACCCAGATCATCAAGAAGTCGTTCAAATGGCAACATGCGATGATGCACCGTCTGGCTGCCCTGCTCTATGCAGCGGAGAATAAAACAGCAGATGGGGAAGCTATTCGTCAAAGCCATGAGTTGATTAAGCAAAACACAAAACTCTTCTCTGCATTCAGAGGTAATTCGGCCATTAGCATTGCTGCCATGCTCTCCCTTACAACGAATGAGGACACAAAGCTGGCAGATACCCTGCATGTCTATGATTTGATGAAAGAGATCAAATTCCGCAACTCTGATTATCTGGTTATTGCCGCCTATCAGATCGCTACTCAGACATCACCTGACCAGTTTCAACCTACGGTGGAGCGGGCCAAATCATTTTATGACGGCATGAAAGCAGAGCATCGTTTCCTCACTGGACAGGATGACTACATTTTCGCTGCCATGTTAGCCCTTTCCGATCTCGACGTAGATACCGGTGTGGCACGTATGGAACAACTTTATGGGGAATTAAAACCGGAGTTCTCTTCCAGAAACAGTGTGCAGGCGTTAACACAGGTCCTGGTTCTTGGAGAAGATGTCCCGGATGCAGGGGCTCGAGTGATTGCCTTAAATGAAGCTTTTCGCAAAAGGGATCTCCGAATGGATAAAACGTACACATTACCCTCTCTTGGGATACTTTCTCTACTGCCTTCGGACAGAGACTCATTAGTGAATGAAATCGCGGAAACAAATGACTGGTTACGGACTCAAAAAGGCTTCGGTGCCTGGTCAATCGACAAACAGGAGTTGCTCCTGTTCTCGTCTGCTCTGGTAGCCATACAACATGTAGAGGATCTGCGCAACGGTGTTCTAACCACAACCATCTCAACCAGCATCACAAACATTATTATTGCCCAGCAGGCAGCCATGGCCGCAGCTGCCGCAGCATCGGCTGCTGCCGCTTCTTCATCATCATCCAACTAATAAGTGCCCCTGTTACCTTCAATATAAGATGAAAAAGACCCTCCCGAGTTCAAGTTGACTCGGAAGGGTCTTAAAACAATCAAACCTACACCTAAATAATATTCATCATTTGCTAGGATATAATCCCCGTATCCCGGAATTCTTCCACGAAACTATCCAGCCAATCCGAACCATAGTCCAGCGCACCCGTATCACTCTCGATAAAAGCAACATCCAGACCCATCACCCAGAATCGGCGAGCAACAATAAAGAGATCAACCGCCTGCTCATCTTCGGCAGAGAAGCTTCTGACTGAACGATACCCTGCCATTAGCGCATCCCATAATGCTGCTTTTCGCTCATCAGACTGTCTTTTTCGAACTTTCACTTGAGCTAAATCATAGGCACGCCAGCCTTTGGCTGCCCACTCGAAGTCATAATGGATGAACTGATGTTCCTGTTGAAATACATTGTTATTCCCATGCATATCGCCATGGCACAGACCAAAGTCCAGGTCTTGTCTGGAAGTGGCAACGATGCGTTCTTTTAACGTTGTGGCAAACGTATGGAGAAATGCTGCTGCTTCATTGTTCTCACCGATATAGTGGATAATTCGCTCAAGGGGTTCGTCAATAAGTAACTTTAGATCCAGCTCATATCGTGGCAGCTCCATGTTCACCTGATCCATAGCTTCATGCAATTCAGCGGCAGATTGACCAAAGGCGTAACAAGACTCCTCATCCTCCAGGTTGTTCTCCGTACCCTCAATATACCGAAACATCACAGCAACCCGCTTGCCTTCCGCAGCCTCCAACACCGTATATCCCGTATGATCTTTCTTCTCGATGTATTCTCCAATGTCGGTATGTTCCGCAGAACCTAGAACGTTCTTCAGTTGAGACAATAACGAAAGCTCATACTGAACATCTGCCTCCGTAATTTCAGTGCGGTAGATCCGGAGAATATACATGCCACTGGACGTGCGAACCCGGTAGGTATCATTCAATCCTCTAAGCCAAAACAAACATTCTTCCCATGTTCCAATGTCATACTGATTGCTCAATGCAGACTCCAGATACCTGGGGTTAAGCACTGAACGTAAAGCAGTCGGTTGAATGGACATATGTATACTCCTTCAGTTTATATGATTATTTCTCATCTGATGAACGATGTAACCGTATTCACCTATCAACCTATAACATAGTCTATTTTTCGTTAATTTTCCAGAATATATATTTCAAACTGGTGCATCATCTTTGGAATTCCAAGTTTCCTTTCTCTTGAGTGGATTATACAGAACTGCTTGCATTGACCCGCTTCCCAGATTTCAGCAGGCTATTACGCTCTGGATCGGTTCCAGCGCTCGACAATACAGCACATTCACGAAAGGCAAAATGTTTGCACCCCTTACACTTCTCCTCGTTTAAATGCTGTAACGCATAATTAATGGCTTCCCCAGTATGTTCAAACCGATGGGCAGGATTTAAACGCTCTAACAGACCCGTTCGTTTCAACATCTCAAGCGGCTGCTCTTGTATGCCCGATAACAATACAATTCCGCCCGACCGTTCAAAATGCTTGATTAAACTCGCCAGGTTAGCCTCGCCTGTTGTATCCATAAAAGGTACCTTGCCCATGCGCAACAGCAAAATGCCCGGTCGCCGATGAATTGAATCCATGACCGACTTCTCGAACATATCCGCTGCGCCGAAAAACAGTGGCCCTTCAATTGTATACAGGCTTATTTGCGGACAGTCATGTCCTTCCCGAACCATGTGGGCCATGACTTTCTCATGTTTATGATCGGGATCGGGCAGTACTTTGGCAACCTTCAACATCTCACTCATGCGTTTAACAAATAAAAGGACCGCCAGAATTAACCCAACCTCTACAGCCGTTGTTAAACTTGTAAATACCGTAAGCAAAAAGGTAATGAGCAGAACGAGTGAATCACTCGTTTTGGTTTTCATGACATGCACGAAGGATCTTCGTTCACTCATATTCCAGGCAACCAGCATGAGAACGGGAGCCATACTGGCAAGAGGAATGTGGGATGCGTATGGCGCAAAGAGAACAAGTACCAGCAAAACCACTACACCGTGAATCACGCCAGACCATGGCGATACTGCGCCGGATTTGATATTTGTTGCTGTACGTGCAATCGCTCCTGTTGCAGGAATACCACCAAACAACGGCGTCACCATATTAGCAATCCCCTGCCCAATCAACTCTCGATTGCTGTTATGCCGGCTTCCGGTCATGCCATCGGCAACAACAGCTGACAGCAGCGATTCAATTCCACCCAGCATGGCAATGACAAAAGCGGGTTGCAGCAAGTTCATGATACGCTCCCAAGTGATCTCAGGCATATGAAACTGAGGCAAGGAGTTAGGTATGGCGCCAAAGGACGAACCAATTGTAGCCACCTGCCCTTCAAAAAAGAACGCCGCGACTACCGTCGAAAGAACCAGCCCCACCAGTGATGCAGGCACCTTTGGTGCAAACTTGGGCACAAGCAGAAGAACAGCCAGACAGATTCCAGCTGTAAGCACGCTGTATATATTAATCGTCGAGATATGCATCCCGATTTCTTTCATATTGGACCAGAAATCCTCGTGTTTCTCGATGCCTCGAAGCCCCAGAAAGTTCGTAATTTGTCCGCTAAAAATAATGACGGCGATGCCCGCCGTAAAACCGATCGTCACCGGCCTTGGAATAAACTTGATTAATGCCCCAAGCTTGAATACACCCATTAGTACAAGCATCAATCCTGCCATCATTCCGGCGATCAGCAGATTCTCATATCCATACTGCATCACAATGGCAAAGAGGATCGGAATAAATGCCCCCGTTGGCCCGCCAATCTGGAACTTGGACCCACCCAGCAAGGAAATGAGAATCCCTGCGATTACTGTGGTATACAATCCATACTCCGGTTTGACCCCGGAAGCGATGGCAAAAGCCATACCGAGTGGAATCGCAATGATACCTACAATCAGTCCCGATAACAGATCCTTGCGAAAAGCGACAGCATTGTACCCTGCATATCTCCCCATCCATTTCATGCACAAAAACCTTCTTTTCTTCATATATTTGAATATTTGAATATATTTAAAAGACTACTCCCCTGCATACGTCCTGTCAATCGGATTAAGCACAATCCCAGCAGGAACCTAACACAAAAAAACAAGAACCTCCGGTGATTACACCCAGTTGCTCTTGTTTATTGTGTCAGGACTCTTTACGAATATCTTCCAGCATGGAAATGGCATCAACCAGATGATTGTCAAAAATCTGTTTGGTGACTGCCAACAGGTCCTTAATCAGCGGATCACGCAGCGAATAGGTGACGGTTGTCCCTTCTTTTATCCCGTGGACCACGTTTTTGCTGCGCAATACAGCCAGTTGCTGTGAAACGGCAGAGCCTTCCGACCCCAGAATGCTTTGCAGTTCATTCACGTTTTTGGCTCCTTCACTCAGCAGTTCCAGAATCTGAATCCGCATCGGGTGTGCCAACGCTTTGAAAAAATCTGCTTTAAACTGTTGTATGCTCTGATTCATACGCTATGCCCCTTCAATCGAACTTTTGAAGATGCAAATATCATAACATAGAACGGGTACCATGCTTTACTCTAACCGTAAACGGTTTGATGGAAAAATTAAGATTGACCTTGAAGTACACTTCAACCTTTATACTTAACTTATAGTCTCCACAGATCGTATATCTGATCTCTATCAGGAAGGGTGATTCCTCAATGAACATGTATATCCATAATCACAAACGCTCGTTGACGAGCTTTCTATTTGAGAAATATATCGGAACGTTAGATACCAAGAAATTTTTTTCAACACGCGAGCTTACTCGCAAACACCTGGATCTTATGGGCTTGGAAAACATTAAACCTTATACCTTGGGTAAAACAAAACTGTCATCTTCCATCAAAGAGCGCTCCCTTGAAGACATGCAGGTATTCACATTAAACGATCAGCATTCCCGTGAACAGAGGGTCATTCTCTACATTCATGGCGGGGCGCATACACACCAGCCGCTGTCTTTACACTGGAAATTCATGGACCGCATGGCTCAGGCTCTGAATGCCAAAGTTGTTGCTCCCATCTATCCAAAGGTTCCGCATTTTAACTATCAGCACACGTATCCGAAACTGCTCAATCTATACCGGGATCTGCTCGCCTCTGTGGACGACCCGGCACAATTCACCATTATGGGGGATTCCGCAGGCGGGAACATATCCCTAGCCTTGGCCCATTTTCTGAAGATGTATGATCTCCCGCAGCCCAAAGATATCATCTTGTTCTCACCTTGTGTGGATATGGTGCTGGACAATCCGGTCATATTTGATTACGAGACCCGCGACCCTATGCTCGCTGTGGAAGGGTATGATGTCATCCGGCGGATCTGGGCAGCTGACAAACCGTTGAACGATCCGTTAATCAGTCCAATCTACGGAGATTTCGCCGGTTTGGGCAAAATCAGTATCTTTATCGGGACTCACGAGGGCTTGTTTCCTGATAATATGAAGCTCGACAAACAGCTGACGGATCAAAGAATCGATCATCAAACATACGTTTACCCCAAAATGAACCATGTCTTTGTCCTCTATCCGATTCCGGAAGCCAGGGATGCTCAGCGTAAAATAGTTAACATCATAAAAAGCTCAGCACATGAAGCTGGACAATAGACTGTAACGCCTCCCCATAACCCTTTGGCAAAAAGAACGAAAAAAAAGCTCAATCCCTGGACTACCGCCACCGGATTGAGCTTTCTTGCTGTTATTCTGTCATCTAAATATTATTTATATGAACCATATTCAAACCAGTCAAAGTCTGCTACCTGATCGGAAGAAGTACCGTTGCTACTGCTAAACATTCCGATACAACAGCCAACAAAGCCGCCGGCTACTTCGGTGCTCAAGCTGCTTGTATCCACCTGTTCCGCCACCAGATGATACTGACTTCCATCTGTGCTGTAATAGAAGTTTAGTTGCTGACCTGTTGCGGCCAGTTTGATATATACCTGCGATACATCACCCTCCAGTGCGATTTGCGCAATGTGGGTATCCTGACCATCTATACAGGTCAGCACACGCAGCACCTGCTGTTTCTCCGCCAGAGCACGCTCAATCCGTACGTGATACAGATCGTTCTGAATGACGACAAGACCAGCCGTTTCGTTTTCATTTCCAGGCACAAATTCCATCGCTGTAGCTGCGACATAATCCATATGCCTTTGACGCAGACAAACAAAGCTGGAATTTTCTTTTTCCTTCAATGTTTGCGGTTTCAGCTTCAGCCGCAAGTATCCTTTTCGTTCGGTTAATGAATAGAGATCCTCCTGAGGATTGCGCAGGAACATCCATTGCAAACCCAGACAATCGCTGTCAAAATGGTCAAAACGCAGTTGCGGTTCTACCGGAACAGGCTTCAAATCCAACGTACCCTGCTCCTCCAGGATCCCGCGGCCCTCATTGACAACAGGCCATCCGTCCTCCCAAACAACAGAAGCAAGGAACGTCTCCCGCCCCAGGTTGCTATAGCTCCCTCCATATGGACGCGAAGCAAGCATGACCATGAACCATTGACCGTTCTCAGCCTGCACCAAGTCGGCATGTCCGACATTAACAACAGGGTAACGTTTACCCAAATGGCGATGTGTAATGATTGGATTATTCGGATTCCCGACGTATCCTTCGGTCAAACTTTTACTACGAGCAATGGTCACCGCATGGTTTGGCCCTGTGCCTCCCTCTGCAATCAATAAATAGTAATATTCATCGATCTTATACAGATGCGGGCCTTCCGGCCAGATGACATCTACCATCGCCCCGCGCCACAGAACGTAACTGTCTCCCACCAGCTTCATACTGCCCAGATCAAGCTCTCTCAGCCAAACTTCCCAATTGCCATTATAACGAACTCCCTCAGAGCAAGGACGTGTACCAAGGTAATACGCTTTGCCGCCATCGAAGAAAATCGTAGGGTCTATGCCTTCTGCGCCTTCAATAAAATAAGGATCAGACCATGGCCCAGCCGGGTCGGTAGCGGTTACAACAAAATTGCCGCCATGTGATACATTGGTTGTAATCATATAGAAGGTGCCTTCATGATACCGAAGCGTTGGAGCGAATATCCCCTGTGAATGGCCTGCTCCCTGAAGATTCAACTGTGAAGGGCGGTCCAGCACATTTCCAATCTGTTTCCAATTTACAAGATCACGGCTCTGAAAGATCGGAACGCCAGGAAAATAGGCAAATGTTGATGTCACCAGATAAAAATCTTCACCCACCCGGCATACAGATGGATCTGGATAAAACCCGGGCATAATCGGATTGTTAAACGTGCATTGTTCGCTTTGATTTGCATTTTTCATTCTTTTACCCCTCCAATGGTTAGTCCAGTCACAAAGTATTTTTGCAAGAACGGATACAGTAAAACGATCGGCATTGCCGTCACAACCGTGATGGCTGCCCGAATGGACACAGGCGTCACCATGTTGGTTACATTTTTGAATGAATCCACGTTGACGGTTCCCCCCTGTGAGGTCGCAGAGGATAACAATTTCATCAGCTCATACTGCAAGGTGGTCAAATTCCGATTTCCCGCCGTGTACAACATGGAGTCAAACCAGGAGTTCCACTGACCTACAGCAATAAACAGTGCAACTGTAGCCAGAACCGGCTTGGATAAGGGTAGCACGATACGCATGAAAATCCGAAAATCTCCGGCTCCATCCATCTTCGCGGATTCAATCAATCCCTCGGACAGTCCCTGAATGTAGGTACGAATGACGATCATGTTGAACACCCCGATCAACCCGGGAATAATGTATACCCAGAAGCTGTTCAGCAGCCCCACTTGTTTGATCAGCATGTATCCCGGAATTAAGCCGCCGCTGAAATACATCGTCATGACAAACAGCGTTGTGACCAATTTGTTGAACATATACTCCTTGCGGCTCAGCACATAGGCCAGCATGGCTGTACAGAACAGCTGTACAACCGTTCCCACCACAGTTCTGGCGACCGAAACAAATGCGGCTTGTGTCAGATTCGGGTTTTGGAATACGGAGACGTAATTTTGCAGCGTCCATTCCCTCGGCCAGAGATAGATCCCCCCGCGGATCGTATCCAGCCCGTTATTGAAAGATACGGCAATGGTGTTTAAAAAAGGATATAACGTAACAACCATGACAAGCAACATAAATATGCCATTGGTGATGGAAAAAATAGAGTCACCCAAGCTTCGTTTTCTGCTAAATCGTTTCACAGCTCTGCCCCCTTATCATATCAATCGCTCTTCACCAAGAGACTTGGCAATCCCGTTGGCGATAAATATGAGCACCAGACTGACCACACTTTTGAAAATGCCTGCTGCGGTGGCAAGTGAGTAGTTGCCGAGATTAATCCCGTATTTCAAAACAAAAATGTCAATCGTCTCGGATACATCCTGCACAAGTCCGTTCCCCAGCAAGTATTGAATCTCAAAACCCGCGTTCAGTACGTTACCAACGTTGATGATAAGCAGGATAATAATCGTTGGTTTGATGCTTGGAAGTGTGACATTAAACATTTTACGAAACCGTCCGGCTCCGTCGATGGAAGCTGCCTCGTACAAGCTTGGATTAATCGACGCCATGGCCGCCAGATAAATAATCGTGCCCCATCCAATTTCCTTCCACATGCTGGACAGACCTACAATTCCCCAGAAGTATTTGGGTTCGGCAAAAAAATTGATCGGTGCATCAATCAGGCCCAATTTCGTCAACAGCACATTCACTATTCCTGTTTCCGTTGATAATACATTCGCAACAATACCTGTTACGATGATCCACGACAGGAAATGTGGAAGATAGGAAACCGTCTGTACCACGCGTTTGAACAATACCATTCGCAGTTCATTCAATAACAGCGCCAGACCAATCGAGCCGACAAATCCCAGAAACAGACTGATCAGGCTCATCGCCAGCGTATTGCGAATGACACGTAAAAATGTAGGGTCCGTGAATAACGTTCGAAAATGATCCACCCCCACCCAATCCTGCTCCATAAAACCAATGCCCGGTCTATAATTCTGAAACGCCATCAACCAGCCCCATAATGGTCCATACGCAAAAATAGCGATAAACGCAATAAACGGAAATGACATCCACATTAATTGTCGCTGACTTTTCATTCTGGACAGGTTGTACCCGATCCAGCTTGTTCCCGCTGGGATATGGCTGGTTTTTAACGAAGGCTGCAGCTCCTTTTTGGCCATGTTTTTCTCTCCTTGCTTACGAGTTTATCTATATCACCCAGTCTGGGTGAATCGATTCCATTCCTATCCAATCTCCCAATCTAGCGTGTAAGAAAGGCTACGGGGTTCCCCATAGCCTTTCTGTGTGACAGGCCTTATCCCCACAGTTCCATACGTCTGCGGACTTCTTCCGTCAGCGCATCTTCATACGCTTTAATATCTGCGCTTTCCTTGAGCGTGGCTTGATATTCTTCCCAAGCCTTATCAAATTCGGCTGGTGAAGTCATAATCACTTTTGGCAGCCATTTGCGTTTTACATCGTCCATTTTCTGTCTGGCGATGGTCTCCGGTTTATTTGGTTCGAAATTATAGGTATAGATCGGGAACCACGGTTCATTTTCCTCCGCAGGCTCAAGGAAGTCAGTAAACTTCGTATATCCATAAGCCTTCAGCACTTTTTTGTCGATGTCATTCAATGTGGCAAGGTACTCTTCCGGCTGCTCCTTAGGGTCAAGGGCATTCTTCCCGTCAGCGGTCATGCCTTCATGATGCGGGAAATAGACCAACGGGCTTCCCGTGTTTGCCAGCACCCAGTCCGGATCTTTGGAATTCGCACGTTGCTCTTCATTCCTGGAGAACACGCCTTTGTCATCGACTTGGTAATCCACGCCTTCCTGCCCCCAGGTTCTCAATACCTCCATCTCAGGGTCCAGCAAATCATTAATATATTGAAGTGCTCCCTCGATATCCTCACAGCTCTTTGTAATGGCCAGGCCACCATTCACGTTAAGGATTGGATTGTTCTGATAACGCCCTTTAACATCCTCGGAAAGTGTAATGGACAACGGTACATAGGTTTTGTCATACAATTTTTGCTTCACGAGTGATGCCTCGGCGTCAAGGAACTGCCATCCTTGATCCACCATGCCCAGCACACGTCCGGTTGAAATTTTGGAGATATATTGGTCATAGTTTGCTGTAAAGGTTTCGTTATCGACGAGGCCTTGATGATATACCTCATTAATTTTCTTGAAATATGCCTTCGCTTCCGGAATGGTATTATAGTTTTTGGCCGTCAGTGTTTCTTTATCAACGATGACTGCGCCTTCGTTAGGATAACCAGCCATGAAGAGCGGAGGGTTCTCCAGTGCGAAATAACGCCAGTCATAGGAGATAATTTCAAATCCAATTGTGGGCTGACCATCAACAGTCGGGTGAGCTGCTTTATACCGTTCAATCAAGTCAAAGTATTGGTCAAGCGTTTTGATTGACGGATAATTATCCCACTCCAGTACGGCCTTCTGAATCCAGAATGCTTCTCCGTCATGGGATACTTTCATTGACTTTTCTTGTATATTGCCGAATTGAGGAATGAAGTAGATATGTCCATCCGTCGTATTTTTCATCTTCTTCCAGTCTTCGCCCAGGTAATTTTTGATGTTTGGATATTTATCGATGTAATCCTCCAGTGGTACTAACGCCCCTGCTGCTACCAATTGCTGAGTACCATCACTCCCATCGATAAAATCGGGATATTCGCCGCCTGCAATGAGTACTCCAATTCGCTCTTTGGCTGTTTGGCCCGTAAGCCAGTCCATCGTGACTCGTACGCCTGTTTTCTCCTCAATAGCCTTTAACACCCGATTATCGTCAGGCGCAATTTTTCCCGGTACGGCAAAAAATGCAGAAAATTGTTTCAATTCCCTTCCATCTGCTGTCTTTTCCCCTTTCGAGGACGATCCCGGTGTACATCCAGTGAGTGCGATGACCAGTATTAAAGCGAGCAGAGCACTATACATGATTCTTTTTCTAACATCCTTTTTCATCATGACCCCTCCATCGATTATATTGACAGAAGCTTTTCGGAAAGCGCTTTCCAAAGGCTGATTTAAAATTATCATGCTTCCATGCCCCTCTCAACGGGATAAACTATAGTTGGAATCCCACTAATTCCAGCATCTGCGAAAAAAAATATCCCGCCGCTCCGTCAAGGAGTGCAGGATGTTAATCAAGAGAGTACGCAGCATGGGCACTTTTACGATATTGTGCAGGAGTCTCCCCCATGAGTTTCTCGAACCGGCTAATAAAGTAATCGGAATCCCGATATCCCACCATTGTTGCGATTTCGTATACTCTCTGATCTGTTCTGCGCAACAGCCGGGCGGCTTCCTCAATACGCAATTGATTCAAATAATCACTGAAGCTGATCGAGAAATGCTTTTTGAAAATCTGACCCAGATATGCACTATTCATGTAAAACTGCTCCCCGAGCAATTTCAGGCTGATATTTTCTCTGTAATGCTCGTGAATGAAGGCCTCAATTTTGGCTAATACTCCCATCGCATTTGACTTTTGCTGCTCCTTCAGTTTCTCTGCGCACATGAGCGAGAATTCGCATAAATGTTCAATGTTTTCCTCCATGGATAACATCGCGTAGTTCACCTTCAGAAAAGTCGATTCCATCAGCCCGGAATCTGGAGTAAGCGTATCGTTATTCACGAGATCCAGCAATGTGTATGCCAAATAATGCAAGTGGATGCGGACAATACCAGGCTCGATTCGTTCATCCAGAAAAAATTGAAAAATGGCCTTTACATGACTGTATAACTCATCCGTTTGCTGTTCCTCAATAGACTTGACTAGCCCATCAAACAATTGTTTTTCGAACTGTCCCGGCCGGTTAACAAATAAGGTCGTATCCATAAGTTCGAAGTAATAAATGGGCCTGCAAGTGGTGAAGAAACGTAAGCTTTTCATTATGCCGCAGGATTGATAAGACTCGTGCAGCGCCTCCAACTCATGTACTTCCTTCCCGACATAACAAGCAACAGCCGTCTCTTGATCATGGCTCAGATCGGCATGTAATCGGGTTAAATATTGCTCCAAGGTCACTGCCGCACGGTTCACCATCAGGTCCGTAACAATGAGCAGAACCGCATTTTTATCACCTGTGAACGGCTTCAAAATTTGTCCCGGAAAAGGTTTACCCACCCATGCCTCAACCCGAGCGCACCAATCCGTTCCCTGTTCTGGACCAGCTTCCGTTTCAATCAGGATGCAACGCAGTATGCCGGCATCTTGATAGTGGGGCTGCAGACTCGTAACAGCATCCTCCTCAGCCACCCCAAGCAAGATTGACTGCATATGCTGAGCCATAATAATCCGATCTTTTTTTTGCTGATATCGCTTCTCTTCCGTCCGCGCATTAAATGCGACCTTGAACTCCTCAAGCACCTGAACCAATTCGGTCTTCACAATAGGCTTGAGAATGTAGTCATCCACCTGATATTTAATAGCCTGCTTGGCATATCCGAACTCATAGAATCCACTTAGAAGAATCAGCTTGATGTCACCGCTATATTGCTCGTACAGGGTTTTGGCAAGCTGTAATCCGTCCATTTCCGGCATCTTAATGTCGGAAATCACCAGATCGGGCTGCATAGCGCGTATGCACTCCAATGCCTGCATGCCATTGGAAGCCTGACCGCAAATCTGAAATCCGTAAGACTCCCAATCAATTAACAATTGAAGTCCTTGGCGAATAAATGGCTCATCGTCCACAATCAGCACGTTGATCATATCCTCGCTCCTTATTCTTGGGATGCCTGCATAAGAGGAATTTGAATGCCAATCGTTGTTCCCTTCCCCTTTTCACTGAATATGTGCACCTGAACGAAATCATCAAAATACATCCGCAGCCGAATATATGCATTCATCATACCAATGCTGCTAAGCTCGCTCATCCGATCCATACTCGGGTCTTGCATCATTTTGCGGAGCGAGGCCAGCTTGTCCTGATCCATACCAACTCCGGTATCTCGAATGGAAATGTACAGTTCATTACTTCGAATTTCGAATAATACCTCCACGACCCCATCATTCGACGTCCCCTCAATGCCATGGATACAAGCATTCTCCACAAAGGTGAGAACGGTTAGTTTGGGTATCATCATGGCAGCAATGGATTCGTCTGTGATCTGGATTGCAAATTGCAGCTTTTCGCCAAAGCGATACTGCTGGATACTCAGATAACTCTCCACAAAATTGATTTCCTCTGCAATTGTAATCAGATCGTCGCCCCAATTGATCGTCTGACGTAACAGCAGTGCCAGTCTATGAATGACATCGGAGGTTTCAAGTTCATCCTTGATCAAACTCCTCATACGGATCGTTTCAAGCGTGTTGAACATGAAATGGGGATTCACCTGACTCTGAAGGGCTTTCAGCTCCGCCTGCTTCTTGGAGAGCTCAAGGGCTTGCCGCTCCACTTGACCCTTAAACACAATCTCAATCAAGTTCTTGATCTTGATGACCATCATGTTATAACTATGGGTCAGGCTACCGATCTCGTCCTTGCCCACAGGTCCCGATATCACCTCAAATTTCTCATGCTTCACTTGATCCAGGTGCTTCGCTATCCGATCAACTCTGATGACCAGTGATCTGGATATCAACCAGATCAGCAGTGTGGGCACCAACAGATTAAGAATGATCAGCAAAGTTAAATTAAGCTTGGAATTAACAATCTCCGACAGAACGTCCAATTTCTCCGTGCTGACGACAATCTGCCAATCCTCGGATACGACGGGAATCGATTGCATGGATTGAACAGGGTCAATTGGACTGTTCGCAATCAGATTAAATGGCTTGCGCGTCTGGTTCATTTTTGAATCGTTCGAGAAAATGACCCTGCCATCCGAAACGACATACACCTTCCCATTTGCCCCCTCGTTTTTAAGCGATTTGTTGATGAAAGCGTAGTCCAGATCAACCTTTAACACCTTTTCAACCTGCTGCTCTCCAAAGTAATCCAGCTTACGAATAATGCTTACTTTGCGTCCTCCCTGACTTTGCGACATCTCCGCCTGCTGTTTGTCAAAATACGAATAGATCATGATATGGTCGCTTGTGTTCATCAGCGCTTGATACCAATCACTTTTCTTCACCTCATCATCCAGCTTAATGAAGTTTCCTCCATTGACGAAGGTATCATTGCCAACATAAAACGTAATTTGATTCACCTGCTGGTAGCTGTAGTAGTACCTGACCAGATTGTTGTTGCTAAGCATATCATAGTAGGCAGAGTAATAGTCTTCCTGATCGCGATACTTGAACTCCATGAACCGGTTCAGCGTTCCATCGGTATAGAGAAAATTGGACACATACAAGCTATTGTCTATACTGTTCCGCAGGTTGAACTTGATCCTTTGCTGCATTTCATTAAATCGGCTATGCTCCTTCTCTTCAATGTTACCTTTGATGCTTAGGTAAAACACGGTATTTGTGACCAGGACCGGGACCAGCACACAAAAAATGAACAATATGTACAACTTGGTTTTGAGACTCCAATCATCCAGAAACTGAATACGCTTACAGTATGTCTTTCGGCTCATGTTATGTCTTTGTCTCCTCTAACCATGTCATATATCAACATTATTATAACGAGTACAGGATGGGTTGGATACTGTAATCCAGGATTTCCGGGAAGCCTTTAATCAACCTCCCGTTCAACTGGCCCAACAGGACAGACACTAACTCCCCACATATTTTCGTATGAACCCGATCTGATTCTAAGTCGAAACGGCGATCACGTTATAATTTCAAGAGCATTTCGTACTGGCCCACATGATATGCAAAACCTGATTTGACCAGGAGGAAATCTTGCATCGGTTTCAGATGAGACTCCACATTGAGGACACTGATTCTAGGAGATTCTGTGCGTTGGACCATCTCTGTCAGGATGCTGCTTGCAATACCTTTGCCCCGGTAATTTTGGTTCACTGCAAGCTGTGGAACATCACCTGTTTTTTTATCTATAATGCCATAGCCAACAATGCTGTGACCCTGACGTGCAACGACATAGATAAAAGCCTCCGGTACAGCGTAGATGGAATCAATTGAATTTTGCCAGGAGGGCTCCACATCCCAAAATTCCTTAAACTGCTCCAAATCGATTCTCTCGACACATTCCACCGTGCAGGTCGTTTGCGGTATGAATTTATCTTTTTGCAACTGGAAACATGAAACTTCCCTTTGAATTTTGAAGTTTTGTTTACTGTACAGCTGAACTGCAGATTCGTTGGATTGGATGACTTCCAGCAAATATTGCTCTACATTTTTTTCTTTTAACAGCTTTTGAATATTTAAGAGCAGATCGCTTGTAATGCCCTGCCGTCTGCAATCTTTTACAACGCCTGTACCAAGGTCATATGCAGTTGTCTTTCCATTCCAGCTTCGAAGTCCATTGATAACAAATCCGACCATTCTCTCATCCTTAAAGGCTCCCATAGATATTTCGGGGTGATAACCCCTTCGTTGGAGCATCTGTTGAAACTTCCAAAAAGGCAAATCCATTTTAACCTGGTAGTCGGAGAACGCATCCACAAACGCCTCGTGAAGTGTTTCCATGCTTATCTTGTCCAACATTTTATAACTGTACATTAGGGCATTCTCTCCTTTCAAAAGATGAAAACAATAATATATTAGGGCTCATGATCCCTATCCTTATTTAAATATTCTACTAAATAGTGTTAACACTATACAGTAATATCCGTACTATAAAATCTTCTTCCTTCGGAGTTTTCAGACACGCCCTAATAACTAAAATAGACCGCTCCCTAGTTAAGGGATACGGTCTATCGAGTCATCATGCTATGGGGATACCGATTTTGTTAAACCAATTTTGGTGATCACCGTATCATACGGGTCCAATTCCATGGTCTGTTTTCCATGCTCTGTACTGATCGTCGTGGACTGAACCTGATCGCTATTATTGATCACAACCAATATGTTGCTCTCAGGGTAGTAGGCGCACTCGGTGTACAAGTTATCCGTGATGTACTTTGTTTCATGGAATTCATTGCCCGCAAATCGAATCAAATTCAGAAGTAGTCTTGTATTTTCCCAGCTGAATTCGAAGGAAGGTAAATAGATCCCTTTTCCTTTTCCAAAAGCATGTGTGGACAGTGTGATTCGACCATCCGTTTCACTCACTACAGCTGCTGATCCATCAGTAAGATAAATGTTCTTTTTCGGAAGTATGCTGGCTCCCTCAGGCACCAAACCATACTCATCATTAACCTCATACGACCATTTTCCATGGACAACTCTGGCGCCTGTATCCTCATCCACTCCAAGCACATGCGCCATTCTAAAATAGCTGTCGTACCCGTCCATTGCCGAAGGCTGGTTAATGCCAATAAAGGTACCACCCTCATACACCCATTGGGTCAATAAGTCCACAGACTTGTGGTCACTCCAATGCTCTCCACCGCTCCATGCTGAACCTGCAGAGCCGGCATTGATGACGACATCTACATCCTTCAACGCGCCCTGACAAATATCATCAAAATCAATAAACTGCACGTCAACAGGCAACCCGGCTAATGCCTCATTCACATGAATCAGATCATGCATATGTGTTTCATGAAAATGACCGGACAAGGTCCACGATCTTAACTTGCCCCAGCTATGCAGCACGGCTACCTTTGTCTTGATCTGATAAGGCTTTCCAGCCTGATGCAGCTCTTTCATTTCCCTGAATTCATGGGCAATCTTCTCGATATAATCCACAAAGTCCGGGTAAGGCTCAACCAGATGCAAATATCCACCCAATCCAATCCGGTCAATCGACTCACGCAGCAGCGCACGCCGGATATTAATCCAATATTTCTTCGCATCCAGGGTAGGGTCTCCTCCCTCCTTAAAGGTAGGAAGCCCGCCTAAGCCAACTGGGAACAAGTAGGGATGCAAGCGAATCTCATGGGTATCAGCCTTAACGCCTGAGCACATTCTAGCCTCATAACCGGAGAACACACATTTGATCATGCCGTCGAATCCAAACTCCTCAAAGCGATCATTGTACGGCTCCATTCCCACCCAGCTGTCATCATAGAAGACATACGCCAGCTTGTTATGTTTGTGCACAATATCAATTAATTTCTTGCCGAATTCAATGACAAAATCATTGATAAATGCCATCCAGTCCAGTTTGCGCTGATCCGCAGGCATATGAGTGACCTGATATTTACCGCCATTTACAAAGTCCTCGGCTGAGAGTGAATACCCAAATTTCTGAGCAAACAGATCCAGTGCTCTCGAACTTACCGTGAAATCGTATGAACCCCAATCCGAGAACAGATGGCGGTTCCGCTCATCACTGCCCCAGATCCAGGCGAAGTTATAAAATAGGGACGTAAAACGTACAACGGTTGTTTCCGGGTGTTCCTGGCACCACTTTTCCATCCAATCCAGCAGATAGGTTTGTGTCTCCGTATAGATCGGGTCAATCTGCATCAGATGCTCTTTATCCCAATTATTCGTCGTATGATTGTACATGGAGATTTCTTCCCAGATCCGATAGACCATGAAACTCACCGTGTATTTATGCCAAGGAGCAACACCGGTAATGACAACATTGCCAGATTCCCTTTCATAATTCCATTGTCCTCTAGGTACCTCTTCCCCAGTCGTTCGATCATAAACTTGCCAATATTTAAACGCTTCTTTGGAATCATTCACCCTGAATTGTTCAGCGAAGAAGTCCTCCATCAGATAGATGGATACATAATCTTGCACAGCGACCTTAGGATTCGTAATGAGAAAACATTGCTGCAGTTTATCCAGATTACGGGATGCCCACTCATTATGATCCCGAATAGTGCAAATGGTTGAATAGATGCCGTATCCGGCATTGATAATCTCATCGGACAACTTTGTACCGTCACTGTCACGGATCACATCGGCACCCCAGCGATCGGCAAGTTCCAGCGTCAGTGCCTCATAACCGGATTCTCCCGGTAGTGTAAAGGAGCCTTTGGTTGGTTTGAACAATGTGGTTCCCTCCCTATCTCAACATATCGGACAGAAAAGCGAGTGCCAGGCCCTGACCCCAGCCCTGAATCCAGTCTTTTGGAATATTGCGATAGCCATCCCGATCCTTCATCACCGCCGTACCGCCAGATACACCAAGCACGCGTCCATCTTCGCTTATGTTGTTCAGGATACCTTCCAGTGCCTTTTGCACGTATTTGGTATGCAGTGGATTGCCGTTATTGATCATGGCTGCTGCAATACCCGCGGAAGCTGACACCTCTTCATACGATTCTTCGTCATCCAAAACCGTACGCCACAAGCCATTCTCGGTCTGCACCAGCTTGAGAGCCGCCAACTGATCGCGAAGTGCACACTCTACATCCATACACTGCGGATACAGATACCAGTCTTTCAGTTGCGGTTTCACTTGAGACATTGTATAGGCTCCCCAAGCGTTCGCTCTTCCCCAGTAAAATCCGGACATATGGTCCTTGTTGATATTGTTATAACCGTGATACCACAGACTGCTGCTCGGATCTTGAAGGTATTTGATATGCCAGTAGTACTGATTCAGCGCATCCTGAATCATGGCTTCTTCTTTTAATTTGCTACCTACACGGAGCAGGAAAAATGCCGCCATAAACAAGGTATCCGCCCAAGCCTGTTCCGGAAAATCATTGGAAACGGATACCGTATGCTGAAGCACATTGTCTCCAAAGCGAAGCGCATGATTCTGGAGATAATCGACCTTGCTGAGGACAATATCCCAATATTTCTGATCTCCGGTTTCTTCATATAAAGTGATGAGCACATGGCCCATGGCACATGTATTTACCGTCCAACTTGGCAGACCCAGCTCGATATATTCGTCTGCCCATTTCACCAGCCTGTCCAGAATCTCTTGGTTGCCTGTCGTTTGATAGGCTCTGGATACACCATAATAAGCCACCCCGCCAGGCCAATCCCATGTCAGATCCATATCCAGTGTTTTCTTGGTAACGTTCTCGATCACGTTTAGAATCTGTTCCCGGTCATATTTCACTTGAAGCATTGTTATTCCCCTCTCGCTGCGCACACGCCCCCAAGTGCGTCCTGAGAGGTGTCCGTCCATTTTTGTAAACGCTTTACTTATTCCATTGTACGCAGTAAAATAGTCTCAATCTAAGCATATTCACAACAAAACTGTGCAATTTCAATCATTTATACATAGGAGTCCTCGAAAATGCCCAAACCGAAGAAACCTGTCATTGAATATCGTCACTATAGCCTGCCCATTGATTTTCCTGTCCTGTTACTCAGTGGAGACCGCTGGAGAATATCCGATATCAAGAGTGAGCATCTTCATTTCCATAACCACATGGAGATTGGCATCTGTTATTCCGATGGAGGAATCATGGAGAT
This sequence comes from Paenibacillus sp. W4I10, assembly GCF_030816325.1. Classification (NCBI taxonomy): domain Bacteria; kingdom Bacillati; phylum Bacillota; class Bacilli; order Caryophanales; family Paenibacillaceae; genus Paenibacillus; species Paenibacillus sp. W4I10. Next base: position 4,336,864 of record NZ_JAUSXX010000001.1, read on the forward strand.
TAAAGGAGAATCTGTGCCTTTTCGGGCAGGCGATGTCACGTTCATTCCCCGCTATCTTCCGCACACCACGTACAGTTCACCTAATAACGCCAGCCTGTGGGCTTATATCTTTTTTTCACCGGAAGAACTCTTCCGCCATTCGCTCAAAACAGCACAAACTCACATTGAACCGAATCTATGGGCGATTCAGGGAAAGAATTGCATTCTGAATAAGGAACAGTATCCCAAAATCCACACACTCGCAACATCAGTGGTAGAAGAGATAAAGCAGCAGTCTCCCTATTATCGGGAGAGCGCGTACGGCTTGTTGATGTCTCTATATATCGAACTGCTTCGAATTCATGCGAGCAGCGAGCGCTTGTCATCTCAGGATCAGGAACGGGAACGAGACCTCCAAGGGGACTTGGTCATCTCACCCGTGCTGGAGTTTATCACCAAAAATTACATGATGCCCGTGACCATCGATTATCTCGCTGATCTGTGTCATCTGAGTACAACGCATTTTCGCCGCAAGTTCCATGAAATTATGGGAACCACACCGCTTGATTTTCTGAACAGTACCCGGATTGAAGAGGCATGCAAACGATTAAAAAGCACCGAGGCGTCCATTCTATCAATCTCCGAGCAAGTTGGCTTCCGATCCATCTCCAGCTTTAACCGCTGCTTCGCCAAACTGATGGGAGAATCACCTAAAGCCTGGCGCAAAGGGGCTCAAACAGAAGCCCAGTCTGCAAAAGCGTCGATATTGGAATTCACGGGGTGGGTATGAATTTACGTGCAATGGGTCATAACCCTACTCATAAAAAAAGGTACAAAAAAGCCCGAAAGTCGTGATGGATTGCACCCCCTAGAATTTCATCGGTTAAACCCAGGGGGTTTTCCAATGTCTATTCTAAGGGGGCAATCCACCTTAGGCTTGGGCTTTTTTTAAAAATAGATGGCCGTTCCACGCGACCCTTATACTGATACTTATTTATTTATCACAAATCGTCTAAAGCGTCTCCGTAGTGAGCGTAAACCCTTCAATCACAACATCTTCGTCCACTTCAATCATGATGCAACGTCTGCCTTGGTAGTTCACCTGTTTCACATATCTCAGGTCTTGCGGACTAACTGAAATTGTAGCAACCTTGGTTTCAATCTTAATGGACTTGGACGTGAACTTCGGCATAACACTGGTCGCCTTCATCTCATAATTCTTGTTGTCAACGATCGTTTCGAAGGCACGTTCTACTTTCTCCGTTGTCAGATCCTCTATACCGCTTGCGGTCAGTACACGTTCCAGATCTTTATAATCCAGCTTCGGAGGTTCTTCCTCATGGGACTCTTCGTTAATTTCAATGACTCGGTTAATCTCCTCATATACATGTGCAATGGTGGCTGAATCAAGCTGTTCACCGGCCACTTCCTTCACGATATCTTCGAAGATCGCCCGTTCTTCCAGTGCGGTAACGGATCTTTCTCCATTCAGTACATTTTCAACAAAATGCGGATCCGGGAAATTGGATTTCCCTGTACAATATAGAACACGATTCACATCGGAGTAGTTGTCCGTTACGCTAGGGTACAGGAATCCTTGCTCTGGCGTGCTTAATTTGATAATCGGATCGACAATAATGTTGTATTTGAATTCTCTCTCCACGTAATCAAACAAGAGTGTTTTCCGCTGCTTCTCCGTGGAATTTACGCTGCACAGAATGAACGGATGGGCGAACACCTCATTCTTCTCACTCTCTTCCGTGGCTTCGTTTCTAGCCTTGGTCGGCAGATAATACTGTCCACGCACAAACGTAGCTACCATGTCCCGCTCAAACTTTGTATCCACCAACATTCGATCCACGAGCAGCAGCATCAGATCCTGCCATTCATCCGGATCACCTGTTACCAGAGCCTGGTGAAGCAGCACCTGTGCCGGGTCCTCCGCCGCTTCCTGGAACTTCAACTCAAATAACTTCTGATCCAAGTCACCTGTCAGCAATTTTTTGAAATTGCCCATGTACAGCTCCTGCTTCTCTCTGTCCACCAGTTCGAACGGGTGACGCTCCCAGTGATAGACCTCATTGGTTTCCTTCGTAATATACACGTTGAGAATATCGTAAATATTCAGTAGATCGTGATCGAGTTTAAACTGCTTGCGTATATGCGCGACTTCTTTTTTATTCATGATTCGTTAGACAACTCCCATAATAAATAATTTTATCTGCGTGCAGCTCTATATCCTAAAAATCAGTGCTCCCTTGGAAGTTTTCACCTGAGCAGTAGGTCACAAATGGTCGCAGAAATGAAGTAGCTGGATCAAGCCGTTCTTGCTCTCCATTTCTGCACTCTCAGTGAAAAATTATATCATATAATCATGACGACCAATGAGAATCAATCTATGTTATTTCCCTCTTTATCACGATCCATTTTTGAATACGATTTCACTGAACATAGTAACATAACCTTCAGTCTGGTAGACTAACTAAGATTACATACCAATGGAGGAAATATTGTGAAGAAATCAATACTAGTTTTATCCGTTCTTGTTTTGCCCGCTCTATTAAGTGCGTGCACTGTGACAAAAACAGAGGAAACTAAACAAGTCAGTACAGTAGTATCACAGATTGAGAATACAGATGTGATAACAGATAAAGCATCTACATCTGGTTCCGTCGAACAGACGGAGCAAGCAGCAATAGGTTGGCAGACAACGGTTATCGAACTAGCTAGAAGCGATCAATCACCTACAATAAAAGCCGAAGCAACAGAAAATCTTGCTCGGGAATACAATCCTACTACTGAAGAACTCGAAGAATTTAAGTATCATGTCCTTCAAGAATTTATGAGTTTCAATTATCTAAAAGATGACTCAAATGCTGAATATAGTTTCAATCGATTGTGTTAGAACATCACGATGTTCAAGTCATCAGAGACTTCAGTCTTGCTTTTTATCACAACACAAAAAATGTATTTACTGGTGTAGAAGAGATGGATAGCGATAGTGTGAGAGCTTACGAAGAACAATTGTATAAAGCCCTCAATGATGGAAAATAGCGCTGTATAGGAGGCAAGACTATGGACATTTTCGATCATTTAAATGAATTACAAGTAGATCTAAGAAGAAAAAACCTTGAAGAAATTGAAGAGAAATATTTCAATATTTGTTCTACGTTAGCTGGATCTGACCGAGCTAAATTGATTAAACAATTAAGCTTAAATGAATATGTGAATGATTTAAAGTTGTGCCTTAAACAATCAATAAAAATGGCTCAAAAACAAAAAGCCCCTGCAATCTACTTTGAATACGATTTGGATAATAACTGGGATAGTACATTTTTCATTTGTAAGGAATACAGTGCATTAGAAGATAACGATGATGATTGGGCGAGCAATTGGAATGAGGATTTGCAAGGTCCACGCTTAAAGGAATTTGCTAATATTTACGAGATAGATGGATTCGACATTAATGAGACCGCAGTCGGTTCAACCATTTACTTAATAGCAAGAACAGTAATATCATATGCGAAAGCTTATCAGGTACTCTCTGATGAAAGTTCACTCGCAGTATGTATCGCTTTTCACGACCAAGACCCTATCATCAGAATTAAAGAATAGTAATAGAGAGTATACCTCTCTGAAATTAACTAAAGCAACTATACTTATGCTCACCTTTGGTTCATTGGTCTTTAATTCTGCCGCCTAATAAACACAAGTAGACCGTCCTCCAATATAGGTAGCGGTCTATTTGATCATATATGCTTTTGGTAGCTATAAGAGTCCTGACTCAACCGTGGTATCCGTAACAGGTACTCTTATATTCTAAATAATGTATCGACGCTCCTCTTGGCTAACACCTTACATATTTACGCTTGAAGCCCGTCCGCCCTTTTTCCACAGCCTTTTGGATATTCTCAGAGGCATTCAGCAGCTTGCTCTTGGGCATGTCCTTGTTCACTTCGACAGGTCCCACAGCCTGGGCTGTCTCCACTGCCTGATCGTGCAACGGTTGATAGGATGTTGCAACGGTATACAGGAAGTTGTTCATCGAATATTTCGTTCGTTCCGGAGATTCGTGAATGGTGTTTTTCACCTGTTCCAGCATCTCCATCAATTTATTCTCCGAAAACTCAGCATCCTTTCGACTGCCGAGCAACCAACAGTAACAGCTCCATCCTGCTGACATTTTCAATTCATCTCCGCTGGCGATCCACTTATCCGAAACTTCTTGAGCAATATCCGTCTCCGCCAGCGTGACGGCAACGATGAAGTCAGAGATCATGTAAAAATAAGCAGCGTCAATCCAACGGTCAAAATCAGCTTCTGTCATCGCTTGAGGATCGGCAATCACGCCAGCAAAGTACATCGCATCATAATTCCCCGTTGCATATAGTTGCTCTGCCAAAGGTTGATCCTTTTTGATCCGCTTCGCCATTGGTTTCATCGCCCCGGTTGCCACGCCAAATAGCGGTTCATGCGCACCGTTGGAAATGTAGATTTTTTTCGTTCGTTCTTTGCCCAGCGCCTCTAACTCTTGCATCACTTCATCTCGATTCATTTCACAACACTCCAAATCCTATTTAATTAATTTCATTCCTGATCGAACAGACGCTTATGTTTGTCAAAAAAATGGTAGAAAAACCGTACATTGTCCAGTTCAAACCACTCTGCTGTTTGCAAAATCGTCCTGTCGAGATTGTAAATTTTAGCATGGAGCGTCCCCAGAACAAAGGGCGAGTGCGTCGAAATGATAAATTGACTGTCAAAATATCGTGCCAACTCATTGATTTGCTCCGCCAGCCTGATTTGGTTAACAGGAGAAAGCGATGTTTCCGGTTCATCCAATAAATACAATTGGCCCGGAAGCAGGTACTCTTCGAAAAACTGCATGGAGGTTTCTCCATTGGAGTATTTTTCCTGAGAAAACTGAATGTTATCCAGCTTTTTCTTGAATGCATAGGAATGCGCTAACTCTTCTGTCTCGGCCTTGCTCATTCCTTGCTGAGTCTGTTCATACAACAGTCCTTCGCGGAGTACATTTGCTTGCTGAATTTTCTTGATCTCATATAAAATGTCCTCTGACTTGATGTATCGGCTCCCTTCTGGCAGTTGACGGATGACATGCTCCTGTTCGTCAAGCCCAAGCTCATAACTGCTCTTATCCAGAAAACGCTGCACATAGGCGCTATTTCCATACGTTGTCATTCGTTCAGAACCTGTGATTCCCAACTTGTTGGCGATCACGTTCAGCAGGGTGGATTTGCCAGAGCCGTTGCTGCCATAGAGCACAGTGACTCGATCAAAAATAAGGACTTCTCCTGAGATATGTTTGAATACATGATCTGGATATATATTGGGGTTGCCGGAAATTTGCGAAGACAACTTGAAATTGCTTAGATAAATCATTGACTCACTCCTTATCCATTGTTTCGCACAGATCCCTGAAAAGATAGATATAACTTCTTCGCAGACAGACATTTTTCCTTTCTTATGCTTCTACTGGCAACTTCTAAATACCTGCCGAGAGCCTGATTGGAAGAGCTAATTCCCCCAGCACAAGCGGAGCAACATATGTCCATGTCCAAGCAACGTTAAGCTATGGCAGGATACGTCGCTCATCGTTTATGTTCAGTTTAGTGTTGTTAACCAAACCGAAATGAGGAAGGATGCGAGAGCATGAGCAACAATCAAGTGTTAGGCTTTGCCCCTGCCCTGGGCTGGAATTCGTGGAATACCTTTACGTGGGATATTAACGAACAATTAATTCGGGATGTCGCTGATGTATTTGTATCGGAAGGTTATCTGGCCGCTGGTTACGAGTATATTGTCATTGATGATTGCTGGAGCCTGAAGGAACGTGATGCGAGCGGTAATCTGGTGGCGGACCCGGAGAAATTCCCGAGTGGAATGAGAGCGCTTTCTGATTATATCCATAACAAAGGACTAAAGTTCGGCATGTATTCATGCGTGGGTACGCATACATGTGCCGGGTATCCAGGCAGCTTTGAGCATGAATTCCAGGATGCTGCCCTTTTTGCCGAATGGGGCGTTGATTATTTGAAGTATGATTACTGCTTCAAGCCGCGCCATATCTCAGGAGAGCTGCTGTACAAACGGATGAGCCTTGCGCTCAAAAACTGCGGACGCGATATCCTGTTCTCCGCCTGCAACTGGGGGGCAGACGATGTATACGATTGGATTCGGGAATCGGGCGCTCATATGTACCGCTCTACCGGGGATATCCGCGACAATTGGGATTCAGTGAAGGAACTTGCCCTGTCCCAATTGGGAAAACAAAGCTACACCGGCTCCTTCTGCCATAATGACATGGATATGCTAATCGTTGGTATGTACGGTGGAAGCAACAATGATTATATTGGCAGCATCGGCGGATGCAATGACATCGAATATAAAACCCACTTCTCCCTCTGGTCCATGATGGGTTCCCCATTAATGATCGGATGCGACGTGCGCAAGCCCAACCAGATCACAAAGGATATTCTCCTGAATCCTGACCTGATCGCTATCAATCAGGATGTAGAAGCGCGCGGAGCTTACCGCATTAAACCAGAGCCGCAATGGTTTCACACAGACGATGTATTTATGCTGGTGAAGGTTCTCACAGATGGAGATCTAGCTATTGGTTTCTTCAACCTGAGTGACAGCCAGCGGGAATTGTCTTTGCAATTTTGGGATATGGGTCTGCCTTACGCTGCCGGTTATGCCCTGTCCCTGTATGACTGCTGGGAACATAAAGAGATTGGCGTATTCCGTGAACGCTTCGCTCCCGTTGTCGCAGCACATGATTGTTTAGTTGTGCGTGCCAAACTGGTGAAATAAATGGCTCAACATCGCCTGTGCACCTCCTGTCAGGTCCCGCTCTCTTCAGACGATGTGGGCATCTACCTCAAATTGATCTCGCGCTCTGCCCAACAATTTCTGTGCATCGATTGTATAGGAGTGAAGTTGAACTGTGGACGCGAGCCTATTGAGAAGCTGATCCATTATTTCCGAGAGTCCGGGAACTGCGCCCTATTCCGTTAACGTTATACCTTCGTCCGGTGGAGCGTCATGTACGCTGTTGGCGTGTGTGAAGTTGCTTTCTTGAATACTTTGGAAAAATATAACGGATCATTGTATCCGACAGAATAGGCCACCGATTGAATCGGCAGGCCCGACGTTTTCAGCAGTTCACAGGCGCGCTCGATTCGACAGGATGTAATATACTCCAGAACAGACTTGCCGGTTGCTGCCTTAAACAGACGAAACAAATAACTGCGCTCCAGATTGACTGCCTTTACGATCTCCGTGACGGTCAATGTTGGCTTCCAGTAGTTCTGCTCGATGTACTTTCTCGCCAGCCAGACATAATCCTTGGCGTCCACCTGCGGCTCCTTCGGATAATGTTCCATATAATAGGAGAGCAGCAGACGCAAACGTGCATCAGCCCGCAGTAATTCATAGGATGATGCACCCGCGTTCCAGGCAAGGTGGAAAAAAGGCTGCAGTGTCTCCGGTGAGATCGACACCACGGGTTGTACCTCTGAGAACTGCGTCAGCCCCAGCAACCGCCCGGCATCCTCACCGCTAAACTCCACCCAGACGTACTCCCAGGGATCTTGCGGGTCTGGATAATAATAAATCTCCTTTTGCGGAAATATGATAAAGCTTTCACCCGTAACTAACCGAAAAACGCGGCCCCCCGTCTCCAGCGTCCCTTGGCCACGGATAATATAGTGCAGTGCGTAAACGTCACGCACACCTGGCCCCCATTGGTGAGCGTTGGCCGGCTTGTGACCACCGCTGATAAAATACAAATTACTGGCTCTACTGCTCTCATGCCAAATCGGATTCAACCTTGATTCCCCCTTTCTAATGCCACGTTGGTCAGATGTACGGTAACGCTTACATGCTAAATCCAGAGAGGAGAATGTTGTATGCTTAGAATGGTTACGGTAGAACATGGACAAGTGCAAGGACTGCCCGCGGCGGACCCGCGGATTACCAGCTTCAAGGGAATTCCTTTTGCCGCACCTCCTGTAGGTGAGAACCGCTGGCGAGCTCCGCAGCCGCAGTCGAACTGGGAAGGTGTACTGCAAGCTTTTGATTTTGCCCCCATCTCCATGCAAGCCCCAACAGTCATTGATGATAACAATATCTATACTCGCGAATGGGCCGTTGATCCCGACCTGCCCATGGACGAGGATTGTCTGTATCTGAATGTCTGGACACCAGCCAAGCACACGGACGAGAAGCTGCCTGTTTTTGTCTGGTATTTTGGCGGAGGCCTGCAAGTCGGCCATACGGCCGAAATGGAGTTTGATGGCGAGCGAATCGCTCGTAGAGGTATTGTCGTTGTGACGATTAATTATCGGCTGAATGCCTTTGGCTTCCTGTGCCATCCTGAGATTAGTGCCGAATCCCCCCATGCACCCGCCAACTTCGGTCATCTCGATCAGCAAGCAGGTACCCAGTGGGTCAAACGCAACATTGCCGCCTTTGGCGGTGATCCAGACCAGATCACCATCGGCGGACAGTCGGCAGGCGGAGGAAGTGTACTCAGCCAGATGACCTCTCCGCAAAATAAAGGCTTGTTCCAGCGAGCCGTCATCATGAGCGGTATAGCTACCGAGTTGTACCCGAAGGTCCGCGTGCCTTCTGTCCGTTCCACACTAAGGGATGCAGAGCAAGCAGGGGTTGAATTTTTCGGCTTCCTTGGCGTGTCTTCCTTGGCTGAGGCGAGACAACTGGATGCTGAATATCTCCGTGACAAAGCTCTCGAATACAAAAGCTTCTGGGGAACCGTCATCGACGAACAATTCTGCGCAGGCGATCCGTTTACTCGTTTTGTTCAGCAGGAGCGCGAGGCGATACCCGTCATGCTGGGGCATACATCTTCCGAATTTTGGACCCGTCCCGCCGCAGCCAATCTGGAAGAACTGAAGCAGATGGCTGTGGAGTTGTTTGGCGAGGATGCTCCTCCCTTTTTACAGCTATGTGAGGCTGATACCGGCCAAATCGAACATGCTTTGCAACAAGCATCGGTACGCATGATCCAACATGCCATTCTGCTCGCTATCCGCGCGAACAGCGGTCATCCGTCTGAAACGCCTCTCTACTATTATAACTTCGACGCCGAGATTCCGGGCTGGGACCAGCCAGGCACGTTTCACTCCGTCGATCTGTGGTTCTTCTTCGAAACACTCGCCAAATGCTGGCGTCCTTTCACAGGCAAGCATTATGATCTGGCTCGCCAGATGTGTAATTATTTATCCAATTTTATTGCTACAGGTGATCCAAACGGTTCGGACTCCACCGGAAAGCTGATGCCTCATTGGACTCCTTGTACTACGGAACAGCCGTATCTCATGGAATTTGGCGATCAGGCTCAATTACAGAAGGCTGAGCCCGGACCGATGCTCGCGTTTCTAATTGAACAATATTTCAAGAAACAGAATGAACCTGTTGTTTAAAACATGAGGCTTGCCCTCTCACGATATATGTAAGAGCCATGCTGTCGCATGGCTCTTTTTGTATAGTGTGAATGGTAGAGCGATGTTCATTCGCCCATGCCCATTAGCAAGCTTCTCCACTACAGCAGTCTAAGGTAACAACAAAATCAGACAGCCAGAGAAATCCCACGGAAGACAATCAGTATCATTTCAAGAGATCCGTTATATATGAGTCTGAGTTGGTTTGTTGAAGATGACAGGTAGCGTAATCTGTAGTGAAAAGATATCTTCTTCCTGCGACACCGTCAACGTCCCGTTGTGCTGCTGAATCATTTTCTGACAACTAACGAGCCCGATTTCGTTGCTATCATTCTTTTTGCCAACACGTTTAATCTTATTCTCTACCTCAAGAATGACCCATTGTTGCTTCAAAGAAATCTGGATATGAACGGGATGCACTGGATCGGCGTATTTTCGAATATTTGAAAATATGTTATCCATTACGCGACGCATGGCGACCAGATTGATTTCCAGCAAAAACTCCTCATGATGTGCATCTGTCTGAACCTGCACATCTATATCGTCCAAAACCACTAATTGCTCATCTATGAGTTGATCGATAAGCGCTCTGCCCTCATACATTTCAAACTCTACTTCCTCTTCTTCAGCGGCAGAGGATACCGTAAAATATTCGAATAGTTTGTCCGACAGCACTTTGATCTGATAGGCCTTCTCCCGGCTATTATGAATATACTGCAACAGATCCTCATGTGTCTTATATTTGTTGAGCTCTATGATATCCATATATCCTAATAGAATCGTGAGTGGTGTTCGCAAATCATGGGAAATCGCCGTGATCAATTCACGGTTGGCCATCCTGACCCTCTCCTCGCTGCCCAGCCGCTCCACAAATGATTTCCTCATCTCATCAATACTCTGGGCCAGAGATGACAGTTCATCCTTTCCCGATATCGTAATCGAATAATCCAAATTTCCACCTTCGAGTATTTTGATCTCTTGTTCAAGCACGCCAATATAAGATGTTTTCTTATTAATCATCAGTAGAAAGGAAACAAGGAACACAATGGCCGCTATGAAAACACCAATAATCAGAATGAGGTTGTAGTATTGATACTCATAAAAGCTAACCAAGTATATCTGGGCATCCTGATCCGCAAAATGGATGGTGGTGATGGGTATTTTTGATGGCACGAATTGAGTTAACAGTTCTTCATTAATGGCAGGATCAATCTCCGTGTTGGAGGAAAATATCAATTTGTCTTTTGCAAAAATATACAGATTTAAGTAGCGCTCATGTCTTATCCAAGCAGACAATTGCTCATGATCACGGGTTGACACGTTCTGGTTATCCACAAATGCTTCGAATCGATCAAGCGCATCTTGCTGCCTGTTCTCTACAAAAGTGGATTTGCTTAAATAACTATCCAATACAGTCTCGCCAACAACTTGTAAAATAACGAGTGCACTTATGGAAATGACCAAAGAAATGACAACCGCCAGAACCAGTTTAATCTTCAGCTTTTTTCCGATTAATAATCTATTCAATTTTGTACCCCTTCCCCCAAACGGTCTTCACATATTTAGGGTTCTGCGGGTCATCCTCCAGTTTGCCTCTCAAGTTACGAATATGAACCATGACCGTGTTATTACACGTATAAAAATAGGGTTGCCCCCAAACACTCTCATATATATTTTCTGCCGAGAATACCTTTCGTCGCTTCTTAGCCAACAGCAGCAAGATCTGGTATTCAATTTCAGTTAGAGCAATCTCCTTCTCCCCAACAAACACGGCTTTTGAATCCTGATGGACGGTAAGATCCTTAATGATAATTTGGTCCTTTTCTTCGGTCTTCTCCTTGCCCCGATATATATAATATCTCCGCAGTAAAGCCTTCACCCGCGAAACAAGTTCTGTATAGGAAAAGGGTTTGGACAAAAAGTCATCACTGCCTGAGGAAAAGGCCAATTGTTTGTCAGAATCCTGCGTTTTCGCTGTGAGAAACAGGATCGGTGCGCTTGTTTTTTCACGAATCTCCAGACACGCCTTCAGCCCCGATTTATTGGGCATCATCATATCCAAAATAATGAGATCCGTCTCTTCGTTCACTTTATCAATCGCATCTTGACCATCTATCGCTTCAATCACTTCATAATTCTCACTCTCTAACAAAATCCTTACAATTTCACGAATTTCACTGTTATCATCAGCAATTAGAATTTTCTTGCTCATCTGATCCCTCCGTCTAATTTCAGTATAATATGCGCTATTAGCGACTACCAGCAAATACAATCGACTTAAGAATTCTTCAGAAGTTATGTAGGTATCTCTTAATAATTTCGTCTTATACTGTAAATATGTAGAAGTTATTACACAAAGGGGTCGTCAGGAATGCCACAAACTTCGAAAAAAGTAATGATTAACATATTGTTGGGTCTGTTCATCATGTTGTCCATTGGTTTACTGGTGTATTATTCTCCTGCCATTATTAAAATCATGTCTTCCATGGACAATTTCAGAGCGTATATTCATTCAACAGGCCATTGGGGTCCGGTCATGTTTATTTTATTCCAGATTCTTCAGATCGTGGTTGCACCTATTCCAGGAGAAGTGGTACAGATTGCAGGCGGTTATATCTATGGGGTTACAATTGGGTCCTTGTATACTACAATAGGCTTGATTATAGGCTCAGCGATCGCCTTTTATTTCACCCGTTATATCGGTCGCGCCTATATTTCACGACTAATGCAAAAGAAAAATAATAAGTGGATGTCTTTAATTCATGATGAGAAGAAGTTCTCCGCTTTTTTATTTATCTTTTTTGTAATTCCCGGCTTGCCCAAAGACATGCTTGTATTTGTCGCCGCACTTACATCGATTAGTTCGTTTAGGTTCTTCACGATCCTTATCGTTGGTCGTCTGCCGTGGATCATCGCATCTACCGTTGTAGGGTCCACAATTCATATGCAACAATACACAATCGCCATTATTATTTCTGTTATCGCTGTAATCGGGTTTGTACTCGGTTATATCTATAGGGAGAAATTGGTGGGATTGTTCTCCCGGTCAGACAGTACCAAAGCCAAACCCAAGGCTATACCCAGTTATAGTACGAATAGGGAGTCTCGTAAAATAAAAAGAGATACAACATGAACATAGCCAATCTATTGATATGAAAACCGGAGGTATATCTTATGCAAACACTTGAAACCAATCGATTAATCCTGCGAAATTTCACCGTAACGGACGTAGCCGGACTATTGGAATACACGGCAAATCCCAGAGTGAATTGTTTTATGGATCAACGAATTTTAACATTGGAAGACGCGGAGACAGAGGTCGCAAAAAGAAGCAGTGACGATTCCCACATCGCGGTCTGTCTGAAAGACAGTAACGAGCTGATCGGTGAGCTGTTTGGTATGAGGGAAGATCGGGATTCCGATACGGATAAGGATTCGAATTCAGATACGTATAGTATTGGTTGGAATTTTAATGGCAGATATGAAGGGAAAGGATACGCCACTGAGAGCGCCAATGCTTTCATCGAAAATCTCTTTATGGAACAGGGAATACGACGACTGTACGCCTATGTCGAGGATGATAACTTCCGTTCTCAGAAACTGTGTGAGAAGCTGGGCATGCGCCGGGAAGGTCTTTTTTTGGAGTTCATTTCATTTGTCAAAAATGAGGACGGCACACCGAAATACGAAAATACGTATCAATATGCTTTGTTGAAAAAGGAATGGCTGGCACAACGTGAATCGCAGAAATAAAGAAAGACATACCTATGCCTCATCATTAGTTTAAAAAAGTTATAGACATGAGAACGTACCCATGCGTACGTTCCACACAAATACGGCGGCTTCTCCCTGGATAGATTCCAGAGGAAAAGTCGCCGTTTCATTATCGCACAGAACACTATTGATCGAGCAATGTGTTTATAAGGTCACAATATATTCAGCTTGAATTCTAGACGGTGCTGCCCCAATATTGCTTTGCAATCTTCTGCCCTTGATCAATCTTCACCCATTGCTGAGCTTCGCTTAATTCGTTACCGCCATCACAAGATGCAAAGCCGCATTGGTGAGACAACAGCAGCCGATCCTTATCGATGATTTTGGATGCTTCGTCCAGCAAACGGACAACACGTGCTTCATCATCGAGTGTACTCGTTTTGGATGACAACAGACCCAGTACAATTTCCGTTTCAGGTCTGTCCTTGAACACTTCCAGAGCTTCAATTGAACCCGCACGATCATCATCCCACTCCAGGAAGAAACGGTCATACTTCAATTGCTTCAGGAACAGATTAGCGATTTTCACATATGATCCACCGCCCATGTTGCGGGAATCATAATTGCCACGGCAGTTATGTGTCCACATTTTCAAGCCAAGACTGTGACCAAAGTCAATCACGGTATTGTTAATATCAATAAATTCAGTTGCGAGACCTGATACTTCATCTTGGTTAATATGCTCCCCTGTAAACGGAGAGTTCGGGTTGTCGTCTGCAAACAGTTCCCACAAGCAATCATCGAATTGCAGAATTTTGCCGCCCACTGTAGCGAATTCTTCCACGAATTCCTTATACGCGATCACAAGACCCTCTTTGAGCTCCTGTTTGTTCTGATATACAGAATCCGTACCTCCAATGTTATCTGACCAGGAAAGCTCACCGAAGATATGGGAAGGCGATGGTACACAAAGTTTCGTTTGTTGCTCGCCAGCCGTGTCTTGCAGTTGTTGGAACAACTGAATGAAATGATGATTCTTTCCGCTCAATTTATCAGTAATGCGTAGTCCAATATCTTTGCGTGTTTCATATTTCGAAGTTCCGTCCACATCTCTGAAAAAATAGCCGTGATCCGCGATGTAACGCTTCACTCCGCCAAATCCCCATACAAAGTCCAGATGCCACATCGATTTGGAAAATTCGCCATCAGTAACCACGGACAAGTTATGTTCGATTTCCTTTGCGACAACTTGTTTGATTGCCTCCGTTTCACACTTTTCATATCCTTCGTAGTTTTCATAGAACGGATATTGGATATCATCATTATGTTCAATTTGCGTTTTATATTTCAGCAGCTCATCCGGCCGCAATAAACTTCCTACGATCTGGAACTTATCAGTCATGTAAAAAACCCCCTCGTTGTATACAATGATCATATCACGCTGAGGGCAGTTAGAAGGGATACTTAAAAACCATAACTGGTTATAGTTAAAAGCTATATCCACTTGTCAGGCAGATTTCAGTGAAACCGTCACCGACACAGTGTACCTCTATCCGTGAATGTTATTCAATTTCACACCGTACGACGACGCAGTTCATAAAAATACTGAACGGCAGGATGCTTTAATTTGACCTGCTCAGACATGTTCAGAATTCGCTTTTTGCCAACTCTTCTGTCCATTAAAGCCAGAATATTAAACAAGATATCCTTGCTCTCCAGATTATCCTCTATAGAAGTGGATAAATACGTCGTAGCTGCAACGGTAAAATTCGATTTACTAAGTGCGGTCTGAGCCAACAACAGTTCTTTGGCATGTACGGAGATTTTTCTACTTCTTGCCATGACTTTAAGACGATCGTCGGGAACGGTTCCTTTGGAATCTTTTCGAATAGCTTCAATCTCTTCATCGCTCACAGGAATCACGATCTCCGGGTCGCTCTTGATCTCCTGCTCTGTCTGATACCATCGGATTGGGGTTGTAGTATCGCTCATGTTGAGTACATTCTTTTTATCTACAGTAATATAACAATTGCCTGATTTGTCAGGTGAATAGCGATAGCTGGTAGCACGGTACTCCACCCTTCCAACTAACGCGGGACTAAGAAAACTCTCCAGTTGTTGCTTCAATTTGCTCCAGGACATAAATCCTCCTATTATCAAAAGCCTACCGCATGAATTGCGGCGATCATTTCAAATATTTTTTTCAATCCGTCTCCAGTATCAACATTCACCTAAATTATAACATAGCACAACAAATTGACGATGGAAGAAACCCAGTTATTGGTTTTAAATTCCCCTATGTGATAAAATTGCAGAAAATTGTCTACTTACTATTAAATCGTCATAGCCTACCATTGGAACATACGTTGTTATTCACAAAAGAGAGGAAGAGTGTAATGGCTACGAAGAAAGCAACCTTACCTGCTCATATGGAAAAACTCGTTAAAGATAATGATATCGCTACCGTAAAAGAGGTTTTCGAGCAATGCGAATGGGATGCCCGTGGGGGATACAATAAAGGTGCGACCCTCAGCTTTCGTCAAATATCGGATGAATTGGTCCGCTGGCTGGTAGCGCAAGGGGCAGATATTAATGCACGCGACAAATATCAACGCACGCCTTTACATGCCCATGCCTCACACTGGTCAGGAAATGTACCCCTGTTCCTTGAATTAGGTGCGGATCTGGACGCTGTGGATTACCAAAATGAAACACCATTACATGCAGCGGTCAATGGGTATAGAACCAAAGTGGTTCAAGAGTTGGTAAACCAAGGCGCTACGATTAACGTAGAAAATAAACAGGGAAATACGCCATTAGCCAAGGGCTTAGTCAATTGCCAGAATAGCGATATAGTCAATCTGGCAGAGATTGCTGCAATTCTGCTGGTTGCCGGAGCATCGGTCACCCCGGATATGAAAGAATCGGTGAAGCGGATCGGTAAGGATTTTGAATTCGTCCGTGAGAAGTTCAATAAGGACAAGGTCGATGAAGTTTCAGACGCACTGATTAAACTATACAAGTTATTTGATGTCGAGCCGGTAGTGAATCGGATCATGCACGATGGGAATACCCCCATTCAGGTAAAGGCAACCACTTGGACCAAACAGCACCAAGAGCTGTGGGAATATCTCATTCCGGCCCAAGGCCACGCTCAAACGGTGCAGGGAGAGGTTATCCGCATCACAGGGCGTGTATCCCATGAAGTATTGGATAATGGCGGAGGAAACTGGGATGCGGAGTATCGCAAGATGCTGGATGCACTGATTCATTACCTGGGCACTGGTGCGCCACTCGCCCCCGCACTGCTCCAAGAGGCAGCCGACTTGGTCAGCAGGCTTCGCAATGGATACGATTTTGATGCGCCTGCCAGATTATCCGAGTTGGCGGTATTATGGGTGCTTGCCAATCCTCAGCCAGTCGCAATAGAGAAGCCAGAGTATACGCGTTAAACAGCAAAGCAAAAAAAGAAGCGGAAAAGTTACCGCTTCTTTTTTCTATTAAATCTACCTGAATCATACTCCGTATCCATGATTACGTCTTACTTTACTCCACCTGTTCATTACTTTCAAACTCATCGAGCAATTCGCGAACTTTAGAAGTGGTTTTGGCGTTCATCAAGCTGTTTCTCAGCTCACTAGCACCGCGGAAGCCACGAACATAGATTTTGAAAAAACGGGCCAGCGGGCTGAACGAACGTGGTTCAAGCTCGGAATATTGATCATGGAGATCCAGATGCAGTCGTAGCAAATCAAGCAATTCCGTGCTGCTGTGTTCCTTCGGCTCCTTCTCAAAAGCAAATGGATTCTGGAAGATACCGCGTCCAATCATAATACCATCCACACCATATTGCTCCACGAGTCTCAGGCCTGTTTCACGGTCAGGAATATCCCCATTAATCGTCAGCAATGTATTAGGAGCTATCTCATCACGAAGTTTTTTAATCTCCGGAATCAGTTCCCAGTGAGCGTCTACTTTGCTCATTTCTTCTCTCGTCCGCAAGTGAATGGACAGATTCACGATGTCTTGCTGCAAAATATGAGTTAACCAGTCGCGCCATTCATCGACCTCAGTAAATCCAAGACGTGTTTTCACACTGACCGGCAGCCCCCCGGCTTTCGCCGCCTGAATAATCTCCGCCGCAAGGGCTGGCCGGCAGATCAATCCGCTTCCTTTTCCATTCTCGGCTACATTCGCTACCGGACAACCCATATTGATATCGATGCCTTTAAATCCTTCTTTCGCCATACCGATACTCATCTCACGAAAGAATTCCGGTTTATCTCCCCAGATATGAGCCACAATCGGCTGTTCGTCCGCTGTAAAAGTCAGACGCCCTCGCACACTATGGTGCCCCTCCGGGTGACAATAACTCTCTGTATTCGCAAACTCCGTAAAAAACACATCCGGTCTTCCCGCTTCACCTACGACATGCCGAAACACAACATCCGTCACATCTTCCATGGGTGCCAGTATAAAAAATGGTCGTGGCAATTCACGCCAAAAGTTTTCCTTTGTCATCTCAAAAGCTCCTCTATACATTCCAGGACAGTCTTTGTCCTCATTAATAGTAAAAACAGTAAATTACTTAACTCATGCATCTGCTTGCCTATCATTTACATGATCATTCGCAGTTTCGTTGCAATTCACATTATGGTGTCCTAGCTTCTTCTTCACTTATACCATGCAAATGTAACTTTGTTCAAACAACAGTATCTGTTATTACTTCCATTGGATCTTCAAATTATTGAAAGTTCGATGATCTCGAAATTGCCCTTTCCCGATTTTATCACGTCTTTATTAGATTTTCAGCCCGATTGCTCTTGCCGAACTGGAAAAGCTCCTCTAAAATGAAGCTCGGCAGGTATTTAACCTGCAGATCGTCATTTGGATGGAGGAGGCATGACTTAAATATGGAAATCTCACTGGATATAATTAAAGATAAAGTCGAATGCTTGCAGGCTTATGACTTTCATGAACTGGCGCGAGTGATTGAAGAACGAATTGAAATCAATAAAGCGCTGATGCTGCGTGTGAAGCAAGTCCAACATCAAGTAACATTTGATCCTATTCGCACCAAAATGTTATATAGTGCAGTCGTGCATTTTGCCGTAGATTGATGGAATAAGGATATGAGAATATGCGATTGCGGAAAAAGATAATCGGCAGGTTATCCAGAAGATAACTTGCCAGCCAAAGCAAGATGTAACTAACCAGTTCACCCTGCAACCTGCTCTTAAAAAAGTAAACGATTGTTTCATCCATCCTGATCTATCTATACACTACACCTTAGGCTTCAAATGTTTAATTACAGATACGCTCAAAATGGTCATCCCTACACCAAAGCCTGATATGGATAATGGACCAAGTAGAAATCGCATGACTTCGCTCTGAACTACAAAACTTGCGAGCATAACAACCATACAGATTACCGTAAAAATTCCCACAGTTAACGTGCCTATAACATCATTCATTGAATGATTTTGCTCACGAGCAATCGTAATTTTATTTTCCTTTAGAATAGGCAGCTCCAATAATCTAGGAATGTAGTCCGTAATCTGGTCCTTGACCTTGCTTATGCGCTCCTTAACCATCTGCCCTTTATCCATATGGCTGGCGTAGGACTGGCTTGCTGCAGATAAAGAGTAGGTATCATCTACAGATGACAACGTACCATCCAGCGTAATGATAGCTCTGAATGCACCAGCAATGGTCGGTTTTAAGGACATCCCCATATCCGTGATCAGGGTCATCATACGTTTCATCATGACACTTGTCGGGTCTGGTGAGAAAGATGCTTCTGCTAACAAACGGTTAAGGCGTTGTTCAATCAGCTTTTGATCCAGTAAATCTCCTTCCTTACAGACTCGCGTTAAGCCATGCGCCATCTCTTTCGTATCTTTAGTGCTGTAACCCATCAGGAAGCTTAACATGCCTTCTCGTTCCTCATCCGTTAGATATCCCACTGAACCAAAGTCGATCAAAGCAACTTCTCCATCAGAAGTAAGCATGAGGTTGCCAGGATGGGGGTCCGCATGAAAGATACCAATCATCAGAATTTGATCCAAAAATGCGTGCATCACCCTCACCGACACGTCGTTTGTCACCGCTTTTGTGAAGCTGGTTCCTTCGATATATTCCATGGTGAGCATCTGTTTCGTTGAGAACTCGGCGTAGATTTTAGGAACACGGATCTGAATATCATGTTCCTGGAAGGCTTTTCGCAACAGATTCGTATTTAAGGCCTCGATATCAAAATCGGTTTCTTCAAGCAAATTCTGTTTGAATCCTTCGGCCAACTGGATTAACCCAAGTCTCTTGATTTTGATAGAGCGTTCGGACAGCCATGTGACAAACTGGATCAAAATATCCAAATCCACTGTCATCTTCTGCTTCACGTCAGGTCTTAGAATTTTAACAACAACCTTCTCGCCCGTTAACTTTAGCTTTGCCAGATGAACCTGTCCGATCGAAGCCGCAGCAATCGGCTCCATCCCAAAGGATTCATAGGTTTCATCCATATTTCCGATTCTAGTGTCAATGATTGTTTTCAGTTCATCTTGGCTCAGCGGTTTAACCTGATCATGCAGACTGGAGAACGCTTGAATATAGTTCGCAGGCAGCATGTCCTTTTTGGTCGATAACACTTGAGCAAACTTAACAAACACGCCGCCCATGTTATCCAGAACCTCAGCAATCGCAAAGGGTAACTTGGCATGATCCTGCTGAATCAAATGAGTCAAACCTTTACGTGAAATAATCCAGAACAAACGCATCATCCGTCTGAAAGCACGAACCTTATTCCAGATATAGAGGAACGGATTGGCGGCTTGCAACATTTTAAAATTGAACAGGCTTAGGAGCATGTAGATATAACACGCAATAAACACAACTAATAAAGGGTAGTACATAAACATAACTCTAAGAATCTCGGCATCTGGTGGAGCTGTGGTTTGATTGAAGTATGTAAACGAGAGCACCAGTGTTACTATGGACGTACTGAATAATACCGCCAAGATTAGCCTAAGCTGATTGCTTTTTAAAGTGCTGATATTTCCGATTATAAAATAAACCAAAAACGACGCCACTAAAATACCGCTTAGGTAAAATTGCTCCAGAGCCTGAAGCAGCGTACTCACTACCAGCGAACTGACTAACGAGATTAGAACTTTATGTTTTCTGTTGAAGAACGAAGTCAGCAACATGAATACAACAAAGCACACGAGCAATGTAATGAAAAAGAACATCTTACATCCCACCTGTTATGTAATGGTATCGTTTGATTTTTCCCTCCTCAATATAACATACTCACCCTCGCGTTCAATAAACATAAATAAACCGTCCCGGTAAAGGCAGCAGTTCGCTTGATGATGTCTAATGCCTCCCCTCTGCCCTACTTAAAGAAGATTAAAAAGGAGCTGGATTCCCTACTCCTTCGCTATGTGAAACTTCTTTCTCTCATCAAACGTAAATTCACAAGGTATAATGAAGTCAGATCACCGTTCAGCATGATCTTATGAACATCATAATGAAATGAAGGAGAGGACATTCGTGGCGTTTATCCCGTTAAACTGTCCCAATTGCAATGGAAGAATTGAATACAAGGAGGATGAAGTTTTAAAGTGTCCCTATTGTGAAACAGAGCTTTTATTGAAGCAAAATCATGTCTATTACGTAGACCAGACCATTAATCATTACCACGGGACAGTTCCTGAGGCGACGCCGAAGCCGTCCGTCTCCGTCTCCATCCCCCTAAGGCTGTTATTGGTCCTGCTGCTTGTCATAACAGGCGCCATCGGTACATATTTTTATTATAGCAACAGCTCCACCTATTCAAAAACAGAAGCCAATCTGCCTGTACGAAAGATGCCCGAAAGCGAGGTTCTTCTTTCCTTTTTGCGAGATATCTTCGATAAAGGGTCTGCCTTGCCAACAGAGGAGGAATTGGCTCGTATTCGCTATTTAACCGTAGAGCATTCGGAGAATGATCAGTGGACGTTTACATATAGCCTCTCCGATCCCTTCAGCGATGAACAGGCCGAGAAAATCACTTATGTTACTCAGGACAAGAAACTGAATGGCCAGGAGATCAATCAGCGAGATTTTGAAGCCTTTACGGGACTGACGGCATTGGACCTGACGAATACCTATGAAATCTCCCAGACGGATCAAACCACTTTGGCCCATATGTCCGGATTAAAAAGTTATGGAGGCGCTTTTAACGAATCCTTCAGTACATTTTCGGGCTACTTTGGAGACAAGACTAAAATTACGGAGCTTTCCACTCAGCTTCGCAGCAATCAGGAATTGGCCATGCTGCTGGAGTTTCCTAATCTGAGCTCGTTATCCATTACCTATGTGGATGAATCCGTAACGGATTTCTTTCTGTTGAACAAGCTGCCGCTCAAGTCTCTGTCGCTCACCTTTGTCGATGAACTGGGATGGTTGTCCTCCATGACCGGGCTGTCATCCTTATCCATACATTACAGTGAAACCACAGACCTGCAGCCGCTGTACGCCTTGACCCAGCTTCAGGAGCTTCAGCTATCCTTTTTAACGAATGTAAAGTCCATCGACTTTGTACAAAATATGCCTGTTCTACAAACACTTGATCTCGAAAACGTAAACTTCTCAAGCCTGGAGCCCTTGGCCGACAAGGCCTCCATTACTACACTACGTCTGGCTTCTCTAAGTCAGCTTAGTTCGGTAAAGGTCATAAACAGTCTGCCCTCTCTGCGGGAATTAACGTTGTCCGGTTACTACGAGAAAGCAGAAGCGCTGACATTGCCTAATGTGGGGCGAGTGGAAATTCCAAGCTCCTTTCTCACTGGGCTAAAGGCCCCGGCTACAACCAGTCTGACGCTCCGTGGCGGAAGCGGGGAATTGAACTTGGCTGCGCTGGGGAAATTCCCAAAACTGGAGCAACTCTCGCTCTGGGAGATCGATGAAATAACCCATCTTGGTGCCCTGGACGGCTTGCCTCGTCTAGAGACTCTGAACATTTACGACTCTTCACTATATAAGGAGAGCGATGCTTTATTTCGTTTAAAGCAGGTCAAATCTCTGATGTGCTCCGAGTGCAGGCTGAACTTTGAACAAAAAACGGCCGCGGAGAACAGCGTGCTTGAACATTTGACCTTAGAGCAGCCATATTTCAGCATAAACAATACCTCTGTTACTGAAGTTGACCAGATGATGCCTTACTTTGCCAACATGTCGGCTCTACGTTCCTTTACTCTGCAAGATAACAATCTGGCTTCTCTCGAATTTATGAGTAACTGGCAGGCCATAGAAGAGCTTCATCTCGAGAACAATGCCATTTCCAATATCGAGAGCCTAAGCCAGCTGCCTAATCTGCAAAAGGTATATCTATCCGGTAATCCCGTACAAAACAAATCCGTGGTTGGTACGGGTGTGCATGTGTATTAATGATTGCTTGGGATGGTGGCGAGTTTTAGACTACTACAGTTAATGGATGGTATTGAAACAAAGACAAAAAAGGGGTTCGAGAATATATAAATTCCCGACCCCTTTTTGTTTATCTTTAGCTTTCTAACCATCATCGCTACACTCCAGAGCGTTGCGGATTGACCGTGCCAAAGATATGATACGGTGTTATCCCCTTTGCAAATAGGCTATCGATCAGCTTGACCAATTCTTCTGACGATAGATCTTTGTCGTTGCGTATCCAAAGACGAAACATAGATATTAATGTCGAAATGTAAAACTCAATGATATATGGTGCCAAGACATCATCTGTTGGAAAATCCACAATCAATCGCTCAAAGGGAATTTCTCTTTTCAAACGTTCCACAAAATGAACAGAACCATAGTCTCCCAAAAGGGCCTTCAGAACTGAAATGTCCTCTGCATTTTCCAAGCATTGAAGTGCATCCTGGAACGTATGTGTAGAAAACTCTCTGCCTGCCATTTCCTCGTTAATGGATTTTAAAACACGCTCTTCAACGCAGTCCAACAACTCATAGATATCTGTAAAGTATTGATAAAATGTACTCCGATTATATCCTGATTGGTTAGCGATCTCTTGTATGGATATTTTTTCGATGGGTTTTCGACTATATAAATCACAGAATACATTTATAAATGTCTGCCTTGTTTTGTCCGTAATTTCAGGTTGCTTTTTCATTATTTGCCTCCGTCTGCTGTTCGATCAATTATACGACAGATATTAAAAATCTGATGGTTGATGATCGTAAAGTGAATCAATACAATAACATTATACAACACGTTGTTGGATCATCAACAAGGATTGAATTTTTTTTTCAGGAGGTAATATGAGAATTTTATTCTTTGGTAGAGGTGTCATATCGACCCAGTATGCTTGGGCTTTTGAAAAGGCAGGGCATACCGTTGAGTTTTACGTTAGAAAAGGGAGAAAAGAAACCCTCGGAAGTCATATAGCGCTTGAAATGTGGGACGCACGAAGAGGGAAACAGTTAATCCAAGAAAGCTGGAAAATCAAACTGCATGAGGAGATAAGCCCAAATTACGATCTCATTATTGCAAGTGTCAACACGAAGCAACTTCCCGAAGCAGCACAATTACTATCGACTACCGCGGGTAACACCCCTATCCTAATATTCAATAATATTTGGCAGGATTTAAAATCATCGATCTTGCCCTTGTCTATGAACAATGTTGTCTTTGGGTTCCCAGGAGCAGGAGGCGGCATTGAGGACAATAAGCTTAGGGGCGGCTTTTTAAAAACGATATTTCTGGAAAAACCACGGGTAGGCACGGAACAGATAAACAACAAGGTCAAAGAACTATTTGAAAGCGCCCATTTTAAAATCAATTGGACAAAAGATATGCAAAGCTGGCTATGGAATCATTTTGCCATGAATGCGGCGATGGAGACCGAGGTGTTAAAACGAGGAAGTTTCCCAGCCGTCTTGAATCATAGTGACTCATTCGCAAATGTCGGTAAGAGTATGCGGGAAATGACCCCTATACTTAAAGCAAGAGGCGCAAAAATGGACGCGATCACTCTACTGTTGACCAAGATTCCACCAGCACTTCTCGGCACGCTGTTTAACAAGGTTATTTTTGCAAAGGGCAGCTTACCACGACTTTTCATTGAATACAACAATAGTAAAGCCGGTTTTGCGGTACTTGAAGTTGTGAGAGAAGCAAAAAAGTTAGGCATACCTTTACCACGTCTTACTGTGGCATTAGAAAACACTGAACAACACAAAGCTATTAAAAACTGATAAACTGAATGCCTTTCGCTGAATGAATGACTTCGGTTAAAACAATTATAGCCCGAGCTTTAGAAGCCTCGGGCAAATTAGCTATATTAAAACAGGTAAATGTAGCTTCAAAACACTACACCCTAACCAACATCGCTACACTCTCCACATGTACTGTATGCGGGAACATATCCACTGGCGTTACCTCAACCGTTCGATATCCGCCATCCTCCAGCACACGAAGATCACGTGCCAGCGTACTCGGATTACAGCTCACATACACCACGCGCTCTGGCTTCATCTCCAGGATCGTCTCCAGCAAACGTGGATCGCAGCCCTTACGCGGTGGATCGACAACAATTACGTCTGCTTCGATACCTTGTTCTTTCCAGCGCGGAATAACGTCCTCGGATGCGCCAACTTCGAATTTCACGTTTTTCATCTCGTTCAAGAGCGCATTGCTGCGAGCATCTTCAATCGCTTCAGGCACGATCTCTACCCCGTACACCTGATCCGCATGTTGTGCGAGGAAAAGAGAGATCGTCCCGATGCCGCAATAGGCATCAATGACAGTTTCTTTACCGCTCAGTCCGGCATACTCTACCGTCTTCCCATATAGCACTTCCGTCTGCACCGGATTCACCTGATAGAACGAACGCGCTGAGATCGCAAACTGCACATCACCGATATAATCATAGATTACATCACGGCCCCACAGGACGCGGGTCTCATCGCCAAAGATAACGTTGGTCTGCTTCTTGTTCACGTTCTGGCAGATGCTTGCGACATGCGGAATCGCTTCACGGATACTGCCGATCCATTCGTCTTTGTAAGGAATATCTCGACCATTGGTGACCAGTACGAGCATCATCTCACCTGTACGGAACGCCTTCTTCACGACCACATGACGCAGCAAGCCGCGACCTGTCTCTTCGTTATAGGCACTGATTCCAAAATGACTGCCGATCTCCTTCACCTTCGCAACCACTTCGTCGTTATGCTCATGCTGAATAAGACAGCTCTCCATATCGATGATCCGATGGCTTCCTTTGGCGTAAAATCCTCCTACCAGACCACCCTCGGTCACACCAATTGGCACCTGTGCCTTATTCCGATAGCGCCATGGCTCGTCCATACCCATCGTAGGCAGTACACGAATGCCCTGCTCCGTATCTTCTTCGTTCATGACACCTTCAAGGCGAAGTCGAATACGATTGCTACCGATCATTTGTGCTTCAGAAGATGCTTGTCCCGGTTCAGTTGTCTGATTCGCATCATGTTCCAACCGTTCCTCCAGCTTCGCATCACCAACTGAAGCGTCATCATGCACACGCTGTTCGGCGCCCTCTTTATCATTCTGCGCGTTGGATGCCAACGTCTCTGCATCCTCCACCATCACGTTCAATTTGCCAATCCGTTGCAAATTATCTACGACCAACTGGCGTTTCCACGCAAGCTGTCCGGCATAACTCATATGCTGGATCTGGCAGCCGCCGCACTGATCGTAGATCGGGCAAGGCGCGGATACACGATCCGGGCTGGCATTCACGATCTCCAGTAACTTGGCGTAGCCATACTGCTTCTTGGTTTTCATCACGCGAACACGTACGGTTTCACCTGGAAGCGCACCCTGCACAAAGAGCGTGTATCCATTCGCACGACCTACGCCCTCACCGTCATGGTTCATGCCAATGATGTCGATGACGGTCTCTTCATTTTTGCTGACAGGCAGTCCCTCAATTGGGGCAGATTCACGCGCACGTCCCTTCGGACGAACGGCAGAAAGAGATGCGCCTTGTGGCCGCACCTCTTTTCCTTGCTGACGTGGTGATGGACGAGATGATTGACTTGGCTGACGGGACGCTGAAGCGTTCCCTTGCCCCTGGGAGGCAGCCGAATTCCGGCGGTTTTTTCCACGACCGCTGCGGTTCGTATTAGACAACGTACATTCACTTCTTTCTTTTTAATATTTTAACGATACAACATCAGATGATGACGCAAATTCGTAAATGTTGCTGGCAATGTGCCGCCCAACTCTCCATCGAGATTCAGTTGCACATAACCTGGCGACGTAACTTCCATATGACTTGTCTGGAAATGAACCACTTTCTTGTCGTTCAGATGCTCCCCACGCAGCGCCAGCGTTACAAGGCGGATCATATCAGCCAGATTACATTTGCGGACACCGATCACATCGAACAGACCATCATCAATGGTTGCACCCGGAGCCAACTTCTCGAAGCCCCCGACCGAATTGGTATTAGCGATGAGGAATAACATGAATTCATCATGAATCTCTTCCTGACCGTCGGCGCGAATGATAAGTTCCTGAGGAGACAGGCTCGCCATTTTCTCAATACCCTTCATATAATAGGCCAGTTGCCCAATCATCGTTTTCAGACGACTCGGTACTTCATAGGTCAGTTCAGTTAATGATCCGCCACCGGCGATGTTGATAAAATATTTATCATTCGCTTTGCCCAGATCGAGCGGACGAAGCTGCTGGTTAATGACCAGATCCACGTAATCTTCCCACTGTCTCGGAATGCCGAGAGCACGCGCAAAATCATTCGTTGTTCCCAAAGGAAACACACCCAGCGGAGGACGGTTCTCCCGCTCGGCCATACCGTTGATCACTTCGTACAATGTACCATCGCCGCCAGCAGCAATAATCATGTCATAGCCGCGTTCAATCGCGAGTTCAGCTTCGCGGGTTGCATCACCTTCGCCCGTTGTTGCATGACATGAAGCTTCAATACCACCTTGATCCAAACGCTGCAAAATATCAGCCAGACGTTTCTTCATTTCTTCCCGGCCTGAGGTCGGATTATATATTAAGCGAGCTTTTTTCATCTCATACGCCACCTATTCCACATTATCCATGAGTCTATACGACCTCATAATCTTACCTTGCATCCGTCCATAACAGGACATATTTTTTACACAATGATGAACTTCCGTTCATTCTGCTCTAATCTTTCGTCTTACCTATATCTATGCATCAGGAATTCCGTCTCATTCCAAAGCCTTTAACTCCTATCATATCATCAAATGTAAAGATGTCCTAGCCTGTAATCCATAAGTATATTTTTTCATATAGGTACCCACTAATCCATCCATTATCCAATAAACCTCACGCACCGATCCTGAATCTTCCCCACTACCTTTTATGTAAAATAGTCTCATTAATCAACCATTCTGCCCGCTTGGGCAGGAATTAGTCTTCGGTTTCGGTACCTTCATCTGATTATGACATGGATATGCTACAAATTTACAAATCTTAAGATGAAAAGATAAATAATATAAACCTTTTTCCAATATAGTCTTAGTGCACCCTCAACTTAACACCACATCATCCCCTTAAAGGAGAATTATGAATGAAAAAAATCGTGTTAATGCTTCTGGTTTTGCTTATGGCATGTATTCCTTGGGTCACCGTTGTTGAAGCAGCAGAAATTAACCATGATCAGGTTGTCGGATTTCAGGAAATCTCACCAGTCACCGTAATGCAACAAGCAGCCAAGCGTTATCAGCCTTTTCTGAAAGTCTATCATGGTTGTGTACCTTTCCCCGCAGTGGATCAACAGGGCAATACCAGCGCTGGCTTGAATACGTCCGGGTCATCGAATGGGAACTGTAGCTCAAGTACAGGGCAGATCTACTCCCGCTCCGCATGGCACAATGGGGTGTGGGCCATCATGTATTCGTGGTATTTCCCCAAAGACTCCCCTTCTTCCGGACTCGGCCATCGTCACGATTGGGAAGGAATCGTCGTGTGGGTAGCTAACCCGGCAGCGGCCAATCCCCAAATCCTCTCCATCGCCTATTCCGGTCACGGACAGTTCACCAACGTCACACCGAGCAATACCAATACACAAGGTAATCATCCGTTGATTTCATATAATAGTACCTGGCCACTTAACCATGAGCTTGGCGTTACTAACGCTGTTGGCGGAACTCAGCCTTTAATCGGATGGGACGATCTGACTTCTGCGGCACGAAATGCACTCAACACGACAAACTTCGGTAGCGCCAATGTGCCCTTCAACGATAACAATTTTACCAACAATTTAAACAAAGCCTGGTTTAGATAACAAAATCCCCTTCAAGTGAACAGTTCACTTGAAGGGATTTCTTTATGAAGTTATCGTAGTATCCCGGATACTGTATCACTTCTTTAGCCAACCTCAAAATCCGATTTTTCGCCCTGCACGCAGCTGTTTATACCAGAAATAGACGGTGCAGCCTACACAATAACCCAGCAGCGCCGCGCTTGCAGCCGCGAGAAGCATAACGGAGAATACATAACCTGCGCCTACCCAGCCAAGCGAGAACGAGATGAGTGCCAGAGACAGGAAGAGTACGGCCAGAATATTGTTGAATCGCTGAAGCTCCACCGCCTGCGTCTCTGTACCTTTACCAGTCAACACAGCTTTCCCAATTTGCACAAACAGATTAAGCTTGCCACTGGAAGCCAGACCAACCACCTGAATGCTCCACAGCGCTCCCAGAACTACAATTGGATTAAACACAAACGAGAGTAAAACAAACAATACAATACCGACCTGATTTGCTTTCACATAACGCATGGGCACTTTCCGCATATGTATATCTCCTTATCCCCATTTTATTAGTTGGTTTTATTGTAGTCGGTATGCAGGGAATGAGCAACACTTCATCTAAGGATAGTAAAATCTCTTTTCAGCACGTCCCAATGGGGAGTCGGGGTGCCTGTTGTCTTTTTCCAATCGGTAAATGCATTATTTAACGCCTCAATCTCTCCAAAAGAACCCGCAATCAGCTTATGAATTGGAAGCACACTATAGATCTTCAACAGAAGGTACAACATCCGTTGATGCTTGCGAATCATTTTAGCCTGAATCTCCGGTATAATCGTTATGCCCATAGCTTCAAGAACGCTAAAGCCTTCATCCATCGCCCCAATCATATGTTGGATTTGCTTTCTGTTCCCGTCCAACTTGATCAACTCACGCTCCTCATTAAAACTCACCGCATTAAGCATCAGAATGGGGATGATATGGCTTTTCAGCCAGGCATCAATATCGCTCAAAACATTCAACTTGTATTTCACATGTTGGAAAGCTTGATCCAGCAAAGGTTTAAAGTTGATATCACCGTCCAGACTGCCAATCACCATTTGTCCGCCACCTCCACCGATCGATAACATGCGGTCCTTTTCACGCTTCCCTCCACTCACCTGGAATCCAAACGCGACCTGTTTTGCCACCTTGCTGTTTTCCTCCAAAAAGTTTTGCATGCTTCGTGCATCTGCGTTGTTTCCCACAATCACAATATTGCTGCTCTGATTGTCTGCCAGAATAGGTAACACAGAAGGAAAATCATTATATTTCATGACAACAAAAATAAGATCATATTGGTCATCCACTTCCAACGTTCTGGTTACCCGAACCGGATCAACTGTCGTTTTGAATTGAAACATATGCCGGATGACGACTCCATCCTTCTCCAGCTCTTCCGCTCGCTTCCCTCTAGCCAGAAGAGTGACATCATTGCCACCGCGCACCAGAACGTGCGCCAGTTGACTGCCCAAAACACCCGCACCATACACTAATATCTTCATTGGTTATCCCTCTATTTCATATTTTATCAATAATCGTTGTTTTATCAACATTTGTTGATAAAATAAGAGTAACAAAGCATCTACTGTGCTTCAATCGTTAAAATATCCGTTTTTGTTGAATAATCAACGAATGATTCCTTATTGTTGAAAACCACCATAGGAGGGGCCATGGACAGACGAGTACTCAAGACACGAAAGGCGATAATCGAAGCTTTTGTGGGGTTATTGGAGGAACAGGATTTCGAGCAAATTACGATAAACGATATTGCTGATCGGGCTAATGTAAACCGAGGAACCATCTATTTGCATTACGCTGACAAGTTCGACCTGTTGGATCAATGCATTGAGACCTATTTGCAGCAGTTGTTGGATGCCTGTATGATCGAAAGCTCTACTACAACACCCGTTACGGCCAAGGATGCGCTGCTCAGAACTTTCCGTTATCTGGAACAGCATGCCACTACCTATACCACACTTCTAACCAAAAAAGGTATTCCGGCATTCCGTAGTAAGTTGATGGGATTGTTGGTCCAGGGAGTGGAGGGACAGATGGATGCCTGTGGCATCCAGGAGGGTATGAAAAAAGAGATTACCATACAGTTTCTTGCTTCCGCTGCTGTGGGCCTCCTGGAGTGGTGGATTATGAATTCCATGCCTTATCCGGCCGAGGAGATCGTTGACCAATTAATAAGTTTACTGGAGCTACATCTGCAATTGCACGCACCCATTAATGGATAGCCCAATCTCTTTCAAGTGATCTACAACAAACAAAAACCACGTCCTTCGACGTGGTTTAATGTTTATGAAGCTATGGAGTTCAATCACTTGATGCGACATTACTGCGAGCGATGTGATCACATACCTATGCCAAAGCGATCACTTCATGAAGAAGCTTTAACCTCATTACATCTCTCCAGCAAAATCTGGATCTGGCGCTCCAGCCACTGCCCAAGCAATGGATGTGGCAATAGTGTCTCACCGCTGTACACATAGTCCAGCTCCTGCAGCCGATCCGGGATAACGTTCCTCGTGAAATAACCGGCACTCAAAAACAGCGGCGCCACAATGACTCGGTTCCCCCGCTCTTCGCTCCAGTACTTCACTTTGTCGTACACACTCTCCGGATTCAGCAATGCATAATCCGTATGGGCTACACCACTAACTTCCTGTACAAGCTCTGCAAGGGAAGAAATTCCAGCTTCCCAACGCTCACGAAAACCATCATGAATACTCCCATGGCCTACAAGCAGGATCGTTTCCTTCTCCGGTTGCTGCGACAGTAATCGGACCTTGTCCCACACCATCACGGCAATATCCGGATCGTTATCCACTGGATAACCGAAGTGAACCCGAGCCTTCACATCGAACGGTTCCAGATCCGTTTCGCGATCAGGTGTTTCCTTTGCACCAATGGCATATTCAATTTCATCCACATGTGTACTCCCGGACGAAACAAATAGAGGTACGACCAGAATATCGGTTACGCCTTGTGCTTCCAGTCGGTCGATACCGTCCTGGATCAGGCGTCCTTCCACAAGTTCAAGAAAACCGGCTTCAACCGGTAATGGAATAGGCAGATTCAACCGGGAGATCGCGTCATCGACGGATTCCACCCAGGTCTGCTCCTGTGAACCGTGACTGATGATGAGTACACCCGGCTTCTTCATGTTAGCGTCCCAGGCGTTCCAGCGTCATTTTATAACCATCATTGCCGTAATTCAGGCAGCGTTTCACACGTGAAATTGTAGCTGTACTCGCACCTGTCTCTGCTTCAATCTGGTTATACGTATTGCCTTTACCCAACATACGAGCCACTTCCAGCCGCTGGGACATGGATTGGATCTCGTTAACTGTGCAGAGGTCATCAAAGAAAACATAACACTCTTCAATATCTTTTAGCGTCAAAATAGCCTCGAATAGTTGTTCAATGCTTTTATCATTTAGCTTTTTCAGCTGCATTTCATCATCATCCCCTAGCGGTTACTGTGTACCTACATTGTACTCACCCTGAGTTGGTATTTCAAGCGTTACCGATTTCACGCACTACAGAATAAAAATACATGTTACCGCTTACAAATGGTACTATTGTCCTCCCCTCGCGTACATCGGGCGAAATTACCGCGTTATTTCCCAGTTTTCACCTGTATATATCCGATTGCTTATGTAGGATTTCAATCCTCCTAAATGTTACAATTTTGTGTCTAAACTGCATTTCACTCTTCGTGAACCTGCCATCTTGCATGCGCCCAAATCCGCAAATATCCCGTTTTCCGGGATACCCGCCTACGCCGTCTCTCCGCGAATGACATACAGTATAACAAAAGGGAGTTCCACAAGGGTCTATGATGTACATCTGTCATGCAACTCATGGAACGCAATTCCGAAATCCAATAGAAGGAACGTGATCGTTCATGCCACAGCATTATTATCACCGCCAGCCAGCACCAGGGCAGCGTCCGTCTTCTCATGCTCATCGGCAGGCACATACTTCTGCCTATATGCCGCCCGGTGTGGTTCCGCGGTCTTTAAATGAAACTCAAATTCAACCGATGTATCCTGGCGTAGAACCACACTACCCGGGCTTTGGTGAAGTCGAAGCTTCTGCAGTCGTACCCTATGGGCAGGGTGTGGCTGGCGGGAACTTTTATGGAGGTGCAGCTCAGGTTGTTCCCCCAGCTCCGGTAACGGCGCCTGCTACTGGCAGTACCGGCTTTTCGTTAGCCAACATCGGTGAGTTAAAAGGAATGATCGACCGCTTCGGCGGAATTGATGGAATCATGAGTGGAATAGGCAAAATGCAGAAGGTCGTTGGTGGCATCCAGCAGATGGCTCCGATGATGAAACTCGTTATGGGCATTCTGCCTTTTGGAAAAGGAAAAACGAATAAAAGCGCAGCTGATGCGGACTATGAAGAATATACGCCGCCCCGGAAACGCAAAAGTAAACGTCGGAACAAAACAACAACGGTTCCACGTCGCCGCAATACAACTCCAGTCCGCCGCAAATCCAATTCCACGAAGCGCCGTCCCAAAAGTCGCAAAGGTTAAGAAAATTCAGGCACCCCCTTACAGAAGGCGGGTGCCTTAACACCGTTCATCCTTATATAAATAAATTTTAGGAACTTACGTTCTTATTTCTGTAATTTGAGGTATACTGGATAGTAACTAAAGGAGGCAGACCATGGAACTTATCAAAGACAAATACACTCCCGCATTAATCGATCGGACCGGCGAACAGTTGCGCCAATTCTACCCTAAGCTGGATACACAGCAATTTCATGAATTGGTTTTCGCTGAAGGCTGGGAACAGTTGGAATTCAAAGCGCGCATTCGCAGAATCACACTGGCTTTGACCCAGGTACTGCCGGACAATTATGAGGAAGCATTACATATTATCGAACAAGCCGCACCAATGATGCGAGGCGTTGAATATCTATTTGTACCGGATTTTATCGAAGTGAACGGACTTGACCCAGAGGATTACGAGTTATCCATGAAGTATCTGGCCCTCTTCACACCTTATTCCAGCTCGGAGTTCGCGGTACGCCCGTTTATTGAACATTATCCAATCCAAACGATGAAACATATGATGGCGTGGGCAGAGAGCAACAACGAGCATATCCGCAGACTTGCCAGTGAGGGCAGCCGGCCACGTTTGCCATGGGGTGCCAAACTCCAGAACTTTATCACTGATCCAACACCTGTACTTCCGATTCTGCATGCATTGAAACAGGACGAGTCCCTCTATGTTCGCAAAAGTGTCGCGAATCATCTGAATGACATCTCCAAGGACCACCCTGAACTGGTTATGGATCTGGCCACGACCTGGTACGGACAACATGTACACACAGACTGGATTGTCCGGCATGCCAGCAGGTCATTGCTAAAGAAAGGACATAGCAAAGCACTAAGTCTTTTGGGTTATAACGAGCAGGATTCGATTCACATTGAGCAGCTTCAGCTTGTCCAGGATACGATTAGCATTGGCGAGGATCTTCATTTTTCGTTTGATGTCGTTAATGAGAGCGGCGAGTCACAGATGCTGCGAATTGAATATGAGATGGGTTATATGAAGGCAAACGGCAAACAGGCCCCTAAACGATTCAAATGCTCCGATAAAATGTACCCAACAGGCAGAACCAAGGTAGCCACTAAACAATCGTTCAAAATCATCACAACGAGAAAATATTATGCTGGACTGCATACGTTAACGATTGTTGTGAATGGCAAAGAAGCAGCTACAACTTCTTTTGTTCTTGAAATGGAGTAACAGGAAAACGTCGTAAGTTATACACAGCTCGTTTCAGCGAAAACTTATTCACATGTGGATATCATTAAAAACATATTTAACCGAATGCAAAAGTCTGATACAGACGGGTATTCGGTTATTTGTGCGCTCCCGTCCCGATCTGCTTCTTCTAAATTCCCCTGTTGACTTGGAGCACACTCCAAGTTGTACCATTCGGAGATCACCACCACATGCTTATACATTACTCATGAAAAGAGGAATAACAGATGCAAACGAAAAGGTACGCTCTAATTACCGGGGCCAACAAAGGAATCGGATTTGAAACCGCTCTGCAGTTAGGAAAAATGGGATATGTCATTCTCCTGGGAGCGAGAAATGAACTAAAAGGCGAGGAAGCAGCTCAACTTCTGGTTAACAAAAATATCGAGGCTCATTCAATCATGCTTGATGTAACCCGCCAAGCTACCATTGAGGCAGCTGTCAGTCAGATTAAGCAAAAGTTTGGCTCCCTGGACGTGTTGATTAATAATGCAGGAATCTCTGCTGGAGGGGCCACTCCGCCCAGTCAGATCTCTCTGGAGGACATTCGGAAAACCTACGACACCAATTTCTTCGGTATGATCTCCGTTACTCAGGCGATGCTGCCTTTATTACAGCAATCCTCTGCAGGCCGAATCGTCAACCTGACAAGTGGCCTCGGCTCACTTGCATATAATAGCGATCCCACGCACGAACATGCCCAATTTAACCTACTCGCTTACAACAGCAGTAAAGCAGCCGTTAACATGTTCACCGTTACGCTTGCCAAAGAATTCAGAAACACACCGCTCAAGATCAATTCTGCTGATCCCGGCTTTACAGCAACCGACCTGAACGGCTTCACAGGATTAGGCACCGTGAAGCAAGCAGCTGCTATAGTTGTTAAGTTAGCTGTCCTGGATGAAAATGGGCCCTCAGGAGGATTCCATGGAAACGGTGGAGAACTACCTTGGTAATTCCAATACTAAGGAGTCTGATCTCATGCAGAACATTCCAGACATCGTTACTTCCATCCGGGAAGCAGCCAATCTAACCAGTTTAACTGAAGATACCATCCGATATTATGAAAAAATAGGCCTACTACCTTATGCAGAGAGAAAAGCAAACGGGCATCGACAATATAGCAAGGATCATATCCTTGGCATTATTTTTTTGACAAGGCTCAAGGCCACCGGGATGACCATAGAACAAATGAAGCACTATCGAGAGTTATCTGAACAGGGACCTGAAACTCTGTCTACGAGATACTCCATCCTTGAAGAGCATCAGCGTAAAATTCAGCAGGAGATATCGAGACTGCATGAAACCTCAGACATTATAACGTATAAGCTCCAGCATTACCGGGAGATTTCAGAACATCCCGATCTTGATGACCCTCACTGTGACGCTAAATTCTAGAACATCCAGCAGCCTGCTGGAATTTTGGAGACCATAAGCGATGATCTTTTTTTGTGCATCCACATGTGCCAAAAAGATCATCGCTTATTACATTATATACATTTTGATAACAGACACCATTTGCCCTACTTAAACCAACCGCGCTTCACAAACCAGGCCACCATACTCCCGCCAAGCACAAACATTAACAGCAGCACCGCACCATACCCAAATTTCCACTGAAGCTCAGGCATATAGGCAAAGTTCATGCCATAAATACCCGCGATCAGTGTGAGCGGCATAAATACAGTCGTAATCACCGTGAGTGTCTTCATAATCTGATTCATCCGGTTGGAGTTCAGGGAAATATAACTGTCCCGCAGGTCGGCCGTCATCTCCCGATCGGCTTCAATCATATCCGTCAGCTTCAATAAATGGTCATAGATATCGGTAAAATAAGCCGTATGTTCGCCTGTTCGCTGCACATGCTGGGAGTTCACCACCCGATAGAGCAGATCCCGCATCGGTACTACGGTTCTTCTAAGCTTCAACAATCGAGTCCGCAGATCAAACACCTGGTTCATCAAGTCTTCAACCGATTCTTGTCCACCCCGGTTCTCCAGTTCAGCCAGTTCATCCTCAATCGCAAATAAAGACGGAAAATAATGATCGACCAACTTGTCCATCACCGTATAGGCTGCTGCCACCGGACCTCGCGCCCAAATGGTTCGTTCATGTGCATGGTGTAACAAGCGTTCCCACGCTTCATCCACTTCCTCCAATACGCCATGATGAAAAGACACTAGGAAGTTTGATCCAAGAAACAAGTCAACCTCCTCGGCTTCCAGTGTGGACGGGTTCAGTGCATGCAGCACAAGAAACTGCAGATTATCATAATAATCGAGCTTGGGCCGTTGCAATACATGCAGACAGTCCTCTATGGCTAATGGATGAAAATGAAAATATGTATCCAGCAAACGGCTTTCCTCTTCCGTTGGCTGGTTAAAATCGGCCCATACCCAGGCGTAATCGTTCAGATCCAGCTGTGTAAGTGGTACGTTAACGGAGACTTGATGTTCTCGTGTAATGGCGAGTGTACGAATCATAAATTAGACCACGTCCTTGTCCTGTATCTTTACGTTATTGTACACAGGTACCTTCAAACTCGACAACAAAAAAAGCCAACCCTGTTGGCTTCTCTCATTTCCCTATCCACAGTTCCCTGTATCCACAGGAATATCTTCTTTTGGTTTATCATTCCACGGATGGCTATCCACATATCCAGCCTGTCCACACGTTCATGCACAGGCGTCTCTTGATTTTGGTTGTATAATTGTCCACATATCCCGATATTCACACAGTTATGAACAGAGTGTCTGGTAACCCCGAATTCGTTCGGGATAACTTCTCTATTTAGAAAATAATCCAGTACAACAATCCTGCCAGTCCCGCAGTAATTGGAATCGTAATGAACCACGTAATAATGATACGTCCAGCAAGTCCCCATTTCACAGCAGAGAAACGTTTCGCGGAACCTACACCCAGAATAGCTGATGTGATTGCGTGCGTTGTACTAACTGGAAGGTGAAGCAACGTTGCCGTGAAAATAACGGAAGCAGCTGACAGATCCGCGGCAAATCCGTTAATCGGTTCAATTTTAAAGATTTTGGTCCCCATCGTTTTGATGATTTTCCAACCACCAATGGATGTACCCAGAGCCATCGCGGTTGCTGCTGAGATTTTAACCCACAGCGGCACTTCCAGATGATCTTGTACACCTGCTGCAACCAAAGCAAATGTAATAATACCCATCGCTTTCTGTGCATCATTCGTACCATGTGTGAATGCTTGCAGTGCAGCCGTGAAAATCTGTACCGTACGGAAACCTTTATTCACGTTATGCGGACTGCGTTTGGCAAAAATGTATTTGAGAATCGTCATGACCACATAACCAATGGCAAATGCGATCAGAGGTGATAATAGCAAACCTCCAACGATATCAATGAATCCGCTCCACTTCACTTTGTCAGCTCCTGCGCCAACAAGCACGGCACCTGCAAGGGCTCCAATAAGTGCATGTGATGAGGAAGACGGAATACCAAACCACCATGTAACCAGGTTCCAGATAATCGCTGCGATCAAGGTGACTATGACGACCTCGATCCCGTTATCCAGCGTGGTGGGGTCGGTCACACTCCCCCCAATCGTCTTCGCAACGCCTGTAAACATCATCGCACCGACAAAGTTCATCACCGCTGCCAAAAGGATCGCGCGACGTGGCGTTAGTGCCCGTGTTGATACCGAAGTGGCAATGGCATTCGCCGTGTCGTGAAAACCGTTGATGAAGTCAAACGCCAGTGCAAGGAAGACGACTATACCTAATACCCAAATCGTTGTTTCCATTATTCTCTGGCTCCTTAAGAATTACGCATAATGATGGATTCGAGCACATTCGCCACGTCTTCACAAGCATCCGTTGTTGTCTCAAGACGCTCGTAAATTTCCTTACGCTTGATCAGTTCAATCGGATCAGACACGGTAGCGAAGAGATGTTTGATACACATGCGCAGCACTTCGTCGCCCTGGTTTTCCAGATCATTCAAACGAATGGTGTATTCACGGATGGCCAGCAATTTTTTCTGTGACAGCAGATGGATCGCCTTCTGAATTTCGTAAGCCGATTGGCGCAAAATTTCAGAGAACTGAACGATAAATTCGTCCGGATCCGTCAGTTGGTACATATAGAAACGGGAAGCCGTTGCTTCGAGTCCGTCCAATACGTCATCAAGTGTTGTTGTCAGCTCCATAATATCATCGCGTTCGATCGGCGTGATAAATGTTTTGTTGAGTTCTGTAATGATCGTATGCACGTAATCATCACATTTCGACTCGTACTTCTTCATTTCATTGGCAAAAAGAGTCACATCCTGAAGGTTGGAAACATGCTGGGAGAAATAATCTGCCGCTTGAACAACCGTATCTGCCATATTCTCCAGTGTCTCAAAAAATATATCCTTCTTCTTCTTAAGCTTCATAGCTCTATCCCCTTTACGAGAAAAATTGCCGATAACCGATGAAACATGAAATGACAACCTTTGATATCTTATCATATTTGTTTCATGGTTTGTACAAAAGGTGTGATCCTTTTTTATATTCTTATCACATTAATCTGAAATGAATCTTAATTATTTGGAATAATGGTAAATTCAAGTCAAGATTTTACACTGCGTTTACAATTCGACATCAAAATTCAAAATCGACACGATTCTACTTTTCACGCTAAGGACAAATATAATGCCTTTTCGACGACAAATGGATACATGTTTCATTGTTTTCTTTCATTACATCCTTTTATTGCTGCACAGCGAGCTTCACATGACTGGAAAATTCCGGTTGATTGGGAACAATGCTGATAAAGGTTTTACCCGGCACAAGAGCAACTTCACTGCCACCCTGAACAAACCGTATAATATCCCCCTGCTTCTTCACCCACTCCCCACGAATCATCTTGCCCTTCTGAAACAACATGGCTTCCCCGCCTTGTTCCAAATTAACGGACAATCGACCTACACTATCGAGTACCTTGTGATCTGCACCTGCCACAATGATGTTCGCTGCACCAAGTTGAGTTCCATTATCCAGATCCTGATCTGCCTTGCCATTCACCATTCTCATATATCGTCCGCTAACTTCATCATAATCATACGTCACCCGGTAACTATCCAATAAATAATGGATATCGAATTGCTTCACTGCCTCTCCTGCAGATGTTGCGCCTTCTTCGTTATAGATGTATACGGGAGACTTGAAATCATGGCTATAACCCTTGATATTTGACCCTTCTCTCAGCTTGTCCGCTGAAGTATACAGATTATGTGGGGCTTTACGATCCGAGGAACGCCAGAAGTAAGGTCCACCATTCGAGATTTCATCCATATGCTGTTTCTGCTGCCTTTGCAAAATGGAATACGCCTCCGGACTGCCTCCGGCGTGAACAAGTACCCCATCATAACTCTCGCCGAGCTCAATCAGATATGGACGTATACTGCGAACGGGTCCAACCGTCTCCGCACCGCCTTCACTCTGGAAGATGGCTATGAAACGGGTAATGCCTCCCTCAGCGAGAACTTCAAGAATGATATCAGCTGAACTTAGACCCGATTGGGGCCGAGCTGCTGGTGCATTATTAATCATTACGGCGAGTGGTCGACGCGTAATCGCTTCATCTACAGGCAGACCCGTCAGAGGTGCTGTATAGAGAGACTTGTTGGATTCCTCCACGGGTTCTTCTTGTACAGGTACAGGTGTGGGTTCTGGCTGAACTGGCATCTGGGTCACCTCCTGGTTTTGGCAGGCAACAAGACTTAATGAGAGAATAAACAGAGATGCAGCCGATGCTGCTTTGTTCCATTTAAAAAGCTTCAATATAGGACCTCCTGAACGATATGGCCTGGTTCTAAGTTGTGATATATGTCTCATGTAGGCAACCATTTCACGTATATCTTTCCATTTAATCACACCCCATCCGATTTGTCTGCGCCTAGAAGGCCTTGATACAGCTTGAAATTCACATTTGAAACAGTGATTTGCGAGAAAAATATGTCCTAAATGTGAACTTCTCAAACCTTACTTAAAATTTGAACTAGATTGTGATTTTAATCACAAACAAAACAACTTTTGAACTATACAATAAAGACATCAAAGGTGATCACTTAGAAAAAACAAAAACAACACACACTAAATTCCATGAAGGAGTGGTTCATATGTTCAGCACAAACCAATGGCTTAGAGAAAACAAAGTAGCAATGTGGATTTTGACAGTACTTCGGGTGTATATCGGTTATGATTGGATGACTCACGGATGGAGCAAATTGACTGGCGGATTCCAAGCTGGCGGGTTCTTGGCCGGTGCGGTAGAAAAAGCAACAGGTGATCACCCGGCTGTCCAAGCTTGGTGGGCAACGTTCCTTGAGAAATTCGCAGTACCAAACGCAGGACTCTTCGACTTCGTTATCCCATTGGGTGAATTCCTTGTAGGTTTGGGTCTCATCCTCGGTTGCTTCACTACACTAGCAGCACTGATGGCTATGGTCATGAACTTCGCGTTCCTCTTCTCGGGAACAGTAAGCACGAATGCTCAACTGGTTGTAATGGAAATCTTCCTTGTTGTTGCTGGTGCAAATGCAGGTAAAATCGGTCTGGATCACTGGGTACTGCCTTACCTTCGCGGATTGTTCACTCGTAACAACAAAGGAAATCTTCCTAAAGACACACCAACGATTAGCCCTACTCAAAAAACAGCTTAAGCAATCATTCATAGAATTCTCGGCCCTGCTCCCAATCCCCCTGGAGAGCAGGGCTTTTACTTTTCAAAAATCAGCCCGAATGCCTGACTGACTTGCCCATCCACAGAAAATCGTATTATGATGAAATAAAGTTGAACTTCAAAGGAGTACACGATATGCCGACCCAGCGACGTCTCGAGACCGATGCGGACTTCCAGGAAGCCATGAATATGAAGTATAAGGTTCGAGTTTTTAAAGATAATCACCAGATTGACTCCGGTGGCATCATTATCCGTTTTGACAGCAACACCGTAGTGGTACAATCCAGTGTCAGTGAGCTCGCTTATCATTCGCGTACAGACTGTGAATTGTTCGAAATCCGCAAATAAAGATCTAT
The DNA here is from genome assembly GCF_030816325.1 of Paenibacillus sp. W4I10. Lineage (NCBI taxonomy): Bacteria > Bacillati > Bacillota > Bacilli > Caryophanales > Paenibacillaceae > Paenibacillus > Paenibacillus sp. W4I10. Next base: position 4,378,203 of record NZ_JAUSXX010000001.1, read on the forward strand.
TGCATGAATAAGTCCTTGTGTTAAAAGAAGGTTCCTATAGCCCATTAAGGGTGTACAGGAACCTTCTTTTGTTTATATATTGTAATTGTATACATTAACACACGTTATCCGTACCCAACTGGCTTCAAACAACATAATCAGGCTGTTGTCTGTTCCAAGTTACACGCCGTCTCCAAACTGCCAGCAGTTCAAACTGAGCGTTCCATAAGGGTAAGACTGGAATAGACGCTTCGCTGATCGGGACATATCCGCTGTACCCATGGCGTAGAACAAAGGTGCAAGGTGTTCTGTACCATACGACGGAACTGCCGTGCGTGCATGAGGGGCTTTTTTCTCATATTGAAACAGTTCTCTTGTGTTCCACTGCTGCAAACGCTCCCCGATCCAGTTATCAAACTCCACCGCCCACTCTTGCGGTTCATCCGTATTGCCCAGCAATCGTAAATTGTGAACCGTTCCACCGCTGCCAATGATTAAGACATCATCATGACGCAGCTGTTCCAGCATTCGGCCAATATCATACTGTTCCTGCGGCGTACGCAGCGAGTCTACAGATACAGCAATCACAGGAATGTTAGCCTCGGGATACATATGGAGCAACGGTACCCATACGCCATGATCCAGCCCTCGGCCTCGAATCGGCTGATGTGCCAGATTGCTGCGGGTGAACAAAGCACAAATCTCGTTCGCTAAATCTGGCTGCCCAGATGCAGGGTATTCCATCGTATACATCGTAGAAGGAGAATCCGTAAAAATCATGCAAGGTCTGATGTGTATCATCCATCGTCACGGACGGTTCAGGACAATCCCAATGCGCCGTAAATACAACAATGGCTTTCGGAGCCGGCAGCCTGTCTCCAAGCTGGTTCAAGAAGTGAGTGTAGTCATTGCTCTCCACCGCCAGAGCGGGAGAACCATGCGCAATGAAAAGTGCGGGTAATGTCATTGCTGCCAACCTCCAGACACGGATAGAATGCTTACTCCTCTATTTTACCCTTAAGAAGGCGCTTTTCCAAGCTGACATCCCCAAACAGTTGTAATCCTGCCACTTATATCATCCAGTGCTGCCAATCCTGCTCGATCTTCTGACGTTCGCCCAGCCACTCTCTGGTACGCGTAATTAGCTGTTCCCGCTCTTTACCTGAAGAGAAGGTGTGATCGCCCTGGAAGATGATCTCCTTATCACAGCGGCCCTCTTGGCGCATCCAGAATACCTTTTGATACAGGAATGCGTAGTCTACAGGAATAATCTCATCTGACGTGCCATGCACGACGAGTACATCTCCGCTAAACTTAACTGCTTCCTGGAATGGCTGTTGTTCAGCAAGAGACTCGAAGAACGTCGGTGTGAATTTGTATCCAAGATAATCAGCCGCGCCCAGTTTCACGCCTTCATCGTATACGTCCCGTCCCGTAATCTTCACGATATCATTGAATGGATAACCCACGGAGGACCACATAACCAGGTTTTTGACACGTTTGTCACGTACAGCAGTTAGCAATGCAACGGCACCACCCAGACTATGACCAATCAGCGTAACGCGTGTAGGATCTACATCACTGCAATTCACCGCGTAATCCAGCACCGAGCGGGTCTGTAGCACCATGGACTCCAGTCCCTCCGCTCCATACTCCCCACTGCTCTCTCCGCAACCGATATAATCGAAACGCAGGACCAGATAACCGTCTTCAGCCAGCTCCCGTGCAGTCTTTACAAACAAACGATCCACGCCGATCCGGCTACCAACGAAGCCGTGGCAGATGACCACCAGAGGGACTCGCTGCTGACTCTTCTCCTCCTTGATATCTTTCACGACCGGATAATGAATCGTGGCTGTTAATTCTTCCTGTCCATGACGGATACTGATCTGACGTTCCATACCGATTTCCCCTTTCCACGCTTAGCCTGTTAACTTCCATTTATTAAATATATATAATCCGATAAGTTTAGTGTGTATTAAGATGTTATTCATATATTATCATCCCGTACCCTGCAAGTCAACGTAAGTAAGAACCCTTTCTACGTCGACTACCAATCTACATTCTATCGGATAATAAGCACAAAAAAATGAGCCACGCTGATGACAGCTGGCCCGGATATCATTTGGAATTCAAACCAAGTGTTGCAGGATCGTTATTCGTAGCTTCTACGGAACATCTCGTGGGTCTCCACCCGTCCATTCCACTCATGCTCATGACCTGAATCACTATTGTCCCAGAAACTTCTTCCCTTCAAATTGCCATCTGTCAGTTCTTCTGCATACTCCGTATCCTCCAGGTTCTCTTCAAAGGATACAACCTCGTCCACGACTCCACGGGAGTTGCTGTTCAGTAGCAGCTTCCGGGTCAATTCTGTTTGTTTATCCATAACAAGCACACTCCAATCTTGGATTTCTGTTGGAAATGCTACTATTGTGATGGAATCGGCTGCTCTTTATGCATCCTTCACACAATCGTTAGATCTGTGAGGCGTGAGGGTATTTTTTCACATGAACGGGGGAAAATAAACGAAAAAACATAGGCAGCATATGCCTCGGAATCCTTCTGCCGAAAGGAATGAATTCATGGAACATCTACTGGAATGGATTCAACATCACGGTAAACTGGTGCTGTTATGCACCTGTGTTATACTGGCCTGTGTATGGATATGGGTCCACCATGAGCAGCTTTTTTATAAGGAATGACTTTGCGAAACGAGAGCCCTTCCCGTATACTAAAATACCGTCAGGGTCTTCAGTCAATTGGAAGATCAGAACGTGTGTAGACAGGGGGAGCAATCATTGGGGATTTCCTATAAGAAGCTTAAAGAAATACAGAATCGGCAAATAACCGAGATGAGTCGAATGACACCTGAACATGTGAAACTGTATGACGAGATCAGCACAATTGCACGTCATGCGCCAGCGGACGAGAGAACACAGGAAGAGTGGATACTCTCCGCAGGAAAAGCAATCGTACAGGCTCAGCGGGATAACAAACCCGCTCGCGAGTTATACGGACCTGATCTGGAACAAGACATCCATGCACAGCTCGGGATTACAAATACAGCACCGGAGAAGACGGCTGCCGTTGAGATGGGTAAATCCAGTCCAACCCGTGATAATAGTCCATCTGTTTCAGCTAAAAAGAAAGCAAACGTTGTAGAATCACAGCCAACTGAGAATCCAGAGCCTGTGAAACGGACACCAACGTGGTATGCCATGATCGCTTGGGCTGCTTTGTCTTTTGTCATGTTGATTCAAGGATGTGTGGGATTGTTCGTGGGTTGGACTGGCGGAGATACGGAGCCATTCCAACACATCAGTCTGTTCTCTTTGATTGTTGCGGCAGTTGGCGGTATTGCATTGGTGGAGATGCTTCGCCGTCTTGCTGAGCGACCGGACGATGAAGGAGCGGACAAGAACACCGTACCTAAGGTTAACCTTAAGGGAATCATCATCTACATCGTCATCGTGGTCCTTGTGCTGTTTGTAGGCTATCCACTGCGTGATAAACTTCCGGTATTTGCACTGGCTCCGTGGGTGAGTGCAGTGATCGGAGTTGTGGGGCTTGCAACGTTAAGGCCTCTATTTGGACAAAAGAAAACAGCATAACACGTTATATAATTGATTAAGGGGCTTCACGAATTCGTGAGGTCTTTTTCCATTTGGAGCTGATTCCGATGTTTGATTCCTTTGCCCGGTGTCTCTCCAAACTCCCGCTTGAACATCCGGATAAAATAGTTCACTTCCATGCCTACGGTCTCTGCCGCCTCTCGTACACTTGCTCGTGGATGCTTGTCCAGCCATTCCGAAGCCTTCTGCAAACGTAATCGTTGCATATACTGATGCCCTGTCACGCCATAATGCTGGTGAAATAATCGGTTGAGATGCTGCACCGAATAACCCACTGCGTCAGCAACATGCTTCAATAACAGATCGTCCTGATAGTGAGTATGCATCAATGCTACCGCTCGGACGAGTGCATCCTTGCTTGCATCGGACTCCCGATTAGAACGTGTTACAGTGCCGTCCTGTGCCATCAATGATCCAGCACCCCCAATATAGACATTAGATGGAATTTTCGATTGTGCTATATCCAAAATGAGCTGGTAGATGAGGGCTGATGTGTTCCACATCTCCGTTGCTCCTTGATCCAGCGCATGCCAGAAATCCGTCATGCGTGACCAGATGATTTCAAAACCGGAGATATGGTACGGCTCGTTCTGAAGCAAATCCGCGCATTGAAGTACTGATCCAGCCGATGCACCGCCAATACCGATATAACCAAGTTCTCCTTTGGATTTGGAATGAGGCACATACTCATGCGCAACCTCGGGTTCCACGATGAATAACTGCCCTGCTCCCATCGTCCATGTCCCTTTTCCCGTTATCTTGAACTGCCCTTCACCACCGTGTGACAAAAACAACTGATACACCGGAAATCCATCCGGTCTATGCAGAACCTTCTCTTCCTGCGTGCCCACACAATACAGGTACAGCGGCAACCGGGAATCCGGCAGGCCCGTCAAACGAAATGTAAGCATTCCATCATTCCTTTCGGCTCATAGGCTCCTTCATAAGGTGAACTAAAGATATTTACACTGGCCACTCCGTTTCGTGTAAATGTTTAGCTCGATCTATATAGATAACTTTCCTTTATTATCCATTATTTGTTTCCGATGTAACAATGGTCTTAGGAACCTTTTTGACGACAAGATTTTCAAAAAGCGAGTTTGAAATTCACGCCAGACGATCGTTGTCCAGACATAATGAAAACACCCTTTCCGAATGGAAAGAGTGTTCAAGTTTGTTTCAGTGTAAATTTTTACATTCAGCCCTGTGGAGGTGTTTGCCCCTCACTTGAGGCTGGCGGATTGGTAGAAGGCGTCGGTTCCTGTGTTGGTGTTGACTGAGCTTTTTCAAGCTTGAATGTATTCGATGGGCCTGAAAGTGTATGTTTATTCGTCGTTGTATTTGCAGCAACTGAAAGAATATACACCTTGTACTCGCTTCCTTCCACCAGATTGACCCCAGTTGAATCTATAGCTGTTTTCGTTAAAGTAACTTCAACGGCTGCAGGATTTCCAATTTGGTAGCTAGTGCTAGAGCTTGCTGTAGTAACATCCAAGCTATCTGTTCCTTTAACAATAAAGAGTCGGTATGCAGAAATGCCAGTTTCAGAAGATGGTTTAGTAAAGGTAAGCTTATAACTTGCCTCAGTCACAGTACTTGTATTTTGAAGACCTGTTATAGTGGCAGTTTGAACCGCAGCTGCTTGTGCAAAGATATTAAACTCATCGGAAGCAGAAGACAGATTGGAAGCACGTGACGTACTGTCCGAAACGGACAAGACAAACACTCTATATTTCTGTCCAGGAACCAGGACACTACCATTAATATCTCGATGTCCACCATTTAGTACTACCGGACTGCTTGCATTGTTTTTGTTGATTTCAATAAAAGAATTAATTCCAAGAGCAGAACTTGTATTGAATCCACTCACTTGGCTAGCAGGCACAATCAAGATACGATAATTGGAGATATTCGTCTCGTTAGTTGCCTTATTGAAGGTTATTGTTACATCCGAAGGCGTTCCAGACTGCCCTTGATCTTTGACGTTTACTTTCACATTGCTTGCGGCTGCTACAGCAGCATTCGAAGTCAATGTAATTGTTCCTGAGGCTGACGATAATGCATTAGTCAGAGAAGCATTGTTATTGACAGCCATAACGTAAACTCGATAGCCTACATCGTTACGAATCGAGTCACCATCTGCTGTTCTCGAACCATTAGATAAAGTAATCGTCTGGTTACTTCCAGTTCTACTTACATACGTATAATTGGAGCTATTCACCGTATTGGCTGCGTTCAGATTGAAGCTGCCTGCATTCGCATTTTTCACCACAAACACCCGATAATGATTTACATTTGTCTCATCTGCGGATTTATTGAACGTCACACGCAAATCACGGCCATCTCCGTTATCACCAATATCCGTTGCACCCACATTGCTCGGAGCTGTTATAGCCGCATTCTGTGTCAGCGTAATTTGGGAAGAGTAACCAGACAACGCATTCTGACTGGAGTTTCCGTTGTTATTCACCGACAGCACGAATACCCGATAAGCAACGTTATTGGTAATGGTATAACCATTGGTATCTACCGCATAGTTCGGAAGCGTAACGGACAGGTTACCACCCGTTTTGTTCACCTGTGTATAGTTGTTCGACGCATTAGCTGCGCTCAGCGTGAAGGTGCCCACATTAGCGGAACGCACTACATAGACTCGGTAGGCAGAGATTCTGGATTCATCCGCAGCTTTGTTGAAAGAAACCCGCAGATCACGGCCATCACCGTAGTCACCAATATCCGCAACAGCAAGGTTGCTAATGACTCCAGCGTTACCGTTCGTTGTAAGTCTCAGCACAGTGGAGGATGCTGACAGCGCATTGGTGTATCCATTTTGCTGATTGCCCACCGCCATCACGTAGATACGATAATCTTGCAGATTCGTTACGTTATAACCACTTGTATCCTTCATGGATGAAGGCAATGTCGTTGTAATGTTGTTGCCTGTTTTGTTCACCGTATAGTACAGACTGGAGGACAGATTGCTTGCCGTTGTCAGATTGAAGCTGCTGGCAACCGAGTTGCGCACCACGAAGACGCGATAATTCGCCACCTTGGACTCATCCGATGAACGGTTGAAACTCACCTGAATATCACGACCATCTCCATAATCCGAGTTATCCTTCACCTGCGTAATTACTGGAGAGGTTGCTGTGTTCACGGACAGCGTAAGTGAAGATGATGCTGCGGACAGCTTGCTGTCTGTCGTAGTATTTGTGCTTACCGACAGGATGTAGACGACATACGCTGTACCGCTTTTGATCATTTCGCCGGACGTATCCCGTGTCGAAGAAGTCAGCTTGCTTTTGACTGCGGTACTGTTTCCTTTGTATATGATCGTGGAGTTTGCACTGGACACTTTGTTCGCTGCAGCCAGATTGAACGCAGAAGAGTCCTTCGCTTTAACAACAAAAGCACGATAATACGTAATGTTCGATGTTGTGCTCGGCTGCGTGAAGTTAATCTCCAGATCGCGGCCATCGCCATAGTCACTAATATCTGCAGCACGCAGACTTGTAACCGCTTGTACTGTGGATTTCACATTATTGAGCTTCAATGCTTGAGAAGACCAGTTCAATGCATTTTTATAATTATTGGTGCTGTTACCAACAGTCAGTACATACAGGCGATACGTTTCATTGCTATTGAGCAAATCCCCGTTCACGTCACGCGTCTGTGCATTAAGCGTCAGTTTCGGGTTGCTGCCATTCGGTGTTACAGATGTATAGTTTGCAGAAGGTACGGCAGATGCTGCCGATTCTGTAAAGCTATTCACATCGCGAGTTTTCACCAGCATAATCCGGTAAGCAGATACCGCCTTCTCCGAAGTTGGACGTGTGAAGCTCACGGTCAGGTCCCGACCATCCCCGTTACTTCCAGATACCGATCCATAGATGTTCCATGCAGCATATTGTGTCTCATCCACTGGAGGTGTTGCCGTTGTCTTGATATCTACACGTTGATTGCGCGAGTTCCAGAATACTTTCTCTCCAAAAGCTTCACTGACAAAACGAATTGGAACCATCGTATTGCCCTTAATCGTGTTTGCAGGTACATCCAGCGAGATCGCTTCCCCGTTGATGTATGCCGTTTTGGAACCGAGTTTCAAAGTAACTTCCTGATCGTCGCGAGTTGCAACAATCGTTTTGGTTCTGTTCGTGTACTGTACCTTCGCATCCAATCCTTCAAAAATCGACCGAAGCGGAACGAGTACCCGTCCACCTTTCATGACAGGTGCCTGAGCAGATGATAACTCTGCATCATTAATATATATGCTGATCCTCGCAGCTGCATCCATAACCGACGTTGGAAGTGCGGACATCAGCATGGCCGATACAGCCAGCGCTGACATTACCTTCTTCACTTGTTTTCCTCCCGCTTTCCTCATATCCCATATCCCCATTCTCGCATGTAGTTAACATCGAAATAGATTCGTTGTTCATTTCATTCATTCCTGTATTTACCTGTGCACAACTAAGACGTTCCGATCAGCTCAAAAGTTTCCAGTTGTACAAAAAATATTCTCTCAGAAATCTCCCTCTATCTTCCACCCTCCAAAAGTTAAAAATAACAGAAGAATTTGTCACCATTCCGCAACCACATCCTGCCCCAATTGCGTTAAGGTATAGTGACTAGTGAACAACACCTATCATTTTCTCAACTATGGGAGGTTCATATCTATGACATCATCGTTCCAATCTGCCAAACGTAAAGGCATGCGTACCTTCATTACAGCAACCGCCGTCCTCATGCTGCTCCAATCGGCTGTCGTTGCGTTATCCGGAGTTACTTCTGCCGCTTCTTCCAGTACAGATTCCAAAGTCACAACTGCCAGTTCAACAACGATATATAAAACATTTCAGTCCATGCTCTACAAAAAGAACGGCTTGCCTGCCGCGGATACTTATCTCGAATCTCATATCAAAAAAGTAACAAAGCATCACGCCACCCTGATGGTGCTTCAATTAGAGAATGCTCGCCTGAAGGCGCTAAGCGCCATGACAGACCGTCTGCTCGTTCCTAACGTTCAGGACAAGATGATCAAGGCCTACAAGTTGAATGATAGCTTCACCAAACTCATGGAGCGTACCCAGGACTCTGATCTGCGTGCACTGTTAAAAGAAGCCCGTGACAGCGGCTACCGCCTCGTCATGCTCGAAGGCTCCCTCTATCCCATAATGAATTATGCGGCATTCGTGAAATATAACTCTGAAATTAAAGAAGATATCTCAAGCTACATCAGTATCATGACAAAGGAAACGAAAAACATGCCTGCGGATGACGGTGCTCTGGTCATTGGCTATCAGGAAATTCTCCTTCGAGCACTGAGCCAGGAAAGATTCCTGGAGCTGCATCCAAAATCAAATCGGGCCAAGCAGGTGCAGAATCTGTTAAACAGTTATACCCTGTATACCTTTTATGGGCTGAACAATACACCGCTGTTTGATTATGACACGAACAAAATGGTTGCGAACGCCCAAAGAGGCTACAATGGCGTCTTGCAACGTCTTACATCCGTCGATAGTGAATTCCTCACCAAGCTGGATGCCTTTATGGACGTGGTTAAGGAATCGAAGTATGAGAAAACAGCTGCGGTGGAGAAATGGCTGGAGCAGAATGTGCCGGTAAGCGACTATGCAAACTATTGAGTTAATCCGTTCCCAGAGTTAATATCCGGGCAAAATTCAGGCTAAATCCCAACAGATAACCACAACAAAAACCGCCACAGGATTCGCTACTGTGGCGGTTTTCTTCATGCTTCTATCATCAAAACTGACTAAACCGTCAGCTCCCTGCACTATTGAATCGGTTTGACCATATGATTATACTCATGTCCTGCGATGACAATCACATCGTCTTTGACATATCCCTGCCGTTCGTACAGCATTAGCGCACGGCCGTTGTCTCGTTCTACAATCAGGGATACCTGCGAGTGACCCAGATCTCTGCCCTGCTGCTCAAAAGCAGCCATCAGTGACCGGCCGATGCCCTGCCCCTGATAAGCTTCACTTACCGAAAGAGTATCCAGATAATACTCCCCCGGACGGGTTTCTTTAACCAATGCATACTTCTCTTCCCGGCTTCGTCCAGGTCGATCCAGAATCGGCTGGTCCAGACGATCAGCTTCACCGCCATCATAGGCCACCAGAATCCCCGCGATCAGCCCATCCTGCTCCATCACTGTCACATTAAGATAGCTAATCCGGTTGTTTTCCTGTACATAGAACTCCTGTAAAATCTGCATCGCCTTCTCATGATCCGCCTCACCCGCAAGTGCGTATGCAATGTCTCCTATCGCCTGATACAGTAACGGAATGACCTGATCTGCATCTTCTATGCGCGCAGGTCTGATCAGAGGAGATGTTTCTTGGTGATCTGACTGCATACTGGAATGTTTCATCAGATTAACATGTTGAACAGATTTAGATTTTTGTTCAGCTCGGTATAGGCGATACCTTTGCGGTTCATACGCTCAATGAGTGGTTGGTAATCTTCCTTGTACATAAGCTCAATGCCCACCAGGGCAGGGCCATTTTCCTTATCATGCTTTTTCGTATATTCAAACCGGGTGATATCATCATTCTTCCCGAGAACTTCCTCCAGGAATTCACGTAAAGCTCCTGCACGCTGCGGGAAATTAACCATGAAATAATACTTCAGCCCTTCATAGATCAGGGAACGTTCCTTGATCTCCTGCATCCGGTCGATATCGTTGTTCCCGCCACTAATAACACAGACCACCGTCTTGCCCACGATTTGCTCACGATACTGTTCAAGCGCCGCAACAGCCAAGGAACCGGCAGGCTCGACAACAATCGCATTTTCATTATATAGCTCCAGAATAGTTGTGCAGGCTTTGCCTTCCGGCACTTTCACAATGTCATCAAGTATACTGTTGCAGATATCAAAGGTGAGATCACCAACCCGTTTCACCGCTGCACCATCCACGAATTTATCTATATCATCCAACGTCACAACCTGTTTGCGGAACATCGCCTCACTCATGGAAGCTGCCCCAAGTGGCTCAACTCCAATGATGCGTGTCTCCGGACTTACGGTCTTCATGTAGGTTCCCACGCCGGCTGCCAACCCTCCGCCACCAATCGTAACGAACACATAGTCAGCATTCTCATCAAGACTTTCCATGATTTCCATCGCTACCGTACCATTACCTGCAATAATCTTCGGTTGATCAAAAGGATGGATAAACGTCATGCCCTGTTCGTCACATGCACGCATTGCTTCTGCATAAGCATCGTCATACGTATCTCCGATCAGCACCACTTCAACGTTGTTTCCACCAAAGCGACGCACCTGCTTCACCTTCTGGTTCGGCGTTGTACTTGGCATGAAGATTTTTCCGTTAATTCCGAGCGCATTACAGCTAAAAGCAACACCCTGAGCGTGGTTGCCCGCACTTGCACAGACAATACCCTTCTCCATCTCGGCTGGTGTCAGACTGCGAATCATATTATAGGCACCCCGAATTTTGAACGAGCGCACCACTTGAAGGTCTTCTCTTTTCAGATACACATTACAGTTATATTTGGCCGACAATACAGCGTCCCGCTGCAACGGCGTTCTTACTATGACCTCACGCAGCACATGATGTGCGCGCACGATATCTTCCATGCCAACACTGGCACGACCGGGACTTGTGGTTCCCGTTGGTTCTTGTTCAACTGGTTTCATGTTGTCTCCACACTCCGCTTTTATGGTCTATATAAGTTGAACTAAAGTTTATTTACACTGACACTACGATGACAGAACAACCCTCCAATCGCTGTTATCCCCAGATTTTTCGATTCCCTTTTCTAAAGGGGAAAATCCGGTGATAAAGGCGCACGCTTCGCTTTTTCAGGTTCTTTCTGTCCTCTCCGTTATCGTGTAAATCATTAATTCAACTTATCTAGCAATGTCGCGCACTGCTTTTCTTTGTATTGTATCACTTTTGTTCTGTTCTTGCGCTTGAGCATACATCATTTATCATTCGTACAATCTCATCGATAATGACCTGAGGGTCTGTATATATAACCATATGTCCCGATTGATCGGCCCCAATCCATCTCGCATTGGATAGCTGGCTCACCGTCTGGCGATGCGCCGTGATGAGGGCAGGTCTGATTTTTCCCTCTCCCTTGCCCGGTTTCGTACCCGAGATCACGCTAACTTCCAGATTACCCAGAGCCGGAGGATGTTCCAGCAGCGCTGCCATGTCATTCAGAAATGTTCTGCCCTCCGCAAGCATCGTGCTGGCTGCGCGTACAGTGAAATCCTCTTTGAGATGATCCGCCGCCACATCGTCAGGCTGAATGCTTCCAGCTTTGCTACCAAGCAACTTATACAAGCCTGTACGCGCCATGATTGGAATAATGAAACCATTGATGGCAAAGCTCTTTTTAGTAAGCTTGGAAAAATACATTTCGCAATGCTCGTCTGATGGATCTACCAGAATAATGCCACGTAATCGAGATAGATGTGCAGCTGCCGCAGCCCGTACAATCGGACCGCCCCAGCTATGTCCAACCAGAATGAATGGGCCCTGGCCCAGCGCTGTAAGCAGTTCTCCAAGATCCCCTGCAATGCGTTCAAGGCTGCGGGGAGCCGAGTCGACATCACTTCGTCCCGCCCCTGCCCTGTCATACACGACAGCACGTGCATGCTCAGCAATGGCTGGTGCAACCAGTCCCCAGTTCGATCTGGAGGCGCCCATACCGGATTCAAACACTACCGTCAGTTCTCCTGTTCCCCTGGACATATAATGTAGTTTGCGACCATCGCGGGTCTGAACAAACGCACTTGAACCAAACGTATGTGAGCTAGGGTTAGGATTCATATTCCCCTCCTGATTACGTGCATAGTCATCTTTCACCGAATCTAATTGAAAATGATTATCAATTACTTCATTATAGAATAATCCATCCTTTACGACAACCATGTTGCTTCATCAAGTTACAGTACACATCTTCTGCAAAAAGAAAACCCGATCCATGATTGGATCGGGTAACTGTGCCAGCCAATATGCGGCTGGCCCTCATATACACCTTCTTGTTGCTTCGTACGCAGCTCCTGCAATATTGCACAATCGCTCAATGCAAGGATGAACGAATATTCGGTTTAGAGCTATCTCTACCTTACGCCTGTGTCTTAAACCAAGTTGCCGCAGCTTCTGCCTCGGTACGAGTCAACTGATGACCCTGGCGCTCCCAATACGTGTTTACATCGGCACCTGCACCGCTGAGCAGCGAAGCAAGTTCCTCGGTTTCACGTCTTGGTACAATCGGATCGTTCTCGCCCGCACCAATGAACACAGGCAGACCTTTCAGATCCGGCAGTTCCAGTCCGCGCAGCGGTACCATCGGGTGATGCAGAATTGCACCTTTGAATACATCTGCTTGATGGAAGATCAAGCTTGCCGCAATGTTGGCACCGTTAGAGTAACCCAGTGCATACACGTTGGACCGATCAAAACCGTATTCCACCGCAGCTGCATCTACAAAAGATCCCAGCTCTGCCGTACGAGCAATCAGATCTTCTTCGTCAAAAATGCCTTCGGCTAGACGGCGGAAGAAACGGGGCATCCCGTTCTCCGATACATTACCCCGCACCCCAAGTATGCCAGCTCCTGGTGCGATCATCTCCGCCAGACCGATCAGATCGTTCTCGGTTCCGCCTGTGCCGTGAAGCAACAGGATTGTTGGAGCATCCGGCTGAGCACCTGCTTTATAGATATGTTTCATTGTATTGGTTGTGGTCATGATTTGGACTCTCCTTTCCATTCACGTACTTCAATTCGTGGCAACAATTGTTCAATCTGCTCACGCTGTGGTTCATACCATTCAGGCAACATCAGTTTCTCACCCATGCTCTCTGCTGGTTCATCCCGTGCAAATCCTGGAGGATCCGTAGCCAGTTCGAACAGTATACCACCCGGCTCCCGGAAATACACAGCGTTGAAGTATTGACGGTCAATGACTGGCGTTGGATGATATCCGGATTGTTCAAGATCCTGCTGAATTTGTTCATGTTCCACGTAATCTTTGGCACGCCATGCAATATGGTGAACCGTTCCGGCTCCGCCAATCCCGCGTTGGATACCTGTGGACTGAATATCGATGATCTGACCGATATCGCCACTTGCCTGAAGACGAAGGAGTCCGTTCTCTTCACCGACTTGCTCGAGACCCAGTTTGCTCACCAGGACGTCCATGGTTTTTTCAGGAACGTGGCTGAACAATACAGCTCCGCCAAATCCTTTGATGGCATGCTCCGGTGTCACACCGTTGAAACTCCAGTTGCTTGGCTGACCGCCTTCACGCTCAACCAGTTCAAGCAAAAGACCGCCTTTGTCGAAGAAACGAATGTACTGCTCACCAAATCTGGTTTTATTTTCATATGGAATATCGAAGGAAGCAAGACGTTCTTTCCAGAAAGGCAGGCTTCCTACAGGAACCGCATATACGGTAACTCCAGTCTGACCTGACCCAATGACACCTCTTCTTGAATTTTGCTGTGGGAAAAAGGTAATGATTGTGCCCGGTGCACCCTGCTCATTCCCGTAATACAAGTGATACACGTCCGGTGCATCAAAGTTAATTGTTTTTTTCACCAGTCTGAGCGCCAACACACCTGCGTAAAAATCAACGTTTTTCTGTGCATCGTCTACAAAAGCTGTAATGTGATGAATTCCTGTAGTTCTGAACATAATCTCCACTCCCTTGGTTTTAGTTGTATCATAGGTTTTTTTTGCTTCTTTTATTTATTGCTTTTTGTTATTTATCTTTAAATTAAGATTCTTTAAATTTATATTAATCCATTGGACCTCAATATGCAAGCTTTTATTTTAAAATTAAGATTTAATACAAAAAGCAGGCCCCGATCATTCCGGGAACCTGCTTAGCGTTATAACTATTGATTAGTTTGTTTCGTATTACTGTATTACATTTGTATTACTGCTTATTAAACCAGTTTCATTCTTTTTGGTGGATTCACCAAATCTTTATGCTCGTATTCATCCTTGATATCTCCGACAATCTCTTCAAGGATATCCTCCATCGTAACCATACCTACCGTAGCACCTGCCTCGTTTTTCACGGTTGCAATGTGTACACGGCTTTGCTGCATCTGGATCAGTACATCCTTGATTGGAGAACGCTCGGAGAAACTCGGCGTATTGTGAACAAATGTCTCCATATTGAAATCTCTACCCGCAGCTACACTCGTCAGCATTTCTTTTGTGTTAATAAAGCCCACAAAATGCGCCTGATCCCCATTTGCAATAACAGGGTATCGCGTGTATTCGTGTCGATTCAGCGTTTCAATGATCTGATCAAGCGGCATTTCCTTATTCAGAGTAACAATTTTATCTCGTGGAATCATAATCTCCTGAAGCAAACGCTCATCAAAAGCAAAAATGTTTTTGAGATAGTCCAGCTCCGTCTGGTTGATCTCGCCACTCTCATAACTCTGTGCCATAATCAGCTTCAGCTCTTCTTCGGAGTGAACGGTATCATGGCCGGCAGGTTTTACACCAAATATGCCAAGCAACAGACGAGCAGCTCCATTCAGCGCATAGATGAACGGATTCATGATTTTACCGAACCAGTACAGTGGTGGGGCCAACAACAGCGTCATTCTCTCTGCAAACTGAATCGCCAGTGTTTTCGGTGCCAATTCACCAATAACCACGTGCAGGAACGTAATGATTGCCAGAGCGATACCATAGGAAAGCACGGTAGACAATGCCGCTGGTACTTCCATTCGCTCAAAGAGCGGATGCAGCATTTTCTCAACGGTAGGTTCACCCAAGGCTCCCAATACCAGCGCTGTGATGGTAATCCCCAATTGACATGCAGACAGATAATAATCCAGGTTGTGCGCCACTTTTTTGGCCAGTACTGCCTTTTTGTTCCCTTCCGAGATCAATTGATCGATTCGGGACATCCGTACTTTAAGAATTGCAAATTCGGCTCCAACAAAAAAGGCTGTCAGACCTATAAATACGGCTACTAAAAATAAATTCAAGGCTATTATTCCGTCCAATGATTTCCCTCAGGTTGAGGGATTCACCTCCATTAAAATTTAAAATAAGGTTGCACGAGTGACGTTCCGGTGACGGCTCGTTCTTCCGATCCCCATTGCCTCCAAATTTTCCTGATTGTTGTTTTCAGTAGTTTAAAATTGGTTTGCAAACGCGAACGCTGCGCTTCTTCAGAATCGATTCCGTCCCCTACACTGCTACGTTGTCAAAAATATTTGAAGTTTCACAAGATTCTCGGCTAAAATCACGACAAATCGCTTGTAGCTTCCTCAACCTGCGCGCCGTTTACCCGCTCCAGAAGAACTTGTTTGATGTGATAATTTTCGGTATCCACAACGGTCCAGACATATTCGCCGTGTTCTACTGTATCGCCTTTTTCCACACCTACACCCTTCTGGTACTGAATCCATCCGGCCACGGTATCCATCTCTTCGTTTCCTTCAAAGCTAAGCCCGAACTGCCGCTCCACTTCATCCAAAAGTACCCGACCATTAATGAGATATTGATTCTCTCCGGTCTCCTGGATATCGGCCACCTCATCGGCATCGAATTCATCACGAATCTCACCGACCAGCTCCTCCAGGATATCCTCCATCGTAATAATTCCCGAAGTACCGCCGTATTCATCCACGACCACAGCCATGTGTACACGTTCCTGCTGCATTTTAATCATCGCATCCTGGATACTTGTAACTTCGGAAACGAATGGGATCTCACGAACGAACTCGCTTAGTTGATATGATCTTGCGGCTACCATGTCAGGCAAAATCTTTTTCACATTTACAACGCCGATGATGCGGTCCTTGTCCCCATCCTCGATGACAGGGTAACGTGAATAGTTATGTTCATCCAATATAGGAATAATATCGTCATAGGTCATATCCTGATCTAACGTCACCAGTTCCGTACGTGGTACCATGATGTCTTTGGCATCACGTTCGTCGAACACAAATACATTTTCCAGATATGAAAGCTTGGTCTTGTTGTTCTCGTCACCTTCATAACTCTGGTTCATGATGATTTTGATCTCGTCCTCCGAGTAGGCTTGATCATGTTTGGCAGGCTTTACACCGAATCCTCTCAGAAGAACACGTGAGGTTCCATTAAGCGCCCAGATGAATGGGTACATGATTTTACCAAACCAATATAGAGGCGGCGAGAGTAATAACGTCAGTTTTTCCGAAAACTGAATCGCCAATGTTTTGGGTGCCATCTCACCAACAACCACATGCAAAAACGTGACGAGGATAAAGGCAATCGCATAGGAAGCAATTGATGAGATCGAAGCAGGTACGTCTAAATAATTGAATACGGGGTATAACAATCTCTCAACCGTCGGTTTTCCGAGCGCTCCCAGTCCTAGAGCAGTGACCGTGATACCGAGCTGACAGGCTGACAGATAATAATCCAGGTCCGAGACAACTTTTTTGGCGAGTACAGCCTTTTTATTGCCTTCGGCAACCAGTTGTTCCACTCTTGATGTACGAATTTTGACTACAGCGAACTCCGATGCTACGAAAAATGCAGTCAATGCAATCAAGATAATAAGTAAAACGATATTCAATATGGTAATTATGTCCAATGATTTCCCCGGTTCTCAGGGATTCACCTCCAGAGATAGTTACAGCGTGATCCGTTAACTGTGTTAACCATTCATCAGCTGTTAGTCTTTCAACACGACGTCTGCCTTATATAAAATCGATTTCAATGATAATTTTTGTATAAGTCTTACGTTTGACCTTGTAAAATTACAAAACAGGAATTCAAGATGAAGTCAATGACTTGCAGAAACTTCTCCATTCAAATCGGGTTACCCCTCATGCTGTCAATTGTTCCTCGCTTAACTCCACCTAGATTCGCCATTTGGACAATTTACAATATCGCCTACCCAATAGATATCCACCTCCCCTCGTACTCATTCCTGTTTCCGAAAAGTATACCATGTTTCCCGCTCAACCATCCAGTTGCACGTTATGGTTTGCCACAAGCTTACAGTATAATGTTCACAAATTAGTCTCTATGTATGTTACGTACTTTATATAATATGATGGATATTACCTCGTAATGTGATAATCTTCACATGTTTAGTATAGTCCAATTTATAAAAATACTACCCCTTACTTTAGGGCACTAAACATGCCTGATCTCCCTGATTTAATCCCGTTTTGCATCTTACCCAGATTCTTTCCCGTATGGACAAGTCCGGCCATTTGCACAAGATACATCTATATACGTAACAAAGAGCCCGCAAGATGCAAATACCTTTCCGGTATACATCTTTACGGGCTCTTATATTCATTCTATACCAGTGCTTTGGCAGCAATATCCGACCGCTGATGTTTACCATCAAAATGGATACGCTCCGCCTGTTCATAGGCTTTGTTTCTAGCTTCGGCGATATCCGCACCAAGGCCAACTACGCCCAGAATCCGTCCACCATTAGTGACCCACTCTCCTGCTTCACTACGCGCTGTACCTGCGTGGAATACCACGGCATCTTGCACTTGATCCAAACCTTCAATGATTACACCTTTGGCATAGGGACCCGGATAACCTCCTGAAGCAAGTACCACACATACTGCGGCTTCATCGCTCCATTCAATCTCAATATCAGCCAGCTTGCCATGAACGGTTGCCCAGAAGATATCGAACAAGTCACTCTTCAGACGTGGCAATACAACCTGTGTTTCCGGATCACCAAACCGTGCATTGAACTCAATCGTTTTGGGTTTACCATCTGGTGAAATCATCAACCCGGCAAACAATACGCCTTGGAATGGACGCCCCTCGGATACCATTGCCTTGGCCGTTGGTTTGATGATCGTCTCCACGGCTTCTTCAATAATGGATGCAGGGATATGTAGCAATGGTGAGTATGTACCCATACCGCCTGTGTTTGGCCCCTGGTCATTGTCGAATACAGGTTTGTGATCCTGTGCTGCGGCCATCGGACGAACCGTCTCTCCATCGACAAAAGCCAGAATGGACATTTCCTGCCCTGCGAGGAATTCCTCGATGATGACTTTGGCTCCCGCTTCACCAAATACCTTCTCCACCATGATGCTGCGCAGAGCCTGATCAGCCTCATCACGGGAATAAGCTACCGTCACACCTTTGCCCGCTGCCAGTCCATCTGCCTTGATGACAACCGGAATCGCTTGCTCATTCAGGTATGCTTGAGCCTGTTCGTAGTTGTCGAATTTCTCATAGGCTGCGGTTGGAATGTTGTACTTGTGCAGCAGGTCCTTCATGAACGTTTTACTTCCTTCGATCTCTGCTGCATTGCGACGAGGTCCGAATACCGGAATACGTGTCGAATCAAATGCATCCACGATCCCATCTGCCAGCGGATCATCCGGACCAATAACCACTAATCCCACTTTAAGCTCTACAGCAAGAGCCGTTAGTTTATCGAATTCATTTACCGCAATGGCATGACACTCAGCGAGCTGAGCAATACCTGCATTTCCCGGTGCACAGTGAATCTTGTCTACCTTTGGACTCTTCGCCAGCGCCCAGATGATTGCATGTTCCCGGCCACCGCCGCCTACTACCAGAATATCCATTTGCTCTGTTCCCCTCCGTGCATAACTGAATTTGTTACGCTAATGCGTGTTGAAAAACCTAAAAAAGAGGGGGTGTACCATAAGTCATAAGTATGACTGGCGACACCCCTTATTAAACCTTTTTCGTTCTAGTGTTTGAAGTGACGAACGCCTGTGAAGACCATGGCAATTCCGTATTCATTGGCTACTTTGATGGATTCTTCGTCTTTGATCGAACCACCAGGTTGAATCACAGCTGTAATTCCAGCTTTTGCTGCCAGTTCCAGCGTATCACCCATTGGGAAGAACGCATCAGATGCCAGAATAGCACCTTTTGCTTGCTCGCCTGCTTGCTCAATCGCAATTTTGGCTGCACCCACACGATTCATTTGTCCAGCGCCCACTCCTACCGTCATGTCATTCGCAGCAAGTACAATCGCGTTGGATTTCACGTGTTTAACTACTTTCCAGCCAAACAACAGCTGTTTCAGTTCTTCTTCCGATGGCGCACGATCCGTTACCACGTTCAGCTCGCTCGCTTCAATGGAGTGAACATCGGACTGTTGCACGATCATGCCGCCGTCGATGGACGTAACCACGAATTGGCTCTCCCGTTTACGAGCAGCATTCAACTCACCTGTTTTGAGCAAACGAATGTTTTTCTTCTTCGTCAGAATATCGAGAGCCTCTTGTGTAAAGTCAGGAGCAAGTACGATTTCCAGGAAAATCTCGCTCAATTTAGCTGCTGTATCGCTGTCGATAATGCGGTTCGCTGCCACAATGCCACCAAAGATAGACGTTGGATCTGCAGCATATGCCTTGCTGTAAGCTTCATAAATACTTGCGCCAATACCCACGCCACATGGGTTCATATGTTTAACCGCGACAACAGCCGGTTCTTCAAACTCTTTGACAATCTGCAATGCTGCGTTCGCATCGTTGATGTTATTGTAAGACAACTCTTTGCCATGCAATTGCTCGGCTGTTGTCAACGTATCTTGAGCAGCCAGCGGTTTGCGGTAGAATGCCGCCTGCTGGTGTGGATTTTCACCGTAACGCAAATCCTGGAGTTTTTCGTAAGTAACCGTCAGACGCTCTGGCAACGGATCACCGTTCAGGTTGGTGAGATAGTCAGAAATAACTGCATCGTAAGCCGCTGTATGGCGGAACACTTTTGCCGCAAGCCGTTTGCGTGTTTCGAGAGTGGTATCTCCATTGCTGCGAACTTCTTCAAGCACCTTGCCGTAATCTGCTGTGTCAACAACGACACTAACAAAAGCATGGTTTTTGGCAGCAGAACGAAGCATGGTAGGACCACCAATATCGATGTTCTCGATCGCGTCTTCGTACGTCACATCGGGTTTAGCGATAGTATCTTGGAAGGGGTACAGGTTCACGACAACGAGGTCGATATAATCCAGTCCGTTCTCTTCCATCTGGCGCTTATGCTCTTCGCTGTCACGAACAGCCAGCAAACCTCCATGAACTGCCGGATGCAATGTTTTGACACGTCCGTCCATGATTTCCGGGAACCCGGTCACATCCGAAATTCCGATGACAGGTACGCCTTCCTTCGACAACAGGCTGCTTGTACCTCCTGTCGAAATAATCTCCACACCCATTTGCGACAGCTCGCGGCAAAAGTCCACGATGCCTGTTTTATCCCATACGCTGACCAGCGCTCTTTTGATACTCACAATATGCTCCTCCTTTAATGTCCCATGGCTTCGCGTTTCCTGACGAAACACAGCCGATTTATTTCCCGAGAAATATCACAAAATGCGTACCAATATTCGACTTCTGTTATATAGTTGATAAATGGATTTTCACACTAAAACACTACGAGTCCAGAATAATCTTCCGATCGCTGTTATTCCAAGATTTTTTGAACAATTTCTCAATGGTAAAAATCCAGTAATAAAGGCGAACGCTTCGCTTTTTCAGGTTTTTTCTGTCCTCTCCGTTAATGTGTAAAAAAATTTCAACTTATATCAAACCGGTTTGTTAACAGTCACGCGACGTCCGTCTAATTGAACCAGACCTTGCGCGAACCAGGAAACCACTTCAGGGTATAACTGCTGTTCGGCCGCATGAATGGAACGGCTGATTGACTCAGGCGTATCCTCTGGCAAAATGGGAACCGGATGCTGGGCAATAATCGGTCCAGTATCCATGCCTCCGTCCACAAAATGTACTGTCACACCCGTCACTTTCACGCCATACTCAAGTGCCTGTCCAATCGCATCCTTGCCTGCAAATGCCGGCAGCAAGGACGGATGAATGTTAATCAACCGCCCAGCGTAACGATCCACCACAACTGAAGTCAGCAATCTCATATATCCCGCAAGAACGACCAAGTCGATCTTCTTGGATTCAAGTACTTCCACGATCTCTGCCTCATAAGCTTCACGGGAAGCATAATTTTTCGGAGTAAACAGATGACAATCCACGCCTGCATCCTGTGCCCGCTGCACAACACGTGCAGACGGTTTATCACACACGAGCAGATCTACGGATGCATTCAGCCCACCGTTCCGTACTGCATCGACCAATGACTGAAAGTTAGTCCCTTCACCCGAGGCAAATACAGCTATGCGGTAGTTCGCCATTAAACATCAGCTCCCGTGAAGGTTACTCGCGCATCTCCTTCAGTAACACGGCCAATGATGTACGCTTCTTCACCAGATGCTTGCAGTTGTTGCAGAGCTTCCGCTGCGTCTGCTTCATTAACGACCAGTACAAGCCCAACACCCATGTTAAAGGTGGTGAACATGTCACGGTTCGAGACAGCACCCTTTTCCTGTAACAGGTTGAAGATCGGCAGGATCGGCCAAGAGCCGTAGTCAATATCCACATTCACGTTGCTCGGCAACATACGTGGGATATTCTCGATGAAGCCACCACCTGTAATGTGTGCCATACCCTTTACTTTTACCTTTTCGAGCAGGGACAACAGAGGTTTAACATAGATCTTTGTAGGTTCCAGCAGGGAATCACCCAGCTTACCGCCCAGTTCCGCTACTTCATCATGCAGATCAAGACCCGCATCTTCCAACAAAAGTCTGCGTACCAGCGAGAATCCGTTACTATGCACACCGCTGGAAGCCAGGCCAATCACTGTGTCGCCAGGAGCAATGGTTGTGCCGTTGATAATCTTTGCTTTGTCCACGATACCCACAGTGAATCCAGCAATATCGTATTCGCCTTCACTGTACATGCCCGGCATCTCCGCCGTCTCGCCACCGATCAGCGCACAACCAGATTGATGACAGCCTTCAGCGATTCCCGCAACAATAGCTTCGATCTTCTCCGGAATGACTTTGTCACATGCCAGATAGTCAAGGAAGAAGAGTGGTTCTGCACCCTGTACCACAATGTCGTTCACACACATCGCTACCGCGTCGATTCCGATGGTATCGTGACGGTCCATGGCAAATGCAATTTTCAGCTTGGTGCCTACACCATCCGTACCGGATACAAGCACAGGCTCATCGTATTTATCTTTGTTCAAACCGAACAGAGCACCGAATCCACCCAGATCTGTCATCACTTCCGGACGGAAGGTACGCTTCACGTGTTTTTTCATCCGTTCAACCGCTTCATTACCTGCCGCGATATCGACGCCGGCCTTTTTATATGCTTCAGACAAGTGGAATCATCTCCTTTTTTTTCGCCCCACCTAAATCCTCCCGCCCGGGAGGACCCCATAGGACCTTGGCAGGCCCTCTGGACACCCGCCAAAAAAGCGGTGCAGAGGTGGCTGGTGTGATCTTGCTATGGTTGATTCGTGCGTGATCTCGCGGGATTGTTCGCCGATTCCGTTAGCTGCAAGCCATCGGTCGGCGAACCCCGCTCAGCTACGCTGCGGGGCAAGCCCGCTGGGCAGCTGCTTCGCCTGGCTGCCTGGGCCCCTATTGCTCCGCAAGGCGGGGCTGAGGGCTCGGGCTAGGCCCGGGGCGGCGAGATACGTTGGTCTCCCCACATAACAGCTAACAGCTGCAGCCGAATTTTTCCTCGCCGTTGAAATCGAGGCGGGTTGGGTAATCATGATCAAAACATGCGAGGCAAAGCCCGCCCTTAGGATCATCCTGATTATCTCCCTGAATCGATGCAATCAGTCCATCCGGACTGAGGAACTCCAGGGAGTCCGCATTAATTTCACGACAGATTTCTTCCACCGACAGCTGTGAGGCGATCAATTCGCGGCTGTCCGGTGTATCAATACCGTAGAAACACGGGTTTTTGAAAGGTGGTGATGTAATGCGCACATGGACCTCAGTAGCTCCAGCGTCACGCAGCATGTTCACGATCCGCCGGGAGGTTGTTCCACGTACGATGGAGTCGTCAATCATAACCACACGTTTGCCTTCCACAACACGACGCACAGCGCTCAGCTTCATCTTCACGCCCTGCTCCCGCAATTCCTGGCTTGGCTGGATAAACGTACGTCCGGTGTATTTGTTCTTGATCATACCCATCTCATACGGAATACCCGTTTGCTCCGCATAACCAATGGCCGCCGAGATACTGGAATCTGGTACCCCCGTAACCAAGTCCGCATCTACAAACGACTCAATTGCCATGCGGCTTCCCATCCGTTTACGGGCAGCATGTTGGTTCGCACCATTCATATCACTATCCGGACGAGCAAAATATATATATTCCATCGCACATAATGCCTTGCGGTGTTTGTGATGATCGAAGCGATCTTCATGCAGTCCATCTGCATCCAGCACAAGCAGTTCACCGGGTTCAATATCACGAATTAACTCTGCGCCGATTGTTTCCAGTGCACACGTCTCGGAAGCAAACAGATATGCATCACCGAGCTTACCCATCGTGAGCGGACGAAGTCCGTGTGGATCGGAAGCTACGAGCAGCTTGTCATTGGTCATGATCAGAAACGCATAACCGCCAACAATGCGCTGGAACGCCTCTTTTGCAGCTTCGACAAGTCCTTTGGAGGATCGTGCAATCAGATGCGCAATGACCTCGGTATCACTTGTTGTTTGGAAGATGGAACCACTCTGCTCCAGCTCACGCCGGATCGTTGGTGCATTTACAATGTTACCGTTAGTCGCTACCGCCAGATCGCCATCACGGTATTTGAATACCAATGGCTGTGCGTTCGTCAGTTTACTGTCACCGCTTGTTGAATACCGGACATGTCCAATGGAAATATCGCCGGTTAACGTCTGCATCAGGTCTTTGGTGAACACTTCTTTCACCAGACCCATGCCGCGATGATAGTTAAACTGGCTGCCATCACTCACACACATGCCTGCACTTTCTTCTCCCCGATGTTGGAGCGCATGCAGTCCATAATAGGAGAGCGAAGCCGCATCAGGGTGTCTGTACACCCCGAACACGCCGCATTCTTCCTTCAATTTGTCGAGTCCTTCCTTGCCGGACCCTTCATTATAATAATCGCCTGTCCACAACGGTCCTGTCGTCAGTTCATGAGACATGGAATCGCATCCTCCCAGACCTGAGCCAAACCTCCTACAGGTTCGCTCACGGCTGATGTTCCGTTCAGTTCAATCGTCAGGTTACTTCCTTCTACACGTCCAATCACAGCTACAGGTACACCGCGCTCACGTACAAATGCTTCAAGTTTACCCGCTTGCTCTGGCGTAGCCGACAACAAGATACGGGATTGACTCTCACTGAACAGGGCGTGATCTGCACGCAGTGCAGTCTCCACATTCACCTGTGCTCCTACGTTACCGCTAATACAAGACTCTGCGAGTGCTACAGCCAAGCCGCCTTCAGACAAGTCATGTGCCGAGCGAACAAGACCGGATTGTATAGCTTCAAGCACCGTGCTGAGCAACGCTTTTTCCGTCTGCAAGTTCAGTTCTGGCGGACGACCTTCCGTTTGACCATGAACCGCGTATTGCAGCTCGCTGCCGCCCAGTTCAGCTTTTGTTTCACCGAGGAGGATGATCACATCACCTTCGGATTTGAATGCTTGTGTCGTGATATGATCCGTATCATGAACGAGCCCTACCATACCGACCACTGGCGTTGGATAGATGGAGCCTTTGGCGTTTTCGTTATACAGACTTACGTTACCACCGATTACCGGCGTATCCAGCACACGACAAGCTTCCGCCATACCGTCTACCGCTTTCTCCATTTGCCAGAAAATATCCGGCTTCTCCGGGTTACCAAAGTTCAGGTTGTCCGTAATCGCCAGCGGCTCAGCACCGGAACATACAATGTTACGCGCTGCTTCACTTACGGCAATCCGTCCACCAACTTCAGGATCAAGGTACACATAACGTCCATTACAGTCCGTTGTCATTGCGAGACCTTTGCGTGTGCCACGTATCGTAACTACAGCCGCATCCGAACCTGGACGAACAGCAGTGCTTGTACGCACCATGTAGTCATATTGATCATAAATCCATTTTTTACTTGCTACTGTTGGTGAAGCCAGCACTTGTTTCAGCGCTCCGCCGAGATCCGACACTTCGTCGTAACGAAGCGTGTCGATGGAAGCACTTTGCTCGTAGTAGGCAGGTACAGAAGAAGGTTTGTCATAGACTGGACATTCGTCAACCAAAGCCGTTACCGGCATATCTCCGACCACTTCGCCGTGGTGGATCAATTTCAGACGGCCGTCATCCGTTACTTTACCAACTTTGGCACAGATTACGCCCCAACGTTCAAAGATTTCCATCGCCTGCGCCTCATCCTTCGGCTCAACAACAAACAACATCCGTTCCTGGGACTCAGACAACATCATCTCGTAAGGGGTCATGCCTTCTTCACGCTGTGGTACCTGATCCAGATACAGTTCCAGACCGTTACCCGCTTTACTTGCCATCTCTGCACTCGAACATGTCAGACCCGCAGCACCCATATCCTGAATTCCGAGCACGATGCCCGTGTCGATCAATTCCAGACAAGATTCCATCACCAGTTTCTCCATAAACGGGTCACCGACCTGAACCGCTGTCCGTTGGGACTCGGATTCTTCCGTCAGTTCAACCGATGCAAAGGTTGCTCCATGAATACCATCGCGGCCTGTCGGTGGCCCAACATAATAGACTGGGTTACCTACACCTTTAGCTACACCGCGCTGGATCTTGTCATGATCAATCAGACCCACACACATGGCGTTAACCAGCGGATTTCCTTCATAGCTCTCATCAAACATCACTTCGCCACCAACGGTAGGAATACCGATACAGTTACCGTATCCAGCAATACCCGCTACCACATGTTCGAACAAATATTTAACGCGATCACTCTCCAGCTTACCGAAACGCAGGGAGTTCAGTATTGCTACCGGTCTTGCACCCATGGAGAAAATATCACGGATAATGCCGCCCACACCTGTTGCCGCACCTTGATAAGGCTCAACCGCGGAAGGATGGTTATGGCTTTCAATTTTGAATACAACGGCCTGGTTATCACCGATATCCACGATACCGGCACCTTCACCAGGTCCCATCAGGACACGTGGTCCAGTGGTTGGGAAACGGCGCAGCAATGGCTTGGAGTTTTTATAAGCACAATGCTCAGACCACATTACACTGAACACACCAATTTCCGTGTAGTTTGGCTTGCGCCCCATGAACTCACAGATCAGCTCATACTCGCTGTCAGATACGCCCATTTGTGCGTAAAGTTTATGTTCTGCGACCTGTTCTGCTGTTGGTTCCTTAGCGGATAGCTGCTGCGTCATGCCGATCCCTCCATGCTTTCAAAATAGATGTAAACATACGTTTGCCGTCTTCCGAACCAAACAGTGAATCCACTGCACGCTCTGGATGCGGCATCATGCCGACCACGTTTCCAGCCTCGTTACAGACTCCTGCAATATCACCCAGGGAACCGTTCGGGTTGGTCCCGTACGTAAATACGATCTGGTTGTTCGCTTGCAGACTCGCGAGCGTCTCCTCGTCGCAATAATAGTTGCCTTCACCGTGAGCAATCGGGATGATAATATCTTCGCCGGGTGCATAGTCACGTGTAAATGGTGTATCTGCGTTCGCCACTTTCAATACCGTATCGTGACAACGGAATTTCAGGGAAGTGTTACGAATCAATGCACCTGGAAGCAATCCCGCTTCCGTCAGGATCTGGAATCCGTTGCAAATACCCAAAATATATTTACCTTGTTCAGCAGCTTTCGCTACCTCGTTCATTACCGGTGCAAAGCGGGAAATTGCTCCGCAACGCAAGTAGTCACCATAAGAGAAACCACCCGGAACTAAAATACAATCATAAGCCGATAGATCTGTAGCCGTGTGCCATACATAATCAACCTCTTGTCCAATCGCATCTTCCACTGCCTTGTAACAGTCGATGTCGCAGTTGGAGCCAGGGAACACAAGAACTGCAAATTTCATGAGATTAACCCTCCAATTCGTAGCGGTAATCTTCAACAACGGTGTTGGCCAGCAGCTTTTCACACATGACTTTCAATCGTTTCTCCGCTTCCGCACGATCTGTTGTATCCAGGTTGAGTTCCATGACTTTACCGATCCGTACACTTTCCACTTCGTTGAATCCCATGGAATGCAGGGCTCCTTGAACAGCTACGCCTTGCGGGTCGAGTACGCTTTGCTTAATAGTGACATATACGGTTGCTTTGATCATGATCCTTATGTTCCTCCTCAGTAATGAACGGGATAAATGCTTTATGCTGTTAAAAATGGGGGTTGGAGCTTGCTCCGGGGAGGATTGTTCTTTCCGGTCGCTTGTTGTCCCCAGGTTTTTTGATTGTTTTGAACCGCTGTGCGGTCAAAACCCTGGGACAAAGGCGAACGCTATCGCTCCTTTAAGAACAATTCCGCCCCTCCGCTAGTCCATGCGACGTTTTTTAAAGGCCTAAACCTTTTACGTTGCACGGTGTGTAATGGTCGAGACTGACCATTACGTGAAAACAATTAATGGTCTTTAAGTTACTTTAGTAACCAATGAATTTAATTCTCGTAATATTTTCATGCTTCCCTACTTGCGGGAAGCCACCGCTCTTAATTGCCTCACCCACCAGTTTGAACACTGGCGGAGGGAAAGATTTGAGCTAGAGAAGCGAAGCGCTCGCCTTTGCAACCGGAATGTCTCCTTTTGAAAAAAGGACTCAATCAAAACATTCCGGGGGCAACAGCGATCGAAAGCCAAACTTTCCCGTAGCCCGCGCTCAAACGTTAGCTCACTCAAACGTTATTATTTCGTTAAACGATTATAAATATCGACGTATCTTGCGGTTGTTGCTTCAACTACCTCTTGTGGGAGTGGATCAGGTTTACTGTTTTTGTCCCAATCGGTTCCGGCAAGGTAGGTGCGCACTGGCTCTTTATCCATGCTGTCGATCTCGATGTCGAGTTCATAATTCTCTTTGGCCCAGAAGCGTGATGCATCTGGAGTGAAGATTTCGTCTATCAGGATGACCTTGCCGTCCACGATGCCGAACTCGAATTTGCAGTCTGCCAGAATGATGCCTCGTTGATCACAGTAATCACGAGCGAATTCGTACAAGCGCAAGCTTTTTTCCTGAAGCTCCATTGCAAGTCCGTCTCCCACCAGTTCTTTCATGCGATCCATTGGGATGTCCTCATCGTGACCAACATCATTTTTGGCTGCCGGGGTGAAAATGGGAACTTCGAGTTTGGCGTTCTTGCGCAGTCCTTCAGGCAGTTTAATGCCATTCACTTCACCGCTCGTCTCGTATTGTCTCCATCCACCACCAGTGATGTATCCACGCACGACACATTCAATATCAATGCGCTCTGCTTTGCGGGTTACCATGATTCGGTCTTTGAGCAATTCTGGATCTGTGATGAGATCACCCAGTTTATTCACATCGGTATGAACCACGTGATTCTCCATCATGCTACCTGTCAGTTCAAACCAGAAACTGCTGAGTTTGTTCAGTACGTTTCCTTTCTCGGGAACTGCCGGGTCCAGCACATAATCAAATGCCGAGATTCGGTCGGTAACCACGATCAGAAAATGTTCACCCAGATCGTACAATTCACGTACTTTTCCTTTATATAACAGAGGTGCTTTAACGAGATCTGCCGCAGTGGACAGTGCCATGGGCTCACCTTCTTTCAGGAGATGTAAGGCTAAGATCAGAATCCTGATGGTGCGGACTCCACTCCGATGACAGAACAATCTTCCGATCGCTGTTATCCCCAGATTTTTTTGATTCCACTTTTGCAAAGTGAAAATCCGGGGATAAAGGCGACCGCTTTGCTTCTTCAGCTTATTTCTGTCCTCTGCGTTCCCTGCAAAACCATCATTCTGCGCTATAGCCTTATAGGAGTTATATATTAGTCGTTCAAACCGAGTTTTTTGAAGATGGTGTCTACGTGCTTCAGGTGCCATGACGGGTTGAACGCATCTGCGATTTCCTCTTCGTTCAGCACTTCAGTGATCTCCGGTGTGGATTTCACGATATCCTGGAACTGACGTTGTTCTTCCCATGCTTGCATCGCACGTGGTTGAACGGTATCGTACGCTTGCTCGCGGCTGAAACCTTTGTCGATCAGTTTTGTCATGATACGACCGGAGAATGGTACCCCGTAGGTGCGCTCCATGTTACGTTTCATATTTTCAGGGAATACCGTCAGGTTCTTCACGATGTTGCCAAAACGGTTAAGCATGTAGTTCAGCAGCATCGTTGCATCCGGCAGAATGATACGTTCTACGGAAGAATGTGAGATGTCGCGTTCATGCCAGAGCGTTACGTTCTCGTATGCTGATACCATATGTCCGCGAATGACGCGAGACAAGCCAGAGATGTTTTCACTACCGATCGGGTTACGCTTGTGCGGCATCGCGGAAGATCCTTTTTGACCTTTAGCAAAAGCTTCTTCCACTTCACGGAATTCACTCTTCTGCAGTGCACGTACCTCTGTTGCGAACTTGTCCAAGGACGTGGCGATCAACGCCAGTGTAGCCATATATTCTGCGTGACGGTCACGTTGCAATGTTTGAGTCGAGATCGGCGCTGGCTTTGTGCCCAGCTTCTCGCAGACAAACTCTTCAACAAACGGATCGATGTTCGCGTATGTTCCTACTGCGCCTGAGATTTTGCCGTATTGTACATTGTCTGCTGCATGACGGAAACGCTCCAGGTTCCGTTTCATCTCTTCATGCCACAACGCCATTTTCAGACCAAATGTTGTTGGCTCCGCATGCACCCCGTGTGTACGTCCCATCATTGGTGTGTGCTGATAAGCCAGTGCTTTTTCACGAAGAATTTCAATGAAATTCACGATATCCTTTTCCAGAATCTCATTCGCTTGACGCAGTACATAACCCAGAGCCGTATCCACGACATCTGTGGAAGTCAGTCCGTAGTGCACCCATTTCCGCTCCGCACCCAGACTTTCAGATACCGTACGTGTAAATGCGATAACATCATGACGTGTTTCCTGTTCAATCTCATAGATGCGATCGATGTCAAAAGATGCGTTCTGACGAAGCAATGCTGCTTCTTCCTTAGGGATAACACCCAGTTCGGCCCACGCCTCACATGCACAAATTTCAACTTCCAGCCACGATTGGAATTTGTTCTCTTCGGTCCAGATGGCTCTCATTTCGGGTCTGCTATAACGTTCAATCATGAATTTGTATTCCTCCAGAGGTTAGTTTGTTCAATCCATTGCAATCCTTCTTCAACATCCTGACAAAGCAGATTCACATGCCCCATCTTACGTCCTGTTTTTGCTTCGGTTTTACCATATATGTGAAGCTTGGGAATCACACCGAGCTCTATCGCTTCTGCATCAGGTTGCCCTGTTCTGGCGATAATGCCTTCCAGATGTTCTCCAAGCACATTGACCATAACAACCGGACTCAATAACGAGGTGTCCCCGAGTGGTAATCCGCAGATCGCACGGATATGTTGTTCGAACTGAGAAGTCGCACAAGCTTCCATCGTATAGTGACCGGAATTATGCGGTCTTGGTGCCAGTTCGTTGACGTACAGTCTTCCATCCGCCGCTACAAACAGTTCCACAGCCAGCAGCCCAACAGCCTTCATCGATTCTGCTACCGCTGCTGCCAGCTTTTGAGCTTCAATCTGGATATCTGCGGCAACTCTAGCCGGTACAATTGAAGCATGCAAAATGTTATTCACATGAATGTTCTCCGCTGGCGGGAACGTTTTGATCTCCCCATTTGTACTACGCGCTACAACGACCGAAATCTCGCATTCGAACTTAATGAATTGTTCCAACACCAGTTCCGCACCAGTAGCCGTAAGTTCTTCGTATGCCGCAACAGCCTCACTCGCTTCCCGAATTACACGCTGGCCTTTGCCATCGTAGCCTCCAGTAACCGTCTTCAGTACACATGGCACGCCAAGTTCGCTAACAGCAGCTAGCATCGTATCCACACTTGTGATCTCACGATAAGGCGCGACTCTTACTCCAGCGGCTTCGATCGCACGTTTTTCACGCAACCGATGTTGTGTGGTGTATAGTAACGCACTTCCTTGCGGAACGTAAGACTCACGTTCGAGCAGCCCAGCGACTTCTGCATCCACATTTTCGAATTCATACGTAATAACATCGCATTGCCGAGCCAGTTCAAGTGCAGCTTTGGCATCGTCATAATCAGCTTCAATCTGACGAGCAACTTGACCACAAGGTGCATCCGCAGCGGGATCAAGAGTAACGAATCGATACCCCATTGCCGTTCCTGCGAGCGTAATCATACGTCCCAGCTGTCCGCCTCCAAGAATGCCAATGGTTGTTTTCCCGGGTAGCAGGACATTTTTCAGCTCTCCTGCTATACCGGATTGGTTCCCTGTACTACTCATAGTTCTTCACTGCTTTCGAGTACTTCTTGTTTGATGCGTTCTCTGCGAGCTTCAGAGCGACGTTGGACATCCGGGTCAAAAGCACCGATCATCTGAGCTGCCAGCAATCCGGCATTCGTTGCCCCTGCCTTGCCAATCGCTACAGTTGCGACGGGAATACCACCAGGCATCTGAACAATGGACAACAAGGAATCGAGACCGTTCAATGCTTTGGATTGAACCGGTACGCCAATGACTGGAAGCATCGTTTTGGAAGCGACCATACCGGGCAGATGTGCTGCCCCGCCTGCGCCTGCAATGATCACCTTGAACCCCCGATCAATTGCTTGCTCTGCGTATTCAAACATCAAATCCGGTGTACGATGGGCGGAGACCACCTTTTTCTCATACCCAATCTCCAGCTCGTCTAGCACCTCGCACGCATGTTTCATCGTTTCCCAATCCGACTTGCTGCCCATAATTACAGCGACTTGCAGTGACATGAATACATCCAACTCCCGTCTGAGCTTTTTTGATTACATCTGGTATTAATGAATTCATTTAACGTGTGAAATGAAAAAATCCGCTACCCGCGAAAACATCACATTTTCTCCGGACACCGGACTCCAAGAAATACGTATCCCTCATTTGGGCATGCCAAAAGGGGGCTTGCTGTCCGCATCTGGTTGCATGCGACTCTCAGCCGTATCTCCTCGTAGTCCGGAAATTTACGGTTCCCGGGTAGATACTTCCGGGCCCTATTCCCGGCGTTATACGAGCAAATATCTATCAAACTATCTTCGTTCATTTTTGTAATCTCTTATTACACATTTCGTTCCTACTCGACCTTATTCTTACCTGATCGACACATCTAACATTCTAACAATCCCCTACAGCTAATGTCAACTTAAAGACGAACATTTAACATATTGACAAATATAATGTTCGGGAATTGCTTCTTTAAATTCGCTTAACCATCCATTTCATCCCATAAAAGAAAGCCGGCTCCTCTTCAATCTCTCGAAGACAACCGGCTTCCTGTTTTTCAGTGCGTACACACTTCATCCATTATTTTACGATCAGTACTGGAACCTGAGCATGCTGCACCACATTGTGACTAACACTACCCAGGACAAATTCCCGAATACCACCCAGTCCGCGGCTACCAATAATAATGATATCAGAATCATTTTCTTTGGCAAAATCAAGCAATACTTCCGCTGCCGCTCCTTGAATCAGATCCACATTGGCCGTTACACCCGCAGCCTGAATTCGTTCTTTCGCTTCATCTGTTGTCTGCACAGCCAGATTGTAGTAGTCATTATTAAGTGAAGGTGGCAGTGGAGCCAACCCCTCACCTATGAATACACGCGGGAAATCAAAAGCATGAATGACATCCAGTACTGCATTTGGGGACACTTTCGCTAGCTCAATCGCACGATCAAGTGCTTTATTTGAAGCTTTGGAACCATCATAAGCCACTAATATTTTGGAAAATAACATGTGAATCCCGTCCCTTCCTTTATATGTAGAGCACGCGAAGCAAGCTTCGGTCTGACATGTAATAAACTAACAAAACCATATAACTCCTTAAACGTTCCAGAGCCACAATGAACCATTTATACGAATGAATTTACATATGAAACCACAGTATGAACGGTTACGCCTGTGTTCATTGGATAAAGTAACCATAGATTACCGCATTCAAGAATAACAACAACGGAATGCCAATGGTGAAGCTGGGATGTTTAGTCTTATGCCTTTTCCGATACATCGCGATCCAGACTCCCAAAGCACCGCCTATAAATGCTAATAAGAATAACGTCCGTTCGGGTGTACGGTCACGACGCTGTTGTGCACGCCTCTTATCATCCGACATCACCAGATAACCAACTACATTAATAAATAAAAACCACAATATAAGTCCGGTTTGCATATAATTCTAGCGATCCCCCTGTCCCGGGACATCTCCCTGTCTCCATTATAGTCCTCATCAGAGACATGTTCAACGCACCGGGTAGGGAACCGGAAATTTGTGTAATAACGCTAACTTCGCTCTGACCTAAGACTCCTGTTTTGGAATACCGTTCAGGCTTGGTACTCTTTTGGCTGCTTTGTCCGGGCGCACAGCGATACTCTCTTCCCGAATACTGTCTTTGTTTTGCTGGTTATGGATTTTCTCTGGTTTGTTATGCGGCATATAGGTATCACCTCCTTGGCTTACGTTGCCTGAAAACGGAGGATCTTATACGACTTTACAAGTATGAATAGAAAAGTCTCAATCAGTTTATTTGGAGTAAATAAGTAAATCATTCACATGGTTCTAATGCACGAGGTACGACCTCAACTACCTCAAGCGTGTTACTTTCCCTTTTTCTCCATAGCCGCCTTCAGCAAATCTCCAAGGTTAGACCCAATGGACTCCTGTTTCGCATATTGTTTTACCAGCTTTTGCTGATCGCGTTTGTTCACATGCTGTTTGTCCTTATCCAACGTTTCTGTAATACCACAAGGTAGACATTGTACGTATAACCCCGCCTTGCCTTCTTTGATTTCCATCTTTTTGTGGCACTGCGCACAACGACGATTGGACAATCTTTTCTCTGCCGAACGACGATATCCACAGTCCTCGGTAGGACATACCAGAAACTTGCCTCGCTTGCCTTTCTTCTCCAACAACCGTGCGTTACAGTCCGGGCAATGGCTATTGGACACATTATGCGGCTTGTACTCTGCTTTGCTGCCTTTTACCGTAGACACCAGCTCTTTCGCCATTGAACGAATACTATCCAGGAACGGTCCTGGTTTCCCTTGCCCACGTGCAATTCGTTCCAACTCAGCCTCCCAGCGAGCAGTCAGATCCGGTGTACGAAGCTGCGGAGCAGCCAGTTCAATCAACTGTTTTCCTTTGTCAGTCGGGTGCATGCTGTTGCCTTGACGATCTATTGTATCGGAACTGACAAGCTTCTCTATAATATCCGCACGTGTAGCCGGAGTACCGAGTCCATGCTTTTCCATCTGGGAAAGCAAAGCAGCTTCGGTATACCGTTTGGGCGGCATCGTCCGGCCACTTTTAATATGACAACGCTGAACCGTCACGGACTGTCCTTGCTGCACATCTGGCAAAAGCGCACGCTCATGGTCTGCTGCATCATCAGCCCGGTCATCGTCATCATCGCTGTAATCGCCGCCGTATACTTCACGCCATCCACTTTCTTTCACCGTTGTACCTTTAACATGGAAGGAGTCATTCCCCACCTGAACCGTGATCGCAACCGAATCGTACTTCGCTGCCGGATAGAACAGGCTGATAAAACGACGCACAATCAGATCGTACAGTTTGCGTTCCTCTGGATTCAATTGATTCAGAAGCACCGTTTGCTCCGTAGGGATAATCGCATGGTGATCCGTAACTTTGCTGTCATCCACAATACGTTTGGTGATATTCAGATTTTTGCGCAGCAAAGGACGTGCCAAAGACGCATAAGGTCCAATGGCTATACTGTCCAGCCGTTCCTTCAATGTAGCTGTCATATCGGAAGTCAGGTACCGGCTGTCCGTACGTGGGTACGTCACGAGTTTGTGCTGTTCATACAGACGTTGCAGGACATTTGATGTTTGCTTTGCAGAGAAACCATATTTCCGGTTGGCATCCCGTTGCAGTTCCGTCAGGTCATATGCCAGTGGATGTGGCTCTACTTTCTCACTTTTCTTCACCTGGGCAATCGTGCCCTTGCGCCCGTCTACCCGCTTCTTCAATTCTTGCGTTTCTTGAGGGTTGAAAATGCGTGAATCTCCCCCTGCTGCCCGCCACACAGCCTGAAAATCGCCCAAATCTGCCGTTAACGTCTCATACTCCTGCGAGCGGAAACTATTAATTTCATTTTCTCTATCCATAATCATGCCCAAGGTCGGAGTTTGCACCCGTCCAGCAGACAACTGTGCATTGAAACGAACGGTTAGCGCACGGGTCACGTTAAGTCCAATCATCCAGTCGGCTTCCGCACGGCAACGTGCAGATTCATAGAGACGATCGAACTGACTACCTGGCTTCAGCGAAGCAAATCCGTCTTTGATCGCCTTATCAGTCTGGGATGAAATCCACAGGCGTTTAAAAGGTTTTTTCCACCCCGCCATCTGCATGATCCAACGGGCCAGCAATTCTCCCTCACGGGCCGCATCCGTCGCAATGACCAGCTCACCTACATCCTGACGCTTCATCAACTGCTGTACTGCTTTATATTGGTGGTTGGTCTCTTTAAGTACCTTCAGTTTCGTACGCTCAGGCAGAATGGGCAGGTCCTCCAGATTCCATGTTGCATACTTTTTGTCGTAATCCTCTGGTTCAGCTAATCCAACCAGATGCCCAAGCGCCCAAGTAACGATATATTTCGGGCCTTCCATATAACTTTTATGTTTATCACGCGCACCCATGACTCTGGCTATTTCGCGTGCTACAGATGGTTTTTCTGCGAGTACCAATGTCTTCAATTCATATCTCTTCCTCTCTGGTAGAACGTTATGTCTCTTTTATTCCTATCTTTTCATTATATCATTTCACACTAAAGGTATGCTCTGTCATCTCTACTTCCTAATCTACTCGTATCCTGTAACCTCATGTTTAATCAACATAACAAATTTATGTTATATTTCTTAACATTAGTATATGTAATAGTTTTTCTGAGTACATGTAAACAGTAGCATGAATAAGTATTACCACTGTAAAGTATTGATGTATACGTTTTTTTGGATAAATATAAACCTTGTAAGATTACCTAACATAACTATACAATGTGTCAAAAGCATAGAAACAGAATCGCTGCTAACACACATCAATGAGACACAGGAAGGGAGCGTGGATGCATGACTTATCATGGATCTGTATTGAAAAAAAGTGGGGCTTTGTTACTGGCGGGAGCTGTTGTTGCCACAACATGGGGAGGAACGGTGCCTTCGGCATCAGCCGCAACGGCAACGCCTACAAGTAAAACAATAGTAGCTACTGTATCCAAAGGAAAAGCGCCTGTTACTCCGGCAGCATTTGTTCAGGCCATGGAAGAAGCGGCGACACTTGCAGGTGTTCCTTTTACCATGGATAAACTCTCCGGCACAACCGTACAACGTAAAGATGCTGCGGTCGCCCTGCAACAATGGCTCAAGCTGGATTCGACTACCGAATCATTCAAAGATGTCCCAGATGAAGCCACTTTCGCAAGTGCTGTTGGTGCATTAAATACCACAGGGTTAATGAAAGGTTATACCGATTCCCTCTTCCTTCCAAACGCTGTACTTACCGAGAATGACCTATCCATACTGAAAGACCGCATTTATAACTACATAAAACCGTTTGTTTTGGAGGAAGCAACCATTATGGATCTCCAGGCCGCAATGACACAAGGAAAACTGACATCCAAAGAACTGGTTCAGAAATATCTGGACCGCATTGAAAAATACGATGATCAAGGTGTAAGCATAAATGCCGTATTAACTCTGAACCCGGATGCACTTCAAATTGCGGAGCAATTGGATGAAGAACGTGCAGCTCAAGGTGCCCGCGGACCTCTGCATGGCGTTCCGATTTTGGTGAAAGACAATTTCGATACCAATGACATGCCGACAACCGCAGGCTGTATCTGTCTGAAAGATTCCATTCCTGCTCACGATGCTGAACAAGTGAAGAAACTCAAAGCAGCTGGCGCCATTATTTTGGGCAAAACAAACCTACATGAATTCGCATTTGGCATCACGACATCCAGCTCATTGGGTGGACAAACACTTAACCCTTACGCCTTGGATCACTATCCAGGTGGCTCAAGCGGTGGAACAGGCGCTGCCATTGCATCTAACTTTGCCGCAGCCGGCATGGGTACAGACACTGGCGGTTCGATCCGAATCCCTTCCAGCTTCAACAGCCTCGTGGGTATCCGCCCAACCATCGGACTATCCAGCCGTGAAGGCATTATTCCATTGGCTTTGACACAGGATGTCGGTGGACCAATGGCTCGTACCGTAAGTGATGCCGCAATCATGCTGGATGCTACAGCCGGCTATGACAAAAAAGATGTCGCTACAGCTTACGCGGTTGGGAAAATCCCTTCCAGCTACACTGATTTCTTGGATGTAAACGGGTTGAAAGGTGCACGCATCGGTGTGGCCACAGAACTCATCCCAAGTACCAAAGCTGAAGAAAAAGCCGTTGCTGACGTAATCAACACAGCTGTTGAAGAATTGAAGTCACTTGGCGCTACCGCAGTACCAATCTCTATCCCGAACTTAGCTGAGATCAACAAATACCCAAGCCTTAGTGGATATGAATTCAAGTTTCAGCTGAATGACTATCTGGAATCATTGGGTGCAGATGCTCCATATCACAGTCTGTCCGAGATCATCGCTTCCGGAGAGTTTGATAAGTCCCAAGAACAATCCATGAAGACTAGGGATGCACGCCAAACCCTGGAGACTACCGAATATAAGGACATCATACTGAAACGTACCCAAGTTACACGTGAATCCTTGCTGAAAGTAATGGCAGATAATAATCTGGATGCAATCATCTATCCTACGTCCACACAAGCCGCTGGTGTTATTGGCGAAGGACAAAACTCCGGTGGTAACAACCGTTTGAGTCCTTTCTCCGGCTTCCCGGCGATCACGGTCCCTGCCGGTTTCACAACCGATGGTTTACCTGTAGGCATGGAATTCCTGGGTCGTGCTTTTGATGAAGGAACCTTGATCAAGCTAGCGTACAGCTACGAACAAGGGACACATCACCGCCATGCACCTAAGCTTACGCCGTAAAATATTTACGGGATTAAGCAATTCCGGTTAACACAAAAAAATAGATGCAATCATATCACTTTTTTTGAAACGAGTTAACCCACTAAAGAGACCACCCTCTTCATGACTACATGAAGTTTGGGTGGTCTCTTTTATTTTCTCTATTTATTTTTGTATTGCATACCGTCGTATGTTACTCATTCCTGAACCTTGTCCAGCACGCCCCATTTCAGCACCAGACCTGCGTACGTCAGACCACCACCAAAGCCAAAGAGAGCTACACTCTGTCCTTCTTTCAATTTCCCTTCATCCACTGCAAGCTGTAAAGCAAGCGGAATGGACGCAGCAGATGTGTTCCCACGATACTCTACACTGGTTAGAGTACGTTCCAAAGGAACCAGACCACGTTCGCAAACAGCTTCAATCATTCTCATATTGGCACTATGCGGGACAAACCAGTCAATCTGGTCAGGGCTTAATTCAGCTTTCGTTATCAGCTTATCCAATTGCTCTGGGATCGTCCGTACAGCCCACTTATAAATCTCTCGCCCATTCTGAACAAGGCATCCCTCACCCTGCAAAGGCACACCATTCATCTCAGAAGACAAGCCAGTCTTATAGAGATGTACACCGCCTTCTCCATGTGTACCTGATATGGCTGCCATAAAGTCACCTTCAGCACCCGATGATCTCTCCACCAAGAAGGCCCCCGCTCCATCACCAAACAGTACACAAGTCGTGCGGTCTGTGTAATCCGTAATTTTGGATAATGTCTCTGCTCCAATAACCAGTACTTTGCGGTACATTCCACTGGTCACCAGACTGTCGGCTAGCTGTAGTCCGTAGGTAAAACCTGCGCATGCAGCATTTAAATCCAGTACACCCGTGTGTGGGATCTTAAGATTAGCCTGTACTCTGGATGCCGTACTTGGGAAAGCATATTCAGGTGTACTTGTAGCGACAAGGATCATATCCACATCTTCTACACTTACATCATAACGACGTATCATATCTTCTACAGCCTTCGTAGCCAGGTCAGATACAAATTGATCTTCAGCTGCAATTCGCCGTTCTCTCATGCCTGTACGTTGCACAATCCATTCGTCACTTGTCTCGACTAATTTCTCCAGATCAGCATTCGTTAATATTCGATCCGGTACATACGTTCCCATTGCCGTGATGGTTGCCTTTGATTGATGATTCATACCGGTAGTCACCTCACTTGTTTTTTACCATTATAGCACTAAGTCTTAGAACTTGGTACTAATTTATGAGAAGACAGCTCGATTCTTTGCGAAATATAAAAGATGTACTCTCCTTGCTCCGCATAAAAACCGAGCCATCTCCACACCTCAGAATCAATCTTGCCTTCAAGTAAAATACAAGATACATCTGCGTGGAAGGATGGAAGCATCGTTCAAGAGCGTTCAACACTAACTTTTGCCCGACTGCCGGACTGTGGTTGTGTCCTGGCATATTGGGCAGCCACGCTTGAGGAAACGAATACAATATCACATAGAGAACAGGCTATCGCAGAATCGGCAGCCTGTTCTCTAATTATAATAGCTAGTTTACGAACTTCACCTCCGGAAAGCGGCTATCCGGTCCTTTCATTAAGTTTCCGCCTTGATTTTTCAGATACATATCGAAGAAATCCAGCATATAGGCATTGATAACGGAGTTCGCTCTTTCGGGCGCAATCTTTCCTGTAATACCCAGCATGTTGAAAATCGGAGAAATGAACTGTACATCGGCAAAATTCAAATGCTCCGTATTATCGATATAGAGGACTTGTCCCCCTTCGTCGACCGTTTCGCGCATCCGTTCAAGCTCTAACTTTTTATCTTCCGTTACTTGATCCTCCCACTCTCTTGTCGAGCCCATAAGGTTAAGCTCTGCATCCGTGTAGACCCGGTTATCCATCACCCTTTTTAATTTTTCGGAATAGCTTTCCGAGTTGATGAACAAAAACGGCTTTCGCAGCCCTTCTCTTTCACGCAGTCGATAAAGCCCTCCATCTAAGTCTATTCCAACCGTGATTCTCGGATCGTAAGAAGCGTCATAGGCCGTCGCTCCGCCTATGGAATGACCGAACACCCCGACATGACCGAGATCGATCCTCCCTTTTAGATGACTTGGAATCTGCCCCGATTGAATGAGGTCGAATTGGTCCAGCACAAACACCACATCTTCGGTTAAAACTTTTCCCAACTTGTCTCGAACTCCCCTTCCCGTCTGGTAATCATGATCGGGCGAGAATAAGTTGTCGGTTGTGCTGGTCGTGATTCGACCGTCCGGAAACTTGGTCGCAAATGTATTGTAGGTGTGGTCGATCACAGCCACGATATATCCGTGACTCGCGAGATTTTCGGCTTGCGACGTGTGGAGAAACCTGGAAGAGACGTTTCCAGGATTTGCAAGTATTAACGGGTATGAGGCCTGTTCCGAAGAGACTTCGCCCCCCGAATATGAATGACTGGATACATACTTCAGGTGTTGGAAAGTAAACCCAGGAAGACCAAAGTTCTCCCCCATATAAGATAAAATCCGGGTATCAGGGATAAAGGGAGCGTACTCCCCAGTACCGGCTTCAGTCGGATACCATACCTGAACCATCAATTCTCTCTTGCCCGTCGTGGTTTTTCCAAATGTCTCCTCTCGGTTAGGGTCGACGAAATGGAAGACTTGCGTACCTACCTTCAACTTGCCGGTTGGCGCCGGAAGGTCGAATACGGGAAACACATAGTTAAGGCACGCTGTTGCGATTAACCCAATCACAATTAAAAGGGGACCCAGCACTCTACGGATTCGCGAGGTAGTCCGTACGGCTTTCTGCGTTATGAAAACATTTATAATTGAAAGCATAAGCATCAGGATCGTAAATCCGTATAAAAATAAAAGCTGAACCCTGTATCCTTCGACAAGAAGATGTATCACTAAAAAAATGGAGCCTGCTCCGCTTGTCAGGAGCAAAGCAGATCTCCTGATACGTTGATTGAAAAATAAATGGGATTGCCAACAAAAAAACACTTGAAAAGAACAACAATATATCAAAAAGCCTCACGACAACTCCCCCTAAAAATTAATCCCATCGATGGATAGGATTAATATACAGGAGCAGCAAGATTGATACCTATTGATCTAGATTACAATCGCCTTACACTCTTGTAAGATTGTTGTAGGTTGCCTACGATGGGGCAGAAAACAGCATGTTATGTGCTGGCTTCCTCCTTTCGGCAAGATTAGTTTGTTTGTTTGTTTGTTTGTTTGTTTGTTTGTTTGTTTGTTTGTTTGTTTGTTTGTTCATGTACCCAGGTTGCTGGTTAAGTGCACATCTGGGTATCTGAGGTGAATTGGGTAATAAAAAAACAGCCCATCAAATCTGAGCTGTTCCTAATTTCATAGATCCAATTAGACAAAAATAAAAACCACCACCGAATAACATCGGCAGTGGTTCTTTGCTTGGCGGCATCCTACTCTCCCAGGACCCTGCGGTCCAAGTACCATCGGCGCTAGAGGGCTTAACGGTCGTGTTCGGGATGGGTACGTGTGGAACCCCTCCGCCATCGCCACCAAACGCATAGCTTACATTTCAGAGATCGTTCTCTGAAAACTAGATTCGAAACGAAACATGCGAATTATCACTTGCATATTTGGATAAGCCCTCGACCGATTAGTACTGGTCAGCTCCATGCATTGCTGCACTTCCACCCCCAGCCTATCTACCTCGTCGTCTTCAAGGGGTCTTACATACTGGGAAATCTCATCTTGAGGGGGGCTTCACGCTTAGATGCTTTCAGCGTTTATCCCGTCCGTACATAGCTACCCAGCGGTGCTCCTGGCGGAACAACTGGTACACCAGCGGTACGTCCATCCCGGTCCTCTCGTACTAAGGACAGCTCCTCTCAAATTTCCTACGCCCACGACAGATAGGGACCGAACTGTCTCACGACGTTCTGAACCCAGCTCGCGTACCGCTTTAATGGGCGAACAGCCCAACCCTTGGGACCTACTTCAGCCCCAGGATGCGATGAGCCGACATCGAGGTGCCAAACCTCCCCGTCGATGTGGACTCTTGGGGGAGATAAGCCTGTTATCCCCAGGGTAGCTTTTATCCGTTGAGCGATGGCCCTTCCATGCGGTACCACCGGATCACTAAGCCCGACTTTCGTCCCTGCTCGACTTGTAGGTCTCGCAGTCAAGCTCCCTTATGCCTTTGCACTCTTCGAATGATTTCCAACCATTCTGAGGGAACCTTTGGGCGCCTCCGTTACTCTTTAGGAGGCGACCGCCCCAGTCAAACTGCCCACCTGACACTGTCCCCGCACCGGATTACGGTACCAGGTTAGAACCTAGATACGATCAGGGTGGTATCCCAACGTTGCCTCCACGGAAGCTTGCGCTCCCGTTTCAAAGGCTCCCACCTATCCTGTACAGATCGTACCCAAATTCAATATCAAGCTGCAGTAAAGCTCCATGGGGTCTTTCCGTCTTGTCGCGGGTAACCTGCATCTTCACAGGTATTAAAATTTCACCGGATCTCTCGTTGAGACAGCGCCCAAGTCGTTACGCCATTCGTGCGGGTCAGAATTTACCTGACAAGGAATTTCGCTACCTTAGGACCGTTATAGTTACGGCCGCCGTTTACTGGGGCTTCGGTTCACAGCTTCGGGATTACTCCCTAACCACTCCCCTTAACCTTCCAGCACCGGGCAGGCGTCAGCCCGTATACTTCGCCTTACGGCTTCGCACAGACCTGTGTTTTTGCTAAACAGTCGCTTGGGCCTTTTCACTGCGGCCCCCTCGTGCTATTCACACTACCGGGGCACCCCTTCTCCCGAAGTTACGGGGTCATTTTGCCGAGTTCCTTAACGAGAGTTCTTCCGCGCGCCTTAGAATACTCTTCTCGCCTACCTGTGTCGGTTTGCGGTACGGGCACCATCACCTGGCTAGAGGCTTTTCTTGGCAGTGTGAGATCATGACCTTCGCTACTATAATTTTCGCTCCCCATCACAGCTCAGCCTTACGATGTGCGGATTTGCCTACACATCAGCCTCACTGCTTAGACGGACATCCATCAGTCCGCGTCACTACCCTACTGCGTCCCCCCATTGCTCATAACGGCTTACGGTGGTACAGGAATTTCGACCTGTTGTCCTTCGACTACGCCTTTCGGCCTCGCCTTAGGTCCCGACTTACCCTGAGCGGACGAGCCTTCCTCAGGAACCCTTAGGCTTTCGGCGGATCAGATTCTCACTGATCTTTTCGTTACTCATACCGGCATTCTCACTTGTATAATGTCCAGCGCTCCTTACGGTACACCTTCAACCCTTATACAACGCTCCCCTACCCCTGATGCAAAGCATCAAGCCATAGCTTCGGTGGTGTGTTTAGCCCCGTTACATTTTCGGCGCAGAGTCACTCGACCAGTGAGCTATTACGCACTCTTTCAATGGTGGCTGCTTCTAAGCCAACATCCTGGTTGTCTGTGCAACTCCACATCCTTTCCCACTTAACACACACTTGGGGACCTTAGCTGATGGTCTGGGCTGTTTCCCTTTTGACAATGGATCTTAGCACTCACTGTCTGACTCCCGGAAGTAAGTCTATGGCATTCGGAGTTTGACTGAGCTTGGTAACCCTTGCGGGCCCCGCACCCAATCAGTGCTCTACCTCCACGACTCTGTTTTCCGAGGCTAGCCCTAAAGCTATTTCGGGGAGAACCAGCTATCTCCGAGTTCGATTGGAATTTCTCCGCTACCCCCACCTCATCCCCGCATTTTTCAACATGCGTGGGTTCGGGCCTCCAGTGCGTGTTACCGCACCTTCACCCTGGACAGGGGTAGATCACCCGGTTTCGGGTCTACGTCCACGTACTACATCGCCCTATTCAGACTCGCTTTCGCTGCGGCTCCGGCTCTTCACCTTAACCTTGCACGGGAACGTAACTCGCCGGTTCATTCTACAAAAGGCACGCCATCACCCCTAAAACGGGCTCTGACTTTTTGTAAGCACACGGTTTCAGGTTCTATTTCACTCCCCTTCCGGGGTGCTTTTCACCTTTCCCTCACGGTACTGCTTCACTATCGGTCGCTAGGAAGTATTTAGCCTTGGCAGATGGTCCTGCCGGATTCATACGGGGTTTCACGTGCCCCGCACTACTCGGGATCCGTCTCGGAGGGAACCAACTTTCAACTACAGGGCT
The DNA here is from genome assembly GCF_030816325.1 of Paenibacillus sp. W4I10. Classification (NCBI taxonomy): domain Bacteria; kingdom Bacillati; phylum Bacillota; class Bacilli; order Caryophanales; family Paenibacillaceae; genus Paenibacillus; species Paenibacillus sp. W4I10. The sequence goes on from NZ_JAUSXX010000001.1 coordinate 4,423,150, forward strand.
TTTACCTTCTTTGGCGGGCCTTTCCAGACCTCTTCGCTTAACCGGTTCCTTTGTAACTCCATGTGAGACGTCCCACAACCCCAAAGAGCAAGCTCTCTGGTTTGGGCTTCTCCGCGTTCGCTCGCCGCTACTGACGGAATCACTATTGTTTTCTCTTCCTCAGGGTACTTAGATGTTTCAGTTCCCCTGGTATGCCTCTACATAACCTATGTATTCAGTTATGAGTAACTGGAAATTACCCCAGCTGGGTTTCCCCATTCGGACACCCCCGGATCAAAGCTTGCTTACAGCTCCCCGAGGCAGTTTCGTTGTTCGCCACGTCCTTCATCGGCTCCTAGCGCCTAGGCATCCTCCGTGTGCTCTTAGTAGCTTAACCATTTTGTTCCGGTTTCGGTCGCTCGCTTCCCTTGGTTTGGACTGCGTCCAAATCCAAAAGTCGCTCTCACCCGATACCATCACAAAAGCAATTTAACTACCTTTATACACTTGACTTGTTTGCACAAGTTCAGCTTAAAGGAATGTTCTAATTCGCGTTTGTTTCGTTTCGATATCTAGTTTTCAAAGAACAAGCTCCATGCAAAAGCAAGCTGTTTGAGAGTTTGAGCTCTCAAAACCGAACAACGAGTGAGTGTTTTGCAGCTAAGCTGCGTATTTGAATGTTTCCGTTGCAGGAAACGATTCTCCATAGAAAGGAGGTGATCCAGCCGCACCTTCCGATACGGCTACCTTGTTACGACTTCACCCCAATCATCTATCCCACCTTCGGCGGCTGGCTCCTTGCGGTTACCCCACCGACTTCGGGTGTTATAAACTCTCGTGGTGTGACGGGCGGTGTGTACAAGACCCGGGAACGTATTCACCGCGGCATGCTGATCCGCGATTACTAGCAATTCCGACTTCATGCAGGCGAGTTGCAGCCTGCAATCCGAACTGAGACCGGCTTTGTTGGGATTGGCTCCATCTCGCGATTTCGCAGCCCGTTGTACCGGCCATTGTAGTACGTGTGTAGCCCAGGTCATAAGGGGCATGATGATTTGACGTCATCCCCACCTTCCTCCGGTTTGTCACCGGCAGTCTATCTAGAGTGCCCACCCGAAGTGCTGGCAACTAAATATAAGGGTTGCGCTCGTTGCGGGACTTAACCCAACATCTCACGACACGAGCTGACGACAACCATGCACCACCTGTCTCCTCTGTCCCGAAGGAAAGATACATCTCTGTACCGGTCAGAGGGATGTCAAGACCTGGTAAGGTTCTTCGCGTTGCTTCGAATTAAACCACATACTCCACTGCTTGTGGCGGGTCCCCGTCAATTCCTTTGAGTTTCAGTCTTGCGACCGTACTCCCCAGGCGGAGTGCTTAATGTGTTAACTTCGGCACCAAGGGTATCGAAACCCCTAACACCTAGCACTCATCGTTTACGGCGTGGACTACCAGGGTATCTAATCCTGTTTGCTCCCCACGCTTTCGCGCCTCAGCGTCAGTTACAGCCCAGAGAGTCGCCTTCGCCACTGGTGTTCCTCCACATATCTACGCATTTCACCGCTACACGTGGAATTCCACTCTCCTCTTCTGCACTCAAGTCACCCAGTTTCCAGTGCGATCCGGGGTTGAGCCCCGGGATTAAACACCAGACTTAAATGACCGCCTGCGCGCGCTTTACGCCCAATAATTCCGGACAACGCTTGCCCCCTACGTATTACCGCGGCTGCTGGCACGTAGTTAGCCGGGGCTTTCTTCTCAGGTACCGTCACCTTGAGAGCAGTTACTCTCCCAAGCGTTCTTCCCTGGCAACAGAGCTTTACGATCCGAAAACCTTCATCACTCACGCGGCATTGCTCCGTCAGGCTTTCGCCCATTGCGGAAGATTCCCTACTGCTGCCTCCCGTAGGAGTCTGGGCCGTGTCTCAGTCCCAGTGTGGCCGATCACCCTCTCAGGTCGGCTACGCATCGTCGCCTTGGTGAGCCGTTACCCCACCAACTAGCTAATGCGCCGCAGGCCCATCCCCAAGTGACAGATTGCTCCGTCTTTCCAGTTTCCTTCAGGCGAAGGAAACAATTATTCGGTATTAGCTACCGTTTCCGGTAGTTGTCCCAAACTTGAGGGCAGGTTGCCTACGTGTTACTCACCCGTCCGCCGCTAAGTATCAAGGAAGCAAGCTTCCTATCAACTCCGCTCGACTTGCATGTATTAGGCATGCCGCCAGCGTTCGTCCTGAGCCAGGATCAAACTCTCCAATAAAGTATTGAAAAGAGCGATAAGCTCATTTTGAATCTGACGAGATTAAAAATCTCATTTGTGCTCCAGTCGATCCAAGCCAAAGGCTTGTTTCAAACTTTTGCGTTCATTCTGCAAGCAGAATGTTTACTCACTCGTTGTTCAGTTTTCAAAGATCAAACTTGTTTCATTACCGAATGTCGTTCTCTTCAGCAACTCTTATATAATATCATGTCCGAACCCATTTTGCAAGCTCTTTTTTTTAAGTTTCTTTCGAAGCTTATTTCATTTGCTTGCCGCACCGTGTATCTCGTGTTTTTTTGGCCGGAAATATAATATACCATGTACAGTTATGGAACGCAAGTCTTTTTTCGATAAACAATAAATTCTTATAAATGAGTACTCTGTAGACCTTTTACAAGTATCTCCTTATAGCCGGCCAAATGATACATCTGCGCACTAACTTTAATAATCAGAGTAATTAACTTACATACGCAAAAAGTTTTTCATATGATCCCTGATCCAATTAAAGAGAAACACATGTTGTATACAGTACAGACTCATTATAGAAACTTATTAACCGATGATTTCATTGGATAAACAACCAACAAATCATAGATCATTATATTCATTCCTTCTATATAGAAGGAAAACATTTCTGAGATTCATTTTACTCAAGAAAAGAAAACAAAAAAAAGCGAAAGCTCCGGGTTTAAATCCCGCGGCTTCCGCTTCTTTCATATATAAGGTAACAAACTTATCTCCGTATTCTTCATTAAACCTAATGTACGCTTACTCCCCGCCAATAAATACGTATCGGCAAACTACAATGAGCGCCAAGATCCACATAAGCCAGTGAATTTTCACTTTACGCTCTGTAACCAAGTTACTAAACACCGCCAGAATCACATAAGATACGATACCTGCGGAGATCCCGTTTGCGATTCCACCTGTGAAAGGCATCAATACAATGGTAAGGAACGCGGGGAAAGCTTGCAGGAAATTATCCCACTCGATGCTACGCACTTGACTCATCATAAGCACACCCACGATGATCAATGCCGGAGCCGTCGCAGCGGATGGAACAACCAGCGCAAGCGGAGCGATAAACAGAGCCAAAATGAACAGCAAACCTGTGGTTACCGAAGTCAGTCCTGTACGTCCACCCGCCTCAACGCCTGAAGCACTTTCAACGTATGCCGTAATTGTACTTGTACCCAGTGCAGCACCTGCGCTGACACCAACTGCATCGACGAGCATCGCTTTACCGATCGTTTTCTCGCCTTTTTTCTTATCCTTCATAATCCCCATACGTGTTGCAGTACCTACCATGGTACCAAACGTGTCGAACAATTCAACGAAGGTGAAGATGAAGATGATCTCGAACAATCCGAGACTGATGGCACCTTTCAAATCTAGCTGTCCAACCGCCAGATCACTGAAATTAGGCAACCAGCTTGCACCTGAAAGACCACCCAAATTCGTAACTCCCATTGGAATACCAATCAGCGTTGTTACTACGATCCCGATCAACAGAGCACCTTTAACGCGCATAACCATCAGTATAGCAATAAGAAGCAAACCAATCAGAGCCAGCAATGCATCGTGATGTGTTACAAAGTTGCCCAATGACAGGTTAAAACTGCTACCTGGAATCGGCTGACTCAGATCTGCGTCTGGTGCAACATTAACTGTTACCGCAACTAGATTAGCAAGTTTGAAACCGATGATCGTAATAAAGAGACCGATACCAACCGTAATGGCCATTTTGATCGACTGTGGCACTGCAACAAGCAGCATTTGCCGAATCTTTGTCACGGTTAAAATAATAAACACAATACCGGAAAGGAATACCGCTCCGAGAGCAGCCTGCCAAGTAATCGCCCCATTCGAACTTAGAACGACAGTCATGAAGTACGCATTCAATCCCATACCTGGTGCAAGCGCGATCGGAATATTTACGAACAATCCCATAATAATAGTCATTAATCCGGCGCCGACGGCTGTTGCAAAGAATACTGCATTATCCGACATCCCCGCACCGGCTTGTCCCAAGAACAACGTATTCACAAAAAGAATGTAAGCCATTGTCATAAACGTAGTGAGACCCGCAACAATCTCCGTTCTAACGTTTGTTCCGTTTTCTTTTAATTTAAAGAAACGATCCATAATTACTAACTCCCCCTTAGAGATGTTGAAGCCATATTGAAAAACGACAAATGACCCTGATGAAGATTCTTCACCCAGGGTTCAGCTGACAAGGAGTGGCATGATGCCTTTACTAAGAACAAAAAAAATTCTAATGTGCGTGATGTCCCCGCAATCATGTAGAATTCATGTGCTTAGCCTTCTCCTCTTCGTAGCCAGATCATTAGGGTGATCTCGTAGAGACTCCCGGGCCAATCCCCAGGATTATACGAATAAGTATGCGCTATTTGTTTGTTTCCCATCACTATTTTAGGAGGGCAGTATGTTTTTGTCAATGAAAACGAATATTAATCTCACCCTTGTATAATATCGTTCGTATTATTTAACAGATTGAACCAGTTCAGCGGTTTACAACCCAATTGTATGCGCTTTTTTCGGTGAAATCTCAATGGGATATGTCCATTCTTTCAGGCTGAAAGTTCCGCAGAATAACATAAAAAGCTAACCTGATCAAAGAGCAGAAACGCTCTAATCAGGCTAGCTTATGTTTCTGATGCGTTTTAGCAATCAGGTGAATGACGATCTAGGAATAACGATGTCTCGTATTCCGAAGGCATATACTCATTAGGTATATGGAGCAATTTGCGACATGTTCCAGAGCATTTTTTTGCCGGATCAGTCCTATGTTAATTATATCTCTGTCTGCGGAGTATCCTGTATCTCTTGTTGTTCCTGATTTGCGTTCGTTGTTGAGTCAGAGGATAACTCCTGGTTTCTGGTCTGATCGGAAGAAGCATCCGCTGCCTCTAAGTTCACAAATGGAAAGTCCCCAGAACCGGAAGCCAGGTCTTGCATACCTGAACCGCATCCTGCCAGCATCACCATCAGAAACGCACTTCCAATGCCCATCTTCCATTTGCTCATATAGTCGGTTTTACGCATACATTCAATTCTCCTTTCAGTAGCCATATAGCTCTTAGTATGTACTTATTGTACAGGCTGGACCTGAAAGGATCATGAAGTGAACTTTAAAATGGGATTAATTTTGAGAGTTTATTACTAGGAGAACAGTCCCCTGATAAAAGTTTTAACCATAATATTTGCAATAAAAAACTCCCTTCTATCTGCGATAGGACGCAGATAAAAGGGAGCTTTTTTTAATCCATTGTTACAGTTGTATATCCTACTCCCACTCGATCGTTGCAGGTGGTTTGGATGTTACGTCATAGACGATACGGTTTACGTTATCGACTTCGTTAACGATCCGTACTGAGATTTTCTCCAGCACATCCCAAGGGATACGTGCCCAGTCAGCAGTCATACCGTCGATGGACGTTACGGCACGAATACCTACAGTGTAGGAATACGTACGCGCATCACCCATTACGCCTACACTCTTCATGTTCGGCAGGGCTGTGAAGTATTGCCAGATCTCACGATCAAGGCCAGCTTTGATAATTTCTTCACGCAGAATGTAATCCGAATCACGAACAATTTTGAGCTTGTCCTCTGTTACTTCGCCAAGCACACGAATCGCGAGACCCGGACCTGGGAAAGGCTGACGGTGCACAATTTCGTCCGGCAGGCCACACTCGGTACCTACTTTACGTACTTCATCCTTGAACAATGTGCTCAGTGGCTCAATCAGTTTGAAGTTCATATCCTCAGGCAGACCGCCCACGTTGTGGTGAGATTTGATGGTCTGTGCAGTCGCTGTACCACTTTCCACGATGTCTGTGTACAGTGTACCTTGCGCAAGGAATGCAAAATCATCGAACTGCTTGGACTCTTCGTCAAATACGTAAATAAACTCGTTACCGATGATTTTACGTTTTTGTTCTGGATCATCCACGCCAGCCAGTTTGGACATGAAGCGCTCTTGTGCATCAATTTTGACAACTTTCATGTCGAATTTGCCGACAAATGTCTCCATTACACTTTCTGCTTCGCCTTTGCGCAGCAGACCGTGGTCGATAAACATACATGTCAGTTGATCACCAATTGCTTTGTGAAGTAATGCAGCTACAACAGAAGAATCCACGCCGCCACTGAGCGCACACAGTACTTTACTGTCGCCAACTTTTTCACGAATGTCTTTGATGGTGTCATCGATGAATGTCTCCATCGTCCAGTTGCCCTCGCAACCACAGATTTCGAACAGGAAGTTACGAATCATGTCGTTACCACGAACAGAGTGACGTACCTCCGGATGGAACTGAACAGCATACAATTTACGCTCATCGTCACTCATGGCAGCGATTGGCGCACTTTCCGTGCCTGCATCCAGTTTGAAACCCGGAGGAAGTGTAACCACGTGGTCACCGTGACTCATCCATACCGTATGTTCACCTTCAATGCCTTTTGCCAGTGTAGATCCAGCGGCAAACTCAAGGTCTGCTTTACCGTACTCTCGCTTCTCGGAACGTTCTACTTTACCTTCGAGCTGTTGGGCCATAAGCTGCATTCCGTAGCAGATCCCGAAGATTGGCAAGCCCAGGTCATAGACACCTGGGTCCACGTGTGGAGCATTCTCAGCGTATACGCTGGACGGGCCACCCGAAAATACGATTCCTTTTGGTGCCATTTCTGCGATCTTTTCCGCCGGTGTGTTATACGGCAAAAGCTCGCTGTATACGCCAAGATCCCGGATTCTTCTGGCGATTAACTGATTGTATTGACCCCCGAAGTCAAGGACAACTACAATTTCATTCTGTTTATTCATAACCGTGCCTCCCTCAATTCAATGAAACTAATTATACGCAACGACAAAACATACCGTCAAGGAAAGGCGAAACTCCTTTTTTCGACATATCAAAACAGGATTACCAAATGCCTCTAAATATGAAATTTCGAATAGAAAAGCTTGGCAGCAAGATGCTGGTTCAAGTGGTTGATCGTGGAAAGACGCCTCGTTCTCAGCATAGCGAGAAAGGCGTCTTTTGTATGGCTTGCAACGATAAATCAAACGTTGCATTTAAAAACAGTGCGTCAGCCAATGGTGATCTTCATCTGCCCACAAATCGCCAAGCTCTATTGGAGAGCGATAGCGATTGTTTCCGCAGGTGCTTCGCATCTTTTTTGGTGTAACGTTGTAACATCCTTGTGTTACAACGCCTGCAACCGCCGGGCCAAACGAAGTGCCCGGCGCAGGAAGTCCAGACTGTCCGCGCGCAGCGGACGGTCCGGCCCATACAGCAGCCGTTCCCAGTCGGCTGCAAACCGCGCGATGTCCGCGCCGTCCGCGCCTGCGGCCAAAGCTGGTGACGCTGCATATTCACGCAGCGTCATACCAGGCGGCCGCGGGCCGTACCGGCGCGCGAGCGCGGCCCAGACCGGAGCGGCGGCACCCAGCAGCCGCTCGCGGTCCGGAAAGCTGCTGCGCGGCCACGCCAGCAGCAGCCCTAACCGCAGCGCGGGGCGTAGCCGCCGCATGCGGACCAGAGCAGCGGCGCCCAGCAGGGCCGCTGCCACAAGGGCTGCCGCGAGCAATGGCTCCGCGGCAATGGCCCGTGCGCGGGCGAGCAGCCATGCGCCCGCGTTAGCCAATCCGCCGCTCATATACGGCGGATTCTCCGCAACAGGCTGTGGTTCGGCGAGCGCTGCGACACTTTCGCCCGCGCCTTGCGCCATGGTGAAGCCTGGCGTGGCCTCAAACGGCATCCAGCCTGCACCCGGAAAATACACTTCTACCCAGGAATGTGCATCTCCCTGTGAAATCACATACTGACTGGGCACATCTGGGTCAGCAACTCCGGGGCCAAAACCTTTAACCCAGCGTGCGGGGATACCTTCCGAACGAAGTAACACAATCATAGCTGTGGAGAAATGATTGCAATACCCTTGCCGGGTGACGAATAAAAAATCGTCCACAAAATCTGTTCCTCGCGGTGGCATACGGGTATCCAACGTATACTCGGCATGAGCAGCCAGATAAGTCTTTACAGCTTGCACAGCGTCATACCGGGTCTCGCTGCCTTGAATGATTTCCTTGGCAAGCGTCTGCACTCGACCGGGGAGTGATGCAGGCAATTGCAGATAGGTCCTCCGAATGGCTGCCGGATCTTTCCCTTTATTCGTTTCCTCAAGCAGACGTAACTGTTCAGCTGTTGCGACAGGAACCATGACGTCTGCCGAATAATGTTTAACCATCTTATCGTTTCCGGAGCCTGCGAGCCACAATGTTGCCGAATCGCGATTAGACAGCAAAGAAAACATGTTTTCCTGATTATCCTTGTTCTTATCCTGGAACGATACGTTGACCGGTATGCCCCCGGTAAAGAGTGGATTTGGTCCTTTCCACTCTCGCTGCATCGTGACAGTTTGGCGAATGCGACTCCAATAGGTTGGATTCTCCCAACCATCAGCACGCAGCATTCCGGATGGACTTGCCGTTTCAAAGCTCTGACCCGGGTCACTCCAAGTACTACCGTTATAATATGAACGGGTCTCCCCTCGCCAATACGTCACTTCCGGACTCTTTGCTATAAAAAAGATGGAATTCCCCGGCACCAACGGCGCTCCCATAGGCGCGTCCGCTGTACTATATCCCGTGACCGCTGTTGCAGCAGGGATACTACTGTGCTGTGTATAACCTGCCCAGCGAGCTATGCGTTCACCCATCTGTTCCAGAGATATGCGTTCCGGTTGAGGAATGGAAGCAAACTGGCCAGGTACCGCTGAGAAAAGCACAATACCTGCAGAAGCAACGATAGTTACTGCACTCCAGCGGCCATAGGGGCTGCCTCGATAACTCGGAGTAGTGACTCCTGCATTGAGACGTAATAGCTGGAGCAGAGCCTGAATAATAAAAGTCCATAGGACAGACCGTATTACAGAAGCATACACATCCAGCCCCGCAAAAGATTCAAGCAAAAGCAAATAGAGCAGTGTTGCACTGCCAAACAGCATAACGCTTCGACGTAAGAATACGAGGGATTGCACAGAAGCCATGAGCATGCTCCAGCCGCACATCATGAACAACCCTCTCGTTTCTGTACTAATCGAGTGGAATCGCCAGTTATTTATAAAAGTGTCCATATCCGCTGAAAATATTCCCGGATAAGCGACCGCCCAACGGGCAGGATCACTTCCTCCGTACATCAAACATAAAGCAGCGAGTGCAATGAATAATCGGATCAGTACCCCGGTGATCCATCCTGTACGAATTAACCCCGCGAGCAACAATGCTCCCGTTAATCCCGCCATTACGGACAAGAACCGTTCACTGCCCTGCTGATCTGATGATGTAACAGGATATATCCACTCCAGAGACAGTATAAGTAAAATGGCCGAAATAAAAATTTTGTACAGGACAGGTACGCTAACATATCCCTCATCCTTTATATCCGTCACAGAATTCTGGTTCGCAGCTTGATGTACAGAATAGGCCAATTCCATTCTCGTACGGGCCGTTGACTCTAAGTCGGCCATAGTGGAATTGGGTTGCTGGTTACCATTACGCTCCCACATCCGTTACCTCCACCTTTCCCAATGAAGATAACGCAACGTCTGTAACTGCGTGGATCGGCACCCCACTGTGACGAAGCCTCTCCAAACTTAAGCTGTCATATCCCAATCCATTCATCAATCTATCCGTTGATCCTAATTGGTCCTGGTTCGCTTCAGTCAATTGCACCTCTACACGATAACCCGACCCTATTGCAGTTATGATCCATTCGGCCAGAACCGGGTCCATCTTGCCTGTGAGAACCAAAATTCGCGACCCTCTTGCCAGTCCATCCAGCATCTCCGTTCGGAGCGAAACAGAGCCTGATTGTGCTTTGGATATTCGCGCTCCCGCTAGCTTGTCCAGTCCATGATTCTCATCATCTGCATGGAACGGCCCATGTTGCCATTGATCTTGTTCATCATAGCTCTTATCGCCGCCTTCCATCCACAGATGATAAGGAATGTCATCCTGCTCAGCGGTATGAATCCAGCGGGCAGCTGCACGAACCACTCGTTCAAAAGCAGGTGCATCCATGTTCTCCCGTTGTTTTACGTCATACCCCGACGCGCCCTCATACACAAGGATACCCAGTGAGGCAAGATCCGTGGTATCGGGCAGAAAGGTCTGAAGTTTTCCCGTTTTGGCTGTACTTTTCCAATGAACTCGTCCCAGTGGGTCACCCTGCTGATATTCACGAAACTCAGGGCTACGGTTTCCCTGGCTATTTCTTCGCTCCGACAGAGTCCCTTCGATCATCGCTGCGAATTCTATCGAATCACCCTTCCCCCAAGCCGTTGCTTGAGGAACAACAATCAGGGGTGTACCTCCTGCGGTCTCTGCGGAGAGGGTATTCCAGCCAAACATATCCCCCCAGTACAATCTGCCCGTATCCCATCTGTAGACTCCTCTGCGTAACCCAGAACATTCATATTGATAGGAAAATTGTCGCCGTGTTCCCGGGAAAATCAATTTGCGATGAACACCTGCAGGTGTGTTCTCACACAAAACGATCCATAACAATGGAATACGGCAATTGAATTCCAGCTCCACCAGAACCCGTACCTGCTCGCCTGCCTGAATCCGGTTCGCGTGTATTTTCCGACGGATGTGAATACGCCGTGGTCTGAACCAATGGAGAAGCAGACCTCCTGTGAACATCAAGAAAGCTATAACGGATAGAAACAACGCCGCTTTGCCCCCATGCCACTGATACAAGGAAGCAAAAGCCACCACCAAGACAGCACTCACAATCCGTTGTCCCAGCGCAGTCATTGCCTCCGTCCCCTTCCCTGTGATGTCATTTGTACAGGTACCGGGACCGATGACAATGCTTCTTCAATGACTTGTACTTGCCCCCAAACCTCCGCTCTGTTCTGGGCCTTCAATTGAATACGGTGGGAAAGGACAGGAACAGCTACCTCTTTCACATCATCCGGAATGACATAACTGCGTCCTTGAAGATAGGCAAATGACTGCGCCGCAGCCATCCAGGCCAGTGTTCCACGCGGACTGATGCCCAGTCTGACCGCCGGAAGGCTGCGAGAGGCTACAGCTACGGCCACCAGATACTGTTTGACGACGGGATCAACATGTACCTGTTTGACTTCACGCTGCATGGCTACGACCTCTTCAGCAAGCAGGACAGGGCGAAGTTCATCAAGCGCTTCTCTACTTTGCATGCGGGTTAACAATTCCAATTCCTGTTCCGGATCGGGATACCCCAGTCCAATTCTCATGATAAATCGATCCAGCTGCGCTTCAGGCAGACGGTACGTACCCTCAAACTGTAACGGGTTCTGTGTCGCCAGCAAAAAGAACGGGCGTGGCAAGGCGTAGGTTGTGCCATCAACCGTAATACGTCGTTCCTCCATTGCCTCCAGCAGGGCAGACTGAGTGCGTGGTGAAGCTCGATTTATTTCATCGGCCAGGACGATGTTGGACATGACAGGTCCGGGCCGAAACTTGAATTCAGCTGTATGTGGATTATAGATTGAGGTACCCGTAACATCTGCCGGCATGACATCAGACGTGAATTGAATCCGGCCCATGGAGCAATCCAGCGCAGAAGCAACAGCACGAACCAGCATCGTTTTCCCCGTACCGGGCACATCTTCCAGAAGCACATGACCTCCACTGAGCATTGCAGTGAGGACATAACGAATCTCTGTTTTTTTGCCAATAATCACACTCTCAACACGCTTCATGACCCTGTTTAACAATTCAACAGCATGTTCATGTTCCATTCGGATATAAGACATTTCTCCTGATCTCCTTCCGTTCATCAGCATTCCTGAACCATAGTAATCTATGATTCATTGTTGCCCGGAAGTAGAGAGAATAGTCCTGCAAGAATGACTTTCTTCAGATCATTTTATACTTAAATATGTTATTCATTGCCGAAATGGATCTGGAAGCGCCCGCCTTTACCGTCCACTCTGCTTCATTACTGGTTAAGGAATTCACCCTCAATCCCATCTGCTCCAGTAACTCACGTAATGGAACCCAGATGGTTCCACCATGACTCTGTACTGCCCCCGTTTCAATTGCCCCTATTGTTGTCAGTGTTCCGCTCACACTGTCTGCATGAATCGTTCTTTCTTTCCATACTGCTATGGCTGTCCTTGTTTCAGAGTCCCAGCGAGTGCTGCCCCCGAATTTTTTCATAAAAGTACGCAAAGGCACCATGATTCGCTGACCCTCCATGCGGAACTCACCCGGTTGCAAGGTAGCCGCAGCCAATCCCACCTCTACCTTCAGCTTCTTGTTTGCAAGCCATAACGTCGCGTTCGCTTCTACATGCTCTGCGATCCAGGCCTTTCCCGGCGCCTTGCGGGCCTTATACTTACCATCTGGATGTACACGGAATTGAACTGGTTGATCTGTACTCTTTATGGTGTCAAAACGATATCCATGATCACGATAATATTTGATAATACCCGGAAGTGCTTTTACCGTTTCAGCATGTGCACCACCGTCATGCATCAGGACAATGACCGAACGTGCTCCCGCAGGTACTTTGGTCGAATTGCTGAGGATCTCTTTGGCCGGAACACCTTTACGCTTGGAATCCCCACTGTCGACGTTCCAGTCCATGACGGTGTATCCACCCAGTTGGAGCAAATCAAAATAACTCTGGTCAAAATGCCCGTAGGTACCGCCTGGTGCCCGCACCAGATTCGGACGGAAACCGGTTATACGCTCCAGCACTTCCTCTGTCTGCTTGATCTGTTTCCAGAACACTTTAAAATCACTGTACAATTGTTCGTATTGATGATTAAACGTATGATTGCCCAAAGCATGTCCATCCTCCACAAGCCCCCGGATTAACTCCGGATAACGCTCTGCCTGCTCACCCAGCACAAAAAATGTAGCCAAAACCTTCTCCTTACGCAAAATATCCAATACTTCACGGGTATGGTTACCCGGTCCATCGTCAAAACTCAGATAGACTACCTTGTCTTGAGTATTCTTATCTTCCGAGATTGGATCACCTGAGCCGGAAGCAGAAGATGCATAAGCCGTGCCTGCATATACAGCAAATGAACATAACAATATCGCAATTCGCACGAGAATGACATACCATTGTCCAGATAAAAACATATGTATGGTTGTTGCAGAGTTTCCCCCTAATTCCTTGATTCTGAATTCCGGTCTCTGTACCATTTACGAATCGACCTCCACCGTCTCTAGTAATTTGCTGATAGACTTCAGCAGATTTGTTAGAATTATATGGAGCATACATTGAAAAAAGACGTGATTTTGTTTAATATTTTTTCACAATTTGCTATCTAGCCTGATTGATTCTTCGCTTCAGATTAGGTAGCATAATGGACAGGCAGAACACATTAAAACACCTTGGAGAGTATTCATGCTCCCACCCCGTATTCAGGAGAGTGAAATCTATTGGAATTGCTTGAGAAGATCCAACATCTGTTTGGGTCCTACGGATACAGCGTATTGTTTTTTGGCTTGTTGCTTGAATTCATCGCACTTCCCTTTCCTGGTGAAACAACGATGGCTTACGCAGGGTTTCTCTCCTACAAGGGGCATCTCGACTTTGGAATCCTCACCATACTGGCTTTTCTGGGAACAACGATTGGCATGACAATCACTTATTTTATTGGAGCCAAAGCAGGACTGCCCTTTATAACACGATACGGAAAATGGTTTCTGCTGAAGCAGGACAAACTCGATAAAACGCAAAAGTGGTTTGCCAAGTATGGTAATGCCTTAATCTTCATCGGTTATTTCATTCCGGGTGTAAGGCATTTCACCGGATATTTTGCGGGCATAGCTGCTGTTCCCTTTCGCAAATTCGCTCTCTACGCCTATTCAGGCGCGCTGTTCTGGGTCGTGCTATTTCTGGGCATTGGCAAAATATTTGGCCCCCAGTGGAATGCCGTATTCCATCTGGCTCATCAATATGCAGCATATATCGTGGGAGGAATCGGCCTGTTACTCATCGTGGCTGTGCTTTACCGTTACCGCAAAGCATGGGCAGCAAGATCCGTATCCAAGCCTGCCCCTGTTCGACAAAGACAAAAGTAAATTCAAACGAACGTCTATCGATAATTTCAAGTAAGGAGCTGCGTGTCATCGCGGTTCCTTTTTTTTGCGTTATCCATACGGAAGGAGCAGGCTTCATTCCTTTTTGTGATAATCCGAATTCATCCAGGTCATACTAACTTGCAAATATAGGATGTATAAGGAGGATACATGATGAGTGCATCGGTACAGGACGATCAAGATCCGAAGAGAATCTCTCCAGATCTGAATGAAAATACTACGTACTGCAAGCAAGTAATGGGACACAGTAATGACTTGATGATTCGTCCACTGCAATGTTTGCATAAATGGCCTGCCGTCATGCTGTACATTGATGGAATGGTCGATGTACAAATTCTAAATCACTCCATCATGGAATCCTTATTACATAAACGTGATCTTCCTGATTTTTCAGCGGATGATGAACATCTGAGTTACCTCCAAAATGATGTTCTGATCGCAAGTGATGTCTTGGTCGTCGATGATATGGATGAAGTGCTGAATGCCCTGCTGTCGGGATCAGCTATCTTACTGCTTGAAGGATCTGTACGAGGATTGAAAATTGGCGCAGCAGGCTGGGAAGACCGCTCTGTTGGTGAACCCATCTCACAAACCGTTGTGCGTGGCCCCATGGAAGGTTTTAATGAGAATTTGCGTACGAATACGGCATTGATTCGAAAGCGAATTCGCGATCCTCACCTCTGGATTGAAGAAAGGGAAATCGGACGAGTCACCAAGACAAGGGTTGCGGTGTTGTATCTGGAACATACGGTTGATCCGGAAGTAGTGAAAGAACTCCAAAGCAGGCTCGATAAGATCGACATTGATAGCATTCTGGAAAGCGGATATATTGAGGAACTCGTGCAAGACAAAACGGGGACGATCTTTCCTACCGTGTACAACAGCGAACGTCCAGATACGGTGTCGGCAGCCTTGCTGGAAGGCCGGGTCGCCATCATTGTTGACGGTACTCCTTTTGTACTGCTTGTTCCTGCTTTATTCGTCCATTTCTTTCAGTCTCCCGAGGATTATTATCAGCGGGCCGACATCAGCACCTTGATTCGCCTGATTCGTTATCTGGCCTTTTTTATCGCTTTGCTCGCTCCGTCCTTTTATATTGCCATCTCCACCTTTCATCAGGAAATGCTGCCAACCAACCTGCTTATCAGTCTGGCCGCTCAGCGGGAAGGCGTCCCCTTCCCTGCGTTTATTGAGGCCATTTTAATGGAACTGACCTATGAAATTTTGCGGGAAGCAGGCATACGGATCCCAAAAACAGTCGGTCAGGCTGTTTCCATTGTCGGTACGCTTGTTATTGGTCAAGCCGCGGTAGATGCAGGAGTTGTGTCCGCGGCCATGGTCATTATCGTTTCCATCACGGCCATATCCAGCTATGTTATTCCAGAGAATGGATTATCCATCTCCGTTCGGATTCTTCGTTTCGTATTGATGGTTCTGGCGGCGGCCTTTGGGCTCTACGGAATTCTGATCGTTCTGCTGATCACCGTAACCCACCTCTGCAGCTTGCGTTCCTTCGGCGTGTCGTATATGTCCCCCTTCGCACCTTTCATACAGAAAGATCTGAAGGATACCCTCTTCCGTGTTCCATGGTCCCGGATGAAGACCCGTCCACTGTCTACGGGTACACCGAACGAAACCAGACAGTCCAACCAAAAAACAAAGCGTTAATTCAGCAGGGAGAATAAGTGATGAACAAATGCTTACGGTTAATTTTATCCATTACCGTTCTTTTCCCTCTCCTTACCGGATGTTGGGACCGCCACGAATTAAACGAACTCGGCATCATGCTGGGTCTCGGTGTGGACAAGGATGGCGACAAGGTTAAGGTGAGCGCACAGGTCGTGGTTCCAAATGAAGTATCCTCCAAGTCAGGAGGAGGCAAAGGAACACCTGTAACTCAATATCAGGCATCGGCAGATACGCTGTTTGAAGCCATTCAGAAGCTGACCGAGACAAGCCCTCGCCGCATCTTCATGTCACATGTCCGAGTACTCATATTCGGAGAGGAATATGCACGTAAAGATGGTATTTATGATGTGGTAGAAGCGCTAATGCGCGAACCGACCGCCCGGCCCGACTATTACGTTATGGTTGCACGGAACACAACAGCTTCCAAAGTGTTAGATGTGCTTACTCCGCTGGATAATATTCCAGCAGAAAAGTTGTTTAATTCTCTGGATTTATCCTACAAAACGTGGTCACCAACGACGACCGTAACCGGGGATCAATTAATGGATTACTTGTTAACTCCCGGTATTCAGCCTGTTATAACCGGGGTAGAGGTTGTCGGTAATCAGGATAAGAGTGGAAATAATGAAAATATAGCGACCATCAAGTCCCCTAGCAGCCTGCATACCACAGGACTGAGTTTATTCAAAAAAGATAAGCTGATTGGCTGGCTAACGGAGGATGAATCCAAAGGTTATAACTATATCCGAGACAATGTGGCATCCACTGTCAACCATTTGCCTTGCCGGAAAGACGGAAATGTGACTTTCAAGGCACTTCGTACAACTACAAAACGCAAAGCCAAAATCGTTGGCGGTCAACCTGTAATTAACATCAAACTCAAAAATGTATCCTCTATCGGTGCAGTGGAATGTGGCATCAAAATCGGTTCGATGAAAACGATCAGGGAACTGGAAAAGGACAGTGAGGAGTATCTTGTGGAGTTGATGCAAAATTCCGTGAATTCGGTACGACGAAAATACCATACGGATATTTTCGGATTTGGGCAGGAAGTGTATCATGCCGATCCCAAACTTTTCAAAAATATGGAAAAGGATTGGGATAAATATTTCGAAAATCTGGATGTTCGGTACGAAGCCAATGTGCAGATTAAACGTGTAGGTACACTGGATGATTCGTTCAAGAATGAATTGAAGGAGTGAGACAGAAATGTTAATTACACTTATAGTCATCGTGATCGGGGGAATTATTGGGTGGTTCGATCTCCCTGGTCTCATTCGTCGCAAGGAGTGGAAAGAAACGGCCGTGTACAGCGGGATGCTTCTCACGGCAACTGTGTTCAGCGTTATCGCCGCAAACTTATGGGAATTTCCAAGTCCACTCTATATCATCATGTGGATCTATGAGCCTGTAAATCAATTCTTGGCACACTTGACCGGAACTTAGGAAAAAGGAGAGGGACTTTATGCTTGAACAGGGTCGTCTTGGAACAAGACAATTGACCACCCTCACCTTCATGATGGTAGTTGGGGACATGATGCTGATCTACCCCTCGGTTATTACGTCCTATGCCAAGCAAGATTCATGGATATGCGCTCTCGTAGGGGTTCCCCTGGGGATGGCTCTGCTGGCCATGATCCTGAAGTTATGCAGCATGCACCCAGATAAAAATCTGGTACAGATAGCACGAAGCATTCTGGGATTTTGGCCTGGCACTCTCCTTTCCTGCTTTTACCTATACTTTTTTATTATCGGGGCATCCACACACACCCGAGAAGTCGGGGATTTTATGACTTCCCAAATATTCCAATATACTCCTGCTCGCATTATCATCCTGATGTTTGTTATCACGATAGGTTGGGGAGTATTCCACGGTCTGGAAACGATAGGAAGAAGCAGTGAATTGCTGATGCCTGTCGTTATCGTGTTTATTATTGTTCTGACATTCTGTCTGCTTCCACAGGTGGATGCCAGCCATTTGGAACCCGTGAGTGATACAGGCATCGTATCCATCTTGCAAGGCACCCTCGTGAGCATCATATATCCGATAGGTGAAGTCATTCCCATCATGATGCTTCTGCCCTACACTGCCAAACAGGCTCATCAGACACGGGACATACTTGTGGCAGCAGGGCTTGGCAATCTGTTACTGGCGACGCTGGTTACCATTTCCCTTCTCGTTTTGGGAGCCTTCCTTACGCAACATAATATCTACGTTTCCTTCGTTTTGTCACAGAAGATCAGTATCGCAGGTTTTTTTGAACGGATAGAAGCCGTTATGGCTTCTTCATGGCTCATATCTACGTATTTCAAGGCAATAGTGTACCTTTACGCCTTTGTTGTCGGATGTGCAGAACTGTTTAAACTCAAGCACTATCGGATGCTCATTTTGCCTGCATCCATGCTTGTATTTGGTTTAGCCAATTTGGTCGCGCCCAGCCTGACTTTTATCGTAATCACCATTGTTCCTTACTGGGTAGATTGGGATACCACAGTAAGCATTATTTTTCCAGGGATGTTGTTGTTAATCCATATGTTCAAGATGCGTTGGAAAACCTCCAGACTTTCGGGGTAATAGCAAGACCCGTGTCGAGCATAAAGAAGGAGTTTGCGGCCCATGTTAATCAAAGATAACATTACCATTCGGCAGTTTGCACTGCTGACCTTCCTTGTCATGGTTGGGGATATGATTCTGATGTATCCCTCGCTCGTCACCGCTTTCGGCAAGCAGGATGCATGGATCTGCTCCCTACTTGCTCAGCCCATTGGTTTATTCATCATGTGGATTCTATACAAACTTCATCAAACGCATCCGGAGCTTTCTCTTATTGAAATCTGCCACAAATTACTGGGGCCATGGGCAGGATCCATACTATCAGCTGGTTATCTGTTCTATTTCGCCATAGGCGCTGCCATATGCATCCGTGAGGTCGGTGACTTTATGACAACGCAGATCTACCTTCAAACCCCCATTCGTGTCATTCTGATTATGATCATATGCTCCATCCTCTGGGGGCTCTTGCATGGTTTGTCTACTATAGGTGGAAGTAGTGAACTGCTCACTCCTATCGTTGTTGTCTTTATGATTCTACTATTCCTGGGCCTTCTGCCCCAAGTAAACAGTTCACACCTGCAGCCATACCTGAATACTCCCTGGCTGCACCTTGTTGAGGCAGTCATTAGGGGGGCATTTACTTCCTTTGGTGAACTCATTGTTATTACGATGATTCTCCCTTATGTGAAGCAGGGGCCTCACATCAAACGAGACATGTTGCTCGCCACCCTTGCCGGAGGGCTATTACTGAGCCTGTTACTGCTCATCTCTCTCATGGTTGTTGGCCCCATCCTGACTCAGCATAACATCTATATCTCCTATATCCTGGCCCAAAAAATTAATATAGGAAACTTCTTTGAACGTATTGAAGCCTTGATGGCCATAGCCTGGTTAATTGCTACTTATTACAAAAGTTTGCTGTACATGTTCGCTTTTGTTGTGGGAACAGCCCAATTATTTCGCTTAAAGACATACAAGCCGCTTATTCTGCCTTCAGCGATGTTGTTATTCGCGCTAGCTATTCTGGTTGCTCCTAATGTCATTTTCTACACCAACACCATCATGCCTGCATGGGTGGACTGGGATGTGACTGTCAGTTTTATCATCCCCCTGTCCCTGTTACTCGTTCATCGGATTCGTTATGGCAAGAAAAATCAGCGAGCAAAGAAACGAGTACCCACATAAAAAGGCTGTGTTCACGGGATCTCCCGCAAACACAGCCTTTAATGATATGAAGGACATTCCTCCTCATGGAGAAAACAGAGGATTACATGTCCTGCAAAGCCTCCAGCGCAGCTTCAATATGTCCTTTGACCCGTACCTTCGACCATTCCTTCATCAGAATCCCCTCTTCGTCGATTAGAAAAGTGGAGCGCACAATACCCATGTATTCCTTGCCATACATCTTCTTGAGCTGCCACACACCATATTGCTCGGCAACCTGATGTTCTTCGTCGGACAACAGGATGAACGGCAAGCCGTATTTTGCAATGAATTTGTCATGCTGCTTCATTGGATCCGTACTGATTCCCAGAATAACCGTATTCAGCTCCTGAAACACCTCATGCCGATCACGAAAATCACATGCCTGCTGCGTACAGGACGAAGTCATATCCTTGGGGTAAAAATAAAGCAGTACCCGCTGTCCGCGGTAATCCGAAAGCTTTACCGATTCTCCCGTACTGGACGGAAGCTCAAAATCCGGTGCCAATTCGCCTACATTTAACGTCATGTCAGTTCCTCCCTAATCTCCCCATGAATTGCTACAGGGCGTTATTATGAACCTGCTCCGCGATACCGCTTCACGCCAAAATTCCACAAAAGCAAGCCCATGGAGCCAAACACCAATCCCATCACAGGTGTAAGCAGCGCCATGCGATGCATCTCGGACCTTTCCAGGAACAAGGCTGCGGGATAGATCCCCACGAAGGCAAACGGAATGATCCAGGTTAACAGCACCTGAATGGCACGGTTATAGATCGTTACCGGGTATCGTCCATATCCTTGGATGTTATACATCAACGGCAGGATACCTGTTGGCGCGTCCGAATAAAAGGATAGTGAAGTCAATGTGGTATAGATGCCGGCATAGATCATGACTGAGCTGAGTGCCAAAATAATCAATGCAGGGATATGCCACCATTCCAGCATTAATCCCATCTCTGCTCCACTGAAGATCATGATGATCAGGCCGATAAACGAGCCCACGAGTGCAGGCGGATCTACATTTTCAAGCAAGATCTGGAACAGGTTATGTGCAGGACGTGTCAGGATCCGATCCATCTCACCTTTGACGATGTACCGCTCACTGAATCCCCACAGATTGATAAAACAACTGAAGATGCCATAGGGCACCATAAAATATCCATAAACAAAGAGCACTTCACTCTCACTCCAGCCGCCCAGGTTATCCGTGTGGCGAAAGACCACAAAAATAAAGATCAGGTTGGTTGCCTGGAACAGCAGATCCGATAGGATCTCCACCCAGAAATCGGCACGGTACGTGAGTCGTGTTTTCATGTAATTCTTCAAATATTCCCAGATCAGACCCATATAGTACATATCTGTTATCCCCCTTGCACGAACAGACGCTTGCGCGCCTTACGCCAGATCAATACCATCGGAAGCAGTAACACGGCAAACCAGAACACCTGAATACCGAGTACATTCCAGATGGCGGTACCTTCCACTCTTCCAGTGAACACGGAACCGGGCAGATACGTAATGGCCTGAAAAGGCAATACTTTCATCACCGCGGACATCCAGCCTGGATACAGGCTGATCGGGATGATTAGACCAGAGAACAAATCAACCACGACGCGTTTCATACGCATCATGCCTTCATTGTTTTCCACAAAGAATGCCGCTAGTCCCGTTATCACATTAATCTGGGAATTAATGAGGAAACTGAAGAACAGCATGACGAGAAAGCCAATCCAGGCCGATGGCGCCGTAGGCAATTCAACCGGGAACAGCAGAATGGCGATGAGCATCCCCGGAATCATGAGGAGCAGGAAGCGGAAGATACCTTCCCCAAGCCCTTGCATCATTTTGACCATAACGTAATTGATCGGCCTGATGAATTGAATCGCAATGGAGCCATCCCGTATATCTGCGGCAATCTCCCGGTCCAGGTTGTTAAAGTAAAACGCACGTGCCATCCAGGATACAGCGATGTAAGTGGTCATCTGCGCTGCCGTGAAGCCGCCCAGTTCACCACTGCTACCGTAAATGGCTTGCCAGGTAAAGTAATACACGCCGATATTCAGCGTATATATCAAAATGCCGGAGTAATAATTCACCCGGTATGCCAGCATCGTTAAAAAACGGATGCGCATAAAATCAATAAATGCACTATTCATCTTAGGATACACTCACCGCTTCTTTCCCTGCTCCCACAATCTCGGGACGCTCGGCGGAACCGGATTGGTAAATACTGCGCACAATCTCATCCGTGTTGATCTCGATAATCTGAATATCGGTAATATCCGCTTGTCCAACGACACGTCCGAGTACATCCGAAACGTTCAGTTCCAGCGGAATCCATACGGATGCGGACAATTCATTCTCAACCGTCCAACGTACAGGCAACGCAGCAGTCCACTCCTGCATCTGACTGATGTTGTGAGCTGAACCGAACTTGAAGCGGATCTCGCGCTCCTTACCCCACTGGGACTTGAGATGATCCAGACCTCCATCATAGATGATGTTGCCTGCATCAAGCATGATCACCCGGGAACACAGTGCCTCAATGTCCTGCAAATCGTGGGTTGTGAGCAGAATGGTCGTTCCATGCTCCTTGTTCATGTCTTTCAAAAAATCCCGAATTTCCGACTTCACCACAATATCCAAACCAATGGTTGGCTCATCCAGGAAAACAATACTCGGATTATGCAACAAGGCTGCCACTAACTCGCAGCGCATACGCTGACCAAGACTGAGCTTCCGCACCGGACGACTTAGCAGGTCCTGAAGCTGTAATCGCTCAACCAGTTCATCCAGCCGTTTACGGAAATCGACCTCTCCTACACGATATACTTTGCGCAATAAATGGAAGGATTCGATAACGCCAATATCCCACCACAATTGACTGCGCTGACCAAAAACAACACCAATATTCTGTACAAACTTCTCCCGTTCCTGAAACGGAACATATCCACCAACCGATATTTGCCCTGAAGTAGGCACCAAAATGCCGGTTAACATCTTGATCGTTGTTGATTTACCGGCACCGTTCTCCCCAATATATCCGCATATTTCGCCTTGCGGAATCTGAAATGAAATATCATTTACAGCCAATACCTCTTGGTATTGACGTGCAAACAGGTCCTGGAACGCGCCCTTCAGCCCACCTCGGCTTTTCTGGACGCTAAACGACTTGCGCAAATCTTTGACATCAATCGCCAGCATGATTATACCTCACTTGGATTTTGTTGAAATTGCTTGTAGCCCAAAAAGAAATTATAATGGTATCAGTCAAAATTCAGCAAGCTTTAAAATAGTCTGGAGCCGCGTCCCTCCCCTTATGTTGGGAAAAGACGTGTACGGAAAGCTCCGACTAGATCTTACTTGAATACTCGAACTCGTTTTTTTATTTCATCTCAAATACAAAGGAGAGCTAGCATGACCAGAAAGACGAAGAGAACCATATGGATTTCTCTTGCCGCCTTCGTGTTAATTATCGGAGGAGCAGCGGCATATTATTTCGGTTCTATTCTCAATCAGTTGGACGGTTTGGCAAAAGACGGTGACGAATCACCATTCGCAGGTATCGAGAATGTGGAGAAAGTAAATACTCCTGACCCACCCAAATGGGAAGGTACAGAAACGGTAAATATTCTCGTTATGGGTGTCGATGCTCGCGGATTGAAAAAAGGTGAAGTTCCCCGCTCCGACAGCATGATGGTTGTATCGCTCGACCCACTTACCAAAAAAATCAATCTGTTCTCCATTCTGCGCGACACTTACGTCAATATTGACGGATATGGCAAGGAACGGATCAACACTGCCATCACCCATGGTCCTAATGCAGCGATGCAAGCTGCCGGCGACCTGCTCGGCATTCCTGTACAGTATTATGTGTATACGGATTTCCAGGGATTCATCAAATTGGTGGATGCCGTTGGCGGTGTTGATTTTGATGTGGAGAAAGACATGCACTATACAAGTAAAGCAGACAATAACGAATACGATATTGATCTCAAAAAAGGATATCAGCATCTGGATGGCGAGACAGCGCTCATGTACGTTCGTTTCCGTCATGATGCAATGTCTGATTTCGCTCGGTCCGAGCGTCAGCGTGAGTTGCTGAAAGCTGTAACAGCGAAAATGCAGTCAACAACTACCATTGCCAAACTGCCTTCCATACTGGAACAGGTTAATCCTTATGTGGATACGAATCTGACACTCTCCGATATGTGGAAGCTGGGTGGCCTCGGTTACCAGAGCAGCATGAACGGCAGTGAGCAGATTCCGCCAATGAACCTGCTGAAAGAAGAACGTACAGCAGGCGGTGCGCAAGTATTGACGGTTACCAATGAAGAGAAATTGAAGCAGCATATTCAGGATATTATTCACCCGCCTGCTACAACGGATGATAGTACGACCAGTACCGAAGATAAAACAGCCAGTGGTGACGATCAAAAGTCAGAACAACCGGCTCAGTAACCTAAACATGCAGAGGGCAGCCATTACGCTGCCCTCTCGTTGTGCCCGGCTATACTATTATGAGAAAATCATCATATCTTTCTGTGGCTTGTTAATTTATCATATTTTGAATTACGAAAGGAAGTTATCTTATGAATACATCACGTTCCCGTTCCGAAGTTCTATACGCAGAAGCACTTGAGCATATTGTAGGAGGTGTTAACAGCCCTTCACGCTCGTTCAAAGCTGTTGGTGGCGGTGCACCTGTATTTATGAAAAAAGCCCAAGGCGCCCACTTCTGGGATGTCGATGACAACCGTTATATTGATTATCTGGCCGCTTACGGTCCGATTGTTACAGGACATGCCCACCCGCATATTACGCAGGCCATTACGGAAGCAGCAGCAAATGGTGTACTGTACGGTACCCCAACAGAGCTTGAGATCAAGCTCGCCAAAATGCTGAAGGAAGCTATCCCTTCCATGGATAAAGTGCGTTTTGTAAACTCCGGTACGGAAGCAGTCATGACCCACGATTCGGGTAGCTCGTGCCTACACCAAACGCAACAAGATCGTAAAATTCGCCGGATGTTACCACGGTCACTCGGATCTGGTGCTTGTGGCTGCCGGTTCTGGCCCTTCTACGCTGGGTATCCCGGATAGTGCAGGCATTCCAACCAGTATTGCGCAAGAGGTCATCACCGTGCCTTACAATGATCTGGACAGCCTCAAAGCTGCACTGGAGCGTTGGGGTGACGATGTTGCCGCGGTCATGGTTGAACCGATCGTGGGTAACTTTGGTATGGTTATGCCGGAGCCTGGCTTCCTGGAAGGCCTCTGTGCCATGACACGCGCTAACGGCTCACTGGTTATCTATGACGAGGTCATTACGGCTTTCCGTTTCCATTACGGTTCTACTCAGACGTATGCCGGACTCGATAACCATGCGGAGATTGAACCCGATCTGACGGCTCTTGGTAAAATTATTGGTGGCGGCCTGCCAATCGGTGCTTACGGCGGACGCAAACATGTTATGGAGCAGGTTGCTCCACTCGGCCCGGCTTATCAAGCCGGAACGATGGCTGGTAACCCTGCATCCATCTCGGCTGGTATCGCATGTCTGGAGGTCCTGCAAGGCGCGGGTGTATACGAAGAGATGGAACGCCTTGCTATTGATCTGACGGCAGGTCTGCAAGCTTCTGCTGACCGTCACGGGATTGCACTGACGATCAACCGAATCCGCGGTGCGTTCTCCACCCATTTCTGTGACCATCCGGTTACGAATTATGATCATGCCCAAGACACGGACGGAGAACGTTTTGCTTCCTTCTTCCGTCACATGCTGAACCGTGGCATTAACCTGGCTCCATCCAAATATGAGGCCTGGTTCCTGACCACGGCTCATACAAACGAGGATGTTCAGGCTACATTGGAAGCCGCAGAAGCTTCCTTCAAGGCAATGGCTCAGGAATAACCCGAATAATTCTCATCCAGATGTAACTTACCAACAATAGTTGATAGATAGCAACTACGAAAAGAGGCGTCCAACAAGTGTTCAACTTGTGTGGACGCCTTTTAGTTTTTTACAAACAGTAGTGAGTGTCTACATAAGGTTAGATGCTATGCAACACCTCATGCGCAGCTTATTGATATAGTCCGCTGTTATGGTCCTGCTATTACTTAGCTTATCTCTGACTGATCTGCAGTTTCAAAATTTCCTCTCGGATCACCTGCATCCCTTCTTCGATTCGCTGCTTCGGCACATTGGAGATGTTCAATCGCAGCATTTGATCCTGATGCACCTGATAGGTTCCCTCCGGATAATACCGTTCTGTCGTATCAACGATGACTCCGCGCTTTTGAAGCCGGGACAGCAGAACACGAAGCGGCATATCACCCGCCAAAGGTAATACGGTATGCTCCCCTCCTGTTCGAGGAGCGTCCATAAATGGAGCAAAGTCTGGATATGTGTCCAATTGCTCATGCACCGTGTTCATCCGGGCAGCATAGCGGTTACGAATCACTTTCCTGTGATGAGCAAACATTCCGCTGTGGACATAGATCTCCAGAGCAGCTTGAGACAGAACGGAAGTGTCGATATCGAGCATTTTTTTGTAAGCCCCAAAAGATTGAATTAGTGGTGAGGGCAGAACAGCTACACCAATGCGGAGACCTGGAAACAAAATTTTGGAGTAACTCTTCAGATAGATGACCCGGCCTTCGGTATCATAGGACCATAACGGGTCCTGTTTCGTATTGTCCTCCAGATCAGCCAGATAATCGTCCTCCACCAGATAGACATCGTACCGCTGTGCAAGCCGGATCAGTTTCTTTTTCTCAGCAGCAGTCAACGATGTGCCAATCGGATTGTGAAAGCGCGGCATGACATAGAAAAACTTGATATCTTCCTCAGCGAAATGACGTTCAAGCGATGCCCAGTCCAGCCCATCCAGGGCACGCCTCACACCGGCAATCGGCACATTCAATCCACTCAGTAGCGAGGGCATATTGTGATAGGTCGGTAGTTCAAGCAATACTTTTCTCTTTCCATTGGGAAAAGGCATCAATGCAAGTACAGCCAGTGCCTGTTGCACACCTGATGTGATAAAGAACTGCTCTGTTCTCGCAAACACCTGATAATCCGCAAACTGCTTCTGCAACAGCATGATAAGCGAAGGTAATCCCTGATCCGTGCCATACATAAATAACTCTGCCTGTTTCTTCTCCATCGCCTGATCCACACAATGACGAAAGTCTGCATAAGGGAACACCCTTGGATCGGGAGCAGCTGAAGCAAAGTCCAACGCTCCCTGCCAGTCCATGTCCTGAGCACCTGTCCCGTTCTGTACGGCATAATAACCGGATTGAGGTATGGCATACACCAAATGCCGCTGTTCCAGCCACTCATATGCACGAATAGCCGTGCTTACACTGCATTGATATTGTTCTGCTACAACTCGAACGGCTGGAAGACGGATGCCCTTATCTGCCCACTGGTGACGATCCTGCTGCTGCATCTGTTCCTGAATCCACTGCTTTAATGCTTCGGCAATCACTTCGTATTTTCTCACTGCACCCACCCCTCTCCCACAATTGTACCGTTACAGTTCATCCTTTTATCTATTGTAGCACGATGCACCTGGCAGTATATTGAATAAGGCCAGCACGTGCCTCGAACCTGACATAATTCAGGATAATGAAAGATAAAGCACTATGACTACTGTATTGGAGGAGCTTTTATGAACACAACACACACTCGGGGGTACGCTTATATCGCAGCTGTATTGTACGCGGCTATTATTGGTCTATCTTTTTTATTTGTTAAAATGACTGTCACTGTTGCACATCCGATTGATGTGCTTGCCCACCGATTCGCGCTATCGCTGATTGTTGTTAGCATTCCTGTCATTTTGGGTTGGATCAAAATCCGACTTAGTCTTCGTGATCTGTGGCGAATCATTCCACTGGGGCTTTTATCTCCCGTCCTATTTTTTGCCTTTCAAGCCTTTGGACTCGTATCTTCCAACTCATCGGAAGCGGGTATTATTCAGGCTATGGCCCCTGTATTCACACTTGTGCTCGCTTCAGTCTTCCTGAAAGAACGCACATCCACGATGCAGAAGCTGTTTCTGCTTCTGTCTGTCGCTGGTGTGGTCTTTATTTTAATCATGCAAGGAAGTGGCATGTCTATAGGTAACCTGAAGGGCATTGCATTATTGCTGTTATCTACGGTCTGTTTTGCGGGTTATGGTGTGCTTGCAAGACCATTAACCCAGAAGTATAAACCGATGGAATTAACATGGGTCACACTAATGGTTGGTTGTATTGTGTTTAACGCCGCTTCACTGATCCGACACGCTTCCAGCGGTTCCATGATGGACTACATCAAACCACTTGGAGATACATCCTATCTGGGTGCCCTTGCTTATCTGGCGATCCTCTCCACCATGATCTCCACCCTGCTCGCGAGCTATGCCCTGACCCATCTGGAGGCTTCCCAAATGAGTGTATTCAGCAACCTGTCCACACTCATCTCCATCGTAGGAGGTGCATGGATACTGCATGAACCCGTTGGTAGCTATCACTATATTGGGGCATTGCTAATCATCGCTGGTGTACTTGGTACCAATATGAGCGGCCGGAAACACAGGCTGGTCAGTGGGACCGACCAAGGCCACAACTGATCCTGCCCGTATCCATCGTTCTGATCTGGGACACCCGGATATCTGCCCTGTTTTCGCCTATCATCCGCTTTACCGCAATGAGAATGTGGATGAAATACATGCCAGTTGCAGCCAAGAGAGGATGAGATGTAAGGATTGTAAAGGGCTGGCAGGTGAAGCCATCAATAATCTGCTTGTTCCTTTTCGTGAACGGCGGAATGATTATGAGCAACGTGGAGATACGGTGAAAGAGATTCTGATAGAAGGAACGTGAAAGGCTCGAAAGGGCGCACGTAACATGATGCTTGAGGTACGGGAAGCCATGGGTATCCGTTATTATGATCTCTAAGCACTGAGATGGATTCCTAATTACAGGATGGGACGCGCCACATGATCTGCTGCCATGCCTGTATGAAGCGCACAAATCACGTTAACACTGCTGAGGACAGTCTATCGCGAAAAGGGGCATCCTCAGCATGAAACCTAGACAACCTTCTTTTTTGCAAGCCATGATGTTAATTATGTTATCCGTCGGCCTGATTAGCCACGTGCTGATCATTCCCGCCCTATTGAGTGCAGCCAAAAGGGATTCATGGATCTCGGTCCTGCTATCCGTAGGTCCCTACCTTGTATTTTCCCTAATGCTTGCCTATGTATCTCGTTTTCTCCAGCATCAAACCCTGCATGAATGGCTGACTTCACATCTGGGCAAGCCCCTCGGCTTTCTTTTCCGGATTGGGAACAGCCTCTTTTTCTTGTCCGTGATCTACTTCACCCTGCACGACACGACCACATGGGCCAAAACCAGTTACCTGACGGAGACACCCGTATTTTTTACAAGCATTGCGCTCATGTCGCTCTGTGCCTATGCAGCCTATAAAGGTATTCGTTCGCTGGCTTTTACAGCAGGATTGGTCCTCCCTCTCGTTGTACTGCTTGGCTTCTATGTTGCGATCGTCAATACCCAATACAAGGATTACAGTCGTCTGCTTCCTGTACTTGAACATGGCTGGCCTCCCGTGCTTCATGGCATGGTTTACAGCCTTGCAGGCATGTTCGAGCTGCTGCTCTTGTGGTACATACAACCTCATCTCTCCAAAAGGATTCGTCCATGGCAATATGTGATGCTCGCACTCGTCATTGCAGGTCTGACACTGGGGCCACTCATTGGTGCTATCGTGGAATTTAATCCTTTTGAGGCTGCCAAAATGCGTTATCCCGCTTTTGAAGAGTGGCGGATAGCCTCCTTGGGCAAATACATCGCGCAAACTGACTTCTTTTCCATCTACCAATGGCTCGCCGGCTCGTTTACCCGGATTAGTCTTGCCATGTATATTGTGGTGGAAATTTGGGATATTAAGAGCACCTCTAAAAGAAGGATCAGTTGTGTCTCTTTAGCCGTTCTATTTATACTCTCCATGCTGTACCGTCTAGACGATATCACATTCGAAAAGCTGCTTGTCGATTACATATTCCCGTTCAATCTCATCTATCTTAGCGGACTTGCTATAATCGCAACAACGGTTGCACTCATCAGCTCACGCCATCAGAGGAGGAAACATCATGGAGCACCCAACGATTGACAACACGTCCCATGAAACACTGCTTGCCTCTTTGAAAGAGCAATTCAACCCCTGCGCGGATGTTGTCATTCAAACTTTTCCAGCAAAAGATGAACTTGATCTGCCGATTATTGTGCTATATTGCGATGGTTTGACGGATGCCAAACAAATCAATCAGTTTATCATTCCCCGGCTCGAGGAACATTCCCTGCTTGAAGAAGATGTGTATCCGAAAGAACTGGGCTTAACATTAAATCCAATAGAAGACCTTCAAGATACGGATCAATTAAATCTATTGCTTTTTAGTGGACAACTGCTGTTGATCTTCGGCAACGGCGATCAATCCTGCAGTTTGGATATTGCGAGCATACCAGGGCGCAACCCAGAAGAATCTGCCATCGAGTCTTCCGTAAAAGGGCCTCGCGATGGATTTACCGAAGAGCTGAGTGTAAATATCGCACTCATTCGTAAACGGATGAAAACCTCTTCCATGTGCTATGAAAAATACGTTAAAGGTGGACGAACTCAGACCGCTATCGGCTTATTGTACGTAAAAGACATTATCAATCCGGAGATCCTGAAAGAAGCACGTGAAAATCTGGACAAAATCGAAATCGACGGAATTATCGGGACCTCTATTATGGAACGAGCAGTTATGGGAGGCATTCGCAGTATCTTTCCTCTCACCGATAATACAGAGCGACCGGACTATGTCGTGAACTCGCTCTTAAATGGACGTTTTGCTGTTTTAATCGAAGGCTCACCCGTTGCGATCATCGCTCCAACCACACTGTTCAATCAGTTGAAATCACCGGAAGACGAGAGCACTCCTTTCTTCATTGTGACTTTTGAACGCATCCTGCGGATTTCCGGTTTGCTGATTGCTTGCTTTTTTCCTGGATTCTATATCGGCCTCACCAGTTTTAATGTGGAGCAGATCCCCCTACCTCTTCTGGCAACGATTGCTGGTACTCGTATGGGGCTGCCCATGCCTGTAACACTGGAAGCCTTTTTAATGATTTTTATGTTCGAGCTATTCAATGAAGCTGGCCGCAGACTTCCTCGTGCTTTGGGCCAAACGGTCAGTGTGGTAGGTGGACTCATTATTGGAGATGCAGCTATTCGTGCCGGGATTACTTCTCCTACCATCATTGTAACGGTAGCGATTTCAGTTATCTCCAGCTATATTCTAGTAAATACGGTGCTCAGTGGGGCAACTGCTCATGTACGGATAGGGATGCTTATCATTTCTTCTATCCTTGGATTATTTGGTTTCATGCTTGGACTATTCGCTCTGCTGGTTCACCTTGTTTCCTTGGAGTGTTATGGTGTTTCCTATCTGTCCCCCGTTTCTCCCTATATTCCCGGCGACTTCACCCAAGCCGTATCCATGTATCCATCCATGAAGAGAACCAAGCGTCCAGCTGCACTCCATACTCAGGATTCCACGCGTGGGAGAAAACGCCAATGAGCAAATGGATTTACCTGTTGTGCTTGCTTATGAGCTGCCTGATTATACTGTCGGGGTGCTGGGATTCCAAAGAGGTTCAAAGCATTAACTTTATCACGGGAATAGGGATAGATTATGAGGATAACAAATATGTCGCTTATGCTCAATTAATTGATTTCTCCAGTATTGCCAAACAAGAGGGGCCGACTTCGCGGGAAGAAAGTGATATCTGGGTTGGTCGAGGCGAAGGCACAACGCTAAGTATGGCTATTAACGACCTCTATCAAACTTCTCAGCAACAAACACTGTGGACCCATGTAAAAGCGATCGTTTTATCAAAAAATGCCCTGAACGGGCACCTGGAGGATATTTTTAACACACTGTTGCATTCGGGTCAGCTGAGATATACACCATGGATCTACGGCACGGAACAAAGCATATCCGATGTGCTTGCCCCCTCTGCCCTGCTGAACCAGTCTAGCCAGACCATTGAGCTATTTGAACCGATTAAGCTGTACAAGCAACATTCTGCCTTCGAACCCATCCGTCTTCATGAGCTTCTTGACGGTTTTCGTGAGCCTGCTTCGGTTATCCTATTACCCTCGATCACCAATAAAAACCAAACCTGGTTCAATGGGGATGAAGCTCCCCCCTTGATTAAAACAGATGGATTTTTTGTCATTTCACAGGGCAGAAGCCAAGGGAAAGTGGCAGGGGAGGACGCAGATGGTACTCGATTCGTAAATTATAATCGTGTCTACCAGTACCCGCTGTACGTTTACAAGAATGGAGGCAAGACCCCTGATCTCACACTTCGCCTCCATAACCCGCATACGAAAATTTCATCAAGGAAAGAAGGAGATGGGGTCATTTTCGACCTGATCACTTCGGTAAAAGGTGTCATTGTGGAGGATAACGGCTCCCACCAATCTCCTCGCACAATGGAGAAATCAGCCGAGAAACAGATCGAAGCCGAAATTCGGACAACATTCGAAAAAAACAAATCACGGAAAATTGATTCCTATGGCCTAGCAGAACATCTGTATCGTCATGACCTTGCGGTGTGGAAAGAGCTGGTCCAGCAACGGGCTGATCCCATCAAACAATTCAAACTTGGCAAAGTGGAGGTTCATGTGAAAATCCTTAATGCCAGCACGTACAAATACACTGAGTAATACACAAAGAGGGCCAGTCACCTGCAGTGTGAATGCAAGGTTGCTGGCCATTTTCTCTTCTACCTATTGCTGGTTATCTTGCATTTCGTATCACGTCAGCGGATACGCCATAACACTCATCAAAGCCAATTCAGGCTGAGTCGTATCCAAACGGCTGTACTGGATGATGACGGGGATGTTGCTCGAAACCGTAATCGCATAAGGTACGCCTGGCGGAATAGACTGCTCCCCGGATCGTAGCGATGCAGTGCGAATATGCTTCGTCCTTCTCGCTGGCACTTCAGCGACAATACCTTCGAGTGGTTCTCTGTCTTCAAAGTAAATCGTGATGTGCAGCTCCGCATCCGTGCCACTAGTGTTCAGTACACAGATACTCTCATGACTCTCAAGTGTACCTCGGCTCTCCGGGGGAATGTAACCATCCGGAATAACCCAGTAGGTGTGACCTGTAACTGCTGAAACATTCTTACGGGCAGATGTGCCTGATTCTATCTGGTCAGGTGTCATTGAAATACATCCTCCTTTTTTTGCGATTGCAATATAGGTTAAAAATAAATGGGCTCGCGGGGCAGTCGCTTCGGCGGGCGGATCGGGCTACAGGCCGCTGTTGGCTCGGGATTTCTTTGTCTCATTCGCGGGGCCAACTCTTAAAACCCGTGGGCTCGCAGGGCAGCCGCTTCGGCGGGCGGATCGGGCTACAGACCGCTGTTGGCTCGGGATTTCTATTCCTTTCCCCTCACTCCAAAGGCGGACGCTTCGCTCCCTCTACCCGATTCCGCCCTCCTCCGCTGCTACGCTCGCCTGTTTTTTAAAAGTTTATTGCCTTCGCTACTCGCTGGGCAACTTTGCTGGCTCGTTATTTAATTAACTCGCTTAATTATTAAAGGCATGAACCTACCGCAGATACATCTGCAGCGGTTGCAGTTGCAGCTCGCGGATGGCTTCTGCCACCTGCTGGGCAAGGCGGCGGGCACCGCGTTCCTGAAAATGCGTGTTATCCTCCACGCCTGAGGGGAAGTTCACATACTCGCCTGGCAGAACCCACATAAAGTCGTCCTTAGTGCCTTCAACGCCCGCCTGCTCGAACAGAAGACGGCTGCGCTCAGCCAGATCAATCAGCGGAACACCTTCCTCTTCCGCCAACTCACGCATGGCGATGATATAATCGCCGTGGGTATCGGTCAATGTGCCATCATCCGCAAAATAGCGACGATGTACCGGGGTTATGAGCACCGGACGAGCCTTTGCTTCGCGTGCAGCGTCGATATACTTTTTCAAATATTCCTTATATGTTGTGAATGGGTCCGTCCCACGTTCAGGGTCAGGCTTCTCATCGTTATGTCCAAATTGAATAAACAGAAAATCTTCGGGCTTCATTCGCTCCATAATGGCGCTTAATCTGCCTTCATTAATAAAACTGCGGGAACTGCGCCCTGACTGGGCGTGATTATCTACTGCCACATCATGTTTGAATTGGGCTGGCAATAACTGGCCCCAACCGCAATATGGATATCCACTTTCCAGCTGATCTGTTACGGTTGAATCACCGGCAAGAAATACGTTCATGGTCTGATTCGCAAGAGTAATCTCCAAAGCATTAATTCTCGGTGCAGGACCGGAGAATGACAGACGAAGTCTGCCGCCGCGAACAACAACCGAGAATCTAACCTCTGCGCATTGTCCGGGAAGTGTGCGAATGGTTGGCAGTACAAGCCTGCCTTCACCAGCTTTCACGCGGGTCACTGTCTCAGCCAACTCATCACCTGCAACAAGTAATACTTGGTAGGTTCCGTCGGGAACATCCACGATGAACGATGCTTTGAGCGGAATACAGAAGCCTGAACGCAATCGGGCAGACATGGTTGTCTGCCCCGAATTGTTATGATGTTGTTTCGTGGGATCCGGCACATCGTCATCTCCGATGCGTTGTTTCTCATACACCAGAGATCCTGCCTCGAATCCGTATCCTCCCCGTTCCTCATATGCGGTTGTTGCAGTTACTTTCAGATAATCCTCTGTCTCATCTGCTCTTCCCGAGTCCGGTCCAAAGTTAAACTTCCAGCTGGTCACGGAAACTGCCTGGCCCTCTGCCGCTGCCCCCATGGCAACGGCCTGACTACCCTGAGCTTTATTCAAAAGCGATAACCTCCTTGGTTAACTTTCGTAAACGTTCATTCGGGCGAAGATACAGTAATCTGGCTTATCCTTTCAATCCGCTGGTGCTCATCCCTTGAACAATTTGTTTTTGGAAGATGAAGAACACAGCTACAACCGGAACCAGACTGACGATGGACATCGCGAACATTGCGCCCCAGTTGGAAGCAGATTCACTATCCAGGAACATTTTCAGCGCCATCGACACGGTGTATTTATCAGGCGAGTTCAGGTACAATACCGGACCGAGCAGATCCTCCCATCTCCAGTAGAAGGAGAAGATGGCTGCAGTCGCCAGAGAAGACTTGATCAGCGGCATAATAATCTGGATATACAGTCTGAATTTGTTACATCCATCGATGGTTGCAGCCTCATCCAACTCCTTCGGAATCGTTCGAATGAACTGTACCATCAGGAAGATGAAAAACGGCATTCCGAAGAATGTAGGTACAACGATTGGCAAGATAGTATTCAGCCAGCCGAGCTTCGTGAAAATGATGTACTGAGGAACCAATACCACGTCATGTGGCAACATCAGTGTTAACATCATCAAGGAGAACCAGAATGTACGTCCCTTGAAGTTAAGTCTGGCAAAACCAAAAGCGATCAGCGATGACGATATTACGGCACCGATCGTGGAAATAACCACGATTACAAGTGAGTTGGTGATGTAATCCATAAACGGTCTTCCAGCTGTGCCTTTCCAGCCATCCACATAGTTGCTCCAGATCCACTCCGCAGGAAACAGGGTATCCGCTGTGACGAAAATCGTACGGCTTTCCTTGAATGAACTGAATAGCATCCATAGGACGGGATAGAGCATCAGGAGGGCAAGAGCTGCAACGAACAGGTGATAAACGGGCCATTTTACATTTCTCCAAACCATCGTTACTTCCCTCCTTCAGATTCGTAGAACACCCAGTACTTGGATGTCAGGAACACAGCTACCGTGAGTATACCAATCATGATGAGCATGACCCAAGCCATGGCCGAAGCATAACCCATGTTGTTAAACATAAACGCCTGACGGAACAGATACAGGGAGTACAACATCGTACCGTCCATTGGACCGCCTTCTCCTTTGGAGATAATATAGGCAGGTACAAACGTCATGAATGCTCCAATCGTCTGCATAATCATATTGAACAGGACGATCGGGCTAAGCAGTGGCAAGGTGATGCTGAAAAATTTCCGTATAGGATTCGCACCATCCACACCTGCTGCCTCGTACATCTCAGTAGGGATATTTTTGAGACCAGCCAGGAAGATCAGCATGGACGAACCAAACTGCCACACAGACAGTGAGATGAGCATAACCAGGGACGCATTCGGGTCACCAAACCAGCTTATTGGCCCGATCCCGATTGCCGTTAGAGCACTGTTGATAACACCCTCATTACTGAAGAGGTTACGCCACATAATGGATACGGCCACACTACCACCGATAATGGATGGCAGGTAATACAGCGTCCGGTACGTTCCAATCATACGAGAGCCAGTGTTTAGGACCATCGCTACGAAGAGGGCAAAGATCAACCTTAACGGTACCCCAATGAATACATACAGAAACGTCACTTTGACCGAGTTCCAATATTTCGGGTCATCAAAAAACATTTTGGTGTAGTTATCAAGCCCAATCCACCGCGGAGAAGTGAATAAGTTATAACTCGTGAACGACATATATAAGGACACAAACATGGGGATGAGTGTGAAGCCCAGGAATCCAATAATAAACGGGCTTATGAACGCATATCCAGTTAAGTTTCTACGTAACGACGAATACTGCCTCAATGGAACGAACCTCCTTCATGGATCAGCTTGCTCCCTCATCCTTGCTTCGGTCACCTGGACGGGGAAAGGCCCTCGCATTCGCGAGTAGCCTTATTCCCGACCATCCCTGAAGTGGGACGAGCAAGCCATCATTCAAGTTATTTATTGTTCGCAAGTACAGATTCGGCGTTCTTGCGGAATGTTTCTGCTGCCTGTTCAGGTGTAATTTTGCCAAAGTTCAACTCTTCAACCACATCTGCCAGAGCAGAGATTACTTCAGGTGAACCAACCGGTGGCGGAGAACTCATTGGTGAAGCTTTTGGCTCCATGGCTGCTACGAATTCAAAGACTTGTTTCGTTGCGTCACTCAGCTCAGGTGCGATAGCTTCTTTGATTGCTCCTGAAATTGGCACACCGCGCTCACCTTTGATCAGTTTGTTGGCTTCCACGTCATTCACCCAGAAATCAATGAATTTAGCCGCTTCTTCCTTCACTTTGGAGTTGGACGTCACACCCCAGTACATACTTGGCTGCATATATAGTCCTTTTTCCATATCCGGTCCTGGCATTGGAGCGATTTCGAGTGGACGGTTCGCTACCTGTTGCAAGGCTACAAACTGGTTGGACCATTGCCATACGCCGATTCCTTTTTCCTTCACGAGATCTGATTCCTCAATAATGCCTTTGGTTTGGTTGGCTACATCCGGCGTAGGTGCTGCACCTTGCTCGATCATGCGGCGCATAAGTCCGAAGAACTCCACAAACAATTGGTCATCATCATAACCAAGGCCAGTTCCTTCTGCATTGTAAAGCGAATGTCCTTTGGTACGCAGGAAGTAATGGAAGAAGATATCAGGAGCTACCCCTCCATCCAAATACAGGCCTTTCTCTGCGGCTTGTTTACCCAGTGCTTCGTATGATTCCCATGTCATATTTTCAGGCATAGCTTCCGCTCCCGCTTTTTGAAGCAAAGCAGGGTCATATTGGAAGCCCAGAACGTTAACACCGGCAGGTACACCGTATTGTTTACCGTTAATTACACCTGTACTAATAACGTTCTCGGACACATCGTCCACTTTGATCTGATTGCCCAGATAAGGCGCTAGATCCTCAAGCTGACCATTCTGTGCATATTGGCTGATGTAGGAAATATCCATCTGAACGATGTCAGGCAACTGATTTGCCGCTGCTTGTGGCGCGAGCTTTTTCCAGTAGTCATCAAATGAAGCATATTCCACGTCGATTTTGACATTCGGGTTTTTCGATTTGTACAGGTCGATGACCTTCTGTGTATATTCATGCCGTGCATCCGAACCCCACCAAGCGATCCGCAGGGTAACTGAGTCATCTCCAGATGCTCCTTCAGTTCCTCCACCTGAACTACACGCCGCTGTAAAAACGAGCAATGCAGCCATCATCAGGAATATTGCCTTCTTCACCATGCCAATCTCCCCTTTTATGTTGATATGGTTATGTGAAACGAGTTATCCTTTTATTTCTGATAACGCTTTCACAAACTTGTTAATGTCATTTTCGCAAATGTACGACCAGAGTTGAATACACAAAACCGTCTTGTTGGTTCAAAAAACAGAGGAGGACAACAGCCTCCTCTCGGCGCTGTTCGTCCTCCCCAGACATGAATTACATGATTGGTAGTCCATTGTTATATGCCGATCCTGCGGAATTCTGTAGGTGTCATACCGGTCCACTTTTTGAACACCTGACTGAAATATTGTGAATTCCCGCCGAATCCGAACAATTCAGCAAGCTCGAATACTTTCACATCCCCGCCTCTGCGAATATGGTCACATGCGCGTTCAATGCGCAGACGATTCACGTAATTGGAGAAATTCTCGCCTGTGACTTTTTTGAAAATTTTGCCCAAATAATCCGGATTCATATACAACATCTGATGGGCGACTCCATTGAGCGAGAGATCTGCCTCTCCATAATGACGATCCACGATATCCATCATCTTCTCCACGGCAGAAGACTGGCGACTGATATGGTTTTTGTAATACCCGGAAGTTAATCGGGCCGCACTGCTTGCAACAAAAGACTTCAAACCAGATAACGTATCGATATGCGGCAGTTCTGCCATACGCTGGGTGAATTCCGTTGCCTCCTCTGGCGGACAGACATGGACCATCGCTGAGTATAGCTGCACTACGTAAGAGCGGGTCAATTCAATTTCCAGCTGCTGACGCGATAATAGATCAAACAGACGATCCACCTCTACCGCTGTTTCCTCGGTATTGCCCGATTTGATCAACTGACACAGTTGCTCCGCATCCTGTTCTACATGTACGCCGTCGCATTCTCCGGCCAGAACCAGATCATTCTTCGTAATCAGCTTGCCTTCACCGATAAAAAAGCGATGGTTCAGATACTGCAATGCCTCACGAAACAAACGCCTGGATTGAATCATTCGATCTGCTTCACTCAGCGCAGCGGTCACTTCCAATTTATATAGTCTGGTGAACGCAGCCCGAACCTCTTCAATACTCTCTTTCAGTCCGGCCGGATCAGCTGAATCCGCAAGCAGGATGAGGAGTTTGCCTTCAATGGTTGTGCTTAACAGGACATGCGGGAGCAGGTCACTGGCAATGTTTTTGATCGCAAATAAATGACTGTAATCATGTTCATCTACAATTCGGAACAGCAGTAACCGAACTGCGTTCTCTTCAAGCTCCAGATCAAACAGCTCCTGATAATACTCCAGATCAACCGGCCCATAGGTTCGGTTGGTCATGAACTCCAGCAGAAATTGCTCCTTCACATGTGGAAGGACACGCTGCAATCGCTGTTTCATCTCACCGGCAACATGCTCCTTCACCTGAGCATCCTGATGTTCCTGCAACAGTTCAGTTAATGCATCATGGATCTGATTCTCGTTGCAGGGTTTGAGCAAATAATGCTTCACACCGTATTGCATCGCTCTGCGAGCATATTCGAACTCCTTGTAGCCGGATAACATGATGAAACGTACACCCGGATATGCTTCAGATGCCTTCTCTATGAGTCCGAGACCATCCAGACCTGGCATGGAAATATCCGTAATAATAATATCGGGTCTCGACTGCCCAATTTTGTCCAATGCTTCAATCCCGTTCCTCGCCGTACCCACCAATTCCGTTCCTGCCGCGGCCCAATCGACCACTTGGGAAATCCCCTCCAGAATGACACGTTCATCATCTACGAGCATCACTTTGTACATCGTCATCGTCCTCTCTGATCCAAGGTATGCTGATCGATACTACAGTTCCTGATCCGGGCTTGCTGCTCATCACCATTCCACCTTCATCACCGAAGGTCAGTCTGATTCGTTCCTGGATGTTAGATAACCCAATGCCCTGTCCTCTTGTCTGAATACGTCCTTCGTGTAGTTGTTCCAGGAATTCCGGTGTCATCCCCGGACCGTCGTCCTCGACTTCAATAATCACCTTATCTCCATCTGCTCTCGCCCGAATACGGATCCGGCAAGGGTCAATGCTTGGTTCGAGTGCATAATGTATGGCGTTCTCCACCAAAGGCTGTAATGTTAACTTCGGTATCCGCGCCGTTCCTACCTCTGGGGCAATTTCCATGTCGAAATCCAATCTTTCCTCAAAACGCGTACGCTGAATCGTCACGTAACTGCGGACAATGTCCAGCTCTCTTTCCAGCGTAATCCACTTCTCGGACATATTCACAGAGCTACGCAGCAGAAATCCGAGAGCCTCAACCATTTCCGAGATCTGTCGTTGCTTCTGTACTTTAGCCAGCCAGTTAATCGATTCCAGCGTGTTGTATAGAAAATGTGGATTAATCTGCGCCTGAAGCGCTTTCAACTCAGTCTCACGAATCACCAGTTGCTTGGCATAATTCTCATCAATCAATTCACGTATCCGTTGAAGCATCATCTTGAATGTGCGATGCAGCAGTCCAACCTCATTCTGTGGAGACATCGGAACATTGCCAAGTGCTGCCTCCTCCAACTTATCCAGATCTCCTTTTTCGATATTACGCATCTTTTTGATCAACTGCGCAATTGGATGGGTAATACTGCGAGAGAATCTCGCTCCAATGATAAGCGCCGCCAGAAAAATCATAATGAAGATCACCGTTACCAACTGTTTGACAAACTGGATCTTTTTAAACATCTGGTCAAACGGGGTTGTGTACAAATAGGTCCAATCCGTATAGGAAGAATGAGCACGAGCTACAAAGTGCCTCCCCTGCTCCAACATGGCAATTCCATAGGGCTGGGTGCGCTTCAGTTCAGATTCAATCTCGGCTTCACTGACGGCTGATTCTGTTGGATAGATCACTTCTCTTCCATCAGTAATCAGTAATTGGGAGTCCTCAGCCGGTTCTTGCATCTGGTCCTGTACAATTCGGTCCAGCCGGACGCGGATGATCAGTGTGCCGAGGTCCTCCAATGTAAATGCTCCGCCAATAAAGGATTTCACCTGTCGGACCGACAAGAGCCGGGACTGTTTATCCCCACTGGTATGCCAGGCATTGGATCCCGAGTATTGCTGTCCCAGTGCAACCAGTTCCTTTTGCTTCGACTCCGAAATTCCCTCCCGATTGCCTGCGGCCATAACGTTATTATCATTATCGATAAATAACATGGAATAGACGTATTTTTCGGAACCGGCATAAGCGACTAACCTGTTGGTAATTTTTTTACGTAAGCCATTTTTCTCGTAACCCGTTTCGACCTTTTTCAGTTGGAGCAGATACTGCTGAAGCGGCTCGTCCGACATCACCTTGAAGGAGAGATTAGAAATTTCACGAAGTTGATTCTCAATACCTACGGAAGACATATTGAGGACCTGCGAGGATTTCTCATAGATCTGACGGTCATAGATACTGAACACATATCGGAGTACGGACGCATAAAACGTAAAGCTGATTAACATCAAAAGTCCGATGAGAAGAATCGTTTTGTGATGAATCGGCAGTGTTGTGAAAGCGTTCTTAATTTTGTTCATCCTAAGCGCTCCTTTGGCTTGCGAGGGGTGCCTGTCATGCTATAGGTTAGTGGTTTTATTGTAAGTTATTTTCATATTTACACATCCATTGGTCATCTGACAAGATATATTTATGCAACATTTCAGGTCATTAGAGAAGGTATACATCTGTGTCAGCAACGCAAAAAGAACACAAAACAGCCAGAATACCTTGAACAAATCAAGGTATTCTGGCTGTTTGAATAACATCATGTTAAAGCATGAAATACAATTTACGGATTAACAAAAACAGTTTTCAGCTTAGCTACATATTGCACATCAAAGCCAAGACCTTCAGCCACCATGGCAAGTGGTACATATGTTTTGGACTCTTTGCCTACCTTATTCAGGAATGCAGGTGTATCCACAGTAACCGATGCTCCATTTACCTTCACAGCATTGGCACCAATCTTCACAGCAACCTTTCGGTCTCCATA
The DNA here is from genome assembly GCF_030816325.1 of Paenibacillus sp. W4I10. Classification (NCBI taxonomy): domain Bacteria; kingdom Bacillati; phylum Bacillota; class Bacilli; order Caryophanales; family Paenibacillaceae; genus Paenibacillus; species Paenibacillus sp. W4I10. The sequence continues at coordinate 4,465,127 of NZ_JAUSXX010000001.1, forward strand.
TGTAATGGTTGCGGTTGAAGTTTTGTTATCCCACACCGTAGTAGCACCCACAGCGTTTACGATGTCTTGAATCGCCACAAAGTTTTTGCCGTTACGGATAATCGGTTTGTACGGTGTATTCAATGTTTTGCCACTCACGATAATATGCATTGGTTCACCTGTGGCAGGTACAGTCAGCTTGGTGTAATCTCCCCAAATCGTTTTGGCAAATACTTCGGCAATGGCCGCATATCCAAATTGGTTCGGGTGGAAATCACGATCTTTGATCATATGTGTCATCGTACCTTCACCACCAACAAACTCCTTGGCCACGTGTGCCACTTTGACATCGGTACCTTGAGCAGTGAATTGTGCTGCAATGCCATCAATGGTCTGTGTGAAACCTTGGGATGCCTCCATCAGTTTGGCATACAGTGCCTTGCCTGCTACTTCTGGCATCGGTTGATACTGGTCAGCGATGACAATTTTAGCTGTCGGATTAATTTCATGGATATCATTAATCGTTGCACTAACATTGGCTGTATATGTTGCGAGTAATTCTTTTACCTTGGCTTGCAGATCCTGATCGCTCAGTTTGTCTGCTGTACCGAGAAGCTCAGATACATCATTTCCCCCAATGGTAATTGCAACCAGATTGGCCTGTGCTACACTCTCACGGATTGCAGCAGTATTGGCTCCCATCTGTCCCGCTCTTGGATCAGGAAGACTTGGTTGAATGGCTTCAGAAGTCAGCGTTTTGCCATCCTTAATTGCAGTAGTGAAGTTTTTCAGGCCACTGGTTTTCAATCCGGCAATCCCGTAGTTGTCCACTTGTGTACGTCCATGCAGCAAACCTTGCTCATGCAGACGTTCTACATAACCATAAGGCAATTCTTGTGTGTTGGGCTCATAACCTACCGTTATGGAATCTCCCAATGTGACGATGCGGAACTCCTTGGTTACGGCTACTGCATCTTTCTTCGCAGTCAGCGAAGCCTCGTTAGTACCTGCTGGCAATACACCGGTTTTGGTATCAGCCGCGTGTGCAGGCAATGCGGATGATGTAAAGAGCAGCATTCCTGCCAACATGCTTACCGTTAAACCGGCAGCAGTATTTTCCCATATACGTTTACGCTTCATTCAGGGTAACACTCCTTCTCGTGAATCTATAATTACACTAAATGTACGTGTTCAAAAAGGTCGGTTTTCAGTACCGAGAAGATGGGATGAAGCTAGGCATCCTTCGTAATCAAAAGCGGACTTTTTGAACAACCTCACTATTGTATAGTACATTGGTCATTCCAATGACATCAGTTGGTGTTACTCTATTCTATCATTTTAAATTAGGTGTTGTCCTCTCTGCTGAGAGCACACATGAAATAACAGACTCCCTGATGGGGAGCCTGTTATTGGTTAAGCTCAGCTATGACGTTCAGTGATTAGTTAAGATTGCGGCTTATTCGAGTCCTCAGAATTTGAATGACCCTTGTCGCTCTCCGGTTTGTTCCCGATAGTTCGCTCCAGATATCGATCATAACGATCATCCACTTCGCGTGCCATCTTCCGGTACTTTAACGTTTCCTCGACAATTGGATCACGTTCTGTCTGGATTCGCACTTCATACTTGGGAGGAATCAGCTGGCGTTCACGCTGATCGGTGTCGCCGGACTCTTCCATGTCCCCTTCCGTCAGCATATCACTGAGCCGTCGTTCCAGTTCTTTGGATTCATCCATTGTTTTCGCTCCTTTAATTAAAGTCATACATGCGTTACCTATACTATTGGACGTCCACTTCGTGTACAGAATCATCTTCCGCTTCCTTAGATGCTATCTGTCCCCTCCGTTAATGTACTAATGTACAATTGCAGGTTAGCTAAAGCATCGATGAGTTGTATAAACTCACTCCAGACCAGTAGCCTTCGCTTCCTTCAGCACATCCGTCAGTGCATCATGGATTTTGCCATTGCTGGCAACGACATGACTCACAGACAATTGATAAGGTGTTCCAATGGTATCCGTTACCTTGCCGCCGGATTCTTCAACCAGCAGCGCACCTGCGGCAATATCCCACGGTTTCAATCCAACTTCGGTGTAGGCGCTGAGGCGTCCTGCGGCAACATATGCCAGATGAAGGGCGGCAGATCCGCCTGCACGCAAGTTACGAACTTGCGGAGCAAGCGCCTGCACAGCGGCCATATTCAGTGGCAACGCAAAGGTTGTGTCTGCCGGGAATCCAACCGCAATCAGGCTCTGAGCCAGTTCTTGTTCACCAGATACAAGCATCCGGTTTCCGTGAACATATGCTCCTTTCCCTTTTTCCGCAACAAACATTTCATCACGGGAAGGGTCGTAGATCACGCCAACAATGACTTCACCATTGTGAGCCAATGCGATGGACACCGAATAAAACGGGAATCCGTGTACAAAGTTCGTCGTTCCGTCCACAGGATCAACAATCCACAGGAACTCTTCTTCCTCGGCCTCTTTCAATGCTTTTGCCGAAGCTTCCGGTCCCGGTTCGACGCCTTCTTCACCCAGAATGGCATGGTGGGGAAAATGCGTAAGAATCAGGCGGCGGATCATCTGCTCCGCTCCTTTATCCACTTCGGTCACCAGATCTTGGGGTGAATATTTGGTGCCAAGTTCAGCTACCGTCCCAAGACGGCTTTTGATCCATTCGCCAGCTTTGGAAGCTGCATTAATGGCAACGGCAGTATAGCTTTTGCTTGTCACGACATAAGGTGTCTTTTCCTTCTCATTCAAAGCGTTCACTCTACTTTCTATATCAATCTACGAAAAGTTGAAATACTTGTTAAAAGTATACGCCCCACAGGTCGTAAAGTTTCTCGTTGCCCAGGCCCCTTTTGGCACTACGGATGAATGATGACGGTAGACTCGTCCACCCACTCCACGCCCTCTTCGTGATAGAATGCCAGCTTCTGCATCAGTTGTACAAGTGCCTCATCTTTGCGTTTAGCCTCGATCATCACGTCAATCCTTGGGGTATCTGCTGCGATATGACGCAAGAAATCGAGCACAGGCTCTACCTCTACACCATCGGCGTGACCTCGCAGATCCTTCTCACTCTTTGGACTGGAGACATGGATTTTGGGTGGCAATGGCTGATCAGCCGGTGAATCTGCCTGGGCAAGCGGTGACTGCCAGGTCTTTAGAATATCAGGCCACAGATCCCATGCCTGTTCTCCTTCGTTGTTCACCCAATGGTGATGGATATCCAGTACCATGGGCAATCCCAAGCGCTGGCACACGGCAAGTGTCTCAGGCGCATTGAACGTTTTGTCATCATTTTCGAGTGTGAGCCGCTCCTGAATGTCCCGATCCAGCTTCAAAAAGTTTTCTTCAAAACGAAGCGCCGCCGAAGGCTTGTCCCCGTATGCACCACCAATATGTATATTGTTCTTGGCAGTGGCATTCAGCCCCATGGCATCCAGCATCCGAACATGATGACGAAGGTCGCGAATCGAGTTGTGCAGAACTTGCTCGCGGGGGGTACTAAGTACGGTAAAATGATCCGGATGAAAGGACACACGCATATGATTTTCCTTCACAAAATCACCAATGGCCGCAAAGTCCTGCTTCAGTGCCGGGAACGGGTCCCAGTCATTCAGGTCCTCGTGTGTTGCCAGTGGAATCAATTTGGAAGAGAAGCGATATACATGAATATGGCTACCCTTGTTGTGCCTGAGCAAACGTAATGTATTGTGCAGGTTCTCGGCTGCAATCCGTTCGAGCTTTCGGATCGCTGCTTCCCTGTCATCGATTTTGTTAAAACTCGACATGGTCATGGTCCGGGAAGGCGAGGCATTCTCTATAAGCACGGACATTGCCACGTAACCAAAGCGTACGAGCATGAATCTCTTCCTCTCTATTAGGGCGGGAAACCCGCACGGCATATTCAGCCATCAGGATGTACCGTCACTGTATATAACCAAGTTTTACCCTAAAAGAGTGACCATAATCGTATTCTGACAAATCAGTCTATCCGACCCGCACTTACAGTCAACAACTACTCCTGTGCTTGCTCTCCAAAGAACATCTCATCGGCAAGGGCAGTCTGAATGCGTGATTCTTCCTCAGTCAATTTGCGGATGAGTTGCATCTCCACCTCAGTTACCTCTTGCCCCTGGAAGTTGATCTCCGCAATGGAAACCACGATCTTGACGATGGCTACAGCCACGTTATCCGGTGTGTATGCAATCACTTTCTGGCCGGTAGGAAATACCCGGAAGCCCTGTTTGACCATTTTGCCGCGTCCGTATTCAAGCAGTTCGAACAGCTCCTGCTCATTCTTGAACTTGCATACGGAATTGAATTCAGTCTGAAATCCCATACATATCCCTCCTGATCTTGTGGTCGCAGGCTACGCCTGTACGCCGTTCTCGTAATTCAGTGCCTGCTTGCGGTTGTAACGCTCCAGTGCCAGCTCAATCATGCGATCCAGCAGTTCGGCATATGATACACCTGTCTCACGCCAAAGAAGTGGATACATGCTGTATGGTGTGAAACCAGGCATGGTGTTGACTTCATTAATAAGCAATGCGCCGTCATTTTTCCGAATGAAGAAGTCGGCACGTGAAATGCCGTTACCTTCAATCGCACGGAACGCCTGCAAAGCTGCCTCGCGAATGCGATCTGCGGCCTCTGGGTCCAGTGGAGCTGGAATAAGCATCTGTGATTGACCATCAATATACTTGGCTGCATAGTCATAATACTCACCGGAGGATACGATCTCGCCTGGAACAGAAGCCATGGGCTCGTCATTGCCGAGGACACTAACCTCAACTTCGCGGGCTTCAACGAACTCCTCTATGACAACCTTCGTATCATACCGAAGTGCGAACTCGACAGCTGTCTTCAGCTCATCGCGGTTACGTGCTTTGGAGATGCCTACACTTGAGCCCAGATTCGCCGGTTTGATGAAACAAGGATACCCCAGCTGATCTTCGACCTGTACGATCATTTCGTGCTCTGTCTGCTTCCATTGTGTCGCGTTAAAATACGTAAAGGCACATTGGTCAATGCCAGCCTGTGCAAACAGCTTTTTCATGACCACTTTGTCCATGCCGCCAGCCGAAGCGAGTACACCCGCACCTACATATGGCATATCCGCCATCTCGAACATGCCCTGAATGGTGCCATCCTCTCCAAACGTACCATGCAGCAGAGGGAACATCACGTCCAGCGCTTCTGCTCCGCCATACAAACGGCCAAACAGGGCGTTCAGCGCATCCTGCGTTCCACCCGCCGATTGCTCCAGCTTCAGATCTTCAATCTGCGCGAACGGCGCATGCATGACAGGTCCTTTTTTCCACGTCCCCTGCTTGGAGATATAAAAAGGAACCAGTTCATACTTTTCATAATCAAATGCGTTTGTTACAGCAAACGCCGTTTGCAGCGACACCTCATGCTCGCCCGATTTTCCGCCGTACACGACGCCTACTTTTAATTTATCCATACTCATGTGTACCCTCCGATTATCTGTGCCTGATGCTGTCATGTTTGCATGCTCAGCACCCTTGTTATTCTGCTTGTGTTATCTGGTCTTATTTTACACGGAACTGGATGTCTGCGTCACCGCATCCCGAAAATCTTTCGTCATCAAAACTCATCTGCAATATGAAAAAGCCGGTATACCGTCCGCTCCGTCCAAGCGTAAGAATCCCGGTAATCCCAAAATCGGTGACGGCTGCTAACCGTATGTGCGTTAACAAGCGGCATACCGCCCGCATCAAACGCGGTCACAACGGTGCTGTGCTGAAATCGTCCATCTCCATCCCAATCGTAGAGAATAACATCGCCGAGCATCAGCTGCTCAGGACGCTCCACTTCTGTCGCGGTCAGACCCCAGCTGCTGCCTGACAAATAACGCTCCAGACTGTTGGAAACTGCCCAACTGTAACTCCACATTTCAGAGCCGTTCACATACCCTTTATACCACCAGCCGGCTTCTCTTCTACCAGTATAGTGGATGGGTGCGCCCCCTGCAAAGAGACATTGGGACACGTAATTGGTACAATCCACATCAAATTCCTCAAATGCCGGATTGCCCGCATTCCACCACCGATCTGCATAGGCAACTGCCAGATCTCTGCGATATGACTGTTGCCGTGAGCTTCTTCCTTGACCCAATACTTCCCGATTCAGCAGCGGCCGATTCATCGCCTGTACAAAATCAGCTTGTTGAAACGGACGCCCTTCCCCAGCAGGGCGACGCTCCGGCACTTCTCGCTCGACCCGTCCAATGATCCATCCACCACTCTGCCGTAGAAAGGTTAACCGCTCCCGCTCAATCCGGTCCTCCCGGTGGGTGATCCCGCTCTTCTCGTAGAACAGTCTACTGTACAATTGTACATCCACCACCGCTTCTTCCTGGCCATCCATAAGCGTGCGCACAAGCTTGGCGCTGGTCTCGCTGCGAAGAGGCACGGCGCGCCGCTTACGATACCATTCGTCCAGCCTTGCCATACGCTCTCCCCGTTCCACCACGAAGTCAGGATCGGTAACGATCCGTTCGCTGGTCTGTGGACGGTAGTCGATCTCACAGCGATTGTACTGGTTCACGTAAGTATATAAGGCACTCTTCCATTCCCGTTCCAAGCCTATGTCCCCCTTTGGCATGAGTTCTGTCTGGAATATTGCATTGCGTATATAAACTCCTACTATTCATATGAAAGGGTCTTCGGTTGTATGTACACGGCTCAGGAGGGAAATCCGAAATTCGGCAAATACAGGTACACAAGATATCTTATTCCTGCTCGCTTCACGAAAACGCCTTCAACGCTCCAAAAGCTTGCTTGATCAGGCAAAAAGACCTTTACGTACGGAGGTGAAAACGGTATACTTAAAACTAAAGTTATGATTATGAAATTACGTTTCATCTGATGAAACTAACGAACAAGAACACGGAACGATGAAGGCCTGTTCTTCACCTAAATGAACGTTTTCTTCATCTCACCGACACATCCCAAGGAGGTACATGTATGTCAGCAAAGAATCATTTCTCCGCCGCTCGCAGTCTTGAGGTTGGAGGCAAGTCTTACCGCTACTACAGTCTCGATGCTCTTCAGGAAAACGGCCACGGCGATCTTTCCAGGCTTCCTTTCTCCATTAAAGTGTTGCTTGAAGCAGCAATTCGTCAATTCGACGGACGTGCCATCACCGAAGAACACGTAAAACAACTGACCGGCTGGGCAGATGGCCGTGATAATAACAAGGAAATTCCATTCATCCCTGCACGTATCGTTCTGCAGGATTTCACCGGTGTACCGGTTGTCGTTGACCTCGCTGCAATGCGTGATACTGTGAAAAAAGCAGGCGGCGATCCAAAACAGATCAACCCGCTCGTACCGGTCGATCTCGTTATTGACCACTCCGTCATGGTTGATGCTTTTGGTACCAACGATGCACTTGATTACAATATCAAAGTCGAGTTCGAGCGTAATGAAGAGCGTTACCGCTTCTTGCGTTGGGCGCAAACGGCATTCAACAACTTCCGTGCAGTTCCACCATCCACAGGGATCGTTCACCAGGTTAACCTGGAGTATCTGGCTTCCGTGGCAGCAACCAAAACCGTGGACGGCGAAACCGTTGTATTCCCGGATTCCCTCGTAGGTACAGACTCCCACACCACCATGATCAACGGACTTGGCGTTGTTGGTTGGGGTGTAGGTGGTATTGAGGCTGAAGCAGGTATGCTGGGCCAACCGCTTTATTTTGTAACACCGGACGTTATCGGTTTCAAACTGACTGGCAGCCTGAGCGAAGGCGCAACAGCAACGGATCTGGCACTCACTGTTACCCAATTGCTTCGTAAAAAAGGCGTTGTTGGTAAATTCGTTGAGTTCTACGGTCCAGGTCTTGCCAACATCGGTCTGGCTGACCGTGCAACAGTAGCCAACATGGCACCAGAATATGGTGCTACCATCGGTTTCTTCCCTGTTGATAGTGAAACGTTGAACTATCTGCGTAACACTGGCCGTCCTGACGAGCAGGTAGAATTGGTTGAAGCTTATTACAAAGCTCAAGGCATGTTCCGTACTTCCAGCACCGTTGATCCTGAATTCACAGATGTGATTGAACTGGATCTCGGCTCTGTTGTACCAAGTCTTGCAGGACCAAAACGTCCACAGGATCGCATCGAGCTGACACAAATGAAAGAAAGCTTCAACAGCATCATTCGCACACCTGTAGATAAAGGCGGCTACGGTCTGAGCGATGAGAAAATCGAACAATCCGTACCTGTGAAGCATCCGGACGGTTCCAACAGTGAACTGAAGGCAGGTGCTGTTGTGATCGCGGCGATCACAAGTTGTACGAATACTTCGAATCCAAGTGTTATGGTTGGAGCGGGACTACTGGCGAAAAAAGCAGTTGAACGCGGCCTGACCAAACCAGGATATGTGAAAAGCAGTCTGACCCCAGGTTCCCTTGTGGTTACCGAGTACCTGGAAAAAGCAGGTCTTATCACTTATCTCGACAAACTCGGATTCAACGTTGCTGGCTACGGTTGTGCAACATGCATCGGTAACTCCGGCCCACTGCCGGACGAAGTGAGCGAAGCTATTGCTGAGAACGATATGACCGTAGCGGCTGTATTGTCCGGTAACCGTAACTTCGAAGGCCGTGTGCATGCACAGGTTAAAGCCAACTATCTCGCATCACCACCACTCGTTGTGGCATATGCACTTGCAGGTACAGTGAATATTGACTTTGAAACCGATCCAATCGGTTATGATACGAACAATGAGCCTGTGTTCCTGAAAGACCTCTGGCCTACCTCCGAGGAAATCAAGGATACTATCGCAAGTTCCCTGAACGCTCAGATGTTCCGCAACAAGTACGAGAATGTATTTACAGCCAATGAGCGTTGGAATTCAATTTCTGTACCGGAAGGTGAATTGTACGAGTGGGATCCGAACTCCACATACATTCAGAATCCTCCGTTCTTCCAAGAGCTTGGCGACAAGTTGAACGATATCGCAGATATCCGTTCTGCACGTGTTATGGCATTGCTTGCGGATTCCGTAACAACGGATCACATCTCGCCAGCAGGTAATATTGCACCATCCAGCCCAGCTGGACTGTATCTGAAAGAGCATGGCGTAGAGCGCAAAGACTTCAACTCTTACGGTTCACGTCGTGGTAACCATGAAGTCATGATGCGTGGTACGTTTGCCAACATTCGTATTCGTAACCAGGTAGCTCCTGGTACAGAAGGCGGTATCACGAAGTACCTGCCAACGGACGAAGAAATGTCCATCTACGATGCTTCCATGAAGTATCAGGATGAAGGACAGAACCTGATCGTTATCGCAGGTAAAGAGTATGGTACAGGAAGCTCCCGTGACTGGGCGGCAAAAGGAACATTCTTGCTCGGCGTCAAAGCCGTTATCGCGGAAAGCTTCGAGCGGATTCACCGCAGTAACCTGGTCGGCATGGGCGTAATGCCATTGCAATTCCAGGAAGGTCACGGCTGGTCCAGCCTTGGTCTGAACGGACGTGAAACGTATGACATTACTGGTCTCAGCAATGATGTGAAACCAGGACAAGAATTGAAAGTTACTGTAACTCGTGAAGACGGTACACAGTTCGAATTCCCTGTCATCGCTCGTCTGGACAGCATGGTTGACGTGGATTACTACCATAACGGCGGTATCCTGCAAACCGTATTACGTCAAATGATGAAAAAAGCTTAATTACATGAATCATTAATGCGATGAAGTTATTCAAAAAAGCTCCCCGCCACGTGCTGATTGCACGTAATGGGGAGCTTTTTTGGCTCTGCTTTTTATAATCGGTATACATTTAAAAATCAATTTTAAAGGCCAACTGCCTTTTAATGCCCAATGTGATGTGAGGCTTGATCTAACAGTTGAATCGTGCCCATGATCAGAAACAAACACGACAGAGAAATTAACGAGCCTCCAACCCATCTAGACATGATCACTCGCTCCGTAATCTGTTTTTCCGAAGCATCCGTTACCTTGTGTGGATACACGAGAAACATTAGCCCTGCGCTAATGAACAGTACAGCCATTATAATCAAGTTCTTCCCCTCCTTACACATGACTTTCCTTAGAATTTAACTTTTTCGTCGTCACGCGGGATTCTCCTCCCGACAACACCTTTTTCAGACCCATAGCCATGGTATAAATAATATATCCAATCAAGCCGCCGAGTGTATTAAGCATCAGATCATCCACATCTAATATGCCCATGCCGGTCACTAACTGTGTCACTTCATAGCCCAGACTGAGCAGCAGAGACAGTATGAGTACCTTTACTCCAGAGAATAACTTGTTGCCCGTCAACACAGGGATGAAGATGCCCAGAGGGATAAAGGCCAGTATATTGCCTACCAGATGGATTGCGGTGCCAGGACGATGTAACGACAGACTGTTCCAGTCTCGTGAGATTTCCTGAAATGGTGTCAGGTTGACGGTTCGGGTATGGACCAGATCCGGTTGTTGCAAGAACGCCATCAGTCGATCGCTCACGATGCCAAAATCCACCGGGCTTCCTTTGAACAGGATCAGCTTAGTCAGCAGATATAAATAGATAATGAAAACAGCAGTCCAAAGGATGTAATGTTTGGTTTTCTTCTGGTTGTTCTGCTTCATGCTGCTCTTCCTCCCTTGTGTTGCCTGCTATTTCTTTACGGTGACGATGATGCCATCCATGTTATCACCCGATATTTCAGTTTGGCCGTGCTCAGGTATGTAAACGGTCGTATCTTGGGTGGCCTGGTAATAACGGATATGATACTCCTCACCCTCTACTTCAACAGTAATGTTCTCTTTGTCTTTTAACAAATCAAGATACTCCTCCAACACCAAATTATTCTTATGCATGATAGCACTATGCGGCAGCCCTACATATCGAAAGTGCCATGGTTCATACTGAATACCCGTGATACGTACTTTATCCTTCGGGTATCGCAAAATAAATCCGTATTTCCATGCATTCTTCTCCAGCCAGGCACCCTCTGGTGCTTCATTCATGGCAGCCAGGCTGGAGCCGATATCCAGGGATAACCCGAGATTGTGCTCACTGTGACCCGCAGGAAGTGCATAGTCTGAACCCTTTTCCTGATATAGCTCGTCCTGCTTTTCAAAGTCCCTGTACCCGCTGCTGACGAGAAAATATCGAACTCCCTCTTCGCCTGCTGCTTCCACCATCTTCTGAAACTCCTGCGCCACCTGCCGGGATAACATGATTTTCCGATCCATGATTCCATATCCACGAAGCAGCTCATCCTCATCCGCTATATATACAATATCGGATTTAACCCCTTCCGCGCCAATGGGGTATTGCTTATTAACCAGTAACAAGTTCCCCTTATATACCTGATCCTGAATATTTCCCGTGACGGATACCGTATAACCTGCCGGATTTTCGCGCGTATTCTGAATCTCGATGGGCAACTCATCCTTCTGCTGAAGCCATCCTGGTGATTGTGTAACGATATATCCGATCAAAATAATACATATCAAAAAGCCCCACTTCTTCATGCTTGTTCCTCCTTTTACCTCATACATCAAGGATAGACAACACAAGTTAAAGAAAAAGCAGGGCAATTTTAAAGTTTTTCTTAAATTTTGACGTCAACCTTATTGGAAGACGGGCAAACGAACTTCGAACTGCGTCCGTACCACATCGCTCTGGGCCGAGATTGTACCGTCATGCTGCTCCACAATATTGCGAGCGATAAACAGTCCGAGGCCTGTCCCACCCTCCTGAGGAGTCCTGGCACGATCTCCGGTGTAATACATATCGAAGATATGTGGCAATTCTTCCGGACGAATATGTCCACCATAGTTAATTACCTGAATGATGACCTGTTCTGCATCCCGATATCCATTAATATCTACGTACATGCCATCCTTGCCATGCCGTGCAGCGTTAATTAGCAGATTCTCGAACACACGGGCCAGCAGCTCGCCATCACCGGAGACCGTAAGGTCAGTGTCTATTTTCAACCGGGCGACTAGTTGGTTCTTTTCAAATACAGGATAGAGTTCTTCGTTCATCTGCTTCAGCAGTTCGCTAAGATCCAGCTGTGTCTTGTTTATAGGCAGCATGCCATAATTCATACGGGTAATTTCGAACAAATCATCAATCAGCTTCTCCAGACGCTGTGATTTGGTGAATGCAATCGACGTAAAGTGCCGTACCTGCTCCTCCGTTAGCTGATCATCTTTCATGAGCAGATCCAAATATCCAAGCACCGAGGTCAGCGGTGTTCGCAGATCATGCGCCAGATTGACGACAAGCTGGTCTTTACTATTTTCAGCAAAATCCCCTCTTTCCACCGCTTCCCTTAACTTCTCACTTGCCAGGTTCACATCCTCCGCAATCGTACCTAACTCGTCCTTCGAGGAGATCTGCACACGATGCTGAAAGTCGCCATTGGCCAAATGCCTGATCCCTGTAGAAATGTCCTTGAAATACGTCGCGTAGGGCTTGGTAAACCAGAAGAAAAATAAAATGGCCAGTGGAATAAATAAGATCAGGAAGAAATAGATATCTCCGATACTTTTCATAAAATGACGATATTCAGCGAGCTGATCCTCTGCACGGACACCCGAATAATAGGCTTGTAAAAGCTTGTAAATCCCATAAGTGATTGCGCCAGAGGCAAGCATGCTTAACCCTAACAACATAATCATGGTTGTACGAAAACTTCTTCGTTTAGTCATTAAACGTGTACCCCACGCCCCAGATCGTTTTGATAAACTTGTTCTTGTTCACATCTTCCCCCAGCTTTTTGCGCAGGGTCCGAATGTGGACCATCACGGTATTCCCGCTCTCATAATAGGCTTCTCCCCAGACCTGTTCAAAAATACTTTCTGCACTGAACACCTGCTTGGGGTGGCTCGCGAGCAGATACAAAATATCGAACTCCTTCGGTGTTAGTTCTACTGATTTGCCGTAGAGTGTAACGCGATGTTGATCTGGCGTAATGATGAGCCCGCCCTTCTCCAGAATGGACCTCTGAACAGGCGCAGACTGGCTGAATTGCAGAGAGCGACGCAACTGAGAGTTGACCCGGGCAACAAGCTCCATCGGATTAAACGGTTTGGTCATATAATCGTCCGCACCCATCACGAGTCCCGTAATTTTGTCCATATCTGACGTTTTGGCACTCAGGAAAATGATCGGCAAATGATGCTGCTCCCGAATTTTACGGGTCACCTCATACCCATCCATGCCAGGCATCATAATGTCCAGAATCGCCAAATCGATCGCTTGGGTCTGAACAACTTGAACCGCCGCCTTCCCGTCAAAGGCCTTGATGGTGTGATATCCTTCTTTTTGTAAATGTAAAGCAACCAGATCAGCGATCTCAACTTCATCGTCTGCGATCAGAATCGTAATTCGCTTCATTGCTTATTCCACTCCTATGTGTGATGCTCAACAATATAACATATTTGAATCCAACAGATAAACCAATGAAAGGAATCCATAGATATGAAACTGGAGCGTTTATTAGCCATCGTAGTGCTGCTAATCAATCGTGGACGGGTACAAGCCAAAGACTTGGCAGATATGTTCGAAGTATCGATCCGGACCATCTATCGGGACATCGATACATTGGGTCAAGCAGGCATCCCTGTAGTGACGTATCAGGGGGCAAGCGGCGGGATTGGTCTGGCAGAGGGCTACCGATTGGATCGAAACGTGTTAACAGACAAGGATCTCGCTTCCATCGTCACTGCACTGCGCAGTGTATCCACTTCCCATGCTAATGCGGCGCGTGAACTTCTGGTCGAAAAACTCAGCAGTATCGTACCTGAATCCAAAAATGACGATTTTCAGGCCAATACCAATCGATTCATCGTGGATTATTCAACCTGGACGCATCCCGAAGCGCTGAAAATCAAGCTTGAACTTATCGAACAGGGCATGGATCAATTACGACCCGTAACCTTTACCTACTGCAGTGCGGAAGGTATACATACTCACCGAACTGCCGACCCTCATACCATCGTACTCAAGAAGCATTCCTGGTACCTGTATGCTTTTTGTCACGAGCGAAATCAATTTCGCATGTTCAAGCTTGTGCGCATGCAAGATGTCACACTTGCTAATGAGCACTTCGAGCGTAAAGTCATCAACCCACAGGACAGACCCTGGCAACAGGAATGGAGCCGTCCAGACAATCAAGCTAGGTTAACCTTGAAATTCCATGCTCGCGTCCGTCATATTGCGGAAGAATGGTTTGGGATCGAGAACGTCATCCATGATGGGAATGGGTATTATATCAGTCAGGTCGCTTTTCCAGAAGATAACTGGCTGTACGGCTTCATCTTGGGCTTTGGGGCGGATGTTGAGGTGCTGGAACCCTTGCATATTCGGGATAATGTGTGCCGTATAGCCGAACAAATTGTTCAAAATTATATACCTCCGACTCAAACCTGACAGACAGCTGTCCAGTTCCTCCCCGTATACTTCAGAATATATACAATCTGTACATATTTGAGGAGGAACTAATCATGAACGTCACTGTATGTCAAAGCTGCGGCATGCCGCTCACAATCCCTGCCCAATTCGGAACGGAAGCAGATGGAAGCACAACCCGTGAGTACTGTATCTATTGTTACAAAGAGGGCAAGTTTGAGCAGCCTGGTATGTCACTTGAAGGCATGACGGAGATGTGCACTGCCATTCTGAAGGACGAAGGCATGGATGAGGAATCCGCTCGTTCGATGCTGCGTAACCAGCTTCCTTTTTTGAAGCGTTGGCGCACAAATACAATGGATCAACATGCAGAATCTCTCGCTGAAAACTCTACTGCTTCTGCTAATCCTGGTCAGGCAACAACAGATCATTCGTTCTCTGCCCAGCCCGTTCGTTATGTCACGCTCCCAGGCAAACGTCTTGCCGGCGTATCCGCCCGCACAACCAACGCCATTGAGATCAGTGGCAAAGGCTGTATTCAGGGACTCTGGAACAATTATTTTGCCTCAGAGCACCTCCCTGCACCTGAAGTTGTTCGCTATGGCTGTTACACGGATTACACCGATGGCATAACCGGAGAATACACCATACTGGTAGGGCATGAGGTCAGTCCGAACGAATCATTGCCTGAAGGATTGGATGACATTCAACTCCCTCCTGCAACTTACGCCGTATTCACTTCCAGAAAAGGACCGATGGCAGAGGTTGTTGGCGAAGCTTGGGGAGCCGTGTGGGCATGGGACAAACAAAGTGATCGTACGTTCACCGGGGATTTTGAATTGTATGATGAACGCAGCCTGAATCCCGAAAGTGTACAAGTGGATATATACATCGCTGTTCGCCAAAGTAGATAAAATCAACACGATACCACCTCAGACAGGATCAAAATTTCCTCGCATCCTTCTTCATATCACGCAAGCTGCCGAGTACACTCGGCAGTTTTTTTGTTATATCCGTAACTACATTACCCCTAAACAACCCGACCATGGTACCAAGTTAGTTAGCATGCTTTGCATCATTTAACCAGATAATATGCCTCATAAGCGGGTACCATTGACTTCCTTAAAATTGGGACTATTCACATAACAACAGATTCGTTTCTCCCATATCAATCCTTTCAAATCAGGTCCTTTACTCCTGAATTTCCCTAAAAACGTTTACATCTCCTTAAAACCGGGTAAAATCACTACAATCCAATTGGAATTACGCTTTAAACTCTTTTATTTCGTCTAACAAGTCACATGTACCTATATGCCCACCTGGCATGGTAACCAGTCGAAATACATAATTCAAAAAAAATCGCATCAAAGGAGGAACCAAGATGATCCGCATGCCTATTCAGCAAATGATCCCGTACCATCACCAATATCCGCGCAACACGGCGACCACTGCTCCTAAAAAGGAGAATGAGAACACTCAAGGTCTATCCTTTCATGAAATTTTACAGCAAAAAATGGCGAAGAAAAATGCTTCTCCTTCCCTTAGATAAAAATGGACACCGGACCCTATTCGAATCCGGTTACCGTCTTTCCGCTGCTTGCCGGGAAGGCGGTTATTGGCGTTGAGCAATAAACGACTGTACAGTTCTCAGGCATGTTTCTATAATGGTTTAAATATCTACGATTTCCATCACATTATACGAACTGTAAAAGGGGACTTAGCCTATGATCACCATTGGTTGTTTTCACGCACACTATTCCAACATCGCCTTAATTGAAGAAACGCTTGCTCCTTATGAAGTTGAATTGGTCCATTACGTCGATCCAGGTCTGGACCGCCTTAAACATGACGCTGACTTTTCCGAGGTCGTCATTCACGAGAAGGTAGCCCAGACGCTCCACTGGATCGCTGAGTGTCATGCAGATGCCATTCTGGTCACGTGTACCCTCTTTGCGACAGTACTGGAGCAGGAAGCCACACAGGTCCCTGTGCCTGTGATCGGCATAGATGATCCGTTATTGCAGGAGATGCGGCGAGTACCGGGAGATTACATAATTGCATTCACCAACCCGGCAACCGTTGATGGGACGATGGCACGGGTGAATCAGGCGTTACAGCAAGAGGATGGAAGTGGGCAGCTACACGTTTCCCAGACAGCTCAGACGGAAGCGGTGTGCATCCCAGGGACATTTGAGTTGATCATGCGTGGAGATCAGCAAGGGTATCTCGAAGCGGTACGTGAAGGCTTACAGCAGATTGCTGAGCAGTATCCGGGTAAAAGGGTAGTTGCAGCCCAACTATCTATGGCTCCCGCAGCTGCACAGGTTACAGCAGACACAGGCATTGCGATCCATAGTCCGCTGGCATTGCTTGCGGAGTATTTGGAGAAGAATTTGGGTGTGGTTCGACAGTAGTAGCGGATTTGGAGTGACATATTACACTCACTAAAAAAATGTGAACCTACTATATTGGCTCCTTTTGCAAAATAAAAACGCTCTCGAAGAAGGGCATTTCAAATGGTATAATCACTATGTACAGCCAATTTGTGGTGGGAAATAGGCTTGCCTCCAGTGGGAGGTGATCCTATGAACTTCTCTTTTAACGACGTAATCGTGTTTGCGATGTTAATTATTGCGCTCCTGACATACATCGATCGTAAAAAGAAGTGACCCGCCACAGGTTGACGGCCTGACGGGTCACTTCATCTGAACTTGCTGCACTCGGAGGAATACCCACCGCAAATGCTGTGCAGGAGTAGCCATTGGCCTGGCTACTCTTATTGGTGTGTACTTACATTCATTTTATTAAACATCTGCTAGACAATCAACCATAATGCTGATAAAAAGTATCAGGAAGCTGATCAATAAGATGAAGAAGACGACATGATAGCAGTATTCTCACCTTCAAACGATGTCAGACTGCCCAGCTTGCGCTGTAACGGCGCCTAGGACCGTGTCCGATATTCCTCGGCCTTTTCCTGCATGCCCGCTGCTACAGCCTCATTCTCGGACAATCCCTTATCCGCCGCAAAGGCCCGAATGTCCTGCGTGATGCGCATACTACAGAACTTTGGTCCGCACATGGAGCAGAAATGAGCTTCTTTGGCTCCTTCTGCTGGCAGCGTCTCATCATGGTAGGACAGCGCACGTTCAGGGTCCAATGACAGGTTGAACTGGTCACGCCAGCGGAACTCGAAGCGTGCCTTGGACAATGCGTCATCCCGGCGTTGAGCACGTGGATGGCCTTTCGCCAGATCGGCGGCGTGGGCCGCGATCTTGTAGGCGATAACCCCTTCGCGCACATCATCCTTGTTGGGCAGGCCCAAATGTTCTTTTGGCGTAACATAACAGAGCATCGAGGTGCCGAACCAGCCAATCATAGCCGCACCAATGGCGGATGTGATGTGATCGTAACCCGGGGCAATGTCGGTCGTTAGCGGTCCCAGCGTATAGAACGGCGCCTCTTGGCAAATCTCCATCTGCAAGTCCACATTCTCTTTGATCTTATGCATCGGCACGTGACCCGGGCCTTCGATCATCACCTGCACATCATGTTTCCATGCGATCTGCGTCAGTTCCCCAAGCGTAGCCAGTTCTGCCATCTGAGCTTCGTCATTGGCATCGTAGATACTGCCTGGACGAAGTCCATCTCCTAGCGAAAACGCCACATCATACCTTTTCATAATCTCGCAGATTTCTTCAAAATGGGTGTACAAAAAATTCTCCTGATGATGCGCAAGGCACCATGCTGCCATAATGGACCCACCGCGAGACACAATGCCTGTCATCCGCTTGGCGGTCATCGGGATATAACGCAGCAGCACGCCTGCATGAATCGTAAAGTAGTCCACGCCCTGCTCTGCCTGCTCTATGAGCGTGTCACGGTATAACTCCCAGGTCAGCGCTTCCGCTTCGCCATTCACCTTCTCCAGCGCTTGATACAGCGGTACCGTACCAATCGGCACAGGAGAATTACGGATGATCCATTCCCGGGTGGTATGAATGTTTTTGCCTGTGGACAGATCCATCACGGTATCCGATCCCCAGCGTACTGCCCAAGTCATCTTCTCCACCTCTTCCTCGATGGAAGAGGATACGGCAGAGTTCCCTATGTTGGCATTGATCTTCACGTGAAAATGACGACCGATCAACATCGGCTCACTCTCCGGGTGATTGATGTTGGATGGCAGAATGGCCCGTCCACTCGCCAGCTCCTGCCTCACAAATTCCGGTTCCACGCCTTCACGAATGGCGGCGAATTCCATCTCTGCCGTGATGACTCCCTGTCTCGCGTAGTGCATCTGGGTCACACAGCGTCCTGTCTGTGCTCGCAGCGGTTTGCCACGTAATCCGGGATACTCTTCGGCGCCGGCTCTCTTCCCTCCAGGCTTCAGTCCGTTATCCTCCGGTTTAACCGTACGGCCCTGATAAGCTTCGACATCGCCACGCTCTGTGATCCAACGGGTGCGCAGGGCTGGCAGACCTGCACGGATATCCGCATGAAATGCGGGATCGGTCATAGGGCCGCTCGTATCGTAGACACGCAGCGGTTCGTTATGCTCCACCCCTTGGGGAGTATTCGTGTCATGAAGGGCTATCTCACGCTCCGGTACAGCAATGTCCGGCCGTGAGCCCTGAATGTAGACTTTGCGGCTGCCCGGAAAGGGCTGAACCCGTCCGGCCGCTCCTGTTTCTTTTTCCACCTGCTGATCGTTATGTTCCTGTTCCATCGCTTGTTGTCCCGTTTGATTTCCTGTACTCATGTTCGCTTGTCTCCTCCTCAGTGTTCATCGCTTGTTTGGTTGGTATCGTCATTAGCTCACTTACGTACCTGTCCCAAATCATGCAGAGCGCAGAGAAGAAAGAGCGATCCTACGCCAGACCAGGAGAGACACTTTTCATGTACAGTTAACAACAGACCGGAAGTCAGCACAGATCATGGATCTATGGTGACTTCTCTCTCATCATCCATGCCCACTTTCGCAGGTTATTGAAAAAGAAGTCGTTGGAGTACGTGCTATATCGCCCGTTCACTGTATATAAAAAAGCCGGTCCCCGAAGGAACCGACTTTTAATGTCCATCACCAATAATGCACCTTCATGCAGCTCCTTAACGGAGCCCTACAAGGGTCACATCATGTGGTGGTTGTGGTCATATCGCCGATTACTTCCCTACGCTGGTATGATCCAGATCAGGTGCAAAGGGTCCGGAATCTCATGCGATTCCGTCTCAGTCCGGACAGTTCGGACTCCCCCAGTAACGTTAACAAGTTGCGGCACACACATGCCGCCGTTCATATTCAATGAAGCTGGCCCCGCTGGGCCGTCCATTACAGAGTAGCGCAACCGGAACATAAAAACAACCTTTATATTCCAGAACACCAACTCAATTTGGAGAAAAACCTTACATCAGCATCAGGATAACATGAGTCCCATCTGCGTAGCAGCATCCTTCAACACTGGTGCGTATTCATGCAATGTCTCCTGCGAAAGTCGGCTGACAGGTCCCGAGACCGAGAGCGCAGCTGCAATATTGCCTCTGCGATCCATAATCGGCACCGATACCGCCGCAGCTCCCGGCTCACGTTCCTCGTAACTCGTGGCATATCCGTTATCCCGGATGTCTCCCATCTGTGCCAAATACACCGCTGGATCGATAAACACCGGCCATTCCGGCCCGTTCATCAGTTCTTCACGATCCTCGTCCGTGGCAAACGCCATCAAGACTTTGCTGGAAGCGCCCACAGACAGCGGGAGTCTAACACCGACGGGAGCGACTCGGCGAATCGCCTGATCACTTTGCACAGCCTGAATCCGTATCCGTTCACTGCCATCACGCAGGTACAGACTCACGGTCTCCCCCAATCGATCTCTCAGTCGCTCCATCGCAGGCAGCAGCAGAATAGCCGGATCATCACTGCGGGACATATGAGCCGACAGCTCCCAGATTCGGATACCAAGTCGGTACTTCTCTGTTGCTGCATCGCGGATCACGAACCCTCGGTCCTCCAGCGTAGCCATCAAACGATGTACTGTACTTTTGTGCAGGCCGATCTGGCTGGCAATTTCGGTGAGTCCCAGATCACTGCGTGTGGTAAAACATAATAATATATCCAGCGCCCGTTCCACAGCCCGGACGGTTAACTTGCGATCTTCCATGGCATAATGCCCTCCTCATGTTTCATCACATGAAACTTGGTTACATAAATTATATGAGAAACGGTCTCATCTGTAAACCAAAAAGAGCCAAAATCGAAGTAGGCTAACGTGTAAATTTTTCCTTTTTATAAGACTTAATCCCCTGTAATTTACACACTAAGGTAATGTTACCCATATATCTTAAGAACTATATAACAATTGCGTAACAAATGCCCTCAATCAATTGACTTTGACTATACTGGAACATACGATAAAGATATATTACATTAAGATATCGCTCTGAAGCAGGCTCTGAAATCGACGCAATTCTCTTTTCATGTCGTTGTTATCTTCAACTGAACTTCAAAGGAGGGGCATTCATGTATCAAACATCCCAGAGCGAAGCCCCGCTGCAAACAAAAGTGTCCGATCTGCCCTCTTCCCTATCACCGAGGCTGATTCGATTCAAACATATTATCGTAGCGTTGCTGCTCTCCGTTGTATTTTTTCTACTGTTTTGTTTTATTGCACTGCATGGTTACATCGCATGGGTATTATCCAATCCAACGGTAGCACCGGTCTTCTCCAATCCGATGCAGGCCAAGAACATGAAGTACGAAGACATCACGTTCCCGGCAGCAGATGGCAGCCGGACGATGCAGGGTTGGTATATACCTGCTGACAATGCTGCAAGCAAAACGATTATTTTCAGTCACGGCTATGGTGCCAATCGTGAAGAAACATGGGTACCCATGTATGACCTGGCACACTATGCCCATCAACTTGGGTTTAACGTGGTCATGTTCGATTATGGCTTCGCCTCACAGGTGAACAAAGCTGTAGCCACAGGTGGCAAAGCTGAGTCACAGCAATTGCTGGGTGCCATCCAGTTCGCCAAGCAGCGCGGTGCGCAGGAACTGGTTGTCTGGGGTTTCTCCATGGGTGCCGGTACGGCGCTACAAACTGGACTTATTACGAAGGAAGTGGATGCAATGATTCTGGACAGTGCGTTCCTGCTGGAGCCAGATACGCTGTACCACAACATTCACAACCAGATCGATCTCCCGCGTCAGCCTACACTGGAGATCATGAAGCTGTTGTTCCCTGTTCTGAATGGTACCGGATTGCAACAGATCCCGTATCAGGAAGTGAAAAAGGAAGATTATCCGTTCCCGATTTTCTTCATCCATGGTACAGAGGACGAGAAGGCGCCTTATCCAATTGCGGAGCAACTCGCCGCCAACCAGACCAATCCGTACTCCGATGTATGGATTGTCCAGGATGCGCATCATGAGTTGATCTTCCGGGAGCATCCAAAGGAATATCTGCGCCGTGTCTCAACTTTCCTGAGTCATGTAACGAAGACAAGCAGTGACGATGTACAGAACACGAATAATGGAGAATAACCAAATTTCAATCATCGAATTTTTTCCAGAGCCCTCGGGGGCTCTTTTTTTTT
The DNA here is from genome assembly GCF_030816325.1 of Paenibacillus sp. W4I10. Taxonomy (NCBI): domain Bacteria; kingdom Bacillati; phylum Bacillota; class Bacilli; order Caryophanales; family Paenibacillaceae; genus Paenibacillus; species Paenibacillus sp. W4I10. Next base: position 4,487,123 of record NZ_JAUSXX010000001.1, read on the forward strand.
GCACTCATAGGACAACAAGCTCGCGGAATATACTCTTGGGACGCATGAACAGACAGTCTGCATGCAATGAATTTCATCTGAAGGAGGTTCAACATAGATGAACTGGTATGGATATGGTCACCTGCTGCCTCTGCGGACATTGGAGGAAATCCGTTTCTGGAAAGAGCAGGAGAAAGAACATACACTCGTCATTCGTGCCCTGGTTCCTGATCTGGAGCCCCCATACGTCAAGCTACTGGAGGAATGGGAGGCTACCTTTGCAAACAGTGAGCGAGTAGCCAATCAGCTTTTAAAACAACTATTGCCCGCAACCCATCCACCTGCTCCCTACATCGTTCGTTGTATCGATCAACTTGTGCTGGCAGCTCGGCAGCAATCGAGAGAGTTCATCAAACAGCTGTATGTTCTTCTGGAACAAAGTGCTGCGGTGCAAGCTGTTCCGCTTGCCAAAGTACTTATTTTGCATTTTATCCGCGAATCAGAATATTTTCTGGGCGTATTGGATACGCTTGGCCAACCTGGCATCTTGCGCGAAACGGATTCGGAGCCATCACTTTTTCTGGAAAATGCGCTGCATACGTCGGGGTCAGGAAACATCCATCGCCAAGCTTCAGAAGCTCCAACTTCTCCAGAGGGGAACGTAAATGCACCTGCCGCTTCAGCTCAGATCCAATCCGCAACCGTTCAACCGCCTTCTACCGGAACAACACAAGCCACGCCCAGTTCTACAACACCTCCTGTAAAAGAAAAGCCGGTTCCCATTGGAGGACACACACTGCCTCCCCTTCCCTATGCGTACAATGCGCTGGAGCCACATATTGATGAGCTGACGATGCGTATCCATCATGACAAACACCATCAATCTTATGTGGACGGACTAAATGTAGCAGAGAAGAAGCTGGCGGAATCGCGAAAAAAGAATAACTTCGAACTCATCAAACATTGGGAACGTGAACTCGCCTTCAACGGCGCAGGCCACTACCTGCATACGATCTTCTGGACAATTATGAATCCTGCTGGCGGCGGCAAACCTTACGGTATGCTGGCGGAGCAGATCAAGCGGGATTTTGGAAGTTATGAAGCGTTTAAGAATCAATTCACAGAAGCTGCGAACAAAGTGGAAGGCAGTGGCTGGGCGATGCTTGTCTGGAGCCCGAGAGCACACCGTTTGGAGATTTTGCAGGCGGAAAAACACCAGAACCTGTCCCAGTCCGATATCGTACCGCTCCTGCCCCTAGATGTGTGGGAACACGCCTACTATCTGAAACATCAAAACGAACGCAAAAAGTATATCGAGGATTGGTGGAACGTTGTCTACTGGCCCGCTGTTGCCGAGCGTTACGAAACGGCACGCAAGTTGTTGTGGCCGCCTTATTAAGCTTGGGGTTAGATGGATTAGAGAAAAAAAGAGATATCTCCAGCCGAATGACTGAAAGATATCTCTTATGGTGTAGACAAAAAAGCAAGCCTCTTTTAAAAAGAGACTTGCTTGTATTTTGAGAGACTTCCTATTGCAAAAATGTTCACTTAAGAAGCACAGCCCTCGCACGCCACATAGTTGTCGCCAACCTGTTTGCTAATGGCGATCAGATCGCCCAACTTGATATCAGCCTCATCGGTAAACTCCAGATCGGCAATACGAGCAACGATCAGTGCAGCAGCCTCTTCCTTGCTTGTTGCCATTTGGCTGAACTCAGACTTTTCGCCTGTAGATACAACCTCATATAAGTACGTATATCTCAACGTTTCCATCCTAACACTCTCCTTCCGAAATCACATCATATCATCTCTATTACCCAATTCCAAGTCCAATTATCAAGAACTCAATCATAGCGCAGTTTCATCTGCTCAGCTGTCAGACGTACTTCTTCAGAGCCAACGCTAAGCACCCTGCTGGCTTCCGCCTGTGGATAGCGATCACGCAGAGTTCGAACCAAAGAGGCGGTATATGCTGCTGCCGAAGGGACACCTGCCAACTCCTTCAGACTTGCCATCGTGCCAGGCTGAACATCCGGATACCCTTCACTCGCCCCACCTGCTGCATGCTGATAAAATTGACGCACGTCCGCTGCCAGTTGATCTCCCTGACCTTCCACGATGATAAAAGCAGTAATAATATACGCCTTTGCCTGCCTGCGCTGGGCAATACCACAGAATTTCAGCCCACCTACACTGACATCATAGTCTCCCGGGCAAAAAGCACCATGGACTTCGCCTGTCTGCGCCTGATTCGACCACGGCGTTAGCGACTCGGCAATAATCGAAGCCATCTCCCGGAAATCATCATGAATATTGATGGCATGTCCGGGATTAGGCAGAATCAGCGACACGTTAACTACCCCTGGGTTCAAGGGTACTGCCGCTCCACCGGAAGGCCGAACACAGACCGCTGTCCCTTGGCTTCTTATCCGTTCCATCGCTTCTACAGCCTGTGGCAACCTGCGGTCACGCAGACCCGCTACAAAGGCATCTGGGTGTCTCCATATATGTGCAACAGGCAGATGCCCTGCCCCAACCCGCCTGCACATGACTTCTTCCCAAGCAAAAGCTTCGAGTACACTACTGCCTTGTCGCATGAGTGGTGTCTCCCAGATTTGCAGACGCAATGAAGCCTGTTTATCTGCCTGTAGTCCCTTTTCCGGCTGAACCGGTTGATCTGAATGGGAAGGTACACTCATCGTTCCATTACCTCCGGCTTAACGAATTCATATGTATCCAGTATATAGGAATGACAACGCATATATAAATAAGCCGGTTCCCAGGGAACACGGCTTATTTATATCACATCCTATGGCTTAGAAACTGCTGCTTCCAAAACCAGAGGAACTTACTCACCCGGCTTGTCCAGCGAGTGGACATACCTGATCTTAATCTTTCACCAAAGACAAGAACTCCGCACGTTGTGCCGGATTCTCACGGAAAGAACCACGTACAGCAGACGTTACCGTCTTGCTTCCCGGTTTCTTCACTCCGCGGGAACACATGCACAAGTGCTCGCCTTCCACAACGACCATAACTCCATGAGGTTCAACGGCCTCTGTCAGAATGTCAGCGATCTGTGAAGTAATACGTTCCTGAACCTGCAGGCGACGTGTTACTGCTTCGACCAGACGAGCCATTTTGCTCAGACCAACGATCTTGCCGCTTGGTACATATCCAATGTGCACCTTACCGAAGAACGGCGCCATATGGTGCTCACATTGACTGTAGTAGACAATATCCTTAACGATAACCAGTTCTTCATGGTTCTCGTCAAACGTGACACCGAGCACATCGCGCGGGTCCACTTCATATCCACCAAAAATTTCTTCATACATTCGGGTCACACGTGCAGGCGTTTCAAGCAGCCCTTCACGTGTACTATCTTCTCCGATCAATTTCAGGATCTGCTCTACATGATACTCGATCTTTTCCCGATTGTCGGATACTTTTGAATTCAAATAATCTTTAACGCCAGCCACTGCCAAACGCCTCCTTTCGAACCACAATAAGGTAAGCAGTTATTCACTTCACTGCTATTATTTTCGGCGGCCCGAACTTTTACGCGCAGGATGCTGTTGCGGCTGAGGCATTTTCGCTCCTGGCTGCTGATTCTTCATCATCTGCTGGGCACGCTGCATTTGCTTGCCATTCAGGTTGTAGCCCATTTGCTTCGCCATTTTCTGAAGCATGTCCGGATTGCTTTGCATTTTCTCAAGTTGTTTACGCAAGTAGAACACCCCGATGAAAAATCCCCCGACCAGACCAACAATCAATGTGATAATCGGTATAACAATATCCATCTCTTAGACACCTCTGTATGCATTCTAAAAAGCCTGATAATCCGTGTCACTTCATGATGTTCAACACACATGTTGCAAACCTGACACAGACCGGATTTCCTGAAAGTATCATAGCATTTCCGCACGCCTTGAGCAAACGGATTTTCCAGTTGAACCGCACACAAGCTACGTCATGACAGCTTCAATGAAAACGGTTGTATGCTGAGCCAGATCGATTTCAACCACATCCAGAGAATAACGCGTACTCCCGCGCGCCACCCTGATTACAGGTCTGCCGGGCAATCCCCGATGTTGACGCACAATGACTCCAGTCTCTTTGGTGGATAGTCGTACCGCTGTACCATTGGGATACACGGATACACTCTTGTTGAACTCAATCAGAATGTCCCGGTCCAGCTTTGTACCAGACAACGCCATCATCTCTTCACAGGCCTCATGTGGCATCAAACTGTCCTTGGATAAACCATTAATGAGATTATCATAGATATTAGCCACACTAACGATTCTCGCAAACAGATGAATGTCACTCCCCTTGATCCCTCTCGGCATGCCTGTACCATCTACATGCTCATGATGTTGCAGGGCTGTATGGGCGACCAACAGACTGAACTCCCGTTTGTTCTTAATCACTTCGAATCCACGCCATGTATGGTGCAGCGAAGAATTCGCTGCAGAGCCACTGCCCGGAGGTTCCCCCACTTTGCCAATATCATGCAATAATGCCCCCACAGCAAGGTCCTTCAGTTGATTATAATTGAGTCCCATATTCAGTCCGATGACCGATGACAACAAACATACATTCATCGCATGAACATACTGTGCATTGTCTTTGGTACGAATATCGGTGAGCTGCACTAACAGTTCACGCCCGTTCAGTACATCATTCAGCAACTTCTCTATACTAAGGGCAACCTTTTTCGGACTCCAGTCTTTCCCGGAGCGAATGGACTCGAGTGTGACACTCATTTCGTTAATTATTGCCCGTTTTGTGGTTTCATCCAGAATGTCTTCTGTATCCACATCTTTATACGCTTCATCCTGGATGTATAACATGGTCACGCCAATACGCTTCAGCGTATTGACCATGTATACGGTGAGCTGGACTCCGGCAGACAGCAATACCGTGCCGTTACTGGAATATACCGTCTTGCCCAGAAGCTCCCCCGCTTCCACGCTCTCCACGTTTACATACTTCATGAACGTCCCCCGCTCTTACGATAGCTGCTCCAATGCGAGCAATTGCTCCTTGGTTTGCAGACCGCCTACATAACCCACCAGGGTACCGTCTTTACCACTGATACGGTGACAGGGAATAATAATCGGAATCGGATTCTTGCTAATGGCGTCCAGAACTGCACGAACAGCCTTGGGTCTGCCGATGATTTCCGCAACCTGTTGGTGTGATGAGGCCTCTCCATAAGATATATCGGACAGAACTTGCCATACTTGTAGCTGGAATGGTGTTCCAAGCCGATCAAGCTGCAAGTCGAACGTTTTTCTCTCCCCTGCAAAATACTCCTTTAACTGCTTTGCAGCTTCGCTGAGCTTCTCTTCATTCTTCTCATATCGATACTCGCCAATCCAGATGCGGGCCCATTGTTGCAGATGAGCTTCCCGTACGTGAAAGGCGCCAAAATCTATATGACACAGCCCTTCATCCGTCGCGCATATCGTAAGAGTACCAATCGGTGTTAGTACCTCATCGTAGTATACGGGCTTGCCATGAAGACCCGTAACGGCTGAAGGTTTCCACGCTGCGGCTTCCGGTTTGGCAGGCTGTGCAGACTGCTCACTACCCGGTTCAATCCCAGCTTCCATTTTCAAATCCTGTTGTAACGCACGTAAGGCATTGTGCTCGTTGTTCTGTTCCTCTGGCTGCTTCTCACTCACTTGCCCAGCCTGTGGCTGTTTGGGTAAGGTCTCGGACGAACTCAGTCGCTCCTCGGCCTTCTGCAGCATGCTTAGTACGTTCCCATCTTGTTCGTTAGCGGCAGCTTCCCCAATTGCTCTCATGGCGTCTTCTCCTCCAATTCTGCTTAACGCCCAAGCTGCGGTTCCCCGCAACTCGGGGCGTGGATCACGTTTTAATACTTCTGTAAGTTTGGGTACAGCACTTTTGTCTTTGAAATTGCCCAGGGCAATAACGGCGTTGCGTTGAATCGGCTTCTTGCCCCGCCAAGCGGCGGAACTCTGACCGAAACGTTCCTTGAATTCCCGGTTACCGATGTCCAGTAGCGGCAGCAGGAGTGGCTTCACAATCTCCGGATCGGGATGAAACTCGGGATGGTGATCCCAGTTCTTGCCCCGGTTCTTCGGACAGACAATCTGGCACGTATCACAACCGTACAGACGGTTGCCTATTTTCAGCATAAACTCTTCATCGACGAACCCTTTCGTCTGGGTTACAAAAGAAATACAACGCTGTGAATTCAACTGCCCCGGCCCCACCAATGCTCCTGTAGGACAGGCATCGATACATTTTGTACATTCACCGCAGTCTTCGGTCACAGGTGTGTCTGGTTGAAAAGGAATATTCGTTACCAGTTCTCCGAGAAAAATCCATGAACCGAATTTGGGTGATATAATGGCACAGTTTTTGGCGCTAAAACCAATCCCCGCACGCTGGGACACCGCACGATCCACCAATGCTCCGGTGTCTACCATACTTTCGATCATGGCCTCAGGTACACGTTCACGTATAAAGTTCACCAGCTTGTCCATCGCTGCACGAAGGACCTGATGATAATCCTGGCCCCAAGCCGAACGGGCAAAAATGCCTCGATACGCACCAGGCTCCGACTTCGGTGGATTTACCATCTTGGATGGGTATGCCACAGCTATAGCGATAAGTGAAGCGGGCTCGCCATCTTTTAAGGCGGGGTGCACCCTTTTTTCAATATCCGGCTCTTCAAAGCCTGAAGCATACCCCTTATCCCGCGACTGCTCCAGCAGCGACTTTAGGGAAACAAAGGGATCAGCCGAAGCAAATCCGATATCATCAATGCCCAGTCCGGGGCCAGCTGCCTTGATCTCCTGTTTTAACTTCTCCCATACGGAGGCATCCTGTGCTGCCCCGGTCTGTACGCTCGTCATTTCTCTTCCCTCTCTTCTTCCGACACTTATTCCGTAAATAGTGAACGCCCGCCTCACGGTAAGAGGACAGGCGTTAATTTCTATATATACCTTACATACTTGAATTCAAACGGAACGAGTCTATATGGTTTAACGCAAAATGCAGTCTGAAGTTGTTGTCCTGTAAGCATTTTACAATTTCTTCAATTCAGAAAACGGCCAGAAAATAAATTCAGCCTTACCTACAATCTGGTCGGATGTAATACTGCCAAACACTCGGCTATCCTTACTTTTGCCTTCATGACGATTATCCCCCATCACGAAGAAATGATCCGGCTCCAGTGTGATTGGGCCAAAATCAGGGTCCTGCACCTCAATATCGGTGTACGTTTCCGCTTGTTGCTCGCCGTTCACATATAGATGGTGATCCCTAACTTCAATTGTATCTCCCGGAAGTCCAACGATCCGTTTCACCAGAAAATCCTTCTTCTCTACACCTTCACTTGGATCACGAAGTACGATCACATCTGATCGGGAAGGAGTACCCAGATGGTATACGATTTTGTTGACGAAAAGGCGATCTCGCTCAACCAGTGTCGGCTGCATGGACTGTCCCTTGACCATTGACAGATTAAACACAAACAGGTTCAGCAGCATCATGATTACAAAAGCAACAACAATCGTTTTGACCCAGTCCCACAGCTCGACAACCCATGATTTCCCCGGTTGTTCAGGCTTTGACGGTTCATTACGTTGCTCGGAAGTCACATGTTCCATTGAATGATTATTGGAATTCAAAGGGACACCTCATTTATTAAATAGTTGAATTAAACTTGTAACATGGTAACCATACTCCCTTTCAGTCTACTTCATTTGGGAGAGTGAAACAATTGGTTATGAGCACCAATACCTTCGTTATCGTGAATACAGCCGGGATAATCGCGTTAATTTAAATAGAATTCGGAGACTCCGAAGTATGTTAGAAAATGAGGAAACCAGAGGAATATGACGTGAAGAACACTCATATAAATAGAAAGGCACATCCCTCACGTTCTTACACGTTAAAGAGATATGCCTAATATGAAATGAAAATCTTTTTTTATTTCTTTTTAAACATGCAAACTAAGCTTTGGACAAAATACTAAGAGTCTGGAAAGCGCTCATAATCTGATTGGCACCGTAACCCATTGCTTCATATAGAGGCATGGCTACTTTGTTGTGCTCATCACCCGCCACCCATACCTGGCTGACTTTACGCTGCTGGAACCGCTGTTCCATAGCCTCGACAAGTGTTTTGCCGACTCCACGGCGACGATAGTCTGGATGTACCGCAATACGGTAGATACAACCCTGGTTGTGATCAATCGTACCGATCAAAGCGCCTACGAGGTCTCCCTCTTCTTCCGCAACCATGATCAGGTCAGAATCCCATGACAATTGACGGGCAAACGGGCCCATCGTGTTCTCATAACACTCTTCCGATAGTGCAACCTGGAGAAGCTCCGTCATCTGGCTTGCATCACTCAACTGAAAGGAACGAACGTGCATGTCTTAAATCTCCCTTTTCGTTAGCTTAGATGAGGTTTTTTACAAAAAGGGAATCCCTTTTTACCAAAAACCCAATGTTCATATAATGACAAAAAACGAGAAAATACCGCTTCTTCGTCAATTAAACCATACTTTTCTCCATAAAACACGCATTTTCTTTTGAAAGCGCTTAATTGTAACCGTTTACATACGAATATTAAACTTCACATCCATTTTAACGCCTGAAAACACATAAATAGTTGCATAAAGGGTAAAATATGTTTGTTATCTCTGGCCCATCATTAGATCAACGCCTCGGGGGACTTAATAAACAAAAATGTTGCTTAATTAGCCCGAATGCGGTTTAATAATAGTGGCAAGGGTATTATTACATATGTACCTGATTTCAAAAAAACCTAAAATCTCAGGAGGTATTTCATTATGGCTTTTCAATTACCGGCACTTCCTTACGCTAACGACGCACTGGAACCACATATCGATGCACAAACGATGGAAATCCACCACGATCGCCATCACAATACTTATGTAACCAACTTGAACGCAGCTCTGGAAAGTGCTCCTGAACTGCAAGAAAAAAGTTTGGAAGATCTGATTGCTAACCTTGACAGCGTACCTGAAGGCATCCGCACAGCGGTTCGCAACAATGGTGGCGGACATGCTAACCACAGCTTGTTCTGGGAAATCATTGGACCTAACGGCGGCGGCGCTCCTACAGGTGATATCGCAGCAGCAATCGATAGCGAACTGGGTGGCTTTGATAAATTCAAAGAAGATTTCGCTAAAGCAGCTACAACTCGCTTCGGTTCCGGCTGGGCTTGGCTCGTAGTTGGCAAAGATGGTAAGTTGTCCATCACTAGCACACCTAACCAAGACAGCCCTCTCTTCGAAGGTCTGACTCCGGTTCTGGGCCTGGATGTATGGGAGCACGCTTACTACCTGAAATATCAAAACAAACGTCCTGATTACATCGGCGCTTTCTGGAATGTAATCAACTGGGATGAAGTGAACAAACGTTACGCTTCTGCAAAATAAGACTATTAGTATGCAACAGTTAACATAAAAGGGAGCCTGATTCGGTCATCGTGACCGTGATCAGGCTCTCTTTTTTTATCGCTATAGTTAATGGGTGTTTTGGCTATTTCCCAAAATACGGGCTTTGATGCGCACTTTTGGGTTGATTTGGCTATGATATCGTCACTTAGGTTCGTTAGCTCCCCCATTTAATCATTCACTTGATCAAACGCACCGGCAAAATAACTGCCGATCAGCTTTAGAAATATGTTGGGGAATGCCATCTTGTCCATATCTTCCGGACCGATCCAGCGGTAGGTCAAGCCATCACCTTTACCTGTCAGTGTCGTAGTACTCAGTGCTAGGTCACTAACGTCAGATGATGACATCAACCTCTCTCCATCGTTAAGCGATGTTGAGATGTTCTGCGTATTAGGCGTGCCTGGCTCCGATGAATGCGTTGTGTCTGGCTCAGGTGAAACAGCTGATAATGAGGCTGTGCCCTCCCTTGTTGCCGCCTGTGCATCGTAGGCGGCTCTGGCTTCCGCTGCGATCAGCGGAAGCTCACTGCTCTGGTCCTGCTCGGTACACTTGTACACCTGCAGGCTCCAGACAATGTGGCTGAACACATGCTCCGCATGGGTAGCCAGCCCTTCCGGGCGGGCAGCGAAGCCTTCCGCCCACAGACTGCCGGCCAGCAATGCCATGGCCGGCTCATCCGCCAGCGGCGCCGCCTTCTTGCTGGCTGCGGCGGGCGCCGCGAGCACATGCGGCAGCTCCCACATCCGGGCCAGCAGGCCTGTGTCTGGGCGCTGGCGCACAAGCACTTGGCCGCGGTGATCCCCGCGGCCCTCCACAATCGCGACCAGCCGCTGCTCAGGGCGCGGCGGCTTCGCCTTGGTCTTGACCGGCAGCGTAAGCTCTCTTCCGGCGATGCGGCCGGAACATTGCTCCATGACCGGGCAAGTCAGGCAGTGCGGCGCTTTGGGTGTGCATACCAGCGCGCCAAGCTCCATCAGCGCCTGATTGAAATCACGCGCTCGCCCTTCCGGAATGAGCTCTCCTGCGAGCTCTTCCATCAACACCCGGGTGCTGCCCTTCATAATGTCCTCATCGATGAGGAAGTATCGGGACAGGACCCGCATGACATTGCCATCTACCGCAGGCTGCGGCTGATTGAAGGCAATGCTGAGAATGGCCCCGGCCGTGTAGGGGCCAACCCCTTTTAATGCAAAGACAGCAGGCTTGTCCTGCGGCATCTCGCCTCCGTGCAGCTCCATGACTTGTCTCGCGGCTGCCTGAAGATTACGTGCACGGGAGTAATAACCGAGTCCCTCCCAATTTTTCAGAACATCTTCCTCCGGTGCTTCCGCCAGTGCCTGCACGGTCGGGAAGTTCCCGATAAAACGATTGAAATACGGAATTACCGTATCTACCCGCGTCTGCTGAAGCATAATCTCTGATACCCATGTAAAATACGGATTGTTGTGGCGCCGCCACGGTAAATCCCGTCGGTTGATCATATACCAATCCAGCAAATTCACGCTGAAATGTTGTTTCTGTTCCTGTAAACCCATATTTCCGTCCTCTCCTATTGCCAAGCTAGCTACTTTTCCATCTGTTCTACGATCGCAAAGGCCGCTGCCAGTTCCGTCTGATGTGTAATACTCAAATGAATGTCATATTGTTTATCATATGGCAGCTGTAGACGTTCCCAGGCTTGACTGGACAGCGAGGCCACTGGACGTCCTGTCCCATCAGGCAGCACCTCAATGTCAGTGAAGCCCATGACACCACCAATACCGCAGCCAAATGCCTTGGACACCGCTTCTTTCGCTGCAAATCGACCGGATACAAACTCCGTCATCCGCTTCCCTCGACGAACCGCGATCTCCCGCTCTGCTGGCGTTAAAATTCGTTTCAGAAATGCTTCCGCATGGCGACCGGACAGCAGCTTCCGCATACGTCCAATCTCCAGCACATCATTGCCTATGCCATATATCATCAACGCTTCACCCGCTTAATCTTTTATACTGTAAGAGGTAGTCCGCTTTTGATTACGAAAGATGCCTACTGGCATCATCAACTTCGAACATGGAATTCAGCCGAAATGTCCGTTGCTCACGTAGTATCTCCTACGCTCCGCTACTCCATTTCTACCTTCATCCCACCTTCTTGGTACTGAAAACCGCTCTTTTTGAACATGCATTGTAAAATATCTCCTTTCAATCACATGATCCGTAACTCTCCGAACACGTATTCTATTGTAGCAGGAGGGGCGATCAGAAGCGAGTACCTATCCGCATTACCATATATGCTAAAATATGAATCAGGAATCGTCTGAAATTCTTAGGAGGTCTGAATAATGCCCATAACTTTTGAGTTGCCCACTGACGTAGATGCGATCATTCGCGGGGACTTTTTCCCTGCACAACAACCCGCTCAAGGGGTCATCATTCTGGCTCACGGATACAAAGGCTTCAAAGACTGGGGCATGTTCCCTTACGCAGCTTCACAGCTAAGCGAGACACATCATGTGCTGACCTTTAATTTCTCTCACAACGGTATCGGTGAATATCTGGAGCAATTCTCTGAACTTGAAAAGTTCGCAGTGAATACGTACAGCCGGGAGCTTGCCGATCTGGCCCTGGTACTGGAGCATGTGGCTACACAACCTGAACTCACCGGACTTCCTGTATACCTGGTTGGCCATAGCCGCGGTGCGGGCGTAAGTCTCGTCTATGCACTCGATCATCCCGAGCAGGTGGCAGGTGTCATCTCCTGGAATGGCGTAACCAATCTGGATCTCTTCACAGCGGAGCAAAAAGAAGAAATGCGTACGCATGGCCGCAGCCATGTCGTTAACGGACGAACAGGCCAGCAGATGCCACTGGACATGGCTATTCTGGAAGACCTGGACAAGCATAGCAAACGTTACGCTATCATTGATCGCTTGGCTTCTTCAACTTTGCGAGTCGCACTCATTCAGGGAACAGAAGATCCCCAACGTCTGCGTGACGGTTCTGCCTCACTTGTGCAAGCACGCCCTGATATCCCATGGCACCAGATACCCGAAGGGAACCACACCTTTAATACGGTACATCCATTTAAAGAAACCACTCCGCAACTGGAGCAAGCCATCACCCAAACCCTGCAACAGATCAAAGACTGGAGTAGCTAACTCATCATTAAATATAGTAGTCACCTGGATTTTTGCGGTTTCTCGTTCCACATAACAAAAAGAGTCACTGCGTGAGCAGTGACTCTTTTTGCATTCCCTAAGAGGGACGGTATTTCAATGTTGGTGTTAACAGCCTATAACGATCATGCACATCCACCCGTATTAGATACCAGGAATGGCATTGCGTTTGTGATGTGTGCGCGTATAGAACGCCTCAAGGCGCTCTTGTGCAGCCGGATCGATCTGTTTGCCTTCGAGATAGTCGCTGTTCGCTTCATACGAAATTCCCAGCTCTTCTTCGTCCGTCTGACCTTCCCACAGCCCTGCCGATGGTGCTTTGTCCAAAATAGCCTGTGGCACGTTCAGATATGCTGCCAGCTGGCGTACCTGACGTTTGTTCAGGGTGCTCAATGGTGTGATATCCACAGCACCGTCGCCCCATTTGGTATAGAAGCCTGTGATGGCTTCGGATGCATGATCCGTACCTACAACGAGCAGGTTCTCTTCAAACGAAAGCGCATATTGCATAACCATACGAGTTCTCGCCTTAACATTACCTTTGCCTTGATGAGTCATATGGCGTGGGCTTCCCAAGGATTTGAAACCTTGCTCCACTTCCAGCGCAATCTCGTTAACTGCATCTTCAATATTGGTTTCCACGACATGCTTCAGATCGTATGCTTTAGCTACAGCGTAGCTGTGGTCGATATCGGATTGTTCACCATAAGGTTGGAACACACCAAGCGTTTTGTACTCTTGGTTGTTCTCTTGCGTAAGCTCGTCCGTCGCTTTTTTGCAAAGCGCCGTAGCCACTGCACTGTCAATACCGCCGCTGATCGCAATCAGCAAACCCTTGGCACCCGCATTTTTCACATACGTCTTCAGAAAATCAACACGCTTGCGTACTTCCTCTTCTTCATTAATGCTTGGTTTAACCTTCAATTCAGCGATGATCTGTTGTTGCAAACTCATCGTTCACACACCCCGTTTCTAAATGAATGAAATTTGATGTCCAGCTTGAAAGGTCCGAATGGTTCAATAACCTTATCTATCCAAAATGAAACGCCCCGGCATCGGTGATCCGAAGGGCGGGGCGTTCTATTGGAGCGAATTAACGGCAGTAACGGTCAAATGCACTTTTGAGATCAGCCGCAATATCCTCTGCAGAACGGTCTTCCACTTGATGACGCTCGATAAAGTGAACGAGTTCTCCATCTTTCATCAGAGCGATGGACGGTGAAGATGGAGGATACGGTGCAAAGAATTCACGTGCTTTTGCAGTTGCTTCTTTGTCCTGACCAGCAAATACAGTGTACAGGTGATCCGGTGTAATATCGTGCTGCAGTGCTTGGGACACACCTGGGCGACATTGACCTGCGGCACATCCGCAGACAGAGTTAATGACAACCAGCGCTGTTCCTTTTGCATCCGGAAGACTTGCTTCCACTTCTTCAGGAGTACGCAACTCCTGGATTCCTAGACGAGTTAACTCATCCCGCATGGGTTGAACCATATCTTTCATGTATTGATCAAATGACATCGACATTCGGTTTCACTCCTTATAAATGGTTGTTCTATGATCTCGATAGAATTAAAGGCGAATAACTTTCGAAAACAACGTTACATTCATATCGAACATTATGGATGTAATGATGTGCTATTCCTATTATACATCCATAAGCAATGAAAGCAAGATTCAGAAACCGCCTGCGGAAAGGCCTCTTCCATAATATTATGTCTCAATGTCTGGCAAAATATGCTGAATGACTAACGTTCAAATGCCACTTTGAAGGTCGTGCCCTGGCCTTCCTCCGATTCCACAGTAATGGTTCCATTATGTCGTTCCACAATACTTAGGCACATGGACAATCCAAGTCCGGTTCCCTTGGCTTTTGTCGTATAGAAAGGTTCAAACAGCTTTTCCTTCTTCACTCTGGGTAGACCAGGTCCTGTGTCACGTACACACAGTTCCACTTTATCATCCACTATCCGTGTCTCCAGCGTAAGCACACCCTTCTCATTCATGGCTTCCATCCCGTTACGGGCCAGGTTCAACACCACCTGTTTGATTTCCTTAGAATTGAGATGCAGCTTCGGCACATTATGGGCCAACATGAGTTCAATACTCTGACCACGCAGGTTCGCATCCGCCCATAACAATGGACTCAGTTCATGTATGATATCGTGCAACTGGGATTCTTCTTTCTCGGCAATACGATTCTGAGCCAAAGACAAGAAATCATTAATGATGCTGTTGGCCCGGTCCAGCTCTTCCAGAACGATCCGGTAATAGTGATCGAGGGAATCAGGACTCTTTTCCTGCATGAGTTGAAGAAAACCCCGCACAACCGCCATTGGATTACGCACCTCATGCGTAATGCTTGCAGCCATCTGCCCCACCAGACTGAGACGATCCACATTATCCAGTTCACTTCGCAACATCTCAAGCTCCGTGATATCCTGAATGATCAGCATGGCTCCTGTAACTTCTCTCGCAGACTCTGTTGAAAAGGCATAAATCGGTACGGTTCGGGACTGAAATACGTATGCACCGTAACGAACGGTCAACCCACTAATCTCACCATGAACGATGGCTCTGCGAATGCTTTTATCCATCTTATCCGCCTGACCTTGTTCAACAAATTGACTGGCAGGCTGTCCAATGAGATCAGGCGTGGAGGTACAAGGTAGCTGCTCCCTTGCGGTTTGCTCCATCATCTCATTGACAAACATGACTGTGCCTTGTTTATCTACGGTGGCAATGGAGAGAGGCACTGCATTCAGAATCTGATGAAGTTTCTCCGTTTCAGCTATGTATCGGTGGTGGACTTCCGAGAGATGCTGCTCCAGCCCGCGATATTGCTTCATCCGTTCCAGCCATAGCAGACTCAGACTGCCCGCAACAATGGCTCCAGCGGTATATCCAAGTGCTGTAAGTATCATGTAGGTCGCAGAGTATGTGGATTCATTCTGGAGGGATGCGATCCATAACAGACTCGTTACAATCAGTTCCATTGTAATCAGGATGATGAGGATCGCCATTTTGCGTGAAGGTGTATTATGCTTGAATCGTTTGGCAGACAACCATACAATGGGATAGAGAAGAATGCCCGTATGAAGGAGAAATCCGTACAGATCATAGGGATGCGCAATAAGAAAATAGAAGAGAATATGTAGAATGGACAGCGTTACGCCTATAGCGGACTTACAATACAAAATAACAAGTATCACAGGTACGATGCTTAATGATATGGATACGGCCACCGGGCTTGCGTAGAGCGCAAACAGCAGACACAATAACATGCTCAGGGCACTTGTCACAGCAAAACTGGTATGAACGGTTCCTGCATGTTCCATTCTGGCAATAGCCCGCTTGGAGAGTACCAGACGGAATAAGGGAATCAGAAATACCGCCGACCCTGCCAGCAGTACTTGTAAAAGCATGTCCTTTAACGCAACCACAATGCCATCTCCTCCTCTGCCTGCACATTCCCTCATGTATTTCTGATTAAAACATAGGCGACAGTATATTACAATATACCCCTTAAGACTGCACAATAGAACTGCTCATAACTCCATTATATTTCAGAAAAAGCCAGGAGTAGACACATTTTACGTAAAACAGACAAAATCAATGAAAAAAGAGGGTAATAACATATGTATGATGTCATTGTAATTGGTGGTGGATCTGCGGGCCTGATGGCTTGCGTTGCTGCTGCCGAGCATGGAGCCTCCGTGCTTCTGCTGGATAAAGGAGATCAACTGGGTCGTAAACTAGGCATCTCTGGCGGAGGTCGATGCAATGTAACCAATGCCAAGGAAACGGATGAACTCATCCGACATATTCCGGGCAATGGACGCTTTTTATATAGTTCGTTTCAGAATCTGGACAACCAGGGAATCATGCGTTTCTTCGAGAATCTCGGAATTGCCCTGAAAGAAGAAGACAACGGCAGAATGTTCCCTGTAACCGATAAAGCGAAAACAGTCGTGGATGCGCTGGTAGGCAAGATTGTCTCCCTCGGCGTTGAGATTCGCACCAAAGAACCAGTCAAGGAAATTATTCAGAATGGTCAGCAGGTACAGGGTGTTAAATTGATATCCGGTAAAACTATTCTTGGGCGCTCTGTCATCATCGCTACCGGCGGCAAGTCCGTACCCCAAACCGGATCTACCGGAGACGGTTATCCTTGGGCTGAAGCTGCGGGCCACACGATAACGGAGTTATATCCGACCGAAGTGCCCATTGTGTCTGGAGAGAGTTGGATTCAGTCCAAAGAACTGCAAGGTTTGTCTTTGAGGGATATTGCTCTATCCGTAGTGGATGCCAAAGGAAAAACAGTCATCTCTCATCGCGGGGATATGATCTTCACGCATTTTGGAGTGTCCGGACCGGTCGCACTGCGTTGCAGCCAATTTATCCGCAAGGTTCAGATGAAATCTGGAAACCCACAGGTCATTATGAGCATTGATCTGTTCCCGGAGCTGTCCCTAGGTGCATTGGAAGCACAGGTGCAACAGGTATTGGAACAAGAATCCCGCAAGGCTGTCAAAAACATTTTAAAAACATGGGTTCCTGAACGCATGATTCCCTTAATGATGAAACGGGCAGAGATCAGCGATGACCTTACGTTCCACCATTTTCCCAAAGGTATGTTAAGCAACTTGTGCGGGCTAATGAAGGCTTTTACCTTCCGTGCAGACGGAACGAGATCGCTCAAAGAAGCCTTTGTTACTGGGGGAGGAATCCACTTAAAGGAGATATACCCAAAAACAATGGAATCCAAGCTGCTGCCTGGACTATTCTTTTGCGGTGAAGTTTTGGATATTCACGGCTACACCGGAGGGTATAATATCACCGCTGCATTCTCCACAGGATATACGGCTGGTATGCATGCGGCAGAATATAAACACGCTAAACTATAATAGAGGTTGTTCAAAAAGTTCGCTTTGATTACGAATCATGCCTACTGGAATCATCAGCGATGAATTGCTTCAGATGCCAAAAACCCCGATATCCACATCTGTGGACGATCGGGGTTTTTGGGCATTGTTCCATTTTAGAAAAATTGGCTCGAACTGCTCTTAGCTTGTGATACTTCTATGCTTTCACACTGCCTGAAAATCCATCAGCCGAATCATCGTATGTCGGGTCATCGCTATAGTTATGTCTGCCTTGCTCCGTCTGGCTTCCTTGGTTTCCGCTCGCATAACCCTCATTCCAGTCCTCATTCACGAGATGAGCAGGAATCGATATATTCTGAAACTGATCCAGCTCTTCCGTTTGCGAGGCAAGTACGGCACTTCCTCCATGAGATTGTACAATCTCTACGGCAGACTGAGGATCTTGGCGATCTGTGGGGATGTACAATTCCAGCGGGCCGGACTGATACGGCTTATATCCCAATTCCTCCAAGGTTGCCCTTGCGGCATTCAACGCTGAATCGTCTGAAAAATGCACCTGTAGTTCGCTATTATCCATCATCGTTTCTTCCTCCTTGCTACAGCTAATCTCTCATCATCCATGGATGAGATTCTTCTTCTATAGCATGGGCAGATATAGCGCACGATATGCTCCGAATTAGAAAGGAATTCCTTTAGGCCCTGGTCAGCCGAACCCATCCGGCAATAGATAACACACAGAGTCCAAAGGCTACCGCACCTGCAGCTGTCAGAATACCGACGATCCAGCCGAGCCAGGCCAATCCCAGCGTGAATCCCATAAGAATGCCAATCGGGATGAACAACATCCGAACCATCATTGAACCTGCAAGATGCAGCGCCTCCGAGTCATACGTTATAAGCTGAACATAGTCGGACGTGGCAAAAACATCCCAGGAACGATAAAACATCACCGTCAACATGATGATTAATAACGCACACACAATGACATTGACCGGAAAAGGTGGTAATGCAACTGCTGCGATGGATAGTCCGCCAAGCTGCAGATATAATTTCATCGTGGCCGAGTTCCTGAAAAATGCCTTGAATGCAATCTCCGCTGTCCGATTCGCAATGGAACGATTGCGTAACAGTTTACGCGGTTTGCGGAAGATGATGGACCGTGTTCGTGGGGCTTTCGGCTTGCTCACCGCCCGGCTTAACATTATAGCTGTAAGCTGCAGCCTGCTCCGCAGATCCTCCCGCACATCACCTTCAAACGTTCCCTTCATCAATAGCCTCATCTGTCCAACTGTAATTAGAAGAAGCATGATAATTACGATTCCAATATATGATTTTCCACGTCTGTCCATACATCCATGATGTCGCATGAATGGTCATGTAACCTATGCTAATGACGAGAGGGATCATCTGAATCCAGCGCCGCCATCCTGTATGTCGAACCTTCGTCATATGTAGTGTTATGGCTTGGAATGAAGCTACTGCACCAAACCAGACAGCCATAAGTGCAATCTGGAGATTCGACATCTCATAGACACGGGACCACAGGGGTGCGGTCAGCGCTGTAATCAGGATCATTTTGCCCAGATGTTGCAGACAGGATCGGTAGAGCCCATGCCTCATTAACGTCCGTATCCATAACGGCCTTGATTTCAGAAACAATACATCCGCTTCCTCCACAAATATCAACACACCACCGGTAAGCATAACCACGTCGATCAGCCCAGTCAGTACGGGGAGAGGTAATCCTGTCGCCCATACAGGCAGTGGTTTGGTCCACAGACTCGTGTACCATCCAACCAGATAGAGCAGACCCGGAACAAGCAGGTTATACCCACACCGTCCAATCCACGACGAGTCTGAGATTTTTCATCTGTTCCCTGAAGTGCTCTTTGCGTCTTCGCCTGTATAAACGAAGTGGTGTATAACGCTGGGAAGTTTCCATTCTCTCTCACCCTCTCTCTATCTAAGACGTCAGTATATCAAAACAGTCAAACAAAGAGGCTTCCGGCAATCCTGCCACTTCACGGATCTCATCCAATGTTCCCTCGGCAGCAGATCTGCCCGAAGCAATCAGAATAAATCGGTCGCAGATTCGTTCAGCGGTATCCAGTACATGCGTAGACATGAGTACACCCGCGCCGCGACGACGTTCATCATCAAGTAATTTTAGAAAATCCTTGGTTGCACGAGGGTCCAGTCCGATGAACGGCTCGTCCACAATATAGATATCCGGTGAAGACAGAAATCCGATCATCAACATCATTTTCTGCCGCATGCCCTTTGAGAAACTGGCTGGAAGATCATTTCGAACGTGGTCCATACCGAAACGAACCAACAGTTCCTCCGCTCGGGCAACAAAAGCTTCTTCCTCCATTTCATACGCCGCTGCAGCCAGATCAAGATGTTCCCATAGCGTCATATATTCATAAAAAACCGGTTGTTCCGGGATATAGGCATAACGACCATCTCCCCCAATCGTCACTTCATAGTTCGCATGTTCCAGCAGACCAAGAAGCGTTTTGATTGTGGTACTTTTGCCCGCACCATTTGGTCCGATAATACCTACCAGCTCTCCTCGCGCCACATTCATTCGAATATTGCGTATTGTCGATTGTCCCGGCTCGTATCCTGCCTCTGTAATATGTACGTCCAATATGGACTCTTGTACTTCCTTACTGTTATATTCCGTTCCCATATCATTCACTCCCTGTTCTGATCAGGCGTTTATTTCATTCTTTATGTTTTATTGTAATCGAGTTGCGGGTTGTATGTTTGATCATTTTAAGCATTTCTATATAGATGGCAAATAAACAAAGCAATAAATCATAGTAATGTATGATTTATTGCTTTGTTTATTATTCTTCGTTTTCGGTAACACAGTATGTACGAATAATCGAGACTAGTTCTTCAAATGTGAACTTGTGGTTCACCATATCAACAGTAAAGTCCTCAGCAAACGTTTGATCCATTTTAAGATACACATTGTTATAACGCAGAAAGATTACCAATGCGGTAAAAGCCGTTTATAGATTGGTAGGCTTCGTTACCAAAAGCTGATGATTGTGCTCTTACAACCGCAGACTCAAGCAGACCAGAATCTTTAACTCCAATCTGCTCTCCAGGACATTAAACGTGAAGGCGTTTACTCAAACGCTTTCCAATCAAAAACTTAAAATTTGAAGTAAATTCAAATCTTCATTTCAACTGTTCTAACCTGAGCTGATCCGGCATGTTTTCAGTCGCCTGCAATCATGGTCTTGGCTGCAATGGAGCCATTCAGATCGGCTTTTTCCCCGCTACGTTTCATCAAATAAATTAACCCAAGCAGGGTCAGCAATATGCCTGAACAGACAAAAGCCGGCACTACACCAAATGAGGTGACCATGAACCCGCCTACCACCGGTCCCATAATATTACTGGCAGTCATCACGCTGCCTACCGTTCCAAATACCCTGCCTGTCATCGCCTCAGGTGTCTGTTCCTGCAACAGGATCTGAAAGGGTACAATCGCAAACCCAATTCCGACACCTGCCAAGGCAAAGAGGGATACTAACAACAGATTGGCACCTAGCCCGGCGTGCGGCCAAATCCCAACAATAACTCCGGCTCCGCCGATAACCAGACCCATGAGTATGGTACCCAGACCCATTTTCAAAACATGCCCTGCATGCTTCCACTTCCGTACACTCATCGCTGCAATTAATGTGCCTACACCACTTGCTGCCACGCACCATCCCAGCAGATCACTTGAAATTCCGGGAAGCTGTCTGAATAACACCACAGTCTGTGAATCGGCAAATTGCAGAAAAAGTATGGCTGAAGCAAGCAAAATCAGAGACGTTCCTACATAAGGGAGAGATGCGAGCATTCGGATACCCTCCAGTGTTTCTTTCCAAAAAGAGCCTTTTGAGCGGTTGCAAACATCCTCAGCTGGCTCTTCCTCTACTTCTGTTACGTTATGAATTGCGGTTTGGATCACCCGAGTTCCAGGAATCCACAATAAAATGATGCCGGAGATCAAAAAAGACGCTGAATCGAGAACAAAACACCAGGTAATGCCAAAAGCGGCTACCAGCAGTCCACCAAGTGCTGGACCAATAATTTTGGACATCTGTTCGATCACCGAGCTGATGGATACAGCTTGCGCAAGTTGTTCTCGAGGTACAATTTCCTTCAGCTTTCCGTTTTTGGCCGGAGAGAAGATTACATCAAACAGGGATTTGAGGACAAGCAGTATGTAGACGTGCCAGATCTGGTCAGCAAAAATTAACGCACCCACGATGATAATTCTTGCACCATCAGCTACAATCATCAGCCATTTACGGTTCAGGCGATCTGCAAGCGTGCCTGCGAATGGCCCTGTCAACAGAATGGGTAGTGCTGCGGAAAGTGTGACAAATGTAATCTCCCAAGGCGTTGCATTCCAGCGGATACCCACGAGGGTCAGGATTGCGAGCAGATGCAGCCAATCACCCAGATTGGAAATGGCCTGTGCCACCATCAATGTTACAAAAGATCGGTTATTCTTCAGCGGTCGTTGTCCTTCAAACGTTAAATCACTTGTCATCCTTCTTCTCCTCCATTACCTTCCGAATTCATAATATGAACTCATTATATAGAGCAGCCCTTGACTCAACCTCCTGCCAGAGGAGGAGAAGAAGCGACATCTGAAGGATGATTTTTCGGTATGATGAATGATCAAATTTTAAATGCTAAAAATGCAAATCTTGTGACATATCGCATGTTTTTCGTAGAAATAGAAGTTTACAATTAAACCATGGCGACAACCTGAATCGTCAAATATAACTAACCAACTCATATAAGTTGAAATACTCTTTTACATGAACAGCATATCGGAGAGGACCCCTCTCATCATTTCAACTTATAAACTAATCTGAAAAGGCGGGATCAGCATGCTGGAATTACAAGAAATCGGAACCGAACGTTCACTTCATCTGTACCGCACCTTGGCCCAGACATTCAAGAGCGTGAATGAACACGCTGTATCCGGAAGCAAAGTGCATGGCTTCAACCCCACCGCATACGGGGTGCTCGAAGTGTTATATATGAAAGGAGCTCAGCCGATTCAACAGGTTGGCGCACAACTTCTGCTGCAAAGTGGTAATGTGACCTATGTGATCGATAAGCTGGAGCAAAAAGGATTGTTACACCGCAAACATTGTCCGCAAGACAGACGTATCATCTTTGTGGAACTGACCGAAGAAGGACAGCGCACCATGGATGACATCTATCCAGGCTATGCGTTGAAGATTGATCGGGCTGTAAGTGGACTAAGTGAGGAAGACAAGGAATTGCTGTCCGAACTCTTGGGAAGGCTTGCACATTCTGCAGACCGTTTATCAGCCAACAGCTAGACCATTCTTTGCACGCGTGCCATCAACAAAAATAACCGGATTTGCCTGACATCGGCGAATCCGGTTTTTCATATGTTTTTCGTATATATATCTTCTATTTACTTTGAGCCTTGTGGCTGCGGTGGAGCATCTGCATCTTCGGGTACGATTAAACGTTTGCGTAAAGCCAGCGTCGTTACCCACGAGACCAATGCAATGACAAACATAATGACAAACAGGGAGTGCAAGCTTCCTTCCAAAACGTTACGCAGTAGCGCCCATTTGTCATCCGATAACGCAGCATCCGTATGTGGTGCAAGCAGTTCATTCAGATCATTCTCCGAAATTCCAGCCTCAGCCAGATTCTGTTCACTGGATAACGTCGAGATTCGATAGTTCAACCAAGTGCCAAAAGCCGCTGCACCAATCGTCTGTCCCAATGTACGCATGAACGTATGCAGTGCCGTAGAGGAACCACGTTCCTTATATCCTACGGAGGACTGCGCAATAATGGTGAAGATTGTAAACGCAAACCCGAAGCCGAGACCATAAATAAAGGTCAATATAAATAGCACAGCCTGCGGGAATGTCCCGCCCACCAGAAAGAGTCCACCCGATCCAATCGCAATTCCGGTTAATCCAATCAATGCGGTCATACGTGACCCAATTTTCATCAACAGGCGGCCTGCCAACACACTACCAATGAGCCAACCCACCGACATCGGCGCGAGCAGCAGCCCGGATTCCGTCGCATTACCTCCCCGAACCCCCTGCACCCAGAGCGGCAAATAACTGGTTAGGCCGATCATCAGAGTACTGGTCAGCAGTCCGGCGATATTCGCCACACGGATGTCCCGAATTCGGAACAAATGTAGTGGAACCATAGGGGCCTGAGCTCTTTTTTCCACCACAAAAAATAAAATAATAAACAGAGCGGCGACCACACTCAGCACAACAATCAACGGAGAACTCCAGGCATAATACTGCCCACCCGCCGACAGGACAAACAACAATGCGGTAATACCCACCGTGAAGGTCAGTGCACCGACATAATCAATCTTGGCCGTACGTGGAGAGATATCTTCCTTCAGATAACGAAAAACAAACCACATCGCAAGCAGACCAAACGGCACATTAAAACCAAAGATCCACTGCCAGCCCAGATTATCTACAAAATAACCGCCAAGCAGCGGTCCCGCCAGAGAGGAAATGCCCCATACGGAGCTAATCCATCCCTGGATTTTGCCACGTTCTTCAATAGCGTAGATGTCCCCAATAATCGTAAATGTAACAGGAACTACCGCACCCGCACCAATCCCTTGAATAGCACGGAAAATAATCAATTGCTCCATGTTCTGCGACAGACAGCACAGGAGTGAACCCAGTAAAAATAACGCACAGCCAATCAGAAATACAGGCTTTCGGCCATACAAGTCACTGATTTTACCGAAAATGGGCGTACTCACTGCCATCGTCAACAGGTATGCGGTGAAAATCCAGCTCAGTAGCTGTACACTCCCCAGCTCACTGACAATGGTCGGCCCCGCCGGACCAATTACGGTGCCTTCAATCGCTGACAGAAATGTCGCGAGCAACAGCCCCGTCAAGATGAAACTGCGCTTCAAACCTCCATTTGCATTCACACAAACCCTTCTCTCTTCGTTTCTCTATATAATTGGTACGTTAATTTTCACATCTACTACGAACCAGAACAAACTTCCGATCGCTGTTATCCCCAGATTTTTTCTTCTCCTCTCTAAAGGAGAAATCCGGTGATAAAGGCGATCGCTTCGCTTCTCCAGCTTTGTTCTGTTTCTTCGTTTACATGTAAATTTAAAAGCAATTATATATTGTCTCTTTTATTTACCTTTCTTGCGAAGGAACTCATCATACAGCATGGAATACATCACCATATCCTTGTATCCGGTGGACGTATGTTGCACCTGTCGCAGCAATCCTTCACGCGTGAAGCCGCGATTCGTCAGGAACTCGCCAGACGCCAGATTACGCGGATCAACCAGCGCTTCGATTCGATTAAGACCCATGGTCTCATACCCAAAGGGCAGCAATGCAGAGAATGCCTCCGTCATATAACCGTGGCGCCAATAATCACGTCCCAGCTCATAACCGATCTCACCCCGGAATGCGCCTTCAAGCTGCCATGTGTTAAAGCCACAACTGCCGATGAGCTTGCCTGTTTCTTTGAGTTCGATCCCCCACCGGATCGCATCCTCTTCTCCTGCCATTTGGTTAAGCAGTCCAATCATGTCCGCCGCTTCGCTTGTCCCAATCATCGGTGCAAGATTCATGTAACGGGTCACCTCGCGATCTGACCAGCATGCGAACATCTGGGCCGCATCCCGGCGACGCATTTTACGCAGACGAAGCCGCGCAGTCTCCATTTCGGGAATTCTTCCTTTGCATTTATACATATAAAGACACTCCGATCCGATCTATCTCCGCAGACCATAATATTCACTAGTCATCTAATCATAACCTGCGCCGAATGGCAACTGTTCAGTCATGGATACACGTCAAAAAACCGGGCCAATTTCGCTCCCGGTCTTGTTGTACGTATGGATCCATTCAAGTTTGAGTGAATTACGGAATCATGGCTTGTCCAAATGAATTTTAAGCTTTGGACGTTTTCTTGCCCTTCCCCAGTAATTCATCACTAACCCGGCCAAACACAGCCGTGATTTCCTTGAATTCTTCGATGCCAGTCCCGGTTAGGCTCCATTGGTCCCCGTGGGCGGTCAGGAAATTCTCCTGTGTCAGGTGTTCAAGCTCCTGCTTGATCTCCCGCTCTCCAACGCGATATCCCCTTTCTTCCAATAGGGGCAGTGCCTCGCTAACGTTCAAATCCTGATTTTGCGCGAAATATAGTAGATGAATCCGTACAAAAAGATTCTGTACCTCTGCATGCATAAGCCAAGCTCCTTCCCGGGTTATAGCCCTCCGTGGTTGCTAAGTAATTACCCCACGTAAGAAGCTGAGAAACAGGAGGATTCTTCAGGTATTCCCTTCCCTTTCCGAAATCCTCCGCTTGACTAACCGCATCCTCTGCACTATCTTGAAAATAAGTACCATTTTGCTCGGGAGGGTGATTTACCATGTTTCAAGCTGTTTCCTATGAAGGAACACGAAGTGAGCAGCACACCGCCGTCCTGGGACAGTTAAGTGCTCTGATCCGCGATGAACCTAGTGCGATTGCCAATCTGGCGAACGCTGCTGCGCTGCTCAATGTATTCATGACCGACACCAATTGGGTCGGCTTCTATCTGTATGATGGAAAAGAACTGGTCCTCGGGCCATTCCAAGGACTGCCTGCCTGTATCCGAATTCCACTGGGACGTGGTGTATGTGGCACATCTGCTGCGGAAAAACGTACCCTGGTCGTTGACGATGTTCATGCCTTCCCAGGCCACATTGCCTGTGATGCAGCATCGAACAGCGAGATTGTCGTACCTATTATCAAAAACGGCGAACTGTACGGGGTACTGGATATCGACAGCCCGATCAAAAACCGTTTTGACGACGAAGACCGCGTCTTCCTGGAGAAAGCCGTAAACCTGCTCACAGAGCAGTTGGAGGCAACCATACCCCTATAGGAAATGATGATTAAGGTGATCTGAGTCTCATCACACACGATGATGAAGAAACCGTAATAACAAAGAGCGCAGTCCTCTCAGAGGTCTGCGCTCTTTGTTATCCATTATGATTCACACCCATGTTCTTGCTCGCCCATGTTACCTTATGCATCTAGGATAAATCATGTTCCGCTTTAATCATCATCCCATCCCGTAGGAATTCAGCCAGCCTCGGGTGGTAACCATCATACATCTGACGGAAATTTTTATGCTCTACATACAGATTGGCCAAATCCCGATAGATCTCAGCGGTGGGTGTATAATAACCTTTGATCCATTCAAGATGCCTGCCAATAATCCTTTGTACTTTCGCACTACCGGGTTCCAATCCATCCTCAATGGCCTGTTGCAAGTCCAGATGAACCTGATCAATTTTCGCCTGGGAATCCAGATAATCTTCTTTTGACTTCATCTCCTGGTCAGACTTCTGAACACCCTCTGTCTGCACATGGTTCATATTTTTATTGACTACAGGGTCAAAACCCGATTCATTCAGCAACTGGTGACGCCCCTTATTTACAAAACCGTTATACAGCTCATGTTCATCAAGTTCCTGTTCACCTTGCAAATGAGAGATCGTTTTGTCCAGTGTCTGAATCAATCCATGCAGACGGAGTGCCTTCTCCAGAATATCAATGCGATGCTGTTTCATGATGCGGATGACATCCTGAGGATCATCTCTTAGCATAGGGCCAATCTCATTTTCCTCCATACCTACTTCCTTACAGAAAAGGATTTGCTGGAGTCTCAGTAATTCCTGCTTTTCATAATAGATAGCTTCATCCAAATCCCCAAAGGCCGGATTCAGAAGACCTGTCTCTGCATACTGGCTCAGTTCGTTCAGACTTACGCCTGACATTCCCGATACGTCAACCATGGAATATGCCATTTGAATACACCTCCTGCCTGTCCTGCAACTCCAGAGTTTAGGCTTAATTCATACTGCATTGTATTTGAATAATGAGAGAATATAAGACTTTCGGCAATGCTGTACCGCTTCATTCCGCTCGTGCTCTGGATGGGTACATCACGCTTCGGTGATATGAGCGGCGTTTAGACAGTTAAGTTACGGTTTGTTAAGTATGTTATACCCGTCTCATCAGATGTGAACCCGCAGTCAGTGAAGAATCCGTATGTATTTTTTAAAGTTTTTCCATGATCTTCAATTAAAAAATCCTGTGCCATTATTCCGGCACAGGGGCGTGTAGTTATATTTCCATTGGCATACGGTATATTGAGTAAAAGAATGGAAGAGAATCACCCTTTGTTAAACATAACAAACTTCAATTCCGTCATTTCCTCTACAGCATATTTTACACCTTCACGCCCAATCCCACTTTGTTTCACCCCACCATAGGGCATGTGATCCACTCGGAACGTCGGAATATCATTAATCATAACTCCGCCTGCTTCGATCTGATCGACAGCATGGAGGGCGGTATGAATATCGTTTGTAAATACGCCTGCCTGAAGCCCGTATATCGAATCGTTAACATGTTCAATACCCTCTTCAACGGAATCTACCGTATTGATAACAACGATGGGTGCAAACACTTCCTGACAGGATACCTTGGCATCACGGGGAACGTTAATCAGTACCGTTGGACGCAGAACGCCTCCTTCAGCTTGACCGCCTGCTGCCACTTCAGCCCCGGCCTGTTTGGCTTCTTCAATCCAGTCGAGTGTACGCTGTACATCCTTGGAGGTAATCAGCGCAGATACCACCGTATCCGGGCTCAGCGGGTCTCCGACCACCACTTGTTTGGCCGCTTCAGCGAAACGCCGGATGAATTCTTCCGAGATGTCACGATGTACGTAGATTCGCTGCAGCGAGATACATACCTGTCCCTGATACGTGAAAGCACCGGTCACACATCGAGGAACCACTTTGTCCAGGTCTGCGTCCTTATCCACGATAACCGCTGCATTCGACCCAAGCTCCAGTGTCACGCGTTTGAGTCCTGCTTTGCTACGAATGCTCGTGCCTACCGCTGGACTGCCTGTAAACGTAATATGAGCAACACGGGGGTGCTCCACAAGCACATCACCAATCGTTTTGCCATCACCGCTCACCACGTTCAGTGCACCATCCGGCAATCCGGCTTCCTGCAGCAGATTAGCGATGTAATAGGAAGATAGAGGCGTCTGCTCTGCAGGTTTGAGCACAATCGTATTGCCTGCTGCCAGCCCTGGGCCTACCTTGTGGGCTACCAGATTCATGGGAAAATTAAACGGTGTAATCGCACCGATGACACCTAGAGGTTGCCGCATCGTATAACCGATACGCCCTTCCCCACCTTTGGCTGCATCCATCGGAACCGTCTCTCCCGTCAGCCGCTTGGCTTCTTCGGCGGCAAAACGATACGTTTCCACCGTCCGGTCAACCTCTGCCAGTGCTGCGGTAATTGGCTTCGCCGCTTCAAGAGCTATGATTCGCGCTGCTTCTTCCTTGCGTTCTTCAAGCATGGAGGACAACTTGTACAGAATATCTGCACGCTGATGTGCAGGCATCTGGCGCATTGCCTTCCCGGCTTGAACCGCAGCTGCAACAGCAGCCTCCGCTTCCTCTGCTGAAGCCGAAGAGACTTCTGCCAGCGTTTCCCCGGAGTATGGCGCTTGAAGTGCTTTATAATCTACGGATTCGGTCGGTTTGCCCCCGATAAACAGATGTTGTCTTTTCATATGCTGCATCCTCCATCCTTTTAGGACCTATTGAACTAAAGAATGTTACACTGCCACTTCGATGATAGAACAACCTTCCAATCGCTGACTCATGTAAAAGTTCAGTTCAATTTATATAATCTATTTATACACTATTTCCGTGCCATCAACCCACTACGGTATTCGGCAATCATAGCTTGTAACGTGCCTGATGAGCCATTGTGGCGATCTTGAGCTATTGCATTATAAAGGATTTCACAACCTATTTAACCGTCAGGACGGGGCATTCTGCATGTTTTAACACACCATGACTGACACTGCCCACGATCATCTCTGCGAGCATGCCTTTCCCGCCTGTACCCATCACAATCATTCCACAATCTCGTTCACGCGCCACACGGCAGATCTCATTAATGGGATCACCTGCAATCAGCAGTGTCTCATATGCAATGTCCCGTCCCGACAACTGGCTGGTCACTGGCTCTATGATATGCTGCCCTTCTTCGGCAATCCGAGCTTCCAGATCAACACCCAATGCAGGTTCATTGATAGATATAGCCGGATTAACATGCACGATCAACAGACTTGGGGGTTGTTTCATATCTTCAGCCAGTATCAGTGCTTGCTCCAAAGCTTTATGCGCTTGATTCGAACCATCAACAGCAACCAATATATGTTTCAGCATTGCAATCCCTCCTGTGAATTAATGAGATGTAATAGCGGAATCAATATCCCGCAAATGATGACGGCGTACCAGCAGTACCATGACACCAATCAGAACCATTAATGCGCCAAAATAAAACGGCGTTTCCGGCAGGAACCACTCGGACAATTTACCTGCAAGCCATGGAGCAAGTGCACCACCCAGGAAACGAACGAAGCTGTATGCAGCAGAAGCAACAGAACGCTCCACAGGTGCAGCTTCCATAACAGCCGTTGTAATCAACGTATTGTTAATTCCAAGGAAAATCCCCGCTACAATGACTGCAACAATAACGGTAGTTGGTGAACCCATCACGGTACCTACTGCCATAACAACCAGATCAATCGCGAACAATGTAAGCATGACACTCATGGACGGAACTGATCCGAATCGGCGTTGCAATCTTGGTGCGACGAATACCGACGTAATCGCCAGCATCAGTCCCCAGCCAAAGAATACATAACCCAACCCGTGCTCATCCAGATTCATGACATATGGTGAATAAGCCATCAAGGTAAAGAATCCAAAGTTATACAGGAAGGCGGTAATCGCCAATGTTTTCAATGAAGGATAACTTAATGCTTTGAACGGATCGGACAAAGAACTGCGTGTTTTCGGTTTGGCCATCTTGGGCAACATAAATGTAATGCTGATAAAGGCAATCGCCATCAGGACAGCTACGCCATAGAACGGGCCGCGCCAAGAGATGGAACCTAGCTCACCGCCAAGCAGCGGTCCAACCGCAATCCCGAGACCAAGCGCTGCTTCGTACAAAATAATCGCTTTGGCTGTCCCCGACGTGGACAGTCCCACAATGGCGGATAACGCCGTTGCGATGAACAAGGCATTACCCAGTCCCCAACCGCCACGGTAACCGACCAGTGCACCTACCGTGTCTGAGGTACCGCCAAGGAACGAGAAGATAATAATCAGCAATATCCCGCTGAGCAACGTCCACTTCACACCAATGCGGCTGGATACAACACCTGTAATCAGCATCGCTACCCCGGTTACAGCGTTATAACTGGTAAATAGCAGTGACACCTGGCTTTTCGAAGCATGCAGCTGATCGGCAATTGCGGGCAGAATCGGGTCAACCAGACCCAGACCCATAAAGGATATGATACATGCAAAGGCGACCGCCCATACCGCTCGCGGTTGGGATAACAGGCCCCCACGTGATGACGGCAATTCGTCCGGTAATGATGGCTCTCTTTTCATACGTAATTCCCCCTGTGAATAATTTATGTGGTTAAGCTTTATATTTGAAAATGACGTGAAAAATCATGAAAATTTCTATGAATTTTCAGAATTAGAGGTAACAAAACGGCACAAATGACACCGGAACATCCGGTGTTTGTACAGGATCGCCACAGGTACTATGGTGCTCACTCCATGTAGCGATTATGTGTATACAGTTTTGTTTATTAAACAATAGATGTAATTCGGTTAGCCGTCTTCATCACTCTTCGGATCATGTGCCTGTAACTTCTGAATACCGCTCCGAACGCGTTCACGCAGCTCTTCCAGTTCAGTCTGTACGGCATGTATGCTCTGAAGTTTCTGCTCAATCAGTTGCAACTGCCCATCCAGCGTTGTTTCCATCGTGGTGAGCTTCTCGATCCGTTCTCTCAATTCGGTCGTCTGCTGGTAGTCAAAACGTTGTTCGTTCAAGGCATCTGCCGTTGCCACATAGGTATGTAGCTCCTGAAGGGAGAATCCAAGTACCTCTTTGGCGCGAACCACCTTCTTCAGATAATCGATATCCTCCCGAGTGTACAACCGCGTCCCGCCATCTGTCCGCTGAGGTGAAGGCATGACACCAATCTCTTCATAATACCGAATGGTTCGCTTGGTCAAACCGCATTCCTTGGCTACGTCGTCGATTTTATATAAACTCATTTCCCTCACCTCTTCCATATGTCTATAATGTTATGTACATAATTATATATAATGTTAACGTTAACGTCAACGTTAGATTTCATCCCTGAAGTCTTAGTGAGTTTAACATCCTCTACAATTTTCTATTTCAACAAAAAAAGACCCGCTTCACACGCAGGTCTTCCTCTGTACACTATTCATTCATTTTGCCTTAAACGTTCTGCTCATTCTGTTGCTGTTGCTGTTGAGCACGCTGCATTTGCTTCAGACGGCCTTCCACTCTGGTAAACAGTCTGAACGTATAGAACCCTGTAGCAACCAGACTCAGCACCAAAGCTCGTACATCTGTAAGCCAGAAACCGATAATGCCGAATATCGTAATGATCACTCCAAATTGCATCATCAGATTGGCGCTATAACTTTGTGCTTCGTCCCACAACTCGGGATTACTCATTGCACGCGGGGTCCGATAACCATATATTCCGTTAATCATTTTCGGTGGTTTTTTGAACACCATTAACCCCAGAATGAAATAACACACTCCAATGATGATCCCAACTATTGCTCCTGTCAAAATGTTCTCCCCTTCACTGTTGTCTTCCATAGACCTGCTTACACTGAGACTCCTCCGATAATAGAATAGAATAACCTGCCGATGTAGCTTCACTTCTTCAGGTTATCTCTGTCCTCTCCGTTCTCGTGTAAATGTCTAGTTAGACTTATCTACATAAAAATATAAAAAACGGCTCTACGTATATACGAAGAGCCGCCTGGATCGTTTCGTAAACTTAGATATTCTTCACACGGAGTACACGCATGGCGTTCAGGACAGCCAGCACCGTGACACCGACATCAGAGAATACCGCTTCCCACATGGTAGCTATGCCGAACACACCGAGTAGCAGGAAAATCGCTTTAACCCCCAGAGCAAAAGCGATATTTTGCCACACAATCATTCGTGTACGCTTAGCAATGCGGATTGCACTCGCTAGTTTCGACGGTTCATCGGTCATGATGACCACATCAGCCGCTTCAATCGCAGCATCGGAGCCGAGCCCACCCATGGCCACGCCCACATCGGCGCGCGCCAGTACAGGTGTATCGTTGATGCCGTCACCGACAAACACCATTTTTTCCTTCGGAGATTTGGCCGCTTCCAGTTGCTCCAGTCGTTCGACTTTATCCTGTGGCAACAATTCAGCGTAGACCTCATCCACACCCAGCTCGCGCCCTACCGCTTCACCCACGGCTTTCGCATCACCTGTCAGCATGACCGTTTTGCGGATGCCAAGCTTCTTCAGCGCCTGAATAGCAGCAGCTGCATCATCCTTCACTTCATCGGCGATGATCAGATGACCAACATACGTGCCAGCTTCAGCAACGTGCACTATCGTTCCGGCCGTCTCTGGTGTGGTATAGGATATACCAGCCTGCTTCATTAATTTAGCGTTGCCTGCCAGCACTTCCCGACCATCCACACTCACCTTGATCCCGTGTCCGGCAACTTCATCATAACCTTCCACACCTTGCGTGGGAATGGCCTTGGCCCAGGTTGAGCGAATGGATTCGGCAATCGGATGATTGGAATTTGCTTCGGCAATGGCTGCCAGCTTCATTAGTTCTTCTTCCGTGCGTCCACCTTCGGGACGAATGGCTGTTACTTTGAATACACCTTTGGTTAGTGTACCCGTTTTATCAAAAACAACAACTTTCACATCGTTTAATGCTTCAAGATAATTACTGCCTCTGACAAGAATCCCGTTACGTGAAGCCGCTCCGATACCACCGAAGAATCCAAGTGGAATAGAGACCACCAGCGCACAAGGGCATGAGATAACCAGGAAGACCAATGCACGATAGATCCAGTCCGCAAATGTTGCACCACTAAGTATCAACGGTGGAACAAATGCAATCAGGGCTGCAAGGATCACAACAACTGGGGTGTAATAACGGGCGAATTTACTAATAAAATGCTCTGTTTTTGCCTTCCGACTGCTTGCATTCTGCACCAGATCCAAAATTTTGGATACCGTTGATTCACCAAATGTTTTGGTTACTTCAATGGTCAACAACCCGTTTTTGTTAACAAATCCACTTAGTACATCACTTCCGGGCTCCAGTTCACGAGGTACCGATTCACCTGTCAGAGCAGAAGTGTCCACCATGGAACGCCCAGCTTGAACGATACCATCCAGTGGTACTCGCTCTCCTGCCTTCACGACAATACGATCACCGATCCGTACGTCTTCCGGAGATACACGCCGGGTTTCGTCACCCGAACCCGTCAGAATATTCGCGTAGTCCGGGCGAATGTCCATCAGTGACTGAATCGACTTGCGTGACCGATTAACCGCCATGCCCTGAAACAGCTCTCCGAGCTGATAGAAGAGCATGACCGCTACCCCTTCCGGATACTCTCCAATGGCAAAGGCACCCAAGGTAGCGACGGACATGAGGAAGTATTCATCGAACACCTGACCGCGGATGATGTTTTTGGACGCCTGGAGCACGATATCTCCCCCGGCAATCAGATAAGCAAGCGCATATAAAGTAAACTGTGCCCAGCCCTCCAGCGGCGACCAGATCGCAGCTGCGAGCAATACAGAACCGGCAGCAAGACGAGCAAGCAATACTTTGGTCTGGCCTGCACCATGTTCATGCGAATGGCCTGCATGAGCATCGTGATCATGGGTATGGCTGTGATCGTGATTATGTCCATCGTGACTTCCGTGCTCATGCACATGACCATGTGCGTGGCCCTGCGAATGTCCATGATCATGAGTATGAGATTGTTTGTTATGTGAATGTGAATGTCCATGATTATGTCCGGTATGGTCATGACTGTGGTTATGCGCACCAACTGCACTCCCTGTATGGGTATGCACATGTCCGTTCACGTGTTTTCCTTTTTCCGAAATGCGAATATGAGGCTCCAGCCGAAGCACTTTGCGCTTCGCTTCTTCCACTACCTGTTCATCCATATCGGAAGTGGTGTGCAGCGATAATGTTTTGGTAACAAAATTGACAGAGCATTCGTTAATGCCCTTAATTTTTTTGACGCCATTCTCAATCTTCAATGCGCAGTTCGCACAATCCAGTCCATCAAGCACCAGTTCCCTTTTCACCTGTTCCTGTCCGGTTCCCATGTGAATTCTCCCCTTTGCAGTACAAAAACGATGTTATATTTCAATTGTATTCAATATATGAGCACTCATTCATATGTTTGGTTACCCCTATTATATGCACGCCTAAACATGAGTGTCAACAATCGTTGTTGATTTTTCATACAGATTATGCTAATAGTAATCATTTCGCTTTAGGCGGGTTTTGGATATAATAGAGCTATAGTTGTTAACATAGGCGGTGATAGGAAATGGAACAACCGGTTAAAGCACCAAGCGAATGTGATGCAGCCTGCTCGGGTACTGAAGCCGACGTGCAGACGATTCGCACTTCACTCATGGATCGGGAGACGTCTTCCGAGATGGCAGATTGGTTCAAGGCATTCAGCGACCCCACACGTCTACGTATTATTGATGCGCTGTTACAGAAGGAATTATGTGTTCATGACCTGACGGTTCTGCTCGACATGGGACAGTCGGCCATTTCACACCAGCTGCGTTCACTCCGCAACATGCGGATCGTCAAGCGGCGCAAGGAAGGCAAGACCGTGTACTACTCTCTGGATGATGCTCATATTGAGCAGATTTTCCTGCAAACACTCCAACATATTAAACACAGCTAGGCAGCAGCCAAGCTTGTTCATGCAGAAGAACCCCCGCCTCTCGGCTGTATGCCGATGGACGGGGGTTCTTCTTGGTAAGGGTACCGTTTTATACAGGATACAAAGTGACTAGATCTTCTGATTAACTATCCACTGGAGCTTGCCACTTCGGTTATAAAAGATTGTTCTTGTTCGGGTCGTACAGGCCGGATCTGTCCTTAAACCAGTTGAAGATATGCGATACACATACTTTCAGCACCGCGTATCCTGGAACAGCGAGCAGAATGCCCACGACTCCAAACAGATTACCCGAAGTCAGAATGACAAAGATAATCGTGATCGGATGAATCTTCAGCGTTTTACCCATGATCTGTGGCGAGATGAATTTACCTTCGATTAACTGTACGATCGTCCATACGGCAACCATCTTCAACAGCATCACCGGCGAAGTAACCAGGGCCACAATCAACGCAGGTGTAATCGCAATTGCTGGTCCCAGATATGGAACAACACTTGTGAACGATGCGATAATTGCAAGAATCAGTGCATAATCCAGACCAATGACCATATAACCGATGTAGAGCAAGATACCGATGCAGAAGCTGACGATAATCTGTCCACGAATGAATGAACTGATCTGGTGATTGATGTCTTCCAGTACATGCATTGCGCCCGTACGGCTCTTGATTGGCAGGAAAGACAGAATTTTCGCTGGCAGCTTCTTGCCGTCTTTCAGCAGATAGAACAGGATAAACGGAACCGTTACGATAGACAACACGGTCTCCGTGAAGGCTCCGAGGAACCCGCCCAATTTGGTCCAGGTCGAGTTCAGAATTTCAGTAGCCTTTTGGGAGATTGTTCCCCACCAGTCCTGCGAATTCAGGTTCACCGTTTCCTGGAACTGACCGAACAATTTACTGCCCGTAAGCTCCTCAAACTGCTGTTTTACCGTCTCACTGTACGTTGGAAAGTTTTCAATTAGTCCTACAATCTGGTTACGCACAACTGGAATGACTGCCAGCACAACGACCGTCAGAATGCCCCCAATTGCAAGATAGAGAATCAGAATGGACCAGCCACGCTTGATTTTCCACCTCTCCATCACATCCACAATGGGATTCAGCAGATAGTAGAGTATGCCTGACAGAATAATAGGTAGCACAATGGTTTTGATGAGTACTGCGAGCGGATGAAGAACAAAGGATACTTTGGTCAGAACCATCACGTTCAGTCCCACCAACAGCAGAATCAGCAGAAATAGCACAAACTTGTTGTTAAGAAAAAATCGCTTGAACCGCTCCGGCCAAACGCGGGGTTGCTCAGGTTGCTCCATAGGCGTGTCGTCCTCTCTTATGACGCTTAATCAAAACTAAACTATAAAGCTAGATAAATGCCCCACACACGAATAAAAAAGTACCTTGTACAAGCCAACATATGTATAACACTCTGGATTTATACGTATGGTGCTGATTAACCGTTTCAAATTAAACCGATAAAGTCATTTTACCCCAAAATGAGTCTTCTGCCCCACACGAATCATTTGCAAATTCTCCCTATTCAAAAACGGCTCGCCTCACTGGGAGACGAACCGTAAATTTATAGCTCTACCCTTCCATTAAGCCAGCTTTAACGCTGAAAATGGAGATTAGGCTCTTCCCGCCAATTGCGCGATTAGCTCATAGGAATGCAGACGTGCCTTATGATCATAGATCATCGACGTAATAATCAGCTCATCTGCCTGCGTCTGCCGGATGAAGGATTCCAGCTGTCCACGTACCGTTTCTGGCGAACCGTTAACAGCTGCTTTCAGTGTCTGCTCAACACCAGCTTTCTCACGATCCGTCCATTTGCCTTCCATCTCTGCCGGAGGCTGTACCAATCCCGTTGTGCCACGAATAATGTTCAGGAACTGCTGTTGCATCGTTGTACCCAGCCATGCTGCTTCTTCGTCTGTATCCGCAACAACAGCGTTGACACCAACAATCACATGTGGCTCCTTCAAGCTTTCAGATGGTTGGAAGTTGTTTCGATACGTCTCTAATGCAATCCGGGTGTAATCGGGCGAGAAGTGGCTGGCAAAAGCAAACGGCAATCCCAGCTGACCTGCCAAACGTGCGCTGAAATCACTGGACCCCAAGAGGTAAATTGGAATATTCAATCCTTCTCCAGGAACTGCGCGAACAGGCGCATGATAAGATGTCGCCGAAGCATCAAAGTATGCTCTTAGTTCTGCCAACAGCTCAGGGAAATCTTCCCCACTGTTCAGATCTTTGCGCAGTGCAAGCGATGTACGGCGGTCACTACCTGGTGCGCGACCCAGTCCCAGATCAATTCTGCCAGGATACAAGGATTCCAGTGTGCCGAACTGCTCAGCGATGACAAGCGGTGCATGGTTAGGCAACATGATGCCTCCTGAACCCAGACGAATCGTTTTGGTTCCACCAGCCAGATATCCAATAACAACCGAAGTTGCGGATGAAGCAATACCCGGCATGTTGTGATGTTCAGCTACCCAGTAACGGTGATATCCCCAACGCTCAGCATGCTGTGCCAGATCCAGGCTGTTGCGCAAAGCATCAGCAGGTGTTGCACCCACTACGACAGGAGCCAGATCCAGGATGGAAAGCTTAACGTCATTGATGTGTTCTTTATGGGATGAAGCCGTATTTTCTGTAGTCATTATCGTTTAATCTCCTCGATGATTATATTTTTGTATATCCAGATATATAGATTAATTAAATCACAACTGGATATGGTGATGTGATACTGAACTAGCCGTTTACATCCGGACGGAATCCCTGCCTGCATGTGCATCCTAGCTTCCGTTCCGGCATCCGGCTTATAACTCGTTCTGCACGTACTCGGCAAACTGACGGATCGTCTCCTCGTTGCGCCGATAATACGTCCATTGTCCTCTTCGCTCGGAGAGCAGCAACCCTGCCTTGAGCATAGTCAGCAGATAACTGGATATAACTGACTGAGCCAGTCCAGCCTTCAGTTGAATCGTGCCAACACAGATTCCGTTCTTGCCACCATCCGGATGCTGAGATAGTTCCAGCGGTGGAAAGTGTTGCTCCGGGTTTTTGAGCCACAACAGGATTTGTCTACGTGTCTCGTTCGATAACGCTTTGAATATAAGTATAGGTTCCATGGGTACGATTATACCCCCTTTCATCCATTTTGCAAACACATGAACAAACAAACCGACTCATGATTGAGTCGGTCTGGAATCATATGGAATCCAAATTTAGAATCAACATCCATATTAGAATTTGGTTGTAACCGTTTGTTTAACCTGATCCAACATGGCTTGATATGCGGGTGCATCCAGATATCCAATACTTCCAAAGAGCAGATGATCTACGGCTTCAATGCCTACAAAATCGAAGATACCTACGTCAGAAGTTATTTTCAATCCAGCAGTCATGCCAATCTGATCATAAATTTCACTTGGTGTACCATGTGTGTTGATGATGAGTCCTTTTTTGCCTGTCAGCAATTTCTCAATTCCCGCTTCACCCGCTGCATATGCAAAACCATAGGCGAATACACGGTCAACATATCCTTTGATAATGGCAGGAAGACCTGTCCACCAGATCGGATAGATGAATGTAATGGCTTCTGCATCTGTAACAAACTGTTGCTCTGTAGCGATATCCTGTGGTGTCTGTCCTGCACGCATGGAAGCTGTGTCAGCTTCAGTCAGTACGGGTTGGAATCCAAGCTTGTACAAGTCACGAACGACTACTTCATGGCCTTGAGCTTCGAGAGCTTCTACAGCAGTATTGAGAATTGCGTTATTCAAGCTGTCTGTGTGCGGGTGAGCATATACGATAAGATGTTTCATAGTGTGAATCCCTCCAGGTTTGGTTTGAGTTAGGTTGCGAAAATGGGGTTACATTGATACGTTCCACATACATAGATATCTATGCATTGGCTTAAAAAAATATTTGGGCTCCTCTGCCTCCATCCCAGTCAAATCTGGAAGGGTTGCAGACAGAAGAGTTCATTCATTATAACTTTCGGACAATAATGGACAGCAAGCTCTCCAATTGCTCCGACTGTTCATCGGACAGACCACTATAGATGATGTCATTGATCTGCTCTGATACCTGATGAAAGATCGGTTCGAGTCGCTTCCCCTGTTCGGTTAGGCGAATCATCGTCACTCGGCTATCTTCGGCACTCTTGCTGCGTTCAACATAGCCAAGCTTCTCCAGCTTGTTGACCAGTACCGTTACCGTTGGTTGCGTGCGTTGAATACGTTCAGCCAACATCTTGATCGACAGCGTCTCTTCCCGGTACAAAAACATTAATACATCTCCATGAGAAGGTACAATGCCTGTCACTTCATG
Organism: Paenibacillus sp. W4I10; assembly: GCF_030816325.1. NCBI lineage: Bacteria > Bacillati > Bacillota > Bacilli > Caryophanales > Paenibacillaceae > Paenibacillus > Paenibacillus sp. W4I10. Next base: position 4,526,950 of record NZ_JAUSXX010000001.1, read on the forward strand.
CTGTTCCAATTCGTGTACAATCCGTTTGTTGACATGATCCCTGATTCTTGCAATCAGTGCAATTGCGTTGTATTTTGGCATGACCTTATTGTACATAGACATCTATGTAATTTCAAGTTCTTTTTTATAAAAAGAAAAACAGCCCTCTCCACCCTTCTAACATGTGGAAAATATCGGGCTGTTCCGATACTACTTTGATCCTTATCTATAATGTTAGATCTTAGCTAATTATTTTTGAATTCATGTTGGATTCATGCTGAATTCAGTTAATCCAATGGGTAATTTTCTCAACGGATTGTCTGGACTTCTCACGTTGGGGCTCCTCTACCCGATAACCGAAGGCTGCCATCACCGAGACGTCCCATGCACCATCCTCCAGCAAACCCTCATCTTCCATAATCCGATGGACATCCTCACGGCTGAAACCTTCGATTGGACAAGAATCAATCTCGATCTGAGCTGCCGCCGTCATCATGTTGCCGAGTGCAATATAAGTCTGTTTGGATGCCCAATCGAATAATGATCGTGGGTTATCCAGAATTCTCTGGTTATTTTGGAACTTTCCATAAGCCTGACTTGTTAGCTCAAATACGTCGTCCGGCATTCCCTTTGTTTCCTTCAACATGTATTCCGCATAGGGAGAATTATAACTGGCATCTGATCGGGCCAAAATAACAACAAAATGGCTTGCTGTAGCCAATTGCTTTTGAGCGCCGGAAGAGACTTCGGACAGACGCTTACGCAGGTTCGGATTTTGTACAATCAGAAACTTCCACGGTTCAAGACCAATGGAACTTGGAGATAATCTGCCTGTTTCCAATATAAATTGGAAATCCTCATCCGAGATTTTGCGGGTATCATCAAATATCTTTGTTGCATGTCGGAAATGATAAGCCTTTAAGATGTCTTCCTTTGTCTTTGACTTTGCTGTAACTTCCATGGAGCTCCACGTCCTTTTTATATATTTTTTATGTTGAACAATAATGTTTAAGTTGTTTCATCTCAAGTATTAGTTTAGATTCTATACGCATAAATTAAAAGTACGCACATTATTGTTTCTTGGTTTATAAAAGTAAGTATTGGATGAGAGACAGCGATAATCCACCAGGACACTTACATGGCCCTAGTAGATTATCTACGACTCTTTTCCTTTTAAATCTTGAAATCTTGAACCAGCTTATTCAGATTTAGTGCACTATCCTTCACTTGATCAGATTGTTTAACCACTTCCACTGACTGCGCAGCAGAGGCAACCATGTGTCCTGCTATTTCCTGACTGGATGCGGCTGATTGTTCACTGGCTGATGCAATCTCGTGAATGGAGCCCACTAGTATTTTGATATTTGCAGTCACTTGTTGTGAGGTTGCATTGAGATCTTTAACTGCATTGGCATGATCAAGGGAGTCGACATAATACTGTTCAGCTGTATCCTCCAATAATTTATAATCCTTTCCAACCTGATTGAACATAAAGGATAGCAACTCTTTGGCGTTCGAGGACAGATTGGTTACAGACTGCATAACTTCTTCCGTGACCTGTTGGATTTGATCGGCAGCCTGTCTGGAATCATCAGCCAACTTCCGAATCTCGCTTGCTACAACCGCAAAACCTCTGCCTGCTTCTCCAGCTCTTGCAGCTTCAATGGATGCATTGAGTGCAAGCAGATTAGTCTGCGCTGTAACATCCAAAATAGACTGAGATAATATACCAATCTGATCTACAGCTGTTGCACGTTCCAGCGCTTCTGACATTTTCTTACTCGTATGATCATACATGTCTATGGCTGCTCGGCTCGATTCGCGGGCTTCCTGCTTCAACTTTTCAGCCTTCGTGCTGGTCACATAGGCGGATTCTGCTTGTTTAGATGTCTGTTCCGATATATATTCAGCTCCCTGTTGCATCTCAGCAGCCGAATGATTCATATTTTCCGTATGGGCTGAAGCCTCTTCCATTGCAGCCGAGAGCTCTTCAACTGTAGCTGATACTTCACGAATCCGTTCATTCAGACCAGCCATGTTCTGGTTGGTAAGATCGCTAACCTGGTTGATATGATGAGATTCCTGAATTACACCACGAATGACGTTTGTTGTGGAATCTGTCATTGTACGAATAGCTCGTGCGATGACACTTATCTCATTATTTCCCTGTGTTAGACGCGGATCTAAGGATGCCGTTAAGTTGCCTTGCGTTATTTCTTCACAATAACGGGTGATTGCTTTCATTCGTTGACGTATACTGCGAATCATTACAAATGAAATAAGAATGAGTGCTGCAAGTGAAAGCAAAAGAACCGAACCAAGCACCAATGCTCGCTGCTGAATTACTTCCTGTGTATCCGCATAGAGCTTGGCTGACTCTTCTTCGTTATACGCACTCAAAAGGGTGATCGTCTCCACAATCGATGTACTGCTTTTGTTAATTCTTCCTCTCTCTTCACTATCGTAGGTGCCCGACATCTTTTTGGTATCCATGATTTGCTCAATATCCTGATAATATGTATCCATCTTTGCTACCAAATCTGCAAATATCTCTTTTTCTTTGGTATCCAAATTTCTTGCTGAAAATTCATTCATGCCATCCGTGATACTCTTCTTACCTTTCTGAACTTGATCGTACTGTTTGTCGGTATACTCTGCATTATCAAGAACCTTTGTATAATTGGCGCGCATATTATAGAAATTACTTTTCAATTCAAGGACATTGGTTTGATGCTGGAAACGGTCATTGTAGAGGATACCTTGTCCCGTTTTTGCTTCGTTCATTCCGAAAATCCCAATCAGAAAAACAGTAAACAAGCCGATTAGACTAATCACAGTCATGATGACCATCGTTGTTGTTAATTTTATATTTTTGAGTTTATTTCCTTTCTTATATTTTGGCTTAGACTGAATTGACATGATTATTCCCCCACTTTAAATAGTAGATAGCCTTATATATCTTATATCTATATCGTATGTATCCATATTGTTTGTTAGCATTTCAGGAAAATCGACTATATTCATTTAATGAGAAAAGTAATGGTAGACAACAGAAAAGCCGCCAGGATATAATCCAGCGGCTTTTCTGTGAATATGAAACGATATCTGTGCGACCTATAGTTGCTCCATCCATTCATTTTCAGAAATGACGGTATATCCTTCTTGTCGCAGCAATGCTGATGTGACACCTTCACCAGTTACCTTGTGATTGGCAAAATTCCCATCATAGATCATCTGTGTACCACAGGACGGACTAAACTCCTTCAGTACCACACACGATACATTCAATTCTCGCGCCCATTCGAGTGTCTGATAGGCTCCCTTGATATATAGGTCTGTGACATCCTTGCCACTTTTCTCGATCACTTTTGCAGTGCCTGCCAGCACATCCTTACCCGTGCCACCGATAATTTCAGCCGGTTCCCGTGGAGTGGAGAATCCGCCAAGCAGCTCCGGGCATACCATCTTAGCCTGCTCCTGCTCCACCAGCTCCTGAATCTTCTCATCCAGGCTCGCTGTTCCATTGTAACGGCAAGCTACCCCGCCAGACATGAACTCACCAAATATTTCATCGATATCTCCTTATACTCATTCCATCTATGAAGTAAATTGTAACATATAAGATCAAGCTCTATAACTCGCCTCTGGTGATCATCTTGATCCGTCCATCTTCCCTGTATTCAACCTGAAAAATATCCGTGCTCGACTCCAGTTCAAATGTGACCATGCCTGGATGGTCAGGATTACGGTGAAGTTTATACGCTTGAAGATCCATTTTAAATATTTTTTTAATTATAGGTTCTACTTCTCGTCTAAGAAGAGACTCCTGTATGTTATATAGTTCCTGATAATAAGCCTCTATTTCTTCCCAGTCTGCAAAGTCTTGCTCATAATGATTGGCATCCCCAACCGTATAACCCAAGCCCTCTTTTCCGTCGGTCATCTGGACAAAGTAGTTATCTTTAAAGGAAAAGGAGACTGTATCCTTGCCGAGTTCATCATCTTTGCTTCGGCTTGCTCTTACCAGATCAAGATTGGCTTTACCAGACAGAGCCTCAATCGCGTTTCTGGCATCCGCCAGTGCTGCCTGTGATATTTGATCAGGTCTAAGGTCGCCTGTGATCGAAACAGCCTTATCCTGCTGCCATACAATCTCCCCATAACCATCGCCAGTCTCATTCTCTAACGCTAATGTCGTATGTGATATCGGCTCCAATTCCCCTTGCTTCATACTCACATAACGTTGTACTGCTACAGGTTTAAGCGTTGGCGTACTGCCTATACTTTGCAAAAGCGATGGAACTTGACGCAGATAACGGTGTTCCAACTCGCTCGGCTGCATCTCACGTCTCATTCCCACTTCACGCAGATTTCCTGTTGTTGCATCGAGCCATATCTGTGCATACTCCTTCTCGCTTTCATTTCCAGCCTCTACATATATTCTGCCGGACACAGGCAGGTCTTCCACTTTCGTAATCTTCAGCTGTTTACCCAGATCGTCTCGCATGGTAGTCGCAACATTTCTTTTCATTTTGTCGGTTAGCAAATTCGTGTTCAAACCATCGGATAACTGTAACGCTGCTGTCGGATAGACCTGCTCGATCACGGGTTTCACCAGCTGTCCATCATCCCAGATCCATAGGAACAATCCAGCAGCAATAACCAACGCACCCGTGCCGGCAACAAGAGGCCCTCCTCTTCTAGGGCGACGCTTGTGTGAAACGTTGCCTACTTGCGGTCTAAACGGCCTGGATGACCTGGAACTGTCCTCTGACCTATCTCCCTTGCTTCCCTCTTCCGACTTCTTCATCCACTCCACCTGTTGAAGCACCTTTCGCTTGTGATCCTCTGTAAAAGGAGACGACGCAAACGGTTCCTTCCGGATTTCATTCTCCCATTGCTCATCCTTGTGTCTCATTTGCTTCGCTCCTCCCATTGTTTTCGTACCTTATCCTTACCTCGGGATAGTCTGGATTTTACTGTGCCTGAGCTGATTTTCAACATCTCAGCAATCTCACTCGTCGTAAGCTCATATTTCAGATTCAGCAAAAGAATTTCCCGGAACTTCTTTGGCAACGCCAGAACAATATCCCAGATTTCATGGATATGCTCCTTACGCATCACTTCCATCTCGGCCGAAGGATGTGCAGGCTGCTCTGCAATCATGACTCTATGGCTCGAACCCTCACGCTCTGTCTCAATGGGTAACGTCTCTCCCCACAGACTGCTACGAAAAAATCTGGATTTTCGATATGTAAAAGTGGTGTTTCTAGTAATCGTCAACAGCCATGTTTTCAATGAGCAATCTCCACGATATTGAGCGATCCCTGAGTACGCCCGAATAAATACCTCCTGTGACAATTCATCTGCCTGTTCGGCACTTTTGGTCAGAAAATAAGCGTAATTCCACACGTCATTTCCGTAGTCATCCATTATGCTGCTAAGTGTGTAATTGTCTATAGTCTGAGCCTGTGCCAGTAATTGATCATCCAACTGTTGTTCACCTCACTTAATATGACTGAGTCTAATGTGGTTTGGTTCCCTCTTTTGGACATTATTTTTTATTATTGTAGCAAAATAAAAAACAGCATGTTCAACATCACTGAACACGCTGATTCCTTCAAGTTTACTTAGTTAGAAATTTCTATCAGAAAGCTTTTAGGCGAACGCTCCACACGTATCATTTTCATCGTGATACTTTGACCGCAGCAATCATCAGAAACATCGGTCTCCGATTCTCGTCTCTCATGCCTGGAACCAGTTCGATCATCTCCGGTGATGGTTTGGATTCGGCCACCTTTTGAATAGCAAACCCAGCCTTAATCAGTTCATTGAGATGTGTTGCCAGTGTGCGATGATATTTGACCACATCCTGACTCAAAAAGTTCGCCACACGTCTGCCTTCATCGTGGTAATCATCCACGGGCCAGTGTAGGATCTCACCTTCGGGTCCGTAATGCCAATCCTGCGCAGCGCGAGCGGTGAAGATGGGATGTTCGGAGGATAGTACAAATGTGCCCCCTTCAATAAGATAATCATTGATCTTAGCGTACACCGTGTCTAACCGTTCAATATAATGCAAAGCAAGTGAACTGATCACAACGTCGAATTGTCCCGGTGCAAAATCAATATCTTCAATCGCCAGCTGCTTGTACTGGATCTGCGGGTCGTCCGTCATTTCACGAGCACGCTGAAGCATATTTTCAGACAGATCTACACCGATCACTGAACTCGCTTTTTGTTCACGCGCATACCGGCAATGCCACCCAAAACCACATCCCAAATCCAGCACACGTTTGTCCTTCAAATCAGGCAAAAGAGTCTGCAATTCATGCCACTCCCCGGCTGCATCCAGCCCTTGAACGGAACGAGCCATCTTACTGTAGTTATTGAAAAATTCAGCTTCATCGTATTTATTTTGTTTCATCAAGAGATTCCTCCCGCCTTATAAATATCCACCTACTCTATCACATAAACGATATTTAAACGTAAAAGTTGCCAAGAGAATTCATGGCGTGTTATCATACAGAACGAACGTTCAGTATTATTAAATACAGAATGAACATTCAGTTTACTAACGGAGGTCATTATGAATACGAATTGGACGCATCCATTGGAAGGGCAATCTGTAGGTAAAGCTTTTATAAGCTACCTCGTGCCTTCTGTATTGGGGATGCTGGTAGTTGCTTTTAATTTTATTATCGACGGCATTATGGTTGGACACAAACTGGGTTCTACCGCGATGGCCGGGATCGGCATTGCCTCACCTGTCTACACGCTTTTTGTTGCCATGTCGCTATGGATTGGTATGGGCGGGGCAACTTTGTACTCTAACGCTATGGGTAGAAAAGATATCACATCAGCCAAACAAATTTTCACCAAATCCATTATGCTCATTATGCTAGTTACGTTGGCCATTGGATATACTGCATTTACGTTCAAAGACAAGCTGGTATACTCCCTCGGTGCTAATGCCGAGACCTTCCCGTTTGCTTCGGACTATATGAATATCATGTTATTGTTCGGGTTCGTTTTCACCATTGAGAATGCACTCTCTGTCTTTGTACGAAACGATGGGAATCCCAACACATCCATGTACGCTCAGATTACGTTTGCTGTGGCCAATATCATCATTAATTATGTAACATTGTATGTACTCGAATGGGGTGTACGCGGTGTGGCCCTCGGTACAATTTTATCGGCGTCTCTTGCGCTACTTGTCCTGTTCACTCATTTTTTCAAAAAAACAAATAATCTCACGCTCACCCGGTTCAAATGGAACAACAAACTGCTGGCTTCCCTGCTGCTCATTGGTTTCCCCAGCTTTCTGGCTGAACTTGGCATGTCGGTCTTCTCTGTCTCTCACAATATCTCCATGGACCGCATTGCGGGCACAGATGGTGTAGCATCCTTTACCGTGTTGAACTACATTCATGGTGTTGTATTGTTGGCTTTCCTAGGTCTGGCATCCGCTGCCCAACCTCTGATAAGCTATTATCACGGTGCAAGTCAGGTTAAACGGGTACAACAAACGATACGGTTAGCCACCAAAACGGCTCTCACATGCGGTCTATTGTTACTGGTTGTTGTTCAGATCGGTGCACCTTATTTCGTACAAATTTTTGGAAACTTCAGTAGTGGCGTAACGGATAATGCCGTTTACGGATTACGTATATTTACATTTGCCTATGTGTTTATGGGTGTTAACTTTGTCATGAGCACCTATTTCCAATCTGTAGGTAATGCCAAAATGGCCATCTGGATTACAGCTGCGCGTGAAATGATCATCATGATTGCGTTGATTGCAGTCCTGCCTTCATTCTTTGGTGTCACGGGTGTGTGGCTTGCCATACCGCTGTCCGAAATGCTGGTTCTCGCAACCATAGCCGTGTACTATAGAAAACGATCCCTTACGGATCGAATAAACGCGTTGCGTCCTGATGAGTAGTCATAATGGATTAAATGAACGTATAGAGAAAAGATATAGCCCTCCTCGGTCTACATAGATCGGGCAGGGCTTTGTTATGCTTAAAGCAAATATAATCAGAACCAAATATCGTATCGTCCATTGTGCTATTAACGGTTGCTTGAATAGTATAACTATAGAAAATGTGAATGATATATGAATAAAGTATATATTTAACAAAAATAGGATATAAAACTCTCTTTATATAATTGTATATATTTGTTAATTGGAGTATGGTTGTCTTGTCAAACTATATTCGGCGCCAGACCTCCCCTCACTTTTATCCTAGGAAATGACTGTGAGGAAAGCTACTGCGAGTATCATCAATCTCGAATTTTTATATGAAAAGGAGATGTTCGATTGTGAAGAAATATCAAAAAACTGCAATTTCAACTCTCTCTTCCATGGCTTTGCTCCTAGCATCTGTTCCAGCGGTATTTGCTGATGATATGTCTATGCCTATAATCCCTTCACAAGATGCACAGATAAAACAGGAACAAGAAGCTACTATCTTTGCCCAAAACCTTTTAGTAGAGTATTTCGATGGAGGTTACTCAACGGATATCTATTTGAGTGGAAATGTCACGTTTTCTTTTCTTCCTCGTTCGACTGGGGAATATGTATTTAATGTTGTTGATATGAGTGGAAATTTGAAGGGAAGTGGACGAGTAATCGCATCAGACTTGAGAACGAAAACCATCACTTTAAGGAATCTGTATGGTTACCATAAAATCGTAGGGTACTCACCTAATGGTGGGGGAGGAGATTACCAAATTCACTATTAAAATATACTAAATCGTAGGAATCACACTGTATTTGTTTACTTATGGAATGATATACAGCGCAGGGGGAGACCTATCGGCTTTCACTCAATTCTTTATATGCAATGTATAACATATTAACAAAAAAAGACACACTCGATATAATCAAGTGTGTCTTCTATTGCTTGGCGGCGTCCTACTCTCCCAGGACCCTGCGGTCCAAGTACCATCGGCGCTAGAGGGCTTAACGGTCGTGTTCGGGATGGGTACGTGTGGAACCCCTCCGCCATCGCCACCAAACGCATAGCTTACATTTCAGAGATCGTTCTCTGAAAACTAGATTCGAAACGAAACATGCGAATTATCACTTGCTATTGGATAAGCCCTCGACCGATTAGTACTGGTCAGCTCCATGCATTGCTGCACTTCCACCCCCAGCCTATCTACCTCGTCGTCTTCAAGGGGTCTTACATACTGGGAAATCTCATCTTGAGGGGGGCTTCACGCTTAGATGCTTTCAGCGTTTATCCCGTCCGTACATAGCTACCCAGCGGTGCTCCTGGCGGAACAACTGGTACACCAGCGGTACGTCCATCCCGGTCCTCTCGTACTAAGGACAGCTCCTCTCAAATTTCCTACGCCCACGACAGATAGGGACCGAACTGTCTCACGACGTTCTGAACCCAGCTCGCGTACCGCTTTAATGGGCGAACAGCCCAACCCTTGGGACCTACTTCAGCCCCAGGATGCGATGAGCCGACATCGAGGTGCCAAACCTCCCCGTCGATGTGGACTCTTGGGGGAGATAAGCCTGTTATCCCCAGGGTAGCTTTTATCCGTTGAGCGATGGCCCTTCCATGCGGTACCACCGGATCACTAAGCCCGACTTTCGTCCCTGCTCGACTTGTAGGTCTCGCAGTCAAGCTCCCTTATGCCTTTGCACTCTTCGAATGATTTCCAACCATTCTGAGGGAACCTTTGGGCGCCTCCGTTACTCTTTAGGAGGCGACCGCCCCAGTCAAACTGCCCACCTGACACTGTCCCCGCACCGGATTACGGTACCAGGTTAGAACCTAGATACGATCAGGGTGGTATCCCAACGTTGCCTCCACACAAGCTGGCGCTCATGTCTCTCAGGCTCCCACCTATCCTGTACAGATCGTACCCAAATTCAATATCAAGCTGCAGTAAAGCTCCATGGGGTCTTTCCGTCTTGTCGCGGGTAACCTGCATCTTCACAGGTATTAAAATTTCACCGGATCTCTCGTTGAGACAGCGCCCAAGTCGTTACGCCATTCGTGCGGGTCAGAATTTACCTGACAAGGAATTTCGCTACCTTAGGACCGTTATAGTTACGGCCGCCGTTTACTGGGGCTTCGGTTCACAGCTTCGGGATTGCTCCCTAACCACTCCCCTTAACCTTCCAGCACCGGGCAGGCGTCAGCCCGTATACTTCGCCTTACGGCTTCGCACAGACCTGTGTTTTTGCTAAACAGTCGCTTGGGCCTTTTCACTGCGGCCCCCTCGTGCTATTCACACTACCGGGGCACCCCTTCTCCCGAAGTTACGGGGTCATTTTGCCGAGTTCCTTAACGAGAGTTCTTCCGCGCGCCTTAGAATACTCTTCTCGCCTACCTGTGTCGGTTTGCGGTACGGGCACCATCACCTGGCTAGAGGCTTTTCTTGGCAGTGTGAGATCATGACCTTCGCTACTATAATTTTCGCTCCCCATCACAGCTCAGCCTTACAATGTGCGGATTTGCCTACACATCAGCCTTACTGCTTAGACGGACATCCATCAGTCCGCGTCACTACCCTACTGCGTCCCCCCATTGCTCATAACGGCTTACGGTGGTACAGGAATTTCGACCTGTTGTCCTTCGACTACGCCTTTCGGCCTCGCCTTAGGTCCCGACTTACCCTGAGCGGACGAGCCTTCCTCAGGAACCCTTAGGCTTTCGGCGGATCAGATTCTCACTGATCTTTTCGTTACTCATACCGGCATTCTCACTTGTATAATGTCCAGCGCTCCTTACGGTACACCTTCAACCCTTATACAACGCTCCCCTACCCCTGATGCAAAGCATCAAGCCATAGCTTCGGTGGTGTGTTTAGCCCCGTTACATTTTCGGCGCAGAGTCACTCGACCAGTGAGCTATTACGCACTCTTTCAATGGTGGCTGCTTCTAAGCCAACATCCTGGTTGTCTGTGCAACTCCACATCCTTTCCCACTTAACACACACTTGGGGACCTTAGCTGATGGTCTGGGCTGTTTCCCTTTTGACAATGGATCTTAGCACTCACTGTCTGACTCCCGGAAGTAAGTCTATGGCATTCGGAGTTTGACTGAGCTTGGTAACCCTTGCGGGCCCCGCACCCAATCAGTGCTCTACCTCCACGACTCTGTTTTCCGAGGCTAGCCCTAAAGCTATTTCGGGGAGAACCAGCTATCTCCGAGTTCGATTGGAATTTCTCCGCTACCCCCACCTCATCCCCGCATTTTTCAACATGCGTGGGTTCGGGCCTCCAGTGCGTGTTACCGCACCTTCACCCTGGACAGGGGTAGATCACCCGGTTTCGGGTCTACGTCCACGTACTCATTCGCCCTATTCAGACTCGCTTTCGCTGCGGCTCCGGCTCTTCACCTTAACCTTGCACGGGAACGTAACTCGCCGGTTCATTCTACAAAAGGCACGCCATCACCCCTAAAACGGGCTCTGACTTTTTGTAAGCACACGGTTTCAGGTTCTATTTCACTCCCCTTCCGGGGTGCTTTTCACCTTTCCCTCACGGTACTGCTTCACTATCGGTCGCTAGGAAGTATTTAGCCTTGGCAGATGGTCCTGCCGGATTCATACGGGGTTTCACGTGCCCCGCACTACTCGGGATCCGTCTCGGAGGGAACAGACTTTCAACTACAGGGCTTTTACCTTCTTTGGCGGGCCTTTCCAGACCTCTTCGCTTAACCGGTTCCTTTGTAACTCCATGTGAGACGTCCCACAACCCCAAAGAGCAAGCTCTCTGGTTTGGGCTTCTCCGCGTTCGCTCGCCGCTACTGACGGAATCACTATTGTTTTCTCTTCCTCAGGGTACTTAGATGTTTCAGTTCCCCTGGTATGCCTCTACACAACCTATGTATTCAGTTGTGAGTAACTGGAAATTACCCCAGCTGGGTTTCCCCATTCGGACACCCCCGGATCAAAGCTTGCTTACAGCTCCCCGAGGCAGTTTCGTTGTTCGCCACGTCCTTCATCGGCTCCTAGCGCCTAGGCATCCTCCGTGTGCTCTTAGTAGCTTAACCATTTTGTTCCGGTTTCGGTCGCTCGCTTCCCTTGGTTTGGACTGCGTCCAAATCCAAAAGTCGCTCTCACCCGATACCATCACAAAAGCAATTTAACTACCTTTATACACTTGACTTGTTTGCACAAGTTCAGCTTAAAGGAATGTTCTAATTCGCGTTTGTTTCGTTTCGATATCTAGTTTTCAAAGAACAAGCTCCATGCAAAAGCAAGCTGTTTTGAGAGTTTGAGCTCTCAAAACTGAGCAACGAGTGAGTAACTAGCCGACCTGGCTAGATTTTATATTTGAATGTTTCCACTCGGGAAACGATTCTCCATAGAAAGGAGGTGATCCAGCCGCACCTTCCGATACGGCTACCTTGTTACGACTTCACCCCAATCATCTATCCCACCTTCGGCGGCTGGCTCCTTGCGGTTACCCCACCGACTTCGGGTGTTATAAACTCTCGTGGTGTGACGGGCGGTGTGTACAAGACCCGGGAACGTATTCACCGCGGCATGCTGATCCGCGATTACTAGCAATTCCGACTTCATGCAGGCGAGTTGCAGCCTGCAATCCGAACTGAGACCGGCTTTGTTGGGATTGGCTCCATCTCGCGATTTCGCAGCCCGTTGTACCGGCCATTGTAGTACGTGTGTAGCCCAGGTCATAAGGGGCATGATGATTTGACGTCATCCCCACCTTCCTCCGGTTTGTCACCGGCAGTCTATCTAGAGTGCCCACCCGAAGTGCTGGCAACTAAATATAAGGGTTGCGCTCGTTGCGGGACTTAACCCAACATCTCACGACACGAGCTGACGACAACCATGCACCACCTGTCTCCTCTGTCCCGAAGGAAAGGTACATCTCTGTACCGATCAGAGGGATGTCAAGACCTGGTAAGGTTCTTCGCGTTGCTTCGAATTAAACCACATACTCCACTGCTTGTGCGGGTCCCCGTCAATTCCTTTGAGTTTCAGTCTTGCGACCGTACTCCCCAGGCGGAGTGCTTAATGTGTTAACTTCGGCACCAAGGGTATCGAAACCCCTAACACCTAGCACTCATCGTTTACGGCGTGGACTACCAGGGTATCTAATCCTGTTTGCTCCCCACGCTTTCGCGCCTCAGCGTCAGTTACAGCCCAGAGAGTCGCCTTCGCCACTGGTGTTCCTCCACATATCTACGCATTTCACCGCTACACGTGGAATTCCACTCTCCTCTTCTGCACTCAAGTCACCCAGTTTCCAGTGCGATCCGGGGTTGAGCCCCGGGATTAAACACCAGACTTAAATGACCGCCTGCGCGCGCTTTACGCCCAATAATTCCGGACAACGCTTGCCCCCTACGTATTACCGCGGCTGCTGGCACGTAGTTAGCCGGGGCTTTCTTCTCAGGTACCGTCACCTTGAGAGCAGTTACTCTCCCAAGCGTTCTTCCCTGGCAACAGAGCTTTACGATCCGAAAACCTTCATCACTCACGCGGCATTGCTCCGTCAGGCTTTCGCCCATTGCGGAAGATTCCCTACTGCTGCCTCCCGTAGGAGTCTGGGCCGTGTCTCAGTCCCAGTGTGGCCGATCACCCTCTCAGGTCGGCTACGCATCGTCGCCTTGGTGAGCCGTTACCCCACCAACTAGCTAATGCGCCGCAGGCCCATCCCCAAGTGACAGATTGCTCCGTCTTTCCAGTTCCCTTCAGGCGAAGAAAACAATTATTCGGTATTAGCTACCGTTTCCGGTAGTTGTCCCAAACTTGAGGGCAGGTTGCCTACGTGTTACTCACCCGTCCGCCGCTAACCATCAGAGAAGCAAGCTTCTCATCAAGTCCGCTCGACTTGCATGTATTAGGCATGCCGCCAGCGTTCGTCCTGAGCCAGGATCAAACTCTCCAATAAAGTATTGAAAAGAGCGATAAGCTCATTTTGAATCTGACGAGATTAAAAATCTCATTTGTGCTCCAGTCGATCCAAGCCAAAGGCTTGTTTCCAACTTTCGCGTTCATTCTGCAAGCAGAATGTTTACTCACTCGTTGTTCAGTTTTCAAAGATCAAACTTGTTTTGTTACCGAATGTCGTTCTCTTCAGCAACTTTCATATCTTATCACATCCGCACCAACTTTGCAAGCTCTTTTTTTAAGTTTCTTTCGAAGCTTATTTGATTTGCTTGCCGCACAGTGTATCTCGTGTTTTTTTGGCCGGAAATAGAATATACCATGTAGAACACACACTTGTAAAGAGTTAATTTCAAAACATATCAAATCCACGATCTAACCATATTAAGGACCTTCAATCTACAATGAACTCTTAGGTTCAATTGTATTATTCTGCAGCTTGATCTTCTATATTTAATCTGTCTTTCTTCTATAATATAAGAAGGTAACCCTCTCAACTCTCATATTCGAGACGAAAGGGTTACCTTCTATAGTAATCTATCTATATTTATTTATTTACGTTCTACTTTATATCCTTTATCTTCAAGCAGTTTCACGATGCCGTGATCACCCAGGTAGTGTGCCGCGCCAACAACAATGAAGTACTCCTCGCCTTTGCCGTTTTTCAAGTAACCATCAATTTTGTCCGCCATACCAATGTTACGATCAACCAGCATTGCTTTGTTATATTCCTCGTTAGTGGAGAAGCTATTTGTCAGTTCAAGCAATTGCTCGTCATTGCCCGTTTTCCACATCTCAGCCATTTCTTTCACACTGTTATCCAACACGTCGAAGTTTTCGATTGTCGCTTTCAGTGTTTCCTCTTGTGTTTCTTTGGAAAAGTCGTTAAACATGCCAAGTTGAGATTGATAACTCTCCAACTCAATAACTGGAAGTTTGCGCTCGATCGCTTTCTGGATGAAATACAGATCCACTCCTGCTGACGCTTCGTATCCTGCCGTTGTGGACTTCAAACTTGCAAGTGTGCTCTCTACTACCCAAGGCTTAAATGCATCCAAAGCGTTAGACTCCAGACCATTTTTCTTCAATACATCACCCAGCTTAGTATACGTTTCACTGGAAATGTGGTCTTTCAGTGTTGTTCCATCTTGATACGAACCCAGACTTAGAACCAGCTTTTGCTGCTCTTCATCAGCGGCTTTGCTAATATCAATCTCCACCCCGAGATAGTCAGCTTCCGCAAAGGCTTCTTCAAACTCCGGACGCAATGGATAAAAGCTCTCATCAGCAATATGCATGGACCCTACCAGATAGACCGTGTTGCCATTGCTTTCAACTTCCCACATGAAGCCACGTCCACCGGTTTGCGCAGTTTCAGTTGCTCCCCCTTTGGATACCAACAGCACGGTGCGCGTTGCAGCATCCCAGCGAACTTCATAACCTGCAGCATCACCGACGATGCGGATTGGTGCATACGTTACACCGTTGATCCGTGTAAGCTTGCTTTTGAGTGTAATCGTTTTGCCATCTACTACAGCCGTGATCGTATCATCTGTCGCAGTTGTTAGCTTCACGTCCATAGCATCCAGCGTAGTCCGCAGCGGAACTAATGTTGTACCTTTCTCCAGGATTGGTGCTCCTGTAGCATATTTCACAGCTTGGTCATTAACCTTGACGGAAGTTCCTTGTGGAGCAGCCATGGCTGGTACTGCAGACGCGAGCAACCCTACCGAGATTGTAAGAGATAAGAGCATGCGTTTCCAATTCTTCATGTTATGTAATCTCCTTTATTGAATATAGTTGCCAATCCAATTTTTAATAGAATAGACATACTTAGATACTACGGTTAAAGATGGGAATTGGTGCCACTCCAAAACGGAGCAGCACTTTATCCAATCCCTCCTCCTCCCCTTCAAACACTCAACCTAGATCTTATAAGCCTTCATCGCTTTAAACAATTCCTTAAAGGTTGGGCGTTTACCGTACATCAACACACCTGTGCGATAGATTTTGGCTGCAAGCCATCCGAAAACGATAATGGATACAATGAGAATCGCTAAGGACGTTAGAATCTCCCAAGTTGGCGCAACTCCTGCGCCGATTCGAACCAGAATCGCGGTCGGCGACGTGAATGGAATGAAGCTTGCGATTTTCAACAACAGAATGTTCGGCGTAGAAATACTGAAGATCGCAATATAGAAGGAAACGAGCGACAACATCGTAATCGGCAGAACAGCCTGACCGAGTTCTTCCGTACGGCTTACCATTGAGCCAATGGCAGCGAACAACACGGCATACAGGAAGTAGCCCAGAATGTAGAATATGAGTCCATACACAATAACCGCAATATTCACATCACTCAGATTCATATTGAAATCACCTAACACTGCACGGTTATGCGGTAGTAAGATATTTCCGGCAACCACTGCTCCGAAGATTCCAATTTGCAGCATACCTACCATGAAGATCCCGATGATTTTACCAAACATCTGACTGAGCGGTGATACACTTGTAATCAGAATCTCCATAATACGTGAGCTCTTCTCAGCTGTGATCTCGGAGGCAATCATGTTACCTGTCATCATCGTCGAGGTAAACAGCAGGATGATCAGCAAGTACACCACAATATAGTTAATCGGGCTCATTGCACCTTCAGACTCAGTACCTGCTCCGCTCTCATCCGTACTCAAACTTTGCTCGGTGAGCTTCACAGGTGTTGTAATCAGTTCCTTCTGCTCCGCTGTGAGTACATCCTTCACAACCACATCCAGCTTCACACTCTGCAACGCTGCTTCAATGGATGCAATGATCTGAGGTGATACGTCTTCTGCTGAATATAGAATGGGCTGCGGGAACTCTTGCCCGGAAACAGCTTCAAACTTCAGATAACCATCGGTAAGTCCTGCTTCCACATCCGCCGCAAGAGCAGCCTCATTTTTGTCACCACTGGCAATGAATCGATAGGCCTGATCTCCTTGAGCCGCAGAGAAGCTCTCCAGTTTCTCCGAAACTTCAGGCTGTCCTGTACTCAGAAGACCGATATTTACAGGATTGTTGCTGGAAGCTCCGCCAATGGGACCCCCGTTGAATAAGGTAATGAAATACGGAACATTGAGTCCGATTGAAATTAAAAGTGCAAGTACAATGGTCGTTACCATGAATGATTTCGTTTTAACTTTGTTTTTGAATGTAAAACCCGTAATCGTTCCCATTTTATTCATTCGACTCACCTACCTCACGAATAAAGATTTGGTTAAGCGTTGGTTCCTTCAGTTCAAAGTGTTCCACTGTCGTCTGAGTCATGGCTGTTCTCAGAATCTCTTGAGCCGCTTCCACCTGACTAATATGTATCAGGTACCCACGCTCATTCCGCTCGACTTTCTTCACACCAGACAACTGTTCGAGTCCTTCCACACTACCAATCGTACCCAGGAATACCTGTTCACGCGGATACCGGCTCTTGATCTCCTTGATCTCTCCTTGAACCACCGTGTTAGAACGATGCAGAATGGTGATCTGACGACACAACTCTTCAACGTGCTCCATACGGTGTGTTGAGAACAGAATGGCCGTGCCTTCGTCACGCAATTCTTTGACGGTGGACTTGAGTAATTCCACGTTCACAGGATCCAGTCCACTGAACGCTTCATCCAGAATTAGAATCTGCGGTCTATGCACTACGGCTGCGATAAAGCCCATTTTCTGCTGATTACCTTTGGATAACTCCTCGATCTTCTTATCGTAATACTCAGGTACCTCAAACCGATTCAGCCAGTACTTGAGACTCTGATCTGCGTCCTTACCATTCATGCCACGAAGTCGTGCCAGGTAATTAATCTGTTCGCTGACTTTCACCTTCGGGTACAATCCGCGCTCTTCCGGAAGATAACCCATAATCTGTTGCAGCTCCGTATTATAGGGCTTGCCGTTGTACAGGATATTCCCTCCGTCAGGGTGAATCAGTCCAAGCACCATACGCATTGTTGTTGTTTTACCTGCACCATTGGCTCCGAGCAGTCCGTAAATCTCCCCCTCTTTTACATTGAGCGTGACTCCATTAACAGCTGTTTTGTCTGCATATTGCTTGACGACTTGCTTCAATTCCAATCGGTTCATCATTTATCGTCTCCCTTCGGTTATTTCCACTGTACGGGTGCATACCCGGCAATCCAGAATGCCAGCACTTCATCCAATTCCAAGTTACGGATTTTAAATACCCGGTTATTGGACAGCTCCAGCCTCTCCTGCGCCTCGCTGACCCGGGTTGTAATTACGCGAACCAGACCTCCCTCTTCCAAAGAAGACTCCACAACACCAGGAATACTTTCTGGCCTTAAATCTCCTTCATACCAGACTTCTTTCCACTGATCGAGCACCATATCTTTCTCGGCCATCCCCAGTGACTGACCACGGTGCATCAATACGATGTAATCCGCAAGCCTTTTGACTTCGTCTGCAATATGTGTGGCAATCAGAATCGTGGTGTCTCCCCCCGCCATGAAGGTACGGAACTGCTCAACCATCACTTTCCAGGCAAAGGGGTCCAGTCCTGATGAAGGCTCATCCAAAAGCAATAGTCTTGGGCGAGCTGCAATTGCAGCTGCAATCTCAAATTTTCGCCGTTCTCCCTTTGACATCTTGTTCAGCTTCACATCAATAGGTACTTCCATATCATGAATCAGTTGGTCGAACAACTTCATATCCCAACGTGGGTACCAGTACGCCCGGAAATGGGCTGCTTCCTGTGCTGTTATCCGGTTCTCTTCTGAACCAGCGTTATCTGCTACAAAACCAATCTGTTGTCTCAGTTCAATGGGAAGCGGCCCCTCATGTTCCTGACCAAACCATATAATCTGCCCAGCATCTGGCAGCACCACTTGCTGTAACATGTTAAGAAGGGTGCTTTTGCCTGAACCGTTGTGACCGAGAATAGCGACTATATACCCTTCGGGGATGGTCAGATCAATTGGGCCAATAACTCTGCGTTTTCGCATTTTGGATACGCCGTTCAACTGGATTGCTATGGGTTCCACGTATGAATCACTCCCTTACTTCACGTAAATAGCCTTCAGGACTTCCCGGAACAGGCTCTCCATCTCTTCTTCCGTACAGCCTACCGATTTCCCGGACTGCACCGCTGCCTGCATCGCTTCCTGTGCGGCCTTTAATCTATAATTTTCTCTGTCGCCGGCTTCTACCTGAGCCACAAATGTACCTGTCCCCTGCTTCGTACGAAGCAAGCCTTCATTCTCCAGATCCTGATAGACCCGTCTAACCGTAATAACACTGCAATTCAGTGCTCCGGCGAACTCACGAATGGACGGCAAATGTGTTCCCTCCCCCAACTGACCTGTAATAATTAATGATCTTAACTGATTTTCAATTTGGTGGTATAAAGGTTCAGCGCTATTTTCATTAATTTGAATGGGTATTTTCACATCTTGCACCTCGCCCTCCGGTACACTCCAGTCTGTTACCTGACCGTGCCGGTTTCATCCTGTATTCGTACATAAGCTCAATTCTCATTTTAATTCAAATCCCGATGAACCAGCTTCTTCAGCGTAAAACGACTAGACAGCCATAATCCCGCTACGCCAGCCACCAGAGAAATCCACATGATCGGGGAAAGCAGCCCCCATGATTTACTTCCATCCATTACAATCCGCAATCCGTAACTGCCTGACATTCGAATCAGTATGGATATGCCAATGGCGACTGGTATAAAAAGCGTACTGAGAAGCAAGTATTTCTTGCCACTGTTCAGAAACTCTCCGTAAATATAAAATCCTGTTACCAAAAGGCCATAACCTGTACAGGTAAGGCTAAATGCCAGATACTGATCCCATCGGAATCCTTCGGCATGAAGGTTAACCACGTATAACGATCCGTAGAAAAAGATTCCATTGTACGTAAACGCCATCAGAGACTGCTGTAGCCTGGACCACATCACCACTTGTTCAGGGATGGGAATTCTACGATAGTAGGCCAGCATCTGCGTATAAGAATCCTCATGTATGTAACGGAAGGAGCGCCTGCAGAACATAAATCCTTGAAATGGCAACATAATCAAAAAGAAGGAATCCACTACTGGATTAATGAAATCTGTCTGTTGTTGTCCTACTAACATCACACCGCTCATGCCGCCAGTGTATATCATGAATATTGCAGACCATAGCCATTGGAGCTTATCCTTACTCATCTGGCTGCGGGTCAACCACCACGCCTGCTTCCATTCGTTCATATGCATGCCTGCCTTTCACCTGTCATTCACTCATGTTGCTTACTGTGATTACTGTATATATCAATATACACAGTATATAGACCCAATCCCCATCCCGTCAACCCTTAATTTTCCTGAATCAGGAAGACGGGATGGGACACAGTACGAATTTACGTTAAAATAAATTATAGTAATGAATCAAAGAAAGGAAGGTTACAGCTATGGATTGGCTGGTAGAGATCGGATTTGTCCTCCTTTTCCTTATCGTCGTAATATGGTTGGTCCTCCGGGATGAGCCTCATCGTCATTCTGCCAAAAAAGGCAGACACCGCATCCGCCGTAACAACGGTTATACCGACTCTGCTTCGGGATATCCGGTCATTACAGGAGATGACTCCTACGATCGACATTCCAGACACACACCGGATCACAAACATCATGATTCGGATTCTTCATCAGGTACACATTCTCATCACAACAGCGATAGTGGTAGCAGCAACGACAGCAGTGGGGATAGTGGCGGCGGAGACAGTGGGGGTGGCGGGGATTAAACATCATTCCCCAATCACAAAAGAAGGGCTGTACCCATTATTGTGTAAACACAATTCGGGTACAGCCCTTTGCCGTTCTCTAGCACCTGTTTACAGAAGAGGTCTTACGATTAAACGAGGTTGTAACCACTAGGCAGACTGCGATCCCTACGGATTGCGCGAATCTGAGCCAGCGTTAACCGTTGATTGGTGGAGATCAGGGATTCCACATCATTGCCACGGATCAGATCATCCAAATCTCTCAAGTTGGTGTTGCCACGGAAGACCCGGAATCCACCTTGGAAGTTAGGACGTGTAAACACAACCAGTGTTGCATTGGAACTTGTTGAGAAAAAGCGCAGGCTCTCCACCCCATCCAAAATATTGTCCAGGTTGCGGAGCCCCGTATTGCCACGATAGATGCGGCTTCTCCCTCTGTAGTTCTCTTCTGAATACACGGTAAGACGTGGATACGTTTGACTGACATTGACTGTTTTTTTCATTTTGTTTCCCCCTCTCGAACTCATTCTATGAATGAATGAGAGAGGAAGAGTGGACGAATCATCTACTAGATTCGTCCATTTTCATATTGTCAGAAGGTTATAGCGACGCACGCACGAGTAGCCAGAGGCTATATCTATACTCTTATACGCCGAGGATAGCTTCCCATACCGGACGTGTATGACCACCAGGATATAAGAGATATAGAAGAACATACACAACAACACCTGTTAGCGCTGACCCGAACCAGATCATGGACGTGAACTTGCCCCAGCGGCGATGTGTTCCAAACTTCTTTTTGAACCCCAGCACCAGTGTGGAGATGCCGAATATCGCTGCCACGGTAGCGAGGATAATATGAAAGATCAGAAATATCCGATAAAAGATCTCCAGATCCGGGTCCCCGCCCCAAGCTGTATTGCCCACGAACACTGTACGAGACATATAAATCACAAAGAAGATTAGAGCTGCAATCGCACCTGCTACCATGGCGGACTGATGAGCCTCACGTTTACCCCGAATAATCAGTACCCATCCAATCCCCACCAGTACTGCACTAATCACAATGAAAGAAGTACTGATCGTTGGTAGCCAAAAATACATATCCATCGTGTGTTCCCCCTCTTGTCAGAACATTACTCATTATTTGGCAGCCGGATTGAGCGGCCCCCCTGCGCCCCCTGCAGGATACGAATCATCATCTTCTTCCTGCTTCTCTTTCCGATACCATTGGAAAAAGACATAAGCCAGCATGGAGGCAAAGATTCCTTCCTGAATAAACTTCATTACAATGCCACCGACCTGCTGATCTTCCTTCGCGGAAGACAGAAAGTTGAAGAACGCAGGCCCACCGAATGAGCGAAGTAACGCCGTAGAATCTCCAGACACACAATACCGCATTGCTTCAGCCCATACGGCCGGGTTGCTGTACGTCTGATACAACGGCTCGGCCGCAAAAATAATCAATCCACACGCAGGCGTAAGCAGTACCATATTCAGAAAAATAAAACCGATCTTGGATAACCCCGATGCTTGTCTGCCTTCTGGCAACGGATTCAGCAATGTCCACCACATGAGCATCGAGGTGATGAACAATGCAATATAATACAACCGGTGAACGGTAAAATTCAGCATGACGTAATCATGTACAATCGGTAGGTGATACAGCGAGAACAGCCCGTTAAAGAGCACTGCCGCAACGATCGGATGAGCCAGGAACGATAGCTGTCGTGTAGGCAACCAACGTACGATTCTGCGCCATACCCAGATCGGCAAACCTTTCATCATCAGCGGCGGGGCTACCAGATAGGAGAACGCCATGCTCACCATGTGGAAACTAAACATCACGTGACCAAGCAGATTAAATGGTCCAGCTTGAGCCAGATACAGGACAAACAGCCCTGTAATAAACATGATTTTCTGTGCAGTACTCGCAGGTTCTGCATCCTTTATTTGTTCGCTTAACGGTCCCACAAGCACCAGATAAGCCGCAGCAATGATCAGAAATACAGCCAATATAAGCGGACTCCATAAGTCGTTAAAGCTAAAATATTGCAACCCGAGCATACGGGAAACCTCCCCGTGACCTGATTTGGTTGTTGCCTTCATTACTTTGTGAAGATTCATTCGCCAAAAAGGGGAAAAGACGGCAGCAATGCGCCGCCGCCATCTCTTTTACCACCAGACCCAATAGAGTGCCATAATGATGCACGTAAAGGCTACGAAAAAGCCAAAGGCCATGAACAGAATCGGCATCAAGTGCCCTTTGTCCTTTAAGTGCATCCAATAACCCAACTGAACGAATACTTGAAGAATAGCCATGACGAGCAAAATAATAATGATAAAGGTTGTGTTGACCCCTCCGGCAGAAGCAGCCGCAAACGCAATCAGCGTGAGAATAATGGAGAAGATAAACACCACGACGTGTTTCTGTGGCCCTTCCGTCCGGTGACGGTGTTTCACAGGCTGTTGATCTGTCTTATCCTGTGCCGACATGTGCTACCCCACCTTTCCGAGCAGGTACACGACCGTAAAGATGAACACCCAGACCACGTCAATAAAGTGCCAGTACATTGCGGAGACGTATACTTTAGGTGCGGTTACGACCGTCAATCCTTTTTTGAACAGCTGACCGATAATGATTCCGATCCACACAATACCAAAAGCAACGTGAGCTCCGTGGAACCCGACCAGTGTATAGAATGCTGAACTGAATGCACTCGTGGTCATGCCAAACTCTTTATGTTTCACATACTCGTAGAACTCGTAAATTTCCAGGGCGAGAAATCCCATACCCAGTACTACCGTGATGCCAAGCCACAACGCCAGTGCATCTCGCTTGCCCTTATGCATGGCCTGAATCGCAAATACACTTGTCAAACTACTGACCAGGAGAATGAACGTTGCAGCGGCCACAAGTGGCAAGTGGAACAGTTCATTCGCCGTAGGTCCATCATTGGTTTGGCCACGAAGAGCCAGGAAGGTAGCAAAGAGTGTACCGAACAGTACCGTCTCGCCGCCAAGGAACAACCAGAAGGCGATAAGCTTGTTACGGCCTTCCAGCGTTGCTTTCTCCGGTTCATGCGGCAATTTGTCGTTCACCGGTTCGGCATGTGAGGTTGTCATGTTCTAGCCCCCTTCTCATCCTGATCCTCCGGTTCAATATGCCAGCCATGATCATCATAAAGTGAACGAAGTGCCATTGCGCCAAATGTGATTACGAGACCAATAATAACTACAATATAATTGTTAAAAATGACATTCATAAATGCATTACCAAATTCATCCTTGCTGAACATCAAGCCAAGTCCGGCGATAAAGATACCTACTGACATTACAAACGGCAACGGCGTTGCTGAAGGCATATGAATCGAACCTACAGGTTCTGCCGGTGTCATCTCCGTATGTCCTGCCATTTTTTCCTTCCAATATGCATCAATTCCGCGTACCAGCGGCGTCTGCTTGAAGTTATATTCAGGCGGCGGAGATGGAATAGACCATTCCAGTGTACGGCCGTCTTCCCACGGATCGTTTGGCGCGCCAGCCGGTTTTCTCATTGTGATTACGATGTTCACGAGGAACATGATAACCCCAACACCCATTAGAAACGCACCGACGGAGCTGACCAGATTGAGCAGGTCAAAGTCCTGATTCGGCAAGTATGTAACGATCCGGCGCTGCATCCCCATCAGACCGAGGAAATGCTGTACAAAGAACGTTAATTGGAAACCGATCATAAATGTCCAGAACGTCCATTTGCCCAGTGTTTCGCTGAGAATACGTCCGAACATCTTCGGCCACCAGTAATGCAGTCCCGAGAACAATCCAAGTACGAGCCCCCCTACAATAACGTAGTGGAAGTGGGCTACAACAAAGTACGTATCATGGAACTGGAAGTCTGCCGGAGCAGATGCCAGCATGACGCCTGTAACACCACCCATAACGAAGGTTGGAACAAATCCAACTGCGAACAGGTTTGCCGCGGTAAAGCGGATCTGTCCACCCCACATCGTAAAGAGCCAGTTAAAGATTTTGATCCCGGTAGGTACGGCAATCAACATCGTGGAGATGGAGAAAAGCGCGTTGGCTACATTACCCAGACCTGTTGTAAACATGTGATGCGCCCATACCATGAAGCCCAGGAAGGCAATCAGGATGGTGGCAAATACCATGGAGCTGTATCCGAACAACCGTTTACGCGAGAAGGTCGGAATAACCTCCGAGATAATACCAAATGCCGGCAAAATCAGAATGTATACTTCCGGGTGCCCGAAGATCCAGAAGATGTGCTGCCAGAGTACCGGGTTACCGCCACCTGCTACATCGAAGAAATTCGCTCCCAGTATACGGTCAAACGTCAAAAGTACAAGCCCTACCGTGATGGCAGGAAAAGCAAAAAGGATAATGGCAGATGTAATAAATGTCGTCCATGTAAACATCGGCATCCGCATGTAGGACATGCCTGGAGCACGCATTGTAATAATCGTTGCGAGAAAGTTAATGCCCCCGATGAGCGTTCCCAGACCCGCGATCTGAAGACCGATGGTGTAGAAATCCACACCATGCGTTCCACTGTACTCACTGCCCGAAAGCGGCGTATATGAGGTCCAGCCCGCATCCGGTGCTCCGCCCATAACCCAGCTCAGGTTCAACAACAATCCACCAAACAGGAATGTCCAGAAACCCAACGCGTTAAGAAACGGGAAAGCAACGTCCCGTGCCCCGATCTGCAAAGGCACGACAGCATTCATAATGGCAAAAATAAGTGGCATGACACCAAGGAAAATCATCGTTGTTCCATGCATTGTAATCAATTCGTTGAAGACCTGTGCCGATACAAAACTATTCATAGGCTTCATCAGTTGAATCCGAATCAAAATGGCTTCAATGCCGCCGATTCCAAAGAAAAATCCACCCGCAACCAAATAAAGAATGGCGATTTTTTTGTGATCGACGGTGGTGATCCAATCCATCAAGCCCCTGTACCTCTTGACGCTATGCGCATGAGCCAAGGTTGTGTACCCCCTTCTTCGTCCTTGCTGTTCTATTCATAGTCCAATTTGTAGTTGGCCAGATATTCGGCAATTCCGTCGATTTCTTCATCCGTCAACCCAAGATCTTTGGGATTCGGCATGGTATTGCCCGGCTTCACGGATTGTGGATCATGGAGCCATTCTTTCATGTTATCCAGTACCGGACTACCTTCTTCCTGTCCCTCGCGAGAATTCAGCAAAATGCCTGCGACAGATTCCTTGCCGCCGATTCCCGTCAGGTTAGGTGCAACCGGTCCACCTTGATCACCAACAGCGTGGCAAGAAAGGCAGTTTGTTTTGAACTTTTCGGCCAATTGAGTGTCTTCAGGAAGGACTGCGGGTGCTTTCATCTGGTTCACCCATCTGTCAAACGATTCCTGACTCACTGCTTTTACCTTAAACTCCATGAAAGCATGCGATCGGCCACATAACTCGGCACATTTACCGCGGTAAACGCCTTCATTCGGTGCAGAGAAACTGAACTTGTTAAGTGTTCCATCCGGGTTTGTGTCCATTTTGCCCGCAAGTGACGGCACCCAGAAGGAGTGAAGCACGTCAGCGGTTTTTAATTCGAATGCGATTTTTGTTCCGGTCGGGATGATGAGATCTTGAGCGGTGGTTACGTCATATTGAGGATAAGTGAATTCCCACCAGTACTGATGTGAGGTGACTTGGACCTTAAGTGCGTTTTTGTCATTGGACAGATCTTCGCCTTGGGCAAAAATCGTTTGGACCGTCGGTACTGCCAGAACAATAACCAGCAATAACGGAATGGCTGTCCATATTACTTCCAGCTTGAAATTACCTTCAACCTGTTCGGGCATCTCAGTCTGCCCGGCTCGTCTACGAAACCGGATCAGAACATAGGCCGCTATGGCAAATACAATGATGAGCACCACGATCATAATCGCGATGGATAACTTCATCAGATCATATTGGCCTTGCGCTACAGGACCCTGAGGTTTCATTACCGACAAGTCTTCCCGCCCGCATGCGGATAGCAGCAAAGAGAACACCGCCAGCAAGGGGAGAATTCGCTTTGCAACCTGCCACTGTTTCATCATTGATCTACCCCACTTTTTTACGTTTTCGTAGATTACCGTTGTCGTTCGGTAGAAAGGCAACAAAAGGTACGTTTCAGCACGATACGCATAATCCTCTTCATCATACAGAACGCTTACAAAAATAACGCTTCCAGTACTCCCGTGATTTCCTGCTCAGGGCATGTCTGCGCATTCTTCCAATTCATTCTATATGCTTCAATCACTTATTAAATATAAGTTGAGGGTATGATTTTGTCAATCTTTGGACACATGTTCACAAATTGTTCACTTTATGTAAAAAACCGCTCTACAACTTGATTTGCAAACGATTTCAGTTAAAAGTATTACACTCTACATTTGAAAATTTTTGCCAAATTTCGGTGATAAAACTCGATTTATTGGTGATTTTTCTCACAATGAAAACATGTGCTATTATGCAAAAGAAAGATCAGAATTTATGGAAAACCTCTTCCATATCCATTCAGAAGACATGCCTATCGCTCCATACCGCCATCTTCAAGCTCAAAACAGCATGGAGCATTTGGGAGAAAGTTCAACTCAAGCCCTCTTCTTCATTGACTTCATCTCACGTGCCATCGGTCAGAATCAAGGGGCCATTCCCAGTAATCGCAACCGTATGCTCATACTGGACCCCCCAGCTGCCATCTACCGTCCTTACCGTCCATCCATCTTCATCCCACACAACGGCCCCGGAACTGCCCTTTGTAAAGATTGGTTCAATCGTAATAACCATGCCCTCTGTGAGCATCGTGCCCGTTCTGCGTTTGCCGTAAGGCAACACATTTGGGGGTTCATGAATATATTGACCAATCCCATGACCAATGAGAGGCTTCACGATTCCGTACCGATACAATCTGGCTGTTCGTTCAATGGCACTTCCAATATCTCCGAGTGTATTCCCTGGAACTGCCTGGGCAATCGCCCGCTCAAGTGCCTTCTCCGTGCGTCTCATCAGCTTGCGAATGGATCTGTTTGTTTCACCAATTCCATAGGTCCAGGCCGAGTCAGCAAGCCAGCCGTCTTTGTTCACCACCATATCGATGGTTACTACATCCCCACTCGTCAGCTCCTCTTCCCCCGGAAATCCGTGGCAGACCACTTCATTAACAGAGGCACACGTCGCGTACGGATATCCTTTATACCCTTTTTGCTCCGGTGTGGCTCCTCGTGCTGCCAGAAACTCTTCCACCCGCTCATTAATCTCTTCTGTCGTGATACCGGGGATCATCCACTGCTCAATATGCTGGTGACAACTTCGCAAAATTCGTCCAGCTTCCCGCATGTAGCCAATCTCTTCTTTTGTTTTCAAAATAGGGTCCACATGCATTCATCCTTCCCGCTTTAGGTGTAATCCCATATATATGCAGCAGGAACGCAAAAAAAACCGCCTGCCGGAGCTTATCGCCCGGGAGACGGTTCTATTCATTATCGGAACAGTATAATCAGAGTTGTGTGTTGTTTCAGGACACGGAAGAATCCATCTTGACAAGCTCATGCTCAACCACAGAAGTCAATTCTTCCTCGTATCCACCCGTAATCCGGTATTTTCTCACGTACTCCTTCACGAATTTTTTTGGATCTTTAGGACGGAAAATCCGAGTCATTTCCCTCAAACTTTCTTTGACCTCATTGTGACCTTTCGTTGCCATTGTAATTCCCTCCCAAAACGTTGAAAGTGAATGCTCCGTTTAGAGAATGCCGAATAAGTCTTAAATGCCATCCATGAAGTTGTGTGCGCGGCTTAAAGCAAGCTTTAGGTCGGGAACCTCGCTAGAAAGCAAGTACCTGACACTATAAATACCCGATATGATTCGGAATGAATCATAATCTTATTGTAGCATATTCGGAAGTATCTTACGACTTGACGATTTCCTCTAATAAATATAACGGTTTTCATGCCCAAAAAGTTTAATTCCGAATCATATGTAGGAATGCCGCCATTCTATACGGAATTAATATATCCAGCATAACACTGAACTATTCGGGGGATATTATCACGGACAACCCATACAGTTAAATTAATGGTATCTAAAAGGAGGCGCCGTTTCATGGAACGTAAAGAACAGGATATGCTGCCCCTTTCACATGAAAAGGTGGAAGTCGACGGAGTATATATTAACGAAGCCGGACGTGAGGAACATCTGCATCGCGGGCAACACTTCCCCGCAGATCCCGTTCTCGGCAAGTCAGAATGGAAGCTGACGGAGTATGCTTTTGATAATCACCATGATGGACGTACTGATGAACGTTTGGTTCCCAAAGAAAACGATACAGATAAAATGGGCAAGATCACAAACCCTCGCAGACAGATTGAGGGCGGAAGATAATATTGTTTGTTTAGTAGCTAGATAAATTCACCGGTTCAGTTCTGTCCATCTCCTTCATAGCCTAATAAAAAAGGTTAAAGGAGGCTGGACCGGATGTCCCCCATGAAATCGTCTAGCGGTCTGGATGAAAATATTGCCGGTATGCTGTGTTATCTATTTACCTTTGTAGGTGGCATTGTCTTTCTCGCGGTGGAGAAACGGAGTCGGTTTGTGTTATTTCATGCACTGCAATCCGTAACCGTCTTTGGCATCATTATGGTTGGGCATGTATTATCGGCTTTTCTTCCGTTGTTTGGGCCACTGGTGGCATCGCTGTTATCCCTGCTCGGTGTGGTGGTCTGGCTCATCATGGTGGTCACCAGCCTACAGGGGAAATGGCTAAAGCTGCCTTGGGTTGGCGATTTTGCAGAGAAACAGATGCGTCATCTGTAACTTTAGGAAGACATGATACAAAAAAAGACGATCCATCCCCTTAAGAATGGGGTGTGGATCGTCTTTTGATTATATATCTGGCTTGAACAGATATTCGTTGTTTCGCATGTAAAAGTGACTTGTTCATGTGGTTGAACATTCACAGTATAAATGATGTATGCCATAAACCATTCATGCTGTATATCACGATGTATTAACCTGCTTAAATTTTTATGTTGTTAAAGTTAAATTCCAAACCGTTAACATAATAATCATGCTGGATTATAGGTCTAGTTCGGCTATTAAGCCGACTTGCCTGTTTCTCCGAGGATGGCATCTGCCTGTTTCTCAGCCATCTTGGCGGCTGTTTCCTTGGTACCCAGACCGTTGAACAGCAGATTCATGAAGATCGCCGTGAAGCTGCCTGCAATGATACCATTACCGAGCATAATCTGAGCCCAGTCCGGTGCACCTGCGAACAACTCAGGCACAACGGTAACCCCAAGCCCCATACCTACAGAACAAGCGATGACAAACAGATTCTCATGTCGGTTCAGATCGACCTGACTACCGATAATTCGGATACCGGATGATACTACCATGCCGAACAAGGCCACCATGGCTCCGCCAAGAACTGCCCCTGGAACGAGCTGTGCAAGCGCAGCAATCTTTGGCACAAATCCGATGACCACCAGGATTCCACCAGCCACCACAATGACATCACGTGTCTTCACACGTGTCATCTGTACCAGTCCTACATTTTGCGAATACGTTGTATACGGGAATGAGTTGAAAATACCACCTAACACAATGGCTAGACCCTCTGCGCGATAACCGCGCGCCAGATCCTTGGACGACAGGTCCTTGTCCAGGATTTTGCCCAGAGCCATAAATACACCTGTGGACTCGGCCACGCTGACAATCGCCACCAGAATCATCGTCAGAATAGGTACAATCTCAAACGTCGGTCTGCCGAAGTAAAACGGCTGAACAACATGGAACCAACTTGCATCGCGAATAGGTGCAAAATTAACCTCACCCATGAACCCTGCTGCCACCGTACCTACGAGCAGACCAATCAGTACCGAGATGGAACGGATAAAACCTGTTGTGAATCGAGTCATTAAAATGATAAAGAGCAGCACGCCAAAACCGAGTAACAAGTTCACTCCGCTGCCGAAATCTTCTGACCCCTGACCGCCGCCCAGATCGTGGAAAGCAACCGGGATCAGAGTCAGACCAATAATGGTCACAACGGAACCTGTCACGACAGGAGGGAAAAGCCTAATCAGCTTCCCGAAGAGACCAGAGAAAATCAATACAAACAGCCCTGAAGCGATAATTGCCCCGTAAATAGCAGATACTCCACTGTTCATTCCGATGAGAATCATCGGAGACACGGCCTGGAATGCACAACCGAGCATGACAGGCAGCCCTACGCCGAAATATTTATTTCCCCATACCTGAAGCAATGTAGCCACACCACATGCAAGCAGGTCAATGGCAATAAGATAGGTTAGCTGTTCCTGTGTAAAACCTAATGCGTTACTAACGATCAATGGGACAACGACGGCTCCTGCATACATCGCAAGCACGTGCTGTAGTCCGAGTGAGAACGTTTTGATTGGATGACGATGACGCTGAAAAATACGTTCGCGTGCCATATTAATTCATGCCCTCCTCGTCCGCAAATGTAACCTGTCCATCCGACAGTGCCCCGATGCGAACCAGCGATTCCACACGGTATCCTGCTTCTTTCAGCAAGCGACCTCCCGGCTGGAATGCTTTTTCAATAACGATACCGATACCTACCACTTCTGCTCCAACCTGCTCCACAATACGAGCCAGACCAAATGCTGCTTCACCATTCGCCAGAAAATCATCAATGATCAGCACGCGATCACCAGGCTTCATGAATTTCTTGGCAACGGTAATTTCATTCGTCTCCTGCTTCGTGAAGGAGTAGACCTTCTCCACCAGAATGTCTTCGGTCAGTGTGAGCGACTTCTGCTTCCGTGCAAAAATAAGCGGTACGTTCAGCTCCAACGCGGTCATGATGCCTGGTGCGATCCCTGACGACTCAATCGTCAGCACACGTGTGATATTCTCTCCTTCAAAGCGGCGAATGAATTCCTTGCCCACTTCCTTCATCAGAACCGGGTCCATCTGGTGGTTCAGGAATGAATCCACTTTAAGTACTTGCTCGGACAGGACGATACCTTCCTGTCTTACCTTGTCTTTTAACAATTGCATTGTAATTCTTCCTCCTGAATGCCCTCCGCAGAAGCTCACACGCTCTTCCAATCGGATGGTAAAAAAGCAAAAAGCCCGCCTTTTCACACGCTGCGGAATAACCGGAGACGGGAAAGACGGACTTGTACGTATATGGACAAGCCGTATGGATGCTGCAAGTGTACTGGATGGACCGAATGACAGGAATTCAATCCTGATATGAGAAACTTCAAACAGTGTAATCGGAAACAGATAAAAGCCACTTGAACCTGCTCTTCAGTGAAACTGTCTGAGAATGATCTCATGCCAACCATACAAAACATTGCAACATCTTTCCCGTAGTCCGATCATTCCGGTGATCGGGTAGAGACATGCAGGCCTATTCCTGCACATATACGAGTAACGGCATATTTAATTTTTTGGCTCCATGATTCGTTACAATGTATGATCGCGAACCTGAATGTACATGGTTAAACATAACTGACAATGTTAGAAGTATACCGAATCGGCGGCGTGAAATAAAGAAGTATTTTCATGGAAGTTGCGGAAACTTGTCTTAATTTGCAAACAGGGGGTGATAGGAATCATTTTTTTATGTACAATATGAGAACGGAAGCGCGGATCTGAACGGAGAATGGATGGAAACGCGGCCTATATTTTGAATTGAATGATCAAAGGAGATATGCAAACATGAAAGGCGTACTTAACGAATTCAAGGAATTTGCCGTCCGCGGCAACGTCATCGATCTGGCGGTCGGTGTCATTATTGGGGCTGCTTTTGGTAAAATCGTCACATCCCTTGTGAATGATATCATCATGCCCCCGGTTGGAAAACTGATGGGTGGAATCGACTTCAGTCAGAAAATCATCAACCTGGACCGGGATATCAAAACTGCAAACGGACAGGACATCACCACACTCGCTCAAGCCAACGAAGCTGGGGCTACCGTAATCGCTTATGGTCAGTTCATCAACGTCATGATTGATTTTCTTATCGTTGCGTTCTGTATCTTCATGCTTGTGAAGGGTATCAACTACCTCAAAAGCAAGGAACATAAAAAGCCCGAGCCGCAAAAAACGACCAAGGCTTGCAAGTATTGCCTATCTGAAATTCCAGCCGCAGCTACCCGCTGCTCGCACTGTACTTCAGAACTGGAAGCAGAAGGAACCGGCGCTCTAGCATAATCACAATGAACGTATAAAGACGCACCGAGTTGAATTACGGATATAAATCCTGATGCGGGGGACAACCTCTTACTTGCTAGGGTATATGTATGAAAAGCTAGCCATATGGGCTTCATTAACAAAGGTTGCGTAGCTTAATGGTTTGAAGGTTCCACCGTAAAGGTGGGGCCTTTTTTTGTGCCTAACATACATGTGTTACACGTGCTCCCCCATGAATGTCATTTGCAGCCATGCTCATGAACTAGAAACGGCGTGGCAGCAAATGCTCCAGGATCGACTTCAGATCTTTATCTTCCTTGTAAACTTCTTCCCCAGTATCAAGCTCTGTCACGCGAATATATTCAAAGTTTGCCGAAGCATCCACTGGCTTGAACAACAACTGGGCCTCATCTTCCAAACGTACATTAAATCCCATATCCTTAAACATGCTGCTTAACTGACTGTTAGCCGGTTCCTGACCTTGCCCTACAAATATAAGTCCTCTAAGACTTTTACGTTCCTGAGGTTGCGGATAAATCACCTGAAAGTGTACAATGCATTCCATACGATCGTTCCCCTTTCGTTTAAAACATACTTTGTGAAATTTTGAACTTTAAAATCTGCTATATAAGGAGATACGTATCATGACCCCAGAACGTTTCGACATTTATGACGATCAGCAAAATTGGATCGGCACTTCACTACGCAGCGAGGTCCATGCCAAAGGATATTGGCACCGTTCATTCCACTGCTGGATTGTGCGTGACAAAGGCGAGCAGCGACGGGTTCTTTTTCAGCGGCGGCGTGATATTAAGGATACCTTTCCCGGATGTTACGACATTACAGCAGCAGGCCATCTTACCGCAGGTGAACAACTGCAAGACGCCAGTCGTGAGCTGGAGGAAGAACTGGGTGTGAATACTCCATTCGAGGCACTAACCTATCTACTCACGGCTACACAGCAGCTCCAAGGAGAGGTCCGTGGTATCCCATTTATAGATCGGGAATTCAGCGCGGTCTATGGATTATGTCTGAACCAGCCGCTCGAAGCCTACGTTCTGCAGCCCAGCGAGGTGGATAGCCTGTATGAAGTGCCGCTGGATGATCTACTCGCTTTGTTTCGTAATGAGATCGACGTCATTCAAGCTACCGGAGTTCAGACTCACCCGTCTAGTGATCATGTAGCTGATGAACCGGAACGTATCGTTCGCGAGATTCGGGCAACGGAATTTGTACCCCATGGTACAGCTTATTATACGGATGTGCTCGAAGCTCTATATCACGTGCCCAAAGAGTGATCATGTAGGATCCTGTTCAACCCGATCCAGTTCAATCGAATGTTCATAGCTTCATTTTCTCAAAAATAGCATAACTTCATACCTTTACTATCGACTTGACTGGGAACAGATGCTGTGACGAACATCACTGTCATATCTCAAACCAGCACAAACAGGCGTCTGCCTTCGGGCAGCGCCTGCTTTATGTACACACGTATTCGTTTCATCAAGATAGGTACGTTTGTGCTGGCATGTTCACTCCATCAGAGGTGAATTAGTCGCCGATCTGTCTAGCTCTGGTCACCCTCTCCTGAAGGAGAAGACCAATAACGCGCAGAGAGTTCTTCGTACCGATGCCCGTAGCGGGACTCCAGTTCCTCACCCATATCCTGTTCCAGTTCGTACAACACCAGCTCTTGAGCAAAATGATTCAGCAGCAGTCCGGTCATTACCGGATGCTCCGTCACCACTGCCTGTGTGGCGCATGATTCCCCGCGCATGCCCAGCATGCACCAGCGGCGATCGACCACCAGGGAAAATTTCCGACCATTACCTGTACCATACATAGGCAAACCTGGCCAAGGGACAGGCTGATCCAGCATGCCTTCACCACCATCACACGACCATAACAGCCGCACACCCCGAGCTTCAGCCTGCTGTAAGTCATTACGCAGCAGCTCTGCCTCTTCACGCCAGACGTCTACAACAATCTCATGCTGCGCCTCGGCCAATTCACGGCTCAGATTCTCAAACACATTTTTGTCCCCTTCGACGTTATAGAAGACAGGCTTTTCCGGTTCACTCTTGGGCATGCTGCTCTGAACATAATCCAGTGAGGTACGCATTTGATCGGAGATCATACGTGTCATCTCCTCCGGCTTCAGCACACTATACTTCGCCGGCTCCCCCGGACTACACCGCAAGAACCCACGCTGTTCCAGCCGTTGCAGGGTCGCATATACATTGGAACGGGACACGCCCAGCCGCTTCGCAACCTCATATCCTGAGGCTGATCCCTGACGGGCGAGTTCCACCATAATTTTAGATTCCATCTCGGTAAACCCGAGATGACGCAAATGATGCAGCAGTTGGTCCATATTCCCGTCCCCCCATGCTGTCAGCAACCCGCACTGCCTCACACTGATGCGGCAGTGCTTCTACTGCATCAGATCAGATCTGTTCAGCACCACAGCGCGGGCACCACTTCGAACCTTTGGGCAGCTCGGCTGCACAAATCTGACAATTCACCATTTCGCGTGACACTTCGGTCTGTACGTCCACCGTGTTCACAATCGGGTTATTTTCTTTCCAGTAGCGGATGCGTTCGTCCAGTTCCTGCTGACGCTCGCGTTCCCGTTGCATCTCTTCATCTCTGCGGCGTTCCCACTCTGCATCGAACGCTTCCTTTTCTTCCTGGGTAAATTCCGTACTGTTATATTCCGATTCTGTCTCCAGATCGGCTATGGACGGAATGACTGTGTGATACGGCTCATCTTCCTCCAGTTCCAATTCTGGTGGCGCATCGTAGAAGTCCGGCTCCGGAGTTTGGGTCTGAGTTACAGCTACCTCCTGTCTCGCGGCTGTGGTGGCTCCTGCGACTCCTGCTGCTCCTACTTTAGGCGCTGCTGTCTTGAGTTCACCCAACTTGCGTCCGCATTTAGGGCAGAAGTTGGCATCCAGGGAAGCGACGTGTCCACATTCGCACAACCGTTCGTTCTTAAGTTGTGCAATCTTGTTGCGCAGACCATCAATCTCGTCCTGCAATTCGTCGCAGAGCTGCGACAGATCCACCATTTCTTTTTCCGCACGCGTCATATCCTGTGCCCGATAACCCTCATAGAAGATGCGACCCATATCTGTAAAATGGACTTCCTGTTCCTGTTGCAAGCCCACAATCTGGTTGTTCAATTTCCCAATCTCAACGGCGTGTTGGGCACGCTCTGTTGCTTTGTTCGCTCCGTCTTTGATGCGCTGAAGCAGTTTCATGACCATTCCTCCTCTGTCCCGTCAAAACCAATATTATCATTTCTATTTAGTAGTAAATTAGCATATTACATCCTTCATGCAAAATGCTCAGGCATATAACTTATACGATATCATGCCAAAAAGTTGCGTAATTTCGTGCAGGTGCCCGTTTTATACCGATACTGGATGAAATCGGGGGCTTTCGTCAAGACCATATGTTCGGGTATAATGAAGCTTTGGCCATACTTAACCGCCTGATTAGGCGACTAACTCTATCATACCAATTTACAATGTGATTGTGAAAAGGGCAAATGGTTTACTTTTAGCCGGGATAGTCCTATCCCTGAATGCATACAGAGGTGGATGAAACATGTTAAGTCCGAACTCAACGTTCTACCCCCGTCCGCTCGGGGTTACCCCGGCGGCGTCCCTGCCCCAGTCCCCGTCTGCTCCGCTGGAGACCAGTCGGCAACTCGTGGGTAATGAGCAACAGGATGCCTTTTATTTTCGCTCTCTGGAAGAGGCAGGTATCAAGTTAAACGCACCACAAATCTCGGCAGTCCGTCACGGCAGAGGACCGATCCTGACGCTCGCCGGAGCCGGTTGTGGCAAAACAACTGTACTGGCCGCAAGAGCCGGCTACCTCATAGAGGTCAGTGGCGTACATGCAGGCAGTATCCTGCTGGTGACGTTCACGAACAAAGCCGCCACCGAGATGAAAGACCGGATCGCCGCATTGCCAGGTATACGCCCGGCAGCCGCGAGAGCCGTACAGGCTCGCACCTTTCACTCTTTTGCGCTGACATTACTGCGTCATTACGGTGTGCAGGAAGAGATCTTTGGTGAGTCGCGGGCTCAGCATACGGTGCTGAAGATGCTTCTTCGCCAAAATGGCATGAGTGAAGCCTTCCAGCCTGAAAGTCTGCTGGCCATGCTGTCCGCATGGAAGATGCAAGGATCGGAAACAACTGATCTGCCTGAAAAATCGCAGGAAGAACGCGATGCCAAGCGTGTTCTACTTGGTTACGAAGCCTGGAAGCAGGAGCGGGGCAAAATGGACTTTGACGATATTTTACTGCGCGCTGCCGCTCTGCTTCGTGACCCTGCTGTCCTGGGGCCGCTTCAGAAGCGTTTTCAGTACATTATGGTGGATGAGTTCCAGGATACCAATCATCTGCAGTATGAAATTGTGCAAAAACTGGCTTCCGCCCACCGCAATCTGATGGTTGTGGG
Source organism: Paenibacillus sp. W4I10 (assembly GCF_030816325.1). NCBI lineage: Bacteria > Bacillati > Bacillota > Bacilli > Caryophanales > Paenibacillaceae > Paenibacillus > Paenibacillus sp. W4I10. The sequence continues at coordinate 4,564,281 of NZ_JAUSXX010000001.1, forward strand.
AGACGATGACCAGACGATCTATACCTTTAATGGCGCACGCCAGGAATCGATTTTGGAATTCGATAAAGTATACCCCGGTGCACGCATTGTGACGCTGGATATTAATTATCGTAGTGATGCACGTATTCTGGGACTCGGAAGTGAACTGGTCGCCCGCAATAAACGCAGACGTGACAAACGGCTGCGTGCTGCCGGAAACCGTGGAGATGCGCCTCGCTTCGCTACACCTTCCAATGCAGAGGAAGAAGCGGCGTGGGTTGTAAACCAGCTGTGTCAACAGGTTGAAGAAGGGCAGCACACCTATCGTGATATTGCGATTCTTCACCGGACAGCAAGCAGCAGCCGGGCTGTATTTGAGCAGCTTGTGTTGAAAGATGTGCCTTTTGTACAGCACGGTGCTTCTCCGGTGTTCTATGACCAGTCTCTCATCAGACCCCTGATGGATCATTTGCGTCTGTCTCTTGATCCACGTGCCATGGATGCTCTCCCAAGTGCGCTGGGACCGCTCTATGTATCACGGGATGCAGGGCTGGAGTGGATTCAGCGCTGTGAACAACAACAGGCGAAGAAATATCCGCTCATTCATCTGGTGAAATGGGACAAGCTGAAACCGTTCCAGCAGGAACAGGTCAAAGAACGCATCAAGCTGATCAAATCACTGCACAAACTAAAACCCATCATCGCCATTCAGGAGATGCGCAGGCAGTTCTACGACAAGTATATGGAAAGTGGTGATCCCAGCATCTTCACCCATTATAAGGAAACGATGCTGGAAACCCTGGATGAATTCGAAGCTGCTGTCAAAAAATTCGAAACGGTAGAAGAGTTCATCCAATTCGCGGATGAACTCTCCCGCAGACACCGTGAGATGGAATCTCTGCGCCGCGCACAGGACAGTGACGCAGTACAGCTGATGACGATCCACCGGGCCAAAGGACTGGAGTTCCCTTGTGTGTACTGGATTGGAGCCAGTGAAGGCATTGTACCTCACAGTACAGCACTTCGCCAGGATATCCCTGAGGATCAGAAAGCCGCGCTTGCTATGCAGCAGACAGACGCCGAACTGGACATGGCGCTGGAGGAAGAACGCAGGCTCGCCTACGTTGCCATCACACGGGCCAAGCAGTACTTGTATGTCACTTCACCGGCGAGCCATCACGGAAAACCAGCGGATGTGTCCCGTTTCCTGCTTGAAGCCTTCGGCATGGAAGTTCCGGACAAACGTAAACCTCGTGAGGAGAGCCGGACGAGCGGTCAGACTTCATATGGTAAAGGTAATGGACAGTATGCCCGCTCGGGCTCGGGTGCCCGTTCCGAAGGTCGGGATGTGGCACAGCGTCGTGCCATCAGCCACAGTGACCGTCGAGACTTTGAGGTCCACAACGAACGTGATGAGGATCGCCTCGGTGAACGGCGTGGTAGTGGGGAGATTCGCAACCATAAGGCATTCAGCACCACGGGTGTGAGTCCGACAGCTGCGAATTCCTCAAGTTCACATTCGCACACTTCAGGTTCAGGTAATGCTGAGCGTACGGAGACCGTTGCGGTCTGGAAGTGCAGTTCATCCACCTGTAAAGCGTGGCTAAGACAGAAGCCGGCTGTGCCTTCAAAAGCAACCAAGAAGGCAGGCCCTCCCGCCTGTCCCCTGTGTTCAGGATCGATGGAGGCCGGTACCCGCCAGGTGCCCGTAACGGGGAGATTTGGGAAATAAACGAAACGGGATACCGTTATAGCTCGTTTCAGGGCGCTTTTTGCTGTTTATTAACAGTAGAAGCGTCTTTTTTCCATTTCAGAATGGGGGTTGGATTATGCAGGACGGCAAACAACATCTGTATGTATCGGTAACACATAATCTTATTGAGCAAACCAAGAACGAATCTACACCCTTTGAGGTGTTGGTGGATGACGAACAGTTGGGCCGATTAAAAGATCTGATGAAGGTGCTGGAGGATGACGATGCCTATACATTGCAACGGGCGCCGGTACCCTACAAATCAGCAGACCACGATGAGGCAACAGAGCAATTTTCGGATGGTATGACCTTGCTGTATACCTTTCTGTATGACCATGGCACGCCGGATACCCGGCAGGCAATTGAGAGCATGAACGTGCTTCCAAGGCTGCAGGATACGGATTATGATGACCCTGGATACGAGAATTCACCACTGAACAAATGACCTGATGCCAAAAAGCATGCGTAACCGCAAATCACGCGGAAGACGCATGCTTTTGTTATATGAAGGACAACTGTCATGTAAAATCAACTCAATCCAGACGAATCTCCTGTCCTTTGTCAGCGGATTCGTAGATTCCGCACAGCATGCGTGTGGAAGCCACCCCATCTGCAATTGGGCTGATCGGCTCTGTACCGTTCAGACAACAATCCACAAAGTGGTCAATCTGGTTCTGGAATGCACTATGAATATGGAGACCCGTATTGTCCGTCTGGGGTTCAATATTCAGGATGGTATTATTTTTCTCCGTGACGATCAGTGTCTCCGGCTCTAGTTCGAACCCACCACGCTCGCCGTATAATTTCACAGAAGACTCATCTCCGCGTGCATGAAGGGTAAAGCTCACATCCACCGCCAGCGAAGCCCCGTTTTCAAACCGAATGAGTGCATTCGCCATATCTTCCACGTCATTCACAGCTGCGCTGTAGTCGGCTGCTTTGTAAAAAGAAAGATGTTCGATATGGGCACGATTGCCCAGTTTCCGATACGTATTACCGCTGACGGAAACAGGCTTGGGCTTGCCCATCAAATACCAACACTGGTCAATGATATGTACGCCCAGATCAATCAGGGGACCTCCGCCGGACCGGCTTTTGTCAGCGAACCAGCCGCCTGGATTACCGTGTCGGCGCAGAATGGAAGCTTTGGCATAATACAGTTCACCAAACTCCCCGGCATCAATGAATCTGCGCATCATCTGCATATTGTTGTCATATCGACGCACAAATCCAACGATAAAGGTACGTCCGCTCTTCTTCACCGCTTCTTCAATCCGCAGTGCATCTTCCACATTGGTTGCCACCGGTTTCTCCAGCAACACATGCTTGCCTGCCTCCAGTGCAGCAATGGCAAATTCGGCGTGTGTATTATTCCAGGTACAGATACTGACAGCATCCACATGCGGGTCCTCCAGCATCTCCCGATAATCGGTGTATACGGATTGGGCATCGTACTTCTGCGCAGCAGCCTTAGCCCGTTCTTCGTTCAGATCGCAGATGGCATAGATGACGGCATCCTCGTTTTTGGCATAACACCTCATATGAAGATCCGAGATTGATCCTGTACCGATCATTCCAATGTGTAACATTTGTTTCGTGCTCATCATCGTCCTCCCTTCCTTTTCCACAACTTCCACAACTTCATTATCGTCTAGTCTGCCCGCAGCATGCCTTCGTAAATACCCGGCGTTGAATTTTCGATCTTCACGGCACCCAGCGTCCGGGCATAGAAATCCACAGGTCCCGCTGATCCGATAATCGCATATCCGTACCCATCCGCCTTCATCGCATGCATACAGGCCAATAACAGGGCTGTGCCTACACCTTTGCCCCGTGCATCTTGGCTCACGCCTGTCGGTCCAAAGAAGTTCCTGCATGTCGCTTCGTAACAGGCAAATCCGATCATTTTTCCATGCTCAACGGCAATATAACAGGACACGGGCTGACGTGCAAAAGCGACCTCACATTCATCCACCCAAGCCTAGCTAAAATGTGACCTCACCCAATCCAGTACAAGCTGTTTCTCTGGGGCAATGGCTCTTCGAATCACAATGGAAGATTCCTCCAGTTCTCTCAGTCCACTCTCTTGCTCCGGTAAACGATAGAGCGCTACTAACATATCACTCATCTAATCGGTTCCTCCTCGTACTTGAATGTGAAATAGGACAACGGTTTGGCCACCTACCTGAAATTAACCTGATCCTGCTGCGGATAACCTGCAATACAAGCGATATTTCAAATCTTAACTAACATACCGCTTAGATTCATTGCGTGCCAACTGCAACACTGAGACGATATGTCCCGTCTATTAACTTGAAGCGTGGCCCTAAGGAAGATTTTACCGCGACATTACAAAGATTAGAAGGGATGAATATTGATGAATAACAACATGAAAAAAGTAAGTGCGCTGATGGCCCTATCCATGGCATTGGGTGGTGGAGCCGCTTATGCAGCAACACTGGACAACACACAACCAGTCCATCAAACATCCGTTTCAGCAGATAGTAACGCAGCTGATGCAGTAAACGTATCCGTGAATGGTGCATCCATCTCCGATGGTTATTGGAACAAGGATGGCAAAGTAGCCATGATTCCACTGCGTGATCTTACCGAAGCACTGGGTATTGAACTGAAATGGCATAAAGAAAATAAAACCGCAGAGCTGACGCGAGGTGTTCTCTGGACACAGGTAATCACAGGCAAAGATCAATATTCCGTAAATAAAATGCTGCTCACGCTGGGTACAGCACCCGAAATCACAGGCGGCACGTTGTATGTACCGGCTTCTTTTGCCGAAAAGGTACTGCATGGACAAGTGAACACAACAGGAAATCAGGTGACGATCTCTAGTGAAGAGGACGTGAAGACGATTACTGAGCGTGGTGTGATTACCAGAATTTCGAACCAGGATAAATACAAGTCCATCCAGATTGGCGGTGCAGGGTTGGATGGCATTGTGCTCAATCTGAGCGATGAGACAAAATTCATCTCCGTTGAGGGAAAAGAGATTGCACTGACTGATCTGGCCATCGGCATGAACGTGGAAGCTGAGCATTCCCTGATCACTACCCGCAGTCTGCCACCACAAACGCCTACCTATACAGTCACTGTGCTGGATGACGCTGCGGAATCACAATTGAAAGACGTTCTGGGGACAGCGGGTACAATTGAAAATGTAACAACAGCTGAAGGCAGCATCTCACAGATTGAGATCACAGGTACACGATTAACTGAAACCGCTCCTGACCATGTCGTGCTGAATATCGCTAAAGATACGCTGCTCGTGAATCACGAAGGCGAAACGGTAAAGGCCGAAGAACTGACTAAAGGAACTAAAGTGATCGGTTTTTACAGCCCTATGCTAACTCGCAGTTTGCCTCCAATCGGAACGGCATGGAAAGTGGTTGTTGAAACACCAGCAGCACAACCGGAAGCGAAATAAATCGATTAGAAATGCGACTGGCTGAAACACATGTTATATGTTGTTGCAGACGACCATTTGCATCGCTTAGCGCGGGGTCATGAGTGTGTGGAGCATCATAATGACCAGCCATCCTCATGTAGCTCCTGGCGCGCGGGGTCATGAGTTTGGCGCATCAAGAGCTCAGCCGTGCGGCCAGGCGGCGAAGTCAATTCAAAATAACCTTATCCGCTTGTCTTCTGACAAGCACGGGTAAGGTTATTTTTTTGGGTTTGTTGGTTTTTAGTTTTTAGTTTTTTAGATCGTGTCTTCAAACTTGCTCCAAAGCGAAGCGTACCTGAAACTTGTCCGGAGCAGACACGTGCGATGTGCACTGCATACGAAATACATTGCTTACCGAATGTAAGAGCAAGCGGAGTTAACGCTAACGAATCTGGGGCGTCTTATTCAAGGATTTGAGGCACCGGCCGAAATCTAAGGAATCTCACCGTCAGAATCAACCGGCTCGGGTTTCATCTTCAACGATCGCTTCCACTTCAATCTCAACCATCAACAAGGGATCAATGAGTGCGCTAACTTCAACCATGGTGGCTACAGGCTGGATCTGTCCAAAAAATTCACCGTGTGCCTTGCCAACTTCCTCCCATCTGGAGATATCGGTCACAAACATCCGGGTTCTCACCACATGCGACATGTCAGCCCCCAGTTCTTTCAGTGCATTCTCGATCGTCTGCAAAACGAACCTTGTCTGTGCATACGGATCACCTGCCCCAACAACTACACCATCTTGCATCGCGGTTGTACCCGCCACTTCAATTCGGTTCCCTACCCGGATAGCACGGCAATATCCCACCAACGGTTCCCATGGGGAGCCGGTAAAAACCTGCTGTCTGCTCATTCTCTCGTCCCTCGCTTTGGTTGTATTTGTCTCTTCAAATTAAACATGAATTATATCAGTCCCCCATCATCTCAGACAATGGAATGAAGTTTAATTCTATCTTAACTCCATTAACATTATTGCACAGAAAAAAATCCCCTGAATGATTGCCCATTGGTTAGATCAAGGACGGTTCATTCGGGGATTTATGAGAATTAGTACTTTTCTTTTTCTTTAAGGATGAAACATCAAATTACAACTTGATATTAGCCTCATCGAAGTATTCTTCCAGAGTTAACCCACTCTTCGCCACATCCGGTGCCAAATCTGTACCGATGTACCGGATATGCCAAGGCTCATAGACGTACCCTGTGGTATCTTCTTCACCTTGCAGATAACGGATGACATATCCGTATTCTGCAGCGTGTTCAGCCAACCACTGGCCTTCCTTCGATGTGCCAAATACCTCTTCCAACACATTGCCCACACTCGGGCTGGATACATCAATGGCAAGACCGGTCTGATGTTCGCTTCGGCCTGGAACAGAGCTCACGCGATCCGTGTATTCTTGACCTTTGGTTTTGACATTATTGTTATAGATGGATACCTGTCGCTGATATGAACGATAACCGGACACCGCACGAAGCTCAATGCCATCCGCTTTTGCACCTGCAAACAACTTCTCCAGTGCCTCCGCTGCTTCCTTGCGCATATGCCGCTTCTCGTGTGGTTCGTCGAAGGAGAACGGTACATTCGGCTCTACCAGATCGTTCGGCTCATACCCGTCAGGCAGACTCCGTTGCTTGTTCACAATGACGGTCATAGACTCGGCATTGGTCACCACGGATTGTGCATCAATCGTCGTTTGCAGTGCGCTGATACTGCGTTTCTCCAGCAATGGATCTTCCGCTGTCGCACCATTCCCATTGTCCGAAGAGCCCTGCCCTTCGCCCGCTGAAGCATTCCCAGACTCGCTATTCGTGCCTTCACCGCTGTTGCCAGAAGATGATGTGTCATCCCCGCCAGCATTGTCGCCATCCGTTCCTTTATCCTCCGTAAAATGAACCGTTGTGCCGTCTGACTCTTGTTGTGTGTTACCTGCTCCATTCGGATCCTGGCTCTCCTCTGTGCCATTCTGGCAAGCGGTAAGCAGTGCCCCGCATATCATCAATGAGGACAGCATAACCACGATGCGGCGCTGTCTTCCTGTAGTTGATTTCATGTAAAAACTCCTATCGCAATAATATAAATGTTATATAGTTGTCTGCGTGCAGTGTTCCCTGCGACAGTATACCTTAATTGGGAGCGAAGCTCCACCGGTAAAGACGTCCTTTAGAAGAGATCCGAATGAACATATACGGGCTGTACAGCCTGTATGATCGTTTTTTGGACTTTTAGAGCAACATCCCCGTGCTGTACACAATAAAAGTGAAATGGGAATATGCCTTCATATATCCAATACGCAAACAAGTGATTATACCGAGATGCACTTTACTAATGGCATTGTTGGATAAAGACAAAATTCATCTTGTACTGGGAAATGAATTAAATCGAATAATGCAACATGCTGCAAAAAAAACAAGCAGGGTGATCTGAGATCTCCCCCGCTCTGATGGGTGCATCATTTGGTTGCCGGGCTGTCCGTCTTCTTCTGGACAGCCTGCCACATCCGCGCGGCTACACGCTCGCGGATCAAATCCAGCCCTGCGGTGGCCGGCACGCCCGGCAGCAGCGCCGTCAGCTCCGGCAAGGCCGGCGGCTTGCCCGGCTGCGCGAGGCGCACCTCAACGGCCCCAAAGCCCGGCCCCGGCTGGTGCATGGCGCCGTCCGCGGCGGCCTCGGCGATCCACTCGCCGACGGCCGCGCCGCCTTCGCCGCCCCGCACTTGCGGGCGGCCAGCCGTTTCCGCTGCGCGGCCGGGGCCGCTGGGATCATGGGCGAGTTCCTCCGCCCATGCCCCCAGCACGCCGGCGAGCAGCGCTTCGCGCGGCAGGCCGGCGTGCGCCAGCTGCAGCAGCGGCTCGGCCGCGAGGCGCGCGGCTACGGCGCGCTCAGCAGCCGCGGCATGCGCGCAGCCCGGGCGGCCGCAGGTGCACGCCACGGACGCGCTGGCCGTGGCTGCGCCTGGCGAGCCCTCGTGCGCTTGCGCAGCCGGCAGCAGCCCCGCGAGCTCCTCGGACGCCGGGCCGCCGCGCAGCAAGGCGTACAGCGTCAGCGGGCGCTCGCGCAGCTGAGCCAGCACAGCCTCGCGCTGGGCTTCGCTCAGTCGCGCCGGCGTTCCCGTGACCGTGAACATGCCTGCGGCTGATCCGGTCGTGCTCTCAGCAGCGGAAGCGGAAACGGAAACTTCCTGGTCCGCTTCCGCTGCTGTATTTACTTCTGCTGTCCATCCACCGGGGGACATATGCAGCTCGATCTTCCATTTTTCGCTCACAATAATCCCCCTTTCTCAACATCTATATTCCTCTGAATGTTCAAGGTCACAGCCAAGTCTCACCCTGAAGAGAGATCAGACCACGCAGCTCATCATCCGACATCTCAGTCAGCCAGTTCTCACCCGAACCAACGACCTGCTCGGAGAGTGCCTTCTTGCTTTCGATCAGCTCATCAATCCGTTCCTCCAGTGTTCCCTGACAGATCAACTTATGCACCTGCACGTTGCGATTCTGTCCGATTCGGAATACACGGTCCGTCGCCTGATTCTCAACCGCGGGATTCCACCACCGATCATAGTGAACGACATGACTCGCCCGTGTCAGATTCAGACCCACACCTCCGGCACGAAGAGATAGAACAAACATGGACGGCCCCTCTCCTTTTTGGAAAGTCTCCACCATCTCATCCCTTTGCGCCTTCGACACACCACCATGCAGGAAAAAAGGTTCTTCCTCATATCGCTGTTTCAACCTCGACACCAGCAGATCTCCCATAGCAACATACTGGGTGAAAATCAGGGCAGATTCCCCGTTATCACGGATGGCGTCCAGCAGTTCAAGCAATCGTTCCATCTTACCGGATGCCTCCGCCTTGCCATGGTCTTTCCGATTGCTGTCCGCCAGCACCGGATGATCACAGATCTGCTTGAGCTTGGTCAGGGAGGACAGAACAATCCCCTTACGGGCAATGCCATTTCTGCCGTCCAGACCACCCATCAGATCATCCACCACACGTTGGTACAACACCGTCTGCTCTGGCGTCAGAGAACAATAGGATTTCAGTTCAAGCTTCTCTGGCAGATCCTTGCGAATATCCGGATCACTTTTCAGCCTTCGCAGCATGAATGGAGATACCAGTCGATGAAGCTCACGCAAGGATGCTGCATTTTCTTCGGATGGCCCAAGTCCCGTATACCTCTGGCGGAACGATGAAGCTGTGCCCAGATATCCCGGATTGAGAAATTGGAAAATCGACCAAAGTTCGCTCAATCGGTTCTCTACAGGTGTTCCCGTCATCGCAATACGATGAAGTGTAGACAGTCGCATCACACTTTGCGCTTGTTTGGTACGGTAGTTCTTAATATATTGTGCCTCATCCAGCACAATGGTGGACCAGTGCAATGAAGCCAGATCCGGGCCATCTCTGCCTGCCAAATGATAGGTTGTCAGTACAATGTCGTGCGTCTGTGCTTCAGCCTGAAACTCATTCCCGTGCAACCGTTGTCCGCCATGATGAATATATAGCGACAGATCCGGGGCAAACCGCTTCAGTTCACGCTGCCAGTTTCCAAGCAACGAGGTAGGACACACAATAAGTGCAGGCAAATGATCAGGCTGCCCATTCGTATGCTGATCCGCCGGGAAAGAATCATCGGATCCATCCAGCATTTCATACTCACGTGCTTCCTCTTCAGCCGCCTGGCGTTCTTCGTGTTTGCGATCCAGCAGACAGGTAATGACCTGAATGGTCTTCCCAAGTCCCATATCATCCGCTAGACATACGCCAAAGCCCAGATCACGCATCGCGGATAACCATTGGAAACCTCGTTCCTGGTAAGGTCTTAGTTCACCATGCAATTCTGCCGGAACCTGACGAGGTTCAATGCTGCGAAGCACCTGTCCATCGAGCAGGAAAGCAAGCATCCCATCGGATTCGGCGCCAAAGACGGAAAGGCCCTTCCACGCGGAATCCTCCCCTTCATCCGCAGCCAGATGCAGCCATTCGGAGAGAGGCATATATTGTTCTTCTTCTTTTTTCATATAACGCAGGACTTGGCGAATCTCTTTTGTATCCACTTCAATCCACTCACCGCGGAACATGACGTAGGGAACTGTAGATTCAGCCAAAGCTGCCAGTTCCTCTGCCGTTACGGGCTTGCCATCCAGCATGGGCTCTGCTTTGAATGCAACCAATTGTTCCATGCCCAGTGCCGATGTGGCTCCAGGCAACCGTTCTGTTCCCCGATTCAACATCTGCAAACGGAGTCCTGCACGGCGTTTTCCGGCACGACTCCACTTTGAAGGCATGAGCACGGTTATGCCAGCCTTCTGCAAACGTGGAACCGCATGCGTGAGAAATTCAAAGAAACCCTGCTGCTCCAGCTTAATTTCCTCCGGACGAGCGGTAAGCAGCGCCGTCTCCAGTTCAGGTGCCATTTCTGCTGCTTGCCCGAGTGCCATCAATAATTGCTCTGCCGCCGAGGTATACAACACCTTCCCCCGGTCCAGATCTCGCTCTGGATGTGCCCAGATAGTCCGTGCAGGCAACCTCAGGCTTGGTTCCTGCTCACTGTCCACCCAAAAGCTGATTCCCCAGATCGTTTCATGTTCGCCCAGTGGAGGCTCCAAGCGGAGCACCAGCTTCAATTGGCCTTCAGCAGGTGCCATCTCTTCTGCTCCCACGATTGGCATTGACGTTCCACCCACTTCTTGCAGCGTATGAATAAACGCTGTCATATCGTCCGTCGGCCCTTGCACAGTCACAGGACGGAACATCGAGATCAGACTGTTCCACCAGAGTTCGGCTACTGGCGAAGATCCGCGTCGATATGGGGTGCGGTAACGGGACAGTTCACTGTCCATACCCTCCAGTTCACTTGTCACTACAGCATGAATCATGCCACTCATGAATGAAAATAATACCGCAGCCCCTGCTTCTTCACGCGTTTCCGGTTCCAATGAAGCATAAGCTCCAGGAGCAGCCAATCCAATCGGAGGCATCGCTTCAGCAAGATCGCGGAAGCGTTCGATGTCCTCCTCCTGCTGCAAGCGTGGCCGCCATACGCCTGTTAATGTCTCTTGCCCGGTCCGTCGCCGTGCTCCGGTCTTTGCTGCGAATTCAGCCGATGGAGCAATCGCTCCCCGCAACAGCAGCTCCTGTGTGAACTGCGCTGCTTTGATCCAGTAACGCATCTCTTCTCCAACCTGAATTCCGGCTGCATTTAACAAACGGTCATCCCATTGAAGCAGCAACCTGAAGGCATCCTTAGGCGAGACTGCCAATCCTTCCAATGTGCGCCCCAGCAGCTGACGCCGCTTCGTGTTCTTGGCTTCAGCCGTGTTCCTCAGCGGATTCGGCCAGCGCAGCTCCGCAAGACGCAGAGCGGCAGGCTGAAACAGACGACCCCCGTCGCCAAAATTCAACCTTCTTACCACGTGGCTCCATGCATCCACACGCGGTTCCGATGTTTCACCGGAAAAAACAAAAAAATACGTCACCAAGCCATACTCCATACAGCGATTGCATCATTAAAGTCTCCCGTCATCCCTTCGCATTGTTACTCTCCATCATATACGAAAATGACCGGATTTAAAAACCTTTGCCCATAAAAAGTGGTTATTTCGAGGGTTAGGGCTTGTCTCAAACTCGCTGAAGTGCATCTTTTACCCCCTTTTCGCCCCCTGCTGCGTCACTTTCCCTTGACGTGCCCCGGCACGCCTGCGGAAAACTTTCTTGCTTGGAACGAAAATTCGGCAAAACCTGCTTCCTTCGGAGTTTTCAGACACGCCCTAGCGGCACAAAAAAATGTCCCTTCTCCCGAAAAGCGGATGAGGAACATTTGGGTAAACCGAAGGATAATACTGAATATTGAAAGAATTACGGATCGTTATACTACTATGATCTGATCAAGCTGCCCAGTAATACATCCAGGTTCAAAATGCCTGCACGATGATCTTCACAGAACCCGATTTTGTCAAAAACGCCAAGCATGAAACGGCGGTGTTCCTCAGCAGGTTCCTCGAAACGATCGTAACTTACGACAGAATCGACCATATCTACGATCAGCGGTACAAATCCACCTTTGTAAGGCACCACAATAATACGTGTAGAAGAAGTATCCTCCTGGTCCGGCATGCCTAACAATACACGAAGACTCACAACCGAAACGACCTTACCGTACAGCGAAGCAAAACCTCTGATCTCCGGGCTTCCAAACGGGACCGTTGTCACCTGCACCATTCTGATGATCTCATGAACTTCATCAATTCGTAGTGCAAAGATCTGGTCTCCTACCGAAAAATTAATATATTGCATTCCCTCGTCCATAGTTATCCCCATACCCTCTCATTCCGTATAATCAGACTACTTTCGTCTCATTAGATGTTACTTTGGTGTATCGGTTATTTTTGATCAAATGTTTAGGCTTCAGAACAATTTTGCCAACTTCAACAGACGTTGCATTACGGTTGCTGTCTCCGCTCTGCTCATTTGCCCTATTGTGGAGGGTGGTGGAAGTCAGTCGTTTTAGTATTGAGCGTAAGTAACCTGACATTGGATTGAAAAATTATATTCAAAAAAAGACCAAAGATCAGCTTTATGCCGATTTTCGGTCTTTTTTATCCCCATATATTATGGATCTGTTTCTATGTTTTCAAATACTTGGAACAAAAAAGCGATATTCCTGTGGATAACTTGTTTTATTACTCCAAAACGACTGTTTTATCGGATGAAAACACGAGTTATACCTGATTTGTGGATAAGTTGTGCACATATTGCGCACATGCTGTGGATATCTTTGGCGTTTCATGTGGATATTCATTAATTTAATGTGGACATGTTGTGTATTTGTTTGTAAATCTGACGTAAAATCTGAATTTCCGCTTCAGTTATCCATTACTGTGGACACGTTGTGGACATGCCCAAGTTCCTTCGCTGTAGCTATTCGACCAATTCACCCTGACGCATAATCAGCTTGTCATCGATGTACACGTCCGGCTTTTGTACAACTGCATCAATATGAACACCCGCGGCAATCGTTCCACCAAATGTGTTATTGCTGCCAAAGGCCACATGAATTGTGCCGTATACCTTCTCATCTTCCAGCACCACACCCGTGATTCGTGCCTTGTTATTGGTACCGATCCCGAATTCGCCGAGAAAACGACCATCGCCCTCACCAAGCGTTTCCAGTAATTGAGCCCCATCTGGTCCTTCAGCTGACACCAACCGTCCTTCACTAACGGTCAATAGCATGGGTTCACGGAGTGCCCCAATTCCAGCAACGGAACCATCTACAATAATACTGCCCTCGCCCTTGCCCTCGACGGGAGCAATATAGGCTTCTCCTGACGGCAAGTTACCCGATTCACCAGGGTTCAAATACATACCTGTGCTTGGTACACCGTTACGATCTTCAATGGAAAAGGAAAGACTATGGCCCTGCTTCTCTATTCGCACATGGCGACCTGCGGTTAATAGAGCCGTTACCTTCTCGGTCAACGCCTTTACTTGCGAATATTCAGCTGTAATGGCTCCGTTCACAAACATATCCTCTGTCATGCCGGGCATTGTTGCCACTCGGGTACCAGAGGCAGCGGCTTTTTTGCGTGCCTGGGTATGTGTTAATGAATATCGCGTTACACACACGGCTACATCTGCTCGAATCATGGCCTCTGCAATCGGCGCAGGCGGCTCCTCTCCAGATCTGCTGCGTTCCTTCATGATTAACAGGACCGACTCTGCACCAAGTGCTTTGCCTGCCTCATAGATGGATTCAGCCAAATCCCGTTTCATATCGTCTGCGACAACTACCAGATTCTCTCCGCTGCGCAGTCCGAGACATTCGGTTAGCACATTTTTACTGATTTCCACACGTTGCTGACTCATACATTCATCTCTCCTATCTTTGGTTAATCCTCTTCGTAACTCGACTTGACCCTTTCGACAATTGGTACGGGATTCCTGCATATCCAAACCTCAACTCACCTCAAGGTATCGGCCCATTCAGTGAGGATTGCAGCTGTTTCCTTATACTGAAACGTCGGAAAGTAATGTCCATAGGGTACATCTATCCGTTTGACCTGTGAGTTCATATCCTGGGGAAAGTAATATTCCCGATCTTGATTGGCCCATACAACTAATACATTCTTGGCATAATGCTGACTTTCCATTTTCGCCCACAACGTTGATCTGGCGCCTTTCCTCTGACCCGAGTGGATCCAGCGCAACAAGTCTGCATGCGCTCCTGCGATGCGAGGGGACTGGAGACTGGAGCGTATTCTCTTGCCCATGGTATCGGCCATAACACTGCTGTCGCCTACGCCGCTAAATGAACTGAACATTTGAATCCAACTTTTCTCCGATCTGCCACGCAGCAGGGAGCGCATCACCCCTCTTGGCAAACGGGAAATCCCTCTTAGCACATTCGGATTCGAATTGTTGGCAACTGGCTGAAGCAAACCTAACCGAATGTCTGTCCGCCCGCTACGCATCTGTGCCGCAGCTGCAATAGCAGCCCCTATTGAATGACCAACCAGCTTCACCGGACCCTCAAACTCACCAAGAGCCGTAAGCAGTGCATCCACCTGACCTTCAAACGCTTCATCTCCCTGATGTACAGGAGACCGTCCAAATCCAGCGAGATCGATTAACCATACCGGGTTCCCGGTCCGTTCCCTAAGCTGTTGTCCCAGAGGTAACATCTCATCCGCAGATTGAAGCAAACCATGTACAATAATCCAAGGCTCTCCCTCACCCTCCCAACCAAGCATAGCCATATTTCCGCTCCGTGACCGAGTATAATCTGTCGGAAAACCCTCAGGTAACGGCGTATACCGCAGACGATAGTCCAGATCGGCTGTAACCAGCGGAAGCTGTTCCCGGATGTCCGGCCAGTTTTGCCCCATACGTGTGAACAGTGCCTCCGTCTCTTCAACCGGGAATGACCTGTTGGTAATAAAAGCAACCGACTCTGCTGGAACACCACTGATGCGTGTGCCCCCTGATTTCATGATCCATTGAATCCATGATAGTGGCACAGCCCCTTTGGGTTTGGGTACGTCCAATTGCTGCGCCAAGAGTTGCAGCAGTTCCTTCATATTGGGACTGTCTTCCCTCCGCGCCAATAGCGGATAAGTTCCTCCGACTGGAGCAGCTTCCCTGGATAGAAAAACAAGCGTCTCTGCAACAATGTCATTCTCCACAAGCGGTAACCAATAGGATGAACCTCCCGGCACTACTGGCATAAGTCCTTTCTGAATCGCCTGAATGAGCAGTCCAATCCCACCCGTTTGCTCGGTTTCACCGGTGGGACGTGGCCCAACCACTGTACTCGGATTTACAACGGATAAGGGATAGTGATGCTGTTCTGCATGCTCGCGAATATGCAAATCGGCATGAAACTTCATCTCTTCATATGCACTTTCATTGTTATCCACATGCTCAACCTGTAGATAATTCCCCTGTTCATTCCGCTCTCCATAAGGACTCATATAACCAACAACGTGGATAAAGTGTCTCAATCCATGAGTACGGTGGATTTCCTGTGCTAGCTGTGCCACTTCTCTGGCCCCGTTCATGAATATCTGCTCAGCTACTTTTCGTTCCAAAGTGACGTCCATCGTTCCACCCGCATGAATGATCACATTTGCTTCAAGAGCACGCTCCCGGTCCGCTGCGGCAAGTCCAAGACCCGACATGGACAAATCACCTTTAATAAAGGTAATTCGGTCGAAATCCTTCACTCCATAAGCTTTCAGCACAGTTCTGGCTCGCTGTTCCGAACGAACCAACAAGAGCAATTGTACGTCTCCCTGCGTGAGTTGTTTGACCGTTTCTTTGCCGATAAAACCTGTACTTCCTGTCATAAAAATGGTCGTGTCTGCAATATCAGACTTGCTCATTGCCTGATTCATATTTGTTGAATGTGCTGCTGTGTTTTCCTCATTGTTTACACGGCTAGTATGTACAATCATTCTGTTACGGCTCCTTTTAGTACTACATAGTACTAGTCATATTCAAAAAAAGAGCTTCGATTAACGAAGCATCTGACAAAACGTCCGTGCCGATTGTTCTATAATCCCAACATCACGGGCAGTTCCCGCTAGGATTAGTGAACCTTCCAGTGCTGCAATAAACAACAAAGCAGCCGGTCCCGGTTCGATTTCTTTGCGAAATTCACCGCGATCCAAACCTTGCTGAAACAACTTCTCCACCATAGGCCTAAGCTCACGAAAGAATCTGGATATGCTTTCCTTCACTTGGGGTGCACTGTCCGGTGTCTGCATATATAACGTAACAAAAGGGCAGCTCCCTTCGTAATTTCGGCCCTCAATGCCTGCCGACAGCAATGCCATGAATGAGTAGATACGCTCCTCCACTCCTCGCTCACGCTGACTGAGCAGCAGATACAGCTCCGACTCATACTGGGCAATCCAGTATTGTACCACGGCCTGGAGCAGTTCCTCCTTGTTTTTAAAATGATAATAAATATTCGACTTGGATACCCCACTCACTCGCACGACTTCATCCATGCTGACGTAGCTGTACCCCTGACGCAGAAATAATTGTGCCGCCACTTCAACTGCCTTGGTCCGGTTCACCGGATTGGAACTCTTGGATTTGGCGGGTCCCGTGTTCATTTTTTGATTTGTCATATTTAGAACTATACAGTACTAGTTAGTCGAAAACAAGTATTTCTGTTAACAAATGAGGACCTCCCACTCCATCTACTCCTTACTTGTCCACATTTAGAGTGTTATACACACAGGATATCCACATATAGTATAAACTCTGTGTTAAATACGTCATGGGATCGTTAAACTGCTTTGGGGTTATCCACATTTCAGGGATATTACTAACTTTGAACTTTTCAGTGCGCTATTGGCTCCTCGGAAAAACCAAAACAGACCAACCAGAATAAAATTTCTGGTTGGCCTGTTTCAATTATCTTATATATTCGTATAGACTAACTTTTCTATCCGAAAATTTCTGAACAGTTTTTGGTAACCTGTGGATACCGTCCATGATCCGGATTATTTTTTCAGACTATCCCAGTTCTGTTGCAATGCATCGAGCAATCCGGCTTTATCCGATTTGCCTGCAACGTAAGCCTGAATCGTGCTGCCATACTCTTGTGGAACCCCTTCAGGGAAACGGTTGAAGTTCCAGCTGAGTGTTTTGTTTTCCTGGCTATACTTCATAATCTCTGTGGCGAGGTCACCTAGATCCTCTTCGGATGCCGTGATGGAACTGAACGCCGGGATGAATTTGAATTCTTTTGTCATGTATTGTTTCCCGATATCCGAAGTTACGAGCCACTCCAAAAACTCTTTTGCTTCCGGTTTCACTTGAGAGTTCTTGTTCACAACCCAATAGTTCGGCACACCGACAAACAATTTGTCATTGGGTTCATTATTAATTGGCATTGGCAGGATACCCAGATTCAGATCCGGATCAATTCCATCGATCTGTACTTGAGTCCAGTTTCCTTGTTGCATCATCGCTGCTTCTCCACTCGCAAACAACGTAACTTGCGTATTGTAGTCGGTTGTCAGAGGGTTTTTGTTGCTGTATTTCAACGTTAAGTCGAGCAAGTTGATCCAGTCGGCGAACACTTGGTTGCCAGGAATTTTCTCCGTACTTTCGTTGAGTCCTTGGATGAATTTCACCGGATCTGCCTGATTTGCAAATGCCACGTTTACGTTATGATTGCCCAGCACCCACCACTCCTGATACCCGTTAGAGAATGGGGTAATGCCTGCGGCCTGAAGTTTCTGTGCAGCTTGATCCAATTGTTCCAGTGTCGTTGGAATTTCGGTAATACCTGCTTTTTGGAAGAGGTCTTTGTTATAAATGAAACCATAACCCTCCAATGCGAGCGGCTGTCCGTAGAGTTTGCCGTCTTTGGTCATTGGCTCTTTGGCTACTTCGAGCGCATCCTTGGCCCATGATTCTCCAGACAGATCTTCCAGATATTCAAGCCATGTATCCAATTCGCGATAACCACCTACGTTGAAAATGTCCGGTTGTTCGCCAGCGGCAAACTTGGCTTTTAATGCAGCACCGTAGTCACTGCCGCCACCTACGGTTTGAATGTCCAGTTTGACGCCTGGATGGGAGGATTCATATTCCGCTTTGAGACGATTGAGCGCTTCCGCAATTTCGACTTTGAATTGGAAGATTTTAATGGTTTTATCTCCAGCAGCAGCCTCACCACCACCTTGAGCATCCGTGTTGACCGGACTGCCACTTTTATCTCCATTGCCACAACCCGCGAGCATTACCGAAAAAGCAATCAGCATAAGCAACGTCAACTTTGTCATTCTTTTCATACATACACTCTCCCTATAGTAGTTTCAGTATAACAGTTCCACTTAAGCATATTTACACTGGCACTCCGATGACAGAATAACCTTCCGATCGCTGTTATCCCCAGATTTATTTGATCCATTATTAATGGGAAAAATCCTGGGATAGCGTATGCTTCCGAAGTAGCTTTCTTCCAGAAAGCTTTTAGGCGAACGCTTCGCTTCTTCAAATTATTTCTGCCCTCTTCGTTATCGTTGTAAATGTTTAGTTGAACTTATCAAGCCTTTATCAAGGAAGGAGCCCATTCTATCTGGGCCTCTCTCTCTTCAGGAGTCATGGCCAAGCTATGCGGGCATGACTCCCTTTGCACACCTCCATGCGAGGTGGGAGCAAAGGGATCAGGATGCGATGTAGGAGCGGAGCGTTCGCCTTTGAAACTCGGTGGCTTCCTTGCCCTAATACATTCAGGCCACCGAGGGGCAACAGCGACCGAAAGCGCAACTTGAGCCCGCCAGCGCCCCTTTTCTGCCTTACCGGATTTAGCTTTAAATCTTTTCTTTATTGATCTCTTCCCTAGGGATCATGCCCAAGCTATGCGGGCATGACTCCCCTTTGCACACCTCCGTGCGAAGTGGGAGCAAAGGGATCAAGAATGCGTTGCAGGAGCGGAGCGTTCGCCTTTGATACTCGGTGGCTTCCTTGCCCTAATCCATTCAGGCCACCGAGGAGCAACAGCGACCGAAAGCGCACCTTGATCCCGCCAGCGACCCTGCCCTCGCAACACTTACCCTTTAACTGATCCAGCCGTAATCCCCTGAATGATATACTTCTGCATCAGCAGGAAGAAGATTATGATCGGCATGATACCGAGCACAAGTGCCGGTAAGGCCAAATCCCATTGCTTCGTATATTGTCCGAAGAGTGCAAAGGTCGCAATTGGGATCGTACGCAGGTTGGAGCTTTGCAGGATCAGGGATGGAAGCAGATAATCATTCCAAATCCAGAGTGTGTTCAGAATGATGACGGTTACATACATCGGTTTCATGAGTGGAAATACGATCCGGAAGAACACCCCGTAGGCAGAGCTTCCATCCACACGAGCCGCTTCCTCAATCTCCAACGGGACGGATTTTACGAATCCGTGGAACAGGAAGACAGACATCGGTGCCCCGAAACCGAGATAACAGATAATGAGGCCGCCAAGGCTGTCGATCAATCCCAGATTACTGGTTACAGTAACGAGTGGAATCATGATAGACTGGAACGGAATCACCATAGCGGCAATGAACATGCCGAACAAAATACGGTTGAACCGGGTATCGCTGCGAACCATTCGGTACGCGGCCATGGAACTGATCAGTACAAGCAACAGATTGCTGACCACGGTAACGATAAGCGAGTTCATCAGCGCGGATGGGAAGTTAATTTTCTCCCAGGCGTTCGCATAGTTGCCCCACTGAAATACTTCCGGCCATGCAGCCGAATTGGTGAGCAGGTCACCGAATGTTTTGACCGAATTCACAAACAGGAAGTAAAACGGAACCAGGAATAAAAGTCCAAGGAGTACCATGACAATCTCGGTTACAATGGTACTGAAGCGGTAATTTTTCGTCGTCTCCATTAGGCTTCTACCTCCTTGCTTTTCGTCAGACGTACCTGAATCATGGTGATAATGGCAACGATTACGAAGAACACGAGTGCTTTGGCGGTTCCGATGCCATATCTGTTATTCACAAAGGCTTCATTGTAAATATTAAGTGCAACCGACTCTGTTGATCCGAACGGTCCACCTTTGGTTAGCGACAGATTGAGATCGAACATTTTGAACGACCAGGAGATCGCCAGGAACAGACAGATTGTCACACCCGGCATAATGAGCGGAAGAATGATGCTCCGCAGTACCTGCCAGCGACTTGCGCCATCAATCTCGGCAGCTTCCAGCAGATCAGGGGATACATTTGTCAGAGATGAGATGTAGATGACCATCAGATATCCTGCGGTCTGCCATACAAACACAATCACGATTCCCCAGAAGGCGGTTGGTTCGTCTCCCAACCAAGGAAGGTTGAAGAAGGACCAGCCGGTTACATCGCCTACTGCTGAAAACCCTTTCACAAATATGAACTGCCAGATAAAGCCGAGCAACAACCCACCGATCACGTTCGGCAATAAAAAAGATCGTACGCAGAATGTTTCTTGTCTTAAGCGGTTTGGTCAGGAAATACGCTAGGAAAAAACCGATCACATTGGTCAATACCACACCAACCACGGTGAAGCGCACCGTAAACCAAAACGCCGTTTGGAACTTGGGATCATTCGCAAAAACATGCACGAAGTTGTCAAACCCTACCCAATTAATGTTCTCCGATACCCCGTTCCAGTCCGTGAAGGAGTACACCATGCCAAGCAGGAAAGGGACCACGATGATGAGAATAAAAAACACGATGGAGGGACCCACGAACACAAGCTGCTGTAACAGCTGTGAAGATTTGCGATGCTTCATATCGTTCTCCCCTTCTATAGATGGATGAAATTGGTCTCTTTTTCTATTAAACCCCATTATCGCCGAGGGAAACACCGACCCGTGTGAACAGTTGGGGGTAAAATATTGTCCTCTCTTAACCTGCAACCAGAAGGGGTGTTCCGATGTCCAAATACTACAGTATACGCACCAAATTGATTGCCTTTATGCTCATTGCTACCACACTTCCACTGCTCGCATCGATCAGCATGACGTTTATCCAGACCAAGACAGCCCTGCGGGAACAGGCTGTTGAAGAGAACAAACGCCTGATCTACCAAGCGTCCACCAATCTCAACAACTATGTGGATAACGTGGCCAGAGCGTCGCTCGCTGTGTATAACGACCCGAACTTTCTGCGTAACTTGGCAAAAATTCCTGGTGATTATCGTGCGGTTGCCGAGGTGTACACCACTTTGCAGACGATACGCGCGGCTGTGCCGGATGTATTCCAGCTGTATTTGCACTCTTTTGCCGCCAATCAATCCACCTTAATTACAAATCCCTTTCCGAAGCGGGAGGAACGCAAACAGGCCTATTCCGGCTCGCTTCATGGAAAAACAGGCGGTGACAGCCCGGATATCTGGGTGGAATCGGCCCATATGAGTCACACGTACGGATTCAAGGCTGCCTCCCCCGATGACCCTGCCAGAACGGTCATTACCCTGCATCGGGTGATCAAGGATATTCCGTCCACCGAGCGTCTGGGTGTACTCGCCATTGATCTGAATATGAATACCATTGCAGCAATCTGTGGCAGGCTGTATGATCCGGCTAAGGAACAGATCTATGTTGTGGATGGTCAGAATCAGATCATTTACCAAGGTCGTTCCGAGGTCAATCATACGGATGCACTACGAGAGGAAACGGCTAGTGAACTGAATATCGCGCGATCTGGCGAAGGTACAACCCAGAATGTCGCAGGACATTTTGAACAGGATCGATCCATGTATGTATACCAACAACTCGGCAGCACATACGCCGATTGGACCATCGTCAAACAGATTCCGAATGAGACGTTATACGCCAGGGCGACCACACTCACGTGGAATAACGCAATGATTGCCATTGCAGCACTTGTATTAGTCATTATTGCAACCTTGTTTATCTCCATCCGAATCACAGGTCCGCTCAAGCAACTCATGCGGTATATGAACCAAATTCAAGCCGGGCGTCTGCATGTGGATATCCATCTATCCAGCCGAGATGAATTCGGGGTGCTCGCTCGTCATTTCCGAGATATGATGGATACGGTAAATAATCTTATTTTGCGGGAATATCGACTCGAGATCGCCAATAAGACGAATCAGCTCAAAGCGTTGCAAGCGCAGATTCATCCGCATTTTCTATATAACACACTGCAATCGATCGGTACACTTGCCCTTCAACAGCAGGGACAACGGGCGTATATACTACTCTCTAGCCTGTCCAAAATGCTGCGCTACAGCATGCGGGATCAGACCTGCGTGACCTTACGCGAAGAGGCGGAGCATGCCCGATTATATCTGGAACTGCAGCAGGAGCGGTTTGGTGACCGCCTTGAGGTGGATTTGGATTTTGCCGAAGATACCCTGTCTGTCGAAATGCCAAGAATGACGTTACAACCTTTAATTGAGAACTATTTCAAACATGGAGCGGATATTCAGCCTGGCAAAGGTCACATATCCCTATCCAGCCGCCGGATCAACGATCATTGGATTGAAATAGAACTGAATAATAACGGCCCCTCCATACCTGAAGATAAATTACTGGAGATCCGCGGATGGCTACATCAAAGTCATACAACAACCGGGTTATCCACACAAGAATCCGACGAGTCTGAATCCATCGGTCTACGAAATGTAATACGCCGACTTCAATTGAACTCACATCCCGGTCACTCAGCCAGGCTTGAGATCAGCAATCGGGAACCCAATGGTGTGAAGATTACGGTTAAACTATACGCGGGAGAGTGAACAACATGAAGGCACTGCTTGTAGATGATGAAAAACATGTCCGCGATGCCATAAGGTTGCTTGGTCATTGGGAAGAGTTTGGCATTGATACATTACTTGAAGCAGCAGACGGGGATGAAGCCATCGCCGCCATCACGGCACATCAACCTCAAATCATACTCAGTGACATGCGTATGCCGGGCAAGGACGGTATGGCATTGCTTGAATGGATATCAGCTCATGTCCCACACAGCAAAGTGCTGGTTATCAGCGGATATGATGATTTTGAACTCGTGAGGCATGCAATTAGGCATGGTGGTATGGACTACCTCCTGAAACCCGTGGAAGCAGATGAGCTGAATGCATCTCTATTAAAGGCCGTTACAGCTTGGGAAGAGGAAGACGCCATTCGGATACAATCCACCAGGCAATCCATTGTTGTTAATCGAATGCGCCCTCACTACCAGGATCGTCTGCTCACCGAACTTGCCGTCGGAAGAGGCAGCAGCCAATCACACATGCAGCGATTACAGGATGAGTTAAATCTCCCCCGTCTAATCTCTGTCTGTAGTGTCGCTGTCACCAGCCTGTCCCATCTGGATGCAGATTGTCTGGCAAAATACCGCAGTCAACCGGACCTGCTTGTGTTCTCGGTACTCAATATCTGTGCCGAGATGTTATCCACACCAGACGAAGGTGTAATGTTTCGCCAGTTGGATCAACCGGACGAGATTGTTCTGCTGCATTGGGGTCCATCCACTTCATTGGAACATATTCTGGACAAGGTCAATCATGGATTGGAGCAGACGATTCAGCGCCGGCTTCATTTTGGCATCTCCACCTGTGAGTCCTACCCTGGCGGAATCTCAGCGGCCTATCTGGAAGCAAGTTCAAGGTTGTGGCGACGCAATGCTGTGCAAATTAAACAGCGAATCCATGCCTCAATGGAATCATCAAATGGGAATAAAATCAGGCGTTTAACCGCCCATGAAGAACCCCTGCGTATGGCAGCCATGAGTTGCCGGGCTTCCAGTGTATCCGCTGCGGTCGCCGAGTGGCTTGACCCGATTACTGATCTCGAGGTTGTCAGTGCTGAGCAGATCCAGCAATGGATCGAGGAGCTGGAATGGATGCTGAACCGCTGGCTTGATGATACAGCAGGTTCGTCATTCAAAGAGGAAGAAGTGACGGAGGAACAGTCTATTCCCTTTGCCGAGTTACCTTTGGACGCTGAAGGACTGTTATCCTTCCCCCTGCTTCGTTCATTGTTGGAACAACGACTGCTTGCCGCAGGAAAGGCACTCACCGCTCATCACCAAGCCAATCCTGATCCCATGAGTGAGATTGCACGTTATATGGACGCCCATTATCAGGAGGACCTGTCCTTACAGCAGATTGCCGCGCGTTTCTACCTGAGCCGGGAGTATATTTCCCGCAAATTCAAACAGCAATTTGGCCTGAACTGGTCGGAATATCTCGGCAAACTGCGGATCAACAACGCCAAGCTGTTACTGCAAAATCCTTCCCTACGTGTCGCCAAAATCTCGGAGATGGTTGGATTCCAGGACGAAAAGTATTTCAGCAAAGTGTTCAAAAAAATGGAGGGTATCACGCCAGCGGAATATCGTAAAACATTATTGGAGGCCGGTACTTAAAGAGTACCTGTTCAGAATTTATTTGAATTAATAAGAGTACTCCCCGGCATGGCCTATCGGGAGTACTCTTTTTAATTTTAATTTTAATTTTAATTTCACAAAGAATAGCATAGATCAAGACGACTTGTTGGCTCTTTCTTTTCTAAGATAGGATACGCTCCGAAAGATTGCGGCTACAGCTACACCAAAGTAGAGATAATAAATTTTATTTCCCGTTGTATGAGCTGTTATGGAAAAAAGATAACGACGAACGGTACAAGTATAGTATCCAGGTAGAACATGATCTTCCGATAAGTAAGAACGCTCACCGATCTCGCAAAATTACCGCAGGTACAAGTCGAATGTAGATTAGCTCTCCTGCAAGCTCCACCATCGTCTGTGTCACAATAACAGCCGCAGCTATGGTTGCCCATTCTGGCGGGAGTGCCAGCGCAAGTGGCAGAACGACCAGCGAATTCCGTGTGGCTGAACTGAAAATCAACGCCCGCCCGGCGCCTGGATTCAATCCAAACCAAGTAGCAATAAGCCGAGATATCCAAGGCATAATGATTAGGAAAGCAACATAGATCGGGATCACGTTTACGATGATTGCCATATCATTGTAGACTTTGTCAATCTGGGAAGCGACAACCACGATCAGCGTAAGTGCCATCATCGGAACCGGGAGCCATGCCGTTGCATTCATGACCCGCTCCCCGCTCACTTTACCTCTTGAGAGAACCTGTGTAACGACAGCAAGCAACAGTGGAATAACGATCAGGAACAGAAAAGCCTCCACAAACGGCCCTACCTGCATGATCTGTGCCACCTCGGTACCCATCAATAGCCATAAATAAAACGGTAACAGGATCATTTGTATAACAAATAAAAGAGGTGTTGCGGCGAGCATCAGTTTTTCATTGCCCCTGCCGAGTTGTGTGAACACAATGACGTAATCAATACAGGGTGTTAACAGTACCAGATAGACTCCGATCAGAACGCCTGGTGATTGCGGAAAGACAAGTGTAAGCAACCATACAACTACAGGTACTACGATAAAATTAGCCACCAGTAGCGCCCCTATAAATCGAAGATTCGACCAAGACTCTTTTAACTGTAAAAAGGGAATCTGTACAAACATGCTGTATAACAGAACGGCAAGAACCGTGGACACGGTGTAGTGTAAGGCATTTCCCCATACCGGATTACTCAGCCCTATCGCTGCTCCTAAAAACAATGCAACTACATAGAACCAGGTTTGCTGTTGCTCCATCGTTTCTCTTGTGAGCATTCTCTTCCTCCTCTTCTAGTGGGACATCATGGGCATGGACATATTTCTGCTTCGTTTCGCGTACATTGGGACAGAGTACCGTTCCAACGTAGCGGCAGAGCACAAGAATCTGCAAGATCAACTTGTGAATTTTTTGCGGCTGTTATTAGAATGTGCAAAAACTGGGTATATTCATTGTAGACTGACCCGTGGTTCATTCATTCGTTAAACTTAGGAGGAAACACAATGTCACGTAACAATCCGTACAAGTGGTTAAACGCCATTGGTTTTATCGCTGTAATTATCGTGAACTACCTTTCCAACGCTCTGCCGATCGGGGGCAGAACCAACAAGGAAGTATCGGATATGTACCCTGTGCTACTCACACCTTCTGGCTATGCCTTCGCTATATGGGGTTTGATCTACTTGCTGTTGGCAGGTTTTGTGATCTATCAGTTTCTGCCTGCTTCCTGGAAAAGGGACTCGATTACCCGTCTCGGGTATTGGTTCCTGGCAAGCTGTGCCTTTAACGTAGCCTGGATTTTTGCTTTTCAAAACTTGCAGACCGGTCTCGCTTTACTGATTATTGTACTGCTTCTGTTGTGCCTGATCATGCTGTATGTAAAAACACGTACCATTACTGTGCCAACTACTGCTGAGATCTGGCTTGTGAAGCTGCCATTCAGCATCTATCTCGGATGGATTAGCGTGGCAACCATTGTCAATGCAGCGGTGCTGTTATATAAAATTGGCTGGGATGGTTTTGGTATCAGCGAACCAACCTGGACGATCATTATGTTGATTGTGGGTATGGTGCTGGCTGTACTCGTTAGCTTCCGTTATAGGGACAGTGTATATCCACTGGTATTCACATGGGCGTACATCGCCATTGCACTTAAACAAAAGGATGTCACTTCCGTATATTATACGGCAATCATCATTGCGATCGTACTGGCTATCTACGCGGTATGGCTATTCTTCGCCCGTAATCAGGATCGTGATTGAGTAGTTTCCATCATATATATCGCTTATATATAACGCAAAACGCAAAAAGCCGATTCTGGTCTTTGACCTGAAATCGGCTTTTTATGTATACCGGAGCAAATGAAGGTTGTCCTATTTCAGGGCAATAACTTCAATCTCCACCAGTGCATCTTTTGGCAAACGAGCAACTTCTACTGCACTGCGTGCAGGATAAGGCTGTTCGAAGAACGTGCTATACACTTCATTCACAGGAACGAAGTCGTTCATGTCTTTCAGGAACACCGTCGTTTTCACGATTTTATCCATACTTGTACCTGCTGCTTCAAGAATAGCCTTCACATTGCTCAAAGACAGACGTGTCTGCTCTTGTACATCTGCACCGAATTCTCCCGTTTGAGGATTCAGGCCAAGCTGTCCGGAAGTGTAGATGAAATCGCCTGCATCAACGGCTTGGCTGTATGGACCAATGGCGCCTGGCGCCTGATCGGTAGAGATTGGTTTTTTCATGGACGAGTTCTCCTTCATGTTCGTTACCCTGCTGCCGCATGGAGTCAGGGTTCGAACTCATTTTTGTTGCCTATTATACCACGATCTACCTCAAGCGAGAAACGCTCCTCACTAGCCACATGAAGTAAACAGCTCGTTCAAAGGTTTCTTAGCCCCTATCCACACCAAGGACATGAATGACTTCATTCGAATACACATGGTTTCCCTTGGCTTGCACCAGCGCAATATTTGTCATGGCCTGTGCAATGGTTGCGGCGTGGACCGCCCGGTATTTGTCCGCTCTGCCTTTCATCCAGCGATCCAGAAACTTCATGGCATGGGCAGCCATCTGCTCACCGAACCGCTTCTCGTTTCGATCTCCCAGAATTAAGGAAGGGCGGAAGATATGCAATGACGGAAAACCGATATCGGACAATGCATCCTCCATTTCCCCTTTGGTCCGACTGTAAAAGACCCGGGAACCTGCACTCGCTCCCATGGAGGAGATCACCAGCATCTGTGATACACCATGTTGCTTCGCAATAGTAGCTGCACGAACCGGGTAATGATAATCTACCTGACGGAAATTGTCCTGACTGCCTGCTTTTTTGATCGTTGTACCCAAACAACAGTACAGGTCATCGATTCCGTCGAATAAGTGGTTGTTTCTCTCCAGCTGTTCCCAGTCCACCACATGTTGTTCCAGTTTGGGATGTTGCAGCTCAAGCGGACGTCTAACCAGAACGCGAACCAAGCTGTATGCCGAGTGCTCCAGCAGATGATGAACCAGTAATTCGCCTACAAGCCCCGTGGCTCCAATCACCATGGCTTTCCGTTCGAGACGATTCAATTACATCCCTCCACTTCGCCATCGTTTTATTAAGTTATGCGATATCTTTTCTATTTTAACAGTACACGACGTCCAAGGGTAAATGTAAGAATCAGCATCACGACACCAACCCCCACCTGAAATCCATAGGCTGAGATCCAGGCGAGCGCATCGGACCAGGTTTCCATTTTTTCATACAACCAGCCACCCAACAACGGCCCAAGAAACGAAGTTACTCCGGTCAGAGCCGAATACACCGCGACAAACATCGGTCTTTCACTTTTGGGTGTGTCTCCAATGGTAAAGTTAAATGCCAGCTGGTTGAATCCACCTACACCGATCCCAAGGAAGATATGAGATAGAAATAGTGCGATCAATACGGGCATGAACGACATTAACCCCCACGACAAACAGGAGAGTGCAATGACTGGCAATGTCCAAAATAGGAGGGTTTTGTTACTGAATCTGGCATTCAGATTGCCCCAGACATAAAAACCGGCCATCATAACCAGCGTCTGGACTACCGTGATCAGGGATACAGTCTGATAATTAATGTTCAATAGATCCAACATAACATAGGAATAGAGCGGAACAATCAAGGTCTGGATCAATAACCATGAAGCCAGGAACAGCGTTGCTTTCAAGAAAGAACGATCCTGGAACGGCTTGATGAACATGCGCCAGAAAGCCTTTTCGGTAGAACGTTCAAAGGGAACGTCCGGATAGAAAAAATAGATGACTGTATTGGCAATAGCACAGATCCACACCGGAATAAACAGGATTAGAAAGCCCATTTCTCCGGGGTAACGGTCCAAAACAATACCGCCTGCGAATAAGCATACGCTTCCAAGAGCATTCAGAATCGTATTTCGAATTCCAAAATAACGCCCTCTCACCTTGGCAGGTACGATATCGCCAATTAGTGAAGTCCAGATCATACCGCCGATGGTATTTGATATAAAAGCAACCGTATACACGCCAATATATACACTTACCCACCACTCTTTGGGGAATATAAACGGAATCAGTCCCGTTGCACTCCACAAGATACGATGTGTGCCCACGAACAGCAGCAGCATACGTTTACGGCTGCGAATACGCTGCATCCAGTAAGCTGCTCCGATCTGGGCAATGTTCACGAACGTGGTAATCGCGAGCACAAAGCCGATATGTCTCGACCCGGCCCCAAGGTACAGCAGAAATCCGGTTAAAAACGGGCCTCCCAGCAAGGTCTGTAAAATAATTGCCGGTACACCCTCCCATGTTGCAATCGATAAATTCGTGCGTTGTGTCGAACCCTTGCGCCGTGGTTTGCTTGCTAACGGGGGAGGGTTAACGTTGACCGTCTTCTGTATGGGGATACACTCCTTAGACCGGGTCTCAAAAGCCGGTCGATGCTAGTTGTCATCCCAAATTCTACTCACGGCGCGAAGGTTGTCAACTCATTTTTTCACGGTCCAACGGGAGATAGAGATGGAAGGTGCTTCCTTTACCTTCAGTGCTCTCAAGTTCAATCGATCCCCCCAGTAATCTCGCTAAATCCCGACTGATCGACAGGCCAAGTCCGGTACCGCCAAATTTTCGACTAATCGACCCGTCAGCCTGCTGAAATGCTTCAAATATGGAATGATGCTTGTCCTCAGAAATGCCAATGCCTGTGTCCTGAACAGAGAAAATAAGCCATCGATTCTGAATACCTGCATTCTTAATCTGCTTGGTGCTTACGTTCAGCGTGACCTTCCCCTGGTGAGTGAACTTGATGGCATTGGACATCAGATTCCGCAAAATCTGTTGAACCCGCTGGGGATCAGACCAGAGCGTCTCGGGCAGTCCCTGTTTTTTGTCCAGAACCAACTGAATTCCTTTTTTCTCGGCAACGAGCTGAAAGTGGCTCATGGCATCTTCTGTAAGTTGTGCGACACTGATATCCTCCAGTACAATATCCAGCCGCCCCGCTTCTACTTTGGAAAGATCCAGAATATCGTTAATGAGCGTGAGCAGTTCCTGCCCGGAGTGGTCGATCATATTGGCAAAACGTACAATATCCTCCTGATCCATCGTGTCGGCATTCTCGCTGATCATCTGGGCAAAGTTAATGACACTGTTCAGTGGTGTACGCAGTTCATGGGACATATTGGCGAGAAATTCCGATTTGTACTGTGAGGCAATCATCAATTGTTTCGCACGATCCTCCAGTACAATCTGGGCTTTCTGTAACTCTTCCTTTTGCACAGACAATAGCCGGTTTGTACTCTGGATCAGCAAAATTCGATTCTGTTCATTCTGAAAATCACGTAAAATAAATGCAAAAATAAGGCTCAGCAAAATGCCTGTAGGAAGTGTATAAGGCATAATATGTGAAAAGAAGTATGTAGCCGGGATCACACCAACGATAGCAATGTTTACACTATTGACCACATTGACGATAACTGTAACAAGGATTCCTTTAATAATCAGCCTGTAGTTGCTGCGTCTCATCCATATATTCAAACCTGCACATATGACGCCCAAAATAGACATGTTAAGTACTGCCGCCAATGTAGCATCCGTGATGCCAAAAGTCAGCCTCGTCAGCCCAATTCCAATACCCACGATGATTACGCTATAGGGTTGTCTATACGTTAGAACGGCAACAATTAAAGGAACATATCGAAGATCAAAGACCACTTCATCGGTGAGTTGAAACCCAAAAACCGTACTAATCCAACCTGCAAATATAAGGACAAGCACTGAACTGATCTGCTTCACTCGGGAAGAGGTACGTATTACGACATATTTATAGAACACACTAGCAAGATATGCAATGGTAATAAGCATCCCCATATTCAATACGAACATTTTTGAAAATTGCATTCACTCACTCCTGTTGTACCGACTTTACTGGCTAAAGTGCCTTCGTCCGTATGTGTCTCTATCATATCATGCCCATTGAAACTTCGGCATTCCTTCTTCGTCAAAAAAATACACAAAAATACACAAATCAGGATTCAATTTGTGCGCTGGTCGTAGTAGAATATATTGTTGTTTAAATTTGAATTAGTTATTTGCTGGGCTCATGCTCCTAGGGAGCATGAATGAAAGGAGAAAGATGTTGTGCAATTGTTAAAAAGCAAATCCTATTGGCTGTCATTGAGTTTGATGCTGTCTTTGGCCGTCATGGGGCTGTTCTATGATATTCTTAACAGTCCGGAACGCGGGTTCGCAGTGCTTGATTCGCCGCTCGACCGGATCATTCCCTACGTGCCTGGCATGTCCATTCCATATTTGGGCTGGTACCCGTTTGTATTCGGTGTGCTCGCTTACCTGTGTGCCAAGGATCGCCTGACGTATTACCGTGTCTTGTTATCCATGAATATCTGTGTCTGGATATGTTATCTGATCTACTTCAACTTTCAGACCATGGTACCGCGCCCGGAACTGACGGGTACAGGCCTGGGAGCATCTGTTCTCGGATGGCTCTATAGCCAGGATCGTCCTTATAATTGTTTTCCAAGTATTCATTCTCTTCACTCTTATCTGGTTATGCGTGCCGTTCTCTCGGTTCCAAGCATCCGCAAACCCATCAAGATTCTGGTGGCCGCCGGGGCAGCAACCATTATCGTATCCACGCTAATGATCAAACAACATGTGATCTATGACGCCTTGGGTGCAGTCATACTCGGCGAATGCGTTCTCACCATCATAACAGGCCTCGCTCTACACCGGAGACGCAGAAAAGAATCGAAGTGGACAGAGGGGATCAACTGATCCCTCACTTCGATGGTTTCTGAAGATGCTGTTGTCGTCTCCATTCATCAATAAACAAACCTGCAAAATAGGGGTCCCATTGGGTCCCTTTTCCTTCTTCCAAAATCGTTAGCGCTTTCTCGTGACTCATCCCATTCCGATATGGTCGATCAGACGTCATGGCATCAAAGGCATCCGCTACCGCAATGATGCGGCCAAAAAGGGGAATATCATCACCAGCCATCCCATCCGGGTATCCTTTGCCATCATATCTTTCATGGTGAGATCTTACTCCTGGCAGGAAGTCCGCCATGGCATCAATGGGTTCTATTTGTAACAAAATACTTTCTCCCTGCACGGGATGTGTACGAATGATCGCGAATTCTTCATCGCTTAGCTTCCCATCCTTCAACAACACCTCATCAGGTATGCCAATTTTCCCAATATCATGGAGCAGAGCTGATTTGTACAATAAATCCGCCTGTTCTTCATTCATTCCGCTCAACTTGCCGATCATCAGCGAATACTCGGCTACACGCTTGGAATGCCCTGCCGTGTATTTATCTCGGGCGTCCAATGCAGCCGCCAGCGTAGAAAAATAACTTTGCAGTAGCTGCCGATTACGTTCCTGTCTCATCTCAAGCCGATTAATCATCATATTAAAGCCGGAGATCAGTGCCGAAAACTCATCCGCATATAGATCCGGAGCTCGTCTGCCAAGATCTCCCCCCTGAATTCGGTTCATCTCATGTGTCAGTTCAGCAACTGGATCACGAACATCACGAATCAACAGCCAGCTTCCCACCAGGGCAAACCCCGCGCCCAGAACAACGATGAGAATTCCCCACAGTATGTACTCTTTCGCAAATTCACTGTCCATATACTGAAGTCTGATATATGTAGCCAGGAAAAATAGAAAAAGAGGAAATAAGCCAATCAGTGCCGTACTTAGCTGAAATTTACGCTGGATCGATACCAGGATGCGCCCTCCCAGTGAAGGTTCCATCCCGTATTGGACTTTGCCTCGATGTCGAATCTCAAGTAACAGGGGTCTAATCGCCCGCACCGTTAGGTAATACTCAATCAGCGCATGCATGATGGCAATCAGAAAGGCACACGCGGCGGCCACGACAATATACAAGTAAGGGAATTCAAGCCACCCTGTGGATATCATCCACATTGTTAATCCGGCTGCCGGAAGTGAGAAGCCAAACATGTGCGGACCCATGATCCGATATATGGTCTGTCCCGGGAAACGATGAATTTTCTCATACATGTGGTTTAATTCGTCTCTCTCATGATGCTCGGAAGTGAAAAATTGTCTTATGGGGCCAAGCTGCACCCACAGCGTAATTAATTCAGCAACCAGCATGAACAAGAGTGAAATCAGTACAATGAAGATGAGTCGAACAAATTGAATATTGGGTATTTGCAGAGTAGATACCATAACTACTGTACCGACAACAAAAACAGCTGCCAGTGAACCGATCAGATAATTGCGTATCAGGCGAAAGATAAATGAACGGTATGCTTCCAACTGAACCCCTCACTCTCTATGTGCAACCAGTTCTCCCTTGAGACACAGGGAGATTAAGGGTATTGCCTTCTATTTGTTTATCGGTTGCTCCGACTAAAAAAATTAATAAAATCCAATGGGTTGGCACCAGATCTGGAAAACACAAAAAGGCTGCTCCACGACGGAGCAGCCTTTGGTGATATGTCCTATATTTATCCTTTAATCTTGGCAGCCAGAATCATCGTACCGCGCGGCTCATCTCCCATTGCATCCGGTTCAAGCGTGATGGCAACCGTATCATAGTCGTTGGCCGAATCCAATGTGTAATATACCGCTCCCGTTCCGTCACGACTAAGGAAAGTACCCGCATTCTGAGGGGTATCTCCTTTGATCAACCAGACCTGAAAGGCCTCGTTGCCTTCCAGGTTCGGCAGGTTCTCAGCCTGCACAACCAGGTGAGTGCCTTTGCTGTCAATAACGATGGTTGCGAGACCTTGAGCTACAATGTCCTGCGTTGCAGGATTCAGCTTCACTGCCTCGCCAGTCTGCATGCCCTGTGCAGGCTTCAGAGCTGATGCCAGCTGCTCCTGCAGCTGCGCATTCTGCGCCTGTGCCTGCACCAGCTGCTCTTGCGCAGCCGACGAGCCCGCCGCTTGCTGCGTCAGCGAGTCGATCTTGCTCTGCAGCTGCGCCGTGTACACGCCCAGCAACAGTGCCGCGGCCGCAAGGCCGGCACTGGCTATGCGCCAGGCGCTGCTGCTGCGCGCACGCGCGCGCGCTTGTGGCTGCCATGGCTGTGCCTGGGCAGCCTCTTCCACCCGGGCCGCACGTTTGTGCTGCGGCGCAAGATCCTCCTGAAGCACCACGGGTGCTTCAGGCTCTGCAGGAGCAGCCGCTGGCTTCGCCTCGGCGCTCTCCTGCACATGTCCGAGCACGTTGCCCAGCACACGTGCTCGCATGCCTGGCGGCGGTGCTACAGGTTCCGCCGCAAGTGGCAGGAAGCCAGTCACTTCCTGCAATTCCCTTACCTCCTGGCGGCAAGGTTCGCAAGTTGCCATATGCGCTTCAAACGCCGCCACTTCCTCTGCTTCCAGTCCGCCCAGCACATACATCGGTGCCAGATCAGACCACTCCTCATGTCGTTCTATCATGGATGTATGCCCTCCTTTCCCGCGTCCGGATGCAATTCAGCATCGGCCAGCAACTTTTGGAGCTGTCGCATGGCAAGCCTGACACGGCTCTTTACTGTACCCAGCGGAATCCCGAATCGGCTGGATACTTCCTGCTGGGTTAATCCCGCATAATAAATCGATTCTATAACTTGTTGCTGATCACCGTTCAATTGGGACAACGCCTCTTTAATCCGGGTACCTTCCCATTTACGCTGCACTTCTTCTTCCGTGTTTGTATCTTCATCGGCATAGGCCGCCAGTGTCTCGTGTTCAACTGAAGTAGTCGCTGCCCCTTTTGATTTCCGCCTCAGCATGTCCACTGCAATGTTACGCGTAATCGCAAACATCCATGTGGTCAGCTTCCCCTGTGAGGCATCGTAACGTTCAGCATTATTCCAGACCCGCATAAAAAGTTCCTGAACGGTCTCTTCTGCCGTCATGGGATCACCAACGATCCGGTATGCAAAAGAATACACCGCTCGCTCATAACGATCATATAAAAGCTCCAGTGCGGAGGCATCACGTTCCGCGATCTGCCGCATTAACCTGCTGTCCTCCATCGATTCAGTCATGCGAGGGCCCCTTTCTGTTTCTTCCCTCTTATTATAACCTACGCAGAATCTTTTGAAGAGGATTACCCCTGTGAAGAAATAGTCTGAAAAATTTTCTGTATCTTTTCAAACTAACCTTTCACTTTTTAACATAAAAACAGTCCGAATACATGTTGCTCTGGTCGCGCTTTCCTTTTTATTGCAGAAAATTACAACCTGTGGTATACTATAAAAGTTGTATTAAACAACCTCATATGATTTCTGTCTTCTTTAAACCCCGGAATATTTTCTTCATGCTGCGACCGCAGCGAATTTTTAAGCACAACTAACCTATGAAGATTGAAGAACCTGAATCACAATAACCCGGTAGTACAGAGTTTCACAAGATGTTCCCATTCACACTGGCGCGGTCATCGGAGCCGCAAGGACAAAAGAGAGGTAGGGCTTTTGTTGTTTTGGATATCACTTATTCTTGAGAAGATTGAAAACATACACAAAACACCCGGAATTGGGTTCCGGGTGTTTATCCATGTCTACATACACATTTCAGCATCATCCACAGACTATCGGACACCGTTCCTTCATTGAGAAAAGTCTTCCTTTCACTTATCAGACTAGCCAGATATATTCGGTTCTGCTTTTAAAACTTTTCCGTTCTCCCACTGACTGCACTCCTGGATACTTACTTCCTTACTTCTCCAATTGTGCAACTAACCTCGGTTCCTAAAGCAAATGTTTACGCTCACCAGATGCTAACGAATCCTGCACAACTTATATTGAGGATTTCTGGTGCTATGTAAAATCTAACGAATCTCAGCCACGTTAATCCATGTCACTTCATGAATATAGGCTCCAAACATGCCCAGATTGAGGAAATAAGGTGTCTACGATTCGTTAAACTTGTGAAATGGCAAAAATGCATGGAATAGCGTCTGTGGAATTCGTTAAAGAAAGTAATCCCAACGCTCCTTCACTTCTAATAAAAAAAGGACACCGCAGGATGAAATCCTACGCCGTCCCTTTCTGAATCATAGGTACGTTTTGCCCCAACATGGAACTCAAACTCGGAGTTTATTTAGAGCACCTATCATAACGATCCACGATCAGCAAAGTCTCCTTGCACTCACAATTACTTAGATAAACATCGTTTTGGAGATGATGACCAGCAAGATGAACAGTACGAGGATCGTACCCATGGAACCCCAGCTTCCGCCGCCATGACCATAGGATACTCCATAACCCTGTTGATAACCGTGCATCATTGGAGCCTGATTGGCATGGTGTCCGTATCCATAGCCATATCCCATTGGCATTGTTCCACAACCATATCCATACCCATGCATTTCATGACCTGTGTATTGGTATCCTTGCATATGCTCATAACCTCCCATATGTCCGTATACGTGTCCCTGTCCGTTCGGTGAATTCGGTTTTACTTCGCTCATTGTTCATTCCTCCTTAACATTTGCCTACACCCCTAAGCTATGTATTCAGCCTACCTCTGGACCGGGCTATCGCCCTCATTTTGACAAAATGGGCGTTTAGCCATTAGTTACCTTCCCCATTTTCCAAGCATGCGCCGTCATTCCATTACTTGAATTCCACCAATTCTTCCGTTCAACCACACGCTATCTTATCTTCCTGGCTCTCCACCATGCTTGTCCTCTAGAAAAAAAACCCCACCGGTTGCCCGGCAGAGCTCGTCATATTATACCCAGAAAGATTTAGTGATGATTACGAGAAGAATGAACAGAACCAGGATTGCTCCAGTCGATGTCCAGCCGCCGTATCCTCCGCCTTCAACTACGTTGCTCATGTAGAACCCTCCTTTACGAATATATTAGGGTCCAAGCGGTTTATTAGATCAAGAATGCTTTAGAGATGATGACCAACAAGATAAAGAGAACCAAGATCGCGCCAGTCGATGTCCATGCGCCGCCGTATCCACCTACTACTCCACTCATGTAAACCCCTCCTTTGATTTGAGGTACAGTTCACTATATGCACCAATCACACATGGGACCGGGCTCAGGTCGAAAATGGGCTGTTTTTTTCCACCGACGATTCGTTAATTGCACCTACATAAAGGGTTAGTTCTTAAGTCTGAAAGTTATGTTCAAATACATTTAAGTCATACTTAAATCTCACGGTTATATCCATCAAATGTATGTACTATCGTTCAAAACGGATACCAATACGGTATATTATTAGCTTCTAACTTGTTAAATACAGATAAATTACCTTTTTAGTAATTATGAATACTGAAATCTTTATTTATGTTATTATTTTACTAACAAAGTAGAAAGGAGTTTCTATGCCCACCACCTAAACTAGATTACACACGAAATGATGACCTTAGAAAAAATCCCAACCGATGGGAAGCACATTAGGAGAAATTAGACATAATGAAGAAACTTATTACGATTTTGGCATTAGCCACATTGCTTAGTGCTTGTGGTAATTCAGAAACAAACACAATAGCCGATAGCAAAACTTCGGAACCAACCAAGGCAACTGAAACTGTCTCAACAGAAGCAAAAGCTACGAAATACACTACATATAGTGGAGAAGGATTTTCTTTTGCATATCCTGAATCCTGGAAAAGCGTAGATACAAGTCAAATGAATGTTCCATCCATTAAAGCTGCTTTTTCAGACCAATCTTCATCAGCCACATTTGCAGATAATATTAATCTGACGATTGAGGCCAGCTCAACCGGCTCAATCAATCCTGAAGAATACGCTAATAACATAGTTGATTATTACACACAAAACGGTTCAAGCATCGGCATTTCCGATTATAAAAAAACCAGCTACACGAACAAGCCTTATAAAGAATATAGCGCGGGTGTCTTGGAAGGAGCCTATAAACACACCTCGGGTACAGATGTTGTCCTTGTCCAATATCTGATTCCGACCAATACAGAACTCTATACCATGACGTTAACCTACGCCAAGGATACTTATAATCAGGATGAGATCAAAGATATCCTTGATTCCCTGAGCATTACTGCTCCTCTGGAGCAAACAGCAACAACTGCAACGACTGGAAATACATCTGCCACAGCATCAGCTGCGGATTTCTTTAATGAGTTAACTCCCTACATTACAGAAGACACAGCCTTTATGGAGCAGGCATCTTATGATTTCTTTGGTAAACATAACGATGTATTCCCGGCCATTACGACAGAACTAAGCAAAAAGGTACAGGGGCTCGTTGACTCCAATGTAACGACCCGTCATCTGAATAAAAATGTAGCCAACTATTACAATACTTTCGTACAAGTTAACGGGGAAATCATTTCCGTTGAAGAAGATAGCTCTCTCGGAGCAACTTTCTCTATCGTTCATGTCATGGATGAGAACGGAAACGATATTATAGCGTTATATCCTGCAACGACCGGAGATTTGCTTGATGGTGATTTTGCCACTGTTATCGGTGCTCCAATTACCAACTTCTCTTTTGAAAATGTTGGCGGTGGTTACACCAACGCCACTTTGATTGGAGCCTCATTGGTAGTTGCAGATTAATTAAAATGTTAAATGAGTATACAAAAAGGCCAGCTCTTTAAAAGACTGGTCTTTTTGACATTCGATTTAGGGATATAGAGTATTTAAATTAGGAATTAATTAGGTCTTGCCTGAAGTGACGACAGCTTATCCTGAACCGATTGTAACTTCTGTATACTTGAGGCATCCGGTTTATCACGACGGTCGTCAATTTTGACGGATGTGGAAACACGCTGAGCTCCTGACAAAAACGGCGCTTCATGCAGAGCCGCAATTGCTGTAAAGATCTCGTTAAGCGTGTCTTCGCTATTATTGCCTAATCCCCTATTCATGATCAAATTCATGATTAAAGATTGTATTAATTTACATCTTTATTATAATTCCATATTAATTGTTCAAATTATCTGTGGTTCAGCAAAATTTTGAGTCGTAAGAAGCAAAAAAATAATAATTTCTGCCCGTGTCAACGCTTCCTAATTAGGGTATTATTCTCAGGTATAATACATTTACATAGGAGTTGATGATCAAGGTGAAAATGAAAAAGGTTATCGTTGCTTTATCTATAGGGATGTTGGTTGGTTCTTCTTCAATGGCTGTGGCGGCTACCTCACAAAAAGTTCAAGCAACTTTGGCAAACTTCAAAGTTATTGTTAACGGTCAGTCCAAAACTGTCACGTCAGATCAATTGCTTTATAAGGGCAATACGTATTTACAACTTCGTGAAGTTGCCAAGATTCTTGGCTATGAAGTTAACTACACCAGTGCGTCCCGTTCCATTGAGTTTTCTGCGAAGAGTCAATCTCAAGCAGATTGGATTAGCCTGATTGATCTATCCGCATCTAATGGATATAAAGTTGCTCTAAAAGGAGATTCGGCGGATGTTTACAACGTCTCAAAAAATCTAAAAACCATCCTTAGTGTCAACGCCAATGGTCTTAAGGAAAACGAGGAAAAAGTTGTGGCGGATCCCTCAGGTAAAACAATCCGCTACAAAAAATTACAGGGTTCCCTAGTTCTGAATCGTGGAGATCTAAAAAAAGCTGGTTTGATCCAATAGTCTAATAAAACAAAACAATCCTCGGTGAGAGAATTTCAACGAGGATTATTTTGTTTTTCTTTGTCGTAAAAATATCGATAGTTCCATTTCTAATAGTATGAAGAATTTGCTTCTCTTTTAGAACATGATTAATAGTTAATTGGGCCTTGCCTGAAGTGACGAAAGTTTATCCTGAACCGATTGTAACTTCTGTATACTTGAGGCATCCGGTTTATCACGACGGTCGTCAATTTTGACGGATGTGGAAACACGCTGAGCTCCTGACAAAAACGGCGCTTCATGCAGAGCCGCAATTGCTGTAAAGATCTCGTTAAGCGGTCCCTCAATAATGGTGCTCATGGAAGTTAACTGAAATGTAATGCCCCGTTGATGTTCCAATACCTTTTGCATGTCCGCCACATAACTGCTTAGACTCGTTGTACCCGTTCCGATTGGAATTACAGTCACTTCTGCTATTGCCATTTTGCTCCGCCTCCTCTGGGCCCCGTGAACAACCGCTGCCGCTGATTTTAGTCGATTTTTGACTATTTTTATTCTACCAGTTGAATACATTACAATTCAAACTGACGTGAAGACGTCATTCAAATTGTTCAAAAATTTTTTTTGATAAATCTTCAAATCTTCCAGTCCTTTTCCTTTGCGGATTCCCGGGTTAAATGGTATACTCGGAATTACGTTTTACTGGTTCTGCCCACTTTACAAACACAATATGTTGGGTTACAGTATGTTGACAGCTACAAAATGTAGTAACACTGGATTTCTCCGCTTCTAATAGTCACCTTCTGCAATCTCGCGAAAAACAGGATGAAATCACCTCCAAAGGCACGTCCCTGTAGGTGTAAATCGCTTTCTCGAAACAGAGTTGACACGGAGGTTAACGGGGCTGTTTGGACTGCATCCGGTATCCTCAAACTACAGGCACATCTGCATATAGACAAAAGCTTACATAAGCACTCTTTTCTGTCGATATCCTGAACCTCTAAGACAGTAAGGAAGCCAGAGCATCCATGGGCATTTTCAGCCGCGAGGCGGGAGAATGCTTTTTATATGAGCATGTTCTGCATTGTGCTGCTTTGTGCACCTCAAGTTGAGCGATTTAAGACATGAACTTGTCACCGCCGTTTCAGTC
This sequence comes from Paenibacillus sp. W4I10, assembly GCF_030816325.1. Classification (NCBI taxonomy): domain Bacteria; kingdom Bacillati; phylum Bacillota; class Bacilli; order Caryophanales; family Paenibacillaceae; genus Paenibacillus; species Paenibacillus sp. W4I10. Next base: position 4,605,094 of record NZ_JAUSXX010000001.1, read on the forward strand.
CGCAAAACGTAACCTATTTCTTTTTCTCACCGTAAGAAGACACTCAATTCTTTATATAAAGAATTTCTCCAATTTATCTCTTAAACATGCGAAAGCGAGGAATATTCATGCCACAAGTTGTGACCAAGCCGAACAACCGCCAGCTTGCCTTTGATGATATGCGCATCTCGGTATATGCCGACCGTATTCTGGAAGGACTGGACATGCTCGACAAGGAACGTCTGGTACGCGGGGTAAACAGCAAGCTCCGCCGTGATGAAGTTACCGGAGACGAAATCAGTAACGCTTTTATGATGAGCGCACTGGAACTGGTAACCAAAGAGGAGCCTAACTGGAAATTTGCAGCGGCACGCTCCCTGCTCACTTCCCTGTACAAAAAAGCGGCTACCAACCGCAGATACAAGTCTTATCCGGACGAGCCTTATGGCGCATTCCACCCGCTTCTTGTAGATCTCGTGAAAAAAGGCATCTACCGTGAAGAATTGCTGGAATGTTACACCAAAGAACAGATCGACGAACTTGCTGAATGCATTGACTACCGCAACGATCTGCTCTTCGATTACATCGGCTTGCTCACACTGGCAGAACGTTACCTCGCTCACGATTTTGACGGAAAAGTAATGGAGTTGCCTCAAGAGCGTTACATGGTTATCGCGATGTACCTGATGCATCAGGAGCCTGCTGAGAAACGTATGGATCTCGTTAAGGAAGCTTACTGGGCGATGAGCAACATGTATATGACAGCAGCTACACCTACGATGTCCAATGCCGGTAAAAAAGTAGCTGGACAGCTCTCAAGCTGCTTCATTGATACCGTAGACGATTCACTTGAAGGTATCTTCGATTCCAATACCGATGTAGCACGTCTGAGCAAAATGGGCGGTGGCATCGGCGTTTACCTCGGTAAAGTAAGAGCACGCGGATCGGATATCCGTGGACACAAAAACACAAGTTCCGGTGTAATCCCTTGGATTCGCCAACTGAACAATACAGCGGTCAGCGTAGACCAGCTTGGTACACGTAAAGGTGCCATTGCCGTATATCTGGATGTCTTCCACAAAGACATTCTGGCGTTCCTCGATCTGAAGCTGAACAACGGTGACGAGCGGATGCGTGCTCATGACGTATTCCACGGAATCTGTCTGCCTGACTTGTTCATGGAGCGGGTATCCAGCCGTGGCGAATGGAGCTTGTTCTGCCCGCACGAAACTAAGAAAGTGATGGGTTGGAAAGACGAGAACGGTCGTCCACTCGGACTGGAAGATTTCTATGATGAGTCCTTTGGTGCAGGTGCGTTCCGTGAGAAATACGAAGAAGCGGTCAACCACCCGCTATTGTCCCGTATCACCGTTCAGGCGATTGATATTATGAAACGTGTGATGAAGTCCCAGCTCGAAACAGGCACACCTTACATGTTCTACCGGGATACCGTTAACCGTGCGAACCCGAACCGTGCACATGGTATGGTCTACTCTTCCAACCTTTGTACCGAGATCATGCAGAACCAATCTGCCACTGTAGTAGAAAAGGAAGAACTCGTAACCAAGGATGGACAAACTCGTATCGTGATTTCCAAAGTGCCTGGCGACTTTGTTGTCTGCAACCTGAACTCCATTCACTTGGCACGTGCCGTGCCTCACAATGTACTGGAGCGTCTGGTACCGATTCAGGTACGTATGTTGGACAATGTTATCGACATTAACAACATCGAAGTGCTGCAAGCCCAATACACCAACAGCCAATATCGTGCAGTCGGTCTGGGAACATTTGGACTTCACCATCTGCTTGCCCTCGAAGGCATTCGCTGGGAGTCTGATGAAGCGGTAACGTATAACGATAATCTGTACGAAAAAATTAACTACCTGCTTGTGAAAGCCAGCATGGAGCTGTCCAAAGAAAAAGGACATTATCCGAAATTCAAAGGTTCCGATTGGGAAAGTGGTCACTACTTCGACCAACGCGAGTACACGTCAGGTGAGCGCGTAGGCGAGTTTGTAACAACCGAACAGTGGAAAGAACTGCAAGCTGAAGTACGACAAAACGGTGTACGTAATGCCTGGATGTTCGCCATTGCACCAAACGGTTCCACGTCCATCATTGCCGGCTCTACGGCCAGCATTGACCCGCTCTATGAGCTGTTGTCTTATGAAGAGAAAACAACATACAAGATTGCCAATCCGGCACCTGATCTGTCCGAAAAAACGATCTGGTATTACAAAACGGCATTCATGGTCGATCAACATGCTTCCATCAATATGGCTGCTGCCCGTCAGCGCCACGTCGATCAAGGACAGAGCTTCAACCTGTATGTTCGTCCGGATATCAAAGCAACGGAATTCCTGGAACTGCACTTGCACGCTTGGAGAGCCGGCATGAAATCGACGTATTACGTTCGTAGCCGGGCATTAACCATTGAAGAATGCGATTCTTGCGCAAGCTAAGTTTTATCCGTGATAGAGAAGATTAACTAGATTCACGATGACCACCAGGGCATCCTGTTTTGATTGCAAAATGGCGTTGCCCTGGTTCTTTTTTGCCTAAAACACGATCACAGCATCGCAAGATGTTGATATAGATGATTTCCCAAAGTTCTGTCGGCAGAACATTATGAAATTTCAAGGAGTGAACGGACTATGCAAGTACAGAAAATTTTCAACACCGAAGCCCCTAACCAATCAACCCGTATTATTGAAGGTGAATGCTCCGGTATCCTGAACTGGAATGACATTCGCATGCCTCATATGTACAAATTGTACAAAGTACTGCTGCTCAACCACTGGATCGCAGACGAGATTCCAATGTCCAAAGATGCTTCCCAGTTTGCTCAACTGGACGAGGAAGAGCAACGTACATTTAAAATCAACATCTCCCTGCTCGCGGTACTTGATTCCATGCAGACGATGTTTGTGGGTGACGTAAAACGTTACTTTACCGATTCTTCCCTCGAAGCGATCTCGGCCATTATCGGACAACAGGAAGTTGTTCATAACCAATCGTATTCCTACGTCCTCTCTTCCATCGTATCCGATCGGGAGCAAAAGGAAATTTTCGAATACTGGAAACATGATCCGGTACTGCTCGACCGCAACCGTTTCATTGCTGATATCTATCAGAACTTCCGGGACGAGCCGTCTCCACAGACGTTCTTCCAGGCTATGGTAGCCGATCTGGTACTCGAAGGTATCTTCTTCTATAGTACGTTTGCCTTCTTCTACAACCTGGCCCGTGACCAGAAAATGATGGCAACCAGCCAGATGATCTCGTATATCCAACGCGATGAAAACCAACACTGTTACTTCTTCGCTGAAGTGTACAAACAGTTGCTGGTAGACTTCCCTGAACTGAACACACCTGAGAACATGGACTACGTATACAAAACAATCCATCGTGCTGTTGAGCTTGAAACCAACTGGGCACATTACACACTCAGTAACGTGCGTGGTATTGACCTGAACGAGTTGGAAGATTATATCAAGTACATCGCCAACAAACGTCTGCGTCTGATGGGTATGGAAAAAGCGTATGAAGGTGTGGACGTAAACTGCATGCCTTGGATCAAACCATTCTCTGATGAAGCATTAAATGCAACCAAAACAGACTTCTTCGAAGCTAAATCCCGTAACTACGGTAAAGTTGGCGACGATAACGGATTTGACGATTTGTAAAATCTTCTGATCGAGTATCTACTATTTGAGTATATCCGGTATAAATAAACACAAATTAAAGCACTCCCTTTGATAGAATGCCTTCATGGCTATCTGCATGCGGGAGTGTTTTTTTGTCTCTTAACCTTGTAAGATAGTTTTGAAAGAGATTCATACCCTTCTACGGAAGTGAGGCCTAATCATGGAAAAAAGAACTGCTGGAACAAATCAACTTGTGGCATGAGCAGGACCAATTCAGTCTCATTATTGAACGTATTGAACGAATCCCCGTCTCAGAGCGGGATTATGATCTGATTGGTCAACTCGCCAGAGCCTATAACAATGACACACGTTACCGCGAAGCCATCCAACATTTGTTGTCTGTCAAGGAGCAAGGGGTAAACGATCCGCTCTGGCAATACCGCTTGGGGTACGCCTACTGTTATATCGCCAACTATGAACAAGCACTTTTGGCTTTTGAGAGAGCGGACGAACTCATGCCTCACGATGAATCTACCTTGGAATTCCTTCGTCAGATTCGTCCCGAAGCGGACAAGATGCGTCGAGATCGGCGGCGTCATGAAGAGGAGCTTGTCGCACTCGAGCAGAGCGGGGCACAGAACCATCTAAGAGCTGCTTCAGGGACTTATGATCCTGCGACATTCTGGAAGCAGAGTGATTATGCACGGGACAACCATGTATCGGCTCCCTTTGACGAAGCAGAAATTGTGTCGATTGAGCAAGAACTGGGTTACAAGTTGCCCGCTTCCTATATTCATCTGATGAATACGCAGAACGGCGGTATCCCTGCGCTCACTGTATTTCCAACCAAAGAAGCGACTTCCTGGGCTGAGGATCACATTGCCATTTCAAGCATTATGGGAATTGGACACGATAAAATATACGCACTCGCTGGTGAGCTGGGAAGTCGGTTCATGATCGAGGATTGGGGATACCCCGACCTGGGGATTGTGATCTGTGATTGTCCATCCGCTGGTCATGATGTCGTTATGCTGGATTATCGCTTCTGCGGCCCTGAAGGTGAACCCTGTGTAGTTCATGTAGATCAGGAAAATGATTATGAGATTACATATCTTGCGCCAAATTTTGAAGCTTTCATCCGTGGATTGGTCGATGAGGATACGTATGACCTGTCTGACGAAGAGAATGAGGACTAAAACCCAGGAGGGTCCGGCCATATGACAACCCGTATATATTTTGGTTCCAATCAACTTGGCGAAGTGGCCGCAGTTCCATTGCAGGATGCACTGAATGAGCTTGACCTGGGAACCCTTGAAGATTATCGACGAACAGACAAAGGTGTTATGGGTCAGACACTGCTCATTCGCTCTTCCCGTGGAGAGTATATTCTGAAAGGCAATCCTTTATATGCAGGACAGTTACAGGAAGAAAAGTTCTTTGTAGAACAACTGGCAAAACATACGTCCATTCCTGTCCCTGATCCATATTTATTACAGGAAGATACCCATCTGCTAGGCTGGAGTTATGCCATAATGCCGCGCCTGCCCGGGAATCACCTGTATGATCCAGCATTCCAGGCTTCGTTGTCACAACAAGATCAGGAAGAGATTGCCTGTATGTTTGCCCATACTTTGGCTGAACTGCACCGCTGGAAGGTGCCTGATGCTGGGGAATATGACCCTGTAGCGCAGCAAATTGTTTCCTTTGCAGGCGATTATCTGGACTGGTTGTACGGAACCATTCGTCACTGGTTACATGATGCTGAACAGTACTCGGTGATTACGGATGAAGATGTTCAGTGGGTGGACGAGCAATTCAAGAATGCTGAACCGGCATTTCGTTCCAAAGCTGTTCCGTGTTTTGTTATGGGAGACTTCAAGGTCGAGAATATTCTGATTCAAAATCTGGACGACCGTTCTTCAGGGTGGCAGATTAGTGGTCTGTTCGATTTTACAACCGCCTATTTCGGAGACGGTACGGCCGACCTAACCAAAATATCCACCAGGTATGTTCGTGAGGGTCAACCAGAACTGGCCGCACAGTTCCTTCGCTGCTACCGGGATCTGGTCTGTGCAGCAGATGAAGAGAAATGCCAACACTTCCGCACACGGCTCCGCATGCACCTGCTCTATCAACGTATCTTGTGGTGGGGGGAAGCCAACGCGACAGGACAAGTGACGTGGGCAGCCGACCTGCCTTTTGCACAGTGGGCGGAGCAGTCCATCAATTCGATTGTCGCATTGTTAGATTAGTAGAATGTATCGTTCCATATATGTCGCCCAACATCCGGGCGCACATATAAAACCGCCAGAGATCATCCTTGATCTTTGGCGGTTTTCCTCATCTCACTATATTTCGTTCAACGATGGAATCTCTCAACTTAAGTTTGTGCGACGGGAGATTCCTGATGTTTCTGCAAAAACTCCAGCATCCGGCGGTACACGAGAATCTCGTTTGTCTTTCTGGAGAAGCCATGGCCCTCATCATCCAGAACGATGTATTCCACATCAAGTCCCTTGGACTGGAGCGCAGCCACGATCTGATCGGATTCGGCCTTCACGACCCTTGGATCATTAGCACCCTGGATGACCAGCATTGGATTAACCATCTGATCGAGATACGTAATCGGTGAATCCTTCGTTAAACGTTCGCGGTCACGGACCGGATCACCCAGCCAGTTATCCATCATCGGCTTCCAGTCTTCCGGTACGGATTCCAGGAATGTGAACAGGTTACTAGGCCCAAAAATATCGACCGCAGCCCGGAACAGCTCCGGATGGCGACCTGCCAATAACAGGGTCATATATCCCCCATAACTACCCCCTACCACAAACAATCGCTCTGGCGAGGTGATTCCCTGATCAAACAACCAGTTAATACCGGCAACACAGTCCAGCCTTGGGCCCTCACCCCAATCACGCTCAACCATCTTGACGAATTCCGCACCATATCCGGTACTGCCCCGGAAATTCGGTGCAAAGACATGATAGCCCTGAGCGAGCATCATCTGGAACATCGGTCGAAAAAACTTCGCTTCGGATGCTTGCGGCCCACCATGAGGCCAAAATACCGTATAGCCATTGGCCTGCTCTGGTTTTGCTTTGAACAAGAGCGCTTCAATCTCCAGTCCGTCGTAGGAGTTATACCGAATAACGTCAGGGTACACGAGATCACTTGGGTGCAATCCGGTTACCCTATTGGCCGTCAGCGGTTCCCAGGAATCAGCACCTGCCATTTTGCGATAAATATTATGCGGCTGGATCGCTCCACGTCCGAGGATATACACATTGCCAGCCTTCGTAACGTTCACCTGCTCAATCGTATCCAGTGGCATCTCTATGCGCCGAGGCTCATCGGCATTTTTGCCCAATACGTACATACGATTCTCCGGCCCTGTAAGTGTCCAGAAATATAAGGTCTCGGAAGCCTGATGCCAGCGGATGAACTCCACATCTTCCCCTTCGATTCTGCACAATAAACGGAATTTGCGGGTATCGATACGGTACTCAGCCACATAGGCGTATGCGGAGTCATCATTGGTAATGAACAGTAGACGATTGTCATCTGCAAAAATCAGATCGGAAACCTGACTATGACGTTCTGAAGCTGGCAGAATCACCATTTCTTCATTGTTACGATACAGATGCGCCGTCTGATACGTATTGGAGTACATTTTTAAAATAACATAACTCTTCTCGTCAGGACTTACTGCAAACAGGCTGCTCGTAACCTCTTCTCCACTGTATAACAGTTCATCTTCCCCTGTCTCCAAATCGATGCGGCGTGAATTCAGATAATTTGGATTACCCGCGCTGGTAACATAATAGAGACGTTGTCCATCCTCGGACAACTCAGAGTAATAACAGCGATCATTTGGTTCCGCCGGAACCACAGGCAGTGGGACACCACCCTCAGGTGGAAGTGCATACAGATGATAGTTCTCATCTCCATCCCGATCAAACGCGGTAAGAAGATGACGTCCTTGCGGGTCTGCTTTAATAAATTGACTGCTCTGATTCAAGTACGTTAAAGGATACGGGTATCCACCAGGCAAATCCATTGCCCAAATATTCGGCTGACCGTTCAGATTGCTGTCCATGAACAAACGTTTCTCATCTGCCGATACGGCAAAATGCGAAATACGGTACGTCTGGAAATATTGCTCAACATCCGGTTTGGGGAACTGAATCATGACAAACCTCCTTGGAATTGAACCAATCAATTTAACATTGGTAAATTAAGGTACCATTTGTCCATATTATAGGTAATGCCATTGTTTAGACAATAGATATGTGAGTAATACTTTCGAATTTTCTCCATTTGCACATCAGACTCATGGATAAAAGGTCATATGAGCTTTGTCTTCACGGTAATAATCCAACCTTTGCTTCATCGTACCTGTATGCAGTTCGAACAGATGTCCATCCGGATCGGTGAAATATACAGAAGCTGCATCCCGCGGATCTCTTGGTCTTCCGGGAAGAATGTCCGCTCCGGCTGCTCGAAGTTGCTGCACAGATTCGTCGAACTCTTCTTCTTTGACAGTAAAAGCAATATGAGTATAGGTTCGTTCCGTATAATTGCGAATAACATCCTCCTGATTCAGGGCGATCCACAGACCGGCCAACTCGAAATAAGCCAGTTTGCGTCCTTTCACTTGAATTCGGGCACCGAGAGCCTGCTCATAAAAGGTAATGGACCGCTCCAGATTGGAAACGGAAAAGCACAAATGATTAATTCCTTGAATATTCATGTGGCTCCTGACACCTCCATCGATTTAAGGATCTATCCTTATTATGGTATATTTTGCGCAAAAAACAACCGCTGCGCCTCCTCCTCTCGCACATTCTTCTGGGCGAATGCATAGGTTATCCGTATCAATGAACGTTCGAGGAGGATGTAAAGCGAATGAATCCTGTCTATCCTTTTTATGGTGAGAAAACGGTGTGCAAGGAGCAAAAGCTGGCATTTCCACCCCAGCACCAGGACCAGCAACCCGGTCTGGAAACCCTGATGGTGCCTGAACCAATTAGTGAAGATCCTGCCTATATCGGCAGCTGCAAACTCCAAGGTAAGGTTGCCATTATTACGGGTGGTGACAGTGGAATTGGCCGGGCGGCCGCCATCGCTTTTGCCAAGGAAGGTGCGGATATCGTCATTGCTTATCTATATGAACGGACAGATGCCGAAAGGACTCGTGAACGGATCGAAGAACTGGGACAGCGCTGTCTCTTAATCGAGATTGATCTCCGCTTAAAGAAAAACTGTGAAGCCGTCATTCGCACAACCATGGAAACCTACGGGAAGATCGATATTCTGGTCAACAATCATGGCGTACAGTATGTGCAGCCAAGCATCGTTGATATTACGGAAGAACAGCTGTATCACACCTTTCAGACAAATGTGTTCGCCTATTTCTTTCTGATCCAGGCCGCTCTCCCCCATCTGTGCAGAGGTGCCTCCATCATCAATACGGCTTCCATTACGGCATATAAAGGTAATACCCAACTGATCGACTACTCTTCTACCAAAGGAGCCGTCGTATCGCTGACTCGTGTACTCGCCCAATCGCTCGCTGCACAGGGAATCCGTGTGAATTCCGTCGCCCCGGGACCCATCTGGACACCGCTCATCCCTGCCAGTTTCTCCGCTGAGGATGTGCAGGTATTTGGAACGGATACGCCTATGGGTCGGGCTGGTCAGCCTTACGAACTGGCGGCAGCTTATGTCTATCTCGCTTCCCGCGATTCATCCTACGTCACAGGTGAATGCATTCATGTAAATGGCGGCGATATGGTAACGACATAGGCTGGTGTCAGGTTGGATTTGGCGGGTGTGGCAGGATATCGGTTGTCCGGTTGCGAAGAGGGTTAGGAGTATGATCCGGTGATACCGGAGCCTGACATCTTGTGACAAGGAGCTGAACAACCCGATGAACTTCGATCCACTCTACCAACCGTACCCCTCTTACCGCGTACCTGTGTATGCGAAACAAGGCATGGTCGCCACGTCTCAACCATTGGCTGCACAAGCCGGTCTGGATGTATTGAAAAAAGGTGGCAATGCCATTGACGCCGCCATTGCAACCGCGGCAGCACTCACCGTGCTGGAGCCTACGTCCAATGGCATTGGTGGCGATGCTTTTGCCCTCGTCTGGACCGAGGGCAAACTGCATGGCCTGAATGCCAGCGGCCCTGCGCCTCAGGGCATATCCATTGAGGCGCTTCAAGCGGCAGGCTATACGGAGATGCCGAAGCTTGGGGTTGTTCCGGTGATGGTGCCTGGCGCACCGGCGGGTTGGGCTGAGCTGAGCCGCCGTTTTGGGCGGCTCACGCTGGCGGAAGCGCTGGAACCGGCCATCCGCTATGCGGAGGAAGGTTACCCGCTTGCGCCTGGGCTGGCCCGCCACTGGGCAAGGGCAGCCGAGATCTATGCACGCCAGGGTGATGCGGAAGCAGGGCGTGCGTGGTTTGAGACATTTGCTCCAGGCGGGCGTGTTCCCGCAGCTGGAGAGATGTGGCGCTCGCCGGATCATGCGGCGACTTTGCGCCAGATTGGCGAGAGCGAAGCGCGAGACTTTTACGAAGGAGAACTGGCAGAGCGCATTCATTCCTTTATGACAGAGCACGGTGGCTATTTGACTCTCGAAGATCTGAAGGCTTTCCAGCCCGAGTGGGTCGATCCCATCTCCGTCTCCTATCGTGGATACGATGTGTGGGAAATTCCACCGAATGGACAAGGATTGATTGCTCTGGCGGCGCTTAATCTGCTGAAAGGATATGAATTTGAAGAGAAAGAATCTGTTCAGGCGTATCATCAGCAGCTCGAAGCCATGAAGCTGGCGTTTGCCGATGGGGAGAAATATATTACTGAAGAACGCAAAATGGGTGTGACAGTGGAGGAACTGCTGTCCGAGGCATACGCGGAAGAACGGCGCAAACTCATTGGTGATACCGCACGTGCACCTGAAGCAGGCGATCCACGAGCAAGTGGAACGGTGTATCTGGCTACGGCTGATGGTGAAGGCAACATGGTTTCGTTTATCCAGAGTAACTATATGGGCTTCGGCTCTGGATTGGTTGTTCCGGGGACAGGCATTGCTCTGCAAAACCGCGGACATAACTTCTCACTGGACCCTAGTCATGCCAACGCCCTGGAGCCGGGCAAACGAACGTATCATACGATCATTCCGGGCTTCCTCACCCGTGGCAGCGAAGCGGTGGGGCCATTCGGTGTCATGGGTGGTTTCATGCAACCGCAAGGTCATGTGCAGGTGGTCATGAATACGATCGATTATCACCTGAACCCACAGGCCGCCTTGGATTCTCCACGCTGGCAGTGGACAAAGGGCAAAACAATTCTCGTGGAACCGGGTTTCCCGCAGCACATTGCACAGGCACTCGCCCGCAAAGGACATGATATTCAAGTGGCACTCGATCCATCCCAGTTTGGACGCGGTCAGATCATCTGGCGCAACCCGGACAATGGCGTATTATGCGGGGGTACGGAAACCCGAGCGGATGGCTCGATTGCGGCTTGGTAAGCTCATGTAATTTCCTTTATAAGGACAAGTACGGATATCACGATCCGCTTCTCATATCCGCTAGTTCATTTCAAAGACACAATAGAGATGATTCATGTGATCTCTGTTGTGTCTTTTTGTCTTTTTAAACTTTTAACGTCAGTAAACAACATACTGTAGTTATTTATGCTCCCTTTCAACCAGAGAAATGTAAAAATAATGTATAATTCATGAAAAGTATTTATTTTTTCGTAATTTTTCACTACATACCATAAATCACAGTGTCTTTCTGACCGATATAGATAAAGGGAAATCCTCACCATACGTGTCATCATGTACACGTCATTCCCTGGAGCTAAGGAATCACGCAAAACAGAAAAATGCGACTACAGAAATGAGGGTACCACATATGAAAACAAACAAGAACAGACGCGCAGGTCAAGGTCTCACCCTAATGATGATCCTGACGGTACTGATCCTGGGGGCATGTTCGGCCAATAATACAACAACGGCAACAGACACAATAACAAAGGTTGGGATCGTGCTTACGGAAGTAGGTCTGGGAGACCGCTCTTTTAATGATGCTGCTTTTGATGGACTGGTTCAGGCCAGAAATGAGAAAAGCATTGTCTTTGACTATCGTGAACCGGGCGACAATGCCGAAGCTGCATTTGAAGAGTTTGCGGAAGCCAAATTCGATCTGGTTATCGGCCTGAGTGATGCTGTCCAAGCGGATATGGAGAAAGTTGCAGCCAAATATCCTGACCAGCAGTTCCTCATGATTGACAGTCAGTCCGAACTGCCTAACATCGCCTCCATTTCATTCCGGGCGGAAGAAGGAAGTTATCTGGCAGGTGTTATTGCCGCTATGGCTTCAACGGAAGATCATGTTGGCTTCCTTGGTGGAATAGAGATACCGGTCCTTCGTAATTTCGAGCAAGGTTTTAAGCAAGGTGTTCTGGCTGTCAAGCCGGATGCAACCGTTGATGCCGTCTACGCAGGGGACTTCGGTAATGCCGATCTGGGTGAACAACTGGCTGCACAGATGATTCAGGAAAAGGGCGCTGACGTGATCTACGTTGCTGCCGGTCTCACAGGCGTTGGCGCACTGACGGAGATTCAGAAATTAGGGAAATATGCCATCGGTGTAGATACCGATCAATTCTTTTTGGCGGAGAAAGCCATTCTTACGTCCATGCTGAAAAATGTGGATGTCTCTATCTACAATGCCGTTAACACGTTTGTTCAAAACAATCATACCTTCCCTCAAAAGGAAATCGTGGAGGGGCTGGCGGAGAACGCCGTGGGTCTGACCGCACTACATAATATCACGCTCAGTGATGAACAACAGCAAACCTTCGAAGATCTGAAGGCAAAGATCTCTTCCGGTCAAATCAAAATTACGCTTGATCAATAACCCATCGGATACAAGGAGGTACGCACATGAAACTACAGGGAAAACTGATACTTAATGCTCTAATCTCGCTGCTCCTATGCCTTGCGCTGGTTGCTTATATCATCATGCAATTACTCGGTATGAATGCCAAAAATCAAAATCTGGTACCAGCCATGCTCAAGGTTAGTGAACTGAATGCCAATCAGATTCAGACCCAGCAGGCGCTGGATGTCTATTCGTTCTCCATGACAGCTGGGAATCAGGACGCTGTGCTCCGCTTGCTGGATGAAGGCCAAACGATGATTCAAGAACTTACGGACGGATTGCTGGAAACGGATCAGCAGCTACAACTTATACAGTCCATCGAGACCAAATTACAAGCTCTAAACCAGGGAGCCACCGAAGCGATGAGCGCGATGAACAGTGCGGAAGCGAAACGTTACAGCACTCGGGTTCGGGGTATACAGAATGATATCTATTCGTTAGATGAGATGACTCGGGATCGTTATGATCAATATACCGTCGATTTGGAACATGACATTCAGCAAACGTGGCAAGTCGCTCTCGGTGGAGCCATCATATTGCTCGTCGCCGTAATGTTGTTCAATATGTATACTTCACGGCAGATCGCCCGGCGTATTCGTACGCTCAAAAACGCCGCGGGACAAATTGCAGACGGTGACCTGACAGGACAATTGCCGGAAGCTCGGAGCAAAGATGAACTCGATGATCTGAGTCGCTCCTTCGGTATCATGACCCATAATATTCGCGGCATTATTCAATCGATCGGTGCAGCTGGTCATCGTGTCGATCTGATGGCGCAAGATATTGACCGTGGCAACGATACAGCCCAAGCGATCGTGCAGCAAGTATCCCGCACCACGGAGGAACTCTCGATTGGTAGTCAAAAGATTGCCGAGGATCTGAGTGAAACGGTGATGGTTGTGGACAAAATGCAGTCTACCTTCAATAGTAATCTGGAGGCTACCTCCCAATCGGTGATCGATGGTCGTGAAGTATTAACTACCGTTGAGGAAGGTAATAAGGCTGTAGCGGAGCAACTCCGGCTGGCCGAAGTGAATCGTATGGCGATGTCAGAGGTAGAACAAACGGTGCGGGAACTGGAAGAAAGCGCGGTTCGAATCACTACGATGACTGCGTATGTATCGGAGATTGCCAAGCAAACGACCATGCTCTCGTTAAATGCCTCCATAGAGGCTGCTCGCGCTGGAGAAGCCGGACGCGGCTTCGCTGTTGTTGCGGGCGAGGTGAACAAACTCGCCGAACAATCTGCGCAATCGGTCAAACATATCTATGCGGCTGTGGGCGAGATCACAACCTCCATGGACAAGGTGAAGAACTCTGTAGCACAGAGCATGCAGCTATTCGGCGAACAGGAACAAGCCACTGGCCAGACTCGTGAATCCTTCTCTGCCATTCGTGAAAGTGTGGAGCGCATTAGTACGGGTATCCACCAGCTTGCTGAGGACATGCAACACTCCAATGAACTCAGTACACAGGTGCAACAGGCCATTGAAAATATCAGTGCCATCACCGAGCAGTCGGCAGCCAGCAGTGAAGAAATCACCGCCTCCACGTCGGAACAACAACGTTCCTTCGCTGATGCAAGTATCAAGGTGAAGTCATTACGTGATATCAGTGCAGAGATGCATCAGGAACTGATGCGATTCCGGCTGTAAGCAGGATGCCGGAGAATTCGGACCGGACGTAGTTCGGATATAGTTTAGATGCAGGTTAGATGCAGATTATGGGCAGGTTATAGGCGAGCCAGGATCAGGTAGCGTGAACAAACAAATAAATAAAGGGGAGCCTCCGTCATGAATCATGACAGGACTCCCCTTTTCAGTAACTAATCGTTGTTTCATCTAACTAAACATTTACACGAAACACAGAGGACAGTAAGAACCTGAAGAAGCGGAACTAAAAGCTATCTGAAAAAAAGCCGCTTCGGAAGCATACGCTATCCCGGATTTCCCACTTTATAAAAGGAATAAAAAACTGGGGATAACAGCGATCGGAAGGTTGTTCTGTCACCGGAGTGTCCAGTGTAAATATTCTTTAGTTCAACTTATATAGATAACAAGGCATCAGCGATTCAGATCCAAACGTTTAACGAACCGTGTGGACCTTATTGGGCCATTAATTGCAGATTATAAAATTTAACGAATCTTAGGCACTCTATTTCCTAATTTAGTCCGGTTTTTCAGGTATTTTCTCTGAAATACACAGAAATAACGTGGGTGAGATTCGTTAACTTTTGCTCCTCGATGTAATCCGTGGCATAGGGTGTATCAGGTTCGTTAGGGCATTGAGCATTGAGTACTGATCATTGATTAATCGACAATGATTAACGTGCACTCATCTACTTTTTGGTGCGCTGGTTCGTTTGATCACTTGCAGTTTGAAAATGTATCGTCATAGGCAGTAACCCAAAACCGCGAGCTTGTCCCATACCTGTCCCATCCTCACAGTGCGTCGATGATGTCTCCGGCCAGTAGGGACGACGGGTCACCGCGCAGCAATGCTGCTCGTTCGGCGGCCTGTCCGTGGAGATATACGCCGAACGCGGCAGCTTGCTCCGCGCTGAGCCCTTGGGCAAGCAGACCGGCGATGATGCCGGTCAATACGTCTCCGGCACCGCCAGTCGCCATGCCGGCGTGCCCGGTGGTGTTGATGTACGCCTCGCCGGATGGCGTTGCGATGACCGTTCGTGCTCCCTTGAGCACAAGGGTCACGCCCTGCTCGCGGGCGTACTGGGCAGCGTATCCAATGCGGTCACGCTGCACTTCCTGGGTCGACATGCCCAGCAGTCGGCCCATCTCGCCAGGGTGCGGAGTCAGAATTGTGGCCGCACTTCGCTGGCCCCAGTCGCGAGGCCCATGTGGGCCAGCGTCTGCCAGCATGTTGAGGGCGTCCGCGTCAATGACGAGCGGACGATCCGATTGTTGCCACAGACGGCGCAGCCAGTCTGTGTCGCCCTTGAAGCGGCCGAGGCCCGGGCCGGTCGCGAGCACGTCGCGGCTTTCCGCGAGACGCAACACGGCGTCGGCGGAAGCAGCGTTCCATTCGCCGCTGTCGCCATCGGCGGCGGCAGCGAGCATGAGCTCGGGCACGGTGCCGATGACATGCGGCAGCAGTGCCGCGGGCAGCGCCCATGTGGCGAGCCCGCAGCCTGCGCGCAGCGCGGCCTTGGCCGAGAGCAGGCCAGCGCCGCTCATCGGCAGACTTCCTGCGGCCAGCAATACGTGGCCGTAGGTGCCCTTGTGGCCGTCCGGTGCCCGGAGGCGGCCTGTATCCACGCGCAGCGCACTGCGCAGCACCTCGTCCGTCAGCAGACGGACCGAGGGGCCATGCTCTGGCGCAAACCGCGCGGGAATGCCGATGGCCCGCACCACAATGCGCCCCGCGGCAGAAGCGCCCGGGTACTGCACCAGCCCGCGCTTAAGCAGCGCGAGACATACGGTCACCCGGGCTTGAATGCAGGGCTCGTACACCTCTCCGGTGTCGGCGTCCAGCCCGCTTGGCACATCGGCGGACACGACCGGCTTGCCGCTGTCGTTCGCCGCCTCAATCAGCGCCGCGTAAGCTCCCCGCGGCGCCCCCCGCGAGCCGGTGCCCAGCAGCGCATCTACGATGCCTGTGCACCGGCTGAAGTCCACGGCTTCGCGCCCGTGGACAAGAGCAGGGATGCCAAGCTTCGCGGCGGCATCCCGTTGCACTGCGGCTTCGCCCCGCAGTGCATCAGGGGCATCGGCGTAGACCAATGTCACGCCAAGCCCTGCTTCAACCAAATGGCGCGCGGCCACCAGCCCATCGCCGCCATTATTGCCCTTGCCGATCAGCATGTACCACTGCTGATCTCCCGGGCGCTCCATCACCAGCGCCGGATCGGCTATGATGTCGCCACCATAACCCTGCCGATCGCCGGGCCCGGTGTGTGCCCGCCTCGCACCTGCCTTACTGTGATAACCAAGCTGCCCTGAATCCACAAGCCGGCCTGCTTCCTGCCCTTCCCGGCACATCTTGATGACTTCCTCGGCTACGGCGCGGCCTGCATTCTCCATTAGACTTGCTGCCGGAATACCGAGCTGATGAATGGTATGCTCGTCCACAGCTCTCATCTGATCAGCGGTTACGATAAACAATGTTCATCCCTCCCCGTGACATGCGCGTACCTAAAGCAACAACTTTGCACCTAAACGCTGTATCCTGTATTTGTATCGCTATCTTTCCCTTTACCTCATAATAGTTACCACGATGCGCTCCATGCATCATTGGAAGCTCTATTGATCCCGTGTAAGAGACCTTGAAGTTCAGCCTTCCAAAGCCTGTCTACGCTTAATAACCTACCGTAAAACGTGCTTGGATAAACTGCGGATCGTCCAATTCGTCCACCAAAGCCGCTGCAAAATCACCAACGGAAATCGAGCTTTCCCCGATATCATCCGTAATTACACGGTTCATCCCAACTCGGAACTGGCCTGTCCGACGTCCTGTTGTGATTGTCGCAGCAGGGCTCAAGTAGGTCCAGTGAATGCCCGATGCTTCAATCAGTTCATATGCATCTGCATGTGCTTTCGCCAGTGGTTTGACTTCTTCCGGGAATCCCGGCGTATCCATCAGCATATCACCGGAATCGGTTAGCAAGCTTCCCGCTCCACCAACTACAACCAGACGTCCTGCTTTTGCCCGACGCACACCCTCGATCAACGAACGTGTCACTTCCAGCATCTCTTCTTCTCCACCGAACTTCGGTCCATATGCACTCACAACCACTTCTTGACCCGCTGCAAAATCAGCCACCTGATCCGGGTTAAGCAGATCTCCCTGTTCTACACGCAAACGCTCATGAACCATCTCAATCTTCGAAGGGTCACGTACCACCGCTGTCACTTCATGCCCACGATCCATCAGCTCCCACAGTATCATCTTGCCAATCGCTCCGGTTGCTCCAAAAATGGCTACTTTCATATGAATTCCCTCTTTTCTGTAGATTTCATCTTATCAACTTACCGTTATTTTAATACTTAATCCTATTGTTATATACCTTAAACGGCTCACGCCATCTTAAACCGGATGTGACATCTTGTAAACGTTAATGTTCATTCGCTTAACCTCTCCAACTATGCACCAGACCACGAACAACTCTTCCCCTGCCGCTTTTCCTTTCCATATCCTTACCTTAAATATCGCCAAAAAAGCCGCATTTGCGGCTTCAACATCACGTATTTATCTTACGTGGATACTCTACTGCAGGTTAGAAAATCAACAGCCTTCTGCGCCCAGATTCGCTCCGAATAAGCCTCATGCGCCATATCCTGTACAATATGAAGCTCAATCCTGCCTACAGCTCCAGACAGTTGCTTGTTTTCCATGATGTCCAGATATAACCTCTCCGTTTGTTCTACGGGACACAGTTGATCAGCCTGACCGTGAATGAGTTGAATATCCACCTCACTGAGTCCGGATACATAAGCTGTTGGGCTTCGATCCCGCAGGGCAGATTGATCATGCAAAAGCTCACCGATTTCAGTTTCCAAGAATGATCTCAGCTTTGCTCCTCCGCCCGCATACAGTCCTTCCAGATCCGTAAACGGTGCACAGGCAACCACAGTACTCCATAACGCCGGACTTTTACCTGCTACCAGCAAAGCCAGATAAGCCCCATAGCTCACTCCATAGAGAGATACGTGTGAATAGGAAGATAACATCTGCTCCCGCATGAATTGGATGACATCTGCATCCACGCCGCCCCAATCGTTCTGAATGCGCATCCTGTAATCCGTGCCGAACCCTGAACTGCCGGGATAGTTCAGCCCGATGACCCGCACTCCTGCTTGATATAATCCGCTGATGACCGGACTAAAGCTGTCAAACAGGCAATTATGAGGCCCACCATGAAGATAGATGACCACCTGTTCTGCGCCCTTTGGGTGCATGTCCATGTACGGAATCATGTCATGCCCATAACGAACCCATCCATAGATTACATCGGGTTCCTCTTCAGGATGGTTACCAATTCTCTCATCTCGCTCAACCGGGAAACGGGTAATCGTACGCGTTTGCTCCGAAAACCGGTATATCCCCGGCACCGGAGGACGTATGATAGATTCATATTTTCCGATCAAGCCCTGTCTGTCCTTGCTCAGGACAGCCTGTGTCAAGATTCCCGGATAATCATACAGCTCAAACATCTTCTCTCTGTCCAATGTATATTGAACATATTGCCACCTGCCGCAGGTTATCCCTTCGCAGAGGACTAGCTGTTGATGTGGATCGATTTGCATTCTAATCAGTTCAGAGAAGGGTTGTCTATCCCTTGAACATTCATGCACCCGATCCTCTCCCTGCCTAATCCATCCCGGCTGGAAGCCATCTTCCACAGGAATAGAAACGGCTATCAAATCCCCCTGCTTATCCATCACAGGGTAGGCATACTCCGTATAGGGTATTTCGGATGATGGATGGATATCTTCGGAATATGAATACACTCTTCCAAATCCACCAACGTTTACACCAACCTCTCGTGTTGACGCAGACCAGAATACAAATTGCGGATTATCCAGATCAGGAGTAACCCATCTCGCTTCATCCTTTTCTGGATCATAAAGACCTATACGGACAGCTCCTGAACGATGTCTAATGGAAAATAGCAGAGTTAATTGCTCCCCTTGCCAAGCGGCCTGCATCACTGGAAATGGAAACTTCACTAATAGGCTCTGGACCAGAATTAATTGCTTCTCATTCTCGTATATATGAAGCCATTTCCCCGCCTTTTCCTGTGTAATCACAAGAACACGGTTCCTGCCCATGAACTGAATATGCTGCGTGTGCTGCTCTGACTCCGTCCCATGTTCAGAGAGGATCTTCCGGCTACCCATGCGGCCTGTATCATCAAGACTGCACCATTCGCATGTATTGTCATCATAGCCCAAGAGCATACTCGTTCGTTCCTTGTTCACACTCATTCGTGTCAGGAATGGATAGCCCAACCGGATTTCCTCCTTTCATTCCAGCACTTTAACTGCTCCCATCCCTCCAATTGCGATTCCAGTTTATCAATATACTGGTCCTGCGTGTATGCATCTAGGGGCGTAACGGTCCCCAGTCTGCCTAATGTTTCCCGAATCAACCTGATCTGTGGCAGACTGGCAATCGGCAGCCCCATCATCAATAGACGGTACACCCGGGATGCCCGTTCCTCTAACCCTTGAGTAATCAGCGCACCAGCGATTTCCACCGCACGGCCAAGCAGTTTGGAATGGATAGTGTTTGTCTTCATACGTAACAATTGAATCAACAGTTCATATTCCTGCTCCTGCTCACCAAGCTGTTGATGTAATACCATTTTTAATTGCAGTACATGCCCCAGCCAATCTGCGTACGCATCAACACATAACTTCTCCGCAGCCAGCAACGTCTTACCTGCCTCTGCATAGCGACCGGCTCGGAGCTGCAAGCCCGCAATGTTTAGTAACGTCTGAATCTGAAAAACTCGCTGATCGGGTCCATCAGGAAGCTGGCGTATACGCTGGCCCGCCTGTTGCTCCAACGTAATTGCACGTTCTACATTGCCCTCCTGCATCTCAATTAATGCTTCACCATTATCAAGCGCAGCCCATTTCCCAGTACGATACGTTTCAGTTAGTTCTTCATGGGCAATGATTTCCCGAGCTTTCGAATAACAGTGTCGTGCTTCGGTATACTGCTTCCCGTTTTTGGTTAACAGCTGACCCAACTCAAACCAGAGTACTGCCTGCTGTGTCGCCGACAAACGTTGAAATAACGAATTATTGTCGAAAAAATGAAAACAGGACCTGTAGCGGGCCGGATCAGCCGATTTGGACAACAAAACCCAGGCCAGCCTATTGTAGAGCGCCAACGCTACCTCTTTTTCCTTTCCATTATCCTTGCTTACCATTTGTAGCTGTTCTTCCAACAAACGTCGGGTCTGATCGGGCGTATCCCTGACAATAGATACCGGAAGTTTGGGGATGTACTCAGGATTACTCGCCATGGTTGGATATCGATGAAAAAAAAGCACTACACTTACTCCCCTTAATTTCTGTCGATACAGGATATAGTGGATGGCTCCCAGATCTGCAGGGTGAAGGTAGGAAGATACTTCAACCAGAACCCATTTCCTATTACCAGGCGTCCACCCTGATCTTTGGAATCTCAATAACGCATTTTTACATGCCACAAGATCATCTATTGGCTGAAATGGATTTAGTTGATAAATCAGCGGGAGAGTAGCATACGGATCACCAACCGCAATTTGTATAACCTTATCCTGCCAATGCGTTCTCAGTTTGTGAATTTCATGCTTCACTGCATCTGATGTCCCTTCAACGACAAACAATCCAGGTTCATGACTCACACGAAACCATTTACCTCTCAGATCATGATAATCCGTACTTTCCAGTGAGACAGGCATCATGAAAGTTCACTCTCTTTCGTGATTCGGCATACGTGTATAAGTTCAGGCACCTGTTGTAAATTCAGCGCCGTCATCAATTGATAACTGCCCCGGTTGTTTGCATCAAGTGAAGCTTTAATCCACTGATCCGGATCTGAACTGCACCGATGGAGACCATATGCAGCAAGCCATCGGGCCCAACCTTGACGTTTCGCTTCTGGTATTGTGAATATATGAGCAAGGAGTACACTCCCAAACTCATCGCTTAACAGGCAGCCCCCGATCTTCCTTCCTCCCAGTTCCACAAGCCCGGAACCTTTCAGCAGCTTGCCATATACACCCTGATAAATATCTCCGATAGCTTGACGAGCAGCTTCCCAACTTGGACAGGTAGGATCACTGGCCTGGAGCATGTGTGCAAGGGAATCCGCCTGCCCCTCCGCAGACATCCAAACCGCGTCTTCATTAGGCATAGCCGGCACGGGAACGTCCTTCAACTTGCCGAAAAATCGATACCGATGGGCAAGAATATCCGCCCGGTATCCAAGCTTCTCCCACGGAAATGAGGCAGGAGCAGTTGCATATAGAGAGGACCATGTGATTTTATCCAAAATGGATGACATTCGATCTTCCCAATATAGATTGGAATGTGCTTCACTCCATAAATCCAATGTATACTGCCCCTCACCCTGATCAATCATCATGAACGAAGATAGGGTTTCGTCGTTTCCAGGTTCAACTGCATAATAGCGAGCACCCGTCTTCCCCGATTCGTGCTGGCATTGTGGCAGGATATCAGATATGGATGTTAGCATCATACGCTTTCCCCTCCCTGTTATAATCGAAACCTGAATAAACCAGCGGTTCGGATGCAACAGACGGATAAAAACGGCGTAGCAGGAACGTATAGATCCCCATATAACCGGTCATATAATCCGGGGAGAAGGACTCCATGTCCTCCAGAGGCCACATCCATATGTCTTCCTGTTGATCGCTTCGCAATACATGCAAGCTCCGCGTATACTCCGCTAGTTTGGTTTCATATCTGCCTGGAAACCTGCGGTTGGCCAAGAGCAGAAAATCTCCATTGCCTGCAATTCCGTGACACTGCCCAAAAGAAGCAAATACCGTTGCCTGTGCCACTGCATCCGCTGCTTGAAGTCCAAGTCTGGTACAAAGGGGATCTTGCAAAATATCAGCTGCTGCCATCAAAAATCGACCAATACCCGCCGATCCATTACACCAGTGTACCCAGAGTGTATCCGGTTTTTCGGGGGATGCAGGCCACAGTCTTACGCCATTCGGTCCTCCATGACTCGTACGATCGAGTGTATTTACAATTCGCTTCACAGCAGAATAGTAAGCTTCCTTCCCTGTACGCTCTGCCAAAGCAAGCAGAAAATACCCGATACCTGCGATGCCATGAGAGAATCCAAGGGAATAATGACCTTTCTGGTCCGATTTATCTTTCACTTTCCACAAGCTCAATGTTTCATCCGTCTGCTCTTCCTGTTCCAAAATATAGACACCCAACTCATCTGCTCTTGCCAGAAGTTCCGAGCGGCCTCCAATGCGGTATATTTCAAGCAGCATCAATCCCAACCCTGCAGCTCCGTGACTAATATTGGTCTGTACTGGCTCATGTCGGGTGATTTCCAATGCCAGATCCTCTGCACGTCGAAGCAACGATGGATCATTTATTCTTTCAGCTGTCTCTGCCATTGCCCAGGGGACAGAGCCATATCCAAAGTATAATGCTACAGGTGTCTTATCTGGAACGTAAGGGTGATTCGTCAAAATCCATTCCAACACTTCATACGCATATTGATGGTATTGTCTGTTCTCTGTAATCTGACCAAGCTGATTAAAACCAAAAATCATCCCTGTCCAGCCAAAGTTGAAATTCGCCGGATGAAACATCTTGCTCATGCTGTTTTCCGGGAACAGTTGCAAGGGGCTATTAAAATCAAGAGAAGTATACAGTGTGTTTACCATACGCTCAGCCTGACGGAGCACTTCTTCTGGCTCCATATTGCATTCATCCTTCTCTATTACATCCCTGCTTCCTCCTGAATGGACCTCTTGCTGCTCCAGTAATGCAACCAACGTTTCACGAATTTCTGATAACTTCACATATCCGCCAGACATGATCTCAATACCCAGACTTCCCAAGCCACGAAGTTGTGTATTACTTTGATGATCCAGATAAGCTTGTGCAGCTTCCAGATGGGATTGCCGATATTTCAGATAGGGGTCGATGGATGAAGCCATGTAATAAAAGACGGCTCCCAGTGCATA
Source organism: Paenibacillus sp. W4I10 (assembly GCF_030816325.1). Lineage (NCBI taxonomy): Bacteria > Bacillati > Bacillota > Bacilli > Caryophanales > Paenibacillaceae > Paenibacillus > Paenibacillus sp. W4I10. Next base: position 4,628,376 of record NZ_JAUSXX010000001.1, read on the forward strand.
CAGATCATCTGCATGACTGGATCGCCTGCTGTGCTCACGCCCTCGTGGCACATAGCCCGGAGTATGACCGGTCAATGGATCAGCCTGGTTCTCATCACTTCTAACATAAGCCAGTTCAAGATCAATCAGGCGTACACTTCCGTCTGTCAGCACAACAATATTGTTGGGCGTCAAATCATTGATCACAATCCCTGTATCGTGACATTGCTGCACCATATCGAGAATATGTATACCCATCCGATGCATATCCGTCCGGTTGTAATCTGCGGCTACATGTCTGCGATGGATATATTCACGCAAGCTGATGCTTTCAAAATACTCCAGGATCAGATAGCGATTATTTTCAGTGCTAAACAGATCAAGCGGTCGTGGGGTAACCCCCGTATCTTTCATCAGATCAAGCACGCGATATTCATTATCCAGATAGTCATGAGCAGAGCGCCCATTACCGTCTACACGCATGCGGTGGACCGCTTCTTTCATGACAGCCTGTTCGTACGATGTGCCAGAGATGAGAAATACTCCTCCCTTGCCGGATTTCTTGAGTACACGTCTCACACGAATATTTCGTATACCAAACTCATTGTTATTGGAATCGGAGTGACGAGAAGCAGCCTGATCCTTCCCAGTGGCTTGAATCCGCAGTAACTCCTCAGGTTCATTCACCCACTCCGGTTTATACCTGCCGGGTGTTCTTCGATCCTCTTCCAGCTTACCTTCCGGATTCTGGATGGCATACACTTTTGCACCCGAGTAACGGTCATAGTAGAAACGATCAGTGAATGCGCCATAACGATAAAATACACACTGGCTATCGAGGTATGCCCGATCAGTCGGAATAGCCGGTCCTTTCAGATCACTTGTACATGAATGCATTAGCTCCAGTAGCTTCAAGAACTGCTCTTCATCTCGTGCGTAGATGGTGACACACTTCCCAGTCTGAGGGAGAGGTATCGAACCGTTAGATGTTTCAATCAGTTTCAGTCCGCTACTCACCACTTTCCATTGCACCTCATTTTCTGTTAGAACAGGTGCAATGCGGCGCAGCAATTCAGCCCCTTCCACAGGGATAACAGACAGATGAATTTTCCAGCCCTGTGCGGGAAGCCTTAATTCTTCCGGTCTAAAACAAATCCAATGGCCGTCATTCGACCATTGGATGGATTGGGGAAGTTCCCGGATTATATGTTCCAAAGCGTTCTCAAAGGCGTCCTTCTTGGGGATTACGCTTGCGAATTTCAATGAGAATCACTCCTTTTTAGATAAAGTAAGAGGGGGAGGGACAATTATTTTAGTAATGCGAGAAAATCAAAGACTTATCTTTCAAATGATTCAGTGAATAGAGCGTGTAAAGAAGTTCCTAGTTCTCGACAACGATTGTTTGTGAGCTAGTCCAGCTGCACACTGTACACAAGCTTGTTTCCTCAAACATGTTGTTATCCTCTTCAACCTCTAGTGCCATCAAATCCTGTACAGATAAAATTTCCTTGTTTTCCATGATAAATTACCTCCCATTTGTCTCCCCCTCTTATAAACCAAATTCTACATAAATTTTGATATTCCTTCTTTTTAATTGAATTATTTTACATAAATTATTCATAACATCCATTTATATTTTCTGATCATGTCAAATTACGTGTTACCTCGGATAAAAAAGAGGATCAATATGACATAAAAATCCAGACTACACCGAGGCCGTTTGTTGTTGGGTACGCTTGCTCCGTTCTTCACGGAAAGGTCGGACAAACAGGCTTGCCATTCCCATACAAATAACAAATGTACCAATCCCCATGTACACCCATGAAGGGTTGTACGTTTCAATGAACCACCCTCCCAGCAACAACCCAAGCGGATTACTAATGCCACTCATCAAGACACCCATGCTGTTCATGACACGTCCTCTTTTTTCTTCCGGGGTGGATAAAAGAATGGAAGTAACCAATGGTACATTCACAAGAGCAAGTCCCATCATCAACAAAAATGAACATGCAATCGCGATATACAGGTTAGGAAACATCGGCATGAGCAGCAAACTTGTACCTGAGATGAGATAACTGATCAGAAACCAGTGAGCGAGTGAGAGTCGTTTGGCATATTTACCACTAAGCAGAGAACCTGCAATACTGCCAGCGGCAAAGGCTGACTGAAGCAGACCGTAGCCTTGTGGTCCGGCTTGCAGCACCATATTGGCAAAAATCGGCGTGAAAATGTGCAGTGGTGCACCCGCAAAATTGATAATGGCTCCAAAGATAATGCAGCACGCCAAAATTTTACGGGAAAACAGAAATGTAATTCCCTGCATGCTATCTTTAACAAAACCGGAGACTCCTTTTTGTTTCACGACTTTGGTTACAGGGATGCGGATAAAGAAAATGGATATGGCGGATAACAGAAATGTAACGGCATAGATGAACAGGATGGACTGAACGGAGATGAGCGCGATCAATATTCCCCCCAAGGCGTATCCAAGCAATTCAATCGTTTTGGAGGAAGAGTTCAGTAATGCATTGGCTGGAGCTAATTGTTTTGTAGGTTCTGGCAAAATTGCGGGGATGACTGTCTGGGTTGCGGGATTGAACAAAAAACCAAGGATGGCAATGAGCAGATTGGCTGCGTAAATATGCCACGGAAGCATGGCTCCTGTCATGAACAAAAGTGCCAATATGCAAGCTATGCCTGCACGCAATATATCTGTCCAGATCAAAAGCTGCTTTTTCGGCAGGCGATCACTGATCGTAGCCAAGGGAATGCCCAAAAATGCATAGATCAAGTACGGCAACATCGGAATCAGTGCGGCAGCAAGTGCCGACTCCGTTAATTGGAGGATATACCACATCGTTGCCATAGAAAATAAAATCTGCCCTGTGCCAGAGACCAATCTACCAACAAGAAGCACAACAAAAGAAGGAAGGCGCAAAACCGCCCGATAGCTGTCGCCGCGAATTTCATTTTTCATCTTTTTCACGCACCTCTCCCTCGTACGTAACAGATTCATCATCACTAATACGATGCAGACGCGTAACCAAACCTGAATCTCGAATGGTCTGTTGTATCTTGGCTTTTACCCGTTCCAGTTCAGCCGTATACTCGCGTATCTCGTTCAATAAGGTCTGATGGGTTCTTATGCCTTCCCTAATCAACATTGCAGTCGCATCAGAACGGTTTTTGGCTAATTCAAGAAATACTAGCTGATCTATGATATCAATCTCTTCCTGACTTAATCGAACGGAAACAACTCCCTTGGCTCCTGAAAGGTTTTTGTTCGCCTGCTCCACAGATCGTTCCACCATCTGGTTAAACTGAGCTTTCTGGTCATTGTACATATTCAATTCCTCCATTCTTCACGAGTGCACCCGTATATCGTAATTTGTAAATCGTAACTGGTTTTAATTTACATTATACCTGTAAATAAATGGTTGTAAAGCAAAAAACCTTTGGATTTATCCAAAGGTTCGCCGAATATGTTATTTAACTAGTTCACTAGTCTCCCTGCCTCCACCACATACCCTCCGATTTTGGGCTGGTGTATTCAAATCCAAATTGAGCATAAAGTTGATCAGCCGGAACATCCGCCAGCAGACTGACCAAACCACGGGCAGGTACTGCTTTACGCAGATAATTCATAATCTCGCTCATGATCAGTTTTCCATACCCCATTCCCTGAACATCCGGGTGTACAGCAATATCGACGACCTGAAAGAAACAACCTCCATCTCCAATCACTCGCCCCATGCCTATCAGCATATCCTCTTCACGCAGACATACGGCAAACAGGCTATTCGGTAATCCAATCTCCGCCCCTTCCCTACTCATCGGGCTAAGGCCGGCAATCTGCCGCAAGGCAAGATACTCCACTGCTGCGGGAGGTGTGTGTTCAATACTCACATGATTCATGAATTGTGCCCCTTTCTGCTTGAATTCATCTACTTCCTGTGTAATAGTGAGAGAAAGCTTACGTGAAGCGTGTTTCATGATACGTGAAGTTGGTGCAAAGGAGGAACAAGTGTGTTTCAACGTTGGTTTGAAGATCTAACATCGCGCCCAGGCGCTGTGGCTGTGCTGTTTGGAGTCATGGCTTTGCTTCTGGGGATATACATATGGTCTGCCACTGAAGTTCGCCGCAGCCACGAAAGGCGAATGCAAAGGATACGAGATACATTATACATAAGTACAGCCCTCTTGGGACAACTTACCATCCAGGAAAATCGGAATTATGAACGATCGGAACACGAACATAATGATCTGATCACAGCAATGTTAGCCTGCAAAGCTGCATCTTACCTATCCCCTCAGCTACAGGACCAGATCCGTGACTGTATTAAGGATCATGATCCTGCCAGAATCGGACTGATGCACAGAGCACTGGAACGGGAATGCACCGTATTATCGGATGAACTCAGCCGGGATACTCATGCAGATCATTGGGGCACAGCGGTCTGGACCATCCTTCGGCCCGTAGCCGAACCAGCCGCACTGGCGGCCACAGGGTTTCTGGTTACAGATCTGGTATTTCGTCAGCGAATGTTGGACGTCCCTGTGGACTCATGGGACAACATCTTGCCATGGATTCGCGCAATTTCCCTAATGATCACCATAATATATGGCTATTTGCTCTGGGCCAGCCCACGCCGGGATAGGCCACGTACAGTAACCAAATTGCTCTCCTTGCTGATCGCGCTATGCTCCTTGCTCCATCTGATTGGACCTGTTGCTGCGCCCTACGCACTGGGATTACAATTAATCCTGTTCACTTCAGGCTTCAGTCTGACCGGGACACGCTCTCGAAGTGATCGCCCCTACGCAGGACATACGGATTTGGAACCAACAAAGCAAGTCTCTACGGAGCTGGAAGAGAATACACGTCGTACATCTGGTACCAACACCGACGAATAACTAACGCATTCAGCCCATCACCATCTTCGAGTGAATTTTCAACATCTAGATTCTGCATGTCTCTTCCCACGTAAAAAAGGGGCTGAAACTACATTGTAGTTTCAGCCCTTTTTTATATTACTAATTTTGTCTTGCGAAGAATTATCGGAAGCTTATTCTGTCATCGAAGTGGCATGTGTAATATTTTTTAGTTCAATTTATATAATGGATAATTACTTCGCTTATTTGGCTACAACATGTGCAATGATACGACCTTTTTCGTATGTGACCGTAACGTTATAACCATCTGCCGTTACACTGTCGAATTCACCTGTAATTCCATTCGCCGTGATTAACGTAATATCTTTGGAACCTTCGATCTTATAGTTGGACAAGTCCAGATTCAGGCTTCCTCCATCAATATAGAGCTTTCTGCCGACATTCAACTGACTGTTGTTGTCAGTCACTACCAATTCCAACGTACCGTTATCCATGGTAAAGTTTCTATTTAAGTTGAGTGCTCCATTCACATCCACGACAACTGTTCCATTTTCTACATACAGATCACCCGTACCAAAAGCAGTCGCAGATTCAGCTACCAGTGTTCCGGCTTGCAGCAACGTTCCGCCTGTGTAGCTATTGTTGCCTGTTAGTGTCAGTGAACCTGTTCCCTTTTTCGTGAGCATTCCACTGCCGGTAATGTTATTTCTCCACCAGTCTTGTGCATTGAAGCGCCCTTTGGAAGCGTCCATATCCACGGTTACATTGTTCAAGAATGCACCGTATCCATCCGCAGCCGTGACCAGATCAATTCTACCCCAGCCCTTGGATTCATCCAGTACAGGATATCCAGAGTCAATGGATGTTGTATACAATACTTGTCTGCGTTGCTCATCTGTTAAATACGGTTGACGTGTTTCTAACAGGGCTTCTGCTCCTTGCGGTACAACTGGAGCCAAACCTTTGGTTCCGGTTTGTGGTAGACCGTAAGTCATCTTTTCTCTATAGAAGGCTTTATTGGCATCATGATCTTCCCATTTGTGTTCATCGTAAGCACTCTTAAACGTGTAATCCTCTGTTACGGTGTGTGCATATTCATACAGACTCATATTTTTATCCTTGGCTGCAGCTCCAAATACTTCTCCTGCATTCTCATAGCCTTTCTCTAACACTTCTCTGTTATCAGCCTGATTAAGTGCATATGCAGCCATGGCTGTGGATTGTATTCTTCCTCCTATAACATCAAGTGGTGAGTGCATCCCTGCTACGATGCGATTCTCACCCAGCTGAGCTGCTCTCGTTAACAATTCAGCGAATCGTTCTGGCGTAGCGTATGCCAAAGGAAATACGGATAAGTAGGCTGCGCTTGTATGTCCGCTCGGAAATCCGCCATCTTTTCCTCTTCCATCCTCAGCGATTCGTTTGACATAAGTTAAGGCAGGAATAAGCTTAACGTTGGTTTCGTATTGCTGGTAATGTTTTTCTCCGGTTGATTTGGTGCCGCCTGAAGCCAGAGGTACTTCTTTTTTCTCACCTTCGCCCAAGGTTTCCCATACAGGCAGTCCTTTGCTGTCAACCACTTCTTTCACTTCTCCATTGGAATTCATTCTCCACGGTCTAGGGGAAGAGTAGAAATATTTAGAGGGATTAGATGATGCAGGAATTTTGAATCGAACCAGATCAACCAAATTGACCAAGTCTGAAAGCTCCGTTTGTTCATCCCAATCTCCAATACCTTGGCTTTCATCTTCCACTGTTTCTTCGGTCAATACCACATTCATCTCGTCCACCGTTCGTTCAACGTTTGTCTTCGGCTTGATGATATCTACATACGTGTTAGCCAACGGACCAAAGCCCTCCATCACGCTATAGATCTTATCTCTTTGGTCATCATAGTAGGCTGCCAAAGCCTCTTCACCCGTGCGGTTTTGCGTGACCTTTTCTACATATCTGATATTGGCTTCCCAAGTCGCTTTGTTTCGGATCTCTTCATTTGCATATGTTTTCTGATCAGCGACGGCTACGGTTGGATCATTCTTAAAGCCGTCATAATATGGGGACGGTCCATCTCCATACTTTGCATTCTTTCCGTCAGCTCCAATTTTGGTTGCCGCCGTTCCATCTCTCCAGTCCGCTTGGTTCATGGACCATACTTGATCAAAACCGTCCAAAATATCAATAAACGGATTGGTCTCCGCAATATTTTTCAAGGTGTCGTCTCCAGCATTGGCTCCGTGCTTCACGGCAGACAAACGGGCTTCATCTGCTGGGGGATTAACATTCAGTACGGATGCCGTTCCTTTTGGCTTAGCTGGTTTGGCAGCTGTAGTCGAATCTGTCTCTACAGCCTTAACGAGTGCTGATACTGCTTCGGCACGAGTAATGGAATTAAGCGGTTTGAAGCTTCCATCTGCATAACCAGCGATAATTTTCGCTGCTGCCGCTCCACCTACAGCTCCCTTGCTCCACGCTGCAATAGACGATGAATCGCTAAAGACATTTGCTGCTGTTTCATTCAATTCCAAATTTAGAATACCGGCAATCACTTTAGCTGCTTCTTGACGGGTGATCGGATCTTGCGGCTTCATTGTGCCATCGGTGTATCCATCTATATATCCATTTGCATTTGCAATAGAAATTGCTTCGTAATACCATGCACTCTCAGACACATCGTTAAAGGTAATTTTAGCTTGTCCGGAATACCCAAAAGCACCGTTTACCAAATTCATAAATTCTGCTCTGGTAATATACGTGTTCGGTTTGAATGAACGATCCAGGTAACCTCGAATTAATCCTTCATCACCCCATGCTTGAATATTTGCTTCCGCCCAGTGTCCCTTAATATCAGAAAACTGAATCTTCTGATCGGCTGCAAAACTCTTCTCTGCAAATGTCGGACCTACCATAGACAACATTAGAAGTAATGCCAGTGACTTTTTAAGTGGTTTTCTCATGGCTTGCAAATACACGCTCCCATTATGGTAAATTATTTTTTTGCTTCTGCATCTGCAAATAAGTAAGAAAGTCTCTATACAGATGTCTGATCTGCCGTTACTGTAGCATTAGGGAGCGTTTCGCATCTATAGAACAAATTCCGTTTTATATCAAAATCGTACGTTCCGATGATTTCTGCCCTCAAAAAACAGAGGAGATACTACTTTCGTTAATTATAATATCCTTTTATGTAAACGCTTTATTAAATTAGTGTAAAATGTGGAGAAGAAGTTTGTTAAATTTCGATCAACATGATTTCTAGTCCTCGGCCTGCTATATAATGATGAAGTTGTTTAGACACGAGAAACGAAGGGGGAAAAAGAATGCATAAGCCATTTCAGTCTGTGAGATCCAAGATGGTTCTTTCCTACCTTGCTGTCGTTCTTGTCATTGCGCTTCTTTTCGGCTCCATTCTATACCTCTTCTTCTCCCATCAATACAGCAAAGAAATTCGAATCAATAATCAGCTGTCGCTGAAAAGCACTGTCAATTATATTGAGAGCTCTGTGATCCAGAAGGTGAATCAGGTCTATCTGTCCCTGGCACTCGGTAACGCCGCAAGTATCGACTTAGATAGCTTAAAAGGAAACCATAGCAAAATCCTGGACATCGAACAGTCCCTCAAAAATATGGTGCAAAATTATTCCGATCTCATTGAAGCTATTCATGTGTACGATACGAAGAACCACTTCATCGTCTCATCTGTATATGGGCTATTGCTCTATGAGGACACGCCTTCGAGTATGGATCATACGACGGATTGGATTGCTGCGATGAAAGAGACTCCAGAAAGCTCTTTATGGATGAAGACTCGCATGGTGCCTCAGGATGCTTATATCGAATCACGAGAACAGGGCAACATGAGTCCTCTAATTTCCTATGTCCATAGTTACCCGTTTCAATCGTCTGGACAAGAGAGCAAAGCCATGATTGCGATTGATATCAAAGAATCAGCGATCAGTCAGATCATTAAAAATATGCTCCCTGCTGACTATGCGAATACATTAATCATCGATCAGGACGGAACCGTCATATCCGCCGCGGACAAAACGTTGATAGGCAGCTCCACGGAGGAGAATCTGACGCAGTCGCTGCTCACCTTTCATTCTTCAGATGAGAGCTTCACGCCTGTATTTAACTATGACTCTCATGTCGTTACCCAAGATCAATTTAAAGGAAATGCATGGAGAATCTACACAACCACACCGAATGAAAGCTTCTATTATAAATTGGATAGCTTAAAAGAAATTTCGGTTCTTCTCGGCTTGTTGGCTGTCGCGGTTGGGATAGCGATGTCGTCCATCTTTACCAGGGCCAACTATAGTCCTCTTAAACGAATCATGAATAACATCAAGAGCCGGATGGATAGCCCAGCCAGCTTAAAGCAGGACGAATACCGGTTCATCGATACAACGTTTAACAGTCTGTCCAATAAAGTTGATAGTCTTGAAGAAACACTCCAAGCCAATCACAAGATGATTAAGCATAGTATCATGCTTAATATGTTAAATAATCGATTTACACCCGAGGAACTTACGGAACAGCTCCAGTCTGTTCACATTTCAATGGCCTACTCTCGCTTCCGCTGCATCGTCATTGACCCCGTTAATGAGAAGTGGAAGGATCTGCAGCCACGACAGTTGCAGCATACGTTGTATACGATGATCCAGCAGCTGGAGATTGCAGAAATGGATGGAACTCAACTGCTGGCAGAGGAATTGCAGGATCACAAAATAGCAGTAATCATCTGTACCAACCAACCCGAAGAACCTCTCTCTGATCACATTGTAGACTTTATTCACGCTGAGGCGAGCAGCAGATTTGGTCTGGAATTTGTACTATCGTTAGGCGGATGGGTAGAACACTTTACGAAGATTCACACAAGCTATCATCAGGCGAATACCCTGATTCGATACAGCTACTTCTTTCCCGAGCAGTCTGCCATTCAGAATCTTGATCTTCTGAACAGGGAAGCCAGCAGTTTGGAAATTCCGGAGTCATACCTGGTAAACTTTGAAAAGAAATTGCAGGCTCGGGATGTGCAAGGCACAGTTGAGGCCATTCAGGAATTGGTCGCGACAATAAAGGAAGGCCCCTATTCCGCCGAATACAGTCGGATCATATTATTAAAAACGGTATCTATTTACGCTGAGTGTATTCATCAGGTGCGCCTGCAACCCGCCGAGGCGAGTTCATTGAATCTGTACAAGCAATTTTCATTGTTCTACAATATCAACCGCTATTCAGAATGGATGATTCATCTCGTGACCGAATTTGTGATGCATATGGAGAAGCGAAGTGAGGTACGAAGTGTGGATACCATCTCGGCTGTCAAAGCCTATATTCACGAGCACTTATCGGGCGATCTCACGCTGGATCATGTTTCAGAGCAAGTATTCATCAGCCCTAAATATCTCAGTAAACTTTTCAAGGAAGAAACCGGGATTGTTTATTCCGAATATGTTACGAATCAGCGAATGGAACGCGCACGGGAACTCATGACACAGCGTGAAATTACGGTTGAGCAGGTCGCAAGTACGGTCGGTTACCGTACCCCTGCCTATTTCATTAAGAAGTTCAAAGAAATTCACGGCTGTACACCAAAAAACTTCATGCGCAGTCTAATGGAACAGGGATCTATATAGGTTCAGTTTAACATTTACACAATAACGGAGAGGACAGAAAGAACCTGAAGAAGCGAAGCGTGCGCCTTTATTCCCGGATTTCCCCCTTTAGAAAGGGATCAAAAGAAATCTGGGAATAACAGCGATCGGAAGGTTGTTCTGTCATTGGAGTGTCCGTGTAAATACTCTTTAATTGAACTTATATAGAATTTAAAATCAGGAAAGGAGCTGCTATGAACCTCAACCTTTCAAAAAAACTATATCTATTGTTTGCTACATCTATTCTTATTGGATTGATGAGCGGTTGTACCGTTCTAAACAGAGAAGGATCACAAATGCAACAGCAGGAACATTCAGCAAGCTCTGAGAAGGATACAGCTCCTCAATATACGATTTCCTGGACCATGCATCAAAATATCCCTGTTCCTGAGAACGCTGAGATGATTACCTATATTGAAGATCGGTTTGATGTCGATCTGGAGGTGTGGAACCTTGAGAACAGGCGGTACGAGGAACTGCTGGATCTGGAGCTTGCTCAAGGGAAAATACCTGATCTGTTCCGGATCAGACAACCGCATGATCTGCTTAAGTATCAAATGCAAGGGGTCTTAGCGGAAATCTCCCCGGAAGTCTTTGAACAATATGCGCCAAATATCGTGCAGCGAATTCGCGATTATGATTCACGTTACCTAGAGTATGGAAAAATAAACGACTCCTTATATGGAATTCCGGCCATTAATCAGACCAACATCTATCGAACCCCTGTTGTATACCGAGAGGACTGGCTTAAGCAGCTCGGTCTGGAGGTGCCCAAGACATTAGATGAATTTGAAACGGTCATGTATGCTTTTGCCAAAGATGATCCGGACGGAAATGGTAAACAAGATACGTATGGCCTATCCAGAGAGGGCTTAAATGTCGTGTTTGGTGCTTTTGGACAGTCCGTTTTCACCGAGCAACTGTATTTTAATGAAAAAAACAACCAACTTGTGATCGGTGCTTTGGAGCCGGAGATGAAAAAAGCATTGGTTTATATGCAAAAGTGGTATCGGGACGGGGTTATCGATCCCGAGTTTATAACCGGTGAGAATAAAGGTGGATATAAACATCTGTCCCATGCTTTTATTAATGGAAAAATTGGGATGACCTCGATGGGCAACTACTATCATTGGAATCAAGAGGGAGACTACAGTGTCCTTAATGAAAATGGCCAAGAAACTCCAGTGGGAGCCTCGTTCAATGTTAATGAGTTGCTACAGAAGAATGCAACTGCAGAGGTTGTATTTGGTTCTCCTGTTATTGGTCCTGATGGACATAGCGGTTCAAAAGGGAATAATCTGCTGATGAATTTTATTGCTATAGGCGCTGAGGCTGCGAAGGAGCCAGGAAAACTGGAGAAAATTTTGGAGATACTCGATTATGTAAGTGCCAACCCCGATCCGGTGGAGCAGATCAAAATGGAGTATGGCCTTCCAGGAAAACACTGGAATTGGAGCGCTGAAGATTCAAATTCGTTTTATTTACTTTACCCATACAACAGAATGGAGAATTATATTAATATGATCGGCTCAAGTATCGGCATGACGGTTCCAGGTACACCCTCGGATAAACGTGAACAGTGGGCTGCATCTGCAGGGTTGACGGAGAATGGTATCTATAATCGCCTGGAGGTTGCAACCCCTGCCCTGATTCAATATTCATCTGAATTGATTCGCATGAGAGACAGAGCGTACATCTCCATCATCACTGGCGATCAGCCTGTGGGGTATTTCGATACCTTTGTGGAAGAATTCATGGATGCAGGTGGGCAACAGGTGCTGCTTGAAGCGAATCATTGGTATAAGGAGCATATGGAGACAGGTCGTGCACAATAGGTAGGAAGATCTGGAACATGCATTTCCCATGAGTTTCTGAAAAGTATACATTTGTGTTCCTATGCACCCATCCTTGATTCCCTCATGCCACGTCACTCTCTATCCCTTCGCACTCGCATTTGATCCACGTAGTGAACGGGCTGAACTGCTTCGTGCCGTGCTTCCGGATTTGGAGGCGCTGCCTGAGGGCGTGTTTTCAAAACGCTTGCGTTCGGTCCGCTCCATCTGCACAATCTGACCTTCGTGCACTACGATATGCAAAGAACCAAACTCCATGTCATTCAGCTGTCCGGCAATTCGGTCCAACCATACCTCATCCACTTTTAACGGCTTAGCCATAGAGCCACCTCCTCTTCTCGGGCTACTGCCCGCCATATTCCTAAGTACGCTGTCATCCAACGGATTTATAAATCACTCTTATCCAACCTATATACTTGGTTTATACATTAGCAGGGCTTCCAGTAGCTGTCAATCTGTATTTTCTTCTTCTCATAGTCACTTTTCTGAAACAGCTTTGTGACCAAGCCAGCTCTTGAGCAACAACGTGGCGAGAGCCAGAATCAGGAGCAGTGACGCTACGGCAAACGAAGCCGAGAATTGATATTCGTTATACAAAATCTCGACATGAAGTGGTAACGTATTGGTCTCCCCGCGGATATGCCCGGACACCACAGATACGGCTCCGAACTCGCCCATGGCACGGGCATTACACAGAATAATGCCGTATAGCAGCCCCCATTTGATGTTGGGCAAGGTTACACTCCAGAAGATTCGCCACCCGGAAGCACCTAGCGTAACCGCTGCTTCCTCTTCCCGGGTTCCCTGGTCCTCCATTAGTGGAATCAACTCCCTCGCTACAAACGGGAAGGTAATAAACAGCGTTGCAATCACAATGCCTGGCAGCGCAAAAATGATTTTGATATCATGTTCGGACAGCCACGGCCCAAACCACCCATTCGAACCAAAGACCAATACAAAAATCAACCCGCCCACCACAGGCGAGATGGAAAAGGGAAGATCAATCAGGGTGATCATGAGTCCCTTGCCCTTGAACTGGAACTTGGTAATGACCCATGCAGCGGCCACACCAAATATCGTATTCAGCGGCACTGTAATCGCCGCAACCAATAACGTGAGTTTCAGTGCAGACATGGCATCCGGCTCGGTAAGAGCCGCGATGTACACACCCCAGCCCTGCTTCAACGCCTCCATGAGCACAATGGCCAGTGGTAAAATAAGCAGCCATATGAGTACCAGGCTTGCCAGTCCAATCAACAACCATTTGACCCATGGAGCTTCCGTTGTTGCACGGTTTGTTCCACGGCCAGCTCGTACGGGTGGAACAGGGCTTAGTGGGACAGAACCCGCCATATGCTGCACCTCCTTTGGTTTGGGTGAGTGACTTCGTTTAATATCCTTATTCCACCATGCTTCATTGTCATGCCCTTCCCGCCTTCCGGCTCCAACGCTGCAAGGAATTAATGATCAACAGCAGGATGAAAGAAACGAGAAGCAGCAGCAAAGCTACAGCTGTAGCGCCTGCATAATCGAACTGCTCCAGCTTGGCCATGATCAACAAGGGGGCAATCTCCGTTTTCATCGGCATATTACCTGAGATAAATACAACCGAACCATATTCGCCAATACCCCGGGCAAAAGCCAGAGCAAATCCCGTTAACAACGGGGGGATCAGATCCGGCAGCAGAATCGTGCGGAATATCCGCCATCTTCCTGCTCCCAGTGTGGCAGCCGCTTCTTCCACCTCTGCCTCCAGCTCCTCCAACACCGGTTGCACCGTACGAACCACGAACGGAATTCCGATAAACATCAGCGCCAGTGTAATCCCGGCCTGTGAATAGGCGAGCTTGATACCCAAAGGCTCTACAAACTGCCCAATCCAGCCATTGCCGGCATAGATCGCCGTAAGAGCAACCCCTGCTACCGCTGTCGGCAAGGCAAATGGCAGATCAATGACCGCATCAAACAGCCTTTTGCCCGGGAATTCATACCGAACAAGCACCCATGCCAGGAGTAACCCCAGCACGAGATCAATCAGCGCCGCTGCACCTGCGGTCAGAAAGCTGACCTGGAAGGAAGCCAACACCCTGGGATTGGTCGCAACCTCAATCATGGTTGCCCATGTCAGCCCTGTTGAGTTAAACAACAGCGCTGCCAGTGGAATAAGTACAACCAGGCTCAGGTAGAGCACACTGTAACCCATCGTTAATCCGAATCCCGGCAATGTGCGTCTCCGCGCCACCATCACCTTGCTCATGCACGTTCATCCTCTCTGCCTTCAGCCGGTAGGGCTGGTTGGCCGCTCACAGCGCGATTGATCGGGTGTTCATTAAACAGAGCAACCTTAGCTGCCTGGAACATAGATCTGGTCGAAGATACCACCGTCATTAAAATGTTTGGCCTGAGTATCCCGCCATGTGCCGAATACATCTTTCAACGTGAACAGTTCAAGCGCCGGGAACTGATCCTTGAATTTTTCCTCCACGCTGTCCAGCGTTGGGCGGTAATAATTTTCAGCGGCAATCGTCTGTCCTTCTTCACTGTACAAATATTTCAGATAGGCATCCGCCACGTCGCGGCTTCCTTTTTTGTCTGCATTTTTGTCCACAATTGCAACCGGTGGTTCGGCCAAGATACTAACCGATGGCACGACAATATCAAATTTGTCCGGACCCAACTCCTTTACCGATAGGAAAGCTTCATTTTCCCAGGCAAGCAACACATCACCAATGCCACGTTCAACAAACGTTGTCGTAGACCCACGAGCACCCGAATCCAGTACAGGCGCATGCTTGAACAATTCACCAACAAATGCCTTCGCTTTCTCTTCATCATTGTTATTGTGCTTAAGGGCATATCCCCATGCCGCCAGATAGTTCCAGCGCGCCCCGCCGGACGTTTTGGGATTCGGGGTGATGACTTGGGTATCCCCTTTGATCAGATCATCCCAGTCCTTAATGCCTTTTGGATTACCCTTACGTACAAGGAACACAATCGTAGAGGTATACGGAGAGCTGTTATGCTCGTATTTGTCCTGCCAGCCTTCATTAATCAGACCTTTATCTTCAATCGCATCAATATCGTATCCCAATGCCAGTGTCACCACGTCCGCATCCAGTCCGTCAATAACAGAACGACTTTGTTTGCCCGATCCCCCATGGGATTGCTTGATGGTCACTTCCTGGCCCTTCTCTTTCAACCAATGCGCCGCAAACGCTTTGTTATATTGCTCATAGAGTTCCCGCGTTGGATCGTAGGAAACATTCAGCAGCTCGATGGCCTTGGCCCCTTCCTTGCCGCCTTCCGCTCCCCCTGATGTTCCTGCCGTATTGGACCCGCCGCTATCTGATCCGCATGCTGCCAGAACTCCTGTTAACACAAGTGCCAGACCAACCAAGATACCCTTATGAATTCTCTTTTTCATGAATAACACTCCCCCGATATAGATCTGCATGACTACCTCAGGCCGGCTGAACAGGATCGAACGCCCCGTAAAAACAAGAAGACGGAGGAACCCCCGCGCACTTCTCCCCATAAAGTCATGCCGGCTTAAGGCCGTGCATGCTCCATCTGGAAAGGATGCGCTGTGGTGTTCCTCCGTCTATACGGTGAGAACGTTATTCTGTTCAGGTTGCATTGTTGCATCTGTCTGTCAAATGACTGCTTTCACAATGAAAACAGATTCATTTTTATTATTCCTACCTGTTTAGTGAGTTATATACGTATAATAAAGGCAGTCTATATACCTGTCAAACGTTTTTTCCGATTTTTACCGTATTTCTGGGCTATTGGCAAAAAAAGAGGAACAACGAACCAGCGTCCGTTGTTCCCTTCAGCGAATCCTATGCTTCGCTGGCTACGATAAACATGTACGGAATTGGACAGCCACACCTTGTCCATTCCTCATCTGCCCGCATACCGGATATTCGGTACCGGTGGTGGGTTCATGCCTTCTCCCAGATAAAAGCCGGTGTGTGGCGGCTGATTGTAGGCTACATTTTGCCAAGCGACGCCAAGACGGTACACTGGATCATGCATCAGCGTATAGATGCGTTTGTCCGTAACTGCTGTTGTGGTATAGATCCGCAGTGCTGAGCTGTCATTGGCCCGCCACACGACTTCCTCTCTCCAGTCCCCGAACAGATCGGCCTGCAGATTCGGCGTAGACTTGGTGCCGTTGTTGGAAGAAACGCCGGATGCGGTGAGCAGGTTCACCGTTGTGCTATTGGCATAATTCCACTTGTCGATTCGGTTGCTGTCCAGCAGTTCACGGAGCAAATCACCATCCCACCAGATTCCAAAATTCGTGGAGGAAGGCAGGGTTGTCCCGAGTTTCTGCCCTTTGGCTGTGTACAGACTGCCGTCTGCCCATACTTCGGCGCCTTTATATCTAGGATCGATATCTGCCGCCATGCCACGTCCAATATCCTTCGTTGTTTTGACTCCCCAAATTAGCTGGCCTGTACCTGCATCACGAAATTCCACTCCGGCATTGGACGGTGTCTCATGAACCTGAAATACCTCAAGTCCAGGGCGGTCCGGGTCCAGATCACTCAGATGCATGGCATCACCATGATGAAGTCCTGTCGTGTACAATCCTTTGCCGTTGTCATCCACCGCCATGGCACCATAAACGATCTCGTCCTTCCCATCTCCGTCTACGTCCGCCACACTCAGATTATGATTCCCCTGCCCAGCATAACCTGAATTGCCGGAGGTATTGGAATCAAATGTCCATTGCTTGGTCAGCTGTCCATTCCGCCAGTTATAGGCCACAAGCACACTTCGCGTATAGTACCCACGCGCCATGACCAGACTTGGGCGCTCCCCATCCAGATAAGCAATGGCGGCAAGGAATCGGTCCACCCGGTTTCCATAGTTATCTCCCCAGTCGGACACATTGCCGCGCGCCGGTTCGTAGTTCACCGTGGAGAGCGCTTTGCCAGTCTGCCCATTGAAGACCGTCAGGAATTCGGGGCCAGACAACACATAACCACTGGAATTGCGGTAATCCTTGCTTGCATCCCCGATGATCACGCCAGTGCCATCCTTGGTGCCATCGGCTGTTTTCATCGCAACTTCGGCTTTGCCATCACCGTCGAGATCATACACCATGAACTGGGTGTAGTGAGCACCGGCACGGATATTTTTGCCCAGACTAATTCGCCAGAGGCGTGTTCCGTTTAATTTGTAGGCATCGATAAATACTTCCCCGGTATAACCGCTCTGGGAGTTATCCTTGGAGTTGGAAGGGTCCCACTTCACAATCAATTCATACTCACCATCACCATCCAGGTCACCTGCACTGGCATCGTTGGCACTGTAGGTGTAGGCTACTCCATCGGGCGTTGTCCCACCTGCGGGTACATTGAGCGGTACAGATAGATAGTTATTGCCCCATACGCTTGCTGCCGCTGAAGCAGCCTGCTCCGTTCCACTGACTACAGCGCGAACCGTATATTTGGAACTGCTTGTCCCGCTTGCATCCTGAAGGTTGGTGCTGTTTGTTATGGGCGTAGCGTTCACCTTGGTTCCATCTCGATATACGTTAAACGATACATTCGATCCTTCCATTCCCAGAAGCCGCCAACTGACAAACACACCTGTCCCGGTCTTCACAGCCACCACACCGCGATCCAGATATTCCATCTGCCTTGCTCCCGCTGCATGTGTTACTTGCGTGTTGCCAAAGCCAAGCGAAGTGACCAGTAATGCGGAACTCAGTAGTGATACTCCCGCTGTACGTAATGTGCGCTTCCACAATGATGATCGATTCCCCATAAACAATTGCCTCCCCAATTGTAGTGGTAAGCCCGCTGCCCTTGTAGCGCCATCTTTTGTGTAAGCGCTTTAATACATTTATTTTAAATTAAACATATAATTCCATCTATAGGTCTAATTTAGTAAATAAATGGTAGTATATGAAAAAAGCCAAAGGATTTCTCCTTCGGCTTCGTAAAGTATATTACAGTGTAATCATAATGCTAAATAAATTCAGAACTAAAGTAGTACTTGTATCACGCATTAATTCGCTGCATCTCATTGATCAGTAATTTAAGCTTTTCCTTGTCTTCAAAATTTTCACTACTAAAACATTTTTCAAGAAAAGCCATCACATATTTAATGAAATTGAGATCATTATTTTTTTGAATAGAGAAGTTCAATCCTTCTAAAATTCGACTTATTGCAACATCGCGATTGTGATTTAAATAATATATCGCCAATTCCCCTAGAAGTTTTGCATAATTTTGATCCATCATTGAAGAGTTGTATTGTCCAAATTCTGTCTTGTATGTACGTAAGGGAATGTAATCCGAGAATCGCTCTAAAATATCATCAATATTCCAGTTAAACTTATTCGCTGCCTGGATGATGTAACGTAATGCCAAAAATATCTCATCCGGGTATTGTGTGATGTAATTTGCATATTCTTTAACAACATTTATATCTCCAGATAACATCTGATAGAGATACTTATTAGCCGTTGCCCATTCTTCGAATTGCTTCAGCACACGTCGAGACTCATCATCGTCCTCCCGCACCCAGCTCTTTCCACTTGCATAAAGCCCCACAAGTTCTAATGCTTTGGTATAGTCTCCCTGCTCCTCAAATACCGTCGACTGAATCAACCATGCATATAGTATATAAAAGTAAAGTGGCCGCACTGTTAGTTTCCACTCCTGATTTTGTCGTTCCGAAATGTTAATTGTATCATATTGAATTTTGGCTAACTGTAACATCTTGTCAGCGAAATTTTTAACTTCGCTCCATTTATTTACCGAGCCAAAAACATGAATTAGATCTTTGAAGGCTTCCAATTGGTATCTCTCATCCAACCGGTCAACATAGGGCTCGAACAAGATAGCCGTCCTTAGATTTTCCTCCAGGTTCTCTCCTTGTCCAATTAGAAACATTCGATACTGACACATGGCAAGCCGTTCAGAATGCTGATATTTCTCAACCTCGCTCACACTCTTATATAACAATGCCGCCGCAGACCGCTGATTTTGTTCAAATAATTGTTCAGCCATCTCAAATAGTTCTGTCGCATAATCCAGGTCGTCCAGTAGCCGATAAAGA
Organism: Paenibacillus sp. W4I10; assembly: GCF_030816325.1. Taxonomy (NCBI): domain Bacteria; kingdom Bacillati; phylum Bacillota; class Bacilli; order Caryophanales; family Paenibacillaceae; genus Paenibacillus; species Paenibacillus sp. W4I10. The sequence goes on from NZ_JAUSXX010000001.1 coordinate 4,647,838, forward strand.
ATCTGTTCAATGCAGTCCAGCCGATTCAACTCCGCACTTCGGAGAATAAACGGTCTGATCCGCCGCATGGATACGGAATAAGCAAAACATTCTTCCACATAGTCGGTAAAAAAATGATCCGCTGCCACGCCCATTCCTGATGATATTGCAATCAACTGACTCACGGATATGGGACGATTCCCATGTAAAATACGACTAATTGTGCCTGTATTAATGCCCGATACTTCCGAGAATCGGGAGAGCGTCATGCTGTTCTTAGCGATAAACTGGGTTAATTGCTCCCGAATTGAATTTGCAGGTTCCAAGGAAAGCACCACCCTTCGTGCAACATCCAGATTTTAGGTTTTATCACCCTATATTCTGATCATAATGAACGTTCGAACGAGGGTCAATAAAAAATGTTATAATAGCCACGATTTTCAAGTTAATCGCATAAAAGCTGTAAAACCATTTGTTTCCCCATGATTTCACAGCTTATTAGACAACTTTTTAGATGTAATATTCCACGTTTACTTCACCGTATTACAACTTTTATACCACAGGAGCAATACATACCGGACGAGGCAGTTCCAGCTTGAACCCGTTATGCGTCAGACGTCCGTCTTCTTCGCTAATCTGGAAACCTACGAGGTTATTGCTGTCCTGATTCGCCACGACTAGAATTCCACCCGGCAAAATATTAAAGTTACGCGGTGTCTGCCCAATCGTGGACGTCCACTCTACGGCTTCCAACTCACCGCTCTCCTGGTCAATATGATAGAGTACGATGCTGTCATCTCCCCGATTGGATGCATACAGGAAACGTCCACATGGAGATACACGGATGTCTGCAGCCGTACCCTCTCCTTTATGCCCTTCTGGAAGTGTGGAAATGTGCTGCACTGTAGTGAACTCACCTCTGCGCTCATCGTATAGGAATGCCGTAACCGTGTTGTTCAATTCGTTAATTACATATGCCCACTTTGAGTTGGGATGGAACACAAGATGCCTTGGCCCTGCGCCTGGTGGCTGATCCATCTCACGATGGGTAACCAAACGTCCCTCTTCCAACCGATACACAATGATCTGATCCAGACCGAGGTCACATACGACAGCATACTGTCCGGACGGATCTTGCTGAATGGAGTGTGCATGCGGCCCTTCCTGGCGTTCTTCGTTGATTCCACTTCCCGTGTGCTCTACCCATGCACTCATCTCACCAAGCGTCCCCTGATCGCCAACCGGGAATACATTGACACTGCCGCTGCTATAGTTGGATGAGAACACCCACTGACCATCCTTGGAGACAGACACATAACATGTTGAAGCCCCTCTGGTCTGTTTTCGATCCATCAGGTGCAGCTCACTCGTTGCCGCATCTCTCCGATAGACCAACACCTCTCCCTCATCCGTCTCACTCGCCACATACAGACAGTTTCCATCCGGGCATAGCGCCAGATAAGACGGATTATCCACACCATCCATGTGATTGACGATTCGCATCTTTCCTGTATCCGCATTCAACGCACATAGGTATATTCCTGGTTCATCCGCTGACGCATACGTACCTGTATAGAAAAGTGTTTCCTGAGTTGTGACTGGTTCCATATCTAATCTCTCCCTTATCCTGTATATTCACTGTTCTGATTTTTCCCACTGATATGTACTTACCCAATTCACGGGCAACTGCTTCACTTCCTGTAACGTGGCTTTCTAAATCGATAACAACCCCGGTGTGCGCCCTCATATCTGTCATTGACTCCCTTATCGCCTCTCACCATAATACAAAGTATGAGACCTAACAACAGACCACCCCTACAGCGTAAATCTGACGGATTTCGTATGCAAAAACTCATTGTTCTTCCGGACTCCCTGCTGCAAGAAACCGCAGCTTATCCGGTCACGTCCGGATTATATGTTACCGATATCGGTTACTTTCACGAAGCGGAGCATCATTACCGTGATCGTCCCGATGGTTGTGAATCACACATTCTGATGTACTGTGTCCAAGGCACAGGCTGGTATACGATGGATGGCAGCAAGACATATGATGTCAGCCCGGGAAACCTCGTTATATTACCTGCATATGTCCCTCATGTGTATGGTGCCAACGCAGCTGAACCATGGAGCATCTTCTGGATTCATCTGCGCGGGGAACACGCTTTATCCTACATAGAACCCTTGTTAACTCATCATATTACTACCATGCCACCGGCCAAGGCTCAGAAATGGCTTGAGCTTTTTCATGAATGTTACGGCGCACTTGAGACGGGTTACTCCATGCAGACGATGACATATGCATCCCAGATTATCGGTTATATGCTTGGTATGCTCGCTTATGGACCCGAGACGACAGGAACAGATGGTGGGATCGTGAGCAGCAAACGTGCGGCTGAACAATCCGTTCAATATATGCTGGAGCACCTGGAGAATGGAATCACCCTCAAGGAACTGGCGGCTCACGCGCGGCTGTCTGTCCCTCATTACTCTCAGTTATTCAAGCAAGCTACGGGGCATTCGCCCATCGATTATTTCCTGCGGCTTAAGATTCAGCATTCCTGCCGCTATCTCGATTTTACCGATTGGACCGTGAAGCAGATCAGTTCCGAGCTTGGATTCAAAGACCCGTACTACTTCTCCCGTCTGTTCAGCAAAATGATGGGACGTTCACCCACGGATTACCGAAATAAATCCAAAGGTTAGAGGCAGTGCCTTCATTTAGCCCTTTCTAAATGATTATAAATTCAGTTGGAAAATTGCAGCAACCTTTTGAACAGAAGGGTCGTCTATAGGAGCAAATAACTTTTATATAAAGGGATCATCCCTGGAAAAGTGAGGCGAACCTATCATGAAAAAAAATATACTTGCTACATTAACTGCAGGAGCTCTGCTCACGCTGTCTCTAAGTGCAGGCCCGATCAACGCTGCGCAGGCCCAATTCACGGATATTCAAGGTATCGCAGGAGCAGACAAAATCGAATCTCTCCATAAGGATGGATTCATCAAAGGCGTGAGCGACAGCTTGTTCAAACCCGAACTGGAGTTAAATACCGCTCAGGGCATTCAACTGATTGCGGACGGACTAAATCTGAATCTGGACACGATTCGTTTTATCAAACAGCCGCTACCAAGTGACCACTTCTCTCAAGTAAAAGATGGCGTATGGTACAGTGATGCATTTATCCGCGCACAATATAATGGCATTCAGATGTCACAGGATATCGATCCGTCCAAACCGCTTACTCGTGAACAATTCACCCTGTTCCTGATGCAAGGCATCGAGGCCAAAGGCGGTCTGCCGATGATTAATATCAAACCTGTGGACATTACCGACGAACAGGAACTTACGCCAGCGTATCAAGGTGCCATTCAGCGTTCACTCGTTCTCAAGATCAATGAACTGGATGCCGACGGAAACTTCAAACCCAAACAAACGATTACTCGTGCCGAAGCAGCAGTGATGATGTATAACGCAATCGAGTACATGGAATCGTTCCATGCACCACAAATCCCGGAAACACCTGAGAAGTAATCTTTTCATGGTGGAAGTAAGAACTCACTTGAGTGGTGAATCCGCTCGATTGGAGTCATCGTTAGTGGACTTTTCCATACAACCTCAATATGCCAAACAGCCGCACCTTCCCTCAACAGGAAAGTGCGGCTGTTTGAATTATACTTATATCACTGATGCAAAATCATCAGATTTAACTTTCTAACTTAGAAAGAACCTTTAACAACAACCTCAGACAACGGCAAACGTCCTGACGGGCGAGCTGGTTGTGCAGCTTTACCTACAGTAATCAACAACGTTGGCACAAATCGTGCAGGAATGTTGAATGTTTCGATCAGTTTTTGTGGATTATATCCACCGATTGGACATGTATCGTAACCCAGGGAGCGTGCAGCAAGCATAATATTTTGGGAAGCAAAAGATGCATTGCGGATCGCTTCATCGCGAGCGATTTGCGGGCTTTGGTAAGCACCGTTGATCTGTCCAACCAATGCGTCACGAACCTCAGCAGTCAGTGCGCCTGCTTCAACAGCTTGATCGTAGATTACGGTGTTACGGTTTGCTTCCAAATCTCCAAGAACAGCAATCGTAACTGAACTTTCCACGATCTGACTTTGACCATAAGCAACTGGCAGCAATTTCGCTTTGTCTGCTTCGGATTCAATCACGAGGAATCTCCAGTGTTGCAGGTTCCATGAAGATGGTGCTTCCGCAGCTGCTGTCAGAATCGCATTGAGATCAGCTTCAGGCAATTCAAACCCTTTTTCGTACTTTTTGACAGCATGGCGTTCGCTAATAACGCGAAGTGTTTCATTTTTTTCAATGCCTGACATGTGTTCCACTCCCCAGAATCTAAATTGTTTATACTTCTTTACTTTCGCAAGGTGATCTTGAATTATACTCTATCAAGGATTTGCCTTCCGAAAATAACATCAGCGCAGACGATCTCTCCCCATCTGTGTTCACGTTATGCCCGGAATCGCCTGAGAACATCAATGGATCTTTCACCGGAGCACACGCCAATGCCATAACTTGTCCACCATGCCTGACTAAACCAAGACCATATTCATGGAGGAACATTCGTTGTGGACCCCGTCAGGACTTCTCCTTTGCAGATAATCCCTTCAGCGATAAGTTCAACGTTTCCCCATGACCTATGCGTTCTTTCACATCCTGAATGGATATACGATCAAAATAAGCGCTGAGCGCCTCTTCGCCACCATTATAAATGTTCCCCATCACATCCTGCATATTGGAAGATACCACGCACGATGAACCGGACTCCCCTGAGCACCAGTTGGGACCGAGTGAACCACCAGCTACCAGTCTGTACAATTCTCCCAGCTTGATCTCTTCACTTGGACGGTTAAGCAAGTACCCACCATGAGCACCTTCCTTGGTCGTCAGGTAACCATGCTTGCGCAGAACACTAAGTACCTTACGGACTCTGGCCGGGTGTGTACCCACACTCTGGGACAAATCTTCACTATTGGCCATACACTCATCTCTCATCGACAGAAAAACAAGACAATGCACCGCTATGGTAAATTCGCTGTTCATAACTTACTCCTTCCCGGCTTACAACACCGATGAACTCCAACCCAAGGTAAGTATAACTGTCATTATATGAATAACAGTTATGTTTGTCAACTTTCACCCAACATGGAGATCAAACGTGATTTTTCCTGTTATACCAATACTTACAGCTCATCAACACAATTAAGCCAGGATTAACATTCCCTCTTCAATTTAATCCAAAAAGAACAAAAAAAGTGAGCCTTTCGCTACGCGAAGGGCTCCAATAAGATAGACATATGAAAGGGCTTACGTGATTATTATAATCGGTAATCTTCAATTTGAAAACGCTTTTTTTGTAAAGTGCATCATTATTTAAAATTTTTTTTATTTGAATAAAATGAATAACAGGTATTGCTAAAACTAATACCATTAGTTATTATACTAATACCATTAGTTTTAAGGAGGGTTTCACGATGCGTATTACCCGAGAATTTGATGTCGTTCAAGTTACGTTTTTTCCAAGACTCTTCCCTGTGAACGTATACCTGGTTGAAGAGGAAGATGGATTAACCCTGATTGATGCCGGAATACCGTTCAGTCTTAAGGGGATTTTGGCAACTGCCCAGTCCCTTGGAAAGCCCATTACCAAGATCATTCTGACTCACGCTCATAGCGACCATATTGGTGCATTGGATGGTCTCAAAGAGGCACTGCCCCAAGCCGAAGTCTTCATCTCCAGACGGGATGCCCGGCTATTGGCGGGTGATACTTCCCTTCTTCCCGGTGAGCCTCAAACCCCGGTACGCGGCGGCGTGCCCAAGCCCAAAGCGGTGCACACCCAGCCAAACCACTTGCTGGATGACGGTGACCAGATTGGTTCACTGGTCGCCATTGCCTCACCAGGACATACGCCGGGGCATATGTCCTTCATGGATACGCGCAGCCGCGTGCTCATCGCTGGCGACGCGTACCAGCTGCAAGGCGGCCTTGCCGTATCCGGCCGCGTGCGCCCGCTCTTCCCGTTCCCCGCGCTGGCGACGTGGAACCGCGAAGCGGCTCTGGCCAGCGCGAAGCGCCTGGCGGAGCTGGAACCGTCCGTGCTGGCTGTAGGCCACGGACGGATGCTGCGCCAGCCCGCGGCCGCCATGCGCGCGGCAACCGTTGATGCTCAGCAGCGGTTCTGCCTTGCCGGGGGGCAACTATGAGCCCCCGGCAAGGGCTGGATCGCGGCGCTCTGCTCAGCGCCGCCGCCCAGCTTGCTGACAGCGACGGCTTTCAGGCGCTGACACTGGCCGCGTTGGCACAGCGCCTGGATGTGCGCTCGCCGTCGCTCTACAACCACATCAGCGGACTTCCCGGGCTTCGCCAGGAAATGGCGCTGATGTCCATACAACAGCTTAGCCGCGCATTAACCGCGGCTACGGCTGACCGCACAGGCGACGATGCCATCCAGGCCATCGCTGCGGCATACATTGGCTTCGTCCGCGAGCACCCCGGGCTGTACGAAGCCTCATTTCATGCCCCGGATCGCGAGGAGCCACAGCTCGCCGCCGCCAGCACAGCCACGCTGGAGTTGCTGCTGCACAGCTTGCAGCCCTACCCGCTCACCGAAGCGGAAGCATTGCACGCCGTTCGTGGTTTGCGCAGCCTCTGCCATGGATTTGCCTCCATCGAGGCACAGGGCGGCTTCGGCATGAACTTTGATCCGGACGACAGTCTGCGTCTGACCGTATCCGCCTTCCTGCACGGACTCCGACATCTTCACCAGAACCAGTAAGGCACGCATTGCATCATGAAAAAGGACTGCAGAGGATCTGCAGTCCTTTTTACGTTACCCTTCCACATCATTGCTCACTGACTAACTGAAATCTAACGAACTCCACTCGTCCTATTTCGCAGAAAATTGGCAGTTAGGACAGGAATAATGAGTGTATCCCGTCATTTAACGTGTCTGTGATTCGTTATATTTACCAACGTATTAAATTAGGCCAAATATGATGCGCTGAGTTCGTTAGAATGTGCTACGTACGTTGCTTCAGATCATGATTCAATATCGGTACACGTCGAGACACACATTGTGTTATGGAGTCTAAATACGGAGCAATCATGCTCCAAATTGCATTGATTATGCGGGTACCCTGTCTCTCAACCATGCTTTTGCCACTCACAACGACGCACTTCTCTATTATGTACATCTCCCGTTCCTCTCGAAAGGTGGAATGGACTTTGGCTTCCCTCTTTCCATCGAAACGGTTCTCGATAGCCTATCTATGGCCATTGCTGCCGTCCATCCTGCACTTCATTCAAAATATGCTTCATCACGGGCACGTACACCTTCCAGTAGAACATGTCCGGAATATCTTTCTGATCGGGCGTAAGCTTGGACCTGACGACCTCCCATCCTTTGATTCGGCGCCAGAAAGAATAATGCTTCATCTCTCCGAAGGACCCTGCCATGTAATAGGACCGATTATAGTCGTCATATCGGACAAGTGCAGCAAATTCCGCGGGAATTCCTGCACCCACCAGCTTCTGCTCGCCTGCCTTCGTCAAATCCGTCTTATACCAGGCCAATATGGAATCCTGCTGTTGCGGCAAAATGATATCGAACCAGCCATTGTAATGTATATCCTGGGTTATACCGCTCCAATCCCTGCCCTCCTGTGTGAATGCAACTTGTACATTTCCTGTCTTCACATCCGGACCTTTCTCCAGTACCATGACTTGTCCATCCATATGTATCAGCAGCATACCCGCTCCGGAATATGACCATTTCTTCTTCTCCCGCTGCTCATAATTCGCCCGAACCCACCGGGGGACTTCTTCTATACTTTGCAGATTAGATACCGATTTCCCTTGCCATCCACTGCTGTTCACTCCCAAGATGGGATACAGCTGCTCCTTGGTCATCTTCGAAGCCGTATTCGCCAACGCACTGTATTCGGCGACAAGCGTTACCCCTTTATACGCAGCCTCGCGGATCTTCTGCACATCATATATCGTTAATCCTTCATATATTCCGTCTTGTTTCCGTTCATTCTTGTGTGCGGACAGACTGCTCCGATTTGCCGTCAGATAGATCAGATCCGTATCTGTCACCTCATCAGGCAGAAGTTGTTTCATTCGTGGAAGCCCGTCCTGAAGATCATAACCGTAATAATCCTCTTCATACGAGTAGTATTCCCCTGTGTGCCGTACAATCTTCTGTTGATTCAAAAGCCAGACCAACCCCTTGTGCCCCTGATAGGACAAGTCCGGTCTGCTCTTGTCAATAATCATGATGTTCAGTGGAATAGGGGCCTGGGATTGCCACATAATCCAGGGGACAACCAGCACCACCGATACCACTGTAAAACAAGCCAGCGTCCACATCGTGGCTGGCCTGTAACTTTTTTTCATGAAGCCTCTTCCTCCTTGCTCTGTTCCAAGGTATTACCAGGATTGCCGATAGATTACCCCAATCCATTTCTGATCTCCTTTTCCTTCCTCAATCCCATAGCCTGCAAAATGCCAAACATACGGAATATATTGTTCAGCGGTCTGAACCAGAACGTCTCCGAACAAGCATACAATAACAGACGCGTCACTGCTCTGGACGTGTACGCTTTGCGTGAACACCATACTTCGAACATTACCATACCTGCGGACAACAGTGAACCATAGAGCGTCAGCAGCAGAGCGAGAATGATGCATAGGTTGATATCCACCAACTGTAGCCCTATGCCTGCAATGAACAGCAAAATCGCTCCCAGTTCCATCACAGGCCCCAACAATTCGATCAGAATAAAATACGGGATGGATACCATCCCCATCCAGCCATAGGCGGGATTGAAGATCATGCTCCGCTGAGTCCATAGACTGCTTGCAAGCTGCATGTGCCAACCGATACGCTGTCTGCACAGCTGACGCCATGTACCGGGTACTTCTACCCTGCAGATCGGATCGGGAATATATATAATACGGCCACGTTCCTTGATCTGCTTCATATGTTTCTGTAACCGCATCACCAGTTCCATGTGAGCGACCTGGTCATCGCGCTTGTAACCCCCAACTTCCAACACCCGGTTCTTTTTGAATACACCGAATACTTGGGCCGTAAATAAAAGCACATTAATATTGTAACGAACAAGTCCTACACCACCAATCAAAAAAGCACGCACGTATTCAATGGTCTGCATTACATACAACGTACTGTCCGTAAGTCTTGTGCTGTTTTCCGTTAAATCTGTATGATCCGTATTTCTGGGGGCCATGAGATCTAATCGTCCACTACAAGCAACGACCTCTTCTCCTGGGAGAGCATCCATAACGGGTTTCATAATCTTCACCAATGCATCCGGTTCCAGAACTGTCCAGGGTCCAACAGAGGCGATATAAGGATATTGCGAGATATTCAGGCCTGCATTCAGGGAGTCCATTCGTCCTCCATATTCCTTGTCGATCACAATCAGACGATGATGCAACCTGGATTGGTAGACACATTTAATCTGAGCTGTCTCCTGGCCGAGTCCCGAATAATGAACTTTACTCCGAATGGGCATCAGGTCATAGGTTTCTATTAACCGTGGCATTGTTCCATCCTCTGATCCATCATTAATGATAATAACCTCATAGCGTGCATACTGAATATCCAGCAGACAATTAATTCGCTGTATGATCGTATTCTCACTATTACGCATCGGGACAAGCAGGGATACCGCAGGAGCCAGTGCTTCATCCAACATCTCATGATATTGCAACGGGTCCAGATCCCTCTGGCGAATCAATGTGCGAGCGGCAGCAACTACCAGAACACTACACATCACAATCGCTAACACCAGATAGATAAATATCCCTTCGTAACATGCCAAAACAAAACTCTGCAACATCTCAATCCATCTTTCGTCCATACTGCATCCTTTCCAGCGTTTCCTCCGCTATCTGCCTTGCATATTTATCCGGATGGTTTACAGCCGTTTCGCGGAGTTCTTCAAGTCCCTGCTCGTACCGGGCAAGAGAGTTCGCCGCTTCCTGTCGGATCTGAAAAGAAGGATCACCCATCATTACCTTCAGTCTAGGAATAAAAGCATCCGCATGAACAGTACCCATAAGCTGGGTCACTGTTAGTCTTTCAGAGCGTTGCCTCTCCTCACCAGATTCGTTCCATACCAGCAATAGCCCCTTCAGCATATCTTCGTGACCTCTGCCCACTTGAGCCAATGCCTGATACGCATGGGTACGCAGCAATGCATCCTCTCCAAGAATGAGCTTCTCCAGTAGAACAACAGCACCCTCCGTCTGGTCATCCCGAATACGAATGGCTTGGACGATATTACACTGGACCTGATAAGGTACATCCTTGAAATGATCCTTCAGACGAGTCCAGGATGAATCGGTAAGCAACAGCAGAATCTGCAGAACCTGCGAATCGGACCATACATATTGCTCACGCAACAATTCCTTAACGATTCTGAAATAACCGGTTCTGGCATATATGCGCAATATGATGAAGCGTTCAAGCGGCGTACAGGAAGTAACCCGCAGCATATCCTCTAACCTGGGCAGAAGCTCCACCATATGAAACTGTTCAATATATAACAACGTGTTAACCCGTTCACTCCACTTTCCCGTCTTCAAAACCAATCGGTATGAGCTTCCAAAGACTTGCCAAGATAACAGACGAATTCGCAAAATCTCATGCTCTGCGGGACCTTGAGCGAGCCGTTGCAATAACAATTGCTGCAAAACGATCTGTTGATCTCCACTCATATTCAATAAGTTTACGCCAATTTCTCCCTCGTTCAGGTACCGCTGTAGAAATGAACCTTCTGCAAGTAATTCATGCATCAGTGCCGTCTTAACCTTTTCCCTGCGCCTACTGCTATATTTCATCCATAAGATGTAACCGTAGATAACCAGCAAAAAAGCTAGTACACTTGCACACACAAGGCTGACCACATGTACTAACCAATCTGTATTACCCATAAGCCACCCTCTATGATGTGAGCCGATAAGCTTGATATACATCCATTGTTGTCCAATCATTGCATGATTTCCCCTTAATCGAATAAACGGCCTTACAACGGGCACAATAATACAAAATTTTCAAATACACCCTGTGAATACATATCGGGTATATGATACACTAAGCTTTCTATCGGCTTTCTGCGTTTGTGATATAATAGGAACTGAAAATTCCGGCAACTCGTACTGGGTTCCGGATCACCGGATAACATATTATTCCAGAAAGAGGGAGTTCTACGTGGCTCAAATCAGTCCGTACTACCTGCAAATCGGAGCAACCGTGGGCATGCTTGTCATGGCACTGCTTGCCATCTTCATCCGCATGAAAGCCAGTCACAGACCGGTGACCATTCGTAAAATCCTTATTCCTCCGCTCGGCATGAGCACAGGGTTTCTCATGTTTGTTGTACCGGAGACACATGTTCCTCTACTCTGGGCATTCATTGCGTTCCTGGTGGGCTGGTTCCTCTTCTCCTATCCCCTCATTCGCAGTACACGGTTTGAACGAGTAGGTGAAGAAATTTTCGCCACACGTTCTCGCAGCTTTGCTTTTATCTTGCTTGGATTGCTGGCCGTACGCCTAATCCTGCATGAAGTCATTCAGCGATATGTAAGTATTCCGCAAACGGGCGGATTGTTCTTCCTGCTGGCTTTTGGCATGATTGTACGCTGGCGTGTATATATGTACAAACACTACAAAGAAGTGCTGGTCGCCGAACACTAGTCACCCTACATAGACCACGCACAGATTTACAGATAAAAAAGACACGTTCTGCTGCACCATTGGTGCGCAGAACGTGTCTTTTCGTGTCCAACCTAATTGTACATGTAAATCATTCGAGATCTATTCAGGATCTGCAACCTTAACCAGTTGCTTGCCCAGATTATCTCCCGAGAAGAGACCCATGAATGCTTCCGGCGTCTGTTCGAACCCGTCCACAATGTTTTCTTCATACTGGATATGACCTTCCTTGATCCATTTCGCCAACTTGGCGCGGCCTTCCTTGAAGGATTTCGTATAGTCACCCAGCAGGAAACCTTTCATTAATGCTGTATTTGTTAACAGCAACGTCTGTGGTCGCATCCCGATATCCGGCTTCTCCAGATTATAAGACGAGATCTGACCGCATAACGGAATACGTGCATTCCGATTGATGTGGCGCAAGACTGCATCCGAGATGTCCCCGCCCACATTGTCAAAGTAGACATCTACACCATCTGGGCAAGCCCGTTCAATAGCCGCTGACATATCCTGCTCCTTCTTGTAGTTCAACACCACGTCGAAGCCCAGCTTTTCTTTCAAATAAGCGCATTTTTCATCAGAGCCTGCAATACCAACCACGCGTGCTCCCACAATCTTACCAATCTGACCTGCAATCATGCCTACCGCTCCGGCTGCTCCCGATACAACAACGGTTTCGCCGTCCTTCGGTTTGCCGATGTCCTCCATACCAAAATAAGCCGTCAGACCCGTCAGGCCCAGCGCACCCAGGTAAGCCGTGATTGGTGCTTCTTCGGTATCAATTAGCGAAAGATCGGCCGTGTTCACTGCGGCATATTGCTGCCAGCCCCACATACCGGATACGAGGTCACCTTTGCGCAGATTCGGTTCCGAAGATTCCACAACCTGTCCAATGGCTCCACCCTTAATCACTTCATTTAACGCGTAAGGTGCAGCATAGGATTTTGTATCTTTCATGCGGCCCCGCATGTATGGATCAACCGACAAATATAATGTACGTACCAGGACTTGCCCAGCTTCCGGTTCAGGAAGAGGTGCATCAATGAAGTTGAAATTCTCTCTGGAAGGGGCACCTTCGGGACGAGAAGCAAGTACGATCTGTTTATTTAAAGACACCAAAATTACCTCCTTGTTGCCAAGTGGACGCAAGGTTAACCCTTGTCAGCTGAGATCACTTACCACTGGCTCTGTGTTATCACTTCTTAATAGTTTAAACCGAAACAGGCGGTTCACAAACGTGGGCCGCCTTGAAATATGCAAATATCGTCACATTGTAGCTGCTTTTGGCTATTATTGTGCTGTCAAAATCACTGGACCATCCGCCGTAATCGCAATCGTATGTTCATACTGGGCAGACAGACTTCCATCCATAGTACGCGCAGTCCATCCATCTGAATCCAGCTTACTTCGGAACGTACCAATATTCAGCATCGGTTCGATCGTAATAACCATGCCCTCCTTGAGACGCGGACCCCGATGAGGCGGACCGTAGTGAGGGACTTGTGGTTCCTCATGCATCTTCTCACCAATACCGTGTCCAATAAACTCACGCACAACCGATAGGCCTTCACCTTCTGCATACACTTGAATCGCATTGGAGATATCTCCGATCCGGTTGCCCACCACAGCAAGTTCGATGCCTTTGTACAGAGATTTTTTGGTTACATCCAGCAGATGTTGTGCTTCCGGAGTCACTTCACCTACGGCATATGACCAAGCCGAATCCGCAAGCCAGCCATTTAGATTAACCACCATGTCGATTGTAACGATATCGCCGTCTTTCAGTGCATATTTTCCCGGAAACCCGTGACAGATCACATCATTAACCGACGCACATGTCGCATATTGGTATCCGTTATATCCCTTTTGTTCCGGCGTAGCGCCATTTTTCTTCATAAAAGCTTCTGCAAACTGGTCGATCTCCTGTGTCGTAATGCCTGGACGAATCATCTTTGCAATTTCTCTATGGCATGCGGCGAGAATTTCTCCGGCTTTTTTCATATATTCAATCTGTTCTTTGGTCTTTAATGTAATCATAATAACTACTCCTGTCCGTTAAAATCTTATCCTGTCCTCTATTGTAACGCTAAACACTCAAAATAAAAAATTCCGTGCAATCAGCAACATCCTATTATACGCCAAGCTCCTGTCCAATGAATACAATTATCCATGAAAAAATCGAAACCCCTTCATATCTGACCACGTATATGCTTAAAACAGTTGAAGTCGAAAGGGTGAAAGCTCATGTTCAAAAAGATTATCGGCAAACTTATTGATTCCAAATCTTCATCTCACCGCAAACGTTACAGCTCCTCGGACAGGCGCTCCTATAAACGTCACAGCAGTTCCTCAGGCAAGCGTTCCTACAAGCGCTATTCTTCTTCGGATGTGAAATACCGGGACAGCCGTAGTGGCTCCGGGTATTACAAAAGCAGAAAATACAGCTCCAGCTAAGCGGCTTCCACGACTGCTTTTAAAGAGCAATGATCACACCAGCTTATTAGACGCTACAATAAATGAATATGTAAAGGGGTGTTCGCCAGCCGTACTTACGGCCAGCAGAACACCCCTTTATTGTTTCTATATAGTAAAAAGGAAAAAGACCCCTATAGATATCATACGAAGAGGTCACGGATAACAAATATAGGTCCGCCTATAAAGCTTATTTCATTGTAATTTCAGCAACACCTTCTCAATCTCTGCCTGTAACTCTGTCGCCCCACCCTCATAACTTGGCCGGAGTCCAAGGAGTCGCTCCAGCATCTGGTGCAATTCCGGCGTAAGCTTCAGTTCCTCCTGCCAACTGGCAGGTTCGCGGCCCTTCTCTGGCTCATAAGCCGAATACAGCATAAAGAGAAGAAAGTGGCCGATATCCTGCAGATCATGATCCGGTGTAGCTGGCTCATCTTCAGGCTCAGGGACTTCACGCATACGTCGCTTTAGCTCCGGCAACAACGGCTCCCCCAAGCGTCTCGCCAGGCCAAAATCAATCAGATGCACCGTCCCTTCACGTAAAATAACATTGGGAATCCGCACATCTCCATGAATATATCCCTGCTCATGTACATGAGCCACCGGAGCCAGCAGTTGACCTGCCAATTCCAGACATTCCCGCTCCGTATATCGAAGACCTTGCTCAAATATGCAATCTTCCAGCGTCTGTCCACGAATATACTCGGTAACGATATAACTTCGTCTCCCGGATGTGAACACATCCAATAGATCAGGGATTGCCGGATGATGCAGACGTCTCATCACGTCCGCCTCCCGCTCCAACAGGTGCGCAGAGAGTCTGCCCTTGCTAGGTTTGGACTCCTTCAACGCCACTTCCCTGCCGTTCTGATCATCTGTACACAGGTATGTCAGCCCATAGCTTCCCATACCCAGCAATTCCTGTATTGTATAACGCTCAGCAATGGTCGTGCCTTCCCGGCGAGGACGATCCGTCCATAATCCGAGCAATCTTTGCCAACTTCGTCGCAGCTCCACAGACCCTCCCACGCCAGCTTCCTGATCCACTCAGTCTTTATCTATACTGAGCAGTTCGTTGCCAGTCCTCATGTTGTATGGAGCTTATTATATCAGGCCGATACTGTAAAATCACGATGGGTAAATGCCTGTTGCTCAAGCTTCCTTATGCTTCTTGGGCAGGAACCCAAACAACATACGCAGGGATACTCCTTTGGGTTTGCGTTTTCTTCCCTGGAAACTGCGCAGATTGGTTACGAGTTCACGATCCCGCTCCTCTTCCAGTTTCTCGTTCATCCATAGACGCTGTTTTTCCATCTGTTCCTGAAGCGCCATATGTGTATCAGCCAGATGCTGAAGGGTCAGCTCCAGTTCATCGACCCGCTGTTGCAGCAGCTGTACCCGATCATCCTGCTGTTGTTCTACAGCACCATAAGTCACCTCACTCACCAGTTGCCCCAGACCTTCATAGGATCTCAGATTACCCATTATTTCAGGTTCTTCAGGGAATACGGATGACATTGATGTTGCTGCACATTCCGTCTCTGACAGACCTTCAATCCCCATCACCGGTACATCTACTTCTACTGCAGCTACAGGTACTTCTGGAGCCAATACAGTCACCACAGCATCAGCCAGCGGTAGATTATGCTCTCTGAGTTCAGTCATTAGACGTTCAATGCACTCGATGTCGTCGGACTTGAATAGTCTCGATTTGTTGGCGGACCGTTCGAACCGGTATCCCTGTTCTTCCAGTGCCGCCGCATATTTACGAAGAGTACTGGCACCTATGCCCAGGCTCTTGGCCGTTTCCGTCGTTGCTCCTGCTTCTTCAATCATCATTAATTCCCTCCCGGAATGAAGTCTTTTGGGAATCAATTTCATAATACCTTTAGTGAGTTATGAAATTGATTCTTGGATAAAAACATTATGGCTTCAGCGTTCCTTTATGGAACCGTCATCGGATCGGGGCAACCTGTCTCATGGATCAAGTATGCTTATCTTTTGCTTGTCCGTATGTATTCGTCAGCTTCTCGGCAGATCCCTTTGGCGGTTTTGTTCTGTTTCTGCGGATTAATAAGAAGTTTTGTCAGGTATATGATCCGCACAAATAACCCCCAATCCGACAATGAGCATGAATGCTGTCATGTCGAATGACACAAGTGCAAACGCCGTCAAATCATATGATTAAGAATTATTCATGTCAATTTTGTTAACTCATTTACTCCAATACGCTCCCGCGATAACGGATATCATTGCTGCACAGCTTTTCCATGTGTTATCTTATGTAACGTAGAAGTGCATTTCAGCATAAAATAAAGGAATATACTTAACATAGGACGCATTAGTAACGAATAAATATCAATCTAAATGGGGGCTGAACGGCAGTGTTAGGCAAATCAGGCAAAGTAGCGGTGATCGGGGCGGGTCTTGTCGGTTCGAGTTGTGCGTATTCCATGATTAATCAATCAATTTGCAGGGAAATTATGATGGTGGACCGGACGTATGACCGTGCTGTAGCTCAGGCATTGGATTTTTCCCATTGTATGGACTTCACACATAATCGCACCAAGGTATATGCAGGCACGTACGCCGATTGTGGCAATATGGATGTTATCGTCTTAACTGCCGGGGCGAATCCCAAACCAGGACAGACACGGCTGGATATTCTGGAGGAAGCGGAATCGATTGCCAAAGACATCGTGGTCCCGATCATGAACAGTGGATTTAACGGAATTTTTGTCGTCGCTGCTAATCCGGTTGACATAGTAACTTATATGGTATGGAAATTATCTGGCCTGCCGCGTGAGCATGTCATCGGCACAGGGACGTCCATTGACTCTTCAAGGCTCAAAACGCTGCTGTCTGAAGTCTTCTCCATCGATCCACGCAGTGTGCATGGTTATGCTCTCGGGGAGCATGGAGAATCCCAGTTCGTAGCCTGGTCCCATGTGACCATCGGTGGCAAACCGATTATGCACATCATGGATCAGCACAAGGAGCGCTTCAAACATCTGGATCTGGACGATATCGCACGCAAAACGAAAGATGCGGGATGGGAGATCTTCACTCGCAAAGGCTCTACCCAATTCGGGATCGGCAACGCCCTCGCTCACATCACTCGTTCCATCCTCAATGACGAACACAAGATCATCGCCGTATCGGCTATTCTGGACGGAGAGTACGAGCAACACAACGTTTGCGTCGGTGTTCCTGCAATCATCGGTGGCAATGGTATTCAGGAGATTATCGAATTGAATCTGGATGCGGCGGAACGTGAGAAATTCAACAATTCCTGTGAAATCCTATCTGGTAACATCAATCGTCTGACACTGGTATAAGCCATTCGTGCACAACTCCACTTTGTATGCTTAGGCTCAACTTCAAAAGCCTGCCAACGCAAACATGCCAATAACACTCCATCAGTGGAGGATTATTGGCATGTTTGCGTTTATTACTTTCACAGCTGAGTAGTTGTTCAATTCGGTGCAAGTTGAGGTTCGTCCCTTGGTCCCCATTGCTGTAACACCCGCTTCAACTCACTCAGCATAACCGGTTTGCTAATAAAATCACGCATACCAATCTCCAGACAAGCTTCCTTGTCTTCACGTTTGGCATTACCTGTAACTGCGATGATTGGAGGTATGCGATCCTGTGGAATTAGGCGGTGTAACAGGTCTGTCGCCTTTAGTCCATCCATCACAGGCATATGAATATCCATCAGAACAATATCATAAGCATTCTGAGAGATGGCATCAATTGCCTCCACACCATTGGTACATACATCTGCGTGGTATCCGAGCTTCTCCAGATATTCTCGTAAAATCTTCCGGTTTACCGGATGATCCTCCGCCACCAGAATACGCATGGCGACCTTATCACTCTGACGTGTGCGATCATGATGGAACTGACTTACTGTCTGTTCTGCTGAAGCATCTACACTCGCCGCAGGAACAGCAAACCGGAAGGTTGAGCCTTCCCCTTCTATACTCTCGACACTGATACTGCCTCCCATGATCTCCACGAGTCGCTTGGAGATGACCAGTCCCAGTCCGGTACCACCATACTTCCGGTTAATCACCGGATGTAGTTGAGAGAAGGACTGAAACAACTGATCCAGCTTGTCAGCCGGGATGCCAATTCCCGTATCTTGCACCGCAAAATCAAGAACGCTGTCTTCAGGCTTTCTGCCCTTGATAATATCCACGGCAACATCAATGCTTCCCTGATCTGTGAACTTGAGCGCATTGCCAACCAAGTTCACCAGAATCTGCCGGATACGTATGGCGTCACCGACCATGAACTCAGGGATGCTTGGATTGAGACGATATCTGATCTCCAGATGTTTCTCATCTGCACGCGGTTTAAACAGTTCGGCAACCTGTTCCAGCATCTTGCGTAATGCAAATGGTTCATAAGCCAGTGCCATTTTCCCGGATTCCAGCTTACTGAAGTCCAAAATATCATTAAGGATGTTCAGCAGAGCATCGCCGCTGTCTCGAATAATCTCGGCATATTCACGCTGTTCTTCCGATAAATCGGTACCGATCAACAATTCTGTCATCCCCACGATCCCGTTCATCGGTGTCCGGATCTCATGGCTAACCATCGACAGAAATTCTGACTTGGCCTGAGCTGCCAGCTCAGCTGTCTCTTTGGCACGTACAATTTCACGTTCGCCAGTCACATCATTGAACACAACCACGGCGCCCTGAATCTGTCCCTGTTCAATAATCGGCGTCACCTGATACTGCACCAGAAAGCTGCTGCCATCTTTACGCCAGAATACATCTTCCTTGATTGAACGTCTCTGTCCATCCAACACAGTCATGTGGATCGGACACTCTTCTTGTGGCAAATGACTTCCGTCTGCACGGGTGTGATGGATGATGGGATGTGAGTTTTTGCCAATGAATTCTTTCGCCTCATAACCGAACATCGAAGCTGCTGCAGGATTCATAAACATGGTGATTCCATCCGCATCCAAACCATATATTCCTTCCGTAACCGTGTTGAGGATCAGCTCATGTTGCTTGCTGAGCTCCTGAATCCGCTCCGTATATTCCTTGCGCTCGGTAATATCGGACACGATCCCATAGACGCCTACCATTTCCTTATCCACAATAATGGGCACATTCGTAACAGATACTTCAATCTTCCGACCTCTTGAATTGACGATTCGGGTCTCATAATATTGCGGTTCGCCTTGCTTCACCATTTCAAAATAATGTTTGCCGTATTGTACTTCGCATTTATCCAGATTGGATAAAAAAGATTGGCCAATAAGCTTATTGCGCGGAATATCCAGCATTTGCATCAGTTTGCTGTTCACTGCGCTGTATTTACCTTCCAGATTCAATGAATACACAGCTGCCGGGTTATGTTCGAACAACGATCTGTATCGCTGACGGCTTTCCCGAAGACGTCTGTCCGCATCCTTATGCTGGGTAATATCCCTGCTGATGCTTACAATCTGGACACTCTTGCCACGCTCTCCAGCCACAGGTTTCGCCAATGTCTCCATCCAGATATAATGTCCCTTTTTGTGCAACACACGCATCTTGCAGCCATTGCCGATCTTGGAAAGATCCATAGGGTCCGGATAATCTCCCGGATAACAATAATCCTTGAAGGACTTTCCTATGACTTCCTCCGACTTATAACCCAGTAAGGTGTACACGGAAGGGGAAACGTATAATAACTCGCCATCCGTAGCACAAGTTGTAATCAGATCTTGTGCATGGTCAGCCAGCACCTGATATTTCTCCTGTGCCTCCTTAAGCTCACGTTGCACTTCCAGGATATCGGTAACATCTTTGGCAATGCCATAGATTCCTACAACTTCTTTTCCCTCCGTTATAGGCACATACGTGATCTCTGCCTGTTTCAGGGAACCATCTTTATGATAAAAAGTAATGGAATTACTGACTGAACGTCCAGCCAGTACCTCTTTAATGTATTGTTTGCGTGAATTTTCACTGTCCGGAGGACAGATCTCACCCTGATTCATACGAATCAAGTCATCCAGTGTATACCCCGATATCCGCTCTACCGAGGGATTAGCATCAATATAGTTTCCATGGATGTCCATTACGTAAATGGCATCCGGATGGTTAAAAAACAGTGATTGGTAAGAACTTCCCTCAGAAATAATGCGCTTCAGGGTTTCCATTTTATTAATATCCAAGGCTTACCCCTCTTTTCTCAGCCAATATCTTCATCTAACAGCAGGGATTGATTATCCCTTACAAAAATGGGCCTACCCTCGAATAACCATGTAAGCCTGCCTAGAAACAGCTTTTTTTATTTTACCAGATTCTCGTCTCATTTTGCTTACAATCTATGATTCAATTCACATGATGTGTGAGGTAATACTTGGAATTTTGATATTACTTAGGAGCGTCTTCAATGAAAGACAAATTATACAAGGATTAATGTTAGCCTCTGATAACCTTGAAGTTCAATTCCAAGTCAGCTGATTCTGGCGAATGGCTGAACGATTTTCTAAAGAGCTCAGGACATCTTATTTGGCGTACATGTGCCCTTTTTAAATTTTAAAGAACATCAGACACGCTAATCCCCATAATCTCCTGAGATAAACGCTGCTTGTTTCATTGGATATAACATGTCTCAAGTTCCTTAGATTGCTGCGATCACTTCAAATCCTTGATTAAGACTCCTCAGATTCGTTAGCGAGCTGAGAGGATGACCCCGAACTCCGCCTGAAGAAAAGCTTCTCAAGGAAAGAGAGATCATCCGCTCTTACGATGCCTCGACGTAAAATTAACGATACAAATTGTATCAAAAAGGCTATAATCGTTAAAAAAACGATTTTCAACTACGGAGAGGACGGATGAATCATGCTGCCCAACAGAGTTAAAATTGCTTATGGCAAACTAAGAGGTTTGGCCATCTTTGGTAAAATTCAGCCCTCTATGGGCCTGCTGCCACGAATCAGGGGTAAGGTTTATCTGAATAGATTGGGTGACCTGCAGGTGGGAAAGCGGCTTAACATTATAGGCAAACCTTGGGGAACCCAGTTAACGGTGGTCAAAGGCGCGCGATTAACGATTGGCGATGACGTCATGATTAATGCAGGAGTCGGGATTGCCGCTAACGTTGAAGTGACCATCGGCAATAACGTCATGATTGGTCCTCGAACAAGCATATTCGACAGTGCCTACCACCGAATTGACTCGCTGGATGACGGGAGCCAAACTGCCAAGCGGATTGTGATTCAGGATAATGCCTGGATTGGTACAGGCGCACTCATTCTGCCGGGAGTGACTATTGGCAGAAATGCAGTCGTGGCAGCAGGAAGCACGGTGACCAAAGATGTACCCGAGAATACACTTGTAGCCGGAGCGCCGGCCAAAATCATTCGGGAGTTGACCATTCATGATGGGTGGGTCAGACATTAGAAAAAAATCCCCTCAAGCTCACATACAATAGAACGTTGCATGTTTTGCTTAAAAGAGGATCTTGGTCATAGGATAACTAGGCATATATTTAATTATTCAGATTTCTTTCTTCGCAAAATACAGCATGCCGATTCCTATGAAAATAACAGCACTGCCTCCGACGACCGCCAGCATCGTCATAAGCGGAACATTGTAGGCTCCGAAACCTCCGCCTTCCACTGGTGTCATCAGAATCATCGGTTGTGCCCAGGGATAATACGGCCCAAACGTCGCCGAGTTCACGATGAGAATATTCGGTACAGTCAGAGCAAAATTCAGTGCGAGCGGTGCGGCAAAGCTACTCCACACCAATGAAACGAACATCTGCAGGGCAGCCAAGGGTACACAGGCCAGCAACCCAAGCAGCAGTTTGCCCACCAGGAATCCCCAGGGTATCTCCATCGTAATGCCATGGATCATGCCTGCCAGCAAAATGGATATCAGCAACAACACTTGTGTACCCGCCAGAAGCATGAGTACAATCGTCAGTTTGCCAGCATATACACCTGAACGTGTGAGCGGCAAAACCAGCATCTGCTTCCACCCTCCTCCCGCATGTTCAAAACGGCAGACAAAGGACGTAAACACGCCAGTCAGCATCGGCAAAAGGAGTAATCCGTGTAAGAAGACCATGGTGCCCATCAGTACCTGCCAATTCCCCGATGGAGTGGACAACAGTCCGATGAGCAGTGCAATAAGTGGACTTAACAGAATCAGGAGCCATATGGGTGATTTGCCCATCTTCAACCGCTCAGCAGACAAAATTCGAAAATACGTTGTCGCAAAGCTCATATCAGGCCACATCCTTCCGGCTAAAATGCACCATACCCAACAACAGGATCAAGAGCCCCAGACCTGCCCCCATGCCTGCATACAGATATGGATTAGGTCCATTCCAAGCCATCTGTGCCCAAGCAAGTGGAAAATACGGTGAGATACTGAGCGCAAACATGCCTGTTATCGCGAGAACAATTCCCAGAGTGACGGGAAGCGCCTGATTTTTATTGACCATTGTGAGCCATAACTCCAACGACAACACGGGAAGCGCACCAGCTAAAGGCAACAGCCCCAGCTTAATGGCATGCGTCCAAGGGATCTCACTGGCATGGAATCCGAAGATCAGACCCAGACCTATAATGCCTGCGGTTAGCAGCAGGCAGGAGATTACCAGCAACAGACAAGCCAGCAAGAACTTCGCCAAATATACGGCTGGTCTGGGAATCGGCATTGCTAACAACTGTTTCCACGATCCCTGTTCATGCTCGACATTAGCGATCATGGAGCTGAGAATAGTTGCTCCCAGCATCAGAGACAAGGGCACAAAGACAACCACATTGCCGAGCAATCCGCCCCACAGGTTATCTGCATACTGCTCTTTCAGATAGTCCAGCCGTAAGCCAAAATTAAGCGCCTGCATCGCTGTCAATCCAAGAGGGGCCAGAAAGATAAGAAACCAGATCCCTTTCCCCCGAATCTTGAGCCAGTCTGACGATAATGCACGCCCGGTCATATGGAAGCCCCCTCACCAATGACCCGCATGAACAGATCTTCCAGCGACTGACGCTGTTCCTCTACACGATACACATCATGATCCTGCTCAATTAATCGGCGCACAAGCAGTGCCACTGAACTGTTATCCATATAAGGGAACGTTAATGCAGAACCTTGTTGCTGACCAAATTGTCCCTGTTCTCTCGCCAGCTTCATAG
Organism: Paenibacillus sp. W4I10; assembly: GCF_030816325.1. NCBI lineage: Bacteria > Bacillati > Bacillota > Bacilli > Caryophanales > Paenibacillaceae > Paenibacillus > Paenibacillus sp. W4I10. The sequence goes on from NZ_JAUSXX010000001.1 coordinate 4,671,229, forward strand.
CCTCTTCCGGCTCGGAAACCGTTAACCGGATAGAGCTACCCGTCTGACTATGCAGACTTGCGATGGTATCCTGAAGCACCATCTTGCCTTCACGGATAATACCAACACGACTTGCCATCTGTTCGACTTCACTCAGCAAGTGGCTGGAAACCAGAACGGTAATGCCATGTTCCAGAGGCATACGTTTGATCAATTCCCGAATCTCCTGAATACCAGCCGGATCGAGTCCATTCGTTGGTTCGTCCAGAATCAGCAACTCCGGTTCACCCAACAAAGCGCTGGCAATACCCAGACGTTGCTTCATCCCAAGGGAGTATCCCTTCACCGAACGTTTGGCATCCTTGGTCAGATCTACAATGGACAGCACTTCAGCAATTCTTGATTTTGGTACATTGATGATGCGACGCAAAGTTTCCAGATTCTCTACTGCGTTCAGATGTCCGTAATAGGACGGGTATTCGACCAAGGAACCCACACGGCGCAAGATATCCATGCGATCCTTGCGGATATCCTTGTCGAAGATACGGATCACGCCTTTGGTTGGTTTAATCAAGCCGAGAAGCATGCGAATCGTTGTTGTTTTGCCGGCACCGTTGGGACCGAGGAAGCCATAGATATCTCCCTTTTTAATATGCAGATCAAGTTCACGGACCGCTGCACGGTCCCGGTATGTTTTCCATAAATTCGCCGTTTGAATAATATTTTCACTCACTGTATGATCACCTCGGAACTATCGTAACCTTCCAAGGTTAAAGCCAAAGTAGTCTCTAGTTTAAGTTTAGTTTAAAAAAGCTATTTCAGCGGTTTGTTGTTTCCCTGTTTCCCTTACCACTGTAGATATATGTCTGGACACCCGTATCGGAACTGTCTACCCGCTTGCGCAGACCCATCTCACGAATCAACAGGTCTACAATGGATAAGCCTAGACCTGTGCCTTTTGTGTCGGAATTCGGTTGCATTCCCGGACCCCGATCCTGAATAACGATGGCCGTCTCACCCTGAATCTCCTGAGTTGATATACCAATATATTTCCCGCTGGCGGCATGACGGATCACGTTTTGGAACAAATTATCAAGAATACGGCGCATGCCCTGTTCATCCATATGCCAGATCAGCGGTTCCTCTGGCAGGTCAATATCAATATCAAATTGCTCTTTCTCCCAGACCGGGTACCAGGCGGCCGCCGTTTCCCTGACGATCCGCAGTATATCTTTCTCTTCCAGCTTCAGTGTATATTTCCCACTCGTGAGCAAATTGTAGGATAACATGTTGTCAATGAGCCCACCGAGGTCCTCCATCTTTGCTTCCATGCGATGTAATGAACGGTCACCTTGCTCGCTCAGCTCTTCCTTGTGCAAAGCATGCATATGTCCACGAATCACCGTTAGCGGGGTACGCAGATCGTGGGAAAGCCCCGCAATGAGACGTTTGCGCAATTGTTCCTCCTCGCGTTCACGGTGGCGGCTGTCGGATAGTTGATGCACCATCTGATTGAAGGATTCTTCCAGTTGACCAATCTCGTCTGACCGGCGGATATCTACCGGAAGCGGGAGGCCTTCCTTTCCAGTGGTCATCATGGCCGTCTGCAAACGAATAAGTCGTTTGCGAATGCGTGCGAAGAAGAGAATCGACATAATGATGAAGATCAGAAAGATGAGGGTCATTACGATACCAAGATACAAGAGTTCCATCGGCCAGTTACTCTGATTCATTTGCAGAAGTGACCGCGGTACTTCAATGATCATGAATCCCTGTCCTTTGTCCTGCTCAGCTCCGCCAATATATGCAACTACGGTCAGTGGATCGCGAAAGGAAGCTTCTTTCATGAATTGCACCGTGTTGCTCACATTCCATATGGCCGGAATTCGAGTCTCTGCCGTTTGTCCGGTGTCCAGTGACCATCTCAATGTCGTGTCTGTCCTGCCATCCGGGGATTTGGATTTCTGAATGTTTACATCCTCACCACCGATAATGAAGAGGGTCTCACCGCTCGCATTCACACGATACATGGAAGATTTGGGATACGAGCCATGTAATTGCTCCAATCGGGCCTTAACCTCTTCATTGGAAGCACCATCCAGATTCTTTGCTTCCCGCGACCAGAGTTTACTAATCCGGGTAACGTCACCATAAGGTGCTGCTTGATTCGTATTCGTATTATTCACTACGACAATATATATAACGGATATGATCGGAAGCACAACGGGCACAAATAATACAGCCGCCAAGATCAGGATAATGTATCTGGACATCAAGGACCGCCCAAAGCGAAGCTTGCGCCGCCCGGATTGCTTTTGATCCATGCTTCGTTCTCCCTTCATGATCTTCCGTTCCCTGAACCACCGGATCATGGCTTCTTCACACGATATCCCACACCACGGACCGTCTGAATAACTACAGGATTAGCCGGATCAAGCTCCAGCTTTTCGCGCAGATGCCGAATATGTACCATTAAAGTTTTGTCCCCATCCAGATAGGGCTCGTTCCAGACGGCTTCATAGATCTGCTCTTTGGTTCGAATCATGCCCATATGTCTTAGCAGGTAGGCGAAGATGTGGAACTGTTTTCCCGATAAAATAATCTCATCTCCCGTCTCCTCATTGACGATCCGGTTGTCCTTCTCATAGATGGAGAGATGATCCAGCTTCAGGGCAGCATCCGTGGATACCGCTGTTCCTGCCTTACGCAGTTGTACTTCAATCCGGGCAGCCAGTTCATCGGGGTGAAATGGTTTGGTCACATAGTCATCGGCAAAATCGAGACCATGCAACTTGTCGTCAATGGACGTTCTGGCCGAGAGCATGACAATGGGCACGGCGGGATGTTCTTTTTTCAGTCGCTGACCCACCGTAAATCCATCCAACCCGGGCAGCATGACATCCAGAATAATGAGTGAGCAACCGACAGCAGCCTCCGCTGCACCTTCACCACTGCCGAGCCATACCACCTCATAACCGCGCTCCTCCAGATCGGCTCTGACCCAAGTTGCAATTTCCGTATCATCTTCAATATATAACAGTTTGGTTTTCATTCGAATATTCGTTTCCTTTCTGCCCCCATTGGGTTAATGATATATCTGAGCATCATCCTGATAAAAGCTGTCTATAACAGATGGATTCATATCTTGTTGAAACCATATTGAATTCCTTTACGTTACCACACATTCTAATTATAGCTTATCCATTAACGTGGGGAATGTTATATCAATCAAATCTACCAAGTACATATTATACCTACACCTGACGGGAGGAAATTCATTATGCTGCTGGAAGCCATCTATCATCAACCGAAACGAAACTGGGCCTATGCCTATGACCAAGATACAATCCATCTGCGTTTGCGTGCCAAAAAGAATGATCTGACTGAGGTACATGCCCTGACCGGAGACAAATATGCGTGGGATGCAACCAAAGCGCTGGTTCCCTTAACGAAGTTCACCTCTGACTCCATGTTCGATTATTACGAAGGTGAAGTGAAGCCTCCTTACCATCGGCTGAAGTACTCTTTTCTATTAAAAGACGGAGACGAGCAGATCTGGATGACCGAGACGGGCTTCCAGGAAGAAGAGCCGGACGATCCAGGCCGCATGTTCCAATTCCCCTACATACATGCCGGGGCCGTATTCACACCCCCTGAATGGGTGAAAGATGCGGTATTCTATCAGATTTTCCCTGAACGATTCGCGAACGGCAACCCGGATATTAGTCCAGAAAAAGTGGAACCGTGGGGTGGCGAGCCGACACCTTTCAATTTCTTCGGCGGTGACCTTCAGGGCGTAATCGACCATCTGGATTACATCAGCGATCTGGGCATTAATGCGATCTACTTCACACCCATTTTTGAAGCCACCACCAATCACAAATACGATACTGAAGACTACCTGCGGGTAGACCGGCACTTTGGTGACGCAGATACCGTGAAACGACTGGTCGAGCTGTGCCATGCACGTGGAATTCGCGTACTTCTGGATGCTGTGTTCAACCATTCCGGGAAGACGTTTGCGCCGTTTGTGGATGTGCAGAAGAACGGAGAACAATCCAAATACAAGGACTGGTTCCATGTACACGAATACCCGCTGGACGTGAAGGACGGCATTCCTACGTATGAGACCTTCGGATTCGAAGCGCACATGCCAAAGCTCAATACGGAGAATGCCGAGGTTAAGGCCTATCTGCTGGAGGTTGCTGAGTACTGGATCAAGGAAGTGGGTGCGGACGGATGGCGGCTGGATGTGGCAGACGAAGTGGACGATGCATTCTGGCGTGATTTCCGCCGTGTGGTCAAAGCCGCTAATCCGGATGCCTACATTCTGGGCGAAGTATGGAACGAGTCTTCCTCTTGGCTGCAAGGCGACCAGTTCGATGCGTCCATGAACTATCCGTTTACCGATGCCGTGAATGCTTTCTTTGTGAAAAATACAATGCACGCCGAACAGTTCGCAAACTCCATCGGGCGACAGTTGTCCCGTTATCCGCTTCAGGCCAGCGAAGTGGCGTTTAATTTGCTGGACAGTCACGATACCCCACGACTGCTCACGCTGTGTGAAGGAGACCAGCGCAAGATGAAGCTGGCTGCATTATTCCAGTTCAGTTACTTGGGCGCTCCGTGCATCTATTACGGAGACGAGATTGGAATGGACGGCGAGCATGATCCGGGATGCCGGAAATGCATGGAATGGGATGAAGCGAAGCAGGACCGTGAGTTGCTCGACTTTTATCAAAAACTGATCTCCCTGCGTCATGCTCATCCTGCCCTCCGTGCAGAAGGCACTGTTCGTTTCCTGCAGGCTCGTACCGATGGCAGTCAACTGGTATTTGAGCGGCAAAATGAGGAGGAACGCATTCTGGTTCTATTCAATCGATCCGAAGAGACGGCTATTGTCGAGCTGGAGGCTGGTGACGAGGATTGGACCGAGCTATTTGGTGGAAACCATCGTACCGCCAAGGATGACGGCGTGCTTGCCATTGAATTGCCCGCGTATGGATATGCCGTACTGAGTACGTCTGTGAGCAAGGATTAGATCAGATTACACATACATCTGAAGTCACATATTAGTAGCCCAGCTTCGCTTCATTTGACAGTATAAAACAAGCGTCCTGCAGAACCTGGATTCAGGTTCGCAGACGCTTGTTTTGTAACGCTGTTATACATCATAATGTCACTGATGATATCCCGGTAGTCCCAGTTCAGCTTAAACCTTAGGGTCTGTGTCCATTTGAGCACTGTCCGCCCCACTTGTAGTGGTGTCAGAATCCGCTGTCTTCGACTCCATCTCCGGCTCTGCACGCTTGGCCTTCGGTTTTGCCAGCTTCTGCATCATTTTGCGGCCGGTTGGCGTCTGGGCCAACCCGCCCTGGGCTGTCTCCCGGTGACGGCTCGGCATCGCACTGCCTACTTCCAGCATAACGTCGATGACTTCATCTGAAGGAATAGCACTACGCACTCCGGCCAGGGCCATATCAGCCGCAGCTAGCGCCGTAACTGCACCCAGTCCGTTACGGACGATGCATGGAATCTCAACGAGGCCTGCGACCGGATCACAGATAAGGCCCAGTGTATTTTTTAACGCCAAGCCTACGGCATGAACGACCTGTTCCGGTGTACCTCCACGCAGTTCAACCATGGCACCCGCAGCCATGCCGATCGCGGAACCCACTTCCGCCTGACAGCCACCTTCCGCACCGGAGATAAATGAATTGTTGGCAATAACATAACCGATCGCTCCCGCGCAGAACAACCCATTCACCAAATGTTCGTCCGTCCAGCCAAATCGCTCCTGTGAGCTAATAAAAACACCGGGGATGATGCCGCAGGAACCGGCTGTTGGTGTTGCCACAATCCGGCCCATGGAGGCATTTACTTCAGATACACACAGGGCATACGCCATGGCAAGTGCGGAAGCATCTCCCGAGCAAGTTTCACCCTTGCGAATGTACTCTGCCATTCTTTTACCGTCTCCACCCGTTAATCCACTGCGTGAAGTGGTATCTTCCGTTAACCCTTTACGTACCGCTTCCTTCATCACCTGATAATATTCAGACATCTGCTTCACAACATCCGCTTCCGGTGTATTGGTCTCCTGAACCTGCTCCTCGATCATCAGTTGAGCAATCGTTTTGGATTCCGCTGTACAGATCGTATTCAGTTCGTGTAAATGTTTAAATCGCATCCGAATCAACTCCTCTCTTCAAATCGATGACACGAATGTCCAGTACATGATCCAGCTCCTTTAGACGCTTGAGCATATCAGGATTAGGCGCACCATCCATTTCCATCGCGGTAAGCGCTTCGCCATCACGGGCTTTCCGATCCACCTGCATATACCCGATGTTAACCCCGGATGAACTGATCGTGGACGTTACCGAGGCAAGCACCCCTGCTTTGTCCGCATGCCGCAGCACGAGTGTCGGAAACTCACCACTAATCTGAACACGAAAATCATTCATCGCATGCACCGATACACTACCACCACCAATAGAAGCACCAATTAAGGAACAGGTACGCCCTTCATGCCACAACTCAATTTTGACCGTATTCGGATGAGGAGCAGGCAGGCCACTTGTGTAAAACTCAACCTCCATGCCCGCTTCCTCTGCGTATTGCTCTGCATCCGGGATACGCGGATCGTCTGTGACATAATCCAGCAGACCGCCGATCAGTGCCAGATCTGTTCCGTGCCCCTGATACGTATCAGCAAATGAACCGTATAGTGTCAACCGGGCACGTTCGGGCGTACAACCTAGCCACTGACGAGCGATTCTTCCGAGCCTTGCTGCTCCAGCTGTATGTGAACTTGAAGGCCCCGTCATCGACGGACCAATAATTGAGAAAACATCTTTAAATCGCACCTTGTAACCCTCCAATTGTGTTCGTCATTTCCATCCAGATCCCATGCCATAATGTTCCTTTATTACTGAATGATGACATCAAAAAAGGACAGAAGAAGGCCTCAGGCCCTCTCTCTGTCCTCGATACCTGAGAGTTTCACGATCAGCAGTGTCTCACGACAAGGTGCATTGCCTGCGATTACAGACAAGTCACCGGACTAACTGATCATATACCCCTTGGGTGGCGCAATTCGCGCACTCTCCAGAGTTGCGTCCAACGATGGTACATTTACCTGAGAGATTAACCACTGGGCCGGGTGCGCAGCAGCTTGCTCCTTCGGTGCCTGAACACTAGCCATTGCTCGGCTAACCCAGGTCTCTCCCGCTCGTTATCATCCGCTGTATGGAACCATTCTGAGCGTATGTCAGAACAGTAATGGAAATCGTTCATTTCTTCTTCATTAAGATTAATCGACCGGAAGATCAGTGTCAACAAACTTAACGATTTCTTTGGATGTATTTCCTTCATTTTCGATTGAACCGATGAAAACCAGAATATTTTGTCAGCTTTCATCACATTAATACGATAAAAGGATATTTTAAACATATTATTTCATTTTCCTTCAATCAAAGATGTGCTTACTACTATTTATGATATTGTCCACGAAACTGTTCGGGTATTCAGGCAACCATAATATTTGAACCACACTGTTCGTAGCCCTTCCGGATCTGCACACCCTAATTCACAGTTCGTAGAAGATACTCTCGTTCTGTACATAGGGTCTGCAATACTTGCTGCATAACTTCGGCATACGGTCTTTCATCCATTCGTGTCTCGACTCATTCGCCATCTGAAAGGCATAATAACCCAGTGTAAAGATCAACATGAATCCTTCCATTAATCGGATATCACGATCCGTCAGTGGCGCGATCTGTTTGGTATAAGCTGATAAGAATATGTCACGTTCCTCCCGATTGAACATAAGCGCTGCCCCTCCGGCATCGAAAAGATAATAACCATAACCGTGTAGGCAAAAATCAATCATGGACATCCCCTGATCCGTTATCAGCAGATTGTTGCGAGTAATATCCCCATGAATGATCCCCCATGTCCCTGCGTGCTGCGGGTATGTTTCTAGCTGCTCATTAATGTTCTCAAACGTCTCACGAAGCAGATCGAAGTCTTCCGTTGTAAAAATCCCCAGTCGGACGCTTTCCTCTAGCTGCCCTAGCATGACCAAGTTCTCATGAATGTTGCCATATGCCGGCCGCACCTTTGTTTGATCTGTCTGATTCTGCTCACGCCCATATTGATGAAGCATCTGCAGTTGTGCCCCAAGATCATAGATCTGTTCTGTTGTCAGGCGTTCTCCCTGCTGGATGTCCCTTCCCTCAATCCACTCCAGAACTGTACAGCAGATCTCTTTACCTGCTTCACTTGTCCATAACGTGACCCAATCTCCTGATACATTGCGTACCGGATGCTGTACGCGTAATGCTGTCGTTGCATTTAACTCATGAAGCAGGTTCATCTCTGCCTCCAGCGCAGGAGGTGTATGCTGAATGCCTGTCATACTTGCATATGCGGCTTGATGGATACGTAGCAGATACTTCTGCCCGCTTGCTTCATCAACGACATGATACGTCAGATTCTCATTATGACGAATATATGAAACGACAGGTTTCTCAATAGTGTAGTTCTGTATAATCTGAGCTGCCATATGGTCGTAAGACATCTGATCCGTAGTGATTATCAACATCTCCTTCAAAGTAATGTAAACGTTCTCTTAATACTAAATATCGTAGCATGATTGCTTTGCATACAGCAAATTCTTCCAAAATGGAATTTAAAAAGCACAACCCCCGAACAACCGTCCAGGCATTGTGCTTTCTTTTGTCTCTATTATTTCTTAATCTCTCTGTCTACTGCTCTATGTTACACTCCATGATCCAATTAACCAAAACGACCCATAATGTATTCTTGCGTCAGACGATTGTCCGGGTTCGTGAAAATATGCTCCGTATCCCCGTGCTCAATCATGCTTCCCAGATAGAAATAAGCTGTATAATCCGAGATGCGTGCCGCCTGCTGCATGTTATGGGTAACAATAACAATCCGCAGCTCCTTCTTGAGCTCGGTAATCAATTCTTCAACTTTACCCGTGGATACCGGGTCAAGTGCAGATGCAGGCTCATCGAGCAGCAGAATCTGCGGATCAACAGACAGGGCGCGGGCGATACATAAACGCTGCTGTTGTCCACCTGAGAGAGACAGAGCTGACTCATGCAGTCTGTCTTTCACTTCGTCCCAGAGCGCAGCACGGCGCAAGCTTTTTTCCACAATCTCATCCAGTGCCTTCTTACTCTTCGTACCACGGTAGCGGGGGCCAAACGCGATATTATTGTAGATGGACTTGTGAAAAGGATTTGGTTTCTGCCACACCATGCCAATCTTCTGGCGAAGCTTGATTACATCGGTTCCAGGCTCATTCAGATCGTTACCGTCCATCCAGATATGTCCCTCTGTGCGGGAACCGGCGATCTCGTCGTTCATTCGGTTAAGCGACCGGAGGAACGTGGATTTACCGCAGCCAGACGGTCCGATGAGCGCCGTTACGCTCGCTTCGGGAAATGTGAGACTGATCTGCTTGACCGCCTGAAAATGTCCATAATATATGCTTAACTGTTCCGTACCAAAAGGTATGGCCATGTTGGTTCCTCCTTATTTCGAAGCTGTCATGCGGCGGAATACAACCCGACCGATCCAGCGCGCACTTAGATTGAACGCCAGCACGAGAATGACAAGCACAGCTGATGCACCTGCTGCCACCTCTTTGGAATCTGGCCCAATGCCTTCACTGTTCACTTTCCAGATATGGACAGCAAGTGTCTCTGCCGGACGGAACGGATTAAGCGGTGATCTTGGACTCGTCGGATTCCAATCTGTAAAGTCCAGTGGTGGACTACTCATACCTGCGGTGAACATCAACGCTGCCGCCTCACCAAAGATCCGGCCCGATGCCAGAATCGTACCCGTAATCAAACTCGGCAATGCCACAGGCAGCAGAATGGAAGTGATAATCTTCCACTTGGACAGTCCAAGTGCAAGACCCGCTTCCTTCTGTTCCTTCGGAACAGCCCGGAAGGCCTGCTCCGTTGTCCGTACCATCAGTGGCAAGTTAAAGATCGCCAGAGCCAAGGCACCCGAGATCAGGGAGAAACCAAGACCAAATTGATTTACAAGCAATAAGAGACCAAACAAACCGATAACGATGGAAGGGAATGATGACAACACTTCTACGACCAGACGAATGAAGCTGGTGATCTTGCCTGGTTTGGCGTATTCAGCCATGTAAATTCCACCGCCCCATCCGAGTGGGATGGTCACAATCAATGTCAGGACAAGCAAGAATACGGAGTTAAAGAGCTGTGGACCAATCCCGCCGCCACCCTTAAGCAACTGGGGTGCACTCGTCAGGAAGTTCCAGCTAATATGTCCAATTCCTCTATACATGATGAAGCCAAGCAGACCGAGCAATATAATAACAATGAACAGGGCCAATACAACGATAACGGATGTTGCAATTTTATCTACCGTCTTTGCCTTCATTTTCATACCCGGTTCCTCCTTTCAAGCAGGCGAACCAGAATGACGAAGACAAATGTCATCACCAACAGGACAAGCGCCATACTCCACAGTGCATTGTTATGAACAGACCCCATCGTGGTGTTACCCATGCTGAGTGTAATTACACTTGTTAATGTTGAAGCCGATTCGAGCAAGGATGTTGGAACATGCGGTGCATTACCGATAACCATCTGCACAGCAAGGGCCTCACCAAAAGCACGAGCCATACCCAAAACGACACCTGTCAACAAAGCTGGCAAAGTCGTAGGAATGATGACACGGTAGATGGTTTGCCATCGAGTGGCACCCAGTGCGTACGAGGATTCACGCAATCCTTTTGGCAAAGCAGACAACGCATCTGCCATAATACTTGTTACCGTAGGAAGAATCATTACCGCCAGAACAAGACATCCGGCTGCAATCCCGACGCCTGTTCCACCAAAGATACTGCGCAGCAAAGGTACGATGACACTCAGACCGATAAATCCGTACACAACAGACGGAATTCCAGATAAGAGCTCAATGGCCGGTTGCAATATCTTTTTCCCTTTACCCGGTACAATCTCTGTCATGAAGAGTGCTGCACACAGGCCAAGTGGACTAGCGATCAATGCTGCAAGCAAGGTTGTAATGAAAGAACCTGTAATGAACGGTAATGCCCCGTAGAACGCAGGTTCTCCGGTTGGATTCCACGTCTTTCCACCAAGGAATTCGCTTATGCTTATTCCGTTTTGGAAAAATGTGGACAGTCCCTTGGACGCTACAAAATAAACAATGGAAAACATGACAACGATCAGGAAAACGACACAAATCGACGTATAGATCCGTCCCGTCCACTCTTCCCAATAATGTTTCTCTTTTAAGGGCCGGCGCGGTTTCAACTTGTTATTCATTACCGTTCCCCCTTCGGTCTGTTCCATAACAACCATCCTTCTATAGTAGAATTAATGCAAAATATGGGATTATTTCAGAGCAAACCGCGTAAAGAGGCGGGACCTAAGTCCGCCTCTTTCGCTGTATGCGCAAGTTCAAAGATTATTGAACCACATTACCTGCTGCATCGCGTTTTACTTTCATACCTGACATTGGAATGTATCCAAGTTCTGTCACGTCGTTTTGTTGAATTTCGTCACTCAGGATGTAGTCCAGGAAAGCTTTTGTTGCTGCATCCGGCTCACCTTTTGTGTACATGTGCTCGTAAGCCCACACTGGATACGTTCCTGCTTCCACGTTCTCAACTGTTGCTTCTACACCTTCGTACTTCAATACTTGCAAGCTATCATCCAAGTAAGACAGGGCGAGGTAACCAATAGCACCTGGCGTTTCAGCTACCAATTTTTTTACGTTACCAGAAGAATCTTCTTGAATCGAACCTTGGATATCATCCATTTTTGCACCCAATGCATACTTCTCGAAAGTTGCACGAGTACCGGAACTACTTGGACGGTTTACAATAACAATTGCTTTATCCGCGCCACCAACGTCTTTCCAGTTCTTCACTTTACCGGAGAAAATGTCAACCAGTTGTTGCTTAGTCAAATCTTCTACACCTGCATCTTTGTTGCTAACTGGAGCCATAGCTACTACGGCTACTTGATGGTCAACCAGTTCTTTTACTTTGGCTTCGTCCTCCAGCTTCTCTTCTGCAAATACATCAGAGTTACCGATTGTAGCTTGTCCGTCAGATACTTGCGTCAAGCCAGTACCACTACCGCCACCTTGAACTTGAACCGTTACGTTCTTATATTCATCAACTGCCATAAATTTCTGTCCAGCTTGTTCTACCAGAGGTAACAATGCTGTTGATCCGACTGCCAGAATGTTACCGCTAAGCTCAGCAGCAGCTTCCCCTGATCCATTGCTTGCAGCACCCTCTGTACCCGCGTCATTTTTCGATCCGCATGCAGCGAGCACCAGTACGAACGTTAAGGTCATCAAAATAAACGGCAACTTTTTAAACATGTTTTGTTTTCCTCCCCCAATGTAGTGATGGCGTTTTGTGAATTTGTTTGTTCACCATCAACTCTTTACTCATTGTAGTTTCGGTATGTCATCTTAAAATCAGTGTTTTGTAAACGCAATGTTAAAAATATCGGCTGTATATTGAAATTTATCTGAGAGAAATTGCGTTGAAGTGATCGCTTCGGGAACGGACGTTGTTTCAATCGCTGGTTGGATCTCAGGCATTTCAATCTCTGCCTGGAAGAAAGCAAAAAAGGCCAGCCCTATAAAAGGCTGGCCTTGTGTAAATACTTAATGTAGATATTAAATCAATCGGTTATATAGAACAAACAAAAAACTGCCTCACAGCCAGTGCATGGCACCAACTGGTTAGAGAATTTATGCAGATTTCATAGTTGTTAAGGCTTTTTTATCTGACGGGTCGCTTGAATTACTTTTTGGTTGATATACAGGTTTCTTTAACAATCCAATCATACAAGCTGTAATGATGGAACCAACTAAAATACAGACAATATACAGTAATGGATTACTTGCCGCAATGGGAATAACAAAGATTCCACCGTGAGGAGCTTGTAACGAAATACCTAGAGCCATGCACATTCCTCCACCAATCGCTGCACCTACAATATTGGATGGAATAACTCGCAAAGGATCATTTGCGGCAAACGGAATCGCGGCTTCTGTAATAAATGAAGCACCCATAATATAAGCGGCTTTGCCTGCATTGCGTTCTTCGATTGAAAATTTATTCTTGAATAATGTTGTAGCTAATGCAATACCCAGTGGCGGAACCATACCTCCAACCATCAGAGCAGCAGAAGGTTCAAAGATCTGATTGGCGAACATCGCCAGTCCAAATGCAGATGCTGTTTTGTTAATCGGCCCTCCCATATCAGATGCCATCATTCCTGCCAGAAGTGCTCCTAATAAAATAGCATTAGAACCTGTTAAACCATTTAGCCAACCTTGTAACGACTCATTGATCCAAGCCATCGGACTGTTGATGACAAAATACATAATCAAGGCGGTTATAAATGAACCTACTAATGGCAAGATCAGCACAGGTGACAGGCTTTGCAGTGAGTCAGGAATGCCTTTGACTAATTTTTTCAGAGCTATGATCGTATAACCGGCGATAAATCCAGCCAGCATACCTCCCAAAAATCCTGAACCTCCGATAGTTGCCAGCATCCCACCAATCATACCAGGTGCCAATCCTGGACGGTCAGCAATACTATACGCAATATACCCTGCTAATACAGGAACCATCAATGCAAAAGCAGCACTACCCCCTGCTGTACTTAAAAAAGCGGCGAAAGCATTATAGTCCGGGCTATTTGGGTCAGCCGCATGAATACCAAACATAAACGAAAGCGCAATCAATATACCACCTGCGACTACAAAAGGAATCATAAAGGATACACCATTCATAATATGGCTGTATATTTTAGGCTGCTTTAAGCGTGTTTTTTCTTTTGCTTCTTTCAGATTACTGTTGCCTTGATTCAAAACGACACCTTTTCCAGCAATCGCATCTTCAATTAACTCTTGTGCATGATGAACTCCATTTTTGACAGAGGTTTTGATCACTGGACGATCGCCAAAAACATCCATATCGACTTTGACATCTGCCGCCACAATAATACCATCAGCTTCAGCAATATCTTCAGGAGTCAATGGATTTCCAACACCTGTTGATCCATTGGTTTGCACTTTAATGTGTACACCGAGTTCCTTGGCCGCATTTTTCAATGCTTCCGCTGCCATAAACGTATGGGCGATTCCTGTAGGACAGCCTGTAACTCCAACCACTTTTTTGCCAGCATACTTTTTAGGACTTTGAAGCGCCTGCGCATCTTGCTCTTCTGCCTGTTCAAATAAACGGACAATCTCTTCTTGATCTCGAGCAAGGATAAGTTTCGCTCTAAATAGTTCATCCATCAAAAAGGTCGAAATTTTGGATAATGTTTGCAAATGCTCTGATGAAGAGCTTTGATCGACTGCAATCATAAAAAATAAATTACATGATTCGGTACTATATTCAATACCGCTTAATGATCTGCCCATAATAATGGCAGGGGACTGTACTCCAGTAGACTTCGCATGTGGAATGGCTATTCCGAATCCCACTTCTGTAGGAACCTGTTCTTCACGTGCCCAGATATCTTTTTTAAATTGCTCAATATCGCTTAAATAGCCGTTATCGTTTAACTTTTGCGACAATTCATCTATTAATTCGGCTTTGGTCGTAGCGGTGACATCTAATATGATATTTTCTGGTTTTAAGACATTAGAAATCTTCATTATGGATCTCTCCTCTTAAATTTCTCCCAGTTTATAAAGGGATGCTTTACCTGTAGAACCGAACAGATCCATTTTTTTCTTCACCAGTTCTGTTGCCGCTTTGGTCGCCTCAGGCATCAGTTGATCCGGTTCATATGCATTCGGATTCGCATCGAGTGTCGCTCTTAATTGGTTGTAGAATGCTCGCTTCATATCGGTTGATAAATTGATCTTCGCTATCCCATGCTTCACTGCTTCTCTAATCTCTTCATCAGGATTATCTGACCCACCATGCAGCACTAACGGAATTTTTACTTTTTCATGAATTTGTTTCAAACGATCGATTTTGATCGAATGATCTTTGGATTGAGGATAAATACCATGTGAAGTACCTACAGCGACAGCAAGTGTATCGATACCTGTTTGTTCTACAAAAATCGCCGCTTCTTCTGGATTCGTATACAAAATCTCGTCAGCCCCACCTTCCGAGCTGCCTTCATTACTCCCAATCGTACCTAGTTCACCTTCTACAGATACATCGACCAGATGAGCCAGTTTAACCGCTTCCTTGGTTGCCGCAATATTTTCCTCAAAAGGTAAATGAGATGCATCCATCATGACTGATGTATACCCATTGCGAATCGAACGCGTAATATCTTTGATCGTCGCTCCATGATCCAGATGAATAACAAACGGCACTTTGGACTTGGATGCCGCTTCTCGCACATAAGCTATAAACCCATCAGTGACTAGATCAATTTCATTCGGGTGAATCTGCATAATTGCAGGCGAATTCTGCTCCTCTGCGGCTGTAATGACCACTTTGACGAACTCACTATTGGCTACATTAAATGATCCGACTGCAAATTTATTTTCATACGCTACTTTAAGTAAATCTTTCATATTAATTAACATTTGAATTCCTCCTAGATTTATTTGGAAGACCAGACTTCCAAAAATTCATCGTAATTGGTGATATGGAGTAGTTTTTCTGTCATATTGGTCTGTTTAAACACATCGTAAATTTCTTCGAAAAATTTGGTGTTATTCACCTTCTGATTTTTCGGCGGAATAAACAGAAAAATGATCTGTGCCATCTGATCACCCCATAGCATTTTCTGCTTATTGATCGCTACCAGTACACGTAGTTTTTTGTTATCTCCACAATCAAATGGATGGGGCATCGCGACCAAATTTCCAATATTGGTACTCGACATTTTTTCTCTTTCCACAATACTGGTATATAAATGCTGAATATCGCCTAGTTCTGTAAGTTTTTTTAACAAATCAATTGGATTGTCTTCATTTAGGAAAAAAACATCATCTGGTGATAAATAATATTTGAGTAGTCCACGATTTAACTGAATCGAAATATTCTTCATATCATCATTTGTAATCATTTCACTTACCAGAATGATATTTTGTACATTTAACTGCTGTTGTTCCGCAATCTCGCTCGTTGTGATAATCGTTTCAATTCCTTCGGGAAGAAGATGTATTTCATGATTAGCTAATAGACTAACGATTCTAATATTCGGAAAATAGAGATTAATCTTACGCTCCAATAGCTTGCCGACTAATAAATTTTTGCCATAAATAATTGCAATACGTTTTCTGTTATCTTGAGAGTTCTCAATAATGCCCATAATGTGTAACGTCAAGTAACCGATTTCATTTTCGGGTATTTTGATATTTAAGCAAAATTGCAATTCTTTTGCCAACACAACTGCGACATTATAAGCATTGGTATATTCTGATTTTATTTGAGCAATAAAAGGATTTTCGACAGGGAAATAATACTTTAATGGGTATAATGATTTGGTAATATGAGCTAATAATCGATCAAGTAACTCTTGGTTTTTGTAGCTGATGAATCCATATTGCTCTCCAACTTTTTGGATTACTGATTTGATTTTTTGTTCCATTTCATTCATGTGTTCATGCCCGATTTCTTCATTTTTTTTAGGTAAGATCTGCAATGCGATCAGCAGGTAACCTAAATACTGATACTCATATTCATCAAAAGGGATATCCATTTCTTGAGCCAGACGGATCAGAATAGATTGGGCTATTTTTAATTCTTCAAAGCTTGTATGATCCAACCTCATATCCTGTTCAGTTATTTTTTGTGCAAGACTTACTCGTTTAAGACTGATCAAAACATTCACACAGATCGAGAATAATTCTTGAAAACTTAGCAATAAATTATACTTGGCAACCTCTTCTTCAATACAAGCGTAGATAAAATGAATAGAAGATTCGTTGAACCAATCGCCAAAATAGTATTGCAGTGCTTCGTCTATCGGCATGTGTTTGAGACAATCGGTAGTGACTAGTTTTTTGAGCAAAATCCGTTTCTCAACTTCGCTTCCTTTAAGCCGGATACCTTGGAAAATAATCGCTTCAATTTCGATGTTCTGCTTTTCTGCTTGAATCGTTTGCACTAATTTTTGCACGTCTTTACGGATCGTTTGAGTCGAAAAATAAAGCGTTCTAGCCAGATCCTCATACGTAATAAAATCAGTCTGCGATAACAATGCTTTGATAATATGAAATGCTCTTTCTTCGTCATCATCTTCATTTTTATACAGGCTGGATAAATCCCCGACTAACTTGTATCCTTTGCGAGTATTGCCAATAATCATTGCTTTATCTAAATAATTTTCATTCATTTCTTTGATGTCATTGCGAATCGTTCTAGTCGTTACATCAAATAGATTAGCTAATTCGCTTCCACTCACAAAATCATGCTCAGATTGTTTTAAATGCTCTAATAGCTTAATGTAACGTTTTCTCATTTGGCTTTCCTCCTTACACACATACTAATGCAAGCGCTTTATATCCACCAAGCCTATACTCTTTCCTAATAGTTAGGAAGTGATCGTGTATTCGTTTATGATACCCACTTTTTTTAAATTCTAAGTTAGTATTCTATTTAAGAATCGTTTGGGAAGGAAATTAGAACACAAAAAAACCAACCTTCTAAAAAGGTTGGTTTTTGAGTATAGTACCACTACATCCATGACAATAAGCGAGATCCTTACAACACTACCTACACTAGGCCCTTAACGGTTTGTTCTGGTTCCAAATGTAATTACGATTGTACTAACCTATAATCCATAGCCATAGCGCCAATCCGACCAACGTGATCAACAGTGTCGGGATCGTTAGGATAATACCTGCCTTAAAATAATACCCCCATGTAATCTTCACACCTTTGCGGGATAACACGTGCAGCCACAGCAATGTGGCAAGTGATCCAATCGGGGTCATTTTGGGACCCAGGTCGGAACCAATGACATTGGCATAGATCAATGCTTCCTGAATAATACCTTCCGTATGTGCGCCCTGAATGGCTAGCAGGTTAATCAACACGGTCGGCAGATTGTTCATCACGGATGATAATACAGCAGCGATGATGCCCATCCCGAGCGAAGCAGCCAGCAGACCATGCTCTGCTATGGCATCCAGCCAGCGACTCAGATGATCCGTTAACCCTGCATTACGCAGTCCATATACGACGATGTACATGCCCACCGAGAACACCACAATCGACCATGGCGCTTCCTTAATCACCCGTTTCAGATCAACAGCCTCGCTCTTGCGTGCCAATAAAGCGAACAGCAGCGCAACGGAGCCAACGATAACCGACACGGGAATCGGCAGAAACTCACTGGAGGCATAGGCAACCAATAACAGCCCAAGCATGAACCAGGCGATTCGGAACATCCGTGGATCACGTATCGCTTCCTTCGGGTCACGTGCCGCGGAGATGTCGTAGCGAAGGGGTATGCTTTTGCGATAGAACAAAAACAACATCCCCGTACTCGCTACGATTGAGAACAGATTGGGCACGACCATGCGTACAGCATACTCCACAAATGTAATACCAAAGAAATCGGCTGACACAATGTTAACCAGATTGCTGACGACTAACGGTAACGACGTGGTATCGGCGATAAATCCACTCGCCATCACAAAAGCCAACACCATGCGCTCATCAAACTTCAATGCACGCACCATCGCCAGCACAATTGGCGTCAGAATGAGCGCTGCACCATCATTTGCGAACAAGGCTGACACTGCGGCCCCCAGTAAAATGGAGTAGATAAACAGTCTGCGACCGTCCCCTCCAGCGAGCCTTGCCATATGAAGGGCAGCCCATTCGAAGAAACCTGTCTCGTCGAGAATGAGAGAAATCATAATAATGCCGACAAAGGCCAGCGTTGCATTCCATACAATGGATGCCACATCCGAGGCATCGTTTAAGCTGACAACTCCACACAGCAGGGCAAGTAATGCCCCACCCGAGGCAGTCCAACCGATACCCAACCCACGAGGTTGCCAGATCACCAAGGTGATCGTCACTGCAAAAATCAATATTGCTACGTATACCATAGAGCCTCCTGCTGTACCCTGTATCCATATATTATTTCGTTAATTCGATCTTGTTTTGTAAGATTACACCGCTATACGCGCAGAATAACCAGACGATATATTTATACAGGGCTACAGGATCAATGTCTATCTTTATTTTCTTCTATTATAAAGAGTGTGGTAAATTATGGCGTTCCAATGTTAGATTTTATTCTTTGCCCTTATCCTTCGGTGTATCCTCCACCATCTTGAACATGCCAAGCAATCCTTGTAATTGTTCCGCCATGCTATTCAAATGTGCCGAGGATGATGCGATCTCTTCTACCGATGCCAGTTGTTCTTGCGAAGATGCAGACACGGATTCTGTATTCGCAGCCGATTCCTGGGTCACATTCGAAATATCACTCATCGCCTTGGCAACGTGGGATGCACCACTCTCCAGTTGCTTCGTTGTTGCGGACAAGTCATCCAATGTATGAACAGCATCTTCCACCGCCTCCCGAATCTGGGCAAACGATTGTCCTGACGTATTCACGGCCTGAATGCCTTCTCCCACTCGCGTCTGAGCCGCATTCATGGCGATAAGAGCAGTATCCATGTCCTGACGGATATTGTGTACCAGCTCACTGATCTGCCCTGCTGAGCTACCGGATTCTTCTGCCAGTTTACGTACTTCTCCAGCTACAACGGCAAACCCACGACCCGCATCCCCCGCTCTAGCCGCTTCAATGGAAGCATTCAATGCGAGCAAGTTGGTTTGTTTGGAGATCGATGCGATAACATCAACCATACTGCCAATCTCAACCGAACGGGCATTCAGAGAACGGACTACCGTTCCGAGCTGTTCCACCGTTTCCTGAATACTGTTCATTTGCACAACAGCCTGTCCTGCTGCCTCATTACCAGAAGAAGCCGCACCAGATGTATTCCGCATATTCGCCGTTATCGATTGCACACGCTCCGACATTAACCGGACATCTTCTGCCATTCGGCTCATCTGTCCTGATCCGTCTCTCACACTGTTCACCTGATGCTCTGCACCCTCAGCCAGTTCCTGAATGGCTAATGTTGAATGTTCAATCGCTTTGGTGGTTTGTTCTGCACTTGCAGACAATTCTTGAGAAGAAGCAGATACTTGCTCTGTCGTCTCCTGTACACCGAGAATCATCATCCGCAGGTTATCAACCATACGCTCGAAATACTTCGCCAGATCACCGACTTCATCTTTACGACCTGTTTCCATTTTCACGGTCAGATCACCTTTACTTACAGCTCTGGCTGATTCCTGCAGTCGTTTGATTGGACGCAGCATGGAACGCGTGAACCAGATAATAAAGATGAGCGTAAGGAACGTGGCCGCAAGAATAACTATAAATGTAGCCATCCGAATGTCCTTACTCGCATTGGTTATTTCACTCTTGAACATCGTGCCGGCAATTTTCCAACCCGTTGCTTCATTCGTTGAGAAAATCATCATTTTCGGCTGCTCATTGAATACGTAATCGAATTGACCTTCTGGACCTTCATACATCTCATCCAGCATACCGCTAGTTTCCTGCGTACCTGCATCTATTACAGGGGAAACAACGTAATTCTTGTTTGCATCCATAATAATAACGTAGCCTTCTTGGCCAACCTTGATGGATGCCTGCTCTTGCAGGTCTGTCAGATCCATAGACAAACCAACAACACCGGATTGGTCTTTTAATGTTTTGGAGATAAAAACAACCGCAATTCCATCCGTGTTTTTGGAAACAGCTGACACAACGGCCGTACCCGGCTTCTCCATCGCAAGTTTGTACCAATCCCGTTCCCGCGGATCATAATTGGCCTCTTGAGCATTTCCAGTCTTGGCCTTACCACGCACCATAACTCCCTCTTCGGTTCCTATAAAGATGTTCAGAGCATCGGGATGCAAGCCCAGATATTGCTCCAGTTTCACCTGAATCTCAGGACTATCGTTCTCCCCTTTGATCAGGCTCGGATCAAGGGCATCCGCGAAATAGTTAATGTCATGAATCTTGTTATTCACTTGACTTTCTACAATGGTATTGGCAGTGCTCACACTTTGCATGGCACTATCCACTAATTGTCCTTGTACGCCATCTTCAGCCATCGTCAGTGTGATCAAGCCGACTGCCAAGCTTGGCAGGAGTAGAACGGCCAGGAAGGAGACCAATAGTTTGTTCCTTATATTCCAGACGAAACCTTTCTTTTTCTTCTTTTTATTTTGATTATGTTTTGGTTTGGCAGGTTTCGCTGCTTTCATTGGTTTATTATCCTGAGTTTCACTCATGTCTTTCTCCCCCTCAAAATGTAAAAATGCCCTCTTTCTTTGTATGTATGGATCAATCTAAAAGGCTTATCTTATATATCGGCTAAATGAAGGTATTTATTTGAGAGAAAAATGTGCAGGCACGCCAAACAAGCCACCTCTGATCAGAAGCGACTTGTACAAGCTACAGGTTACTAATTATTACATAAATTAGATGAAGTATTGCAGTACGGACCGCCTGGCGGTTGTGCCGAGGGTTTACCAAAATAGTACCCCTGGGCAAGCTCAATACCTATGGAACGACAGAATTCAAACTCTTCCATTCGTTCGATCCCCTCGGCAAGGACTTGCCCTCCAAATCGACTCGACATCTCAACAATATGAAGAATTTGCTGTTGTTTGGTCGAATCCTGATCACAACGGTCAATAAGACTTCGATCTATTTTGACAAAATCCGGTTCTAACCTATTCATTAACTCTATTGTCGAATATCCGGCACCCACATCATCCAGTGCAACCGACATTCCACGGGAACGATATACCTCAAATATCTGCTGCAAGATGGGCATATGCTGAATCTGCTCTGTTTCCACGACTTCAAACACAAAATCTTTAGGGTCAAGCGAAAGACGTTCAATCGCTTCAAACGTATGTGTCAGACAATATTCGGGATTATATATGGAGGAAGGCAGGAAATTTACGAAGCGTTTGACACCATGCGGCAGAAAAAGGGCACTGGTCTCAATAGCAGTAATACGCGCCAATCGATCCAGAAAAGAATGTAGTCCGGTCTCACGCGCAACTTCAAATAATTCATAGGAACTGAAGGATTTTCCATTCTCAGCTGGACGAAGCAAAAACTCATATCCGATAATCTGCTCCGATGCATCAACGATGGGTTGCATATGACTGCTGAATTGATGCTCCAGAATAATGGAAACAAGCTCCGCATGTTTGAAACGGGACTCCTGTATGGTTAGACTAATCCAGCTTTCTTCATTAGCCTGTTCGTATATAGGCATAATCTGAACAGTTAGGGAATCACGTAATGTCGGATCAATTTCGCCGATCTGTTCTATTAAGCTCTGAACCGTCTCCAGATTCGAAAAATGCATCCACATCATGTCATCCGACGTCTCGATAAGTCTTCCCGGCGTTTGTAGCGCTTCCAGCAAAGCGGGGGAAATGGGACGCAAGTACAAGGTACCTTGGCCCTCTATAGGATAGATTGGACTGCAGCCACTGCAATTCATGTAGGACCCCCCTTGCCAATTTAGATTCCATGTCCATTAATGTTCACTTGTATATACCCAAAGTTTGTAAATATTATATCATGGGTCTTAAAATTAATCTCTACTGTTTTGATGACTTCCTGTATGACGGTTCTTGGAACAAATATATTCAAATTTACAGAAAAAAAGACCGACAGTCTGATGACTGTCGGTCTCCTCCTCAGCTTATTAAACTTTAAGATGCGGGAATCACGATCTTCTGTCCAACTTTCAAGTTATGCACATTTGAGATTTTGTTAGCTGTCGCAAGCTTGCGCCAGTCCACACCATATTTTAAGCCGATACGGTACAAGTTATCCCCTTTTTTCACCACATATACCACTTTGCCGCCCGCTGGTTTCTCAGGCTGTGGCTTGGTCGTTGGTTTGGTTGGAGTAGTCGGCTCCGTAGGTTTAGTTGGCTTTGTAGGCGTAGGAGCAGGCTCCGTACCTGGTTTCGGAGTTGTTGTTGCTTCTCCAGTCAATTTCATGCCGTATTCAGCAAAACCATCATCATTTGTACCAATGAAAGACATCGCCGGGTTCGCTTCTACCAGATTTTTGGCATCCGGGGAAGATGCAAATACCACTTCAAGGTCGTTAAGTGCTGCTGCGGTTAACCCAGCAGATGGTTTGATTGGTGCCAGAGACCAGTTGCCGTCCGCTGCCGGATTAATCGTTTTATTCTCACGGATGTAGTCGATGATCACTTGACGGTTCTCATCCGGTGCAGCCAGAACGATCCGTTTGCCGTCTGGGTTAGCCAGTTTGGATGAAGAAGCACGGTAGTTATTTGTCGCTACAATGAATTTTTGTGCTGGGTCAACCGGTTTGCCGTTAAAGCTCAGGTCCTTGATCCGGCTTGCGGATGCATTAACAATCGTAGCTTTGCTATCGTATTTGGCTGGTTGGGTCACATCAATCTGATACGTTACACCATCGATAACATCGAAGTTGTACGTTGGGAAGTCGTTGTTGATCAGTTGTTGTTGTCCACCTTTAGCCGGGTCGATCTGGTTGAACTGGCCTGCAGACCATTCCAGCCATTCTTTCAGTTCTGCGCCGTTAACCATTACAGCATGTACCGTATTTGGATATACGTACAGGTCAGCAACGTTTTTGATCGCAATGGTGCCTTTAGGAATATTCGTGTAATACGAAGCGCCTGAACGTCCACCGGCTTTGAATGGTGCACCTGCGGACAATACAGGGATTTTCTCATATTCCGTACCTTGCATATGTTTTTCGACATACCATTTCTGTGCATTCGTTACGATCTGAATGGATGGATCATCCTGCACCAGAGCGAAGAAGCTGTTGATAGGTGCAGTCGTTTCGCCCACCGGACCACGAACATACTCCAATGTACCTTCATGCTCTTCATGAACCGCATCAATGATGTCCTGATCCGCATCTACCAATGGCTTTTTGTTGGCTGTGTCATAGATTGGGCGTGCTTCCGTTTTGGAATCAACCACTTTCCATTTGCCATCAACCAGCTCCAGATCCAGGTCGATGATACCCAGATGATCACCCCAGAACCCTGGCTCTACAGCAGGAACGCCATTAATTGTACCTTTCTCAAGGTCTACCCCTTTTTTGCCGGCAAAATCAGCACTTGGGAATACTTTGTGAGCATGTCCAAACAGAATAGCATTAATGCCTTCTACCTGGCTCAGGTACAGTACGGAGTTCTCCATCAGATCCGTTTGAGGAATATCCTCAAATCCGGAGTGAGGGATGGCTACAACAATGTCGGCACCTTCGGCTTTCATTTTTGGAATGAATTTTTTCGCGGTAGCAATAATATCCTTGGCGATTACTTTACCTTCAAGGTTAGCGCTATCCCACTGCATGATTTGAGGCGGTACAAATCCGATCACACCCACTTTGATCGTATGTTCTTTGCCAGTCTCATCCGTTACTTTTTTATCCAAAATCTCATACGGTGTGAAGTAATTCTTGTCATTTGTCTCATCATCATCACCATCGTCTACATAAACATTGGCATTAATGTAAGGGAAGTTTGCTCCCTCCAGCGTCATGTCCAGGAAGTCCAGACCATAGTTGAACTCATGGTTACCGATGTTACCTGCATCATAATCGAGCAGATTCATCGCTTTATATACAGGGTGAGTCTCACCCTTTTTCAGTGGATCAATCTTCGCAACATAGTCTCCCAGCGGGTTACCCTGAATCAAATCACCATTGTCAAACAGCAAGCTGTTCTTGGCTTCATCACGCGCTTTTTTGATCAGTGTAGCTGTTTTGGCGAGTCCATACTGGTCTGTCTCTTTGTCGGAATAATAATCGTAGTTAATCAGATTGTCATGAATATCTGTTGTCTCCATGATCCGCAGTTTAACTTTGGCAGCATCCGCAGCCGATACAGGTACCGGAAACACCGCAAGCACGTTTAATGCAACCAAAGCGGCAGTCAGGCTTGATAATACTTTTTTACTCGTTTTCAAAATAACCCCTCCCGGTTATGTACATTGAATCATGCATTAATGGGCAAACGAAGAGCGCAGAAAAAAGATAGATTTCATGGGTTGTGCGTACTGATGCTCTGATGACATGCATCGGAATTTCAGGTAAGTTTATCTCACATGAACATCTATTTATGTCTGTGCTTGTCGTTTACATTCCAAATCATAACGTAATGTTCAGTCATTGAAAAGCATTATTTTTTACATTAACCGCACATACCTAGGCAAGTTTACATTATCATGCGTGATTTCGACAATTTTTTCAACATTTTAGTAGGTATATAGTGCTTATTATCTTTAAAATACGTATATTACATGTGTCTTACATGTATAACCAATTAAGCGTTATTCATCCATACCAAAAACCGTGAAACCTTCATGGCTTTCACGGTTGGATTAAACTCTGCGGGTATTTTCGCATAAGGACGCTACTTTGCAGAGGTTATGTTCATATTTGGATTATTGTTCCCACACATGATGTTCATGATCTTTCCCTGTATATTCAATACGAGTCGGGGTGATGTCCAGAATGACATAGTTTGGATCATTAGGTCCATCGAACCACGCCTTCAGTTCGTCGTTCCACACTTGCTCACGCAAGCCTTCGTTCTTCGTCACTTCACAGGTCCCTTCGATCTCAACTACTTCCTTGGAACCACCAGCCTCATAACCCAGTAGCAGGCTAACATTCGGATTATTCTCCAGTTCCTCTACTTTGTGTGTACGGCGGTTCGTTGCCAGATGAATGTTCAGTCCATCGTTGAAAAGCGCCATATAGCGGGATTTCGGTTTACCATTCTCCACAGTGGAGAAGCTGCAAAAAGGGTTGTTTTCCAATGCTTTTACAATGTTTTGTTCCAATTCAGTCTGGTTCATGGGAAGTGCTCCTTTCGGTTTTGGGGGTATATTGGAAGGACTATGTAGGCCGTTGCGGGTGCGGATCGTTTTCTTTGGATCGCTGTTATCTCACGATGATCCTGATCTCTTCCTCATATACATTGGATTAAAACCGATTCACACTGGCACTACGATCACAGAACAACCTTCCAATCGCTGTTACCCCCAGATTTTCTGATTCCCTTCTCTCAAAGGGAAAAATCCGGTGATAAAGGCGAGCGCTTCGCTTTTTCAGGTTTCTTCTGTCCTCTCCGTTATCGTGTGAATGCTTAATTCCAAAGGATATATGAGCGAAAATCAAAAATTCATGCGAATGCTTCGCTTCCTCAGAATCGATTCCGTCCCCTCCACTACGTCTACTGTTCTCCCAATTTGAGGAGTGGTTAAGCTAAAGTTCAAACAGAAACCTGTACTTAACTTTGCAGGTTTCGTTTCTTTAGGTTTTATCCGCTCCGTTGCCGTGTATAAGTACAGTCAACTTACGTTAGGTGTAATAAGCCTGTACTTATAGTGTACCCACCTCACCTATGGTGAATCCATGAACCGATACGCCAACGTGACAAAATTGGAAAAGTTCTTTATAAAAATATTTACATAAAGGGATTATCTCATATCGTTCCTAGGATCATTTCAATTCAAATCTCCAAGATAGATTGATGAAGAATCCGATTTAAGCAGCAGCTCACCAATGGTTTTTGGATATAAACGAATCTGGGACAGCTCTTCAAGTGCAATCCATTCCACAGCGACTTGGTGGTCGTCTGGATTGGAGCCTTCAAAAACGGTTGCCTCCGGATCTATCAGGCTGCACGCAAAATAAAATTCAACCTGGTGGATGTCTGCATCCCACTCGGCGAATTCATGATTTTTTCCGATATACTCCCGGATATGTAACAGCTCTCCCACATTCGCAGCCTGACCAATCTCCTCCAGACATTCGCGCGCGACCGCATCCTTGAGTTCTTCACCTTTCTCCTGTCCTCCACCCGGGAACACATAAGCGGTACCATATTGGTCTTCCAGCCGGATGACCAGCAATCGTCCATCCTGCACAATGACAGCTTTCGCCGAGTTGCGTATGGGTTTCATTCTGTTCATTCACTCCTTGTCATTCCAAAATTTCAAAGTTCAATCCGAACAACCTGATACTACTGTTGTTCTGCTGAACATGCGTATCATCCCGTGGTATGCGCAGATAACCTAATGCCTTCCGATTCCAAGACGTGACGAATCTCTTGCGCAAATGCGAGAGCGTTCGCTCCGTCACCGTGGATACAGACCGTCTCTGCCTTAATGGGAACCAGCGTATCATCCGTGGATACAACCACGCCGTCTTTCACCATCCGAAGCACTTGAGCAATGGCTTGTCCCGATTCTTCAATGAGGGCTCCAGCTTGGCTGCGAGGAGTTAACTGTCCGTCCGTCCCATAGGTTCGATCCGCAAACACCTCGCTCACACTGCGCAGACCGATGCGATCCGCAGCGTGAATCAGCTTACTGCCCGCCAGACCATACAAATATAGATCAGGCTGTACTTGATAGATCGCCTCCACAATGGCTTCAGCAAGCTCCGTATCTTCTGCGGCCATATTGTATAAAGCACCGTGCGGTTTGACGTGATGCATTCGCCCTCCGCTTACCCGGACAAATGCATCCAGCGCACCGATCTGATACACCACCATGTCATATGCTTCCCGTGGCGTAATCTCCATACGTCTTCTGCCAAACCCTTGCAAATCCGGCAACCCGGGGTGGGCTCCAATTGCAACCTGATGCTCCAATGCCCTCTCCACCGTCAGCCGCATTATAGCCGGGTCCCCTGCATGAAATCCGCAGGCAATATTGGCTGATGTAATCAAGGGTAGAATGGCTTCGTCCGACAGAGTGCGATATATACCATAACTTTCGCCCAGATCACAATTGATATCCAAGGTTTTCGAGGTATTCATTAAGTGCCCCCCATTTCTGCCATTCTTCTGCGTATCAGCTTATCCATGAGCTGCATATTGATTTCCTGTTCCATATACAACTGTCCGGCTTGATCATGCGTAATTTTCATAAAAGAAATTCGGGTTCCTGGCCTAGCCTGAGCCAGGATTGGCATATCCACCCGAGCTACCTGTGCAATGACAGGATAACCTCCAATCGTCTGATGATCTGCCATCAAGATGATGGGCTGACCATCCGGTGGCACCTGCACCGTGCCATAGGTAACGGCTTCAGACAACCGATCCAGAGGCTGATCCAGCTCCAGTCTGGAGCCCTGTAAGCGATAGCCCATCCGATCGGATTCCGAAGTGATCACGTATTTTTCGGCATAGAATTGTCCCAGACTTTCTTGGCTGAACAGCGAACTATCCTTGCTCTCCATCACACGAATAACAGGTTGCCCATAATAGTCAGGTCTTTCACGTTCAGATAAAAGCCACGCAGGTGCCAATATTCGGTGGTCCCGCTCACTCTCCTTTACCTGCTGCTCCATACGCTGCATCCATACTCGCGCTTCGGCAGAAGGTTCACCATTGGATAACAGATCCCCCACGCGCAAGGCTCGGCCCTCCACACCGCCAAGACCTGTCTTGAGGTCTGTACTTCGACTGCCCATCAATTCAGGCACAGCAATTCCGCCCGCAATCGCCAGATATCCACGCAAACCATGACGACAATGACCAAACTTCAGTACACTTCCAGCCCGCACCAGCACAGGACGCCACAAAGGTACAGGCAGATGATCCACCGTTGCCGTCAGATCGGCTCCACATAATGAGACTAGCTGGCTCTCCTGAAATCGAAGCTCCGGCCCCGTCATCGTCATCTCCAGCACTGCCGCATGTCGGGAGTTGCCCACAAGCATATTGGCTGCTCTGGCTGCAAAGGTGTCCATGACCCCTCCAGGATGAATACCATACCGGCGATACCCGGTTCTGCCTTCATCCTGAACGGTAGATAACAGACCAGGGCGAATCACTTCAATACTCATCGTTCGCCCTCCTTCCGCTTCAACGCCAGATAGTCCTGCATCGTAATCTGTTCAAATTGAACCCGATCACCTGCTGCCAGCAAACTCGGTACGCTCTGTTCCGGCCGAAACAACCGGAGTGGCGTTCGTCCAATACATTGCCATCCTCCGGGTGTGTCCACTGGATAGATTCCCGTCTGTTTGCCACCAATACCTACTGTGCCAGCCTCAACCCGAAGCCTTGGCGTTGCACGTCTGGGCGTAGCAATCTGTTCAGACAACCCGCCGAGATACGGAAAACCCGGTGCGAATCCTATCATATGTACGAGATAATCCCCGGATGTATGAATCGCAATAACGTCCTCTGCGGTCAGTCCATGTTCACTGGCAACGTAGTCCAGATCAGGCCCCCACTCGCCACCATAACATACGGGAATCGTGACCGTTCTGGGTTTGTCTTGGACGGATTCCTTCAATTGATTCAACTGCTGAAGCAGAATACGGCATAACTCGGGGTACGGGGAGATGAACGGATCATAAAATACTGTAACGGACGTGTATGAAGGTACCCATTCGATCATGGCTGGCAGAGTGCTTTTTTCCAGCAAAGCACATACAGATATCACTCTGCGCTGCACAGCGTCAGACAATTGATCCCCGCAATGGATGATAACTGCTGTCTCACCCAGCGGAGATAAAATCTCCTCCGTCCATGCATACGTCAATTCGGTCATGCGCCATCTCCCCTTTTGTCCACAAAGTTTGCTAGCGTTTTAACGTCAGAGCATCCATCTATTAAGACTCCCTGGGCGAATTCAAATGCACGCTGCAATTGTACAGTTCGCATTGCCACTCATTCTCATTCTTGGCGATCCGGGTAATGGATGTGTTGGACAGCTTCACGCTGATATCAAGCTCAGGCACCAGACCTCGCAGTGTATTCCGCAGAACGGCTCCGTGACTGACAACGATCACTCTTCCATCGGGGTGCTGCTGTACAATATCTTCAAGCACCGCACTGCCTCGAACAGTCCCTGCATCTGCAAGCTCCCGTCCCAGATCCAGGGTACTCCAGTCCGCTCCCCACTTGGCTATACGTTCCTCTTCCGTCGTTCCTTCGACCTGTCCTCCGCCCATCTCGCGAAGTCTAGGGTCCAGATGAATCTCCTGTATGCCCAAGCGATCACCAATGATGCGAGCCGTCTCACTTGCACGTTCCAAGTCACTTACATAGATGGCATCCCAGGATTCTTCGGCTAGTCTCGCAGCAAGTAAAACCGCCTGTTCCCTTCCTTCCTGATCCAGCGGATTATCCGTCTGTCCCTGCGAACGTTTTTCCTTATTCCACGCTGTACTTCCATGGCGAATCAATGCAATTTGAGTCATTGTTGTTCCTCACCTTTTTCTATATGAAGTTCATCTTCTGTAAAATGTTTGCGTGCCTTCGGCCTGGCAAATTTGCCGCCATTATATTGAGCAGACCCGTTTCTCGGAATCGAGAGACTGTCCCAAGCTGTTTCTTTAAGCATTTTTGCGGCAAATACAATCTGCCCAACATGATACGGATAATGCGCCAATTGCCGAATAATTGCCTCCATGACGGTGTGTCCTTCATTGCGAATGTATATGATATGAGACAATTGTTCCGGGGTAAACGAACGAATGGCTTCGAGTAGGCATGTCCAGCCTTCCTCCCATTTGGCGTGCAACTCTTCCCGGGATGTAATATCATTCACGAATTCGGCATCTCGCTCACGCCACGATTTCTCACCATCTGTGGTCAGTACATCCGTCCAACGGGACAGCATATTGCCCCATAGATGTTTTACGATTACCGCAATGCTGTTCGCGTCTTCATTCCAGGATTGAAACAATTGCTCGGACTCCAGTTGTGCCATGGCTTTTTCCCCGAGCTGCTTGTAATACAGGAATTGTTTCTCCGCTGTCTCCAGAAAAACCTGATTCATATCCATTCGTTAACCACCCTTCGGAAAAGTATGTTGTCCCCTGATCACGTCCAAACAGAAGCGTCACATGTTATTTATTCAGGAAATGAGAATGTGCCGTCTGCATTCGGTTCAAATGGAATGACTTTGCGCACCGCATCCAGATTGAGTTCTCCATAGATATGTGGAAATAGCTCATTCAATTCGTAGAGATCCTCATATACCAGTTCCGGCTTCAACGCCTTCTCATCAATACTAAGTAATAACAGATCCGTGCGGCCTGCATAATATTGCCCGGCTACCCATGGGATCTGTTCCTTGGTGGAACAATGAATGAATCCGTCTGTCTCCAGGCTATCTGGTGCATACTCACTCCCTTTTGACACTTGCTCCCACAACGAACGGGAAATAATACTATAGATCATGGTTCCGCCTCCTTCAAATTCTGCGATGTACCCTATGTGGCATTGGAAGTATTATAGATCATCCCGGATACGGGAGTACAATTTTTGATCCGTAAATACACCTTTGATCTTCAACTGTTTGCGTAACAAACCTTCGTACGACATGCCCAGCTTCTCCATTACGCGTGCAGAGCCTATGTTGCCTGCATTACATTTCCCATCCAACCGATTGCAGTCCAATTCCCGAAAGCAATAATCCACGATGGGTTGCATCGCTTCTGCTGCAAGACCCTTACCCCAGTGACTGCTGGCTATCGCGTACCCTAGTTCAGCACTCTGCATGGGTTCGTTGAGATGAAAGATGCCCCCTCTCCCGATCAAGGTTCCTGTTTCCTTCAAGACAAAAGCCCAGATATGTACCGTTTTCCGTTCATAATTATCCAGTACCCGCTGAATATATTGAATTGAATCCTCCACCGTCTTATGACAGTTCCACAAGCTTTGCTGACTCACTCGCGGATCAGAGGCAAATGCATAATATTCATCGAGATCATCCATCGCAAGGCGTCTCAGCTTTAACCGCTGTGTTTCAAATTCCGGCGATTCGGCAAAAAGTTTTTCTACATTCATTCAGCACACCTCCATGATTTACTTTAATTCATGATCCAGCCATCTTATTTCTCAGGAAATAACGATCTATCATTACCATGCACAGAATACCGACCGTATACCGAATCAGATCGATTACCAGAAAACCATGTCCCAAAATAAGAGCACCCCATACGGTTGAGCGTATCTCAATCAGCCAAGGCGTCTGAATCAACTGCGAGAACTCAATCATCCAGCTGAATACACAGCTCAAACACATCGCCCATACCAAGCTGCGATGAGGCCACACCATGCGTACTCCGAAATAAATCATGCCCGCCCATAATGCATCTCCGAAATGTTCATGCACCCAACCCGGCAATCGTTCACCAAAGTGTCTGGATGCGAGTCCTGCCGCCATGGTCATCATGACTGCGAAGAAATAGATCAGCCTGTCTCTGATAAGTACGCTTTTCAATCAATCACACGCCTTCATCAAGCACTTGTAAAATAAATTGCGTTTTGGCAGCGGTATACGATTCCCTGTCTTCTTTATTCTCATCAGCAAGCTTCGCCTTCAGGACGGCGTAAGCTTCCACCAGATCTGGGCGTTTTCTCAGCACATCCCGAAATCGAATTTGACGATCCCAGCGTTCTTCTCCCGGGCGCATTAGATGAAGGTGCACAGCTCTCTTGCCATCCTTAATTCTGACCCAGAATCGTCTGTACTCCCGTCCATCCAGTTCAGGCGGAACGTAATTCCAGCCCACCGGATTCAGCTGATCGGCAATCAGATCCATATCCTCCCATGACTGTACCTCTGCCATCAAATCAATAATGGGTTTGGCGGGTAATCCGGGAATGGATGTGCTTCCGATATGTTCGAATTGATGGATATTAAACTGCTGTAGAAGACGTTTGAGTTGCCGGATTTCTTCCTGAGCCTGTGCGTCCCAGTTGGGGTTGGCTGGAGCAATCTCTACCGCCTCTGTCGCCCAGGCAGGCCAGTTCTCTGGTTGCATTGGATCTTTCATTCAAGAACCTCCTCTTCACTATGACATTTTAAATGGTAACCTTCTCTGTATTTTTCATAGGTGCGTTGCTTCATGCGCTTAATCGTAGTACTCCGTTGAAATGTAAGTGTGGAACTTAGGGATAATAGAAGATATTTCAGGTAAGCCAGATCACTAGAGTTAGAGTCAGAGCTTATAATCGAAGCTTTCATTTTCATCCCATCCCATCCCGTTATATTGTTGTTCTAGCAGAAGGCATCCAAGATACATATTTCTATATATCCAAAAAGGAGCGTATGTCTACGCCCCTAGTTGTCTGTTACATTGATGATTTTAACGATGTC
This sequence comes from Paenibacillus sp. W4I10, assembly GCF_030816325.1. Lineage (NCBI taxonomy): Bacteria > Bacillati > Bacillota > Bacilli > Caryophanales > Paenibacillaceae > Paenibacillus > Paenibacillus sp. W4I10. Next base: position 4,704,491 of record NZ_JAUSXX010000001.1, read on the forward strand.
ATGTATTGAAATTAACTTTTGATTTATGCAAAGCGCTTCATTATACGAAGATTTATTTTACCGTAACAGGGATGGTCACTTTTTTGTTGCCCCACTTGGCCGTGATAGACGTTTTACCTTTGCCTACAGCCACGATCTTGCCATTTGTTACTGTCGCTACGCCCGGCTTTGTGCTGCTCCACACCGCACTGTTGGTCACGACAGTGGTCTTGCCCGTATCATACTGGGCCATCACACTCAGTGTTGTACTTCCCTGTGGGGACAAAACCAGTTTTTTCTGGCCAGTAATCAACTTTTTGAGCAAAGGTAAAACGGTAACCTCTGCCTTTATTGTCTGATTTTGATAAGTTCCTGTCAAGGTGGCTTGTCCCTCAGTCAGCGTCTTAACGGCTCCATTTTTCACGATAGCTACATTTGTATTGGAAGAGGTCCAAATCACTTGTTTCGAAAGGTTAATCGTTTTGCCGTTTGCGTAGGTGCCGATGACCTTCAACGCCTTGGACTTCTTGATGTTCAGCTGCATTGTGGCAGGAGTGACTTCAACTTTGGTAATCTCGTCCGTCACGGCAACAGGAACTTTTACAATCGTTTTTCCGTACTTACCTTGCAGCAATACTCTGCCGGGTGTAACGCCTTTGATTTTACCGTTTTCCAGCACAGCCGAAGAAGTGGATACGGACCACACAATCTCAGACGTCACATCCTCTTCCTTACCATTCGCACGTGTAATGCTTACTTTCGGAAGGGTGCTCTCACTGCCTTTAACAAAACTGTAGGATTTCGGTGAAGCTTTGATGCTTTTGATCTTCTCCTGCACTTGGACAACCAACTGGGCTTTAGCCCCGTCTACTTCTGCAAAAATGGTTGCTTCGCCCGCGGCCATAGCCTTGACTTTGCCTTTCACCATCGTTGCAACTGCTGCATTACTCGTGGACCAAGTCACGCCTTCGGTAACATCCTGCTTGTTATCAAAACCTTCTACCGTTGCCATCACCTGAAGCGCAGCTGTTTCGGAAACACTCATCTTCTGCGGGCTGCTATTGGTTATTTCAATCGATTTCACGTCACCAGTAGCCGCCAAGGCCAACGAAGGGACCAGGATTGTTAATGCCATAATTAGAGCAAGCGTGCCTCGAAGCGCCAGTTTGATTCTATTCATTTTTAATTTCCAACTCCCATAATCCAATATTTTACTTCTATTATATTATATCGGATACGAATTGCATAAAGTTGAATAACATAAGTGGAAGTCTTGGAACAATTCATGAATTTCATTGTATAATATGGGAAGGTCGCGTAATACTGTTTTAATAAACCTAAAAGATGGGGGTGGGATATGTATGATCGAAAAGAATTTGCTTGATATGGTTTCACCCAAAAATAATCGTAAACGTATGAAAGCTATCGTCACTTCGACATCCACCAAGATTCGTCCTGAAGACGAAATGGTTCTATTGATGAAAACAGTCCGAAATCGTTTCAAAAAAGCCCTTGAATCTGGACAAATTGAAATCATTAACGAGCGTGAATGGAAGCTGCGTTAACATTTAAAAAATAATTTTATTTACTTACATAAACGAAGAAAATTGTGAACAAAAAAGTAAGCTATACCTTAGGTCCGAGAACTAACCAGATTAGTAAATTTGGCACAAAGTATTAGGGGATTGGTTAATTAAATAGCGTTATCATTTAAAAGGGGATGTCCACCGTCATTTTACAAGACGTATGGAACATCCCCTCTTCTACTGCCTAAAGCGTTATATAACCTCTCTACTTCACTTCATCCTGCTCTGGCAAAATCAAGCTCTCCGCGCCGCCCATATAGGGCCGCAGGGCTGCCGGAATGTGAATGCTTCCATCCTCCTGCTGATGATTCTCAAGCAACGGAATCAGGATACGCGGTGATGCCACCGCCGTATTATTGAGCGTGTGACAATAGGCCAACTTGCCTTCGGCATCGAGGCAACGAATATTCGAACGGCGAGCCTGAAAATCATGCAGATTCGACGACGAATGGGTTTCTCCATATGCACCGCGGCTCGGCATCCAGGTCTCGATGTCATACTGTTTGTACGTTTTCTGCGACATATCCCCAGTACATACGGCGACAACACGATACGGCAGTTCCAGTATTTGCAGCAATTCCTCAGCGTGTCCCGTAATCTCTTGCAACATACGCTCCGATTCTTCCGCATCAGGGGCACAGAGAATGACCTGCTCAACTTTGGCAAATTGGTGCACACGATACAATCCGCGTACATCCCGTCCGCCGGAGCCAACCTCACTGCGGAAACACGTCGATACCGCGGCCAGCTTCACAGGCTCTTGAACATCAACAATCTCATCCGCATAATACGAGACCAGCGGCACTTCAGAAGTTCCCACCAGCCACTTATTCTCCCCTTCAAGTTCGTAGACCTGATCTCGTCCAGTTGGGAAGAATCCGGTGTTCACCAGTGCGTCCTCCCTGACCATCAGCGGTACCTCCATCGGTGTAAACCCGTGTTTCAGCAACAGATCCAGCGCAAGTTGCTGTACTGCCCGATGCAATAACAGGCCAGCGCCTTTTAATACATAGCTTCGCGTACCGCCAATCTTAACTCCACGAGGAATATCGATCAGATCATGCAACTCCCCAAGTTCCACGTGATCTTTGGTGTTATACTCGAACGTTGGCACCTCTCCCACACGTCGCAGCTCCACATTATCCGCATCCGACGTGCCTTTCGGGGTATCTGGGGATACGATATTGGGTACCAGCCATTGCAGCTTGGTTACTTCCTCCTGCACAGGGGCAAGCTTCGCTTCCACGTATTCCAACTGTTCATTGAGCTGTTTCACCTGAACCCGCAAACCCTCGGCCTCTTCCCGATTCCCGGCTTGCATGAGTCTGCCAATATCAGCAGATAACGTATTTCGCAATCTGCGACCTTCTTCCAATTCCTGCAAAAGTGCCCTGCGTTCCTCATCCCGCTCTAACAATGCGCGAATGTTGATCTTGATTTTTTTCCCGTCTGCTGCGGCCTGAACCTCTTCTGCATGTGCCCGAATCCATTTCATTTCCAACATGGTCACCGTCTCCTTTGGCTGTAAAAATACAAAGAGCGCCCTCATCCCTTGGGACGAGGAGCGCTCTGCTCGCGGTGCCACCCAACTTGCTGAATCAGGATATCCTGCTTCCAGCCTCTTGGTCCGCGATAACGGGCGGTTCCGGTTAACTTGGGGAAATATCGCTCCCCTGGCGAAAACGCCTCCGAGTTGGATGCTCTTCAACGGCATGGTCCGATCTGTAATTGTTGTGTCTCAGTATATACGAACGCCGGACCAGATTGCAACCTTCTGTATCGATCCGGAATTCATGGCACAACTTGACATGTCCTGTTATGATAGACGTTGTCTTCAAGATTGCGCTTTATTGTGATCCTCAATTTATGTTTATAAGTAGAAGGAGTTCTTTATGAAAAAATTACTTTGGATCGGATGTCTGTCCTATTTCCTGATTGGACTTGCCCACGTTGTGCTCGGTTCCATTCTACCGGTTGCACTTGAGCATTACGGCAAAGATTATAGCCAAGGCGGAACGCTGATCTTTGCTCAATTTGCCGGATTCCTGGGCGGTGTATTGTTATCTCCATGGCTGAACCGACGCTTTGGTAAACGGGGAGGCCTGTTAATCGCCACAGCATTGCTCTGTATTGCAGAATTATCTTACATGCTGTTGCCACCATGGGGCTGGATGTTCGTCATTGCACCCGCTGCCGGCTTCGGATTCGGAATGGTTGAAGCTGTTATTGGCACCATTATCATCGCTGCAATCAAAGACAATACGGCCGTTGCCATGAGCCGACTGGAAGTGTTATTCGGGATTGGAGCGATGGTCATGCCGCTCATTGCCAGCGGTCTGATCGCTGCCGGATACTGGCGTCTGTCATAGATGAGTCTTGCGAACTTCATGCCAGCGATCCTGATTGAGAAAATGAACATGAAGGAAGCTGGAGCAGCGCTTAGTGTCACCTGTTTCTGGATTGCCATGTCTGTCGGACGACTCTTCGCCGGATATATCGCAGAGAAATTCCAATACCGCGTCTATGTCCTGTATAGTTGTCTCGCTTCTGTTCTCTTGTTAATGGTATTTCCATTTACAAACCAAATCTGGTCTGCATTTCTCATCATCTTGCTGCTTGGACTGGCCATGTCAGGCATTTTCTCCATTGCCCTTGTCTTCGCGAGTAAACTGCTGCCCGGAACAGAAGAATCCACACCTAGCATTTTGATTGCTTCAGGTGGGGTTGGCGGTGCCATTCTTCCTTTGACCACGGGATGGAGTCTTGATCATCTGGCGGTTAATCAATCTGCATGGATGCTTGCGATCTTTGCAGTTGGCCTGCTTGTTATTAGCGTAATCACGTATCAATGGCAGAACAAACCTATAGCCAATTCTGCGACTTAACAGTTATGTGTCGATGCAGTCCTGAGATTAGAATTACCTAATATTGAGAGTGAGATTGAAATGTCTACTGTCATGACCTGACGGTGGACATTTTTTTTGTAGCGTTACTCTGTTCTAACGAACCTAGCACACGCTATCTCCCTCCATTTCTGCATGTTTGAAATCTAACGAATCCTAGAGACGTTATTATAGATAATTAGCTTCAATTAAATGCCTCGTTGGAGGTTTTTTTGCATAATAACACCGCTGAGATTCGTTAGGTTTTCATTCCCTTAGAAACTGGCCGAATAAGATGTCCTCGATTCGTTAGCGTTGTAATAATGATGGCGAGTGCCCTATCTTTGCCTCTCTGATCACCTTCATTAAAGGTGAGAATACGATCTATTCATTTGCACAAGATTGCCCAGGAAATACTTATGGCCAACCGAATCACACACTTTTGTTAACGACAGGCATTACAGGCCCGTTATCCTTGATGAATTTACCAAATACATATCGCACGAGTGGTCCCAGAACGATCAACTGATATGGAAGCGCCAGGCTGAAGTTACGAGCGATTGTATGGAGATACGTACGGAGTACGGATGACCCACTTAATTGATCAGCGAGATATGCCGAGATCATTCCATACAAGGACATGATCAGAACCATGCCAATCACCATAAAAAATGACATAGCAAGCACACCCAAAATCTTGTTGGACTTGTCAAAGGGCAAGGAAAAAGCAATCTTTCTCGCTACAGGTCCGACAATGAATGACTCCACCAGAAACGCGATGACAAAACATAATATGAATTGAAGCAGTATTTCAAGCGGGGACATCTTGCCGAGTAGCCCACTGTGCCATAGATTGAAGAACATCATGACCAAGACCATTCCTGTACACACCATTAATCCGAAAATAATTTGTTCCTTCTTGCTTGTTGGCAATTCTCTCATCCTCTCCGTTTACCTTCGTAATTATAGAGATGACGAAACCCTCTACATAAGTGAACATTCTGTGAACAATTGTGGTTTTTCCGAATTAAAACTGGATTTGACAACCATGTAGTACAGCCCTATGATATCCCTTAATATGGTATAAACACTCACTACATAAGGAGGATTTGGATTATGAGTTTTCAAAAACGCATTGACCACGTCGGTATTGCCGTTCGTGATCTGGAGACCACGCTGCGTTTCTATACGGAGATTGTTGGTCTTGAATTGAAAGACCGGGTAACCCATACCAACGGGGTCATTCAGCTCGCCTTCCTTGGCTTCAATGGAAGTAACGAGACTGAGATTGAGTTAATTCAAGGATACAGCGACAAGCTGCCTGCCGAAGGAACTGTGCACCATTTTGCCATCCACGTGGATGATCTTGATTCTGAGTACAAACGCATTCAATCCACCGAAGCCGAATTTATTGATGGAGAGATTATTACACTGCCTAACGGTTACCGCTATTTCTTCATCTATGGACCTGAAAAGGAATGGATTGAGTTCTTCCAGCGCTAAGAATAGGAGTTGATGTATGAACATTTTAATTACCGGCGCAGCCGGGAAAATTGGCCGTGACTTGTCCCAACACTTGTCAGAAGCATATCACCTGCGACTAACGGATTTGAATATCGACAGACTGCATACGTATCAAGGGACCGGCCATGAGATCATGACATTGGATGTGACAGATCCCGAAGCCTGTCAGCATGCTTGCGAAGGCATGGATGTAGTTGTACATCTGGCGGGAGATCCTTCCCCGAATGCCGGATTTTATGAATCGTTGTTGGACATCAATATCAAAGGTACATTTAATGTATTCCGTGCAGCTAAAGACCAAGGTGTACGAAGAGTCATTCTTGCAAGCAGTGCACAGACGATTGAGGGGTATCCCATTGATGCTCAAGTCTACCCGGACATGCCAACACGCCCACGGAATTTGTACGGGGTTAGCAAATGTTTTGGAGAATCGCTCGCTTCCTATTTTGCGTATACCGAAGGTTTACAAAGTGTAGCAATACGTATAGGTGCATATGATGATTTTCAACCGGACGGACCAGCGCTGGAGGCAAGGGATATAAGCGCGTATATTAGTCCGGCTGACTTGTGTGATTTGATGCTCAAAGCAATTACAACTACCGATCTGGAACCCTTCACCATACTGCATGGGATCTCGAATAACCGGTTTAAACGATTGAATCTGGAAACCACTCAGAAACAGGTAGGCTATGAACCAAAATCCGATGCTTTTGCACTCAGCCAGATTTCCTTATATGATTCGCCACGATAATTATTCAGGCTGTTATACATATGTATAACGGCCTGTTTGATAAGTTCATACGTGTCCCCATCCAGTTCCTGACTGGACACGTTCCACCCGCTGGCCTATAATTACACCTAGTAATGCCCGTAACTTCATAGTTTCCCAGGGGAGTCGGAATTGGCCGGCTGAGAGTGTATCCCACCAAGATACTAACCCTTAGACCTGATCTGGATCATGCCAGCGTAGGAATCGGAGTATATCGAAATGGCACAGCCCTATGCTGAACGCCACCTCTCTAACGCCTGCACGCGTCCCGGATTACGGGACGCTTTTTTAATGTTCTTTTATATAGCCAGAGAGCTAAAAAAGTGACGTTATCCAGATCTCAACTGGTATAAATCTGTCGATTTATGCAAGATGATTGGATATGAAGCCAAGGAGTACCCCGTGCCAATCGGCCGGACATACCGAAGGAGAGAACCACAGATGAAATGGCGTAAAACGATGGGATTGTTGCTCTTATGCGTGCTTATGGTGACTGTAGCCGCATGTGGTGGCAAAGAAGCTGCCCCAGCTGGGCAGAACGGCAACACAAATACGGAAAGTAGCAACGAAGGTGATACTGCCGCCCTGAAAGATATTAAAGTGGTGCTCGACTGGACACCAAATACGAATCATACCGGCCTGTATGCGGCTGTGGATCAAGGTTTTTACAAGGCTGAGGGCTTGAATGTAGAGATTGTACAACCAGGTGCCGGTGGCGCAGATACAATGGTTGCCTCGAATGAAGTGCCTTTTGGCGTAAGTTATCAGGAGAGTGTAACTCAAGCCCGCACACAGGGTGTTCCATTGGTCTCCATCGCAGCAGTTATTCAGCATAATACATCTGGTTTCGCTGCTCCGGCGGATCGGAATATCAAGTCACCGAAAGATTTTGAAGGTAAAACCTATGGCGGTTGGGGTTCCCCAGTCGAAGAAGCCGTGATGCAATCCATTATGGAAGGCGACGGAGCCGATGTATCCAAAGTGAAAAACATTAACATGGGTGACGCTGACTTTTTCACCGCAGTGAAACGAGACATTGATTTCGCGTGGATTTTCTACGCCTGGACGGGTATTGAAGCCGAACTGCGCGGGGAACCCATCGACATGTTGTATGTGAAGGATTATTCAGATGCATTGGATTACTACACGCCTGTCCTCGTAACAAACGAGCAGACGATTCAGAACGACCCTGAGTTGGTGAAAGCATTCCTGAAAGCCACTTCAGAAGGATATCAATACGCAATTGATCATCCCGAAGACGCAGCGAATATTCTGATCAAGGCCGTCCCGGATCTGGATAAAGACTTGGTACTGGCAAGCCAGAAATGGCTTAGTCCAAAGTACACGGATGACGCCCCGCGCTGGGGAGAACAAAAACAGGAAGTGTGGCAGAACTACACCGACTGGATGTTTAGCAAAAAACTGCTGGATGAACAGATCGATGTGAGCAAGGCATACACAAACGAGTTTTTACCCCAATAAAATTTCTCATATAAAACGAACTTAATATTTACACGAGGACGGAGAGGACAGAAATAACGTGAAAAAGCGAAGCGGTCGCCTTTATCACCGGATTTTCCCTTAGAGAAAGGGAATCAAAAAAATCTGGGGATAACAGCGATTGGAAGGTTATTCTGTCATCGAAGTGGCAAGTGTAACAGTCATTGGTTCATTTTATATATCACGAAAGGAGCCGTGATCTCTCATGGCAAGCACATTACTTAGCATTCAGGTTATTCCGAAAACGCCAAATGGCGAGAACTCTTATCCTTACGTAGATCGCGCCATTGAAGTTATTCAGCAATCCGGCCTGAAATATCAGGTGAACGCGCTCGACACCACGATAGAGGGGGAACTGGAGGAACTGCTGGAGGTTGTCCGTAAAATGCACGAGGTACTCGTGGAGGCTGGCAGTCCAAGCATCATCTCCCAGATCAAAATCGCCCATAGCCCTACTGGCTTAAGCATGGATACCCTGACGGAGAAGTATCGCTAATGCATACCTATTTCAAAAGTGTATGGCCGCCCATTGTGGCGGTTATTCTCTTTATAGCGATATGGCAGGGAGCCGTCTCCCTCTTCCATATTGAGAAATGGATGCTGCCTGCACCGTCCGATATCGCCCGCGAAGCGGCAACTCAGGCCGAACGGCTTGGCATGCACGCTTCCGCAACCATTCAGTTAACGCTTATCGGATTCGCCGCTGGAACAGCGGTCGGATTACTGATTGCAATGGTGCTGCATTTGGTTCCTTTTCTCAAGTCGGCCCTGTACCCTTTACTTATTCTTAGTCAAAATATCCCAACCATCGCGCTCGCGCCGCTCCTGTTAATCTGGTTCGGATTCGGGCTGTTGCCCAAGCTGATTACCATCATCCTCGTCTGCTTCTTCCCCGTTGCAGTGGCAGCCATGGACGGCTTGACCCGTACAGATGCAGCGATGATGAACTATATGCGCATGGCTGGTGCGAAACGTCATCATATCTTCTGGAAGCTGGAGCTTCCCCATGCGCTGCCATCCGTGTTCTCCGGTGTCAAAATCGCTGCTACCTATAGCGTGATGGGTGCCATCATCGCCGAATGGATTGGCGCAGACAAGGGTATTGGTTATTATATGATGCTGCAAAAGTCGGCTTATCGTACGGACCGCCTATTCGTGGCGATCATGATTATTGTCGCGCTCAGCTTGCTGCTCTTCCTGTTCATTGCCCTTCTGGAGAAGCTGCTCGTGCGCTGGCGGCCACAGAAGCGGTAGTAAAGCATGTAATGTAATCTGTATATTAGGAAGTGATGACCATATGAATCGGCAACAGGACGAACAAGTCCAGCCTGGACGAGGAGCAAGTGTAATGGAGCAAAAGCACGGTGAAAAACTCCACCCAGTTAAGCCTGATCGACCTGCCAACACGACTCCTGCTCCGGTTCCACCTGCACTGGACGTTGTTAATGTTCATGCATCATTCCGTGAACGGCGGAGCAGGTTACCGGTTCTGAACGGCCTGTCCCTGACTGTGGAGCAAGGCGAGTTTGTTGCTATCGTTGGACCTTCTGGCTGTGGGAAAAGCACCCTGTTCCATATCATCGGCGGTCTGCTGAAGCCACAGGAAGGCCAAGTGCTTATGAACGGTCAGAATGTAACGGGACAGCGTGGCAAGATTAGTTATATGCCACAACAGCCCGCTCTTTTCCCGTGGCGCACCATTGAAGACAATGTACTGCTTGCTGGTGAAGTAGCTTCAAGCACTCCCCCTCGGGCTGAAGCACTTGCAGAAGCTCGTAAGTGGTTAAGCAGCGTGGGTCTTGCCGGATTCGAGCAAGCCTATCCTCATATGCTGTCGGGCGGAATGCAGCAGCGTGCTGCATTTTTGCGCGCCCTGCTCAGTCCGCAGGAACTCATGCTGCTGGACGAACCTTTCAGCGCGCTGGATGCACTGACACGTAGCGACATGCAGCGCTGGCTGCTCGATATCTGGGAACAGAACCGCCGCTCGGTGCTGTTCATCACCCATAATATCGAAGAAGCATTGCTGCTAGCTGATCGGGTCTATGTATTATCCAACCGACCTGCAACAGTGTTGCACGAGGTACATGTTCCTTTTGATCGCCCAAGACGAGAAGAAATTACGGAGGAATCCGCTTTTCTGGAGCGTAAACGGCAGATTGCACAGTGGATGAGAGAAGAGCAGCAGAAAGCCCGCCTATCTTGATAGTGCGGGTTTTTAAGTTATTATTTTCCTTTAATGGGTGATCCATTATATGAAATCTGACGTACCATAATTAAACTATATATGAACACAAGGAGGATTTCCCTCATGCTTTCTCAAGCTTTCGCTCCATTCATTGATGCTCATATTCACTTGGATCAGTATGCCCCTGACGAACTACGCGAGTTGCTGTTATCTTTCCCGTCTCAGCAGGTTGAAGCGGTAATTGCGGTATCCATGAATCTGGCCTCTGCCCAGGTCAATCTGGAGCTTGCAGATCAACATCCACGCACCATATATCCGGCCTTCGGTTTTCATCCGGAACAGGAACTGCCATCCGCTACAGAGATGGACCTGTTCTTCCAATGGATCGAGAAGCATATAGGACAAGCCACAGCCATCGGAGAAGTCGGCCTTCCCTATTACAATCGTCAGGAAGCAGAGCAAGCAGGACAGCGCTTCGATCAGAGCGGGTATATCAAGCTGCTTGAACGTTTCATCCAACTTGCCAAAAAGCATAACAAACCACTTGTCCTTCATGCGGTATACGATGATGCGGATATTGTCTGTGATCTGCTGGAGCAATATCAGTTCCGACGTGCTCATTTCCATTGGTTCAAAGGTTCTCGCCAAACCGTAAGGCGCATGGCGGACAACGGTTATTTCATTTCCTTCACGCCGGATATTGTGTATGAAGAAGAGATTCGTGAACTCGCCCGGCAATATCCATCAGAACAAGTGATGGCCGAGACCGACGGACCTTGGCCCTTCGAAGGACCATTTCAGGGACGAATGACACACCCGGCCATGACCAGACAGGTCATCCAGGCATGGAGTGAGATCACTGGCATGGGAACCGAGCGGGCCGCCCGTCTCTTTTATCAGAACACAAAGCGTTTCTATGGCTTAACTTGATTACAATCACGTAATTGCAAGCACTCTCACTTGCCCGTGTCCACACAACACAAAGAAGACAGTCGTTTTCACCCCGACTGTCTTCTAATTTATATATATCAGTTGAACTAAATTTTTGCACAAGAATGTAGAGGACAGAAATAACCTGAGGAAGCAGAGCGTTCGCCTTTATCACTAGATTTTCACCTTTACAAAAATTGGATCAATAAATCTGGGGATAACAGCGATCGGAAGATTGTTCTGTCATCGGAATGGCAAGTGTAACTACCTTCCGTTCAACTTAACGCTTCAAGAATCCTTTGCCTTCCAGGAACGGTCTCACCTGCAAACGTGTCGGCTCAGTCAGTCGCTTCGCCATCAGTTCGGACCATGGGGTCGTTCGTTCTCCATTGGTCCGTTCTTTCATGTACGCGGTTGTGGTCTCATCATACTGCGCAACACCTTGGAGGCTCTGCTCGGCATTATATCGATTATGATGCAGGACTGCATCCAGCGGCAGACGTGGGCGAATTCCCGTTTCCTGATCTGCAACACCAATACACATGCCGTACACCGGATATACGCCCTCAGGTAATCCTAACAGCTCAGCGACTTCTTCAATTCGAGTACGAAGCCCGCCGATATATACGATTCCGAAGCCAAGGGATTCGGCTGCAAGAGCGGCATTCTGGGAAGCCAAAGCGGCATCAATCGTGGCTACCATGAAATTCTCGGTCGAATCGGCATACGATTCCTTCTCAGGAAGATGACGTTTCGCAGCATCACTCAGCCGATACAGATCTGCACACCATACCAGAAACACCGGACATTCATTGACGTAGGCCTGATTGCCTGCCAATTCAGCCAGCTTGGCTTTTTGCTCCGATTCAGTCACAGCAATCACGGTATAAGCTTGTACACTGCTTGAAGAGGAAGCCATCTGCCCTGCCGATACAATGGCTGCAAGCTGCTCATCACTTACCGGGTCTGGCTTAAATTTTCGTACAGAGCGGTGCTTCATCATCAACTCAATGGTTTCATTCATGGCGGTTCACTCCCAATCCTCGAAGTACGAACTCAATTGTCTGCTCCGCGAGCTCGTCTGTATTCATATCTTGATAATCAAAGCCAAATCGTGAATTCTTGGCCCGTTTGTGCGCCAAAGCCACACCCATAACCTGAAGCATTGCATAAGATACGGACTCGATTTGGAATAATCCCTGGTCCTTTCCTTCTTGCAGCAGTTCCCTCACACGTGTCCAGACGGGGTCCAGAAAACGAAATACGGTAGCTGTGCGATGTGTACGCAGTGTAATTTCAAGCTGCACAATATCGCTCATCTCCCGATCTGTCATCGTGAACTTCACAACTTCACCAATAATTCGGCGGATACCTTCCACAGGCGAGGACATGGACTCTTCCGCCAGCGAGTTCATCATATGATCGGGGAAGAAATGTTCAAATAATGCCTCGAACACCTTTTCTTTGCCGCCAAAATGGTATGAGACCAGTGACACGTTTGCACCCGCCTCATCACAGATTTGACGAACACTCGTCCCGTCATACCCCTGCTGTGCAAAAAGCTTCTTGGCTGCAAGCAATATCCTCGTTTTGATATCCAACTCCGGTTCCGTCATTCCGTCCCGCTCCCTCTTGTCCGTTCATCTCATTCGCTCCAGCTCAAGGACTGCAGCCAGCGAATCATCTGTCTATTATATTACACCAAGCACCCCGATGAAAATCATCGGGGTGCTTGTCCTATCCTATGATGCAATGGTATACATCTGCTGTATTAGTTGTTTGCTTGAGCAGGGCTTGGAGCCATAGCTGGCATGCGTTGTTTTTTCAATAACGTCACGACCAGTGACAACGCAACGGCAACCAACAGTACAATCACGATAGAGCCCGCAGCAGACTGAACTCCTGGGCCTCCCAACTGCACGCTCAGAATACCCTGAACGGCGTATGTTGCAGGCAGGTACTGCCCAATGCCGCTATAGAAGCTGTTCAGCAATTCACGCGGTACCATTGCGCCGGAAGATACCAGTTGCAAGGACAGTGAAATGATGTTGAACAGACTTCCTGCAGGTCCGAAGCAGATCAGGAAGAACTGGGAGAAGAACATGAACGTGCACAGGAAGAGCGCCTGGAACAACCAGAATGCAACGAATCCTTGTGCAATCTGTCCTCCCAATGCAACGATCAGTGATGATCCCAGCAAGGAAACGACCAATGCAGAACCCACGTTAATGACTACTCGCGCGCCAAACAAAGTCAATCGGGAATAGGTAGATGACAGCATACCCATGGCTGTCTGGAGGTTCATCCCCATGATCATGGCACCTACATAGGAAGCCAGTACCATCATCATTGGCACCATTTGATTATTCATCCCATTAACCGGGTTGATGGACGTTGTCGTTCCTTCCACTCGGGTAGTCAGGTTTGTCGCGGCTTCAGCAGCCTGATCGGCAGGTGCACCTGAAGCGGTCAACACCGTCTGTACTCCTTGTGCTGTAGCTTGTTTGTTAATCGTGTTTGTCACACTTTGTGATACACCTTGCATCATGCTTTTGATCGTAACCGGGTTTGCTTCATTAATGGTGTATTTAATCTCGGCGGTTGAGCCAGCCGTCTGAAGCATTTCGTTAAATCCAGCCGGGATATCCAGCACCATGTGTACTTGGTGATGATTTAACTGATCCAACGCTTCAGCCGCACTTAGATTGGATACGGTATGGAAAGGCAGTGTTCCAGCGAGCGAATCTGCAATTCCTTTGGACATTTCGCCGTCCTCATTCACAATTGCAACCGTCAATTCTTTCGTACGGTCATTTACTCCAGAATATGCGGTCATCCAGATCACGCTAAAGATCACTTGGAACATAAGTGCTGTTACGATCCCTACAATCACTGGCGGTTTTTTAAACAATGTACGTAAAGCCTGTAACATAAAAGGTGTCCTCCATTACTCAAATAGTTCTAATTTGATTTAAACAGTTGTTTGAATCAAACGATCGTTTAAATTTTATGTGAATATGTCCATATTGTCAACTCATTTTTGAAAAATTCAGAAAACGTAAGCTTTATTCATGAATACAATTGATCCATTTTCACAAAAGAGTATTATGCTATCCTTTCTACGTAGAAAAGAACATCTATACCAACGATTCAGGCTTACTTTCTGGCGACTCAACTGTATTTTTCTCAACAAAAAAACCGGTCCGCCGCAGCGAACCGCACCTATATCCTCACTTTATTACAATGAAACGTTGGATATCGATATAAACAAAGATCGTTCAGTCATTTCTCTTCAGTTTCATGCGTTGCAGACGTAGGGAATTCAGTACAACCGACACGGAGCTGAACGCCATCGCCGCCCCTGCCAACCATGGAGCCAAGAAGCCAACTGCCGCAATGGGAATACCAATAACGTTGTATCCGAGTGCCCAAAACAGGTTTTGTTTGATGTTACCCATCGTGCGCCGGCTCATCTCAATCGCATCTGCAATACTGTTCAGATCACCACGCATCAACGTAATATCCGCCGCTTCCATTGCTACATCCGTTCCTGTTCCGATGGCCATTCCAATATCAGCAGTAGCAAGTGCCGGAGCATCATTAATGCCATCACCTACCATCGCAACTTTCAGACCACTCTCCTGAAGTTTCTTCACTTCCGCAGCTTTACCTTCGGGCAGAACCTCAGCCAGAACTTTACCGATCCCTGCCTGTTCCGCTACAGCGCGAGCAGTTCGCTCATTGTCTCCCGTGATCATGATCACATCAATCCCCATGCCCTGAAGACGACCAATGGCTTCGCGAGAGGTATCCTTGATGGTGTCAGCCACAGCCACGATCCCTGCCCACTGACCATCCACCGCTACTAGCATCGCTGTACGCCCTTGTTCCTCCAAATGGTTCATCTGCTGAACGGTTTCCTCAGAGACATTCACCTTTGCATCTGCAAGCAATCGTCGTGTACCGACCAGAATTTCCTGCCCTTGTACTGAAGCTCGCACGCCGTATCCCGGTATGTTCTCGAACTTCTCTGTTGAGGTCAGCTCCAGACCCTTGGCACGGATACCTGCAACAATCGCCTCTGCCAGCGGATGCTCCGAACCCTGTTCAGCCGCTCCCACACGCTCAAGCAGATCGGATTCCGTCCAATTCGGAGCCGTGATAACATCGGTAAGCACGGGTTTACCTTGAGTCACTGTACCTGTTTTGTCGAGCACCACGGTCTGAATCTGTTGTGCGGACTCCAGATGTTCGCCGCCTTTGAACAGAATGCCGTACTCAGCAGCACGGCCTGACCCAGCCATGATTGAGGTCGGCGTGGCCAGCCCCAGTGCACATGGACAGGCAATGACGAGCACAGCAATGGCTTTTTCAAGGGAACCGGCGAAGTCACCCGGACTTGCAAACAGATACCAGATCAGGAATGTCAATGCAGCTATGCCGACGACAATCGGAACAAATATGCCTGATATAACATCTGCAATCCGCTGAATCGGCGCTTTGGAGCCCTGAGCTTGTTCCACCACTTTGATAATCTGGGACAGAGCCGTGTCCGAACCTACTCGAGTCGCACGCAGTCGTAATACTCCATTTTTGTTCAGCGTAGCACCTGTAACGGCATCTCCCGGTTTTTTATCCACGGGAAGGCTCTCTCCACTTAGCATGGATTCATCTACAGAGGATTGCCCCTCCTCAACGATACCATCTACTGGTATGCTGTCACCCGGCTTCACCAAAATGAGTTCTCCTACCGCAACATATGCAGCAGGAACCATAATTTCCTGTCCATCCCGGATGACACGGGCTTCACGTGGAGCCAACTCAATCAGGCTTTTGATCGCCTGTGAAGAGCGACCTTTCGCCACAGCTTCCAACCATTTTCCCAGTAAAATTAACGTAATTAGAATTGCACTTGTCTCATAATAGAGTTCTACCGAAGGCATGGCGGCTGTGCCCGTTCCCATTGCACCATGATCCACCGACGCAAAAGGCAAGTACCCACTGGATAACGTCAGATACAGACTGTAGAAAAACGCTGCGCTGGTACCCAGTGCGACAAGAACATCCATATTCGCGCTGCGGTTGCGAAGTGCTTTGTACGCTCCTATATAGAACTGCCACCCAATCACGAACTGTACCGGTGTTGCCAGCAGCAGTTGGAACCAAGGGTTCATGAACAGCTCGGGTACATAGATTCCGGATGTGAACGAGAAATGCCCAACCATTGCCCACAGCAAAGGAATCGATAACAAAGCTGATATCATCCATTTCCACTTTTTGCGTTGCAGCTCACGTTCACGAACCGATGTGGTCTCTTCTTGGGTCAATTGCAGTTCAGCACCATAGCCCATCTGCTTGATCTTGGCAGTAATATCCGAAGGTTTCAATGAGCCCGCGGCATATTCGATATGCCCTGTCTCCAGCGCCAGATTCACATTCGCCTGAGATACCCCGGGTAGTCGGGAAAGACCTTTTTCAATCCGGGCAGAACAGGCGGCACACGTCATACCGGTGATGTTCAGATCAACCGATTCTGATACTGTACCATAGCCAAGCGCCTCTACTTTATCCCGCAACGCATTCACGTTGGTTGTCTTCGGATCATAAGATACGATTGCCTGTTCGATGGCAAGGTTCACATTGGCCTGACGCACACCTTCCATGCGGGACAATCCCTTCTCCACTCGCGTCGAACATGCAGCACAGGTCATTCCCGTGATGTGCAGTGTTGCCTTCAGCCCAGGTGTTTCTGCCATAGGTGGTATTGGGGTGGGTTCGGATGATCTATCCATTGGTTTATTCGTTGAGTTATCCATCATGTCAGCTCCTTTCATGTCGATTCAATTTTTGTATGTTGCATTCAACATACCCCTAAGGGGTATATATTAGACAGAAAATTAGGCTTAAACCTGGCTCTTGGAAAAAGGTACTTTGACCTCTTTTTCGCCCATGAGCATGTTCGGTTTAAGCCTGTGATCCCTTTAGACTACATCGTATCCCTGATCTTCAATGGCAGCTTTGATCTGATCCACGTTCACCGTCTGCTCATCATATTCCACCGCTACTGTACCCGCTGCCAGATCAACCTTACCACTCGCACCGGTATTCTTCACAGCTTCTTCAACCGACTTCACACAGTGATTGCAAGACATTCCCGTAACGTTCAACGTAACATTAGACATTGTAAATTCCTCCTTGGGGTATATTAAATGATAAATTAAATAGGTGAATTGATTCGACTTACTTCATTAACTTCCGCATCGTAACCAGCAGTTCATCCACAACCTCATGTTCACCAGCCTGAATACGCTCAACGATACAGCTCTTCATATGGCCTTCAAGCAAAAGTTTGCCTACCGAATTAAGAGCAGACTGAGCCGCCGCAATCTGCGTCAGCACATCATCACAGTACGTATCCTTCTCGATCAATCCCTTGATCCCGCGAATCTGACCTTCCACACGGTTCAAACGAGAAACCAGGTTACTCTTCATCTCCTGCGAATGGTGACTCTTGCGCACATGCTTCCCATCACTGCCTTCGGCATGACAGGATACTGCTTCTTGAACTGTAGCCAAAGCTTCCGTTGAATCGGTCATGGAGGATTGCAAAGGTTCCTCGGGATGGCTCTGATGATCCATCATGAACACCCCTTTTCTTTCGTTCTTTTCTAAAAATAACATACCCCATGGGGGTATTCAAGAGTATTCTGATATTCTGATAAAAATGGATGAATCCTTCCTAATTAAAAAGAGCAGTGCATCTTACAAGGTATATTCCATCCTGCTGCTGCGAACGACCAGACCCATCTGTTCATAGAAAGCCTGTGCGCCAGAGTTAAAAGTCGACACGGATAATTCCACGCTGTCTGCCTGAAGCTCTCTCCCTAGCTCGATGAATGCTTGTAGTAACTGTTTGCCTGTTCCTTGGCCCCGATGCTTGGTATCCACTACAAGTTCATGGATGTACAACATCTTGCGATCCACCATCAATGGGTTATCTTGAATAGCACTCAACTGCGCACTCCCGTAACCCAGAATCAAGCCCGTTTCTAAAGATTCGGCAACATACAGGTAACGCTTGTCCGTTTCCAGCAGTTCGGTGAACTCCTTTTCCTCCATTCTGGTCTCTAACACTCTGTATAGATCGGGCCGCGCCTCGACATGCATCTGGTGAAGCTCATCCATCAACAATGACACGCCAGAGTAGTCCCTCATTTCTGCCTTTCTGATTTTAATCTTACCCGTACTCATCCTCATCACTCTTTCATCTACTGAATTTTACATTATTATACAACCAAAAAGCAGATACCATAAGGGTACCTGCTTCGCTAAATTTATCTTCATTCCATCAAGCCCATATGATGCTCATGTTGTTTATTTTTTCGAAGAAGCATTTCCTTCATTAAAAGCAACAGGTGATGGCTTCGCTGCCCATTCGTCCGCCTGCGGCTCAATGTCTACTCCGCTCAAGATTTTCTTTTTCTCCATCAAGGAATCCCCGTCTTCATCCAGCTTGTTGCGAATTTCCGCCTCGTCCTGAGGTTGATTGTTCTGTTTCATCGTAGAGTCCTCCCTTTTTCGTATTCATGTTGATGTTCCTTTATATAACCTGCCCACTTTCTGCATTATCATTCTTCGCGAAGGACAGGCCATCCACTTATTCCCCAGTTAAACATAATGACGTATAGATATGCGCCCTAATTACATGCGCATTCTCCATACGTCATTTTTCATGATATATCCTGTTCCCCGTTAATCGAAATCAACCTGTTTATCCAAAATGATTTCCTCTACTTTGTATTCCATCTCCGGTATTGAGGGAATCAAGGAGAATCGAACGTTTTCCAGAGAAGAAGGAAGGGCAGGAACCACTCGGAAACTAATTTGCGTCTCCCCACCTCCTCCACGACTGCCATGTCTCATGGTGATATGTCTCTGTTCGCTGAATATTTCCAGAGCCAAGTGTGGAACCATTTGTATACGCTCAGCTTCATTCCCTTTATATTGAATCTCCACATATACGAGGCTTTCGCCTTCATATTGCATCGAATGCGTGATCATATACTCACACGAATCTTTAATCATTTTCTTCATAATCGGCACCCAATTGAAGAGGTTCACTTGGAAAGTAGTGTCTTTGAGGCATCGGTTGCACGCTACGGAGAACATATCGGATATCTTCCTCCTTCATATCCAGTAAGCTCACCCATTCATCGATGGTATTTTGAGGGGGTTGGTATTGGACAGCTCCGGTTATGTCCTTTCTGGCTGCGACCAGTTTCAAAAGTTGCTCATCAATCCGCTGTACCTCATCGCTGTATTCATTAGGAATTTCACGTAATTCACTCCAGCCCATATATAATCACTCTCCTAATTTAATGACATACCATGCAAATACAATTCGCTACTGTAACTTTATCCCCTCTTCTTTTTCAGTTTATTTAAAAGGCTCCACTTAACCAAAAACGGAAAAATCAAAAAGTAAAGGACGCCCCCTGGGTCATATTTATGACCTTACGGGACGCCCCTTTTATATTGTCCACCTCAAATGGACATCATCTACTGTTTTGATTGAAACAATAAGAAAAAATGTATACTTGCCTTAACTAACCTATGTCTGATCCTGACGAGCAAGCGCTACTAGCGCTTGCAGAGCGGCATTAATCTCGCGCTCCACCGCTTGTCCAACCGCATCTGTATGCGGATCATACTCGGCAGCCAGATCGCTGTCCGCGAATCCATCAATTGCGACAATGGCTCCGGCACGAGCGCCACGTAAGGTGCTGACGATGTAGAGTGCCGCAATTTCCATCTCGGCCGCAAGTGCTCCAGCCTGCTTGTACTTGCGGTGTGGAATCTCTTCCACGCCTGCAAAGAACGCATCCAGCGTTACGGTGATACCAACGCCCACTTTGCCTGCAAAGGTTGTAGCATCCGCGTTCCCCTGCTCACGAGCAGCTTCAATCAACGCTTGCGTCACCCCAATGTCCGCTACCGCCGGGAAACCATCCGGCACCAGTTGGCGAGTCAATCCATCTGTACGAACAGCGGCTGTACTCACAATCACACTACCTGCCGGATAATCCGCTGTATACGATCCCGCTGTACCTACACGAATCAGTGTCGTTACACCCGCGCGAATCAATTCTTCGAAGCACACAGCTGCTCCAGGTGAACCTACACCATGGCTAACCACAGCGATCTGTACCCCTTCATACAATCCAACAAATGTACGATACTCCCGACTGAACGCCAGTTCTCTCGCCTGCTCCAGCTTACGGGAAATCTTCTCTGCACGTGCCGGATCACCACAGACGATGGCATATGCCGGCATGTCTTCCGAATGAATCTGCAAAATAGGCATCAACATATCAATCAAACTCCTTCTTCGTCCACTCGTCTTCCGGAATCGGCAGATCTTCACCCGAGAAGCGTTGTTCCTTGAACGGATCGGCAAAATGGTGGAAACCATTCACTTCCCAGAATCCGTTACGGTCTTCTGTCATAAACTCCAGCCCACGTATCCACTTCGCACTCTTCCAGAAGTAAAGCTGTGGCACAACCATACGCAGTGGAAAACCATGCTTGGGTGTTAGTGGCTCACCGTTATATTTGAATGCAAGCAGTACGTCATCATGCAT
The DNA here is from genome assembly GCF_030816325.1 of Paenibacillus sp. W4I10. Taxonomy (NCBI): domain Bacteria; kingdom Bacillati; phylum Bacillota; class Bacilli; order Caryophanales; family Paenibacillaceae; genus Paenibacillus; species Paenibacillus sp. W4I10. The sequence goes on from NZ_JAUSXX010000001.1 coordinate 4,725,490, forward strand.
CAATTCTTCGAGCGGTACATTTGTCTCATAATCATGATCTGCATGGATCATGACGTATTTTGCTTCCGGCTTAACCCCCAGAAGTTTCACAAAATCGGAGAAGCGAATACCTTCCCACGGCGTATCGAATTTGGACCAACGGGTAACACAGTGAATATCACTAACCGTGTTCACCTGAGGCATCGCTTGCAACTCAGCTAGGGAGAACACCTTCTCCTCTTCCACTTCGCCGAATACCTTCAAGTCCCAGGTGGACAGGTCATATTCCGGCACTTCCCCTTCATGCAGAATCGGGAATTTCTCCGTCAGCATCTGTCCCGGCGGCAAGCGATCTCCATGATCATTGCCTGCTTTGGGTGCCGGGGTTTTTCCTTTTTTCAAACGTTCAGCCTTGTTATGCAAGTGGAATTCCTCCTTCTTCTTCTGCCTCTAGCATGGGCATTCAGGAATTAACGCGAGCTTCCGCCCGCTTTCAGTGCATCCTGTGCATAGGTACGGTCTTTGAAAAAGAACATTGCGACCAGCGTCACAATATACGGCAACATCAATGTGAAATGGGTTGGCAAGGAGAAGCCTTGCAGACGAATACTCAATGCTTCCATGAAGCCAAACAGTACACTTGAGCCCATCACGCCAAGCGGATTCGCTTGCCCCAACATCGTTGCTACGAGTGCAATGAAGCCACGACCCGCGGTCATACCTTCGGTAAACATCGTCACCTGACCGAGCGACAACTGTGCGCCAGCCAGAGCACACAACACACCGCACATCAGAACAGCACCGTACTGGATGCATCGTACCTTGATCCCGATGCTCTGTGCTGCAATCGGGTTCTCACCGACGGAGCGCAGGCGGAAGCCGGATACACTTTTGAACAGATAGAATTGCAGTCCAATCACGAGCACAATACCGAGGTAGACCAAGGGACTATGTCCCGATAATACATCGCCCACCCACGGGATGTCGTTAATCAGCGGAATATCCCACTTGGGAAGTCCAACCATGTCTTTGTCGTAGTATGCACCTTTTACATCAAAAATCGCACGCAGTGCAAAGGTCGTCACCCCCGCAGCCAGGAAATTCAGCGAGATCCCGACCACGATGGCGTTGGCCTTGAGATTAATACTTATAAAGGCAAAGAGCGCCGAGAACAACATGACGATAATAATGGAAAAGAGTACAGCCAGCAGCACATTGCCAAACAGATAATTACCGACAATGGCGGAGAACGCACCAATCAAAACCAGTCCTTCGAGACCCACGTTGAACAGACCGACACGGGAACATAAAGCCCCACCGAGCGCTGCAAGCAGGATTGGAGTCATAATCCGCAAGGTTGAGCCAAACATGGCTGCATCAAACAGTTGTTGCATTGGACTTTTTCTCCTTTCTCCGCTTCAGGAATGAATAACCGATCTGAGCTGATACAAATAACGTCAATACGGCCTGGATGACACTGCCGACTTCCAGCGGCACATCCGTATTCCGTTCCATCCCCATGGCACCTGTCTGTAACGCAGCGAGCAAAATGGCTGCCACAGCTGTACCAAGTGGATGCGAACGGGCAAGTAGCGTGGCCATAATGCCGCTCCATGCATAACTTGCCGATGACAACGAGCCATCAAGGAAACGGTACTGTGTACCGAGCACTTCCCCCGCACCCGCGAGTCCAGCAAGTCCACCACTGATGACCATAGACAGCATCATCATGCGAATGCGGCGAACACCACCGTAGGTTGCAAAGGACGGGTTGCTGCCGAGCATGCGGATCTCGTAACCAGTCACCGTTTTATGAGTGAACCAGTAGATCAGAATAGCCGCGACTATGGCAATGATGAAGCCAGCATGCAGTCCCATGCCCTGGAACAACTTCGGCAACCAGATACTCTGATCAATCATGGGTGTCTGAGCCATCGCTGCAGATCCAGTCCGATCCTTGAATGGATAGGAGACCATGTATCCACCAAAATAAATGGCAATATAGTTAAGTAATAAGGTTGTAATCAATAAGTTCATGCCGAAACGAGCATCCAGCCAACCTGCAAACAGAGACCAGATTCCCCCGGCAACAATACCTGCCACAATCGCAGCAATACACACAAACCAGCCTGGTCCTGGCAGATAGAGCGCCGTGAGCGCGGCACTGAGCCCGCCAAGAATCATCTGACCTTCGGCTCCCATATTGAAAAATCCGGCACGGAATGCCAAGGCTACGCCAAGTCCCGCCAAGATGATCGGTGTGGAACGAGCCAGTGTATTGGTGAAGAAGTAGAAGTTGCCGAAGGCCCCTTTCCACATCTCCGCATACGTATCCACCACATTACCGCCAACAATCAGAATCGCCACAGCCCCTGCAATCAGACCGATGAATACGGCAAGCAGCGGCTGTACGAGTCCGCGAAGTGTTTCTTTTACCCGATTCATATCCGCTCTTTCCCTCCTGCCATTAACAAACTGATCTGTTCCTCCGTCGCTTCCTCTGCTCTCAGTTCTCCGGCAATTTCGCCTTCATACATCACAATAATGCGATCCGATAATTGCAAAATCTCAGACAACTCCGATGAAATGAGCAAAATACCCGCACCTTCACTACGTTTACGTAGCAATTCAGCATGAATCGTCTCCATCGCTCCGATATCCACACCACGTGTTGGTTCGGCTGCAATCAGAAACGGTGTATCTTGTGCAAATTCACGAGCGGCAATCAGCTTCTGCAAATTACCTCCGGACAGAAACTGCGCCTTGGTCTCCGCAGAACCCGTCTTGATGCTGAACTGTTTGATCCAGCTTTCTACCATTGTTCTTGCTGCTTTCGCTTTGATAATGCCACGTGACTGCAAGCGATGATGATGTCCCATCAGCCCGTTCTCGCGAACGCTCGCATCTTTGGCCGCTCCCCACATATAACGATCTTCCGGGATATGAGCAAGTCCATGCTCCCGAATGCGCCGTACAGGCCAATTGGTTGTATCCTGCCCGGAGAGCACAACGCGACCACTGTCCGCCTTACGCAGTCCCGCAATCACTTGAATCAATTCCGACTGGCCGTTACCCGAGATACCGGCTATGCCAACGACTTCGCCTTTACGAACCTCCATATGGATCTCCTTGAGCGCCGAACGATCCTTGGCCCCGGACAGATTGACCCCTTCCACCTGAAGAACGGCTTCGGCTGGAACCGATGGCTGCTTGTCCATACGCACAAGTTCACGACCAACCATCAGACGGGACAATTCCTCCACATGTGTATCTTTGGCTTCTAACGTACCCGTTACCTGACCATCCCGAAGTACCGTAATCCGGTCGGCTACATCCATGACTTCTTGCAGCTTGTGCGTGATTAGTACAAAGGTTTTGCCCAGCTTTGCGAGTGATTTCATGTTCGCCAGCAGTTCCTTTACTTCCAGCGGCGTCAGTACCGCCGATGGTTCATCCAATATAATGATGTCTGCGCCCTGATGCAGCACCTTAAGAATTTCAACACGCTGCTGCATGCCAAGCGGGCACTCGGACACTTTTTTCCACGGGTCAACCGGCATGCCATATTGTCTGCCAAGCTCATTCACCTGGGCCGCTGCTTTTTTACGGTCAAATGCACCTGCCTTAGCCGGTTCGCGCCCAATCACGATGTTCTCCGCCACCGTAAAGGAAGGGAACAGCATGAAATGCTGGTGCACCATACCGATCCCACTTGCCATCGCCTGGGACGGCGTAGCGAAGCTCACTTCGCGTCCACGGACTTTGATTGTTCCTGTCGTAGGCTGTTCCATACCGTACAGCATACGCATCAAGGTTGTTTTACCGGCCCCGTTCTCACCGACAAGGGCATGAATCTCTCCCTCACGCAAATTAAAACGGATGTCACGGTTAGCGGTGAAGCCGCCGTATTTCTTCGTAATCTGCTCCATCTCCAACAGCATATCTCGAGTTCGCTCCTCTCGGTCTCGGTCATTTAATAGCAGCAAAACCGGCTGCCTGATCGGGCAGCCGGCTGATCATTTCCATCACTCATTCATTGAAAAGAACATTCAAAACTATTGTTGCAATGGATCTTTGACTACGATTTTACCGGATACGATATCATCCTTGATTGCTTTCACTTTGTCGATCACTTCTTGTCCAACAAAAGCATTCAGCGGAGATTCGCTATCACGTGTAACGTAAGTCAGGCCCACACCGTCTTCTTTCAAGCCGTAGTTCACTGCACCTGCTTTGAAATTGCCTTCTACAAAATCTTTCACGGTCTCATAAGCAACGGTATCGGTTGACTTCAATTGAGACAATACGATATGTTCCGGGTCTTCAACGGTACGGTCCGTATCCTGACCTGAAGTATAGAAGCCTTTTTCTTTCGCTGCTTCGAACACACCCAGATCACCTACAGCGGATGCGCCAGCGATGAAATCAGCGCCTTTGCCGAATTGTACGAGTGCCAATTCTTTTGCTTTGGCCGGGTCATTAAATCCACCTACATAGTTCACGAGGAATTCTGCATCCGGATTCACGGATTCCAATCCAGCTTTGAAACCTTCCGTATATTTCTTGATCAATGGTACATCCATCGCTGCAATCATGCCGACTTTGTCTGTTTTGGTGGACAATCCAGCAGCTGCACCGAGCAGGTACGCCCCTTCATATTCACGGAAACCAACGCTACGAACGTTAGGAAGATCAACGGTTGTATCTACAATTGCAAAGGACTTGTCCGGATTCTCTGCTGCGACTTTCTTCAATGCATCTTCTGCCTGGAAAGTTGCTGTAATAATCAGATCATAATTCTCGGCAACCGCAGCACGCAGATTTTGTTCAAATGCTGCCGGGTCTGTCGATTCAATCGTCTTGGTATCTACTTTGAATTCTTCGCCTGCTTTTTTGAAACCTTCATCCATCTGTACAAAGAAAGGGTTAACCCCTATTTTTTCGGGAAGTACGAGGGCCATCCGAAGAGATTTCTCCGAATCACTGCCTTGGGCGGATTGTTCGTCTTTGGAAGCCGAATTCCCACAAGCTGCCAACAAAATAGCCAACATGATGATCGATAAGACGAACGATAAACCTCTTTTCATTTTGAAAATACCCCTTTTCAACATTCTTTTTTCTTATCCTAGCGGATACTGTCGATCCTTGTCAATAAATCTTTGAGCGTATACACTCAAATAGAATATAATTGACAATTCGCTTTCTACCAAGCTTTGGAAACCGCTTTATAACAAGCTTTTTTTCCGTTGACATCCAGCGCGTCTCCGTGCTAAAGTCAATCCAATTATTCTATTCTGATAGGATTTGTCAGGATTATAACCGAAAGCTACTTTTTTTCCAACCCATTTTAAGGAGGCTATTCATTTGAAAAAAATCACCCAGATCACGTTGGCGGCCCTACTCGCCGCTCCGGTAACACTCGGCAGTCTAAGCTTGCCTGCTTCGGCTTCTGCAGCATCTGCAACTCCGGCTAAACCAACCACTTCACAAAGTGTCAAAGGACCAGTAGCTCAGGCTCCAGTCGCTTATACGGAAAGCGAAGCGGATTTTGCTCAATTCTTGCAAGCGAAATACAACATTCAATTGCCGCAACAGATTACCAAAGGTGATTTCATTCAAGCCATTGCAGCTATCACGGAAGCAACTCAAGCAAGTGACAGTGAAGCCAAAGCTCCTGTCTTTACCGATCTGTCTTCTGGTGATTCTTCATATGATGCTGCCGTATCCTTATACAATAATGGGGTTCTTACGGGTACAGAAGTACGTGCCAAGGATCAACTGAGCACTTATGCGGCGGTCTTCATCGCGGTGAAAGCAGCCGGATTCAAGGAACTGGCTTATACATATCCTGCAGAGAAAACAGCTAAAGCGCTTGCCAAAGTTGGCATTAACCCGAACCGTGTTCAGGGACAAGCCGCACAGGAACTGGCTGCGGCGATCGATACAGGCCTAATTCCCGAAAGCCTGTACCCCGCTCTCCTTAAGGGTGGCGTAGCAAGTAAAGATTTCGCTAATACATTGCTTGGACGCGTACTGGTCAGTCAAGGGAAATACAAACATGAGATTGGGCGTTCCGGCGATGCGGACATCTATTCCAAATTGTATGCTGCATATCGCACAGCGGATCTGATCGAATCACCTGAGCTGAGAAAGATTGTGGATCAGGCGCTGCGAGATGATCTCGTAACAGGTTACAATCTGAAGGATAGCCGCTTTGATTCCAACTTTATCGATGAACTGACACTTACTTACGGCCACGATAATATTCAACATGCTGTACAGTTGGTTGGTTTGTTGCGTAGCGAAGGTATTGATGCTGATGTACAATTCCAGCCGAAGACATCTGCCTTCATTTATTTGAAGGAATGGGGCGAGCCGAAGGAAACACCTGATTATAAAGTGACACAGATCGAGAACGGCAACTATATCGCTTCTGCGAAGGAATATGATATTCAGTTCGAGTTCAACAATGTGGCAGACAAAGTTCGCTTCAATGACATTGTGCTGAAATATGCTAAAAAGAACAGTGACAGTACATCTCCATTGATTCTCAGTTCCTGGTGGCAACCGTTGTATTATTCACCAACCACATTGGCGAACTACCCTGTCATTTCCAATAATAAGATCGCACTTGGCAATTACTATGCTCAGTCCTTCTCTCTGAAAGAGAATGCCAAATCCATTCGTGAAGGTTTCCTGAAGCTGGCACCTGATGCGGACATTACGACGTATGACTTCTGGGTGGACCAGCCTTTCTTCAACTATCTGAACGGTGGATCTGAATAAAATAAATTCCGTCTCTAACCAAATTAAAGCTCGTATTTTGGCACCATAAGCAGCCGTCCTTTACCGAATTTCACAGGGGTTTCGACCCCTAGATTCGTAAAGGCGGTTTTTTGTTCAGCATTTTGCAAATTTCTTCTACAAAATCATTTTTCTCATGCAGGAATTACCAATATAAGGTCGAATCCTTTATGTACACAAACACGCAATCATATTGCATATCTCCGCACGAACAGGAGTTACTCCATGGTATATGACGGTATTCTACTAGGCTTGATCGTTGGATTTTTTCGGGGCGGGTTGCGGCATGGGCTCAATCAGTTTGCAGCACTCAAGCTGCGAAGCGGCTGGATTTTCCCTGTATTGTTGCTGATCCAGTTCTTTATTTTCTATCTCCAGGAACGATTCGAATGGGTGGCATCCATTAATGGATATCTCTTTGCTGCCGTCTACATTACAGGGCTCGCTTTCCTGTGGCTCAACAGACACCATACCGGTTTCATGCTCATCTGGGTTGGGGTATTTCTCAATTTTGCCGTGATGGCAGTAAACGGTGGGCGCATGCCTGTTTCTGTGGAAGCTTCCGCTGTACTGGGACCCTATTATGTAGACATGCTCAGGGAAGGCGGCGCCGTATCAAAGCATTTTATGATGGATGCGTATACACGCTTGCCTTTTCTCGGTGATATCATCCCACTCTCCAGCCCTTATCCACGGACTCAGGTGATCAGTATCGGTGATGTGGTCATGAACGTTGGCATATTCCTTTTTATCCAATACATGATGGTGAATCGGGACAAAAAGGCTGTGCAACCTGCTAAAACTCATCAGGCTTGAAGAAACCAGGTAGACTCCAAGGAAGGGAGGTCTTCTCCATGAAAAAATTTGAAGGTGTGAAATATTCCCGCATTGTCATCAACGCAATCATCGTGGCTTCTGTCGTTGTAGCGTTAACTTCGGGATACAAGCTGGGCGGCTAGTATCCATACCGCCAAACAAGACAAACAGGCTGCCAGCGGCCTGTTTTTTCTTTCTGGATTTTTGCCAGGCAAATTGGTATGTTAAACATCTATATAATATATCCCTATACAAGAACGCCAATTATATACACATCAAGAGTAGACTAAACCCAAGCAGGAGATTTTTTATGAACTTTATTCGTAACCTTATCCATAAGGCAGATCGAAGCAGTCTGTATGTTATTTTGCTTAGTTGTACCGGGATCGGTGTTTTTCTGTACATGAACAAGTGGTCTTATCTTCATCTAACCACGGCGGATTGGGTTATGGTCTACACCATGCTGGGTGCGGCGTTAATTTTGGATTATTTCACGTTCCAGATTCCACCCAAAGGCAATCAGCAATCCATGGATTCATCGGTATACCTTGCCTGTATATTCATGTTTGGCGGAGCTTTCAGTTTATCTATACTGCTTCCTGTCTCCATCATCCTGTTAATCAAAGAGCGCAAGCTTACCTGGTGGAAACACATTGTCAATTTCAGCATCTACAGTCTCATGATTACAGGAGCAGCTGCTGTGTTTGAGTGGACTGGTGGGCAATCGGGAACTCTGGACGGCTATAACCTGATTCCGTATTTTGCAGCGCTCGCAGCCTACTTCATCATCAACACGATCACACTTGGCTTATTCTTTCATTTCTCAACGAAGGATGCATTACAGCAGATGAAGCGGGCATTCGTTACCGAATCCCTGCTGGTTTATTTATGTACGCTGATTCTGGCGCTTGTATTGACGATTCTGGTTGTGCATAATGGCGTACTCGGTTTGTTGTTATATCTGAGTCTCAGTATTCTGCTCTCCCATGCATTCAAGCAGTTGTTTGTCATGTATCAGAGCATTGAGGAGAAAGCTAACACGGATCAACGCACAGGTCTGTTCAACCATAGTTATTTTGAAAGTATGTTGGAAAATGAACTGACTACCGCTCGTACGCAGGGAACACCGCTTTGTCTGGGACTTATTGATATCGATGATTTCAAAAAGTATAACGATCGGTTTGGCCACCTACAAGGCGACAGTCTGCTGGCCCTGCTGGGAGATTTTCTGATGCGAAAGACGGAAGGCACACCTGTTACCGCCTTTCGCTATGGAGGGGAAGAGTTTACTTTGCTCATGCCAGGCATGGAACTGGACGAATCCTACAGGTTTATGAACAAGCTGCGTAAACAACTGAACGACACGCCGTTTGAAGGTGTTGAAGTGTTTCCACACGGTTGTCTCTCCTTCTCTGCTGGCGTCGCGCCCTATCAGGTGGATATGTATAACAAATCCCAGCTCGTGGATCAGGCGGATAAAGCACTGTATTATGCGAAGAAACAGGGCAAGAACAACGTGCACCGCCACGGAAGCAATGATGGCATGGAACACGAAATTGATCTGGTACAGGACGTTCGTGACATCGAGCAACAGCTCAATCTGTTCAGATACAAGGATATGGATACGTTCAAACATTCCAAACGGGTCTACAAATATGCACTGGATATCAGCGAACTGCTTGCACTGGACAATGCGGAGAAACGCCGTTTCGTGCTGGGAGCACTGATTCATGACATCGGCAAACTGGAGATTCCTTGGTCGATTCTGAACAAGAAGGACAAGCTCACCGCAGAAGAATGGGAAACGATCAAGGGACATGTCACCTGGGGCAAAAAAATGGTCATCACGAACGATCGCTTCGCCGATCTGATTCCGTATATTGAACTTCACCACGAGCGCTATGATGGCAAGGGCTATCCTTACGGCCTGAAGGGTAACGAGATTCCCCGGCTGTGCCGGATGCTGACCGTGATTGACTCCTTTGATGCCATGACGACAGAGCGGCCGTATCAGGAGACCAAGAACGTGGAGGAAGCCATTAGGGAGCTGCGCGCATGTTCGGGTTCACAGTTCGATCCGGAGCTTGCCGAGTTATTCATTCGATATATTGAGAAAAGAACCGCTCTGCAACAGTTGCTGTAAGATAAATGAGGCTTTTTTATAGGCTCTAAAAAAAATCAAAGCGCTATCCCCGGTCTGATCGGAGATAGCGCCATTTTCATTTTCATGGAATGAATCGTACACCAGACATCTTCATTCTCGTGCAGATTCTACATTAAGATTTGGTATTCAGTTCATGTGAGGTCTGATGCAGCTCTTTGATCATCTGCTGCAAAAACATGTTGTCTTGGCGACTGATACCGTGCTGATTGTCTTGAACAAGCATCTGGTGAATGTTCTTTTTGAGCAATTCACTGCGACGTTCCAATACTTCTTGACTCATGTTGTTGCTTCACTCCTTAACATGTTTTGTAATGAATTCACGTTCTATATAAGTATAGAGGACCTTCTCCGATAGGGAAAACGGACTCAGCCTTCCTCAGCTGTTCACACCAACCCTCACCTAGCGTGACAACATTTCACCCCTTGTCGTTCTTAGATATCCTTCTAAATACTCCCTGATCCTCCCCAGCTTTCTCCAAAGACACAGACTAGGGTCTTGGACAAGCTTGCGTTATAATGGTCCCATCCCTGTATAAATAAAGTACCTAATTAAGCTAATCCTAGATCAAAGGAGTTCTGCATTCATGTCCTATAAACAAATTAAATGGATGATTCTGCTGATCCCCACATTCACGGTTGGCATCTGGGAATATATTCGTCATCAGTTTCTGATGCCATACCTTTCGATGGATGCAGGAAACTGGTTAACACCCCTCATCGTTTACCTCGTCAGCGTGACACTGCTCAGCCGATTGTTCCACATGCTCGAAGGTGCCAGGGCTGCTCTGGAGCAGGAACGTGCAGCTAAAGCAGCTCTGGAAGCTCGTGACCAATTGGCAAGAGAACTTCATGACGGCATATCTCAGTCTCTTTTCCTGCTGTCAGTCAAGACCGATAAAGCAGGCCGTAGTCTGGCAGGGAGCGGACATGAGCATGAGATCCAGGAGATTCAAAAAACCGTGCACGAAGTCAATACATATGTAAGGCAAGCTATTGCCCAGTTGCGTTTTGTTCCTTCCTCTACGGTAACATCAGAAATTATTTCACTGCATGCGCAGGTCGAAGTGCTCGTCAAGGAAACGGTACCTGGTGCACAGATTCATTGGGACCTCAGGGGTGTAACGTTCTCTGCCAAGGAGCAAGTGGAGCTGCTCGCCTGTATCCGAGAGGGTTTACTGAATGTACGCAAACATGCGCAGGCTACCCGCGTTCAGGTTCATGCGGAAGGTAACCCAATTGCCTGGTTCATTTATATTCAGGATAATGGGAATGGACTAAGTGGAGATCCTCTTCATCTGAAGGATCGGTACGGACTGCGAATTACGAAGGAGCGTGCTGCCGAGATGGGTTGGTCTTTTACCCTCGATTCAAGACAGGGGCATACACGAATGACGATAGGAAAGGAGCATACTTAATATGGAACATGTACGTGTATTGGTTGTTGATGATCATGCGCATGCGCGTGAAGCGATCTGTAGCATTTTATCCGAGGACAGCCTGTTTGAAGTGATTGGTACAGCTTCGAATGGACAGGAAGCGCTGGAGCTCACCGGACAATGGATGCCCGACCTAATCTTGATGGACGTGCAGATGCCGGGCATGGATGGGCTGGAAGCCACCCGTCAGATCAAGCTGCAATTCCCTTATGTTATTGTTGTTATGGTCACGGTATCGGATGATGTGACGTTTCTGTTTGAAGCATTGAAACAAGGCGCTCAAGGCTATTTGCTCAAAAATCTAACGCCTTCCACCTGGCTTGAATACCTGCGCGCCATCGTCAGTGACGACGCACCGCTCAGTAAGGAACTGGCCTACCGAATTTTGCAGGAGTTTCCCGCACCACGCAGTGAAGATGTGCAAGATAACCCGCTAACGGCGCGGGAGCTTGAGATTCTGCAATGGGTATCCGCGGGATATACCAATCGGGAGATCGCCGATCAACTCGGTATTTCAGACCAGACGGTGAAGAATCATCTCAAAAACATTTTACAGAAGCTCCAGCTTGAAAACCGGGTACAACTCACCCGCTACGCACTAGAGAGTGGGCTTGCGGGACGTAAACTTCGCAAATAAACATTGTTAATTCGAAGTCAATGATGCGTCCGACATAGGTGAGAAATGACATAGCATTCATGCTTTTGTCACAATTATGTAGACCAAATCGTTTTTTTATAGCCCAATGTAGTCATACGCAGTCATTTTGGACAAAGTTATAATGGGTTAGATTGTGTTTAAAGGACCATGAGTGACTACAAATCTATAACCTGAGGGTGATGATTTTTTTGATTTTTACAAGCTTTACCCTGAAATGGGGAAAACGGCACTGGGCATTCGTCACCTGTCTGATGCTCGTGTGCTGCCTTGTTATGCCACAGTGGGCATCTGCCCATGCTTATATTGTTAAGGCTTCGCCAGGAGAAAATGAGATCCTCGTAGCTGCTCCGGAACGGCTGACGCTGGAGTTCAACGAATCCCTGCAGACGGCCTTTTATGATATCAAAATTACCGGCCCTGACGGCAATCAGGCAGACGATGGAAATGTAAAGATTGATGTGGATCGCCCTCATATTCTGGAGACTGGCCTGCAGGCTGGACTCGGGAACGGGACTTATGCCGTCAACTGGAAAGCTGTGTCTGCCGATGGACACCCGATTCAAGGCGCATATGTTTTCCATATCGGAGAACCTTCCGGATCGCCTGCTGGGCTAAGTGATCTAACATCCGGTTCGGGTTCAACAGGCGGGCCGCTGAAATGGATCGTATCCCTGACAGACTGGATTCAGTATCTCGGATTGTCTGTCATTCTTGGGACACTTGCATTCTTGCTACTGCGAATCGCACCGACATCCATGACAAGAGAACCTATGGACGTTCCGGGCAGCTACAGATTGTTATGGATCAGCTATGCTGCTGCTTCCTTTGCTGCTCTGGTCAGCCTGCCACTGAATACGTTATATGAATCTGGTGTGGCTCTGGGTGAGCTAAGCTGGGCACTGATCGGAAGTGCGCTTAAGCTGACATCCTTTGGCCAGATCTGGATGTTACAGATACTCATTGTAATGCTACTGGCCGTCACGATTCTCTCCGGATATGATCGCGATCGATCCATCCGTGCTCGCATTTGGTCTTCTTACGGGTCACTCGTGCTCGTGCTTGGATGGCTGTTCACTCATGCCATGACGGGACATCCGGCTGCGGCGGATCAACGTGCTCTCGCGATTGCCATGGATTTCATACATCTGATTGGTGCCGCTTTCTGGATTGGCGCACTAACCGCCATGGCGATATGTCTGCCTCCACTGGCGGATAAGCTGCCATCGAAGGTGCGAGGAGAGGTCTACTGGGTTACTATCCGCAGGTTTACCGCCTGGGGAATTGGCGCCGTAGCCGCTCTGGTTGCTACAGGGATATACAGCAGTCTGATTATTCTGCCTGCACCCGTGCTGACCTCCTTGTTCACTACAGCCTATGGCCTTGTCCTGATCGGCAAGATCGTCCTGCTGGTTGTGATGGTTCTCTTTGCATGGCGTCATGCCAGATTGGCAAGAGCAGCAACGGGAAGCAGACTATCCGGCAGCCTGAAAGCCGAGCTTGCTACTGGTGCTGTGATTCTCGCCCTTGCTGCCGTACTAACACACCTGTCTCCAGGACAACCGGCTGCGGTCGGTCCTTTTCAGGAGACAAAGACTACAGAAGACGGCTCAGCGATCACACTTCAGGTGAGTCCCAATGTAACGGGAGAGAACCAATTCGAAGTCGATGTGAAACGTGCAGATGGAAGTATCGTTAACGATCTGGAACAGATCACACTGTCACTCACACATCTGGACATGGATATGGGGATCTATGAGATTACCATTCCGAAAAATGACACCGGTGTGTATAAGGCTGAAGATTATATCTCCATGCCTGGCCGTTGGAATATCAAGGTACATCTTCTGACCAAAACGTTGGATGCATTGGATGCCGAATTTGAGATCGACACCGCCAAGCCATAGTTACACAACGTTTATATTGAAAAGAGACCCAATTTAAAATTAGTGTTTCTACGAACTGCAAATGTAGTGAAGGATACGAAATTCATTCTGGAGAAGCGAAGCTAAAAGCTTTCTGATCTACACGAGAACGGAGAGGACAGAAATAGCGTGAAGAAGCGAAGCGTTCGCCTTTATCCCCGGATTTTACCCTTTAAGAAAAGGGAATCAAAAAATCTGGGGATAACAGCGATCGGAAGGTTATTCTGTCATCGAAGTAGCAAGTGTAACCTGCTTTTAATCACTCGAAAGAACAATTCGTAACCGAAACGGCCTTTGCAGAACGTAGACACTCATTTAAGAAAATGGGCTGCATCATATATGATAAGAACTGAGAGGGGTTATTTATTTTGAAGAAAACATCATGGATTTCCAAACTAACATCCACTATCGCAACAGGTACCGCAGCATTCATGTTATTCGCCGGATTCGCGAGCGCTCACGTTACCGTTAGCCCATCCGTTGCACAGACAAGCGCATGGCAGACGTACACGATTAAGATTCCATCCGAGAAAGAACTGCCTACAACCAAAATCACGATGAAAGTTCCGGAAGGTGTTGCATTCAAGCAATATCAACCACTGGCAGGATGGAAAATCACTACAGAGAAGAACGATTCCAATGAAGTAACATCGATTACGTGGGAGATTGACGGCGATAACGAAGGTATTCTGGCAGGACAATTCCAGCAGTTCAACTTCGTTGCACAAAACCCTAAGGCGGAAGCTGAAGTAGCTTGGGATGCCTTCCAATACTACAGTGATGGTAGCATCGTAGAATGGACAGGCCAACCAAGTGATGCCAACCCGCACAGTATCACAACGATTAGCGAAGATCCGGCTGCTGCTGGTAATGCTGCGGCAGGTGGGGGTCATGCCGACGATGGACATGATAGTGCAGGTACAGAAGCAGCCACTGGGGATAATGCAGCTACCGACGATAGCAAAGCAAACGATGACACCACGCTGGGCGATGCACTCAATGACACCGTTACAGGTGAGCCAAACAATACGGATACAGATCCGGGGACGCTGAAGCTTCAACAAGCAACATTGATCGTATCCATTCTGGCCCTGATCCTGTCCTTCTTGGGGATCGCTTTGGCTACACGTCGCAAAAAACGTTAAGAACTAACTTACAGATTTACGAAAACCTGAGAAAAATTCAGATAATAAAAAGCCTATGGCATACGGGCTCAAACCCGATAAGCCATAGGCTTTTTTTCTGGTATTCATACTTTTTACTCCGTGGTTTATACTCTCAATCATGCTATTTATACTCACAATTACATACAATCGCGCGCATTTCTCCACGGTCATACTCATCTTAACGCTGGTCGCCATCCGCAATATGGCATCAGCCAAACCACTCTTTAGCTAGCGTTCCTGATCCGTCTGGATCATGATCTCAATGTATTGCAGCAAGCTTTTCTTCTGCTGTTCGATGGATTGAATCCGTCTGGACAGGCCCGCAAAAAACTCTTCAATCTGCTGCCTTGTATGATCAGCAGACTGCCCCTTCCAATCGTTCAGGCGACTATATAGCGCCCTCGCTTCCTGTTCATCGGCTTGCAGACGGGCAAGCAGCTGTGTAAGTTCTTTTTCGGCAATTCGAAGATCATTCAATTCCACCAGCAATTGTCCACCCACTTGCGTTCCCCTCCCCCCATGTACGTGATATCGACATTAACCAACCTGGTTCCTAATTAAAATGAACCGGACTCTCGTCCGCCTGCCGGAAGGCATCTGCTTTCTCATCAATAAAGTTCAGGAACTGGCTGGTATGTTTCATATGCCATGTGCTAAGTTCTTGAATCGACGCGTCCAGTTGGGTGACAATCGGCTCCAGCCTGCGACTGCGGCTTGTATGCAGGTATTGAGCCATGCGGCTTCGTACCTGGTTTAGCTCGGCATTGCATTGTTGTGCATTTTGCTTCCACCGCGAAGCGACACTTTTCAGTTCTTCCGGCGTTACCTGAATCAGACCTGAAGCCGCAGCAGCCGAAGCCATACCTCCTCCGCCGCCAGACTTGGAACGTAACGGACCGAAGTTCTTGCTGAACGGTCCCATGTGATCCATAAGGCGCGGTGAATAGCGGATTCTCTCTCCAGTAATCGGATCGTACAGGTCATTGGATATGTAACCATTTTTGAAATCATATTGATCCAAACTGTGATAGTTTTCCCCGCCAAATGAGTTCTTGGCTTTATCGATAATGCCCACTCCATCATTTGCATCCTCATAATTGGAATTAATGTAGAAGGTCGATCCCACATGCCGGTCATATCCTCCCAGCGTTCCGCTGGCTACCAGATCACTGGGATTCGCATAGTTCACAACCTGCCCGTCAAATGCACCCGCTTCAGCCCGGCGCCGCATTTCTGGCGTCAAATTACCCATTACAGATGGTGCACTAAACGTCACGGCTGGAATTCCTGTATAAGCAGACGCATATTGTGCATTTCCCCCGCCCAAGGAATGTCCAGTCATCGAGAAATTCAGATCCTTATGCTTGTTCTGCATGTGATTTGCGTAGTCTTCAGATTGATACATCTGATTGGCCCAACCTGTAGGGGAAACGGTTTTTTCAATATCCTTTACGCGATCACCCGTCCAGTTTTCCACGTCTCTTACCCTGTCACCAGCCCAATCCTCCACTTTGGATATACCCGTGAAGTCCTTGACACCTTCGACCCCTTTGTCGAGCCAATCCGGCGTAAGATTATTGACAAAATTCCCGGCCTCCTGCTGGCCCTTACGAATCAACTCTCCGCCCCCAATGCGGCCATCCATGACAAAGTCAGGTACAGAGCGATCCAGGGACGCACTTCCTTCTGTACCACGATAAGCAATGACAGCTTCTTTGGTCTCCGGATTATAAAATGTTACAGCATCAAAACCGGAAAATTTATTGCTTTCCGTCCCCTCAAGGACCTCCCATCCGGGAAGTTCCGTTAATTTGTCTCCAGCCTTTTGATCCTGGTAGGCTAGATCAGACATCGTTTTATACGTTTCATCATCAATATTGGACCCGTTACTCAATAACTACACCTCCCTTTATTTGTCGTA
This sequence comes from Paenibacillus sp. W4I10, assembly GCF_030816325.1. NCBI lineage: Bacteria > Bacillati > Bacillota > Bacilli > Caryophanales > Paenibacillaceae > Paenibacillus > Paenibacillus sp. W4I10. The sequence continues at coordinate 4,742,356 of NZ_JAUSXX010000001.1, forward strand.
TGGATTATGTCCCTTGGCCATCATCACTTCCTCAATCTCAGGGCTAATGACCAAGTTCTTGGTTACCTTCTTTTTGTAGTCGTACGAAATGCCAAAGCTCTGATCTTCATGATCTTTCACATGCCCTTTCAGCCCAATCTGGGACACTGCCATTTCCGGTAACAACTCTTTGCTTGTAATCACAACATCCAGTTCAAACTTCTGCTTGAAGTGCTGTATTACGGTTGCTTCAGCTTCTTGGTATAAAGCTTCCTTCTCACTTGCATTCATGTTCTGACAACCTCCCAGAAATATAGTAAACACCATCATTAGTGTGAATAAACCCTTCAACCATCCTGCACGTTTAATACGGATCCCCCCTCTTGGTAGAATCGAGGCATTCACTATATGTGAAGTACACCCTATTCATCTGTTACCTGCATCATAGTACAAAATCAACATGAGCCATATCGGCTAACAGGATCGTTTTCATGTAACTTTCTTCCTATATGATTCAAATAGGACACTTTGGTGTACATTACCCACTTTCCTAATTCTTGCATCAGTTTAGCTTCTCGGCTTTCCATATATAACAAAAAAAGCATCCTTTTCAACACATATTGTGTAGAAAAGAAAGCCTTTTGTCTTCCGTGAACATCATCCTCACTAGACTCATCCATACTGTCTGGCCCCGGTTTCGTCCAGTTGTTCACACACGAGATCATTGTAGGATTTACACCGCCCAATCAATTCATCATGTGTTCCAGCATCAACGAGTTCACCTTGATCCAGCACATATATGGTGTCCGCGCTTCGGATCGTACTTAGCCTGTGGGCAATGATAATCTGGGTACATTTCAACATGTTCAGATTATGGGCAATGGTCGCCTCTGTAACGGTATCCAAAGCACTGGTTGCCTCATCCAACAGAAGAACTTTGGGTCTGCTCACCAATGCTCGTGCGAGAGCTACCCGTTGCTTCTGCCCTCCAGACAGATTCGATCCCGCCTCAGAGATCAGTGTATTATACTTCATTGGCATCTTCTCAATATCAGCATGAATATCAGCCAGCTTCGCTGCGATCATCACATCCTCCAGCGTTGAATCCGCTGCGTGCAGCCTAATGTTGTCATGAACAGTATTGTTAAAAACAAAGTTATCCTGAAGCACGATACTGATCTGGCTGCGAATATCCTGCTGTTCCAGTTCTTCTACATTCATCCCGTCAAAATAGATATTGCCCCGGGTCGGCGTGTACAGCCCTACCAGCAATTTTGCCAAGGTGCTCTTTCCTGATCCTGATTTGCCAACCAGAGCGATCCTTTGCCCTGCTTTGATTGCAATATTGATATTTTTAAGCACATCTTCACCATAGTCCGTATACCTGAAGCTGATCTGATCAATCGTAATATCCCCATTCAGCTTCACGCCATGAAGGGATGGCGTTGATTTTTTCTTGAATTTATTACTTTCCTCGGCTTGAATGACATCATAGATTCGATCCAGTAGCGCATCCGCCATCACGAACTCATTGAGCATCAAAGCAAGCGAGTTCAACGGCCCCAGAAACAGCGCGGCAAGAGACTGGAATGAAACGAGCATGCCGATGGTCATATTCCCCTCCATAATCTGATATAATCCCACCAGTAGAATGAGCATCGGAGTCATAAAGTTCAGCGTATTGGTCACGGTATTCACTCTCGTCTGAAAAATCGCTTTTTCCTTGACTGTTGCGAGTTGACGCTTGAATAACGCTCTCCATTTCTCCGCGGTACGCTCTTCAATCCCTAGTGATTTGATGGTCGAGATGCCTTCCAATACTTCCGTCATGAACGATCCAGCCAGACTTTGGGCGACAATCTGAGTTTGTGTCAGCTTCTTGAATCTGCTGCGTGTGTATACAAAAACAAGAATTTGTATCAGCCCTACACCTAGCAGTGTGAAAGCGATCAAACGGGACTGGATTATAATATATGTGAATGTAACAACAATTAAAAATAGATTGATCAGCGTAGAGATCATCTTCTGGGACAAAATTTCCCGAATCGTTGTGTTGCTATTAATTCGTAGCATCAGATCTCCACGTGAACGAATTTCAAAATATTGATAAGGCAGTCTGAGCATATGTGAGACAAAGTTTGTCGTCAGTTGGGAATCAAGCAATTCCTGAAGCCGTACAATGCACATATCCTTCATATAACTGAAGCCAATCTGAAACAGGGTTAACAGCACAATGCTGGTGGTCAGGACAGGAAATAACGAGTAACCCTCACCGCTAGTGGCCGCATCAATTGAAACTTGCATCAGGAACGGAAAGGCTACCGAAACCAATTGCAACCCCAGAGCAAGTAGAATGGTCCAACCAAAATATTTTTTGTTACTGCGAATCAAATCCTTGAAGTACGCCACTTTACTAATCTTTTTCTCGGACAAAGGTACAAAGCCATCATCCGGATATACGAGCAAAAAAACACCAGAATATTTCTCCGTAAACTCCTGTGTACTGATGACCAGCCTGCCCAAAGCCGGATCGACAATAATGAACTGACCACCCGTCTTGATCCGCTCAAGCACGATAAAATGGCTCTCTTCCCAGAAACAAATGACTGGCAGAAAGTCATTGTTAAGTGTTTCAACAGGCGCTTTTTTGGCTACCCCTTTCAAATGATAGGTCTGGGCAACCTCTTTCATTTTGAGCATGGAACTGCCATCCCGACCGTTCCCCAGCATCGCAAACCGTTCCTTCAGATCCGTGAAATCCGCTTCGTAGCCGTGATATGCGAGTAACATATGTAAGCAACTGGGGCCACAATCATATTGATTCATTTGCAGTTTGACAGGGACTTTGCGTTGTCTCTTTCCGCGCAGACGGAATACAGGCCGTTCAGGCATAATGCTGGCCCATATGGGGTGACTGTTCCATAATGTCCATCTGTTGCTGCTGAGCGGATGCCGTTTCCATAGCGTATGTCTGCGCCATATCCCTTATTTCCTTGCCTTTTGGTCCCTCCATCATCAGTACTGAAGGCAGGTCACGATTGTACAGTCGGAGCAATTGATATCCAATGCCGGCAAGCCCTAGCATCAGTCCTGGGATTTGCTGACGACCCGGAATGCCGCATCTCCAATGATGGTTATCATTTCTCACCTGTGTCACAATGTAATTTGCCATCTGAACTGAGTACTCCTTCAACTCTTCATCCTGCAAATATTCGGCTGCGAGCAGGAACAACTCCAGATTGCCCATATCCCCATGGCAGAGCGAATAGCTAACTTCTGTAAACCCTTCTTCCATCGTCTTGGCTAACGCTCTGCGGATATCCTTCTCAACCGCATCCATAGCTCCTAATGACCTCAATTGCTGCGCTAACCCTATACGGGCGATCCCTAGACCAGGTGCGCCATTACACCAGTACATGACATAATGTTCTTCCGGCATGCTGCCATCGGTGAACCGCAGATCTTTCCAATTGTTCACTTCAGGACTGTAGAGAGCTTCCTCATACTTCAGCCCTTCAATACAGGTTTCAAGATAGGCTTTGTTGCCTGTAGCACTATATAGACGGGCCAGACTCAGACAGATGCCTGCGTTACCATGTGCAATGCCGCTAAGTGGCGTTTTATTAATCGCCGACGTCACCCAAGCCATACCTTGATCCATTGGCTGCGCAAGCATCAGCAAACGATCTCCGCATCGCACAGCCACGTCCAGCGCTTTTTGCGATTGAAAGTTCATATACATGTCCACACAAGCCATCAATGTACCTGCACAACCTGAGATCACATCCAATTGCTGATCATTATCAATCATATCGTCCAGGATATCGAGCAATTCCAGCGTATCCGGGTTAACCCCCGGTTCAGAACATACGTTGGCTTTATGAACCAGTAAATAGAGAAGTGATCCATAGCCAGTGAACAATGAGATGTTTTTATCGATTTTTTTGCGGATCATCTCCCAGGCTGTCTGAATACACAGATGAACCATCTGCATATATTTGTGGTCACCTGTCTCCTGACTCAGATACAGATAGAAATAGGCAATGCCCGTTACCCCGTTATATAACCCCAATTCCGAAGATTTGTAGATTAACTTCTCGTCTGCGTCCATACCCATACTGATCCATGACACCGAAAGACCTTCATCTCCCATAATGGCAATATTCTTTATGTAATCCCCGATCCTTACGGCTTCATGCAAATATTCTTCTTTCGTCATGGGTATTCGAAGTTCGTTCAACTGTGCCGGTTGCACACTTGCGGTACTCTTCTCCATAGCGAATGAACGTTCCAGCACATACTTGGTCTGGAGTGTCCTTTCGGTAAATTCCCACTGCATGTCCATGTCTTTTGGGTTCATCGCCCGCACTTTATCCGCAGTCTGCGTTAAAATATCAGAGGAAAATACGCCGGCAATGGCTTGGTTGTCGTGGTGGTGAAACAATATGTCCTGGCCGATACAGGTCTGGAACATAGGTACGTCTCCGTGCAATAGATCGTAGCATTCATATTTCACGAGCTTTTCACGCATACGATCCTGTCGTACAATCATCCACATCATGTCGAACAACAAGCTCTTATCCAGCCCGTTTCTGAGATATTTGGGATGGGAGCTGGCTTCAATCAGCGTAAAGTATGTAACAGTCGGACGAACAATCGTTCGTACAGCACAACCATAAAAGTAATTGCAAACGATGGAGATAAATGACTCCTTTTGCTCCATGATGGTGCTGTATACACGATAGAAACCCTTCTTCAAACTTTGGATATATCGTTCAGGTTTGATCGGAGTCTGTTCATATGAAGGCAAATGACTGAACCGACTCACACTTACTTTGCTTCTTTGTATTCTCATGGTATCTGTATTCTTATCGTGAATCTCATACGTGTTGAGTACCTGATCTACGTCCCCCGCAAGCCCGCTTAGATCACTGTGATACAAGGCATTGGAGTCCAGCGTGGGCAGCATGCTCGTTTTTAACACGGAGTCATTCAATATCGAAAGGGTCTTCTCCAGCGCCGTATAGTACTCCTTCTCCTCCACATATTTGAAGGGCTGATTGTGCAGCAGTGATTCCAGATCGACAAAGAATGGATGCTCACCTTGGGCAACGATATTCTCCATATGCATGTCCGTTGCGTTAACGGCATACAGAATAGCGAGATACTGCCCCTGCCGTTCAAAAAAACGTTCCGCTGCCTCCAGACTGGTGACTTCCTCATAGGGTATGAACTGCTGCCAGCCATATTCGGAGCGATCCAGCGATTTGGCAATACGGAACGGCAACCCCTTTTGCTGATCGTTAAACCATTGCAACAATCGGGCAAAAGCGGTGTCGATGGCCATGTTCCTTGGTTTGTACATGACATTGACCCCTCCCGCAAACGCTAACCGCAATACACTGGCTCCACCATTATGCGAATCCCCGAGAAATACGATATCCTCCAGCTTATCCAGCTCGAAACCAAAAAAGGACTCCAGTTCACGACGATCTCTCGTCAGGCGCTCCAGAACACGCATCATATTAAGACTGATCCGAAGAGTGTGCTCAACAAGTCCTCGGGCAAGAACAGGATATTCCAGCAGTAAGGCGAGAATCTGTTCTCTGGACTGGATGTTCTGGCTCACAAAGTACTGATACCGCTGCCGGGAATCCTCACCTCTCAATTCATCTTGTAATCTCGCTTTGTTTAACTCATAGATTAGTGTCTTGGCAGACATGTGGAAAACTTTATCCGAGACCGTCTTCAGAACAAGCCCTGTAACACGCCGTTTGTCCAACCAGTCATATCCTTCATTCAGGCCTTTGGTCATGATCTGAATGGATCGTTGCAGAAAGGGTTTGGAAAACTCAAAGAACGGAATTTCATCCGTATCGCCCTCAATAAAGTATTCGATCTCCAGATGCTCATTCTCCAGAAATGTTCCCCGGAGTTCCTGATGCCAGGTCATTTCAGCAAAATCGTACATAAAACCTGCATCATTAAACATAGCCTGCACCGTGTCCACATTCATGGATTCAGCCCGGAAGCGATTGAACAATTGCTCCTGGTCCTGAAAAAACTTGTCAAGCCATTGCTGCATTCTTCCTGAATCCGTTTGCTCTACAGGCATGTCCACATTCGGAACGTTGGGAACTTGTGCAGTATATCGCTGCACAAACTGTTTGTATTTCTCTGTTAAGTAGAGTGCATCACTCCAGCGGGAGTCATGTAATCGCTCCTGTATGCTCATCATTTCATTCCCCTTCTATTGGATGGTTTGGTGTCCAAAATATCACATAAAAAAATCAAGCACATAACTGAAATCAGCTATGTGCTTGAAGATGAGAGTAAAATTTAACAACAAGTAAGCCAGGAAGAAGGTGAAACCGAATTATAATGACATTCATGACTTACCGTACAAAATACACCGCCGCTAGCTTGAGCATCAATTACAGATACCGCCCCTGTAATGACCATAAGCTCGTCATCACTGATGTCCTCGATTGATCGCAATGCTTCGAGATTGAATTGTTTCATTGAAAAAACCTCCATTCGAATTTTTTTTATATGTATAGCTTATAAAAAGCTAAACACCAATGTTGAACTCAACTGCAGGATATTGTAAAATATTTAAATTATGTAATTATTTTCTATATATTTATTCTAGCATAATTTGCTAGTTTTTGTAAATCCATTTTTGGCATTTCACCACCATTTGACAAAATAAATCGCTTTTACTATATTCACAACAAAATGGTGTTATTTCGTTGTTAAATGCACAAAATTTTAAATACCTGTCCAAGGCAGGTGTTTTTCTAAGTAGCAGGCAACTGCAAAGCAGCTCTAAGGCCTTCCCCACTATCACTCTCAAGAATAAGCTTTCCCCGATGAGCCTGCGCAATCCTCGATACCATTGGAAGCCCCAGGCCATGTCCCTGACGGGAAGGCCGTACGCGCCCTGCCGCATAGGGGAGAACCACCACATCGTCCAGATACTCTTTTGGAATTCCTTTTCCATCATCTGACACCACAAATTCACAACATACATCCTCAGCTGCACGCATCGTTTCCAGCACAATTGCACACCCCTCCGGGTTATGCGTGATACTGTTTTGTACCAAATTCGTTACTGCACGATACAATAATCGTTCATCCCCCATAACATGAAGACTCTCGTCCTGAACATGAAGCGAGATTGGATAACGTTCATCCAGTCCATTATTCAAAAAATCCGACACAGCCTGCCTTGCTAGTACCGAGAGTCGAATCGACTTCAACTGTAGAGGCTGCATCTCATACTCCAGCATGGATACCAGGTTTAGATCACTGACCAGTGACCGCAGGCGTTCACCCTGGCGACGAATAATGGAGGCCTGCTGTTTGTGCTCGGCTGGCAAATCCGATTGCTCCTCCAACTCACTCGCGTAACCCAGAATCATGGACAAGGGTGTCCGTATATCATGAGAAATGCCTGCGATCCAGTTGGATCGCGCTTCATCTCTCGCTTTTAGAGCATCATCCTTGTCCTGAAGCATACGGGATGTTGAATTAATGCTTTGTGACAGATCATTAAATATACCTTTGGTTTCGACGTGAACAGGCTCTTCCTTTGCCAATGCGTGAATGCCATGGATTAACGGTCGAATACTACGGATCACCCGCGTTCCAATGAGTATGGATACTAGTAGAGCAAGAGCCACATTACACACCAACAATAGTATGATCCGAATAGGCAATGACTTGAGCCACTCTGCCAGAAAGTCGAACTGGTATTTTCCGTACGTATTCTTAGGGTAGCCTACGACCAATAATCCATCTTCACGTTCCCATACGTACACCGGGTATTCCTTAAGATAGTATCGCGAGAACTTCGCAACATCCGTCACATTATAAGAGCGCGGGATTTCAGCCGGAAGCCGTTCGCTCCACTGTACCTTGCCATGGGGATCGAGCAGCATCGCCCAAGCCTGATATGTATCCAGCAGTTGCATTCCATCGCTGTTTAGCGCATAGTCCCCCTGCTCGCCCTTACTCAGGCCACTGGCCATCTGTTTCACAACCGCACCGGGGGAAGGACCCTCATGAATTTCCTTGAAGATCAGCGAACCTAGCAGAATTAGATTGAACAATAACAGCACCACAGATACCAGAATGGTAGATCCTACAAACTTTCTTAGAATTCGAACAACGCCATCCATCACCTAGACTCCTGAGCCATCAGTTTGTAACCAAGTCCCCGAACGGTTAGCAAAAATACCGGTTTGGATGGGTCTTCCTCAATCTTCTCCCGGATTCGCCGAACATGCACCATCAGTGTATTTTCATAACCATAACTCTCGTCTCCCCATACGGCCTGACACAGGGCATCACTGGTTACAATCCGGCCTTGATTCTCATACAACTTGATCAGTATGGCGTGCTCCTTAGCTGTCAATGGAAGCTCCCTGTCTGTCCCCTGTACAACAGCACTCTCCAGATCAATGGTTTGTTCACCTAAACGGAATACTGGCAATCTCTCCACCGTATTGGAGGCATATACCCGCTTCAGAATAGCCATCAGCCTGAGAATCAACTCTCTTGGCAGAAAGGGCTTGACCATATAATCATCAGCTCCCAGCCCCCAGACCGAGCAATCGATCCTCATCTTCACCACGTGCCGACAGAAACAGAACAGGCATGTCCGAGAATGACCGGATCGAAGAGAGCAGAGAGAACCCATCCCCATCTGGAAGCATCACGTCCAGGATTGCTGCATCCGGCTTTTCAAGCCTGCATACTGCCAAGGCATTCACGAAGTTATCGGCCGTATAGACCCGAAAAAAACCTTCTTTACGTAAAAAACGTTCAATCATTTCCCGTATCTCAGGTTCATCATCTACGATCAATATTTTCTTATTCTTCAATAATTCCATTGATATCACCCTTTTTATTATACATCATAAAGGCATTCATCCGATATTTTCCATTTCCATTTAAGGTAATTGTAAGGTTATCTTCAGCCACGAGCAAGAAGCCTGATCTATATTTAGAGCAACTGAGATATTAGTGAAATGGAGTTGAGATCAATGATAAATTCTTCCCCCATCGTGGAAACGCATAACCTGTCCAAATCTTATGGCGGCACTAACCGCGTACACCAGGTTAATCTGGCAGTTGAGACGGGACAGATTTTTGGCTTCCTGGGTCCGAACGGAGCAGGCAAAACAACCACATTAAAAATGCTGTTGGGTTTGATCAAACCCACCGAAGGTACTGTGAAGGTGTTCGGCAAAGATCTGAATAAACATCGCCCTTCCATTCTGAATCAGACAGGTTCACTGATCGAATCCCCATCTTATTACGGCCACTTGACTGGACTTGAGAATATGAAAGTCATGCAGCGACTGCGGAACGTACCGAACAAAAATATTGATGAAGCCCTCAAAATTGTCCGGCTCGAAAATCAAAAACATAAGCAGGCCGATCAGTATTCCCTAGGGATGAAGCAACGACTCGGTATTGCCATGGCCCTGCTTGCCTTCCCAAGCCTGCTTATTCTGGATGAGCCTACAAACGGACTTGATCCGGCTGGAATCGGTGAGATCCGGGAATTAATCAAGTCCCTTCCGGGTCAATATGGCATAACAGTCCTGTTATCCAGCCACCTGTTGTCAGAGATCGAACAGATTGCTACCTCGGTCGGGATTATCAGTGATGGCAAGTTGCTGTTTCAGGGAACCATGCAGAGCCTTCAAGCCAATAACAAGACCACCATTCGTTTTCAGACAACAGACACGACAAGGGCAGAGAAAATCCTTTTGACTCAAGGCTACATGCCCACAGTTCATGGAAAACAGTTGGTGTTCAACTATCTTCGTGACGAGGAAGTCTCTCGGATGAACAAGGTGCTGGTAGAACACGATATCCCCGTGATCCGAATCGAGGAACACAAGAAAAGTCTGGAAGACATATTCCTGGATTTGACCGGAAAGGAGCGGAGCCTGTAATGAAAGCTCTATCCCTGGAGTATTATAAAATCCGCCGCAAAAGGATCTGGGTCATGCTATCCCTTTTTCTGGCCGCAGAAATGATCTGGGCCTCCATGTCTATGAGCATCTCCATCTCCCGAAGTGCAGCCAATGCGAGTTGGGAAGCCTTGATCTTCAGCATCGCTTCCATGAACGGACTGTTCCTGCCCATTATATCGGCTATCGTTGTATCCCGCATCTGTGACATGGAGCATAAGGGGAACACATGGAAGATGCTGATGACAACCAACATCGGACGTAATCATGTCTACACAGCCAAGTACATATGTGCGAACAGCCTGATTCTGTATGGTATTCTTGCGCAAGCTGTGTTCATTGTCGGTTTCGGTCTATCCAAAAACATTTCCGGCCCGCTACCATTCTCCCTGCTGATGCAGTTCGTTATAGGCACACTGCTAACTACACTCGCGATAACCGCTCTTCAACAATGGCTGTCTCTTACGGTACGCAATCAGGCTTTTGCGTTATGTCTGGGTATGCTGGGCGGCTTCATTGGTACAACATCGGGGTTGTTTCCTGCAGGTGTACGTCACCTTTTCATATGGTCTTACTACATGGATCTGAATCCAGTCACTTACATTTACAGCGCAACTTCGGGTACCTATGTATCGGGTATGCTGCCTGTCGGTCTTTTCTTAGCCGCCTTGTTGATGGCTGCCATCTTCTATTTTGCAGGGAATATTCATGCTTCAAGAAAAGAGATTTGAGGAGGGAAACACATGCTGAGGAGCATTTCCGCCGAATGGCTTAAACTTCGGCATTCCCGGATCAGTCTGGTACTGGCCATTCTGCCTATTATCAGCCTGCTTATCGGATGCTTTAACTTTTATTTCAATCAAGCGGCTTTACAAAACGGGTGGTACAGCCTGTGGACACAGGTCAGTTTATTTTACGGGGAATTCTTTCTACCTATCCTAATCGCTATCTGTTGTGCCTTTGTATGCCGCCTGGAACACAGCAATCGCAACTGGAACATGATTCTGGCTTCTCCGGTTTCGGTCACCAGCCTGTTTGTTGCCAAGTTGGTCATTGTCGGCATATTGATCTTCTCGGCCCAAACCTTCTTCATGCTCATGTACTGGGCAGCAGGCCAACTGTTCGTCATTCCAGGTCCGTTCCCGATGGAGACCGTCGTATGGAGCCTGCGAGGATGGTTTGCTTCTATCTCTATTGCTGCACTGCAACTAGGGTTGTCGATCCGAATAAGAAGCTTTGCCACGCCAATTGGCATCAGCCTTTGTGCAGTTTTTCTGGGACTAGGCATGTATGTGCTGAAAATCGGCATGTTATTCCCCTACTCCTTGTTAACTATAGGCATGGGCGTTCTGAGTCAAAAGGGACTGACATCCTCGGAGAATATCTTCTTTCTGTTCATGAACAGTCTCTTTATCCTTCTGTTTGCTACCTGGTCGATCCGCCGCCTAAAATATAAAGACATCGCATCGTCCTAAATTTACCGAGATCAAAGGAGGACAAGAACATGAAAAAAGCATTCACCATTCTCGCATTGGTACTTGTTATTCTAACTTGCCTGTGGCTCTTCTTCATGGACCCTGCTAAATTGACTCCCGATAACCCTGCCGGCAAAACAACCTACTATACCATTGTGAACCAGGCTACAGTCAACAAGGATGACAATGACAGATATGCTTATGAACTGATCGGCTATACAGACGAAGGAAAATCCAAAACACTCAGCTTCTCTACCAGTAAGCTACTCAAAAATGGGGCCTATCTGAAACTATATGTATCCACGCTGCGTGGTGTTACACACTGGGAAGAGGTCACAGGGGACGATCTGCCGGGGCAAGCCAAGCAGTTAACCTCTAAATAGAAAAAAGATGCGTCTCTATATCTCCATTGATATTTGCATAACAAAAAGAGCCTTGCCCCATTACTTCAAGGGTGGCTCTTTTAGGTTATGCCAATGCCATCTGCAGCGCAGTCAGCGCAATCCCGATAACAAATCCGGTAACGGCTCCGTTGATCCGAATCCATTGCAGATCCTGTCCAACCTTATCCTCAATCATCGAAACCAAAGTGGCATTGTCCATTTTGTCCACATTTTCGCGTACCAGTTTACCGATTTTGGAATGGTTTTTCTCCAGCAGTGTTGTGACACCATTTACAATCTTGGCATTCATGCCTGTCATCAACTCGTCATCTGCCCGCAGATCAACCAATACCCGCTCAATGGCTGGCAGTGCATACGTATCTACATACTGTCCATCTTCCATCGCGGCGAGCGCCTTGTCTCTCAGTTCGGTGAGTTTGTTCAGCACCGTTTCCTCTGCGTTCCAGCCCTCCAACATATTGTTCTTCCAACTGTTGATTCCATCTTGCATAGCCTCGCTCATTGCCAAACGCACCGTCTGGGTACGTACCATATCAAGCACCTTGTACCTTAGAGCGCTGCCCTCACGTTTCATATCCTCTACCCGCTCAAACAGATATCCTTGCAAAATGCCACCCAGACGCTCCTCGTTCATATAACCCAGGAACGCATTCATCGCAAACTGCATCAATCCGTTCATCTGAATGCCACTGATGGCTTTCATGCCGCTTTCCCCCAAAAACATGATCGTCTCGGGTTTAAACCAGCCACTCCTCGGCTTGCTTCAGTCCGTAGTCCAGCGCTTTGGCGTCGTAACCCCGCTCTGTCATCTGATGGGCAGCCCGTTCCAGAATCGGACCCAGATCAAAGGCGCCTGCCTGTGACTTGATCTCATGTGCTACGAGCGGAGCAATCTGCTCTAACGGCAGACCAGCCAGAATTCGTTTGCAGAGCGTATCAATCATGATCTTGATCCCGTCACTGTGAAGCTCACGTGTCAACGTATCGAGCACCGTCTCTGCTGCTTTGAAATCTGCAATTTTCTCGGTAATGCTGTCTTTGTTGAGCAAGTTATTCTCTACTGCGGAGACCAGACCTTCCGTCATTTTATCCCGATTTTTCGGCAGCAATGCCGTATGCGGAATTGGAATGCCGAGCGGGTGACGGAATAATGCAGTAACTGCGAACCAGTCCGCAAGTCCTCCCACGAGTCCCGCTTCAAATGATCCTACCAGCAACTTGCCCACAGGAACGCCCTGGAACGGCAAGGATGCAGCAAATCCTGCTCCCATTACCACGAGAGACCAGGCTGCTGCTTTTTTGGTTTGTTTAGGTTTAGCCATTGTATTCTTGCTCCTTTATCATTAAATCGCACGGCCCGGCCTGTACCCGATTCCGCACTTCTTCGTTTCTTATGTAAACTCTCCCCTAGCGAAGTCTTAACTTCCATATTTCGTATACTTCATCTTATCACCCACAAGCGTCAAAACCAAACCTCTGGTTGAAGAAAAAGGACATTTGTTGTGTTTACGTCGTAAAACGGACCGCTCCCTTTTCCTATACCAGGAATAATTTAGTATAATCAATCATAACGGCCCTTTGATATCGATTGGCTGCTGAACAGCAGGGTAATTACATAGTGGAACAATGAATCAATCAGAGGAGGAATTTCGGACCATGAAACACGTGCAGGACACAACCACGCTCTATAACGGAGTCAAAATGCCATGGCTAGGTTTTGGGGTATTCAAAGTTAAAGACGGAGACGAAGTCGTTCATGCTGTCAAAACGGCCATTCAAGCTGGTTATCGCAGCATCGATACAGCGAAAGCGTATAACAATGAAACGGGTGTTGCTCAGGGTATTCGTGAATCCGGAGTAGCCCGTGAAGATCTGTTCATTACTACGAAAGTATGGAATAGCGATCAGGGATATGAATCCACACTGGCCGCCTTCGAAGCAAGCATGGAACGACTCGAACTGGAGTACCTGGATCTCTATCTCATCCACTGGCCGGTCAAAGGCAAGTATAAAGATACATGGAGAGCGCTGGAAAAACTCCAAAAGGAAGGACGCATCCGCGCAATCGGGGTGAGCAATTTCCAGATTCATCATCTGGAAGACCTCATGATTGATGCCACGGTCAAACCTGCAGTCAATCAGGTCGAGCTTCATCCACTTTTGATTCAATCGGAGCTTCGTGAGTATTGCAACAAACATCAGATTCAGATCGAAGCCTGGTCTCCGCTTGGACAAGGTCATCTGATGGATCATCCGTTGCTTCAGGATATCGCTGCCAAATACAGCAAGTCCCCCGCACAAGTCATTCTGCGCTGGGATCTGCAGAACGGCATCGTGACCATACCAAAATCCGTCACGCCTGAGCGTATTCGCGCGAACGCCGATCTCTACGATTTTGAGTTAACTTCGGAAGAAGTAGAGCAGATTAACGGACTGAACGAGAACAAACGCTTTGGTTCGGATCCAGACAACTTTAACTTCTAATATAAGCAGATTAATTCTATTACACCCGCCTTCGATCTTAGAAGCGCGGGTGTTTTGGTATGTGATGTTATAGGCAATCTATTCGTTGTTAAGAATGGAGGCGAGGCTCGTTATCCTATTCAGGGCCGAAAGAAAAAAAGTTTTTTGACCGTTTAGAACTATTTCTTCTCCTCATCAGTCTAACGAGTGTCAAGCGAACTCAAGCACTTATATAGAATCCAGGCCTGGAACGAGCGGTGACTTGAATATTTAGGTTTATCAGGGGGGATCAGGAGTGATTAGACTGAACCATAGAAAGACAAAAGAAGAACAGTTCAGCGAAAAAATAACAGAGATTCAAAATAAATTATATCGACTGGCATACTGCTATGTTAAAAATGAACAAGAAGCGCTGGATATCGTATCCGAAGCGGTCTATAAAGGGTTCATCGCTTATGGAAAGATGGAGTCCATGACTTATTTTGATTCCTGGATGTCACGAATCGTGATTAACACAGCGATAGATCATATTCGACGCAACCAACGAGTGACCTATATGGAGGATATGTACAGGAGTTTGTGGCTCCAGAGCGAGGGGCATCCGTGGAAGAGAAAATGGATTTGTATGATGCACTGGATCGACTCGTGCCCGAAGATAGAGCTTATATTATATTAAAGTTCTTTGGTAATATGCGTTTCCGGGAGATCGCTGAAGTGCTCTCCCTGTCGGAGAATACCGTGAAGTCAAAATTCTATCGGATTATCAACAAATTAAAAATGGATTTAATCGAAGGAGAGGTTGGAGATCTATGACTAGTAAAGAACGTTATGAAAACATTGAAATTCCAGCTCAACTTCCAAATGTTATTCGTCGTGCCCAGCAAAAGGCTGCCGCTCGCAAAAGCTCCTCCCGTATCATTCGCTACGCTTCCATTCTGACAGCATGTGCTGCTTTTCTGTTCATAGTCAACATTCCTACTGTCGCAAACGCCATGGTCAAAATACCTGTGGTCGGAACGATTGTTCAGGTACTTCAATTCGGCGATGGCGGCAAGATTACCGATGGAGTAACCGTGGGATCGGAAGCAACCGAAAATACGCTTAAAATCAATTTTAGTACCGACGAACAGAATCAGGCCAATGATGCACCCCATTATAATGTGGTACACAAAGAAGCACCGAATCGTATCCTCTTCACTTTTAGCGGTGCACGTTACATGGATATAGAGAAAGTCAAGGCCGACTTTATGACCCAGCCTTTAGTGAAAGATGTATATGGTTCCATGATTTTAGACGACTCTTCCGTCGGATTCGTCGTTGTTTTAAAAGAAGGGGTACAGTATGCCGTAACGGAATTCAAGAACCCTGGATACCTGGAAGTGAAACTGACTTCCGACGGCAAACCGGTCACACCTCGGAAGGTATACTCTCTCCGCACAGAATCAATGCCTTTTGGAGAATCGATGGGTATAATTAAAGAATCCTATCCGGATGAGGACATCTCTTTCCTCAAAACGTCCACTGGTGAGTTTACAGCAGTTATTGGAGAATATCCTACCGCTGAAGAAGCTGAACAGAAGCTCAAAGAACTCGCCGGGCAACCGGATTATCATGAGGAGTTTTATGTGGACAGCTGGATGAGTAACGAAAATCCAAAGTGATCCGTCATCGCCAAAAGTGAGGCTGATCCAAAAGGGAATCCTACATCCCTGAACTGGGTTAGACCTCAGCATACTTAATACGCTCAATCCAAAAAAATCCCGATTCGGATGCCCTCAGCATCTCCAATCGGGATTTTCACATATCAAAACCTATTCGCTTTTGGATACCAGCTTGAAATCATCAAAGTGGAAACCTGGCGCTACTACGCAAGTTACCAGTACAGGCTCATCGCCCAGCGGACGCGCTGTCTGCCATACGCCGGCAGGAACGAGCACCTGTGGTGATTGCCCCGCAGCAATATCCATCCCCAGAACAAGAACTTCCTCGTTCTCCGGGTTCTCCCCATTGCCACCCAGCTTCAGTTCAACTGGACTGCCGCTGTGCCACAGCCAAAGTTCATCAGACAGAACCGTATGCCACTCGGAGATCTCATGTGCGTGTAGCAGGAAATACGTGGAACTTGCCGAGAATCGTGGGCCGGAGTATGTATCCGGCAGAACGGACTGTGGAATCTGATAAGATGCCTTCCATTCTTCCTTATACCAACCGCCTTCAACGTGAGGCTGCATATTGAGTGCAGCAACCAATGGCGATAATTCATGTGTCGTCATAACCTGTTTCCTTCCTTCCAAATCATATTGGAGACACTCCTTAACCAGAGTTTGGCCTCTCTCCCCCTACTCTAAAACATCATTCAAGTTTTGTCACCTTGACAGCTCACATGGGCCATGCCAGATTCGTTCTTTCGGTATTTAACGATATATTAAAGAAATATTTCATTTCCAATGATAGCGTTTACAAAAAGATGGATTTTCCGTTATGATATGGATATCGTTGTTAATCCGTGAAGCAGAGGGGAGCTGTACCATGAGTCTCATAGAAGATCGGATTGGACCCAAATATCGAATCGGTGAACATTCATTTACCATTGAACATATGCGCAGACATGATGGGAACGGTATGCCTAAGCCTCACGCTCATCCATTCTACGAACTGTATTACCTGCTTGAAGGTGAACGCGTTTATTCCATGAATGGTCAGATTCTGTCCGCCCGCAAGGGTGATTTTATTCTGATTAATCCACACGATGTACATACCACCTCCAAAGGAAGTATTCCCGGCTTCGAACGGATTTTAATCGGTTTTTCGCCTGCTTTTGCAACGGGGATGGAACTTGGCATATGTGGTCTGCTGCCTTTTAATTGTTCAAGGCTCCTTCGCCTGCCTGAAGCGGAACAGCCCGAGATGGAGCGTATATTGTGGCAGATGCTGCAAGAATGCAAAGAGCGACGCCCTCACTATGAGATTGCGGTCAGAAGTCTGCTTGCCCAACTTTTGATCCGTATTCATCGGGTGGAGGAGGACATCCGGCAGTCATGCCCTGGTCCTTTACATCCGATGCAGGACAAAATCAGTGAAATCGTTACATATGTGAACAGTAACTACACCCAACCACTTACGCTGGAGGGTGCAGCAAATCGTTTTTATATCAGTCCATCCTATCTGAGTCGAATGTTCAGCCGATTTACCGGGTTTCGATTTAGTGAATATTTACGGGTTGTTCGTGTCCGAGAGGCACAACGAAGATTGCTGTCGACACAAGAGCGTGTACAAATGATCGCAGAGAAGGTAGGTTTTGAGCATACGGCTCATTTTAACAAAACATTCAAACAAGTCACTGGTACAACACCGCTGCGCTATCGCAAGGAACACCGGTAGATCATCAGATAACTTCATATAAAAGCCGAGTGGGTAGCCTTGCTCCAGAGATTACGTATTCCTTATATCAAAAGGCATCGCGATTACTGGATCTATGGCTACGCCACTACGACTGAATTGGACCAACTTGTATAAACCCTACTAAATACCTTTTACCTGCGAATGATCACACCACTTCGCACCTCGGGACCCACAGAGACCTGACGACCGTCTGTGTCAGCATCGACTTCACGACATACAATGCCTGCGGACTCGTGTCCGGTCACTATCAGAAGTCGGCCATCCGCACCCTTGCCCTGAATGCTCTCTAACTCCGCCCCTTTGCACTGGTGCAAATGAACCAGCGGACCTTCGGTAATCTGCGCCTGCAATTCAGCGATATGCAGATGTTTTGCATGAGCACATTGGATACCACTGCGAGCTTGCACGTTGTAACGCTGGATGATCACCCCATCCAAAGGCAGTTCCGGCAACCCACTTATGAGCAACGCAGTGTCAGCACCGGCACAGACCACATCCGATATGCGAATATCCCGGAACACCGGCGTCTCCTCGTTAATCTCCTGAGACAAGTCACTGCCCCGGGCAGACCCCTCCTGATTTGCATAGAAAAAGGAAAACGAGATCGCTTCCATAATGATATCTTTCATATATATGCGCTCAATCTGAATGTCCTCAACCACTCCGCCGCGCCCACGTGCGCTTTTGAAGCGAAGTCCAATGTCCGTGCCGATAAACGTACAATCCGACACACGCACATGCCGCACACCACCGGACATTTCACTGCCAATTACAAACCCGCCATGACCGTGATACACCGTGCAATCCCGAATGGTGATGTACTCCGATGGAAGACCCAGTTCACGGCCTTCGGCATCCTTGCCTGATTTCAGACAGATCGCATCATCACCGACATCGAATACACTCTTCTCCACCACCACATGACGACAGGATTCAACGTCCAGCCCATCTCCATTCTGAGAAAACCACGGATTCCGCACACTCACGTTACGAATGGTGACATGCTCAGATGCCCAGGGGTGCAGATTCCATGCAGGCGAGTTCTGGAACGTTGGACCGTCCAGCAATACCCGTTTGCATCTCCGTAAACTGACCATGTTGGGACGTAAAAAGTCTCTGACTTTTTCATAGGCAGCGACATCACGTACCTGCTCCTGATGCAATCGATTCGCAATGGTGCCGCCTTCAAGTGCAGCTGTGGTAGGCCACCAGATTTCTTCATCTCCGCCGGATTGCTCTACAACACCACCAGAAGCGACCAATTGGTTCCATTGTGAAGTGGTCATTTTGGAGCGTTTTACCGGACGCCATGCCTCCCCGCCCCCATCCCATATCCCCTCACCAGTAATCGCAATATCCTCCAGTTGATCTCCATCGATCGGGGATTGGCAGCGTACCACCTGCCAGCCTTCGAAGCTTGATGCAATTAATGGGTATTGATCAAAATCTCGGCTAAATGTAACCAGTGCCCCTGCTTCCACATGTAGTTCGATACGGCTGCGCATTACAATCGGGCCTGTGAGCCATACCCCGGCAGGAATTACGATTCTTCCACCTCCTGCTTCAGCACATGAAGCGATGGCAAGTCGGAACATCTCCGTATTATCTGTTACGCCGTCTCCAACAGCTCCATAGTCTGTAAGCTGAAAATCTTGAGAAGGAATGACAGGCAAATTGGCTTCATAAGCTCGAACATCGGACTGGGCACCTGCTCCTGTCGACATTGGGGAGTGATATGTATTCATCGTGCAGAATCATCCTCTCTACATGTAATGGAATTGTTATGGGATCAATACATCGCTTTTACTTTCCTTACTTACGTTCAAACGGACGCTCTCTCACTCCATCATATCAATGGCATGACGTGTAGGGTTGAGCTTTCTTGCCATGTACACGTGGAACTTGATGCTATTTGTTTTGTTAATCAGAGTCATAAATCAAACATCACTTTCAGTATACTCTATACAACTATTCCAAAGGTTGGAAAACAACTAGGAGAATAGATTCATTTTTCTGTCAGGATTCGTCACAAGGCATTTAAAAACATGACAGATATATAACACATTTTCTGGCTATAGCCCTAGGAAACCTATTACTTATGTCATGTTTTATCACAAACCAATTGCCATAAGCAGGATGACTATGTATGATTAAATAACTAGTTTCAATTTATTCCTTATTCTCCCTTTTACACACAGACGTTGCAGAAAGGATGGGGTGTACTCTTGATTGAATTTAGGGGTGTCCAGAAGCATTTCGGTCATTTTCATGTCCTCAAGGATATCCATCTTCACATTGAAGAAGGAGAAGTCGTCGTCATTATCGGACCTTCCGGCTCCGGCAAAAGCACGTTACTCCGCTGTATTAACCGCCTGGAGACCATTACCGAAGGTGAACTTGTCGTCAGTGGGATTCCTCTACATCAGAAAAAGGTGGACATTAACCTCTTCCGCCGTGACATCGGCATGGTATTTCAACACTTCAATCTTTATCCTCACAAAAAAGTCATCGATAACATTACCCTTGCACCCATGAAGGTGCGCAAACAACCCAAAGAACAGGCAGCCGCAACAGCTATGAAGTATCTGACCCGGGTGGGCATTGCCGACAAAGCAGACAGTTATCCCTCCCAGTTGTCCGGTGGGCAGCAACAACGGGTAGCCATCGCCAGAGGACTCGCCATGGAACCCAAAATCATGCTTTTTGACGAACCTACCTCTGCTCTCGATCCCGAGATGATCGGGGAAGTCCTCGATGTTATGCGTTCCCTTGCCCATAATGGCATGACTATGGTCGTCGTTACCCATGAGATGGGATTCGCCCGCGAAGTTGCGGACCGGGTCATCTTCATGGACGAAGGCCGAATTGTAGAAGAGGCCAACGCTGCTGAATTTTTTGACAACCCCAGAGAAGAACGAGCACAGCAATTCCTGAGCCGTCTGATTCATCATTGAGAATAATCCAATATTCCATTTTGAAAGGGGTCTTTATTCATGAAGAAATTATTGAAATGGCCATCATTTATGCTTGTCCTCATTCTCTCCCTTGTATTGTCAGGTTGTAGTACAGGTACAGATACACCTTCAGCGAGCGGTGGTGGTGGTGGTGGTGACGCCGAGGCGAAAGGCACGATTGAGCGGATTAAGGAACGTGGCAAGCTCATTGCCGGTGTGAAATACGATACGAAGCTGTTTGGCTTGAAAGATCCTGCAAGTGGCAACGTTGAAGGATTTGATATTGATATCGCCAAGGCACTCGCCAAACAGATCCTTGGAGATGAGACAAAGGTCGAACTGAAAGAGGTCACTTCCAAGACACGTATTCCCATGCTGCAAAATGGAGACATCGACATCATCATCGCCACAATGACAATTACGGATGAGCGTAAAGAACAAGTGGATTTCAGTGATGTTTATTTTGAAGCAGGCCAATCCCTGCTGGTGAAAAACGACAGTGCGATTACCGGCCTGGAAAGCCTCAGCGGAGTGAAAGTGCTCGCGGTGAAAGGCTCCACATCGGCTCAGAATATTCGAGAAAAAGCCCCGGATGCTGAGGTGCTTGAATTCGATAACTATCAGGATGCATTCACTGCTCTCAAAGCAGGTAAAGGCGAAGCGCTGACCACAGATAACATCATCCTCATCGGCATGCAACAGACGGATAACAGTTTCCATTTGGTTGGTGGCAATTTCACAAGTGAACCTTATGGTATGGCCATCCGCAAAGGCGACACTGCCTTCGTGGAAGAAGTCAACAAGCTGATCAAAAGCATGAAAGACAGCGGGGAATATGACACATTACATGAGAAATGGCTGGGCTCCAAGCCCGAGTAACCCGATTAATGATGAGCAAGCGGCGAATTCGTCTGCTGGATGCGATGCATGAGCAGACGTAATCGCCGTTTCTACATCTGGAGAACGGAGGCTTCGCCTATATGGGCACATTGGATTTCAGCGTACTGATGCGACACTCGGATCGTTTTCTGGAAGGATTCCTGAATACCATTCAAGTGAGCATTATGGCTCTCATTGGCAGCTTTATCCTTGGCGCGATCCTGGCTATCTTTCGGATATCCCCTGTGAAACCGCTGAACTGGATTGGCACGGCTTTTGTGGAATTTATCCGAAACATCCCATTGCTGTTGGTTGTATTTTTCTTCTATCTTGGACTGCCTGCACTCGGCATTTCGCTGGATGGATTTGTCTCCGGCACTCTGGGCCTAACCATCTATACGGCCGCTTTCATTGCCGAAGCGATCCGAGCGGGCATTCAGACTGTGCCGCGTGGACAACTGGAAGCAGCAAGGTCTTCCGGCTTGTCCTATGTACAGGCCATGAACCTGATCATTCTGCCCCAGGCCATCAAGATTGTACTGCCGTCCCTCGGCAACCAGTTCATCAATTTGGTCAAAAACTCCTCCATTCTTGCCGTTGTCGCCGGTATGGATCTTATGTATTTTGCCGACTTGGTTAACTCGGATACATTCCAACCGCTAAGTGTGTACACCATTGTTGCGTTGTTCTATCTGGTAATGACACTACCACTTAGCTTCTTGGTGCATTATATGGAGCGCAGGTTTGGACAGAGCGATGCAGAGGCGCGCAGCACCAAGGGCAAACCGAAGAAAAACAAACCGGCAGGTCAGGTCACCATGTAACAGATCGACTTGTACCTGGCGTAGATTTTCAGGGAGATATATTGGCTTGTCCATGTCGTTTAAATGAGTACTGGATCGTCTGTGTTTTGCTGGCATTGGTGATCATGTCACAGTGCATATTGTAATTCACTGCTACGGTGCTTGAGTTGATTTGTACACAGTCCATGCCCCATCTATTGATCTTCGATATTCCATTCCTGCATACAGAAGGAGGCTAATAAAATATGGACTTTAGCGGGGCCTATGCGTGGCCCAACCTTCGTTTCCTGCTTCAAGGATTCCTGATTACCCTGCAAGTGGCAGGGCTATCCATTATATTCAGCTTTGTGCTTGGCACTGTGCTGGGTACGATCCGGTTTACCCGTATCCCTGTTCTGTCACAGATCGTAGCGGTAATCGTGGATACGATCCGGAATCTGCCGTTGCTGCTCATCATTTTCTTCATCCACATGGTACTTCCGCAGCTCGGGATTAAAATGTCCGTCTTCTGGTCCACAGTTGTTGGACTGAGTCTGTTTGAAGGCGCGATGATCGCCGAGATCGTCCGTAGCGGTCTGAAGTCCGTTGAGCGCGGTCAGGTGGAAGCTGCCCGCTCCTCGGGCCTTAGCTACATGCAGACTCTCGGTGGCATCATCATGCCACAGGCGCTACGCCGCATGTCTCCGCCGATGGTCAGCCAATTCATCTCACTCCTGAAGGATACTTCATTGGCGATCATCATCTCTCTGCCGGAGCTGATGCACAACGTGCAGATCCTTGGCGGCCAAAGTTTCGATTATATTATCCCTGCCCTGCTGCTCGCTGCGGTATTGTATTTTGTCATCAACTACACGCTGTCCATTGTCGCAAGGCGACTTGAGGCACGCATGAATTGAATGACTGAATGAATGAATGAAGCGCGGAGAATAAGGCATGAAAATAATACGAAACATGAAGGAGCATGACGGAACCGAGACCTCGTGTTGATTAGAAGCGAAGGACTAGATATGAAGGAAAGAACCCATGGATGAAAAGAATGAGAGAGCCCCAAAGACCCCAGATCACCTATGCAGTGGATTTGGAGTCTTTGGGGCTCAGTTATGCTTATAAAATCAAACTCACGAGCTTCCCACCGATTTCTAACGAACCGGGGGAAGCTTATTCAGCCATTTTGGGGACAGTTTCTATTCTAACGAATCGTAGACGCTCTATTCTTCCGATTCACCCCGCCTTTACCCGCTATTTCAGGGTTTTGAGTGAAATAACTTCACTGAGATTCGTTACATTTTTCATCTCAGCTTATAGCCCCATATTAGACGTCTCAGGTTCGTTCGTTAAAACTTACACCACCGCGAAACGCCACGCCTACTATTAATGATTCATCCCGCTCCCACTCCTAATAATTCGCCCACAATCAGCTCATCCGCTAGATCGCCGCCCCGTTGCGACGTAATTCCGCCTGTAACAGCTCGATCGGCAGCTCCACTGGGTCCAGCTTCATCTTCACTGTTAGTGCAGCCGCCGTTCCCGCGGCCTCCCCGGTAGCCATACAGCTTGGAGTCAACCTTGTCGTTGCATGCGCCTCATGTGTGGTGGAGATGCAGCGTCCTGCCGCCAGCAGATTGCGGATATTGCGAGAGATCAGACAGCGATACGGAATATCATATGCCCCATCTCCCTCTATAAAGGCAGTCACAACACCTTGACCCGAAGGGTCATGGATATCAATCGGATAACCGCTTCTGGCAATCACATCGTCAAATTTCCGTCCTGCAACCACGTCCACCTGGGTCAATGCGTAATGACCTATAATTCGTCTGGATTCACGGATACCAATCTGCGGCGCTACTGCCGAGATCGAAGCCCGTTCGAATCCAGGCACATCATGCTGCAAAAACTCAGCAATCATCAGCACCTGCTTCCGGCCTTCCTGTTCCGCAGAGGTCAGATCCTCGGCATCTGTCGCATCGAGTCCCTGCACCCGGGTACAATTAATCAGCACTTCATCGTCAGCCGGTCCGGTAAAAAACAGCACTTGGTCGCGATTAATCGGCACACCCGCTTTTTTCCATTGGGAATAGAAGCCGCTCACCCCGGTTAACGGAATACTGTCCAGCTCTGCAAAAGGCGTTTTCACATAGAAATCCTCCGGATGCTCCTGCATGTATTGCTTCACTCGTCCAAGATCCACACCACGCATGCGAAATTTCATGGTCATCGGCTGAGACTGGTTATCGCCATCTCTCCCCTTCGCCACCGAAGCCCCTGCAAGATAAGCCAAATCCGCATCACCGCTTGCATCCACAAATACGTTCGCCTGAAACTCCTTTCGTCCAGACTTGTTTGTCACTCGCACCGCTTCCACCCGATCATCCCCAACGACCACTTCATCCACGAAGCTGTGCAATAACAGCCGGACACCAGCCTCCTGCAACATCTCTGCCGCAACCACCTGAAAGATGGCTGGATGGTACGGTGTGACACTGTGCACAAATCCAACCGTATCACGCAAATGCCCCGGGGAGCCGCCACGCATCTGCAAACGATCCACAATCTCCTGCGCAATACCTTTAATGACCTGCTCACCATGTTCCGTATGGAAAGTCATCCAGGGATAGACCATAGCGGCAGTGGACATCCCACCCACGAATCCGTATCGCTCCACCAGCACTGTGCGGACACCCTGTCGTCCAGCCGCAATGGCTGCCGCTATACCAGCTGGACCTCCGCCCACAATAACGACATCTGCCTCTTCCTTTTCCATGCTCATCCGTTCACGCAAATGTTGTCCCTCCTTCCGTTCTATTGCACGTATTGCTCGCCTTTGCACGTATTTCATGGCTTACTCTTTCAGTCCCGTCATGGCAACCCCCTCAATGAAGCGCCGTTGTGCCAGGAAAAAGACAATTAACAGTGGCAAGGTTGCCATGACGGTGGCACTCATCAGATATTGCCAGGCTGTGCCCACCTCATCTGTAAAGAGAGATAATCCAAGCGGCAGCGTCATTAGATCACGCGAGTTAATGAAAATCAACGGATCAAAAAACTCATTCCAGATGGTCACAAACGTGAAGATCGTCAGCGTAGCCATACCCGGCTTGGCAATAGGCAGCATAATTCGCGCATATATTCGGAATCGGTTGCAGCCGTCCATCATCGCCGCTTCCTCCAGTTCCGTTGGCACCGTAATGAAGAATTGCCGCATCACAAAAATGCCAAACACACCACCAGCGCCAAAGATCGGCAGCAAAATTAAAGGAAAATGGGTATCAATCCACCCCAGCTGCCGCATGAATAGAAACATCGGAATCGCTGTCACCTCATGGGGAATCATCATCGCACTTAGCAGGATGAGAAATACCACATTACGTCCCTTAAACGGAATTTTGGCGAATGCATAACCGGCGAGAGAGGCAAAGAATACTGTTCCCAGCACAACCAACGCAGAAATGTAGATACTGTTCCAATAAAAACGGTGAAACGGAATCAATCGAAAGACATCGATGTAGTTCTGAAATCGGAATGGTTCCGGTATCCACTGCGGTGGATAGGTGAATATGCTCTGGGGTTCCTTGAATGATGTCGATATCATCCAGATAAATGGCACAATCATAATGAGGGAAATCAGGGTCAGCAACAAGTACGTCCCAAGAGTACTTCCTATCTTCCGCCCCGAAGGACTAGGCATCGCCTTCATTGAATACCCACCTCTTTCGGAGCTGCCATTGCAGCAGCGTCAGAATTAGCACGATAAAGAAAAGCACATATGCGAGAGCAGAAGCGTAGCCAAACTGAAATAATTTGAATGCTTTTTCCCAGATATAATAAACCAATACCTTTGTGCTGTTGCTCGGCCCGCCCTGTGTCATCACATAGATCTGCCCGAATACTTTGAGTGAACCAATCACGGTCATGACTACTGTCAAAAACACTGTTGGCGTGATCATGGGCAGCGTGACGTGAAAAAAGGTTCCCCTTTTGCCCGCCCCGTCTAATGTTGCCGCTTCGTACAGTGAACGCGGTACCTGCTGAATGGCTGCAATGAACAGCACCATATTCAGACCGACATTTTTCAGCACACTTGTCACGATAACCGCTGGCATTGCCAAATCCTGATTGTAAAGCCAGGCCGGACCTTTAATGCCCAGCATCAACAGAAGCTGATTA
The DNA here is from genome assembly GCF_030816325.1 of Paenibacillus sp. W4I10. Taxonomy (NCBI): domain Bacteria; kingdom Bacillati; phylum Bacillota; class Bacilli; order Caryophanales; family Paenibacillaceae; genus Paenibacillus; species Paenibacillus sp. W4I10. The sequence continues at coordinate 4,768,871 of NZ_JAUSXX010000001.1, forward strand.
ATCAATCCCGACTCTGTCGCATACATCAGCTTCCACACGATGGCCCATACGATCAGCGAAGTCATGACCGGAACAAAGATCGCTGTTCGAAAAATTCCGATCCCCCGCAGATTTCTGGATAGCAGCAACGCGAGCAGCAGGGCGAGCACAATATTAAGCGGTACCAGCCCCGCTGTGAAATAAACCGTATTGGCGAGCACTTTCCAGAACATGGCGTCTGTCATAATATTCCGGTAATTATCCAATCCAATAAAATGATGATCTCCCAGCAGCGGCCAATCGGTCAGGCTCATGTATAACGCGAGACCCATGGGAAATAACAGCAGTAGCGTAAACCCAAGCACCATCGGCGATACAAACAGCCACCCCGCGATCTGGGCTTCTCTGGCGAGCGGTCCCCTTCTTTTGCGCTTGTGTGGATGGGTCACAATCAGGCCCCCCTTTTGTTATCAAACTTATCCCCTGAAGCTGAACTCTGCGACGATTCTATATAAGGTGAACTATACATTTACACAAGAACGTAGAGGACAGAAAAACCTGAAGAAGCGAAGTGGTCGCCTAAAAGCTTTCTGGAAGAAAGCTGCATCGGAAGCATATGCTTATCCCCGGATTTCCCCCTTTATATAAGGGATTCAAAAAAATCTGGGGATAACAGCGATCAGAAGGTTGTTCTGGCATCGGAGTGGCAAGTGTAAATATTCTTTAGTTCAACTTATATAGTCTGGACGGTTCAGACTGTCCACCGCATTGCGGAACCCGTTCACAGCCCTTCGCAGCTCTTCCTCCGTGTTGTTTGTCACAACCGCTCCAAGCATAATCGCTTTGACCCCAGCATGGCTTAGCACCCGAACATCCTCCGGTACCAGCTTTCGCTGGGAAGGAACCAATACCGGAACCTGGGCTTGCAAGACCAGACGGCGATACTTGAGCACATCCGCGAAGCTGAGCGGTGTACCATATTCTTTTCCAGATACAATAGATGCCTCCAAAGCGGTGAAGCCGAAGTGAGCTGCCGATGTTAAGAGGGAAGCATCATATTCTTCATTGATCGCAAACGTTGGGTCCAGCCCCAAGTCACTCAGCATGAAGGAGGGCAAGTGATGTGCATAGATGGAATAGAAATCAAAACCCAGTCCAGCAAGGCGCTCCACATCCTCCCTTCGTGCTCCATCTATACTGCCGGAAGGTACGACCCCGAGCGGACCACCAAACTCACTGCGGATTGCCCGAAACACCTCGGCATACCTGTCCAATGGGCCAAAATGATTCCCGCTGGCGCGATGACCGACATTATAGTGCACCTTCAGTGCATCAGCACCCTCTTCAATGGCTGCCCGAGCCAAAGCAAGTTCATTCTCAGGCAGACTGACCACCAGGGACAGCGGTTTCCGCTCAAGTAATTCTTTGAATTTGCCCATCATTCTCACCTCCGGTTTCGATCGATTTACTTAGGGTTGCAGCACACTTTGGATCTCTTCCTGCATTTGTTTCAGGTTATCCTCAGCTGTCGCTGTCTTGGCAAAAAGTCGGTCGAATCCCTGCAATACCGCATTGTCGATATCCTGCCAACGGATATGGCCAGGAATTAAGCGCGCTTTCGGCATTTCATCAATGACGGCCTGCACAATATGCTCTTTGCTCGGGTTATTCGGCTGAAGAATGAATGCATCCGAGTTCAGAACAGAAGTACGAGGAGGCACAAAATAGGTGGCTGTCGCCTGAATCCCCTGCTCACTCGCAAAATACTTCAACAGCTTCTTCGTTTCCTCTGGATGTTTGCTATCGTTAAACATGGCATATCCGGCCTGCCCCAGCATCGGTACACTTCCTTGTGAACCGGAAGGCATAGGAGCGATGCTCCATTCAAAATCCGTAATCTCTCTTGCTTTGGAAACATAGCTGTAATTATCAAAGAACATGCCCACATTACCCGCATCGAAGCTGACCTGTTCGCCCGCCTTTGGGTGTGATTCATCGGTGAACATCATGCGTTCCAGTAGTTCAAAGGTCTGTACGCCATAGGCATCGTTCCAGGTGAACGTTGTCATGCCCTCATCAAACGGACCGCTTCCATTGGACCAGGAATAGGAGGAGAGCACCGCCCAGGTCTTCCAGTCGCGAAAAAAGTTGGCACCATAGACTCGGTTGGTCGCATCCTTGCTGGTAATGGCTTTGGCGGACTCTTCGAACTGTTCCCATGTCCATTGCCCTTGGGCGGCAAGTGTGTTTGGATCAGTCAGGCCGGCTTGATCGAACAGCGCTTTATTGTAAAACATGACCACCGGAGGTGTAGAGAAAGGTAGCCCTAGCAATTGATCGCCATCACGGAACAAATCCAATGTACTTGGAATATAATCATCCAGCTTAAACTGTGCATCATCCTTGAACTCGGATACATCGGCCAGAATGTGGTTGGACTTGAATTGTGGTACCATTCGCTCCGATACCCAGGCGAGATCGGGAAGAGAGCCTCCGGCAGCAAGCACCGAAATTTTTTGCTGGTATTCTGCGAAAGGTACGGATTCCATCGTGACTTTGATGCCTGGATTTTCCTTGGTGAAGCCATCAATCAGCTTGTTGTATACATCCATATGTGCCTGGTTGCCCCACATCATGAACTTCAGCTCCACCTCTCCATTCTCCCCGCCTGCACTGCCAGGTTCACTGCTGGAATTGGAGCTTGTGCACGCGATTGAAGCCACCATCATGAGTACAAACACCAGTATCAGTCCTGCTTTTTTCATGTAAATCCCCCTTATGGACGTCGTGGTATACATGTGCAACCAAAGTATAACGAAAGCATCGTTCCCTCATAAATCACGTCAACTACAGAAATGGTATGGTTTTTCAAGAGATACTGAATCGGTCTCGATATTCTCCTGCGGTCCATCCCACCTGTTGTTTGAACACCAGCATGAAGTGTTTGGGGCTCTGATGCCCGGATAACCGTGCCACATCATAGATTTTGAGACCCGTGTTGATCAGCAACCACTTGGCCCGCTCCATACGTGCCTCAGTGATGTATTCGGAATAATTGATGCCTATTTCGTTCTTGAACAACTGGCTTAAATAAGTAGGGTTCAAGTTAACAAGATCTGCTATCGTCTGAAGTCGCAGGTCTCCATCGGGATGTTGCTTGATGTGCTCCTTCACATCTCGGATAATCTTCCGTGTATCTCCACCAGCGTGTTCTGCTTTGCCAGATGGCTCAGGGATAGAAAGAGTTGTTATACCGTATCTGCGATCCAGCAGCAATTGAATCTTTTGTATGCATAATGCCAGTTCATAACGATCGATTGGCTTCAACAGGTAGTTCAACACCCCGAACTCCATCGCCCTGCGTGCATATTCAAACTCGCCATAGCCGCTAATGATGAGCATGAGCAAATCAGGGTACATGTCTCTGGCTTTGCTTACCAAAGTTAATCCATCCATTTCACGCATGCGGATATCCGTGATTAACACATCCGGCACCTCACATCTCAGATAATTCAGCGCCTCGGTACCGCTCGATGCTTCGCCCGTTACCTGAAACTGAGAAGACGCTTGTACGATCAGCTCCCTCAGTCCCTGACGAATGACCGTCTCATCCTCTACAAGCAATACTTTATACATGCGCTTCAATCCCCTTTCGGTAGAAGTTGAATGGATATGGTAACCACTAGGCCCTGCCCGGGACTTCCATCAATGCTTAGGCTACCGCCTTCTCCATACATGAGGCGAAGCCTCTGAGCGATATTGTTAAGCCCCAGACTGTCCCCGGCATGGCAACGTAATGCCTGACTGGAAGGCTGTTTTGATATGGATTCGTTTAACTCGTCAATCTTTGCCTGAGTCATACCCTTACCGTTGTCTCGCACGCTAATCAGTAATTCATGGTCAAATTTCAAGGCAGATACCCAGATTACTCCTCCATTTTCCTGCCCTTCAATGCCATGGTAGACTGCATTTTCCACCAGCGGTTGCAGTATCAGCTTCGGAATCGCACATTCCGTTATCTCTTCTTCGATGTCATAGTTAACCTCCAACTTACCGTTGTAACGTACCTGCTGAATGCGTACATAGGATTGTACAAAAGCCAGTTCTTCCCCAAGTGGAACCATCCGGTCCACCTTATCAATCGTATAACGCAGCAGCTTGCCAAGCGCCGTCACCATGTCCGACACCTCAGCATGCTTCTGGCGAATGGCCATCATGTTAATGGACTCCAGCGTGTTGTATATAAAATGGGGATTCATCTGGCTTTGCAGCGCTGACAACTCTGCCTCCCGCTCTTGAATGCCCAGCAGAAACACCTCATTGAACAGTCGATGAATCTCTTCCATCATTCGGTTAAAGCCCCGGCTAATCTGTCCGAATTCATCACTGCTGAAGTGTGCTACACGCTGGCTAAAATCTCCCTGCTCCACCCGAATCATGTGGTGCTTCAGTCGAATCAGCGGCCGGGTGATACGATAGGATAACAGAACCGCCAGAATCGCTATACCCGCCATACATAACACTGAGAACCATATTGTAAAGGTGAGCATCTCACCCGACTCCTTTTGAATCACAGCAATAGGTGTAAGACTGATCACCGAAAGCCCGGAATAGCTGGAATGGTGTTGTACATAGAGATAGGGCTGCCCATCCAGAACAACTTTTTGGTTTCCTGCATAGCTTTGAAGCTGTCCGTGCAATAGCAACTGGTCGTACGCAGGCATTCCTCCGGTTGAGGTCCGTTCGAACAGCAGACGCTGCTGGCTGTCTACAATCATCAGACTTGCATCTTGCTCATAATTCAGATGGGATAACAGTTGACCGAAGGCCTCCAGACGGATATCAATCAGAATGTAACCCAATCGTTGAAGCGTACCCGGATCTCGAAGCACTCTGCCCACCGATATATACGATTCTTGCTGACCGCCCGTGTAATAGCTGGGTTGATGCGGAGGAAGCAGACGCCATGTCCCCTCCGAGCCTTCAAGCTCTGCAAACCAATCATCCTGCCTGCTGTCCCATACCGGCTTGACTGCCAGCGAATCGAGATTGGAGAACAGGATGCCGCTATTGCTGATCAAGTGAATCCCCCGAATCTCGGGCCGGTCATAAGCTTGACCAGATGTATAGAGCTTCATTTTCAGATAATCCTCAGACCTCGCCCATGTACCCGACCCCATTGAAGCGTTGTATTTGTCCAGAATGCCAAGCACCATCTGATCGTAAAGCGGCAAGAGCGACAACCGCTCAAAGTCCTTCAGCAGCCGATTCAGATTGGCGTTAATCTGGCGAACCATATCAATGGTGAACTGCTCGGTCTTGCGATCCATCGTCTGCGAGAAATGCTTGTAGTTCATCACTCCCTGCAAACTTAGCGGCAGCAACGTCAGCGCAAGGAACAACAGGAGCAACTTGGTGCGCAGGTTTACGTTTTTTCCGAAAAAAATGCGTACCTTGTCCATCATTTCCGTTTATCCCTCCCTCTCCCGATCATTGTATGAGCCCCCTTCACAGATCAATCTGGATATAACTGGGGTCATCATATCCAGTTTTAATGATCATTCGCTATCCTGCGAATCCTCGAATTGGTATGGAATTTCAAGTTATGCGCATGGGTTTCAGGGTGAACGCAAAAAAGCCGACTGTATCGCTACAGTCGACTACCCTATTTCTATAGAACACTAATTAGACCAAAAAACCGACTGCATTATGCAATCGGTTGTCTGTTCCTGAGATGGCTTTTATATTTGAATCGATTATATTCATTAATAAGCTCGTCCAGTACCATGGACTGTCGGAGGACTTGGTTGTCCTGCATGCCATGATTCTCCGCCAAACGACTTAACTCATGCCTATTTCGTTCGATTTTATCTTTGATCTGCTTCGGTTCACTCACAGCATGCACCCCCTCTTTGTATAACATTTTAGGATACATTGCCAAAAAATTCATATTATATTCCTTTGCAGAATAAAATGTTTATTTACATAAGTTTTCAAAGAAATTCAGCCTTTTTCATACTTATATGTTGAACTAAAGATTAAATTGTAAATAAGAAAAAAAGTATTCGGGACCCGAATACTTTTCATTATTTACTTCGTAATGAATTTGCTAAATACAACATTAACATCCCTAAAAATATCAATAACATTCCTTCAATTTTATACGACCAAATCTCTGAGTTTATGAAGCTACCAAAGATATCAGAGGTATCAGACTTTACATTTTGGTATTCTGCAAGAACCAACATAGCTTTGTTCATACCCCAATTAGTACTTTGAGCAATAAACTGAAATCCAATAACAAATAATACAAATGAACAGATAAGGGCTACTAAGGAAATCATTTTACTTTTCAAATTTAAATTCTCCTTTGATAATATAATATTGCTGTTGTATGCGCTACTATATTACCAAAATTGTTAAATTCTGTCTAGTTACCAACCAGTAGTATCTTGCCAGTAAAAGTATAAACCCGTCGGTTCTTTATACTCATAAGTACCAATATAAGAATCAGAAAAGAAACCTTGTTTCCATATCTGAAACGAGTAGTAGTTGTATGTTGGTGCGCAGTAAATGGTATATGTTTTATTTGCAGGAATTTGGATTGGTCCGTATGTTTTGTTAAAGTTACGAGTTGCCTGATAGGTCGTGCCTAGCTTCGCAGCAATCTCTGCACCACCCCATCCTGCTTTCGAAGAAATCTCAGCAGAGAATGTAGTAGCTACACCATCAATAACAGACAAGGACAAGGGCGCTGGACCTTTTCCAATCGCACGTTCAATAACATTTCCAGTAATTTGGGTCATGTCAATGTTTTTCAGATAGTAATCTCCTATCGCAGAAGGATGCACCGGACCGCTTGATAGATTGGAACGGGTCTTATCAAAAGGAACATAATACCCTGCAATAATTGTTTCAGGATCAAGTCCTTGTGAAATAGCTTTTTCTTTAAAATTAGGATCAAAAATACCTATTGTACTTGTTTGAGAAATATCATTATTAATCACTATTTCAGGCGTATTTGTACTTAAAACTTGTCCCTCAGATGAAGCAGATGCCACTGATGAACAAGCGGAAGAAATCATGATTGCCGTTAATAAAATTTTCCCAAAGTTTTTCATGGATAGTACCTCCTCATAAGTTTTAAAATAGTCACGTTAATAACCTATCGAACTTAATAAAGAAACTAAGATCATAAGACTGTGATATCTTTGAAGCTAGAATTCTCTCTTCATCTACTTAAATCAAATTTTATCCATATCCTAACGATGCAATCACCTCTTTTCTTTGTAATTGAGAACGTTCTCAGATTAATCATATAATCATTTTCAAAAGAAACTTAAATAAACTTTTTATGAATAATAATCCATAACACAGCCCTTTGTTATTAAACATTGATGATTACCATACGAACACTATTTTTAGTATGACTATGATTTTAAGTTAGCTTCACAATACTTTACACCTCTTTACGCTCACTCCTAAAGTAACTCGATTATATTCATTAATTAGCTCATCCAGTGCCATAGACTGTTCAATCACTTTTATATTTGGGATTTCATATAGATCTACCAAGCGACTCAACTCTTGCCGACCTTGCTCGATTTGGTCTTTCAAGTTACTCAGTTCTCTCATGGCAAGTCCCCCTCTAGGACATTCTTAAATAACATTTAATATGAGTAGGCTATTTAGTTTCGCTAATGACGACAAGTACTTTGAAAAACATAATATATTTTGCATAATTTTGTAAAAACATTTCTTTAGAAAAGACCTAGCGCTCTGCCTAGTGCTTTTCTAAAACACAAAACAGCCTGACTCAGAATCAGTTAGGCTGTTTGTTTTATTATATATTTATTGGCTTAAATAATTGAGAATACGTCTTTGCTGAGACAAGTTTGCGTATTGTTTATAAGTCCCGTAAAAATCAAAACATTTTACTGTCATATGATCGTATGGTTAAACGTTGAAAGAGGTAAGTGTATTAAGTATCTATACCAGTTTGATAAACTTTTAGTCTGCATTTATACTTTACAAGTTCATAATTAAACAACATATACGGAACGCACATTGTACATCTTCTTCATCGTCCCTTCGCAGATATTTCATTATCAGAAAGTCGGTAAACTTAACTTTTCTATTACATTTTTGTACTTTCTGATCTGTGTTTCATTGGCCTCGCTTCTATACTCCCCGTACAAATCTACACATTTAATACACATCAGGTCATCTTTACTTGAAGAAGAGAGATCTAAACACATAAGTAAGGCATCCATTCCAAGTGAATAATTACGTTGTTTCATTTGATAACTTGCCAATTCATAGTAAAAATCTTGATACGCGTGGTTTAACATTTGATCGTTATAACTACCTTTAATATACATGTCAGTATTAAACAAATTGGTCTGATCTTTAAATCTGTCTAAAGCATAGTCAATGTTAAAAGAATACTGGTTAGCTGCTTGCAAAATATTAATGAATCCAGCTAATATTTCTGACGGGTTGTTTTCGATATAATCCAAATAAGAATTGATTACATTTTCTTGACCAAGCATTAATTGGGAAGCATATTGATTTCCTTCTCCCCATATTTGGAACAAATCTATTATTTGTTGATCCTCTTGTGTAGGATTCTCAACCTCAACTATTTTCAAGTATTTTTCTATATACTTTAGGACATTTTCATATTCCTTACGAGCATCATAAACGCTTGATATTAATAAGTTTGCATAGGCTACATATGTAAAAAGAGGATAGGCTGTTAGCCTTCTTTTACTTTTTCGCCTACGAGATTGAATTTTTAATTGGAATTCTGCTTTCCGTTCCAGTTCCCGTGCCCATGCATCGACCTTGTCCCACAAATGTATCGTATTATATACGTTTGCCAAGTCTTTAATTGCATCCAATTGCACTTCTTCATTTAATTTATCAATATACGGTTCGAACTTTACTGCTGCATTGAGATTATCATATTTACTCAGTGTTTTCTGAAGCAAGAAAATGCGGTACTGGCAAAGAGCCAACCTCTCCGAGTGTTGATACTTCTCACTGTCGGCTACACATTCATATAAAATGAGTGCCGCTTCATTCATGCTTTTATTAAAGAGACTCTCAGCCACATCAAATAACTCATCAAAATAGGATTGATCATCTGTCACATGAGTAATGACTTGTTGTATAATATCTAGCTTACCAAGTTCAGCACAACGATATAAAAACGGTTCTAATCGCCTCCAATGGGGCGCAGATTCGATAAAACACTCCACACCGTACATATCGTAAAAATATCCCCGCTCCAATCCCATTGCAGATGTAATCTGATCGAGTTGGTTCATCGAAATAAGCCTGGTTCCTTTGATAATCGCACTTAATGTACCAACATTAATGTCAGCGATTTCTGAAAATTGCTGTAGTTTATACCCCTTATTCTTTAAGTGATTTTCAATATAGAAACGTATATTGGGCATCGTCTTCATCGTCCTTCCCCATATATTTCACTATTGAAAAGTTGGTACACTTAATTTATCTATTAGTTTTGTATACCCCTCTTCCTGGGTCTTACTGGCGTGATTTCTATACTTTCCATATAAGTCAATGCATTTGATACACATCATGTCATCATTACTTGAGACAGAACGTTCGAAACTAGTAATTAAATGTTCGATCCCCTGCTGAATTTGGTTTTGATTTAATTTGTATTTTGCTAGTTCGTAGAATAAGCGTATATATCTAAGATTCAACGCCTGTTCGTTATATGTCCCTTTTAAATATTTCTCTATTCTAATGTTATTGATGTGATTTTTAAATCTATCTAATGCATTGTCAATATCGTATGAGCACTGGTTAGCAGCCTTCACAATATATACGAATGCTGTTAAGATTTCTTTAGGATTGGCATCCAGATAGTTTAGGTAATCATCTAACATATCAAAATCGCCCATCAATAATGTATATAAATATCGATTGCCCTCAGCCCAACCCTTGAATCGCTCTATCAATTCTTGCTCTTCTTCTGTCGGATTTTTAATTTCGTCCATAATATCCTCATAAACGTCTGTGTATTTTAAAGCTTTTCTGTACTGCTTACGCTTTTCGGATACAGTAGCCTTTAACAAATTCGCATAGGCTTTATAACTGAATACCGGGTAATGCGCAATTCTCAATTTATTTCCCCGCCTGTTGGTACGAAGAGTAAGCTGAAAGTCAACTCTTTGTTCTAGTTTTTTAGCTAGCTCCAAAACTTTATCCCACACATGTATTGTTGCATAAAGGTTTGCTAAATCTTTAATCGCATCTAATTGCATTTCATCATTCAATTTATCAATATAGGGTTCAAACTTTACTGCGGCATTTAAGTTATTGAATTTATTCAGTGTTTTATGAAGCAGAAAAATACGGTACTGGCATAAGGCCAACCGCTCGGAGTGTTGATATTTTTCACTGTCTGCCACACATTCATACAAAATAAGAGCTACTTCTTTTAATCCTCTTTCAAAAAAGCTTTCAGCTACATCAAATAATTCTTCTATATATGATCGATCGTCCGTTACATGAGTGATGACTTGTTGTATACAATCCAGCTTACCAAGCTCAGCACACTCATATAGATATGGCTCCAGACGTCTCCAGTGGGGCGAAGATTCTATGAAGGATTCAACCCCATAACTCTCATAAAAATAGCCTTTCTCTAATCCCATAACAGAAGTAATCTGATTCAGTTGGTTCATAGACATTGACCTGTTGCCTTTAAGAATGGCACTTAAAGTTCCAACATTAATTCCAGTAATATCGGAAAAATGCTGCAACTTGAGATTCTGCTCTCTCATATATTTCTCAATATGTACTCTTATTTTAGGTAACAATTCCACTATAACACCTCCATCACCAAAATCACTTATAATTCAATAACACATAATAAATGTTATTTTAGTCCTGTATTTTACATTGGTCAATCTATGAGTACAACAAAAAGGTTTATCTCCGTCTTTGGAAATAAACCAATGTTATAACGTATTCCTAATTGTAATTTGTAGCTTACAATGTTCCACTACCATGTGTTAGTAGGCGATAAATCTGATCTTGCACATTAATTTCAATTGTAGGGAAAGTGCTAACAATCATAACACTAAACAAGAGTATAGCCATGATTTTTCTTAATTTCATAATAGCTGTTAACCTCCTCCATTAGATTATGATAGGTACTTTTTATTTCCTGAGATGCAAAAGACCTGTACCTCTCAAAGAGAGCAACACACTGTATTATGTCATTAGAATTATTAATTCTGATGGCTGAACTCAGACAATTGACGAGCTTCTTCATTCCTTCTCCATATCGTTCTCTATTGAAATAATACATTGCCAACTCAAATAAAAGTTTTGAATATAGATCATTCTTAAGTTGTTCATTGTATCCTTCCGATAAACTTCTATCACTCAACATAGAATTAATGGAGTTATCAAATTTTAAGAGGATATCATCTATATCCATATCATATTTGTTTGCTGCTTCAATGATCTTAACAAGGGCCGTAAGAGTTTCTTCTTCATTTTGCTCTATCCAAGCTACATAGACCGGAAGAACCTCTTTCTTTCCCATCATCAGATTATACAAATAGGTATTAACCTCAGTCCATCTATTAAACATATTTATATATATCATATCTTCATCGCTAGGATTAGAAATATTAACTAAATCATTATATTTTTTTGTGTAATTCAGTGCTTCGGTATATTCTCCTCTACATTCACATGCATTGGCCTTAAGCAAGTTTGAATATGCTTGATATACAAATAAAGGGTAAGCTGTTATCCTATTTTCTTTGTTCACTATCTTTTTTGTGAACGATTGAATAATTTCAACTTTATGCCCTAACTCATCAGCAAGCGAAAATAACTTGTCCCAATATCGAAGAGAAGCGTATGTATTCGCCAGGTCTTTAATCGCATCCAGCTGCCGTTCCTCATCCAGCCGATTAATATACGGTTCAAAATGTACGGCTGCACGAAGATTCTCATGCTGGTCCTGACCGAGAGATAACGTGAAGATGCGATACTGGCACAGAGCCAGACGTTCCGAATGTTGATATTTCTCACACTCCGCCACACATTCGTACAACATCCGTGCAGCCTTCGTCTGTCCACGTTCAAGCATGCCTTCGGCCATCTCGAACAACTCCGAGATATACGAGCGATCATCCGTCACTTCCTGGATAACCTTATGAATACATTCCAGCTTGTCCAATTCAGCACAGCGCTGGAGGAATGGTTCCAGTCTTCTCCAATGAGGTGCCGATTCCACGAAACATTCAGCCCCATAAATCTCGTAGAAATACCCCTCTTCCAGCTTCATGCCTTGGGTAATCAGATCCAGTTGCGCCATAGCGATGGGCCGAGTCCCCTTAATAATTGCACTAAGCGTTCCAGCGTTAACTCCCGATATATCGGCAAAATACTGCAGGGTGTACCCCTGTTTCCTGATGTAGTCCTCAATATATGAGCGTATCGTAGTTGTAGGTTCCATGTATCCCACCTCCACAATGAAAATCCATAATTTTGAATTTATATGATAAGCACAATTCTAATCCTAAATTTTACAGCGGTCAATAAAAATCGTGGCAATTTCCTTCACATTTATGCAAGGAGGCCTCGCTGTTCCTGCTTATAGAAAAAATCCATTAGAAGAATCCGTGAGAACGTGATACATTTAATCCAACTTACATATCCTACTATTTCAATAGGATTATACGACACAGATGCTATCAATTCAGTTCGAGGAGAAGGTCAGATGAAATTTGCCTTGTTTAGTCTCATGATGAATCTGCCTAATGCCGTAACCGGGGAAGCTCTGACGACTCAGCAGAAATTCCACAATATATTAGAGCAAGCGAAGCTGGCTGAACGACTGGGTTTCGATGCCTATGGGATCGGTGAACGACACGGTGCGCCTTTTCTATCTTCCTCGCCACCTGTCGTATTAACCGCAATAGCCGCAGCAACCACACGCATTCGGTTACTAACCACCGTCACTGTTCTTAGTATACTTGATCCAGTCCGGGTTGCCGAGGATTATGCCACGCTGGATCAATTATCGGGCGGACGGCTGGAAATGATCATCGGGAAAGGCAATGACCCTCGGCACTATCCGCTGTTTGGCATAAGCGAAGAGGAACAGTGGGATTCACTAGATGAACGCTACCACCTGCTAAAACGGCTGTGGTCTGAAGAGAATGTAACCTGGCAGGGAACGTATCGCCCTCCGCTTGAGGGAGTGACCACGTGGCCCAGGCCGCTTCAACAATCCATCCCGATCTGGCATGGTAGCGCGTCGAGCACGGTCTCGACCGAACTCGCTGCCAAATATGGCGAGCCGCTCTTCACGTCGAATTCTTTTCATCCTCAGGCCAAATATAAAGCATTAATTGATCATTATCGGGAGCGCCTCGATTATTATGGTCATGATCCGCAACAAGCCGTGATTGGCTCTGGTGCCGGCAGTCTCTATCTTGCGGATACGGGCGAAGAAGCCATTCGTCGTTATAAGCCATATTATGAAGCGTTCCATGCCACTACCGCCGCACAGCATAATCAGTCTCCCTTCACCGATCTGGAGGATAACATTGCACGAGGCCCTGCGTTAATCGGCAGTCCGGAGCAGATCATTGAGAAAATTCTGGACTATCATGCCGCTTACGGACATCAGGTGCTGAGTATCAGCGTAGATGGACTGACGCATAGCGAGCAGTTGGAGCAAGTGGAGCGTTTTGCCAAGGAAGTTGCCCCTGTATTACGCCGCGAACTGCCCAGTTCGGTATGGAATGAACCCCCGGTGTTAACCCAGCACTCATCCTTCCTTTCCTCTAATGTTACAGATTCATGGCCCACAGCCATCTCACCTATATTCCAGGTCTAACAATCTACCTCGTACAATATACACGCGCTCCTTCCAGGGTGATTTCTATGAATCGCCCTCTTCCCTCTTCCTCCCACTTGTATCGCGACTATCCCTATATCTACTTGGACTGAATGCCTTCAAACAATGAACGGAGCATCAGATCTACAAACGCATCATCCATCGCTTCCCCCGTCACTAACATACGATAGAACACCGGTCCATAGATCAGATCAATATACAGTCCAATGTCCACCCCACTCTTTAATTCGCCGCGCTCCACACCCTTCTCCAGAATTCCCCGTGCTTCACGTCGACGTGGTTGGATGTATCTTGTACGGTATTCTTCGGCAAGCCCTTCATCCGACTGCCCTTCTCCGATGATCTGTGTAATCACTTTTCCTTCCCGACTGGTCAAAAATCGAACCAGATTACTCGCATGTATGCGTATATCTTCCACTACCGAGCCTGTATCCGGTACTGGTAATCTTGCCGTTGCAGCAGACATATATCCGTCCATGATGACAGCGCCTTTATTCGGCCACCATTTGTAGATAGTGGCTTTGCTCACCTGTGCACGTTCAGCGATCTTCTCGATCGTAACTGCCCCGAATCCGTGCTCCAACAACAACTCATACGATGCTGTAAGAATGGCATTCTGGGTTTCCATGTTACGTGGACGTCCTCTTTTGGCAGTCATCTTAAGCCCTCCTGGATGTATAAAATATATTTAATCATCAGTAATATTCATAAAAACGATACGTTCATTATACTAAACTGCCATGAGTACACACAATTCCACCCTCCACTCACCTTTTTATCCTCATTTAAAATTCTCATTAAATATGTAGAGCCTATTTACAATACTATACGTTTAGTTTATTATATGTTTGTAATTAGTGAACACAACGTTTAGTAATTAACGATTTTAATATTAACTGTTTATTGCGAATACAAATTTAGAATTGTGGAGGATGATTATCATGGATATGAGACAACAAGTGAAGAAGGCACCTGTACCCACCTGGATTATTTTTTTGCTGGCATCCGCTTGTGGATTGATCGTGGCAAACCTGTATTATGCTCAGACCGTTATCGGTCCGATCAGCATGACAACGGGTCTGTCTTCTGCCGCTGCCGGATTGATCGTAACGTTGACTCAGATTGGTTATGTCATTGGTTTGCTGTTTATCGTGCCGCTCAGTGACATTACCGAGAATCGGCGCCTGGTTGTTCTTTTCCTCATCGTACTGGTTGTTGCCCTGATTGCTGCGGCTTTCTCGCCCACTGCTGTTGTATTTCTGACTGCCTCTCTATTCATCGGCATAGGTTCTGTTGTCGCTCAAATTCTAGTGCCCTATGCGACATATCTTACTTCCGAGGAACAGCGCGGACGGGTTGTTGGCAATGTAATGAGTGGTCTGCTGCTGGGCATCATGCTGGCTCGTCCTGTCGCAAGCTTTATCACCAGCCTCTTCGGATGGCAGACGGTCTTTGTATTCTCCGCCATTGTCATAACACTTCTCATGCTGCTCCTATCACGTGCTCTTCCTGCTCGCCAGCCTGAACCCACCTTGAAATACGGGCAATTAATCGTGTCCTTGGGCACACTGTTCAGAACGATGCCGCTGCTGCGCCGCCGGGCGTTCTATCAGGCCAGTCTCTTTGGTGCTTTCAGCTTGTTCTGGACTACGGTTCCGCTCAGACTGGCTAACGATTTTGGCATGTCACAGCAAGGCATTGCCTGGTTTGCACTGGCTGGTGTCGGAGGTGCTATTGCTGCTCCCATTGCCGGGAGACTGGCTGATCGCGGACTTACACGTATTCTGACAGGTGCTGCCATGGTGATCGCTGCTGCTTCGTTTGGTCTTGCTTATGTGTTCCAGAGCCACTCCACATTTGCATTGATCCTGCTTGTGATCGTGGCGATCACACTGGATATGGCTGTCTCGGGAAATCTGGTGCTGGGTCAACGCATCATCTATTCGTTAGGAAGTGAAGCGAGAGGACGTGTGAATGGCATATTCATGTCGATCTTTTTTGTCGGCGGTGCGATTGGTTCATCTCTTGGAAGCTGGTCTTATGCTAACGGAGGCTGGAGTCTCACAACGCTGATTGGGCTAATCATGCCGCTGCTCGCTTTGGTGTATTACTTTACGGAAAAGAAAGCTGTAGTCGTCAGCAAGCATCTATAAGTGCGATACCTTCAGGCATCCTTCGTAATCAAAAACGGACTTTTGGAACAACCTCTATAACGATTCTTTCATATGTAAAGAAGGGCAGAGTGATCTCTAAAGATCCGCTCTGCCCTTTTCCCTTATTTCATGACACTGAATTTTTTGGTCGCTGCCCTAACTTGATCATCCTCGCCCCATACAATGACACCTACCACTTTGGTAGCTTCCAATTCCATCGAAGCAATCTCAACTGCATATTGTTCAAAGGCATTGTTGAGCGACTGACCTGTCTGTGAAAAAACAACATGGTTCAGTCCCCCGCTGTCATCTGAGCAGAGTTTGGCCAGATTGATCAGTTGATTCTCCCCGGCCTTCACAATGACAGTACTATATCGGATGCCCGCATGCTGAACGCCGCTATGATCCAGCACAGATTGATCAGAATATAACCCCGGCTCATTCAGGGCTGCTTGTCCCATTAACAGGGCAGACACATTGGCTGCGGCGCCAGGTTCCAAATTTTTATCCAGTATAATAGCAATTCTTTTCATATGACTGTATTCACCCTCTGTGTATTTTGTGTAAAACATACCCATGGCATATTGATTCCCTCGCGCAGTACTTTGTAGGTCACAAGCCCGTAATGATCAGCGCATAGCTGATTCGTGAGTGCAATGGACTTCTCCGTGTTGTGCATGACCTTCCTGCAAGCTTCAGGGTTGGACGATACGGTGCTGTTCTCTCTATAGGTTGTATCAAGTTCAGATAACAAGTATGTGGTTGCTGGATGATGATAGATAATATCGATCTGATCGGGACATACCGCATGGAAGCCGGATAGAACCAGCGCAGGAATCTTCTCCACAAAGCTCTCAGACACCGCTAGTTCAGAATCCATGATGAAGCTGTTGAGCTTGGGATACGCCCCGGGGACCAGCAAGCAGGATATGATCCCTGATCTCAAGTCTTCCGCAGCCGCTTCAAATTCAGGGTATGGCTTGATACGTTCCGAGTTGCCTAACTTCTTCGCGATATGCATGCTGCAAGTCAAGAATCCTTCATCGTCTCCCAGCGTTCCCAGTATGGCATATTTCTCTTTAACGATCTCCATTTATTTCTATTTCCTCCTTTTTATTTCTAATCCGCTAAAGATCGTATACCAAAAAATTCCTATTGTCAATTAACACTTTAACGTAACACAAATATGTATTTCCGTTCATATTTCCCGCCAAAAAGTGTATTGAAAATGGAAAATATTGAGTTATAATGTTATGAAATGAATTTTTACTATTTTTAGCATTTTGCTGAAAGGGGATTTACAAGAGCGTATGAAAACGATTGTATACATATCTGATTTCAGGCTACCTACTGGATTAAACTTCGTTAAACCTTTGCAGAAATTGGCGGATCACAAGAAAATTCTGATTATTGAACGGCATAATTTGCATCATGATGAGGTGCTCAGGGATTTCTTTGATGAAATTAGATATGTCGATCATCTGGAGTCCGTAGATGCCATCCGGGAGCATATGATGCAGATCCGAGAATCCCACTCCATCTCAGCTTTGTTAACGCCGGGTGAGAATGCGATTGAGATCGGTGGTCAACTCCGTTCCGAGTTCGGGATCCCCGGTATGCAGCGCAATCAGGCTGAGGCTGTTCGCAACAAATGGATCATGAAACAAATGCTGCATCAGCGTGGAATTCGGACATCCAAAATTGCAATTGCCCTACATGAACAGGACTATATTCGTTTCACTGCTGAACACGGCTTCCCGATTATTGTGAAGCCACTAAGCGGATATGGAAGTATCAATACGTTCAAATTGTCCAGCATGGATGAACTGGTACATTATCTACACCATACAAGACAAGCACAGCAAAGGGATTTGCTGGAGGAATTCATCCACGGTACGGAGTTTCATTGTGATTCCATTGTGTCTAAGGGCAAGGTTGTATTTGCATCCGTTTCCCAATACCTGTATAACTGCCTGGATATTGCGACGAAGCAGAAACCTCCGGCCAGTATTACGTTCCCTGAAGGCACGGAAGCTGATTTTATCCATCACATCAAAGAGCTCAATGAACGGGTCATTGCAGCCTTGGGTATCAATCAGTCCGTAACACATGCCGAACTTTTTCTGACTCCGGAAGGAGAAGTGGTGTTTGGAGAAATTGGTGCAAGAATCGGGGGATCGCATGTTATGCCTCCTTGTATCAAGAACACCCATGGCGTTGATTTCTTCGAAGCCGTCACTGATCTGGAAGTTGGAATATATGAATTTAAGCAACAGGAGACGAGCCATAAATTCACAGGCATGATCTGCTTCCCTTCACGCGCAGGGGTAATTCAACACATATCCGGGATAGAGGATTATGCGGATATCCCTGGCATCGTTGAGTTCAATGTATCCTATCGAGTGGGACAGCGCGCCGGGGACGTAAACGATACCATGACCCGATCAGGCTATGCAATCGTGGAGGGTGATTCGTTCGAGGAATTGCGTCAAACTCTGCTGGATATGTACGATCGCTTCAAGATAGAAGTGACGGTTGCTGAAACCGTATAAGATGTACGGATGAGCCTCACTGTTTTTGGTCTGGAGTGGCGGTTATCTTGGGGAGGGCTGGAATTATTGTCGTTATTCAAAACCTACGCGGGTCTGAGCCGCGATATCTATTATCTCTGTTTAGCCAGAACGATTAACAGCACAGGAGATTTTGTATTCTCCCTGATTACCTTGGTGCTTACGTTACAGATGGGCATGAATGTGGTCAGTGCAGGGATCTTTGTGTCCATGGCAGCCCTGATTAGCGGACCCGGTGTACTTCTCGGCGGTTATTTAAGCGATCTTATGGGCAAAAAAACAATTATTGTCATCGGCCAACTGTTGTCTGCCATCATGATTATAAGCTGCTCTTTTTGGTCAGGCACCATTACCGTTGGTTATCTTCTGATTGCAGTCATGTTCTTCATCAGTATTACCCGGCCTGCTTATAATGCACTGATTATTCAACTGTGTACGGAGGAGAAAGAACGAAAGTCCGCCTTTTCCCTCATGTATCTGGGGGCCAATCTGGGTATAGCCATCGGACCACTGGTCGCCGGTTTTTTTATCAAGGATCACGTCAACATCGTCTTTATAAGTATCGGTACCGTGTTTCTGATATCTACCTTTATCATCATCAACCAGGTTAAGATCGGCACACGCAAGGAATTGGCACCAACAAGCAGCGAACATGCTGGACAACAACAAGAACAACAACGATCGAGCCAACCACCTTCGCCGTTATTCAGACTACTGCTGAAAAATCCACTCGTTGCCTTCTTCATCGTTGTGTCATTTCTTAACTATTTTATCTATATGCAATACTCATTTAGCCTCCCACTTCAGATGAATCACTCGTTTGGCGAGAACGGGGCAGCCTATTACGGCTCTGTCATGACCATCAATGCCATTAGCGTCATTATTCTTACCACCGTGATCCTGTCCGCTACACGCAAATTAACGGCCCTAAACTCCATAGCCACAGGCGCACTCTTCTATGGAATCGGATTTGGAGCCTTGAACCTGCTCGGTTACTTCCCCCATTTTTCCATCGTCGCCTTATCCACGGTGCTGTGGACCATTGGAGAGATTCTCGTGCAGACCAATATCAATCTGTATATTGCTTCGCGTGTACCCGATACACATCAGGGGCGGTTTAATGGCTTGCTGTTATTCGTAGGTTGCCTGGGTTACACACTTAGTCCATATTTGACAGGCATTTTCATCAAAAGCATGGACATGGAAAGTGTATGGATCATTATTCTGGCTTTCAGTCTGTTCTATGCGTTGTGTATGATCATTCTCTGGTATATCGAAAAAAGCTCAACCAAGAAAAGCGAAACAGAGCCACTTGAATTCTCAAAGAGCATCTAAACTTCGAGTCTACATCGTCCGCAAGTGGCTATAGCAAGCAAGATAGAATACCCAGAACTGTTCAGTACGGAAAATACATGACTTTGAATACATTCCTTTTCATAAGTAAACAAAGGGCAGAGCGATCCTCAGGATCGGCTTCTGCCCTTTGTTTCTTTATGTTCATACCAAAACAGGCAAATGTGCATTCGCATCATACTCGATCAACGGCTTATTCTCATGTAATCTCTGCACCAGATCGGGATTGGCGATAAACGGTCTGCCGAACGCAGCCAGATCTATGCTTCCCTTACCAATCGCGTGCTCTGCGGTCTGAACATCCAAATCCCCCACACCAATGATGATTCCATCCCACCGACTACGAATCTGCTCGTGAAAGGACTGCTCCCCTTCCCATGCTTTCGCATAATGGTCTGTTGAGGGATGCAAGATCGTAATTCCCGTCTCGCGGAACAAGTTCAGATATGCATCAATCATTCCAGCTTTGTCTGCCCAAGCATAGGATGCATCATCATCCTTTTTCTCGGAGAATCGTACCGATATGCGATCCACAGGGATCTCTTTTTTCACAGCCACAATTATATCCCGCAGGAACCGCAATCTACCCGCAGTGTCGCCTCCGTATTCATCTGTTCTGTGGTTGGTCTTCTCATTTATAAACTGGTCGATCAGATACCCATGTGCAGCATGCAGCTCGATCCCATCGAACCCTGCCAAAACTGCATTGCGGGCGGCCGTCTGAAAATGCTGAATCGTATCCGCTATATCCTGTGCACTCATCGCTTGGGGAATCTGATACGGCTTGTGCAGCTTATGCACTCTTCCCTCTGCCGCAAGGCTGGAAGGTGCCAGTGGAACGGTTCCGATCAGATCGGAATGGGACAACCTGCCGACATGCCACAGTTGAGCAATAATGGTTCCGCCATGTCTGTGAACAGCATCCGTTACCCTTTTCCAAGAAGTCGTCTGTTCATCTGTATATAAGCCGGGGATGCCATAAGTGCCTTTGCCTGCCAAATTCGGAATAATGCCCTCGGTAATGATCAGTCCGACGCCATCTCGCGCACGCTGCTCATAATAAGCGACCATCTCATCCGTTACGGTCCCATTCTGATCATCAGCAAATCCTCGGGTCAGCGGAGCCATCACAATGCGGTTCCTTAATTGCCACTGATGAATTGTCACCGGGCTTAATAATGTTGAACGTGTATTTATGTTATCCA
This sequence comes from Paenibacillus sp. W4I10, assembly GCF_030816325.1. NCBI lineage: Bacteria > Bacillati > Bacillota > Bacilli > Caryophanales > Paenibacillaceae > Paenibacillus > Paenibacillus sp. W4I10. The sequence continues at coordinate 4,790,058 of NZ_JAUSXX010000001.1, forward strand.
TGTCATATCCCTACTCTCTTTGTCATTAAGGATATTGTACGGCGGCTCTTATATATCGTAAAATGATTGAAATATATAGTTGTATCTCTCAGAGAGATACCTAACATCACCATCTGCGGAAGTAATTGAAGTTAATCCACGTTCAGGAGGATACAGCATGGAACTTTCCGATATCGATATTGTTCTCGCGGTGGCGCGTTCAGGCAAAATCTCACAGGCCGCCAAAGAACTGAATTACGCGCAATCCAATGTCACTACACGCATCAAAAAACTGGAGCAGGAATATCAAATCCAGTTGTTCAACCGATTTCCCAAAGGTGTTGTACTGACCTCCAAAGGAGAACAGTTTGTTGAGTACGCCACACAGATTCACAACCTTTTGCATGATCTGAAGCAGGATATGACCGATCCCGGTGAGCCTTCCGGCACGCTAAAAATCGGCATTGTAGAAACTGCGGCATCCAGTCGTTTTATGGAGATTCTGAATGAATATCAGATAACCTACCCGAAGGTGTCCATCTCACTCGTTAACGCCACTTCACCCAGAGTACTGCGCAAGAAAATACAGGACTATGAGATTGATGGTGCTTTTATCAGCGGGGCTTGTGTGAAGGAAGGTTTGAAGGTGGAATATGAGATGCAGGACACGGTTCATATCATCTCCAAGCGGATGGATACACCACCCGCAAGCCTGTGCCAAGTATCATGGGTTGTTTTCCCGGAGGGCTGCCCGTATCGTGAAATGACCGAAGAATTTTTGCAGGAAGAAGGGTTGTCCGCACGTAATATCATCGAAGTGAGTACGATGGAAAACCTGCTCAGCTGTGTGGAGTCAGGCATTGCTTTTACCATTATGCCGTGCAACGTTATTCACAAGAAACCGGATAATTTCTCCGTATTTGATCTGGCTGATCGCTATACTCATACCACGACAACCTTTGTCCGCGGTGAGGATCGGTATGTCAGCAGTGCGCTGGATCAATTCATGAAGCTGCTGAACCAGAAATGCATTACATTTTGATAAAGGTAACTTAGTACCCCTCTTTCAACCGCTGATCTTCTTGATCACTAAATGGACTAGAGCACATTGATCGAGACCCTAAAAAAACAAAGCAAAAGGCACTCATACAGAGTGCCTTTTGCCTTCCTTCCCTCTAAACCTATTCAACTAACCTTACTCCACCTTGAATCGCGCAGCCGATTCGGCCAGCTTTTGCGTCAATTGATCGATCGTATCAACCATGTTGGCCAACTGCTGTACCGTTGAAGATTGCTCCATCATGGTTGCTGTTACCTCTTCAACCGAAGCGGATACCTGCTCTCCTGAAGCTGACAAACTATGGGCTGACTCCAGTACATCATCCTTGTTCTGTAACATCTCCTGCATCTGTCCTGCCATCGTAGCGATCTGTTGATTAATGACCGTTACCTTCTCCAAAATTACATCAAATGCCTGACGAGTCTGCAAGACAAGCTCATCCTGTCTGGACGAGATGGTGTGAATTTCGGCAACACTTTGGTTGTTCTCGGCGACATCGGCCAGATTCTGCTCGATAATGCTGGAGATTTCCTTGGACTGGCGGGAACTCTGCTCTGCCAGATTGCGAATCTCCTCTGCCACAACCGCAAATCCTCTGCCATGCTCCCCGGCCCGTGATGCTTCGATGGAAGCATTCAATGCAAGCAGATTGGTCTGCTTAGCAATCTGGCTGATGGCTTCAGTGATCTGACTAATACTGCCCGAACTCGTTTGAAGTTTGACCGTAATCTCCGAGATTTTCTCTACTTCCCGTTCGTTCACCTCATTAATACGCATCAATTCATTGACGACTTCATTCCCGTTGTGGAACACAGATTCGATCTCATCTGCCCTCGCCTTCACATCCTGGGCACTGCTGTTCATGGCAGCCACTTTATCGCCAAAGCTGTTGAATTTGCCTGCAATCTGCTCGGTATCTTCCGATTGGGCCTCCATCGCCTTCGCGATGCCCATGGACGTCGCTGATGTCTCATCAATGGATCTTGCCGTCTGTCTGGATGTTTCCTCCAGCTCCTGAGTGCTGGCTTGAAGAACATGGATCGAACTATTCATATCGCTAATCAGGTTTCTGTTCTGCTCCACCATGCCATTGAAGCTCTCCGCCAGGTCCTTGAATTCGCTGTTATATCTACCATTGGCCTTGACGGTCAGATTCCCTTGAGCAAGCTGTTGGAACAGCCCGATCAGACGAATTATAGGTCTCGTAATACTTCGAGAGATCAATAATCCTACGCCAATAGCCAAAGCAACTCCGATCAATGTTACGATAACCATCTGGTGCTGCATATCCTCTAATGGACGTTTGATATCATCATAATCGTCAATAATGACCACGGAGAGATCCGCCTCAGGAATCTGATTAATACGATAGTAGATGTCATCTCGATCCATCGAAGTGATCTTCACTTCGTCCGTTGCCTTGACATTTATAAGTTCCATAGCTTCCTTGTCTTCCGCAAGTGTTTGTCCGACAACCGAAGGGTCCAGTGAGTCGAACATGATGATGCCACTCCGACTCAGCACTTCAACTCTGCCTTGGCCATTAATTTTAATGTCCCCCAGTTGTCCTAGGAAGAAGCTGCTGTCTACCGACATGGCGAACACACCCAGTATATTCCCCTGTTCATCGGTGATGGGCTCCGAGAATACAATAATGAGCTTCTTGCCAGTCTTAGAGACGACCGCGTCACTGATGAAGGATTTCCCCTGTATGGACTCCTTAAAATATTCCCGATCTCCCCGTGACTGCCCAATGACATCCGGCATGGTTCCCGCCACCATGGTTCCTTCCTTGTCAAACACAAACAGGTCCGGCTTGGTGCCTACCGTGTTGGATATACTGTCGGTGAGAATCGTATTCGCTCTATTGAAGTATGGATTCTCATCTGTAAAAAAGGTTTCATCTGTCATTTCGTTCGTATCACGCAACTGCAAGAGTTCTTTGAACGTGTTATGTACGGATATCGCATGACTCATCTGTTGCTGAAGCTGCATCGCTGTCCAAAGCCCTTCCCCAAGGCGGTCAGCCATCACATTAATCTCATCCTTGCTTTTTCTGACCACAACATCAGATGAAATCATATAACTTGTGGTCGTTGCACCAAGCAGAACCAAAACAACCAATACACTGATCATGAAAGGCAGCTTGATTTTAAGCGACACATTTTTAAGCCTGTGTGCTACCCCTTGTCTTTTCCCCATTTTCACTTCTCCCCACTTCCCTGAACCATCTGCATCTGAACGATGTACATACATTATCGGAAAAATGCATAGTGGAGTTGATCAATTAGGGAGATATTGCCACTGTTTTTCTTTTTTTTATTTTGGATAACAACATAAAAATTGGCCTGTTAGATCGACACTATCCATTTTAGGAATGGACGTTGCCGTTATCTAACAGACCGTTTACAGATTTGGTAATGATTCAATACTGTTTACTTGCGCAATCTCCGGGAACTCAACGCGTGGTGGCCATTCTGCAAGAATGTACTGCGCGTATTCTTCATCTGTTCGATCCGTCGCTCAGCCAGACGATCTGCGGCAACATAGGTAGCGATGCCCTCGGTACGTGAGCTTTCGAATATTTTCTCCAGATTGGAATAGATCTCTCCGATCTTGCTCCACGCCCGATCCGCGTTGTATCCGTTCAGCTCATCCGCAATGTTAATTACACCACCTGCATTGATAACATAGTCAGGCGCGTAAACGATGCCCATATCATATAACTGATCCCCATGACGGGTCTCCAGCAGCTGATTGTTGGCACAGCCTGCTACAACTTTCGCCTTGAGCGTTTTGAGCGTATCGTCATTAATCGTTCCGCCCAGTGCACATGGTGCATAGATATCACACTCCACACTAGTGATGTCTGCGGGATCAACAGCTGTTGCGCCGAAGCGATCCACAGCCTGTTTCACCGAGTCCTTATGGATATCCGTAACGATCAGATGTGCACCTTCCTCATACAGATATTTGCACAGATGCATCGCCACATTGCCGACACCTTGGACCGCTATCGTTTTACCCTCCAGCAGATCGGTACCAAATGCTTCTTTGGCTGCTGCCTTGATCCCCCGATATACACCCCAAGCCGTTGCAGGTGATGGGTTACCGGATGAACCATAACTCGCCGAGATGCCTGTCACATAATCGGTTTCTTGATAGATCAGGTTCATGTCCTCTTCCGTTGTTCCTACATCTTCGGCCGTGATATAACGTCCGTTCAACCCTTGAATATATCGTCCAAACGCTCGAAACATCGCTTCGTTTTTGTCGCGCCTTGGATCTCCGATAATAACGGTTTTGCCACCGCCCAGATTCAGGCCAGATACCGCATTTTTATATGTCATACCACGGGCAAGGCGCAGGGCATCTTCAATGGCGGCTTCTTCTGAAGCATAAGTCCACATCCGCGTGCCTCCCAGCGCAGGGCCGAGTGTTGTGTCGTGTATGGCGATAATTGCTTTTAACCCTGAATTTCGATCCTGGCACAGAACCAGTTCCTCATAATCGTGATGCTCCATTGCTTCAAACCAACTCATGTGCTAACCGTCTCCTCCAACCATTTTTGCGATCCAATCGCATTGTTCTCTATTCATTGACCATCCTCTATTGTACCCATGAATACCCAGTTTGTGCAAAATCACATCGCAATGTCAGAGAAACATCGATCGATGTTTCTCATATGGCGAGAGCAAAGCTGTCAAATTTCAGATTATAATTTTATCGTCTATCAATAGAAAAACCTCTCTCCCTTACAGGAGAAAGGTACGCTTCCCTCAACAGCCTCATCTTAATCGCCCCAAGTAGGCCACTTAATCGTTCACATTTAAGGGAGCGTCTCAACCACATTGATTGGATGTAAATCGCCATCTACAGCAAATGAAGCCTGTCCTGTCTCCTCGGAGACAACCAGTACAACCGCATCCGTCAATTCACTGAGTCCCAGTGCTGCCCGATGACGAGTGCCTATTTTTCGTTCATGCACTTCCGCTTGCGACAACGGCAGCACATTACCAGCGGATACAATTTGATTGCCACGAATCAACACAGCCCCGTCATGTAATGGCGCACCGGGAATGAACAGTGATTCAAGCAGCGCATGGGTGACTCTTGCATCCACTGCCACCCCTGAGTGGATGATCGACTCCAACGGAATCTCCCGTTCAATCACAATCAACGCCCCATATCTCCGGTCAGATAGATGCTGTACGCTCGATGTTAATTCGGCAAACTTCTCGGTAAAGGGTGACAGATAACAATCCAGATAAAACGAAGAGGCGAGCACCTCGATCTGCTTGATCTCCGCTCGAATCTCTGCAAATTGCCCCAGCAGACAGGCACTGTCATTGTCAAATCGGGATAACGTCAGATTCATACGTTCTGCTACACGATGGAGGTCTGCCTTAAGCTTCTGCCTCATCGAGGAACTGTCACAGTCTGCTTGCCGAGTCATCATTCGCCGCCTCCTCTGGTTGGGTTGGGCTTCACGCCGCATCATTAGTACCCATACCTTCCCCTCCGGAGCAGTTATTTATGCAATGGCAGGGCTGTAGGAGCTAATCATGGGCTTCATTGTAACTGATATAACAAGCAAAAAAGAGCCTGTCCGCAAAACTCCACGGTCAGACCCTACTCGCATTATTTGATGTCCTGTCTATTTTACTTATTGCGCTTTGCCGTATGAACCTGTCTTAAATGTAGTCGGGTCATACCATTTGTACCCTGCCGCAGGTGCAGCCCATGGCTCAAGTTGCGGCTCGGTAGACGCAGCCGGAGCTTCGATCGGAAGCAGGCTTGTGGCTGTATCCAATGTCAGTCCTGGCACTTGCGCCAGACTGGTGTAACTCTCTTTGACCGCGAGCCATTTCACAGTATTGACAAGGAACGTTGCATCATCCACTTCTTTGAATCCATCATAGGTCTTCTTGGTCGCACCGGTCTCTTCACGCAAATATTTCGGAGTAGCGTCTTCCACAGGTGAAGAGTCGCCGATAAATGCGGCTTTGCCCGCACCAACCTTTGCAATCGCAGCATAGGCTCCTTCAGCTCGTCCACCACCATTGTATACGCCCTGATCCACGGCATTGCCCCACTTGGACACACCACTTGGTACATATACCAAACCTTTGGCCTTGTTAGGGTCTATAATCGCAACCGTCGATCCCGCATGCATGGCTACAGAATTAACACCAGCCGTAATGCCGAAGGATTGAGCAGGTGCAACGATATCCGATGCATTCACATCTCCAAGGGCATTATAACGGAAACGCACACCAAAGTTCGTCGCCAGCCAGTCTGAACTCGTCACACTCTGCATGGCTGGTGATTCGGCTTCAGCCGAAGACATGCCTTTGGCTGGATTCAGGAAGGCACCGCGGCGATAACCGTTGAATACTTCGGAAGAATCCCAGCGGTTTTTGTTGCGGTCTGCATTATAGTGGTCGGAGATGAAGAAAATGCTCCCTCCGTTCTGCACGTATTGCACCAGCGCAGCCTGTTCAGTCGCTTTGAACGGCACGTTGGCTTCGCCAATGACAAAGACGTCGTAATCTTTCAATTTATTATAGGTGATGGCTTGCTCACCGAATGTATACGGGATGCTGCGTTCCAGCTGATCCACGGCAAAGCCTGAGTTTCGCAAACCATTGGCAAAATCCGAAAATGCCCCGTCAATAATCCAGTCGGCAGCACCTGCTGTCTGGGCGTGGGTATTATCGAACAATACTTTCTTGCCGGTACCATCCGGCAGTGTTGTGCCCGGGTTCGGTTCTGGATCAGGATTGGTTGTTCCGGAGGAAAGTGTGATGGACGTTGGGTTTTTGACTCCTGCATAGCTGTTGTAGGCACCAAGGGTTCCGGTTACGATGATCTTTTTGCCTACAAGACTGGGGTTGGACGCCAATCCATATTGCGAACGGAAAGATGAGGGAATCTGTACATCCAATAATCTGGCGTTGGTTCGCTCTGACGCTGAATCTGCAATCAGAACATTAAAATCATTGGCATACGGAGATGTAAACTTCGCGGTAAGTGACCCGGTGGCATGTCCAACAATGATTCCTTCAACCGTTGCTGTTCCTCCACCGCTCTGGGCAGCGATGGCCTGAGATACCGTAAGTGGTGCTGCAGCTTGTACCGGACTTTGCGAACCCGGCCCCAGCAGTGCATTTGCCATCATGATAAAGACCAGGAATGCCCCGATCCAGTGCTGCCATAACGCCTTTTTCATATTCCCTTTCTCCTCCTCCAAATTACCTGATATTGGGTTATCCTCCTTTAATTTAATTGTTCATATGCTGAATTCCTCTTTCTTTTTGTAAAGTTTATGAAAAAGTTTAGAAGTTGAGTCTATTGGCCCATACTGATGATCATTAGAATTCCATTTACCGAAGGAGTACAACGATGATGAAGTTGGTATTTTTGTTGCTCTTGTTAATTGTTCCGCTAATTATGGTTTATGTTGCTCTTCGTTTCCGGATGGTCACCCGAGTATTCCATATTCTTGCGCTACTCTGTTTCTACAGTGCGGCAACTGTTATCGCTGGTGATGTGTATGCGACGAATGCTCATATGACCACATTCACTACCGAGATTCACCATTTCCTGTTGAATGGCTGGTTCTTGTATCCGTCCGCATATCTCGGTGTATACATTCCCTATGTGCTGTGGATGAGCCTATTTTCAGAAAAAAGTTAAATTCGATGCGGACTTGGGATTGCATTTTGCCAGCGTTCATTGCATAATGAATATATAAACGTGATAATGATTATCATTATTGAACTTGTCTCTTTGTAACTTTCTACTGCATATGATTTTACGATTTTATAGATAAAGGGGAACGAACATCGAATGAATACAACTCTGCAAAAGGCTGACCTGCAGCTTGACGATTATTTGGATCTTCTGAACCTGGCAACCAACCTGGGTGATACGAGATGGCAAAAGGAAATTATCCGTAAGCTGGCTTATACTTATCCCGCAGTTCAATGTAAACAACCACAATAGCATTCCACATACTTACATAGCTCAATAACCCATTCTTTACATGAATCGGTTATTGGGCTATTTTTATTTTACAATATAATTGATCTAAACATTTACACGAGAAACGGAGAGGACAGAAATAACCTGAAGAAGCGGAGCGTTCGCCTTTATCCCCGGATTTTCCCCTTTGAAAAAGGAATCAAAAAAATCTGGGGGTAACAGCGATCGGAAGGTTGTTCTGTCATCGGAGTGGCAAGTGTAATATTCTTTAGTTCAATTGATATAGGAGTGAACAACGATGCAACTGGAGACTGACAGACTGATCATCCGGGAGATTCGGGAGACCGATTGGGAGAGGATTCATGCTTACACATCCATGCCGGAAGTTACACAGCATACAGCGTGGGGGCCGAATACCGAAGAAGATACACGAGCTTATGTGGAATTTGTGTTGGACATGCAGCAGACAAAACCACGAGAAGGCTATGAACTGGCGATATGCTTGAAAAAGGAGGGCATCCTGATCGGTGGTGTTGGCCTTCACATCGAAAAGACGAACGCTGAGATCGGTTACGTCCTTAATCCCGCCTATCAAGGAAAAGGTTATGCCGCCGAAGCAGCCAGTGCTCTACTAGGCTTTGGCTTCAATACACTTGGTGTACACCGCATCTACGCGAAATGCCGCCCGAACAACAAGGCTTCCGAGAACGTTATGCAGAAGATCGGCATGCAGCGAGAAGGGCTATTACGCGAGCACTGGTTCTACAAAGGGGAATATCATGATTCGTGTCTATATTCGATTCTTGCAAAGGAATATGCAGGTGAACAATTTCAAAGAAACACAAAAAGCTGACTCCCATATATGGGACGCCAGCTTTTCTTTTACTCCGTAACGACCCCAATCGCCAATGGAGGTGAGGCCTTAAAGCCTCATTTGGAATCCAAATCGAATTTGTTCCTCAGGAATGCAACCATTGTTCTTCCCTCAACTCGGAACACACCGGAACAAGCTATGTTACAGTCGGCACAGCTCTACCGGACAGCTTGGGAATGTCGGACATCCGCACATACAGCGCAGGGCTGCCAGATCACGAATCATCAGTTTGCCGTCCATCATATCCAGCGTACCTTGTTCCTTCCATGCCCCCAGCATCCGCGTTACGCTCTCCCGGGTAGCTCCAATCATCTCAGCAAGATCGGTATGGTTCAGCTTCATGTCCAGCACAATGCCATCCGGTGTAACCCTGCCATACGAATTGCTGGCACGGATCAGTGTCGAAGCGAGCGCACCCGCCTTGCCATAGAGCAGCAGATCACGGAATCTCGACTGGGTGATCCGCTGCGACAGCGCCATCCATTGCAAGAATTTCAAGGCCAGATCACCATGTTTGCTGAGTATACTTTCCAGATCGCTAAGCGAGATAATGGCCAGTTCCCCTTTTTCCGCCATCTCTGCACTGTAGCTATGATTCAATCCGCCGATGCCGCCGAATTCACCGATGAGATCGCCGCTTTGCTGAATGGATAAAATAATTTCCTTGCCATCCTCCGTCGACTTGGTCATTTTCACTCGTCCCGAACGAATGTAGTACAGATATCCGGCTTCATCGCCTTCGAGAAAGAGACTATACCCCGACTTCACCCGTTTGGGCTGCATTTTTGCTTCAATCAGGTCCCATTGCTCAGGTGTAACGAACGAAAGGATTCCGCCTGTTTCCCGTGTCATTTTGCCCGCCTCCGTTTGTTTCTGCTCTGCTCTTTGGGTTGTTCTTTCTACAAATACTGTACCCATAACCTTCGTCCCCCTCGGTGATTCCTTATGTATCCATCATACCGCGAAAGTAGCGCGAGGGTTATCGGGGGATTACCTGATCCTTATCGAGAAACTCCCTGAATTTGCTGTGAGAAAAGTCACAT